>CAWIJX010000005.1:0-748498 GCA_963836515.1 uncultured Phycisphaerales bacterium
TGTAACGTCGGCACCATCGACGCCTGTCGTGTATTCCGGGTCCGCTCGCTCGTCAGTTGGCCTTGTGGCCAACGGTGTGGGCGTTGCTGTTCGATCGTTGATGGATCTGGCTGGCAGAAAATACTCTCGATCGACGATGGGCGTCCGACAGCTTGCGAGTTCCGAGAAAATGAGGCACCGCCCCCAGGACACGGGGGACTCCCGGCATATTTCCTGTTATGTTTCCGTTTTATGGGCAGGGTGATGGGGTACTGTCCTGTAGCAGTTTCGGTGCTATTTCGGTGGTCAACTGGGTCGCGGGCCCATGGCTCGATGAGTCCTGGGCATAGGACATTCGGGTCTAGGGCCCCAGCCCTGGAGGACTCCGGGGGTGGGTTGCATGGCTCAGCAGATCAAGGGTAATCTCTTCGCAGCAAACTTGCGGAGGCCCTATGAGCGCAGTACCCGTGACTCAGCCGTCGCTTCGGGAGAACGAAAGGAAGTGGACGAAAACGCTAATGGATGCCGGTTGGACGGCTATTCCGTCGGTCATCTTGGACCGCCAGAAGGCATTCGGCCTTGACGCCATCGACGTGAACATCCTGCTGCATCTGGCAAGCCATTGGTGGTTCGCATCGGAGCTTCCATTCCCTGGGAAGAAGTCGATCGCCGACGCTATGGGCGTCTCGCCTCGCACAGTTCAGCGTCGCATCGCCAAAATGGAGGCTGCTGAGTTGATCCAGCGCCATGAACGGCGGCACCCGAAATACGGACAGCAGAGCAACTACTACGACTTTGCCGGCCTCATCAAAGAGGCCACACCGTATGCAGAGGAGGCCATCGTTGCCCGTAAGAAGGCTCGTGAGGAGCGGCAAAGCCGGCGTAGCCGCAAGCGGCCGATGCCACCGATGAGGCTCGTGGAAGACTAGGACCGGCTTTGCCTGCTCCGTTGGTTCGGCGGCGGATCGGGGACGCTGGGCGATGCTAGCTCAGACCCAGCGATGCCTGTGGCCCAAACGCAGGTGGGGCGGCCTCCAAAGCCGCTTCCCCTTTCCACCCGGCCGATCTGCGGCGCGTCATATGATGAGTCAAGCGCTGCCAATGCGGCGGCTGAACAGGACGATTGACGATGGCGGCGATTTCAGAGTTTGACGACATGGTTCTACGACGCATCTGCGATGTGCTGGGCCACACAAGTGACGGCCTGACGGGCACCGAGATCGGACAGCTTCTGCGCGATCTGGGCATCGCCGATGCCGCCGTGGCAGGGCCAAACAAACGCACCCGGCTATACGAGGCGCTGAGCCTGCGGCAGCGCCAGGACAGGTGCGGCAATTTGGTCGCCGCCTTCATCAAGACGGCGATGGCTCCAGTGCGGTACACGGGCAAAGCGGCATGGTTCGACCTGCGCCGTCATTCGCTTAACGAGGTGCTCGCCTTCTGCGGTTACAGTGTTGGGGAGGATGGCGAAATCAGTCACCAGACTGCCGCCCGAAGCCTGAGCGAAGCCGAGCAGCGGGCGGGACAACTCCGAGCCGAACTGAGCAGACGTGGCGTCCACGGGGACGTGCTGGTGTTCTGCCGCGCCGAGTTGGTGCAAAACAACTACTTCCATGCCGTCCTGGAGGCAACGAAAAGCGTGGCCGACAAGGTCAGGGCGCGGTCGGGACGGCAGGGCGACGGAGCGAAGCTGATCGACGAGGTGTTCGGCAGCGGCAGCGCCGGCATGCCGTTCCTGGCGTTTAACAGCCTGCGATCGGACAGCGAGAAGAACGAGCAGTCTGGCTTGATGAACCTGATGAAGGGCATGTTCAGCGCCTTTCGGAACGTGACGGCACACGCCCCAAGGGTTTCGTGGACGATGACGGAGCAGGACGCCCTGGACCTGCTCACCATCGCATCATTCCTACACCGCCGACTCGATGCAGCCGTGCGGACGCCGAGGACCATTTGATGAGTACAGGAAGGTGGAACAATGGGCAAGAACACGTCGAATACCATCTCAGAAGTCACGCGGCGAAACATCATCGACGCCATTACCGTGGCCAACATCCATTGGTCTGGCCGAATGTCTGAGCCTGATTTTCTTTCGCGGCTGTACGACCTAAGCCAACTCCCTTCCAATGACTATCGGTTCAGTAACGCGCACGACGACATCTGGAAGCATCGCGAAATGAATAATGATTGGGGTGACGACTGGGTATTCCACGACCCGCGCTTCAGGCTCTTTCACGGGCCTGATGACCAATTTCTTCGTTTTCTTTGCGAGATGGTTCACCCGGCAGTTCGGCCCAAGGCCGAGGAAGTGCAGGAGATCGTGGAGACGTTGAACGGATATCTTGCCGTCGATGGCTGGGAGATGACGCCATGTGGAGAGGTCTCTGGCAGGCCGGTTTTTGCGGCGAATCGGCTCCTCGAAGGTGCAGGTCCGGCAATGGAGCAGGCGAAAGAGATCGCCGATGCGCTGAATGCCGGCTATATCAGCCAGCAGATCACCCGCATGCAGGCTGCCATCCAGAGCGACCCGGAACTGGCCATCGGCACGGCCAAAGAGTTCGCAGAGACGATCTGCAAGACGATCCTGCGCCGGCTGAAGGTGACCATTGGCAAGGAGGACCTGCCGCAGCTCGTGAAACTGGCCACGAAAGCACTGCGACTCACGCCTGACGACGTGCCGGATGCCGGACGGGCGTCGGAGATCATGCGGGTGATGCTGAGTAACTTGGCCAACATCCTCAAGGGCTTGGGGGAGTTGCGGAACATCCACGGGAGCGGCCATGGTAAGGACGACAGCTTCGCTCAGCTTGGGACGAGGCATGCTCGGCTGGCCGTGGGCGCAGCGACCACGTTAAGCGTCTTCCTTTTCGAGACATACGGAGATTCGGCGTAGCGGCCCGGCGCAAATGTCGGGGTGTCGGGGCCGGCAGCATGGCAGCGAGCAGGCAGAAGCATTACCATTAGCACATTCGGCAACGCATCGGGCTATCCGGCTGTTATCGCTAATGAGAGGCACTGTGGATAAGGACGACTTACGCAATCTGCTGAGCCTGCGAATGCAGGTCCTCGCGTTGGGCGAGGCGGCAGAACCGCCGTGGTGGGCCACGCGATTCCTGACGCCCACGGGGCTGAGCTTTCTGCGCAGGATCTACCCGCGCTCAGCGACGGCGGCGGCGGTAAAGGCGACAATGGTCGCGGCGCGAGAGGTCCACGATCAGGCCATCGGCAAGATCGGTGCCTTTCATCTTTTCCGGCTGCCTGGCAACGTCGAGGGCGCACTCGACGAGCAGTTGATGGGTCCTGTGGGCCAGGAGTTGGCCAAGACCTTGGAGCCCTTCCTGGCAAATAAGTCTGCACTGGTCGCCCGGCTCAAGGAGATCACAAAGGGCGGCGCAGCCACAGGTCGGGGCCGTGCGTGCAGGGCCCATCTCCGGCGTTGCCGGAGGCGACGTGATCGGCAAGGTCGCCGCTCTGTACCTCGGCGCGGCTCAGCATGGACAGCAGGTTTACCCGTATTTCGAGGCATGATGCTCATGACCGCCGGTGTGTTAATGACATTCCACGATCCCCGCCGCTACTCGATCTCCATCTGCAAGGGGGCCGGCCTTATTGCGGACACGCGGCTGCTCGTTGAGCGATGGAAACCCGGCGAGAGCGCATCGGACTTCGTCCAGCGCGGCTTGCAGGAGAATTTGCTGGGCCGATACACAGCATGTCGATCCAGGGACATCCTCCGCCGGGTGTTCGCACGCCGCTATCTCCAGCCCGACTCGCGCCCGGCCTCCTTGCTCAAGTGCATTCTGGGCCATCACCTGCCGCACCTCACCTTCACCGAGTTCGTTCTTCTCTATTCATGCCGGACCGACCCGCTGATCTACGACTTTACCGCCGGCTTCTACTGGCCTGCGGTACAGCGCCGCCGCACCCACCTGTCCATCGAGGACGGACTGTCGTTTCTCGCCGACGCGATTTCCGCCGGCCACATACCCCAGCCCTGGTCATTGCCCGTACAGCGGCGAATCGCCTCGGGCTTGCTGGGGATGCTCCGTGACGTGGGCATGCTGCGCGAGACCGGGCGCACCAAGCCGCGTGAGATCGTTCCCTACGAGATGACCGACGAGGCGCTGGTCATCCTCGCCCGCGAGCTTCACGAGCAGGACCTTAGCGATTTGGCTATCGCCGAACACCCGGATTGGCGGCTGTGGGGGCTGAACCGCGTGCGTCTGCTTGACCGGCTGAGCCGGCTTGGCGAGTCGCGGGGTCTGATCGTGCAGTATGCGGGCTCTGTTGTGCGGATGACCTGGAAGGTATCGTCGATGGAGGAACTGCTCGATGTCATCGCTCGATAAGACCTTCGACGATCTATTGGCGAAGTTGGGTTACCCCGACGCTCTAAACCCGGCCCGCAGCGATCCCATCTTCTATTTCGTATACCCGCCCGAGGACATGCTGCGACTGAAAGAGGCCATCCCACGGTGGTGCGCCCGGCTCCGCGAGCGCGGCCTTGCCCCTCTCCGCTGCTCCCTGTCCGACGTGCTGTGGCAGATCGTGGACGAATCCGGGCGATGGGAGGACTGGCTGGAATGCGAGGCGAAGGCCGACCTGCTGGATAGCATCAACTCCGTCCGCAACGTGTTGCGGTCTGACAACCGGCTAATTGGCAAGGTGACGGAAATCATCACGACCTCGCCGGCCAACAGCATCGTCCTGCTGAACGACCTCGAAATGCTCCATCCGTTTTACCGCACGCGCCTTATTGAGAGCAGCCTCCATAACAAGGTCCAAGTGCCCACGGTGCTCTTCTATCCCGGCCGCCGTTCCGGCCAATACGGGCTTCATTATCTTGGCTTCTACGGCGTGGATGGCGGCTACCGCGCGACATTGGTGGGAGGTGACTGATGGCCGATACGATCCGCAACCTGTTCACAAAGGCCCGGCCCATCGACCGGACCATCGAGAAGGTCATCGACTACTACGCCGACGCCGACGACCGGCTCGGCGCGGAAATCAGCGAATACGAGATCACCGACAACATCGAGCGCTGCTTCCGCATGTTCCTGGAGCGATTCGGCGACGGCGTGCGCGGCGGCCAGGTCGCCGAGATCGGCATCTGGGTTTCCGGCTTCTACGGCTCCGGCAAAAGCTCCTTCACGAAATACCTGGGCTTCGCCCTCGATCCCGACCGCAAGGTCGGCGGCAAGTCCTTCCTCGATCTGCTGTGCGAGCGGTTCAAGCGCAACGAGATTCCGGCCATGCTCCGCACGCTGGCGAAGCAGGAGCCCACGGCCGTCATCCTGCTGGATTCTGGCGCTGAGCAGTTGGCCGACAGCCCCTCCGTTACCGTCGCCAACGTCCTCTACTGGAAGGTGATGCAGTGGGCCGGCTACTCAAAGGAAAAGAAGCTGGCCCAGCTTGAGTTCACGCTTGAGAGGCGGAATAAGCTCGACGATTTCCGACAGAAATATCGCCAGCGCTACAAGGGCGACTGGAAGGACATCCACAACGACCCCCTTATCGGCGTCACGCGCGCGGCCGAGATCGTTCCCCAGGTGCTGCCGGAGGACTACGACACGCCGCAGAAGTTCAGCACACTGCGGTTTGAGGAGGCCAAAGATCTCCGTGGCCTGGCTCGCGATCTGATCGACCTGTGCCGCCGGCGCACTGGCCGTCAGAATATCCTGTTTCTCATCGACGAGGCCGGTCAGTACGTGGCCCCGCGAGGAGAACTGATCCTCAACATGGATGGCCTCTCGCGCAACCTCAAGGAGCTTGGCCAGGGCCGGGTGTGGATCGCCGCCACTGGCCAGCAGACGTTGGCCGAGATCGTGGAGAGAGCTGCCCACAACACCGCCGATCTGAACAAGCTGCGTGATCGGTTCCCCATCACCATCGACCTCGACCCCAAGGACATCCGCGAGGTCACGTACCGCCGGTTGCTCACGAAATCCGAAGAAGGCGAGCACCAGTTGCGCGAGCTGTTCCAGACGAGCGGCCCGGCGATGGTGACTCACACGCGATTGACCAATACGGTGCTCTACAAAGCCGATCCCGACGCCAATGCTTTCCAGCGGTTCTACCCCTTCCTGCCCCAGCACTTCGAGTTGCTGCTCGAACTCATCCGCACCCTGGCCCGCTCCACCGGCGGCGTTGGGCTTCGCTCGGCCATCCGCGTGATCCAGGACGTTCTGGTGGACAAGAGCCGTGTGCTGCCGGCCGCAGCCACGAAGCTCGCGGATCGTCCCATCGGCACGCTGGCCTGCGCGGATGACTTCTACGACACGCTCGCCAACGACATCGGCAAAGTCCTTCCCCATGTGCCCCGCGGTGGAGAAGGTGATCGACACATTCAAGGACAAGCCGCTGGCCGCCCGTGTGGCCAAAGCCGTGGCAGCACTCCAGCCCCTGGAGGGCTTCCCCCGCACCGACGAGAACATTGCCGCGCTGCTCTACCCAGGTCTCGGCAATCCATCGCTTCTGGATGAGGTCCGCGCCACGCTCAAGGCCATCGTCGCCCAGAAGGAATGCGGGCTGATCGAAGACCCGCAATCCGGCGGCTATCTGTTCCTCTCCGACGCCGTGCAGCCGCTAAAGGCCAAGCGTCAGAGCTACGCGCCCACCACTTCGGAATGTCAGCGCCTCAAGGCGGAAATCCTGCATCAGGGCGTGCCGGGCGAGCCGCTGTTCTCTACTCAACCCTCGGCTCGGCTGGACAATATCAAGGAGGTCCGTGCGGCCGTGCGGCTGGGCAAGCTGCCAGTGGTTGGCGGCTCGGAAGAGATCGACTTCCGCCTCGAATTCGTCGATGGCGGCCTGTGGGATACCAAACGCGCCGAGTTCCTCCAGCAGACGGCGGCCCAGCGTGAACTCAAGAATTCTATCGTCTGGCTTTCAAAGACCGACAGCGCCGTAGATGACCTGCTCGCCGAGATCGCGCCTCCACGAAGATCATCGCCGACACCGGCACGCATCACGAGGATCGCGACATCGGCCAGTTTATCCGGGCCGAGCAGCGGCTGGCGGATCGCAACCGCGAAACGGTCGGCAAGGCCGCGGCGCGTGCGATGGCCGAAGGCACCCTCATCTTCCGGGGCGCTCCTACGCCCGCAATCGAGGCGGGGCAAACGCTCGATGCCGCCGCACGGAGCATTCTCGCGAAGGCCGCCCAGGCGGTCTTCTCGCTTCACCATCTCGTTCCCCACAAGTTCTCGACCGATTCCGCCGGGCGATTCCTGGCCGTCGAGCGGCTCGACCGCATGCCCTCCGAGTTAAACCCTCTCGGCCTCATCGTGCGCCAGGGCGGCGCATCGCGCATCGACACCGCCAATGCCGCGCTGGCCGAGGTGCTGCGGGAATTCCGCGCCGCGCAGCCGATTCCGGCACCAACCGTCTCCAGGGCAACATGCTCCAGGACCTGTTCTCCGCCCCGCCCTATGGCTGGTCGAAGGACGCCGTGCGATATGTCTTCGCTGCGCTGCTGGTCTCTGGCGAGGTCAAGTTCCATGTGCCCGGCGCTGACGGGCCAGTCCGCACACGCGGGCCGCAGGCCGTCGAAGCCGTGAAGAGCACAGTGGCGTTCAATCGCGTGGGTGTGTCGCCTCGCGATGGCCGGCCCCCGGCCGAAGCCCTCGACCGCGCCGCCCACCGGCTGGAAGACCTCCTTGGCGTCGAGGTCCTCCCGCTGGAAGATCGCATCAGCGAGGTCGTGCGCAAGCACCTGCCGGCGGTCCTCGAAACCATCGGCTCGCTCCCCGACCGCCTGCGTCTCCTGGGCCTCAGTGGTGAGGACCGCGCCCGCCAGGTGCTCGGCGATGCCGCCGACCTGCTCAAAGGCGACGCCGGCAACGCCACGGCCGTCCTGGGCACGGCCGACTGCCAGATTCCCGACAACATCCAGTGGGCCCGGTCCATCATCAAGGCGCTCGGCGAAGGTGCCGAGGATGATCTTCGCTGCGCCCGCCGACTTCTGGACGAGCACCGCGAACTGGCCGCTCTGTTCCCCGACAACACGGCTGGGCTGCTCAGCGATGCGGATCGCCAGACCTTCACCGACATCCTCTCCTCCGACCGCTTCCACAAGCGCATCCCCGATCTTCGCGGTGCGATTCGCGGTCTCCTGGACCGCGTCAGCGAATGCTACACGCGGCACTACGCACCCTATTCCGAGGCCCTGTTGGCCGGGCTTCGTGAGCTTGAGGCCCATCCCGATTGGGCCCGCCTCAGCGATGACAACCGCGAGGAACTGGCCGCGCGGCTTGCCAACGATCTCGCCGACAAGTGCGATGAAGACCGCCCGATGCAGTCGCTCCAGACGCTTCTGGTGCGCTCCGCCAGCCTGCCGGGGCTCGTGGCGCAAATTGTTCGGCGAAGTTCGCAAGCGGGTGCCCGCGCCTCCGTCTCCCCCGTCCGGCCCGGCAACTGTCGATACACTCGACGCCACGGAAATCGTCCGGCCTGCCATGATCCGAACCTCGGCGGAACTGGACGAATGGATCGCGGCCATCCGTTCGGCCATCAGCGCCAGGCTCGCCGCCGGCAAGCACGTCCAAATTACGCTAAGGAAAGGGGAATGAGATATGGAAGCAAGGAATCGACCGTTGCCTGAATGGTTCAACCGCACAGAGAGGGGTCAACTGCGGCTTCCTCGGTTCCAGCGGTTTGAGGCCTGGGGTCACAACGAAATCGCGAGCCTGCTGGAGAACGTGCTCCAGGGCCTGCCGGTGGGTGCCACGCTGATCCTGGAGATCGGCGGCGAGGAGCCCTTCATCAGCCGCACGATGGTCGGCGTGCCCGCTCCAGTGGATCGGCCGACAGAGCACCTGCTGGATGGCCAGCAGCGACTCACCGCGCTGTGGCGCAGTTTCAACGATACTTACGACAACCGCACATACTTCGTCACCTTCGAGGCAGACGAGGAACACGGTAATGTGGTTGTGCCCAGGATCAATGGGGTGCCGCGCTACCGCCGGAACGGCCAGCGGTATCCCCTCTGGGCCGACAACCCTGTCGAAATCCACGCCAAGGGCTGCATTCCTTTGAAGCTCCTGCGGCCGGGTGACATCGGCAGGGAGATCACCTCCTGGTGCGATGCCGCAGCCGCTCAAGACCTACAGAAGAGCCGTGAGATCGTGTTGCAGATCATGGAGCTTCGCCAGAGAGTGGCCGCGTTCAACATCCCCTTCCTCTCTCTGCCTGTAGGCACGCCCAAGGACGTGGCACTGAACGTGTTCATCAAGATGAACACCAGTTCTGTGAAACTCACGCCCTTCGACATCATCGTGGCCCAAGTCGAAGCCGAGACCGGCGAGTCCCTCCACAATCTTGTCGCCCAGGCGAATACAGCCGTCCCAGCAGTCGCAGGTTACTTGGACCCAGAGGATTTGATTCTCGACGTTGCCTGCCTTCGGGAGAACCGTACCGCCTCGCAAGCCAACTACCAGACATTGGACCTGCCCCGCCTGGTGCAGGACTGGAATCAACTGACGGCCGGCATCGCCTGGGCGGTGCAAATTCTGGAAGAGGAAAAGGTCTTTGATGCCGCCCGGCTGCCGACCACCAACGTCATATCGGTGATTGCGGCCCTTCACCCGGTTGTGCCGGCAGATCTCGACGCCCACGGCAACGCTCGGACCGTCATCCGCAAGTACATCTGGCGGGCCTTCCTCACCTCGCGTTACGGCAATTCGGCGGCCTCACGAGCGTTCCAAGATTTCAAGGCTCTGCGCCAGTTGCTCCAGCATGAAGCCGGCGAGGATCAGGTGCCCATCTTCAACGAGAACGATTACCCGCTGCCGGCACTGGATGAGTTGAAGCGAGCAAGCTGGCCGAAGCAGAAGGATATTCTCGCCCGTGGCATACTGGCCGTGTCGATTCGCGTCGGTGCCGAGGACCTGGCTGACGGCACCCCGGCCAACCGCCAGAACCTCATCCGTCGCGAATACCACCACTTGTTCCCCGATAGCCTGCTCACTGGCGACGCGGGCCTTTCGTCGAGCCACAGCTACAAGGCCCTGAACTGCGCCTTGGTCAGTTGGCGGACCAACCGCAACATCGCCGCCAAAGAACCGATTTTGTACCTGCGGGAGCGTGTCGAAGGCGCGGCGCTCGGTGAGGCCGAGATTCGGCACAGACTGACATCTCATCTGATCCCCTACGACCAACTCGCCGTCGCAGGCTACGAGGCGATTCCCGATCCAGCGGTCAAGGCCGAACGGATTAAGGCCGACTACGAGCGGTTCCTCGATCAGCGTGCCCGCATGATCCTTGACGCTGCCCGTGTGCTTTGCGCGGGGCAGCCCTGGCGAGGGATGGCGCAATGAGCTTCGACCAGGAAACACGCAACAAGCTCGCCCGCATGGTCGGGTCCTGTCGGCAGTCGCTCATCGCCGACGTGGCGAGCCAGTTGGCCGCCACGTTCGGCCTGCGCCGCGGCGAAAATCCCGACCCGCTGGATCGACTCACCCATCTGACCGAGGACCAGAAGAGCCAAGCCGAGGCCCTGCGCGGGCTTCTGGATCATTTCGCCGCCTCCGCCCCCGGCGACAACGCGGCGAAGAAACTCGCCGCCCACGACCGCGCCGTCCTGGAGATAGGCTTCACCATCCTCAACCGCCTGGCCGCGCTGCGGCTATGCGAGGAGCGCGGACTGGTCATCGAGTGCGTCCGGAAGGGGTTCGCCTCGGACGGGTTCCGCATGTTCGAGACCGTCGCCGGCGGCGCATCGGCCCGCGTTACGAAACTTATCGCGTCTTTCTGGAATGCATGTTCGACGAATTGGCGCTCGATCTGGGCATCCTCTTCGACCGCGACCACCCCGCAGTCGGCCGTCTTCCCGTCGAACGCTGCATGGAGGAGGTGCATCGGCCTGCTCAACGACTCCGACCTCCCGGCTCTGGACCGAGGACGAGACCATCGGCTGGATATACCAGTATTTAACGATCCGCGGAGCGGAAGAAGATGCGCGAGGAATCCGCCGCCCCGCGCAACAGCCGCGAACTGGCCGTCCGCAATCAGTTCTTCACTCCGCGCTACGTGGTCGAGTTCCTCACCGACAATACCCTCGGCCGCATCTGGTACGAGATGCGGCGGGGGAACACGAAGCTGGCCGAGGAGTGCAGATACCTCGTGCGCCGACCAACGGAGGTCTTCCTGGGTTACCCGGTGCAGGCACACGAGAGGATTGGGGGTAAGCCGACGGCGGCCTCGAAATCCCAGACACGGTGAAAGCGGCCTTCGCGGGCAACCTGGATGCTGCCTTGGTCGAGGAGGTCGGCACATCCCAGTGGTGGATCGGGCTGGCGATCCCGCCGGACCAGTGGGAGAAGATCACGGGGCAGAAGCTGTCCCAGTTGATGGACTCCCCACTGGCCTCGGACGTTCTGGTTGCGATCCGCGAACGGCCGAACGATCCAGTTCTCGACGATCCGGTCCGAATCTGGGCCGCGCTGGGCCACATGGCCCTGACCAGCAGTGGCGGCGCGTATGCCGTCGAGCCATCCCAGCAACTCTGGGCCGCGCTGAAGCGCGGCACACGAGCGACGGAAAGCAAAGGAGCTTTCTCAGGAGGAGCTTCTCCGTCAGCCGGTCCTCGTCCCGTACCGCGCCCCCAAGGACCCGCGCAATCTCAAGGTCCTCGATCCGGCCAGTGGCTCCGGCCATTTCCTCCTCTACGGCTTCGATTTGCTGGAAACGATCTACCGCGAGGCGTGGGAGGATGAGTTATCGCCGCCGTCGAAGGAAACTGGAGACACGCTACGGCAGCGCTACCGCTCGCACGACGACCTGGCCCGCGCGGTCCCGGAGCTGATCCTTCGCCACAATCTTCACGGCATCGACATCGACCCCCGTGCCGCCCAGATTGCCGCTCTCGCCCTGTGGCTCCGCGCCGAGCGCTGGTATCAGCGCCTCAAGCTCAAGCCTGCCGAGCGGCCGCAGATCAGCAAGACCAACATCGTCTGCGCCGAGCCAATGCCGGGCGAAAAACACCTGCTCCAGGAATTCACCGCCCAACTCCAGCCGCCCGTCCTGCGCCAGCTCGTGGAGATCATCTTCGACAAGATGCAATTGGCCGGCGAGGCCGGCTCGCTCCTCCAGATCGAAAAAGAAATCGCCGATGCCATCGCCGCCGCGAAGAAGCAATGGCAGGGCGTCGGCCGCGTGGAACAGCTCATGCTCTTCGGCGGCTCGCGGCCGGCGCAGACGCAGGGAATGCTGTTCGACATCTCCGGCATCACCGAGGCGGCGTTCTGGGATGAGGCGGAGGGGCGTGTATTTGAGGCTCTGCGGGCGTTTGCCCTGCAAACGACCAACGGCCGGGCGGTTCAGCGACGGCTGTTTGCCGAGGACGCTGCGCGGGGCCTTGCGTTCATTGATCTGTGCCGCAAACGATATGACGTGGCATTGATGAATCCCCCGTTCGGGTTAACGACAAGCGAGGCGTTTGACGATCTGAAAAGTGGATACAAGGACACTTATGCTGGACCTCTATGGTTGTTTCGCCGCTCGGGGTCTGGAACTGAGCCCCGAAGGGCTTGTCGGCGCAATCACCTCACGGGCGTTCCTCATGACAAAGAAACTCGCCCGATGGCGAGGCAACCAATTGATCCCCTCTGTCGAGTTGATCCTTGATCTTGGAATTGGCGTGATGGACAACGCCTTTGTGGAGGCGGCGGCGTACGTCATGCGTCAGCAGGCTCTTCCGATGCCATTGTGGCTGCGGATCGTCGTCATGAGACGGAGAAGAGCGAACCACTGCGGATCGGAAAGGATTCGAGCGTTTTTGTTGTGTCGCGTCGGGAGATTCTGTCCCTCCCAGGGTGCAAGCTGCTTTATCAGCTACCGAGCGAGGTCTTCGCATTGCTGAAAGACCGGACGACGTTTGAGCCCCGCATTGGGACTGCGAGAGATGGGATGCGCACGTTCGATGATTTCCGATTCGTGCGGCTGCGGTGGGAAGCCCCGCCAATACTGATCGGCCCAGACAAGACTTGGGAGCCCCTGGCAAAGGGTGGTGAACACGCCAAATATTATTCCGACTTGCATCTGCTGGTTAGGTGGCAAGGACAAGGAAGGGAGTTGTCCGAAGTCAACATCCAGGTCAACGGACAGGTCGCACAATCGCGGCAAGCATCGAGTTATTACCGGCGTCCAGGAGCCACGTACTCCAAGCGAAGCGCCAGGGGTTCAGTGCGCCGGCGCTGCCGGCAGGTTGCATCATCGGCACAAAGGGCCCGGCTGTTCTCAGCGATTCTGACGTGCCGCCCGCTTACATCGTGGGCTGGCTGAACTCTGCGCTCACTGTGAGCCTGATCCACATACAGGCAAACGCATATGAGTTTAACACCGGCATCATCAAGAGCTTTCCCTGGCGCTACCCAGGTAATGCGAAGGATCTGGCTGCCCTCGCGCATTTTACCATCTGCAAGGTGCGAGAGCTGAGGACGTTGGAGGAGATCAACTCCTTATTCACGCCTGCGGTCGCCCAGGGGCCTCAGATGATGGCATCGCACAAACGGACAATGCGCAATGAGGTGGCGCAGAGTGTTCGCGAATGCCAATCGCGGTGGGATGAGGCGATGGGTAGTGCCTATGGAGTCGGGCCGTTGAAGCTCGATGCTGGTGTCGATGAGGCCGAAGCGTCAGCAAATGACGACCCCGAAGAAGATGATGAGGCGGAGGAGAGCGACAACCTTATTCCTGATGCGGCTCGCACAATGGTCTCGCACTGTCTGGGCCACGCCTTCGGCCGCTGGGACCTCCGCTACGCCACAGGCGAGAAGCCCGCGCCGGAGTTGCCCGACCCCTTCGCCCCGTTGCCCGTCTGTCCTCCCGGCATGTTGCAGAACGCCCAGGGCCTGCCGGCCCGGCCGGACGATGTGCCGGCGACGTACCCCATCCGCATCCCGTGGGACGGCATCCTCGTGGATGATCCGAATCATCCGCTGGACATCGAGCGGCGGGTCCGCGAGGTCATCGAGATCATCTGGAAGGACCGCGCGGAGGCCATCGAGCACGAAGCCTGCGAGATCCTCGGCGTGCAGTCGCTGCGCGACTACTTCCGCAAGCCGGCCGGCTTCTTCGCCGACCACCTGAAACGCTACTCGAAGAGCCGGCGGCAAGCGCCGATCTATTGGCCGCTCTCCACCGCCTCCGGCGGCTACACGCTCTGGATCTACTACCACCGCCTCACCGACCAGACGCTGTATGCTGCGGACAAGCATGTCGGCGACAAGATCGCCGACGTAACCCGCGAGATCGGCAACATGGAGCGGGACCTCGGCAGCGCCGCCGGCCGGACCGCCTCGCAACTGCGCGACCGGCTCAGCGCCGCCCAGGAGCTGCTGGCCGAGCTGACCGACCTGCGCGAGGAACTTCTGCGCGTGGCCGCTCTGCCCTGGAAGCCGAACCTGAACGATGGCGTGATCATCACCGCCGCCCCGCTGCACAAGCTCTTCCGCCATCGCCAGTGGGCCAGGGACACTAAGGAGGTCTGGGAGAGCCTTGCGGCCGGCGAATACGACTGGGCGCATTTGGCGTACACAATCTGGCCGGACCGCGTGCGGGAGAAGTGCAAGACCGACCGCTCGCTGGCGATTGCGCACGGGCTGGAGGACCTGTACCAGGCCCCGCCGCCGCAGGCGCGCCGACGGCGCGGGCGGCGACAAGCGGCAGAAGATGCTGACGAGCAGGCGGACCAATAGGCCGTTATTAAGGCCGGCTTGAATAAGGGCAGCGGCTTGCTTATGTTATTAAAGCAGAATGGACTTTTGCTTTAATAGAATGTCCGCTGGGGCCGACAATGAAATCACGGCTTGCATAAGCCGCCGGAGCGTTGCGAATGGCTGAATCAGCAGCAAACCATTCAAGGCTAGGCGTTTACGTCAAGCAGCCAACAGGCTACCGGGCCTTTATGCCCAATCCCCTGCCTCCCGATCCGCCCCTGCGGCTGGAAGGCGATCTGCTAATGCTGCATTCGGAGGCCGACCGGGCAATCGGCCGGTTGGATGCGGCCACGGAGCTTCTGCCCAACCCCGACCTGTTCGTCGCTATGTACGTGCGCCGCGAAGCCGTCTACTCCTCGCAGATCGAGGGCACGCAGGCATCGCTGACTGATCTGTTGGAGTATGAAGCCGACGCCGCCCGACAGAACTTGCCGGCCGATGTGAAGGATGTAGTCAACTATGTGGCTGCCCTGGACTATGGCCTGGAGCGGCTGAACACGCTGCCGTTGTCGTTGCGTCTGATCCGCGAGATCCACGACAAACTGTTGGAGGGCACGCGCGGCGGCCACTTGGAGCCGGGCGAGTTTCGCCGCAGCCAGAACTGGATCGGTCCGGCCGGATGCACGCTGAACGAGGCGAGCTTTGTCCCGCCGCCGCCGAATGAGGTAATGCGGCTGATGGGGGACCTGGAGAATTTCCTGCACGACCAATCTCCGATCCCGCCACTGGCGCGGTGCGGGCTGGCGCACGTGCAATTCGAGACGATACATCCCTTCCTCGATGGCAACGGCCGCGTGGGCCGGCTGCTGATTACGTTCTGGTTGTGCTGGAAGGGCATTCTCAAGCGGCCGCTGCTCTACCTGTCGGATTATTTTAAGCGGCAGCGTCAGACCTACTACGAGCGCTTACAGGCCGTGCGCACCGAAGGTGACTGGGAGGGCTGGATGCGGTTCTTCCTCGAAGGCGTGCGCACCGTGGCAACAGAGGCGGGCGATGTGGCGCGGCAGATCCAGGCCATGCGCGAAGAGCACCGGCGGACGCTGAAACACATCCCCCACGGGCTGACGCTGCTGGATCGTTTATTTAAGACGCCCATGGTAAGCGTCAACCAGGTGAAGAAACTGGTCGGCAAGACTTACCCGATTGCATCGAAGCTGGTGTCGGAGTTTGAGAAGGCGGGCCTTTTGATGGAAATCACCGGCGGCCCACGAAATCGGATTTATGCGTACCGGCCGTACCTGGTCCTTCTGGGCGAGGACCCGGCCATGAAGGCGAAGCGAGCCGGGAGCGAGAAATGACGGTCTCGGAATATCTGCACAAGCGGCTGATCGACCTGCTGAACGATCATCGGATCGTCGTCTGGTACGACGGGGAGCAGGCGTTCGGGGAATTCGCGGCGGCGTTCAAGGCTCCGGCGTGCGTCATCGTATCAGCGGCGGCGTCGGTGTTGCGGCGCGGCGCGAGGCCGAGATGGTCTATCGGAAGATGAACGATTCGGACAGGCCGGCCGAGGCCAGGGCGAACCTGTTGATCTATGTGCCTCGCGCGCGTGGCGGCGGGCCGGAAGAATGGACCCAGGACCCCTTCGCGGCGTTCGCGGCCGGCGGCGTGCATTTCGGCGACAGCGACGCCGAGCGGCTGGAATCCATCGCCCGCCAGGCCATGCCGGGGCAGGCCGACCAGATTACCCGGATGTTCGCCGAAGGCGGGCCGACGCTGGCAATGCTGGATCGGCTCCAGCAGGCCAGTTCCTCGCCGCTCCTGCGCGAAGCCATCGGCACGGAGTCGCCGTCCGAAGCGATGGCGCTGGTGCTGTGTGATGAGGCGAAGGCCAAGCGAGTAGAGCAGGTGGAGGGCTGCACGGCCGAATTGATGCGATTGCTGGAGGCCCGCGCGGGCTTCAAGCCGGCGGGCAAGACTCGCAGTTTCACCACGATCCAAAAGCAATTGGGGAATTACGTGCTGGTGAGCGAGCTGGCGCTGGACCTGCCGCAGGCGATGCCGGATTCCCTCTCGGCCGTGCCGAGGGCGACGGCGGCGTTCAAGGAGGTGATCTACGCCGCATGCGACCGGATGCGGTCGGATACGGGTCTGCGAGATACCTATGTCGATCTGGCGACGAGGATCGAGGGGGAATTGAGGCTGGCCGAAGCCATCGAAACGTCCAATCTTGGCCAGCGCGACACCTTCCCGTTCGAGGAGCGGCGATATCTGGGGCTGGTCAGCGATGCGGCCGGCAAGGGCGACATCGCGAAGGCGCGCGAGATCATTGGTGCTCGCCGCTCGTCCGTCTGGCGGGCACAGGGCCAGCGCGTGGTGCTATGGAACGCCGCATCGCGCTGTGTCGATCTGCTGGCTGTGGTCGAATCCATCGGCGGCTCATGGAAGGCGCAGGCGAAGGACCTGCCCGCTGTCGTCAGCGCCTACACGCGCGAAGGCGGATGGGCGGAGTTGGACCGGACCCAGCGGCTCTCCGAGTACGCCATCGCCAACTGTTCCGATGATAGCGAGATCACGGCACTGGTGGACGTGTGCCGCCGCGAGTACCGCGAACTAGCCAGGGCCATCCAGGGCCGATTCCTCACGCTCGTACAGGGCGAAGGCTGGCCGCCGGCGGGCATGGCGAAGCAGACGCAGGTGTTCGACCGCTTCGTCGCGCCGCTGCTGGAGAAGAACGCGAAGGTCGCGTACTTCATGGTTGATGCCTGCCGCTTCGAGATGGGCAGGGACCTTGGGGCAGCGCTGGCGGAGCAGGGACAAGGGCGGGCGCAGACCGTTGCCGTAGCCGGGGCACTGCCGGCCGCGACCGACTTTGGCATGGCCGCGTTGCTGCCTGGCGCGGACCAACTGCTGCGCATCGGCGAGATCAACGGCAACCTGTTGCCGGTCCTCGGCCAGCGCGTCCTGCGCAACCTGGGCAACCGCATGGCCGTGCTGAAAGACCGCTACGGCAACCGATTCGGGCATGTGACGCTGGAGGATCTGCTGGGGAAATCCCGGAGTGTTCGCGAACTGACCAAGAAGGCCGACCTGCTGGTGGTCCTGACGCCCGACCCCGATCAGATCGCCGAGCACCTCGGCAACCTGCGGCGCGCAAGCATCTCGTCGGATACGACGAAGGACATCACCCAAGCGGTGCGGCGGCTGGCGGAAATGGGCTTCCAGCACGCGGTCATCGCCGCCGATCATGGGCACATCCTTGTCGATGAGATCCTGGCCGGTGAGACGGTGAACGAGCCCGGCGGCGACTGGAAGCTCCGCAAGCGACGGTGCCTCTTGGGTAAGGCCCACAGCCGCGAGCCGGGCACGATCACGTTCAAAGCGGCGCAACTGGGCATGCGGGGATGTGGAGGATTTCTGTGTGCCGGCTGGGCTGGGCGTGTTCCGCGCGAGGGACGGGTATTTCCACGAAGGACTGAGCCTTCAGGAGAACGTGCTGCCCGTCGTGACGGTGGAACTGAGACAGGCCCCGGCCGAGGCGGGCGGGCGCACCATCGAGATTCGCTATAAGCGCGATACGTTCACAACCCGCGCCATTGGCCTGACGCTCCACTACGGCACCAGCAACTTGTTCGGGGAGCCGGTGCCAGTGCGGGTGCGCGTGGAGGCTTACGACGGGACCACGGCCAAGGCGAAGGTGATAGGAGAAGTGGCCGACTGCGATGCCCTGGATCACACCACGCGCGAGGTGGTGCTCAAGCCGAATGCGGAGACATCGGTGCCCGTGCTGTTAGACCAGGATTTCAGTGGCCAGTCCATTGAGATCCGCGCTACTGACGCGGCGGGCGTCGTCCTGGCGCGGAAGTCGCTCAAGAACCAGATGCTCGACTAGAGGGACGAAACATGGAAGCCGAAAATCTCGATCAGAAAGTCACAAAGGCGTTTGCTGGCAAGGTGGTGCGGAAGGACCTCCTCCACCAGATTCGCGGCGGCGATAACGTGCCCTCCTACGTGCTGGAATACCTGCTGGGAAAATACTGCGCCTCGGACAACCAGGACGAGATTGACATCGGCGTCAACGCAGTGAAGGAGACGCTCAAGGGCAACTACTTCCGGCACGACGAGGCCAACAAGGCCCAGTCGCTCGTGCAGCAGCGCGGCAGCCATCGTTTCATTGACCGCGTGGAGGTCCGGTTCCTGGCCAGCGAGAACAAATACTGGGCCGCGATGGACAACTTCAACTACACCCGCATCCACATCTCGGAGCATTTCTTCCGGGAGGAGGGCGGCTATCCCCGGCTGCTGGAGGGCGGCGTGTGGGCAATTGTGGATGTGAAGTTCATCGAGCCGGAAGAGGGCACGAAGGGCAGCCCCTTCCACATCGCCGAGCTTCGGCCAATCCAGCTTGCCCGGTTTGATCTGGATGAATACAAGCTCGGTCAGAAGGATTTCACGCGCGATGAGTGGATTGACCTCTTGATACGCAGCGTGGGTCTGGAGCCCACCGTGATGGAGCTGCGGCTGAAGATGCTGCTGCTGACCCGGCTGATCCCATTCGTCGAGAAGAACTACAACTTTATCGAGCTGGGCCCGCGCGGAACAGGCAAGAGTTATGCGTTCAGCGAGATGTCGCCGTATTGCATCCTGCTGTCGGGCGGGAAAGCCAGTACGCCCAATCTGTTCTACAACAATGCCCGCCGGCAGGTGGGCCTGGTTGGGCATTGGGATGTCGTGGCGTTCGACGAAGTCGGCGGGCTGAGGGTGGGCGACCCGGACGCCTTCCAGATCATGAAGGATTACATGGCCAACGGCCGGTTCAGCCGGGGTGTGACCCAGGTGATGGCCGATGCGTCGTTGGCGTTCGTCGGGAACCTCAATCAGCCGGTGGAGACGCTGGTGCAGAATGCCTCGACGGACCTGTTCCAGCCGCTGCCCAAGGAATTCGACCTGGCCCTGCTGGATCGCCTCCACTTCTACCTGCCTGGCTGGGAGATCCCGAAGAACTCCAAGGACATCCTTACCACGCACTATGGGTTCGTCACCGATTACCTGGCCGAAGCATTCCGGGCGCTGCGCCGGGAGAATTGGTTCGACGTGATGGACAAGTTCTTCCGGTTCGGATCGCACGTCGAAGGGCGCGATGCTAGGGCCGTGAAGAAGACAGTGAGTGGGCTGTTGAAGATCATCCACCCAGACGGCAAGTGCTCGAAGGAGGAGTTGGCCGAGTACGTGGAGCTGGCGATGGAGGGCCGCCGGCGCGTGAAGGAGCAGCTCAAGAAGCGCGGCTCGTTCGAGTTCTACAAGACGAGCTTCTCGTACATCGACCAGGAGAGCGGCACTGAGCGGACGGTCGGCGTGCCTGAGCAGGGCGCGGCCGGCGCGATCTCCCATGACCCGCTGCCGCCGGGGTTGATCTACACGGTCGCCGCCGATGCTCAGGGCAAGGTCGGCCTGTTCCGGCTGGAGGTGAGCGTTACCGCCGGCACCGGCAAGCTGCGGACCCCGACGGGCCTGGAGAGGGACCTAAAGGAGTCCTTGAACCGCGCGTTCAGCTACCTCCAAGCGGTGAAGGAGAAGATGGGGATGACGGCGGAGCTGGCGCAGAAGGACATTTACGCTGAAGCCGTGGACCTTTCCGGCGGGCGGATCGAATGCCCCTGCGGCGTGGCTTTCTTCGTGGCAATGATGTCGGCGATCCGCAACCACCGCATTCAAGCTGGCACCGTCGTGTTGGGTGATTTGACTATCCAGGGCAACATCAGGGGCCCGGCCTCCATTGGCGAGCCGCTGCAACTGGCCCAAGCTAACGGTGCGACCCGCGCGCTCGTTCCTCTGGCCAACAAGGGCCAAGTCGCCGGCGTGCCCGAAGAGGTAGCTGAGACGCTGGACATCATCTTCTACGGCGATGCTGACCGCGCGGTGTTGAAGGCAATCGAGGCGTAGATCGTAGATCCTATGGCTCAGATCAGGGCCAGGAGGGCCTGCATGGCGAACCGCTCCACAGCGGCTGCCTGGTCCACCAATCCCCAGTTCTCTTTTCGGACGGGCCCTTTCTCCAAGGGTGGAGCGGCTGAGTATCACTGGAAATCACCGGATAGTCGCAGCCACACCCCCTTGTAGTCCGCCCCCGACATGGTTGCGTTCTTTGGGGTGACTCGCTGCCAGTCAGCATCCTGCAATGATCGCAGAAAGCTCCGGGCCACACGCACATTCTGCTGGGTCTGTTGTGTCTTCGACGCGAACTGCGCACCTAACCGCTCTGCGATACTTCGTGGCACCGCGTTCATCCTCATCAGCACAGCCCCTTCCGAGGCAACGCCATGATACAGCATGGCGGGCAGGTTATTCACTGCGCGTTGCGCTTCGGGTGTGAGCTTAGTGAAGTCGAGGCCCGAAGGTCCAAGCTTACTGAGTGCAGACAGGCCCCATGTTCCCGCCATGGTAAGGCTCCGGTAGATCGCGCGGCAGGCATCAGTAATTGCTTCGGTTTGAGACGCGGAAGACGACGGATCGGTGAAGTATCTTGCCGCGATCTGTTCGATGCTGATGCCCGAAACCCACGCCTGGGCAACCTCGGCAATGCGTCGGTGGTCCAGGCCCTTTCCGGCCACCTCTTTTAGGCTGTGCTGAATCTCGGGCACCCTCATCATCACTCCCACCAAGTGCGGAAGCATCGAATGGGTCGGTGGCCCGAAAAGACTGCGCGGTTCCCAATCAGTGGGCGTCAGTTGTCGTGGAAGCTGCCCCATCCCGTGCAGCGCCGCCATGACGCCTTCGGGAGCAAAACCCGTTGCATCTGCCAACACCGCGCCAGCAGAGTTCTGCGCTATCTTCCTCGTGTAGGCCTGCGTCGCCTCCAACAGCGCCTTGGCCTTGCGATGCTCCGATGCGCCACCCTTGGATTGGAGCAGTCCGTAACCATAGGTGTTGCGCAGCAACTGCTCCGTTTCCGCAAGCACAGCATCGAGATTTCGCTTGTCGTTCCAGAGATGAGCAATGTAGCTGCGGAAATCAGACCACTGGTCTTGCTGTATCACCAACTCCATGTTGTTGAGTTGTCCTTGCCGCTCCACTTCGTCAAGCATCGCCACGAGCCGCGAAATGAGATGGCCCGTCGCATCGCTGACGTACTTGCGAATTGCGTTAGGGTCTGCTCCAGCAGCGATACCCACTACGCCAACGCTGTCCTGGTAGATCCGCCCCGCCCGTCCTGCCAGATTCCAGAACGAGCGCTTGGGCATCTCGCGGCCGTAGGGAAACATCCGGGTAGCCAGAAACACAGAGGACACCGGGAAGTTGATGCCTTGGGCGATGGTCGTCGTCGCGCACAACACGCGCAGCAGGCCCTTCTCCGCCAACCGCTCAACTAGAGTACGTGCCTCGTCTGAGAGCCCCGCGTGATGGACACCCACGCCACGGCCTAGCATGCCGATCAGCTCGAACTGCTGGCTGATTTCGGTCGCGAGGAAACGCTGTGTCAACGTGATTTCGTCAGACAACGAATCGAGTGGCTTCAGGTCAGCGGCGATGGTGCGCGCCATTGCCCATGTGTTGGGGATGGTGCCTGCAACCGCCACGCTGGTGCCGCGATCAGAGAACACCTTGGCTATCGCTCCAGTGAGGTTCGTCAACGATTTTGCCTTCGTATAACTGATCGACAAGGGACGCTTGGTGCCCACCTGATGAGCACCATCCAGATGGATCGTTTTGGGCGTCGTCGTGAGCGTCTCGAATGAAATGGTCCACTCGCGGCTAGTGGGGTTCTCCCGAGAGATATCGTAGACTCCGATGATTCGCTCGTTCGGCCGCCAAGCGCTGGTCGCCAGACTCACGGTTCGCCCCGAGCCCGCGCCAAGCCATGCCGCAAGATCGCCTGCATTGGGCACGTCCGGCATGAGAAGCAGGAAGTTAGAGGTGGGGCAGTCGCGCTTGACGGTCGCAAGCAGAAGCTCGATGCGCAACCCGCGCTCTTCGTCCTCGATATTGTGGGCTTCGTCCATGACGATCAGCGCCAGAGGACGGCTAACCTTCTTGTTTCGGATCACAAGGTCCAATTTCTCCGGTGTCGCAACAAGCACATGGAATAGCGACTCGGGTTCCGCCGCCCTAAGCAGTGAGTCCTCAAAGCTGTCAATCTCGACCGCTGCCGTGAGTTGTTCGACGCTGATACCGAGCGGCTCGAAGTCCTCGCGCAGTCGCCGGGTGATCTGCGAGGCTAGCGCCCTTGTGGGCGTAACATAAGCCACCCATCCCTTGTCCGCATCAAACTGATTGAGAGCCTGGAGGATTCTGAACTGCGCTAGTGTTGTCTTTCCGCCGGAGGTGGGTAGTTCCACGATAACGGCACGGCTGGATGGATCGAGCAATCCCTGCTCCTGTAACGCAACGCGCTGCGGAGGCAAAAGCTCGAACATAGCGCGTGAGCGGATAACCTGGTTCACGAAGCGCGTGGCCCGAGAATTGACCGTCCGCGCCACCCACCAGATCGAACCTGCAATCATGCGGCGAGCGGCGACATGCAGCCAGCGCAAAAGGACCTCCAGTTGTGCATCGTGAGATGCTTGCGCACCGTCTCTCGCCTGCTCGAAGTGCTGGTCCAACTGTGTATCAACGGCCGTCGGCTCGCCCTGGAGCATGTAGATCGTCAGAATCTCAGTTGCTTTTGCCCAGTGGTATAGGGCTATGAGGCGACACGCCATCGCATGGGTCGCCGCGTCGGAATCAGTTCTCAGCACAGCGGCTTCGTGTGCCTTCTGATCCTCACGCAGACCGGCGATGATCTCTCGGATACCGTCCAGATCATCCCATCGGTTCTTCCGCAGCAGCCGCACCCAGCACTCGAAGAGGCGGTATGTGACGCGCCGGTCCCAGCCAACGCTTGCGACCGATGGAGCGACGACCTGCGCCGCTCGCTCCCGCAGCCATCGGCGCAGATCGGCCCACCTGTCGCCGCAATAGGCTAGGGCCGCCAAATGCAGAACATAAAACACCCGCTGATCGTCATCGGTTGGCACTGGCAAGGCACGACGAATCTCGAATGCGCGATACGCGCCGGCTTGGGCTTGCTGCTGAAGCTCCGTTTTTGTAGCTCCGGTGCTGGGATGCAGAAGCGCATCAAGGCCTTCAACCGCCGCCAGTTCGTAGGCCATCGCGAGGCTGCAAAGGCGATCCGGGTCATCAGCGCGTTCAGCGAACGCAATCTCCATCTGCTGTCCGACGTTCTGCTGGACGTGACGCACGCTAGCAACATCCATGGCCCGCGAGCGAGCGGTCTTGCCCACTGCGACAACGGCCCAGTGCTTTTCGAGTTTCGCGAGCGATTCCTGTGTAACGGTCATCCGCGTCCTCCTGCGGCGGAATCCGCTCGCGACGGCAGTGTCTTGATCGCTCCCTTGGGCAGGTAGATCGCCCTTAGCACGATTGATGTTGCGGTCGGGCGTTTCTTGGCCAGAGCCGTGCAACGGGTCCGCAGATCGAGATCGTTGGGGCAAACGTCGCGGACCATGATTCCATGCAGCGACACATCAGTGTGGTCCTGAAGGTAGGTGGTCGCCGCCTGCCTGAAATCGTCCGCCCACGCCGCACCTACGGCACGATGCCCAAGATAACGAACCAGATGGTCCTTCACTTCCATCGAGTCCCTTAATGCCTCTATCTGCTTGCACAACCCGTGCCGACCACTCATTACGCCGGGTGGCCATTTCTCTTCCTGCGATGTCTTCACCTCGCCAAAGGCGAAGCGAACGCGGCTATTCGTCTGAGCGAATCCGACAAGATCGGCACCTGGCGGGCTACCGTCGGGGTTCCTCAAGTCCCGGCCCGATGGCCAGGGGAAATTGCACTGGTGATGATCGACAAGATACGCTTCAGCCACGGCTTCGCCGATACGCCAGTCCTCAAGCTGCCGTCGAGCCGCCAATATTTCACGCACGCGCTTGTCCTCAAACGAGGTCGTCGCTAGGCCGGCAAGAAGCTGTCCTAGACGGGCTTGTCCGACATGATCGTCAAGGATCGTGGGCAATCGCCGCGATAGGGCATCGCGCAGTTGCTCATCTGTAAGCGTCACACCGCGCGCTATCACTGGGGCGCTATCACACGAATAGAACCTCACGTCCCGCCGCGATCTTCATGCGAGATCCTCCAAAACCCGAACCACACGTCGCTTCGCAAACATGTCGAAGACACTTCCTGCGTTCTTGCCGTCAGTGGGATCATTGCACTTTGGCGGCGACCCGTATAACTCGCGAAAGACGACAAGGAAGGCCTGCTCCAGTCTGTACCACATCTTGACATGCTTCCTGCGATGACAGGTGATGATGCGGACCTCAAATTCCTCTACTCCGTGCATTCGCAGGATTACGTTAGCTCGCTCGGCGACGCTACTCGTTACGCGAAAAACGCCGTTCTTCGTCGTGCCGATGTATGCCACTCGCGATCGGCCACCAGGATATTGTAGCTTTTTGTCAGCAATCATGGCGTACACCAGCCGTTCGTCCCCGACGCATACGCGCGTGACGTGCATCGCCGGCTTTCTTCTCAGGTTGACTGGCGAGCGCCGCTTCTCTGGCATGGTTGACCTTCCACAGCGCATCTACAGATGATAAGGTGAACTCGGCCCGTCTTACGCCTTCTCTTTGGCGACCACCGTGTACCTGCCGGATTCCGCTCTCTCGCGGCGCGATTCTGCAAGGCACACTCGGGCACGCCGCGATTCAGGAACCATAGGATACATGATTTGCCCGCCGGGAAATAGCTGGGAGGGCGCGAGGCGCGCTGTGGTGCCTCTCTGAGTGCGAGTCGGTCAATGGTCCTGGCGCATTCGGTTTCCGGGTGCGCGGAGACTGGTGCGCCACCGGGTCCACATGACGCTTGCAGCGCCAATGCGATCCTCCCGTAGGCAGAACGCCAGGCCCGTCACCTGGCTGACCCGGTTGAACTTCACGTCCACCCCAGGCAGTTCGGGATGTCCACCCGCACGCGGAATCGCTCCTGACTTTCGACGTTGTCCAGGAGGCTCTTGCGGAAGCGCTGGCAGAGAAAGCCGTCATCGTCGAGGTTCAGATTCAGGCCCGGTCGAGCGTGTTTACCCGCAGGGGATTTGCCCAGATAAAAGTGGAGTGTGGTAACCTTGGGCATGTGCGCCATCTTACCGCTGGGCGATCTGAAATGCTGCCGTGGCGACAGAGGATGGCGGTCAAGCCTTGCTGGCCTGTTGGTCTCCAGACGCCGCCTTGACCATCGCCGCGATGCCCGCGCGCACGAGGGCCGGGAGAGCCTTCCAAGCACGAATCAGCAAAACCACGTCGGCGACGAGTCCTGCGCCGTGGTCTAACTGGTGGTCAGCGCCGTGAAAAACACTCGATTTTCCGGGGGATTTTGAGCATTCCGTGTACCCCACTTGGGTTGGCGGAATCCGGCATTAACTGGCTCCCAGGGGCCTTCATCGGCACGCTGACTCGCGCAGGTCCGCACGATGTTCCGCAACAGTCAGTCGCGGGAGGTGCGCCGGCCTCGGCCGGAACCCCGTCGGGAGTAAAGAGACTCGTGGCCCCTGTCCGATCAGATCAGTCATGAGCCAGACACTGGAAACGCCATCCACCCCCGACCCGCTCCTGACCGTCGGCGAGGTCGCGGCTGAGCTGCGCATCTCCAAGCAGACGGTCAGCCGCCTCATTATTTCCGGCAAGCTCAAGGCAGAGAATGTCGGGGCCGGAACCACGAAGCACTATCGCATCCGGCGATCGTGGCTCGATGCGTTCCACGCGGGACCGCCGCCGGCCCAGCACCCATCGCGCCCTGTTGCTATATTGTCCGTAATGGCCGGCATTCCCCAGCGGGTTAAGGGCGGATCACGCCTCTTCGAGACGTATCCGCACTTGCTCAGTCAGCTTTCCAAGCGGCCATAACCGCCAGATTGGCCGCTCAGGCGGCAGCGCTGCTCTGCTGGCCTTCTCAGTGGGCCTTACCCTTGGCCTTGGGTTTGGCTTGCCAGAATGCGTCGTGAATCGCCTTGCACGCATCGGCCACAAACTGCGGCGCTCGCAGGACGTAGTGGTCCACCGCCCCTGGCAGCCTGTGCCCGGCCAGCACGCGGGCCTGGTCCAGGCTCACGCGGCAGGCGGTCGTGAACGCGGCGTCCCGGATCATGGCGAACGTCACTCCGTCCTTGACCTTCGCGGCCTTACGGTAGTTGGTCCAGTCCCGATGAACCGAAAAGCGGTTGTAGGCTTGCACGCTCGTATTGAAGATCGTCTCCCGGTCACGGGACAGGGCCTTCAGCGCCTTCACCGTCTCTGGCCACAACACACTTACTCTTGGCACTCTCGTCTTGCTCCTCCGGGTTGAGAATTCGCCTCGCTCCAGGTCGATGTCGTCCCATCGAACCGCCCCGACCTCGGAAGAGTAAAGGGCGGCATTGACGGCGAACAGCATCAGCGCGGCGAAAACCTTGTCCCCGGCATTCTCTGCTGCGGCGTGAATCTTCCAGAAGTCGTTGGGGGTGATGGGGTGGGGATCAAGCGTGTTCACATTTTCCACCTCCAGCATGGCGAGAGTGTCCAAGGCGCGGCGGCAGTCATCCGAGCCCTTCCCCCGCTTCATCGCATAGGCAACGACGGTTCGGACGCGGGTGTATCGGTGCTTCACGCTCTTGGCGGCGAGACCCAGCGCCGCCACCTGCGCCTCGTACTGCTCCACGTGCTCGTGGGTAAGCTCGCGGATGGTCTTAATGCCAACGATTCTGGCGAACTCCACCCAAAACCGGCGGCAGCGGGATACCTCGTCCTTGGTGATGCCCGGCTTGGCCGCGTAACACTCGATCAGGTCGTCCAGCGTCGGAGAGGGGGTGGGCTGTCGCAGGTCGGCCAGATACCCGATCTGCTCGATCCCGGTCATCTGCGCCACCAGTTTGGGCTGGTTGATGATGAGGCGACGGAGCCATGCCCAGAAGGCGTTGGCCTGGGTCTCGCTGCCGTAGAAGTCGAGGCGGTCTCCGTCCACCTCGATGCGGATCGGCGATCCGCTGGCCGGCGGGGCGGCTGGTTGCCGGTCCAGAAGGGCTGGGGGCAGGAACGTTCCCTGCAATTGCCGGGGGTCCGTTGCCGGCCGTGGCAGGGCGGCGGCAGCCTGCCGCAGACTCTCTGGGTCGCCCACCGTGGCGCTGGCCTGGGGGATGGCGATGGTGCCGTTCCCGTTCTGCTGCGCCTCCCATTGCCGGTAACGGGCAACCGCCAGCCGCTCATCGGGTTCGCTGAAGGTGATCTGGTTGGGCCAACTGGTCCGCCAGCGCCCATCCTTCAGGCGGCGTAAACCTGGAACTTGCTCGCCCCATGATGTACGATAGACTGCCGTTGGTCTGCCCGTCTTGGTTTTGCTGTTGACCATGGCGGACATGATAGCAGAGGCCGTTAGTTTTGTACAGGGTTTTGTACTTTTTTCCGATTTTCCGAGGAAAATGGCATTGTTTCAATGGGGTTCGATTCCCCGTGGCTCCACTTGAGGCGGCCCGTAAAGGCCGCCTCTTTCATTGGTTACGGTCGTTGCATGCCAGGCCCATCGGCACTCACGCGCGAAAGGGCCATAAGGCTTTTCCGGCCGAATGATCGGACGGCTGGGGTGGCGGCGGCTGTCCCGGCGCTGCGGCCTGGCGGCCACGGCCGCCTCGTACATGCCCACCATCCGCGGCACCACCGCTTCCAGGCTGTATTGCTCGACGATTGTCTTCTCCGCCGCTTGCCCCAGGGGACGATACGCGGCCGGGTCTTTCAGGATCCGCACCGCTTTTTCCGCGAAATCTTCCGGCGAAAAGAAATCCGCCAATAATCCCGTCCGCCCGTCGCAGATCATCTCCTCCACCGGCGGCGTGCGCGATCCGAGCACCACGGCGCCGCAGCTCATGGCGTCCATCATGCTCCAGGAGAGCACGAACGGCACCGTAAGGTAGATGTGCAGATCGCTCATGGCCAGGATTTCCCCCAGTTGCGCCGGGGGGATTCGGCCGGGGAATACGAATTTGCTTGCATCGTATGGTTGCTGCGCCATCACCCAGTTCTTGAAGGTCTTGTAGCCGCCGATGTAATTCTCATCGCCGCCATAGGCGACGCGCTCGGTGCCGATGACGACAAACAGCACCTCGGCCACCTCGCGGCAGATCAGCCTGGCCGCCCGCATGAAGATGTCGAACCCGCGCATCGACTCGAATCCCCGGCTTACATACGTCACCACGCGCGTCTGAGGTGGCACGTTTACGCCGCAGATCGTGCGGGCAACTCGTTTCTCCGGCGGCGGCCTGAGCTGATCGGCGTGCGAGTGGTAGATGCTTCGGTTGACGCCGTCGAAGACCACCTTGAGCTTGGGCAGGTACTCGGCGGGGAAACACGACTTCTGGAACTCGGTGGGCGTATAGCCGGTGTCGCAGTTCTGCAGGTCCAGCAGGATCATCGCGTTGCGGCAGTACGACCGCAGGTAATTCTGCTCCGGCACCGGCCAGCCCAGGTCCTGCCGGAAATCCATGTCGCTCAGCGGATGGTGCGCGCGATAGTAATACTCGAAAAAATTGATGATGGGCACACCCGGGTACAGTTCGCGCAGAAAGAGCGTGCTGCCAAAACCGCTGTGGCCGACGATGAGGTCCGGCTGGACCTCCGGATGGGCCTTGAGCGCGCTATGCACGGCGTCGCAGTGCCAGACGGTGTTCTCAAAGGTCCGAGAGCAGTAGTGATTCTGGCGGGTGGCGCCGCCGGCCAGCTTGTAGCCGATCTTGCGGATGCCATCGACATCGCCGTCGCCCGTCTGGCTGCAGAAACTGCACTCCCAGCCCATTTTCTGCACCAGGTGCCGGGCAATGTGCCCGAATTGGGCGGGAAAGTTCTGATGGACGTAGAGAATGTGCATGCGCGGCTCGACAAATGCAGCGTCTGAAGCGGAAGCGTCAGCGCCCACCCAACGTCTTGAGCGGGCGCTAACGCTTCCGCTTCAGACGTACCACCGAATTATCGGACTTTCGTGAATCCGCGGCCGCTTGTCAATGCGGCCGATGAAGACGCCCCGCCTTTCCCGGCCCGCATATTGCCTATAACCGCTCTAAAGGTGCATGCCATCCGGTCGATATAGACAGCAGCGGCAGCAAATTTCCTCCAACGGCGGGCCGCCGCCCCCAGCAGAGGCAGACCATGACCACCAGGCTGAAGGACGTCCTCACCACCGGCGAAGTCGCCAAAATCTGCAGCGTTGCTCCGCGAACCGTCAGCAAATGGTTCGACTCGGGCTCGCTGCGCGGCTATCGCATCCCCGGCAGCAAGGACCGCCGGATCCCCCTCAACCAGCTCATCCGCTTCATGAAGCAGCACAACATGCCGCTCAACGGTTTGATGACGGGCGCTACGCGCGTGCTGATCGTCGACGGCGAGCAGGACATCGTCGAGGTCCTCGAAAAGATCCTCGAGGACGATGCCAAGTACGAGGTGGAGGTGGCCCGTGGCGGGTTTGAGGCCGGCCTGATCGCCGAACGCTTCCGCCCGCACGTCCTGCTGCTGGACATGCACCTGCCCGATATCGACGGCGCTGAAGTCGCCAAGCATGTCAAAGCCAACCCCGACCTGCAACTCACGAAAGTGATCGCCATGAGCGGGAGCATGACCGACGAGGAATCCCGCGGCCTGATGGCGATCGGGTTTGATGGGTTCCTCAGGAAGCCCTTCCATATCCGCCAGGTCATCGAGGCGATCGAGGATGCGATGGCGGTGGTGTACTGATCGGCCAATGTCGAAGGTCTAATGACGAATGTCTAATCAATGACGAAGGCCGAAGCCCGAATGTCGAACGAAGACCTTCCTCGGCATTCGGATTTCGGCATTCGGTATTGATTAGACATTGGGTGTTTCGTCATTAGGCATTTCGACAGCGGGTATTTCGTCATTCGGCATTGGCGTGGGGGCGGGCGCCTCATCCGACACCACCACATCCGCCTGATATGTCTTGCGGTGCGCTTCCGGCGCGGCATCGATCTCAATGTCATTTTCCTGCTCGCCGCGGGCGATGATGATGCGCTTCTGGCGGATCATTTCCAGCAGCGCCAGGAAGACCCCGATCATCTCGCTGCGGCTCTTCCGGCCCTCGACAAGCTGGCGGAAGCTCAGCCGACCCTCGCGCTTGAGCCGGTCCTCGATGTCGGCCGCGTGCAGGTCGATCGGCGTGTCGTCATAGACCACCTCGTGGAATCGCGGGGCGCGCTGGCCCACCTCCTGCATCAGCTTGGTGAACGCGGCCAGCAGGTCCCACACCTGCACCTCCTCAAGATCGATGGGAGGCGGTTCGTCGCCTTCCGCGCCGCGCTTGGCGGGGTATCGGGGGAAGCGTTGCTGGTGCGTTTCGTGCTGGCGGTCGAGCATCGCGGCCGCGTCCTTGAACCGCTTATATTCCAGCAGTTTCTGCACCAGCTCGTATCGCGGATCGGCCAGTTCCGCGGCCGCGCTGGTCTCGGCGGCATTGGGGTCCGGCGGCGGCTTGGGCAGCAGCGTGGCCGACTTGATCTCCATCAGCGTGGCCGCCATCACCAGGAAATCCCCCGCCAGGTTGATGTCCAGCCCTTCGTGGTCCTTCAGGCCGCGCAGCATGTTCACGTATTCAACGTAGCTGTCGGTGATGCGCCGATGGGAATGTCGTAGATGTCCAGCTCATCCCGCTTGATCAGGTAGAGCAGCAGATCCATCGGGCCGTTGTAGATGTCCAGTTCGACGCGGTATTCCAAGGCCATCCTTGTCTTGAACGAACCTTGATTTTAGTGGACGCGGGCTGATAATCCAGCGGGGGTTGGTCAGTAGCCCGTTGTCCGTGGTCAGTTGTCGGGTCCCTGGTCCGCTGGTCCGTTGGTATCGGGCGCCGCTCGCAACTGACAAACGGACCAATGACCCAACCACTGACCACTGACCACTGACAGTTAACTATGGATGACGCTCTACGCCAATTTGCCCAACAGGTGATCCTCGCCGAGGCTGCCGCCGTGCGCCAGACCCTCTCGGGCATTGGCGAGTCCTTCGAGCGCGCGGCGCGGATGATCCTCGACTGCCCGGGGGCCGTTCTCACCACCGGCGTGGGCAAGGCGGGCATCATCGCCCGCAAGCTGTGTGCGACGCTCTCCAGCACGGGCACGCCGAGTCACTGGCTCAACCCCGCCGATGCGCTGCACGGCGACGTGGGCGCCATCCAGCGCGGCGATCTTGTGCTCATGCTCTCCTACAGCGGCGAGAGCGAGGAACTGCTGCGGCTGCTCAGCCTGGTGCGCAAGCTCGATCATCCGGTGATCTCCATCACGCGCAACGAAACCAACTCGCTGGCGAAGCACTCGCAGATCGTGCTGTGCCTCGGAGAAATCGAGGAAGCATGCCCGCTGGGCCTTGCGCCAGCGCCACCACCACGGCGATGCTGGCCATGGGCGATGCGTTGGCGCTGTCCGTCATGCGGCTGCGCAATTTCACCGCCCAGGATTTCGCCCTGTTTCATCCGGCCGGCCAGCTCGGACGAAAACTCATGCGCGTGAAGGAGGCGATGACGTTCCGCCGGGGCGAAAATCTGCCCGTCGCGTCCGATCGGCTGTCGGTCAAGCAGGTGCTCGTGGAGGTCAGCACGATCAAGCGCCGCAGCGGGGCCGTCGTGCTGGTCGATGAGATCGGCAAGCTCAGCGGCATCTTCGCCGACTCCGACCTGCGCCGCCTCATGACCGACCACGACCCATCCGTTCTCTCGCAGCCCATCGCGCAGGTGATGACGCGCAATCCCAAGCGCATCAACGCCGAGGCGCTGGCCAGCGAAGTGATGGCCATCATGCGACAGTACCGCATCGACGAGCTGCCCGTCGTCGATGATGAGGACCGCCCCGTGGGCCTGATCGACGTGCAGGATCTGGTGGTCCTCAAGATGTTCGACGTTGTTTAGCCGGTGCCGCCGGTGCCCTCACCGGCGGAGTTCGGCCGGATTCCGCCGGTGAGGGCACCGGCGGCACCTAACCGCGATTGCTGTTCATCATGCGAAGCACCATCCTTATCTTCTGCACAGTTTGTCTGCTGGGCCTGGGATTCTTCATCTATGTCAGCTTGCAGAAGGTACACATGCCGCGCCAGCGCCACCCGAGCGAGGGCCACGACAGCGTCCCCGCTCCGGCGGTTCGCGCCACCGGTCACTCCGATGTCATCGGCCCCGCGACCGATCCGTGGGTGAACCACTACGACACCGTCACCGGCCGGCTCGATGTACGCTTCCTCTCGGATCGCTACGAGCCCAAAGGCGACCGCATCCTGGTCTACCGCCCGCAGATCCAGTTCTTCCTCAAGGATGGCCAGGTGCTCGATCTCACCGGCGACACCGGCCTGATCACGACCCAGGAGGGCCCCAATCGACTCAAGGACATGCAGGGCGCCCGCGTGAGTCAGATGCCGCGCACGGGCGACCTGCTCAATGTGAAGCTTCGGATCATGCCGCGCCGCGATGCGCCTCCCACGCTGACACTCACCATGCCCAACGCCAGCTTCGACAGCGGGAGTTTCACCATTTCCACGCAGGCGATGAAGGACGAGCGCGGGCGGGTGAAGATGGCGGCCGAGGACGTGCCCATCACCATCCGCGGAGTCGATTATGACTTCGATGGCAAGGGCCTCGTGCTCAAATGCAACGAGGCCGACCGCCACCTGGAGTACCTGCGCGTCCATCACGGCGGCAGGATCCTCATCAAGGACCCCGGCCGGCTGATGAAGGGCTGGTCGGCGCCCGGTGCGCCGACGCCGGCATCGCCGGCCACCGCGCCTTCCCCGGCAACGCCGCCCAAGCGAGAACCCGAGGCTGTCGGAATGGCGCCCTTCGCGTCCTTCGGAGCAGCCCTCTTTGGCGCAGTTGCCGCGCCCGCGCGCCGCCTGCCGCCGACGCGCCCGGTTGTGCCTGTTTCCCCGACCGCGGCGCCCGACCCGGTCTTCCGCGCCGTCGCCAGCGAAAACGTCGAAATCTTCCTGAACGATCGGAGGATCGCCACGGCCGACGAACTGCAGATCGATTTCCTCCGCGACACTTCACCCACCACTCAGCCGGCGACCCAGCCGACCACGGCTCCCACCACGGCGCCGACATCGGCGGCCAAGCCTTCGCGGCTCTTTCCGGCGTCGCGCCCGTCGAAAGTCGCCGCCACGCGCCCGACCACGCAGCCATGGGAGGGGCCCATCGAAGTCCGCTGGACCGGTCCGCTCGACATTCGCCCACTCCCCGGCGATCGCCCCTCGCGCATCGCCCCCGGAGCGTCGATCGTCAGGCTCTCATCCCGCCCCGGCCGCCGGGTCGAAGCCGATTTCACCACGCCCGAGCAGACGACGATGCACCTCACGTGCCGTGCTTTGAGCTACTGGAGCCTGGATGGGGGCGTGCTGCTGGAGGAAGGCCCCGGCGCGCCGGTCGTCCTTACCGATTCGCGCGGCGGGAAGATCACCACGCGCGTGTTGAGCTACTCGCAGGCCGAAAACACCGCGACGCTCACGGGCGTCAGCAGCCTGGAATTCGCGATCGCGGATGCGGCAACCACCCGTCCATCGCGGCCGATGACCGCCTCGTGGACCGATCGCTGCGTGCTGACGCTTTCCGGCCAGGACATGCTCGGCTCGCATCCCAAGCAGGCCCTGCTCTCCGGCGATGTGCATCTCAATCACGAGCAACTCGCCCTGGGCGCCCAGTCCATCAGCATGCACTTTGGCCAGCCCGCGACGCGCCCGGCCGGCGCCACGACCCGGCCGTCCACGCCCGAGCTGGCGCTGGAGCAGCTCGATGCCAATGTTGACGTGATCTGCACGATGAAGAACCCGCAGGACCAGCAGCCCTTTCGGCTCGATTGCCAGAGCCTGATCCTGCACATGAAGACCGGGCCCGATGGCCGGCCGTATCCGAGGCAGATCGAGGCCATGGGCGGCATCCGCGCCGGCAGCCCCGATTGGACGATGACCGCCAGCCGGCTCAGCGCGATGATCGCCGCGCCGACGACCCGGCCGTCGACGCAGCCGTCTACCCAGCCGGCAGACGAACTCGCACAAAGCATGGCCGCGCTGCAACTGGAGAGCATGGATGCTCACGGCGACGTGTGCATCGTGGCCAAGGACGGCAAGAAGGCGACTTGCGACACGCTCACCATGCACAGCGATGGCTCCAACAAGCGCATCACGCTGCTGGGGCACGACGCGGTGCTTCAGCGCGAGCATGATTCACTCAGTGCGCCCATCATCAAGCTCTGCCCGGAAACGCAGGAGCTGGAGGCCAGCGCCGGCCGGATGAACCTGACGCACCAGCCCAACCCGAATGAGCCGGCCCGGCCTGTCGAGGTCACCTGGAAAGACCTGCTGCGCGGAAAGGGCGATCAGATTGAGGCCAGCGGCAACGTCGCGATCAAGTCCACCGAGCCGGATGGCACGATCACAACCGCCCAGGGCGATCGGCTCGTGATTGCCACAACCCAACCGACGACACAGCCATCATCAACGACGCGCCCGGCGCTGGCCCGTCGTGACAAGGGCGGCGGCCCGAGCACCCGGCCCACCAGCGATCTGGATGTCATGTCCAACCGACAGGTCGAAGCCATCGCGCTGCGCGGCTCGTACAACCCCGACGAGCAGGATGAGAAGGCCGCGGCCGAAATGCGGATCCCCAAGGTGCCGCCGGCCGAGATCAACTCGATCCTCACCGACAGCCAGGGCAAGGTCCTGCGCCTCGTCCACCTGCGCTCGGGCGACATTCTCTATGCCCAGCCGGCCGGCGGCGCGCACAAGCTGACGATCCCCGGCCCTGGCCGCATGATGTTCATGGACAATCGCCCGCCCGCAACTCAGCCCAGCCACGCCACGACCAAACCGGCCATCAACGATCCCCTGGCGCTGCGCGGCAAGACCGCGTTTACCTGGCGCGATCGCCTGGTCTATGACGAGACGGCGCAAGATGACCATGTCGGGTAAGGTGGAAATCGCGCGGGTGGAGTTGGGCGGCGACGACACCCGCCCGCTGCGCCTGCTGGCCGATCGGCTCAGCGCCGACATCGAACCGCTGGCGGAGCAACCCGCGGCCAAATCGGCGACCAAGCCCGCCAATTCGCAGGACTTCGCCTCGCGCGTGCAGCTTAAGGCCGTGCGCGCCGAGGGCCGCGTGATCCTGCTGGCCGAAGCGGCCAAGGAAGACGGCCCGCCGCTGCACATACGCGCCGAGACCGTGGAATACGACCCGGCCAAACACCTGCTCAAGGCCAGCGGCGATGAATCCCACCGCGTGCGCAAGCTCGACAAGAACGGCCTGGAGGACGCGAGCTTCGACTGGCTCATCATCAACACCGAGACCTTCGATGTCGTGGACTCGAAGGGCATGATGCTCAAGTCGGACAAGTAGTGCATTGGTTCGTTCGGTGGTCGCCCGAACTGTCACGCACCCTCGCTCGCCGGTCGGGTTGCGCCGCAGCCTGTCGCGCACGGCCGTCCACCGCGGCTCATCGGGCGGCATTTCGATCCAGATTGTCTCCATGCCGTGCGCGTCGAGATTGCGCAAGGTCGCGTACAGCCGCCGGCCGTATTCCTCGGGATCGGGCGGCATTTGCACGAGCACCGCGCCGCCGAGCGAACCGGGCTGCGATATCGCGACGACGGCGTATTGCCTCATGAGATGCTTCTCGCGCCATCGCGCCAACAGTACGAAGTCGCCCTGCTCGAACTGGTACGCCTGCGCTCGCGGCGCATAGTGGACCGACTGCTGGCCGGGGCTCTTCGCGGGCTGGCCTGCGGTCGCCAAGCCGCCCATCTGTACCTTCCCGATCTCCGCCTCGATCTGCTCGGCGGCAACCGCGCCCGGCCGGAGCACTACGGCCGACTCGCCGCTCAGGTCCAGCACCGTCGATTCGATGCCCACGCGGCACGGCCCGCCATCGAGGATGTAGTCGACACTCGCGCCGAGTTCCTCGCGCACGTGCTCGGCCGTCGTCGGGCTCACCCGCGTGGATCGATTGGCGCTGGGCGCTGCGACCGGCCCGTCCAATTCGCGCAGAAGCTGCAGCGCCAGCGGATGGTCCGGGCAGCGCAGCCCCACTGTTCCCAGCCCCGCCGTCGCTTCCGCGACGATCACCTCCGCTTTCGGCACAACCAGAGTCAGCGGCCCCGGCCAGAATTTCCGCGCCAGTCTTCGCGCGATCTCAGGCCAGTGCGCGGCGTATCGCTGCGCCACGGCCTCGTCGCTGACATGTACGATCAGCGGATTGGTCGGTGGCCGGCCCTTGGCTTGAAAGATGCGCGAAATGGCCGAGCTGCTGGTTGCATCCGCGCCGAGGCCATAGACGGTTTCCGTGGGGAAGGCCACCAGGCCGCCGCGCCGCAGGATTCGTGCTGCCTCGCGAATGTCGTTCATCGCTCGCTGATGATAGTTTATTCGGTGTCAGTTGTCCGTGGTCCGTTGTCCGTGGACGGGTCAATGGTCCGTTAGTCAGTGGCTGTGCTGATCCGTGCATTGTGCTCCCCCAGCCATTGCCGTGCGGCCGGCGCATCCGAGCAGATCAGGAACACTTCCTGCACCGTCCCCGTGCTGGTGTAGAGACACTTGATCCCGGCCGGCGTGGGATACTGCACCTTGAACGATGGCGGCGTCTTCCCGCGGCGTACGGTGATCCGCCCCGGCACGATGCGCGTCACGCCCGGGCATTCGGCGATGATTCGCTCGAGAATGCGGTCCAGCCCCCACACCCGGCCGTGCTGACGCTTGATCTTGCCAAACTTCATCTTTGTCAGTGGTCCGTGGTCAGTAGTCCGTGGACGGGTCAATGGTCCGCTGGTCAATAGCGAGAGCCTCCCCCAGTCTCAAAGTCCGCGTGGCGGATCCACTGACCAACGGACAACGGACCCAACCACTGACAACGGACCACTGACCACTGACGGACCTAGTGGAACGACTTATTCAAATCCGACACCGCATCCGCCTTCGGCCCGAGCGTCTTGCGCCCGCCGTACTTCTTCTTCAGGTCTTCGATGAACCCATCGAACTTGTCGCCATCGATCGGAAGATCGACAGGCTGGCGCGTCAGCCCGGCCATCAGCATCGCGTTGCCGATCTCCAGGCCACGAACGCCATCCACGCCCTCGGCGAGCAGCGGCGTGCCCTTGAGGATGCCGTTCACGAACGCCTGCGTCACGACTTTGTGCCCCTCGGGTTTGCCGCTCTTGCAGTCGATATCGATGTTCCACGACTCGACGTGTACGAACATCTCCGGCGATTTCTGGTTCACTTCGCGCACGCTTTTGCGTGTCCGCACGAACGTGAGCTTCCCGCCTTCGCTGACCAGCCTGCCCCGGTCGCCGGCGATCTCCAGCCGGTCGGTTCCGGGCGCTTCGCCGGTCATCGTCACAAAGTGCCCGATGGCGCCGTTGGGATATTCCAAAATCGCGCTGACTTCATCCTCGACCTCGATCGGATGCGTCTTGCCGATGGATGCGACGGCCGTCACGCGCGAGGGCATCAGCCCGCCGGGGATCCACTGCAAGAGGTCGAGATTGTGCGGGCACTGGTTGATCAGCACGCCGCCGCCTTCGCCGCCCCAGGTGGCGCGCCAGCCGCCGGAAGCGTAGTAGGCCCACGTGCGGAACCAACTCGTCGCCAGCCACGTGATCCGCGTGATCTGGCCGATCTCGCCATCGGCGATCAGCTCGCGCATCTTCTGGTGCCGCGCCTCGGTGCGGCACTGATACATGATGCCGTACTTGACCTTGTCCTTGACCTTCTCATAGGCCGCATTCGTCTGCCGGGCGTCCTTGACCGAGACGGCCTGCGGCTTTTCGGAAAGAACGTGAATCCCCTTGGCGAAGGCAGCGCGGGCGATGGGGCAATGGAAGTAATGCGGCGTGGCGACGATGATCGCGTTAACACAGCCGCTATCCAGCATTTCCTGATAGTCCGTGAACTTCCTCACCTCCCGCCCCTTGCCCACGCGCTCCAGAATGGTCTTGTCAACGTCGCAGAGCGCCGTCAGCTCGGCGCCTTCCACGCTGTTGAGGTAGTTCACGTGATATCCACCCATGCCGCCGACGCCGATCACGCCAAACCGCACCTTATCCATAGCCGGTTCCTTCGTAATAGAAAGCACGTTTGATAGGGCCAGCCCCGGCCGATGTCAACATGGGTTGTGAAGGCTTCAGAGCCCAGGGAGCGGGAAGCAGAGCCCGGGGAGGAAAAAATGCAGGGGCGAGGCATTGCACCTCGCCCCTACCCACTCTCCATTCCGTTCTTATACACTACAACTACTGCTGAGGGCAAACTTTTTCCATGTTTGGCTTGGGATCGTACTGCGTATTGCCCGCCGTCCAGTTCATGCCGGCCAGCAGCACCTTGGCAAAAATCTCGCCGGCGCAGACATCCTCGCGGTGGCCCAGTGAGGTGTAAAACACCCGGCCCTTGCCGTTCATCCGCGCCCAGGTCTCCGGGAACGCCGGCCGCTGATACGGGCCTTCGCGCTTGCCGGTTTTGGGGTCAATCTTCATGCTTTCGGTGTCCTGCACCAGGAGCACATCCATATCCGGCGCCAGGTTGTTCAGCGAATACCACTCTTCCGTCATCTCAAAATCCTTCAGGTCTTCCAGGCCGGGGAACTTGGGCTCGGCCACCTTGATCAATGCCTTCTGCTGCGAGCCATGCCCGGCGAAATCCGCGCCCATCATGCAGACATAGGGGCTGATGTCGTCCTTGGGCTCGGCCGGGCGCACCCGCGCATTCTTGTTCCGGCTGGCGAACGTGTCGCACGCCGCGTGGATGCCTATGGCGCCTTTGCCATCCTCGATGGCCTTGAGCATCAGCGCATAGCCTTCCTTGGTCATGCCCTTGGCATCGGGGGCATCCTTGCTGTCCTTGGTGAGATCGCCGGTCGTGTAGAACATCAGCAGGTCGTATTTCTTGTAGGTCTCCGGGTCGTTCAGCAGGCTGGCATCCTTCGAGCAGGTGACCTCAAAGCCGTTCTTGGCGCCCAGCTCGATGACGATCTTCTCCACGTGCGCAAGCGCGCCGTTGTTCCGCTTCACCACCGAGTGCTCGAAACCCGACGATTTGGTGAGGAACAGTACCTTCTTCTTCGCCTGTGCCGAGGCCGGCGCCGCCAGCGCCAGCGACACGGCCAGCGCGCCCGCCGCCACGATTGACTTGATCAGAAACTCACTCGATGTCATGGATGCTCCTTTCAGTTGCCAGTACCGAGTACCGAGTACCGAGTGCAACTCGGAACTCACTCGGTACTGGGTACTCGGTACTCGGTACTCGGTACTTCCTTATTTCACGCCCAGTTCCAAATGCACCACGTTGTTCGGCGAGTTCTCGCCTTCCCAGTACAGATACATCTCGCGCACGTCCATTGTTGGCTGCAATCCCGCGCCGAAGACCGCCGGGAAAAGCTTCTCCCATGCTTTGCCAACGTTCGTGATGCCGCCGCTGAAAAGCGCCGTGGCGCACTTCAGCGCCGGCAGGTTCTTCACCTTGTACTCGCCGAACGCCTGCGTTCCCTCGGCCACGGGGAAGCCCACCTCCAGAGTGAACGGCGCGGACATGTCCTGCTGCACGCCGGTGTACGTGAAGATGGGCGGGCCGATGTACTTGAATTTCCCATCCTGAATTGCCTTTTCCAGGCCGCCCGTCAGCTCGCCGATGGCCTCCCTGATTTTGGCGAATGTCGTCTGCTTGCTTCCATAGAGGTAGGTCACGACCGGCATGGTCTGCACGCGCATCTCCCCCACGAGAAAATCGGCAGGCTTTGTCGCGGGGCCTTGCTCCGCCGCCCAAGCCACGCTCGCCATTGCCACGATCGCCAACGCAATCACGCCGGTACGCATGAAGCCTCCTTCAGTTTGCGGCGTATTGTCCGGCCGAACCCCCGCGCCCGCAAGCCCCCGGGGTGAATGTCCAAGGCCGAATGACAAATGTCTAAAGAAGCACGAATGACGAATACCGAATCAGCGAAACGAGCTGCGGCATTAGGCATTCGGGATTTGAAATTGATTAGAACATTCTGTCATTAGGCATTCGGCATTCGAGTGTCCGTGTTTTTACCTCCTCCGGGTGCGTCTGCAGGTCCACCATGTACCGATACCGCCCGGAGCGGGACATCAGTTCGTCGTGCGTGCCTTGCTCGACGATGCGCCCGTGTTCGATCACGACGATGCGGTCGGCGCTGCGGATCGTCAACAGGCGATGTGCAATGACGAAGCACGTCCGGCCGGCCATAAGGCCGTGCAGGCTCAGTTGGATCAGCCGCTCCGATTCGGTGTCGAGATTGCTGGTGGCTTCGTCGAGGATCAGGATGCGCGGGTCGGCGAGGATGGCGCGGGCAATGGTGAGCGCTGGCGCTGGCCGCCCGAGAGCTTCACCCCGCGTTCGCCAATCAGCGTTTCGTAGCCGCCATCAAGCTGCGAGATGAACTCATCGGCGCTGGCCCGCCGTGCGGCGTCGATGATCTGCTCGGCCGTGGCATCGCGCCGGCCATAGGCGATGTTCTGGGCGATGGTCCCGTCGAAGAGAAAGGTGTCCTGCTCGACGATCCCGAGCAGCCGGCGGTAGCTGCGCACGTCGATGTCGCGCAGGTCCGTCCCATCCAGCAGGATCGATCCGCTCGTGGGATCATAGAACCGGGCGACGAGGTTGCAGAGCGTCGTCTTGCCAGCTCCGGAAGGGCCGACCAGTGCGATCGTCTGCCCGGCGGCGACATCGAGGCTGATGTCGTGGAGGACGAGAGAGGGGATTTTCGATTTTTGATTTTCGATTTTCGATTGAGAATCCGAGATTTGAGAATCCGAGATTTGAGATCTGAGATTTGAGATCTGAGATTTTGGATATGCGAACGAGACATTCTCGATCGCAATATCCCCGCGCACCTGCGATCGATCGAGCATGATCATGGCCGGCGTCTGCGGGAATTCCGGCGGCTCATCCAGCAGATCCAGCGTTCGGTCGAGACCGGCAAGCTGGTTCTGCAAGCTCGTCGCCGATTCGGCCAGCGTGGCTATCGGCCCCAGGAGCGCTGTCAGATAGGCCAGGAACATCACCAGATCGCCCGTGGTGAAGGCGCTGTGCGGCGCCAGCAGTCCCTGGCGGACCATCGCCTGGTCATGCAGCACCTTGGACCCGCCAAACCACAGCAGCAACGCCGAGGCGAGCGGGATGAGTATGGACCACGCGATGTCCACGCCGCGCATCCACCACCAGACGTGCAATTCCTGCCGCGCCATCAGATGATTATTGGTCGTAAACGCGGCCGATTCGGCCTGCTGCCGCCCGAAGGCGCGCATGACGCGCATCCCGCCAAATGACTCGGTCGCATGGGCATTCGATCGCCTGCCGCGAAGCGCGGATATCTCTAAACAATGGCCGAATCCGGCCAATCCACGTCCTGTGTGTGATCCAGACCGTCGGCAAAAGCAACACCGCGCCCACCAGCAGTTTCCAGTTGACGAACGCCAACATGAACAGCGACCCGAGAAGCTGGATGATCGCCCGCCAGGGGTTGTAGACCATCGAAAAGACCAGATCGCCGACGCCGCCGGCATCCTCGCGGAGGATCGACGCCACGCCGCCGGATTTCAGGTCGTACACGCGATGCAGCGGCAGGCGGACGGCGTGGTCGAACACGCGGCGGCGATAGGCATTCTGGACACGCTTGTTGATCCGAGTCGTCTGCCAGCGGCCCCAGACGGAGAAGGCGATGGACAGGATCGTCAGCGAGATCATCGCCAGGCCGACGATAGCCAGGAGGCTTCTTGGCTCGGCCGGCAGGTGCAGGCGAGCAACCTGGCGCGGGAGGGGCTTGCTGTCCAGGACATTGTCCACCACGAGCTTGGTGCCATAGAGCGGCAGCAGGCCCAGAATCGTCGAGATCGAAACGGTCAGCAGCGCCGTCGCCAGTGTGCCGCGATGCCCGCGCAGCAGCGAGAGGAACGAGCCAAAGAGCGGCCAGAACGCACGGGAGCGTTTGTTGCTCTTGGTCCGGCCATCCATGGTGCCGTATTCGTGCCTGAGGTCGCCGCGCCGGCGCGCTGGCGCAGGTTGCGGCGGTATTCGAGAAAACGGCGTAAGCTGGACCGCGGGGGATGAGCCATGCGAGCAATTGTAGCACCGCTCTTGTGCCGCCAGTGCCTCATCTTTTTGCTCTCGATGGCTGTGCGGGCCTCCGGTTGTCGCGCGGGCATCGCAAGACAAAGCGGGAACGAGTTCCCGCACTCCAAAGGCCGGCGAAAATCAGCAGTGGCTTGAGCAAGATTTCTCGTTTGGCTTGGTTCTTGCACGCAGGCCTTCACCATCGTGGAACAAGAGCCCAGTGCGTGTCTGGCGGAATGACTGTCGCTCGCCGCGACAGATATTCGTACCTTTTACTCTTAGCCGGGTGACATTCATGAAAGTGCGAGCCTTCGGTTGTTTGATGATCGTGTTGGCCACGTGCGGGCTGAGGGCCCAAGGGCAGGTGCCGCCCCCGGTCATCGGGACGGCTGAGGCCGGTCGCAACAGTTTCGGCGTGAAGGGGATCGAGGCCCCCACGCCGCCGCCGCAGCCACTGCACATTCCGAAGGACAGGACGCTGACACCGGGGGCACCGGGGGCGCCGGGGGCCGCCGGTCACCTTTACATCCCGAAAGCGGTGGAGCCGCGGGATTTCGGGTTCGGCGGCGTTTTTGGCGAGAGCAGCAGCCCGGGCGGCAAGGGCGTTTACGGCTTCGTCTCGGTGGGCGGGCCCAATAGCGCCGGCGTGTGGGGCGAAAGCACCGCTGTCGGCGGGACCGGCCTGGTCGGCAAAGCCACCGGAAGCAGAAGCACCGGTCTCTATGCCTCCGGCACCGCCCACGCCGGCGTATTCCAGGGCAATGTGTCCATTACGGGAGATTCAGCGGTCGCCGGTGATGAAACGTTTGGCTCCAAAACGCGGCAGATGATCAACTTGTTTGGCGTCGAATACGGAATCGGCGTCCAGAGCGCCGCCGCATATTTCCGCAGCGCCAATGAGTTCTTCTGGTATCGAGGCGGCTCGCACAGCGATGAGTTCCGCAATCCAGGCAGCGGCGGCAAAGTCCTGATGCGCCTGGGAAACAACGGCATGTTGGAAGTGCCGGTGCTGAAAATCACCGGTGGCGCTGACCTGGCGGAGCCGTTCGCGATGTCTTCCGGGCAGATTCCCAAGGGGTCCGTGGTGGTGATCGATGACCAGAACGCGGGCCAGTTGACGCTGAGCGACCGCGAATACGACCGGCGGGTGGCGGGAGTCGTCAGCGGCGCCAACGGGATCAACCCCGGCATCTCGCTACGCCAGGAGGGCGACGTTGAGGGGGACCAGAACGTGGCGTTGACCGGGCGTGTCTACGTACTTGCGGATGCGTCAAAGGGCCCGATCATGCCCGGCGACCTCCTGACAACCTCATCCACGCCCGGCCATGCCATGAAAGTGGTCGATCACGCCCGGGCCCAGGGCGCTGTGCTTGGCAAGGCGATGAGCAAGCTGGATGAGGGCAAGGGGTTGGTGCTCGTGCTTGTGACGCTTCAATAGTCGCGCCGTCTCATCGGAGTCTGTCATGACGCCCGCCCTGAGTAATCGGCGACGCCAACTCTCGTGCGACGCACGATCGTGTCGGCGCCATCCGCTTGGTCTCATCACTCTCCTCTTAACCCTGTGCGCCTGGATGGCGCCGGCAACCCGCGGACAAGACCCGCTCTACTTTGATCGCAAACCCGCCCCCCAGACCATCCCCAAGCCCCCGCCCCGCTCCATCCGCGGTCACCCAGCGCCCATCCTCCTGGGCGCGCCAGCGTCCTCGGTCGCCGACTCCGTCGCCCGGTTCGACCGGCGAGCCGCCCTCGCCGTTTACGCGGTCGCCGTGGACCCAGCCCCTCAAGACCGAACCGGCCTGGACCTGGGCGTCGTGCTTCTGGGCATGTACGCGTACGCCGACTACTTCAAGAATGACCCGCTCCCCAGCCCGGACTTTCGCGCCGCCGCCAACCAACTCATCAAAGCGCAGCGCCCCGGCAACATCGGGTCCGTCGACAACGGTGATTACGACATGGTCCTCAATCTCTACGTCGCCCTTCTGTATCAGTATCACGACGTCATCATGGACGCCGGCGTCAAGGAATACATCATCAATACCTTGATGACAGTGCGCGGGCCGCTCGGAGATCACGAGTCGGAGTGCGAGAACTGCAGCAAGGTCGCAACCATTCCGGAAACCGAAAATCACCTTTTCATGATCGAAACCGCGCGCTACCTCACCAATCAGGTCCTGTATCAACGAACTCACAATCCGATTTACGACAATCGACGCAACGGAAGAGGCAATGACCCCCAGCCGACCGCCGTCTGGCTCCTCGACCAGCTCCGCAGCCGCCTGATGCACGACTTCGATGAGTACAACGCACGCGACTATCAGGACCAGATCATGATGGCCCTCGAGAACCTCGCCAGCTACGCTTACGACGCCGACGTCAGGCTCGCCGCCGAAATGGTCCTCGATTACCTCTCGGCCAAGGTCGCCGTCTCCAGCAACAACCTCCGTCGCGCAACCCCGTTCCGCCGACGCAACGAGACCCTGCACTGGGGACCGCCGATCCCAGGCTTCGGACACTGGCTCTTCCTCCGCTCCCCTTTACTCCTTGCCAAGAGCGATTACGGCAACCTCCCCAACCAGACCTTTGAACCCGACCCTCAGGGCACCTGGTTCGCGCAACTCGCGGGAAACACAACCCTCCTCGGCTCGGCCGCGCCCGGCAGCCCCGGGCCAGCAAGCTTTGGCTTCGGAATGGTCGTCGCCGGGACCCATGACTACCGTGTTCCGAGTGCAATTCTCGACCTCTTCGTCGAGCCTTCCCACCGGCACTTCTATCAGCGGTTTCGTCACACCCATACCCTCCGGGACAAAGGCGACGTCGAAACCGTAAGCGAACTCTACGCGGGCTCTCCCAGTTACCTGATCACGGCGGGCGGACACCCCACCAAGCACTGCTACCTCGGTCACGTCGGGCCCGTATATAGCGGCGTGACGTCCGACCTCGGCGGCGCCATGCCCACGACTTTCATGCCCACCGGCTTCGGGGCCCCCACTGCTGATGACCTCTCGCTCGAAAACATGATCCAGTTCGGGTGTTACACCGACCTGGCTACGAACAACGACAACGTCCCCTATCACATGGGTGTCGCCCCTGACTTCGCGTGTGGCGCAATCGTCTACATCCCACCCAAACTGCTCAATGACCCCACGACCCGCAAGGCCGGACCATGGATCTTCATCGACCGGGGCCACCGCGGCGAAAACAGGCCCGGTTACTATCTGGCCATCTACAAACCCAACCGCTGGGGCTTTCTCGAGGCTTACGACACATGGGATCACAACAATGGATTGACCTTTGACCTGTTCGTGCAAGGCGTCACGCGTAAGTACGGGAACACCCGCTTTGAATTGCTCGCGATGAACAACTACACCACCCAGTCGGGACGAACGATCCAATTCATCGTCTCACCCGCAACCGACATCGTTTCCGTCAACGGACGCAAACCTCAGAGCGCATTTCTCAGTGGCGACGTCCTGAACAGCGATGGCTCGGGAAAGATCACCATCACCAATCCCGCTGTCGGTCAGCGCGTCATCCTCGACATGACCGACATGTACCATCCGTCCAAGACATGGGAATCGGGTAAAGTGACCTCGGCGAACTACGACCCTCGCCACGCCCTTCACGAGGACGTCTGGGTCGACTTCCAATCCCCCGCCCCCGGCTCTGACGGCGACTTCTATCGCCCCTTTAAGGCTCTCGCCGCCGCTCAACGGAAAGTGGCGCCCGGCGGGACCATCAGGATCGTGCCCGGCGCCACCAGGGAGACGATCACGCTAAATAAACCCATGACCCTCGTCTCCTTCCCAGGCGGAGCAGCCGTCAGTGCCAGATAGCTCCACTGTCCTCAGTGAACCCCGATGCGCCACCCCACCCCACACATCATCGCCGTCGCGCTGCTTTCCACGCTCGCCGGCGCCGCCTCGACTTTCGCCGATGGCAACCCCCTCAACGGCGCCTCACGCCGACCGTTCTATATATTCGGCCACAATCCCAACACCCTGGCCGACGCACGGGCCGCCCTCAGCTCGGGCGCCAACGCGCTGGAGCCGGACGTTCAGGTGGGCGACACCGGGGAACTCGTGATCGCTCACGGGGCGCACGAACACGGAAGGATCCGTTTCGCCGATTACCTGGACGGTCTGCGCCAGCTCGCAACCCAACATGAACTCGCGCTGGTTGTTTTCGACGTCAAGCCTGAAGCGGCGACACCGGCACACGGTGTGGAAATGGTGCAGGCCATCCGGCGGCATCTCAACACCGGCGGCATCGACGTGTGCGTCATCATCAGCGTCGCCACCCGACAGGATGGCGCGGTCTTCGACGGCCTGCTCGGCCCGGGGGCAAAGCTCCAGTTGGGGCCTCGAGAAGGCGTTCAGATCGACGAGGAAGATGATGCCGGGGCCATCGCCAACTACTTTTTGGGCCGGGGATATCGCGGGAACATCTGCTTTGGCGATGGGACCCTCGGGCCGGGACCGCACCTGCCCACGGCCATCGATGGCGCTGCCTGGTGCCGCGCGACCCGCGGCTTTCCTGTCGCGGTGACCTATGTCTACACGATCGAAAAAGCGGACTCAATGCGGCTCTTCATTGACGCCGGGGCGGATGGGATCATCACCGATGACGTGCCCACGCTCGCCGGGGTCGTGCGCGGCCGGACGGACGTGTTTCTGGCCACGCGCAAGGATGACATTTTCAAGCCGCTCAACGAGGCCTATGGGCTGCAGATTCGGACAACCACGGGCGTCGGCGGGGCCGGCACGGATGCGACGTTGACCTTCACGCTTGCGGGCGCCCAGGGGTCGGCGGTGATCGCCGTGAATACCGCGTTGACGGGCCGGATGGAAGCGGGCTGCACGAACTACGTCACGCTGCCCAGCAAGGACCTTGGTGCTCTCAAGTCCATCACCGTCTTCAATGACGGGCATGGAAATCGCCCGGATTGGAACCTTCAGGATATTACCGTCCTTAGCGCGGTGGCTCAAGGCGGATCCCTCGTACCACTACACCGCGGCGCTCAATGATTGGGTGCGCGCGGCGCCTCCAGAACACTGCCATTCCGGCTCAAGGAGTACGTGTGGGCTGGCGCTGGATCGGCGTCCGATGGCACGATGGACAAACCGTGGAAGCACATCGGAGATGGGTATAACGCGGTCGCTCCCGGGGGGACGATTGATGTGGCTGCAGGCCAATACGCTGAAGTAATGACCTTAAGCAAGCCATGCACGCTGGCCGTCTCGACGAATCACGGCGCCGGTGCAGTGGTGGTGGGCAGACTTCGTTGAGGCGCTGGGCGAAGACTCGCCGCCCATCCTCCCGTTGCCAGAGCACCAGGCCCGTGATTCGCCTTACCCGGCCGCCTTGGCGGTGCGCCGGGTCTGCTCCTCGACGATGCCCATGTTGCGGAACTTGTCGTAGCGCCGCTCGAGGATGTTCTCGATCTTGCATCGTTTCAGGTCGCGCAGGGCCTTGGCGATGTACTGCTCGAGGTTGTGGGCGGCGGTACGTGGGTCGCGGTGGGCCCCGCCGAGAGGTTCGGGGACCACCGCATCGATGATGCCCAGCTTCAGAAGATGCTTGCTGGTGAGCTTCAGGGCGTCGGCAAGCTGGGCGGAGCCTTCGGTGCCCTTGAAAAGGATGGCCGAGCAGGCCTCGGGCGAGATCACCGAGTACCAGCCGAATTCCATCATGGCGACGCGGTCGGCCACGCCGATGCCCAGCGCCCCGCCCGAGCCGCCTTCGCCGCAGACGACGGAGACGATCGGAGTGCGCAGCCGCGACATCTCCATGAGGTTCCGGGCGATGGATTCGGCCTGGCCGCGCTCCTCGGCGCCGATGCCGGGGTAGGCGCCGGGGTATCGATCCAGGTGACGACCGGCAGGCCGAATTTCTCGGCCAATTTCATCGCCCGCAGGGCCTTGCGATAGCCTTCGGGGTGGGCCAGGCCAAAGCAACAGGCCAGCCGCTCACGGGTATCCCTTCCCTTCTGATGCCCGATGAGCATGACCTTGTGGCCGCCAAGGCGTGCCAGGCCACAGCGAATCGCCTGGTCGTCGCCGAAGCGCCGGTCGCCGTGGATCTCGCGGAATTCGCGGCAAATCATCTGGACGTAGTCTTTGAAGAGCGGCCGCTGCGGATGCCGCGCCACCTGGACAATCTCCCAGGCGGAGAGATTCTCATAGGTTTTGCGGAGAAGGGCGGTGTAGTTGTTGCGGAGTTGACGGAGTTCACGGGTGTAGTCGAGCTGCTTCTGGGCCTGGAGCGACTCCAGTTCCTGAATCTGCTGTTCGAGCTTGGCCAGGGGTTTCTCAAACTCCAGCAGGTGCCGGAGGGGCGGTGGGCCATCTTGGCCGGGGAGCTGCGATGTTTCCAGGGTCGCTACAGTTTCCGTCATAAAGCTAACCGTCCAAGCTAAGCCATATAGGCTAGCCAGGGGCGAGCCTGCATGCAAGTCCAAGAAGCCTTGCCGACATTCGATGGCCGCCAAAATGGCAGCACTGGACGCGGCGGGTTCATCGCATTACCTTATCGGGCGATGCACGCGCAACGAATCACCATTCTGGGCGTGGGGCTCTTGGGCGGCTCGATAGGGTTGGCGGTCAAGTCCATCTCAAGCGATTGTAAAATAACAGGTTATGGACATCGGGCTTCGACTTTGAAGAAGGCGGTGGAATTCGGGGCCATCGACGAAGGACAGACGAATCTTCGCGAGGCGGTGGCTGGCAGCGATCTTGTCATTCTCTGCACGCCAGTGGGAATGTTCGCGGAACTCCTTCGCGACATGGCCGATGGCTTGGCACCGGGCAGCGTCGTTACAGATGTCGGAAGCACCAAACGGTCGGTGGTGAGGATGGCCGAGGATCTGCTGCCATCAAACGTGCATTTCGTCGGAAGCCATCCGATGGCCGGCAGCGAAAAGCGCGGGGTGGAGTTTGCCAAAACGGACCTGTTTCAGAACGCCCTATGCATCCTGACGCCGACGGCGCGGACGGATGCCCACGCTGTTACGAAGGTAGAGCGGTTCTGGAAGTCGATCGGAATGAGGATCGCCCGGCTCTCGCCGCACGATCACGATCGACTGCTGGCCGACATCAGCCATCTGCCGCACGCATTGGCGGTCTGCCTGATCGCCATGCAGCAGGAAGCGGGTCTGGACCTGGCCGGGAAGGGATTCCTGGACACCACCCGCATCGCCAGCGGGGATGGCAACCTCTGGCGGGACATTCTGCTGGATAACCGGGACAACCTGAGGGGCTCTTTGTCACGACTGAGAGATCAACTGAGGGAGTTGGAGCACCTGCTGGAAGACGGCGGCCGGGAGGAATTGGCGCGGTGGCTGGACAAGTGGGCGAGTCGGCGGACAGAGTTGATGAAGAGGAAATTAAGGGAGGTTGAAGGATAGTCGGTGGTCGGTAGTGGTCACATCAGCGCGTCACCCGAGACGGTAGATAATAGCCACGGTGCCTCGCCCGCAGGCGTTTGTCAAGCGAAACCTGACGCTTCCTGTCAATCGGAGATCGCACATATCGCACATAGGCAATCGTCCGGCGGCGCCCGCGGAATCTCACAGGCGTGGCGCGTGCGATACGCGAGGCCCGAAAGCCGATTCGGCCGGACGGGCTCACTGATCCAACGAAGGCAGGCGAATTCAAGGCGGGAAGTTGCGGAAAGGACGAGCAAGCAATGTGGACCCGTGATCTGCTATAATCCAGTTCAAGGAGCGTCTCATGCGTTTGCTGGTGAACCTGATCTACGATGACGAATACGCGGGCTATGTCGCAGATGTGCCCGAGCTGCCTGGGTGTATGAGCCAGGGGAAGACGGTGGAGGAGGCGATGGCCAACGTCAAGGAGGCGATTGCGCTGTATCTGGAGACTGTTCCGCGGGTCTAGCGCGCATTTCTGGCACTTTTGGTACAAGAGAGGGTGATGGGGGTAATTTCACGGAGGATTGCATGCGATTTGAGAACGACGAGGAACGTCTGGTGGCCGAACAGGCCTTGCTGAACTATCGCGAACTGAAACAGGTGATGCGGAATGCTCCGCATGGCCGGGGGATGGCGGTGCTGGAGCAGGCCGTGCGAGAGAAAGGGTTCGAGCAAATGCGGAAAACGCTCAGCCTGCTGGTCAGCGCCCACGATGAGGCGCAAAAAAAGGGGTAAACAGCCGGCCGTGTTCCTGTGGGGCCAAGGCCTACTTTAAGGGCCTGTCGAAGAAGACGCTGCTGACCGTGGTGGGCGAGTTCGAGGTGAGCCGGCGGTACTACGCCTGCGGCAAGTGCCACGAGAATGTCCTGCCGTTCGATCAGTGGTCGGGTTTGGTCGGCAGCGGGATGGCGACGCCGGCGGCCCGGCGGATGCTGGCGTTGGCGGGAATGAGTTGGTCGTTTGACACCGCCGCCGAGCGTCTGGAAGAGCTGTGCTTGCTGAAGGTCAGCAACGACACCATCCGGCGGGTCAGCGAGGAGGAGGGCCAAGCGGCGCAGCGGTGGATCGCCCAGTCCGATTGCCCGGCCGAGTTGTTCCAGCAGGCCTGTGGCGATCAGGAGTTCTACACCGACGGGGTGACCGTCAACACCACCGAAGGATGGCGTGATCTTCGGCTGAACGTGGTGGGCAAGCGGGAGGCCGGCTTGCCGGCGACGCCCGAGCAATGGAAGGATCGGGTGCTGCCCGAGCCGAGCGTGCGGATCGCCTGGGCGTCGATGGCGGCGTGCGAGCAGCAGGGCCAGGCGTGGAAACGCATGAGCCGCAAGCTGGGGGTGATCGACGATGAAAACTTGAGCGTGCTGGCCGACGGAGCGAAGTGGATCTGGGATCAGGCCGGGCATTGCTGGAAGAAAGCCCAGTGGGTGCTGGACGTGTTCCACGTGAGCCAGCACATCCACGGCTGCGGCAAAGCGTTGTTCGGAGAGAAGAGCCCGCAGGCCCGGCCCTGGTTGCAGGCCCAACTGCAAAGCTTGATCGAGCTGGGGCCGGTGCAATACGTCAAAAGCCTCAGGGATCTCAGAGCCCTGCATACGGCGGAGGAGAAGGTCAAAGCCATCGACTCGCTGCTGGGCTATCTGGAGCCGAACCTGGATAGCCTCTGGTATCGCCAGCGTCTGGCCGATGGCCGCCCGATCGGCTCGGGGCTGATCGAAGGCGCCAACAAGACGATCGTCAGCAACCGCCTGAAACTCAACAGCGCCCGCTGGACCCCGAGGCATGCCGAAGCGATGGCGGCGCTACGATGCCTGGACTACAGCGGGCTATGGTCCGACTTCTGGGCTGATCAGGCAGCCTAAAGTGCCGGAAACGTGAGTTAGACCCCTGTTCCGCCGGAGCAGCGTTCAACGCACCCCGCGTTCACGGCCATGGTGGAGGTCTGATTGGGCAGGCTTGCGGGCATTTCGGGGGATCGCGCGGTTTCTCTCGAGCTACTTCACTGACCTCTTCTGCTTGTGCGCCGAGCGATTCTGCTGTAAACAGAATCGCCGTATGGAACACCGTTTCGGGGTCAAGGACTTTTTCCTCTTCCTGCTGGTGGGCGTGCTGATCGTGCTGGTGGCGCTGGCGATGGTCCAGTACGACCGGCAGTGGGGCGACGTGCAGGAGATCAAGACATCGCTCAAAGACCAGGCCGGCGACCTGAACCGCCTGCGCGGCGAGCTGAACAAGGTTCGCAATAGCATCACAAACCAGATCGCGGAACTGGGCGAGCGGACGGTGGCGGTTGGCCCGACAACGCGCGCGATGGGATCGCAGACACGGCCGGCACTGGCGAGGACGCTCGACCCGAACGACCCCTTCGTTCGCATGAAAGCAGCGCGGGCCAAGGAAGACTTCGCCGAAGGCGACTGGCTGGTAGAGGGCGTGTCGAAGGTCGCCAAGCTCACGCCCCTGATTTCGCGCGACGCCACGGCCAGTAATATCCAGGAATATGTGCTGGAGAAACTGGCTCTTCGCGACCCGGATACGTTGGAATATCGCGGCCGGCTGGCCAAGGGCTGGCAGATCAGCGACAACGGCATGCGGATCACATTCCAGATTCGCGAGGATGTGACGTTCTCCGATGGCGAGCCGTTGACAGCCGACGATGTGGTCTTCACGTTCAACTTCATCATGAACGAGAAGATCGCCACGCCGCGGTTCCGGGCCTATTTCAAGATGATCGACCGCGTCGAGAAGAAGGACGCGCACGAAGTCACCTTCATCTTCAAGGAGCCCTATTTCGAGGCATTTGCGCTGGCAGGCGAAATGCCCATCATGCCGCGGCACTACTACAGCAAGATCGATCCCGAGACCTTCAACGCATCCACGGGGCTGCTCGTGGGCAGCGGCCCGTATGTGCTCAGCGCGGGCGGACAGCAGTGGAAGCCTGGAATGCTGATTGAACTGGCTCGCAACAGCCGTTACTGGGGCACGCCGCCGGCATTCGAGCGCATCCAGTTCGTCGAGTACACCAATGAGGTGGCGCGGATCACGGCGTTTCGTAATGGAAAGATCGACACGTTCGGCGCGCTGCCCGAGCAGTACGTGGAGATGATCAAGGACCAGGCGCTGTCGCGGCGCACGCAGCGATTCGAGTTTCTCTCGCCGCGCGGCGGGTATCGCTACATCGCCTGGAACCAGCGGAAAAACGGCCAGCCGACGTTCTTCGCCGACAAGCGCGTGCGCCAGGCGATGACGATGCTCATCGACCGCCAACGGCTGATTCAGGAGAACTACCTCGGCTATGCCATCGAGGCCACCGGCCCGTTCAACCCCAACGGCAAGCAGTGCAATCCCAACGTGAGGCCCTGGCCGGCGGATGTGGGACGGGCCAAGGCGCTCCTGGCCGAGGCCGGCTTCAAGCCGGGAAGCGACGAGGTGCTGCTGGACCGCGACGGCAAGCGATTTGACTTCGCGATCACTTATCCATCGGGCACAGCCAGCTTTGACAACCAGGCGCTGTTCATCAAAGACAGCCTTGCCCGCGCGGGCATCGTCTGCCGGCCGGACCCGCTGGAATGGAGCATGTTCACCGAGCGCCTGCGCAACAAGAATTTTGAGGCCATCACCCTGATGTGGACAGCCGACATCGAGATCGACATCTACCAGGCGTTCCACTCGGACCAGATGGTGGCCGGCGGCGACAACTTCATCTCGTACAAGAACCCGGAGCTGGATGCGCTGATCAACAAGGCCCGGAGGACGGTCAAGGAAGATGAGCGGATGCCGCTGTGGCACCGCTGCCACGAGATCCTGCACGAAGACCAGCCGTATACGTTCCTCTTCTTCCCGCGGGCGCTGGCGTTCATCGACAAGCGGATCCACAACGTATTCCTGACCAAGCGGCTGGGGCTGAATGGCCGCAGCGAATGGTACGTGCCGTTGGAGGAGCAGAAGTGGAAGTAGACGTAGCAGATAGCAGATAGTGGATAGTAGATAGTGAACTGGAGATGCTGAATTACATCATAAGAAGACTCCTGCTGATGATCCCCACGCTGCTGGGCATCACCATTCTCGTCTTCTTCGTGATGGCGCTTTCGCCGGGCGGGGTCATGGGGTCGCTGGTCGATTCCGAAGGCGGAATGCGGCCGGAAGAACGCAAAGCCATGGAGGACTACTACAACCGGCGATATGGATTGAAGGACCCGCCGGTCCGTCAGTATCTGCGATGGCTCAACGGCGTCTCGCCCATCGGGTTCGAAACCAATGCGAAGGGGGATTCGCACTTTCGCCTGTTGAAGAAGCCCGACCTGGGGCACAGCTTTCTCAGGAGCGAGCCCGTGCTGGATGTCGTGCTGCGGTGCCTGCCCATCACGCTCCTGTTGAACTTGATCAGCATCCCGATCATCTACGCCGTCTCGATCATCGTCGGCGTATACGCCGCACGGCACCGTGGAAAGCTCTTCGACACTGGCTCGGGGGTCATCTTCATGGCGCTCTGGTCGATACCGACCATGCTGGTGGGCGTGCTTCTGATCGGATTTCTGGCCAACCGCGACGTCGTCGCCATGTTTCCGGAAAGCGGCCTGCACGACACTCGCGCGGCGAGCTTCGCGTTTCTCCCTCATTGGACGGGCGGCTTCCAGCGCGGCTGGCTGCTGGATTTCCTCTGGCACCTGGCCGCGCCGGTGATCTGCATGACTTACGGCGGTTTCGCCTTCCTGACCAAGATCATGCGCGCCAGCGTGCTGGACAACCTCGCCTCGGATTTCGTGCGCACGGCCCGGTCCAAAGGCGTCGATGAGCGGCGAGTGCTGTTTGTCCACGTGCTGCGCAACAGCCTGCTTCCGCTGATCACCATCGCCGCGAGCATCCTGCCGGCCATGCTCGGCGGCTCGCTGATCGTCGAGTACATCTTCGGCATCAACGGCATGGGCCGGATGATGGTCGAGGCCATCTTCCAGAAGGAACGGGACATCGTGCTGGCGATGACCTTGGTCGTCAGCGTCATAAGCCTGATGAGCCTGCTGATCGCCGACATTCTTTATGCCGTGGCCGACCCGAGAGTGAGCTATGAGTGACCGGATTTTCGCTTGCTGATTTTCGATTTTCGATCTGGCGTGGCAGTCCTGAGCCTTCCATCTTCGCCCTCCCAGGCAACAGCCGCGAAGCTACCGCGCCCGTGGCTGGCCCGGGCGCTCTACGACACTTTCGGCCGAACCGGCGCAGCATCGCGCTGGTCTGGATCTGCATCGTCTTGTTCTCCGCGCTCTTCGCGCCGCTCCTGGCCAACAGCTATCCCATCGCGGCAAAGATCGACGGGCGATGGTCCAGCCCGCTGCTGACGCACCTCACGCCCAGTGACGTGGTGCTGGTGGTGACGGGCGTCGTCGGGCTCCTGCTGCTGTGCGCTGCGCCATGGATGAGCTTCCGGATGCGCCTGCTGACATGGGTCGGCGCGTTGCTTCTTTGCATGCCGCTGACACTGCTGCTCGTCCATCCGCCGGGCAAGGACGACTATGGCGAGTATCGAGAACTGCAGGCCCAGGGACGGCTCCAGCGCGTGATCCGCACGCCGTTGCCCTATTCGCCCAGCGATTACCTGCATGACGAGTTCGACCTCGCCCACCCCCATCCGCGCAGACCCTCACCGCAGCACCCCTTCGGCACCACGGGCAGCGGCAGTGACATTCTCAGCCGGATGATCCATGCGTCGCGGCTGGCCATGTCCATCGGTTTCATCTCGACCGGCATCGCGCTGGTGGTGGGCACGATCATCGGCGGACTGATGGGCTACTTCGCAAGATGGGTGGACCTCATCGGCATGCGGCTCGTGGAGATATTCTCCGCCATACCGTCGATCTACCTTCTGCTGGCCTGCGTGGCGTTTCTCAAGCCGCTGGTGCGCAATGAAACGGGGCTGCTGTATCTGTTCATGGTGATCATCGGCCTGACGAGTTGGGTGAGTTATGCCCGCTTCGCCCGCGCCGAGTTCCTCAAGCTGCGGCAGCAGGATTTCGTTCACGCGGCGGTCGCGGCGGGCCTGCCGATCCGGTCGGTGCTGTTCAAGCACATTCTGCCCAACGCGGTGACGCCCCTGCTGGTGACGGCGAGCTTCGGAGTGGCCGGCGCGATCCTGGCCGAGAGCAGCATCAGTTTCCTTGGGCTGGGCATGCGCGATGACCCAAGCTGGGGCCAACTGCTCAGCCAGGCCGTCACGGCCGCGGGCTTTCGCTGGTGGCTGGCCGTCTTTCCCGGACTGGCGATTTTCCTCACCCTCTTCGCCTATAACCTCATCGGCGAGGCCATGCGCAATGCGCTGGACCCCAAGCTGTCGCTCAAACGCGAAGAGTGACGGATTTTCCGCCCGCGCATGTCTTGGCGGGTCTCGATCATGTCGGCTAATATTCGCCCGGCAAGCGGAGTTGCATGCGGCTGACCAAATGGATCTTCTTCGCCTATCTCGCGGCCATCGCCGTGATCGTCGCCGGCATCGCGCTCTCCTTCACCGTCAAGCCCCAGCGCGATCCCGATACGCTCTACGTCTCCTACGTCGTGAATCTCAAGTCGATGGACCCGGCCATCTGCAACGATGTCGATGGCAGCGCGATCATCGGCAATGTCTATGAATGTCTCCTGAACTATAGGTATGGCGTCAAGGGGCCTTACCAACTCATTCCGCAACTCGCGGCCGAACTGCCGCAGATCTCGGCCGACGGGAAGACCTACACCGTTAAGCTCCGCAAAGGCATTCGCTTCTACGATCCGTGGAAGAAGGCTTACAGCGACGGCATCGGCCCGGAGATGAAGGCGGCCGACGTGATCTACAGCTTCAAGCGCGTGGCCGACTTCAGCCTCGCCAGTCCGAATTTCTCCACGCTTTTCCAGGACAAGATCGCCGGCATCAACGACTTCTTCGCGTATACGCAGCAGATGAAGGAGGCCGACCGCAAGATCGACTACGACCGGCCCGTCGATGGGCTGAAGGCGCTGGATGACTACACGCTGCAGATCAACCTGGTCGATCCCAATCCGCAGTTCAAGTATCTGCTGGCGTACCTCGGCTCGGCCATCGTCTGCCGTCATGCGGTGGAGACCTATGGCGACGAGTTCCGCAACCGTCCCGTCGGCACGGGGCCGTACGCCATGGCGCTCCATGAGCCCGAGCAGCGCATTGTGTTCGTGGCCAACCCGATCTATCGCGGCGGGCCCGATGTCGATGGAAACACGACATTGCCGACGGACCAGCGCATGCCGTTCATCAAGCGCGTCGAGTACAGCTACTACAGCGAGACGCTGCCGGCCTGGTATTTCCTCATGAACGGGCAGTTGGATGTCGGGGGGATTCCCAAGGAGACCTTCGACAACGCCGTCGATCCCGCGACGCTCGAGCTTCGCCCGGCGATGGTCAACCGCGGCTTCCGGCTGCGCACGGCCGTGGATCCGTCGATTTTCTATATCGGTTTCAACATGACCGACGCGGTGGTCGGCGCCAACAAGCCGCTGCGCCAGGCGATGGCCATGGCGATCGACCGGGACAAGTTCATCCGCATCTACCTCAACGGCCGCGGCACCCCCGCCATCGGCCCGATCCCGCCGACGTTTGACGCCTATGACCCCAAGGACGTCAGTCCTTACGCCCAGTTCAATCTGGCGGCCGCGCGGGCCAGGCTCAAGGAAGCCGAGCGCGTCAACGGCGGGCCGCTACCCACGCTGACGCTCTCGATGGGCGACACGACGACGGATACCCGTCAAATGGCGGAGTTCTTCATCAACCAATGGCGGCAGATCGGCCTGTCCGTCAGGGCGGAGTACAACACCTGGGCGCGGTTCCAGGAACTGATCGACGACCGGAAACTGCAGATCTTCATGGGCGGCTGGCTGCCCGACTACCCCGACGAGCAGACATTCCTGCAGCTCTTCTACGGCAAGTTCGCGCCGCCGGGAAATGTCAACACCACGGCGTACAACAACCCCGCGTTTGACCGGATCTACGAGACGGCCATCAAGATGGAGCCTTCGCCAGAGCGCCTGAAGCTCTACAAGCAACTCGTTTCCATCGTGAACGACGATTGCCCGTGGATTGACCTGTATTACCCGATGGTTTACCGCCTGTACTGGAAATGGATCGCGCCGTACCCGACGATGGACTACGGATCGGGTTTCGTGCAGTACATCAAGGCCGACTTTGCCCTGCGCAGCCGGATGCTGAATTTGAAATGATGACATTTGAGATCTGAGATTTGAAATTTCAAATCTCAGATATGCACTATGTGGGCCTATATCGTCCGACGAATCCTCCTGACCATTCCGACGGTGCTCGGCATCGTCGTGCTGACGTTCGCGCTGTTCGCGCTGGTGTCGAAGGACCCCGCGCGGGCGTATGCGGGGAAGAACCCGTCGGAAGCAACGCTCCGCGCCTGCGCGCCAAGATGGGCATCGACAAGCCCCGGTGGATCAATCTCGGCCCGCAGGTGCGGGAAATCCGCAAGCAGGATGGAAAGCTCACGGTCATCACGGACACCAACCACGGTCTGGGCAGCGACAACCTGCTTCGACTATCGGGGTTGAGTTCTCCACAGTTCGACGGCGTGTACCGCGTCAGCAACGTCATCAGTTCGACGGTTCTTGAGTGCCTCGCGCCGCAGGGCCAGGCCAGCACCACCCGGCCGGCCACGGCACCGGTCAATGACTCGCCTGCCACCACGGCGCCGACCACCGCACCGGCCGCCGATGACACGCCAGCCGGAGAGCTTTTCAAGATCAGCTCTGGCCGGGTGCATCGCGTGGGATTCTGGCCGCGCGTCGGCGAACTGACCAACAGCCAGTTCTTCGATCTGCTCCTCTTCCGCTTCCCCAAGTCGATGCGTTACGAGGAATCGGTCTGGACGCTGATCGGACTCAAAGGGCCAATCTCGCTGGCGATCCAGCTTCCCGCGTTCCTCATCACCCTCGCGCTGCAGTTGCTGATCGCGCTCTACGTGGCCGCCTTTCGCGGCAAGGCCCTGGATTTCAGCATCACGATCCTGACGGTCTTGACGCTCAGCATCCCCACGATCAGCCTCTACTTGCTCTTTCAGTGGATTCTGGCGGCCAAGCTCGCCATCTTCCCCGTCGCCGGATGGAAGACCGGCGTCTACATGTGGCAGTTCGCGGCGCTGCCCATCCTGGCGATGATCTTCGTCAGCGTGGGCGGCGGCGCGCGATTTTACCGGACGGTGGCCCTCGAAGAGATCAACGCTGAGTACGTCCGCACCGCGCGAGCCAAGGGCGCCTTGCGCGGCCGGGTGCTGCTCACGCACGTGCTGCGTAACCTGATGATCCCCGTCGTGACCAACACGGTGACGGCGTTGCCGTTCCTGATTTTCGGCGCCCTGATCCTCGAGCAGATCTTCCAGATTCCCGGCCTCGGCGGGCTGATGGTTCAGGCCATCTTCAACCAGGACCGCTCGATCGTCATGGCCATCACCTATATCACGAGCATCACCTATTGCGTGGCGCTGTTGATTAACGACATCCTTTACACGCTGGTGGACCCGCGGGTGAGCCTGCGATGACCGTCGTGCGTACTGACAGCATCGCTCCCGACTCCGGCGCCGGCCGCTCGATCTGGCGCGACGCCGCGTCGCGCCTGCTCACCAGCCCGATGACCGTGGCATGCCTGTTCATCGTGGCGATCTATGTCGTCGTGGCGCTGCTGAGTTTCACGCCCTACCTCAACGACAAGGTCGATCAGATCGTCGGCGGCAGCTACGAGCATCCTGGCCTGCGGAATTTTGACCTGTGGCTGGGCGCGGACATCCTCGGCCGATCGGTCATCTGGCGCGTGCTCTATGGCGCTCGCGTGGCGCTGGAGATCGCCGTCACCGCGTCGGCAATCACCATCGCCATCGGCGTGGTGCTGGGCGTGCTCGCGGGCTACTTTGGCGGCTGGGTTAACGACCTGATCACATGGCTGTTCACGACCGTCAGCTCGGTGCCGTGGATTCTGCTGGTGCTGGCGCTGGTATTCGTGCTCAAGGGCGTGGAAATCTGGCCGGGACAGAGCATCCCCGAACTGTGGCTGGTGATCATCGCGCTGGGGTTCACCGACTGGGTGGGCCTGTGCCGGCTGATGCGCGGCGAGGTGATCAAGCATCGCGAACGCGACTATGTGCAGGCCGCGCGCGCCGCCGGGCTGGGGCACGTGCGCATTGTGTTCCGCCACATACTGCCGAACACCGTCCATATTGTTATCATCAACTTCACCCTGGGCGCCATTGGCTATGTGCAGGCGGAAGTGGCTTTGACGTTCCTGGGGCTCGGCATCAGCGAGAAACCCTCCTGGGGCCGAATGATCGACGATGCCAAGCTGGAATTGCTCAAGGGCGTGTGGTGGCAGGCCGCCGCGGCGACCGTCGCCATTGCGATTCTCTGCCTGGCGCTGAATATGCTTGGCGATGCCTTGCGCGACGCTTTGGACCCGCGGCTGCGCGGAACTGATTAACCGGCTCGCTTGCGAGCCGCTGCACTGTTGGCGATAAGAACGGCTCGCAAGCGAGCCGGTTAAACATGACTCAACCTCTACTAGAGCTTCGCAACCTTTCCGTTGCCTTCGACACCGACCGCGGGAACATTCAGCCGGTGCGCGATGTCTCCTTCTCCATCTTCCCCGGCCAGACGGTGGCCCTGGTGGGCGAGAGCGGCTGCGGCAAATCCGTCACCGCGCTGTCGATCCTGCGCCTCATCCCGCAGCCACCGGGGCGCATTCTGGGCGGCGAGGTGCTGCTGGATGGCCGCGATCTCACCCGGCGTTCCGAGCGCGAGATGCGCTCGGTGCGAGGCAAAGAAATCGCCATGATCTTTCAGGAGCCGATGACGTCGCTCAACCCGGTGTTCACCATCGGCGATCAGATCATGGAGGCGGTCCTGCTTCACCAGAAGGTCAGCTATTCGCAGGCGCGGGCCATCGCCGAGCAGAGCCTGCGCGAGGTGGGCATTGCCGATCCCGGCCGGCGGCTGGGCGAATATCCGCACCAGATGTCGGGCGGCATGCGCCAGCGCGTGATGATCGCCATGGCGCTATCGTGCAAGCCGCGCCTGCTAATCGCCGACGAGCCAACCACCGCGCTGGATGTCACCATTCAGGCGCAGATTCTTGAATTGCTACGTAAGCTGCAGCAGGAGCAGGGCATGGCCATCCTGCTGATCACGCACGACCTGGGTGTGGTGGCCGAGAATGCCGATGTGGTTGGCGTGATGTACGCCAGCCGGATCGTCGAATATGCGACGGTGGAGGACCTGTTCGATCGGCCGCAGCACCCGTATACCGAAGCGCTGTTCCGCTCGATCCCGAGACTCGGGAAGCACGCCAATCGGCTGGATACGATCCCCGGCACTGTGCCAAACCCCGCGCTTCCCGGTAGGCTGCAAGTTCCATCCGCGGTGCCACCGCACCCGCAAGCTGGCTAGTAGCACAGGCGTCCCGCCTGTGAATACCATCCAAGTGCAGTCCGCCGAGGAGACCTTTGCCGTCATGCGCAACTGCACGGCCGACGAGCCCGTCCTTCGCGAGGTAACCGCGGGCCACTGGGCCGCGTGCCACTACGTCGAAGGCTATGATAAGTCCGCGGTGACCCGGCCAATTCTCGACCACCGCCGCGCCGTCGTACCCAAGATGGTCGAAGTGATCGCGTAGAGTAAAGTGGCAGCGGCGTCCCGCCGCTGTTTTGAAGAAGAACAGAGCCGGGACGGCTCTGCCACATGATGAGGAGCATTCGTGAACGAGAAGCCATCGGCATTATCCCCGACACTGCCGCGGATCGACCGGACCGTCACCGAAGGCGTGAAATTCCCCCAGCGCCCGCTCCTCGAAGTTCGCGGCCTCTCCACCTGGTTCCCCATCCGCCGCGGCGTCTTCTCGCGCACGGTCGGCCACATCAAGGCGGTCGATGGCGTGAGCTTCGACATTCAGGAGGGCAAGACGCTGGGGCTGGTCGGCGAAAGCGGCTGCGGCAAGACCACCGTCGGCCGGACCATTCTGCGGCTCATCCCCGCCACCACCGGCAGCGTCTATTTCCGCGGGCAGGATTTCTTCGATGTCCCCGCTCGCCGGCTTCGCGGCATGCGGCGTTTCATGCAGATCATTTTCCAGGACCCGGTCAGCAGCCTCAACCCGCGCATGACCATCGGCAATATGATTGGCGAGCCGATCCAGGTCCACGGCATCGCGCGCGGCGCGGAGAAGAACGAGCTGGTGGCGTCGCTGCTCAAACGCGTCGGGCTCGACCCATCCTACGCCCACCGCTATCCCCACGAGTTTTCCGGCGGCCAGCGGCAGCGCATCGGCATCGCGCGGGCACTGGCGCTCTCGCCGGACTTCATCGTGTGCGATGAGCCGGTATCGGCGCTCGATGTGTCGATCCAGTCGCAGATCCTCAACCTGTTGGATGACCTGCAGAAAGAACGCCGCATCGCGTATCTCTTCATCGCGCACAACCTGGCCGTGGTGGAGCATTTCTCGGATGAGGTGGCCGTCATGTACCTGGGCCGGATCGTCGAGCACGCCTCGGCGAGCGACCTTTACGCCAACCCCAAGCACCCCTACACGGTCTCGCTGCTGTCGGCCATCCCCGAGCCCGACCCCCGGCCGACGCGCCATCGCATCATGCTTAAGGGCGAGGTTCCCTCGCCGGCCAACCCGCCCACCGGGTGCCCGTTCCATCCGCGCTGCCCGCTGACGCGCAAGGCCGCGGCGCAGGCGGATGCGAAGGACACGGTGGAAATCGAATCGGCCGGCGAGCGGTTCCGGGTGCTGAGAAAGTGCTGTGAGCACGTTCCGCCGCTGGAACAGAAGAAGGCGGAGCCGGGGCATGCGGCGGCGTGCTGGGTGAGCGAGTGATCTCTAGTCCTCCGCCAGCTTCTTCTTCAGCGCTTCGCGCTGGGCGGGCGTGAGTTCCTGCTGGACTTTCTTGCGGGCGGCCGCGTATTTGGTCACGACGTCGTGGTCGGCGGTTGTGCCGGTCGTGGATTTGGCGACGGTCTTCTTGATGTCGTCGCTGGCGGATTGGACGACGGGTTTCAGTTTCTTCTTCTGGGCGGCGGTGAGGCCGACGGCGTCGAGCTTGGCGAACATCTTGTCGGCCGAGTCGGCCATCGTATCCAGCTCCTTGTGCAGGGCCTTGAGGCGGCTGGCCAGCTCGGCCGAGAGTTTGGGGTCGTCGTAGACGATGGCCATTTTCTGTTTGTACTGCGCTTGCAGTTTGCTTTGCGCAGCGCGGGCCTTGGCTTCGGTGGCAGGGGTTTGCTGGACGCTGGTGATAAGCTGTTCCTGCTGGTCGGTGAACCATTCGATGGCGTCAATGGCGGCCTGCTTGATGGTCGGGGCGAACGTGGCGTCGTCAACGGCCTCGCGGGTCATCTTGAGATCGCCCATCTTCCAGTCGGCGCGGAGCTGCTTGGCGGGGTCGGTCCTGGGCTTGGTGGTGTTGGGCGTCTTGACAACGGCCGCTTGCGAGGGGAGAGACGGGAGGCTGCCGAGGAGGATAAGCAGGACCACGCAAGCCGGCCGGGGATACGCACGCATAGGGCGGATTCCTTTCGTCTGGCTCCATCATACATCCAGAGCGCCGGTGGGGATACCAAGCGGTCACGGACAGGCAGACAACGGGCTAAAGCCCGCACTACGAACAACGAGCTGAAGCGCTGAAGCTCGCACTACAAACTGGCATTTCGCGCCGGGGGCGATATTCTCTTGCACCATGATGTCGCAGGACTCGACTTCGCTGGTGACCGGGCGCACTGCAATTCAGCGGCTGGCCGATTCGCGCCGCAACGTCACGCTTGGCGTCATCCTGGCGGTGGCGGCGCTGGTCGTGCTGTTCTGGAACGAGCGGCGTGTCGTACACAGCCTGGGCGACATCGGCGCCCGCCTGCCTGTGGCCGTCCCGGTGGATCCACAAAAGGCAGACCCCGCCAACAACGGCCGGTTAGTTTTCATCGTCGCGGACGTCAAGGCGGACCCCGTGCTGGAAGACGGCGCCTTTGGGATGTCGCTGCCGGCGATGCGCTATCGGCGTCGCGTCGAGATGCGGCAGTGGGAGGAAACGATCGCCATCTCGGAGAAGGCGATGGACACGGAGCCGCGCCCCAGCTACGACGAGCGATGGAGCGATAGACAGGAAGACTCCAGCAGGTTCAGGAGGCCGACCGGACACAAGAATCGCCACGTCATGCCGTTCGGGCAGCTTCGGCTCGAGGCCAGGACTGTGACCGCCGGCGCGTTCATCGTGCCCAAGTCGCTGCTGGACCGGCTGAGGAATGCCGACTGGGAGGGCCTCGACCTGCCGGAAAAGAACCCCGGCACGGCCGACCTGCCGGGCTATCACACGGTGAAGTTCCCCGGGGCGGTCGCATCGTATTACTACAACGGGCGGGACGTGAACAAGCCCCAGCTAGGCGAGGTGCGCATCTCCTTCCAGGCCATCAAGCCGGGAACCTATAGCATCCTGGCCAAACAAGGCGCCGACGGCAAGACGCTCGAGCCGTTTGTGACGGCCTCGGGCGATCGGGTTTTCGAGATGCGCCCGGCGCGCTGGCGCCGCAGGACCTGTGGCAACACGTGGAATTGTTCCAACCGACACTGGCGTGGGTGTTGCGTGGCGGCGGGTTCGGGATGCTGTGGCTGGGGATGGGAATGGTCTTGGCGCCGCTGGTGGTCCTGCGGAACTTCACGGCGCTGTGGCGGCGAATCCTGGGCAATGGCGTGCTGCTGGCCAGCGGGATGATCGCGGCAGCGCTGGCGCTGGTGGCGGTGGGCGCGCCGTGGATACGATTCCGCACCGCAACCGGCGCATACATGATGGGCGGCGCTGCCGCGCTGCTGCTGGCGCTGATATTGATGCCCAAGCCCGCCAGATCGAGGTAGTCTGCACAACCGGCAACGGACAACTGCCCACTGACGACCCACTTTAATTCGCACCTTCCCCGGCCTATACTGCCCGGCTTATGACTCCGCAGCAGATGGTTCAGCGGCTCCAGGAGAAATTCGGCCAGCAGATCGTCCAGGCCCTGCCGGATGACAAGCATCCGCGCGTCCACGTTCTGGCGGAGAACTGGCGGCCGATCGCGGAGTTCCTCCGTCACGATGCGCAGCTTGAGTTCGATTGGCTGGCGTGCCTTTCGGGCGTCGATTACGCCGCCGATGGGAAGATGTGCGTCGTGTACGACCTTTGGAGCTATGGCCTGCGGCATTCGCTGGCGGTGAAAGTTTTCTGCCCGCGAGATGACGCGCACGTGCCGACGGTGTCGGATCTCTGGCGAGCGGCCGACTGGCACGAGCGCGAGGCGTTCGACATGTTCGGGATCGTGTTTGATGGCCACCCTGACCTCAGGCGAATTCTTTGTGCGGATGATTGGGTCGGGTATCCGTTGCGGAAGGATTACGTCTTTCCGCGCGAGTATCACGGCATCCCGGCCAGTGTCGAACTCGACTGGCAACAGAAGCCCGATTACCCCAAATAAGCGATGTAGTGCGACAGCTTATACACCGCTTGTCCACATCGCCATCCCGCCGGCTCGCCTGCTGCAATATGTTGCCAATCTTGACCTTACGATAATATGTCTCCAAGTTGATATGGGGTCTGGACTTCAGTTCGCAAGCAGCGGCGGAATTATTCCGATTTTTCCCTCTTGGGACTTGAAATTGGCTCGCCGTCTGGCATAATGATTAACGTTAAGTCACGCTTCGGTGACGATGATGTCAACTGAGGTGGAGCCGATAGGGCTCTAGCGCTGGTAAGGCGTCTGAGCTTTTTTTGTCGGGGGTATTCCCCGAAGAAGGTTCCCCCCCTCCTTCTTCAACCCCCGACACTAATACCCTGATCCGACCGGGTTCCCCCCCGCCCGGTCGATTTCCCCCTAGGTCGGGGAAACTCGAGCCGCGGATCCCCCCGTCCGCGGCTCACTTTTTGCGCACTTCGGCTACAATGCTGATCGCGGCAGGGAAGTTCCTGCCGATGCGGGAGACCACGCGATGCTGATTGTGGGTGAGTTCGCCGGAATTCAGGAGTATCTGTTCGAGTCGGGAAGGAGTGCCCGACCGGCCGACGGAGAGGCGTGTTTGCTGCGCGGCCGCTCGCTGATGGTGCAGTTGCTGGGCGAGTGCGCGGTGTTCCGCCTGCTGGAGGCGGGCCGGATGCCGCGCCAGCGCGTCCTGTTTCACGCCGCGGGGAAATTCGCCATCGTCGCCGAGGGCATTGGCCCGTCGCAGCAGCAGGTGATTCGGGATGAACACGCGCAGATCGAGCGATGGCTGCTCTCGCGGACGGCGGGAGGAGTGCAGCTTGCGCTGGCGATGTCGGAATATGGCGGCGGCGGGTTGCTGGGGCGCAGCTATGAACTGGTGATGGCGAACCTGGAGCGCGAGAAAATGCGGCCGTGGGCGACGGGCGCGGGCACGCGGCGATTGTGGGAGCCGGCGCCGCTGGTCATCGAGCGCGATGGGTGCGACCAGGCCGCGATCGACCGCGAAATCGGCCGGATGCTGCCGGCGTCGCACTGGCTGGTGGTCCGGCGGCGACCTGTGGGAGCCGAGCCGCAGCGGGCGAAGAGGCAATTCGACGTACTGGGCTTTGACCTGGAGGTCTGCCAATCATTGGAGGCGGATGTCTCGGGCGACGTCGTGTTCGTGACGAACCTGCGCAACCCGCGCTTCGCCCCGCCCGATGTGGCCAAGGATCGCGTCGGTCATTGGCCGCTGGCGCGGCATATACCGGCCGCGCCGAACGGCGAGCCCCTGGATTTTTCGCAGATCGCATCGCGCAGCGCGGGCCGGCCGATGCTGGGGGTGCTGCGGATGGATGTCAACTCGCTGGCAGCGCATCTGTCGCGAAGGCTGGCCGAGGCGCCGGGAATCAACGACCTGCGCGATTTCTCGCGGCGGCTGGATGAGTTCTTCGCCTCTGAGTTGGATCAGGAGTTGAGCAAGCCGCAGTGGGAGTCGATCTACACCGTCTTCTCGGGGGGTGACGATCTGCTGGCCATCGGGCCGTGGGACTTGCTGCTGGATTTTGCCGGCCAGGCGCGGGAGATGTTCGCCAGGCGATTCGCGCGCGAGGCCTTCACCATGAGCGCAGGCCTGGCGATCGCGCCGGTGCGGCGGCCGATAGGCTGGGCGGCGGATGAGGCCGCCGATCTGCTGGAGGAGGCGAAAACCCGGCCGCCGAAGGGGGCCATCGTGCCCAAGGACCAGATCGCATGCATGGGCGACCGCTGGAAATGGCGGGAGCACGGCACGATCATCGCCGCGGGCAAGCGCCTGGCCGAGGCGGTACACGGCGGTGCGGCCGAGCGCGATTGGCTGGCGACACTGCTGCGTTTCATCAGGGCCCGGCATGAGAAGCGCGAACGTCGCGATGAGGCGGCGCTGGCCGCGGCGATGCTGGCGCATCACGTGGGGTGCGACTGGCCCGGCCGCAACGACAACGACGAGCGGCGCCGGAACTTGCGAAGTTGGGGCGAACGCCTGATCATGGAGTTTGACCGGATCGGGCAGACCGACGATCCCGAGATGCTGCATCTGCCGGCCATCCTGCGCTACGCGCTCTTGGCCACGCGGGGCAGGCAGGAGGATGACTCGCATGAGTAGATTTGGACCAGGCGCGAATGTCGGCCGGGGTGTGACCGGCGGCGGCGGTGGAACCGGCGGTGGGGGCGGCCCGCGCGAGGGCGGGCGCGGGCCGGGGCCAGGCGGTCCGCGCCGCGAAGGAGGTGGCGGACGTGGACCGGGCGGCCCGCCGCGCGGCGGGCCGCCACAGCAGCCCCTGCCGAGGGAGATGCCGCCGCGTCGCGAGGATCGGCCGGATCGCAAGATCGTCAACCTCTGGGGCGATTATCTCAAGGACGGCTATTTCGACGGCGACGGCAACCTCAAGCTCGACTATGTGAGCCGGGAGAGGATCGAGCCCCTGGCGCGCGGGATGGCCGAGGATTTCCCATCGCTGACCGGCGCGATGCTTCGCCGGTTCTTCCAGCATTGCCGCACGATCGAAGCCATGCTCAAGGGCAGGCAGGCCACGTGGCCGGAGCTTCGCGAGCGATTCGTGCTGCTGGATGCGGCCGCCCAGGATGTCTACGCCAAATCCGACCGGCGCATCCCCGCCTTGTTCCATGATTTCATCCAGCGCAACGTGGGGGCCGTGAAGAACGAGAAGGATTTCCTGCGCGGCTTCATGCCGCATTTCGAGGCGCTGGTGGGCTTCGGCGCTTTGTGGATCCGCAGAGAAGGAATCTAGATCATGAGGAAACTCGCTCAATACGCGATCAGGGGCACCATCGAGCTGAAGAGCGGCACGCGCATCGGGGGCAGCGAGGACGTGCTGCAGATCGGCGCGACGGACCTGACGTGCATCAAGGACCCGGTCAGCGGCAGGCCATATATTCCCGGCTCGTCGCTCAAGGGACGAATGCGCGCGGAGTTGGAAAAGGCGCTGGGCCGCGCCGGCGGCCCGTACGGCAACGAGCCCTGCGGCTGCGGGCGAAACGACTGCGCGGTGTGCCGGATTTTCGGGCCGCACCGCAACAGCCGCCATCAGCTCGGGCCCACGCGCATCATCGTGCGCAATGCGCCGCTGATCGAGGGCGGCACCATCGAGCTCAAGACCGAGACCACCAACCGCCGCTCGACCGGCGGCGCCGAGCACCGCGCACGCTGGAACGCGTAAGCAGCGGGGCAAAGTTCCGCCTGGAGATCGCCATCCAGGAATTCGACGCGGACCAGGAGTTTCGCTATCGCGACGCGGATGGCACCGAGGTCAACGGCCGGCAGGCGCTGCGTGGCGGCGGTGTACCACTGCCTGGACATGCTGGAGGATTCGGGCATCGGCGGCGGCGTGAGCCGGGGATACGGGCAGGTTGCCATCAACCTCGAGGACCACATTGCCGTGGCAACCCGACGGCGAAAAGTGCCGGCTATGCAGTGAGTTTGAAATTTGAAATGTGAAATTTGAAATCTCGGATTTCAGATTTCAGATTCAGCCCCATGCGACTCTATCGCCTACGAATCCGGCCAACTTCGCCCTGGCGCACGCCGTGGCAAAGCGACACGCTGTTCGGCATGCTCTGCTGGGCGGCCGCGCGCACCGAGGGCGATGAGTACGTGCGGCAGCGGATCGTCGAGCCGACGCTCGAGGGCCGGCCGCCGTTCGTGCTGTCGGATGCGTTTCCCGACGGGCTGATGCCGTTGCCGCCGTGGCTGCGGCTGAGACGCTGGACCGGCGAGCAGCGGCCGGCGGTGCGGCGGGCGCGGTTCCTGTCCATCGACGATTTCGAGCGGACGCGCCGGGGCGAGATCCCGCCGTTCGAGGCGATGCTGGCCGACACGTACTTCCGCCGCGAGCGGCGAATGCACAGTGGGGCGGCCGCAGAGTTGTATGCAACCGAGGACATGGATTTGGTGCAAGGCGACGGCTCGCTCTGGATCTACTTCCGCGTAGCGCCGGAGTTCGCCGAGCGATTGATGGGACTGTTTGAAACGATGAGCGAGAGCGGTTTCGGCGCGGACGTCTCCTCGGGACGCGGGCAGTTTGAGGTCGTCGGCGAGGCCGAGCCGGCCAGCTTCCTCGACTCGCCGCCTGCCGACACCAACGGGCTGATCGTGCTCTCGACGTTCCAGCCGGCGGCCGGCGAGGCGACAACGGGGCTCTGGGAGAGTTTCACGAAGTTCGGAAAACTCGGGCCGGATTTCGGGTTGCAGGATGAACTGGCGCAAAAGAGGGGCCTGGTGCTGTTGCGGGCCGGCGCATGCTTCCTGACCGAGCGTTTCCGGCCGGTTGTCGGGCGGGCCATTCCGATGTCGGAACTGCTGGCGCCGGCGGCGGCAGCCGAGCTTGCGGGCGCGGGGTGCAGGTGATCCACGGGGCCATGGGGCTGGCCGTTCCGGCCAGGGTGATGGTGGAGTGAGGGTTTGCAGTGCGGGCTTCAACTAAAGCTCGCACGACAAACACTTCATTGCAATGGAATGCGCCAGCCGCCATCGACGCGCGGCACATCCCGCAGAATCTGCCCATTGAACTCAATCCTGGGATTGTCGCGCAGCCCCGTCACGATCAGCGACTTGGCCAGATCGGTGTTGCTCTGCGCGGGCGAGACCGCGTAATCCAGTTTCACGTAATTGTCGGCGGGGCGCACCAGCAGATGCGCGATGCCGACCTTGCCATCGGCGCGAGCCGTGATGCCGCCGGGGACATCGAAGCGGAACTCGCTCGGATCGGGCAGCGGGTTGTATGCCGCGTAGACGCCGGCCGCGGGATCGGCCTGAACATACGCCATCGCGCCCTTGCCGACCGTGAGCACCGCGCCGTTCTTCTCGATCCGGCCGGTGCATGACTGCTGGGCGATGCTGCTGTCGCGCTCGACACCTTCCGGCAGGCAAGGCTGCGCGCCGTTCACGCGACGATACGCGAAGCACTTGTCGAGCGTGTCGCCTTCTTTGTACGTCGTGTAGACGCCGAGCTCCATGACATCCTTGTCGCTGGTGTACTTCACGTGCGAGATCGATGCCGGCTCCTCGTAGCGTGCCTCGAGCTTGGCGGCCGCCATGTGCTGCTGGAACGCCTCCAACGTCGGATATTCCGACACATCCGCCATCTCGACGATGAACCCGCCGCAGGCCTTGTCGATGCGGGCGAAGTCGGGGTTCTTCTCCAGCGCGGTGTCGCGTTTCATGTTGTAATTGTCGATCACCAGCGCGGCCTTGTATGCGACCTTGCCGAACTCCTGTGTGTCGCCCTCGGACAGAACCACCTCATCGTTGCGGCCAAGATCGGTTGCCGGTAGCGGAATGACGCCGAGATAGCTGACGCCATCGTGAATGGTGATGCGCTGAGAGGCTTTGGCCTGGGCCGGAAATGACTCAACCACTTTTCCATCGATGAAGATGCGCCACGTTGGCGTCGGCGACTGGTAGTTGTAGAGGGCGATGGTGCTCTGCAGGCTCTTGATCTCGCGTTTGGTATCGAGCCACTCGCGCGGGCTGGCGATGACGATCATCCTGCCCTTGTGCTGAAGCGTCGTCTGCACGCCATAGGTGCCGATCCAACCGGGCGCATCATTGACGAGTCGCGTCGTGTTGATGCCATAGCGCATGATCAGCGTGCCGATTTCCTGCATGCGCGAGACATCCTTCGCCTCGCGCCGCCACTGGCCAAGAATGGGGATGATGCCCGTCTGCGAGTCGGCGCTGTACAGCCCATAATTCCGGCCGAGGTAGGTGCGCTTGGTGATGGGGAGCTTGGCGTGCTTGCCCCACTGCTTGTATGAGCAGGTCATCTCCCACGGCAGCGGCTTGTCATCGACGACGCTCGCCAGCCAATCCGGCGCCCACGGCCCTTGCAGCGTCTGCCGGGCGATGTGCGCGGGCTTCACCTCCTGGCCGATCGCGGGCATCCCGGCTGGCAGGTCCTTGTTGTCCAGGTCGCGAAGCACGCCCCTCCTGCTCAGCGAATGCAGGATGTGATACACGCCATCCTGGCTGACGAGGATGTGGTTGGGCGACGTGCGCGACGAGCCGGAGATGAACCGGTGCAGGCCGGGGTGGTAGCTCCCGGCCAGTTCATCCACCGTCTTGAGCAGAATGCTTCGGCCCAGCATGCGGTCGAACTGCGTCGGCCCGAAATCGGCGATCATCTTCTGCGCGGTGAGCGTGATTGACAGGTAGTAATGGTCGATGGACTCCTGCGTGCTGCCGTCGTACCAGCACCACAGCCGCAGCGGATAGTGCTCGATGCCGTGGCGGCCGTCGGCCATGGCTCGTTCGGAATTGATGAGCGAGCCGCCGAGCAGCGCGCCCATGGCGGCCGTGTGGTTGAAGTTCATCGTGCTCATCGTGTAGTTGAAGCCCGAGCGATAGAAACTCTTGTTGCCGCGCCAGTCGAGCGTCTTGTTGAAGTAGCTGTCGCCGCCGGAAAAGGCGGCCGTCGCCTGGACCTTGCGGATCTGGTCGATCATCGGGTGTACCAGCGAGCCATCGTTGCAGCTCAGGTCCAGGTGCTTGTCGGCCGGCGCGGTTGGCCGGTCGGGCATCAGCCAGTTGGTCCAGTATTCCTCGAATGTGTCGTGGGCCGGCCCAGGCAGCGCGTCGCGGTAGAGCAGCGCGGGGAGGAGCACGACCGAAGCCTCGAAGCCGTTCCATCCGCGCAGCACTCGGCCAGGAGCGTATCGACCCAGACCTCGTAGGCGATCTGCCCACGCGGCCGCCTGTCGGAATTAGCCCGCCGATCGACCAGATACTTGGGCACGAACTGCAGCCAGAACGGCTCATCCAGCGCCTCCGCCCCCTGTTGCACCGTCAGCAGCTCGCGCACGCGCTGCCATTGCCAATCGCTCATCCAGTCGGGCCTGCGAATGGCGAACTTGCGGGCCAGTTCGTCGAGCTGCGTCGCGTCGGGCATGATGGCTGTCGGCCCTCCGGATTTCGGCAGATTTGCGATATCAGCGGCCGGTGGAATCTGCCCGAGCTTCGGCGCATTGTCGGCCTTGCGGAACGTGACGATGAGTTTCGGCGGATCGATCACGATCGCCCGGCCGCCGGTAGCGGTGGCCCATTCGTAACAACCGTTGTAATAGCGGTGATCGTAGGTCTCCCACTTGCGGAGGATCATGCCGCAATCGGCGAAGTTGCGCAGCCGCTGCTCCAGTGTCTTGCCGAAGGTCTCATCGCTGAACAGCGCCGTGATGTCCATCCGTCCCTGCGTCGCCTCGTAATGCACCGGCGCCGGCCCGAATTGTCTGGCAAAGCGGTCCCCGGTCGTGTCGGCTGCCCCGTACTTCTTCCAGTAGGCCTTGCCGTTGACCGAGGCGTTGTACGTCGGGCCCGCAGCGCCGTCGGCCTGCCACGGCTTACGCAGCGCGAAAGCGACGGCATGCCAGGTGGGACGGGCCTTGCGATACAGCTCGTCCACGCCCCAGTTGGCGCGATACTCGTAGCCGCCTTCGGGACCGATGCCGCCGCCGGTCGAGCCGTCCGGCCAGAGTTCTTCATCTTTGAACGGCAGAATCAGCTCGACCTTCTCGATGGCCAGCCCGGCGCCGATCTGTTGCGCGATCTTGTCGGCCGAATCGGGAAAACGCACGAGCAGGAACCGCCGCAGGGCATCGAAGCAGATCGCAGCCGGTCTGCTGCCATTGCCGCGGTCCTTGAGCGTCCACGGCGCAGTGAGGCCGCGGTCCTTGATGACACTGTCTCGCACCAGTCGCACGCCGTGGGCCGACGTGACGATGCACTGGTCCCACAGCGGCCGGAAGGCGCAGATTCCGGCCGTTTGGGCGCATCGAGCGTGATCTGCGAAGTCTGGGCGGAGAGAGGCAGGGCGGGCAAGAGAGCGAGAAGAAGGAGCAGTAGTCGCGGCATGATAGTAGTATCCGCCTGCGCCGCGATAGTTGAGGAGCCAACTCGGCCGGCGCTTGTTGCGCCGGCGAGCGCGGCGAGAGAAGAATCGCGTCGAGGGCGGGTGGCGGTGAGTGGGCTGGACATAAGCAGGCTCCTATCAAGAGGTTGGACTTCGAACAGCGACGGAGCGACGAAGGGGTGGGGAGAGGCACCGAGCTTGGGTTCGTTCCGCAGAAAAGGCGAAGGGACGGTGGGGTCGGGATAGGGATGGAGGCATGAGGACAGATTGACCATTTTGAAGTTCGTTTCGCCAAAGCGATGAAGGGGTGGGAGAGATGTAGAAGCCCAGTGGGTTCGTTTCGCAGAAATGGCGACGAGGGCGCACAGGCGGCGGACAGACTGCCCAGTTTGAAGTTCGTTTCGCGTTGCGGAAGCGACGGAGCGAGGAAGCGAGGTAGGGCACAGATGTAGAAGCCGAGTGGGTTCGTTTCGCAAGAGCGATGGGGCGACCGGAGCGAGGGCACCGGGGTCGAAGGGAGGAACGGTGTCGAGCATGTTTGGGCAAGCGATGGGGCGACGGAGAGGACGGCGGGCGCGGAGCGGCAGATTGCGCGGGTGGAGGCCACGCTGGCGAGCCGGGACGCCGGGCAGGCCATCTCGAGATTGGAATCTCGAGCTACGGTAGACATCGTTGTCTCCTTTCATCAGGGACGCGCACGGCACACCCGATGTCGAGCGCGTCCCTATATAAGGCCGCGTGTTGCGCCGATGGGTCCGAATCGCGCGAGCAGCGCAAGGCGCTGTGGCAGTTTTTCAGCGGAAATGGCGGGGTTCTTCGGGGCGGGGCGGAAGATCTGCACAGCGCCCTAGGCGGGATGGAAGCAGGTTAATGCAAAATCGTGGTCAGGGCCCGCGTAAGATGCGGCAAACGCCAGCGCCGGCCGCGAGTGTCGAGCGGCAGCACCATGGAAGCGTACGGTGCGCCACGCCGCGCACGAAGGCGTCGATTCGCGGACAAGGTGACCGGCGGCGTTGCGGACCATTGTCTCGCGGATCACGGTGGCGCATCGACGATTGCCGCAAGACCGAGCGCACAATGGCCCGCGAACGAGCCGAAACCGGGCGTCATCGCGAATGGGCAGTTTCCGCCGGCTCGTTAGCGGACTGCACAACTATCTGGCGCCGATCTTCTCCCGCACCCAACGCCGCACGAGTTCCGCCTCCGGCACGCCATGGCGGCTGGCCATGCGCGACAGGGCCTGTGCCTCGCGCGCCTCGAGATCCACCGCGATGACTTTGCGCCGTTGGAAGACGGGAGATGGCGCCTCCTCCAGCTCGTTCTCGAAATCGCTCAAGTCATGGGTGTCCCAGAACCGGGCGAGTTCCTGGATCGAATCGGTCGTAGGCAAAGCTGGTTGTTTCATGGCTGCCGCCGTTGTCGGTATCGATGTTTCTCTCGATGGGGTCATCGGCCGGGCCGTCACCGGATATCCCCTGCCGTCCGAAAATTCTATCACCACGCAGAACAGATAGCGACCATGGCTTTGAGCAACGGCTTGGCGCGGCAGTGGCCGGTTTTTTCGCCAAGGAGCTGAAACGGGTCCGCATCTTGTTTGTCATCCCCGCCCGCCACGCAAGGGCGTCAGCTCGCCCGCGGGCGCCAGCCCCGCCTCGCACAGCCTCCGGACAATCTGCTCTCGTGTCATGGCATGCTGCTCCCGTCAGCGGTCACGGGAGCGGTGGGCGGAGTACCGCCGACCCTACTTTTTCACCACGCCCGCCCCGGGGCGATCGGCAGGGCGGGCGCTGACGCTTCCGCTTCAGACATTCACTTTTCCAGCAGAATCTTGTTCCCCACGATGAAGTCGAGCTGCTCCTGCAGTTCCTTTTCGTTGGTGGCGGGCAGGACGAGCGCGCCGGCCTTCTTCACCGGCTCGAAGACCTTGGCGGCCACGTCGAACGCCACGAAATACACGCCGGGCCGCTGCTCCTCCGGCAGCTTGGCCAGCGCGCTGACGACGTTCTCCGGAGTGGCGCCGACGTTGTTTTCGCCGTCAGTGATGACCAGGATGTGCAGCCGCGAGAGGCGGGTGGCGTCCAGGTCCTTCTTGGCCTGGATCATCGTGTCGCCGATGGGAGTCTGGCCGTCGGGCCGCACGCTGCTCATCGCCTGCTGGGCGAGGCGAGCGTCCGGCTTGCCCATGGGCACGATTTTCCGGAATGAGCTGCGGCCGCGGGCGCTGAATTCGTAAATGCCCAGCAGCAGAGGTTGGCCGGGCTGCTCCTTTGCGGCCCCTTCCAGTTGGCCGGCGATTTTCGAGAGGCAGCGCTGGGCGATCGCGAACTTGGCAACCTGCCGGCCATCCGCATCCTTCACGGGATCGCTCATGCTTCCGGAGGTGTCGATGAGGATCGCCACCGCGACGCCATCGGTGCGCGGGCCGGTGGTGGGCGAGCGCACCGCCTTCTCGATGTCCTGGACCGAAGTCGGTGATGACTTGCCCTTGTTGCCTCTGTAGATGTAGATCCCGACGACGATGAGGAGCAGCACCGCGACGGCGACACCCGGTATGTTTTTGTTCTTGTTCACGGCGTCTCCTCGTTACTCCAGCGTGAACCACTGCACTTCGACGCGGCGGTTCTTGTCACCGTCGGTGCCGGCCGGCTCTTCCCAGCCGCGGCCGACGCTTTCGAGCCGGCCGGTGTCCACCGAGCATTTCTCGATCAGCACGCGCTTGACCTCGTTGGCGCGGCCCTTGCTCAGCTCCATGGCCTTCAGCGCCATCTGACGGACCAGCGCTTCTCCGCCCTTGCGGCGGAATTCGGCCACCATCCCGTTATCGACGTGCCCGCGCAGCAGCACCGTCGAGCCGGGGCTGACCTGCAGGAGCTTCTTGATCGAATCGAGGTTCTTGAGGTTTTCGGCGGCCGCCAGGTCCAGCTTGGATGAGTTGGGCTCGAACAGGAAGCGGATGTCCTTGCTGAGCAGCGGGTCGCCTTCGACCGTGCCGCTGGCCGAGCGAATCGGCGCGATGGCGATCTTTTGTTCCTTGAACTGCCCGCCGGCCTCCGTCGCCTTCAGCGCGGTCAGGTCGGCAAATCGTTCGGCGTCGATGGGGTTCTTGATCAGCTCCGAGCCATAGGAATAGACGGCCGACTGGTAGATGCCGCTGAAGCTGCCGGCCATGTCGATGGCGCCGGAGAAGAACGCCAGATTCTCCGGCAGGTTGGCCAGGTGGACCTTGGCAAGCTCGGACTTGGTCTTGGCTTTGTCGGTCCATTTGAATGCCTTGCCGATCGTATCGAGGTGCGGATCGGGATTGTCGCGGACCATGCGGTTGCCTTCGAGCAGGCCCTCGACCAGCCCGGCGATGATCTTGGGATTGGCCGCCGCGAAGCCTTTGTTGACGATCAGGATGTCGGCGACGACCAGCAGATTGCGGTTGGACACGAGGATCGTCGCCTTGCCGTCGGAGCCTTCGACTGCATCGCTGGTGAACGGCGCCCAGCCGACAAACCCGGCCAGCCGCGTGCGCCCGGCCTTGAGGTCGCGGAGGTAAATCTTCGATGCGCCTTCCGAATCGCCGCAGTAGACGAGGTTGAGCTTCGTGGGATCCGGCGCGGCCTTGAGGTCGGCCAGCATGTTGATCGGCAGGCCGGCTTCCTGGGCCAGATAGCGGATGAAGAAGTCGGCCTCGGTGAACTGAACGGAGGCAAGGATCTTGCCCTTGAGGTCGTTGATCTTCTTGATGCCGGAGGACACGACGACCGCATCAGCACCGCGGGAAAAGCCGATCTGCACCGGCACGGTAACCTGGAACTGCTTGCCATACACGGCCAGCACGTCGGCCGTTGTCGCGGAAGCGCCGATGCGCCCGCTGTTCAGCGGCGACCAGCTCTCGGATTCGCTAACGGTGAGCTTGACCTTGAAGCCATATTTCTTGTTGAAGAGCGAATCGTCGCTGGGGGCCAGGCCGCCGTTGGCGACGATCAGCCCGCCATAGCCGGCGTACTCGCTGATCTCGATCTCGACGGTGTTGTCCTTCATCTCGTAGGCGGCGGCCGCCTTGAGCCGCGGCGCCTCGGTGCGCGTCTCGACCAGTTCGGCATCCTTGGCCAGGCCGGTCAGGCCGGTGCCCTGCGCCAGAACCAGCGGCGAGACGAGGGCGCCAGCTAACATCGCGAATAATGAGTGAATCCGGTGCATTGCGGTCCTTTCGGATTTCAAGTCTCAGATTTCAGAGAAGAGATCCACAGATTACACAGATTTTGGCTCCTCGCAGCACTTGTCAGTTGTCCGTGATCCGTTGTCAGTAGACGGGTCAATGGTCCCTTGGTCAGTTGATGGAGCCTGGACGAGTACAAAGCATCAACTTGGTGAAGCCACTGACGAACGGACAACGGACCCAACCACTGACAACGGACAACTGACCACGGACCTCACTTTAACATCTCATCGATATTCACCCGCTTGGGCGGCTCCTTGGGCAGGGGGGCGGCCAGCGGATCGTCATTCAGCGAGGCCACGGCCTTGGACATGTTGGCGAGCTGCGCCTCGGTCTGCCGGAGCTGATCGATCTTGCCCATGTCCTGGCTCATGCGGACCTGATCCAAGTCCAGTTCCATCTTCTCGCGCAGGCGCTTCAGCTCGCCGATGTCCTTGCGCAGTGTGTCGGCCATCTGGTCCATCTTCAAGAAGAAATCATCGTAGGTCTTGTGCAGCGGCTGGCGGTCGTCAACGTACTGCTTGGTCTGTGCCAGCACGAGCTGCGCCTTCTCGCGCGTGAAGGTGTACTCGCCCATCTTGGCCGGCCAGCGGTCTTCATCATCCGCCCGCTGCACCGCCTCGGCCAGGCGCCGGCGGACGTTCTCGACATCCACCATGTTGTCGTCGAGCATCTTGCGCTTGGCTTCGAGCTGGAGCCGACGCTGGGCGAGCGCTGAAAGCCGGCGTTCGCGATCGGCGATCTGGCCGTCGATCTTGCCGGCCGACCATTCCAGGTAGCCCGTCGGATTGGCCGCGATCTCCTGGCTGGTCCAGGATTCCTTGGCCGCGGGCTTGGGAGGCGGGGCCTTCTTGCCGAAGCGATCGCAGCCGCTGCTGAATGCGGCGGCGACGATCGCCGAGATCAGGATGAACATGAATCGCTTCATGGCGTCCTGCCTTGTCCTGTAGTCACTACTTGATCTGGTCGAGGATATTCTTCACGTCGGCGCCGCTGGCCTTCGGCGCTGATTCATTGGCGAGCTGGTCCAGCGTCTTGATGGTGCTGCCAGTGTTGGCGGCCGCATCAATCGTAGTGCCCAGCACGCCCTGCACGGATGCGAGCTGGTTGGCCAAGTCGTCGGTGATCTTCTGCGTCTTGATCTGCTCGCGGCCGGTGCGGATCTTGTCGAGCTGCGTCTGCGTATCCGCCTCGGCCTCCATGATCTTCAGCTTCTGCTTCTCAAGCAGCTTGAGCTGCGTGTCGGCGGAGGTTACCCGCCCCTGCTGCGACTGATAGCCCTTGAAGAGCGTGACGATCTGAAGGTCGGCGGTTTCCTTGGTGAGCGACTGGTTGCCAAACGAGATCGGCCAGGTGTTGGTCTCGCCGGCCTTCTCGTAGGCGGTCTTGAGTGACTTGAGCTGGTCCTTGGCGAGGTCGATCTTCTCCGACGCGTTCTTCTTGGAGAGGTTGACGGTGCCCTCGCTCTGCGCGATGGAGATCTTGGCCGCCTTGAGATCCTCCAGCGCCTTGTTGGCTCGCTTCTCGCAGAAGTTGAGGTAATTCTCAGGGTCTTTGGCGATCTGCTTGGGCGTCCACTTCGTCGCCTCGGTCATCGCCGAATCCACCTTCGTGCGGAACGGATCGCTCACGAAATACCAGACCGCCAGACCAACCACCACCACCGCGGCGAGGCCGATCACGGTGTACAGCACGTTGCCTCTGCGATTCGTGTTCATGTGAAATCTCCTATCGTGATATTGAGGTTCGACAGATGCACCCAGGCTCGCACACATTGTACTGTCCCGCGCTGGAACATCCATCGCCCATTAACATTTCATCTTTGTCGGATATTCCCCGCCCGCGAGCAATTATAAATGCGGCTGAGGTTTACAATGTCATCGGCAGCTTTGCCGTCGCAGGTGAGCCGGCCGGGTGGCATGCTCACGCCCGGCGCTAGTTGTGTTACTTACTCGCGGGAGCATACTCGCCGGGCGTGGGCATGCGGGGCGTCTTCTGCGCGTCCAGCGAGCATGCCCACGCCGGCCGAATCCAGCTTCTCGCGCAAATGGCGATCGCTCACGCACGGCCGGCGTGAGCATGCCACCCATTCCATGAGTCTTTCGCCAAGCTGCCGCGCAGGTACAATCCCGCCACCGATGCGATTCTACCTCATCGACAGGATCACGCGCTGGGAGGTGGGCCGCTGTGCCGGGGCGCTGAAGAACGTCGCGCTCGGCGAGGATTTCTTCGACGGTCATTTTCCGCGCCGGCCGGTAATGCCGGGCGTTTTGATACTGGAGGGGATGGCGCAGCTTTCGGGCGGTTCGGCGCGACGGGGCTGGCCCGCTGGGCGAGGTGTCACACCTGCGTTCACAATTGCCTCCGGAGGTGAACATGACTCAGCCGCGCACGCTCAAGCTGTTGGCCGTCGCCCTCATCGTGATTGGCCTGCTCCTGCCCCTGGGGCTCTACTGGTATGTTGTCGGGCGCATCGCCAACGTCACGCCACAGGAGGCGCGTAAGCTCCTGGCCGATTCGCCACAGGAGTATGTGCTGCTCGACGTGCGCACGCCCGAGGAATTCGCGTCATCCCATCTCGATGGAGCGATCCACTGGCCGCTCGATCAGGTGTTAGCCGGCCAACCGAAGCCCGCCAGCATCGGCGGTCGCAAGATGCTCATGATCTGCACGGCCGGCTGGCGCAGCGCCCGCGCGGCCGAGAAGGCCGGCGGCATCAGCGTGCGCGGAGGCATGCAGGAATGGGTGGCCACCGGCGGCGTCTCCTGCCCGATCGGCATGGTGTTAACCAGCGGCTCCGCTCCCGCCTCAACCCAGCCGGCCAGCGCCTTCCCCTTCCGTAGGTTGCCGCTCCACGAGCAGCTCATGATGGTCACCACCGGCTTTGGCGTGAAACCCGTCTACATGATGCTCACGCTGGTCATCGTGGGTGTTCTGTTCAAGCAGCGCTCGCCCGACCTTGTCGCGCTTCGCTGGGCAATGATCTTCTTCTTCATCGGCGAATCCTTCTGCCTGGCCAATTTCATGGTCTATCGCGATCGGTCCTACCTTCTTGAGTACCTGCACAACTACGGCATGGTGCTGACGTTCGCCTTTACCTTTTGGGCGACCTTCGAGGCCATCGACCTGCGCCTGATCCGCTACAGCGATCCCGGCCGCGCGTGTGGCTTCGCGCAGCTATGCCAGGGCTGCATCAAGCATGCTGACGTGCCCTGCGGGCTGAGGCGGGTGATGATGCTGGTCATCGGCGCGATGATCGTCGTCTCGGCCGCGCCCCTCACGGCCGGGTTTCGCGCCAATTCCTACACCACCAGCATCTTCGGGACGCCGTATAGCTTCATCCACGAGATCACGCATCAGATGTACGAGATCCGCCTGCTGCCGGTGATGGCCGTGGTGCTGCTGGCGTGTTCGCTGCTGCTCCTTCTGCTGAAGGAGCGCCATCCCACGCCTCTGGCCAAGCTGTTCTTCGCGGCCGGGCTGGGCGCGATGGCCTTCAGCTTCTTCCGCCTGATGCTCCTGGCGCCATACTTCGACAACCAGGTGTGGTTCGCGTCATGGGAGGAGATTACGGAGCTGCTCTATGTCGGCGCGGCAGGGGGGATCATCCTCATATTCAACAAGCGCCTCTTCCGTGAGGAGGCGGTGGAAATCCGAAGCCCGAAACTCGAAGTCCGAACCAAATCCGAATGACCAAATCCGAAATCCGAAACAGCGGCGAGACGCCGCTGCCACTTTGGAGTCTTCGGATTTCACGCCAGCTGCCACCCCTTGACGATATACTCCGCCTTCATCTCCTCCAGCAGCTTCCCGATCTGCTCCTGCGAGTTGGAGATGCGGATGTCGTGCTCCAGCGGCGTCTTGCGGTTGGGGCTGAAGTCGGTGAAGTACGCGACGTAGGCCGGATATTCAGGGCTTTCGGCTTCCTTGTTGGTCTTCCACAGTAGCAGCTTGCGCACCATGGTCTGGCCCTTGAGGACCTTGGTGAAGACCTCGCGCTTGAGGATTTCGCTTTTGGGCATCGCGAGCTGGCGCATCCTTCTCGGCCATGGGGACTTCGACCAGGTCCGCCACCTGCTGTAAGCGCAGGTCGGCCGGGTGGATTTTCTTGTCCTCGCGGCGGCGGAGGAACTGCGGCGAGATGGGGCTGGCCAGCGGCAGTCGCCGCACCGCGCGATACCGGCCGGCCGGCGCTTCCCAGTCGAGCACCATGCGGTCGATGCTCGCGCCGCGCGTGGTCTGGCTGATCAGGTCGAGGCAGCTCACCTCGATGGCCCATTCCGGCCGGACCATCTGGTAGGCCACGCCGTCGTTGACCTCGGCATACTCGCTCTCGGCCGGCATGTCCTTCAGATCGCTGAGGAACTCGCGCCGCTGATCGTCGGTGAAGCCTCCGCCAACCCGGCCCAGGACGTGGAATGCGCCCTCCGGCCGCATCACGGCCACCAGCATGTCGTGGAGCATGCCGGCGCGATCGTCCATGCCTTCGGTGAAACCGACCACGGCGACATCGAGGCTGTAGCGCGGCTTGATCTTGAACATGCCCGCGGCATCGCTCCGCGCGACGATGCCCTCCGCGCCATCCTTCTCGACCCACTGCTCGTAGAGCTTCTCGACATCCTCCTCGCCTTGGCATGCACCGTCTCGACGGGGTGGATCAGCTTTCCGGCTTTGAAGATCGACTCGATCTTGCGGTAGCACTCGGCATAGCTGGCCGGCGCCGGCTTGCCATCGATCTCCAGGACATCGAACACCGCCAGCCGCAGCGACTGCAACTCATCGGCCGACGCGGGCTGTCGCGCGACACGGCACACATCGTGGACGCGCGGCGCTTGTCGGTGCGATGTACGTACAGCTCGCAGGCCAGCAGTGCCGTCTTCGCTTTGGACTTGCCCAGCAGCGCGTACGCTTCTTCCAGCACCGGCAGGCCCACGCGCACGGTGCCACCGGGGTTGATCGTGCAGGCCGATGAGCCATTGATGGCCAGGATGCTGAACTCACCGTCGATCTTGCGGCTGACGAAATAGTCGCAGGCCGGCATCTTCTCGTGCATGGCCTTCTTGTCCAGCGCCATCATCCGCGCGCCGAGCTGGCGGCGAAATTCCTGCGCGCTGGTGCAGCGCGGGCTCGGCGAGGGCGGCCGGCTGGCAGACGGCGTAGTCGCCGAGGAGGATTCGGCCTTGCGATCTGTCAACGAGGGTGGCGCTCATGGTTTCCTCAATGTCTAAGGCCTAATGCCGAATGTCTAATCAATGACGAAGCTCGAATGACGAATGAACAGCGGTGGACGTTTTCCTGGCATTCAACATTCCGTCATTCGTCATTGATTAGACATTGGGTATTTCGTCATTCGTCATTTTGGCCGCGGGTGTTTTGTCATTCGTCATTTCGGCGCGGGCACCTTCAATTCCATGTTCGACAGATGCAGCACCAGGCAGTACCGCTCTCCCTGCGTGCGACCTTCCAGAAACCCGCGATAGGCGCTGCCTCCGCGCATGAACACCAGCGGCTGGTTGGCCTTGGGCCCCGCGCCGAGCAGCAGGAGGCTCTCTTGCTCCTCGAGTTCCCTGGCCATGCCGAAGAGAAAGTCGTAGGTCAGGCCGTTCACATGAACGACCTGCAGCTTGCTGGCGAAGACGAAGCGGTTATAGACCTCGGCCTTCTTCATCAGCTTGCCCGACCATTTCAGAGGCGTCTCCGTGGCCGTGTTGGGCTGGGCGATCTTGCGCGGCCGGCGCTCGCGCTCGCTGCCGTCGGGGTTGCGCACGATCTCAAACTGCGTGACCTTGTGGACGATCTGCCCGTCGGGGTCGATGAACACGCGCGACGTTTCGCGCAAGGATCGGCCGAAGATCTCGATATCCACCTCGGGATCGCCGCCGACCAGCGACTGTGCCACCTTGTCCATCCCGCCGGCCGACTTCTCCAGCGCTCGGATATCGCGCCTAAGCGTCGATTTGAGCAGCCGGACGGTGCTGGCCTGCCGTCCCTGCGCATCGACCCATCGCACGCGCACCGGAATACGCGCGCTCTGCGTGTTCACCACGGCGTCGCGCCCTTTGCTGTTACTGATATTGATCGTACCCATGGCTTCCTCGCTTCGTCGCTTCCCCGTTACATCATCCCAAAGTCAATCTCCTCGCCTTCCTCCTCGCTGCCGCCTTCATCTTCAACGGCGGCCGTCTGCTCCAGCCCGACGAACTCCATCTTTGTCGGCGTGCCCACGGCGAGAAACACGCTGCCATCCGCGGCCAGCAGCAGGAACGCCACATCCGGCTCGAGCCCGCCGCGATAGGAATAGGCGAAGGTGTAGATCGTGCCCTTCTTAAGTTCCGCCAGCAGCGCCGACGCATCGCCTTCCGCGCCGAGTTGGTACACGGCGCGGATGTTGTGGCTGAGGTATTCGTCGATGGTGGCCGTCTTCGTCAGGGGGATCGGCGCGCTGAAGGATGACGGCACGGGCGTGAGCTGCGTGCCGTTGGCGTTAACGGGCGTGAGCTGCGAGCGCTGGAGCCACTGGCCATCGGGCGAGAGCGTGGCGATGGCCGTGCCGCCGGAGCCAACGAGCGTCTGCCCATCGTCAGCCAGCGTGGCCGTCGCACACTTGCGGCCTTTCCCATCGAGCGCCTCGGTCTCGACAAATCCGTAAAGCCCGGATCGATCGACCTTGCTCATGCCCATCGGCAGATCGGCGCCGGCAAACTGCAAGACGAGGGGTTTGGCCATGGAGATCATTTCCTCCAGTCTGGAATCATCCTGCGCCGTAGCGTAAAATGGAAGCCGCCCGATGGGGCCATAGCTCAATTGGATAGAGCGACGCTTTCCTAAAGCGTAGGTTGCAGGTTCGATTCCTGCTGGCCCTATTCCTCCCGGAACACATGGTGGTTCGGCACCTTGGGTATCGGCGGGAGCACGTACCTGGAAAACGCCCGCAACCCCCATTGCACGATCGGGTTCACGGCCCGCACGTAGTAATAGAGGGGCTGCTGCGTCGTGCCGAGGCGAGACTTGAAATGATCGGACGTCTGGCCCAGGTGAAGCGTCCTGGCGCCGCATTCAAGGGCGTGGTCGAGGCTGTGGTAGAAGAGGTTGAAGTAGAGGTCGGCCTCCGTATTCTGACCGTAATCCACGCCCGAGTACATGTTGTAATATACGCAGCCATCCAGCAGGCCGAACGTGAAGCCGACGATGTGCTCGCCGCGGCAGATCAGCGTGAGCGATGCCTGCTCGCCGAATCGCCGGCCCAGTTCGCGAAAGAACTCGGCGGAGAGTAATTCCAGGCGGTAGAGCGACCGCTCCCAGACGGCGCGGTAGAGCGCATGCACCTTGTCGGAGTAGATCGCCTCGATCTGCCGCGCCGTGCGCGTGGACCACGCGCAAGCCCGAGCGAATGAGCTTCTCCTCCGATCGTTTGACCTGCGCGGTAGCGGGCCTTGAGCTGGCCGCAGTAGTCATGGAAACTGCCGCGCGCCGAAGCCGCAGATGATGCACGGGCGGCGCCTCGCCCCGCAGGTAGCCCAGCGCATCGAGCTCGGCCACCTGCCGGCACTGCCGCTCGTCGAGCTCCTTGAAGACGATCAGGCTCGTCCGCTCCCGGAGGGCGAGCTGTCGCATCGCCTGGTCGATCGCGCGCATCACCTTCGCGGGATCCGCGCCGGAGGCGAACCGCAAATGGCTGTGTCCCGAAGGCACCGGCAGGCCACAGAACAGCACCCCGAATCGCAGAAACCCCGGCCGGATGGCCCGGGCGATCCTGGTCGCCCGCCGGGCCAGATCGCTCGCCGTCTCGGCGGCATCCACCGTGAAGAGGCACAGGCACGCCACGGCCGCCGGGGCGCCGGCATCGTCGCGGACAAGAAGCGTCCAACACCTGCACTGGTCCTTCATGGTGGATTCAAAACAGCCGATCAGCCGCCGATCCATGCCAAGATCATGAACGCCACCGAGCACGCGCTGCCAATCGGCCGCTTCGACGCGGTCGATCGAGTCGTAGAGGGTCCAGGAATAGCGGGCCGGATCTTGTGCCATGGCGAAGCTAGTGCTCCCGCGATGACAGGCCGATTTCGCAGGATGCGGAGCCCGGCGGGAGCCTATGCCCGAAATCCTAGCCGCGGGAACGACCAAGGGGAACCTCTTCGGCGCGATGCGGGAACGACGTGGTTCGCCTCTGGAAAATGAAGTGAAAGAAAAAAGGGCCACGGTCCCCGAGCATGACCGTGGCCCGATTCCTGCCAGCCCATCCGCGCAGCCGCCTAGAACGTGAACATGATTTCCCAGCGCAGGAACGCCTGCGGGTCCTGCCGCGTGTCCAGCGGGCTGTCCCCGTCCACGTCCTTGTAATAGTTGCCGGGGATGAAGTATTCGGCCCACAGATGGCCTTGCATGTTCTTGTTGAACTTGTAGGTGAGCACGCCGGTGAACAGATGGCCGCGGACATCACCGCTGTTGGAGAAGCCGGGCGTGCCGGCCTTGCTGTTGTCGTACGCCAGCAGCAGGTGATAGTCCAGCGACAGGCCCATCTTGCTCGTCGGCTGCGCCGCCCAGCCCACGTTGATGCGGTGCAGGTTGGTGACTTCGGCGATGCGCGTCTCGACCGCATACGTGTAGATGTACAGTTCGCTCCACATCGGCCAGCGCGCCCACAACGGGTCCCACTGCTCGATGGTCTTGGTGTTGGGGTCATCGCCCGAGCGCACCTCGTAGCCGGCGTGCAGCGAGTTCTTCCACGTGTCGTTGAACTTGTACTCCAGGTTGCTGATCAGGCCCCACGCGGAGACGTCGCCGCCAGCGGGGAAGAGGACGTCGTTTTGCTTGTCGCCGAACTGGTAGCCGCCTTCGATCCGGCCGTTCCAGTTCTGGTTGAACTCGTGTTTGATGCGCCCGCCGAACGTGTAGATCTCGCCGTTATCGCCGTTGGGCAGCACCGCATCGTCATGCTTGTACATGAAGTAGGGGTTGATCTCGGTGCGCTCGATGGACTTGTTGGTCAGCCAGACAATGAAGCCCGCCTCGTCTTGCTCGACGCGAGCGCGGCTCTTGCTGTCGATGGATGGCAGCCAGGTGTCCGGGTCGGACCAGTTCTGGATGAAGATCAGGTTGACGGAACTCTGGCACTCCTTGAGATCGATGGAGAGCCGGGCGGCCAGGTCCATGTAGATCGTCTCCGAGCCGTCCAGCGGCGTGCCATCGAGCACCAGCCAGCCGTCGCCGAGGATGATATCCTGGCGGCCGACGGTCAGCGTGGCCGGGAATTCCTTGAACTTGATGCGGAGATTGAGGTTGTCGAAGTCAACATCGTTCATCATCCACTGCTGGCCGTCGGGCGTGTCGTGGTTGTCGTTGTGCTTGGACACGGGGGTCCACCAGTAGCGGGGCTCCCAGGTCAACCGCGTGTTGAAATCGACGCCGTCCCAGGGCGTGATCGTGCCCCACGCGCGGGAGCGGATGCGCAGGTCATTCCATTCATGCCCGGGAGGGTCCCGATCAAGCAGGAATGGATTGGCGATGAATTCCTCGCGGATGCGCAGGTCCGCGCCCCATTTGAACCAGTCGACGGGATGCTTCACCTGGTCCATCCAGTCGGCGGGCTGCTGGGCCTGCGGCGCCTGCGGCGCTCGGCCAGATACAGCGGATGCTCTTCCTTGTTTGCGTCTGCCCAGCCCCCTTCGGCCGATGCAATGCCCGTTGCCGCGGCGAGCACCAGTGCCGCCGCGATCAATGCCATCCGTTCCCTCATACCCGCGATCCTTTCTGCCGTAAATCCGGCCCAACTATGCGCCCGACACACCGCAGCAGCCATGGCGACGGCGGCAACGCCGCCAGAAGATTTCGCCACAGGAGAGGTCCTCGGTGGGCTGGGTCGACGAAATTGATGACACAGCAAGAGGGGACAAGAGTGCGCAGCGGCTCGGTGAGTAGACGTGTTCAACGCTCGACATGGTCAACCCCGCGCCTCTAAAGCCCGAATACAACACCCATTCGCACAACAAGCAGGCGAATTCTGCGGCTATATAGCATCGGCGCCACCTGTGTCAAATCCCCGTCGCGACGCATTGCGAGAAACATGGCTGGGGCGCATGTCTTTCCACCCGGCAGGCCTCTTTGACCCTGCGTTGGCCGCCAGTTAACATGCCGCTGTTGGCAAGACCGCGCAAGCCCCGGAGACTCAATGATGAACGCCAAAGACGTGATCAAGATGTGCCGCGAGAACAATGTCCAGTTCGTGGACCTGCGATTCATGGACTTTCCCGGCTTGTGGCAGCACACCACCGTGGCCGTCACCGAACTGACTCCCGAGAGCTTCGAGCACGGTTTTGGCTTCGATGGCAGCTCCATCCGCGGCTGGCAGGCGATCAACGAGTCGGACATGCTCCTCGTTCCCGTCGCCAGCACCGCGCGACTCGATCCGTTCATGCAGCACACGACCCTGGCGTTGCTGTGCGACGTGCGCGACCCGATCACCAAGAAGGAGTATTCGCGCAACCCGCGTTCCATCGGCCGAAAGGCCGCCAACTATCTCAAGAAGACGAAGATCGCCGACGTGGCGATGTTCGGGCCCGAGCTGGAGTTCTTCATCTTCGACTACGCCTTCTACGACCAGGGCATCAACTTCGCCAAGTATTACGTCGAGTCGCGCGAAGGCATCTGGGGCCGCGGCAACGAAGACCCCACCAACCTGGGCTACAAGGTCCGGCTCAAGGAAGGCTATTTCCCCACGCCACCGATGGACACGATGCACAATCTGCGCAGCGAGATGGTCGCGACCCTGACCGAGTGGGGCATCCCCGTCGAGGCGCACCATCACGAGGTCGCCACCGGCGGCCAGTGCGAGATCGACGTGCGCTACCAGGACCTGGTGACGATGGCCGACAACGTCATGATGTACAAATACATCTGCAAGAACGTCGCCGCGCGCCACGGCAAGGTCGTGACGTTCATGCCCAAGCCACTCTTCCAGGACAACGGCTCGGGGATGCACGTACACTTCTCCTTGTGGAAAGGCGACAGACCCCTTTTTGCCGGCAACCGCTACGCCGGCCTGTCGGACCTGGGGCTCTATGCCATCGGCGGCATCCTCAAGCATGCGCGGCGCTGTGCGCCCTGTGCAATCCCACCACCAACAGCTACAAGCGCCTGGTGCCCGGCTATGAAGCGCCGGTGAACCTCTGCTATTCAAGCCGCAATCGCTCGGCCGCCATCCGCATCCCCATGTACAGCGAGAATCCCAAGACCAAGCGGCTGGAGTTCCGCTGCCCCGACAGCTCGTGCAACCCCTATCTTGCCTTCAGCGCCATGACGATGGCCGCCATCGACGGCATCGAGAACAAGATGCACCCCGGCGACCCGCTGGACAAGGACATCTATCATCTGACGGCCGAGGAATACGAGCGGTTGAACACCGCGCCGACCGACCTGGAAAAAGCCCTCGATGCGCTGGAAGAGGACCACGAGTTCCTGCTGAAGGGCGATGTCTTCACGGCCGACGTGGTCCACTACTGGATCAAGTACAAGCGAGACAACGAGGTCGATGCGCTGCGACAGCGGCCGCACCCGTACGAGTTTTGCATGTATTTCGACATTTGATCTATCTGAAGCGGAAGCGTGAGCACCGCTCGCAATTCAGGGCGGGCGCTGACGCTTCCGCTTCAGAAGCTATACTTATGAGCATGCGATTGGCCCAACCCATAGCCCGGCGCTGGACCCGGCGCGAGTACTACAAGATGGCGGAGATGGGCTGGTTTCGCGGCCAGCGCGTCGAGCTCATCAATGGAGAGATCGTCCAGATGGCGCCACAGAAAGATCGGCATGCGTTTTCGCTGAGACTTGTTGACTGCGCGATTCGACGTGCATTCGGAGAAGGCTTCGTCTTCAGCGTTCAAATGCCCATGAACCTCGGGCTCGGGTCTGATCCCGAGCCGGATCTGGCCGTCGTCAAGAGTTCGGTTCGCGGGCTTCCCAAACACCCCACGTCCGCTCTGCTCGTCATCGAAGTGTCCGACGAGAGCCTGTCCTACGACCGCAACCGCAAGGCCAGCCTCTATGCGGCGGCGCGGATACAGGATTACTGGATCGTCAATCTGGTTCACCGGCAATTGGAAGTCCGCCGCCGCCCCATCGCCAACCCCCGCAAGGAATTCGGCTTCTCCTACGGCGATCTGACGATCCTCACCGCGAAAGACACAGTAACGCCGCTGGCCCTGCCCAAGGCGAAGATCAAGGTGGCTGACCTGATGCCGTAGCCGCGGGACCTCAGAGCCGCTCTTCCCTGCCGCTCTTGGCGCTTCTAAGCACCGCCTCCATCATCTGCTGCACCATTAGCCCATGCCGCAACGGCGCCTGACACTTGACCCCGTCGAGACAGCATTCGATGAAGTGCGCCGCGATGTTGTCCCAGGCGCTGGGCAATGACGGCGGCATCTTCACTTCCACATCGATCGGCAGCCCATCTTCGGTTCGATGCAGCGTCAGCGGGTGCAGTTTCAGCCCGGCCTTTTCGCCGAAGATCTCGACCTGAAACTCCTCGGGCTGGTGCGATGCCCAGAAGCTCTCGATCTGCATGCCGATGCCGCCGTCGAAGCGGACAAAGCCGCCGGCGTAGTCGTCGGCCGCGAATTTGCCCCAGTAGTCCTTGCCGGGCTTGCGGAAATCCCAATAGCCGGTGCCCTTCGGCCCGAACCGTGCGCCGGCGACGCCCATCGCGCTGATGGGCCGGGGCATGCCCAGGAGCGACCACGCCGCATCCAGCGCATGGACGCCCATGTCGCGAAAGGCACCGCCGCCTTTCTGGATGAATCCCAGGTTCCAGTCGGGGATGCCGCTGCGGCGGATGCTGCGGGCCCGGGCGTAGTACATCGTCCCGAAGAAACCCTGGCGCGCGAGCTTGGCCGCGTGGCGGCATTCGTTGCTGAATCGCTCGCTGAGCGACATCATGTTCACCACGCCGGATTTCTCGGCCGCCTCGACGAGTTTGGCGGCCGGACTTTCGGCATCCGCCAGCGGCTTGGTTGAACATCACGTGCTTGTCGTTCTTCACCGCCTCCATCGCAACGGGGACGTGGAGCTGATTGGGCGTGCCGACGAAGACCGCATCGACCTCCTTGTCGCGGCACATTTTTCGGTAGTCAACATACTGCTTGACTGGGGCGGGCAGCTCCCTGGCCCAGTCCACCATCTTCTGCTCGACGATGTCGCAGATGGCGACGATTCGGCCGCGCGGATTGGCCGCGAGGGCCTTGCCGTTCACCTTGCCGATGCCCAGTCCGACAATTCCAACGCGAAGCGTGTCCGCCATGGCTAAACCCACGCAATACGACATACGCGATACGGAATCACATCCCCGCCAACCCTCTGCTGGCCGCATCTTTCACGTATTGCTCCTTGGGATCGGTTCGCGAGTCACGCAGGTGCGTGTAGATCTTGCGCGCCTCATCCTTCTTTCCCGCGGCCGCGAGTTTTTCGGCCAACACGAAGCACGCCTTGACGCTCTTGATGCGCTCCCAGCCTTCGGTGTTGGATGCCTTGATCAGCAGGTCGATGGCGGAGGCGTCGGCGACATTGGCCAGGCTCCATACGGCGGCCAGACGAGTTTCGCAATCCGGGTCGGCCGCCGCTTCTTTGAACAGCGGCGCTGACTGCGCATCGCCCAGCACGCCCAGCGCCTGGACGATCGTCAACCGCGCGCGGCCCTTGGCTTGCGGGGCGGCCGCACGGAACTGCTCGATGGCGCCCTCGCGAATGGCCGTGATGGCCGCGGCGGCCGGATCGCCCAGCTCCTCATCCAGCAGCAGCTTGCCGATGGTGGGCACGCAGTTCTTGTCGCCGCACACCTGAAGCTCTCGGATGATGAACACCTGAACCGGCTTGGATCGGCTGGCGCTGCCGAGCTGCGAAGTGAGCGTCTCGGTGAACATCGAACGCTGCTTCTCCTTGCCCTTGCGGCAGAGATACACCGCCAAGCCGTGGATCATGTACCGCGCCCGGTAATCCGCGCCGTTGTCCACGTCCTTGAGCATGTCAACCAGGCCGACGATGTTGTTGCTCCCGCCGGCCAGGACTTCATCGAAGATCGGAATGGCCGTCTCCCAACGGAGGCCGGTGAATTTCCCCGCGCTGTCCGACCATCCGGCCGCGCCCTTCTCATCCAGCGGCGGAACCTTATTTACGAGTTCATTAAGTGTTGCCATGGTTTTCCTCGTCAGTTGTGCGTTGTGCGTTGTCAGTGGTCCGTGGTCAGTTGTTGGGTCAGTGGTCCAGTTGTCAGTGGCTTGTCCTCGCAACGGATCACGGACTACTGGCTACTGACCAATCCTCAAATATGCCACGGCGCCCGCAGGGGCTGGTTGACCATGCGATTGGCCTCTTCATCGCCGACGATCTGCTCGGCGACCGGGTCGAAGTTGATCTTGCGCCCCAGCCGAATGGCCAGGTTCGCCAGGTGTATCACGGTCACGGTGCGATGCGCGGCCTCGGGCATGGTTCCGCCGGAAGGCTTGCGCGATTTCACCGCCTCGGCGAAATTCCGCAGCGGCTCGGGATCGGGCATGGCCTTGATCTTGGCCTGGTCCTCGGGCGAGAGATCTTCCAGGTGCGCCTGGCGGTTCTGGGCGCCGGATGAAGGCACATCCTTGGCAATCTCGCCGCAGCCGCGGCAACGCCAGACGTACTTTTCCTTGGGCTTATCCTTCTCGTATACGATCCCTGGCTTCTGATCTGTAACCGTCGGCGCGGGCTTCTCCGGATACTGCATGACGGAGTCGCCGCACTTGGGGCAGGGACCCCACTCGCGGCTTTCCATCACGATCTGGAAGCCGTCGGCGTATCTCAGCTTCACCCAGCCCCACATCTCGGAGCATTCCGGATGGGCAACCGGCGCGTAAGGCTCCACCTCCACCGGCGCGGTGTCATCCTTGCCATAGAGCCAGATGATCGGGTCGAAGTGGTGCTGGCCCATGTCGCACAGGCCACCGCCCTCGTAGTCCCAGTACCAGCGGTGAGTGCCGCCATGGCGCGGCGGCTGGAACGGCTTGATCTGCGACGGCCCGCAGTAGAGGTCCCAATCGAGATTGGCGGGTACCGGCCGCGGTTCGAGGTTGATCTTGCCGGACCATTCCTTGACCTTCACGCCGCCATTCATCACATGCACGGCGGGGCATTTGTCCTTGTACAGCCCGCTGCGCATGATCTTATGGATGAGGATGTTGCCCTTGTTGGTGCTGGTGCCGAACCGGCCGAAGGTGCCGACCGAGAAAATCCGGCCGTATCGCTTGAACGCCTCGACCACGGCGCGGCCTTCGGCGATGGTCCGCGTCATCGGCTTTTCGGAGAGCACATCCTTGCCCGCCTCGGCCGCGGCGATGGAGATCAGCGCGTGCCAGTGCGGCGGGGTGGCGATGGCGACGAGGTCGATATCCTTGCGCTCCAGCAGCTTGCGGAAATCGCTGTAAATCTTCTTGTTGTCGGCCCGATCCTTGAAGCGGACATCGCAGTCGGCCAGCTTGACGACATTGAGATTGGCCGCGGGGTTGTCCTTGCCTTTGCTTGGCCCGCAGGACAGTTCCTGCCAGGTTCCTCCGCCCCGGCCGCCGCAGCCGATGAGGGCGCCGCCGAACGTTTCGCTGGGCGGGGTGAGGCCCTGCCCGAGCACGTGACGCGGGACGATGGTGAACGCGGCGGCCGCGGCGGCCGCGCCTTTCAACAGCCCGCGACGACTGAATCGATGATTCGTTTGTGTCATGCGTGTCTCCGTGGATGACGCCGATCAATGCAAACCCACATAGGCAATACATCGCGGGCGGGCGGGGGTTGAAGGCGTCGTGCTGACCGGAATCATGTTGATGTCGCGGCGGCGGGCGGGACAGATATGGCTTCGTTTCGCAGGCGAGAGTGCGCGGGAGAGGGAGTGGAATCCGCAAGCTCTGGCGCGGCGGGAGGTTGTGGGGCGGGGGCAGGGGGATCGGTGGGTTCGTTGCGCGGGGGATCAGCTTCACCAGGGGGGCACGGAGACACGGAGGGGGCTGGAGATTGCGGATTGGAGGATTCGGATTGAAGGGCGGGGGTTTCGGAGTCGGCGGTGAGGATTGGGTTGGGGAGGATCATGGCTGCTTTCGTTGAAGACTCCACAGCTACTGTCGAGGGGCGGCCGATCGGCGCGCCGGGCAGACGCTGGCCGGTGCAGCGCGCGTGGAGAGGCTCCTCTGATTTACCGGCGGCGCTGCGCGAATCGGGCATGATCTGTGCAACAGCGCAACGACGGTGGCGATTGGAGGCGGGGAAGCGGGACATGAGGGGCTGGAGATCGACGAATGGCGCAGCGCGTGGGGCGGCGGCGGGTGGGCATGTGCGGTTGGCGGTTTCGGCCGCCTTGGCGGCAAGGGCGTCGGAGAGTAATATCGTGTCCATGGCGCAAGCCCCGATTCGCTCCTGGCGGGCTGGTGCATCACGTCATGAACCGGACGCGGGGGAGGATCGATGTGTTTGGCCAGAAGGAGTTGATGGCGCTGCGGTGCTCGCGGGATCGCGGCCGGCTGTATGGCGAGGCGGACCGGGTGGCTACGGCGGCCCGGCGGCTGGGGGCGGAGGGTTCGCTGCGGCGGGTGGGCCGGGCGACAAAGGCGAGGGAGATGGAGGTGAAAAAGGCTTATGACCCCTTTGTTTGCCCCGGGCGACAAAGGCGAGGGAGATGGAGGTGAAAAAGGCTTATGACCCCTTTGTTTGCCACCTTTGTTTGCCCCGGCGTTATCGTACCCGATACATGCTGCATTGGCGAGATCGGCATCCCAGCTTGCTACCCGTAAATTTTCCGGCATAATTTACGGCATGCTGGCGCGACGTCTTTCCATGCCCCGGGATTCCTTCTTCCTCTTCGGCCCGCGCGGGACGGGCAAGAGCACCCTCTTGCGGCATTGGCTCCCTGACGCCTGCTGGTTCGACCTGCTCGATCAGGCCGAACTCGTGCAGATTCTGCGCAGCCCCGGCTATTTCGCGCAAAGCGTTCTGGCTCGGCCCAAGGGCTCGTGGGTGGTCGTCGACGAAGTGCAGAAGGCGCCGCAGATCCTGGATGAGGTCCACCGCCTGATCGAAAGCCATGGTTATCGCTTTGCCCTTTCCGGCTCCAGCGCGCGGAAGCTGAATCGCGGAGCGGCCAACCTGCTGGCCGGGCGCGCCCTGATCTACCATCTCTTTCCACTCACATTCGCGGAATACGCCAACTGGTCGCGATTTCCCGCGGCGCTGGAGTATGGCTGCCTTCCCCGAGTCCTGCTGGACGACGATGCGGCGATGCGAGGCGAACGTCTCCGCGCCTACGTCAACACGTATCTGGCCGAGGAAGTCCGCGCCGAGGCGCTGACGCGAAACATCGCGGGGTTCAGCAGGTTCCTCACCATCGCGGCCATCGCCAATGGCCAGGTGACCAACCTCTCCAACATCGCGCGCGACGCGGGGGTGGCCCGCGCCACGGTCGGCGCCTACTTTTCCATCCTTGAGGAGACCCTCATCGGCGCCATGCTCCCCGCCTGGCTGCCCCGACTTCGCATCAAGGAGGTCGAGCACCCCAAGTTCTACCTCTTCGATTGCGGCGTCTTTCGCGCGCTCATCGACCGCGTCGGCATACCGCCCAGCAGCGAAGAGCGCGGCGTCCTGCTGGAGACCATGATCCTGCACGAGCTTCGCGCGGCAATGGAGTACCGGCGCACGGGCGGCCAGCTCTGCTATTGGCGCACGCATGACGGCGTGGAAGTCGATTTCGTCTGGAGCCGTGGCGCTCGCGTGGTGGCGATCAAGGTCAAGGGCGCCGACACGTGGAAGAGCCAGTTCGCCGACGGACTGGCCGCCATTCAGAAGGCCAAGGGCAAGCAGGTGCGATGTTTCGGCGTCTACACCGGCCGGCGAAGATTGCAGCACGGCGAGATCACCGTGCTGCCCGTGCGCCAGTTCCTGGCGGAGCTTGATGCCGGCCGGGTGATCTGACGCGCCTGGAAGACCCGGTCGAGGCCGTGCGCGAGGCCGATGTCATCTACACCGACAGGTGGGTAAGCATGGGCCGGGAGTCGGAAAAGGCCAAGCGCATCAAGGATTTCAGCGGCTACCAGGTCGATGAGAAGCTGCTGGCGGCGGCTCCGAAGCACGCGATCGTGCTGCATTGCCTGCCGCCCATGGCCCGCACCGTCCATGAACTGCAGCAGCACCGCAACCTGCTCGCCCAGCCGCGGCCGCCACTCTCAGCCCTGATTTGCCGCTTCCCTTTTGCTCCCCGCCATGTCAAACTACCGCCTTCCCGGAGGTCCTCATGCATCGGCGTGCCGCGCATTTTGTCCTTCCCGTTTTGTGTGCAATCCTGCTGGTTGTGCCCGCCCGGCTGTGGGCGGCGGACGCTCCCAAAGACTCGTTCATGCGCTTCGTTGACGATAACGATGGCGGCGGAAAGCTGCAGACGGCCATCACCACCTACCGCAACGCCGACGGCGTGACGGTACACCTGGTGGGCGCGGTACACGTGGGCGAAGCCGGCTATTACCAGGGGCTCAACAAGACATTCGCGACGTATGACGCGCTGCTCTACGAGCTGATCAAGCCCAAGGACTCGGCCGTCCCTTCGCCCAATGCGCCGTCCAACAGCCTCCTGAGCATGTTCCAGCGGTTCCTCAAAGACATGCTCGACCTCACGTTCCAGCTTGACCAGATCAACTACGGCGCCAAGAACTTCATTCACGCCGACCTCGATGCCGAGACATTCGCCAAGATGCAGGAGGAGCGCGGCGAGAGCTTCCTGACGCTGATGCTGCGCCAGATCCTCAACGAGATGGCCAACCCGCGCACCAACCAGCCGGACATCTCGCTGCCGGAGATTCTGGTGGCGCTGACCAGCCCGGACCGGGCGCGGCATTTCAAGCTGATCCTCGGCCGGCAGTTCGAGGACATCGAGACGCGCATGGCCGGTTTTGAAGGGCCCGATGGCAGCGTGCTGGTGACGGAGCGCAACAAGGCGGCGATCAAGGTGCTGCAGACAACGATCGCGGCGGGCAAGAAGAACATCGGGATCTTCTACGGCGCAGCCCACATGAAGGACATGGAAAAGCGCGTGGTCGAGTTGGGCTTCAAGAAGACGGGCGTGGAGTGGCGCACCGCATGGGACATGACGCCCAGGGAAGGGGACATCATCATCAAGACGGTGAAGCGCAGCCGGCCACGCAGCCCGCTCAGCCCTGATGATCGTTGAGTTCGTGATATTTGCGCGCGAAGTGCGCCAGCATCCGGCGGGGCACCATGCCGATGGGGGCGGCGCGGAGCTTGTTGAACAGCCCGGGGATTACCACGCGTTTGCCTTTCATCATCGCGCGATATGCGATGCGCGCCACGTCCGGGGCGGTCATGGTTCGCGAGCGAAACGCCTTGGTCTGCGAGAGGCCCGCGCACTCCTCAAAGCCGGTGTGGGTGGGGCCGGGGCAGATGCACGTGACGGTCACGCCGCTTCCGGCCAGTTCATTGGCCAGGGCCTCGGAGAAAGACAACACATAGGCCTTGCTCGCGAAATACGTCGCCATCAGCGGCCCGGGGACGTAGGCGCTGAGCGAGGCCATGTTCAGGATCCGGCCGCATCGGCGCTGCAGCATGCCGGGCAGCAAGAGGCGCGTCAGGTGAGTCAACGAGACGATGTTGAGGTGCAGGAGGCGAAGTTGCTCCTGTACGTCGGATTCGACGAAAGCCCCGCGCATGGCAAAGCCGGCGTTGTTGACCAGGATGTCGATCTGGACGTGACGGTCGGCCAGCTCGCGGCAGAGCTGATCGGCCGCGCTGGCGAGGGAAAGATCCAGTGCCAATGCCTCCGCGCGAATGCCGTATTCGTTTGCAAGCTGTGCTCCCAGCGTCGCCAGCTCGGCCTGGCGCCGCGAGGTGAGCACCAGGTTGGTGTGATCCCGTGCCAGGAGGCGTGCGATCTCGCGGCCGATGCCATTGGAGGCGCCGGTGACCAGCGCGTTGATTGGGGCGCTGTCGCTCATGCGCAAGGCATCTTACCGTAGAGCTCGGCCAAAAGCCCGCCAGTGCGGCGATGAGATTGCCGCAACGGCTATCCCACCCGGTATTTCTCCACCTGGCTCATGTCCGGCTCGACGCACAGGCCATAGCCGGTCGGCACCCGCAGTTGCCCGTCCTTGACCTCCAGCGGCGTCTTGAGGATGGTGCCGGCGAGGAATTGCGGCCCGTTCAGCGCGGCCGGATATTTCAAGTCATATGCGCCATACAGCAGCAGCGACGCGGCCAGGGACAGGTCGGGATCGGTCAGGCCGCTGCCAAGGAACCGCAGGTTGTGCTTTTCGAGCAGATCGATCTGCCGGCAGGCCTCCGTCAATCCGCCGCAGCGAGCGGGTTTCATGGCGACGCCATCAAGCAGGCCGAGCTTGATGAACTCCTCCAGTTCGGCGCAGTTGACGATGCTCTCATCCATGAGGATCGGCAGGGCGGCCTGTTTCTTGAGCTTCATGTAGCCGGTGATGCGGCTGGGCGGCAGCGGCTGCTCGAGGACGGCCGCGCCGGCCTCGGCGAGCTTTGGGGCGGCCGCCAGCGCCGTGGCTTCGTCGTAGCCGCCGTTAGCGTCGGCCCAGAGAAAGCCATCGGGCGCGAGCTTCTTGACCAGCTTCGTCAGCTCGACATCGAATGTCGCATCCGGCGCAACCTTGATGTTGAAACTGCGGTAGCCGCGGCGGCGGCCCTCGTCGATCATCGCCGGCACGTCGTCGAGCTTGAGGGGGTTGAGCGTCCAGCTCAGCGTGATGTGGTCCTTGCCCTGGCGTTTCCATCGCTGGGCGGCGGATTGCTTCAAGAGCTTACCGGTGAGGTCGAACAGCGCCAGGTCGATGCCCGCCTTGCAGATCGGCTGGCCGGTCGAGAAGGACGGCGCGATGATCTTGTCCATCGCAGGGTGGATGGCGTCGATGTCGAAGGCGTTCATGCCCAGCAACACGGGCGTGAGGTATTTGTCGATGGTACACTGCACCGTCTCGAGCGTCTCGTAGCTCCAGCGATTGGTGGGAACGCTCTGGCCCCAGCCGATGGCGCCATCGTCGGCCGTGACCTTCACGAGCACGCTCTGGCGGCCGGTGCGCTTGCCGTCGGGACTTTCGAAGAACTTGAAGCGTCCGATGGTGGGATAGACCAGCGGGATGGTTTCGATGCGCGCGATTTTCGCGGATGCCATGGTCTCACCTGTCGAGATGCCGTGCAGATACAGCGATGCGCCGGCCGCGGCCTGGAGGAACTGGCGGCGTGAATGCGTGAGCACGCGGGGAATGTAACGGGGGAAGGGGGGAGGGTCTAGTTCCAGGGATCGTACGTAGACGGGTTGGCAACCGCTTCAGTTGGCGTCATTGACTTGACGTGTCCGTCGCAGAATAGGATGCTCCCGCGGCCGTTGTGCCGGTCCGTTATGACGTCGCTGCCGAGATTCCCATTGGTCCCGTGAACCCAGTGGCCGTCGTTGATGGTCTGCTCGCTCTCTTCGACGAGCAGCGCCTTGTCGGCGGGACCACGGACCTGTACGAACTTATATCGCGGATTGCAGAACGTATCGTTCATGGTGAAGCTGTAGTAATACGGCTCACGCCCCGCCTGCGGCGCTCGAATGGGAGCGTTGGCATCCACCGGGCATCTAAAGATCTGCTTGAGCCGATCGCCCTTGAGAGCGCAGGTACTTGACCAGCGAACCGGAATCCATGTCCTGCCCGACAGGCAGCGACGGCTGCCAGTAGATCCAGTCGTCGAACTTGTGCCCTTCGCCGCCCGAAGCGTAGTACGGCAGCCAATCGTGGTTGTCCTGCACGTAGGCCACCAGGGCCATGCCGAGCTGGCGCATGTTGCTGATGCAATGCGTTTGCTGCGCCTGGCGGCGGGCCTGATTCAGCGCCGGCAGGAGGATCAAGATGAGCAGCGCGATGATGCCGATGACCACAAGCAATTCAACGAGCGTGAAGGCACGTGCTCGTCCGGAGGCAGGGGTTGGTTGAGGAGCGGACACAGCGAACTCCGTAAAAGAAATGCGTAGGTTACTTGTACATTAAACAGGCCGCTCGGGCAAGGCTATTTCCGGTATTCAGCGGCGGCGCGGCGGCCGATCGCCGCATCATTTCAGCCGGTCGTGGCGGCCATTGCCGGCCGGTATGGCGTCGCGCCCGACCATGTCGTCGGTAGCTGCCTGGCCAGCAGGGACGATGGGTCGCTGTCCGATCGACCCATCGGGCCGATTGGCTGGGTGAAGGTAACGCCGTTTTCCCGCGGGTGTAGATTCATTGATGATGAAAGTATTGATCACCGGCGCGGCGGGTTTCCTCGGTCGGGGCATGATGACCGCCTTTGAAGGCCGCTGCAACCTGCGGCTGATGGACGTCGTCGATTTTCAGACGCCACACCAGAAGTTCATCGGGAGCGTGGCCGACCTGGAGACCGTGCGGCGGGCGGTGGAGGGCATGGATGGCATCGTCATCGCCCACATGGCCTCGCGCCAGGCGGGTTCCTATGAGGCGCCAACGGCTCCATACGAAGTGAATGTGAAGGGAACGGCGAATCTCTTCTTCGCGGCCGCCAGGCAGGGGATTCGGCGCGTATCGCTGATCTCCAGCACGAGCGTGGTGGATTATTATCACAAGCGTGGCGACTTTCTCTCGCGCAACCTTCCGCTACGGGGCGAGGGCATCTACAGCCACACGAAGATCTGCCAGGAGACCATCGCCCGGCAATACCACTGGGAATTCGGCATCGGCGTGGCGGCACTCCGGCCGGCGTACATCACCGACATGGACTCCTGCCGCGACAAGTACGGCAAGCAGGCCACATCGTGCAACTGGCAGTTCATCGACCGGCGCGACATCGGCGAGGCCGCGCGGCTGGCGCTGGAATTGCCCGACCTGGGCTTTGAGATCTTCTACGTCCTGGGCGGGCCGCTGGCCGACAAGCACGCCGACATCGCGTACACGCAGCAGCGATTGGGCTGGAAGGCGCGGTATGACTTTTCCAATCTGCCGCCCGAGGGGAGCGAATGAAGGCAGCGACGCGAATGTCCACCAAGGCCCCCATTGGCGGTCCTCCCCGCCGATGAGGGCACGAGCGGCACGAGGCGCGGTGATGCGCGAGGGTTTTCGGCGCAAGAGAAAGAGAATAAAGAAGAAAAAGAAGGTGGAAACTGGCGGGCGGCCGGCGACGACTGTATAGTGTATTACACGCGGGAGGAACTCATGGCCGCGAAGATGGCTCGGATGGCTCGGGCGAAGGTGGAGTTGGTCGAACAGCTTGAAGGTTGCGTCTTGCTGGACGCGCATTCGGCGGCAATCTGGCATATCAATGGCGATCGTGACGGGCAGGCGACTGACGACACGATCGTCGTGCAGGTCAGCCCGCAGAATCCAACGCAAATCGAAGCGATCATCAACGGCCAGGTGTTCGGCACTCGGCCGCGGGCGCGCCTGGGGCATGTGCTGATCCGGGGCCGCGGCGGGAATGACCGGATCGAGGTCGAACTTGGGCCGGACGATGCCGATCTGGCCGTCACCATGCTCGGCGGAGCGGGGAACGATACGCTGCTGGGCGGGGCCGAGCGCGATGACATCCGCGGCGGAGTTGGAGATGACCGGCTCAATGGCGGCGGCGGCCGCAACCGGCTGTGCGGCGGCGACGGCGTCAACAAAGTCAGCGGCGGAGGTGATCAGTCGGCGGACGTGATCTATGGCAGCGTCAATGATGACGTCCACCTGGGCGCGCGAGATGAGTTGAAGTTGGATTCGACCGACCGGAGCAGGGCCGTGCGCCTGATGGGGCCGAGACCGGTTGTGGAGCCGCCGGCAGGGCCTGTCTTTGTGCCTCCGAATCAGGGGGACGTACTTCCGATTCTCGACTGGCCACCCGGCGAGTCACGAACCGGTGCGCCACCGGCAGCGCCGATCGCGCCAATCCGGCAAGGATCGTCAGACGCCGGCTACGTTTCGGCGGCCGACTCGATCAACCGATTTGGTCTGGACCTCTATTCGCGGCTGAGCGAGTCCGAGGCGGGGAAGAACCTGTTCTTCTCGCCCTACAGCATTTCCAGTGCCTTGGCGATGACGTACTTGGCGGCGCACGGGCAGACGGCCGAGGAGATGGCTCAGACGCTCTATTATCCCCAGGATGCGGCGGCGCTGGGGGGTGATATGGGCAGGCTCAACGGAGATGTGAACGGCGACGGGAGTTCGCGCCAATATGAACTGGACGCGGCCAATGCGCTTTGGGGACAGAAGGGGTTTGGCTTCCAGCAGGATTATCTGGATGCCCTGCAGGCCGACTTTGGCGCGGGTCTGAATCAGGTGGATTTCAAGAACGACACCGAGACGGCGCAAGACGATCAATGACTGGGTGTCGGACCAGACCCATCAGAAGATCAATGATCTTCTCCCCCAGGGTGCGGTCGGCGAGAATACGCGGTTTGTGCTGACGAACGCGATCTATTTCAAGGGGACGTGGACCTACAAATTCGACCCCACCGCGACGAGCGATGCGCCTTTCTACGTGTCGGCCGATAGCTCGGTCAGCGTGCCCATGATGCATCAGGAGACGCGATTGGGTTATTACGAGAATGACGCCGTGCAGATGCTGGAGATGCCATATGCCGGCGATCGGCTGTCCATGGTGGTGGTGCTTCCAAAATGGGACGGCCCCGGGGCCGAGCTCACGCTTGCGGACCTGAATGGCTGGATCTCGGCGGAAAGATGGCAAGACGTTCGAGTGACGCTACCTAAACTCAAGATGACGACGACCTCCATGCTGGGGCAGACGCTGCAAGATATGGGGATGGCGACGGCGTTCAGCGATGGGGCGGACTTTTCGGGAATGACGGGCAAGCCCGACCTCAGTATTTCGCAGGTTGTTCACAAGGCGTATGTCGATGTGAATGAGGAGGGAACGGAAGCTGCGGCAGCGACGGCGGTCGTCATCAACAACTGCACGGCATATGAGCCGCCGCCAGAGAACTTCGTCGCCGATCATCCGTTCTTCTTCGCCATCCGCGATAACCAGAGCGGTTCAATGCTGTTCATGGGGCGGGTGATGAATCCCGTGGATGCGGGGTAAGCCTGGTGCGCTGCAACGCATCAGCTTCCCCCGTGCGGGACAGAGGTTAATCGTTGCCCGGTTGCTGATGGTCTTGCATGAGGCGAGGATTCTGCCGTGGAGTACCGCATCGAATACACCTAGCCCTGCGAAGGCCATCTTCATTCCCTCTCCGCGCGGATCGACGGCGAGTTCTGGATGCCGTGAACCAGCACCTGCGACATCAGCCGACGGTTCCCGCTCGCAACCACAAACCCATGCGCCCAAACCCGCTCGCGCCGTGGGAGCTTCGCTTGGGTGAGCTGCGGGTATACTATGATGTGGAATATGAGCCCGAGCCAACCGTCTATATCAACGCCGTCGGGACAAAGCGCGGCAACCGAGTGGTCGTCGGCGGCGAGGAGATCGATCTGACATGAAGACGCTGGAACTCTCCAAAGCAGTCAAATCCCTGGCCTCGTATGCCGCCGATGCGCAATCTGGCCCAGTGCTGGTCACGCGCTACGGCAAGCCCCTGGCCGCCGTAATCTCCATGGCGGGGATCGACCGCGAGTCCCTCGCCCTCAGCACCCATCCGAAGTTCATTGCCCTGATCGAGAGGTCCCGCGCATCGCGCCCGGGGGACCCTTTCCGCCGCCGAGATGCGCAAGCGTCTGGGGCTTGGACCGGAAAAGCGACGGACGAATGGGCGGCGCGGAAGCTCCACGCGATAGGGGCTTGGAGCATGGACTGACGCGCGCGGCCGTCGTGGCTGAGGGCCTGCGCAGAGTCGTCGCAGCTTGGTGATCACGCGCGCGCACGGCCACGCGGCCGGTCTTGCGCGGGCCGAGCCTTCTTCGCTGGCGAAACGGAGACAGCCGGCGGGTTCGCAGCGGCCGGCACCGCTGGCTCCAACTCGATCCCGAACACATCCGCCACATCATCCGCCGCGATGGTCTTGGCGCCGACCTTGGACGAGGCGATCCTGCCGACCTGACCGGCCTGCTCGATCAGCTCGCTCTGGTCGACTTGTCGCAGCGTGAAGAGCAGCTCCGGCTCGCTATCCAGCCGCGCCGACGCCATAGAGCGTGGCCGCCACGTGCTTGCACATGTCGGCCCAGTCGGGGCACGAGCAGTCCATGTCAATCTCGGCGGGCGACGGAAACATGCCGCCATCGTGGCGCGTGAGGATCTCCATCACGCCTTTGGAAAAGCGTCCCTGGAGCAGCTCGACGATGGATGCGATCTGGCCGGCGCACTGGGCCCCGATCTTCCTCCAGGTCGAGGCGGGTAGCGGCTTGATGCGAATCTTGACGTCGTAAAGCTCCGAGCCGCTCACGATGGCGGTGACGAGCCCGGGTTTGATCTGGAGATCGACGACGGAGCCGTTGCGGACATAAGTCCGGCCGCGCGGAAGGCGATTCTCGAAATCGCTGTAGCTTTCGAGATTGTCGCACCAGGCCTCGCCCCAGAAGGTCTTGGCGATGTCGCGGCCAGCGATTTTGACGGGCGAGATCGTACGGCCCTTCTTCGCGAGCTTGGCGACGTGACGCATCGCATTGGCGCGCCGCTGTGCCACCGAAACGTAAGGCCGCCATTGAAAATAGTAGCTCATAATCGAATCCTTTCTTTCATTCAGTCCATGGCGCGGCGGATGTCGAGCGACACGAACCGCAGCAGTTCATCGTTGTTCATTTCCGTGAGCAGTTTCTCGCCGCCGCCGTCGAGCAGGTTGCGGGCCAGGCCGGATTTCTCGGCGATCATGGCGTCGATCTTGTCCTCGACGGTGCCGCGGCAGACGAATTTGTGGACGAGGACGTTCTTCTTCTGGCCGATGCGGAAGGCGCGGTCGGTGGCCTGGTTCTCGACGGCCGGGTTCCACCAGCGATCGAAGTGAATCACGTGGGAGGCGGCCGTCAGATTGAGTCCCGTGCCGCCGGCCTTGAGCGAGAGCACGAAGAACGGCGGGCCATCATCGCGCTGGAAGGCATCGACCAGCTCGCGGCGCTTGGCGACAGGCGTTTCGCCGTGAAGCACCAGTCCGCCCCGGCCGAAGATCGTCTGGAGGAAATCCGCGAGCGGCGCGGCGATCTCGCGGAATTGAGTGAAGATCAGCGTCTTTTCCTGTCGCTGCGACAGCTCATCGCAAATCTCGCGCAGCCGTTGGAACTTGCCGCTGAGCTGCGGGTCGTAGCCGCCATCGCCCAGCCACTGCGAGGGATGGTTGCAGATCTGTTTGAGCCGCATGAGATACGCGAGCACGATCCCCCGGCGCTGGATGCCGTCGGCCTCGCGCAGGCGATCGCCCAGCTCGCGCACGGCCTGCTCGTAAAGGGCGGCCTGCTGCTTGCTGAGGCCGCAGAAAGCCTGCACCTCGGTCTTCTCGGGCAGGTCATTGATGATGGTCTTGTCGGTCTTGAGGCGACGGAGGATGTAGGGCCGCACCAGCGCCCGGAGCGGCGCGTAGGTCGTCTGCTGCCCAGACGCCATGGCCTTGGCGAAGCTGGCGAAGGCGCGGGCGTTGCCCAGCAGGCCGGGATTGAGGAAGTCGAAGATCGACCAGAGATCGGACAGGCGATTCTCGACGGGCGTGCCGGTGAGGGCGATCCGCGCGCGGCTCTTGAGCTGTTTGACCGCGCGCGTCTGTCGCGTGGCGCTGTTCTTGATGGCCTGCGCCTCGTCGAGAATGACCATGTGCCAGTCGCGGCCGCGCAGCCATTCCAGCCGCGAGAGCATGCCATAGGTGGTGATGACCAGGTCGCGCTCCGGCAGTTGCAGCGCGGCCGGATCTTCGGACTGCCCATTCATCTCCGACGGATGGGCGATGGCGACCGACAACAAGGGCGCGAACCGCTCGATTTCGGATTTCCAGTTGGCGATAAGCGAAGCCGGGACCACCAGGAGACTGGGCGATCCGGCGGTACCGTCCAGGCGATCCCGCCTCGCGTGCAGAAGTAGTGACAGGACCTGGATGGTCTTGCCGAGGCCCATATCGTCGGCCAGGCACGCGCCCAATCCGAGGCGCGTAACGAAGGCGAGCCAGCTCACGCCGACCTGCTGGTATGGCCGCAGAGTTCCCCGCAGATCGGCCGGTGGCGAGCCAAGCAGGCCCTGGGGATTGTGCAGGTCGGCGAGGACCTTGCCCAGCCATTCGCCGGGAACGATTCCCGCCCATTCATGCGAGTCCTCGGCGGCGGATTCCGCGGCTTCGCCGTTGAGGCTAACGCCGGACAGCAACCGCATGCCATCAAAGAAGGAGATGCCGCCGTCGCGGGCTTCACGCGCCACGGATTTCCAGTGCTTCAGCGCCTCGGCAAGCTTGTCGCGATCGACCTCGACCCATTTTCCACGGAGCGGCACCAGGCCACCCTCGGAATCGAGCATCGCCCGCAGTTCCTCCTCGGTCAGCGGCTCGCCGTCGAGCGTGACGCCCACGGAGAAATCCAGGATGGCATCCACGCCCAGCGCGGATTTCTTGCGGTCGCCGATCTTCACGCTGACCTGTGGATGCGGCGGCCGACGCGCCTTCCACCAATCGGGCACGCGCACGATGATGCCACTCTCTTCAAAGATCGGGATGGCCTGCATGAAGCGGAATGCCTCACGCGGTGTCCATGCCAGCGCGTGGTACACCTGGCCGGAATCGACGAGCGTCTTGGCAAGCTCGCTGCGCTCGGCCGCGCGCTGAATTGGCATGAGCAGAGAGACCAGCGCATCCCGGTTCTTCGCGCCGGCGTATTCCTCCAGCGCCCGCCCCAGCGGCAGGTGCTGAAGCCTCGCCTGGCTGGAAAGGCGATGGGCGTAGGTGGCGAGAAATGCGAAGGGACACTGCGGATCGCGCTTGTTCTCGGCCAGATGGAACGTCACGCGCCCGACCAGGCGCCACAGCGGGTTCTTCTCGCGCAGCCAGCCTTGCGCATCGCCGGGGCAATCGCGGACCTCCTGGCGTACATGCTGATCGAGTTCAACCCACCACGCGACGACCGCGTCGGCACTCAGGTACTCCAGCCCCCTCATCGGCGGCGCCTGCTGGATGAAGCTGGCGAGTTCGTCGGCCGACGGCGGAGAAACAGCGGGAATGTCCTGCTGGCCGTCGATGCCTGGCATGCGGCACAACTGGGTCAGGTAGTTTCGCGCCAGATCGCGGGCGAAGGAGAAAGCAGGGGAAAGCACGCTCTGGAGCTCAACCGTCGCCAGGTGCAGCAGGCCCGCGGGCGCTCCGGCCGCGAAGGCGCGGCGCAGACGGTCATCCAGCGCGGCCGACAGCGGCTGCGCCAGTTCCTCCGTCATGTCATCCGGGAACAAGCGTCCATGCGGCGAAATCGACAGCGTCAACGCCATGCTGTTCGGTGGCCTCCTGCCAAACTGCGATCTACAAGGGTATTCCAGTCGAATGCAGGCGATCCGTCAAGGGGCGACGCGGATTGAGGATTGAGGCATTGAGTGTACAGGTTAAGTGTGTATAATTCATGGCGATGAGACGGTACGTCTTCCGATGGGTTCAGTGGAACCGTGATCATGCGACGGAACATGGCGTGACCGTGGCGGAATGTGAACATGTGGTGCGCGGCGGCAGATATCGGCAGACGGAAGGCGGCAAGTACCGGGCGGTTGGCCGAGGCAATGGCGGGCGATGGTTGCAGGTAGTGTTCGCATTGACGAGCGATGACGACGTGTTTGTCATCCACGCGCGTCCGCTGACCCCGTCGGAAAAGCACCAGGAACGGAGACGCAAGCCATGAAAACAATCAACCCCGACACCATGACCAAGGCCCAACTCGATCGGCTGAGCGCCGAGGCAGGAAATGTCACGTACGAGAACACTCGTCCTCTGACCGCGGAATCCCGCCGTGCCCTGGCGCGCGGCGAGCAAGGGGGGGCGACCGCGGGTGGGGGCGGGGGCCAGACGAATCAACGTGACCGTGGAACAGACACTGCTCAAAGAGACCGATGCCTATGCCCGCAAGCATGGGCTGAGTCGCGCGGCCGTGGTGGCTGAAGGCTTGCGCAAGATTGTGGCCGCGTAGTGCCGCCGGATGGCTGAGCTGGGTCGTCATCTCGAACTCCTACGGCACAATATACGGCCTGCTCTGCGTCGTCCCCGCAAGGTATGCATCCCACACATCCTTCCAGAATACCGTGTCCTGGGCGTTGAGCTTCGTATTGCGATAGATCACGCTGCCGGTGGGGAGCCAGAACTCCGGCCGGGCCGATTCCATGTCGCCCAGCGTCTCGGTGTGGCCGTCGAAGAAGACAACGTTCATGCGAAACGCGCCGTGGCGATAGCTGAATTCCCGGCCGTCGGTGATGTCGCTACCCGCGCCGTTGTTGGCAATGTAGCGATCGTAGGACCGCGTGACGCCGTAGAACGGGCCGAAATCGCTGAAGAGCGTCGTCGCATAGTCGGAGTTGACGTCATAGATGAACTGCGGCGCCCCGCTGTGGCGCGTGCGCCGGCCGGCATCCGCGAGGAAGATCTTGCGTGATGACGGGCCGACGCGGTCGATCCTCGGCGTGTACGAGGGGTGCGTGCTCCAGAAGTTGAACTTGCTGGGGTCGCTGTCGCTGCCGCCGGTGGGCATGGTGACCCGGCCGGCGAATGTCGTGTTGAGCGTCGTGGGAATCCTGGCCGGCAGCAGGAGGAATGCGGTGGCCGTGCAATAGCTGAGCATCAGGCCTTCCTCGGTATCCGCGCTGCCAAAGTCTGGCTTTGAGATGAAATCGTTGGCCGGGCACTGAAAAAGCGACAGCTTGCGATAGGCGTGGAGCCGTTCGATGCCGCTGTCGGATGGTGACACGCCGATCTGCATCGTCGCGCAGAGCGGCCCGATGTAGTCAAAGAGTTCGATCGCCGGCGGCGGGACATTGGACGCATCGTAGCCGGCCGGCGCATACTCGCCGCTGCTGGAGATGCGCCAGAGATATCGGCCGGTGGTGTTGGGCGAGCCGGGGAGCCAGCCGTCGTGATCGCTGGCATAGGTGCGCATGGCCTGGGCGATGGATGCGCAGATTGACCATGCACTTGAGGGAGAGAGCATGCTGGCGGGCCCGTGAAATTGCGGGCAAGAGCATCCCCATCAGCAGCCCGATTATGCCCACAACGACAAGCAATTCCGGGAGCGTGAAGCCGGCGCGCATTGTGCGAGGCCCACCCACGGCCGTATCCTATAACACAAAGTGCGATAGGTGGCAAGGTTGAGATTGCGGATTGCAAATGTAGAATTTCGGATTGCGGAGTTCCAGAGTACGGTTTGCGATCACGCGCTCAACCGCACCGTCTGCGGCTCCGGCACGTTTTCCATTCGAATGCTCCGCGCCTGCACCTTTCGATACCCCAGTTGCTGAATGACCTCAAGAACTTCCGTCCAAGTGGGAAAGAGCCGCTTGTTGACCTTCTTATAGGTCTCGATGGCCATGATGAACTCGAACTGCTCGGCCGTCATCTCGCCCTCCTCGGCGGCTTTGCGATCGTCGCTGCGCCGGCGGCCGGGGCCGCGGCGGCGCTCCAGGCCAGTGCGGCGGTCGGCGGCCCGGCGTCGGGGCCTGTGTAGCCGGATTCTTCGGCCGACATCTGCCGGCGATCCATCCCGCAGCGGCGGTCCACGACCGTCTCGCGGCGGTCGGCTTCGCTTTCGCGCTGTTCTTCGGGCTGGACGGCGGGCACCGCGGTGTCTTGCATATCGTACCTCAAGAGGTGCATCGGCGTGGCTGAAGGGGTGCTTTAGATGGCCAGTAACAGCACGTTGCAGCAATCCGCTTAAAACGGTAGAGTTTATCTAAATAATACAGCAGGCTATTCATCCTGATTAGGAGCCCTTGTGCGATTTGAGACCCTCGCCATTCATGCTGGACAAAGCCCCGACCCCGCATATGGGGCCGTGATGATGCCGATATACCAGACCTCGACATTTGCGTTCAAAGGCGTCAATCAGCCGGGGAAGTTTGACTACTCGCGCAGCGGCAATCCCACCCGAATGGCGCTTGAGGAATGCTTGGCGGCCTTGGAAGGTGGTACCCGCGGCTTCGCCTTCGCCACCGGCATGGCTGCGGAAGCCACGCTGCTGTCTATATTCGCGGCCGGCGATCATCTGATCATCCACGATGATCTCTATGGCGGTACCTATCGTCTGTTGACGAAAGTCGTTGCCAATCATGGGATTACGGCTGACTTCGTCAATCTGCGCGACATCCCCGCTTTGCGCCGGGCCATTCGCCCCAACACCAAGGCCATCTGGACTGAAACGCCCACCAATCCGCTGATGAATCTGCTGGACCTCGCCCAGATCGCCTCGGTGGCACGCGAGAAGGGTGTGCTCACGGTCTGCGATAACACCTTCCTCTCACCATACTTCCAGCGGCCGCTGGACCTCGGGATCGACATCGTGGTCCATTCGACCACCAAGTACATCAACGGCCACTCGGATGTCGTTGGCGGCGCGGTCATCGTGGAGGATGCGGAGCTGGCCGAGAAGATCGCCTTTCATCAGAACGCGATGGGAACCTGTTCGGCGCCGCAGGACTGCTTCCTGGTTCTCCGCGGGATCAAGACGCTGGCCGTCCGCATGGAGGCGCATAACCGAAATTCGCTGGCGCTGGCGCGATGGCTGGAGAATCATCCGAAGATCGCGGCCGTGCTGCATCCGGGACTCGAGAGCCACCCGCAGCACGCGCTGGCGAAGCGGCAAATGACCGGCTACGGCGGGACGTTCTCCTTCCGCGTGCGCGGCGGCCGCGAGCAGGCGTTCGCGCTGCTTGGCGGCGTTCACCTCTTCACGCTGGCCGAGTCGCTCGGAGGCGTCGAGTCGCTCATCGAGCATCCGGCGACGATGACGCATGTCTCGATGCCCGAGGAAGTCCGGCGAAGCATCGGGATCACGGATGATCTGATCCGCATCTCGGTCGGCATCGAGCATATCGACGACCTGATCAGTGACTTGGAGCAGGCATTGAGGAAGGTGCAGTAGCGGGGAAGAGCCGCCGAAACTCGGCGGCCATCGCCTGGTGCTGTTTGGCCAGGTTCTCATCACCTGGATTCTCGGCCGCCAACTTCGCGAGAATGTCAACCGCGCGACGGGCGCTGGCGAGCACGGCTGTTGCCTGGCCGGTCTGGCGCTGAACCAGCGCCAAACTGTAGCACGCGTACGCGAGGGCTTCGCGATACTGACGGGTGCCGTGCGCGGCGGCGAGCTTCTCATAGACCGCCACGAGCTTCTGATAGCTGTCCAGCGCATCCGCGTGGCGCGAGAGCTTGCTCTGGAGCATCGCCAGCGCGAGATAGCTGCCGGCCAGCTCGTTTTGATGTGCGGCGGTGTCCGGGTTCTCCTGTGCGAGCTGCTGGCCGATTTCGATGGCCTTGGTATAGGAGCTGATGGCGTCCTGCGGTTTATCGGCACTCTGGGCTTCGGCGAGGCTGTACCACGCGTCGGCGAGCTTGGCGCGATGTGCGGTTGCGAGGCCGGCGGCGAGTTTCTGCAGAAGATCGATCGCCCTCTGGAGGAACTCGCGCGCCTGCTGGGTCTTGCCGATTCGGATGTGCAGCCGCCCGAGACGATGCAGGCTCGACGCCAGGTCCGACTGGTGCGTGGTGACCCAGGGGCTTTCGGCGACCAGTCGCTCCTGTATCTTCATCGCCTTGAGCTGGCTCTCGATGGCGGGCTGATACTGCTTGACGCTCATCTGCACCGATGCCAGCGAGCTGTAGGTGTAGGCCAGATCGGCGGCCAGCGCGGCGATCGTCGGGTTCTCCTTCGCGAGCTTTTCGCGGATGCGGATGGCGCGATCGAGGTTCTTCTGCGCATCCTGCGGCTGACCCAGGTCGGCCTGAAGCAGCGCGACATTCACCAGCGCAAAGGCCAGATCGGATTGATGGTTGGTGACGGTAGGATTGGCGGTCGCGAGCTTCTCACGAATCGCCAGCGCCTGCTGATGTGATCGCAGCGCCTCGGCGGGATTGTCGTCGGCCTGGAGATTGCCGAGATTGTTATAGCTCTGGGCGAGGGAGGCGTGATATTCCTGAATGGCCGGGAACGCGTCGGCGAGCTTCTTGCGGATGGCGATGGCTTTCCGCTGCGAGTCGATGGCCTTGTCGCGCTGGCCGAGGGAGCGTTGAAGCACGCCGAGAAAGCTATAGCTCTGCCCCAGATCGTTCTGTAGCTCGGCATCGGCCGGGTTCCTGTCGAAGAGCTTCTTGCGGATCTCGAAGGCCTTGTCCGCATATCGCAGCGATTCCTGCGGCTCTGACATCACGAAGTGCATCATGCCGAGATTGCCGAGCGTCTCGGCCAGGCGCGACTGCGTCTCGGCGTTGCCGGGGTTTTCATCGGCCAGCGCCTGGCGCATTTGCAGCGCCTGCCGATACGCGGCCATCGCTGGCTCCGTCTGTCCCGCATCGCCGAGCAGATTGCCGAGATTGTTGTAGCTGGCGCTCTGATCGGATCGGAGCTGAAAGGACTTTGGCTCGCGCCAGCACTCGCTCGCGCAGCGCAATCGACTGGCGATAGGCTTCGATGGCGTCGGTCTTCGATGCGATGTCGGCGGTGATGTGCGCCATGTGGAAGTGCGCCGCCGCCAGATCCCCCAGGAGGCGCGGGTCGTCCGCATGGGTGGTGATGAACGAGCGGTAATAGTTAAGCGCCTTCTCCAGCAGTTCCTTGCGCAGCGGCTGGAGCCCCGGCACGTTCAGCAGCTTCTCCTGGCTGATGCGCGTCATGTACTCATCCACCGTGGCGCGCGCCGCGTGAAAGCTCTCCTCGGCCTTCTGCCGCTGCACCTGCTCGCGGCCGAAGGCCGCCTCGGCCGACTTCTTCGCTGAAAGCGCCTCGTCGCGCGAGATCGCGATGAGGATGAATGCGACCACCGCCGTGGTGAAGATCACCAGCGCGGCCGCGGCGCTGCCCATCACCGTCGAGCGATGCTGTCGCACGTAGCGCCACACCATCTCGCTCAGCCCCGGCACGCGGATCGGCAGCGGCTTGCCATCGAGGTAAAGCTGCAAGTATTCGGCCAGTCGCGCGGCCGACGCGATGCGGTCGCTTGAGCGTCGCTCGGTGGCGCGGGCGACGATGGCTTCCAGGTCGGCGTCGAAGCTGGCATCGACGCTCCGCAGCATCGGCACGTCGCGGTCGTGAATCATCACCGCAAGCTGCTTCTCATCCTCGGCCTCGCTGAACAGCCGCTTGCGCGTGAGCAGTTCCCACAGCACCGCGCCCAGCGCGGCACATCGGCTTGCGGGCCGACCTTGAGCGTGGCGGCCGCGAGCTGCTCGGGCGCGGCGTAGCGCATCGTCCCGATGAACCCGCTGCCCTGGCTAAGCGTCTGCGAGAGCCCCTCCTGCTTGGCCAGCCCGAAATCCATCAGCACCAGCCGCGATCCGTCGGCCGTCAGCATCAGGTTGGCGGGCTTGATGTCGCGATGCACGATCTGCTGCTCGTGAACGGCCGCCACGGCCAGCGCGGCGTCGCGAAGAAGGGCGACGATGCGGCGGACGTAGGAGATTTGCGATTTTGGATTTTCGATTTTCGATTGCGGAGGATTCACCACGGAGGCACGGAGACGCGGAGGAGATTCGGACTTGGGATCTCGAATTTCAGATCTCAAATCTCGAATTTCAGATTTCACATCACGGATTTCGGTTTGAGATTTGAGATCCGAGATATGCGATGCGCCTGCCTTCCCTTCGTCGCTCCGTCGCTTCGTCGCTTCGTCGCTCTCTTCTGAAATCTGAGATTTGACATTTGAAATCTGAGATGTTTGCGCTCCCCTCTTGCTCTTCCCACTCGCCGACATCACCGCCCGGCTGAACTCGGCGCCCGACAGGTTCGCCGCCCGGCCGGCGCCGGCGTGATCGCTCAACTCGCGCCACACCTGCTCCAGGTTGCACCCCGCCACGTGCTCCATCGTGTAGTACAGCCGGCCGTCGGGGAAGCTGCCGCTGGCAAGCACCTTCACGATGTTTGGATGCTCGCACCGCGCCAGCGCCCGCATTTCCCGGCGAAATCGCTCCAGCGCCACCTCGTTGCCGCTCAGGTCGGCCGTCAGCATCTTCAGCGCCACGATCCGGTTCAGCGAAAGCTGCCGCGCCAGATACACCACGCCCATGCCGCCCCGGCCAAGCTCTGACACGATCTCGTAATCGCCGAGCGCCGGAGCAGTGCCGAGTTCCGGCTCTGGCAACTGGCCGCTGCCAACTGGCAACTCCACACTCCCTCCCGCCTGCTTCAGCAGCTTGGCCAGTTCCCCCGCCATCGACGCATCCTTGTCCGTCCGGCCGGTGCTGTAGGACAGATACTCCACCTGCTTGCCGTGGCGGTCGCGATTGAGGAACAGCACTTCCTCGGCCAATTCGCTCTCGCGATACAGCAGCAGGGGATCGAGCCGCAGCGGCCGCTTCTGCCCCGGCCAGATTACCGCGAGCACGCCGGGCGAGAGGTCGGCCGCCTCGCTATCGCCCAGCGCGATGGGCGCGAGTCGTTCGCTGCTCAGCCCCGTCAGCTCGCGCAGCGACAATTCCCGCTGGTTGTCGGCCACATGGCGCAGGTCGGACAGGTAGACCAGCCGCGCGCCCTTCGGGCCCAGAATGTCGAGCGTGCCTTCGTCAAACAGCTCGTTGATGGCCGGGAAAAGCAGCGGGCCCATCTGGGTTTCGTAGAAGCTCTCGAACCGCGCCCCGCCGTGGCCAAAGACGGCGTTGCGATACTGCACGAGGGCTTCGATGAGCTGCTGGACGGAGCACGTGCCGTCGCCCGCGGGTGCGCCATCGGGGCCGTTCTTGATCCGGCGATACAGCGCCAGCATGCCCGGCCGATCGCGATGCGAAGCGGTGAGCTGTGCGTGCAGATGGCCCAGCGGATGGCTCGCCGCATCCGGCCCGCGCCGAAGTGTTTGGCCAGTTCCCGGCCGATCCCCACCCACTGCCCCAACGACGGCAGCGACAGGTCCATCAGCAGGCGATCGATGGCCGCATCGCGCTGGCTGCTGATCGCAATCTCACGCCGATAGCCCGCGACGAGCACCGACGCCGACAGCTTGATCATCGCCTCGAAGAGATAGAAGGCGTTGTCATGCCGGCCGCGCGCATCCTTGGCGTTGTGACAGCGCACGTAGAGCTGCGCCAGCGGCAGCGGCAGGCGAAGAAGATAATCGCGATGAAACGAATCCATGGCCCAGTGCCGCCAGTGCCCTCACTGGCGGATCTTCGCGCCGGCCCCTTCCGCCAGTGAGGGCACTGGCGGCACGAAAGCATACCATGGAAACTGGAATTTCAGCAGGTTGCGGGCCTATTTTCCCGTGCGCCGTCGCCGCCTCAGCTCGGCGTCGATGTACGCGTCCAGCTCGCCGCGGTCCAGCACCGACTCGACGTTGCTCGTCTCGACGTTGGTGCGATGGTCCTTCACGCGGCGATCATCCAGCACGTAGGAGCGGATCTGGTTGCCCCATGCGATGGCGCCCTTCTCGCCGTAGAGCTTCTTGAGCTCCACGTCGCGCTTGGCCTGCTCGATCATCTCCAGTCGCCCTTTGAGGAGCTGCAGGGCGAGCCGCTTGTTCTGCTGCTGCGATCGCTCCACCGAGCACGTCACCTGGATTCCCGTCGGCAGGTGCGTGATGCGCACGGCCGTCGCGACTTTGTTGACGTTTTGCCCGCCCGGACCGGCCGAACGCGCGAAGCCCACGATGTCCAGGTCCTTCTCGGGGATTTCGATCTCGCCGTCATCCTCCTCGAATTCGGGCACGACATCGGCCGAGGCGAAGGAAGTCTGCCGCTTGTTCTGGGCGTTGAACGGCGACGGCCGGACCAGCCGGTGGACGCCCGCCTCGCACTTGAGGTAGCCGTAGGCATACTCGCCCTTGACCAGCAGCGTGACGCCCTTGATGCCCGCCTGCTCGCCCCATTGCCGGTCGACCTCGCTGACATCCCAGCCGCGGTTCTCGAAATAATACAGGTACATGCGCAGGAGCATCTCGGCCCAGTCCTGGGCCTCGGTGCCGCCAGCGCCGGCGTGGATTTCGAAGAAACAGTTCAGCGGGTCGTGCTTGCCGCTGAGCAGCGACTGAAGCTCGATGCGGTCGCCTTTCTTCTCCAGATCGGAAAGCGTGCGGTCGGCCTCGGCCAGCGAGTCGGCGTCCTTGGCCTCGTCGCCGAGTTGATACAGCGCGCGGACATCCTCGATCCCGCGCAGGAGGTTCTCCAGCGGGTCGATCGTGACTTTGATGACCTTCAGCTCCGAGACGAGCGCCTTGGCCGCCTCCTGGTTGTCCCAGAAACCGGCCTGGCCCATCTTGTCCTCGATTTCCTTGCGTCGGGATTGTTTGTTGGGGACGTCAAAGAGAGTCCCGGATGGATAACATCCGGGCCGCAAGGTCCTCGATCGCTTTGGGCAGGTTCTCGTGAATCATGTGGGGGGATACTGTAGGCTTTGGCGGGGAAATATCAATCTTCTTCCACATATTCTATGACCGGCACGCTCACCCCCGCCGGCGTCGGCGCCGCGGCCGGGACCTGCACAACCGGCACATCCTCCAGCACGCGCAGCATGGCGATCTCGTCGCAGCCGTCGCGCTTGGGACAGCGCACGCAGTCGCTCCACACCTTCAGCGGCAGGCTCTCCTTGCTGACCACGCCGAATCCGAGCCGCTCGAAGAACCGCTGCTCGTAGGTCAGCGCCATCAGCTTGCGGATGTGCAGCCGCCGCGCCTCGGCGACCGTCCACTCGACCAGCGCCCGGCCGACGCCGCGGCCCTGGCGGCCTTCCGTGACGGCCAGCGAGCGCACCTCGGCCAGGTCAGCCCAGATGATGGTGAGCGCGACGCACGCGATGACCTGCCCCTCGTCCTCGAACACCGCGAAGTCGCGCAGGTCCTCGTACAACTCGGCCAGGCTCTTGAAGAGCATCTTCCCGAAGCCGGCGTGCGGCGTTGATGATGGCCTGCATTCGCGGGACGTCGTAAACGGTGGCGGGTCGGATCATGTCAGCTCTTGCCTGGTCTGAAGCGGAAGCGTCAGCGCCCGCTCACGCACAGGGCGGGCGCTGACGCTTCCGCTTCAGACAATACACATCATATACCACGGAAACGCAAGCGCGGTTCGGCGGTCCGTTCACACCCCGAACACAAACTCCACCTCCACCGCCGCATCCAGCGGCAGTGTGTTCACGCCCACCGCCGCCCGTACGTGCTTGCCTTCATCCCCGAAAATCTCCAGCAGCAGCTCGCTGGCGCCGTTGGCCACCTTGGGCTGCTCCGTGAAGCTGGCATCCGAGCTGACGAACGCCGCCACGCGCACGGCCGTGCGCACGTGATCCACCGTGCCTTCGACCGCTTTGATGGCCGCCAGCGCGTTGATCACGCACTGCCGCGCCGCCGCCTTGGCCGCGTCCATCCCGCACTTCGACGGCACCTGCCCCGTGGCCATGAGCTTGCCATCCTTCATCGGGAGCTGACCGGAGACGAAGATGAGATCGCCGACGCGCTTGGCCGGAACATAGGCCCCGAACGGCCCGGCCACGGCCGGCAGGACAATTCCCATCGACTGTAGTTTCTGCGAAAGCATTGTCACATTGTTGAGCGGCGTGCGGTATAATGCAACAGATTACCTGGAGCTGGCATGAGCACTGAAATCCGTCGGCACATGCTCCTGCGTCATCACGGGCACCTCTATTTGGTTGACGGAGCGACAAAGTGACGAAGGCGGAGTATAACCCATAGCCATCTTTCTGACGGAGCTGACCATGAAGCAAATCGCACGACGCGCGTTTCTCAAGCACGCAACCGCCGGCGCCGCCGCTTTGGCGGCCCTGCAAATCGTTCCGCGGCATGTTCTGGGCCAGGGACAGACCCCACCCAGCGAGAAAGTCAACATCGCGGGAATCGGAATCGGCGGGCAGGGCGGAAGCGACATCCGACAACTGGCCAGCGAGAACATCGTCGCCCTGTGCGATGTTGACCAGAAGCGGGCTGCGGGGCTGCTCAAGGCTTTCCCGCAGGCCAAGAGCTACCAGGACTATCGCAAGATGCTCGATGAAGTGAAGGAGATCGATGCCGTGGTCGTCGGCACGCCCGACCACATGCACGCCTTCGCCTCGATGGAGGCGATGCGGCACGGCAAGCACGTCTACTGCGAGAAACCGCTGACGCACTCGGTGTGGGAGGCGCGCCAGGTGGCCACCGCCGCGCGAGAGAAGAAGCTGGCCACGCAGATGGGCAATCAGGGCCAGGCGAGCACCGAGACGCGCCTGCTGTGCGAATACGTCTGGTCCGGGATCATCGGCCCGGTGCGCGAGGCGCATATCTGGACCGATCGGCCTTCGCAGGGGTTGTTCAACGAATACTGGCCCCAGGGCGTGGGGCGACCCACCGACACGCCTCCGGTGCCGGCCGGCATGGACTGGGACCTGTGGATCGGGCCAGCGCCGATGCGGCCGTATCATCCGGCGTATCACCCCTTCAAATGGCGCGGCTGGTGGGATTTCGGCACGGGCGCGCTGGGCGACATCGGGTGCCACGCGATGGACCCGGTTTTCCGTGCATTGAAGCTCGGGCATCCGACGTGGGTGCAGGGAGCATCCACGCGCGTCAACACTGAGACGTATCCGCTGGGCTCGATGATTACTTACTTCTTCCCCGCGCGCAGCGCCGAGCCGCAGGCGATCAACACGTTCACGAAAGGCCTGAGCGGCATGCAGGCGGGCGCCGTTGAGATGCCGGCGCTCAAGCTGGTGTGGTACGACGGCGGATTGCGGCCGCCCCGGCCGGAAGGACTGCCCGAGGACCGGACGATGGGGGACAACGGGCGGTTGCTCATCGGAGACAAAGGGTTCATTCTGGGCAACAACGTCTATCCCGAGTCGCTGCGCGAGGCCATGACCGGCAAGACCAAGTTCATCCCGCCCTCGCCGGGGCACTACCGCGAGTTTGCCGACGCGTGCAAGGGCAAGGGCCCGGCCGGATCGAATTTCGACTGGGCGGGCCCGCTGGCCGAAGTGGTGCTGCTCGGGAACGTTGCGCTGCGCTCGCAGTTGCGTGAAGCGCTGACCAAGCACAAGCTGATGTGGGACCCCGTGGCGTTGAAGATCACGAACCTGGCGGAGGCCAACCAGTTTCTGCGACGGGAGTACCGCCAGGGGTGGACGCTGTAGATGGCATTGTCTGAAGCGGAAGCGTCAGCGCCCGCCCTGGGTCTGCGGCCGCTCACCTCAGATTCAGAAATTCCAGCATGTGCTGCTCGTAGACCTTCTGCGCCTGCGGATCGGCCAGCGGCAGGCGCAGCTCGTTGATGACCTTTGTCCCTGCCGCCACCCATTTGCGCCAGCACGGCTGGCACACCTTCTCCTGGATCTGCCGGCCCTGGTCGTTGCGGAATGGCGGGGCCGCCAGCCTGGAACCCACCCGATGGCAACGGGCGCATAACACCTGCCCTTCGCCGAGCGGCTGCTGAGAGGCCGTCGTGTCAATCTCCGGCACCGGCGCGCCCAGCTCCGTCAGGGCCCTGGCCATCTCGTTGCGCGGCATCAGGTCGCCGCGCTCCTGCGCGATGCGCACGCCCTTGTTGAGCTGCTCGATGGCCCGCTCGCGCATGCCCTTTTTCAGCAGGGCGCCGGCCAGAAGCTGGTAGGCGCGGCTCATGCCCGGATTGATCTGGAGCACGCGCTGAAAAGACTGGATCGCGCCATCGAGCATCCCCGCATCGAAATACGCCCGCCCGAGCGAGAAGTGGCCCAGCTCGTTGTCCGGGTCGTCGTGGGCCATCTTGCGGAACTGATCGATCCTCAGGTTCACATCGGACATCGGGGGCTCCGGACGGGCTAAAGCCCGCACTACGAACGACAAGCTAAAGCTCGCACTACGAGCGAAACGACTTACGGCTGGCGGCTGCCGTACATGAGCGAAAGCACCTCGGTCCGGCTGGCGGGGTTTTCCCTGAAGATCCCGCGCAGCGCCGGTCACCATGGTGCTCCCCGGCTTCTTCACCCCGCGGATCGTCATGCACGTGTGCGTCGCCTCGACGATGCATGCAGCGCCGATCGGGCTCAGCTCCTCCATCAAGGCATCGGCAATCTGCGTCGTCAGCCGCTCCTGCACCTGCGGCCGGGCGCGTATCCATCCACCAGCCGGGCCAGCTTGCTCAGCCCCACCACCTTGCCATCCGGCAGGTAGGCCACGTGGGCCCGCCCGGTGAACGGCAGCAGGTGGTGCTCGCACAGCGAGTGAAACTCGATGTTGCGCAGCAGCACCACCTCGTCGCAGTTCTCGGTGAAACACCGTCTTGAGATGAATGCGCGGATCCTCGTTCAACCCGGCCGTCAGCTCGGCATAGGCCCGGGCCACGCGCGACGGCGTCTTGAGCAGCCCTTCGCGGTCGGGATCTTCGCCGATGGCCGCGAGAATCTCCCGCACGGCCCGCTCGATGCGCGCAAAGTCCACTCCGCCCGTCTCGGCTGCGCCGTCCTCGTCATCGACACAGCTCAAACGCAGTCCGTCATTCTTCCCGCTGGGTTGGATCATGTCGTTCTACTCCGATCCGGGCATTATAGGCGGGCGAGGCGAAAGGATGTAGCCAGGGCACCGACCGCCATTGCAGAGCGTCGTGTTTGTGACTCGTCACCCTTGCACGAGGGGTTCGCCCCGCCACAATGACATGCCATGGACAACCCGCATCTCAAGCCCCTCCTGCCCGCCAACGCCGCGCTCCTCGTCGTCGATTACCAGGACAAGCTCCTCCCCGCCATCCACGAGGCGGATAAAGCCGTCGAAGCCGGCCGCCGCATGATCGAGGCCGCCAAAGTGCTCAGCGTCCCCATCCTTGGCACCGAGCAATACCCCGCCGGCCTCGGCGGCACGTGCGGCATCATCGCTCAGGCCATGCACGGCTGGCCCATCTTCCAGAAGACCCGTTTCAGCGGCTGCGTTCCGGCCGTCATGGAGGAGATCGCCCGCCTGAACCGCCCCGACATCGTAGTGGTCGGCATCGAGGCGCACGTCTGCGTCCTGCAAACCGTGCTCGACCTCCTGCGCGCTGCCAAGCGCACCATCGTCTGCGCCGATGCGATCTCTTCGCGCCGGCCCCTGGATCGAGATATCGCGATTACTCGAATGCGCGATTGCGGCGCAGTCGTAACCACGACCGAAAGCGTCACTTTCGAATGGCTCAGCGAAGCCAACACCGACCAGTTCCGGCGCGTGCTGAAGATCGTCAAGTAGCTACTTCGTCCCCACCGTCTTTTCCAACTCGCTGATCGCATCCTTCACCCTCACCTCGCTCACCCGCGCCACGGCCTTGCCGCTGATGGTGGCCTTGCCCACCGGATCGGCCAAGCCGCCGCGGCTGGCCCCGGTCTTGGGAAAGATGCTGCCTTCCCTGATGAGGATCGTTCGCTTGTCGCCATCGCCCCGCAGCACTACGAACGCCGCCCCTTCGTACGCCCGCATTTCGGTGCTGCCGTCGGGGCCCAGCACGTACCAGTCGATCAGCGCGTTGGTCGCCGCGGGGTTCTTGGTCGTGCCCATCAACGGCCGCCAGTAGAGGCGGATGCGCATGACCTGCCGCAGGGCGCGATCGTCGTCGGCCGTAGCGGCTTGCGCGGGCTGCCCGCTTCTTCCGGCATGTCCTTGCTGTCGATGAGGACGATGTCGTACTCATCGGCGCGCTCCGGCTCGGTGATCGAGCGCACGTGCGTCATCCAGGCCTGACTGAAGTGCTGGGTCAGCGTTGCCTGTCGCTGTGTCGAATCGAACGTCACGCTCCCGCCCTCGCGCCCGCGCACCCGCCCAGCAGCGGGCCCAGCGACACGACGATCATCCACACGTTTCCGCGAGCCATGTTCATTCCATTTCTCGAAAATCAGCCCAGCCCCAGCAGGGCGATGGTGTCGCGCTCCACGATCCCGCGCAGCGATTCCCGCGGCACGATCGGCAGGTTGGTCCCGTGCGCGATCTGGTTGAGGCTGTACAGCGCCTCGATGCACTCCGTGGCGCTCTGGTACGGGAAGTCCGATCCGAACAGCAGCTTGTCGATCACGCCATACTGATACGCGCTCACCAGCGCGTTGTACGCCGGCCACGTCCGCCGCAGCAGCCCTGATACGTCCGCGAAAACGTTCGCGTGTTTCCCGAGCAGGCAGATCGTCTCATCGATCCACGGAAAGCCGAGCTGCGCGATCACCAGCCGCAACCCCGGGAATGTTCGCGCGACCTCATCCAGCAGCACCGGCCGGCCATACTCCATCTTCGACTGCTCGCTGAACGGGCTGCCGGGGTGTACCAGCACGATCATGCCCATTTCCTCGGCCGCCGCGAAGACCCGCATCGCCCGCGAGTCGGCCGGGTGGAAATCCTGGTTGGCCGGCGAAAGCGTGATTCCCCGCAGACCCAGCTCCTCCCGCGCAATGTTCATCTCCGCCAGCGCCGTCGGCTCCGTCGGATCGATGCCGGCGAAGCCGATCAACTTCTGCGGATATTTCCGGACATAATCGGCCACGTATCGGTTGGGGATCTCCGCCCGCAGATACCGCGACTTGAATGCCAGCACGAACGACTTGTCCACCGTTGACGCCGATGTCCAGTGAAACTCCGCATCGGCTGCGGGGATGTTCCGCGCCGTCACGCGTTCCGCCGGCGCGCGACGATTTTGGCCTTAGATTTCGACCAACATCGCCCAAAACCAACTGCCCAAGCTGGTCGGGCGACTGCCAGACGTGCGTATGACAATCGACAATCATAGTTCGAGCCGATGAACGCCGACCATTGTAGGTAATAGCCGCCCGGCGTCCAGAAGCGATCGTGGAGCGTGCCGCCCCCGGCCGCGGTGTTGTGGAGCGTGCCACCCCCGGCCGCGATCTTGTGGAGCGTGCCGCCCCGGCCGCGTGTTCCCCGCACGGCGGGGGCCGCTCGTGCCACGCGCTGCCGTCGGCTATCATCACGCGAGATGGTCAATTACTGCATCGCTGCCCTCGGGCTGATTGTCATCGCGAACGCGATGGTCCTCGCCGCGCCCACCACACAGGTGAGCGAGGCGCGGTGGGATGCCCCCAAGGGCGTGTGGGTCTACACGGTGAGCAGCCCGTTCCAGCACCAGGCCAACGCCGTCGAGGTGCTCCTGCCGACGAATCTCGACAAGTCCACCAAATACCGCGTACTCTACGTCCTGCCGGTGAACGAAGGCACCGGCGGGCCATGGGGCGACGGGCTTCAGATTGTGCGCCAACTCAGCCTCCACGATCGCTTCAACCTTATCTGCGTGCAGCCCGCCTTCGACACCATCCCGTGGTATGGCGCTCATGCCAGCGATTCCGGCATCCGCCACGAGGAATATCTCCGCCAGGTTCTCGTGCCGATGATCGAGCAGCGCTATCCCACGACTGGCAGCGCCAGCGGCCGGCTGCTGCTGGGCTTCAGCAAATCCGGCTGGGGCGCATTTTCCCTGATCCTCCGCAACAGCGATCTCTACGGCTATGCCGCATCGTGGGATGCTCCACTGATGAGTGGCTGGTTCGGCGGGTGGGGTATTCCTCAGCACTTCGGCACAAAAGAGCAATTCGAGAAGTACCAGCTCTCCACGCTGCTCGAGACCCACGGCCAGTCATTTACGAAGAGCAAGCGGCTCGCGCTGCTGGGCGAACGGAACTTCGGCGAGCAGGGCGGGCCGCAGTTCAAGCAGAAGCATCACACGCCGTGGGCCCACGAGCGGATGCTGGAACTGGGAATCCAGCACGAGTACCGCAACGACCTGAACATCGAACATCGCTGGGATGCGCGATGGATCAAGCCGGCAGTGGAGATGCTGGTTGCATTGAGTCGCGGGTCTGTCTGAAGCGGAAGCGTGAGCGCCCGCCCCGGAAAATAGGCGGGCGTTGACGCTTGATCCCAGATCCGAAATCCGATTTTGAGATCTGAGATTTGACATCCGCACCAACCTCTCCCTCTTCCATCCTCCATCCCCCCATGCCATAATCCATGCGCGATGCCGGCCGGTGTCCCTGGGGCGATACCGCCGATGCGTCGCGCACCTCTCACGCAGGAGCTCGGCATGCTCCCGAACAACCCGGCCATTGCCGGTACCGCGGCGTTGCATCCTGATTGGCCCGCAGCTCGCTTCAACGTCTCGGGCATGTGGATCTTCCATCCCGTGGTGCTTCACGTCATGGACATTGCCCGCCAGGCGTGGGATTGTCGCCTGCCCGTCGAGGCCATGCACGGCGCGCCGGCCGTGTCCTGGAACGCCGGGTGCGCGTTGAAAATCAACTTCGAACCCCGCGGACTCCAGCCGGCGATGGACTCGCTCTTTTCCCACGGCGTCGGCTATTTCCCGACGTTCACGAATCATCTGCTTGCGGAGAAGGATCTGGACTATCCCGTCTGCAATCAGATTCTACAGTGCCTGGCCCGCCGGCCGGAACTCAACGGCGTCATCGTTGTCAGCGAGCGGCTTTCCCGCTACATCGCCCGCAGCTATCCCGCTCTGCGCCAGGTGGCGTCGATCATTAAGGTGACCTTCGACCGCGGCGAAGGCAGCGCCGACTACTATCGGGCGTTGGGCGAGCGCTTCTTCCGCTACGTCGTTCACCCGGACGATTGCCGGAACCTCGCGCTGCTCGAGCGGCTCGATCGCGACAAGGCCGAGATCATCGTGAACGAGAACTGCGTGGCCGACTGCCCGACGCGCGCTCGCCACTACGATGCCTATGCGCGCTGGCAGCACGCGGCCAACCCTCAAGAGCGACAGGCTGTCGACGAGGAAATCCGGCAGATCGTGGCCGGCTGCCAATCACCGCACCATCTGCATCGCGTGGCCAATGGCCGGCGGAGCTGCAACCTGACGCGCTCGGAGCTGAAGACGATCTACGACATGGGGTTTCGGCATTTCAAGCTGCAGGGACGCGGCGACAACGTCTTTGCCTATCTGTTCGACCTGACGCGTTTTCTGCTGGAAAACGAGTTCGTGGCGCCACTGGTCTTCAAGGTCCTGTGCCCCTGCATCCACAAGGAATAAGGCCTAGCCCACTTCCTCCATGATCGCATTCCGCACATTCGTCGGCGCGGGCGAGTATTTCAGCGGCTCCATCACGCTGCTGGCCCGGCCCTGGCTCATCGAACGCAGCTCGGTCGTATAGCCGAACATCTCGCTCAGCGGCACCTCGGCTTCGATCATGCGTGTGTTGCCGCGCTGTTCGGAGTTGACGATCAGCCCGCGGCGGCGGTTCACGTCGCCGCTGACGTTGCCCAGGAAATCGTCCGGCGTCGTGATCACGAGCTTCATGATCGGCTCGAGGATCTGCAATCCGGCCTTGTGGCAGGCCTCGCGGAACGCCAGCGCCCGGCCAGCTCGAACGCCACCTGCGAGCTGTCCACCGTGTGATACGAGCCATCCAGCAGCGTGATCTTCACGTTGATCAGCGGGTAGTTGGCCAGCACGCCGGTCTTGGCCGCCTGGCGCGCGCCGTATTCCACCGAGGGGATGAACTCCTTGGGGATCGAGCCGCCGATGATCTTGTTCTCGAACGCGACGTTGTCTTCCCACTTCAGCTCCTCCTCCTTGGCCTGCGCCTCGGTGAAGGGCTCGACGCGGAGCGTGCAGTCGCCGTATTGGCCCCGGCCGCCGGTCTGCTTGATGTGCTTGCCGCGCGCCTCGGCCATGAAACTGATGGTCTCCTTGTAGGCGACCTTCGGCTTCCCGACCAGCACGTCGACCTTCATGTCGCGCTGGAGCTTGTGCTGGAGAATCTCCAGGTGAAGCTCGCCCATTCCGCTGATGATGGTCTGCCCGGTCTCCTCGTCATATTTCGTATGGAAGGTCGGGTCTTCGCGCTTGAGCGTCATCAGCGCCTCGGCCAGCCTTTGCTTGTCGGCCGAACTCTTCGGCTCGATCGACATGCTCACCACCGGCTCGGGGAATGTCGGCCGCTCCAGGATGATCGGGTGCTCGATGTCGCACAGCGTGTCGCCGGTGAGCGGGTCCCTCAGGCCGATGACGGCGATGATGTCGCCGGCCTCGGCCTGTCCAGCGGCAGCCGCTCATCCGCGTGCATCTGGAACATGCGCGAGATGTTCTCCTTGCGGTTGCGATTGCTGTTGAGCACGCGCGTGCCGCGGTGGATCGTGCCGCTATAAACGCGGACATACGTCAGGTCGCCGTGCTGGTCGGAGACGATCTTGAAAATCAGGCCGCAGAACGGCTCTTCCGGGTTGATCGGACGCAGCAGTTCCTTCTCGGGGTCCTTGGGGTCCACGCCCTTGATCGGCGGGACATCCATCGGCGAGGGCAGGTAATCGATCACGCCATCCAGCAGGCGCTGAATCCCCACATACTTCAGCGCCGATCCGCAGAACACCGGATAGAGCTTGAACGACACCGTCGCCCGCCGCAGCGCAGCGCGGATCTCATCCTCGCTGATTTCCTGACTGTGGACGTACTTCTCCATCAGCGCGTCATCGGTCTCGGCCACCTTCTCCACGAGGTCATGCCGCCATTTGTTGAATCGCTCCATCTCCTCGTCGGGGATGGGCTTCTCGATCGGCGTGCGCCCCTTGTCGTCCGTATCCTTCATGTCGTAGTAGATCGCCACGCCGCGGATCAGGTCGATGATCCCCTGGAACGTGCTGCTCTGGCCGATGGGGATCTGCACCGCGACGGCCGGCGCGCCCAGCCGCTCGTGAATGCTCTTGAAGCTGAAATCGAAGTCTGCGCCAAGTTTGTCCATCTTGTTGATGAAGCACAACCGCGGGACGTTGTACTTGGTGGCCTGGCGCCAGATGGTCTCTGACTGCGCCTCCACGCCTTCCTTGCCGTCGAAGACTGCCACGGCGCCATCCAGCACGCGCATCGACCGCTCGACTTCCGCGGTGAAATCGACGTGGCCGGGCGTATCGATGAGGTTGATCTTGTACCGCTCGCCGTGCCGGTCCCATGGACACGTCGTGGCGGCCGATTGGATCGTGATCCCGCGCTGCTGCTCTTCCTCGAGGAAATCCATGTGCGCGGTGCCCTCGTGGACCTCGCCCATGCGATGGATCTTGCCCGTGTAATACAGGATGCGCTCGGAGACGGTCGTCTTCCCCGCGTCGATATGGGCGGCGATGCCGATGTTTCTTACCTTGGTCAAATCGCGTGACATAGTGGTCTCTTTCCGTGGTCGCCGGCCGGCGAAAAACAGCACCTGCGCCGGTAAACAGCACGACCCGCCAAGGCCGTGGCAAATCGAACAAGCGACTGCCGCCGTTGGCTCGCGCCAACAACTGGCCCCTGCGGGTCTATTCCGTTGTCAAACGGAGGGAGCTTCGATGTCGCTGCCGAAGCTCGCGCTGCACGGTCTGCTCATACTGACCATGCAGGGACTTCGGTCAGCATGAGCCCATTATTCAGGCTCGATCTTCACGGCCAACTCCTTTTCAAAGGCACACTCTCCGCCTGTAGGGGCGGAAAATGAAGCGTAGAATCATACCGGCAAGTGCTCTTGCGTCAAGCGGTCGGAGCAAAAGTTAGCCGAAGCTTCATGCCTGAGTGATGTCTGAGTGGCATGCTCCACGCTGGCCGCGCCAGACGTCATTTGCTGCAACAGGCCGGATCGGCCGGCGTGGGCATGTGCGTTCGGCTCCCCCGGAAGACTACATCGTCGGCCGGTGGGCACAACTGTGATCGCCATAGCAGACGTGCCCGTGCTCGATCTCTTCCTTCTTCGCGGGGCGCACGTCCACGATTGTCGCCTCCACGGTTACGGTCAGCCCGGCATACGGATGATTGGCATCCACCTTCACCGTCTCCCCCTCGATCCCCACGACGGTGACGACTCGCGCGCCCGGCTGATCGCCGGCCTTGAACTTCATGCCCACCGAGACACTGGCCGCGCCCGTAAAATCCTTGCGAGGCACGTCGATGAGCAAGCGCGGGTCCTTGGGCCCATACGCCTGCTCTGGCGGCAGCGTGAGCTTGACTGCCTCGCCGGCCTTCTTCCCCTCAAGAGCGCTCTCCAAGCCTGGAAGGATGCCGCCGGCCCCGTGCAAGTACATGATTGGTCCGCGGTTGCGTGAAGTATCGAGAACCTGGCCCTCGCTGCCAAGCAGGGTGTAGTCAATCGTGGCGACGGTGTTGCGGGCAATCTGCATAGTGGCTATCTGACTCCGGAAAGGTGGGGAAGTCTACGCTAATCGGCGGCGGATTCAACTCAATCGAAGTCCAGCGGTGCGAAGATCGCGTTTGGCCTCCGGTTCCAGTATACCGCGCTGACGGCTATTTGCCGAAGTCTTCCTTCAGGTCGATCCGCCGGTATTCGCGACTGGTTGCCACCGAACCCGTCGCCAGATACAGCAGCCGCGTACTCGGCTCGAAGATCATGGATTGCAGCGTGAGTTTCCCCTGCGCCACGTGGCCGAGCATCGTCTCGATCTGCGCCACGCCGATCTTGCCGAAGCTCGTCTTTGAGGCATCGTGCAGATAGTCATAGCGGCGGCATTGGCCGGGCGTGTCCTGGTCCGTGCCGCGGTGGTGATTGGTGCTGACCAGCGCCGCGGCGGCCTGTCCGCGGCGGACGACGACCTTCTCCGGCGTGATCTCCGCGACCGCGCGATTCCCCGACGCATCCATCAGCATCAGGTTGTTGGGCGTTTGCCGGGGCGTTGATTGCAGCAGGGCGATGGCTTCATCCACCGTCTTGCACCGCTCCAGGATGCTGCGATACAGCAGCGTGTATGGCATGGCCACGGGCAGCCCGCCCTCGCGATCGACTTCCATGCTGGCCAGCGCCAGCCCGTGCTCGTTCATCCCTGAGAGCACGCCGATGAGCCCCGGCCAGGAAATGGCCGCGAAGGCATATCGGCCGGCCGGTTTGACGATCAGCAACACGCTGTACTTATCCGCGATATTGAACGCCGGGAAGTCCAGGTTTCGCCCGAACCGCGCCACGCCATCCGGCGCCGCGGACGGCGGCAGAGCGACCGTCGAGCAGGTGGTCATGGGGATCAAGTCCAGGAAGCAGTTGGCCAGCATCGCGTCGGCCGGGTCCATGTGCAGCTCGTCGGCCAGGGCGTTCAGCTCGGCCTTGTGCTCGGGCAGGAGCTGCTGGCGGAAGAGAAACGAGGCCACCGCGGCGCCGGCGCGTCTGCTCGTCGCCCAAGGCCCGCATGAGGTATTTCTCGTGCAGGATACGAATAGCATCGCCAAGCTGCCGGGCATGCTGCCGGCCAATCTGCTCGGGCGTGCCGCCGAGCCGGATGATCTTCAGCGGCTCGGAAGGCAGCGGGGGGGCGGCATGGCAGTAGACCGGTGCGGCCAGAACCGCGGCCGTTATGACAAGGCAAGCCGCCAGGCTCGTGTGCTTCGTGTGCATCTCCGCATCTACTGTACGCCTGTTGATCCGCCGTCGCCATCGCAGCAGACAGATGACGCGGGGCAGCGGTGTAGGGCGGGGCGTACTCGCACGCACGTCCAGCAGTGGCTGGGCCGCGCTCGCGCCCGTTCACATTTCCGCCCTCAACTCGTCATATGCCCCCAAGATGCCATCCGCTGCGCCGCTGGCCACGCCGGGGAGTTCGGGGGCCTCGTCGTCTTTCATCCCCTGGAAGGTTGACAGCACGTAGGCCGCGTCGTCGCGGGAGATGCCGTAGAGGATGAAGTAGGCGGCGTCGAGCTCGGCGCGCAATTGGTCGCGCTCGGGGTCCTTCCACTTGTGCATGCCCTCCTTGAAGGCAGCGGCGTCGGCCAGGGGCGCAGGTCGTCGGCCGTGCAGGAGAGCTTGAGCACGCGGTCGGAAATCCACCTCTCCAGCGTCTGCTTCTTGTCCCACGGGCAACGCTCGGCATAGGCGTCGGGAGGGAAGACCGGAAGCTGCTGGACGATGAAGAAGTTCAGGTGAACGCCGCCGACCTTCTGGCGGGCGACAAAGTCGTACGGAAGGCTATTGAGGTTGGCCAGGAGGCAGCACTCGCGGCGCGGCGCGATCCGAGGCCCGGTCAGGATCAGCGGGGCGGAGTTCACCACGCCGGCGCGGGATGAAGGCCGCGATCATGGTGCGCTGGTTCGTGGGACTGGTCACGTCCTTGTAGCACAGAAACGCCGGGCGTTGCTCGTCGTGCAAGGCTTCGGCCACCGTGTCCGCGGACACCCACCATCGGGGTTGCGCCACGAACTCCGGATTCTGGTGCTCCACGAGCGACGTCTCCTCCGTCTGCCCCTGGCGCACCCAGTTGCCTTCTTCGATAATAACGCTTGCCGCGCGGTGGTCGTAGGCCTGCACCATCTTCGCTTCGTAGAGGGGGAGATAGAGGGTCTTGCCCTTCTTCCAGCGGTTGCCTTCGAGCTTGGCTCCGGCCTTCTTCAGATTGGCCGGGGCGATGAAATGCTCAGCGTCGTTGGTCTGGTGCAACATCGTGAAAAAGCGAATGCCCCACGCGTTGCCGCCGGACTTGCGGTTCTCGTCGATCAGGATCGGAACGCGCCTGTAGATGGCCTTCGTCAGTTGCGCGTCACGTCGGGTGCGGAAGATGGGACACGTGCGGGTGTTCGGGTTCAAGAGGGCCAGGTCCTTGGCGGAGAGCTCAATCTGGCGCCACTTGTCATCCAACTGCCGCATGTTCCGGGCGAAGAACACGAACTTGGCCACCGTGGTCTTCACCGTTTCGCCGCCGAAGATGATGGCGGAGAACTTAAACGAGCGATGGACATCTGCGAATATCCCCTCCTTGTTCTCAAAGTCGTACAGCGAGATCAGCGCCTGCGACTCCATCAGCCAGTTGAAGAATTCCTTGGTGGTGTCATCCGTGGCGATGCCCGACGGCACGAGCAATCCCACCCGGCCGCTGGGGCGGACGATCTTCTTGGCCAATTCCGCGAAGACCATGTACGTGTTGATGTCGCCCCGGCCCGTCAGCGGGAAATTGCCGCTCTTGCGCACGTAGTCGAGCGTGCGCTCGGCAGCGGCCTTGGCCTGCTCGTAGCTCTGGTAAAGGGCGGAGTCCTTCTTTTCCAACGCCGCGATGAGCTTGCGGCGGTCGGCAGCGCTCACCGCGCCGGCGATGTCGGGGGCCGAGAAGGCGAAAAACTCCCGCTCCTGTAACTTCATCCGCTCCCACGGCGGATTGCCGATGACGCCATCGAAACCCCTGCCGCCGGGCGCGCGAAGATCGCCGGAAACGCTTTCTCCCAGTCCATCGCGCGGGGGTGGATGGCCGGGTCAGTGATAAGGCTGTTGCCGCACACGATGCTGTGCGAAAGGTCGTCCAGCCTTCGCCCCTTGCGCGGAGCGTATCCAGAGGGCAAGCTGGGTGATCTCCACCGCCTCGGGGGAAAGGTCCACCCCGTGCAGGTTCTCGCCCAGGATCATCTCCGGGATGGCCGATGCCCACGTGCTGGCCGGCTTGCCGCTGTGGCGGGCCAGGTGAGTGACGACATCGCGGTAACGCTCCTCCAGAAGCTCGTAAGCGGCGATCAGAAACGCCCCGCTGCCGCAGGCGGGATCGACGATGGCGATCTGGCGAAGGGCATCGAGGCATTGTTGCCAATAGGCGGCCAAGGCGAGCGAGGGCGCGGCGCGGAGCGAGGTTTCGGGTTCGACGCCGGCGGGCTTGGGCAGCGCGGCGAATCGCTCGTCAATGACCGCGCCGACGGTCGATCGCACGATGAAGGACGTAAACTCAGGCGGGGTGTAATAGATGCCGAATCGCTTGCGCTCGGCGCTCTTGGGCATGGTCGGGGCCGGGCCGGCCGAAACGGTGAAGAACTCGGCCGCGAAGCGCAGCTTTTCGATTTCGCTGACGGACTTCTCAAAGAGATGCCCCAGCACATCGACGTTGACTTCCTCCGCGAAGTCGTACTCGCCGATCTGCTTGAAGATGGTTGTCCACTGATCCTCAAGGTTCAGATCATCGACGTTGGGGTCTTTGCCGATGGCGAACAGGCCGCCATCGAAGCCCGTCTTCAGGTCCAGGTCGGGATGGCCCTTGTCGATCGCGTAGAAGACGTCCAGAAAGGCCTTCCAGCGGGGGTTGGTCACGCGAGCCAGCGGCGGCACGCTGCTCCAAGTGCGGTCGATGAGCCGCGCTGGCAGAAGGCCCCTGCACTGGCAGAACGCGATGAAAATGATACGGTCGAGCAGTTTCTGGGCGGCCCGCAGTGCCTCCTCGCGGCTCTTGCCGTGGTGGGCGACCAACTCCTGAATGAGGCGGAACCGCTGGTCGCTGTAGTATTCATAGAGCTCATCCCCGACCTCGCGCTGGCGGTTGTCGCTTCGGGCCATGATCTCGGCCGCGCGCGGCAGCCGGTTCATCGGCGTCGCCAGCAGGCCGTTGCGCTCGAAGAGAAGATAGAAGCAGGCGAACTCCGCCGGGTCGCGCAGCCTCTGAAGATCGAAATGCTCGAAGGCGCGCGGGGTTTTGTCGCGGTGGTAGAGGCGGAACGAGACGAAGTTGGAGACGATGCCCCATGTGCATTCGGGCAGGTTGTTGAGGTAATCCCAGCACTGCTGCACGGGCGTGCAACCGTTGAAGCGATCGTGGTCCAGGTCCGTGTCCGCGCCCTTGAGTTCGATCACGGCCTGGACGGTATTCACGGCCACGGGCGGAAACACGCCCAGCACGCCATCGGGTGGCCCGGCGCCGGGGACGAAAAAGCCCTTCTCGTAGTAGTAGCTCTGGGGGCTGGTGCTGGCGGTGAGATAGCCCAGCGCCTGGCCGAAGATCTCCTGACGGAAGGAGTCGTCCAGGGTGGTTTCGTTCTTGGCCAGGTGCCCGTCGGATTCCAGGTCGGCCCAGCGGACGAAGATGGCGTGGGCGGCGGCGATGGTCGAGCCGCCGTTGAATCGCCGAAAGGCTTCTTCCTGCAGGTAGCGCGGCAGAACCAGCGTGCGATGGCTGCGCTGGGCCGTGGCGCGGAAGAGATGTTCTGCGTCGTGGACGCCTGCGATGCCCGGTTTGCTCTTTTTCATCGGACGGCTGCTTACAATGCAACGGAGCTCGGGGCGGCTACGGAAGACGGGGCCCGATTGGCCCGATTGGTTTTCGCGCTTGCAACCTCTATCGCTGCTGGGCTAGAGAACGGAGCAAATGCGGAGGTTCTCCCCGTTCTTCCCAATGTGCAGCCATTGTACCGGCCGGCCCGAGCCGGTCAAAACCGCTGCGGTGCATCGACAGCCGCCCTGCCCCTGCAGTCGTTCAGCTAGTCCTCCTATCGCCCGCCATTGAACTGATAGATCCGCTGGACATTCCCCGGATACACCCGCCAGATGCTGCCCTTGTAGTTGACCAGCACTTCGAGAATCTTCGGCCCGCCGGCCAGTTCATGTGTGTTGGCTGCTCCAACCTGCTGCGAGATGGACTGCAGATCGTTGTTTGTCAGTGGCCGATGCATCGCCTGATCCATGGGCGTGAGGTTGACCGCGAACCGGTTGCCCTGTCGCTTGAAGAGCTTGTCCTTGAGTGTCGGCACGACGCCACTCGGAGTGTGTACCGCGGCGCAATCCCAATTCCCATACCCTTCGATTGTGCAGTCCGGGTTCTTCTGCCCCTGGCTGTTCACGTCCGGGTTCTGGGTAACCTTGAAACCGGCCCGACGGAGATCGATGGCCGTCTGGTTCTCCAGCCACACCGACCGCTGGTTTTCCGCGCTCGCTTTCGGACCGGATATCTTCGCATCCCCCAGCCGATAGCTCATCGGCGCCGGGCGGCTCGGCTGCGTGATCGACGGCGGGTTGTTCGGATCGAACGGATTGCCGAGGCTACCGCCGCCCGATCCCAAAGGCCCCTGCGGACCGTGCTCGCCTTGCGGACCGCCGTGCGCAATCACCGGGCCCGGCCATTGCGGCCGGTTTGGCTTGCCGCCTGGGTCGGATTGCCGACCGCCCGTCGCTGTCTGCCCTGTGCCCTGGCTCAGGATGTCCAGGATCTTTCGATCCACCTGCTGTCTCCATTGATCGAAATACCGCGCGCCTCGCTGATATCCCAGCAGCACCGGATTGCCGCCAAGCGACGGGTCGCGCGCCATATCACCGGCCAGCGATCCCGCGGCCGCGCTGCCGAGGTCGCCCATCATCCGCATCGCGGTCTGCATTGATTGCGCATACTGATCGCCCGCCTGGGTATTTGGCGTGCCCTTTCCCGAACCGGCGAACGTCCGCACCGTCATGCGGAGAATGCTGGGAACCATGTCCTGCTCGACGCGCCGGTTAAAGCCCCGCTGGAAGCCCAAAACATACTGGGTGCTGCCGCTGGCCTGGCGGATGTCCTTGTAAATAAGCGGGGGCAGCCCGGCCCTGTTGGCCTCGGCCTGCTCCTGCGGCGTCGGTGGGGTGTTTGGGTTCCCATTCGGATTCTTATTCACGCCACCCGGATTCCATGTGCCATTGCCTGGGTTGATGCCGCCATTGCCCGGGTTCATGCCGTCGCTGCCCGTTCCGTCGTGGCCCTTCGACGGACCATGCTTCCCGCCTGTCGGCCACATGCCAGTCCCGTCATGCTTCGGCCCATTGTGTCCGCCTGTATTGTTACCCGGTGGCTTCCCCGCGCCACTCTGGTCACCCGATGGATTCGAACCGCCGATGTCCGGCGGATTGCCGGTATTCGCAGGCGGATTACCTCCGTTGCCCAGTGGGTTACCACTGTTATCCACCGGCGGGGTCGCCGGCCCATTGTTCGCGCCGTTGTCCAACGGATTACCGCTGTTGTCTGCCGGGCCGTTTCCGAGTGGGTTATTAACGCCACCGTTATCTGCCGCACCATTGTTCCCGCCGATGTCCGGCGGATTACCGCTGTTGTCCGCCGGGCCGTTTCCCAGCGGGTCATTCACGCCACTGTCATTCGCGGGCTGGGTCGCCGGCCCATTGTTCAAACCGCTGTCGGGCGGGTTGCCGCCGTTGTCCGCCGGGCCGTTTCCCAGCGGGTCATTCACGCCACTGTCATTCGCGGGCTGGGTCGCCGGCCCATTGCTCCCGCCGTTATCGGGCGGGTTGCCGCCGTTGTCCGCCGGGCCGTTTCCCGGCGGGTTGTTCACGCCACTGTTGTCCACCGGGGCGATCGTCGCGCCGCTGTCCCCGGACGGGCCATTGGCGCCGCCCGTGTTGTCCGATGCGCCCGCCGGATTGTTGTTCGCCGGGTTGTTCGCGCCATTGTTGGCCGCATTTTCCGCGTCACGCTCTTCCTGCTTCCTGACCTCCGCCCAGTAACGCGACAGGTTCAGGGCATTGCTGGCCTCTCGGAGCGCGCGGGAGAACGCTTTCAACGCGTCGTCTGCTGACTCGCGGGCCTTGTGCAGCGTCCGGCTTTGCTCATGCGACAGTTCCGGCGCCTTCGGCCCCGTCCCGTTGAACTGAACGAGCAAATCGCGCACGTGCTGGTCGGCCTGGATATACGCATCCAGCTTGGCACGCGCCTGCTGAAGCTTGGCCCGGGGTTGGCTCTGCAATTCCGGCGACAGATTGCCGGTGGCATCTTCCATCTGCTTGATCTGCAGCCGCTGGCCCGAATAGTCACCGCTATTCTGCTCGCCGCCCTTAGGCGCCTTCCCGTCGGCAAGCGCCAGCGAAACAGCCAACCCCACAACGACGCACAGGAACCCGACCATACGAGCACTTCGCGACATTTCGCACCTCATGATACGTGATGAGGAGATCGTATCCCAATTCAGTACCAAATGCATACGGTATAAATCGCGTGTGCGATCAATGCCTGCCCTGAAGCGGAAACGTCAAGCACCGCCCCGGCCGGGCGGGCGCTGACGCTTCCGCTTCAAACAGAGCGTGCCCAATTGCGAAATCAGGGGTAGAATGAGGCGAGAGGCTCTCCCATGACCACCGGCGCCAGCCAGACCGACACAACCGTTCGCCCCGACAGCCCCCCGGCGGCCGCGGAGCGATATGCCGGTGAGGTCGTCTATATCTATGCTTTCGACGTGGCGTACGAGATGATCCGCAGGCCGGTCAACGAGTTGCTGGGCCAGCCGGTGGCGCAATTCGTCGTCAACGCCGACAAGCGCAGCCCGCGGCAGCTCTTTTTCTACCGGCCACAAATGGTGCGGCTGCCGCCGCTGGAGCGCATCGGGCCTTATGGCCCGGTTCGGGTCGATCGGTCGGTCAAGCTTCTGCCCGTTGGCGCGATCTCCATCACCATTCGCGTGCCGTTCGAGGTCAACCGCCTGGAGGACCTGGTCGTCTTCCACGATCTGCGTTTTTCCAACGGCTCGCTCTACGACGAGGTGCGCAGTTTGGCGGAAGATGTCCACCGCGAGCTGCGGCCCTATTACATCCGCCCGACCGAGCGGCTCGACGATGAGGAGGCCTACACGGTCTTCTGCATCCACGCTCCGGCCACCTCGGCCCAGCGCGGTCACGTGAGCACCGAGCAGTGGCTCGTGCAGCATCGCCGCCAGGTGGCAGCGCTGCTGACGCAGGAGCCCGATATCGATCACCTTTCCCGGCAGGAAGCCAGCGAATCCACCGACAGGTATCTGAGCTACTACGATCACGATCTGGTGGTGGTCAACTGGGACGCGGCCATGATCGTGGATGACCCGCGTAACTTCGAGGAAATCCTGCACGTCATGGAACTGGCCAATCTCCAGCTTGCGGAGCTGGAGGCCTATGACCGCATCCTCGACGAGGCGGTGGAGCGGTCCTATCGCCACGTGGGGGCCAGGCGCCAAGCCAGCCGCGCGGCCATCATGCGTCAGCTCAGTGAGATCCGCATCGACATGGCGCGGCTGAGCGACGAGCTCTCCAATATCACCAAGTTCTTTGGCGACTGGCACTTGGCGCGAATATACCAGGCTATCTCCACCCGATTTCACCTGGCCGACTGGCACAAGACCATCGATGAGAAGCTCAAGACGCTGGACGATCTTTATCAGCTTCTGAAGCAGGACTACAACAACCTGCTGATGCTGATCATGGAGTTCACCATCGTGTTCCTTTTCGTGATCGACGTCGTTCTTCTGATTATGGGACTCAAGCACTAGACAAGCTCTCAAGAAAAGCCACGTCCTTCGCCGATCATCCCCAAGTGGCATCTCAGGGACAGGAGGCACTAGCGGCCGCGGAGCGGCCCGCCACTGGCCCTTACCCGAGGATTTCCGATGCCTCACTGGATTGTTCCGGCGTTGGTTGAGGTTCTGAGAATCGGGCTGTTTGCCGCCGCAGGCGCCATATTGACGATGGGAATGCTTGCGGTACGCTAAGGAGGCGTTTAGATGGCAAGAGGCGTGCGGGCCGCACCGGCCGCTGCCACAAGTTATGCCAAGCCGGATGGAGATCATCGAAGGCGACATCACCACGCTGAAGGTGGACGCCATCGTCAATGCCGCCAACAGCTCGCTGCTGGGCGGCGGGGGGGTGGACGGGGCGATCCACCGTGCGGCCGGGCCGAAACTGCAGGAAGAATGCGAGTCGCTCGGCGGCTGCGACACCGGTGATGCGAAAATAACCAGGGGCCATAATCTGGCCGCGAAATACGTGATTCACACGGTTGGGCCCGTGTGGCGGGGAGGATCGCTCTGCGAGCAGGATCTGCTGGAGAGCTGCTATCGGCGATGCCTCCAGTTGGCCGAGGAGCATGGGGTGAAGACCATGGCGTTCCCGGCAATCAGCACCGGCGCGTACGGATTTCCGATGGACATGGCGGCCCGAATCGCTGTTGAGCAGGTCAGCCAGTATCTGCGCAAATCGGACAAGATCGAGAAGGTGGTCTTCGTCTGTTTCGGGTCGGCCGCGACGTTCGCGTATCGATCTGCCCTGGACGATGCGAGCGCCAATGGCACGTGACGGACAGCGCACGGGCAGTGTGCGGAAAGCACAGGAAGCCGGTTGCAGGTTGGCGGAGGATTTGACAGGAAGGACACTTTTGACCATATTACCCGTTTGAGTCCGGCCGCCTGGCGAACCAGGGGCCTTCGTCTGTGGCCAGTTTGGGCTGACGAAAGCTAAGGACCAGCGAAGTTTGATGATGGTCCTGGGCCGGAACGGGATACAGCACAGGTGGCTTGCCGCCACTTGGGAAGGAGATCGTAATGCGTAATGCCAAGAGCCGCATTTATGCGGCTGCCATCGGGGTCCTCTCGATGGGAGCGGCTGCTGCTTGGGCCGCTGAACCCAATGCACAGGACGTCAAGATTCAGGAACTCGAGGCCAAGGTCGCCGCGCTCGAGACCAAGCAGGCTGCCAACAGCAAGGATCTCGCGGCGACCATCGAGACCGTGCTCCGCGATGCCGAGCGCCGGACTCAGTTGCTGGCCACCAGTGGCGATACGGCCGCCGGCTACAAGGACGGGTTCTTCATCTCGGCCGGGCCGGATTGGGAATTGCGCCCCGGCGCGTTCTTCCAGTTCCGCAACGTGAGCAACTTCCGTTCGGAAGTCGGCCCCAACGAAAGCGATCAGTTCCAGAACGGCTTTGAGGTCCGCCGGATGCAGCTCTCCCTGGAAGGCCACGCCTTCTCCAAGGACCTTACGTACTGCTTTATCTGGGACACCGACGACAACAGCGGAAACGTGTTCCTCGAGGATGCGTGGGCGAAATACATGTTCGCCGACGAATGGGGCGTTCGTGCCGGCCAGTTCAAGGATCCGGTCAGCCACGAATGGCTGGTGGCCGACGGCCGGCAACTTGCGGTCGAGCGATCGCTTATCGATGCGCTCCTCGGCGGCGGCCTGACCGGCTGGACGCAGGGCGTGTCGCTGATCTACGGCGGCATGAAGCCCAACAGCCCGATCAACGCCGAAGTCGCGTTTACCGATGGCGCCAATCAGGCCAACACGAATTTTGTCGGTCGCGCGCAGCCGCTGGCGGATGTCGATCCGACCGTGCCGCCGGTGGGCCAACCCCTTGCCCACGGCTTCGACTGGGGCGTGGGTGCCCGCGTGGAGTGGATGGCCATGGGCAATAGCTGGCTGCCCTACAAGGATTTCACCGCCAAGGACAACAAGGCCGACTTCCTCGTGATCGGCGCTGGCGGCGACTGGTCGCAGGCGGGCGATGGCAATCAGTGGATTGCCACGCTGGATGCGACGTACAAGAACGGCGCGGGCCTGAGCATCTATGCCGCCGGGCTCTATCGCCATCTCGATGCCGAGACCATGCTCGACGTGACAACGGGCGCAGCCGGCCACGAGAGCAACGACAACTTTGGCTTCCTCGTGCAGGCTGGTTACATGATCAACCAGCAATGGGAAGTTTTTGGTCGTTATGACTACACCCGCGTTGACTTCGATGCGGCCGGCCCGGCCAGTGATCTGAAGGAAGTCTTCCACGAGATCACGCTTGGCGTGAACTACTACCTCGGCGCCAACGGCTCGGCGGGTCACCGCGCCAAGATCACCGTGGATCTGAGCTATCTGCCCTCGGGCGCTCCCGGCGCTGCCCCTGGGCTGGGCATCCTCGACAACAACGAGCGCCAGGCGGAGTGGATTCTCCGCGGCCAGTTCCAGCTCTGGATCTGACGCGTGAATTTGTGGTGGGCGAGTACACCCACCCTGCGATGCTACGATGCAGATGAAGATGGCTGGTGAGATCGCTCACCAGCCATCTTGCTTTATGGATTGGCCTGCAGTTGGCTGATGAGCTGCGCGTGAGCCATGGGAGCGGCGGCCAGGAAGGGTACTTTGGCGCCGTCATAGTTGGCGAGATGGAATGGGAAGATGCTCCGGCCGCCCAGGTCGGTCACGACTCCACCCGCCGCCAGCACGATCGCGGCTGGCGCAGCCACGTCCCATAACTTGCCGTTCACGGTCAGCGCGGCATGCGCCACCCCCGCGGCCACCTGCATCGCCTCCAGCGCGGCCGAGCCCAGCATGCGCACCTTCCACTTTGTCTGGCCAAGCCATTGGATGGCGTAGCCGGGCAGGCGCTGGTCCTTATCCAGCATGTTGGCCGTCAGCATCAGCATGCTGCTGTCGCCCAGCGGCGTTTGCACGACCGCTATGGGTTGGCCGTCGAGAAATGCGCCCGAACCCCTGGCCGCGCTGTACATCTGGTTGCGGCACACGTCATACACCACTCCCAGCACCGGCTGGCCCGCTTCCAGCAGGCCCACGCATACGGCAAAATTTTGCAATCCGGCTATGAAATTATTGGTTCCGTCGATCGGGTCGATCACCCAGACCCGGCCTTGCGGGTCGGGACATTCGAACGTGATGGCGTCGCCCGTGTCATTCTCCTCGCCGATCAGCCCGTCACCGGGAAAGCGACTCCTCAGGCCGGAAATAATGAACCGCTGGGTTTCGCGATCGGCCGCCGTGACCGCTTCCGCATGTCGCTTGGTGAGCCGTTGGGCCCGGCCAAAGTGCTTCAAAGCGACCTGCCCGGCTTGTCGCACCAGGTCAACACAAAACCGTAGATCTTCCAAAAGGTTCATGGTCGGCGCATCATAGCCGTTCTACGCCGCGCCGGGAAACGCAAGAAGGTGCGCCGGCTGGCGGAAGTCCAATGGGCCGGGCCACGCCCTTGTCACCGCGTCCTTGCCGGCGATAATCCTGATGCGACAGTTGTGCCGTCGGCATGGATATCTATGCGCATCCTTCACGTCATTGGAAGTCTGGCGCCCTTGACCGGCGGGCCTCCGCGCGTTGCCGTGCGCCTGGCCGCCGCGCAGGCGCTGCAGGAGCACGAGGTGGCCATTGCCGCCTATCGCGCCGAGGAACCTCTCGCGGTTCGCGAGATGATGGGCACGATCCCGGGCTCGGAGAAGCTCGCGATTCACGAGTTGCCCCCGGTAAGGCTGGAGACGCTGCTGACAAGCCGGGCGAAGTCGCGCCTTGGGCCGCTGGTCCGCGATGCGGATGTGCTGCACCTGCACAACATGTGGGAGGGCCTTTTGCGCGCGGCGGCCGCCATCGCCCGGCAACATCGCAAGCCGTATTTCATCCAGCCCAACGGCATGCTGGACCCGTGGGCCATGGCTTGCCGGGCGACCAAGAAACGCGTGGCCATGCGCCTGCTTTACCGGCAGATGATCGAGCGGTCATCGGGGCTGGTCCTGGGCAACCGCAACGAACTGGAACTGCTCGCGCCGCTGGATCTGCGCGTGCCCAAGGTTCTGGCGCCGTTGAACGCGATCTTCATGGAAGAGGTGAGCGATCTGCCATCGCCGGACGCCTTCCACCAGCGATTTCCGCAGCTCGGGGGCAGACCGTTCGTCCTTTTCATCGGGCGATTTCACCACAAGAAGGGCGTGGACATCCTCGCCGAGGCGTTTGCGATCTGCGCATGCGCCGATCAGCGGGTGCAACTGGTCATGATCGGTGTAGACGACGGCGCCGAGGCCGACTTCCGCGCCCGCATCGAGCGGCACGGTCTGACACCGCGAGTCCACATGCTCGGTCCGCAGCACGGCGCAGTGAAATGGGAGGCCTTCTCGGCCGCAACCTGCTTCATCCTGCCCAGCCACCAGGAAGGTTTCAGCATCGCCATCACCGAGGCGCTGGCGTGCGGGCTGCCCGTGGTCATCACGACCAACTGCCATTTTCCCGAGGTGGCCGAGGTCGGCGCCGGCGAGGTCGTGGACCTGACCGTCGAGAACGTCGCGGCAGCCCTTGGGCGGGTCATGGCCGATCCGGAGCGGCGTCAGCGGATGTCTGCCGCGGCCCGATTGCTCGTGCAGACACGGTTCTCGTGTCCCGTGATGGCGCGGGTCGTCGTCAGCGCCTATCAGCGGGCGCTGGATGGCCAGGGCATGTCGGCGGCGTGACGATATTACTGTGGCAAGAAAGGCCTTCATGAACCAACCTGTCCGGTCAAAGGACCGTTTTCTGGTCTTCGGCTCGCCCCTCATCGAGGACAGCGAGATTCAGGAGGTCGTCGCCAGCATGAAGAGCGGCTGGCTCGGCACCGGCCCGAAGGTTGCTCGATTCGAGCGCGATTTCGCCGCCTACAAAGGCGTGACGCAGGCCGTCGCCGTCAATTCCTGCACGGCCGCCCTCCACCTCAGCATGCTCGCGGCCGGGCTGCGCCCGGCGACGAGGTGATCACGACACCGCTTACGTTCTGTGCCACGGTTAATGCCATCATCCACGCCGGCGGCACGCCAGTCCTGGCCGACGTCGATCCGCAAACGATGAACATCGACCCGCTCGCCATTGAGCGGCGCATCACCCCGCGCACCGCGCGATCCTGCCCGTGCATTTCGCCGGCCGGCCGTGCGACATGGATGCGATCCTCGACATCTGCCGCGCCATCGCCTCAAGCTCATTGAGGACTGCGCGCACGCCATCGAAACCGAATACCGCGGCCGCAAGACCGGCACGTTCGGCGAATTCGGCTGCTTCAGCTTCTACGTGACAAAGAACATTGTTACGGGCGAAGGCGGTATGGTGCTGGCGAAGAGCGAAGCCGATGCGGCCCGGATCAAGGTCCTGGCGCTGCACGGCATGTCCAAGGACGCCTGGAAACGATTCGGCGACGAGGGCTACAAGCACTACCAGGTCGTCCACGCCGGCTTCAAGTACAACATGATGGACCTGCAGGCCGCCATCGGGATCCACCAGCTTCAGCGCATCGAGCCCTGCTGGCGCCGCCGCCGGGAGATCTGGGACCGCTACAATCACGCATTCGCCGATCTGCCCATCGATCTGCCGGCCGAGCCCGAGCCCGAGCCCGACACGCGGCACGCCTATCACCTCTACACGATCATGGTGGATGACGCGCGTGCGGGTATCAGCCGCGATGAGTTCCTCGGTGCCATGACGCGCCACAACGTCGGCATCGGGGTGCATTACCTGAGCATCCCCGAGCATCCGTTTTACCAGGAGACCTTTGGCTGGAAGGCCGAGGACTACCCCAATGCGATGCGGTTCGGCCGGCAGACCGTGAGCCTGCCGCTGTCGGCCAAGCTATCGGATGAGGATGTGGCGGACGTGATCAGTGCGGTGCGGCAGGTGCTGGGCCGGTAGGGTTGTCTGTCTGAAGCGGAAGCGTCAGCGCCCGCCCCGATCTTGAGCGGGCGCTGACGCTTCCGCTTCAGATCAAATGCCAGCCTCACTTCACGAACACCACGCAAACCGGGAAGGGCACGTCGATCTTCGATCCTGTCGGCGCGAGCTTGCCGTTCTGCGCATCGATCTTGAAGATGACGATGCCGCCGGCATCCTGGTTGGCGGCCAGGAGGAACTGGCCGGTCGGATCGATGGCGAAGCTGCGCGGGTTCTTGCCCTCGGTGCTCTGATGGCCGACGGCGGCGAGCATTCCCGTGGCCGGATCGGCCGAGAAGATCGCGATGCTGTCATGGCCGCGATTGGAGCCGTAGAGGAATTTTCCGGAAGGGTGGACCTCGATCTCCGCAGTCGTATTCCGGCCGTTGAAGTCCGCCGGCAGGGTTGAGATCGTCTGAACCTGCTTGAACTGACCGGCATCATAGGCGAACGCGGTGATGGTGTTGCCCATCTCATTGATGACGTAGACGAACTTGCCATTGGGCGAAAATGCCAGATGCCGTGGTCCCGAGCCCGGCGCCACGGTGGCGAACGGCGGATCGGCGGGAGTCAGCGCGGCTTTGCCCGCGTCGAGCCGGTAGAGCATGATCTTGTCCAGCCCCAGGTCGCAGGCGAGGGCGAGTTTTCCGGCCGGGTCGAAGTAGACCGAATGCGCATGCGGGCCTTCCTGCCGCTTGGGATCGGCGCCTTTGCCGGCGTGCTGCACGAGAGCGTTGGGGGGGCCGAGCTTGCCATCGTCGCCGACGGGAACGGCTTCGATGGTCCCGCTGCCGTAGTTGGCGACGAGCACGCACTTGCCGGTGGGATCGACGGCAAGGTGGCAGGGGAAACTGCCGCCGGAAGGCTGACCGTTGAGCGCGGTGAGCTTGCCATCGGCGCCGATGGCAAAGGCGCTGACGCCGCCGCCCTTCTGCCCGGCAAACTTGTCGGCCTCGCTGACCGCGAAGAGGAATCTGCGGTTGGGGTGGATTGCCAGGAACGAGGGGTTGGTGGTTTCGGCGGCGACGCCGAGGGGCTGCGCTTGGCCACTCTTCAGGTCCATCTCGTAGAGATAGATCCCCTTGCTCTGCTGCCGCGTGTAGGTGCCGACATAGAAGCGGGCCTTGTCATTGGCGGGGCCCGCCTCAGCGCCGATGGCCATGGTCGAGAGAAGGACCGAGAGGATCGCCGCCGCCCAGATCACGAGAGGTTGTTCGCTGGTCATGCGGGCATTCTAACCGGCGGAGGCGGGAATGCGACAACAGAGGCCGTCACTCGCCGATGTCCTCCAACCGCACGCCCTTGCCTTCCCGCAGGTGATGCCGCGCCGACTCGATTCGACTGAGAAACCGAGGGTCGTTCTCCAGCCGGTAGTCAAACCAATCATCCTCGGATGCGAAGCCGATCAGGATGCCGGCCGGCTTGCCGTGGCGAGTGATGACGATCTCCTGTTTTTCGGCCATGCGCAGCAGCCGGGACAAGTCGTCCTTCATGGTGGAAAGAGGGATTCTCTTCATGATTTGTCTCCTTCGCGTGCCAGCCACTCATCGGCAAATGGCTTGGCTACAACTGCAAGCACCTCAGCTCGATGCTCAACGACATCGTAGAACACGCGAAAATCTCCGACTCGCAGCCGGTACTGCGGCCGCCGCAATCCCCGCAATCGCTTAATCCGGCTCTTGCTGATACGCTGCGGTTCGTGACGCAGATGGTCCTCAATGGCCTGCTTTACCGCCGAACGGTCATATGCGCGGAGATGTTCCATGTCCTCCCGTGCCTCCGGCGACAGGATAATCTCATACCGCATCTGGCCAGATTGTAGCCAGAATCCGACGGATGGCAAGAGCAGGCCCCTGGACGCATTTGACGCAAACTACCCCAACGCCTAAAACCATAGCCATGTCCAGCCTGAGCTACGAGAGCGCCGGCGTGAACTACGACGTGCTTGACGCCTTCAAGCGCGCCTGCCAGCGCGCGGCGACGACGACGCTCGGCGCTTTGCAGGCGCACGATCTGCGCGAGCCGGCGAATGTCCGGGGCGAATCGGCGTATCTGCTGGAAACGCCCGATGAATACCTGGCCCACGTTGAGGAAGGGCTGGGCACCAAGAACCTGGTGGCCGATGCGATGCTCAAGCTCACCGGCCGGAGTTTCTACCGTAATATTGGCATCGACACCGTCGCAACCATCGTCAACGACCTGATCACCTGCGGCGCGCTGCCCATCTCCGTCGCCATGCACGCGGCCGTTGGCGATGCCGGCTGGTTTTCCCACCAGCAGCGAGTTGTCGATCTGGCCGAGGGTTTTGCCGAAGGGTGCCGGCAGGCGGGCGCCGTCTGGGGTGGCGGCGAGACGCCGGCGCTCAAGGGCATCGTCAATCCCGAAGCGATCGTGCTGGCCGGCTCGGCGCTTGGGCGGATTCGGCCTAAGTTCCATCGCATCGTGGGCGAGATCCGCGATGGCGATGCGATCATCTTCCTTGCCTCGTCGGGCGTTCACACCAATGGTCTGACGCTCTGTCGCGCTATCGCCGATCGCGTGCCGGGCGGCTACCAGGCGAGGATCTCCGATGGCCGAATGTATGGCGAGGCGCTGCTGGATGCTTCAACCATCTACGTGCGATTCATTGCGGCGTGCCAGCGTGCGAATCTGCCGCTGCACTATGTCGCCCATGTCACCGGTCACGGCTGGCGCAAGCTGATGCGGCCGGCCGAGCCGTTCGTCTATCGCATTACGAGCGTTCCCCCGGTGCCGCCCGTCTTCGACTTCATCATGAAAGCCGGGCCGGTCGATCTTCGCGAGGCATACGCCACGTTCAACATGGGCGTTGGCTTTGCCGCCTACGTCGCCGCGGCGGATGCCGATCGGTGTGTGGCAATTGCCGCGGATGCTGGCTATCAGGCCAGCCTCGCCGGCCACGCGCATAAACACGGCGAGCGCAAGGCGGTTGAGGCGCCCGAATTGGGAATCACGTTCGAGGCGGAGTCGCTGAATCTGAGGTAGCGATGCAGCGGCGGGACGCCGCTGCCACATTTCGAGGTTGTGCATGAGCTATGAGCTTGGAATCATTGGCGCGGGAAACATGGCCGAGGCCATCGTGCGGGGCGTGCTGCGCCGGTGTGCTGCGCGACGATCAACTGATTACATCGGATGTCTCGCCACAGCGGCGCGAGCTTTTTGCCCAGCTCGGCGTGCGCGCGGTGGAGAGCAATGTCGAGGCGGCGGGCGATGCGCGGATGGTGCTGCTCAGCGTCAAGCCCCAGCAGATGGCGCAGGTGCTGGGCGACATCGCGCCGAGGCTCCATGCCGACGCGCTGGTGATCTCGATCGCGGCCGGGATTTCCACGAAATTCATCGAGAAGCACCTGGGCGAGCGGCGCACCATTCGCACGATGCCCAATACGCCGATGCTTCTGGGCGAAGGCATGGTGGCGATGGCGCCGGGGCGGCTGGCAACGGGCCAGGACATGCAGGCGGCGCGGCGGATTTTTGAGGCGTCGGCGACGGTGCTCGAAGTCGGCGAGGACAAGATGGACGCGGTCACGGCCGTCAGCGGCTCGGGTCCGGCATATTTCTTCTTCCTGGTCGAGCAACTGATCGCCGCGGGCGTGGATCTCGGTCTCACCGGCGAGCAGGCCCATACGCTCGCTACCCGCACGGCGCTGGGCGCGGCAAAGATGATGAGCAGCCTCGGCGAGCCGCCGCAGGAACTCCGCCGCAGGGTCACCAGCAAAGGCGGCACGACGCAGGCGGCCATCGAGACCATGGAGGCGCGCGGCGTGCCGCAGGCGATCGTCGAACGCGGTAAAGCGAGCGGCGCAGCGAGCCGGGAACTGGGCGGATAGGCCGGGAGATCCCGAAGTCCGAAATTTCCAGCCCGAACCAAATCCGAAGCCCGAGAAATCCGAAATCCGAAATTTGAAATGCGCAATTTGAGATTGGAAATATCTGAAATGTGAAATCCGACATTTGCGATTTGTACTCTCCCATCCCCTTTGCCTCTTCCTGCTGGCCGCCGTTTCCGGCTGCGCCATGCGCGTCGTGCCGCCGCCCAGGCCGGCGGAGCCGGTCAGGGTCTATCTCTCCGACTACGGGCGGCACTCCAGCCTGATTTTCCCCAAGGATGAGAAGCACCTGGTGGAATACACCTACGGCGACTGGGAGTTCTACGCGCTGGACAAGTACCGCTGGTACATCGGCTTCACCAAGCTGCTCTTCGGCGGCGACGCGGCCATGGGCAAGCGGGTCCTGCCGCGCGCCAACAGCCTGTATGAACTGACGGAAGTCACGGGCGCCAGGCGAGTGATGTGCATCGAGGTTGAGAAGCAGAAGCTCGCCGGCCTCTCGCATGAGCTCGAAGATGCCTACAACAGCCACATCAACACGCTGACGTACAACAAGACGCAGGACACGCATTTCGTGCGGGCCGACGAGCGATACTGGCTGATGCACACGTGCAACGTGCTCACGGGTCAATGGCTGGAGAAGCTGGGCTGTCGCGTCTACGGCTGCACGGTCATGTCCAATTTCGCGATCTGGGAACCCGACGCCAGGCCGACGAAGTAAACGCCGCTCCTCAGCGCTCAGCGGATCTGAACGCAAAGGTAACAGGTGTTTCCCGTTCCCCAGATCGTCTGCGCCGGCACGCCCGATGCCTTGCTGACGTCCATGCCCGCCCCGATGGCATTGCCTGTGTTCACCGGCTGCAGATTTCGCATTGCCTTGGGGTCAAACCACCCCTCGGGGCGCTGCGGCTCATAGACGCGCCAATCGCCATCCAGCGTCGTCGCGATGGAGCCCTCGCCTTGCCTGGGCTTGATCACGCAGGCGAATCCGTAGCCGCCGCCGGTGTTCACGCACTTGGCGAGAATCCAGTCGCCGCGGTTTACCTCCAGGTCGACGGTGGAGACCTTTTCCCCGCCGATGAGCACCTGCCGACCATTGACGCGGATCTCAAGCTGGTCGTCGCAGAATGTCCACAGCCGAATCGCGATCATCGGGCCGTTGCCCGAGCCAAGCGTATCGAGCGTCTTCAGCCGCTGCTCGACCCGCGCGGGTCAGCCCCTTGCCCAAGTCCGGCAACGCGGTGCGGTACAGCGCGGCTGCGTGTTGCTGCACGTGACCCTTGGCCATCCCGGTCAGCTTTGCGGCAACGTCCCACCACCCATCCGCCAGTTTCACGCGGTCATCCGCCGAAATCGCGGCCGCGGCCTCCTTCTCAGCCATCGCCTTGAGGGTGGCGTTGTTGCCGCGCCAGGATCGGCAATCCCGCCTGCCAATCGCCTTTGACGAAGCACAGGAACCTCCCGACTTTGAGGCTGGCGGCCGGATCGCCCGGCGTCTGCGCCAGGACCGCCATCGATCTCCTTGCATCCTGCCAGGCCGCTTCCGTCTCGCGGACCTCCGCCAGGTGCGCGACGACCTGCCTCACGACGCCCGAATCGTCCGCCAATCGCGCCATCGCCATCGCCTGCTCGCCCAGGTGTCGCGCGGTGTCGTAACGGTCCGCAAGCACGGCCGAATCGATCAGCCGCTGAAGCTGCGCCACCAGCAGGCGCCGCTCGGGCGGGGTTCGCATTGTCCGCATGAGCGCCGTCGTCAGATCGATCTGCAACTTGAGAGAGTTGAACCTGATAGAAGCAATCGAGCTGCTCCACGGCCTGAGATGCGAGGTCGATGTCCGCGGCGTCGACGGCCAGGTCGCGCGCCAGCAGAAACAGCGCATACCGGCCCGCCACGTCCTTCTGCTCGTCGATTGCCGCGCCCAGCAGTTTTTTCGCCGATGCGGTCTTCTCCTCGCGGCTGCGCAAGGCGCCCAGCTCGTCGTTGTAGATCTCGCGGACGAGTTTTTCCGCCTGCTTGAGCGTGGCGGCATCCGGCGCTGGCGACTTGGCGGGCTCCGTAGGCTTGGTTGCCGCGGCCACAAGGCTGACCATCAGCACTGCCAGCAGATTTCGGAGCATGATGTGCCCCGAAACAAGGTCGCACGCCGAACTCTTCGGGCAAACTCGCGCCACGGAACCCATTATCTCCCGCCGTTCCGGTCTATCAAGCGCCGCGGTGGGCTACAGCAGGTCGGGCAGGCCGCGAACCACCGCATCGGGCCGGCGGTCGTCCGGGAGGTCGCGCAGGTCCTGCTCGGCTGTGACGCCGCTGAGCGTGAGGATGGTGTGCATGCCGACTTGCCGCCCGCCCGCGATGTCGCTTTCCAGGTTGTCGCCGATGAGCACGCAGCGCGAAGGCTGCACCGCCAGGCGCTCGCACAGCTTCCTGAAGAACACCTCCTGCGGCTTGCCGCAGAAGATCGGGGTGATGTTGCAGGCATGCGCGAACATCGCGCAGAATGCGCCCACGCCAAACTCCAGCCCGCGCGGGCTGGGGAACACGCGATCCGGGCAGATGCCGACCAGATCGGCGCCGCCCCGGACCAGCATCAGTGCGACATGCCGCCGCTCCTCCGTGGCGAAGACATTGATCGGCGCCGGCCACCACCGCGTCGCACTCTTCCGATGGCTTCTCCACCCATTGCACGTGCTCATCGAGCATTTCATGGATCGAGTCGTTGGCGAGGTTGTAGACGCGCCGGGGCGGACGATAGCGCTCGATGACGTAGTCGGCCGCCGCTCGCGCAGCGCTGTAGATGTGCTCGGGTTCGATCTCGATGCCCATCAGGTGCAGCCGCTGGGTGATGTGCTCGGGGCTGAGCGTGCTGTTGGAGAGGCAGGCGTATTTCTGTCCGCGCGCGGCCAGTTGTGCCACAAGCTCCGGCGCGCCGGGCATCACGTGGTCCTCGGAATAGATCGTGCCGTCGAGGTCCAGCAGGACGGCGTCGTAGGCGGTCAGGTCCGGTTTCACAGGGTGAGAGATAGGGTGGAGAGTGTGGCAAAGTGCCTCAGACCGAGACACCCAGCCTGGACAGGGCCTTTTCGATGCGGTTGTAGGATGCCTCGTCGGGATTGTGGCGTCCCCTCTCCAGCCTGCTGATGGTCTCCGCACGCAAGCCGGCGCGACGTGCCAGCTCGGATTGACTCACGCCGGCGCGTTGTCGCGCAAAATCAACCGTCGGGCAAGCAGTGCTCGGCCGTACGCCAGCGCTGGCACGTTGCCGTGTCGGTCGGCGGCCGGAAAAGCCGGCAGGGCCGACGCCCCGCTGCCTGCCGCGGGGTCTCCCGTCAGCCGCTCAAATTCCTCCCGCTCGATGACTACGAATTCCTTGCCGCCCAGCGTCAAAAGCTGAGTCATGCTGCACCTCACCTGTAAACATCGCGGCGGTTGTCGATGGCACTTACCAGAAGCTGCTTTCCGACAAGCCGCACGACGATTCGCCAGTCGCCACAGCGGATGCGGTAGTGTCCTTTCAAGGCACCGCGCAACGGCTTCACGCCGCTCACCGCGGGCCATCCAGCCAGCCGCGCCAATGCGTCGTTTACCCGCCGGACCATGCCACCGGGCAGGCGGTGGAGTTGCCGGATGGCCTGTGGCGACAGGAACACATCGACCATGGCGCAGGATCATAGCGACAGTGGACATTTATTGTCCAGTCGGCGCCGACTTGCCTACATGTCCACTTCTATCGTCGTGACGCGCCGCTGCCCCCCGCCCTTGCGCGGCGCGGGCTCGATGAGGGCGCGCGCTCTCCCGCCTGCTTCATCCGCGCCAACAGCCGCTGGCGCATGCGATCGGCCACGTGCGCGTGCGACTCCAGCCCGATCAGATTCACCAGCTCGTGCGGGTCGGACTCAAGATCGTAGAGGTATTGCTCGACGTAGCGGTCGGCGCCGGAATCCTGGCCGCCGCGCTTGTCCGGCGCATCGACGCCGTACTTCCATCGCGACGATCGTACCGCCCGCCCAACCTGCGACTCGCTGATCTGCACGAACATGTCACTCGGCCATTCGGCCTCCCTGCCATGCAGCAGAGGCAGGAACGATCGCCCCTGCATCTGCGCGGGCACCTGAATGGCGCAGGCGTCGAAAAGCGTCGGCGCGATGTCGATGAGCGACACAAGCTGTCGCACGCGCCCGCCGCCGGTGAACGGGCCGCCATGCAGCGCCATGGGAATGCGGATCGAGCTCTCGTGGCACGATCGCTTGTACTCGCTGTTGCGGGTCTTGAAGTGGCAGGCATGGTCGGAGGTGAACAGGACGATGGTGTTATCGAGAAGATCGAGGCTTCCCAGGCTGTCCAGCACCCGCCCCAGCGCCTCGTCCAGCCGTTTGACCATGCCCCAGTAGCCGCCCAGGTGCTGGTGCGCGCTGCCGCCGAGCGCTGCCAGGTCCGGCGGCACCCATCGGCCGTCGTAGCGCTGGCGGTAGTTGTGCGGCGGCGGGAAGTCGTCGATGTGGTTCTGGAAATGCGGCTCGATATACGAGGTGAACAGGAAGAACGGGTCCTTCTGGTGCTGATCGACGTAGCGGATGGCCGCGTCGGTCACGGCGTCCACGCGATAGCCCGGGAGCTGCACCGGCTGGTTATCGTTGTTGTATAGCGTTGTGTGGTAAGCGTCGGAGGTGAATTCCAGGACATTGGATCCCAGCCAGTATTCGTAGCCGCCGCGCTGCTCCTCATCGACCGGGCCGGCTCGGCCTTTGGCCAGGTGCCACTTGCCGATGTACGCCGTCTTGTACCCGGCGTCGCGGAAATAGTGGGCCATCGTGCGGCTCTCGCGCGGCAAGGGGATGTCGTTGCGCCAGCAGCCCAGCGTTGTCGGATAGAGGCCCGTCTGAAGGCACGCGCGCGCCGGCCCGCACACCGGCTGCGGCGTGAATGCGTTGTACGCGTGCGTGCCCGCGCGGCCCATCTCGTCGAGGTTCGGCGTAAGGTCCAGGGGGTTGCCGTGAAGCCCCGTCGAGTCGTGCCGTTGCTGATCGGTGAAGAAGACCAAGACATTGGGCCGCACACTTGCCATGCATCCAGAGTATTCGCGCGCGGCCGGGAATGCCAGTCATTTCGGCGCCGGTGTACTTGCCGCGGCCGGGAACAAATCGCTCACACGGCACCGGAATCCCGGCACGACCTCTTCGCCGCTGAGTTCGTCCTTTTCGAGAAGATCCGCCACCGCGCCCCGCCCGGCACGATGGACGCGAACGGTGCGCGTCTCGGGATAGACCACCCACACCAGCGGCACCCCCGCGCCGAGGTACTGCCGCACCTTTTCCTCCACCTCGCCGGCCAGATCGTTGGGCGATATTACCTCCACCGCCAGGTCGGGGGCGATGGTCAGCCACGGCTCGGGGAGGCGCTCGTTGGGCAATCGGCCGAAACGGACAAACGACACATCCGGCTTGCGCACGGTGCCGGGGGATTCCGGGAAGCACTCATACCCGGTTTCAGGAAAGACCCAGCCAAGCCTGTGATTTCGGCAGTGATCGCGAATTCGACCGCACAACTCCCCGGCCACCCAATTCGACAACGTGCCCATGCGTTTCTCCACCAGCTTCCCATTCACCAACTCGAAATGCTTCTCGCCCGGCATGGCCGCGAATTCCTCGAGCGTCAGCCTCGCGCTGGCAGGAGGAGGAAGTGGTTTGGCTTCAAGCACGCTCATGGGAACCTCCGATGGTCCGCCTCATTATATCATGCGATCGGCGAAATCCCCGGCTGGGCTCCCGCTCGATCGCTCACTTTGTCCGCATTCCTATCAGCCCCTTCCTAACCAGCATTTCCATGAACTTGAGCATCGACACCTCCGCCTCGCGGAGGTTCAGATGATATCGCTTCGCGAAGAGGCGGATGATCTGCTGAACGGACGTCTTGCCATCGCACGTCTGCCACACGAACCAGCCCAGCGCATCCAGCTCGAAAGTCTTGCTTGCCCCTTCGGGGATGCGGAAAAGCCACCGTCCGGCCCCACGCGGGCTGAGCGGCACCGTCAGCAGCGCGCCCCCATCCTGCGTCTCGACCGTTTCCCCTTGAACCAGCCGTACCGGGCTGGCCGCCAGCGCCTCCTGGCGCGACATCGCGGGCTTCTGCTTACGCCGGAACCACATGCTGTCCAGCTTTTAGCACGAGATGAGGTTGGCGGAAAGGCCACGGCGGCACTATGGCATCCATCCCCATCATCCGGTACTGTGTGGGGTATCCCTGCATTGGAGGATATTGATGAATCGCCGTGAGTTCTTGAAGGCCAGCGTGGCCGGAATTGCCCTGTCATCCCTGAGCGGCTATGTCGTCGGCGCGGATGCCAAGCCCATGCGCGTCGGGCTGATCGGCAGCGGCTGGTATGGCAAGTGCGACCTGCTGCGGCTGATCCAGGTCGCGCCCGTCGAAGTGGTTTCGCTCTGCGACGTGGACAAGAAGATGCTCGCCGGCGCGGCCGATATCGTCGCCGGCCGGCAGGCATCGAAAAAGAAGCCGCGCACCTACACTGATTATCGGGAGATGCTCAAGGAGAAGGATCTCGATATCGCGCTCATCGCCACGCCCGATCACTGGCATGCGCTGCCGGCCATCGCCGCCATGGAAGCCGGCGCCGACCTCTACCTGCAGAAGCCCATCGGCGTGGATGTCGTCGAGGGCCAGGCGATGCTGGCGGCCGCCCGCAAGCACAAACGCGTCGTGCAAGTGGGCCTGCAGCGCCGCAGCACGCCACATCTCGTCGAGGCCCGCGACAACTTCATCAAGACCGGCATGCTCGGCAAGATCGGGCGCGTCGAGATCTGCTGCTATTTCCACATGCGCGCCAACGGCAACCCGCCCGACATCGCGCCGCCTGAATATCTGGATTACGAGATGTGGACCGGCCCCGCGCCGATGCGGCCATACAACGAGCTGGTACACCCCCGAGGGTGGCGCGCGTTCATGGAATACGGCAACGGCATCGTCGGCGACATGTGCGTTCACATGTACGACACCGTGCGCTGGATGCTTGGCCTGGGTTGGCCCCAGCGCATCTCCTCCAGCGGCGGCATCCTCGTCCAGAAGGAGAGCAAGGCCAACATTTCCGACACACAGATGCGCCACGTTCGACCACGGCGACCTGCAGGTGATCTGGCAGCACCGCACCTGGGGCGAAGCGCCCGATCCCAAGTACGCCTGGGGCATGGTGTTCTACGGAGACAAGGGCACTCTCAAGGCGAGCAACTGGAGCTATGACTTTACCCCGCTGGGCCAGCGCGGCGCTGAGACAATCCACAAGGACGTCGCCTACGAGTTTGAGCAGTTCCCGGTGGACAGGACCGAGCCGGACCTGGAGCGCCACGTCGCCCCGGCCATTCGTGGCCACATGAGGGACCTGCTCGCCAACATCGCCTCGCGCGGCAAGCCGGTGGCCGACATCGAGGAAGGGCATATCTCTTCCGCAACCTGCATCATGGCCAACATGGCCATGAAGCTCGGGCGCACGCTTACGTGGGATGCGGCCAAGGGTCAGATTGTCAACGACGACGAGGCCAACCAACTCCTGCGCCGGCCGTACCGAAAGCCGTGGGTACACCCGGAGCCGGAGGCCGTGTAGTGTGATACTATGAAAGCTACATTCCTCCCGCTGTTGGTCCTCCTGCTTCCCGCGTCCTTCGCATGGGGCGCTGACGCGCCTGCCGCGACGCAGCCCACCACCAATCCGGCCGCGCGGCGACCCTTGCCCGTGCTCTCGCCAGAGGTGGCCGCCGATCGACGGGTGACGTTTCGCCTGCGCGCTCCCAAGGCCGCCGAGGTGGTCGTTGCCGGACAGTGGCCGAGTGGCCGCGCACCGATGGTCAAGGACTCGGCCGGTCTTTGGAGCGTCACGGTTGGCCCCATCGACCCCGGCGTCTGGGAGTACGGCTTCCAGGTGGACGGATTGTCGATGATCGATCCGGGCAACCCGGCCATCAAGCCGATGCGCGAGCCGCGCACGAGCATTCTGCACATCGCCGGCCAGCCGCCGCTGCCGCACGATTTTGTGGATGGGCCGCACGGCGTCGTGCGCCAGCACACCTACCTGTCCAAATCGCTTGGCCGGCGACGGGAACTCGTGGTCTACACTCCACCGGGGTACGACCAGCAGAGCGAGGCGAAGTTTCCCACGCTGTATCTGCAGCACGGCAGTGGAGACAACCAGGCCACGTGGACCGTCCACGGCAAGGCGCACTGGATTATCGACAACCTCATTGCAGCGGGGCGAGCCAAGCCCATGGTGGTTGTGATGATGGACGGCCACGCCGCAGCGCCGGGCGATGGCCAGAACAACACGGCCCTCTTCGAGCGGGACCTGCTGGAGGATGTGATGCCGTTTGTCGAGGCGAACTATCGCGTGAAGCCGGATGCCGCCAGCCGGTGCATCGTCGGCCTGAGCATGGGAGGCGGACAGTCGCTCACCATCGGCCTGAACCATCTGGAGCGGTTCGCGTGGGTGGGGGGCTTCAGCTCCAGTGTCCCGTCGCGCGAGGCCGTTGCAGGCGCCCTGCGCAATCCGCAGGAAACGAATCAGAAGCTCAAGCTTCTCTGGATCGGCTGCGGCAAGGACGATTTTCTGCTCAAGCGCAATGAGGAGTTCATCGCGCTGCTCAAGGAGACCAACCTCCGCCACGAGTGGCATTTGACGGAAGGCAACCATAGCTGGCCGGTCTGGCGGCTCTACCTTGCGGACTTCGTGACGAAACTGTTTTGAGTGCATTCGAAGCGGAAGCGTTAGCGCCCGCCCCGGCGAAGGGCGGGCGCTGACGCTTCCGCTTCAGATGAAACAAGTCAGCCCGTGATCGTCAGCGATTCACCGGCGTTGATTGTGACCGGTTGCGCGAATCGAATCAGCGATCCCGCATTCGCTACTTCCACCGATGCCGGGACCTTCTGCCCGCGCAGTGTCGCGTCGCCCTTCGCCAGTTTCAGCCCGATGCGCAGCTCGCGCAGCAAGAGCTGCCCGTGTTTCACCTCCACGCCCGCCGTCCGCTGCTGCTGCCTCACCATGCCCCACGCTCGCTCGACGCTGAAGAAGCACGCAAAGTTCTCCGGGTGAATTCGCGGCGCGAAACCCAGCGACTGCCGCGGGGCCGAATACGAGAAGTCGGCCAGCGCCAGCAGCACGGCGTAGGATGCCATCGATCGCGCGTAGTGGTGCCCGCACTCAAACTCATTCCACGGATTGCGGCGAATGCCCGTGTGCCGGTCGCGCACTCCCTTGACGATGGTGAGGCCCTCTTCGATCAGCCCTTCGTAGATGAGGTGGCTGGCCACCTGATACTCGATGCCGCACCAGACCTCGTCGGAGTAGGGGAATGGCAGCGCCGGCCGGCCGCCCTTGGGCCACGTCGCCAGCAGCAGCCCCGCTTCATCGTTGAGCGCGTAGATGCGCTGGGGATTGGCGTGTTCGGACAGGTCGGCCCGCCAGTTGTATCTGAAGATGGACGCCATCGCGCTGCGAACGTGCCGCGGATCGAAGAGGTTGCCGAGCCGCAGGATTCGCGCCAGCCACTGGCCGATGAGCTGGTCGGAAAGACACCCCGGGCCATACTGATATTTCGGGTAAGTCGGATTCCCCGGATCGGCGGCCTGCCCGCCGATCGAGACATCACTGCCGTGCGAAGCCTGTTTGGCGGCCTCGGGGCGTACATCCTGAATGTAGTATTCGCCATTGAACAGCAGCTTGTCCATCTTGGCCCGGCCCGACTCGAAGAGCTTGCGGTAGTCGGCCGCAGCTTCCTTATCGTCAAGCTGGTTGGCCATTTCCTCGGCCGCCCGCAGCGCGCCGAGATAGAAGCTGCCCATCATCGTGTTGGGCCCATAAAACTCGATGTCGTAGGTGTTGTGCTGCACGCCCTCCATCATGCCGTCGCGGTCGTGGTCCCAGTATTGCCAGGCGTACGCCAGCGATTTCTTCACATTTGGCCAGAGCTTCGCGAGCCACTGGTTGTCGCCGCAGATCTGCCATTCGCGATAGACCTTCATGACGCCGCCCAGTTGCCCATCGGCCGCCGGATGAAACTTGGGCTCGGGCATCGTGCCCAGCGGCAAGGGCATGCGGAAGGTCATGTGGCCGCTGGTGTGCAGGTTGATCGCATAGTCCTTCTCGCGCACTGTGCGCTCGACCGCGGGGAAGAGGAACGGCATCGCCTGGGCATAGTTCCACACGTGCGTACACGTTCCGTCGCAGCATCCGGCGGATCCGCTGCATCCTTCCCACGCCCAGAACGTGCCGTCGGTCAGGCGGATGCAGGTCGTGGTTTTCAAAATCGAGATTTGCGACGAGACGGCATCGAGCACAGCCTCGGGAAGCGTGGATGAGAACAGCGCGTCCGCGAAGGAGCGAGTCTCTTTTTCCAGTCGGTCGTGGTGCTCGCCGACGTACTGGGCGATGGCCGCCGCGTCGGCGAATCTCGTGGCGTAATAGTTCTTCCACGTCGGCTTGAGCTCGTCCTTGGCCCAATACTTCTCGAAAGTCGGATTGTGCCACGCGATCCAGACAGGCAGCCGAATGCTCGCCCCCGGCGCGATGGTGGCGCAGGCCGATCGAGCCGACGTCCATGCCCTTCTCGTTGTGGGCCGGCTCGCGAATATCCTCAAGCTCGCCGCAGGTGATCTGGTCCCAGAACCGCGTGAGGTTGTCAAACCATGCGCCGCGGAACCAATGGGTCTGCACGTTGAGATCGGCGTGAATGGTGGCCAGGCAGAGCGTGCCGTATCGCGGAGACTCGGGCTTGTGCTTGCTCGTGGACATGCGCAAGCCCGACGCCGACGGCCCCTTGAAATATTCGATGAACGTGTTGCCGGTATCGGGATGGCCGATGTGGTTTTGCAGGTTGGCCGCGAGGTTTACCGTCACCGGCTCATTCGTCGGATTCGTCAGGTGAAAATGGAAGATCGCGACGGGCAGGCCCGAATCCTCTGCGTTGAGCGGGATGAAGGGATTGAACGCCTCAAGCGTCACCTTCAGCGGCATCTTCGGGTCATCGAACTCCAGGCGGGCGAAAGGAAATGCGCCCGTGAATTTCACCGACCGGAATCGCGGCAGCCCCGCGCCGCCGCCGCGGCTGTAGCCGAACCCGCCTTCGGTGAAGTTATCGCCGCCGGCCGGCCCCTGGATGACGCGCGTCACGCCGGGTGAGTTGCCTTTCTTCGCATAGAGCGTGAAGAAGGTGAAGTCGAAAAGCAGCCCCTTGTTGGGCTTGTTGAAGATCTCAAAATCGCGGAGTTGGCCCCATCCGCCCAGCGCGATCGAGCCCGTGCCGATGCCGCCGAGGGGAAAGGCGATCTGATCGAGCTGCCGGCCGGTGTACGTGCGCGGCTTGCCGGGACGGAGAAGCGTGTCGCGGTCGTAGGGAGTAGAAGATGCCATGCCCGGCATGTTAACGATGAATGGGGCAAAGGCCGAATGTGCCGGCAAACGGATCGACGGCGATACGACAAACAGGCCCTACACCCGGTGTTCCGCCCGGACGGTTTTCCGCGCCCCGCCATGCCAGGCGCAGCTCCAGTCCTTGGGCGGGATGATGGCGTCGAGCCGGTCGAGTTGGTTGATGCCCTTGAGCCGCTTGTAGATGAGCTGCCACGCGCACGGCCGGTCTTCGGCCACCTCGCAATGCTCTTCGCTCGAACCGCCGCAGGGGCCGTTGAGCATGCGCTTGGCGCAGCGCGTGACCGGGCAGATGCCGCCGAACGTCGCCAGCATGCAATCGCCGCAGCCCAGGCATTTCTCCGCCCACACCGCCTGCTCTTCGAGAATCCCCAGGAACTGCGTGTTCGAGCGCGGCATAGAACGGCTTGCCGGGGAATCGCTCGGCCAGCGCCTGCACGCCAGCGCCGCAGCCGAAGGAGACGACCGCCTCGTTGCGCTCGACGGCGGGGACGAGGTCCTTGATGAACTCGTTCTCGCACTGTCGTTCGATGGTGGCCTGCTCGATGGTCACGGGCCTGCCGGCGAGCTTGCGGGCCATGCGCACGGCGTAGGCGGCGATGCCCACTTCGCGCTCGCCGCCGGCCAGGCACACCGTCACGCACGTGCCGCAGCCGACGAACAGGACCTTCTCGTGGCGATCGATGATCTGGACGATTTCCTTGATCGACTTGGGACTGGCGACAATCATCGGATTCCTCTCTCAGCTTCCTTCTTCAATGGGTTCGGCCCGAGCGCCTTCACCGTCTGCACGATCTCCTGGACGCGCTGCACGAACGTCGGGGCCATGGCGGCCGACAGGTTGACCATGAGCAGTCGCTGGCTCCCCACGCCGATCTCGTCGAGCATCTCGCGGATGCGGTCGGTGCGCTTGCGGGCGCGGAGGTTGCCTTCCTGGAAATGGCAGCCGCCTTCCAGGCAACCCGCGACCAGGATCCCGTCGATGCCCTTCTCGAAGGCGTCGAGGACATGCTCCATCTCCACCTTGCCCGTGCAGGGCGTGTGGATGATGCGCACGTTCGGCGGATACTGCATGCGCTTGGATCCGGCCAGGTCGGCCGCGGCGTATGCGCAATAGTTGCAGCAGAACGCGAGGATTTCCGGCTCCCAGTGGGCTGCATTTGCTGGCAACTGGCCACTGGCAACTGGCAACTTCTCCTTCGTGCCTGTACTCATGACGCACCTCCGACCAGCAGCAATTCATCGAGCATGGCCGACACCTGCGAGTCCTCCTGATGTTGAAGGCTGATGGTGCGGGCGGGGCACGCGGCCACGCAGCTTCCGCAGCCCATGCACTTGGCGCCCTGGATTTCCGCCTTCTTCAGATCGTTGATCATCGGTGCGCCGTAGGGGCAGACCTTCACGCAGGTGGCGCAGGCGACGCAATTGGCCGGATCGACCTTCGCGATCTGCCCCGCGATGGCCAGGTGCGACTTGGAAAGCACCGTGGCGGCACGTCCGGCGGCAGCTTTGGCCTGCGCGATCGTCTCATCGATGAACCGCGGCGAGTGCGCCAGCCCGCAGATGAACTCGCCCTCGTTGGCCAGATCCACCGGCCGAAGCTTGGGATGAGCTTCGAGGAAGAAGCCATCGCTGGTCAGCGCCGTCCGCAGCATCGGGGATAGCGCCGTGTTGTCTTCGCCGGGCGCGATGCCGACGCTGAGTGCGAGCAGATCGGGCTGGAGCGAAATCTCCCGGCCGGTGCTGGAATCGATCACGCGAACGACCAGCTTGCCGGCCTCTTCGCTGACGGCCGGGTCCTGCTTCTCCGGGTGGCGGATAAAGATCACGCCCTTCTCGCGCGCCTCCTGATAGGCGGTCTCGCGGAAGCCGTAGGTGCGGATGTCCTTGGCCAGCACGAACACGTTGCGCGGCGGGGTTCTGCCGGGTAATCTCCAGCGCGTTCTTGATCGCCTCCGAGCAGCAGACCCGGCTGCAATAGGGGTGCTTGTCATCGCGCGACTCGACGCACTGGATCATGACGATGGTCGGCGAGTTGCGAGTTGCGAGTTGCCAATTGCCAGTTGCGAGCTGCGATTCGAGCTGGCGCTGGGTGACCACGCGCGGGTTCTTGCCGTGGAGATACTTCTCCGTCTTGCGCTCTATGCCGCCGGTGGCGATGATCGTCACGCCGTGGCTGAGCGTATCTTCGGCCGGCTTGCCGTTGCCCACCTCGCGCTGGATGCGCGTCTTGAAGCTGCCGACATGCCCGGCGATCTGCACGAGCTTGGCGTTCAGGTACACCGTGATCTTCGGATGAGACTGGACGCGATTCGCCAATTCGACGAGGTATTTCTGCACGTCGGCGCGTTCCAGCGTGCTGTGGATCTGTCGCAAGTTGCCGCCGAGTTGCGGTTCCTTTTCGACCAGGTGCACCGTGAAATCCCTGGTCGGCCACGGCCAGCGCGGCCGTCATGCCGGCCAGCCCGCCGCCGACCACCAGGGCCGCCGGCGTCACTGGCAGCCTGCCCGGTTTCCAGCGCCGAAGATGGCGGGCCCGCGCCACCGCCATCGTCATCAGGTCGATGGACTTGGCCGTCGCGGCGGCCGGTTCCTCGCGATGCACCCACGAGCACTGATCGCGGATGTTGGTCATCGCGAACAGATACTGATTCAGGCCCGACTCGCGCAGCGTCTCCTGGAACAGCGCCTCGTGCGTGCGCGGCGAGCAGGATGCCACCACCACGCGATTGAGCCGCTGTTTGCGGATGATGTCCCGGATGTGCTGCTGGCTGTTGTCCGAGCACGTATAGAGATTGGTCTCGGCGTGAACGACATTCGGCAGCGTCAGCGCGTACTTGGCCACGGCCTCCACATCCACCACCGATGCGATATTGTGGCCGCAGTGGCAGATGAACACGCCGATGCGCGGGGCCTCGTCGCTGACATCCCGCTCCCACGGATATTCGTGGCGCTGGATCATCGTCCCGCGCGCCGCGGCGAGTTGCTCCATCGCGCACGAAGCGGCCGCGGAGGCCTGCGCCACCGACTCGGGAATATCCTTGGGTTCCTGGAACGCGCCGGCAACGTACAGACCCGGCCGCGACGCCGCCATCGGCGCCAGCCGATCCGTCTGGCAGAATCCGAACTCGTTGAGGCTGAGTCCCAGGCGTTGGGCCATCGCCTTGACCGAATCGCTTGGCCGCATGCCCACCGAGAGCACGACCAGATCGAAATCCTGCTGCTGCTCCTTGCCGCTGTCATCGAAGTACCGGATTCGCGCGTCGCGGCTGCCGGGCACCTCGACGATGCGCGACGGGATGGCGCGGATGAACTTCACGCCGTGCTCCTCGCGGGCGCGGTTGACGTAAGCGTCGAACTCCTTGCCGAAGGCGCGGATGTCCATGCAGAAGATCGAGATCGACAGGTCTTTCTCGTGTTCGATCGCGACCATCGCCTCTTTCGTCGCCGACATGCAGCAGATGCTCGAGCAATAGCCGTTGCCGCGTGCGGCGTCGCGCGAGCCGACGCACTGGATGAACGCGATGCTCTTCGCGTGCTTGCGGTCCGACGGCCGGAGCACTTCGCCGCCGGTCGGGCCGGAGGCGCTGAGCATGCGCTCGAACTGCACGCTGGACAACACATTCGCATATCGGCCATGGCCGAACTCGCCGCGCAGCGATGCCTGGAACTCATCGTATCCCGGCGTGAGGATCACCGAGCCGACACTGATCGTCTCGGTCGTCGGCCGCATGTCGTGGAGGATCGCGCCCGGCCCGCACGCCTTGACGCACAGCCCGCACTCGCTGCACAGGCCGCAGGCGAGGCATCGCCTGGCCTCGGCAATGGCCTGCTCGGGCGTATAGCCGCGGCCGATTTCGCTGAAGTCGCGCAGGCGGCTCGCCGACAGGCTTCTCCGCCATCGGCAGGCGCGGCTGGGGCTTGACTGATGGATCCGGAATCGCCGCTCGTAGCACGGGCGTCTCGCCTGTGACGCCTGTCGCTCGCTCCACAGGCGGGATGCCTGTGCTACCACGATTCTGCACGAACCCGTGAATCGCCTCGGCCGCCTTATGCCCGTGGGCCATGGCCTCGACGAGCGACGCCGGGCCGAGCACCACATCGCCGCCGGCGAAAACGCCGGCGATATCGGTCGCCAGCGACGGCTTGGCCGCGATCTTCCCATCCGTCAGCGGCACGCCGCAGATATCGGCCTCCTGGCCGATCGCGAAGATCACGGTGTCGGCGGGAACGGTGAAGTTGGATCCTGCGACCGGCACGGGCCTGCGCCGGCCGCTGGCATCCGGATCGCCCAGTGTCATTCGCAGGCACTCCAGCCCGCTGACGCTGCCATCCGTGCCGGCGATCACCTTGACCGGATTGGTCAGAAGCTGGAATTTAACGCCTTCTTCCTCGGCCTGCTGGATTTCCTCCGGCAGCGCAGGCATCTCCTCTCGCCCGCGGCGATAGACGACAGTTGCCTCCGCCGCGCCCAGCCGCAGAGCCATGCGAGCCGCATCCATCGCGACGTTGCCGCCGCCGATGATGACGGCCTTCCTGCCAATGGCCACCTTGTCGCCGAGATTCGCCCTGCACAGGAAATCCGGGCCGTACATGACGCCCCTGGCCGAGTCGCCCGGCAGCGACATCGTCTTGCTCTTGTGGGCGCCGGTGGCGATGAAGATCGCGGCGAAACCCTGCTTCTTCAGCGAGTCGATGGTCAGATCGGCGCCGAGTTTGGTATTGAGCCGCACCTCGATGCGGTCGTTCATCAACTGCTGGATCTCAAAATCGAGCACCTCGCGCGGCAGGCGGTAGGGGGGCACACCCAGTCGCAGCATGCCGCCGAGGAACGGCCGCGACTCGAAGATCGTCACGCCGTAGCCCATCGCGCACAGGTCATTGGCGGCCGTCAGCCCCGCCGGCCCGCCGCCGATGATCGCGATAGAAGTTGCCAGCTTTGAGTTGCCAGTTGCCAGTGAAGACGCCTGTACTGGCAACTGGCCACTGGCAACTGGCAACTTCTGTTCTGGCAACTTCCGCTGCGCGTACACCCAATCCGCGGCGAACCGTTTCAGATCGCGCACGGCCACTGGCTCGTCGCCGATCTCCTTGCGGTTGCACTGGTCCTCGCACGGATGATGGCATATTCGCCCGCAGACCGCCGGCACCGGGCATCGCTTGCGAATCAGCTCATAGGCCTCGGCGAATTTACCGGCGGCGATCAGCGCGACATAGCCCTGGGCGTTCACGCCTGCGGGACAGGCGCTGTTGCACGGCGCCGGCGCGGTCGCCTTGGAGATGGCGAACAGGTTGGGAATCGCCTGTGGATACGTCCGCGCGATGGCCTTGCGCGTCCCAAGCCGGCGATCGAATTCATTGGGCAGGCTGACGGGACAGACCTCGGCGCAGTCGCCGCAGGCGTTGCACTTGCTCTCATCGACATAGCGCGGGCGGCGGCGGATTTCCACCTGGAACCGCCCGGCCTCGCCATCGATCTTCTGCACGTCGGCCAGGGTGATGATCCGGATGTTCTTGTTGCGCGCGCACTCGACGAGCTTGGGCGAGAGAATGCACATCGAGCAGTCGCCGGTGGGGAAGGTCTTGTCGAGCTGGGCCATCTTGCCGCCGATAACCGGCGACGAATCGACCAGGTAGACCACAAAGCCCGAAGAGGCCAGGTCCAGCGCCGACTGGATGCCGGTGATGCCAGCGCCGACGACCATCACCGCGCCGACGGCTTCGTCGCCGCTGCCGATCTTCTTGATGTTTGCGTTCTCGACCTTCATAAATCCGCGCCTTCTTCTGGAACCACGGATGAACACGGATCAACACAGATAGCAGACAGCAAATCCGTGTTCATCTGTGTTCATTTGTGGTTCCCATCCGGGCACACAGCGCCTCCGGCGATACGACCAGCTTGCTCAGCCCCAGTTCCTTCGCCGAGCAGCCCAGCGCCAGACCCAGGAGCTGCGTGAAGTAGAACACGGGCAGGTTGTACTGTTCGCTGTAACTGCTTTCGATGTCCTTCTGCCGCATGTCCAGGTTGAGCTGGCACAGCGGGCAGGCCGTCACGATGCAGTCAGCGCCCGCGGCGCTGCGCCATCGACAGGATTCCGTGGCTCAGCTCGTGAACGATCTCGGTCTGCGTGATCGAGAAGCTCGCCCCGCAGCATTCGGTCTTGTGCGGCCAATCCAGCGCCTCGGCCCCGACAGCATTGACCAACTGGTCCATGAGCGTCGGATTCTCGACATCATCGAAGGCGATCTCGGGCGGCCGGGAAAGCAGGCAGCCGTAGTAGCACACGACCTTGAGCCCGCGCAGGTTGTGCTTGACCTTCGCCGCGATCGCCTTGGGGCCGATGTCGCGCGCCAGGATCTCCAGCAGGTGGACCACCGGAACGCCGCCGTCGTAGTCGCCGCCGATGGCGTCGGCCACCTGGCGGCGCACGGCCGGGTCGCCGGCGATCTGCCTGTTGGCGAGGCTCAGGCGGCTGAAGCACGCGGCGCAGCCCACGGCGACCTTGGTCCCGCCATTGCCTGATGCCATCTTCGACGCGGCCAGCAGGCTCTTGGCCGGCAGGGCCGCCGCCAGCAATGGATCGGTGCAGTGCGCCGCCGTCGAGCCGCAGCAGATCCAGTCGGGGATTTCCGGCAGCTCCAGGCCAAGCACCCGCGCGACCGCCAGCGTCGAAAGCTGGTAATCCCGCGCGGTGCCTTCCATCGAGCAGCCGGGGTAAAAGGCGTAGCTCATGGCTTCCTCCTCTGGCCGGCATTCTTGTCTGCCATGGATTGGCCGGTGGGGCCGGCATTCTTGCCTGCCATGGACTGGCCGGTGGGGCAGACATTCTTGTCTGCCATGTCGGAGATTCGCTTGAACATGGCTTTGCGCTCACCCCGGCCGGCAACCGACTTTGGCAGGAGGGGAAGCTTGCCCTTGAGAAGCATCATCGGCAGCTTGCCCATGTCCGCGAAGAAGCGCCGGGTCCGCATCTTGAACGCGGCCATCAGGCCGACTTCATAGACCCGACCCCGCCGCCGCACCGAGCGAAGGAACGCATCGTTGAAAGTCGGGGCGGCGGTTGTCGGGCAGGCCTTGCCCTCGGCGAGGCTCATCTGCCGCAAATCGTCGTTCAGCGCCGCGATGTCCACCTTCTGCGGACAGCGCGTGATGCAGGTGTGACACGATGTGCATTCCCAGATCATCCGGCTGGCCAGGGCCTGGTCGCGCTGCCCAAGCTGCATCATGCGCACGAGTTCGTGCGGCTTGATGTCGGCGCGCGGCGACGGGGCAACCGTTGGAACACTTGCGGCATTGAAAGCACGCCATGACGTTGGCCGCGACCGACAACCGGTCACTGGCAACTGGCAACTGGCAACTGGCAACTGTCGTCGTACTCATTTCTTTTTCTCCGCCACGGCCGCCAACACCCCGATCTTCCCGGCGCTGACCTTGCGATAGACCTCCGCCGGGTCGCGCAATTGGCCATTGACCGTCAGAAGATCCTTGATGCTGATGCCGAATAACTGCTCGTTCTCCTGCAAATATGGCCGGATCAGCCGCCAATCCTTGTCGGTGAGGGGCGAGAGTACGCCGCCGTTGAGCTGGCCCTCGACCACCTGGCCGCGCGGGTCGCGGATGTAGATCGCGCCGCCACTGGCCAGCGAGAACAGGTTGCTCCCGGGATAGGGCGCCGGCAGCTCGACCACGCGGCCGTGCGCGTCGAACGCAACGCCATTGAGAATCGCGAAACCGCCGCCGTTCAGTGGATCGCCGGCCATGAACGACTCGGCAAGGAAGTCGAGGCACGTTCCATTGATGATCACGCGCGGCCTGCCGACGCCGTTGATCAACGGCCGGCCCGCGGCGTTGCCCAGGACAAAAACCGACCCGCCCTTGGCGCCGTACATGAACGTCTGCCCGACATCGCCATGGATGACCAGCTTGCCCCATTTCATGATCTGGGCGACCTGGTCCTGGGCGTTGCCGTGAACGTGAAGCTCCAGCCCGTCGATACCGCTGGCGAGGTAATCGCCGCTCGATCCGTACACGTCGATGCGCACGCCGGCCGTATCCGGGCCAAGGCCCGCGCCCGTGAATCGCTGGCCGCGCAGCCGATAGACGGCGAACTTGCGCCAGCCCTTGCCATAGGCCTGGCAGAGCAGCATGGCATCGCAGTCATCGCCCTCTGGCGGGAACTTCTCGGCGTCGATCACCAGAAGCTCCTCGCCATGCGACGGGCCGGCCAGGCGATCGCGCGTCTTGAAGTCGATGCGGCGGAAATAGCGCGTCGCCGGCTCGCCGAACATCGGGGCCGAGTCGAAGAGCTTGTCCAGCGCATCCTCCAGCACGCGGAGCACGCTGCTGCGCCGCTTGTCGCCGGTATCGAAGTGCCGGTCGTGCAGCAGAGTCAGCGCCTCGATTGCCGTCGCCCGCGACGCCTCGCTGTCGGCCCGGGCGAGCACCGCATCGCAGAACTGCCGCAACCCCGCCGCGGGCCAGGTGGGCAACCCACGCGCCGCGTGATCGAACAGATCCTGCGCCCGGCCCTCGCGCAGCCACTGCTCCGGAAAAAGGGGACATGATTCTTTTCCGCCGGGGGTTGGTGCTCCGCCGGCGGAAGAAAGAATCATGTCCCCTTTTTCGACATCGCAGCGCACGGCGCCCGCGTCGATTGACACCGGACGGCCGAATTTGTCGGTGCAGGCGAAGGTCTTCCGGCCGTTGGCATCTTCGCCGATGGTGAAGATGAACGCGCCGCCATCCGTGTGACTGCCGCCGCGGGCATTCCAGTATCGGTCGGCCACGGGGCAGAACCGCGGGTCCTCGCGCGCCAGGCTTCGCAGCGTCGCGTCGATGGCCTGCTTTTCCGAGCAGATCAGCCCGATCTGCACGTCCCCGCTGCCCGCGATCGCGAAGACCTGCGGGCGGAGCATCGCGGTGTCGGTGATGCCCATGAGCTGGAACTGCTTCTTGTCCGGGTGGCTGCGCGATGATGAAGAACCACGGCCCGTCCGGCGAGGCGTGGATGTGCGTCGCCTGGATCTGCCGATAAATCTCCTTCTTCTCCGCCGGCAACTGGTCGAAATCCAGCTCTGTTGTCGGCGCCAGGGCCTCGATGATGTACTCCAGCGGATATTTGTAGACGCGGTCCCACAGATCAAAGAGCTGCACCGAGACTTCGGTATCCGTCAGGAATTGCTGGCGGATGTTGCGCTGCTTGAGGTACTCGCAGACCGAGTGGTAGTTCGCGAAGTCGCCGTTGTGAACCAGCGCCTCGTTGAGCCCGACGAACGGATGCGCTCCGCCGGGATGCCACACGCGCCCCTTGGTCGGATAGCGCTGATGCGCGATCCAGGCGTGCGCCTTGGTGTCCTGCAGGTTGTAGTACTGCACGTTTTGCTCGGCGTATCCGACGATCTTGAAGACCATCAGATCGCGCCCGTGGCACAGCACGAACGCGCGCTTCTCGCCCAGCGAGGCATAGAACATGTCGTTGAGGCGGTAGGAATTCCGCCAGATGAACTCATCCTCTATGTTGCGCGGTGCCATGCGCTTCAGGCCCGCCGTCTCGGCGAACGCCGCAAGCACATTCGGCTTGACGCGCACGAAATATCGCTGCACATCCGGCGGCCGCACCTCCATGCCGGGAATGTCGCGGTAGTCATCAATGTGCGGCACGCGCTGCGACAGCGCGATATCGAAATGCGGCAGGACGAACTGACGTTCCAGTTCGGCATGCGCTGAGCTATCGAGCAGGGCGATCTGCAGGAGGTAGTGCGAGCTGAGCACCTCGCGCGAGACGCCCATTTCGCTCGGGCACCAGGCCGACGGCCGCGATCCCGCCGCCCTTGCCGTTGCCGCGATTCTGCATCTGGATCGATGGCTCGTAGATGAATCGCCCGCCGACGGGGATCGTGCAGGCGAACCCGGTGACGCCGCAGCCGCCTTCCTCCGCCGCCTTGGCCCGTTCCACAGGGTCAGGCCCGTAGACCTGCGAGCGCGTCCTGAGTAGTTGTTCCGCGTAGTCGGTCATATCGTGAGTTGCCAGTTGCCAGTTTCCAGTTGCCAGTGACTGCCAAGTGCATCTGGCAACTGGCAACTAACAACTGGCAACTTCCTTCTTGTAATACAGCAGGTCCGTCCGCCCGCGCAGCTCGCGGATGGAGCGCAGGCCGAATTTCGAGAGGACATCCACAATCTGCTCGCGCCACGCGCCCAGCAGGTTGATCAGCCGCTGCGTGGCCCATTCCAGGCTCATCTGCATCATCAGTTCCGGGTCGGTGCTGGCGATGCCGCGCGGGCAGCCGCGGCCGCTCTCGCAGCAGGCGCAGCGCACGCAGCCCAGCGCCACCATCTCCGCCGTGCCGATCACCACGCCGTCCGCGCCCAGGGCAATCGCCTTGAGCACGTCATAGGCCGTGCGAATCCCGCCGCTGGCGATCAGCGTCACCTTGTCGCGAATGCCCTCGTCCCTGAGGAACTTGTGGACCTTGGGAATGGCGAATTCGATCGGCATGGCGATGTTCTTCTTGGCGATGTCCGGCGCAGCGCCGGTTCCGCCATAGCTGCCGTCGAGGTGGATGATGTGCGCGCCGGCGTAATAGCTGCCGACGGCCACCATGTCCACATCCGTCGGCGTCGAGACCTTCACGCTCACCAGCGCCTTGGGATTGACTTCCTTGATCCAGTCGAGGTGCTTCTTGTGGTCTTCGACGCTGTAGACGCTGTGGAACGGGAAGGGCGAGAACAGGGCGTTGCCCGCGACGGCCTCGCGCATGCGCGCCACCGGCGGCGGTGTTCTTATCGCCCAGCAAATGCCCGCCCAGCCCCGGCTTGGCGCCCTGGGCATACTTGAACTCGACGATGCGCACGCGCTGGATCGTGTCCTCGCGCACGCCGAACAGGCCCGTTGCCACCTGCGTCATCACATGGTCGTCGTACGGCTTGAGCCGGTCGGGATATCCACCCTCGCCGGTACAGGTAAAGGTGTTCCAGGCAACTGCCGCCCGGGCCTTGCCCAGCATCGTGTGAATGCTCACCGATCCAAACGACATGCCGCCGCCATAGATCGGAATGTCGATGTGGATCTGCGGCCGGCCGTCGCCGCGATGATTGAGATCAAGCCCGGTGTCGATCTCCTTCGGGTCGATCTTCGGCTTCGCGTCATCCGGCAGGTCGATGCGAATCTTGTCGAAGCCGCCGCCGCAGGTGCCGTGACGATATTCGAGCCCGTTATTCGGCGCGTGGCCCGTCTCGGCCATATGCCACGTCGAGAGGATCAGGTCGCTGTTCCATCGCTGATCGCTGAGCGTATCCACCGTCGGATTGCGCATCAGCCGCAGCGCCTTCTTCGGGCAGCGGTCGATGCAGTAATGGTCTGTCTTTGCACAGGCCGGTCCGATGCACAGATGGTCCTGCGGACGCAGTGTGAACGTGTACCCTTCCGGCTTCACGTGAACGCCTTCGGGGCAGAGCCGCACGCACTGTCCGCACGCCGCGCAGTCGGCCGAGCGGAACACCCGATATCTGCCCAGCGCATTGCGATACCGATCGGGCGCAGGCCGAATCTCCCGCGCCACCGCCACCTGCGGCTCGCCGTTAAGCCCGACGAAAGTGCCAGTGCCGCTGGTGCCCTCACCGGCGGGAGTATTTCCGCCAGTGATGGCACTGGCGGCACCACCGGCACTACCTGGATACACCTCGATGTTATTTCCGGACAAGGTCACCGAAAGCCTCTTTTTCAATATCTTCCAGGAACATGGCGCGGCCCACTTCGCCGCGGAGCCGCCGCACTTCGCGAATCCCCATCGCCCCCAGCACCTCGATCAACTGCGAGTGCCACGCGCCCATCAGGTTCACCATCCGCTGGGTGGCGTAGGCGAGATCGAGGTTTTGCATCTCCGCCGGGCACCGATACGGGCTGAAGCCCGCACTACGAGTGCCCGTGTGAGCGTCTCGGCAGATGCGGCATCCCAGCGACACCAGCAGCGCCGCGTTCACCGCCACCAGGTCGGCCCCGCAGATGATTGCCTTGGCCATGTGCTCGGCCAGCGCGATCCCGCCGCCGACAATCAGCGTGATCTCGTCCCGCCGGCCTTCTTTCACCAGCCGCCCGTGAATCTCGCGCACCGCATCCCGGATATGCCGGCCGCGCGAGCCGTCGGCCAGCTTCTCGCAGCCGTGCATGTCCGCGCAGAGATGGAAAACCTTGAAACCTTCGTTGGCCAGTCGCGAGACCTCGTCGGCCGCGCCTTGCGCCAGATCCATCCGTAGCACCTGCACCGCGCGCGGACTTGTCTCGGCCACCTTTCGCGACAGCTCCTTCATGTCGCCGGGCCCAGTCAGTTCCACCATCCGAACCTGCGGGAGGAACTGCTGGCAGGACGCCAGGGTCTTGTGGCCGATCACCGGCACGACGCTGCCAAGCTGATCGGCCGGGATGTCAGGCATCCGCATGGCCGGGATCACCGCCAGCGTGTGCAGCTTCTGCGCGGCCGCCGCCCGCGCCAGTGCCAGCGTCTTGCCGGCATACGGGCCATGGCGGCACATCGAGAATGGCCGGGAGCTGAATCTCCAGCAGCGAAGCGCCCGCACAGGTCATCTTGCCGTCGGGCGAAAAGCTCAGCCGCATGGGCTTCGTGCCGATCTCGACCAGCGTGCTGATGTACTCGCGGCCGTGAATGCCGTCGCGCGTCGGCCGGACGATTTCCGACATGTCCGTCCAGATCGAATCGAAGCCCGGCCCGGAAAACCGCCCGCGATAGCCCGCGCCGGAGACCGGAATCCGGCCAGTGTCCGACTGGTTCCACGTCGTGGCGATGATGTCGGGCTTCCAATACTCATCGCCCATGTCCAGAAACTCGGGATTCACGCCGATGGAGAGGATTCCCTTGGTGCAGCTCTGCACGCACGACAGGCAGGCCTTGCACTCATAATGCGTCTCGATGGCCGACAGCGGGTCGCGATTCTGCGCGGCCTCGTGTTTGTAGACATCGTAGACGCAGCGGTGCTTCACGCAGTTGGTGCAGCGCGAGCAGTCCTCGCGCCAGTCGACGCTGCCGTACTTGCCCACGCGGCGAAATCGCCCGGGCTCATTGGCCGTGTGGATGTGATACTTCTCGGGCATAGTCCTGTCCTGAGGTCACGTGCGTTGCGTGCGTTGCGATCGTAGGGGCGGCTTTAGCCGCCGGTGTTGCCTGCCTCGGCGGCTAAAGCCGCCCCTACCTACTGTCCTATCCCGGCTTCCCGAATCACCGCGTCCGCAGCCTCCTCGCAGCCGCCGCACAGAATATGAATGCCCTTCACGCCGGGAATGGCCTTGATCTTCCGTGCCATCTCGGCCGCGATGGCGATGCCTTCCTTGCCCGCATCCGCCGCCTTGGCAAGCCGGCCGATCACTTCCGCGGGCACCGGCCCATACGTCTTCTTCGCCGCGAGATGTTTCGCCTGCTCGACACTGCTCAGCGGCAGGACGCTCGCGATGACCGCAGCTTGCTTGTCGATGCCGGCCGCTCTCACCGCTTCCATCCATTCATTGAAGCCCCTCAGGTCGAAAACCGCCTGCGTCATCAGGAACGTCGCCCCGGCCAGGATCTTCTTCTTCAGACGCAGCAGATTCAGCTCCATCGGCCGCAGGTAGGGATGGGCGGCTGCGCCGATCAGCATCTCGGGCGATGAGCTGAGCTTCCGTCCGGCGAAATCCACGCCGCCCTGGCACATCTGCTTGATGCCCGCCATGAGCTGCACCGAGTCGATGTCGTACGCGCCGGCCGCCTGCGGCGACGCGCCAAGCGACTGGTGCTCGCCGCTGAGGCACAGCACCGAGCCGATGCCCAGCGCCGATGCGCCCAGCACATCGCCTTCGAGCGCGATGCGGTTGCGGTCGCGCGTGATGATCGACAGCACCGGCTGCTGCTTCTCGCCGGCCAATATCGCCGCGCACGCCAGCGCCGACCCGCGGATTTCGTCGGGGTTGTCGGCCACCACCACCGCGTCCAGCCGCTGCGGCAGCGACGCCGCCATCTTGCGAATGGCCGAAGCATCCGCCCCGCGCGGGGGCAGGCATTCAGCCGTCACGGCCAGCCGGCCGGAACTCAATGTTTGAGCCAGATTAGTCTTCATTTTCCTCTGTCTCTTCCAGTTCGGTGATCTCGGGATTCTGCTCAGCCTCTGCCCCATTGCCCATTGGGTTGCGCGGCAGGGACTGCAGCCTCTCCGCTATCCGAGTGCCAATATCCTCAAGTCTTCGCGAAAGCTCCTCCTCGGAAACGCTCTTTGCCCCGGCCAGATCGCCCACTCCCGCGGCCATGTCCTGCCGTCCCGACCCCGGCAGCGTCGCCAGCACGATCCGCCCATCGCCAAGCCCGATCTCCTTGAGCAGGCCATCAACGTATTCGACGCGTCGCGCAGCGCGGCAGCAGCCTTCCAGATAATGGCAGTTGTCCTCTTCGCAGCCGATGACGCAGACCAGATCCGCCCCGCCCTCGAATGCCTTCAGCAAGTGCTCCGGTTGGAGGCGGCCAGCGCAGGGAACCATCACGTGCCGCACGCGGCCCTTCCACGGAATGGCCGGCAAGATCGGCCGGCGAAAGCGCAACAAAGAATCCACGCCGTCGCGGGAGCAGTTTATGCACACAAACGCGGTGACTTTAGCTTGTATCTCGCCCATACCGCTCCGCGGTGGGGCGAGCGTTGGCGTCGCCTCCACTTCGTCCTATTCTCCAGCGGGTCTTTCCTACCGGCCCATGGCTTTTGCCCAATCGGAGCCGCGTCGTCCATTCTCTCTCATTTGCGCGATGTTTCAAGCCCTAAGTTTCTGAAACAGTCACCAAAACCCAGCCGTCGCGTGATCTGGATTGCTCTGCGTTGGTGATAACAACGGCCTCGCGGGTGTATATTCTGTTGACTCGCTGGTCAGAGTTGGCGAACTCCAAGGCAGACTCAGACTTCCTGATCTCGGCGGTGGTTTTGGAGGTGCGGGAAGTGAGGGAAACGGCGGATATGTCAGCGGAGTGGGGGGTTGGGGCGTGGTGGGTGGAGGGGGCGAGAAATGGAAAGAGAAATGATACGCTGGTGGGCCAGCTTGGAGGACCATGGCGCAGCGTCTCTTGCCGATTTTGCCTGCGGGGAGCACGGGGATCACCGACACCCTGAGCGTGCTGAATGAGGGGGGACGATGGACGTACTTTCAGGGTTTGTTGCCGGTGTTCACGCACGCGGCCGAGGACGTGCGGAGTTTTCGGATGTTCACGGCGCAACTGGCGGCCAACGGGCACTGCAAGCTGGTGGAGATCGAGCGGGCCTTCGGGGTGACGGGGATCAGCGTGAAACGTGCGGTGAAGCGGTATCGGAGCGGCGGGGGTTGCCGGGCGTTCTTTCAGGCGCGTCGGGGCCGCGGGCCTGGGGTGTTGACGCCGGAGAAGGTGTCGGCGTTGCAGGCCTTGCTGGATGAGGGCATGCCCTACCGGCAGGCGGCGCGGCAGGAGGCGGTGAAGGTGGACACGGTGCGGAAAGGGATTGTCCGGGGTTTGTTGCGGGCGGCAAAAAAAAAGACGAAGCAGGAGGGTTGACGGCCAGCGACAAGAGCCAGCGGAGCGTGGCCGATGCGTCGGCGGGGATGGGGATGGCGTGTACGGACAGTGTGGGCCGGGTGGCGGCGGCCGTGGGATTGGGTCCGGCCCAATCGCGTTTTGTGCCCTGCCGGGACGTGAGCTTCGGCGGGGTTCTGTGTGCTCTGCCGGCATTGAAGGACAACGGGCTGTTTGCCTACCTGGAGAAGCTGCCGGCCTTGCCGGCGGGGTTCTACCAGCTCACGCATGTCATGGTTCTGCTGGCATGCATGGCGTTGTGCCGGATTCGCACGGCGGAGCAGCTTCGCCATCAGCCGCCGGGGGAACTGGGCAAGTTGCTGGGGCTGGATCGGATCCCCGAGGTTCGCACCTTGCGGGAGAAGCTGGGTCTGCTGAGCCAGGACGCGGCGGCGTTGGCGGCGTGGAGCGCGGCGTTGGCGGAGCACTGGATGGCGGGGGATGTGGAGGCGGCGGGGGTGCTGTACGTGGATGGTCACGTGCGGGTGTATCACGGGGAGTTGGCGGTGCTGCCCAAGCGTTACGTGAGCCGCCAGCGGCTGTGCCTGCGGGGGACGACGGACTACTGGGTGAACGACCTGATCGGCCAGCCGTACTTCGTGGTCAGCCGGGAGTTCAACGAGGGCCTGGGGCAGGTGTTGCGGGAGGAGATTGTACCGCGACTGCTGGCGGAGGTTCCCGGGCAACCGACGGCGGAGGAGTTGGCGGCCGATCCATGGCGGCACCGGTTCATCGTGATCTTTGATCGGGAGGCCAGCCATCCCGGTTTCTTCCAGGAGATGTTTGCGAAGCATCGGGTGGCGTGCATCAGTTACCGGAAACAGCCGCTGGAAGCATGGGACGAGTCGGAGTTCCGGGAGTGCCAGGTGAAGATGCCCGGAGGTCAGACGTTGAGCATGAGCTTGGCGGAGCGGGGCACACGGCTGGGCAATGGGCTGTGGGTCCAGGAGGTTCGCAAGCTGAGTTCATCGGGGCACCAAGTGAGCCTGATGAGCACGGCATACCGCCTGAGCATGAGTGAGGCGGCGGTGTATCTGTTCAGCCGGTGGTCTCAGGAAAACTTCATCAAGTACATGATGGAACACTATGCCATTGATGCACTTGTGGAGCATGGGGCGGAGGAGGCGGATGCAACCCGGGAGGTGGTCAACCCGGCCTGGAAGCAGGAGGATGCCCAGGTGCGTTCCCTGCGTCAGCAACTGCAGCGGCGGCAGGCGGAGTATGCCGCGGGGGAGTTGGATGATCGCTTGCGGACGGTGGATGTGCAGCGTTATCAGCAGGCGCAGACGGAACTGCGTGAGCAGATCGTGGGCTTGGAGGAAGAATGGGCAGGGGCCAAGAAGCGTCGGCGGGAGGTGCCCAAGCGGATCGCCCTGTCGGAACTCCCGGCCCAGCAGCGGATCAAGCGTCTGCTGCCGGGCGCAAGCAATTGATGGACACCATCAAGATGATCGCCTACCGGGCGGAAACCGGGCTATGCGGTTTGTTGCGTGAAGAGTTGGGCCGCGTGGAGGATGCCCGCCCCTTGGTCCGGGACCTGTTCCGTCGCGACGTCAACCTGTGTCCGCAACCCGAGCAGAACCGTCTGCTCGTCGAGGTTCACCACCTGACCAATCCCCAGGCCGATCACGCCGTGGCTAAACTTCTTGAGAAGCTCAACGCCACGCAATGCGTCTATCCCGGCACCAACTTCACCCTTCACTTCACTTTGGTGTCATCGCAATTGCCGCGAGATCAGGAAGTCTGAGACTTTATGAAGAGCTTCCACATCACCGTCCACAACACCCTTCCATTTCCCCGGCCAAATGAGCCTGTGACGCTGGGCATCCCGTTTGCGCAGGGCGACTTGCGCGATCCGGCCGCGCTGTGCGTCAGGTCCGCTTCGGGGCAAGTCCTTCCCAGCCAGTCATCCACCCAATCGCGTTGGCCGGATGGCACGGTGCGGTGGGCCCTTTTGCATTTCCTCGGTGACCTTGAGGCCGGCGCCCCAACGCGATTCTGTGTGAGCCGCGATACCGTACCGGATACGACGTCGCCTCTGCCGCCGCTTCAGGTGGCGCGCGAGGTCACCCGTGTCAGCGTCAACACCGGCGCGCTGCGGTTTGACATCGACGCCGCCACCTTCCGTGGCTTGGAGAAGGTCAAGCTCCGCAGCCGCACAGGCGATGCGTGGGTCGATGTCCTGGCCACGTCGCCATTTGGCTCTCTGTATCTAAAGGAGAAGGATGGCAAGCTCTACACGGCCCAATGCGGCAAGGTCCGCCGTTTCGATATCGAGGCCGGCCCCTTGGTCTGCACGATCAACGTCGAGGGTGAGCTGGCCGACGAATCGGGCGCCGCCATCGTGGAATACGACCTGTGGCTCCGCGTCTTCGCCGGCCAAACCACCGTCCGCGCCTGGCTGACCCTCCGCAATCCCCGCCCGGCCATTCGACGCGTGCTTGGCCAGTGGCCACTGGGGCTGCCGGGAAGCATCTATTTCAAGGAAGCCGGCTGGCAGATCATGCCGAGGCAGGATGGCGTGAGCTACGTCACGCTCCACGCCGGTGGCGCGCCATACCCACAGCAATCCCCCGGCACGATCTATCCCCTGGCGCAGGCCGGCAACGAAGTCTATCGCGGGCCATTCACGCAGTCCGCCTCGCTCGTGCAGGATTCCAGCGGCGGCGAGAACTGGTTTCATCGCTCCCACGTCAACCGCGACTGGACCGTGCCGCTCTCCTATCGCGGCTGGAAGGCGTTCGTCGATGGCGCTGAAATCCGCCAGGGCAACCGCGCCGAGCCATTCATCGCCATCGAAGATCCGCGCCTCGGCGTTGCCATGGGCATCCGGCATTTCTGGCAGAATTTCCCCAAGGCCATTCGTGCTGACAAAGGTCCCGACGGCCGCGCCACCGCCACCCTCGCCCTCTGGCCATGCGAGTTCGCCGATCTCCACGAGTTGCAAGGCGGCGAGCAGAAGACCCACGAACTGGTCTTCCATTTCTACCGCGGCGACAACTACCCCAACGTCCCGGTTCCCTACAGCCAGTGGCCCGAAACCGCCATTGCCATGGCCCGCGCACTCAACCCGCCGCTGGCCCTGGCCGCCGCTTCGCAATACGCCGACAGCCGCGCCTTCGATCACCTCGCCCTCTACGACGATGCCCGCGCGCCTCGCTACGAGCGCATCAACGAAAGCTCCATCCTCGCCCCGCGCAACCTCTTCACCCAGCAGGAATCGATCGACAACTTTGGCTGGCGCAACTTCGGCGACGTGCTGGCCGACTGCGAAATCCAGGGCCGCGTCCTCTCCCACTACAACCTCGAATACGACATGGGCTATGCCATGCTGATGCAGGCCGCCCGCACCGCCGATGCCCGCCCCGACCTCTGCCAGCTCTGGTGGAAACTCGCCGAGCCGGCCCTCCGTCACGAGGCCGACATCGACGTCTATCACACCAGCGACAACGCCCACACCGGCGGCGTCTATTGCCACGGCAAGCACCACCACACCGATCACGCCTACGAAGCCGGCCGATCCACCCACCGCGCCTATGAGGAAGATGGCATGCAGGGCAACCTGGCGTGGTATCACACCCGCGGTGGGGGGCCTGAGTCGCAACATATGAACACGCGCGGCATGCTCACCTACGGTTGGATGGCCGGCTATCCCGCCACCGCCAAAGTCGCCAAGGCCATGGCCGACCTCATCGTCTACAAGGTCACCACTGGCCGATTCGCCCAGACCGGCCAGTTCTTCCGCGATAGCGGCCACAATGTGCAGATTCTCCTCGAAGGCTATTGGCTCACGGGCGATGAGAAATATCTGCGCACGGCCGAAACGGTCATCGATGCCGGCCACCCCGATCGCCAGCCGTGGGCCGCCGGCTTTCCCGTCAAAGGCGATGGCGCGGCCGACATGCAGTGCTGGGGCGGCAGCATCTTCCTCAAGGAAACCGCGCGATACTTGGAAACGCGCCAGGCCCAGGGCGCTGGCCAGGGCGACAAGGGTTACGATCGCGCCCTCTCACTCCTGATCACCGCCGTCGAGCACTTCAACCGCTGGGCATGGGATGAGGACCTCGGCCGATTCGCCCACACCGTCCGGGCCGACGGCACCCAGTTCCGCTACAAGGAACCCTGGTGGGACCTGAAGATACTGGAGATGGTCGCCTGGGCCTGCCGTTGGCAGGACAACCCGCGGAAACGCGCCCTGTGGCTCGCCCGCGCAAGCGCAACTTCGACGTCGCCTGCGCCTCCTCGCCCCCGACCCGGCCAAGCTCGTCTATCACCAATGCAAGTGTTCCTCCGTCTCCGCCCAGAACGGCCCGGGATTTCTGTCCCTAATGAGGTTATATGGCTGCTGACCAAACTCAAAGTGGCAGCGGCGTCCCGCTGCTGAATAGCCAAAGTGGCAGCGGCGTCCCGCCGCTGACTGGAGTTTGGCCCTTTCCTTGAAAATTCCTGCGGGATTTTTCTTGCTTTTGTGTTGGGACTTCGTTCTAGTTATACAACTAGAATAGGAGATATGTCCTCATGGGTTATCCCACCAAGGTTCAGCTCATCCAGCGAAAGGAGTCGCTGCAATGGTACGTCAACCTCCCCGCCGCCGTCGCTCACGCCATGGACTTCCGCAAGGGCGAAGTCGTCGAGTGGACCGTCCAGGACCGCCGCCGCCTCCTGCTCACGCGCCACTCGTCCCCGGACTCGGGCGGGACTCCGGCCCGGCGCCCAAGCCACTGACGGCGGCGCTGCAGCGCCTACTGGATCGTTGCGGCACGCCGTCCATGCAGCAGCGGGTCTGTCAGAGGCTGCGCCTGCACCTGCTGTGGCTGGTGCTGTGCCTCTCCCGGCGCACCATCACCGGCCTGCTGTACACCGGGGGGCGGCAGTTTGGCGACTGGACGGCCGACTACCGGCTCTACTCCCGGGGGCGGGTGGATGCCGGGCAGTTGTTCGGGGTGGTGCGGGAGGAGGTGGAGGCGATGCTGCCGCCGTCGGCGCCGCTGATCGTGGCGATGGATGATTCGCTGCTCCGCCGCCGCAGCCTGAAGATTCCCGGGGTGGCCTGGCGGGTCGATCCGCTGGGGCCGCCGTTCCAGATCAACTTCGTTCTGGCCCACCGGGTGGTGCAGCTCTCGGCGGCGGTGCCGCTGGGAATGCCGGGGGCGGCGCGGAGCATCCCCATCAATTTCGTGGAGGCCCCCACGCCCAAGCGGCCGGGGAAGACAGCCACGGACGAGCAGGTGCATAAGTACCGGGAACTGAAGAAGCGGATGAACATCAACGTCGTGGGGGCGGCGCGGGTGGCGGCGTTGCACAGGCCAGCGGGCGGGAGATCTGGCTGACGGTCAACGGGCGATTCACCAACCGCAGCGTGATCAAGACGCTTCCCGAGCGAACGGTTCTGATCGGACGGATCCGCGGCGATGCCTGCCTGTATGGGGTGCCGCCGGAGGAGTCCCGCGGGCCCAGGGGAGGCCGGCCACGGCGCTATGGCCAGAGACTGCCCACGCCCGAGGAACTGGAGAAGGACAAGACGATCCCCTGGCAGACGGTCCAGGCCTATGCCGCCGGGAAGATGCACAAGTTCAAGGTCAAGACGGTGGCGGCGGTGAAGTGGAGGCCGGCGGGGGCCGGGCGGGTGCTGCGTCTGATGATCATCGCCCCGCTGGGCTACCGGCTGCGCAAGGGAAGCAAGATGCTCTATCGCAAGTCGGCCTATCTCATCGTCACCGACGCGAGCCTGCCGCTGGCGGCGGTGCTGCAGGCCTACCTCTGGCGATGGGGAATCGAGGTCAATTTCCGGGACGAAAAGAGCGTGATGGGCGTGGGGGAAGCGCAGGTGCGAAACGCCCGTTCGGTCAAGACGGTCCCGGCGGTCGCCGTGGCGGGATATTCCCTGCTGCTGCTGGCCGGCATCCACGCCTACGGACCCGACGGCGTGCCGGCGGAATTGCCCGCCCCCAAGTGGCTGGAGGGACGCCGGCTGCCGCTCTGCCCCACCCAACGCCTCATCGCCCAGTTACGCCTGGAGACCTGGGGCGAGCAGATGCAGCCCAACAGTTTCGAGGGCTTCCCGACCAGCCCGTCCCGTCGCAGCGACGCGGACCACAAGCCCCAGAAACCTCCCTCGCCTCTGGGCAGTGCCGTCCTCTACGCGAGAAAGGCGTAGCGAATGGCCAAACTCCAGGCAGCGGCGTCCCGCCGCTGAATAGCCAAAGTGGCAGCGGCGTCCCGCCGCTGATTCCCGCAGACCAGAGCCGGGACGGCTCTGCCACTTGGCTCAGCTATTTCGACCCCGACGCGCCCGTTGCATTTCTCTCCGGCAACCTGCCTCACTGGCGCCAAGAGGGCGTCACCTATTTCGTCACCTTTCGCCTGGCCGACTCATTGCCGCAGGAGAAGTTACGTCAATGGCAGCAGGAGCGGACGGAGTGGCTGGCCGCCCATCCCCAGCCCCATGACCTGCCCGCGCAGGCGCGAGTATTACACGCGTTTCCCTCACCGTCTCCAGGAATGGCTCGACGCCGGCGAGGGTTCATGCGTGCTCGCGATTCCAGAGCCGAAGCGCATCGTCGAGAACGCTCTGCGATACTTCGATGGCCATCGCTACAGCCTCGACCAGTTCGCTGTCGCCCCCAACCACGTGCATGTCCTGCTCACACCCCTTTCTTCCCACACCCTCAGCAGCATCCTGCATTCGTGGAAATCCTTCACGGCCCATCAGATCCTCAACAAAGTGGCAGCGGCGTCCCGCCGCTGTTCTGAGCAAGCCCATCTCTGGCAGAAGGAATCCTTCGACCACATCGTCCGCAGCCCCCAGTCCCTCGGCCCGTTTCGACGCTACATCCAGTCTCACGTTTCAAAGTGACAGACCAGAGCCGAGACGGCTCTGCCACCCTGAACACGCCCTGCACTAATCAGACGCCCAATCGCGAAGACTTCACCATCGAAACCAGCAACAAGCAGCTCAACTTCGTGCAGCACATCCTCACGGTGCTGAAGCCCGGCGGGCGGGCGGCCATCGTGCTGCCCGACAACTGCCTCTTCGCCGACCAGGCCGGCGAGGTTTTCAAGATCCTCTGCGAGGACTGCAACCTGCACACGGTCCTGCGTCTGCCGCGCGGGACGTTCACGCCTTACAGCCAGGGTGTGAAGGCCAACGTCGTCTTTTTCACCAAGGGCTATGCGACGGAGAAGGTCTGGATCTACGACGCCCGCAGCAACGTGCCGGGCATCACCAAGAAGGACCGGCCGCTGACGGCCGAGCATTTCGCCGAATTCGAGAAGTGCTACGGCCCCGACCCAAGTGGCCACGCTGTCCAAAGTGGCCGTGGCGTCCCGCCGCGGGGATTCAAGCGCAAGGAAAGTGATTCACCGGCCGGGGAGGGCTATTTCGGCGGCGACCGCTGGCGATGCTTCTCCCTGGCCAAGGTGCAGCAGCGCCAGTTCAAGCTCGACAGCTTCAAATGGCTCAAGGATGACAGCCCTGAGGACGCCGATGAACTGCCGCCACCGGAGGAACTGGCGACAAATGCGATCAGTGAGTTGGAGACTGCGGTTGAGGAACTCAACGCGCTGCTGGCGCTGCTGGAAAACGGGCGGGAGCCATCCACGCCGCCGACAAAGGTGGTATAATCTCAGCATGAGCCCTCGCATCGCCATCGATCCGGACATCTGCCACGGCAAGCCCGTGATCCGTGGGACGCGCACGCCGGTCTCCGTTGTGCTCGGCCATTTGGCCGGCGGCGACTCGTTCGAGACGATCCGCCGCGAGTACGATCTGACCGACGACGACATCCGTGCCGCCATCGCTTTCGCGAACGACGAGTTGTCCCGCCTTACGTTCCTTGCCACGCCCCAGCGACAGGGCGCATGACCCATGCACTTTCTGGTTGACGCAAGCCTCCCACGAAGCACGGCGGGACTGATCCGGCAACGGGGCCATGACGCCCAGGATGTGCGCGACCTTGGGCCAAGCCTTGCGTTGGACCCGGCCGTCGCCGCCCACGCTCGCGCGAACCGCCTCGCCCTGATCACGGCGGATTTCGACTTTGGCGACATCCGCGTCTACCCGCCACAGGACTATCACGGCATCATCGTCATTGACCGCCCGGAGGATGCGCCCGTCGGCGAGGTGCTTGCGCTGGTCGAGCGCCTTCTCGACACTCCGAAGGTCCTGGCGGCGTTGCCCGGCCGCCTGGCCATCGTCGATCCTCGCCGCATCCGCCTGCGATAACGGGAACGGTGGGAAGAAGAGCCCATGAGAGCGAGGGCGTCGGGCCGGAGATGCTATCTCCGGGGGTGACAGAAAAAGTAACGCCCCGCGAGGGGCGTTGACCCGTGGATACTATCCACGGGGGGGTTACTCATATATTATTCGACCCAATGGGCACCGTCAAAGAGAAACGCTGCGCCCCGGGCCGTCTGCGCCAGGAGAATTCCGGCGCAGAGACGCGGAGACGCAGAGAGCGGAACAGAGCGACGGATTGCCCGAAGGTTGGGCAACGGCGCGGATGGATCAGGTTTGCGCCAAGATTCAGGACGGAACACATTTTTCGCCGAAAGCGCAATCGCGTTCTGGCAAATACAAATACGTCACGGCGAAGAATATCAAGGAATGGGGTCTCGACCTTGGGGACATCACATACGTAAGCGAGGAGGTGCATCGACCCATTTACAACCGGTGCAACCCAGAAAGAGGCGACGTGCTTTACATCAAGGACGGGGCAACCACTGGCATCGCGACCGTGAATGACCTGGACGAGGAGTTCAGTATGCTTTCCAGCGTTGCCCTCCTGAAACCGCAACGGGAGATCCTCGATGCGCGCTTCCTCAAATGGTACTTGAACAGCCCGGTCGGTTTTAAGGCGATGACGGACCAGATGACTGGCAGCGCAATTACGAGGCTCACACTGGAGATCATCAGGCCGTCCCTGATGCCAATCGCACCTCTGGCGGAGCAGAAGCGGATCGTGGCGAAGGTCGAACAGCTTCTGGCGCGGGTCAACGCGGCCCGCGAGCGGCTGGGCAAGGCCCCGGCGCTCCTCAAACGCTTCCGCCAATCCGTCCTCGCTGCCGCGTGTTCCGGGCGACTCACCGCGGAGTGGTGGGAAGAGTGCGAGAAAACGCTGCTGCCCAACTGCCCGGGCGCGGCTTCTGATGAGTTGCCTGCGACATGGGTCCAGTCCACCGTCGGGGAGACCATTGAGAGCCTCAAGTACGGCACGTCAAAGAAATGTGACTACGCCCGCAAAGGCGTGCCTGTGCTGCGTATCCCAAACATCGGCGATGGTGTCATTACCCAGGACAACATGAAGTACGCTGACCTGGAAGACGGAGAGTTTGAGCAGCTTCGACTAAGACCAGGCGACCTGCTGATGATAAGGTCGAACGGCAGCGTGTCATTGTTGGGAAAGACCGCGCTTGTTGGCAAGGCCGAAACTGACTTCGCCTACGCGGGCTACTTAATCCCACAACGCTACCCCGTCATGGCGGAATACAGCAGCGGAGCGTTTCCACGGGGAGGCGGATGGCCTCCAGTTCCCGCCGACGCTTCTTGGCGTGCGAGGCCCGCGCTGCAGCGTTCTTTCGCTGGTCCTCCCGGATCTCGGCGGCGATCCGCGTCAGGCGCTGCGTCCGGTCCTCCTCGTCGTGAAGCGTCAGCGCATCCAACAGCGCGCTGGTGGCTTGGCGCATCTGGCAGATGTTCACCTCCGGATTTTTTTTCCCGCAGCCGCTCGGTCTGGCGGGCCAGGAACAAATGGCTGACCTGCGTGATCCGCAGGTGTCGCAGCACCGAAACGTATTTCCGCACCTCGAAATGGTCCAGCCCCAGTTCGTCCTTCTCGTCCTCCAGCGTCCGCTCCACCGACCACCGGTGGAAGGCCACGTGCAGAATCACCTCCAGCGGCACCCCCGGCGACGCATCCGAGAGGAAATACTTGATCTCATCCCGGTCCAGAACGTTCCGCGCCGCCACCAGCCAGTACGGACCCACCACCCGTCCGTCCCGTTTCATCCAGAATGGCGCCGCGCGAACTTCCCAGACCATCGGCCCCGCGTCCGTGTCCTTGATGTGATACGGTACCCACTCCTGATCCAGCAGCGGCCGCGACCAGCGCACCATGTTCTGCACCTCGCCCCGCGGCGTGTTGACGCTGCTGGGCTGGCGCACCCACCCCATCAGATTCTTCGGGATTTCCAGCACGAAACGCAGCTTCAGCTCCTCCAGCCCCTCGATGAACGCCGGCTTCTCCGCGTACCATTCGTCGGCCGTCACCCACCCGAAATGCATCCCGTTGCCCACGGCCCGCCGCAACTGCTCCAGCGCGATCAGGTGCTTGGGACGATAGCTCAGCGCGGTGGGGATCCCCACCTCCTTTCGCCGCTGCGCGTCCCATCCCTTTTCCGGCAGGTACAGGTTGCTGTCCAGCATCGCCCGAAACTGCCCGTCGAAGCTGGCGTAGGCCAGATGCACCGCCATCACGCAGTTGTCCTTCTTGCCGGTGGCCCCGCAATACTGCCGCTGCACGCAGGCGGTCTTCCGCCCCTTCTTGGGATAGCCCGACTCGTCCACGATGGCGATGGCCTGCGCCTCGCCGTGGTCGCGGGTGACCAGTTGCTGCACGCGGTCACGCAGGCGATCGTGGTCCCACTCGGCCAGCGACAGAAATTCCTGCAAGGTCCGTGGCGGCACGTCCATGAGCCGCGCGATCGGCTGCACGCTCTTGCGTTGCAGATCGCTGAGCTGGCCGGACACGTATTCCTTGAGATGGTAACGCGTGTCGAAGCTGACAAAGCAGTCGGCGAACTCGTCCAGGTAGCCGGACAGGGCCGGTCTCAACGCGCGGATCTGTTGCACGGTCATCCGTGACCTCCGGGTCAACTCACCCGCGCCTCACGGATGATCTATCGGCACAAAAGGCCGAAAAACATGGGCGGTAGCGCTGTGGGATTAACTACCAGGACTGCTGGCAGTATTGGCAGGAGCTGATGGCCCGGTTCGACCTTGCTCTATGAAAGGACGGCGTCATGTGGAGCTTTGCACTGATACGCTATGTCGAGATCGCTCTCGCCGCGGGCGACCCGCTGACCTGGGCCTTGTGGCGAAGGTCGGCCGAAAGCGTGCGGCCGATCGATTTCTACGGCCAAGTTGTTGATCAACGCGGCCACCCAGTCGAAGGCGCTCGCGTGATCGCCCGCATTTCGGTCTTCAATCCCGACGGCCTGATCGGCTATGACCCCGACGACTTTGAGGGTTGCCATGACCGGACGGGCGGGCACCAAAGATTCGTCACGTATACCGCGCGCGACGGGACTTTTTCCATCGAAGGGCAGCGCGGGAAAAGCCTCACCATAGAGAAGGTGAGCAAGGAAGGGTATGTTGACCTCCCGGAGAAGAAATGGCATGGTGAGAAGTGGCTCAAGTTTCTCGCCTTCGGCTATTCGTACCCGCCGGTAATCTATGTCCCAGATCGCGCTAAGCCCGCGGTAATTCCGTTGCGCCGGCCCGATGAGCCCTACGTGCTGACACCATCATTCGGCGGCAGTCACAAGAATATACCCGACGAACCGCGGCCTCGCCTGGGGTGTCCGTGGGCCAGCGAGGCTGCCCCGAACCAATAGCGCATGAAGGCCGGCGCACGCGTGGTGTGGAAAATGGGACAAGTCTGGAAAACGCGACAATCAGGAAAAGGGGACATGATTCTTATTCTCCCGCCGCTCGACGCCCCGGCACCGTCATTCTAGCCGGTCTGCAATACCGCCGCGCGAGGACCGTCGATGCGCCAGAAGACTCCCCGGCGGCGTTGCGGACCACCGCTTACTTCAGGAGCGCCACGAACCCCGCCTGCTCGAAATGGTGGTCGGCCGTCAAAGCCTCTGTCACGCCGCGCCGGCCCATCAGGACGAAGGAGGTGCAGTCCGTGAGCGACCATTCCTTGTCCGCCCGCCGCCGGTACATTTCGGTGGCCACGTCAAGCGTTGGCTGGTCAACAGGAATCACCTCATACCGACGGTCGGAACGAACCGCGTCCACCACCTTGCCGTGCAGATGACGATTGGCGCATCGCAGAGATGATCGGCCAGTTCCAATAGCACCCACGCGCTGACGAGTATCGGCCGGTCCATACGGTTGGCGGCCCGTGCTCGCTCATGGTGGGTATCCTGGGCGTTGAGCAGGGCCAGGAAGAAGAAGGTGTCTGCGAAGCAAGGCGTCACTGCTGGCGTTCCCTTCGGTAGCGATCATGGCGCTCAGCCAAGTCGGCGGGAAGCCCCTGTGCTTGCCCCGCCAGCATGTCCAGGGCCTCGCCAACCTGTTTCTCCGGGCGCTCTTCCTCAACGCGCACCACAGCTCCCTCCGGGGGGCGCTGGGAACCCTCCAGGACCACTACACCATGCTCAACGCGGCCCTTATACGTCATGCTCTTGCTCCGTTGATCAGATTATACCCGGCAGGGTTGACAAGGCCAGATCCATCATCTTCCTGGGCGTGGCCCGCACGCCGGCCGCACAGCCGCTCGGAAGGCGAAGGCGGTCAGGTTACGCAAGCAGCTTCCGCCTGATAGCAGGATCAGGCAAAGCCGGTCCACCTCCTTCTCTCCGCCCCTCTTGGCCATCGCACCCGAAGCAAACCCCGCGCCCACCGCAATGCCCGGCCCAGACGCCTCACACGCGCGTTGCGCAGATCGGCCGGCCCACACGCCAGATCCCGCGCTCTCCCCGCGAAAAACCCCACCAGCGTTGCGCCATGTTGCGCCCACGCAAACCGATTCGCGCAGCGCGGCGGAGAGGTTGAGGAGCCCGCTTCCGCGCATCCGCTCGCGCGGCCGCACGTGCCCCTCAAGGAGTGCCCATGATCGCTGTGCCTGACAACTCCAACCGCCCCCTTCACCCCACCACCCCCTCCGCGCGCACGTGCTCTTCGCTGGTGCTGTCCCTGGCACCCGCTATCTACTACCCACGATCTGCTTCCGCACCCCTTCGTCGCCCCGTCGCTTCTGCAAGGTGTCACGCCCGCGCCGGTTCGATGTCGCTTTGCGCCGGTTGGACTAAACGGCTGTCGCCGTGGCGGGCGTGGGAGGGCCTTGCGTGGGTAGAACGGTTACGCTTCTGGCAGAGGCCGGCGGACGGACGACGCGGTGTCGTCCGCCGCCAGCTTCAACATCCTTACCCAAGGAGTCTGCCATGAGCGGTAGTGTGAAGCAACAGTTGATCCGGGATTTGCAGTTGGCCGGCCTGGCCCAGGGGACCCAGCGGGCGTACCTGCGCCTCGTCGTGCAGTTCGTGAGGCGCACGCGGACGCGCCCGCAGGAGGCCACCGAGGAGCAGGTGGCCCGGTACCTGCGTGGCCTGATCCAGAGCGGACGGTGCCAGGGAACCATCGCCCCCACCCGCGCCGCCCTCCAGTTCGTCTTCCAGAACACCCTGCGGCGGCCGTGGGGCCTTTTTAAAAAAGAATCGCCTCGTCACGTCGCAAGCGTCTGCCCACGGCCCCCAGCGATGCAGACTGCCGCCGCCTGATCACCGCCGTGTGGCGGCCGGTCTATCGCGCCTGTCTGGCCCTGCTATACGCCTGCGGCTTGCGGATCAGCGAAGCCGTGGCCCTGCGGCCGGAGCAGATCGACGGCAAGCAGGGCGTCATCCGCATGATCGGCAAGGGCAACAAGCAGCGCCTCCTGCCCCTGCCTTCCTCGCTGCTGCTCGCGATGCGTCTGGCCTGGAAGACCCACCACAACCGCCCGTGGGTCTTCGCCACCGCTCGCCAGGGCAATCACGTCAGCCCCCGCTCCGTGCGCGGCGCCCTGAATCGCGCGCGTGCAGGAGGGCCTCCCCGGCGTCACGCCCCACAGCCTGCGTCACGGCTTCGCCACGCGCCTCCTGGAGCGCAAGGTGGAACTGCGCGTGGTGCAGATCCTCATGGGTCACTCCAGCATCCGCAGCACCGAGATCTACACCCATCTGACCGAACCCATCCGCCAACAGGTACGGGCCGAGTTGGATGACCTGGCCAACGGCCTGACCTGACCTTTCCGGCCGTGGGCCTTACCCAGACCCACCAGTGGCTGCTGGACCGCCAGGATGAACTGCTGCCCTGTTCCTACTTCCACCTCACCACCACCGTGCCCCAGGGCCTGCGCGACCTGTTCCGCAGCAACCAGAAGGTGTTCTATGACCTGCTGATGTCCCTGACGGCCCAGTGCGTCATGGACGTGGCCGGCAACCCCAAACGCCTGGCCGCCATGCCCGGCATCCTGGCGGTGCTGCACACCTGGACCGGCACGCTGGAGTATCACCCCCACGTGCATTGCCTGGTCACCGGCGGCGGCGTCTCGCCGGATGGCCAGCATTGGATCGCCACCCCGCCGGGGTTCTTCCTCCCGGTGCGAGTGCTCTCCCGCCATCTGCGCCAACTCTTCCAGCAGGCCCTGCAAGCTAAGCACCCGCAGCTCTTCGCCCTGGTGCCGGCGCAGGTCTGGCAGCAGGACTGGGTCGTGAACTGCCTCCCCTGGGGCGCGGGCCCGCAGCGCGTGCTGGAGTACCTGGCCCGCTACGTCTTCCGCATCGCCATCACCGAGCGACGCCTCCTGGCGATGGACGAGGCAACCGTCACGTTCCAGTACAAGGACCGCAAGGGCAACTGCCAGCGGAACTGCACCCTCCAGGGCACGGAGTTCCTCCGCCGCTTCCTGCAGCACGTCCTGCCCAAGGGCTTCCACAAGGTCCGCTACTATGGCCTGTGGTATCCGCGCCGCCGCGAGTTGATGGGGCGCGTCCGCCTGTTGCTGCAACTGCAACGACCCGCGCCGGCCGAAACCCCCGAGCCCGTCGAGTCGCCGCCCAAGGCGCCGGCGCCCTTCGATCCCTTTGCGCCGACCTGCCCATACTGCGGCTGCGAAGAACTGGTGCATGTCCGCGAGATCCCCCGCCCACGCAGCCGCAGCCCCTAGATCATCGCGGCTGAAGTATCATGCCGAGTGATGCCGATCTCCATGAAGTCACGGATGACAAGGAGATGCGATGGTCACGGAAGACTTGAACAGCCACGCGTTGGTTCTACCGCAAGCACAGCGTTGCATTCTTGAGAGCCTGGTCCGGCGGAAGACCTGTCCGCAGGCGGTGGCCACGCGGGCTCGCGTGATCTTGGCGGCCGGCGAGGGTCTGGGCTCGGTGGGGATCGCCCTTCGGGTGGGGTGCTCCCGCGAACTGGTCCGACACTGGCGAGCCCGCTACAGGGCGGCCCAGCAGGCTTGGGGAGCGGACGTTGCCCAGTGGGATGAGGCGGCCTTGGCCCGGAAGATCGGGCAGACGCTCTCGGACGGGTATCGCTGTGGGTGTCCGGGCAAGTTCACGCCCGAGCAGTACTGCCAGATCATGGCGTTGGCCTGCGAGAAGCCGTCGGACAGCGGCCGGCCGGTGACGAACTGGACGAATCGGGAGTTGGCCGACGAGGCGGCCAAACGGGGGATCGTGCCGTCGATCTCGCCCCGGCAGGTGGGGCGTTTTTTAAAAGGAGGCGGACCTGCGGCCGCACAAGATGCGGTATTGGCTGAACAGTCCCGACCGGCAGCATCCCGAGGAGTTTGCGGCGCGGTCGGGGGCGGTGTGCGCGGCCTACGGCTCGGCCATCGCGATGCACGAGCTGGGCACGCACCTCGTGAGCGTGGATGAGAAGACCGGCATGCAGGCGATAGAACGCGCGGCGCCCACGCTGCCGATGAGGCCGGGACAGGTGGAGCGTCAGGAGGCCAATTACGTTCGGCACGGGACGCTGATGCTGACGGCCAACCTGGAAGTGGCCACGGGGAAGGTAATCTGTCCAACGGTGGCGTTGACGCGGCACGAGGAAGACTTTGCCGCGCATGTGGCCCAGACGGTGGCCAGCAACCCCCAGGCAGCGTGGATCATCGTGCTGGACCAGCTCAACACGCACCAATCCGAGACGTTGGTGAGGCTGGTGGACGAGTTGTGTGGACTGGGGGTGGAACTGGGCGTCAAGGGCGAGTCGGGCCTGCTCAAGGACCTGAAGAGCCGGCGAGCGTTCCTGGAAGACCCCAGCCATCGCATCCGGTTCCTGTACACGCCACGGCACGCTTCGTGGCTCAACCAGATCGAGATCTGGTTCAGCATCCTGGCACGCCGGCTGCTGCGCCGGGGCAGCTTCCAATCCATCGACGAGTTGCGGCGGCGTGTCCTGGCGTTCATCGAGTACTTCAACCAGACGATGGCCAAGCCGTTCCGGTGGACCTATCAGGTCCGGCCCTTGAGCGCGTGACGGACGTGGCGGAAAGGGTCGATCTCAACAGACTGGCCACGATTCCCGGCGGAAAGGCAGGTGGCGCCCGCAAGTCATCATCCCCAACAGGCGATTGGACCGACCGCAACGCCTCCGTCGCGGGCCACGCTTCCGCCTGGTCCGAGCAGCCCCGTTCCGGCCATGCCTCTCGTGCCCGCCGTCGAATGCCTCGATCCGCCCCTCCACACCACCCCCTCCTTACCCGAGGCCACGATATCTCTGCCCTGATGATCTAGCTCCGCCTTCGCACGCTCCAACCCCACCATTCCAGCCCGCCGCACGATCCTTTCGCAGCGACGGCAGGCTCTCGCATGCGCCCAGCCCGCCCACCGCCGCGCCTTGGGCCGCCCCAACGCCTCCGGCCCACCGCCAGCACCCCAACCGCCACGTCCCGCGGCGTTCCCACGGCCCTCCCACGCCCGCCACGGCGACAGCCGTTCAGTCCAACCGAGTTTTCACGGCGGAGTACCGCCCTGAAAACTCATACACGTTTGGCGATGCGCAAAAAACGCGTGGGGGCAGGTGGTTTGAAGAACGGCATGGCGCAGCACCTTGATCGCACAAGAGTTAGGACATTGTACAAATGCACTCGCGTTGATATATTGCGAAAAAACTGACCCAAAGTGACGCCAGACCGACCCCCGGATGACCCTATCGTGACGAAAAGTGACGCGCAGATGACCCTGGCGTGGCTGAAAGTGACCCCCGGGGGCCGGCGGCGGGGCAGTGGATAGTCGATAGTGGGAAGCGGCGTCTCTCCGCTGGGGCGGACGTTGCCCAGGTCGTGGCACGAGCGGCCTTCGCCGCGCGGATGGCGCAGGGACGGCCGGATGGAGTCGGGTCGGTTCTCGGAAGCAGAGCGCACATGGGTGCCTCCTTGAGGGGCGGGGCCAACGGGGGCCAGCACGCGCTGGCCGACACATGCCGCTGGCGGCGCGCACCTCACTATCTGCGGCGGCGCTGCGCGCGTTGGGCGCGAAGGGCGACATCGCGCAACACTGAACACGAATGTAGAAGCGCAGTGTCGGGAAGGAAGAGGAGTTGCGTGAATCGGTGAGGGCTGGGCGGGGACGGGGTGGTAGAAATGCGCAACAGGCGGGCAGGTTTTAGATAAAAGCAGAAGCGACGAAGGCACCCGGGCAAAGACGAATGAGTAGGGGTGGGAGGCGCGGAGGGGAGGGTGGGACAAGGCAGTTGCCGGTTGCCAGTTGTCAGATGGCGGTTGGCAAGGGCGGCTTTACAGCGAGGCGATGGCGGGTAGCATGGGCGGCATGGCGCGTAAGCCGCGATTCTCGCCTGGCGGGCTGACGTATCATGTGATGAACCGCACGTGGGGGAGCATGGATCTGCACTTCGCGATTCAGAAGGATGGGCATTTTCTGAACGTGTGCCGGTATGTGGAGCGGAATGCGCTGCGGGCGAAGCTGGTGAGGCGGGCGGAGCGGTGGCGGTGGAGTTCGCTGGCCGCGCGCGAGGGGAAGGCGGAGGCGATGAAGGAGCTGTTGGCGGATTGGCCGGTGGATCGGCCGCGGGATTGGGTGGAATGGGTCAATGAGGCGGAGGATGAGAAGGAGTTGATGGCGCTGCGGTGCTCGCGGGACCGCGGCCGGCCGTATGGCGAGGCGAGTTGGGTCGGGACGACGGCGCGGCGGCTGGGGGTGGAGAGTTCGTTGCGGGCGGTGGGCCGGCCGAAAAAGGCGCGGGAGAAGGAGGTTGAAAAAGGCTTATGACCCCTTTCTTCTTCGTCACCAACTGGTCATCGCTGTTGTACGCGTACGTCACGGCCGAATCCAGCGGCTCGCTCGTCTGGAGCTTCCCGTCGCCGTTCGTGTCCCACCCCGTGCGCTGCTGCACCCGGTTGCCGGCCAGGTCGTAGACGAACGCGTCGGTGTAATCGCCCGTGTCGCGCACGCTGCCGCCGTTGGCATCCCGCGTCTCCAGCACTAGCCGGTCGAGGTTGTCGTAGGCCCACCGCGTCGTCACGCTGCTGATGACGCTGCCATCGCCGGCATCCCGCACCGTCTCGACGAGCTGCTCCCGCCGGCCGCCGATGCCCAGCGTGTAGTCGTAGGTCATCGTGATGGCCTGCGTGTTGTCGGTCATGCCGTACACCGTCAGCCGCTCCAGGCCGTTGACGCGGCTGTAATCATAATCCTCCACCACGCCGTTGGGGTAGACTACCGCGTCGAGGTCGCCGGCCGCATCGTAATGGTAGCTCAGTCTGGACCTGCAAGCCCGGCAAGGTCCGCGTCTCGGTGCGCAGGCGCGTCGTCGCGTCGTAGCTGTAAACGTGCTGACGGATCCTTTTTCGTCAATTGCGATCTGTCTTGCCATGGACGAAATCCTGTATGATATCGGTTAACAGGTCTGTGGGAATCGAGCCTCGGAATTTGTCGAATTCCACCTGCGCTTCGGCCTCGTTCAGCGCGCCCCCCGGAGCGTTCCGGCTGTGCTGGTACGCGGCGAAAGCCATGCACGCAACGGTTAGGTCGCCGCGAGCGAACACCTGCTCGCCGATGTGCGCCACGCCGTCTGTGAAGAAGAGCAAACAGCCGGCGGCGACGACGCCCTCTACCGGAACCTCCCTCACCAAAAAGCTGCCGTCCTTAAGAGAGCTGATCAGGCAGTTGACCTTCCGGCTGACGCCGGAGTCCTTGTGCAAGAACGGTTGCTGCAACTGCGAGATAATGGCCGCCGCCCGGGCTGGGCTGATGCCGCTGGACGAGCTCATGGCATCTCGCAACCAATTCGCGGATGAATTCCTGCGGGTCCAGGTCCGCCAGGAGCATCGGCGCGGCTTGCAGGAAATGCGCGCAGAATTCGGCGATCGTCGCGGCTGTTGATGGGATATCCGCGTCAACCAGTTCGGTCCAGATCGTCTGACCGCCCAAGCCAACCCATGCGCAAAGAGAAATCCCATCGGCGAGATACACGTGGTCTGCGGCAAGGATCTGCTGCTGATATTTGAGAGGAACGCGTCCACCCATATCCACGTTGGTGATGATCGTCCAATCACGCACCTGGCACCGATACGATCGCTCAGATCGCTCCAGGGACACAAATGTCGTGCCCAATACTGGGGCGAGCGCGCTCCAAACGCTCTTGGCGAGATGGCGCCGCTGGAGCGTTGTCTTGATGCCCGCGAGCCACTGCTTCTGCAGTTCAGTCTCTTCCGGGCTAGCAGTCAGCGCCTGAGCATTTCGCGAACGCTCGAGCAACTCCGCCTCCGTTCGCGTCAGCGGCTCACCGACGAGTGCCGCTCCCCTGTGCTGTTTCAGCGAGGCAAATACAAGACTAAGCTGCTCGTCCTGCGACATGGCCCTGACATGCTCAAGGAAGCGCCAACTCCATCCTTTCACGCGGCGCAGTCGCGGAAACCCGCAAACTATCTCTTGCCGCGCCTCTTCTTTCATCCACCGATAATAGCGTATGTCGAATATATCTTTTACGTCCATAACTTAAGTTGCGGTTAAGTCAGATCGCCTCTATTGCGAGCAGTTCAAACGCTGCGCCGAGCTGGAATCCCAAGTAAACCGTGATCGTCGCAAGGTTGAGGAGCGAGGACGCTGTACACATGTCTTTATCCGCCAATAGCTTGCGCGGAAAGTCGTGCGCTGCTGGGAGGTCGCCCACGCCTCAGGCGCGGGCGGCCTTGGTCCTGCACGAACCGGGCAGCGAAGGCCTGTGAACCCATCGGCCGGATGCTCTGCTCGGCCAGCCACGCGTCATCGCTTGGGTCTGTGAGCATGTCGGCGTAGGCCGCTCGTTGCCCAGCGGTCAGGCCTGACGCATCGTAGCGCACATTGATGCTCGTGAGGCCATCCTTCTCGCCCAGAACATAGGACCGCGCGCTGCTGAACGGCCAATCCCAGGCGGACCCCGTCAGCTTCGGCGCACCGGGTTGCGCTCGATATACCGGCCGCAGCGCCGAGGCTCAGGTCCGTGTCCACCGGCTTGCTCTTGAACCTGGCCTGCCAGACGACGCCGCAGGTGCCGTGGCGGCGGTGGTGGTGGCGGGCATAGCACTGCTGAAGGCCGGAAACCAGCGGGCGAAGCATGGCGAAAGGTAGCTGGGCCAGGAGATGGTAGTGGTTGGGCATGCAGACCCAGTGAAACACGCTGGCCCGGCATTGGCGTGCATAGCGCGTGGCCAGGGCGATGAAGTGGCGGTAGTCGGTTTCATCGTGGAAGAGTTGCTCGCGGTTGATGCCGCGGTTCCAGATGTGATAGCAGACGGCCTGCTGATGGATGCGGGGCCGGCGCGGCATGATGGAGAGGATGAGGCGCACGGGCGTTCGTGTCAAGGGCTTGCCAGGCGGCTTGTCAGGCGTCGCGCGGGCCAGGGACGTGCTCCGGCACGCGGGCACAGTGCAGGGGGGCGGCTTTCAGCAGTCTCAGTTGGCGCACGACTTTCGCCGGAAGATCTTATGTCACATAGGGTTCTGTACAACGTCCCCGTGGTCGCCCAACATGCTCGAACGAATCAACCGCGAGATCCGGCGCCGAACGCGCGTCGTCGAGATCTTCCCCAACGAGGACTCCCTGCTGCGACTGGTGACCTCTCTGGTTATCGAGCAATCCGACCAGTGGGAAGCCGTCCATGATCCTTACCTCAACTTTAACCCGGAGATCGCTTGAACCGCCGTCCGCAAAATTTTTACAGAAAAAAATTTGCACTGCCGGCGGCGGGGCAGTGGATAGTCGATAGTGGGAAGCGGCGTCTCTCCGCTGGGGCGGACGTTGCCCAGGTCGTGGCACGAGCGGCCTTCGCCGCGCGGATGGCGCAGGGACGGCCGGATGGAGTCGGGTCGGTTCTCGGAAGCAGAGCGCACATGGGTGCCTCCTTGAGGGGCGGGGCCAACGGAAGCCAGCACGCGCTGGCGGACACATGCCGCTGGCGGCGCGCCCGTCACTATCTGCGGTGGCGCTGCGCGAGTTGGGCGCGAAAGCCGCAACAGGCGCAACGCTGAACATGACTGTAGAAGCGCAGTGCCGGGAGGGAGCAGGAGTTGCGTGAATCGGTGAGGGCTGGGCGGGGACGTGGGTGGTAGAAATGCGCAACATCCGGGCAGGTTTCGGATAAAAGCAGAAGCGACGAAGGCGGTTGCCAGTTGCCAGTTGCCAGTTGCCAGTTGCCGGTTGCCAGTTGCCAGTTGCCGGTTGCCGGTTGCCGGTTGCCAGTTGCCAGTTGCCAGTTGCCAGTTGCCAGTTGCCAGTTGTCAGTTGCCAGTTGTCAGATGTCGGTTGGCGGTTGGCGGGGGCGGGGGCGGCTTTACAGCGAGGCGATGGCGGGTAGCATGGGCGGCATGGCGCAAGCCGCGGTTTTCGCCTGGCGGGCTGACCTATCACGTGATGAACCGCACGTGGGGGAGCATGGATCTGCACTTCGCGATTCAGAAGGATGGGCATTTTCTGACCGTGTGCCGGTATGTGGAGCGCAATGCGCTGCGGGCGAAGCTGGTGAGGCGGGCGGAGAACTGGCGGTGGAGTTCGCTGGCGGCGAGGGGTGGGAAGGCGGAGGCGATGAAGGAGCTGTTGGCGGATTGGCCGGTGGATCGGCCGCGGGACTGGGTGGAATGGGTCAATGAGGCGGAGGATGAGAAGGAGCTGATGGCGCTGCGATGTTCGCGGGACCGCGGGCGGCCGTACGGCGAGGCGAGTTGGGTCGGGACGACGGCGCGGCGGCTGGGGGTGGAAAGCTCGCTGCGGGCGGTGGGCCGGCCGAAAAAGGCGCGGGAGAAGGAGGCGCAAAAAGGCTTATGACCCCTTTTCTTGTCTTTCACCACTGATGCGACATCGCTCCTGGCGAGCGTGATCTTGCCACGTATGCCATGGAGCATCGCGTCAATTGTAACACCAGTCTCATCGTCGCTGACGATCAACCCGGCAAAGGTGCGGCCATCTGTCGTCTTTACCGTGTCGGCTTGCGCGGCGATGGTGTACAAACCGCATAGGAACACTGCCGTCACCGGAATGCACCGTCGCATGATGGACTCCTCAAATACGGGAGAGCAGTCGGGTGATCTGCTGTCGGCACTTGTCCTGCGTCGCGACAGGCCTGGGCGAGGTTCGCACATGCCGCCTGATTGCAGCCGCCAAGTTGTTGATGGTGGCGGTGATCGACTTAGCCTGCTCCGAGAACGTCAGGTCCTCGATTTTCTTCGTCCCATTCTTCCCGTGTTGTGGAATCGACATGCGTAACTCCTTCGCTCGCTGATAGGAAATTTGATTCCGGCGGGGCGTGCTTGCGTGGGGCGGGGGTGAGGGGTTAGGGGAGAGGGGGAATTTGGGGCGTCCGAGCCTGTGCTCCCGCGACCTCCATCCGAGCGCCGACGCATGCACGTGTCCCGATCTGGCGATTGTCATCGGCCCGGGGACCGCCCCCGAGCACCGCGAGGAGACCATGAGCACAGACTATCACCATGCTCGGCGGTGTCAATCACCGAGTGACGGTTCTTGCTCCCGGCTCTATGGCTCAAAGGGCAGGTCAGGCTGTTCGAAGGGCTGGCGGCGGGCGTAGTCGAGGAACTCCGGGTCGGGTTCGACCACAAAGCCGGGATCGCGCTGCGGGGCCACGCCATGCGGCCGGGCCTGATGCGGGACCCTGGGCGGGGCGCGGGCAGGCGGGTCGTGCCACAGGCCGCAGTGCTGGAGGATCTTGCGGATGACATCCTCCTGGCGGGATTCGATGAAGGCAATGACCTTCATGGCGCCGCCGCACCTGGGGCAGCGCAGAGGGTCGGTCTGGTAGATGCGCTGGATGAGGATGGCCCAGCGGCGACGATCGAGAAGGGGCGATTCAACGATCGGCGGCGGATGGGTGGCCGGCGGGTTCGGCGCGGGCGTTGGGTGCGTCTGCGGCGCGGCCGCGTAGGGGCGGCTTTAGCCGCCGTGGCCGGCTCGCACACCCCCGTCCAAAATCACCCGGCACACCCGGCGGCTAAAGCCGCCCCTACGGCAGCCCTACGGCAGCCCTACGGCATCGGGCGCACCCGGCGGCTAAAGCCGCCCCTACGGCAGCCCTACGGCAGCCCTACGGCATCGGGCGCACCCGGCGGCTAAAGCCGCCCCTACGGCAGCCCTACGGCAGCCCTACGGCATCGGGCGCACCCGGCGGCTACGGCAGCCCTACGGCATCGGGCGCACCCGGCGGCTAAAGCCGCCCCTACGTTGGCCCGATTGTCACCCGATATTGCTCTTTGTTGCCGGTACGGTAATATACTGACATGCCATATTACCGGCGAGCATATGTCCCTGGCGGGACGTTTTTCTTTACGCTGGTCACCGAGAACCGTGCCCCGATCCTCTGCGATAATCTCGGCCGATCCCTTCTGCACAAGGCGATTGCCGAATGTCGCCGGCGGCGACCTTTTGCGATCGACGCGATGGTTCTGCTTCCCGATCATCTGCACATGATGATGACGTTGCCACCGGGAGATGCCAATTTCTCTTTGCGGATGGCCGCTCTAAAGGCCTATTTCACCCGCGCGTTTCTGCTGGCCGGCGGCACGGAGCAGGCGCGCAGCGAGTCGCGGATACGCAAACGACGGCGCGGAGTCTGGCAGCGGTGGTTCTGGGAGCACACCATTCGCGATCGGGAAGATCACCGGCGGCACTTTGATTACATCCATTACAACCCGGTGAAGCACGCCGTGGCGCGGTGCGCGCACGATTGGCCGTATTCGACGTTCCATCGGCATGCCGATGCCGGCGTATACACGCGTCAATGGCAATGTGCCTGCGACGGGCGCGTGACCAAGCCCATGGCGTTCGACGGTCTCGATGTCGAGATGATTGAATGCGAGGAATCGGAGCGCAGGCACGTGGCGGAGTGCGAGCGGGTGATCAGCGGGATTCACGGCGGCTAAAGCCGCCCCGGTGGGCGGAGTACCGCCCACCCTACCGGGCGAAGGGCGCGTAGCACACGGGTGAGGAGAAGGTTGGGGCGGATGCAACGGCCTCGCGCCAGTGGGAGAGGTCGTGGGCGGTTTCGGCGAGGCGGCGGAGGATGTCGGCCGGTTCGAAGCGGGAGCCGACCTGCTGGGTGAGCGTGTGCATGCGATCGACGAGTTGCTCGATGCCGCTGGCGTCGGCGAAGTGCATCAGGCCGCCGCGAAACTGGGGGAAGCCCAGGCCGAGAACCGTGGCCAGATCAATGTCATCCGGCGAATCGGTGACGTTTTCCTCGAGCAGGGCGCGGCTTCGTTGACCATCGGGAGCATCAGCCGCCACTGGATGTCCTGCGCATCAAGCTCGTGATCGGGCGTGGTGGCGAGGACTTGCACGATGGCGGGATTGGGTGAGCGGATTGGCCTTGGTTGGCGAGCGTGGATGTAGAAGCCCGTACCGCTCTTCCTGCCGCGCCAGCCGATGGCGACTGCCTTGCCGAGCGTCCGCGGCACGGCGATGCGCTGCGGGAAATGGTCGGCGAGGACCTGCATGATCGCCGCAGTCACATCCAGGCCGATCTCGTCCATCAGCTCAAAGGGGCCCATCGGCCAGCCCCACTCTTTCATGGCCGAGTCGATGGCGGCGACGCTCACGCCCTCTTCGGCAAGCAACGTGGCCTCGGCCAGGTACGGCATCAGCAGGCGATTGATGATGAAACCGGGCGCATTGCCGGCGATGACGGGGATCTTGCCCAGAATTTCGCAGAGCCGCACGACAGCGGCCAGGGCCTCATTGGAGGTGGCGCGGCTGCGGACGATCTCCACGAGTGGCATTCTGGGGACGGGGTTGAAGAAGTGCATGCCAATGACGCGGGAGCGATCGACAACCGCCTGCGCGATCGCGTCGAGGTCGATCGAACTCGTATTGGTTGCCAGAATGGCGGTGGCGTTGGCGAGATGGTTGAGGCGGGCGAAGATCTCGCGCTTGAGGTTCGCCTGCTCGGGGACGGCTTCGATGACTATCCGGGCCTGGTCGATGCCGGTCCAGTCGCAGGAGACGCGGACTCGGTCGATCAGCGCATGGGCGTCGCCGGAAGTCATTCGTCCGGCAGTCAGCTCCATATTCCAGAGATTCTGCAGGCCGTTGGTGGCGGATGCGGCGGCGGTCTGATCGGCCTCGATGACTTGCACATCGATGCCGGCCCGGGCCAGGCTGTAGGCGATGCCAGCGCCCATCGTGCCGCCGCCGATGACCGCAGCACGGCCGATCGCTCGGCTGGCCAAGCTGGCGGGCGAGGCCGACGCTTTGGCATAGGCATTCTTCTTGGCGGCCTGACGCAGGAAGAAGATGCGCATGAGGCTTCTGGTGCTCTCAGTTTGCGCCAGATCCACCAGTGCCCGGCGCTCGGCATCCATGCCCGCCTGCGGGCCGCGCGCCAGGCCCGCCCTGACGACTTCGAGCAGGCGCAAGGCGCGGGGTAATGGCCGCGAGTCTGCGATACCAGCGCATTGTGGGTCTCGTCGAGCAGGTCCGAGGCGCCGTCGCTGTCGGGAAGGGTCGAATGCTTGTGCTGCGGCGGTGGCTCGTGAATCGAACGATGAGCTTTGGCCAGCAACTCGTGCTGGCCGGCGAGCTCATCAATGACGCCGAGACCATGGGCCTCGTCCGGGCCGATCAGCTTGCCTGTCAGTAGCAGCGGCAGCGCCTTCTTGAGCCCGATCGCCTGCACCAGGCGTATGGTGCCTCCCCAGCCGGGCACGAGGCCCAGTTTCACCTCCGGCATGCCAATCTGGATGGCGCTGTCGTCAACGGCGATGCGCCGGCGGCAGGCCAGCGCCAGTTCCAAACCACCGCCGAGGCAGCCGCCGTTGATTGCAGCGATAGTCGGGATGGGCAACGCGGCGAGCCGATTGAAGACCGCCTGGCCGGCCGACAGGAACTCGTCGAGGCGATTGCGGTCCATCCGGGCGATCTCGTAGAGATCCGCGCCGGCGACGAAGGATTTTTGTTTGCGTGAAGCGATGATCAGTGCGGTGCAATGTTGGCGCTGGATGTCGCTGAGCGCATCAGCCAGAGCGAGGAACATCGCAGGCGTGAGCGTGTTGACGGATTTGGCCGGCGTGTCGATCCAGAGCGTTGCCATGCGATCGGCGTCAACATCGATCGTGACCAGTTGAGAATGACTTGTCGGGAAACCTTCGGACTGATGCATGCGCACACCTTCAGTGGGGCCACTGAACCCGAGTGCATACAAGGCGCGGGCCACGGTCGTTTGTGCCCTTTTTCACAAGCATCAGGCCTCTTCTTGGGCATACGATTGATGTGGCCGCATCCGGGCGGCCGTGCAAGTGGAATGGTGTTTGCACCCACCATCTTCTGAAGCGCCAAGTGTCAGCGCCCGCTCAGATTTGGGGCGGCGCTGACGCTTCCGACTCGGATCTGGGGCGGGCGCTGACGCTTCCGCTTCGGAATACTCCATCTGGAGGTGATGGATGCCCCGCAAGACCGTCTTCCAGGCGAATATCGAATACCTTCAAATGCTCGACGAGCGCGGCCAGTTCGATACATCGACCGGCCGGCCGCCGCTGCGCGACTCGGAGGTTGTCGCCCTGTACGAGCAGATGATCGTGGCCCGCGAGTTTGATGAGGTCGCGTTCAAGCTGCAGCGATCGGGGCGAATGGGGACGTATCCGCAGTCCAAGGGGCAGGAGGCCGCATCGCTGGGCGCCGCCCATGCTTTGACCAAGGGCGTGGATTGGATCGTCCCATATTATCGAGAGCAGGCGGCGCTGTTTCATCACGGCCTGCCGATGCACCACGTGCTGCTGCACTGGATGGGCGACGAGCGCGGCAATGTGATTCCCAGGAGCGTGACCATGAGCCCCACCTGCGTGGTGATCGGCGCGCAGACGCTGCATGCCGTCGGCATCGCATGGTCATTCAAGCTGCGCAAGGAACCGCGCGTCGTCCTCTGTTTCTTCGGCGAAGGCGCGACCAGCACCGGCGATTTTCACGAGGCGATGAACTTCGCGTCGCTGCTGCACGTGCCCGTGGTCTTCTGTTGCATGAACAACGCGTGGGCCATCAGTGTGCCATCTTGTCGCCAGTCGGCGGCACAGACTTTCGCGCAGAAGGCCCTGGCGTATGGCATGCCCACGATGCAGGTGGATGGCAACGATCTGTTTGCGGTCTATCAGGCGCATCGCGACGCCGTCGAGCGTGCCCGTGGCGGCGGGGGGCCATCATTCATCGAGGCGCTGACGTATCGCCTGGGCGATCACACAACGGCCGATGACGCGCGGCGCTATCGGCCGGCGGAGGAACTCGCCGCGGCGATGGCGCGCGATCCGCTCGTCCGCACGCGGGCATATCTGGTTGGCAAAGGTCTTTGGGATGATGCGCGCGAGGCCGCGGCACAGCAGAAGGCGCGCGATGTCGTGCATGATGTGGTTCAGGTGGCGTTGACCATCGAACCGCCCACGGCCGGGGATATGTTCGACCATACGTTTGCGGAGTTGCCCGATGAACTGCTGCATCAGCGCAAGACGCTGCGGACGGATTCGATTGGCCAGGACCCGAGCCAGATCGGACTGACGCCGCCGGCCGAGCCGGGCGCCTGGATCATCCGGAGTTGGCGGCCAATTGATGGCGGTGCGCGGAGGTTGACATGCCCAAACTTGACCTTGTCGAGGCGATCCGCTCTGCCCTGATGCAGGAGATGGCGGCCGACGAGCGCGTCATCGTGCTGGGCGAGGATGTCGGCGTGAATGGCGGCGTGTTCCGCGTGACGGATGGCCTGCAGAAGCGGTTCGGTGCGGATCGCGTCGTCGAACACGCCGCTCTCGGAATCGGGCATCATCGGCACATCCATTGGGCTGGCGATGTCGGGAATGCGGCCGGTTCCCGAGATCCAGTTCGAGGGTTTCATGGGCCCGGCATATGACCAGCTCGTGAATCAGGCAGCGCGGTGCCGCTCGCGCATGCGCGGCGCAGTGACGTGCCCGATCACCGTGCGCGTGCCGATCGGCGGCGGCATCCACGGCCGGAGATGCACAGCGACTCGCCCGAGGCGGTGTATGCGCACACGGCGGGGCTCAAGGTGGTCATGCCTTCGCGGCCCTACGACGCCAAGGGGCTGCTCATCGGCGCGATCCGCGACCCCGATCCCGTTATCTTCTTCGAGCCCAAGCGCGTGTATCGCTCATTCAAGGAAGAAGTGCCCGACGAAGAGTACACGATCCCGATTGGCCGGGCCAAGGTGCTCAGCGAGGGCGAGGATATCACGATCATCACGTGGGGCGCGATGGTGTTTCAGTGCCTGGCCGCGCTCGACCAGCTTCCAGAGAATATCAGCGCCGACCTGATCGACCTGCGCACGATCTATCCGCCGGATGTCGAGACGATCGCCGAATCGGTGCGGAAGACGGGCCGGGCCGTGGTTGTCCATGAAGCACCCAAGACGGCCGGCTTCGGCGCGGAGATTTCATCGCTGATTCAGGAGCGGTGTTTCCTGTATCTTGAGGCGCCGGTGCAGCGCGTGACCGGTTTCGATACGATCATGCCGTACTACAAGCTGGAGAAGATCTACCTGCCCGACGCCGATCGCATCGGCCGGGCGGTGCGCGAGTGTGTCGCCTATTGATTCAGGAGAAGGATGATCGCCCGAAACACGCCCAATCAGTTTGACTTCTGCCTGCCTGATCTTGGCGAGGGCCTGGAGAGCGCGGAACTGATCGAATGGTGCGTTCACGTCGGCCAGCGCGTCAACGAGAACGAGACGCTCGCGAAGATGGAGACGGCCAAGGCGCTGGTGGAGGTTCCCAGCCCGCGTGCGGGAGTGGTGGCCGTGTTGCACGGCAAGCCGGGCGACACGATCAAGGTGGGCGCTCCGCTGGTGACGTTCTGGGAAGAGGTGGCCGTGCAGGAGACGCCCAGCGCACCCAGGAAACGCACCAGCGGGCACCGGAACCCGCGCCGGCCGCGCAACCTGAGGATGCGGGGAGTGTTGTTGGATCGCTCAGCGACGAGGGGGCCGCGCCGGCGGAGAAAGTGCTTGCCGCGCCGGCGGTGCGAAGGCTCGCGCGAGATCTGGGCGTGGATCTTGAGCACGTCACTGGCACAGGCATCGGTGGGAGGATCACCTCGCGCGATGTCGAGTCCGTTGCCAAGCGCATGGGAACCCTCGCTGCCGATGAGCAGACCTCTCCCGCGGCCCCTTCGGTGCCTCCGCCGTCCGCCCCAATCGAAAATCGAAAATCAAAAATCGAAAATACCCAGGACACCCGGATTCCCTTCCGCGGCGTCCGCCGGACCATTGCCGAGCACCTGCGCAACAGCGTCAGCCACGCCGTGCATTTCACGGTGATGGACGAGGCGGACGTGACGGCGCTGGAGGAGCTGCGCCGCAGGCTGGTGGCCGCGTCCAACGAGAAAATCAGTCTGCTGCCGTTCGTCGCGTCAGCCGTTTGCCACGTGCTTTCGGGCCGGCGCGGCTCGCAATTCGCCCGGCTCAATTCGACCGTCGATGATGAGCACCAGGAGATCGTGCAGCACCACTCGGTCCACCTGGGCATCGCGACCGACACGGAAAGCGGGCTGATGGTGCCGGTGATCCGCGATGCGCATCGGCTGGGCGTGCTGGAGCTCAGCCGGAAGATCGCCGAGCTGGCGCAGGCCGCGCGAGACCGCAGCATCGCCGCCGAACTGCTGGGCGGCTCGACGTTCACCATCAGCAACTTCGGCTCATACGCGGGGCGATTCGGCACGCCGATCATCAACTATCCCGAGGCGGGCATTCTGGGCGTCGGCCGGGCGCGAGAGGGCGTCGTCGTGCGCAGCGGGATGCTGGGCGTGGGAAGATTGCTTCCGCTGAGCCTCGCGGCCGACCATCGTGTGATCGACGGCGCCACGGCGGCGTCGGCGCTGGCGAAGATCATGGAACTGCTTCAGTCGCCGCAGGAATTGCTCCCGCCGGGAGGGCACGCATAAAGCGATAGGTTGATGGAAGATCGCCCGTGTTGAACCATGCGGGGGTCATGCGGCTGAGAGAATCGCCCAGCGCTGAACGCGGAGCCCTGGGGGAGCTGCGACAGGCGCTGCGATCGCGGCGATGCCCAGGCATCGCGCACATCACGGCGCCATTTCTCCTGTGTTCCTCGGCCTGATCTCCGGGACGGCGCTGCGATGTCTGTTGAGGGCAATTGCATTTGCGTCACCCGTTGTTCGCAGGGGCGGCTTAAGCCGCCGGGAACGACTCCTCCGGCGGCTAAAGCCGCCCCTACGACTCAAATGCGATTGCCCTGGATGCCTGTTGCAGGTACGAATCGCTCTGTTGCAAACCTGACAAGAAAATGGCATGCTGGCTGCCAGTGGCTCGCTGAGATCTGCATCGGATCAGGAAGGAGAGTGAAAGTGAATCCACGAAAGCATGATGACCGGTTGGCGGCAGTTCCGGGTGGCGGCCAACGGGAAAAGGCCCAAGTCTTCGGGATCCAGCGCAGCGGCGCGGGGTTCTCGATCTCCCGTCGGAGCTTTCTCAGGTTAGCCGCGGCGGCGGCGGCGGGAGGCGCCGCGTTGCAGCCGAAGAAGGCGCACGCGGCGGACGCCAGCGACGTACTGAACTGGGCACACAAAGACGGCGTGATGGACCTGGTCGTTTCGCCGGACGGCAAAGTGCTCATCTCCGCCGGGCTCGACAAGCTCATCAAGTTCTGGTCGCTTCCGCAGGGCGGGTACTATCGCAACATCAGCCTGCACGCCACGGGCGTCACGGCGCTGGCCATCAGCAAAGATGGAAAGACGCTGGTCTCGGGCGACAACAGCGGCCTCATTCGGCTCTGGAGCGTGCGCACGGCGCCAAGGGCCGCGTGTTTCGCGGCCACACGTCGATGATCCAGGGCCTGGCGCTGAATCCCGCGGGCGACCGGATGGTCTCGTGCAGCAAGGATGGGACGGCCATCATCTGGTCGGTGCTGGATGGCTCGCAGATCAACGTCTTGTCCGAATCCCTGGCTGGCGTGGCCATCACGCCGGATGGAGCGCGCCTGGCGGGCGCGTGTGCCGACGGGACGATCAAGTTTTGGGCGATGGCGGACGCGCAGGCGGGCAGCACGTTGCGGGGACATACCGCCGGCGTCAATGCCATCGCGATCACTGCCGATGGGAAGTGGCTGCTGTCGGGAAGCACCGACAAGAGCGCCATCCTCTATTCGTTGCCGCAGGGGAAAGGCATCCGCCACCTTCAGGGCCACTCGGGCGCGGTTCGCGCGGTTGCGGTCAGTCCCGACGGCAAGCTCATGGCGACCGGCGGCGAGGACAAGATCATCAAACTCTGGTCCGTGTCCACCGGGAAACTGCTCAAGAACTTGACCGGGCACACGGCATCCGTGAGGACGCTGGTCTTCACGCCCAACAGCAAGATGCTGGCTTCGGGCTCGCTGGATCGCACGATCCGGCTGTGGGCGATGCCCGATGGAAAGGCCTGGCCGCGCCTGATCGACCTGGACGCCAGCAGCCGGACTTCCCTGGCCGTGAAATACCGGTGGTACATCTACGAGTATTGGTACATCGTGACGGTGCCCGTCGGCGTCGGTGCGCCCGCGGGAGCGACGGTGACGTGCGCGTCGGTGGGGCCATCGTGGGCTGCGCCCCAACCTGCAGTTGCGACAGCCAGAGTAGCTGCTCCTGCGACAGCCAGAGTGACTGCTCCTGCGACACCGTATGCACGTGCGACTTGGTGTACTATGGGAGGTAATCGCGGTTCCAGGAGTCGTAGCCGCCCCTGCGACAGCCGGGGCGGTCACGGGCATCCGAGCTTCAACTCGCGAAACACCAGGCCGCTCAAGGCGTGCTCGAAGCGTCACGGAGACAACGATGGAGATCTTCACGATCCCATTCAAAGGGCAATTCATCATTTATCGCCCGCTTCGGCGCCTGGCGTTTCTGGGCAACGCGGCGATGGTGCGCTATCTCCGCCAGCAGTTGGGGAGCAAGGCGCCGCGCTGCGGCCATATCGAGCGATTCCTGGATACCATCGCGTTCTGGGCGCCGGATCCGCCTCAGCCGGCGACCTGGGCGCCGCAGGCGCCCATCGGCCGACCGAGGCGGTCCTGCTGATGACCGGCGCCTGCAATCTCCGCTGCGTCTACTGCTATGCGCACGGCGGGGAGGATTCCCGATTGCGCATGAGCCTGCCGCTGGCGAAGACGATCATCGACCGAGCCGCGGCCAATGCGCTGGCGCAGGGCCGCTCGCGCTTCCGGCTGGTATTCCATGGCGGCGGCGAACCGACGCTCAACTGGGATGTGCTCGTCGGCGCCGTCGAGCATGCTCGCACGAAGCGAGTGCCGTGCCACGTCTCGATGTCGAGCAATGGGCTGTGGACCGGCCGCCAGCGCAGCTTCATCCTCGCGAATTTCCAAGGGCTGAGCATCTCCTTCGATGGCATCCCGCGAGTGCAGAACGCGCAGCGGCCCCGCCCCGGCGGCGGCGCGAGTTTCAGCGCGGTGATGGAGAGCATGCAGGCGATGGACAAGAGCGGCTTTCGCTACGGCGTCCGGATGACGGTGCTGCCCCCGTCGATGAGGCATTTGGCGGCCGGGGTGCAACTGCTGTGCGAGCGGACCCACTGTGGGCCGATTCAGGTGGAGCCGGCCTACACGGACGAGCGCGGGAGCTATGCCGACCCGACCGGGGAGCAGGGCCGCGCGTTTGTTACGGCATTCATGGGCGCCTTTCGCGTGGCCCAACGCGCCGGGCGGCGGCTGGGCTATCCTGGCGCCCGCCTGGCCACGTTGTGCGGCACATTCTGCCACGCCGGCGCGGAGGCGTTTGTGACGACGCCGGAAGGGGATCTGGTCAGTTGCTATGAAATGCACGACCGCCGGCACCCCTTCATTGACAGGTTTGTCGTGGGGCACGCATCACCAGGGCGCGTGCGGTTCGACTACGCCCGCCTGCGCGATTTTGCCGACTGGCAGAACCGGTGTCGGGAATCGTGCCGCGGCTGCTTCTGCTACTGGCACTGCGCCGGGGACTGCGCCGCCCGGCGCATCGGCGTGCCCGAGAACCGCGGCGGGCGATGCGAAGTCAACCGGCAGATCACGGCACAACTGCTGGCGTGGTACATTGCCCGAGGTGGCGGCGTCTGGAACGGGCTGGCCACCGAGGACCACGGCGAAACCTGCTGACGCCATCTACGGCATGGTGGTGGGCAGCGCTCGCGCGATGCGGTGCGCACCGTGACAATCCGTGCAGACGGGCTGCTTCGAGACGCCACGTTCGATCACCCGCGCCGCCACCTTCTCCGGGGCCACATCGTGAGTGACGTGGCACTTGCGGCAGGATTCGTTCACCTGCCCACGCGGATAGGTGATGTCGGGTTTCGTCGCTCCCACATCCTCGTCGTTGGCGTGCTTGATGCTCGGCCCGTGGCACTTGATGCAGCCGACGTTCTTCGCCAGGTGCGACTTGGCGAGTTCCTCTTTGATGAAAGTCATGTGGCAGACATAGCAGCCGGTGTTGGCGCCGAGCACATCGGGATCGATCGACGGCGATGTGCCGGCGGGGCGAGTCGTCGGCGCGGCCAAACCCCACAGAACGACGCCCGTGAGCAGGATAGCACCGGCAGCGGCGGCCGAACGACAGCTCATACCGTTTCCCACATCCGCAGCCACTGATACTCCGGCGTCAGGTAGGCGTAGAAATTCTCGCGGCACTCGCGCAGGCGCGCTCGTCATCGGGCGTCTTGGGCTTGTCGCGCTCGTAGGAGCCTTTGACATTCTCCTCAAGCTGCTCGGGGATGTTTACGCCGGGGATGACGGCCGTGATTCGCGGCTCCTGCAGCATCTCCTTGATAAGCACGCTGGCGCGGGTCGATCTTGCCCTTGATCTCCTGCGGCTTGATGCCGAACGTCGTGCCAGCGCCGAACGGCTTGAGCCCGATCACGCCGACGTCCTTTTCCTTGGCCAGCGCCAGCAGGCTGTCGCCGTCGAGTTCCTTGGTCAGGAAGAGGTAGGGGAAGATGATCACCGAGAACTGGGGATATTCCTTGAGCACGAAGCGGAAGACCTTGGGGTTGTGCGCGGAGATGCCGAGGAACCGCACCTTGCCCTGCTTGCGGACCTTCTCGAATGCCTCGACCACCAGATCCAGCGCCTTGCGGTTGACCATGAGCAGCGTCGCGATCTTCGTCTGGCCGGGGCCCCAGGTGGCGCCCACCGGCCGCCAGATGTCGAGCATGTCGGTGTTGTACTGCTTGAGGCGGGCGTCGATCTCGCGCACGAGCAGATCGACCGACAGGCTGTTCTCGAATTCCTCGGTGACTTTCACCGGCCAGTCGCCGAAGCCGATGTGGAAGCGATCGCGCTTGCCCTTGATCGCCTTGGCCATGGCCGCGCCGTAGAGGCCGACCTCGCTGGCCATGTTGGTGTCGACGTAGTTCATGCCCAGCTCGACGGCCTTGTCGAGCACCACAGCGCGCTCGGTGGGGTTTTGGCCGCCGTGGCCGCCGAGACTGATCTCGGAAATCATGAGGTCGGTCTTGCCCAGCCGGCGATAGCCCATCTTGGGGTTGTAGTTGAGGATCTTGCTCGTATCGACGGGCTTGGCGCTGGCGAGATTCACCGCGCCCAGAGCGACGCCCGCGGCCGCGGCGGAGGTGAGTTTCAGAAAATCGCGACGGGTGGTTTCTGATGACATGCGATAGATCCTTTCCATTGTCTGATGAGGTAGCGTCAGCGCCCGCTCGGGAAGGGCGGGCGCTGACGCTTCCGCTGCAGAAAGCCGGGGCGGGCGCTGACGCTTCCGCTTCAGATACGTCGCCGCGCAGCACCCGTTGCCGATTAGCCCAGCAGCCCGCGCTCGCGCAGATAATTCAGCACCAGCGTCTCGAACGGCACGGCCGTGCTGGTAAACAGATACGTGCCGCCGCGGCGCGTGACGTAATCCTTCAAGGCCAGGCAGTACGCGTTGAGGTTGTTCTTGTACTGCTTGAGCAGCGGCTGGGTGATGGAGACTTCGGCGAAATCGTGGTCTTCGATGTCGCGCAGCTTCAGATCGCCCTGATGGGGGGGATCGATCTCCTGCGGGCAGAGGATGTGAACGGCGAACAGGTCGTACTTGCCGCCGGCCAGGTAGCGCAGGCCGTTTTCGTAGCCGCCCTTGTCGAAGAAGTCGGAGAGGATCACGCACACGCCCTTCTGGCGATGCGAGAGGGCGAATCGCTTGCAGGCCTCGGCCAGGTTTCCGGCGCCGGAGCAGTCGAGATTCCCGACGAAGTCGAGCATGCGCGCCACGCGGGTGCGGGCGCGCATGGCGCCGGTCTCGGCAACGACGCCGTTCGAGATGGCGCTGACGCAGACGCGGTTGTAGTTGACCAGGCCGATGTAGGCTAATGCCGCAGCGACCTTCTGCATGTACAGGCCCTTGTGCGGGTTGCCGTAATCACAGCTCTTGCTCACATCGACAATCACGTACAGGGCCAGGTCCTCCTCTTCGAGAAAGAGCTTGAGGAACAGCCGGTCGAGCCGCGCGTAGACATTCCAGTCGATGAAGCGCAGGTCGTCGCCGACGACGTAGTTGCGGTAGTCGGCGAACTCGACGGACTGGCCGCGGCGCTTGGAGCGGCGCTCGCCCTTCATCTTGCCGGCGAGGATCTTGCGCGAAAGCAGATCGAGCTGGTCCAGGCGGGCCATGAACTCGGAGGTGAGCAGGGCGCTGGTCTTCTGCGCAGTGGGCATAACAGATACGGTATCCGAACCGAGCGGGGATTATAACGCGACGTGAGCTTTACGGCATGGGTACGACAAAAAAGAGACGCCGCTTGTCAGGCGGCGTCGAAGACGCATGAGGCAAATGCCTCGGACACTAGTCATGTACCGTAACTATCGTCCGCAAATCGCGATTTGTCAAGAAAAAAGCTGCGGTGGACGGGATTCGAACCCGCACGACATGACTAGTGTCGGAGGATTGACAATCCTCTGCGTCTGCCAATTCCGCCACCACCGCAGCCTTGATTTGACTGCCTCGGCGCAACAGGCACGACGCTTTGAAACCAATCGCCGCGCGGCTCCCGGAAAGGCGAATCAAGAGGAGTGTAACCGACCCCATCGATAACGCAAGTGTGCGTCGCGCCTTTCAGTGCGTCGCGCCGTTCCGGCGTAGCTCCGGGGGCCTCGAACCGCTGGGCTCTCGCTTGACTGCGTCTGGCTCGCCCCGACAATGCTTCAGCGGCACATTTGCCGCAACAGCCCAATGGCTGCACCGCCTCCTCTCATCATCGAACTGGTCGAGCGTTTTTCCCTGAACAGGGATCGTTACCTGTCGCCCAACTATAACGAGGAGCAGCTTCGTCACGAGTTCATCAACCCGATGTTCGGGCTGCTGGGCTGGGACATGACCAACCAGGCCGGCTGCTCCGATGTCTACAAAGACGTCGTCTACGAGGAAGCGATCAAGTCCGGCTCTCCCGACTACTGCTTCCGAATCGGCGGCGTGCGCAAGTTCTTCCTGGAGGCCAAAGCCCCGCATGTCGATGTCTCCACCTCCTGGCAGTCGGCCGTCCAACTTCGCTCCTATGCCTGGTCGGCCAAGCTCTCGCTTTCGGTGCTGACGAATTTCTCGCATTTGGCGGCCTACGATGGGCGCATCCCCATCCGCACGCAGATCCCCAAGGTCTCCGAAGCGCGAGTCATGCTCATCCCGTACACGGAGTACGCGACGCGATGGGACGAGATTGAATCCGTCTTCTCCAAGCAGGCCATCCTCAAGGGCCTTTTCGATCGCTTCGCCGAGTCCAAGACCGACCGGCGCGGGACCGCGCCCGTTGACGAGGAGTTTCTGGCGCAGATTTCCCGCTGGCGCGATCGCCTGGCGTGGTTTCTGCGGCGCGACAACCCCTCGCTTTCCGCGCCGGAACTGAACTTCGCCGTGCAGATGACCATCGACCGCATTGTCTTCCTGCGCATCGCGGAGGACCGGGGAATCGAGACCTACGGGCACCTTCAAACCCTCGCTAAGTCCAACAACGTCTACAGCGCCCTGCAGCAGTTTTTCCTCGCGGCCGACGCCAAGTACAACTCGGGTCTTTTCCATTTCGCCAAGGAAAAGAACCGCTCCTCTGCTGCCGATGAACTGACGCCTGCGATCGACGTCAAGGACGAGATTCTCCGCCAGATCGTTCGACGATCTTTATCCTCCCATCTCCCATTATCGCTTCTCCCACGTCCCCACCGAGATCCTTGGCCAGGTCTACGAGCAGTTCCTCGGCAAAGTCATTGTGCTGACGGAGAAGACCGCGAAAGTCGAGGAGAAGCCCGAAGTTCGCAAGGCCGGCGGCGTTTACTACACGCCCTCCCACATCGTCGATTACATTGTCGATAACACCATCGGCAGGCTCCTGGAAGGCAAGACTCCCGACGAAGCCGCCGCCCTCAGGGCCCTCGACCCCGCCTGCGGTTCCGGCTCGTTCCTCCTCGGCGCCTACCAGAAGGTGCTCGATTGGCACCTCGACTACTACCATCATCACGACCCGGAGGGCCTCGCCAGAAAGAAGAATCCTCCTATTCGCCAGATCGCCGCCACCGCCGCCGACCCCGCCCTGTTCGGCAACCCCTCTTACCGCCTCACTATTTCCGAACGAAAGCGCATCCTCCTGAACAACATCCACGGGGTCGATGTAGATCCGCAGGCCGTTGAGGTGACCAAGCTCTCTTTGCTGCTGAAATGCCTGGAGGGCGAGAGTTCCGAATCCGTCCAGTCCGTCCTGAAGTTCATGCGCGAGCGCGCCCTCCCCGACCTCGATGGGAACATCAAGTGCGGCAATTCCCTCATCGCACCGGATTTCCATGACCCGGCCAGGTTCCCCGGCAACCACGACCTCTCCGAGGAAGCAAGACGCCGCATCAACGCCTTCGACTGGAGCCAGGCGTTCCCGAAGATCATGAAATCCGGCGGCTTCGATGCCGTTATTGGCAACCCGCCCTATCTCTTCATCACCGAACTGGACGAGCGACAGAAACAGTATTTCGCCGCCACATACGCGACTTGCCAGTACCGTTTTGATGTGTATGGCCTATTTATTGAACAAGCTATCAGTCGCCAGCTTCGCAACGCCGGCGTTGTCTCCGTCATCACCCCCCATACCCTTCTCAGCAATGACTCCTTTGAGAAACTCCGGCGTCTGTTGCTGGGCGAAACAGCGCTGACGCATCTTGTCGATATCGGGCCCGGCGTCTTCCCCGGAGCCAAGAACGAGACGATGATCTTCATCGCAGTGAAATCGCCGCACGATGACGCCTCATCGCGCTGCCGCGTCATCCATACCACTGCCGCCACGTTTCCCTCTCCCGTCAGGGAGTTCACCGTTCGCCCAGGCCTCTGGGCTCAGAGTCCGCGCCGCCTGGGTGATTCACCAATCCGCCGAGGAGGCCGGGATCATCGCCAGGATGTTGGGATCCGGGCGCCTTTGGGCGAGATATGCACCATCAACCAGGGCCTTCGCACGGGCGATAACGCGCGCTATCTCTCCCCCCGTCGGCGCAGTTCCCTTTGGAGACATGCCGTCGGCGGCAAGGATGTTGGCAGGTACGAACCCCTGCGCAACGGCACCTACGTCTACTACAATCCCGACGTCCTCGACGCGCCGCGAGACCCGGCCATATTCGAGTCCCGGGAGAAGATCGTAGTCCAGGAAATCCGCAATATCACACTCGCCCGGCGCATCGTCGCCACCTACGACAACCGCCGTTTCTACTGCCTGCAGTCCACCAACGTCATCAACCTCAGGACTACCGCCCTCGATCGCTGGCCTCTGCTCTACGTCCTCGGAATCCTCAACAGCGCCTTGGTCAATTTCTTCTTCCGTCAGTCGTTCCCCGGCAATAACCACATCGCCTCCAATCAACTCGCCCAGATACCGATCGCTGCCCCAGCGCCCATGTCCTCGAAGCAGTTGGTCGCTCTGGTCACAAGCATTCTGGGCACACACCGCAAGCTCGCCGCCGCCCGCCTCGCCACCGACAAGGACCGCCTGAAGCGCGAAATCGCCGCGACCGACCAGCAGATCGACCGCCTTGTGTATGACCTTTATGGCTTGACCGAAGACGAGATCAAGGTCATTGATGATGCGACGCAATCGTGAGCTTGTCCGCAGGCAGTGTATTGGCCAGATCCGGCAGGTCGTACGCTCGTAGCGCGCCATGGACGCAGTTGACGAGGTGCCCGGGCGCTCCTGGGTTCTCAACCACCTCACACCACGATTTCAGCGAATCGGTTATACGGATCGTGTCGAAATACTGTGGCTGTATCGCCGCCGCGTGCAGCGCGGCTGGGCCGGTTGCGCCAATCGCGACCAGGTTGACTTTCCTCGGCCCCGCGGCGGCATCCCTATCAAGCAGATACCGAGCGCTCATCAGAACATCCTCAGCGCGCATGCCCACCATTGACCGGCCCAGCAGATAGGCCAGGAAGATCTCCGTCCAGTCGCCTCCCCATTTGTTGGCCTCGGTCGGGCCGGTCTCACCGATGCCGCGCAGGTCGGCGCGAGCACGATGTGCCCTGCCAGCGCCAGCTTCTCAATCGGCCCGTCGACGCCGGCATCGACGTGCTTGCCTTCGCCGTGAAGATAGAGATATCGCTGGCCAGTTGGCTTGTCGGGGCGGAAGAGAAAGCGCAGGCAGATAGAGCGATGCGTCCGTCTGGATGATCAGCTTTTCGACTCGATATCCTTTGCGTCCGATGTTGCCGACAGTCCTAGCCGTCGCCAGCGGAAGGTCGGTGCGAATCCCCGCGATGCGCTGCACCGCCGCCAGCGCCTCCCTGCGGTTGCCCGCCCACAGCTTCTGCCGCTGCGCCGTGAGTTTGGTGTTGAGTTCGACATTCAGATCGACCACCGACCGTGCGCCTTCCATCAGAAGCGTCTGCCCGCGCGGTGAGCAGAGCAGATCACTGGCCGGATGCTGCTGGATCGCGGGCTCGACAATGGCTTCATCGCGGCCGGCCAGCCAGCGGCGCATCCAGCGAACCATCGCCTCGCGCTGGGGCTTGGAATAGCCGTGCTGGGTGTCGGTCTCGACGATGGCCATGCGCTCGGCGCAACCCAGTCGCGTGTACCATCGCACCGCTTGCCGATACGTGTCCCACGTGCCCTGGATGTCGAAGAAGTCCTGCGTGCCGCCCAGTATGAGCGTCGGCTTGGGCGCGTGCATCAGCACGTAATCCGTCTGGTCCATGCCGAACGCGATCTGCCCGGCGATGTTCTGCTCGGCATCCTGCGGGCCGATTGTGTCGATGAGCCGGCGCAGGGTGGTCAGGTAGCAGCTCGGCGCGGCGCAGAAGATGCGGTCATCCAGCGCCATGAGATAGCTGCTCAGCGTGCCGCCGCCGGAACAGCCCGAGACGCCGAGCTTCGCCGGGTCGATGTCGTTGCGGCCGGCCAGGTAGTCCAGCGCCCGCATGCCGTCCCAGATGCGATAGGTGGCCGTGCCCCGGCCGAGGAGCATGCAGGCCGCGCCGATGAGTGTGTGTTCGTCGGTGGCGCCGAACCGCTGCTTGCCGTTGGCGTCGAGAAGCTGGGACCGCTCGCCCTGGCCGATCGGGTCGTAGCAGAACGCCGCGATGCCGCTCTTGGCGAGGAAGATGCCGTTGGTCTGGTTCTCGAGCTTTCCGGTGGGGGTGTGCCCGCTGGGCATGAGAACGGCCGGGAATGGGCCGTCGCCGGCCGGCAGATACATCAGCCCGGTCAGGTAATGCCGCGGCTGGCTTTCGAAGATCACCTTCTCGATGCGATATCCATCGCCAGCCACGGCGCCGACGATCTTCGCATTGAGCGGCATGCGCTCGGGCAGTTCGCCCAACTGATCGAGGAAGAACTTCCGCATGCGCTGCTGATATTCGGCCGCCTGCTGGGGCGTCTTGACCGCTTCGTAGGCCGCGCGGCGGCGATCCAATGCCTCGTACGCCTGCTGCTTGAGATAGCGAGTGAGCATTTGCGCGGCCCGCCGGTGGCATCGCCCGGCGGCGCGGGTGCGATGACGGTCAGATCATTGGCGAATGCAGCCGACACAAGGGCTGCCAGAAAACCAGCCAGTAGAATGAACATCGGTATCTGCGACGACATGGCGGTCCTCCTCACCCTCGCATTACCTTCGCGCATCGGCCGTGTTTCCACGGATGCTGCGAGGTCTGTCTGAAGCGGAAGCGTTAGCGCCCGCCCAGGAACAGGGCTGGCGCTAACGCTTCCGCTTCAGACATTGTACTGATCGCGCACACGCACTTAGCATAGTCACATCAGCTTAACGCGAGGTTTCGCCATGCCCGACTACCGCATCGAAAAGGACTCCATGGGCGAGATGAAGGTCCCCGCCGACGCCTACTACGGTGCGCAGACCGCGCGGGCCGTCGAGAACTTCCCGATATCCGACTTGCGATTCTCACGCCGGTTCATCGCCGCCATGGGCCTGATCAAATGGGCCTGCGCCGAGATCAACTGCAAACTCGGATTGCTGGATGAGCGGCGAAAGGCGCTGATCCAGCAGGCGGCCGGCGAGGTGATCGCCGGCGAGCTTGATGTGCAGTTCGTGGTCGATATCTTCCAGACCGGCTCGGGCACGTCGACCAACATGAATGCCAACGAGGTCATCGCCAGCCGGGCCAACGAGATCGCCACCGGGCAGCGCGGCGGCAAGGACCCGGTCCATCCCAACGATCACGTGAACATGGAGCAGTCCTCCAACGACGTGATTCCCACGGCGATGCACGTCAGCGCCGCCATTGCGATCCACGAGACGCTGGCTCCGGCGCTGACGCACCTCGCCGACGTGCTGGAGAACAAGACGCACGAGTTCGACGATGTCGTGAAGATCGGGCGGACCCACCTGCAGGATGCCACGCCGATTCGCGTCGGCCAGGAGCTGTCGGGGTATCGTGCGCAGGCGCAACATGGCGTCGAGCGATGCGAGAAAGCCATCGAGGCGCTGCGCGAGTTGCCGCTGGGCGGCACGGCCGTGGGAACGGGCATCAACTCGCACCCGACGTTCGCATCGCTGGCCATCGCCGCCATCGCCCACAAGACGGGCATCGAGTTCATGGAGGCGCGCAACCACTTCGAGGCGCAAGCCTCCAAGGACGGGATCGTCGAAGCGTCGGGCCAGATGCGCGTCATCGCCGTGTCGCTGACCAGGATCGCCAACGACATCCGTCTACTGTCATCCGGGCCGCGCTGCGGCATCGGCGAGCTGAGCATCCCGGCAACCCAGCCCGGCTCGTCGATCATGCCGGGGAAGGTCAATCCGGTGATGAGCGAGATGGTGCTGCAAGCGGCCGCCCAGGTGGTGGGAAACGACGCCACGGTGGCCTGGGCCGGCGCGATGGGCAGCACCTTCGAGCTGAATGTCATGATGCCCGTGATGGCGTTCAACCTCATGCAGTCCATTGAGCTGCTGGCGCGGGCGGCGCGGGTCTTCGCCGATCGCTGCGCGGCCGGGATCGAGGTCAACCGCCATCGCTGCGAACAGCTTGTCGAGCAGAGCCTGGCTATGTGTACGGCTCTGGCGCCGCGGATCGGCTATGACAAAGCGGCCGAAATCGCCAAGGAGAGCCTCAAGACCGGCAAGACGGTGCGCCAGGTGGCCATGGAGAAGAGGCTGATGAGCGAGGCCGAGCTGAACAAACTGCTGGATGCACGCCGCATGACTACGCCCCAGGAGGACATGGTCGGCGGCGGTGGCGGGTGAGTCTTTGTGCCGCCAGTGCCCTCACTGGCGGAATGTGGATGTCGTCATCCAGTCACGGCGCCACGCGGATACGATCATCCGGCCACTTGAGCCTGCGTGCCACTTCGATCGGGTACTGTCCGCCGGTCGAGCCGCGAAGCGTCACCTTCGTCCGCTCGGCCGCCATCGCCAGCGCCTGCGGCATGTCGAGGTAGCGCAGGACGAACGGGATATCCGGCCCATCGCGATGCGACTGCGGCAGATCAGTCAGCTCCAGCGAGTCGATGCCGTCCTCGAAAAGCGATGCATACAGGGCCACACCCGCCATTCTCCCGCGCGCCTGCAATGACAGCTTCGCCTCTTTCAGCGGAAGCGACCGTATGGCCGCGACGATCCGGCGCACATCCCACACGCGCATGCCATCCAGCGTCTGGCCAAGAAGCGCGAACCGTCGCAGGTAGTGCGTGTTCTTCGCCGCATCGGTAGTCCAGGCCGTCGGGCCGATCCCGCGCGGTGCCAGATAAGCCTGCACCACCCGCGAGCGGCCCATCGACTGCACGAGTTTCTCGAATGCCGCATCGTCAGGCGTGACGGCTGGTTCATCCTTCAGAGCATCGGCGAAACCAGCGCGCACCATCGACGACCATGACTGATACTGCTCTTCGTCAAGCACCTGGAGCACGACTTGCTCCGGCCGCTCCAGCCGCGCCGGGCTGAGCAGGTAAAGCCGCAGGGACACGCCACTCTGGCTCAGGAAGTCATAAGCGCGGAGTGTGATGGATCGCTGCTCGGCCGAGAAAACCTGCCGCATCTCCGGCGGCGTTCCCTGCGCCGGCCAGCCGGCGAAACACTTCTCCCGCAGCGCCTTCATCCATCCCTGGCGCATCTCATTCCACTGCCGCGCATTCGCGGGCAATGTCGCTGACGCCATCGGCACAAACGTCTCGTGGATCTTCGTGTTGATCTGGTCCTCGGGGAGCTTCGCGAAGACTCGAAGCTGCTCGGGCTCGAAGAGCTTGGTCGCGACGGTATCCACGGGCTTATCCTCGTTCTTCAGAAACCGGTTGAACCAGCGCATGGCCGGCACCTGAAGCTCCTGCGTGTCCTTGTGCGGGCCTTCGGTGATGAGCAGGCCCAGCTTGTCCTCGGCCTTGTAGAGCCGGTAGATGTCGCGCACCTTGCTATGCACTCGCAGGACGCCGTCGAGCGGGAAGATGGTGTCCTTGTCCGAGTTGGACAGCAGCAGCGGCCGCGGCGCGAGCATTGCCGCAACCTGCGCGAAATCCCAGCGGTACCTGTTGATCATGTACATGCAGTCGCAGTGGCCGGCGATACAGCCGTCGACGATGTGGTTCTGCAGGTCGGTGATTCCCGCGACGGGCACGGCCACCTTCACGCGATCGTCCAGCGCCGAGACCCACCACGAATACGCGCCTCCGCCGGATCGGCCGCTCATGCCGATGCGGCTGGCGTTCGACCTCCTTGCGCGATGTCAGGTAATCCAGCGCGCGAATGCCGTTCCACGCCTCGACGCCCGCGGGCGTGTAGCCACGCGAATGCCACCACCACATGTTCTCGCGATAGGTGCCGTGATGGATGCCCTCGATCTCGCCGAGTTGCAGCGTGTTGACGATCAGGCACACGTAGCCGTTGCGGGCGAACCACGCGCCGTGGTGCTGATAGAAGGTCTTGGAGCCGAAGCTCACGCCATCCTTCTTGTTGTTGCCGTGGCCGCAGACGTAGTAGATCGCGGGTGCGGGCTGGGTCAGGCCCTTGGGGATGTAGAGGTTGGCGGTGACATACAGCCGCGGCATCGACTGGAAATAGAGCTTCTCGACGGTGAACTGCGGGTGATCGACGGTGCCGGTGATCGTGGCCTTGAGATCGGTCTTTGGCGGCATCGGCCAGAGGCCCAGCATCTCGGCAAGCTGGCGGCGATATTCCTCGCGATGACTCGTCCAGTCCTCCAGCGTCTTCACATTCGCGAGGCTGTGGCGCGAGATCTCCTCGACCTGCTGCCTGAAATAGTTGGCCAACAGCCCATCGCCCGGACGGGTGGTGGGCCTGGTTTCGGCCGACTCGGCCCTCAGCACGATTATGAGCACGATACCCACGATGAGGAACGGGCACGCTTTCATGGTGCGGTTGAGCATATCGACGGTCTGTTTGAAGCGGAAGCGTCAGCGCCTGCGCTGCGGTGTCAGTGGTCCGTTGTCCGTTGTCAGTGGTCGGGTCCGTCGTCCGTTGGTCAGTAGACAGGCCTGCGCGCTGGATCCTCTGGACTCGGCAGGCTGCCGCAACTGACGACGGGACCATTGACCCATCCACGGGCAACGGGCCACTGACAACTGACAACGCTGACCGCTACAATGCCCACCATGTTCAACGCAGACTACTATCGGACGAAATTCGACCATGCCCTCCCCTACGCCCGTTACGTTGTCACCGGCACGCCCGAGCAGCAGCGGCGCTGGCAACAGGTGTACGACCTTGCGACGCCAACGCCCGCGCAGAGCCGGCTGCTGGAGGGCTTCACCCGCGAGATGAATCTGCTGACGATCAGCGGAATCTGGTGCGGCGACTGCGTCCAGCAGGTGCCGTTGATCGTGCGCCTGGCCGAGGCCAATCCGACGCGGCTGCATCTTCGCATACTTGATCGCGATCAGCACCGCGATCTCGTCGAACCACTGCGCATCAACGGCGGCGACCGGGTGCCGGTGCTGCTGCTGCTATCGGAGGACTTCGAGTTTTGCGCGCTGGCCGGCGACCGCACGCTTACGCGCTACCGCGCCATGGCGCATCGGCAGTTTGGCGCATCCTGCCCGACGGGGCTGCTCGTGCCCGATTCGCAGGAGCTGGCGGCCACGATGCAGGACTGGCTCAATGAGATCGAGCGCGTGCAGCTCATGCTGCGCGTCAGCCCGCGCCTGCGAAAGGAGCACGGGGATTAGGCGTTCGGAGTGCGGGCTTCACCACGTATCCGCCGCGATACGCCGCAACCTGAGCGGCTCGCAAGCGAGCCGGTTAAACGTGGTTGCAGTTGCACGACCGCCCCTCGGTGTCCAGCCCCAGTTCATCCCACACGGCCGGCCCTTCCTCGCATAGCCCGATGGAGCACACATCCTTCAGCGCCGCCACGGCTGGCCGATACAGCGCCAGCCGATGCGCGACCGGATAGTACCAGCCGTCCGTCCCGGCTATCGGCGCGAGCAGCCCTTCGAGCGTGCCCTCGGCGACGTAATCCTTCAGCCGGCCATCAGCCCGCAGGCAGCCCAGCGTTACGCGCTCCGGCCGAAGATCGCGCACGGCCTGAATCAGCCACGAGTAGTCATAGCCGCGGATCAGCGGATCGATGCGGATGCGCACGCGCCAGCCTTTCTGTCGCAGCGCGGCGGCGGCGGCGAGTCGATCCTCCGACTTGGCCGCGCCGCGCTCATACTTGGCCGCGGCTTCCGGGCAGTTGATAGAGAACGACACGATCACGTTGCGGCTTGGCCGGATCGCCAGCAGCTCGGCGCAGTGCTTCACGCCGCCCTTGGTGACCAGCAGCAGCGTGTGTGGCCGGCCGCGATTCTCGGCGTCCTCGCGGAAGACATCGACGAGCTTCGCCATGAGCGGCCGGGCCTCCTCAAAACACAGGCTGTCGGACAGATTCCCGGCATTGAGGACGTATGACTCCAGGGCATCGCGAGCGATCCATTCGCGCACCTCATCGAGCATCAGGTCCAGGTTGCGCTGCACGTGCATTCCCGGCGGATACTGCGTTTGATCGCGCAAGTAGCAGTACGAGCATTGCGGCGTGAAACGGCACCCCGTCGCGTGGTTCAGGACGTAGAAGTTGGGGCAGACCATCTCCGTTGGCCCGGTGCGCACGATGTGTAGAAACGATTTGCCCGCGGCCATTCCCGAGCACGATGCTGCCGATGTCTTGCTGTCGCCCATATCGCGCCTCAATCTGGCGATCAGCATACAATCCGGCCGTCTGAAGCGGAAGCGTCAGCGCCCGCTCATGCCGGGCGGGCGCTGATGCTTCCACTTCAGAAAACGCACGCGATTGTGTTACGAATGCAGCAGTTGCCGGTGCTGGTTGCTCACCAGCGCCTCGGCCGCCGACAGGTCCGCGAACCACGAGCGGCCCTGCTCGCGATCGACTATGAGGGCGTGCTGGGCAGGTATTGTGTCGCTGCCCAGGTTCAGGCCCTGTTGCTGGGCCTGCGGCGCGACATCGTCCATGAATGTCATCCACCCTCCGCACGCGAAGCCGTACGACTGTCCGTCATTCCAGATGACTTCCTGTTCCTGCGCGGTTCATAGTAGAACAGCACAAAGCGGTTGTGACGGAAATAACCGAGCTTGCGATCCAGTGGATGCATTGACACCTCGTGCCCGAACTGCGGCGATTGCGTGCAAGGTGCGTGCCTCCGATAATCTCGGCCGTGTCCCTGCGGCTTGGGCAAGATGGGTTGTGCGTCCCCATGGTGGCCGCAAAGGTTTGTGGAGCGTGCCGCCCCAGCCGCGGCCGTCGCAGCACGGCGGGGGCCGCACGTGCCACGGTGTGCCAGCGTTATGCCGACTGTGCCAATTGGGCAGTGATCAGTACCATCTTCCCGGGCCGCGCAGCAGTTCCTGCCCGCAGCGCCGGCAGAACCGCGCCGATGGCGGGTTGATCGCGCGGCAGCCCTCCCGCGGGCATCGCTCATCGTTCTTCCGCAGGGTTGTCACCGGCACGTTTGGCCGAAAGATCGCGGCAATCCCCCGGCCAATCGCCCGGATCACCATCACGAACATCCACACGCCGAAGACCAGCGTGGTGATCGCGATCACCGCGAAGAAGACGAGGGTGAAGAGGATCGGATCGGCCACCGCCATGGTCTATGCCACTCCGCGTGGCCCCAGAGCCACGCCGCAAAACATGCAGAACCGGTCGTTGGGATCCGGATACGAGCCGCACTGCGGACATCGGAGTACCCATTCCACGAGTTGCACGCCGCAGTGCAGGCAGAACTGGTCATTGGGCGCCACCGGCCGCTGGCAGTTCGGGCAGGTTCGCCCCGATGGTTGCGTCGGCAGCGGTGGGGGCTCGGCGGGCACCAGAGTGATAGGTGAATCCAGCGCTTCGAGAAACTCGTCGGCGGAGGCAAATCGCTTCTCCAACCGCGCGTAGGACCGCCGGAAGACATCGTCCAGGTGTCTGGGGCTCTTGGGGTTGAGATCGCTGGGGACTTCCGTCCCGGCCGGTTTTTCCCCGGTCAGCATCTCGTAGAGAACGACTCCGCAGGCATAGAGGTCGGCCCGGCCGTCCAGGTCCGCGCCGCCGCGGGCCTCGGGCGCCATGTAGTCGAGCGTGCCGGCGATCTTCTTGGCCTCGGGCGCTTCCAGCGACGTGGACATCATGATCTCGGCGTGCGAATTGGCCGCGGCCTTGCCCAGGCCGAAATCGGTCACCTTCACAGCGCCTGCCGCGCCGAAACCTTCTTTCTTCACGCGCTCGTGAATGAGAATATTCTCGGGCTTGATGTCGCGATGCACCACATGATGGCTGTGGGCATGCGAAAGGGCGGAGAGCAGTTGCCGCATGACGGCAACGGCGTCGTCAGGGGTGAGCGAGCGGTTCTGGATGTAGGTCCGCAGGTTTGTTCCCGGCACGTACTCCATGACCAGGTAGGGGGATCGGCGTAAGGGTCGATGCCGATGGCGCGCACGATGTTGGGGTGCTCCAGGCCGTGGATGGCCAGGCCCTCGCGCTGGAGATTGCGGATGTACTGCGCATCCGTGGGGATCTTGATGGCGACAAGCTGGTCCGCCCAGACGTGGTGGCGCGCCCGCCAGACCTCGCCGAACGCCCCGCTGCCGATCTTTTCCTCCAGCAGGTACTCGCTGACTCGTTGGTTTGCAGCAGGCATGTCGTTAACGATGGATCGCCGGCCACGGCGGTTGCCCGCCACGGCAGGCGTCCTCGTTCCCTTTCCGGTTAAAAAAGTCTCTCCGCAAGCCAGTCGCAGACAAATACATTATATACAGCAGCCAACAACCCGCCGACCCCGACAAAAGTCCAACCGGCCGGCCCCCATCCGCTCCAGCCAAACAGCCACAGCAGCAGCACGGTCTCTCCGATCGCATACGCCGCCACCAGGCCGGCGCCGGCCAGGTTGCTTTCAAGCTTCGCCACCGCCCCGATGATGAAAAACGTTGCCCACGGCAGCAGGGCGACGATGCCCAGCCACGCCATGATTTTGCCGGTGCCGCCCATGATCGCGTGGCGCGTCGCCACGTCCATCTGCCACCACGAGATGGCGCCGACGATCACGGCCAGCGCTGCGATGCCGCCGGCGATCTTTCCGCCGATGGTTTTGAAGAAGTCCACGACGTTATTGTACCGCCGGAGACCGAGCAATACGTTATAAAGCGCGACAAAAAGTTCACCCGTAGTGCCGCCAGTGCCCTCACTGGCGGTGAGCGGGATTGCGAATTGCGGTTTGCAGATTGCGGATCGCGGACGCCGACTGGGATCGCATGAAGGAAGCGTTCGTGCATCGGCACGCCAGCAAGAGGAAGCGTTGAATGCCGAGACTCGTCGTTCACGCCAGGAAACAGGTGGGCATCTTCCGGTCGCGACTGTATAATGCATGCAGGTACTTAAGGCGGAACATGACGACCCTGGTCGCTGAATCATCGTCCGACTCACAATCCTCGGCCGTGCGCACGCTGGCGGACGTTCTTCACGACTTGGGGGATATACCGCCGTTTCGGATTATCATGCGGCCGCTGCCGGGGACCGCGACCGAAGAGGATGTGGTCTGGATGGACGCGCACGCGAACCGCCTCTGCGAACTGGTGGATGGGGTGCTGGTGGAGAAGGGCATGGGATATCGGGCATCATTGCTGGCGGGTCTGCTTCTGACCATCCTGAACACATTTCGTCCGCCCGCGGAATCTCGGCCTGGTGACTGGCGAGGCCGGCATGATGCGTCTTCTCCAGGGTCTGATCCGTATCCCCGATGTCGCCTTCATTCGCTGGGCGGCCCTGCCTGGCGGCAAGGTGCCGGCGGCGCCTGTGCCACAGATCGTTCCCGATCTGGCGGTGGAGGTGCTCAGCGACAGCAACACGGCGCGAGAGATGACTCGCAAAGTCGGGGAGTATTTCGCGACAGGGGTGCGGCTCGTCTGGATCATCGATCCCGATCCGCGCACGGTGGCCGTCTATACGACGGCGACCGATCCCGTAATCCTGTCCGAAGCCGACACGCTTTCCGGCGGCGATGTGCTGCCCGGGTTCGCGTTGCCGCTCAAGGATCTCTTTGCCGAACTCGATCGCCGCGGTCAAGGCTGACCGACTGACGCCTCACGCCATCGCCGCCAGATGCCTCACCACGCTCCTTCCCAGCGCCTCCAGGTTGTACCCGCCCTCCAGGACGCTGATGACCCGCCCGCCCGAGTGGCGATCCGCGATCCCAACAATCTCGCGCGTGATGCGCTCAAAGCCTTCATCCGTCAGATCGATCGATGCCAGCGGGTCCTCCGTGTGCGCATCGAACCCGGCCGAAACCAACAGCACTTCCGGCCGGAACGTGTCTAGCTCCGGCGCCACCCGCTCGCGCATTGCTTTGACGTAATCGCCATCGGTTGCGCCTGGCTCAAACGGCACGTTCAGCGTAAAGCCCTCGCCTTTGCCCGTCCCTCGTTCCCAGTCATATCCGCTGCCGGGATAGCACGTGGCCGGATGCTGGTGAAGACTCACGAAGTAGACGCTCGGGTCGTCCTTGAAACACGCCTGCGTGCCATTGCCGTGGTGTACGTCAAAGTCCACGATTCCGACGCGCTGTACCCCATGCTTCTTCTGCAGATACCTGGCCGCAATCGCCACGTTGGAGAAGAGGCAGAAGCCCATGGCCCGTTCGGGCTCGGCGTGATGGCCGGGAGGGCGGATCGACGCGAAACTGCGCAGCGCCTCACCGGACATGGCCGCGTCGCAGCAGCGAAGCACCGCGCCAAGAGCAAGCAGGGCGATCTCGTAGCTCTGGGGTCCCACGGGCGTATCGCCCTGGTCCAGCATTCCGCCGCCCATCTCGCAGATGCGCTTGATCTTGCGGACATGGCGCACCGGATGACAGGTCTCCAGCCACTGCTCATCGGCCGGTCCGAACGCCAGTTCCAGCAGCTTCCCCTGCGCGCTGGGCCGTTCCGGCCCAAACTCCAGGGGCTGATCGTCGAACGGATAACGATCGATCATCCCTGCCCGCCAAAGGGCCGCGTAGATCGCCCGGATGCGGTCTGGGCGCTCAGGATGCGCGGGCCCCGTCTGGTGCTCCACGAACCTTGGGCTGGAGCAAAAACCGACCGCGCGAGGCGATCTTTCACCGGGGCGATTCTTTTCAGACTCGAGTGCCGCCATCTTTTCGTCGCTTTCCGCGAATTTTATGGTACACTCTTCCTGGTTTCTCGTCATGGCCCCGTTGCTGCGCATCTTCGCGTGCTTCGCTGTTGCCAGCTTGCTGCTGGGCTGCGACCAGGGCAAGCCTGGCAAGCCCGGCGGTCCGCAGGCGGGCGACGCTCCGGACGCGCCCACCACTCGAGCCACCAGCCGGCCGAGCACATCTGCTCTGGTTATCGCCGGGCGTGAATACTCTTTCCCGGCGGCCCGCGTGCAGGTGGAACAGGTCGAGCCCCGGCTGCAATTGCTGCTGTTCAGCGACGACCCCGTCGGCGCCGCCCTCGACAGCAACTACCGCGGAAACCGCTACTATCTGCGCCTGGAACTGCTCCCGGGCAGCAACCAGGCGGTCATCGACCAGGCCACGGCGCGATACCGCGACCGGCCCGATGGGATCTATCTCGAAGGCAAGGTTTACGAGCTTCAGCCCTACCGCATGCAGGCCAGTTTCACGCTGCACGAGCAGCAACTGGCGATTCATCTGCAAGGGCGTTTCCTGCAATTCAAGAACGGCGATCGCTACCTGCCGGAAGAGACTTACGTCCAGGGCGATCTGACAGGCGCGTCAACTGGGCCGGCCGGAGCCGCACCGCCGCCGCCTTCCGCGCACTGCAGCCGTAGGCTTTCGTCAAGAGGTCTCTGCCATGTCCGATCCCCTCGATGAACTGGCCTCGGCGTCCCAGAGCAGGTCATCCTCGCAGGGCGGCCATCGCGGCGTTTCGCGATACACGCCGTCGCCTAACAACACCCCTTACATCTGGCTCGTGGTTGTCGGAGCCATCTTTGCCATCATCGTTGTCCTCTTTGCCGTCGGCGTGTTCGACAATAAGAAGGTGCAGCCCCAGCGCCAGCAGAACGTGGCAAACCAGGAATCCGGCCGCGAACCATCGCTGGCGCCCCCGCCTCAAACCATGCCTGTGCAGCCTTCCCGGCAGACGCGAAAGCCCCGGGCCACTCAGCCCGCTCTCGCGACTGGAATCCCCGCCACGGGGCCCGCCATCGGCAGCGCCAGAACCTGGGCCCCGCCACCAACCGCACGTGGAAGGCCGAGGAATCGCTCAAGTTCGACCACAAGGTTAACGACGATGGCCGGGTTTTCATCACCGTGAAGAACCTTGCGCCGTTCCGCATGAAGAACATCGAACTGACGTGCAACGCCAACCAGCGCGAGCACGACATCCAGACGGTCAAGATCAATGTTCTGGAAGGCAACGCCGAAAAGACCCTTGTCTACCAATGGCCTTCGGTCCGCCGACGCGACAATCCCAAGGCCCCGATCGACATCGACTACTTTTCGGGCGACTTCGACGAATCGATCCCCGGCATGAAGATCATCCAGGAAAAAGATCCCGAATGAATCTGTAATCCGAAATTTGAGATTTGAACTCTGACATTTGAAATCCGAGATTTGAACCCTCTCCGCCCCCTCTCCGCGGCTACAATCGCTCGCCCATGAGCTCAACTCCCGCCATCGCAATCGTCGGCCGGCCCAACGTCGGCAAGAGTAGTCTGCTGAACGCTCTCGTCGGCAAGCGCATCTCCATCGTCGAGGATACGCCCGGCGTCACGCGCGACCGGGTCTCCGCGCCGCTGGTCATCGACGGGCATTACGTCGAGCTCGTTGACACCGGCGGCTACGGATTTGTCGATCCCGATCAGCTTACCGACCACATCCGCCAGCAGATCGAGATTGCCATGAGCCGCGCCGATCTTGTCCTATTCATTGTCGATGCTCATGGAGGCTTGACTTCCGCCGACCAGGAGATCGCCGCTCTTCTCCGCCGCCAGGGCATCCCGACGCTTCTGGTGGCCAACAAGGACGATGGCGAGCGCCACCGACCCCATGCTCGGCGATTTCGCCCGCCTGGGCCTTGGCACGCCGGTTGGCGTCTCAGCCTTGAATGAGCGGAATCTCGACGAGCTGGTTGCCGCGATCAAGGAAAAGATCGATCTGTCCAGTGCGCCCACGGAACTGACCGAACCGGAAATGCTCATCGCCATTGTCGGCAAGCGCAACTCCGGCAAGAGCACGCTCGTCAACTCCATCGCCCAGATATACGAAGGCAACCCGCAGCGCGTCATCGTCTCCGAGGTGCCAGGGACCACTCGCGACAGCATCGATGTCCGCATCGAGAAAGACGGGCAGACGCTGGTGGTGATTGACACGGCCGGAGTCCGCAAAAAGCGCCACATGGTCACCAACGACCTCGAATTCTACAGCTTCCACCGCGCCCAGCGGTCCATTCGCCGGGCGGATGTCGTGCTGCTGCTGATCGACGCCACCGAGCCTGTCAGCGAGCCCGACAAGAAACTGGCGCAGTACATCCTCGAGCAGCACAAGCCGGTCGTGATTGTGATCAACAAGTGGGACCTCGCTCGCGACATCATCCGCAAGGATGAGGCGGAGGCACAGAAACCAGGGGCAAAAAAGAAGATGCGCCACCAGCGACAGCGACCTGATGAGCCGCTACGAGGAGTATCTGAATGCCGAAATGCCCAACCTGGACTATGCCCCCGTTGCTTTTACGACTGCCAAGGATGGCAGGAACGTCCAGGGCGTGATGGATGTCGCGCAGCACCTGGTGAAGCAATCGCGGCAGCGGATCACGACGGGGCGGCTTAACCATGCCATTCGAACGGTCCTCGAAGAGCGGACTCCGAGCACGCATTCCGGCCGGCGCCCGCGAATCTACTATGCCACGCAGATCGAGACCTCGCCGCCGACCATTGTCCTGGTGGTGAATAACCCGGCGTATCTCGACGAGCCTTATCAGCGATTCATGATCAACCGCCTGCGCGATCTGCTGCCGTATCCCGAGGTGCCGATCCGCCTGGTTATCCGGCCGCACATCCAGAAGGAAGCGGCCAAGCCGGGACAGACCGAGGCGTCCGTCGATGCGGAGGCCCAAGAGCCATCGCGGCCCAAGGCTCGCCGAAAGGGCGTCCATCGAGGCACCAGCCGCAGTCGGACTCGACAGTAATTCACTTTTTCTGGCGACTCAGGTGATTCCATTTGTAGGGGTTAGCGGCTCGTCGTTATCCAACCCGTTGTGGATAGCTTGGCTTGCGACCCCGGAAGCCTTAACCAAATCCTCGGGTCTAACTCACGTTTCCGGCACTTTAGGCTGCCTGATCAGCCCAGAAGTCGGACCATAGCCCGCTGTAGTCCAGGCATCGTAGCGCCGCCATCGCTTCGGCATGCCTCGGGGTCCAGCGGGCGCTGTTGAGTTTCAGGCGGTTGCTGACGATCGTCTTGTTGGCGCCTTCGATCAGCCCCGAGCCGATCGGGCGGCCATCGGCCAGACGCTGGCGATACCAGAGGCTATCCAGGTTCGGCTCCAGATAGCCCAGCAGCGAGTCGATGGCTTTGACCTTCTCCTCCGCCGTATGCAGGGCTCTGAGATCCCTGAGGCTTTTGACGTATTGCACCGGCCCCAGCTCGATCAAGCTTTGCAGTTGGGCCTGCGACCAGGGCCGGGCCTGCGGGCTCTTCTCTCCGAACAACGCTTTGCCGCAGCCGTGGATGTGCTGGCTCACGTGGAACACGTCCAGCACCCACTGGGCTTTCTTCCAGCAATGCCCGGCCTGATCCCAGATCCACTTCGCTCCGTCGGCCAGCACGCTCAAGTTTTCATCGTCGATCACCCCCAGCTTGCGGCTCATGCGTTTCCACGCCTGGCCCTGCTGCTCGCACGCCGCCATCGACGCCCAGGCGATCCGCACGCTCGGCTCGGGCAGCACCCGATCCTTCCATTGCTCGGGCGTCGCCGGCAAGCCGGCCTCCCGCTTGCCCACCACGTTCAGCCGAAGATCACGCCATCCTTCGGTGGTGTTGACGGTCACCCCGTCGGTGTAGAACTCCTGATCGCCACAGGCCTGCTGGAACAACTCGGCCGGGCAATCGGACTGGGCGATCCACCGCTGCGCCGCTTGGCCCTCCTCCTCGCTGACCCGCCGGATGGTGTCGTTGCTGACCTTCAGCAAGCACAGCTCTTCCAGACGCTCGGCGGCGGTGTCAAACGACCAACTCATTCCCGCCAACGCCAGCATCCGCCGGGCCGCCGGCGTCGCCATCCCGCTGCCGACCAAACCCGACCACTGATCGAACGGCAGGACATTCTCGTGGCACTTGCCGCAGGCGTAGTACCGCCGGCTCACCTCGAACTCGCCCACCACGGTCAGCAGCGTCTTCTTCGACAGGCCCTTAAAGTAGGCCTTGGCCCCACAGGAACACGGCCGGCTGTTTACCCCTTTTTTGCGCTCATCGTGGGCGCTGACCAGCAGGCTGAGCGTTTTCCGCATTTGCTCGAACCCTTTCTCTCGCACGGCCTGCTCCAGCACCGCCATCCCCCGGCCATGCGGAGCATTCCGCATCACCTGTTTCAGTTCGCGATAGTTCAGCAAGGCCTGTTCGGCCACCAGACGTTCCTCGTCGTTCTCAAATCGCATGCAATCCTCCGTGAAATTACCCCCATCACCCTCTCTTGTACCAAAAGTGCCAGAAATGCGCGCTCAGACCCCAAATCCTCAGGAAAACTCCCGGACTCTTGACAATGCAGTTGATGGTTGCCATAATTGATCCTCTCGGTTGGACCTATCACCTGCAGCGGTTTGCCGCGGTGAATTGAACTGCGGCCAATCGGATCGCTGCCGGAAATTGCTGAAGCAATTCATCAGTCGGTTTTTTCAAAACCACCTGTTGACAGCAGCGGAAACGACGCTAATATCCCGCCTCCCCAGTCGGACAACGATTGAGGGAAACGAGGCGGTGAAGCCGCCGAGACGATGATCTTTGACAAGTGAATAGTCGAAAAGCCGCGAGGATGTGCGTTAGATCCTGGGCTGACGAGGCGGAGGTTTTACCTTCTCTTTGCCGGCCCGCCTGAATCTCAAACATCCTTGTGGTGAACACGCAAGAAAGTGATCCTTGATCATTTTATTTGAGTAAGAAGCCAGAAGGTGTTTGAGCCTTGCCCGAGGCTGCGCCTGTTTAACCGGCTCGCTCGCGAGCCGCGTCGAATGTCGTGGTTTCGGAACTAGGGACAGACTCGTTTCGAGATCAAACCCCCGGTGAAACTGTCAGTCTTGGTGTAACGCCAGGCATGAGGATCCGGTGGGAATCACGAAATTCAATTGAAGAGTTTGATCCTGGCTCAGCCTGAACGCTGGCGGCGTGGTTAAGACATGCAAGTCGCACGGGTGTAGCAATACACCAGTGGCGCACGGGTGAGTAATGTATCGCTAACGTGCCCCGAAGACGGGGATAGCTGCCCGAAAGGGCAGGTAATACCCGGTAAGACCACGGCATCGCATGGTGCTGTGCTCAAAGGCCGCAAGGCGCTTTGGGAGCGGGCGATATCGTATCAGCTAGTTGGTGAGGTAACGGCTCACCAAGGCGACGACGCGTAGCCGGACTGAGAGGTCGGCCGGCCACATCGGGACTGAGACACTGCCCGGACTCCTACGGGGGGCTGCAGTAACGAATCTTCCCCAATGCGCGCAAGCCTGAGGGAGCGACGCCGCGTGGAGGATGAAGTCCTTCGGGATGTAAACTCCTGTCAGGGATACGAAAATTCTGATCTATCCCAAAGGAAGTGGCGGCTAACTCTGTGCCAGCAGCCGCGGTAAGACAGAGGCCACAAGCGTTAGGCGGAATCACTGGGCTTAAAGCGTGTGTAGGCGGATCGTTAAGTGCCTTGTGAAATCCCACGGCTCAACCGTGGAACGGCTGGGCATACTGGCGATCTTGAGCTGCTCAGGGGCGACTGGAACAGACGGTGGAGCGGTGAAATGCGTAGATATCGTCTGGAACGCCAATGGTGAAAACAGGTCGCTGGGGGCATGCTGACGCTGAGACACGAAAGCCAGGGGAGCAAACGGGATTAGATACCCCGGTAGTCCTGGCCCTAAACGATGTCCACTAGATTGTGGTTCTTTTGACGGAATCACGGTCGAAGCAAAAGTGCTAAGTGGACCGCCTGGGAAGTACGGTCGCAAGGCTAAAACTCAAAGGAATTGACGGGGGCTCACACAAGCGGTGGAGCATGTGGTTCAATTCGAAGCAACGCGCAGAACCTTACCTGGGCTTGACATGCCTGGATTATCCCTATGAAAGTAGGGTAGGCCCTTCGGGGTACAACTGGCACAGGTGCTGCATGGCTGTCGTCAGCTCGTGTCGTGAGATGTCGGGTTAAGTCCCATAACGAGCGAAACCTTTGCCCTTAGTTACCAGCGGGTTATGCCGGGGACTCTAAGGGGACTGCCGGTGTCAAACCGGAGGAAGGTGGAGATGACGTCAAGTCCTCATGGCCTTTATGCCCAGGGCCACACACGTGCTACAATGCGGCGGACAAAGCGAACCTAAAGTGCAAGCTGGTGGAAAACGCAAAAAACGTCGCCCAGTTCAGATCGGAGGCTGCAACTCGCCTCCGTGAAGTTGGAATCGCTAGTAATCGCGGATCAGCTACGCCGCGGTGAATGTGTTCCTGAGCCTTGTACACACCGCCCGTCAAGTCATGGGAGCCGGAAATGGCCGAAGCCGCCTCATTTCAGAGGTGTCTAAGCCAGGTTCGGTGACTGGGACTAAGTCGTAACAAGGTAGCCGTAGGGGAACCTGCGGCTGGATCACCTCCTTTCTAAGGGATTAACTTAGAACACGCGCTAGTGCGAACTGGCTCGCGTATCAGTCAAACACGGCCTCGTTCCCGCAAGGGAAGACGCCGGGGGCGACCCCGGCGGATGGCTTTCGACTATTTTCTATAGACTAACCCGCCCTCGGGCGGGAGACGTGCTCCAGCGGTCCGGGCATCTTGCCCAGGCCGCCGTGGCGCGGTGATCTTTGACAAGTGAATAGCAGAATCATAAGGCAGAGACCCTGATGGGTTTTCCGGAGGCCGATCCGCAAGGACCGGCGGCCGGGGAATCGCATCAGTCGAGCACCTTTTTTGGCGATAGGCACATTGTTGAGTTTCGATTCGTGATTTTCGATTTTCGATTGAGGCGAGAGCCAAGGTCGTGGATTGAAGATCGGGGATCGATGAAGCCGTTCCCGGCATGCCCTGCCGGGAGGATGTTCGGTGGCCGATGGCGGATGAATCACAAATCCAAAGTCGAAAATCGAAGATCCTTAAGAGACGGTGATCGATAAATGTGGCCAAGCTACTTAAGGGTGTACGGTGGATGTCTTGGCATCGAGAGGCGAAGAAAGACGTGGTAGCCTGCGAAATGCTGCGGGAAGCCGGCAAACAGGCGTTGATCCGCAGATATCTGAATCGGGAAACCGTCCCGGGGTCATGCCCGGGAACCCGCCGCTGAATGTATAGGCGGCGAGGAGCCAACCCAGGGAACTGAAACATCTAAGTACCTGGAGGAAAAGAAAGAGACATCGATTCCGTCAGTAGCGGCGAGCGAAAGCGGAAATAGCCCAAACCGGGATTCGTCCCGGGGTTGCGGGCGCCTTGAGGGGTTACAAAGCCGTCGGTAGCAGAAGGGTCTGGAAAGGCCCACCACAGAGGGTGATAGTCCCGTACGCGACACCGACAGGCCCCCTATGAGAGGCGTACCAGAGTAGCACGAGACTCGTGGAACCTCGTGTGAAGCCGGGCGGCCCACCGCCCAAGGCTAAATACTCCTCGATGACCGATAGTGAACCAGTAGGGCGATTGAACGATGAAAAGCACAGCTATTAGCTGAGTGAAAAGTACCTGAAACCGTACACTTACAAGCGGTCGGAGTCCTATGGCCCGCAAGGGCAATGGATGACGGCGTACCTTTTGCATAATGGACCGGCGAGTGCATGTTTGCGGCAAGGCTAAGCGTTACAGACGCGGAGCCGAAGTGAAAGCGAGCCTTAAGATGGCGATACAGTTGCAGGCATGCGACCCGAAACCTTGTGATCTACCCATGGCCAGTGTGAATCCCGAGTAAAATCGGGAGAAGGCACGAAGCCGTGAACGTTGAAAAGTTCTGGCATGAGCTGCGGGGAGGAGTGAAAGTCTAATCAAACTGGGAGATATCTGGTTCTCTTCGAAATGCCTTTTGGGGCAGCCTCGAGCCACTCCATGACGGGGGTAGAGCGACTGAAAGGAGACATGGGCCTACCCGGCTACATGCTCCTACCAAACTCCGAATGCCGCCATGAGTATCTCGGGAGTGAGTCCGCGAGGGATAATCTTCGCGGTCAAGAGGGAAAGAACCCAGACCGTCTGCTAAGGTCCCCAAATTCAGCTCAGTTCGATAGGAAGTTATTCTGCGGTTGACAGCCAGGATGTTGGCTTAGAAGCAGCCACCATTTAAAAAGTGCGTAATAGCTTACTGGTCGAGCAGAGTAGCGCCGTAGATGATCGGGAATAAGCTGAATACCGAAGCAACGGGATCCGCGCAAGCGGATCGGTAGAAGAGCGCTGCATGCCGCGTCGAAGGTTTACCGTAAGGAAAGCTGGAGCGCATGCAGGTGAGAATGCCGGTATGAGTAACGATAACGCAGGTGAAAATCCTGCGCGCCGAAAGCCTAAGGTTTCCTGGGGAAGGTAAATCCGCCCAGGGTTAGTCGGGAGCTAAGACGAGGCCGAGAGGCGTAGTCGATGCACAGCAGGTTAATATTCCTGCACCGGCTGCGAAGGTTCGATGCCCCTGAAGACGTCCTTCCAAGGCGGATCCCCCGATCAGACGTGGGGGTTGTGCCGGCCGCAAGGCCGGACCACCAGGCCACTTTGTTGCCGAAGTCCGTGGAGGAAGGGCCGAGAAAAGCTCAGGGGCTACAACGTAGTCGTCCGTACTAAAACTGACACAGGTAGGCGAGGAGAGTATCCTAAGGCGCTCGAGAGAACTGCGGTTAAGGAACTAGGCAATCTAGCCCCGTAAGTTCGCAAGAAGGGGCCCCTACTCCGCAAGGAGAGGGCGCAGGAATCGGGACGGGCGACTGTTTATCAAAAACACAGTTCGGTGCTAACTCGAAAGAGGATGTATACCGAATGACGCCTGCTCGGTGCCGGAATGTTAAGGAAGTCGGTCAGCGGGTTCGCTCGCGAAGCTGGCAACCGAAGCACCGGTAAACGGCGGCCGTAACTATGACGGTCCTAAGGTAGCGAAGTTCCTTGTCAGGTAAGTTCTGACGCGCATGAACGGCGTAACGACTTGTCCGCTGTCTCAACCGCAGACTCGGTGAAATTGAAGTGGCGGTGAAGATACCGTCTACCCGCAGCAAGACGGAAAGACCCCGTGGACCTTTACTGCAACCTGGTACGGACGCCGGGTGGAAACTGCGTAGGATAGGTGGGAGGCGTTGATCCCTCGGTTCTGGCCGAGGGGGAGCCAACGGTGAAATACCACCCTGTTTGCATTCGTCGTCTCACCCCAGTCCGTGAATCCGGATGGGGAACAGTGCTAGGTGGGCAGTTTGACTGGGGCGGTCTCCTCCAAAAGAGTAACGGAGGAGTACAAAGGCAGGCTCAGACCGGTTGGCAATCGGTCGTCGAGCGCATAGGCATAAGCCTGCCTGACTGCGAGAGCTACGGCTCGAGCAGAGCTGAAAGGCGGTCTAAGTGATCCTGTGGTCGCGTGTGGAAGCGCCATAGCTCAACGGATAAAAGGTACCCCGGGGATAACAGGCTGATCGCATCCGAGCGTCCATAGCGGCGATGCGGTTTGGCACCTCGATGTCGGCTCATCACATCCTGGGGCTGAAGGCGGTCCCAAGGGTTTGGCTGTTCGCCAATTAAAGTGGTACGTGAGCTGGGTTCAGACCGGCGTGAGCCAGGTCGGTCCCTATCTGCTGTGGGCGTAGGAATCTTGAAGGCACCCCTTCCCTAGTACGAGAGGATTGGGAAGGACGGACCCCTGGTGTACCAGTTGTCCCGCTAGGGGCACGGCTGGGTAGCTATGTCCGGAACGGATAAACGCTGAAAGCATCTAAGCGTGAAGCCTATGCCAAGACGAGGATTCCATGCGGGCTTGGCCCGCGAGAGACCCCGGGTAGACCACCCGGTTGATAGGCCGGAGCTGTACGAGCTGAGAGGCTTTTAGGTTACCGGTACTAATGGTCGATGGCTTGGCCACTTTTATCGATCATCGTCATCTCGGTCTGTAATCCGAATGACGACCAAAGAAGATGTTCGACCAGGGCCTCTGCCCAATTCTGCTAATCACGAAATCCAGCCCGATCGGCCGGAAACGTCCGATCGGGCCTTCGCTGGTGGCCAGACCGTGAGGGCCACACCCGTTCCCATTCCGAACACGGCCGTTAAGCCTCACGGGCCGATGATACTGCGTCAGCGGGAAAGTAGGTTACTGCCAGCGGTTATTCAATGACCCCGACCCGGGCATCCCGGATCGGGGTCTCTCTTTGCGCATCTGCGTGTGAACATGGGTAAAATGAGATGGCATTGTAATAATGGATAAAATGGGAAATATGTCTCACGCTAAACGCGATTCCGCATCGGCGCCCAATGCCGAGCCGAAGATCCAATACATCGCAGAACCCCCGTTCTCCCTAAATTCACAGACCTGAGCCGTGTCATTGCCGTGTCGCCCTCCGGCTTGTTCGACAACAGCTTCGGGGATTGTCGCAAAAAAAGCGGGATTTTGATTTGGCAATCGGACAAGCTGAGGTTACAGTATAAACGGTCGGCCGTTGAGGGCGTTGCAGACTCAGGGCAAAGGCACGTCAAACGCATCTGGGAACCGACGCGACTCGCCGACCTGTAAAGGATTTGGTGAGTTAGGCTTATATATTTGGGCTCCTGATCCGTGGGCAACGGGTCGGGAAAATGGAGCAGGTGCAGAGGAGTTCTCCAACAGCGTTTGCGAACAAGAGTCGGTAGCCTCCACGGGTACAGGCAACGCGTGGTGGTGCCGGGTTTTTTGGTGTTGCGCATGCCGATGAGCGGCAATTGATCAAGTCACGTCAGTGTCGATCCGCAGCTAAGCTGCGGCGCGGCGCCATTTTTTGGCATTTCCAGTCTCGGTGTCATTAAGAAGTAAGGAGAGTCAGCATGTCACGGACAAATTGTGGTAGCTCAACGGTTGGTCGAACGACCCGTAAGATCAGCAAAGCGAAGCGATCGTTGATCCTGGCTGCCGCGGTGGCCGGGATTGGGCTCTTCGCCGGGCGGGCGCCGGCTGCGGACGGCACTTGGTCGGGAACCGGTATTGATACGAACTGGACGACGACCGCTAACTGGGCCGCCGGCTACGTCCCCGGCCTGACTCCCTCGTATCCTTATGAGCGCGCGCTGTTCGGCACGACCGGAACGGTTGGCCAGACAAACATCACGCTGGACTACACCCAGGATCTGTTGAGTAACCCCGCCCACGTGGTTCTGGGTAACATGTACTTCGGCGATAGTGACCCATATTACCAGGCAGACGCCGCGTATAACCAAGATTGGCATTCTGGATGCCGTCGCCGGCGGCGCCACGCTGGAACTCAGCACCAACTATGCTGACAATTATACTTACATTGCCGCCATCAGCGTGGGCGGCGTGAACCCGGCAAATGGCACCGCGAAGTCGCGCGTCTTCATCGGCACAGGAACAATACCGGGCAGCGGCACCGTCAACTTCGTCGTGACCGGCGGTTTGCTTAAGCAGGGCTGGGGCGATCTGATCTTCGGCAACCAGGTCACCGCCAACTTCAACAATTCGTATCTCAATATCACCAATGGGGCCTTGGAGTTCAGCACGACCGATTTCCTGAGCACGGTAGGCCAGGTGTCGCTATCGCCCAATGGAACGGGCAATAACCCCACGCTCCGGTATGCGGGAACGAGCGCTGCATCGTACGCGGGCCCCGTGATACTCAACGGCGGTACGATTGAAGTCGTCAACAGCAGCTTCACGCTCAATGGCCTGGTCAGCAGCACCAATCCCGGCGCGATGGCTTTGGTGAAGAAGGGCGCTGGCATGCTGGTGCTGGATCCGCGCGATGTCCCGCCGAATTCCATGGCCAACACCTTCATCGGTGGCGTTTCCATCGAAGCCGGCGTCTTGTCCGCGGTAGGGACCAACGCGTTGGGCGATCCGGGCAACAGAATCTACCTCGGAACCACGACCAGTTCGGCCACTCTGCAGATTCAGGATCCATTCGTCGGCGCGAATCCGCCCGTGTTGCCCGCCCAGCAGCCGTCCGACCAGAACATGGGCACCCGAGTCATCGAGGTGCGCGACGGTGGCGGCATCATCGACGTGCAATCGCGATCCTTGACCATCGGCGCCGCGGGTGGCCTGGTCAATACGCCGCTTTCAATCGCCCCGGGCGCTCTCACCAAGATCGGTCCCGGCGTGTTGAACCTGGCCAATAATTTCACTGGCTTCCTCGGCGGATTGAACGTGAACGTCGGCGCGGTTGCGCTTAGCGATGCCGGCGGCGCCGGCACCGGTACGGTCAGGATCGGCGGCGGCCTGCTGGTGAGCAACACAGCGGCCCCGGTTGCCAGTACCATCGTGCTCAACAGCGGCAACCTGGGCAGCACGGGCGGCAACCGCGAATTCAGCGGCAGCATCACCGTCAACGCGGATCCCTGGAACTTCAGCGCCGCGGATCCCAATGCCCCGGGCACCGACCGCATCACCAACTTGTCCGGCGCGGCGGCCGGCGCGGTCGTCAGCCTTCAGGGCGATGTCGTGGCCAGCGGCGCCGGAACGGGCCTGGGCGGCCTCTACTTCTCCAACACGACGAATCCGCCCACGCTTGCCGCGGGCAAGAACATCACCATCGCCAATGGCGGCGGCGTGCATGTTGCCTACGACGGCACCAACTACTCGCTGCCTGTTGATCGCATCATCATGCAGTCGGGCGGCATTCTGGGCTTCCGAAGCGACAACAAGGGTGGCGACACCGATTTCTCCGCTCTCTGGGCCGGCGTGACAGCCAACCCCGGCACCGATCTGAGCGGCAACTACGGCTTCTACGTCGGGCCGAAGACCGCTTCCCCCACTTCGCCCGCCATTCTCACCCTTAACACCACCCTGACCGTCGCGTCCGGAAAGATGCTCACGGTGGCCGGCGCCAACAGCTCCGCCCTCGACTACACGCTGCAACCTACCGGGCTTACGCTGTTGGGCGACGCGACCCTGAACCTCGCGGGTGGCAACCTCAAGCTGCTGGTTGACAACCCGTTCTCGTCGCCCGGCAACCTGACCATCCAGGGCTCCGCCAATGGCAAGCTGATTCTCGACAGCAAGACAATCCCGCCGGCGGCGCCGTGGGTCCTGAATAACACCACTCTCAACGGCGGCACTGTCCAGTTGGGCAATGGCAACACGCTGCAGAGCGCCAGCCTGGCGTTCGCCGGCGGCTCCCTGAGTCTCGGCGCCAATGCCACCGCGGCCCTGGGCGCCCTGCAGATGTCGGGCGGCAGCATCACCGGCGCCGTCGGCTCGCTCGTGCAGCTCACGGGCGGCGCACAGATCCAGTACAACGGCGCTGCCCCCGGCGCCACTGCGGCGACCATTGCGACGAATGTCGACCTCGGCAGCGCCGCTCAGAACATCCAGGTTGCCGCCGGCTCGGTGCCTGCGCCCCAGTTGACCATCAGCGGCAATCTCCTCAACGGCACCTCGCTGAATGTGGCCGGCGGCGGCGCGGTCGCCCTGACAGGCGCGGCGGCCGCGTCATTCCCCGGGAACGTGACCGTGCAGGGCAACAGCACGCTCGGCGTTCTGGGAGGCTATGCGCTGACCACGCCGTTGATCCACTTGGACAGCGGCAAGCTGCACGTCGGCGGCGCCACCTCGGTGGTAACGGGCTTTGGCGGCTTCGCCGCCCCCAACGGCAGTGCCAGCATCGCTAGTAACGTCTTGACGCTGACCACGGCTGTGAATGGCGAAGCCGGCAGCGCGTATTACAATACGAAGGTTCCGCTTTCGAGCCTGGATGTGTGGTTCACCTACACCCATGACATGGGCGGGGGCGCTCCGGCCGATGGCATCACCCTGACCATGCAGAACCAGGGGACCAACGCCCTGGGCGGCGGCGGAGGCGCCTTGGGATATCAAGGCATCGGGAACAGCGCTGCGGCCGCAATCAGCATCTACGATCCCGGCGGTTATGCCAACGGGAGGGCCGCCTTCCTGAGCGGTGGCGGTAACCCGAACGCATCGCTCCAGAGCACTGGCACGTTCAACCTGCGGACGATCGACCCGTACCGCATCCACGTCTGGTATGATGGGGCGAATCTCCACGAGACCATCACGGACACGACAACGTCGAGCACCTACACAGCGACGCCGATGGCGATGAACCTGGCCGCTGTGACCGGTGCAAGCACGGCCTGGGTCGGCTTCACCGGAGGGACGGGCGGCCTCAACGCGCTGCAGCAGATCAGCAATCTGCAATTCGGCACGCCGGCCGCCTCGACTACCCTGGCCACCACGGTCCACGTGAGCGGCTCCAGCGAACTCGGCATTGACAATACCCTGCTGGGCACTGTCAACCAACTCAACATTGACGCCGGCGCGACGCTCAACGTGACCAGCAATCTGCCGGCGGGCCTGGCTGCAGCGCAGTCGCTGGCGACGTACTTCGTCGCGGCCGGCGCCGGTTCCCCGACCACCATCAGCGGCGACACTCCGTTGATGCTCGGGCGCGTATTCGGCGGGTCGGACCTGGTCAACACGCTGGTCCTCAACGTCACGGACACCGGCGGCATGGTGTTCGACAACAACAGCGCCGCGACTCCGAACGCGTTGAATAATGCGATCATCAACGCCACCGGCGGGACGGTTACGGTGCGCACGGCCATCGGCGGCTCCAATCCGCTCGGCCAGGCCGTGCTCAACATCGGTTCGGGCGGCACGTTCCGCATCGACGGCTCCGGCACGGCCGGTCAGACAGCCCCGGCCATGCTGAACAGCGTGAGCTTCCTGGGCAACGGCACGCTGATGCACACCGGGGCCTCCAACGATGTCCTGGGCGGGGCCACCACGGTGCTGACCATCGACGGCCCGGTCGCCGCCAACATTGCGGGCGGCTTGACCATCAATGGCCGCATTACGGGCCCGGCTGGCATTACGCTTACTGGCAGCGGCGTGCTGACTCTGTCGGACGCGGCCGGTGCGACGACCGCCAACGATTTCGCCGGCGACACCGTCGTCAACGGCGCCACGCTGAACCTCTCGAAGGCGGCCAATACCCAGGCGATCGGCGGCACTCTGCGCATCAACGGCGTCGGTACCGTCAACATCAATGCCGACAACCAGTTGCCTGCGGGCAACTCGGCCGTCACGATGAGCGGCGGTCTGCTGAACGTCAACGGCAACACGCAGATCCTGAACTCACTGACCATGACCGGCGGCGCCATCGGCGGCTATGTTCCGGCCACCGGCAACGGCCAGGTGATCCTGACAGTGGATCCGAATTTCAGCAGTCTGGCTTCCGGCGCCACGGCGACGATCGGCGCCAAGGTCAATCTGAACGCCGCCGCTCCGCGCATCTTCAGCGTGCCGTCGGGTGCGACGGTGATGCTGACGGCGCCGGTCACTAACGGCGCCATTGAGAAGGACGACCAGGGCCTCCTGGTTCTGGGCAATGGCCCGTCGCCGGCCGTCGGCAGCGACTACAAGGGCGGGACGGTGGTGAATTCGGGCCAGTTGTCGATCTACGGCAACAACTCGCTGGGTGCTGCCACGAGCACTTTGACCCTGCGCTCGGGCACCAAGCTGGGTGTCGGCTACATGGTGCCGGGCTGGGCGCCGGGCCTGGTCGAATCGCGCATCCTGCCCGATACGACCAACCAATTCCAAACGAACACCAATCCCGGGGTAATCAATACCGGCGGCACGGGCGGTGGCCATCCGCTGGGCTTCCGGATGGGCAATACCAACGCCACTACCGAAGGCACAACGACCCCGAATACTTGGAATGATAACGACACATGGATTTACAAGGGCTGGTACTACGACGCCGATGGGCAATTTGCTATCGGCGAGAATATCGACGATAGCGTGCGCGTGTGGGTCAACGGCACCCTGCGCCTGGCAAACGATACTTGGAACCAGCCGACCACGACGGGCAGCAACGCCAACAACCCCAATGGCGGGACCACGAACTTCGGCATGGGCCCCAACGGCGATGGCTGGCACCTGATCGAAGTCCGCATGTTCAACGGCGGCGGCGGCGCCGGCGCGGTGGACGGCACGGGCTGGTCGGGGGCTTCGAAGGGCTTGGCGATCAACCCCGGCCTTACCCCCACGGCCCTTGCCAATCTCAACAGCACCGACGGTCAGTACTACACGATCCTCGCGGATCCCGGAAACGCCAGCCTGTTGCGCTATCAGGGCTTTGTCGCGACGAAATACACGGGCAATCTCAACGACGTGTACGTCGACCCCGGCTCGGTGATCATGGATCTCAGCGCCAACACAGGTGATACGCAGTCGCTGGGCGTTCTTTACGCCGGCAGCGGCCGGACGATCAATGTCACCAACGACAATGGCAATGCCAATCAGACGCTGACGTTCACCGGCGCCGACATGGATCCGGTGGCGGGCGGCCCGGCCATCTACAATGTCGCGCCGAGCCTCACCCTCAACCTGGGCCAGATCGACCCGAAGGGCGTTGGCAACAACATGGTCGAGAGCCTGGTGATCGGCGACCCCAATGTGGCTGGGACTTCTCGCGGCGGCAACGTGAGCTTTACCGGCCTGCTCAAGGTCGGCACGACCTACGTCAATCCCGACCCCGGCTCGCAGATGGTCGCCACGATCATCATCTCGGGCGGCACGCTGTCCGGCGGCGACATCGAGCTGGTCACCCCCAAGGATTCCAACAACGGCTCGCCGTTCTCCTTGATCCGGTATCCCGGCAACGGCAACGAGCCCGCGGCCAAGATCGCCGCCAGCAATCTGTATATCGTCACCAGCGATGTTTTCCTGGCGGGAGGCCGCAGCGGTCAGCTTGAGGTGAACGTGGGCCAGGGCGCCAATAACGCGGGCCTCGAGATCTCTTCCGCGATTCACAACGGCGGCATTACCAAGACCGGCCCCGGCACGCTGATTCTGTCGGGCGTCAGCAATTATGCGGGCGGCACCAACATCACCGAGGGCGTGGTGCAAGCCATTGGCACGGCGCCGTTGGGCACCGGCCCGGTGCGGATCAACGCCAACACGGCGCTGTCCGTCCGCGGCATCTCGGTCGACACCACCGTCGTCAGGAACGTCGTAGGCCGGTACTGGAACTACGGCGCCGGCGACGACAACAACATCATCGGCGCCAGCACTCCCGGCGCCTCCGGCACGCTGACCAATTTCTCCAATAGTTTCAATCTCACCGGCACGGGCACCGCGGGCGCCTACGCTTACGCCGGGCCCATCCTTGGCGGCATCACCACGATGGATTTCAGCCACAACGGCGCCTACGACAACTGGCAGATGTTCAGCGCTGCGACCGGCAATTCGTTCACCAACAACAATAACATCGTGGCCCGCTTTGACGGCCAGATCAAGTTCCCGCAGACCGGCACCTACACGTTCTCCACCACCAGCGACGATGGCAGCATGGTATGGATTAACGGCAACGAGGTGGTCTACAACAACAACTGGCAGGGCGCCACCACGCACACCGGCACCTTCAGCGCGACAGCCGGTGTCTGGACTAACATCACCGTCGGCTACTACGAGGGTGGCGGCGGCAACGGCCTCTTGGTGCAGTGGGCCGGCCCGGGCATCACCGCGGGCGTTCTTCCGATCGTTCCGTCGGCCGCCAATCTGGGCTTCCAGAGCACCAACGACCTGTATGTCGACACGGGCACGCAGTCCCAGCCGGCGGTCGTGGACCTCACGACCACCGACAACGGTCAGACCAGCACCCTGGGCGTGCTGCACTGCACCGCGGCGACCTATCTGAACGTGAACGGGCCCGGCCGCAGCCTGTCGCTCGCCGGCACCAGCCTGAGCGGCACCCCGGGCACGGTCTACTTCGGCGGCGATGCCAACATCTACCTCGGCCAGCTCAGCGACGGCGATCCCAACCCCAATAGCGACGGCATCCTGTACACCGTCACCGACGTCGGCTCGTCCTCGCGCTCGATCTACTTCAACAACAACACCAGCCTCAACGACTGGAGCAACGTGCTGGTTGAAGTGGGCGCGGGCAAGACCGTCACCGCGGTCGCGGGCCAGTACGACCCGCTCGGCGGCGCCACTTTCCATGTCGCCTACGACCCCGGGAATCCCACGCAGATCGGCACCTTCGCCATCCAGAGCGGCACCGTCGCCGGTAACGTGTCCCCGACGATCACGGCCGACGGCAGCCTCCGAATCGCCCACACCGGCGCCCTGGCCGATACCTTCGGCATCTCCTCAAGCATCCTCAAGGCCGGCAATGTCGCCAGCGGCTCCACGCTGATCATTGACGTCGCCGCGCCCGGCTCGCTGGCCATCTTCAGCCAGATTCAGGATGGCGATGCCGGTTCGCTGGCCGTCCAGAAAGTCAACGCCGGCACGGCGATCCTCTCCGGCAGCCTGCCCAACACATTCAGCGGCCTGACCACAGTCAGCGCCGGCACCCTGCGCCTGTCCAAGACCGCGGGCGTGACGGCCGTTCACAGCGTCGCCGTCAACAGCGGCGCCTTGCTCACGCAGACCGCCAACGAGCAGATCGCCGACACTTCCGACGTGACCATCACCAAGGGCACGTGGGACCTCGGCGGCAACACCGAGACCATCAACAACCTCAACCTGACGCAGGCCGTCGTGCAGAACGGCACGGTGCAGTTCAACGGCCAAGTCAACAAGGCCACCGGCTGGCAGACCAGCGAAATCTCCGCGCAGCTCGGCAAGAATGCCCCCGGCGCAACCGTCAATGTCAGCGCTGGCACTCTCCGCCTGAGCCACAACACCGGCAGCGTCAGCAATCTGGGCGCGCCGGCGGCCGGCGTTGTCAACATCACCGACAACGCCCACCTGGGCCAGAGTTTCGAACCTGGTGGTGGTGGCTGCCACGGGCGGCGTCGATCCGCTGGGCGGCCAGACCGTCACCATGAACAACGGCATACTCACCTTTGCCGGCAAGACCGTCGACAACAGCGTCGCCGGGTTGCAGGAAGGCATCCTCTACGCCAACACCGACTGGACCGACCCGAACCCGAGGAACTACCCCATCCGCCTGAGCGTTCGCCAGGCAACCAACACCAATACCAGCGGCGAGCCCAACTGGGGTAATAACCAGACCTGGGTGTACAGCGGCCAGGTCTACATCGGCGGCACCGGCCACTTCGGAGTCGAATGGCACATCGACGACAACGGTTGGATGATGCTGGATGGAAAGGCCTACGGCGGCGACTGGAATGACACGTTTGACTTCAGCAACCTCACCGTCGGCTGGCACAATATCGAGTTCCGTGTCTCCAACGGCACCGGCGGCGCCGGCGGCACCTTCGGCTTCCACAACGTGACCGACCTCAGCGGGCGCGTCTGGGGGGCAACGAGCATGGAAACCCCGGTCGATCCGGGCACCCTTGCCAGCGGAACCGTGTTCCGCGTGCCGTTCGGCGGCGTGACGACGACCAACAGCATCGTCGCCACCGGCAATTCGGTTGTCTCCATGACTGACTCGAACAGCCTTACCACCACCGGCACGGTCAGGATGCAGGGCGGGCTCACGCTTGCCGGTCCGTCCGGCCTCGATCCCTCGATGTGCAGCATGACCGTCGGCGGCACCACGCTCACCGGCAACGCCGAACTCATCAGCGACATGGCCTACAACACGCCGGGCATCGCCGGCGGCGGCTACAATTTCGCCAAGACCGGCGCCGGCACGTTGCAGTTGACCGGGGCCAGCACGAACCTCGGCGCCGTTGCCGTCAACGGCGGCAAATTGCTGCTCACCGGCGCGGGCACGCTCGATTCGACCAGCGGCGCCAGCACGCGCAATGGCGCCATCGTGTTCCAGGAGACGGCCACCCCATCCGTCAACCGCTTCCCGGATGCTTCGCCGATCAAGATGTTCTCCGGCCTGCTGAGCCACATCGGGCCCAGTGGCAGCGCCACCACCGTTACCAGTGAGACGATTGGCGCGGTCACCGTGCATGGCGGCGTCACCATCGACGCCACCGTCACCGGCACCGGCACGCGAGGCATCAGCAAGCTCACCATGAGCAACCTCGTCCGCGACACCGGCGGCATGATCAACTTCACGCGCACTGAGAGTTCCACCACCAATCGCGGCGAAATCCACATCCTCGTCAACAGCACCGGCTCGATCGCCGGCGGCGACTACTACGAGCCGGGGCCGACCCCCGCCAGCGGCATCTGGGGCGACATCCTGGGCGGCTGGGCCGTTGTCAACGGCAACGATTTCGCCACATACGAAGAGACCGACTACAGCGTTCCGTTCATCGGCCGCGGCGTCGTCGCCATCCCCGCGAACGAATACAACACCAGCACGGACCAGACCACCTGGGCGGGAACCAACGTCAAGACCGGCGCCGTGCAGCTCGGCGACAATCGCTCGGTCAACTCGATCCGCGTCGATCTGAGCGCCGCGGGCACGCTCGACCTCAACACCAAGACCCTGACCGTGGACACCGGCGGCATCCTCCACACCGGCACCGCCAACCTCAACATCAACAACGGCACCATCACCGCCGGGGCCTATTCCAACCAGCTTTACTTCTGGGAGAACACCACCGGCACCGGCTACTTCTACACCAACGTCAACGCCGCGATCGCCAACAAGGCCGACAGCACGCCCGTCAGCATCGTCATCGACTCCACCGTGAGCAGCAGCCAGAACATCGTGGAGCTGACCAACACGGGCAACTCCTTCACCGGCGGCATCTACATCTCCGGCGGCGCCTTCCAGCCGCAGGCCGCCAGCGGCGCCGGCAACGTCATCGGCGCCAATGCCATCACGTTCAGCGGCACGTCCACGATGTACCTGCGCGACAATGGCGCGGGCAACAACGGCACCATCGCCTACGGCAACGCCGTCAACCTCCAGAGCGACGCCACCATCAACGCCGACCACGCCACCGGCGCCAACACCGGCAACACGTTTGCCTTGGGCCTGCTGACCATGTCGCATGGCCGCACGCTCACTGTCAGCGCGGGCGACGGCTACGCCGTCAGCTTCGCCGGCCTGGCCTTCGATCCCACCGCCACCCGCGGCATCCTCAACAACTCCGCCCCGGTCACTATTGCCAGCCCCGGCCTGAATGACGGCGGCAGCGGCAAGACCCTCATCAAGAACGGCGCTGGCTATCTCACCCTCAACGCCGCGGCCGCGAATTGGACGCCCGACAGCCAACTCATCATCAACGCCGGCACCGTCGGCTACTATGCCGGCGCCCTGGGCAATGGCGCCGGCGCCTCAGCTCCCGCCATTACCATCAACAGCGGCGCCAAGCTCGACCTGCAGGGCCAGAACCTCGATCTCACCAACGCCAACTTCAACACCGGCGGCATCCTCCGCATCAGCGCCCAGCAGGACACCACCCAGGGCGCGGTCGTGCCGCTCAAGCCCGTCGCCAGGCTCGAGATCAACTATCAGGCGGTCGGCTCCAATTACAACGGCGTGCAGATCGATACCAACGGCAGCGTCACCTGGACCCTGAACACCGCCGACGGCGCCACGGTCAACTACGACAGCGACATCGTCCTTGTCGGTGGCCAGGTGACCTTCGACCACCAGCCCGGAACTGGCCCCGTCAACGGCAACCCCGGCCAGCAGTGGATCCTCAACGGCCAGATCAGTGGCGATGGCGGCCTCGTCAAGAACACCAGCAACAACTGGCTTAACTTGTACCTGCGGCGTAACTCGGGCGACACCCGGCCCAACACCTATACCGGCGGCACGACCGTCAACGCGGGCTACCTGGAAGGCAATTTCACCGGCGCCTTCGGCACCGGCCCGGTCACGATCAACAACGGCGCCGAGGCCTCCCTCCAGGCAACCGCCGCCGCCAACAATATCATCACCGTCAACAACGGCAATATCGACTACCGCGCCACGAACGGCGCAGGCGGCGGCCACCTCGTTTCGGTCTTGGGCACCGATCCGGGCACTTCGGTCGGCCGTATCAACATGGATTGGGGCGCCACTGCCGGCTCCGACACCTTCTATGTCAAGGCCTTCAACGTCATCCGTGGCCAAATGGGCGGCATGATGAGCCTTACCCGCGGCGTCAACGTCACCATCGAACCGAACGCCATCGTCGGCATGTGGGACAACGGCAGCGGCAACAACAACACCGTCCAGAATCTCGGCACGGCGTCCGATCTCTTCTGGGCTGGCGCCGATCTCGACGACAGTGTGACCATCGGCGCCGGCACCGCGTTCAAGGGCGTCAGCAGCGACCGCGATACCCGCTGGTATCAACGCGGCACTATTTACATCAGCAACCCGCCAGCCACCCCGTTCCCGACGGTCATCTTCCAGACCATCCTGAACAACGAGTTGTACTTGGGTAACAACGGCGATGGCGACACCAACACCCGGATCCTCAACATCCTCCCGGCGGCCGGCTCCAACCCCGCCATCGCCCAGGTTATCAGCTACTGCGGCAACAACGCCGACCTCACCCGCGTCCCGCAGAACTACGGCGGCTTGCGTCTCGATCCGCGTACGGCGACCGGCCTGCGGGCCAACTTCAGCGGCATCAGCGAGTGGGACATCACGGCCGGCTCCGAAATGCGCCTCGACAGTGACTTCGCCATGGGCAACGAAGCGGTTCCCGCCCAGTGCCCGCCGATCATGGTGCTCGCCGGTGGCGCCCTTGGCATCCATCCGTGGAACAACAACTACCAGAGCATCAACGGCACGGTCAACCTCATGCCTCCCGGCGGCGGTAATGTCCACGGCGGCATTCTGTTCATCGGCGGCGAAGACAAGCTCAACGGCATCGGCACCATCAATGCCCAGGCCGGCTCCATCGTCCAGCTTACGGACTGGGGCAACGGCGGCCGCAGCCAGCGCGTGCTGCTCAACACCGCCGAGACCGGTTCCGGCACCCAGACGGGCTTCCTCCGCACTACGCCGGGTCTCGTCATCCGGCTGGACTGCGACAACATCAAGTACCTGGATGAATCTGTCGGCCATGATGACGTCTTCGAGGTCTATGACGGCGACCGCCACGAGGACCAGAACACCCTCGGCAACGGCCTCGGCCGCGGCGGCATCACCCTCAACCGCAACCTCACCCTCGGCGCCGCCAGCGGCATGCTCACCGAAGACAACGGCACCCGCCGCTACTACTCCAACCAGCCCACTCTGATCGACGTCAACGGCGGCACCGTCGCCGCCAACACCGGCCAGTGGATTGAGCACAACGCTCAGATCCGCGACGTCGGCTTCAACGTTGCAACGCCCGATTTCAGCACCGTCAATCCCGCCAATCCGCCGGGCACCCTCTTCATCAACTACAACGGCAACGTCGAGGGCCTCGACAAGGGCGGCGAAGTTGACATCACCGGCGACACCCAGGTCTGGGCCATGGACGTTGTCCGCGGCGACCTGCACAACGAGTGGAACAACAACGGCGTGGCCTGGAACTGGGCCAACATCGTCAGCGGCGCGTATGCCTACAACGGCATCACCATCGAGCCCTCCGGCACCTGGAGCCTCCGCCTCTACGGCGGCACCGCCGGCGACAACGTGCCCCTCAATATCAACCAGAAGGTGATCCTCAAGGGCGGCTTGGGCAGCCGCGACTGGGCCATCCACACCTGGCGCAGCGGCAACAACCCCTTCCCCATCACCTGGAACAGAGTCAGCCTCGACAACGCCGATCTGCGCTTCTACGGCGATGACGGAACCGGCGACGCATGGGACGACAACGGCGGCGGCAGCTTCCCATATACGGTTCGCACGCACCGGACACGGATGAACCTCACGCTGCTGAGCGACTCGGCCATCCCGCAGCAGAACAGCGAGTTTGACTTGGGCAGCCTCACCAGCGACGGCACGACCCGCAACCTTTACTATGGTCGGCCGGGCACGGGCTGGCGAGCCTCGATGTTCGGGCAGGTGACCAACGGCGCCGTGCTGGATGTCCTCCGCGGTGAAATGGTTCTCCGCGACGGCAGCGGCATCGGCGTCGGCGGCACCGTTCGGATCGCGGGCAAGGCCCATCCGACCCCACTGCCCACCGGCTTCACCAATGCCACCGATATCGGCGCCAGCCCGCTGCAAATCTTCGCGGGTCACGACGGCACCAACGCCAACCCCGGCGCGCTGACCGGCGGCGGCGCCAATCCGCCTACCTCTACGTCAACGACAGCAACGGCGCCCAGGTCGTCAACACTCTGGGCACTCTGAATGTCCTGCCGCTGTACTCCGGCGATGCAACCAGCTTTACCCTCAACATCTCCCGCTATAACGCCGCCTCGACCACCCCAGGCATGGGCGCCATTGGCACGGTCAATCTGGCCGCGAATGCCGTCCTCAATCTGAACACCAACAACAGTACCTCCTTCAGTGCCAGCGTGGTCAACCTCGCCGGCAACGCGACGATGAACGCCGGCAGCGGCACCGTCGGCCAGATAAACGGCGGCGCCAGCACGCTGACCGTCAATGGCGGCCCGTTGCGCATCACCGGCAATGTCACGGCCGGGCAGTTCAACGCGAACACCACCCTGACCTTCCAGCCGACCAGCGGCACGGCGATGGTCAACACACCGATCCTGGCCAGCGGCGCGGTTACCGTGAAGGCCGGCACAACCGCCAACATGAGCATGAACGTGCTCACGACCCTTGACGGTCAGATAGCCCCGGGAGGCCTGAGAGGCACCTTCTATACCCAGGTCGTCAGTAATATCACTAACGCCGGCACCGGTAGCTACGGCACCGACTACAATGTATACAACACCGCCTATAACGCCATGACTCCGGCCGCGACGGGCTTCGCCAGCCAGATCCAATACACCAGTGTCGACGGCAACGGCTACTCCGAGAACACCAGCTTGATCTCCGGTATCGCCCTCAACAGCGCCGGCTTCAAGACCCAGACCTCCGCCCGCTGGGATGGCGCTGTCTATATTCCCACGACCACCACCGTCACCTTCTATACCGGCTCCGATGACGGCAGCGTGCTGTACGTCGACCAGAACCTCGTCGGCAGCGGCGCGACGAATTGGCAGCGCGTCGTCAACAACGACTACGATCAGGGCACGACCTACCGCAACGGCACCATCACCCTTGCCGCCGGATGGCACGACCTCTCCATGGGCTTCTACCAGCACGGCGGTGGCGGAAACGCCTATCTCGACTACAACATCGGCGCTGGTGAGGTACGTATTCCCAGCTCGGCGCTGGAAAGTGCGTCGGTTGCGCCTCTGACCATCGAGTCGGCGCGAGCTTCTTCGGCGGCGGGTTGGTCAATGTACCCCTGACCATGACGGGCACGCCCAACCCGGCCACGCTGACCCTGAACGCTCAGGTTTCGAACGTCAACAGCGGCGTGCCGCGGATCAGCGTCACCGGCACGGCGAACCTGAACCTCCTGGCCAACAACACGATGACGGCGGGCAACCTGTCGCTCGCCGACACCGCGACCCTGAACAAGCAGGGTCCCGGCGCGCTCATCCTCACCGGGACGCGCGCGGGCGGCGGGCTAATGAATGTCGCCGCGGGCACGGTCACGGGCGATTCCAACAGCATGGCGGCGAAGGTCAACAACAGCACCAGCGTGATCTTCAATCAGACGTTCGATGGGACCTATACCGGCGCCCTCAGCGGCGCCGGGGTGTACAAGAAGACCGGAGCGAACGTGCTCACCACGCCGGCCGCCAATGGCAACAATTCCTGGGAACTGGCCGGCGGCACTCTCAAGTTGGCCTATGCCGCGCCGATTACGGCCGTGGACATCAACGAAAGTCCGGGCTCCTTCACTAACAACGGCGGTGGCAGCTATACCGTGGTCGCCCACGGCAACGATATCTGGGGTAACAACGATGGATTGCTGTATGCCTACGTCCCCCAGACCGGCGATTTCAGCGTTTCGGTCCGCGTAGCCTCATTTAACAGCACCAACGGTGACGGCTGGTCCAAAGCCGGTATCATGGTCCGCAATTCCACCAGCAGCTCCTCCGCGGCCGACATTGTGTGCGTCAGCCAGAGCAACGGCACCCAGAACCAGATCCGCTATACCGACAACACGGGTATGGGCTACAACCTCGGTGGCGGCGGCTTCAGTTACCCCGAATTCCTCAGGCTGGATCGCGTCGGCAACCAGTTCATCGCCTATCAATCTCCGGATCTCAACAACGATGGCATCCCCGATGGCTGGACCCAGTTTGATTCCCAGACAATTGCTGGCTTCAACAGCAGCCTCCTGCTCGGCTTGGGCGTCACGGCGCACAACGACGGGCAGACTGGCACGGCGATCTTTGATCACGTGAGCTTCTTCCTCCCAGGGACGGCCGACCTCTCTGCCAGCAAGTTTGCGGTGACCGACAACAGCACTCTCCAACTCGACACCGCCCAGCCGACGAACATCGGCAACGTGGACATCAGCGACACCAAGACGCTGACGATGGCCGGATCGCCCAACGTCACCATGAACAACCTGACGCTGCACGGGACGGCGCAACTGACCGGTCCGGCCGGCGGCGTGTTCGCGGCCACGGGCACCGTCTGCGGCACGGGCACCGTCAACAATCCGCTCACCCTGCGGGCCACCGGCACGATCAAGCCGGGCACCCTCACCACGACCGGCACGCTGCACCTGAGCGATCTGGCGCTCGATGCCCAGGCCACGACGCCGTATCCGACACTGTCGTTCATCGAGAACGCACCCGCCACGCCCACCACCGCGCAGGATGGCGACATCCTGTACACCGGTGCGCTGAGCCTTCTCAACGATCCGACGACCAAGGCCCAGATCGGCCTGAGCGGCACGCTGGCCTTCGGCAATTACCTGCTGGTTGATTACGCCCCGGGTTCCACCGTGGATCTCACCAGGTTCATCGTGAACGGCCCACCGATTAACGGCTACACGCTGAGTAACGGGAATTCCAGCCTGATCGGCTACGACGGCGATGGCAGTCAGATCTGGGTTACCGTTGGCGTGAACGAGCCCGGCTGGACCGGCGCCAGCGATGCCAAGTGGAGCAACACGGCCGGCAACTGGGCCGGGACCGTACACACCACCGGCGCGGCGCCACCGCCTACTTCCGCAACCTGCCGGCCAACGCTTCGCTGACCACCGTCTCGGTGGACGGCGCCGAGACGGTCGGCACCCTGCACTTCCAGTCCAAGTACGCCTATACCCTCAACGACGGCGGCGGCAACATCACGCTGAACACCTTGGCCGGCAACGCCGCGATCAACGTCCTCCAGGACGCCACCACGCCCAACACCCCGATGATCCACAATATCGCGGCCCCGCTGAACCTGGCCGTCAGCACCGACATCACCGTGGACAAGGACATGACCCTTAACCTCACCGGCGCCGTGAACCTGCAAGGCGCCGGCGCTCAGACGCTGACCGTCAAGGCTGGCGCCGCGACCGGCACGAACCCCGGTGCGGTGCAGGTCGCCGGCGGTCTGGACGGCGCTCAGTGGGCCGTGAACGTGCAGGGCACCAAGCTCACGGCGGGCCACCTGCGCGTGGATTCGCTGAGCATCGACAACACCGGCGCGGTGGTGATCCCCAGCAACGGCACCAACGCCGGCGTGAGCAAGGTCAACAGCCTGAGCGGCAACGGCCAGCTCAACCTGAACGACAACGATCTGGTGGTTCAGAAGACCAACGGGACGGATGCCCAGGCGGCCCTGGTGGATGTCATCAGCCGCATCGGCAGCGGCAAGATCGTCAGCACCGCGGCCCCGTATGTCGGTCTGGCCGCCGTCCGCAACGACGACGGCACGGGCACGCAAATCCGCGATACGTTCGGCCCGTTCAGCACGGCCGACGGATCGCTGACCACCAACTCGGTCATGGTGAAGCACACTTGGAACGGCGACGCCAATGTCGATGGCGTGGTCGATGCGATGGACTACTTCCAGATTGACATGGGCTATCGCTACAACAACACGACCCACGCGGCCAACCCGGCCAACCCGTACTACAACGGCGACTTCAACGGCGACGGCGTGGTGAATGCCGACGACTACTACATGATCGACCAGGCGTTCAAGTTCCAGACCGGCCAGATGTCGGTGGGCGGCCCGCTGGGCGCGGTTGCGGTGCCCGAGCCTTCGACGCTGGGCCTGCTGGCCCTGGGCGCGATCGGGCTGCTGGCCCGCCGCCGCCGCAGAGAGTAATCGCAGATGACCCCGGCCTTCGAAGAGGCTGGTGAAAAAGTAAGGAAACTTGCGCAAGGGCCGCTCCTGTCGGGAGCGGCCCTTGTGGTTGTTGCGGCGCTTCCACGCCCCTTGCCCTCGACTGTATAGCAGACGAGGATACATCTCGCATGAAATACTTCGCAAGGCTCGCGTTGATGGGCATTCTGGTGGCCGGCATCGCCCAGGCGGCGGATGTCAAACTCCTCCTGCCGCTGGGGCGAGTGGCCTACCAGACCAATGAACTGATCGACCTGGCCATCGTGCGCAGCGACAAGCAGGCGCTGGCGGCGGGGGAGATGACGCTCACCCTTGCCGGCGAAGATGGCAGCCGGATCGCCTGCAAGTTCCCGGCCAGCGCCGCCGCCGTCGATGGCGCGGATGCCCGCATCACCGAGCACCTCCGCATCAACGGCTGGCTCCTGCGCCCCGGTAGCTACTCCATTACCGTTGCCGTCGATGGCACGACCGCCCAGGCGCCCATCGAGGTCTACAGCCACGTGCGCGAGAGCACCTTCAAGCTCATCGACTGGGCCTCGCACGCCCAGAAGAAGGAGCAGGCCCTGCTCGGCGAGAAGAGCATGGGCTTCAACTTGATCTACGCTGCCTACGGCGGCATCAGCCCCGACGACCTGATCCGCGGCGGCGCGGACTACATGCGCTGCTGCACCATGGGCGGCGGCCACCAGATGGACCTCCGCCAGGAGTGCGACTGGTCCGATCCCTACGCCCTCATCGGCGGCGAGGTCCGCGTTGTCCGCGAGGCCCTGGCCGATCGCACCCATCCCAACTGCATCGGTGTTCACTACTACGACGAGCCCGGCCTCTCCTGGATGAAGCATCCCAAGACCGGCGTCACGGCGGCCTTCAACCTGCCCGCGCAGGACCGCTCCTACAAGAGCGCCTTCGGCGTCGATGCTCCCCAGTATTGCGACGTGAAGCCCGATGACCCCATCGCCGTCGCCCGCTGGTATCACATGAACCGCTGGAAATTCGCCTTCATGGAGGCCGCGTGGAAATTCGCCCAGTTTGGCGTGAGCTGGGTCAGGCCCGATCTCATCAACTGCACGCAGAGCGTCTACGGCGTGGCCGCCTATGCCGATGGCTACTACTTCAACGCCGTGCGCTGCCTGCCGGTGATCAGCGGCCACGGCGGCTACAGCGACTGGGGCCCCGGCTATTGGCACCCGTCGTGGACCATGGAATTCGGCCGGGTGCGCGACCTCGCGAAACCGAACTGGTATCTGCCCATGTGGTTCAACATGAGCGGCGAGAATTTCCGCATGGAGCAGTATCTCTCGTTCATGATGAACCTCCAGGGCATGTGCAAGCCGCCGGATTTCAAGATCCAGCAGCCCAATACCGTCATGCCGGCCGAGGGAATCGTCGAATCCAACAAGCTCATGGCGCAGCTCGGCACGATCTTCAACACCATGCCGATCGACCGCGGCGATGTCGCCGTGCTGCACTCGGTCTCGCAGATGCTCTTTGCCGAGGTCCGCGACATGCAGGATCCCAGCACCCTCAACAAGAGCGCCTACGAAGGCGGCGGGCACTCGCGGTGGAAGTGCCAGCTCGCGTACGTCGCCGGGAAGATGATTCATGTGTCGCTGTTCCCCGTCGTTGAGGAAGACATCCTCGACGGCACCGTCGCGACGCACCACAAGGCCCTGGTTATCGCGGGCGTGGACTACCTCGATCCGAAGGTTGTCTCGGCGCTGGAAGCATGGATTGCCGGCGGTGGGGCGGTTCTGCTCAGCGACGACAGCAAGGTCAAGATCAAGGGCGCAACGCCTGTGGGATGTGCGCTGACCATGGACGCTTCCGAGAAGGTCCAGCAGCTCTTCAGAGAGTCTCAGAAAGGCGACGCGGCCGCGAAGAAGGAGAAGGAAGCCGTCTTCCGCAAGCTCGACACCACCCGATACTACATGGACGCGGCCACGCCGTTCGCCAAGGCGCTCAAGGCCCGGCTCGATGCGCTGAACATCAAACCGGCCATGGATGCCGACAGCGACTCGATCTGCACTCAGCGACAGGCGTATGGCGATGTGGAATATCTCTTTGCCGTCAACGCCACGTACAACGAGGCCGAAGGCAAGCGCAACTCCATCAAGCCCGCGTCGGCGACGCTGAGCATCGCCGCCGATGGCCGAAACGTCTATGACGCCATCCACGGCGCACTTGCCAGCGAGTTCAAGGAAGCGGGCGGCCAGCTCAAGGCTTCCTTCCGCTTCGGCGCGGGGCAGATGCGCGTCTTCGCCCGCACCAACAAGGCCATCGGCGGCGTGGACGTGCAGACGCCGCTGCTGACGCGAGATTACACGCTGGCGCAGTCGCCGGTGAAGCTCACCATTTCGGCGAACGTCGTCGATACGCACCAATGCACCATTAGCGGCTCGATACCGATGCAGATTCGCGTGGTCGATCCGCTGGGCGTCACGCGCTATGAGCTGTTCCGCGCCACCGACGGCGGCAACGTGAAGCTCAGCGTGCAGCTTGGCGTCAACGACCCGGCCGGCGAGTGGAAGGTGATCGTGCGCGAGCTGCTGTCGCGCATGCAGGGCCAGGCGACATTCACCTACAAGCCGCCGGCGTTCTGCGGCGCCATTGCCGGCGCTGTGCCGCGCGCCCTCTACTTCGGCAACGACCGCGACAACGCCTTCCGCATGTTCCGCCTTCACCAGAATGTCACGATCATCAAAGGCAAGAGCGAGTACAACGCGGCCGCCGCCCAGCGCCTGACCGAAACCCTCCGGCCATGGAACGTGCGCTGCACCGTCGTCGATGCCGCCGATGTGAAGCCGCGGCAAATGCTGCCCGAAGAGCTGCGCACGTGGTGCGGCCTGGAGCCCGGCCGGCTCGATGGCAAACAGCCGCCCAATCCCAATCAGGTTGGATTTGAGATGCCCGGCGCGGCCATCGTCATCGGCACGCCCGAGGACAACCCCATCATCAAGTTTGCCCTGGTGCTCGCTTCCTCCCGTATAAGCCCGACAAGAGCGACTTCCCCGGCCGCGGCCGCGGACTGCTCACGTGGCAGCGCGACGCCGTCTCCTATGGCAACGAATCGGTCATGCTGATCGCCTATGACGCGGCCGGCATGAGCGAAGCCGTCGGCACGCTCTACGAAGCCGCCGCCGCGCTGGATCCGCTGATGGGCCTCGACCCGCCTTCCGTAGCATCAATAGCAGCAGCAGACAAACCCGCGCTCTGCGCCCCCGAGGCGAAGATCGCGTGGCGAGCTGTCGTTGGCGACCGGCCGCTTTCCATCAAGGTCAGCGAGTCGGGCGAGATCAGTGTTCTCACGAGCGATGGTTCTGTAACGACGATCGACAAAACCGGCAAAGTGTCGGCGCAGCGTCCGTCGGATCAGCCAGCCCCGCTGATGACCGCTCCGCCCGCCCCGAAAGTGCCGGCGGAACTGACCAAGGGCCTCATGCCCAATCGCCTGCCCAAGTACATGCAGGCCCAGGGCGAGAGCATCGCCGTCGGCTACTGGGGCGGCGGCGTCGATCTCTTCAAGTCAGATGGCGCGATCAAGTGTACCTCGCAGCTCCCGCACGACGTCAGCGCCCTGGCGTGGCTGAGCGACCGGCTGCTGCTGGTTGGCCAGTCTGACGGGACGGTCGTGGCAATCGTCGTACGATGAGCACTGGCTGGAGGCCGAATCGAATCCCATGACTACCGAGAATCTCATAGCGGAGCTTCACTACGAGCTGTGCCGCCTGCCGATGTTCGACGTTCACACGCACCTGGCCGGCGGCAAGCTCGGCGCACGCGGCCTGCACGACATCATCCTCTACCACATGACCGCCACCGACCTCTACGCCGCCGGCTGCCCCAGCGGCGCCAGGCTGACGCAGTTCCCCGGCTGGCCGACGCGAGAGGAGGCTCACGCGCGCATCCAGGAGGCGCTGCCGTATCTGCCCTATGTCCGCAACACCAGCGGCTCGTGGGGCGTGCGGATGATCCTGGCCGATCTCTACGACTGGCGCGAGCCGATCACGGCCGCCAACTGGCGCCGGCTTGATGACATGATTCGCGAGCGAGCTGACGATCGCGCCTTCCATCATGGCATCTTCGACCGGCTGAACATCCATCGCACGGCGGCCGAATATGCCCGGCGGGACAAAGGGCAGGATGACGACCGGCTTCAATACTCGATCGAGTGGGGCATGTTCATGCGCTGCCAATGGGGCGAGTTCGACACGGCCGTCTACGACCTGGAGCGCACCTGGGGCCGGCCGCCCGAGAGCCCGGTCACCATCGGCGGCAAGCGGCCGCCGACCGATCGCACCATCCGTAGTGTGGCCGACGTTCACGCGGCCATCAAGCACTACTGCAGCGTCCTTCCCTACGACCAGCTCATCTCCCACGCCTGCGGCATCTCGACCGATATCGATTACCGCGTCCCATCCGACAGCGAGATGGAAGCCGCCCTCGCTCGCCGGAGGGAGGCCGGCCCGCGCGAGCGCGACATCTACGCCGGCTACATCAGCGAGGCATTCCTGGCCGAACTGGAAAAGCACGGCGACCGCATCGTCTTCCAGTTCAGCCTCGGCGCCGAGCCGCTTCCGTTCGAGACCGCCAGCCGGCTCTCGCAGCACACCATCGGCCAGCTCGCCGAGATGATCGGCCGGCACCCCAGGCTGCGCTTCCAGTGTTTCGTCTCCAGCCGCCACGCCAACCAGTCGCTCTGCACGCTGGCCCGCGAGCTGCCCAATTTCAGCCTGGCGGGCTATTGGTGGCACAACTTCTTCCCCGACATCATCCGCCAGGTGATGGCCGAGCGGCTCGACATGTTGCCGCTCAACAAGCAGGTCGGCTTCTTCTCCGACGCCTACTGCGTCGAGTGGGTCTACGGCAAGGCCATGATCGTGCGCAAGCAACTCGCCCGCGTCCTGGCCGAGAAAGTCAGCCAGGGCCAGTACACGCGCAATGACTCCATCGCCATCGCGCGGGCGATTCTGTACGAGAGCCCGCAGACGCTGCTGGGGATGGTGGCGCGGAAGGGCGGATAGGATTTCGGATTGGATTTCGCTTGACGAATGGGAACGCGAACGCAATACTCTACAGAGCCTGTTGGCCCGAAGCCCCACGCTCCGCGTAGGGTATTCATGTAGGGCCGGCGGGCTTTTTTTATCTGCGCCCTTTCGTCAGTGACGTGTCATATTCGTTGTCGGCCGGTAGAAAAGCGCAGTGCCGATAGCGGTCTTCCCAATTCCCTGCAGGCCCGCCGCCGGTGCTGAGGCCGATGTTGAACTGGGGACGAAGGCGGCGAATGCGCTCCAGAATGTGCTTGTAGAGCTTCTCCTTCGCTCTTGTCCGCGAGCCTCTGCGGTTCTTGTCCGGCGGTTTCGCCTTGTGCATATCGTTCAGCCGGAACGCCATCGCGCCGAGCACTACATCGAGGCATTGGAGCAGGACATGCTCGTGCGAGCGGACCTCGGCCAGATCCTGCGGGCGGATGGACAGGTTCACCGCTCGGAACTCGCGCGAGGCATTGAGGCCGAGGATATAGCCGCGGAACCGGGCCACCTGCTCGCCCGTGTCGGGAAACTGGTCGAAGTACAGCCGCAGATGCACCGGTTCGGCGTGCGCCGGCATGTGCGCGAACCCGAAACCGTGTTTGATGAACTGGTAGTACAGGATGTAGAAGCCGTGCTTCATCTGCATCGACGTGAGCTCCCGCAGTTGGTGGGCGTTCTGGCGGAACATGATGCGCACCTTCGCGTGACCGGCCGCCAGTTCATCGAAGAAGCCATCCATCAGCAAGCGATACTTGTCAAGATAGTTTTCGGTGACCTTCTGCCATTTGGCCTCGCCGTGCAAATTCAACTGTTGATTGAGTGCATTCAGTCGTGCTGACGCGCCTTCGATGCAGGAGGCTGGAACCAGCACGCCCCCGTAGAAGTTGGAGTAGTAGACGCCGTCGCGGATGGACTCGTCACACAGGAGGATCTATTCCTTCTCGGTCAGTGGCATCGTGCGCGGCCCTCAGTCACGAGCTCTTCGCTGCCCTTGGCGCAGTCTCGGGCAACGGTACTCAGACATGCGCCAGATTCGGATCATCTCGGATATACGGGTAAGCATCCCCGAGGTAGGGCAGAGGCGGCAAGCGATGCCATTGCCTAACTAAGCAGGTGGTATGCCACCGACGTCAGCAGCCGGCACGCATCCACAGCCTCCCGCCAGTCGGCACGTCGGACTTCTGTGATGGTCTCAGGCCACGGCAGAATGCCGAAATCCCACGCCGAGCAAAGCCGCGCGAGGAAGTCGATGCGATCCGGCAGCGTCTCAATCGACTGTGGCGGCTCCACGTCCGGGTACAGCGAACCGTCGATGTAATCAGGCTCGGAGGGCATCGTTATCCCACTCTCCACGGCTCGCGCCGCGCCGATCCAGCCACCGGCAGGCCTCGTCGTCACCGACAAACACTTCCTTGACCGGATCGAACTTCAGCGGCCGCTTGAGCCAATAGCAGATGTTGCCCAGGTGGCAGACGGTGGCCACGCGATGCGCGTATTCGACATCCTGGAACGGCTTCTTCCGCGTGCGGACGCAGTGGAGGAAATCGGCGAAGATTCCGCCGGGGTCGCTGTACTGGCGCAGCGGGCTGGGCCGGCCGGATTTGAGGTTGCGGGTGTCGGTCGAGGCGGTGCCTTCGGTGCCGATGTAAGTGATCGAGCCATTCCCGCCGCCGTGATAGAGCTTGATGCCGTTGGCGTAGGTGTAGGTCAGGTATTTCGCGCCGTTGTGGCCGGGCGGGACGATCTCGACCGGCGCGGTATCCTCAAGCTGCGCCGTAGAGTGCGCCGCCGAAATTGTGCGCGCCCCAGTCGGTCATGCCGCCGCCGGAAAAATCGCGGAAATTGCGCCACTGGTTGCCGTTGACAGGGTTGGTGAAGCTGGCGATTCGCCCGGCGTTATACGGCTGCTCGGCGCGGGGCCGAGCCACATTTGCCAGTCCAGCCAATCGGGCACTTCCTCGGCCGGCAGATAGCACGGGCCGGATGGGCCGCCGCAGTTCACGTGGATTTCCTTGATCTGGCCGATCGGGCCGCTGGCGACGTAGTCGGCCAGCATGCCGTAATCGCCGCGGACGCGCTGGCTGCCGCAGGAGAACACCCGGCCATACCGGCGGGCGGTATCGACCATCGCCCGCCCATCCTTGATGGTCAGCGAGAGCGGCTTCTCGCAGTAGACATCCTTGCCGTTCTTCATGGCCGCGATGGTGACGATGGCGTGCCAGTGGTCCGGCACCGCGACGAGGCAGACATCGACATCCGGGCGCGCGACCAATTCGCGGAAATCGCCCGTGGTCGTCGCATCCTTGAAGTGCGCCTTGTTGCGCTCCAGGGCCTTCTTGCTGACATCGCAGAGCCCCACGACCTGGTTGCCGCCGGCCAGCCCGCCCAGGTCGCCGCTGCCCTGCACGCCGATGCCGATCGCGCCAATGTTCAGGCGGTTGCTCGGCGCAACAGCGCCATCCTTCCCCAGCGCGCTGGAAGGCACGACCATCGGAAAAACCACTGCGGCGGCGGCCGCTCCGGCCGCCGAACGCAACAGGGAACGACGCGAAGTGAGTCTTTTCATATTGAGTGTTTCCTGACCGAAGTATAAAGAATCTCCGCCGGAAAGACTACCGCAGCGAGCGCCAAACGTTGGGCGGCCAGCCCGATCCAGGTTCGCGCCTTCGGCTTGCCTCATTTCGTGTTCGTGATATTCCCGTTCGCTTGCTACAATCGTCCGCCATGCGCACGTGTCTCATCCTGCTCCTGGCCCTGTCGGCCATCGCCGCCGCGCCCGCCACGCGCCCCGCCGTCACGAAGTCGGAGAAGAAAACCAGGCCCCAGGAGGTCGAGAAGTTCTTCGCCAGCGGCTACATTCCCCGTTTCCGCATCGAGATCCCCCCGGATGGCATCGAGTCGCTCCGCAAGAACCCCCGCACCTACGTTCGCGCAACCGTGCGCGAGATTCAGCCAGGCAAGCCCGATCGCGTTCTGCCCGATGTCGCCATCCACCTCAAGGCCGGCGCTGGGAGCTTCCGCCCGGTCGATGATCGTCCCGCTCTGACGCTCAACGTCAACAAGTTCTCCGCCGGCCGCACCTTTTACGGCCTGACGAAGTTTCACCTCAACAACTCCGTGCAGGATCCCGCCTATCTCTGCGAGAATATTGGCGGCTCGATCTATCGCGATGTCGGCATGGCCGGCCCGCGCGTCACCAACGCCCGCGTCATGCTCAACAACCGCAACCTCGGTTTCTACGTCTTCATCGAAGGCCAGAACCGCGCTTACCTCAAGCATTTCTTCGGCAAGGGCAAGGAGGGCAAGGGCATTCTCTACGACGGCGGCTTCTGCGCCGACATCGACCAGAACATGCGCAAGATGGTTGACGACCCCGACGACAAAGGCGAGGTGCGCAGGCTGGTCAACGCCTGCCGCGAAAGCGATCCCGCGCGACGCCGCCAGAAGCTCGAATCGCTCATCAATATCGACAGATTCTACACGTTTATGGCCATCGAAGCGATGATGGCCCACTGGGACGGCTACTGCTTCAAATGCAACAACTACCGCCTCTACCACGATCCGGTCCACGACAAGTTTATCTTCGTGCCCCATGGCATGGACCAGCTCTTCGGCCAGCTTGACCATCCGCTGGTCGGTCCCACCGCCATGGTTGCACAGGCGGTGTTGCAGACCCCCGAAGACCGCGCCCGCTACATGCAGCGCGTCGCCTTCCTGCGCGAGAGGGTGTTCGATCCCGATATCCTCATCCCGCGCATCAACCAGATCGCCGCTCGCATCCTCCCCGTCATACAGGAGATGGGCCCCGACGCCGCGAAGCAGTTCACCGATCAGGCCGTCGGCTTCCGCCAGCGTGTTCTGGAACGCATTCACAAGATCGATGGCCTGATCACGCTTCCCGGCAAGCCCCTGAGGTTCGAGTCTGACCTGGCTTCAGTTTCCGCCGCGCCGGAAGACTGGGCGATGGTTCCCGGCGACGGCAAGGCCGAATTCGATCGCGTGACCGAGAATGGCCGGCCGTGCCTGCGCATCCGGTCCGCACCCGGCGGGTGCTGGGCTTCGTTCCGCACCAGCGTACACCTGAACGAGGGGCGATACCTGCTTCATTGCCTGTGCCGGACAACCAATGTTGTCACTCCCGCCGGTCCCAACACCGGCGCTGGCCTGCGCATCATCGGCGGCAAGCGCCAGGCCCGCGTGCTGGGCACCAGCGCCTGGCGCCGCACCGAGTTCGAATTCCAGGTCGCCGAGCCCGCCGACATCATCCTCATCTGCGAGTTGCAAGCCACTTCCGGCGAAGCCCTGTTCGACCTGACATCGCTCAAGATTCGGCGCCGGTGATCGCTCTCGTCGCGCTGCTACTTCTTATCGCCACGCAGCTCCAGCATTGCCTCGCCGCACGCCTTTCCGATGGCGCACATCGTCTTGGCGCTGCCGAGATAGTGGAAGCCCCAGTCGCTGCCCACCTTGTTCCACTCGTCCATATGCTCGCGCCAGCCTTTCTTGAAGACGGCCTCGGCTTCGGTATCCCAGAACACATCCGTCTTCACCAGCGCCACGTTGCCCTTGAATTCCGCCGTCTGCATCACCGCGGCCTGCGCATCCTTGAATTTCTTCACGTTTCTTTCCGCGTTCACCCCGGGTAAGAACACGAAGACGCGAAGGCACGAAGAGACCTTGAACTCCTTTACACTCCCTTCCGCCTTCACCCCGTCAACGCCCATCTGCGCGATCACGAACGGCATGTTCGGCGCCTTGAGATCCTTGCGCACGTCCCGGATGAACGCGACGAGATTCGCCGTGTGCTGCGCTGTATACTCGGCGTTGATCATGTCGTTCCAGCCCTGGAACCAGAAAAACCCGGCGATCTCATAGCCCTGGCTCTGATACTGCGGGAAGAGGGTCTTGAGATTCGCGAGCGTGCCGTTTACCTCCGCGAGCATTTCCCGATACGTTGCGCCGAACGTTGCCTTGATGTCATCCATCGTGGTCGCGGGCTGTTTTGCCTTCGCGCCGGCCAGCATCTTCTCCAGTACGTCGGCCGGCGGCAGGCCGGCGCTGGGCGAGCGGAAATCGCGATAGAGGCTTCTCCCGCCCCAGGCTGCCTTGATCAGCAGCACCTGCTCGTCGTAGCGATCGCCGACAACGTTGCCGAATTCCAGTTCCGGCCCGATGCAGCCGGGGCTGCCGTAGCCCACCGTCAGCTTGCCCTTGCGGTCGAGGAACTTGATCCAGACATCATCGCGCTCGATGAAGTTGCCATCCTTGTGCAGGTGCTTGAACAGATCGCGCGTGGCGGGCTGGGTCGTCTGGTATTTGAGCAGCGCCACCTTCGCCTTGCCTTCCATGTTGGACTGGCCAGCGAGGATGAAGACTTTCACGGGCTTGGGGGTGTCGGCAGCCCAGACGCTCGCGCCGGCGACGAACAGGCACAGGGCTGCAACTCGAATGCTCATCTTCCTCACGTTGTCTCCTCTTTCTTCTTTCTGAAGCGGAAGCGTCAGCGCCCGCCCTTCGACCAGGCCGGGCGGGCGCTGACGCTTCCGCTTCAGACAAACACTCCTACGGTTTGAAACTCAGCCGATCCTTCGATCCCGCGGCCGCATAAATCAATGTCGTCTTGCCAAACTGCGAAGCTTCAGCACCGATGATCCTCAACTCGCGCGGGGCGAGCATGCCCAGCACATCGGGGATATCGCACACCCGCAGGATATTCAGGAACTGCGGCGCACCTTTGTCCATGTGGCTGGCAAACGGCGAGATGATCGTAACGCCCGCGATCTGCTCGTCCAGGACGGCCGCGTATGCCGCGATGACGCCGGCAGCGCCTTGACCGGCGACGTGGACCGGCAACTTCGCGCCATCCTTTGCCAGCCGCGCCGGCAGGTATCGAGCCGCCGCGAGCACATCCCACACGCGCCCCGCATCCACTGTCCGGCCCAGCAGCGCGTGGCAGCGCTCGACATAATTCGGCGGATTCTTCCGCGTCCACTTCGTCGCGCCGACGCCGCGCGGCTCGCAGAAGACAATCGCCTGATCCGGTCCGGAGGCTTTTGCAGCCCAATCGGGCGTTGTTCCGGCCTCGGCCTCGTTCAGCACGACGAGCAGCACGCCCTTAGCATTCTCGGGGGCCTTCGCGGCCGCGAATCGAATCCGGAACTCGATCTCCTCCTCCGACTGCAGTCGCTCAGTCGTCCCATCCCCATCGCGCAACTTCCTCGCCGTGGGCATCGTCGTGGGGAAATACCCAAAGCTCACGCGCCGCACCTCGGCCAATAGAGGCTTCTTCCATTGGTCAAACTGCCCGGCCTCGGGCGCGGCCACCTTGGCCATCGCCACAAAACTCTCGTCGATCGTCTTGTTTCGCTGATCCGCCGGGATATCCGAATCGGCCGGGAAAACCCGCAGCTTCTCCGGCGGGATCGGCGACACTCCTGGCTCGCCGCCCTCGCTGACGAGGTCCACCTCGCTGTCCATCACCTCGCGCGGATCGCCCTTGAAATACGAGTTGATGAATCAATACGCCGCCTGTCGGATATCCTCCCGATACGCGTGCCCGCCCACGCTCACGATCGCATTCACGCGGTCGCTGGCGCCGAAGAGGCTATAGAGCCGCTTGAGCCGGTTGATGATCCGTTCGTTGGCGTCCATCGGGAAAATTCCATCCTGGTCGCTGTTGGTGAACAGCAGCGGCCGGGCGCAACGAGTCCCGCGATCCGCGTCCATGGCCAGCGGAATGTGTTATAGAGGAACATGCAGTCGCAGTGGCCGTTGATCACGCGGTTGGGGATGTACGATTCCAGGTCGGCCATGCCGCTCACGGGGATGGCCACTTTCACGCGCTCATCGGCCGCCGAAATCCAGAACGTCGCCGCTCCGCCGCCGCTGATGCCGGTCACGGCGATGCGGCTCGGATCGACATCGGGGCGGCTGGTCAGATAGTCGATCCCGCGGATGCCGTTCCATGCTTCCACGCCGGCCGGCGTGTAGCCGCGCAAATGCCACCACCATCGCTGCAGGTTGTACGTGCCGTGATGAAACGACGCGATCTCGCCGAGTTGCAGCGAGTCCACCACCAGGCAGATATAGCCGTGTTTCGCGAACCAGAATGCCGTGCGACTGATAGGCGACCTTGTTGCCGTCGCGGCCCCGGCCGGAGTGGCCGCAGACATAGAAGACCGCCGGCAGCCTCTCTCCCTCCTTCACGACGGCCGGCCGATAGAGATTCCCCGTCACGTAGAGCCCCGGCCGGCTCTGGTAGTGCAGCATGTCCACCACATACCCGTCGCGCTGCATCGTCCCGGTGATCGTCGCGTTCAACGGCGTCTTTTCCGGCCGCGGCGACAGCCCCAGCATGTAGAAGTATTCCTCCACGTACTGCGGCCGCCTCGCCTCCCAATCCCTGCGCGATTTGATGTCATCGGCATAACTTGCCGAGATCCTCGCGGTCTCGTTCTGCAAATATCGCTGGATCATCTCATCGCCAGGCGCCCCGCGATCGGGCTTCCCCATTGGCTGGGCCAGAACCGGGATCGCAAAGCCGATCACGCACCCGATCAGGAGTAGCAACAGCGACGCACAATGGCACACGCTCATGACGTCCTCCAGTTTCCTCATAGTCTCTACCGCACCGGCGCCATCGCCGTGGCCATCCACTATTTCGCTTTGACGATCTCCACCCAGTCGTACACGCCGGCGACGGTCTTGCCCGGCTCGACGATCAGGAAATCTTCCGCATCCCATTGGCCAAAGATCAGGTTGCGAATCAGCCGGATGTCGCCCCGCAGCAGTTCGTACGAGCGGCCCTCGGCCTCCGCCTTCTCCTTGAATCTTGCGGCATAGCCCAGGTGCGATGTCTGAGGCAAATCAATGAACACCGCCTTCTTCTTCTCCACTACCGCGGTGGGCGGGTGCATCAATTCCCAGATGTATTTCGCGTTGTCCTCGCCGTATTGCCTGACATATTCGGCGTAGGCGTCGCCATAGTGCAGGCGGTTATCGCCATCCTCGACGCGCAGGAAATAGTCGCCGCGCTCCATGTACCCGGCCGAGCCGAATGGCGTGCTGGGCTGCGACTCGAAGTGCTCCTTGAACTTGTACTTCGACCCCAGCAGGATCGTGCAGCAGTCGTGGGCGCGGGACGACCAGCCTGGTCTTGCGGGCGCAGAGCCCCACGGTGGCGTTGCCGCACAGCCCGTAGAGAAGCAGGATTGCCTCGAATCGCCCCGATTCATCCGCCCGATCAATCCTGGCCTGGATGGTCTGACGCAGTGACGGGCTGTGGGTGTGCTCGCCCAGTTCCGTGAACTCCAGGTCGATGCTGCGCGGCGATTGCGCCACGCACCAGCACACCTCGCGCATGAAGACATTGCAGGCGATGAGCTTGTCCATGACGCCCCGATAATATCAGGATCAGTCGCGCAGGCCGAATTCGTTGAGGCGGCGGTGCAGCGTCCGCCGGCTGATCCCGAGCTGCTTGGCGGCCTCGGTGCGGTTGCCGTGGCACGCCTCCAGCGCCTTGAGGATCGTCTGCTTGGAGAGCTTGCTGAGGTTCAACTCCGACTCCGTCTCTTCGCCATTTGCATCGGACTTGCCGGCCGGCGCCGCCGGTTCGCCTTTCCCATAGAACTTCTCGGGCAGGTCCTCCGCGCTGAGCCGGCGCTTGCCGCAGAGCACCACCAGGCTCTCCAGCGTGTTCCTCAGCTCGCGCACATTGCCCGGCCAGTCGTATCCTGTGAACGCTTCCAGCAACGAAGGATCGATCTCGCGCGGCTCGAAGCCGTTCTGCGTGCAGATCTCATCCAGGAAATGGCGCGTCAGGATGGGCAGGTCGTCGCGGCGTTCGCGCATGGGCGGCAGGCGCATCTTGACGACGTTGAGCCGGAAATACAGGTCCGAGCGGAAGCGGCCTTCCTTCGACTCGGCCTCCAGGTCGCGGTTGGTCGCGGCCACGATGCGCACGTCCACCTTCTGCGGCGACGTGCTGCCCACGGGCGTGACCGCGTTCTCCTCCAGCACGCGCAGGAGCTTGGATTGCAACCCCAGCGGCAGTTCGCTGATCTCGTCCAGGAGCAGCGTGCCGCCGTTGGCCGCCTGGAAATATCCGCGCAACTTCTGGTCCGCGCCGGTGAAGGCGCCTTTCTCGTGGCCGAAAAGCGTCGATTCGATCAGGTTCTCGGGGATTGCGCCGCAGTTCAGCGCCAGAAACGGCGCGGCCTTGCGGGGGCTGCCTTCGTGCAGCGCCTTGGCCACCATTTCCTTGCCCGTGCCCGATTCGCCGGTGATGAGCACCGTCGTCTTCACGGGCGCAGCGCGGTCGATGAGGGCGAAGACCTGCTGCATGGCCGGGCTCTGCCCGATGATGTTCCGGTAGTGCCATCCCTCGCGAAGCTGCCCCCGCAGCCGCGTGATCTCCTGCCGCAGCCGCTTGTCCTCCAGGGCCTTTTTCACCTGGGCCAGCAGTTCCTCGGGGTCCAATGGTTTTGTGAGGTAAGCCAGCGCCCCGGCCTTGATGGCCTCGACCGCCTGGGGGATTGTGCCGTAGCCGGTCATCAGGATGACAGCCGTGCCGGGATGGTTCTGGGTAACCCACCGCAGCAATTCCCGGCCGTTCACCTTGGGCATCATCAGGTCGGCGACAACCAGGTCCATGCCTGGGCGAAGCGAATCGACGGCTTCCTGCCCATCGTTGGCGGTCTGGACGGCATAGCCGTGCTCGCGCAGGAACGTACCGATCGCTTCCCGAACGGAGGCGTCGTCTTCAACCAGCAGAATCTGAAACCCGGTCCCACTCATTGCCGGCCCATTGTATGCGAGCGAGGGCAGGAAAGCACGGTGTGGCACGAGCGGCCCTCCGCCGTGCGGAAGACCGCGGCCTGCGGCACGAGCGGCCCTCCGCCGCGCGGAAGACCGCGGCCTGTGGCACGAGCGGCCCTCCGCCGTGCGGAAGACCGCGGCCTGTGGCACGAGCAGCCCTCCGCCGTGCGGAAGACCGCGGCCTGTGGCACGAGCAGCCCCCCCGCCGTGCGGAAGACCGCGGCCTGTGGCACGAGCGGCTCCGCCGTGCGGAAGACCGCGGCCTGTGGCACGAGCGGCCCTCCGCCGTGCGGAAGACCGCGGCCTGTGGCACGAGCAGCCCCCCGCCGTGCGGAAGACCGCGGCCTGTGGCACGAGCGGCTCCGCCGTGCGGAAGACCGCGGCCGGGGCGGCGCGCTCCACTACAACGGGTGCTTCCGATTCTTGCCAAACCACTCCATCAGCAGTCTCTGCCGATCCGTCGGCTGTGTCGCCGGTCTGCTGTCGGCCTGCTGCGGCCCGTGCTCGACGCTCCAGCCGTTCCACTCGCGGAAGGCGTGGTAGCTCCAGTCCCAGCCGTGCTGCCTCGAAGATGTCGATGACAGTCCGTCAGGTATCGCCGTGCACTGTCGTCCGGCGCCCAGCGGATGGCGCTGAACTCGCCGATGTAGATCGTGGACGTTCCATCGCTTCGCTGAAACTCGACCGCCGGCGCCAGCGACCGCTTCCAGCGCGGCCTTGTCCCATCGCTTGCCGTCGATCTCGCCGGGGTAGCGGTCGACCGGCGGCGATGGCCGAGACACGCCCTGGTGCGTGAACGCGTGCGGGCAGGTACATGTGAACGCTGTAGACGACGTTGGGCACGGCCAGCGGCCGAAGATCGCGCAGCCCCTGGGGATTGCCCCAGTCCGGCGGCTCGACGATGATCGTGCGGTCCGGGTCGATCGCGCGGATGGCCTGCGCGGCCCGCTCGGCCAGGTCCTGCCAGTCGTCGCAGGTCTTCATCCGCCGAATCGACTCGACCGGCTCGTTGGCCAGGTCGAATCCCCAGATGATCTTGGCGTCCTTGTACCGCGTCGCCATCTTCTGCCAGACCTCGACGAACTTCCGCTGGCAGGCGGCTGTCGGTGAACAGGCCGGCGTCGGAGCCGGCGAATAGCCGGCTGCCCGGCGGCCGGCCGCCCGGCGGCGAGTGCAGATCGACGACGACCACGCAGCCCGTACTTCTCGCAGACAGCGAGCAGCCGCATCGAGCTTCCGCAGTTCGCCCTCGAGCCAGCCGTCGTAGTTCGCTCAACGGCGGCACTGTTATCTGCCGCGCGGACAGTGTACAAGCTGCCAGCGGATGAGGTTGGCGTTCCAGTCCGCCCGAAGATCGCGAGGCTCGTCCTCGTCGATGTCGGGGCTGACCATCGCCCCGCGCAAGCGGGGCAGCTCGTGGCCCTTGTATGATCGGGACCGTCGCCGACCGCGGAATGGCTGCGCGGCATGACGGCCGTGCCAGGCGACGACCCGGACGTCGTCGAACCAGGCCTTCCCCGTGACCGCCTCCAGGCCCAGGCAGAGCGATGCGGTCGTGGCATCCTCGGGGACGTGGATGAGGAAGGTGAACTTCTGCCAGTCGAAGGTGCCCGTGCCGATGCTCGCTTGCGGCCAGGATTTCCGCCCGGCGCCTCACAGCGGAACCATCAACTTGATCCCATTCCACGACTGCGGCTTACTGCTGACATTCTCCGCCTTGACCCGTGCCGAGACGATGACTGTGTGGCCGCGCATCTTCTCGACGGGCAGGGCCGTGCTCGCGATCACCGACGCGCGGCTGGTGCGCTCGATCAAGAGCGCGCCGCCGTCGATCTTCCCCGCGCTGCTCCAGTTCGTCCGCGCATCGGCGCTATCGAACTTGCACGTGAGGACAACCTCCTGCGCCATGGCGCAGGAGCAGAGCAGCAGCAGAATGGTCGCGAGTCGTTTCATAGATGCTGAGGATACGCGATGGCCCGATCATCGCTCAAGCGTTGTGGCGGGCGCCGTGCCCACGATCACCTGCATGCCCTCCTTCACGTCCTTGCCGCTGATCTCCGTGATGGAGCCATCGGTCGCTCCGGTCTGCACCTCGAGGGGACGAACGTCATCGCCCTCCTGCACCCAGATGTGTTTGGACTTCGCGTCCGCTGGCGGCTGCGGAGGCCGGGCGGCCTCCGCCAGCTTCTCCGACCGCGGCTGCCAGCGCAACGCCGCGTTCGGCACGCGCAGCACATCCGCGCAGCACGCCACCTCGAATCGCACATTGGCCGTCAGATAGGGCAGCAGCTTTTCATCGGCATTGTCGGCCGTCACGATCACCGTGTACGTGACGACGTTCTGGGTCATGGTCGCGTTCAGCCGGACCTTCGCCACGACGCCCTCGAATGTCTTGCCGGGGTAAGCATCGACTGTAAACCGCGCGGGCTGCTTCTCCTTGATCTGCCCGATATCGGCCTCGTTGACCGCCACCCACACCTGCATGCGCTTCAGATCCTTGGCGATCAGGAAAAGCGTTGGCGCGTTCAACGCCGCGACCACCGTCTGGCCAACATTCACCCGCCGATCGATGATCACGCCTTTCACCGGCGAGCGGATTACGGTGTAGCTGAGGTTCAGCTCGGCCAGCTTCAGGGCGGAGCGGCCCTGCGCCAATGACGCCTCCGCCAGGAGCACACCCGCCTTGGCGGTTTTCAGGTTGCCGGCGGCCGCCTGCACATCGGCGTTGGCAATGGCCTTGGTCTTTTCCAGGTCCTGGACTCGGCGGAAGTCGGCATCCGCCAACTCGAGCTTTGCTTTGGCGATGACCAACTCCGCCTCGGCGCGCTGGCAGCCGGCGCGTTCCTTCTCGGCCTGCGCCACATAGATGGCATCGTCGATCTGCGCCAGGATCGAATCCTTCCTCCACCCGCGAGTTGTAGTCCACGGTCAGCTTCTGGACCATCCCGACAACCTGAGCGCACGACGTCAACGACTTCCTCCGGCTCCAGCGTGCCCGTGGCGCTGACCGTGATGGCGACATCGCCGCGAGTCACCGGGGCGAGGCGAAAGGCGGGCGGCCGTGGCGCCTCCTCGGCCACCGCCGGCGCCAGTGCGAATGCCACAAAGGCCAGAAGACCCACGGCCATCAACCGCACGCGCGAGGTTCCGATCTGCACCATCATGTTTTCTCCTTGAACGAGCTGCATTCTACCACATTTCGCCCCTCATCTCGCCCGCAGCAACAGCACCGGCACACTGACGTTGTGCTGGACCCTATGCGCGGTCTCGCCCAGAAACAGTTCGCCCAGGAACTTGTGGCCGTGCGTGCCCATGGCGATGAGGTCGCAGCCCTTCTCCGCCACCCAGTCGAATGATCTCCTTGGGCGGGTCGCCGTACGCCAGCTCGGCCTCCGTCGGGATGCCGACGCCCTGGAGCTCGGCCCGCACGTTTTCCAGATACGCCGTGTCCGCCGCCACTTCGGGGCTGACCGCGTCCGGGCCGTAGGTGCGCGCGGCCCAGCCATCCGCCACGTGCAGCAGGACGACCCGGCTGTGCATCACGGTGGCCAGTTCCTTCACGTGGTCGATGATCGCCCGGTCGGTGGGGGTGGTGTCCAGCGTCATGAGAATCTTGTTGTACATGGCATGCTCCGTTCCGCGGCCATCAGCCGCCGCGAATGACCGCCCACGCGCCTTTGATCGCGTCGGGCAGACCGTAGATGTCCAGCGCCGTGATGAGCAGGCGCTTCCCCATCCGGCGATTGTCAGGAACCACCCGTTGCGCCATTGCCCCATGCGCTTTCGCGAGGTGGTGAAATGTAGCAGCGGGAGCATCGCGAAGGGAAGCTGCAGTGCCAAAACCACCTGGCTGAGCGTCAGCAGTTCCGTCACGCTGCTGTCGCCGCGCAGACCGATTATGATGATCGCCGGCAGCACCGCCAGCGTGCGCGTGATGCCGCGGCGGACCCATGGGCGAATCCGCCAGTGCATGAAACCTTCCATCACCACCTGCCCGGCGAGCGTTCCCGTGATGGTGCTGCTCTGCCCGCTGGCCAGCAGCGCCACGCCGAACAGCGTGCTGGCCACCACCGTACCCAGCAGCGGCGCCAGCGTGAGATAGGCGATGCGAATCCAGTCGCTGTCCGCGTTGAACGCGACCACCTGCCCGCCGGCCACTGTCACGCTCTCCTTGCCGTAGAAGACCATGGCGGCCAGGATGAGGATGGCGGCATTGATGAAGAACGCGACCGTTAGGGAGGTCGCCGAGTCGATGGTGTTGAAGCGGATCGCGGTGCGGATGGACTGCTCATCCTTCTGAAGCTTGCGTGACTGCACGAGCGCCGAGTGCAGATACAGATTGTGCGGCATCACGGTGGCCCCGATTATGCCGATGGCCACGAAGAGCATTCCCGCCTGCCCGAAACTCGGCCTGACCAGTACCCGCCCCATCTCGACGAAATCCGGCCGGACCTGCGGGATGACGAAGATCTCGATGAAGTAGCACACGCCGATGGTGGCGATGAGCACGCCGACGACAGCCTCGATCTTCCGCATGCCGAAGCCCTGCAAGGCCAGCAGCAGCAGCACGTCGAACGCGGTGATGATCACGGCCCAGAGTATCGGGATGTGGAACAGCAGGTTGATCGCGACGGCGCTGCCCAGCGCCTCGGCCAGGTCGGTCGCGCCGATGGCGACCTCGCACAGCAGCCAGTTGGGCCAGCGCGTCCACCGGGGATACCAGTCGCGGCACGCCTGCGCCAGGTCCTTGCCGGTGGCGACGCCCAATCGCGCGGCGGCAACCTGCAGGAAGATGGCCATCAGGCTGGCCACGGCGACGACCGAAAGCAGGTTGTACTTAAACTGCGCCCCGGCTTGCAGATCGGTTCCCCAGTTGCCCGGATCCATATAGCCGACGCTGACCAGCAGCCCCGGGCCGACGAACGCCCGCCACTGCCGCCAGAAGCCGGCCTGCGAAGGGGGCACGGCCACCGAGGCGTGCATCCCTTCCAGCGACAGGCTCACGGCGGTTGTGACGCCGTTGTCTTCCGAAGAATCAGACACAACTGTTCGCTTGTGCCCCCTGGGCTCAAGACGTTCCTGGGGCAGTTCCTCGCCGCGCTCATCAGCGTTCCTTTCGGTGCCAAGCGTACATTGCTATTATTGTGCCGACGGATGGGAGGGCAACGGCTCAAATCTGCCGAATGTGACCGTCTCAACGATATGGGTGTGCCGCAGTACGGAATTTATCGACGTGGCGTGGAACGCTGGCACTGCATCTTTCACGAGGAAACGACATGGACACCGAAAAGAAGGAACTGGGCGCTGCGGACGTGGCGGCTGCGGTGGAGATGGTCAAGCGATTCCTGGATCTGACGGCCGGCCACTCCAAGGCCGAGGCGATGGCGCTGTTGACGAAAGCATCGCGTCAGTCGGACAACTTCGACCCGGAGAGCGTGCAGGGGGGCTACGAGATTGCGGCGCGACGGCCGAGGGCCAGAGCGTCGTGGTGATGGTCAAGGTCACGCCGCCCGCGGGCGCACCCGTGGTGGAGGGGCAGTCGATGACTGCGCCGGTGATCGTCGTGCGCGAGGACGGCCAATGGCGTCTGGACATGTTGGCGAGTATGCAACGCATGTTCGGCGGATCGCTCGACACCATGGTCGAAAACATGGGCCAGGCCATGGGCAAAGCCATGGAAGCCGTCGGCGATGCGATGTCAAAGGCCTTCGAGGGCCTCGGCGGCGAGCCGGCGAAAGAGGAGCCGGTGCAGGAAGAGCCGGCGAAACAGGAGCCGCCGAAGGCGAAGCGGCGCAGAAAGCGGTGATCGGTTATCGGTGATCAGTGATCGGTGCCATTACCGATGACCGATCACCGATCACCGATTACCGGATTTCCCGCACCTTGTAGCTGCCCGTCCCCAGCCCCACCTCTTCCATCTGCGCGATCTGTACATAGGGATCCTTGCCGTGGATGCGCTGGAACATGTGCTGGCCCTCGACCAGCTTGTGACTCGGCGGCAGGCTGCCCGGCAGCGGCACGCCAGCCTTGGTCATGTCCAGGCTCGCCTTGTCGATCGCGCAGATATCCTGCGAAGCCATGATGCCCACGTCGGGGATGAGCGCCGGCGTCGAGAATCCCCAGCAGTCGCAATAGACGGTGATCTGCGTCAGGAAGTTGATATGCAGCGCGTTGCCCGCCGGGAATCGCTTCATGACTTCCTTCGTGGCCAGCGCCAGCCCATGCTGGAAGGGGATGAAGCCGCCGCCGATGATCTTGATCGCGTGCTTGGGGCAGGCCAGCACGCAGTGCCGGCAATACGAGCAGTGGTGGAAGAAGATCTCCAGGCGATTGTCCTTCTTGTTCCAGCTTGCCGCGCCGCGATTACACGATTCGACGCACTTCCCGCAGCGGATGCACTCTTTCTTGCTGTAGGCCAGCCCGCCTTCCAGTTTGTGCAGGTCGCCGCGAGTCTTCTGGGTGACGCAGCCCATCGCCAGGTTCTTGCAGGCCGCGCCGTAGCCGCAGGCGCCGTGGCCCTTGAAATGGCTGACGTTGATCAGCACGTCGGCATCCTCGATGTTGCCGCAGACCTGCACCTCTTTGAGCGTCTTGTAGCTCACGCTGTGGCTGTAGTAATAGTTATCGCGAATCCCGGCCGCGCCGAGCAGCGGCGCGCCCAGCACCTCGGCCGTGTATCCCCGCGCCGTGGCATCCTGAATCGACAACGATCCATCCGTGAGAAAGATGCGCTTCGGGGCCGCTGCCTGGAGCTTCTGGACCAGCAGCCGGATGAAGAGCGGCGGGATCGTGGTGAAGCCCAGGTTCCCGCCCACGTGCAGTTTCACGGCGACGGTCTTGCCCTCGCACATCTTCTTTAGCGGGTATTCGTCGAGCATTCGCTGAAACTTGGCCGGCAGGGAGCACTTGGCCTCCAGCCGCGTCACCGCCGCCGAGGCAAACAATACCTCCGCGGCCGCGGTCGCTGCCTTCTTGCCGTTGGTCGGAATCGCCCGGGTGCTTGGAATCGTTCTTGTCATGTTTGCAGGCTCTCGCAGAAAGGGCGGGAGTATACCGTCTGCCTTTCTGAAGCGGAAGCGTCAGCGCCCGCCCTGGAAAGGGGCGGGCGCTGACGCTTCCGCTTCAGAATATACTGAACAGCAGATACGCGAACGGCGCCGCCAGCAGTGGGCTGTCGATGACATCCAGCACGCCGCCGAATCCGGGGATCAGCCGGCCGCTGTCCTTCACCTCGGCGTCGCGCTTCATGAGGCTCTCCAGCAAATCGCCAAGCTGGCCGATGCCGCCGATGGCGATGCTGAAGAGCGCGGCCTTCCAGAGATTCAGGTGGAGGATGAACCTCGCGCAGAGCACGCCGATCCCCGCAGCCGTGAGCAGGCCGCAGACCAGGCCTTCCCATGTCTTGCCGGGGCTGAGCCAGGGGATGAGCTTGCGCCTTCCCATGGCCCGGCCGCCAAAATACGCGCCGATGTCGGTGAATTTCACCACGAGCAGCATCATGACGATGGCCATGGTGCTGCCGTGAAACCCGTCAGCGTGCGCCGACTGCTTCACGCGGATGGCCAGCAGGAACCAGCCCAAACCGCCCAGGTAGAGCATGGCCAGGACCGTGCCGGCCATGTGGTGAATGGCCTCGTGCGTCTGGCGGGCCCACGCGCGGCGCAGGGCGGCGAAGAGCATGACGAACACGATGATGAAGGCCAGCGACGATGCGGCGTATTGCTTGAACCAGCCGAATTGCGTGAGAAACGCGTGGCCGACGAGCGAGGCCGAGCCGACGGCGGCGATAAAGCGATAGGGCTTCACCCGCTCCGCGGCGAAGAGCTGGGCCAGCTCGAGGATCGCCGGCGGAAGGATGAGGATGAGCAGCGCGAACAGCCCGATGCCGCCGATGCCTTCAACGAGGCCGCCCTGGCCGGCAGTCCATCGCTGGGCGGCGTAGTCCAGCCACAATAGCGCCAGAAGGACGCCCATCAGGATGGGGCCGAAGATCAGGCGATTGCGAAGACCCTGCTCCATTGCGTTGGGTAGCTTACCGAAATGATGGGGGATTGCGAATTGCGGACTGCGGATTTGGAGAGAGGAACCACAGACGGACACCGATGGACACAGATATATTTGAAATCTGAAATCTAAGATTTGAAATTTGAAATTTGAACTTTGAGATTTGAACTTTGAGATTTGAGATTTGAGATTTGAAATCTCAGAGTGTGTTCGTCTCATCCAGCGCCCCGAAGCGCCTGTTGCGCGACGCGAAGGCGCGGATCGCCGCGTGAAGCTCGTTTTCGTCAAAATCGGGCCAGAGAACCTGGCTGACGTAAAGCTCGGCGTAGCTGATCTGCCACAAAAGGTAGTTGCTGACGCGCATCTCGCCGGCCGTGCGAATGAGCAGATCGGGGTCGGGCATGTGCGCGGTGTAGAGGTGATCGGAGATCGTCTGTTCGGAAATGCCGGCCGGGGCGAGTTGGCCCGCCTGGACTTTCGTGGCGATCGCGCGAACCGCGTCGGTGATCTCAGCGCGCGATCCGTAGTTCATGGCCAGCACGAGCGTGAGCCCGGTGTTGGCTCGGGTGAGTTCAATGGTGCGGTTCATCTCCTCGACCACCGGCGGGGGAAGGTCTTCGCGCCGGCCGATCTGTTGGAAGCGGACGTTGTTGTCCATCAGCGTTGGCCGCTCCTGCCGCAAATACTCGATGTACATCTGCATCAGGAACGACACTTCCTGGATGGGGCGTTTCCAGTTCTCGATGCTGAAGGAATAGAGCGTGAGATAGTCGGGCCCGCCGAGTTGTGTCCGCAGCCGCGCGCATTCGGTGACGATGGTGCGCACGGTGCGGGCGCCTGCTCGTGTCCGCGCACGCGCGGCAGCCCTCGGCGCACGGCCCAGCGGCCGTTGCCATCCATGATGATGGCGATGTGCCGCGGGAGGCGATCGCGCGGGATGTCGAGGGGCGCGGGCATCACCAGAGAGTATAAGGGTCTGGGGTCTGGGGTCTAGGGTCGGGGCTGTTTAACCGGCTCGCTTGCGAGCCGGGTGCGGGGCTGCAGAAACTCGCCCTCCGGGTCATGCTCGCGATATCGCTCGTGAGCGGAGACGGGATTGCGTACGGCGTAACAGTAAGCACAGCCGAGTGTGCAGGTGTCGTACTCGCCGATGTCGCGCGAGGCATGGCACGCGCACTCGGTCCGGTTGCCGCGAACAGGAGCCTCGATCTTCCGGCCGGAGACGTCGGACAGTCGTTGAGCATCGATGCATCTCGCCTCGTATGCGCCTTCGACGACGAACTGCCGCTGCGAACAGACCGAGAGGCGCATGCCGTTGGCCCTGGCTATCCCGATGAGCTGGCGCGAGGGCGAGTTTCATCTCCGGTGCCGGATCATCCCAGGTGAAACCGTGCTCGGCGGCAGCCGCGTCCATGTGGCGTTGGGTCTTGCGGTAGACCTGAAGCAAGGAAATCACGACCTCGTCTGTAGCGCCGCAGAGTTGAGAGGCGAGGCGATGAAAGTTCGTCAGGTGAAAATCGGCCGGCGTGATCGAGGAGAATGCGATCGTGTCGTATCTCCACACGACGATGCGCGGCCCGAACTGCTCGGCGAGTTTCCGGAAGTGCTCGATGCTGCGCTCGGCGTCGGGCACAGCTCGTTCGATCGCGCGAGGATAGCCGTTGATCCCAAATTGGATCACGAACGGGTATCCCATGTTGCGCACCGCAGGTAGGTGCTTCATGAACGGGCCAACGTTCTTGGTCCAGAAGACGATGCCGTCGACCGCCTGCGGGCGAAGATCGACGGTGTAGACCTGGCCGCCGTACGGATTGACCATTTTGCAGTGGCCGGCCCGGAGGCGGTTGATGAGCCACTGGCCGTAAAGCGCGGGGATGTCAGTCTTGTAGCTGGCGGAGATGATCATCGTACCAACGTCGCATTCCGTTCCGCCCCCACGCTGACGATCTTGATCGGCGCGCCGATGAGCTGCTCGACGCGCTGCACGTAAAGCTGCGCCTCGCGCGGAAGCTCCTGGAAGCTGTGGCAGCCGCTGAGGTTCCCGTTCCAGCCGGGCATGGTCTCGTAAACCGGCTCGACCTCGGCCAGCGTGTCCATGTCGGCGCGGAAATGCGGCAGCGCCTGGCCATGAAGCTTGTAGCCGGTGCAGATGCGCACGTGGTCCAGCCCGCTGAGCACGTCCAGCAGCGTCATCGCCACCTGCGTGGCGCCGCAAAGCTCGACGGAATACTTGACGGCCACCGCGTCGAACCATCCGCAGCGACGGGGGCGGCGCGTGGTCGTGCCATACTCGTTGCCGCGCTCGCGGATGTAGACGCCGATGTCGTTATCCTGCTCGGTAGGGAACGGCCCGCCGCCAACGCGCGTTGAATAGGCCTTGATGATGCCCAGGAAATTCTGCACCGTCTGCGGCGGCACGCCCGCGCCGGTGTACAGGCCCAGCGCCGAGCAGTTGCTGCTGGTGACGTAAGGATACGTGCCGTGGTTGACATCGAGCAGCACGGCATGCGCGCCCTCGAAGAGGATTCGCTTGCCGCCGCGGATCGCCTCCAGCAGGATCTGTGTCGTGTCATCCACGAACGGCTTCATCCGCCGGCCATAGTCGCGGTACTGCTCGAAGACGGCCTTCCAGTCCACCGGCGGCGAATCGTAGAGCACCTTGAGGACCTTGTTGCGCTCCTCGGTGATATGCGCGATGCGCTGCTTGAGCTTTTCCTCGTGCATAAGATCGGCGGCGCGGATGGCCGTGGTGCGCTGCATCTTGTCGGCGTAGGCCGGGCCGATGCCCCGGCGTGGTGCCGATGCCGCCGCCTTCAGCGCTGCTTTCTCGCGCGGCGTCCTCCTGCTTGTGATACGGCATGACCAGGTGCGTCTTGTAGCTGATACGCAGGTTGGCGGGGGAGATGGCGAATCCGCTGGCGATGAAGTCGTCGATTTCCTTGAACAGTGTTTCGGGGTCGAGCACCACGCCGTTGCCGATGATGTTCATGATGCCCGGGCGGAAGATGCCGACGGGCAGGAGATGCGTGGAGTATTTCTTGCCATTGAGCCGAACGGAGTGGCCGGCGTTGGCGCCGCCGCAATACCGGACGACCACGTCGGCCTTCTCGGCAAGGAAATCCACGATCTTGCCCTTGCCTTCATCGCCCCACTGGAGGCCGAACACGCACGTATTGCCCGCAAGCGTTGGAATCACGACGGAACAACCTTTCTCATTTCAGGGTACGGCACAAGACAGCAATCGAAAGTAAGACGCGGCGCAGCGGGTGTCAAGCGAGCGGGCTCAAACGGACTCCGCCAGCCGCCGCGACGCCCGCTTTCGGCAAGGCCGCGCCATCTGTGATGTGCAGCGCATCGACTAACCGCGCGGGGAAAAAGATGTCAAATATTAAGGTTGAGTTTGACCCGGCCGCGTTGTGCAGTATTATTACTCACAACGGGCAGGAACCCGGCGCAACGGCACGGATGTCGAGCGTTGCGTTCCAGAGTTGTTTTGGGTCACATGGGGTCGAATGCCAGAAGCGCATTCTACCTCGCAATGCAATCCGTCGCCGTTCGTCGTGCGCGGCTCGGCTCTCGCGCTTCAAGGCGGAAGCAGCGGGTCGGACAGGCGGCGATGGCTGTAACGGCGGCGGATTGAGACGGGGTGCCTTATGCCGAAAAACCCGATTCTCACGCTGCCCCTCACCGAAGTGATGCGGGCGGAGATTGCCCTGCCCCTCCAGCAGGTTCTCCAGCTTTACACGGTGGGGAATTTCCTCAGCGCCTGGCGGAACCCCAAGACGCAGAAGTACATCGAGCAGGTCTTCGATTCCCCGCAGCAGGCCCGACATGCCGCGGCCACCTGCGCCGCCTGGCTGGGCATCGCCACCCGGCCGACCACAAGCGTCCCCGTGGCCTGGTGGCGCGGCGATGGCGCCGAGCCGCGCCCCGCGACGCCGCTGTCGTAAGTTACATCTGAAGCGGAAGCGTCAGCGCCCGCTCTGAAAGGGCGGGCGCTGACGCTTCCGCTTCAGTCGCACTTGGTTATCATGGCCGGCAGATGTTCGAGACTCTCACCCAGCGTCGTTATCTCGTATCCTGCAAAGCCACTCGCCTTCCCCAGCAGTTCACGGATATTCTCGTGATCGGCGGGGGGGTCGCGGGCCTTCGCGCGGCTATCGCCGCGTCGCAGTCGGCCGACGTTCTGATCGTCAGCAAAGACACCATCGAGCAGTCGAACACATGGTATGCCCAGGGTGGCATCGCCGCCGTGCTGCAACCTTCCGACAGCGTCGAGTCCCACGTGAAGGACACCGAAACGGCCGGCGCCGGCCTGTGCGATCGCAAGGCGATGGAGATCGTCATCACGGAGGGCCCCCAGCGCGTGCTCGAGCTGCGCGAGTGGGCGCCCGCTTCGACAAGCAGGCCGGCAATGCCTACGACCTGGCTTTCGCCGCGAAGGCGGGCACAGTTTCGCGAGGATCGTCCATGCGGCCGGCGATGCCACGGGGCGCGAGCTTTCCGAAACGTTGATCCGGATCGTGCGGTCGCGCGAGTCGATTCGCGTCTCGGAGAATAGCTTTGTGATCGACCTGATTACGGACAACGGCCGCTGCATCGGGGCGCTCGTGCTCATCGGTGGCCAGATCAACATCGTCTGGGCCAAGCAGACGATCCTGGGGGCGGGCGGCGTTGGCCAGCTCTATCGCGAGACAACCAATCCCAAGATCGCGACGGCCGACGGGCTGGCCATGGCCTGGCGCGGGGGCGGCGCTCAAGGACATGGAGATGGTGCAGTTTCACCCGACGACACTGTACGTCGCCGGCTCCAGCCGCTGCCTGATCACCGAGGCCGTGCGCGGCGAGGGCGCGTATCTGGTGGATCGCAACGGCCACCGCTTCATGCCGGAGTATCATCCGCTGGCCGAGCTGCGCCGCGCGACATCGTGAGCCGCTGCATCGTGCAGCAGATTCGCAAGACGAGTTTCAGCCACGTGTACCTGGATGTCCGGCACCTGCCTACTGAGAAGTTCCGGCGCGCTTCCCCCAGCTTGCCAACCTCATGGACCAGTTCGAGATCAACGTCTCGAAGGACCTGATCCCCGTACACCCAGCATGTCACTACATGATTGGCGGCGTGGCCGCCGACGAGCATGGCCAGAGCAGCCTCGCGGGGCTCTATGCCGTCGGCGAGGTGGCGTGCTCGGGCCTGCACGGGGCCAACCGCCTGGGCAGCAATTCGCTGCTGGAGGGGTTGGCGTTCGGTGCTCGCGCGGGACTCCATGCGGCGGAGGCGGCCGCGAAGCTGAATCTGGCGCTACCGCACGCGCTGGAGCACAAGATCCCGCCGTCGAGCAAGACCGAGCTCGACATCACCGACGTCAAGAGCAGCCTGCGCAGCATCATGTGGCGCAACGTCGGCATCGAGCGAACCGAGGAGCGACTCAGCGAGACCCGCGAGATCATCGCGTTCTGGAGCCGCTACGTCATGGACAAGATCTTCGATCCGGCCATGACCGTGGCGCCGGCGACGGCCGGATGGGAACTCCAGAACATGCTGACGGCCGGCGCGCTCATCGCCACGGCCGCCTATACGCGCACGGAGTCGCGCGGCGCGCATCATCGCCTGGACTATCCCACGCGCGACGACGAGCACTGGCGGCTCCACCTGCTGTGGAAGCGGCCGATGGAAACGCCGATCCCGCAGCCGATCGATTGAATTGTGGTGCGGGCTGCCGTGCCCTTTGCATGCCGCAACGGTCGCGTCTATGTTGTCAGTCATGGCCGATCGCGCCAAAGAGGATTTCACAGCCCGCCTGAGCGCTGTGCAGCGCGATTTGGCCGGCCTGCGCGTGGGCCGTCCGGTCATGCTGGCGCTGGACCGCTGGCGATCGGATGCGGCCGCCCTGGTGTTTCACCTGGGTTCGCGCGGCTCGCGCCGGCCGCTGATCGCCATCTTCGGCGGCACCGGAACAGGCAAGAGCACGCTGGCCAACCGGCTGCTCGGGCGCGACCTTTCCGCCACCAGTTTCAGGGGCACCTTCACGAGCGGCGCTGTTGCGATAACGGGCCGGGCCGAAGACGTTCCCCGGGATTGGCTGCAACTGCCCCGGCAGGCGTGGGAGCAGGCCGGCCCCGCCAGAGGCGAGGCGCAGCGCCTCACCGTGGTTGCCGCCGAATCGCCAATCACCAGCGAGATCACGCTCGTGGACACGCCCGACCTCGATGGCGATCAGCCGGCGCATCATGCCGAGGCCGATCGCGTCTTCCGCTGGTGCGAGGGCGCCATCTTCCTGGTCACGCCCGAGAAATATCAGATGACGGAGCTGCTGCCGTACTACCGGCTGGCCAAGCGCTATGGCCTGCCGGCGCTGTTCGTCATGAACAAGTGCGAGGAGTCGGCCGTTCTGGAGGACTATCGGCGCCAGCTCGCCGACCGCGGCTGGGATGATGCCACGCTGTTTGCCATGGCGCGCGACGATGCGGGATACGAGCCGCCGGCTATCACGATGATCTGCCCATTGCGGTATTCGTGCTTCTCCAGCGACTCACGTTCCCGCCGCAGATACTCGGCGATCGTATATCGCTGCTTTTCCGCCGTCGGGTCCATATCTAGATTATACCACAATCCAGCACATGGTTATCACCCTTGACGCCTTGCCCGCCTTGCCCAAGAATTGCCACCACATGGCCCGCACGATCATCCATCGCGCTTTGCAGCCGCTTAAGGCCGCCTTCCCCGACGCCAGGCTTCTCGTCGGCGAGTTTCGCGACATGGTCACCGTCGTCGTCCCCCGCGAGAGCATCAAGGCCGTCTGCACGTATCTCCGCGATGACCCGGTCCTGCGCTACGATCTGCTCTGCGAGCTCAATGGCGTGGATTACCTGCACTTCCCCGGCGCCGAGCATCGTTTCGCCGTGAATTACGGCCTGGCCAGCGTCGAGCATGCCGACCGCCTGTGGCTGAAAGTCTTCCTCGACCCCACTCGCCCGACCGGCCCCAACACCGCCCTGCGCGATGAAGACGTGATCGAGAAAGGCGACCCCGGCCTGAAGCTCGACAGCGTCACCAGCGTCTGGCCGGGCGCTGAATGGATGGAGCGCGAAGTCTACGACATGTTCGGCATCATCTTTGTCGGCCATCCCGACCTTCGCCGCATCCTCACCTGGAACGGATTCCCCAGCTATCCGCTGCAAAAGGACTACCCGCTCCGCGGCGTCGGCGAGCGCGAGGACTACAAGATCATCACGCGCGAGGGGGCGTAACCGGGATTGTCCGCCATCAGTTCCTGTCAGTGGTCCGTTGTCCGTTGTCCGTTGTCAGTGGTCGGGCCCGTTGTTCGTTGGTCAGTGGCTCCGCGACGCGCTCGGCTCCTGGAACTCGGCCGTCGTGGCAACTGACCAAGGGACCATTGACCCGTCCACGGACAACGGGCCACTGACAACTGACGACGGTCGAATACCAGAAACCGCTTCGTGTCTTCGCGTCTTCGTGTTTTTACTTTTCCTCCCGGAGCACAGCCAGGATCTGCCCGTGCAGCGCCGCATTCGTCGCCACCGCATCCTTCCCCCAGATCGTTGCCTCCCCAGCCCACGTCGTGAAATGCCCCCCGGCCTCCTGGAGGATTGGCCGCATTGGGGCGCAATCCCACGGCTTCATGTCCGGATCGAGCATGGCCTCGGCCCGGCCCGTCGCCACCAGCACATACCCGTAGCAGTCGCCCCATGTGCGCTGGAACTTGCTCATCGACGCCAGCCGCTGCCACGCCCCCGACCGCGCGGACGCCGCCGTTGTCGAGGTGACCATGATCGCCGCATCCGACATGCTGGCGATGTCCGACACGTGCGCCGGCCGGCCGTTCCAGCGGCATCCCAGCCCGCTGGCCGCGCACACCATCTCATCCAGCGCCGGCAGATATACCACGCCAACCGACGCCTTGCCCGCAACCTCCACGCCGATCAGCACGCCATACATCGGCACCCCGCGGATGAAGGTCTTCGTCCCGTCGATCGGGTCGATGATCCAGCGAAATTCCGGATCGCCGCTGCTGGCGCCTCCCTCCTCGCCGAGGATCGAATGCGTCGGGAACGACCGCGCAATGCGATCGCGGATGATCTGCTCCGACTCGCGATCCGCCCGCGTCACCGGCGTGTTGTCGGCCTTGGTCTCCACCGGCACGCCGGTGTTGAAATACGCCAGCGTCCGGCGGCCCGCCAGATAGGCCGCCTCGGTGGCAACGTCGAGCAGATCGCGCAGCGATGGTTGAGCCATGGGCGGGATTGTATCCGCCTGTCCATTTGAAGCGGAAGCGTCAGCGCCCGCCCCTCTCCTCTGAAGCGTCAAGCGTCAGCGCCCGCCCTTCGGCCGGGGGGAAGATCGCCGCTTCTGGGATTGCTTGAACCACGCCCATCCGCCTAGAATGCGCATATGATCCGCATCCGCGAAATCGTCGATCCGGAAACGCGCAAGCGTGTGGTCGAGGCCCTCGCGGAGCAGCGCGGCTGTTCGGTCGCCGCCATCCCGGAATGGTTCGAGCTGGACGATGCCGACTACGTTGACCTGCTCACCATGACCAAGGATGACGAGGAGGCCGACCCCGCCGACGATCCTCGGATGTGAGAGGGCCGCGGCACATGCGCTAACCGGGTGACGCGAGTCGCACAGCCGCTCGCGGGTGCTGGTGTCTACGCTGTTTCTTCCTCCACGCGCCGCTGGATGGCGCGGTGAAGCTGAAGCGCCACCGGGCCGCATTTCTCCCAGATCTCCATCCCAGTCCAATGCGAAACCCATGAGATTTCCCGCGTCGTGCTGGTGATGAACAGCTCATCCGCGGCCAATGCCTCGCCCTCACTGAATGGCCGCTCAATGGCTGTGATTCCCGCCTCACGCGCCAAGTCGAGGAGAATCTGCCGCGTGATTCCCGGCAGCACCTTGGGCCCGACGGGTGCCGTGATAAGTGAGCCCCGTGAAACCATGAGGACATTGCTGGCCGAGCACTCGCTCACCAAGCCATCTTCGATGAACACGGCTTCATCGGCGCCGGCCGCGATCGCCGCGTTTTTCGCGATCACGTTGGCCAGCAGGGCGATCGACTTGATCCAGCACCGCTTCCATCGCTCGTCGGGGACAGTTTGCAGCTTGGCGCCCTCGCTTGTCCCCGGCGCGGCCATCGGCTCCAGCTCCCGGCAGTAGAACAGCAGCGTCGGATCGCAATCCGGATAGACATGATTCCGCCGGCAGCACCCGCGCGTCGCCTGCACGTAGACCATTGCATCCCTCAGGCCCGTGCGAGCCACCAGCGCGTTGATCTGCTCCGCCAGCTCACCTTCGGGGAGCGGCATCTCAAGACCGATCCCCGCACGCAGCGCGCCAGCCGCCGCAGGTGCTCTGTCAGCGAAAACGCCTTGCCGTTGTAGATGCGGATGACTTCGTACACGCCATCGGCGAACTGGAATCCGCGATCCTCCACCCCGATGCTCGCCTCCGCCAGCGGCATGACCTTCCCGTTAAGCCAGATCAGCTCGTCCATCGCTTTGACCTCCGTGCCTGTGCGGCAGCAAACTCCATCCGGCCATGATCAGCAGCAGCGACAGGCCGGCCAAAGACACCATGATAGCATGCCGCCACCAGCGCGGCGCATACTCCAGCATCAGTTTGCGCGACTTGATCGCCGACTCCGGCAGACTGCCCCGGCCCGAATCATCGCCCGGCGCCGGCAGCGGCATGGCCCGCACGATGCCGTAAGCCGGCGCCACCACCACTTCGTGCGCCATCGTTCGTGAGGTGCGCAGCACGTGCCGCCACGTCGCCCGCCAGCCGCTCGCGTAGGCATCGGCCAGCACCAGCCATCCTCCGGCGGCATCGGGCGAGATGGTGATGCGCTGCGACGATTCCTCCGTCCATTTGAGCATGCGCGCGCGGTGGAGGCGCTGCTCCATCGCCCCAGGCTGGTGCCCGCTTCCGTCGCCTCTTTGTATTCGGGCGCTTCATCCTTGTCTGTCACGACGGTCTTCACCGGATTGAAAGCCGGCGCCCAGATCGCCGCCAGCACATCCGTCGGGGTCTTTACCTGCACGCTTGCCGACGCCACCCACGCGCGGCAGCCAGTTCTGCTGCTCGTACACGATGGCCTTCGGCTCACTTGATCCGTCAGGGAAGACGCGCCGCCAGTTGCCGCCCGGAGCGCTCATCTCGGGAGGCAGAATCAGATATCTCGCACCCAGGACGCGCATCGCCGAACTGCTCCAGTCGATCTCCTCCTTCGCGCCCGACGACGGGCGGCTTGTCGGCAACCAGTTGGGCATGCGCGGCGAGACGGTCGGCTTCCTTGCGTCGAGACGAATCACGCCGATCCGATGCCAGCTCGCCACGACCGACGGTAGGCAATCGCTCATCGTGATCACGCGCGATCTCGTCTCCCGCAGATTCTGCTGTGAGAGGAACGCCGCAACCGGCTCATCGAAATCGCCTCGCCGCACGCTTCCGTTGGCCGGGATCGACAGGACCAGCAAATCGCCGGCCGCCAGCGCCAGCAGGATCGCTACGATACTCCGGCGGAAATCCGGCCGCTTCGCCGCCACGAAAACCGCGATCGCTCCGCACAGAAGCGCGATGCCCGGCGCAACCGCCCGAAGCGCGCCAACGCGAACGATGCCGATCACGCCCGCGGCAATCGCGCCAATAGCCAGCAGCGCAAGCACGCCAGCAACCAGCTTTAGTTTCTGAGCCGCATCCTGCCGCGCTACGGATTTCACCAATTCATCCAAACCCCGGCCGGCGAATATCGCGATCGCCATCGCCAGGATCGCAAGTGTCGCCGAGTCATCTCCGCGCAGCATGGGGCCAAACCAGGTCGCTGCCATGGCTGCCAGTGCCATCGTCCGCCAGGGCAGTCCTCCGCCCCGCCCCAATCCCATCAGCGCCAATGCCAGCGGCACCGCGCCCACCCACGCCGCCGAATGGCCGCCGTAGGGAAAGAACGCGCTCGCTACCACCGCCAATCGCGAGCGCCAGTTCATTGACTGAGCGACTGCCGACCCGCCCGATTCCGCGATGGGCACCCATTGCACGCCAGCAGCCAGGAAACCGGCCGCCAGCGCCAGGATGATTACGAAGATCGCGCCGATGCGCCGTCCGCTTGTGCCGCTATTGTCGGATCGCCCGCCGACAACAGCCTGCATCGCGGCAATCACCGCCATCCCCGCCAGCATCGTGAGACCTGTCCGCAATCCACAGCCCAAGCTCATCACCGCAACCACCAGCGCCATCGCCAGGGCCCGAGCGGCTTGCGGCGACTCGATCACCCAGCTCATCGCCAGCAGCGCCCACGGCAGCACGGCAACCGCATTCGAAAGGGGAAGGTGTACCATCCCCAGGCTGCATCCGCCCAGCATGAACGAAATCGCGCACATCGCCCGGCCGGGCTGCGATAGTCCCTGCCGCCACGCCAGCCGCCACGCGCCGCTCCCCGCGATCAGCAGCTTCAGCGCCGCCGCCAGCGTGAACGACCACGTCAGCGGCAGCCCGAAATGCATCAGCATAGTCGGAAAAAAAACGGCCGACCGCCCATTGCCCACCAGCGGCGCGCCAAGCTGCTCATACGGATACCACAGCGGCACGCGCGCCCGCCGCAATTCCCGCCCGGCGTAGATCGACCACGCCGCCTGCTCACCTGGTGGGGCAGACATCTCGCGGGTTGGTGGGGCAGACATTCTTGTCTGCCGTAGTGCCTCACCCACCTGGCCACTCGGTGGGGCAGACATGCCACCCGGTGGGGCAGACATCCCACTCGGTGGGGCAGACATGCCACCCGGTGGGGCAGACATTCTTGTCTGCCATCGCGCTCCCACCTCGCCACCCGGTGGGGCAGACATTCTTGTCTGCCGTATCGCCTCCTCCGGCAGGAACACCCGCCCCGGCAGCCACCCCGGCAGCGTGCCGGCCAGCGTCGCCGCCAGCAACAAAACCACCGCAATCGCCCATTGAGAGCCCGCGCAGCATGGCTGCGACTCATCCATCGCGACGGCGCCCGCTCGGTCCGTTTGCGTCATATCACTTACTACCAAGCTCGAGGCACGCCATTTCCGACACGGTTCTCATGAAAAACCGGCCGTTCGAGAACGATGGCACCGTCCAGCACTTCCCGCCCAGCGGCTGCGCCCGGCCGACCTCCGTATACTGCTCCGGCGTCGCCTTCACCAGCACCACCCCGCCCTTGTCCGTCGTCGCCAGCAAATGCCCATCTACCAGAATCACCTGGCCCGGGCCGAATCCCTTCTGCGACCACTTCTCCTTGCCCGTCGCCAGCTCGATGCACTTCAGCGGCGCGGTGCCGTGCTCCTTGAAACCGTAGATGCCGTAGACATAGCCGTCGCGAATCACCGGCGTTGACCAGTGGTTGACGTTCTCCTTCGGCGTGCGCCAAAGCTCCTTGACCTGCCATCCGCTATCGCCCTTGCTGATCTTCACCGCCGCGCCGCCCACGTTATAGCCGGCCGAGCAGTAGACCATGTCGCCGCCCACCACTGGCGACGCGGCCGTCAACACGCTGAACGGGAACTTGTACCGCCACAGTTCCTTCCCATCCTCCGGCGAGATCGACACCAGCCCGCTCTGCATGAAGCAGACGATCTGCCGCGTGCCCAGGATCGTCGCCGGGGTCGGCGTGGCGTGCGTGATCTTCTCATCCAGCGCCTTCCACGCGAGATTGCCCGTGGCCTTGTCAAACGCCATCACCGCCTGCCCCGCGCCGCCGCCCACCACGATCACGTTCTTGCCTTCGACGATCGGCGAGGCCGCGCTGCCCCACGGGCTGATCCCCGGCGTCTTGATCTGGCCGGCATATTCCTTCACCAGATCGTGCGCCCACACGACCTTCCCATCGACCGCGTTCAGGCACGTCACCTTAAGATACGTCCCCAGCACATACACCAGATCGCCATCAACCGCCGGCGCTGACCGCGGGCCATTGCCGCCTTGCTTGTCCTGAATGCTTTTGTCCAGCGGCACCGCCCAGACCTGTTTGCCGGCCGCTGTGTCGATGCAGAAGCACGCCTCCTGCTTGTCCTGCTCGGCCAGGAAATACGCGCGATCGCCCTTGATCGCGATCGCCCCAAACGCCTCGCCCACCGGGATCTTCCACAGCACTTTCGGCCCACCCGCCGGCCAGCTCGTCAGCAATCCCGTCTCCGTCGATATCTGATCGTGATTCGCCCCGCGATAGCACGGCCAGTCGGCCGCCCCGGCCACCCCCGCCGCCAACGCCAGCGCCATCCCGATCGCCATCGCCCGCAACGTAACGCTCTTCATAGACGCAGCCTTTCCGCTGTAGAAGCCCGAAGTTCGGCGGGGATTATAGGGAAACCGCGCCGGATTGGTAGGACAGTGGAGCGAGCCGCCCTCGGCCGCGATCGTGTGGAGCGCGCCGCCCTCGGCCGCGATCTTGTGGAGCGCCGCCCCGGCCGCGATCTTGTGGAGCGCGCCGCCCCCGGCCGCGATCGTGTGGAGGCGCCGCCCCCGGCCGCGATCGTGTGGAGCGCGCCGCCCTCGGCCGCGATCCTGTGGAGCGAGCCGCCCTTGGCCGCGATCTTGTGGAGCGCGCCGCCCTCGGCCGCGGTCTTGTGGAGCGCGCCGCCCTCGGCCGCGATCTTGTGGAGCGCGCCGCCCTCGGCCGCGATCGTGTGGAGCGAGCCGCCCCGGCCGCGATCTTGTGGAGCGCGCCGCCCTCGGCCGCGATCTTGTGGAGCGCGCCGCCCTCGGCCGCGGTCTTGTGGAGCGCCGCCCCCGGCCGCGATCCTGTGGAGCGAGCCGCCCTCGGCCGCGATCCTGTGGAGCGAGCCGCCCTTGGCCGCGGTCTTGTGGAGCGCCGCCCCCGGCCGCGATCCTGTGGAGCGAGCCGCCCCCGGCCGCGATCCTGTGGAGCGCGCCGCCCTCGGCCGCGATTGCTTTCGGCACGCCTTGCCTGTTGATCGACGTCATCACGCAATTCAGCCCGGAAACGTGATCTCGCGGACATCGCCGAGGGCAGTGCGCTGACGGCGGCAGGATTCATGTCTGGGCCAGGCTGGCTACGCTCCGCGTGCTCCAAAACCCCTTCGATCTGCTCGCGGGTCACGCCGGGGAACCAGTTGAGGAAATCGTCAATCCGCGCGCCATCCTCCAGGTTCTCGAAGAGCGCCGACACGGGAACGCGCGTACCTTTGAACACCCACGCGCCGCCGACCTTTCCCGGCGTCCGCTCCACCACGGGGCATGCGCTCCAGTCCAGCATGAATGAATCGTACGCTTCGCAATGGGCATCAGCAACCGCGAGCGAGCACAGGCAAAGCGAATGCAGACCCCAGGCGGCAAATGAGCAGATGAGCCTCACCTGTAGTTCCGCACCCGGTGTTGTGCGGCGCGCCAGCCTGCCGATAATCATGTGGCGTGCTCCACCTTACACGAGTCTTCTGCCTGCTTGTGCTGATGGCGATGTCATCGGGATGCATCCCGTACCTGCGGTCGTTTCCCGGATCGATCAAGAGCATCGAGGTGCAGGATCAGCAGACTGGCCGGCCGATCGATAGCGCCGAAGTCTTCTTCCGGATAGAGAAGAGCAGTTGGATGTACCAAACGAACGCACATGTCGGGGATCCTCTTGAACCGCATCAGTTCGGCAGCGCAGTATGGCCTGGCGAGGCCGATACCGGCGAGTACTTGCCGGTTGTTAAGGACGAGACCGGCACGTTTCGCGTGCAGTCCACCCTGCGTCCGGCACATGTTGTGTGTCTGGCGTTTGGCATCCACGATGACTACATGGTCTGCGTCGAGGCATGGGCGCTGAAGTATCGCCCAGTGGCTGTTTACTATTTCGGCAACGAATCACTCGCAAAAAACGGCATAGCCGGTGCAGCGTCTGGCGAGAGCGATGCCATCTGCAGCGCCGACGGCAAGCTCATCTTCCGACTCGTTCCATGGAAGGGCGGTCCGAGTTCGCGCCCGAGCCGTCCGTAATTGGACCCAGGCGATGAGTACATTTTCATCATCTTCTGCTGATCTTCGCCGGCCGCTGATTCTGGCTCGTCCTCGCGGTTCGGCGCGGAGGACTATCATGCGCCGCCGGACCGCGGGACCAGCAGGGCCGCCAGCAGATCCTTCCACGTCACGATTCCCAGCGGATGGAGATGCTCGTCCGCCACCGGCAGGCAGGAGATGTCCTTGTCGAGGATGAGGCGGGCCGCCGCCTCGATGGGCATGTCGGGCCTCGCCACCACCGGCTGGCGCGTCATGACCTGGTGTACGCGGCGGTTCAGCGTGGCCAGGTCCTGCGAGCGCTCCGCGAGGTCGCGCCCCAGGAACGGCGACACGTTGCGCAGCAGGTTGCGGTCCGAGATGACCCCCACGAGCCTGCCCTTCTCCAGCACCAGCAGGTGGTGAAACCCGAAGCGCGCGAACCGCTCGCGCACCATGAGCAGTGGTGTAGGGTGGGCGTACTTCCACGTCTTCGGGTCCGTGAGACGAGATGGTGGGCGAGTACGCCCACCCTATCCGCTCATTCTCCGGGCCAGGGGCCGATCCCGGCGAGGTTCGCGGGTGATACGGCGATGCGATCACACTGGCAACACCAATCGCGCGGATACCGATTGTCAGCCACAAACGGGTGAAACGACGAATGCGGCCACGCATGTGGACACGCGGCATGCTTGTGCTTCACCGGATTGTAGTGGACCCGCAGCATGGACCGGGCCGGTTGCGACGCAAAGAGCGGCGCATGGCGCTGGGTGACCAGAGTGAGGAAGAATGTCCCGCCGGGACGGAATGCCCGCACATACGCCGGCATGCCGAATGTTGTCTATATCGTGGGCAAACGTGCAAGCCGGCGTGCCGCGCGTCCCGAGGCAAAGTGGTGGGCTACACCGACTCGCATCCAACTGCGCATGCGCACGCCGGCCGATCGGACCCGCTCGCAGAAGGACGTCGCTGGCGGCCGGCGTGGGCATGGCACTCATCGCACTCGGTTCATCCCAACTCGCGTTGGACTGCCGATGCCCTCGCTGGGGGAAGAATCAGCGGCGAGACGCCGCTGCCACCTTCGGAATTTCGTAGTTGTAATACGACAGTTACTGTCGTATTATACCGTCGAGATGAACACGCAGCTCCTGAGCATTGGCGAACTGGCGGACGCCGCGGGCATCACGGCCCGTGCGGTGCGGTTCTATGTGCAGCAGCAGATTCTCCCCAAGCCCATCGGCCGGGGACGCGGCAGCCACTATGGCGAGGCGCATCTGGACCGTCTGCGGCGCATCGTCGAGCTTCAGGCGCGGGACACTCGCTGATCGCCATCCGGCAGATTCTGGATGGGCGCATGGCCGATTTGCCCCCCGCGCCGCCCGTGCAACGCGCTGGCACGCCCCTGGTTGCTTCGCTGTGGACGCATCTGCGGCTGGCCGAGGGACTGGAATTGCATTTCGATGCGACTCGCTTCAACGCGACGGCGGAGCAATTGCTGGCCGTGCGGCAGGCGATTCGCTCGGCATTCTTCGATGATAATTCGGCTTCACGGTAAGTAAGATCGGTAGTGTCTTGCGCAGGGCCTTGGCGCCTTGCAGAAGGGAACGGTTATGGACGGCATCGCACTGATCTCCGCAAACCCGGCCGACCGCATCGCCCTGCGCGGCGTGCGCGTTGAGTCACGCCTGGCCGGCATGAGCCAGAAAACCACCATCGAGCAGACCTTCGTCAATCTGGAGCGGCAGGCCATCGAGGCCGTCTACACGTTTCCCCTGCCCAGCGACGCCGCCGTGTGCCGATTCGAGGTCATCACGGCCGAGCGCGTGCTGACCGGCACAATTGAGGAAAACGCCAAGGCCATGCAGCAATACGACGAGGCGATCAGCGAAGGCCACGGCGCGTTCGTCGTCGAACAGAACCGCCCGGACATCTTCACGGTGCGCGTTGGCAACCTCAAGCCGAGCCAGGCCGTGACCATTCGGCTGACGTACGTCTGCCCGCTGCAACTGGCCGACCGGCAGATTCGCCTGGCCTTCCCGACCACCGTCGCGCCGCGATACGTCACCGACAGCGGCACGAACGACCCGATCGCGACCCTTGTGGATGGCGACGCGATCAATCCGCCGCATGTGCTGAGCGTGCCGTACGGGCTTTCGATCCAGGTGGATGTGGCGCTGGGCGCGGCATCCGCTCGATCACCAGCCCATCGCACCCCATCCGCACCGACAGCACCGGCCAGGATGAGCATCGCGTTTCGCTGGCGGGAGGCATGAACGAGATGGATCGCGACATCGTGCTGCTGATCGACCTTGCCAGGGATGTTCAGCCGGTCGTGCAGTCATCCCGGCACGCGGGCGGCGACGGTTTTCTGGCCGTTAACTTCATCCCGCAGTTCGATGAATACGACGCTGCTCCCGCGTCGGGCGAGACGGTCTTCGTGCTCGACTGCTCCGGCTCGATGCAGGGCGAGTCGATCACGCAGGCCATCATCGCGCTGAGCCTCTGCCTGCGCAGCCTGAGCGAAGGCGACACGTTCAACATCTGCCGCTTTGGCTCCACCTGGGAACTGCTCTCGCCCGAGCCGCTGGTGTACGGCGAGGAGACGCTTCAGCGGGCGCTGATGTGGATAAACCGGCCGGCGGATCTGGGCGGAACGGAATTGCTCGGGCCGCTTTCGTCGATCCTCGCCATGCCGCCGATCACCGGCTCGCTGCGCCAGATCATCCTGCTGACCGATGGCCAGGTGAGCAATGAAGCCGTCATCATCGCCCTGGCGCGGCAGCATCGCGAGCACAACCGCATCTTCTCCTTCGGCATCGGCTCCGCGTGCAGCACGACGCTGGTGAAGGGCCTGGCCCGCGCCTCCGGGGGCGCGGCCGAATTCATCACGGCGGGCGAGCGCATTGACGATAAGGTACTTCGTACCTTTTCGCGGGTGGGCTCGCCGGCGGCGACGGATATTCGCGTCGACTGGGACGGCGCGGATGTGCGGACGCTGGCGCAACTGCCGCCGGTATTCGATGGCGACATCCTCAGCGTTTTCGGGCGCGTGCGCGGCCGAGTGCCCTCGCAGGTGACGCTCTCGTGCAATACACCGGCGGGGCCGAAGCAATGGTCGGTGCCTGTCCCACCGCCGTGCGCGGATGATGACGCGATCGCGACCATGTGGGCACGACGGGTGATCCAGAGCCTGGAGGATGTCAACGAGCTTTCGCGGCCGCTGTCGGCCGATTCGCCCGCCGGGCGCGACGCGGCCGCGATGATCGGCATATCCAGGGAGTTCAACATCCTCTCGCCGCTGACGACGTTCATCGCCATCGAGCATCGGTCGCTGAAGGATCGCAACGAAGGGCAGCCGGAGCTGCGGCGCGTTCCGGTGCTGCTGGCGGCGGGATGGGGACAACTGGAGGCCGCGTGTGCCCCGCCGATGGCCGCGATGGCACCGATGCTCATGGCCAGCGCGAGCTTCGGAGCGATGCCTCTCGCTACCCCTCCGCCGAATCAAGGAGAATCGCGCGGCATGCTCAGTCGTATGTTCCGGCGAGCGGCCAAGTCTGTCGCTCCGGCCGGCGCGAAAGAGCAAGCCGCAGCGGCCCTGCCCGGCGACACGGCGGTCCTCATCTCCCTCCAATCGGCCAAGGGCTATTTCGACTGGAACGCTTCGGCCGACAAGGTTCTCCGAGCCCACCATGCCCGTTACGACGATCTGGCGACCAAGATCACTGCCGAGCTTTCCCGCGCCGGGATCACCGTCGATTCACAGCAGCGCCCACAGGCCGTGGCCACGTGCATCGTCCTGCTGCTGCTTCGCCGGTATCTCTCGCAGGATGAGCCACTCTGGCGCCGCGCAGCACGCAAAGCCATCACCTGGCTGCTCACGGTCACGCACCTGAGCGGTGGCGATATGGAGAAGCTGCTGAAGGATCTGGAGAAGATCCTCCCATAGAGGGATCCGAAGCGGAAGCGTGAGCGCCCGCCCTGCAAGCAACAGGGCGGGCGCTGATGCTTCCGCTTCAGAAAAAAGACCGCCGCTCTCGCGATGATCATCGCGAGAGCGGCGTTGCTTCTACCTGATCGCCCGAGCCGCAAGAACTATTTCGCTTCCAATGGCTTGATCCGGATGTTCCGGAACGCCACCACGCCATGATCGCCCTGCAGCATGAGCGGGCCGGTGGCCTTCTCCGGGCCAAGCTGCCCGCCGGTGGGCTTCGGCGCTTCCGCGTTGTCGTGAATCTTCTTGCCGTTGAAGATCACGCTGATGAATTTGGCGTTGGCCGTCTTCTTGCCGTCGGCATCGAAGCGGGGCGTGCGGAAGACGATGTCCATGACGTTCCATTCGCCGGCCGGCTTGATCGCGTTGACGTCCGCCTTCTTGGTGTTGTAGATGCCGGCGCAGTCGCCGGGGGTGAGTTGGTCGTCGGGCTTGGTCGGCGACGTGCTGAGCACCTGGACCTCGTACTCGCCCATGAGGTAGATGCCCGAATTGGACTCGCCGGGGATCAGGAACTCAATGTGCAACTCGACATCGCCGAACGACTGCTCGGTGATGATGTCGCAGCCATGGGCGATGGGCTGGCGGAAGAGAAGGGAATCTGCCGTGCCGCCCTCGCCACTGCCGATCAGCTTGGCCTTGGCCGCCGGGTCGAGCTCGACCTTGGATACGACCTTCCACGTCTCCGCCACCTTGGGGTCCTTGTTGCGAAGCTTCCAGCCGGTCAGGTCCTTTCCATTGAAGAGGACCGTCTCTTCCGCGCCGGCCTGAGCCGCGCTGAGGGCGAGAGAGAACAGAAAGCAGCCACCGATGAGCCAGGTGGACGTGTGCCGAGAGATTGTGAGAGTTGTCATAGTACCTATGTAAACAACGACAGGCGGCCGATGTTGAACACGCCGTTCGCGTCGTATCTCGCGGCAAGAGCGGTTCCGCCGTGTGTGCGCCCGCTGGACCCGCTGCCGCGGCACCGCTATATTTCGGACGGACATGCTGAACTTCCCGTCATTCGATCAGATCAAGGACCTCATCCTGCTCGCCAGGCGCGAGGACCTCGGCGGCCAGAACGATGATGTGACGAGCCGGCTGCTCGTGCCGGAAAATGCCGTGGCCGTCGGCACGCTGGTGCAGAAGGAAGTCGGCGTCGCCTGTGGCCTGCCGATCGTGGCCATGATCTGCGGCGTCTACGACGAGCGGCTGCGTGTCGAGGCGATCCCCGGCTTTCACATGCCCGTCATCGAGGGCCGCTTCAGCGATGCCCGCCTCACGCCGCTGCTGCGCATCCGCGGGCCGATGCGGTCGCTGCTGTCGGCGGAGCGGGTCATCCTCAATTTCCTCCAGCACCTCTCGGGCGTGGCGACGGCGACGCATCGCTACGTCCGCCGGGTCGAAGGCACCGGCGCCAAAATCTACGACACGCGCAAGACCCTCGCCGGGTTCCGGCTGCTCGACAAATACGCCGTGCGCTGCGGCGGCGGGCGTAATCACCGCATGGGCCTCTACGATGGGTTGCTGGTGAAGGACAACCACATCGCGCGCATTCCCCTGCGCGAGCTGGCCGGGTATCTGTCGCAGGTGGTGGCGACGAGCCGTGCGGAATCGGCCCAGCGCATGATCGAGGTCGAGGTTGACACGCTTGAGCAGTTCCGCGAGGCAGTCAAGGTCGACGGCATCGACATTGTTCTGCTGGACAACATGGATTGCCCGAGCATGGCTGCCGCCGTCGAGCTGCGCGACCGCGCCGGCAAACGCGGCAAGCTCGAACTGGAAGCCTCCGGCGGCATCACGCTGGAAACCATCCGGCCCATCGCCATGACCGGCGTCGATCGCATCTCCGTCGGCGCCCTGACCCACTCCGCGGCGCGCTGGACATCTCGCTGGAAATCGAATCGTGCTGACACACGGGCCCGCGGGGTTGTCAGTTACGCCGGATCACCAGGATTCCGGTTTTTGCGCGTGAATTGGCAATTCCAAATGGGTACACTCATGGAGCTGGCTACAGACAGATCTCGTACTATCCGGGAACCAGATCATGAGTCTGCGGCAAATTCATCGGGCTATCGAACCATTGGAATCGCGAACCCTCCTGACGGCCGGGCAGCTTGATCCGACCTTCGGCACGGGCGGCTATGCGCACTACGATTTTCCCCAGGCCCAGCAGGTTGGGGCCAACGTCGTACTCATCGACAGCGAGGGCCGGGTCGTGGCCGCGGGCGGCGGGACGAACAGCAACGCCATCGCGCGCTACCTGCCCAATGCGATGATGGACAGCACCTTCGGCAATGGCGGCCGTGTAATGCTCGCGGCGACGAATCCGATTGATGACGGCGTGATCCTCCCCGACGGCAAGCTGCTGTTCGTCACCGGCGTCTCCTATATCGATGACGGCGCGATTCGCGTTCTGCGCCTGAATAGCGACGGCTCGCCCGACACCACGTTCGCGCCCGAAGGCTACATCGACTGGCCGTGGAACCCGGTGACCAGCGCGCATCTGGCCGTGCAGGCGGATGGGAAGATGGTTATCGCGGGCGAATCGCAGACTACCGTCGTGATCGCGCGCCTCAATGGCGACGGGTCGCTGGATACGACGTTCGCCGCCAACGGCCGGTGTTTCTACGACCTGCACGCCAACGCCCGGCCGCGCGAGATCGAGATTGGCGCGGATGGCTCGATCCTCGTGCTCGCGGGCACGAGCCTGATCATGCTTGACGGCGACGGCAAGCTGCAGGGCGATTTCGGCAGCGCGGGCATCGTCGACCTCTCGGGGCTTCTCGACAGCAATGGCCGGTTCGTGCGCGATGCCGGCGGGGATATCATGGTGGGCGGGACCTTTAACAACGATATGGCGATTGTCCGCGTTCTGCCCGACGGCCAGGTCGACAGCGCATTCGGCAATGCCGGGCGGATCACGCTCGATTTCAACAACTCGGTGGACTGGCTGGCCGATCTGGTGGCGCTGCCGGATGGCCGGTTCATCGCGGCCGGCACCGAGAATCAGGACCCGGCCGGCGTAATGACCGGTTCGGACATCGCTCTGGCCGCGTTCACATCCAACTGGCAGCTCGATACCAGCTTTGGCATGGGCGGGAAGTTCACGATTGACATCGCCATGGGGGATGACATGGGCACGGCCGCCGCGCTGGCGCCCAACGGCGACATCGTGGTGGTGGGCCGGCGCAGGGCGGATTGACCAAGGGTGTGGTGGAGCGCGACTTCGCCGTGGCGGCGGTGACGCCGCGGGGCGCGATCGACTGGAACTACATTGGCGGCCGGGGCCAGACGCCTTTTTCCGGACTGGGACAGGACACCGCGCGCGCCAGCGCCGTGCAGTTCGATGGACGAATGGTTGTTGCGGGCGAAAGCGGGGGATGCCTGGCGTTGACCCGCTTCAACCTCGACGGCTCGCTGGACCGCACCTTCGGCATTGACGGCCGGGTCGTGGAAGTCTGCGGCCCCAACCCGGTCCGCGTGACGGACGTCGCCAGCGGCCCGGGCGGGCGGCTTGTGGTGCTTCTCGAGGTGAACGGGCGCTACTTGGTCTACCGCTACCTGATCAGCGGGCAGATCAATTCGACCTTCGGCGTCAACGGCCGGATCGTGACCGGGATTTCGGTTGCGACGAGCGGCGCCGGCTCGGTGCTGATCCAGGACCTGGGGCGAGTGCTCTGTGCGTTTTCGACGAACGGGTGGCGTGACGCTCATCAAATACCTGACCAGCGGCAAACGCAACCCGGGCTGGGGGACCAAGGGCGTCACCACGATCAAGGGCATCAGTTTTGGCGATATGATCGCGCAGGCGGATAAGAAGATCATCCTGGGCGGGCGGATCAAGGCGTCGTTCTACATCGCGCGGTTGACCGGCCACGGGCAGTTCGACACGGCTTTCGGAACTCGCAGCGGCGCAACCTATGTGACGTTCAGCAGGGGCGGGGGCGTCAGCGCGCTGGCGCTCCAGGCCGATGGCAAGATCCTGGCGGCGGGGCACGCCTTGGGCACCGCAGTGGCGCGGCTGACCAGCAAGGGGCTGCTGGACAAGACCTTTGGCTCCGGCGGGAAATGCGAGTCGCTCTACGCCAGCAAGTCCGAGTTCCCGCGCACCATCGCCGTGCAGGCCGATGGGCGCGTTGTGATCTCCGGCATTCGCGCTGTCGGCGCGACCGATCATTGCCAGACCATCACGGCCTCGCAGGCGTTCGTGCAGCGGCTGAGCAAGACGGGGCGTGCCGACGCCAGCATGGGCGTGGAGGGCTACCGGAATCTGTCGATGGGCCCCTACAGCGACCTGTACGACAACGTGATCGGGCAGGCGATCATCGGAAAGACCGGCATCGAAGTCTTCGGCACGTACCGCAACGACTTTGCCGTCGCGAAGCTGTTCCAGGCGTAGGACATCGCTACTCACCACGAACCACCGACAACTGACCACGTGCGCAACGAACTCGCTTGACGAAACTTTCGCCAACGGTTTGAATGATCCGCGTGCGGCGGGGGCGAATCCAGTCGTTCAACGACGAGGCAAGACCATGCAGAACACCTGTCCAAATCCTGGTTGCGGAGCGGCGTATAACCTGACGCCTCAGCATGTCGGCCGGCATTTCACCTGCCAGAAGTGCGGCGTGCCGCTGACGGTCGATGCCGGCGGTCTGCGGCTGGGCGATCCGTCGCCCGGCGTCATCGGTGTTCCCCAATCCACGCCCACGATGCAGCGCGGCGAACTGGGCCTGCTCAACGACTACTTCAGTTGGGCGTTCTGGGGCGGGTCGTTCCTGGTCATCCTCTTCCTCTTCCTGCCGCTGCTGGACATGCGCGGCCATGCGCGGCTCCAGGCCAAGCTCCATGCCCTGCAACGGGACAATGGGGAGGCCTCGGCCATGCCCCGTGATCGCGATGCCGCCGCCAAGCGCGACGATCGCAACAAGGATGAGATCAAGCGACTCGAGGAGAAGATTCACCAGGATGATCTGGACAGCCAAATGGCCGGTTACTGGTATACCTGGGGGCAGTTGCTGGGATTCCTGATTCTGTCGGCCGCGGCCATCGGCTGGCTGGACCCGCGGCAGAACAAGTCACGGCGCGTCACGGGCGGGGTGGTGATCTGCGGCGAACTGCTGGCGATCTTCATCTATTACGTGATTGCCTCGGGCGTGGCCATGCGATGAATCGTGCTGCCGGCATCTATCGCTGGATTTCCAACTCGGCCCACGGCATCGGATGATCCGAGGCGCCGTTGTCGATCAGTCCGGCATCGCGGCAACGCAGGCCCCGCGTCAGAATCCAGTCGATCCGGTCTTTCGGGCAGTGCGCGCCCAGCACCTTGCCGACCGGATCATCTGCCCCCTTGGACAGCAGCCATGCGATGAGCGGGTCGTCGGCCGGGGTGTTCAAGTCGCCCATGAACACCACCGGCGCCGGCTCGGTGAGAAAAAGCTGCCCGAGATTCGTGAGTTGCCTCGCGCGGTCATCGTGGCGGTCGAGGTGGGTCACGATGAGCCTTACCGGCCTGTCGCCTACGAGGAAAGTCGCGCGAAGGAGGCTGCGCTTGCCGCGCCAGAACGAGCCGGCCATCGGCTGGTGATGCCACTGCTGCACGGGCCGGGCGCACAGGAGGGCATTGCCGAAGGAATCGCAATACCACTGCCGCTCGGAAGGCACGAACAACCATGGCAGACTCAGCCTGTCCCCCAGCAGCCGCGCCTGATTGTCCCATCGCCAGGGCGCGCTGCCTCGTACTTCGTTGAGGCCGACCACGTCGAAGCCGCGCAGGCTCGACGCCACCCGGTCGATGTCCATCCGGTCGTCCGCACCGACACAGGAGTGAATGTTGAATGTCGCGATGCGGAAGCTCCGCGTCGTCGGCCGATGCACGCGATCGGGAGCATTCAGCATGGTGCCACTGCGGGGCGGCGGCCAGGTCCGCAGCGCCCCGAAGCCGGCGAAGCCGGCCAGCGCCAGCAGAACGAGAATGACGAGGATGCGGCGACGCATTAACCGGCTCGCTTGCGAGCCGCGCGTGTGGCGCGGCATTACCAGTCGATCGTCCCGCGCCACGCGGCCGTCATCTCCTCGATCGAGAGATCGCAGTGGACTTTGGCAAAATCGCGGACGATCAGCTTCGGCTCGGCCGTGACGGCGCCGTTGCCGAATGGCCGGACATCGTACTGGTTCAGAAGACCGAGCATTTCGCTGGCGGCCTTTGAACCGGCTCGCCAGGTGTCGGCGGGGGTCTCGACGAGATAATGGCCGGGCGACTCGGCGAGCCACTCAGCATCGGGGGCGAAGATACTGACGCCCAGACCCGATGCGATGGCCATCTCCGCCAGCGCCACGAGCGCCCCGCCGTCGCTGACGTCGTGGCAGCTTACGATCAAGCCGCGGCGGATCGCCTCGGCAATCGCGCGATGCACCTGAATGAGCTGCCCCAGCGCAGGTTGAGCCGACTTGGGGCCAACCAGCGCCACGGCATTGCCAGCTTTCTTGAGATCCATCGTGACGCACTTGCGCACATCGTCGAGCACCGCGATGGCGCTGATCAGTAGCGTGTTGGGGATACGCAGAACCTCGCCGGTCTCCTGGTTGGTGAACTGGTTGTGGAGGCTGTCCTTGCCGGAGACGAAGGGGATGCCGTACGCCTTGGCCGCGTCGTAGCACGCCTCGCACGCGCGGGCCAGCGTGCCCATGGTCTTCTCATCATCAACGCTCGGCCAGCAGAAATTGTCGAGAATGGCGATGCGCGAGGGGTCGGCCCCGACGGCGACGACGTTGCGGATGGCCTCGTCGATCGAGGCGATGGCCATCTCGTAAGGATCTGCGATCTGCGGGGCCATGCCGCAGCCGAGGGCAATGCCGCGGTGGCTGTCGAGCTTAGGCCGGAGGACCGCCGCATCGGACGGACCGACCTGCCTTGGGCCTGTGAGCGGCTTGATGACCGAGCCGCCCTGAACCTCATGATCGTACTGGCGGATGACCCAGTGCTTGGAGGCGATGTTGGGATGCGACAGGGAGGAGAGGATTTCGGATTTCAAATCTCGAATCGCGTATTGCGTATTGCGTATTGCGTATTGCGTATTGCGTGTTGCGACAGCTTTCGCGTGCCGCTTGGGCAGACCGTCGTGCAGAAAATGCATCGAGAGCCGGCCGACCTCGGTGTCGCGGTACTTGAGGATCAGCTCGGAGTTCTGCGTGCCGAAGTGCCCGATGACGGTCGCCTCGACATCTTCGCTGGCCGCCAGGTCGAGCACCTCCTTCACCTTCTCCTGCGGCACGGCGAGGACCATTCGCTCCTGGGCCTCGGAGATCCAGATCTCATCGTAACGGAGTCCGGCATATTTCAGCGGCACCTTGTCCAGCTCGACCATCGCGCCGATCTTCTCGCCCATCTCGCCGACGGCGCTGGACAGGCCGCCAGCGCCGCAGTCGGTGATGGCGTTGAACAACTCGCGGTCGCGCGCGGCCAGGACAACATCCGTCATCTTCTTCTCGGTGATGGCGTTGCCGATCTGCACGGCGTGCGAGAACTCATCGGCGTGGGTGTCGGTCAGCTCGGCCGATGAGAACGTTGCGCCGTGGATGCCATCCCGGCCGGTGCGCCCGCCCATCACCACGATGGCATCGCCGCTACGGGACTGCTTGTGGATCTTGTCGCGTGGGATCAGCCCGACGCACCCGCAGAACACCAGCGGATTGCCGAGATAGCGGTTGTCGAAGTAGACGGCGCCGTTGACGGTCGGAATGCCCATGCGATTGCCGTAGTCGCGCACGCCGGCCACAATCTGCTGGAGAATGCGCTTGGGATGGATGACGCCCTTGGGGAGGGTTTTGATTTTTGATTTTTGATTTTTGATTGGCCCGGAATCGGCCCCGTAATCAGGGAATGCCACGCAGAACACGTCGGTATTGGCGATGGGCTTGGCGGCCAGCCCGGTGCCGAGGATGTCGCGGATCACGCCGCCGATGCCCGTCGCGCTGCCGCCGTAAGGCTCGATCGCGCTGGGATGATTGTGCGTCTCCACCTTGAAGCAGACGGCATCGGTCTCGTCAAACGCGATCACGCCCGCATTGTCCACGAAGACCGACAGACAGAATGGCCCCTTCGTCGCTTCGTTGCTTCGTCGCTTCGTCGCTTCCTCCATCAACTCCTGCGTACACTTGAAAATCGTATCCCGGATGAGATTGTCGTAATGCCGCTTCTCAATCACCTTCCCGGCTTCGTCCACGATCTCCAGATCCACCGCGCTCTTGAGGGTCTTATGGACGCAGTGTTCCGACCAGGTCTGCGCCAGCGTCTCCAGCTCGACATCCGTCGGCTCGCGGTTGGCGTCGCGATAGTATTTCTGGATCGCCTTCATCTCCGCCAGCGAGAGAAACAGGTGCCCCTCGCGGCTGAGCTTCGTGAGCTGCTCATCACTCAGGTCGCGGATGCGGGCGTGGCGCAGCTTGAACTCGTAGGGCCGGCCGGCGGAGAACTGCCGCGGAATGAATGCCTCGAAGTGGATGCTCTCGATGACGCCGTTGGCCAGCACGCGCGAGGCGATCCGCGATAGTTCCTCTTTGCCGACCTCGCCTTGGATCAGGTAAGCCCGGCCGGTGCGCACCTCGCGCACGTCGATGCCCATGTCGCGTATGGCCATTTCCGTCGAAGCGGCCACGGGGTCCATGACGCCGGGCTTGAGATGAATCTCGATTCGGCTGAACCCGCTGTCATCGGGCGCGGTGCGGACGAGTTGGGCCTTTTCCACGACCGGGTCGGCCAGAAGCTGCCCGGCGACGCGGGTTATCTGTTGCTCGCTGGCATCGCTGTCGATGAGGAAAATGCGCGCGGTTCGGACGGCCGACACGTTCATGCCAAACTCGGCGATCTGATGGGCGATGGCGACCCCGAGCGAATCGACAGCAGCCTGGCCTGCCGCGGGGGCGGTGGTAACGTCAATGCGGTAGATCATCGCGAAGGGATTCTAACGAAGGGGAGGGGGTTTGTCAGTTTGTGGATCGAGGACTACCATTAACGGAGACCGCCGATGCCAAAGACTTACAAGCCCGCTGAGGTTTTTTCCCCCGGTGAGTTTCTGCGCGATGAACTGGAGGCCCGCGGCTGGACGCAGGGCGACTTTCGCGCATTCTGGGCCGACCGCTTCAGAGCGTGAACCAGATCATCAACGGCCGCAAACGGATCACTGTCGAAACCGCCAAGGAAATCGCCTTGGCACTCGGCACGAGCGCGGACGTATGGCTGAACTTGGAGGTCGCCTATCGCCTCAACACGACGCCCGACGCCGATCCTGCGATTGCCCGCCGGGCCGCATCAGTCCGGGCGGCTTGAACGGCCGCCCAGGGAGATGGAGACGGGAGCTGAGGCATGCACAAACTGCGCGAAGAAGTGAGAGCACTGCCCCGATGACGCAGATATTGACCATCGACCACAAGCGGTACTACCTGCTGGATGAAGTGGAGTATGGCAGGCTGCGTCGGTCCAGGTTGCCGGAGCTTCCGGGAAAGGACGAGACTGGCGGAATACCGGCGGTTGAGTATGTGCGGGCGCTGATTGCCCGGCGCATCGTGGAAGCGCGCCAGTCGCTGGGGTGGTCGCAAGCGGAACTGGCTCGCCGCGCCGGCATCAGGGCAGAGACGCTCAACCGTGTCGAGAAATGCAAACATTCGGCCGACCCGAACACGATTGAGAAGATAGATGCGGCAATCGGGCGAGAGCGAAAGAAGTGATCGCCAGTCGTTCGCTCATGCAGGGATCGCCTCTACCACGCGCGCATGGCGCCGATGCAGCAGCCACATGATCCCGACGTAGACGACCTGCAGCCCAGCGCCCGTGAGCACGTACACCTGCCCGGCCGTCTCGGCGCCGCCGCCGTAGGAGTGCTTTCCCACGCCCAGGACGTAGTTCACCCCGTACCACGCCATGACAACCGCGGCGAAGCACACGACCGCGCCGGCCGCCAGGCCCCATTCAATGATCCATCGCACGTAGCGCGCGTGCAGTAGCGCCAGGTACACCAGGCAGAAGATCAAGGCCCACACCTCCTTGGAGTCCCAACTCCAGAACCGGCCCCACGAGATCTCGGCCCAGACGCCGCCAAGGACCGTCCCGGCCACGCCCAGCAGCGTGCCGATCTGGATCGTGCGATAGATGAACGCGAGGTTCTCGCGCATGCGCGGCGTGCTCTCGCCGCGGGTGGCGAACTGGGTGATGACGATATTGCCGATGACCAAGGCGACCGCGAGCGCCGCGTAGGCCGCGACGATCGTGAGTACGTGGATCGCCAGCCAGAAGTCGGAACGCAGCACCGCGCGGGGGTTCGATGAACCGCCCGAATTCGGCCGGGGCAAACTTCGCCACCAACGCGCACATGGCCGCCACCACCGCGCCGGCGACGATGACTGTCTTCTTGCGGTAGATCAGCTCGATGACCAGCGCCAGCAGCGATGCGCTGAGGCCCACCCACGTGATGCTCTCGTACATGTCCGCCACCGCCAGCCAGCCCTTGAGCGTTGAGCGGACGACGAACCCCGTGGCGTTGATGCCCAGCGCCAGCGTGAAGATGCCGACGCCGGCCCAGTAGGCCGGCTTTTCCCAAAGCACGCGCAACAGCGCCAGCACGAACAGCGACAAGAGATAGACCATGCTGGCGGTATAGAACAGGTCGAACCGGTTATAGAAGAGCTCCCGCGAAATCTCGCCGGGCTTATAGTAGTCCTTGCCTGCGATCGCCTCGATGGCTTCGCGCAACGCTTTCACTGCCTTGGCGAAATCCCCGCTGTTGCCCGTGTCGTACGCCCGCGCAACCGCCTGCCACCCCGCCAGGATGGCGGCCTTGGGCTGGTCCAGCGACGTCTTGTGATCCACGAGCATGCCGAGCGACAACCAGTCGTCCGTCGCGCTCTCCCGCAGTACCGCGAATAGATGGCCGGCGCAGGCTTCATCGAACTGCATCAGCCGGTTGAAGACTTTGATGCTCTCCTCCTCGATCGCGGTGCGCTTGACCTGTTCGCGGAACTGGCTGGCCCGGGCCTCCTTGGCCTGGACATCGGCGATGATCTGCCGCAACTCGCGGCTGCGCGCAGTTCCGCGGGCGTACACCAGCGGTGTTCCTTGTTGAGGCCCAGCTTCTCGCGCACGTCAAACCGCGGCACGGCGATGGTCGGGCGATTTTCCCAGGCGTCGCGATGCGCAACCCAGTCGAGCATCAACGCGACGCAATCCATTCTCTCGGCGATGCGCTGTTCGCCGCCGTCGCTGGAGACGATGCCGAATCTCTCCTTGCCGGTGATCTGGTAGACCGTCTCCCTCGCCATCGAGTCGATGGGCTTGACGCGCTTCAGCTTGTCCCCGTGCATCACGGGGATCTCGGCGAACGGCCTCACGTCCACTGTCTCAGTGAGCGCCGGCGCCGCGGCCATGGCCAACAGGAGCAGTATGGGAATTCGCATGGTTTGTGTCATCCGTCAGATTCACCGCGGCCGGCTGATCGTCATCGACCTTGCGCAGATATCGCCGCATGAAGCACATGCCCAGCGTGATCAATGCGCATCCCAGGTACTTCACGAATGTCCCACGGTCCCGCCGGATGCTCAGCCCCGAATACGGTATTTTGCTCTGCATCCCCATGTCCGCCTGGCAGAATGTCATTCCTTCGACCCTCATGGGATGATTCATCCAGATCTTGTGATCTTCGGTCTTCCCGCCGGGCCAGCGGACATGCACATCGCTCTCGAACTTGGCGGCCTCAGTCGATCCCGGATCGTTGATCTGCCGTGCATCGTCCAGCCGTAACTCAAAGGGCAACTCCCATGGGTCGTTGCCGTAGCTGATGGAAACGGTCTTGTCGCCCGCTTTCACTTCCATCGGCCCCTCATTGCGCTGCAGCAGTATCTCGTCGGATCGCTCGCCGTAGGCCGTCACCACCACACGCATGAGGTGATGCGCGCTGTCCAGCGAAGCGGGCGACACATCCGCCGGAACGATGCTCCGCTCCGCGACCGCCGACGGCAGATGGGCCTGAATGCTCAGCCTGGTCCCAGCCCACAGCGGATATTCCCCGCCCTTCTTCACCGCCATGGCGCTGATTACCCCATCGTTGCCGCGCACGCGAGCATACAGGCTCGCGTCAGGCGCTTGCAGGAATTGGATGCCGCCCGGTCGCAGATCCTTCGCGGGGCCGTAGGTCGCGGGATGGTAAAACACCATCATCAGATTGGTCGGGGCCTCGCCATCGTGGCCGGCGCCAGCGCCGATCATCATGCTGGGGAACTGAGCGTAGACAACGTACTGGGTGACCTGCGCGCCCTTGGCGATGGCTACCCGTACTACAGGGCTGCGCGGCTCATCGCTGACTTTGACCATCTTGCCTTCGGAGATGGTCGATGCCGGGAAATACTCGGCGACGGTCGCGCTGTAGCCGCTTGTCCCCAGCGGCACGGGTTTTCCAACGTTCTCATCGACGCCGACGTAATAGCTCTGGCCGTCGAGATAGATTGCCACCTGGCCGTTGCCGCTGCCGGTGGGGGGGTGAAGAAAATCCTTGACCTCGGCCTCGCAGTGCGCCTGCCAGAGCGCGATTTGCACGCGCGGATCCAACGGCTGGCTCTGCTCGCCTGCCATGACCCAGCCGGTGGCGGATAGCGCTTCGCCGTTCTCCAGAACGCCGCGCATCGAAAGCTGCACGACCGGCGCGCCCGCATCGACCGGCTTGTAGTTGACCTCCTCCTTGGCCGCGGGCAGCCAGTCGAGCACTTCCAGCTTGACATCCTTGGCCACATCGAAGGCAAGCTTCTGTCCTTCCGGCCAGCGCGGCTTGCCAATGGGCCAGAACAGCCCCAACGCGAAACGTGTGAAGTTGGGGTATCTCGCTTGTCGCCAGAACTCAGCGGGCGTGGACCAGCTTTTCCCTTCGGGCAGTTCCACGCGAATGCGGTCGCCCGTCAGAAATGCGCTGTTCGTGGACTGGCCTTTGATGATGGATACGGACCCCTCCGTGCTCGCATAGTAGGTGACCAGGCATCCCGCCAGCAGCACCTCGATTCCCCCGTGCGTGATGATGAAGCCGAGCTGCCTGCTCGTCCATGGATACCGGATCAGCACCGCCCCCAGCACGTTGACTGCAAGGAGCACCATGAGCGCAAGAAATGCGCCGCTACCGTAGATAATGGATTGGGCCGGGGCCGTGCCGTACCTGGACTCGTACACGGTCGCGACGGCCAGGAAAATCGCCATCGCCACGATCAATACGACGGCCAGTCGCGTGGAAGCGCCGAAGCGAAACAGCCTCCACAACAGCGCATTTGCCCGCGAGGACTCATCTTTCATGCTCAAAAGTCCAATCTTTCGACCTACCCTATGCCTCACCCCGGCCGGCGTCAAATCCGCCCCGACGCCCCTAAGGCACTCACATTTCCGTTTTTACAACGCCGATGATTTGCACATGGTTCGCCCTCAATATAGATTAACGGCTCGCCTTGGCGGCTGATTGCCCAGTTCGTCCGGGCGCGGGAAGCGGGTTGTGTACGTGAGCCGTTCTCTTACCACGTTCCGCAACATGAAACATATCCTCTCTCTCGGCATCGTTCTTCTGGCCAGCACGGCGCTCGGCCAGACGAGCGTCGAACGCTTTGAGCGCCAACTTGAGATGATCCAGCGCCAGCAACGCGTACTGGTCAATCCCGAGGTCCCTGCGGGGCAGCGCGCGCTCATCGACTACGGCGGCTACATCTCGGCCAACTTCTTTGCGATCGATGACCAGCAGGCCCGGACGCACATCCTGCGCGAATACGACCTCGTTGGCTATGCCCGCGTCAATGTCAACAACGTGCATGAGTTCTTCTTCCGGGGCCGAATGGGTTACCAGGACTGGAACGCCGGCGACAGCTTTGATGGCGAAGGTGACGAGACCATCTGGCCCCGCGTCGAGCAGGCCTATTACCGCTTCGACCTGGCCCGCTATCTCTCCGCCTATAAGGGTCAGAAGATCGAGAACAATCTCGTGGTCACGGCCGGGCGGCAGTTCGTCTACTGGGCCAATGGCCTGGTGCTGGCCGACAACCTCGACGGCCTGCTGATGGACTTCACGGTCGGCAAAGTCACGCTGGAGATTCTCGGCGGCATCACCGATCACAAGACGGTGGATTTCGACAGCTCGCGCCCGCAGTTCGACGACCGCACCGAACGCGGCTTCTATGGCGCGATGCTCTCCGCGCAACTTGGAAAGCATCGGCCGTATGTTTATGGCCTCATCCAGCGCGACTACAACTCCGACGGTCCCTACACCATCGGCACGATTCCGACGCGATTCGAGTATAACAGTTGGTACATCGGCGCCGGCTCCGCCGGGTCGATCGGCGACCGCATCGTTTACGGGGCCGAGATCGTCTACGAAGGCGGCAACGGCCTCTCCAATAGCTTCGATCCCACGACCCTTGCCCCGATCCCGCAGCAGCACGACGAGATCAGCGCCGGTGCGGCGGACTTGCGCTTCGACTACCTCTTCAACGATGCCCGTCACTCGCGGCTTTCGCTCGAGGGCATTCTCGCCACCGGGGATCCCGATCGCCTGAGCAGCTCCAATACTTTCGGCGGTAACGCGCCCGGCGGCCAGGACACCGCCTTCAACGCCTTTGGCCTGGTGAACACCGGCCTGGCCTTTGCCCCCAGTGTCTCCAACCTGGCCGTGCTGCGCGTTGGCGGCTCGACCTTCCCATTCCCAAGCGGTGTCGTCCGGCGGCTCCAGGTCGGCATGGATTGGCTGGTCTTCGCCAAGTTCCGCGAGAATGCCCCTATTGACGAAACCACCAACGACGGTCACTTCCTCGGCTGGGAGCCCGATGTCTACCTCAACTGGCAGATCACCAGCGACATCACCTTTGCCCTGCGCTACGGAGTGTTCTTCCCCAGCGGCACCATTGTTTCGGATGAGCACCCGCGCAACTTTTTCTTTGCCGGGATCACCTTCTCGTTCTGATGCAGGTCACTCATGAAACGGCTACTCTTTACTGCGTTTACTGTAATTGCCATGCTTGGGTGCCAGTCAGCGCGTTTCCAGGCCGCTGACCGGCAACCTGGCGGGCAGCGACCCCGACTCGCAGCTCAACTTCTGGCACACCCTTGCCACGCGCCCCGTGACCAGCAACGATGAGGCGTTCCATGGCCTGCTGCTGTTCCAGGACGGGCAGGACAAAGCCAGCGATTACGCCGGCCGCGTGCAGATTCTCCGCTCGCGCAAGATGTTGCCGACGGGTTTCAACGAGCCGGCCGATCAGGCGGTCTCGCGTGGCACGCTTGCCGTCGCTGTCTGCCGCATCCTGAACATGAAGGGTGGGCTGATGATGAATCTCACCGGCGGCAGCTCCCCGCGCTACGCCGTGCGTGAGCTGCAATATGTCGAGGTCTACCCACTGAGCAGCCCGCAGCAGGCGTTCTCCGGCAATGAATTCCTGGGTATCATTGGCCGGATCGAGGATTATCAGCGCGGCACTGCCTCGGCCATGCCGGCGTCGATGTTGCCGAGTGACGGGCAGGGCGGCAGTCCCAAGGGCCGTTGAGGCAGCGACCATGAGAAATCCCGGGACGGTAACGACACTCCTGCTCTGCCTGTGCTCCAGCCTGCTGGCGCAGGCGAGCAAGCCCGCAAGCAAGCCCACATCACTGATAGCGACCGTCACCGACGTGCGCGGCCTGGTCCAGATGCGATCGAACGACGATCAGCCATGGCAGACCGTGCGCGGCGGCATGACGGCCGGCGAGGGCGCTGAATTCCGCACCGGCCCGCGATCCTCGGTTGCGCTCACGATCCCGCCTGACCAGCGACTGGTGCTGGATCGCCTCGGGACGGTGAAGCTGATCGAGGCCCTTCGCGACGGCAAAAAGATCAAGACCGACATCGGCATGAAGTATGGCCGGGTGCAATACGAGATCGAGGCCGCCGGCTTGGAACACGATGCCGTCATCCACAGCCCGGGCAGCAGCCTCGCCGTTCGCGGAACTAATGTCGCGCTGTTCAACCAGGGGTTCTACCCCATTTCGGCCTACAGCTACACCGGCCACGCCACCTTCACGGGCACCAACGGCCAGCCACAAGGTTTCGGTGGCCAGGGATACCAATCCAGCTTCCAGGATGGTTCCGGCGGGTCCGGACAGACGGCGCTGAACTCCACGTTCTTCGACCCAACCTGCCCCTGGTCCCACAGCGATTCGGAAGATGAGGCGATTCTGAATTCGCCCTGGATCACTGGCTTCTCTTTTGGCGGCACGCATTTGTTCGGACCACCGACTCTGCCGCCCCCAACCGCACCCGGCACGTCCCTGGGATCGTTGGTCTTCCAGCTCGTCTGGGCCAGCGGCTCGCCGGAGATCCGACCGACGGATCTTCGATCTGTTTGTCATAACTCCCCGTGGCGAAGAGCTTTACCCCAAAGGCGGTCCACCGACGGTCCCCAGCGGTGGCCATTCACCCGTCGATGACACCGGCGCCAGCGGAAAGATCAGCCGGGAAGTTGCTTTCTGGACAAGTTCTTTTCCGACCGGCCTTTACCTCTATTCTGTCCACTACGTTTCCGGCGCGCCTGCGGCGTTTCAGATTGCCGTCAGCCGCGATGGCAAGCCGGCGGCGACCCCTGTTTCGGGCACCGTAAGCCCGGCCCATCCGGTGGAGTCGTTTCAGATTGACATTGGCCCGGCGGCATCGCGGAATGCAGGGCGCCCAGGGCGCGGTGATGAATTTTCGCGTCAAAATTCCGTAAATCCACCGCAAAAAGTGGCTGGTCTGCCGGGTCGATGATACACTAGCACCAAGCTGAGCCTGTCGGCTCGCCGGCCGGATTGCAGGTTTCAGCGGGAGGAATGCCATGTCAGTCTATCGGGCGTTCGCTGTCATCTTACTGGGCATTGCGATTCGGACGTTCGCGGCCGCGCCGCCGGCCACCGCTCCCACGACGCGCCAGAACGAGCATCTCAGCGCCACGATCACGGCCGTCAAGGGCCTGGTCGAAGTGCGCGATAATGACGAGCAGCCCTGGCGCAAGGCCACCGTCGGCATGGTTGTCGGCATCGGCGCCGAGTTCCGGACGGGCCCTCGCTCGGGCGTTGTTTTTCGCATTCCGCCCGACCAGGTGGTCACCGTCGATCGCCTCGGGGTTGTCAAGATTCTGGAGGCGATGCGCGGCAAGACGATCCACACCGACCTGGGCATGAAGTATGGCCGGGTGAAGTATGAGACCGAGGCCGCGGGGCTCGAGCACGAATCGACCATCCGCAGCCCCAGCAACGCGCTGGCCATTCGCGGCTGCAATGGCAGTCTCTTCGAGGATGCGTTCGACTCATGGGTGGAGCTCTACGAGGGGCAGGGATGGGCCCACAACCGGTACGACTATAACATGCCCATGGGCACCGGGGAGCACGATTCCTATGGCAATGGCTTGAAGCTTGGGAGCAACGATGAATCATCAGCCCAGCACAGCCTGCTGCTCACCACCAACTTTGGCGCGGGCAGCAATACGCTGGGCGGCGGCGAAGCCAACCTGTTCGGTAATTTCACCAACTACAACAATACCAATACCGGTCTGCAAAGCGGGTTGAGGACCTTCCGGACGGGCCCGAGCGGTTCCAACGGCGGCGGGACACTGCCATCCGACACGTCCAACGGCGTGCTGTCCTTCAACCTGTCGTGGACCGGCGACAACTCCACGGGCGTCGTGCCGGACCTGGACCTGTTTGTCATGACCCCCAAGGGCGAGACGCTGGTCCCCGGCAGCCAGGCGGTGACCACCGCCAGCGGCGCGATTGTCTCGAAGAACAACCATGGCCACGGCGATGTGCCGTATTTCGAGTCCGTTACCTGGGACAAGAGCTACACGATTGGCAAGTATCTCTATGGCGTCGAATACAAGGACAAGAATGCCGACCCCGGCATCTACACGCTGAACGTGCTGCTCAACGGCACCAAGATCAACGGGCAGTTCCAGGACATCATCACGGAGCTCGATCAGAAGATCACTTTCACGATCGATGTTCCCGCCAGCACGAGCACGGACCAAACGGGCCCCAAGGCCCAGGCCGCCAACCGCGCCGCCAAGCCAGCCGCGAATAGGCCTGTGCCCGCGCCGGCCATCGCGCCGTCGCCCCAGCCCCGCGCGGCCGGTACGCGCGATCTCATTTGCCTCCGCTCGAATTGTATGGGAAATCAGTCTTGCACGGGCGACCGCGATGCCCGGCTCGGATGGGGCGCCGATTGAGGGACACCCGGAGGGCCGGCGGGTTCCTGTTGAGGATCGCCAGCCCGATAAGCAACCCTGGCCGGCGGGGCGTCTGCTGAGGCGACGCCGGCTGAGGGATTTTTTCGCGCCTCTACCATCCACACTTGCCTTGGCGTAATCTACGCCGATGGCCCGGCCGGTCTTCGCCTTCCTTGCCTTCACCAGTGGCTCCTACGAGGGCGCCATCATCCGCGACATGCGCCTGGCCAACGTGCTGCACCGCCGCGGATATCAGGTCGTCATCTACTGGATGATGAACAATAATCCCGAGCTGGTGGATCATGGCATCCCGCAGCGCATGCTCTGCTATGCCTCGCGCTACCAGTTCTCGCGACCCAGCGGCGTGGCGGACAGAGTTGGCCGGGTTCTCCGGCTGATTCCCGCGCATCAGATGCGCGAGTACATGCAACACCATCCGCTGCTGATCGACCGGCTGATGACCAACTGCTGCCGCAGCATCTGCGCCGGCGGTGAGAGCGATCGCGGGCTGGTGTCGCGCCTCATCCGCTTCATGAAGCGCGATGGCGTGACGCACCTGCTGCCGACCTTTGCGATGATCTGCCCATTCGCGCTGGCCGCCAAGCAGCGCGGCACGCACGAGTTTGACTACCTGGCGACATTCCAGGGCGAGGAAATCTTCGCCAATTATGCCGAGCAGATCGAGCGTCTCGATGATTATCACCAGCGGCTGCGCGAAGTCGTCGCGGGCTCGCCGTGGCCGGCCATTGCCGTGAGCAAGGATTACATTCACCGCCTGCACGACGAGATGGGCATCGACGACATGCGCATGTCGCCATCTACCCCGGTATCGAACTGCCCAAGGCAAAGGAGCCTCCGAGATTCGAGGCGCTGCAGCCCAAGTTCAAGCGGCTGACGCGCGATCTGCCCATCGTGACTTTCATCGGCCGGCAGGACTCGGAAAAGGGCATCGACCTGCTGCTCTACGCGGCGAAGATGCTCCAGGAACGCGGCGTGAAGATGCAACTCGTCATCTGCGGCGGGACGAGCTTCGGGCAGCGCTACCGCGATGTGATCAAGCAGCTTGGCGCGCACCTGCGACTCGATCTGCACCACCGCCGCCGTGTGCCCGGCGAAATGCGCGATGCGCTGTATGCCTACAGCCGCTGCATCGTTTATCCCTCAATCCACCGCGAGCCTTTCGGTCTGGTGGCGGCCGAGGCGATGAGCCACGGCACGCCGGTGATCGTTCCCGATCGCGGCGGCATCACCGAGGCCATCGAATGGGATGGCAAGGCGGGGGGGCTGACTTTCAAATCATGGGATTCGGCCGACCTGGCGCGCCAGCTTGAGCGCATGCTGACGGACGAGCCGCTCTATCAGCAACTGAAGGCCAACACGCGCGACATTGCGGCGAACTTCACGGTTGAGAAGATGACGGACCGGGTGCTGGAGCATTTGGGGATTGGGGAGGAGTCGCAACGTGCCGTTGCTGAGGCTGTTGTGTGCAGTCCGGCACGACGATAGTGCGGAGTGATCGTCGCGTCGCTTGCCGGCGCGGACCGTCCAGAGTATTATGTCTGTATGGCTGCACCAAGCATTCTGCATGACGCGTTGGAACTCCCACCTGCCCAGCGCATCGAGCTGGTTGAAGAGATCTGGGACAGTCTAGCCGACGACCCTGCGTCGGTGCCAATAACCGATGCCCAGAAGGAAGAGCTGGATCGACGTCTTGCGAGACGTGAAGCCGAGCCCAATCGCGGGCGGCCTTGGGACGAAGTGAAGGCGCGGATCCTCCGAAAGCTATGAGCCAGCGAGCGGTCCTATTGCCGGAGGCGGAAGCCGAGTTGGAGGACGCCTGTCTTTGGTACAATCGACGGCGTGACGACTTGGGAGTGGAGTTTGCGTTGGCGGTCGAAGAGGCGATTGAGTTGATCGAGCAGCATCCGCAACGGTTTCCCGTCGTGTATCGAAACGTGCGCCGCGCCATCGTCAGGCGCTTCCCATACGCAGTGCATTACGTCCTTGGACCTGACTACATAGAGGTCATCTCCGTATTCCACGCAAAGCGCAACCCTCGCGAGTGGCGCCGGCGCGTATGACTGTCATGCACTTCGCAAGCCGTGCAGCCACTCAACCCACCCATCCATCCCCTCGCCGCTGACGGCCGACAGCGACAGGACCTTCACCTTCGGGTTGAGCTTGCGGATGTCGCCCATGAACAGGTCGATGTCGAACGGGATATGCGGCAGCAGGTCGGTCTTGGTCAGCAGCAGCAGCGATGATTCGCAGATGATGTAGGGGTGCTTGGCCGCCTTGTCGTCGCCGCCGCTGACGCTGAAGATGCCGATTTTCGCATCCTGCCCCAGGTCGAACCCGACGGGACAGATCAGGTTGCCGACGTTCTCTATGAAGAGGATGTCGAGCTTGCCCAAGTCCATGCGCGACATCGCCTGGCGCACATGGTTGGCTTCGAGGTGACAGCCCTTTCCCGTGTTGATCTGGATGACCTGATCGCAGTATTTCGCCATGCGATCGGCGTCGCGCTGGGTGGCCATGTCGCCGACGATCACGCCGCAGCGTTTTCGGCCGGCCAGCCGCTGGAGAGTCTTCTCCAGGAGCAGCGTCTTGCCGCAGCCGGGCGCGCCGATGAGGTCGACGCTGACCACTCCGGCGTCGTGGATTGCGCGGCGGTTCATCGCGGCGATCTCGTCGTTCAACTTCAGGACATTCTCAACTACCTGGACCTGCATATTCGTTCGGAGTTCAGGCTTTAGCCTGCTCTGCCTCATCTACGGTCATCGCCACCAGTCGAAGCTGATCGGAGTCTACCGGGTGCGACTCGCTGGCCCCGCACTCACATTCGGATTTCATCTCGTCGCTTGTGCTATCCTTGCCACATTTTGGGCAGTGCATGCGCCACGGCAGCATTCGCACCTCGATGGTCGAACCCGCATAGTCCGTGCCGTCGGTAACGCCGCGCCATGCCCACTGCATCGCCTCGGGGTCGATCCCTTGCAGCGGGCCCGCCTCGACGACAATGGTCCGCAGGATCGTGCCCGGCGGCTGATGCTGCTTGACGAGATCCGCCAGGGCGGTGGCGATCGAAAACTCATGCATTCGGCGGCTCCGAAGTTCCCGCAATCGTAGCATTTTCGCTGAGGAATTTCCCCACGAGCTGGCGGACCTGGTCCACGAGCCGTCGCGTGGCTTCCGCCACGGCCGGCGTGAGTCCTTGTTTCAGCGAAAAATCCTCGCCACCGACGCACGCCATCCACGTCGGCGCGCATGAGCCGTACAGCAGCCGGGCGCATCCCATCAGTTCCGCCGCCGCCACGCCGTGCGTGTCGCGCACCGTCGTCTGCGTCACCGGCGCCAGCGGCTCGAGCAGAATCTGGCCCGGCTTGAGCTTCACGCTGGCGTCGATCAGCACCGCGAGCCTGGCCTGGCTGAGCGGCTCGGCCATCTCCGGCATGAGCTGATGCGTCACGATGACCTGCACCTGCTCCGGCGGAAACGCCTGCTCCAGCAACTGAGCGGCGACGACGCCAAGGGCATCGTCGCCGCGAAGCTCGTTGCCGTAACCAATAATCAGGATCGGTGCAGTCATGGACGCATCGCGTATTTCGTATTTCATATTTCGTATTGCGTATCGCCTGCGACGTACGCAATACGCAATACGAAGTACGCAACACGCCGCTCACCTCACCAGCTCATCCACCACATTTCCCCCCGCATCAACCAATTCGATGCGAAGCGGCATTTGGCCGGTCGCGTGGGTGGCGCAGCTCAGGCACGGATCATAGCAGCGAATCAGCGCTTCGACACGATTCAGCATGCCTTCCTGCAGCTTGTTGCCGTTGACGAAGTGCTGAGCAACCTGCAGCACGCCACGGTTCATCGCCAGGTTGTTGTGCCCGGTGGCGATGACCAGGTTGGCCCAGGTCATCAGGCCATTGTCGTCGATCTTGTAGTGATGGATCAGCGTGCCGCGCGGCGCCTCGGCCACGCCGACGCCTTCGTTGGCGTTGGGACGAGCGCGGGCGCGGACGTGTTTCGAGAGAATCTCCGGGTCGGAGAGCAACTGCTCGATGCGTTCGATGCCGTAGAGAATCTCGATCAGCCGGGCGTAATGGAAGTGGAACGAACTCAGCACCGCGCCGCGCTGAATCTGGCGGAACTCGGCCAGCTCCTGGTCGGCCTGGGGCGTGCCGCAGCGATCGCAGATGTTCAGGCGGGCCAGGGGCCCGACGCGGTAGATGCCCTCGGGATATCCCAGCGGCTTGTAGTACGGGAACTTCATGTAACTGAACGGCTCGACGGCTTCGCCGATCAGCTCCTGGTATTTCTCGCTGGGGACCTTGTCGAGGATGATCTTGCCCTGGGCATCGCAGACGCGCAGATAGCCGTTGTAATGCTCCATCGCGCCGGTTTCATCGACCAGCCCCAGGAACAGCGTGGGGAAGTTGCCGAAGGCCCGCGCCTCTTCCGAGAAGCGGTTCAGTTCCTTCTTGAACCACATGAGCGTGCGCCTGGCGATGGCCTCGGCCTCGGGGAGCATCGCGGCCAGTTTGTCGCGATTGTCGGCGCTGAGCGGCTCGCTGACGCCGCCGGCAACGGTCCATGCCGGATGGATGCGCTTGCCGGCGAGGATCTCGATGATGGTCTGCCCGATTCGCCGCAGCGCGATTCCGTCGTGCGCGAGCTGTGGGTGCTCGGCCAGCACGCCGAAGATGTTGCGCCTGGCCGGGTCGCTGTCCATTCCCAGCAGGAAATCCGGGCTGGAAAGATGGAAGAAGCTCAGCGCGTGCGATTGGATCAGTTGCGCCAGGTTCAGCATGCGCCGGAGCATCTCGGCGGCGCGCGGGATCCTGACGGCCAGCAGCGCATCGCACGCCTTGGAGGAGGCGATGAGGTGGCTGACCGGGCAGATGCCGCAGGTGCGGGCCATCAGCGAGGGCATTTCGGTGAGCGGGCGGCCTTCGCAGAATTTCTCGAAGCCACGGAACTGCGTCACGTGAAACATCGCGTCGTTGACGTTCCCCTGGTCATCGAGCTTCAGGGTGATCTTGCCGTGGCCCTCGATGCGGGTCACGGGTTCTATGGTGATTTCGCGAGGCATTGTAATCCTTGTACGTATCCGTTGTTAGTTGCAGCCGTAATCAAATGCGTAGTCAGTAGTCCGTGGTCAGTGGTTGGGTCCGTAGTCCGTTCGTCAGTAGGCGGTTATCGGCACACTAGCGGCTCGCAAGCGAGCCGGTTAAACGCGCCGGCTGTCATAGCACGCTGCGACTGACCACCGGACCACTGACCGAACTACGGACCACGGACAACTGACCACTGACGACCATGCCTACCTTCCGAACCGCGTGAGCTGACTGGGATCCGGAATTCGTCCGGCCAGCAGTTCCGCGACGACGAAATAGATGGCGTCGGCCGGCGGCGGGCAGCCGGGGATGAACACATCCACCTTCACCACCTCGTGTACCGGGCAGACGCGGTCCATCAACACCGGAAGCTGCTGCGTGGGGCGCTGGGGGTTGATGTCGGCGTTTTCCTTGTATGCGCGATCGAAGAGGCTTTCCAGCGGGAACGTGTTGCGCATCGCCGGGACGTTTCCGGTGATCGCGCAGTCGCCGATCGACACCAGGAGCTTCGTGTGCTGGCGAATCTTGCGGATCTTGGCGGCATCCTCGTCGCTGGCAACAGCGCCTTCGACGATGGCCACGTCCACCTGATCGGGGTAATGCTTGTTGTCGACCAGCGGGCTGTAGACCAGGTCGATCTTGCCGGCCAGGTCAATCAGCCTCTCGTCGATATCCAGAAACGACATATGACAGCCGGAGCATCCATCGAGCCAGACTGTCGCGACTTTGACCTTGTCCATTAGTGATTCCCTCGCATCATCTTGAGGTAGGTGATGAACTCATTGCGTTTTTCCATTTCGGCGACGCCCGTGCCTTTGCGGCTGAGCGCGCCGGTGGGGCAGACGTTGACGCACTTGCCGCACATGGTGCAGCTTTCCGCGCTGGCCCAGGAGTCGTTCATGTCGAGGATGACCCTGGAATCGACGCCGCGGCCCATGACATCCCACGTGTGGGCGCCTTCGACCTCGTCGCACACCCGCACGCAGCGCGTGCAGAGGATGCAGCGGTTGTGGTCGAGACGGAACAGGTCGTGGGAGGCGTCATAGGGCATCTTCGGGTAGCGATAGGGCATGTTGATGTGCGTCATGCCCAGTTCCTGCGCCAGCGACTGAAGCTCGCAGTGGCCGTTGGAAACGCAGACCGAGCAAATGTGGTTCCGCTCGGAGAAGAGCATCTCCAGGATCATCCGGCGGTATTTCCTGAGCCGCTCGGACGTGGTGACGACGTCCATGCCTTCGCTGACGCGGGTCGTGCAGGCGGGCAGGAGCTTGGGCGTGCCCTTGAGCTCGACGATGCAGAGCCGGCAGCCGCCCCAGCCGCTGAGGCCTTCGAGGCAGCAGAGGGTGGGGATGTCGATCTTATTCTCGCGCGCCACCTCCAGGATTGTCTGGCCGGTGTGCGCGCTGCAATCGTGCTCGTCGATCCGGAGCGTGACCACGGAGGTCTGTTGGGTAACTGCTGTGGGTCCGTTCATTTTGCCACCTCCTGCGCCGGCCTTGGCGGCGCCGTTTCCATTGTGGGGCTGCGCCGGTGCGGCGCGGTTCAGCTTCTGCTCATACTCCTGCTTGAAATAGCGCAGGGTGCTGAGCACGGGGTTGGGCGCTGTCATGCCCAGGCCGCACAGGCTCGTGTTGCGGACCACCTCGCACATCTCAATGAGCAGCGCCAGGTCCGCCGACGTGCCCGTGCCGCGCGTGATCTTCTCCAGCAGGTCGTACATCTGCGCCGTGCCGACGCGGCAGGGGGCGCACTTGCCGCACGACTCGGTCATGCAGAATTCCATGAAGAACTTGGCCACATCCACCATGTCCGATGTCTCGTCCATGATGATCATGCCGCCGCTGCCCATGATGGAACCGACCTGCGCCAGCGACTCGTAATCGACGGGCATGTCGAGGAACCGCTCGGGAATGCAGCCGCCCGAGGGCCCGCCGGTCTGCACCGCCTTGAACTTGGCGCTGCCGGGAATCCCGCCGCCGATGTCGTAGATGATGTCGCGCAGCTTGATGCCCATCGGCACTTCGATCAGCCCGGTGTTGGCCACCGAGCCGGCCAGCGCGAAGACTTTCGTGCCCTTGGACTTCTCCGTGCCGATGCCGGCGAACCACTCCGCGCCGTTGCGGATGATCGGCGGAACATTGGCGAAGGTCTCGACGTTGTTGATCAGCGTCGGGCAGCCCCACAGGCCCGATTCGGCCGGGTAGGGCGGTCGCGGGCGCGGCTGGCCGCGCTTGCCTTCGATCGATGCGATCAGCGCCGTCTCTTCGCCGCACACGAAGGCGCCGGCGCCCAGACGAATCTCGATGTTGAACGAGAAGGGCGTGCCGAAGAGATTGGTGCCGAGAAGGCCCAGCCGCTCCGACTGGCGGATGGCGGCCTTGAGGCGCTTCACGGCCAGCGGGTATTCCGCCCGAACATAGATGTAGCCCACGGATGCGCCGACGGCGAAGCCCGCGATGGCCATGCCTTCCAGCACGCGATGCGGGTCGCTCTCCAGCACCGAGCGGTCCATGAAGGCGCCGGGGTCGCCTTCATCGGCGTTGCAGATGACATACTTCTGCGTGCCGCGCAGACTTGGCCACCGTGCCCCATTTCAGGCCGGTGGGATATCCCGCGCCGCCGCGCCCGCGCAGGCCGCTCTTGGTGATCGTGGCGATGACCTCTTGCGGGGTCATGGTCGTCAGCACCGTGAGCAGCGCCGCATAGCCGTCCACCGCGATGTATTCCTCCACGCGCTCGGGGTCGATGATGCCGGAGTTCTCCAGCACGATCTTCTTCTGTCGCGTGAAGAACGGCGCGGTCGTCGGATACTGGATCCGCGCGACCGGCGCCTTCTCAAGGCTGGCGACGATCTCGGGCGCGTCGGTGGGGGCGACAGCGTGGTATAGCACCTGCGGGATGCCGCTGTCGTTTCCCCGCAGCGTCGGATTGTCGGCCGCGTTGGCCGGGATCTTCTCCACGGCCACCAGCGGGCCCGCCGCGCACAGTCCCATGCAGCCGACGCCCTTGACCAGGCAATCGCGGTCGTGTCCCGTCTTGGACACTTCCTTCTCCAGCGATTCCTTGACCTGGTCGCTCTTCTGCGAGAGGCAACCGGCGGCCATGCAGACCGTGATGCAGTGGCGATGCTGCGCTTGCGACTCTTTTTCGATGGTTGCAATTTTGGCGAGTTCTTCAGGCGTCATGGCTCTCCCATTTCTGGAGTCTCTTGAGAAATTCCGGGGAATCGATCTTGCCCGCGACGTCGCCGTCAAAGACGACGGCCGGCGCCAGACCGCACGACCCCAGGCATCGCGCCGTCAGGACGGAGATCCGCCCGTCCTGCGTGGTCTGTCCCGGCTTCACGCCGTACTTCTTCTCGATCGCGCCGAGCAGTCCCGCCGCGCCCTTGATGTAGCAGGCCGTGCCCATGCACACGACGCAGGTATGCACGCCGGGCGGCTTGAGTGTGAAGAAGTGGTAGAACGTGGCGACGCCGTAGACCTTGCTCAGCGGCACGCGCAACGTGCCGGCGACGAAGCGAAGCGCCTCTTCGTCCAGATACCCGAAGGCCTCCTGCACCGTGTGCAGGGTCTCGATCAGCGCGTGTGGCGAATAGCCGTGGCGCCGCGCCGTCGCCTCCACGAGCTTCCAACGCTTGTCCTTGGACGGGGGCGCCGGCTTGGTTGTCATCAACGCTGTCATCTGATCTCCTGGTAATGGTGGGCACCGCCCACCACTGCAAATCCTCTATTCGTGTCTCCGTATCTTCCCCCTGTTGAAAATCCATCACCCCGCCGCCATTCTCGCCGAGGCGACGGCGGCCTGGCCCAGCGACAGACCTCCGTCGTTGGGCGGAACCAGCCGGTGTCGCAGGACAACAAATCCCCACCGCCGCAAGCGCCGGCCGAGCACGCTCGTAAGCCTTTCGTTCAGGAATACTCCACCCGAAAGCACGACGCAGTTCAAGCTGAATCGCTTTGCCGCATCCATGATCGCGGCTTCCCATGCGAGGGCAAACTGGTCGTGGAATCGCGCTGATAGCTCGGCCGGACCGCGCCCTTCCTCCTGCTCCTGCAGCAGCAACCGGATAACCGGCGCAAGATCGATGACGGCACAATCATCGCCTGCGATTGTCGCCAGTCGCCTCTCGCTATCGAGCGGAGCGTCGCCCGCCAGCGATTCCAGCCGCATGGCCGCCTCGGCCTCGTAGCTGTTGTGCGAGCAGAGGCCGAGCAGGGCCGCAACGCCGTCGAACACGCGCCCCGCGCCGCTGCTGGGCACGCACTGCACGTTACGCCGCAGCATGTTGGCCAGGAATAGCCGCTCCTGAGGCTGGGGGAACAGCTTGGCGGCAACGGGATGCTCCTGAAAATCGGCCGGGTACGCCTGCTGAAGCAGCGCCAGGCCGCAACGGCGGCAGTCCTTCGCCGCCGCGTCGCCGCCGGGCAGCAGCAGTGGCTTGAGATGCGCCACGCGCCGGTACCCCCGCAGGTCGGCCAGCAGCAGTTCGCCGCCCCACATTGTGCCGTCCGTGCCGTAGCCCACGCCATCGCACACCACCGCCAGGCATGGCCCGGTCTTGCCGTGCTCGGCCATGACTGCGGCCGCGTGCGCGTGATGATGCTGCACGCTGACCAGCGGGACACCGCTCTCCGCCGCGATTTCCCGCGCCGCCACCGTGCTCAGGTAGACGGGGTGCAGGTCATGCGCGATCCATTGCGGCTTGACGCCGAAGAGCTGCTGCATGTCGCGAATGGCCCGGCGAAATGCCGCATAGGTCTGCGGGTGCGTCAGGTCGCCGAGATGATGACTCAGGATCGCCCGGCCATTTCGGACCACCGCGATGGTGTTCTTCAACTCGCCGCCGACGCACAAGCCCGGCAGATCGCCTCCCATGGGCAGCGGCAGCGAGCCCGGCACGTAGCCGCGCGCCCGCCGCACCGGCAGCGGGGCGTCGGGCATGTCGATCAGCACGGAATCATCCACCGGCCGCTCGATGGGCCGATCGTGCCAGAGGATCGCATCGCACAGGCCGGTCAGGCGGTTGATCGCTTCGGTGTTGTCGATGACCAGCGGCTCGTCACTGATGTTGGCGCTGGTCATGACCAGGGGTAGCGGCGCGTGCTGAGTGACGAGCTGCGCGAACAGCAACTGCTGAATCGGCGTGTAGGGGAGCATCACGCCGAGCCGGCTGTTTCCAGGTGCAACGGCCGGCGCGATAGCCGCGTTTGCTTTTCGGCGGGCCAGGATGATCGGGCACCGTGGAGATGCCATCAGCGCCGCGGCCGACTCGCTCAGGTCCACCAGCGCTCGCGCCTCATCGAGACTCGTTACCATCACGGCAAAAGGCTTGTTGTCGCGATTCTTCAACTGCCGCAGCCGCTGTACGGCCGTCGCGCTGTCGGCTCGGACGGCCAGGTGAAACCCGCCCAGGCCCTTGATCGCGAGAATCTGCCCCTGGAGCAGTCGCCGCGCGGCCAGACCGATGGCATCGCCCTTGATCGGAGTGCCGTTCGGCTGGACGAGGCCGACCCTGGGCCCGCACTGATGACACGCCACAGGCTGGGCATGAAACCGGCGGTCCACCGGCTGCTCGTATTCGCGATGGCAGTCGGGGCACATCCCAAAGTAGGCCATCGTGGTATTTGGCCTGTCGTAGGGAATGCGCTGGATGATGGTGAACCGCGGTCCGCAGTTGGTGCAGTTGATCAGCCCATATCCGAAGCGGCGATCGGCGGGATCGAACAGCTCGCGCAGGCAATCGGGGCAGACAGCGCTGTCGATGGTGATCTCGGCATCGACATCGACACCGCTCGCGCTGGAGATGATGGTAAACTCAGTCTCCTGGCCAACCGGTGGCAGGGGGGTGGAGGAGATCTGATCGATGGCCGCGAGCTGCGGCGGCTGATCGCGCAGAACGTGCTCGAAGCTCTCAAGCTGCGCTGTTTGTCCCTGCGCCTCGATCAGCACGCCCGAAGTATCATTGCGAACGAAGCCGGTGAGATGGTGCTCGTGTGCCAAGCGATAGACGAAGGGACGAAAGCCAACGCCCTGCACCTGCCCGGCAACGCGCCATTGCCGGCGGGCAGTGATCTGGGGGTCGAATTTGGCCTGTTCTGGGCTCATTTCGATCAAAGGACCACCGTGTCCTATGATGCTATTCTTGCGCAGCGAGGCGGGGCTGTCAAGAGACTTCGTGAAATTTTTCACAGCCTCGGCTGTTAACTACAGAGCCGAACTGGACTAACGAAAATTCAACGCACCGCAAGCCCATCGCCGGTCATCATTGTACAAGGTTACGCAAGGCCCATGTGCATTATTCTTGTTCTATTTCGACGCGGATTGCCCATGGCTGTAGTCGCTCCACACAGGTCCGATAGCACGCCAATCTACGCGTGAGTTGCTTCGTTGCTTCGTCCGCTCCTTGTGCCGCGCCCATCGCTCAGGTAAGAACTACGTGCTGTCGTGTCTGAAGCGGAAGCATCAGCGACCGCTCACGCATCGGGCGGTCGCTGACGCTTCCGCTTCAGACGGGCGTAATTCGAGGAGCCATCATGCTTGCCGCCGTTCTGAAAGACTTCAACAAGCTTGTTCTCGAAGATGTTCCCAAGCCCTGCCCCGGGCCCGGTGAAGTAGTCGTACGCGTGAAATCCTGCGGGATCTGCGCCACCGACTACAAGGCCATCAAGGGCATTCGCAGGAACGTCACCTTTCCCCTGACCCCCGGCCACGAGCCGGCCGGCATCGTCAACGCGGTTGGCGCGGGCGTCGGGCACATCAAGGAAGGCGATGAGGTCATTGTCCAGCCCAGCGGCTTTTGCGGGAATTGTTACAATTGCCGCATCGGCCTGACCCACTATTGCGAGCACGCGTACACCACCGGCGGCGATGGCCCGCCGGATACCCGCCCCGGCAGCTTCGCCGAATACGTGCGCACCGGCGCACCGACGATTTACGCCAAGCCCAAGAGCATCAGCTTCGACGCGGCCTGCCAGACCGAGCCGGTCAGCGGCGCGTGGAAGGGCATCGTCCACATGTCGCAGATGCAGGTGGGCGACGATGTCGTCATCATCGGCGCGGGCGGGATCGGCGCCTATTGCCTGATGGTCGCCAAGGCGGCCGGGGCGGGCAGATTGATCGCCATCGACGTCAGCGACTACGCCCTGGAGACTTCGCGCAAGCTCGGCGCAACGCACGCGATCAACCCCAACAAGTGCGACGCGAAGAAGGCGGTCTACGAGGTCCTGCCCGCGGGGCCGGATCTCGTGCTCGAGGGAGCCGGCCCGATCGCGGCCGTCAAGCTGATGACCCAGCTCCTGCGCCGCGGCACGCGCTGGAACATCTTCGGCATCACAACTCACGAAACCTTCGAGCTCGACGGCGGCCTGATGCACTTCCTCGAAGCGCGCATGGACGCCAGCTTCGGCACCAATCCGCTGGCCATGGAAAAGGCGATCCGGCTGATCGAGCGCGGCTTGGTCAACCCCGAGAAGGTCATCTCGCACCGGTTCCCGCTCAAGGAGATTCACAAGGCGATTGAAGTCATGGGCTCGCCGGAGAGGAATAAGGTCGTCATCAATCCGTGAGCGTGAACCCTTCGTACAGCTCATAAATGGCATCACCTGGCATAGCCCGCAGCAATCCAGGCCGCCAGCTTCATCAGTCGGAACATATGACCTCCAGTGCTTCCGGAAAGGCCGGCATATCGCGGGCGCACGGCGTTCACCCGGAATCAGCCGTTGCCCGTGCTCTGTCGATCCGTAAAATTCCACCATGCGTGATCCCCGAATTGCCAGGCTTGCGGACGTGCTCGTCAATTACAGCGTCGCCGTGAAAAAGGACCAGCTCGTCCGAGTGAACGGCTCCGCCACGGCGATGCCGCTGATGCTGGAAATCCAGCGACAGGTCATCGCGGCCGGCAGCCACCCCATGCTGCGGCTGGCGGCCGACGAGGCCAACGAGATCTTCCTGAAGAGCGCATCCGCCGAGCAACTTGCGTACGTCAATCCCGTGACGAAATACGAATACGAGAAGATCGACTGCTCGATCGGCATCTGGGCCGAAGAAAACACGCGGGCGCTGACCAACTGCGATCCGGAGAAGATCCGGCTGAGCCAGGCGGCGAGACAGCCGCTGATGGACATCTTCATGAAGCGAGCGGCCACGGGAAAACTCAGGTGGACCGGCACCCAGTTCCCGACCAACGCCTGTGCCCAGGAAGCCGAGATGAGCCTCGCGGAGTACGAGGACTTCGTCTACTCGGCCGGGCTGCTGGGCGAGGTCGATCCTGTCGCGGCGTGGAAGCGCATCAGCGCGCGTCAACAGAAGCTGACGGACCATATGAACGGCAGGAAGGCCCTGCGCGTGGTTGCCGCCAATGGCACGGACCTCCGCATGAGCGTGGAGGGCATGCGGTGGCTCAACTCCGATGGTCACGAGAATTTCCCCGACGGCGAAGTCTTCACCGGTCCGGTGATCGACAGCGTGAATGGGACGGTTCGCTTCAGCTTTCCGGCTGTGCATCACGGGCGCGAGGTCCAGGACGTGCGCCTGACATTCAAGGATGGGCGGGTGATCGACGCCAGCGCGGCCAAGGGCGAGGACTTCCTGCACAAGATGCTCGACACGGACGCGGGCAGCCGTTCGCTGGGCGAGTGCGCGATGGGCACCAACTACCAGATCACCCGTTACACGCGCAACACACTTTTCGATGAGAAGATCGGCGGGACGATGCACTTTGCGCTGGGCGCGGGCTATCCCGAGACGGGCAACAAGAACCAGAGCGGCCTGCACTGGGACATGGTCGTGGACCTGCGCAGCGGCGGTTTCATCGAGGTGGATGGCGCCAAAATCAACGTGGACGGGCGATTCATGCGTGCGGAATGGCCGGGGAGCTAGCCACAGAGGCACGGAGGCATGGAGAGGAGGATTTGAGATTTGAGATTTGAGATTTGAGATTTGAGATTTGAGATTTGAGATTTGAGATTTGAGATTTGAGATTTGAGATTTGAGATTTGAGATTTGAGATTTGAGATTTGAGATTTGAGATTTGAGATTTGAGATTTGAGATTTGAGATTCCATGCCTCAGTGCCTCCGTGGTGAGTTTCCGCATTATCGGCACCGCGGCGTATGTGCGCCGCAGGCCATTTTCCCGCATTTGCAAACTCACCGCGAAAATCCGGCGTATATTACCGATAGGAGAGTCAAGCGGACTGGAGCAGTCCGGGCACCACGGGCTTTCCAAGGCCGGCTCATCGTCTTTCTGCTGTATTGTGGCATCGCGGGCACTCTCTATAATCCGCCCGCCTGATTATCGGTGCTTTCGCAGAACGGAACGTCCTTATGCCTACCGTTGTTCACGTTACCCATGAGGCGATTCAAAAGATCGGGGGCATCGGAGCGGTGCTCCATGGGCTGCTGACGAGCCCCGCCTATCTGCAGGCGTCGAAGCGCAACATCCTGATCGGGCCGTTCTGGCCCACCGACACGGCCGGCGAGCAGCGCCTCGGCCACAACGGCGAAGTGCTCTATTCCAGCCTCGACCAGCTTTACCGCTCGCCCCTGGCCTCGCGATTCCGCGAGATCGAACAGCGGTTCAGCGTCGGTATCGTGTATGGCCGGCGAAAGTTCATCGACAAGGTCACCGGCGTGATCAGCACGCCCGAAGTTCTGCTCATCGACGTGAGCCGCTTCGACGAGAAGAAGCTGGCGCAGTTCAAGTTCGACCTGTGGAAGAGCTTCGGCATCGAAAGCGGCCGGTATGAGAGCACCTGGGACTACGAGCAGTACGTCCGCCTGGCCCCGCCCGCCGTCGCCGCGCTGCACGCGCTGGGCGCCACCGGCGCCGGCGAGCCTTGCGTGATCGTCGCCCACGAATACATGGGCGTGCCGACGGCGCTGGCCGCGGTGCTGGAGGGCAACCGCGCCAATTTCCGCACCGTCTTCTATGCGCACGAAGTGGCGACGATGCGGCGAATCGTCGAGGGACACCCGGGGCACGATTCGATGTTCTATAACGTGATGCGCTCGGCGATGGCGCAGGGGCTCTATGTCGAGGATGTCTTTGGGCGCCAAAGCAGCTACTACAAACATTCGCTGATCAAAGCCACGCGATTCTGCGACGTCATTTTCGCCGTGGGCGACTGGGTGCAGAAGGAAATCCGCTTCCTCGGGCCGGACTTCGTGCATGTCGATTCGCAGATCGCCTACAACGGCGTGCCCTGCTGGAAGCTGAGCCTGCCAGAGAAGATGGGCAGCCGCCAGAAGCTCCGCGGCTATTGCCACAACCTGCTGGGCTACGAGCCCGACTATGTCTTCACGCACGTGACGCGCCTGGTCCCGAGCAAGGGCATGTGGCGCGACCTGCGCGTGCTGGAGCACATGGAGCCGGTCCTGCGGCAGCGCAACGAAAGCGCCGTCCTCTTCGCACTAAGCACCGAGGTGCCGGGGCGGCGCGGCGATGACATCCGCCGCATGGAGCAGCATTATCACTGGCCGGTCGTACACCGCGAAGGCCTGCCCGACCTCTCGCACGGCGAGGCGGTCTACTACCAGGCCGTGCAGGAGTTCAACGCCAGGGCGCGCAACATCAAGGTCGTCTTCGCCAATCAGTTCGGGTGGGAGCCCAAGCTCTGCGGCACGCGCATGCCGGCCGGCATGGAGTTCATGGATATCCGCAAGGGCTCGGATGCCGAGTTTGGCCAGAGCATCTACGAGCCTTTCGGCATTGCACAGGTGGAGCCGATCAGCTTTGGCGGGATCTGCGTCTTCTCCAACGTGTGCGGCTGCGCCGGGTTCGTCAACAAGGTGACGGGCGGCCAGCCGACGCCCAACGTCATCGTGGCCGATTACACCGAGCTTCCGCGCAAGGACCTTCGCCCCGAGCAACTCCTGGCGATTGGCCAGCCGCAGCGCGACGAGATCGAGCACGCCGTGGCCGAGCGCGTCGCGCGCGAGCTGCTGAACCGGCTGCCGCGCTCGCCACAGGAATTCGAGCAGTTCATCGACCGCGGCCACGCGCTGGCCGAAAAGATGAGCTGGGACGCGGTGGCGCGCGACTACGTCGTGCCGGGCATCGAGCGGGCGATCAAGGCGCAGAGGCTGAGGCAGATAGCGTAGAATTGGGTGGCATGCTCACGCCGGCCGCGCGACACGCTCATTTGCTCAAAGACCTGCGTCGGCCGGCGTGGGCATGCTGCGTCGATGCGCCGGACGTTCAGCATGCCCACGCCCGGCGAGTACGATCCCACTGAAAACGAGCATCACGAGCGCCGGGCGTGAGCATGCCACCCAACCGCGCTTTTGGCCCCTGCGTACAGCCTCACGAGTTCCTCCGGCGAAAGCTCTTCCGGCCTGCTCTGTCCATCAACTCCCGCATGCGTGAGCGCTGATTCCGCGTCCACGTTCATCATCGACAGACCCTTTCGAATCGTCTTCCTTCGCGCCGAGAACAGCGCCTGCACAAACCGCGAGAACTCCATCGCGCGTTCGCCAAGCTCATCCCGCCGCGTCAGCCGAACCAGCGCCGACTCGATCGTTGGCTCGGGCCAGAATGCCTGCGGCGGCAGCGTGCGCAGCAGCTCAACATCCGACAATAGCTGCGCCATCACCGACAGCACGCCATAGTTCTCCGAACCGGCGGGGGCCTTCAATCGCTGCGCGACCTCCTTCTGCACCGTGAACGCCAGCAGGTCAACACCGGCGATCAGCAGGTCGATGATCAGCGGCGAAGCGATGTTATACGGGAGGTTGGCCACGAGTTTCACCGGCCGCCCCTCCCGCTGCGCATCGCCGATGGCCCGCAGCAGATCCCCATTCAGCTCATGCTTCGTCGAGAGCGCATCGGCTTCGATGAGCTGAAACCGCTCATATGTTCCGAGTCGCTCACGGAGCAGCGCCGCCAGGTCGTGGTCGATCTCGACGGCCAGGACGTGCGCGCACCGCGCGAGCAATTCCTCGGTGAGTGTTCCTGTCCCCGGGCCGACCTCAATGACGAAATCACCCGCCACGACCCGCCCCGCATCCGCCACCAGTCGCAGCAGATTCTGATCGATCATGAAGTTCTGTCCGAAGCGATGACGCGGGCGAAGCCCGGCCGATTCGAGCAGCGACTGAATCTCTCGCTTGGTCTGCATAATTGGCCAGAAGTCAGTTGTCCGTTATCAGTAGTCAACCGTGCAACTGGCAGCCAACAACTGACCACCGGACCACTGACCATCTACGGACAACTGACCACTGACAACTGACCAACTCTACCACTGCGCCTCCTCGAACGGGCTGCTGGGCGCTTTCACTTTGGGCTTGGGCAGCATGTTGAGCATGGCTTTGCAGAGACCGACGTCGCTGCTCCCACCCACGCGGATGTTCAGCGGCGAGCCCTTGAGAATGCTGAACACCGACGCGTGCGGCTCCTGCTTGCCCTTGGCGATCTCGATGAACTTCGCCTTGCTGAAGACCTGCGGCGTGAGCAACTGCATGAACCGGCTGGCGTGGTGGATGCCCAGCGCATTGCCGCCCTCATCGACTTCCACCAGCGGCGTGCGAATGGGCGACGCCAGCGTGATGGCCGGGTGCTTTTCGGCCAGTTCCATGAGTGCTTCAAGGTCCGTATATGCAACGGCCGGCCGTGCCGCGTCGTGTACGATCACGTGCGTGCAGGCGTCGGCGATCTTGTCGGCGGCCGCGGCGAGCTGGTCCATCCACTTCGGCCCGGCCGACAACACCTTCACCCCGGAAAAGCCCAGATGCGCGGCGTACTTCCGCTTGGCCTCGTCCAATGCCTCCGGCAGGAAACAGACCTGGATCTGCTTGATGCTGTCGCGGTTGAGGAACAGTTCGACGCTGCGCAGGAGCACCTCGCGCCCGTCGATCTTCACGAAAACGCCCCCGGATTCGGTGGCCTGGTTGGGCGGCGCCGCGGTCATCAAAAGCACGCTGAAAGTGGCCATGTCATCTCCGTTGCTGTCTAGCTTATCTTACCGCCACCTTCTCAATCCGGCCCGGCGAAAAGTTCAGCGCTGACTGGATGAGGCCGAAGAACAGCGGCGACGGCCGAAGAGGCCGGCTGGTCAGCTCCGGGTGGGCCTGCGTGCCGACGAAGAACGGGTGGACGTCGCGCGGCAGTTCCAGGATCTGCATGATCGGGTGGTTGGGCGCCTTGCCGCTGAAGACCATTCCCTGACGCTCCATGGTCTCGATGTACCGGGGATCGACCTCGTAGCGATGCCGGAAACGCAGCCTCACCTGCGTCGCGCCGTTGAACAGCTTGGAGGCCAATGTGCCCGGCTTGATCAGCACATCCTTGCCGCCCAGGCGCATGTTGCCCCCAAGGCCTTCGATCTTCTTCTGCTCCGGCAGGATGTCGATCACGGGATTCGGCGCAGTGCGGCTCAAACTCGGTGCTGTTCGCGCCGACGATCCCGCAGACATTACGGGCGAACTCGATGACGGCCATCTGGAAGCCCAGGCACAGGCCCAGGTACGGCATGTTGTTTTCGCGGGCATAGCGGATGCACTCGATCTTGCCCTCGGTGCCGCGCACGCCAAAGCCGCCGGGGACGATGATGCCGTGGCAGCCCTCCAGGCGCCGGGCGACGTTGGTGGAATCGATGTCGGTGGTGTCGATCCACTTGAGCTGCACGTTGCAGTCCAAGTGTACGCCGCAGTGCTCGCAGGCCTTGATGATGCTCGCATAGCGTCGCGCAGCGCGGTGTATTTGCCGGTCACGCCGATGGTGATCTCGCGGCTGGATTTGCCGATGCGATCCACGAACCAGCGCCACTTCATCCGCGCCTGGTCCTCATGGCGCTGATCGACGCGGTCGTGCAGGTCGAGCAGCGTCAGCACTTCGCGGTCGATGCCGGCGTCGCGCAGCGCTTCGGGAACGAGGTAGATGCTGTTCACATCGTGCATCGACACCACCCGGCGCATCGGCACGTTGGCGTGCATCGAAATCTTCTGGCGGACCTTGTCGCCCACCGGATTGGTCGCGCGGCAGGCGACGATCGACGGCATGATGCCCATCTCCATCAGCCGCTTGATGCCGAGCTGCGCGGCTTTGGATTTCTGCTCGCCGAGCGAATTGGGCTCCAGGACATACGTCAGTGCGACGAACACCACCGACCCTTCGCCCTCTTCGTATGCCAGCTCGCGGCAGGCTTCGAGGTACACGCCATTCTCATAGTCGCCCACCGTGCCGCCGACCTCGACAAAGACGACATCCGCATCCGTCTTCACGGCCAGCTCGCGCAGCTTGAGCTTCACCTCGCCCGTCACGTGCGGAATCGTCTGGACATCCCGGCCAAGATAACTTCCCTCGCGCTCCTTCTTCAGCACGCTGGAGAAAATCTGCCCGTTGGTGCAGAAGTTCGCGCCCGACAGATCCTGGTCGAGCAGACGCTCGTAGGTGCCCAGGTCCATGTCGCATTCCATGCCGTCATCCAGCACGAAGACTTCGCCATGGCGATAGGGGTTGAGCGTGCCCGAGTCGATGTTGTAGTAGCCCTCCATCTTGATCGGCGCAACCTTCAGCCCCTTGTCCTGCAGCAGCTTGGCCAGCGACGAGGAGAATATCCCCTTGCCCAGGCCGCTCATGACGGTGCCGACGACCACCACGAACTTGTGATGGCTCTTGCGATAGCCCGGCGGCAGGGGGGTATAGAATTCCGTCTCCTCCGCGCTCTGCCCGATCTTTGCAAGTATGTCCATGCTCATATGTATTCCTTGACCGGCTCGCTCGCGAGCCGCGTCCGCCGACTGGCCACTGGACTACTGACCGACCACTGACTACTGACTACTGACTACTGACAACCGACTACTGACTCCTCCTCCGCACAAACTCCGCGTATTGCTCCGCCGTATCGATGCCGTGCGTCGCCCGCGCCACCTTCAGCACGTAGATCGCCTTGCCATGTTCCAGCGCCCGCAGTTGCTCGAGCTTCTCCGCCTGCTCGCACGGCGTCGGTTTCCAAGCCGCGTACTCCAGGAGGAACCTGCGCCGGTAAGCATAGATTCCCAGATGCAGATAATAGGTCGGCCCGGCGCTTCCGGCATCGCGCAAGAACGGGATTGTCGCCCGCGAAAAATACAGCGCGTGGCCATCCAGCGACATCGCCACCTTCACCAGGTTCGGGTCGGCCGGATTGGCGCCGGCGGGGAACGGCGTGGCGGCCGTCGCCATATCATCCGACGAACCGGCCAGCCGCTCGATAAGGTCATCCACGATCCGCGGCTCGATCTCCGGCTCATCGCCCTGCACGTTGACGATGATCTCATCCGTGAGCCGGCTCGCAACTTCGGCGATGCGGTCGGTGCCGCTCGTGTGAGCGGGCGAGGTCAGCACCGCCTTCGTGCCAAACGGCGTCAGCGCATCGACGATCTTCTGGTCATCCGCCGCCACCACAATGCTGCTCGCACGGCGGCACTTTCGCACCTGATCGACCACGTGTTGTACGAGGGGACGGCCGGTTTGTGAGGCGAGAATCTTTCCGGGAAAACGAGTGGATGCCAACCGGGCGGGGATGACAATGGCGGCAGTCAAAGTTGGTGATTCTCCAAACTCAAACTGCGGAGCGAGTGTAAGGCCGCGCGCGGTGGCTGTCAAATCCGGCGAACTGGCGCGACTGTCAGGTCAGCACCATGGAACCCTTGGGCACCTGGTGGCCAGGCTCAGCGCTCGCCCTTGCCGATGGTCCGCATGGAGTGGAAGCACTGTCGTCATTCGGTCACCTTCGGCAGGTCGAACTTGTCTGCGGTCTTCTCGATCCATGCCGCCAATCGCTTCTGCAACCGGGCACGCGCGGCCCGGAAGGCCGTGTTGTGCGCCAGGTTCGCCTGTTCGTACGGGTCCTCATTCAGATTGAACATCAACCACGGCTGGCCCTCGAAACAGGCATCAGACTTCCTGATCTCGCGGCAATTGCGATGACACCAAAGTGAAGTGAAGGGTGAAGTTGGTGCCGGGATAGACGCATTGCGTGGCGTTGAGCTTCTCAAGAAGTTTAGCCACGGCGTGATCGGCCTGGGGATTGGTCAGGTGGTGAACCTCGACGAGCAGACGGTTCTGCTCGGGTTGCGGACACAGGTTGACGTCGCGACGGAACAGGTCCCGGACCAAGGGGCGGGCATCCTCCACGCGGCCCAACTCTTCACGCAACAAACCGCATAGCCCGGTTTCCGCCCGGTAGGCGATCATCTTGATGGTGTCCATCAATTGCTTGCGCCCGGCAGCAGACGCTTGATCCGCTGCTGGGCCGGGAGTTCCGACAGGGCGATCCGCTTGGGCACCTCCCGCCGACGCTTCTTGGCCCCTGCCCATTCTTCCTCCAAGCCCACGATCTGCTCACGCAGTTCCGTCTGCGCCTGCTGATAACGCTGCACATCCACCGTCCGCAAGCGATCATCCAACTCCCCCGCGGCATACTCCGCCTGCCGCCGCTGCAGTTGCTGACGCAGGGAACGCACCTGGGCATCCTCCTGCTTCCAGGCCGGGTTGACCACCTCCCGGGTCGCATCCGCCTCCTCCGCCCCATGCTCCACAAGTGCATCAATGGCATAGTGTTCCATCATGTACTTGATGAAGTTTTCCTGAGACCACCGGCTGAACAGATACACCGCCGCCTCACTCATGCTCAGGCGGTATGCCGTGCTCATCAGGCTCACTTGGTGCCCCGATGAACTCAGCTTGCGAACCTCCTGGACCCACAGCCCATTGCCCAGCCGTGTGCCCCGCTCCGCCAAGCTCATGCTCAACGTCTGACCTCCGGGCATCTTCACCTGGCACTCCCGGAACTCCGACTCGTCCCATGCTTCCAGCGGCTGTTTCCGGTAACTGATGCACGCCACCCGATGCTTCGCAAACATCTCCTGGAAGAAACCGGGATGGCTGGCCTCCCGATCAAAGATCACGATGAACCGGTGCCGCCATGGATCGGCCGCCAACTCCTCCGCCGTCGGTTGCCCGGGAACCTCCGCCAGCAGTCGCGGTACAATCTCCTCCCGCAACACCTGCCCCAGGCCCTCGTTGAACTCCCGGCTGACCACGAAGTACGGCTGGCCGATCAGGTCGTTCACCCAGTAGTCCGTCGTCCCCCGCAGGCACAGCCGCTGGCGGCTCACGTAACGCTTGGGCAGCACCGCCAACTCCCCGTGATACACCCGCACGTGACCATCCACGTACAGCACCCCCGCCGCCTCCACATCCCCCGCCATCCAGTGCTCCGCCAACGCCGCGCTCCACGCCGCCAACGCCGCCGCGTCCTGGCTCAGCAGACCCAGCTTCTCCCGCAAGGTGCGAACCTCGGGGATCCGATCCAGCCCCAGCAACTTGCCCAGTTCCCCCGGCGGCTGATGGCGAAGCTGCTCCGCCGTGCGAATCCGGCACAACGCCATGCATGCCAGCAGAACCATGACATGCGTGAGCTGGTAGAACCCCGCCGGCAAGGCCGGCAGCTTCTCCAGGTAGGCAAACAGCCCGTTGTCCTTCAATGCCGGCAGAGCACACAGAACCCCGCCGAAGCTCACGTCCCGGCAGGGCACAAAACGCGATTGGGCCGGACCCAATCCCACGGCCGCCGCCACCCGGCCCACACTGTCCGTACACGCCATCCCCATCCCCGCCGACGCATCGGCCACGCTCCGCTGGCTCTTGTCGCTGGCCGTCAACCCTCCTGCTTCGTCTTTTTTTTTGCCGCCCGCAACAAACCCCGGACAATCCCTTTCCGCACCGTGTCCACCTTCACCGCCTCCTGCCGCGCCGCCTGCCGGTAGGGCATGCCCTCATCCAGCAAGGCCTGCAACGCCGACACCTTCTCCGGCGTCAACACCCCAGGCCCGCGGCCCCGACGCGCCTGAAAGAACGCCCGGCAACCCCCGCCGCTCCGATACCGCTTCACCGCACGTTTCACGCTGATCCCCGTCACCCCGAAGGCCCGCTCGATCTCCACCAGCTTGCAGTGCCCGTTGGCCGCCAGTTGCGCCGTGAACATCCGAAAACTCCGCACGTCCTCGGCCGCGTGCGTGAACACCGGCAACAAACCCTGAAAGTACGTCCATCGTCCCCCCTCATTCAGCACGCTCAGGGTGTCGGTGATCCCCGTGCTCCCCGCAGGCAAAATCGGCAAGAGACGCTGCGCCATGGTCCTCCAAGCTGGCCCACCAGCGTATCATTTCTCTTTCCATTTCTCGCCCCCTCCACCCACCACGCCCCAACCCCCCACTCCGCTGACATATCCGCCGTTTCCCTCACTTCCCGCACCTCCAAAACCACCGCCGAGATCAGGAAGTCTGAGGCATATTTCCAGCCATCGCGCGTGACGATGCCGCGCCAGGGGCGATCGACGCTGTCGCCGTGCATCGTCGGGATGACCGACTGGAGATAGGCCGAGTCGGGATCGTCAGGCGATTCGCGGCCATCGAGCACATGCGGCGAATAGTCCGTCCCCTGCATCCACTGGGGCTTGGGCAGGCCGGCCAGGCCCAGAGTCGTCGCGGGGATGTCCACATGGTTCATCGGCGCTGTATCGCGGCCGCTCTTTACCTTACGACCAGCCGGCCCGCCCGCCAGGATCATCGGAATGCGGATGGCTTCCTCGTACGCCGTCATCTTGCGGAACTGCCCATGCGAACCGTGCATGTCGCCGTGGTCCGAGAAGAAGAAGATATACGTGTCTCGGTCCAGTCAGTCTACGCGAGCGGGCGAGGGGTGCAATGACGGGGCAATCGCATGCAGTGCCGCCGGTGCCCCCACCGGCGGAAAAGTGGCAGCGGCGTCTCGCCGCTGGTTTTCTGCCAGTGGGGGCATGCGGGCGGGGCACTGGCGGCACTTTCGCCTGAAGATGCGCTTGCTCTGTCAGGTGACCGACGTGTGGTGAGCGCCTTCTGCGGCATATCGCAGCGCCGCTTGAACATCCTGGCGCGTCAATTGTGGATACTCCTGCAAGAGCTGATCGATCGTCATATCCGCAAGGTTGGCAACGATGACCGATACTGAAATGCGCGTGCCCCGGATGCACGGCTCGCCGTGATGCAACTCCGGGTCACAGACGATCCGATCCTGTGATCTCTTGCGGATCATACCAGTCTCATCGTATGGGCAAGGACCTGTGACGGCAAGCAACTGCCTTTTTGCTTTACCTGTTGTCTACCGCCTGCTACCATGTTCACGGTTCATTTTCTAAAGGCGCAAAAATGTTTCTCGTCTTCCTTGCGGCAAGCATATCCGTGTCCATGGAATTCCAATGCCCCATCAGAATCACGGACGAACGCGTCTTCACGTTCCCGCGCGATTACCGGCCGCTTCACGATGCCATCAGTGAGAAACAGTCGGCGCAGCAGATCGAACAGTTGATCACGAGGAATCCTTCTCTGGTGAATACCGACAGGGCAGGCGGCAGGCTTCCCTTGCATTCGGCGGTTGGAGCTGAGAGAGAGGATATCGTCAGGCTCCTTCTAAAGCACGGAGCCGACCCAAACGCGCGCATCGAGGGCGACTGGGCGGGACGTGGGATGACCCCGCTGGAGATCGCCGTCGTCATAAAGGCTGTCGGCGCGACGCGGGCGCTGTTAGAGGGTGGAGCAGACCCAAATCTCAAGAGCGTGCGCGGACGGACGCTGGATGATATCGCGATCGAGAACGAGACGCCGGAGATCCTGCAGCTATTGCGAAAGGCCAGAGACGGGCGACGCCCCCGCTGACGATCTACTCCAGCGACAACACATTCTCTTGGATCTGCACGGTTCTTGACCGCCCGCTTCGGCATCGCCCGATCTTCTCGTCCTACGCGCGGTTCGTGCGCGAGTGTTCCCGGCCGTCGAAGTGATAGACCACGAGTTCAATCGGCATCTGCCCCACCGCATGGGTGGAGCACGAAAGGCACGGGTCGTAGCAGCGGATGGCCGCCTCGACGCGATTCAGCGAGCCTTCGCTCACCGGCTCGCCGGTAATGTAGGTCTTGGCGACTTCCTCGACCGCGCGGCTCATTGCGTAGTTGTTATTCCCCGTCGCGACGATGAGGTTGACGGCGATCGAGCTGGCCGTGCTCGTCGACCTTGTAATGGTGCCACAGCGTGCCGCGCGGCGCTTCGATCACGCCCACGCCTTCGCTGTTGGTCACGTCGGCGACGGTGCGCAGGTCCTTGCCGAGAATATCCGGATCCTCCAGAAGCTGCTGGGCGCGCTCGACGGCGTAGAGGTCCTCGATCAGCCGGGCATAGTGGTAATACAGCGAGCCGGCGATGACTTGGCCGCCCTTGAGCTGGCGGAATGCCTCGTACTCCTTCTGGGCCAGCGGGGTGGCCATCTTCTCGGCCGCGTTGAGCCGCGCCAGCGGGCCGACGCGATAGACGCCCTTGGGCCAGCCCATCGGCTTGAAATAGGGGAACTTGAGGTACGACCAGTTCTCGACGTGCTCGGCGACGTAATCCAGATACTTCCGGCCGTCGAATCTCTCAACCTGCTGGCGCTGGGCGTCGACCAGGCGAATCTCGCCCTCGTAAAGCTCCAGCGAGTTGTCGGCCGACACCATGCCGAGATACGCCGTCGGGAAGTTGGCGAAGACCTCGAGCTCCTTCTGATGCTGGTCCATCCAGCCCTTGCAGATGGCGATGCCGGCCTGGACGTACTCGATCATCCGGGGGATGTCGGCCAGGATGGCATCGCGGTCGGCGACGGCCAGGGCCTTGTTCACGCCGCCGGGAATGGCGAAATTCGGATGGATGCGGCGATCGCCGACGCGGGCGATGATCTCCTGGCCGAATTTGCGGAGCGTGACGGCCTTGAGCGCGAGCTGCGGATCGGCCTGCACGAGCCCGACGACATTACGTGTGGCGGGGGGAGCATCGAAGCCCAGCAGCAGGTCGGGGCCGGCCAGCTCGAAAAAGTGCATCGAGTGCGACTGGATCGTCTGGCCCATGTGCATGAGTTCGCGCAGGAGCCTGGCCGGGCGCGGCGGCTCGACGCCGAGGATCGCATCGCAGGCCTTGACGGATGCCAGGTGGTGGCTGACGGGGCAGATGCCGCAGATGCGCTCGGTGATCTGGGGCATCTCGTAGAACATCCGGCCTTCGCAGAATTTCTCGAAGCCGCGGAATTCATTCACGTGAAAGCGGGCGCGCTCCACCTTGCCGGCATCGTCGAGATGGACGGTGACCTTGGCGTGGCCTTCGATGCGCGTAACGGGCTCGATGGTAATGGTGCGGGGCATGGGGGCCTCGAATGCGAATTTCAGATCACAAATCTCAGATCTCAAAGAGGAACCACAGATGAACACGGATCAACACAGATCAGGATATCGAAGTCAGCCGTTTTGGTGTGGGCCTCTCAATCGAAAATCACAAATCACAAATCGACAACTCTTCTAGTGCCAGTCCAGCAGCTTGCCTTTCAGCGCCGGCATTCGGCCAGCGACCAGTTCCTTCAGCGCGTGGTAAATGGCGTCGGCCGGCGGTGGGCAGCCGGGCAGGTGGATGTCGACCTCCACCACTTGGTCCAGCGCCCTGGCATCCTGGGGTTTGGCCAGCTCCGGATCGTCGGGGACCGCACCGCCGACGGTGCTCTCGGTCTCGACGTAGGCGCGCTTGAGAGCGTCCTTGCAGCAGATGCGGTTGCGCAGCGTGGGCACGCCGCCGAAGACGGCGCAGTCGCCGAGGGCGATGAGGATCTTGCACCGCGAGCGCATGGTCTTGGCGACTTCCTCGTTGGCCGAGTTGTTCACGCAGCCTTCGAGGATGCCCACATCGACGCCTTCTTTGGGCGGGTGCTTCAGGTCGGTGATCGGCGTGGAATGAAGCTCCACGTGCTCAAGCAGTTCCACGATGCGCTCATCGATGTCCAGCAGCGACATATGGCATCCGGCACAACCGGCCAGCCAGTCACTCGCGACTTTCACTTTTGGCATATTGCACTCCGAGTTGCCAGTTGCCAGTTGTCAGTTGCCAGTACTAACCACTGGCAACTGGCAACTGGCAACTGATCAGACCGCACTCGCGATTTCCGAAATATCGTCGTACGACAGGGCGCAGCCCATCCGCACGGAAAGCTGCAAGAGCGTCTCGCGGTCGGTATGGACCGATCGCGGGGCGCTGGCCAGCGGCGTGATCTGGATGGTGCGGCCTTCCATGTTCACCACGTGGCCGCTCTTCTCGGTCCAGGCCTGGGCGGGCAACACAACATCGGCCTGCTCGGTCCACGCCGAGTGGTAGGCCGCCTGGACCACCGTGAACTGCCGCTGCGGCAATGAGACCGGCTGGCCATTGGGCATGTCGTCGCCGGCCAGCACATACAGCGCATCGCCGCGAACGGGGCGCGAGTGCAGCCCCAGCCGCGCGGCACCGATGGCGTTGGTTCCGATCACCAGTGGGAGGAACTTGACCTTGGCCGGCAGGGCCCGCAGTGCGCCGTAGACGGTGGTGGACAGGCCAAAGCTGTAGAGCACCACCGGGCGCTGCGCGGCCTCGACCGCCTCGCGGAGCTGGGCCACGCCGCTGATGCGCAGGTGATAGGTCGTGTTGAGCCGCTCGAATGGCGACTGATCGCCGTGCGAGATGTCCTGCAGTTGCAGGTGCAGGTCGGCGTAGGCGTCCAGGGGTGTCGTGCCGTCGTTGACGACGATGATCCGGGCATCGTTGTCGCGGCCCCGTTTGATGAGATATCCCAGGACCTTCTGGTCCTCCAGCGGGTTGTTGCCCATGACGATGATGCAGTCGGCTTTGGACACATCGGCGAGGCTTGCGGCTTCGCCAAGGTCCAGCGGCGGCACCTCGCCATACAGCAGCGCCAGCTCGTTGCTCTCCAGGGCCTCCTGGCAGAAGCACGCGAACGTGGCGAGGGATTCGTTGGTCAGCCGCGGCGATGCCAGGGCGGCGACGCGACGCGCCTCGCGGAACTTGCCCGCGACGAACGTCAGCGCCTTGTCCCAGCTCGTCTCCACCAGCCGGCCGTTCTGGCGCACCATCGGCCAGAGAATCCGCGGCGCCTTGGGCTGGGTGGCGCCGAATCGGCCGGTTTCGCAGAGCAGGCCGGCGTTGCTGGCCTTCCAGTCGCCCTCGATGCGAAGGAGCTGATTGTCGCGCGTAACGGCCTCGATGCCGCACCCGATGGCGCAGCCCATGCACGAGGCGGTCGTGCGCTTGGTCTGCGAATCGTGGCCCATGTAGGCCGAGCGGCGGTCGCTGAGGGCGCCCGTGGGGCAGACCTGCAGGCACGTACCGCAGGAGACGCAGGTGGACTCGCCGAACGGCACGTTGTCATCCGCGCAGATCAGCGTGCGCGTGCCGCGCTGGTGTACGCCGAGGGTGTGGTTGGCCGCGATCTGCTTGCAGGCGCGCACGCACCGCCGGCACAGAATGCACCGGCTGTGGTCCATGACGAAGTGCTTGCGCGTGGCGTCGACCGGCCATGCCTTCATGTAATCCGGCGCGTACTGCCAGGCATCCAACTCGTACTGGTAGGCCAGCCGCTGTAATTCGCAGTCGGTGGTCTCGACGGTGCCGCTGGCCGTGCAAAACATGCAGTAGTGGTTGCGCTCGGAGAACAGCAGTTGAATCGCGAACTTCCGCGACTCGACGGCCTTTTCCGACTCAGTGCGCACGACCATCCCCTCCATCACGGGGAAGGTGCATGCCGGCTGAAGCGTGCGCTGCTTCTCGATCTCGACGAGGCAGACGCGGCAGGCGCCCTCGGGCTTGAGGTGGGGGTGATGGCAGAGCCCGGGGATTCTGATCCCCGCCGACTCGGCCGCCTCCATCACCGTCTGCCCGGCGCGGGCCTGGATGGGGCAACCGTTGACCGTGATATTCACCAATGGCGCGGAACTCATGGATCGCTCCGGATTCTCTAAGCTACTCGCGTTTAACCGGCTCGCTTGCGAGCCGCTGTTATCCGCATACGGGCTAAAGCCCACACTACGAACGAACAATCACTTCGAACCGACCGCCGTCGTCGGGCGGGGGATCTTGTGCAAATCAAGCCATTCCAGATCGCAGCGCAGGCAGCGCGACGCCTCGTTGCGGGCCAGCTCTTCGCTGAAGCCTTTCTCGACTTCCTTGAAGTTCCCCTCGCGCTCGTTGACGGGCAGCCGCGGAATTTCGGGGCGCTTGGCGGCCGCGAAATCGTCCAGCGAGTGGAGCATGGGGATGTCGTGGCGCGGCGTGACGAGGATCGGCTTGACCAGCTTGCCGGTGCGAATGTACTCATCCACCGCGATGGCCACGAGGTTGCCCTGGGCGACGGCCTGGATGATCGTCGCCGGGCCGGTCACGGCGTCGCCGGCGGCAAACACGCCCGCGCGGCTTGTGCCCAAGGCCTCGTTCACGAGGAACGTTGAGCCGCGGCTCGTCTCGATCTCGCCCCGTGCGATGCAGCTCAAATCCGGTGTCTGGCCGATCGACGGGATCAGAAAGTCGAGGTTTACCGTGTAAGTTTCGGCCGCGATCGGCACGGGCTTTCGGCGGGCGGTGTCGTCGAATTCGCCGAGGCGCTGCCGCTGCACGCGGACGCCATGTACGTCGCCGTTGCCGAGAACTTCGATGGGATTGACCATCGTGTGAAAACGGATGCCTTCGTGCAGCGCGGCCTCGATCTCCTCGGGCAGGTGCGTCGCGGGCATGTCGTCGCCGGTCCGGCGATACATGATGTGGACCTCACGCGCGCCCAGCCGCAGGGCGACGCGGGCCGCGTCGATGGCGACATCGCCGCCGCCCACCACGCCGACGCGCTTGCCTTTCACATCCGGCACCTTCGCCGACATCTTGATGCCGGTGGCGCGGACGGCCGAATCCACGGCGACTTCGCGCAGGAAGTCGATGCCATTGATCACGCCGGGCTTGTCCTCGCCGGCGATGCCCATCTGGCGGCTGCGATGCGCGCCGATGGCCAGCACGACCGCGCTGAAGCCCATCTTCTTGAGCAGGTCGTCGATGGTGAAGTCCTTGCCCAGTGCCTTATTGCACTGGATATCGACTCCAGCGCGGCGGATGTTGTCAATCTCCTGGAGGATGATTGGCCGGGGCAGGCGGTATTCGGGGATGGCCCATGTGAGCATGCCGCCCGGCACGGCGTATTTCTCGAAGACCGTGACCTTGTACCCCATCTGTGCCAGTCGCAGCGCGGCGGTGCAGCCGGCGGGGCCTGAGCCGATGACCGCAACGTTCTTCTTGCTGTTGGCCTTGCGCTGAGCCTCGTCCACACTCGATGGCGGAGTCCAGGGCTTCTTAAGTTCCGTGATCGGCCATGTACGCGCTTGACCTGGCGCACGGCGATGGGCTGATCGACCTCGCCGCGGCGGCATTTCTTCTCGCAGAACGCCGGACAGGCGCGGCCGCAGCACAGCGCGAATGGGTTGCGCTCGCGATGGATCGCCAAGCCTTCGTCAAACCGTCCCTGGGCAATGAGCGCCAGGTAAGCGGGTGTATCGACGCCGGCCGGGCAGGTGTTGATGCAGCGTGGCGCGGACGAGTTTGCGGCACTGGCCGGTGGGGCAGATCTTGTCGTCGATGTGCGCCATGAACTCGTCTTCGAAGAACCGCAGGGCGGCCATGATCGGCCCGGGGGTTCGCTGGCCGAGGCCGCACAGCGACGAGGACATCATCTGGTCGGAGACTTCCTTGATGATCTTCGAGATCCTTGCGGGTGCCCTGGCCTTCGGTGATGCGCGTCAGGCATTCCAGCAGGCGCTGGCCGCCGACGCGGCAGGGGACGCATTTGCCGCAGGATTCGGCCGCGGCGAAGGTGAGGAAGTATCTTGCGAATTCGACCATGCAGGTGTCGTCATCAACGACGATCATGCCGCCGGAGCCCATGACGGCGCCGGCCGCTTGCAGCGAGTCGAAATCAACGGGCGTGTTGAGCTGGGAAGCGGGCAGGCATCCGCCGAGCGGGCCGCCAGTTTGCACGGCCTTGAATGTCTTGCCCTTGGGGACGCCGCCGCCGATGTCAAAGACGATGTCGCCCAGCGAGATGCCCATGGGCACCTCGACCAGCCCGGTGTTGGTGACCTTGCCGGTGAGAGCGAAGATGGCCGTGCCGGGCGACTTGGGCGAGCCGATCGAGCTGAACCACTTGGCGCCTTTCAGAATGATCTGGGGCGTCATGGCGTAGCTCTTGACGTTGTTGATATTGCTGGGCTTGCCCCAGAGGCCGCTGACGGCCGGGAAGGGCGGGCGGGGTCGCGGCTCGCCGCGCCGGCCTTCGATGGAGGCAATGAGAGCGGTCTCTTCGCCGCAGACGAAGGCGCCGGCGCCTTCCTTGAGCTGGATGTCGAAGCTGAATCCGCTGCCGAGGATGTTCTCGCCGAGCAGACCGTACGTCGCGGGCCTGCTCGATGGCGGCGTTGAGGCGCTGGATGGCGAGAGGATACTCTTCGCGGCAGTAGATGAAGCCCTGGGCGGCGCCGATGGCGTAGCCGGCGATGGTCATGCCTTCGAGCACGCTGTGGGGGTCGCTCTCGAGGATCGAGCGGTCCATGAACGCGCCGGGGTCGCCCTCATCCGCGTTGCAGATGACGTACTTGATTGTGCCGGGCGACTTGCGGCAGAACTCCCACTTCTGCCCGGTGAGAAATCCGCCACCGCCGCGGCCGCGCAGGCCCGAATCCTTGACCTCCTGGATCACGTTCTCCGGCGACATCTCCACCAGGACCTTGCCCAGGCCGCGATAGCCATCGCGGGCGATGTACTCGTCGATCTTGTCGGGATCGATGCTGCCGCAGTTGTGCAGCGCGATCCAGATCTGCTTGGCGAAAAATGGCAGGTCGCGAAAGGTGGGCAGGGCGAGGATCTCCTGCGGTTCCTGGTACATCAGCCGCTTGACAACGCGCGCTTCGATGAATGTCTCGTCGATGATCTCGGGAACGTCGGCCGGCTTGACGCGGCAATAGAGCAGGCCGTGGGGCATGATGGCCAGCGTGGGCCCAACCGAGCAAAGGCCGCGGCAGGGCCCGGACTGCACCTGTACCTCGCGCAGTCCGCACCGGGTCAGCTCAGCCTGAACCGCGCAACAGGGCATCGCCGCCGCAGGAGGCGCAGTCTTTCCCGCCACAGACCACGATGCGTGCCGAGGCCTGTCCATCGCGAAAATACGTGGTATTTGAGCTGCTTTCCATGTCAGTTGCCCGTAGTCAGTAGTCAGTAGTCAGTAGTCAGTAGTCGGTCAGTGGTTCGTTGGTCCGTGGCTTGGATTTTGAAATCTGAAATCTGAAATCTGAAATCTGAAATCTGAAATCTGAAATCTGAAATCTGAAATCCTGGCGCCATCCCTCATGTCTCCGCCGGCATGCGACACACGACCCATTCGCGAACCGGCTGGCCCTTGATCACGTGCTGCTCGATGAGCTTGCCGACCATCTCCGGTGTCACGTTGGCATACAGCACATGGGACTTGCCGGCGATCTGGATGTCCACCAGCGGCTCCTTCGAGCAGATGCCGATGCAGCCCACCGATGCGACGTGCGCATCGATCTTGCGGTCGGCGAGTTCCTTCTGGATGGCCTGCATCGTCTCGCGAGCGCCGGCGGCGATGCCGCATGTGCCCATGCCGATGTAGATGGCCGTGCCGGTCTCGGTACGCACGCGCAGGCTGGTCTTGACCTCTTCACGAACGCGCGTCAGTTCCTGGAGTGATTTGATCCTGGTCATGCTCTCTCCACGCAAGGGCGGTTTGAAATCCGAAATCCGAAATCCGAAATCTGAAATTTGAAATCTGAAATTTGAAATTTGAAATCTGAAATCTGAAATTTGAAATTTGAAATCTGAAATCTGAAATCTGAAACCGGTCGTTTCACTTCAACTCAGCGATGCGCTTCACCAGCGCATCCGATGCGAGCCGGCCGCAGACCTTCTCGTCGACCAGCGCCACGGGCGACAGGCCGCACGAGCCGAGGCAGTAGACGATCTCGAAGGTGAAGCGGTAGTCGGGAGCGGTTGTGCCGGCCGCGACGCCGGTGGCCTTCTCGATGGCCTCGATGCTCTTGGCCGAGCCGCGCACGTGGCAGGCGGTGCCATCGCAGACCCGCAGCAGGTGCCGGCCGCGGCGGTGCAGGTGAAAGCCGCTGTAAAACGTGGCCACGCCGTAGAGTTGATTCAGTGGGATGAGTGTCTTCTGAGAGATGTATCGCAGCGCCTGGCGGGGCAGATATCCCAGTGCATCCTGCGTTCGCTGGAGGATGGGGATCACCGCTCCCTTATGGGACTTGAACTCCTCCAGAATCCGATCCAGCCGGGCCAGATCGATCGGGGGCTCCGACTCAGAGTGGCAGAGCCGTCCCGGCTCTGAATTAGGGTGGCAGAGCCGTCCCGGCTCTGAATCCGTGCGCAAACCCTGCGCCTCGGCGCATCAGCGGCGACCATAGCGGTATCTCCTGGTTGCGTCGCCCTGAGGATTCCTGGTTTCTCCCGCGGGCGGCTTCGTGAAAGTTTTCACTAGGCGGGCGAAAAAAATTTCACGGGACGCTTGGCTGCCTAGCCCTGAAGCCCTGTGAAAATTTTCACCAATTTTGTGAAAAAATTCACTAATTAGGACTAATCTAGCACATGAGCACCGCCGCTGCAAGAGAAAAAGAGAGCAGTCGGTCCTGTTTGTAGTTTGGTACTAATTTTAAGTGTGGCAGTGACAGGATGTTGAGGAAATCTTGCTCATCGTGCAAATGTGGGGCGAGCAGCCCCGGACCGCAGAATGCTTCTTGACCGACCGCAGCGCCCCGCCCACCCCGCACGGCCGAGGGCAGCACGTGCCACAGGCCACACACGCTCGCCGCGGCTTCAGGTATCGTCATGACGCGGCGTTCATGCCGTTCCTCGCTCCACCCGGACGGGTCCCGTCTACGCCGATCATCAGGGAGACTCTCGTCGCAATTAGGTTTCCGCCGTGCTCCGGCTCGTCCGCCTCGCAAGTCACGATGTCCCCTACCCGGGGCTGGCGTCGTAGCGGCCAGCCCTGAACTGCACTTGGGGCGTACGAATACCAGCGATCGTAGTCGCAAAGGTCGGCTATCCGAAATCTTCTTACAAGATTCGGATGCATCGCGAGTAATGGGTCCATTTTTCCGCGATGGATAATAATGCCCGCATTATGGAAATGCGGCTGGAGGCCAAACGCCCGGATGCTTCGCATCAACAGAGCCGGCTTCCTGTGCTCAAGATAGTCTTGGATGGCCAAGTCCCGTAGGCGATCCGCTCTTGGAGTGCAATAGGGCCTGAACAGATCAATGTGCCCGCGAACCTTATCCAAGTTGCCTTGCCGCAGGAGTTCGTCCAAAAGCGTGCCAACAAGCCCATCGGCAGCGCCTGGGTACAGCCTCGCAAACGCCTGAAAGCCGCCGATCCTCCTGTCTTGTACCATCTTCGCGAAGTGCGCGGAAACCTCCTCCGGCGCGAGTTCATCTTGGAGCTTCCATCGCTCGATAATCGTCGCGCACAACCCGAACAATCCGCCCGAAAGACATTGTCTCATCGTTCGCCTCATCATCTGCGATACTTCGGCGTGCGATGGATATTCCTCGGCAGCAAGCATGATCGCGGCTATCGCCGGCCCCGACGATACACTGGCGGCATCCCGCAGCTTACTGAATACTACAGCCTGCACATCAACCTTGAGCCCGCATACCGCCGCACACTTGAACGCGGCAAGCCACCGTTCGTCGGCGGGAGTCAGCCGGGCGAGTTCGCTCTTGAGCCGGTCGAGCAGCACCGGCAACAGAGTCCTGCTTACACCCGTATGGCCCAGTGCGTGCCACGTTGCAGCGTCCGGCTCTCCCCTGAGCAGGTCACTGTGGACGGCGCCCAAAATGGGGCTATCTAGCTCTTCCGGCGAAGCATCGCCACTACGCAGAGCTTCGAGCACTTGTGTAACGCGCTGATGTGGCAGGTCGCACTTCAGGAGCGCCAAGGTTGCGGTTACAGGCCTTGAGCAGCGACGCAACGGTCGGCTCACGGACATCTCGCTGAGCTGAGCGTCCATTGCTGCCCTCAGTGCTCCAATGGCACGTGGTGTTGCCACCTCCGCCAGCGCGGTTACGACATCCTCGCGATCACGAATACTGCCCCCGAGTCGCGCAGCAGCGGTTTCGAGTATGGCCCTCTCCGATGAATCACGGACGGGCCCGGCCGCAGTAGCGCATCGAGCAGCCAACACCAGGTTGCGCGGCGCTATGAGCTCGACCAGCGCGTCGTCCGGAGGCAGGAGGCCTGCAAGCATACAGATTGCCTCGAACCACTCGGGCCTTCCAGAGCATGCCGCGATGCCTGCGCGGTCTCGGAGATACAGTGATCGGAGGCCGACCGCCGCAAAATACTCAAGAAACGATTCGTGCCAGAATTCAATGCTCCCCTGCGGATTCCGGGTGACGAACCTGCTATCCAGAACCGCTTCGAGTCTCGCTTCGGCGGGTAATGCCCCATTATCACGGTCGCCCAAATTGCTGATCCAAGCCAGAACGGATGCCTCCGCAGCCGTCGTGCGCCCGGACATCCGCAGTTGCAACGCGATCACGGTGAGCATAACGTACTTCACGTCCCAATGAACCTGCAACGCCCTGTCGTCTCGCATAAGCACCCACACGGCGAAGTTACGATACAGATCGGCGCGGTTGCTTGGCAGAACGCCACGCTGGATGGCGCGGACTACCATCTGAAGCATCAACGGGTTCCTCGCTATCTCCAGGAGTTGGGGTGCCTCGGCGCGTATTCGATCCCGTATCCTGCTCGCCTCCTCGCCACTCGACAGATTGCGGGTGAGATAGTCGAGGATCATCTCGTCAGTCAGCGGCCGAACCTCGTAGATTGGAAGATCCATGAAACGCAGAAAGCCGTACTTGCGCAGTGAAGCAGATGGGGATCGCCTCATACTCCAGTGCGAGTTGCCTGACCTGACGAACCACAGCGTGTCTGGACGACGGAGTGATCTCGTTCGTGCCGTCGATCATCATCCAGATCAAGCCTCTCTGTAAGAGCGATCGGCTTCTTGTTGCAGGGACACGCAGCAGATTCGTAACTATCTTCTCCAGCGAGAACTCCGCGCCGAGGTGGGCGGCTGGGATGAGGACCGGGACCGGACGGTCAACCCGGCCGGAAGCGAGCAAGAGCCTTGCCTGGTCGAACGCGATGCGCTGAAGAGTGGTCAACTTCCCGCTGCCAGGCTCTCCGATGAGCCAAAACGATCGAACCTGCTCGGCAATTGCTAGGAACGGCCCTTTTGGCAAACTGGCTGCGATCTGGGTGCCCGCGCGGATCCTCGTAGATCCCGATTCCAGAAGATGCTCCAGACGGAATTCTGTCTCATCCACCCATGCCCCCGCAGCGTCGATTTCCAGCAGAACACGCGTGGGGTCGGGTACGGGCTCGCCAATTAGAGCGACGTAGCGATTTTCCCAAGCGGCGAATGCGTTAACAACGCGCTGTAAGGGCCTGCAAAATAATAAACTGGACAATTGTTGATACACTCGCCGGTGCCTTCCCGATCTTGGATAGATGCAGGATGCACGAGCGATCGAACGGATTCGTCGGATGTACTGTACACTCGCGCCGGAGATGGACGAACGGATGCGAAGACAATGGGCAGCGGCCGAAGCGCGGGAGCTGGGCTGGGGTGGCGTCACCCGCGTAGCCCACGCCAGCGGATTGTCACGCACGACGATCACGGCTGGCCTGCATGAACTGGAGCTGCCGGCCTCCGTTCGTCAAGCCGAAGCGATGCGGGTACGTCGGCCTGGCGGGGGCCGCCGGCCGCTGTCGCAGACGGACCGGGTGGCCGGCGCCTTCGCGGGTTTTGGAGTTGGCCTGAAGGCTGTAGCCGGCCTGGCGCAGCAAAGTCGCGACGGTTGGGGCGCTGACCGGGTGGCGTTGGCGGGTCAGCTCATCGGCCAGACGCCGCGTGCTCTTGCACGTCCAGCGCAGCGGCGATTCGGGATCGCCCCGCGTGGCCGGGTCAATCAGCAATTCCAACGCAGCGATCAGGTCCCGGTCCGTCTGCGACAGCGGCCGGCGGCCCCCGCCAGGCCGACGTACCCGCATCGCTTCGGCTTGACGAACGGAGGCCGGCGCAGTTCCACCTTGCGCTCCAGGAGGCGCGTGGCGAAGCCGTGACGCAGGCTGTGGGGCGTGACGCCGGGGAGGCCCTCCTGCACGCGCGCGCGATTCAGGGCGCCGCGCACGGAGCGGGGGCTGACGTGATTGCCCTGGCGAGCGGTGGCGAAGACCCACGGGCGGTTGTGGTGGGTCTTCCAGGCCAGACGCATCGCGAGCAGCAGCGAGGAAGGCAGGGGCAGGAGGCGCTGCTTGTTGCCCTTGCCGATCATGCGGATGACGCCCTGCTTGCCGTCGATCTGCTCCGGCCGCAGGGCCACGGCTTCGCTGATCCGCAAGCCGCAGGCGTATAGCAGGGCCAGACAGGCGCGATAGACCGGCCGCCACACGGCGGTGATCAGGCGGCGGCAGTCTGCATCGCTGGGGGCCGTGGGCAGACGCTTGCGACGTGACGAGGCGATTCTTTTTTAAAAAGGCCCCACGGCCGCCGCAGGGTGTTCTGGAAGACGAACTGGAGGGCGGCGCGGGTGGGGGCGATGGTTCCCTGGCACCGTCCGCTCTGGATCAGGCCACGCAGGTACTGGGCCACCTGCTCCTCGGTGGCCTCCTGCGGGCGCGTCCGCGTGCGCCTCACGAACTGCACGACGAGGCGCAGGTACGCCCGCTGGGTCCCCTGGGCCAGGCCGGCCAACTGCAAATCCCGGATCAACTGTTGCTTCACACTACCGCTCATGGCAGACTCCTTGGGTAAGGATGTTGAAGCTGGCGGCGGACAACACCGCGTCGTCCGTCCGCCGGCCTCTGCCATAAGCCTACCTGTTCCCCCACGCGAGGCCCTCCCACGCCCGCCACGGCGACAGCCGTTTAGTCCAACGCGCAACACCGCCCGCATGCTGCTCCCCACCCTTCCTGGAATCTCGACCGATTCCAGGAGGTACGGTGGGCTCATGGCCCTTGCGTGTTCGACAATGGGGAAGGGCAGTTGCTATGGCCGTCGTTGGCAGACGGCGCATCCCGCTGCCCAACGGCACGAGATCAACCGGCCGCATCGGCGGCAGTATGCATTCTTGACCATGTCATCGATAGCCTGTCATCCGAGAAGCCGAGTCAGGTCTGCAGCGCCGCCGGGGCGGTTGGGCGGACTAGCCGGCCATTGGGCGGCGGCGTTGCGGGCCCTGCCCATCCTCGCGATCTTCATCGCATGCCCCGCGTGGGCCGGGCGCAAGTCGCGCGCTGATAAATCGGACGAAATCCTGCAAATGGACCGCCTGCTCACCATTCGCCTGCGCCTCAGCGCGGAGCAGTGGCGCATCATGCAGCCCGAGCGCGCGTCGCGCCTGGCCACCGCCATGATGGTGTTACAGCACCCGACAACGCAGCATGCCCTTGATGCCGCCAACGGCACGCGGGGCGACGATGCGCCGCACAAGGCCGCCGTCGATGGCGAGCGCCGGCCGCCGGGGCTGGTCGGCAACGAATACGCCTACGTCAGCGCCGCGGCGGATGTGGACGGACGGACCTATGAGCGCGTGGGGCTGCACTTCAAGGGCCAGTGGTCCTATACGTTGTCGGCCCCGGCACCGCGCCGGCCGATGAAACTGAGCTTCGACCACTTTGTGGACGGCCAACATTTTCACGGCATCCGCTCGCTGGCCCTGAATAACAGCGCGGCGGACCCATCGCAGTTGCGCGACTCGCTGGCCTACGCGTGTTTCCGCGAGGCCGGTGTGCCCGCGTCGCGCACGTGCTTCGCCCTGGTCTATCTCACGGTCAACGGGCTCTACGACCAGGAGTTGCTGGGCCTCTACACGGCCGTCGAAGAGATCAACAAGGATTTCCTTCACCGCCACTTCGGGACGTCCAAGGGCCTGCTGATCCGCCCGGAACGTACGCGCAACTTCGCGTACCTGGGCGATCGCTGGGAAGCCTACGACCGCTTCAACCTCCAGAGCCGCGCCACGCCCTACACCGCGGAACGGTTCATGAGCTTCACGCGGGTGATTCATCTCGCCCAGGATGAGATGTTCTTCACCGAGATCGCCAGCTACCTGGATGCCGACGAGTTCCTGCGATTCCTGGCGGCCAACGTCCTGATGATCAACCTCGACGGCATTCTGGTAAACGGCCACAACTTCTACATCTACATCCATCCGGAAACCGGGCGGCTCTCGTTCATCCCGTGGGACCTGCACTATTCCTTCGGCGCAAGGGCAGACCATGGACGAGTGGGTCAGCCTGACCATCGAGCGCCCCTACCGCGCGAACAACCGCCTCGTCGAGCGGGTAATGATGGTGAGCTGGATGCGCGATGCCTATCGCGAGTATCTGCGGCAGTTCGCCACCGGCTGCTTCGCCCCGGCCAGGATGCACGCCCGGATCGACCGGTTGGAGCAGATCGTCCAGAAGGCCGAGGCCATCGCCCGGTTCGAGGCTACAGAGCTTCCCGTGACGCTGCCCAACAACTCATATCGCGCTCGGCCGGAGCTTAAGCCTTTTGTGACGGGGCGCGTTCAGTCGGTGCTCGACCAACTCGCCGGCCGGATTGACGGGGATCCCGTTGGCGGGCGGCCGGCGGCGCCAAAGCCGCCTCCGCCGCCGCCCAGGCCAGTCGTGGCGGCAACCAGGCCGGCCATGCCTCCCGCTGTCGCACCGGCGAAGCAGATCGCACCCGCCAGCCGGCCGGTACAGATCGCGCCTTTAATGCCCGCGACGCGCCCGATCCCGGCAAAACGCCAGGCCGCCGCAACCACCCACCCGGCGATGTTGAGCAATCGCCCTGCCGCAACGCTGCCGACGCAGCCCAGGCGACAGATCGCGCCGGCCACGCGCCCCGCCGTGGCAATCGTGCCGCCACGTAAGCCCACCGCGCAGCCGGCGCCCAAGCCTCGTCCCCTGCCGCCGAACCCGATTGCAGCGCTGATTCTGAGCAACATCGACGCGGATCGCGACGGCCAGATCAGCCGCGATGAGTTGACCGACGCGGTCAAGCACATCTTCATCGCGCACAGCCATATCCATCGTGGGCCCGTTGACGAGAACACGCTGGCCGCCACGTTCGAATATCTCGGAGCGCTTCTCGATCCGTTCCCGCCGCCCGTGGATGACACCGCTCCGGCCCAGGATCCGCTGCAACCCCGGCCGGCACTGATCTGGGCCAGGGCGATCTTTCATCGCGCCGACACGAACAAGACTGGCCGCCTCACGCTGGTCGATCTGCTCGCGGCCGCCAATCGAAATGTTCGACGACGCCGACGCCAACCATGATGGTTTGCTCAATGGCCGGGAGATCGGCGCGTTTCTGGATCAACTCGTCCCGCGTCCATAGGGCGCTTGAGCCGAATCCTACCGCGCGATCCCGCGCATCTCAGGTGATCAGACCCTCGTGCCGCAACAGCTCATGGAAATCGGCCATCAAGATGATCCGTAAGCCCTCGTACGGGTCAAGGGTCAGAAGGTGGCGATCGTTGGTCACAAGGTAGTCCGCGCCGCAACCGAGTGCTGCCTGCAGAATGGGGCTGTCATCGGGGTCATCGGGCACCTGCGCTGATGTGGTGCGATCCACAAGGGTCGAGCGTCGCATGATCCGTTGCCGCGACAACATCGCCAGGTGTCGGCTGAAGCCGAGATCACTCGTGAGCACATTGGCCAATTCGTCCAGCAGATATCGGCTGACATAGACGCGCCAGCGGGCCGCAACAACGGCGGCAATAATGCGTTGGGCGGCCTCCCCGAGCAGCGCCTCGGCAACGTAGACATTGGTGTCGAAGAGGACTTTCATTTCCCATCGCGCCGGCGCTCAACTGCTCGATCAATGGCCGCCTGGTCGATCCCCCGTTGCCTGGCCTGTTCGCGCACAAGTTGGGCCTCGCGTTCCCATTCTGCTTGCAGTTTGCTGGCAAGCTGCTGGTCCAAAGCCAGGCGCTCATCGTCCGTGAGCGCTTCGATCTCCCGCAGAATGTCTTCAACTGTTGATCTGGACACGTTTCACCTCGGCTGCACATCAGGCTCAGTCTTAACAGGCATTCTATATCTCATTCTCCCCCGGCACCACAAACGGCTTGCGATACTCGCGCGTAAGCATCGCGTTGGCCGCCGGGTTGTCGATGAATTTCTCCTTGTCCGAGTCGATCCCGATCCACGGGCCCATGGTGAGCGGCGTCTTCTCGATGTCCACGTCATTGTCCGTCAGATGCTTGCGGATCTCGCTGAACGTCTCGGCAGGACTGCCATTCACTTTCATTGCCTCAAGCGCCTTTTGAATCTCGCCCGACAACGCCGGCTTGCCCAGGCGCTGGGAGATGTTGGCTACGTGGATAATGGCCGTTGACGTGTGGCCCTCGTTGATCTCGGCATTCTGGTCCTCGCGCTTGCGGCTGCGCACCGCCTGGACGAAATTGGCGAAGTGATCGATGTTGGGCAGCGGCGTGAGCTTCTGGACGAGCTTGCCATTCGGGTCGTAGACGGCGTTGTTGGCCAGATAGCCTTCGCTGCCGGTAATCAGTATCCAGCCGAACTTGGGATTGGCCGGCTTGAGATTGCGCACCTCCTGCACGAGCGTAATGGGGCCGAAGTCGTGGATGGTGATCTGCACGCTGGGCGTCTCGGCGCAGTCGGTGATTCCGACGCGGGCGCCGTAGCTCAGCACGCCCCGGCCGAGCCCTTTCAGGTCCATCATCATCCGCGCGGTGTCCACGGGATGCACGCTGTTGTTGCCCAGTTCGCCGTTGCCCCAGTCCCAGAACCAGTGCCAGTCATAATGGAACGACTTGCGCCGCACGGGCAGTTCCATCGGAGCGGGACCGGCCCAGAGGTTGTAATCGACGGTTGGCGGCGGCGTGTATTGCCCGGCCGGGCCGATCGTGGTGCGCGAGCGATAGGTGCAGACATGCGCCAGCTTGATCTGGCCCAGCTTGCCGGCGCGCACGTACTCGGCCGCGGCGCGATTCGCGCCGTTGGAGCGGTGCTGCGTCCCGCCCTGGCAAATCCGTCCATGCTTGCGCACCGCCTGCACCATGCGCCGCCCTTCGATGATGTTGTGGCTCACCGGCTTCTCGACATAGACGTCCTTTCCGGCTTGCATCGCCCAGATCGCCGCCAGCGAATGCCAGTGATTCGGTGTGGCGATCGAGACAATGTCCACCGTCTTGTCGTCGAAGATGCGCCGCAGGTCCTGGACGAACTTGGGCTTGCTCTTGAAGCTCGCGGTCACCTTCTCGCCCACGGCGCTGTCGGCGTCGCAGATGTAGCTGAGGACGCAGTCGTCGCGCGAATCGAAAGCCTTGGCATGATCGCCGCCGCGGCCGCGCACGCCGATCACCGCGACGCTGAGCCGCTCATTGGGGCTCTTGCTCTGCTTTTCCGGTTCGGCGGCCGGCAGCATGCGCAAAGCGCCGGCAACTGCGCCCGCGGCCAGGAGGCTCTGTTCGAGGAAGAAGCGGCGACTGAATCCAGCCATGGTTTGCTCCGGTAAGAAGTGACGAATGGTCCGACACTGTCTCATCAGTCTACCGCACTTGCGTGTAGCAGTTGAGGTGGCACCCTCATGGCGTCGGGCGAGCGATGGCGTATGATGTCGCCCTACTCGACAAGGACCACATCATGAAAAGCATCCATCGCAGAGACCTGTTGAAAGGCGCCGTGGCGGCCGGAGCAATCGCATTCGGGGCGGCCGGGCCGGCTGTGACACTGGCGGCAGACGCCAAACCCGCTCGGAAGTTCACGCTGTGCCTGGCGTGCGGGCCGATCGGCGTCCCCGACGACCCGCAAGGCCATCAGCGTGGCCAGCGAATTCGGCTTCGAATCCATCGAGCCTTCCGTCGGCTTTCTTGACAAACTCTCGGACGCCGAGCTTCGCGACTACCTCGACCAGATGAAGGCCAGGTCGCTCGTCTGGGGCGCGGCCGGGTTTCCGCTGCCGTTCCGCGCCGACGATGCCGCCTTCGAGCAGAGCCTCAAGTCATTGCCGGCATTCGCAGCGTCGCTCAAGCGCACGGGCGCACGCGCGTGCGCCACGTGGCTCACGCCCGGCCACAAGTCGCTGACATATGTCGCCAACTTCCGCATGCATGCCAAACGTCTGCGCGAGGGGGCCAAGGTGCTGGCCGATCAGGGCGTGCGCCTGGGGCTGGAATACGTCGGCCCGAAGACATCGTGGAGCGCCAGCCGGTTCCCGTTCATCCACACGATGGCCGAGATGAAGGACCTGATCGCCGAGATCGGCTGCGACAATGTCGGTTTCCTCCTCGATAGCTGGCATTGGTATACAGCGCACGAGGGCGAGGCCGAATTGCTCTCGCTGCAGGCCAAGGATGTCGTGCTGTGTCATCTAAACGATGCGCCCAAGGACATCGCGGTCGATCAGCAGGTGGACGGCCGTCGCGAGCTGCCCTGCGCCACGGGCGTGATCGACCTGAAGACGTTCCTGGGCTCGATGGTGAAGATCGGCTACGACGGCCCGGTGGTCTGCGAGCCGTTCAGCCAGGAACTGCGCAAGCTCAAGCCGCAGGAAGTGCTGGGCGCCGTCGCCACGGCCATGAAGAAAGCCGCCGCGCTCGTGGAGTAGCTCATATGAAGATCGCCCATCTAACGGTCCTGGCGCTGGGGGCTTGCCTGCTGATGGCCACGGCCGCGCCTGCCGCCGAGGGGCCATCGCTCTATTACATCGCCATCAACGGCAACGATGCCTGGTCGGGGCGTCTCGCCGCGCCGAACGACGCGCGGACCGACGGTCCGCTGGCATCCCTGGCTGCGCGCGGGATGCGGTCCGCCGGCGCGAGCCGGGAGAATCGGCGCGGTCACGGTGCAAGTGCGCGGCGGGACGTATCGGCTTGATGCGCCGTTTGTGCTGGAGCCGCAGGACTCGGGCACGACCAATGCGTCTGTGATATTCGAGGCGTTCCCCGGCGAGCGCCCGATCTTCAGCGGCGGGCGCGCCATCACCGGTTTCCGGCAGAACGGCAATCTGTGGGAAGCGGAACTCCCCGAGACCAAGTCAGGGCAGTTGTACTTCCGCCAGTTGTTCGTCAATGGCCAGCGACGGCAGCTTCGCGCTCGCCCAACTCCGGCTACCACCGCATCGCCGAGCTGATCCCCGGGCCAAAGATCCCCAACTCCAAACCCGTCGCGCGCGACCGCTTCATCTTCGCACCCGGCGACATCAAGCCATATGCGCGCCTTTCGGATGTCCAAGTCGTGCTCATGCACTCGTGGGAGAATTCGATCCATCCCGTCAAGTCGGTTGATGAATCGACGAACACCGTCACCTTCGCCGCGCCGATGAAGGAATGGTGGAGCATCGGCCACTGGGAAGATCATCAGCGCTACTTCGTTGAAAATGCGCTGGAACTGCTCGACCAGCCCGGCGAATGGTATCTCAACCGCGAAACCGGCGTGCTGAGTTACTGGCCAATGCCCGGCGAGAAGATCGGGCAAACGGAAGTGATCGCCCCGGTTCTGAGCGAACTGGTCCGCTTCGCCGGCAACGCCGACAAGGGCCAGTTCGTCCAGCACGTCACGATCCGCGGCCTGACGTTCCATCACGCCGATTGGGTGCTCGATCCCAAGGGCAACAGCAGCACGCAGGCCGCCGTGGAAGTCCCCGCCGTCGTGACGGCCGACGGCGCGATCGACTGCGCGTTCGAGGGCTGCGAGGTCGCTCACGTCGGCGCCTACGGCGTCTGGTTTCGCCGCGGGTGCAAGGACTGCCGCATCCAGCGTAACCGCCTCTTCGACCTGGGCGCCGGCGGCATCCGCGTCGGCGAGGCCAACATGGCGAAGACCGACGTCGCCGAGACCAGCCGCACGCTCGTCGACAACAACCACATCTACGACGGCGGGCACATCTATCCCTCCGGCATCGGCATCTGGCTGGCGCAGAGCAGCGGCAATCGTATCTCGCACAATGACATTCACGACCTGTGCTACTCCGGCATCAGCATCGGCTGGAACTGGGGCCTGGAGGCCAATCGCACCCGCGACAACATCATCGAATACAATCATGTCCACGACATGGGCCACGGCGTTCTCAGCGATGCGGGCCTGATCTATTGCCTGGGCGTCTCCCCCGGCAGCGTCATCCGCAACAACGTCTTCCACGACATGTGGCCATATTCCGAGCCGGCCATCGGCTGGGGCATCTACCTCGACGCCCTGTGCGGCAACTATCTCGTCGAGAACAACCTCGTCTACAACACGCTGAGCGGCGGCCTGATGTTCAACAACGGCGGCCACGAGCACATCATCCGCAACAACATCTTTGCGCTGTCGGCCAACCAGGCGCTGTGGCCCTACAACGAGAGGCGACCCAGCGCGTTCCGGCGCAACATCGTCTATCTCACGCAGGGGTCGCTCTTCATTCCCTGGGCGGAGCAGTCTTTGAAAGACCGGCTGGCGAAGAAGGAACCGCTGGGCGACTGGGATGACAACATCTACTGGCACACCGGCGGGCCGGAGAAGCTCCGCTTCTACCGCCGCACTTTCGCCGAGTGGCAGCAGATCGGCCTGGACCGGCGCTCGCGCGTCGCCGATCCGCAGTTCGTCGACGCGGCGGCCCACAACTTCGCACTCAAGCCGACGTCGCCGGCGCTGCAACTTGGGTTTCAGCCCTTTGATGTCAGCAAAGTCGGCCTTTACGGCGATGCGGCATGGGCGGCCGAGTCGCGCCACGCCGACTGTCGCCCCAAGCCGCTGCCTCCGCCTCCCGCGCCGCCCAAGCCGCTCACAGTCAATGATGATTTTGAGAAGACTCCTGTCGGTGCGCATCCGGCCAATGCCCGTGTCAGCGGCGAGGAGCAAGGCGCCTCGATTCGCGTCAGCGACGAGCGCGCCGCGTCGGGACGACACAGCCTTAAGATCACCGACTCCAAGACCCTTCAGCCGTGGTGGCAGCCGCACTTCTACTACGAACCGCACTTCACCAGCGGCGTGGTGCGCCAGAGCTTCGATGTCTGGTTTGCCAAAGACGCCCAGTTCTTCGTCGAATGGCGCGACACGGCCGACTATCCCCGCAACGTCGGGCCCAGCGTGCGCTTCGACGGATCCGGCAAAGTGAGCGTCGGCGCCAAACCCGTGGCCGAAGTCCCGCCTGAGGCTTGGGTGCATGTCGAGATCGAGGCCAGTCTTGGCAAGGCCGCGCCGCGCACATTCAAGCTGACCCTCACGCCCGCCGGTCGCCCATCACAGGTTGCAACGAACCTGCCCATCTCCGGCGCCGATTTTCACGAACTGCACTGGCTTGGCTTCAGCAGCACCGCCACGGCCGACACGGTGTTCTATCTCGATAACATGAGCATCCGACAGGCCGCCGCGCCGAAATATGGCACGTCGCAGGCCAGCATAACACCAGCAATATTCAGCACTAATCGCAGCCACTCGGTTCCGCAGAGCATTCCGTGAGTCCAGTAAGGCCAGGTGACTGCGAAAAAACAGGCCGCAGCCCGATTTCGCTTGCATCGCCTCTGTTGTCGGGGCATTATTTAGATTAGATGAGCCCGGGCGTGCGTTGTCTCCACATTGGGAGAGTGAAGATGCGTAATCTAGGTAACATAGCTAGCTGTATGTCTACGAATTCAGCCATGCGCCACAGGAAATCCCCGCGCAGATCGGCTTCCGCGGCTCTTGCCCCAGCGGCAGCCGCAGTGATCGAAATGCTGGAGGCGCGGCAACTCCTTAGCGCCACGCCGATTATCAGCGAGCTGCTGGCCGGGAACAAGACCGGCCTGGTGGATTCCTTCGGCCAGCATGACGACTGGCTCGAGATCTACAATCCCGACAGCCAGCAGTGCGCCGATCTGACAGGCTGGAGCCTCCAATACAAGAACACCAACTGGCCATTCCCCGCCATGACCCTGGGGCCTGGCGAATACCGAGTCATCTTTTGCTCCAGCCGGAATCTCACGGATCCCAATGGCGAGCTGCACACCAGTTTCAACCTGAGCAAGTCAGGCGCGAATCTGAGCCTGCTGGATCCCAACAACAACGTCGTTCAGAGCTTCAGCCCCTATCCGCAGATGCAGTCGGACATCTCCTATGGCGTGGGGCAAAGCGTCACCGAGACCATGCTTGTCTCGGCCGGCGACCGGGCCCACTACCTCGTGCCCACGAGCAACATCGGCTCAAGCTGGATACAGCCGGGCTTTGATGATTCCTCGTGGCTCCAGGGAGGCACCGGGTTGGGTTTCGCCAACACCGTGCCGGGGCTGGCCGTCAGCAACATCAAGGCCAACATCAGCATCCCGGACCTGACCACCGCGCAGGCGATCATCAACACGCCCGCCGATCAGAGCTGGGTGCAGACCGAAACCGCGCCGTATGTCAACTATCAGAATACCGGCGGAGGCGGGCACTTCACCACCCCCATCGACCGCCCATACCCAGGACTGACCATCGGCACCGAAGCGGACTGGTTCCTCATTCACGTGACGGCGACCGTACACATTGCCACCGCCGGCGCGTGGACGTTCGGCGTGAACAGCGACGATGGGTTCCAGCTCAAGATCACCGGGGCCACCTTCAATACGGTCTACAACTCCAGCACTTTGTCCGGCACCGACACCATCAGCTACGCCGGACTCCGCGGCGCGAGCGATACGCTGGGCGTAATCAACAGCCTCCCCGTCGGCGACTACAGCATCGACCTCATCGAGTTCCAGAACGGCGGAGGCGCATCGGCGGAGTTCTTCGCCGCGCCGGGGGCCAAAGGCGCGTTCGACTCGACATTCAAGCTGGTTGGCGATACCGCCAATGGCGGCCTGTCGGCCATATGCCTGCCCGTCGGCGGCAGTGGCACAGCCAGCAGCTCCACGTTCCTCAACCAGATTCACACCAACGTCAAATCGGCGATGCAGGCGGCCAACAATGCCACGCTCTACGCCAGGATGGATTTCGATGCGCCCAGCCTGGCCTCGCTGCAGACGCTGACGCTGAAGATGGCCTATGACGATGGGTTCGTCGCGTACCTGAACGGACAGGAGATCGCCCGCCGCAACGCGCCAACCACGCCGGTGTGGAACTCGACGGCCACGGCGCAGCGCACCAGCGACATGCAGTCGGCGACGTTCGAGACATTCGATGTCACGCCATATCTGGGCCTGCTCACGCCGACGGGAAACGTTCTGGCGATCCGGATCATGAACTCGTCGGCGACGGATGGCAACCTGCTGGTGGTGCCGGAGCTCGAGCAGTTCGCCTCGACGCAAATGGGCCTGCACTTTTTCTCGACGCCCTCTCCCGGCGCGCCCAATACGGCTGATACCTGGCAACCCGACCTCGGTTTCAGCGTCACGCATGGCTTCTTCACCACGCCATTCCAGTTGTCGCTGTCGAAGACCACGACGGGCACCAACATCTACTACACCCTGGACAGCTCCACGCCCAGCGCCACGCACGGAACGCTGTATACCGCGCCGATCACCATCGCCACGACCACCACGGTGCGCGCGGTGTCGGTGGTGCCCGGAGGCGATGCCGGCGTCGTTGCCACCGAGACCTACGTGTTCCCCAATGACGTGGTCAACCAACCTGCCAGCCCGGCAGGGTACCCCACGACCTGGAATACCGTCTCGGGCGACTACTCCCTGGATCCGCGGATCACCAGCGACCCTGCCTACAAGAACCTGATGGTGCAGGCGCTGGAGTCAATCCCGACCATGTCGCTCGTCACCGACGAGGCCTACCTGTTCGATCCGACCATCGGGGTGTACGTCAACTCGAACAACGGGAACCTGGACTGCCCCGTATCGCTGGAATATTTCAGCGCCGACGGCACGCAGAGTTTCCAGATCAACGCCAACCTGACGTCCCAGGGCGGCGTGGGGCGAGAGGACCAATTCAAGAAGCACTCGTTCCGCGTCATCTTCAAGGCGCCCTTCGGCCCGACCAAGCTCGATTACCCGCTCTTCGGCAACGGGGCCATCAACACCTTCGACTCGATCACGTTGCGGGCGGGCTTCAACGACTCCTACGTCTGGGGCGGCGCCTCGACGCAATATATCCGCAACCAATTCGTGGATCAGACGCTGCTGGCCATGGGCGATCCAGCGGGGCATGGTAACTACGTCAATCTCTACATCAACGGCATGTACTGGGGGCTCTACAACCCCATCGAGCGCCCGGACGCCAACTTCGCCGCCAAGTACCTGGGGGGCGATGCCACCAACTGGGATGCCAATCAAGTCGGCACCGCCATCAATGGCACCGACATCACCGAATACACCGCCCTGACGGCCTTCAACTATCAGAACGGCAGCACGGCCGCCTATCAGCAGTTGCAGGGCAACAATCCCGACGGCACGCCCAACCCGGCCTATCCCGACCTGCTCAACATCAGCGACTACATCGACTACATGCTGATGAATTTCTACGTCGGCAACCTCGATTGGCCCGGTCACAACTGGTACATGGCCCGCGAGGAAGACCCCGGCAGCACGGGCTTTTTCTCGTTCCCCTGGGATGGGGAAATGTCGCTCGGGGGCGGCTGGGCGTCGGACCCGGCCAGCAACGCCCTGAATAACCTCAGCCAGGGGCAAATCGCAGCACCCTTCAATGGCCTTCGGGCCAACGCCGATTTCGTACAGCTCTTCGCCGATCACGTGCAGAAGTTCCTCTACAACGGCGGTCCGCTGACCGACACGGCGGGCATCGCCCGCTACCAGGCGCTGGCCGACGAGGTCGCGCTGGCGATCATCGGGGAATCGGCGCGATGGGGTGATGAGACCGGCACACTCTACACGCCCGCCGACTGGACCAACGAGCGCAACTATGTGGTCAATACATGGCTGGCCCAGCGCACGGAGACGGTGATCGCGCAATTGCGCGCCGCGGGCCTGTTCCCCAGCATCGACGCGCCCTCTTTCAGCGTCAACGGCGTCGCCGAATACGGCGGCACATTCAACCCCGGCGACACCGCGACCATCGGCGCCGGCGCGGGCACGATCTATTACACCCTCGATGGCAGTGATCCGCGGCTTCAAGGCGGCGCGATCAATCCCCACGCCCTGACCGGCGCCGGCCCGATCAACCTCGGCGCCGGCATGGAAATCAAGGCGCGCCTCTACAACGGAGGCACCTGGAGCGCGCTGGCCGATGCCAGCTTCTATGTCGATCTGGCGCCAAAGATCCGCATCACCGAGATCATGTACAATCCGCCGGCGCCAACGCCCGCCGAAGCGGCCGCCGGCTTTACCGACAACAATGCCTTCGAGTTCGTCGAGATCAAGAACATCAGCACTCAGACGCTCCCGCTCCTGGGGCTGCGATTCACTGACGCCGTCACTTTCACGTTCCCCAACATCACGATTTCGCCGGGGCAATACCTGTTGGTCGTGGCCAACACCGCCGCCTTCGAGATGCGCTATCCCGGCGTGAGCCCGTCGCTGATCGCCGGCCAGTACACCGGCCAGTTCAACAACGCCGGCGAGCACGTGGAACTCGACGCGCCCAACGGCGGCATCATCCACTCGTTCACCTACGACAACAACTGGTACTCTCAGACGGATGGCGGCGGGTTCTCGCTGACGGTGCGCGACCCGTTGCAGGCCCTGTCGCTGTGGGACGGCAGCAGCGGCTGGCGGGCCAGCGCCGGCCCGCTCGGCAGCCCCGGCACCGACGACACGCTCACCCTGCCGGGAACGATTGTCTTCAACGAGGTCCTCGCCCATACGTCCGGCCCGCAGGGCGGGATGATCGAGCTGTACAACACCACCAGCCAGGCCCTCAACATCGGCAGCTGGTTCGTGAGCGACAGCATCGCGAACCTCATGAAATATCAGTTCGCCAATAACACGACGATCGCCGGCAACGGCTACCTGGTGCTGACGCAAACCAACCAGTTCGGCAACCTGGCCGATCCGGGATGCCACACGATATTTGCTCTCAGCGGCAACGGCGGCGATCTGTACCTGTCCTCGAATTACTCCGGAATCGCGGGGGGATATCGCGAGCACGTGACCATCGACCCCACGCCCGACGGCGTTTCCATCGGCCGGGTGACCAAGTCCACCGGCGGAACGGACTTCACGCTGCTTCAGACCCCGACGTTCGGAGCGGCGCCCGGATATCCCGGCGCGCCCAACAGCATCGCCTACATCTCGCCGCTGGTCATCAACGAGATCATGTACCACCCCGCCGATCCGACCGCGGCCGAGATCGCCGGCGGGTTCACCAACGACGACCAGTTCGAGTACCTCGAGTTGTACAACCGCTCGGAGAGCACGCTGAACCTGGCCAACTACTACGTCGGCGATGGCGTGGGCTTCACATTCGGGTGGTCGGCGGATGGGGTCAGCACGGTCGGCACGGAGAAGCGCACGCTGGAATCGGGCGCCACGGCCAACTGGTCATCCAGTCTCGCGGCGGGCTCGTACCAGGTGTGGGTACACCTGAACCTGGTCGACGGCGTTGGCAACCGGCGCACCAATCTCGACGACGCCGCGCAATACACGATCAACAATGTAGCGGTCGTGGGCTCGGTCACGGTCAGCGTGGACCAAAATCAGACGCAGGCGGCAACCAACGACATCTGGGTAAGCCTCGGCACGTACAGTTTCAGCGGCGCCCCGTCGGTCACGCTCATGCGCGGCGACACCGGCCCCGGAAACTGGACCATCGCCGATGCCGTGAAGTTCAGCAAGGCGGGCGTCGACACCATCGTCAGCGCCGACCTGCAACTCCTATTGGACGCAGCACGGCCCGGCGACGCTGGCGCCGGGCGGCTATGTCGTAATCGTCAGCGATCTGGCGGCATTCGATGCCCGGTATCACATCGCCGCCAATGGCATCACCGTGGCCGGCGTCTACACCGGCCACCTCGACAACAACGGCGAGTGGGTGCGACTGGAGCAGACAGCCGACCCACAAGGGGGCTTTATCCCCACGTACGAGATCGACCGGGTCAACTACGGCGACAACACTCCCTGGCCCAGCGAGCCGGATGGGAATGGGCCGGCGCTCATTCGAGTCCATCCAGCGCAATACGGCAACGAACCCCTCAATTGGCAGGCCAGCAAGCTCTATGGCACGCCGGGCCAGGCCAACGTCCCGGTGGACAAGACCCCGCCGACGGTGCCCGCCGGCCTCAGCGCCGTGGCAGCCGTCAGCCCCACCAGGATCACGCTGAGTTGGAGCGCGTCGCAGGACAACGAGAGTGGCGTGGATCATTACGTCATCTACCGCGGCGGCATCGCCATCGGCACGACGACCGCGACAACCTACGCCGACACCGGCGTGGTTGCGCCTACGCGCTATTCCTACCAGGTCAGCGCCGTCAACCGCGACGGCTACGAGAGCAGCCAGTTCGACGGCGTTGATCATCGCGCCGCCGGGGGTCTCGTCAACCAACGAGCCGGACGCCAACCACATCGAGCTGATGTTCACCGAGCCGCTCAATCCCGCGACGGCATCGGTGCTGGGCAACTACGTCTTCAGCGGCGGCTCGCTGACCGCCGTGGCGCTTTCCGTCAACAACACGAAAATGACGCTGACAACATCGGTCAGCATGGTGTTCGGCACGAACTACACCGTGACCGTCAACAACGTGACGACCGCCTCGAGCAACCAGATGCCCGCCAGCCAGGTTGCCTCGTTCACGTTCGCCCAGCAGGGGCTGGGCTATATCCTGCACGAGGTCTGGACTGGCATCGGCGGCAGCAACGTAAGCGACCTGACCGGCAGTGCCAGCTATCCGAGCTATCCCAGCAGCCGCGACTTCCTGACGTCTTTCGAAGGTCCGGTGAACTGGGCCGACAGCTACGGCGATCGGATCCGCGGCTATATCTACCCGCCGCAGACGGGCAACTATACGTTCTGGATCGCCAGCGATGACGCCAGCCAGCTCTGGCTCTCGACCGACGACAACCCGGCCAACAAGGTGCAGATCGCGTATGTGACAGGCTGGACCAACTCACGCGCCTGGACGACCTATGCCTCGCAGCAATCGGCACTCATCCCGCTGGTCGCCGGGCACAAATACTACATCGAGACGCTGCACAAGGAAGGCGGCGGGGGCGACAACATCGCCGTGCGCTGGCAGCTCCCCGATGGCACCTGGGAAAACGGGGACTCGACCCTCCCCATCCCCGGCAACCGCCTCTCGCCATTCGGGGTCCTGGACCCGACGCCCCCGACGACACCGGCGAACCTCCGGGGCACGCTGGTAAACAACAACCAGGTGAATCTGAGCTGGGACGCGGCCAACGATCCCGAAAGCGGCGTCGATCACTACATCATCTATCGCGACGGCAGCGTCTACGGCACGTCCCCGACCACAAGCTTCACCGACAGCACCAATATCACTCCCCAGGCGCGGCACACGTATCAGATTTCGGCGGTGAATTCCGGCAACCTGGAGGGTTTGAAGTCGCTATCGCTGAGCATCGCCGCGGTCGGCATCGCCAGCGTCAGCGCGCCGGACACCGGAACGGTTCGCATCACGTTCACCGAGCCGGTGGATACGGCCACCGCCCAGGCCATCAGCACGTATAACATCAGCGGCGGCGTTACCATCAGCGCCACCACTCCCCCTCATCTGGAAGCGGACCATTTCACGGTCACGCTGACCACGTCGAACCTCGGCAGCAGCAGCCACACACTGACGGTGACGGGACTGCATGCGATCGCCGGCGCCACGCTGCCGGTCATGACGAACACTTTCACAGTGTTCCCGCCCGGCTGGGCGGTGTCGGTCTATGGGTCGAACCAGAGCGGCACCATCGGCAGCCTGGCAACGGCCCAGTCGATCATCGACAACCCGTCGTACCAGAGCTGGGTGCGCACCGAGAATGCGCCTACATCAACTATCTCAACACCGGCGGCGACGGCCATTTCGCCAACGATCGAACCGTCCCCGGCATGACCATCGGCACGGAGGTTGACAACTACGTCATCAAGGCCACGGGCAAGGTGTTGATCCCGACGGCCGGCACGTGGTCGTTCGACGTCAACAGCGACGATGGCTTCCGTCTGACCGTGGGCACGAACACGTTCGCATATGACGGCGGGCGCGGCGCCAGCGATTCCTTCGGCACGTTCACATTCGCATCGTCCGGCTACTATGACATCAGTCTTCTGATGTTCCAGGGCAACGGCGGCTCCAGCGTCGAAGTTTCCGCCATGTCCGGGGACTGCGGCAACGCCTGGAGTGGCTCGTTCCGGCTGATTGGGGATACGACCAACGGCGGCCTTTCCATGGGCGCCATTTTCAGCGTTGCGCCGTTCAGCGTGGGCGTGACCGCGCTGGGTACGGGCGATGGCGCCCCGGCGCTGGGTGGCACCATCAGCGCAAGTAACGTCTCGGTAACAGCGCGGGTGGGCGGCACCTACTACGCTGCCACCACCAGCCTGGCCGGAACCTGGAGTCTGCCGCGCGGCATGATCCAACCGCCGCTGGCCAGCGGTACGTACGATGTTTCCGCATGCGGCGTCAACACCGCGGGACAGATCGCGTTCGACTCCAGCCCCAACGAGCTGGTCATCGATAGCACCCCTCCCACGGCCACCATCGACGCCGTGACGCCCAACCCGCGCACGACGCCGTTGGATTCCGTCACCATCCGCTTCAGCGAGCCCGTGAGCAATTTCGACCTGGCGGACGTACACCTGACGCGCAACAACGGCTCGGACCTGATCACGGGCGCTGAGACGCTGAGCACTTCCGACCAGACCGTGTGGACTTTGTCGAACCTGAGCCCGCTCACGGCCGCATTCGGCTCATATACGCTGACGCTGCAAGCGCTGGCTTCGGGGATCACGGACGGCAGCGGAAATGCCCTGGCGGCCAATGCGGTCGCCCCATGGCTGGTGCAAGCACCAGCCGTCGCGGCAGCGATCACGGCGGTAGCTCCCGATCCAAGGAACACCGCCGTTGCCCAGGTAACCATCACTTTCAGCCAGGCCGTGACCGGGTTCGACCTGGGCGATCTCACGCTGACCCGCGGCGGCAACGCCGTCTCGCTGGGCGGCGCGACATTGACGAGCGGCGATGGCGGCATCACCTGGACGCTGGGCAATCTCGGGGGAATGACGGGCACGCAGGGCAACTACGTGCTGACGCTTGTGGCGGCAGGCTCGGGCATCCAGGACGCGTCGAACGATCCCCTGGCCGGCAATGCCAGCGATGCGTGGGTGGTGGACACGACTCCGCCAGCCGTCGTTTCGATCAACCGCAGCGGCGCCAGCCCGACCAACGCCGGCAGCGTGCAGTTCGGTGTTATCTTCAGCGAGTTGGTGACGGGCGTGGACATCGCCGATTTCGCGCTATCGCTATCCGGCGTGACGGGGACCATTGCATCGGTGAGCGGCAGCGGCACCAGTTACGTGGTGACGGTGAATGGCATCACCGGAAACGGGACGCTCGGCCTGAATCTTGTCGACGACGACAGCATCGTTGACGCGGCCACGAACAAGCTGGGCGGCACCGGAACGGGCAACGGCAACTTCACGGGCCAAGTCTATGCGATCGACACCCTGCCGCCGGGCGTCCAGTCCATCAACCGCAGCGGCGCCAGCCCGACCAATCTGGCAAGCGTGCAGTTTGCCGTGACGTTCAGCGAGAGCGTCACCGGCGTTGATACGGGTGACTTCACGCTCGTGCTGTCGGGCGCGACGGGAACGATCGCCTCGGTGACCGGCAGCGGCGCCAGCTACACGGTCACGGTGAACGGAATCTCCGGCACCGGAACGCTGGGCCTGAATCTCGTGGATGATGACAGCATCATCGACCTAGCAACCAACAAGCTGGGCGGCACCGGAACGGGCAACGGCAACTTCACCGGCCAGGTCTATGCCGTTGACACCGTTGCTCCCGGCGTCGTGTCGATCAACCGCAGCGGCACGAATCCGACCAATCTGGCAAGCGTGCAATTTGCCGTGACGTTCAGCGAGAGCGTCACCGGCGTCGATATGGGCGACTTCACGCTGTCGCTGTCGGGCGCGACGGGAACGATAGCGTCCGTCACCGGCAGCGGCGCGAGCTACACGGTGACGGTCAACGGCATATCGGGCACCGGAACGGTCGGCCTGAATCTCGTGGATGACGACAGCATCATCGACCTGGCCACCAACAAGCTGGGCGGCGCCGGGACGGGCAACGGCAACTTCACCGGCCAGGTCTATACCGTTGACACTGTTGCTCCCAGCGTCGTGTCGATCAACCGCAGCGGCGCCAGCCCCACCAACGCCGCGAGCGTGCAGTTCGCGGTGACGTTCAGCGAGAACGTGACGGGCGTGGATACGACCGACTTTGCGCTGGCTCTTTCAGGCACGGGCGGCGCGGTTGCATCCGTCAGCGGCAGCGGGACCAGCTACACCGTGACCGTGAACGGCGTCTCCGGCAACGGCACGCTGGGTCTGAATCTCGTGGACGACGACAGCATCATCGATGGCACCGGCAACAGGCTCGGCGGCACCGGGACGGGCAACGGCAACTTCACCGGCCAGGTTTTCACAATCGACACGGCATTCCCCACGGTGGCGTCGATCAACCGCAGCGGCGCAAGTCCCACGAACGCCGGCAGCGTGCAGTTTGCGGTCACCTTCAGCGAGAGTGTCACGGGCGTCGACACGACCGACTTCGCCTTGGCATTGTCGGGCGCCGCGGGCACGATCGGTTCCGTCGCGGGCAGCGGCGCGAGCTACACCGTGACCATCAACAGCGTGTCCGGCAACGGCACGCTGGGCCTGAATCTCGTGGACGATGACAGCATCATCGACCTGGCGGCCAACAAACTGGGCGGCACGGGAACGGGCAACGGCAACTTCACCGGCCAGACCTTCACCATTGACACCAAGGCGCCGACGGCGACCTCGATCAACCGCGTCGGCGCCAGCCCGACCAATGCCGCAAGCCTGGATTTCGCGGTGACGTTCAGCGAGAGCGTGACGGGCGTGGACGCCACGGATTTTGCGCTGGCGATGTCGGGCGTGACGGCCAACATCGCTTCGATAACGGGCAGCGGCTCGGCATACACCGTGACGGTGAGCGCCTCTGGAACCGGCACGGTGGGCCTGAACCTCGTCGACGACGACACGATTGTGGACCTGGCGGGCAACAAACTGGGCGGCACCGGCGTTGGCAACGGCAACCTGACAGGCCAAGTCTACACGATCGACACAAATGCGCCGGTGGTCAGCTCGATCAACCGTGCCGGGGCGAATCCGACGAATGCCAGCAGCGTGCAGTACAACGTGACGTTCAGCAAGAATGTGGCGATTCCGAGCACTCCGGCCACGCCGGGGCTCGTGATGGATTTGAGGTTCGCGCCGCTGCCATCGCAGCCGGCTGGTACGACCTTTGCCAGCGGCGCCTTCGACAGCGGCATGAGGAATCTGGATCTGACCAAGGTGACTGGCAGCTCCGTCACGGTCCAGGTTTGGGCGCAGCTCACTGGAACAAACGCCACCGAGGACGAGGCGATCATGTACGTTCGTGGCGCCGTCGGCCAAGCCAGTGGTGGAGTGCGCTGACAGGGGCGGGGGTGTCGTCGTTCAGCCTGAACTCGAATTTCTACAGCGCCATCACGAACAACAGCGCTGGAAGTGCTAATGGCAGTGGTTGGGGCAATGCCACGACGGTTGGGAATGCCATCTATGGTGTTCTTAACGACAACCTGGCCAACGTGTCAGCAGCGACCTTGACGGCGGCTGGCCAAGCCTCTAATACCACTTGGCGTCCTCTCTCCTCGCCAACTGGCGATGAGTTCCTTTTCGGGACGTTCAATGTCAGTCTGGGCGCCATCGCCGGGGCTGGCGTCTCGGACAAGACCACCTCGTATCAGTGGCTGGTTCCGGCGTGGAATAACGGTGGATCCCACAACAGCAAGCCGAATGCTTACGCACAGATTTCCATGGACGGCGGGGCGTTCAAGTATCCGCAAACCGGCGGCGCTTCGGGAGGCGCATATGATCCGGCCAACTATCCCGCTCCGGTGTCAACCAACTTTGTTAATTTCGTGGTTCCCGGCAGTGCCGGCCCCGGCACGGTTGCAGGCGTTGACGCCACCGACTTCAACCTGGTGAGCACGGGCACCGCCACCGGCACCATCACATCCGTCAGCGGCAACGGAACTAACTACACCGTCACCATCGGCAACGTCTCCGGCGAGGGGACGCTCGGCCTGAATCTGGTGGACGACGACAGCATCACGGACGGCGTCGGCAACAAGCTCGGCGGCACGGGCACCGGCAACGGCAACTTCACAGGCCAGGTCTATACTGTCGATACCGTGCCCCCTGCGGTCGTTTCCATCAACCGCGTCGGCGCCAGCCCCACCAACGCCTCCAGCGCAATACGCCGTGACGTTCCGCGAAGCGGTCACCGGCGTGGACACCAGTGACTTTGCCCTCGTGCCAGCCGGCGTCACCGGCACAATCACATCCGTCGCCGGCAGCGGCGCCAGCTATACGGTCACCGTCACCGGCGTCTCCGGCAACGGCACGCTCGGCCTGAATCTGACGGATGACGACAGCATCATCGACGGCGTCGGCAACAAGCTCGGCGGCACGGGCACCGGCAACGGCAACTTCACCGGCCAGGTCTACAGCGTCGACACCGTGCCCCCCACGGTCCATATCACCCACGTCACGGATCCCAGCGGCTCGGCCATCTCCAGCATCAGCATCGTCTTCAGCGAGCCGGTCAACGGACTCGCCCTGGCCAATCTCACGCTGACTCGCGATGGCGGCCCCAACCTGCTGACCGGCTTGCAGACCCCGACCACCTCTGACCAGATCACCTGGACCCTGGACAATCTCGCCGGCGTCACATCGTATGCCGGCCGGTACGTCCTCACGCTCGGCGGCATCGGCTCCATCTCGGACACGGTCGGCAATCCGCTGGTTGCCGGCGACAGCACCTCATGGGTCATGAATGCCATCAACGGCGCCGCGACAACCAGCCTTTCGCTGTCGCGCAATGGCTCGCTCGTCAACGTCTTGGCCGGAGGAAGCCTGGTCTATAGCATCGACCCGCAGTATCAGTCCCAGCTCGCCGTCAATCTCGGCGCCGGCAACGATTCGCTGACGCTCGATTTCTCCCACGGCAGCCCGCTACCCGTTGGCGGCCTGGCCGTCACCGGCAGCGCCGGCGTCAACTCGCTGGTCATTACCGGCACCGGCGGGTCCGACAATCTCACGCTGGGCGCCAACCAGGCCATGTTTGGCACGGTGCCTGTCAGCTTCAGCGGCATCGAGACCATCCAACTCGGTGCCAGCGATCTTGTTCTCAACTCATTGACACTCAGTGCCAACGCCATGGCCACCTTGCCGCAGGGCGCGGCGCGGTATTGCGGATCGCGAGCCTCAGCATCGATAACACCGCGACGTTGGACCTGGCCGACGGCGGGCTGATCGTGGACTGCGCCAACGCCAGCGCTGCGGCCAATGTGCTGGCCACGCTCAACCAGAAGCTCGCCCTCGCGCAACAGCGCCGCCGGCCTGTGGAAGGGCGCCGGCCTGACCAGCTCAACCGCCCGCGACCGCGCCGACCAGATCACGGGACTGGCGGCCATCGTCAACAACGACGCCGGCCAGCCGATCGTCACCAACTTCGGCGACCAGCACCCCGGCCTAACCAGCGTCCTGGTCAAATACACCTACAACGGCGACTCCGACCTGAACGAACAGGTCGATGCTTTCGACTACTTCCACATCGACCAGGGCTATCGCCTGCAAGGCGACCCCACCTATCGCAATTATCGCAGTGGCGACGTGAACTACAGCGGCGCGATCGACGCCGACGATTATTATCTGATCGACCGTGCATTCATCCATCAGTCCGGCGCTCTCGCGGCCGGCATTTCCGAGCCGCCGCTGCAAGCGGCCGCCGCTCCGGCGGCGAGCCAATCCGCGCCTGCCAAACCGCAGACTCCGTTCGCATCGGCGGACACGACTGCGCCCGCAGCCGCTTCGAGTGCCGTGACATCGATCTGGTGTACCCAAACCATCAAGGACGATGAATCGGCCCTTGATCTTGTTCTGGAAATCGGTCGGGCAGAAGACGCGCCCCTGCTGGCATGACGATCCGCTCGCCCACCCGGCGCGTATCACCGGCTGAGGGTCTCGAACGGTATTGCCGGCAGCGTGCCCAGCGGCACGCGCCGTTTGTTCGCCTGCGGCTTGCCATTGGCCGCAGCCGACCTCTCGATCACCGCATTGATGATCAGGTTGCCCTTGAACCCCGGCTTGGTCTTGGCGGCGTCGCTCTGCAGGACGATCTCCGTGCCGTCGCGCACCTGCGAGACGCTCTTGATGGCGATCCCGTCGGGCGCATCGCTCAGCTCAAACTCGACCTTTCCCATGATCGTGCTGGCCGGCGCCGATACAAGGATTCGCGCCGTCCCGCCCGGATAGACCCTCACGACGGTCGGGCTCAGGACTTTCATCGCCGACCGTGGCATCCACCGCCCCGACACCGCCACCTCCAGCGCCGCGGCGGGAACCAGATGCCGGTAAGCGAACGCCTGCATCATGTCCTCCGCCGGCACGGCGCGGCGAACGACGTCGCGCCCCTGGATCATCGCACGCCCCTCGACCGAGAGCGTCAGCGGCTCCTTGGACGCTGTCGCCGGCACGGTAAGAGTCAGCCGCACCTGGTCCTGTCCGGCGGGCACCTTCGCTCCACTGAGCGCGAATCCGACCGGCGCATTCTTCAGCGCCAGCGCAATCTCGCCGGCAAATCCATCCTTGCGCAACACATGAACCGTCAATGTCGCCGTCCCGCCGGTGCGCACATCCACGCTCGCCGGCACCACGCGCAGCTCATAATCCGGCCGGCGCGGGCCAATGCGCAGGCGATACGCATACTCGGGCCCGCCCTGGTGCTGGATGTCGCCAATGTGGATGAAGTAAGTCCCGCTGGCCGGCAGCATCGCCCGCAGATACGAATCCGCATAGTGCGTGAGGAGGCCCGCGCCCTTGTCCTCGTGATCGTCGTTGAACGCGAGCTGCTTGCCGGCCGAGTCTGTCAGCCGCAGCACCGAGTCCAGCGGCGAATCCAGCCGCCGCGCGTACACCTCCGCCACAATCTCCTCGCCGGCGCGGCCCTCAAAGCTGAACACATCCCAGTCGCCCGGCCGATCAATGCGGCCGTTCACGATCACGGGCAGCGTCACGCGCTGCGCATGGCCGGGATCGTCATTGGGTTCCTGTTCCATGCACTCCGGCAGCGAGTCCATGGCAAACGGCACGAGATTCGACGTCAGTTCGCCCTTGCGCACGAACACCGGCAGGATTCCCGGCGCTCTGTCCCGGGCATCCACGGCCAGCTTGTCGGCCGGCAGGTTCCATCCCCTGACCTCGATGGTCGTCTGCTCGCCGGCCCGGCCGCCCAGCGGGAAGATGCCTGTCACGAACGGCATCTCGCCGATCGAGATGCGATACACGAAATCCTCGCGGCCGCGGTAGATCGAATCGCGGATCTCGGCGACGTATTCACCGTCGGCAGGCACTTCGTAGTAGACCACCGGATCGGGATGGAAGCTGTAATGCTCGGCATAGGCCAGCTCGTTGCCCTTGGCGTCGTAGAGCGCCAGCGTGGCCTGAAACCAGCCGGGGACGGCGTCGGGTATGTACGGGATCAACTCGCGGGCGCTGACGGCCATCACCAGCTTCTGCCCCTTGCTCGCCTTGAAGCGATAGCGATCGACGCCGCCCGGCGTGATCTGGCCATTCACGATCGTCGGCAACGTGACGGTCATCTCAACATTGGCCGTGCCGGCCTGCCGGACGAATCGACCTTCGGTGTTTACGCGAGGTTCGCCGGTGTTCCTGGCCGGAATCTTCGAGAATTCCGGGAGCTGCCCGACGCAGAATGCCAGCGGATTGCTCAGCCCTGCCGGCGTCCTGAGGCGCAGCTCTCGCTGGCCGGGCGAGGCGTCAGCCAGCATCGTGACTTCGACCGTCACCGTTTCGGCGATGGCGGGACTGCTGGGCCGGCGCACGAACGTCGCGAGCTTCTTGCGGATCTCAACGAGCATCTTCTCATCTTCGGCCGTGAATCTGGCGGCCGGGCGCGTGGAACTGCCCCCGAGTCTCTTTTCCTGCAGTTCCTTGAGCTTGTCGCGCAGCGCCGTCGCCTGCTGAGGAGTCAGCGGTTTGATATGCTCGATGATCGTGGCGCACGCCCGCTCCGGAGAGGTATGCGTCGGCCACGCCTTCGAGAAACTGCCCGCCGATGGTGATCTGGAACATCGTGCCCTGCTTGCCGCCGGCGGGATACACATAGCCGATGTGCGGAGTGGGAAGCTGCTGGGCATAGGCCAGTGGCGCCAGGGCTACGAATGCCGCCAAGGCCGTTATCGCGCGGTATGGAAGTGTGGATGTCATCGCGGTTTCCAGACAGCGTTCACATTATCTCCTTCAGCCTTCCCCCCGTCTTCACTCCGTCACCCGCCGCGGGCGTCAGGCGCACCTCCTTGCCCTGCGGATGCGGCAGTGTCGCATCAGGGTCGATCCCCAGCAACTCGTAAATGCTTGCAATCACGTCGTGCGGATACACGGGCCGAGACTTGACCGCCTCGCCTTTCTTGTCGGATGCGCCGACAACCCGCCCGCCCTTGAAGCCGCCGCCGGCCACCACAACGCTGAAAACGTCGCCCCAGTGCCCGCGGCCGCCGTTCCACGGCGGCTCCCACTGCACGCGCGGCGTCCGGCCAAACTCACCCCCCCACCACACGATCGTGCTGTCCAGCAGCCCGCGCTGCGCCAGGTCCGCCAGCAGGGTCGCCATGCCCTTGTCCATTTCGGGCAGCTTTCGCCGCATTGTCTGGAAATGCTGTTTATGGGTATCCCAACCCTTGTAATTGATGGTGATGTAAGGCACGCCGCGCTCCACCAGCCGCCGCGCCATCAGGCACGACTGCCCGTACGTGTTCCGGCCATACCGCTCGCGAAGATCATCCTTCTCCTGCGACAGGTCGAACACCTTGCCGCCATCGCCCAGGATCAGGTCGTACGCCTGCTTTCGCGCCTGCTCCGAGGCCGCCAACCGGGGATCCCCATCCATGGAATAGCTCAGCGTGTTGAGCTTGCCAAGCAGCTCGCGCCGGTCCTGCTGCCGCTGGTCGGTGATGCCCTCGGCCACGACGCCCTCGACCGCAAAGCGGGCTTGGGCCGGATCACCGCCCGTGGCAAATGGCTTGCACCGCGGGCCGAGGAAGCCGGCTTCCGAGAACCGGCCTTGCAACTCGGTCAGGACGATGTACGGCGGGATCAGCCCTTTGTAACCAGCGCCATATCCTCGGAACAGCGACACGATGGCCCCGACGGCCGGATAGACGATGCCATCGCCCGGATTGCGGCCGGTCTGCACCAGGTAGGACGCCGTCTCATGCGCATTCACGCCATGGGTCATGCTGCGGATGATGGAATATTTGTCCGCCTGCTGGGCCAGCAGAGGAAGCAACTCGCCGATCTTGACGCCCGCGACGTTAGTAGCGATGGGCTTGTCCAGCGGGCCGCAGTAGTCGTAGCCGGCTTCGGGCTTCGGATCGAATGTGTCCAGGTGAGCCGGCCCGCCCCACATCCAGATCTGGATGACCGCCTTGGCTTTGGCTTTCACATTGGCCGGCCGGGTTGCAGGCAGCGCGCCAATCGACAGATTCCCCGCCAGCAGTAATCCGGCCGCCCCCGCCATCCCAAGCAACGCCTCGCGCCTCGATATGCCATTTCTCATACTTCACCTCTTCATCGCTTTTCCCTCCCTTCGTCGCTCAGTCGCTTCGTCGCTTCCTCTAGTGTCTATACAAGAACTCATCGCTGTTGATCAGCGCCCACGCCACATCCACCATTCCCTGGCGATCCTTCGCGGAATACGGATACGCCAGGGCCGTCTTGTATTCCTCATCGGTGGGAAAACGCGAGAGGATGATCAAGTACAGCCCGGCCACCGCTGCGCGGCCTCGCAACTGCATCACGTACTGGAGCTTACGGCTCTGCTGAAGCTTACGCTGAACGTGACTCGAATTCAGCAGATGCAGTTGTTGATCGGCACTCGGGCGGCTGTTCCGCTCCGACTCCATCCCGGTGTCGCGCGCCGATCGGCCGAACATCTCGAGGAACGAACTGGTGATGCTCCCGTCGGCCAGCGCGATCGATCGCTGGTCTTCCGGGATGAACGTGAACGGTTCGGGAATGGCGCTGGAGTATTTCTCGGTGGTGCCGGTGATCTGGCACAGCGCGTCGATCAGCACCTCGGCCTCCAGCCGGCGCAGCGGGTAGTGGGCAAAGTTCGTCTCGGCAAGCGCGGTCTTTGTTCGGGGGATCGACGAGAGCTGGTATGTCCTGGAATTCAGGATCAGCCGGTAGATCCGCTTCAGGTCGTACTTGCCCGCGATAAGCTCCTGCTCCAGATACGCCAGCAGTTCCGGGTTGACGGGCAGATTATCGGGGCGGATGTCATCCGGCTCATGGATGATCCCCCGGCCCAGCAGCCACGACCAGACGCGATTCGCAATGTTCCGCGTAAACCACGGGTTCTTTGGCGAAATCAGCCAGTCGGCAAACACGTCGCGAGGATCCTGCCCAGGGGAAAGCCGCGCCGGCGTGCCATCCGGGAAGATCGCCGCCGGCGGCGGCCCGGCCAGCGCCTTGGCCAGGTCGAAGTGGATGATCTCCTCTTTCCATTCGGCCGTATGCTTGTAGGCGATCTGCGAGAAAAAGCCCGCCATGCCGGCCAGCCGCTCCTTGGGCCAGTTCTCGGCCCGCATCCCCATGAACGTCAATGCCACGGCCGTCGCAATGCCCGGCGGCTGCTTGTTCTGCATCGCGCGATAGAAGTTGACCTGCGGCACGCGGAAATTACTGCCGCTGGACGTCAGCATTTCGCGCACGAACCGGTCGTAGGGCTTGTTTTCCTTGATGCACGTCCGGATCCAGCGGTGGTAGACCTGCGCCGCGTTCGGCCAGAGATTGATGGGAAACTCGGCCTTCACCCGAAGCAGATCGCTCCACTTCATCGCCCAATAGTCGGCGAACTCGTCGCGCTCCAGCAGCCGATCGATCAGCGCCCCCCGTTTGTTGGGATTCCGATCGAGCAGGAACTCTCTGGCTTCCTGAGCGGTGGGAATCGTGCCGATGGTGTCGAGGTAGGCACGACGGAGGAAGACTGCGTCCGAGCAGAGCCGCGCCGGCTGGATGCCCAGCTTGTTCAGTTTCGCGAAGACCAGCTTGTCGATGGCGCTCTCCGGCGTCGACGTCGCATCGGCCTGGTAGGGGTCGATCGCGTCCTTCGCCGCCGCGCCGCCGCCTGCCAATAGGAGCACGACCGCGGAAAGCAATGAGATCCTCAGCATATCCTCGGTCTCCGAATGCCTTTGCACGCGCGAAAGGCCCGCACCGCTTCCCACGAATGATAACGCCACCGGGCCGCCAGTTATTGCACATTGGCGCGGAGAACGCCACTGTATTCCATCGTACTCATGCCAGGGCGCTACTTCAGTACGATCTCCACATTGACACGCACGTCGAACTTGTCGATCTTCATCCTGTTCGACCCCCGCGCCACCATCGAGGAAATCGACTTTGCCATCGCGCGCATAGAGGACGTCGTTGCCGTCCTGGCCAAACAGCCTGTCGATGCCGGGCCCCCCGGTCAGCGTGTCGTTGCCCTTGCCTCCATAGAGCGTGTCGTTCCCGGCGCCGCCGTTGATGGAATTGTTGTAGATACTGCCGATGATCAGGTCGTTGCCCGAGCCGCCGAGAATGTTCTCCACATCGGTGCGGACATTGTCGTTCTCGCCCTTCTGCCCGTCGTTGGCCTTGTTGTCGATGCTGATGCGCAGGGCGGCCTTCCGGGCGGAATAGTCGGCCGTGTCGATGCCGGCCCCGCCGGAGAGCAGATCGGCGCCAGCGCCGCCATCGAGCAGATCGTTGCCATCTCCGCCGCGCAGGGTGTCATTTCCGGCGTTGCCGCGGAGAGTGTCGTTGCCAGCGCCGCCATCCAGCAGGTCGGCTCCGCTGCCGCCGGTAAGCACGTCGTTGCCGTCGCCGCCGCGAAGAGTGCAGCCCATGATCCCGGGCCCGACAGAAAGAACGTCATTGCCGGCCAGGCCGTCAACCTCGATGGAGGTAATCGACGCGAGCGAGAATGACTCGGTCTGGGAATTGCGCGTGACGTTGAGGTTCCCCCCGCTGGCCGAAAGGGCAATGGTGTCGGCGCCGGACGTTCCGACCACGCGCAGATGCCGGAGCCGTCGACGTCGGCAAAGAGCGTGGTGACGATAAGCGGCCCAGCATCAGCGGAATCGCCGGCGGCATTGATGGCGCGCACTTTGTAGTAGTAGGTGGTGTCGAGGGCGAGGCCGCTGTCGGTGAAGCTGGTAGAACCGGGCGGAGTGAGGAAGGGCGAATAGGAGACGCCATCGGTGGACCGCCCGACAACGTCGCCCGTTTCATTGTCGGCATTGTCGGACCAGGTGAGTTCGACGCTGGTGCCTGTGATGGTCCCATGGTCGAGATTCGTGGGAGCGGCGGGCTTGATGCCCAGTGTGACGAGGCCGCCATCGTAGTCGGCGACGGCTATCAGGCCGTTGGCGACGGCGATGCTCTGGGCCTGGCTGTAGGTTGAATAGCTTGCCAGGAGAGTCGGCGATGCCGGCGCGCTCACGTCGAGAATCTCAATGCCAGCGCCCTGGTCGGCGAGATATGCCTGTGAGCCAACGACCTGGACGTCATAGGCGGAACCGGGCGAGTCGTAGGTGCCCACGATGACGGGAGTGGCGGGATCGCGGATGTCAACCACCACCAGTCCGGCGGCCTCGCAGGCGACGTACGCGAAATTGCCGGCGACGTCGATGGCGCGGGCGTTGGCAGGCATGGCGAGGTGGCCCAGGAGCGTGGGCGCGGCAGGGTCGGTCACGTCGAGAATCTGCAGGCCGTTGGCGCCGTCAGCAAGATAGGCGGTGGTGCCGGCGACGGCGACGTCGTCCGTCCAGTCGGTGCTGGGGTAACTGCCAACGATGCTGGCTGAGGCGGGATTGCTGACGTCGATGATCTGGAGCCCGTACGGGCCATCGGCAACATAGGCGGCATTACCGAGGACTTGGAGGCCAAAGTAGGCTGGGTAGGGCAGCGATGCTGAGCCGACCACCGAAGGCGAGGCGGGGTTGCTGATGTCGAAAATGCGCAGGCCATAGCTGTTATCGGCGACATAGGCCAGCGCGCCCGATGTCGCGATCCCGTAGGGCGCCGCGGCCTGGATGCCGCCGAGCCGTTCGGGGCTGGCAGGATCGCCGACGTTGAGGACGGTCAACCCACCGAGCCTGCCACCCAGGATCGCATTGCTGCCGGAAATGCCAACGCCGTAGCCATCGGAACCGAGCGGCAACGTGGCGAATGTTGTGGGGGCCGTGGGATCGGCGATGTCGAGAATCCGCAACCCCTGGGCGCCCGCGCCGATGCAGGCGACCGTGCCAACGACGGCAACGCAGCGCGCCTGCCCCGGCACGGCCGTGTTGCTCATGAGCGCCGGCAAGCTGGGAACCGTCACATCGAGGATGCTGAACCCGCCGTCGGTGCCCGCGACATAGGCCCTCGATCCCATCACCTGCACCTTGCCTTCCCAGCCGCTGCTGTAAGCGCCAATCAGCGAAGGTGTGGCCGGGTTGCCCACGTTGACGATGCTGAGCCCGTCGGTGGTGGTGATGTAGGCGCTGGGATAAGACACATCCACCGCGTTGGCGAAACTGGCCATCGCCAGCGAACCGAGAAGGGCAGGCGAAGCCGGATCGCTGACGTCGAGGATGTCCAGGCCGCCGCTACCGGCCACATAAGCGACGGTTCCGTTGATGGCCACGTCGCTGGCCCCTCCGAACAGGTAGCTCCCCAGTAGTAAGGGCGAGCCAGGGCTGGTTACATCCAGGGCCAGCAGGCCGTCCTTGCTGTCGGCGACAAATGCAATTGAGCCGCTCAGGGTGACGCCGGTGGCCTGGCCGGAACTGTCGTAGGCGCCAAGCAGGGCGGGCGCGGCCGGATCCTGAACGCTGACGATGGCCACGCCGGCGTCCTCGTCGGCGACATAGGCAATGCCGCCGGCAACCTTCACATCGCGAACGAGATCGCCGAGAAGAAGATTGCCGAGGAGAATCGGCGCGGCCGGATGCGAAATGTCGATGACCTCGAGCCTCGGGCCGACGCCAACATAGGCATAGCCGCCATCGACGGCGATGGCGTTGGCGGTGCCGCCCCATTGGCCGAGAAACTCGAGATTGACGCTGCTGAGAAGAGTGCGCCCCTCAAGTGTTTCGATCAACGCCTGTGTCTGGCGACGTGCCTGTAGCTTCATCAGAGCCTCCATTCGGCGGCGATGGCGATACCGCGATGTGAATTGCAGAACTGCCCACGTGCAAAGAACACGATAGCAGGCGAGCAGACCCGGCACAAGCATCTTTCAGCCAATTCGTCAATCCCCCGCCCTGCTCAGAGGCCGCCATCATCGGAGTGATCGCCTTTCGGCCGCACGCCATCGGGCACCGCCGGCCCATCTGGCACCGTGATCTCCGGCACATTCGGCCAGGGATTGTTCCAGTCTTCCGCGCCGGGCGGGAAGACCCACTGCTTCGAGCCCCAGTCGGCGTGCGGCTCGGTGACGATGTAAATGGCGTTGGTCATGGCGGCCGCGGGATAAGCGCCAAACGCCTGGACCACTAGCCAAGTGTCGGTGGGAGAGTCGATCCTCACGCGTGTGTTAACATTCATCGTCATCGCGCCCTCATCCGTCGCCAGCGTCTGGACGACCTGGCCGCCGACGATGATCCGGATGCCGTCGGGATAGCCTTTCAGCGGCCGATTGGACATGATGCGGATACGCAGGGGCAGCTCGTCGCCCGGCCGAATGCGCACTTCATCGCCAGGCTCGTCGCCGTTGCTGTTGACCAGAAGGATCGGCCCCCACTGGCCGGCGGTAACAAAGGAGTTACCTCGCTTGAGGGCCGACCGCACCGACGGCCAATCGAGCTGGCGGCAGTGGACATAGTTGCGCGGCGTGCCGGTGGTGCGCCGCCAGAATGAGATGCGCCGCAGTGCGCGGATTTGTGCCTTTCACGGCCGTGGTGTCGTGGCAATCGGAACCGGCCGTCGCCACAACCTTGTTCCCGGCGCTGAGCATCTCAAACCAGGCGTGCGCGGCAATGGTGTTGTGGTTCGAGGGGAGAAACGACCGCGTGTCGCGTTGGCCGGCGCAAGAAACGGCGCCACTCCCCCGCCGTTGAACACTTCGATCCCGTCATAGTCGTGAATCTTCCCCCAGGTCGTGATGCTGCCGCCCTCGTCGCTGCCCATCGGATGGTTCAGCACATACAGGCCGCCCTGGCGATGCGTCTCCTCAATCGCCTGCTGGACATCCTCCCAGGATTCGTAGTGATATTGCTTCCAGATGCTCTTGGCGGGCTTGGCCGGCTCATGCGCTTCGGCTTTGGGCGCCACCTGCATCGCCGGCCGCGGATGTACCAGCGACCCCACGCCAATGGCATTCTGGTGCCCGTAGCCTTCCTGAAACAGCTTCTGCTCGGGCGACTGCCACGTGGTTACTTCGAAAGCCGGAATGGGCAGGAAGCGATCGCTGGCAAAGTCGAGCCATTCGCCCGTCTGCGAGAGCGTGTTGTGATCGCTCAACGCGACGAAGTCGCAATCCATGGCCAACGCCGCCTCGTAAATCTCCGAAGCCCGCTGCCAGCCATCGCTGTAAAGCGAATGATGATGCAGATCACCCGAATACCAGCCCTCGGACTTGAGATCGTAAAGCTGATGCAGCGCCACATCGTGACGCTGGCCTTCGGCATCGGCGGCCGCCACCGTCACCTCAAACTCGCTCATCTCCCATTCCGGCCCTTTGCAAATGCGCACCAGCCATCGCCCGGCCGTGGCCTCCAGATCGTACCAGCCTCGCTCAGTCGTGAAGCCGCAGTGATACAGGATCTGCGTGCCGGGAGTCTTGCGCATGATCTGGTCGAGGGGCGTGTCCTTGGACGAGGGCACGTACCAGAGCTCAGCCCGCGCGCAGCGGCCGGCCAGCGGCATCGGTGACTTTGCCATAGATGCTGCACGCATTGCGGACCGGACTGACAGCGCTGACTTTGGGGGCGGGCTCGGTGCGGCAGCCCGCGATGCATAGCGCGCCCAGCAGGCCGAGAGCGACGAAGCGACGAAGCGATGGAGCGACGAAGGTGAAAGGCATGAGGTTTCTCTACGGCTGTATATGCGGGAAAGTCGGCGCGGTTGACGTGGCGCGTGCCGCCCTCGGCCGCGATCTGCACGTGGCGCGTGCCGCCCCGGCCGCGATCTGCACGTGGCGCGTGCCGCCCCGGCCGCGATCTGCACGGCGGAGGGCCGCTCGTGCCACGACATTGCCACGAGTCGATGAGCAGGTAACATGCTCTGTATGCCGCTGACACGCTCAAGACGTTGGCTCCTGTCCGCGGCCGCGCTGGCGATCCTCCTCGGTACGGCCGGCGGCTTCGTCTGGTGTCGCTACCTGGCCACCTATCACTTCGCCGAAGTGGACAAGGGCGTGCTCTATCGCTGCGGCAACCAGTCAATGCGCGAATTCGCCAACGGCTGCCGCCGGGCCGGCGTGCGCACAGTCGTCATGCTCAACAGCAGTGAGGAGTTGAAACAGGACCCGTTTGCCGGCGAGCCGGAGTTCTGCAAACAGAACGGCATCCGATTCGAGCGCATCCCCATCGATCCCGGCCATCGGCCCACGACGGCGGATGTCCGGAGGTTTCTCGCACTCGTGGCGGAAGAGAGGAATCGGCCGGTGCTGGTCCACTGCGCGCAGGGCCTGCGACGGACGGGGATGCTGGTGGCCGCGTATCAGATGACGGTGCTTAAGTACGACGCGGCCAAGGCCAAGGATGCGATCGTCCCATGGGGCCGCAAGCCCGAGCGGCTGAATGACATTCACAGCTTCATCGAGGATTACGATCCGGTGGATCGGACCGTGATAGGTACGGGGATAGCGACCCCGGAGACGGAATAGGAGAAACCCGAGAAACCCCCATTCTTTGCCATCACCAGATGGCCCGCTTGTAGAAGCCGCGGATTTCCGCGTCGGACGTGACGATCGGCAGATGACGTAGCTTGGCCATGGCGACGATGGTGCGGTCGGCCGGGTTGCGATGATCCCAGGAAAGCGAGACATTCGCCATCCAGATGGCAGCGTCGACCGGAACGATCTCGATGACGCCGGTCCTTCGCACTCGCTCGACGAATTGGGCAAGCGGCAGACCCAGGTCCAGCTTGCCCTTCCTGACCTTGATGCCGATCTCCCAGATGGAGATCGAACTGATGCATCCGCCGCGTTGCTCCATGCGCTGACAGGCCTTGGAAGCAGCGAGCGAGAGTTGGTCCGGATCAAGCGTCCACCAGATCAGGGCGCACGTGTCGAGCACGACCATTACCGCTGCTCCCATTCGTCGGCTTCGCTCTCAAGCAGGTTGCCGTGGTAGCGTATCTTGCCCCGCACATCGGCGAAGACTTCCGCAGCAGAGCGCTTGCGCCGCAGCGGCACGACTTTCACCACCGGCGTGCGGTTGTGCGTGACGATCAGTTCCTCACCCTCCTCCTCGACGCGGCGGAGGTACTCGAGCATTTTGGACTTCAGAAGATGTTTTGCCACGTGGATCATGACTATAGCTATGACTATAGATCGACCTGGTCCGGACTTCAAGGAGGATCCGCGCGGTGTCTGAAGCGGAAGCGTCAGCGCCCGCCCAGTTCCAGGGCGGGCGCTGACGCTTCCGCTTCAGAAACATTTCAATACGTCGCCAACTCCTTCCCCAACTCCACAAACCTCCTGAAATCCTCCAGGCTCACGCTATCCGGCACCGAATGGTCGGACGAGAGGATATACCCGCCGTTCTGCTTCACGACGGGGACGACCTTTCGCATGTGCTCCCACAGCTTCTCCGGCTCCCAGAACAGCGCTGCGTTCAGGCCGCCGTGCAGCACGAGCCGGTCGCCATACTGCTTCTTGAGCAGGATGGGGTCCATGCCGGCCTTGACCTCGATGGGATTGAGGATGTCGATGCCCATGTCGAGCAGGTCGGGGATCATCGGCCGGACATCGCCGCAGGAATGCAGCGCCACTGCCAAACCCTTGGCGTGGGCCCAGTCGGCCGCCCGCTTGTGGACCGGCTTGAGCAGCTCGCGGTACATCTCCAGCGAGAAGAACTGATGGCCCTTGTACCCCATGTCGTCCGGCCAGCGGATGCCGTTGAAGCGGTAGCCTTCCTGCCAGATCATCTCGAAGAGCGCGATGTCCAGATCGAGATAGGTGTTGAAGATATCCACCAGCCACTCGGGCTCCTCGACCATCGCGGTGAGCACACGCTCGGTGCCGATGGCCCAGGAGTGGGCCACGTCAAAACCAAACCAGAAGCCGGCGTCGATCCACGCTCCCTGCTGCCGCCACGTGGGGTAGTTCTTCTTGAGATGCTCCCAGTCAACGCGATCCCGGCCGGGCGTCATGCGCCCCTTGGCATCCTGCCACGAATCCCGGCCCTTGATGGTGAAGTCGAGGAACTCCGGCACGCCGCCGCGATGCTTCCACGTCTTGAGCGTCGCGCCCCAGTTGCTGGTCTCGATGATGTACTCCTCGGTCTCCTCGATCATCCGGCGCGGATAGCGCGGGCTGTTGTCCGCGCCGATGGAGACGAAGCGGTCGAGGCCGAAAAAGTCGAGCCAATCGGCATCCTTGGGCAGGCCCTCGTTGTGCCAGCGTTCGAACGTCGCGCCCCAGGGATAGTCGATGATCGGGACGCGGTCGGCATCCTTGTGGGCGAGCATGCGCGTCATGCGCTCGTGAGTGGTCATCTCTCGCATGACGGCATTATCGCGAATGGGGGGGAGTTGTCAGCAGTCAGAGGTCAGCCTCACCGGCTCGCCCGTCTCCCGGCTGCGCATGCCCGCCTGGATGATCCGCGCCACCGCCAGCGCATCCTCGGCGCCGGCCAGTTCGCACGGCGTGCCGTTGAGGATGCACAGCGAGAGATGCTCGATGGCCTCCACCCAGCCTTTGGGCGCCATGTAGTTGGCGTTCGGGACGTGGTGCGTCTGGAAATGCTCCAGCTCCCGGCGCTCGGGTGTGTCGGCGTTCTCCTGGCGCAGCGTTTCCAGCCGTATGTGGCCTTCGTAGCATATGCGACGGATATCGTACATGGCGGCCGCGCCCTGACGGGCCAGGAGGTAGCGGTGGATGTGGTCGCGGTCGGGGTGGGTGTGGCCGAGGAAGCGGTACACCGGCTCGAAATCCGCCAGCCCGAACGTGCGGAGTTCGCAGAAGTCGTTGACCGTGATCGCGCCGATGTCCACCACCGCCTCCATGTACTCCTTGGGCATGTCGAAGTGCAGGTAGCCGCTGGACAGGACCGTCGCGATGCAGCCCGAGCCGAACTTCATCGAAAACGTCTCATCGTCCGGCCGCGAGTCGATGCAGTAGATGCTCTGGGAGTCCGAGCCGGTCAGATAACGCAGGATGTCGAAGATGTGGCAGGCCTCGTGGACGATGCGCGTGCGCGGGGGGTAGTTGCGGCCCCACATCCAGTAGGCGTCGGAGATGCGGTAGTAGATGTTCTTCGGCCCGCCGTGGGCGGCGAAGATCTTCCGCGCGAGCTGATAGGCCGGGGCCATGCGGCGATTGAACCCGACGGCGAAGATCTTCCCGCTGGCACGCTGCGCCTCGACCAGCGGCCGGCACTCATCGGCCGTTTCGGCCACGGGTTTTTCGCAGTACACGTGCTTGCCCGCGCAGGGCTTCGATGGACAGCGGTACGTGCTGGTCCTCGCGCGTGGCGATGACCACGGCGTCGATCTCCGGATCGGCGAGGATCTGCCGGTGGTCGGTGGTGGCCTTGGGCACGGCGTACTTCTCCTGGACCTGTTTGAGCACATCGCCGCGCAGGTCACAGACGGCCGCGAGGCGCGCGTGGGTGGCGCGGTGGAGGTTGGGCAGGTGCTGATTCTGCGCGAGATTGCCGGTGCCGATGACGGCGAAGTTGACTTGTCTGGGCATGGTGACGAGGTTACTGGGCGGCGCGGTGCGCGTCCAATGACGGGCGTCGGGGCGGTTCCTCTTGCCGGCGCCAGTTGCCCGGCGGCAGGCGGCAGGATTGTGACAACAGGCTGGAAAAAATTCGCTCTGGCGGCGAGTTGTTCCGGGCAGGTTTGGCATAAACAGTCTCCGGTTGGGGGTTGGACTAAACGGCTGTCGCCGTGGCGGGCGTGGGAGGGCCTTGCGTGGGTAGAACGGTTACGCTTCTGGCAGAGGCCGGCGGACGGACGACGCGGTGTCGTCCGCCGCCAGCTTCAACATCCTTACCCAAGGAGTCTGCCATGAGCGGTAGCGTCAAGCAACAGTTGATCCGGGATTTGCAGTTGGCCGGCCTGGCCCAGGGGACCCAGCGGGCGTACCTGCGCCTCGTCGTGCAGTTCGTGAGGCGCACGCGGACGCGCCCGCAGGAGGCCACCGAGGAGCAGGTGGCCCGGTACCTGCGTGGCCTGATCCAGAGCGGACGGTGCCAGGGAACCATCGCCCCCACCCGCGCCGCCCTCCAGTTCGTCTTCCAGAACACCCTGCGGCGGCCGTGGGGCCTTTTTAAAAAAGAATCGCCTCGTCACGTCGCAAGCGTCTGCCCACGGCCCCCAGCGATGCAGACTGCCGCCGCCTGATCACCGCCGTGTGGCGGCCGGTCTATCGCGCCTGTCTGGCCCTGCTATACGCCTGCGGCTTGCGGATCAGCGAAGCCGTGGCCCTGCGGCCGGAGCAGATCGACGGCAAGCAGGGCGTCATCCGCATGATCGGCAAGGGCAACAAGCAGCGCCTGCTTCCCCTGCCATCCTCGCTTCTGGACGCCATGCGTCAGGCCTGGAAGACGCACCACAATCGCCAGTGGGTCTTGGCCACGGCTCCCGAGGGCAATCACGTCCATGCCCGAACCGTGCGTAACGCCATGGGCGCCGCCTGCACCCAGGAAGGCATCACCGGCGTCACGCCGCACTGCCTGCGTCACGGCTTCGCCACGCGCCTCCTGGAGCGCAAGGTGGAACTGCGCGTGGTGCAGATGCTCCTGGGCCACTCCAGCATCCGCAGCACCGAGATCTACACCCATCTGACCGAACCCATCCGCCAACAGGTACGGGCCGAGTTGGATGACCTGGCCAACGGCCTGACCTGACCTTTCCGGCCGTGGGCCTTACCCAGACCCACCAGTGGCTGCTGGACCGCCAGGATGAACTGCTGCCCTGTTCCTACTTCCACCTCACCACCACCGTGCCCCAGGGCCTGCGCGACCTGTTCCGCAGCAACCAGAAGGTGTTCTATGACCTGCTGATGTCCCTGACGGCCCAGTGCGTCATGGACGTGGCCGGCAACCCCAAACGCCTGGCCGCCATGCCCGGCATCCTGGCGGTGCTGCACACCTGGACCGGCACGCTGGAGTATCACCCCCACGTGCATTGCCTGGTCACCGGCGGCGGCGTCTCGCCGGATGGCCAGCATTGGATCGCCACCCCGCCGGGGTTCTTCCTCCCGGTGCGAGTGCTCTCCCGCCATCTGCGCCAACTCTTCCAGCAGGCCCTGCAAGCTAAGCACCCGCAGCTCTTCGCCCTGGTGCCGGCGCAGGTCTGGCAGCAGGACTGGGTCGTGAACTGCCTCCCCTGGGGCGCGGGCCCGCAGCGCGTGCTGGAGTACCTGGCCCGCTACGTCTTCCGCATCGCCATCACCGAGCGACGCCTCCTGGCGATGGACGAGGCGACCGTCACGTTCCAGTACAAGGACCGCAAGGGCAACTGCCAGCGGAACTGCACCCTCCAGGGCACGGAGTTCCTCCGCCGCTTCCTGCAGCACGTCCTGCCCAAGGGCTTCCACAAGGTCCGCTACTACGGCCTGTGGTATCCACGCCGGCGCGAGTTGCTGCAGCGCGTCCGCCTGTTGCTGCAACTGCAACGACCCGCGCCGGCCGAAACCCCCGAGCCCGTCGAGTCGCCGCCCAAGGCGCCGGCGCCCTTCGATCCCTTTGCGCCGACCTGCCCATACTGCGGCTGCGAAGAACTGGTGCATGTCCGCGAGATCCCCCGCCCACGCAGCCGCAGCCCCTAGCTCCGCCTTCGCACGCTCCAACCCCACCATTCCAGCCCGCCGCACGATCCTTTCGCAGCGACGGCAGGCTCTCGCATGCGCCCAGCCCGCCCACCGCCGCGCCTTGGGCCGCCCCAACGCCTCCGGCCCATCGCCAGCACCCCAACCGCCACGTCCCGCGGCGTTCCCACGGCCCTCCCACGCCCGCCACGGCGACAGCCGTTCAGTCCAACCGAGTTTTCACGGCGGAGTACCGCCCTGAAAACTCATACACGTTTCACGGCGGAGTACCGCCCTGAAAACTCATACACGTTACGGCGGAGTACCGCCCTGAAAACTCATACACGTTTGAGGCGCTCGAAAAACACGCGAGGGGACTCGTGGTTGGCGGGAGGCGTGGCGCAGGATGTTGAACTGACAGGGGTTAGGAGTTTGTTCAAATGCAGCAGCGTGAATATGTCGCGGAAAAAGTGACCCGAAAGTGACCCGAAAGTGACCCCAAAATGACCCTGGCGCGACATGAAGTGACCCCGAAGCGGGTACGGCGTGACCCTGGCGTGACACGAGGTGGCCCCCACTGCTGGTGCATAGGCTGGTGCATAGTTCTTTCTGTAGCTGGTGCATAGTTCTTTCTGTAAGAGTGAGAGAGGGGCTCCGGCGGTGTGGCTTATCGGACGAGCGCCAGCGAGTCCGATAAGCCACACCGCCGGAGCGCCCAACAGGACGGCGGGCCATGTCGATTCTCCTTTTGAACTGTTACACGAAAGGAGCTGAGCATGACCCGCCGATTGGAGTGTACCACGATCTCGCCCGCTGTCAACCAGGCCGTCGATCTGATTGCCGAGCATGGCATCGACGCCATGGCCGAGGCCTTCCGCCTCCTGCTCAACGAGGCCATGAAGGTCGAACGCGCCCACGCCCTCGGCGCCGATCCCCACCAACGCACCAGCTCCCGCCGGGGGCACGCCAACGGCTTCAAGCCCAAGACCCTGGACACCCGCCTGGGACAACTGGTCGTCAGCGTGCCCCAGACCCGCGGCACCGGCTTCTATCCCAGCGTCCTGGAACGCGGCATCCGCTCCGAACGCGCCCTGCGCCTGGCCATCGCCCAAATGTACATCCAGGGCGTCTCCACCCGCAAGGTCCACCACGTCATGGAGAAGCTCTGCGGCCTGGACGTCAGCAGCGCCCAGGTCTCCCGCGCCACCGCCCTCCTCGACGAGGAACTGGGCCGATGGCTCCAGCGGCCCCTCGACGAGATCGCCTACCTCGTTCTCGACGCCCGCTATGAGAAAACCCGCATCGGCTGCAATGTCCTCTCCACCGGCGTGCTCATCGCCATCGGCATCCGCCCCGACGGCCGACGCATGATCCTGGGCGTCTCCGTCGCCGCCTCCGAGGCCGAAACCCACTGGCGCGAGTTCCTCTTCTCCCTGCAACGCCGCGGCCTGCACGGCGTGAAGTACATCGTCAGCGACGACCACGCCGGCCTCAAGGCGGCCGTCGCCAGTTGCCTCCCCGGCGTGCCCTGGCAACGCTGCCAGTTTCATCTCATGCAGAATGCCATGCACTACGTCCCCAAGCTCGACCAGCGCAAAAGTGTCGCCGTCGATCTGCGCGAGGTCTTCAATGCCCCGGATCCCCCCGCCGCCCAGCGCCGCCTCCACCAGCTCGTCAACAAGTACGCGCACTGGCCGCAGTTCTCCCGCTGGATCGAGCAGAACATCCCCGAAGGCTTCACCGTCTTTTCTCTCCCCGCCGACCACCGCCAGCGGCTGCGCACCACCAACATGCTCGAACGAATCAACCGCGAGATCCGGCGCCGAACGCGCGTCGTCGAGATCTTCCCCAACGAGGACTCCCTGCTGCGACTGGTGACCTCTCTGGTTATCGAGCAATCCGACCAGTGGGAAGCCGTCCATGATCCTTACCTCAACTTTAACCCGGAGATCGCTTGAACCGCCGTCCGCAAAATTTTTACAGAAAAAAATTTGCACTGCCGAGTTGATCGCGCTGGTGTTCCGCAAACGCTGGACAGTGGAGCTGTTCTTTCGCTTCTTCAAACACGTGCTGGGCTGCCGGCACCTGCTGAGCCATCGGGCCAACGGCATCGAGATTCAGGTCTATCTGGCGATCATCGTCTGCATGCTGATCGCGCTGTGGACGGGACGCAAGCCGACGCTGCGGACCATAGAGATGCTCCGGTTCTTCTTCATCGGCTGGGCCGAGCAGGATGAACTGGAGGCGCACATCGCGAAGCTCAAGCCCCTCGAGATCTGACACGCCGGATCGCGCAAGCCGTCCGCGTCGTGGCCCTTGACGCTGCGCCGAAATAACCCATTCCATTCCAGCCCGATCCTCTGCGCACGTCGGAGCAGGCGCATCTCCCACCTCAATCGTGCTCGCTCCCAACCTCGGCGCGAGGGTGCAACGAGCGGGCCGAACAGGATTGGCGCAATCCCCTTTTCTGTTCCCGGGCTTGCCTGAGGCGGCGCGGGGGATAGAGTGGGGGCGCACGCAAAGCAACCTCGGTGGGCGGCCCACTCTACGGCTTGTGTTGCGGAATGGAGTCCGGCGATCGTGGAGAATGGAACGACAACGCACGGGGATGTGTCGGTGCCGCTGACGGAGGATGTGTTCTGCCCGCGGTGCGGGTACAACCTGCGGGGCGGCGTGGGAGGGCGGTGTCCGGAGTGTGGCGAGAAATACCGGCTAGACCTTAAACAAGCGAAGCCCCCGCGCGTTCTTGCGACGCACGCGACAACCAACACGACAATGTCGCCGCGCACATGAGCAACCGCCCGTGCCGCTTTCGCTCCGGCCGGTCGCTCATCTCTCGTCTTGTGTGTCTTTTGCTGCTACTCCCAACGTTCGGCGGCCGCGGCGAATCGGGGCATCCAGACCCCGACATCCTGGGGTCCGCTCAGCAGCGCATCGGCCGCCGTAACGCCTCCACCATCCGCAGCATGACGTCCTGCCACGGGTTCCAGGCCAGCAGCCGGTAGATGATCTTCCGCCCCTGACGGATGATCTGGCACGGCACCCGCACCACCGCGTTGACGAACCGCTTGAACTCCATCTTCAGCACGCTCTGCTTCTGGCCCTCGTGCCGCTCCTGCCAGCGCCCCGCTTTCACCGGCAGCCACAGGCCCCACCACGCCTTCAGCGTCCATGCCAGTGAGGCCATCACCATGTACGCCCAGTTGCTGATGAGATTGTCCACCGGCATCTTCATCGCCTTCACGCCGTTCTTGAGCTGCTCGATCAGGTTCTCCTGATCGCAGCGGTCGTTGGCCAGCAGCACGATCTCCGCGGCCGACTCGCCCCGCAGATTGGTGATGTAGAAGAAGTAGCGGATGTCGTCGTACAAGACGAGTTCCCCTTTCTCCACCGACAGGTTCTTGCGCACCACCACGATGCGATAGAGATACTCGCACTCGCTCGGCCGGTAGTCGAACTCCGCCACATCCTCGCTTTTCAGCCGGATGTTCTTGTACTCGTGCTCGACGACCAACTGCTCCTTGACGTTCTCCGGCCGCTGGCGCGGCTCGGTCTTCACCTCGTAACGCGCCGGGCGCTCCAGCCTCTTCCAGGCCGACTCCGGCAGGCCGTTGGCGTATTCCTTGAGGTTGGGCATGGCGTTGAAGCCGAAGAGGAACTCCACGTCGTCATCGTTCCATCCATCCAGCCGCCGGGTCTGCGAGAAGTCGGTGTCGCCGCGCAGCAGCACGCTCTCGAATCCTCCCGCGCGGCACCAGGCGATCGCCCGGTCGAAATACTCACCGGCCTGCTCGTGGCTGGGCCGGTTGCCGCTGCGATTGACCAGGTACAGCGGCTCCTTGGTGTTGGCCAGCGAGATCACCAGGGGATGATAGCCCCACTGGTTATCGTAGCTGATGTCCATCCCCTGCTTGCACTCGCCGGTGGTGGGCGCGATCGTCCCGTCGGCATCCAGGATCGCCCGCTGGAAGAACTCCGGCGGCTGCTGCTTCCAGACGGTCTTGACGCGAACGCCGTTGATCGTCTCCATCAGCCCCAGCACATCCGCCTCGCTGAAACGCCGGCAGAAGTCCCTCTCGGTCGTCGGGTCGGGGATGCGCTGGGCCCCCAGAGCGTTGAGATACACCTCGTCGTTACGCCGCAGTTCAATATCCTCCAGGCAATCGCCGCCCGTCACAATGTTGTAGGCGATGTTCAGCACGTGGTCCGACTCCCAGTAGGGCAGATGGATCTTCAGCAGGTGAAGGGAGTCGTTGATGGCGTCGATCAGGCCGGTCTGCCGGGCCAGCAGATGGATCAGGCCGATGCCGCCGCAGCCCAGTCCGTGGATGCGGTCGGACAGCTCGTAGTGGATGTTGCTGGCCGACAGCATCGGCGAAAGCTGCTCCTCCCACTGGCGGTTGGCCAGACGGCGAAGGATGCGACGCTTGCGGTTTTGCAGTTGCTGGCGTATAGATGGGTTCACTCGAAATGCCTCCTTGCATTTAATATAGATGTAATGTTAGACAACTTTCCGCGTGGAAAGTGAGGCATTTCGAGCTTTTTTCTTGCGCGGTCAGCGAGCGGGCGGGAAAATCACGCTTGAGGAGGGGCTAGAGGAGTTGTCGGCGTCGCGGATTGCGTGGACGAACCGGGGGCACCTGGGGCGGGCGAAGGCTTGGGTACTGACTGTGCTGGTGGCGACGTTCCGGACGGAGTTGGTCGCCGAATCGATCCAGGCCGATCTGCGGCAGCGCGATGGCCGGTGGTTCTGGCTGATCTGCGTGGGGCAGGTGTGGGCGTTGCTGGCGGCGGTGTTGTTCGCGACCAAGCCGGAGAATGCGCTGTTGGATTTGGCTGAGTGGTTCTCGCCGGGCTGGCCTGGGCATCTGGTCTATCCCTGGCACGTGGCGGCGCATGCCGCTGGTGAAGGCGGGCATGGCCCTGGCGGCGGCACTCCTGCTGGCGATGCTGCCCGTGAGCATGGCAGCCATGTGCCGGTATCCGGCGGCGGTGCGCCAGCGGGCGATCGCCGCAGCGCATTATGTGCTCGGGGCACTGCTCGGCGGGGCGGCCGTCGGATGCGTGGTGGCGGGGTTGTTCTGGGGGGCTTGCATCGCGGCCGGCCGAAGGGACGACGGCGGCAAGGCGTTTGGGGCCACGCTCTTGCTGTTTGCACCGGCCACGGCGCTGTTGCTGTGGCTCTTCGCGGCCTATCGCTTTCACCGGAGGACGACCATCGTGTCGGGGACGGCCGCGCCGCCGTTCCTGCTGGTCTTTCCTCTGCTGATGTGCCTGGGCATCGCGGTGTGGCTGATCCTGGTTCCGTGGATCATCGGGTTGCTATGGCTGATCGTTGTGACCTTGCGGGGATGAGGGCGGCTTGGGGGCCCAGGGGGAGGCGTCGAAGAAGATCACCGTACCGGCCGGTGCGGATGCATTGGACGGGACCGTAGCGGCCGCCGCCGGCAGACTCCTGGCAATCTGCTCCGGGGAGAGCATCGATGAGCCGGCGGAATAGATCAGTGGCCGCTGGCCGTTGCCCGCCAACACGTAACCCAGCGGGCGGGTATTGGCGGTCCGGGGATCCTGGGGGATGGCGGAGAGATAGCCGGGCACGAGTTGATCGAGCGCGATTGGATAGGCGCTGTGCTCGTGGCGGTAGGCAGATCGGCCGGTCCACGGTCCACACGCCAGATCCCTCGCTTTCCCCGCGAAAGACCGTCCGCCAGGCGCTGGACCTGCTCAATCAGCGTTACCCATGGGGGAGCGATGACCACAAGGGTTGGCAGGGCGATGATCGGCCGCCACTGCCGTGAGAAATGACGGTCATTCAGTTCCTCGCCCGCCGGGTATAATCACGGCCCTGGCGGATGGCACATATCTTGGCCGGCAAAGCCGGCGATCGGAGATCGGCGATGAGCGCAAGATCATGGTCTTGGCAATGGTTGATGATACTGGCACTGGGCCTGTGCGCGTGGGTCTCGGCCGATCCGCCGTCGCTGCCTGGAACGGATCCGCTTTCGATGAGCGGGGATATCGCCTCGGAGCTGGTTGCTGGCGTGGACCGGTTCCTGATGCGCGAGCTGGATCAGTCCGTGCAGCGGCGTGCGGCCCACTGGAAGCGTGACTTTTCTTCAGCGGCGGCATACGACCGATCCGTTGAGCCGAATCGCCAGCGATTGAGGCACATTATCGGCCTGCGCAACTCGCGCGTGCCATTCGCCGGCCCGCAGGTAATCGCGATCGCAGGTCGCAATCCGATTCTGGCGCGGGGTGGGGTACGATGTGTACTCGGTTCGTTGGCCGGCAATCGACGGCGTCAACGCCGAAGGTTTGCTGCTCTTACCGACGGGGCGGCCGCCTATCGCCGATGTCATCGCGATCCCCGATGCCGACCTCACCCCGGAGCAGATTGCAGGATTGGCCGACGGCGTGGAAGACGCATCGCAGTATGCGAGGCGGCTGGCGGAAGCCGGGTGCCGCGTGCTGGTGCCAACACTCATCGACCGTACCATCGCCCCGCGCCGGCCGCCGGGTCGGACCAGCGGAGGCGTTGAGCTGACTTCGCGAGAATACCTCTACCGCCCGGCATTGGAACTGGGGCGGCATCTCATCGGCTACGAGGTCCAAAAGGTTCTCGCGGCCGTTGACTTCTTCTCGCGCGAGGCCGGCGACAAGCCAGCGCGGATCGGTGTAGTTGGCCGGGGCGAGGGCGGGCTGCTGGCCCTCTACGCGGTCGCGTGTGACACGCGAATCACCGCGACTTGCGTGAGCGGGTACTTCACCCGGCGCGAGGGGATCTGCGCGAGCCGATCGACCGGAACGTCTTCGGACTGCTGGAGCAGTTCGGCGATGCGGAACTGGCATCCCTGATCGCGCCCCGGTCGGTGATCGTCGAAGCATGCCGCGGCCCGGAGAAACAGATTGCCGGCAAAGGTGGGGCGCCGGCGCAACTGGCAACAGCGCCATTGGAGGATGTCAGGCACGAGGTCGATCGCGCCAAGGCGCTGGTGGCGGAGATTCGACCCGCGCCACGCATCCAACTCGTGGTCAGTGACGATGGCAAGGGGCCGATGCTGCGCGATGAGGCACTCACCTCGCTGCTGGATGCACTGGCGCCGGGAACCAAGGTCGCGCCGGCCAGCGCCAAGCCTCAGATCGTCGGCGATCTGCCCGATGCAGCCCAGCGCCAGGCGCGGCAGATTATGGAGATCGAGCGGCACACACAGCGGCTTCTCGTCGAGAGCCCGGCCCTGCGGCAGCAGTTCATGAGCCGCCTGGATACATCATCACTCGAGAAGTACGAGCGGTCGGCCAAGGAGTACCGGCGCATCTTCTACGATCAGGTCATCGGCCGCTTCGACCAGCCGCTGCTCTCGCCCCGGCCGCGCACACGCCTCGCGATGCAGTCGGAGAAATGGCTGGCGTATGAGGTCGTGCTCGACGTGTTCCCCGATGTGATCGCGTATGGACTGCTCCTCTTGCCGCGCGACCTGAAGGATGGCGAAAAGCGTCCGGTGGTCGTCTGCCAGCATGGCCTGGAAGGCCGGCCGCAGCACGTGATCGGCCAAGAGGGGCACAACGCCTACAAAGCCTTCGCGGCGCGGCTGGCCGAGCGCGGTTTCATCGTCTTCGCCCCACAGAACCTCTACATCTTCGGCGACCGCTTCCGCGTGCTCCAGCGTAAGGCCAACCCGCTGGGCAAGACACTGTTCTCGATCATCACGCCGCAGCACCGCCAGATTCTCGACTGGCTCAAGACGCTGCCCAACGTCGATGGCGGGCGAATCGGCTTTTACGGCCTGAGCTACGGCGGCAAGACGGCCATGCGCGTGCCGGCCCTGCTGACCGACTACCGTTTCTCGATCTGCTCGGCCGACTTCAACGAATGGGTCTGGAAGAACGCGTCGACCATCAGCCCCTACAGCTATGTCTATACCGGCGAATACGAGATCTTCGAGTTCGACCTGGGCAGCACGTTCAACTATGCCGAGATGGCGGCGCTGATCGCTCCCCGGCCGTTCATGGTCGAGCGCGGCCACTTCGACGGCGTCGCGCCCGATGAGATGGTGGCGGCCGAGTTCGCCAAGGTGCGGCATCTTTACAACGGCCGGCTCGGGATCGGCGACCGCTGCGAGATCGAGTTCTTCGCCGGCCCGCACACGATCAACGGCGTGGGGACATTCCAGTTCCTGCAGCGCCATTTGCAATGGCCCAGCCCGTAACCCACAACATTGGCGGCGGCAGGGCGGTAGGGTTCTTGCGTGTTTCGGGTTCCGTTGGCCGGGGGCTCATCAGGAGTACACATGGTCTGCGTCCGTCGTCATGTGGCTGTTCTGTTCGCCGTTACGATGGTGCTGGCCATCGCCTCGCCGCTCTTGGCTGAATACAAGGTTCGGCCATTCTGGGGCGGCGAGGCGCTGTGGAATTACTGGGAGTTCGAGGACAACTACGTTCCCAAGAAGGACTGGAAGATCGTCTCCGTCAGCCAGGAGTCGGCCGTTGAGCAGTGGAAGTCGCCGAACATGATCGACGACAACGCCGAGAGCTTCTACTACCCCAGCGGCCAGGATTCCTATGACGTGACGATCAATCTGGGGAAGGCTTACGAGTTGGGAGCGTTCACGATCCTGACGCTGGGCCGGCCGGATAACAAGCTCGACAGCACGATGGAAAAGTATGAGTTGTTCGTGAGCGAGGCGGCCGATGCGAAGGGTAAGGCGGCGGCGGCCGGGACGTTTTCGGGCGAGGTCGGCGAGGAAACCGTGGTTGTGTTTCCGGCGGCCAAGGGGCGATATGTGACGCTCCGCGCGTACGCACGTAAGAACCCCAACAAGGAAGTCTGCATCCGCGAGTTTTCGCTGGTTGAGGCGGCGGCGGTGAAGAAGGTCCAGGGCGAGAAACAGGCGGCGGCGGTGGAAAAGGAGAAGCGGTGGAAGGATCGCGATTCGGACGCGGCGATCGAGGCGTTCGCCAAGGAATTCCTCGACATGCTCTTCATCTCGAATGATGAGATCAACCGATCGAACCTGCGCAGCCGGCCGCAATTGCCAGAGATGGACAAGCTTCGCAAGGCTGGGAAATACGCCGAGGCGTTGAAGCTCTTCCGCAGTTACTACTTCGACAAGCTGCGCCGGCCGCAGGCGTTTGGCATTCCCGCCAACGACGTGCATCTCTATGGCCGGGGTTTCGCGGGATTGGGCGGTTTTCCGGCCGGTGCGTTCGAGATGGGCGATGATGGCGAGGCGGCTAATCCCACAACGCTACCCCGTCATGGCGGAATACAGCAGCGGAGCGTTTCCACGGGGAGGCGGATGGCCTCCAGTTCCCGCCGACGCTTCTTGGCGTGCGAGGCCCGCGCTGCAGCGTTCTTTCGCTGGTCCTCCCGGATCTCGGCGGCGATCCGCGTCAGGCGCTGCGTCCGGTCCTCCTCGTCGTGAAGCGTCAGCGCATCCAACAGGCGCTGGTGGCTTGGCGCATCTGGCAGATGTTCACCTCCGGATTTTTTTTCCCGCAGCCGCTCGGTCTGGCGGGCCAGGAACAAATGGCTGACCTGCGTGATCCGCAGGTGTCGCAGCACCGAAACGTATTTCCGCACCTCGAAATGGTCCAGCCCCAGTTCGTCCTTCTCGTCCTCCAGCGTCCGCTCCACCGACCACCGGTGGAAGGCCACGTGCAGAATCACCTCCAGCGGCACCCCCGGCGACGCATCCGAGAGGAAATACTTGATCTCATCCCGGTCCAGAACGTTCCGCGCCGCCACCAGCCAGTACGGACCCACCACCCGTCCGTCCCGTTTCATCCAGAATGGCGCCGCGCGAACTTCCCAGACCATCGGCCCCGCGTCCGTGTCCTTGATGTGATACGGTACCCACTCCTGATCCAGCAGCGGCCGCGACCAGCGCACCATGTTCTGCACCTCGCCCCGCGGCGTGTCGACGCTGCTGGGCTGGCGCACCCACCCCATCAGATTCTTCGGGATTTCCAGCACGAAACGCAGCTTCAGCTCCTCCAGCCCCTCGATGAACGCCGGCTTCTCCGCGTACCATTCGTCGGCCGTCACCCACCCGAAATGCATCCCGTTGCCCACGGCCCGCCGCAACTGCTCCAGCGCGATCAGGTGCTTGGGACGATAGCTCAGCGCGGTGGGGATCCCCACCTCCTTTCGCCGCTGCGCGTCCCATCCCTTTTCCGGCAGGTACAGGTCGCTGTCCAGCATCGCCCGAAACTGCCCGTCGAAGCTGGCGTAGGCCAGAATGCACCGCCATCACGCAGTTGTCCTTCTTGCCGGTGGCCCCGCAATACTGCCGCTGCACGCAGGCGGTCTTCCGCCCCTTCTTGGGATAGCCCGACTCGTCCACGATGGCGATGGCCTGCGCCTCGCCGTGGTCGCGGGTGACCAGTTGCTGCACGCGGTCACGCAGGCGATCGTGGTCCCACTCGGCCAGCGACAGAAATTCCTGCAAGGTCCGTGGCGGCACGTCCATGAGCCGCGCGATCGGCTGCACGCTCTTGCGTTGCAGATCGCTGAGCTGGCCGGACACGTATTCCTTGAGATGGTAACGCGTGTCGAAGCTGACAAAGCAGTCGGCGAACTCGTCCAGGTAGCCGGACAGGGCCGGTCTCAACGCGCGGATCTGTTGCACGGTCATCCGTGACCTCCGGGTCAACTCACCCGCACCTCACGGATGATCTATCGGCACAAAAGGCCGAAAAACATGGGCGGTAGCGCTGTGGGACTAAGAAGCATATCGCCGAGGCCGATGAGCTCATGAAGGGGATCATGACGATCGGCAAAGAGAAAGTGAATATCGGCGAGCCCGGATCGGTACACTGGAACGCCCCTGATCCTCCCTTTGGCTACACCACCAAGTCGCGGGCAATGCAGCCCTATCGCGAGCTTTGGTGGGGCACGGGCTTTCAGCCGTTGTTTCAGGCGTACATGGTGACGAAGAATGAGGCGTACCTGAAGCGATGGCTGGGCTACATGGATGACTGGTCGCTGAACTGCACGTTCCTGATGGAGCTGCACCCGATCTTCAGCCACGACAACTGTTCCTATCCCGTGGTGACGACGGTGAAGATGCTGGCGGGGATTGCCAATGCGCTGCCATGGGATAGCGAAACCGTATCTCCGCGCATTCTGGCCCAGATCTTGCGGCGGCTGGCGACCGAATCGATCCTCAACGATGTGGTCTACATGCGAGCCAACCCCAACGCCTGGACGCCGGGCGCGGGGCGGATGCTGTTCGCGATGATGATCGACGAGTTCAAGGTGGCCCCGCTGTATTTCCGCGAGACGCGCCGGCGGAATATCGAGGATATCAATGTCTTGCAGGGGATGCTCGATGGGACCGAGTCGCACCAGTGGCCGGGATACAACCCGCTCCTGATGCTGAATATGGGGGCCATCCGGCTGATCGAGGCGCGGGAGTCGATGCCGAACTGGGCGTGGCCTTCCTGGAAGCGCGACCTGCACACGGCGGCCTGGCAGCGCGAGCTGAAGGAATACCTGGGCCGCCGCGCGAGCTATCTGATCCACCTGACCACGCCGCAGGGCGAGTATCCGCTGGTGACTCACCATGAGCCGCCGTGGGGCACGAAGGACAAGGCCCACGATGCGTACACGCAGTTGCCCGAGGCGCTGGACGACCTGACGAACGCGAAGATCGTCTCGACGGTCTGGGGCAATGGCATGGCCGGCGAGCCGGCGTACAACTCCGAGTGGTTCCCCTACGGCGGGTATAGCATCGTCCGGGACGGCTGGGGGAAGGATGATGGGCACGGGTCGTTCTTCTGCTCGCCGAAGCCGGGTTGCGGCTCGGTGGGCGCGGTGACCAAGAACAATTCCTTCTGCGTGGCCGCCTACGGCATGGATCTGCTGTATGACGACACGGTTCACGGCTACGTCCGCCCAACGTCGCCCATCCAGGTCGACAAGAAACGCCAGTGCTTCGACTTCAACGTGTACACCACAAGCTGGCCGTCCGGCCATCGCGGCCAGGGCGTCAGCGCGTGGACCGAGCCTTCGCCCTGGCGCTGGCATGCCTCCGACAGCTTCAACCTGATCGAGGGAGTCTATTCCGGCGTGTATTCCAACAATGCCCGCGACCGGAAGGATTTCATCGACGATATCGCCCATCAGCGGCTGGCGATGTACGCGCGCGGGGCCGGGCTGTGGATCATCACCGATCGCATCCAGACGGCCAAGAAGCACGACTACGAGCAGCTTTGGTGGCTCCCGGTGAAAAAGAAAAAGGAATTCGGCGGGTTCAAGCCCGAGGAGATCGTCATCGACGGCCTGGCCCGCACGATCAAGACCACGCGCACCGGCACCGACACATGGTGGAGCTGGGATCGCCTGGCCAACATCAGCGTCGGGAACGTGAACCTGTCGATGTACCAGTTCGCGGATGCGCCGCTGAAGTACACCTCGACCACGAGCAAGTCCGGCGAGGAGATGTACGACTTCCAGCGCATCGGCGTGAGCTGGGCCGGCGAAGGCACGCAGCAGATCGTCACGGCCATCTTCCCCCGCAAGCCCACGCCCGAGAAGAAGCAGCCCGATGGGACCGAGAACGACCTGAAGGAGATCAAGCCGATCCAGGCAGGCGGGCAGATCACCGGCTTTGTCGCCACGACCGCCGGGGGTATCCGCGTCACCTATCTCGCCGCGGCCAACCAGAGCGGATTGCTCCAGGCCAATGGCGTGAAGGTCACGGCCGAAGCGCTGCTGATTTCGGATTGTGGTGCAGGCGTCGCGCCTGCTGCGGGCAATGCAGGCGGGACGCCCGCACCACAACTCCAGGGGATGGTCCTGGGCTGCAAAGCGATGTCCATCGGCGGCAAGGCGGTGGCGGTCCCGCAGGCGGATTTTGAGTTCTCCATTCCGGCATCGAGCGATCTGTCGAAGGTCAGGATCGACCCCATCTACCGCCCCATCAGCCCCGTGAAGATACTCCCCGAGTCGGACGTCTTCGCTGGCGAGGCCGAGATCATGCTCAAGAGCGATACTCCGGGCGTCAGCATCCACTACACGCTCGATGGCACCGACCCCACGCCTCAATCGACGCTTTACCAGAAGCCGTTCAAGATCGATCGCACCCTGACGGTGAAGACGCGCGCGTATCGGCCGGGCGTGCTGGCCAACCCGCCGCACACCAGCGGCACCCACGCCACGGCGATGACCTTCGGCGTGTTCACGAGAAAGCTGCCCTACGCCGCCAACGCCGACGTTTCCAAGGCCGCGCCTGGGCTTCAATATGCGTACTACGAAGGCTTCTGGAAGGACATGTGGCTTTCGCTGGACAAGCTCACGCCCGCCAGAACCGGCAACGTGCCTGAGCTGTTCGATCTCTCTCCGATCCCGGCCGACAACGCGCAGTTGACGGACAAGCTGGCGCCCCGCCAGAAGACGTATGCGCTGAAGTACACCGGCTATCTCAAGGTTCCCGAGGATGGGGTCTATACCCTTCACGCGCCGCGCGAGTATGTCTATCCCGACAATGTCGCCGGTTACGAGTTGCAGGTCTATCTCGGCCACGCGACCATCCTTGACGCCGGGCAACCCCGGCGCGAGGGCGACCTGAGCTACTGGTATCCCGCCACGCGCCTGCACGGCCTGGGGACTTGGAGCGCGCCGCTCAAGAAAGGCTATCACGAGTTCAAGGTGGTCTATATCGACTTCCGCATGGACGGCCCGACCCGGCTCAACCGCTCGGGCGGCATCCGCGAATATGTCTGGTCGGGCGAGAAGCCGGCGCTCTTGATCTCGGGCCCCGGCATCGAGAAGCAGCCGATCCCGGCCGACTGGTTGTGGAGGTAAGGACATGATCGCCTGAGTAGAATTGCATGCGGCTTTACCACGGACATTGCCTATGAAACACATTGCCTTCATCTTGGTCCTGCTTTGCTCGACGGCGTTCACAATCGCGCAGGTCAGGCAGGTCATCGTCCATCCCGAGGAAACCGATGAAATCCTCGCCAATCCCGGCATGGGCTGGGAGACATTTCACCGCACCAGCAAGCAGGATAAGAGCCTGCCGCCATGGATTCCCTCGACGATCTATTATGCCCGCTGGGGCTGGGGCCAGTTCGAGCCGCAGCCGGGGAAGATCGACGAGGAGTTCCTCGACGGCACGCTGAAGCTGGCCCACGATGCCGGCCAGAAGCTGGCCTTTCGCGTGATGTGCTGCTCGACGAGCAACGGCCAGCCCTATCAGCCCAAGTGGCTCAAGGATGTCGGCGGCCGGGAGATTGACGCCGACTATTCCGGCGGCGGACCATACTCCGTTCCCGACCTCGATGATCCCATCGTCCTCGGTCGCCACCTCGATTTCATCAAGCGTCTCGGCCAGCGCTACGACGGCCATCCCGACATCGACCATGTTGACATCGGCACCGTCGGCTGGTGGGGCGAGTGGCACATGAGCGGCTCGACGGCCGGCAAGATGCCGACGCTGGCCAACCAGAAGAAGATCATCGACGCCTACCTGGCCGCGTTCAAGAAGACGCCGCTGGTCATGCTCATCGGCGGCAAGGAGAGCCTGACCTACGCCACCGGCCTCGGCACTGGCTGGCGGGCCGACTGCCTGGGCGACATGGGCGGGTTCTCGAAGAACTGGTGCCACATGCGCAAGGGCTATCCGGTCTATATCAAAGAGGCGCGCATCGAAGACACCTGGAAGACGGCGCCAGTCGCATGGGAAACCTGCTGGGACATGCGCAAGTGGGTGGCTGAGGGCTGGCCGCTGCGGTTCATCTTCAACTACGCCCTGGCCTGCCACGGAAGCATCATCAACAACAAGTCCGCCCCTCTGCCCGAGGGCTTAAGTGCCGCCGGTGCCCTCACCGGCGGTTCACCTTCCGCCAGTGGGGGCACTGGCGGCACTAACGCCGACAACGTGCGCCCGGAACTTGAGCGATTCCTGCGCCGGCTGGGCTATCGCCTGGTGCTCAAGGAGCTGGCGCATCCGGCACAGGTGAAGCCCGGCGAAGCTCTAACCCTCGCGATGAAATGGCAGAACACTGGTTCGGCCCCGTGCTATCGGCCGTACCGCCTGGCCTATCGCCTGACGAGCACGCCGGCCGGCGCCGCCCGACCGCTGGTTCTTCCAAGCGAGGTGGCGGTCAACCGCTGGCTCCCCGGCTCGATTCCTCTGTTCACCGACGAATTCTTCAAAGAACCCAAGGACCTGCCTCCGGGCGATGTGGTCAACGTCAGCGACGCGGTGAAGCTCCCGGCCGACCTGCCCGAGGGAACATACGAGCTGTCCATCGGCGTGGTCGAGCCTTCGCGGACGGCGCCGGTGGTGAGGCTGGGTATCAAAGGGCGGGACAAGGATGGATGGTATCCGGTGAGCCGCCTCGAGATCAGGTAGACCGTTCGGAGTTCCGGCTTTAGCCGGTCTTCCCGTCCAAGGCGCCTCGCGCCGTCCCGCAGTCGTTCGGAGTTCCGGCTTCAGCCGGTCTTTCTCCATCGCGGCCCGGCCGGAAGTGCGCTCGTGGCCGCTGACGACACGGTCTGTCCACTCGATCGTTATATCGTAACTCCAACGCCACTGATCTTGCCGTTGAGCCAAGATATCTTTCCCAGATTGCGCGGCTTATCGTCAAGCCATCGGGAAAACGTCGTCTATCGGTTTTCTTCTTTGACAGTCATGCGACTTCTGCGACCCGCATCACCTCGACCGAGTCGCAATTCCTCAATAATCCGGTAGTTACAACGCGGACACTACTAGCCCTTAAACAAGCGAAGCCCCCGCGCGTTCTTGCGACGCACGCGACGACCAACACGACAATGTCGCCGCGCGCATGAGCAACCGCCCGTGCCGCTTTCGCTCCGGCCGGTCGCTCATCTCTCGTCTTGTGTGTCTTTTGCTGCTACTCCCAACGTTCGGCGGCCGCGGCGAATCGGGGCATCCGGACCCCGACATCAGGGTGGCGTTCTCAGCAGTTCATCGGCCGCCGCAACGCCTCCACCATCCGCAGCATGACGTCCTGCCACGGGTTCCAGGCCAGCAGCCGGTAGATGATCTTCCGCCCCTGACGGATGATCTGGCACGGCACCCGCACCACCGCGTTGACGAACCGCTTGAACTCCATCTTCAGCACGCTCTGCTTCTGGCCCTCGTGCCGCTCCTGCCAGCGCCCCGCTTTCACCGGCAGCCACAGGCCCCACCACGCCTTCAGCGTCCAGGCCAGCGAGGCCATCACCATGTACGCCCAGTTGCTGATGAGATTGTCCACCGGCATCTTCATCGCCTTCACGCCGTTCTTGAGCTGCTCGATCAGGTTCTCCTGATCGCAGCGGTCGTTGGCCAGCAGCACGATCTCCGCGGCCGACTCGCCCCGCAGATTGGTGATGTAGAAGAAGTAGCGGATGTCGTCGTACAAGACGAGTTCCCCTTTCTCCACCGACAGGTTCTTGCGCACCACCACGATGCGATAGAGATACTCGCACTCGCTCGGCCGGTAGTCGAACTCCGCCACATCTTCGCTCTTGAGGCGGATGTTCTCGTACTCGCGCTCGACGACCAACTGCTCCTTGACGTTCTCCGGCCGCTGACGCGGCTCGGTCTTGACCTCGTAACGCGCCGGGCGCTCCAGCCTCTTCCAGGCCGACTCCGGCAGGCCGTTGGCGTATTCCTTGAGGTTGGGCATGGCGTTGAAGCCGAAGAGGAACTCCACGTCGTCATCGTTCCATCCATCCAGCCGCTTGGTCTGCGAGAAGTCGGTGTCGCCGCGCAGCAGCACGCTCTCGAATCCTCCCGCGCGGCACCAGGCGATCGCCCGGTCGAAATACTCACCGGCCTGCTCGTGGCTGGGCCGGTTGCCGCTGCGATTGACCAGGTACAGCGGCTCCTTGGTGTTGGCCAGCGAGATCACCAGGGGATGATAGCCCCACTGGTTATCGTAGCTGATGTCCATCCCCTGCTTGCACTCGCCGGTGGTGGGCGCGATCGTTCCGTCGGCATCCAGGATCGCCCGCTGGAAGAACTCCGGCGGCTGCTGCTTCCAGACGGTCTTGCGAACGCCGTTGATCGTCTCCATCAGCCCCAGCACATCCGCCTCGCTGAAACGCCGGCAGAAGTCCCTCTCGGTCGTCGGGTCGGGGATGCGCTGGGCCCCCAGAGCGTTGAGATACACCTCGTCGTTACGCCGCAGTTCAATATCCTCCAGGCAATCGCCGCCCGTCACAATGTTGTAGGCGATGTTCAGCACGTGGTCCGACTCCCAGTAGGGCAGATGGATCTTCAGCAGGTGAAGGGAGTCGTTGATGGCGTCGATCAGGCCGGTCTGCCGGGCCAGCAGATGGATCAGGCCGATCCCGCCGCAGCCCAGGCCGTGGATGCGGTCGGACAGCTCGTAGTGGATGTTGCTGGCCGAGAACATCGGTGCAAGCTGCTCCTCCCACTGGCGGTTGGCCAGACGGCGAAGGATGCGACGCTTGCGGTTTTGCAGTTGCTGGCGTATAGATGGGTTCACTCGAAATGCCTCCTTGCATTTAATATAGATGTAATGTTAGACAACTTTCCGCGTGGAAAGTGAGGCATTTCGAGCTATTTTCTTGCGCGGTCAGCGAGCGGGCGGGAAAATCACGCTTGAGGAGGGATTGGATGAAGCGCGGGGATCAGGTGGTCGGCCCGTACTGGCTGGTGGTGGCGCGGAACGTCCTGCACCCGGATGAGATCAAGTATTTTCTGTCCAACGCTTCGGCGGGCGTGCCGCTGGAGGTGATCCTGCACGTGGCGTTCCGCCGCTGGCCGGTGGAGCGGTGCCTGGAGGATGAGAAGACGGAGTTGGGCCTGGGGCACTTCGAGGTGCGCAAGTACGGGGCGATCGTGAGGCACTTGCGGATCACGCAGGTCAGCCATTTGTTCCTGGCCCGCCAGACCGAGCGGCTGCGGAAAAAAAATCCGGAGGTGACGATCTGCCAGGTGCGGACCGCGGCGCACGCGCTGCTGGATGCGTTGCCCCTGGGCAACGCGGATCGGGGGCAGCGGCTGGCCAGGACGGCCGAGATCCTTCAGGAGACGCAACATGACATTGCCAAGTCGCGCGCCTCGCACACGAAGGGGCGCCTGGAGGAATTGCGGGCGATCGGGATCAATGTCCAGAGGCTGCGCTGTTACATCCCGCCGCCGAGCGGGTAGCGTTGTAGGAGTAAGAAGCCCGCCGGCACGAAGACGGGTACTATCCACGGCACGGCGGGAGACACAACCGGCCTAGCGGCTGGAAGCTACGGCTGGGTCTGGATTCATTCAGGCTCGGTGACATGGCAACTCGCTGTTCAAGGTGACCTCTACAAGACCAGATAGTCGGACACCAGCGGCGAGGCAAGCGATGCGATATCCGTTTATTTGCGCGATCTTGTGGTTGTTGTTCGCGGGCTGCCGCATTCAGGGACGACACTACTCGGGGGTGGATTCGGTGAGATTTCAACTGGAGAAGGTGGCGCGTGAGCAACGACCGGATGCGGAGTTAGCAGCTTGGCAACGCGACGTCAGCGAGCGTATCAGAGAGCAGTTGGCTCCGAAGTCCATCGAGTTGAGGCTGAAACGAACCACGCTGACCGAAGTTCGAGTCGCGGAAAATGACAAGGTGATGAGTCAATCCACGAGGCCGGTCATTTGGCTTTACGTGATTGTCGACCTTGGAGATGCGCACCCGACGGTCGCTTCTCTAAATGAGAGATTGCGCAAGGCGGTGAAGAGTGCCGGCTTTCCTGACAGCGACCTAACTGTGGTAGGGAGCCGCGGTTCTTTCTGGGGTGTCAACGGGTGGCTCCGGCGGGGGAACACCAACGGCCTTGCCTCCCAGCCCAGCCCGTGAGTGGGTAGTCGTGCAGGGTCCGCTAACGAGCCGGCGTTCATTCTTCATTCGCGGTAATGGCCCGGTTCGGCTCGTTCGCGGACCAGTGTGCGCCCGGCTTCGCGGGAATCGGCCATTTGCCACCGTCCCGCGCGGTAGTGGTCCGCAACGCCGCCGGTCAGCGTTTGCGGTCAATCGACGCTCTCGCGCGGCGGCGTGGCGGACCCTGCAGGACTGCGGTGAATCCTCCGCGATCGCTCAAACGCTCTCGCTTTCCGCGACTAAATACGGTAGCGTCCCGTTGTTTCCAGATTCACTCTGGGCTTCGGTTAGCAACAGGAGATACACGCATGTCCGACAAAGCCGTTCATCTCAGTCGGCGGCAGTTGTTCAAGACCGCCGCCAAGGCCAGCGCCCTGCTGGCCGCGCCGCTGGTCCTTCCCAGTTCCGTCTTCGGCAAGGACGGCGCGGTCGCCCCCAGCGAACGCATCGTCTATGGAGCGATCGGCATCGGCAATCGCGGCGGCTACATCTTCCAATGCTTCCTGCAGGAGCCCGATGTCCAGTGCGTCGCCGTGTGCGATGTGCGCCGGGTCAACCGCGAGAAGGCCAAACGCATGGCCGACGCCAGGAATGGCAACAACGACTGCAAGCCCTACATCGACATCCGTGAGATCCTGGCGCGGACCGACATCGATGCCGTCCAGATTTCCACCGGCCCCAACTGGCACGCCACCGCCTCCATCCTCGCCTCGCGCTATGGCAAGGATGTCTACTGCGAAAAGCCCTCGACCAAGAACGTCGCCCAGAGCCTGGCGTTGCGCGATGCCTTCCGCCGCAGCGGCGGCGTCTTCCAGGCGGGCACCCAGCGTCGCAGCCTGCCGAATTTCATGTACTGCAATGAGCTGGCCCGCCGCGGCCGGCTCGGCAAGCTGCACACGCTGCATGCCCAGCCCGCGGGCCTGGGAACCGGCCAGAGCGGCTGGCGGCCTGCCGAGCCCGAACCGGCTCGCGAGGACGTCGATTGGGACCTCTATCTCGGCCCGTCGGCATGGCGGGCCTATAACAAGGGCTTCCTCGACGGCTTCAATTTCGAGAAGGGCGGCGGCCTGGTCGGCGGCGGCTGCCTCGAATGGGGCTCCCACTGCGTCAACCAATGCCAGTGGGCCAACGACGCCGACAACACCGCCGCGGTGGAATATGAACCTGCGGGCAACAGGCTCAACGCCAAGTACGCAAACGGCGTCAAGCTCGTCCTGCGTGACGATGGCTGGATGAACTCCGGCTCGTGTCCCGTCAAGTTCGAAGGCGATGCCGGTTGGTGCGAAACCGGCGACAATGGCGATGTATTCGCCGCGCCCGCCGCGCTGCTGGCTGGCCGGCGGCCGAAGATCGGTGGCTACCCTGCCAACTTCCACGTGCGCAACTTCCTCGACTGCGTCAAGTCGCGCAGCCAGCCGCGCGCGAATGCCGAAGCGGCGTGCTGGGCGCACATCACCTGCCACTGCGCCAACATCGCGCTGTTCCTCAAGCGCAAGGTGACGTTTGATCCGGTCAAGTGCGAGTTCGTCAACGACGATGAGGCCAACCGGCTCCGTTCCGAGGCCCTTCGCGACCCCTGGCGCATCTAACCGAGGCTGGTCCGGGCAGTTTAACCGGCTCGCTTGCGAGCCGTGTGACGCCCCCAGAGCGGCTCGCAAGCGAGCCGGTTAACGGACAGATAAGGAGAATAACATGTCCAAGAACACATACTCCACCATGTTCGCCGCCGTCGTAGCGGCGGCTTTCGCGATGACCGCCGCGCAGTCTCAGGCCGCCGAGAGCGCTTCCTCCGAACTCAAGGAGAGGGCGCTGATCGAGACCATTCAGTCCAAGCTGCCGCCGCAGGACAAGGCCATCCCCTGCAAACAGCTTGCCATCTATGGCAGCAAGAATGCCGTGCCTGCGCTGGCCGCCCTGTTGCCTGATAAGGACCTCTCTTCCTGGGCGCGCATTGCCCTGGAAGCCATCCCCGGTCCCGAGGCCGACGCCGCTCTGCGCGATGCCCTGGGCAAGCTACAGGGACGCCTGCTCATTGGCGTAATCAACTCCATCGGTTATCGCCGCGATGCCAAGGCCATCGATGGCCTGGCGGCGAAGCTCAAGGATGCCGACCCGGAGGTCGCCTCGTGCGCGGCCGCCGCGCTGGGCAAGATCGGCGGAGAGCAGGCCGTCAAGGCCCTCGAGCCGATGCTGGCCACCGCCCCGAACCAGGTTCGTCCCGCCATCGCCGAAGGCTGCATTCTCTGCGCCGAGCAGTTCGCCACGGCCGGCAATCGCGATGAGGCGATCCGCATCTACGAAGCCGTCCGCAAGGCGGATGTGCCCAAGCAGCGCATCATCGAGGCGACCCGCGGCTCCATCCTGGCCCGCCAGGCGGCCGGCGTTCCGCTGCTGGTCGAGCAGCTCCGCTCCCCGGATAAGGCCACGTTCGCCATCGGTCTGCGCACGGCGCGCGAGCTGGCCGTCCCCGGCGTGACGGATGCCCTCATTGCCGAATTGCCGAAGAATACGCCCGAGCGCCAGTGCCTGCTCATCCTCGCATTGGCCGACCGTGGCGATGTGAAGGCCCTGCCGGTGGTGCTCGATTGCATCAAGACCGGCGAGCCGAAGGTTCGCGCCGTCGCCGCCAGCGTGCTGGAACAGATCGGCAATGTCTCGTGCGTGCCGATGCTGCTCGAGGCGGCCGCCGGCGATGACGCCCAATTGAGCGCCGCCGCCAAGACGGCCCTGGCGCGCCTGCCCGGCAAGGAGGTCGACGCCGAGCTTTTCAGTCGTCTTCAGCAGTCGTCCGGCAAGATGCGCGCGATTCTGATCGAGTTCGCCGAGCAGCGCCGGCTCGAAGGCGCCATGGCCGTTTTCGCCAAGTGCGCGAGGATGCCGATCCCGGCGTGCGCACGGCCGCGCTCGTTGCCATCGGCTCGATTGGCGACAACAAGCAGGTTGCCGATCTGGTCAAGCTGCTCATCAAGGTTCAGGATGCCAAGGACCGCGCGGCGATTGAGAAGGCCCTGATGTCGATCAGCGGCCGCTGCGCCGAGGCCTGCGTGCAGCACCTGCTGCCGCTGGCCAGGACCGGCGACACCGCCACGCGCCTCGTCGCGCTCAATGCCCTGGCCTGCTGCGGCGGCGCCGAAGCTCTGGCCGCCGTCAAAGCCGCCGCCGAGGACAAGGATGAATCGTTGCAGGATGAGGCCGTCCGCACTCTCTCCACGTGGGCCAACCGCTGGCCCGATGACGCCGGCGTTGCCGATACGCTGCTGGCGATCACCAAGTCGGCCAGGAAGCCCCAGCACCAGGTGCTCGCCATCCGCGGCTTCCTTCAATACATCCAGGGCGCCAAGAAGCTGGCTGCCCAGGACAAGCTGACGAAGGTCGAAGCAATCCTCCCGTCGATCACGCGGCCGGAGGAGAAGCGCCAGGCCATCGCCGTCCTTGGCGTCATCCCCGCCGCCGGCGCTGGCGCAGCTCGTCACGCTGGCCTCCGACGCGGCCGTCGCCGATGAAGCCTGCTCCGCCATCGTAACGCTGGTCGAAGAGGGCCCGCGGCATCCCCAAGGCCGACCGCCAGAAGGCGCTGCAAATGGTCCTGGACAAGACCAAGAGCGACGGCACGCGGAAGCGCGCCGAAGCCGCGATGAGCGCCATCAAATGACCTGCGCCTGTTTGCGCACGCTTCCCATCTTCCGCGATCCGCAGGACCTCGAATCGTACCCGCCCCGCCTCGATCGCTCCGAATCTCAGCGCAGCCCCTCGGCGATTCCCACGAGGCTGTAAGCGAGTTCCTGGGGATCTTTGTGCGACCGAGCCCAGGCAAAGGCGTCGTCCGGGTGCTGGCTGACCCAATGAGCGGCGACGGCGCAACGCCGCCAAACGGTCCCGCTCAGGCTGAACTTTGGCGGCCCAGGCGACGGCGGCCTGCGGATCGCTTCGGGCCCAGGCGCCCGCAACCATGGCCGCCGCGCCGGCGCGGTACGTGTAGTAGTCGCTGGCGCCTTGCCAAAGCGCGACGATGCTCGCCGCCTCCGCCGGATCCCGTTGCACGACAACAGCGGCCACCGCCGCGATGATGCTGCTCTTGAGAACAAGGCTTTCGGTCTTTCCCGCCAACTGCAGGGCGGCGCGGGAATCGGTCCTCGACAACTCCCGGGCCAGCGCGGGAAGAGCCGCTCCCGTGCCTCGGTTGACGGCGGCGCCGCGGCCGCGTGAGTCGGCGATTTCGGGGGACAAATACCAGGCCAGCGCCGCGCTGGCATCGCGAGCGGCCCAGCCGGTCGCCACGCCATCGAAGGCATTCGGCCGGCAACCACCGGGCTCGCCGGGCATGCCGGCGGCCCATTTCACGGCGGCCTGCGAATCCTGTTTGCCGAATGCTTCGCCGACTTCGCCGACCACCATCCCCAGGCGCGACATCTGCTCGTGCCACTTGCCCACGTTGGCCGATGCCAGCGCCGAGCAGAGGTCGGCTGCGCCTTTCGCATCGGTGCGGGCGAGTTCGCGTGCCACAAGCGCCAGGGCCATCGCCCGCGTGTGTCGGTCGGGAATGGCCCTGGCATATTCGGCCGCTTCGCGCGGGCCCTTGTGGGCCCAGCCTTCCGCGAGGTCCTGGGGCAGCACCAGCCGCAGTTCCGTTTCCTTACGCGCGAGGAAGGCCGCCTGCGCGGCCTTGGGGTCTTTGCGCGCCCATTCCCTGAGCACGCCGCGCAAGGCATCGACGCGATAGGATTCCAGTTGAATCTTCTCGGCGATTCTCAGGGCGGCGGGGGGGTCAACCTTCGCCAGTTCCCGGGCGGCCGCCATCGGGGCCTCGCGCGGATGGCCGCCCCAGCCCTCCTCCTGAAGATGCTTCCAGATCAGCTCATCGGCCAGTTGCGGGGCCTGTTGCACCATGCCGATGACGGCGTAGTGCAGCGCCGTGTTACGCATGGCCAGGGTGCCTGGTGTCCTCTGCTTGAAGGCCAGGCCCCAGTCCGCCGCCGCCTGCGGAGCCCGCCGTCCCCACGCGACCATCACCACCGATAGCAGGTCGCGCTTGGCGGTCCACGATTCCAGTTGGTCGGCCAACGCGGCCGCGCTCGCGGGGTCGGTGCGCAGCCATGCTTCCGCCACGGCATACCGCGCCCATGTCCTGGCAAAACGCTCATCGATTTGAGCGGCCGAGGCCGCAGCCAGCTTCAATACCTCATCGCGCGTGATCGCGGGCTCGGCCGCCCGCGTCGAACCGGCGAGAATCGTCACGACGCCCAGGATTACGCCGACCACGCCCAGTCGCTTGGGGTTCATCGCGCCGCCTCCGATCCTCCGCTGAGCTGCACGCTGTCGCCTTCCTTGTAGTGCTTGTTGCGCAGGACGTCGCGGCAGCGCTGGCGGATCGTCGCCGCCAGTTTCAGCACCTCGGGATCATCCGACCCGGCCAGCGCCGCTTCCTGCCGGATGCGCTTGACGATCATGCGGCAGGCCTGCATGCCGCCATCGACCTCTTCGCCGGCCCCGCGCATCTGCGGGTCAAACTCGCGGATTCGCGCCCCCAGATCCTCGCCGCCTTCGCGGATCAGGTCCTTGCAGTGGTCCAGCGCCATCCGCCACTCGGCCGGGAATGCACACGGTTTGTTCTCCTCGACCATCCTGGCCCACAGGATGCGCATTTCCCGGGTCACGCCGATGACGCGCCGGGCGAGGTCCGCGGCGTTCGGGTTGCGCGCCTGGGCCTGTTCCGCCAGTTGGATGATCTGGTCGGACCAGAGCAGATACTCCTGGATGCGCGCGTGGGCCGCGTCGAGGAAATCCTTGATCTTCTCGACCGAGACCAGCGCGTCGTACGTCGCGATGATCGGCTCGTCGCGCCGGGGCGACTCCGAGCGATCGCCGAGGTAGTAGAAGACCAGGGCGCCGCGCTCGGAGCAGGTGGCGGCAGCGGTCGGTTTGCCCGTGCCGGCGGCCCCGGTGCCGCGGGTCTTGTTCAGGCCTTCCAGGTCGAGGATGTACTGACACGGGCCCGTCCCGAGCGTGTCGCGCATGACATCGACGAGCGTGTAGGCCGTCAGCGGTGTTTCCTTGACGCGATCGCGCGGGTAGTTGATCGCCACGAGATACTCCGGCACGGTCACTTTCTCATGCGTCATCATGTGCGTGAGCGTCGTCTCCAGGTGCAGGCGCCACTGCCGCCCGGTGAACCAGGTGGGCACGCGCGGGTGGTAGTAGACATCGCTGTAGGGAGAATCGCCGTCGGGCGGAAGCGTCTTGAGGGCGAGCGTTTCACTGGAAAGGCCGCTTGTGGCGCCCACCGCGGGTCGCCTGGCCAGGATCGTCATCCATTTGGCCGGAAAGGGCACTTGCCAGCCTTCAACGGCAAAGGTCTTGTTCCTGGCCGCCTTCCGCAGATCCTGTTCATACCAGAATGCCCTCGCCGGCCAGAACGGCGACGAAGATGCTCTTGCCTGCGAACGGGATCTGCGTGGCCGCAAGCCGGCGGTCGGCGCCGTCGCCCTCGGGCAGGAGCAGCACCTCGTCGCTGCCTCCGGCCGGCCAGGTGATCATCGTCAGCGCTCCATGCCCGTCCATCAGATTCACGAAGAAGCTCTCGGCCGGCGCATACACGGATTTCGCGCCGATTTCACGCGGGTCGTAGAGAACATCGTGGCCGAAGAAATCGGGGATGAAGGAGAATCGGGCCCGGCCCCGGATGCGCAGGCTGGCGGCGCCGCGCCCTGGCACGATCTCGACGGACCTTTTGCCCAGCGCCATCCTGAGACGCGCCTGCGCATTGCCCGCGGAGAAACTCACCACGACCTCCCCCGCGTCGTGCCGGACTGAGACATCGCCGATCGCTCCGGCCGGCTGGCCCCGGTTGTCCAATACGGTCAGTTCCTGCCGGATAGCGTCGGCTTTCGGCGAAGGCTGGCACAGGAGCGTAATGGCCCCGGATCCGGCGGGCAGGATTGCCGTGAGGTCGCCCACCTGCACCGCCAGCCCCGCTGCCGGCGCTCGACTCTGCGCGGCGTCGGGGTCCAGCCTGCGCCACCCTTGGCGCTGATCCCCGGCCGCCGCGACGTTGTCGGGAAGAGCCCACAGCAGTAGCCCCACATCAGATGCCGGCCCTTGCGCCGCGCCGTCGGCACTCGAGTGCCTGCCGACAGCAGCACGGCGATCGTGAGCGTTCTTAGGAGGATGCGCGGAGCCGGGTTAGAAGTCATAGGTCTGGCACCTGCGAGATTGAAGAGGGTCATCCGAGCTACGCCGCAAAGGCAGCCCTGTTGCTACGATCGCCTGAACATTAGAATGCGAGTCCTGATCTGATTTGCCAGAGGTCTACGCTATGCCCAAATATCTCAATCTCCTCGCGATTCTCACTACGCTCGTCCTCTCGCGCTCGGCGTCTGCCGCCGATCCGCCGGCCGACATCGATCCCTACGACCAGTCGAAGACACCCGTCGAAGTCAACTCGGCCGAACCGGGGCTGATCAAGATCGTCCTCGTGGCCGGGCCGCCCAGCCACGGCCCGGGCGATCACGAATACTTCGCCGGCATGGCGCTGCTCGCCAACCAGCTTCGGCAGACCCCCGGCGTCTTCCCCGTGATCGTCCGCAATGGCTGGCCGAAGAATGAGAAGGTCTTCGACGGCGCCAAGTCGATCGTCTTCTTCAACGATGGCCGCGGCGGCCACCCCATCGCCCAGGAAAAGGGCCGGCGCATGAACCTGCTCCAACAGTACATTGACAAGGGCGCTGGTTTCGCCTGCCTTCATTACGCCGTGGATTACGATCCCAAGGACGGCGAGCGCGTCCAGAAATGGCTCGGCGGCTACTACGACATCCGCACGTCGATCAACCCGTTCTGGCTGGCCGACTACAAGGAGTTTCCCGACCATCCCATCTGCCGCGGCGTGAAGCCATTCAAGCAACAGGATGAGTGGTACTACAACATGAGCTTCGTGCCCGACGGCAAGGGCGTGACGCACATCCTCAAGGCCGTCCCTCCCGACGGCACGCGCGGCACGGCCGACGCGAAGAAATACCCCGGCCGGGCTGAGACCACCGCCTGGGCCTACGACCGCCCCGATGGCGGGCGAGCCTTCGGCTTCACCGGCCTGCACTCGCACAAGTTCTGGGCCAACGACAACTACCGCCGCGTGATCGTCAACGGCATCCTCTGGACGGCCAAGGTCGAGATCCCCGCTACTGGCACCCCGTGCGTGCTCGATCCCAAGGACCTGGCGCACAACCTCGACTTCAAAGGCTTCGACCTCGCCACGCAACTGAAACTCCGTGAGGAGGTCAAGTCCCTCAAGGCCCGCCTGGCCGAGGTGGAGAAAGAGAATCAGGCGCTGAAGGCCAGGTAGAGAGTTGTGCCGCCAGTGCCCTCACTGATGGTCTTTTCCCATGGCGAGCTCACGCAAACCAATTCGGATTGTCATCGCCATCGCGATTCTGCTTTGCGGCAGCGGAATCGTGTGGCTCGCGCACCAAGTCCAGGTCAACCGGACGGACACGGCGGAGATCCGCCAGTACAAGCAGGAGCACAGCTCCGACAGAATCGTTGGCAAGACGCCCGATGAGGTCGTCGCGATGTTTGGCGAGCCCCATCTCCAGCAGCGCGATGCCGGTGGCAAGACGACGCTTATGACCTACAGGGAATCAACGCGTGGGCTCCGCTGCGAGATCGTGTTCCTGAACGGCGTGGCTACGCGCGTCTCCTTCCACGCCCAATGAGCCTTTTTGACACGCTGGTGGATGCCCTGCCCCTATCCCTCCTCGCGCACATCAATCGCCCGCGGCGGCTGGCCGGCCGCGTGAACCTCCCACATCGCGCCGTACGCTCGCTCCAGATTGCGCACGAATCGCGGCGTGTCGAACAGCGGCGCGGACTGCCGCTGGTCGGCGAGCTTCTGACGCACGCGTGGCAGCGCCGCGCGATCGCGAGCCAAGGTCACCGCGAGTCTCTCATACTCCGCCAGATCGGGCGCGATGAGTTCGCGCAGCCCTACTGCCGTCAGAAGACTGGCGCACACCCGCGACGCGAACGTATCGCGCGGACACGTCAGCACCGGCAGCCCTGCCCACAGCGCATCGCACGCGGTCACATGGGCGTTATAGCAGTGGGTGTCGAGAAACAGATCGGCCAGGCGCAGGCGGGCCAGATGCTGCGCCTTGGAGGCGACGTGCCCGGCGAAGATCAGCCGGTTAGGATCGACGCCTCGCGCCTGGGCCTCGCGGCGCAGATTGGCCTGCGCGACGGCCTGGCGCACGCTCAGCCACAGGACGCTGCCGGGGACCTGCTCCGCCACGCGCATCCAGCGATCGAAGACCAGCGGCTCGATCTTGTGGGCGTTGTGGAAGCAGCAGAATACGACGGCGTCTTCAGGCAGACCTTGGTCTGCGCGGCTCATCGGCGTGCCGATCGTCTGCCGGTGATCGGTGACCATGTAGGTGTGCGGCAGGCGCACGATCTTCTCGCTGAACGCCCCGGCCGATTCCGGCGGCGTCACGACCGGATCGCCGATGATGTAGTCGAGGAAGTCGGCGCCGATCGTCGCGGGATATCCCAGCCACCCGGCCTGAATCGGCGCTGGCCGGCGAGTGAGGCATGCCAGGCGCGAAAGCCCCGTGTGCCCCATCAGATCCACCAGGATGTGTATGCCGTCGTCGCGGATACGCTGCGCCAGGCTGGACAGCGAGAGATCGGCCACATCGAGGAAATGCTCGCAATCCCGCTCGATGCGCCGGCGGTATTCGCTCTTGTCGTCGGGACCGAAGCTGTAGACGTGTACCTCGAACTGGCGGCGATCGTGCAGGCCGAACATCAATTGCAGTTGGTGCGCCACGGGGTGGTCGTAGAAATCGCGCGAGAGATAGCCGATCTTGAGGCGGCCAGTGCGCGGTGGCGACGGATGCGGCTCTCGCACGGATGCCCGGCCGAACTGCGCCACGTATGCGCGGGCGATCGCCAGTTGCTGCGCCGGCAACCAGGGCAACGAGAGCGTGTACATCGGATGCACGGAGGGCGGCCGGCCAGCGTCCATCTCGCGAACCGCATTGGCCCACAGTCGATCCAACTCGGCCGGACGCTGCTCCCAAAGGCACAATTCGCCCTTCAGATGAAATCGCGCGGCAAAGGCGCTGGCATCGTCGCCGCGTAGGCGCAGCGCTTCGTCAAACGCGACCATGGCTTGGTCCACCGTACCCAGGAGCCGCAGCGATTCCCCCAGCCGCACGAAAGCCGCGGGATCGGAGGGGTTGAGGCGCGCCGCCGCTTGCAGGCTCGGGACAGAAGCGGCCACCTGGCCCAGATCGAACAGCGCCTGCCCCAGTTGCGCATGGGCGCGGGCATACGATGGGCGCAGACGGATGGCCTCCTGCAGCTCCCGAATGGCCGACGCGGGATCGCCCATGCCCTGCAGTGCAGCGCCCAGGTTGAAGTGGGCCTCCGGGTAGTTGGCGTTCAGTTTCAGGGCCTGTTGAAAGCACCCGGCCGCGTTGGCCGGCTCGCCCTGTGCGAGCAGCATGGCGCCCATTGCGTTGTGTGCGGTGGCATAGTTCGGCTCAATCTCCAGTGCCCGCCGGACGGATGCCCGCGCCGGCCGACTCGCCCTGCGCGTGCAGCGCCCTGCCAAGATTCAGATGCGCCCGCGCATAGTCCTCGCGTACCGCCAGCGCCCGGTGGAAACAATCCACCGCGGCCGGCGCTTGTCCGCCGTCCATCAGGACTTCGCCCAGCGCGTTATGCGCCGCGGCCAGGCTGCCATCAATGCGAATGGCCAGACGCAGGCAGTCCCCGGCTTCGTCCACCCGCCCAAGTTGGCGATAGGCTTCTCCCAGTCCCATGTGGAACTGCGCCGACTCCGGCCGCAGTGTCGCCGCCGCGTGGAAATGGACCAGCGCAGTCGTGCCCTGTCCCTCCTCGATCGCGAGCACGCCGAGCAGATATAGCGCTTCCACGTGCAGCGGCGCCGCTCGCAGCAACTGCTGGCAAAGCCGCCGCGTCTCAGCGCGATTGCCGCCCCGATAGGCCGCCTGCGCCTGCGCCGCCAGCGGGTTGGCCGCGTCGCCCGGCCGCAGCCGGGCGCAACCGCTCTGCCGATTGGCCGCGCGCGCCACGCCGGGGCGTGCTCATCCCCCAGCAGCGCGAGTAGCTGATCTGCCGCGTGTTTCCACGTGAATCGCGCCGTCACGAATGCACTGCCCGAATCGCGGCATCGCGCCAGCGTCTGCGGCTCGGCCAGCAGCCGGCGCATCTGCTCGGCCAGATGCCCGGCGTCGGGCACGAGTTCCACCGCGCCGGGGATGTCCTTCATCTGCAGCGCCGGCCGGAGATCGCTGCGAATGCGCAGGGCGAACGATTCATCCGTGAACTCATCAGTTGGCCCGCCGGCCGTACAGATGACCGGTAGCCCGCACCCCGCCGCTTCGAGCACCGGCAGATTGAAAGCCTCGGCCCGGTAGGGGGCCACATACGCATCTGCGGCCTGGTACAAGGCTGCGGTCTGCTCGGAACTGAGCGTCTCGCCCAGGTAAACCAGCCGCGGCTCGACTCGCCGCCGCTCATCCTCGGACAGCGCGGCCAGGTATTCCTGCAGGCACGCCTTCGAGCGATAGAGGCTGTCCAGGCCTTTGATGACCAGCCGCGCCGAGGGAAACTCGTCGGCCAGCGCCGCCATCGCCCGCAACAAATCCACGATGCCCTTGTTGGCCGTCAGTGCGCCGACATTGAGAAAGATGAAGCTGTCCTCCCAACCGCGCTGGCGGCGCAGCGCCTCCCGCTGCTTTGGCTCAGGTGGATGGAAGATCGCCGGATCGATCCCATGCGGGATGACCACGACCTTGTCCGGATCGGCGCCGGCGCGAATCAGCCCGGATCGCGACCACTGCGACGGCGTAAGCAGCGCCAGATCACGCTGCGCGTTCAGCGCCGGCAGCGATGACCGCCCGATCTGCTGCGGATCGTGCATGCCGAACTCGGCCGTGGTGAAGACCAGCGTGCGGCCGCGCGGGGCCGGTTCCAGGTTCAGGGGTGCGAACAGTCGCAGCGTCGCGTCGGCCTCCTGCGCCGCATCGGCCGGCGGCACCTGCGCCATGCGGGCCGCGAGCTGCGGATCGCCCAGCGTGGCCGGCTCGTTGCGAATGACGCTGTGGACGTACGGCACGTCGCGATGCAGCACCTGCACGCCGGGCCGCTGCAACAGCTCCAGGCACAGCGCCCGATCGACCACGCCATAGGAATGGGGAAGGAACCTCCAGCCTTCGATGATCACCCGCATGGCGGGGCATTATACTCGCGGCGTCGTCTGTCTCCGCGCATCTCGCGCCGGCCCTTTTGCGTATTCACCGTCGGCTCCCACGGCGGCCGTCATTTCGGAATGCGGGAACTGGTTTCCGCTCTGTCTTGACCATTTTATTCCTGCCGCACGGTAAACTGTTCGTCCATGGCCAAGCCCAGCCGAGAGGCAGACAGAATCCTCGCGGCAAAGGCCGCCGAAATCCGCCGCTACTGGAAGCTCGGCAACATCTCGCTCGCTCTTCGTGAGTCCGACGAGCGGGCGGCCTATCCAATCCCGGGCAACGAGAAGAGGACGATCGCAGTCGAGGCCAAACGGCTTGGGCTCACGCCCGAGTTGCTGCGGCGGGCGCAACGGTTCGTCGAGACGTACACCGAGGATGAGGTCGAGGCGATGCTGCAGGACTGTCGCCGCTACAAGGCGGTGCGCTTCGGTATATCGCACATCTGGCGGCTGCTCTGCGTGACCACCGACAAGGGCAAGCCGGACAAGCCCCGTCGCTGCCAGCTCCAGAGCCAGGCCATCCGCGAAGGGCTCAGCCAGCAATGGATCGCGGCGCAGGCGATGGTGGGCCGGGGCAACCGGCGCGGAAAGGCCGGGCGGAAGTTCCGCACGCCAAAGGATGTCGGCGAGGCGGCGTACATGCTGCAGAAGATGGCGGGAACGATTCACCGGCTGCGGGAAGCGGTGAGCGGCGTGTCGAACTCGCGACGGCGGCGACACGATGGACCACGAAGAAGCGGTCTGGAAGAAGCTGCCGAAGGAACTGCGCTTCTGGATCGACAGGCTGGACGAGGACGCGACGAAGCTGGAGGCAGTGGCGAGGGGGCTGTTGAGGGAGTAGAAATGACCCTAACCGGTTCCAGTGATAGCCCTGGTTGGAGGGCGACTGCTCCGGCGGGCGGTATCCTACATCGCCGAATACCGGATGGCGCAACAATCCCCACGCCGCCCGGTAATGAATCGCATGAGGCCCGCTCTTCTTTCACGCCGACCGCTCCTGCTCCTGATACTGGCCGCCTTCAACACCGCTGGGGCTTTGGCACAGGAAGGCCGCATCGTCTACGAGGTCAAGAGCCGTTATCAGCGCATCACTGTCTGGGATGCTCCCGATGGCTACCGGCAGTTGATCTTCGACGGCAACCTGGACGGCACCGACGCCGTTCAGTCGGAGATGAACCCGGCCAAGCCCAACGAGCTGACGCTTGACTATGCCAAGCACATGATCGCCGCCCTCCCGCTCGTGACCAAGCCCGACAAAATCCTGGTCGTGGGCCTGGGCGGTGCGTGCATCCAGCGCTATCTTCATGGGCTGTTGCCAAAAACCACCATCGAAACCGCCGAACTGGACCCCGCTGTTGTTGATGTGGCCCGGCGGTTCTTTTTCTTCAAGGAGGACGAATGCCAGAGAGTTCACGTTGGGGACGGGCGCAAATTCATCGAACAATCCAAAGACAAGTACGACATCATCATGCTCGACGCCTTCAGCGCCGACTCCATCCCTTACATGCTGGCGACAAAGGAGTTTCTCAAGCTCTGCCAGGAGCATTTAGTCGAGGGCGGGATCGTCTGCGCCAACCTGTGGTACGAAGCAGCGGACTACCAGGATATGCTCAAGACCTATGCGGCCGTCTTTACCGAATGGCACGTGTTGCGCTGCCCCGACTCCACCAATGCCGTCCTCGTAGCCTTGCCGACCCAGCGAAATCTCACCGCGCGGAAGTGGATGGATCTGGCCAAGACCTTTGACCAGAGCCATCCCACAGGTCTGAATCTTGCCCGGATCATCGACCGTGCGATCGAGCAGAACCCCCGCATCCCGGCGGATGCCAAGGTGCTGCTGGACGCGGATGCGGACAAGCGTAAGTGAACTGCCCGGCTACTTCATCTTCCGCTGCATCTGCCCCAGCACCTTCTCAACGACCTTGATGCGGCGGTCAATCTCCTTGAGCTGCGTCCCGAACTGCACAGCCAAGCCTTTGCCGACAGCCATCACGTTGCGGGTGATGGCCGTGACAATAGCCTGGGTCTGCATGTCGCGGGCCTTCTGCGTCTGCTGCTCAAGCTGGCGCAGTTGCGCCGCCAGGTTGATCTGCTTTGCCGCCTCCTTGGGCAGCTTGGCCACCGCCTGCTTGAACCAAGCGGGCGGCTTCGCCTGCGATCGCGCCACCTGCCGCAGCGCCGTCACGTCCGCCTGCAGCTTCGTCGCCCAGTCCGGCGGAAGCTCCGGTTGCTCCACCTGGAGAACCGTGGTGGGTTCCAATTGCGCCTGGGACATGTCGCCTTGTGGCAGAGGCGTGATCTGCGCCTGCGCAATACCCGTGTCCTGTTGCGTCTCCTGTGAGCCGTTGAGGGTGTCGTTGGTCTCAGCCATGACGTGTCTCCTTTCCGCCCCTGATGCGAGATCATTGTACGCGATACTGCCTGCCGCTCAATTGGCGTCGGGCGAGACGGATGGCACAGACGGCCACAAGGCATCATGAACGGGCAGGGTTCCTGGGCAGGTCCTGCCCTGTAGCACGCTCCGATGTCTTTCGGACTGCTTTCCGGCGCGTCGCTCGGTGAAGCCCCGCCTGCCGAACCAGCTTGAGTATCGCTGCTACCTTGGCGGGGCCATAGAGCCCGCGATGCCCCACCCTGGCGTCGGGGATGATCTGGGTAAGGCGCATAGCCCAACGAATACGCCTCGTCGGCAGCCCGATGGACTCAGCGACTTGATCCACCGTCATGTATGTGTGGGGATTGCTCATGGTGGCTCCTCTCTTACGGCAGCGTATACCGGCTTCCCAGCTTGCCCCCCAGCGGCATCCGCATGAGCTTCCGTCCCGCCACCATGCGGCTCACGACGTAATCGGGAACGCCAGGGCGACCTTCGCCGGTCCAGAATTTCCTGATCTCCTGTGTGGTCGCGCCGCCTCGCTCCTTCACGAAGGCCAGGATCGACTCCTCCGCCGTGATCGGATAGGTCTTGCGAACGGCGCGAGCCTTGGCAGGAGTTGCCACCGCTCTCCCGCTGGCGGCGTTGGCCAGCGAATATCGGTTGCCAGGTTTTCCCACCAACGGCGTCCGCGCGAGCTGCCTGGCCTTGAACAGCTTGCCCAGGTCGTTTTCCACCTTCCCCTTGCGGCCCTCGCTCTGCCAATGCTGCTTGATCTCCGAACTGGTTGCGCTACCTCGCTCTTTCAGGAATGCCAAGATGGATTCCTTGCCCGTGGTGGCAAAGCTGCCGCGCACATGTCGGCCCTTCGCGGGCTTGGCGGCCGGAGCCGCGGTGATCGTCGGTTTGGCCGCACCTATCGGCGCGCCGAGGATCTGGCTGATCTGGGCCAGGGCGATGTCGATGGCGGCGACGGCGTCGGCATGGCGCTGGCGCTGATCGTGAAGCTGTTGGATGCGATCAGTGAGAGATGAATCGGACGATGACACAACCATTATGGTTCTCCTTCTCGGAACCAAACACTACTGGCCACCCCGCCCAGCGGCAAGGGGCCTGCAATCGCGCCAGCACTTGGTCACGCGGCCCTTCTGCAGTTCGACAAGCGGCGCAATACGAGTCCGGCCACAGTCGCATTTGAGCCGCCAGAGCGATTCGCCTCGTTTGTTCCGCCCGACCCACTTCTGGGCCACGAGCCAGCCGTATCGCCTGCCGGTGATGTCCAGACGGGCATTGGGATGCGGCCGCCGCCATGCCAGCCAGACTGATGGCAGCACCCGGCCGGGGAAACTACCATAACGCAAATCGCGCTGATGCCTCGGGCACATGAGCATTCTCATGGTGCGCGGCGATCAAACCGGAGCAATAGATGAGAAGCGGATGGATGCAAGTCGTCGTGCTGGTGGGGATCTGGTGCGTGGGGCCGCTGGCGCGGGGCGGCGAGCCGTCGATCAAGCCGGAGAATGCCGCCGCTACGGCGTTTGCCTCGAATACGCTCGACAGCGGCCTCATCGCTCATTATCCGTTTGACAAAGACACCGCCGATAGGCTCGGCAAGCACCAGGCCGTGAACCACCATGCGACGCCTATCGCGGGCGGCAGAATCAGTGGGGCGCTGGCTTTTGACGGAAAGAGCGCCTTCGTTGGTGCGTGCAATGATACCGGCGAGTCGGAGCCGGGGAAGCACTTCTACCAAGGGCAGCTCGACGACCTGCACGTCTGGAATCGTGCATTGACACCGCACGAGGTCGCCGCCGTCTGGACCAAGGTGACTGGCAGAGCGGTCGATGTAGTTGAGCCCCCCAGGCTGTCCCAGGCGAGCCCTGCGGCCGGTCCCGCCGAGGCCACAATCGAGTTGAAGAACTCGCACGGTCTTCGCTGGCAGGTGGAGAAACGCGGCGGCCGCTGGGTCCTGGGGACGCTATACGTGCATGACAAGCCCCTAGATGCCCCGCTGGCCTCCGGCATGCTGGCCCTGAGCAACACCACCAGCCGTCAGGTCTTCTGGCCAGCAGCGAGCGAGGTCAGGCAATTGGACGGGCAGTCCGTCCGTTTCACGGGTAGCGAGAAGATCGGCGATGCGTTGTTCCGTTTCGAGGTGGACGTGGCGTTGAAGGAGCGACATGCCTGTTGCCACGCTCACGCCCAGTTGGTCGGTCGACAAGGACCTTGATGGCTTTGAGGTCTGCCTGGCGTACCAGGGCATGGGCATGAACGACTGGCGTGTGCAAAGCTATCCCTTCGCTGGCGACAGCGAAAGGGCCGCGATTGCCCCGATGCGATATTGCGGCGTGCCCGGGGCGCTGGTCTATCGACCGGATGGGTCGATGGTGGTGTTGTTTGCCATCGCCGTGCAGTTCGACTACCTCAATCCGACGACCTGGACCGGGAAGACCGCCTTCCACTTCGTCAATCGGCGGACGGCCCCGCAGTTCCGCTGCGGCGGCGGAAAGTTTTCGGCTGGCGTGCGATACGAGCATCCCTTGCAACTGTTCTTCAGTGACGCGGGGGAGTTTGCCAAGGCGATCAGGAGCATCATGGAGAACTGGATCAAGGCGAACAACTACAAGGTGGACGAATCCCTCGCGGTACGGATGCCCCAGGAAGCATTTCAGATCACGCTGGAAGGCCGGAGAAAGATGGCGAGCTGGAAGCCGGGGATCGGCTACGAGCATCACAAGGGTACGCCCTTCGTATACGTCGGCAATAACCCGTACATCGCCTACTATGAATACCGTCTCCATGAGATGACGGGCGACCCGGAGTGGCGCAAAAGGGCGTTCGACCAGATCGAATTCGCATTGAAGGGACAGCAGGCTGACCCGTCCAAACCGAACTACGGGGTCATGCATACGTCGTGGTATTTTCAGAGGCGGGGTGACGCAGAGGGTTTTTGCAGTTGGGACTGGAGCCATAACGGCTACAAGGTGGACCTGAACGTCTGGATGGCCAGGTACATTCTGCAGACATGGCAACTGGTCAAGCAGCGAGAAGGGCTGGATCGCCAGGATTGGTATAAGGCGGCGGTTGCCGCGGCCAACTGGGCCATTTCGCAGCAGAACGCTGATGGCGGCCTGCCCCAGGTCGTGGAGATCGCCACAGGCAAGAAGTCCAATTCCGTGGTCTGCGGCAGGGCTCTGGTGGGATTGCCGATCATCGCGGGGATCACCGGCGACAAACGATACCTGAAGGTCAGCGAAGAGATGGAGAAGTTCCTGCGAACCCATGTCGAGGGCCGCTTCTGGTATACCGGCATGCACCCCGATCTCCCGCCCAACGACTTTGAGCAGGACAGCATCTATGCGGTCGTGGAATATTGGCTGAACAAGCATGACCGCACGGGGGAGCAGGATTGCCTGGATCGAGCCGTGGCCAACGCCTATTATGCGCTGCTGTATTGGTGTCCCAAACAACTGGGGTGGGTCAGGAACCCCACGCAGGGGCGCACAGCGAGCAGCAGCATTTCAATCAGTATTCGGTCTACTGCTACGGGAACCGCAAGATCGAGTGCTTGGCCCGGCTGGCCCATAAGACCGGCAACCCATTGTTCAAAGCGTTGCAGCAACGCGTGATGCAGATGAACTTCTATACCCAGGTAACCGATGGGCCATTCATGGGCTCGGTGACCGAGGCCATTTGCGATCCATGGCTGGAGCGTCGGGGCGGTTTTGAATGGCGTGGCAGCCCCTATACGAGTGAACTGGTCACCGACTTGATGTTGCAGTTGATGGACCTTGGCTTGGTGAAGATCGGCGGACGTTGATGCTCGACTCATCAATGTGCTCAGCTCCTATAACCTGCATCCAGGTTCTCCGCCAACAACGCCTCAAGATCCAGCGGGTGTGTGTACATGGCCAGCTCGCCGCTGGTGTCGCGGGGCCACTGGTCCTGCGGCCGGTCCCAGTACAAGTGGTGCGCGGCTCGGATATCGCGATGGAGGGCGTGATCCTGCGGGATTCGAGCACCTGGACCATTCCCATCCGGCAGTCCGACCGGGTGACGGTGAAGAACGTCAAGCTCCTGGGCTATCGGGCGAACTCCGATGGCATCGACATCTGCAACAGCCAGGACGTAACGGTCGAGGGATGTTTCATTCGCACGCTGGACGACCTGATCGTCATCAAGTCCGACCGGGGCCAGGGCGAGGTGAGGCGGATCGTTGCTCGGAACTGCGTGCTCTGGAACGAGGTTGCCCACGCGCTGAGCGTCGGGGCAGAGCTTCGCGAGAACGTGGATGACGTGCGTTTCGTCAACTGCGATGTGATCCATGACAAGGGGCGAGAGTGGACGCTCCGGGTGTATCACTGCGACTCGGCGCGGGTCAGCAACGTGCGTTTCGAGAACATCCGCGTAGAGGAGACGCGCAGGCTGATCTCGCTGTGGATCGGCAAGGCCATCTGGACGCGGGACACGGAGCGGGGGCACATCCAGGGAATCACGTTCAAGGACGTTCGGGCCACCGGCCAATCGCCCCGCGTCGAACTCAAGGGATTTGACGAAGGCCATCGCGTGGAGGATGTGACGTTTGAGGGCGTGACCGTCAACTCAGCGCCTCTGACGCGCGCCGGTGTACAGTCCAACGACTTTGTCGGGAAAGTGACCATCATTCCAACCCAGAGTCACTGATCGTCGACCAGAGACACCGTTGATCTCGCTGGACAACACCCGCGCCGGGCCAACCATGACGTACAGTGTACCGGAGGCGCAATGGACCTGGGGTTGAAAGGCAAAGTCGCCATCGTGACGGGTGCCAGCCGTGGCATCGGCCGAGCGGTGGCGGTACGGCTGGCGGCCGAAGGGATGAACGTGGCCGTAGCGGCTCGCACCGAGGACCAGTTACGGTCGTTGGCGGCCGAAATCGAGGCGATGGGCTGCGGGGCGCTCGTCTATCCGGCGGACCTGAGCATCGAATCCGCGCCCACCACGCTCGGGGCGATGGCGATGGAGCGGTTTGGCCGCATCGACCTGCTGGTGAACAACGCGGGGGCGACAAAGCGGGGCGACTTCCTGGCCCTCACTGAGCAGGAATGGACTGACGGGTTCGCGCTGAAGTTCTTCGCGGCCGTGCGTCTGTCCCGGGCGGCCTGGCCTCATCTGCTCGCGGCCCACGGCTGCATCGTCAACATCGCGGGCGTCGGTGGCAGGACCGGCGACGCCGAGTTCACCATCGGCGGGGCTGTCAACGCGGCCATGCTCAACCTCACCAAATGCCTGGCGGTTCGCGGCATCCGCGACGGCGTGCGCGTCAACGCCATCAACCCCGGCTCGATTCTGACCGATCGGCTGGCCGCCCGCATCAAGCGGCTGGCTGACAGCGAGGCCATCTCAGAAGAGGAAGCCACCCGGCGGATGCTGCAGCGGCAGGGGATCGCCCGCTTCGGGCAGGTGGACGAGGTCGCAGATGCTGTGGCCTTTCTGGCCAGCGACCGTGCCGCTTACATCCAAGGCGCGGTCCTCGATGTTGATGGCGGCCTCACGCGGACGCTATAGCCGCCTCTGACGGGTCGCAGTGCTCTCATGCCACGTCGGGTTCATACACCGCCACGACCATGCCATAATAGGTAGGCACCGCATAGGACAACATGTTCACCCGCAGGGGAACCGAATCGAGCACACCGGCCAGGATGAGCGTCTGCCAGAGCGAATCCGTCCAGGAATCCTTCAGCATCTGGTCGCTGACATCCATCAGCCAGTCGAGCCGGTTCTCCGTGATCGCCCGACAGTACAGGGCATCGAACTGAGCCGCAGCGGGAGAGAAGCTGAATCGCTCGTGATTCTTATCGTGCGTATGCCCCTGGTCCGCCGAGGCGACAATCGCAACCCGCTTGCCCGAGTTCATGGCAGAATCGCTCCGTAGACAATGCTCATTTCGCACGCCTCCTTCATCGTTAGTGCCCTGATTCTCCCCGCGCCCGGCAATGACACAAGGCGCAGGTAGATGACAACACCAACGGCCGTGCGCGTGGCGACCCGCGATCACGGTCGATAGACTGGTCGCCGCCATGCTCCGCAACAGCTTCTGCCACATCCCGGGCATCAGCATCAACGCCGAGCAGAAGCTCTGGGCGGCGGGCCTGCGTGACTGGCGCTGCATCACGGCGGCCGCCGATGTGCCGCTGTCGGCGAGGAAACGAGATAGGATCTGCCAGCACCTGGATCTCTCGCACCAGCGTCTGGGCAATGGCGACTGCCGGTTCTTCGCCGACTGCCTGCCCACAAAGGAGCATTGGCGGCTTTTCCCGGAGTTTCGCTCGACCATCGCCTACCTCGACATCGAGACCACGGGCCTGAGCGCTTACGGCAGCTACATCACGACCATCGCCCTTTACGACGGCCAGCGCATCCGCCACTACGTCCACGGCGACAACCTCGACCAGTTCCGGCGCGACATCGGCGACTACGGGCTGATCGTGACTTACAACGGCAAGTGCTTCGACGTGCCGTTCATCCGCGAGGCCATGGGGTTGCGGATGGACCAGGCGCACATCGACCTGCGCTACGTGCTGCGGAGCCTCGGCTACAGCGGCGGCTTGAAGGGCTGTGAGAAGAAGCTGGGGCTGGACCGAGGCGATTTGGACGGCGTGGATGGGTTCTTTGCCGTGTTGCTGTGGGAGGATTACCGGGCCACGGGCAACCCGAGGTCGCTGGAGACGCTGCTGGCGTACAACATCCAGGACGTGGTGAATCTGGAGGTGCTGCTGGTGATGGCATACAACATGAAGATCGCGGGCACGCCATTCGCCAAATCCCACCGGCTGGCGATGCCGGTGTCGCCGAGGCTGCCGTTCCAGGCGGACCGGGAGATCGTTCAGCGGCTGCGGGAGCGGTATGCGTGGGGCGTGCCGACGTGAGCATTGGAACGAGTCGAGTCTCCGATGAACCCCAAGCAGAACGCTCTTGAGATCATCCGCTTCGGCCATCCGCAGCGGATCGTCTCGTCGCCCCCGGCCCTCGGGCTGGGCTACCTGGGCGTGAATCACGAGGGCTATGTCGGCGGCGGACATCACCTGCCTGTTGGCTCCACTTGGACTGATGTCTGGGGCACGACCTGGGTGCGCAAGCTGGATGGCGTCATGGGCTGGCCCACGGTGCATCCGCTGGCCGATTTCCCGGCGGCGTTGAAGTCTTACCGCTGGCCTGACCCCGACGATGCGCGGATATGCGGCCGCATCTATGAGGCGGCCAGGCAGTGGAACCGCGAGGAGCAGTTTCTCGTCGGCTCGCATCGCGAGACGCTGTGGGAAAAGAGCTACATGCTCGTGGGCATGGAGACGCTGATGCTGGCGTTTCACACCGAGCCCAGCGCCGTGCGCGAGCTGCTGCACCGGATCATGGATTTCGACCTCGCGGTCGCGCGGCACTACCTGGCGGCGGGAATCGAAATGGCCGCCCTGGGCGACGACCTGGGCACGCAGCGCGGGCCGCTGTTCTCGCCAGAAATCATGGCCGACTTCCTCATTCCCGAGTACAGGCGGCTGTTTGACCTGTATCGCCAGCACAATGTGCTGATCCGCTTCCACATCTGCGGCCACATCCTGCCGATGCTCCCGGTCTTCGTGGACCTGGGCGTCCACATCCTCGACCCGGTACAGGCGACAGCCAACGATCTGGATGAGCTTCGGCGCATCACGCAGGGCAAGATGGCCCTGTGCGGCGGCGTGCGGTCGGACATCCTCGTGAGCGGCCCGATTGATGCCATCCGCCGCGAAGTGGCCACGCGCCTGTGGCAGCTCGGGCGCGACGGCGGGTATTTCTGCGGTCCTGACCAGGGCATGCCCTGGCCCGAGGAGCATATTCGGGCGATGCACGCGGCCATTGAGGATCTCGGGATGTATCCGCTGGACCGTAGAAGGCTGTTCTCAAACTTAGCCCTCGAAGCAGACTGAGATGATCTCGACCGTGCTCTTCGATCTCGATGGCCTGCTGAGCGATACGGAAGCGCTGCACTGCCGTGCGTACCAGCAGGCCCTGCGCCAGCATGGCGTGGAGTTGACCGAGGCCGAGTACCGCGATTGCTGGATTCGCCGTGGGCTGGGCATCGCCGACTTCCTGCGTCGCGCGGCCTGTCGCTCGATCCCGTCGCCTTGCGACAAGCGAAGATGGTGGAGTACGCGCGTCTCGTTGAGAGCTGCTGTGCGCCGATGCCGGGCGCTCTGGATCTGCTGGATCGGCTGCGCGGCCGGAAGACGCTGGCCGTGGCATCCTCCGCATTGCGCAATGCCGTCCACGCTGTTCTCAATCGCCTTGGCATTGCAGACCGCTTCGCTCGCATCGTGACCGGCAGTGACGTACACCGGCTCAAGCCATTCCCGGACATCTTCCTGGAAGCCGCCCGGCGGCTGGCAGTCGCGCCCGGCGAATGCGTCGTGATCGAGGATGCTGAGAAGGGCGTGATCGCAGCCAAGGCGGCAGGGATGAAGTGCATCGCCGTGCCCAGCATCCACACCGCCGACAATGACTTCTCGGCCGCTGAACTCGTGGTGCCCGCGCTGGCGGCAGTGACCATGGACATGATCGAAGGGATGCCGTAGATCGCCGCCCTGCTGACTGCCGAGCTACCCGAGGCTGCCGCAGCGCATCCTGTGACGCTACATGGTGGCAGGCGGAACTGCCGCCGCCGAGGATGCGGCTTCCGCGCGTCGCCGGTATTCCGCCATCGGCTCGGCATTCGTCAGCCTGAGCGGCCTTGAGCTATACTGGTCGGCGATGGGCTTGACGATCCACTATCAGCTTCGCTCAGACGCCAGAAGCGCCAAAGACGCACGGGGACTGGTCGAGCAGCTTCGCCAGCGGGCGATGGATTTGCCGTTCAAAGAAGTGCGTGAAGTCCTCGACCTCACCGGCCCGGCTTGCGATTACGAGCAGCGGGGAAAGGGCGATCCCAACCGCTGGCTTTTGCTTCAAGGCCACCAAGTCATTATCCACGGCGAGTACACGTACCACCTTGCTCCGAAGCGGCTGATCGCATTTTCTACATGGCCGGGCGAAGGCTCGGAGGCAGCGAACTTCGGCCTGTGCCGATATCCCCGCACCGTCGAAGGCTATGACGGGAAGAAGGTGACGACCGGCCTTCCTTCGGGGTGGTCTTGGCGGTCGTTCTGCAAAACGCAATACGCCAGCAACCCCGACCTCGGTGGGATCGAGAGCTTTCTGCGATGCCATTTGACGGTCGTCAAGCTGCTTGACCATGCCCACGCCCTCGGCATCCTTGGCGAAGTGTCCGACGAGGGCGGCTATTGGGAAGGCCGGAATGTGCAGGCGCTGGTGGAGGGGGTCGGCCACTGGAATTCGATGATCGCCGGGCTGGTAGGCGGGTTGAAGGACTTGCTGGGCGCGAATGGCCTGGAATCGGAGATCACGAAGTTCCCGAACTACGAGCATTCTGGAGGCCGATGGGCGCGCTGAGGATCAGGAGGACGAAGGCGATATCCTCCCACGATGACCTACAATTCGTGCATGACGTGCAACATTGATGCGAAGGGGCGGGCGATGCGCAGGGCCGGTGGAATTCTGTGCTGCGTACTGGGAGTCCTTCTGCTGGGGCTTGCCTTCGCTGTGCATGGTTTCCGCTGGCTGCTCATCGGGCTTGGTCTCATTCTGGTTGCCGCCGGGGTTTTCCAGTTTTATGAGAGCCGCAAGGGCTGGTGTGCGCTGCGGGCCATGGGCGTGAAGACGCCGTTCTGATTCACCTGCTCGGCGCGGCGGCGGCCACCCCTATCGCGGATGATCTCCCCCGGCCAGACGCCATGCGCCTGTCGAACGCCTTGCCCTTGGGCATTCTAATCTAATGCTTTCGGAGAGAGATGCCAACTCGACCCGGTGATGTACAGGGCCATCATTGGCTCGCGACCGTCGGTGGCCCCAACGAGAAACAGGTGCGACCCGCACCGGCAATCCGAGCACCCGAATCTCGGCACTGGATAGGCTCCAGCGTCTGCGGCGCCTGCGCCAACCGGCATTCCCACTGTTTCCCGCCCGCGAAGATCAGCGCCCCGATCATCTCGGCTTGCGTTGAGAGGTAGTCGATGTGCCATCGCAGCGGCTTGTGGTGGCGAGCATGGCGATCGAGGCGGGCCTTGAGGTTCCGCTGGGCGCTGCCCACGTAGGCGTAGACGCCGGGCTCAAAGGCGACGACGCCCAAGCGGCCCACGCGGATTCGCTGGGGCTGACGGAGATAGAAGAGCGCAATGTAGACGCCGCCAGGGAGTTGCTGGTGCAGTTCGCGAAGCTCTGATGGTCTGGTCAGTCCAATAGCCCTTCCTCCCCCGTGTAGCTTCCGGCCTGGCATTACTACTTGTACGGCCGGAAGAACTTGAACGCCTTGGGCAACGAGCCGGAAAGCCATGTCGCGACCTCCGGCGAGTCACGGAACTTGAGATAACAAGCCAGCGAGGCGTGAGCGGCCGCGAGGATGGCAAATCCGGTCGGAACCGATTCCCGGACGAGGATGTACATTTTCATAGCGCAATCGCCTCCGCCTCATGCTGAGTTTAACCCGTGAGCAGCCGCGCCGCCTGCTTTGCGCCGACGTGTACACGGACTCGCGGCGTACTCAGACAACATTCGGCGAGGGTGAAGCCGTGGAGGGATTTCAACTTACGCACCGTGATCCTCGTGAACGGTTCGTCTGCCTCGTGCGCCCTCTTGCACATGGAAAGACCAGATCGACGGCTGGCCCACAGTTTCAAATCGTCCGTGGGATCGGTGAACCACGTCGTCGAACGCAATATCACCCGTAAGGGCCATGCACCGTCGGATCAGTTTCGCCAATTCTTCGTCCTCCGCAGCGTTCTCTGGCACGAGGACTATGACGTCGAGTCTCTTCATGGTTTCTGCTTTCGCCGCATTCCCTGCGGTTGGGCCGTCGGGGGCGGGGTGATCAGTTCGACGTGGATCGCGGACTGATGCGAGACATTGGGTCGGCCGCATCCGCTCGGCGATCTGACGGTAGAGGAGCTGGCAGCCAGGCATCACGTCATGACAGGAAATCAAAACACACCAGATGCAGATCTTCGCGTCGCAGTTGCCCCGTGGCTGTGGCGTCCACCGTCGCGGACTCCTCGGTCGGCGCAGTACCGTATTTCTCCGCCACCTGCGCCAGCGCGGCGATAAACGCGGCTGCATCTCCTGTCTTCCGATAAGCCGCCTGCGCCGCCTTCAAATCCTTCACCGGGGCTTTCGGCAAGGGGCTGGACAATTGCGCCATCAGCGAGATGACCTGGCCGCGCTGGACGCCGGGGGCGGCCAGAAGCTGCTGCGGGGCAGGCCCTGTAGTCCGATAGAGACGCACTGCCCGATTCTGCCCGAATCGACGGAACACGCTTATACTCCTCCATCAACCAATCCGCAACTTTTCGTTCTCATGTATTGCTTCGGGTCGGCGTGCCCGACGGTTATTCGTTTCGCGTGCCTCGCCAGTCGCCGTGCTGTCCAGCTCGCACGGGCGAACGCCCGAACACGGGCCTGCAACTCGCGGCGACCGTGCCGAACGGCTGCCTGCGGTGGGTGAGGACAACCTGAAATCCGCTGGGCTTTGCGCCGGCACGTCCTGCCGTATGATGAGCGCGATGAACGAATACCCGTACGAGCCTCCGTTGGACAAGCTCCTGGCGTTGGGCGATCCACGTAAGACATGGCGGTGGGCGACCGGCAATCCTGACTACGTGGGCACTCTGGGTCTGACGCAGCAGCACATGCCAGCTCTGATCGACATCGCCCGACAGTGGGTGACGCGCCAGGACTGGCCAACGGACAAGAAGGACATGACGGTCTACGCGCCTGTCCATGCCTGGCGTGCCTTGGCGCAGCTACACGCCACGCAGGCCATCGCGCCGCTGCTGGAGATGCTCGGCGAGATGGACAAGCGCGGCGACCAGTGGCACCTGGAAGAATTTCCCGACGCGTTCGCGCTGATCGGCCCGGCAGCCATCGACGCTCTGGCCGCGTACTCGACGGACGCGGCTCACGGCACCTATGCACGCATCTGTGCCGTCCACGCGCTGGAGCGCATTGCCAGACGCCATCTCGACACTCGCAACCAAGTGGTGGGCCTGCTGACGGCAGAGCTGGCGAAATACGAGCGGAACGACCGGGATCTCAACGCCTTCCTCATCAGCTACCTGATCAACCTGAAGGCGACGGAGTCGGCCGCGATGATCGAGCGGGCGTTCGCGGCCGGGAACGTGAATGAGATGGTGTGCGGGCGGTGGGAAAAGGCCCGGGCGAAGCTGGGCGCAACAGCCTGATCGACGCTGTACCTCGACGGAGCATCAGCCTTGAAGTCACAGCAATTTCCACTGGACATTCCCGGAATCACGAAGGCTGGCTTTCTCGATCCAGCCCGGCTTCCGATCGACTCGGTGCTCAAGCAGGCGATCAGCGATGATCGACAGGCATGGCAGACGGGGGTGAACCTGCTGTGGAGCATGTGGAATCACGAACGAAGGGAGGCGGGGGTCTTCCTGATCGGTCTGTTGGTGACGTGCGGCGATGATTGGGAAAAACGCGAGGCCATCGCGCATGCCTTGTTCAACGTGCAGACCGAGGCGTGTGTCAGGGTGCTCTTCGGAGAACTCAAGCAGGTCAAGAGCACCAACACCACTCGGCGTTATCTGAAAGAGGTGATCGACGTGCTGGCTTGCATGCCACCACGGCTGGTTCTGTCGGGCTTTCAGGAGCTGGCCGAAGACAGGTCCTTCACTTCCCGGATGCGGCACATCTTTCGGGGCGTGCTGGACGATCTGGCCTATCGGCAGCGGCAAGGGTATTGAACCGCCCCGTGGTCCAGATGTTTGACGATCCGCCCGAACTGACGGCACAATCCACGGGTCATGCCCACCATCCAGATCAACCGCGCGCCGGTTCTCACCATCTGGGCGACGATCGTCGCCGAGCGCCTCGGATACGACCGCGACGCTGCACTGACCTTCGGCAAAGCGGTGGCCGGGCTGACCGCTCAGACCAAAGCTCGCAGGCTGGGCATCGTTAAGCCCGCCGCCGAGGGCGCGAAGAAGAGCGGCCTGGGCGAGGAATTCTGGGTCGAGATCTGCGGCCGAGCCGTTCCGGCCAAACACACATCGGAGGGTGTGCGGGCCGTGGTCAAAGACAAGCCGATCAGCGCGGAGACCGTCCATCGCTACCTGGAGCAGAAATTCGGGGATGATCTCGGGCCGGTCGAGGATGCGATGCGCATGCTGGCGACCAGCTTCGTGCCCACAGAGCTGGGGGAGGTAGCCTACGGCCTCTACGAACGGTTCCGGCCAGTGATTCCATCGGGCGTTCAGGGATGGGGAGCCAAGGGCACGCTCGATCTCGATCTGATCCGGTCACTGGCGAAGGCGAGGTGATAGCACCTTCATCCGCCCCATAGCCGGTCGCCTCAAGGGCAGACGTGTTGCCTGTGCCTGTCGTTTGACGTAAAGGAAGCCGCCATATGTCCGACATGCTGGTGAAACTGTACGATATCCCCACCGACTTCTCATTCATCGCGGGGATGGCCTGGAAGGGCATCATCATCCGCAAGCCCATCGGTCCCGAGAAGCATCTGACGATCGACTGGATCGCGCAGTATTTCTCCGATGCCTGGTGCAGCGAGTTCGATGTGGCCATGGGGCGCATTCCCCCCACCTGCTGGATCGCCACCGAGAATAACCAACTGATCGGTTTCGCCTGCTACGACGCCACCGGGCTCGGCCTTTTCGGCCCGATCGGCGTCCATCCCGACAAGCGAGGCGGTGGCATTGGCCGCGCCCTCCTCATGGCTTGCCTGGTGGATATGAAACTCAAGGGCTATGGCTATGCCATCATCGGCTCAACCGGGACATTCGATTTCTACAGCAAGTGCTGTGGCGCGGTCGTGATCCCCGACTCGACGCCATTCTGTCTGGTACGACATGCTGCGGCGGGAACGACCGCGATATGAGCCGAAGCAAACGAAGTAGTCGTCGCGCTTGATGAGGTGCTGCCGCGAAAGCGCAAGGGGAACCAATGATCCCCCGTGTGTCGAACAAAGCAGGAACCCCGCGCGGTGAGCGGCGTCCAAGCGGCAGGCACTACGGTCTGTTGAACGGCGGCTGGCCGAGAAGGACTTCAAGGCAACTGGCGACATTGTCAAGATACTGGCTGGCGCGGAACAATACGACAGCGGAGAAAAAGGAATGCGACCGCCGCATCCACCAGAACCGCCGTCGCCGCCCCGAAAGGCCGTGGCGGATCTGAGCAACCTCGGTGGCTACGCCGTCCCCGCCATCGTCCGGCTTGCCAGCGACAGCCATTTCCCATCCCGCCTCTATGCCGCCGAGATCCTGGTCCGCATCGGCGCGGAGGGACAGATCGCCACGCTCCTGCAGTTGGCCGATGAGCAGCTGCCGGTGACGGTTCCGCATGGCGATGTCGTGGGTCGCTCGACCCTCGCCAAGGAAGTCACCGGCTGGCTTCGGAGTACCCATCCTTTTCTCCGTCGTTCCAGCCCCGACCCGGCGACGCCTTTCGCCTTCGAGGCCGAGGAGTATCTGCGATGGTTGGATCCGCCCCTTGTCGGCGTATGACAGCTAAAGAAATGCCTCCCGCCGCGTCATAATAGGTGAGTCCGGTGCTTACGCGCCGGGCCTTTCGTATTTCCCACCCCACAGTACACCGCACAGCCAACAGCCCTTCCTGGGCAAGGAGTTCTTCACCATGCCATTGAGCATCAATGTCGGCCTTTCCCGAAAGGCCAGCCGGGACTATCAGTCCACCGGCACATCCATCAACATCGTCGCGGAGCTGGACTCGGCGCTGCTCGGCAAGCCCGAGGAGTTGCAACAGGCGATGGATCAGCTCTACGGGCACGCCCGGCAGGCGCTGGACCGGCATTCCGCCGCACCCTCGGCGCCGGTCGCTCCGGCCCAGCGCACCCCCAGCCGCTCCACCCGGCCCCCAAGCCCGAACGGCCACGGCAACGGCCACGCCCGTAACGGCGGCGGCATGACCGACAGCCAGAACCGGGCCATCATCGCCATCTCCCGCCGAATGGGCGTCGATCCCGCCCTCGAAGCCCGCGACATCATCGGCGCGGAACTGGACGCGCTCACGATCCGCCAGGCTTCGGAGTTGATCGACCACCTCAAGGCCCTCCAGCCCGCCGACAACAAGGGCGGCCGGTAGGACACGTCCCTTATGTCCGTGGTGTTGCGGCATGGCGGGCCGTAGAATCACCGCCAGCGCCGCCTGACCCACAAGGAGTTGAACCATGGAGAAGATCGAGGTCATCCTCACCAAAGCCAAAGAGACGAAGGGCACCTACGTGTACGAGGAGGAACTGGGCGAAGGCGGAAAGCCGCCCGTGCTCAAGACTCAGTACATCCAGAAGTGGGCGCTGGGCTCCAATCCACCGGCCAAGATCAAGATCACGATCGAGGCCGCGTAGAATCGCTCACCTTGCCGGAGGACCACCATGATGCCGCTCGTCCGATCTCTCACGCTCGCCGTCTTCGTCGCTGCCGTCTCAGCCCATGCCGCCGAGCCGCCGGAGTGGCTGGACGAAAAGGCCGCCGACGCCGCGCGCCTGTTGCCGCCGCCCTCCACGGAGAAGTCGGCCGAGACCCGAGCGGAGCTGGATCTGATCCTGCGCCTGCAGGAAGAGCGCACGCCGGAGCAAGTCGCTCGCATCAAATCTGACGGTCAGCTTACGGTGGCCGGGTTCTCGGGCGTGCTGGGAGCGTGGTGCATGCCCCAGAACCTGCCGCGCACGCAGCGCCTGCTTCAGCAGCTCGAAAGAGAGGCCAGCCCCATCGGCGCGAAGGCCAGGGCCGACTTTGGCCGCAGGCGGCCGAAGTTCCTGGATGAGCGGATCAAACCGGCGCTGGAGGGGCTGGACGATCCCGGTTATCCCAGCGGGAACGGAATGCGGGGCATGTTGTACGCGGTCGTGCTGGCCGAACTGGCCCCGGAGCAGAAGGACGCCATCTTCGAGCGTGGGCGAGAGATCGGCTGGAGCCGTGTCATCGCGGGTGTCCACTATCCCAGCGACATCATGGCCGGAAGGGTCCTCGGAATGACGCTGGCACGGGCCGCGCTGGCCAAGCCGGGTTTCCAGGAGGAGCTGGCCAAGGCCAAAGAGGAGTTTGCCGCCGCCAGGAAACGATAGGGGCATCGCATACCGCCAATCATCTGAGCGGCCACGCCCGGGGCGGTTTACTCCCGTCGCGATCAACAGACGTTTTTTGCCTTGCCACGGCACCGGCCCCGAGGCGATGCCAGTCCCATGCCACATACCAGAGGAGGTTCACATGACCATGACGATGGCCGGGCCACCGCGTGCGCTGCGCAGAAACCCGAGCGGCCGCCCAACCAGATCGCCCAGCGGATCACCGGCAGGCCGTACCTGTCGTACTCCCAGATCTCGCTCATGCGATCTTGTGCCCGCCGGTTTGCTTTCAGTTATGTCGAACAGGCCCCGATGGATTTCCAGCCTGCCTGCCTGCTCTTTGGGGGCAGTCTGCACGCTGCGCTGGAGTGCTGGTTTCGCTGCCAGCTTGAGGGCTTGGAGGCCACGCCTGCGTCGATGCTATCTGCATTTCACGACGAGTGGCGGCAGGACCGCGAGAAGGCGGGCAAGGATGTGCCGGTGCGATTCAACAAAGGTCAGGACACGAACAACATGCAGCCGCTGCCCGGCGCTGGGCGGCCACTGACCGTGAGGGATTCGCTGGCGCTCAGCAGCAATTTCATTGCGCCAGTGATGGCAGGTCAGTGACGAATGCGGGTTTGGCGGGACGGCCTCTGCCATGAACGGCTTTGCGCACGCGGTTCCACGCGGACGAGCATAATGTCGAGAGAACGTAGTACACTTGGCTATGCCGCCGCTGATGTCGGTGCCGCATGGCCTTATGCCGTAGTGCCTGGATCATGTGCGTCCTCCACTCTCTTGCTACGACAGGTTCGTGAAGGTCCCACAATTGTTCGGTAAAGAAAGGGTGAAGACGGAGGTCCTTGTCTCGCCGGTGCCGAAACGGGCTCACGCCTGAACTCGGTTTCTCCATTCGGGATTTCCGAATTGAGGTTGTCGCCCCAGCATAGTGCGTGGGGCGGTCGTGATTCAAACCACGACCGTCCCCGGTTTGTGGGGACGGTCCCTTTATAAGGAGCTGTCCTCATGAACGCTCTTCCACTTTCCGCCCTGGCCTTCTCCGGCCAGTGGCAGGAGGGGTTTCTCGCGATTCTTCCCGCCGTCATCACTCACGCCCAGATCCGCTTTCGCAAGCAGCCGCCCGATCAGAAAGAAGAAGCCATCACCGAAACCATCGCCGCCGCCTGCGTGAGCTACGCCCATCTGGCCGCCCAGGGGAAACTGGGCCAGGCGTTCACGTCATCGCTGGCGGATTTCGCAGTGCGGCATGTCGTCGAGGGTCGTCACGTCGGCGGGAGCCAGAACAGCACCGACGCGATGAGCCCGCTGGCGCAGAAGAAACGGAAGTTCACCGTCCGCCGGTTGCCTCAGCGGCGCGGGTATTATTGCGCTGGGAGGAACTCGTGGTCGAGAACAAGCGATTCTCGCCCGCCGATGTGGCGAGCTTCCGGCTGGATTTCGACGAATGGCTCAGGCGGTTCAATCATCGGGACCGCAGGATCATCGGCCGACTGGCCAGTAACGAGGGCACCACGAGCGTCGCCGATCGGTTCGGCCTTTCCGAGGGGCGGGTGTCGCAGCTGCGGCGCAAGTACCAGCGCCTCCTGGGAGCAGTTCCAAGGCACTCCTGCAAACTGATTGGAGGTGATGCGCATGGCTTCCGACCAACTCGTCACCGCCAAGCTCATTCTCGAAACCCTCACCGAAATTCAGCGCCGAGGTCTGGACCGGGCGCTGGAGGATTTGGAGCAGACCGAACCCGATCTCCTGGCGCACCTGCTGGAAGAGCTGACGGCGATTCACCACAAGGTGCTCGACTCCGGTGTTCCGCTCAAGAGAGCGCTGCGCATCCACCGCCGGACGGAAATGCTCACGATGGTGTGCATCACCGCCGTTGGCGAGGCGCACCGGCGGCTGTGGCATGACGTGCAGGACAATTTGGGCGGCGATGAGCAGTCCGACTCGGCTCCGCCGCCAAGCAGCAGCTCATCATGATGGACGCTGCCGTCACTTGCCCGTCGCATCCGCGACCACCCACACGACACAGCGCCCCACGGCAAAGTCATCCCATAGCGCATCGCGGCTGTTCTCGTCCAGCAGCGTCAGGTGATACATGCCGGTCACCTGATAGGAGTCGGCGCTGTTGAACTTGAACCAGTCGCTGAGATTCGCGTCCTTCACAAACACATCGCTCGGCCCCAGCGTCTTCAGCCCCATCATCCCGCCGAAGTTGGTGGGATCGCCGGTGTCGGGCACGGGCTTGCCGAAGCCGTAGCTGCCAAAGGCGGTGAAGCCGAATTGGTTGTTGCGCGGCCCGCGCTGCGAGCCGCCATCGTAGAATCGCACCGTGGTCTTGCCGACGTTCCTGATCGTCATGGTGAGCGTGACCGGCTCGCCGACCCGATACTTCGGCCTCTGCGGCTTGAAGCTCACGAGGAGCTGGTGTCCCGGATGCGTCCGCAGGCGAGGCTTGACGCCCAGTTCGGCCGCGATCTTCTCGGCTGCCTCCTGGCCCAGGACGCTTGCCTGAACCGCGATTGACCCATCCGCGCCACGATCGCGATGGCTCGCCACTGGCATGCACCGCCCTGCGACAACGATGGCCAGTCGCTGCCGGTCTGTCCCTTCGGCGATGGGGCCAGCCACCAGCGACACCTGGAACTGCGAGTTGTCGTTGCTCAGCGAGACGACCGCCGCATTGCGCAGTTGCGGGGACAGCCGCTGCCCAAGGACGATCTGGCCATCCGCATCGGCCCGCGCGACCGCCTCGCCGGGACCCTCATACTTCATAGCATAGAGCCCGGAAGCCAGCTCGGCGGCGATGCAGGTCGTGGTCGTCAAGAGGATCGGGACAAGGATGGCACAGAGGATACGGTGCATTGAAGCCTCCAGAGCATGGGTTGACGATTTGGACGCCGTCGCGACGTGGGTGTTCCACTTGCTCGGCACTGGGGAACGTGGCGGGCAGACCGACACGATTGCCACTGCACGCACTGGCTCATCAATGACCGGCGGACTGCCACTGCTGGCGGGTCAGGCGGAATCTCGACTTGCCCATCATCCGGCCGTGTTTCGCGTTCCACTCCGGCACTGCACCAGTCAACGCGAAGCCGTGGGCGAGAATCGAGAGCCTCGAATTGACGTTGTCGGTCCAGCACTCTGTCTCGATGCAGTCGGCCCGCAGCACGTCGAAGACATACTCGTACACAAGCCGCCTGGTCTCGCGATTGTGCCCCTTGCGCCAGCACAGCTTGGCCACGCGGTTTCCCTCGCCCGCCACTCGCAGGCCGTCACGGTCCTCCATGCAGATAAAGAACCGCCCAACCAGGCGCTGCGTCGCGTTCTCGATGATGGCCCACATCGTCACGTCCGGCATCGCCGCGAACCGCTCCAGTTCGGCCCTGGCTTCATCCACCGCGCCGAATACGGCGTTGCCCGTCCAGAGGTGCATGTCCGGCTCCAGGTTCATTTGGTGGTAATCCGTCGCATCGCGTGCCGGGTCCAGCGGTTGCAGCGTCACAAGCTGGCTCCGCAGCACCGGCACCGGACGCGGCATGAGGATTCCATGCACATCATCACGCACGCGACACCGCATTGCCCCAGTCTATGGCTCCACCAGATCGTACACCCGCACGTAATCCACCAGCACCTCGTCCGGCAGCCTGGCCATGCGGATGTCACCGGCCCACTTGCCGATCTCGTCGCTGAGCTTGATGTACAGCGGCACCTGGCACACACCTCCCGCCTTCGTCCGCCACGTCTCCTTGCCGTCGATGTAGAACACGTACTCCCCGGGCGTCCACCACAGCGAGTAGGTATGAACCCTGGCTGTGTGATCGCGCGGCCGGACGAATATCCAGCATCTCACCCGCTCTCGCACTGTGCGGGGGCGGCCTTGTCTGACCACAGGGCCGTCCCCGGCCTTGGGGCGGCCGCATCGTGCGCCGTAGTCCCACGGAGGGGGCGGAGCGCCAGAAAGAGCATCGTGTCTATCGTTCCGATTTCGCAATTGTCACCCTGTGAACTGGCTTCCCTCGGCAACAACCTGGTGCCGCTCAGGCGTCACCATCGCCGCCGCAGCCAATTGCGTGCAGTCAATCGCTCCCTTGCCGCCATTGACGAGCAGGTGAATCGGCTGCACCGGCGCTGCATCAGCCCCGAGCAGTGGGCGAAGGCCCCTGATCGCCAGCGCCCTGCGGAATGCCATGACCGCGATTGAGGAGATCATGCACGTGCAGGACTTGCCCGGCTTCACGGGCTGGCCGCAGGATGAAGAAGTACGCGACAAAGTCTACGAGGTGCAGCCCAGCGGCTGCCGTGGCTGAGCCGCGTGACCACCTTGCCATTGCGATACGCCGACGATTAGGCATGTGTGGGAAACGCCCGAGCCAGTGCCTTGAGATACGCCGTGCCGTGCTTCTCTTCGGGCAGCAGATAGGAGCCTTCCGTCCATTCGTTCCACGCGTTGACGAAGACGGCGAACGGACGCTTCGGGTCGGCGGCGACGGCATCGGCGGCCATGTTGCACAGGCGGCCAAACTGCTCGGGCGTGTTGCCCACAATCACCGGGCAGTAAGGATAGTTTGGCTTGGCGAACGGCCAGGGGATCTGGTGCTCGCAGCGCGGCGTAACGTCCCAGCCCATGGTGATAACGGGACAATGCGGCAGCGGCGTCTGGGTCATCGCCTTCCAGAGATTCGCGTGCGCGCCGATGAGATCTTCGTACTCCTGCGTGAGGTTGGACGAGGTCCTGCCGGTGCTGGTGACGTTGTACGTGGTGGTTGAGTGAAACCCGGCCTCATGGCAGGTGGCCGCCACCTGCGGGCGGGCCGCTGGGGCTTTGGCCACGGCCTCGCCCGCCGTCGAAAGCGAGTGCAGGCTGCTGGCGGCTCCGGCGGCCACCGCGCCTTTCATGAGCGTGCGACGAGTCAAAGTCTTCTGTCTGGCCATGTCCAATGTCTCCGCGTCCACACGACGAACCGATGAGTGCCATCAAAATACGGCTGCTGCGCCTGAGCAGCAAGGCTGCTACCCATTGGCTCACGAGGTGGTGATGCAGAATCTGCTGCTGGTCCAGCGCTGGCGGCGGATGCTCCATGCCGCTCTCAAGACGACTGAGCTGCCTGTGAGCTTGAGCCAGCCGCCATCCCGAAGAAGTGCCGCACCAGCATGTCTTCGGGGATGTCTTCACCATGCGTGCCCCGGCCATCGGGCGTCGCATGGCCACCGTGATCGGGGCAGAAGAAGACCGCCCGGTCATGCTCGCCGTGGGCTTCGTGAAAGGCTGTGGTCAGCAGCTCGAAACTGCGGATGTGATTGTGCATGGCGCGGATGGACGCCTCGCTGCGCGGGCCGCTGGCGTGCAGCGAATCGTCGTATTCCTGGTGATAGACAACCAGCAGGTCGTGTTGGCCCGTCCCGATGAGCTGCAGCGCCCGATCGGTGACCTGCGGGTCGTACGGCTCGGAGTAGTAGTCCATCGCGCGGTTGCGGAAGATCCGGTCGATGCTGCTGTCAGCCACCGCGACGATCGCGATGGACTTGCCCGCCCGCAGCATGGCGTCGAACAGCGTATCGCAGCTCAGGACGGGCTTGGCGTAGGCTGTGATGCCATGCGCGGCAGGCTCAGCGCCGGTGAACATCGAAGCGAAGCAGACCGGCGTCTTGGGCGGCAGCATCGAGCGGAGCGTGATACCAAGTGGTGCAACACGCTGCACTGACGCAAAAAACGAGGCGAAATCATCACAAAGTTGCAGCCCGATTGCGTCGGGGCAGTAGATGAGGCACTTGCGCAGGGGGCGAGAGCCAAGCAGTCCGGCGGCCAGTTCGAGGACCTCGGGCAGTGCGGAGGCCATGCACACCGCTGGCACATCAACCTGCATCAGACGGCAGAGCGTGGGCGTGATGACAGTGATGGCGGGGATCACGTCGAGCAGGTGTAGCCGGAGGCGATCGTCGGAGCAACCGTCTCCGCCAGCACTTCACTGACAAACCCCAAGGAGGCGATTCATGATCGCACACATAGTCCAGCGCTGGCGGCAGCGTCAGAACGTGTTCCGTTCCGCTGGCGAGGTAATCCAGACGCGATACTACGATGTCGCTGCTATCCCCGACGACCGCACCGCCAAAGCGTTCGTCGGAGAGCATCACTACTCCGGCACCTACCCCGCTGCCCGTTTCCGCTTCGGCTTGTACCGGGGCCAGCAACTGCAAGGCGTGGCCGTCTTTTCGCACCCCTGCAACAACGCCGTGCTCACAACCGTGTTCGCCGCGCCGATCCTGTTGTGCGTGGAACTGGGCCGGTTCGTGCTGCTGGATGAAGTGCCCGCCAACGGCGAGACGTGGTTCCTCGGCCGCTGCTTCTATCTGCTGCGCCGCGAGGGCATCGTGGGCGTCGTCTCGTTCGCCGATCCCGAACCCCGGCGGGCGGCTGATGGTCAAATCGTCTTCCCCGGCCACATCGGCACGATCTACCAGGCCCACAATGCCGTGTATCTCGGCCGGGCCACGCCCCGACGCCTTCGTCTGCTGCCGGATGGATCGGTCCTGTCGGATTGCGCGATCCAGAAGCTGCGCAGTCGAGAGAAGGGCTGGCGTTACGCGGCCCAGCAACTCATCGCCGCCGGTGCCGACGAGCCCAGCGCCGACCTGCGTGAGTGGGCGCTGCACTGGATCGACCGCCTCACGCGCCTGCTGCGCCATGGCGGCAACCACAAGTACGCCTGGGGGCTACACCACACAATCCGCCGCTCACTGCCGAGCAGTAGGCCATATCCGAAGTGGTCCTCAGCCGCTGATGTCGCGAAGTTCCCGCTCCACCGCGTATCTGCGAAGTGACCGGATTTCCCGGCGATCCGGGGAGACGCACAACTCGGGGAAGCGCCCGGCCAGGTGCGCTGGGCGGTACTGCGCCATGATGTTGATGGCCGTGCCGGGTGCGGCCCGCGCCACGGCGTCGACCACGCCGCGCCCATTGGCCAGATCACCGGGCATGACCAGATGCCGCACCAGCACTCCACCGACCGCAACGCCGCGATCGTTCACCTTCAGCGGCCCGACCTGCCGGTACATCTCGGCCAGCGCCGCTTCGGCAATGGCCGGATAGTCAGTCACGTCGGAGTATTTCATCCCGGCGGCCGCATCGGCGTACTTGAAGTCGGGCATGTAGATCGCGATCAGCCCGTCCAGCAGTTTCAACACCTCGACCGGCTCGTACCCGCCGCAGTTGTACACCACCGGCACCACCAGGCCCCGACCGCACGCCAATGGAATAACTTCGGCTACCGCGTGGGCGACGTGCGTGGGTGTGACGAAGTTGATGTTCACGCAGCCGCGGCGCTGAAGCTGGAGCATGAGATCGGCCAGTTCGCCTGCCTGCATCGGCTGGCCGCCCACCTGCTGGCTGATGTCGTGGTTCTGGCAGAAGACGCAATGGAGGTTGCAGCCGGAGAAGAATATCGTGCCGCTGCCGCCATTCCCCACCAGCACCGCTTCCTCGCCGAAGTGCGGGCCAGAGGAGGCGACGAGGGGCACGCTGCCGACACCGCACGCACCTGTCTGCCCGGCCGTCCGATCCACGCCACATTGACGCGGACACAGGCGACAGGCGCGGAGCATCTGCTGAAGCTGCTGCACGGCTGCGGCACTTTCGGTCATCCCCGGCATTGTAACGGATGGCGGAGGCAGTGCGCCGCCGCTCATCACCATCCCATTCATGAAAGGAGAAACGCCGATGTCGCATGTTGTGACGATCGCAGCGAAAATCCGTGATCCCGTCGCCCTCGCCGCCGCCTGCGTGCGGCTGGGGCTGAGTCAACCGACGCAGGGCACGGCGCAGCTCTTCTCGGGCAGCGCCACCGGCCTGATCGTGCAGTTCCCCGGCTGGCACTACCCGGCCGTCATCGAGCCCGCGACCGGCGAGGTAAGATACGACAATTTCGCGGGCAATTGGGGTGACCAGAAGGAGCTGGACAAGCTGCTTCAGGCTTATGCCGTCGAGAAGAGCCGGATCGAGTGCCGCAGGTCCGGCCATACCATGACCGAGCAGACCCTGGCTGACGGCTCGATCAAGCTCACGATCCAGGTGGGGCGCCACCGCCCGCGTGCTTGGCCCGAACGGCGATGGCTCGTACGAGACTTTCTGCGTGGAACGTGTCCGCAAACGTCGCTACATCGGAGACGACGGGCAGCACGGCTGGTGGGGTGGATTCTGCAAGACCAACTACCGCCCCTATGACCTGTGTGTGCAGGGCTGCCTGATCATCCTCAACCACCACCTCGGCTGCGACTTATTCCGTGTGGCCAGTGACGGCACAAGCCAGCAGTGGGATGACGCCCGCGATGCCTGCCAGCACGTGCTGGGCTATGGCATCGACTGGGGCGAAGCGAAGCTGGCCGTCATTCCACGACAGGCGCAGCCGGTCTGATGCTGCACACCCGAACATTGTGTCGGGGCAGCCACGGCTTCTTCACCTTCTTCATGGGAGATCACACATGACCAGCACAATCCGGGCGCGGGTCAATCCACGCCTTCTGACCAAAGCCAGCCGCCTGTTCACCGGCACGGTCGCTGGCCGAATCATCGAGATATTGCAGAGTTGTCCAGCGACCAGGTGCGCCAGGACTGGGTGGGCAGCGCCGCCCCGCACTGCGACACGACTGTTCAGCAGCAGATCATCCACAAGGGCTTCGGCGAGAACATCGCCAGGTCCGTTCCGAAGATGGGTGCGCGGCAGTTCGACGAGGACGCCCGCGAGATCGGCACGACGGTCATCGACATGCGCCAGACCAGCGGGGGCTTCCGGGAAATCCTTCAGACCCACGTTCCCACCACGCGGCAGATCGTGGACGCCCACAATCAGCGGCTGGTGCCCGACGCTGGAGCCTCGCCCGAGTACCGTATTCTGTACGAGCATCTGCTCGCCGTGTGCGGTGGCGGATCGCCCGATCTCCCTGCCCCGGACATCACTTCGGCGCTCTCGGCCCTGGATCAGGAGATCGGGCACGTGCGTGAGGCGCTGGGCATCCGGCCGCCGTGCCGCTATCTGCTGTGCGACTACGATGCCAATGAGACCATCGGCGGCCTGTACAGCGATTACGACAACGCGGCTGCCGATGCCAACCGGCTGAACAACGTGACGATCATCAGCATCCCGTGGGCCGAAGAGGCCGACGCGCCGGTGGAAGTGCTCGTTACCGTTGCAGCCAACACCACAGCGCAGTAGATCGCACAACTCGAAGCCGCGCTGAGCCAGAAGGCCGCCAGCATCACGCCCATCGGCGACAGCCTCGACGTGCTGTTCATCTGCAGAGACGAAGCCGCCGCCGAGACGCTGGTCGGGCTCGCCGCCGACTTGAAGTCCGTGGTGTCAGTCACGGCCTGATCGGCCCCCTCAAGACTGTCGCGTGTTCAGATCGCCAGAGGCTTCCCATAGCATCTTCGATGGGCCGAGTTGGCCGCGCTCAGCGACAACGGCGTGAACGGCCGCGGCGCGTCCGCGATAGTAGTCGGCTTCGCTGGTGAGATACAGATCCGGTGGCAGAGCGCCGGGCTTGTACGCTTTCTGCACGAAGATCAGCAGCAGAGGAAACGGGACACTGCCTGACGCGACACGCGCTGCCTCCGCCAGTTCGCTCTCATCGCATCGGGCCGTGTCATTCCAGAGACAGAATGTGCGACTATCACCATGCCCGCGCGGCGCGGTCGGATAGGCCAGAAACAATCCGAAGCCGAGCGACTTCCAGACGCTGTACTCCGTGAATTTCTCGATCACACGACCACACTTGGTTCCTTCGACCTCGACTACACCCATCGCGCTATCGCCCTCCACCAGGATAATGTCCGGGTGTATGCGCCCGCCGGGACGGGATACGCCCGGAGGCGATTCGAGCACCGTGCGATTCTCACCCCCAGCGAGCCACGCATGCACGATCAACCCGATGAATGTCGCGTGGCAGTTGCCGATGGTCCGTCCGATATGGGACCACTCAATTGTCTGAACGAGTGACCAAGCCAGATCGACACCGTTGTGCGTGCTGGGCATGGCCGCATCATAGCAATTCGAGCGGTCGATGCTGAATCACGGCGACACGCACAAGGTTTTGCCGTCACACAGCTCGTCACGTGGGGGTCCTCACTACACCGGGAGTTCACCAATGGGATTGACGATTCACTATCGCTTGAGATCCGGCGCTTGCACTCCGGCCGCCGCCCGGCAACTGGTCGAGCAGCTTCGCCAGCGGGCGCTGGACTTGCCATTCCAACAGGTCGGGCCGTTGGTCGAGTTGACCGGCGACGCCTGCAACTTCGACAAACGGCCGCGCGACGATCCGCATCGCTGGCGGCTGATCCAGGCGCGGGAGTCAGTCGTGCGCGGGCCATACCACTACGATGTGCGGCCCCGTCACGTCATCGCCTTCGAGACCCAGCCCGGCGACGGCTGCGAGCAAGCCAATTTCGGCCTGTGCCGCTACCCGGCCGTCATCATCATCCAGCACGGCACGACGCCATCCATGCGGCTGAATACCGGGCTGAGCGGCTGGTGCTGGGGATCGTTCTGCAAGACGCAATACGCCAGCAACCCCGACTGCGGCGGCGTGGCCAACTTCGTACGCTGTCATCTGTCGGTGGTGCGAATGCTCGACCGTGCCCGCGAGCTGGGCATCCTCGCCGAGGTGGTGGACGAGGGCGACTACTGGCAGAAGCGCGACGTCGCGGCGCTGGCGAGCCAAGTCGGTGACTGGAACGAGGTGATCGCGGCGCAGCTTGGGCAGCTCAAAGATCTGGTGGGCGATGGCGTTGAGGGCGAGATCGCCAAGTTTCCCGACTTCGATCGCCTTCAGGCGGCGGTTAGCCGGTGATTGGAAGGTCGGCAAGCACTCGCCCGTCATTCCCCTCGGCGCGGGCACCCAGCCGCGATCCAGACACGAAGAGCCTCATAGCTCCAGCGTGGCGCAGTCCCGATCCTCACCGGCGTGGGCAATTCACCGCTGCGTGCCCGTAGATACACGGTCTTGTCACAGACCCCGAGCAGGCTGGCAACCTGCCGAATCGTGAGAAGGAGCGGCTGGGTCTGAGGCTCTCGCCGCCGACTCATGCTTGGCCCGTCTTCGGGCTCCGATGCTGGTCGCTCCGTTGTTGGTTGGCGTCCGGCGAACGTGTCCTGGACGGCTGCCGCCACAGCAGCCCTCAGCAAGCATGTCAGGGCATGCGCGGCGTCCTGGGGAAGTGTGACTGTAACGCTGATCGCCTGAGTCGAGCCGCATTCCTGCTGTGCGTACTGCTTCGTCACATCGTTTCTCCGTTTCCGATGGTCAGCACCATCGACTTCGACTTACGAGGAGGTCCTATGTCACTTTCACAGCGTCTGGGCGAATACATCGCCGCCGCGTTCATCGGAATCTGGATTCAGTCCCACGAGCACGCCGACGCGCTCGTGGAGATCGCCCGCATGTGCCGCAACCGCAAATGGTCGCTGGCCGTCTGGGACATCGAGCGCGGCCTGCAGAACGGCGGGCAGGCCACGCCCGGCACCACCGATCCCCTCGCCGCGATCCGCAGCATCAACAGCCTGGCCAAGCCCGACTCGTCGGCGCTTCTCGTGCTGCCCGACTTCTACCGCTTCATGCAGAGCACCGAGATCGTGCAGGCCCTCGCCCACCAGATCCAGCAGGGCAAGGCCAACCGCACGTTCGTCCTGGTGCTCAGTCCCATCGTGCAGATCCCCGTGGAGTTGGAGAAGATGTTCGTCGTCCTCGAACACGATCTCCCCGACCGCGCCCAGCTTGAGCAGATCGCCAAGGGCATCGCTACCGAGAAAGATGAGATGCCCAAAGGCGAAGACCTGGCGAAGTTGATCGACGCCGCCGCCGGGTTGACCCGGTTTGAGGCAGAGGGCGCTTTCAGTTTGTCGCTGGTTCGCGATGGAAAACTCACGCCGCAGAACGTCTGGGATCTGAAGACTCAGGCGCTGAAGAAATCGAACCTGCTCACGCTGCACCGGGGCAGCGAGACCTTCGCCGACCTGGGCGGGCTCGATGCCGTGAGGCACTTTTGCACACGAGCCATCGGCGCAGGCAAACAGCGCAGCACGGCGCGGGCACGAGGCATCCTGTTATTGTCGCCGCCGGGCTGCGGAAAATCCGCGCTGTGCCGCGCATTGGGCAACGAAACTGGCCGCCCCACGCTTGTCCTCGACATCGGCAGCCTCATGGGTTCGCTGGTGGGACTCACGGAGGAGCGAACGCGTCAGGCATTGCGGATCATTGACGCCATGGCACCGTGCGTGGTGTTCATTGACGAAGCCGACAAAGCCCTCTCCGGCGCTGCCTCATCGGGACAGACCGACAGCGGCGTCAGCGCCCGGCTCTTCGGCAACGTGCTGACGTGGCTCTCCGATCACACCAGCGATGTCTTCGTGGTGATGACGGCAAACCGCATCGAGCACCTGCCGCCCGAGCTGTCACGTGCGGAGCGCTTTGACGGCGTGTTCTTCATTGATCTCCCCAGCACGGCTGAGAAAACGATGATCTGGCCGATCCACCTGGCCCGCTACGGCATCGACCCGAAGAGCGCACGGCCCGAGGACCGGGATTGGACCGGTGCGGAAATCCAGAGCTGCTGTCGATTGTCGGCGCTGCTGGACATCTCACTCAGGGAGGCCGCGAAGAACGTCGTGCCCGTCGCGGTCACTGCGTCTGAATCCGTGGAGCGACTGCGGACGTGGGCCAGCGGGCGGTGCCTCGATGCCAGCCGTCCCGGCATCTACACGCGCGGGACGGCGATGCCTGCGCCAACGGTGCGCCGCGTGGCGCGGGCGTCGGCGAATTGATCGTGGGCGCACGTTACCATGCGGCCATGTTGATCGTGCGCGAGCTGGCGTTCTATCTCGGGCGATGGTCGGCATTGAAGGGCATCAAGCGCCCGGAGGTGTTGAAGCTGCCGGAAACCGGAAAGCTCTGCCGCCAGATACACCAGGACCTGCTGAAGGCGAGCGACACCCACCGGAAATTCCAGGCCCGCATCGCGGTCCCGGAGTTTCGGGCGATCGACCTGCACTGGTCGTGGGCGGGGCAGACCGGCGGGGTCATGACCTGGACCCGCGAGGGGAAGGCCATCGCCCTCAGCCTGTACATCGCCTGCGAGTGCCCGGAAGTCGCGGGCCGCCGTGGCTGCCGCAACCGCGAGTTGCCGCATCGAGCCGCCCGCCCCCGTCTGGGACGCCATCGAGAACGCCGAGCGCCCCATCATCATCAGCCTGTACTTCGGGATGGGCCACTACCTCGACCCGCTGCTCATTACCGCCTGCAACGATTTCGGCGTCGCGTTCTTCTCCATGTTCGGCACCAACGAGGAATGAGTGCGCCCTGCGTACGTTGGCATCTGCGGCAACTCCAAAATCCGTTTTTTGAGCATCCTGGGGCGTGGGGGTGGCCGCCGAACGTACCTCCAGAAGGCCCATTGCGGGCCACAGGACGCATTCCCAGACGTTCCGAGGTGCCAGGCGGTTGGGGATACCCCTCGAAAATGGCCTCCTCGTGCCTCGCTTGCCCCCAAGCGCCTGATCCCACATGAGTTGCATCGTTTCTGGTGGCCGAGGCCATTTCTCTTGCACCTGCGTCACTCCCTTCACGATCAAACCAGCGCCGAATCGGCGAGATCCGCATCGCGGTGCCGGTGCAGGAGCGCAGACTTCTTCGACTTCGATTCGTACAGCTTGCGCCCGGCCTCGATGGCCTGTTTCATCTCGGCGTCGCTCAGCGGCCGGAACTCCCGCGCTGCCTGCACCGCCCGCTTTACCTGCTGCGGCGTGCCTGCCCCGATCAGGGCGCACTGCACGCCCGGCACGCTCAGGGCGTAGCGAAAGGCGAGGTTGTAGTCGTCGGCCAACTGCCCGTCGCCGCCCAGTACCTTCATCGCGATCGCGCCGATCTTCTGCTGACGTGCGGGTTCGATCAGTAGTTCCTCGGCGTTGAACTCGCCACGAGCGATAGGATTGACCCACGGCATGATCACGTCCATGCCGGTCGCCACCGCGAACTGCCGCTGCGTGGCCAGATCCTTCGGATGCGAGCTGAAGCCGATGAATCGCGCCAAGCCCTTGTCCCTGGCCCGGCGCAGAACGGTCAGCGCGCCAGCCTTGCGCTGCAGCCCATCGAGATCGGCAAACTCGGGCAGCCCCAGCCCGTGCAGGAGCAGCAAATCCACATGGTCAGTGCGAAGCAGCTTGAGGCTGCGGGCCAGGTCCTCCTCCGCTGAGGCCGCGTCGCCGTGGTCGAGCTTCGTCGCGATGAACACCTGATCGCGCACCGGCGCGAGGGCCGGGCCGAGACGTTCCTCCGACAGCACGTAATTGGGCGCAGTATCAAAATATCGAATGCCGCCCTCCAGCGCTGCGTCGATGATGGCGCGGGTGTGGGCCTCGGGCATCGGCTGGTTGGCCGCGTTCTTGGCGATCCAGGAGCAGCCCAAGCCCAGAATCGTGACCGCCGCGCCGGTCTTGCCCAGCACGCGCGTGGGCAGCCCGTCTTTGGCATCGGTCTGCGCGGCGGCTGCGGAGATCGCATGCGCAGCGGCTGCCGCAGTGGCTGCCGCAGTGGCTGCTTTGATGAAGTCGCGTCGGCTCAGTGCCATGGCTATCAGTATACGCGACGGGCAACCGCACGTTTCGATGCAGAAGAAAAGGACGGGAACGCCGCAGCGCATGGGAAGTGATCCGCACGCTGCTGCCAAGAGCGAGAGGCAGTGGAGAATCCTATGAGTTGCCTTGTCGCTTATCGTGGTGGGATGTGAACCCGTGGTGCCCGAGTTTTGCCCCGGCCGACCAATACTCGCCCATGATGTAGCAGACCGGATCGAGCTTCTCGACGCAGATATGGCCGGACGCGTCGAGCACGGCCTCATCCATGTGCTGCGCCAGCACCTGCCCCTTGAACATGTCGTGATCGCCGATTTCCTCGATCCCCAGCAGCCTGCACTCCAGGTTCAGCGGGCACTCGGCGATGAGCGGGGCTTTGATCTTCGTCGCGGGCAGCGGCGTGAGTCCGAACGCCTCGAACTTGTCGATCTGCCGCCCGGAGGTCGTGCCGCAGCGGTCAACCTGCTGCAAGATCTTCGTGGTGGGCAGATTCACCGTAAACTCGCCCGCCCGCGTGATCAGGCCATGGGTATAGCGGGCCTTGGCGATCGAGATGCCGATGATCACCGGCTCGGCGATGCTCAGGCAGTAGAACTCGCCGAGGGTGATGATGTTCGGTCTGCCATGCTCATCGACGGCGGTGATCAAGGCTGCGGGCGTTGGATAGATGGGACGAAAGGGCGGAATGATTCGCTTGGTTGCGGGCATGCCGCCATCGTAATCACGCCAACGCTACGTCGATAGAGTCCCGCGCCTGCCTGCCTGCCTGCGCGAGCATCAAGTTGTGTGTTTCCGTCAACCGCGCCCTCGCAGGCAGTTACGCCTTCGAGGGTTCTTTCGTTTTCACAAGGAGAGCCAATGACCATGACCATAGATCGTCCCACCACCCGACGCTCGTCGTCGGTTTCCGCTTCCCAGCGGCTGCGCACGAACTTCGCCGCCGCCCGCGTCTCATTCACCTGGTTCGGAGTGCGGAAGACCCTCAGCGCCGAGCAGCGTGCCCAGGCGGCTGAGCCGTTCGGGGCCGAGGGCCAGTTCCTCAGCGCCGAAAAGAAGCTGCTGGACACGCGCGACAAGAAGTTCGCCGCCGTCTCCGCCGTGCGGCACAAAATCCAGAGCTATTGGCGGAACATGAGCCTCCCCTATCCCGAACCGGGCATTCGGCTCGTCAAACAGGGCGACATCGAAGACTTCGACCGGAACCTGCACGAGTTCAAGGCGGAACTGGCGTCTGCCGTCGAGCAGCTCGACCAGCAGTTCGTCACCCTCAAAGCCGCCGCCCGCGAGCGACTGGGATCGCTCTACAACGAGGCCGACTACCCGGCCAGCATGACGGGCCTGTTCGATGTGCAGATGCCCAGGCGGTAATCGCCCGCGCCGCCGCCGAGCCGCGCTTCATCGAGCGGGCGCGCCAGCAGGCCGAGAGGGTGCTCAATTCGTTTTTCACTGCCCAGGGCTGGTCGGTTACCATCAGGTGGACCGACTGACTCGGGCGGAAAGGATGTTCCATGACAACGCAGACACAACCGGATCGCGTGACGCTCTACTACAAGGACAATTCCAGTGACAAGGTTTACAGCGCGGCACATCGAGCCGCAGGGGAATGGGTTCATCGTCAACTTCGCGTTCGGCCGGAGGGGCTCCACGCTCCAGACCGGCACGAAGACGGCCGCCCCTGTGGATTTCGCCACGGCGAAGAAGACCTTCGATAAGCTGGTGAAGGAGAAAATGGCCAAGGGGTATACGCCCGGCACAGACGGCACTCCGTACCAGAACACCCCGCAGGAGGAACGGTCTACAGGCATTCTCCCGCAGCTGCTCAACCCTATTGACGAGGGCGAGGCCGAGAAGCTGATCGCCGACCCGGCTTGGCTCACGCAGGAGAAGTTCGACGGCAAGCGCGTGCTGATCCGCCGGGCCGGTGATGAAGTGATCGGGATCAACCGCAACGGCCTGGCCATCGCTCTGCCGAACCCCATCGTCGCCTGCGCGCTCGCCATTTCGTCGATGCAATGGCTGATCGACGGCGAGTGCATCGCCGACACGTTCGTCGCCTTCGACATGCTGCAGAGGGCGTGCGTGGACCTGCGCCCGCAGCCGTACCGCAAGCGCCTCGACGCGCTCTACACGATGCCGCTAATCGGCTCCGATCAACCCATCCGCTTCATCCGCACGGCCACGAAGACGCCCGACAAGCGCGCCATGCTGGCCGACCTCCGGCGGCAGAACCGCGAGGGCATTGTCTTCAAGAGGATCGAGGCCCCATACTCCCCCGGCCGCCCGGCCAGCGGCGGCGACCAGCGCAAGCTGAAGTTCACCGCCACTGCGTCGTGCATCGTGGCGGGACCAAACGGCACCAGGCGATCGGTGGCGATTGAGTTGATCGACAACGGCCGCCGCGTTGGCGTTGGCAATGTGACGGTCCCGCCGAAGATGGCGATTCCGGCCGCCGGTCAGATCGTGGAGGTGCGCTTCCTCTACGCTTACAGGGGCGGGAGCCTCTACCAGCCCGTGCTGCTCGGCGTCCGCGATGACGTGGACGCGGCCCAGTGCCGCGTCAAGCAGCTCAAGTATCGGGCGGCGGCGGATTCAGACGACGAGCCCTGAGCCCGCTGTTCCTGCGGGCTGGGGCTGTAATGGCTCCCCGGCTGTGCTGCGGCCGGGGAGCCACACCGGAACCGGCTGGAGCTTTCTTTACATACTAATGGGAGCGGTAAACGTTGGACATCTTGTTCATCGCGATCCGGCTGCCGTACGTTCTTATCGCATTGACAGTGTCCAACAAATACTGCTCCCCGTAGTATCAAGTAGTGTTCGACACGAATGCAGATACCACCACGTCCCCTGCACTCCTTCGCTGGCGATCGTGGATGTGGACCAAGAGCAAGAGAGCAGAACGCAAGTGGCTATGGGTCCACGACAATACGGAAGCCGATGTTATTGTCCCGATAGCCGGGCGAGGTAAAGTAGCGGAAGGCGGCGCGGCAGACCACGGGGCTGTTGAACCACGAGCCACCGCGCAGGACACGGTAAGAACCCGTCGCGGGTCCCGTCTGGTCAGTTGTCTCGCCTGCAGGGCACACCGTACCAGTCGCTGCACCATTCGTTTGCGTTCCCGTGCATGTCGTACAAGCCCCACGCATTGGGCTGCTTCCGCGCCACGGGATGTACTTTTTTGTCGCTGTTCCCAATGTACCAGCCGATTTCGTCGAGCTTTCCCATTCCGCCGTAAGAGCTGGTCGTTCCTGCTCGGCAGGCATATTCCCATTCCGCCTCAGTCGGCAGCCGAACCGTTCTCTTCGTTCGCTCGGAGAGCTTGCGACAGAACTCGGTGGCCTCGTCCCACGAAACAAAGTACATCGGATAGTCGGGACCTTCACCGATCAGCGGCCACCGACTTGGCACAGCAGTAGCTGCAGCATACTGCGACACAATCTTGTCGCGCTGCTGGGCCACACTCGTTCCCATGCACGCTTGCCACTGCGATTGCGTCACCTCGGTAATGCCAATGTGGAACGCGCGGGTGATGACAACCTTGTGCTGGGTCTCACCGTGCCTACGATCCTTCTCGTCAAGCGGCGACCCCATGAGGAACGTCCCGGGTTCAATCCGCACCAGATCTATGGCCACACTATTCCCAAGGTCCAACCTAACTGTTTTGCCGCTCGGGTGAGTCGTCGATACGCTAGTTCTCGGTGGGTCATCTGCTCGCCTGCCAATTCTGGCCTCCAGCGCACCAAAGTCGATCACTGTCTGCTGGAAAAATGGAATTGGCGTTCCATCGACGGCCTCGCGCATCCGCACGGCGCATCGCACCACATAGTGGCCGCCTGCCTCCTTCACGCGCCACAAGCGGAAGAGGACGATCTCCGATCCTTCGTTGTTGGGCATATCAGAGGTTGGCACATCGGTTTCGTGATCCCCGAGCTTATCGACGAACCGTTGCACCTCCTGTTCGGCTTGCTGTTTGCTCCTTTGGATGACGACGGTCTCCCAGAAGTTCATCCTGTCGTCAAGAAAGGTCACGTGGGTGGTCGCCAATTTGCCTTCCCCATAGACGTACTCCTTGAACCCAGCCTTATCGTCGGCGACGAGCCGAGCATCGCGATGGGATCCGAGCCATTCGTTGCGGTCTTGTCGATTCCAGACCGGGCCGCTAATCCGGCGGACAAAATCCAGTCGAGGCGTCGCGCCAGTGCTCGCTTGGGTGCTTGGCTTGTCAGCGTGCGTGATTGCTGGCTGTCCATTTCCCTCGTCAGGTCCCGCTGGCCGAGATTGTGGTGCCTGATTCGCTCGCGATCGGACCGAGACCTCGCCCCTGTTGACCCATCCGGTGTACTTGGTCCCTTCGACCTCGACGGTGCCGCCGAGCCACATGCCGTTCACGGAACCCACGCGCATTGAGGTCCCTTTGCGGAGTTCCGCGAGTACCTTCCGACTTGACTCGGGTGCCGGTTCGGGTTTCACAGCCGGTGCCTCAGCGGGACCGTTCATGTACTTGGCAATCGGGATGACATGGTGCAGCCGCGTCATCGGGTCCATCTTGCCGTCCATCGTGTGCGTGTTGAGCTGGATCTCCGCCCGCTCGGCGAGTTCTTTCAGGATATGTACGCGCCCGACGCGCTTGCCGTCTTGGTCCTTCACCATGTCGATCGACACAACGAGGTCCATCCAGTGGCTGCCGTCCTGGTTCTTCTCCTTGCTTGGGATGACCAGTTGCACCTCGTCCAGTGGCTTGAGCCTCCCTTCGTCGGCAAGCGTCAACGTGACGGTTACCCGCCCGGTGCCGTGGTCGTACACCGTCAGGTCATACTTCAGTTTCAGCTCTTCCTTGGTCTGCCCAAGGATAAAGCCGATGCCCCAGGTGCGCCCGGCCGACCAGATGACTGTGAGGACGGCAAGCACCATCAATGGCCAACGCGGCGTTCGCATCAACATGGCAGTGTACCTCTGCGTAGGCTACTTCCCCGCACCGTGATTTGACGCGTTCCCAACAGCGCAGTTCCCGGCCTCCGCGCGATCAGCACGAATTCTGCTGAAGGTCCATCGACGATTACGGCTGGACCCGTTTCCGCGCATAGACCATCAGGAGCTTCGCCAGTCACCGCTTGAGCGGGATGTTCGGCCATTCGACGGGCGATATCCGCGTCGCGAATTGAGACAGCTCGACCGGGTGCCCAGTCGCTCCGTGGCATCCAATACGAGGAACGTATTCAACTGCGGCTGCCCACGACCCCAGGAGCCGTCGTGGTTCTGGGTCCGCTCCAGCCGATCCAGGGCGCGCTGGCACTGCTGGGCCGACAAGGGGTGCTTCACGTGCGAAAGGGCCGCGAGCGCCGAGAAGAACGGAACGCCGCGCCGCCAGGTGCCGTCTGGCATCTGCTGGCTGCTCAACCACGACACGGCGCGTCCCATCGCCGCTGACCGGCTGTGCTTTGGATGCACAGCGAAGGCCAGCAGGATGTTGTTCCCGCAGGACCCCGAGCACCAACGCCCCTGGCGCACCTTCACCACGCGCGTGAGCGACTCGTACGCACCGGCCACGCGCTGGCTGTCGCCCTGGCCGAAAGCCGAGGCGAAGAACAATGCCGCGCCGGTTTTCACGAAACCCGCGCAGCCTGGCGTGAACGGCACGCCGTGCAAGTGCCGCAGGGCATCGCTCTCTCCCCTGCGCATGCGGAAGAAGAGCCCGTCATAAGTTGCGCCATCTCTGCAGGGACACCGCATCGGCGGGTGACCCACTTCCAGCAGCCAGTCCACGCCCTTGGCCGTGCTGCGGTCGCCTTCGTCGAGGAGCAGCCACAGCGCATAGAGGCTCTCAAGGGTGCGAGCGACCGACCCGCTCCAACTGCCGTCCTCGGACTGCCCCTTGCGAAGCTCGGCAATGATCCGCCCGGCCAGCACTCGGTCCGCGCGATCCCCTCCCATCCAGCGCCGTTGCGCATGAATGACGATGGGCGAGTCGCCGGTCTCGAAGACAGCGTACGGATTGGCTTTGAGCTTCATGGTTTCGCCTGGTGCAGCAACAGATCGGGATCAAGGCGGATGCCCAAGTCTACCACGAGATGCTGCCCGATCCGCTGGCCCTCGGGCGACTGCTCCGACCGGCAACATCGGCGCGCATCACGGCAGGAACAATCGGGCAATGGCCTTGCCGATCCCCTCGCCGCCGGACGGGGCCAGATGGATGTTGTCCTGGAACCAGCCCAGGTCCTTCATGGCCTTGGCATTGAGCCCGTTCTGCAGGTCTAGATACGGGTAGTGATTGGCCTCGAACCACGCGGTGCGGTCCTTCCACGTCTGGGCGTCGGCTCGGCTGATGCCATCGCGAGGGTCCCAGCATTTGAAGAACAGCAGCCGTGTGTTGGGAACCGCGCCCAGGACTCGCTTGACGAGCAGTTCGTACTCGGGGTTCGGCCGCGTATCGCTCAGCGGCGTGCTGCATCCGCTCTCGGGCTTGGTGAGGAAGATGATCGTCAGGTCGGGTTTCATCTCGGCCAGGATCTTCTCCCAGCCCGGCTGTCGCCAGATGTAATTGTGCGCCACCAGCCGCCGTGCGAGATGTTGTAGACCACCACGCCCGGGGCGGCGTTTTCGATCAGCACGCCATGGAAGAAGAGCGTACCGTCATGGATGCCGCCGATGCGCAGGGTGTGAGGACCGTCAGCCACCTGGAATTTGGCCAGGCCGATTTCCAACGGCTCGTTGTCCTTGGCGGCCGGGATGGCGCGGCTCTGGTCGTCGAGCCTGATCGTGAACCCGGCCGAGCGGTTCGTGACCGTCTGGCCATTGAAAGTGGTGAACGTGCCGGTGCTGTAGACGACCGTGAACGCACTGCCGCGCGCGTCGAGCTTGTACTCGGCGTCGGGCAGCTCGGTGGCCAGGAAATCGCCGTTCCAGCCCAGGTACGGCCAGATGTCGCCCCGGCCGCCCCAGCCGCGACGCCAGCGCCCGGTCAGCTCCGCCAGCAGCTCCTTCTTCTCATCCCAGAGCCATCCGCGCACCGACTGCGGCCCCTGCGCCCAGACCGACCACACCGCGCCGTAGCCGCCGTCGCCGTACGCGGCCTGGAGATCGCGGCGGAAGTGGTGCGACCAGTGATAGTGACCGTCGCTGAGGCTGTCGCCGATGATGAGGATGCGCAGCTTGCCGCTGCTGCCGAGATTGCGGGCCTTGTCCTTGAACCAGCCGACCAATTCGTCGCAGTTCTTCAGCCCCTTGGCGGGATAGCCCTCGTTCCACGCGGTAGCGGGCGGGGAGCCGGACGACGCTACTTGGGCCTGGCCAAATTCTGGAATTCCGACGAGCGCCAACAGGAGAAGTATCGTTGTGCATCGCATGAGTTTCTTTCCTTGGGGACGATTGGCAGAACTCCGACAGAATGCCTGCTGTCACGGGAAGAGCGCCATCAGCGCATCGGCGAAGAGGCTCATTCCGTGAGGGTTCGGGTGGTTGATGTTGTTCATCATCAGCGGTCGCGCAAACTGCTCCTGCCAGCGAGTGGCGTCCCGGTCGGGCAGGTAGCCTCCATCCGTGACGCTGTCACCCCACGCAAGGATGCTGACCTTGCCGCCAGCCTTGAGCTTGGCCATTGTCTTCGGGATCAACTGCTCCGCGACGGTCGGCGAAGGCTTGGGCTGCTCTGGATAGGCCGTCTCCAGGACCGGAAAGAGATTTGCGTCGGCGAGCTTCGGCAGCCGTGCGGTCACCCAGACATTCGCCAGCCGTCTCTCGCCCGCCGCCAGCGCGGCGCTGCCGGGGTTGACACATGCGGCACCCCCTTGCGCAGCACGATCTTCCCGCCCGCCATCAGCACGACCGCATCCAGTCGCATTGTGCCGTACGCATAGCTCACCACCACGGGTGTCTCCGCGCCGATGCGCCCGCCTTCCAATCGGCCCAAGCATCCCCACGACAGCTCGGCGTCGTAGTCCTTGCCTCCTTCCGTGACCGCTCCGCCATCGCCCACGCGGACCACCAGCGAGTCGGGGTCCAGGGCATGCCGGACCGAGCATTCCTGCGCCCGCACCCCGGGCAGCCTCGCGCCCGCGCGTAGGCCGCTGCCTTGGGATTGAACAGAGGCAATCTTCCCATCTGCTCATCCCTCACCTTCACCTGCTCCGGCCGGTCCACTGCGACGGTGGCGGCGATGCCTTCCGCCTCCACCTTCACCTGCCAGTCGCCGATCAACGTGAACGTCGCAGGAGCGGCCGAAGCCACTGTTGCCATCGTTACCCAGAGCCCAAATGCCATCCGCCTCAATGCCATTTCTACATCACTCCTTCCAGTCAGATGATTGCAGGAAGCCAGTTGCCCAGCAACAGCGGCGCACAAACGAACTGCCCCTGGAGCCACCCCGAGCTTCGCCTATCATTGCCGACATGCACGCGAAGCCGCCCATTCTCAAATACCCGCGCACGCGCCACCTCGCGGGCTCTCGCCTGCAGCAGGGCGATGAGGACTTGGAGATTGTGCCCGTGGAGCGCCTCTACGGCCGCCACGTCGTCGTCGAGGAGAAGATGGACGGGGCCAACTCCGGCATCAGCTTCGACGTCGAGGAGAATCTTTGCCTGCAGAGCCGGGGCCATTTCCTTCGGGGCGGTCCCCGCGAGACGCAGTTCGCCCTTTTCAAGCAATGGGCAACCACCCACCAGGATCTGCTCAGCATCACGCTGGAGGATCGCTACATCGCCTACGGCGAGTGGCTGTACTCTAAGCACACGGTCTTCTATGACGCCCTCCCGCACTATTGGATGGCGTTCGACGTGTGGGATCGCCAGCGCGAGGTCTTCCTCGATACGCCGTCGCGGGCGGAGCTGCTCAAGGGCCTGCCCATCGTGGCGGTGAAGGTACTCTACAGCGGCATGATGAGTCGTGAGATCGACCTGACCAGCTTCATCGGGCCCTCGCACTTCAAGACGCCGCATCACGCCGATTCGCTCCGGCAGCAGTGCCAGCGCCAAGGGCTGGATTACGAGACCGCCCGCCAGCAGACGGACATGACGGGGCTGATGGAGGGCCTGTACATCAAGGTCGAGGAGGACGGGATCGTCCAGGACCGCTACAAGTTCGTCCGCCCCGACTTCGTCAACCTGCTCATCAAGGGCGGCCAGCATCACATGGACCGGCCGATCATCCCGAATATGTTGATTGACGGCGTAGATCTGTTCGCGGAGAGCCCATGAACCGCTGGACCTTCCCATTCTGCCCCACGCCGTCGCAGTGGAAGCTCGACTGGCCAGGTCTGCAGGCCGCTTTCCCCTGGCTCCAGCCGCTGCGATCCACGCCGCAGGACCCCACCTGGCATGCCGAGGGCGACGTGCTGACCCACACAGGCATGGTGCTGGAGAAGCTGGTCGCCGATCCGCAGTGGCGAGGCCTCGCCGAAAGCGACCGCAACATCGTCTTCGCCGCCGCCTTCCTGCACGACATCGGCAAGGCCCCAACGACGCGGGAAGAGGGCGGCAAGATCGCCTCGCCCAAGCACACCAGCGTCGGCCAGCGGATGGCCCGCAAACTGCTGTGGACCGGGGCGGCCGGGCCGGTGCCTGACTTCGCCACCCGCGAGGCCATCTGCGCCCTGGTCTGTCACCACGGCCTACCGGTCATGTTCCTGGAGAAGCCCGAACCTGAGCGGGCAGTAGCCATCGCCAGCCTGAGCCTGCGCTGCGACCACCTGGCCATCCTTGCCCGAGCCGACGTGCTTGGGCGAGAATGCCCCAACACCAGCGACTTCCTCGACCGGATTGGCCTCTTCCAGGAGTCCTGCCTGGAGCAGGAATGCTGGTCCGGCCCCAAGCCCTTTGAGTCGGACCTGCACCGCTACGCCTACTGCACCGAGGGCCGCGACTACCATTACGTGCCCTACGACAACAGGCGATTCGAGGTGACGCTCATGTCCGGGCTTCCGGCATCGGGCAAGACGCACTGGGTTCAACGGCACGCTGGCAACCAGCCGGTCGTCAGGCTGGACAACCTCCGCGAGGAGATGGACATCGACCCCGGCGAGCGCCAGGGTGCCGTGGCCGATGCCGCCCGCGAACTGGCGCGAACCTGCATGCGGCGGCAGGAGGCGTTCGTCTGGGACGCCACCAACATCACCCGCCAGATGCGCGGCCAACTGGTCTCCCTGTTCACCAGCTATAAGGCCCGCGTGCGGATCGTGTACGTCGAATGCGACCATGGTGAGCTGCAACGCCGAAACCATGCCCGGTCCTCGCCGGTGCCCGAGGCGGTGATCGACCGGCTGGTCGACAAGCTGGAGGTGCCGACGGCGGACGAGGCGCATCAGGTTGTGGCGGTCGCGTAATCGGATCCGCAACGATCATCCAGGCTGAGTGGCGGCACGGCGGGAAATGGGTGCCTGCCGACCCCGGGCGCTCGAAATGAGCGGGCAGCGTGGTATGCAGGCGGTTGCGGCCCGCGCACCCGAGGTCTTTTCAGCTCAATCACGGTCGTGCATTCGGCCTCGTCCGGTTGCGTCGTGCATTTCCCCGCTCCGCCACGGAGTTCGCCCGGAGAGGGTGGCGGCTGATGTCCGTCGTCCGGTTCCAATCCGCCAGCAGCCTGCGGTGACGCGCCAACTCGCCCGCGAGCGCCGCCTCGCCCGAGAGGTTCTTCATTTCACGCTGGTCAGACTCCAGATCCAACAATAACTCCGAGGTTCCACCGCCGGGCGAGGGGAACGTCATGTATTTGTGCCGCTTCGTACGAACCATAAAGCTGCGTCCCGGCATGCCCGGCCCGCCGCTGGCCATCTCGGATACGACAAACTCGTGGCCGTCGTCGCGTGGGTCTTCGATTACCGGCCGCAGGCTCTGGCCGCGCACAATCGGCGGCCCCTTCACCCCCGCGTAATCGCAGAGCGTTGGCAGTACGTCCAGCGCCGAGACCAGGTGTTCCCGGTCGATCCGGCCGGAGGGTGTGACGCCCTTCCAACTGACAACCAGCGGCACAGCCTCCTCCTCATAGAACATCAACTTGCCGGTCCAGTGGTGGGAACCCAGACCCTCGCTATGGTCGCTGGTGAAGATGATGAGCGCGTTGTCTTCCTGGCCGATCTGACGCAGAGCCGCCAGCACCTGGCCGATCTGCCGGTCCACATCCTCCAGCATGCGGCTGGCGTGCAGGCTCGCCCGAGACGGGCTGCACAGTGGATACGGGCAGTACGATCGAGCGAAATATACGCCGTTGGCGGCGATGGCGTCCATGTGCGGCGTACGCACGAAGCGGTTGCCGATGCCGCTGGTGACATCGACCCGCTGCTGGTCCGTGGTGATCACCAGCACATTGGGCCGACTCCGGGTCGCCGCGCCCGAACGAGGGCGCAAAGCCAAAGCCCCGAGACTGGCCGCTCCTGCTGAAAGGAAACGTCGCCGGGTGATGCCGTTCATGTCTGCTCCACTGGCTCGATACGCAGCGGCGGCAACGGCAGACGCCATACCGTGGCGCTGGTGCATGCAGGAGATGATACTCGACGGGCCGCAGCCTGTATCGCGATGGCCGGGCAGCTGAAGAGGATGCTCCCAGCGGAGGCCGTTTCCTGCCCTTGCGTATTGTGGAACGTCGGCCCGGCATGTGCGTCTATCCAACGCAAAGTCGTCAACGACGTTCGTCGGCGGAGGTGCATCTGGGAAAATCCGCACTAACTGTCGCCAATCAGCGCTAGGATCGGGAGATGAGCCGCTACTACGAAGCCGACGACCGGGTCTTCCAGAAGCTCCGCGCAGCCGGGAAGACGTCCTGGGACGAGCAAAGCGATCCGCAGGCCAGCTTCGACAACTTCGTCATGCGGCCATTCCTTGAGGAATCGCTCGCCAGGATAGCCGAGCCATTGGAGGGACTTTCCGCCCTGGAGATCGGCTGCGGCAGCGGCCCGATCTCGTGCTTTCTAGCCGCCAGGGGATTGGCTGTGCGTGGCATCGACGTGTCTCCCACGGCCCTGGAGATGGCTCGCCAGCATGCCGCAGAACGCGGCATGAACGTGCAGTTTGACGCCGCCGACATCTGCTGCATGCCCGAGCAGCCGGGCCGCTATGATCTGATCATTGACGGCCATTGCCTGCACTACTTCGTGTTGGACGAGCATCGGCGCGAGGCACTTTCGGCTATTCATCGACTGCTCAAACCGGGTGGTCTCTTCCTGATCGAGACAATGATTTCGCATCCCAGCCTGGTCGTTGGGGCGACCTATCGCTTCGATGCTCGATGCGTGCTTTCGATCAAGGTGGATGATCCGGCAGGCCATGAAGGTGCTTTTGCTTCCGGCAGCGAGTGGTTCGCGCCGTATCGCAGACTCCTCACCGAGAAACAGGTGGTGACGGAGCTTGGCGATGCCGGTTTCGCGATCCAGTCCCACCGCGCGGTGGAGCAGAAGGATCCGCGTAAGCCGATGCTGATGCAGGTCCGCGCGGGCCTCCGACCGACTTGAGCCCACAACAATTGCCGCCAAGACAACGTGCGGCTCAAGAAGCGGTGCGATGGCGGGGTACTCAGGCGCACGCCGGATGTCGTGGGGTGTGGTTTCCATGAGATCCGGCGTGCTCAGCACCCGATGTCCGCGAATGGCGGCGGATACTCCACGCGCCCGATCACCCCGTCCAATTCCCGGCACCAGCTCCAGGGCCATCCGCGCCTCGCCCGAGAACGGCGACGCCAGCGGCTTGGCCAGCTCCGCCGAGAAGCCGAACCGGCGGTAGAACTCGGGATGGCCAAGGACGATCACGATGCGGTGACCCTGCATGGCGCACATCGCCAGCCCGTTGCGGACCAGCACCGAGCCGATGCCCTGGCGCTGAAAATTGGGCAGGACCGCCATCGGGGCCAGGCTCAGCGCGTCGGCCATGCCCGTTGCGGTGACGATGGTCAGGCGGCTGAACAGGATGTGGTCGGCGACGCGGCCGTCGATTTCGGCCACGACGGATAGCCGCATGTAGCCGCCATCACGCAGGGCTGCAACGAGCTTTGCCTCGGCGTCCTGATCAAACGCGAGCCGGTTGATTTCGGCGACGGCGGCGTAGTCGGCCGTGGTCGCGGCGCGGATATGAGGAGACTCCATCCAGTCCTGCATGGACTCAGCCTACCGCCGGACGCGGCCGCCACGCCAGGAGACCGTGGCAGTTTCGCTCGGGTTCATTCTCCTGGGTATCAATACACGGTCCCACCGGCTGGGCCCTGGCGGAAGGCAGCGTGCCAAACGAACCCGGGCGGGCTATCGCCGCCGCAGCAGCGAGGTCTTTCGTTCGATGGCCCGTTCGATCTTGGTGACGTACCGCTGCCAAACCATAAAGCCAGAAGGGTTGGCGATGGGCGACACAAGATGATTGTCCAACTCGCGTTCGACGAAGCGTTCGACGGATTCGTCCAGCCCCAGCTTCAGGTTGTTGGCGTATTGCTGCATCAAAGCGCCGAGCGTCTGCCGCTGCGCGGGCTTGAGCCGATGCTGCCCGCGAAGTGCAGCTGCAATGTACCGCACGTCGGCGAGTTTCGGCCGGATCGGCTGCGCCTTGTTGAGCAGGTCGCGGAGCTGCTGCAGCTCCTGTTCGTCCCACTGGTCACGCGGCTGCTCCAGCTGCTCTACATCGGCCTCCGCCAACTGGGCCTCGACCGTGGTGACGAGGCTCAGCATCCGCTCCGCCATCTGCGTCGCCTCCTCCGACGCGCAGCTGAGCGGCCGTCCGGCGCTCCAGTCCACCAAGCCCGCCTCGACCGGCATCAACTCGGCGCGGACCTTCTGGCTGGCGAGGTATTTCTCGGTGTGGTCCCGGTCGATGGCACGCGGATGCTGACCCGCTTCGAGCATCGCCCGCGCCGCGCGAGCCGGATGTAGTCGCCGGTCAAGGCGTCAATGAGGGCGGCCCGGGTGAACGTGTCAGCGCCGAACTCCGCGACCAGCTCGGCGCGTATCTGCTTGTAGAGCACGTCGTGCTGCCGCACGTCGGCGGGCGGCATGAACACTTTCGCCAAGAGGCCGTGCCGCATCGCATTCATCGACGACCGCGCCCGCCCCTCGGGCGTCCTGGGGCCACGAGAGCGGCGACCGTTGCGGCGGCTGGCTGCGCGCTGCAGTTCGGTCCGCGTCACCGGCGGTCGCGACGGACCAGGTTCTGGATCATCGAGCAAAGCCGCAATTCGGTTGCATGAGTCGCCAATCATTCAGGCCTCCGTGCCAAATAGTGTCTCGCCGCCCGGACCAGCCGGTCACGGCCCCGGGCAGTCGAGTTCATCATATCGCGCTGCTCCCCATGGCGGCAAAGGGCAACCGGCAGCACCGGTGCGAGCTGAGCAAATGCGTCACCTGCGCAGGCAGCAGATGGACCCCGGCGGCGCGATGGCGATACATGGCAGGCTGCGAAGAAGTTCAACACCCGCTTTTTGGATTCGGTCGCGACGGCCATGGAATCCCAAGCTACGCGGGCTGGCGGGGGCATCCGGTTGACCGTCGGTGCAGTACCCCTGCGACCAGTACGGCGTGCCGATTAGCCTGACTTTCGCAGTTCAGAAGAAAATGTGAGTTTCGGCGGCCGCTTTTCCGCAATGGCGGCTCGCCAGCACGGATGGCGAGACCGTCAAGCTGGCGCAGCACGAGGGACGCACGATGTGGTCGATGTACATGCAACTGGTCTGGGTGGAGGCGGCGTTCAAGTCGATGAAGAGCGATCTGGCCGTCCGTCCGATCTTCCACCAGGTGGGGCCGCGCGTGGAGGCGCACCTCTTCGTGGCGTTCATGGGCTACTGCCTGATGGCCGCGCTGCGCAAGCATCTGCAGCCGTCGGCGCCGGGGCTGAGCCCCAAGGCGGTGCTGGAGCAACTGGCGGCGATCCAGATGGTGGATGTCTGCCTGCCCACCAGTGACGGCCGGTGGCTGATCATGCCGCGCCACACCGAGCCGGAGGCGGAGCAGTTGATGCTGCTGGAGAAGCTGAGGCTGGAGTTGCCCGCCCAGCCTCCGCCCAGAATTCGTAGTGGAAAGCTGCTCCTGCCCGAGCCCGCCGATCCGGTCTGCCCGTAAGAGCTTCACGACTTGTGGTGGAGACCTATGCCCCATTATCCGCGTTCTGGCGCGAATAGAGAGGGTTCGCGGGCGAAAGTGCGAAAGTCAGGTTAGCAGCACACCGGCTTCTTTGCAGAACGTGTACTGACCGCCGGGATGGCTCGCCAGCCATTCCCGCAGCACTTCGGCGAGAAATCGTGATAAGGGGACGTGTCGGAAGGTGAGATCTCGCGTCTTGTCTTTCTTCTTCTCGCGGATACGAACGATCCCCCCCTCGAAGTCGATGTTGTCGATCCTCGACCGGATCATCTCGCTTCGGCGTGCGCCCGTACGAGCAGCGAAGACGAGCATCGGATAGACCCATGGCTCCCGTCCAGCGTCCTTTACGTGACGGAGGACCTGCTCGATCTGATCGGTTGAGAGGAAAAGCGCATCCCACAGAGACTCCTGCTCCACGTCGCTGAGCCCTCCACGCTTGATGGCGCGGTCGATTTGCTCCCACGTCTGAAAAGGAATCTTGCCCGTCACTTTGCGGTACGCCAATCCTTTCGTCGGCGCGGGACCGGTGACGAGACGCTGCGACGGCGGGCAACTCGCCTGCCGAGCATCCAGACGCACAACAGCACCACGAGCCGACTACGGCACCCACGAGCACCTCGTGGGGCCGGGCGCACGCTTGGGGCAATGGAGATAGACCATGATCCCCCACCGGGCCGCAACCGTCGTCGTCACGCCTGCCGAGCTGATCGAGCGCATCGCCTACGAATATCGACATGGCGGCGACGTTGACGGCATCGTGCCGTTGACCGCCGGCGACTGGGTTTTCAACAAGAGGTCAGAACATGAGCACAAGCACCACCAAGTTGACGCCTCAACAGGCACGTCGTCTATCCGCCGTTCCGATCAGCGGCAAGGCCATGTACCTGCGAACCATCCACGGCAAGGCGCCGCGAAGCATGGCCATCAAGGTCATGTGCTTGGAGTGCATGGGATGGGACAGGAAGGAAGTCGCCAAGTGCTCATCGTCGGCGTGTCCGCTTCGGCATCATCGCCCGTTCCAACGCGCCAAACCCCGCGCTAATGCATCAGATTGCGCAGGACGCACGCGGCGGCATCGGGCCGACTGGTAGCACGTCCAACGGCCGGGACACGCCAGCGGCGACGGCGATAGGGAATTGAGTATGCCCAAGATCGTCATCATCCCGCGCGTTCGCTGTCCGCATTGCGGATCGGCGGCGCACCGGGTGTATGCGACTCGGCTTCACGGTGTCGGGGATGATGTGCGGAGATACTGCCGCTGCTGCGCGTGCGGCGGGAAATTCCAGGTGATTGTGACCGATGATCCGCCAACCGTAATGTTCCACAGCATGGAAACTCAGGGGGCAACACTTTCATAGGATGATCACGATGAAGATCAACGCGAAGGACTATTTCATCAGCGTTGGCGAGCTGGCCACCATGCTCAGCCAAACCGCGCAGGCTATCGCGGCCCGGGCCGAGCGCATCGGGATAGAGAAGTTCGACCTGATGATAAACGGGGTTGGATATTTCAACGCCACGTCCGCCGCGATCCTGATCCTGGCGACCGCGAAGGAAGCTGGCGGCGCACTGGACTTCACGGCGCCCAACGTCATCGCGGCGGAAGTTTCACGTCTGCGCGACGCAGGGGTTGCACCTACCACGGGACTCAACTGATGTTCCAACTCAACCGTCAAACCGAAGCCAAGGCCCTGGCCCTCATCGAAGGGGGGAACTTCACTGACTCCGCAGACTGGTCATTCACCGCCGACGATTCCAACGCGATGCTGGGCGAGGCCAACTGGACCGAGTATGCCAACTGGTTCCTTGGCATCGACACCACGAAACCACCCGCCAAAGACCGTTACGCCTACCCGGTTGGCAAGAAGACCACGATTTACCTCAGCGCCCTTCGCGCCATCCGGCAACGCTCTTCGCAGAACGGCGCACAGGACATTTTCGCGGCCGCTGGGCGGCTACTCGCCCGCGCCAAGACGATCATGCAACGCAAGACGCAGGCCGCCGGGATGCACGAATTTACCTTGCGTGCGGCCGCCACGATCAGCGCGGCGGCAGACAACGGCGGCAAGACGAGAGTGCGGCGGTTTGAGGCCATCGCCTACAACGGCGGGCCGATGAAACTCAAGGGCTGGACTAACCCGCTTGTCGTTGACCTGACCGGCGTTAGTGGCACCGACAAAGCGCGGCCGATCTTCCTCAACCATGACGAGAACAAGATCGTCGGCCACGCGGACGATATCACGGTGGACACGGCCGGCATCGTCGCCAGCGGGGCGATCAGCGGAGCCAACGAGCACGCACGGCAAGTGCTGGAAGCGCACGACGCGGGCTTCCCGTGGCAGGCCAGCATCGGCGCGCGGCCGGACAAGGTCGAAATGCTCGACCGTGGCCAGAGCGCTACCGTCAACGGCCGCCGGGTTGAAGGGCCGATGAACATTGCGAGAAAAACCACCTTGGGGGAAATCAGTTTCGTGCCGCTGGGCGCTGATGACGCTACCAGCGTCCGCATCGCGGCCACTTCCAAAAGGATAATGACAATGACCACCGACACAACCGACAACGACGTTCTGAACGACGATCCCACCATCAAAGAGCGCGAGCGTGCGGCCGCCATTGCCAAGGCGTGCGCGAAGTACGCCGCGATGCCTGCGCCCAAGCTGGCCACCATCCAAGCCAAGGCGATCGATGAGGGATGGGACGGCAACCGATGCGAACTGGAACTTCTCCGCGCCTCGCGGCCGGACTTCCCGATCTCTGGCAGGCAACGCGGTGACTCGCCGGATCAGGGTCTGGTGATCGCCGCGGCGATGTGCGGGACCCTCGGTCTGCCAGAGACATTCCTCGCCAAGCATTTCGACCAGCGGACGATGGATGCGGCGAGCTGCGAGGACATCCGCGGCGCGAGCCTGCATACGCTGATCCGCGCCACGTGCGCCGCGGCCGGGCGCCCGGTTCCCCAGCGTATCGACAATGACGCCATTCGCGCCGCCTTCGAGGCGGACCGCGCGATCCGGGCATCTGGCTACAGCACGATGAGCCTCACCAATGTCCTGGCCAACGTGCAGAACAAGGTCTTGCTCGACACCTACAACGCCGTCGGCACGTCATGGCAGCTTTTCTGCGCCACCTCATCGAACAAGGACTTCAAGACCGGCCTGCGGATCCGGCTGGTGGGCAGCGGCCACTTCCAGAAGGTTGGCGAAACCGGCAACCTGAAGGCGATGAGCCTGCAGGATCAGGGATACGCCGCGCAGATTGTCACCGAAGGCGCCGTGATCACCACGACTCGACAGGCGATCATCAACGACGATCAGGCCGCGCTGACGGCGACGCCCAAGATCATCGGCCGGGCGGCCGCGGTGGCGCTGGAGAAGGCCGTCTACACCCTGCTCCTGAGCAACCCTGGCGACTTCTTCGGGACCGACAACGCGAACCTCGCCAGCGGCGCCGGTTCGGCCTTGGGCGTCGAGGGGCTGACGGCTGCTGAGCAGTTGATGATGAAACAGACCGACCCGAACGGCAATCCGTGCCTGATCACTCCGGCCGTGCTCCTTGTTCCGCCGGAGCTGTCTGTCACGGCCAACGCGCTCACCCGGAGCGTCGAAATCCGGGACACGACGGCCAGCACCAAGTACCCGACGATCAACCCCCACGCGGGGCGCTTCACTGTTGGCACGTCGCCCTGGCTCAGCACCGCGGCCATCACCGGGTACAGCGCGGCAGCGTGGTATCTGTTCGGCGCGCCCGGCGACATCGCGGCGTTCGAGGTGATCTACCTCAACGGCCAGTCGAGCCCCGTGATCGAGACCGGCGAGACCAACTTCGATACCCTTGGGGTGTCAACGCGCGGCTTCTTCGATTTCGGAGTTGCCGTGCAGGACCCGCGAGCCGGCGTGAAGTCGGTCGGAACGTAACGAGCCTTTCCCGCCTTCGCCGCTTGCCCGGCGACGAGGGCGATTGTCGTCCGCACCGCCCCGCCGTGTTGTCGCCGGCGGGGCTTTGCTTTGCGCGGAGCTGGCGACGATCCGGCCGCGCCATGCTCAGCGTTGCCGCCAAGGCCGTCCAGAGCACGCTGGACGCACGCCGAACCGAAGAGCGTATCCAAGTAGGGTTGACGTGCTGGACGCGCCAGGAACGCACGCTGGACGATGCTGGTGGCCGTGGCAACAGGCGTGGCCGTCGAGGCGCCGGATAACGCCGAGGTGATCGGCGTGTGTCCTGCTGATCCATCCCCACGCGCCGGGGAGCACAGAGCGATCGCGGATCCATGGCGACGCACCCCCGATCCATCCCCACGCGCCGGGGAGCACCAGCCCGTACAGCCCCCGCCCAAGGAGGCTGACGATCCATCCCCACGCGCCGGGGAGCACCGGATGACGTCGGTGGGAAGGGCTCCCTGGCACGATCCATCCCCACGCGCCGGGGAGCACACTGGCCGTCCGCTCAGCGTCAACGCCAGGCCGCGCCAGACGCACGCTCAGCCGCTCCCAATGTCGAGGTGGTAGATCGGCACGTTCGCAGGTCTCGGCGCGCCACAACGCACGCCAGCGGCGATGCGTACAACGACAGAACGAAAAGCGTACAAAAGGCCGAACGAAAACGGCGAAAACAGTTGCCCCTACTACGTAGGGGGAAGGCATGCGTCTTGTTCGTCTTGCGTTCGCATGCGAGCCAAGGGCACGGCAGTCACATGCAAAGTACGGGAAGGCCAGCACTTGTATTCCAAGGTTCTTCCACAGCAAAAAACGTGCCGTGACAGTTTGGGACGCCCTTGACAACGCAGAATGACTTTATTTTCATATAGGAATAGTAGGAATTGCGGCGGCGCTTCTGGCCACCAGCAACGCGCAGGGCGAATTGAGGCCGCTGGAGATCGGGGTGCATGCGCTGCACGCTGTCCCACTGGCCAAGGGCAGTAAGGGCGAAGGGCTGGCGGAATACGCGAAGGCTGTTGGCAGAAACAAGGCAACAGTTTCGCAGTACCGCGCGGCCGCCGAGGTTGCTGAAGCCTGTTTGGATATCCAAACAGGTCTGCTTGTGGACAAGACCTATCAGCTCTACGCCCTCCACGCTCTTCCTCGTGACTGCTGGCCGGGCGCCGTGGAGGCCATGCTCAAGGGCGAATGGAGTGCCGCGACAACCGCCTCGACACCCTCGACACCCTGATCGATGGCGCCCGCCTCGACGGCCACGGCAGGCACCCACCGGGCATAGCACCACGGCGCATAGCACCGACATAGCACCGACACCCGCAAGCACTTCAAACGTGAAATAGGGAAAACGAAAAACCCCGGATTTCTCCGGGGTTTTCGCTACTTTTCTGATGCGCCATTTAGGACTTGAACCTAAAACCCGCTGATTAAGAGTCAGCTGCTCTGCCAATTGAGCTAATGGCGCTCTGGGGCTCCCCATTCATCGTCGGGGAGAGCACGGCATTATACGCTCTCCACCGCACACTGCAAGTCGGCTGGATAGATGAAGCTCCGCGAGAAGGACTCGAACCTTCAACCCGCCGGTTAACAGCCGGCTGCTCTACCATTGAGCTATCGCGGAATCGCTAGCCCATTTCAGGACTACATTTCCTCAATATTACTCCACCGACAGGGCCAGTCAAGTGCCAGGGGAATGCCGGTAATTCGCTATCGCTGGCGCACCGTGGCCACGGCGCTGCCCGACACGATGGCTCCGCGCCCGCCCGATAACTGGGGCCATCGGTGTTTTGCGGAGGGGCGCGTTCCCGGTTATCATGCGCGGCTTGCCCGATGGCGAAGATCGACCCACACGTTGACGTTCTGGTCCTCGGCGCTCACCCGGCCGCTTATCTGGCCGCCGCGTTGCTGCGCCACAAGAGCAAGCTGCGCGTCATTCACTGCACCATCCCCGGCGAGAACGTGGACGATCGCGTTGTCCTGATCAACCCGCTGTTCTTCGACCTGCACCCCCTGCTCTCGCCCCTCCGGCGGAAGCTCGATGGCCGGAGCATCTACGGCCTGCAGTTCGTCACCGATGACGGTGGCGCGATCACCGAGCATCGCAACAAGTCGGTCATGGGAATCCTGGCGCAGCTCAGGGATGTGCGACACGCGATGCAGAAGCTCGCCGACGATGGCGAGGTGATCTGCCTCACGCCGCCCGCCATCGATATCCGTGGCGTTGACGAGCACGGAATCAATGTATGCGTCGGCAACACGCCTCTGCGGCCCAAGGCGCTGGTGCTGGCGGGGCCGCTGTCGCCGCAGCAGCACCGGCTGCTGGGAATTCCGGAAGACTGGGAGCGCGGCGTCGTCCACCGCTACACGTTTGCCCGGTTGAAACTCGCCAAACTCACCGATGGCGGCGCCCGGCCTCTCATGCCCATGTCGCTCGACCTGCGCGGTTTGCTGTCGTGGGGCTGGCTGATGGCCTCGCCCCGGCAGGCGCAGATTGCCGTCGAGCAGTCCATCGAGAGCGTCGAGCAGGTCAACCACCGCGACCTCCTGCAGCAATGGGCGGAGATCCTGCGGAAACACGGGTTCATCAAGTCACCGCTCGACCTGCCGCCCGATAACATTGAGTCTCTCGATCTGCCGCTCGGCGGCGCACTGGCCCACGAAGGCCTGGCCAATCGAACGCTGCTGATCGGCCCGGCCGGCGGCTTCTACAGCGCCAGCGCCGAGGATGTGTACCCCAACTGCTGGTCGGCCGTGTTTGCCGCCGACGTGCTCAAGAAGGCGTTGCGCGAGCCGCACCTCCAGGATGCGCTGCAGCCCTATCGCCAGCGATGGCGCACGACCCTTGGCGACTATCTCCGCGGGCCGCAGCAGAACCTGCGGTTTCTCCTGCCCCTGGTCTACCGAAACCAGATCATGACCACCCGGCTGACCGAGGCCATCCTCGTCGGCCGGAGCGTCATCCGCTAAGATCAGCCGTATGCAATGGCTCCTTCATGGAAATCTCACGTCGGCCGTCGGCGATGCCTTGCGCGCCGATCGGACAAGATTCATGGCGTCGATGAGTTGAAGCTGAGCGATCCGGCCAACCTGTTCGAGCTGCTGAAGGCGGCCGAGCAGAAGCAGTGGGACATCGTCACGGCGGACCAGGCCCTGGCCAATGCGCCGTTCGAGCACTGTTTCCCGTTCAATCAATGCATCGTCTATCTTCAGCTCGAAGGCGGTGATGTCGAACAGGACGATGCGATCGACCGGCTCTTCGGGCGGTACAAACGGCTCAGCCCCAGCCGCCTGTACACCGTGACGGGCAAGCGGGTGAAGATACGCCAATTGCCTTCGGGAATAGTGGATAGCGGATAGCAGATAGCGGATAGCAGATAGCAGATAGCGGATAGCAGATAGCGGATAGCGGATAGCAGATAGCAGATAGCAGATAGCAGATAGCGGATAGCAGATAGTTGATAGTGATTGCAGCAGTTCGTTTCATCTGACGGAGAATTCATGTCGCTTCTGGTTACCGGCTCCATCGGCATCGACACCATCGAGGCTCCTTCGGGAAAGAAGGAGAACATCATCGGCGGGTCGGCCATCTATTTCGCATACGCCGCCTCGTTCTTCACGCCCGTGCGTCTGGTCGGGGCCGTGGGCGAAGACTGCCCCCCCGCTTACTTTCGCATCTTCGACGGCCGGGACGTCGACACTTCCGGCCTGGAAGTCCGCAAGGGCAGCAAGACCTTTCGCTGGCACGGCTCGTATCTCAAGGACCTCAACGAGGCGCTCACGGTGAAGGTCAACCTCAACGTGCTGGCCGAGTCGGCGCCGAAAATCCCCCCTGCCTTCTGCGACAGCCAGTACGTGTTCCTGGCCAACACGCACCCCGTCCTGCAGCAGCAGATGATCGATTGCCTCAAGTCGCCCAGGCTCGTCGTGGCCGACACGATGAACCTCTGGATTCAGACCGAGCAGAAGGAGCTTCGCAAGCTGCTGGCGCGCATCGACGGCCTGGTGCTCAACGACGGCGAGGCGCGGCTTCTCACGGAAAAGAAGAACCTGGTGCTGGCCGCGCGCGATGTCTTGAAGATGGGCCCGAAGTTCGTCGTGATCAAGAAGGGCGAGCATGGCTGCCTGATGGTCTCGAATCGCGAGACGTTCGTCCTGCCGGCGTACCCGGCCGATCAGGTCATCGACCCCACCGGCGCCGGCGACAGCTTCGCCGGCGGGATGATGGGATATCTCGGCACCCAGGGCATGCTGACCGCGCCGACGCTGAAGCGTGCCCTGGCCTACGGCACGATCATGGGCAGTTTTGCGATCAGCGATTTTTCGCTGGAAGGCCTCAAGAAGATCACGCGCGAGGACATCGACAACCGCTGGTCCAGCTACAAACAGGCGATGTCGTTCTGAAACGGAGGGCGGTCCCGCATGAGGGCGATGACACCACCCAGCGCCGGGGCCGCTGGTGAGTCGTTGGGCTGAAGACCAGCGCGAAGAAATGGGTTCGTTTCGCAGGGGAGGATGCACGGGAGAGGGAGTGGAATCTGCAAGCTCCGGCGCGGCGGGAGGTTGTGCGCTTGGGGCGGGGAGATCGGTGGGTTCGTTCGGCTCACTTTCACCACGAAGGCGCGAAGACACGGAGGGGATTTCAGATTTCAGGATTTCAGATTTCAGAGAAGATTCGAGATCCGGGGCTTTGGAGTCGGCGGCGAGGATGGGGTTGGGGAGGATCATGGTTCCTTTGGTTGGGGTTCCACATCTACGGCGCTGTTGCGCAGATCGGTCCGAGATGGCGCAACGGCGCAACGGAGTTGTGGTGGTTACGGGGGAAGGCGCGGGGTTCGCCCGTGGAAGATTCGGCACGGCAGTGGTGCGGAATCTTCCAGCGGCGGGCGTTTCCGACTCCACAAAATTTTGCCGGATTTCTCTTGACAAGCGTGGCGGGGGAACCCATCATATGCTTGTCCCCCTCAAGTTGTACGTATAGCAGGCGCGGGACGGTGGCCAGGTTGGGTCCGTTGGGAACGGAGGCAGCATATGCTTCGCACGTGGGTCAGGTTGGCGGGTCGTGGTCTAAGGCGGCTTTCAACCGAGTTTGCACGGCGCTCGCGCCGGCGCGAGTTGGGGCGGGCATTGCTGCCCGTACTTGATTCCCTGGAATCGCGCACGCTGCTCACGGGGATGGCGGCCAATGATACGCTCGTCGTCCAGCGCAAGGACGTGACGCTGGCGATCGACGTGCTGGCCAACGACGTGCCCATCGAAGGAACGACGCTGGATATTGTCGCTGTGGGCACGCCGTCGCACGGAACCGCAACCGTGCTGGCCGGGCAAGGCGGAGCGCCTCCGCGCATATCTTACGTTCCGGACAGCGGTTACACCGGGACGGACAGTTTAACGTACACGGCCGAGGATGAGGGCGAGAATGAGGATACGGCCACGGTGACGCTGACGATTTCGCCGCCGGGGGCGCCGCCGACAGCGCCGGGCGGGCCACGGGGCATGCCGACGTATCGGCTGAGCGATGGGTTCGTGGTCGGCCCATATGCAACCTTTACGCCGGGGGCGAGCGGCAATTACTCGTTCACGCAGGTCACAACGACAACCGACAGCGACACATGGACCGACGCCAACAACGTCGACCACAGTGTCGACACGGACACTGCCGAGACGCTGACAGTGACGGTCACGCAGGGCAGCGACGGCACGTGGGCCTACAGCGAGAGTTTCACGTTCAACGGTGGGCACCACCATCGCGCCGGTTTCGGGCACCAATGGCGTTAATGAGGCTGACTCGACGGTTTACGAGTATGCGTTCACGGCGGCGGGCGATGCGGATGAGTCGAGCTACTCGTTCAGCGTCACGACCAGCGGCAGTGGCGGCGGCTCGACGGCCGGGTCGTGGAGTTCGAGCGAGACGGGCGCCAGTGGCAGCGCCTCGGGCGGGTTCAAATGGTCCGGCGGCGATTGCGCCAGATAACGAATCTCAGCGATCTGGAGAACAACACAAGCACCGGCACGCTGGATGCCAGCGGCAGTTCGGAATTCGACGCCACCTCGGGCACCGGCAGCTACGGCTACCCCACGGCCGGCGGCTCGGTCAGCGGATCGACAACTACAAGCAACTCCTGGAGCGAGTCGTATGTGTATGACGAGACCGGCGGCGCCTACAGCGCAACCGAGACCACGTCCGATTCATACAGCGGCGGCGGAGACTACGGGTACACGACGGATGATTCATCGGTGAGCGGCAGCATCACCGAAAGCGGCTCGCGCACCGACACGTACTCGCTGACGATTGTATCTGTCTATGACGAAGGTGTCTGGGCCGAGACCGGCAGCGCCAGTGGCGAGTCACAGTCCAGCGATGTGTATTCGTACAGCGGCAGCGGGACGTATTCATATGCGGCGGGCGACGGCACGGTCAACGGGAAGATCAACGAGAGCGGGCATGACAACTGGTCGTCGGGCTATACCTGGGAGGAGGAGTTGGGCAGCGGCGGGAGCTGGTGGCTGACGGATGGAAGCGGCGGCGAGTCGTGGAATACGGCCGACAACTGGTCGTACAGCGGGAGCGGCGACTACACGTACGATACGACGGGCGGCTCGGTGACCGGCGCGATCACGGAGCACGGGGGCGATGCGTATTCATCGGTCGGGGGCGTGGATTCGACGGTGGTGGACGGCGACTGGGTGGACAGCGGCAGCGCCAGCGGCGGGTCGCAGTCCAGCGACGTGTATTCGTACAGCGGCAGCGGAACGTATTCATACGCGGCGGGCGACGGCACGGTGGATGGGAAGATCAACGAGAGCGGGCACGACAACTGGTCGTCGGGGTACACCTGGGCAGAGGAGTTGGGAACCGACGGCAAATGGGCACTGACGGATGGCGAAGGCGGGGAGGGTTGGGACACGGCCGACACGTGGTCGTACAGCGGGAGCGGCGACTATTCGTACGATACGGCGGGCGGGGAGGTGACGGGGACGATCACGGAACATGGGGGCGATGCGTATTCATCGGTCGGGGGCGTGGACTCGACGGTGGTGGACGGCGACTGGGTGGACAGCGGGAGCGCCAGCGGCGGGTCGCAGTCCAGCGACGTGTATTCGTACAGCGGCGGGGGCGACTACTCATATGCGGCGGGGGATGGGTCGGTTGACGGGAAGATCGACGAGAGCGGGCACGACAACTGGTCGTCGGACTATACCTGGGAGGAGGAGTTGGGCAGCGGCGGGAGCTGGTGGCTGACGGATGGAAGCGGCGGGGAGTCGTGGAACACGGCCGACAACTGGTCGTATAGCGGGAGCGGGGACTATTCGTACGATACGACGGGCGGGGAGGTGACGGGGACGATCACGGAGCATGGGGGCGATGCGTATTCATCGGTCGGGGGCGTGGATTCGACGGTGGTGGACGGCGACTGGGTGGACAGCGGCAGCGCCAGCGGCGGGTCGCAGTCCAGCGACGTGTATTCGTACAGCGGCAGCGGGACGTATTCATATGCGGCGGGCGACGGCACGGTTGACGGGAAGATCAACGAGAGCGGGCATGACAACTGGTCGTCGGGGTACACATGGGCAGAGGAGTTGGGAACCGACGGCAAATGGGCACTGACGGATGGCGAAGGCGGGGAGGGTTGGGAGACCGCCAACACGTGGTCGTACAGCGGAAGCGGTGACTATTCGTACGATACGACAGGCGGGGAGGTGACCGGCACGATCACGGAGCATGGGAGCGATGCGTATTCATCGGTCGGGGGCGTGGATTCGACGGTGGTGGACGGCAATTGGGTGGACAGCGGCAGCGCCAGCGGCGGGTCGCAGTCCAGCGATGTGTACTCGTACAGCGGCAGCGGGACGTATTCATATGCGGCGGGCGACGGCACGGTTGACGGGAAGATCGACGAGAGCGGGCACGACAACTGGTCGTCGGACTATACGTGGGAGGAGGAGTTGGGCAGCGGCGGGAGTTGGTGGCTGACGGATGGAAGCGGCGGCGAGTCGTGGAATACGGCCGACAACTGGTCGTACAGCGGGAGCGGCGACTATTCGTACGATACGACGGGCGGCTCGGTGACCGGCGCGATCACGGAGCACGGGGGCGATGCGTATTCATCGGTCGGGGGCGTGGATTCGACGGTGGTGGACGGCGACTGGGTGGACAACGGCAGCGCCAGCGGCGGGTCGCAGTCCAGCGACGTGTATTCGTACAGCGGCGGTGGAGACTACTCCTACGCGGCGGGCGACGGCACGGTGAGCGGCAGCATCACCGAGAGCGGGCACGACAACTGGTCGTCGGACTATACGTGGGAGGAGGAGTTGGGCAGCGGCGGGAGCTGGTGGCTGACGGATGGAAGCGGCGGCGAGTCGTGGAATACGGCCGACAACTGGTCGTACAGCGGGAGCGGCGACTACACGTACGATACGACGGGCGGCTCGGTGACCGGCGCGATCACGGAGCACGGGGGCGATGCGTATTCATCGGTCGGGGGCGTGGATTCGACGGTGGTGGACGGCGACTGGGTGGACAACGGCAGCGCCAGCGGCGGGTCGCAGTCCAGCGATGTCTACTCGTACAGCGGCAGCGGGACGTATTCATATGCGGCGGGCGACGGCACGGTCGATGGGAAGATCAACGAGAGCGGGCATAACAACTGGTCGTCGGGCTATACGTGGGAGGAGGAGTTGGGCAGCGGCGGGAGTTGGTGGCTGACGGATGGAAGCGGCGGCGAGTCGTGGAATACGGCCGACAACTGGTCCTACGCAGGAAGCGGGGACTACACGCGCTCCGTCCATGGCGGCACGATGGCGGGCGATGTCACCGAAGATGGCGGGGAGAGCTCGTCGGAAGCCGGCGCGATCGACTCCGTCGTGGTCGATGGGGCATGGGTGGACACCGGCGATGGCGGCGGCCATTGGCAGGGGAGCGAAGACTCCTCGTACGGCGGGAGCGGCGACTACACGATCAGCAGCCCGCACGCGGTCCATGGCGACATGTCGGAAAGCGGCAGCAGCACCTGGTCGGGCCAGTACGACTGGGACGAGGAGCTTGGCGCGGATGGTCAATGGGACTACACCTCGGGCAGCGGCGGCGATTCGGAGACGCAGAGCGACGTGTTCGCGTATTCGGGCAGCGGGATCTACTCATACGATGTCACTGGCGGGTCGGTCGGCGGCGACGTGAGCGAGTCGGGGCAGGATGGCTCATCGTACAACTTCAGCACGACGTCGATCATCGGCCAGGATGGCGACTGGGTCACGGCCGGCAGCGGGAGCGAAAGCTCGTCGGGCTTCGCCGATTCCTCGTACTCGGGCAGCGGGACCTACTCGCGCCAATCGACTCCAACCTGACCGTGAACGGCGACGTTGCGGAGAGCGGTAGCTCGGCGGAGTCGTACAACTTCAACACGGCGCTGGCGCTGGGGACGGATGGGTCGATGCACGTCAGCAGCGGGAGCGGGCATTGGCAGCAGTCGTCGGACGAGGATTTCGGCTACGGCGGAGGCGGGTCGTATTCCGACACGATGACGCAGAACACGGGCAATCAGAGCGAGGGGACATCCTATTCGCAGACGACCAGTGAATCGCTGTCCGAAGGCGGCGGGCACAGCGCCAGCTCGGCAACCAGCATGGACTGGGTGCGCGACGACAGCGGCTGGCGGCTGTCGGCCTACAGCGGCTCCGATGGGGGCGAGAGCCACGCGGGTTACGGCTACGCATTCGACCAGACAACGCAATCCGCCTCGTGGGCCTATGGTGAATCGTCGAGTTCGTCGGGCGACGTGTCGGATTCGATCGGCGAGTCGTACGCCTACGGCTATTCGCGGCAGTTCAGCGGGAGCGATGTCGGATACGGGAACGTGGCGATCACCGGCACGGGTTCCGGCAGCGGCTGGGCCGGCGGGTATTCGAACCACAGCAGCGAGGGTACGACTTTCGAGAGCAATTGGACTTCGTCCAGCGGCTATTCGTACAGCGGGTGGTCGAGCGGCTGGGACGACGCGACCGACACAAACGGCTACGGCTATCAGGAGGGCTGGGGCGAGACGTATTCCTACGGCTGTGGCGGCGGATCGCAGTGGGGCAGCGGCGGCACGGCGAGCGGCTCGAACACGGACAACAGCGGCAGCTCGTGGGGCTGGACGCAGTATTCCGGCGGCGCCTGGACTTCCGGCTCGGGCAGCGACAGCACGAGTTCATCCGGCAGCTACAGCGAGTCGATCACCTCGCCGGGGTTCTATGGCGGCGGCTTGAACTGGAGCCCGTTCGCGACGGGCGGCCAGGGGCTGGGGTACGGGATGGGAGTGCCGGGCGTCACAGTCGAGCCAGGTGGCAACGTAAGCGGCAACCTGTGGTCGCGAGGCGGCGCGGACGTGGGCGAAGAGATCGGCACGATGTCCGACGCGCTGATGGAAGGCGGCGGTAGCGCGAGCCCGGGCGGGTCTTCGCCTGGCGCGGAGGGCAATGAGGGCAGCCCGGGCGAAGCGGGCTCTCAGTTGGAGGATTCGCTCGACAAGCACCATGATGGCGAGCACGGGTCGTGGTACACGATCAAGCAGTGGCAAGACAGCAGCGGGCGCACATTTACTGCGGTGCGCTACGTCCCGGACCTGGATTCCGAGGAGCTGGACGATTACGCCAATGCCCAGCAGGAGCGCGACAGACGCCTGGAAGAGGTGGCAGGCTACATGGATGCGCCGGGCCTCTGCCCCTACGCCGACGTGCTGGTGGACGGGGACGAGAGGGGGCTGTACCTGCATTACGGCGGACTGTACTCAGCCCAGAATAAGCAAGAACAGGTCATACCGGGCTTTGACGTGCTTGGGCCGGCGATGCAGCGAATCGCCGATGCCGCGGACGCCCTCGGTAAGATCCAGGCGGTCGGAGAGATGATCGGGGACATCGCGACGGACTTCATGCCAGGGATCAGGGAATGGAAGGCGATATCCGCGCTGTGGTCGGGCGAGAACTTCGTGACGGGCAGGGAGGCGTCGGGGGTCGAGCAGGCTGTCGGCGCGGCGGTGGTGGTTTTCTCTGGCATCAAGGCCGCGCAATGGATGAGCGAGGCCGCAAAGAGAGTCCCAGCTTCGGAGAAAACCGCCCAAGACATGGCGAAGCAGATAGAGCGTGATCTAGGCAAGGACGCGCGTCGAGCGTTTCACGATGCCAAAGAAGGCGGCGTTGATCGCACACTAGAGGAGTTGAAAGAAGATGCGAAGGCACTCTACGATGAGGGCGGGAAGACGCCACCGCCATGGATGCGATGAAGAAGAGCCGGATCAGTTCGGGAGAAAGACGATGAATACTGATGTCTATGAGGTGATAAATGGTATGGTCGGGCAACCGTGTTGCCGTAAGCACATTGGGAGGATGAGAAGTCTCAGCTTGGGCTTTGGGGGCGCGATTCCGCACAAGACGCCTGTCGGTCAAGCCATCTACGGTGAATGGGAAGTCGGGACCTACCGCAGTGCTTGGCGGATTGTCCAACGCGGACGGATACTCTGTGGGAGCCAAGATGTCGTAGACAGTATCGAGGATCTAAACCTCGAACTGGGTCGAATTGAAATAGGTCGCTTCGTCGCTTTGCGACAGTTTACAGACTTGGACGTGCGTGTAGAATGTAACGATGGGATGTTCATAGATTTCCTCGCGGCAATAAGTGACGACGAGTGTTTTCACATCTTCTGTCCTGGCCAACGCTATGTTGAATTCACCGCTGGAAGCGGGTGGAAGGTCGGTGTATCTGATAAGCCATGGACGGGGCAGAGCCCTTAGGTCGCAGTTTATGACTCAATCGCCCATGCTTGCCACCGCTCGCGGCCTCTCCGGCGACGAACTCCTCGCCCGGATTCTCTCTCGTCAGCCGGATTGCGCCATCCCGTTCCAAGATCGGCCGCTGCTGCCGTGGGTGATGAATCCCGCCGGGCCGGGCATACGGCAGCGCGCCGAATGGCGCGCCACTGCCTCGGAAGACGGCCTATTTGCCTGTTTCGGCAGCGGCATCTATTCATGCGACACGATCGGCAGGTCAATGCACAGCAGCGGGAGTGGGCATTGGCAGCAGTCGTCGGCCGAGGATTTCGGCTACGGCGGAGGCGGCTCGTATTCCGACACGGTGACGCAGAACACGGGCAATCAGAGCGAGGGGACATCATTCTCGCAGACGACCAGTGAATCGCTGTCCGAAGGCGGCGGGCACAGCGCCAGCTCGGCGACCAGCATGGACTGGGTGCGCGACGACGACGGGTGGCGGCTGTCGGCGTACAGCGGCTCCGATGGGGGCGAGAGCCACGCGGGTTACGGCTACGCATTCGACCAGACGACGCAATCCGCCTCGTGGGCCTATGGTGAATCGTCGAGTTCGTCGGGCGAGGTGTCGGATTCGATCGGCGAGTCGTACGCCTACGGCTATTCGCGGCAGTTCAGCGGCAGCGATGTCGGATACGGCAACATGACGATCACCGGCACGGGCTCGGGGAGCGGCTGGGCCGGCGGGTATTCGAACCACAGCAGCGAGGGTACGACTTGCGAGAGCAATTGGACGTCGTCCAGCGGCTATTCGTACAGCGGGTGGTCGAGCGGCTGGGACGACGCGACCGACACAAACGGCTACGGCTATCAGGAGGGCTGGGGCGAGACGTATTCCTACGGCTGTGGCGGCGGATCGCAGTGGGGCGGCGGCACGGCGAGCGGCTCGAACACGGACGACAGCGGCAGCTCGTGGGGCTGGACGCAGTATTCCGGCGGCGCCTGGACTTCCGGCTCCGGCAGCGACAGCACGAGTTCCTCCGGCAGCTACAGCGAGTCGATCAGTTCGCCGGGGTTCTATGGCGGCGGCTTGAACTGGAGCCCGTTCGCGACGGGCGGGCAGGGATTGGGATACGGGATGTCGGCGCCGGATCCGGGGACCAGCATGACATCGGGAGAGGCGCCGGGCGATGTGCCAGCGGACGGAGCGACAGGGCCCACTGGATCCAGCGGCGATGCTGGCGGCGATGGAGAAGAGGACGTTGACCGGGGTCAGAGCCCTGAGGAATGGGCGGATAACAACTCCGACCCGGATCACCCCGGCGAGCACTCGTGGTTCTTCAAGATCGCTGAATGGGGCGACGGGCAATACAAGGCATTCTACGACGTACCTGACAGGGAGACCCTCCAGGACCACGCCGCGACTGACGAGCAGGGGGACGCGGAGTTGGCGATGCGGACGCAGTTGGCCAGCATCTTCATGCAGATGCCCATCCTGTGCGACGGCGCGGTGGTGGAGAAGGATGGCAGGGCGATCGGGGTGTTGCGCTATGGCAAGCTGTACGAGTTCAAGTCCGTCACGGCGCAGCAGGACAAGTTCCCGAATGCCGACTACATTGAGGCCGTCGCGGGGCAATGGGGCCAGGTCGCGGACGCTCTGGCGCCGTTTGCGGCCGGGCGCAGATTGCCGCCGATATTGCGACGGACCTGATGCCGGGCCTGGGCGCCGTGAAGGGCGGTTACGAGGCCGTCACGGGGATGAGCTTCACGGTGGGCAACCAGGAGGTCTCGACAACACAGCGAGTCATCGGCGCCGGCATCGCTATCTTTGCGGCGGTCAAGGCGGCACAATGGCTTGGCCCGACGGATAACCTGAAGCATGCTACCGACGCGAAACATCTCGACGCTGCTCGAATAGAGCAGCGCGGCGGTAGCGTTGGAATCAACCCGAAGACCGGGAAGAGCTGGGATCACCTTAAGGAAGTTCAGAACGCGCAGCGAGGGCTGGTGAACAGGATTCAGGCGATAAAGTCGCGTCTGGCGGATGCGTCTCTTTCGGACACCGAGCGAGAGGCGTTGCAGCGAGAGCTCAGCGAGGCCAGCAAGCTATTAGATCGCACAGAGGAGACGCTACCCCGATGAGTGACGAGGAACTGCTGCATAGAGCGATGGACGGCACGATGACCGAGGAGGAGATTCGTGGCGTTGTGGGAAGGCTCCAGAGCCCGGGGCAAGCGGACAATCCGTACATGCTGCTGCACATTCTTGGGCACTACGGAGACCCGCAGTGGACGAGCTTGGTGGAGCGATACGTCGACTACCCCCAGGATGCCATGGTAGCTTCGATGGCCTTGCAGGTTCTTGATCAATGGGGCAGGGTCGGTGAGTACCTGCCGTGGGTGCGCCGGCTCGTCGCCGGTATGACGTGGGACGAAGAGGGGTATGCACGGCTCGCGGCCATCGACGCCGCCGGAGACTATCTGCGCTCGGCCGACGATCCTGCGCTCTTACGCGACATCATCGGCATCTTTGAGAATGAAGCCGAGAAGTCGATAATGCGGCAGGCTGCCTACACGGCGATCGGCATCGCAGTCGGGCGCGCGCGTCGCGAGATGCCACCGCCGTCTTTGCATTTCGATTTCCACCGGGATGTGGACTTGGCGATTCTGCGAGCCGCTGAGCTTCGTGCCGCGCCTGGTTGACGCGCCACGCAAACGGCCGCGATTCACCATGGGTGACCGGAGACAGAGATGACGATTCGCATTCAATATCTCCGCAGTGGCGAAACGGCACCCCGCTCGATCAAGTTGTCGCCGGAGGAGTATTTCGGTCCCCTCGAAGAGGGCGACACCTTCTCGGTAGACTCAGTGCCAAGATGCCAAGACGCGTATGAATACACGGGACAGCCGGCGGACGCCCTGCGGTGGACGGTCGTCGATGTAGCCGACAACAGCGAGTTCCGGCGCATGCGCACCCAACTCCTGGATGGCACGCATTCCATGATGACTCATTCGCTCGATTCCAAGGGAGGGGAGGAGATCATACACACAACCGAAATCTGTCTCGGATGCTGGCACACGATCCGTACCCTAAAAGAGCCAGGCAAGGCATGGACCGTGGTGATGAGTCATCTCACGCCCGAAGGCCCTGCCCCGCTCTTGCAGGACCATCAATATTGCGGCTCATGGTCCTTCGATGAGATGAAATCGTTCGGCGCGGTGCGTGCCGGGGATTGACGCCCTGCTGCCGTTTCGGGACGTCCCCGCGCGGCGCGAGGGTCGAACGCTGTCGTGAGAGAGCTCATCGCGGGCGCGGCGGCTGCCGCTTTGTTGGTTAGCACATGACCTATTCAGTCATTCTCGGTATTGCCCCCGGCCTCTCCGGCGACGAAATCCTCGCTCGGGTTCTTTCGCGGCAGCCGGAGTGCGCCGTCTCGTTCCAGGATCGGCCGCTTCTGCCTTGGGTCAAGACTCCCGGCACGCCGGGGATTCGCCAGCGCATCGACCGCTGGCGCGCCACGCGCAAGGCGCGGGTCGTCGGCGATGTGGCGTCGTTCTATCTGCCGTATCTTGAAGAAGCCATTGAATGCGAGCCGGAGGTTCGTATCGTCTGCCTGAAGCGGCCGGCCGACGAGGTCGTGCGGGCGTTCGGCAACTGGCTGGATAAGGCGCATCCGGTGCCGACGGATCACTGGTCGGCGCGCCCGGCGAACGGGTTTTACCACGATCCGTTCTGGACGCGCATCTTTCCGCAGTATGACGTGGGGAGCCGGGAGGAGGGGATCGCGCGGTATTGCGAGGAGTATTATCGCGTGGCGGGGGAATTGGCCGGGAAATGGCCGGAGAACGTGCGGATATTCGAGTGGCGGAGCGTGCTGGAGAGGGAGGCGGGGCAGCGGGAGATGCTTTCGTTCGTGGGGATTCCGGTGGAGAAGCAGGTGATCGATGTCAGCGGAAGGGAGATGAGAGGGGAGGTTCGTAGTGCGGGCTTTAGCCCGTATCCGGGGGAGCAGATACGGGCTGAAGCCCGCACTACGAACAGACTCGACCCGCGGCGATGCGTGGTGCTCGTGCCGTATAACGATCGGATCGTCGAGCCGTGCGAGGATTCGCTGCGGCAGCTCGAGCGGCGCGGGTATCCCGTTCGCCGGGTGGTGGGATACGCGGCCGTGGATCAGGCACGGAATCAGCTTTCGACGGATGCGCTGATGCACGGGTTTGAGGAGACGATGTGGATCGACTCGGACGTGGCCTTTCGGCCGGAGGCCGTCGAGGCGCTGCGAAAGCACAACCTGCCGATCATCTGCGGCATCTACCCGCAGAAGGGCAAACGGGCCATCGCGGCGCACGTCATGCCGGGAACGCCGAAAATGACTTTTGGAAAGAATGGCGGCCTGCACGAGATCCGCTATGCCGGCGCGGGGTTCCTGCTGATTCGGCGCGAGGTGTATCTGACGGTGCAGGAGCAGGTTGGGTTGCCGATGTGCAACGAGCGTTTCGGCAAGCCGATGATCCCGTTCTTTCAGCCGATGACGATCCCGCTCGACGATGGGTACTGGTATCTGGCCGAGGATTACGCGTTTTGCGAGCGGGCGCGGCAGTGCGGGTTTAAGATCATGGCCGACACGAGCATCCGGCTATGGCACTGGGGGTCGTGCGGGTATGGCTGGGAGGATGCGGGCGTGGACCGGCCGCGGCATGGGAGCTTTACGCTGAATTTCTCCGGGGCGCCGGGAGGAGCGCCAGGGGAAGAAGCGGGTCGGGTGGTTGGGCTTTCGGATCGCCCGGGCGGAGAGGAAGATGGCAAACCATGAAGGCCAGTGTGTCAAGGCGATCGGATACGCGGTGGCACTCGGGTAATGGGGAGTGTTGCCGCGCGATCTACGCGAACCTGACGGTGCTCGGGACGATCACCGAGAGCGGCAGCCAGGACGACTCGTATCAGCTCAACACGGCCGGGGGGCTGGATGCCGGCGGGTCGATGCACGGCGGCGGGAGCGATGTCGGGTACGGGAACATGACGATCACCGGCACGGGATCGGGGAGCGGGTGGGCCAGCGGGTATTCGAACTATAGCAACGAGGGTACGACTTTCGAGAGCAATTGGACGTCGTCCAGCGGGTATTCGTACAGCGGGTGGTCGAGCGGCTGGGACAATTCGACCGGCACAAACGGGTACGGCTATCAGGAAGGCTGGAACGAGACGTATTCCTACGGCTGGGGCAGCGGGTTGCAGTGGGGCAGCGGCGGCACGGCGAGCGGCTCGAACACGGACAACAGCGGCAACTCGTGGGGCTGGACGCAGTATTCCGGCGGCGCGTGGACTTCCGGCTCCGGCGGCGACAGCACGAGTTCCTCCGGCAGCTACAGCGAGTCGATCAGTTCGCCGGGGTTCTATGGCGGCGGGCTGAGTTGGAGCCCGTTCGCGACGGCCGGGCAAGGGCTGGGGTACGGGATGTCGGCGCCGGATCCGGGGACCAGCATGACATCGGGAGAGGCGCCGGGCGATGTGCCAGCGGACGGAGCGACAGGGCCCACTGGATCCAGCGGCGATGCTGGCGGCGATGGAGAAGAGGACGTCGACCGGGGTCAGAGCCCTGAGGAATGGGCGGATAACAACTCCGACCCGGATCACCCCGGCGAGCACTCGTGGTTCTTCAAGATCGCTGAATGGGGCGACGGGCAATACAAGGCATTCTACGACGTACCTGACAGGGAGACCCTCCAGGACCACGCCGCGACTGACGAGCAGGGGGACGCGGAGTTGGCGATGCGGACGCAGTTGGCCAGCATCTTCATGCAGATGCCCATCCTGTGCGACGGCGCGGTGGTGGAGAAGGATGGCACGGCGATCGGGGTGTTGCGCTATGGCAAGCTGTACGAGTTCAAGTCCGTCACGGCGCAGCAGGACAAGTTCCCGAATGCCGACTACATTGAGGCCGTCGCGGGGCAATGGGGCCAGGTCGCGGACGCTCTGGCGCCGTTTGCGGCCGGGGCGCAGATTGCCGCCGATATTGCGACGGATTTCATGCCGGGGATCAGGGAATGGAAGGCGGTATCCGCGCTGTGGTCGGGCGAGAACTTCGTGACCGGCAAGGAGGCGTCGGTGGTCGAACAGGCTGTCGGCGCGGCTATCATAGGGGTGAACCTGGCGAAAGTGGTAAGAAAGGCGTCCCAGATCGACCGCCAGGTTTTTGCGGCGGAGCGGGAGGCATATTGGAAGGCAGAAGCCAAGACCAACGCTGGCAAATACAGTCCAGAGGATCTTGCCAAGATGAAGGAAGGGCGACCTCCCACCGGTGCAGACGGATACCCGAAGGAACTGCATCATGTGGATCGGACCCCGGAGGGAGGGCTGGAACCGATGGATCGGACAGACCACCGCCTGGGCGACAACTATAAGAAGAACCACCCGTGAATAGGAGCATCATGACCAATGACGAGATGTTTGGCAGCGCCGTACGGTCTGCAGGCGACTTGGCAGGGGTCTTTGAATTTGACGGTGAGGTCGGGTACTTCTACCTCTACGACGCGACGTGCGCGGATGCTGCAAAGGTGGTGGGTGCAATTCGGATCCTTGCGGGAAAGCCGGACTTTTCCGAGAAGGATATCATTATCCGCTGGGATTCCGCGGAAGCGAAGGTCGCCCTGTTTGTGCGCGGGCAGCTTTTGGCGGGCTTTGACGGCACAACAGGCGCGAAATACGGTGGGAACTACTGCCCTGGCGCTCAACCCGAGATACCGGCGGAAATCACTCATGCCTTCGGACTGCGGCGGCAAGGTGACAAGCCATGACGATGCCAGTGGACCTCAGTAGAGTGACGCCTGCCCACGAGATTGTTGGGGAGGACCAGGCTGAAACGACATCCCTGCGCGAGATGGCCCGTCGCGCCGAGACGTATATCACTTCGTTTGCGTGGTGCCCTCCCGTCGTCGAAAGGTTTCTGGGTTACGGAGTCGGCGGCGTTGTCGCCGTGTTCTTATTCAGGCTGGCGGGGAAGATCGATCACAGCGACCAGTGGTTGTGGGTTGTCGAGGGGGACGTCCCGTTCCGCGTACTTTGTCGTAGACAATGTGCGAAGTGCTTCGTCAGCTCTAGCCGTCTACTGCGACTTGATGGATGCGTGGGCGCATGCCGTTCTCAGCGGGGACCCGCTGGACTGCGTGTTTCCGGTGAACGCGACTTCAACTCCCGACCTCGCGAGCAGGCTTCTGTCCAGAACTCGCTTCATACGTGAGCGGATCATCCCTCGGTGCAGATCGCGTGAAGTGCCGTAGATGGCATGTTGGTTGTCGGGTGTAGCCGCTATCGGCTCGCCCGACAACCAACATGCCATCTACAGCGTTCACATATTATCGTGAGACGGAGACCGTGAAGGCAGGCGAGGCGAAGCGTTTCGATGGTGTGTTTGCGAAACCGGGCCGACCTACCGCTTACACTATGACTCAATCGCTCATTATCGGCATCGCGCCCGGCCTGTGCGGCGACGAAATCCTCGCCCGCATTCTCTCTCGTCAGCGGGGTTGCGACATCTCCTTCCAGGACCGGCCGCTCCTGCCGTGGGTGAAGACCCCCGGCGCTCCCGGCATGCGCGAGCGCATCGAGCGGTGGCGGGCGACGCGGAAGGCGCGGGTCGTTGGCGATGTGGCGTCGTTCTATCTGCCGTATCTCGATGAGGCCATCGAGTTTGAGCCGGGGATTCGCATCGTGTGCCTGAAGCGGCCGGTGGCGGAGATCGTCCTGCGCATTCTGCAACTGGCTGGATGGTGCGCATCCATTGCCGACGGATCACTGGTCGAAGCGGCCGGCCAATGGGTTCTTTCACGATCTGTTCTGGACGCGGATTTTCCCGCAGTACGACGTGGGCAGCCGGGAGGAGGGGATTGCGCGGTATTGCGAGGAGTATTATCGCGTGGCGGGGGAATTGGCCGGGAAATGGCCGGAGAATGTGCGGATCTTCGAGTGGCGCAGCGTGCTGGAGAGCGAGGCGGGGCAGCGGGGGATGCTGAGCTTCGTGGGGATTCCGGTGGAGAAGCAGGTGATCGATGTCAGCGGAAGGGAGATGCGTGGCACGAGCGGCCCTCCGCCGTGGCCTGGAGATCGCGGGCGGGGGCAGAACGCGGCCGGGGGCGGCTCGCTCCACAACGGGCAGAACGCGGCCGAGGGCGGCACACTCCACGCAGAACCGCGTAAACGCGGAACTCCGAACGACGCGGCCGGGGGCGGCACGCTCCACGATCCGCGGCGATGCGTGATCCTCGTGCCCTACAACGACCGCATCGTCGAGCCGTGCGAGGATTCGCTGCGGCAGCTCGAGCGGCGCGGGTATCCCGTTCGCCGGGTGGTGGGATACGCGGCCGTCGATCAGGCGCGGAACCAGCTCGCGACCGATGCCCTGCTGCACGGATTCGAGGAGACGATGTGGATCGACTCGGACGTGGCGTTTCGGCCCGAGGCCGTGGAGGCATTGCGCCGACACGACCTGCCGATCGTCTGCGGCATCTACCCGCAGAAGGGCAAGCGGGCCATCGCCGCGCACGTCATGCCGGGGACGCCGAAGATGACTTTCGGCAAGAATGGCGGCCTGCACGAGATTCGCTATGCCGGCGCGGGGTTTCTGCTGATCCGGCGTGAGGTGTATCTGACGGTGCAGGAGCAGCTTCGATTGCCGATGTGCAACGAGCGCTTCGGCAAGCCGATGATCCCGTTCTTTCAGCCGATGACGATCCCGATCGACGATGGGTATTGGTATCTGGCCGAGGATTACGCGTTCTGCGAGCGGGCGCGGCAGTGCGGGTACAAGATCGTGGCCGACACGAGCATCCGGCTATGGCACTGGGGGTCGTGCGGGTATGGTTGGGAGGATGCGGGGGTGGATCGGCCGCGGCATGGGAGCTTTACGCTGAATTTCTCCGGGCGCCGGGAGGAGCGCCAGGGGAAGAAGCGGGTCGGGTGGTTGGGCTTTCGGATTGCCCGGGCGGAGAGGAAGATGGCAAACCATGAAGGCCAGTGTGTCAAGGCGATCGGATACGCGGTGGCACTCGGGTAATGGGGAGTGTTGCCGCGCGATCTACGCGAACCTGACGGTGCTCGGGACGATCACCGAGAGCGGCAGCCAGGACGACTCGTATCAGCTCAACACGGCCGGGGGGCTGGATGCCGGCGGGTCGATGCACGGCGGCGGGAGCGATGTCGGGTACGGGAACATGACGATCACCGGCACGGGATCGGGGAGCGGGTGGGCCAGCGGATATGATGACTACGACAGCGAGGGCACGACGACCGACAGCACGGCCGAGACCGCCAGCGGCTACGCGTACTACTGGTCGTCAAGCGGCTGGGACGACGCGACCGACACAAACGGCTACGGCTATCAGGAAGGCTGGGACGAGACGTATTCCTACGGCTGGGGCGGCGGGTCGCAGTCGGGCGGCGGGACGGCCAGCGGCTCGAACACGGACGACAGCGGCAGCTCGTGGGGCTGGACGCAGTATTCCGGCGGCGCCTGGACTTCCGGCTCGGGCAGCGACAGCACGAGTTCATCCGGCAGCTACAGCGAGTCGATCAGCTCGCCGGGGTTCTATGGCGGCGGCCTGAACTGGAGCCCGTTCGCGACGGGCGGGCAAGGGCTGGGGTATGGGATGTCGGCGCCGGGCGTCACGGTCGACCCGGGCGCGGAGTGGAGCGGCAACCTGTGGTCGCGAGGCGGCGCGGACGTGGGCGAAGAGATCGGCACGATGTCCGACGCGCTGATGGAGGGCGGCGGGAGCTCAAGTCCGGCAGGCTCTTCGGAAGGCGCGGAGGGCAATGAGGGCAGCCCGGGTGCGGCGGGCTCGGCGGGAGGGGTGGACCTGTACTCTCCCGGCTACTCTCCGCTATGGAATGACATTAACGCCAACATTGCCGCGGCCATCAACCGCCCGAAAGGAGAGTCGGTGGGAGAAGCCGTTGGCAAGGACCTGGTGAAGCGGGCCGAAGCCGCCCAGATGGATGCGGAAATCAGCAAGGGTCTTGTTCAGGGCGCCGCCCAAGGCGTCGTGAATGCCGTCGGCGCTTTGTACAATAGTCTGCTTTTTGTTCACAACCAGATGGCCGACGCGAAGATGGGCGTCACCGATGATGGGCAGGGCGGCTGGACGTTTGTGCCCGCCGATACCCCGGGAGCCATACCGCTGGCGAGGGAGGATTACTGGGATCCGAACGGAGTCGTCGCACACATCGATCCCGGCGTGCAAACGGCCAGCATGATAGCGGCCTACGCGGGCGTGGCGTCCTTGGCGAGCGCAAGCGTGCTTGCGGGGCTCGGGCTCGCGCCTCCGGGTGCCACAAAACCGCCGGCTAGCGCCGGAACGGATACTGGTGCCAGAGCGGCGCCGAAACCCGCGCTGCCGGAACCGGCCAAGCCCTTGATCTTGCATGCGGATGGAAGCATCAGTATGCCGGATGGAACCCATTATGCGCCGGGAGCTGCGCCGTGGCTGCAGACTCCGCCACCGCAAGCGCCTCTGCCGCCGCGTCCCCGGATCACCTCGCCAAACCCGGCGCCCAATCGTAGAATCACTCCCGACCTGCCGGACGATTGGCCGGACTGGTATCCGCCCTACAATCCGAACTGATGTAGTCGGAGGCGTGATGAATGTGCCAGCCGAACTAGCTCGACTGCGAACAGCGCTGTGGCAGCTACGCGCAGGCGACTGCGCCGTTTACAAGGTGCCCGCATCTGGAGATAATTCAATGTTGGAACTGTGGGGCACGCACTGCCCCAGCGCGAGCAAGCCCGAAGAACACATGGACATCGATAGGTCGTATCGCGATGTCGCGCTGTATTGGCTTCGCGCGAATAATAGTGCGGTCTTTGCGCCGAAGCCCACCGAGACCGCAAATGCTGCCGGCGAGAAATGGTGGGTACTGGTCTTGGCCACCGGCGCGGTGCGCGAGGCTGGATACGTCATCGTGTTGTCCGTGCCAGCCGTGAACGCAGCGGAAATAAAGCCGAAGATCGCGCTGTTAGAAGGCGCAATGGGACGTCTGGAGAAATGAAGCCGGGTGCTTCACCGTGGGTAGCCATGCAGGGTCCGCTAACGAGCCGGAGGAAAACATGCATTCGCCGCGATGGCTGGCTCCGGCTCGTTCGCGGACCATTTGTGCTACCGGCGCGATAATGGTCCGCAACGCCGCCGATGACCTTTGCCGCGAATCTGCGCGTTTCCGCGGCGGCGTGGCGGACCGTACGAAGCTGGCTCCGCCGACGACCGAGCGGGATTGGGTCGAACGGATGAAATGAGATGGGCCTGCCACCAGAAACAAGTCGGAGGCGCAGATGGTCATGCTGGATCGCATTTGCTGCCGCTGTGTTCGCCTCTCTTGCGGCGCTGGTCGTGCTTCCTCAATGGCTGCTCGTGTGGCATCGCACCAGTCGCGAGTACCGGTTCGAACTGGGGGAGGCGCCGCCCGCTCTGTCCGAGTCGTTGGCGATGGAGAAGGCAAAGGACGCGTTGGGCCTGGCTGGGTATCACCCGGCCGATTGGGCGCCGCAGGAGCAAATATTCGCGCGGTCCGCGCGGGGCGATCCCGGCGTTTTCGCCCCCGACGTCTTTCTCCACAGGGGCGCCCCGGGGGCGAACCGGGGCGTCATCTATCTCGTCAAGGTGGACGCATTGGCGGGCGGGACGGTGGTTGAGCGCGTTGTCACAGTGGAACTTCGCGGGAAGACCGTTGTCTGCCAGATTCAGAGGCCGTGGTAGGCCGGCCATCCTGTGGCCCTAAAGCCGGAGAACGGGACTGAGCCAGAAAACAGCCGGGAAACGGGAAATGCAGCCGGAAGACGGGACATGATTGAAGTCGCATCCAATCCGAATGCCCATGACGGTGCGCCTGCGGAGCCCACCGTAGCCCTCGGCATCGCCCCCGGCCTCTGCGGCGACGAAATCCTCGCCCGGATCCTCTCTCGTCAGCCGGACTGCGCCATCTCGTTCCAAGATCGGCCGCTTCTGCCGTGGGTGAAGAATCCCGCCGCCCCGGGCATTCGCCAGCGCATCGAGCGGTGGCGCGCACGCGCAAGGCGCGGGTCATCGGCGATGTCGCCTCGTTCTATCTGCCGTATGTCGAAGAAGCCATTGAATGCGAGCCGGGGATTCGCATTGTTTGCCTGAAACGGCCGGGCGCGGAGGTTGTGCGCGCATTCTGCAACTGGCTGGATGGGGCGCGTGGGCTGGCGACGGATCATTGGTCCAGGCGGCCGGGCAAGGGGTTTTATCACGATCCGTACTGGACGCGCATCTTCCCGCAGTATGACGTGGGCAACCGGGAGGAGGGCATTGCGCGGTACTGTGAGGAGTATTATCGGGTGGCGGGGGAATTGGCCGGGAAATGGCCGGAGAATGTGCGGATATTCGAGTGGCGGAGCGTGCTGGAGAGCGAGGCGGGGCAGCGGGAGATGCTGAGTTTTGTGGGGATTCCGGCGGGGAAGCAGGTGATTGACATCAGCGGGCGGGAGATGCGCGGCGGTGGCACGAGCGGCACGTCGTTCGGAGTTCAGCCTTTAGGCTGTTCCGCACGCAGGCTAAAGCCTGAACTCCAAACGGATCCGCGGCGATGCGTGATCCTCGTGCCGTACAACGACCGGATTGTCGAGCCGTGCGAGGATTCGCTGCGGCAGCTTGAGCGGCGCGGGTATCCCGTGCGCCGGGTGGTGGGATTCGCGGCCGTCGATCAGGCGCGGAATCAGCTTGCATCCGATGCGCTGATGCACGGGTTTGAGGAGACGATGTGGATTGATTCGGATGTCGCCTTCAAGCCGGAGGCCGTCGAGGCGCTGCGAAGGCATAATCTGCCAATCGTCTGCGGCATCTATCCGCAGAAGGGCAAGCGGGCCATCGCGGCGCACGTCATGCCGGGGACGCCGAAAATGACTTTTGGAAAGAATGGCGGCCTGCACGAGGTCCGCTATGCCGGCGCGGGGTTCCTGCTGATCCGGCGCGAGGTGTATCTCACCATGCAGGAGCAGCTTCGGTTGCCGATGTGCAACGAGCGGTTTGGCAAGCCGATGATTCCGTTCTTTCAGCCGATGACGATCCCGCTCGACGATGGGTACTGGTATCTCGCTGAAGATTATGCATTCTGCGAGCGGGCGCGGCAGTGCGGGTACAAGATCGTGGCCGACACGAGCATCCGGCTATGGCACTGGGGGACGTGCGGGTATGGGTGGGAGGATGCGGGCGTGGACCGGCCGCGGCATGGGAGCTTTACGCTGAATTTCTCCGGGGCGCCGGGCGGAGCGCCAGGGGAAGAAGCGGGTCGGGTGGTTGGGCTTTCGGATCGCCCGGGCGGAGAGGAAGATGGCAAACCATGAAGGCCAGTGTGTCAAGGCGATCGGATACGCGGTGGCACTCGGGTAATGGGGAGTGTTGCCGCGCGATCTACGCGAACCTGACGGTGCTCGGGACGATCACCGAGAGCGGCAGCCAGAACGACTCGTATCAGCTCAACACGGCCGGGGGGCTGGATGCCGGCGGGTCGATGCACGGCGGCGGGAGCGATGTCGGGTACGGGAACATGACGATCAACGGCACGGGTTCCGGCGGCGGCTGGGCCGGCGGGTATTCGAACCACAGCAGCGAGGGTACGACTACCGAGAGCAATTGGACGTCGTCCAGCGGCTATTCGTACAGCGGGTGGTCGAGCGGCTGGGACGACGCGACCGACACAAACGGCTATGGCTATCAGGACGGCTGGGACGAGACGTATTCCTACGGCTGGGGCAGCGGGTCGCAGTGGGGCAGCGGCGGCACGGCGAGCGGCTCGAACACGGACGACAGCGGCAGCTCGTGGGGCTGGACGATGTATTCGGGCGGCGCGTGGTACTCGGGGTCCGGCAGTGACAGCACGAGTTCATCCGGCAGCTACAGCGAGAGCATCAGTTCGCCGGGGTTCTATTATGGCGGCGGGCTGAGTTGGAGCCCGTTCGCGACGGGCGGGCAAGGGCTGGGGTATGGGATGTCGGCGCCGGGGACGGGGAGCGTCATGGGGCCGACATCGCAGCAATCGGCACAGCCTCAATGGGGCAACGGTGGCGTCCCGGGAGCCGGCCCGACAGGAAGCGGGCTTCCATCAGGGCCGGGCGGTCCCGGTGTCCCAGACCTCACGAACCCGAGCGTGACGGGAAGTCCCTCGCCCGGAGAAACGCCGACGAGTTTGGGCGACGGCTCGGGCGGCTCGGGCTCCGAAGGCCCCGAGGGTGATCCTGGAGCGGCAGGAGAGGCAGGGGGGAGCTGGTTCACGCGTTTGTCTAGCACTCTGCAGGACAGCCCACGCCGGATTGCAGACAACCTCCGCGACAAGCGAGAAGCGGCCGACATAATTGGGTTCGTCTACGAGTTGGAGGGTGTCGATCCGCGGACAGGCAAGCCGGTATACTATGCGGGCTCTACGGCGCAGGAGCTCGCGGATCGCGTTAACCGGAACCATCCACACGGCGACCTGCTCAAGGACAAGAACACCAATGTGTCCGTGCGAGAGGTCTATGGCGCTCCCGACGCTAATGCGAGCAGACGATTGAGCGACCGATCGGCGACCAAGGAGGCCCTCAGTGCCGCCGAGAAAGCCGTAATGGACAAGGCCGGGCAGAAGCCCAGCGTCGGTGGGTGCCTCAACAAGATCGAACCGGCGACACAGGCGAACGCAGAGATATGGGCCGACAAGCACCGCGTGAAGGTGGGAGCGAAGAAGAGGATCCCGGCAGCGAAGCTCAGGGAGGCGAGCGGCGCACTGGGATTCGTTATGATGCTCGAGAAGTACACGTTGGGCACTCTCGCGAACGCCAAGCAAAACGGACGCAGCTACTGGGAGCAACTCAAGGACGACCTGATGGATATAGTGCGCGAAGAGCGCCGCGCATGGAGGAGGACCCGATCCTCATAACGCCCTTCGGAATGCCTTTCGCAAACCCGAATTACAGGGGTCCGATCTAAATCGGACGCGAGACGGGAGCAGTCGCGATGCAGGGCGTTGTGCCAGATTTGGAAGCCAAATGGTCAGTGCTCGACGAATCCGCGCGCGGCCCGGTTCGAGTCCGGGCGGGCACAAAATGGGTGGAGTTTGTCAACCGACGGCGGGTGACGCCAGACATATCGGCGCTCCGGGAGAAGATCCTGAGCGGCGGGAATCTCAAACACGTTACGCTGGTGAAATTCGGGTGGAGTTCTCGTCAGGTAAGCGCTGAGCTGGTCACGCTTTTTCCAAAGGTTCAGCAGATTATGGTGGATTCCCCAGCGCTCGCGAACCTCGCTCATCTGTCTGGCATGCGCTATTTGAGGGTCCTTACGATCGGCGTGAAGAATCCGAAGTTGGACCTGAGCATCCTCGGCACCTTGCACCTGAAGGAGCTTGCGCTGCACTTTGCCCACCGCCGGCAGGTGGAGGCGGTCGCGCTGTGCAGGGGGTTGCGTTACCTCGGGTTCTCCGGTTGGCGGGAGACGGATATGACGGGGCTGCGCGTTCGCGACTTGCGCGATATGAAGATGCTCCGAGGCGCCGCAGCAAACGCTGCGGGGGCTCGAGCATCTGAGTTTGCGTCAGCTAAGTCTGGTAAGCTGTTCCAAGCTCACGGCAGCCGAGGGCGCGGCGGCCTGGTATCTCTGGGTTGAATCCTGCCGTAACATCGCGCTGGAGAGTCTGTCGCAGGTCCAAGGAATGCGGCACCTGAAGCTGATTTCTATGGGCAAGCTGCTGTCCTGGGATTTTCTGCGCGGCTGCAACGAGCTGAGGAGCATCGTGCTCGGAGCCACAAAAGTCGATGCGCGTGCGTGTTGGGATCCGGTCATAGAGCATGGCAACCTAAGAGAGCTATGGGTGCCATCTGTCAGCGACGAGCAGATACGGGCGGTCTCGCGAGCGAACCCGAACCTGTGCATCGCCAACTCGTCGGTGTACTATGTTCGCGCCCAAGAGGTATTGAGAGAATATTACAATGAAATGACTGCCGTCGAAAGATGGGTCCCTGAGCGCCCCCACGGCGAATTATGACTCGATCGATTATCCTCGGCACCGCCCCCGGCCTCTGTGGCGACGAGATCCTCGCCCAGATTCTTTCTCGTCAGCCGGATTGGGCGATCTCGTTCCAGGACCGGCCGCTTCTGCCGTGGGTGAAGAATGCCGCCGGGCCGGGCATTCGCCAGCGCATCGAGCGGTGGCGCGCCACGCGAAAGGCGCGGCTCATCGGCGATGTGGCGTCGTTTTATCTGCCATATCTCGAAGAAGCCATTGAATGCGAGCCGGGGATTCGCATCGTCTGTCTGAAGCGGCCGGTGGAGGAGATCGTTCGCGCATTCTGCAACTGGCTGGATGGGGCACACCCCGTGCCGACCGACCATTGGTTGAAGCGGCCGGCGGCGGGGTTCTATCACGATCCGTTCTGGACGCGGATTTTTCCGCAGTACGACGTGGCCAGCCGGGAGGAGGGGATTGCGCGGTATTGCGAGGAGTATTATCGCGTGGCGGGGGAATTGGCGGGGAAATGGCCGGAGAATGTGCGGATCTTCGACTGGCGGAGCGTGCTGGAGAGGGAGGCGGGGCAGCGGGAGATGCTTTCGTTCGTGGGGATTCCGGTGGAGAAGCAGGTGATTGATGTGAGCGGGAAGGAGATGAGAGGGGAGAAGCTCGGTGGCACGAGCGGCCCTCCGCCGTGGCCTGGGGGCGGTGGACGAGGGCAGAACGCGGCCGAGGGCGGCACGCTCCACGATGGGCAGAACGCGGCCGAGGGCGGCACGCTCCACGGTGGCACGAGCGGCCCTCCGCCGTGGCTTGGGGGCGGTGGACGAGGGCAGAACGCGGCCGGGGGCGGCACGCTCCACGCAGGACCGCGTGAACGCGGAACTCCGAACGACGCGGCCGGGGGCGGCACGCTCCACGCAGGACCGCGTGAACGCGGAACTCCGAACGACGCGGCCGGGGGCGGCTCGCTCCACAACGCACTGGACCCGCGGCGATGCGTGGTGCTCGTGCCGTATAACGATCGGATCGTCGAGCCGTGCGAGGATTCGCTGCGGCAGCTTGAACGGCGCGGGTATCCCGTGCGCCGGGTGGTGGGGTACGCGGCCGTCGATCAGGCCCGCAACCAGCTCGCCACCGATGCCCTGCTGCATGGGTTCGAGGAGACGATGTGGATCGACTCGGATGTGGCGTTTCGCCCGGAGGCCGTCGAGGCGCTGCGAAAACACAACCTGCCCATCGTCTGCGGCATCTACAAGATCATGGCCGACACGAGTATCCGGCTATGGCACGGGGCACGTGCGGGTATGGCTGGGAGGATGCGGGGGTGGACCGGCCGAGACATGGGAGCTTCACGCTGAACTTCTCGGGGGCGGGGGCGGCGAGGGACGACGGGGCGCCGAGCGGGCGCTGACGCTTGGCGCTTCAGAAAGGGAGAGCGGGCGCTGACGCTTGGCGCTTCAGAAAGACAGGGCGGGCGCTGACGCTTCCGCTTCAGACATGCGCTTTGTACAATCCGGCCCATGGGCAGATTGACGCTACGCATCGCGGCGATGCTGCTGTCGGCCGGCTGGGCCGCGGCGCAGACGACGCAGCGCTCGTGGGAATACAACGACGGCGGCTGGCAACAGGCCTCCGCGCCGGCCGGGGCGACCGTCGTGCAGGATGACACGCTGGATCGCGTGGAGGAGATGATCCAGAACAAGCAGGCCGCCGCCGCCAAGCGCATCGTCGTGGCCTGGCTCCAGAGTCACAAGGGCTCGCCCATCTGGGACCGCGGGCTGTTCCTGCTCGGACAGGCCAACTTCGGCAACGGCGACCGCATCATGTCCTTCTACAATTTCGAGGAACTGCTCGAAAAGCACCCGGCCAGCCGCTACTACTACCCCGCCCTGCAACGAGAATACGACATCGCCGACGCGTACTTGAAGGGCTACAAGGACCGTTTTCTCTGGATGGCGATCCTGGAGCGCAACGAGGAAGCGACCGAGATGCTCTATCGCATCCAGCAGCGCGCGCCCGGCTCGCCGCTGGCGGAGAAGGCGCTGCTCCGCGTGGCCGACTTTTACTATGCCGATGGCGAGTTCGACATCGCGGCCGACGCCTATGCCTCATACATCCGCGGTTATCCCAAGAGCCCGTATCTGCCGCGCGTCCGGCTGCGGCAGGCGTTCGCATCGCTGGCGCAGTTCCGCGGCGTGAAGTTCGATGCCACGCCCATCATCGACGCCCGCCAGCAGCTCGAGGGCCTCATGAAGGTGTACCCGGCACTGGCGGACCAGGAGAACATCCCCGCCATTCTGCAGCGCATCGATGCCGCTCTGGCCAAGAAGCTGCTTGTGACCGCGGATTTCTACCGCCGGACACATAAGCCATCTGCCGCCGCCTTCTACTACAGGTTCCTGATGCAGCAGTATCCGGGATCGCCGGAGGCAGGGCAGGCCAAGCATGAGCTTGGCGGCCTGCCGGCTGCGACCCAAGTCCGGCGGGCAACGACGCGCCCGGCGTCCACCAGACCCACTTCACCCATGAACCAGGAGAGCCGATGAGAACAGTAAGGACGATAACGCTGGGTTCTCTTGTCGCTCTATGGCTGAGCCTGGGCGGCTGTGGATATAACCAGTCGGGCAGTTCCAAGAACCAGCTCGAGGCCGGCTATCACTGGAACTCGCTGTATCGCGAAGACGTGCAGACGGTGGCGATCCCGATCTTCACGAACCAGAGTTTCCGTCGAGGAGTCGAGTTTCGCCTGACCGAGGCCGTCATCAAGCAGCTCGAGGCCCGCGCGCCTATAAAGTCGTGCCCAGGGAACGGGCCGACACGGTTTTGGAAGGACAGATCACCGACGTCAGCGTGGGCACAATCGATCGCGACTATCTGACCAACCTGCCACGCGAGCAGCAGATGGTCATCACGATTGATTTCGTGTGGAAAGATCTGCGCAGCGGCCGAATTCTCTGTCAGCGGCGCAACCTTCAGCAGCAGAGCGTCTTTTATCCGACGTTGGGTGAAGGCGAGTTTGCGGGATCGCAGGAGGCCATCGAGCGGTTTGCCCTGGCTATCGTGCAGGAACTCCAGGCGGACTGGTGATTGCCGGGAGGGCAAGGCTCCGTCCGAGCCTTCTCGGCTGCGGTTTTTGCATTGGAAATCCATGGCTGCCCGCGCGTATTATGGAGCATTGGCGTGGCAGCACCGAAAAGGATCTGATTTATGACAGAACAAAGGCCCGAACGTCCCGGTCGTCGAAACGGGAGTCGGGGTCCGAATAACGGCGGGATGCGCTTCAGCCGGGGAATCTTCGGGTGGTTCCTCTTCGGCGCCCTGTGTATTGTTCTGTTCTTGCTTCTCAATGGCCGTGGCACCAATTACAACACGCTTGCCATCAGCGAGGTGTGGCAGCAGCGCGACAAGGACAACGTCAAGACCATCGCCATCGAAGGCGACACCGTCAAAGGCGAGTTCAAGAATAAATACGCTCCGCCGGGCAAGACGCCGAGCGAGTATTTCCGGGCCGAGCTGCCGCAGAATTCCGCGCCGTATATCCTCGTGGAGCTGCTCAACAAGAGGGGATCGGCCGAGGTCAAGGCCGAGAACACGCAGAACCTGCTGTTGACGATCATCGTTCCGCTGATCCCCTGGCTGCTGATCTTCGGCTTCATCTGGTTCTTCGTCTTCCGCCAGCTCCGCAACAGCGCCGGGGCGGGCGGCATGCTCGGCAATTTTGGCCGCTCGCGCCACCGCATCACCAGCAAGGAACACACGAACATCACATTTGACGATGTCGCGGGGGTTGAGGAAGCCAAGGAAGAGGTCGTCGAGATCGTCGAGTTCCTCAAGAACCCCAAGAAGTTCCAGCGCCTCGGCGGCCGAATCCCTCGCGGCGTGCTGCTGGTGGGCGAGCCCGGCACGGGCAAGACACTGCTGGCCAAGGCCATCGCCGGCGAGGCGGATGTGCCGTTCTTCAGCATTTCCGGCTCGGATTTCGTCGAGATGTTCGTCGGCGTCGGCGCATCGCGCGTGCGCGATTTGTTCAAGCAGGCCAAGGACAACTCGCCGTGCATCATCTTCCTGGACGAAATCGACGCGGTCGGCCGCCGGCGCGGCTCGGGATTCTCCTCGGGCGGGCACGACGAGCGCGAGCAGACGCTCAACGCGATCCTGGTCGAGATGGACGGCTTCGACACCAACGACCAGGTGATCGTGTGCGCCGCCACCAACCGCGTGGACGTGCTGGACCCGGCGCTGACGCGCCCGGGCCGATTCGACCGGCAGATCTATGTGCCGCTGCCCGACGTGAAGGGGCGGCTGGAGATCCTCAAAGTTCACAGCCGCAAGGTGAAGCTGGGGCCAAACGTCGATCTGGCCCGGCTGGCCAAGGCCACGCCCGGATTCAGCGGCGCCGACCTGGCCGCGATCATCAACGAATCGGCGCTGCACGCGACGCTCGCCAACAAGGAGTTCATCGAGCAGGATGACCTTGAGGAGTCGCGCGACAAGGTGCGCTGGGGCCGCGCCCGCAAGAGCCGCGCGATCGACGAGAAAGAGAAGATCGCCACGGCCTATCACGAGGCCGGCCACGCTGTCGTGCGAATCCTGCTGCCGGACGGCGATCCGCTGCACAAGGTGACGATCATCCCGCGCGGGCAGATGGGCGGGGCGACGTTCTCGCTGCCCGAGAAGGACCGGATGACCTATTCGCGCAAGTGGCTGATCGCATCCATCAAGACCACGTTCGGCGGGCGCATCGCCGAGGAGATGTTCACCGGCGACGTCAACAGCGGCGTCGCGGGCGACATCCGCCAGGCCACCGCGCTGGCGCGGCGCATGGTGCGCGACTGGGGCATGAGCGACCGGCTGGGGTTCGTCTTCTATGGCGAGGACGAAAACCGCGCGGCAGGCCCCTGGGACATGGGCTTGGGCGGCGGCCGCGATTACTCCGAGGAGACGGCGAAGGTCATCGACGAAGAAATCAAGAAGCTGATCGATCGCCTGTACAACGAGACCAAGGAGCTGCTGGAGAAGAACCGCGACACGATCGAAGCCATCGCCAAGGCGCTGCTGAAATACGAGACGCTCGACGGTCCGGACATCGACCGCATTATGCGCGGCGAGAACATCACCCGGCCGACGGTGGGCGACGTCCTCGACAAGCAGGACTCGCGGCGCCCGCCGGTGATCCAACCCGGTCCCGACCCGGATGTCCAGCCGGGTGGCCTTGGCGGCCCACTTCCCGCGCCGGGGTGACGCTCGAATACGCCTTGACGCAATCGACCACAGGATGATACGTTTTCGGCCTGAGTTACCCGGTCGGTCGCGTGGCCTGCCGGCCTTTCAGCGTCATTCCAGTCTTTCCAGAGGAGCAGAACCATGACTTCGTCCCGCCGAGTGTTCAATCGCGCGTTGGTGGCCGTGACCGGTTGTTTTGTGCTGGGGCTGGCGTGGAGCGCCGTTCATGCCGCCGATCCGGTTCCGCCCGCTCCAAAGGCGAAGCTGGTCATCAAGAAGGCCGTCTACGGCGACCTCCCCGATGGCGGCAAGATCGACGTGACGGAGAAGGTTGCCAAGATGGTCAAGGACGACGCCCTCTCCGTCGAGGCCACCAACGACAACTTCACCGACCCTGCCGATGGCATCGTCAAGAAGCTCAAGGTGGACTACACGTTCGATGGCAAGGACAAATCCAAGACCGTTGACGAGAACGAAACCCTCACGATTTCCAAGACCGGCGAATAGGCTCGTTCGAGCTTGTGGACGCATCGGCGGCGCAGCGTTATCGTGACTGGCTCCGCGACGGGCAGAACTGAGCGGGCAACATGTTCCTCTCTCTTCCTGTCGCATCAACAAGGAGCCGCCGATGAAACGCTTTTTCGCAGCCGTAGCGGTTTTCTTTTTCGCCGTAGTCGCGGCCTCGACACTCGCCCGGGCTGCCGATGCCAGCCCATCCCTCAAGCTGCTCAAGGCCCTGCCTCTGGGTGGCGAGGGGCGCTGGGATTATCTCTGCGTCGATTCCGACGCCCGCCGCCTCTACGTGCCCCGCAGCAGCCACGTCCAGATCGTCGATCTCGATAAGGGCACTGTCGTGGGCGACATTCCGGGCACCAATGGCGTCCACGGCGTGGCCCTGGCGCTGGAACAGAGCCTTGGCTTCAGCTCCAACGGCCGGGACAACGCGGTTGGCGTGTTCGACCTGAAGACGTTCAAGGTGGTCAAGACCATCAAGACGGGCACCGGCCCCGACGCCATCCTGTTCGACCCGGCCAGCAAACACATCTTCGCCTTCAATCACCGCGGCGGCGACATCACCGTCATCGACCCCGCCGCCCTCGACAAAGAGACCGTCACCATCCCGGTTGGCGGCACCTTGGAGTTCGGGGTCGCGGACGGCGCGGGCCATGTCTTCGTGAACGTCGAGGACAAGAACGAGGTGGTGCAGATCGACAGCAAGGCCAACAAGGTGTTGGCCCACTGGCCGATCGCGCCTGGCGATGCGCCGACGGGCCTGGCCATCGACATCGAGCACCACCGCCTTTTCGCCGGATGCGGCAACCAGAAGATGATCGTGCTGGACAGCGAAAGCGGCAAGATCCTCGCGACGGTGGACATTGGCAAGGGCGTGGATGGGGTAGTGTATGACCCGACGCTGGGCGTGGCCATGAGCGCCAACGGCAGGGATGGAACCATCAGCGTGGTGAAGGGGACCTCGCCCGGCAAGTTCGAGGCCGTGCAGACCCCCAAGACCTTCACCGGCGCGAGGACGATCACGCTGGACACGAAACTGCATCAAGCCCTGTTGCCGTGCAACGTGCCGGACGGCAAGGGCGGACAGACGTTTGGGATTGCCGTGGTGGGCGCGGAAGTGGCGAAATAGCTGGCGAGCTATATCTGCGATCCCGCGCCTGGCCGCAGGACCAGGTTGATGATGGTCTTCGGCTCGCTCTCATCAAAGCGCGGGTCCTTCTTGAGCGCGTCCCAGCGCGGATCCTTGATGAACTTGCCCCAGCCGGCGCCCATGGCCTTTTCATCGTCGAAGCCCACCATGTACGTCAGGTTGGGCAGGTTCGAGCCGATCAGTTCCTGGCCGAAGAACACGGGGTTCATGCCGCAGTCGCGGAAGATGGCCACCTCGCCGCCTTCGTTGAACATCGCGACCTTCACGCGATGGCGGAGGTCGCTGTGGCCCTGGTAGATGCGGAGTTGCAGCACGCGCGTGGCGGCCTTGCTCGGCACTTCCACCTGCGGGCAGGCATCGAAGCCCAGCAGGAGCGAGGACTCGAAGCTGGTGTAGGCCGGGTCCTTGCGCGGGGCGTCGAGGATGTCCTTGCCGGCATCCTGGTAGGCCTGGTTGGCCGCCAGTTTCGCGGGAAGGGCGACCACCGACTCGGCGTTCTTGTGCGGCAGGAGCACTCGCAGGGCCAATGTGTCTTCCTTGACCGTCTTGAGCTTGGCATTGTCGGCCTCGAGGAGCTTGAACACGCCCACCGGCTGGATGCCCGCGCGGTTGTACGCGGGGATCGCAACCTTGGCGAGGAACTCGTCGTAGGCCTTGAGTTTCTCTTCCGATGCGAAGTGGTAGATGCGAAGCTCGAGCAGTTGTTTGGCCTTTTCTTCCGCGGCCGAAGCTTTGCTGCCCGCCACCGCCGTCAGCGCCGCCGCGGCCGAAGCGGCCAGGAATTCACGTCGTTGCATCATTGGTTTCTCCTTCTCGATTGTGTGTCATCATGCGAACGAAGCGGTGATTGTAGCGATTGCAGTTGGCCGCGAAAGTGCTCGCCGACTTGGCGCTCGTCAGTTGTCAGTGGTCTGTTGTCCGTGGTCGGGTCAATGGTCCGATGGTCAGTTGCGGGCGGGGGCTCGACAGGCCGCGGCCGGGGGCGGCTCGCGCCACAGGCCGCGGCCGGGGCGGCGCGCTCCACGGACGAACGGACAAAGGACCCAACCACTGACCACGGACAACTGGCTACTGACCAGATCGCCACGGCCCGTCAATGACCTTCCCCCGCGCCGTCTTCGCCGGCGCGATTCCCAGCCACTTCGCCACCGTCGCGTGCAACTGGATCGCCTCGACGCGCCCCAGGTCCTTGCCGCCGAGTGGCCGCGAATGCCGCCAGATGATCGCCAAGCCGGCCATGTCCGGGCACTCATCCGGCGGGTATCCATGAATGCCGAAGATGCCGAGGCTCTTGTCGGCCGGCGCGCTGGTCGGCACGAGGTTCCCCTTGAACGCATAGCCGGGCTTGAGCATTGCCACGATGTCGCCGGTTCGCCGCGGATGCGCCATGTGCCAGTCTTGTGGAAGGTCCGCCCGCCGATATGTGCGGATGAAATCGTATTGCCCCAACGTCTTGAGGATTCCGGCCGCCGTCGATTCGCGATCGGCCTCGCCGACATCATCGAGGAAAATCTGCGCCGTCACGTGCCCCATGACCACGCGCACCGTCGGCGCCAGCGGCGTCGCGAAGAGTTTGCGGAAGTTGATGAGCGTCCGGATCTGCGTCATCCCGTGGTCACTGGTAATCAGCACATACAGCTCATCTTCCGCCGCCATCTTCCGCCGGTAGATCGCCATCGCCTCATCGAAGAACCGAGACAGCGCCGCATCGACCGCGTCGGCCGTCGCCCAGACCTCCTTCGACTCCGGGCCATATTTGTGGCCATCCGTGTCCACCGCCATCGCGTAGCCCATCAGGAGCTGCAGTGGCTGCGCATTCACATCCTTGCGCCAGATGTCCAGGACTTTCTCCAGTCGCTGCGCATCGGTTACTTCCTTCTCGAACTTCGGCTGAAAATACGCGCTGGGCCACGGCCCCTCCTGCACGTAGGACATCGGCCAGTCCGTGACCGCCACGCGCACTCCCTGGCGCGTTGCCGTGGTCCAGATCGGCTCGGCCTCCAGCAGGTTCGATTCATCAGGGAATGTGAACACGCGGCGCAGCTTCGTGTCGTAGAACGAGTTGTCCACGACACCGTGATCGGATGCATACGCGCCGGTCGCCTGTCCTGCGTGCGCTGAGAAAGTCTGCGACGGGCAGATCGGCATGAGTTGCCGCGAGTACGCGCCCTCTTTCATCAACCGGTGCAGCAGGGGGGTGGCGGCGTGATCGAGATAATCCGGCCGAAACGCATCGACGCTGATCCAGAGCACGACCGTTCGTGGCGCCGCCGGCGACCACGCCGGCGAAAGCAGAACCAGAACCAAAAGCGCAACGCCGCGACACGCACGGGAAAGGTGCATGAGTAGATTGTAACGGCTGTCAGTTGTCAGTGGCCAGTGGTCAGTTGTCGGTCAGTGGTCCGGTAGTCAGTTGCGACCGGGGCGGTGCGCTCCACCGACCGCGGCCGGGGGCGGCACGCTCTACAGCAACTGACCAACGGACGAATGACCCAACTACTGACCACTGACAACCGACCACTGACTCATTGCGTCAGTTTCTTCCACGCCTCCATCGTCGGCGTGAGAATCGACTTCGCATCGCCCTTGATCGCATATCCCTGGAATCCCACCAGCCCGTTGTACCCGATCTGATCCAGCTTGCGCAGCAGGGCGCCAACGTCGAAGGTCCCCTTATCCAGTGTCTGAATCAGGCGCGACCAGTCGGCCGTCTTCACGCCACTGTCGGCGCCGTTGACCGTCACCGTGACGAGTACCGACTTGGCATCCTCCAGCAGCGTCGGAATCTTCTCCTCATCGCCCATGGCCAGGCAGTGGCACAGGTTGAACGTCACGCCGAACGCAGGATGGTTCACGGCCTTGGCCAGTTTCGTCGCGTCGCCGAATCGCGCTGTCCACTCGCCCACGTGCGGGTAGATGGCGATGCGCAGCTTGTTGGCGGCCGCCGTCTCTGACAGCGCGCGAAGCTTCTGGATCAGTGGATCATCGGCCTTCAGTGAATCGAACGCCGGTCCCTGGCCGCCGATGTGCAGCCAGATGATGGTGCCGTGGTCCTTCAGCGCCTCCATCAGCGCGGGGAGCTGGGCCGACCACGTGATCTCGCCCTGCGGCGTGCCCTTGGCCGCGCAGTAGATCGTGAGCATCTTCAGCCCGTGCTTTTCCATCAGCTCGGCGTTGGCCTGCGCCTGCTCGGCGCTTCCTCGTGCCAGGCCACGCCGACGAAGCCAAGTTCCTTCACGATGTCGATCTGTTGTTCGAGCGACGAACCCGGCCGCTGAAACGAAGTGTCCATCGCATAGAAGCGGTTGGCGAAAGACTTGGTCTGCGCGATGACGGGCAGACACACGGCGGCGATCACGAAAAGGGCGGCTAATGCGCGCATGTTGGACCTCTCACAGAAGACTTGGATGAACCTCACGCGGCAGATGATCCTCTCTGCCCCTCGCGCAATCAAGGGCGGGCCTGACGCGACGGGCAAATGGCAACGGACCGACCACTGCCCACTGCCCACTGACAACTGGCCATTGACCATTGACACTGTGTGCGCCGGCATCTAGTGTTAGGGCAAGTCGGCAGCGGAGTTGGCACGATGTCCGTTCAGATGCAACTGCACAAGATCGTCATCAGCGAAATGCAGGACAAGCAGTTCATCTGGCTCAAGGAAGTCGATGGCGAGCGCAAGTTCACCATCGTCATCGGCAGCCCCGAGGCCATGGCCATCGACCGCCGCCTCAAGGGCAACCCCGCGCCGCGGCCGCTTACCCACGATCTGCTGGCCAATATCATTGAGGAGATGGGCGGGCGCATCGAGCGCATCGAGATCAACGACCTGCAATCGGGCACCTTCTTCGCCAAGATTCATATCCGCCAGAACGGCAAGGTCTTGCAGGTTGACAGCCGCCCCAGCGATGCCATCGCGCTGGGCATCGCCACCATGGTTCCCATCTACGTCGCTGAGCATGTCATCACGGAAGTCGCCGATTAAAAAACAGGCGAAGCACTGCCCCTTCAGATATGCCTGCTGCTTTTGCCGGCATCACTATCGTAAGCCACCGTCATTTTCAGCTTGAAAACCACGATTCTGCAGCCGTCCGGCCTCTGGCATAGCCGTTGTTGCAGTCAATGCGGTCGTAATATGCACTGAAATAATCGCCGCGGCCTAGCGGGTTGGGTGAAGGGGTTTGACCCCTCCTTGGTTGACCCCTTCCCCTCCTTTTCATACTGGCCGCCGTGGTTGGTCTGAAGCGGAAGCGTCAGCGCCCGCCCAAGACCGGAGCGGGCGCTGACGCTACCGCTTCAGAAGAGGTATCAACAGGACCGCTCATGCAGATGATCGAGGCTGTCATCAAGCCCCACAAGCTCGACTCCGTCAAAACCGCGCTGGCGAAGTTAGGCATCTTGGGCGTGACGGCCATCGAGTGCAAGGGCTTCGGGCGCCAGATGGGCCACACGGAGCGCTATCGCGGCGCCAAGATGGATGTCGGTTTCGTCCCGAAGGTCATGCTCAAGATTTGCGTCAAGTCGGAAGACCTGCCCAAGGCCCTGGCCGCCATCGTCGAGGCGGCAAGGACCGGCGAGGTCGGCGACGGCAAGATCTTCGTACACCCGATTCAGCAGGTGATTCGGATTCGAACGGGCGAAACCAACGAGCAGGCGTTGTAGAGAGGTTTGGAGTTCAGGCTTTGGCCTGCCAGAGCGCAAACAGCCCGAAGGCTGAACTCCAAACGGTTTGTGGTGTTTGTCGTTCGGAGGAACCAACCGATGTCGCTAGCATCAAAAGCGTCCATTTGGACGCTCGGTTTTGTTGTTGCTTTGTTTCTCGTAGGGGGTCCGGCGTTCGCCGTCGAGCCGGTCAGATTCAGTGGGAAGGAAATCAGCGCCGGCGATACCGCCTGGATGCTCACCAGCGCTGCGCTCGGTGCTCGATGATGACCGGGCCGGGGTTGGCGCTGTTCTACAGTGGCCTGGTCCGCCGCAAGAACGTCCTGGCCACCATGATGCAGAGCTTCGTCCTGATGGCGGCTGTCAGCATCCTCTGGGCGGTCGTCGGCTACAGCCTGGCGTTCGACGCCGGAAATCCCTTCTTTGGCGGCCTGCGCTTCGCGTTCATGCGCGAGGTGAGCGCCGCGCCGGTGGAATATGCGCCGACGATCCCCCACACGACGTGGATGATCTACCAACTCATGTTCGCCATCATCACGCCCGCGCTGATCTGCGGCGCGTATGCCGAGCGCATGAAGTTCAGCGCGATGCTGCTGTTCTCGCTGCTCTGGACCGTCTTCATCTACTGCCCGCTGGCCCACATGGTCTGGGGCAAGGGCGGCCTCTTCAGCCTCAATGGCGGGAAGATCGGCACGCTCGACTTCGCCGGCGGCACGGTGGTTCACATCAGCTCCGGCGTGGCCGCGCTGATCTGCGCCCTGGTCCTTGGCAAGCGACGTGGCTATGGCAGTGTGCCTATGCCGCCCCACAGCGTGGTCCTTGCCGTCATTGGCGCGGCCCTGCTGTGGGTGGGCTGGTTTGGCTTCAACGGCGGCAGCGCGCTGCAGGCAAACGGCCTAGCCAGCAGCGCCTTCGTTGCAACGCACTTCGCCGGCGCGGCCGCGGCGCTCTCGTGGATGTTTGTCGAGTGGCTCAAGACCGGCAAGCCCACCGTCCTGGGCGCCATCTCCGGCGCGGTTGCCGGCCTGGCCACGATCACCCCGGCCAGCGGCTTCACCACGCCCATGTACGCGATCGTCATCGGTCTGATTGGCGGCGTCGCCTGCTTCTTCATGGCGACATGGGTCAAGCAGGTGCTCGGCTACGATGATTCGCTCGACGCCTTCGGCGTACACGGTACCAGCGGCACCGTCGGCACAATTCTCACGGGCGTCTTCGCCGTCGCCGCCATCAACGGCACAGGTGGCTTGGTCGAAGGCAATGTCCGGCAGTTCACCCATCAGATCATCGCCACGCTCGCGACATGGGCCATCGCCGGTGTCGGTACTCTCGTCCTGCTGAAGGTCGTCGATCTGATGTGCGGCCTGCGCGTCAGCGAGAGCGACGAGTATGACGGCCTGGATCTCAGCCAGCACGGCGAATCGGGCTACAACCTCGAGGAAGAGTTCGCCTCGGCCGGCGAGATGGTGGCCGAGCGGCTCAACTCGCCTGCCCCAGCAGCCCGGAGCATAGAGGCGAGGGTATAGGGCGGTTTCTGAAGCGGAAGCGTCAACGCCGCTACTTTAGGGCGGGCGCTGACGCTTCCGCTTCAGAAGCTGAATTTGAAATTTGAACTCTGAAATCTGCGATCCGCAATCCACTAGACCCCAGCCCCCATCCCCTATACGCTATCCTGGAGTCAAGGAGCACCTATGCAGATGATTGAGGCCGTGATCAAACCTCACAAGCTGGACGCGGTGAAATCGGCGCTGGCGAAGATGAATATCCTGGGGGTCACGGCGATGGAGTGCAAAGGTTTTGGCCGGCAGATGGGCCACACCGAGCGATATCGCGGCGCTCGCATGGATGTGGGCTTCGTCCCCAAGGTGCTCCTGAAGATCTGCGTCAAGTCCGAAGATGCCGAGAAGGCGGTGAGCGCCATCGTCGACGCCGCGCGCACCGGCGAGGTGGGCGACGGCAAGATATTCGTCTATCCCGTCGCCCAGGTCGTGCGCATCCGCACCGGCGAGCGCGATGAGCAGGCGCGATAGGGGGATCTCTGAAGCGGAAGCGTCAGCGCCCGCTCTGACAGGGCGGGCGCTGACGCTTCCGCTTCAGACGCTGCACTCAGCGCCACAGACCAAAAACACAGCATCTCCCGCAGCCAGCGCCGCCCCTGCCACTTTTCTGGGCGATGCTGTCGAATCCCCAACGGCTCCTGCAGCCCCATAACCGCATTTCCCCGCCCACAGCCGGTCTGGCACACTCCTTGTTCTGCGTTCGCTCAACCAACCGCTGCCGGCACGCCCTGCGCTTGCCGGGGCTGTGGAGGATTGATCGATGCGACGCACATGGTTCATTCCCCGGAGATTCCTCGTGCTATTGGCACTGCTGGCAGGCGTGATCCTGTTCACCGATCCCGCCGGCGCTACTGAAGCTGTCAAGATTTATGGCCAGGCCGAAAAGCAGGCCGATGGCACATTCAAAGGCGCCATCGACACCGGCAACACCGCATGGATGCTCGTCAGCGCCGCCTTGGTTCTCATGATGACCGGCCCGGGCCTGGCGCTCTTCTACGGCGGCCTGGTTCGCCGGAAGAATGTGCTGGCAACCATGATGCAGAGCTTCATCCTCATGGCCGTCGTCAGCATGCTTTGGGCCGTCATCGGCTACAGCCTGGCCTTCGACACCGGCAACCCGTTCATCGGCGGCTTCCGCTTCGCCTTCCTCCGCGAGGTCGGTGGCGTGCCCTGCGAATATGCCGACTCCATCCCGCACTCACTCTGGATGGTCTACCAGCTTATGTTCGCGATCATCACGCCGGCCCTCATCTGCGGCGCGTATGCCGAGCGCATGAAGTTCAGCTCGATGCTCCTCTTCTCCACACTCTGGCTGCTGTTCATCTACTGCCCGATGGCCCACATGGTCTGGGGCAAGGGCGGCCTGCTCAACGCCTTCAACGGCGGCCGAATCGGCGCGATCGACTTCGCCGGCGGCACCGTCGTGCATATCAGCTCCGGCGTGTCGGCATTGCTGTGCGCCCTGGTGCTCGGCAAGCGCCGCGGCTATGGCAGCGTGCCCATGCCGCCGCATAGCGTCGTGCTCTCCGTCATCGGCGCAGCGCTGCTGTGGGTCGGCTGGTTCGGCTTCAACGCGGGCAGCGCCCTGTCGGCCGGCAGCCTTGCGGCCAGCGCTTTCATCGCGACGCATTTCGCGGCCGCCGCCGCCGCACTCGGCTGGACCTTCGCCGAGTGGCTCAAGACCGGCAAGCCCACCGTCCTGGGCGCCATCTCCGGCGCCGTGGCCGGATTGGTCGTCATCACCCCCGCCTCTGGGTTCGTCACGCCGATGGCCGCCATCGTCATGGGCATCCTTGGCGGCATCATCTGCTTCTTCGCCGCCACCACCGTCAAGTCGCTGCTGGGCTACGACGACTCGCTCGACGCCTTCGGCGTCCACGGCACGGGTGGTACGCTCGGCGCGATCCTCACCGGCGTATTCGCGTCAACCGTCGTCGGCAACATCCCCGACATGTACACCAAGGGCCATTTCGGCCTGCTCGAAGGCAACTTCAAGCTCTTCAGCAATCAGCTTATCGCCACCGGCCTGACGTGGGTCTTGGCCGCCGTCGGCTCTCTGGTCATCCTCAAGATCGTCGATCTGGCTACCGGCCTGCGCGTCAGCGAGAGCGACGAGTACGATGGCCTGGACCTGAGCCAGCACGGCGAATCGGGCTACAACCTCGAAGAGGCCTACAGCGCGTCCTTCGGCGAACCGGCGGCGCGACTCTCAGGCGAACCGGCCGGCGAGCCGGCGGCGAAGCTGTCGCACGCGTAGGGCTGAACTGCTGCAGAAATACCTGACGATCCGCAAGTGGCTAGAGATGCTGGCCGTTTGCGGATCGTCTTCTTTGCACTGCCAGCTCCCAGACGGTTCAGGGGGGCTGGTGTTCTCGTCACCTTGCTTTGGCTCACGGCATTGAGGAAAATAGGCGCGTGGCATTCTGGAAGGAAGAACATGAACACATTTGAACACGCGACAAGGATTTGGCCGGTACTCGCCCTCGCTGCCAGAAACCGGCAAGGTAGACTACCTCCTTTCCTGGAACGTGCGGCATCTCGCCAACCCAAATAAGACGACACACCTGCAAGCGATCTGCCGTCGTCTGGGTTTGGTGCCGCCGCAGATCATCACCCCCGACCTGTTGTGGGAGGCATGACATGATCCCGAACGCTGAAAAAGCTGCTGCCGATCCGCTCCTTGATGAGATTCGCGCGATTAAGCAATCCATTTCCGCCCGATTCGATCACGATGTCGCCAAGCTGTGCGAACATCTTCGCCGCGAGCAGGAGGCGTCCTGCCGGCGGATGGTCCGGCGGCGGAGCAGAGTAGACGAGGCCCACCCGGCGAAGTGATGACGTTCGGGATGCATCGCTTCGCTCATTCGACATTCGGCTTGGAAGCGGATATCCATGTCGGCATCATGGCCCAGACCAGAATAGGCGTCATCGTCCACGTTCCCCTTCGCCAGCAGCTCTTCTCTCCCGAGGACCAGGCCCGCCTCAATGCCCTCGGGCAGGTTACCTGGGCGTCATCCGAAAAGCCTCTCACTATCGACGAAGCATGCGGGCTGCTCCGCGACTGCGAGGTCGGCATTGGCTCGTGGGGCACGCCGTATCCTAATGCCCAGATCATGTCCTCTTGTCCGCACCTCAAGCTCTGGGAGCACGCGGCCGGCACGGTGAAGCACATGTTCGGTCCGCACCTCGATGGCCGAAGTCTGACCATCGCCTCATGCGCGCCGGCGATTGCTGAGAATGTAGCGCAAAGCGCCGTGGCCGAGGTGGCCATCGGCGTCAAGCGAATCCTGCAAAACGCGGCCGCCAACCGCACCGCCCAAAGTCCCCGCACCGCCAACAGCAAGAATTCCTCCGCCTGCACCGTCGGCGTCGTCGGCGCATCCCAGGTCGGCCGCTGCGCCATCCGGCTGCTGCGGGCATTCGAGTGCCGCATTCTCCTCTACGATCCGTACATCAACGAGCAACAGGCCCGCGAGCTGGGCGTGAGGCTCGTGCGCGATCTGGATGAGCTCTGCGCGGCCAGCGATGCCGTCACGCTGCACACGCCTTCGCTTCCATCCACGCACCACATCATCGGTACGCGGCAGCTTCGGGCGATGCGGGATGACTGCGTCTTCGTGAACACCTCGCGCGGCGATTGCGTCGACGAGGCCGCGCTGATCGAGGAATGCTCCAAGGGCCGGCTGCTGGTGTTCCTGGATGTCACCTCCCCCGAGCCGGCCGCCATCGACAGCCCGCTGCGCAAGCTGCCGAACGTTTATCTAACCAGCCATTTCACCGGCAGCGGCGATTTCCGCCTTGGCCGGCTGGCGGTGGATGATGTGCAGGCGTTTCTGAGCGGCGGCCGGCCGCGCATGGTCATCACGCGCGACATGTTCGATCGGGTGGCGTGAGAAAGGCGATGTCCAGGCAGGATGCCCGCACCACAATCACACTTCGCGGATCTGGGCCTTGGGATCGATGTTGGTTTCGCCGGCCTTGCGCTTGACCTTCCCCAGCACCTTGGCGCAGGCTTCGATGTAGAGCCGGCCGCCATTGTTGACGGCATCCCCTCCCACCATGCCGCTGTGAATCACTTTGGCGCCTTCCTCAAGGATGAGGTCGCCGGTCACGTTGCCGTAGATATGAACGCGGCCGCCATCGTCAACGTGCAGATCGCCGCAGACATTGCCGCGTACGTAGACCTTGCCCCCGGCCAGCACCGTCAGCTTGCCGACGATGCTGCCCCACAGGTCCATGGGCTCGGCAACGACCACGTCGCCGGTGATATGGCCACGTTCTTCGCGCATGGTGTAACTATAGCGGCGCGGTGGGGCATTTGCGATCAGTCCACAAGCACCACTTGATGGAGCAGCTCGGATTCTGTTCCCAGTAAGGATGGAACGTCAGGCCGTTGCGCTTGCAGACGGCCTTGTCCGCGCCGTAGACGACGGATGGGCCCTGGCCATTGCCGGCCTTGAAACTCAGGCCAAAGATCGTGCCGGATTTGAGGGAGAACTTCGCCAGTTCCTGCCGGGGAATCGCGGCCTCGTAGATGTAAACGCTGCCTTCGCGGCGGACGACGTGCTTCGCGCCGGCCACCGGGCCGGTCGTGAGCTGCCCGCGGACCTGGCGCGGCCAGTCGTGGATGCGCGGCACGCCGGGGGCCAGGTGCCGCCACAGTTCGCTCCGGTCGCCTTCGCACCAATAGAGGCTGTACTCGTAATCGGTATCCGGCGCGGCATGGAAGCCATACGGCACCTTATCCGTGTCGCTCTTGAGATCGTGCCAGTCATCCACGACATCCAGCGCGATCTGCAGCCGGTCGCGCCGGAAGGGAATCGTCGGAAGGTGAGCCTGCCGCGGCTTCTCCGGGCTGTCGCAGTAGACGTACGGCGTCTCGGCGAAACTCCGGCCGGGATGCTTCTTGGCCAGAAATGTCTTGTACGGCTCGCGATCGTCGGATGCATTCGAGTGGAAATACGCATCCTCATTCCGGCCGGCCATCGGCAGCGCATTGGCCTGCGGCGTGGGATCGTGTACGCGCGCGGCCACGTAGAAAAAGTCGTCATCCCACGCGAACTTCACCTCGGCGAATGTGCCATCGGGCTGCTTGTCTTTCATCTCCAGCCATGGCTTGTGAAGGTTCTCGATGGCTTGCGCCTTCTCGGGTGCCGCGGCCAGCGTGATGGCCGGGACATCCTTCCAGTCGTCGAGGTTGCCGTCGATCTTCTTAGTACCCTTCGGCGCGATGGTGACATTGAGCACCTCGTCGTACTCGGCGATGCCGGCCTCGGATACAAAGCGGAAATGACAGGGGTAATTGTTCGACGGATCGGGTCGGGCGGAGGTGATTGGAAAAGCCAGCGTCTTGGTCTCGCCGGCCGCCAGTTCATACAACTGTGCCGACCTGGTTGCTCCTGTTGATCGTCAACAGGCCACGAATCGCGCGATTGAGGCAGTTGTGTACGCCCACGTGCATCTCAGGATCCTTCGCATCAACGCGCGTCAGAAAATCGTGCGGCAGGATTTCCACCGGCCGCTTGCCTTCGATCTTCGCCGCCTTGATCCGCGCGGCCGCCGCGGCCGGGCCTTGGTCGCAGGTGATGTACGTCGGGAAGATCGACATCGGCAGCGTGACCGACGGCTGGCCGACGTAGACCGGGTTGGCGGCCAGGTCGTGAAACTTCAGCAGCCCGTCGGCGTTGTCGATCGTGATCGTGCCGCCGCCGGCCGTCTCCACCTGCGACCAGAGCTTCATCTTGGGGTCGTCGCCGCCGATGGTCATGAGCTGGCCAAAGACGATCAGCAGCCCGTCTTTGTCACTGTCTTTGCCGAACTGGAACACCCACGGCAAGTGCGTATGGAAGACCAGCTTCTCGAAGCTCTTGCCGGTGAGGAAGTGGTTGAATGCGGCCGTGGCTGCGACGAGCGGCGTGGGGATGACGTAGGAGTTGTCGGGAATCCCCGGCAGCGCGTCGAAAAGCACGCGCTGGTGCCAGGGCGAAAGACGGAGCTGGCCGGATGCGAGGAACTGCACGATGTGCGGCAGCAGCGCCTCGCTGTTGACGAACCACGTCTCGGTCTCCACCGACTGCTTCCCGTGCGCGGCGGCCACCAGCGGCCCGTAGCACATCGGCGGTACCACGTAGTGGTCGGTGAAGACATCGACGTATTTCTCCATCTCGCCGCCCGCGCCCTCGGAGAAGAGCTTGTCCTCGGTGTTCATGATCGACGAGGCCGCGCAGATCTTGATGCGCCGATCGACCTTCCACGCCGATTCGGCGATGAGCTTCTGGATCGCCCGGTATTGCACGAGATCGCGCGCCCATCCTGAGATGCCGCCGCCTTCCCACGGCTCGTTGTAGTTCTCGAATCCCCACAGCGCGCCTTTGCCATCCTTCCAATATCGCTGCGCCAAGGCGGTGATCCACTGGCCGTAGCGCGGATAGAGCTTGGGGTCGCACAGCCAATCGGCCTGGCCCCAGTAAGGGCTGCCATCCCAGTTCGGCGCGACGGAGGCGGGCGTCTGATCCGGCGTAAATGGATAGAATGCTTGCGAATGCCCGCCGAGCGTCACCATGACCTGAAGGTGCGCCTCTTCCAGCGCGGAGAAGATCTGATCGAGGCGGCTCCAGTCGTATTTGCCATCTTTGCTCTCGTTCCAGCCAAGTTCAAATCGCATTCCGCGCACGCCCATGCGATAATAGGTGTTGGCGCGGTCGCGGCAGCGCTCGGGGCGATCGAGCAGGCCGAATTCGCCGAAGATCGGCACGTTCTCCAGCGCGGCGTTCACGCGCGGCGTCGGGATGCGGCAGACCGTGCCGAGGAACTGGCGCAACTCGCCGCGCACGAGGATCAGCGCATACGTGCCGAATTTCTCCGGGATCGGAAGACTCTTGACCTCGACCGTCGTTTCGGGCTTATCGTCGAAAGCGGTCTGGATCGGATGGACGATGCTCTTGCCCTCCAGGCCGATGAGAGGCGCGTTGCCGGCCGTGTCGGTGAATGCTTCCTTGATGCGCACGGCCGGATCGCGCGTCGTGATCTCCTGAATCTCGATGGCCAGCTTCGCGTCAGTCTTGGCCAGTGCCAGTGTGATGTGTGCGCTCTCGCCGGGGAGGAAGAGATGCCCGGGAGCGCTGCTCGCGAGGAATCGATTGTCCTTGGCCGGCATTGTGCATCTGAGCACGTCCATGTTGGCCTTGAGGACGAGCGACTGCTCGGCGGCGAATGAGGTGGCGACAAGGGAGAGGAGCACGCAGACATGAGCGAGAGGTCGCATGGCCTTGTTCGTACACACGCAGAGGGCGCACCGCAAGGGCTATGGATCCGCGCGATCCTGATCCAGCATCGCGGCGTCATTCAATGAACGAGTCCACCATTGCCCAGTCCGGCCCTTCTGTCGCCGCCACATCGCCGCTATCGGCGATCAGCTCATCCATCCGTAAGCGGAGGAGAAGGGATTCGAACCCCTGAGACCCTTGCGGGCCTACCGGTTTTCAAAACCGGCCCGTTCAGCCGCTCCGGCACTCCTCCGGGTTGTCACCATCATCGTATCCGAAGCCGTTGGCGGGGTCAAAACCACCGGTTTTCCAGTGGTTTCCACGCACGTCGGCGCCGCGATGATCTTGGGTGCCGGCGCCGTATTCACTGCACGGGACTGGAGCGGGCTCTTGCCCGCCGGGTTCCTTCCTGGCCAATGATCGCTTGGAAGAGACCATGTTGCGCGTTAATCTCCGTTCGAGACGCCATGGTTGAGCATGTGCCGTGTTTTGACGAGCATCACAATCGAGCCTGAGGAGTCTTCATGACGCCCCGTGAACGGATCGTAGCGGCTTTGAATTTCCGGCCAGTGGATCGGTTGCCCAAGGATCTGGCGGGAATGCGGTTGAACGGGGATTTCGGCGTTTACCTATCAGGCGCTGCGCAGGCGCTGGGGCTGCCCGTGAAGCCCACGCGGGTCCACGATACCGGGCAGATGCTGGCGCTGCCGCACGTGGACGTGCTCGATGCGCTGGGATGCGACGTGGTCATCGTGGAGGGCGATGGCCTGACGAACGCCTACGAGCAGCCGGAACGATGGCACGACTATGAGTTTGACGGCCGGATTCCCAACGCGCAGGTTCGCGATCCCGGCGTCTACCAGGTCGAGGCGGATGGGACGATCCGGCAGGGGACGAGTTCGACGATGCCGCCGGCGGCGCACACGTTCGACAGCGAGCACGCGGGGCAGGAGCTGATCCTGGAGGGAGATCTGCCGCGGCCGAATCTCAAGGACCAGAAGGCGGCGTTGGAGCGGGGCCTGTGGACCGATGCGAGGATCAAGTCGCTGCGGGACACGTGCAAGCGGGTGCGCGAATCGACGGACCGGGCGGTGTTCCTGTGGGGGCCGACGAACCTGGGGATTTGCATCCACGGCTACGGCGGGGTGGCCGTGTTCCCGGTGCTGTGCCTGGAGGACCCGGCGTTCATCCACGAACTGCATGCGCTGCAGCTTGAATATGCGCTGCGGAACCTGCGGGCGCTGCTGCCGGAGATTCGGGACTATGTGGACGTCATCTCGACGGATGCGGATGACTGGGGGAACCAGAACTCGCTGATGGCCTCGCCGGCGACGTTCCGGGAGCTATTCCTGCCGTATCGCAAGAGGCACAACCAGGAGATCCATGGGCTGGCGCCGAAGGTCAAAACCTTCCTGCATTCCTGTGGGGCTATTTATGATATTCTCGACATGCTGGTGGAGACGGGGACGGACATTCTGAACCCGGTGCAGTGGTCGGCCGGCGGGTATTCGGCCGGCCAGTGGAAGGCCAGGGTCAAGGGGAAGATGAGCCTGTGGGGCGGCGGAGTGGACTCACAGCACACGCTGCCGCTGGGAACGGTTGCGGAGATTGAGCGGGAGGTGCGGGCGACAGTGGCGGCGCTGGCGGAGGGGTCGGGGTATGTATTCTGCAACGTACACAATCTGCTGGCGGAGATCCCGCCGGAGAAGGTGATTGCGCTCTATCGGACGGCGGGAACCTGATCCAATCGGCCCAACCAGCTTCTACTCCGGCCCGCGGATCGTAATCGGTTCGCGCACGGTCTGCCTGCAGACTGCTTGCGGAACCGTCGCCGTGACATACACTCGACAATCAGTAGTTTGCGACATGCGCGGGCCGGCGTGATCCGGGAAAGTCCGGCTCGCGCCAAGAGTCATTGGAGAAGGTCATGAAACGAGCGGTTGGTGGAGCAGCGGTTGTCTTGTTCATCGTCTCGATGGCTCTTTGGTGTGTGTCGGCCCATGGCCAGCCGGCCGCCAGAGACGGCTCTGTTGTGCTCGATACGCTGAGCGTCTGGCGGATTCATGAGACGCTCAAGCCGCCGGTGATCCAGCTCGACAGCGGCCTCCTGCCCATCAAGTCGGCCAGCGACTGGCTCGACTGCGAAACCGCGGCCGCGCCGGCCGACTGGACGGGCCCCGACTTTTCCGACGGCAACTGGCTTCGCGGCGCCGCGCGGGCTTCGTCTCGCACGCCTTACCTCGCAAATCTATGCCTGCGGGCGCGATTTGAGGTGACCGACCCGGCGGCCGTGAAGGACCTGAATCTTTCGCTGACTTACTACGGCGGCGTGATCGTGTACGTCAACGGCCGGGAGCTTGTCCGCGGCCATCTTGCGAAAGAGGGCGCGCCAGCCATGGCGGAAGGCTATCCGCTGGAGGCCTTTGTCGCGGACGATGGGAAGATGCTGCCGGCCCCCGCATGGGTGATGGAGAAGTATCCCAAGGGCTTGGCGGCCCGGGCGCGGACCCTGGCGAACGTGGCGATACCGGCCAATCTCCTTCGCAAGGGTGTGAACGTGCTGGCCATCGAGATCGTCCGCTCGCCCTATCACAAGATTCTCGATGAGAAGAAAAACCAGGCTGCGGACAAGCGCGAGCTGGCCACGCGCAACTGTCCGTATGAGCTGAGTTGGAACACCTGTGAGCTTCGGCGGGTGCAACTGACTGCGGCCGGGCTGGTTGGTCTCGTGCCCAACGCATCGCGTCCAAAGGAGCTTCAGGCCTGGACCAGTGATGTCCTTACCGCCGACTACACCACCGACTTCGGCGACCGGTGCGAGTCCTGCGCGAGCGGATTTGAAAGGGCCGGGTAACGGGTATATCTCAGGCAAGATCATCATCGGCTCGCCGAAGGCCATCGAAGGACTGAAGGTCGCATGCAGCGACTTGAAACAGGGAGACGCCGTCATCCCCGCCGCACAGGTGCGCGCCCGCTACGCCATCCCCTTCGGGCGCACCGCCGCCAACAGCGATGACTTTGGTAACAACGCCGCGGAACTGGACTGCCTGCTTGAGACTCCGCTGGACTCGTTCCCCGCGTCGGCCGCCGCCAAAGGCGCGGTGGTGCCGGTCTGGCTGACGGTCAAGGCGCCGAAGGAGGCGAAGAGCCGGCGTCTACACCGGACAGGCGACGATCGAGGCCAAGGGCGAGAAGGCCCTCACCGTCCCCGTCGCGCCTGGAGATCGCCGACTTCGCCGTGCCCGACACGCAGGACTACCGCACCTGGATCGAGCTGATGCAGTCGCCCGACACGCTGGCGGCCGAGTACAACGTGCCACTCTGGAGCGAGAAGCACTGGGCGATGATCGCCGACTCGATGCGCTACATCGGCGAGATCGGCAGCCGCGTCGTCCACATCCCGCTGATCGCCCAGACCAACAGCGGCAACGAGCAGTCGATGGTCCGCTTCATCCAGAAGGCGGACGGCACCTACGACTACGACTTCTCGATCATGGACAAGTACCTGGACACTGGCCGAGAAGTGCATGGGCCGGCCGAAGATCACGGCCTTCATCGCCTGGGAAATCTACCTCGACACGCCCAAGCAGGAAGTGAAGTTCACCGGCAAGGAGGGCGTGCCCAATCACGACTTCGACCGCGAAGGCGCGTGGCTGGCGGCCCGCTGGGAGCTGCGCGGCAAGGGCCCGGCCGTCACCGCTCTGGACCCCGCCACCGGCCAGATCTCGACCGATCAACCTGCCGCGGTTCGAGGACCCCGCGGCCAAGGCGATCTGGAAGCCCCTGTTCGACGAGCTGCACAAGCGGATGGCCAAGCGCGGGCTGGAGAAGACGATGGTGCTGGGGATGGCCTCCGACCGCTGGCCGAGCAAGGAGGAGATGACGGTCCTGCAGGAGGCCTCCGGCAACCTGCCGTGGATCAACCACACGCACGGCGGAACGCACGTCGGCAAGAAGCTCAACGGCATCGCCACGGTCGCCTACACGGCCTACGTCTGGAACGTGCAATACCCCAAGGCTGCTCCCATCAACGCCGATGCGCTCAAGACCGACGGGCGATGGCCGCATGTACGGTTGGAAGCGGCCGGAACTCTACGCCGAGTTCCGGCGCTTCACCGCCCTGAACGAGTGGCCGCTGTCGACGATCCTCCTCTTCCCCGAAATCCAGATCACCGGGCAGCAGCGGGGCCTGGGGCGGGTGGGGGCGGACTTCTGGCCGGTCTACAAGGACAAGCAGGGCCGCCGGCGCGCCTGGATCTGGGACCGCTATCCGCAGAGCCTCTGGCATAGCTGCAACCTGATGAGCCACATGCTCGTGCCCGGCCCGACCGGCCCGGTGGCCTCGACCCGCTACGAGGTCATGCGCGAAGGCATCCAGGAGTGCGAGGCCCGCATCGCCATCGAGCGAGTCCTCACGGACGAAGCGATGAAGGCCAAGGTTCCCGCCGAACCTGGCCCAGCAGGCACAGCAACTGCTGGACGACCGCGTCTGGCAGGAGCTCAAGGCGTTCGGCGACATGCAGCTCACCGGCCGGTCCTACGCGACGGCCAAGGACACCTGGTACTACGGCTGCGGCGGTACGGCCGGCCACTACTGGTACGCCAGTTCCGGCTGGCGGGACGATGCCCAGAAGCTCTACAATCTCGCGGGCGACGTGGAGCGGAAGGTGGGCCGGAAGTGACGTTCAACCTGCAACGGAGGCCCGATCATGCTTGCCGCGGCTGCGCCATCCGCCTGTCTTATCTGCATGCTGGCCGTACTGCTGACCTGCTGGGCAGCGCCGGCAAATGGACAACAGACCGCGCCGTCGCAGCGGGAGATCGTCCACTCGGCCATGCGCCAGCGTCCGGATGACCTCTGGCCGAGGAGCGCGGCCCACGTGATCCTCGCCATTCCCGGCAGTCAGCAGCCCGAGAAGGCATATCACGAGCCGGGCGGGAGCTTCAGCCCCGCCGTGCGCAGCTTCGGCGTGGCCATTTGGGTGCGCGCTGCCGACGGATCCGTTCAGACCACCAGTGATCAGATCGAACTGAGTCGCATCCAGCAGGGTTTCACTTGGCCCGACCCCGCTGGCATCCCCGCCATCGCCACGCGAACGCCGCATTATTCGGCCGAGTGGTCCTCCGTCATGCCCGGCGCGTGGCTGCTGAAGCTCGCGCCGGAGGCGGACGCAGCAGGGGATCTCGAAGTGGTCATTCGCAGCGTCGGCCCCGCGGGCGGACCGGTTGAGTCGCTCGAATGGGACGGCACGCGCCTGCGCATCAACGGTCGCTGGATGGCCTCGATGCAGCCAGGGCCCAAGGCCGTCCACCTCGGCCACGAGGGCGATGCCGGCTGGAAATCCGCGCCGGCACGGCGCGAGCGATGGAAGGGCGACGATGGCTGGGGCTATGCACGAATCGAACTGGCCGGACGCGAGCCTGTGCGCGTTACTCTGCGCGATGTTAATCCCGCCCAGCCCAATCCGCTGAAGTTCCCGGCCGTGCGATCCACGATCGAGATGCAACTTCCCGACCCCCGTTTCGCCGATTGCCTGCATGCTCAGACCGCGCATCTCATGATGGGCCTGATGGACCGCCGTACGCCGCCCGGCGAGCCGACCAACTATCCCCTCGCCTGGCAGCGCGATGGCGCGACGGTGATCGCGGCGCTGGTTCGCGCGGGCCAGCATCAGGTTGCCCGGGAACTGGCCACCTATTTCGCCGAGAACGACTTCTTCGGCGGCTTCGGCGCTGAAGGCGATGCGCCGGGCCAGGGCGTGCGAATCCTCGAGGAAGTCGCCGTGCGCCTGCGCGATGGCGAATTCGAGCGGTGGCTCTGGCCGCATGTCCAGCGCAAGGTCGCGCTGATTGACAAGATGCTCACGGCCGAGAAGCCGCTGCGAATTCCCTACGTCGGGCCGATCGTCCCAGCGCATCGCGGTCGCGCCGATCTCGACCTCGTCTGCGAGCCGGCCAAGGACGGGCTGATCAACGGCCGGATGGACTGGTGCCGGCCCGTGCTCTACATCAACGCCGTTAGCTACCAGGGCCTGCGGTCGGCCGCATCGCTGGCCGATCGCCTCAATCATCCGCAGGAAGCTGCCCAATGGCGCCAAATGGCCGCAGAACTTCAGCAGTCCTGGCTCAAAGCATTCGGGACGCCGGCGACAGTGGAACGGCTCGCAAGCGAGCCGGTTAAGCAGCCGCTGGCCGGCGAGGATCGCACCTACATCTCCGCACTCTGGCCCACCGGCATCGCCGCGCCAATCCGCCAAGCCTACGCCGAGCAGTTGCAGAAGCGCTCCATCCTCGGCTGGGCGCGGCCCTGGACCTATTTCACCGCCGCCATGGCCCACCAGTGGGTCATGCTCGACCGGCCGGACGAGGCATGGAAACACCTCGAATGGTTCTTGAACCAGCAGACCTCACCCGGCCTCTACACCTGGTGGGAAGGCAACGGCGAGGAGAACACCTTCCGTCTCTGGGAGAATGTCCGCGGCTGGGCGCAGCCGCACAGCGTCACGCCGCACTACTGGACGGCCGGCGAAATCCTCGCGCTCCAGACCGACATGCTCGCGTACGTCGACGAAACCGGACCACAACCCGTACTTGTCATCGGCGCCGGCATCCCCAAGAGCTGGCTCGACAAGCCCATGCGGGTCCGTGGCGTCTCCACGAGCCTCGGACTGGTTGACTGGAGCTGGGCCGATGGAAAGCTCCACGTAGCGGCCGAGACGCCCGGATCCAAAGCACGAGTTGGATCGGCGTTCGGCGATGCGCCAATCAGTGTCGAGCAGCGGTAGAGTGGGCATCGCCTACCATTGGCGTTGGGCTACCGCGTGCGCGGCGATTGAGAACCGGGAAGCTCAGGCATAGGTCAGCCGGCCGCGGGGCTTGGGGATGGGACGGCCAAGCGCGCGGGCGGTTTCGATCCACTCGCGTGCCACGCGACGGACGGCGGCCAGGGCCTTGGCGTGCGTGGGCCCATCGGCGGCGCAACCGGGGAGTTCCGGGACCTCCGCGACAAAGGCTCGGTCGGGTTCGCTCCAGTAGATGATGATCTCGCATTTCAACTGCATCCCATCGAATTCCCGCAATTCAAGCACTTGTAGCACGTCCCGCTGCGCACCGTGATCGATCCGCACACATCGCACGCGGGCGCGTCGGCCTGCATTTCCGTGCCTTGTTGGCTCAGCGGGTCGGCCACGATCAGGCGCACGCTGGGCTGGTTCAGGCGGGAATCCATGTCCACCTTGGGCTGGAGTTGAAGCGCCGGGCTGGCGCCTTCCTCGACGGCCGGATGGTGCCCATGCCCGTTTCCGCCGTTGCCGTTGCCACCATTGCCATTTCCGCCGGATTTGCCGGCCGGTGCTTCGGTCGTCCGCTGCGCCGGCGGCAGCGGCTCGGTGGCTGGCGCAGGCTGATCGGGCGCGGCCGGCGGTGTCTCCACGCCCTTCTTGTCTCGCTTGGGCGCGTTACTCGCGCGGTAGTTGGGCACGAACTCCATCGCCAGCCAGCGGAAGATGTAGTCCACCAGCGACTTGGCGATGGGGATGTCGCGGTTGCGCGTCATGCCGCTGGGCTCGAACCGCACGTGCTCGAACTTCCGCACCAGCGACTCGACCGGCACGCCATACTGCAGCGCCAGCGAGACCAGCGTCGCGACCGTGTCCATCAGCCCGCCGATCGTCGAGCCTTCCTTGGCCATCGTGATGAACACCTCGCCAGGAGTGCCATCGTCATACAGGCCGACGGTGATGTAGCCCTCGTGGCCGGCCACGTCGAACTTGTGCGTCAGGCGCGGCGCGTGTCGGGCAGGCGGCGGCGCAGCGGCCGCTCGACGATGCGCTCGATAATCTTCTCGACCGGCTTGATCGAGACGGCGGAGAAATTGTCTGAGGCGATTTTCGATTGGGTGGCGGCGACCGCGGCGCGAGCCACGTCGGCTGCCACCTCTTCGCGGGCCTCTTTCACGGCGTCTTCATCCTCCTCGTCCGTGGCATCATCAACATCCTTGTCGCTCTTCACGTTCAGCGGCTGTGAGAGCTTGCTTCCGTCGCGATAGAGGGCGTTGGCCTTGAGCCCGAGTTTCCACGAAAGGAAGTAGCTGTTCTTGATGTCCTCAACCGTGGCCTCATTGGGCAGGTTGATGGTCTTGGAGATCGCGCCGGTGATGAACGGCTGGGCGGCCGCCATCATGCGGATATGCCCGTCGACGTGGATGAACCGTTGGCCGTGCTTGCCGCAGCGGTTGGCGCAGTCGAAGACCGGCAGGTGCGCAGGCTTGATATGCGGCGCGCCTTCGATGGCGCCGCGGCCACAGATCACGTCGTTGGCCTGGTCGATCTGGTCCTTCGTGAAGCCGAATCGCTTCAGCAGGCTGAAGGAAGGATCCTGCCACTCGGACTCGCTGATCCCCAGGCGCTGCAGCGCCTTGCCGCCAAGCTGGAACGGGCTGAAGGCAAAGGACAGCTCGAACACGCCGGGCAGGGCGGCCTCGATCTTGTCCAGTTCATCCTCGGTCAGGCCGGCCGACTTGAGGCTGTCGCGATTGATGTGCGGGGCATTGTCGAACATGAGCGCGCCCATCACAAACTTGAGGATTTCATTGGTCTCCTGCGGCGAGTAGCCCAGGCTCACCAGCGCCGGCGGGAGCGACTGGTTGGCGATCTTGAAATAGCCGCCGCCCGCGAGCTTCTTGAACTTCACCAGGGCGAAGTCCGGCTCGACGCCGGTGGTGTCGCAGTCCATCAGCAGGCCGATCGTTCCCGTCGGCGCGATCACCGAGACCTGCGCATTGCGATAGCCGTGGCGATCGCCCATGGTCAGCGCGCGGTCCCAGCATTCCTGGGCGGCCGCCAGCAGCCTGCGCGAAGCCAGGGAATCGGCGTCGGAGAACTGCGCCGCGTCGATGCCGACGGGCCTGATCTCCAGGCCCTCAAAATCGCCGACGCGCTGGCGCGGCGGGGGAGTTGGCCACGTCATATGCCGCGCGACGGTGATTGCGAATCACCCGCAGCATGTCCGACTTGTTCTCGTCATAAGCGGGGAATGCGCCCAGCTCGCGGGCCATCTCGGCGCTGGTGGCGTAGGATTCGCCGGTCAGAATCGCGGTGAGAGCCGCGCAAATCGCGCGGCCCTTGTCCGAGTCATAGGGGATGCCGGCCTGCATCAGCATGGCGCCGAGATTGGCATAGCCCAGCCCCAGCGTGCGGAACCGGTACGACAGCCGCGCGATTTCCTCCGACGGGAAGCTCGCCATCAGCACCGAAATCTCGAGCACGATCGTCCAGAGACGGATCGCGTGCCTGTATCCTTCGATGTCGAATCGCCGCGTCTCGGGATCGAAGAACGTCAGGACGTTCAGCGACGCCAGGTTGCACGCCGTGTCGTCGAGGAACATGTACTCGGAGCAGTTGTGGATCACCAGGCCGTTGGCGATGAAGCTGTGGGTGTCGGGCTCGGTGAGATCGAATACCTGCTGCGTTCCGAGGGGCCTCAACGAAGCGAAACGGTCATAATGATCGGCTTCCGGCGCGGCGCTTGCCATCGCCAACGCCGACTGAAGCTGATCGAGTTCTCGGCCCGGGAGCAGGCCGACATGTTTGACAAAAGAGCGGAGGCTGCCCGAGTCGATACGCAGGCCGTGGCGTCTCAATGCTGCGTCGCGCAAGACCGTGGAATCGCAGGCTCCGCCTGAATCTAGGGGGAAGGCTCCGCCTTGCGTGGCCCTATCGCCGGGTCGTGTGGGGTCGGCCCGTCTGTCGGACAGCACTCCGCTTATACCGAGATTATCCGTCGAATCGATGGGGAAGAGGGCGGCTTTGACGCCGAAGCCGATCAGCAGGAGCTGCACGTCCTCCAGCATGCCCAGGCTGTTGGAATAGAGCTCCATCGAGCCGTTGCGCATGATGCCGTCGGCGGTGAACAGCGCCGCGCAGCAGATGCCGCTGCGCGGGCAGGCCGGCCGTGAACGCATCGTCGTTGAGCCGGCGCTGGCCGCTATCCGTGCGGCTGAAGAGGCCCAGCCGGCTGAGCAGCCGGCGGTTGGTCAGCTTCATCGTGAGCGTGTTGCCGCTCTCGCCGTTGTCGATGACCATCGACTCATTGATGTAGTCATCGTCGTAGGTGCGCTGCACCCAGTTCTCGCAGATGTACCGGCTGAACTCCTCGACCAGCGCCGAATTCTTCAGGCTCGAATCGAGGCGCAGGGCCAAACCGTCGCCATTGGCCTCGGAGAGATACAGGCCGACGAGCTGGTAAAACTTCGGATCCTGCGGATCGCCGATCGACTGCACGCACGCCGCTTTGCTGGGGAGCTTCACCTCGTCCGTGGTGGACAGATCCTTGGCCTGCACCCAGCCGCGCAATCGCGTGTAGACCTTGTGGTCGGCCGTGAGCTTGACGCTGTATCCGCCGGCCGTTTTCAGCTCGAAAATCTCACGCGTACCCGTCGGGAAGGCGCCATCGGTCTTCCGGACACACTGGTTATGGACGTTGGTGAGGATGCGCGCGGGCAGGTGGATCATCTGGTCGATGCGCCGCCAGATGCCGCCGGGGCAGAGCACGCGCGTGTCGGCCGTCACGCAGGGGTTGGACGCGTTGATCTTGCCGGAGCGCGGGCAGGTGTGCCACTGGTTGATGGTGTCCTCAAACTGCACGCCGGGATCGGCGCAGCGCCACGCGGCGAAGGCAATCTGCTCCCAGAGATCGGCGGCGTTGAGGGTCCTGGCGATCTTGCCGTTGGTGCGCCAGGTGAGGTGCCACTGGCCATTGTCCTGGACGGCCTTGAAGAACCGGTTGGGAATACGCAGAGAGTTATTGGAATTCTGGCCCGAGACGGTGTAGTACGCCTCGCCGTTGAAGTCGTAGTCGAGCTTCAGGCCGAGCTTGCTGCAAGTCTCCCGCTGGTCCTTGGGCAATCGCTTGATGCCCTCGGCCATGGCGGCCACCTTGAGCTCCTCGCGCACCTTCCAGTTGACGAACGCTTCGATATCCGGGTGGTCGAGATTGAGGCAGACCATCTTGGCGGCGCGGCGGGTGGTTCCGCCCGACTTGATGGCGCCGGCCGCGCGATCGCCGATTTTCAAGAAGCTCATCAGGCCCGACGACTTGCCGCCGCCGGAGAGGGGCTCGTTCTCGCCGCGAAGCCTGGAGAAATTGGTGCCTGTGCCCGAGCCGTATTTGAAGAGCCTCGCCTCGCGCACCCACAGGTCCATGATCCCGCCGGGGTTCACGAGATCGTCGGACACAGATTGGATAAAGCACGCGTGCGGCTGCGGATGCGAATATGCATCTTTTGCTCGCATCAATTCGCCACTTCGCGGATCGCAGAAGAAATGTCCCTGCGACGGCCCGGTGATGCCATAGGCCCAGTTCAGCCCCGTGTTGAACCACTGCGGCGAATTCGGCGCGCACATCTGGTGCAGCAGCATGTGAACGATTTCGTCGTTGAACGCCTGGGCGTCGTCGGCCGAGTCGAAATAGCCGTGTTTCTCGGCCCACCAGCGCCAGCAGCCGGCCAGGCGGTTGACCACCTGCTTCACCGACCGCTCCGGCCCGGTGACGGCATTGCCCTTTTCATCGCGCAGGATCTGCCCCTGCTCGTCGGTCTGCGGCACTCCCGCCTTCCGGAAGTATTTGCTGACCATGATGTCGGCCGCGAGCTGCGACCAACCCTTGGGGATCTGCGCATCGTGCATCTCAAACACGACGCTGCCGTCGGGGTTGGTGATGCGGCTGGTGCGGTTCTCGTACTCGACGCTATCAAGGGCGCTCGTGCCCTGCTTCGTGAATAGACGGTTGACTTTCATGTGTTTCCCAGTCCCTGAAAAGCTGCCAGACTGATCCACTTCACCGCCGATGCCGCGAGGCCCGTTCATCCTGCGGCTTTCAGGAAATACAGCCGGTAAATATGCTCCGGCACCATCTTCGGGCGGGAGATCACCAATTGGTTCAGGGCGATTGCCCGCTTGGCCGGCTGGAGAACCACCTCATCATTGGCGTTCACTTGCAGCGTGTACACGAGGCGGCGGTCGGAGGCGTCATAGACATACACAGTGCCGCGCGCGGTGGCGACGTAGCGAATAGCGGTCTTCGCCCGGTTGCCGACCCGTTTGGCGGCCGCCGGGACGATCGCGCCGGGGTCCTTGCCGCCATCGCCGCCGTTGGCGCAACCCGCCATCACGACGACGACCAGCAGCCCCGTCGCCAAACCGGCAGCGAAATGACGTAATAATAAAGCGGCCATGACACGCTCCGGTACGCACTTCAATCGACGCGCGGAAGCGTCAATCCCTTCTGGTCCTGGTACTTTCCCTGTTTGTCCGCATAACTGCGGGCGCAGACTTGCTCGCCTTTGAGAAATATCAACTGGGCGATGCCTTCGTTGGCATAGATCTTGGCCGGCAGGGGGGTGGTGTTGCTGATTTCCAGGGTGATCCTGCCGCGCCATTCGGGCTCGATGGGCGTCACGTTGACGATGATGCCGCAACGGGCATAAGTGCTCTTGCCAAGGCAGATGGCCAGGTAGCCGCGCGGCATCGCGATCGTCTCGACGGTTTCGCAAAGCGCGAAGCTGTTGGGTGGAATCAGCACGTGGTCCTTGCCGCTCTGGCAGGTGTCCACGGTGACGAAAGAGCGGTCGGAGAACTCCTTGGGGTCGATGATCTCGGAGTTGACGTTGGTGAAGATCTTAAAGACGCTGCCGACGCGGATGTCGTAGCCGTAGCTGGAGACGCCATAGCTGACCTTTCCCGGCCGCTTGACGTTCTCCTCAAAGGGCTGGATGCCGATGAGCTGGCGGATTTGCGTATCGCAGAGGATCGGCATGGGCGGCTACTCCAAAAAGCCAGACGACAAGCCTGCCCACTGGGCGTCAATTCGCGCCCGGCGGCTGCACACTGCTCAATATTCTATGCAAGTTCAGTGCCGGCTGTTAGCCTGAAATTAAGTACCACGGCTTGTGCCACACTGAAATGCTCCAGAAGGCATAGTATACTATATCTTGTGGGTGTCAACCCAAACTTTACCAAATGTAGGATGCCTTAGGGTCGCCACGGCGCTAACGAACGGCCACATCGAGCGTTAAGATATCGTGAAAAAATTCTGCTGCCAAGTGACAGGGCGTGGCGCTTCAGGTTATCCACGAAGGCTGCACTACGGGTGGTGGACAAGTGGGGGCAAGCGACGGAGCGAGGGGACGCGTACTTGTCAGTAGTTCGTTGTTCATTATTGTGTGCGTGGCACTCAAAGGTATAATCGCGGCTCCACGTTGGCTCGGCTCGGGATGACTAATTCGGGATCAGGAGGTTCACATGTTACGACAGGGCATCGGCAGTGGTGTGGCGGTTTGCGCGATTGCTCTCGGCTCCCTCTTGCCGGCCACGCCCTGCGCGAAGCGCCGAGCCTGGCGCGCCGACGACACAAAGCATCTTCGATCAGTTTCCGGATCGCACTCGCATCGCTCCCAATTCGTCCGTCAGGCCCGATCCCGGTCCCATGCAGCCATCGCAGCCTATCGACAGAACCGCCCCGGGCGTACAGGCCCCGGCCGCGCCACGTCCGGTTGCCCCACCGGCGGCGCGTCTGCCCGCTCCCGATGCCAGCGCTCAGGCGGCGGCCTTGCGGCTCGTACGCGAACTCTACGCCGCCGACTACGCGCGAACCGGCGTGCCGGCCAAGACGAGCCTCGCCCGTTCGCTCGTGGCGGCGGCCGCCAAGACCAACGATGACGTCGCAGCCCGCTACGTGATGCTGCGCGAAGCACACGATCTTGCATCGGGTGCGGGGGACCAGAGCACCGCCATGGACGCCCTGGACCTGCTCGGGCGCTGCTATGCCGTCAACATCCTGCCGCAGAAGCTGGTCATTCTGCGCAAGGCCGTGCTCGTCACCGGGGCCAAGCGCGTCAACGAACTCGCCACTCAAGCCAGGGATGTCGCTGAGGAAGCCGTCATCGCCGAGGAGTACGACGCCGCCGTCGAGGCGATGTCGCTGGCGATCCGCGCGGCCACCGCGCTGCCGCCAACCGGACGGGGCAAGACCACGCCCAAGCTGCCGCCGCCCGACCCCGCCATGGCCCATCGCCTGGAGGAAATTCAGCAGGCGCGGGGTGAGTTTCTCAAGGCCACGGCCGGCGCTGCCAGGCTGAAGAGCACTCCTTCGGATGCAGACGCCGCCAACGTCGTCGGCCGCTACCTCTGCTTCGTGCGCGGCAACTTCGCTGCGGGGCTGCCCCTGCTCAAGAGCACCGACCCCTTGCTCCAGCCGGCCATCCAGAAGGAGTCCGGCGCGTCGGCCGGCATGCAGGCCCGTCTCGAGGCGGCCAATGCCTGGTGGGATGCGGCCGACAAGCAGACGGGCATCATCCAGAAGGGCATGCGCCGCGCGCGGCGTGCCACTACGCGCAGATTCGCGGCCAGTTGACGGGCCTCAACCAGGTCATCGCCGAACGGCGCGCGCAGGAAGGCGGCGCGCCGGCCGGGCTGGTCGTGGGCTATGCCTCGAAGATCCTTGATGCTCCCGAGGAACTGATGCAGCGGCCCGTGCGCGCCGTGCAGCCTGTTGCCGCCGCGCAAAGCTCGCCGCGCGGCAATCGTCGCGTCACGCTGCGCTCGCAGCCGCCGGGAAATGCGCGGGCAGTGAACGAGTGGCGCCTGAGCATCACGCGATGCGAGGTCAGCAGCAGGGCCGACCGCAACGCCAAGGCCGATTTGCTCAGGGAATACTCCGCGATCGTCTCGAAGGATTGCTATGCGCCGTTCGACGTTCCGGACGAATATCGTAGCGAGCGGTTCGGCAATGCGCCCGTTTTCACGGTAAGCTGCGAATACGAAGGAGGCAGGATGACCGTCGCCGGCAGCGAGATAGGCATGCCGGTCATTCTTCCGCCGGGCGCCACCAGCGGCATTCGATACACCAGGGCGGCACAGGATTTCACCATCGTTGCGGCGCGGTATGGCAGCGGGCTGAACTGGGCGGATGTGACGCGCTATATTACGATCCTGCCGGCCGAGGACGGCTGCAACCTGGCCGTGGACCGCGATGCCATGCAACAGCAGAACGCCGTCGCGGGCGACCGCGCGCGCCTCGTGCTCTGGTACGATTACCGGGGTGTCCGCTTTGCTCATGTGGGGTTCCCCGGCGAGGCGTTGTTCATGCCAACCGCGGCCGCCGAAGGACCGGCCGGGAATTAGAGCTGGATAAGGGGGACATGCCTTCCTGGCAGATATTTAGGAAGCCGGGTAGGGGCGACGACGCCCGGAACCCCAAAAGGGAAGATGGTTGAATCCGATCATGCAACCATCTTTCATCTTCCGAATTACGCGAACCGCGATGCGCCTAGATCAGCGGATCCGTTCCCGGCATCGGCACCGGCGCTGTCGGCCACGGGCCGAATTTCAGGTCCTTGGGCGTCAGATCGAGCTTGGAATCCAGGGCTTGTTTCCAGGTGACGAGCTTGCCGGTGTAGGCCGACATCCGGCCCATGATCGCGGTAAGCGTGCTCTCGGCTCCTCGCTTGCCTTCGTTGATCGGCTTGCCGGCACGGATGCTGGCGATGAGGTCGGCGTGCTCCCACTCGTAGGGATTGCCGGCCTGGCCATCATACTTCCATGCCTCGCCCTCGAATGGCATTATCTTGCTCTGGGCATAGGCGATGCCCTTGGTACCCATGATCTGCTCGCCGACGCGGGCGTAGGCGCCTTCGATCTGCCGGCTGAAGCTGATGAATCGCGTGCCGTTGGCGAACTCGTAATCCACGGCGAAGTGGTCGTAGATCATGCCATAGGCCGGATCGGTGCGGACCTGACGGCCGCCCATGGCGATGCACAGCTTGGGATGCGCCGGCTCGTCGGGCTTCTCCGACATGACCCAGTTCATGACATCGTGCTGGTGCATGCGCTGCTCGACGATGTGATCGCCACCCAGCCACGTGAAATACGGCCAGTTGCGGAGCTGCCACTCCAGGTCGGTCCAATCGGGCTTGCGCGGCTTGACCCACGCGCCGCCCTGCGTCCAGTAGACCTGGCCGGCGATGACCCGGCCGATCGCGCCGCCCTGGATGCGCTTGATCGTCTCCATGTAGTCGCGGGCGTGACGGCGCTGCGTGCCGACAACCAGGCCGAGGTTCTTCTTGGCCGCTTCCTCGCCGGCGGCCATGACCATGCGCACGCCCGCGGGGCAGACGGCGACGGGCTTTTCGGCGAAGACGTTCTTGCCGGCCTCGATGGCGGCCTTGATCATCAGCGGGCGAAATCCCGGCGGCGTGGCGAGGACGACGTAGTTCACATCGGTTGCGAGGAGCTGCTTGTAGGCGTCGAATCCGACGAACCGGCGGTCCTTGGGAATGTCATGGGTTTCCTTGGGCTTGCCCTTCCAGACCGCGTTGGGGTTGTTCTCGCCGAGGGTTTCCTCGATGACGTCGGGGAACATATCGGCGATGGCCGTGACCTGCACGTTTTCATTGAGCCGCTTGCCGTTGGCGTCTTCAGCCATGATGTCGGCGATGGCGCCGCGGCCGCGGCCGCCGCAGCCGACCAGGCCGATCTTGATCTTGTCATTGCCGGCGGCATGAACCGCGGGGACGGCAAACGTGGAAGCCACCACGGCGGCGGCTGCCGAGGTCTTGAGAAAGCCACGGCGAGTCAGCGAACTAGCGTTGGTGTCGGGCATGGAAATTCCTTTCATCCTGTACTTGGCGATCCGCGCGAACGCTGCATGCATCCGCCAGGCGGACGGCTGCCTTATCAAACATACTGAGATGGGCTGCCCGCGTTTGAGCGTGCCCGATCGCGGAGCGGGAGTATACCGCAAGGCGGCGGTGATCCATAGGGTGTGGAGCATCGTCATGTGGGCCGGCGCGGCATTCTCGGCCGAGTCGGTCAGTTCATGTCGGGATCGACAGGCAGGCCATAGAGCGCCGGGTTCATTCGCGCCGCCCACTCGTGCATGGCCTCGACCACGCGCCCCACGCGACGGCGCACATCCACATCCGCCAGGAGGGCCTGCTTGAGCTCCACATCCTCAATCAGGTTGAACGCCGCGAGATCGGCGATGTCGGCCGTCGGCATCGGCCCGGTGAGCAGCTCACGAAACTGCCGCGCCAGCGGGACGCCGGTGAGCTTGCGCGTGCTGAGCACATCCCCCAGCCGCCGCCGGTCGTTTTCCAGGTCGATCTCCAGCACGTGCGTTTCATCGAGCGGCCGAAGGTCGGCCAGGCGATACGGCCGCTCGTGATATTCGCGCAGGACGCGTGCGCGCACCTGGCCCTGCAGGAGGAAGTTGTACTTGCCGTCGGGCAGCTTCTCGAAGCTGAGGATCCGGCCGATGCAAACGATGGGCTCGATGGCGGGGCGCTGGTGATAGCTCTTCTCCCAGCCCTCGCGCAGGAGCGCCATGGCGATGAGGCGCTCGCCATCGAGGGCGTCGGCGGTCATGGTTTTGTAACGTTCCTCGAAGATATGCAGGGGCAAGACCGCGCGGGGAAAGAGCACGACGTTTGGCAGGGGAAACAAGGGCACCAGGCTCATCGTGCTGTCGCTTTCCATGGAAGATTGTAGGCCGGGGGATGACAAAGACGGCGGCGAGGGGCCGTTGCCACTTTGATTCCGCCAGTGAGGGCACTGGCGGCACTTGCTATTGCAGAGCCGCGAGAAAATCCCGGAACGTGCCGGCCATCGGATCGACGTTGATACTGTTGACGATGCTCGGGCGGTAGGTCAGGGCGACGTGGAAGCGCTGGCCCAGCGTCGTCGTGGCGAAGACGAGGGGCATGATCGGGCCGGTTGGCGAGACGCGGATGTAGTCCAGGAGCGGCGAGGGGTGATACTCGGCCGCCCAGGAGCGGTTCATGTTGACGTTGCTGATCCCTCCCGCCAGCGGAAGGTGCTTCTGGTAGAACGCGGGCAGGTTGCCCACGACGCGCCCGGCGGCCACGCCGAAGAGCATGCGCAGGGCGCTGGCCTGCGGGATTCCGCGGTGCTTCTGCTGGGCGCACTGGCGGGCGACGCTGCTCACGAGGAGATCGGGGTTGCGGAGATCGCTGGGCTTGCAGACGACGTTGGTGAATCCCAGGAACAGCCCGAATGCATCGGCCAGCTCGGGCGAATATGGCCGCAGATCGACTATCGAGCCCAGCGCCAGCGCCTGGCGCCGCGGCGCAGCTTGGTCGGCACGTATTTCTCGCACACGCGGGCGATGGCCGCCATGAACAGGTCGTTGAGCGTGACGCCGCGGCGGCGCGCGGTGTCGTGGAGCTGGTGGATCCAACCCAGGGGCAAGGGGCGCAGGGCAAAGCGCACGGCCATATCGGTGCCGTTGCGCATGTCAACGCGCCGCACGCGCCGCAGGCCGCTGGCCCATTGCGTCGCGGTGAGCAGGCCGCGGCCCATGCCAGTTCCCTCAAGCAGTGGGAAGAATCGCGCATAGCCATGCGGCGCCAGGCGGATGGGCGTGCGCCGCGCCTTGGCCGGATCGAAAGTTCGCACGAACCACTCGCGCAGCACCATGCGGATCGACACGCTGTCGGCGACCCAGTGGTGGTAGACGACCCCGGCGTAATAGGAGCCTTGTTCCTCGACGACGAATGGCCGGAAGGGCGGCTCGGCCGGATTATCGAAGCGCCTGTTCAGCTCATGGGAGATGTATTCTTCGAGGCTCGACCCTGCGGGCAGGAACTTCACGCCATAATGGCTCAATTCGCCGTTGAGGCACTCGTAATGGAAGCTGTTGCCATCGACGCGTACGCGGCCCAGGCCAAGTCCTCCCAGGGCGTCATGCCACGCCGCCGTCAATCGCTGGGGATCGGGCCTGCCCTCGAGTTGCAGGACCTGCGCGGCGTTGTAGGGATGGATCTGGTCCCACTGCCGCGCCAGGCGCTGGAAGACATTGATCTTGGAGGACATCATCACGCTAGGACCACCAGCCTCGGCCGTATTATAAAGGACGGCGCCCGAAACCGCGACATTTCTTTCCCGCAACTAAATTGTCCGCGCACAGCGCCATAGGGCTATTCAGGACGGGGCAGAAAGATACGCTCGCACGAGCGATTTATCAAACTGGCTGATGGCCAATGTCCTGTGCATACTGGGGTATGGACCGCCTGACGGCATCCCATGCCTTTCTCGCGGCCTGGTCCGCGGGCAACGCCCGCAAAGCGGCGCTGAACACCTCCAATGACACCGGTCCGGCGTAGCCAGTCCTGGCCAGTGCGCCGATGAATGCGCCCAGATCGATCACGCCCTCGCCCGGCAGGCATCGGTTTCCATCCTCCACTTCGTTGCATGGGAGATTGGGCGCATCGTTGAGGTGTACGAGGACGATCCTGCTCGCGGGAATCTGCGCCAGGTGCTCCCACCGCATTCCGGACGTGTGGCAATGGAAGCTGTTGACCAGCAGCCCGGCGTTTGGCCCGATCGCATCGGCCAATTCCAGCATTTGCCCGGCGGTGTGCAGAAACTCATGCTTGAACTTGCGGCGAAGGTGATACGGCCCGATGAACTCCAGCCCCAGTCGCAGGCCGTGCTGGGCGAGCAGGGCGGCCGCGGGTTTGAGTCGATCGACGTGGAATTTCCAGTTGTCCATGAGCGGCAGGTCGGATGAGGGCATCAGCCAGGTCGCACAGGCGTCGATGCGCAGCTCCGCGGCGATCTTCGCCTGAGCAGCCAGCTTCTTGAGCCCCTCGGCCTGTTTCGACGATTCCGCCCGCCAATCGAACGGCAGGCCCCATGCGCCGAATCTCAGCTTGTGTCGCGCGTAGAGGTCCTTCAGCGCCGCGATGCCGCTTGTCTCCGCGTAGGACAAATCCACATCGGCGCCGTGAAAACCCACCGTTGCGGCAAGCGCGACGAACTGCTCCAGCGGCAGTGACCCGCCGGCCGTCGCGCGATTCAGGCAGATGTACATGCGAATTCCTCTCGAAAGAACGGGGGCGGATGGTAAGCAAAATGCGTCTGCCATTCCAGCTTGGGGCTTGGGTCGCGGGCAGGGGATTTGACCCGCACGGGCTTTTGACCGACCATGGCCTAAACCGAGCATCCCCCGATCCGCCCATGTCCGTAGCCGCGTCGAAACATCCTCTCGTCGCCAGATTGATGGCGGCGCTCGATCAGACCGGAGCGGCCACCGGCCGTCTGGCTGAAGGTGCGGCAAGGCTCTGGGGGCGAGTGCGGCGGCTGCTTGAACTGCAGCTCATTGCGCCGGATGTCGGCCAGGTTGCCTTGGAGCTGTGCTGCGTCGCGATGCAGCTCCCGCTGAAGCCCGCTCGCCACGGCGCGGCTCGGCGCACTTACCTTGGCCTGCGCGATCGGTGCGAACAGGCCGCCGAGCTGCTGCTGGCCGCGCTTCCCGAACAGGCTGACGATCTGCTTGTCGATCAGGCCTGCCGGATGCTTCGCGACGTTCCTTCGCGTCAGCCGGCGCTGGCCGAGACCAGGCTCCTCGCGGACGCCGTCAACCTGGATGATTTTGGGATTTCGGGCCTGATTCAGCACGCGATGCAATATGCCCGGTCCGGCGCGGATGCAGGTCTTGCGGCATTGGCCGATGCGCTGCGCAAGCGCAGCGAATACGGCTATTGGGAGGCCCGCCTCAAGGACAGCTTCCATTTCGAGCCCGTCCGGCAACTGGCCCGTCGTCGCCTGGAGAGCGCGCGACACGCGGTGGATGCTCTGCTGGCCGAGCTTCGCGAGGACCAACCGACGTGAAACACCTGCTCCAGGCGCAGTGGGTCGCGACGATGAGCTGCCCGCCTTTTCGAGACGGGGCGGTGGTCTTCGACCAGCAGCGCATCCTCGACGTGGGTCTGGCCACTCATCTTTGCGCCGAGCACCCTGACGCGCAGGTGACCGACGCGGCCGACGCGATCATCCTCCCCGGATTGGTGAACCCTCACGTTCATCTGGAGCTCAGCAATGCCGAGCAGCGGCCCCTGCCACCCGATGGTTTCGTCGGCTGGATCAAGCAGATCATCGCGCGCATCGCCATCCCGGCCGAGGCAATGGGGCCGATGGTCCGCGGTGCGATCGACATCGGCGTGGCCCAATGTCTGAGGTTCGGCGTAACGACGGTCGGCGATATCTCGCGGCAATGCGCGATCACCCGGCCGCTGCTCGCGGGCTCGCCGCTGCGGGTGGTCAGCTATGGCGAAGTCCAGGCCATGGCGCAGCGGCGGCGCCTGCTCGATGAGCGCCTTGCGGCCGCCATCGATGAGACGTGTATTACAGACCGCTTGCGCATCGGCATCACGCCCCACGCCCCCTATACCGTCGAAAGCGATGCGTACAGCCAGTGCGTCGATGCCGCGCAGTTGCGCGGGCTGCCTCTTGCCACGCACCTGGCCGAGACCGCCGACGAAGCGGCGTTTCTCGCCGATCACAGTGGCCCGTTGCGCGAGTTGTGGAATTACCTTGGTTTCTGGGACGATCAGGCCCCCCGATTTGCCGGTGGGCCGATACGGCTGGCGCACTTCCTGGGACTGCTTCAGGAGCCGACGCTCCTGGCGCACGTGAACTACTGTGATGATGACGAACTGGGCCTGCTGGCGGCCGGCCGGGCCAGCGTCGTGTACTGCCCGCGCACGCACCGGTACTTTGAGCACCCGCCACACCGCTGGCGCGACATGCTGGCGCACGGCATGAACGTCGCGGCCGGCACGGATAGCTGCGCATCCTCTCCGGATCTCAATCTGGTGGACAACCTTCGCCTGCTGCATCAGCTTGCGCCGGAGGTCGCGCCGCTGGCGCTGTGGGCCATGGCGACGATTCGCGCCGCCCGCGCCATCGGCGTGGGATCGCACGTTGGCAGTATCCAACCCGGTAAGAGGCCGGATTTCGCGGTTTTTCCCGTGGCGGGTCGCGAGCCGCTGGCTGAGATTCTGGAGAATTCCGCACAACCCCGGCAGGTCTGGATCGACGGCTCTCGTATTGCCCTGTCTGAAGCGGAAGCGTCAGCGCCCGCCCAGGCGTTGAGCGGGCGCTGACGCTTGGCGCTTCAGACACCTTCAACGCCAGCGGCGATTGTCATTAGAACGTCAAGGTCTGTAAAACTGCCGGGGGATCCGGCGGTACATATAGGAGTCGGAGAGATTGTGTCGATCCGGCGAATGCCGTAAGTGAGAGCACAAGTCACATGCGGACCTTGATCTACAGCCTTGCAGCAGTCGCCGTCCTGGCAGTCGCGCTGACAGTACGGGGCGACATTGTGGAGACAACCGACGGCCGGCGCATCGAGGGAACCGTGACCGTTGGCGATGGCGTCATCGTCATCAAAGCTGCCGCGGGCGAGCAGCGACTGGACCCCAAATCGATCCGAAATGTGCAATTCTCCCGCGGCGGTACAAAAGCGGAGCCGCAAACGGATAAACCCGGGAAGAACAATCTTCCACCGGGCGAAGGCTGCGGGCTCCTGGGCGAATACTTCGCCGGCACGGAGTTCAAGGACCTCAAGCTCTCGCGCATCGATGCCGTGCCGACGCTCTCCTTTGGCGGCTATGGCGGGCCGCACGGGTCGCTTGGCCGCGATTTCAGCGTGCGGTGGCGCGGCATGGTGCGCGGGCCATCGACCGAGACGTACACGTTTCGCGCCCAGTTGGCCGGCCGCCTGCGAATGTGGATTGACGGCAAGCTCGTGGTCGAAGTGGCCGCGCCCCAGAACCGGATGGTCAACTGGACCGGCAGTTTGAAAGAGGGACAGAAGCACGATGTGAAGATCGAGTACGAGACCATGGGCCCGGCGCGGGCGCTGCGGCTGCAATGGATGGGCAAGCAGCGAAGACCCAGCTTCGAGGCCGTGTCGCCGCAGCGACTTTACCCTCCGCCCGAGGCCGCGCCGCCCGAGATGCGAATCGCTTCGCCGGCCGACAAGAGCATGGTCCGTTGCGGCGAGACCGTCGCCGTGACGCTCGAACCCACCGACCGTAGCGGGCAGATCGTCAAGGTGGAACTGCTTGCCGACAACGTGCCCGTGGCCAAGCTCGATCGCGCGCCGTGGCAGTTCAACTGGAAGCCCGCTCAGAGCGGGAATCGCCGGGTGTGCGCTCGGGCCACGAGCACGTCGGGCGTCACCTCGACCACGCCGGCGAGCACCTATTTCGTCGTCGATTCCGGCCTGCCCCCACCCTGGCGGCAGATGCCCATCGGTAAACGGCAGGCGAGTGGATCGGCGGCGTGCGAAGGCGACGTGTTCACGCTGTCCGCCCGCGAGGGAGAAGTCGGAGGCGAGCACGAGGCCTTCCATTTCGTGTTTCAGCCGCTCAATGGCGATGGGACGCTGGTGGCGCGGCTTGAGAGCTTTCGAGGGCAGGGCGGCGCGGTCGCCGGCGTGATGATTCGCGAGAGCATCGAGGGCGAGCGGGCCCGCTACGCGATGCTGGGCATGAACGGCGCCGACGGGCTGACGTTCATGCGGCGGGAGAAGGCGTGGGAGCCGGTGCATCAGCAGGATGAGAAAGCCCCGGCGCCACGGTGGCTGCGGCTGGTGCGGCACGGGAAGATGATCGCGGCGTCGCACTCCTCCGACGGGCGGAACTGGCAGATGCTGGGACGGCGCGAGCTGGAGATCTCCCCGCTCGCATTCGTGGGGCTGATGATCTGCGCGGGCAAGGAGCCGGCCAGCGCTATCTTCGATCACCTGAGCGTGACGGCGGGTTCGGTGCAGGTCGAAGGCAAGGTCGCCGGCGCACTGCTGTGCAGCGGCTCGTTTGTCGCCGGGGCCGTCCACGTTGCTGATGAGACGACGATCAGGATGGCTTTTGCCGGCCGCGAGCTGACGATCCCGCGTCGCCGCGTGGCCCGCATCCTGTTCCACGAGGTTAGCGTCGAGGCGCTGGATCGCATCGGCCCGGGGCGCGTCGGCGCGGCCCTGTGCAACGGCGACTTTTACGAGGGGCAGGTGCAGGTCCGGTCGGGCACGGCCAGCGTCAGCTCAGTGCTGTTCGGCTCGCGAACGTTCACGACATACAACCAGATTGCCGCGGCCTTGCTCAATGGAGTGAAAGATGCGCCATGCCGGTTTGAGGTTCGCGTCACGGACGGCTCGCGATTCCGCGCAGCGGCGCTGACATTCGAGGCCGGCAGGGTCCGCATCACGGATGCCTGCGGCGAGAGTTTCGTCATCAATGCATCGCAGCTCGAGCAGATTCGCGCGCAACCATGACCTTTCAGACCTACAGGCTCGCGATTGCCATGGCCGTGTTCGCGGTTGCGATGCGCACTGGCGCGGGCAGCGTGCAACTGCGCGACGGCACGGTGCTGCGCGGCCAGGTCGAGCTGAGCGACGGAAAGCTACTCGTGCGCCAGGAGGATGGACAGGCTCGCGCTGTCGAGCTCAAGCAGATTCGCCAGGCGACATTGAGGGAGGGCGCCGCCAGTGCCTCCACTGGCGGTGGCTCTTCCGCGTCGCCGAATTCCGCCAGTGAGGGCACTGGCGGTCCTTCTGTGGGTTCGCCGAATTCCGCCAGTGAGGGCACTGGCGGCACTGCACCCGTGAAGGTCGTACATGGCCTCCGCGGCGACTATTACGCCGAGAATACGCTGGAAAAGCTCAAGCTGACGCGGGTCGATTCGACCATCAATTTTCAATGGCCGGCCGGGACAAGCCCCGATCCCCTGGTGCCCAACGTCTTCTCGGTGCGATGGACGGGGCTGATCGAGCCGCCGCGATCCGATAATTACACCTTCCACATGGAGGCGCACTGCGGCACGCGACTGTGGATCGACGACAAAATGGTCATCGACCGCTGGGGCAACGCGCCGGGCATCTTCAGCGGCCAGATCGATCTCAAGGGCGGGATCAAATATGACATCCGTTTGGAATACCACAACACGCAGTACGGCGGGCTGGCGTGCTTCGCGTGGTCGGGCCGGCGCACGCAATACGAGGTCGTGCCCGCCTCCCGGCTGTATTTGCCTCACACGACGAATCCGCCCGTGGTGAGATTCGCCGCGCCGCCGGCACGCTCGCTGCTGGTGTCCCCGGCGTCCGTGCTTCTGTCGCTGAAAGCCCGGGACATCGACGGCGAGGTTCGTAGCGCGGCGCTTCTTCGCGGATGGCCGGGGCATTGGATCGGCCTCGCAGCGGCCGTGGGACCTCTCGTGGGCCAATCCGATGCCCGGATATCATCGCATGCAGGCCGACGCCACCGACAACGATGGCATCACATTCTGCGCGACACGCTTGAGCTGGCCATCGCGTCCAGCCGCGGCCTGCCCGCGCCGTGGTCGGAAATGCCCATCGGAACACTCGACAACATCGGGTCGGCCAGTTTCGAGCGGGGCGCGTTCAGGCTCGAAGGTCGGCGCGGCAGTCTGTCGGGCGAAGCGGACGTGCTGCATTACGTGATGCAGCCGCTGCGCGGCGATGGCTCGATCATCGCGCGGCTGACCGAATTCCAGAGCGGCGGCGTGGATTCGGGAACCGGGCTGCTGATCCGCGAGAACCTCTCACCGTCGCAGTGCCGGCAGGCATTCCTCGGCGCGGCACACGATCTGGGAGTCATCTTTCTGCGCCGGGAGAACCCCGACGAGGACCGCCGCAATGCCGAGGACAGCACGGCGGCGATGCCCTGCTGGCTGAAGCTCTCGCGATCGGGGCATGACATCGCGGCGTATCGCTCTGCCGACGGGCGGCAGTGGCGCTGCCTGGGGACACGGCGGATCGAGATGCCCAACGAGATGTACGTGGGTCTGGCTGCCGCTGGCCCGGATGTCGTGCGCGCGACGTTTGACTCCGTGCGAGTGGAGCTGGACCGTCCGGTCTCGCCCTGCATCGGCGGCGTGATGCTGCGGAGCGGGTCGATTATCGCGGGGCGGGTGATGTCGGCGGACAGTCGCGAGGTACGGCTCGACCGCGGGCAGAACCTGGTGATCCCCGCGTCGCAAGTTGCGCACATCCTCCTGCGTCCCGCCGGCCGGGAAGATGGCCTGATTCATGGCCGAGCCGGCGTGCTGCTCGTTAGCGGCGATTTCTTCGAGGCAACCCTCGATCGCCTGCGCGACGGCCGCGCCGAATGCTCTTCAGTGATGTTCGGCGTTCGCAAGTTCGAGATAGAACACGTCGCCGCCATCGCGCTGGCCGACCCGTGCCTGCGGGCTTCCGCGTATGAACTGGTCGCCACGGATGGGTCGATCCTGAAGGCGACATCGGTCGTGGCCGACGGAGCGATGCTGAAGATCGCCGAGTCATCGGGCCTGTCGCTGGCGCTGCGGCTGGAAGAGGTCTCTCAGATCAATGCCAATCAATGATGGGCGGTGTCTGAAGCGGAAGCGTCAGCGCCCGCCCTGCATCGGGGCGGGCGCTGACGCTTCCGCTTCAGATGGACGGGTCATCGCGCTGAGAGCCGTGGCGCGCATCTGGCGGCACTGCTGGACGAAGCTCGTGCCGAGCTTGTCGATCACGCGGTCACGCAGATTCTCAAGCAGGTATTTCTCGGCGGCATCATGGCCCGCGGAGGTGGCGAGGTCGTCCTTCTGCGCATCCGCCACCACCATCATGACCACCCGGCCGCTGCGCACGTCCAGCAGCGCACCGGATGCCTTGGCCGATCCTTTGACATGCCGACTGGGCACGACGAAGGCACCGACGATCGTCAGGTCCAGGACCTGGAGCCCATTTTCGCGGCTGTCGTAATCGACCGTGCCGCCATAGAGGAAGATGTAATCCGCGCCGAGGTCGCCGGCCAGTTGCCGCATCCTCATCGTCTCGGTCTTGATGCGCTGGCGCATCTGGTCGGAGCACTCGTTGTGCCCGGCATAGACATTGGTTGTGCCGGGGATGCCCTCGACGCGGACGAACAGGTCGTGCTCGCGACGCAGGCCCTCGATCAGTTTCTGCGGCGGCGCCACTTCCCCGATCTGCGCCACGACAACCTTGGCCGGCAGCGCGAGCTGCGGCCGGGCGCCTGCATCGCCGCGGAATCGTCGTAAACCGCCAGGACATACAACTGGTAGTCGGTGGCGCTCTCGCGAGGCGAAAGCCCGGCGGTGCAGGCAGTCAGCAGAGCCGACAACAGCATGCAAGCGAATGAAGACTTGAGCGAGCGCATAAGAAGACTCCTTGGTCTTTGCCGACCATGTGAACAATCGCAACTCTAGAAATCGAAAACAAAGCGGGAACAAGTTCCCGCACTCCAAAGATCACTTTTCCTGAACAGTGGTGTCGTACCGCGCGCCGTCGGGTACGGGGACAGGCACCGGGACGGTGATGCCGTGGTCGCCGGCCGTGCGCGTTGTCGCATCGACGGCGATGAATGCCGTATAGGGCGACATGAGGCCGTATTCCAGGGCAATCTGCTTGATCTGGGCGGGGAGGTTCTCGTTGTTCTGCCAGACGGCCAGGTCGGCCAGATCGGCCAGTTTCGCCCGCGCCCACAGCGCCGGGATGCACTTGCCGGCGGGAGTCGATTCGGCGCGGTGTACCGCGACGGGCAGCTCATAGGTCTGGCCGCCCAACCGGCCTTTGATCTTGATCTGGGTATTGCCATTGCCGCTATACCGGCCAGTGATGATGACGGGCCGGCCGACGAACAGGTCGGGGATGTGCTGCGGGTAGACCTCGCTGACATTCATGGAGCCCCAGTCGATGCTGATGTCGGTCATGGCCGGGTGGGCGATTCGCTCGAAGAACGCGGCCATCACTTCGTCGGCCGGGTCTTGCAGGCCGAGGAACGCGGCGCAGCCGCTGCCCATCTTGGCCATGTGCTCCAGCAGATAGCGGTTGGGCGAACTGCCCACACCGAAGCTGAAGATGCGCGCCGGGCCGAGATTGCCGTGGACCTCGCGCAGGACATCGCTCTCGTTGCCGATGTATCCGTCGGTCAGGAATGAGACAAACCGCAGGTGGCTCTCATCGTGCGGGAAACGCAGGCTGGCGCGCATGCCGTCGACCATCATCGTGCCGCCCCCGGCTTGCATGCGATCGACCCATGCGATGGCCTGGCGGATGTTGCTCTCGTTGGCCGCGCGCGGCCGATCGAAGAGCTTGTCCGCCTGGTCGTTGAAGCGAATCACTTGAAACGTGTCGGCGGGGTTCATGTGCGCAGCGCATAGCGCACGGCAGCCTTGGACTGCTCCAAGGGCTGGCCGCTCATGCTGCCCGATGTATCGAGCGTGAAGACCATCTCCAGCGGTTGGCGGGGCAGGTCCTTGAGCGCCTGGGGTGGGATGAGCATGAGGGTGAAGTAGCCGCCGCGCTGGTCGCGATGGGCGAGCACTGCGGATTTGGTGGCTCGGCCGGCCACCTGGTATCGCAGGACGAAATCCTTGTTGGGGATTCGATCCGCGTCGGCGAGAGACACCGTCGCGTGATTGCCCTGCACACGCTGCGTGTTGATCTGATGGCTGCGGCACTGGAGGTTCTCGATGTGTACGCCGGCGTCGATATCGACGGCCAGCGAGATGTCGTGCCCGCTGCGTTCATTTGGCTTGAGATATTGCACTTCAGTGCTCTGGCCGGAAATTCCGTGCGCTCCCCGACCAACCGCGCCCACGCCATCGGCGCTCCCCGGCTGTTTAACCGGCTCGCTTGCGAGCCGCTCGAGCGGGTTGAACCGCGGGCCGACCACCATCGGAAACACGAACTCGTAGCTGCCATCGACATACGCCAGCGTGTGGAAGTAGCGGATGTTGATGTCGATCTGTTTCCCGGGCTCGATGTTGGCCACCGCCTGCGTGAAGATATTCGGCCGCTCCTGCGTGAGCAGCGAGGCGACATAGCCCTGGGCGCTGCGCCTCGGCGTAGATCTTCTCGGCCTCCTGGCGCTCGCGGATGATGCCGCGAATCTTGCGCGAGCCGATGGTCATGATGAACTCATTGACGGCGGCGTTGTGAGGGAGCGGGAAGATGTAGACGGCCTCGATCTTCGTGTCGTAGGGGTTGTGATACTGCTGCGTGACATCGACGGTTGCGATATAGCCGGCGATGGAAGCCTTGACATCCGTGTGCTTGAGGGGTACGGGAACCTGCTCGGATCTGTCGGGGAGTTTGGCCAGGAGCGAGCCCGTGCCGGGGGTTTTGTCATCGCCCGGCGCGGCCGCCGCTGCGCGCTCGATGATCCACAGTTCCTCGCCAGCGCCGGGCGTGATGGGCTGGCCGGCTCTCACTGCCTCTTGCGATGATTCCTTGTAGCCGCTGGAAACCACGCTGCTACAGCCGCTCATGGCCGACAGCGCGAAGATGATGGCCAGGACGATCAGCGCCAGGGTGATGCGGATGAATGATTTCATCGTGCTGCTCCTTCCACGAGAGATGCGCTGGCGGGGATGGCCGAGCCATCTTTGGCCGCGGCGACCGTGACTTTCAGGTCGTAGGCCGGCTCTTCCTCGCCGGCGATGTACATTTGCAGGCGGGCGACGCGAGTCTTGCCGGCCGGTAGTTGCCCGGAAAGGCTGTACGAGCCGACGATCACGCGCTGCTGGTTGATGGCGGCTGGATCGTAATAGGGCGGGTCGTGGAAGACGGCGGAGTCGCCCCGTTCGACACCGACCAGTTTGGCGTCGCCGCGCGTGGACTTCAGCTCGAATTGATAGACGGCGAGGGGCTGTTTGCCCGAGTCGATGTAGACATCGATGTACCCAAACCGCCCGGTAGAGCGTGCCGCTCCGGCCGCGTCGGTGGAGCGTGCAGCTCCGGCCGCGGCATCGGTCGATCGCGCGTCGAGTCCCGCGGCCGGGGCGGCACGCTCTACGGACACCAGCAGCGACAAGCCCGTCATCAGGATGGCGAAGATCCATTTCATGGGCGGCCTCGCAGGCTGACGGCCCGCTGCGCCAGCTCATCGACATCGGCTTGATCGAGCTTGCCGTCGTGATTGAGGTCATAGTCACCGGGCACCTTCCGGCCGGAGCGAATCTCCCTCGCCAGCAGGTACGCATCGAGCATGTTGACCTGGCCAGTGACGTGAATCTGGCGGGGCTGGTTCCGCGCGACTTGGCCAGCCCGCGGCGTTGCGTTGTGCCACATGCCCGGCATCGCGAGGCGAAGCGAGACCAGTACGATGGCGGCGGCCGCCGCTATCCCGCCGGACCACTTCAAGACGGCGTGAAACCGGCGAAGATTGGCGATCCGGCGAGCGGCCGTACCAATGATCGCCCGATCGACCTCGGGCGGGATACTCGCCTGATGTCGGTACAGCCGCCGCAGTCGATTCTGCAAATCGCCGCCACCGTCAGGTTGTAGATCTTCGCTGGCCATGGTTCCAGAGTATCAAGTGCGCCAGTTGTGAAAAGGTTCATTGAAATCTCTGAAGCGGAAGCGTCAGCGACTGCTCCGACAGGTAATCGGTGATCGGTGATCAGGTGCCGACCGATAACCGATCACTGATGACTGGGCTGGGCGCGGGGCGGGGGGCGGGCGCTGACGCTTCCGCTTCAGACATCGCACTCGTATCATGGACCTCATGATCCCGACAAGCACCAATGTCAGCGTTCGCGTGGAGAAGTCAGTCCCGGCCGGCGCAGAGGGCGTGGCGGTTTTCATCGGCGACAAGCACCCCAACCCGGAGAAGCAGTTTGCCCTGGTGCCGCCGTCATTGCGGCCGCTGGCGCAGCGATTGGCCGAGACCGCTCTCAAGTCCAACAAGCCGGGTGAGTTGGCGTCCTCGATTGCAGAGGATGCCGGCCGGACGGGGCTGGTCATCATCGTCAGCATTGGGCCGGCCGATCGCGTCGATCCGGAGGCGGTGCGGAGGGCGGCCGGCGCCGTGGCCAAAACCGTGCGAAAGCAAAAGCTCAACTCCATTGCGCTAATCGCGCCGGTGGTGGACAAGCAGCCGCGCGTTGGCGAGGTCGTCAGTGGATTTCTACTGGCCAGCTTCCGATTCACCGAATTCAAGGGCGCGGTCAGCCGCTCGAAGCCGGAGGATGCGCCGCAGGCGGTGCGGGCGATGGTGGTCGTGAATGACGTGGCGGCCGCAAAACCACGGGCCGACCGGGCCCGCATCATCGCCGAAGGCCAGAACTTCGCTCGCACGCTCGCCTCGCGCCCGGGCAACAGCATCAACCCGCCCGCGCTGGCCGCATTGTGCCGGCAGTCCGCGCGGGAGTTGAAGGTCGCCTGCCGCGTGCTCGACGATCGGCAAATGCAGCGGCTGAACATGGGGGGGATTCTGGCCGTCGGATCGGCCAGTGCCGCCAAGCCGCGGATGATCGTCCTGGAATACAAGCCGCGCAGCGCGAAGAACAAGCGGCCGCTGCTGGTCATCGGCAAGACGATCACGTTCGACTCGGGCGGCATCTCTATCAAACCGGCCGAGAAGATGGGGCGAATGATCTACGACAAATCCGGCGGCATGGCCGTGCTGGGGCTGATGTACGCGCTCTCGAAGCTGCGATCACCCGTTCATGTCGTGGGCATTCTGGCGGCCGCCGAGAACGTGTTGGGGAGCACGGGCTACCGGCCGGGCGATATCCTGAGCATGCACAACGGCGTGACGGTCAAGGTGACGAACACCGATGCGGAGGGGCGGCTCGTGCTGGCCGATGCGCTGGCGTGGGGCATCGCCACGTACAAGCCACGGGCCGCTGTTGACCTGGCGACGCTGACCGGCGGGGTGATCGTGGCGCTGGGCAAGACGATGGCGGGGATCATGGGCAATGACGATGCCCTGCTCGCGGAGATGGAAAAGGCGGCGGGGGCGGCCGGCGAGAAAGTCTGGCGGCTGCCGGTGGGCGACGACCAGCGCGACCTGCTCAAGAGCGAACTGGCCGACATCGTCAACGCGGGCGCGCGCGAAGCGTCGCCGCTGCAGGGTGGCGCGTTCCTGAGCTATTTCATACCGCAGGAGCCAGCCGTGCCGTGGGTACACGTCAACATCGCGGGCGTCGCAGACACGGAGAAGGACCTGCCCTATTACGCCAAAGGCGCGACGGGCTGGGGAGTCAGAACGATGGTGCAGTGGGTTGAAGGCGCGTAGATCAGGCGGCCGCGGGCCGGTCGGCCTTTGCTACTTGTTTTCCACGATCCAGACGTTGCGGAAGAAGACCGGATCGCCACCGTGATTCTGGAGCTGGATCGGCGCTGGCGCTGGCCCTTCGGGTTTCCCCGCGCCGGTCTTGTTCACCACTTCCTGCTTCTCATGGACGAGCACGCCATTGTGCCGGATCGTGACAACGGCGTTGGCGGTCTTCTTACCATCCTGCCAGCGCGGCGCGGTGAACTGGATGTCGTAGGTCTGCCATGTGAGCGGCGGGAAGCACATGTTCAGCCTTGGCGGCACCTGCTGATAGACGGCGGCGCAATCGCCCTTGTTGGGCACAAGGCCGAACGAATCGAGGATCTGAATCTCGTAGCGATTCTGGATGTACACGCCGCTGTTGCCGCGCGCCTGCCCGCGCGACAGCATGAGCGGTTCGAGAAACTCCACGTGCAGCGTGAAATCCTGGAAGTCCTTCTTGGTGAACACCCCGCAGCAGAGGAGCTTGCGCTCGTCCATCTTGCCGGGCTTCCACTGATCGACGTTGCTTCCATCGAAGAGCACCAGCGCCACCCTCGGGCGGCTTGGCGCCTTCGGTGGGGCTGTGGCGGACGACTTTCTTGAGCTCCACATCGACGTTCGCGAACTTGCCGGCGAGTTTCTCGCCGTTGACGACGAACGTGCCGTCGTTGCCGGTGAAGGTGGCCTTCTCGCCATCGAGTTTGCCTTGGAGCTCAAGGCGTGAGTTGATATCGGCGCCGGTGCCGGGCAGGCCGCCCTTGTAGATCGCGGCGATGAACTTGCCGCCGTCATAGGCGATCACTTGCGCCCGTGGGAAGCCGACTGATACTCGCCCATGATCTTGCCGACAATCCCGGCCTGTTCGGGCGTGAGGTAGACCTGCTTCTTGCTCTCCTCGGCGGCCACCGCGAGAGCGCTGGTCAGCAGGTACACGGACAGAGCGATAAGGATTCTCATACGTCGCAACTCCAGATAAAGCCTAACACCCATACCACTCCGCCGCCTTGGCGCTGAGGTGATCGAGCAGGGGCTTTGCTGAAAGGTCGCTACCCGTGACCTTCCTCACGAGCTGCCGCGCGGTGAATCGCTTGCCCTGGCAGTGGATGTTCCTGCGGAGCCAGTCGAGCAACGGCGCGAACTGGCCGCGCGAGATGAGCGAATCGAGATCGCCGAGCTCCTGGCGCGCCTTGTTGAAGAACTGCGCCGCGTAGAGATTGCCCAGCGTGTAGGTGGGAAAATAGCCGATCGCGCCATGGCTCCAGTGAACATCCTGCAGGCATCCCTGCGCATCATCCGGCGGAGTGAGCCCGAGATACTGCCGCATCTTCTCATTCCACGCGGCGGGAACATCGGCCGGCTTGAGATCGCCGCTCAGCATCGCCTGCTCCAGCTCGAATCGCAGCAGCACGTGAAGGTTGTAGGTGACTTCGTCGGATTCGGTGCGGACCAACGACGGGCGGACGTCGTTCACGGCAAACACCCATTCGGCGAGGCCTACATCGGCCACGACAGCAAACGCCTGCTGGACTTTCGGAAGGAAGAATTGCCAGAACGGCGCGATCGTCCGACAAGGTTCTCGCACATGCGCGACTGCGACTCGTGAATTCCCAGCGAGATCGAATCGCCCAGGGGCGTGCCCCAGTGCTGCCGCGGCAGGCCCTGGTCGTAGAGCGCGTGGCCGGTCTCGTGCAGCACGCTGAAGAAGCCTCCGCTGAAGCAGTTCTCGTCGTAGCGCGTGGTAATGCGGCAGTCGCCCGGGCCAAGGCCGCTGCAGAATGGATGGGCGCTGATGTCGATGCGCCCAGCCGAGAGGTCAAAGCCGACGGCCGCGGAGGCTTCGCGCACAAACCGCTGCTGGCGATCGATGGGAAAGGCGCGCTGGAGCACCTCAACCGGCGCTCGCCGGCCGGTGGCCACGATCCGCCCAACCAACTCCACGAGCGGCCCACGTAACGACACGAACACCTGGCGCATCTGCTCAACAGTCTCGCCAGGCTCGAATTCATCGAGCAGCGCGTTGTACATGTGCCCGGTGAATCCGATGCACTGCGCCTGCTGCCGCTTGAGCTGGAGCGTCTTGTCCAGATGCGGCAGGAAAAGGGAGAACTCGGATTTCTTGCGGGCTTCGACCCAGGCATGATGCGCCAGGATTGCGGTGCGGGTCATCTCCTCAACCAGCGACGCCGGCAATTTCACGGCGCGATCGTAAAGCCGCCGGGTCTCGCGGATGTTCACCGCGGCATCCGACTGCGGATCGGCGACGAGAGGCGAGCTTTGCAGATCAGAAAGAATCCCGCCAATGCGGGGCGACGTGAACTGCTGATGACGCAGCCGGGCGATCAGGCCCGACTGGTCGGCACGGAGGGCCGATCCCCCCATCGGCATATACGTTTCCTCATCCCAGGAGAGCAGGCTGCCAATGGAATCAAACGTGGCAACGTGCTTGAGGCTGGTGATCAGTTCATCGTATGGCTGTGTTGGGTCGCTCATGGCCATCATTGTAGCGAGTAGGGGCGGCTTCAGCCGCCGACGTCGGTCCCCCGGCGGCTGAAGCCGCCCCTACAGGTAGACGAAAAGCGATCACGGCCCTTGCCCCTTCCGCTTTCGCCCGACGCCGGATAGGATGCCACGCTTTAACCTGCGCCGAGGCGCGGGTCACGTGAGTGGCATCAACACGAAGGCAGCGAGTAGAACCGATGGCCGATCAACCCATCAAGGACCAGTTCAAAGAGAAGTTCCGTCCCGACAGCGATTCCGCCCTTGACCGCGAGATTGAAGCGGCCCTGGAAGGCATCTCGCTGGAGAACCTCTACGGCGCCGACAAGACGCAGCAAGCCCCGCCGGCCGAGCCCGGTGCGCCAAGGGCCTGAAGAAAGGCCGCGTCATCTCCATTGGCAAGGAGGATCTCTTCGTCGACATGGGCGGCAAGAGCCAGGGCATCGCGTCGCTGACGCAGTTCGAGGAGATCCCGAACATCGGCGATGAGCTGGAATTCCACATCGAGCGATACGACCCGCGCGAAGGGCTGCTCATCCTTAACCGCAAAGGCTCCGTCTCCGGCAGCGTGACCTGGGACACCCTGGAGATCGGCCAGATCGTCGAAGGCACGGTCACCGGGATGAACAAGGGCGGCCTGGAAGTGCAGGTCAAGGGCATGCGCGCGTTCATGCCGTCCGGCCAGGTCGACATCGTGTTCCACAAGGACATCTCGGTCTTCATCAACCAGCGCGTGACGGCCGAGGTGATGCAGTTCGACCGCGAGAAGAAGAACCTCATCATCAGCCGGCGCAACATCATCGAGCGCGAGCGTGAAGAGGCGCGGGCGAAGATGCTGACCGAGCTGGCCGAGGGGCAGGTCCGCCGCGGCACCGTGCGCAACGTGATGGAGTACGGCGCGTTCGTCGATATCGGCGGCGTCGACGGGCTGGTCCACGTGAGCGAGATCAGCCACCGGCGCGTGAAGAACCCGGCCGAGGTGCTCAAGGTCGGCGACATGGTGGATGTGAAGATCGTCAGGATCGACAAGGAGACGGGCAAGATCGGCCTGAGCCTCAAGCAGGCGATGGCCGACCCGTGGCAGAACGTGACGGATCGCTATGCGGTAGGCGCATCGGTGACCGCGCGTGGCCCGCATCGAAGGCTTCGGCGCATTCCTCGAAGTCGAGGAGGGCATCGAAGGACTGCTGCCCGTGAGCGAGATTTCGTGGCAGCGCATTCGCCACCCGGCCGACGTGCTTCGCGAAGGCGAGACGGTGGGCGTGGTGGTGCTGCTGCTCGACCCGGTGGCCAAGCGCATGACCTTCAGCCTCAAGCAGGCGGGTGGCGATCCGTGGGCCAAGGTGGAAGAGAAATTCGCGACTGACATGGTCGTGACCGGCAAGGTGACGCGCACGGCCGAATTCGGCGCATTCGTCGAGCTTGAGCCGGGCCTGGAGGGCCTCGTGCATATCTCCGAGCTGGCCAACCAGCGCGTGCGCACGCCGGCCGATGTGGTCAAGCCCAATCAGGAAGTTCGCGTTCGCGTGCTTGAGGTGGACAAGGAGAAGCGTCGTATTTCGCTGTCGATCCGGCGGGCGGAAGAGATCGCGCCGACGGCGACCGCCGCGCCGGCGGCCGCCGAGCCTGCGAAAAAGAAGAAACGGCCTCAGTTGCGTGGGGGCCTGGATTTCTAGGGTATATCTGAAGCGGAAGCGTCAGCGCCCGCCCCTGGCGAGCGCTGACGCTTTCTGCTTTAGACGATCAGCTCTCGACATCGCTCACGCGTGCTTGCTGAAATAGCTCTTGGACTTCTGCCAGTCGGGCTTCATCGCATCCTGCCCCGGCTGCCAGTTGGCCGGGCACACGTCGCCATGCTCGCGCACGAACTGGAACGCCTGCAGGACGCGCAGCGTCTCATCGACGGATCGGCCGACGCCCAGGTTATTGATCGTTGCGTGCTGCACGACGCCGTCGGGATCGACGATGAACAGCCCGCGCAGGGCGATGCCGCCGTCGGCCAGCACGCCATAGTCGGCCGCCACCTTCTTGTTGAGGTCGGCCAGAAGGGCATAGCGCAGGCCCTCGATGCCGCCTTCCTTGCGCGATCGCTCGGTCCAGGCAAGGTGGGAGAACTTGCTGTCCACGCTCACGCCCAGCACTTCCGCGCCGAGTTTCTTGAACTCATCGAGGCGGTCGGAGAAGGCCAGGATTTCCGTCGGGCAGACAAACGTGAAGTCCAGCGGATAGAAGAATAGCACGACCCACTTCTTCCGATAGTCTTCGAGGCTGATGGACTTGAATGTGCCGCTCTGAACGGCGTCGAGCTGAAAGGCCGGCGCCGGCTTGCCAACGATAGCTGACATGCGTTGATCCTCGCAAAGATGTGGGCCATAGCCGCGCGGGTGTACACGGACACCCAGATCACCGCGCTTGCCCGTTGCGGAGTTGTAGGCGCGCCTTGGAGCGGGGGTCAACGGGGAAATTCGCCCCATCCGATGTGTCTTTACCGCAGCGTGTTGAACATTACCGACCCGGGCTTCTCCGCCGCCATTCGAGGGGCCTAGAATCGGCGGATGAGCATCATCACCATTCCCGCGCAGCCCGCTGCCATGCACGCCGCGCCCAGGCCCGGTCTCCTGCTGCCGGCCTTCTCTCTTTGCCGGCGGGAACTGGTCCGGTTTGTGCGCCAGCCCAACCGCATCGTCGGCGCGCTGGCCACGCCGCTGGTATTCTGGCTGCTGATTGGTGGCGGGATGGGCGGGAGCTTCGCGGGCATGCGCGGCGAGACGTACATCCAGTTCTTCTTCCCCGGCACGCTGGTGATGATCCTGCTCTTCACGGCCATCTTCTCGACAATTTCGGTGATCGAGGATCGGCGCGAAGGCTTCATGCAGTCGGTCCTCGTCGCGCCCGTCTCGCGGCAAGCCGTGGTCCTGGGCAAGGTGCTCGGCGGCACGATCCTGGCCAGGCGCAGGGGCTGATTTTTCTGGCACTGGCCCCGCTGGTGGGGTTTCATGTAACGGTAATCTCGTTCACTCTGGCCATTGTGCTGATGCTCATTGTTTCCTTCGGGCTGACGGCGCTGGGTTTCGCCATCGCCTGGCGGATGACCTCCACGCAAGGCTTTCACGCGATCATGAACCTGTTCCTCATGCCCCTGTGGTTCCTCTCGGCGCGCTGTTTCCGCCGCAGAGCGCCTGGTGGGGCCTGAAATGGGTCATGCTTGCCAACCCGCTCACCTACGGCGTGTCGGGATTCCATCGGGCGCTGTGGCGTGGTCACGGCGGCGGAGGCACGCTGGCCGTCGATTTCGGCATCAGTTGCTCGTTCGCGGCCGGGTTGTTCGCCATCGCCGCTCTCGTGGCGCGGCGGGATTCGGCGGCGGATTGGCAATGATATCCGTCAGTGGTCAGTGGTCCGTTGTCAGTAGTTGGGTCCGTTGTTCGTTAGTCAGTGGATCCGCCACTGCGGATTTTGAGATTCGGGGAGGCTGTGCCAACTGACCAACGGACTATTGACCCGTCCACGGACCACGGACCACTGGCAACTGGCAGCCGAAACCTGACAACGGACAAATCCTCCGCTATAAATGACATCATGATCCGGCGCAAGATGGGAGATCGCTTTTTCCTGATTGCGCAGCACGAGCACGCGATGCTGAGCGGCCGGCTGGCCGAGAAATTCGGCAATGCGCGGTTTGCGCCGCCCAACCCGTCAGCCGACACGATTGCCGCGGCGTCGCTGCATGACTGCGGCTGGCCGGAGCATGATGACCATCCCACGCTCAATCACCGCCATCAGCCGACGGATGTTTTTGAGAGCCCGCTGAGCATATCGCTTGCGATGTGGTCCGCTGGTCCGGATCGTGCGGCCGACAGATTGCCCTACACGCAGCTTCTCATCAGCCTGCACGTGCTGGGGCTGTCGGCGTATGCATCGAGCAAGCCGCGGACACATCAGGAGCTATTCGAGCTGAACCGATTCCAACATCGCGAATGTGAACGGCAGGAGGAGCTTCGGCGAAAACTGGGGCTGTCGGTCACCACTCCGCTTTATCTGGGGCTGGCCATGAAGGACCACTCGCCGCCCGAGCTGCAGCTCAAGCGCAACCACTACATCATCCAGGCGATGGACCGGATCAGCCTGGCGCTGTGCTGCGATCAGGTGCCGGCCGCGCAGGTGGAGAACATGGTGCCGCGTCCCGGCGAGGCCGCGATCACGCTGTCGCTGACGCGAGCCGATGATACGACGCTCATTGTCGATCCCTGGCCGTTCGACGCGCCTTCGCTGAGCGTAAGCGTCCCGTATCGGGCGGTGGCGGCGAGGGCGTATGCCAATGAGCGGGAGTTGCAAGCGGCTTACGATGCGGCGGCGGTGGAGCAACTGGCATTGACGGTGAAATCACGGAAGATGTGAACATGGCCAAAGCGATTTGTGTCATCATCGGGCGATCTGTTCGACTGCTTCTGCCGCTGGCTCTCGTGGGCACACTGGGCTGCCTCGCCGAAAAACACACGTTTCAGGTGGAAGTCACCAACGGGACCACGGTCGTGCTCGGCGCTGGGCCGGTGAAGGAGCTGTCGCAGGGCCTTCGGCCGGAGATGGAGGATGGCTGGGCGGCGCCGGAGGATGTGGCCATCAACGCGCCGGACCTGACGCGGCGGCATTGGGGCTGGCTGATCAAGCCTGGCCAGACGGTGACGATCGGGCCGGTCACTGGGAGTTTCACCGGCGGCATGCGTGCGGTGCTGCGCGTCTACGCGGGCGATCGGTCGGTGGATGACCTGCTGGCGATCAGCCGCAAGGACATGGATCGCGTGGACATCCCGCTTTCGCCGGGGCTGGCGAGCTACGTTGTCACCATTAGCGAGACGGGTACGCTGGTTTTCGACCGCAAATGAGCCACCTGGAGCACCAGCCATCCTCGCCCATCTCAGCGCGCTGCGCGATTGTGACGCTCAGCGATACGCGTACGGCCGAGCAGGACAAGAGCGGCGGGCGAATCCGCCAACTCATGGAAGGGGCTGGGCATGCGGTGTCGTTCTACCAGGTGATCCGCGACGAGCCGGCCGATTTGGATGCGATGCTCATTCAACTGAAATCGCGCGATGATATCGACCTCATCATCACCAACGGCGGCACGGGGATCTCGCCCCGGGACCAGACTGTTCCCGTGATCGAGCGGCATCTCACCACACTGCTGCCCGGTTTTGGCGAGCTGTTCCGCATGCTGAGCTTTCAGGAGATCGGCCCGGCCGCGATGCTCTCGCGCGCCCTCGGCGGGGTGTGCGGTGACAAGCTGCTCTTCGCGTTGCCGGGATCGACGGCGGCTGTCGAATTGGCCGTGACCCGGCTGATCCTGCCGGAAATCGGGCATATGCTGGCGCAGATGAGACGGGGGTAGATTGAGGCGCGGGTCGATTGAGGCGCGGGTCGATCTTGCCAGTTGCTGCGGTTCGGAGTAGCCTCCAGCCATGTCGCTTTATCGAGCGAACATATTGAATCCGGCTCCGCATTGGGACCCTGACAAATGGAGCAATATCGTTCTGTTCCACGGAACGACTCAGGTTGACGCAGACGACGTTCTCCGGAACGGAGTGCGGCTGGACCATTGCAGGCCCGATACCGATTTCGGGCCGGGGTTCTATCTCACGTCGCTCAAACGGCAGGCGCGACATTGGGCATGGCTGCGTTACTACCCACGCCGCGGCGGCCTTCCTGGCGGGCGGCGCCCGAACAGGCCAGTGGTGATGAAGTTCGTGCTGCCCCGGCAGGAACTCGCGGTGCTGGAGTCGCTGCAGTTCTTTGTCCGTGGATCGTACGATGATGAGGATTACTGGAGCTTCGTGCAGCATTGCCGCCAAAATCCGGCCCCGCCAGGTGCGCCGCCGTATCTCAGTGTGCCCCCGAATGTCCACCGTCCCGTCCCTCTGGCTCCGTGGTTCGATATTGTCGCCGGCCCGGTGGCGTTGTCTTGGCAGCAGCGGCAGCTTGCCGCCGACAGCGATCAGATCAGCTTTCACACAGCCAAGGCCATCGCCGTCTTGGATCGCTATTTGGACGCCGAGCGGGTGAAGGCCCACTCGACTTTGATCGAGGCGGTGCCATAATTAGGGATACGGCAATCTGCCTGAGGACCACGATCATGACCACCCAGACACAACAGGATCGCGCTCAGTACGAGTTCTGGCACGAAGTGCGCGGCAAACTTGCCGACGGCAACCTCGCTGACCCGGATACGGCGATCCAGAGATACATGGACTTCCTGCGCGAGAAGGAGATTCCCTGGGACCTGGTCTACCACCAAGGCGCTGATGAGGCGGCGAGAAGCATTCTGGAGGCGGAACAACAGTCCGGCACGTGATGGAGGCGATTGTGGTTCCGTCACTCGATCGGCACATTGAATCCTCCCCTGGCACCCGTGGCGGCAAGCCTCGTATCGCAGGCACTCGCATCACCGTCAGCGACGTGGTTCTCATGTATCTGCGGCTCGGCCAATCATTGGAGGAGATTGCCGGCCACTACGACCTCTCGCTGGGCGCCGTGCATGCGGCGATGGCCTTCTACTACGACCATCGCGAAGAGGTCGATCGTCGCATGGCGGAAGAGGATGCCTTTATTGAGGCTGCGCGATCGGAGTCCTTCGCTGTTGCGGCAGAAGATTGGCTGGGGTCGCGCTGCTCTGCCGTGTCAGGCTGACGATCAGTCTGCTGGCGATCGGTGATCACGGGAAAGCCCCGTGGCTCATCGTTCTTATCAGGGGTCCCTTGCCAGACGAACCAGAATCGCAGGAAGCCGAGACCCGCGGCCACTATCCAGACCATGATGCCCACAAAGACATCGGGAACTGGATATCCTCCTCGGCCGAGCATCGTGAAAAAGGAGAGCAGCAGTAACCAGAGGATGAAGACCTTTATCCCAGCAAAGACGGCCGTGGATAGGTCTGGACGCTTCAAGGTGCGCTCCAATTCCGTTTCGTTTCGCCTCACACTCTCCACGGCTGCCTCAGCGCCCTGCCCATCCTTCGCCGCGCTGACTCATCGCCCACGATCTCTTCCTTCACCGGGTCCCAGATGATCTTCCGGCCGGTGCGGATGGCGATGTCGCTCACGTGGCTGATGAAATCTGACCGCGCCGCATCATCAATGTGGCTCACCGGCGTGCCTCGCGACCGCACCGCTGCGATGAAGTTGCCGCCATGGCTGTTGCTCGGCGTCAGGTGTACGTCGTTGGGTCCGATGGGCGACTGAAGCAGCGACTTGGGCTCGGCGCTGATGCCGCTGCGCGAGATGCCGATCCAGCCTTCGGTGCCGATGAAGCGCGTGTGGTCGCCGCCGGTGATGAAGTGCGTCTTGACGCCGTTCTCAAAGTTGATGCGCACGTCCCAGTCGTAGACGGCGTCGTTTCTCCCTTCGGTCGCGATCTTGCCGGTGCCTTCCACTTCCCATTTGCCCGCAAGGTGCGTGTCGAAGCCCCACACCATGATGTCCAGCGGATGCGCGCCCCAGCCGGCGATGAAGCCCAGGGCATAGTCGTAGCAGTGATACCACGAGTCGCCGCCGTTGGGGCATCCGGTGTATTCCGTCCACGGCGCTGGCCCGAGCCACATGTCATAGTCCAGGCCCTCGGGCACCGGCAGCGGCCTGGCGTTTCCCCCGGGGCCGCTGTTGGGCGAGACAACCAGGATCTCCTTGATCTCGCCGATGCGCCCGCTGCGCACCAGTTCGCAGCCGTAGCGGCAGTGATACTGCGATCGCTGCTGCGTGCCGTACTGGAAGACCCGTCCATATCGCTTGATGGTCTCGCGGCAGGCCTTGTCGAGTTCGATGCTGACGCCCAGCGGCTTCTCGACGTACATGTCCTTGCCGGCTTTGGCGGCCGCGATGGCGATGGGCACGTGCCAGTGATCGGGCGTGGCAATGACGACGGCGTCGATATCCTCGCGGGCCAGCAACTCGCGGAAATCGTGGTAGGGCGTCACGCCGGCGCCCGATTTCTCGCGGCGGGGTTTCCATGTATCGCATGCGGCGACGATCTGGCCGGTGACTCCGCCGAGGCCACTGCCCTGGCCACCGCAGCCGATCTTGCCGACGGTCACGCGATTGCTGGGCGAATCCGCGCCGAAGACGGACGATGGGACGATCAGGGGAAAACCGGCGATGGCCGCCGCCGCACTGCCCGCCTGAAGTAACCGCCGCCGGGAAATGCTTCTGCCCGGTCGCATGGATGCACCAGCCTTTCCAGTGTTGCCATCATTACTACGCGCGGGGTGGGAGGATGTGGAGCGTGCCGCCCCCGGCCGCGGTCTTGGATACCATGCGACGAGGATCGCGGCCGGGGCGGCACGCTCCACCAAGAAGCGCGGCCGGGGCGGCACGCTCCACGAAGAAGCGCGGCCGGGGCGGCACGCTCCACGAAGAAGCGCGGCCGGGGCGGCACGCTCCACGAAGAAGCGCGGCCGGGGCGGCACGCTCCACGAAGAAGCGCGGCCGGGGCGGCACGCTCCACGAAGAAGCGCGGCCGGGGCGGCACGCTCCACGAAGAAGCGCGGCCGGGGCGGCACGCTCCACAAGCCCTAGACCCCAATCACCCCAGCCCCCATAATACCGGCCGATTTTTCCGAGGAGATTCAGCATGGCCGAGAGCCGTTACCTTGCATTTGACCTGGGCGCGGAGAGCGGGCGAGCGATCCTGGGAACGCTTTCCAACGGGCGACTGACGCTCGAAGAGAAGCACCGATTCGCCAATCCCCAGGGGCGCATCAACGGCCACCTCCACTGGAATCTCATGGCGCAATGGGAGGAGTTGAAGACCGGCCTGTGCAAAGGCGCCGCGGGGTTGAGCGGTCCGCTCGCCGGGATCGGCGTGGACACCTGGGGTGTGGACTACGGGTTGATCGGCCGGGGCGGCGAGATCCTCGGCAACCCCTACATGTACCGCGACTCGCGCACCGATGGCATCATGGAGCGCACCTTCGCGCGCGTGCCCAGGGCCGACATCTACGCGGCCACCGGCATTCAGTTCATGCAGCTCAATTCGCTTTTCCAAGTTCTCGCGCAGAACGAAAGCTGCCCCGATCTGCTGCAAATGGCCGAGACGCTGCTGTTCATCCCCGACCTGTTCAACTACCTCTTCACGGGCATCCGCAAGAGCGAGTTCTCCATCGCCACGACCAGCCAGATGTACGATCCGCGACAGAAGGGCTGGGCGCTGCCGATGCTCAAGCGGCTGGGCCTGCCGATCCATTTCCTGCCGGAAATCGTGCCGTCGGGCACGGTGCTGGGAACGCTGGCCAAGGAGGTCGGCGAGGAATGTGGCGTCGGGCCCATGCCGGTCATCGCCCCCGCGACGCATGACACGGGCAGCGCGGTGGCGGCCGTTCCCGCGCAGGGCGATGGCTGGTGCTACATCAGTTCGGGCACGTGGTCGCTCATGGGCGTCGAGCTTCCCGAGCCGATCATCAATGACAAGGTTCTCGCGTACAACTACACGAACGAAGGCGGCGTGGGCGGCACGATTCGACTGCTCAAGAACATCATGGGAATGTGGCCGATCCAGGAATGCCGCCGGCACTGGATCAAGGAAGGCACGGAGCATTCGTATCCCGAGCTGACGAAGCTGGCCGGCGATGCCAAGCCATTCGTCTCGCTCATCGACCTCGACTATGGCCCGATCCTGAAGCCCGGTGACATGCCGAAGAAGATCGAGCAATTCTGCCGTGAGAGCAAGCAGCCATTGCCCCAGGGCAAGGGCGAGTTCGTCCGCGCGATCCTTGAGAGCCTGGCGCTGACGTATCGCAAGACCATCGAAGGACTTGAGGATATTCTCGGCCGGAAGATTCGGACGATCCACATCGTGGGCGGCGGCTGCCAGAACGAGTTGCTGAACCAGATGACGGCGGATGCGTGCGGCCGCGAGGTCGTTGCGGGTCCGATCGAAGCGACGGCGGCCGGGAATCTGCTGGTGCAGGCCATGGCGGTGGGGCAGATCAAGACGCTGGCCGACTTGCGCGGCGTCATCCGCGAGAGCTTTGGCGTGAAGCGGTACGAGCCGAAGAACGGCAAGCAGTGGGATGCTGCTTACGCGAAATGGCGGGCGCTGTGATTGGCGGGTTGTCAGTGGTCAGACAGCACCTGACTACGGACGACTGACCACTGACGAATGCTCGACATCCACCTCCAAAGCGTCTGCTTCCACCGCGACCAGCGATGGATTCTGCGCGACCTCGACTGGCAGGTCCGCGCCGGATCGTGCGCGGCCATTGTCGGGCCCAATGGCAGTGGCAAGAGCACCCTGGCTCGCATTGTGGCGGGTCATCTCTGGCCAACGAAAGGCGAAGTCTGCGTCCTGGGCGAGCGGTTCGGCCAGGCCGATCTGCTGGGCCTTCGCAAGAGCATTCGGCTGCTCCAGCCGGCTGGGCCTTACGACGTTCAGTCCGACCTCACTGCTCGCGAGGTCGTGCTGACGGGGTTTTTCGGCACGCTCGCCTTGTATGACACGCCCACGCGGGCGATGACCCGCTCCGCCAATGCCGTCCTGTCGCAGGTGGGCCTGCTGGAGGTGGCCAATCACCGCCACGACACCCTGAGCAGCGGCGAGCGCGTGCGGGCGCTGATCGCCCGGGCGCTGGTGCAGCGGCCGCGGTTGCTGCTTCTGGATGAGCCGACGGCCGGGCTGGATCTTCTGGCGCGAGCAGGTGCTGGCGACGGTGCAGGCAATGTTCGAGAACTCGCACCGCCCGCCGACGGTCGTCATCATCACGCATCATGTTGAGGAGCTTCCGCCCGCGACATCGTCCGTGCTTCTGCTGAGCGAAGGGCGGTGCATCGCGCAAGGTTCGCCGGTCGCGGTGCTGCGCGGCGCGATGCTCTCCCGTGCATTCGGCTGCCCGGTGCAGGTGCGACGATCGGCAGGGCGGTTCTTTGCGAGCGTGCATCCGAGACGGTGGGACGCGCTGCTGAGGAAGCGCGGTGTCACGGAGGTTTGAGTCATGGCCTCCTGCCGGGCTCAACAACCTGTCCCAGCAGAAGGCTCAGGACGATGTTCTGGTGGAGCCGGCGGCTACTGTACTGGCACCTGGCCTCGTTTCTGCGCTTGGAGCAATCGGTGCATCTCTCGGTGCGGTATCTCTCGGGGTCCGGGCACCGGGCATTTCGGGCTACATAGCCGTTGACCCAGTCCTGGAGGTTCGCCTCCCACCCGTTCAGCAATTCCCTGTCCCTGTCGGTGAGGGTGCGGGGCGCCGAACCGCTCGCAAAGCGGTTCTCCCACACTCGACGAAGCGGCATTCGCCTGGCCAGGTCGCTGCGCTGTCTGAAGAGCTCCCGAAGCAGCGTCGTACTGAGCGGCGTCTGCATGGCGAAATGCGCTCAAAGGCCGCCCCAACCAGTCTCGCCAGGCTGTCGGCAACGCCCGGCTGGACAAGGAATTGCTCCATCGTGCGCCCGTCAATCGACGGGGCAATCCGCACGGGGGGAAACTGGATGGTGGCGAGTTTCCTGGCGAACTCGGATAGCGTGGGCTGGCCGGCGATGGCAGCCGGCTCGGGCGAAATCGCAGCGGGAGTCTGAGGCAGGGCCTCTTCTGCTTTGGAAACCAGATAACTCAGGGCGAATTCATAGAAGTTCCGTTCATGTGGGGGATTGCCGGTGCCCGCCGCCTGCTCGGGACCCGCACCATCCAGAATCCGGACGTCGCGCAGCAGAATACTGCATCGGGGCAGATCATCACTGCCGGCCGCGAATGGCGCGAGGCTGATCACCTCGGGAGACAGAACGCCGGCCAACTGCTGCAAGTTGCGGATGTTCTCGGGGAAATCGTAACTGATCAATGCCTCGAAGGCGGGCTTGGAGATTCGCAGATAAAGCGGGCTGGTGTCGCCGGCCTCCTCCGCGATGTTGTGCCGTTCTTTCAAGAGCATCATGAGAATCGGGATGACCTCCAGCGGGCGCTGCGAGAGAGGAGGCACGACGTATTGACGAGCGAATCTCGCGGTCAGATCGTGCCGGACCTCTTTGCGGTCGACAGCCCTCCGAAGCGACTGAGCATCCTCTGCGCGATTCGTGGCCGCCACAACGCGGCACACGAAGCAGTAATCCCGGCCCGCGCCAATGGGCAGAATGCGGCCGTTCTGCAACGCCATCAGCAATTTGGCCTGCAGCGAGGGGTCCAGTTCCAGCAATTCGTCGAGGAACAGCACGCCGGTGCCGGCAAGCTGAAAGGCTCCCGGGGCGGAATCGACCGTGGTGGCGATTCCCTGGGCCGTGCCAAACAGCTCTGCGTCAATGAGGTCGCTCGTCCCGACCGTGTTGAAGGTGTGCAGATGTGGTCCCTGCATGCTCTGCCCCGCTATGAAATCGCTCAGAGAAGTCTCGAGCTCCTCTTCGGTGCGGTCGAGCAGCCCGTTTCTCGCCAATCGCCTGTCGCCGCCCGCGGAGAAGGAGTTGACCTGCGCAGCGATGCTCGCTCCCCCCCAGCTTTCGGCGATAAGTTGGGCGATCCATTGCTTGCCGCTTCCCGTGGGACCGATGATTAACACGGGCACAAATGTCTGAAACCGGGGGTTCATCCGCATCTGCTGAAGGCGATCGCCTCCGTCCGGCTTGGGGAGCTTGCCGATCCACGCCGCTCGATCCTTCCGGGCATCGGCGCGCACGGCATCCAGAAGCTGGCCCATGGCGCGGCCCGGCAGCAGGATCTGGCTCGGCGAGGCCTGGTAGGCCGTTGCATCAATTCGAACCGGCAAGAGCCGATGCGCAGCGCCGCTGGCGGGCGAGCCCGCAGCATGGGTCGCGAGGGGGGCTGCGCCGTCGCGGTCCCGCGCCGACTTGTCAGCAAGGCTGTGGACGGGAAGCACTTGGGGCGCCCGCCACGACCACTCGAGTCGTTTGCCCTGGCCCCATTCCTCCGCGATCGGTTTGGCGGGCGTACTGCCGACTGCGGGACTCCATGCATCCAGCAACCGGCCGAACCGCGCATGGGCCCCTCTGCTCCAACGATAGCCCACGACATCATCTGCATTAAGCAGCTCGATCCGAAGCCTGCTGGCGGGGTTGACGTATCGAAATGGTCGATCCTGAACAAGTTGCTGGTGCTCGCAGCGAAATACGATATCAATGCGGTCGCGCCCTTGCGCGGACTCGACGGCGTCAATGGCGGGTCTTAAGGCCGGCCTCCGGTCCAGAAGGAGTTCGACTGCCGCGAACGTGCCGAGCGAACTGACGCCGCTGGCCACCATGACCGCCTGCCCCTCCTTGCTGCGACCGATGAACACGAACCCCAGGTCCGAGTCTTGTGGCGGCTTGTCGGGCAGGAGATCGTGCAGCGTCTTGAGGTCGCGAATTCCTCCGGCCCGGCCTTCGTTTCCCCGGTCAACCAGGAAATGGAATCGGTTGGGATACCCTGCCGAGTCCAGCAGCTTGCGCAGACTGCTGAGCTTCCCCCCTGGAGCAGCTTCATAGCCCAGGAGCAGCTCAGGACGGCCCACGATGAGGACCGGCGCATCCTCGGGTATATGCACCACCTGATCGAGCTCCTGGCGCGCGGACAGGCTGTTCCGGGTGATTTCATAGAGGGCGTCCAGCAACTGCCGCGGCGCCAGTTCGCGCAGCGTCTTCACCGCGTGGTCATCCAGCAGGTCGCTCGGAAGCACTCGCAGCAATTCCTTGAGCCGGGCCTCGCGCGCTTCGGCGCCGCTTCGCACGCCGGACGAATCCGTGGCGTCAGGCGTTGGAGCACAGGCATCGACAAGCTGTTTCTGGACCGAATGAAGATCTCGAATGCTGTCCTGCTCAGGCGGCACGGGCACAAAGCTGATCGTGTTGGGCGGCAGCGAATTGGCCAGATGCAGCAGTGCCGAGACGTCGTCGCCACGGGTCCGTGGGTACGCCTTGTACAGGACATGTCCTTTGCCCTCCGAGAAGAACTTTCCCAGCAGCGTGCATGCATCCTTCATAGTCACACCAGCGGGTCGGGAGATGTTGGCGGCCCAATGCCGCGGGTATATATCGGCGCGACTCCGAAGCGTTGCCAGACGCATCGTGGCAAAAAAATCGCCGCGCTCCTTTTGGTAGCGGCATGGCTCTTGCAGAAAATCCCATTTGGCTTCTGCGCTGATCGACGGACATGTGCGGCTCTGGCGTGTGGGCGATCCTATCGCGACAACGCGGCGAATCCAGAAGACACATCGGGCGCAAAACACTTGCGGTTTGTCTCCGCCCGAACGAGCGACGATCACGTGTTGCGCGGGAGCCGACGATGCGCCTGGCGCACCCGGCCCATCGCACGACAACCAAGGTGGTGCGCAATGATCTCCGTGTTTGGAGGAACCAACCATGATGGAGCGCGAAACAGCAGTTGCCAACGGGAACGGAAAGCCCTGGACCCTGGAGATCCTGGCGGAGGATTTTGCGCTGGGACGCCTGAGAATCCCGATGCCAGATGGCTCGGAAGTGATCGTGGAAATCAAAGGCCGACATGTTCGAGTGTTGCGAGTTGTGAACAAAGCGTATGACGCCGAAGCGGGCTGGGATCCGCGCGACCGCGGTCTTCGCACGGCGAGGGAGATTGCAGACCAATACTATTTGTCCCACGAGAAGGCCGGAGAACTGAGTGACGACGCCGTCCACGGATATTTTTCCCAAGTGAACGGCCTGATTCGCAAGAAGGCCGGGCGCGATGACCTGATCCTGTTCGAAGGCGTGCGTTTTCGCGGATTTCACCTGGTACGGAATCTGACGATTGTCCCGTACCGGACGGTCGCCATCGCGGCGTAAGGAACCGCTTATGGTGCGGGCTTCCAGCCTGCCGCCGGCTGGAAGCCCGCATCACAACTTCAGCTCGTCTTCGATGCCGAGTCGATCATGTGGCGCAGGGCGTGCCAGACAGCGGCATCATCAAGCCCGCCCCAGTTGGTCCGCTTCCATCTCCTCGACCCGGAACTCGGCCCCGGTCGCGATGCGCTGGATCAGGCCATCGCGAATCCAGCAGACCCGGTCGGAACTGGCGAGCATCTTCACGTCGTGCGTGGCGCAGATGACGGTGATGCCGTGGCTGCGGTTCAGGTCGCGCAGGAGAGCGATGATCTCTGCGCCGGTCTTGGTATCGAGGTTCCCCGTGGGCTCATCGGCCAGCAGGACGGCGGGGGTGTTGGCCAGGGCGCGGGCGATGGCGACGCGCTGCTGCTGGCCGCCGGAAAGCTCGGCCGGTTTGTGGTCGAGGCGGTGCTCAAGTCCCACCCGCGAGAGGATTTGCGCAGCGCACTGCGCCGCCTCTTCGCGCGTCGCGCCCTGGAAGATCATCGGCAGCATCACGTTCTGCAGCGCCGACATCACCGAGACGAGGTTGTAGGTCTGGAAGATGTAGCCGATCTTGTTGCAGCGGAACCAAGCCTGCTGCGCCTCGGACAAGTCGAAGATGCTCTGGCCGTCGAAGTAGACCTTGCCTTCGGTGGGCTTGTCCAACGCGCCGATCTGATTGAACAGCGTGGACTTACCCGATCCTGACGGGCCCATGATCGAGAGGAATTCCCCACGCCCCACGGCCAGCGACACGCCGCGCAACGCCCAGACTTCCTCGCCGGCCAGCGAGTAGCGTTTCTTCACGACCTCGACCTCGACAATAGAAGACATAGGAACCACAGATAAACACAGATTAACACGGATGATGGAAAGAGGGCGCGTGCGGGCCGGCGAATCGCTTGATTTGAAGCTTGGGTTTGCCGATGGTCCGTGTTCATCTGTGTTCATCTGTGGTTCCTTCTAGTCGATCTCCTCCGGCCGGACCATCTTGATGATCCGGCCGTCGGCGATCCACAGAATGCGATCGGAACGTTTGAGCATCTTCAGGTCGTGCGTGGCCGAGATGATGGTCACGCCCAGCTCCGCCTTGAGCATTGCCAGCAGTTCGATCATCTCCTCGCCGGTCTTGAGGTCGAGGTTGGCCGTGGGCTCGTCGGCGAGGATGATCTTGGGTGAGTTGGCCAGAGCGCGGGCGATGGCGCAGCGCTGCTGCTGGCCGCCGGAAAGCTCGGCCGGCTTGTGCAGGATGCGGTGACCCAGGCCCACGAGCTTGAGGATGGCGATCGCCTTGTCGCGGGCCTCGTCGCCAGCCAGGCCGGCGAAGGCCATCGGCAGCATGACGTTCTCCAGGCAGGTCATTACCTGGATGAGGTGATAGGTCTGGAAGATGTAGCCGATCTTGCGGCAGCGCAGCCACGCCAGCTCGTTGTGGTCGAGCTGGGCGATGTCGACCTGGTCGATGTAGACCTTGCCGCTGGTGGGCTTGCCCAGGCCGCCGATCATGTTGAAAAGCGTGGATTTGCCCGAGCCGGATGGGCCCATGATCGAGAGATACTCGTTCTCAAGAATGTCGAGCGTCGCGCCGCGCAGGGCGTGAGTCTCCTGCCGGCCGGTGCGGTAGGTCTTGTGGAGGTCCACCGCGCGGATGATGCGGCGGCGGGCGCTGTCGGCGGGGAGATCGAATAGTTGCTTGAGTGATGCGTGCATTGTTACCCGTCAATGCCGAATGCTTAATGACGAATGTCTAATCAATGACGAAGCTCGAAATGACAAATGCCGAAAATCCCCGTTCGGCATTCGGGCTTTGGCATTCGACATTGATTAGACATTCGGCCTTAGACATTCGTCATTTCCTTATACATTCGATCTCAGTGCCATCGCCGGCAGCATCTTTGACGCGATGCGCGCCGGGTAAATGGCCGCCACGATGGAGAGCACGATGCCGGCGGCGACGGAACCGGCAGCGTAGAGCAGGAGCATCGGCCAGTGCATCGAGGAGAACACCAGGGCAAAGCCATAGGTCCAGGCGTACATGAGCAGCGCAAAGGTTGCGCCGAGGATCGCGCCGGCGAAACCGCCGACGATGCCGACCAGGGCCGATTCGATCACGAAAAGCCGCCGGATGAAGCTGGATAGCGCGCCGAGGCACTTCATCGTGCCGATCTCGCGGAATCGTTCGGTGACGGACATGAGCATGGCGTTGCCGATGCCGATCACCGTGACGGCCAGGGCGATGATCAGGATCCACGCCTCGCGGAAGCGTGTCCGGCGCTGGTCCTTGGCGGCCGCGGCAAGCTCATCGGTCGTCGGCTGGCGGGAAAGCTGCACGGGCTTGATCCGTTCCGTTTTGCCGCTGAACGGGCGGGTGAACGCGATGAGGCTGTAGCCCATCGAATCCGGCTCGAAGGCATGGGGCGTGTGGTCGCCGAGGATGATCACGGCCAGAGGTCTGGTGGCCGGATGCGTCGCAAGCCGCACTTTCCCGGCATCCTTGCGAATCGCCAGGATGAACCGCTCCTCGACCTCATTCAGAGCCCCGCAGGGAATGATTTCGATCGTCCGTCCCGAGATCGGCCCGGATTCAGCCAGCAGGAAGTTGACCATGCGTTTGATTTCGTTGCGGACGTCGTTCTCATGCACCACGCCTCGTCGCGCCAGGCCGCCGGTGAGCATGGCCATGAGAAAAGCAATGCCCATCGCCACGCCGCCGAGGGTCACCGGCGACCGGCCAAGCCGGATGCGGATGCCCTGGAGGACCACCTCCATGGCGGCCGAGAGAGGGAGCTTGACCTGGTTGGGGATGGGATTCACCGCGGAGGCGCCGAGGTCGCGGAGAGGAGTTGGAGGGGAAGAGGTCATGGTTCAAATCTCAGATTTCAGATTTCAGATTTCAAATCTCAGATTTCAGATTTCGAATTTCAAATTTCAGATTTCAGATTTCAAATCCCAAATTTCAAATTTAGGATTTCAGATTTCAACCTCTGCGTTCTCTGCGCCTCCGCGGTGAATCCGCTCAGAACGGCGCACCGGATACCGCGGTCTGTATCAGCCGCATCGCGATCGTTGCCATGCCCACCAGGCCGACGCCCGTGAAATACCCGGCCACGGCGGCCGGCGCCATGCGCAGGAAATTGTCGGGCCCGAACTTCTTCTGGAAATAGAACCGGCCGACGATTGCGCCGATCAGTTCCAGCAGCATCGTGTGTGGCAGCCCGCCCAGGCCGCGAATCATGCCGTAGACCAGCATCACGGGCAGCGCAAAAACACTGAGCACGATGAACAGAACCACGGTGACGCCAAACCCACCGCCGATGGCCCAGGGATGGATCGCCTGCATGAACTGGCTGTCGGCGAGATTGCCGCTGTGCGTGGAGGAATAGAGCAGGGCGGTGTTCTTGGCCTGGAGTTCCCAGTAGGTTTGGGCGGCCGGGAATGCCGAGGATGGGACAGGCCCGGATTTCCAGATGAAAGCCCAGAAGGCGAGAGAGAACAGGAACATCACCGGGAGCACCACCAGGTCGGTCTTGACCAGCAACCAGAATCGCACGCCGGTAAGCTCGTTGACCCGGAATGCCTGCGCCTGGCCGCCGAAGTTTTCCAGCGGGATGGGCGCCAGCCAGATCTCCACGCCGCGCGCCGGAGAGGATGAAGGCGGTTTCCTTGACGAAGGGGATATCGACGGTCTGCCCGGCGATGCCCAGCAGACGTGCGTTGACGTAGGAAATGAGCGGGTTGTAGACGAAGCTGAAGATGATCAGGAACAGGAGAATCGTGGTGTTCTTTGGCAGGAGCCAGTAGCAGATGGCGATCGTGACGATGGAGGAGATGGCGTACAGCACCAGCGAGATCCAGAGCGGATAATCGCCTCGGTTCGGTTTGCTGGCGACGGGTTGGGCGCTGGCCCTTAACGCGCGCGACTCTTTGATGGTCCGCCGGACATCGCGCAGGGTCTGAAAGATCGAGACGACCGCGATTCCCAGACCAGCACCGATTCCGAAGCTCATCCAGAAGTCAACGCTGTTGGCGAAAGTGGTGTTGACCGTGTCCATGCCGCTCTGCCAGCGCGTCAGGATGCCCCAGTGGTGAAGGACCGGGTTGAGGATGATGGTCGCGGCGATGGCGATGAAGCTGCCGATGATGGCCCAGAAGGGGACGACCATCGCGACGGCAATGATGCCCAGGTCGATTACCACGCCTGTGGGCGTCGCGGGGAGGATGCTTTCCGTGAGTGTGGTGGTATCGACGAAAGGCTGGGGGATGAGATAGAAGGGCTTTTCAAGAAATAATCCGCTGATCGCGGGGACGCCGACCTGCACGAGGCCGAAACCGATGCCGACGGCCGCGCCCAGCGAGAACCATCGCCATCGCTGGCTCTTGCGCTTGGCCCCGGTTTGGCGAAGCACATCGCGTCCCTCGCGATTGACCAGGGAAAGCTCGCCGCCCTCGTCGGCCTCGGCCATGGCGGTGGCGCCCTGCGCCTGGATCGGCGCCAGCGGGAAGGGGAGCTTCTCAATGTCGCTTGTGAGCCGGAAAAAGAAGTAGCCAAGCGTGTATTTGTTGACCAAGCCGATGACCGCCATTCCCAGCAGAATCACGGCCGGGACGATCCAGTCGCGGTGCAGGAAATTCCGGCCGGTGATGGCGGGGCTTTCGGGCCGCGGCACCCACCAGGTTGGGAACGCATCGCGCATGCCGGCATCGCGAATGGCGTCGCTCGTGAGCAGGTACGATCGCCAGACGAGATTGCCAAAAGGTCCGCCGGGGAATAGCGCGCTGCCGGCCATGATGGCGCCGGCGGCGTAGAGCAGGACGACCAGCTCCTGCCGCGACATGGTCTTCAGCGCACGGCGCGTGATTTCGCTGAAGAGAATGACCGTCACCCAGGTGGCGGCGAGGTTCATGCTTCCGCCGGTCATGAGGCCCAGGTAGATCGAGCCGGGGAGCATCACCAGGCGCAGAAGAGAATGCCGGCAACCGTGGTCCAGCCGAATCCGTCGCGGAATTCGGTAGGGGCCTCCAGGAGATTGCGATAGCGCGCCAGCTCGGGATCGACGCGAGAGCGGCGGGAAGGTGGGGCGGGTTGGGGAGAGGCGGAGGGCATGAGGATTTCAGATTTCAGATTTCAGATTTCAGATTTCAGATTTCAGATTTCAGATTTCAAATGTCGGACCTCAGAATTTCAGATTTCGGGTTTCGTCTTTCGGATTCGGTACGGACTTCGAATTCCGGGCTTCGGAATTGTGCCACCAGTTCCTTCTTCGCTTCCTCAAACATGATTTGCCGCTGGTCGTCTTCGACCGGCGCCAGTGGAGGAAATGCCGGCGCATCTCGGAGACGAAACCGTGGTTGAGCCGCAGCCAGGATTCGCGCGTGCCGGAGATCCGGCGAAGCCGAAGGGTCGCGATGTACTCGCGCGTCTGTGGATCCTCGGGCACGCAGATGGTCAGCTCCTGAGAAACGCCGAGATCAAAGGGGCGCAGCCACACCGTCGTGGAGATCATGGGAACCGCTCGATCCTCATCAACGCCGAACATCGGCGTCGCTGCGAAAAACCGGCCGGCGCTGCCCTCGCCCCGGTCGAGGAAATATCGGTTGAAGAATGCCAGCACCGCGATGCGGTCGCGACGGTCGAAGGTGAACGGCAGCGTCAGCATCATCTCATTGCCGTCGGGCTGCGGCAATTTCCACCCGGCGTCGTCGGCCGGCGCTGCGATGCGCATGGCCGACATCGCGGGGAACCACGTGGAGATGAACACGGCGGCCGTAATCGCCAGCGAAGCGATGATCGTGCTCAGCGACGTGAAGGTCATGTTCAACCCGCCGGTCCAGCCGATCGCTGTGAGAATCCGGCCGATGCCCTGGCTGAGAATATACCCAAGGACCGCGCCCACGATGGCATAGACAAACGCCTCCGCGAAAAACATGAAGAACACATAGCGTGGCGCGATGCCGACGGCGTTGTAGATGAAGATCTCCTCTTGCGCTCATAGACGGAACCGCGCATGGTGTTCAGCACGGTGATGGCCGCGATGAACAGGGGAATGAGCAGCTCGATGAGGCCGGCGATGCTGCGCTCGCGAGCGCGCTTGCCCATCCAGGCAATGCCGTCGAGGCCATAGAACGCGGCCCGGCCACTCTGCTCGAGGTAGCTGTCAACCACCTGTCGGGCCGGCTTGTACGCCTGGCCTTCGAGGGAGATCGCGACCGACACGAGCCGCGGGGTCTTGGCGGGCTTGGCGTGGGTCACGTCGATGCCAAGCTCGCGCGGCGCGAGGACGATACGCTGCGACGAAAGCAGCGGGTCATCGTCGCCGGCCAGCGCGTGGCCATCCTGCGGGTTGGCCGGGTCGGGGTAAAGGCGAACGCTCATCATCGCTTCGATGTCGAAGGGCAGGATCGGCCGGCCATCGAGGTCCTTCAATTCCGCCAGCGAGGCCGAGTCGAAAACTCCCACCACGCGGCAGGTCTTGCCGTTGATGCGGATGTCGATGCCGGGATCGCTTGCCGGCGACGTCGAGGGCGCTGTATCGGTGATCGCGCTCGTCGAAATGCCGAGTTTCTGCGCCATCGTATCGGGGATGATGACGGCCAGCGGCTCAGCGCCCTGATTGGCCTGTGCGGCCGAGAACCAGCGGGTCTTCGTCAGCAGCTTGATGCGGTGTTGCAGCGGCTCATCCGGGCCCAGGATGAGCATGGAATCGAACGCGACCTTGGACGCCTTCGAGTTCTTTGGCTCATAGACCGCTTCGAGTTTCGGATTGAAGAGCTGCTGTTCCCACGTGCGCTCACCGACGTACATGCGGCGGGGCGAGATCTTGAACTGATGCTCGTACTTGCTGCGGAGGGCGAACAATTCGCCATCGGTCATGGGCGTGAAGAGCTCGCGCTTGACTAGGATGCCCTGGTAGGGGGCCTTGCCCACGGCGATGGCGGTATCGACCAGGTCGCTGCGGATCGACGTGAAGCAGATCATCGCGAAGGTGATGAGCACCAGCGTGGCGCACGTGAGGGCGGTGCGCAGGCGCCGGCGGTGCATGTTGTTCAACCCCAGCATGAACGCGGTGCCGATGACGCCCAGCGTGTTGACCTCGGCCGCGGTGACGATGCCGCGGCGTTTCTTGATCTCCTCGAGATTCTCCTGGAGATGGCCGAAGAAGAGCACCGTGATTCCGCCGGCGATCAGGAAGATCACGAAGCCCAGCAGGACCATCAGCGACGAGCGGATCATCTCAAACGCCGGGTGCAGCAGACGCAGGAGCAGGAACACGGCCAGGAAGACGATGGCCTGCGCCGCGAGCTGCTTGCGGATGTCGGTGAAGCCGAAGACGAGCTTCTCAAAAAAGAAGACGAACGGCACCAACAGGCCGAGATACCAGAGGATGCCGATGACGGCCTCGGTGATCGACTCGCGCAGGACGGGGTGGTTGAGGGTGCCGTAGGTGAGGGCGTCGCGGGCGAGGAGCGTCTGCTGGTGTTTGCTGCGGTCGGGTTGCTGTGATTCATCCAGGAACTGCGCGACCCGCGCGGCGAACTGCTGCGTGCGCTCGTCAGCCATGGAATAGCGGTCTTGCAGCGCCAGGCGGTGGTCGTTGACCCACTGGAGCGATCGCGCGGCCTTGGCGGGGACATCCAGCAGCAGGGGGGTGTCATAGGCGAGATAGCCGCGGCCCTCGATCTCTTGCGTATCGTCGGGCGTGTAGTGCTTCTCATCGATGCCGAGGAGAAAGCCCCGCGTCTGCTGGACCAGCTCATTGTCGGGCGCGCCGGCCTTGAGCTTGATATAGAACCAGCGATCGGGCTCGACGAACGTCAGGACGGCGTCGTCGCCGGCCGTGGCGTTGTACCGCTGCAGCGGCGAGAGACCCTCGCGGTCGATGAACTCGACGGAGGCGTACGCCTTCATCGCCTGCGGGTTGACGAGGTCGAGGATGCTCACCGGCGAGGCGCGGAATGCGACGATGTTGACGCTCTCGGGCGAGACGATGTAGAGGTTGAGCTTGATGGACTTGTAGACTGATTGGCCGAGCGTGCCTTCATCCTTGGCAAAGCGGATGATGCCGTCATTGCCATAGGCCGCGATATTGGGCGAGTATTCGCCGCTGGCGCTGGGGGGCATGACTTCGGCGATCGATTCGGGCATGCGATATCGGCCGTAGGGGTCGGTGAAGGTCATCAGGAACCGGAAGTAGCCGATCTTCCGATAATCGTCGGCGGTCATCTTGCAGCCGACGAGGCGCCGGCGAGCGGATAATTGGGAACGATGGACTGGCCGACATTGGCGGCGTAGACCGTGCCGCCGTAGTTCTTGTGCTCGGTGCGGCCGGGCGGCGCGAAATCACCCGCCCCCAGCGCCAGCACCAGCGCGGTGTCGGCGGTGACTTGCAGTGATTTTTCGAGAGTCTTGATGTCCCGCATGAACGGCAGGACCACCGGATAGGCCATCGCCTGATACGATTCGGTGCGATCGCAGTTGAAGAGGGTGAAAGCCGGCCACGACAACCCGTTGTAGAACCGCACGCCCACCTGCATGCCCGCGATGCGCGGATTCACCCAGCGGCTGGGCTCCTTGGTCTGGAGCGGCTCGTATCTGAGTCCCTCGTGCGACTGGGCCACCGACTGAAGGATGTTGTCGAAGATCGGATACTGGATGTAGCCGCGTTCCTCGATCGTTTCACCCATGAAGAGGCTGATGGCCTCGCCGGCGATCTTCTTTGGGTCGGCCGGCGCCAGGTCGGCCGACATGACGACCAGCTTGCGATAGTGGCGCAGCTCGCGGTTGATCCGCAGCGACTGCTCGGCCAGCGTGAGTTGTCGCTGGTGAAACGCGAGCAGCTCAGCGAAGCGATCCTTGCAGCGCTGGCACACGCCCGCGGAATGGACGAAATCGGCCCGGGTCGCCAGCAGTTTCTGCGCAGGATAGCCGGCGGCGGCCAGCGCGTCGTCGTACAGCGCCTTGGCGTCGCGAAATGCCTTGAAGGCCGTGCCCTGAAGGTCGGTTCCGCCTTCGCGCAGGAAGACGACGCGTGCGGCAAGCTGGCGCTCGGATCGTTCCAGCACGAGTGTATTGAGGACATAGCGGAGCTGCTCGTCGAAAAAACTGTGGTGGCCGGCCGAGAGTTAACCCAGTGCGCGGGCAGTCGCAGGCTCATCGATGAGGAACTCGGCGCTGTCGAACGCGGCCAGTATCGCCTTCACTTTCGCCAGTGCCCGCTGGTTGTCGTTGACGTCGTTCTGAATGCGTATTCGCGCATTGTCGGCATCGACCCTGCTGCCCAGCGTGGAGGCGAGCCGGTTGATGGCATCGTTGGCCATCACCTGCGAGCCGGCGAAGACAAAGAGCACATCGCGGTTGAGCCGGCCTCGATATTTCGTCAGCCCGTCGAGCAGGGCAAGCTGTGTCGCGACGGAAACGGCCGGTATGGCTCCGGGCGCGGCGTCGGGGAGCACGGAGAATGCATCGTAGCTTCCGCTGATGACGACGGCCTCGTCGGCCGGCTTGCCATCGGCGCGACAACGGAGGATGCCGATGAGCGTGGTATTGTCGGTGTTGGCGTATTGCGTGCGGACGTGCAATGTCACCGACTGGTCCAGGTGGTCGAAAATGGCCTCGTTGGCCGCGAGGCGGATGAAGTTCACGGGGATGCTCGACCACATCCCGCCCGTGTCCTGCCAGCCGATGTTGGCCAGGCCCTTTCGATGCGCGAGGATGACCGCGCGAAAACCGAGTTGGGCGTACTTGGTCCAGTTGAGGGCGAAATTGCGGGGCGGATTCTCGGCGTCGATGACGGCGATGCAGTCGTCAAACCGGCCTCGCCACAGCAGAACATCGTCGCTGACCAGCAGGAGCCGCCCGGTAACACCGGCCGCGCCGGTGTTCATGGGCTGGAAATGGTTGGGGAAGAACGGATAGATCTCCGCACCGCTCAGGTCCCGCCCCTGGTCGTCCACGATCCTGCGACAGAGCGTCCTTGGCGACGGGGTCTGGATGGTTTGCTCCAGAACTTCCAGCCCGGCCGACTTGAGGCGATCCCGCAGATATCGCTCGGTCTTGTAGAACCCTTCCTGGCCGAGGAACCGCGATCCGAGCTTGAGGATATCCGCTTGCAGCCGCGCAACGTTCTCGGCCGAAAGAGCGGCGCGGACCGGCGAGCGATCGACGCCTTCGAAAGATCGCAGCCTGCCCAGTGGCTGGCGCGGAGGGAAGAGCTTGAGGAAGATGATGACGCTGACGATGGACAGCGCGAGGAAAAGGCCAGCGCCCGGGAGCTGGCGAAGGAGGCTGGAGCGGGAGGGGGGCATAGAGTTCAGATGTCAAATTTCATATCTCATATTCCCACTATCTACTACCAACTATCTACTATCTACTATCTACTATCTACTATCTACTATCTGCTATCTGCTACGATCACCTCACGGCGCCAACACGGGGAAGATCCTCTCAATCCCAAGATATCGCAGATACGTCCCATGCACGCCCACCAGCAGCTCGCCCATGGCCGCGCCGAGGAACACGCCGATGAACAGGGGCTGGAGCTTGTTGCGCACGGCGGCCGCGCCGCCGAGCCGCAGCACCACGCCGCGGATGATCCACGCGGCCAGCGCGCTGCCCCAGATGTAATCCATGAAATTGGTGCTGCCGAGCACGAAGCCGATGGGGTGGAACCAGAATCCCGCCCAGCGAAGCAGTGTCGCCACCAGCGTCCCGCCGGCTGAGTAGATATACGCCCACCAGGACGGATCGATGCCTCCAAGCGTGGTCGATCTTGTGCCCAGCCACGCATTGGTAGCGGCATTCATCTGGACGTTGTAGGGGAAGAAGTACCACCACTTGGTGTCGAACGCCCAGTTGTAGCGGAACCGCTCGCCGCCGATGGCGTAGGCGTTGGAGAGGAAGACCCAGCCGCCGATGACCACGCCGCCGATGATGCCCATCATGCACGAGGCGAGCAGGTGGCTCCGCTTGACGCGCCATCGCTGGCCAAGCTCGATGAGCTCGAGCTGCGCGCCGGGGATGAGGAAGAACACCGTGGGAGCGAGCATGAAGCTGGCGATGAAGCAGAACATCATCATCTGCGGGCCGAAGAGGCTGATGCCGCCCAGAAGCGTCATGAACAGGGCGAAGTTGCCCGGCGCCATGTAGCCCCACGGCAGGCCGCACTCAGCGCGGAACTTGGCGGCCACGAAGCCCACCAGCACCAGCAGCGCAAAGAAGATCAGCATCCCCGCGACGCCCATGCCCATGCAGCGCGCCAGACCGCGCAACCGATGAAACACGCGACAAGCAGCACCACGCAGGCGCGGTAGGAAAGCAGCTCGTCCGGCCCGCGCGGCTCGCCGCGAATCGCCGCCTTGATGACGTTCCAGAAATACCGGCGCGTGAAGTAGATGATCATCGCGCCGTACATTACATAGGCGGCGATCGATTGCTCCTGTGGATAGGGATACTGCGGATTGACGTTCCAGCCCGAGGCTTCGCCCAGCCAGTATTGCAGGCGGAAGAGCCAGTAGCCGATCACGAGGCTGATCAGGACATTCAGCTCCATGAAGATGCACAGCGACAGGAAGATGGGGTTGATCTCGAATCGCACGCGGTCGAGCATCTTCTGCAGGCCCAGGTCGGTCACCAGCGGCTTGAGCTCGATGCGCGTGTTGAGATCGGGAACCTTGGGGTTGTAATAGTTGGCCGTGCGCAGCAGAACCCATGCCAGCGAAATCACCAGCCCCAGCCACATCAGGCGATTGCGCCAGATGCCCGTGAAAGCCGACTGCGGCCGGTCCTCGTCATCCATCAGTGCGATGGGGATGCGCGCCACCGGCAGAAGATATCGCTCGCTTTCCAGCCACTGCTTGCGCATCATCGCCATCAGTGCCAGTGTCGCCAGCAGGATCAGGAGGATGATCGACATCCATGCCAGCACCGGCGCCAGCCAGTCGGAAACCGGTATGTAGCCTTCCAGGAGGAACTTCGCGCCGGCGAGGCTGAGCATGCGATCCGGTTTGGCGATGAGCCCCGCGCGCTCGGAAGGCGCGAGGCGATCGTACTGATCTTGCGAAACGATCTGGCGGCCCTTGTAAATGCCCTCCAGGGCGCCGACGCTCAGCATCTTGGGGTCGGCCAACTCCACGCGCCCCTCGCCGATGAGCGCGAACTCGACATCAATATGGTCGCCGGCCGGCGGGACCTTCACGCCGTACGCGCCGACGCGCACGAAGCCCTTCTTGTGGAGAAACGTCTTCCTTTCCGTCGCCGTCGATGTGAACGCCTGTACCGACTCGCCCTTGTCATCGGGATAGATTCGGCAGAGGTATTTCGCATCCGGGCCGAGGTTGCGAGCCCGCGCCAGAACCGTCACGATGTAAGGCTCGTTGGGGATGACCAGCTCGCGGCCATTCTCATTCAGCGGCAGGCGTATGCGGATGCTGGCAACGTCGCCCTTGCGTGCGCACCGAGCACCGGCAGCTCATCAGAAACGGCCTCTTCAAACTCGATCCGCTCAAACCGATGGCTGCTCCGCGCATCGATGCGCTTGGATCCCCTCGCAAATGTCCCTTCCAGCATGTTCGGCCCGTGCGGCCAGAGCTTGTCGTTGAACGCGTCCAGCTTCTCAAAGTCAGCCTCGCGCGGATTGGTGGCGATGATGGCGACGATGCGATGCCACAGCCCCTGCGTCATCAACGGCGCGGAGATCAGCATCGCGAACATCACGCAGAGCATCTCGGCGCCGTGAGCAGTTTGACCCGGGTCAATGCGTAGACCGCCGCGAGAAGCAGCGTGAGCAGGATGAAGACCCAGATCGCCGGCAGCGCCAGCGTGTGTTCGGCGGGGAAAGAAATGCAGAGAACGACCTCGCTGTATTGGATGAGCATGCCCATCAAGAGCATGGCGAAGGCGCTGGCGGCCAGCGACGTGAGGGTGAGGCCGTTCTGCCGCGATAGGTCGGGCATGCCCGTCCGTTAAGTACCATGGCGCGACGGACGGAACAAGTGCCATGCGCCCTGAAATACTTCAGGGCTCAAAGCGCAGGCCCGGAATGCTCTCGCCACTGGCGCTGCGGATGCGGATGCACACGCCGCAGCCCATGTTGTTCTGCGTGATCTTCACCAGAAAATCGTTGGGGCCTTCCTTGAGCGTGGCCTGGGCATTGTTGTCGCCGGCTTTGAGCGGACGCGTGGCGTTGTTGGCGTGAACGAGCTTGCCGTTGATCCAGAGCTTGATGCCATCGTCGCTGCCGATGTCAAGTCGTACCTTCTGCGCCTTGGGGCAGATGACGCGGCTCTTCACGTAGACGACGCACTGATCGCCGCCGCACACGGGCAACAGGTCGGCCTGCCACGCCAGCGAAGGATCGGCCGGCGGCGCGAGGGCCTGCCACTTGACCTGCGCGGCGGCTTGCTCAGGCGGGAAGACGATATCGAAGAGTTCCTGGCACTGCTTGCCAGCTTGGCGATAGGGCCCGGCCACCGACCATGTGGTGATATAGCCGACAAATTGATTGAGGGAATCGAGTGCCTTGCGCGCTCGGCGCGGATGGCTTCGCTCTTGCTGCCGTTCTCGATGCGGCGCAGCGCGGCCTTGGCCTCCTCGCTTCCCGTGCTCAGCAGCGCGGCGGCAACCCGGACGCAGGCGCTTTCGGCTTCGGCGCGAATCGCTTCATCTTCGCCGAGCTTTTCGGCCAGCTTGAGCGCGGCTGGATGGGGCAGCTTGGCGAGTTCCGCGAGCCCAAGCCGCTTCTCCTCAGTACGCTGTGAGGCCGCCATGCCAGTCTCGATCATCTTCAAGCGCTCATCCATCGGGAGGCCGGTGGCCGACGCCGTCAGCCGCCAATATCCGCGCAGCGCCTGCACGCGCTGGGCGACGCTGCTCTTTGCATCCGAAGCGACCCTGAGCAGGTCCGGGCACGCCTCGATGCCGGCGTTTTCGGCCATCGTGCGCAACGCGGCATCCTGGATCGCGGCATCCGCATCCTGCAGGCCCGCGCAACGCGGCCAGCGCCTGCTCGCCGCCCAGCCGGCCGATCACGCGCAGCAACGCCGCGCGAACCGGCGCGCCTTGCGCCTTTCATGCACTCAAGCAGGTCTGGAACGGATGTCTGCGGCTTGTCACTACGAAGACACGCGGCCAGCAGCGCTTTTTCGGCCGCCTCACGATCCGGATCCCGCTGGACAACCAGTAGCAGCCGGGCCAGTTCCTTGTGATGCTCGGCCGTCGCGAGCATGGCCAGCGAGCGGAGCGAGAACGAGGCGGTTGCTTCATCTCGGCCCTCGACCATCTTCAGCAGGGCTGGAACCGCGCTGGCCTCCTGGCGCTGGCCCAGAGCGGCCACGATTTCGCCCTGAAGGGCGGCCGGCGCCTGCGCCAGCGCCGCCATGAGGACATCGCAGACCTTGGGATCGCGGAGGAGCGCAAGGGACCGCCTCGCGGCATCCTGCTCCTCGACGACTGACGATGTAGCCGCGGTTTCGGCCAGGAGCATGGCATGGGAGGCATCGCCAAGAGGGCCGATCGCCACCAGAGCCGCTCGGCGCACATCGGCCGATTGCGATTTCACCAGGGCCGCCACGCCCGGTGCGGCAGCCTTGTCGCCGCGCTGCGCCAATGCTTCGAGTAGAGCGATCTGCACCTGCGGTGTGTACTTGCCCATGGCCGCGACGAAAGCCTTCGTGGCCGACTCGCCCTTGAGTTCGCGCACGAACTGGATCGCGATCTTCAGGATCGCCGAATCATCGCCAGCCAGTGCCTTGACGACCAGGTCTACAGCGCCATCGCCGGCCGCGAGAACCATGCCGCGATACGCCGCAGCGCGCAGGTGGGCGGGCTTGCCCAGATCGTAGATTTCCTTGTAGATGGGGGATGCGCCTTTGGCGTCGCCGCCCGCCAGCATGCTATCAGCGCAGAGAAGCAGGCTATCGACGATCACGTTCTGCAACCGATCCGTCGCGCCGGCTCGCGCGGAGCGAAGCGACTCCAGAGCCTGTGGGCCGCCGATTTTCCCCAGTGCCAGCGCCGCCGCGCAGGCGATGGTCGAATCGGCATCCTTCACCAGCGGGATGAGCACGGCGACCGACTCGCGCTCGCGCCGTTCGCCGAGCGAGTCAATGATCCCGGCCTTGGTTCTGCCGCTGGTCTTGGCCAGCGCATTGCGCAGCGCTGCCCCGGCTTCGGGATAGCGCATTGGCTGCAGCGCCAACCGCGCGGAGTGTGACAGGCTCTCATCCGTCAGCAGCGACGCCAGCGCCGGCACGCTCTTGGCCGTCCCGGTTATCCGCAGCGTCTGGCAAATATTGTCCTTCTGACCCGGCGGAGTCTGCGCCGACTGGAGCTGCTCCGCCAGCTTGCTTTCATCCTCGGCCGCCATCACGCTGCCCATCGGCAGCAGCAGGCATGCGGCGAGCACAATACCGATCTGAATCCTGTGTATCTGATTGCTCATGGTAGGTCTCTCTTGTTGGCAGTAGCCCAGGCGGATGATCACAGTGTCCACGGAGCGCGATAGGGCAACGACAGCAGGCGATTGGCCTCGTCATCGTTGACGAACTGCTCGCGCTGCGGGTCCCACTTGAGCGTCCGGCCCATCCGCCCCGCGAGATCCGGCAGGAGCATCAGGATGGCCGCCCGATAGCTGCTTTCGATGCTGCAGATCGTCCGGCCACGCGTGCGGACGCAGTGGAGGAAATTGCCGGAGTGGCTGCCGGGATTCGGCAGATGGACATCATCGGGCTTGAGGGGCTTGCGGAGGATGTCGGTGGGGTTGGCCAGAAGCACGTTGCGATCGACGGCGATCTTGCCTTCGGTGCCGACGAAGACGCAGCCGCCTTCGCCGGGGAATTTCACGCCGGGGCCAAGGCCGATGCTGGAATCGGGATACGGGCCGCAGATGACCTCGACGCCGTTAGCAAACAACAGTCTGCGACTGCTCACCTCGACCGGCCCGGTGTCATCCGCGCCAATGCCCCACTGTACGATGTCCCAGTGGTGCTGGCCCCAGTTGACCGGGCCGTTTCCGAAGAGGTGGGCGGGGGCCGAACCGTTGTAAGGCGAGTAAGGCGCCGGGCCGAGGAACATGTCCCAGTCGAGTCCATCGGGAATGGGCTTTTCCGGGCCAAACCAGCGGTGCCAGACTGGGCCGCCACCCTCGATGTAAGAGTAGACAGTCTTGAGCTGGCCGATGCGCCCGCTACGCACGAGTTCGCAGGCCGTGCGGAACTTGCCGCCGTATTCGGATCGCTGCTGCGTGCCCGCCTGGAACACCCGGCCATAGCGGCGGATCGCATCGTGCGCCGCCCGGCTCTCGGCCACGGTCATGGCCGTGGGCTTTTCGCAGTAGACATCCTTGCCGGCCTTGGCGGCCATGATGGTCATGATCGCGTGCCAGTGGATGGGCGTGCCGATCAGCACGGCGTCGATATCATCGCGGGCGATCAACTCGCGGAAGTCGTTGTATGCCTTGCACGACTGATAGCCGCCGCTGGCGGCTTTCTTGCCATAGGCGTCGTTGACCCGGCGCGTGCCGTTCTCGCGGACATCGCGGCGGATGTCGCAGATGCCCAGCACCTGGACTTCCTCGCGGGCGAGATAGCCGCCGGGGATATAGGTCCAGGCGCCGCCGAAGAGGTGGCCGCCGCCCTGGCCGCCGATCCCGATGAAACCCATGCAAATACGCTCGCTGGGCGAGACGTGCCCGTCGGCGCCGAGCGCCGACGACGGGATGATATACGGCATAGCGACGGTTGCGGCGGCCGCCTTCATGAAGCCGCGCCTGCTGACACGAGTGGTTTGAGCCATAGGTTGTACTCTCCTTCAATCCATACATTCCAACCGCGGCGGTGATGGCGCGGTTGACGGCCAAGAGGGTATGATGGAAGGCGGGTGAACACAACCATGCCAGCGGGTTACCGGACCCCCATCATGTTCTGTCGGCTTGCTGTGGACGGTTGACAGGGGATTCCGTTCATATAGGTGTGAGTAGACTGCCGACGAGAATTGGCAGACCTACTGCACGATATCGCGTTCCGTCGCGGTCATCAGCGCCAATGTCGTCAATGCCCGGTACAATGCGGCCAACCGCCATATGAACCCGGCCGAACAGATCCACGATGCTTCGCTCAAGCTGCTCGAAGACCCGGGCGTGAAGATCGAGCATGAGCCGATCACAGTGATGCTTCTGAAGAGCGGCGCGCGGGCGGGAGATAGATCCGACATCCTGCGTCTTCCCCGCAAGATGGTCGAAGAGCATCTCAGGCTGTGCCCGAGTCAGGTTGACCTGGCCGACCGCTGCGGGAACCGGACAACTCTCTCGCCAGTCGGCCCGAGTGTCTTCTGGTCCTGCCCCGGCATGTACCTGCATCGCCACGGGCAGCATCGCCCCTTCACCTCCGGTGACATGGCCGATATCGCCCGGCTCATGCATCACCTGGACGGCGTTCAAGCGGTGTTCGGGCTGGCGATGTCGGACGTGTACCCGCCGGCGCAGGATGTGGTGGGATTGAACATCATCGCCCGCAACACCGCCAAGCACGTGCGCGTGCTGTGCTTTTCCCCTGAGGGAGCGCGGGCGCTGGTGGAGATGAAACAGGTTGTCGGCAAGCACCCGTGGTTCAGTATCGGTTTCACCGCGCACGGGCCGCTGCGCTGGACGCAGCTCGCGCTGGAGATCTACCGCTGCACCGCGGGGCACGGCATTCCCGTCTCGGTCAATGGAGAGCCGATGGCTGGTGTCTCGGCGCCCGTGACGCTGGCCGGCGCGGCGGCCGTTGGCAACGCCGAGATTCTCGCCGGGCTGGTGATCAACCAACTCCTGGAGCCCGGCCGGCCCTGCATCTACAACCTTGGCCTGGCCCACGTCTTCGACATGCGGACCGCCATCGCCGTCACCGGTGGCCCGGAGAACGCGCTTCTCGCCCACCTTTCGGCCGCGATGGGCCGGTTCTACCGTCTGCCATCCGCTTCATGGGCATCCACCGAGTCGATGTGCCCCGACGAACAGGCGGCGATGGAAAAGATGTTCGCCATCCACACGCACCTGGCCAGCGGCGTGAGCAGCATCTGGGGCATCGGCCAGCTTGAATCGGAGATGACGATCTGCCCGGCCCAGGCGGTGATCGACAACGAGATGATCGGCTACGCGCGGCGCTATCGCAGGGGCGTGGAGTTCAACGATGAAACGCTCGCGCTGGACGTGACCCGCGAAGTCGGGCCGACCGGCTCGTTCCTGGATCATTCCCACACGCTGGAGCACTTCCGGCAGGAGCTCTTCGTGCCTCAGCTCCTCTTTCGCAAACGCCGCTCGGCCTGGACGGAGGAGGGATGCCGGAGGCTGGAGGATCGTGCCGAGGAGATTGCCGATCAACTCATTGAGCGGCCGGTGCAGAACGGCCTGAGCGAGGATCAGGCGCGGGAGCTGCAGCGGATCACGGATCGGATGGCCTTGCCATGAATGATGCACGCAGGGCTTGTTGGGCTGGTGCCGCAGATTGGGTCTGGCCGGTCAAGAGTGGCGCGACGTCTTCCAGGCGGCGAGATCTTTGCACACATCAGCTAACCAAGGGCGTAAATCTGGGGAAGATGGGATTTCCAGGCAACTATTATGCCTGTCGAAATGCAAGAATACTTTAGAATTGCTTGACGCTCGGTGCTTCTGGCATCATACTGCAATGACGCTCGAGGTGCGATTGATGTGGTTGCATTCGGGGCGCTTGGGCTTCGTGATTGTCCTTGGAGGCTGAGATGAGAAGGCTGGTTTTTGCAAGCTGCGTGTTGTGCATGGCGGTGGGTGTCGGCGTGTGGAATTCGGCGCAGGCGTCGCCGGTCACCACTTTGGCGGATCTGCTGGCGGGGGGATCCATTACGGTTGGCGACAAGCAGTTCTTCAACTTCCACGAGTATAGTTCGGTGGGCTTCGGTGGCGCCTTGCCGGTGTCCCCGAGCGATATCGCCGTCTTCCCGTATACAGGCAGTGGTGAGATCGGGCTGGATTTCCAGAGCGCGAAATTCCACGCTTCGGTTGGCCAGTCGCAGGACACCAAGTTCGAGTTTTGGGTGCAGGTATTGGATCCGGGTATGGTCCTGAGCGACGCTACGATGACCATGACGGCCGCGGCGTCAGGGGATGCCAGCGGTCACATCGCCGAAGTCATCCGAACCGACGAGGAACAGCTTGGCGGCATTCAAATGGGCAGTCTGCTGGTGACTACGGCCAACGGCTATGCGCATACCGACCTGATTCCCCAGGCGACGCTGGCTCATGTAGCGAAAGATGTGGCCGTGGATGGCGGGTCGATTGAGGGGTCGGATGTGCTGATCAGCGACTTTACCCAGTCGTTTTCGCAGTCCACGGCAGTTCCACTGCCCGGCGCCGGGTGCATTGGCATGGTGCTGCTTGGTGGGCTAGCCGTGTGGAAAAGCCGACGATACGCCCGTTGAGCGTTGTGAGTATCCGATTCGCACCGATCTCCGTGGACGTTTTCTCGTGCGAGGATTGGGGCCGTGATCAGGAGAGATGAGCCATGGTAAGACACCGCGCTGTCCTCGGAGGACTGGTTGGCATCATTGCGGCCGTGTTCCTGGCCGAGTCGCAAGCACTGGCTAGCTTGACAATGGCAGATCTGCTGGTCCCGGGGGCATCCATTACGGTGGGCGACAAGCAGTTTTTCAACTTCCACGACTATAACTCGGTGGGGTTCAATGGCGCCTTGGCGGTGTCCGCAAGCGACATTGCCGTCCTGCCGTATACAAACGGTGGTGAGATCGGGCTGGATTTCCAGAGTGCGAAGTTTCACGCTTCGGTTGGGCAGTCGCAGGACACCCAGTTCGAGTTTTGGGTGCAGGTGATGGATCCGGGCATGTACTTGAGTGATGCCACGATGACGATGACGGCGGCAGCGTCGGGCGATGCCAGCGGTCATATCGCCGAAGTCATCCGAACCAACGAAGAGCAGCTTGGCGGCATTCAAATGGGCAGTCTGCTGGTGACTACTGCCAACGGGTACGCTCATACCGACCTGATTCCCCAGGCGACGCTTGCTCACGTGTCGAAAGATGTGGCCGTGGATGGCGGGACGATTGAGGGGTCGGATGTGCTGATCAGCGACTTTACCCAGTCGTTTTCGCAAGTTCCTGAGCCAGGAATCGGCCTTCTGGTCCTGACGTTGGCGGGCTTGGCATCTCGCCGCCCGCGCAAAGTGTGATTCCGCCCGCCAGAAGTGAGAGGTTATTACGCGAGCCCGTCGTGGTTCCCACGGCAGGCTTCTCTCTTGGTCTGCCAAGCATGCTGTCCGCTCACGGAGGAAGCGACCGGGACGGCCGCGAGACTCCTCCCTCGGCAGTGGTGCAGCCAAGAATCCGCCGGTGGCTCGGGCAGCGGCGCGGCCAGCGCCTTTATACACTGGTACGTCCACATCCGCGGCTGGCTCTTCGTGCTCCAAGCCTCCATGAAGAAGATGTTCGATGTGCGGAGGTGGCAGAGGTTCCGCGCACGGCTTTTGCTCGGCTCGGGCTCCGTCGCCGGGCTGAGCTTGGTCCCCTGAAGTTTGGCCGCGTCGAACGCCCATGTCTCGTGGTCCTTGGTCCTTCTCGCTTGGCCAGACGAGGCACAGGCAGATGCCACGACATGGACGGCTCCTCTACGGTGTATACTATCGAACCAGCGTCCGGTTCACCGCGAACGGACGAGGGAATTGGCAGCCAAAGGAGCAAGACGATGAAGAGCAATGCACTGTCGCTGTTGGCGTTGACCGCGCTGATGGCCATTGGAGTCTCGGCGTTTCCGACATCTGCCGGCGAGCCGGCCAAGAAGCCCGAGCCTCTGGCGAGCTACGTGCTGAGCAAGGTGCGAATCCTGCCCAAGTCCGGTGCGGCCGGCGTGCTGGCCGGGGCGCGGATCACCGGCTCGAATCTCAATGCCACCAACGGATTTGTCGAGCTGGCGAAGATCGATAAAGCGCCGGCCGACGGGCGGTGGATCGAGGTCGCGGTAGACGGGCGCGAAGTGTATCGCTTTGTGAAGGTCGAGGCAGCGCCCGGCACTCTTCTGGCCGTGGCGGAATTGGAGTTCTACAGCAGCGCGGGCAAACTGCCCGGCAAGCCATTCGGCACCGATACCGGCAAGGACGGCGCGGCCAAGTCGGCCGATAAGGCGTTCGATGGCGATCCGGCCACGGCCTTTGAGGCGCCGATCGACAATGCCTACGTGGGGCTGGATCTTGGCGGCGATTGCCAGACGCCGCAGCCGTTCTTCCAGCCGGGTCGCGGCGTGTATGCGCAGCCGCAGAAGGTGAAGCTGCACATGTGGCCGCCGGGGCCGACGGTGCGGTATACGACCGATGGCTCGACGCCATCGCGCACGCACGGGGAGATCTACAAGGACCTCATCGACGTCTCAGCGAACACCAGTATCGCGGCAATCGCGTATCAGGATGGCAAGGCCGACAGCCGGGTTGCCGTTGCGAGCTATCTGTTCGGCGCTGGGCTCGGCCCGCAGATCAAGACGTATCACATCGGCAACAGCCTCACCGACACGACCAAGGGCACGCTCGACGCCATCTGCATGAGCGGCGGGAAGAACGTGCTGACGTACTACAAGACGATCCCGGGGTGCAGCCTCATCGGCAACTGGAAGAGCAATGGCCAGGGGTTCGGCTATCCCGAGGCGTGGGGCAATGACTATGAGAAGGTCTGCCAGCAGAAGCTGGATCACCTGTTCCTGCAGCCGTTCCCCAATCCGCCGGGGCTGCTGCGCGACGGAAACTCTGGCGCGAGCTTCATCAAGCTGGCGCGGCAGTCGAACCCCGACGTGCAGCCGTGGCTCTATGCGCAGTGGATAAGCTGGCCGGCGGTGGACGCCAAGGGCAAGGTGGTGGCGGCGTATTGCGGGCAGATCGGCGGGCAGTCGTGGGACAAGGAAGAGCCCGAGGCGTGGATGCCGCCGATCCCGACGGCGAAGGTGAAGACGTGGGAGGATGCCATGGCCAACACAATGGACTACTACCGCACGATCCTCAAGCGATGGAACAAGATGCTCGATGGCGGCAAGCCGGTGCGGCTCGTGCCCGGCGGGCCGGCGCTGCTGAGGCTGAAGAAGGCGATCGAGGCGGGCCAACTCCCGGGCGTGAAGGACTTCGGCGCGTTCGCATTCTCCGACGCGATCCATATGACACGCGGCGGAGCGTACCTGATCGGGTTGGTTCACTATGCGTGCATGTTTGGCGAGTCGCCGGAGGGCAGGGTGACATGGGCGACCAGCGGGCTGAGCAAAGAACAGGCGCAGGTGCTCCAGAGGATCGCGTGGGAGACGGTGATCTCAGACCCGGATTCGGGTGTGAAGGGGAAGTAGTCGCCGTGCCGCCAGTGCCCTCACTGGCGGTTCACCGCACGGGGGATTCCGCCAGTGAGGGCACTGGCGGCACTACTTCACCGCGAATGTCGCCGATACTGTGACAACCGTCTTCACCGCGCCGGGCACGTCGCCGATGGCTTCGTGGGCGTGATCCTCGGAGGCGTTCTGCTGCTGCATCATGTACATGTATTGGCGGCGGTATGGATCGTAGCCGCCCTCGTTGTACTGCTGCATGTCCGGGCCGCTCTGGCGCGTCAGGCTCCGCAGCGCGCCCAGTTCCGCGCCGGCGGCCTTGGCGAGGCGAGCGGCATCCTGTTTGGCCTTGGCAAACGCCTCGGCCGTCGCTTTGGCGTGCTCCTCATCAGTGATCTTGCGGACGAAGATCAACACCGGCTCGCCGGGCTTGGGCGAACCATCGTCGTACTGAGGCGGCATGTCGGCGCTACCCATCTCCTCGGCGATTTCCTCTTCGGCCGGCGTAAGGGTCTTGGCGGGCTTGCTCGCCTTGCTCAGCTCGACCATCTTGTTGTGCAGGTCGTGAGACAGCAGCAGCATCTCCTCGTGGGAGGCGGATTTGAGCGGCCACTCGGCCTTGAGAGTGGTGACGACGGTAACGGGAATGGCCGCGGGCGAGGTCGTGGGCTTCTTGTTGCCCATCCGGGCGCATCAGTTGCTCCATCTGCGCCGGCGATCGGCGCGCACGGCGCGGATGCGCGTCTCGGTGAACGTGATGGATGCGTCGGCCGCGCCCAGTGTGATCAACTGGGGCTTGATGGCGGCCTGCAGCTCCTTGAGCCGCGCCAGAGCGTCCTTGAGTTCCTTGCCATCGACCGAGAGCTCGACCTGCATGCGGAGCAGGTCGGGGTCCTGCTTGAGCGTGACCATCCCGGTGGCGGAAACCGTGCCTTCGGTCGCCTGTGCATTCGCCCGCGAAGTCGAGAGCAGACAGGCCGCGGCAGTGAGGAATAGCGATGTGAAGCGATTCATAGGATTCTCCCAGTAAGAAAGCCGAGAGCCTGCGCCGGCGCTTCAGGCGCAGGTTGTCCATGCCGACATCGAGCCGAATCTGCTTGCGCAGCTTGAGGGCAGCGGCGCCTTCCATGGTGCGGATCGTCCAATAGAACTCGCGAATTTCGTAGCTGCCACCGTTGTAAGAGCGGTAGATCTCTTCCAGCACGCCGACCAGCGCATCATCGCCACTGACGGCGATGGCGCGATAGACCAGTTTTTGCCATTCCGAATGCTCGCTTGCGTGCTCGCGCCAGTAGGCGATCAGGGCATCCATGGCGGCGCGATCGCCCAGCAGCGCCAGCAGGTAGTTGGCATAGGCGGCCGTCGTCGCGTCGCGATCGGAGGCGAAGGGCCGGACCATTTCCGCCTTCAGGCCCTTGGGCGCCTCGACCAGCGGCACGTTGCGCGAGTTGTAGCTGACGTAGCTCGAGGAGATGGAGGCTTGCAGATGTTGGCGGATCATCTCGATGGCATTCCCGCCGGACGCCAGGTATGCAACCGCGATCGGCGCGAGCGCGGCGTCCTTCCTCTCCATCGCCTCGACCGCGAGGGCTGTGGCCCGGGCCTTGTCCTTGTCCGTGCCGAGCAACTGGACCTGAAAGGCATCGACGCGCAGCGTGACACTGGTGGAAGGATCGGACAGCAGCTTTGACGCGGCTTCGGCAGCATCCTGCGGCGAGACGGACATAAGCATGGCCAGCACCGTGGATCTCTGAAGCTCGTTGCCGGTGCGGAGCTTTTCGGTCAGTGCCTTGGTCGCCGCCTGGCGGTCGGCGGCCGAGGCCGCATTCGGGTCCCAATAGCGGAGGCCGAGATACACGCGCCGAATGGCCCCGAGAACCGCTGAAGCGAGGAGAGTATCGGCGTCCTTTCGTGCGAGGGCGCTCCAGAGGGGATCCACGGCGCGGAAATCGCGCGGGACCGCCATGGCCATCACGATATGGCGGCATTGCTCAACGTCCCCGGCAATGGCCAGAAGATCGTTGTACGTCCGCAGCCGTTTGTCCCAGAGGAGCCAGGGAAGCGCGCGAGCCGCTCCTTCGACAAGCGACGGCTGGGACTTGGCGGCGGCCAGCAGAACCGGCAGGGCTTTGGCATCCTGCCCCAGAGCGACCAGGACCAGCGCTGCCGGGAGCCGCTCCTCGACACCCTGGGCGGCGAGCATCGCCTGGCAGGGCGCGATCATGTCGGCGGCCCACTTGGGGCGGCCCTCGCCAGCGAGGAACTTGGTGAGCCACGCGTCGAGGTCGACGGGCTTGGGCGGATCGCCGGAAGCCGGAAGGGAAAAAGACGTGTAGACGCGCGATCGACTGCTCTCGTCGTCGGGTCGGCACGCTTCCAGGAGCGTGAACAGCGACTCGGCCGACGCGATGCGCACGCGGCTTTCCTTATCGGCCAAGGCCGCGCAACTGCTCATGAGGCTCGGCGCCCTCGACTTGGCAGAGGCCGACGATGGCGGCCGCCCGCACGACGGCATCGGGGTGCTGGCAGAACTTCCGCAGATGAGCCGCTGCCGAGGCGCGCATCTTCGAGCCCTCCGCCAGCGCCTTTACCACGTCGGGCGCGATCTCGGGGCGATTGTTGGCGGCCTTGACCATCGGCTCGACGGCGGCGGCGATGTCGGCCGACTGCAACGTGATGACGGCGCGGCTGATCACGAAGCCGTCGGGATCGTCCAGCAGCTTGATCATGGCCGCGTACACGTCGGCCTTCTGTTCGTCGGTAACGCTGCTGGTGCATTCGTGAAGGGCTTCGGCGGATTCGGCGCGGACCTGCCAGCTCGGATGCTCCAGCAGGCCCATGAGGCACTGGACGGCCCCGGCGTGCTTCGAGGCCCGTACGCGCGCACGGCGTGTACGATCAGGTCCGGGTCTTTCTCATCCTTCACGAACGCGACGATCTTGGGCACCATGCCCTTGACCGGCTGCTCGGCGAGTTCCTTGAGCACGGCCGCGCGCACGTTGGGCTGGGGGTCGCGCAGCAGCAGAGCGAGCGAATCGATGCCCGCGCCGCCGATCTGCTCCAGGCGCGCAGGCTGATCTCGCGCACGAGCGGATCGGGATCGCCGAAGAGCTCCAGCAGGAGCGGCACATCCTTGGCGCCTGCGCCGGGCGAGTTCCTGGGCCGAGCGGCGTTTGACCTTCTCATCGCGCGAGGCGAGCTGGTCGAGGCCGGCCGGCCACGCCAGCGCCAGGGCATCGGAGGCGACGAGCCGGTAGAGCAGTGCCGTTAGTCGCGACTGCGCCAGGTCGCCGGCGGCTTCCTTCAACTGCGCGCGAACTTCGGGCAGAACGGCGGGGCCGAGTCGCGCGAGGCGCTCGCGGATGGAGATGGCTTCGGACGCAGTTGCCGACACGAGCAGCAGGGCGATGTCGCGGCGGATGCCGGCGAGCTGGTCGGGCGTGGCGGCCGTGGGCATCGTTGCCGGCGGGTGCGGCGTCTGCGCCAGGATTGGAGGGACTTGAGGCGGCCGGGCGTGATCGTGGCGGGGACCCATGGATCCAGCGCATCGACCGGCGCACCCAGGCGGTCAGCAGCTCAAGCGAAGCAAGCCGCGAGGCGAGCTTGCCGTCGGCGAAGGCCCGAGCCACCAGCGGGGCGGCGCGATCGGCGTGGGGCATCAACCGGCGAATGGCGGCCTCGCGGCGGATCGGATCGGCGCTGCCCAGCAGGCCGACGAGCTTGTTCATCGCCACGAGATCGGGCTCGCCCTCGCCGAGCAGTTCCTCGCCGATTCCCGCGACAGCGGCGGCGCGGTTGCCTTCGAGCCAGGCCAGCAACTGCTGCTCTGACACGTAACCATCCCTGGCCGCGATGAGTTGGCCGATCGGCGTCAGGATACGCAGCGCGGGCGTCACCCCGGTCTTCCACAGGCCCGACGCCTGGGGAACCTTCGACACCTCAATCCGCAGACACACCCAATCCGAGAGCTTCTGTTGCGCGGCGGGCTTGGCCAGCTCTTCATCAAGCTTCTTGCACCATGGGCAGGAGTTGGCCCACACGATTACCAGCAGCGGCTGGCCGCGCACCTGCGCGGCGGCGTAAGCATCTTCAAGGCGCGTGAGCCACTGGATCGCGGCGGCCGGCGCCGTGGTTGGCAGCGTCGCGGGAGGGGTCGAATAGGCATGCGCCGGCGTTGGTGATAGTTCGAGCGCCAGCGAAGTCGCGATGACAAGCCAGGTGCGCAGTGTCATGGAACCACCTCGCCGGTTGTAGCGGTCGCCGGTTGCGTAGCCGCCGTGCGGCCGTGCTGAAGCTGCTTCCAGAAGCGGGCGTACTCGAAATTCGGGCTGTTCTCGCGATCGTGACATCGCACGCACTGCCCGGAGGCGAGGAAGGGCGTGCGGACCTTGGGGTCCTTGACGTGGGCCATGGATGGGCCGTGGCACGATTCGCAGCCGACGGCCGAAAGGCTCGGGGTGCGAGCGGCGGAGTCGAATCCGCCGGGCATGCCATAGGCATTGGTGTGGCAATGCTGGCAATCGGGATCGACGTGCGAGCCGCGGGATTTCAGGTCCTCCCACGCGCGGGCGTGTTTCGATCCGTTGGCCGCCTGGTCTTCCGCCTCGTGGCATCGGCGGCAGGTCACATCGCCGGCGATGCGGTAGTTGGCCAGGCGGGTGGCGGGCAGCGCCTGCACGAGGCCCGACCGCTCGGCCGTGAAATCCTGGGTGGCCAGCGCGGCGAGATAAGCCCTGATGTTCTGCTTCTGCCCCGGCTCATCCGCGAAAACGGAGTTCATTTCGGTGACGGTGGCGGACCATTTGGCACTGGAGTTTTGCGCGTCGAGCCGCACGAGGAACTTGCCCTTGTTGGTGGCGGATGCCAGCAGAACGGGGCCGGCGTTGCGTGGCTGGATGGACTGGCCGGTCGGCCCGCCGATGATGGCATCGACCTCGGGCAGCGCCGCGGCAAGCTGGGCCATCTCCTCTTCCGGGAGATAGGCCAGCACGATCAGCGAGTCGTACTTCCTGCGGGAATCGGCGATGACGGAGAGGACCGCGGCCTTGGGATCGTCGATGCGCATGGCGCCGGCCGGGAATCGCGGCGAGAGGACGCCGCAGAGGGCGATGCGCCGGCCGCCGGCATTCACGATGCGCAGCGGCGAATCGACAAGCCGGCCACCCTCGTCTCGCACATTGGCGGAGACGAACGGCACGCCGAGGTGGCTGGCGAGTTGGCGCAGATAGGTTGCGCCGAGCGCTGCCTCGGATGCGCCGATATTGTGGGCCGCGACGTCCATGGCCAGCTCGCCGCGGATGATCGCCTCGAATTTCACGCGCTGGTAGTCGCTCGTCCCCGACGCCGCGCCGCCGACATCGGCGTAGATGACGTCGGACTGCTCGCGAACCTGTTGCAGGAAACTCGCCCGGCGCGGCAGGCCGCCGGACTGGTTGTAGGTGCAGCCGCAGGGGGTGATCCAGCCGGCGGTGTCGCCGCTGACGATAACGGCGGCGGGGCGGTGGCTGGCCGGCCCCGAGGGCTTGCAGCCGCCAGAGAAAGCGCCGACGGCCAGGGCAAGACACGCCAGGCGCAGGGTCGGATGAAAGCGGTGTTGTGCCTCAGTAGAGCAGTGCATAGGCGAGGATGTTTACGTTGACCTGGATCGCGTTGTAGATCTCATTGCCGCCACAACAGCAGCAGCCATTCGTGTGCGTTGTATCATTGAGGCCATCGACCGAATAGAGCACGCCGAGGCGCTGGGCGATGCTGATGCCTTCCAGCGGCCGCGGTGTGCCGTGCTTGGTCTTCAGCTCGTTGATGTCGTAGACGGTATGAAAGACCGGATGGTCCATGGTCAGGGCCTTGAGCGGATATTCGGAGAAGACCTTCACCATCTCACTGCGGAAGGAGCGGTCCCACTCGGGCGAAGAGCAGCCGGCCGACGCCAGCAGGAACCCGCCGCGCTCGACGAACCGGCGGAGGTTCTGGCGCTCGGCGTCGAGGAGTTGGAACGCGCCCTCGCCGGTCATGATCACGAGCGGATATTGGAAGAGTTCCTCGGAAGAGAGCTTGATGGCATGGAAACGGCGGCTGGTGGAGATCGTCGAATCCTTCTCCGCCTGGATGAGGAAGTGGTCGGAGAAGCACTTACTGCTCTTGGTGCCGGCATACACGAGGTTTGCCACCTGCACGATGCCATCGGGCTCACCGCCGGCCTGCTTGGGCTCGGCGAGCGCGGCGGGTTTCGTCGTCGTGCCCGCCTCGGCAGCGATTGTAGGGTGGGCGTACTGGGCGTACTGGCCCACCACGTCAAGCAGCAGCAGGGCCACCCCGAGCGCTGCACAGCGGCATAGTCTGATCTGGCTCATATACAAGGCCTCCCTGAAGGGTGGGCGTACTCGCCCACCCTTCAGGCTAGAACTCATCGTTCCAACTCATCGGCGACGCGCTGGAAATAGTCGTCCACGCGCTGGCGATACTGCGCGGGAACCATCGTATTGGATCCACCGGACATGCGTGGCGCGGTTGCCGGCCGCGCTGCCTTCGCGATCACCCTTGTCCGCGCCGCCGGTGGCGCCACTGCCGCCTCCCGCCGCGTTGCGGTCGCGGCCAGCGCCCTGGCTCTCTCGGGATGCGAGCGGCCGCGCGCCGTACAGACCAACATTCCGCAGCGTACTGCGCCTCATGCTGTATCCGCCACCGGCGCCCATGCCTCGCCCCATCGACAGGCCCGAGGCCGCCAGCAACTGCTCGATCGTATTGCCGAGCCCCGCGGCCAGTTTTGGCTGGAAAGCCAGGCATTGGCCTGCTTCATCTCCCTGGGCATGGCATTCGGGAAGGAATCGCTTGAGGATCTCCGCGGCTTCGTTGGCGGCGTCATGCGCGGGCGATCCGGCGAATTCCGCGAGGGCCGCCTCGGCCGCCGACATGCGCTGCGCCGGCCGGGCTTTCGCGCACGGCCTGGGCGAACCTCTTCGCGGTGGTCCGGAGCGTTTCGAGCTTGGGATCGTCGGGGAGCTGCGCGGCGTCGCTGTCGATCTTGTCCAGCAACGTACGCAGGTCTTCGCGAATCTGCCGCTGCTCCTCTTCCAACTCGCGCATGCGCGCCTTGGCGGCCGGGTCATCCTGCCCGTTGACCCCCTCCAACGACGCCATCCGATCGGCCAGGTCGCGTTGTCGCTCGTAAACGGCGACGAACTCCGCCTCATCCTCCTTTACCGGGAAGATTTTGGCCAGGTGCTCCAGCGGCTCGTCAACTTCCTTCTTGAACTCCTCGCGCTTCTTGCCGAGCTTCTCGGCCAGGCCCTTGGCCTCGGCCGCGCCGACGCCCGCGGGCAGCGGCGTGGTCTTCGCGAGCTTCTCCGCATCCTTGGCTGCCTCAGCCATCGTCTCGGCCATCTTTCGTAGCTGTTCGGTCAACGCCTTGTCGATGTCGAACGGGAGCTTCTCGTCGGCCAGTTTCCCGAGGTCCCTGGCATTCTGCTCCAAGTCCTCGGCCAGTTTCTCAAGCTCGCGGCGGACGGAGTCGGGGATGTCCTTCGCATGCTTGAGGTTCTCCAGCTCCTTCTGAATCTTTTCGAGCTGTTCGAGGATGGCTTCCAGGCGGCGGTTCACCTGCTCGTATTTCGAGAGGAGCGTCTCCAGCCCCTGCTGAGCGACGAGCAGTTTCTGCATGTCCTCCTGCGAGATGATCTGCACGACCGTAATCGGCGATTCGCTGCCCTTTGCGCCATTGGGGTCGTTGTCTTCGACGCGCGCGAAGAGCTTCACCACGTCACCGGGGCCGACGCCATACTCCGACAGCGGCAGCGGCACGGTGGCCGCGAATCGTTTGGCCGCGGGCTTCGGCACGGGGATGTTCATATCGCGCACGCGCGACTCGTTCAGCCCGCGGAATAGCTGCAAGCGCGAGATGCCGTAGTCGTCTTCGGCGAGGATCAAAACTTGCAGCGTCGTCTCGGGCGTGGCCAGCGACTGCGGCTTGGGCTCGAGGATGCGCACGAATGGGCGGCTGTCGGTCAGCAGGGAGACGGGCGCGGTGACGACGTCGGTGGAAGGCTGGCCGGCGGTGTCGATCACGCGGGCTGTGAGCTTCCCGGATTGCCGGATCGTGAACGAGCCGTAGACCTGTTTGCTGTCGGGCGCGGTGGGCGAGAGCGATTGAGTGATCGGCGCTGTGGCGGGCATGGTTGTCGGCGCATTGCCCGGGGCGGCGGTGAACTGCATGGCGCCGCCGGAGAGCGGGCGGTTGCTCGTCGGCCAGAATTCCACCAATGTCCCGGTCAGGCCAGCCAGGCCATCTTTAGGAAGCGGGCCATCGTAGACCGGCCCATTGGTGTATTTCGGCGGGGTGATGCGCCAGCGGACACTTTCGATCTTCGGGACCGTGATCACGTCGATGTTGTAGCGATAGCTTCGTGCGCCGGTGGCGCGGACGTAGTAATGGGCGGGAGTCGTCACGCTGGAGATGGTTGTCCGCCACCGGCCACCCGATTCGGGGAACATGGGTATGGATTCATCGGCCGCGCCGGGAGCCTGCAGCACGACCTGCACATTTTCCGCGACGCCGCCTCCGGCTTGGGCGCGTATCTCCAGCGCAGCGCCGTAGACGAACGCGCGCGTTACCCGGTTCGACCTTGAGAACGATCGGCGAATACGGCGGCTGATCGCTGAACGGATGGAAGAACCTGGCCCATTGCGTGCGGGCCAGTTGCGGGGCGAGAGTGGCGACCATCGCGACGACCGCGACAAGTCCGAGCAATGCCGAATACGGCCACAGGAGCGGCTTGGCGGGCGCGGCTTGAGCGATGGCCACGCTTTCGCAGATGCTCCCGGCTCGGCGGACGGCGATCCGCGCCAAATCCTTCGTAAGGGGCACCGCTTCTTCCAGGCCGCGGCCCATCATCAGATCGACGCCCGAGAGAATCTCACCGCCGGTGCCGCCGACCGCGTCGAGACGCCGGGCCATCGCGCCGGGCGAGCAGCGACGCCAGACCAGCACCGTCGCGCCAACCACCAGCGCCAGCGCACACACGACGGCTAGGCCCGCGCTGGCCAGGCGCAGCGCCGGGCAGTTCCAGCACCAGGTCCAGCCACATGGCGAGAACCAGGAGCCCCATGGCGCCCAGCAGCCCCCAGCCAAGCCCCCCGGCCAAGCCCAGCGCCACCAGGCGATGCCGCAGCGTGTTCAGGCTCTTTTCCAGTGCCGTGCTGCTCATGGCTTCTCCTAAACAAGTCCGCTCATCCGCCGCAGGCCCCAGCTTGTTCCCCACAGCGCCAGCGCCGCCGCGAAAATCCACCAGCGGTCCCAGGCGATGGATCGCTCGACGCGCGGCGGGCGCACGCGCGCCATGTGCTGCTCGAACTGGCGCACGATTTCGCCCGGAGCATCGCCCAAGAGCGCCACGCCGCCGCTGTCGGCCGATATGCGGGCCATCACGTCGGGCGCGCCTTGAGATTCAACTGCTCCTGCCCGACGCTGCGGACATCGAAAGCGGTGCGGGCGGCCGAGTCGTCCGCGGCCGCGCCCGTGACGCGCGCCTCATAGTGGCCCTCGGCGAGCTTGCCGAAATCCACGCGATACATCCCCGGCGCATTGCCCGAGGCGGCGACGGCCACTTGCTTGATCTGCTTGCCCTGGCGAAGCAGCTCGACCGTGGAAAGCTGGCTCTTGCTCAGTTCCTCGCGCACGAGGAGTGTCGCCGTGGCCGACTCGGCCGGGCCGAAACTGATGCTCTCGCATCGCAGCGCGACGTTCTGCCCCGGCAGCAGGGACACGCCGGAGATCGTCCAGCGCAGGAGGCTGTGCCACAGCGAGTCGTAGACCTGGTCCTGCTGCTGGTACTGCGGCGCGAGAAATGCCCAGCGCCACATGCCCGCGCCTTCGATGACCACCACGCGCCCCGAGCCATATCGCTGATAGATGACGGCGGGGCTTTCCTGGGCCGATGTGCTGGAGATGGCGCTGGCCAGGATTCTCGCCAGGGGCTTGGTGCGGTCCAGCCGCGCGTTCGTGGCGAGGCTCGGCAGGGCGCTGAGCAAGCCGCGATCGGAATCCTGGTCCTCGGATGGCAGCCAGCGCAGGTCCTTGCCTTCATCGGTCAGGCGCAGGCGGAATCGCGTCTCGTTGCCGCGCGTCCACTTCACCGGCAGCAGCCGCGCGAGACGGTCGTTGGCCTGCGCGGTGGGGGGGCCACGGTAACAGAGCAGCGAGCCGCCCTCGCGCGAGATCCAGTTTTGCAGATTGCTCACGGCGGCATCGGTCAGGAACGCCTCGGTATCCCGGCCGAGCACGATGATCTGATATCCTTTGAGGACGGCGGACTTGGCGAGCAGTTCGTCGGCGCTGGTGAGCGTCTGCCAGCTTTCCTGTCTGGCCGGCTGGGTGGAAGGCGAGGGCCGTGTCGCCGCCGGGTCCGCGCCGCGGGCGAGGGTGCGATGGAAGAGCCGGCCATCGGTGAGGCGCACGACCGCCTCAAGCTCCACCGCCGGGACCTTGGCCAGTGTCCGCATGAAGAACTTGGAATCCCAATACGGCTTGCCCTCCAGCAGCAGCACTCGCACCGGCTTGTCGACCACTCGCAGCAGATAGGAGCTGGAGTTGTTGGCCGGCGTGATCTCGCCAGGCAGCGGATCGACGCGCACCTCGTAGCAGTACACGCCCACGCTCTCCTGGCTGACGGAGAACTGAACGGTTGCCGGCTCCGTGCCCGCCAGGTCGGCCGAGGCACGCCCAAGCTGCTTGTCGTTCAGCCACAGCGAGACATCCGCCCGGCCGTTGGTGATGCCCGTGTGCGTGACCTGGGCGACGAGCGGCACCTTCTGGCCAACAAACGCCAGGTCCTGCGTCGAGCGCAGCTCGATGGCCAGGTCCATGCCGGTGGCCTGCGTGCCGAATGTGCTGCTGTAGACGGGCGTGGCCATGGCCCTGGCCGATTGCGCTGGCGAGCACTTCCCGCATCGCGCCGCTATTGTGGATGCCGTCGCTGAGCAGCGCGATGGCCTGTCCCTGCGGGCGGTCCTCCTGCAGGCACCCCGCGATGGCCGCGGCCAAATCCGTCGCCTTGCCTTCGGGTCGGTGGGAACGAATCTGCTGGGCCGCGGCGGGCAGGGATGTATCGCTGAAAGTGCGCAGACGCACCTCGAATCGCTTGTCGAGTCGCTCGTTCAGCAGCGCCGCCAGATCCGCCGCGACGGCGTAGCGCGTCTTGCCGCTGGCGGCATCGGGCGTGGCCATGCTGGCCGAGTCGTCCAGCAGAACGGTCAGCAATGGCTTGCCCGCGGGCGGCGGCACCTCGACCACCCAGTTGGGGTTGAGCAAGATGAGCAGGACCAGCGCCAGCGCCAGGCCCATCATCGACACGATCGCAGCCCAGCGGCCGCGCACAACGGCGAGCGGCCGGCGCAGGGCGTACCACGCCAGCAGCAATGCCCCGCCCGCCGCCAGGATGATCCATAGCGACGGGGGGATCAGAGGCTCGAAAGTCAACCTTCCCATATCGCGCTCACGTTCGGAACGCTCTCAGTGCCGTACACTCCGCCAGGAGACACACGGCGCACGCGACCAGCAGCCACGCCCACGTGTCATCGCGCTGTTGCCGCTCATCGGCCACGGAACGAAATTGCACCGGCCTGCCGCCGGCGAGGCGCTTTTTCAGCACCGACGGATCGAGCGTGGCGAGATCGCTCTCTTCGGGAGCGAGCCCCGCGCCCATGGCGAAGATGGTCTGCTCATCGCGCTTAACCCGATAGACGCCTGGCGCGGCGATGCAGTTCCAGCGCCATAGCACGAATCCCGCATCCTCCGCGAGCGCGCCAGCTTCAGTGCCATTGGCCGGCGATTGAATCTGCAGGCCAGCCACGGTGCCCGAATCGGGAGGCAAGTACACGGCCAGCGTCTCGCCGCAGATGCCGGCCGATTCGGCTCGCCGCTGCGACAGAAGCTGATTGACGATCTCGCCGGCCAACGGCACGAACGCCGGCGATGCGGGCAGATTCGAGCCGTTCAGATCGACATTCCACACGGCCAGCATGCCTGCGCCGCAGGGGGTGAGGATGATGCATGCCGATCGGTCGCTGTAGCTGCCGCGGATATCGTCGGCCAGACCGTTGCGCAGCGGCCGGGACATCAATGCGCCCGTGAACCGGAGCGGGGCCATGGCGGCCGAGAGGTTCTCGCCGAAAACCGAGAAAGGGGCGGACTCGCGGCTCACTTCGCTCAGGAACAGGTCCTTGCGCGACGAACCGGCGGGCTGCGGCATGAACTCCACCGGCATGCGCAGGTCGGAGCCGGCGGCGTCCATGAGCAGCTTTAGATTGAGCGCATCAGTGGCTTCGGCTGCGACATAGAGGACAGGCCGGCCGCGGCGCAGCAGGCCGGTTAGCAGGTTGATCTGCGGGGCGGCGAGCTTGCCGGGATGATCGATCACCAGCAGATCGGCGGCCGAGAGCGCATCGCGATCCATGCTCATCGGGTCAATGCGCACGACGCGGCCCTTCGCGCTTTCGCCGCGCGGCAGCGCTGGCGAGAGTGCTCGTTCGATGAAATGGCTGGACGTCGCCTGGGGCTTGGTTGGATCGCGCGTCAGCAGGGCATAGACGGCGGGGGGCTGCACCTGGACCACGAAATACCGGACATTGTCGGCTGCCAGCGCATCCTCCACACCCACCAGCCGCGCCTCACCCGCCTGCCAACCCGCCGCGGTCAGCAGCACCTCCGCCGTCAGCGTGCTCTTGACGCGCGGCGGGCAGAGCCCCTGAAGCCGGCAGGCGGTCGCGCCGATGGTCACATCGACCTCCACCTGCCGGGCCGTCGAAGAGTAGTTGCCGACATCGACTTCCAGCCGTGTACTCTGGCCCTGCTCCACGCGGCCTGCCGCAACACGCAGTATTCCCAGATTCTGCAGTGGCTGAGCGGGAGCGACAGACTCAAGCTGAATCAGCGTGTCCTTGGGCAGGCGCGAGAAGTCGGCGATACTCCAACTCGATCGCTGGAAATCGCTGACAATGACCAACTCGCGTCGCTGGCCCTCTTTGCCGGCCGCAGCGTCGAAGATATCGCCGGCCTTGTTGAGCGCGGCCTGCACATCCAGCCGCTGCGCGACAGGCAGCGCGGCCGAGAGTTCATCGCGCAGCGCGCCGAAGTTGCTCGATGCCTGTTCGAGCACCGCGCGCGGCCGCGACCCCGCCAGGATCAGGTTGGCGCGCACGCCGGCCTGATATTGCAGGTATCGCGCGGCGATGGGCTTGGCGCGATCGATCAGGGCGACGCCGCGTTCCACGGCCGCCATGCTCTGGCTCTGGTCCACGATGATCACGCGCCACGGCGCTTCCCGCGGCGTCGGGGCTGACCAGGGGCCGATTGCCCAAGAGCGGCCGGGAAAATCCCCACGCCAGCAGCAGCACCGCCAGGACGCGCAGGGCGAGGATGATGATGTCGCGCAGGCGGTTGCGGGCGCGCTTCTGCTGCACGGCCTCGCGCACGAACCGCACGGTTGACAGCGGCAGCCGCCGGGGGCGCAGGCGCGAGAGCCAATGGATCAAGAGCGGCAACGTCAGTGCCGCCGCGCCGCCGATGATGGCCCAGAGATGCAGGAACTGCATAGGACCTCGCTAACCCGATCGCTCCACCAGGAAACTGCCCAGCGTCTGCAGGTACGGTACGCTCGTCGAGACGCGCCGATAATCGCACCCGCTGGTCAGCGACAGCGTCCGCACCATCGCCGCGTGCGCCTCGAATCGCTGCTCGTAGGCCCGGCGCACCTCCTCGGGCGAGCAGTCCACCCGGCCATCGTTCTCCAGCCCTTCAAACCGATACGCCACGCCCTCGGGCAGTCGCTCTTCCTCCGGATGCACCAAGTGCAACACGATGACTTCCCAATGCCGATGCCGGAAGAGGCGGATCGATCCGAATGCCTTCTCCAAATCCTCCAGCAGAAAATCGCTCATCACGAGCAGCACGCCGCGCCGGTGCAGCCGGTCGAACAGGTCGTGCAATCCCCGGCCAAGGTCCGTCGCGGGCTGGGTCTCGATCGACTCGATCATCTCCTGAAGCTGCGTCACGTGCTGCCCGGTCGAGCCGGTTGGCAGGAACGTCCGAAGCTGCGAGTCGATCACGGCCAGCCCGACCTGGTCCTGCTGCCGGCTGATGACGTGGCTCAGCGCGGTCCCGAGATACTGCGCATACTCCAGCTTCGATCCCGGCCCGGCCGAGTTGCGGTGTGAGCCGAAGAGCATCGAGCCGCTCGCGTCGATGACCAGCGTACACAGCAGATTCGTCTCATCCTGATACAGCCGCGTATACGCCCGGCCGGTGCGCGCCAGCACCTTCCAATCCAGCCGCCGCAGGTCCTCGCCCTCGACATACTCGCGATAGTCGACGAACTCGCCGGCCCCGCCCTGCTGGCGCGAGCGATGCCGCCCGCTGTAAGCGCCTTCGATCTGCTGGCGCGTGACGAATCGCATGTGCGAGAGCGCCGACAGCGCCCCGAGGTCGAGGAACCGGCTGCGAGCGTGGGTCAACTGCGGTGTCATCTGAGATTTGAAATCTGAAATCTGAACTTTGAAATCTGAAATCTGAAATCCCACCTCACGCCGCGACTTCCTTCATCAAGTGCTCGACAATGTGCTCCGAGTGTACGCCATCCCCGACCGCCCGGTGGTTGGGGATGATGCGGTGTCGCAGCACGGCCAGCGCAAGCGCTCGGATGTCCTCGATCGTCGGCGCTGTGCGACCCTCCAACAGCGATTTGGCCTTGGCCGCCCGCACCAGGTTCTGCGAGCCGCGCGGGCCAGCGCCCCACGCGACATAGTCCTTGACGAACTGTTTCGCCCTCACATCATTCGGCCGGCTCGCGCCGCACACGCGCACGGCATACGCCGCGACGCTCTGCGGCACCGGCGTGGCCCACACGAGGTTGCGAAGCTGCAAAAACGCCTCGCGATCCAGCACCGCCTCGGGCATGGGCAGATCGCCGCCGCTGGTCTTCATGACGATCTGCTCTTCCTGCTCGGGAGTGGGATACTCGATGTGGATCTCCATCATGAACCGATCGAGCTGCGCCTCGGGCAGCGGATAGGTGCCTTCCTGCTCGATGGGGTTCTGCGTCGCGACGACCAGGAACGGCTCCTCCAGTTGATAGGTCTGCCCGCCGACGGTCACGTGCTGCTCGGCCATCGCCTCCAGCAGCGCCGACTGCGTCTTCGGCGCAGCGCGGTTGATCTCGTCGGCCAGCACCAGGTTGGCGAACACCGGCCCGGGACGGAAGACCATCTTGGGCGAGACGCCAGTGCCATCGCGCCCGAGCAGCTCGTAGCCGGTGATGTCCGAGGGCATCAGGTCGGGCGTGAACTGGATGCGCGAGAACTTCCACTGGAACGACGCCGCCAGCGCCTTGACCATCAAGGTCTTGGCCAGGCCCGGCACGCCCAGGAGGAGAGCATGCGATCCGGTGAGCCCGCAGGTGAGGAGCAGGTCGATGGCCGCATCCTGGCCAACGATGACCTCGTGCAGACTGGAGCGGATGGTCCGGACACGATCGGCAAACTCGGCGAGTTGCTGCTCGGCGACTTCGACAGCTTGAGGCATGAGAAACCCCGCGCGTAAAGGCCCACGACCCACAACGATTGCCCCGGACACAGGGGCATGTCACGGGGGATAGCATAGACACGGCTTGGTTGGATTGCCAGAGAAATGGGAAAGGGTAATCGCGTATGCCGGACTATCGGGGGCCGATCTCACCCCTCCAGCGTTTCCGACGGCGTCATGGCCGCCATGATGCCCCGCGCGGTTTCCACGGCGGCCAGGCCTTCCTCGGCCGAAACCACCGGCGTGCCGCCGTCCTTTACGGCTGCTACGAAGGATTCCAGTTCGGCGCGGAGCGGCTCCACGTCGTCGATCTGAAGCTCCTCGACCTTTACCAGGTCCATGTAGTTGACCTGGGAGATATCCTCGATCTCGCCGCTGCGCAGCCGGGCGACGGCGTCGCGGATGGCGGCGAGGTTGCCGCTCCGATGGACCACCGATCCCAGCTGCCTCTGGTAGTCGATCGAGACGTACGCATCGCGGCTGAACACGCGCAGCTTGCGCTCGGTCTTGAGCGCCAGCCGCGAGGCGGTGAGGTTCGCCACGCAGCCGTTCTCGAAGGTCAGGCGGGCGTTGCAGATGTCCTCCACGTCGCCGATGACGCTGACGCCCACCGCGTCGATGCGCGCGATCTTCGACCGCGCCAGGTTCAGCACGATGTCGATGTCGTGGATCATCATGTCCAGCACCACCCCCACGTCGATGCTGCGGAAGGTCAGCGGGCTGATGCGCGTGACCTCGATGAAGCGCGCGGCGATGTTGAGCCGTTCCATGGCCCGGACGGCCGGATTGAAACGCTCGATGTGCCCCACCTGGACCATGGCGCCGCTGCGGCGGGCCGCGTCGATGATCCGTTGCCCGTCGGCGGCATCCCGCGCCAGCGGCTTTTCCACCAGACATGCAACCTGGCCGCCCAGCGCCGCCTCGGCGATCTCGGCGTGCCACTGCGTGGGAACAGCAACGCTGATGGCGCTGACGTGCGGCAGCAGTTCGCCCAGCGACGCAAACGCCTGGCAATGGTAGTCGCGCGCGGCCGACTGCGCCGCGTCCGGGTTGACGTCATACGTGCCAACCAGCTTCACGCCGCTCATCTGCGAGTAGACGCGTGCATGGAGCTTGCCCATCCGGCCGCAGCCGACGACACCCACGCGCAGCGGCCCGTCACTGTCTTTCCACATCATCAGACCTTTCATCTCATCCCTTGCGGCGTATCCGCAGGCTCTCCAGGTAGCGCCCGTGAACGCCCTGGTTGCGCCGGCGGATGAAGTCCAACAGCCGCCGCACGCACTTGTTGTGCCCATTGAGCGATTCCACCTCGCCCATCGCCAGCGAAAAGGCCTTGCGGTGCAGGAACAGCACCTTGAATGCCGCCAGCAGACGCCCAGGTCCTCCGGGGCGAAACCGGCGCGCTTCAGCCCCACCAGGTTTACGCCGCGCACCTCATCGACGTTGTTGACGATCATGAAGGGAGGCACGTCGAAGTGGATGCGCGAAGCCCCGGCCAGAAACGCGTACTCGCCCACCGTCACGAAATGGTGCAGCCCGACTGCGCCGGCCATGGTCACGTGGTCGCCGACGATCACGTGCCCGGCGATCATCACATTGTTCGACAAGGTGGTGTGCGAGCCGATCTGCGCATCGTGCCCGACATGCACATTGACCATGATCAGGTTGTTGTCGCCCACCCGCGTGATGCCGCCGCCTTTTTCGGTGCCGCAGTGGATCGTCGCCGCCTCGCGGATCACGTTGTTCTCGCCGATTTCCAGGTGCGTGGGGCCGCCGTTGTACTTGCGGTCCTGCGGCGGAGCGCCGATCACCGCGTTCGGAAAGACCACATTGTTCCGGCCGAGGCGGGTATGTCCCAGGATGCTCACGCTGTTGATCAGCCGGCAGCCCGCGGCGAGCTGCACGTCCGGCCCGACAACGCAGAATGGGCCGATCTCCACGTCGTCGGCGATCTGGGCCTTCCTGTCCACAGCCGCATGGGGCGATATCTTCATAATACTGTCATTGGTCAGTGTTCGTACCGCGGCGCGGGCCACCCACGGCCTGTCTTACATCTGCGCCATCTTCACAACGGCTCCGCATCGACGAGCATGAACTTGATGTCAGCTTCGGCGGCCAGTTTGTCGCCCACGAAAGCCTTGCAGCGCACGTGCCCCGTGCGGCTCTTCACGCGCACGGCATTGGCTTCCAGGAGCAATTGATCGCCCGGCACCACCGGGTGCCTCATCTTCACCTTATCCATACTCATCATCATCGCAAGCTTTCCCGTGTGCTCCAGCTTCTGGCTCAGCAGGATGCCGCCGAGCTGGGCCATCGCCTCGACGATCAACACGCCGGGCATGATCGGCGTGCCGGGATAGTGTCCCTGGAAGAAAACGTCGTTGAACGTGACGTTCTTGATGCCCACCGCGCGCTGGTCGCCCTCGATCGAGAGCACGCGGTCCACCAGCAGCATCGGATAGCGATGTGGGAGGATGCGCTGGATGTCGCGGATCTGCAGTGCGGCCGTGCGATGCAGCAGCGACTCGCGCTCCACGGCGCCGTCGGCCTCGAGCAGCCGCCGCACCAGAATATGGTTCATCTCGTGGCCGGACTTGTGCGCGACGATCCGGCCATGGATGGGCCGCCCGGCCAGGCTCAGGTCGCCGATCAAGTCCAGCACCTTGTGGCGCACGCACTCGTCGGGAAAGCGGTACGTATTCTCCAGCGGCCCGGCGTCCGCGATCACCAGCAGATCCTTTGGGGTGAGGTGCTTGCCAAAACCGGCCGCCTGGAGCTGCATCGCCTCTTTCTCGAAGATGAACGTCCGAGCCGGCGCTACCTGCGCCGCGAAGTCGTCCTTGCCCAGATGAAAGGCAAACACCTGCCTGCCCACGGGCGGGGGCGCCTCGAAGTCATACAGCAACTGCAGGTGGTCCTCGGGGCCCGGCAACGCCGCCAGCGTCGCGTCGCCCTGGCTGACCTGCAGCGGCTTGCGGATGACGATCGGGTTGACGGCCGCGTCCTGCTCGACGGGACCGGCCTCGGCGATGGCGTTGACGTAGGGCTGCGAAGAGCCATCGATGGCCGGCACTTCCCCGGTGGTGCCGCCCGAAACGCGGACGACGACGTTGTTGATGCCCATGCCCGCCAGCGCCGCCAGGCAATGCTCGACCGTCTCGACGCGCAAGGTGCCATTGCGAAGGCAGGTGCGGCGCGGAGTTTTCAGGACATTGCTGACCAGCGCGGGAATCCGCGCGGCATGATCGGCCTGCTCGCGCAGGAAGATCACTCCGGCATTGGGCTCGGCCGGCTGGATGGTCAGCGTGGCCCGTTCGCCTGAGAACAGGCCGCAGCCTTCCAGCACCGCCGGCCGCGAAATTGTCTTCTGTCGCTCTGACATCAAAGCTCACGGGTGTCCGCGCAAAACGCCCCGGCCACCACCGCAGACCCGGCATTATACTCAAGGCCCTCCCCCTGCGGTAGATGCGTGCCGCCAGTGCCCCCACTGGCGGAATCCGGCATGGTAGCACAGGCGTCCCGCGCGTCCCGCCTGTGATTCCACGGCTGAGGGATCCGGCGAGGCCCCTGCTGAGTGCCATGCTCACGCCGGCGTGACGGCCCGGCAAAAAATCGGATTCCGCAAAAAACACCCGCATTCGCGAGCTGGAATCGCAGGTTGCGCGTTCGAAAACGGATTTTTTGCCGGCTCATCACGCCGGACGGCCCGGCTTGCCAGAGCAGACCGTCATGTCGTGGATGGGCCATCGGAACAGCCGAAGGGTCCGGCACTATTTTCACCTGCACGACCAGGACGCGCAGCGGCAGATGAACCAGATCAAGTCGGTGGGCGGCACCGATGCGATGTGATGAGTTCGCAAGCATGCACTGTCGCCGCGCCTAACGGCTCGGCGGCGGCTTTCCAAAATCCGGTGCGGCGGGCCGCGCGATGTCGTGCGGCGTCAGCCGCACCATGTAAACCGGAGGTCGTCGAGGCGAGAACAGTGACGCCGAGAGATTCCTGATCGAGACCGACGAAGACGTGATTCATGGCCTGTGACTACACCACATCTTGCCTGCCAAACCAGCCGAGCAATCTCACTTTCGCCTCGGCTCAATGGCACAGTAATGACACAGTGAGCTGTGTCAATGAAAGACGCCCCTGCAAACCCTTGTCAAAGCAGGGGATGCAGGAGCGTCTTTCGGAACACGGAGAGGGGGGGATTCGAACCCCCGGTACAGCTTAGGGCCGTACAACGGTTTAGCAAACCGTCGCCTTCAGCCACTCGGCCACCTCTCCGGGGTGGTCCAGAAATCATATCCGATGCCGCTGGCGCTGTCAAAACCACTGTTTTTCCGGGGATTTCCGCATGGTTCGCCTGAGTCGCCGCATCTACTGGCGTTGCGATGCTCTGTCCATCCTGTGCCCGTTCCGAACCGTTTTTCGCGTCCAAAAGCGCCAAGCGCAACGGCAAGACGGCTTCATGTAAAACTAGATTTGTCGATTCATCCGATTTTCCATCGGTTCCCGTCGCCGCCAGCGTCTGCGCCGTCGTTGTCGCGGTCGTTGACAGGTCGGGCAGCACGTCCAGCGCCGCCGCCGCCTCGCCCCGGTAGCTATGGGTGTAGCGGTCCATCGTCAGCGTGATTGTGGAATGCCGGGCCAGCGTCTGCGCCGTCTTCGGATGAACGCCGCCCGCCGCCAGGTTGCTGATGAAGCTATGGCGCAGGCACTGGAAATCAGCCACGCGGCCCGCGTCATCGGCATAGCACAGGAATGTACCCTTGGCCGCTTCCTCGCGTTCCTGTTGCGTCCTGTGCGATTCCAGCCACGCTCTACGGGCTTCGGCCAGGTCCGCCCGCAGCATCTTCACCACTTGCGACTTGCCGGGCATGTTGAACGCCTTGGCCGCCGGCATCTTGCCGGCCAGGTGGGCCAGCAACAGGGCCGCCGTGTCGTGGCGAAGGGGCAGCGTGTCTTCGCGCCGCCGCTTGCTGTACGCCGCGCCCACCGTCACGCTTGGCTCATCGCCCGCAAGTGCGAAGCTCGCCCGGCTCAAGCTCCGAATCTCGTTTGACCGCAGCCCCGATTCAGCCGCCAGCCGGTAGACCCTCGCCCGCGCTTCAGGCGTCATGCCGAAGCGCTCTGCCGCCGCGACGATCACCACGGGCTTGCCATCGTCGCCGGGCTTGCTGTATCCGTTCTCTGTCACGTCCAGAAGCCAGCGCAGCTCATCGGGGCTCATCGCCCGCCGGTCATGCCGCCGATCCGTCTTGACGTTGAGCCCTTGCAGGTGGGTCAGCGGGCTTTCGCTTGCCCGGCCATCGTGCATCATCCATCGCGCGAATTGCTGGCAGGCTTGCAGATAGAAGTTGAAGGTCTGATTGCTGATGCCGCGCCGGATTGTTCCATCGGCGGCCTTGCTGTCCACTCGCAGGTCCGCAAGGTGGGCTTGTAGTTTGCTGGCGGCAATCTCGCCCCACAGCCTGAAGCCGCACGCGGCAAACGCCGCGCTTGCCCGGCCCGTCTTGAGCTCGACATAATCGGGCGTGTTGCCCTTGGCCGCCAGCGCCGCCTTCCAGTCGGCCAGGTGCTCGACAAGGGGCTTGCCGGCCGCCACGCGCTGCCCGCTCAGCAGCCCGATCTTGGCCAGCCGCCCGCGCAGGTCGTTGGGCATGCCTTCAATCCAGCGCTGCAAGTCGGTATCCGGAGCTTGTCCGCCGGATATCTTGGCGCCCACCAGCCGCAAGACTTGCCGGCCAAGGTCTTCGGTCATCGTGGCATCAGGGAAGCCCGGCAGCCGCCGCGGCCGCTTCTCAACGTCGCGAAACTCAAACCACCAGTTGAGAGTAGGCACAAGCTCGCCGTCGCGGTTGCGATAGCACGGCTTGAAGATCCGCAGCCCCTTGCACGGCGTGTACGATGTGTGATTCCGCTTCGGCATGGTCACCTGTCTTTCGCCTGTCCACCCCGGCTCATCATACCATCATAGTTGCGCAATTTCAACTATCGACCAACACAAGGCGCTTGCCCACCGCCAGGGCGAGCCTTCCCGCCGTGTCCAGTCGGGGCTGATTCTCCCCGGCCATGAAGCGGGAAAGCATGCCTTGGCTCAGCCCCGATATCTTGGCGATCCGATACCGCGTCACTCCCCGGCACTCTGCCGCCCGGATGGCCTGCCGAAGCTCGGTTACGATGGTCTTGCCCTTGCTCATGCGTTCACCTTCGCAAAAAGACGCTGCGCCCGCAACGCTGGTGCATTCCCGCGACAGCGCCCGGCCCTGTTAGGTCATCCCGAGTTTTCCTGCGCCAGCGTGCGAGCCATGGGGGCGGGCCTGGGCGAGCATTTCTGAAACTGAGCAAAACTGAGCAGGCTGGCGGGCCTGGGCGTACCGCAGATTTGATCGGCGCTGGGTGTCATGCTGCGCCCCGTCTGCGCTCGCCGCTGGCGTGTTCGTGCCGTTGGGGGTGTCATCGGTCATCCCGATGCCTTCGGATGCGTCCTGCGCAAACGGCTGCATTAGCGCGGGGTCTGGCGCGTTGGAACGGGCGATGGTGCCGGAGCGGACACGCCGACGATGAGCAGTTCGCGACTTCCCGCCTGTCCCATCCCATGCACTCCAGGCACATGACCTTGATGGCGAGGCTCCGGGGTGCCTTGCCTTGGATGGTTCGCAGGTACATGGCCTTGCCGCTGACAGGAACGCCGGATAGACGGCGCGACTGCTGAGGCGTCAACTTGGTTGTAGCGTTCTTCATGTTTCAACCTCTTGTTGGTTGTTTGTTCCGTTGCCGCTGTCCTGCGCGGGCCTGGGCGTACTGGCGGGCCTGTCCTGCCACTTGGCCACGATGCCGAAAGACCGCAACAGCACCTTCAGCGCCCGGCGCATCCTGCACACGGGCGGGATGCCGTCGGGTGTCGGGTTGGCGATCAAGCGCAGGTCCAGAATGAAGGGCTCGTTGTCGATCATGCCGCGCCCCCTTCCATGTTCGCCGCCTTCCGTTCAAGCTCGATGCGCCCCGCCTCGCCGTCGCCTTCGGCGTCGAAGATGCGAGGATCGGAAGACTTCGCATCTTCGGGATTGCAGGCCGCCGAATGCCCGGTTTCGTCGTGATTTTCCCGAAGATGCGAAGATGCAGAGTTCTCTTGCTCTTGGGATACCCTGCGCCTTGGGTCTGCATCTTCGGTCCCCGCCTTGGGAAACCGCCACTGCCAGCCGCCGCTGAACGAGTTCTTTTCCCGAATCACTCCAAGGGCGTCCGCCGCGTCCTGCACCGTCCGCCACTTCATGCCGGCGGCTTCGCATTCCTCTTTCACCTTGGCCGCCGCCACTTCCCCGGCTGCCAGCAGCTTGCCCAGCCAATCCTCTGCCGCCTTGCGCTTCACGGGTTCGGGTCCGGGCGGGCCGCCAGCGGTGTTGCCGTTCTCCACCGCCAGTGCGTCATCGGCGCTCATCGTCACTGGATCACGTTCCCAAGCGATGGCCGGCGGATCGCCGCCGATAGTGAACGCCAGCCCGTCGCCTTCGGGGGCCAGGTTGTTCTTGCCCGGCAGCAGCAGCCGGCGGGCCTTGTTCTCGCTGTCCCGGCTCAGGTGCCAGACAGCGCGGGCGATGCCGGTGAAGGCGCGGCTTCCCAACGCCAGGTCATCGGCGATGCTCCCCGCGCTCTTACGCCGGTGCGCCACTACCAGCACGGCCGGCCCGTATTTCTCCGCCAGCTTGCCCACGGGGGCCAGCACGCCGCGCACCTCGTTGTCCCGGTGGGCGTCTGTTTCACCGCCAAGGAACGAGCCTATCGGATCCACCACGATCAGCTTGCAGTCGGGATGCGCCTTCAGCGCCATCTCAAGCGCGGTCACGTCGGCCAGGGTGAACATCACGTCGTATTTCTGGCCATCGTTGCCGATGTGGCGCACTGCTGAGAGCAGATGCACCTTGCGGCAGTCGGCCCGGTGGGCATCCAGCCGGGGCTTGATCGTGTCGCCCGGATCGTCCTCAGCGGATATGAGGATCACCGAACCGATGGAGCAGTCGCTTCCATCGGGCCAGGGCGTGCCCGTTGACACCCGCGCCGCCATATCCGTCGTCAGGAAGCTTTTGCCTTCGCCGGGCCTGCCCACCAGCAGCGTGATTCGCCCCAGCGGGATGCGCCCGGCCATAGCCAGGAAACGGGCACGGCCTCAACGTCAGCCATGCACCGCAGCAACGGCCCGCCGATCAGCTCATCCGGGGCCAGCTCCGGGCACTTCGCCGCCAGCGCTTCTACTTCAGCGCGGATCGTCTCTGGCATTTGGGCGTCGCGGGATTCGATCCAGTCGAAGATATCGCCCTTCTCGGGCAGGCCCGGAAGCTCAACGATCTTCACCTTGGCCGGCGGTGTGAGCTTGACCAGCAATCTGGCCACGTCCTGCGCGTATTTCCGCCCCGCCTCATCGTGATCGGGCAGGATGCAAACCGGCCGCCCGGCCAGGGGCGTCCAGTCGGTCTTCTCGGCGGCGCCCGCGCCGTGCGCGGATGTAGTCGCCGGCAGGCCGATCTTGGCGGCGGCATCGGCGCACTTCTCCCCTTCCGTCACCCAGAGCAGCCCATCGGCGGGAAGCTCGTTGAGGCGGTAGAGGGGCCACAGCCCCGAAGGATCACCGATCCGGTATCCGTCCTTGGCCTTGTGGATCGGGCGGTATTGCTTGTCACCATCGGACAGGGCATAGCGGATCACCTGGGCAAACTCGCCGCCGTCCGCGTCGCGGTAGGTCCAGCCGGCCGCGAAACTCCCGCCGCACAGCCGGGCCACCGCCGCCATGGCGGCCTGGGCATCGGGGTATGCCTTCGGGGCCTTGCTCGCCCGCGCCTGGGGCTTGGCGCCCTGCCGGTGGGCCTGCCCGTTGCCGTTGTAGTCGGGCCTGGGCGATTCAATCAGCCGGTGAAAGTACCAGCCGCCCGGCACCGTCTTGAAGCAGCCCTGCTCAATGCGCTTGCACATGGCAACCGCACCATCCGAGCTCACCTTGCAGGCATCGCCCTTGCCGCAGATAGGGCAGGGCGCCGCCTTCGTCACGCGCCGGAAGCTCTCGCCGTTGTTGCTCATCGCTTGCCCCCTTTCAGCCCCACCAGCTCCGCCGTCTTTGCCTTCCGGTATTCCGCCAGCTTCGCCGCGTCGCGCGGCGGCATGCCGGCGGCCACCCGCTGGCGCAGCTCATCCACACGCCACAGCACTTTGCGGCCAACGCGGATCGGCGCCGGACAGCGCCCCGACAGTTGCAGCTTCCACCAGCTTGCGCGGCCGAAGCCACAAATGCGGCCGGCCGTCACGGCATCCACGGCCAGGGGCTCGATGGGCGGGGCCAGGGTATCAGCGGGCATGGCGCACCGCCTTCCGGCCATCGGCGAATCGGATAGACACGCCCAGCCGTGCCAGCTCCCGCTCGGCCCGCTGCACCTCGTCTGCGTCGCGGCGCTCCCGCGCGTGCAGCAGGCGCGATAGCCACGCCAGCCGGTCTACGCTGCGCTCCCGCTCATCATGGGATCTATCTACGCTCATGCAGGCTCAGCCCGCGTTGCGTAGGCGTTGCGTAGCTTCCTTCGGAAATGGCCGATTTACAGCCCTTTTTTGATTTTCGCGTTGCGTGTTGCGTTGCGTGGCGCGGCCATTTCGGCATCTATCCGGGCGTCGCGGGCCTCTTCACCGTCATCGTCGGCGATGCCTTCCACGCTCTGCTGCTTCGTCTTCGGGTCTACGATGACGCGCCCTGCGCGAGCATCGGCCTTGCGAGCCAAGGCGGCCGCTGTCTGGTATTCGCGTGAGCGCATGAGCGTTGACTTGTTCTTCTTAACACGCCGGGCGATTTCAGCATCCGACCATTCCGGGGAATCTTGAACGAGCAACATGGCCTTGGCCAGCCATTCCGCCCGCCGCTGAAGTCGCCCCTTCGTTTGGGGCACGTCGCCGAGCTTGGTGCCTGCCGTCTTGCCGTCAATCTGCCACTCGTCCGCGAGTTCGGCGGGCGTGGCCATTCCCGCCCGCGGCATCGGTGCCAGCACCCCTTGCGGTTGCTCCACATCGCGACTCTGCCGGCGGCTTCTTGCGCTCCACATCGACAAGCTTGCGAAGTACGGACGTTTGATGACGCACCGCATTCCACACCCCGCGATCGCTGGGGTTGGCCAGGAACTCGGCGTACAGGTTTCCATTCTGCCGGAAGCGCTCTGATGCCGGGCCGAGAATCGCCGCCAGCTCCTCTGCCCGGCTATCCGCCCGGAGACGCCGAAGTACAAATGTGGCATCGCTCTGGCGTAAAGCCGGATCGCTGCGGAGTTCATGCGCGAGCAGAACGAACTCCCGCACCGCGTCTTCAATTTCATCAAGAGAAGTCATGGTTCGCCTGTCTGTCGGGTCGATCCGGCGGGATGGCGGACAGGTGGGGAACGCCACCACCGCCGAATCGCTTGGCAGGTGTACGGCCTGCCTTCCCGATGTCGGTCAGCCTACACGGACGGGAAATTCAGGCAAGAAAATCGCCCAGAACTGACTGACGCAACCAGAAGCCCCTTGAACGCGCCGACGTAGGACTCAGGCAGTTGCGTTTCGGAGAATTCCGCCCTGTCTATCGCCCGGAATCCGAATCGACTGGTTACGATCCGCTGTTCCCCGGACCTGACGATTTGTGCGTCGGCTGGGATTCGGCTGACGAGGGCTTCGCCAGCTCGGACGATCTGCGGCTCAGTCGCTCGGACTGCTCTGCCAGCAGGCGTCTGCGAATCTCAAAGGGTGAGAGATGCTCCATGTCCTCCGAGATCAGGAAGATGTGGAGACTGTAGCATCCTAACCGCCGATTTTGTGTCGCCGACACAGGGCTCCGGCCGATAATTCCCGAGGATAACCTCATCGGGAGCAATGCCATGGATGGCCCAGGTTGCTATGTGCCGGACGAAACGGAAGGAATCACCTCGGTCGAAGACCTGCCCAAGGCTCGGGTCGAAAAACGCAAGCGAAACCGCCGCAAGTGCCCCTGTCCCAAGTGCGGCCATCTCGCCACACGCCGGCACGTCTACCGACGCATCCTGCATGACTTGGGGGATGCCCGAACCGGGCGGCCCATTGATCTGGAAGTCGAGCATTCCCAGCACTATTGCTGCCGCTGCAAGTGCTGGTTCACGGTGGACCTAAGCGACTTGGCCCTGCCGGGCAGCCGTTACACCCATCGCGTGGTGGCCGCGGCGGTGCGGGCGGTGGTTGAGGACGGCCTGCCCTACCGCGTGGCGTGTTGGCATTTATGGCGGGACCAGCGTGTCTTCGTCCCCTTCGCCACCATCCAGAACTGGGTCGAGGCGGCGGGAAAAAAAAGGTGAAGCGCATATGGACGGCCCGTATTGGGACTGGGCCCTGGAGGGATTCTCCGGCTACCTTGCGGCCGACGAGTTGTACGATGGGCCGTTCTGCGTGCTGTCCATCGTGGACAACCGCACGTTCAAACGCCTGGCCGTCAAGGTGCTGGACCGGGATCCCACCCAGGATGATATCCGCGAGTTCTTCACCCATTTCAAGCTCAAGCTGGAGGAGCGGGGCTTGGCGGTCCAGGGAATCACGACCGATGGCTCGGCGTTGTATCCCCAGCCCATTGCCGAGGTATTCCCGGCGGCGGTCCACCAAGTCTGCCAGTTTCATGTGCTCAAGGACATCACCAAGGCGGTGCTCCGCGCTGTGGCCAAGGTCCGCAAGGAACTGAAGGCCAAGCTGCCCAAGCTGGGCCGGGGCCGGCCGTCGCCAGCGCGGCGGTCGGCGGCCCGTCGGGCGAAGCGGATTCACAAGCAGATCGGCCAGTTGTTTGACCACCGGCACCTGTTCGTGCAGAAGCACCTGAGCGAAGAGGAGTGGAAGACGTTCGCGAAGATCACCCGCGGTTTCCCGCAGTTACGCGTCCTGCGAACGATCATGAACACCGTCTACGGACTGTTTGACCGCCGTTGCCGCAGCGCCAGGGCCTTGGCCAAGCTGGCGGAACTGCGGCGCCGTGTTCGCCGGTTCCAGTGGGTGGGGCGGTCCTTGCAGCCGCTCTTCTCGCCGAATCTGGAGAAGGCCTTGACGTTCTTGGACGACAAACTGCTGCCCTCCACCAGCAACGCGGTGGAGCGGGGCAACCGTCGGCACCGGAAGATGCAGAAGACCATCTACTGCGTGCGCACGCTGCCGCACGTGCGTGGGCGAATCGCGTTGGACATGCAACGTGACGAGCAAAGCCAAGACCGTCAACACACCATCGCCGCACTCACGCTGGAACGAGCGGGCAGCGGATGACGGGGACAATCGGCGGTGTTGGTGCTACAGTCTCAAGATGTGCCTGCCCTGTGCCATCACCCTCATTCTGCGCTCCTGTCTCACCCTGGTCAACCGAAATGCCGGATTGCGCCCGCGACTTGGATTGCGGCGGGCGCTGCCTATGGCGACCGCTTCTGCGACAGCGATCGCACCGATCGGATGCGCGTCAGGCTCCGTCTTCCACCCGCCGAAGCACCTTCCAGCCCTTCGTGTCCATGGCGGCGCACAGCCGCATGAAGACTTCCACGGTGGGCTTGTATACGCCGCGTTCGATGTGGCTGACGTATTCCCGCGTAAGCTTCGCCCTTGCAGCCAGTTGCTCCTGACTCAAGCCCGCGGCCAGCCTGATTGTGCGCAGTTCGTCGCCCAGCACGCTTGCAGGTTAGTTATTGACGAAGCCCTGTCTGTGAAGCATACTTCACAGTGTGGATTTGCATGCGCGGCGATGTGCCGCTTTCGGAGGCCCTTCCATGAACCAGCAAGACAACAACCGGGACATCGTGAGACGGCCGCCGCCGGCACCGCCCGTGGTGCGTGGTCAGCCCGTGCGGACGATCCAACTCGGCCAGCAAGACACCCTGGACGTTACCAACCTGGCCCAGCGCGAACAGGATGCACTCGAAGTTGAGGCGCACCAGCGAGCCATCGATCGTGATGATCGTGCGCAACGGCTGAAACAAGACCTAACGGTGACGGCCGTCCAGATCAACACGTATACCAAAGCAGTGGGCGACACCACCGCCCAGAATGCCGCCGTGACGATCACCAACACCAAGGACGACAGCCTTGGGCGCACCGAGATGATCTTCGGCAATACTGATGCGGCCCGCTCAGGAAAGCTGTCACGCTCACAGCAAGGATTCGGCGACAACGCTAAGCTGTGGATCTTGCTGGCGATCATCGCGGCCGTGGTCATCGTGCTGGTTGCCGCTCTCAGGCACTGATTTGCCATGTTCCGCAAGACGATCATCCTCGATGGCAGCAGCGAGACCACGTCAATCCTCGCCGCATTGCGGGAGCGATGCGCGACGGCGGGGGTATCTCCCGACGAGACGGAATCGGTGATCGCAGAAGTGCGGGGGCCGCTGGATGCTCTGATTCAGGCCGGGCGCGGGGTGTCAGCGGCGAGCGGGCAGTTCCGGGCTTCACGCCAGATTGTGACGGATTCAGCGGCGATCACCTTGGATGCGCGGTTCGGCGTGCCGCCCGGCCTGTTCACACGTCTACGGAGGGCGCTATGGCGCGGGGGCTGAAATGAGACGCTACGGCGGCCGCTATCGAAGTCGTGACATCGGGTACGAACGCGCACGACAGCACATTCGGGAAGCTGCGGAGTTGAGCCGTCAGCTTGGGGGCACCGACAAAGACGTGAAAGCATATTTCTTCGGCTTGTCGCCCGCCGAGCTTCGCACGATCCTTGATGAGTACGAGCTGGCGCACGGCAGGGAAACGCGGGAGTACGCTGAACAGACGATCCCGGCATGGCGATCCGGCACACGGCAGAATGAGCGGGCTTGTGGCCTCCCGGCTGTTCAAGCTGCTGCCCCGCTACATGCCGCTGGGACGTAAGTACGCAATGGTCGAAACGCTGTGGGCGAAGCACGCCCCGCAGTCACAGCATTCCGTCTCGTTCGGAAGGAACGCGAAGCCCGAAGCGGTCAGCGCCGTGGTCGAAGAAGCACATGATGGAAACCGTCAACGGGCACACCATCCCGGAGCCGATGCAACGGCGCTTCCAATGGCTTGCCGATGGGGACGCACAGGTGATGCAGCAATTGCTGAACCACTTCCTCTTGAGAGACAGGGAACAAGCGGTGGATGCCGTTCACGCTCAGGGTGACCATCCTCTTGCGGGCCGCGATGACCGACAACGCGCTGCAGGGCTTCCGGCGTGAGTTGAAGGTTGGCGGGCACACCATTCACGTATTTCTTGACCCGCGGGCAACGGCAGTCAGCTTGTCCCCCGGCTCGCCGCGCTTCAAGCCAGCCCCGGACTACTCCTGGATTGTCGGCCTTATCGTCGTCGCCGTTGTCATCCTGGTGATATGGCTGTTCAAGGCCAGCTCATCAGGCAGTGGCCGCCCCCCGGCACCTTCCCCGCCGCCCCACAGATACCGGCGCTGATAGTCCGGCGGATCGTGTGCGCCCGAACTCGGTCAACCAATAGGAGAAACCCATGGCCAGCCCGTTGTCCACTGAGGTCGAGAGCAAGCTGAAGGAACTTGGCGGAGAGGAACTCCCGCAAGCCGTGCATCAGGCCATCATTGAAACCCACCAGCGCACCATCTTCTGGCTCTGGTTCGGACTCATCCTGCTGGGCGCACTGAATCTTGGGCTGCTGGGCTGGGAGGTGTTCCGCCCCACACCAAACCGCTACCACATGGGAACGCGCGGCCTGATTCTCGATACTCGCACCGGCGAGGTATTTCTGCCCGATGGCACCCGCTTCGGCCAGACAGACGATAAGAACCCTCGGAAGTCACCGTAGCTTGGGCCGGTTGATGTGCCGCGCCGGTGGGCAATGCAGCTCGCCGCGGTCGTGATCCCGGTTGACCCTGGATCGGGTGGAGCGCAGAATAATGCCGATGCCAGGACCTCACCTGATACTGCTGCCCGGCCCGGGCCTGAAGATCGTGGGCATGCCGGAGCATCTCTCGCCCTGGGAAAAGAGGGAATGGCTTCTCCGGGAGCAGTTGAAACGCCAGCGGGAGTTGTTCTCTGCAAGAAAGCGGGCCGCCGATACGACTCCGGGCCAGCCAAGCCACGAACCTGAAGGCCAGCGAGACGCATCATGACGGGACTAGCGCCGGGTGAGTCACACTGAAATAGCTTCTGAAGGTGGGCCGGGCTGGCTGCTGGCCGTTGCACCGACCTCACTTGCCTCGACCCTCCATCCGCTGTTGAAGTGGTGTCTTCTGTTTCCGGGCATGTCTCGCAGCCGCGCCAGCGCCTCCCGCTTCTGCATCGGCGACAGCGCCGGGTCGATGCCCTCGATCTCGATGCCCGGCATCGGCACCAGAATCACGATCTCGTCTGGCTCTTCCTCGTCCGGTGTCTGGCGTGGTTGCTGTGCCATCGGCACCATTCTGCCCCTCGCTGCTCCCCCGGTCAACCGAGAGCCTTGCCGCCAGCGTCCAGTGCCGCCGCCTTCGCGACTTCCGCCCTGCACCTCTCAGTCACGTCATCGATCAGGATCATATCGGGCACGCCGCCACATGCCGGGCAGGGCCGGGCCAGTTCCGTCGCCTCCGCATGGTCCTTGGCGACTATCGATCTGCCGGCACAGACCGCGCAGGGCTTCTTTTCCACGGCACGCTCAATCCGAGTCAATCTGGTCTTCAGCTCGCCCATGTTCGATCCTTCCGGCGTGGCCGGTTCTGAAGGTCTGCTCAAGCGACTCAATACGTTCGAGAAGGTCCAACTCCACCGGCGGTCCCACCAGTCTTTGCAGCAGTTCCCTGGCCGCCGCCACGTCGCCGCCCTTGGCCGCCGCCAGCAGGGCCGCCACGACATCGCGCAGGTCGGCCGGCTTTACGGCCGTGAACAGCGCCGATCGCAGCCGGGCAACGCGCTTGGCGAGAGGATTGCCCTTGGCGCACTTGTTGCCGGGGCCGAACCGCCCTCTTGGACCTCTACCGTTAGGTGCCGTTGGTGACGGTGAATTGTTCATAGCCGCTTCTCAGTGATTGGAGACGCATGGGCGTTGGTGGCTTGGACCATGGCCACGATGCCCGCCCGGATCGCGGCGGGCAGCTTGCGCCACGCATCGGCCACTTTCGCGAAGTCTTGTGATTCACGGTAGAGAAGCGCCAAGCAAGACGCCAAGTGGGCTTCGGCGTCATCAGCGGATTTCGTTGTAAGTGGGATTTCTACGGGGCTTACGTCGTTTTTCCGGGCGGGCTTGGAACGGTTTAGCAAACCGTCGCCTTCAGCCACTCGGCCACCTCTCCGGGATGGTCCTATTGTAGCGAGCGCGGCCACGCTGGCAAGCCTCCGGCTATCCCGGCTATCTGCCGATCTGCGCCTGTCCGCGCATCCGCGAATTCGCGTATCGGCAAAAACTCGCCAGCTACTGGAAAATCTCGCCCTGCCGTGTAAGAATCAGCCCAATATGGGCCGTCGCGATGGCGGCCGGGTGCGATGCAAGGGTCGGCTGCGAACCTGGTCAGGTCTGAAAAGAAGCAGCCATAAGCAGTACCGGCCTTGTGCCGTCGTTTTCCCGGCCGCCTTCGCGGCGGCCCGTTCGTTTGCGAATTGCCCGCGGGCGGCGGAGAATCATCCCATGCGGCTTTTCATTGTCGCCAATGCCACCAAGCCCTTGGTTGCCCCGGCCCTCGACCGGCTCGTGCACGACCTTCCCGCCCAAGCCCAGATTGTCGGCGTCAACACCAATCGCCAGACCGATCTGTCACAGATCGACGCCGATGCTCTGCTGGCTCTCGGCGGCGACGGCACGCTGCTCTCCGTGGCACGCCGGCTATGCGGGAAGCAGATTCCCGTGATGGGCGTGAATTTCGGCCGGCTCGGTTTTCTGGCCAGTTTCACCCCCGATGAACTCGACAGCCATCTGCGCCAGCTTTTCGATGGCAAGCTGCCCATCAGCCGCCGACACATGCTCGAAGCGTCGGTGGTGCCGGCTGACGTCGCGTGCCGGGTGAGCGATCCGGACAACGTGGCCGCCCGGCGGCGATTCTCGGCGACGGCGCTGAACGATGCGGTGATCACGGCCGGCTCGCCGTTCCACGTCATCGAGATGGAACTGTGGATCGACGGGCAGGCGGGCGTGAAGTTCCTGGCCGATGGCGTGATCATCGCCACGCCCAGCGGATCCACGGCCTACAACATCTCGGCCGGCGGGCCGATCATGCTGCCCGGCGCCGATGCCATCTGCGTCACACCGATCTGCCCGCACAGCCTGTCGTTCCGGCCGGTGGTGATCGCGGGCACCAGCACCGCGCTGATCGTAACATCGCACGTGAACCCCGGCACGACGCTCTATTGCGACGGCCAGGCGAGCACCAAACTCGCCGCGGGCGACACAGTCGTCGTGCGGCGCAGTCCTCATCAGTTGCTGCTGATCGAGAACCCCGACGCGCCGCGGCTGCGCGGGCTGACGGAGAAGCTGCACTGGGCCGTGCCGCCGAAATACGAGACGAGAGGCGAAGGGTTCTGACTCGCTCGTGCGCGCGAAGCGGCTCGCAAGCGAGCCGGTTAACGGATCACATCTGCTCGGGGTGTTCGATGCCGAGAAGGTCAAGGCCCAGGGCGATGGCGTTGGCGGTCAGGTCGCACAGCGCAAGTCGGCTGGAGCGGAGCGGCTCGGCGCTCTGGATGACCGGGCAATTCTCGTAGAAGCCACTGAACCGGGTGGCCAGATCGTAGAGATAGTTGCACAGGTGGTGGGGGCGCAGCTCGCGGCCGACCACTTCGAGGACTTCGCCGAGGCGCAGGATCTGTTTCGCCAGGGCCTGCTCGAAGGGCGAGTTGAGGACGATATCGGGCGAGGCGCCTGCGCTGGCCGGGGCCTTGCGGAAAATCGAGCGTATCCGCGCGTAGGCGTATTGCATGTACGGCGCGGTATTGCCGTCCATGGCGAGCATCTTCTCCCAGATGAACGTATAGTCGCCGGTGCGGTCTCGCGCCAGGTCGAAATACTTGATCGCGCCACGCCGACGGAGTGCGCAATGGCGCGGCGCTGTGACTCGGGCAGCTCGCCGTTCTTCTCGGTCACCAGCGCGAAAGCCCGCTGCTCGGCCTCGTCGAGCACGTCCTTGAGCTTCACGCTCTCGCCTTCCTTGGTCTTGAAGGGCTTGCCATCCGGGCCGAAAATCGTGCCGAATGTCACATGATCGAGCTGCACGCCATCGACCCAACCGGCACCGCGCGGCCGAGAAGAACTGGGCGAAATGCTGGATCTGCCGCGCGTCGGTGACGTAGATGATCCGCTGCGCCTTGAGCTCGCGCGAGCGGAACCGCACGGCCGCCAGGTCGGTGGTGCCATAGCCGAAGCCGCCGTCGCGTTTCTGGATGATGAGCGGGGCCTCGAAGCCTTCGACAAAGACGACGATCGCGCCTTCGCTCTCGACGGCCACGCCCTTGTCGCGCAGCTCGCGCACGACATCGGCGAGCATCGGGTTGTAGAACGATTCGCCGCGCTCGTCGGCCGGCGACATTCGGATATCCATGCGGCGGTAGATCGCCGCATAATGCCGGCGGCTCTCCTCGACGATGCGCCGCCAAAGGGCCAACTCCTCCGCGCCGCCGCCCTGCAGGCGCACGACGGCCTGTCGCGCCTCGTTGGCGAACGCGGGCTCCTCGTCGAAGCGTTTCTTGGCCGCCCGGTAGAAGTTCTCCAGATCGCTCAACTGGGATGTGCCACTGGCGCCGGATTGTTTCAGGTGCGTGATGAGCATCCCAAATTGCGTGCCCCAGTCGCCGACGTGGTTCTGCCGGATGACGCCGTGGCCCTGGAACTCGACGGCCCGCGCGATGGCGTCGCCGATGTTGGTCGGCGCAGGTGCCCGATGTGCATTTCCTTCGCGACGTTCGGCCCGGAATAGTCGATCACCACGTGCTGGGGATTGGCCACCTTCTCGATTCCCACGCGCGGATCGCCTCGAATCGCCGCGAGCTGCGCCGCCAGCCATTGCGGCGAGAGCTTTACATTGATGAACCCCGGGCCAGCGATGCTGACCTGGCCGATGCCGCCCAGTTGCAGCTTGCTCGCGATCTTCTCCGCCACCGGCGCGGATTGGTCTTCTGCCCGGCCGCCGCGAGGGTCTTGGCCAATCCCATGGCGGCGTTGCACTGATAGTCGCCGAATTTCTCATTGCCCGACGGCACGATGACGGGGTCGGCGTCGATGGCGAAGGCGTCTTTGACGGCGCTTCGGAAGATCGCAGCGAGTTGGGCGGGGATGGTTTGCATGGGTTCCTTGTCAGTTGTCAGTGGTCCGTTGTCCGTGGACGGGTCATTGGTCCGCTGGTCAGTTGCGTCGAGAGTGCGATCGGCACCGCCACTGACCAACGGACTACGGACCCAACCACTGACCACGGACAACTGACTACTGACTGATTCTGATGCTATGTTTCACCGGCGTGATCAGCGCGGCGACGTTGTCGGACAGGGTCTTCTGCTTCTTCTCCGCCGCGGCCACGATGCGGTCGATCGCTTCCTTCTCTTCGGGCAGGTCCTGCTTCAGCGAGGATGCCATCTCGTGAAGGATCTGCTTGTGCAGCTTGGTCTCGAAGTTCTCCTTGGCGCGAATGGCCGAATCGACCTTCTTCCACTGGTCGCAGAACGGATTGTCGATGAACTCGGCCGCGAGGTTGATGCCCTTGGCCAGGTCGGCGGCCGGGAACGTCTTTTCGGCCTTTCCCCATGTGACCTTCACGTTGCCGGTCGCGCCAGTGACGACGAGCTTGAGGCGGTTGAGGTCCTGATTGAACGGGAAGAACTCGATGATTCCCGTCGTGGCGTTTGAATCCTTGGGCTCGCCGAAGAAGCAGAACGGATATCGCGAGCTTTCGATCTCGATGGCGCCGTTCTGAGCTGAGACGACTTTGTGCCCGCCGCTTGCCTCGGCTTTGCCGGCCGACGCATCGAACGTGATCGTGCCCAGGTCGCCGTCGCAGCCCATGGCCTTGAGGAATGCGTAGGCCATGATCAGGTGCCCGTTGGACCCGGGATGTACGCCATCGCCGCCGGCCACGGGATATCCATTGCCATATTTGGCCTTGGCCTTGGTCATGGCGTCGATCATCGGGTCGATCACGTTGGCGAACGTGACGCCTTCCTTCTGGGCGACTTCGCGCGCGATGTCGCGCAGGCCGCAGAGCGTCTTGTTGTACATGGTGGCCGCTTCGGGGCTTCTGTGGAACGTGTCGGCGTCAACGCATCCGGGCGAGCCGACGATGATCAGGCGCACGCCGGCCTTCTTGAAATTCGCGACGATGGCGGCCGTGGCCTGGCGATAGCGGTCGGCCGTGCCCTGTTCCATGGGCTTGTAGCCGCCGTCGTTCATGCCGTAGCAGGTCGTGGCGACGGTGGGCTTGAGCCACAGGCAGTCGTTGGCCATCCGGCCGAGGAACCCGCCGGCGGTCTCGCCACCCCAGCCGAACTGCATCGTGCGAATCTCGCCGGCCGGCTGGCACATGAGCAGGTATTCCTCGATGAAGACGCTGTACATCCTCTGCTCGGTGATGGAATCGCCCGCAACGGCGACGATGTCGCCTTTCTGCAAGCCATTCTCGGCCGCCAGAACGGGAATCGCCCACGCCAAGACGATCAGCGCCACGGACAGCATACGACGTTTCATTGATCTCTCCTGAAAAGGTGAAGGCGAATGGTAACGGGAGATGCGCGGCTGGCAAGTGCCACGGCGGCGGGCGGGATGGAATTGGGTTCGTTTCGCAGGGGAGAGTGCGCGGGAGAGGGAGTGGAATCTGCAAGGTCTGGAGCGGCGGGAGGTTGTGGGTCTGGGGTGGAGGGATCGATGGGTTCGTTCCGTGGAAGCGACGAAGCGACGAAGCGACAAAGGGAGGGGCGAGGGGGTGGCGATGGGGAAATCGTCGGGGCGGGCGCGTCCGCGTGCGCCTCACGAACTGCACGACGAGGCGCAGGTACGCCCGCTGGGTCCCCTGGGCCAGGCCGGCCAACTGCAAATCCCGGATCAACTGTTGCTTGACGCTACCGCTCATGGCACACTCCTTGTGTAAGGAACAGCTGGCGGCGGACAACCCCGTGTCGTCCGTCCGCCGGCCTCTGCCATAAGCCTACCTGTTCCCCCACGCGAGGCCCTCCCACGCCCGCCACGGCGACAGCCGTTTAGTCCAACCTATCCGCGGGTGTTGCGCAAATCGGGTTGGCGCGGGCGAGACATGGCGCAACGGTGGCGGCGGTTTTCGCGTGAAAGCGAGGGATTTGGCGGGGCGGGGAGATCGATCTGCGCAGCGCCGCGTGGCGGGGCCGAGCCGAAGCTCGCGGCAGGCAGTGCTGATCATTGTGCGGTCATTTCGCGTGCAGGCGCGGGCGGCGTCGTGTGCAATTGCGCAGCATGGGCGGAGCCTTCGTCGAGCGTGTGGCGGGCTGCGGGTCGGTGTTGATCGACGGCGGCGGCCAGATCATGGCCGGGGTTGCGGCCGATGGCAGCCTGGGCTTGCTCCGCTACAAAGGCAGTGGCGGGCGAAGAGAAGGTGTCCTTTTCTTTCTGACCCCCTTCCCTTCGCCTTTCCGGTGAAAAATGGTTGAGAAAAGGGCGTCGATCCGATGGTGTAATCCAGCCGTGCGGCGGATGGCAGCCGGCCGCGGCGCATGCTATGCTTTTGCAACGGAGCAGACCCATGACGATCACGCTGAGTGCCGAGACGCAGAAGCGGCTGGAAGATAAGCTCAAGAGCGGCGCCTATGGCTCGGCAGACGAGGTCGTGCATGCCGCCCTGGCGGCGCTTGATGAGATCGAGGCGATGGGGTTGGACGAGGAGACGCTTGCAGCGATCGACCAGGCCGAGGAGCAGATCGAGCGAGGGGAGGAACACGATGCGAAGCAGGCCCGGCAAATGATGCAGTCGTGGCTTGGGGAAGAGTAACGCCATGGACATCGTCTACTACCGCGTGGACGAGAATCCGCCCGCGGCTCGCATTCTCACGATCCGCCACGGCATGCGCCGGCAGCCGCGACGGTTCGAGTGACGACGCGGGCGACGGCATGAAATCCTTCTCCGAGAGCCGGATGCGGGAGAACCGGTGAGTCCGGTTCGATGAGCGGGACGAGGCGCTGAAAAGGGGATAAGTACATTTATGTGAGCTCAGAAGTCGCGATCAGATCCGCTGTTTGCCTATCTCTCCATCCTCTCCGTGCAGCCATCGAAGGCCACCCGGCCATCCCTTGTCCGACATGGAGAGAATGGAGAAGTAGTAGTCGTTGATTGCCGTCACGGTGTAGTCGTAATGCCGCTTCTCCCACACAGCATAGTTGGTAATCCCGGCGGCCCGAAACTGCCCCGGCGTTGAGTAAAACGCCCTCGGATTCTCCCGATGCACCTCGACTAATGCTGGATCGCGCATCAAGTCCCAGACGGAAGCCGATAGCCCATCGGAGGCCAGGTAGGCGACGCCGGTGCTTGAGTCCAATGCCCCCCAGCGCCCAGCACGATGCGCTTCTACAATCACGTGACCACTGTAGGCGTGGTCGAGGTCGAACAAGTTGACGATGCGACAGGGGAATCCGGCCACCTGGCACAGGATGCAGGCAACCCTGGCGACATCGCTGCACCAGTCCGATCCTCTTTCGATGATCTCTTCTTCCGTTCCCCCAAGCCGCATCTTCCAAAGGTCCTTTTCGGCGCGATCGCCCAGTGCCCGCGTGAACTCGACAATCGCGGCCAAACGCTCCTCGTGGCCGGAATCACCCGGGAAGATCGAATCCAAGATGGCTTCGATCTGCGGTCTGTTTCCACGATCATATCCCAGGCCCAACGACGTGAACGGATCGTACAGATATTCGGCCGTCTCCTCGCTCAGGCGAACCATGCTGGACGCCAGCACACGGTCAACACTGCCAGGAGCATGGGCATCCCGCAGCATCATGTGTTGATACGCCGGCCCAAAGGCGCTCGGTCCCGTGAATCTGGTCAGGTCCATATCACGCTCGACACTCGGAGGCAGCGGCCTTGTCTGCGGAACCTCTTGCAGCTTCAAGCGTCCAAAGCACGGTCCGCTATTGTGATGGAACGTCTGGGAGATGTCGATGAAGTGCTTTTCATCCGTCTGCGTTTTGGCGATGGCCGCAGCGGTCGCCACCGCCGAGGCGCCATCCACCCAGCCCACGGCCAAGGCCGCCGCCAGAGCGGATCAACTCAAGGCGGGCGTGAAGAGCTTTGTGCTGACACTCAGTCGTGGGTCCGCTAACGAGCCGGCGGAAGAGGTTCATTCGCGGTGATGGGCCAATCCGGCTCGTTCGCGGACCATTGTGCGCCCGGTTTCGCCAATCTGCCAGTACAGGTCAATCAGGGCCGTATTCACGGCCGCGAAGGCGCGGCGCGGGCGGCTTCGATCAGGGCGAGCACGTCGGCAAACCCGGCAGGGGATGCCTGCCTGGTGGCCAAAGGAGCAGCGGGCCGTGACTGTCGGGGGCGTTTGTGTTTCATTGGCGTCTTCCCTTCGCCAGGCATTATAGCGACGGAGGGTTGCATTGCCTTGCCCCGAGCGTTCCATCAGGCCTCAGCACCCGCCCCGCGCCCTCAGGCACCGCATCGCCCGGAGCGTGATCCACCGGCTGCCGGATCGGCCGGGCTCCATGTCGAAGTGCTCCTTGCCGCGGTGCCGATTCTGCATCGCCCAGGTCCCATCGCCCCGGCGGCGCGATTCGACCAGCCCAAATGCATCGGCGATTCGCGCGTCGCGGATTGCCGGCATCGTCCGCAGATAATCCAGCCCCCGCAGCACGTCGTAGTGCCACCGCGTCGGGAAGGAGAACTGAGTGAATTGCCTGTTCATCACGTTGCCCGTGCGGTGCGATTTGTAGAGGCTGTGGACCAGGAGGAACTCGATGGCCCGCGCCTCGGCCGCCCGGAGCTTCGCGGCCGGTCCGATTCCCCTTGCCAGCGCCTCGCGAACCCCGTCCAGCACGTTGAGCGTCGTGTGTACCGAGGAGTGCGTGGCTCCGCGGTTCTTGCGGCAGTTCCAGCCGCCGTCGGGCATTTGCTCGTCGAGGATTCGTGTGGCCAGAAGTTGGAGCTTTGGGTCTTGCAGGCCGAAGTACGCTCCGAGCGCGAGCCACATGCCGGTGACGCAGGTGTCGATGGCAGGGAGCGGGTCTCTCAGTTGAGCGAGAATGGCGCTCGCTCCCGCCGCGCCGGCAGCGCATTCCCCGGCCAGGCCCATCTCGCGCAGTTGCAGGAGCGTGTAGGTCGTGCTGGTCCATTTTGGCGTGTAGATCCCCTCGCCCCAGGCGCCATCGCGGGCCTGCAGGTCCAGCAGCCGTCGGACCCACCCCTCTCGCTCGCTGCGGCGTTGTTCTTTCCGCCAGACTGATTCCGGCTTATCGAGCAGGTCCCGCTGCGCCTGCCAGCGGATGGCGGGGTCGCCGTTCATCAGCCAGGCAATTAACCCGGTCTCCGAGTCACATGATCGCATGCCGTGAGATTAGAGCGAGTTCGAGGCCGATGGCAACTGCATCGATGAGGCTGGACGATCGCACTGGGAACCTGCTCCGGCGGCCGCCGGATAAGCAGCGGCGATGTCCATCGGTTGATGAGTTTCTGCAGGATACCTTCCATCAGGCAGGACCAGAGCAGCGGGATCGTCGCACACAGGAGGATGATCACGGCCGGGCGATTGCGGGGGATGATGCCATGGATGGCGCGGATCAGCGGGGCGTGGAAGATATAGATGGCATAGGAGATCGGCGCAACATAGCGAAAGGGAGCGAGCGTCCAGCGAAAGCCGGCCCAGCCGACGCGCTGCCAGAGCAGGCCGGCGCCCACGATCAGCAGCGACGAAACAAAGTGCCGGCTCTGTTTGATGGGATAGGTCCATGCCGCGGGCTCCCAATGAAAGACGCGAGGCATGGGCGTCAGCCAGAGCACGCTGACGATGGCGAGGATGGCCAGCATGGGGCGCTGTGCGCCGAACGTCACCGTGCCGCTCCGGTCATACTGCCGCGCCATCTCCACGCCGGCCCACCAGATGACGAAATAGGAGAGGAACAGCGAGATCTGATTTGGGGCGATCTGATACGCGAGCGTCGCGGCGATGGACAGACCCGCGACGAGGTATTTCTGCCCGGCGGGCGCGATGCACCTCTGGATGGGGAAGAACATCATGTAGAACCACCACTCATAGGAGAGAGACCAGAGCGGCGGATTGTAGAACGACGGGAACCACACACCGGCCTTGATGCCCTGCCAGTCCTGAAGCATGAAGAGATTGGCCAGCAGAACGCGGCCGGTGACCGGCAGCCAGCGGTGTTGCACCATGCACTCGGATGCATACGCCACAGCCATCGCGATGAGAAACAGCGGATAGATCCGGCGGGCGCGCTTGATGAAGTAGTCGCGGAATGTGGGATTGGCCCGATCGGCGAAAGTGGAATAGTAGATGACGAAGCCGGAGAGGACAAAGAACAGGATGACGGCTTCCTGGCCAAAGCGGAGCGGCCAGGCCCACCAGCAGGCGAAGTAGCGATATTGGACGAAATGCGAGATGGCGACGTAGATGGCCGCCATGCCGCGAAGGCTTTCCAGCTTCAACAGACGGCGTTCGTGGGTGGGCATGGCGCCATTGCAGACCGCCAGTGAGGGCACTGGCGGCACGATCAGGTCCCGGCCACCTGGAGCCTCAGCAGCAGCAGCGCGGCCGAAAGCTGCGGGTCGGACTGGAGGGGGTCTTTCTTCGCTTTGACGGGCTGTACTTGTTCGGGCTTGGGCGCGTTGTCGCCGGCGTCGCGCAGGATGTCGCTCTCCTGCCGGGCGGCCAGCGCGGTGCGCATCTGTTCGGGGGTGAGCTCGATGGAGACATCCGGCTCGACGCCCCACTCCTTGGAGTCTTCCTCACGGTGGATGCACTTGCCGTTGGGCAGGTAGTAGTGGCTGGTCGTGAGCTTGAGGACGGCCTTGGTCTCCTCGCCCAGGACCTGGGTCAACGGATAGAGCATCTGCACGCTGCCCTTGCCGAAGGTGCGGTCGCCGACAATGAGGCCCCGGTGGAAATCCTTGAGCGCGCCCGAGACGATCTCGCTGGCGCTGGCGGAATACTGGTTGACCAGGACCACCAGCGGCGTCTTGATCTTCTCGGCCGGAGGAAGCTGCGGATAGATGCCGCTTTCCTTGTGGATGGAGTCGGGGCGTTCGGGCCGGGTGGAGACGATCTTCATCGCGCGGCCCTTGTCATCCAGCTTGTTGGCGACGAAGCGGTCGACGATCTCGGTGGCCGAGTTGAGCAGGCCGCCGGGGTTGTAGCGCAGGTCGAGGATGATGCCGCGCACGCCGTGGTCGTTCATCTGTGCCAGGGCGTCGCGCAGGTCGTTGGCGGTGGTCTTGCTGAAGTTGGTCAGGCGTACGTAGCCAATCTGCTGCTCGGAGTCGATGAAGTAATCCCAGCCGCCGCCGGGCTTGTGCAGCCAGCCCTTGACGCTGGCGACCTTGATGGTTTCGCGGGTGAGGATGTAGTCGCGCGAGTTGGCCTTGGTGTCCTTGATGGTCAGGCGAACGGTCGTGCCGGGCGGGCCGGTGATGAGCTTGACGGCCTGATTGGTGCTGATCCAGTGGGCCGACTTGCCGTTGATGTGGCTGATGATGTAATCGGGCTTGATGCCGGCGCGATAGGCCGGGCTGTCTTCCAGGGGGCTGACGACCTTCAGATTGCCGGAGTCATCGACCTGGATCTGGATGCCCACGCCCGAGAACTCGCCCTTGGTGGTCTTCTGGAACTCTTCCCAGTCGGTCGGCCAGATGATGCTGCTGAACGGATCGAGCGCGCCGAAGGCGCCATCGGCGAATTCGGCCACGAGCACCTGCTCGGGCAGATCGACAGTCGAGCGATTGGCCACCACGAGGTCATCGAGGATGTCCAGCGAATCCTTCGCGTCGCCGACCTTCTGAAGTTTGGCGATCTCGGCGTCGATCGTGCCGAGGAACTGGTTGCGCTTGGCGCGGTCGCCAAGGCCCCCAAACGTCTGCCGCAGCGCGGGCGTCGTCACCACGATGCGCAGGCTGTTGAGCCCGGCGGCCATCATCGTCTGGAAGTTCACCTTGCGGAAATAGTTCTCGTGGGTGTTGGCCAGCGACTGGCGGAGCATGTCCATCTTCACGCCGCGCAGGGCGTCTTCCCACTTGATCTTGTTCTGGTTTTCGGCCTCCTCGTCAACGGCGGGCTTGGTCGTCGGGTGGGTCGTGGGGTGGATGATGCGCTCGGCCTCATCGCGGCTCCTTGACCTCGGTTTCCTGGATGTGCTTCAGCTCGTCGGGCGTATACAACGCCAACAGGCGGACCCGGCGGGTGGCGGTCTTGAGCTTTTCCTTCCAATCCGGAATCTCCTGCTCGATGGCGCTCAGGCGCGAATAAATCCGCAGCGCCTTGAGCCACTGCTCGTTCTTCTCGAATTCGGCGGCCAGCTTCTTGGAATCGGCCAGGAGCTCGGCCACCCATGGCTCGCGGCGGAACGCATCCTTGTCCGCGGCCAGCGAGCACGCCTCGGCCGCCTGCTCGATGGCGTAATCCACCATGTGGCGCGAGAGCAGGAGCCTGGCGTTGGCGATGGTCTTGTCGAGCTCCTGGTGTCGCTCGCTGAGGCAGACCTGCCGCTGCTGCTCGAACTGCTTGGCCCAGGTGGCCATCTTGGCCAGCACCGGGTCCTTGGAAATCGCGGCGGCCTGCGCGAGATAGTCGTTGGTGAGGTCGAACTTGCCGGCGCGAACGGCCTCCAGCGCCTTGCTTTTGAGTTGTTCGGCGGCCGCGAGCTGATCGCCGAGTTGGGCGCTGGCTTGGCGCAGCCCCAGCAACATGGTGAAGGCAACCAGAAGCGGCAGATAACGTCGGTGAATGGGTTTGCTCATGTTATGTTGAACCTGCGGATGCCACGGAAAACGTCACTATACTGTACGCACATATCGGCGTGAAGTTACGGCCAGGCGAAAAATAGACGCGGCGAGGGCGGAATGGTTCGCGGAGGGTTCGCGACGGATGAGGCCGGTTGGCGGAAGGCGCCGGACATGAGTTCATAGAACGGTCGCGAGAACAGCCTCGCGCGACGAATACGGTTTAGGTGGCTGGCATGGTCCGCCAGCTCGCGATATGGGTCGAACTTGTCGTCGCTGCCGGAGACCATGCCCGCCGCCGATGTGCTGGCGATTTGCTCCCAATGGTCTGTCTGCCCTCCATCCTTCACCCCGGTCGTTGGGTCCAGTCGACGCAACGCATCGCCGGCCAGCTTCACCCACTCGGCCAAGTGATTGTCCAACAGCGTTGTCCGGGCATCCAGCCCCGCTCCCGCCAATCGGGGCCGCTTCAGCGCCCCTTCGTGCCGCCGCAGGGCCAGATCGGGGCCGCTTTAGGGCCGCTTTGTGCGCGCCCCGGGGTCAGTTCGTGCCCGCTTTTTCCAGGACGAATCTAAATGCGTCGATGCAATCAGATCTGTAAACCCTCAACTCCAGACCACTTATGGCAAACCTCCCTCGGGCCTCCCGCCGTCAGAGTGATGAAATGATCCTCCCCAACCCAATCCTCACCGCCGACTCCGAAATCCCCGCCCTTCGATCTGAATTCTCCAATCTCCAATCTCGAACCCCCAGCCCTGAACCCGGAACCCCATGCCCTTCCCCCGTGTCTCCGTGCCTCCGTGGTGAAGGTGAGCGGAGCGAACCCACCGATCCCCCCGCCCCAAACCCACAACCTCCCGCCGCGCCAGAGCTTGCAGATCCGACTCCCTCTCCCGCGCACTTTCCCCTGCGAAACGAACCCATCGCCACATCACCTGAACCTCGTGGTATCACATCGGGCGGCCAGCGAGCGTCTGCGCCGCCGACGGGTCGCTAACCAGGGTTCCACTTTATGTCCTCGCGAATCACTTCGATCGCTCTCGTGTGTGTGGCGCTGGCTCGCATTGCGGCCGCGCAGGAAAAGCCTCCCGCCTGGAACAAGACCGTCGAGATTGACCCCGCCGGCCCGAAAACCGAGGCCGAGTTCTTCGCCAAGCTCAAGCAGCAGGGCCTGAACACCTCCGAGTACGTCAACTGGTACGCCGGCCGATTCCCCTCCATTTCCTTCATCGGCGGCACGTGCAACGGCAACAGCTCGGAGGACATGGAGTTCTTCTACGAGAAGCCGTTCCACTACTACAACCAGGCGCTGGACTTCGTCATGGAAGATGGCGGCAAGGTCTACGGCATCCGCGCCCGCGTGCGGCGGTATAAGGAAGCGCCCAAGCCCAAGGCGCTGCGGAGTTTTGTGTTGTCGCTGCGCTGCGATCAGCTTCTCAAGGATTATCACCCCAGCTACATCCTGGCCAACGGCCGGCGTATCTGGGACAGCAAGAAACATCCCGTGCAGCAGCAGCGGATCATGGTCCCCTTCTCTCTGGAGGAGGCCGAGGACCTGATCCTCGATTTCGTTGTGGACAAGCAGTACACGCCCGAGGTCAAGGGCGTGGCGTTCCGCATGTTCTTCGTCACCTACTCCGGCGAGGTGGGGACGAAGGTCGATCTGAAAGGCGCGGCGGCGGAGAAGGAGCCCTCGCCGGCCGACAAACTCGAGCGATTCGCCTTCGGCCTTTTCCCGGCCGATTGGGATTTCTGGGGCAATCGCGGCGTGCCATTTGCCAAGTACCGCCAGGAGTGGAAGCCCAACTTCAAGCCCGGCTACCCCGTCGATGACCTCTGGCTCTCGCCGTTCGTGTTCGAGGAACCCGCCAAGGGAAAGTATCACCAATTCATGATGACCTACGGCGGCTGCAACATCCTGGCCAACAAGCCCGACCTGGCGATGGCCAAGGCCAACGGCTACATCCGCGGCGCGCTGTGCTCGATGAAGGACATCGCCGGCACGAAAGCCGTCCTCGATGCGGGCCTGGAGGCCCACTGGTTCGGCGGCGAGTACGGCGTGGGTGCGCCTCAGAACGAGCAGGCGCACAAGGCGAGCATGGCCAATCAAGCCAGGGTGCTCAACGATGCCAAACGCGCCACGGGAAAGCCTGATCGCGTGACGTCGATCTTCGAGCCATGGTCGCCATCGCTGAGCAGCGCGCACGAATACGAGCGCGGGCACGACGTGCTGGTGCTCAAGAACGAGGAGACGCCGCAGCACAACATCATGATGTCGATGTCGCGCGGCGCCGGCCGGACATTCGGCAAGCCCTTCGGCTTCTACTGGGAGCAGACCCACTACCCCTATCCGAGCATCGACTTCAAGCTTCAGGCCTGCCTGCTCTATTACATGAGCGGCGGATCGTGGATCGGATCGGAGGCCGAGAACCTGCCGTGTTTCGAGCGCGAGGTCGTTCACGAGTGTGTTGTGCCGTATGTGCAGGCGCTGCGGTTTGCCATGGTGCATCCCGCGCGCGGCAAGAGCATCGTCCCCATCGGCGTGCTCTGGGGTATCGGCGACAAATGGATCGTTCCCTACAACCCCTTCGGCCATCTCGACACGTTCCTGCGCATCTTTGATTACGACCACGCGACGAAGAAGCTCACGACGGATGCGGCCTTCGCCAAGGTCCGCCCTTGGTGGCCGGAGAGCCGCAATCAGTGGAACTTCAACACGACCGGCCACGGCGGCTGGCTCATCGACAGCGTGCCCGAGATGAAGGGCTACGACCTGGTCGATGTCTTCTACCCGCAATACGGCGACGCTTTCAACGCACGGATTGCGCGCCTGCTTACCGGCACGCCCTACGGCCCTGTCGATTTCGTCTACGCCAACGCCGCGCCGGCCGAGCATCTCAAGACTTTCGGCCTGCTGGCCATGCTGGGCCATGGGACCGTCCGCGGCGAGATCGAGCAGAAACTCACCGCCGCGGCCGAGGCGGGCGTACACGTCGTCATCGGCGCTCAGCATTTCCGCATCAATCAGGAGAGCTTCTCGCGGGCTTTTGGCCTGGAGGTTGAACGCACGTAGCGCGGCGACGGTTGACGGTTACGGCAAGGTCTACGGCTTCAAGGGCGCCGGCTGGGAGTCAGCCGCGTCCGCCGGCGATCGGCCCGTCATCATCCGCAAGGCTTTCGGCAAAGGCGCGGTCTACGTCTACCTCGGCGACTTGGTGTACGAGGGCGCCGCAGCGCTTCGGCCATTGCTTACAAAACTGGCCGAGCAATCCGCGCCGCTGCGATTCGCGCCGGCCGATGATCAGGTCGAATACGTGGCGTATCGCAAGGGCGCTGGCGCATGGGTGGCGATGTTCAACCACGGCGCGATCCCCATCGGCAGCGACCGGCTCAAGGAGCCGCGCATGGCGCCGCCGGAGCCGCTCTGCTCGAAGGTGAAAGGCCCCTACCAAGGCCAGGTCGAATTGCGACTCGATAAACTCGGCCTCGATCCCGCCGGCGCATTTGTGCTGTACGAAGTCCAGGGCATCAATGGCGCGGCATTCGAGGGCGTCATCTCCGGCAACAAGACGTTCACCGTCAGCGAGATCGCCTCCAAGCAGGATGGCGGCGTCGTGACGGGGGCCGTGAAGTTCAACAAGCGCGGGCAGTACGTGGTTGCGCCCAAGGGCCAGGGCGAGACGGTGTTCTTCGGGAAGTAGGGACTCGCCTCGTCAGCGGTTGACTTGGCGGCCAGTCTCGATAACCTGCTGTGAGTCAAGTCACGCGGATTCTAACTGGAGAGACACATGCGATACCTGTACGCGACCTTGTTGATGGGCGTGGTGGCGGCTCTCTCGGGCTGCACGATGAGCACGACCTGGGGCGATGGGAAGGGCAATGCGACGGGCGCAGGGCCCTCTGAAAAATGGACCTGGACGACGGAGCGGAACTCCGAAACCTTCACGATGGCCGTGAAACTCAAGCAGCAGGGGACAAAGCTCACGGGCGTGTACGTGACGCGTGAGGGCACTGAGATTGCCATCCAGGATGGAAAGGTGGCCGACGGCAAGATCTCCTTCACGGTCCTGCGCGAACTCAACGGGCAGAAGGTCATCTACAAATATGAGGGCAAGATCGAGGGCGACAAGCTCACCGGCACCATCGAGTCGGATTGCGCGGGCGAGAAGAAGTCGCGCGATTGGGAAGCGACGCGAGCCAAGGCTTCGGCCGATACCAAGCCGGCCGGGAAGCCTTGACGATCGCTTCGGCGCGATAGAATGCGGGTGTGCGACGGTGGCCTTCCATCTCGGCGGCGTGCTGGGCATCGTCCTGGCGCTTGCGATCGTTGCTGTGTGGCTGCGCAGCCATCTCCGCCACGACTGGATCACGTTGCGATTCGACAGGCAGTACTGGGTGGTCCACGCGCAGGCGGGCGTCGTGGAGATCAACGGTTTCGACACATCGGGGTCGGTCTCCAGCATGGAACTGAGGCACCGCGCCGTGGCCGCCCGAAGTGGCTGGCCCGATCACATCCTGCCAGCGCTGATCACGGGCAAGGGATCGACGTACATTGTCCTGCCGCTCTGGCTGCCGTTGCTGATGATGCTCCTGCTGTGGGGCGTGATGGCGATGCGGAGGAAGATGCCGCGAGGGTTTCCGGTCACTTGTGTTTCCGGTAATACTCCGCCATCTCACCCAGGCTCACCGCCTTGATCTGCCCCGCATGCCCGGCCTGGCCGAAGGCTTTCATGCGGGCGATGCAGACCTCTTTCATGGCCGCCCGGGCCGGGTCGAGGTACTTGCGCGGGTCAAACTCGGCCGGGTCGCACGCGAATGCCTTGCGGATCGCGCCGGTCATGGCCAGGCGGTTGTCGGTATCGACGTTGACCTTGCGCACGCCGTGGCGGATGCCGCGCTTAATCTCCTCGACGGGCACGCCATATGTCTCCTTCATGTAACCGCCGTACATGCGGATGACATCCAGCAGCTCGGTCGGGACGCTGGATGAGCCATGCATGACCAGGTGCGTGTTGGGTAGCCGGCGGTGGATTTCCTCAATCACGTCCATCATCAGCACGTCACCCGTTGGCTTGTGCGTGAACTTGTAGGCGCCGTGGCTCGTGCCGATGGCAACGGCCAGCGCATCGACGCCGGTCTCCGCGACGAACTTCTCGGCCTGCGCCGGGTCGGTCAGATGCTTGCGGGCCTCATCGCCGACCAGCCCCGCCCCGTGGCCATCCTCAATCCCGCCAAGGCAGCCCAACTCGCCCTCGACCGTCACACCCTTGGCGTGCGCGGCCTGCACCACCTCGCGCGTGACCTTCACGTTGTACTCATACGGCGCGGGAGTCTTGCCATCCTCCATGAGCGACCCATCCATCATCACCGATGTGAAGCCCTGCTCGATGGCGCTCAGGCAGGTCTTGGGCGAGTTGCCGTGGTCCTGGTGCATGACGATGGGGATCTTGGGGTGCAACTCGGCCGCCGCCAGCATGAGGTGCCGCAGGTAGGCGTCGTTGGTGTACTTGCGCGCGCCGCGCGACGCCTGGATGATGACGGGCGAATCGGTCTCGGCGGCCGCCTCCATGATGGCCTGGATCTGCTCCATGTTGTTGACGTTGAAAGCGGCCAGGCCGTAGTTGTTGTCTTTGGCGTGGTCGAGAAGGATCCGCATGGGTACGAGTGGCATAAGCGTTCTCCTAAAGTGCCGCCAGTGCCCTCACTGGCGGTCTGTGCCGGCGACCTCCCGCCAGTGAGGGCACTGGCGGCACTCTCTCCTACCGCGCCCGAGCGATGGCGCACAGCCCTGAAAAATGGCCCCGGGGCAGCGTGCAGGCACGCGCTGCCCCGGGCCACGCCCTGACCCGACCCCGCCGCCGCTTTAATCCACACAGTCCAGCACCATGTTCATGAGCCGCTGCTCGTAGTCGAGGTTGCATTTGCCGCTGAGGCTCTTGGTCTGAGCAAGCGTGTCGATCAGTGCCAGCGAGATGGCCTTCACGCCGCTCTTGAGCAGCGTTTCCGAGAACTGGTATTCGCCGCGCGCCCGGCTGCACGTCACGAACGAAAGATTTCGCTCGGAGGCGGGCAGGCGGATGAACCGGATATCCAGCCGGTTGGCCTCCGGCAGGCGCGAGGCGATCTTCTCGAAGGCGCGGTCGAAGTTCTCCTTGAGCGCCCCCTGCGGCTCGAACAGCTCGCGCTTGTTCTCTTCTTCCTCACGGAGGATACGCTCGGCCGTCTGCACCCCGTGCGATTCCAGCACGCGGTAGAGGTCGCGCGTCACGCGCACGGCCTTGCGGCCCATCCGCAGCATATTCTGATATTCGACGTCGCTGAACGGGCACATCACGTGATCGGGAAACGCCCGGCGAAACGCCGCCACCCAAGCCTCTGGCCGGCGAGTCTGCGGCCAATAGAGGCTGGATTCCAGCGTGTGTACGCCTTCCTGGCTCTTCTGAATGGCGAAGCGGATGATCTCGGTCTTGATGTCGGGCGGGGCCGAGTCAAAGAGCTGCAAGACGTGACCCAGCAGGTGCTCGGTGCTGGCATCCCGCGATTCGTTGATGGGCATGCGATGCAGGTCCAGGTCGTAAAGGCTCGTGTTGCGCGTGTTCAGGACATACATGCCCTTGCAGTAGAAGAACGTGCTGCCCTCGGCGCGCCCTTGGGATAGATGCGCCCGTCTTCGCAGACAAAAGTCGCGTGGCGCTCCTCCTTGTAGTAGCGGTCGAGGTTGCGGTAGATCTCGAGGATCTCCTCATTCGCCTCGACGAACACGCGCGTGAAGCCTTCGCGGGCGCGCGGCTCGACCCCGGCCACGACCTCAAAGCCGCGCGGGTCGGCATCGCGAGCGTTGGCCAGCACCTCGCGGAAGACCACCCAGGGCTTGCGCCAGTCCTTGGCGCCGTAGCCCAGCGTCAGGTTGGTGCTGTGCTCCTCGACCGTTCCGTCGGGCCGCTGGCGGATGAACACAAGCTGCTCGGCCACGCCGCTCTTCACCTGGCGGGTGACAGTCTTGGCGGTGATCCTGTCGCGCCCGAGGTAGACGATCAGGTCGATGTTCAGGCGCAGGGCGGCCGCCACTGCCAGCTTGAACCCCGAGCCGAACATCCCGATGGCGTTGGGATCGCCGGATTTGTCGGTGTATCCGACGAGGAACAACGCGAAGAAGTCGGCCTCCTCCGCGTTCTGGAACATGACGTAGGTCTTTTTGGCAACGGCCGCCACCATGACACACTCTCCTTATCTGCGGGCGAATGCGCCGCCCGCGAAATTGGAGCAGGTGTGCGTGTACAGGTGAATGAACAGCTACATGAGCGCATTGCTGGACAGCGTGATTACGCCGCCGGCGCCACGGCGAGTTCCTTGCCGCACTTGGGGCACGTGCTGACCTGCGGCTCGGAGATGGTCGAGCAGGACGAGCAGACGCGCTTGCCGGCCTTGATCGCCTCGGCCTCGTGCCGGGCTCCCTTGCGGCGCGAAGGAACTCGTAGATGGCCGGCAGGACCGAGATGACGATGATCGCCACCACGACCATCTCGAAATGCTTCTCAACGAACTCGATCCGGCCAAACAGCAGCCCCGCGCCCACGCCCAGGATCACCCAGAGGACCGCGCCGACCACGTTGTACAGGGCAAAGCGCGGATAGCCCATCTTGCCGATGCCGGCCACGAACGGCGCGAACGTGCGGATGATCGGCACGAAGCGGGCAAGGATGATCGTCTTCCCGCCGTATTTCTCGTAGAAACTCTGAGCGTACACCAGGTGCTTCTTGTTCAGCAGCCTGGAGGTTTCGCTGGAGAAGACCTTCGGGCCGATGAACTTGCCGATGGAGTAGTTGACGGCGTCGCCGATGATCGCCGCGGCGACCATGATGAAGCCGACTAGCGGCAGGTTGATGGGCGAGTGCTTTCCCGCCGCCAGCGCCCCGACGGCGAACAGCAGCGAATCGCCCGGCAGGAACGGCGTCACCACAAGGCCCGTCTCGCAGAAGATGATCAGGAAGAGCACGCCATAGACGCCCACGGGATGCTGAACGATGAGCTGCTCGAGCCACGGTTTGACGTGGGTGCAGATGTAGATCAGCTTGTGTAACCAGGCCACGCATTCCTCCCGGCATCAGCCAGTTCAAAGGGCATGCTTCTAATCGAAGCGGGGCGATTGCACAATGGGGGGGATCGTGGAGTCTTGGCGGGACGACGGCGAGATCGTCACGCCGGCGCTTCGGCCAGGCGGTGCTGATAGCGCAATGCCAGTTCCTCCGCGCCGCCGGCACTGGTGGCGAAGCGGTCGAGGATTCGCCCGTCCTTCATGATGGCCACTTCGTGGGCATATGCGGCAACGGTGGGCTCGTGCGTGACCATGACGATCGTCTTGCCGTGGGCCGCGCAAAGGTCGCGCAGCAACTGGCAGATCGCGCGGCTGTTCACCGAGTCGAGATTGCCCGTCGGCTCGTCGGCCAGCACGATGGCCGGGTCGTTCACCAGGGCCCGGCCGATGGCGACGCGCTGCTGCTCGCCGCCGCTCATGACATCGGGCCGGGTATCGCGGCGATCGGCCAGGCCGAGCATGTCGATCAGGCTCGTCGGCTTGCCGTTGAGCGAGCCGGCGTTCCCGCCCAGCATCAGCGGCAGCGCGATGTTCTCGATGGCCGAGAGCGTCGGGATGAGATTGAACGCCTGGAAGACCAGTCCGATGTGCTGCCGGCGGAAGAGCGTCAGCCGGCGGTCGGACATGGCGGTGATGTCCTCGCCGGCGACCAGGATTCGGCCGGAATCGGGCATGGTGAGCCCGGCCATCAGGTGCAGCAGCGTGCTCTTGCCCGAGCCGCTGGCGCCCATGATCGCCAGGAACCGCCCGGCCAGGACCTGCATGCTCACGCCGTCTAGGGCGCGCACGGTGCGGTCGCCCTGGCGATAGGTCTTCACGACGTTTTCGGTGGCCAGCGGGATCATAGTCTGCGGCTCGCGTGAAACTATAGCCACCACCGTGAAAGTAACAACCGTCTCGGGCGTGCATTGATCCAGCGCGCATGCCCACGCCAGCCGATCAGGCCCACTCGAAGAAGGACATCTCTGGCGTCCGGCGGGCGTGAGCATGGCACGGTACCAGTGCCAGGCTTGTCTTTCGGCTTTCCTCATCGGGGCCATAGCTGACGGACATGAAGCTCGGCTCCAGCCTCGCCAACTCTTCTGAAGCGGAAGCGTCAGCGCCCGCCCCGCCGCGCACGGCGCGACCTCGAACGAAACCGTCGGCCGCCCCAGGGCAAAAACCTCGTCGATCCGCATACGCCGAGGCCTTTCCGGTGCTATTATACCCCCGTCCGCCAGCCGGCCGACAACTGACTGGCAACTGGCAACTAACAACTGGCAACTCGTACATGTCCTTCCTCGATCAACTCCGCGACCGCATCATCATCGGCGACGGCGCCATGGGCTCGCGCCTCTACGAGCTTGGCGTTGCCCCGACCAGCAGCTATGACCAACTGAACCTCACCCGCCCGGATCTCGTGCGGCAGATTCACGGCGAGTATCTCCAGGCCGGCGCCCAGCTTCTTGAAACCAACGCCTTCTCGGCCAACCGGATGAGGCTCGCCACTTTCGGGCTCGAATCGCAGGTCGCACAGATCAACCGCCAGGCCGTCGCCCTGGCCAAAGAGGTTGCGGGCAATAGCGCGTTCGTTGCCGGCACGGTTGGCCCGCTCCCATCCCGCGGCGCTGGCGCGAATCTTGACGAGCTGACCGACGACGACATCCGCGCCGTCTTTCGCGAGCAGATCGTCGCCCTCGCCGAAGCCGGCGCCGATGCGATCCTCCTCGAAACCTTCCCCGACCTTCGCCAGATCCAACTCGCACTCGGCCAGGCCAAAACCTGCTGCGATCTTCCGGTGATCGCGCAAATGACCTTCCCCGATGGCCGGCATGCCCCCGATGGCAGCGATGCCTTTGCCGCGCTCCAATCGCTGCGCGAGGCCGGCGCGGATGTCATCGGCACCAACTGCGGCGGCGGCGTCTCGAAAGTGCTGCGGGCCATCGAATATCTCGGCCAATGCACCGACGCGCCCCTGAGCGCCTTCGCCAACGCCGGCATGCCGCAGCAGGTTGACGGCCGGCTGCTCTACCTGATGGGCCCCGACTATTTCGCCGACGCCGCCCAGCGCATGGTCGAAGCGGGCGCCAATCTCGTCGGGGGGTGCTGCGGCACGCGCACCGCCGATATCGCGGCCATCGCCACTCGCCTGCGCAACCTCAAGCCCGTCAAACGCTCCGTCCGCATCACCGTCGCGCCCTGCGCGGCCGACGCCGTCTCCGCGCCGCCGCGCCCGCTGCCCGGCTTTCTCGCGCAGGTCAGCCAGAAGACTGTCGTTCTCGTGGAAATGGATCCGCCCAAGGGCACCGACGTGCAGCAAACCCTGCGTGGCGCTCGCTCGCTCAAAGATGCCGGCGCGGATGCCATCACACTCGGCGACTCGCCCTTGGCCACGCTCCGCATGGACAACATCGCCATGGGCTCGCTCATCCAGCGCGAGGCCGAAATCCCCGTCATCTGCCACCTCGCCTGCCGCGATCGCAACCTCATCGGCACCCAGTCGCTCCTGCTCGGCGCTCATGCCCTTGGAATCTCGGCCATCCTCGCCATCACCGGCGACCCCGCCAAGCTCGGCGACCACCCCGAGGCCACCAGCGTCTACGACCTCAACAGCTTCAAGCTCATCGAGCTGATGTCCCGCCTGAACCGCGGCCAAAACCACGCCGGCCAGTCCATCGGCCAGGGCACGGCCTTCACCATCGGCGCTGCCTTTAACCCCAACGTGCGCAACCTCGACGTCGAAGTCGCTCGCCTCAAGAAGAAGGTTGACCGCGGCGCGACTTTCGCTCTGACGCAGGCCGTCTTCGATGCCGACACCATGCGCCGGGCCTGCGACGCCGCCCGCGACCTGGGCATCCCCATCTTCGCCGGCATCTACCCACTGCTGTCGAGCCGCAACGCCGAATTCCTGCACAACGAATTCCCCGGCATCAGCATCTGCGACGCGGTCCGCCAGCGCATGGCCGCCGCCGCTCCCGACAAGCCGAAAATGGCCGCCGAAGGCCTGGCGATCGCCAAAGAACTGATGGATGCATTCCGCGAATGCGCCGACGGCCTCTACCTCATCGCCCCCCTCAACCGCCCGCGCGTGCCGGTGCAACTGCTGGAATACATCCGCTCCCGCCCCGCCGCGCGCATCTGATCTGAAGCGGAAACGTCAGCGCCCGCCCTGCCTCTGAAGCGGAAGCGTTAGCGCCCGCCCTTCTTTCGACGCCGAACCGTGGAAACGTCGTAACATTTTGCGTGGACAGGCAGGCATCGCTAGAATTGGCAACCTTCGGAGTGCATATGACGTTAAGCAGAGAGCAGATCATCACTGAGGCGATGAAACTCGGTCCCGCTGAGCGAGAGGCATTGGCGGAGGAAATCCTGCTGAGCGTGAGCGCGGCCGACCGCGAGGAGATCAATGCGGCGTGGCTGTCCGAAGTGCGCCGGCGCGATGCGGCGTTTCAGGCCGGCAGGACCACGGCAAGGCCCGTGGACGAGGTGGTTGGGCGGCTTAAGAACAGGGCTCGTGCGTGATCGCGATCATCATCAAAGAGGCCGAGGACGAACTTGAGGGCGCGTTCGACTATTACGAGGCGCAGCGACCCGGTCTTGGCGCCGAGTTGATAGACGAATTTCGCCACGCCGTCGATCGGATCCTGGAGCATCCGCATGCATGGCAGTCCGTCGATGAGAAGCATCGGCGGTGCAGGCTGCATCGGTTTCCTTACGGCGTGGTGTACAGCGTCGATGCCAGCGCTGCTCGCGTGACCATCGTGGCTTTCATGCATCTGAGCCGAAAGCCGGGCGCATGGCGGGGCAGGTAACCGATTGAGTCTGGGGAGTTGTTCGGAGTTCCGCGTTTACGCGGTTCGCGGCACAACCGCCTTGAGTCGGGGACTCTCGAGTCGGCGGCCACAGTGCCGTTGCCATTTGCCGTCCGCCGGGTAATCTCGCTGTCCGCAGCACGGGCCAAGGAATTTGCATGCCGGCACTCGAATGCATCGGGCTATCGGAGAGACTATGCGCCCTTGGCGGCCCGTCTGGCCGAGGCGGTTGAACGGGCCTTGGATCGGCGAGAACCGTCATGATTCGACGTGCGCCCCAGCCCGCGAGCGCCCTCGAACATGCTGGAGTCCAGCGCGCTGCGGTAGAGCATCCGTCGCCGCGCGGCGGCCGAAGCGAGATAGCGGTTGGTCTTGAGAGGCGGCGGCATATCAAGCGAGATTATACGCGCCGGCGCTGAGCCTTCCATCATGTTCGCGTTGGTTTTGGTTCGGAGTGCGTGCCTGCAGTGCCGCCCCACGGGCTGTTGGCGGCCGCAGAGTGCGTGCCGAGCAGAACCGTTTCGAGTGCAGTCTCGAAGTCGTGGTCCGTCACTACCAGCTTGGTCATGTCAAGCGGTGAATCGACTTCTTCCCTAATCACGCGATGGATATCAATGCTGCGGCGCAAGCAGTTGTAGGCCGCCTCCCTTGCGATGAACGCGATGTCCGCGCCCGATAGGCCATGCAGCTTGTTGGCAAACGCCTGCCTATCAAAGGCAGGATCAACCGGCATCTTGCGTAGGCAGATGCTCAAGATGCGCTCACAGCCTGCGCAACATACCGGCACGCCAGATCATGTTCTGGGTTTCCCCGATCCGCGCCCCTCAAGCCCAGCCTTGAAGACATGGTGTTGATCCGCAGCGGGCTCGAACCTTCGGTCGTGTGGCAAGTCTTGCCTCCTTCCGATGACGTCTGTCATCAATGATACCCTGGAAAACGGGGACGCCAATCGCATCGGCGAGCAGGGCGGGGCCATGGGGTCTAGCGCGCATTTCTGGCACTTTTGGTACAAGAGAGGGTGATGGGGGTAATTTCACGGAGGATTGCATGCGATTGGAGAACGACGAGGAACGTCTGGTGGCCGAACAGGCCTTGCTGAACTATCGCGAACTGAAACAGGTGATGCGGAATGCTCCGCATGGCCGGGGGATGGCGGTGCTGGAGCAGGCCGTGCGAGAGAAAGGGTTCGAGCAAATGCGGAAAACGCTCAGCCTGCTGGTCAGCGCCCACGATGAGGCGCAAAAAAAGGGGTAAACAGCCGGCCGTGTTCCTGTGGGGCCAAGGCCTACTTTAAGGGCCTGTCGAAGAAGACGCTGCTGACCGTGGTGGGCGAGTTCGAGGTGAGCCGGCGGTACTACGCCTGCGGCAAGTGCCACGAGAATGTCCTGCCGTTCGATCAGTGGTCGGGTTTGGTCGGCAGCGGGATGGCGACGCCGGCGGCCCGGCGGATGCTGGCGTTGGCGGGGATGAGTTGGTCGTTCGACACCGCCGCCGAGCGTCTGGAAGAGTTGTGCTTACTGAAGGTCAGCAACGACACCATCCGGCGGGTCAGCGAGGAGGAGGGCCAAGCGGCGCAGCGGTGGATCGCCAAGTCCGATTGCCCGGCCGAGTTGTTCGAGCAGGCCTGTGGCGATCAGGAGTTCTACACCGACGGGGTGACCGTCAACACCACCGAAGGATGGCGTGACCTTCGGCTGAACGTGATGGGCAAGCGGGAGGCTGGCTTGCCGGCGACGCCCGAGCAATGGAAGGATCGGGTGCTGCCCGAGCCGAGCGTGCGGATCGCCTGGGCGTCGATGGCGGCCTGCGAGCAGCAGGGCCAGGCGTGGAGACGCATGAGCCGCAAGCTGGGGGTGATCGACGATGAAAACTTGAGCGTGCTGGCCGACGGAGCGAAGTGGATCTGGGATCAGGCCGGGCATTGCTGGAAGAAAGCCCAGTGGGTGCTGGACGTGTTCCACGTGAGCCAGCACATCCATGGCTGCGGCAAAGCGTTGTTCGGAGAAAAGAGCCCGCAGGCCCGGCCCTGGTCGCAGGCCCAACTGCAAAGCTTGATCGAACTGGGGCCGGTGCAGTACGTCAAAGACCTCAGGGATCTCAGAGCCCTGCCGACGGCGGAGGAGAAGGTCAAAGCCATCGACTCGCTGCTGGGCTATCTGGAGCCGAACCTGGATAGCCTCTGGTATCGCCAGCGTCTGGCCGATGGCCGCCCGATCGGCTCGGGGCTGATCGAAGGCGCCAACAAGACGATCGTCAGCAACCGCCTGAAACTCAACAGCGCCCGCTGGACCCCGAGGCATGCCGAAGCGATGGCGGCGCTACGATGCCTGGACTACAGCGGGCTATGGTCCGACTTCTGGGCTGATCAGGCAGCCTAAAGTGCCGGAAACGTGAGTTAGACCCGGGGCCATGAGCCTCTATCGTTTCCTTTGGGGCATCGGAAAAGGGCCAAGGCGACCCACGAGCCGTCTCACCTCTGGTGCTCAGGTGTCAGCCCTCCAGCCAGCACAACTGACCAACGGACCACTGGCCCATCTACGGACCACCGACCACGAATGATCTGGATGAATATCTGACAACCGACGACTCACCACGGACTCGTTGCCCGTCCAGACCTGTTGCGCAAATGCACCGTCTCGCCAGCCCCAATCCCTCGCTTTCCCGCGAAAACCCGCCAGGCCATTGCGCCTGCTGCGCCCGGCGCACCGATCGGCGCAACACCACCGGTATATTGAGGGCGCGTCACCCGCGTGTTCACCGGCCGATGTCACGCCGGCGCGGGATCGTCTCGCCCCCGGAAAGGCGTATCATGTTCACGTCGCCCCCTAGACCCGTGCGATCATCCGCCTGGCTCGTGGGAACGCCACGTTCCCAGCGTCGGCGGCCTACCGCGTCCCGGGTGCCCGGCCGCGGCGCTGCCTTGGAGCCGCTCGCCCCTGCTCCGCGCAAGAACCAACCTAATCACTGCTTCGTCGCTTTTTCAAAACGAACTCCCGCCGCGGCCACCCGCTACCGACCGCCTACCGCTTCCCCAGCCTTTCTTCAAAACGAACTTCGCCCCTTCGTCGCTTCCTACGCGCTTTCCAGAACGAACTCCCGCCCCTTCGTGGCTCCGTCGCTTTCCCAAACGAACTGCCATTCTGGCAGCACCTCCCATCGCCAGCGTCGCTGCCGCCCATGCAAGAACGAACTCCGCGTCGCCCGGCCGATTTTTCAAAACGAACCCCGCCCCTCGCGGGCTCTTCCCGACGGAACCCCACCGCCCTTGCTGCCCGCGCACAACTTTACAGAACGAACCCAGCCCTTTCACCGCTTCACCTGGGATGCAAAAACGAACTCACCGCCCAACGGCCTTCGCCGCCCTTTCACCGATCCATCGCCTTTTCAAAACGAACCCAGCTTCTCGTGACATCCTTGCCTTTTCAAGATGTAATTTCCTGTTAATTAAGGTTTTAAGTAATTCCAGCGCCACCGGCCAACGGACCACTGGCCCGTCCACTGACAACGGCCCACTGACCACTGACTCCCCACGCCTACGAATAGAATTCCTGCACCCTCATGATCACATCGAACCCCTCGATCTTCAGGCAGTCGTTGACGCAGCCCATTGCCGGGTGGTCGGGCGGGAGAATCTCGTAGTTCCGCTTGACCGACCCGATCACGTGATCGAGCCCCAGTGGCATCGCGATGGTCAGAAAGGCGTTCTCCAGCGGGTTCTTCGTCGGCGTGCCATCCTTGCGCTTGGGCGGGAGCATCACCGTGAAGTTGCTCAGGCCCACCGACATGTGAACGCCCTTGAAACTGGCGTCGCCGTGAATCAAGCGCATGGTGCCGACGATGCGCTTCAGGTGGCCTTCCGAGTCGGTGCCGATGGGTGCGATGGCCGGGTCGATGATGCAGTCGGTGATGGGGATGCTGCGCCTGCGCGTCTCGGTGAGCATCATGCGGGCGGTCTCGTAGGCCTGCTCGGCCGTGTGGTTGGGTTCGCCCCGGCCATTTTCAAGCCGCTCCGAAACCAGCAGAATTGGCTTGAACGCCACGATCCTTCTCAGGTCAAAGACCTCCATCCGAAGCGGCGAGATGGAATTCATGACCGGCGCTTTCCCGCCGGCGCGATTCAGGTCATACGCTCGCAGCGCCGCCTCCGCCATGGCCGGATCGGGCGTGTCGATCGAGAGCGGCTTGGCGGTCACGCCCTGCACCTGCCGCACCATCTCGGCCAGGAAATCCGGCGAGCGCTGGCCGACGTTCACGTCGATGTACGCCGCGCCGCCCTGGTCCTGCGATTTGGCCAGGTTCTTCAGCCCCTCGATGTCATTGGCATCGAAGAGCTTCTTGGTCGAAGGCACCGAGTCGTTGATCGACTCGCCGATGATGGTCAAACTTGGGATTGGCATAGAATCCTTCTCTGTGTTGTCCGTTGTCCGTTGTCAGTGGTCAGTTGTCCGGGGTTGGGTCATTGGTCCTGTTGTCCGTTGTGGCGCCGACTCCCTGCCACGGACCAACGGACAAGGGACCCGACTACTGACCACGGACCACTGACAACTGGCTACTTCGCACCATGATGATCACGATTCAGGAACATATTCGCCCACGACAACGTGCCGTCAAGCCTCGCATCCGTGAAGACGGCCGGGCCATCCAGCATTTGCTCCGATTCGCCGTAGTATTTCAGCCGTTCGTAGGCCCGCGCCCACAGGCACTCCTTGTCGTCCAGTTCGCATCGCCCATCGCGCAACCCGCCGCACGGCCCGTTGCGGCTGCCCTTGGAGCACGACCCGCGCGGGCACAGATAGGCGCAGTCCGGCAGCGAGCAATCGCCGCAATCCTTGCAGCCATAGGTGAGGGACTTGCTCACCGCCTCGATCTGGTGCAGGGCTCGCGACAAGAGCCCATCCTTCTTGGCATCGAGCCGCTTATACAGCCGCGCCACATGCCGAAGGTGCCTTTGCCGGGCGTGAACGCGGCGCTATGCACCTGGCGGGAAAAGCGATAGCCCAGCGTCACGTTCCGGGTCCTCGGCGGATTCTTCAAGGACTCCAGATATTGCCGATCGAGTTGTCCCGCCGCGCCCAGCCCGGTTTGCGGGTCCTTCTCGAACATGTAGAACTCGCCAGCCTGCGGATACTGAAGCTCCTTGGCGAAGTCCTCCCAATCGTTCTCGCCGAATTTCTCGGCCAGGTCGATGATCTTCCCGAATGTCTCGGCCTTGGCGATTCCGGCCAGGTAGCCGGCCGAATATCCCATGCCCTTGAAAACCGCGAGCTGTTTGGCCGCCAGTTCCTGGAAGAACTTGGCGCCCTTGTCCGGCCCGCCGGCGTACTTCTTGCACAACGCATTGAGTTCGTCGCTGACAACGCAACCCGGAATCTTGTTGGCGTTGAACAGCCCGGCCACCGTCTTGTTCAGCAGATAGACGTTGCCGATCAGCGGCGCCGGCATTTTCGCCCAGTCCATGAAGAGCTTCACCTCATGGAACTTGCGCATGTCGTAGCCAAGCTGCGGGATCACCCACTGCGCGCCGCAGCGGAGCTTGCGGGCCAGCTTGAAATACTGCGGCACCAGCTCGCGCTCGTGGCGCTTGAATGGCGAGACGGCGCATCCAATGAAGAAGCTGGTCTTGGGCAGCGTCTCCAGGTCGCCCTTGCGCCCCGGCACCTGCAAGCCTTCGTTCATCGCGCTGAGCATCGCGACCAGCGCCACCGAATCGAGGTCAAATACCGGCCGGGCCAGCCCCTGATAGCCGCTGGCCGGATAGTCGCCGGTGATCGCCAGGATGTTCTCGAATCCCTCGGCCGCATATCGCCACGCGGCCGACTCCAGGCCATTGCGGTTGAAATCCTTGCACGTGAGATGAATCACGCACTGGCATTGCTTGTCTTGCACAATACGCCCCAGCCAGTCGGGAGGGAGCATGGGGTTGCCGCCGGGATTGTCGGTGACCGAGATCCACCCAATGCGCGGATCGGCCGCCAGCGCCTCGCCCATCTCGACGAGCTTGTTTTTCTGCCCGGCCGGCGCAATCCCGCGCGTCGTCACCAGCTCGGCGCCATAGTAGAACTTCCCGCCTGTGAGCATCTGCCGGAACGTCACGCCGTCTTTGGGGGCAATCACAGCGATGGTCCTTTTTCGTAGGTGCCGCCAGTATACCGCGCAGCAGTCGCCGGAAATCGGGACCGAAATTCTCCTGTACGCGCGAAGCGGGGAGGGCGCAGCGGAGGACTACTTGCCTTCGGCCTCATCGGGCGTGAGCGTGAGAATCATGCTGATCTTCAACTGCTCGTCGCGCGAGAGTGTCTGCTCGGCGATCCGCCACACGAGGTCTTGCCGCTCGGTGTGCTTCAGAGCCTTGAACTTCGGCGCGAGGATCATCACGCGGTGCAGCTTGGTCGTGGGGACGGGCTCGCTGTCCACCGCTGCGGTGATGCCGGCGGCCCTGAGGCCATCAGTCAACGCGGTCTTGAGGCGGTGGAGGAATGTGGGAGGGTTCTTCACCGTAGCCATGATTTCAACTCCTCAATCTGACCCAGGAACTTCCGGGCGTCGTCGATGTCGGCATTGTAGGGCGAGTAGCGGGCGTAAATCGTCCATTGGGCACAGAGGCTCTTGAGCGACTGGATGAGCCGGCTCGACTCGCGCTGTTCCATGCGAGACAGGCGCTCCACGATTTCGGGCAGCTTGGCCAGAATCTCGTCCAGGTCGTGCGAGCGATAGCAGAGCAACCACAGGTGCTGGTCCTCTTTGCCGCGTCCCTCGGGCGAGCCGGCGCTTTGCAGCCAACGAAACCGTTCCAGCAGCCTGGCCTTCAAGAGACATTCGATGACGAACCCGCCGAGATACATCGCTCCGTTGGCCCGCGCATTGCAACCTGTTTGCCGCAGGGCGTCTGCATCGTCGAACCGGCGATCCGCCACGGTGCGCAGTTGCGCAGGGCGCAGGCGGACCTTTCGGAAGATCGTCATGGGCACCAGAATACCCGCGCCGCCAGTGATGCTCAATCTCGGGCCGCGGTTCGCTGGACCCTCGCTCTACCCCGCGTTAACCTCTGTCCCCCATGAACGACCGCCAACGCTTCAATGCCACGATGCACTACCAGCCGCGCGACCGCTCGCCCATTTGCGACTTTGGCTTCTGGACCGAGACGATCGTCGAGTGGCACAAGCAGGGCCTGCCCGAAGACGTCTTCTACAAGAACTACAGCGGCGTCCACACCGATGAGTTCTTCGGCATGGACCGCTACGGTGGCGGCCCGGGCGTCAATGTCGGCCTGTGCCCCGGCTTCGGCGAGCAGGTCATCGAAGACCGCGGCAACCACGAGGTTGTCCAGCAGGACAACGGCGTGCGCGTCCTGCGCAAGAAGTTCATGGGCTCCATTCCGCATCACGAGAGCCACCTGCTGGTCGATCGCGCAAGCTGGCGCAAGCACTACAAGCGGCGGCTCGATCCGACCACGGCCGGGCGCTATCCCCAGGATTGGGACGCGGCCGTCAGCATCTGGAAAGACGAAAGCCGCGAAAATCCCTGCACGATCGGCGGCGGGAGCCTCTACGGCTGGCTGCGCGACTGGATGGGCATGGAGAACCTCTCGATGGTCGTCTACGACGATCGGGCGTTCTTCGAGGAGATGGTCAGCACAGTCGCCGACTGCGTCGTCGGCACGCTAGAGCGCACGCTGGCCGCCGGCGGCCACTGGGATTCCTGCGGCATGTGGGAGGATATGTGCTATAACGCCGGCCCGCTGCTCTCGCCCGAGCACTTCAAGAAATATCTCGTGCCGCACTACAAGCGCATCACAACGCTCTTGCGCAAGCACGGCGTCGATGTCATCTGGCTCGACTGCGACGGCTGCATCGACCTGCTGATCCCCCTCTGGCTGGATGCCGGCGTCAACTGCATGTTCCCCGTCGAGATCGGCACGTGGGGGGCCGACGCGGTGCGCTATCGCAAGCAATACGGCAAGGACCTGCTGATGATGGGCGGCTTCGACAAGCACATCCTTGCCCGCACGAAGCGCGACATCGAGAAGGAGGTCCACCGCCTCACGCCGCTGGTCGAGGAAGGCGGCTTCATCGGATTCTGCGACCACCGCGTGCCGCCGGACGTGCCGCTGGAGAATTACATGTTCTACCTCGAGACGGTGAGGAAAGTGTGGGGGAAGGGAATTAATCTGAAGCCCATGGGGAGGATCTGTCAATGAAAATCCCTCGACCTCAGCTCCAGCCCCCGGATCAGATGGCTCAGGTCGTACATTCTCCACACCATGACGTGCTGCACATCGCCTTGGCGTTCGATGTAGCCCTCCGCGTGAAGCAGTGCCGCGTGCCGCGCGGCCGGGCGGAATTTGTCGAAGATATTCGGCCGGATGATCAGGTTCACGATCCCCGTCTCATCCTCCAGCGTCTCGAAAACAATGCCGGATGCCGTGCCCGGCCGCTGGCGGATCAGCACCAGCCCGGCCACCCGCGCCCATTTCCCGTGCGGCGCCTGCCTCAACTGCTGCGCTGTCATGATCCCCTTCTCGCTGAGCGTCTCCCGCACCAGCGACACCGGATGGCATTTCAGCGACAAACCGGCCGTCCAGTAGTCGGTCATGACTTCCTGGCCCAACGGCATCCGCGGCAGTTTAACCGGCTCGCTTGCGAGCCGCTTTGGCCCCGCACCAAACAGCGGCAGTTGCCGATCATCCAGAGCCATCACCTGCCACAGCGCCTCGCGACGGGAAAGCCCCATCGACGCCATCGCATCGGCCTCGGTCAATCGCCGCAGCGATGCCCGCGACAGCCCCGTCTCCCGCCAGCAGTCTTCGACCGAAACGAATCGCTCGCATCGCCGCCGCGCCTCAACCAGCCGTATCGCGTCGGCCTTGCGAAGACCCTTGATCTGGCGTAGTCCCAGACGAACGGCGGGACCGGGGATTTTTGATTTTTGATTTTTGATTTTCGATTGACCCTCCGCCAATCCGCAATCCGCAATCCGCAATCCGCAATCCGGCTCCCCTTCGTCGCTGCTCTCCAAAGTACAATCCCACTCGCTCTCATTCACATCCGCCGGCCGGACTTCCACACCGTGCTCGCGCGCATCCCGAACGATCTGCGCCGGGGCATAGAACCCCATCGGCTGGCTGTTGAGCAGCGCCGCACAAAAAGCGGCCGGGTGGTATCGCTTCAGCCACGCCGATACATACACCAGCAGCGCGAACGACGCCGCGTGGCTCTCGGGGAAACCATATTCGCCGAACCCGCGAATCTGCAGGAAACACTGCTCGGCGAACTGCGGTGTGTAGCCATTGCGGATCATTCCTTCGACGATCCGGCGATGAAAGCCCTCGATCGCGCCGCTCTTGCGCCAGGCGGCCATCGCCCGGCGCAGCTTGTCGGCCTCGCCGGCCGAGAATCCCGCGCCCACCATCGCCACGCGCATGGCCTGCTCCTGAAACAGCGGCACGCCCAGCGTCTTGGCCAGCACGCCGCGCATCGCCTCGCTGGGATATGTCACCGTCTCTTTGCCATTGCGCCGCGCAGGTAGGGGTGTACCATGTTGCCCTGGATCGGCCCCGGGCGGACGATCGCCACCTCGATCACCAGGTCGTAGAAGCACCTTGGCCGCAGCCGCGGCAGCATCGACATCTGCGCACGGCTCTCGACCTGGAACACGCCGACGGAATCGGCGGCGCTGAGCATGTCGTAGACGGAGGGGATCCTCGGGGGGGATGGTGTGGAGTTGGAGAGGAGCACTCGTCAGTTGCCCGTGGTCAGTGGTCCGTGGTTGGGTCAATGGTCCATTGGTCAGTTGTGGGGCCTTGGCATCTACTGACCAACAGACAACGGACCCAACCACTGACAACGGACCACGGACCACTGACAGAGTATTGTTCACCATCCCAAACGCCTTCGATATACACGTGAGCATCCCCAGCCCCAGCACATCCACCTTGAGAATCCCCAGCGCATCGATGTCATCCTTGTCCCACTCGATCACCGTCCGGTTCTCCATCGATGCGTTCTCGATCGGGACCAGCTCGCACAGCGGCCCGCGGGTCATCACCATGCCGCCCACGTGCTGGCTCAGGTGGCGCGGGAAGCCCAGCAACTGGCCGGTCAGATCGACCACCTGGCGCACCGTCCGGTCTTCGGGGTTCAGCCCCAGCTCGCGGATGTGTTCTTCGTTCAGCGTGCCGCGGTGCCACCAGTCCAGCTTCTTGGCCAGTTGGTCAACCATGTCCAGGCTCAGGCCCATGGCCTTGCCCACATCGCGCACGGCCGATCGGCCGCGATAGCTGATCACCTCCGCCGTCATTCCCGCGCACTCGCGGCCGTATTTCTCGTAGATGTACTGGATCACCTCCTCGCGGCGCTCGTGCTCGAAATCAATGTCGATGTCCGGCGGCTCGCCCCGCGCTGCGCTGATGAACCGCTCGAAGAGCAGGTCGATCTTCGCCGGGTCCACGGCCGTCACGCCGATGCAATAGCACACGGCCGAGTTGGCCGCCGATCCGCGACCCTGGCAGAGGATTCCGCGCGATCGAGCGAATTTCACCAGGTCGTAGACCGTCAGGAAATACGCCTCGAACCCGAGCTGCTCGATCAGCTCGAGTTCGTGGATGATGAGCTGCCGAACCCTCTCCGGAATGCCCTCTGGATAGCGCTGCGCCGCCCCGGTCCACGCCAGGTCGGCCAGATACTCGATGGCTTTCATGCCGGCCGGCACGAGTTCGTCGGGATACTCATATCGCAGCTCATCCAGGCTGAAGTTGCACCGCTGGGCGATCTCCAGGCCGCGCCGGATGGCCGGGGGATGCTCGAAAAACAGCCGGGCCAGTTGCGCTGGCGATTTCAGGTAGCGCTCGCCGTTGGGGAAGAGCCGATAGCCTGCCTCGGCAATGGTACACCCATGGCGAATGCAGGTGAGCACATCCTGCAGCATCCGCCGCGACGGCACGTGATAATGCACGTTGTTGGTGGCCAGCAGCGCAATGCCCGTTTTGCGCGAAAGCCGGATGAGCCTCTCCAACTGGCCGCGATCATCCTCGCCATAGAGGCAACTGCTGGCGATGGAGAGCCGCTCGCCCATCGCCTCGCGTAACGTCCGGTAGGTCGGGCACTCCTGCCCGACGCACACCTCCGACCCATCATCAATCGCCGCCACCAACCCCTCCTGATATTCCAGCAAATCCGCCAGCTCCAGCGAGCACTCGCCCTTCTCCGCCCGTCGTTTGCCGATCGTCAACAGCCTGCACAGCCTGCCATACCCCGCCCGATCCATCGCCCACACCAGCACGTCCGGCGCATCGGCCAACATCAACCTGGCGCCGATCAGCAGTTTCGGCGGCGATCCTCCTTGCTCCACCACCTGCCGTGCCGCATCGTGTGCTCGCACCACGCCCGCGAGGCTGTTGCGGTCCGTGATCGCGATGGCCCGGTAGCCCAGCTCCGTCGCTCGAAACACCAGCTCATCCGGATGCGACGCCCCGCGCAGAAACGAGAAGTTACTGGTCACATCCAGCTCGGCGTAATCGCACTCGGCCAGTTCCACCTCCTTGGGAGGCGCTGGCGGATTGCGGAGCTTGGTATTGGCGTATTCGGGCACGTGAGGAAGGGTTCAGGGTTCAGGGTTCAGGGTTCAGGGAGCGGGGATCAGGGATCAGGAGGAATCAGCTATATCATCTGTGCTAATCTGTGTTCATCTGTGGTTCCTTCCTCTTCCCAATCACGTGAATTCTCCATGCACATACCACTTTCCGGTCTCCAGCACGCGAAACACCCACCAGCGTCGGCCTTCCTCATCCTCCACCGCAAAATAATCCCGGGTCTTGTTGTGCCCCTCCCACCACTGTCCCGAGATTCGCTCCGGCCCGACCGCATGCGTCACCTGCCGGACCCGGTCGTCGTGGCGAATCCAGATCGGCCGGCCATCGAAGTCGAGCGAGGGAGAGACCATCGCGGCGATTTCTTTGGGGCAGGACAGGAGAGACAGCGGACGGACGTGATTTTTGATTTTTGATTTTTGATTTTCGATTTGGAAGTCGGATTTCAGATCTCGAATTTCAAATTTCAAATCTGCCAATCCGCCCTTCGTCGCTTCGTCGCTCCGTCGCTCCGTCGCTGCCTCTGAAATCTGAAATTTGAAATCTGAAATTCCGTATGCCTTTTCCGGCACATGCGACTCCACCAGCCGCGCCTGCGATACGCCTTCGCTGCCCAGGCGCAGCGCCAGCCGTTCCAGCAGGCTTTCCAACTCCACCTGCCCATCATGCTCCTCCTGCGCCAGGAGGGAAATCTGCTCTTCGCTGATCCGCTCGAACACCGGTACCCTCAGCCGCACGCCGATGAACCCCGCCGGCACATTGCTCTCCGCGCTTTCCCTCATCCCCGCTAAAACGCTTCTCCCTCGCCGCCTCCGAGATTTGAAATCCGAAATTTGAGATTTGCGATCCTCTTTCGTCGCCTCCTCCTCCAAACCCTCCATCGCGCACCGCATCAGATCGAACACATTCCTCGCATTACGCGACGCCCGCGAAAGCAGGATCGTCTTCTCCACGGCCGGCCCATACGCCCGCTCCAGCCGCAGCTCCAGCTTCCGCGCTCCGCAGCCGCGCTGCTTCAGGTCGGCCATCACCCGCCCGATCAGGTCCTTGAACACCTGCCAGATCGCCTCCAGCGAATCGACCGGGCCATCGAATTCCATTCGCGCCTCCACCGGCGCCTGATACGCCAGCGTCTTCAGCGGCTCGGCCAGCCGGCCCAATGACTGATCAATTCGCCGCAGCAGCACATCCCCAAACCGCGCCGGCAGTTGCTCCCGCGGCAGTTCGAGGAGCTGGCCGATCGTCGCAATCCCCAGGTGAAACAGAGCCGCGGCGACATCCTCCCCGATCCGCAGCGCCGCCGGCGGCAGGGGGGCCAGGGCGTCCCTCAACTGCGCCTCGGCCACGATCCGGCCATTTTCCCCGCCGGCCGACGCCACCGCCCACGCCGCGCCGATGGTTGGCGCGATCGCGATGCGCGCATGCAGCCGCATGGCCCGCATCGCCTCATCCGCCTGCTCGATGAGATTGGGCAGGCCGCCAAACACCCGCTCGCACCCGCCCACATCGAGAAAAACGGCCGGCAGAAACGCCTCATCCCGCCCATGATCGATCCCCACCATCGGGCTGAATCGCATCATCCACCGCGCCAGCCCCTCCAGCGCCCGCAGGTCCTTGAGCGGCGTATGCTCCGCATCTTCCAGGCCGGGGCACAGCGCTCGCGCTGCCGCCAGCGTCATCCCCGCCCGCACGCCGCGCGCGGCGGCCTGCTCCGAAGCCATCACGACGAGCTGGCGTGAGGCGACGGTCTTGATGAGAACGAGTGGGGATTTTTGATTTTTGATTTTTGATTTTTGATTGGACTTGTCAGTTGTCCGTGGTCCGTCGTCAGTGGATGGGTCAATGGTCCCTTGGTCAGTTGCTCGAGCCTGGACGGATCCAGAGCATCGACCTGGTGCGGGACCAACTGACGAACGGACAACGGACCCGACCACTGACAACGGACAACTGACTACGGACGCCCTCCCTTCGTCGCTTCGTCGCTCCGTCGCTCCGTCGCTTCCCCCATCACGCCATCGCCGTCGCCAATGCAGATCGATCGCCCACTGCCGCAAATGCACGCACATGATGTGTCGCATGGTCGGCCTCCAGGAAGACGCTCTCTCCCACGCGCCCTCCGTGGCCGTGAATCAACTGCAATCGCCACCGTTGCAATGTACGCTCGCCGGGTACGGGACTGACCAGCCAGCGCGTCGCCGCGGCGAACTGCCGCGCCTCGCTCATCCGCCGCAGCAGGATTCCCACGCCGCCGCCCGCCTCGGCCGCCAGTTGCAGCCGCCGGGCCTCGATGCGCGACATCGCTGGCGGGCATGCCACGGTGGCCGCCACGCCCCGGCAGCGCAGGCACTCGCCGATCGCCCAGATTCGCTCCTGCCGGCCGCTGGCGCGGATCAGCAGCAGTCGATCCAGAGCGATCCCCGCGGCCGCTGCCGCCGGCGGATAAAGGGTCCCTTCCCCATCGCACCAGGCGATCGCGCCCCGCTTATGCCGGCCAGCGCTCCCCGCCGCCCGCGCCAAGATCACCGCGAAGAAAAACGGCAGCGGATTCTCACCTTCGCACAGCAGCTCATGCACCGACCCCAGCGCTAAATTCCCCTGCGGCACCAGCTTGTCGATGGCCGACAACCCAGTCGCGAACCATTCGCCTGTTGTTGCCTTAAGCTCGGCATTGCCAAGCTGTTGCAATTTACCACGATGGCTGGTGACAATGCGCATGCGTTTCCATTAAGTTCTACTTCAGTTAGGTATACTAATCCGTATCGCCAGACAGTCAACTCCGATATTAAAAAATGGTTTACTTCAACATAAACATAAGTCGAACTCGGCGGAAGTGATCAGGGTTCAGGGAGCGGGGACTGTTCGAAGTTCCGCCTTCAGGCGGTGGGCGCCCCCAGACCGCATAAACGGTTATGAGTTTTCAGGGCGGTACTCCGCCGTGAAAACTCCGTTGCGCGCGCCGTTGCGATCGGTGTCCTTGAAAACCGTTCCGTGGATCGACGCGGCGGCGACAGAAAGCAAGTCCTGGTTGTCACTGATCTGGCCGAATGCCAGGTGAATGGCCGGAGTGTTCGCCGTGGCCAGCCAGTTGGCTGGCAGTTCCTGCCTCACCGTGTAATCCCCGGCCGACAAGCCGTAGAAGTGGTAGCCGCCATCGGCACCCGTGGTGGTCTGGGGCTCATTGGCATCACGGCTGCTGTTGCCGTTGAGATCCAGGTAGATGTTGCGGCCGCTGATAGGCTGCTCGCCGCCATCGACACTACCATTGGCATTGGGATCATCCATGGCCCGGCCCGCGATCTCGCCCATGCCCGTGACGGTCGTGATTGACAGCGTGCTGGCAAAGCTGCTGAACCCGGCCGCCCGCCCCGGTTCATCCCGCGTCGGCGTCATCTCCAGCGGGTACACCACCTCCACGTCGCCCGCCTGGCCAAGCCACGTGTGACATGTGTTGTGGTCCTCGCTGCGGCGATGGTAGCCCGTCCACCACTGCTCGAACTCGTAGTTGTACTCGCTGTGGTGGTCCTCATCCAGGCTCACCGTCCCGCCATCCACCGCCACCTCCTCCTGCCGCACCACCGTGCCCCAGCTATGGCACGTCATGTCGCGCGTCTGCCCCTGGCTCCCCGATTGCCAGCGCACGTGCTCCTCGCTGCGATCGTCCTCGCCTTCCGTCTTGTCGCCCAGGAAGTACGTCGTGAAACCCGTCGAATTCTCCGTCTCCGCGCGGCTTTCGTGTCCCGTGCTCACGCACACCGTCTCCGAGTGTGTCGTCCCGTTGGTGTTGTCATCCACCGTCCGCCCCGTTCGCTCGTAGATGTCCTCCGTGAACGTGGAGTCGATCGACCCGTCAAAATGCGCGCACCGGGTGGCCGTCTGATCATCGGTCCAGCACCGCGTATTCACCGTCACCACCGACCCGCCACCCGACGCAAACACGTAGCTCGTCATGCTCGTGTCGTCCGTCTCGCTGCGCGTCTGCGCGTCCCACTGCGTATGCACGCACGTGTCCGTCGCCGTCTCCTTCCCGTCCGAACCGATGCTCGCGTCGTGCGTCTTGCTGTCGTGCCACGTCGTCAGGTCGGCGCCGCCTGGGCCCGCGCTTCGCCTTGCGCCAAACCCGTGACGCTGGTCAAGGGCAAGCCCGGCGTCACCATGGAACTCGACCTCCAATTCCTCCATGGCGGTCACGACTTGCCCATGGTCTCCCTCCGACGCGCGGCATGAGGCAAGCGAACGCGGTGCGCTGGCGTTGCCCAGTTCCACTGCGCACGTGACAGGCCATCGCAGCGCATTCTTGCTCGCATGGCCGCATCGTTTTCCTCTCACTCGTCGTTCCCCATCGCTCATCGTCCTCCAAACACCACGTTTCTGTCGCAACAATCAGCGATTTATCCGCTCGAAAAATCGCTGGACCAGCGTACGATCATCCCGTAGCACCGCCTTCCGCTGCCGCATGTTCGCGGCGTAGAAAATCCAGGAATTCCTGCGCCTCCATCACGTCGCGGATCCTCCAATCCGGCGCGTTGACTCGCACCTGTTTGTCGGCCTCGCTGCGAAGCGCCTCAATCACAGCAAACGCCCGATCCCAGCGCCCCTGCACGCACAGCGCCGCTGCCAAGTCGTATTTGTGCTGGCGCAGGATGAAAGGGTAAGGACTGCCCGGGTCTTCGAGCGTCGCTATCACATTGTCGAGGTCCTTGTACCGGTCGTTGAACGGCAAGCCATGCTTGCGAATCTCGCGCACCATCGTCTGCCCGATGACATCCGGGTCGGACAACAGGCCGAAGTCCCAGTCGATCCACTCATATGGCGGACGCAGCAGCCCGATGTTGCCGCCGAAGGCCGGCGACCGCTTGCTGCTGAACTGCGTGAACAACGGACAACGCCCGAGAAACTCGCCGACAGCAGAGAACTGCACACCCACGCCAATGCCCACCGTCCCCTCGTCAATTCTGGGGTCTATGTCCCCGACAGTTGCGATCTGGCAGATGCACCCGCCATCGCGCTTGCGGTAAAAGTCGTACCGGTCCTTACGGTAGCCGGCCTCCGTCAGCAACGGCGTGATGTGCCGTTCCAACACGGTCTGATACACTCCGTAGCTCAACGTGTCCCTCTTCTTCATGGGTAACCACGCAGTTATTATCGACATAAGTCTGCGCCCGGCGATCCCATATGCCTCGGCCGTTTTGCCGAAGAACTCGCTCGGGGCGCTGTTCATCCACGCATCCTTGGCAATCTGATAAGCGCCTCGCGTGCCGCTTCCCGACTTGAACTCGATGCCGTAAAGTACGCTGTTTCGCTGAACCACGATGTCGATTTCCCGTCTGCCCAGCGGAGTGCGCACGAAGAACCGCTCCGTCTTCTTCAGATTCCCCACCACCTCAAAGCCGTTTCGCTTGAGGAAGCCAGCAAAGTCCTTCTGCGCCTTGATGCCGTTCGTGTAATTATCGACACAGTTGTTATGCACCCAAACCGCCGCCAGCGCGCCATCCTCGCCGCTGGCCACGAAGAACGTGTGGTCGCCCTCGACTGTCAGGTTGTAAACCGCCACGCCTTCCGGATGCGCCACCGTCGCCACCGAGACGACCGTCACCTCCTGACCGTCGGCCGACGACAGCTCCCACCCGCTTTCCAGGTGCCCCGCGCCCGTCCATCCCCGCCCATCGACGTAGAACGGGTGCTCGGCCGTCGTCGAGATCGTCTCCTGGTCGCCGTCGGCTTCGCGGAGCGTCACCTCCGTCAGCTCATACACCTCGTGCTTCTCCACGGCCGTCACCCGCCGCAGTTCCAGCGGGGCATTGGGATCGTTGGCATCGCGCGCGAGGACCATGTCGTCCTTGACAATATCATCAATCGGCTCCTCGCTGAACACCCCATTGACCGCCACCGATCCCGTCACCACCTCCGTGTCCCCTATGAAACACGACCCCCAGTTCATCGCCTTGGTCACGCCCCACGTCACCACCGGCAGGAACGCCAGCGCATCGCTCACGCCGAACTTGCCCTGGTCGTAATGGACCACCGCCCCCAGGATCCCGCCGGCCGCCGACGCGATGCTCAGCGCCTGCGCCGCCGCCTGCAGCTTGCTGCCGCACAACCCGAACGCCCCGCCCGCCGCCGCCCCGATGGTCAGCCCCGTCGCGATGTTCCCCACGAAGAAGCCCACCGTGTACAGGCCCTCGTGCCCGTACAACGCCCCGATCTTCGGCGCGGGGCAGACGCTCTCCAGAGGATTCAGCGCCGAGATTACCCCGTCCACCAGGCTGCTCGCCAGGTCCACGGCCGCCCCGAACACATCCTCCACCTTGTCCAGGAAGCTCGGCGCCCCCGGCACGTGCCACGTGGCATTCAACATCAGGTCGTCGAACCACGTCCACTGGCTCCCCGTCACCCAGCCCCCCAGCACCGGCAGCGGGTAATAGCCATCCGGCCCGCCCAGCAGCGTCACCGGCAGGTGGTTGGCCCCATTCAGCGAACTTGTGTCGCTGGTGTGCATCTCGTCCGTGCCCCCGCTCCAGGTGTACACGTAGTCGTAATGGTGCGTCGCCGTCCCGCCGGCCCACCCGCACGTGTCGCTGACATCCGTGCGGCTGCTGCTGGCCTCGCCGTTGTACACGTCGTTATGCGTGCTCCAGCACACCGTGGCGCAGTCGTGCTGCGTCAGCGCCGTCGCCGGCAGGATCACAAACGGCAACACCGCCACCGCCTCGGCCGGCACGTCCGCCGCCTCGTGCAGACAGGCGTGGCACCAACTGTGGTCCTCGCTGTGGTCGGTGAAGCACCCGCCCGTGCCATCCCGCACCTCATCGTGCGTGGTCGTATAGCCCTCATCCTCGCTCACCACACCGCCTTCCCAACCGGCCGACTCCCGCCGCCTGGACGAGCCCTGCGTATGGTCCTGCACGCGCGACTCGCCGCTCAGGCTGCCGCTCTGCGTCTTGCACCGATCGTCGCTGCTCTGGTCCAGCGTCCGCGTCTGATCGGCCAGGAAATACACCGTAAAGCCGCCCCAATCCGTGCGCGAACGCGTGTCGTGCAGCGTGCTCACGCACGCAGGAACGACCTCCGTGTCGCGAAAGGCGCGACGTGCAAGCGGCGAAGGAACGGCGAAAGAATCATGTCCCATTTTCCGATGTTGTCCCATTTTCCGATGTCGAAAGACCGCTGGACCAGTGCATAGAAGCGTACAAGCTCACAGCCCGGCCAAACTGCGATACTGCCTTATCACCCGAAAGTCGGTCAACCAGCCGACGCCGTCATCGCTCGTTCTCGCCGCACAGAAGACGTAGAAGACAGACTCCTCAATTTCATGGCCGTCCGACATCTTGAACCCGGCCACATCCATCTGACCGACGAACATCATTGGGCGACCATCGAAGAACGGCCAGATTGCGTGGCGTTCAATCCATTTCGGACGCGCGGACACGCAGGCGAACGAAACCTCCATTCGCTTTCGCAGCCACTTCCCACGGGCCTTCGGCCTCCCCGCGGCTACATACTCCGCGTAAAGGGCATCCACAAATCGTCCGCCCTCGTCCATGTCAAATGAGGCCGCGAACTCATCTTCGGCTAACTCGTACGCGCGCCCGTCAAAGTCGATCTCATCCGGATCGTATCTCACCGGTTGTTTTCCCATTGCTGTGCTCCGTCCGTGTCAGAAGGCATCAAGCCCCCTGATGATCTGCTTCAGGTCCCATCCCACACATCGGTACGCATCCATCATTTCGTGCTGCCATGGCGTTACCGCCCTCAAGTTCCAGAACTGATTCCCCAATGCGCTATCGGCTCGCGTAGGTATGAACCAATGGTGCAGTTCCATTGACATCGCTCTCGTATCCGGCTCCCCGGTGCGGCGATTCACTATCTCGACCCGCATCTTCGGCGCCCGCCCCCGCTGCATGAGCGCCACGTTTGCCTTTGAGTATTGCCCAGTCGGATTGGCTATCTCCTGCTTGGCGACATTCCTCCAGTACGCCGGCGAGCAATTATTATGCACCCAAACCGCCGCCAGCGTCCCATCCTCGCCGCTGGCCACGAAGAACGTGTGGTCGCCTTCGACCGTCAGGTTGTACACCGCCACGCCTTCTGGATGCGCCACCGTCGCCACCGAGACGAACTGTTACCTCCTGCCCGTCGGCCGATGAAAGCTCCTCGCCCGCCTGCAGGTGCCCCGCGCCGGTCCAACCGCGCCCATCGACGTAGAACGGGTGCTCGGCCGTCGTCGAGATCGTCTCCACGTCGCCGTCGGCCTCGCGCACCGTCACCTCCGTCAGCTCATACACCTCGTGCTTCTCCACGGCCGTCACCCGCCGCAGTTCCAGCGGGGCATCGGGGTTGTTGGCATCGCGCGTGATGACCATGTCGTCCTTGACAATATCATCAATCGGCTCCTCGCTGAAGACGCCATTCACCGCCACGCAACCCGTGATCACCTCCGTATCCCCGATGAAGCACGAGCCCCAGTTCATCGCCTTGGTCACGCCCCACGTCACCACCGGCAGGAACGCCAGCGCATCGCTCACCCCGAACTTCCCCTGGCTGATGTGCATCACCGCCCCCACGATCCCCATCGCCGCCGAACCCACGCTGTACGCCTTGGCCACCATCTGCAGCGCGCTGCCGCACAAACCGAACGCCCCGCCCGCCGCCGCCCCGATCACGATCCCCGTCCCCACCGCGCCCACGATCGTCCCCGCCGTGTACCAACCCGTGTTGCCGAAGATCGGCCCGATCTTCCCCGCCGCCACCATCGACTCGTACGGGTTCAGCGCCGACCCGATCCCGTCCACCACGCCCACCCCAAAGTCGGCCGCCGCCCGGCCAACGTCCGCCAACTTCTCCCCCAGCGTCTGGGCCCCCGGCTCCCCCGGCGCGGGGATGGGCGCCTCGTCGAAGCTGCCACCCACCCACGTTCCCACGCCCGTCAGCGGATCGACCACCCCGGCCATTAACGTCACGCGCTGGTAGTTCTTCCCATCCAGCGCACTCGTCTCGACCGTGTGCGTCTCATCCTTGCCGCTGGTGTAGCCGTTGTCATAGGTGAACACGTCATCGTAATGCCGCGTCACCGTCCCCGCGCCCGCACATCGCTGATGCACGTGTCGTGGCCGCTGCTCGTGGCCCAGCCGTTGAGCACGTCATTGTGCCGCGTCACGTCCACCTCTCCCCACCCGTGCTGCGTCAACATCGTATCCGGCACATCCCCCGCCTCCAGCACCCACGCCAGCCCCGTCACATTGGCCGCGTCGTGCAGCCACGTGTGCGTTGTGTTGTGGTCCTCGCTGTGGTGCGTGTAGCCCACCCCCGTCGCCCACTCATCGTGCGTGAAGTCGCACTTGCTCTGATGATCGTCATCCTCGCGCACCACGCCCCCGCCCAGGTTCGCCTGCTCGTGCCGGCCGCTCGTGCCCCAGCTATGGCAGGTCATGTCCGTCCAACTGCCCTGCCCGTTGCTCGCCTCCCATTGGTTGTGCTGCTCGACCTGCACGTCGTCGCTCTGCGTCTGATCGGCCAGGAAGTTCGTCGTGAACCCCGTCTTGTCATCCGTGCGCGAGCGGGCATCATCCCACAGGCTCACGCAGCACGTCAGGCAGTGGTTGGTCACATCCTGCCGGTTCTCATCCACCGCGCTGCTCGTACACTTATAATCGTGATTGGCCCGCGTGTAGTCCACCGACCCGTCCAGGTGTACGCACTTGCTCGACAACTGCTCGTCCGTCCAGTGCGTCTGGTTCGTCGTCACCGTCAACCCGCCCGAACCCGGGAACCCATAGTACGTCATGCACGCTCGCGCTGCGCGCGACAGTCGAAGACGCCCCTCGGTTCCGCCGCTGTTGTGCGGCGATCTGCATCTCAGTCCTCGTTTCTCATCACTCATCGTCCTCCAAAACGCACCGTTCCACAGCAATCTCTTCAACGATTGTCCCGCTCGAAAGATCGCTGGACCAGCGCACCAGCGCATGGTCAGCCTTGACGAAGCAACTGTGCATCGCGCCGCACATCCTCGTGGCCTGCTGCAACCAAGAAACGCCAGCCCGGAGGCAACTGCAGATACGGCAACACAGCGGGACACCATTCCGCGAGGTGACGCACGTGCAACGGGACAAAAAAATCAGCGGCATCGGACCAATCCCCGGCCCAGAAATACCACCCCGTGGTGTCACCCACAGGGGGCACGCGAAGCCCGTTCACCGGCTGCAGCCCTTCCTGAACATTCCGTGAGATGCCAACCTTCAGATCGTCCGGTGTAGGGAACGGTCCAACCCCGACCCTCTCGCAAAGCTCAATCTGTTTGCGGACCCAGTCAATTTCCATATGGCTATAGTCCCAATAAGCCCTTCATTCGCCGACAGAACGCTGAAAGCCACCCGCCTTGAGCGCAGGAGCACTCGGGACAATGCGCCTGAACAGCGTCGGCTCTCGACTGAAGGGTGATGTTGTTTGTTCCAGTCCTGTAATACTCGACGCAAAGCGGTTCGATATGATCGGCCACCTGCTTCCGCGTGACTTTCCCGCATTCAACACACGGCTTCCCCTGCACGGCTGCGCGCTGAGCTGCTGTAGGCCCTGCGCCAGAAGGTCGCACGTACGGCTTCGTTACCTTTGCATTCGGTTTGAAGCTGTCTCCTGGCACGCCGCAGCTGTTATGTACCCACACCGCCGCCAGCGCACCGTCTTCGCCGCTGGCCACGAAGAACGTGTGGTCGCCTTCGACCGTCAGGTTGTAAACCGCCACGCCTTCCGGATGCGCCACCGTCGCCACCGAGACGACCGTCACTTCCTGACCGTCGGCCGACGACAGCTCCCACCCGCTCTCCAGGTGCCCGGCGCCCGTCCATCCCCGCCCATCGACGTAGAACGGATGCTCGGCCGTCGTCGAGATCGTCTCCACGTCGCCGTCGGCCTCGCGCAGCGTCACTTCCGTCAGCTCGTACACCTCGTGCTTCTCCACGGCCGTCACGCGCCGCAGTTCCAGCGGGGCATTGGGATCGTTGGCATCGCGCGCGAGGACCATGTCGTCCTTGACAATATCATCAATTGGCTCCTCGCTGAAGACGCCATTCACCGCCACCGACCCCGTGACCACTTCCGTGTCCCCCACGAAGCACGAGCCCCAGTTCATCGCCTTGGTCACGCCCCACGTCACCACCGGCAGGAACGCCAGCGCATCGCTCACCCCGAACTTGCCCTGGCTGATGTGCATCACCGCCCCCACGATCCCCATCGCCGCCGAACCCACGCTGTACGCCTTGGCCACCATCTGCAGCGCGCTGCCGCACAAACCGAACGCCCCGCCCGCCGCCGCCCCGATCACGATCCCCGTCCCCACCGCGCCCACGATCGTCCCCGCCGTGTACCAACCCGTGTTGCCGAAGATCGGCCCGATCTTCCCCGCCGCCACCATCGACTCGTACGGGTTCAGCGCCGACCCGATCCCGTCCACCACGCCCACCCCAAAGTCGGCCGCCGCCCGGCCAACGTCCGCCAACTTCTCCCCCAGCGTCTTGGCCCCCGGCTCCCCCGGCGCGGGGATGGGCGCCTCGTCGAAGCTGCCACCCACCCACGTCGCCACGTCCGTCAGCGGATAGCCGCCGCCCTGGCCGATCAGCGTCAGGCCCACGTAGTTCAGCCCATCCAGCGAACTCGCGTCGCTCGCGTGCGTCTCGTACGAGTCGCTGCCCGAAGGATAGTCCCACCAGTACACGCAGTCGTTGTGGTGCGTCACCGTCCCGCCGGCCCAGACGTGCGTGTCGCTGGAATCCGAGCCATTGCTCGTCCGCACGCCGTTGGTCACGCTCACGTGGCTGGTGCTCTCCACCGCCCCCGACTCGTGCCCCGTCAGCGCCGTGTCCGGCATCACCAACGGCGCCCACACAACGCCCGCCGCCACGTCCGCCGCGTCGTGCAGCCATGTGTGACACGTCGTGTGGTCCGTGCTGCTGCTGCTGGTGCTGGCGCACCCCGACGCCCAGTCCCGGACCTCGTAGTTGTAGTCGCTGTGGTGGTCCTCATCCAGGCTCACCGTCCCGCCATCCACCGCTACCTCCTCCTGCCGCACCACCGTGCCCCAGCTATGGCACGTCATGTCGCGCGTCTGCCCCTGGCTCCCCGATTGCCAGCGCACGTGCTCCTCGCTCCGATCGTCCTCGGTATCGGTCTTGTCGCCCAGGAAGTACGTCGTGAAACCCGTCGAATCCTCCGTCTCCGCCCGGCTCTCGTGTACCGTGCTCACGCACACCGTCTCCGAGTGTGTCGTCCCGTTGGTGTTGTCATCCACCGTCCGCCCCGTTCGCTCGTAGATGTCCTCCGTGAACGTGGAGTCGATCGACCCGTCAAAATGCGCACCGGGTGGCCGTCTGGTCATCGGTCCAGCACCGCGTATTCACCGTCACCACCGACCCGCCGCCCGACGCAAAAACGTAGCTCGTCATGCTCGTGTCATCCGTCGCGCTGCGCGTCTGCGCGTCCCACTGCGTATGCACGCACGTGTCCGTCGCCGTCTCCTTCCCGTCCGAACCGATGCTCGCGTCGTGCGTCTTGCTGTCGTGCCACGTCGTCAGGTCGGCGCCGCTGCGGTCGTAGACGCTCTTGCCGTCAAAGTGCAGCTCGGGAGCATACCACGGCGTGTTGTTGGTCGTGTCCTCCCAGTGCCGGCTCCGCGACTCGCCCTTGGAACCGTCGATCTCCTCGGTGCGATGCACATAGCCGCCGTACGTGTGGGTGCCCTCGCCGTCGTCCCGGTCCTCCGTCCGCAGCGACTCGGTGTGATACGCCGTCGTGCTGTGCTCCGTCCGGGTGCGCGCCTGGCTCTCCGTCCGAACCACGCCGTTGCCCAGGCTCTCCACCGACGTGCTCGTGCCGTTCCCGTCCAGAACATAGTCGTACGTCGCCGTCCCGTCCCCGTCAACCTCCTCGCTGCTCGTGCTGATCGTCACTTGCTGACTGCCGCTCTGCGTCGTCTGCAGATTCGAGTGCTTCGTGTACGTCCCGTCGCCCGCATCGTCGTCCGTTTGGAGCGAATGGGCGTACAGCGTCCCATCGCCGGCGTCCTGCCGCGTGTCCTGCGTCTTGTGCGCGCTCCACGTCAGCGTGCCGCTCTCGTCGCGCATCTCGCCGTGCCACGGGCCGTTGCTGTCCGCGTACCCCTCGCTCGTCCCGTCTTCGATCGACACGCAAAGATGCCCGTCCAACTCCTGCATCGAGGAGCTGTTCGTGTCGCGGGTGCGAAGCCCGCCATGTCGCGTGTCCTCCTCGTGCGCCGTGTTGGGGCTCTCCGTCGTCCGGCTCACCACGTCGCCCTCCTCATCCCGTGTGCGCTCCCACCCGTTCCACGACGCGCTGCCGTCGCGCCCCGACTCCTCCTCATAATGCGTGACGAACTGGCCGTTGTTCACCTGGTAAACCTGCCCGGTCGTCGAGTTGCCCCAGCGCTCGTACCCGTTGCGCCCGTTGACGGTGTGTTCTCAGCTCGGTGAACGTCACCGTCGTCCCGTTGTCGATCGTGAACGTCCCGGTGCCGTTCTCGATGCGCCAGTGGCAGCACCCGTTGGTCGGCTGCGAGTTCTCCGTGCCATCGCCGCTCGAACAGCACGTTGAGTCGCCGGCCGAATAGCACGTGTGCCCGGCCTGCGTCGAGATGTCGCTCGCATCCGTTGTCACGCACACGCCCACCCTGGACTTGTCCTTGCTCTGCGACGTCCGCGCGCTTCCGCTCTCGAAGTCGTATTCGCCCGCGTCCGTGCCGCCGGTCGTGCGCGTGTACGTCTGCCGGCCGCTGTCCGGCGTCGTCGTCGTATCGCCGCTGGCGGCCGTCGAATGCCCGCCGCCATCCTCCCCATACGTCACGCATGTCTCGTCCGTCTTCTTGAACAGGTACTTCTGGTGCGTCACCGGGTCCTGCATCTCGATGTCCTTGGAGTCCGGATCGTCCGGGGCCAGCGCCGACCCACCGACGTGGATCTCCACCGTCCGGGTGTGATTGGCGTTGGAGTTCGTGAACGTGTAGTCGGCCGCCTCGTCGCGGTTGCGGACCTTCAGCGCCACGCCGCCATCCTGCGGCGAAACACTGTACTTGTCCTCGCTGAAGGACGTGAACGCGCCGCCGGTCATCACCTTGTGCGAAACGTTCGTGCCGTCCACGTGGCTGCTCAACCGGAACGCGGCGTTCGACTGGCTCGTATCGTCCAGCGACCAGCACTTCGTCGTCGTGTCCTCCTGGTCGAACGTGCCCTTGGTCTCCCGGTATTGCTGGTCATCCAGATAGGTCCACGCGCCGGCCACCGTTCGCGCTTCACTATGGTCCGTCGAGGCCGTGTACTCGGCCCGCGCGTGCCGCGTCGTGTCCTGCACGTCGTTCTCCGACTTGATGTACGAGTAGGCCCAGCCGATGTCCGGATCGTCCACTCCCCCCAGTTTCATCGTGTACGTCCCGTCCGAATGCGACGTCTGCGTCTCGCAGTACCACCCCGTCTCCGTGTGGCCCGTCGCGTGGTCCCACGACAGCTTCCCGTCGGTGTTTCCATCCGTCAGCGACTGCGTGTCCACGTAGTCGTACTCGGTGTGCCGCGTGTTATTCCCGGTGCTCGTGCCCGTGTCCGACGAACATGACGCCTGGGGGCTGCCCACCCGGCTTCGAATCACCTCGCCGTGCGTCGTGGCGTTCATCACCACGTGCCCCCGGTCCGTCCGGCCGCTCGTGCTGCTCGTCACGTTGCTCGGCGATGCCCCGCCCGTGATGCAGGTCGTGCTCGACAACGTGTACGTCCCGCCGTCATCCGGCCGCTCGTCGGTGGCTTTCCCGTCATCCGTCGTATCGTTGTGCGACCAGCCGCTGCGCTGCACATCCGCTTCCGTCGTCGCGCAGTTCGTCGAATCGCTGGCCGTCACGCGATGCCAGCTCGAATTGCCCGAGGCGTTGTCCTCGTTGTAGGTCTGGCTAAAGTAGCTGTTGTCGCCGTTGTCGGAGCTGTCGTCGCGGTCGAAGGTGTACTTGCTGTCGAATTGGCCCTGGCCGTCCTCGCGGTCGTTGACGGTCACGTGATCGGTGTTGTTGACCACGTCATCGATCTGGATGTCGGTGGCCCAGTCCGAGTCGATGCAGCGATACCACGTTGTCGTGCCGGCCGGGTCGTCGGTGCCCGGACGCGGTTTGGCCGTGATGCGGCTCGAGTGCTCCTCGACCCTGCTGCTGAACTGGCCGGTGCTGTTGTTGCCGAGGCGCGTGGTCGAGTTGTCATGCGACACGTACGGGCCGCTGCTCACCTCGTCATACGTCTCGTTGTCATGGCCCCAGCGTATGGCGAAGATGCCCGGGGCTTCCGTGCCGCTGGTGTTCTGGGTGGTGTGCGTCGTCGTGCCCGTCGTTCCCGACTCATCGTTGCTCGACGACACGACCGAAGCCGAGCTGTACGCCAAATCCGGGCCGCCGTCCGTCGTGTAGCACTCGTCGCTTACGTAACTGCCAGCGCCGCTGTCGTTGCTGGTCGTATTGCTCGTGAATGTCGAGCGCAGGGTCGTGGTCTCCGTGCTCCCCGGGATCGGCAGGCCCACGCCCCTCAGGTTGGTCTGCACCACGAGCGACTTGCCCGAGTCCGACACCGTGTAGCTGCCCGAAGTATGCGCGGTCGTCGCCTGGTGGCTGTAATTTCCACCGGGGCCCGTTCCCGATGTGATCGTGGCGGTGTTGTGGTAGCTGCCGGCGGTGATGGTTCTCAGGCTGTGCGATTCGCTGTCGGTGGTCTCGGGCATCCCGCTGACGCGCAAGTCCTGGATGTGCAACTCGCTGTCGCTGCCCGTCTGGCCGGTGGACGTGCCCGTTTCGGCGCGCGTCCACTCGTTTGTGGTCGCGGTGTCGTTGTTGTGGGTTGTGCTCAGATCCTTGGAGTCGATGGTATACGTGCCCTCACGATGCTCGCCGGAGACGCTGGTCGTTTCGCAATGCCTGGAACCGGGCTGCAGGTCATCGTCGATGACCTCGGTCGTGCTGTTGCAGACGTCGCTATCCGACGGGCCACTCTCGTGGTAAGTGTCGGTCTGGCAGACACACGACCCGGAATCGTCATATGTGCCGCATGAATCCGAGTTCATCGTGAAACAGCCGGCGGAGCTGCTGTCGGTGCTCGCCGTGCTGTGGACGCAATCGGTCCGGACGGCGCCCGTGATGCCGACAAAGTCCACCGTCGTGGAGTAATGGTGCTCCTCCTTCGAGTCGCCGCCGCTCCAGGCGCAATGGCACGTATCGCCCCTGCGCGTGATGACGCCCTTGTCATCTTCGCCCTCGTTGCCATTGGCCGTGGCCCAGTACCCGCCCGACCCCGCATTGGTCGCCAGGTCGGACGCGCCGACGACCGTACGCGTATCGGTGCTCCACAGACCGCCGTAGTCCACGCAAGCCCTGGTGTCGCTGCCGAGGGTGCTGCCGTCGAGATTGTACCAAGTGGTCGTGCCGTCCTCGCGGGACGTCGCGATGGTGCATCCCGTGGTGCTCTTGACGCCGTAGGCATCGACCGCCCGCGCGCCATCTGAGTCGTAGTCGGTGGTGCTCTTGCCGTCCTCGGTGTTGTTGCGGATCGTATGGGATGTCCGAGTCACGCCCGTCACGCTCGTGTCGGTGGCGGTAATGTTGGCCGATGTGCTCAGGCTCCAGCACGCATACAGATGGTCCGTGCCATCGGCCTGCCCATCGAACGTGCCCGGCGTATACGTCGTGCCGTGGGTGTTTTGCGTAAGGTCATGCGTGCGATGGACATGGGCGGCGCTGGACAAGACCGAGTCCACCGCTATGCCAGCGTGTGAGTCGTGCGCGGTGATGCAGCGGTCCATGTCGTAGCTGTACTTGTCGTCGGTTCCCGTGGTGAAATCGTAATGCGATTGCAGCGCCCCTCCGGTGGCCTGGTCGCCCGTCGCGTCGAGCTCGTACGTGGTTTCGCCGTGCAGGGTCGATCCGCCGTCGCTGACGGTTGTGATTGTCACGCCATTGTCCGTGTCCGTCCGGTTGATGTGCTCCGTCCAACTGTCGTCGCTGGAAGTCTTCCCGTCGCGGTGGAAGGTGAACGTTCGGCCGATCGTCTCCACCCCACCCGAGGTGACGGTCCTGTCCTTGGTCGTGTCATTCTCCCAGTTGATGGTGTCGTCCTCGCTGGTCAAGGTGCTGACATCCGGGTTGTTCTCCGGCGAGCCCGTGTGTTTCGTGAACGTGTGATCGGTCCCGCCCGTGGCGCAGTCGGCGGATTCCGTGATGCACACCGTCTGTCCCGAGGGGTCCTTTGTCCAGGTCCCCTCGCCGTCATAATCCAGCGTTTGACTCCCCGAAACCGAGTAGGCCTGTGACGCATCGAGCGACGGGCCGATGTGCCAGTCGTAGGCAAAATCATCCGAGCGATCTTCGCTCGCCACGTAGTGCGTCTGGTAATTGCCGTCCTCGAGCAGCTCGTGGCCCAGCGTGCTGATGTGATAGTTCTGGCTGCTGTTCTGACTGAAGGACCATCCGCTTCCGCCGATACCCAGATAGCTCAGCGAATACTCGTAGGTTAGCGTGTAATCCGCCGTGTAGCTCCAGGTGCCGTCGCCGTTGTCGACGGCGCTCCAGGTATCATGGATATCGCTGAAGACATGAAGCTGGTACATGCCTTCCGTGACGTTGTAGACGGGCGGTGCATCGTGTTGGTCAAAGGAATCCGGCCCCGTCCAGTTATGGAAGCCGGCGAACGCGCCTCCCGGCATCCCCGTCAGGTCGTAGCCCCATGGGTCCGGCGTCTCCGGATTGGCGGCGACCGGCTCCAGCCGGTCGGCGGCGAACGTCAGCAGGCCCTGCTGGCCGCCCGCATAGATGCCATACTGACTCAGGTCGGTGATCCCGACCTCCAGCGGAATGGCCGGGATGACCTGCTGCTGATGCTCCGTAAATCCCGCCAGCGAGCCGTCCGCGTTTGATGGAAGCTGATAGGTAAATGTGATCGAACTCCAAGGGCCGTAGACCAGCCCCTGGCCGGTGGAGTCCGGCACGCCGGCGCGCACCCGCACCGTCACTTCGCCCGGCGTCGCGATGACGCTGCTCAGATCCAGGGTGAACTCGCCCTTCCCATCACTCGTGTATGTGGTCACGTCGGCCGCGCCGTCGGCGTTCACGTCCGCCTCGACTATGGCGTATCCGCCGGCGCCGTCGAGCTGCCCCGAGATAGACGGATTGGTGGTCGTCCCATCTGGCGCTGCGATCGTCAGGCCAAGGCTGGAAATGGTCGGCCCGCTGGCCGCGACCTGCTCAACCCTGCTGGCGGATGTGCATCCCCCCTCCCCGTCGCTTACGACAAGCGTAATGACATATGCGCCGCCAGTGGGCGTGAAGCTAAAGGAACTATTGGTGCCGAAGGCTACCGGGTCCACCTGGCCCGCTTGGGTAACGTACCAGGCATAGCTAAGCTTGTCGTCGGTCCCCGGATCGGTTGCCGAAGCGCTGTACGAAACGCTGTTGCCCGATTCGTTTACATTCCCCGACGCAGGCACGATGCTGACATTCTGCGGCGCCACGTTGGCCACCTGCACGGGAATCGAAACCGAACTCGACGACCCAGCCCCATTGCTGCCAACGAGCGTGAGGGTGTAACACCCTTCCTCGACGGTGAATGTGAATTCCGCTCCCGATCCGGAAGCCGCTGGAGCCGCTGGAGCCGTCTCCCCCGGTTTCGCCAACGACCATGAATAGCTGATGCCCTCCGCATCTCCGGTCGGATTCCAGCCGGCTGCCGTGAACTGCAGTTGTGAGCCCTCCTCATAAGTATTGCCCGGCGCGGGCGTAATGGTGAGATTCTCCGGCGGCAGATTGGCGATGTCGATGGATTCGCTGGCCGAACACGAAGCGCCATCCTCATCCGTCACGGTCAACTGGATCCCGTAATTGCCGGCAGCATCCGGCGTAAATGCCAGGTAGTTGCCATCCTCCGTGGCCACCGTCTGGTTCGTGGCCGTGCTGGTCACAATCCAGGCGTAAGTCAGCGTTTCCTCCACCTGTCCCGGATCGGTGGCCGACCCGGTGAACCCCACTGTCCGGCCTACAGTGCCGCTGTCCGGGCCGCTAATCGCGGCATCGTGCGGCGCCACGTTGGCGATAAAGATGGGCGTGGTCGCCGTGTCCGTCGCGCCATCCGAGTCTGTCACGGTCAGCTCGATCTGCCAATCGCCGCTGTGCGTCGCGGTGAAGGTGAACGTATTGCCATCTCCGACGTCCCGGATCACGTCGTCCCGGTATGCGGCCCACATGTAACTCAAGGTGTCGTCGGCACCACCGGGGTCTGTTGCGCTTCCGGTCGCAGTCACGTCCGTTCCCTCTTCCATCTTACCGCTGATAGAATCAATGCTGGCCGTGGGCGCCAGGTTGTTGACCGTCACAAGAACCGAGTATTCGCTGAAGCTAACGCCATGGCTGACCCGCCCGTTCACTTCATACTCGCCGCTTTGCGTGAATAGGTGCGACTGCGATGTGTCGGAGACATCACTGATCTCATAGACCCCGTCATCGTCAAAATCATAGCTATAGCGAAGCTGGCTCGTGTCGGAGGCGGATGGATCGCCAATGTTCTCGAAGCGAACGGTCACAGGATTGCCGCCTTCGTTCACAGGCCCATCGCTGACAAAGTTGGCGGTAGGCGGAACATTGAGCACTTGCACGACAGGACCCGTGACATCGATGATCCATCCTGGCCAGAGTGTTGGCACCTCGGCGGTCGCGGTAATGGCGTAGGTGGCTGGACCGCCGGAATACATGTGACTGTACGAGACGCTATCGCCCGGGAGGGTACATGTTTCGGTTGAATCACCCCAGTGGAAAACCCAGTTTACGGGTTCGTCCGTGTCGCCGATCAACGCCAGATTGTAAACGTCATATTCGTTTGCCACCAAAGCGCCCGACACGCTTGGATTTGGCAAGATGCCTCGGCCTTGTGCGGTGGAACTAAAACTATGGAAATATCCAGTCTTGTCTGCCGAGACCCTGAAGAAATACGTCACGTCCGGTTCGAAGTTCCCCATGGCCGCAAACTGGACGGGCGTGCCCGAACCTGATGCAGCGGAGGCATAGGCGGAATTGGGAAACGTAACGCCGTCCGTACCCCATTGCACCAGGAAGTCGTCCTCGCCCACGGAGGAATCGACCCAACTGAGACTGGCTTGTGTTCCGATGATCCGGGAAACCACAAGTTCGTCGGGTGCCGAGAGATAGGATATGCTCAGCGTAGCGCAATCCGACAACTTGGCCACATGGGCAGCGCGCACCCGGAAGTTGTAGCTTGTATCGGGCGCGAACACGCCGGAGACGGTAGCCTGCGTGGCGTCCTGCGCGGCCGTCGCGCTGTGATCAAAGGCGCCGCCCACGCCCCATTCGATGATGAAGCGGTCTTCGTCGTCGCTGTTGTCAACCCAGGTCAGCGTAGCGCTGGTCGCGGAAATGGCCGTCACCTGAAGATCGCCAGGGGCGTCTGGAATCGTGACAAACTGCACGCTCAGGTCTTTGCTGGCTACCGATGTCCACGTGTCATCCTCATCGACAACATCGGCGGTAATTGTAACGCTGGCGGGAGCGCCGTAGGTATGCGTTACCTCGCGGCTGGCGGGCAGGTCCGCGGCAAGAACCGTGCTGCTCGTCGTATCGCCCCAATGGATGACGTATTGGCTGACCGTATCGGTGCCATGCTCGGTCACCGATCCCAGCGTCAGCACGTATTGCGCGCCTTCATAGACGGCATCCGCGCCGCTGATCGACATAGTCGGCGCGACGTTGCTGACCTGGACGGTTAGCCCGGTGGCAGTCCAACTCAAGTCGGAGTACGCCGGCATGGTGACCGTGGCGGCAATGGAATAGGATGACGGTCCATCAAACGAGCGGGTCACATTGGTCTGGGTGCCGGTGGTGGACTTGTTCTCGGTGCCGTTACCCCAGGTCATCGCCCACGTCGCCTGCTGGGCAAACGGCGACTGGAGCGAGAGCGAGTACGTGCCTTCGTCGGCCGTGGTGTTGCCGGACATGGCGAACTGCGCCACCGAGCTGTTGACGGTGCTGCCGGGCAGCGACTGGTAGGATGAGTTGGTCGCCCTGATCCGGAAATAATACGTCGTGCCGGCACTGAACTGCCCGGTGATGGTGGCGCTGCCGGTGTTGCCCGTTCCCGAGACGGCCGAGAGGGTGGCGTGATTGCCGAAGTTGACGCCATCGGTTCCCCATTCGAGCCAATAGCCGTCCTCGTTGGACGAATGATCGCACCAGGAGATCATGGCCTTGGTGGTGGAAAGCGGCGAGACGGTCAGGCCGGTGGGCGGATTCGTGTAGAAGAAATAAGTATTGACGAAATCGGATGTGCCGAACAGGTGTTCAGCGCGAGCCCTGAAGTTGTATTTGCTGCCCTGGCTGAACGTGCCCGGCAGCATCTGCGCGGCGGGGCCGACGTGCAAGACGGCGCGGCGGTCAATGAGAGGATCGGCAGACGAGGTCACTTAATCATGTCCCATTTTCCAGAGCGCTTCCCATCGTTCATCGTCCTCCAAAAACCGACTTCTGCCGCAACACTCAGTAATTTTGCCGCTCGAAAGATCGCTGGACCAGCGCACCACCGCTTGATCCATGCCGCGGCTACGCCGTCGCCGCCCGGGCTTTTGGGTTTTTCAGGTCTGCCGAAAGGACACGTCGGCCTTCACAAATGCGGGGCAATGGCAGTGCGCAACATGTCCTCAAAGGATGCGAACTTCCTGACCACGTCATCGCTATGGGTCAGCATCAGGTAGTTCCCAGTCCTCAGATCAAGCACATACTTGCACAGGTCATCGTCGGCAAAGGCAATGTAGTTGCTGAATCCGGGAAGGTCGGCTCGGTAGGTGAGGTTCATCTCGATAATGTCAAGCACACCCGGAATGTCTTGGCCGATTGCTCTTCCAGAAGCCGAGTAGACCTTCAGCCCGTCGTACTCAAAGCCGTTCACCGCCCTAAGGAGATCGCAGTATTCTAACGGCATTTCCTGCCCGAGGACCTGCCGAGCACGATCCCGGAGTCGTTCGAGTTGCCGATCATCGCAGGCGGGCTCCATCTGTTCGTCGTAACGGGAAAGCCTCTCACGGATAGCTGCAACGACATCATCCAGCATAGATGCTCCTCCAGTTGCCTCACCAATAGACACTGCCAGTGAACTCGGGCCACAGGACGCTCTTTGAATCACCGGGTGACATGCCAGCCATATCCCAATTCTGTTCATTGCTCAGAGCATAATGGTACTCTTCCGCTATGAGTATCAGATTCGGCGAGTCGTTCGTGCCGCCAGCATCGAGTGGGACCTTATGGTGGACTTGGAAATGTCCGGGCACCGTGCCGTCGTTCCGCATGGCTGCTATCTGCTTGGGCGAGATCCCGGCGGACCGCAATTGTGCCACAGTCAACGGATCGCTGGCCAGATCTTTGACAAACTGCTTTCGCGCAGTGCTGTTGAAAGTCGTGCGAAGCTGCTCAGTCACCGTCGGATCTCGCTTCACGAAGTTCTTCTGAACGGTAGTTGTGCCATGGTAGTGCACGGGCTTTCCCCGAAGGGTGCCAACGAACGGTTTTCCCACACAATTGGGCGTCGCGTTATGCGCCACCGCGCCGATCTCCCCGACGAGGTAGCGGTGGTCGCCTTCAACATCGAGGTTATACACTCGCTGCTCGCCCACGACAGGCGCGATCGACTCGACGGTCGCCTCGCCATGCTCCGTCGCGACGCGTTCGCCGATGCTGAGGCTGCCGGCCGGCACCCAGTCGCCACGATCCAGCAACCACAGCGGATGCCCGGTGGTAACGTCGAGCGTGGTCTCGGCGGCATCCACAGGCGGGACGCCTGTGCTAATTGCGCTCAGCCGCAATTCGATCACATCGCGCGAGATGCTCGTGAACGTCCCCAGGACCACCCGCCCCGGCCCATTCTCGAGGGTCGGGCACGCAGAAACCGACATCACCTGAGCCCTGCCCGACACGCCAAGTTCGGGCAAGGACAGGTATACACATCGGCCGGCCGATGCGTCGTTCTGCTCGATCCAGCTCAGCGGCTCCAGGAGCTGCATGTCATAGGTCGTGCCCGGCACGTTGCTGTTGTCCATCTGAAGCTCAACCAGCCGCCACGTGGCCGGATCGACCGCGGTGGTGCTGTCGCCACTGGCCGGCGGAGCGCCGGCAGCGGCATGTCCACCTGTGTCATGACGCGCTGGGCGGGATGGATCTGCTCGATGGGCGTCGAGCCGTACTGGCTGACGACCTCCGTGCCGGCCGCGAAACAGCCCGCGCCGCGAGCGGCACGCTGGGCCTTGGCCGCCTTGAAGAAGCTATAGGTCTGGTAGGCATCCGCGCCAACGCGTATCCAGTATGCCCATGTCGGCGACAACCCAAGCTCCGTGGCCAGTTGCAGGGCGTAACTGGCGGCGTAGTTGATCGCCACGCCCTCGGCGAGCGAGGCGATCTGCTGCGCACTGTAATAGATGAACGCCTCGCATCCCTTGGCCGCGAGGATTTCCAGCCCCGTGGTGGCCATCGCGTACATGCCGCCGTAGCGCAGGACCTGCTCCAGCACGTCGTGCGTCTCGCGGGCGATGCTCAGCACCGTGTCCGCGTGGCGGGCCATCGTGTCGGCACCGTCGGCGAACTTCTGCAGCGCCTCGGTCCATTTGGCCACTTCTTCGGGGTTGGGCTTGATCCCCGCTATGTCGCGCGGGAGTTTCATCACCGCGTTGACGGCGTCGGAGTCGGCCTGGCTGACGTACCAGACGTGCGACATGTACTCGCCCGCGATCTTCTGGGCGGCCTGGGCGGCCGTGGTGTAAATCTGGAAGTCGGCTTGCAGCGTGGCCTGGGCGGAATCGGCCGCGGCCAGCAGGAGATCGTCAGGCGCGGGGACGCTTTGGGCGCTCTGGATGGCATCCGTGGCCGCCCCGAAGTTCTTCAGGTCGGTGAGCACGGCCTTCATGTCGTTGCGGGCGGTGGTGTAGGCCTGGCGGACGCCGCTGAGCGTGCGCGGCCAGTTGCGGGGGGCGATCGGCTGCGATGGATTTGGTTGCGGGGCGACGTAGCCGATGCCCGCGTAGAGGATCACCCAGAATCTCCTGGTCGGGCAGGCCGGTTCGGCCGGCCGGGCAGGTGTAACTGAAGAAGTCCCAGCCGCGGTAGTCTTCGCCGTCGGGCAAGGGCGAGGGCGTATAGGTGAACGTGCCATCGCCGCCGGCCGCCATGCGCACCGTGCCGTGCGTGGCGTTCTGGCTGAGAGTGACCGGCCCGTTCTGCGCGAATTGGTCCTGTGACCCGAGGACGGTGAGCGACTGCCCGGCGGGAACTGAGAACCAGTTGGCGCCGTAGGGGGCCTCGCCCCATGGGCAGTAGCGTTCATTCGGGTCGTCCGTCACCTTCACAATCACGGTGTACGGCTTGCCGACCCAATCGCCGAAGCGGCTGGCAAGCTGCACGGTGTCGATGCCGCATGATACGGCATGATAGAGCAGGGGTTGACGCGCATCTTCGGCATACCAGCCGTTGTAAGGGCCATAGAAGGTGTTGAGCTGGGGCGCGGGGCCGGGATCGCTGTCGCCCGCGTGGGCGGGGACGCTCAAGGCGCCGTGCGATGCACTGGCGGACAGAATTTCCCATTCGTAGGCGGGCGAGGAGAGCAGGGCCTCATCGCCTACGTGCAGAACGAAGATCCGCGGCATGATCCCAGCGCGGAAGGGAGTGCCGGCCTGATGGAAGCCGTCGTCGGTGATGACAACCGTGGATGGCGGGCCGTAGCTGATTCCATCGTAGAGGCAGTACTGGAACGAGTCGGCGCCGCCGAAATCGGCATTGGCAACGTAGATGAAATGGCCGGTATAGGGGTCGATGTCCACGTCGCCCGCGCGGCGGCGTGACAAGCTGGTAGGTGACCGGATCGTAGTCGGCGTCGGTGCCGGTCACGTACGATTGGACAACGTAACGATAATGCACATCCTGTTCCTGCGCCCACGACGGGAGGCTTGCCGTGGCGACGTGCTGCACCTGGGACTGGTACTGGTTGTAGCTGGCGTCCTGGCCGACGGGCAGCTCGTTGGTCACGTCGACCGCGACGATGGCCGGATTGCTCGTCTGATAGCCGTTGGTCGCGGTGTAGCTGAACTCGACGGTGCCGACGAAGCCCGCCTCTGGCGTGAAGTTCAGGGTCTGGTTGTCGCTGCTGATGGTGACGGTGCCGTACGCCGGCTGGGTGACGCTGTCGATCCAAAACGGCAGGCTCGCGCCGTCGAAGTCATTGGCCAGGACGTTGATGCCTGTCAGGTTGTGGTCGTGAACGACGTGGTAGGGCGAGAGCGTGCCACGCTCATTGGCGCCGGCGTTGTTGTCGTCAAACACGGTCGGCGCGGCAATCGGGCGAACGACGATCGGAGATGTGGGGGTTGATTCGAGGTCGGCCAGGTACGCCTCGACGCGGTAGTAATTGCAGTCCTCAAGAACGGGATACGGATCGCTATAGGTGGTGACGTTGGGTCCGGTCGTGTCGATCACGTAGTAGTCGGTTCCATCGGCCGACCATTCGATGAGGAACCCATCCTCGTTGTCGGAGTTGTCCGTCCACGACAGGCTGACGGCGTCGGGAGAGACGATGTACGGATCGTTCCCGCCGCCAGCGAGGTAGACGGTCGTGAGATTCGACGGCGCCAGCGGTGGCGTGGTCGGGTCAGGGTCGTTCGGATCGGCGGCGATGATGGTATAGGTGGCCGATCCGCTGGCGCTGTCATCGTCGGTCACAGTGAAGGTGGCGGTGTAGGTCCCGACCGATCCGGGCGTGAAGGCGAGGTCCTGGGTGGTCGCTTCGAGGACGGTTTGATTATCCGAGTCAACGACGGTCCACTGGTAGGTGAATGTGTCGGCCGTGCCGGGATCGGTGAAGGTGCCCGCAAGGTCAACGGCGGTGCCCACGGTCGTCCGAATGACGCAGCCGGGATCGGGAACGGGCGGCATGTTGATGACGGTGGCATGCGCGGTCGTTGTGTCGGTGGCGCCGGCCAGATCGGTGATGGTCAGCGTGAGCGTGTAGACCCCATCATCGACATAAACATGGGAACCCGAGACGGCGGTTCGCGCAGCGCCCCGGAAGATACCCGCGGCACTGGTTGAGCTATCGCCCCAGTCAATCACTCCCGTAATCTGATCATTGGGGTCGGCATCCACGGCGCTGGTGGCGATGAACGCCATGCCGCCCTCGGAGATGGTCTGGTCCGTCACGGGGTCCAGGACTGGGGCCGAGTTGAGCATCGTGATGGATGTGTCCGCCTCGACGGAGTAGCCGCTGGCATCGGTGATCGTGACGGCGACTGCATAGGTTCCGGCGCTCGTGTAGTCGTGCGACGCGAAGATACTGCCGTTGCCGGCATCCTCCAGGACATCGGCGCTGCTGGTTTGACCGTCGCCCCAGACGACGCTGCCGGTGTGGTCCTCGCCGGGCACGATGTCGGTGAAGAAGGCGATGATCGTGGCGGCGTCTCCCATGTGGAATGTCTGGGGCGCGATCGGGGCAACGGCTGGCGGCAGGTCGCTCACGACAACATCCGTCGAGTAGTCGGTGTACAGCCCATCATCGTCAATGATCCGCGCATACACGGGATACGTTCCCGCATCGGCGGACGTGAAACTGGCCGAGAGGTCGCTGGAGGCGCTGACGTCGTCATACGAGTCGGCCAATTGCGAGGAGTCGAGCGCGAAGCTGTAATGCAGGCTCGCGAGGTCTGCCGAGGAGGGGTCGTATGGATTGGTGAACTGAACCGCCACCGGTTTGCCGTCATGCACCGAACCGGTGTTGGTGAGCGTCCCGGTCGGCGCGACCCCCGTCGCATTGACGGTCACCGTATCGGTATCGCTATCGCCGCCGATGTCCGTCACGTCCACCGTGATTGCGTAGAGCCCTTCATCGTCGGGCGTGAAGCTGAAGAATTGGGTCGTGTTGTCGGAGACGGGGTAGTCTACCCCGTCCTTGGTCACGGTCCAAAGGAAAGCCATGCCATCACCGGCGATCGTGCCAGGGTCGCTAATGCTCGCATAGACTGCAAGCTCCCCGCCTTCGGAGCCGCTGGTCGGCGGATTGCCGATGCTCACGATGGGAGCCACATTTGGCACGCTGACGGTGAGGTTGTTGTCCGCGGCCCACGTTGTCGTGCCGTCGGTCAGGTCGGCCGCAATTGTGTAAGGTTGCGTTCTTCCTGCATAGCGATGTGTTATGGGCTGTGAGGTATCCCAGATCGTCTGTTTGCCTTGCCCGTCGCCCCAGTCGACCTCCCCGAATGACGCCAGGTGGCCGGGATCCGTCGAGGTGATCGTAAGCGTATACGGCGCGCCCTCGTCGGCCGTGGAATCGCCCGCGATGGAGAGGCTTGGCGGCACGAGAATGCTCAGGTCTTTGCTGGCCACCGATGTCCATGTGTCATCTTCATCGACAAGATCGGCGGTGATTGTGACGCTGGCGGGATCGCTGTAAGTATGCGTGACCTGGCGGCCGGCGGGAAGGTCCGCAGCAAGGACCGTGCTGCTCGTCGTATCGCCCCAATGGATAACGTATTGGCTGACGGTATCGGTGCCATGCTCGGTGACCGATCCCAGCGTCAGCACGTACTGGGCACCTTCATAGACCGCATCCGCGCCGCTGATCGACATTGTTGGCGCAATGGCGTTCACGACAACGTTTGTTGAGTAGTCGCTGTACCCCCCGTCCTTATCGAGGATACGGCCCCACACCTGGTAGGTGCCGTCGTCGGTGAACTTGAAATCCCCGCTTGCAGCAATCCCTGCCGCCGTGCTGGCGAGCGCGGCCTGACTCAAAGCGAAGCTGTATTGGAATCCCGCCGCAGTGTCGGCCGGCGAGGGGTCGGAAGCGCCGGTCAAGCTGACGGTGGCCGCACTGCCTTCACTGACGGGCCCATCGTTCCCAATCGTGGCCGTGGGCGCGACGTTGCTGACCTGGACGGTTGGTCCGGTTGCGCTCCAACTCAAGTCGGAATACGCCGGCATGGTGACCGTGGCGGCAATGGAATAGGATGACGGTCCATCGAACGAGCGGGCCACATCGGTCTGGGTGCCAGTGGTGGACTTGTTCTCGGTGCCGTTACCCCAGTTCATCGCCCACGTCGCCTGCTGGGCAAACGGCGACTGGAGCGAGAGCGAGTACGTGCCCTCGTTGGCCGTGGCGCTGCCGGACATGGCGAACTGCGCCACCGAACTGCTGACCGTGCTGCCGGGCAGCGACTGGTAGGATGAGTTGGTCACCCGTATCCGGAAATAATAGGTCGTGCCGGCACTGAACGTGCCGGTGATGGTGGCGCTGCCGGTGCTGCCCGTTCCCGAGACGGCCGAGAGGGTGGCGTGATTGCCGAAGCTCACGCCATCGGTTCCCCATTCGAGCCAGTAGCCATCTTCGTTGCTGGAATGATCGCACCAGGAGATCATGGCCTTGGTGGTGGAAAGCGGCGAGACGGTCAGCCCGGTGGGCGGATTCGTGTAGAAGAAATAGGTATTGACGAAATCGGATGTGCCGAACAGGTGTTCGGCGCGAACCCTGAAGTTGTAGTTACTGCCCTGGCTGAACGTGCCCGGCACCACGAAGCTCGTCAGGTTCCGCTCGGCCAGAACCGTGTGGTCGAAGCTGCCGGCGGCGCCCCAGTCGAGGCGGAAATCGTCTTCGTTGTTGCTCTGGTCGCTCCAGGCGAGCGTGGCATTGGTGAGGCTCATGGCCGTGACGCTAACCTGCGTTGGCGCTGCGGGGATGGGCAGCGTGGTGAAGCTCAACGTGGCCGGTTTGGAATCGCCCCAGGAGTTATGGGCGCTCACCTGGAAGGTGTACGTTGTGTTTGGCTGGAACGCGTAGCTGGCCGAAAGGCAGGTCTGATTGCTGGTTGATGTGCTTTTTGGCAAATCGGAGTCACCGGGAGAGCTGCTGATGTCGTCGACGCGGAAATTGCTCTCGTTGCTGGAATTGTCGGTCCACTGGAAATACGTGCTGAACGTGCCGCTGCCGGGGATGATCTTCGCAATGCTCAGCATGGAAGGCGCCAGCGGGAAGTTCGGGGCCGTCCAGTTGACGTTGGACAACGAGGCCCAATGGCCGGCTTTGAACGCATCGACGCGGAACGTGTACGCCGTATTGGGCAGGAATGCCGGCCAGCGCGGGTTGGTCAAGGTCAACGAGCCGCCGGTGGCCCAGCCGAGCGTTATCCAGTTGCCGCCACTGGACATCAGAACGCGATAGGTCTCGCCAGTGTAAGCCGTCCATGAGAAGGTGGGATCGCCCGGCGTACTCATGCTGACGCTGGGCGAAGGCGTGTTGGGGCTCGCGCCACTGCTGCCCGTCGTCGTGCTGAGCGAGAATGACGAGCCGTTGATGGTGTACGTCCCATCTTCCCCGTAAGCCCGGACGCAAACGCCCATGCCGCACGAACAAACGGTGTCATAGGAGTGGCAGGCATAGCCGGCATCCGCCGCATAACACTCCTGGGGAATGCCATTGCCCCAGCAGACCGTCCAGCAGCATACGTCGCGACCGGGATCGCTGCCGATCTGCAGCGGAATGCCGAAAAGGGTATTGGTTTGCGCCGAACTGCCGTGCAACCCGATGGCCAGGGTCGGATTCACCGCGGAGACGCAGACGGAGAAGTTGTTGTAGCCGCAGCCGGCCTGCGTGTCGTAGGCGCAGACATAAACACTGTAGCAGCCGCTCTGGCGAAACGTGTGCTGGACGCTGGAGGTCCGCCCGTACTCCGACTGGCTGGTCCCATCCCCCCACGTGATGCTGTAACAGGACATCGGCCGGATGTCGGTCAGGCTGATCGTGTACGGCTGATCTTCCGTGGCGCTGGTGGCATAAGAGATGCATACGGCACTATTGCCGGTCAACATGCTGATGGGCAGCGTGGACGAATACACGCCTTCGTCGCTGACCAGGAACACCGTGGCGGAATAGCAGTTGAAGTACCCGTCGTAGGTGTGAGAGGCCGTGTTCTGGCCCGTCAGGACTTCGCTCTGGCCATCCCCCCAGATAACCACGCGCTGGACGATGTTCTCATCGGCGTCGGTATTGGTGAACGTGAAGGTGTGGGAGGTGCCCGCCGTGATGCAGGCGCTGCAGCCGCAGCACGTGCCCTGCCCGTCCACCTGGAAGGAGATTATCAAGGGGGCATCGACCACGCTCACGTGTAGATCCGCGCTGCCCGAGGTGTTGCAGGAGTCGGTGAACGTGGCGGTAACGTGGGCATCCGACTGCTCGTCGGCATAACTGTGCTGCACTGTGCCGCTATAGTATTGCGTGGACGGCGTGCCAGAGCTTTGCGTCCCATCGCCCCACTGGATCGTGTAGGCAGTCAGGGCTCGGCCGGAGATGGTCGATGCCGACAGGTACAGGGTATAGGTTGCCCCTTCCTGGGTCTGATCGTGCCCAGAGCATCCGTTGCAGATGCCGACGTAAACTGCGGGCGAGACATCGACGGCGAAGCCCGCGGCACTACTTTCGTAGGGCGACACGGTCTCTGACACCGTGAGGCAGGCCGAGTACCAGTTCGCGGCGCTATAGCAGTGGGACATGCAGAACCAGGTAGACGGCTGCACGTCGATGCAACTGCTGCTGCCGTCGCCCCAGTTCATGGTGGCGCAGTAGCCCGATTCCACGTCCTGGTCGCTGAAGCTGGTGCCGACACAAACGCTGTTTCCCAGGTAGGCGTACTGGGTGCTGATGCCCGAGATCGCCGGAGCCGAGAGGAGTTGTCGCGATTCCAGCGGTTCAACGACCTGAAACCAGCGAGCCAGGCAATGCGCCTTCAGTTTCTCAACGACCGGATCCACCGCCTTCCGCAGAATGCGAGCGAACGTGCGCCACATACCCTGCCTCCTGCCTGAAATGCACCCACTTGGGAGGCCCCGTACAACCTGCCTGGCCCAAGAATGGAATAGTCAACACCGAGGTGGGATATTATCGGAACCTGTGTCGGAAAACCACACAACTTCAACGCAAATGACAAAAAGACAGGAACACGCAAATAGGCCGGGCCGCCGGCGGCATTGGCCCGCCGGAGCGGATGACTCGCGCAGGTCATTGGCAATGCAGAGGTTGCAGGATGAGTGGACGAAAATAGTCCCATATTTGCGACAAATGTCTTTGCCGGCCTTGCGCGCCCCTGTGACTTTGCTTAGCTCTGTTGTATGCTATGGCCATACGGGAAGGAGAAGGCCTTATGATCACCTCGGGGGAAAACCCCAAGCGGCTGAGCGTGCTGGTTGTCGCCTATGGTGAAGCCCCGTCCGCGGCGCGGGCGCTGACGAGCCTGGTGCGAACGCCGGGGATGGAGGCTTTTGCCGACATTTACGTGGGATGTAACAGTTGCAGCGAGAAGGCCCTCGCCTCTCTTCGGCAACTGCTCGATCGAGGCTTGATCGCCGGCATCATCGAATCGCAACGCAATATTTACAAAGACCCCATGTTGCGGGTTCTGCTGGCGATGGGCCATGGCGAGTATGCGGTCTTCATGGACGACGACAGCTTCGTCAAACCGGGATGGCACACGGCCCTGGCCAAGTTCATGCGGCAGCAACAGCCATTTGACGTGGCAGGATCGCTGCACAGGTTTCGCCGATCGGAGCCGTATCAGCGGGTCCTCGAGTGCCGGCCCTGGTTCAAGGGCAGGCAGTCCATCCCGCAGAATCAGAGGGAATGGATCACCCTGTGCGTCGGCGGCTTTGTCGTGGTGCGCACCGGATTCCTTCGGCAGCACGACTTCCCCGACGCCGCGATGAACGTCATGTGGGATGACGTGTTGCTCGGCGACCTGGTCGGCCAAACCGGCGGCCGGATGGTGGCAATGCCGCCGGAACTGCTCGATCGGATCGTCATCAACGACGGCCCGCGGCGCTACGGCGACGAGGGCCTGCCGGATCAGCAAGCGCCGCTGCCGCTGCACCCCGGCACGACTTCCGCGGATGCGATCGCGTCCGGTATGGCGCATCAGCAGGCCGGACAACTGCGCGAGGCGGAGACGATCTACCGGCAACTCCTCGCCCGCGACCCGAACGATCACAACGCGATGCACCTCCTGGGCCTGATGGAGCAGCACCGGGGCCGGCCGACGCTGGGGCTGGAACTGGTCAACCGCTCGATTGCGCTGCGGCCGGAAACGCCGGACTTCCACAACAACAAGGGCAACGTGCTGGCCAAGCTCGGCAAGACCGAGGAAGCCATCGAGTGCTTCCATCGCGCCATCGCCCTCAAGAGCGAGTACCCGGAAGCCTGCAACAACCTGGGATTGTCTCTGGCCAAGCTGGGACGGCTGGACGAGGCGATCGCGCAGCACAGGCGGGCGATCCAGCTTCGCCCGCAGTATCTGGAGGCCCATTCGGCCCTTGCCAACCTGCTGCGGCAGACGCTCAGGTTGGAGGAGGCCGAGCGCATCTGCCGCGATGCCCTGGCCATCAAGGGCGATCATGCCGAAACGCACAACAACCTCGCTCTGGTCTTGCAGGACGAGGGGCGAGTCGATGAGGCCCTGGCGGAAAACGAGAAGGCGCTGGCACTGAAGAAGGACTACCCACAGGCCCAGCTCAACCGGGCATTCCTGCTGTTGGCCAGCGGCAACTTCCGGGACGGGTGGGAAGCCTACGAGGCCCGATGGAAGATGGCCGAGCCCGACGCATCGCCCGGCCGGTTCGAGCAGCCGATGTGGGATGGCTCGGACCTGTCGGGCGCACGGTCCTGCTGTGGTGCGAGCAAGGGCTCGGGGCAACGATGCAGTTCATCCGCCTGGCCATCCCCCTCGCCAAACGCGCCAAGCGCGTGATTGTTGAATGCCAGCCGCCGCTGAAAAAACTTCTGGCGTGCCTGGACGGCATCCAGGTGCTCGCTCGCGGCGAGCCACTCCCGGCCTTTGACGCGCACCTACCGCTGCTCAGCCTGCCGCGGGTGCTGAAAGTGACGCTGGAAAACCTGTCGGCCGAGATCCCCTACCTGCGCACCGATGAGCCACTTGTGGCGCATTGGAAGGAAGAACTTGGCCGCTACAGCGGATTCAAGATCGGCATCACCTGGCAGGGCAACACGGCCTATGGCGGTGATCGCCATCGCTCCATCAAGCTGGCGCACTTTGCCACGCTCGGACAAGTCGCGGGCGCGCGATTCTTCAACCTGCAGAAGCGCCGTGGCTTGGAACAGGTCGAGCAGGCCGGCAAGGCGCTGAACCTGATCGACTTCGGCGATGCGCTCGAACGCCAAGTCCGGGCCGTTTGTGGACACGGCCGCAGTCATGAAGAACCTGGACCTTGTCATCACCAGCGACACATCCATTGCGCACCTGGCCGGCGCGTCGGGGGTGAAAGTCTGGGTGGCACTGAGTTCCAGTCCGGACTGGCGCTGGATGCTCAAACGCGAAGACAGCCCCTGGTATCCAGGTGTAATGCGGCTGTTCCGTCAGGAGAAGCCCGGCGATTGGGATGGCGTGTTCAACCGCATCGCCGAGGCGCTGCGGCAGGAGGTGAAGGGAGCGGCGATATGAAACCCATCCACATCGAAGTCTCGCCCGGCGAGTTGATCGACCGGCTCACGATCCTGCAGCTCAAGCTGGAACATGTCACGGATGCGCAGCGGCGACGCGATATCGAGACGGCGCTGGCGGAGTTGACGGCCACCCGTGATGCATCCCTCGCGGACTCGCCGGCGCTGCGAGAATCTGTCTGGCTCGCTCTCAGGGGTCAACTCCCAGCTATGGCAGGTGGAAGATGAGCTGCGCCTTTGCGAGCGGCGCCGGGACTTCGGCCAGCGATTTGTCGAGCTGGCTCGATCGGTGTATCGGCTCAACGACCGCCGCGCGGAGTTGAAGGCAAGCATCGACAAGCTCTGCGGGGATGAGCGGCGGACAGAGCTGAAGGTCTATGCGAGGTAGAATGGAGAATCGGCTTCGATGAGCGAACTCTACAATCTTGTACGTCAACGGAGTTTTGGGCAGCAGGGGGCGCCGTGAGGCTGGTTACGGAGGAACCCGATTTTCTTTGGCGCTGGCGAACTTCGCCTCGTGATTCGGCATAAGACTTCTTGAAACGGACCACCACAGGGAAGACGAGTTGACGCCAGGAGCGATTGCTATGCCTGAACAACCCATCTTCACCGCCGTGAACGAAACCGAATTCCAGGACCAGATGGCCAATCTGCTGTGCCGCACCGCGCAACAAGGGGCGGGTCGAAGATCAGTTGCGACGCGGGCAAGTGCATCATGATCAGCAAGGATGAGCTGGAAAGCCTGGAGAAGGCGCTGGAGATCCTCTCCGACACCGATACGGGGCAGGCGATGCGGCATGTCGTCGAACGGTTCGCCCATCTCGACAATGACGCTGCATGATCGTGGGAATTGCGTATTTCGTATTGCGTATTTCGTCCCACTTGCGCAATACGCAATACGCAATACGCAATAGGAATGGCTGTCACTGATCTATCTCGATCATCGGCGGCGGAGTGGCGGGCGTGGCCGGGCCCTTCTTCTCTCTGCCGGTATTCTTGTCGATCTGCTTGAGGATCACATCGATGCGCTGCTGCGCCTCGGGCGATTGTGAAGTCCGCATCTGTTTGAGCGATGAGAACACGACGGGGCCCATCTGGATCAGCTTCTCCTGGGCCGCGTCGCGCTTCTTCCAGTCTTCGGCATTCAGCTCGGAGACCAGCGACTTGATCAGATCCTGCACGCTGCCGGAGGCCAGCGGGCGAGGTTGCGTGTATTCTTCCACCAGTGATACGGGGACCTTCATCTCCAGCCCGCTCTTGAGCTTGCACAGGATCTCCTGCTCCTGGAGCTGGCCGCTGACGAGGCTCTCGTCCCAGAGGTTGACCTGCACATCCGACGGCGAGCCGGCCGTGTGGATGAGCCGCTTGATCTCGCCGGCGTTGACGGTGATCGTGTTGAAGACCGTGTCCAGCTTGAGCGTGCCCGCCAGCGAGCCGACGAGCACGTCGTTGTTGAGCAGCTCCAGCGTGGCCTGGTCCTCGTCGATCTCGTCGCTCTTGGCGACGAGCTGCAGCCGGCGGATCGCCGACAGCGGGAATTTCACGATTTGCTCCGGCCCCTCGCTGGCCAGCTTCATGTCAAAGCCTTCGCCGGTCACCAGCCCGCAGAAGTGGCTGCCGTCGGTGAGGACGATCTCGTGGACGCCGTGCTCCTCGGCCTGGAAGTTGATCGCGGCCACCACCTGCGGCTTGAGCTTGAGCTGCCCATAGCGCGTCGAACACCTCGATGTCCTTGGTGAGCGGCTGGACGCAGATTCGGTCGCCCGTCCGCATGACGATCACCGGCTTGTCGAAAGTCCATTCTTCCGGCTCGTTGGCCTGCTTGCGGTAGCCGGCGCGGGCGATCTGCATCAGCGGGATTTCGGTTACCTGGCCGCTGGACAATTCCAGCGAGATCTTATCGCGATCGAGCCGGCCGCCGAAGATCTCGCCATTTCGCGTGACGATGAGCTGGCGCGGCCGGAACTCGCCCGCGTTGATGAGGCCGATGACGCGGTCCACCGGCAGCTCGATCAATCCGTAGAATGCCTGGAGCTTGAAGGTCTTCTCCTTGAGGCTGCCCTTGAGCTGATCGCCGCTGCGCAGCTCGACAACATCCAGCATGTCGCCCCGGAGGATCTCATAGTCGCCGACGAAGTTCTCCCCGCCGCGGAAGTTGATGATCAGCCGGCGGATCGCCGCCGGGATCGACGCCATCACCTTCGACTCCTTCATGTTGGCGATGAACTTCTGCCCCGCCTCGACGCTGCCGGTCGTCATGTGGAAGTGCATCAGCGCGATCTCTTTGCCAGCGGGAATGGTGGGCGAAAGGCTCGCCATGACCTGATTGTTGCCCGGCTGGTAGTTGATTGTCGGCACGGTCTTGGCGCTCTTGCCGCCGTACATCTCCATGACCACCCGGCCGTTGGCGTGGGTCATCGCCACCCAGCCGATGTTCTGGTCCTTCTTCTTGGGATCGGCGATGACGTTGGCGCATCTGCACGCCGTAGTTGGTGTTGGCCGAGAGCTGAAGGTTCAGCGTCTGCTCGCGCGCATCGTTGTTCTTCAGAATGTCGATGTAACGGACCGAGCCCTCCTCCTTGTTGATCAGGATGCGCCGGGTGAGCGTGACGTTGTTGACGGCCGTCATGTTCTCGAAGATCAGCTCGCCGGTCTTCTCGTCCATGCGGGCCTGGTTGTTGCGGGCCTGGGGATAGTTGCCGTTGATCTGCAGCATGGCGCCCTGGCTGTAGACCGGCCAGTTGCCCTGCTGCTGGAACTGCCCGTATTGCTGGAACATCCATTGGTTGCCGCTGTTGTCGTTCCAGGTATAGGGCAGATTGACGTTGCCCGAGGGATTGGCTGCGCCACCGGCTTTGGCACCGAAAATGCGTTTGAACTGGGCGTGGGCGGCCAGCGACACCAGGGCCAGGCACAGGATTGAAACGTAGAGCGATTTGCTCGGGCGCATGAACTCTCCCTTCGGTACGCGATCAATTTAGGATAACTGTCATCATGGCGAACCGCAAACGAAATAAGGCAACAGGAATCGGGACCGGGCCCAGGCAGTCCGGTTGAGATCCGCAGTCCGCTGGTCACACTCGTTATTGACGGCCGCGGCCGCTGCGAGTTCCCGCCTTCATTCCAGGCCGTTCCATTGCTGCTCCAGATCGGTGATTTCGCCGGAACGCTCGATCTCGCGGTAGACGGCGTAATAGCCCATCACCTCGTTGCGCACGATGGGGTTGTTGCAGACATCGTCGATGGAATAGCCAAGGAATGCGAGCACGCGCCGCAGCGGATAGTGGACTTGGATATGCTCGGTGTTGGCGCGTGAATTTCCGTCCACCCGCGCCACGCCCCCGGTAAGCCAGCTCAGGCCGCTCATGGCGACATTATAGCGTCCGGGGCAGAGCGGAGGGAACCACAGATAAACACTGATGAACACAGAGATTAGAAATAGCGACGAAGCGATTTGGCGACGAAGGGGAGGACGGTGGAGCGGGGTAGGGGAGAGCGACGTAGCAATTTCATGTAGTTTGGCGGATGAAAAAACACGTCTGATCTCCTTGGGCCGGAAGGTGGCCGGCGTAAGCGGCGTTGGTTGCGGTAGTTGGCGATTCAGTTGCATGCACGCGGATCCATAACTCCTGGAAAAACCAGCGACAAAGCGGCCCGAAAGCGACGCCGAACGTGTATGAGTTTTCAGGGCGGTACTCCGCCGTGAAAACTCGAACGTGTATGAGTTTTCAGGGCGGTACTCCGCCGTGAAACGTGTATGAGTTTTCAGGGCGGTACTCCGCCGTGAAAACTCGGTTGGACTGAACGGCTGTCGCCGTGGCGGGCGTGGGAGGGCCGTGGGAACGCCGCGGGACGTGGCCGTTGGGGTGCTGGCGGTGGGCCGGAGGCGTTGGGGCGGCCCAAGGCGCGGCGGTGGGCGGGCTGGGCGCATGCGAGAGCCTGCCGTCGCTGCGAAAGGATCGTGCGGCGGGCTGGAATGGTGGGGTTGGAGCGTGCGAAGGCGGAGCTAGGGGCTGCGGCTGCGTGGGCGGGGGATCTCGCGGACATGCACCAGTTCTTCGCAGCCGCAGTATGGGCAGGTCGGCGCAAAGGGATCGAAGGGCGCCGGCGCCTTGGGCGGCGACTCGACGGGCTCGGGGGTTTCGGCCGGCGCGGGTCGTTGCAGTTGCAGCAACAGGCGGACGCGCTGCAGCAACTCGCGCCGGCGTGGATACCACAGGCCGTAGTAGCGGACCTTGTGAAAGCCCTTGGGCAGGACGTGCTGCAGGAAGCGGCGGAGGAACTCCGTGCCCTGGAGGGTGCAGTTCCGCTGGCAGTTGCCCTTGCGGTCCTTGTACTGGAACGTGACGGTCGCCTCGTCCATCGCCAGGAGGCGTCGCTCGGTGATGGCGATGCGGAAGACGTAGCGGGCCAGGTACTCCAGCACGCGCTGCGGGCCCGCGCCCAGGGGAGGCAGTTCACGACCCAGTCCTGCTGCCAGACCTGCGCCGGCACCAGGGCGAAGAGCTGCGGGTGCTTAGCTTGCAGGGCCTGCTGGAAGAGTTGGCGCAGATGGCGGGAGAGCACTCGCACCGGGAGGAAGAACCCCGGCGGGGTGGCGATCCAATGCTGGCCATCGGGCGAGACGCCGCCGCCGGTGACCAGGCAATGCACGTGGGGGTGATACTCCAGCGTGCCGGTCCAGGTGTGCAGCACCGCCAGGATGCCGGGCATGGCGGCCAGGCGTTTGGGGTTGCCGGCCACGTCCATGACGCACTGGGCCGTCAGGGACATCAGCAGGTCATAGAACACCTTCTGGTTGCTGCGGAACAGGTCGCGCAGGCCCTGGGGCACGGTGGTGGTGAGGTGGAAGTAGGAACAGGGCAGCAGTTCATCCTGGCGGTCCAGCAGCCACGGGTGGGTCTGGGTAAGGCCCACGGCCGGAAAGGTCAGGTCAGGCCGTTGGCCAGGTCATCCAACTCGGCCCGTACCTGTTGGCGGATGGGTTCGGTCAAATGGGTGTAGATCTCGGTGCTGCGGATGCTGGAGTGACCCATGAGGATCTGCACCACGCGCAGTTCCACCTTGCGCTCCAGGAGGCGCGTGGCGAAGCCGTGACGCAGGCTGTGGGGCGTGACGCCGGGGAGGCCCTCCTGCACGCGCGCGCAATTCAGGGCGCCGCGCACGGAGCGGGGGCTGACGTGATTGCCCTGGCGAGCGGTGGCGAAGACCCACGGGCGGTTGTGGTGGGTCTTCCAGGCCAGACGCATCGCGAGCAGCAGCGAGGAAGGCAGGGGCAGGAGGCGCTGCTTGTTGCCCTTGCCGATCATGCGGATGACGCCCTGCTTGCCGTCGATCTGCTCCGGCCGCAGGGCCACGGCTTCGCTGATCCGCAAGCCGCAGGCGTATAGCAGGGCCAGACAGGCGCGATAGACCGGCCGCCACACGGCGGTGATCAGGCGGCGGCAGTCTGCATCGCTGGGGGCCGTGGGCAGACGCTTGCGACGTGACGAGGCGATTCTTTTTTAAAAAGGCCCCACGGCCGCCGCAGGGTGTTCTGGAAGACGAACTGGAGGGCGGCGCGGGTGGGGGCGATGGTTCCCTGGCACCGTCCGCTCTGGATCAGGCCACGCAGGTACTGGGCCACCTGCTCCTCGGTGGCATCCTGCGGGCGCGTCCGCGTGCGCCTCACGAACTGCACGACGAGGCGCAGGTACGCCCGCTGGGTCCCCTGGGCCAGGCCGGCCAACTGCAAATCCCGGATCAACTGTTGCTTCACACTACCGCTCATGGCAGACTCCTTGGGTAAGGATGTTGAAGCTGGCGGCGGACGACACCGCGTCGTCCGTCCGCCGGCCTCTGCCAGAAGCCTACCTGTTCCCCCACGCGAGGCCCTCCCACGCCCGCCACGGCGACAGCCGTTTAGTCCAACGTGTATGAGTTTTCACGGCGGAGTACCGCCCTGAAAACTCATACACGTTTGCGACACGTTACGAGCACGCAATTCAAATCATGTTTCACGCCGCCTTGCCGTTGGCTGCCAGCAACGCCCTGAGCCCCCGGCTGAACAACTCGGATCGGCTGAGTTTCTGCGCTTTGGCCAGAGCATCGGCGCGATTGAGCAGATCCTTCTCGACGCTGAGCGACACGATGGCGGCGCCACGCCCCTTTCGCGGTCGCCCACGGCCACGCTTGATCGCCTCCCACTCGCGCCTTTCCTTGCGGGTAAGCGCAACAGAATCATCGGCGATGAATTCGCGGTCAAACTTGGCGACGTCGCGAGCCTTCTCGTCATCGCTCAGCGACATGAACGCGTCGTAAGGATGGATTCTTCTTTTCATCGGTGCCTCTCATGGCGACGATATCGCCATTTCTCGCGATCCGTCAAAAGTCTGGCGTGAATGCCCAGCCCCGTCAAGCGATTCTTCGTCAACAGGCTCATTGCCGCCACACCGATGCCCGATCTCTGGACTGAAGACCCAGGTTGCCCCAGCGGCCGCATTCTGCTATGAAAGCGATGTGGGGCTGCGATACGATGAAATCAAGCTCACGGGTTCGGCCTATCGCCACGGCTACGATGATGAGGACGTGGCAGAGATGCTTCGCCGACCTTGTCTGATCATCCAAAGCCGGCGGGGACGGCTCCAGGGATACGAAATATTCGGCCGGAACGCCGACGGAGCGTATCTTTTGGCGGCCGGAAGGGTGGTAGAATATGCCGGCGTGCAAGTCTTCCGGGTTTTCCACATGAACCGGATGGCGGATGCTGAGCGGAAGCGGTTTGAACGACAGGTGAGCCAATGAAAGGCCAGCGCAGACCGAAGAGGACCACGAGCGCGGAAGAAGCATTCGTCCGTGACATGGCCCGTGCGTCGGCTTTCGAGAAAGTTGACCGCGGCGAGGCCAGGGTACTGCGCCCGCCAGAGTACCCCGAGCCGTTGACCAGGTTTCTACGCCGCAACCGGGCGATCGTGCATATCCATCTTCCGGCCACCGCGCGTCGCCGGCTCGAGTCGATCAGCCGCGCCACGGGCGTCCCGGCCGACGAGTTGGCTCGGCGATGGATCGAGGAGGGTTTGCGCGCGAGGCGGGGTGAGCTTGTGGGCAACCTTCAAGACCCTAGACCCCAGACCCCAACTCGCTAACATCTCCCCCATGCCTACACCTCTCGCTTTCGTCGGTCTCGGCATCATGGGTCTGCCTATGGCCGGTCACCTCCTGGCCGCCGGACATCCGCTTACCGTCCACAGCCGCACCAAGAGCAAGGCCGCCGATCTGCTCGCCCGCGGCGTGAAATGGGCCGACTCCCCCGCCGCAGCAGCTTCGGCGGCCGACGTTGTTTTCATCTGTGTCCCCGACACGCCCGATGTCCAGCGCGTCGTCATCGGTGAGAATGGCATCCATGCCGCCGCGCACCCGGGTCTGATCGTCGTCGATCATTCGACAATCTCGCCCAGCGCCACGCGCACCATGGCCGCCGCGCTGGCGCAGAAACACGCCGCGTTTCTCGACGCCCCCGTCTCCGGCGGCGATGTCGGCGCACGTAACGCCACGCTGTCGATCATGGTCGGCGGTGATGCCGGCGCATTCCAAAAGGTCCAGCCGCTGCTGGGGCACATGGGCAAGACGATCCTTCACTGCGGGCCCAGCGGCGCCGGCCAGCTCACCAAGCTCGTCAACCAGATACTCGTCTCCATCACCAATCTCGGCGTGTGCGAGGCCCTGTCGTTTGCCAAGCGCAACGGCCTGGACCTGGAAAAGACCATCGCCGCCGTGTCGGCCGGGGCGGCCAAGTCGTGGCAGCTCGAAAACCTCGGCCCGAAGATGGTCCGCGGCGATTTCGCACCCGGATTCATGATCAATCTCATGCAGAAGGACCTGCGGCTCGTCATGCAGGCAGCACAGGAGTCGCTCGTCTCTCTCCCGGCCTCGGCGCTCGTCCACCAGCTCTACACCTCGTCGCAGGCCGCCGGGCGCGGGCACGACGGAACGCAGGCGCTTTACACCGCGGTGGACCGGCTCTCATCCAAGTGAAAAAAGCGCCGATCCGTGGTGTAATGTGCCGATGCGACTTGCCTTCATTGGTTTCCGTCATGGCCATGTGCTTGGGCTCTATCGGGCGGCCGCCAGCCATCCGGGGATGAAGATCGTGGGTGCTTGCGAAGAGGACCCAGAAGCTGCCGCCCCACTGCTCAAGAGCGGCGGCGTGGCGCTGACGCATCGTGACTATGCGAAGATGCTCGACGAGGCCGAGTGCGACGCAGTCGGCGTCGGCGATTATTACGGCATCCGCGGCCAGCGCATCATCGAAGCCCTGCGGCACGGCAAGCACGTGATCAGCGACAAGCCGATCTGCACGCGGATGGAGGAACTGGAGGAAATCGCGGCGCTGGTGGCGCGAAATCGTCTGTGCGTGGGGTGTTTGCTCGACCTCCGCGGACTTGGGCCCTATCGGACGGCCCGGCGGCTGATACGCGATGGCGCGATCGGCGAGGTCCACACCGTCAACTTCACTGCGCAGCATCCGCTGCTTCTGGGGCAGCGGCCGGCGTGGTACTTCGAGCCCGACAAGCATGGCGGCACGATCAACGACATCGGCATCCATGCGTTTGATGTCATCCCTTGGATCACCTGCCGGAAGATTGCGGGTATTGTGGCCGCGCGGGCGTGGAATGCGCGAGTGCCGCAGCATCCTGCCTTTCAGGATGCTGCGCAGTTCATGCTTCGGATGGACAACGGCGGCGGAGTGCTTGGCGATGTGTCTTATCTGGCGCCGGAAGCCTGCGGCTATGCGGTCCCGCAGTATTGGCGGATGGTCTTCCACGGGAGCGGCGGCGCGATCGAAGTCCAGAGCGGCAAGGACGCCAAGGTCATGCTGGCTCGCAGCGAGGACACCGCGCCGCAATGGATCGCGCCGATCCGCCGGTTCAAAACGCCGCGATGGAGGCGTTCATGGCGGAAGTGGAGGGAAAGCCGGCCGAGCTGACGACCGGGGAGGTGCTGGCGGCTTCGCGCCTGGCGCTGGCGGTGCAGAAGGCGGCAGCAATTTCGGGTGGCATGCTCACGCCCGGCGCTGGTGATGTCCTTTCGCCGTAAGAGCCTGCTCGCCGGGGGTGGGCATGCAGGGCGTCGCGCGCATCGGACGTGCATGCCAACTCCGGCCGATGGGGCTTCTTGCGCAGATGAGGATCTCTCGCGGCCGGCGTGAGCATGCCACCCACCTGATCGCCGGGGGTGGGCATGCAGGGCATCCGGCGCGCGGCACGTCGAGCATGCCCACGCCGGCCGATCGAGCTTTCTCGACAAATGACAACTCTGGCGGCCGGCGTGAGCATGCCACCCACCTGCTCGCCGGGGGGGGGCATGCAGGGCATCCGGCGCGCGGCACGTCGAGCATGCCCACGCCGGCCGATCGAGCTTTCTCGGCAAATGACAACTCTGGCGGCCGGCGTGAGCATGCCACCCAAGATATTGACGCACATTTTGGGCGGCGTTGCGGACCCTACATTCGCCGAGTACGTTGGGGGGATGAGTCAGCTCACCATTGGAACTTACACCATGCCCGCGGCGACGCTGGGCGGCGAGAACCCCCTGCCGCCGCTGGAGGTGCGCCGCACGCTCAGCGATGCCGAACTCGCCCAGCGCGAGGCGATGCCCGATTATCCCGACAAGGGAAATGAGGCGAATTCACTGCCTTACCTGATGCTCAGCAACTACGACCGCGTGCGCCGGCCGCGGGCGTTCAAGGCCATCGTGCTGGAGAACGAGATCCTCCAGGCGATGTTTCTCCCGGAGCTTGGCGGGCATATGTGGTCGCTGATTCACAAGCCGAGCGGCCGGCAACTGCTGCACGTGAACCCTGCTTTTCAGCCGGCCAATCTGGCGCTGCGCGATGCGTGGATCAGCGGCGGAGTCGAGTGGAACATCGGGATCATCTCGCATTGCGCGTTTACGTGCTCGTCGGTTTTCGCGGCGAAAGTCATCGGCGACGGCGGCACGCCCGTGCTGCGTCTCTACGAGTTTGAGCGTATCCGGCAGGCGCCGTTCCAGGTCAACTGCTGGCTGCCCGATGGATCGCCGATGCTGATGGTGCGCGTGCGGATCATCAATCCTCACGACCGCATCATCCCCATGTACTGGTGGTCGAACATCGCCGCCGACGAGCGCAAGGACGTGCGCGTGCTCTCGCCGGCCGTCACGGCGTACCGGCACACGTACGATGGGAAGATCGTCATGCGGGATGTGCCGGTGCAGGATGGCATCGACGTGACGTATCCGACGAATCGCCCGGCCGCCGGCGATGTGTACTACCGCATCGACGAGGGTCATCGGCCATGGATCGCCGCGCTGGATGCCAACGGGCAGGGGTTGGTCCACACGTCGACATCACGGCTGCGCGGCCGAAAGCTGTGGGCGTGGGGCATGGGTCGTGGCGGGCGGCGCTGGCAGGAATTTCTCGCCGAGCCGGGCGCGGCGTATATCGAGATCCAGGGCGGGCTGGCGCGGACGCAGGCGGAGTATGTGGCGATGCCGCCGAAGACGGAGTGGGACTGGCTGGAGGCGTACGGGATGCTCTCGGCCGACGGGAAAGTGGTGCATGGCGAGTGGAAGCCGGCGCTGGAGCATGCCGAGCGGAAGCTGGAGGAGATGCTGCCGCGCGAGAAGATGGACCGGGTTCTTTCGCAATCCGCCGCGATGGCCGACCGCGAGCCTGCCGAGATGCTGCACCTGGGATCCGGATGGGGTGCGCTGGAGCGCCGCCGGCGCGAGGTCAGCGGCGAGCGGCCCATGTGCGGCGCGGCGCTGCCGTTCCCCGATGCCTCGTTGAATGAGGAGCAGGCGATGTGGCTGTCGCTGCTGCAAGGGCGGCCGTTGCCGTATCGTCAACCTTCACAGGATCCGGGGGCGATCATGGTGCAGCAGGAGTGGCGGGATATGTTGGAGGGCGGGCCGCAGAGTGCGCTGAAGCGTGAACTCCAAACCTGGATGGCGTGGTATCACCTGGGCATCATGCGGCATCGCGCCGGCGACAAGGCCGGCGCGGCAGGCATGGGAGCAGTCGGTGAAGCTCGAGCCTTCGCCCTGGGCGTATCGCAATCTCGCCGTCATGGTGCGCGACGAGGGCGATGAACAGGCCGCGGCCGATCTGTATCTGAAGGCGGCGCACATGCGCCGCGATTGCGTGCCGCTGGCGGTGGAGTGCTGCCAGGCGCTGTACAAGGCGCAGCGATACGACGTGATGCTGGAATTCCTGGAGGATGCGCCGGCCGGCGTGCTGCGGAATGGGCGAGTCGGCATGCTCCGATCCCTGGTCGCGCTGGAGCGGAACGATCTCGACACTGTGGCGCAGTTCTTCACGGGCGATATCGACGCCTCGAACATGCGCGAAGGCGAAGTCGGGCTGTCGGACATTCTGGTTCTCGTATCACGAGAAGCGCGTCTCGGCCGCGGAAAAGTGCCCGATCGACGACGATTTCCGCCGGCGTATCCGGCGCGAATTCCCGCCGCCGCGCGAGTCTGACTTCCGCATGCTGCCCGATGCGTTCGAGACGCCATTTCCCAGTGTGAAAGCCAAACGGTTTGCGCAGCTTGGCGACACGGCCGAGCAGCTCATCAAATCCGGCCTGAGCGCCAGCGAGGCGGGGATCAAGGCCGATCTGTTTGCGCAGTGCGCCCGCGTATTGGCGGACCTCGGCTCCGGCGATGCCGCGGACCTGTTCGCACTGTTCGTGCCTGGCCGGATCGAGTTCCTCGGCAAGCACACCGACTACGGTGGCGGGCGCAGCCTGATCGACGCCGCCGAGCGCGGCATCTGCGCCGTCATCGCGCCGAGGAATGACGCGACGGTGCGAATGGTCGAGGCGACAGGCTCGCGCCGGGTCGAGTTTGCCATCCACCCCGAGTTGAAACCGCAGAGCGGGCAGTGGTCGAACTATCCGATGACGGTGGCGCGGCGCCTGGCCCGCAATTTCGGCGGCAAGCTGCGCGGCGCGGACATCGTCTTCACCAGCAACCTGCCGCCCGCGTCGGGCATGAGTTCATCGAGCGTGCTGGTGGTCCTGAGCTATCTGATCCTCAACCGCATCAACGGCATCTCGGAGCGCGAGGAATATCGGCGGAACATCAAGTCGATGGAGGACCTTGGCGGGTATCTCGGCACGGTGGAGAACGGGCAGAGCTTCGGCTCGCTGGCCGGCGACAAGGGCGTCGGCACGTTCGGCGGAAGCGAGGACCACACGGCGATCCTCTGCTGCAAACACGGGTTGCTGAGCCAATACTCGTTCTGCCCCGTGAAATTCGAGCGGGAGGTTCCGCTGGGAGAAGACCTGGTTCTCGCGGTCGGCGTGAGCGGCGTGATCGCCGAGAAGACCGGCGACGCCCAGGAGAAATTCAACCGCGCCTCGCGCATCACCGGCGAGATCGTGCGGCTTTGGAATGGCGCCACCGGCCGAAAAGACCCGCATATCTCGGCCGCTCTCACCAGCGCCCGGATGCGTTCGAGCGGCTCTGCGCGATCGTCAAGTCGGCGCACACTCAGTTCCCCGCGGATGAGGTGCTCGCCCGCGTGAAGCAGTTCTATCGCGAAAGCCTGCACATCATTCCCGCGGCCGATGATGCAATCATCGCGGGCGATCTGGCCAGGCTTGGCGAACTGGTCGATGAATCGCATACGCTGGGCATCTCCGGCCTGTGCAATCAGACGCCCCAGACGCTGTTTCTTCAGAAATCCGCGCGACAGCTCGCGCGCTGGCCGCGTCGGCGTTTGGCGCGGGCTTCGGCGGCAGCGTGTGGGCGTTGCTGCGGTGCGCATCCGCCGACCAGTTCCTGCGGGAATGGCGCGCGATGTATCAGAAGCGATTTGCCGAATGCGCCGCACGATCCGTCTTTTTCGTGACGGGCGCGGGACCGGCCGCGTTTGAACTCAAGATTGGGAGCTGATCATGGAAACGAAACCCAGCATCTTCGTGATGGTCAACATGGAAGGCATCAGCGGCATCTGCCGTACCGAGCAGGTCTCGCCCGAGAGCGGCGCCGTCTACCAGGCAGGTCGCCGCTATCTTACATGGGATGTGAATGCCTGCGTCAACGGCTGCATTCGCGGCGGCGCGGGGCGCGTGGTCGTGCGCGATGCGCACAGCACAGGCTTTAACTTCATCTGGGAGGACCTGGACCCACGCGCTGAGTACATCCAGGGCCGCTCGGCCGATCAGCGCATGCCGGGCATCGGCGAATTCCAGGGGCTCATCCTCCTGGGATATCACGCGATGGCTGGCACGCGCAACGCAATTCTCGAGCACACCATGAGCTCGCACGCCTGGCAGAATTTCTGGCTGAATGGCGTGAAGTGCGGCGAGCTGGCGATCGACGCGGCCATGGCCGGCAACCACCGCGTACCGACGATCATGGCCAGCGGCGACGACAAGCTCTGCGCAGAGGCCCGGCACTTCATCAAGGGCATCTACACAGCGCGGGTGAAGGAGGGGCTCGACTGCAACGGCGGGCAGCTTCTGCCCAAGGAGCGGGCGCATGAAGCGATCCGCGACGCGGCGGTCAAAGCCGTGCGCAATCACCGCGAGATCAAGCCATACAAGGCGGCCTCGCCCGTCACAATGCGGCTGGAGCTGGTCTCGCGCGGGAACGTTCCCGTGCGCGCGGGGGTGACGATGGTCGATGGACGTACGTATGAGGTCACGGCCGACACGGTTGAGGATGCACTGAAGCTGCTGTAGTGGAGTACCTGAAATGACTCAGAAAGCTCTCACAGACTGGCGATCGCTTCATGGCAACCACTTTGCGGGCAGCCGAGCGCTGGTGACCGGCGGCGCGGGGTTCATCGGCTCGCATGTGGCCGAGGCGCTGGCGGCGCTGGGCGCGAGCGTTGTCGTCATTGATGACCTGAGCGGCGGAAGCCGGGAGAACCTATCGGGGTTCGGCCCCGTCGATTTCGCCGAAGGATCGATCCTCGATCAGGCCCTGCTCGAACGCTGCACCCGCGGCTGTCGCTACGTCTTTCACCTGGCGGCGCTGGGGTCGGTGCCCGGGAGCGTCGATCAGCCACGCAGGTATCACGATGTGAACGCCACGGGGACGCTCAACGTGCTGGAGGCCGCGCGCAGCGCCGGCGTGCAGCGCGTGATGTTCTCGGCCTCTTCCGCCGCTTACGGCGACAACGACGTGCCGTGGACCGAGACGCAGCCCGTCATGCCGAAGAGCCCCTATGCTGCCAATAAAGTCGCCGACGAAGCGATGATGCGGGCGTGGAGCGCCTGCTATTCCCTCGATACGGTCAACCTGCGCTACTTCAACATTTTCGGCCCGCGCCAGAACGCCAACAGCGCGTATGCGGCCGTGATCGCGGCGTTCGCCAAGGCGATGCTCGCGGGGAAACGGCCGGTGATCTACGGAGATGGCGAGCAGACGCGCGACTTCACGTTCGTCCATAACGCGGTCCACGCCAATCTGCTGGCCGCGCGGAATCCCAAGGCGATCGCAGGCGAAGTGATTAACGTCGGCTGCGCGAAGAAGATTTCGGTGAACCAGCTCGCTGCGACAATGGCCAAGTCTCTCGGCCGAGCGGACCTCACGCCGATTCACGAGGGCGAGCGTGCGGGTGATCTGAAGCACTCCTACGCCGATCTCGCCCGCGCGAAGTCAATGCTTAACTATGAACCGATCGTCGATTTCGAGCCGGGGCTGGATGTGACGATGCAGTGGTATGGGTCGGTAATGTGCCCGCAGCATGCGTAACGGACATCAATGAAAGAGCGTGGGCTGGCGGTCGGCGCGATTGCCGTCGCCGGCCCTGGACCAGCGGTGCGTCCGCTGATCGTACGTCCATCCGCGCTGTTCCAACCGGCTGGCAAACTCCCGGCGATCCATGCTCAGGCAGCCCAGCGCGCGGCGATGCCACAATTCCAGAACCAGGCGGTTGAACAGCGCTTCGCTCGTGAACATCGTCTGGCCGTTGGCCAGGCAGGCGTCAAAGACCTCCGACAGGACGGCCGCCGGGTCGCCAATCCCTGCGGCGGCCGAACGGTTGTTGGCGTGCGGTTTGCGCGGCTTGTAGAACGTGAGGATCATCTCACCGGCCAGGACATTGCGCGAGTTCTTCTTCTTGTGCATCGACCAGATGACATCACCCGTCTGCGTGATTGCCGCCCGCAATTCCGCCCCACATCGACTGGCGGTCTCCATGATCGTGGCAAAGTAACTCAGGTCCCAGTGCTGGAAGACGATGGAGAACCACCGGTCCGGCCGAAGGAGCCGCAGGCAGGTCTGGATGCTCCTGGCAAGGCTCTGGCGATAATGGTCTTCGGAGAGATCGCGTTCGCCGCCGACGATCGTTTCATGCTCACGCGATTCATCGGAAACGGCAAAGCCCAACCAATGGTTCCAGAGGATGGACAGGTCGAGGTAGCTGATGAATGCCCCGTACGGCGGGTCGGTGAAGATGTAGTCCACGCTGGCGGGCTTGAGCACCTGGTCCAGCGCCGCGGCGTCGTGCGCCAGCACCTGCATGTCCCGCGCGCTGTCGAGCACGCGCTTGTCGTTGGCGTGCCACTTCATGTAGCTGCGAATGTGGAGGATTTCTTCCTTGGCCGCCAGGACGTTGGCAAACCGGCCACGAAATGTCTCCCAGATCGGCAACTCCACGCATTGCGATGCCAGCTTGTAGCGGTAGATGCTGAAAATGCTCGAACCGCCTCGACTGGCGGCACGCCCCTTGGCCGACAGAAAAGTCTTGTTGAGTTTGGCTACCGACGCCGACCACGCCAGCAGCAGCAGGTCGCGAACCGAGGCCTCCGCCTCCCGGTCAATCGCCTGCTTGAGCAGCGCCAGCCCGGCCAGTTGCCGGGACGTGAAGAGGTCGTAGAAATGGTCGGCGTCGGATGTGTGCGGCAGGCGGATGTTCGGCGGAAGGGGCAGCTTTGCGAGCCATCGGACGGCCACGTCCTCATCGGCTTCGATTTCGCGAAGAGGCGCAGCACAGGCATCTTCGATCCGCGAGAAGGCCTCCCGCAAGGGAAGCGTTGACGGCAACGTCGTATCGGCAATGCTGCGGGCGATGAAGTTTGCGAATGGGTTCAGGTCGTTGTGAATGGCCCGCCGGCCGAGCAAAAAGGCTTCGATCGCGGTGACTCCTGTGCCCCCGAAAGGGTCCAGAACAACGTCGTTCGCTTGCGAATACCTCTCGATGTAAGCGCGCACCACGTTGGCGGGTCGGCGAGTGAAGTAGGGATGCACGCCATAGTGCCGCGCATCCTCCTGGCGCGCCGCCGGAATCGCTTGAAGAATCGGTTTGATGTCGGCTCGGCTCATTGCATGCTCAGGTAGTCGGCGAGAGCCGCGAGTTCAATGAAATCAATGTGCTCGGGTGCGTTCACGAAGTCATGTGTCAGGCACACCACGGCCGCGCGGGGGAGCTTCGTATAGTGCTTCACCTGGTACGTAAATCCCCGCGAACGTTTCTTCACCTCGACCGGGCACGGGTAGATCGGCCACTTTCCGAACTGAACTCGACTGTCTGCGCAATCGTAGCCCTGACCCAGATACGAGCCAAGCTCAAGCCCGAGGACAGACAGTGCTCCGCCGGCACGAAGTAGATCGGGCTCCAGTACATGCTTGGCGGTGGGGCTGCGATGATCGGCGACCACCCGCGCTATCTGTGCCGCGGCCCACGCCACATCGGATGCCGATTCGCGGCGTTTGGCGTCAATCTGCTGCCGCCACAGCTTGCTCTGGTAATCCCGGTGAAACGACAGTGGCGCGATCACCTTCTCAAGCACAAGCTTGCGCTTCGCCTGCCGCATCAGGACCGCCGTGGGAATCAGGATGAAATGGCCCTCTGGATGGATTGTGGCTTCGACGTCAATCGTCTCGAAATCACGGTCGCCCTCAATGTTGTACCAGTAGCGAATCGCCTCACCAATCGACTGTTCGCCCTGCGCCTGCTGTATCCGATCATGCCCGACCCGGCCAGGAACCACAGCGCCATCGCCGGCGAGCTTATGGTCACGTCCCACGGCCATGAACGGACTGGCGGCTATCCCGTAGGGCGTCTGCAGGACCACCGGGCAGGCGCCATGCGTGCGCAGATACTCCTTCACGGGCACGGTGATGCTGTGGAAGTAATACTGCGGCCCGCCAGTCGCTCGACTGCCGAGTTTCGTCTGCTGAAGGTGCATGCCACGCCCTTCCCGCGTCCTGCGCGCTGGTTCCATCAACTCGCCACGATGACTATTCTCCGCGCACGACACTCCGGCTGCAAGCTTGAGTCTGGGCAGTCTCGATGCGCAGCACGTGCCTCTTGCCGGCCGTTACCTTGTTGCCCTGCTGTTCGCCGCCGTCGAGGACGTTGCGAATCCTGGCCTCGCCTTCCAGCGACAACTCGACATCCTCAAACGCCCACAGCACGCGCACGCCATCGCTCTGGTAGATCACGCCCGCCTCGTACGGCAGGATCGTTCGATTCCGCATCAGGTTGCCCACCTGGTTGTACGCCTTGATCAGCGAGAGGTGCCACGCCGTCGGGAGATCGTAATCGCCACGGACGCCGGCGTAGTTGAAGCTCAGTTGGTCGGAATTCATGTCCCAGTAGATCATCCACATCATGCGATACGCCAGGGCGCGGAAGAAGACGTCGTCGGGATCGGCGCCGGCCTTCAGGATGGCGGGCACGTCGAAATTCGCCAGGCAATCCGTCCACATCGACAGGCTCGTCAGGCGTTTCTCGATGCCCGGGCCGTGGCGATGGATGCCGAAGACGCCCAGGTCCTCGTTGCAATACTGGTATCCGATCTTCTGCATCTCGACCATGAGATCGAGGTGCGCCCGGTATTGCGAGAGGATCGCTGACGGCGGCTCCTGCGCCGGGCGGCAGTGGCCGAGCAGGTGCGTCTGGTCGGCCGTGGCGCCCTGGCCGGCGGGGCTCGTCCACTGCACGAAGTGGAACTTGTCGCTGGAGAGATTGAAACTGCTGTCGAGGAAGATGCCCCCCAGGCCGACCTCATCGTGCGCCCGCCGCCAGCTCTCCAGCCAGTATTTCCTCACTGCCGGATCGCGCAGGTTCATCGCCGCGAAAACGGGAGTGTAATGGTCGGCTTCGATGGCATTGGACGGATTGCGGACGAACGGCGCTTCGGCCTTGCCGAGCGCCTCCATGATCGATCCTTCTTTGGGCAGGAACTTCACACGCTGCTCGGCGCCGTTGCGGTTATCGAACATCCACGTCAGCGTCGAGATCGACGTGTTCGCCCACATTTCCACGCGGGGGCCGGCCTTCTGCGCATCGCGGCAGAAGTCGCGCACCTTGTCCTGGCCAACCGTCTCGGCGATTTTCAGGTTGACGGTGCAGCACATGTTGCTGACGCCGTAGGTGTTCATGTTGTTCTGGAAGTTGTTGGCCAGGCCGATGGTCTTGCAGCCGACATCCAGAAGTTTGGGCAGTCCTTTTTCGCGATAGCGCACGAAGTCGGGATTGCCCCACTCCTCGATCATGCCATAGGTCGTGACGCACTCGCGGCGCATGCCGAGTTTCGCATGCAGGGTGTCCGACACCATTTCCTTGATCTTCTCGTACTGGTTCGCGCGTGCCACCCGGTCGCGCTGGCCGGGGCACCAGAGCACTTCCATCGGAACCGTCGAGAGCGACTCGCCCAAGTCGCCGCAGTGCTCGTGCAGGTGGATGATCTCATCGCAGTTGCGCGGCTTCTCGATCAGCGTCCGCACGTGCGCCACATCCGTCGGCCAGGTCACCAGGGTTCCCACATTGGCGGCCGCGAACGTGAACCCCTGCAACTCCGTCTGCAGCGGCAGAAACTGGAAGATATTCGGATTGGCGATCCCCGGCAGATACCACTCCGAGGAGTAGAAGTCCTCGGCGGCGTTGAATCGGACAATGGGCGGCGAGAAGCAACTCCGCATCCAAATCTCATTACCGACAGCCCGGCCGCCAATTTCCCAAGTGCCCCGGTCCAGGATCTTGTAGATCGGGATCGCGCCGCCGCGGCTGCGATAGTGATACTGATAGCTGAACCCCATCCATTTGTGGCGGCCGACGCTGCGCTTCACCGTCCGAAGCTCCATGCAGAGCGACACGCCTTCGGCGGGCCGCGGCCGGGCCGTCCAGTCGGCCGTGTTGTAGCGGTTGCGCACGCTGTGGGCCATCCATTCCATCAGGCCGCCTTCCCTGACTCTGGCGGCGAACTCCAGCGTCGTCCCCGCGGGCGTCGCATCGCTACGCACGAAGCGCCACCGCACCAGTTCGATGGCGCTGGGATTGCGGATCTGCACGAACATCGGCCGGCGGCCGCTGCGCAGCAGCGTCTGGCCGATGCGGATCGCACCGATGCCAAGGAACTCATCGCCGCTGCTGATCAGTTCCATCTCAACGCCGTTGTCCAGCCGAATGTGGTCCATGGCGGGAATGTACAGCGAACCGCAGAGTCACGGAAGGAATCGGCTCTTTTCCTCATCCCGTGGCTATCGCGCGTCCGATAATGCCCATGAGCGATGGCGGCCGACCCGGCCGCCTCGCCGGACTCTCGCCGCTTGTGAGATAACCATGTTGCACGCCAAAGCCCTCCGGCGGCTCGCCGCCGCTTCGTTCTCTTTCGCCCTGTCGCTCCTGCTCTGCGGATGCAGCGACCGCCCGACAATCTTCGCCAATCCCGACCCCGAGCTGTGCAAGACCCGCAAGGAACTGGCCAGCGATGCCGTTAATTGATTCCCGTATCGCGCCGAGCGCCGCGCGAGGCCGAGCCGAAGATTCGCGCAAGTGGGCTATACGCTGAAGCGAGTGGAAATCGTGAACTTCACTGGGCAGGATCTGGAGGACATCGAAGTCTGGGTGAACCGCCGCTACGTGTGCTACGTTCCCAAGATGCAGGATCGCCAGCTCAAGGAGATCCATTTCCCGATGCTCTACGACGAGCAGGGCAAGACCTTCCATATCGACAAGGACAACGTGCGCGTGGAGAAGGTCGAGCTTTTCAAGGATGGCAAGCTCTACGAGATCGTCTGCCACAGCGCGGATTTCTGAATCGGCGCGGGTGATCAGGTAATCGGTGATCGGTGATCAGTCTCGGCAACCGATCACTGATGACCGATCACCGATCACCAGTCAGGGCGGCAAATCCCGCCCCCACTCGCCCCAGGAATTTCAGCAGGTTGTCGTGATACAGCTTTTGCAGGCACTCGGTGGGCAGCGCCAGCCCGCAGAGCCGGGGCTGCTGATCGGCCGGCAGATCGGGGTCGAGCATGTTGGTCGGCCCGCAATACGCCGTCTCCCAGAGCTTGCGGTGGGCCCAGAACCGGCTGGCCAGGAAATCGAAATCCCGCTCGTCGGTCGTCACCAGGTCGGTCCCGAAGAGCAGCCGGTCCTGGTTGCGGATGAAGAACTCCCTGGCCTCGTCGTGGTGTGCGGAAATCTCGCGAACCATCCATCGCGTGGCGCTGCAATCCAGGTAGAGGTCGGGGTAGCGGTCCAGTAGCGACTGCAGCCTGGCCAGGTCCTCGGGGTTGCCGCCCAGGTGGGCGCCGAGCCACGGCGTGCCGCGATACTCTTCCAGCACGTTCTCCCACATCCGATAGTGCTCGTCGCGCGTGCCGTATTTCGCCGTATCGGCATAGCGCGTCTGGTACCAGAGCTGCGGGTCGCCGATGTGGCTCATCAGCGCCATGCCGCGGTCGCGCGCCTTGCGCAGCAGCGGCCGGAACTGTTCGGAATCCAGCCGCCAGTGCCGGTTGCCGATGGCCGGCGGGGCAAACCAGAATTTCGCGACGCGGCTGCCGATGTTGTGGAACTCCTCGATGCGCCGCAGCCAGGCATCCACAAAATCCGGCCCCCAGTTGCCCCATTGGGGAATGGCGATGAAGTGCAGCCGCCGGCCCCAGTCGCGCTGCAGCGTCAGCGCTTCCTCCAGGCTCGTCATGGTCATGAAGCACTCGAAGCCATAATGCGACGCTGCCTCGAACCACGCGCGCGTGTCGCGCGGCGTGCAGGTGGACGTGGGCATCGACCACGATGCCTCGCACCGGCGGCCGCGGAATCGGGCAGCGGTAATCGAGCCCCAGCAGGTTGTGGTCCGGCATCTTCTTCTGCGGCTGCTCCAGCGTTGCTGCATCCATATTTCCAGCCTATGTGAGCGGGATTGCGATGTCCAGTCTCGTGGAGCGCGCCGCCCCGGCCGCGATGGTACCGCACGGCCGAGGCGGCTCGTGCCACTGGCGCCGGTCGTGCTCGGCGTCGCCGATGCACTCCGGCGGCTTTGGCGGCGGCGCCTTCCATAGCTCCGGCGGGTTTAGCGGAGGCGGCGGAGGTGAGCATGGCAGCAGTGGCGGCCATGGCCGATAAACCCGCGTGATTCGATTTGTCCAGAAGAGAAGCCCGAATGAGAGAGAACCATCCGGGCTCGTCTTTTGCTTTCGCGACAGATGAGGGCGGGCGCTCACGCTTCCGCTTCAGATGGGTCAGCCGTTGGTGCGGCGCGGCACGTTAACTCGCGCGACGCCACCGATGGTCTGACCGTGCGCAACCTGATTGCCGCCGTGCAGCGGCAGGTTCGATCGCTGGGCGCCGAAGGCGCTGCCCATCGCGCTGCTGACGGTCTGCGCGTGAGGCCTGTTGAGGCTCTCCTTGAGCTTCCTGAACGTGCCGGATTCCTTCTCCACCTGGCTGGGCTCGGCTTCGTCGATGTTGAGCCTGGCCTTGGCGGCGAGGATACGGGCGGCATGGGCGGCCGCCAGGGCGGTGTTGATGACGGGGGCGCCGCTGGCGCCGGCCGGCTGTTTCTTGCTTCGATCGCTGCGCTTGGTGGCGGCGGCGTCACTCTTTTTCTTGGCCATAATAGAAGTGATTGTATTGACTGTGGGCGGCGGATCAACAGAAAACCGGCCCGCGCCGGTCACAGGCCGCCCGTGAGGGCACTGGCGGCACTTCATCAATACTCCCTTGTTTTCTTGATCCCCGGCTCCGGCACGGGGTATTTCCCATTCGCATCGGCCACGAGCGGCGCGGGCGAATCTGCCGTGAACTTGTCCACATCCGTCGCCATCTCGTGTTCGCACGCCAGCATCTGCTCATAGGTGATGAGCTGCCCGGTATGCGCCGCCATGCGGCCCATGGCGGCTACCAGGCTCGCCTCGGCCCCGCGCTTGGCCTCGTTGTAAGGCTTGTTGTCGCGGATCGCCTGCATCAGATCATCCCATTCCACCTGATACGGATTCGGCTCCGGCTCGGCCGCCCACATCAGGTCATCCTTCACCATCCGCTGGCTCTTGTAGATGCGCGACATGGCAGGCGTGTGGTGCTGCGCGGAGATCACCGCCAAGCCCTTGGTGCCGTGGGCGTAGCTGGCAAACTCCTCACGACAGCCGGTCATGCACCGCCCGTCGAGCATGAGCTTGGTGCCATCCGCGAAGGTGTATTCCACCGAATATACGTCGAAGTTCTGGTCCACCGCATCGCCGCGGAAATGCCGCCCACCCAGCGCCTCGCCTGCACCGGCCAGGCGTTCTTCATCCAGCAGCACTCGTCGATGTTGTGGATGTAGAAGTCGCTGTACAGCCCGCCGCTGGCCCAGAGGAAGCTGTGGAAGCGCCGAATCTGGTAGAGCAACTCGGATATCTCGCCGGTCCGCTTGCCCGTGAATCCGCCCGGCCCGTGCATGCGGTAGGCGCGCATGAGGATGATCTGCCCCAGTTCCCCGGCCTGGATTCGCTGCGAAAGCTCGCCGCGCGCCTTGCAGTGGCGGCACATCAGCCCCACGCCGACCTTGATGTTCTTCTTGTCGGCCTCATCGGCCAGCGCCAGCATCTTCCGCGTGCTGGGCCCGTCGACTGTCACGGGCTTTTCCATGAAGACGTTAAGGCCCTTCTTGATGGCGTAGTCGAAGAACACCCAGCGAAATGCCGGCGGCGTGGTGAGGATAGCGACATCGCCGGCCTTGAGACAATCCATCGCCTTCTTGTAGGCGTCGAAGCCGAGGAACTTGCGGTCGTCGGGCACCTCGACCTTGTCCTTGTACCGCCCGGCAAGCCCGCCGAAGCTGCCCGTAAGCCGGTTCTCGAAAACATCGGCCATCGCCACGAGCTTGACCGGGCCGCTCTTCGTGGACAGCGCCTGCCCGGCGGCCCCGGTGCCGCGGCCGCCGCAACCGATCAGCGCCACCTGGATGGTGTCGCTGCCGGCCGCGTACACAGCCGGCACGGCCATCGCCGCCAATGCGGCGCCGGCCGCGATTCCCAGCGTGCTCTTGCCCAGTTTCCGACGGGACATGGACGTGCTCATCGCAGGTCTCCTTGCGTTTTTCAGTTAATAGGTAAGAGCTTCATACCACGACCGGCCCGCATCGTCCATTGCATTTGGCCAAGCGGCGGCAGACGGAGCCGACGCGCATGCCACGCCGGGCGATCCAGATTCCTTAGCGGATGACATCTCTCGCTGCCGGCGTGGCGCCACCCAGCACTCAAACCCGGATTGCCCCTCAACATGCTCCGCCCCGGGTCGCTAGGATATTGGCATGCAAGATCCTTTCGACACCGACCCTCCGTACCCGTATCGCCCGGCGCCCACGCGATGGCAGATCGGCGCCATCATCCCGCTGGCCATCGGCGTGCTGCTGGGCCTGATGATCTACTGGTGGGTGATCGACCGCGGCAAGCCGGCGCTGGAACCCCGCGCCATCACCCCGCGCGGCGATCTGGCCAGCTTTGAAAAGACCACCATCGATATCTTCAGGCAGGCCAGCCCCTCGGTCGTGTATATCACGACGCTCTCCCAGCAGATCAATATGTGGACGCGCGACGTCCAGGAGATCCCCAAGGGCACCGGCTCCGGCTTCATCTGGGACGACGCCGGGCATGTCGTCACCAACTTCCACGTCGTGCAGGATGCCTCCTCGGCCACCGTCACGCTCTCTGACCACACGAACTATCCGGCCGACATCATTGGCGTCGCGCCCAATTATGACCTGGCGGTGCTGCACATCGACGTGCCGCGCTCGAAGCTCCGTCCCATTCCCGTCGGCACCTCGCACGATCTTCAGGTCGGCCAGCAGGTCTATGCCATCGGCGACCCTTTCGGCCTGGACAGGACGCTGACGACGGGGATCATCTCGGCGCTGGGCCGCTCGATTCAGTCGGCCACCGAGCGCCCCATCGAGAACGTCATCCAGACCGATGCCGCCATCAACCCCGGCAACTCCGGCGGCCCGCTACTCGATTCGGCCGGGCGGCTCATCGGCGTCAACACGGCGATCTACTCCCCATCCGGCGCATCGGCAGGCATCGGTTTCGCCATCCCCGTGGATACCGTCAACCGCGTCGCGCCCGAGTTGGTCCGCAGCGGCAAAGTCGCCGCGCCTTCGCTGGGCATCGTGACCGACGACAGTCTCGGCCAGGCGCTGACCAGCCGCGCCAGCATCGAGGGCGTGCTGGTGCTCGGCGTGAAGCCCAATTCGCCGGCCGCCACCGCGAACTGGCGCCACCCAGCGCACGCGCCGCGGATTCGTGCTCGGAGACATCATCACCCAGATCAACGGGAGGAAGGTGATCTCAACCGACGACGTCTCCGCCGTGCTGGAGCAGTACAAGCCCGGCGACACGGTGAAGCTGACGGTTGTTCGCGATGGCCAGACCATCGAGGTCCCGGCCAGGCTGAAATGACGGGTGCGGATCAGGGATACCAGTCTCCGCGCCCTGCTGGAGCCGCACGAGATCCGGGTTGCCGGGCGTCGATATGCCGGGGCTCCGAAGCAGCAGCGTGCGCGGGTCCTCCCAGTGCCAGTATTCGGCGTGGCCATCGACAAACCCCAGGCAGCAGCCATCGCCATGGTAGACCGCGGGATAGTCGATCCAGGACTGGTCGCCGTTGCCGGTGATCATGAAGGAGCCCATGTTGTAGCCGCCAATGTCGCCGCGCCAATCATACTCGTCGATGGTACACACCGTCTTCACGGCGGCGTTCTTGATCTGACCCATCTTCAACACGGCTGTTCCCTCGCCGTTCAGGTAGCCGTTGATCGAATAGCTGCGGAGGTGGAAGTTCAGGTCGCCGGTGCAGTGGTAGATCTTGGTCGTTTTGACGTAAGGATACAGCGATCCCAGCTTGATGGCGTCCAGCAACGCGCCGTCCACGGTTATCGTGCTGCCATTCGGGCCGATGGGCCAGTTGCCCGAGCCCAGCGCAAACGGCACCGGCAGGCCAACCGCCCCGGTGTGTGAGTTGACCAGCATGTCGCGATTCTCGAGGGCATACTGCCGCCAGGCCATCACGAGGTTGCGGTGATTGGAAAGGCATTGCAACCGCCGTCCCTGCTCGACAGCGCGGTTGAGCACGGGCAGAAGGATCGAGATCAGGATGGCAATAATGCCAATCACCACCAGAAGCTCCACCAATGTGAAAGCCCGTTTGGCGCAATTGGGACGCATAATCGCGACTCCTTCAAGCGTGAAGGTTAAACAGCAGAGGTGCCACCCCGTCCAGCGGTTTCCCGGAACCGGCGGACGAGTTGCAGTATTCTACCCCGCCGGGCTGCCCCAAATCCAGTGTAATCCCGCCCAAGAAACAGACGCCAATCAGCTCCGGCCACGGCGCCTGCCTGACGTTGCGCGGCGGAGCAGTCGCCTCTCTTCCTTCTTCTGCTTCTTGCCTGGTTTCTTCTGCCTTGCAGTAGGCTCCTGTTTACCCCTCGGCCCAGCAGTTCGCGGATCGCCAGATCCAGCTCGCGCCGCGCCACATCCACGCGCACGATCAGCACGCTGGCCAGATCGCCAATGCCGATCTTCACGCCCGTCCGCTGGCCGCGAATCACGCCGCTGCGCTCGTCAACATCCCACCAGTCGTCCATCAGGTCCTCATAACGAATCAAGCCGTCGATGAGGTATTCGCGGACCTGCACGAAGATGCCGAAACTGGTGATCCCGGTGATCACCCCCTCGAACACGTCGCCGATGCGGTCCTTGAGCAGCTCCAGCACCTTCACCTGCCGCAGCTCTCTCTCGGCATCATCCGCGCGGGCTCCGTGAAGCTGATATGCCGGCCAATCTCCACGAGGTCGTCATGGGAGACAACGTCTTCAAGCTGCATGCCCTTCTTGCGTTTGCCGCCGGCGGCGTCGCGGGCGTGCAGGTAAGAATCCAGCAGCCGGTGGATCGTCAGATCGGCATAGCGGCGAATGGGCGAGGTGAAGTGACAATAGTGCTCGCTGGCGAGGGCATAATGCCCGACCGCCTGGGGCGAATACTCGGCGCGGGAGAGACTCTTGAGCACGGCGAGATTGATGGCATAGCTCTGGGGAGTCCCACGCACGGCCGCGAGCAGCAACTGGATGGCCTTGTGATCGATTACCTTGGGCAGGTGATGGCCGGCCACCTGCACAAAATGCCGCAGCCGCTCGGCGCTGTCGATCTCCGGGCCGGGGTGAATGCGGCGCAGGAACGGCACGTTGACCGAGTCCAGCAGGCGCGCCACGGCCTCGTTGGCCTCCACCATGAACATCTCGATGAGCGTATGGGTGAAGCTCGCATCTTCTGCCTTGGCGCCGATCACCCGGCCGTCATCGTCCAGCACCAGATCCACCTCGGGCAGGTCCAGCACAATCTGGCCCTGGGCCAGCCGCCGCTTCTGGATCGTCTTCGCCAGGGCGTTCATCTCCGTCAGGAGCTTGACGACCTCGGGACGATAGTCGGAGAGCTTGCGATTGCCTTCGGGATGCGGAATCTCATCGTCGTGGTCGATGATGGCCTGTGCCTCGCGATAGCGGAGACGATTGGCCGACCGAATCACGGTATTGGCGAACTTGGTGCCAATGGGTTTGCCATCCTCATCAAAGGTGATGAAGACGCTCTTGCAGAGCCGCGGCACGCCCTCCTGCAGCGAGCACACGCCGTTGCTCAGCACTTCGGGAAGCATCGGGATCACGAAGCCGGGGAAGTAGGCGCTGTTGCCGCGTTTCGATGCCTCGACATCCAGTGGTGTGCCCTGCTGAACGAAGTACGAGACGTCGGCAATGTGGACGCCGAGTTCCATCATGCCATCGTCGCGGCGGCGCAGGCTGATGGCGTCGTCGTAATCCTTGGCGTCGTCCGGATCGATCGTGCAGATGATTTCGTTGCTCAGGTCATATCGGTCGGGCCATTGCTGCGCCGCGTTGAACTGGTCGATGGCGCGGCGGGCCTGCGCCAGGACATCCTCGGGGAATTTCTCGGGCAGGTTGTACTGGATGATGACCGCGCGAAGATCGACATCCTTCTCGCCTTCCTGGCCGAGAGCTTCGGTGATGACGCCCTGGGCCCAGGCGCCTTCCTGCGGATACTCGGTGAGCTCAACGACGACCTTCGTGCCCGGCTTGATATGGCGCGAGGCCGCGTCGGGCGTGCGGATCGGATCGGTGATGAAGTTGCCATCGGGAAGAACGAGCCACTGGCCGTGCTGGCGGACGAGGGTCCCGACGAAACGGGTGTGGGTGCGCTCGATGATCTCGATGATGCGGCCTTCGTAGAGCGCTTTCCGTCGCGCTGGCCGCGGCTGGTGATCTTCGCCGCGACAACATCGCCGGAGATGGCGCCGCCATTGGCGCCCTCGGGAATGAACAGGTCCTCGTGGCCGGAGGGGTCGGTGGGGACCACGAAGCCGAAGCCCCGTTTGTGCTGGCGATAGTTTCCGACGATGCGCGTGGCGCCCTGGGTCTGGATGGGCAGGACGACCGCGCCGCGCGCCCCAGCACGACGCGCCCCTCGTGCATCAGTTCGCGCAGGGCGTCGCGAAAGGCGTGGTACTGCTGCTCGTCGCTGAGCTTCAGCTCGCGGGCGAGGTGGCGGGGACGCAGGTTTTTGGCCGGCTGCGAGCGGAGGTAGTCAAGGATCCTGGATTCAATTTGTTTGGGCATAGTGCGTGTGTGGTCAGTTATCGGTTGTTTGTTGTCAGTTGTCATCGGTGGATTGTCAATAATCGTTCGTTGAATTCGCTCGCCAAAGGCGCAGCGGTCTGGCCCGCGGTTTCTCCCGCGGGATACAAAAAGGTCCGGGAAAAGCAGTTAACGCACAAGTGTTCGAGGGGGAAAGGTCAAGCCGGCGAAACCCTTTTCAATTCTTCAATCGCAACGGTAGCAGGCGTGCGGCCGGATGTCAAACGGCCGAGGCATTTCTGAAGCGGAAGCGTCAGCGCCCGCTCCGGGTGGTGAGCCGCGAGGACGGGAACTGACCACGGTCTTGGCATGGGGGATGACTGTTGGACAATCGATGCTGCCGACGCGGTGGGCGGGATGGCAATGGGTTTGTTTCGCAGGGGAGAGTGCGCGGGAGAGGGAGTGGAATCTGGAAGTTCTGGCGCGGCGGGAGGTTGTGAGTTTGGGGCGGGGGGATCGGTGGGTTCGTTCCGCTCACTTTCACCACGGAGGCACGGAGACACGGAGGCATCGGTGGGCGCGGGCATTTCAGTGGGCGGGGGCGGGTCCGGCAGGATTGTGACAGAAGTCGCGAAAAATTCACTCTGTGGGCGAGTTGTTCCGGGCATGTCGGGCATAAGTGTGCTCCAGCAAGGGGGTTGAGAGTCGCAGTTGCATTCAGTTATTTATATGCATCCAGAAAGAAGTGACATAAACCGACATAGAATCAGCGCGGAACCGACCCCAAACAGGCACCAAATCGACACGCAAGTGACAGGAAGCGACCCCGTAAAGGAAGCGACGGAGCGACGGAGCGACGAAGGGGCGCGGCCGGGCAATGGAGCGCGGACGGAGGCCGCGGAGGGGCTGGGTGGCGCGGCCGGTGCGGCCAGATCGAGCCGCGGGTGGGGCAGCGCCATCTTGGGCTGTCGAGCTAGATCATCGCGGCTGAAGTATCATGCCGAGTGATGCCGATCTCCATGAAGTCACGGATGACAAGGAGATGCGATGGTCACGGAAGACTTGAACAGCCACGCGTTGGTTCTACCGCAAGCACAGCGTTGCATTCTTGAGAGCCTGGTCCGGCGGAAGACCTGTCCGCAGGCGGTGGCCACGCGGGCTCGCGTGATCTTGGCGGCCGGCGAGGGTCTGGGCTCGGTGGGGATCGCCCTTCGGGTGGGGTGCTCCCGCGAACTGGTGCGACACTGGCGAGCCCGCTACAGGGCGGCCCAGCAGGCTTGGGGAGCGGACGTTGCCCAGTGGGATGAGGCGGCCCTGGCCCGGAAGATCGAGCAGGCGCTCTCGGACGAGTATCGCTGCGGGTGTCCGGGCAAGTTCACGCCTGAGCAGTACTGCCAGATCATGGCGTTGGCCTGCGAGAAGCCGTCGGACAGCGGCCGGCCGGTGACGAACTGGACGAACCGGGAGTTGGCCGAGGAGGCGGCCAAACGGGGGATCGTGCCGTCGATCTCGCCCCGGCAGGTGGGGCGTTTTTTAAAAGGAGGCGGACCTGCGGCCGCACAAGATGCGGTATTGGCTGAACAGTCCCGACCGGCAGCATCCCGAGGAGTTTGCGGCGCGGTCGGGGGCGGTGTGCGCGGCCTACGGCTCGGCCATCGCGATGCACGAGCTGGGCACGCACCTCGTGAGCGTGGATGAGAAGACCGGCATGCAGGCGATAGAACGCGCAGCGCCCACGCTGCCGATGAGGCCGGGACAGGTGGAGCGTCAGGAGGCCAATTACGTTCGGCACGGGACGCTGATGCTGACGGCCAACCTGGAAGTGGCCACGGGGAAGGTAATCTGTCCAACGGTGGCGTTGACGCGGCACGAGGAAGACTTTGCCGCGCATGTGGCCCAGACGGTGGCCAGCGACCCCCAGGCAGCGTGGATCATCGTGCTGGACCAGCTCAACACGCACCAATCCGAGACGTTGGTGAGGCTGGTGGACGAGTTGTGTGGACTGGGGGTGGAACTGGGCGTCAAGGGCGAGTCGGGCCTGCTCAAGGACCTGAAGAGCCGGCGAGCGTTCCTGGAAGACCCCAGCCATCGCATCCGGTTCCTGTACACGCCACGGCACGCTTCGTGGCTCAACCAGATCGAGATCTGGTTCAGCATCCTGGCACGCCGGCTGCTGCGCCGGGGCAGCTTCCAATCCATCGACGAGTTGCGGCGGCGTGTCCTGGCGTTCATCGAGTACTTCAACCAGACGATGGCCAAGCCGTTCCGGTGGACCTATCAGGTCCGGCCCTTGAGCGCGTGACGGACGTGGCGGAAAGGGTCGATCTCAACAGACTGGCCACGATTCCCGGCGGAAAGGCAGGTGGCGCCCGCAAGTCATCATCCCCAACAGGCGATTGGACCGACCGCAACGCCTCCGTCGCGGGCCACGCTTCCGCCTGGTCCGAGCAGCCCCGTTCCGGCCATGCCTCTCGTGCCCGCCGTCGAATGCCTCGATCCGCCCCTCCACACCACCCCCTCCTTACCCGAGGCCACGATATCTCTGCCCTGATGATCTAGGGTGAACATCGTCGTGCTCCTTTCCGGGGCATGCGCCGCGCGGATGCGCGAGCGCGCGTGCCTCTACTATCCCCGGGGCGCTGCGCGAATGGGATCGCATCGGCGCAACATGCGCAACACACTTGCGTGTTTGCGGGGGAAAAGCCGCAGGTCTTTCGGGTGGAGGTGTACGATCTGCGCAACGGACCACCTAACAGACTGCGGGCAGGATGCCTGCACCACAATCGCGGCGGCACGCGCGAGCCGTGATGCGAAGTCGTGGTCAGCGGCCGTTCTTCGATGCGCCGGCCGTCGTGGTCCGCGCGAAGGCATCGGCTGGCCGCGCAAGGGGATCGGGCGGCGTTGCGGACCATCGTCGCGGGGCCGGCGGGTCGTCGCGAATGGAAGGTGTCCGCCGGTTCGTTAGCGGACTCTACACGACTGGGTCTGCGATGAAAGGTCTCAGCTACGTGTCAGTTCACATGGCGTTCTCCTCGCGAGCTTACTTGGCGCAATCCCGTTCCGGCTCCCTAAATGGCTGTACGCGATCATGCGCGGGCGCCGACGCTTCCGCCTCGGACATGCACTGATTGCGCACGGGCGTTTAGAAAAATGTACTTCTCCGGCTCTGTCTCAACCCATGCTTAGTTTGCAATAAGTTCGGTAGCGCGACGGCCGAGCTGAGCCTATAGTCGCCCATGGAGACCTGTAAATCGCCACGGAAGGTGATGCGGGCGGCCCACCATCTGGGCCGTCAGTTCCTGCCACCTTATTCCAGCCCGTTCAGTTGTCGGGACTTCACGCTCCCTCAGCTCTTTGCCTGCCTGGTCTTGCGCGAGATGCTGCGGCTGAGCTATCGCAAGGCCGAGCAGTTCCTGCGCGACAGCCCCGAGTGGCTGGCGGAGATCGGCCTGAGGACGGCACCCGACCACAACACGCTCTGGCGCAGCGTTCCAACGCCTCTGTACCGCGCGACGCCTCAACCGCGTGCTGGACCTGCACGCCCGACTCTTCGCGAAGGCCCGGCAGTTGCGGCTGGCCCGCAGGCCCCTGGCCCTGGACTCCACCTGCTATGAGCAGCGGCACCGCTCGCGGCATTACGACCGGCGCTGCCGGCACATGGGGCTGGCGCCGGGGCGAAATTCGGCCAGAAATCGCGGGAATCGGCCGACGCGGCGCGCTCGCGCGAGCATCGGCGCATGCCCAAGCTCGCGCTGGCCGCGGCCACGCAGTGCCACCTGATCCTCGCGGCACGCATGCACATCGGCAGCGGCTCGGATGCGCCCGACTTTCTGCCGCTGCTGGCCGCGGCCCGACGCCGCGCCCCCATCCGCGTGGTCGTGGGCGACAGCGGCTATGACTCGGAAGACAACCATCGCCAGGCGCGCGAGCGGTGGCGTGTCCGATCGATCATCCCCGCGGGGATCGGCCGGCGCAGCGCCAAACCGCCCGCGAGGCGCTGGCGCCGGCACATGCGCCGCCGTTTCGCTCGCCGCGCCGATCGCACGTGGTACGGCCAGCGAGCCCAGGCGGAGACGGTCCACAGCATGCTGAAGCGCAACCTCGGGGATGAGTTGCGCTCCCGCCTGCCGCGCCAGCGCAAGAGCGAGATGCTGCTGCGAACCGTCGTCCACGATCTGATGCTGGCGGCGGCGTTGGGTGTGGGTTGAGACAGAGCCTACTTCTCCCCTTTTCCGGGTTAGAAAAATGTACTTCTCCCCTTTTCCGGGTTCTCCCCTTTTCCGGGTTCAGGCTGATCGAGGCGCTGGGCGGGGAGTTGGAGATCGTCGCCCACCTGCCCCGGGGTGACGTGCGAATCAGCCAGTTCCGAGAGGCTTCTTGAGCCTGGACTGGCCAACGGGACGGGCGCTTCGATGCCTGTGGAAGCCACAAGCCAATGTGCCGGCGGAGGCCATGAGTGAGGCGAGCATGGGTGGCGTCGAATCACAGTCTGTCTCGCTCCTCCGACTTCGGCATGCTGGCAAGCGCCTTGCCGAATTTCTCGCGATCCCCGCGGAAGCGGAAATAATTTACGTCCCCTTTAATCTTCTCGCGGAAGCGGAAATAATTTACGTCCCCTTTAAGCTTCTCCGCGATCCCCGCGGAAGCGGAAATAATTTACGTCCCCTTTAAGCTTCTCCCCGCGGAAGCGGAAATAATTTACGTCCCCTTTAAGCTTCTTCGTTGTCATTGTCGATCAGCAGGAAGACGGCCGGGGCGTGGATCCGTGGCGCGGTGCGGAGGGCGCTCAGCTCGGCCGGCACTGCGGTGGCGATGGGTGTGGCGAGAAGCCATACGTTCCACCAGCCGTGGTGCTGAAGGATCAACTGGCGCAGGGGTGGCGGGGTTCGCAGGAACAGCCCGGCCGGGCGGCGTTCGGCCGCGGCGTGGAGGGCCATGGTGCAACCGAGGCTGGCGCCTTCGAGGATGATCGGTTTGCCGGGATTGGCGGCGGCCGCGGCGTCATAGGCGGCCAACGCCGCGGGAGCGAGCCGGCTGAGCCAGGCCGGGCCGGTGGATTGTCCGAAGCCGGGGTGATTGACCGCCCAGAGTTCGACCGGGAGATTGCCCCGGCGCATGGCATCGGATTCGGCCGACCATTCAGTCCGTGCGGCGTTGCCCGGAAACGAGACGACAATCGCCTGGGGCGGCCGCTGGCCACAGCCGGGAGACCGGGCGATGACGCACTCAAGCTGGCCGCCGGAATAGGGAATCAGCCGACGCTCGGCCTGGCCGATTCGTTGTGCTTCGGTGGACGGGAAGAGAATGAGCTTGCTGGCCAGCCAGCCGGAGAAGCAGAACAAGATGACCTCCAGAATCGCGAGAATCAGCAGCCGGCGTTTGAGCCAGACGATCCAGCCGCGGCGGGAGGGTTTGGCGCTGGCTTTGACATCGGGCACGGTCGGTTCCTCCTGCGGCATGTCCACAATTATACCCGGCACAGACCGAGGATGATTATCACCGATCGCGGAAAGCGGGACATGATTGGACATGATTTCTTTCGCTCCGCTAACGTCCGGTCAGTCGCGGTTTCATCTGAGCGGTGGGGTGAAGAGGGCGCGGACACCGCGTTCCCACGTCTCGCGACGTGGGCTATCGTCTTGCGCCGCTACGCGGCTGAAGACCGCGTGAACGCGGAACTCCGAACCCAGGATCAAAGCTCGTATCGCCGGCACACCCGCTGGTAGGCCCAGTCATCCCACTCTTCCTTGACCCCGATCCCGGCCAGGTCGCCGTAGTTCTTCATGATGAGCTCCCCGCCGAAGAGGTCGAGCATCCGATCCGTCTCCGACTCGATGAACGCGCGGTTGCCCGTCGGCATGACCTTCTGGATATCCACCGGCAACCACAGCGCCACCTTGCGCCGCCGCAGTTTCTCGGCCAGCGCGGGCATGTCGTAGATGGCCGGCTGGTCGAACTGAAAGCAGTCCACCCCCGCGTCCATGAGGTCATCCAGCAGGCCCCAGTTGCAGCCGCAGGAGTGCATCAGCACCTTCATCCCGTATTCGTGGGCGATGCCCCAGAGGCGGGTGTAGAGCGGCTTGAAATACTCGCGGAACATCGCGGGGCTGAAGAGGGTGCCCTTCTGCGTGCCCAAGTCCTCGCAAAACGTGATGCCATCGGCCCCGGCCTGACCGGCCGCGTGAATCCGCGCCTCGTATACCCTGGCGACGATCTTGTGCAGGCGGTGCAGTTCCTCGGGATATGCCGCCATGTCCTCGAAATAGACCTCCATCTTCCGCAGGTAGCGCGAATCATTGAAGATCCAGCCGCCGATGGAGAGGATCTTGAACTTGTCGGTCGGCCGGGAGAACTTCTCACGCATGCCGGCATAGCGATCGGGATCCTGGAAATCCGGCAGTTTCAGATCGTCGAGCTTGCTCCAATCCGTCAGCACCGGCGTATGCACTTCACCTCCGCGCGAGCCGCTCACCATCCGCGCCCAGATGTTGCCCCATTCATCGTCATAGAACTCCCTCTCGCCCTCGACCCAGCGCCGCTGCGTATAGCTCTTCGACGGGCCAATGCCCGACCAGGTCATGTCGTCCATGCGGCCGCGGTCGAACGTCATGCCGCAGCGCGGCGGATTGGTGTGGTTGATATTGCCCAGGATGATGTCGCGCGGTGTCATGCCGATATTGTGCGCGAGGACGGCTTCGGCCGCGAGAGCAATATCTGAAGCGCCAAGCGTCAGCGCCCGCCCTGACCGCGCCGACCCAGGGCGGGCGCTGACACTTGGCGCTTCAGACGGACCACCTTCCACTTCGCACTCTCCCGCAGCATAATGTCATCATGAACCCTGCCACGCTTGCCCGCCGGATCTTTGCCATCCTCACCACTCTGGCCTGGGCATTGTGGTTCGGCGGCGCCATCGCCCTGTTCCTCTTCGTCACGCGGCTGTTCCAGGTTGCGCCGCGCAGCACCGCCACTCGCGCAGCGCCGATCCTCTTCGTCGCATTCGGCAAGTACCAGCTCATCCTGGCCGGGGCGGCCGTCGTCTTCGCGGCGATCTACAGCGCCGTCGCCGGCCGGTCGCGCAACTGGTATCCGCTGGCGCTGCTCCTGGTGCTCGTCGCCGCGCTGGTCCCTGTGGGATGGCTTGTGGTCATGGGCGTCGAGGGACGCGGCAGCATCGATCCGACGCTGGAACGGCTGCACCTGGGCCTCGCGGCATTCGCCCTCGCGGGCATCCTCCTCTGGCAGGCGTGGCAGCGCAGCAACCGGCTCTGGAGCATGTTCGTGGCCACGGTCGTGCTGGCGGCCGCCTGCGCATTCGTGGTCACCATCGTGGTCAACACGAGGATGCAAGTTCTCCTGATGCACATGCGCTCGCCGGGCGAGCCGTTTGCGAAGCTGCACGGTCTTTCGCGAATGCTCGGCACGGCCGAGGCGGCGCTGCTGCTGATCGCGGGGATTCTGCTGCCGTGGGCATACGCACAGGATGAATGACGAAGAACTATCCGAAGCGGAAGCGTCAGGCTTCCGCTTCGGACACAGCCGTTCAATCCGTGTCCTTGAGCTGCGCCCGCAGCCGGTTCAGCTCCGCCTTCAGCTCGTCGCGCACCTGCGCATAGCCCGGATCGTCATAGACGCTCTTGAGCTCGTTGGGGTCCTTGGTCAGGTCGAACAGCTCCCATTCATTGATGGTGTTGTAATAGATGAGTTTGTGCTGGGCGGTGCGCACGCCGTAGTGCGGCTGGACATGGTGCGGCTGGGGGAATTCGTAATAGCGATAGTAAACGCTCTTGCGCCAGTCGGCCGGCGCAGCGCCGGTGAGCACCGGCCGGAGGCTGCGCCCCTGCATGTCGGTCGGGATCGGTGGCGCGGCGAAATCGAGGAACGTCTCGGCAAAATCGGCGTTGATCACCAAATCCTCGCTGACCGAGCCCGCCTTGACGGCCGCGGGATAGCGCACCACGAACGGCACGTGTTGCGAGTGCTCGTACATGAAGCGCTTGTCGAACCAGCCGTGGTCGGCCAGGAAGAAGCCGTTGTCGGAGCTGTAGATCACGATGGTGTTGTCGGCCAGGCCATCCTTGTCCAGATAGTCCAGCGTTCGGCCAACATTGTCATCGATGGATGCGATCACCCGCAGATAGTCCTTGATGAACCGCTGGTACTTCCATTCCTTCAGCGCCTGCCCCGTGAGACCCGCCGGCGGATCGACCTTGAGGTCCTGCTTGTTGAGATGCTTCTCGATGGTCATCTCCTGCTCGTGGGCGGCCCGGCCGCGCCCGGACCAGTCATCGTCAAACGTCACCGGCTTGGGAATCGTCTCATCCTCGTACATCTTGGCGTGCCTGGCATCGGGCACCCAGTTTCGGTGCGGCGCCTTGTGGTGGGTCATGAGGCAGAACGGCTTGTTCTTGTCGCGGCCCTTCATCCAGTCCAGCGACTTGTCGGTGATGATGTCGGTGACGTAGCCCTGGTGGACCTTTCGGCCGGTCATCTCCAGGAACGGCGGATTGTTGTACTGTCCCTGGCCCGGCAGGATGCTCCAGTAGTCGAATCCCGTCGGCGTGGAGTTGAGATGCCACTTGCCGACGATGGCCGTCTGATAGCCGGCCTTCTGCAGCAGCTTGGGGAAGGTCTGCTGCGAGCCATCAAAGACGGTGGTCGGGGCATTGTCCTTGAATCCATTCAGGTGGTTGTACTTGCCGGTAAGCAGGACCGCGCGACTAGGCCCGCAGAGCGAATTGGTGCAGAAGCACTGGTTGAAGCGCATCCCGCCGGTGGCGATGCGATCGAGGTTCGGCGTCTTGTTGATTCGGCTGCCATAGCAGCTCAAGGCATGCGAGGCATGGTCATCGGCCATGATGTACAGGATATTCGGCCGATTGCCGCCCTTGGCGGCCAGCGCCCGCGAGAGCAAACCCGCGCCCAATGGGAGCATTGAAAAGCCGGCTAATTGTCCCAGCGCTTGGCGGCGAGAGATGGTGTGAGTCATTCCGAAGCCTTTGTTGAAGTGAGCGGATGGTAACACGGTAGAAGTCGGTTGTCAGGTGCCCGGGCGTTGATCCAGAAGCCTATCGGGACGGCCGATCATCGCGGCGTGCGCCAGCCAGGAAGTGAAGCACGCCATTCGCAGTAAGATAGCAAAAGCCACCATCAATGGGCTGAAGCTGTCGGATGGCGGAGTTCATAGCGATCGGGTGGGCAAATTCAAGGAGCCCGCTTTCCTCTTCCGTGCCGTCGTCGAGCTTGACTCTCTGACGAGACGTGAAACTCAGACCGGGACGAAGCCCGGGCTTGTCATGGTCATCGCCCGCAGAAAGGACGAAGAACGCGACATGGTGGCGACCGAAAAACGCATCCATGACACCATTCCCCAGCAATTTCAGTTCGTATGATCCGCTGGGACCATAGCCGGTCGCGCCCAAAATGCTCACGACATAGGTGGTCTGCCGGACCGGGCAAATGCGAGCATCCGACCGCGGTATCCAGCCGAGCCGACAGGCAGGGCCTGACTGGCTCAGGTTGAGAAGGTCAAGCCGCTGCAGCTCGAATGAGTCCGGGTCAATCCGGTAGACATAGCGTTGGTCAGCAACAAGCGCCAGTGGATGCCATGTGGCCGGGGTTCCGTGTTCGTACCGAGGGCCGAGCTTCTTTTTACCGTACACCGGCGGCCTGTCCGATTCACGGAGGTCGACGGCGCTTACGCCTTCGGCCGTACTCCATATCAGGGCACCGTCCGGCGCCATGGTGAAAAGGAAGTCACGTCGATCTTCATCCCGGAAGTCCTCTGGCAACGGCGATGCATACACGGCCGCGCCGTCATCAGCGCGGTAGGCAAAGAGGCGATGAAATCTGCGCCGCCAGAGAGCACGCACGACGACGAAACCATCGGCAACCGCTGCCCGGGCGAGAGGCGCCGTTGTGGGACGCGCCTGCCATGCGACAGCGCCGGTGTCCATATTGAGCGCCGCGACTCGCCCGAGCGATGTCGTCAGGACGACGCGATCACACATCGGCCGGAGGAACAGAATCTGCTCGCGCAGCGGCTGGGTGGTGGGGGCGGCGGCCGGTTGTGTCGTGGGCGGGGGCGGCGGCAGAAGATCGGAGATCGAGACCCTCCACGTGATGCGCCCGCGTTCGTCGTCGATACTGACGATATGCTGGTCATCCCACAGGATGAGGTCGCAGCCGACCCAGAAGAGCGACTTTGGCCGCGCGGGAGCGACATCAAGCGACCAGCGCCAGTCGGTGCCGACAGGCGGCATCCACAGTTGCCGGCACACGAGCCTGCCGTCATTGGTAAGGTAGACGATGCGGTCATAGCGCCGCCCGAGATCAGTGTGCCGCACAGGCGTGACAAGAGCGGCGACATCCGGAACGACGCCAGCAGGGTCTGCCGGAAGAAACGGCTCAACGTCAGGCTCGCCGGCCCAGCGCTGGTCGTGGGTGATCGGCTTGGGAAGGCGGAAATCGGGGAGATTCGCCTCGGCACAAGCGGTCGCCATGGCTTCGAGCCGCTCCAGAGCCTGAGCGACACTGCCGGCGCCGGGCAGTGCGGGAAGCGGCCGGGAGAGCGTCGCGTCTCGATCGATAGCCAGCGCGCGGCGAAGGTGAACGATGGCGGCATCGAAATCGCCGCGGTCCAGAGCCTCGCGGGCGAGGGACTCGCGCATGGCAATGCGCGAGGCGTCAGCGGAAGGCGCGGCATGGGCACGACCGAGAGACGCAACGCCCAGAAGCAACACGGCCCAGACGATCACCGCGGAAATGCTGAGCGTCGGCCGGCTCATTACTCAATTGTACCTCGGCACGGGCCGGCGGGTATACTGCTGACATGATCGTCGGGCCATTGGCCGGAAAAAGCAACCTCCCCGAGCCCGTGCCTGAGGGCATCCCCTACGCCATCGTGCCGTGGTTGCCAGTGATCGTGCTTCTCCTGCTCGCGCTCTTGGGGACCGTATGGGCGCTCTGGCGTACACGGCCCCGGAGATTGCAGCCCAGGGGTTTCGAGGTCAAGCTCAAGCAGCCGCAGGAAAGCGATCCGAGCGACGACACGCACCGATGAAACCAAGAGCGGTCGCTGACGCTTCCGCTTCAGACACTCTGCCCTGGCTCGTCACCGAGGACTTCATCAATCACCGGCCGGATCGTCTCGTAGTCGAACCCTCGGCGGAGGAGCATGCCCGCGAGCCGGCGGCGGGCGACGACCGGGTCGAGCCTGCGCAATCGCGGGGCCTGTTTGGTGGCGAGTTGCCGCGCGATGGCGAGGCTGTCGAGCGGCTCGTACACATCCTCCAATGCTCGGCGGGCGACGCTGCCGCTTACGCCGGATTTCAGCAGATCGGCCATCGCGCGATGCCGGCCGTGCTGGCGGTGCTGGGCGGCCGACAGAGCCTTCGTCTTCGCGAATCGTTCGTCATTGACGTAACCCAGGCGCGTCAGTTCGTCGAGCACCTCGTTGACGATCGGCTCGCCGTATTCGCGGCGCATCAGCTTCTTGTAGAGTTCCGCGCGGCTGTGCAGGCGCCGGCTGAGGAGATCCATCGCCTGGTCCATGCACTCCTGGCGCACCTCGCCCTGCTTGATCTGCCCCACCTGCTCATCCGTGAGCGACAGGCCGACAGCAAGATGGAATTTGGCGACGACGTTGAGGTTGCACCCGAAGGCGAATCGGCCGTCGAGATAGATGTTGGCGCGGTTCGGCGTGCGTTTCTGCTGGAGGATTTTGGTGACGAGCGGCATGCGATCACCGGATCACCTGATCACCGATTACTGATCACCCGATCACCGATCACCCGATCACCGATCACCGATCACCCGATCACCGATCACCCGATCACCTCCGCTTCTTCTTCTTATTCCGGTCCTTCTTCTCCATGAAGCCGCTCTTCTTCGTCTTGATCTGCGGGCCACCCGGCATGCCCAGCGTGTTGAGGTTGCCGCTGGCGAGCTGCTGCATGAGCTTCATCTTTCCAAACATCCCCATGCCGCTGACGGCCTTCATCATGTCGCGGCTCATCTCGAACTGCTTGACGAACTGGCCGACTTCGTTGAGCTCGACGCCCGCGCCGCGCGACACGCGGCGGCGGCGGTTGCCATCCAGCAGATCGGTGTTCTTGCGCTCGCCGGGGGTCATCGAGTTGTAGATGGCCTGCATGTGGCCCATCTGCAATTCGAGGTCGCCCTCGCCCATGTTCATCTGCTTGATCATGTTCCCCATGCCGGGAATCATGTTCATGATCTTGCCCAGCGGCCCGAGCTTGCGGACCTGGCCCATCTGGGCCATGAAGTCTTCGAGCGAGAATGTGCCCTTGGCCATCTTCGCCTGGAGCTTGGCGGTCTGCTCCTGGTCGAACTTCTCCATGGCCGTGCTGACCAGGCCGACGATGTCGCCCATGCCCAGGATGCGCTGCGCCATGCCCTCGGGGCGGAATTCCTCCAGGGCGTCGAGCTTCTCGCCGACGCCGAGGAACTTCACCGGCTTGCCGGTGACCATCTTGGCCGACAGCAGCGCGCCGCCGCGCGTGTCGGAGTCGAACTTGGTCAGGATCAGCCCGTCCAGTTCCAATTTTTCATTGAAGATTTTCGCGGAGTTGACGGCGTCCTGGCCGGTCATCGCGTCGAGGACGAGGTAGATCTGATGCGGCTTGACCTGGTCGTTGATGTCGTGCAGTTCCTGCATCAGCTCTTCATCAATCGCCAGCCGGCCGGCGGTATCGAGGATCGAGCACATCCCGGCCATTGGTCTTGGCATGGTTGATGGCGGCGCGGCAGACGCTGACCGCGGCGCCCTTGGAGACCTGGCCATGCTGGGCGGCCTTGCTCAGATCCGAATAGACAGGCACGCCCACCTGCTGGCCAATGACGGTGAGCTGCTCGATGGCGGCCGGGCGCTGCAGGTCCACGGCCGCGAGCATGGGCTGGTGGCCCTTGGCGACGAGGTATTTGGCCAGCTTGCCGCAGGTGGTAGTCTTGCCGGAGCCTTGCAGGCCGCACATCATGACGATGGTCGGCCCCGGCTGCACGAAGTAGATCTGGGTATCGACCGGCCCCATAAGCTGGACCAGCTCATCATAGACGATCTTCACCATGAGCTGCCCCGGCTGGAGGGTCTTGATGACCTCCTCGCCGAGGGCCTTCTGGACGACTTTCTCGGTGAAGTCCTTGACGACGTTCAGATTGACGTCGGCCTCGAGCAGCGCGGTGCGGACTTCGCGCATGGCTTCGCGGACGTTTTCCTCACTGATCCGGCCGCGGCCGGAGAGATTGCGGAGGACCTTGCCTAGTTTTTCGGTTAGGGCGTCAAACATCGCCTTAGATTATGGCCGTGCGAGGGCCGTTTGTCACTGTCTGGGTTGGCGTTCCGTTATCGGCGCCTTGCCAGATAATGGCAGGGGGATTACACATGCGGTCTATGGCACAGCGTGTCGGCATCCTGACCAGTGGAGGCGACTGTCCGGGGCTGAATGCGGCCATCCGTGCGGTGGGCAAGGCCGCGCAGGAGATTCATGGGATTCGCGTCATCGGATTCCTCAACGGGTTCCGCGGGTTGGTCGAAGACAAGACGATGGAGCTTGATCCGGCGATGCTGTCGGGCATCCTCACGAATGGGGGCACGATCCTGGGGACCAGTCGCGACAAGCCGCACAAGATGCAGATCAATGGCCGGATGCGCGACATGACGGATGCGGTCGTGAAGACGTACAAGCGGCATCAACTGGATGCGCTGGTGTGCCTGGGCGGAGGAGGCACGCAGAAGAACGCCCTGCACCTCAAGCAGGCGGGCCTGAACATCCTGACGCTGCCCAAGACGATCGACAACGACATCCCGATGACCGACCGGTCGTTCGGGTTCGACACGGCCGTGGGGATTGCGACCGAGGCCATCGACCGGCTGCACTCGACGGCCACGAGCCATAGCCGGGTGATTGTGGTCGAGGTGATGGGTCACCGCGCCGGTTGGTTGGCGCTGGAGGCGGGAACGGCGGGCGGGGCGGACGTGGTCCTGCTGCCGGAGATACCCTACGACATCGAGCGCGTGGCCGAGTCGATCCGCACGCGCGTGCGAAATGGCAAGCGATTCAGCATCGTGGTCGTGGCGGAAGGCGCGATGTCGCGACCCGATGCCAGAAAGGTCCGGCGGCTGGCCAATCTGAAGGACAACGCGAAGACCTCGAAAGAGAAGGCCGAGGCATCCGAGAAGCTTCAGCAGTTTCACAATGGCCACATCGGCCACACAATCGAGTTGACGCGGCAGTTGGAATCGCTGACGGGGCAGGAATCGCGGCTGACGATCCTGGGGCACCTTCAACGGGGCGGCACGCCGTCGGCGTCGGACCGCGTGCTGGCGACATGGCTGGGAACGGCGTGCGCCCAGGCGATCCAGCAGAGGCAATACGGCGTGATGCTCGCGCTGCAAAACGGCTCGATCCGGCGCGTGCCGCTCGAGCGGATTGCGGGGCAGAAGAAGCTGGTCCCGCCGAACCATCCGCTGGTGACGGCGGCGCGGCTGGTGGGCACGGAGTTCGGGGATTGAGGCTACTTCTTCTCCACAATCCAAACATTCCGGAAGAACACCGGATTGCCGTGGTTCTGCAAATGCAGCGGACCCGGCGTGGACTCGGGGAATTTCTTGGCATCCGACTTGGGGCCGCCGGGCGTGGGGCCTTTCAGCGTCAGGTTGTCCTGGATCACGACGCCGTTGTGCTTGACCGTTATTACCGCGCCGGCCACTTTGTTCTCGCCGTCGTACTTGGCCGCCGTGAACTCGACGTCATACGTCTGCCACGACAGCGGCGGATAGCACATGTTCACGAGCGGCGCGGCGTTCTTGTAAATGCCGCCGCATTCATCCTCGACGCCGCGCAGGCCGAAGGAGTCGAGCACCTGAATCTCGTACCGCCCCTGGGGGTAGACGCCGCTGTTGGCACGGCCCTGGCCACCGGCTGCGGGCATGAACGGCAGGCAGAACTCGACGTGCAGCGTGAAATCCTTGAACTCCTGCTTGGTGACAAGATTGCTCATCGCCGCCAGGAGCTTAGTCTTCTCATCCATCTTCGCGCCCGGCTTCCACGCATCGAGGTTCGTGCCGTCGAAGATGATAACCGCGCCCTCGGCGCCTCTGGCGCCTTCGGTGGGGCTGTGGCGAACGACGTGCTTGAGCTCCATCGCCTCGCCCTTGGCGTTCTTGCCCGTGAGCTTGTCACCGTCGATGCTGAGCGCGTGGCCCTTGCCGTTGAAAACCGCCTTCTCGCCGTCGAGCTTGCCATCCACCTCGGTCTTGGGCGACTTGCCCCAGCCATCGCCGGGCAGCCCGCCGCTGAAGATGACCGCGCGGAAGGTGTCATCCTTCAGCGCGATCACCTGCACGCCGGTCTTGGCGCCGGCCACATCGCCGGTGTATTCGCCCTGCAGCTTGAAGGCAATGCCGCCCTCTTCCGGCGTCAGATAGGCCTTGGGCGGTGGGGGCTTGGGCTTATCATCCTTTTTCGGCGCATCGGCCGCGAAGGCCAGCCCGCACGCACCCACCATCGCCGCCACCATCCAGTTAACAAGCTTCATCGTGTATTCTCCAGTCGTGTACACTGCCGGAATCTTCTCCACATACCAGCGACGCCGCAACGGGTTGACGGCAGGAAACCGTGTTGTCAGGGATCTACTCAGGCGAGTTCGCGGGGATCTGCCGGCCGTCGGAATCGGGCGCGGTGCGAGGTGGTTCCAGGCGATGAACCGCCATCATGCCGCAGAAAACGACGCCGGCTACCAGGGCGACGAGCACGCCCCATCGGCGCATCACGCCCATGCGGCATGGCCGGCAGACCGTTTGTCGGCCCCTGCCCGGTGTCAAGTAGAACGCCTCGTGACACCAGGCGCACCAGCGGATGACTCCATGGAAGGTCTGGGTGGCTGACTGTTGGGCAGGGGCCAACGCGGCGATGTCTTCGACGGCCGGTGCTGCGCCGGTTCGCTGGGCCCAGCAGCGGCGGCAGAACAGGCGCCCCTGAGCATCCCGCATGGTATCAACGCGCGTGAGACGCACCCCGCAGTCGGAACAGCTACAGGCCAGCAACGACGGGACTGGCATCGGCTCGCCGCATTGCCGGCAGATCACCGCTCGCCCGGCATAGTCTTCGGCGACAACCTGGAGCCGGTGGCATTGCCTGCATGCGATCTGAACGCCCATCTTCCGGTCTCCAAAGGCCGTTGTGCCGCCAGTGCCCTCACTGGCAGAACCAGCAACCGCCAGTGAGGGCACTGGCGGCACTCACTATTCTAGGTCGTGTCCACCTGTTCGGCTCATGGCACGCTATAATGGATGTCGGTGCGACACCCAACCGGATCATTCTGCCCGGTCTGCGGCCGGGACCTTTCTGCCAGGGTTCCCGACGGCCTGCGCTGTGCCCGCTGCTGCCCGGCGGCGCGGGCGCCCAAGCCGCCGCCTCCCCCCCCGCCGCCGCCTCTCCAGCCGCCGCGGCCCGTGCGCGTGCCGGCGCAGGTCGCGCCGCAGCGCAAGTCCGGCGGAGGACGCGGCTTTGTCCTGCTGCTCATTATCGCCGGTATCTCAGTGTATCGCTGTAACTACCGGACCAGCTCCCTCAAGCTGCCGGCAACGCCGTTTCAGTTCAACACCGCGCCATTGGGCCTGCCGAAATCCAGCTCCCTCGGCGACACGTTCTTCAAACAAGGCAAACAGGCCGAGGACGGCCGCGATTTCCAACGGGCGGTACAGTCCTACCGGCTCGCCGCGGACGAGGGGCACTGGGGCGCGATGAACCGCCTCGGCGCCATGCACGAGAGCGGCGAAGGCGTAATCGTTAACCTGCCGCTGGCGGCAAGCTGGTATCAAAAGGCGGCCGACGCGGGAGACACCACCGCCATGTACAACCTCGGCCGGCTCAACGAAACGAGATTGGGCAAGATTAGCGAAGCGCTGACGTGGTACAGCAAGGCGGCGGCCAAGGGTAGTCGGGAGGCCCAGCGGGCGATGGAGCGGCTGGGGCCAGAGCGGTAGTCAGCAGGGCCCGCCACGCCGCCGGCCCAGGCGCATCGACGAGTTCCGGACCGTCGCGACGAATCGCAAATCTCCAATCTCCAATCTCCAATCCCCAATCTCCAATTCCCCATTCAGGAAGAACGAGAACGGTGGTCACACCATCACCGAGTGCATCCACAATCGCGACCTGCGGAGCACCATCGACCCCCTGGCCCGAGTGCCATGCTCACGCCGGCCGCGCAAGACGTTCATCCACCCCACGACCCGATTCGGCCGGCGTGGGCATGCTCGTCCATTCCGCGCGGAACGCCAGCATGCTCCCCGCAACCTACTCGCCCACCCCCCGCCCTTTCGGAGTTCTGAACTCGTTTCAGCTTTGTCTTGGACCAGCGCACAAACCCGTGCCTCGCACGATCAATCGTCCTCCCCGCGCGCCCCTTTGGCCCAGCCCGCCCGCACGGTAGAATCCCGCCCATGCCCCTTTCATGGAACGAAATCAGGAATCGGGCGATTCTCTTCGCCAAGAATTGGTGCAGCGCCCACCGCGAGCGGGCCGAGGCCCAGACCTTCTGGAACGAATTCTTCGAAGTCTTCGGTATCACCCGCCGCAAGGTCGCCGCCTTCGAAGAGCCGGTAAAGAACCTCAAAGGGGATACGAACTTCATTGACCTCTTCTGGAAGGGCCGGCTCATCGCCGAGCACAAGTCGCGCGGCGGTAACCTGTCCAGGGCCCACACCCAGGCGGCCGATTACATCCAGAACCTCATCAACACCGACCGTGGCGAAGAGGCCCCGCAATACATCCTCGTTTCCGACTTCGCCCGTTTTGCCCTGCACGATCTCGAAGCCCCCGACCCCGCCCAGGAAACCCTCGATTTCGATCTGGCCGACCTGCCGCAGAACGTGCGCTCATTCGCCTTCATCGCCGGCTATGAAACCCGCCGGCTTGACCCCGAAGACCCGGCCAACCTTAAGGCCGTCGAGCTTCTGGGCAACCTGCACGACCGTTTGGAAGATGGCGGCTATACGGGCCACCACCTGCAGCGCTTCCTGGTGCGCATCCTCTTCTGCCTCTTCGCCGAGGATACCGGCCTGTTCGAGCCGGACGCCTTCACCCAGTTCATCCGCAACCAGACCCGCCCCGACGGCTCCGACCTCGGCCCCCAACTCGCCCGCCTCTTCGGCGTGCTCAACACCCCGCGTGACCAGCGCCAGAAGAATCTGGATGAGGATCTGGCCGCCTTGCCCTATGTCAACGGCGCCCTTTTTTCCGAGCAGCTTGGCTTCGCCGAATTCAATGCGGCCATGCGCACGGCCCTCCTTGCCTGCTGCGGCTTCAAGTGGAACAAGAATCTCCCCGCACATTTTCGGGGCGCTGTTCCAGTCGGTCATGCAGCCCCGCCAGCGCCGGCAGATTGGCGCCCACTACACCAGTGAGCGAGACATCCTCAAGCTGATCAATAGCCTGTTCCTGGACGACCTGCGCGCCGAACTTGAAGCGGCCGGCGCGAGCAAGCCGCGCCTGCGGACACTGCACGACAAGATCGCCGCGCTGCGCTTCTCGACCCCGCCTGTGGCTGCGGCAACTTCCTCATCCTCACTTATCGCGAGCTGCGCCGGCTGGAGATCGCGATTCTCCGGAAGCTGCACGGTGAGAACCCGGAGGAGCGGTTGCTGTATCCCGATTGCCGCGTGGACGTGGACCAGTTCTACGGGATCGAGATCGAAGAGTGGCCCGCGCGCATCGCCAAGGTGGCGATGTGGCTCATGGACCACCAAATGAACCAGGAAGTATTCGAAGCGTTTGGCAAACCGCTCGTGCGCCTGCCGCTGACCAAGAGCGCCAGCATCACGGTGGGCAACGCCCTTCGGCTGGACTGGCGCGAAATTCTCTCGCCGGGCGAGTGCAGCTACGTCTTGGGAAATCCGCCGTACTCGGGCAAGAATGACCAGAAGCCAGAACAGAAAACCGACGTTATGCGCATCTTTGACGGCATCACCAGGGCCGGCATTCTCGACTACGTTACGGCGTGGTATCTGCTCGCGGCGCGGTATATCGACGGGACCCGCATTCGCGTTGGCTTTGTGTCCACAAACTCCATCACCCAAGGGGAGCAGGTCGGCGTCCTATGGAACGAGCTTTTCCGGCGCGGGGCGAAGATTCACTTTGGGCACCGAACGTTCACTTGGGAAAGCGAGGCGCGGGGCAAGGCCCACGTTCACGTCGTCATCATTGGCTGGGGTCTGTTTGACGCCGCGCCGAAGCGCATCTACGACTACGAAAGCGGCCCCGAGCACGCGACGGTTACTACGGTCCAGAACATCAGCCCCTATCTCGCCGCCGGGACCGACCTCGTGGTCTTGTCGCGGCGGAACACACTGTGCGGTTCGCCCGAACTCACCTTTGGCAGCATGCCCAACGACGGGGGGCACCTTCTGCTTGAAACCGATGAGCGCGATTCTCTCCTGGCACGCGAACCGGCTGCGTCAAAGTTTGTGCGCCCCTTCCTCGGATCCGTGGAATTCATCAACGGAAAGGAACGCTGGTGCCTCTGGCTCGTTAACGTCACGCCGGCTGAGCTTCGCGCCATGCCTGCGGTAAAGGAGCGAGTCGATGGAGTGCGCAAGCACCGTCTCGCCAGCGACCGCCCGACCACAAATCGACTCGCGGCGATGCCGACTCTATTTGCAGAGATAAGGCAGCCAATATCCCGCTATCTCGCCATCCCGAAAACATCATCGGAACAGCGCATATGTGCCCATGGCGTTTCTCGATGCTGGCATCATCGCTTCGACAGAGCTCTTCACCGCGCCGCAGGCCACGGTCTACCATTTCGGCATTCTTTCTTCGACCATGCACATGGCGTGGGTGCGTCAAGTGTGCGGCCGACTGAAATCGGATTACCGCTACTCGGCAAGCCTCGTCTACAACAACTACCCCTGGCCGCAGGAAGTGCCCGACAAGCAGCGTGAACGGGTGGAGCATCGCGCAGACGGTGCTGGATGCCCGCGCGGCCCATCCCGGCTCGACGCTGGCCGATCTGTACGACCAGCTTTCCATGCCGCCGAACCTGACCAGGGCCCACGCCGACCTCGATCGCGCCGTGGACCTGTGCTACCGCTCCCAACCCTTCACCAGCGAACGTCAGCGCGTGGAGTTCCTCTTCGCCCTCTACGAGAAGCTGACCGCCCCCCTGACCGCGCTGGCAGGCGCAAAGGCAGGAAGAAGGCGCCCACGAAAACCCCCGACTAACCCAGGCCATTATGGAAAGGCTGGCGGAATTGCAGAACACGCCAAACCAGAAGCAGGCACCCGGATCCAAGTCCGGAGAGGCTGTCCCCGCCTCTGATGTGCTCTGAGTCATTTGTGCCATCCGTATCGGGATACAAGGTAGGAAACAACTAGTCCGCACGCCCCCGGCGCTTCACCGTCTGTTCAAAATATAGAAGACCAGCTCAGCGGCCTCTGTGACCTCTGCGGTTTCTTCCACCCCCGCTGCCAGCCCTGCGACCCCGCCGACATAGCCAGATCCCGCGATTGGCAAGCCACAGTCGCCGCCATGAAAGCTCAAAAGTCCAACCCGACACTCGAAATTGCCGCTCCCACTTCCGATTCCCCTCCGCGTCCTCCACGCCTCAGCGGTGAATCTGAAATCCGCGAATCGAACTCCGACATCCCCCCCCTGAACCCTGAACCCCAGACCCGGCACCCTTCCCCCCGCGGCGGCCCAAGAACTCCCGAAGGCAAAGCCCGCTCCCGCCTCAACGCCCTCAAGCATGGCCTCACCGCCACCCTGCCCGTCATCCTCCCCGGCGAAGACCCCGACAACCTGCAGACCCTCGCCGAGTCCATGCGCGACGATCTCCAACCCGCCTCCGCCTTCGAAGGCGACCTCGTCGAACACCTCATCAGCATCGCCTGGCGTCGCCGCCGCATCCCGGCCATAGAGGCCGACCTCTACCGCCAACACAACGAAACCCTGCGCCAGAATGGCCAGCCGCCCCCACCCATCACCGACGCCTCCCCCGCCCGGATCATCTCCGCCTACCTCACCAGCGCCACCGACAAAACGGACCCCCTCGCCCGCCTCCACCGCCACGAATCCTCCCTCAAGCGCGACTTCGACAAGACCCTCGCCCAGCTCAGACAGCTCCAAGCCTCCCGCGCACAAAACGAACTCGCGCCGGATTCGGCTGTGAAATCTGAGAATCTGTGATTTGAAATCTGAATCCCCCTCCGTGCCTCCGCGCCTCCGTGGTGAGCCCTCCCCAATCGAAAATCGAAACTCAAAAATCGCAAATCCCCCTCACAGCCGCGCCTTCCGCATCCTGGCCGACCTCCCCGACGGCTCCTCCCACCTCGTCTGCCTCGGCAAAACCCGCCAGCAGGCCTGGCACGCCGCCTCCACGCGCCTCCGCGACGCCGACGTGCCCGCCGCCCCCATCGCCCTCCGCGAGCACGCGCTGGACCGGCACCACCGAGGCCGGCTATTGGCAGCCCGCCGGCCGAACCGACTGACCGGCCCGCGCTTCCGCGGCAGTGGAGCATCACCCGCGCCCACCCGCGCCGGGCGCACATCCTCCTCCGCCTGCAACCGACCATCGCCTGCACGCAATTTGCATTTGCCTCTACGGCGTGGATATTAGTCCCTCCGCCGCGATCCCGCGGCGTGACAGGACCATCAAAGGAGCACCAATGCCTTCCGCCATCGCCGCACAGCTCTACACACTCCGCGAATTTACCAAGACCCCCGCCGACATCGCCCGCACGCTGCACAAGGTCAAGCAGGTCGGCTACGACGCCGTGCAGGCATCGGCGCTGGGGCCGATCGAATATAAGGAACTGGCGAAGATTCTCGACGGCGAGGGGCTGGTCTGCTGCGCGACGCATATCGGATTCGAGAAGATGCGCGACCAGACGCAGCAGGTCATCGACGAGCACGCGATCATCAACTGCAAATACCCCGCCATCGGCGGCCTGCCCGGACAATATCGCTCTGGAGCCGGCTTCCATGCTTTCGCCAAAGAGTGCAGCGAGGTAGCGCGCAAGCTCAAGGCCGGCGGCCTCACGTTCGGATATCACAATCACAGCTTCGAGCTGGAGAAGTACGATGGCCGGCGAGGGCTCGATATCCTGATTGACGAGAGCGACCCGGCCGCCGTCACGTTCGAGATCGACACCTACTGGATCACGCACGGCGGCGGCAACCCGGCCGCGTGGGTTCGCAAGGTCGGCGGCCGCATCCCGCTGGTGCATTTCAAGGACATGGCCGTCGCGCCCGATCGCACATCCCCCGCGCCGGGGCGATTCCCCGCGGAGCCGGACGCGGATTATCAGAAGCGCGTCGAGGCATCGCGGGCCAGCAGGCCGATCATGGCCGAGGTTGGCGAGGGAAATCTCAACTGGAGCGAAATCGTGAAGGCTTGCCGGGAGGCTCGCGTCGAGTGGTACATCGTGGAGCAGGACCACTGCCAGCGCGACCCCTTTGAGAGCCTGGGAATCAGCCTGCGCAACCTGCGGGCAATGGGAATTGCGTAAGCAAGTGCGCAGCCCGAAATCCGAGGTCCGAATCAGTTACGAAGCTCGGAACCCGGAATAGAACGACTATGAGTTTTCAGGGCGGTACTCCGCCGTGAAAACTCTGAACGGCTATTTCCCGGCGTTTTCGCTCGTCGCGGGCACGGGCCGGGATTTCGCCTCGGGCACCCGGAACGCGGTCTGGCAATGCTGGCACTTGACCATCTTGCCGCGCACGTCATCGGGAACGGCCAATAGCTTTCGGCATTTGAGATTGGGGCAGATCAGTTGTATCGCCATTACCCTGCTCCACGGATGATGATCGGCCAGAGACGCCAGTCGGTTTAGAGGTTGTTCGCAGTGCGGGCTTCAGCCCGTGTCTGGAGTGATAAGCGGCTCGCAAGCGAGCCGGTCAAACGCGCCACGGATCGGGAATCACTCGGGCTCTTCGGGCGGGTCCGTGGTGGCGGGCAGCTTCTCGAATCGCGCGACACTGCTGATGCCGCGTATTATCGGGCTCGAGATCGATGCACCGCTGGATCGTCTGAATCGCCTTGTCTTTCTCGCCCCGCTGGAAATACACCTCCGCCAGCGTGTCGAGGATGGCGCAATTGTCGTTTTCCAGCTCCGCCGCCCTGGCCGCATGCGCCAGCGCATCGTCGAGGTGCATCCGGCAACGAACCAGCATCCAGGCGACCCCATTGTGCAGCATCGAGGAGTCCGGGTAGGCACTTAGCAGTTTTTGATGAAACTCGACGCTGCGATTGAGCACATCCGCGGCCATGGCCTCGCGCCCCGCCCTACGGAGGATCGGGACCGCCGCGATTGGCAGCTCAACGTCGGCCGGCAGCGACCGCGCCCAGGCATCCATCTCGTGCTGCGCCTCATCGAACTGGCCGGCCGCCAGAAGCTGGCAGCACCGCGCTCGATGCAGCCAGTGCAGGAGATAGAGCACCGCCCTGACGCGCGGCTCATCCCCATCGCGGTCGAGATATCGCAGCGCGAATCGCCGCCAGGACAGAAGGCTCTTGGCGTAGTCGCCGCGATGAAAAGCCTCTTCCCCCAGACGACGCTGCACGTTGGCGACCTGCGGCTCCTCCGAATCGCCGAGCCGCGCGATCAACTCCTCCTGCCCCCGCGCTTCATCGGCCAGACCCTGCGCGGCGAAGCTCCTCGGCCAGGCTGCCGCGCTGCGCCTCATCCGCCAGCGGAAGCAGTCGCCCCTGCGCCATCAACCGCTTGCCTTCCTGCTCCTGGCCCGTCCGCAGCAGCGCGATGCCCCGCAGATACACCGGGGCTGCGAACTGCGGCTCGCGCGCGGCGGCGCGGGCGTAATACTCGGCCGCCTGCTTCCACTGATCGGCCTTGGCGGCCATGGCCCCGAGCCGCAGCAACGGCTCGGCGCTCGCTTGCGATTCGGCAAGCTTCGCGTAGATCTCGCGGGCGGTGGCGGTGCGCCCATAGGCGATCAGCGTCTCGACCATGTCGTAGACTCGCGGCGGCGGCCGCCGCATGCCGCCCGGAACGGCCACGACCGGCCGCGAAGCCGCGTCGCGCACCATCCGCTCGACATCGCCGGCCGGCGCTTTGCGCTCCATGATCCGCCGGATTTCCGGCAGATCGTCCTTCAGCCCATGAAGCTGAAAGAGGTAGTTCTGCCAGGCGACGGCTTCCTGATAGCGATCGGGAAACAGAGCCATCATCATTAGCGTGTGGTCCCGGTTGGCCGGCATCACCGCCGAAGCGTGCTGGAACGCCAGGTCGTCCATGTGCGCCAGTCGCTCCGCGCGAACCAGCTCGTCGGCGTCGTTTCGCCGGGCCCGCGCCGGCGCCGAGGTCCTTGAAGATGCTGTCGAACATCTCTCTCGCCTTGGCCGCGTGGCCCAGGACCGCATGCTCGCGCGCCATGTCGCAGCGCAGCTTCATCCCATCGACCGTGCCCGCCGCAATGGCCTTCTCCGCCAGTTGCAGCGCCGCCGGAAAATCGTGCCGGGCCGAGAGCAGGTTGTAGGCTTCGGCGGCATCCTCGTCATTCTGAAGCAGCGCCATCGCCTCGGCCATGCGGTCGTCCATGAGGCACGCCACCACGGCCGCCATTCGCGATTCCTTCTCCGCCTTCTTCTTCAGCAGGGAGGCAAGGGTCTTCTCGAAGCCATTGCGGTCGCCGCCGAAGAGCTGGCCCAGCGCCACCTGCAGCAGGTTCCCTGGCTCGCCCGGCGCCGTGCGCCCGCCAGCAGCACCGCCAGCGATTTGAAGTCGCCCATGTCGAGCAGCACGTCCTGCCGAAGCTCGTCATCATGCGCCTCGGCCGCCACGTCGCGGGCGGCCGGCAGGTTGCCCCTGGCCCGCAGCAAGTACCCCAGCAGGGCGGCCTGGTGGCGGGGCATGGCCACGGCCGCCAGCTTGCGCAGCTCGGCGATTCTGGCATCGGCGGTGTCGGTCAACACCAGCAGCGCCGCCAGCGCCTGGACGTGCGGCTTGGCGCCGCCCTGGGCCGCCGATTCAAGAATCTCGCGGGCCTCCTTCAGTTGCCCCGCGGCGATGAACACGGACGCCGCATGGCCCGCATCGCGCCCGATCAGGTCGATGAGCTGCTGCCGCACGGCGGGATCGGTCTCAATCACCGCCAGGCGGGCCATCAACGGCATCGCCGCGGGCCCTTGCTGGAGCATCGCCTGCAGCGCCGACCGCTTCTGCGCCGCGTCGCCCGAGCGATAACTGCGGACCAGCTCGCGCGTCTCGCGCGGCGTATCCACCGTCATCCCAAGCTGCAAGTCGCCGAGAAGCTGCCGTGCGCGACTCCGCATCTCCGGGTCCGAGCTCCGCGCCGCCTGCTCCAGTTCCGCCCTGGCCAACTCCCCGGCCGAGGCCAGCCACTGCATCGCTCGCTCGCGATCGGCGGCGCTGGGCGCGCCGAGCTGCAAGACCGCCTCGTGAATTGCGCGGTCCGACGGCGCGGTGCTCTGGGCCACGGCAACCGAGGCCACCCATAAGCTGACGAAGATGAGGCGGGTAGTCCAGATGCCCAACACTCTACGAAGCGGCCGGGCCAGGGTCCAGCGGAGAGGGGAGGGGGATGGCAGACAGCAGATAGCGGAAAGCAGATAGTGGCCAGGAGACGGGTCAGTCCCACACATGGTCCGCGGCGGCGATCTTGCTGTCGCTCCACAGCGGCGCTGCGCCGGCGGCCGGTGTGGCCGCCTGCCGGACATACGCCCGGTCGATCAGATAGAAATCATCGGCCGAGATCCCGCCGAGATAATCCACATCGCCATTGCCCCACCCGACGTGCTGCCCGTCGCCCTGCAACCGATACGCCACATCCATGCGGTAATAATCATCCGCGTCGATGACGCCGTTCAGGTCGGAGTCGCCGTTGAGCGTGTATTTCACGATGACACTGCCACCGCTGAGCATGATCCCCAAGCCATGGATGCCGTCGAGATCATCGCGCACGGCGGAGGAGCCCAGGCCGGGGCCATCCCAGAGCACGGCGGAGTTGCGCGGATGCGATGCGGTCTCGAAGGTCGCCATACGCCCCCACATCATCCACAATCAGCGTATTGTCGGCCAGATCCATCTTCGCCGCCGGATCGAGCGACAGCGTGCTCACGTGGAGCGTGCGGCCCCCCGCCGCGATCTTCAGCGTCGCTCCACTCGCAACATCCAGCGACCCCAGCACCACATCCCCGCTTCCCCCGAGCTTCACATCTTCCACGCCGTTGAGAGTGATGGCCGATGTGCCGAACAGCACCTGCGTCGGGCTCACATTGACATCGCTCCCGGCCGGCGCATCGCTCACGACCAACTCGTCGCCGCCATCCCCTCCATCAACGCTCAACCCGCCGGCCGGCACAGGGTTGCCGTAGCTCATGTCAACGATCAGTGTGTCGTTGCCTGTCAGGCCGTGAATCGTCAGGCTTGGCAAAGCCGCCAGCGTAATGCCGTAAGCCGGCGCTCCAGCAGGCGGATCCTGCGTGAAGACCTGCAGCAGGCTGCTGTTGGCCGGATCGAGGCGCAGCCGGATCGTGTCATCGCCGCTCGTGCCGTCGATGGCGGCCACAAAGGTCTGAGCATCCGGCGTGGCCGGCGGGTCTTCCACGTTGCCTGCATTGTCGTAGGCGACGCTGTAGAACGCGTAGCTGTGCAGCGGCTGGCCAGCAAAGGTGGCGGAAGGGTCACTCGTGCTCTTCCAGAGCGCATACGGACAACCGTTGTCTGACACGTAGATGTCGTAGCTGGCCACGCCAGAGCCGCCGGGATCGTCTGCGCCTGCCCAGGAAACAGTGAACTGCGTCGAGCTTCCGGCGGCCGGCAACGCGGCGACGCTGCTGGTCGGCACACCGGAGTCGATCGTGACGAGGCATTCTTTGGCCGGATCGGTGCCACTGGATGGGTCGTGTGGATCGACCTGGTTGGTGGCAACCTGGGGCTGGCCATCGAACGAAACGAGGGCGATGTTGCGGATCTCCGTCCCCGTCGGCAAACCCGCCTTGGGGCTAACGGCATAGGAGAAATAGCCCTTGCCGCGGCCGGTGCCGTCCTCCGGCGGAAGCAAGCCGATTGGCACGGGCGGCGGGAGACTCGTGTTCGGATCAATCAAGTAACACTTAGCGTACACCTCGCCTGTTGCCAAATCTATGCCGGTGTCGATTTGCACGTTGAAACTCACGCCGTTGTAGGTCGCGGGGACCGTCGTTTCGAAGTGTTGTGACTTGGGAGGCACGGCGATGACATGATCGCCGAAGCCGACCTCGGTGAGTGAGAATGTGCTCCAATCCAGATTGCTGTCGAGTTGGTCGGTGATGACCACCTGTTGTGCGGGCAGCTGGCCGTGGGATCGTTTTCGAAATCGACGCGATACGGGAAAGAGGTGTTCAGCGCGATGTAGCTGTTAGTTCCGAACCCGCTGGGGCCCAGCATGTCGTTCGGGTCCTGCGGGGTCAAGGTTCCTGACCCGCCACCGCCACCGCCGCCACCGCCGGGAGGAGTAGGGGGACGTGCGCCGGGACCTGGAGGCGGCGGGCACGATGAGTATGCCAATTTGTTCAAGCATTCGAGCAATTTATCGGAATCCTGTAAAGCCGGATCGTACGGATCACCGAACGCAATATAGCACAGCCGAGCGGCCTCTTCACGGGCGGTGCCCTTCGGATCAATGTAATTCACGGGGGTATTTTTGGCGTACCAATACCCATTTTCGCCGGCAACTAGAAGCGGATCGTCACTCAAGAACCGGCCGACCTCGGGCGAGTAGAACCGCGCCCGCATGAACAGAATTCCGCCACCTTCATTCTCTACTCCGAACCGCCCTACGAACTGGAACGGGTTCGCCAGCGCCCTGGTAGATGAAAGAATAGCGCCGAACGGCAGATAGCTGTACCTATTGACGTACGTGCCCGAAGAGTTGGTCAGCCCCACCGTCGAGCCCAGCACGTCGAAATCGTAGTAATGCGTTCCGCCGGCCGCGACTTGACTCGTTAACCCGAGGCCGTACGCGTAATCGGCAATGAGGTTGCCGGCGTCATTGTAAGTTCCAACCACATTCCCAAGACCCGCAGGATCGATCAGATACTGCGTGGTCTGGGCATTGGTGACGGACGCGATGCGCTGGCCCAGGGCGTTGTAGGTGTAGGTCGTGGTCCCGGAACTATTGCTGACCCCGATCATCTCATTGAGGGCA
>CAWIJX010000006.1:0-463865 GCA_963836515.1 uncultured Phycisphaerales bacterium
ATCGCCCCAGTTGATCGTCACGGTATGGGTATCCAGCGTGCCCGGATCGGCAAAACTCCCGCTCAGGCTGGCCGATTGCCCCTCGTCGATCGTCGCGCTGGCCAGCGTCAGGCTCACGTTGTAGGGATTGACGTTGTTGACCGTGACGGTGGTCGTGGCGCTGCCGGTGTGTTCGTGGTCATCCTGGACCGTCACCGACACCGTATACTGGCCATCGTCCGCATAGGTGTGGCTCAGCGAGAAATCCTTGCCGCTGAGCGTCAGCGACTGCGATCCCGAGCCATCCCCGTAGTCAACGCTGGCCGTCCATGTGTCATTGTCCGGGTCGGCGAAGGACCCCGAACTGCTGAATGTGTCGCCCTCGTTGATCGTCGCGGCAGGGCCGGCCGATACCGTCGGCGCAACGTTGGCGCTGCTGCCGGTCACGGTCACCGTCAACGAGTCGCTTCCGACTCCGCCATCATCGTCCGTGACCGTCACCGAAACCGTGTACGTCCCGGCCGCCGCGTAGACGTGGCTGAGGGAGAAACTCTTGCCGTTGAGTGTCAGCGCCGCCGCTCCGCCGCCGTCGCCATAATCCACCGTCGCCGTCCAGGTGTCGGCGCCGGGGTCGACGAACGACCCATGCCCGGTAAGCGTGCTGCCCGTCCTGACCGTCTGGTCCGGCCCGGCATCGACCACGGGCGCGACGTTGTTCACCGTCACCTGCACCGCATCGCTGCCGGTTCCGCCATCCTTGTCGGTCACGGTCACCACAACGGAATACACGCCATCGTCGGCGTATTGGTGCGACAGCGAGAACGTGTGCCCATTGAGAGTCAGCGGCACGGCTCCGGCGCCATCGCCATAGTCCACCGTCGCCGTCCAGGTGTCCGCCCCCGGATCGGTGAACGATCCGCCGCCGGTGAACGTGTCGCCTTCGTTGATGGTCGCTCCCGCGCCGGCATCCACGACCGGCGCGACATTGGTCACGGTAACTTGGCGCGTGGTCGTGGTGGTTGTGCCCTCGTCGTCCGTCACGGTCATCGTGACGGTATAGGTCCCGTTGTCCGCCGGAACGAAGCTGAAGCCCGAACCAGCGCGGATGGCCGACCTCACCGGCCCGCCGGCCACGCTCCAGCCGTAGCGCAGCGTATCGTACGGGCCGGCCGTCGCCGAGCCGGCGAAGTTCAACGTGCTTCCTTCCGGGCCGCCGTTCCCTGAGATCTTCAAATCCTGAGGCGGAACGTCGGCCACCGTCACCTGTTTGGTCGTGACATCCGTCGTGCCCTCATCGTCCCGGGCCGTCATCGTTACCGTGTACGTGCCCGCGTGCTTGGGGATGAAACTGAAATTCGCGCCGTTGGCGATCGGCGAGGCGATTTGGCCGCCGCTCACGTTCCAGAGGTAGGTCAGTGTATCAAATGGCCCGGCCGTCGCCGAACCACTGCACTCAACCGTGTCGCCTTCATCGCCGCCAGCGCCGCCCGAGATTGACAGGCCGTGAGGCGGGACGTTAAGCACTGTGACCTGTGCGGTGGTCGATCTCTCCGATCCTTCATCGTCGCGCACCGTCATCTTCACCTTGTACGTGCCCGCGTGCTCGGGCACGAAACTGAAGCTGGGACCGTTCTGAGTCACCGAATTCACCGATCCGCCGCGTTGCGATACCACGACGGCGTGCAGCCCATGAGCAGCAGGGCGATAGCTGGACTTAAGCATTTCACAGGAACGCCATTGTACCTGAGTCCGTCCGGCGGATACATTCAGCCGCGCGCCTGGCTGCTACGCGTGTAACGCGGCACGAATGCGGGCGCAACGGGCGAACCATCGCAAGAACGCGACAACATTTAAGTGAACCTGACCCCCTTCCTTCCTCGGCGGCCCAACGGCTGGAAAGAATTATGACCCCTTTTACGGTGCTTGCTACACATCACACACACGTCACTCCCTGCAGGACAATAGTTCCTTCGCGACGCTTTTCCTTAACCACATCCGAAGCCACCCAACCCGCCACAATGCAGGGGGGCGATTGTCTGGCAGTACAGCGTGGTCCAACAGATAATCCATCCAAAGCATGCGTGCCGCGTCGTCGCCCTTTTCAGCCAGAGCTTCGGCCTCGGCCCTTATCCTCTCGGCCACAACAGTGCGCGCCCAAAAGGCGGTGCCCATTGCCCATAGACAATAATTCTCGCTTGCTCGGTACGTAACAACCATCTGCTTGGCCGCCTCCCCGGCAGCGGTCCTCAGCAGAAACTTCTCCATCTGCACAAGTCCTTCGCGTACGGCAGCTACGTTTGCACCTGGAACGGTGCTGCCCGTGCGCAGCCCTATCGGTATGATTTCCCTCGAAACATAGTGCAATTGGCCAGGCGCTGCCAATCCCTTCGCCAAGACCAACACGGTACTCCCCTTGCTCCAAACAGGCAGGTCATACTCCGGGTGCAGCGCGGTATCATAGATTCGGCCTATTACCCTGATCCGCTCTCCGACACGTAACCTCTGTCGCCATTCAAGGATCACATCAAGGTTGTAATCTAGATCCATATTGCTCTTGAACTCTGGGGGCACCGCCACAATGCGCCCCAAGAACAAATACAAATCGAGTTTCGGGTCAACCAGACCCGGTGTCACGGGCTCCAAGACACGCACTGGGTCGTCCGCTGGGACCGCTGCGCGAACAAGCCCGGCCATCGTGATGGCAATAATGCCACCGATTACTACGCGTCCCATGGTACCTACCTCCATCTCTGCGGATTCGCAGCGTTAGAGAAGTTCGGCGGGGCAGTAAGCATCACCGGAATTGTATATCTGCTATACACTTGGAATGTGTCATCCCCCGTGATTGCATTCTGTGTGTCGGGTACATAGCGGCCGGCATCGTTGACTGTCCCGCTCACATCAAATCGCCAATGCGCGCCAGCGAGCGGCACGTAACCGTCTGCATCATCGGCATCTGCTGTATGGGCTACTACCCAGATATCGAATTCAAAGACTGCATTTACCATGGTCATCTGCAAGCCATTGAACATTGTATACTGACCTACCGACGGCGTATCCCGCTCGTTATCGGTCACGGGGAACATCCGCTCTACGTTCGTAGGACGCATCCAGGGTGGTGGTATCGTGGGAACATTAGGCGCACAGTCCAGATACGTATTTCCCTGAATCTGGTTGACGCGTGTAAGTGACCCGTACGAGACGTTCCATCGGCTCACCGCCAGATTCTGAATATACTCGACCTGCATCGTTCTCTCGCTCTTCGGATTGGGACCTTGAACGGAAACGGTTGACTCGAACAGAATCGAATCTATATCGCCTGTTGCAGTGGCGCTTGTAGAAACACTGGTGTGTCTCCAAAGGGCATTTGATTATCCGGAACCGGTACATAACCGCCGCCTACGCGTCGCATAACTCGAGCCGGCCCGGTCGCCTTCGTGATCTTGCCTGGCGTCGCAGTGATCTTGACTACGTACGCCTCGATATTCCACGAATAGTCCGAATTCAGGTTGAGCGCAAGCTGGTCCACCCTGGGACCGTCACCCCATTGGACCTTTCCGGTCAACGCCTGCCCACTCGGGTCCAGGTACTGCCCAAGAACCTCGCCCTCGGCGCAGTCGGCGACAGACCAAGCGGCGCCCGAAGGCGTATCCCACGCCCTGTAGGTGAACGTGCCATAGTTGATAACGTTCTGGGGCCCGGTCCACAAGATGCTGGTTACCTTAATCACATCCGCATCGGTAATGTCGGTGGAACCATCCGTCCAACTGACTTTGATCGTGCCCGTTTTGCCCGCGAGCCCTTCGACCCGATATACTCGATCCGTTTCCAGAACCTCGATCGGCGTGTTTGGCGCTACGACCGCTCCCGCGTCCGTCCAGACCCTGAAGATCGTCGGGTCATAGACGAGCATATAGGACCCGACGCCGCCCATGCCGGGCGACCCTTTCAGGACCAATGGGAGAAGGTCGTTCTCGGCGGTGGCCAACCGCGATCGATCCTTGTCAGATCTGTCGGTGGGATTGTTGGCGTCATCATCATCGCGATTGACCAGAACGTATGCTCCATCGGTCTCCTCGCGTTCGTTCGGTAGGTTACCAGTCGCCACATTGGCTTCTATCGTCTTCGCACGCAGGTCGATCAGTAGCACATGCACGCCAAATGTATATTCGTATTCATCCGGACTAAGAGCGCCGTCATTATTGGTGTCGAATCCCGCATACACCCAATAGGTACGGTTGCTGCCGGTGACCATAAGTGTGGCGTGGTTGTGACCTAGGAAGTCGCCCGTGGCTGGCGACGCGGCCTCGCCAACTACCTTCCAGATGACGTGATTACGCCCGTCGGCATCGCCCGTCACTATCGAAGCATTCAGGTCGATGTCGGCTTGGCCGGTGCTCTCCTCGGCGATGAACACATCGTACCCACCAGGCTCCGTCAGCGTGAAAACTCTGTCCGGTTTACTGCTGTCGATCAAGCTGACGCTTTCAACCTTGACTAGATGCACATTTACCCGTCGCGTGATCTCGTTGCCATCAAGTTGGCCGTTGTCATTCAGATCGACACCGGCCGCGATCGTAAAGTCGCGATCGGGGTTGATGGTGAGGAGAATGTCGCCATCGTAGCTGAAAGTCTCGCTAGCCGGCGTGGCGGTGGACCCGGAGACCTGCCAGAGTACGCGGTTAAGCCAGTCGTTCGGCATCGAGCCGAAGGTCCCCTGCAGAGTCACGCTGTTGCCGCCCTCTTGCTCTTCGAGGAAGAGGTCCGGGATTGTCGAGCTGTTGGCGGTGACAGAGACGCCGTCGCCAGCGGTAACCGTGATGGAATCGAGGGCCAGCCCGTTGACGGTGATGTGCTCGGTTGCACTGACCGTGTAGGTGCCGTCTTCATCGGTCAGGGATGTGACCGTGATCGTCATCGGCCCGGTCTTCCAATAGACGTGAGCGAACGGCACGGAATCCCACGTGCTGGGGGGTGGAATGACGTTGATAGTGCCATTGCTTCCATCGCCCCAGTCTATGTCGAGGGACGTGACCGTGTCCTTGCCCGGATCGGATATGCTCACGCCCAGCGTGTACTCGCTGCCCTGGGTCACGGAACCGGCCCCGTCGAGGGTGGCCGTTGGCGCGACGTTGTCCACCGTGATCGTCTGGCTATCCGTGCCCGTTTCGCCATAGCTGTCCGTGACGGTCAGCGTCACGACGTAAGTGCCGTTGTTGTCCGGCGTGAAATCGAAACCGTCATCGCTGCCGTCCGCAATGGCCTGCCCGTTGCTGGCGGTCACCTGCCAATCGTACGTGAACGGGCCATCCGGATCCGTCACGTCGCTGCCCAGCGAGATCGCCGTGCCTTCATCGTCATCACTCGGCGCGCCCGTGATGCTTGCCGCCGGGGCCGCGTTGTTGACGGTCACCTCGATGCTGCCCGAGCCGCTGCCATGCTCGTCGGCCACCGTGGCAGTGATGGTGTAATACCCATTTGCGCGGCGTGGACATACTGGTGCGTGCGGCCGCCGAAGCTCAGCGTGCCGGCCGCCAGAGTGAACGGCTGATCGCTGTTGCCATCGCCCCAGTTGATCGTCACGGTGTGCCCGTCCAGCGTGCCTGGATCGGCAAAACTCCCGCTCAGGCTGGCCGATTGCCCCTCGTCGATCGTCGCGCTGGCCAGCGTGAGATTCACGTTGTAGGGATTGACGTTGTTGACCGTGACGGTGGTCGTGGCGCTGCCGGTGTGTTCGTGGTCATCCTGGACCGTCACCGACACCGTATACTGGCCATCGTCCGCATAGGTGTGGCTCAGCGAGAAATCCTTGCCGCTGAGCGTCAGCGACTGCGATCCCGAGCCATCCCCGTAGTCAACGCTGGCCGTCCATGTGTCATTGTCCGGGTCGGCGAAGGACCCCGAACTGCTGAATGTGTCGCCCTCGTTGATCGTCGCGGCAGGGCCGGCCGATACCGTCGGCGCGACGTTGGCGCTGCTGCCGGTCACGGTCACCGTCAACGAGTCGCTTCCGACTCCGCCATCATCGTCCGTGACCGTCACCGAAACCGTGTACGTCCCGGCCGCCGCGTAGACGTGGCTGAGGGAGAAACTCTTGCCGTTGAGTGTCAGCGCCGCCGCTCCGCCGCCGTCGCCATAATCCACCGTCGCCGTCCAGGTGTCGGCGCCGGGGTTGACGAACGACCCATGCCCGGTAAGCGTGCTGCCCGTCCTGACCGTCTGGTCCGGCCCGGCATCGACCACGGGCGCGACGTTGTTCACCGTCACCTGCACCGCATCGCTGCCGGTTCCGCCATCCTTGTCGGTCACGGTCACCACAACGGAATACACGCCATCGTCGGCGTATTGGTGCGACAGCGAGAACGTGTGCCCATTGAGAGTCAGCGGCACGGCTCCGGCGCCATCGCCATAGTCCACCGTCGCCGTCCAGGTGTCCGCCCCCGGATCGGTGAACGATCCGCCGCCGGTGAACGTGTCGCCTTCGTTGATGGTCGCTCCCGCGCCGGCATCCACGACCGGCGCGACATTGGTCACGGTAACTTGGCGCGTGGTCGTGGTGGTTGTGCCCTCGTCGTCCGTCACGGTCATCGTGACGGTATAGGTCCCGTTGTCCGCCGGAACGAAGCTGAAGGCCGAACCAGCGCGAATGGCCGACCTGACCGGCCCGCCGGCCACGCTCCAGCCGTAGCGCAGCGTGTCGTACGGCCCGGCCGTCGCCGAGCCGGCGAAGTTCAACGTACTTCCTTCCGGGCCGCCGTTTCCTGAGATCTTCAAATCCTGAGGCGGAACGTCCGCCACCGTCACCTGTTTGGTGATGACATTCGTCGTGCCCTCGTCGTCCCGCGCCGTCATCGTCACCGTGTACGTGCCCGCGTGCTTGGGGATGAAACTGAAGTTGAAGCCGTTCTGGGTCACCGAGTTCACCGATCCGCGGGCCGAGCGTAAACTGCCACCGCAAAGCCCAGCAGTTCTTCCGGCCAGAAAATCGCTGGACCGGCGCATCTCCGCCAAACAGGTCTGATCGGGCGATGCTATTGTAGTGGACATCGCGTAGAATACCAAATGATACGCTTGCGTCGCGCCCTGTGGCTGCTCTCCATTGTGGTGCTTGCCGCTATCCTCGGCGTGTGGATTCGCAGCGGCTTCATCACGGATACGGTTTCATGGCGGTGTGGCAAAGTTAGCTTCCGGTTGACCTCAGCGTGTGGGAAGATCGAGGTGTGTTGCTACGCCAGTGAATGGTTAGCGGCACAATCAAGTTGGGAGCAGAGACGCATCACGCCCTTCGGCGCGCGGGATCTGGGCTGGGATTTCAGACGCCGCTCCTGGGGTTTCGCGTATGACGATATGCCGCCGCCAACCGGGCGTATGCATCCGTATTTCATGTCAATAAAAGACGCCGATGCTTTCGAGAGCATGGTGGCGCACGAGTGGCGTCGCGCCGTCGTTGTCCCCTGTTGGGCAATGTCAGCTCTCGTCGTGCCGGCATCGCTGTACGGGCTGGTTCGCGCTATGCACCGTCATCGCCGGACAGGCGCCGGCCTGTTCCCGGTTCTACCGCTGAAACCGGAGGACAACGGGGCGCCGCACTAGCTTGGCGTCATCCCGCAGCAGGGAGCTTCGCTTCGGTCACCGGATCGATAAAGCGGTAGATGGCGCCCGGATTGATAATATACAGCATGTCGCTCCATGACGCCGGTATCGCGGTGCGGATCGCCTTAATCTTGTTTACGGCAGCGTTATAAACCGCTGCTGGAAGGTTCGCGTTGATGCTGCGGAGCGATCCCCAGTTAGCAACCCCGCCGCCCACGACGTAGCTGTAGAAGCTCCAGAACACACTGGTAGGACGCTGGAAGAATCGCCAAGATACTTGGCCCCCCGCCAGATCGCCGGCACCCCGCATGAAGTCTTCGCTTTGTCGCAATAGCTGATTCCACTTCTGTTCCGCCAACACCGCAACTTCAGGCTTGAATGCTCCTCCGTTCGCATCCTTATATCCAATGCTGACTATGCAATCCAGCGCTGTGCCATCTCTGAAGCCCGCGATCGAACGGATCTGGTTGCGCTCGTGCTCGATTACGTAGTCGAGTTCTGGTTGGTCGAATCCGAACGCCGGTAGCCCGACGATGATTGTGCCTGCGGTGACTGCGTTGGGATACCGCGCCCCTTGACGCTCGCCGCGCTCCATGACCGTGACCGCGGAAATGGGGAAACCTGGACCAGGGTCTACGATGCCCATGACAAGTCTTTGATCCTTAAGAAGGGCCTCGCCTGCTTGCCCGCCTTGGAGGATTACGTCAGCGGACTGCCTGCCCAAGGGGGAAAGCTTGTCCGGATCCTGCCACGGAATGCCGGACATCAATGCAAAGCTGTATTGTGTCTTCAGCCAGGCGTTGAGGGCGTCCATGTTCGGCTGCGCTCCGCCGGGCACGAAAGGTGGAAGGTCATTGAGGACTTTTTGCGGCTCCAAGGCCACGCGCAAGGTCCGGGCGACTACAAGCGGCTCTTTTCCTGGCGCGCTAACCCGTACGCGCACCGTATAGGTCTGCCGCCGGTGGGCGGGATCTGCGGGAAGGTTCACGTTATCTGGTCCGGCTTGCCTCGTGGAATATGTCAGACTAAACGGGTCCGCGCCGCGGTCCTTGTCACACGGTGCGGCCCCGAATCCACTGCCGTCAAGGTCCCACTCGACCTTGGTTCCTGCAGGCAGGTCCTTGAAACCGAACCGGAATTTGATAGGGACGTTGCTATCGTAGATGAGCCGCTGGACACCGTCAGCCCCGACGCCGGGGTAGCCTTGGACGGCCGCGTCGGCCTGTAGCATGTAGAAACCTCTTGCCGTCAGCTCGCGCTGCTGCTTGTCCGCCCCGTCGTCCAGCACCGCGAACAGAGCACGGCCGTGGAGAGCGTGCAGATCGAGCGCGCCCTCGACATCATTCTGCTGTGACGCGGAGAGGGGGCTGTCGGGATCGATCGTGGTGTACATCACCCCGAACTGGGTGGATTGCATCGCGTCGCCCGAGACCGGCGTGACCGCATCCACGTACGAGTCGCCAAGGTCGGACTCGACGCTCAAGCCGTCAGACAACTCGGTTGGAATGCCACCCCAAAGAATCTTGTACGCAGCACCGTCTGGCAGCGGCGCGGGATCGAGCATCTGGCCGGAGGCCAGGTCGAGCAACTGCTGGCGGTCCACAAGCTCGGTGGCGGGGATGCCGTCGCAGCTGGCGCCTGTGAACTCGATGTCCGCCACGCGCATATGGACGTCGTCCTGAACCAACGAGTCGCCCGACATCGCGCCGTCGGGCCAATATCTGTACGCAATGCTCAGGTTGGGCGACGTTTGCTTGGCCTCGGCGTAAAGAGTGACATCGCCGGTCATCAGGCCTGATAACGGCCCTGTGGGGGCGTCCAGGTCCACACTCAAGGCCACGGTGCCGATGACCTGCTCGCCGTCATAGATCTGGACCCCCTGATCGTTGAATACGCGCAGGACCGCCCCATTCGAGAACCACAGGCCGAGCACCCCGTGCTCCATCGACGAAGACGGGCGGTGCAGCACCAGCTTGATCAAGTCGTCATCTTGATTGTCCGGCAGCGGTAGAGTTGTGGAAGTGGGAATGCTGACCTCGGAGGCCGTCAGATCGTCGCCCAGGGGGCTGTTCTGTTCGTAGTCGTCGTTGACCAACACGATGTAGTTGTTGGGATCGCCGCCACTCTCGACGGCGTCATCGATGGCCTGGCCCCAATACCCGCCGGTTCGATAGGCGGTCAGATCGAGATTGGCGATGTAGACTTGCACTGTTCTGGTGATCTCGTTGCTATCGAGAGCGCCATCATCGTCCAGGTCCACGCCCGCCTGGATCGTGAAGTCAACTCCGTCGCTGGAGTCCAGTCGAATGGAAAGGCCATCGCTGAACGGTTCGGCCGGGCCGGAATTCAAGCTCCACAGCACATGATCGTCCGCGCCCGAGGGGAAGGCGGCCTCCAGGTACACCGTGGCGCCGCCGTCAGCATCCTCGGGCACGTACAACTCCGCCACCTCGGTGCCGGCGGCCGTCACGACATTGCCCACGAAATCAGGGTTGTCCGCAACCGTGAGCGAATCAAGCGTCAGAGGATTGACGGTAATGCTCTTGGTCGCGCTGACCGTGTAACTCCCGTCTTCATCCGTCAGCGAACTGATCGTGATCGTCATCGGGCCCGTCTTCCAGTAGACGTGCGTGAACGGCACGGAGTCCCAAGTCGTCGGGGCCGGATTGGGCGTGATCGCTCCAGTGGTTCCATCGCCCCAGTTGATCCCGACCGTCGTCACTGTGTCCTTGCCCGGATCGGCAATGCTCACATACAGCGTGTAGGTGGAACCTTGCGTCACGGTGTCGTCGCCATTGACGCTGGGGTTTGGCGCTACGTTGTCCACCGTGATCGTCTTGCTATCCGTGCCTGACTCACCGTACGTGTCCGTGACGGTGAGCGTCACTTCGTAAGTTCCGTTGTCGTCCGGCGTGAAATCGAACGAATCGTCGCTGCCGTCCGCGATCACCTGGCCGTTGCTGGCCGTCGCCTGCCAGTCGTACGTGAACGGGCCATCCGGATCCGTCACGTCGCTGCCCAGCGAGATCGCCGTGCCCTCATCGTCGTGACTCGGCGCGCCCGTGATCGTTACCGTCGGGGCCACGTTGTTGACCGTTACCTCGATGCTGCCCGAGCCGCTGCCATGCTCGTCGGCCACCGCCGCCGTGATCGTGTAATACCCATTCGGCGCGGCGTGGACATACTGGTGCGTGCGGCCGCCGAAGCTCAGCGTGCCGGCCGCCAGAGTGAACGGCTGATCGCTGTTGCCATCGCCCCAGTTGATCGTCACGGTGTGCCCGTCCAGCGCGCCCGGATCGACAAAACTCCCGCTCAGGCTGGCCGATTGCCCCTCGTCGATCGTCGCGCTGGCCAGCGTCAGGCTCACGTTGTAGGGATCGACGTTGTTCACCGTGACGGTGGTCGTGGCGCTGCCGGTGTGTTCGTGGTCATCCTGGACCGTCACGGACACCGTATACTTGCCATCATCGGCGTACGTGTGGCTCAGCGAAAAGTCCTTGCCATTCAGCGTCAGCGACTGCGGGCCGCCGCCATCGCCATAGTCCACCGTGGCCGTCCAGGTGTCATTGTCCGGGTCGGCGAAGGAGCCTGAGCTGCTGAACGTGTCGCCCTCGTTGATCGTCGCGGCTGGGCCGGCCGACACCGTCGGCGCGACGTTGGTGCTGCTCCCGTTCACCGTGACCGTCAGCGTGTCGCTCCCGACGCCGCCATCGTCGTCCGTGACCGTCACCGAAACCGTGTACGTCCCGGCCGCCGCGTAGACGTGGCTCAGCGCGAAGCTCTTGCCATTGAGTGTCAGCGCCGCCGCGCCGCCGCCGTCGCCATAATTCACCGTGGCCGTCCACGTGTCGGCGCCGGGGTCGACGAACGAGCCATGACCGGTGAGCGTGCTGCCCGTCCTGACCGTCGCAGAGGACATTGGTGCTGTTGCTGGCTGTAGCTGCACGCCAGACTCGCCTATTCTCAGCAAAGCACGGCGGTGAATCAGGCCACCCGGAGTGTGACGTGCCCGACGAGGCATGGCAATATCTGCTGATACCGTGTGCAGGCGTCAATACGGGCGAGAATGAACCATGGCCCTTACCACGCCCCCTGCTTTTCTCCAATCCTCACTGTCCCGAGGCGCGATGTCGAATTGAATCCAGCACGCTCTGAAGCCTGAGCCCTTCCCGATACTCCACGACGATCAGCACAAGCGATAAGAGTGCGCAGGCACATGCCGATAATTCGACAGCGTCGGTCATCTACTACCGCCGTAAGCGTCGCAAATCCACCACCGACGGCCAATATAGGGATACGTCCAGGTGCAGGCTCGACAAGAGAACAGCGGCAAGCACATTCGTGACTACGTATCCCGCTGCCAGAATCCCAAAGTACCACCGTTGATTCCAATATTTCATGAGTGTCTCCGTTCACTGCAGTTGTCCATTCACATAGACGTTCATCTTACCCACTACCGTGTTCTTCGCGACACGCGCGAGATACCGCCTACCGCCGCTCACTGTTGTGCCCGGCAGTATCCGGCTCATCTGTTCCGCAATGCTGCCTGGGGGCGTTCCGGTATGGCAGGGCAGAAAAGGGGTCATAAGCCAATTTTATCTCCTTCTCCCGCAGCATCTACGGTCGCCCATCGCCCGGATGGAGGAGGGACGGCAATCGAATCGGCCGCGGGCATAGGCGGCGGAAATCCGCAACGGACGAGCCTTGATCCCGCCGATTCCGGCCTCGGCGGCCCCATTATACCGGGGAGTTCGGGGAGGGGAATCGACTGCGGATTGCGAATTTCGGATTGCGAACCTCAAATCTCACATTTCAGATTTCAGATTTCAGATCTCGCCCCTACACGGCGTGGGCCACTACGGCACCATCCGCTTCGCGCTGCATTTTCCAGAGCACCCAGATGGACGTGACGGCGACGTAGAAATAGCCGCACGCGAAGATGGCCAGGAACGGCACGCTGGGCGTGCCGAAGTCCCATCGCAGGCTGATCCAAATGCAGCCGACCATGTAGAAGCCGAACGCCAGCTCGACGATGGGCAGGGCCAGCTTGCGGAACGTGAAGACGCGCTGGGCGACATAGACGCGCTTGTCCGCGCCGGTGACGCCGTACTTGTGAGTGCGGACAAACTCGCTGGGCTTGCCGCGGATGGCGCCCCAGATCGCCTCCAGCACGGCCTTGGCGTTCATCAGGCTCATGCCCACGCCTAGCGCCATCAGGAACGGCACGAGGACAAGCGATCTTCCCCACGCCTGCCGGCCAAACAGCTCGCGCTGGCCGAAAACGAAGAACGTGCTGGCCGAGCAGGTCGCGAGAATGAACAGCGACATGCTGAAGGCATATTGCCCCCACTCGTACCTGCGCAGCGGGCCGAGAGCATAGAAGAACGTGGGATAGACGAGGACCGTGATCAGCACGACCAGCGGATAGACAATGGTGTTGGTCAGGTGGAAGAACGCTTCGAGCTTGACGCCGAACGACAAACTCCTGGAACGGAGAATCATCGGCAGGAGCTTGATGGCCGTCTGGAACCCGCCCTTGGTCCAGCGATGGGCCTGCTGCTTGAAGCTGATGATCTCCGGCGGCAGCTCGGCCGGCGCACAGAACTGTGGCAGATACACGAACTTCCAGCCTTTGAGCTGCGCCCGGTAGGAAAGGTCCAGATCCTCGGTGAGCGTATCGTGCTGCCAGCCGCCGGCATCGTCGATGGTGCTGCGCCGCCATACGCCGGCCGTGCCGTTGAAGTGCATGAACCGGCCGGAGCGGTTGCGGGCGGTGTGCTCGATGACAAAGTGGGCGTCGAGGAAGATCGCCTGGGTCTTGGTGAGCAGAGAGGCATCGCGGTTGAGGTGGTCCCAGCGGACCTGCACCATGCCGACTTTCTCGTCGGTGAAATAGTTGACGACATTGCGGAGCATGTCGCGCGGCGGGATGAAGTCGGCATCGAAGATGGCGATGAACTCGCCGGTGGCCGTCTTCATGCCCTCGGCCAGCGCGCCGGCCTTATAGCCGGTGCGGTCGGTGCGATGGACGAACTTGATGGGATAGCCCTTGGCCGCCCATTCCTCGCAGGCTCTTTTCGCGACATCGGCCGATTGGTCGGTGCTGTCGTCGAGCACCTGGATTTCCAGCTTGTCCAGCGGGTAGTCGATCTGGCAGGTGGCGCGGATGATGCGCTCGGCGACGCTCTCCTCATTGAACATCGGGAGCTGGATGGTGACGCGGGGAAGTTCTTTCCAGGTGCTCTTGGGCTCAAAGACGTTGTCGCGGAACTTGACGTAGAGGTAGACGAGGATGTAGCGGTGGAGGCCGTAAAATGCAACCGCAGCGAGTATCACCAGATACGTCACCGCGAGAGACCACCAGCCAATTTGATACCACATACGAAGTGTCTCGCTGAAGCATTTCCGCTGGCCGAGGCCCGGGCAAAGGAAATCGTCCCGGTTGAGGCGGGTATCTTACGAAGATGCGGCGAGGGGTGTCAAATGGGGTGGATTTTCGATTTTCGATTTTGGAGTGGCGATTTCCAGACCGCCCGCGGGAGCACTGCGGCACGGCGGCACATGGTCTTCTTGTCTTCTGGCATCCGGGCATCCGGGCATCTGCTGGCGGACGACTCGGCAGATGTGTTAAGCTAACACCGCGCTGCGACCGCGCGGTCCGGCATCCGTTATTGTCAGCTTCCAGGAGCAGTCCGTGCCCAACGATATCCGCATCACCGTCACCAATCGTCTCGGCCGCCAGTGCGCCTCTTCCGGTTCCAAGTGGGAGCCGCTGATGGGCTACTCGCGGCGGTGCGCAGCGGGAATTTCATCGCCGTCACCGGCAGTGTCGGCATCAACGCCGACGGGACCTATTCGCCATCGCTGGCCGAGCAGGCCCGCCGCTCGCTGGCGATCGTCCGGGCGGCCATCGAGGCGCTCGGCGGGCGCATCGAGAATGTCATCCGCACGCGCATGTTCGTGACGGATGTGTCCAAGTGGGAGGAAGTCGCCAAAGTCCACGGCGAAGTCTTCGCGGAGATTCGCCCGGCCACGACCATCGTGCAGGTTGCCAAGCTCATCGACGCGGCAGCGCAGATCGAAATCGAGGCCGATGCGGTCGTCGGCTGAGCCCCATCGTCGCGTTCTCAGCTTATTGCGTTCTCAGGCCTATCCCCGGACGGGGCGGCGCGGTAGACTGCGCCAGTTCAACTCTCCCGGCATTCTCGAAAGGAGTGTCCCATGCTCCGACGATCCCCCGTTCTCGTGATGGCACTGGCCCTGTTCGCGTTTCAGGCATTGGCGGAGGATGCGTTCTATCAGGTGCCGCTGGCGAAGCTGACCATCACGGCCGGCAGCATTCCCAATTACGTCAATCCCCCCTACCGCAAATGGGAGTTGGCCAAGCTCATGGACGGGCGCGTGCTCCTGGCCGGCGAGGGCGAGGGGTATTGCCAGATCGACCCATTATCGCAGCACGGCGATGACCGAAGTCTTCAACGGCTGCTCGTGCTGCGCACTGGCCGGCAAGGACATCTCCGGCAAGCTGATCGTCCCGACGGATGACCTGAACGCGATGGTCATCGTCGAGTTCAAGGTGCCCGCTTCCGAAGCCAAGGCGGAGGCCCGCGAAACGTTCTACAGGGTCAAGCGCGATCACTTCGAGGCGCTGCTGGGGCTGGAGGTCCCCGGCGCGGCGTGGTTCCGCAGAGAGGCGATGGATGCCGCGCATCCTGTCGGGCAAGGAGCAGGATGTTGACCGGAATCGTCCGCGCAACTGGCACAACAGCGAGATCGACGACACCTATGGGCTGTTCACGGGCGGCCGGGCGCTCAGCGAAAACCTGCAGCTCGATCGGGCCATGCCCCCGATCGGCAACCTGCAGCAGACGGTGGCGCTGGACACGATCAAGGGCATCGAGATCAAGGAAATGGACTGGAAACCGCTGATCAAGGATGCCAAGCCCGAGCTCGACGCCCTGGCCTCGATCGTGCCGGCCGACCAGCACGCGATCTTCTTCCCGAGCTTCGCGGCCTTCATCCGCATGATCGACGAGGCCGACAAACAGGGTACGCCCGTGCTGCACCTCTTCGAGCCGCGCGCGGAGGATTCGCTGACGAAGGAGCGATATCAGAAGCAACTCGGGCTGTCTCTCAGCGGACTGGGTTGCCTGGTGGGGCCACAGGTGATCAACAGCGTCGGCATCACCGGATCGGACCCCTACCTGCGGACGGGCTCCGACATCGCCATGCTCTATGAGGCCAAGGACATCAACCCGCTGCGGGCGCTGGTATCGGCGCAGGTGGCTATGAACGTGCAGGGCAGCGCCGCCAAGCCCGCCAGCGGCGAGATCGCGGGCATTGCCTGGAGCGGCTTCGTCTCGCCCGACCGCTCGGTCTGCTCATATATGGCGACGGTAGGTAATGCGGTGGTCATAACCAATTCGCTCAAGCAACTGGAGCGCATCATCGCCGCCCAGCAGGGCAAGACCCCCGCGCTGGCGGCGCAGGGTGAGTACATCTTCTTCCGCGACCGCTACAAGAAGAGCGACGCGAATGAGACGGCGCTGATCGTGCTAACCGATGCGACCATCCGCCGCTGGTGCGGGCCGCGCTGGCGCATCGCCGATTCGCGGCGGACGCGCGCCGCGGCCGTCATGGCCTCCGTGCAGGCCAACAACATGGACGATCTGGCGAAAAAGACGGCGCAGGCCGGGCCGGTGCAGGTCGCGCGGCCCGATGCTGGCGCGCTGCAGATGACGGCGTCGGGAGTGAACTCGTCCATCTACAACACGCTCGACTTCATGACGCCGATCGTCGAGCTGGACATGGACAAGGTGACCGGCGACGAGGCCAACGCCTATGTCCGCTGGCGCGACAACTACCAGCGCAACTGGAGCAACTACTTCGATCCGATCGCCGTGCGCTTTGCGATCACGGATGATGCGATCTCGGCCGACATGACGGTCTGGCCGCTGATCGCCGGTTCCGACTACAAGGAACTGATCGAGCTCACGCGCGGCGTGAAGCTCGCGCTGGATGGCGGCGACCCGCACGATTCCCTTCTGCACTACACGATGGCCATCAACAAGGATTCGGAGCCGATGAAGGAGATCATGGGCTTCGCCAAGAAGATCGGGCTCAACGTCGATCCACTGAGCTGGTTGGGCAATTCGGTGTCGATCTACGTCGATGCCGATCCGGCTTATCTGGCCAAGCTCGCCAAGGCGGTCGAGGGTGGCAAGGAGCCCAAGCCCGAGGCGCTGCTGCCGCAGTTGCCCGTCGCGCTGCGGGCGGAATCGACCAGCCCGCTGAAGCTGACATTGTTCCTGGCCGGCGTGCGGGCCTACATCGAGGGCGCCGCGCCGCAGCTCACCACGTGGGAAACGCTGACCCATAAGGAACAGGGCTACGTGAAAGTCGGCCCGTCGGGCAAGGCCAAGGACGACATGAAGGACATGCCCGATTTCGCCGTCTACTACGTGGCGCTGCCCGAGGCGCTGGTCCTGTCGCTCAACGAAGATGTCATCAAGCACGTCATCGACCGCGTACAGGCCAGGGCGGCCGCCAAGGCCGAAAACAAGCCGCTGCCGGCCACGCGCCCCTGGCTGGGCAGCAGCTTCGCAGCGCGCGGATCGGCGTATTCTGTCGGCCGTCGCGCCCCTGTTGCGGCGCCAGTATCAGGACCAGATGAAGCTGCGGGCCTGGGGCAACATCCCCATCCTCAACGAATGGAAACATCGCTATCCCGACCAGGATCCCGTGAAAGTCCACGAGCAATTCTGGCAGACGAAACTGATCTGCCCAGGCGGCGGTAAGTACGTCTGGAACGAGCAGTGGCAAACGATGGAGTTGACGGTCTACGGCCATCCCGGCCAGCAGAAGGACGGCCCCGAATTCCCCCCCACGCTCGGCGAATTCCAGTCCGGCGAATTCGGAGTCGACTTCGAAAATGGCGGCCTGCGAGCACGGGCAATGCTGGAAAAAGCCAGGTAGCCCGGCGCAGGGGAACTCGTTTCACACGATCCCGCCCGAATTGTTCACCGTCTCGAACATGGTGTAGGCCATGGTCAGCATGGACGACACGCCGTTATAGAGCACGTCGCTCTTCGATTTGGCATTGGCGGCCTGGAGAAGCTGCCAGACGGTCAGCGTCGAGTTGTTCGAGACGTTGAAGGCCGCGCCGTTGTTCAGCACGTTGAACTGGGCGGCGCCCAGGCCGGCATCGGTGGAATCAAAGCCATATTCATGGCCCTGCGCATCCGTGCCGTCGGCGGCAGCGCCGCCCAGCGAGTTGGTGGAGGCATAGACATTGAGGGCGGTCGCCATCACCGCGGCATCGGTCTTGTGGTGCGACTGGTCGCGGTAGAAGTTCATGAACATGGTGGCCACGTCGGCATTATGCTTGCCGACAAGGCTGTACGATCCGCAGGAGCCATAGAGACTCGGGAAATTCTGCGACAGCCAGTTGGCCAGCGCCGTCGGATTCGGCGTGATCGCGGTCACGTTGAAGCTGCGGATGAGCGACTGGCCGAGATTGGCCCAGAACTCCGTCGCCGCGGCGAGGTCCTCGGTGTCCGAGTGCGTCCCGCCGTTGTCCGCGCTGATCAGCCGGCTCTCAGCGGAGTAGAAGATGTTGCTCCCGGCCGGGCCGAGCTGGTTGATCGCGAAGCACTTGACGAAGTCGATCTGATAGTAGTTGGTCGGGATCGTGACGGTCAGCGTATGCCGGCCAGGGCTCAGGATCTCGCTGTCGATATCGAAGATGGTCTGCTGGCTGGCGTTGTCGGCCTGGAATGTGGGGGTCGGCGCGTCGTAGCTCGCCAGCGAGATGCGGGCGGGCGTGGTGCCGCCTAGCGTGAAGGTCGCCGTCACCGTGTCGCCCTGATGGGTGTTGCCGCGCAGGTCGGTCACGGTCTGCGTGCTTCCGCTGGTGGTGGTCACGGTGAACGAAACGCTGGTCACGGTCGCCGTACACAGCTTGTAGTTGTCGAAGTTGAGGCCGCCCAGGCTCGAGCCGGTGGCGACGTCGGCCGAGTAGTACGCGGCAAGCAGCGGCACGGTCCGCACGTAGCCGGTGGGAACCACCTCGCCCACGCAGTAGCTGCCCGCCGGCAGGTTCGCGAACGAATAGGCGCCGGTTGTCGCGTCGGACACCACGCTGGCGATGGGAGTGCTATCAATGGCGTCAAGCGTGTTGTCGCCGTCGGTATCGCGATACAGATTGACGGTAACGCCGCCAAGGGGCACGTCGGCCGGATTGGTCACGGGATCCACCGGCGCGGTGGAGAAGCCGTTGCCGCTCATGTCGCGGAAGACGTAACCGCCAAGGGTCCCCGTTGAACCGGGCAGGATCGTCAAGTTTGCGCCGACAAAGCTAAGGACGTAATTGCTGCTGAGAGCGAGCGTGCCCTGGAGGATCGCGTAAGTGCCAACGCTTTCGCCGGCCGCTCGGGCCAGGGCGCCACTGAAGCTGTCGCCACTCACCAGCGTGCCAGTGGTGATCTGGTAACTGAGGGTGGGATCGGCGCTGCCTTGGGTCTTGCTCTTGGCATCGGCCGTCACCGTGACGGCGCGGGCGATGATCGTCAGATTCGCTCCGACGAAGGTGAGGCTGTAGTTGGAGCTCAATGCCAGCGTGCCCTGGCCGATTGCGTAAGCGCCGACATTCTCGCCGGCCGCGCGGGCCAGTGCGCCCGTGAAGCTGTCGCCACTCACCAGCGTGCCAGTGGCGATCTGGTACGTGAATGCCGGGTCGGCATCGCCGTACGTCTTGCTCTTGGCATCCACCGTCACCGTGATGGAGCGGGCGCTGATCGTCAAATTGGCTCCGGCGAACGTGAGGCTGTAGTTGGAGTTCAATGCCAGGCTACCCTGGCCGATTGCGTAAGCGCCGACATTCTCGCCGGTCATGCGCGCCAGTGCGCCCGTGAAGCTGTCGCCGCTCACCAGCGTGCCGGTGGCGATCTGGTAGGTCAACGCCGGGTCGGCATCGCCATACGTCTTGCTCTTGGCATCCGCCGTCACCGTGATGGAGCGGGCGCTGATCGTCAAATCGGCTCCGGCGAACGTGAGGCTGTAGTTGGAGCTCAACGCCAGCGTGCCCTGGCTGATCGCGTATCCACCGACGTTCTCGCCGGTCACGCGGGCCAGTGCGCCGCCAAAGCTGTCGCCGCTCGCCAGCGTGCCGGTGGCGATCTGGTACGTGAATGCCGGATCGGCATCGCCGTACGTCTTGCTCTTGGCGTCGGCCGTCACCGTGATGGCGCGAGCGGTGATCGTCAAATCGGCTCCGGCGAACGTGAGGCTGTAGTTGCCGTTCAACCCCAGCGTGCCCTGGCCGATTGCGTAAGCGCCGACATTCTCGCCGGTCACGCGCCAGTGCGCCGCCAAAGCTGTCGCCACTCACCAGCGTGCCGGTGGTGATCTGGTACGTGAATGCCGGATCGGCATCGCCATACGTCTTGCTCTTGGCGTCGGCTGTCACCGTGATGGCGCGGGCAGTAACATTCAGCGTGCCGTTGCTGGCCGCCACAGTGTAGTTGCCCAGCGTGGCGCCGGTCACGGACGGGACGATGTCATAGCCGCCGACCGGGCTGGCGGTGGTGGCCGTCGTCCAGCCGCTCACCGTGAAGCTCTCGCCGTTCTTCGCGCCGAGGAACGTGCCGACCAGCGACGGGTTCACGTCACCATAGAAGCGACTCAGTATGGGGCCGCTGATCGTCAACGTGGCCTTCGCCACCGTCAGCGTGCCGTCGATGGGCGTCACGGTGTAGTTGTCCAGCGTGGCGCCCGTGACGGACGGGACGATGTCATAGCTACCAACGGGGCTGGTGGCGCCGGCCGTCGTGCCGCCGCTCACCGTGAAGCTCTCGCCGTTCTTCTCCCCGCTGAACGTGCCGTCCAGCAATGGGTTCGCGTCGCCATAGAAGCGGCTCAGCGTGGGGCCGCTGATCGTCAGTGCGGCTGGCGTGATGGCCAGCGTACCGGCGACGTAGCTGATGGTGTAGTCGCCATCGGCAGCGCCACTGGCGGTAATGGCGTAGGAACCAACATGGCTGCTGCCGGAGACGGTGGTGAGCGCCGGCAGAGTGCTCAGGCTGGCGGAAGTGTCGCCGTTCACCAGCCCGCTATAGCTCGCCGTCAGCGTCGGCATCGTCCCGCCGTAGATCATGCTCTGGTTGTCGGCCGTGATCGTCAGCGCGGCTGGCGTGATGGCCAGCGTACCGGCGACGTAGCTGATGGTGTAGTCGCCATCGGCAGCGCCACTGGCGGTAATGGCGTAGGAACCAACATGGCTGCTGCCGGAGACGGTGGTGAGCGCCGGCAGAGTGCTCAGGCTGGCGGAAGTGTCGCCGTTCACCAGCCCGTTGTAGCTGGCCGTTAGCGCCGGCATCGTCCCGCCGTAGATCATGCTCTGGTTGTCGGCCGTGATCGTCAGCGCGGCTGGGGTGATGGTCAGAGTTCCGGCGACGTACCCGATGCTGTAGTCGCCATCGACAGCCCCGCTGGCGGTAATGGCATACGCGCCAACGTGGCTGCCGGCATCAACGGTCGTCAGCGTCACCGGAACACTGGCGTCGCCGTTGACCAGTCCGCTGTAGCTGGCCGTCAGCGCCGGCATCGCCCCGCCGTAGGTCATCGTCTTGTTGTCGGCCGTCACCGTCAGGACAGCAGGGGTAATGGTCAGAGTACCATCCACGTACGCGACGGCATAGTTGCTGTTGGTTGCGCCGCTGGCGGTGATGGCATACGAGCCAACGTGGCTGCCGGCATCAACGGTCGCCAGCGTCACCGGCACGGTCGCCGCCGTGTCACCATTGACGAGCCCATCGTAGCTGGCCGTAAGCGCCGGCATCGTCCCGCCGTAGATCATGGTCTTGTTGTCGGCCCTGATCAGCAGCGCGGCGGGCCAAATCTTCAGCGTCCCCGCCTCGTACGTGACGGCGTAGTCGCTATCGCTCGCAGCGATGGCGGTAATCTCGTACTCACCCGCGTCGCTGTTGGCCGGCGCCGTAGAGAGCGTGATCCCCGCGGTCGCGGGCGTGTCACCGCCGACAAAGCCGGTATACGTGGCGGTTAGCGGCGGCATTTCACCGCCATAATCCATATCCTGGTCATCAATGGCAACGTGCAAAGCTGCCGGCGTGATCGTCAACGTCCCGGCGCGTAGGTGATGCTGTAATTGGGCGAAGCGAGCTGCCCATCGACCTGGATTGCGTATGGCCCCACGTGGGTTGCGCTTGCCGCAGCGCCGCCGAAGGTCAGGCTCGACCGATTCGCAAGCACGCTGGCATCGTCTCCGGCCACAAACCCGGTGTAATCCACCGCGAAGTCGGCGCTCTGCCCGTACACAATCGACTCGTCCCGCGCCGTCACAGTTAAGGCCCTGGGGGTAATCGTCAGCACGGCAGAGCCTCCCCCGGAGCTGTACAAGTCGTTCCCCGCGAACGTGCCCACCACCGTGTAAATGCCCACGTCCTTGGGAGTGCCGGTGAGATGTATGCCGGTCAGCGGATCGCCCAGGTAGTAGGTGAAGTCCAGCGATCCGATGACATTGCCGTCCCCGTCCAGCGCCGATCCGCTGCCGCAATGCGGCTGCCCGTCATACACATACTCGCCGCCCACGACGTTGATCGTCGGCGGCCCGTAGGGCTCCGTCCCCGAGAGGCTTATCGAGGCCGAGTCGCTGAATTCCGATGTGTTCCCCACATCATCCGTCGCGGTCGCGGTGACGAACGATCCGAAACCATCCGCGTCGGGCAGCGATTTGCCCGTAAATGTCGCGACGCCATCGGCATCCGTCTCAACTGTGATGGAGCCGAGATATCTTTCGCCCTCGAGAACAGCCTTCGCATCCAGCACCCGATTGGCGAAGACCTCGATGGTGTAAGTCGCATTCGGCACGCCGGTTGTCAGAGTCCCGGACACCACCAGTGTGCCCCCGCTCCAATTCGCACCGCTGATTGCGGGCGCGTTCTGGTAGAGATTAGGACCCGTCGTCCGGATACCGGCGTGGTTGAGAGTTGGGCCATCGTTGCCCAGGTCGATGCCCAAGCCGGTCGGGCCGGTATACTTACCCTCCGATTCGGGCGGAATCTCGCCGTTACCGTAAATGGAGTTGGCGGTGATCCTGTTGCCCGTGCCGCTGTCGATCGTGACGCCGTTGCCGTGAACGTTGGACCCGCCAGCGTTCAACCAATTGTCGGCAATTGTGTTGCCGGAAATGAGATTGTCGCTCCCCTCGACGAAAATGCCGTCTTGGCGGTTGCCCATCGGATCGTTGTGGTTGGCGAGAGTGCCGATCCAGTTCCCAATGACCTGATTGCGGTCGCCGCTGCGGAACACATAGTCGTAGGTATCGCTGTCGTATACCGTGAATCCCAGCGCGATGCCGTAGCCGGCGTTGCCGGAAATCACGTTATCCTCGACGGCAACGCCGGCGGCAGCGACAGTGACGCCGTTGCCCGCGTTGGCCATGGCGTGCAAGCCCGCGGCGTCGAGGCCGATGTAGTTGCCGGTGACGACGTTGCCCGCAGTGCCGGTATCGGTGAAGATGAGCACGCCATCCCCGTAGTTGCCGGAGATCACGTTGCCCGGCCCGACGACGTTGCCGCCGGAGGCGCCGTCGATGAAGACGCCGCTGCCGCCGTTGGCCGCCGGCAGCGCGCCCGTGGAGTCGGTGCCGATCCAGTTGCCCTGAATGACATTGCCGGAGGCGCTGCTGAGATAGATGCCGTCGGCCCAGTTGCCGGAGATAACGTTGCCGGCACCGGCTTCGGGGCCGCCGATGGTGACCGAAGAATCGCTGACGAACACGCCCCATGTGTTGCCGATCGCCCACTCGCCGGTGACATCGCCGATGTAGTTGCCCTGGATATAGTTCGGGCCGGCAGCGCCGATGACATCAATGCCATCGCCGGAATTGCCGGCGATGATGTTCCGGGCCTCGGGCGTTGTACCGCCGATGATGGAGTTCGTTCCGCCGAGAAGCAGAATGCCGCCGGCAGGAGCGCTGCCGCCGCCGTTGCCGATGCTGTCGGTGCCGGTGGGATCGGTGCCGATAAGATTGCCCTCAACGTGCGTATAGTCGCCGTGGATCTCAATGCCGGCGTGATTATTGCCTGAGATGACGTTGCGATCGCCCGCATCCGTCCCGCCGATCGTGTCCCCCGCGCTGTTGACCATCACGCCCACGCCGACACCCAGACCCCCCTCACCCGAAAACGGATTGCCGTCCGCATCCAGGCCGATGTAGTTGCCCTGGACAATGTCACCGCCCTCACCGTCGAGCACGATGGCCGCGCCTTGCGTGAAGCCCACAAACGCCAGTCCCTGGACAGTGCTGCCGCCGCCCGTCAGAGTCACGCCGTTGCCGGTGGGCTGCAAGCTGCCGTCAATAGTTACCAGGGGCAAGCCCGCGTAATGCGCTTGAGTAGTCCCGTCAATGGTGACCTGGTCGGTGATGGCCGGAAGCTCGGAGTCGAGGCAGATGGCAAGCGAGCCAGCCTCGATGTGAAACTCGATCTTGTCCGCCACGCCGGGATTGGCATTGGCATCCAGAATCGCCTGGCGCAGCGAGCCAGGACCGTCGTCGGCCGCGGTATTCACGGTGAACACGCTCATCAGCGCCCGCTCTTCAAGCCGCTCCAAGACCGCCATCTGTGCGCGCCGAATCTGACGACGTCGCCCCGTGTGGCGCTGCTGGAAACTCAACTGGGATGAGCAGAAAGAACCGCCCCGGAGCTGTTGTGTCATGTGTAGGACTCCTCACGCAAGGTCAAACCACGCTTCAGTCGCCGACGCTCGTCACGCGCGTGTCTGGCCGGAACGCGCTGAGTCCCGGGCGCTGTCTTAATGGCCAAGGCAGCGTCCATTGCGGAACCTACGATACGCGCGGCGGCCACGGCAAGGAATCATCGGCCTTTTCAGGCAAGACCCTTCAGATTTGGGAACCCATGATCTGAATCTGGTGCGTTGAGGATTTCCGTGACGCGCGTGTGGCGGTCCTCAAAGGCGTGACCAACTCGCTCTCCCCGTCTTGCCCCGTTTGACTCTGTTGCGGCTGAATTGGATATCTTCCTCAATGATGTTGAAATTACCCAGGTGAGCCACACGTTGGCTGGCCTTGGACACGCAGGAGTAGCAACGAATGCTGGAGGCCGTATGTCCGATCCGACAAACCCGTCATTCCGAGTCGCCCGCCGGCGACAGGGCATGACCGCCGTTCTGGCGATGCTGTACCTGATGCTGTTCTCGGCGCTGGCCGTTGGTTTCTACTCGGCCACCACGATGTCCGCGCAGGTCTCCGGCAACGAGCAGCGCGGGGCGAAGGCGCAACTTGCCGCGGAATCGGGCATGGAGTTCATCCGGTATCAGCTTGCCCAGACCAGCATTCCCGCCGGGCTGAGCGATGTGGACGCGGTATTCGGCGATCTGTACGCGGATCTGCAAGCGGAACTGAATGGCACGGGGAACCTGGGCGCCAGATCCATCAGCCTCGGCGGCGGCACGATCAGCATCCCCGAGATCGCCGCGGACAGCGACGCCCAGGGCGCCAAGTTCTCCGCCACGATCACGAAGCAGGGCGATGGCTCGCTGACCATCAGCGTCACCGGCCACCACCGCGACGTGACCATCACGCGGCAGCTTCAGATGGCCTACGACCGGCTGTCGCGCAGCAGCGACATCTTCAATTATGCCGTGGCATCAAAGGGCCACGTCAACGTGACGAAGAACGCATTGACAGGAGTCCCCAGCAGCGTCGTCAAGATCATGTCGGCCTCCCCGGACGCCACGTCGCTGCAACTGAGCGGCGGCTCGATTGGCGATGCCAGCGGCGGCGAGATCGCGGTGGTAAGCAGCGCAAGCCAGGCGAATCTTGCCGGCACCAGTGTCCATGGAACTTCCAGCGCCACAACCATCCGCAACCAGTATCTCGACGTGGTCACGCCGCCCGAGTTTCCCACCATCGACACGAGTCTGTTCGCACCCTACGCGACGAACGTCTACGTGGCCGGCGGTCCGTACAAGAACATCCGCATTCCACCCAATACCAACCCGCAGTTTGCCGGCGGCGATGTCATTCAGGGGATCATGTACGTCCAATCGCCCAACACCGTGACCTTTCGTGGCAACGCGACGATCCAGGGGTTCATCGTGTTCGAGAACGCGGGCACCGACGCCACGAACTTCCTCGACTTCAGCGGTTCGGTGAACCAGCAACCGCTGCCGGCCGGCGCCGAGTTCGATTCGCTGCGGCCCATCAGCGGCTATTATCTCTGCGCGCCGACCGCGCGGGTCCGTTTCTGGGGCAGCTTCAACGCGACGATGAACGGGAGCATGATCTGCTCGAAATTCGACATCGGCGGCGCCGCCACCGCGACCTTCAATCAGGGCAGCCTCATCACCATGTCCAGCGCGACCGATTCGGCCACGTTCGAGGGCAGCAAGTACGTCAAGTTCAACGGGACGGGCAGCGACAGCCCGCCCACCTTTGGCCTCAGCTACAGCCAATACTTCATCCCGCGATCCTCCAGCTACCGGGAGATTACCCAGTGATGCTCAAACGTCAGACGAGTCGCGTCCGTCGCCGCCCCGGCCTGAGCATGGTCGAGGCGCTGGTCAGCCTCGCGATCTCGGCCTTGCTGTTGACGGCCGTGGCCGCGGCTTTCTCGGCGTCCTCCTCCGCCATCGAGAACAACGACCAGTTCTTTCGGGCGACGCAGGCGGGCCGCATAAGCCTGGCGCACATGATTACCGAGATTCGCCGCTGCACCAGCCTCGCCGTGTACAGCGACCACATCGACCTGACCACCGACGACGATGTGGACTATACCTTCAAATACGATTCCGCCAGCCAGCGGCTGCTGCTTATCGCCAACGACCAGCAGGGACACCCGCAGTATGCGCTGGCGGAGAACGTCACGTCCGTAACGTTCGATCTCGGCGCTGCGATGCCCAACAACGTCCAGCCGGTGGCCATCACGGTGGTGGTTGCGGTCCAGAACAATCAGATACGCCTGGCGGGGTCGGCCGTTCCGCGTTGCGAGATCAGGTACCATTAATCTCAGTTGGTTGCAGAGCGGCTCAGATCCTCCAGCCGCTGCACCAATTCCGCCGCCTCTTCGTTGCGCTCCCCGATAGAAGTGCTCCACACCAGCAACTCGTTGCCCTGGATGGCCTTCTTGATGCGCCGGCACGCGCTGATCACGCTGCTGTGATTTCGCTTGCCGAGCTTGCCGCCGATCTCCGGATAGCTGAGCTTCGCGGTCTTGCGAATCAGGTACATGGCCATGCTGCGGGCCAGGCTGATGGTCCGCTGGCGCCGGCCGGACATCAGGTCTTTCAACTCCAGCGCGAAATAGGTGCACACCGCGCCCAGCACATTGTCCGGCCGGATCGGCGCCACCGCCTGGCGATCCAGATCGCCCAGCGCCTCCTGCACCAGGCCCATGTCGGGGCTCCGGCCGGTCAGCGTCACGTGCGCGGCGATGCGCGTCATGGCCCCTTCCAACTCGCGGACGTTCTGCGTCACGCGCCGGGCCACCCACGTGATGACGTCCTCCGAGAGCTGCAACCGCCCCCGCTGCGCCAGATTGCGAAGAATCTGGCAGCGCATCGCGTGATTGGGAGCATCGATGCGCACGACCATGCCGCTGACAAACCGGTTCACCAGCGACTCGCCGAACTCCTCGATCATCTTCGGATGATGATCGCTGGCCATGACCACCTGCCGGCCATTGGCTTCGATCGCGTTGAACGTGTGCAGAAACTCCTCCTGGGTGCCGCGCTTGCCGCTCATGAAATGAACGTTGTCGATCACCAGCAGGTCCAGTTCGCGCATCTTCCGGCGGAAGGCATCGACCTTGTTGCTGCGGACGGCCGCGATGTAGTCGTTGGTGAACTCCTCGCCGGTCATGTACTGCCAGCGCTTGGTGGGATGGTTGTGGGCGAACTTGCGGCACAGCCCCTGCAGCAGGTGCGTCTTGCCCAGCCCGCAGGCGCCATGAATGAACAGCGGGTTGTACTGCGTGCCCGGATACATGGACACCTGGCAGGCGGCGTTGAACGCGAGCTGATTGCTCGGCCCGACCACGAAGGTCTCCATCTCATGGCGCAGTCGCGGCAGCGCGGGATTTGCGCCGGGCGCGGAGGGTTTGGCAGCAGGGCCGGCCGGCACGACCAACGTGCGCGGCTCGGCGCTTCAAGCAATGCGCCGCTCGCGGTCGCCTGAGCGACCGCCAGTTTCGCCGTCGCGGCTTCCACGCGCGCGGCAGCGGCCATGGGCGCAGCAACCGTCGCGCCGCCGCGGTGATCGCGCTGGCCGGCCACGTCAAAGAGCTGTGGCACGACGCTGAAGCGCACCGGCACGCTGCAGCCCAGGACCTCGTGCGCGGCTTCCTGAATGGGCTGGGCGAAGTTCCGGCCGATCCATTCGCTGATGAAATCGTTGGGGACCGCGATCTCCAGGCCGTCCTGTTTCAGGTCCAGCCTCGTGGAGTTGCTGAACCAGACATGAAAGCGTTGTTGTCCCACGCGCTGGGCGATGGCCTCCGCCAGTCGCTCCAACTGCGGATCGTGTGCGCTGATGCAGCTCACGTCGATCTCCTTGAGTGTAAAGCTGTCCTGAATATGACGACGATCAGTCCTTCGACCGACACCCACCAAGGGCCGCACGCGCCGGCTCATCGGCGCAGTCCGGCCCTCAGACACCGCACCCGCACCATGTCCGGCTCAGGGCTGGCGTTGACAATGCGTGGCCTCATGCCACCACGGCCCATCCTTGGTTAAGACTCCATTCAGATGTGACAGGCAAGGCGACCGAAGACCGCGCGGAAAAGCCCCGGACACGCGCGCCCATTCTCGTTATCCGTCACTCGCCTTCCCTCAGTCTCTCCGTGACTGATGGGCCAATAATTACCATGCGGAAATCCGCTTGCAAGCCGCTGTTTTCAGGAATTTCCACCCGCTGCGGCGTAACTCAAGCAGCAGCCTTCACCATCGCGCGCGAAAATAATTTTCCTCACGGAGAATTCACATGACGCCAATGTTGTGTGGATAAACTGGGGATGCGCATGACGCCCCCGCCGCTTTCTGTTCGCCGATGTTGGGCTTACGCGAACCCACCGCAGCGTGCGGTGGCGCTTATCCACCGCAACTGACAGTCCGCGACTTTTCATCCGGTCACTCTCAGATCCCTCATCATCGCAATCTTCCTGCCGATCGCCTGCAGGCCGTGACGCCAATAGAGCTTCATCGCCGGCAGATTCGCCGCGTCCACCGCCAGCGACAGCCGCGTGTAGCGCGAGGCGGATATCACGGCCGCCGCGTGGCGCATCAGCAGGTCTCCGACCTTTCTGCCGCGATACGCCGGGACAACGCCCAGGTAAACCAGTTCGATCACGTCGCTTCGCGGCACGCGAGTCAGCAGCAGCACGCCCGCACCAGTCGCTCCGTCGCACAGTACAAACCACAGGTTGCGGTCGAACTCGCCGGTGGCGCGGTGCCCGGCCACGATGTCTTCGATGCCGCGCAAACCACCGAGCGCCGGACAGTCCAGGCTCTGCTGGTAGCTGCTGAGGATTGTCGAAGCGAACAGCTCATGCGTCTGCGGCAGATACGTCCGCCAACTGTAACCGCCGGGCATGATCGGCTGGCGCATGTTCGCGGGATGGCCGACTGCATATAGAGAAGCTCGGCCATTTTCCTGAAAGAACACTGCGCGAGGAGCGGTTGAAGCTCGGCGTGCTGGGGATCGAGCAGGACCTGGGCCAGGTGGACGCCCTCGGCCGCCGCCCGGCGGCAGGTCTCCAGCACAAGCCGCCGCAGGGCGTGTTCTTCCAGCGCCGAGCGGCAGACTCCGGCGGTGAGCAGCAGCATGGTCCGTCCTGGGCTGACGACCGGCAAGACCGCCATAACCGGCCGCCCGTGCAACAGCGCCAGCCAGGCCCCGCCCATGCCGGCGCAATGCGCCAGCGCCAGCGACATCATCTCGCGGACTTGCAATTCGCTGCCCGGTGCGCCGCCGGCGATCAGCCGGATGGCCAGATCCAATTCCTGCGGCGCACAGGACGGATCTCTAAGGCGGAGGCGTCCATCGGCTCCACGTCAGGCGAAGACTGATTTGACAGGTTCCCCACGCCTCGTAAGAATAGCACGAACGACGCGAAGGGCAATGACATAATACTCTTGCCGCGGAGAATCGACCCCTATGAGATGCCCCAGCTTACGCGTTCTGTTGTCCGCACTCGCAATGCTGTGCCTGGCCGGCCAGGCCAGCGCCTACCCGCAGCCCAATACCTTCCCCCTCTCCTGGGAGCTGAAATTCGACCACGCCGCGCCCAAGCGGCTGGTGATAACGCCCAAGGGTTCCGATGCCCCCGAGGCCTACTGGTATATGACCTTCACGGTCACCAACCCCACCAAGGACGAGATTCAGTTCCTCCCCGTCTTTGAACTGCTGATGGACGATGGGCGGATCATCCGCAGCGACGGCGCCAAGGTGCAGCCGGTGATCCTGCAGGCCATCCGCCTCCGCGAGAAGAACAACAACCTCGTGTGCGCCGAGAACCTCGGCGGGCAGCTTGGCGTCGGCGATGACCAGGCCAAGGAAGGCGTGATCGTCTGGCACGAGCCCAAGGCCCGCATGGGGCAGTTCACGATTTTCGTGAAGGGCCTCTCGGGCGAGACGTGCTTCCTGCTCAACGACAAGGGCGAGGCGGCGTATCGCACCAGGGCCGACCTCACCGCCCCGCTGACGTACGCGCCCAAGCCCGGCACGCCCGTCGGCGACACCCCGGATGAGAAGAAGAAAGACCAGGAGTTCCGCGAAAAGTTCGCCCCGGTCGTCCTCTGGAAGACCCGCCAGATCCGCTATCACATGATCGGCGACGAGAAATTTCCCGGCCACGATGTCTACGACCTGATCGACGAGCAGTGGATCATGAGGTAGCGAGTTGCCAGTTGCCAGTGGTCAGTTACCAGTTGCGGTGCGACCACTGACAATTGGACCACTGGCCCAACTACGGACAACCGGCAACTGGCAACTGGCAACTCACTATTGCTTTTCCCGCCCCTTCCCCGTATAGTTCCCCGCCCCGGTCAGACAGAATCCCCGGGAACAGGTGATTTATGGCACATAAAAAAGGACAAGGCAGCACTCGCAACGGCCGCGACAGCAACCCCAAGTACTTGGGGGTCAAGGCCTATGGCGGGCAGGCGATCGGCGCGGGAACGATTATTCTCCGCCAGCGCGGGACGAAGTTTTTCCCCGGGTTTAACGTCGGCATCGGCTGCGATCATACCCTCTTCGCCACCTGCGACGGCAAGGTCGAATTCCAGGGTCGCAAAGTCCACGTGCGGCCGGCCTAAGCCCGCGCATCGGCCCCTTCGCGTATAATACCGGCACGAGGCGGTGAATCCGCTTCGTGCCTTCTCGTTTATGTTCATCGACGAAGCAGTCATCCACGTGAAAGCCGGCGACGGAGGCGACGGTTGCGTTTCCTTCCGGCGGGAGAAGTACATCCCCAAAGGCGGCCCGGATGGCGGCGATGGCGGCGATGGCGGCAGCGTCATCTTCGTCGCCGATGAGAACAAGAACACGCTCCTCGACTTCTCCGGCCGGCACCACTGGAACGCCACCAGCGGCAAACCCGGCATGGGCAAGAAAATGGCCGGCCTCAGTGGCGATGACAAGTTCATCCAGGTGCCGCCGGGCACGCTGATCTTCGACGCCGAGCACCAGATTCTTCTTGCCGACCTCGACGCCGCCGGCAAAGAAGTCGTCGTCGCCAAGGGCGGGCGCGGCGGCCGGGGCAACTGGCATTTCCGCTCATCCACCAACCAGGCCCCCCGCTATGCCGAGCCGGGCGTCGACGGCCAGGAACGGCATCTCCGGCTCGAACTGAAACTCATCGCCGACGTCGGCCTGGTCGGCATGCCCAACGCCGGCAAGAGCACGCTTCTGCGGGCAATCTCGGCCGCCCGTCCCAAGGTCGCCGACTATCCATTCACCACCCTCGAACCGCAACTCGGCATCGTCGAGCTGGCCGGCGATCGCCGCATGGTCGTGGCCGACATCCCCGGCCTGATCGAAGGCGCCCACGGCGGCGCCGGCCTGGGCGCCGCATTCCTGCGGCACATCGAGCGGACCAAGATCATCGTCCACATGCTCGACATGTTCCCCCTCAACGGCTCGGACCCGGCCGAGAACTATCGCACGATCCGCCGCGAGCTGGAGGCCTTCAGCCCGAAGCTGGCCGAAAAACGCGAGATCATCGCTGCCAACAAGATGGACCTGGCCACGGATGACTCGGCCATCGATCACTTGCGAGAAGAGTTGCCGGATAGGGAGATCTTCCCCATCTCAGGCGTGAGCCATGCGGGATTGGAAAAGCTGATGGAGAAGCTATGGCGGGTGTTAGCCTTATCTGAAGCGGAAGTGTAAGCGCCCGGCCTGCCTGTCCCGGTCCGAAGCGGAAGCATCAGCGCCCGTCCTGTCTGTCCCTGTCCGAAGCGGAAGCGTCAGCGCCCGCCCCGATCCGGAGCGGGCGCTGACGCTTCCGCTTCAGATATCTCACCAGACGGGGGCAGTGTCGCTCTTCAAACCTTCGTGTCGCACAACGAACTCCCGATCCACTACCCACTATCTGCTATCTGCTATCTGCTATCTGCTACACATGTAGTATCTTCAACGCCGGTGTCCATCAGTGGTTATCTGTGGCTGCAACCCAGACATCGCTCAGAACAGCTTGATCTTCGGCAGATCGCTTCTTCCCATGAGGAACTCGTCGACGCCGCGGGCGGCCTGGCGGCCTTCGCTGATGGCCCAGACGACCAGCGACTGGCCGCGGCGCATGTCGCCGGCCGCGAAGATGCCGGGGACGCTGGTCATGTAGCTGGCGTCGACCTTGACGTTGCCGCGCGGGTCCTTGTTGACCTTGAGCTGCTCGATGGGGCCTTTGTGCTCGGGCGAGACGAAGCCCATCGCCAGCAGGCAGAGATCGCAGGGCATCTCGAATTCGCTGCCGGGGATTTCCTTCATCGCCAGCCGGCCGTCGCTGCCCTTGACCCATTCCAGGCGGACGCAGTGGATCTTCTCGACGACGCCGTCGCGGCCGGTGAACTTGCGGGTGTTGATGCAGTAGTCGCGGACCTTGGCCGGCCAGGTTTTGTCGGCGCCCTCCTGCAGGACCATGGCCTCTTCGTGCGCGGAGGATGTGCGGCGGACCATCGGCCAGAGCGGCCAGGGTTGGTCGGCCGGGCGCTGCTCGGGCGGCTCGGGGAGAAGCTCGAACTGGCAGACGCTGGCGCAGCCTTGGCGCAGCGATGTGCCGAGGCAGTCGGCGCCGGTGTCGCCGCCGCCGAGGATGATGACGTGCTTGCCCTTGGCGCTGATGAACTGGGCGGGGTCGATCTTCTCGCCGAGGTCGGCGCGGTTCTGCAGCGGCAGGAAATCCATCGCCTTGTAGACGCCCTTCAGCTCGCGACCAGGGACGTTCAGGTCGCGGGCTTTGGTTGCCCCGCCGCAGAGCACGATGGCGTCGAAATCACGATGGAGGTCGGCCACCTTCACGTTGAAGCCGATGTTGGCGTTGACGACGAACTTGACGCCTTCTTCTTCCATCAGCTTGACGCGGCGATCGACAACCCATTTTTCGAGCTTGAAGTTGGGGATGCCGTAGGTGAGCAGGCCGCCGATGCGGTCGGCCCGTTCGAAGACGGTGACGGTGTGGCCAGCCTTGTTGAGCTGGGCGGCGCAGGCCAGGCCGGCCGGGCCGGAACCGACGACGGCGACTTTCTTGCCGGTGCGGGCGGCCGGCTTCTCGGCTTTGATCCAGCCGGCCTTGAAGGCGTGCTCGATGATGCTCTGCTCGATGAGCTTGATCGTGACGGGCTTGGCGTTGATGCCCAGCACGCAGGCTTCCTCGCAGGGCGCGGGCAGACCCGGCCGGTGAACTCGGGGAAGTTGTTGGTCTTGAGGAGCATGCGGACGGCCGGCTCCCAGCGGTTCTTGTAAACGAGGTCGTTCCACTCGGGGATGACGTTGCCCAGGGGGCAGCCGCTGTTGCAGAAGGGTATGCCGCAATCCATGCAGCGCGCGCCCTGGTCGCGGAGCTTCTGCTGTTCCATCTCCAGGTAGATTTCCTGATAGTCCAGCACGCGAAGCTGCACCGGCCGGCGCTTGGGGGTTTCGCGAGCGATCTCTTTGAATCCGGTGGGTTTGCCCATGGTCGTAGTTGCCAGTTGTTAGTTGCCAGTTGCCAGCGTCGGTCGAGCGGCTCGCAAGCGAGCCGGTTAAGCCGTCTGCCTCTGCGCCAGTTTCCGCGCACGCTCATCGATCTCGGCCTGGTGGTCGATGACTCGGCGGTAATCCGTCGGGATCACGCTGCACGAAATACTGCTGCTCGCGCTCCCAGTCGGCCAGGATGCCGGCCGCCACGGTGCTCTTCGTGTACTTCACGTGGTTCTCCAGGAGCTTGCGCACCAGCTCGATCTCCTCGGGCCGCGTGAGCCGTTCCATCTCAACCTGGTCTTTATTGCACATGCGCGGGAAGCTGCCGTTGTCGTCGTAGACGAAGGCGATGCCGCCCGACATGCCCGCGGCGAAGTTCCGGCCGGTCGGACCGATCACGACAACGCGGCCGCCCGTCATGTATTCGCAGGCGTGATCGCCGACGCCTTCGACCACCGCATGTACGCCGGAATTGCGGACGCAGAATCGCTCGCCGACGACGCCGCGGATGTAGACCTCGCCGTCGATCGCGCCGTAGCAGATGACATTGCCGGCGATGATGTTCTGCTCGGGCTTGAACGTGCTCTTGCGCGGCGGATAGAGGATGATCCGGCCGCCGGAAAGGCCCTTGCCTAGGTAGTCGTTGGCATCGCCTTCAAGTTCGAGCGTGATGCCGTGCGCCAGGAAGCAGCCGAACGACTGGCCGGCCGATCCGGTGAACTTGAAGTGGATCGTCTCGTCCGGCAGGCCGGCCTGGCCGTGCCGCTTGGCCACTTCGCCCGAGAGCATCGTGCCCACGGTGCGGTTGACATTGATGATCGGCAGCTCGCAGCTCACCTTGGCGCCGTGCTCGATGGCCGCACGCGCCAAGTCGATCAGCTTGTTATCCAGCGAGCGGCCCAGGCCGTGGTTCTGCTCCTCGCACTTGTACATCTTCACATCCGGCCCAACCTCCGGCCGGTACAGAATCGGTGAGAGATCGATGTGCCTGGCCTTCCAGTGGCTCGAAACATCGTCGAACTCCAGCGCATCGGTCCGCCCCACCATCTCGTTGACCGTGCGGAAGCCAAGCTGCGCCATGATCTCGCGCAATTCTTCGGCGACGTAGAACATAAAGTTAATTACGTGCTCGGGCTTGCCGGCGAACTTCTTGCGCAGCTCCGGATCCTGTGTGGCGATGCCAACCGGGCAGGTGTTGAGGTGGCACACGCGCATCATGATGCAACCGCTGGCGATGAGCGGGCCGGTTGAGAAGCCAACCTCCTCCGCGCCGAGCAGGAACGCAATCGCCACATCGCGGCCGGTCTTGATCTGGCCATCGGTCTGAAGCGTCACGCGCCGCGCAGATTGTTCAGCAGGAGGGTCTGGTGGGTCTCCGAGATTCCCAACTCCCACGGCAGGCCTGCATGCTTGATGGCCGTCAGTGGCGAGGCGCCGGTGCCGCCGGAGTCGCCGGAGATCAGGATGTGGTCGGCCTTGGCTTTGGCGACGCCGGCCGCCACGGTGCCCACGCCGACCTCGCTCACCAGCTTCACGGAAACGCGCGCCTTGGGGTTGGAATTCTTCAGGTCGTGGATAAGCTGCGCCAGGTCCTCGATCGAATAGATGTCGTGGTGCGGGGGCGGCGAGATGAGGCCCACGCCCGGCGTCGTGTGCCGGACGCGCGCGATGTTCTCGTCGATCTTGTGGCCGGGGAGCTGGCCGCCTTCGCCGGGCTTGGCACCCTGGGCCATCTTAATCTGGATCTCGTCGCTGTTGACCAGGTACTCGATCGTCACGCCGAATCGGCCGGATGCCACCTGTTTGATGGCGCTGCGACGGATCGCCTTGCCGGTGGCGGGATCGATCTTGTAGCGATCGGGGTCTTCGCCGCCCTCGCCGGTGTTGGACTTGCCGCCGATGGTGTTCATCGCGACGGCCAGGTTCTCGTGCGCCTCCATCGAGATCGAGCCGAAGCTCATCGCGCCGGTGACGAAACGCTTAACGATCTCCTTGGCCGGCTCGACCTGGTCCAGCGGGATGGCGTCGCGCTTCTTGAACCGCAGCAGACCGCGAATCGTGGAACGGCCGCGCGACTCGTCATTGCTGCATTGCGCGTACTGCTTGTACGTCGCGTAGCTGTTGCTGCGTACGGCTTGCTGAAGTTTGGCGACCGTGTCGGGATTCCACATGTGGTGCTCGTAACCCTTGCGCCACTGGTAGAAGCCGCCGAGGCCGAGCGTATCGCTGTCGACCGGAATGGGCGGGAAGCCGTGGCGGTGCCGCTCCAGCGCCTCGCGGGCGATGATGCGGATGTCCACGCCCGCGATGCGAGACGCCGTGTGGGTGAAATACTTGTCGATCAGCCCTTGCCCAGGCCAATCGCCTCGAAGATCTGCGCGCCGCGGTAGCTCTGCACCGTCGAGATGCCCATCTTCGACGCGACCTTGATGATGCCCTTGTTGGCCGCCTTGATGTAGTTGTAGCGGGCCTTGTCGTAGGTGAGGTCCTTGGGCAGCACGCCCTCTTTAGCCAGGTCCGCCAGCGTCTCGAACGCCAGATACGGATTGATTGCGCCGGCGCCATAGCCGATCAGCAGGCAGAAGTGGTGCGTCTCGCGCGCCTCGGCCGTCTCGATGACCAGCCCGCACTGCGTGCGCGTGCCTTCGCGAATCAGGTGATGGTGAACGGCCGACGTCGCCAGCAGCGCGGGGATCGGCGCCTTGTCCTTGTCCACGCCGCGGTCGGAGAGGATCAGGATGGAATAGCCATCCTTCACGGCCTGCGCTGACTTGGCGCAGAGCTCGTCCACCGCCTTCTCGAGCCCGTCCTCGCCATCGGCCACGCTGAAGAGCATCGGCAGCGTGATCGACTTGAGATCAGGGAGGTTCACCTCGCGCAGCTTTTCAAGCTCGTTGTTGTCGAGAATCGGCGTCTTGAGCTTGATCAGCCGGCAATTCTGCGGCGACTCCGACAGCAGGTTGCCCTCGTGGCCGACGTAGGTGAACAGCGACGTCACCAGCGCCTCGAAATTCGCATCGAGCGGCGGGTTGGTCGACCTGGGCGAAGAGCTGCTTGAAATAGTTGTACAGAAGCTGCGGGCAATCCGACAGGCACGCCAGCGGCGTGTCCGCGCCCATCGATCCGATCGCCTCCTGGCCGGCCACGGCCATCGGCGTGATCAGCATCTTCACATCTTCGACGCTGTAGCCGAAAGCGTTCTGCCGCACGAGCAGCGTGTCGTGGTCGGGCTGTTGGACATTCTGTGAATCCGGCAGCAATTCGAGCTGAACCAGGTTCTCATCCAGCCACAGCTTCCACGGGCGCTTGGCCACCAGCTCGCGCTTCACCTCGGTGTCATCGATGATCCGCCCCTTGTTGGTATCGATCAGGAAGATCTTGCCGGGCTGCAGCCGCCATTTCTTGGCGATATTCTCCGGCGGGATGGGCAGCACGCCCGTCTCGCTGGCCATGATGACAAAATCATCCTTGGTGACGCAATAGCGGCTGGGGCGCAGGCCATTGCGGTCGAGCACCGCGCCGATCTGCCGGCCATTCGTGAAGGCGATCGAAGCCGGCCCATCCCACGGTTCCATCATGCAGGCGTGGTACTCGTAGAACGCCTTGAGGTTCTCATCCATCAGCTCGTTGTGCTGCCACGCTTCGGGGATGACCATCAGCACGGAATGCGCCAGCGTTCGCCCGTTGACGCACAGGAACTGCATCGCGTTGTCGAGCGTGGCCGAGTCCGAGCCGGATTCGGTGAGGATCGGGAACATCTTCTGAAGCTCGTCGCCGAAGACTTCGCTCTGCAATGACGCATAGCGCGCGCGCATCCAGTTGCGGTTGCCGCGCAGGGCGTTGATCTCGCCATTGTGTGCCAGGTATCGATACGGATGCGCCAGCCGCCAGCTTGGGAAAGTGTTGGTGGAGAATCGCGAATGGATGATGGCCAGCGCGCTCTCGAAATCCGGGTCCGACAGATCGGTGAAGTATTTGCGGAGCTGCGTCGCCGTCAGCATGCCCTTGTAGACGATGCGGGCGGCCGACAGCAGACAGATGTAGAAGGTATCGCGCGACTCCTGCGAATAGCCGGGGGCAAATTCAACCAGGTTTTCCGCGCCTGGCGCACGAGGTACAGCCGGCGATCGAAGTCCGCGCGGTTGAAGAAGTGCTCGCCCGGCGTCACGAAGAGCTGGCGGATCTTTGGCTCGACGCCGCGTGGCGTGACGCCAAGGTTGGCCGCCTCGGAATTGGTTGGGACATCGCGCCAGCCCAGGACGGCAAGGTTGTTCTCCTTGCAGATGCGCTCCAGCGTCTGCTCGCACTCGTGCCGCGCCACGAAATCGCGCGGCAGGAAGCACATGGCCACGCCGTACTGGCCGGCCGGCGGGAGCTTCATCCCAAGCTGCGCCATGCCCTGCGGAAAAACTTGTCGGGCATGCGAACGAGAATTCCCGCGCCATCGCCGCAGCACGGATCGACGCCCGTGGCGCCGCGGTGATCCATGTTCTCCAGCATCGACAGAGCGTCGGAAACCAGCTCGTTGGACGCCTGGCCCTTCAAGTGGCAGATGAAGCCGACTCCGCACGAGTCGTGCTCAAATTCCGGCAGATAAAGCCCCTGAGGGGCCGGCAAACCCTTGTTCATAAGTCACACGTATAATGCCACGGTTGGTTGGCGCGGTATTATAGGGGGCCGCGACGCTTTGACAATGCGGGTATTATGTCACTTCCCGGCTCGCCCGGTCGCCAGTCGCCGCAGCGACAGCGGCAGTGAAAATGAGACATCCTCCGCGATCAACTGCCGCGTTTCGACTTCGGCGGCGAAATCCCGCTGCAACCGCTCCAGCAATCCCTGCACGAGGTGCTCGGGCGCTGATGCCCCCGCTGTTACCAGGACCGACTGCTTGCCCGCCAGCCAGAGCGGGTCCAACTCCGAGGCATCGTCGACCAGATATCCGGGTTTCCCGCACGATTCGGCCGCTTCCACCAGCCGCCGCGAGTTGGAGCTGTTGCGGCTGCCAACCACCAGCACGACATCCACCTCCTGCGACAGCGCCCGCACGACGCTCTGCCGGTTGGTTGTCGCGTAGCACACATCCTCCTTGTTGGGGCTGGCGATGGTCGGCCAGCGCTGGCGCAGCGCATCGACGATGCGGGCGGCCTCGTGGAGGCTTAGCGTGGTTTGCGTCACATAGGCAACCTTGGCGCCGGCCGGCAGATTCAGCGCCGCCACGTCTTCGGCGCTTTCCACGACGATGATCGACTTTGTCGCCTCCCCTACCGTGCCGATCGCCTCGTCGTGCAACCGGTGGCCGATGAAAATGATGGTATAGCCGTTCCGCGCAAAGCGCAGCACCTCCAGATGCACCTTGGTCACCAGCGGGCACGTGGCGTCGATCTCGATGAGCTGCCGACGACGGGCCGCCTGTCGTATATCCGGCGAAATGCCGTGCGCGCTGTAAATCAGGACAGCGCCTTGGGGCACTTCTTCGATGTCGTTCACAAAGGTGACGCCGCGACGACGAAAATCCTCCACCACATGCTTGTTGTGAACGATCTCGTGAAAGACGAAGGCGGGCGGGCCAAGCAGATCCAGGACGCGATCGACGCATTCGATCGCCATGTTCACGCCGGCGCAGAAACCGCGGGGATTGGCAAGCAGGACTTTCAGGGGCATCGTGTTATCGTAGCCGCGCACGGGGCAAATGTGCAGCGTCTGAAGCGCCAAGCGTCAGCGCCCGCTCAAGGCTTGAGCGGGCGCTGACGCTTCCGCTTCAGACGTGGCGGCAATAGACTTGCCTTGGAGCCTTCATGAAATCTCTATTCGCCATTTTCCTGATCGTGCCCAGCGCCGTCTGGGCGGCTTCGCCCGCCACGCAGCGGACCTATGTCATCGTCGGCACGGGCCAGACTCGCTGCTATGACGATCTTGGCGAGATTCGCCCGCCAAGGGCGGGCGAGCCATTTCATGGCCAGGACGCCCAGTTCCCCGGCGTCAAGCCGGGCTATAGGGACAACGGCGATGGCACGGTCAGCGATCTCAACACCGGGCTGATCTGGGTCCAGGCGCGTGGTGAGAAACTAACGTTCGACGCCGCCGTCGTCGGCGCGGCCGCCTGCCGCGTGGGCAGCCGCAGCGACTGGCGGATGCCGACGATCAAGGAGCTTTACTCGCTCATCAACTTCAGCGGTGGCTTTCATCGATCGGTTCAGCTTTCCGCGCCCTTTCTCGACGCCAAATTCTTCGAATTCGTCTACGGCAATGAATCCAGAGGCGAGCGAGCCATCGACTGCCAGGACTGGTCGGCCACTCCGTATGTCTCCACGACGATGAACGGCAACCCCACCGTCTTCGGCGTGAACTTCGCCGATGGCCGGATCAAGGGGTATCCCAAGGTCCGGCCCGGGCCCGGCGGCCCAACGGCGCACAGGCTTTACGTCCGCTACGTGCGCGGTAATCCGCTCTATGGCAGGAACGACTTTGCGGATAACCGCGACGGCACGATCACCGATCGCGCAACGGGCCTGATGTGGTCCAAGGCGGACAGCGGCAAGGCTATGAACTGGGAGCAGTCGCTGGCGTGGGTTGCGGCCAGGAATCGCGAGAACTATCTGGGCCACAACGACTGGCGCCTGCCCAATGCCAAGGAGCTGCACAGCATCGTCGACTACACGCGAGCGCCGGCCACGACGCATTCGCCCGCCATCGACCCGATCTTCCGGACCTCAGCCCTTCCCGATGGCGACTGGCCCTTCTTCTGGACCAGCACCACGCACCTCGACGGCCCACCCGATCGCCAGGGAACTGCGGCCGTCTACATCGCCTTCGGCCGGGCAACTGGCTGGATGCAGTTCCCGCCCGGCCGAGGGGAGGCTCGGCTGCTCGATGTCCACGGCGCCGGCGCCAGCGCAGCGATCCCAAGAGCGGCGATCCCGCCGACTTCCCGCACGGCCACGGACCGCAGGGGGACGTCGTGAGGATCTTCAACTTTGCTCGGTTGGTTCGGGGCGACTCTGTCAGGGATCGCTGACGCTCGCGTCCATCGCGACACCCACAGCAACCCGAAATGTCTGAAGCGGAAGCGTCCGCGCCCGCTCCATTTCAGGGCGGGCGCTGACGCTTCCGCTTCAGATAGTCAGAACATCTTCAACTGGTCGCGCTCGAAGCTGAACTTGCTGATGGGCTGGTCAACGGGCACCCTGTAGCGGCCGCTCCAGCAGGCCGTGCAGTAGCGATCGCTGGAGAGCTTCAGGCAGGAGAGCATCCCATCCATCGACAGATAAGCCAGCGAATCCACCTCGAGGAACCTGCCGACTCCCTCGACCGTGCGGTTGTGGGCGATGAGTTCCTCCCTGGTGGGAAAGTCGATCCCGTAGAAGCATGGATGGCGAATGGGCGGACAGGAGACGCGCAGGTGGATTTCGCGAGCGCCGGCGCGGCGGATGGCGCACATCTTGGAGCGCGTGGTCGTGCCGCGCACGATGGAGTCTTCCACGATCACGATGCGCCGGCCCCTCACGACGTCGGGGATGATGTTGAGCTTCATGGCGACGGCGCGGTCGCGCTGCGCCTGGTCGGGCAGGATGAACGTGCGCCCGACGAAGCGATTGGGAACGATGCCTTCCTCGAACGGAATCTTCGATTCCTTGGCGAAGCCGAGCGCGGCGCTGCGCCGGAGTCGGGCATCGGCATCACGAAGTCGGCCTCCACCGGCGATTCCCTGGCGAGTTGCCGGCCGAAGGATTCGCGCACCAGGTGAACGTTCTGGCTGAACAGCGTGCTCGCCGGACTGGCGAAATAGACATGCTCGAAGACGCAGTGCGCCAGTTCCGGCGCGGGCTTGTCGAAGAATCGGCTGCTCACGCCATTGTCGTCGATGCGGACGATCTCGGCCGGCTCGATCTCGCGGATGAACTCCGCGCCGATCTGGTCGAAGGCGCAGGTCTCGCTGGCGACGCAGTATTGGCCGCCGACCGTGCGGCCCAGCGACAATGGCCGGATGCCCCAGGGATCGCGGCAGGCCTCCAGCCGGTTGGGAAAGAGGAAGACGAGGCTGAACGCGCCCTGCAGGTGTTTCAGGACATGGGGCAGGGGGTCGGCCTTGTCCATGTGTGAGGGCTTGGCCAGGAGGTGAACGATGATTTCGGTGTCGGTCGTGCTCTGGAAAATATGGCCGTGCTCCTCATATTCGCGACGGAGGAGCCCGGCGTTAATCAGGTTTCCGTTGTGCGCCACCGCGACCGGCCCAAGCAGATACTCGCGGACGAGCGGTTGCGCGTTGGCCAGCTTACTGTCGCCGGTCGTGGAGTACCTTACGTGGCCGATGCCCGCGTGGCCGACGAGTTGCTCGTTCAGGAGCCGCTGGGAGAAGACCTGGCTCACCAGCCCCATGCCGGTATGCCAGGGGATGGTCTTGCCATTGGTGACGGCGATGCCGGCCGACTCCTGCCCGCGATGCTGCTGCGCAAAGAGTCCCTGGTAGCAGAGTTGCGCTGCGTCCTTGGTGCCCCACACGCCAAAAAGCCCGCATTTCTCTTTCTTCTCGTACTCGTGGGCGTCCGCCACGGAAAGCTCCTGTTCTCTACCAGTGAGATCAATACGTTCGCCGGAGTGAAGCCGGGGGTCTTTGCCCGGGGAATGCGAGAAAGGATAGTTGTCGCGGGGACGTGGGTCAAATGGGCCGACATCATCAAATACAATTCGAGTGCTGTTGTCAAAAGCGCCCCTGCCACTGTATTATTTTTCCCCCTTCAGCCGGGAAAGCTGAAGCAAGCGATCAAGTGGAATTTACGAGGTGGTTTTATGTCTTTGGATCGGAGCCTGAAAGCGGCCAACGCACTCATTCGGCATCGGAATGTCCTGAACCGGGCCGAGCGTCTGGACAAGCTGAAGGAAGAGGAGAAGTGGGATGAGTCCAAGAGCGTGTTTGGCCTGCCGAAGGTGGCACACCGCAAGGTGGTGATCGCCAAGGCGCCGAAGGAAGCGCCGGCCGAGGGCGCCGAGGCCGCAGCCGTGGCAGGCGCACCCGTTGCGGGTGCTGCGCCGGCCGCGGGCGCTGCCGCCGCACCGGCCGCCAAGGGCGCTGCGGCGCCGCCAAAGGCGCTGCCGCCGCCGCACCGGCCGCCGCCGCCAAAGCGCCGGCCGCCAAGGGCAAGAAGTAAGCTGCTTTCGGAGGGCCGACGATGCGCAGCTCCCGCCGAATTCATCTCGCAGCGTGCGCTGGGCGTGGATGCCTCGGGCATCCGCAAGGTCTTTGACCTCGCCGCGAAGATGAAGGACCCGATTAACTTTTCGATCGGGCAGCCGGATTTCGACGTGCCCATTCCCTGCAAGGAATCGGCCATCGAAGCGATCCGCGCGGGCAAGAACAGCTACACTCAGACCCAGGGCATCGCGCCGCTGCGCCAGCGCCTGCGTTCGGAGCTATCGGCCATCATGGGGCGGGATGTGGGCGAGGTCCTGATTACCTCGGGCGTGTCAGGCGGGCTGTTTCTCGCAATCCTCTCGACGATCAACCCCGGCGACGAAGCGATCGTCTTCGATCCGTATTTCGTGATGTACAAGCACCTGCTGACCCTCGTCGGCGGCAAGTGCGTGGCGGTGGACACGTACCCGGATTTCCGCTTTCATCCGGATCGTGTCGAGAAGGCCATCACCCCGCGGACTAAGCTGCTGATGCTCAATTCCCCGTGCAACCCCACGGGGATGGTCATGACCGAGAGCGAGGTGCGGGCGGCCGTCGATGTGGCGAAGAAACACGGGCTGCTCATCATCTCGGATGAGATCTACGAGCCGTTTCTCTACGACACCGAGGGCGGGCTGCTCTCGCCCGGGAAGCTCTACGCGAATACGATCATCCTGCGCGGCTTCTCCAAATCGCACGGGATGACCGGCTGGCGGCTGGGCTACGCGGCCGGGCCCGAGGCGATCATCGCCCAGATGACCAAGCTACAGCAGTACACATTTGTCTGTGCGCCTTCGCCGCTTCAGATCGCGGCGCTGCGGGCGATGGATGTGCCGATGAACAGCGCGGCGGCCGCTTACAAGCACAAGCGCAACCTGGTCTTCGAGGGGCTGGGCAGGAAGTTCGACATCGTCAAGCCGCAGGGCGCGTTCTACATCTTCCCCAAGGCGCCGGCGGGGACAACGGCCAGTGAGTTCTGCGCCAAGGCGATCGAGAACAACGTGCTGATCATACCGGGGAATGTGTTCTCGGAGCGCGACACGCACTTCCGCATCAGCTATGCCACGACGGATGAGAAGATCGTGCAGGGGTGCGAGATTCTCTGCAAACTCATCTGAAGCGGAGCCGTCAGCGCCCGCTCACACTTCAGGGCGGGCGCTGACGCTTCCGCTTCAGACGAACCGCGCGCGCCTCTTCCATTTCAGGGTTCCGTTAGGTACAATACAGGCGAAGAGGAATCGCCATGAGCAACCTGCCAGAAAAGGAACAGCCGGGTTCGCCGTCGGACATCTTGCTGTATCAGACAGAGGACAGGAAGACGCAGATCGAGGTTCGGCTGGAAGGGGAAACGGTCTGGCTGAGCCAGAAGCAGAATGGCCGATCTGTTCCAAACGACTGTTCCCAACATCAACATCCATATTCACAACGTCTTTGAAGAAGGAGAGTTGCGCGAAGAGGGAACTATTAAGGATTACTTAATAGTTCAAAGCGAGGGCCAGCGCAACGTCAGCCGCAAGGTGGCGCACTATGACCTCGACGTCATCATCTCCGTCGGCTACCGCGTCAAATCCCACCGCGGCACTCAGTTCCGCATCTGGGCCACGCAGCGCCTTCGCGATTACCTGGTGAAAGGCTTCGCGCTGGACAACAAGAGGCTGATGGAGGGTGGCGCGGGTAATCGGTATTTCGATGAGCTGCTGGAGCGCGTTCGGGCCATCCGCGCGTCGGAACGGATGTTCTACCAGAAGGTGACCGACATCTACGCCACGAGCATCGACTACGACGAGAACGCGGAGATCACGCGCGGCTTCTTCGCCACGGTGCAGAACAAGTTCCATTACGCCATTCACAAGCACACGGCCGCGGAGCTGATCGTAGAGCGAGCCAGCGCGAGAACCCCAACATGGGGCTGACAACGTGGAAGAACGCGCCTGATGGGCCGATCCGCAAGAGCGATGTCGCCATCGCCAAGAACTACCTGGCCGAGCCGGAATTGAAGCAGCTCAATCTGATCGTGGATCAGTATCTCTCGTTCGCCGAATTGCAGGCGCAGCAGCGCAAGCCGATGCACATGGGCGATTGGGCGCGGAAGCTCAACGACTTCCTCACTCTCAATGACCGGGAAATCCTCAAGGATGCCGGGAAAGTGTCGCACGAGCTGGCGAAGGAATTGGCCGAAAAACAGTTCGACCTGTTCGACGCCAAGCGCCGGCGGTTTAAGGCGCAGAATCCGGTAAGCGACTTTGACAAGCAGGTGAAGCGACTGGAGCGGGAGAAGAAGCGGAAGGACCTGCAATAAGCGATGTGGGATCTCTCGCGGCGAAAGAAGGGACTCTGATGACTCGCGCGATATGTGCTGTCTCTCTTGCGATGGTGGTTAGTGTCGGGTGCTCGCACCAGCCGAGCAATTCGCCCCACACGGCGCCGGCCGCGTTACGGTCGCTGCCGCCGACAAATGGACAACGCCCGGTTGTGCTCTACATTGAACGTTTCCACGGCGATTTTCGCGGCTATAGCGCATATCTTGAATCTCTCTTCTCAAATGCAGTCACCTGCACCGCCGGTAACTCGATGATTGTGCCTTGGCCCCAATGGCGCGGTGACGCCATAGAGACGATCTCTATGGCAGAGGCAACCAGGGACGCCGAGCGGACGGTGGCGCGGTTTTCCAACAAGCCGGCCTTCGACGATTTCGACGGTTTGGTGGAGGGGCTCAAATACTGCGACGCATTTGCTGCCAAAATCGGTGCAGACATCGTGGTGGTGGCATACGGCGGGCTTTATCAGGTGGACAGCAGAAGCGTCTCCCTCCTGACGCGGATATCGGAAGCCAGGACCGTGAGTATCGTGTCCTATGGCTTCGCAATACCAGAGGAATAGAGGTCTATCAGCGGCTACTGCATCACCGTTCTACCAGGCAAATGACCGTAGCGCCGGACTGCAATTTCGTGTGTTCCAGCTTGCGGATCTCAGACGCTCACCGGCCGCCCGTCGTCGATGGACTGGTTCATCGCCAGCACCCCTCCAGCGGCATGGCAGTTCGCCGTGGCGCGGATCGTATTCTCGACCGGCCGGTGAGGGCATCGTGATGCGCACGATGGGCGCGAAGCTCCCAGGAATTATCGGGGGTTCCAGCCGGCCCGCCGCGGGCGTGGCCCCAGGCCCTCGCCCCGGATGCCATGCCGGCGCGAGGTCATGGTCGCCGACCGGCGCGGAGCGTGTCGCCGGCATTCCTGCTCGACCACCGCTCGCACGTAGGGCGTCTCCGCGTGCATCTTCCCGAAGAGCAAGCCACGCTGGAAGATCTCGACGAGCTTGGGGAGCATCAGCCGGCTCTTGCCCTTGCCGCTCGCCCCGTACGCCACGCCCTTCATCCAAGCCTTGCGCCGCCGCGTAATCGAAAGACCTGCCATTACATCTCCTCTCGGCCTGGTTCCCATGGCCGCATCGCCGAACATAAGCATACCGGTTGCGCGCAAACGTTCAAGGACGTTCAAGGCGCCACAGGGGGCGTACTCTCACCTGGCAGCGATTCCATGATGCGCTGATAGCTCTCGCCCCGCCAGGCGGGCGCCGTGCCCGCCTCGACATCGGGGAAGTAATCCGCCAGGTTTTCGCGCGTGATGCCCCACAGGCCAAAGGCCTTGATGCCGGGGGTGTCGATCACGTGCCCGCCGAAATCCAGGTTGTAACGCCGCGCCGAGGTCGTCGTGTGAATGCCTTTGCCGGTATAGCCCGAGATCGCGCCGATGCGGATGCTGAACTGGGGTTGGATCGAGCGAATGAGGCTGCTCTTGCCGACTCCGCTGTGGCCGGCCAGGACCGTGCTGTTGGCGCGAAGCACGGCGAGCAGCGCATCCAGCCCGATTTTCTCGGCGGCGCTGGTTTGCAGCAACTGGATCCCCAGCGACTCGTAGTGCTCCAGCACGCGCCGGGCCTCCTCATACTGGGCGGAGGCATGCGCGGAGGACTGGGCCAGATCGACCTTGTTGAGGCAGATGATCGGCTCCAGGCCGCCGCTGCGCGCCGCGACGATCATGCGGTCGATCAGCCCCCAGCGCACGTCGGGCTCGATCAGGCTGGCCACGATGAGCACCTGGCGCGCGTTGGCGACAATCGGCTGCGGCTCGACGCTCTTGAAACTCTCGGCGCGCCGAAGCACCGTCTGCCGGGGCAGGAGCCGCTCGATAACCGCCTCGGGGCGGCCCTGCTCGTCGGTGCGGCCGGTCTCGCGAAAGTGTACGAAATCGCCGACGATGATGTTGCCCTCGGTCAGCTTGCCCAGGGTCTTGCGCACGACGCACAGCCGCACGATGCCTTCGTACTCCACGTCGTAGAACAGCGAATACACCTGCACCACCTGCCCGACGGGCAGCGAAGCGATGTCGCCGGAGGCGGCCTGTTCCGCCGCGCGAGCAGCGCCGTGCGCTGCATCCTGCGCTGCTGGGCGCCGGTTGATCGCTGGCCAAACCGCTGCTGAGTCGGGATATCATCCTCGACGTCTCCGGCGAGCAGACGGTCAGTCAAATCCTTCTGGCGTTTGTGACGGCGACTGCCGCTCATAAGTCCCATTGTAACAGCGTGTTGAGGAATTGTGCTACTTCCGCCGGCAACATTGTCGCAACAATGACAAATTCTGGTATACTTGTACCGGTGGATTACGCATATGAAGAAACACTGGGACAACGCGGGCGTGGTTGACGCCCTGGCGAAAATGCACCGCCAAGGGAAGGACCTGTCGTACAATCGCCTGGCCAAGGCGCAGCCGTCGCTTCTGGCGGCGGCCATCTACCACTTCGGCTCATATCGCCGGGCGGTGGAGGAGGCGCACATCGGCTACGAAGATGTGGCGCGCCGGCCGCGATGGACCAAGGCCATCATCATCAAAATGATCAAGGAGGCGCGCGAGCGCGACGAGGAGCTGCACTGGTCGGCGGTCATGCGCCGCAAGGACGAGCTGAAGAAGGCGGCGTTCGCCGCATTGCAGGAGCGGCTGTTCGGCTCGTGGGAGAACGCCTTGCGCGGCGCAGGGCTGAATCCCGCCAAGGTCCATCGCTATCGCAAATGGAGCCGCGATGAGATCGTCGCGCGCCTGCAGGAGCGATCGCGCCGGCATCAGGGGCTTAATAGCGGCACGGTGCAGCGCGAGGATTCGGGCCTGCTCGTGGCGGCCATACGGCATTTCGGGAGCTACAACGAAGCGCTCTCGGCCGCCGGCGTCGATCCCGCCGACGTGCGCCTGCGGCGGCGCTGGAGCCGTGAGGACGTGCTGCGCGAGCTGCGCAGCTTCCAGGGCCAGGATGGCGACGGCCCCATCGAGGAGGGCGATTTGCGCAGCAAATCCCCGGCCCTGCACGGCGCGGTGATGCGGTTCTTCCCCAACCTGCAGGCCGCGTTGAAATCGCTGTAGGGAAGGCAGTTCGACAGGCGGCTGGGCATCTGCCGCGCGCCGATGTCGTGATACTGCGGCCCATCATCGGGCCCGCACCCGCTGTTGGGGATCCGCCTGGTTTATTCTCGCGCGTCGCCAGAGCATAATGGGGTAAACAGGAGGCCATTTGAGCCTGGCAATCTTAGCGGCGATGATCATGAGCTGGTTGGCAATCATGGCAAACGCGGCCAAAGCGCAACTGGCCACTGCTCCGCCTCGAGTACTCAAGTCCGATGACTACAGGCATTACATCGAGACGTTCAACAAGAACGATCGCGAGCTTTACGGGCAGTTCATACCCAACGCGCAAGCGTGGGATTTCCTCAAGGACAACGCGCCGCTGCTGGACTGTCCCGACAAGGAGATTGAGGAGATCTACTATTTTCGCTGGTGGACCTATCGCAAGCACATCAAGCAGACGCCGGATGGGTTTGTCATCACCGAATTCCTGCCGCAGGTGTCTTGGGCCGGCAAGCACAACACGATCAGTTGCGCGGCCGGACATCACCTGTACGAGGGCCGGTGGCTCGCCGATCCGCGATTCGTCAACGATTACTCCGCCTTCTGGTTCCGCCGCGGCGGCGACCCACGGCGATACAGCTTCTGGGCGGCCGATGCAATCTGGTCGCGTTATCTCGTCACGAGCGAAGCGGCGCTGGCCGTGGGCCTGCTGGATGACCTCGTCAAGAACTACGAGGCGTGGGAGAAGACGCATCTCGACAAGAACGGCCTGTTCTGGCAGATCGACGACCGCGATGGCATGGAAGTCTCGATCGGCGGCAGCGGCTATCGCGCGACTATCAACAGCTATATGTACGGCGACGCGCTGGCCATCGCCAACATCGCCACGATGGCGGGCAAGACTGACGTCGCCACGACCTATCGCGAAAAGGCGGCCAGGATCAAGCAGCTCGCGCAGGAGAAGCTGTGGGATGGATCGGCGCAGTTCTTCAAGGTGATGTCCCGCGGCAAGGACGGCACTGAAGGCGCCAAGGCCGACGTGCGCGAGGAGCATGGGCTCACTCCGTGGTACTTCAACCTCCCGGATGCGGACAAGTCGGCCGCTTGGGGTCAGGTGGAAGATCCCAAGGGTTTTCACGCCCCGTTTGGCCCGACGACCGCGGAGCAGCGTCATCCGAAATTCGCGGTCTCATACGAAGGCCACGAGTGTCAATGGAACGGCCCGAGCTGGCCGTACTCGACGGCGGTGACGCTTACGGCGATGGCGAATCTGCTCACCAACTACAAGCAGGACGTGGTCAGCGCGGCCGACTATTTCGACCTGCTGAAGACCTACACGAAATCGCATCGCCTCAGGCGGGAGGATGGGACCATCGTTCCGTGGATCGATGAGAACCTCAATCCCATGACCGGCGACTGGATCTCGCGCACGCGACTGAAGAGCTGGAAGAACGGCACATGGGACACGGGCAAGGGCGGCGAAGAACGAGGCAAGGACTACAACCACTCGACATACTGCGATCTGGTCATTACCGGCCTGATCGGCCTGCGCCCCGCGCTGATGACACGATCGAGGTCAATCCGCTCGTGCCGGCCGGCTGGGATTACTTCTGTCTCGATCACGTGCGATATCACGGGCGATGGGTCACGATTGTGTACGACCGGACCGGGCAGCGATACGGCAAGGGAAAGGGCCTGCGCATTTTGGCGGATGGGAAGGAAATCGCCGCCGTGGAAACGCCCTCGCGCCTGACCGCGGTTCTTCCGCCCAAGGCAGCCTTACAGACCGCGACACAGGAGGCCCGCATGGAAACGAGCGCCGGATGGGCCAAATATGAGAACAACCCCGTACTGGGAGGCAAGCTCGGAACGTGCTTCGACATCTCCGTGCTCCGCGACAACGACCGCTACCGCATGTTCTTTTCATGGCGGCCCAAAAAGAGCGTCGCTCTGGTCGAGAGCACGGATGGGATCCACTGGAATGAACCTCAAATCGTGCTCTCTCCCGCGAAGACCGGCTGGGAAGATGACATGAACCGCCCGGTGGTCGTCAAGCGCGCCGACGGCTATCGCATGTGGTACACGGGCCAGGCCAAGGGCCATTCGTGGATCGGCTATGCCACCAGCGCCGATGGCATCACCTGGAAGCGAATGAGCGACAAGCCTGTGGTCTCGCCGGAGCGCCTTGGGAGAAAGTGGCTGTGATGTGCCCGCACGTCATCTGGGATGAGCCGGCGAAGCTCTATCGCATGTGGTATTCAGGCGGCGAGCAATACGAGCCGGATGCCATCGGCTACGCCACCAGCCCCGACGGGCTTGCATGGACGAAGCACGCCGGCAATCCCGTCTTCAAGTCGGACCCGTCGATACCATGGGAGAAGCACAAGGTGACGGCCGCCCAAGTGGAGAAGCGCGGCGAGTGGTTCCTCATGTTCTACATCGGCTTTCGCGACACCGACCACGCGCAGATCGGCATCACCCGCAGCCGCGATGGAATTGGCGATTGGCAGCGACTCAAAGACAACCCAATCATCCGGCCGGGGCTGAACAAGTGGGACCAGGACGCGTGCTACAAGCCCTTCGCCATCTTCGACGGCAGGAAGTGGCTGCTCTGGTACAACGGCCGCCGCGGGGGCGCGGAGCAGATCGGGGTGGTCTTCCATGAAGGCGAAGACCTGGGGTTTTGACAGAGGGATGAAGGATCCCCAGGTCTCGCGACGTGGGCTATCGTCTGGCGCCGCTACGCGGCTGGCTCATGCGTGGCGTACTCGCCGTCAAAGGAGCATATTCATGCCGTCGGTTCGCCTCAGTACGGTCCTGGCGATTCTGTTTTTCGGTGGCGCATTGTCGGCCGGGACGATCGAGCCAAGGGGCTTCGACTCCCCGGCCCTCGCCGCGGCGATTCAGCAGGCCGCGCCGGGCGACACTGTCCGACTCTCGGAGGGTGTCTATGAGTTGACCGAGCCGCTGCGGCCGAAATCGCAGGTGAAGGTCATCGGCGCCGGGATGGACAAGACCCGTCTGGTCTATCGGGGTTCGCGGCCGTCGGTGATGGTGAGCATCGCCGGCTGCCAGGACGTGGAACTGGCGCAACTGACCATCGATGGCCAAGACAATCCGCTGGTGCAGCAGGGAATCTCGGCCAGTGATTCGCAGCGGCTCGCCCTGCATCACCTGACCGTCTGCAACCTGGTCAAGAGCAAGACGTGGGGGCCGCATGGGATCCTCTTCAATGGCCAGAATCCCACGATGGAGCGCGGCGTCACCGACAGCGCCATCCGCGACTGCCGCATCGAGAAGATCGGGCTCGGCGCTGAGTATGGCGGGGGCATTCGCCTAGCCTGGGGAAGCGTGCGAAACGTGGTCGAGCGGAACGTCATCAAGACCACCGGCCGGGGCGGGATTTTCGGCGATCATTCGGCCGAGTTGACCATCCGCAACAACCAGGTGAGCGGCTCGGGCGGCGAGGGACTGGGCATCGAGATCTGGGGCGGGTGCCCGCGCTCGCTGATCGAGGACAACGTGATCGACCACTGGCTCAGCGTCGATGGCGGAGATCGCTCCGCGGTTCGCCGCAACGTCATTGGCGCCGACGACGGCACGCTCAAGTTCCTGGGCATCGAGATCATCGCGCGCGACGTGGTTGTAACCGACAATGTCGTGAAGAAGGGATCGCACATCGGGTTGTCGGTGTCCAACACTCGGGTCAAGAACAACGTCTACTGGGGCTACAACACCGTGAGCGACTGCGTTCAATGGGGTGCGCAGCTCCAGGGCGAGAAAGGCGGCATCGCCCATCATTACTTCTACCGTTGCACCTTTGAGTCGGCAGTTCGCGGCCACGAGCTCGCCCGCTACAAGGGAGATTCCGGGCACGGCTTCCGCACGAACGGCGATTGCCAGTCAATGGTGTTGGAGGACTGCGCGATCCGCAACAACGGCGGGATCGGGATGCAGCTCGGCGGCCGAAATGTGGACGGCATCCGCCTGCTGCGCTGCGCGATCAGCGGCAATGGCGGACCGGCCATGACGCCGCCAGGCCAGTACACCGCGCTGGAGTTCGCCGACTGCACGGTGGAGGGCAACCGGGGCAATGAGCTGCCGCCGCCCAAGGCGTTTGCCAGCGCGCTGCCCCAGGCGGCTTTTCAACTGCCGCAGGTGATCCGTGCGGGCGAGCCCGTCACGTTCCGCTGCACGTCGGCCGGCGCGGCGAAGATCGTGGAGCGGCTCTGGGATTTGGGGCATGGCATTGCCGAGACGGCCGGGGAGGTCAAGCACATGTATGAGCGGCCGGGGAAGTATCGGGTGACGCTGGTTGTGTGGGACAGCGCGGGGCAGGGGGCGCGGGCGGAGAAGATGATCGAGGTACTGGCGGCGGATAGGTGAACACTCGTCCGTTGTCCGTGGTCCGTGGTCCGTGGACGGGTCAATGGTCCCTTGGTCAGTTGCGAGAGCCTCCCCGAGTCTCAATACCCGAGTGGTCGATCCACTGACCAAGGAACAACGGACCCAACCACTGACAACGAACAACGGACTACTGACAGCCCGCCCTTCGTGACTTCGTGTTTTCGTGGTCGTGGTCGTTCTTACGGCTTCAGCGCCTTGAGCAGCTCCGTCGCCGCTTCCACCATCGCCTCGCCTCCGCCGGCCGCGACACGCGAGTTGACGATCTCGTAGCTCCCCTCCTCGAATCCTTTCTTGGTTGGGATGTAGTCGGGGCAGTCGTTGCACAGCTCGACGACGAGCGTGGTCGCGAAGGGCGAGGCCCGCTTGATCGCCAAACCAAGCTCGACGAAGATTTCTCCCGGCAGTCCCACGATCGCCACATTATCGCTCAGCCGCAACACCTGCACTTCCAGGGCGATCGTGTCGCCGCCTCGCAGCTTCAGCGACAGAATCTTGTACGCCTCCACCTGTTTCAGGAACGGGAGCTTGCTCGTGCCCACATCCGCCATGGCCGACGTTGCCCATGCGAGCTGATCGGCCGAATATCGCTGCAGGGGCACGCGCACGGTCTTGCTGCGCATCGCGAGATTCGGCCGGTCGATCCTTTTGGTGCGTGGCAGTGATGTCTTGATCGTTTCGGCCAGCGCTTCCCCGATCTGCTGCGCCGTCTTTCGCTCTTTACTGCTGACGTCGATATGGTTGATGTCGCCGCACGTTCCCGTGCCCCAGAGCAGGGTCATGTCGGGTGATAGCGCGGCGCGAAGGGACTGCTGGATATAGAAGGGATAGTCGGCCGAATATTGTGTGCCGCCGGTCGTATCCAGGTGCAGCGCGAAACTCGCCATGATCGCCTTGGGCAATGCCGCTCCGGGATCGTGGATCGCGATGATCCCCAGCTTGGGATCGATCGGCCCGGCCGGCCGGACGATCTCTGCATTCAGCACCCCCGGGTTGAACCGCACCGTGCCATCCTTCATGTGAAAGCGCCGGTTGAACGCGACGCCGAGCTGATCCACAGCCGCCGCGCTGAGTTGCACGGGCTTGGCCGCCGTATCGGCGTCGCCGATCGCCTTCACGATCTTCGCCGTGAGCTCCGAAGCATAGTCCACCGTCTCAAGCTCGTCCTTGCCTTTTTCCGCCACGGCCCGCTCGTGCAGATACTGCCGCAACGCATCGTGATAGAGCGGGCCGGTGTGCGAGTGCGTCGCCGCGATGAGGATATTCTCGGCCGGAATGCCGGTCTTGCGCCGGCTTCCGCCCGGGCGTGCGATGACACGTCCAGCGTCACTCCCAGGAGATCGCAGAACACCAACGCCGCCCGGACCTCGCCCTGTTTGAGCACCAGCGCCTTGGCATAGAGCGGATCGTGAACCGCCGTCGCCGGCCGCTCGCTGAAATACCCCGCCATGCGATATTTCAGCGGCGGCGTGATCTCCACCGCCGCCACGCCCCCCACCAACTCCGCCGACATCGCGTGTTGCATGGCGTTCTCCCACAGGACCAGGCCGAGAATAGTCGCCAGGATTCTCATTTGACGAGTTCCTCCAGAAATGCCCGGGCCTTTTTCGCCTCCCCCACTGTCTGTTTCACATCGCCGCTGGCCAGCGTCTCGACGATCAACGGGCCGCCGACGAACCCGCCCCGCCTGAGCCTCGCCATCACCTTGGCGAAATCCACCTGCCCCGTTCCCGGCGTCACGTTGACGTTTTTCGGTTGTTTGTAGTCCTTCACCGACATGCCCACGACCAGCCCATCCACCGTCGGCGCGTCATCCACCGGATCGAGCTTGCCATCCGAGTAGTAGAAGATGTTTCCCGGGTCATACCAGATGCGGAAATTGGCCTGCCCCACCGTCTCGATGGCCTTGCGGCACTGCGGCCCAGTTGCATTCAGCCCGCCGTGCGGCTTCATGCTGATGCCCACTTTCTTCTCCGAGGCATACGCGCTGCATTCACGGATCGCCTTCAGATAGGCATCGTACAGCTTGGCATCGCCCGCCCCGCCCATCATGAGATTCGCTGCGCCGGCAGCCGCGCAGTTGTCGATCAGCTTGCGTAGCCCTTCGATGCCCGCCTCAATCGACTTGGCAACCGGAATGTCGCCGGCGTACACCGACGCGATCTTCAGCCCGCGCTTGCGGCATTGCTCGCCGACATCTTTGGCTTCATCGACGTTGGTCGCAATCGAGATCACCAGCCGAGTCTTGGACTTGATCGTCATCAGCCCGACGTGCCGATAGCCCGCCTCGGCGATGGCATCCAGCGCCACGGGCAGCTCATACTGGTCAAAAGGTCGGGTGTAACACCCGATCTGGTAGGCGGCCAACGGAGCTTTGGCGGCCGCAAGAGCTGGGCTCGCCATGATTCCCACTCCCGCTACGGCCGCCCGCGTCAATAACTCGCGTCAACTCTCGTCAAGCGACATGACCTTCTCCTTGTCCCCCTTCGCTGATATACCGCCTCATCCGCTCACTACAACAGGCAATACTCGTCAGTTGTCCGTGGTCCGTGGTCCGTGGACGGGTCATTGGTCCGCTGGTCAGTTGCGAGCCGAAGAGTCCGAAATCCGCGCGCCCACTGACCAACGGACCACGGACCCAACCACTGACCACGGGCAACGGACCACTGACAAGAATAAGAATGCTACCCCTCCACAATCTCCCTTTTCGCCGTGTCGTACACCTGCCTCTTCCCGCTATCCATCGCCTTCACCGCCATCACGACCGCCACCGCGTGCTGGTATCCCGCATCGATCGACGCATTGGGCGTCTGGCGCGTTCGCAGGCATTTGAGCCAATCGAGGAAGTGGTCATCGTGCGGCACGTCGGCCACGGGCTTGGTCCCACGGATGACGCCGCGGTTCTTGCTGCCGCCTTCGGCGCTGAGCATCGGCGCGGTCCAGTTGACCATATCCAGCGTGCCCTGGTCGCCGAAGATCTTGAAGCTGTTGCCGGCGCTGTTGCCCAGGTTGCTGCTGTAACTGACCATGAATCCCTGGGGATACGTCCACAGCGCCTGCACGTGGTCCGGGCAGGTGAAGTTGTACTTGTCCTTCCATGTAAACGTCCCGCCCATGCACACGCAACTCGTCGGAAACGTCGCGCCGGTGATGTAATGCACCAGGTCGATGAAGTGGCTGGCGAAACCGGGCACCGGGCCATCGGAAAAATCGCGATAGCCATACCAGCCGGAGAACTGCACCGCGTCAAATGGCCGCATCGGCCGATCGCCCAGGAACTCCTTCCAGTCAACATCCTGTTCTTTGGCATCCTTGATGTAGCCATACCAGTATGGCTTGGCCCCATTTCGGCACTGCTCGACCCGGCCGACCGTGCCGAGGATTCCGGTCTTGTATAGCTCACGGCATCCGGTGAAGCTCGGAAGGCTGCGAAGCTGCGTGCCGATCTGCACGACCACGCCGGCCGACTTCACCGCATCCACCGCCGCCTTCAGCCCTTCCATGCTCTTGGCCAGGGGCTTCTCGCAGTAGACGTCCTTCTTTGCCTTGGCGGCCGCTTCGAGATGGGTCGTATGGTGGTGGTCGCATGACGCGATCATGACGGCATCGACTTCTTCCATCGCCAGCAGATCGCGATGCGAGACAAACTGCCGTGGCTCGCGCCCATACCATTCCTTGGCCAAGGCCGCGGCCCGCTCTCGCGCCAGCCGCCAAGGATCGCAGACCGCGACAACCTCGACATTCTGCTCCTTGTCGAACTTGTGGATGCCGGTCATGTGGGCATTGGTGCCGCGGTCGCCGCAGCCGATGATGCCCAGCGAGATCCGCTCATTGGCCCCGCGAATGCGAGCGTAACTGGCGGCCGTCATTCCCAGCGCCGCTGCGCCGACGGTTGCCGTCTTCAGGAAATCACGACGAGAGCATGCTTGCATAGTGTTCCTCCTGAGTTTGTCGGCGCACATGATACCGCCGTCGCCGGCCGCCATCTATCCACGGAATGGTCGTCGGCACGCTCGTTGCTTTCCGAAAGCGATAGCCCCCAAAGGCCGCGGAACAGCCGTGGATGAGGCCGCCCGGTGAATTTCTGTCGCCGGTCACGTCTTTTCGTCCGCCTGCCGCGTGAAATGCGGTGGCGTCACTGTGCCATCGGGCAGCCATACAACAGGGCACGATGATTGCACGATGCCTGCCGCCTTCCATCGAAAGGACGCGAGCCATGGCAGAAAACGAGCAGAAACCAACGACTTCAACGCGCGGCTTTGCCTCCATGGATGCCGAGAAACAGCGCGAAATCGCGCCAAGGGCGGCGCCGCGGTCAGCCGCAATCGCGAGTACATGGCCAGCATCGGCAAAAGGGGCGGCGAGCGCATCTCGCAGAATCGCGAGCACATGGCCAGCATCGGCAAGAAGGGCGGCGAACGCGTCTCGCAGAACATCGAGCACATGTCCAGCATCGGCCGCAAGGGCGGAGAAGCCGTCTCTCGGGACCGCGAGCACATGTCGCAGATCGGTGCAAGGGCGGGGAATCCTGATCGTCAGATGAACTTCGTGGTGCCGGGGACGGCAATCGGCGGCGTGGCGAGCGGGCCCCATTCATACTTCGGCGGCGAGAGGTCTTCCTTGGAGTTCATCGCCATTTCCCAGGTGATGAGCTGACCCGTGTACGTCGCCATTCGGCCCATGATGGCGAGCATCGTGCTCCGGGCCATGTACTCGCCGTTGTTGATCGGCTTGCCATTGCGAATGGCCGCGAAAAGCTCGTCATGCTCGGTCTGGTAGATGTTGTTGTCGGCTCCGTCGTAGACCCAGAGCTGCTGGCCGGTGATCTTCAGCCCACCCTTGCGCTCTGCGAACAACGCCTTGCCCTTGTTGCCGGTGACGGCCGCGCTCATGTTCCCGTGGCAGCCGGAAATCTGCCGGCAGTTGCTGTAGATCTTGGCGCCGTTCTCGTATTCGTACACGACCGAGTGATGGTCGTAGATGTTGCCGTATTCCGGGCCGGTGCGGGCGCTGCGCCCACCCAGGCCAACGGCGCGGACGGGATACTGGTCTTTCATGACCCACGCGCAGACGTCGAGGAAATGCACGTGCTGCTCAACGTTGAAATCGCCCGAGAGCCACGTGAAGTAGTACCAGTTGCGCATCTGCCAGTGCATGTCGGTCCAGTCAGGCTGGCGCGGCTTGACCCAGATGCCGCCGCGATAATCGTTGGCCTCCAGCGAGAGCACATCGCCGATCTCGCCGCCGTGAATGCGCTTCACGAGCTGCTGGAATCCATAGGAATATCGCAGGCACAGGCCGGAGACGATGGAGAGCGATTTCTTCTTCGCATCCTCGCAGGTCTGGAGCACCGCGCGCACGCCGGGGGCATCGACGGCGACGGGCTTCTCGGCGAAGACGTGAACGCCGGCATCCACCGCCAGCTTCAGATGCGCCGGGCGGAAGTGCGGGGGCGAGGCGAGCAGGACGACATCGACGCCGCTGGCGATGAGCTGCTTGCAGGCGTCGAAACCGACGAACCGCCGTGCGGCCGGCACGTCGACCTTGGCGCCAGTCGCCTCGTTCTTCTGCAGGTTCGCCAGGCTGCTCTCGAGGCGATCCTCGAACGCATCCGCCATCGCGACAAGTTTGACGTTCTTGTCGGCGGCCAGCGCCTGCGAGGCAGCGCCGGATCCCCGGCCACCGCAGCCTACGAGGCCGATCTTCAGAGTGTCGCTCCCGGCCGCATGGACCGCGAGAGGCGAGGCGAGGGCTGCGCCGCCGACGATGGCTGAGGTCCTAAGGAACGAGCGGCGAGTCGTTTGGTGCTGCATATGGCTCCTCAAATCGGAAATCACAAATCACAAATCGAAAATCACGACGGATGCAGTTCCAGCACGCGGTAGTATATCTCGCCGCCTTCGCACTGCAGCAGGATCTTCCCCGCAGGTGGGAACATATCGAAGCATTCGTTGACGGTGACGCCGTTGATCTTGATCGTCACGCGATCGTCTTTGCAGATGCACTCGACGCGCGTCCACTGCCCCACCGGGCTGGCCACATCGTCCTTGCCGCGCGTATCGAGTTTTTCCTTGAAGCCCGGCTCGTGCTTGGACCACCAGAACTGCCGGCCGGAATACACGACCTTCTTGCCGCCCGCTTTCCATCGCGTCTTGCCATCCGATGCGATCTCGGTTTCGCAGGTGATGGTCGCAGGGATGATCTTGCCATTTTCATCCTTGCCACGGATGACGATCAGATCGCCTTCGCAGCCTTGGGCAAGCTGGCATTCGAGGCAAGTCATCCAAGTGCCGTTGGCGCCGCCATCCGGGCCGATGCCGTGGAGCAGAATTCCCGCGTTACGGACATTGCCCGAGTCGTCGTGTTTCTCGCCCCATTTGTATTCGACGATCAGATGGTAGTTCTTGTAAGGCTTGTCGGTGGCCAGATAGCCGAGGCCCTCGCCGGAAACGCGGATGACGCCGTCCTGCACGGTGTAGACCTTCTTGGGGTCTTCCCGGCCAGTGGCTTTCAGCCAGGTCGTCCAGCCGGAAAGGTCTTTGCCGTTGAACAGGCGGATGACGCCCGTCGGCACAATTGGCTGAGTGCTCGGCTCGCCAGCGAACGTGAATGCCCCTGCAACGATCGCCGACACAGTGAGGCAAAGCCACCAGTGGCATGACATGGCTGATCCTCCGTATCCCCAGTTCCAGTCAAAGACCCACACTATCCGGCGCTGTTTCGATGTCAAGGAACAGCAGAGCAGAGCGCACACAGAGCAGCGCGTAATCGGAGCAGGCGCAGCCGGCTGGAACCGAAAGTGGTCCTGCGTTATGCTCGCTCCTTGGTTGTTGGACATGCGGGCAATCCAGAAGACATGGTCGGAATTCCGGGAAGCGCTTGCGCTCTACGCAAAGGTCAGCAGGGCACGGTGCGCTCAGATGATCTTCAGGGGCCACAGCGATCACAGGTGGCCTTTGCAGACAACACTGGACCGGCGCCGTGGCGATTTCAAATCGGATCAGGAGCGAGCCGCCTGCTTTACGTCGCTGCTGCACGAGTTTCGTCGCGAAGCCATCGAGATGATAGGCCCGTCCGGTTTCTTCCCGAATGGAGAGGCCCTCGAGCTTCTCGCCAGACACCATGGGCTGCCTTCGATCCTTCTGGATTGGACCGAGTCCCCTTACATTGCAGCGTTCTTCGCGTTTGAGGGAGCCGTCGAGGCACGAGCCGATCGAGTCGCAATCTGGATGCTGGATCGATCTATGTTGGGTGATGAGGCCTCTCATCGCGCCATCAATATCGTTGACGACCGTGACTTGCTCCGATTCAACGTGAGAGCCCTGGAGCAACGGGGAGTGTTCACGCGCGTGCTCAGTATTGCCAAGCCGCTTGAAGAGTTCCTGTCGCATGCCCTCGTGCGGTTCGAAATCCCAAGCTCCGATCACCGGCTGGCACTGGCTGAACTGGACGAAATGACAGTAACGGCCAAGAATCTATTCAGGGATCTGGATGGCGCCGCCAGGACGGCGGCCGGTCGTACCCTCTAGTGGAGCAGCCATGACAGAACAACAGCTTTGGGAAGCCCCCCCCCTTGCCATCGAGGACCAACGGCTCCTGGAGGCCTACTCCAGGACCGGGCGATCTTTGGATGAGCTTCCCTATACGCGGGAATTCGACGACCTGGTTCGGCAACTGAATTATCCCGACACGCAAGAGAACCGGCATCTGGTATTTCAGCGCCTCTTGCGACTGCGAAAAGCCGGCTGGTTGCCGCGCCTGTAGCAACTGCAGATCGATGCCGTCAGCCCTTTGCCCTCAGGCTGGGCCGGCGACATAATGAGCCCGTGGTCACCTCAACCAGCATCTCCCGTCGCTGCTTCGTCCGAACCACCGCCGTAGTTGCCGCGGCTCTTGCGCCGCGGGTCATCATCTCGGCGGCCGCTCCTCCGTCCACGGCTCAGTCTTCCAGGCCCACCCGCTTCCAGATCGCCTGCATGACTCTGCCCTACGCGCAATTCCCGCTGGCGCGGGCGCTGCAGGGGATCAAGGCGGCCGGATACCGCTATGTCGCCTGGGGAACGACGCACGAAGAGGATGGCAAGCGCGTGCCCGTGATGGCGGCCGATGCCACGCCCGATGCGGCGCGGGAGTTGGGCAAGAAGTGCCGCGATATGGGGCTTGAGCCGCTCATGTTGTTCTCGATGGTCTATCCCGAGGCGGCCGAGGCGATGGCCGTCCTGACGAATCGGATCAAGCAGGCGTCGGCGGCCGGGATTCCGCAGGTGCTGACCTTTGGCCACACCCAGGGCGGAAATCGCGCGATCTGGACCGATCGGTTCAAGAAGCTCGCCCCGATCGCGCGCGATTCTGGGGTTATGATCGTCATCAAGCAGCACGGCGGCACCACCGGCACCGGAGAGGCGTGCGCACAAATCGTGCGCGATGTGAGCGACCCCGCCATCATGGTCAACTACGACGCCGGGAATGTCCTGGATTATCTGCGGCTCGACCCGATCCCCGATATCCAGAAATGCGCGGCCGAGGTGCGCAGCTTCTGCATCAAGGACCACCGCAACTGGCCAAAGAGCGAGGACTGCGGCCCGGGCTTCGGCGAGATCGACCACTATCGGCTGCTGTCGCCCGTGGCGTTCACCGGGCTGGACATGCCGCTGTGCTGCGAGAACATCTCAGCGCCGCTGGTTGCCCGGCCGGCCGAGCCGGAAGGCGTCGATGCGTTGGCGCGGCGGGCGCGCGAGTTCCTCGAGGTCGTTATCCATGGATTGCAGAACGCGGCGCCAGCGAGATAGTACATTCTTCATAGGAGCCATCGCATGACCGATCCTTACCTCTCGCGTCGCCGCATCCTTCAAACGTCCCTCTCCACCGCCGCCGGCCTTGGTTTGGCGCAATTGCTCGGCGGCAAAGCCCTGGCCGCCGAGGGCCAGCGCCCGCCCAACTTCGTCTTCATCTACGTGGACGACATGGGCTACGGCGACGCGGGCTGCTACGGCAACGACAAGATCAAGACGCCCAATCTCGATCGCATGGCGGCCGAGGGGATGAAGTTCACCAATTTCTATTCCTGCGCGGCCGTCTGCACGCCCTCGCGCGGGCCTGCTCACCGGCCGATACCAGGTGCGATCGAAGCTGCCCAATGTGCTCTTCCCCGGCTCCAAGACCGGCATGCCCGACAGCGAGATCACCATCGCCCAGGCGCTCAAGCCGCTCGGCTACGCCACCGGCATCATCGGCAAGTGGCACCTGGGGCACCTGCCGCAGTTCCTCCCGACGCGCCATGGCTTCGACTTCTTCCTGGGCATCCCCTACAGCAACGACATGGCCATCGACCCCACGACCAAGCTCGCGGCCGACGTAAAGCTCAACAACGATTTCACGCCCGAGCGCATCAAATCCGAGAAGCCCAAGGCCCACGTCGTGCCCCTCATGCGCAACGAGGAGATCGTCGAATACCCCATCGACCAATCGACGCTGACCCAGCGCTACACGCAGGAGGCCATCAAGTTCATCGAGTCCAACAAGTCCAAGCCGTTCTTCCTCTACGTCCCGCATAACATGCCGCACATCCCGCTGGCGGCATCGCCGGCTTTCAAGGGCAAATCCGCGCGCGGGCTTTACGGCGACGTGATCGAGGAACTCGACTGGTCGGCGGGCCAGATACTCGACTGCCTCAAACGCAACGGGCTGGACGAGAACACACTGGTGGTCTTCAGCAGCGACAACGGCCCATGGCTGGAGAAGAAGGAGAACGGCGGCTCGGCCGGCAAGCTGCGCGATGGCAAGGGCACGACGTTCGAGGGCGGCGTGCGCATGCCGTGCATCGCCCGCTGGCCGGGCAGGATCAAACCCGCCCAGGTCGCCGAGCGCCCGGCCATCATGCTCGACTGGCTGCCGACGTTCGTGAGACTGGCCGGCGGCAGCGTGCCCACCGACCGCATCATCGACGGTAAGGAAATCGGCCCGGTCCTGCTGGGCACGGGCAAGCGAGCCGATGAGGAGTTCTTCTTCTACGTGGGCTGGCAGCTTCAGGCCCACCGCTCGGGCTCGTGGAAGCTGAAGCTCTTCACCCCACCCGCGAAGAAAGGCAACCCGCGCCCGGGCCGATGCTGTTCAATCTCGACGAAGACCCCAACGAGACGAAGAACGTGGCCGCCGAGCACCCCGAGATCGTCGCGCGGCTGAAGAAGGAGATGGAGGAGTTCCAGAAGACGGTGCCGACGACCCGGCCGACGAGGATTCCGTGAATGCGTTGTATGCGATCAGTCAAAGCACTGACCGAGATAAATCGGTCGGCAAACGAGCCCGAGCGAACTATCGCCCGCAAAGTGACGCGTTGCGCCGGCTCGTTTGCGGACCGTAACAAGACTCGGTTTGACGGGGGTAAGGGGCGGATGTATGGTATTTTCATGCGGTGGATGGAGGCTTATTCAAATGGTAGATAATCGCAGATATTTCTTCGTAAAGCACGGCCTTGATGCCTTGCAGTTAATGCCCAACTCCATCTGGAATGATCAAGAGAAGGATGAACCGCGTGGGTTCAAGGGTGTCAAGAAAGGTGCCCGATGGATTGGCTTTGCGTACACGACTAGCGATTCCAGAGAACGGCCTTTGAGCCAGATCACGGGATTCTATGAATGCACCCGAGAGTCACGATTTGGGGATCTTCCTCGCAAGGTCAGCGAAGTATCTGGAAGCAAGAAGGCATGGATGATCGACGGGAAACCGTATGGCAGACAACCTCGGCAACCAGTTGGTGTCCCCTCGATTGAGGATGAAGACCTCTTGAACAGGCCGACGTTCAAGCAGAGCACGTTTGTTAAGATCAACAACGAAGATGAGTTCGAGCGTATTCGCAAGTACACCCTTGAGCATGAGTTGGACCCGGACGATATCCCCTTCCTTGGACGAGAGCCTCGGAATGAGCAGGAAGTCTTGGCCGTAGTCCTTTGCTGTCACCGAAAACTGGGTATCGAAAAAATCCTTCGTGTCCAGACAGCTTTTCCGGATCTGCTTGTCAACCTCAAGGGAACAGCGGAACCCGTTCATTTAGAACTTGAAACCTACAGCAAGTCATTCTTGCTCCATGGCCACGACGGGCAGGTCCAAGATCGGCGATTCAAAACGGACGAAAAGGCCGAGAAACTGCCGGTCGCGGTCTTGTGCTGGATTGACAACGAGAAGAGCCCGAGGCTGAAGAAATGCGTGCATCACGTTTACGAACTCCAGACCCTCATCCGAAGAAGAGAGAGAATCCGCTGGCAGAGGTAGGCGACGGGCGGGGAACTTGAGGGGATAGGTTCGCGAAAACTGCCGCGGACGAAGGCCCCGATGCCATGCGTGAGAACTCCGACTTCTTTCCCGCCACCACCACCCGCCTCCTCGTGAAGCGCGACGGCCACAGTCTTCTCCGCAGCGCCGGCATCCCAAAACCGATAGTGCTGGTGGATACCCGCGAGCAGCAGCCTTTGCCTCTACTCGCCAATCACCGCAACTGGATTGCGGGCGAGCGCCGGGTTGCGCTCAAGACGGGGGACTACTCCGCTGAAGGGATGGAGAGCCTTCTTGCGCTGGAACGCAAGAGCCTGGCCGACCTCGTCAACTGCACCATCACCAGTCGCGCGCGCTTCTCACCTGCTGCTCGCGGCTGGCCAGATTCCGCTGGAAGGCCATCCTGGTTGAGGCTTCCTACGAGGACATCAAGCGGGGCTGGGACACGGACGAAATCCAGTCCGACGTTCATCCCAACTCCGTCTGCGGGCTGCTGGATGCCATTGAGGCCAAGTTCGGCATTCCCATCCTGCTCACCTCGCGGCATCGTGAACTGGCTACCGAACGCGCCGCCAGTTGGCTTTCCAAGCACTTCACCTATTGGTGGCTGGAGCAGAACGGATACGGACGGGTCTTGATCGATTCTGACAAGCTGTAGCAATTCCAAGCAACCGTAAACGAAGGATTGGCAAGCCATGAAACACGCACCCAGCATCTCCCACGACGAGGCGGTGATCCGGCAACTCCGCGAAGATCCCGAATTCGCCGCCGAGTACCTGAAAGCAGCGCTGGAGGATTCGGATGAGCCGAAGGTGCTGTTGATCGCGCTGCGACGCCTGACCGAAGCTCGGGGCGGCTTCGCCAAGGTCGCCAGGGCGGCGGGGATTGAGCGGGAGAGTCTGCATCGCGCCCTGTCGGCACGCGGCAATCCACGGCTGTCCACGCTCGTGGCCGTGATCCACGCGATTGGCCTGAAGCTGACGGTCGAAGCTGCCTAATGGGGGGAGCATGAACGGGGGGCGTATGGATTCCCCGACCTTGAGTGTTGCCCGTGAAGCCCTTACGCCTTCAGCCGCCGCCTCACCTCGGCCAACGGCACGCCCTTGCCGGCTCGGCGACGTTGCCGAGCTCGACGGATGCTTGCTCGGAATGCCGGGCTTTTCGGCAGCATTTCGTCGGCCAGATCATCGTCGGCCAGAGGACGCATCACCAGCGTCGGGAGGCCCTTCGCCTGGATCAGCACCGGGGCCTTCCGGGCCTGTTCGAGCACCTTGCCTGTCGCCAGTGCCAACTGCTCAATGCTCACCGTTTTCAGACGCATCTTGCACATCCTTCAGGTAGTCGGCGACGTCTGCCTTGGACAACACGCGCAGGACGTAGACTCCGCCAGCCGGTTCGTCCACATCATAGAAGGCCCGGTATTCGCCAATCCGCAGTCGATACTCCGGCGACTCCGTCCCGCGCAGCCGCTTGATCCGGCTCCGGCTGAGTTGAGTCGGCACGGTGGTCAGCACGCGCTCGATCGTGTCCAGAATGGCTCGCCGATCGAAAGCCCGGATTCGTTGCAGGTCCTCTATGGCCTCCGGATCGAACGCGACATTATATCTCAATCCCGGTTCTCCTTCTCAGGACAGTATAATCTACTCCGTGACCTACGACCTCCGCTGGAGCTGAAAATGCCGAAGCACAAACCCTACGAAAAGATGAACACGGCCGAACTGGCCGCGGCAACGGCCGAGTATGACAAGCCTTGGACCGGCCCGGGCCTGCCTGGCAAACCTTTGACGGCCGCACAGCGGGCGCAGCATCGGCGGGCCAGCGCGCATGCCAAGGCCGGGTGGCCGAAGATTGGCGCGCTGTGCCCAGATCGTCCCCGAAAATGGGTCAGGGGTCAGGACCCGTTTGCGTCGCGCCAGTCGCCTCGACGGCTTATCGCCATCCGTTACGCTATTGGGCGAGCCAACAGCTCGCTCGGGCTGACACAACGAATGCCTTCATAGTAGATGCTCTCGCGTCGCAGTGATGAGTCGGGCAGGTTACCACCCGAAACCGCGCCTGACACCAAGCCCCTGTGTGCCTGCCGCCTCTGCTCCATCGCCGGCAGCGCGCGAACAAACTGCGGCCGCCTGACATCCAGCGTGAGGACCTGGCCCAATGGCAGATCAATCGGCTCCTCCGGAACCAGCACGCGCCCATCAAACCTCGCATGGATCGTCGTGGTCATGCCCTCATTATAGGGAGGACCTCGCGTTAACGGAAGATGAACACGGCTGAATTGGCCGCGGCGACGGCCGAATATGACAAGCCCTGGACCGGCCCGGGCCTGCCGGGAAAACCGTTGACGCCGGCGCAGCATCGGCGGGCCAGCGCACGTGCCAAGGCCGGCCGGCCGAAAATCGGCGCTGGCACCCAGATCGTCCGCGTGAGCATCGAACGGTCCCTGCTCCGGCAGGTCGATGCGTTCGCGCAGCGCCACGCCCTCAAACGGTTGCAGATGGTGGCCGAAGGCCTGCGGCTGGTCATGCAGTGCCGGGCCGGGTAAATCCATGATCGCCGACCCGCGATCTTCTGAATCGGCCTCGACCGCAGATTCAGCCCCCCGCCGCTTCCAGTGAAACCGTGTACACCACGTCGGGATGGAACCGCGACCAGATGCTCTCGCCCTGGGCCACTCGCACGCCCCGCTCCTTGCGAAAGGCCGGCTCGTCCATCAGCTCTGTCCGACGTCGCAGCAACCCCATCGTGAATGCACGTCCGTATCGCGGCGCCAGTTCGGAGGCAGCATGTCCGACGCGATCACGACTGCACCTGCGGGAATCCTTGGCTGATCGACAAGTGTTGCAGCATGCGGAGGCCGAGCAGCCGGAGCAGGCCAATCTCACTCGAATCTCAGGTACTTCTGTGCTCCTTCCAGAGGACCGATCCAGAAGACGATACGGCCGCCGCCGCTCTTCTGGACGACCTGCCTGGGGCCGCCGAGGTGCGTGCAGGGAACCCAGCCGTTGCCGCTGCCTCCCAGGCCGCTCACCCCCACAAACGCCAGGTAGGCGGCGCCGGCGTATGCCTTGTAGATCACCGCGCCCGGATCCAGTGGCTTGGCGGACGTGAACTGCCCACCATGCATGGGGCTTTCGCCGAGCGACCAGCCGAAGGAGACAGGCGACTGGGTGCTGACCGGCAGGTTGCACGACCGGACCAGTTTCCCGTTGTCGAGGCAGTTCTGCGTCATGCGCTCCTGGCTGCTGAAAAACGGGCTGAAGGTCTTGAAACAGAAGGAAGAGAGGTCCAACGGCCCCATGTTCTCGCCCGAAATCCGGTACTCCACCACCGCCCCGTCAACCCACGCCTCGAAGCTCAGCTTCTGACGCTGCCTCTCCCGCGCGTAGCTGATCCGCTGGCCGCCCTCCGATACGTTCCAGTCGATCTTCCACTCGCTCTCGTTCTCATACGGCCACTGGTTGGCGCCGCCGAACGGCCCGAATCGCACCTCGGGGCAGTCCACGGCCCACACGCTCTGCGGGAACCAGGGCACGTGGATCTTGAACGTGGCCCAGTTCAACGGCTCCAGCCGGATCGGCTCCTTCGGAAACAGGTCGGCCCGCAACTCCACGGGCTTGGGCAGCACGACGGACGGCGCCGCATACTTTGTGCTCGTCACCAGATTCGGCGGCTTGGTGTCGGCGACGCACCGAAATCCCCCGTCGTAGATGCGCATGGTCTCGTGCCACGACAGCCGGTTGCCGATCATGTGCGTGTACGATTGCCGGTGCAGCGGACTGGACCCCGCCAGGCAATAGCCGTTCTCATCGCGCCGGCCCGAGCCCGATGCAACAGGCGTAAAGACCACCTGCACCCACTGCAGTGCCGAGCCCGCCATGTCCATCACGCCATACGGGCTGGCCCCTCGCGGGAACGAGCCCACGGGAAAGCCCGCGCCCAGCGGAATATTGCCGGCGTTCTTGTAGCAGGCCGAATCGTCCCAGGTGTCGCCCCACGGATACAACCGGCCATCAGCGCCTCGCGCCGCCTTCTCCCACTCGATCTCCGTCGGCAGTCGCTTGCCGGCCCACTTGGCGTAGGCGGCGGCGTCTTCGGAATTCACCCCGGTCATCGGCCAGCAGAGCTTGTCCGGATCGGCGAACGGATCGCCCAGCAACTCGCGCCACGCCACCAGCCATCCGTTATAGGGGATCTTGTAGCCAGTGGCTTTCATGAACCGCAGGAACTGGCCGCGGGTTACGGGGTACTTGTCCATCCAGAACTCCCGGGTGGTCAGCACCTGCCGGCTGGAGTGGTAGCGGAGCATATCCGGGTGTACCCCCGCCTCTTTGGCAGCGGCCTGTTTCTCGGCATCGGTGATGCCGAAAAGAAATGAGCCGGCCGGGATTCGCGCCATGGCGTTGTCCAACTCCTCGGGCGAGTAGTTGCTGCCATCCGTGCCCGGGCTGCCGACGCGATTCGTCGCGCCGTCAACGCGGGCCATCGCCACTACCAGGAACGCTACCGCCAGGAGTACGGTGAAGGTCGTCATCATGCTCAGGCTCTCCATTTGGAATCCCTCATACCATCCCGTTCCTCGATCACCAATAGCTCATGTTTACCCGGCCTTCTCCAGCAGGAACAGTGCCAAGGGCGAATTGGGCTGCGCCCCCACTGGGTGCGGGTCAGTGCTTCCATTGACAAGACCTGCCTTAGTCGTATCTTCGGCCCGGCCTCTATCCGGAGCGGGCGCTGACGCTTCCGCTTCAGATGTGACATATCAGGAGAACGGGCACATGGGCGAGATTCTTCGCCGGCCGTCGGGCTCTATCGCTGCGGCACGCTGACCTATACGAAGGCCGCGCTGGTCGTCCTGTTCTTCTGGCTGCTCTGGGGCGATGTGTGCTACCAACTGATGGAGGCCGTAACCACGCCCATCATGCAGTTGAAGTTCAAGGCGCTGGGCGCCAAGAACTGGCAGGTCGCGCTCATCATCACGACGATTCCCCAGGCCGTCTATTCGTTCTTCGCACCCGTGATCAGTTTCAAGAGCGATCGCTTCCGCAGTCGCCTGGGGCGGCGAATCCCATTCCTCCTGTTCACCGTGCCGATCCTCGCCGTGGGGCTCATCATCCTTGGCTTTGGCGACCGGCTCGGATTGTGGGTCCACGCGCATCTCCATCTTTCGCGACTCTCCCCGAGCCAGACGGTGATGTGTACATTCGGCGTGCTGCTGGCGGTGTTCACCTTCTTCAATACGTACACGACGACCGTCTTTTGGTATCTGTTCAACGATGTTGTGCCCGAGAACATGCTGGCACGGTTCATGGCGTGGTTTCGCCTCGTGAGCACCTTGTCAACGGCATTCTACCAGTTCTTCGTTTTCCCGTATTCCGAGAGCCACTCGACAGCCATCTTCATCGGGGCGGCGGCGCTGTACCTGGTCGGCTTCGGCCTGATGTGCCTGAATGTTCACGAGGGCCAGTACCCGCCACCGCCGGCATATGTCGGCAAGCAGGCGGGGGCAGTGGCGGCCATCAAGACCTTCACGAGCGAGTGCCATTCCCACCGCATCTACTGGTATCTCTGGCTTTGCACGTTTATCGGCTGTATCGGCGCCGGCGTCACCACGTTCGACTTGTTCTTCAAGCAGGCGATTGGACTGGATCTGGTGCAGATCGGCAGGATCAACGGAACCCTCCTCATTGCGGTCTCGGTGCTGATCGTTGCCTCGGGTTGGATGGGCGATCGCTATGGGCCCATCCGCGTGGTGCTGGCAGCACAAGTCCTGCAATGGGTGCTGCTGACGCCCGCGACGTTGGTCTGGCTCTTCTGGCATCCGGAGCCCGGCGCGATCTGGACGATTCATCTGCCCTTCCTTCAGCACGTGCCGTTCATGCACCAGTTCGCAATCGTCCAGGTCCAGCAGGTGTTCCTGATATCGCTGGTCATCTTTGTCGGCATCGCGGCCCCCGTCAATGCACTTAACAGCATGTGGGATCCGCCGATGCTCATGCGCACGTTCCCGCGATCGCGCTATGGCCAGTTCTGCTCGACCAATGCGCTGTGGCGCACGGCCGGCTGGATGCTCGGCGGGTTCCTGGCCGGCTTTTGCCTGGATAAGATCACGCCCTGGGTCGGCAAAGATCGGGCATACTACTACACGCCGATATGGTCGTTCGTCTTCGGCATTCCGGGTTTCATCCTCTTCCTGAAGTTCTACCAGGGCTGGAAACGCCACGGCAGCGATGCGTACGTAGCGCCGGTGCCCGGCGAGGAGCCGGTCGCCGCGACGTCCCTGTCGGCGCTGACGAAGTGACGAACCCGAGGAGTTCACCGTGAATACAACCGCAAATCCGGCCGCGAATTCCCCCGTCGAACACGCGATGCCGCCGAGGCAGCAGTGGAGCACCGCGCCGCAAACGCCGCGATACCTACGCCATCACGCCCAACGCGCCGATGTTGCGCGGAGAGTTCGGCTTCTACTCGATCGAAGCATGGAAAGAGCAGGGCATGCCGGCCGATGCCAATGAATGGGGCGAGTTCGGGCGAAAGGTGTTCCTGTTCGAGGATGCCGGCGATCACAAGCTGTGGGGCGCGGGCTGGTGTGAGGCGGCCTTCGAGCCGGCGTTTCCTGTGTACATTATTGAGGACCGCGGCGAGACGGAAATCGAGCAGGATTTTGCCGGGCGGCACGTGCTCTATTTCAAGGGCCGCCGCAATGGCTTCATGCCCGAGTACCTCGACCATCCCGTCAAGGACATGCGGACGTGGGAGGAGAATGTCAAGTGGCGGCTCGATCCCAACCACGCCGGCCCGTTACGCCGACCTCGAAGCACGCATGGCCAGGGCGAGACAAGCGGCTAGCCGGGGCGAGATGATCTGCCAGTGCGTCGCCGGCGCCTACATGTACCTCCGTTCGCTCATCGGGCCGGAGCAGCTTCTGTACGCCTTCTACGATCAGCCGGAACTCGTTCACGACTGCATGCGCGCGTGGCTGGAGCAGGCCGACGCGGTGGCCGCCGCCCATCAGCGATACGTCACCTTCGACGAAATCTTCTTTGGCGAGGACATCTGCTACAACCACGGGCCGCTCATCGCGCCGGACATGATCAGGGAGTTTCTCTTTCCGTACTATCAGCAGCTCATCGCCAATGTGCGGGGCCGCCAGCTCGATGCGTCGCGGCAGCTTTACGTGCAGGTCGATACGGATGGCGACTGCCGGCCGGTGATTCCGCTGTATATGGAAGGCATCGGCATGGATGCCATGAGCCCGTTCGAGGTCGCGTCGGGGTGCGATGTCGTGGCGATTGGCCGGCAATATCCGCAACTGGTCATGCGCGGCGGGCTGGACAAGCGCGTCATGGCGCAAGAGCGAGCGGCCATCGACGCGATGCTCGATCGCATTCTTCCGGCGATGAAACAGCGCGGCGGCTATATGCCGATGTGCGATCACGGCGTGCCGGCGGAGGTTCCGTATGCTGACTACATCTATTTACGCCAACGGATCGCGGAACTCAGCATGTGATCTGAAGCGGTAGCGTCAGCGCCCGCCCTGGCCTTGGGCGGGCGCGTAACGCTTCCGCTTCAGACAGAACAGGGACCCTCACCAACTTCGTTGAAGTCTGGTCCGACCACGCCACCGGGGCGAAATTCGGCGGCGAGTACGGCGGCGCCACCAGAGCCGTCATCTGGCGATATTCGAGGATCGCTGTCGGCCCGCCGGAAAGATCCCGCGGCGCATCCCATGTGCCGTCGGCCTTGCGCTGGTAGCACAGGACGGACGCCTGCTTCATGAGACGGACGCGCCGGCGCGGGGGTGGTTGCTCGGTGCTGCCGGCCGTGAACAGCATCAACTCCCGGCCGCCGCAGAGAGTCAGCACGCCCGCGTCGGCCGCGCTGGGCAACTCGCGTTGCCAGGCGCTGCCATCCCATCGCAGCACGCCGGGGATTCCCCAGGCGGTCAGGAATATCTCCTTCGCCCCGCGCGTGACGCACGAGCCGGGGACACGGAAGCTCTCGTTCTCCGTCGGCGCGAGCAGCGGCGCGGCCTTGGCGTCGATGACCTGCGCTTCGGCCCACGCATCGCCTTCGAGGTGGTTCCACATCAGCCCGTGGGCATCCTGCCAGAACACGGCGATGCCATCGCCATAGGGCGTACATCGCGGCTGCTGATAGCCGTAGGTGTTGTAGCTGAAGTAGGACTCGCGCGAGCCGCCCACCATCGCCCCCCTGCCGACGTGCTGCCAGGTCAGGCCATCGTCATCGGAGAACCTGGCGTGGGCGCACAATGAGCGGAAGCGGTCGATCTCGCCCCAGACGGCCCAGAGCCTCCCGGCGTGCTTCCCCTCGCGCAGGCGGATGCAGCAGGCGTTGGAGCCGCAGTGGCGGATGTCGCAGTCGAGCACCACCGGCGGCCGGCGATACTCCCATGTCTGCGCGGCGAATGTGTACTTGGAGAGGAATTGTCGCGGCGAGGCGACGCCAACGCCCGCGCAGCCCAGGCCGCTGGAGATGAGGATGACATCGCCGTTCTGGTCGACGACGCTGCCGCGGGCCGTGCCGTGGTCGAGGTTGTCGATGATGGGCGAGGCCAGCGCCCGCCAGGTGGCGCCACCGTCGCTACTGGCGCTGACGGTTGGCTTGCCGTCGTAGCAGTGGCCGAGCAGCAGCCGCTGGTTGTCGTAGGCGGCGATCCAGCCAAATGGCGCGACGGTAGCACGATTGATGACCTGCGGCGGCTGGAGCTTGAGTGGTGCGCGGTCGGGCTTCACATCATCGGCCAACCTGGGTATGACCGGCTTGTCAGGCGCGGCCGGCTCGGGCAGTTTCATCGGCCGATCGTCACGGAGCGCTGGCAGGCCCACCGGCGCGGAGGGCGTCGCCAGGCAGATATTATCGACGCGGACTTCGGCCGCCTGGCGCAGCGGCCCAGAATCCAGAAGTTGGCGATCTTCGAGAGATCCAGGCCGCGCTCGCGGGCCGCTTTGCCCAGGTCGAGTTCCAGCGTGGCCCACTTGCCGGCGGGAACCTCGAACTCGCAAACAACCGGCGGCTCGATCAGGTCATCCTCCACAGCCACCCAGATCTTGACGGCCGATTCCGCGCGCATGTCCAGTCGCAGCAGTTCATATCCTGTCCAGTCGCCCAGACCGATCCCGCTGCGGGCAAGCCAGCCGAAGGTGTTCATGATGACGGATGTCTGCCTGTCGCGGATGACCGGGTAGAAGCGGTCGATGATGGGAGAAGTCTGAGCCGCAAGCTGGCCTCTGCTATTCGGGCCGATTTTGGCCACGAGGCGCAAGTTTTCCTTCGGTCGTTTGGCCCGGCCGGCAGCGCCAGGTCCAGGCGCGGCTGCCCGCCTCGCCATATTCAAACGGGGCGTAGAAATCGACGCCGTCCTCGGCTTTCTCGACGAATGTCCAGCAGGTGCGGCCTTCCTTCTTGTCTTCCAGCTCCGACGCCTCGAAGCCCATGATGAGTTTCTCGGCCGGTCTTGAGGTGCCGGATCTCGGGAGATCGGCGCCGGCGACCCGCAAAGAGGCCGCGGCGATGACGCAAAGCGTGCAGAGCAGATGATGAAAGGCCCGCGATGAGGTCATGGAGTTCGTCTCCTGGCGAAGTGTCTCGTAGGTGCTACGCGGGGGCATAGGCGGCGTTGTTTCGTTTCGAGGGGAACCACGGATGAACTACTTGTGCAACGGCCCCACGTTCACCGCATTCATCCCCGTCGGGTCGGTCACGGCGATCGCAATTGAGTTGTAGGAACGGCTTTAGCGGCTTTAGCCGCCGCAGGAGCCGTTCCCGGCGGCTAAAGCCGCCCCTACGAACTGGCGTTCAGCGCGCTGGCATCCGCAAGGATGACCCCTGATGGCGACGTGCAAACACCGCTCCGCAGATGTGACCCGCACGCGCCCGAGTCTGGGGTAAGAATCCGAGGAACAGCTAGTTCATCGCGCTTCGCGATTCAGAAACGATGCTGCCTGCGGATACGCCTTGCACTTGCTGCGGCGTTCCGAGTGCGAGCCACCGCAGTGGGGTTCGCAGCGCAATGGGCTCCGGCACGGTTCGCTACGCTTGCCGAGGCATCAGGACTTGGTACGATCATTGCCAACACTTAGCTCGCGACCGAGAGGTGATATAGGAGGTAATCGCATGAGTAAGCAACTCTTCCTTGGCGTCATTGTCGTATCGGCCATGTTCGGTTGGAACAGCCGTGCGGTTTGCGACGAGACGAAAAGCGATCCGGCGCAGCAGTTCTTCAGCTCCGTAAGACAGGACCAGGCGGAAGATGTGACGCTTTCGCTCAAGAAGAATCCTGAGCTGGTTTCCCGAACCGGCGACGGTGAAGATCGGTTTCGGACAGTGCTTCATGTCGCGGCACAGATGGGGCATAAGGATATTGCCGCCCTTTTGTTGGATAACAAGGCCGACGTCAACGCCGGCGTTCGAGACGCAACGCCCCTTCACGTGGCGGCCTACGCAGGCCACAAGGATATCGTGCGGCTACTTATAGCCAGAGGCGCTAAGGTCAACTCCAAGAACCACGACGGCAAGACACCGTTGCAATTCGCAATCGGGGGCGGTTGCACAGAGGTCGCGGACTTGCTGCGCCAAAATGGCGGCCTCGAAGGCACCCCGTTCTCTGTGCCGCGGCCCCGGGTTTGGATCGTTGGTTATGATGAGGCAAACCGCAAAGCAGCCTCAACAGAACCGATCGGTTCAGTTGACGCGACCAAGATTGACTACCTGCTCGCAAAGGGGGATTGGGACAGCCTGGCACGAGTCGGTGCTGCTGCGGTGCCCCGGCTAATCGAGACCCTCAAAGACAAGAACCAGGTCCTGGCAGTGTTGGCGGCAGCCACCTTGGGGACAATTGGTGATGAGCGGGCAGTCCGCCCGCTTCTCAACTTATTAAACGACGTCGATGTGCGCGGCGTTTTGTCGAGTCCCAGCTACGAGCCTGCATCGGCAATTGTATATGGATTGGCAGGGTGCGGTTTTTTCCCCGATATCAGCACCGGTGATTTTACCTTCCAGGCCTCAATGGGGATGCCTCCAAGGCGCTCGATCATCTCCCCTCGTGCCGACAACGCCGTGCTTTTCTTGCTAAAATCGCACAGCGGCTATGAGGGCGGCTATGGTGGCGATTATCTCTTCCCCGAAGGAGCCGAACCGAGCAGGATAATCGTCAGGATGGGGCCTGCGGCGTTTGATCCGCTGTGCAAGATTCTCTTGCACGCAAAGGAGTCAAAGCAGCAGGTGACAATGTTCCGGGCAGTTGAAGTGCTTGGCCGCCTGCACGACAGGAGGGCGATTGCGGTGATCCTCAAGGCCGCCGACAATTCGGACTCTGAAGTTGTTACAGATTCGACCCCTTCAGGTGGCGTCCTTTACATCAGTTGAACGGGACACGCATCCGGTTACCGCGGCGGCGGCGAGAGCCCTTGGCGAGATCGGCGACAAAGAGGCCGTGCCGAAGTTGGTGGAATTGTTGGACCCGAATCATGGGACGTATGAGGTGCTGTCAGCATGCTGCAGGGCGCTCGGCAGGATCGGCGATGACGGCGCGATTGAGCCGATCAAGCGTCTGCTTGTTGAGAATCGCTACACGCATTTGGAGGACGATGCGTGCGACGCTCTCGGGTGTCTTGGCTCGAAATCTACAAATGTTCTGGTTGCTCTGCTCAAAATGCCTCGCGGAACCGACGACGAAGACCGAGAGTACCGATTGGCGCACGCTTGTACCGCACTTGCGAGAATAGGAGGTTCCGACGCATCGCCGGCCCTTTGCGCTGTCATGCAAGACAAGCAACGCCGATTATCGCTTCGCATTGCAGCGGTGAAGGCCTTACGCATCCTTCACGATGAGAAAGCTGTGCCTGCGCTTGTCGCGACCTTGAAGGACTCCGATGAGCAAATGAGGAGGGCGTCGGCCGAAGCCCTTGATGCCTTGGGTTGGAAGCCTTGACGTCAATCGTTTAGCGAGCAAACAAAGGGGAGCTGCAAAGGGGACATAGATTACGTTTCACGGCGGAGTACCGCCCTGAAAACTCATAATCGTTCCGGCGCTGGCTCACCCCGAGAGCTGAAACGGGGACGGAGCTGAAACGGCGGAGCTGAAATGGGAGCTGAAACGGGGGACGTAAATAATTATTTCTCGCTCACCGTGTCGGCTCCGGCTTCTGCGGCTTCTTCGGACGGCCGACGCCGCGAATCGTGTGGCCAAGGTCCATGGTGGCCGCCGTCCTCAGAACCCACGCGTCATCGCCGTACGGCCGGCCGCGCTGTTCGCTCAGTTCCAGCCTTTCAAGCTCCTTCGCCGTGATCGGCGCGTTCACCCAGGCTTTCCAGTCGGCCGGGAGGTCCACCGGCCAGGGGTGCAGGATCGCCTTCAATTCGTCGGGGCCGCGCTCCTGCGCCCAGAGGCTGCTCCAGCGCCAGGCTTCCGCACGTTTCACCAAACCGGCCGACAGCGCATTGCGCTCCACGTAGCGCAGAACTTCCAGCAGGTGCTGGTCACGCTGGATGGGGAAGCTCTTGAACCGGCCGCGATACAGGTGGCCCCAGCCGACCGTCTTGTGGGCGACGCGCCAGCGCACCGCGTGCGTGAGGGTCAGCCAGCGGAAGAACCGGCTCATCTGGCCCTCGGCCGACGGCCAGACCACGAAATGCCAGTGGTTGCCCATCAGGCAGTAGGCGAGGATTCGCAGCGGGTGGCGCTGCGACGCTTCGAGCATGATGCGCTGCATCGCCTCGAAATCGCCTTCCTTTCGGAGCATCTGGAAACGGCCCGCGGCGCGGTTCATGACGTGGTAGATCCGGCCGGGAGGAGCGGAGCGCGCTTGTCGAGGCATGGACGGTAGTTTAACCACGGTCCGCCCCGGCTGCAACGGCGCCGACAAAATGTTTACGTCCCCTTTTGACTCGTCCGTCCCCTTTTGACTCGTCTCCTGGTCCGTGCCGGCGCCCTGGAGAATCCGGTCCACCACCGCCCCGGCCGCGTTCAGCACCAGCACCATCGCCTGGCCGTCGTAGACGTACCGCTCGTCCGTCTCCAACGCGCCGCCGACGGGATTATCCACCTGCTTGAGGATGCGCCGGTCGCTGGTGTCGTAGGCGTAACGCACGGTCTTGGTGATCGTCTCGCTGCCGGTCTTGTACGTCAAGTCCGTCAGCCGGTTGCGCGGGTCGTAGGCGAAGCAGACGTAGCTGCTGTCGCTGAGCTGCGTCCGCTTGATAGGATATGAGATTGCCTTCGGCGCCCACCAGAATAGATCCGTGGCGTTGCTGCTCGGTTCTTCTCGGCTCACCGTACCTGCGCCGGCCAGGTGATGAGGATCGCGGCCGGGGCGGCTCGCTCCACGGGACGCGGGGCGGGCGCTGGCGCTTCTACCGGAGAGGCACAGAGCGGGTGCTGACGCTTCCGCTTCAGAAAGATGGGGCCGGAGCTTAGAATGCGGGGATGAAATATCGCCGGCTGGGAAAGACCGATCTGGATGTCTCCGTTGTGTGCCATGGCTGCTGGTCGATCGTCACCGAGGATTCCACGTGGGGTGGCAATGATCGCGCCGAATCCGTGGCCGCAATTCGGGCTTCGCTCGATGCGGGCGTGAACTTCTTCGATACGGCCGAGGCGTATGGCAAGGATGGCGAGTCGGAGGTGATCCTGGCCGACGCGCTGGGAGAGCGGCGGAAGGATGTCGTTATCGCCACGAAGGCGAGTTCGTCGAACGTCGCGCCGGATCGGCTCGTGAAGGCGTGCGAGGAGAGTCTGCGCCGGCTGCGGACGGATTACATCGACCTGTACCAGCTTCATTGGCCGAATCCCGCCGTGCCGTGCGCGGATGCGCTGGCGGCGATGCTGGAGCTGCAGCGGCGAGGGAAGGTGCGCCACATCGGCGTATCGAACTTTGGCGTGAGTTTTCTGGATGAACTGCTGGCGGCCGGGCGCGTGGAGAGCAACCAGCTCTGCTACAGCCTGCTGTGGCGGGGCATCGAGCACGAGGTGAAGCCGAAGTGCGTCGCCAATGACATCAGCATTCTCTGTTACAGCCCGTTGTGCCAGGGACTATTGACCGGCAAGTTTCGCAGCGCTGATGAGCTGACCGAAGGGCGGGCGCGCACGCGGCTGTTCGCGGGGAGTCGGCCGCAATCGCGGCATGGGCAGCGCGGGGCGGAGGAGGAGATGTTCCAGGCGATCGCTGCGCTGCGCGAAATCTGCCAGGGGCTCGGCGTGTCGATGACGCGCGCATCACTGGCGTGGCTGTTGGCGCAGGACGGCGTCACGAGCGTCATCGCCGGGCGCGAAACGCGGCGCAGGTGCGCGAGAACGCGGCGGCCGCGGAGGTGCAGCTTGCGATGGGGGCGATTGCAGGCATGGCGGCCGCTACCGAGCACGTGAAACAGCTCATGGGCCGCAACGCGGATATGTGGCAGAGCAACACCAGAATGGAGAAGAGCGGCTCGTGAGAGCATCATTGGCTCAGCTTGTGGGAGACCTCTCCCGCGGTGTCGAAGAGGCGCGAGTTGAGATCCTGCCAGCCATAGTGGTTGACGCGGTTGTACATCTGGCCCCAGGGCGCGGCGTACTTGCGCGTGAGGACGAACCAGAGGCGGTCGTAGAGGACCTTGCGGCAGCGGGCGGCGAGATCATCGCCAAGCGCGGCGGCGTGCTTGTCCAGCGCTTCGGAGATGAAGATCATCGCCTCCGATTCCTGCACGCCTTCGCAGAGGGCCTCGTAGCGCAGCGTGGTCTCGGCGCCGTCGGGGCCGGGCCAGGAAAGGCGAAACAGAGCGGGAGCACGCTGGGCACAGGAGGAATGCGGATAGCGGTTGTAAAGCACGTGCGCATCTTCGTCGCCGCCTTTGGCCTGGAGGATCGGCCAATAATCGAAGCAAATCCGGCCAACGCCCTGCTTCTTGAGGAAGAGCGCATACGAAGGAAGCAGCCGATATCCCTGCAGGGTCGTGACATGGATGAAGTCGGAGAACCGGGGATAGCAGGTGGCGGGGTCGCCGCGATATTTCCACAGCGGCGGCAGAGGCTGGGCGGGAGTGGCGATGGGTGTTCCGTAACAATGCTCGTGAAGCACGACGAGGCCGCCGCCCTTGCTGGCGCGGTAGGGGCCGCCCTCGCCCATCTGGGTGTGGAGGCCGCGAGTCCAGCGGGCGGGGCCGCCGCCCGGCCAGATGTCATCGAAGGCCTTGAAGACTTCGTTGGGGGCGGTGCCGTCGGAGAGCGTGCCGATGCACATGGCCTTCTCCAGGCCGAGTTTCGCCAGGCGCTGGTGGACCTGCGCGAGCAGAGGCTTCCAGAGAGCTTTGCTCTGGTCGCTGTCGAATGAGGGAACTTGCATGTGGCTGCGCTGGCCGGTCTTTGGGTCCAGGACCGTCACCGTGTTGGTCTGGTCGGCCTTGCGCGTGTCCCAGCCGCCGGAGTGCCAGATGTGCAGGACAACGTAGTCGAGGTGTACGAAGTGTTTCTTCGCGAGGGCCATGTAGCGGTCGAACACGGAGAAGTCGTAGTCCCATGAGCCGTCGGGTTTGCGAATCCAATAGATCATGCCGTCGTCGTTGCCGAACTGGGTCTGGTCGACGACGGTGACGTTGACGATCTTGTTGCCGGCGCGGGCGAGATGCGCAAAGCTCCGGTCCATGAGCTTCCAGTGGGCTTCGGACCATTCGGCGACCTTGTATTGCATCGCCAGCGTTGTCGGCGACTGGTAGATGCCGACGTACGTGCGATAGTCGGGCGGATCGGGAATGGCCCATGCCGCGACGTGGAGCTGAATGGGAACGACGAAGGACTGACCGTTGGCGGAGAGCGAGAGCTGGCCGCGATACTCGCCCGCGGCCGCGTCTTTGGGGACTCGGATGCGAACGTAGACCGGCAGCACGGCGGCATCGTCGATGGGCTTCTGCTGCCACTTCTTGATCTGGAGCAGCGGCGACTCGGCGGGGATGCCGCTCTGGAGGCCGTCAAACCAGTCGATGCGCTGGTAGGCGTGGCCGTCGGGAACGGCCGAGAACAACGCGATGGAGGTGGAGGGAATCGCGGTGGCGCCGCCGGTTGACGTTAGATCGGAGGATTTGGCGGCGAGGCCGGTGAGGGGGTCGGTGCTGCTCAGCACGACCATGCCGCCGAAGGAGCCGTTGCGGGCGGCGACGATACGGATGGGATGCATATCCTCGTTGGGGTCGGCCCAGTCGCGGACGAGAAGGCGGTCGCTGGGGTCATAGTTCCAGATTCGCAGGCCTTTTGGCCGGGAGACGTTGGGGATGACGCCAGTGCCAGCCGCGGATAGCCGCAGGGACTTGGCATCCATGCCGATCGGCCAGGGCCAGCCCTTGTAGCCGACGGGATGAGAATCGCTGCGGCGGAACTCCAGCGCGACGATGTTGACGCCCTTGCGGAGCGCGGCGGGCGGGATGTGAATGGCGTCGAGATATCGCAGACGCCGGCCCTCGCGCGCGGCAAGATCGCGGCGGGCATCGTCGCTGAGCCTGCGCTGGTCATCCTTGCCGGGGAAGGGCTTGCCCCTGGCATCGAGCCACGCATCATCGGGATAGGGCAAGGCTGCGGCGTCGGGCTTGATCGCACCGGCTGGCAGGCCGGCGCGGGCGATCTCGTGCCCGTTGATGTAGACAATCGCGCCACCGAAGAATCCGAGCCGATCGAGATAGACGTCGGCCGTGGCGGGGTCGGTGACGGTGAACCGGCCGCGAATGCCGACGGTGAAGGATTCGTCGAAGACTACATCGTGCTCGGGCGAATCGCCCAGGAGAAAGCACGCGCGTGGCCAGGCGGAGTCGTCGAACTGGGGATCGGCCCAGCCGCCGGGCAGCGGCTCGTCGGAGGGATCGGGCGATAGCGGCGCGGGTGCAGCCCGATCGCCGGCCGGCGTGCCGGTGAACGAGAGCGGACGCGTGGTCTTGCGCCACGCCAATAGCTGTTGCCGTTGAGGATGTTGACAGAACCGGCTGGCGCGGGAGATGGCGATGGCTGTGCGGGGCAGACAAGAGGGATCAGGCAGGCGAGGATGAACGCGAATACCGATAGGCGTGTGCCGGGTCTGGATGGCATGCCCCCATTTTCGGGAAGAGGCGGGCCGTGACAAGCGGCTTGCGCTACTTTACGCGCACGTCGAGCCGGATGGCCGATGCGGGCGGACGGATGTCCCATGTCGATGATGCTCTGTGATACAGCGACTTCGCCGAGATCTTTGTCGTTCTGGTCGGTCGCGCGGACGGTGATGGCCGAAGCCTGCGCCACGGTGCCGATGGCGGACCGGACATCGTCCGTAGCGAATGTGCCTTGCGGCTTGCCGATAATCACGTGATCGACTCCCTCAACCAGCGTCACTGAGATTCCAACGCTTTGCCGTCGGGCTGCCACGCTGCCGGAGGCGCCGATGCCGTCGAATTCGCGCCAACTTCCCCGGCCATCGACAAAGATGCTTTCCGATGAGCTGACGCGGTCGTAGCGATTTCCGTCGGCTGCCAGTTCCGAGCATTCCAAGAAGCCATCACCGCCGATTGCAAGCCAACCGAACGCCGGCAGGTTATGCACGGCGCCATCGGCTTCCACGCGCCACGGTTCCTCGGCATTGCCGTTGACCCAGACCCGCAGGCCGTTGGGATAGCGGACAAAGAGCCTCGACTTGCGCCATTCGCCGCTCAGGAGCGCCTCGGACGTGCTCACGAGCGAGCGATCGCCGCCGTAGCGAATCTCCGCCGGCTTGAGCATGGCATGCCGCGACTGCAACGGCTGGAGCATGTAATACGAGCGGCAGGTCTGGCGGATTCCGTGGGCTTCCTCGACGAGCCAGCCGATGTGGCCGTAGGCGATCGTGGCGGCGAGGAACTGATCGATGCTCGTGACGATATTGGCCGGCTTCTGCCAGCCGTCCTTGCCCTGGAAGAACTGCGCGGTCCAAGGCACGCCGATATCGACCGTCAGCGGGTGCATCTTCAGCAGGTCGAAATGCGGCAGGTAGGGATACTGCCAGAGGCGCAGGCTGGAATACGTCAGCCCGTAGTTGCCCGCGCACAGGCCGGCGTAGAGCCACTGGTGATTCCCCTCCGACCAGCAATGGCCGTCGTAGACATCCTGGTCGTGAAGGAGCAACTCGCCGAATGCATAGTACGTCGCCGCGAACGTCCCAGCGCCGGGCACGCGCGCATCGTAGTCTGTGCGGTCCCACGGCGCGACGGATGTGTGGACATCGGTGTACGCGGCATTGGTGTTGAACTTGCGCTGGATCAGGGGCGCGATTTTCCGGTCCATCTCCACGGCGAATAGCGCCTTCGGCGCATAGCAGCGCGGCCAGGCGGTCTGCAGGTTGCCATCCGACCGGCGCATGACGCGGTCGATGTCCCAGTACTCGTTGACCGGGGCAAAGTCGGTGTAGTTGGTGTAGAGGCCGGACCGCCAGCCCAGCGCCCGCTGGCCGGCGACGTACTGTTGCAGCGCCTCATCGCCGCCCTTGCCCGGCGCGGATCGCTGGCGGAACGTGAAGCTCTCGCCGCCATCGCGCCAGGTGATCTCGTGATTGCACTGGGTCAGCATCTCGATGCCATACGCGCGCAGCTTCTTCGACCGCTCGTGCTCGTGCTGATAGTTCTCGGGTCCCCAGCTTTCCTGCCACAGTCGCGTGGCGGCCTCGCGGCCGCGTTTGGCGGGAGGATTGGCGATGGTCGCCAGAATTTCCTCGAAGATGGGCGAGAAGGTGACGAAGAACCGCTCGAACAGATCATTGCGCCGGCCATCGGTGCAAGGAAGGTAGCGCACGCCGCCGTTGAGCTGCACTTTGCCGCCGTCGATCTTGTCGATCGCAAATGGCTCGGATGCGTTGGAGCGATACCAATCCATCCAGACGGAGGCGAAGTACGGCGGCTTGCCCTTGGACATGAGGATGTTCAGGTGGTGGCCGCCGTAGTTCATGTAGGGCAGGAGCAGAAGCTCGGGGCTGGCGACGCCATCGATCCGGCCGTAGGAAAGCTCCGTCGCGAGGCCGCCGGTGCAGATGCAGTCGATGACGAGGCTCTTCTGCATGAGCTGGACGGTTGAGCGAACGATGACGGGCGCGCCGTTCACTGTCGCCTGCCAGGATGCTCTCACCTGGTTATTCTCAGACTGCGATTCGAGCAATCGCCAGTCTTTCGCTTCGGCGGTGAACTTCACGCCCGCTTCGGCTAACGCACGCGCAATGAGATTGCCATCGAGGCGAACGCGCACGGGATCCCAGAATCGCGGCCCCGGTTTCAGGTCATACTCAAGCTGTCTATCGGCATCCTTGTATGTGAATCGCCAGCCATCCGCCGTGCGATCGAGTTTCGTGGTGAAATCCTTGGCCTGATTCTCGGGAAGGATCGTCTCCGCGCGAGTCGGGAATGGCAGTCGCCCATCGCCCGTGTTCGCGCCCGCCGATTGGCCGGGCATGGGATCGATGCCGCGCCTGCGGCGCGGCTCAAAGGTCAGCGGCGCAGCCGTCTCCTTGAAGAACGCCAGATCCTCGAAGAACAGCTCCCGATCCTCTTTGTTGGCACAGCCGGCGATGCGAAGGCCCGCGAAGCGAAGCGGCTTGCGGTCGAGCAGATTTTTCGGCAGGACCCGATGGACCAGCCACCATTCCTTCCAGTTGACCCGCGCTAGATCGAGCGTGTGTACCGTGCTGCCGGCATCCAGCAGAAGAAGCGAGACGCTCACGGGCGGCGTTGTCGGATCGGGGACCCACGACCAGTTGTTGCCGTAGATCCAGATCGTTGTTGCGGAGGCATCCTCGGGAATCGGCAGCGGCGCCGGCGGGCGAAGGATAACGACGCTCTTGGCCGATGTGCCGCGATAGACCAGCCGCGCCACCGGCGATTCCCACACGCGCTGCTTCTGCGATCCGATGAAATCCGCCACCGCGCCGTCGGAACACTCAACCTGCCAGCCCGCGAGCGAATCAAAGCTCGCCAGCGGCACGCGAGTCGGCTTGCGATTGGCCCAGACCATCTCGTACGGGCGCGGTCCCGCCGCCTCGCCGGCCGGCATGGGCTTGGCCGGGCGAGTCGTCGACTGCGCAAACGAGATAAGGGGGATTGCGATGAACGCGAGTGCGACTACACCGTGATACATGCGGCACCTCGCAGAGCATCTGAAGCGGAAGCGTCAGCGCCCGCTCCGTTTCAGGGCGGGCGCTAACGCTTCCGCTTCAGATCAGCTATAGACTCCAACCGTCGCGGTACGGCCGGTGCAAGAACCGATTGGTCGGCTCATCATTCGTGATCCTGCACTTCTCGCCATCCCACGTCAGTTTCTTCTCCGCTCGCAGCGCGACGTTCCCCAGCAGGCACGTCTCAGTGAGCAGGCCGGCGTGATCGACAAAGTTGGCGCCGGCCGGCGCTCCGCCGCGACAGGCCTCGACCCATTCCCGGTAGTGGCCAAGAGAGCGGCCCAGTATCTTCGGCGGCCGGCCGAAAGCCTGCATCCGCGACTCGGGGATGAGCCGGTGGCCCATCATCGTGCCCTTCTCGCCGACGTAGATCACATCCGCCATGCCTCGCCCGGCTTCCAGGTCCTTCGGCAGCGCCGGCTTCAGGCCGCCGTCGTACCAGCTCAACGTCAGCGGGGGCATGTCGCCGCGCGGGGAACTCGTATCGCGCGATCACACCCAGCGGATAGCATTCCCAGTTATTCCTCGTGCAGCATGCCTCAACACTGGTCGGATGGCCAAGTTTCAAGGCCTTGAAGACGGTCGAGAGCTTGTGACAACCGAGGTCGCCGAGCAGGCCAGTGCCGAAGTCCCACCAGTTGCGCCAGGTCCAGGGGTGATACGCCGGATGATATGGCCGCTGTGGTGCCGGGCCAAGCCAGAGGTCCCAGTCCAGGCCATCGGGAACGGGCGGCGTTTCGGGCGGCCGGCCATCCCACGTCGGCGACGCCCAGAATCGCGCGGGCGACCAGACCATCACCTCGCGCACGCCCCCAATCGCGCCGGCCGCGATCAGCTCGCATGTCACGCGCGCTTCCTCCGACGCCTGACCGTGATTTCCAAGCTGCGTGGCGACCTTGGCCTTGCGCGCCTCTTCCGTCACAAGCCGCGCCTCGTGAACCGAGTATGTCAGCGGCTTCTCGCAATACACATGCTTCCGCATCTTCAGCGCGGCCATCGTGATGACCGCGTGCAGATGGTCCGGCGTGGCGATCGTCACCGCATCCACATCCTCCCTGGCCAGCAGTTCGCGATAATCCGCGTAGGCGCGACATGCCTTGTATTGGCCGGCGCCTTTCTGCTTCGCATAGGCCTCATCGACGGCTTTTCGCGCCGGTTCCCGCCCGCCCAAACGCTGCTCCTTGCCGGCCGCCCAGTTCCAGGAAAGATAGCCGCCGCCTTCGCGATTCACGTCGCAGACGGCCACGACCTGCATCTCGGGCGACTCCTGCAGGGCCGCGATGTTCTGCATTCCCTGTCCGCCGAGGCCAATGCCGGCGAGCGTGGTTTTCGCGCTGGGTGGAACATGGCCTTCGCCGCCGAGAACAAATCGCGGGACGATCGCCAGGCCGACGGTTCCGGCCGCCGAAGCGATGAAAGATCGACGAGACGGATGTGAGCGAGTCGAACATGTGGCCGCGGCATTGCATAGGCACTCCAAGTCCGGGACTGTGCGCACCGTTCTTGTACCCACATGCTTGTGTGCGATCAAATGCGACTATGGCGTGCCGATGAAGTCCTTCATGCTGCGCACGGGCCTGGGAGATTTGTCGGCCTCGATGTCGGCAATCAGCTTGTTCAGAGTCTCAAGCTGCTTGGCGCCCTCCTTGGTTGCGATGGGCCGGGTTTCCTGCTGCAGGCGCGGGATCAGGTCCCGCGCGGCGCCGCCGTAACTGGCCAGTGCCCTCGCCGGCCGGGAGAATTCACGGCCCCATCGATGCTCGTTCATGATGTCCACGCAAAGCGGCATGCCTTCGCTGATGCGCAGTCGGGCGAGCACGTCGAGGCCGGCCATGCGGATTTCGTAGGCAAACATCTCGCCGCTGGGAGCGGGGGTACGGATCGCCGCCACGATATCCGGCAGCAGCGCGGCGATGTCCTTCGGAGAGAGCAGCTTGTAGGCCGGCGCCACGAGCCCGCGTATCCGCCCATCCTCGTTCTTCAGGAGCGCGCGGATCGCGGGATAGAGCAGCGCTCGCTCCACGCCATTCAGCGAGGCTGTGAGGATCGGGCGGGGTTCGCGCTTACCCGGGCCGGGAGTGAACAGGGATTCGGCATAATAACCCTGGACCCGGCCGCGCGGATCGCCGGGATTCGCGGCGGTCGTCGCGCGAAGCAGATCGGATATCGAGGCCGTGCGCATCTCCTGGCCCATGCGCACCAGCGCCTCGGACGCCAGTGCCCGCATCCATGGATCGGCATCGGTCAGCAGCGATCGCACCTGCTTGGCCGCCGCGTCGGCCTTCGGACCAAGAAAGCCTATAGCCTCGCACGCGCCGTAGCGCGCATTCGGCTCGCGATCGGAAATCATCGTGAGCACTCGCGGCACGAAGTCCCCATCGCGATTGGCCAGGGCGCGGGCGGATCGCTTGCGCACGGCCGGCGACCAGCTTCGCAGCCCGGTGAACAGCGTCTCCGTGCTCCGCGCATCGTAACAAGTCTTCGACGTCCAGAAGGTGAAGTCGCGCCCGTCGGCAATGGTCTGGGCAACGAGCGCCGGCGAGAGCGCGGGGATGCAGGCGGCCTTTCGGCCGGTGACGATCGTGCGCTTCATCGGAAGCGCATAGGCCAGCAGATACGCGCCGGTGCAGTTCCAACCGTTGTAGTTGTCGTCCCAGCTTCCCGGCAGGCCCTGATACATGAACCGCCCATCCCAGCCGCGCGCCAGGTCGTAGTACCAATCCGTCTCTTTGAGATACGCGCCGGTCGCCAGGGCTCCGCAGCGCGACACGCCGGGAAGCGCCCAGAGCACGTTGAAGAAGTTCCCGGTGTGGCCACACTCACGCTCGCCGTACGCCGCCAGTCCCATGCGCAAAAAGTAGCCGGCGGCCTCGCGGTCGCCAATCAGGTCGAACAGCACGGCCGAGCTGGAGCACTTGCCGTTGTCCTCGTGCTCGGGCCATGGATCGTGATCGCCGTAGGGAACGGCGCCTTTGTTCACGAACCATCGGATGAACCGGCGCCCATTTGTATGCCGCGGTCGAGCTCCGGCGATTTGACGCCCGCCTCGCGCGCCACGGCCATGGCCAGCGTCAGGACGATCCCCGGCTGGTTCATGTTGCCGTAGCCATCGAGGATGTGGTCGGTCGGCCGGGCGAAACTGTGGCCCCACGTGCCGACGCCACTCTGCCCGCGCGCGATGTCCAGCGCCAGTCGCTCGACGCCGGCCTTGACGGTCACGTCACCAGTGGCCAGCGCGTACTCGGCGAGGAACAGCGTCTCGTAGGCATAGCCCCACGAGATGTGCCCGCCGGGCTGGTGGTCGGCGACTTTGCGGGCGTATTCGGCCACGAGCGGGCGGTATTCGTCATTGCCCGACGCCAGCAACGCCAGCGCGTCCAGATCGTGCTCGATGGAGACGGCGATGTTGCCGCGCTTATCCTTCCAACCCGCCTTGGCAATGGCTTTGCACCCAAGGTCGAGGATGCGTTTCGACTTGGGGCAGTCATAGGGCGCGGTGGGGCTGTATGTCCCGAGCACCGCCAGCTTCACCTGGACATTTTCACTGCTCCCCTGCCGCCAGCGGATCAGCCGCAGCACTCCGCTCGCCTTCTCCGCTTCGGTCACCGCACGAGCGAAGCGAATGCGCGCATCATCATCGAAAGGCTTTGCGTTGACCCCCATGATCACGTCGCCCTTTTCGAGAATGCCCCCGGCCGGCGAGCCCGCGGCAACATCGGTGATCAGAATCTGCCGGGCATCGGTGGTATGCCCGTTCCAGCCCCAGATCCAGCCGCGCGCGCCGGTCGGGCCCAGCGTCCAATCATGGGCTTTGTCCGGCATTTCACCCTTGGTAAAGTCGGGCACCGGGGGCTTGGCGGCCATGGCCTGGCCGCCGAATATCAACGCGACAACCACGGCGGCGAGAAATAGTGAGCGAGGTTTCATGGTCAATTGTTCTCCTTGGACAATGACTCCCGAATCGGGATCCCATAGAAAGTGAGCGCGGCAATCCCATTCTCGCCACGGAGCAGCCGCTCCTGGCTCCATGACTTGCTGTCCAGGTAGGTGATCTGTCTCGCGGTCGAGGGCGCGGCCAGTTTGAGCGTGACCAGATTTCCCGATACTCTGCCGGAAGCGACCTTGCCCTTTTCCCCATCGAGATAGAACTCACCGACGAGTGCATCGTTCCATTGCACGGGTTGGTCGAATTCCAGCGCGACCTCGTCCTTCCTGTCGCTCGCGTAGTACGCGACCTTGAGATCGGGCGGAGTAATCGGCGTGGCGAACGTCTTCCCGTAGTTGTCTCGCTCCACGAGCGGGCATATCAGCCGGGCCATTTCCGCATAGCCGGCGGCCGGATAATGGCAGGGACCGGGCGGCTTGATGCCCAGGGTGGACATGATGCTCATGTTCGAGAACTGCGACGGCAGCGTCCGCTGCACCTCGCGCAGGACGTTGTCAGATCCATTCACGCCCATGGAGCAGGACTTCGGCCAGATCTGGAAGACGTAGTAGTGTTGGACATTCGGGTAATCCTGTTTCCAGGCGGCCGCCATGTCGATGAAGAACTGCTGGTACGTTTCCCAGCCATACCCGCCGGTTGGCCCGTCGGCGCCCTGGTCGTTCTCGCCCTGGTGCCAGAATATGCCACGGATGCCGTGCGTGAGCCTGGCCTGCCTGACGCGCCAAAGCAGGCGTCCGTAGATCGTGGTCATGTCCTCGGGGTTCGCCGGGTTTCGCTGGTGCTGGTCGATCCTGGTTCCACCGACGGCCCCGTTGATGATGCAGATCGGCAGTTGGTGGGCTTCCACCAGACGACGGGCGAGTTCCATGCCCCAATAGCCAATCTGCAGCTTCTCGCCCTCCCGGCCGCGATGCGCTGCTTCGCCCCACAGTCTCATGCCTTGGGGGCTGCCCGACATGCTGCCAAAGGTGCGAATCCAATCACTGCGAAAGTTTGGTTCATCCTTTCCCCAATCGGCCGCCACGGCATTGGATTGCCCCTGGATAAGATAGGCATCGCCGCACACCAGATTGTTGACCGTGTGCAGCACCGTCTCGCGGCCGCCGGTTGTCGAACCGAACTCCACCTGGTACTTGACCAGCCCCGGCTTGAGTTTCACCGTGAAGGCATAGGCCTTGTCCGCCGCCAGCTTGCTGCTCTCGTTCTTGTAGCGCTGTCCGTCCGCGTGGACTTTGAGAAAGACCGACTCGGCGGCCTCGCCCAACGTTCCGTTGTAGAAAAGCGTGCCTTCGTTCTTATCATCGCGGGCGTAGAACTGATTGTCCTCCGGCTTTTCGTCCTTCCCCGGAGTGCGATGCACCCAGGGATCGGTCTGCGGTTCGGTGACGAGAATGGACGCCGTGGCAAGCGAATCCGCGCCGCCGTTGTTGACCGCCAGCTTGACCGTAATCCGCCCGCTGCATTGCGATCGCTTGAGCATCAGCTTGCCCGGCGCCACTTCCTTGATCACCGCGCCGCCGGCGACGCTCCACGCGTACTTCAACTCCCCAGCGCCTTTGGCCTGCATCGCGGCGAGATTGCCGATCACCGCCACTACTTCGACCGCGTCCCGGCCATTCCACGCCGGCGGCGCCTGCAATGCGAAGGCCGGCTCGGGAATGTCCTCCTTGATCGTGACAGGAATGTCCCTGGTCTTTGTTTCATTGGCATAGACCGCCTTGAACTGAAGCGTCGCCGACTGGTCTCCCACGACACGGCCCGCATCGAACCTGAGCGCAAACCGGTCCACGGCGAGAACCGCCTGCCGGCCGTCGCGCTTGAGGATCCAATAGACCTTCTGTGCGCCACCCGCCTCGGCGGTGACAGTCGCGTTTTTTCCCTCGTCCACGGTCAACTGCGCATGCGACACCGAAAACGCATTGCCGGGCTGCACGACTGGCCCGACGAGAGTCTGCATCGGTTTCTGGTTTTCGTATTCCAGCCTGATCCAGTCGGCCGAACGCGCCACCTTGGAGATGCGCACCTCGTCGATGTCGCCGACGAAGTCGTAATTGTTGTACCAGCCGCCAATCCACATCCGCGCCGGAGTCTTGATCGCCAGCGGAGGCGTCGCCGAGCCGTCAAGCTGGCCATTGATGAAAATCTTCCCGGCCCCGCCGGCATAGGTGTGTACGACGTGAATCCAATCGGACATCGGCAGTGCACCGTTGCCGTTGACATCGGCAAAGTCGCTGTCGATGTGCAAATGCGGCGGGCTGCGGAGCTGCATCCTCACTTTGCTGCCCCGGCCTCCTCCTTCATTACCCCAGCCGAGAATGGTCGTATTGGGCCTCTCGGCCCTGAACCATGCTTCGGAGCTGTGTGGGCTGGCGCCGGAGGGATAGTTGGGAATTTTGTCACCGCAGAAGATGCCCTGTTTCCCGGCAAGATGCCGGCCGCGGCCGATCATTCCTGCCGACGCCGTCGTGTCCGACATCGATGGACGCGAGCGTGCCCACTTCATCCTTCACCGGCTCGTTCATGTGCCAGACGCTCAGGTAGCCGTTGGACTCGTTGAACACCGCTGCCCCACTCGACTCGCTGGCGGCGTCGGCTTTGCCCCAGTGCAGCTTGATCTCCTGACGCGCGTTGCCCTTGATCGTCGGGATTCTGACCCAGATGCTGGCGCTTCCGCTCTTCGCATCCCATTCCTCGATCTGGTACGCCAGGGGCGTGCCGGTGCTGGTGGAGAAACGGATGTCCTCTCCCTGCGCCTTGGCCTGGCTGAAATCAAAGAAGTCCTTGTGCAGGCGGACCAGCAACGGAAATCCATCTTCCGAAGCCGATGCCGGCAGATTCGCCCCTTCGGGCGTGGTACGGATGTACAACGAGCCGGAATGTTGCCAGCCCGCATACTGGCCGTGGGTCGTGCCAAGCAGCATCAGGAGCATCAACGAGCTTTGAAGAACAGCTCTCCTCATGATTCCAGTCCTCAATAATCGCCGGCCATCCATCGGGCAGATCATTTCCCGTCCCACCGAAAGCTCTCGCCTCTCGCGATCGTCACCTGGCGCGTTTGCGTGCCGGCACGCAGCCGGCACGGATTGCCCAGAGCCGAGCGGATCGTCGCGCTTGTAAGTTCGCCGTTCTGCCACGCGATATCCACCTCGAATCCGCCACGGGCGCGCAGGCCCTTCACCGAGCCCGTCGGCCAAGCCTTCGGCAGCGCCGGCAGGAGGTTGATCTCGCCCTCGGGCGATTGCACCAGCATCTCGCAGATGCCGGCGGTAATGCCGAAGTTGCCGTCGATCTGCATCGGCGGATGCAGGCCAAAGAGGTTCATGCATGTGTTGCGGTTCGACAGCAATTGCTGTACGAGACGGTGGGCATTCTCGCCATCGTGCAGGCGAGCGTAGATCGCCGTTCGCCAGGCATAGGACCATTCGCGCACATCGGATTTCTCATCCTCACCCCGCGCGACGAGGGACTTCTTCGCGGCCGCGGCGAAATCAGGCGTCCTGGCGATACTGATCTGCTGCCCGGGAAACACCGCGAAAAGGTGTGATGTGTGGCGGTGGTGATCGTTGGGGTCGTCGCGGTCGGTCATCCATTCCTGGAGCTGGCCCCATTTGCCGACCTTCGGGCCGACCAGCTTGTCGCGCATGGCGGCGATCTTCGCGCGGTAATCGGCGTCGATATCCAGCGCCTCGCTGGCGGCCACGTAGTTGTTGAAGAGGTCCCACACGATCTGCTGGCAGTAGCTGACGCCGTCTTCATGCGGGCCGTGCTCCGGCGACCAGCCATTGGGCACGACAAGCCGGCCATCGGGCAACGTCTTCAGCCGGTCCTCCCAGAACTGGCACGTCTCCTGGATCACTGGATACGCGACATCCTTCAGCCACGTCTTGTCGCCGCCGAAGGCATAGTGCATCCAGTAATGCTGGCAGTACCACGCATTCGCCGGCACATCCCACTGCCAGCCCATGTCTCCGTTGATGCCGTGCGACGTGCGCACGGCCCAGCCGCGCAAAACGCCGGACGCGGTCTGGAACCGCTTCTCCGCGGCCGTCGCTTTGCGCCAGGCGGGAAGCTGGCTGGTGATCAGGTCGAAGAGCGTCGTGTGGCATTCGGCGAGATTGGCCGGCTCCGCCGGCCAGTAGTTCATCTGAATGTTGATGTTGGCGTGGTAATCGCTGTGCCATGGCGGATTGTTGCTGTCGTTCCACAGCCCCTGAAGATTGGCCGGCAACCCGCCCGGCCGGGAGCAGGAAATCAGCAGATACCGGCCATATTGGAACAGCATCGCCTCAAGTTCGGGATCGCCGCCCTTCTCGGCGTGCAGGACCTTGCGCTGATCGATCGGCTGCGCCATACGGTCGGCAGGCGTCTGGCCGATATCCAGCGACACGCGGTTGAACAGCGCCTGGACATCCGCGACGTGCGCAGCCTTGAGCTGCTCGTATGTCTTGCCGGCCGCCGAGGCAAGACGCTTCTCAATTGCACCGTGGGGATCATCGCCCCGATATTTTCGGGCGGAATCCGCCATGTAGTTCGTGCCGGCCGCGACGAGCAACGTCAGGCTGTTGCACTTGGCGAACTCGATCGCGCCGCCGTTCACCTTCACCGTTCCCCCGTCGCTCAGCGCCAGAAGCTCCGTCTCATATTTCAGCCCATTGTCCAGTGAGCCGGAGAACGTCAGGCCCTTTCCCTCAGCGACTGTCGCCTCCTTATGGGCGCCCTGGAGTCGCACCACGCCGCTGCACGACCCCGACCGGTCGGCCGAAAACCGCATCCCCATCACGCCATCCGCATGTGAGGCGAAGGCTTCGCGCTGATAGGTGATGTCGCCGGACTTGTAGCTCACGGTGTGAATCGCCATCGCAAGATCGAGCGCGCGGCGGTAGTCCTGGACATTGCCGGCATCATTGGCCTGCACGACATCGACGAGGAGTTCCCCCAGCAGTTGGTACGAACCCATCTTCGAGTAGTCATCCGATGAAATCTCCCCGCCGGTCCAGAGGCTGATCTCGTTGAGCACCACGCGCTCCTGCTTCGCCCCGGCGTAGATCAAGCCGCCGAATGTACCGTTGCCGATGGGCAGGGCTTCGTTCATGCCTTTCTTGGCGGGCTGCTGATACCAGAGCGTCAGTCTGCCTGGAGTCGAGGCCGAATCAGCACCGAGGGCTATGGACCAGTTCATCGTTGACATCAAAGCACCGCACACCAACACTCGCGCGATCAAAACCTGTTTCATGTGATCTCTCCTCTGAAGCGGAAGCGTCAGCGCCCGCTCTTGGGTTCAGCGGAAGCGTTACGCGCCCGCTCCTGGGTTGAGCGGGCGCTGACGCTTCCGCTTCAGACACCAGCATCCCAAGCAATCGATCCGTCGCCGCGAGCCGCTGCGCGAAGTCCTCATAGGTCTTCCCGGCCGCAGGGTTCCAGATACGCTCGCTCATGGCCGGCAGACGAAGCCGCTCGTTGGGCAACTCCACGTTTTCCGGCTGTTCCCACGCGCACATCTGCGCCCAAACACCGGCCCGTCAGAGGGCACCGACACGCCCGCGTCCGACGGCTTGGCGCCGAACGGCTTGAACTGGCGCAGATTCCACCCGTAGATCTCCTCCGGCGGCCGGCCCTTGTTGACCACATACAGCGGCGTCCAGGAAGCATTGATCACCTTGTAGCCATCGTTGATCAGCCGATCCGGCATGTAGAAGCGGATCTCGTACGCCATCACGATGACGTCCTTGGGTATCTGCACCGGGGATTTCGGCTCGCGCGCGAATCCCTCCCAGACGATCATCTGCTTGCCATTGGCCTTGACGATCTCGTTCATGTCGCAGACGAACTTGCGGTAGAGTTGATGCTGATTGGGGAGGTTGTGTTTCTTGAAGGCGGCCTTGAAGTCCTCGTTCTGAGCGGCGAGGGCCAGGTCGGCCTCGTCGCCGCCGATGTGAAAGTAGGGGCTGGATTTGAAGACCTCGCACATCTCGCCGACGATCGTCGCCACCGCCCGCATCACGTCGTCCTTGGCAAAATTGATCGAGGCGTGATGCTCGTAGGGCTTGGTGCCCCTGATGATGAAGAGGTCGGGCATGGCGCGATTGGCGGCCGCCGAATGGCCCGGCACTTCGTACTCGGGGATGATCGTCACGTTCCGCGCATCCGCGTACGCGACGAGATCCCTAAGCTGGTCGATCGTATAGGTCTTGCCACGATGCTCGTTCTTCGTGGCCAGTTGCGGATACGTCTTGGAGGGGAACATGAACGACTGATCGTCGGTCAGGTGGATCTGCAGGTAGCGGATCTTGTAGAGCCGGCAGAGCTGCACCATTTGCTTGAGGCTCTCAATCGAGTGATATCTCCGCGCCACATCGACCAACAGCCCGCGATATTCCGTCGCTGGCGTATCATTCACTGACATGCAGGGAATCAATGTCTTGCCATCCTTCACAATCAGCGATTGAAGGAGTGTCACCGTGCCCAGCGCAACCGCCCCATAGTTGCCGCCACGGATTTCGGCCGACTGGCCTACCTCAAGCGTGTAGCTCTCGCCCTTCAGGTTTGTGTCGATCCGCAGAATGATATCGCCGGCCGCGCTGCGCTCCGTGGCGACCGGCAGTTGCAGCCCCGTCACCCGTTGAATCTCCCCGGCCAGCACGTCGGCCAGGGACCGCAGCCGGGGAGCGGCCGCCACGATCCGGGTCTTCGCGCCAAGGGCCATCGCGGCCTGCGCCATCGTCATGGCTTTGGGCCATGGGATCAGGTTCGGCGCGGGCTCTTGCTCTGCGCCATGCACTGCGACGAGCGGCGCCAGCAGCAATGCGGCCAGGGTGACGAAGAGTGTTGTGCGCTTCATCGTGTTTCTCGCTCTCATTCCCGTTCTCGTTCTCGCTCCCGTTCGTAGTGCGGGCTTCAGCCCGTAGGATTGCGCCCGCACCTACGCCAGAGTACCCGACGGCAAAGCAACCCCCAATCCCATCCGCCCGGCATTCTCCAAGGCGCACGCCGCAGCGCACAAATCCTGGATTGCCACGCCAACGGATTTGAAGAACGTCACTTCATCCGGGCTGCGTCGCCCAATCGCCCGGCCGGCGAGGATTTCGCCCAGCTCGGTTCTGAAATGTGACTCATCAATCAGCCCCTTCTTCAGCGGCACCAGCAAGTCGCCGGCTTCCTCAAGAGCTGAGGCGCAATGGTCCACGACGACGCGCGCACGGCACACGGTTTCGGCCGGGATTTCGGTCACATACGGTTTGTAGGAACCGATGGCGTTTAGGTGCGTACCCGGTTTCACGTGGGCATCGTCAAAGACCGGCGCTGATGAAGTCGTGGCCGTGCAGATTACGTCCGCGTTCGCCAGGGCTTCGGCCGGACTGGCCGCGCGCTCGACGGGCAGGCCGAGTCGCCCCGTCATCTCCGCGGCAAACCGATCCGCGGCGGCCGGGTCGGCATCGTAAACATACGCCTTGCGGATGGATCGAGCGCAACAGACCGCTTCGAGCTGCGTCCGCGCCTGCACGCCAGCGCCGAAGATCGCCGCCACGGCCGCATCGGCCCGCGCCAGCACGCTTGTCGCCAATCCGGACGCAGCACCCGTGCGGACCGCCGTCAGCGCGGCGCCCTCCATCACGGCCAGGTGCTCGCCGGTGGTGCCATCCGTCAGGATCACGACTGAATGGATCAACGGAAGGCCTTTCTGGCGGTTTCCGGCAAACAGCGTGATGAACTTCATGCTGAAGAGCTTGCGCCGCCGGAATGGCACGCCATCACCAGCGCGACGCCGTGCTCTTCGGCCGCATCAATGTGCTGCCGGGGCGGAGCGCGACCTGGCCATTGGATAGCTCGACGAAAGCCTGCCGCATCGCCTCGATGGCGACGGACATGGGCAGTGCTTTGCGGACGTCTTCCGCGGAAAGATAGAGTAGTGGTCTTGTCATGAGCAACTCGAACACTCGCCGCAATGCGGCTTGATAACACTCGCCGACGGCGCGATGGCCAAGCCGCCCCTGGAAGTACAACGCAACTCCGCCGGCATTGCCAGACCCACGGCAAAGACCGCGTCGATCGTCTCATCGAGCGGAATGGGATTCCGGTATCCGCCGAGTATCAGGTCGGCGTTGACGAACGCGCTGGCGGCGGCGGCCGCATTTCGCGTGTGACAGGGGATTTCCACCATGCCGTGCAGCAGGTCGCACACGCTGCCCATGGTGTTCTGGAATGAGATCGCGGCGGCGTCGCAGGCTTGACCGGCCGAGCCCCCCACCGCATCGACCACCGCCGCGGCGGCCATCGCGCCGGACGCGCCGATCTCGACCTGGCAACCCGCCACCTCAGCCGCGAACGTCGCCCGCTGGGCCACGATCACGCCGATAGCCCCGGCGGCCAGCAGCGCCAAGCCAATCTCCTCGCGCGTTAACGACCGCTCTTCAGCGAGAGTTACCAGCGTCCCCGGGATAACGCCCGCCGAGCCGCCCGTCGGCGCCGCGCAGACCACGCCCATCGCGCCATCCACGTGCATGACGGCCATCGCCCGCGCGGCCGCCCGCGTGTGCAAGCTGCGCACGGACAGTTTCCCGGCCGCTTCCGCCTGGAAGATCGACCCGGCACACGGCGACAACAACTGAAGCCCCTCAAACCGCGGATCCAGACCACACTCCACCGCCCCCACCATGATGCCATAGCGCCGAAGCATTTCCGCCATCACCTGCGCCTCGCCGATGCCAAGCAACTGCGCCTCATACGCGAGCGCAACTTTGCCAAGCGACAGGCCGCGCTCTGCCGCGAGTTCGGCCATCTGCGCAGCGCTGGCGAACATGGGCTGGCCCGTCTGCACGAAGTAGACCGGGGCAGACTCCCAGACCTTCGCGCAACCATCGAGCGCCAACAACTCGTCGCGGCATGTCGCGGGCAGCGCCAGCCGACGTCGAGCCACCAGACGCACCACGCCGTTGTCCGCAGAGCCGACTGGCTCGCCGAGGAGAGCCCCATCCGCCGCCAAAATCGCCTGCGCCGCTGTCGATTGCGAAACAGGGACTTCCACCAGGATCTCATACGCCGAGCCGTTGAAGAGCACCGCCCGGCCGTCAACGCGCGTGATCTCGACTTCTCCGCCGCCGATGGACCGCGCGACCAGGCAAAGCTGCGATCCATCGGCGCGAGTGAGCTGCATCTCCGCCGTGTTGGGGTGATCCGCGCAGGCAACCTCCCTGATCTCAAAGCTGATCTCCACACCCTCCCGCAGCGCATCGGCCAGCGCCGTGAAGAACGATTCATCCGTCAGCGGCTTGCCCATCAGCCCCATCGCAAAGCCACGATCGGCCCCCTGCTGGACATACGTGGCGGCATACGAGCCGGCCGGATCAAACGCCAGCACCGCCTTCCGGGGTGTCCCGCCCAGCAACGATCTGGCCATGCTGGCAATGTGGAATGCCCCGGCCGTGTGCGAACTCGAAGGCCCTCGCATCACCGGGCCAAGCACATGGTTGAGGATACTGATGCTCTTCATGGCCCGGTGAGGATAAACGAAAACCGCCACGGCGTCGTGCCTTCGTTCGACACCTTCGTTCAACACATGCCTTCGTTCAACACAAAGCCAGCACACCGACTTAAACTTCTCACGCAATGGGTTATGCTATAGGCATGAAGCGGATCATCTGCGCCCTGGCGGCCCTGCTGCTCTCCCCCGCACTCTTTGCCGCTCAGCCCGCCGCGCCGGCTCGGCCGGTGGGCCCGGTTTCGCCCGTGATGCCGCCGGGGGCGATTCCGCCGGATCCCGCGCCAATCGACGCGGCAACGCTGGAAAAGCTCTATCAACAGGAGCTTGGACCGCTCTACACGCCGCAGGTCGCGCCCAAGCTGCTGCCGGCGCTGCAGCTCCTGGAAAAGTATTTCGCCGCCAGGAAAGCCGTCGAGCGGGCGGACATCGTCAAGACGCTGGAAGCCACGGGGCTGGATGCGGCGATCATCGGGCGGCTGGCGCACATCCGGCTCTACTGGCCGAGCCTCAAGCCGGGAATCTATTACGTCAATGAGCGCATCGGCCCGCATAGCGTGATCTATTTCCTGGGGATTCCGGCCGGATACGACCGCGGCAAAAGCTGGCCGCTGGTGATCAAGCTTCCGGGGGCGCATCCGTTCGTGAAGGACCCGCCGATCAAGGCCGAGGAGGTGGTGCAAATCTACAGCGACTGGATCCGCGCCGACCTCAAGGACCACCCCGATGCCGTGACGCTCATGCCGATGCTGAATCTGCAGGAACTCTGGGGGCCAAGTTACACGGGCATGAACAGCGTCTACCAGCCCCTGCTGCACGTGGCCAGCCGGGTCAACATCGACCCCAGCCGAGTCTACATGCTCGGCCACGGGATGTCCGGCCACGCCACCTGGAACCTGGCGATTCACTATCCGACGTATTTCGCGGCCATCGATCCGATCGCCGGCGGCGTGGTGGCGGAGTTTCAATGGATTCGCCTGGATAACCTGCGCAACATCTACAGCGTTGTCTGGCACGATGCCGACGACAAGGTGATCAAGGTGGATGCGTCGCGCAACATCGTGAAGCTCCTGCAGAAATACAAGTACGACGTGGACTATGAGGAGAGCAAGCTGCTGGGGCACGCGCCAGCCAGGAGATCCTGGAGCGGCTGTATACGAAGATGCGCTGGCGCACGGCGCGAGCTCTATCCCCGGCAGGTGGTGCTGAGGTCCAACCGCCCCGACTCACTGTTCAACCGCAACGACTGGGTGCAGGTGTTTCAGCCGCTGGAAAGCGGCGGCGAGCACAAGGCGCGATTCGAGCTCGGCTCGGGCCTGATCACGATGAACAAGAACGAGCACAAGGTGACGGCGACGGTTTCGGCCGCCAACCGCATCAATGTCCTCAGCCAGAACGTCGAGTCGATGCGGTTCTTCCTGAACGAGCAGATGATCGACATGAGCAAGCCCGTGATGCTGTCGGTCAACGGCAAGGTGCGGTTCCAGGGCATGGTGAAGCCGAACATCGACGAGATGCTCAAGGACCAGGTCTTCCTTGGCCGCGGCTGGCGGTACTACACCGGGCTGATCGACATCGACTTCGGCGGGACCATGCCATCAGCGCCTGCCCCGACCAGCCGGCCGAAGGGGAAGATCGAGGTGCAGTATTCAGATCTGAAATCTGAACTCTGAACTCTGAGATTTGCTGGGAGGCGCCGCCGATGCCGGCCCGCAGCAGCACGCTTGCCGTGTCGAAGTCGCCTTCGCCTTTGGCCACCCACTCTCGCACTGTCCCGTTCATATAGCACCTTGCCCTTATCCAATGCCTCGCGAACCAGCGGATCGAACTCGCGATATCGTCGCCGAATTTCGCCTGGCCGGTAGAGCAGCAGATCGACCGCGAAACGCGGGTTGGTCTTCATGAGGATGTCCACCGCTCTGTCCGATTCATTGCCGCTGTAAGGCATGATCAACATGAGATCGACATCGGAGTCCTTGTGCGGACGTCCATACGCATGCGATCCGAAGAGGATGATCCTCTCGGGGCGATAGCGCCTCGCGATCGCATTGCTCAGGGCGAGAATGTCCGCCATGCGTACCATGGACGGATTCTACCGCGGCCAAGGCTTCGCTGCCATTTTCACGACGCCTCGTGGCACGCTCAGACGCTAACGCCCAACTCCGGCAGGAACAGCAGATACTTCACCCCCAGCGTCCAGCGCAGCAACATCTTGATTGGCAGCAGCGCCATCAGCACTAGCAGCGCCATGAGGATGGCAAACCGCCACCCCCCGATCCGCGTGCGCATCGACCTGCACAGCGTGCGCCCAGCAGCACCGGCACGCCGATGAAATACAATGCCATCAGCAGCAGCGGCGCTGATTCGCGCATGGCCCAGTTGCCCGGCCGGCCGCGTCCCAGCCACCGCTGCCAGACCAGGTCGCTGAAGTTGATGGTCCGCATCGCGTCGTAGCGGTGAATATCCCATCGCTCCGCCGGCGAGAACAGGCTCCAGTTGGGCCCGCGCAGGAACGTGCCGATGACGATGGGCAGCACCCAGAGAATCAGGAAGCCAAAGAGGAAGATCGAGATGGCGGCCGGCCGCTGCGCAAGTGTGCAGCGCCCGCCGCCGGCCGGGTTGCGGTCGAGATACGGGATGGCGGCCAGCCCGAGGACGATCAGCGTCGAATAGAGCACGCCGGCGATCCACGGGTCGAAGTAGACCAGCAGTTCCTGCAGCCCCACGAAGTACCACGGCGCCTTGGCCGGGTTGGGCGCGGCCGCCGGATTCGCCGGCTGCTCCAACGGGGCTTTGGCGAGAATGCTCCACACGATCAGCGCCGTCGTGGCGAAGATCATGCAAATCAGCTCGATGTAGACCAGGTCGGGCCATGTGAGGATCTTCACCCGCGCGTCTTCGATATCGCCGCCGCCCAGGTCGTTGACGGCCGCGCGTCGCAGCGCCAGCCAGAGGAAGAATGCCAGCGACACCAGGAGCAGAGCGATGGCGATATTGTCGCCGCGCAGGAGTCTGGCTCGGACGTTTTCATTGACCATGGAGAGGCCCGCCAGCGCCAGCGCGCCAATGCCGATGGCGCCCGCGATCGCCGGGCGCGTCCACACGCGGTAGCCCCAGAGCATCAGCGCCAGCAGCAGGATCGCAGCCGGCAACAGCGCCTCCGGCCGCCACAGCCCCATCGCAAGCTGGCCAGACGCATGATCCATGACCAACTCGACTAACGGATGGGCCGCGGCACGTCAAGGCAGCCTTTGAGCCATTGCGGTTTCCCCCCCTGCCCGTCAACATATGGCTGACCTATGGCTTCAGCGTCTCCAATATCACCCGGAACTGCAGTTCCCGGTGCTCGTACGGCAGCTCGTGCTTGTGATACGGGTACAGCTCCATCTGCTTCTCGGCTGTCATGTGGTTGTAAACGGCGAAGATCGTGCTCGGCGGGCACACGTCATCCCAGAGCGAATTCGAGATCACCGTGCGGCACTTGATCCGTGGCGCCAGGTTCATGTTGTCGCAGTAGCTGAGCGTGCGGTAGGCGTTGTCGTACTGGTCGGGGAAGGCTTTGATGAAGTTGGAGATTTCCGGATACGGCCCGGCACCCGCAATGGTAACGGCCCGGCGGTAGTCGCACAGGAACGGCACATCCGGCAGCGCCAGGATTGGCCGATCCGACAGCGCCGCGGCCGCCAGCGTAATGCCGCCGCCCTGGCTGCCGCCGGCGATGGCCAGTCGCTTGGCGTCCACCTCGGCGCGCTTGGCCAGCACCTCCAGCACGCGCACGGCATCGGCGTAAACGTAACGATAGTAGTACGTCGCCGGCGAGCGGATGCCCAGCGTCATCCAGCCCATCTGGTGGCCCTCGGGATAGACGGCCGCATCCTGCGACTGGCCGTTCTGGCCGCGCGTGTCGATGCTCAGCACGCAGATGCCCTCGGCCGCCATCGCCATCATGTCGAGCGGCCGGGGTGCGCGGCCGCTGTAGCCGTGATAGATGCACACGCCGGGGAATTTGCCGGTGCCGCGTGGCCGGACATACCACCCGGCGATGCGCCCGCCCTGGTAGCCGTCGAACCTTACTGTGAAACACTCCAGGGTCTTCGACAGCGGATACGCCGCGAATTCCGCATTGAGCGGCTGCTTGATCGCCTCGCTCACCGTCGTCTTCCAGAACTCGTCGAAGTCCGCCTCGCGGTAGAGCGCCGGTTTGTACTTGCGCATCTCGTCCAACGGCATGTCAATCGAAGCCATTCGATATCTCCTTGTTTATACGTGTTGTACCACAATTCTCACCCCGATCGCAATCAGCACCACGCCGCCGAGGACCTCCAACCGCCGGCCAAATCGCCGGCCGATGTGCCCCCCTACCAGCATGCCGACGCATGTCAGCAACGCGGTGATGACGCCGATGATGGCGGCCGGATACCGAATGTCCACGCGGAGCATCGCGAAGCTCAACCCGACAACGAAGGCATCGAGGCTCGTCGCCACCGACAGCGCCACGAGACGCCATCCCCGCGTCGGGTCGGCGCAATCCTGCTCGTCCCCATCGCCCCGGAGCGCCTCGTAGATCGCCTTGCAGCCGACAGCCATCAGCAGACCGAAGGCGATCCAGTGGTCGCAGCGCGCGATCAGCGGCTGAATCCAGTGCCCGGCGAGCCACCCCAGCATCGGCATCAGCGCCTGAAACAGCCCGAAGTGGAACGAAAATCGAAACACCTGCCGGCGCGAGACGGGGTGCAGGGCGACGCTCGACGCCAGAGCGACGGCGAATGAATCCATCGCCAATCCCGCGGCCGTTCCCAATATCGCAAACAGTTCCATCCGGCAGCCTCGACGATACAAGGGAACGAAGAGGCTATCGGCTCCACTGTGGCGGGTCAAATGGATTGCGGCTTTGGAGTGCGGGAATTTGTTACCGCTTTGTTTTCGATGCTCGCGCGACGATCGAAAACACAGCGGCGATAAATCGCCGCACTCCAAAGAGTCTCACATCTCCGTCACGCGCACTTGTTCTTCGATGCGCCTGACATCTTCCGGATGGACTTCCCCGGCGAGAAGCGTGAGCGCGTTCGCCGCGCCACACGCAGCGCCAAGACAGGCGGCCAACGGGAGGTCCCTACCCTGGCTGAGCGCGACGGCAAGGCCGCCCGTGAACGCATCCCCCGAGCCGATGGTATTCACGGCCGCGATCTTCGGCACGCGGATGCGCCAGCATTGCCGGGCATCGACGGCCATCGCGCCTTCGGCCCCCATCGTCACAACAACGCTCCCAGCGCCCATCTCAATCAGGCGGGCCGCGGCATGGCGGACCTGCTCATCCGTCTGAACGGGCAGGCCCACCGTCGCGCCCAGCTCGGCGCGGTTGGGCTTGACCACGGCCGGGTTCCCGGCCAGCGAAGCCTTCAGCGGCGCCCCGGTCGCATCGACGATGGCGCCAGCGCCGGCCTGGCGCGCAAGCGCACGCATTGGCCGTAGAAGTCAGCCGGCACGCGGCGCGAGCGTGCCGGAAAGCGTCAGCATCTTGGCCCCGGGCAGGCGGTCGCGCAGCCTGGATAGCAGCCGCTCGAAATCGAGCGGGGCTACGGATTCACTCTCTTCCACGAGTTCCGTATGGGTGGCCTGGCCGCGATCGACGAGCGTCACGCAAAGCCGCGTGCGCGGCTGGACGGTGACCAGGTCATGCGCGATGCCCATGCGATCCAGCTCGCTGCAAAGAAACTGGCCGCGGTCGCCGCCGGCGAATCCCATGGCCAGCGCGGGCGATCCCAGCACATGGACGACCTTGGCGGCATTCACGGACTTTCCGGCCGCCGCCTCGATCACCTGCCTGGCGCGGTTTACCTCGCCGATAGCCAGGCTGTCGAAGATCATCACTCGCTGCACGGCCGGCGTTGTCCCAAGGCAGATGACCATGCCGATCATGCTAATGGGAAACCCGCCCGTGGCAATCCGCCTCGCGCAATTGCGCCGTTGCAAATGCCCGGCGGCATGCCGAGAATTCCGGTATGCCGATTCTTGGCCACGGCGTGGACATCGTCGAGACCGCCCGCATCCGCCAGCTCGTCGAGGAGCATGGCCAGCGGTTCCTCGACCGCTGCTATACGCCACAGGAGCAGGCGTATTCCGCGCAACCCCAAGCGATACTACGAGCACCTCGCGGGGCGATTCGCAGCCAAGGAGGCGGTGCTCAAGGTCCTGGGAACGGGCTGGACCGGCAAGATCGCCTGGACGGATGTGGAGGTGATCTCGCAGCCGTCGGGCCAGCCGAGAATCCTGTTGAGCGGGGAGTGCCTGCGGATCGCGCGCGAAATCGGGATCTCGCGGTGGCACGTGAGCATCAGCCACATTGAGACGCACGCGATGGCGAGCGCCATTGGGATGCGTGGGGAGTAGAAATCAGTCCTTCTGCTTCGCCACCCCTAGCTCCTTCGCGATCTCGCTTTCAAGCTGGTCGAGCTTACCCAGCTCCGCTTTTTCCGACGCCAGCACATCCGCCTGGATCATGCGGTCGATCTCGTCGTCCGTAACGAGGGCCTCGTTGGTGGTGGCGGCCGCATTGGACGTGGCGGCCTCCTGCATCGAATCGAGGAAGATCTCCATGCGCTCCTCGATGCTGCCGGCCTGCGCGACGGCTTTCTCCCATTGAGCCTGCGTCTTGCTCAGATCGAGCTCGCCGAAGACCCGGCCGATTTCGGAGGCCATCAGCGTCATGGACTCGGCAAACTGCCGCGAGGCCTCGGCCTGCTTCTGGATGAGCATCGCGTTCTTGATCGCCAGGAGCTGGCGTTCGAGCATCTTTTTCACCGCCGCCGTCTTCTTCAGCGCGCTGCGGATGAACTGATACTGTCCGCTGTCGCCGATCTTCCGGGCCTGCTGCGCGTTCTTGATGAAGTCCTCGGAGAACTTCTGCTGTTCGCGGATGGACTTCTCGATGGAGCGCAGGCCCTGGCGGATCTTCATCTCGCGCTCGATGCGACGCTCTTCTTTGCTCTTGAACAGACCCATGGGAGTTCCGATCTCGGATTTCGATTTCAGACAAAGAGGCAATGACGAATGAGGAAGGAGAAATGAGGAAGCTCGAAAACGCCCCAGACGCAAAACGGCGCTTCGACCTTCCTCCTTCGGACTTCTTTGCTCATTTCTCATTCCTCATTTCTCATTCCTACTGGTCTTGTTCCGCGGCGCGCTTGCGGATCGCTTCGTCCGCCTGCTGCAGGCCTTCGTCCTGTTTCAGCCCGCCGCGATCCATCTCGTTCCAAATGTTCATGATCTCGCTGCCGGCTTCCTTCAGGCCCGTGGCGGCCAGCGCGTCCTTGTCGGACTGCGCACCAGGTCGAGGATCTGATCCAGCTTCTCCTGATACATCTCCTGCGTCACGGCGTCATCCTCGATCCACTGGCTGATGCGCCGACGTCCGTCTCGTTGATATTCAGCCGGCCCAGCGCGCGGCCCTTCTCGCGGTGCTCCTGAACCATGCGCAGGCGCCGATGGTCATCAGCTCCTTGGTGCGCAGGTTCAGCTCGCGCGCGACCATGAGCTGCTCCTGCGACTTCATCTCGAACTGCATGGCCAGCGACTTGCGGAGTTCCTGGCTTTTCTGACTGGCACCCTGCTGAAAGATCTTCTGCTTGTCGGTCGCGATCGTCTCCATCTTCTTGAAAAGCCGCGCACGGTCCTTCTCCAGCAGGATCTCCTCGCGGCGCAGCTCCTGCCGGTTGAGCTCGCTGAGCGTCTTTTGCCGTTTGCCGAAGATTCGATCGAGGAGGGCCATGATGACAAATCCGAAATCTGAAATCCGAAATCCGAAATCTGAGAATTCCCGACCTCATCCCGCTTCGGCCTGTTTTCGCTGCGGGGTCTTGGGCGCGGGTTCATCCTCCGCAATGTCCGCATCGGGGATCTTCGCCGGCGGCTGCTTCTGTTGCACCGTTTGCTTCTCGGCGGCCGGCTTTTCCTTCTCCTTCTCCTTGGCCTGCGTGGCCTCCTGCTCCAGCTCGGCGTACAGCGCCTGTTCCTCGTCCGTGAGGCCGGCCGTCGTGGTCGGTCCCATGGTGCCGGCCAGCTCGTTGTCGGCCTGGAGCTGAGCCAGCACTTCCTCCGCCTGCGCCGCATCGCCCGCTAGCTCCTCGGAAGTCGGCAGTTTCGCGGCCGTGCCCTGCTCCACCAGCTCCAGGTTGTGCAGGTGCGTGTTGATCACGTTGATCTGCTGGTTGAGCATGCCGAGGATCTGCTGGCGGCGCTCCAGGTCCTTGCGCACCTGCACGAGCTGGCTGGTGATGCGCTTGCGAGTGCTGGTGCTGGCGTTGTTCTTGAACTGCTCGCGGAGATCGCCCTCCTCCTGCTCCTTGACCTGCATCTGCTCGTATTCGCGGTCGCGCTTGAGCGTCAACTCGGCCCGGCGCTCCGAGAGCAGGTTGATCTTGGTGCGGTTGTCCACCTTGCCCGTGAACAGCGCCTTGATTCTCTGGATGAACGGCATCTGTTGACCTCCCGCATCGCCGGCGATCCCGCTCCCGGCCGAGAACAGCACCACCGTGCCGCCCAGCCGCCGGGCCACAAGCCCGCTGGCGTCGCTGGCATATGATTGTAGCTCTTTCTCGGCCAAATGCAGCGGCACGTGCGCCGCCGCCGCGACGCGGTCGGCCGGCAGGCCCCCGCCCAGCACCTCCGCCTGTCGCTTGCCGATGACCTCCCGCACGCGTTCCCGCTTGTCGTCGGCCAGCTCCGGATCGAGCAGCTCCGTCAGAGCTTGCGTCTCGGGCGGCCCGGTCAGCGTCCAGCCGCCGGCGTCGTTGGGCTCGGCCAGAATGATGGAGCGGTTGGCACGGCGCTCGGCCAGCGCGCTGCGCCTCGGGGGTGAACCCGCACGTGGACACGAGCACCATCGTCGTGGGCACGACACCATCCTGCGGGTCAAGCCGGGCGATGGCGCTGGCCAGGTCGGCGTGGTCCATGGGCTTGGGCGCCTCGCCGGCCAGCAGCGCCTTCCACGGCGCCAGACACACCATCTTGAGCCGGCCAACCGTGCGGCTGAAGATGAAGAACCGCCGCCGCGACAGCGTCACCGTCAACTCCATGCCCAGGGGCATCGTTTCTTCCAGCTCGCGGTCGAACCGCTGGGCAGCCATCATCTGCCGATGAAGTTCCACGCCGCGGTCGGCACGGGCGACATCCTGGTCAAGCAGTGTCAGCGCCCAGCGGCCATCGCGGGTCTCCACGCGCAGCGCGCTGGTCGCCGAGCAGTCGCTGGACGTGCTCGATCATCTGGCGTTCGCGCTGCCGGTGGATGGATGGATCGGCTGTATTGCGCATGCTGTCCTTCCGTGGCAGATTCTAGCAGTGCGGTGTCTGAAGCGCCAAGCGTCGCGAGCCGGTGATCGGTCGAGCGGGTAATCGGTACTCGGTAATCGGACTATCGGTATTGACCGATCACCGATCACCGATCACCGATCACTGATCACCTCTCTGCCCGCCCGCGGAGCGATGCCCGCATTGCCCAGCATTTTCGTCGCCGTCTCCATGGGCAGGCCCACGATGTTGCTCAGGCTGCCGGCCAGGTTGCTGACGAACGGATCCTCGTCCTGGATGCCATAGCCGCCGGCCTTGCCCTGCCATTGGCCCCCGGCGACGTAAAGATCGATCTCGCGCGGCGTGAGTTGCCGCATCCGGACAGCCGACATGACGGTTCGCGTATCTTCCAGGCCGCGTCGCAGACAGATGATCGTCACGCCGGTGACGACGATGTGCGTGGTTCCCGAGAGCAACGCGAGCATCTCCCGGGCCTCGGCGGCATCCGCGGGCTTGCCGAGCGGACGATCTCCGAAGGCCACGACCGTATCCGCGGCCAGCACGATGTCGTCGGGAAACCGCTCGGCGACCGCCCGGGCTTTGCGCACCGCGAGCAGCGCGGCCATTTCGATCGGCAGCATCCCCGGCGGATTGTCGTCTTCGTCAATGTTGGCGGGGTGGACTAGAATTCCGTAACCGGCTTCCCGCAGAAGTTCCTGGCGGCGAGGCGAAGCGCTGGCGAGAATCAGCCGTGACTGCTTGCCCCTATCTTTCTCCGACGCCGTAGCCGAGCGGTCCGCGTCAGCAGTTGGCCGGGGATCGGTCATCGGCGAATCGCTCAAGGTTTGCGCTCGACGAGCGGCACCGCAAGATCGCCCTTGCCCGGCGCTCGGCGCATCGGCGTGTAGAGTACCTTCACCTCGCCCTTGTCCCTGGCGATCTCTTTGATGGTGCCGGTGGCAATGGTGCCTTCATTGCCCATGAAGAGCATGATATCGCCTTCCTTGACGCTCTCGGCGGGAACCTTCTCGATGGTGGCGAGCTTGTCCTTGTCGACGACTTCGGTCACCTGGCCGACGATGGCCTTGGGCTTGGCCTCGTCGAATCGCACGCCGAGGTCGCCGACAACGGGAACGCGCCGGCAGTTCGTATACTGCACGTGGAGCTTGCCATCGCGGATGGCCAGGACCTTGCCGGTCCCGATCAAGCCCTCTTCGCCGACCAGGCAGATCACATCGCCAATCTGGAACTTGTTGACGGGCAGGTCGGCCACGGAGACCATGCCGTGCTTGGGCAGCACGGCCACAATCTGGCCGATCAGCGCCGTGGGACTTGCCTGCTGCAACTGCTTGCGATTATCAACTGCCACGGGAACCGTCGCCGGCATGGGCCTCGCGACCAGCTTCGCCTGCGGCTGCCGGTTGGACCGCTGGCAGCCCACCACCAACACCAGACCCAGGACCGATACGCCCGCCCATCGTGTCATCGCCATAGTTGACTCCCGTAGCACAGGCGTCCCGCCTGTGTCAGTGCCAAAGCCGCGCGGCAACACACCGCTGAAGTTGCACATAGTAAACCGGACAGGGCCGCCGATGGCAAGAGGGCGGCGGCAGGAATCGCGATTGTGGTGCGGGCATCCGTGCCTGCCGGAGCCGGCTGTGCCCTCAACCCGGGCTGATCCGCGCCTGAACGAGCTGCACGAGCCCATCGCCGCCCGGCGGATCGAAGTCGATGCGCAGCAACAGTCGCCAGAACTTCATGCCGCCGCGTTCCCCGGCCGGGATGCGAGAAATCTTCGCCCAATCCTTTTCCGTAACGACGACCACCTCGGTGCCGGCGGCCCTGGCGGATGCGACAACGGCCGACAGGTCCAGGGGCGTGTAGTCATGGTGATCGGGGAACCATCGCCAGCCACGACAAGTCTCACCCAATAACTTCAGTTGCATTTCCAGCGCCCACGGATTGCCGATTCCGGCGCAGGCGTAAAATGGCCGGGATCTCAGCATGTCCAGCGGGATGGTTGCATCGTTCTGGTCATCGCACAGGCCGGCCAGCGCATGCTGGGCCCGATAGGCTGGTGCAATCGGATTGAGCATCCGCAGCGTCTGTTCGATCTGCGCACGCTCGTCAACGGCAACAAGATTCGATCGCGTCAACACGAACGCATCCGCGCGCTTCAACCCGGCCAGCGGCTCGCGCAGCAGCCCGCGCGGCAGCACGTGGCCATACCCGAAGGCATTGGTTGCATCGATCAGCACCAGCTCGAAATCGCGCGCTAACTGCCGGTGCTGAAGACCATCATCCAGCAGAAGAACGTCCGTCCGCGGATACGCCGCCAGCGCCTCCCGGCCGGCCCAGAACCGGTCGGCCTGCGCATAAACCCGCACGGGCCAATGCAGATCATCGGCAAGGCTCGCCTCCAGCAGAGTTGCCTCATCGCTGATGTCGCCGCCAGCGCGCTTGTACCCTCGCATCAAGATCGCGGGATGCATGCCGGCGCGGCGCAGGGCCTCCGCCAGGAAATGCACCACGGGAGTCTTGCCCGTGCCGCCGGTGGTGATGTTGCCGATGCTGACCACGGGCACGTTCAGTCGGCGCGTTCGCAGCACATGCGCATCGTAGAGGACGTTGCGCAGGCGCACGATCGGCGAATACACCAGTTCGCCCAGGCCCAGCATGCCGCGCAGGATCGCGTGCGAGAGACTCGGGCTTTGCCCGCTCAGGAGCTCGTGAATGGAAGAGGCCGATCTTGCCACGCATCACCATTGTCGGAGGAACGGTGGGGCAGACATTCCTGTCTGCCATCGCGTGTGCGAGCGGGGACATTCTTGTCCCCCGAGCACACGCGCGTTCCTTGGGAGCCGTCCTTGGCGACGTCCGAGCGGCTCGGCGGGAGCCTCGCCCGCCCGAGTTAGTCCACCGCCGCGAACCGTTGCAGCGACTCGACAAGTTTCTCCATGTCGTACGTCTCGGCCAGATTGATCGGCAGGTACACGCCCTGGTTATGCTCGGACGCCAGAATCAGGTGGTGCTCGCCGTTGATCCCAAAGCCGATCTCCTGCGGCTGGTGCCCGCACACGACCACCCGCGCGCCCACGCCGGCGGCGAACTTCTGCGCCGTCTGCGCCGATGCGTGCCGGCCCCAGATGAGCTGGTAGACCGGGCCGGTCTTGCGGGCGTAGTCGGGGCCTTTCAGCTCGCGGTCGAAAACCGTGTAGTCGTAAGCGTCGATATACTGGTCCGCGGGAATGCTGTGGCAGCAGAAGATCCCGTTGGAGCATCGCACCGCCAGCGGCAGCGACAGCAGGAACTCCTTGATGGCGATCTTGACCTTGTCGGCGTCGCCGCCGAATTCCTTCTTCACGCCGGCCGAGAAAGCCTCGCAGACGCTCAGGCCGGCCTTCATGATCCCCTCGCCGTAAATCTGGGCCAGGTCGTGATTGGCCAACAGGAAATGCACCTGCGAGGGGTAGTCGCACTTGAGCTCCGCGGCCTGATACAGCGTGAGGCAACTGCTTTCCGATCCCAGGGAATCGAAATAATCGCCGTGAATGATCTCCTGAAAGATGACGTGGCGATCGGGATGTTCGCTCAGATCGGCCGCGCGAAGAAACTTCTCGAAATTGCGGCGGTGGTCGTGAAGATCGCCCGTGATCCAAAGCTCGCCCTCCTCGGGCAGGTGTACCGTCTGGAACTTCCGGGCGGGGCACATTCGATTCTCTTCCGTGGCGATCTGGAAAGTCTCGATTGCCCGATCTGCGGTGAGAGTCATACCACAATTGGTAAGGGCAGCGGGGCCGCTCGTCAACTCCACATCGCCAGGGCTCAACAATTGTGCCCCGAGGCGGCTATACGCATGTTGTGCAGGCAACACAGAAGCTTAAGATGAACGGCAGCGTCATCCATCGAACGATCGAGGACTACCAAGCCACGCGGCTGCCTACGCGACTGGCCGAGATCCTCTCCGATCCTCGTTTTCAGGCGGACCACCCCGTGCCCAGCGAGAAACTGACCAAGCTCTCCGTCGTCATCCCCGTGTACAACGAGGAAGCGACCGTGCAGGCGCTGGTCTCGCTGGTCGTCAACGCCCCCATCCCCGGCGGCCTGCGCCGCGAGATCATTCTGCATCAACGACTGCTCGAAAGACGGCACGGCCCAGAAGCTGGATGAGCTGCCTAAGCTCTTCCCCGACACCGAGTTCCGCATCGTCCACAAGCCGGTCAACCAGGGCAAAGGCGCCGCCCTGCGCGATGGCTTCAAGCTGGCCAGCGGCGACCTCGTGCTCGTGCAGGATGCCGACCTCGAATATGACCCGGCCGACTATGCAAGGCTCATTCAGCCGATCCTGGAAGACCGCGCCGATGTCGTCTATGGCAGCCGGTTCATGGGCGGCGAACCCCACCGCGTGCTCTACTACTGGCACACGCTGGGCAATCGCGTCCTGACCGCCGTCAGCAACATGTTCACCAACCTCAATCTGACGGACATGGAGGTCTGCTACAAGGTCTTCCGCAAGTCGGTCCTCGACCGCATCGACCTCAAGTGCCGCCGCTTCGGCTTCGAGCCGGAAATCACGGCCAAGATCGCCAAAATGCGCCGCGCTGCGCATCTACGAGGTGGGCATCTCCTATTACGGCCGCAGCTACGAAGAGGGCAAGAAGATCACCTGGTGGGATGGGATCAAGGCCATCGCGGCGATCGTGAGATTCCGGTTCCGGGATTAGTGAGCCTGAAGAACTGCGGCAGCAGTTCCCTCGACGCCGCCAGCATCTCATCCAGCATCGCCGCCGCCTTTTCCGGCCAGATCGCCATCTCGTCAATGGTGAGCGCCTGCAGCGCCAGCCTGCGGTCGCCCGTGACGGCCGCGTCGGCCACCAGTTCGTGCCACACGAAGCGCTTCTCCAGGATCGCCTTGAGCCACTTCGGGCACTCGCCCATTTGCAGAGCACGCACGCCCGAGCGGTCGGTAACAGCCTCGACCTCGACTTCCGCATCGGCCGGCAGGTTCGGGATAGCGCCGCGATTGGCGATATTGACGATGCACACCTTGCGCTGCCCCGTTGCTATGGCCGCCATCATCCCGCCCACCTCCTCGCTTCCGACCGGCTTGCGTCGCTTGGGCGGGAGCTGCACCCGATCGACCAGCTTGCGGTACTCCTTGAAGAACGCCGCGCGATCGGCCACGGTCGCGCGGGTCGTCGGCGGTTTGGACTCGTCGAAACTGTGGGTCATCGCCGACTTGGCCAGCTCATAAGGCAAGTCCTTCTGCCCGCCCGGGAGCTGCGCCAGAAATGGGAAGAACTCGATGATGTGGTCATCGGCCGCGTACACGAAGACATGCCCGAAGATTTCCCCGAGTTTCCCGGCCAACTGGCTCTTTGCCGGCCGCCGCGTGCGCATCGCCTCCCGAAGCTCCTCATACACATCCCGCCCCTTGTGCAGGATCCGCGTGAACCAGTAGAAGTGGTTCGTCCCGATCCACGTGCAATCCAACTCGTTGGCCGGCACGCCGAGCAGCCGCCCTGCATCCGCGATGCCGCCCTGCACGCCGTGGCAGATGCCGATGGCGTTGATCGATGTGTACTTATGCATTGCCCGCATCAGCACGGCCATCGGGTTGGAATGGTTGAACAGGATGACCCTCGGGCATCGCTTCTCCATCTCGCGGCAGATGCGCAGGTAGACCGGCACCGAGCGTAGCCCCATCATCATGCCGGCCGGGCCCGCCGTGTCGCCAACGACCTGATGGATGCCGTATTTCGCCGGGATGCGCATGTCGGCATCGTGGAAGCGCGAGGCGTAGACATTGGGCGTGATCTCCGCGCCGCTCCCGCCGATGGAGGAGATGGCGAAGTCCGCGCCATCCACGGCGTCGGCGAGGTTCGTCGTCGCGCGGACTTTCATCCGCGTGCCGGCCTGTCGGATCAGCCGCCGGGCCATCGTCGCTACGAGAGCGATCTTGTCGGCGTCCAGGTCGTAGAGCACCAGTTCCGAACCGGCCAGGTCGGCTTGCATGACCAGCTCGATCATCCCCCAGTGAAAGTACACGCTTCCACCGCCCAGGCAGACGATCTTCTTCTCGGGCATGAACACTCCTTCGGTAACGGCCCGCAGCTCCTGCGGTAGTTCCATTATGCCGGAATACGCCGAGCTTTCGATCATCGTCATCGGCGCCCACATTGACGACTGCTGGCTGGGCGCGGCGCCACGTGCCTCAAGGCGGTCCGCCAGGGCCATCGCGTCACCTTCGTGACGGCCGTCGGCAACTTCCGCTATCTCCCCTACGTGAAGGGCCGCGAGGCCGAAATCCATCCCAAGCTCAATGATCTGTGCCAGCGCCACGGCATCCGTCACATCCTTCTCGGCCACGACTACATGCGCCTGGAGAACGCGCCCGCGCTCGTGAACGAGATCACGGCAGTGCTGAAGGACCTGGCCGGCGACATCCTCTTCTGCCATGCCGAGGACGAGGACAACCAGGACCACACCGCCCTGGGCGCCGCATCGCGCATCGCCGCGCTGCACGGCGAGTGCTTCCTCCCCGGCGAGGTGAAGCTCCCGTTGGAAATTTACCAGTACACCACCGGCTGGCAGGCCAGGAGCTTCCGCCCCGACACCTTCGTGGATGTGACGGACACCATCTTCGACGCGCTGGCCATCTGCAACAGCTTCGACGAGCTGTACGCCAATGGCCGCTATCCCACCGGCCGGCTCACGGTCATCGACCACACGCAGTCCGACCGGAAGCTCTGCCTGACCGACCACGCCCGCTACAAGTTCGCCCAGTCGATCGCCTTTGGCGCCGGCTGCTACGCCGAAGGCTTCCAGGCCTACACCCGCCGGGCCCTGTCGCATCGGAAGCTGGCGCGGGTTTGAGGCCGCGTCGCAACCGTGGAGGTGAAACGACATGGACCTACGACGCTCCCGAACCATGGGGACCGTGGACGACGTTGTTCTTCACCGGGAACTGGGACGTCGGCCCGGGCGAAAGCGCCAGCTTCCCCACCAAGTGGATCAGCGGCGATGGCCGAACCATGCACCTGGTCTTCTCCAGCGGCGATTCCTTCTCGGTGCGCCGGGCTGATCTCACGCTCGGCGAACAGACTGGCCGTCTGCCGGCAAGTCGCTGAGAGATCCCAGTCTCGGTCCAGACGCCGGCATCGAATATTGATCGAGTCTCGTTTGCGGCCTTATGTCACTCGTATGATAATGCTTTGCGTGGAGTTCTGGTTGCTGGTGGCGCATGTGCCTCATGGAAAAGGACTCCCATAGTTTGCGGAGATGACTCTTCATAGGAGTGAACGTGGCTGCGCGATTAAGCAGGCTATCGATCTCGGGCTTCAGGAGCATCCGACATCTGGACCATTTTGAGCCGGGTAACCTGACAGTTCTGATTGGCGCCAATGGCGCCGGCAAAAGCAATCTGATCTCCTTCTTCCGCGCGCTCAGTTACATCATGGCGTCTCCGACCGGGCTCCAATCACACCTTGCCGCCACGGGCCGAGCGCATTCCTGGCTGCACGATGGACCGGGCATGACCAGTTCGATCGACGCGTCACTTGAGATTGAGACGGACCGTGGGCGGAACGATTACGAGTTTGGTCTGGAATTCGCGGCCGACGATCGCCTATTCTTCAACTACGAACGGTTTCGCTTCCTGCCTGGCGGCAAGAGGCCGGGGGCCAAGGTGAATCTGGGAAGCGGCCATGAAGAGTCGCGATTGCGGATGAGGGCGGAACGTGGCGAGCCGACGCCATCGGCAATCTGCAACGTGCTCCGTCGGTTGATCGTACACCAGTTCCACAACACCTCCTTCAGCTCGCGAATGAGACAGGCATGGCCCGTCAGAGAGAGTCGCTGGCTGAAAGAAGATGGCGGAAACCTTGGGGCATTTCTATTCCGCCTCAAGAACGACGAGCGCCTGGCGCCATATTACGCACGAATTGTCGAGACGATCCGGCAAAGCCTGCCGTTCTTTTCGGACTTCGACTTGGAACCGGAGGACGGCCAGGTCACCCTGGCATGGCGGGAGTCGAACTCGGACCAGACGTTCGAAGCGCACCAAGCCTCGGATGGAATGCTTCGGTTCATGGCACTGGTCGCTCTTCTGCAGCAACCTAGCCGCAATCTGCCGGACCTGCTCATCCTTGACGAGCCTGAGTTGGGCCTTCACCCACATGCCATAACGACAGTGGCAGGGCTGATCAAGAGCGTGTCACTGGAAAAGCAGATTATCGTGGCGACGCAGTCGGTGACACTTCTCAACGAGTTTGAGCCACCCGATATCGTGGTAGTTGAGAGGATCGGCCGCGAATCGAGATTCCGGCGTCTGGACGCCCGGCATTTGGAAGACTGGCTGGGCCAATACAATGTGGGCGAGCTTTGGGAGAAGAATATTCTCGGAGGGCGGCCAGCGTGGCAATAACCCTTTACATGCTGGTTGAGGGCGATACCGAAGAACGTTTCGCCAACCAGGTGCTTGTGCCCCATCTCGTCAACCATCGAGTTTGCGCCTACGTCAGCAAAGTGGTCACACGCGGCCGGCGCGGAAGCCATGAGCATCAGGGGGGCGGTTGCACCTACCGAAAGTGGAAGGATGACCTCACGACATGGATCAAACAGCAGCATCATCATCAGGACGTCTGGTTCACCACCATGCTCGACTTGTTTGGGTTGGGCGCATTCTCCGACGCGTTTCCCGAATATCCGCAGCACGCCAACTGCCCCGACCCGTATCAACGAGTGCGTAACCTTGAAGACGCCTGGTTTCGTGATATAGGGTTCGCAAGGTTTGTGCCCCATTTGCAGTTGCACGAGTTCGAGGCGATGGTGCTTGTCGACGTGACGGTGTTGAAGACGCAGTTTGTTGAACACGCCCGGAAGGTCAATCAGCTTGCCGATGCCATTGCCAGCGAGGGAAAGCCGCCGGAGTTGATCAATGACGGGCAGCAAACGAGTCCGTCCCATCGCATTATCGGCTTTCTTCCTCAGTACGAGCGGCAGAAGGCTGACGTTGGGTCCGCTGCGGCCCGTGAAATTGGTCTCCCGCGGCTCAGGAAGGCTTGCCCCCATTTCAACCAGTGGCTGTCGCGATTGGAGCAGCTCGATCATTGATGGTTCTTGTGCATCGATCCGCTCCTTTATTACACTGCTCCCATGCGAATTCTCATCAGCGGCGCGGCCGGCTTCATTGGCTCGCATCTCGTTCAACCATCTGCTGGACGCCGGGCACGATGTCATTGGCATCGACAACTACCTCACCGGCAGCGCACGCAATCTGGCGCATCTTGACGGCAACAAGCGGTTTCGACTGGTCGAACAGGATGTGTGTCAGCCGCTGGAGATTGATGGCGTGGTCGACCAGATCTATCACCTGGCGACGCCCGCCTCGCCGCAGACGTACACCACCCATCGCGTCGCCACGCTCAAGGTCAACAGCATCGGCACGATCAACCTGTTGGAACTGGCCGTGGCGAAGAGCGCGCGGTTTCTGCTAGCCAGCAGCAGCGGCATCTATGGCGACGTGCAGGTGGCGCCGCAGCGGGAGGAGCATTACGGCAACGCCAACCCAATCGGGCTGCGCAGCCAGTATGATGAAGGCAAGCGGTTTGGCGAGGCGTGCGCCATGGCCTATCAGCGCGAGCGAGCGGCCGACACGCGCATCGTGCGCATCTTCAACACCTACGGCCCGCGCATGAGCCTCAAGGAAGGCCGGGTCATCACCAATTTCATCATGCAGGCGCTGAAGGATGAGCCGATCACGGTCTACGGCGATGGGCTCCAGACGCGCAGCCTGTGCTATGTGTCGGACATGGTGCGCGGCATCGCGGCGGCAATGGAGGCGGATTTCCACGAGCCGATCAACCTGGGTAATCCCGAGGAAGTGACGATTGTTCAGCTCGCTCGCGACATTCTGGAGCTGATACCGGGAACCAAGAGCAAGGTCGCGTTTCAGCCGAGTCTGGCGTACGACCCGCGCATGCGCCGGCCGGATATTTCGCGGGCAAAGCAGATCCTGCGCTGGTCGCCGACGGTGCCGCGGCGGGAGGGGTTGGCGAAGGTGATTGAGTATGTGAAGGGATGTGAGATTTCAAATCTGGTACGATGTAAGTGATGAACCAGCGCCAAGTGCAGGAACTGGTCGAGGCCCACGCCAAAGCCGCGATGGCTCTGCTGCCGCCTTTGTCCGATTCCCTCTCGAGGAAGCACCGAGACCATGCCTTCGACCGAGACCATGCCTTCTGGTGTATGGCCAACGGCGAATGGCGGCAGGTCGTCTACTACCTGGAGAATTTCGCGAAGGCGGATGAATTCGCTGCGAACTTGGTCAACGAGATACATTTGGCGTCGGAGCACCTACGCCTTTACGATCGCCTCGGAGTAAAGCAGGCGCTAGAGCAACTCAACGCCGATGACAAGGCAGTGCTGGGGGAATGCCTACACGCGGCGGCGGCAGGACCATTCTTCCCCGACTGGGAATTCCACACCCTCTTCGGCCTGGAGCGGCATGAAGTCGCGCGGATCGCCGATCGCTGGCCCAATGTCGCTGACGATGACAATGCGGATACCGCCGTGAACAATGCCTGCAATATGCTCTGGGGCTATCCCCATCGCAAACGGGTTGAGTGGCCGAAATACATCTCAGCACCGCCAGAGGAAGTCAGGCGAATCCTTAGCTTGTGGCGCAAGTTCACTGGAAAACTGCGCTCTGGATCGAGCCCGAGCGGCGCCGGGTTGTGATAGCAAGCCGCAAGTCTCGATCAGCGGGAGGTCGTCACTTCCCGGATGACCTTCAGATACGCCCCGTCGAGATCGGCCTTGGTCGGCGCAATGTACCCGCCCTCGCCGAACTCATTCCACGCGTAGATCAGCACGAGCCGCTCGGCCGTCGTCTGATCCGGGTGCTCGTCCATCCACTTGACGGCGCTCTGGAGGAACTGCCGGAACTGCTCGGGGCTGCGATCGGGGAAATACCAACCTTGCTGCTGGCCAAGACCGCTGGGGCCCTCCCATGGCCGCTTGTCCCAGCCGGCCGTCACCTCGGGGATATACGGCTGCTGCGCCGAGCCTTTCCACGCCGCCTGATGCGCGGCCGCCAGGTCGGCATATTTGTGCTCCTGCGATCCGGCCGCATAACCGGGCACGATGTTGTAGTGCGTGCGATGAGTGAAGCCGACTTTGGCATCTCCGCCGCCACAGCCCGCGATGGCCAAACCGGGCAGCCCCGCCGCCTTCGCCGCAGCCTGCAGCGCCTCGAAGCCTTCGCGATCGCTGTTGGATGGGTTAAAGATGACGACCAGCGGCTTGCCGCCGACGGTGATGTGCTGCTTATGCTTGAAGAGCGGCATCCAATGCTCGGCGGCCGCCTTCCAATCCTCAGCGCCGCGGAGCAGGAACGGCGCGTGGTTGGCCACCAGCAGGCAGAACTTCAGGCGGTGGTTGTTCTTCGCCCGCAGGAAGAGGTTCATCCCCGTGTGCAGGCACTGATCGGCGATCTTGCGCGGGTCCTTGTCCCAGTACCAGCAGAAGGAGAAGAAGCTGATGCCATTGTCGGCCGCGAGGTCGATCTGCCGCTCGACGATCTCCAAACTGTCGTCGCGCCAGCCCCAGACCGGCTCGCGGCCGGCATACTCGGCCAGCATGCGCTTGGTCAGGTGCGTCGGCGGGTTGAGCTTCTGCCAGGCCGGATCATCCTGCCAGCGATCGCTCTTGCCAGCCCAGCCGTCGAAGTAGTAAGCGCCGATGGTGGCAGTGGGTTTCGTGATCGGGGCAGCGTCCTCGGCTCCCGAGAGCACGTGGGTGAATCGCGTCGATGCCGCTACAGAACCGGCGGCCGCCAGCTTGAGCAGGTGTCGTCGAGTGAGCATGGGAGACATGATCGCCAGTAGCGCCGATCTGTGCAATCGCCGTGTATGGAGGTAACATTCGGCTCTCTGAAGCGGAAGCGTCAGCGCCCGCTCGAAAGGGGCGGGCGCTGACGCTTCCGCTTCAGAAGATCTGGAGGATCGCCCATGAGAACACTCACCAAAGCCGCCATCGCACTCCTCGCCGTTGCAGCCATACTGATCGGCCTGTTGCGGACAGCTTCCAGTGCCGAAGAGAAAGCCCCGAAGACGTTCATCCTGCGCCAGATCGGCCAGGTGCGCGTCTCGGACGGAAAGGCATCCATCGTCCTGGACAAGGAATATCAGGCCGGCCTGCTCGGGCTGGACGGCTGGTCGCATGTCCACGTGCTATGGTGGTTTGACAAGAACGACACGCCACAGCAGCGGGCGATCCTGCAAGTCCACCCGCGAAACGACGAGGCCAATCCGCTCACCGGCGTGTTCGCCACCCGCGCCCCGGTTCGGCCGAACCTCATTGCCATGAGCCTGTGCAAGATCGTCGCGATCAAGGAGAACGTCATCGAGATCGACAAGATCGACGCCTTCGATGGCACGCCGGTGCTGGACCTCAAGCCTTACACGCCGCAGGACTCAGCGCGCGACGTGAAGGTGCCCGCGTGGGCAAAGCCGAAGTAGCGGCCGCGCCGGCCGGTGATACGAAGACTGGAGGTTCACATGCGCTCACTCAGGTATTCGCTGGTTGTCCTCTGCCTTCTCGCTTTGTCCGCCTCAGCCGCGCCCGTCACGACCGTCACACTTCGGCCGCAGGCAAGTCAACCGCCCGGCAGTGTTCCCTTGACTTTTGGCCAGGTCTTCAAGAAAGGCGATATCAAGCAGGGCGTGGTCGCCAGCATTGCCGGCGCTGCGGCGCAGGTGGATGTCAAACGCAAGTATGACGATGGCTCGGTGCGGTTCGCGATCATCTCGGCCATCGTGCCTGCGCTGGCGGCAGACGTTTCGGTGACACTCAGCGACGGCGCTGTGGACCAGTTGGCCAAACCGATGGCAGTTCGCTCTCAGGACCTTCTCGCGACCGACTTCGATGCGGTGGTAAGCCTGAGTTTCCCCGATGGCGCCCAACGATCCTGCAGCGCTCGCAAGTTGCTGGAGTCGGCCGGGGCCAACGCGAAGGCCTGGCTCGCCGGGCCAGTGGTGACCGAGTGGCTTCTGGATGGCGCGATCGTGGACAAGGATGGGAAGCCCGATCCCGATCTGCGGGCGCAGTTCCACGTGCGGGCCTACGCGGCATGCAAGGCCGTTCGCGTGTCGGTCGTGGTCGAGAACTGTCTCGACACCTGGGCGGGGAATATCGGCTACGACGTGGAGGTGAAACTCGGCCGGGATGGCAAGGTGGTCTACGCGAAGAAGGATGTGGACCATCGGCGCCTGAGCCGCTGGAAGAAAGATTTCTGGTGGCCGGCCGCGCCGCCGCAGGCGCACCTCATGCATGATCTGGCGTACCTCAGCGCCACCGGCGCGATTCCGAACTATGACCGGTCCGTGGCAATCCCCGAGAAGACGCTTGCCGCGATGGCCGACCAATGGGCCAGGAGTGGCGAGACGGATATCATGGGCTCGGGCTCATTGACCAAGTACATGCCGACGACCGGCGGCCGGTCGGAGATTGGGCCGTATCCCAACTGGACCGTGCAGTTCCTCCTGAGCATGGACCCGCGGGCCAAGGCCATCGTGCTGGGCAACGGCGACCTGGCCGGCTCCTGGCCCATCCACGTGCGCAGCGCGAAGACGGGGCGAATCCTCACATTGGATGAGCGGCCGAAGTTCTGGCTGAACGGCTATCGCGAGGGCGATCGCGAGCGGCCGCTGTGGAAGCCCGATCGCAAGGCGCTGCCGCCGCAGAGGACCAATGGGAAGGAGCACCCCTATTACCTCAGCCCCGATGTGGCGCATATGGGGTCGTTTGCTTATGTGCCCTATCTGCTCACCGGCGATTTCTACCACCTGGAAGAGGCGTATTTCTGGGCTACCTACACGTTGCTGGCGCAGTGGTCGGTGCCGCGCCAGGATGCGCTAGGCATCATGTGCGACCAGATTCGCGGCGATGCCTGGGGGCTGCGGAACATCGCCGACGCCGGCTTCATCGCGCCCGATGGCGATCCCGAGGCGAAGTATTTTCAGGAGAGGATTGCCAACAACCTCGCCGAGCTGATCGCGAAGATGTACGGCCCGCCGGAATACAACAAACTGGGCTTCTGGGGCGCGCGCACGGTGCAGGATGCGCGGATTCAGAACCCGGCCAATCCGCAGTGGATGATCACCGCGCCGTGGGAGCATGACTACCTGATCTGGAGCCTGCACCACCTGACGGAGCTGGGCTATGCGGATGCGGCCAAGCCGCGCGACTTTGAGCTTCGCTGGCGCGTGGGCGCGTTCACGCATCCGGATGAGTACGAGCCGCTCCTTGGCGCGCCATATCGGATGGTCGTCGGCGAGATGGGGCCGGACAAGAAGATCATCTTCTACGACGATTGGAGGAAACTCGGCGAGGAGAATGCGAAGCTCACGCCTGTTCCGAAAGACGGGCGGCTGGCGTATGACTACTCGGCATATCTGTCGCTGGTGTGCGCCATCGATGCCAAATTCCCCAAGGCGCAGGATGCGCTGAAGGTCGTGCTGGAAAAGAGCGGCGGGTTCAAGGGGATGCTGGCGGATGTGGCGTGGCGGATCGTGCCGAAGTAGGTCTGGAATCGGACAACACATCACGCAATAATGACGAAGTCGAAACTCGGGAGCTTGCCATGAACATAACACTGCGGCCCACAACTCAGCAGTTCATCAATGAGCAGGTGAAGACCGGGCGATTCGCCAACCCTGAGGAGGTCATTGAGGCCGCGATCGCCCGGATGCAGGATGGCGAGGACCTTGACGACGAGACCATTGCGGCCATCAATGAGGCGGAGGCGCAGGCTGATCGAGGCGAGGGCGTCGATCTGGACACATTCCGCGCACAATTCCAGAAACGGATCTCGGCTCGCTGATGGACGAGTATCGGGTCATCATCACACCTCGCGCGGGACGCGACCTCGAAGGCGTCCACCGCTATATCGCGCAGGACTCTCTCGACAACGCCGCTGCGATGGTGGCTCGCATTCTCGATGCACTCGAACCCCTTAAGCACTTTCCGCACCGGACCGTTGTGCAGCGCCAACGGCCAGGGCTCCGTCATCCTGTGCGCTCGCTGCCTGTCGCGCCTTACGTCATCTACTTCCGCGTCTTGGACGAGGAGCGCGTAGTTCGCGTCCTGCACGTTCGGCACGGCGCCCGACGACAGCCAGGCCCATTTCTCTAGAGGGACCTTTCTATGCGAAGTCCAAGCCGAAACCACAATCGTTCCTGGGCTCGCCGCGATCTCTTGAAGGCGGCCGGCGCCATGGCCGTGGCGGCGTTCGTGACAACGTCGCGGGGAGAATCGCCAGCGGCTTCGCAGCCGTCGGCCGACAGCAAACCCGCCAACTCGCAAGGGCAAACCATGAAGATCGGCATTCTCCTGGGGACGTTCGCTCGCGCGACACTGGAGGCGCGGCTCGACGCGGCCAAGGCCCGCGGGCTGGAATGCATCCAACTGAGCATGGACTTCGCCGGGCTGCCGGCGATGCCCGATGCGATTGCCCCGGAGCTGGCCGAACGGGCGCGCCGAGAGGCGGCCGCTCGCGGGATCGCCATCGCGTCGGTGCAGGGCACCTTCAACATGAGCCACCCCGATGCCGACCATCGCCGCGATGGGCTGCGGCGGCTCCGGGTTTTGGCCGGGGCGTGCCAGCGATTGGGCACATCGAAGATCCATCTGTGTACCGGCACGCGAGATCGCGGGAACATGTGGCGGCGGCACGCCGACAACGATACCCCGGACGCTTGGCGCGACATGGTCGCCTGCATGCGCGAGGCGGCCGACATCGCCAGACAGGCGGACGTGGTTCTCGCTTTCGAGCCGGAGGTAAACAACGTCGTCGATTCCGCGAAGAAGGCACGGCGGCTATTGGATGAGATTGGCTCTCCGCACCTGAAGGTCACGATGGATGCCGCGAACATATTCCACGCCGGCGAACTGCCCCGCATGAGCCAAATCCTGGACGAGGCGTTCGAATTGCTGGGGAAGGACATCGTCCTGGCGCATGCCAAGGACCTGGACCGCGACGGCGACGCGGGGCATCTGGCCGCGGGAAAGGGACGGCTGGATTACGATAGGTATATTTCGTTGCTCCACAAGTGCGGGTTTCGCGGGCCGCTGCTGCTGCACGGGCTTAGCGAGGCGCAGGTGCCGGGGTGCGTCGCGTTCCTGCGCGAGAAGCTGGCTCGATTACCGGCATAGCGTTCCCACCACCGCTGCCCGCAGTTTCTCCGCCCGCTCTGCCGTCAGATTCCTAAACGTCAGCACCGGCGCGGCCGGATCGTCGGCGTAAGCCGCGACGGCCTGACGCACGAGATTACGGTCCCATCCGACAGCGCGGCTGAGAAGCTGCAGATACTCGATGTCCTGCTGGCATCGCCGCATCACCTTCATCCTCAGCCCCGGCAGCGCGCCGGCGTAGGACTTACCGCTGCGAGCATAATTCCGGCCCGTGTAGTAGATCGCCAGGTCGTCGGCCTTCGACCAGTCCTTGCCTTCCAGCGTCGTCCAATAGGGCAGGATGCCGTCGGAGCCGGAGCACCAGCCAGTGAGGAAGCTGCCCAGCAGGCCGACGTGGGCTTCGTACACGTTCACGCCGCCGCCGTAATGCCAGAATCGTTCGGCGGGCAGGAATTTCTGCCGCACGGCGGCCGTCGTGACGTAGCCATTCGGGATCGATCCCCAGCCGAGCATCCACAGATCGCACATGCCGTTCCACAGCCCGCGCGTCATCTCCGGCTGCGACACATCCGTGCGATAGGCAAAGGTCACATCGGGTATGCCGGCCGACTCGACGCCCTTGCGGGCCAGGCCGAGGAAGAAGGCGTTGGCCGCGTAGTCGTCGTGGTCCACCGGTTCATCCAATAGCCAGAAGCTCACGCCGAACCGGCCGCCGGCCTCGCTGAAATAGCCGACCTTGTAGTAGTACTTGTTGTTGAGGAAGAACTGGAACTGCGTCTTCGTCCAGCCCTTCTCCCTGAAATGCAACGCGAATTGCCGGGCGACGGAGGCGACGCCGTCCTTGTAGCCCTGCGAAAATGCCTCATCCAGCGGGCGCGATCGCTTGGCCCAATCGGCGAACTCCAGGCGGTCGTGGACTTCGGCATAATCGCCATAGTGTTTCGCGATGGGCAGTGGCCAGTTTTCGTGGAACGGAAGGTAGATGTGGCTGATGGGCGTGCCAGCGCCGGGGCCGACGTAGCCTCGCTCGGCGGTAAAGGCCGAGCCGTCCAGGAGCGGGCCAAGGCGATTGTCCCAGGCGGACCAGTCGGAGACTCTCGCCTGCGCGCCTTCGCCCGCAATCGTTGGAGTGCGCGTCGCATCGGCAATGCCGCGATGGCCGTACGGAAGCGAGTTGATCATCTGCCGATGCGCCTTGGCCAGGCGGTAGAAGGTGTACTCGGATTCCGGGGCATTCTTTGAATTTGCATCGACGCCAGCGAACGAAGCCAGGCCGCCGTAGCAGTTCAGTTCCACGCACAGGTCGGTTCATCCGGTAATGTCAGCGGCAGGACGTTCAGTCTGACGGGGAGGATCGCGGAAGAGGCACCCACGCTGACCTTGATCTGGCCGTGGTACGTTCCCGCCGCCGTGGCCTTGGGCACGAACAGGTCCACCCACACCGCCTGATTCGTCTGCCCGGGAATCGCATTGTCGGCGGCCGGCACATCGAATGTCTCATCAAACGGCGGCGCGAGCGGAATGCAGGCATCCGCATACCATGCCGCGGAAAGCGCGGGACGATCTTTGGGCTGAGGCGCTGTGTGGACATACCAGACACGGAAGAGCTGCGCGTTGGGCTTGGCCGGGATCTTCCGGCCGTCGGCCGTCGCCAGATCGGTCATCTCGACTTTCGCATTGGCCAGTCGCTCGCTTTTTCTATCGATGATCAACTGAAACGCCACCACCTCGTTGGCAGCGGCATTCAGCACGAGCGAGTTCCCCTGCACGTACGACGCATCCTTGCGATATTCATCGCCGGATCGCAGCACGGCGCCGGAAACCGGATCCACTGTTACCATGTCCGAGACGGCGGAGAGCGTGAACTCCTCAGCCCGCGTCGCCTTCGGTATGATTGGCTCGCCCGTGTCCGCGTCCGCCAGCTTCGCCTGCGGCCGGGCCGGAACGTTTACCGCAACCGTGGCCATCTCGCTTCGATTGCCGGCCCTGTCCACGCACCGAATGCCAATCTCATATTGCCCTGGCGCGAGCGTCCAGATCGGCATGACCTGCCGGCCGCCGCTCGCCACCGGCCGGGGCAACTCCCATCGCGGCAACGTCGCCCAATCCGATCCGCCGGCCAGGCGATAGACGACGTCATAACCCAGCAGTCCCGCCGGCGCGGTGAACTCGATCCAAACCGCACACGAGCTGGCTTCGGCGCGGGCGATCTTCACATCCGCGACCGCTGTCACAGCAACGCGCGGTTTCAACTCACCATACACCTCCAACCTCGGCCGAAGCGTTGGCTCCTGAACATCCCGCGTGAAGACGTAGGTGTCCTCGGCATCGTTGTCCTTGTAAGGAAACCCCGGGCCGATGAGCGAATAGGACTCGGCCACCTGGCCCTTGTCATCCGTCAGCACCAGCCCATGGCACGTGCCCGCGGCCATCGACGCAACCAGATCGGCATCAACCGGGATCTGGAGATGCGTGAACCGCTCCGTCCCCGGCCGGGCAGGCTGCGTGGCCGGGATCCCGACTCGCGTGCGTTTGATCTGCGCCGGCGGGATGTACTGATACCGCGCTGACGGATGCGCCCACGAGACGCTGTAAAACCCGCTGCCCGGCCAGGCCCACCAGTCGCTGGCGGCCGGTCTGCCCGCATCCTTCGGTGTATGGGCAAACAGCCAGCTCGGCCCCCCTACCGCGCTCGTGAAGTTCTCCGTGGCCGGCTCATCCCACGGCGCGAGCACCTCGTTCAACCCGATGCCATAGAGATCGCCCTTCGCGACATACAGGTGCAGATACGCGCGGCTGATAGTCCAACCCTTCACCGGGGCCGTGTCGAAATTCATCAGCAGCGTCCGGCACTCGAAGCCTTCCCAGTTCTGGTTCTGGCGGATGGCCGTGGTGACGCCCCGGCCGTTGCTGGTCGACTCCTTGCCACGGTAGCTGCACAGCCCGACATCCGCCGAGGCTTCGAGTATGGCGCACTGCTCCCCGCGCGCAGTGGCAATGAGAACGAGGACGGTGATCGCCACAATGAGCCGAGACATCGAACACCTCCAAACCCAATCGAAAATCGAAAATCGAAAATCGAAACTCCCCTCACGCCTTCATCCCCGTCATCGTCATCCCCTGCACGAAATACCGCTGGAACAAGAAGAAGATGAGAATCACCGGCAGCGTCATGAGCATGTTGCCGGCCATGATCATCGTCCAGTCGGCGCCTTGGTTGACGCGCATGCCGAAGAGGCCCAGGCTGAGCGGGAACTTGTCCTGGTCGCGCAGGTAGATCAGCGGGCCCATGAACTCGTTCCAGGCGCCCATGAAGGTCATGATGGCGATGGCCGCCAGCGTCGGCCGGGTCTGCGGGACCATGACGTACCACCACGTCTGGATGGTGCTCAGGCCGTCGATGCGGGCGGCTTCCTCCAGCTCGCGCGGGATGGTTTTCATCTGCTGGGTCATGAGAAAGATGAAGAACGCGCTGCCGAACCACGCCGGCACCCACAGCGGGTTCAGCGTGTTGTACCAGTGCAGCGTCTTCCACACGACGAACTGCGGGATCATCGTCACCTGTCCCGGCAGCATCATCGTCGAGAGCAGGAGCATGAAGCACACCGACCGCCCCGGCCAGTGGAGCCGCGCGAATGCGTAGGCCACCCAGCTCGAGCTGACCAGTGCGCCGAGCATCGTCAGCACGACGAGGATGAGGCTGTTGAGTACGTATTTCCAGAATGGCACCGAGCGGAACGTGCGCGAGTAGTTGCGCTGGACCTTGCCGAAGTTGGCGACGGGCGTGCTGCTGGGACGGAGAAAGAGGCGCAGCGTCGCCTGAGTTTGGGGCTTTCCATCGGTGCGAGGCCCGGCGATTGCCAGCCCAACCCACGTCCTGGCGGCATTGGTCGTGTCGTCGTATGTGGGCGGCTGAAACGTGATCGTCATCGTGGAGTGCGCCGTCAGCCAGCTTGTCCGCTGCGATTCCCAGCGCGACGAGCCCCAGTCGAGCACGGCGTCGATGCGATGCCACGAATCGTCGGGCTTGATCGCCACGGCCAGCTTGTGCAGTTGATCGGGCTGCATTGATGCGGGCATCTCCAGGTCATAGCGCAACACGAGCGGCTGGCGCGACGTGGTGAAGTCGTACTCGATGCGCTTCACGCTGCCGATGTTGACGATCCGCCCCGGCCCGCTCTCCAGCGTCCAGCGGCCGGCGAACTTGCCGCCCGTCGTCGTGGCTCCCTCGGTAAAGACAACCGCCGACAGATCGCGAATGTGAACAGGACCCAGTTCCAGCGTGCCGAGGGAGTTGGCCAGCGCATCCTTGCATGCGTCGGTGCCGCTCATGAGCCGCCCGAATTCGGCCATCAGCGCGGGTTCGCTTCCGCTCCAGACATCGCGGCTGATCTTGGTGACCAGCCGGCTTGTGATCGACCGTGCCGCAGCGCGAATATGCTCATCCGCATCGACCGTCGCCGCATAGAAGCTCTCCGACTGCCCGCCCCGCCGCACCATGCGAAGCCTCTCTTCGGCCACCTTCAGCAGCTTCGGCGACATCTCCGCCCACCGCCGCGCATCAACGTGCCCCGGCTTCTCCGGCTCCTCGATCCTGCGCACATAGGGCGATCTCGCACGAAATCGCGGAATCGTCGGCAACACCCTCGCCTCGGGCAATTCCTCATCGGTCTTCAGGCTCGTGCTCAGCATCCAGAGGAACGGGAAGAGAAAGAGGCCCATGAACGAAAGCAGCACGACGTGGACCCAGCCCTTGGTCACGATGTAGTGCGCGATGCGCCCGGCGCGGCGGCGGGGGTAAGGTTGGGCGGGGCCGGTTGAATCATGAGCACCATTTCGGATTGCGAATTGCGAGTTGGAATCCGCAATCCGCAATCCGCAATCCGCATTTCGCAATCCCATCAACTCCTGTCATAATGCACCCATCTCCTGCTCACCCACATCTGCACCAGCGTCAGCCCCAGCACGATCACAAACAGCACCCACGCCAGCGCACTGGCGATCCCCATCCGGAAGAACTGAAACGCCTCGCGAAACAGGTGATAGGCGTAGAACAATGTCGAGTTGTTCGGGCCACCTTCGGTCATGATGAACGCCTCGCCAAAGACCTGCATCGTGCCGATCAGCCCGACGATGAGGTTGAACAGGATGTACGGCGAAAGCATCGGCAGCGTGATGTTCCGGAACCGCCGCCACGGGCCGGCGCCGTCGATGGCCGCCGCCTCGTACAACTGCTGCGGGATCGACTGCAGGCCGGCCAGCCAGATGATCATCCCCCCGCCGGCCGTCCACAGATTCATGAGAATCAGCCCCGGCTTGCTCCAGTTCTCATCATTGAGCCACAGCGGCGCGGTGAGCTTCACCGGCTCAGCGGTAAAACGGCTAATCAGCCACGCCAGGGCCACGAATGGCTTCGTGTCGAACACCCAGTTGAGGAAGTTGTTGAGCGCGCCCTGCGATGGATTGAACAGCCAGATCCAGAGCAGGCTCGACGCCACCAGCGGCACGATGGCCGGCATGTACAACCCGGTTCGGTAGAAGCCGATGCCGCGGATGCTGCGGTGCAGCAGCATGGCCATGCCCAGCCCGACGATCATCACCAGCGGAATGCGGATGATCATGAACAGCGTGTTGCCCAGGCTCTGGTAGAACAGCTCATCGTGAAAGATCGCGCGATAGTTGTTCAGGCCGACGTAATGCGCGGGATTGAGCACGTCATAGCGCGTGAAGCTGATGACGATGGAAAACAGGATCGGCCCGCCGACAAGCACGATCATCCCCAGCATCCACGGGCCGGCGAACAGCAGCGCCGAGCCAACCTCGCGCGCCTTGTAGCCATGCTCGCGCCGGCGTCTGCGATAGGCCAACAGCAGCAGCGCGCCGCCCGACAGAATCATCGCCGCATACACCGCAAAATACGGCCGCCAATGCACGCGCGTGCTCTCCGGCTGCGGCCGCAGCATCTCATCCAGCATCCGCTGCGCCGACACCTGCGCCCGCGACAGCGCCAGCTTCATCTCGTCCTGCCCGCTGGCGGCGGCTTCATCGCGATACTTGTGCCCCACGCCATTTTCGTAGGCCGTGCGATGCTGTTCCCACAGCAACTGCGCCACCGGCGTAACCGGCCGAAAGAGCGTATTGGGCATCAGGCCGCACAGCGCCGTATACGCCCGTTTGAACGGCGCGGGCATCTGCGGGTTGCGGAAGACATGCTCGTCGATGAGCTGCTCGTAGAACTTGCGGTTGGCCGACGCGGACGGCAGATACAGCTTGCCATCGCTGTTCTTCTGCTCGCGCTTGCCGCGCTCGATCAGGTCCATGATCTTCCAGCTCCGGAGGAACTGGATGAGCTTCCACGCCTCGTCCTTGTGCCGCGCCGTCGTCGGAATGATCAGCGACCAGCCGCCGGCCCAGGTGATCGGCTCGGTGATGCCGCACTTGCGCAGCGTCTGCCGATCGTTTTCGGTGAAGCCAAAGCTCTGCGTCGTACCCCCGCGCGAGATGATCGCGCAGCCGGCCCATCATCGCGATGCACGGCGTCGCCGCCGGCTCGCCGTCAAGCTGCCGCCGCCTCACGCGCATCATCGCCCAGTCCACGCGCTCGACCGTTCCCAGCGCCCTCGGCCGAGAGCTGGTCCTCCGGCATCGGCGCCGGCGTGACGATGAAATCCATATCGCGCTTGTAGTCGGCGATGTTGTTCAGTGACCAGTCGCCATCGATCTTCATCGCAACCTGCCCCCGCAGGAACGGATCCATCTCCCCCGACTGAAAGCTCTGCCGAAACGCCTCCACCTGCTTGAACCCGCCCACATCGTCATAAATGTCCGACATGAACCGCAGCGATCGCACGACCTCCGGCCGGTCCAGCGTCACGCGCAGCCCGTCATAGCTGATCAGCTCGCCCCCGGCCTGCCACGCGTACATGTACAGCCAGCTATTGCCATAGTTCGGCCCAAAACCCAGCCGCTTGATCCCGCGCGATTTGTTCTTCGGGTCGTTGTACTGCGTCAGCAAATTGGCCGCCGGGCGGAGTTCCTCCCACGTCTTCGGCGGCTTCGGCTCGCCGCGATCATCAACCATCTTCTCCTGTCGCAGCACATCCGAATTGCAGTAAAGCACGCGGATGTCCACCGTCAGCGGAATCGCGTAGATGCGCGATGGCTGCTCGCTTCCCGGCGGGCGGTAGGAAGCCTCCTCGATCGAGAAGGCGTAATACTCGCTCATGTCGATCCGCAAGGGATCATCCTTGCGCTGGCCTTCGACGAGCGGTGTCATGTCCGTCAGCGCCCCGGCGCCGCCCATTCGCCCACCGCGAATCGCGGGAAGAACACGACATTTGGCGGCACATCTCCGGCAATCGCGCACAGCAGCCGTTGCGCATCGCCGGTCATGTCGTGCGCCACCGCCGAGCCCATGATCACCTTGTAGCGCGGGTTCTGCTCCTCGAAAAGCCGGATGGCCGTATAGACCTCATTCCCCATGTAGTTTGAGCCCCAGAAGACGATGGGGATTCGCCCGTCGGCCCGCTCATCGCCGCTGCTTCGCCACGTCCACCACGCCAGCGCGGCGATCAGCGCCACGCCCAGCGCGAGCATCATCCGCAACGAAATGGGACCCCGTCCACGCTTCATCGGCTCGGCTCTGCCTCCGGTAGCGAAATGCCCCTGCCCATCAGCCCGCATAGTCGCCACTGGCTTCGCCCTGTCAAGCTCGGTGCCGCCGGTGCCCTCACCGGCGGAGGGCAACCGCATCCGGGAGGGCGAGGCTCCGTCCGAGCCGTTTTTCGCAACGCCAAGACGGCTCCCAAGGAACTCGCCGTTAGAGTGGCAGCGGCGTCTCGCCGCTCCTCCTCCGCCAGTCATGTAGTTTCGGGTAGTCGGGGAAGAGGCGGTCCGCAAGAGGCCGCAGGGAGCCGGCGCCGGGATCGAGGATTTGCGGCGCTGCCTCTTGCGGACCCTAGGTCGCTGTTCCAGCTCTTGATCCATCCCCGCATTCGTATTCATGCTGTGATGTTGGTGCCCGCGCTCCCCCACCCGCTTAATTAAGGCACAACCTTCGTTAACGGAAACGTCAGTCGCTCGGAGCGGTCGCCGTGCCGCACGTCCAGGTCCAGCGCACGATCCACACTCAAAGGCAAATCCTTGGCGAGCTTAATCGGCTTTCCGTTGATCGCCACAACGAGATCGCCCATGCGTAGCCCCGCGCGCTCCGCCTCGCTGCCGGCCAATACCTCGGTCACCGGCGCCGGATCCCGCCTCGGGTCACAGCGAAAGCCGGTATCCAACACCGGGCCCGGTCGAATGGGCTCGGCCGACGCCCGCTCCAGCCGCACACACCGGCTGCGCACGTCCAGAGTCACGACGAACTCCCGCAGCGTTGCCGCAGGAAGGATGCTCTCCGCGCCGATCGCCGCGGCCGCGCCATAGGTCCCAAACACGCCCGCAATCGGGCGCACCAGCACGTGCCGGCCAAGGCGTAATTCGCCATCCAGTCGCCCCATTTTTCGTGTTATGGTTCCCCCTGACGGCCCAATTGACGACATTGTGGGCACCGGCGCCGAAGCCCATGCGACGCCGGCGGCATCGTCTGCCGTAAGTTCGAGATTCGCCGGCCCGCCCCAGCCTGTGTCGAGCGCGAGCCACATTGGCTTGCCGTTGAGTTGCACGGAAACGAGCAAATGGCCCCCACGTCGAAACAACGGCAGCACATCCTTGTTGTCAAACGGTGGCAACCGCCCCTCTCTGAACACCATCACCCCCTTGGCATAATTGATGGTGACCATCACGCCATGAAGCAGTGGCCAGCCCAAATAACCATCCACGCCTTGGCGCGGTTCGAGCAGACCCGCCCTAAAGGCGCGAAACCGCACCGGCCCGATCGCAAGCTCCGGGACGTCGGCGCGCCGCAGCGCCATGGTCGTTCCGCTGTCATCGAAAAGCGTGCTGGAGGCAAACCATTGCGGCTTGAAGTGCTCGGCAGCCGCCGTGCGCGAGCTGAGAAGAAGTGTCGCGGGGCATCCGGTATCTACAAGTATCCGCCGTTCCGTTCCATCGCGCCCCCTCCATCGCACAACCGGTAGGCCCATTGTCAATGACCCATAGTTTTGCTCCAGTTCCACCGGCAGGCTCACTGCGTTGGGGATGGGATCGATCCGGCGTGTCTCAACGCAAAGAGGGTCCTCAATCTCACAACCCGCCAGCAGGAACAGCGGCAACGCCGACGCAAGGACAGCGAGACAACGATCGAGCATGGATTTTCCTGCTCGGCAGCATACCACCTCGCCCGTACTGATAGCAAATTTGTTTCCCGGCCCGGGCTTGCTGCTGTTGTGTCCGATCCAGTCATGCAGGGTCCGCCACGCCGCCGCGACACACGCACCTGGGCTCGCGGGAGGTCGTCGGCGGCGTTGCGGACCGGCGCGATCGGAGAGGGGCGGTCCGCAAGATGCCGCGACAGCGATTCATCGGCCAAATGGAGTTTTGCCACGGCGCTCACGCACCGTACATCGCTACCGCCGTTCATACGCCTGCATTGCTCGTCTCCCCAGCTTCCATCACGAAATCGGCCGCATCTTCCGGATGCGCCAGCTTCGGCGTGTGAATCTTCGCGGGTGCCACGCGGCGGGCGCGTGCCTCCTCTTCCACGCTCAGGCGAACGCGCGTTCCCTCCGGCAGCGCGAGCGGCACAAGCGGCCGGAACATGCCCTGACTGAAGATAGCGTTGACATGGCGAACCATGACGCGATTCTAGCATCCATGAGGTGCCACGCATAGCAGCGTCGTTCCTGTGCTGAATCGCGGCGATGGCCGGATGGGCCTCCTTCGAGGATGGCGCGAAATGCGAGATGCGGGACCATGTGGAAGGGATTGCAGTCAGATGCTGAAGGCATCTGCGCTCCCCGCGAAATCAAGTGGCTGCGCGCTGGCGCGGCTGGCGCGGCATCGCCCGCAGATGGGCACGCATCGACTCACCGCCTATCGCCGCGAGAACGGAGCCCGCCAGCTTTGTTAGGTAGCGCGCTGTGCAGATCAACCACCCCAAACTACCAACCCCCTCTTTCTCCCCGCAAAATCCCCCACGGTGTTGCGCCATGTTGCGCGGTTGATGACCGGTTCGCGCAGGCGCCGGAGATAGTGAGGAGCGCGCCACCCGCGTTTCACCGGCCAACGGTTGGCCGGCGCGGCTGTGCCCCTCATCCTCTGCCTCTGTCCATCATGCTTGTCGCCCCGCCCAACACCTGCGTACTCGCCCGCCGCCCTGCGCCTCGCCAAGCCGCGGTCAGCGCCCCTATTCCACCGGGAAAGACTCACCCGGGCTCCGACCCTCATCCGCTGTCCTCCAACTGCTCAAGGGGTTGGTTTGGCGTCGGTTCGGTGTCGGTTGGGAGCTGGTTCGGTGTCGGTTTGGGGTCACTTTGGTGTCACTCCGGTGTCGGTTTGGTGTCGGTTTTTCCAGGATGCATCAACATGCGTACATACAATGTCGCCGCCAACACCCGCATCTACAACCACTTACGCACACACACCATCGAACCACACCTCTCCCAAGCGATTTTCCCCCCGCTCCAATCGCGCAACACCCGCCCAACACCCCCGCCCCGAAAATCTCCGTCGCTTCGTCGTTCCATCGCTTCCGCAGAACGAACTTCACTCTGGGCAATCTCTGCATCGCCCCGCCGCTCCACCAGCTCGCGCGCGAACGAACTTCACTCTGGGCAAGCATGCCCTGCCGTCGCTTCCTCGCTTTTTCAAAACGAACTGCCGAAGTGGCAGAGCCGCCCGCTCACTACAACCGTCGCATCGCCGCTGCCCGGCGCCTCCGTCTCCGCAAGAACGAACTTCCCCGCCTCGCGCCAACCGATCTTCGGCCGTCGTTTGCCGCCTTTCTGCAGAACGAACTTACGCCCCTCCTACCTTGCTCGCTCCCTTCCACCCTCCCCTTCGTCGCTCCGTCGCTTCCGCCCCGTCGCCCCGTCGCCTCCGCAGCCAATTCGACAACAGTCTTGGTATACTTGAGGTAACGCTTACATCCGGAGGACCCACATGACCGCGAGCATCAAACGTCGTGACTTCCTCAAGACCGCCCTCGGCGGCGGCTTGGCCGCCATGGCCGCAGCGCAGTTCACCAGTCCCGCGCCGGCCGCCGAGCCCTCACCGCCCACAGGCCCCCGCCGCATCTCGCTTACGGCCGGTAACGACCACGCTGACATGGTTTTCCGCTCGCTCAAACCCTTCGAAAAAGAGATCGCCGCCGCCATCGGCAATCGCCGCGTCGTCATCAAGCCCAACAACGTCGCCATCGAGATCCCTCTCTGCGCCACCCACGCCGACTGCCTCGAAGGCATCCTCGAATTCCTCAAGTCCATCGGCAAGCTGGACGGCGCGGTCATCGCCGAGTCGGCCGCCAATGGCCCGACGCTGGAAGGCTTCGCCAACTATGGCTATCCGCGCGTGGCCGGAAAATACGGGGTAAAGCTCGTCGATCTCGACGAGGATGCGTCCGAGACCCTTCGCGTCATCAACCAGACCGACTTCCGACCGCACCCGCTTCGCGTCTCGAAGCTCCTGCTCGACCCCAACAACTTCATCATCTCGGCCGCCAAGATGAAGACCCACGACCTGGTCGTCGCGACGCTCTCGCTCAAGAACATCGTCGTCGGCGCGCCGATCAAGGATGCGGGCTTCCGCTTCGACCAGAAAAAGAAGGCGGGCACGGCTACCGACAAGCCCATCACGCACGGCGGCGGAATCCACGGCATCAACTTCAACCTCTACACCCTCAGCCAGCGCCTTCATCCCCATCTGGCCATCATTGACGGCTACGAAGGCATGGAGTGCCGCGGCCCCACGCGCGGCACCAAGGTCGACCACCGCGTGTGCGTGGCCGGCATGGACTGGCTCGCCGCCGACCGCGTCGCCGTCGAACTCATGGGCATCGACTTCGCCAAGATCGGCTACCTGAACTACTGTGCGGCCGCCGGCATGGGCGAAGCCGACCTGAAGAAGATCGAGATCGTCGGCGCGAGCATCGACAAGCACCGCAAAACGTACCTGTTGGCCGACAATATCGAGGAACAACTTGCCTGGATGAAACCGCTGCCGGGTGCGAAGCAATAGCTATTGTGGTGCAGGCTTCCAGCCTGCTTCTCATTTCAAAACGAGGAGCACAGACGTGTCGAGATTTATCCCCATCGTCCTATCCCTGATCACCCCAATCCTGGCCGCGGCCGCCCAGGATGCCAAGCCCCCCGCCAACCTCCTCTCCAACGGCGATTTCGAACTCGGCCGCCAGTTCTGGAGTCTGGACAAGGGCGGCAAGACCGCCGCCAAGCTCGACATCAACCGCGATGATGCCCCCGCCGGCGGCCAGAGCGCCATCATCACCATCGACTCGGTCGAGGAATGGGGCGTTCAGTTCAGCCAGAGGGTCGATGGCGGCAAGGCCGGCAAGACCTACACCTTCGCCGCCATGGCCAAAAGCGCCGGCGATCCCGTGAAGATCCGCCTGGAGATCGAGCGCGCCGCCCGCCCATGGGACCGCGCCGCCCGCTCCGATCAGGCCACCCTGACGAAAGACAAATGGACCGAGATCCGCGTCACCTTCAAAGTCGACAAGCCCTTCAGCGAAGGCTGGACCGCCTACGTGAGCTGCGGCCAGAGCAAATCCGCCTTCCGCGTGACTCAGTTGCGCCTGTACGAGGGCGAATACGTGCCATTCAAGGAACAGCGACGCGACGATCTGGCCGCCATCGCCGTCGCCCTCTTCGACACGGGCGCCCCTTCCGACAAACCCTTGGCCGGCGACGTCATCGTCAAACGAACCGGCTGGACGGCGCTGCCGGAGGATACGACGGCCCATGCGTTTAAGGGCGACGTCGTCCTGATGAACAACCGCCTGGCGCTGGTCCTGCGGAATAAGGGCAGCGGCGCGGAACTGTATTCGATCTCACCGGAGGGAATTCAGCAGCGATCCGTGCTGAAGCCTCCGACGACCGATGCTGTCGCGCTGGCGGGCCTGAAGATTCTGGAGAACAACCCATCCGGCGGCAGCATCGAAGCGCAGTTCCGCCAGGCCGACGGCAAGGTCCAACCGATGGGTTTCGAACTCAAGATGGCCCAGGGCTATGTGAAGGTCAACGCCGCCGAGTCAATGAAAGCGGTGCGCGTCGAGGCCCCCTGCCGCTTCGCCGTCATGCCCGATTTCTTCGCCGATGACATTGTCGTTGACGCCGCCGCGCTGCCCGTCTCCAAGGCCGATCTGCCCAGCGAGAACTTCCTGATGCAGCTTCTCGGCGATGGCCAGGCCATCCTCATGTCCGTCTGGACCGACCGTGATACCGACGTTGTCGCGACGCTCTCCGGCCAGGGAACCGACCGCCACATCGACGCCGCCGACATCCCCTGCGACAAGAAGGGCAAAGTCTGGGTCGGCGTGTTGACAGCGCCGGGAATCTGGCACACCCGCGACATCGCCGCGAGCGATGCCGGCAAGATCGTGCCCCTCGACTGGAAGCCGCCCATCCCCGCCATGTGGCGCATCGACTGGCGCCGCGACGATCAGCTCGCCGATAGTTGGGAGATCATCGTCCAGCGCCCCACCGGCGATTTCACCAAGTACGGCATGGTCGGCTCGCCAGACACCATCCCCGCCACGCGCAAACGCTGGGCCACCGTTTACGGCACGTTCCTCTATCCCTGCTGGATCGCCAGCAATGGGCAGGCGTACATTCAGCCGTTCAAGGACAAGGTGCACTTCGCCGGGCCGATGATCGCGTATCCGCTCGCCCGTTCCAGTGCCACGCCGCTGGATGCCTACACGGTCGTCGACATTGTCCGCGCCACGCTGGGCGTCGGCCCCTGCGAATACATCCTCGACCTGGAAGGCCAGCAGAACCTGTCCAAGGGCCGCGCCACCTGCGCCAATCGCGACACGCTCAACCCCATCTACGAGAAGAAGCAGCAGAAACAGCGCAAGGCCGACGTGGAAAAGTCGCTCACCGAAGTGCTGGTTTTCATCCGCTACATCCGCTTCCGCATCGAAACCTACGTGAATTTCGGCCACGAAATCCTCGCCTACATGGGCGAGCAGAAGAAAGCCCACCCCGAGCTGGCCAAGCCGCTGGAGGAACTGGAGACGCTGGCCAAGGCGATGGATGCGCGCTTCGCCGCCCGGCGCGACCACATCAAGACGCCCGACGAAGCCGCCGCGATGATCGAGGCATTCCGCAAGGATGGCCTGGACGACGACGGCCCCAACGCCTACGAGAAATGCCGCAAATTCACGAACGCCATCGTCGACATCGGCGGCAACCAGGACGAGCTGGTAGGTGAATGCCGTCTGGCCGTGAAGATCCTGCGCCAGCGCCCGGCCTGGCCATGGCCGCCGATCCGCGCTTGCCGAAGTCGCCCGCGAAATCCGGCGCGCAGCCAGAAAGTGCTGCGCAATCCGGCCGGGCACGAAGGGGCGAGGCATTGACCAGCCGCCTACACGAAGGCTTGGAGGCCATTCCCGGTCCAGTGTCGAGTATGAGTCTGTTTGCCGCTCAGGCGATGGCGTGCTTACGCCGGTGGCAACGCATGGTGACCATGACGCCCAGGAGGCCCAGCCCGCACCAGGCCGCGGCGGGGAGCGGAACGGCGGCGCCGGTCATCTCGACGCGGAGTGCAGTGGGACCGCCGATGTTCTCCACCACAAAATCCAGCGTGTTGATGCCAGGCATAAAGCCGCTGGTAATGCTGAAGTCCGTCCATACACCGAACTCGGCGTTGTTGACATTGCCCGTGTTGACGCCGTTGAGCAGCATTTCCCGGCCATAGTTGTCAGTGCTCCAGCGGCCCGAGATGCTGACCGCCATTGGATCAAACCCGGTGAGGTCGAACGTGGTGCGGTAGATGTAGTTGCCCACCGGCCCACCAAAGAAGTAATATTGATGGGGGCCAGTGCCGTCGCCCGAGTCGTATGTTGATGCGTTGTTCGGGCCAATCCACCGGGACGTGAGGCTGTCGCCGACGTAATTCCACATCGGATTGCCAGGGAGGGTATTGCCATAGGTGGCATAGTCACGAATTCTGATGTCGGTGGTACTGCCGTCTGGCGGGACGGCAGGTGGAACAGACATCAGGGTGTAGTGGGGATCCCCGACCGTACCATCCGGGAGCACGGCGCCCGAGGCATCCACGCCGGTGTTGAACAACGTGTCAACCGTGACGGCGCGGGCAAACCCGGCCGATAAGGCGCACGCGACAATCACAAACCACGCAAACTTGAGCGAAGTTCTCAACATGACCTCTCCAATCTGAGAAATTTGCCAGTGACTCATTCGGTAGCGCACACACGCTCAAATGAGCCCCGGCGGGGTGCGACCAAACTGGGTGGATAAGCTATCAGGAAATGATGACGATGTAAACAAGTACGATCCGATTTATGCGTACGTCGAGTCTTTTGTCCACAAAATGTGCCCCACATACCGGTGCAACGCGCCTCGCCCACGGCCAAGAGGCCCCGTCCACGGCGGTGGCGCAAGTAGTTCTTCGTCGCTCACTATCCACTTCGTGGCCGCTGCCCCCCGACCGTCGCATCAGTGCGCAATTATACGTCAAGGCCGGCGTGGCTCCACGAGCAGCACGCGCGTCGATCCCATCTTCATGGGCAACGTGATCTTCGGCCCCTGGCCAACGACCTGCCCGGTCAGCAAATCGCGCACGTCGCCGGCCTGGCCGACATCCAGGGCCACCGTGCCATCGCTGGCGCCGCAGAGCACTATGTACGGGCCATTGGCGTAGACATTACAGTCGGTTTCGACGAAGAGGTGAACGCGAGCCTGCCGCGCTGCCAGGCGGAGCAGTGGACTGCTCAGAGCAGGTGGACCCACGAAGAGGTTATCGCCTCCCGCGGCGCTGCGCCAGACGACGGCGGCCGAGCCGTCGCGGTACGTCGCCAGGATCTCATCCGGCGCGGCGTCGTCCACGGCGAACAGCGGCTCCACCGGCCGGCGAATGCCCAAACCTTCCGTCAATCCGCGCTTTCGCCCCACCTCAGTCGGCTCGGCCCAGGCTTGGACCTTGGAAATCCGCCTGAACCGGAATCCCGTCAACTCGCGCATCGCCTCCAGTGAGGTCGATTGCCCGTCGTGAAATCCCGGCGCATAACACCACAGGCGCAGACTTCCGCTCGTCGCCGCGAGCAGCTTCTGCCGCTGCGCACGATCCATGCACCAGGCGTTGAGAAATGCATAGACGCGGGCCTTCACCCGGCCGTCGATGACGTCGTCCAGCAGATACTGGCCATACGGCGCGCCCAGCCGGCCGAGCGGCCGGCGTGATTCGTAGACCAGCGGGCCGGTGACGGCATTCCCGCCGGCCGCCACATGAAGCATACTCCGCTCGTCGATGACGGCGGCCACCTCCGGACGAAACGCCCGTGGCTGCTGCAGCATCGCTGCATCAATCGCATCCAGCCGTTTCATCTCCTCCCAAAGACCCGGGTCGTTGAACCATCCCGTGGCCCCCAAGTCCATCCACCAGGTGGCGAAATTCCGCACGGCGCACTGGCCGGTGTTCCGCAGCAATTCCTGTTGCGCCTTGGCCAGCGTATCCACATGCTCGTGCCAGCCGGGGAAATCCTGCGTCGCCAGATGCGTGTGCGTGTCGTCCTCGTACAGCCACATCTTGCCCGCCAGCGCCACGCTCTCGGCCGCGCTCATCGCCGGAGCGCTTTGCCCCAGGCCGCGGTCGAAGTAGGAGATCGGCGAGCAGAGCACGTCGATGTCCGGGCATGCCAGCACTTGGCGCATCGCGTAGTGACCCGACTTGGCCGGCCCGGTTTGGATGGGGCCAAACTCAAAGCCATAGCCATAGAAGAACACCACGAGCCGGCGGCCGCGGCTGGCCTGCCTCACCGCGCGGGCCAGCTCGCAGACGCAGTCGGCCATCATCTCCTGCTGGAATTGCGCGAAGTCGGTGAGCGGTCGCTCGGATATGGGGTTGCGCAATATGCCCGCAGGAGCGGCCCGCCGCGCCGCGGCCGAGGGCGCCGACGCAGAATCCCGTGTGGCCTTCGCATCGCCCCATGCCGCCTGCAGAGCTTCATTGGTGGGATATCGCCCGCGCAGCCACCGCCGCCACGCCTGCTCGTCGGCCTTCGCGTAGCCATTGAGCGCCTGGCCCCAGGTCTCGGGATAGAACCACTCGCCAGTGTGCTGCCCGCACGGATGGTATCCCGCCATCCGCGGGGCGAACCGCTCCTCAAGATGCGTCACCAATTCCCCCAGCCGCTCGGCAGCCTCGCGCCGATACTCCGGCGATGCAACGACGGCCGCGTGGCCATGCGGCACCGGGATGTCCCAAACCATCGCCGCGTCGGGGTGCGCCTCCAGCCACCACTCCGGCGGGTCCATCCCGATCCGCGGCAGGAGCAGGGCATCGGGATTGATGTCAAGCACTCGCTGGCAAGCCGCATCCACCTCCTGCCAGTTGATCTTCGCTGCCGGCTTCGGCCAGGGCAATTCCACCGGGAAAGACACGAACGGCGCGCCGGCCGCCGCGGCCATCTTGATCTGCGCCGCAAAGCCGTTGTCCGGCCCGCCAAGAAACACGAACGGCTGGCCCGGCCGATACATCGCCACCGCCAACTGCCTCGCCGGCTGTGCCTTCGCCCAGAAGCTCACGCGATAGCGATGCCCCTTGGCGATCGTGAGATTGGCATGATGGTAGATGTGAAAGTCCGGCCAATGCCCATCCGCCGGTGCCCGCAACGCCACGTGCAATCCGCCACTGCCCTCGCGCCCAACGCCAGCTTTGACGGCAACGCTGCCAACCGTGTTCTGCTGCTGCGGCGGTGGCCAAATGTGCCAGGTCTTCGTGATGTCCTCCTGCCCCGCCTCGAACTGGTACGGCCCGGCCACATCCTTCCCACTGTCAAGATCGGTGACGCGGATATCGTCGAGGGAAACATCGCCCGGCGCCTGGCCAAAGCGAAAATGCAGCGTCCCCGAAGCGGGCGCGTCTTCGGCGGCTACAAAGTCGAAAGAAACCTCCCGCTCGGCCGGCCCGACCGCCAGCGGCCCGACGCCCGGACTGCCGAAGAACATCCTCGCCCGCACCGGCCGGCCATCGACGACGATGCGCGGCGCTCCCGCGGCGACCTCCACTCTCACCGTATCAACGGCCACGGCAACGCCGCTCAGCGCGATCACGGCCACAACGGCGGGAAATGCTATCTGGCTCTTCATGGGATGGCCGATCATAGCTTCGGCCGGAACCAGCCACAATTCGCCGTGCCGCCAGTGCCCTCACTGGCGGAAGTTCAAACCGCCGGTGAGGGCGCCGGCGGCACTCATTGCGGCGCTGGACGACCTCGAAGGCCGACCCCCTTACCTTGCGAAGATCCTCGTTGAGCACGGGAATGCGCGGATCGGGCGCGACGGAGATGGCCCAGTCGATACCGTTGTCGGCCACGAACATGCCGTATTTCTTCAGGCCCTTGAAGATGGCCTGGGCTTCGGGGGAGAAACCGGAGATGTCGAAATCGGCCCGCATCCGCAGGCGCTCGCCCATGCGCGGGAGATTGGCATCGCGAAGGCGGCTGGCGTAATGCGTGGCCGGCGCGACGTACGCCTGGCGCGAACGGCGGACCGTGAACCGCATGGCGTGGTCGACGATGCCGAGCTTCAATTCATCGTAGCGCACGACGGACGGGAAGATCGGCAGGCCGGCGGCGTCGGTGCTCGTCCAGCCCCGCGGGCGGAGCTTGTTGCTCTTGAGGTCGAAGATGGATGCCTGCGCGGCCTGCCAACCCGCGTCAGTCTTCTTCAACTGGTAAAACTCGTAGAGCATCCGGCCGACGGGATCGACCACGATGGCATGGCGGTCGCCGCCTTGCCTGATCGTGTCGCGATGCACGTCATCGAGGGTAAGGGCCTTGAGCTTTGCATTCCGCTGGAAATTGGACGGCCAGCCTTCGATGGGGATGTTGTCGGGGACCGGGAACGGTCCTTTGTCGGATTCGCCGGGATAGCTGACGATCTTCACATCGACACGATTCTGATTCGGCGGGACGAGGATGAAGCCCATGTCGTCGTTGTAGCGCAGCGGCTTGGCCGGGCCGATCGAGCCGATGATGCTGGCGGAGTTGGGATGCAGCGGCCAGGCGGAGATGTCCTGGTTCCATGGATTGTCAGGCGGGAAGATTTCCAGCGCGGCAAGGATGGCGTCGGCCTCGGGAGTGTTGAAGGGGATCGGCTGCGTGATCGAAGGCATTTTGGCGGCGCGGATGCGGGCGAGACGATCACCGCCCTGGCGCGAAGATTCGCCGGCCGCCGAAAGAACCGCGAGAAGAACCGAGATGCAGACGATGATGGTTTTGGAGGCGTTCATTTTGGTTTCGTCGTTGGCTCGGGTTCGCCCGCCTCGCGGCGGAACTGATCCTCAAGCTCCTGCCATTTGGCCGACATTTCCTTCACGCGCTGCGGTTGCTGCGATGCGAGGTTCACCATCTCGCAGCGGTCGGTGCTGAGGTCGTAAAGCTCCCACGGGCCGTTCTTGCCCTCGGAGACGAGCTTCCAATCGCCCATGCGGATGGCGCGGTTGACCTCGTGATGGAAGAAGACAAAGTCGCGCTGGATGCTGTTGTCCTTGGCGAATGCGGGGACGAGACTCTTGCCCGGCAGCGGCGGCGGCGTCTGGCCATTGAATCTCGGCGCGGGCTTGGCGCCGGCCAGGTCGAGCATCGTCGGGACGAGGTCAATCAGATGCCCCACATCGTGGCGCAGCTCGCCTTTGGCGCGGATGCCGGCGGGCCAGTGGACGATCAGCGGCGTGGAGATGCCGCCCTCGTGGACCCAGATCTTGTGCCGGCGGAACGGCGTGTTGCTGGCGGCCGACCAGCCCGGCCCAAGACACAGAAACGATGCCCCGGAGCCCGGCGGCGCGGCGGGGTCGTGCCCATCGCCGCGGATGAGCATCTCGGCGCTGGCACCGTTGTCGGAGACGAAGAAGATCACCGTGTTGTCGAGCTGGCCCATCGCGCGCACCCGTTCGATGACCCGGCCGATCTCACGATCCATCCGGTCGATCATCGCGGCGTGAATCGCCATCTTCGTCGCCTGGAATCGCTTCTGCTCGTCGCTGAGGTCCTTCCACGCGGCCGCGTAGCCGATCTCGCCGGCACCGAGCTTGTCGAGCATCGCCTTGTTGGTATGGCGCGGCGCATTGGGATCGAGCGGCGACAGGCGCAGTTGACCAGGCCTATGTCGCGCATGCGCTGCGCCTTGCGCTGGCGGAGAGAGTCCCAGCCTTCGAGGAACTTGTCACGATAGCGGTCGATGTCCTCCTGCGGCGCTTGCAGCGGGAAATGCGGCACGGTGAACGCCAAGTATTCGTAGAACGGCTGGTTGGCATATTTCTCCGCATGCTCCTTGAGGCAGCGGATGGCGTGGTCGGCCATGTACGTGGCCGTGTAGTAACCCGCATCCTTCTTCACGGGCGGCAGCGGCTTGTCATCCTCGAGATGGTTCTTGGGATAGAAGTTGTGGTCGTGATCGTCGAGCTTGTACGAACGATCGAAGCCGCCGTCGGCCACGGCTTTCGGCGCGCCCATGAGATGCCACTTGCCCGAATGATAGCAGCGATAGCCGGCCGGCTTGAGATAGTGCGGCAGCACGCGCGTCCACGCGGGAAGCCGGCCCCGGGGCGGGTCCATGCGAACTTGCTGGGCATAGTAGCCGGTGAGGATGCACGAGCGCGACGGCCAGCATCGCGCGGTGCAGTAGAACTGGTTGAACCGCAGCCCGTTGGCGGCCAGACGATCGAGGTTCGGCGTGGCGATCTCGCCGCCATAGCACCCGGCATCCGAATAGCCCATGTCATCGGCGACGATGACCAGGAAGTTGGGGCGATTGGCCGGCTCAGCACCTCGCAAATGGGAAGCTGCCAAAAGCGAAGGGATTGCCGCGGCGGCAGTCTTGAGAAAGTCACGTCGGTTGAAAGCAGCGGCCATAGTGCAGACCCATTTCGTGGAGACAGGCGTGGTCTCGGGGAAGAACACATCATCATCGCGGACATCGGGCACGCCGACCGGATCTCCACCGCTAATAGTCATCGTGTGGAGAGGATGTTGCGGGTGGTGCCGCCGGTGCCCTCACCGGCGGTTCGCTAATCCGCCAGTGAGGGCACTGGCGGCACGAAAGGCACGAAACCGTTGACATTTCCCCCCGCCCGTGGATGCTTCTACCCGCGCAACACAGGAGATCATCCATGAGCAAGTTTCGCATTGGTTTCATCGGAAATGGCCGGCCGTGGAAGAGCGAAGGCGCCACCGGATTCGGCATGAATCACGCTCACGCCAAGAGCTACAAGGCGCATCCCGAGGTGCTGCTGGCGGCGACGTGCGACATCGTCGAGCCACGGGCCAGGCTGTTCCAGAGCGAGTACGGCATCGACCAGACCTTCACGGATTACAAGGAGATGCTCAAGAAGGCGCAGCTCGACATCGTGAGCATCGCCACCTGGCCGCACCTGCACTGCGAGATGGTGCTGGCGGCCGCCGAGGCCGGCGTGAAGGCGATCCACTGCGAGAAGCCGATCGCGCTGACCTGGGGCGACGCCCGAAAGATGCTCAAGACCTGCCAGGAGAAGAAAGTCCAGCTCACCTTCGACCACCAGCGGCGCTTCGGCGAGCCATTCCGCAAGGCCAGGGAGCTGCTCAAGAACGGCGTGATCGGCCAGCTCGTGCGGCTGGAGGGATGCTGCGGCGACATGTACGACTGGGGCACGCACTGGTTTGATATGATGTTCTTCTACAACGACGAGGAGCCGGTCGAGTGGGTGATCGGCCAGATCAAGGTGCGCGGATTCCACCGCATCTTCGGCGCACCCATCGAGGGTCAGGGCATCAGCCATTTCAAGTTCAAGAACGGCGTGCGCGGTTTGATGGTGACCGGCCACCAGGCGGACCTCGGCGCATCCAACCGCCTCGTGGGAACCAACGGCGTGATCGAGGTCGGCTGCCCGGACAACGTCTCGTTACGGGTTTGGGGGCGCGGCGAATCGCAGTGGAAGGTGATCCCGACGGCCGAGGGACTGCACAGCGACGACATGATCAAGCGCGGCATCTTCGACCTGATCGACTGCCTCAAGACCGGCAAGGAGCCGGAGCTGGCCGCCCGCCGCGCGATTCAGTCGAACCGAAGTGATCTTCGCAACATACGAGTCGGCCCGAAGAGGCGGGCGAGTCGATCTGCCGCTGACCATCGAAGGCTCGCCGCTGATGGCGCTGCTGGCCACCAACGGGTACGTTTGATGAAGCTGCCAGTTGCCAGTTGTTAGTTGCCAGCCGGCCAAGCTCTGCACTGGCAACTGGCAACTAACAACTGGCAACTCCGCAACGAACATTTGCCGCCAGAGCACGAACTACTGACAGATAAACAACAAGGAACACTGATGTGTCTGGCCGTTCCCGGTAAGCTCGTCGAGTGTCAGGATCAGGAAGCCGTCGTTGACATGCACGGCAACCGCTTGCGCGTAAGTACGATCCTCGTGCCGGAGCTGGCCGTGGGCGACTGGGTGCTCGTCCACGCGGGCTTCGTGATCCAGCGGCTGGATGAGCAGGAGGCGGCCGAGACTTGGGCGATCCTGCGCGATGTCGAGCGGGCTCAAGAGGCCACTCTCAGCGAGGAGAAGGGCCGCTCGCCATGAAGCCGCGCTCGGCCATCATTCAGGATTTGCTTACTCGCCTGCGCGACGCCGCGGCATCGCTCGGCCGGCCCGTGCAGTTCATGGAAGTCTGCGGCACGCACACCGTCAGCGCCTTCCGTTGCGGCCTGCACAGCCTCATGCCGCAGAACGTGACGCTGCTGAGCGGCCCGGGCTGCCCGGTCTGCGTCACCGCACAGGGCGACATCGACATGCTCATCGACCTCGGCGGCCGGCCGGGCATCACACTTTGTACCTATGGCGACATGATCCGCGTGACCAGCTCATCCGGCAGCCTTGAGCAGGCCCGCAGCCAGGGCGCGGATGTGCGCATCGTCTACAGCACGATGGATGCGGTGAAGCTGGCGGCGGCCGAGCCGCGGCGGCAGGTGGTTTTCGCGGCCGTCGGATTCGAGACGACGGCGCCGGCGACGGCGGCCGCGGTGCTCGAAGCGCAGAAGCTCGGATTGGGGAACTTCACCGCCCTCGCAAGCCACAAGCTGGTCATCCCCGCCATGAGCGCACTGCTGGAAGGCGGGCAGGTCAATGTGCAGGGCTTCCTCTGCCCCGGCCACGTCTCGGTAATCATCGGGTCGGAGGCGTACCGGCCGATCGTCAACAACTATCGCATGCCCTGCGTCATCGCGGGCTTTGAGGATTTCCAGATCGCCGCGGCGCTGGCCGACCTTGCCGAGCAGGTGCGCGATGGGCAGGTGCTGCTCAAGAACCTCTATTCCCAGGCCGTAACGCCCGCCGGCAACAAGGTGGCGCTGGAGATCATCGATCGCGTTTTCCGTCCGGCCGATGTGTGGTGGCGCGGGCTGGGCATCATCCCGAATAGCGGCATGATCCTGCGCGATGAATACGACCGCTACAATGCGCAGGTGCGGTTTGGGCTGACCGCGGCCGACGTTCCCGAGCCGCCGGGGTGCCGCTGCGGGGAGGTGATCACCGGCCGCTGCACGCCGGCCGACTGCAAGCTCTTCGGACGGACGTGTACGCCCATTCGCCCCGTCGGCCCGTGCATGGTCAGCTCCGAAGGCACGTGCCAGGCGTGGTTCAAGTATCGTCGGGCAGCGCTGGCGAGTTCGGAGAAGCACGGATGACCGACACATCGACCTCGTACCTCGGGCGCTCGCCCCACATCATGCTGGCCCACGGCGGCGGCGGCCAGTTGATGGACGAATTGCTCGCCAGCGTCGTGGCACCGCGCCTGGGCAATCCAATCCTCAACGAACTGCTCGATTCGGGCATCGTCACCAGCGGCAACCAGCGGCTGGCCCTGACGATCAATGGCTACGTCGTGCAACCGCTGAAATTCCCCGGCGGCGACATCGGCCGGATCGCCGTGAGCGGGACCGTGAACGATCTGGCGGTCGTCGGCGCCAAGCCGCTGGGGCTGGCGCTGGGCATGATCCTGGCCGAGGGGCTGGATCGAGCGCTGCTGGAGAGCATTCTCGATTCGATCGCCGCGACGGCCGCCGAGGCCGGCGTGAAGGTGATCACGGGCGACACGAAGGTCGTCGGCCGGGGCCAGGCCGACGGCATGTACATCAGCACGGCGGGCGTGGGCGCGATCCCCGCAGGCCGGCGCTTCTCGCCAGGCGAGGTGAAAGGCGGCGACGTGCTCCTGATCAACGGGCCGATCGCCGATCATGGCCTGGCGGTGATGCTCGCCCGCGAGATGCCGCAGGTGCAGAGCGTCCTCAAGAGCGATGTGGCGCCGTTGAATGGGCTGATCGAGCACGTGCTGTCGAAGACCGACGGCATCAGTTTCATGCGCGATCCAACCCGCGCCGGGTTGTCGGGCCTCGCGGCCGACCTGGCCACGCGAACCGGCCTGCACGTTACGCTCGACGAAGAGCAGATCCCGATTCGCGCCGAGACGCGCCACGCGGCCGATCTCCTGGGCCTCGACCCGCTGGAAGTCGCCAACGAGGGCAAGGTGGTGATCGTGGCCCGGCCGGGCGCGGCGGACACGGCGCTGAGCGCAATGCGCGATCACCCGCTTGGCCGGAACGCGCGCATCATCGGGCGCGTGGAAGAGGCGCCGACGGAATCTGCGAGCTGAAGACCGTCACGGGTGGACGGCGGATCCTGCAGAAGCCGTACGGAGAGCAGCTTCCGAGGATTTGTTGAGGCTGATGGGCTGGTAGTGCTACACCTCTCCGCGGCTTCTTCCTGAAAGATCTTCACCGCGCCGGCGTTTCCAGCCACGCGGCCAGCAGGTCGATGGCGCTCTGCAGGTCGCGTTTGTGGATGCACTCGGTGATGGTGTGAATGTAGCGAGTGGGGACCGACAGCGTCATGGCGCGATAGCCGCCGCGGGTGCGCTGCATGGGGCTGGCATCCGTGCCGCCGCGGGGAAGGATGCTGAGCTGGAAGGGGATCTTGCGCTTCGTGGCGACGGCCTCGAACTCGTCGACCAGCGGGCGGTCGGAGATGCTGGCCGAATCCATGATCGTCAGCGCGACGCCGTCGCCCTGCTTGGTGACGCGCTCGTCGTCGGGGACGCCCGGAACATCGACGCACAGCGTGGTATCGATGGCCAGGGCGATGTCGGGCTCGATGGCGTACGCGGCCGGGCCGGCGCCGCGGCAGCCGACCTCCTCCTGGACCGTGGCCGCCAGGACAACCTGGTACTTGAGGTCCTTCGCCTTGCGGAGCGCCTCGATGGCCACGAACGCCGCCACGCGGTTGTCCATGCACTTGCCGCTGACGCACTGGCCGATTTCGCTGAATTCCTGCACGAGCGAGACCGGGTCGCCAATGCGGACCTTCTGCCTCACCTCGTCGGCCGGCAGGCACAGGTCAACCATGAATTCGCTCATCTCGGGGACCTTCTTCTTGTCCTCTTCCTTGGCGATGTGGATGGGCCGGCCGCCGGGATTCAGCAGCCCCACGAGGTCCTCGCCGCTGCTGGCCTATACCAGCACGCGGCGGGCGAAAAGATTGCGGGTATCGAAGCCGCCGGCGTTCTGGATGCGCACGAAGCCCTTGTCGTCGATATGGCGCACATAGAACCCGATCTCATCGATGTGGCACGCCAGGAGCACGCGCTTGTGCGACTTGCTTTTGGGCCTCTTGGTCGCGAAGAGGTTGCCCAGGGGATCGGTGCGCATCTGTCGAACAGGGCCTTGCCGGCGCGTTGGATGATGTCGCGGATGCGTTCTTCGCGGCCGGGAACACCGGCGGCTTCCGACAAGGTTTTCAATAGGGCTAGGTCCATAGCGTGTCTTCCAATGGTATCAATGACCGGCGATCTTCTGTATCGGCCTCGACCGCAGATTCAGCCCTCCCGCCGCTTCGAGTGAGACCGTGTACACGACATCGGGATAGAATCGCGACCAGACGCTCTCGCCCTGCGCCACCCGCACGCCCCGCTCCTTGCGAAAGGCCGGCTCGTCCATCAGCCGCCAGAATTCCTTCCAGATCTTCCGCTCGTATTCAAACATCGCGGGGCTGACGCCCTCGCTGCGGAACAGGTTCGGCGGATGGTCCGGCCCGTAAATCGGCATGCCCTCGACCGGCACCTGATGCTCACCATAGATCCGGTAGAACAGCGACAGGCTGTGCCCGCGAAACGCATCGTCCTTCTCGATGAAACCGTGGTCGAACTTGATGACCAGCGCATCGATGTGAAGGATGTTGCCCCGGATGTTGCGGAACTCCTTGGGCGGGAGCAGCGGCTGGCCGCCGCGGTCGTATTCCAGGAACTGCACCGACGTCAGCAGGTTGCCCGACGTGTCTTTCTCCTGTTTCGTAACAATGATCTCGGCCACGCGCCGCTCGCTGACCAGCCGCTTGACGAACGCCTGAAGCTGCTGCTTTTCCTCCTGGAGCTTGCGGATCTCCTCCTGAAGATAAGCCTCCCTCAGCCGGTCGCGTTCATAGCGATAGAGGCCGTACCCGCCGCCCAACAGCAGCGCAGCAAAGAGGACCAGTTTGACAAACTGGCGGAACATCTGGGGGTATTATCGGTATTTGCGCCTGTAGGCGGTTAATGGATAGCAGAAGTTGACAGTAGTCCGTGGTCCGTTGTCCGTGGACGGGTCGATGGTCCCATGGTCAGTTGCGCCCTGGCAATCGCACAGGACGACCGGCGACCAACCCACTGACCAACGGACAACTGACCCCAACCACTGACCACGGACAACTGACCACGGACGTCTATTTGTTATCCAACTGCTCCGGCGGCGTATCCAGCAGCCTCGGCCGCTCGATCTTCGCCTCCGGCCAGCGCCGGGCGAGCGTCTGAGCATCCGTCGGCAACAGCGCGGTCTTCGACGCCGGCGTGTAGCAGCCCAGGTATTTGCCTTCCGGAGAGAAGTAATGCTCCGTCGGATCCCCCTCCAGCGCCACGCGATCCTCGACAACCACGGCGTGGACGCTCTCGCCGCCCAGCATCACATCCTTCTCGCCCTTGACGTCGAGATATCGCAGATAGAGCTCCTGCTCACCGCTCTCCCACACGCAGAAGACATAGCCCTGCACATCGCCCAGGGGCAGCAGCCGCGGCAGCATCGAACCCATCGCCTTCGGCACATAATACGGCGGCACCTCGCGCTTGGTGTTCTTGACGCCGCTCTTGCCCGTCTGCACCACGTCGAGCGTATACAGTTCCTTCGTGCGCACGACCGGCTGATGCTTGTCCACCGCATAGTTCTTGTCATTGGGGTCGGCCTGGCCCTCTTCGTCCAGGTAACGCCGCACCTGCCTGGAACTGGCGCCGATCTCGCGGGCCAGCTCGCGCACGCCGCCCTTTTCCGACGCCGTGATCGAAACCCACGCCTCCTGGGTCTTGGCGAGATCCAGCGATGAGAACATCTCGCTGCCCATATCAATGCCGCCCTTCTCGCCGTCGAAATGCGAGAGCACCGAGACGAAGAACCCCTGCTTGCCCTGGTGCTCGCCGGCCTCCTCGCAGGTGTACATCCAGCCGATGTCCTTGCCCTCGCGCACGATCCGGTAATGGCGTTCCGGCACGATGGCCTGCTGGACGCGCTTGGGGAAATTCACCTTCAGCGCGATCGACCGTGCCCCGCGGCGCTTGAGGTCCTCGACGATCGGCGTCTGGTCGAGGAGCTGCACCGTCTTCGAGCGCCGCCTCGAACACGTCCGCGGCCATGCGCTCGGCCGGGTCTTCGTCGTCGTCCTTGTCGTTGGGGCCGCGCGTTCAACGGCGTGGTGAAGTCGAAGGCATAGAAAAGTTGCGGGTTGGCCATCACGAACGCCTGCTGGCGCAGCCAGACCAGCCCGCCCTGGGAGAAGCGGCAGATGATCACGCCCACCTCGCCCGCGGGCACCGCCACCGTGTCCTTGCGAAGCACCTGGAGCGCCGGGTTCTGAAGCTTGAGCTGATGGGCCGTCGCATCCAGCACGCCCGGCGCGGTCTTCACCAGGTCTTCCTTGGCCAGCATCTCGGTGGGCTTTTCAAAGATCAGGCGCGAGACCTTGAGCGTCCACTTGTCCTCGGCGCTGCTGTACTGAACGATCTCGCTGCCGAAGCCCAGCCGCCGGCTCTGCACGCCGCCGGCCGGGGGGCGAAAGGCGATCCCCGCCGCCCGGCTGGAAAATAGCTCGCCGAGGCGCTGTGCGGGATCATCGGCGGGCTCGGCAGCGCCGCCGATCGCCACGCCAAGGAAAAGAGCCACGATCAGTCCGAGCACATGGGTGTATCGCGTTGGGTGCATAGCTACTCCGCCCCGTTGCCTCGCCCGCTGTCACTTTGCCACAGGCACATGATTCTCGCCGAAAACGCGGCCTGATGCAAACCGCCTGCGGAACGTGATCGGCAATCCACAAGTCCTTATCGCCCGGAGCACTGCGCATGATCGCCCGGTGCGCCGGCGTTATCGCAGGACCGTCCCGGTCAGGCGCACATTGAACAGGGGATGATCGGGATCATCGGTCTTGATTCGGAGGATGCCGGAGCGCGCGCCGGCGCTGCCGGTCAGCATACGGACCTGGATTGTGACGAACGAGCCCGGGGCGACGGTGCGCGGCGCGGTCTTCAGGAGCTGGAAGCCCTGCGACACGGCCACCTGCTTGAGCGACAGGGCCTGGGTTCCGCCATTGGTGATGCGCAGGGTGCGAACGGGGGCGGTCTTGCCAAGCTTTGCCTTCCCGAAACTGACCGTGGAATTCGTCATCGCCAGGCGGGTCCAGTGCGTTCCCAGCAGGACGAGGGAGGCGGAGCGGGCCGGTTGGAGCAGGATACCGGCGCCGGCCACTTGAAATGTCACGCCCGCATGCGCCGAGTCGTTTGTGTTGAACGTGATCGATGCGAACTTGGCGCCAATCGAGCTGGGATGGAGCTGGGCCGCAACGGTGTAGCTTGTTCGGCCGGGGATGTCGAAGGCTGTGCCCGCGATCACCACGCCGCCGGCGTCTCTGGCCGTTACGACGAACTGCGACGGGTCGGCGCCGGCAACGGCGAAGCTGGTGATGTGCAGGGGCAGGTCGCCGCCGTTGGCCAGCGTGAACGTCGCCGGCGTGCTCGTGGCGCCGACGGCGGTGACGGGCAGGACCACCGAGTTGTCGGTGGGAGTGCCGCTGTCGTCGGTGACGCTGAGCGTCGGTTGCACAACGCCCAGCCCCGTGGCTTGCAGCGTCACGGCGTGCTGGCCGGGGGCATTGGACTTGAAGGTGATGGATGCGGATTCGGGCCCGCTGGCCGATGGGTGATAGCGAACGTGCAGGCTCATGCTGTCGCCAGTCGAAAGATAGAAGTTGTCGGTGGGCGTAACGGCAAAATCGGCGGCATTGGGCCCAGTGACACTCAGGTGATAGACAAAGGCTTGTCCGGCGGCGGGGTCGCCGACCGCGAACGACAGCGGCGCCGTCGTGGTGCCGACGGTTGTCTGGCCAAAATCGACGGCCAGGTCGGCCGGGTTGCCGCTGTCGTCGGAGATGGTCAGGCTGGGCGCTGGCGACTGCGGCGTCAACGTGATGTTGGCGCCGGCGGCCTGAAGAGCATCCAGGACCGTCTGCGCGGGCGACAGCGGAGTAAGGTCGAGATCATTGTCGTCCACGTAAAGCCACCTGAGCGATGTCATGCTGGCCAGGGGGCTGATATCCGAAAGCCAATCCGAACTCAGGTACAGCCACGTCAGGCTCATGCCCGACAGCGGTGTCAGGTCGCTGATGCGGTTGGCCGACAAGTTCAACTGAGTCAGGTTCGTGTGGGATTGCAGTGGCGTCAGGTCGTCGATGGTGTTGTCGCCGGCATACAGCGATGTGAGATTGGGGAAGGCCGACGCAAAGCCCAGATCGCCGATTTGGTCGCCCGAGACATCGAGGGAGTTCAGCTTCGTCATGCCGAGAATCGGCGTGAGGTCCGTGAAAAGGTTGTTGTTGATGCTCAGCGTCCGCAGATTCGTCAGGTTCGTCAGCGGCGAAAGATCAGCGACGTGATTGATGTTCAATCCCAGGAACACGAGTTGCGTCATGCCCGCCAATGGGGAGATGTCGCTGATGTTGTTGGCCCCGAGGTCGAGCTCATCAAGCTGGTGAAGTGACGCGAGAGGCGAGAGGTCGCTGATCTGACTGTAGCCGGCCCTGAAGGTGGTGAGATTGGGCATCGACGCCAGCGGCGCAACGCTGGTGATCGGGTTGGAGCCGATATAGAGTGAACCGAGATTCGTAAGCGAGACGAGCGGCGACAGATCGGAGATCTGATTCGAATAGGCCTGCAGTGTTTGCAGAGCGCTAAGCCCGGCCAGCGGCGTGAGGTCGGAGATCTGGTTCTGGCTGACGTCCAGATAGGTCAGGTGAGTGGCGTACTCCAGGCCGGAGAGGCTGGAGATGGACTGGTTGGAAGCGGTGAACGTCGTCAGCGAGAGCATGCCGTCGCTGGTGATGTCGCCGAGCGGCTGGGCGAGGGCGGCTCGGACGGCGGCCTCCAGGTTGGCGTCGGGGAAGTTGACGATAGTGGCCGAAAGAAGCGAGCGGGTTTCAAGGGGCTCGATGAGGCAGGCGCGGGGCTTCCGCACGGCATTATGGAGGGACCCGTTACCGAAAAGCCTGCATAGGAAGTGCGCCAACATTTTCTTGCCTTTCCGAAAGAGTCAATGTGCCATCACCATGGGCGTCAGATATCGCAACGCTCCTAACCGATCGTCGCCGTGCTGGGCACCGTGATGCCGCGCCCGCCGATCACGTGAAGCACGGGCGTGTAGTCGCCCGACTGGCCGTAGGTATGTGATCCCGTGACCCGGAACGATGCGCCCGACGCCAGCACGGTACCGTCCGATGTCTGGCCATCGCCCCAGTCGATCGTGACGTCGTAGTCGCCGGCCACCGTTCCCGGCTCGATCGGCCCGAAGACGCCGACCTGGCCATCGAACGCCACGCCCGCCTCCGCGTGCATCGCCTGCCCGTCCACCAGCCGCAACACACCGTCGATGATGTGAATGCTCATCGCGTACGAGCCGGATGCGGCATAGGTGTGGGCGCCCTGAACGTAGTAGCCCGGACCGGGCGAATTCAGAATGAACGGCGCCATCGCCGCTCGTCCCATCTCCCCAGTCGATGATTGCCGAATAATCGCTCGTGCTCGTCAGGTGCGCGCTGTTGAAAATGGCGACAGCGCCGTTGTACGGCTCGCCGGCGTAGCTGACGACCGGCCACCCGCTGCCCGTCAGATCGGCCGAGCGAACGGCGGCCGTGCCGCGCGAGATCAACAACGCGAAGTTCTTGTAGCGAACCGTGACCTGGTAGAAGTAGTAGCCTTTGGTGGCATAGGTGTGCGTGCCCTTCACGTCGAACTTTCCGCTCTTGCCCTTGGCCACCGTGCCCGCACTGCTCTGGCCATCGCCCCAGTCGATCGTCGCGCTGTAATCCGCCGGTTTGCCGGCCGGCGGCAGGAAGCTCGCAACCGCCACCGTAACCGGCGTGGCCTCGATGGCATTGATCGTGCCGCCCGTGACCAGATTGGGCAGCTTTCGCGCCGAGGTATGTCCGTTGCGAAGCGTCCGCAGCCCCACCAGCAACTCGCCCGAGCCTGCGGCAGGCGGCGTCGTAATCGTGCAGATGTCGCCGGCGCTGATCTTCAGCGTGCCGCTGGAGAACGCATGCACGCCCCCGGCGGCATCAATGTCCGAAATGGTCAATGTCATGTCGGCGGCGGCGCCTTTGTGCGTTAAGGTCAACTCGCCTTTGGCGGCATTGAACTTGAGCGTATCCGGCGCATTCTTGAAACTGACGGTCGTGAGGTCGTAGGTGCGCTTGGTGCCGTTGGCGAGCGACACGATCAATTGAGTTGAGAACTTCTTCTTCGCGGAGAGCGTGCAGAAGGTCAGGCTCGAATGGGCCGGGTCCATCGTCACGCGATCGGCGATCTTGGCCGAAGATGCAGCCGTAAACTGCGCAGCCATGTTGTCGCCCATCATCGTGGCGGTATAGCTGCCGGTGCGCTGCCCCGTGATGGTCTGCACCCAGGGGCCGTTTCCTTCGGCAATGTAGAACGGAGCGGCGCCGGCGCTGCCATCGGAAGGAAACCATCGCGCGACATTCTGCGGCGCGTGGCCGGATTGGAGTTCTCGCTGCCGTCAGCAAGGAGCAGGTTGTGGCCTGCCGCATCCGAGAGCTGCGTCACGTGGGCGCTGCTGCCGGTGATGAAAGTCAGCAGCCCCGTCAGAGAGTCGGGCATGGTGGGCACGGCGGGAATCACGTCGTCGGTCGTGACGACCAGCTCGTGCAGTGGCCCGCCCCACGTTCTGTTGCCCATGTCATAGCTGTACGAGTAATTCCCGGTGTAATCCTGGTAGATGCGTATGCGCGAGACGGCCACGCTGCTGGCGTGCAGATCGGCATTGGTGTCCTCGTCGGACGTGTACGGCCGGTTCGAGTCGTAGACATTGATAAAGTAGTTTCCCGGCCCTGCGGGGTTGTCCTCCAGATCGTAGGCGACCATCGTATGGGCATCGCCATCCTGAATGGAGACCAGTGGGAATTCGCCGCCCGACAGCGCCCCGGCGATCTCATCGTAGATCTGGGTCTGGGCGTCGCCCAGCAGGTGAGCGGTCACCTCGGCGACGATATTGTGCAGGCCTTCCGCGCTGAGCTGGGCGGTATGCTGCACGTGGACATAGTCGTGTATGTCCAGGCCGGGATAGCCGGGGCCGTCGATGTTCCAGATCGACTGATACGTGGCGTTGGCCTGCTGAGGGTAAGCCGCGATCCCGGCTGCGTAGTGCATGAGCTCGTCATCCACGCGGGAAATGCCGAAGCACTGCCCGCCCCCGAGGCTTAGGTCGGCAATCCCCACGAACTCCCACGCCAGGGGATTGGGAATGAAACTGAGCGGCCAGGGCAGATACATCCGGTCGCGGCCGAACAGCGCCTGGACCGTGCCCCAACTGACCCCGGAGCAAGTGAAGTTCTCGAAGGCAAAGCCGTTGACGCTCCGATAGCTCATGACAGTGAAGGACTGCGCAGTGCTGAACTGGCCGTTGGGCTCGACGATGGTGATGGGGCCGGGCATCGCCAGCCGGGGGACGGTCACGCGCATTTCGCTGTGGTCGGCGCTCACGAAGGTCGGCGTCGCCAGATCGAGCATTTGGTTGCCGAATCGCACCTGCGCGTCGGGCACGAATCCATCGCCGTGGAGAGTCACCTCCGTGCCCGGCTGGAGGCGGTAGGGAGTCCATCCTGAGACGGGGGAGAAGTTGAGGACAGCGCCGGCGATTCGATGGACCGACACGACGCCGCTGACGGTCTCTCCCGTGGCCCCGTCGGTGCCCAGCACCGTCACCGTGAAGTCCTGGAAGGGGTAATCGTCGGCGATGTCGATCGCGACATTGGCATCTTTCCACACGCCCCCTTCGTTGTCGAAGGAGATCGTGTCCGGCGTGATCGCGGCGCTAACGCCGTCGGGCGCGCTCACGCTGAGCGCGATCGTGGCCGTGTAGGGCGCATCCGGCCGCGAGCGGACCGACACGCCTGCCACGCCGTGATACGCCATGTCGAACGGCGACTGCTCCGGCACGATGGTGAAATCCGGCCGAACCATCACGTAGATGTCGGCCAACTGCGGCAATGCGCCCGCGGTCGAATCGATCGGCGTGCCGCGAATGCGCACGGCCGCGCCGGGGAAGTCAACATCCGCCGCCGTTGAGTCGGCCGTCAGCGTCATCACCGTGGAATCGCCCGTGGCCGGATTGGGCTCAAACACCGCGCTGACTCCCGCAGGCAGATAGAGCGTCTCCAGGTTGATTGCCCCGGTGGAGCCGCCGAGACGATGGATGGTGACGTTGGTCGTCGCCGACAGGCCCGGCGCAACCGACAGCGTACCGGTGTCGGTCGTCAGCGCAAAATCGGGATCGGCCAGCGCCGACACGGTGAAAGTGACGGTGTCGATGCCGATCGGAACGGCGGTGTTATCGCCGACCACCGTGAAATACTCCGCCCGCGCGCCCGTCAACTGAACGGAAAGCTGCGTCTGGAAACCAGAGCCCGATAGAGGCACCGGCCCGAAATGGCCAAGCTGCTGGTCGCTGGCGTCGTAGAGCCGGAGCATGACATTGCACGGCAGGCCCGTCGGATCCATCAACCCCACATAGACCGAGACGGCGCTGGCCTTGCGGTCGGCGAAGACGCCTCGGACCCACGGCACGTGAAACTCGACGCCCGACGCCAGAGGCGAGATATCCGCCACGTGGCTGCCGGACTGCGCCACGCCCGATCCGACATCGCTCACCACGGCAAGGTTGGTGTCCTCGTGCGTGAGGGGATCCTGGCCAGTAAAATCGACGCCGAGGTCGTGGTACTGGTCCGTGACCACGGCGCCGGATCGAGTTGGTCGAAGTCGATGGCGACGGTCTGGTCGGTGACGCGGTGGACGTTGAGGGTCGCGGCGCTGGTTTCGCCCAGCGCGGTCGTCGCCGCCAGCGTGAGCGTGAAATCCTGCCCGAAGCTGTCCGGCGGCGCGGTCAGAACGAGTGTCGGGCTGGTGGTGCTGTTGTAGTCGCCGAAATCGGAACTGGTGACCACGGCTGGATCGAACGTGGCCGTGATGCCGGCTGGCAGCCCGCTGGCCGAGAGATTGAGGTCCTGGGTGAACTCCCAATCCATGGCTCGCACGATCGTCAGGTCCACGACCGTGCGCCAGGCGAGATCGACCTGAGCGGGGGCGGAGAGGACGAAGTCGGGACGAACGATCAGATCAAAGGTCGCCTGGTGGGAAGTAATCCCGGCATGGGGATCCAGCGGCATTGCGGTGACGGTGACCGGCCACGCTCCCAGCGGCGTGTCGGCGGCTGCTTCGAACTTGAAATCCAACTGGTCTGCGTGCTGAGGATCGAGCCAGACGTCCCTGGTCACGCCGTCCGGCAGCCCGGTGAAAGCAAAGGCGAAGTTGCCCACGGACCCGTACAGACGCCCGATGGTCAGACCGGTCGTGACACCAAAACCACCGCCCGGCCCGACGCTCACGCTGTCGTAAAGAGGCGTCAGCGTGAAATCCGGCAGCGGCAGACGATGAACCGGCAGCGAACCCGGAATGCTCTCGCCACCGCCGCTGGTGGCCAGGAGCGTGAGCGCGAAATCGTTCAGCGGCACGGCGGGATCGGCCGACAGGGTCAACGTTGCGTGGGCTGTCGTGGCGTTGTCGGAAAGCGTCACCTGCGGGGGGTCGAACGACCCGGAGATGCCCGGTGGCAGGCCGGTCATGCTCAGGTCGACTGGCCCGCTGAAACTGGCGTGCAGACGCGTGATGGTCACCGGGACGGTGGCATCCAGCGCCAGCTCGGCGGGCGATAGATCGGGCGTGATCGTGAAGTCGGGCTGAACCATGATGTGCCAGCTCGTGGTGTGAGTGGCGATGCCGGCCTGAGCATCCGCCGGGGTGGCGGTGATGGTCGCGAGCGCTCCGGGATAATCCAACAGCGGCGCATCACTTGCCGCCATCAGCGTCAGGATGCCGGAATCACCCGATGTGGGATTGGGGCTGAAGCTCCCGGTCACGCCAGTGGGCAAACCGGTAATGCTGAAATTGATGTTGCCGCTGGAGCCATTGATGCGGACGATGTCGATTCCGAACTGCTGCGATGCGCTCGGCGCGATGTAGTCGTATACATCGCCAGTACTGCTGAAGTAGAAATCCGGTAACGGTAGGCGATTCACCACCAGCAGCGCCTGGCTTGTCTCGCCGGAGCTGCTGGCGATCAGGGTACACGTAAAGTCGTTCAGCGGCACGGCAGGGTCGGCCGTCAATGTCATCGTGCTGTGCGCCGTTGCGCCGCCGGAGTCGAACGATGAGATCGTCGCGGGCTGGAACGATGCGGTGATCCCCGACGGCAGCCCGGACACGCTGAGGCTGATCGCGCTGCCATACGGCGGGTCCATGGCCCTGGTCAGTGTGACGGGCACCGTCGCACTCAGCGCCAGCCCGACGCTCGGGTTGTCCGGCGTCATGGTGAAATCGGGTCGTACGATCACGTTCACCGTCGAGGTGTGGGTGACCGTGCCGGCCCGGTCGGTGGTTGGAGTCGCGGTGATCAGGATGGAGGCGCCCGGCGATGCGATCAGCGATGTTCCCGCGGCCGCGGTGAATGTCATCACCGTGCTGCCGCCGGTGGCGGGGTTGGGAGAGAAACTGGCCGTCACGCCCGCGGGCAGACCACTGGCGCCGAACTGGATATTCCCGCTGGAGCCATCGAGCCGGGTTATGGATATCGAATCCGTCACGGATGCGCCGCCAGGCGCGGCGGTGACGGTGCCGCCGGCCGGCGCGATGGCAAAATCGGGCTGGATGAAGCCCAGGTCGTCGATGCCGGCCTGGTTGGCGTTCGTGCCGCTCACCTTGAACGATCCGATGTTGGCCGTGGCGGCGGCGTAGTGCAGCCGCGTGCCAAAACCGCTGCCCGATATCGTGACGGGCCCGTACGATCCAAGCAACTGGCTTGACGTGTTATACACCTGGAGCGTCACGTCATTGGAGCCGCCCGCGATCATCCCCACGTACACCAACACGTCGTCAACAGGATGGACGAAGGTGCCAACCACGAGTGGCACGGGAAACTCCACGCCATCCGGCACCGTGATGTTGGCGACGTTGCTGCCGGAATGAGCGATGCCGGAGCCGACGTTGGCGATGACCGTCTGCGTCTGGCCCTGCCCGCTGAGATCGACATTCTGGCCGTGGTACTGGTTGGTGATGACCGTGCCGGCCAACAATCCGTCGAAGTTGATCGTCGTAACCAGGCTCAGAAGCGTCCGGCGTTCGAGGGGCTCGATGAACCTGCGGCCCCTGGCGGAATCCCTGCGACGCCGTGAACGGAGAACGCGCGAGAGGAGGCGGTTCATGTGGATCTCCTGTTTCAGCCCAAATCGAACAATGCGGAGTATTCTTCTATACCTGTAGCGCAGCGAAATGCAATCAGAACCACAATGCTCCGGATTCAGGCAGAATCAAGTGATGCCTGCCCATACCTTTACGCGCATCCGCGCATCACCATGGCCATCGCCAGCGCCATCACGGCCAGCACCAGGGCGACGATGCCCAAGAAGAAGACCGCCTTGTGGGCCTGCGCCAGCGGGATGCGCGTTCGAGCAAACTCTCGGGATAGACGTCAACAGGCTGGCCGGCCAGGAAGCGGTCGATGTCGGTCGCGATGTAATCCGCATGCTGATACCGATCCGCCGGCTGGCGGGACATGGCCTTCAGGCAGATGGCTTCCAAGGCGCGGGACGGCTCGGCGCAGGGACGAGGGCGCGGGCGGCGCGGCCACGGCGAGGCAGTCGAGAATATCGCGCGAGTGATCGGCGGTGTATGGCGGCTGGCCCGTGAGAATCTGGTAAAGGATCGCGCCAGGCTGTAGATATCGGCGGCAGTGCCGGCGGTGGTGGCCTGCCCTCCCGCCTGTTCCGGGGCCATGTACGCGGGCGTGCCCACGGGATTTGCGTCGCTGTTCAAGGCATTGGCCGGCGAGTGCCCGGCATTGAGGCCGGGATCAGCCGACGCGGGCTTCGCCGCGTCGCCCAACTGTTTGGCCAGGCCCCAATCGAGCAGGATCGTCTCGCCGTACATGCCAACCACGACATTCTGGGGCTTGAGGTCGCGGTGGATCACCCCTTGGCTGTGGGCATACGCGACGGCGCGGCAGAGGTCCACAAATCGCCGCAGAAGGTCGTTGAAACCGACGGCGTCGGGATTCGCACAATGAGCGGCGATGGCCTCATCCAGGGTTGGGCCCTCCACGAATCGCATCGCGTAATATGGGCGGGCATCCTCGTCCTGGCCGAATGCGTACACGGGCACGATGGCAGGATGCTCCAATTGGCCGGTGATGCGCACCTCGCGGATGAACCGCAGCCGCGCGACGGGATCGTCGGCCAACTCCGGGCGCATCTGCTTGAGCGCCACGCGCCGGTGGAGGGTGCCATCAACGGCGATGCTCACCGTGCCCAGCCCGCCCTCGGCATGGCGGCGTAGGATGAGGAAGCGTCCACAGGGACAAGCCTCGGCCAGTTTCGGCCCGGACGCGGGCTCGGGCGGGGCGGCGTGAGCAGCGGAACCATCCGCGCTGACCCCAGGCAACGACGGTGGCATGCTCCGGCTCGAATCCATAGCTTGGCCTCAGCCCTGGCCCAACCGGCCGGCGGACGCCTCAAACAGCTTCCGCGTCGAATTGTCCAGCCAGGGGCAACTCAGCGCCCAGCGAATTCCGTCGAGCAGCGATGCCGCGTCGAGCTGGGTGATGTTCCTGCCATGGCGCAGCAGCGCTGCGGCAATGCAGCCATAGTAGAGCACCAGCGCCACCTCAGGGGGCAGCGGCCCGTGGGGCTTGGCGCGGCAATCCTTGGCGAACGCCTTGACGATCTCGAGCAGTTCGAGGGGCGGCGCGGAATGCTCAAAGAGGTCGCGAAACGTCACGCACCAGGCAGTTCCCGCGGGCACGTTGGCGGCGGCGTCGATGGCCGCCGAGCCCAGATCGGCCTCGAGCGGCGCGGCAAGCTGGTGCCGGAGAATCTTGCCCAGCTCGGCCTCCGGCCAGCGTCCCGGTTCGCGGCTGGCGCCGATCACGCGACCCAGCGCGATCGAGCGGTGTTTCAGTGAATCCACGATACCACCTCTCACAGTTCGTCTGAAGCGCCAAGCGTCAGCGCCCGCTCTGGCCCTGGAGCGGGCGCTGACGCTTGGCGCTTCAGAAAACCTCTTGTGCCGCGCCGCCGCGCGACAGGATCTCCTGCAGGTCCTGGATCTCCGCCTCGACCTCATCGCCGGCCTGAGCGTACTCACTCACCACGCCGCGCAGGATGCGCATGAACGTGCGCTTGCAGGTGATCAGCGCATTCCATGCCTGCGTCGGCGATTGCCAACCGTGGCGGCGGACCAGCTCGTCATAATCCATCGGCTCACCTTCGCCGAAGGCGGGCTTGACAATGCGTGCCTCGAAGATGCCCCACAGGTCGGGCCGGCCGGAATCCTCGCATTCCTTCTGCATGCGGCCGAGGGTCTCTCCGAGCACCTCGTGCGCCCAGGACAGATCGAATGCGTCGGCCGACGGCGGCTCTGCCACGTCGATATCCTCAACGCTCTCAGGCGGCGAGTGCTGCTTGCCGCCTCGCTTCTGGGCCTGCTCGGCGCGGATCTGGCTCACGACGTATCGATCCAGCGCGGTGAGCAGGAGCGTGCGGAACTTGCCCTTGGCACGATCGGCCGTGCCGACCAGGCCATGTTCGAGCACCTTGCTGGCGATGAAGCCCTGGACAAGATCGTCGATCCGATCGCTGCGCACGCCCCGGCGCATGGCCAGGTAGCAGCGCAGCGCCGGCAGATCGCGCCGCAGCAACTCGTCCAGCGCCAACCGCGCCGCCCTGCGCCGGCCCACCAGCGACCATCGCGTCGTGGGAAAGCGGGCCATCGGCTCGTCATACACGCCGGCCATCGGTCAACCTCCCGGATTGCAGGATTTTACGCGCAAACCAGATTGCCGCAATGGCTGAGCCCACCAGTATTTCTGTAAAGGGTCACGTCGCCATCGATCTGCGCGGCAGAGGCCTGCGCAGGGCGCGGCCTGGGATTGCGTTTCCTTAAGTGAAAGCCGGAAACAAACCAATCAGGAAAGGAGCACGTCATGTTCAGGAACAACAATCGTCGCATCAATGGTCACAAGGCCGCCTGCCAAAACCTCGAGTGCCTGGAAGACCGCCGCCTCATGAGCGTGGCCTTCACGGTGTTCAATGTCATCAATGCCGCCAACGACTTCACGCCGGCCACGGTGTTCCAGGGCAGCGCCCTGCGCGTCAACTTCGCGACACGGCTCGTCTCCAGCAGCAAGTACACCTACCCTGTGATGTCGGTGGGCCTCATGGCCCAACAGGGCGCCAGCAGGATCCTCCTGGGACAGTGGAGCAGCGGCACGCTGTCCAACGGCATCATCTCGCTGAACCGCGATGCCTTCCGCGGCATGACCGGCGCCTGGACCCTCAAAGCCACCGCCATCGATCTCGCCGGAGGCAGGTACGATTCGTCCCTGCTCTCGATCAACATCCTGCCGGTCACGCATAACGCGGGCACGTTCCAGGCCGACAACCTCAACATCGCCCCTTCGGGCGCCACCGTGGTGGACGGCCTGGGCGGCACCGACACCCTGATCCTCAACACCCCCCGCTCCGCCGTAGCGATGAATGGCTACGCCCTGAGCTCCCCCAATATCAACAGCACAACGAACCAGGCCGTCTATGAGGGCAAGAGCTATGACTTCCTGCGGCTCGCCGATGGGCGCGAAGTCTACATGGATGGCATCGAGCGCATCCAATGCGCCGACGGCACCATCTCACTGGAGGCCAACACCAACGATCCATCCTTCACCACCCAGTGGAACCTGTTCACCACCGACACCGTCGGCGCCTGGCGCTTCAACAGCGGCAACAGCACCGTCATGCTGGCCACGCTTGATACCGGCCTGCCCACCAACGCCCAGGGCGCATTCATCGAGAACGACATGACCAGCAGCCGCCTCATCACCGACTCCACCGATGCCAACACGAGCGGCCACGGCCACATGGCCCTGTCGGTCATGGTAGCCAGCCGCAACAACAGTTCCGGCATTGCCGGCATCAACGCGGGCAGCCCGGTCATGGTGAACAACGTCTACGGGAGCAGCTATGACGTCTACTCGGCCATCGCTAATTCCGTCGCCTACGCCCGCAGCCAGAACTGCAAGATCATCTTCCAGAGCGGCATCCAGGGCGAGGGCTGGCTCACCCACCCGGGCGGCACGCATACGCAGGCCGATCTGGAGCAGCTCATCACCAACTGCCAGGACATTGCTCTCTTCGTGGTCGCGGCCGGCAACGGCGGACCCGGCGGCAATCTCATCGACGCCAACTACGCGACCAGCGTAAGCGGCGTCGCGAAGCTGCAGACCAACCACAGCAACGTCATCGCGGCCGGCGCGTTGGAGCACACCGCCACCACCGTTGCAGGCCTGGCCAACGCCAGCAACGTCAACCTGGCCAGCTACTCCAACCACGGCTCCAACCTGACCATGGTCGCCCCGACCGACTCACCCGCGGTCAACAGCAACAACGGCATCACCATCTTCGACGGCACCTCCTGCGCCAACCCCAACCTGGCGGCCATGGCCTCCCTGGTCTGGAGCGCCAACGCCAGCCTCACCCCCGCCGACGTGCGCGGCATCCTCACCAGCACGGCCATGGACATCGGCGCCGCGGGCCGCGACAACACGTTCGGCGCCGGCCTGGTGAATACCGAGCTGGCCGTCCGCACCGCCGATGCCCGCGTGCGCGACGCCCGCCTTGTGGCCGCCAACAGCGCCGGCCTCCTGGGCGACATGCTAAGGGTCGCGATCCCACTGCATCAATTGCCCTCTCCCCTGCCGCCCACGCCGCCGGTCACCATCCTGCACAATCCGATGCCCATCCGTAGCCTGATGCCCAACCTCGGCACCCGCACGGTCATCTCCCAGGCCCCCGCCATCGACCACGACGTGCTCCTGGACACCGCCCACCAGACCGTGTTCGCCTGATCTCGCGCCCATACACTGCCGCATGACGCCCTTCGAGCCGACGGCTGGCTTGGAGGGCGTTGTGCGTTGGTACGCCTGGCCGTCGCACCTGTGTAGTCCGTGCTCATCTTCTGCCTGCCGATTACTGCTCGCCCCGCAGATACTCGGGTATGAGCTGCAACTCGCCGCTGCGGTTGACGCAGGTGATCGTGCTGCTCGCTTCGGCCAGCAGGGTCTCGCCGCGGCGGAGTTCGTAGGCGTGGTCGATGCGCGTGGTGGTCTGTCGCGCGATGCGCGTGATGAGGGTCACCTCATCGTCGAACCGCGCGGGCGCGATAGCGGACCTCCAGCTTGACCACAACGAAGAACACGCCGTCCCGTTCGAGATTGGCGTAGCTGTAGCCGCAGGCGCGGAGCATTTCCACTCGTCCCATCTCGAAATACTGGAGATAGCGGCTGTGGTGCAGGTATCCCATGGCATCGACCTCGGGATAGCGCACGCGAATGGTCATGGTGTGCTCGGTCATCCCCGGCCATGTTTACCGGCAAAGCCAAAGCTGGCAAGCGCTCGCATGCGTTTTGCTTTGGGAACGGCGGCGAGCGACGGACGCAGCGGAACTCGATGCCGCTTCCCGCTTCAGAGAAAACGGGCAGGCGCGGGTTCTCGTTTCTGCAAAAAGCACGTCTTTCGCTCTCGGGTTTTGGTGGCTGGGCAGAATGAATATCCACGGGCTAGAATGAGGCACCCAGGCGCTCGCGGCCCGGCAGCGTTGCTGGCAGCGCGCCAATCATGGAGACGCGTATGGTGAAATCCGCTACAATGACCCCACCCAATGGCGCAACCGCCCCTGCCGCGGCAGGGCCTAACCAGGGAAATGGCATGGCGCAGACGGCGACACTGATCTATGGCGAGCGGCGGCTTGAGATGCCCGTCATCGGAGGTTCCGAGGGCGAACTGGGGGTGGACATCTCGCAGTTGCGAGCGAAGACCGGGCTGATCACGTTCGATCCGGGCTACGGAAACACCGGCTCCTGCAAGAGCGACATCACCTTCATCGATGGCGAGACCGGCATTCTCCGCTATCGCGGCATTCCCATCGAGCAGCTCGCGGTGAAGTCCAATTTCATCGAGACCGCATGGATGCTGATCTTCGGGCGGCTGCCCCGGCACGACGAGCTGAACCGCTTCAGCAAGCGGCTGACGGCCAACGCGCCGCTGCACGAAGGCTTCCGTCATCATTTTGAAGGCTTCCCGGCCCACGCGCCGCCGATGGCCATGCTCTCGGCCATGCTCAACACGCTGGCGTGCTTCCATCCCGAGTTCATCGAGCTCAACGACGACGAAGCCTTCGAGGAAGCCTCCGCCCGGATCATCAGCAAGGTACGCACGATCGCGGCGTATTCGTACCGCGCATCGCAGGGCCTGCCGCTGATCTATCCCGACCCCAATCTGCGCTACGTGGATAACTTCCTGCACATGATGTTCTCGATGCCGTATCAGCAGTACATCGCCGATGCGGACATCTCCGACGCGCTGAACATGATCCTCCTGCTGCACGCCGACCACGAGCAGAACTGCTCGACATCGACGGTGCGCATCGTCGGCTCGAGCAAGGCCAACGTCTTCGCATCCGTCGCGGCCGGCGTCTGCGCCCTGTGGGGCGTGCTCCACGGCGGCGCCAACGTGGCGGTGCTGGACATGCTCGAAAAGATCCACAAGGGCGGCATCTCGGCCGAGGAGTACATCAAGCTGGCCAAGGACAAGAACAGCGGCGTGCGGCTCATGGGCTTCGGCCATCGCGTATACAAGAACTTCGACCCGCGCGCCAAGATCCTCAAGGAAGCCTCCGACAAGGTGCTGGCGAAGGTCGGCGTGAAGGATCCGCTGCTGGACATCGCCCGGCGGCTGGAGGAGATGGCGCTGAAGGACCCGTATTTCGTCGATCGCAAGCTCTACCCCAACGTCGACTTCTACAGCGGCATCATCATGAAGGCCATCGGCATCCCGGTGAATATGTTCACGGTCATGTTCGCCATCGGCCGGATGCCCGGCTGGATCGCGCAGTGGAAGGAGCAGCACGACGACGTCGAGCCGCATCGCGCGGCCGCGGCAGATCTACACGGGGCCGACGATGCACGACTATGTCCCGATGGACCGGCGCAACTGAGTTAACGCGCTTCGGGCAATCGCTAAATAGGATTCTGGCCGGCCACTGAGGCCGGCCAGAGTCGTTTATCGGAGGCACGCCGTGAGAATGTTGCTGAACTGCCTCGTGGTCGGCGGCGCCGGCGCATGCGGGGGCCGTCGCGCGGTACGCCGTCGGCATGCTCTGCTCGCGCTATCTGACGGCGGCCTTCCCGATCGGTACTTTCCTGATCAACATCAGCGGATCGTTCTTCCTGGGATGGCTGATGGAGACCGCCCGGACGGTGCCGATCTCGGATACGACCAAGCTGGCGCTGGCCGTGGGGTTCACCGGGGCCTACACAACATTCTCGACGTTCATGTACGAAAGCCACGAGCTGCTGGGGATGGGCGCGGGACTGAAGGCGATGGCGAACCTGCTGGGGAGTTTGCTTGTCGGCCTGCTGGCCATACGATTAGGCATGATCGTGGCCCATCGGTAGTATCGTTTGTAGTGCGAGCTTCAGCCCGTCGTTCGTAGTGCGGGCTTCAGCCCGTATCCGTCCCGTTCCCGGAGGTTCTCATGTCTCTCGCCGGTGAACGTGTCCTGCTGCGGGCGTACTTGCAGAGCGCAGACCCGCGCCGCACACGCCGACCTGGGAGCGCATCGTCCGAGCGGCGCAAGGCGGGCCTGGCTGGGACAACCGTGCTCACGGGTATCCTTGGCTATGGCGCACGGCCTCATCCCCACGGCATCGGCGTGGTCGCTGGTACAGCACGTGCCCGTGATTGTCGAGATCGTGGACGGCACCGAGCGCATCGGCCAATTCCTCAACGAGACGCTGAGTAAGCTGATGGTCCACGGCCTGGCAACGCTGGAGCGAGCCAGCGTGATGCTCTACCGGCACGAACGCTCCGACCGGCCGCCCGTGCTGCGGCTGGGCGTGCCTCTGCCACCGCTATCGACGATGCCCAAGATCGAAGCGAGGGAACCTATGCACATCGACGAAAATGGCGTTCTCCTGCGCGTGTTCATTGGCGAGTCGGATCGCGTTGACCACAAGCCGCTCTATGAGGCGATCGTCCGTAAGGCCCGCGAGCTTGGCCTGGCCGGGGCGACCGTGCTGCGCGGCGTGGAAGGATTCGGCGCCAACAGCGTGGTTCACAAGGCGTCGCTGCTGGAGATGTCGACCGATCTTCCGATCGTGATCGAAATCGTCGACAGCCGCGAGAAGATGCAGCTTCTACTGCCACATCTGGAGACGATGGTGCAGGAGGGACTGGTGACGATGGAATACGTGGCAATCGTGCTTTACCGGCACAACCCATCGGATGCGCCGGCGGCGTGATTTCCGCGGCCGCCAGCTCCGCCCGCATCAGGCAGTGGGATCTGACCCCGCCGTGAAAGCCGAAAGGGCCCTGCACGGCTTTAGTTGCGCGATGGACGCGGCTCGGCTGCTCCGTATGGCGTGCCACAGATCCCAGTCCTGCTGCAAGCCGAGCCAGAACTCGGCCGGCATCCCCAACACTCTCGCCAAGCGCAGAGCCGTGTCCGGCGAGACCCCTCTTCTGCCCCGGACGATCTCGTTGAGCCGCGGGAAAGAGACGCCCAACTGCACAGCGAACGCCGATTGGCTGATGCCCAGCGGCTTGAGGAACTCCTCCAACAGCATCTCCCCCGGGTGCGTTGGCGGCCGAAGGGCCGGCAGCCGCCGTCCCGGCCCGGCGCCGACCGGGCTCCCGCCTGGACGTCTTTCAGTGGTAGTCTGCGATCTCGACTTCATCGGCATAACCATTGTCTTGAAAAGCCCGTGCCCGGTCCATAGACTTGCCCGTTCCTGTGAAACCGCTCGGACGGTAAGCTGGGTGATTCATGCTGGCAGGCCGGTTCAGTACAACAACTTCGCCGCCGATACTACCGCTGGCGGAGGGCTTGGTCCCCCCAATCGTGATCCTTGTGCTGTGCATCGTGGCCGGCATCGGGACTGTTCTGGTGCTGCCCGGCCGGCGCGAGGCCGCGCTGCGCAAGATCGGCGGGATCATCGCTCTGGTGGCGGCGCTGGTAATGGCATCGGTGCTCGTGCGGCAGACCGCGGCGCATACGACGGGCGATGTCTATTTCTGGATCTTTTCGCTGATCGCAGTGGTGAGCGCCGTGCGGGTCATCAGCCACACCAAGCCCGTCTACTCGGCCCTTTATTTCGTCCTGACGGTGGTGGCCAGCGCGGGGCTGTTCGTGCTGCTGTGGGCGGAGTTCATGGCGGCCGCACTGATCCTCATTTATGCAGGCGCCATCCTGGTGACGTACGTGTTCGTGATCATGCTGGCGTCGCAGGCGGCCAGCGGCGGCGCGAACCTGGCCATCCAGGGCGCGGAATACGACCAGACCAGCCGCGAGCCGCTCGTGGCGTCGGCGGTGGGTTTCATGCTCATGGGCGTGATCCTGCTGCTGATCTTCGACAAGGCCGCGGCCATCAAGCCCGCGCAGCCGGTACCCAGCGCCGCGGGCAATTCGATTCGCAATCTGGCGTCGTTCCTGTTTCGCGGCCAGCTTGTGGCGCTGGAACTCGCAGGATTGCTGCTGACAGTGGCCATGGTGGGCGCGGTGGTGATCGCGCCGGCCGGTCGAGGGCGTGTCAGCGATGCGCGGCGAGATCGGCACCGAAGCACCGCCGGCGGAGTCGATGGTGTCAACGCCGGCCACGCCCGTGGATGACAATCCGCACAGCATCCCGGTCTACGGCACCGACAATCCCAAGGCAAAGGAATACCCCGAGACCTGATGGACGCTCTCGATCAGACCATTCTCGCGCGGTTCCTGGCGGTAGGAGCGATCCTGTTCTTCATTGGCCTGATCGGGTTAATGACGCGGCGGAACATGATCGTGCTGTTCCTGAGCACGGAGCTGATGTTTCAGGGCGTGGCGATCAACTTCATCGCGTTTGGCCGGTTTCACCAGAACTTCGACGGCCAGGCGTTCGTGATTTTCATCCTGACCATCGCAGCGGCGGAAGCATCGCTGGCGCTGGGCTTGATTGTGCTTCTGTTCCGTAAACGCAATACGCTCGATGCGGAAGCATGGAAGGAATTGAAGGGGTAGGGTGGGCATTGCCCGCCATGCGCAGTGTGCATGATGGGCATTGCCCACCATGCGCAGTGCCCATGATGGGCATTGCCCACAAATGCGAGAAGGACGGTGGGCAGTGCCCACCCTACAAATGGACGGTTTATTGGCAGTGAAATTCTGCTGGCTCATCCCCCTGCTGCCGCTGGTTGGCGCGGCCATTGCGGGTTTCTTCGGCGCGCGATGGCTCAAGCAGCAGTCACACTGGCCGGTGTGGATTGGCGTGGCAGCCAGCGCGGTGCTGAGTTTCATGCTGCTCGCCGGGGCTCTGAGGCAGATGCCAAAAGGACCGATGAAGGATTCATCGACCACAGAAGGGGGCATATCCGGTGGCGCGCCCTATGGATGGAAGGACATCGAAAAGACATCGGCCGACCGGGTCATGTACACCTGGATCAAGGCGGGGAAGTTCAAGGCGGACGTCGGGTTCTTCATCGATCCCTTGAGCGTCCTGATGCTCTGCGTGGTGACGGGCGTCGGGTTGCTCATCACGATCTTCGCCAAGGGCTACATGGCCGGGGAGGATGGATATTTCCGCTTCTTCGCCTACCTGGGCCTGTTTATCTTCGCGATGACAATCCTGGTCATGGCGGACAACTTCGTCCTGCTCTACCTCGGCTGGGAGGGCGTGGGGCTGTGCTCGTACCTGCTGATCGGCTACTACTATCAGCGGCCGGCCGCTCGCGAGGCGGCAAAGAAGGCGTTCCTGGTCAACCGGATCGGCGATTTCGGTTTCGGCCTGGGAATCATGCTGATCTTCGCGATCTTCGGGACCGTGAGCTATTTCGGCAGCCCCGATCAGCAGGGCGTGCTGCTTCGCGCGGCCACGCCGAAACTGCTGAATGCCTGGCAGCAGTCGGCGCTGGGATGGGTGCCGTTCCTGCTAATGCTGGGGGCGTTCGGAAAATCGGCGCAGGTCCCGCTGTACGTGTGGCTGCCGGATGCGATGGAAGGCCCCACGCCCGTGAGCGCGCTGATCCACGCGGCGACGATGGTGACGGCCGGCGTGTACATGATCGCGCGCTGCGGGACACTGTTCCTCGGGAACCCGGCGGCGATGTCGGCTGTTGCCGCAATCGGCACATTCACAGCGCTGTTCGCGGCCGTGATTGCCCTGCGCCAGTTCGATCTCAAGAAGGTCTTCGCCTATTCGACGATCAGCCAGCTTGGCTACATGTTCGCCGCTTTAGGCGTCCTCGCGCCAGTCGCCGGGATGTTCCACCTGATGACGCATGCGTTCTTCAAGGCGCTGTTGTTCCTGGCGTCGGGCGTAGTGATGCACGCGATGTCGGGCGAACTGGACATGCGGAAGATGAGCGGGCTTAAGCGCGTGCTTCCGTGGACGAACATCGTCATGCTCGTAGGCTGCCTGGCGCTGGCGGGGTTCCCGCTGTTCAGCGGGTTCTTCTCCAAAGATGAGATCATCGCGGCCGCATGGTATCACTCCAAACTGATCGCAATCCTCCTGCTGCTGGCGGCGTTTCTGACGGCCTACTACACATTCCGGCTGTACTTCCGCGTGTTTCAGGGCCCGCTCCTGTTGCCGGCGACGCCGCCCAAAGCGCCTGCGCACGGCCGCGGCCCGGCCGACCAGGAAGCGCACGCCGGCGATTCGGACAAGCACCTGGAGCACAATTCCCATGCGCACAAGGGGCACAGCCACGAGCCGTGGATCATGATCGCGCCGCTGGTCCTGCTGGCGCTGGGCGCGATCTTCGTGGGATATCTCAACTGGCCGGAGCGCCACGCATCGCTGGGCGGCTTCCTCCACGAGAGCCCGTCGCTGATCCTGCGCACGACGTGGCCATGCGGGAATACGGCCACGAGCGCGTCATGCCCACCGAGTTCGGTGCCGAGGAAGACCCCGATAAGGTCGTGCGGACGCGGATGGACATCCTCCACCTGAACATCATGGCGGCCAGCGCCCTCATCGCGATGCTGGGCATCTATATCGCGTATCTATTACATCGCAAGTATCGCCGGCAGGGCGAGGCGCTGCCGGAGAAGTTCCCGCGCCTCAGCCGTCTGATTGAAGCCAGGTTCTGGGTCGATGAGGTCTATCAGAACGGCATCGTCGAGCCCCTGCGATGGATCGGCCGGAAGTTCGTCGACTTCGACTGGTTCATCGATGGCGTGCTTTGGGCGATCGCGTTCGTGCCCCAACTCGGCGGATTCGGCCTGAAACTCACAGCCCAGCGCGGCTCGCTGCAAGGCTATGCGCTGCTGATGCTCCTGGCGATCGCGGCAATACTGCTGGTGGTGTTCCTATGAGATCTGAGATTTCAAATTTCAAATTTCAAATGTGATGAACCTGCTTCTGCCCATCATGCTGCTCGTGCCCATCGCCGGCGCGGTTGCCTGCGCGGTGGCGCCGGCTCGGCTGGCCAAAGGCGTGGCGCTGCTGGCCAGCGCCATCGCGCGGCCTTGTGCCTGCCGCTGCTGTTCGCATTTCCCTGGGGCAGCGGCGGCGCGGCCTATGCGATCAGCCTCGGGCGGGTAGAGGGTATCGGGTTCAACTTCGGCCTGGCGGTGGATTCGATCAGCCTGTGGCTGGTGGTGCTGACGGCGTTCCTGCAGCCGCTGGCAATCGCCGCGAGTTTCACCGGAATCCGCGAGCGCACACGGGAATACTACGGCTGGATGCTCGTGCTCATGTCGGCCATGCTCGGCGTGTTCATGGCCAGCGACATGCTGCTGTTCTACATCTTCTTCGAGCTGACGCTCGTGCCGATGTTCTTCATCATCGGCATCTGGGGCGGCCCGCAGCGGCGATACGCGGCCGGCAAGTTCTTCCTGTTCACGTTCTCCGGCTCGGTGTTCACGCTGGCGGCGATTGTCTACCTCGGCGTGCGGTATCACACGTTCGACATGGCCAACGTCATGTCGTTGGCGCAGATGGGCGATCCGCTACGGCACGCGATCGCGCCGCTGACGCGAACGGAGCTCTGGTGGGTGGCGCTGGGGCTGCTGGCCGGCTTCGCCGTCAAGGTGCCGCTGTTCCCGGTACACACGTGGCTTCCGCTGGCGCATACCGAGGCCCCCACCGCCGGCTCGGTCATCCTCGCCGGCGTGCTGCTGAAGCTGGGGACGTACGGTATTCTTCGGCTGGCGCTGCCGATCGGATTCGCCCATGCCAATGGCAGCGTTGTCTTCCCAACGCTGATCAAGGCCGTGGGCGTGCTATGCCTCATCGGCATCATCTATGGCGCACTCGTCGCGTGGGTGCAGCATGACATCAAGAAGCTCGTGGCGTACTCATCGGTCTCGCACCTGGGCTTCTGCGTTCTCGGGCTGGCAGCGCTGAACTATGAGGGCGTGCAGGGCTCGGTGCTGTACATGATCAACCATGGCCTGTGCACCGGCGCGATGTTCCTGGTCATCGGCATGATCTACGAGCGCTATCACACGCGCGACATCAACGAGCTTTCGGGCCTGGCGCAGGATGCCCGTCATGGCGTTCTTCTTCGTCTTCTTCGTCCTGAGCAGCATCGGCCTGCCGGGGCTCAATGGATTCGTGTCGGAGTTCCTCACGATCCTCGGCGCCTTCCGCTCGCCGCACCTCGGCATGGTCTACGGCGCGTTTGCGGCCATCGGCATCATCCTCGGTGCGCTGTATATGCTGCACATGACCGCCAAGGTCATTTTCGGGCCACTCAAGGTGCCGGAGGCACACTCGGTGCAGGGCGAGCAACCCGACTCCCCTGCCACTCACGATTCATCGCTGCCGGTTGACCTGTCGCCGCGCGAAATCGGCGTCCTTGTGCCGATTGCGCTGGCCGTCGTGGTGCTCGGCGTGATCCCCGCGCGACTGCTTGACACGCTGGTCGAGCCGGTGCGGCAGTTGATCGGCAAGGTCGATGGTAGTGCCGCCAGTACACCCACTGGCGGTCCGGCACGGGTCGCTTCCGCCGGTGAGGGCACCGGCGGCACAATCAATCCAAAATCGAAAATCGAAAATCGAAAATTCCCAGACTGATGCACGACCTCCTCTACATGCTCGCACCCGAATTGGTCATGACCGGCGTGGCCTGCATTCTGATGCTACTGGGCTGCTCGCGGCACGAGGGCTCGCGCCGGACCGCGCCGGTACTGGCGGCGTTGGCCCTGGCCGGGGCGCTGGCCGTGCAGCACGGCCCCACGACGCACCCGGGCACATTCATCCGAAGCATCCACGTCGACACGTTCGCTCTCTACGTGCGGCTGCTGAGCATCTTTATCGGGCTGATCCTCCTGCTGCTTTCCTGGCCAACCGATGGCCGCGCCACCGGCAACAGTGCCCTGCAATACGGCGAAGATGCCGGCGAGTATTTCGCGCTGTTCCTGTTCTCCATCGTCGGGCTGTTCCTCGTCAGCGTCTGCAACGACCTCATCATGCTGTTCCTGGCGCTGGAACTGACCAGCATCCCGACGTACATCATGGTCTCCATGTCGCGCCGCGCACCCGCGGCCCAGGAGGCCGGCGTGAAGTACTTCTTCCTGGGCGCGATGTCGGTCGCCGTGATGCTCTTCGGATTCAGCTATCTCTACGGTGCAACGGGCGCTACGAACTTCGACCAGATCATCCGCATCCTTCGCCGGGGGCTCGGGTCCGGGGCAACGCCCCATCTCACGCCGTGGCAGCTCATGGCAGTAGTGCTGATCATCCTGGGCCTGGCGTTCAAGATGGCCGCGTTCCCGCTTCAGTTCTATGCCGGCGACGTCTACGAGGGCGCGGGCACGCCGGTGACGGCGTTCCTTGCGTTCGTGCCCAAGACGGCCGGGTTCGTCGCGCTCATCCGGGTCCTGTCACTCGTCGGCGGAGACCATTTCGCGCTGCCGCCAGAGCTCGGCAGGCTTATCTCGGTCATGGCGGTCGTGACGATGTTCGTGGGCAATGTGCTGGGATTGCTACAAAGCAACATCAAGCGGGTGCTGGCGTACAGTTCCATCGCTCACAGCGGCTATATGCTCGTGGGCATTGCCGCGCTGTGGTCGCGGCCCGCGGGCGTGAGCCCGGTCGGCGCGGTGCTCTTCTACCTGGCGGCGTACGGGATCATGAACACCGGCGCGTTTGGCGTGCTGATGCTCCTGCCCTCGCGCACCGGGCGGGGCAGCGCCGAGACCTTCGACGACATCGCCGGCCAGGGACGCCGGCACGTGCTGCTCGGGCTGGCGATGGCCATCTGCTGCTTCAGCCTGATCGGCATTCCGTGTACCGTCGGCTTCTTCGGCAAGCTCCAGTTGATTCGCCCGGCGCTCGGCGGCGGCATGATCTGGCTGGTGATCCTGCTGATCGTGAACGCCGCAATCTCGGCCGGCTATTACCTGCGGATCATCGGGACGATGTTCCTGCGGCCGGAGGCGAGCTATCTCCCCGAGCCGCCCGACAGCGCCGCCACGCGCATGCAGGTGGCCGTGGCGCTGGGCGTGATCTTCTCGGTGGCGGGCACGATCGCCTTCGGCACGATCCCGGCGATGACGCAGGGGCTGGTCTACCAGGCGACGCACAGTCCGCCCGAGCGGCCGGTGAGCGTTTCCAGGTAATCGGTGATCGGGTAATCGGTCATCGGTAATCGGTAGTCACTGATTACCGATCACCGTTCACTGATCACCGGCCACCCTACTCCAGCAGCAGACACGCCGTGACCGCCGCCGTCCCGTGATAGTCGCGAATGCAGTCGATCTTGCGGCGGATGTCGTACGCGCCGAGGTTCTTGCCTTTGCGATCGAGCAGCGTTGGCGGCTGCCGGCCGGTGGGATCGTAGAACTCGAAGACGACGCCGTGCTTTTCGTAATCTTTCAAGACGTGCTCGATCGTCAGTGACTTGAGGCGATCGGCTTCGGCATCGCGCCCATGACGGCGAAGGCCCAGGATGATGAGATAGTTCATGTTGATCCACGTGGCTCCGCGCCACATATCGCAGGACCAGCCCGGGGCAGCGAGAGCGATACTGGGAATGGGCAGTTCCGTGTTGAACCGCTCCTTGTCCGCGAGCGCCTCCACCAGGGCATCGAGATGCTCATCGGGAAGGTTGCCAAGCAGCAGCGGAAGCAGACCGCTGACGGCCGGCACCTTGCGGAATGTGCCATCCAACTTGCGGTCGTAGTAGAACTGGTGGGCGGGGTCCCAGAGAAGCTCGTGGATCTTCCGCGAGATTTCCTGGCCGCGTTCCGACCAGTATTCAACGTCATCGTCCATGCCCAGTTCCTGGGCCATAAGCGACAGGTACTGCATCTCCAATGCGATGAACGTGGAGAAATCGACCGCATCCATGGCAGCGGCCTCGTCGAACCGCTGGGAATTGTCCATCCCCGACTCGTCGCAGCGACATTGCGGGTCGGAGGACATGGCCCATTCGAGCAGGCCGTTGCGGTTGCGATCGCGATGGTCGCAGTCCCAGTCGATGTAGTCTTCCAGCCGTGAAAATGCGTATTTGAGGGCCGCCAGGTCGCGGAGATGCTGGTAGTTCTCCCACACGCCCCAGCAGAGGAGCGGCGGCTGCGTGATGGAAGACTTCTCGCCGGCGATCGAGCTGCGATGCGGGATCATTCCGTCTTCGTTCTGGGTGTCGATGACGGACTTGAGGATCTCCCAGGAAATGCGCGGATCGACGCGATTCATGGCCAGGGAATGAAACACCGAATCCCATAACCACATATCGCGGTGCGGCACGCGGTCGGGCGTGCTCCATCGCTGCTGGATCGCGCCTTCGGGCGAAAGCGTGTTGACCTTCATGACGCCAAGGCACTTTTTCAGCAGGCGGTCGTGCCGTTCCTGGGCCCGTGGCGCATGCTGGAGCAGGATCGAGAGGTTCCGGCGGACGACCGCATTGATGTCGGCCGAAACACCATCGACGGCGCGACGGCACGCATCCGCGACCGTCCGGCCGTAGCTGATGGCAAATTGCGCCCTGCGCACAGTCGAGCGCGAGAACGTCGCGGCCCGCGGGATCGGCGGAAACCAGGAACATGCCTTCGGGTCTGGCGACGGTGCCGTCTTCGAGCGTCAGGCGCAGCGAGGTCTGCGCGGGTGCCAGCCCGATGAGCGTGTGCCAGTCGGCCCAGGTCAGGAGGAACTCGTCGGTCTGCGTTTCGACGAGAATCATGTCGCTGGTGATGGCCAGTGGATTATCCAGCGTCGGAAATCGGATCGAGAGCAGCCGGCGGGTGGGCGTGTCGAACAGCAACGAATATCGCGATGGGCCAAGGGTTGCGACGAAGCCCGACTGGACCTCGGTCGGGCCGTCGAGGCCCGAGAAGCCGAAAATCGCGCCCTCGCCCCAGACGTCGGGAAGGTTGACCAGATCGCCCGCAGGTTGAGTCATAGGGCCGATGTTGTAACGGAAAGGCCGGGGATTTTCGATTGTGTTGGCGGCGTCTCGCCGCTGGGGTGCGCCGATATTTTCGACCGGCGACCTACGGGACATACGGCCTGGAGTGCGCCAGGTGCGACTCGAAATTCGCGGCATAGGCGGCCGCCAGCGCGCCGTTGCCGCGGATGATCAGCAGGTTCTCGGCATTGTGCTCCTCGGCGTTCTTTGTGAAGTTGAACGATCCCGTGATGATCGTCGAGCCGTCGATGATCATTACCTTGTTATGCGCGATCTGGTGCGCATCGTCGATATAGACGGGCACGCCGTGGTTGCGCAGATACGTGGCGGACGTGTATTTCTCCGACTTCTGGCTCTTATCCAGGACCGCTCGCACCTTCACGCCGCGAGCATGGGCCGTGGCGACGGCCTCCGCGATGGGCGCGGAGGTGAACGAGTAGGCCTGAATGTCGAGCGTCTTCTGCGCCTGGCCAATCGCCTCGACAATCGCGTCGGTGCAGCCACCGTGGGGACTGAAATAGACGCTGATCGTGCCCTGCTGCGGGACGGTCTGCGCCTGCGGCTTGCAGGCGACCAGCGGCGCGGCGATCAGCGCCAATCCGATGACAAAGCGAATGAGGCTGCGGAGCATGGCGGGATGTTAACCGGGTGATCCGTCGGGTGGAAAGCTCAGTACGTGAGATGCCGCAGGATCAGCCCGCACACATCCGTCGGCTCGATCCTGTCCGGCAGCAGATCCTTCTGCCCTGAGACCACCAATGGCGCCTCATCCTCCGACCGCGCCGGCAGACCGTGCGATCCCTTCACGAGGCTCGCATCAAGCGGGATCACCTCCATCAGCGTCCGCATGCCCAGCTTCTTCTTGAGCAGCGTCCACGCGACTTTCAGCTTCGGCAGGCGCAAGGCGGGATCGATGAACAACTCGGCCGGGTCGTAGCCCGGTTTGCGGTGGATGTCCACCGTCCTCGCGAAATCCGGCGCGGTCGTCCGAGAGCCAGTAGTAATAGGTGAACCATGCGTCCGGCTCGGCCAGCGCGACCAGTTCGCCGCTGCGCTCATGGTCCAGGTGAAATTCGTGCTTGCCTTGCTCATCCAATACCCGCGCCACGCCCGGGGTCTGCTCGACGAGCTTGCGCACGTGCGCCAATTTGGACAGATCGTTGACGTAGATATGCGCCACCTGATGGTCCGCCACGGCAAAGGCCGCGCTGGCACCTGCATCCAGAACTTCATGGCCCATTTCCTCTCGCACGGCGATGAGCCCCTCCCGTCGCAGCACGCGGTTCGGGTGTACCGGCCGGGAAACCGGCACGATTCCATATTCCGAGAGCACGATGACTCTCGCTTTCTTTTCCCGCTGATACCAGCCGAGCAGCCCGGCCAGCACATCGTCCAGCTCCCTCAGGTCGCGCGTGACCTTCGCGGGATCGGGCCCGAGTCGCTGGAGGCAATAATCCAGATGCGGCAGGTACATCAGCGTCAGCGTCGGATCGAATCGCTTATCCACGAGCATCGCCGCATCGGCGATCCACCGGCTGGCCGCGATCGACGTTACCGGTCCCCAGAACTGGAATAATGGAAACTGCCCCAGCTCTTTCTGGAGCCACGTGCGTAAGTCGCCCGGATGCGTGTACACGTCGGGGATCTTGCGCCCATCCGCCGGGTACATCGGCCGGGGCGTCACCGTCCAGTCGGCCGACGAATACATGTTGTACCACCAGAACAGGTTCGCGCAGGTGAAAGACGGATCGATCTGCCGGGCCTTCTCCCAGATCTTCGGCCGCTGCACCAGCCTGTTCGACTGCCGCCAGAACCGGATCTCGCACTCATCGCGAAAATACCAGCCGTTGCCGACAATGCCGTGCTCGCCCGGCCAGGTTCCCGTCAGATAGGTTGACTGGACCGTCGTGGTGACGGCCGGCAGGACGCTGCCCACGCTGGCAACGCGGCCGGCTTCGCAGAATCGCCGCAGGTTCGGCATCGCCTCCGTCAGCGGCCGCGTCAGCCCGACCACGTTGATCACCACCGTCTTGTGCATTCGGCCCTCCAGATACGGCCGCATTAAGGCCGCGTCAAGCGGCCTCATCCCCATTCATCCATCCGGCCTTCTTTTGCCGATAAGTAGTCTATCAGCACTGAGCGTCCTATAACTGCATTGGATGCAGTTTGATTACAGGACGCTATGGCCTCCCGAGCAGTACGGGCGGGAGGCCGAAATAACGCGACTCCACTTTCCCGTCTGGAAGGATGCCATATGGCGAAGAACAATGAGATTCGTTCCACCACCCCCGTCCGCGGCACGCCGATCCCCAAGATGCCGGTGACGCCCGCCAGGAAGCAGATCACCGCGGAGATGATCGCCAAGCGGGCCTACGAGATCTGGGCCAGCGGCAAAGGCGGCAGCGAGTTGGACAACTGGCTGCGGGCCGAACGCGAGCTGAGGAACGCGTAGAGCGGATCAGCAGATGGCAGACAGTGGATAGCAGATAGTTGGTATATTCTATCTGCTATCTGCCGTCTTCTATTTGCTATCCGCGATCCCGACATCAATATACTGCCCTCCCTGCGTCTGATGGCAGTGTGCGGCAATCACGTTCTTCCCGATCTTGAGCGCGGCCGTGCCTTCTTTTGTCAGCTCAAACTCCTCGTAGTCGGTGATGAAGCCGCCCGCCTTGGCCGCCAGCACGCCGTTGACGTAGACCTCGACGTCCTCGTCGTGGTGCATCAGGAGCATGGGATTCTCCAGCTTCCGATCGAGCGTGATCTCGCGGCGAAGCCAGATATCGTCCGTCTTCCACTCGGTGCGCACCATCGCGCCGGGCGTGCCCTTGGTTCCGAAGCCCGATGGGCCTTCCTTCCAGCCTGACGCATCGAAGTCGCTCTTGAACCAGCCGTCGGCCGGCTTATCGATCGTGTAGCGCCAGTTGACGCCTTCCTTCTGCGCGGTCGGCACCACGATCGTCAGCTTCATCGCATCGCCGAACGACTCGCCGCGGTTGGCCTGGGCGACCTTCTCAATGTCAACCTTCACAACCGCCCGGTCGTAGGTCATGAGGCCGTTGCACTCCGTCTCGACATCCGTGGTCTGCGTGTAGACGGCAGCGCACAGCCCCTCTTCCTTGAGCGCATGCACCTTCTGCAGCAGCTTGATGTAGTTCTTCGTCAAGGCGGCCGTGCTGGCCATGCCACGATAGCCCCAGGTCTTGTTCGCCCACGTGTGACCATCGACGCCGAGGCCCAGCCCGCCGAACTCGCCCAGCACGGCCGCCCGCTTCTCCTCGTTCTTGGGCGCCCGGCCCGGGATAGCTGTGAATGTCCATCACGTCGCCGCACTTCTGGTCGGTCCAGCCACTGGCGTTGTTCACCAGCCGCGACGGATCCAGTTCCTTGACCCAGCTCGTGAGCCGTGCCGTGTCATATTGGCCCCAGCCTTCGTTGAAGACCACCCACAGGATGATTGAGGGATGGTTGCGGTGCTGGTCCACCAGGGCCTTGAGCTCCGCCTCGAACTGCGTGTTGGCTTCGGGCGAGATGGCCACGCCATCCGGCGAGTTCCTGTCCGGCTTGTGGCCGACGCCGCTGCTGGGCATGTCCTGCCAGACCAGCAGCCCCAGCTTATCGCACCAGTAATACCATCGCTCCGGCTCGACTTTGACATGCTTGCGGCACATGTTCATCCCGAGCTTCTTGGTCATCTCGATGTCGGACTTGAGGGCGGCATCCGTCGGAGCGGTGTAGATGCCGTCCGGCCAGAAGCCCTGGTCGAGGAAGCCGATCTGGAAAACGGACTTGTTGTTCAGCATCAAGCGATTGATGCCCTTCTCATCCTTGGCGACCGCGATCTTGCGCATGCCGAAGTAGCTCGTGACCGCATCGACCGGTTTGTTGTCCTCCATCAACGTAACGCGCAGGTTGTAGAGATAAGGGTTGTCAGGCGTCCAGAGTTTCGCGTTCTTTAGGCCAATCATCATTTTCGTTCGCGCCGGCCCGACGCTCTTGCTCAGTTCCGTGTCGCCGTCAAGCACGACAACTTCCACGTTGTGGCGGTCGGCGCCGTTGCGAAGTGCCAATGAAAGCTGCACCGTTCCGGCGTCGATATCGGGCGTGAGCGTCAGGCCCTCGATGCTCGCCTGGGCCACCGGCTCAACCCACACCGTCTGCCAGATGCCCGACGTGCCCGTGTACATGATCCCGCCGGGCTTGAGGACCTGCTTGCCCTTGGGCTGCCAGTAGCGATCCGTTGGGTCCAGCACCCCCACCACGATCTCCTGCTGCCCATCCGCCTTGATCGCATCGGTGATGTCGAAGGAGAACGCATCATATCCGCCGCGATGCGAGCCGATCTCCTTGCCGTTCACCCAGACTGTCGCCTCCCAGTCCACAGCGCCGAAGTGCAGGAGCACCCGCTGGCCCTTCCAGCCGGCCGGCACGGCGAAGCTCCGCCGATACCACAGCCGGCTCTTCTCATCGAGCTGCTTCATCACGCCCGACAGAGCCGACTCCAGCGGAAACGGCACCAGAATCCGCCCGGCCCACTGCTCCGGCCGCGAATCGCTCTTGCCCACCACGGCATAGTCCCAAAGCCCGTTGAGATTCAGCCAGTCCTTCCGCGCCATTTGCGGCCGGGGATATTCCGGCAGCGCGTTGGCCGGCGATACATCCTTCGCCCACTGCGTCATCAGCGGCGCTTTGGCCGCGGCCCAGTTCTCCTGGGCGGCCGCCAGCGACGCGATTCCTGCCAGTGCCAATGATCCCGCGACAATCCAAGCAAGCATACATGCCTCCAACACTTGAGTTGGTCGGCATGATACCGAAGCGCCGGCTCGGGTAGTAGTGCCGCCGGCGGCGCAGGTTTAGAATTCAAACTCTTTCCTCACGATGCTGGTGCCCACTGCGAAAGGCGAAGGCGATGCGGCACGCACGGGAGTCTGATCTGCCGGGGCGGCAAGCGCCAGTGAAGAGAATCCCGAATCCGCTGCTTGCACCTGGGCACCGGCGATTTGCAGCATACCCACCGTCCCGTTCTGGTGGATGAACGCGCGATCGATCAGGTAGAAGTCGTCGGCCGTCACGCTGCCGCTGTAATCAAAGTCGCCGTTGGCGAAGCCCTTGGTGCTCGGATCGCTCTGCAGCCGATAGCCGCGGTCGGCCATGAAGTAGTCCTTGGCATCCACGACATTGTCCATGTTCGTGTCGCCGGCGTAGCCGAACTTCACCAGGACCATGTTGGTGTTCAGGCCCGTTTCGCCGCCCAGCGACGATCGCACGACGTTGCCGCCGCCGTCGTCGTTCACGATGGCGATCAGCGTCGCGATCCCGTTCGGATCGACGGATGGGTTGCCCACCTTGCTCGTCACGATCCCATGCCCGGACCAGGTTCCGCCGCTGCGGCCCAGGCCGATCCATGTGCTAATGTCGCTCAGCACGCTGGCCTTGTGGCTGGCATCGCTCTGGATGACCATGCCATTGTCGGCCAGATCGAGCGTCGCCGTGCCGTCCATGACCAGCTTGTTCAGCCGGAGCACGGTGCCGGTGCCGGCGGCCGCCGTCGCCTTGCCGCTGCCGCTGATCGTGAGCGTGTCCAGCACCAGGTCGCTGCCCGCATCGCCAAGCTGCACGCCCTCCACGCCGCTGTTGGTGATCGCCAGCGTTCCGAACAGCACCTGGGTAGCGCTGACCGTGAGACTATCAGTTGCCGCGGTCCCCGTGAATACCAGGGAGTCCGTGCCATCGCCGCCGTCGTAGGCGATGCCCTCGGGCGGCACCACCTGGCCGTGGCTGCAATCGAGGACGAGGCGATCGTCGCCGCCCAGGCCTTTTACGTCAAAACCGTGCAGCAGCGCGAACGGCACGCTGTAGGTCGGCGTCGCGCCGGCCTCGGTGATGAACACATCCAGCAACGTTGGATCGACCGTGTCGCGAACGAGCCGGATCACGTCCGATTCGGCCGGGGCATCCAGGTTGCCGCTGATGGTGATATGGTCGAGGCTGATCGTGCCGTTATCGGCGCGGCCCGGCGAGCCGTTGAGGACCGTGCCCGCCTGCCACGCCGTGGGGTCATCCCACGTCGCCGGCAGCGCGGCGGTGTTGCGAATCTCCAGGGCATAGCCGCCATGGTCGGTGCCGGGATACCAGATGTTGTCGTAGTCGAAACGCAGGATGGCCGAGTCATAGGGATCGGGCAGTTGCAGGATCAGGTTCTCGCCGTGGTCTTCCAGGTTGCCGTCGTATTGGCCGGCGACGTTGATGCCCGGCCCATAGGTGTTGAGGAACACCCGCAGGTGGCGCACGATGACGACATATTGGCCCGGCGCCAGCGTCGTGGCGGGGAAGGTGAAGCTCACGCCGCCGCCGATGCGCACGCCGGTGAGATCGAGCGTCAGCGTCGCGCTGATGTTCTGCAGCTCGATGAACTCGGCGTCGCTGCTGCCGGAGGGGTTGTACATGACCTCGGTGATGCGCAGGCTGCTGGCCAGGTTGGCCACCGATGTCGGCGTCGTGTTGGCGACGCCCGGCGTGGGGATGGTGAAGTACTGATACGGATACGCCGCGCCGTCGGGGCTCCGGCCCTGCGATACATCCGTGGTCTGATCGAAGTGCAGGATGCAGTCAAGCTGATTCACGTTGGCGTCGTACAACGCCAGCGACTGGATGCCGGACGAGAGCTTGAAGTTCAGGTGGTCGAAGCCCTGGTCTTCGTTCTTGTCGGCCGAAAAGTTGACGCAGCCGCCGCCCGCCACAAAGCTCAGCGCGCCGATCTGGTCCTGCGTCTGCGCATTCGCGGGTCGTTGGTCAGATACAACCCGCTCAGCGGCACGGGCAGCGGATCGGGATTGTACAATTCGATGAAGTCGTCCGCCGTGCGCACCTGCTCGCTGGCCAGCCACTCGTTGATCTTCAGCGTGGCGGGATCGCCGGTCCGGGCGGCGACGTTGGCCGCGCCGAACGTCGGCTGCGTCAGCGTCCACGTGCCATCGTGGCCGATCCGGCCGATCGACAGGTTCGCTATCTGCGGCCCATACTGCACGGAATCCAGCAGCGCCTGATTATTCGCGGGGCTGTCGTACAGGTAGACGCCGCCGTCCGATCCTTCCAGCGCGAAGCCCAGGTGCAGGCCCGATGTGCTCGCGCTGTCGGCGTAGAGGACCAGGTATTGGCCCGCCCCAAGCGTCGTGCCCGCCGGGAAGACGAACTTGGTTGGATTTGCCGGATCATCGCTCAGGCTCATTCCCTCAAGATTGATCTGCGCCGCGCCGTCGTTGTACAGCTCGATCATGTCCGGCACTGTGCCTTCGTGATCGATCGCCGTGTTGTGGGCCAGCACCTCGTTGATCCGCACGTGCCGCAGGGACGTATTGACAACCCACGTTTGTGATGCCGTCGGCGACGTGGTGCTCTGCCACGATCCCGCGATGTTCTTGCCGATGACGTAGACGGTGTAAGTGCCGTTGGCGAGACCGGCGAGCTGCACCGGAGTCGCGATGGGTGTCTCCGCGCTCCAGGGACCGTTGTTCACGCGGTACTTGTACGCCAGTGCGGCGTCGTTGCCGGTGACCGCGTAAAGGAGGCTCGCGCCGCTGATGGCCAGCGTTGCGGTGGTCGAAGGGGTGACGGCAGCCGGCTCGCCGCTGATCCACGGCCAAGGCGCAACCATCGCGCCCATGTCGTGACCGTCCTGTCCTGTGCCCAGCGCCGGCGATCCCGGACCGAGCGCGTAGTTGCCACTGGCCGGATTCACCAGCCGCGCCGCCTCCGTCGTGTTGCCGACGCCATAGCCCATCCACGCCGAAGAGACGATTGAGCGGTTAATGGTCAGCGTCGGCGTTGGCTCGCCATTGCCAACCGTCAGATCGAACATGATCGGCACGTTATCGAAGATGCAGCTCTCGATGACCGCGCTGTGCCCGGCGCTGACCGAGTCGCCGACGACCTCGAAATAGATGGCCGGCTTGGTTGCCGTGACATTGGAGACGGTGTTATTGACGAACGCCAGGTTCGAGTTGTCCTTGATCAGCACGGCGTGGTCGACGTCGTAGAATACGTTCCGGGCGATCAGGTAGTTGAAGCCGACGTCGTTGGCGTCGCCGGCCGAGATGGCGTTGCTCTCGCCCGCGTCGGTGTTGTAGGTGTCCTTATGGAAGTGCGTGATGACGTTGCCTTCGACGAGGTAGTCGCCCTCGATGTCCATGGCCTCATCGCCGCCGCCGAGGAAGGTGTTGTTGAGGATCTGCACGATCGGATCGCCGCTGGCCGCGTGGCCGCCGTTCACGTCGATGATGTCGTTGTGGCCCTTGGTCGTGCCGAAGGTGTTGTTCTCGATGATCAGATATCCGCCCGCCGGCGCATCATCGCCCCAGATCTGCTCGCTGTGGTTGTTGGTCAGCGGCGCTTCGGCCGCCCCGAAGATGTTGGTGAACGTGCAATTGCTCACGATGAGCGATGAGCCGATCGTCCGGATGCGGCGGTAGCGGGCGTGGTCGAAATAGTCGTGGTCGAGCAGGAGCTTGGAATTGGTTGCCGCGACCATCGCGTTGTCGCCGCCGGCCGCGTAGTAGCCTTCGCCATATTCGACGATCGCGTAGGTGAGCTGGTTGTCCTGAGTCGTGTTCTGGAAACTCACGCCATCCCAATAGCCGGCGCCGGGGTAAGCCGTCAGCCGGATCAGTTGGCTGGCCGTGCCGTTGGCCACGAGCTTCCCGTTGATCGTCAGGCCGGCGCCGCGTCGAAGTAGACCTGCGTACCGGGCATGATCGTCAGCGTCACGCCCGCATCGACGATCACATCGCCGGTGATGTGATACGGATTGGCCGCCGGGTACATCAACATGTTCTGCGTGATGTGCCCGGCCGCGATGGTCCGCGGCGCGTAGGAGCCCGCGCCGGCGGCGGCCGGGCGATAGCCCAAGTCCGCCCGCGAGCCATCGGCGTCGGGCATGCCGGCCGGATCGCCGGCGTCTACGCAGGGCGAGGTGACCTGGAGGCGGAAATCGCGATATACGGTTGCCGCGGGATCGACGAAGTCGCTCCCCGCCACGTTGACCCATTGTGGGCTCTGGTTGGTGAGGTTGTCGTGGCTGGCGCCGTACGTCCAAGGCACGCCCAGCGTTCCGATCAGGTCCGAGTAACTGATGTGGATGTCGTCCGGGCTGTAGACAGGGGCATCGTAGGCCACCACCTGATAGGCATCAATGATCGAATTGGTCACGTTGTAGATGATCTTGCCGCTGGCGACGCCGTATTTGTTGCGGCTCTGGATCCCGATGCCGGTGGGATTGTCGTTGTAGATGGTCGTGCGGTCGATGGTCGTCGTTGCCGTTGTGCCGTTGGTGGTCTTGACCGAGATGGATGCCTGGCTGCCGTCTTCCGGCTGCCGGGAATTGTCGGAGAACAGGCAGCGCGTGATCGTGACGTTGCCGTCGTACTGACTGAGGCCCTTGTCATGGGTGTCCCGGATGATCATGTCGTCCACCAGAATGGTCGACGCCAGGTGATCGATGCCGTCATCATCGGTGCCCGCGATGACGCCGCCGCGGATGGTGATGGACTTGCTGCCGGCGTTCCAGAGGTAGATGCCGTCCGCATCGTCGTTCCATCGCATTTCCTCGATGAAGGTGTTGGTGAACGCCATCCCGGTGCCGGTGATTTCCGGCCCCATGACCGCCCGGCTCCAGAGGTTGTGGGTTGCGACGATGTCGGAACCCGTGGCATACATGATCTTGCCGCCAATGTCGGTGATCGAGCAGTGATCGAGCGTAACTGACGTGTTCTCAGGGTGGATGGCCGGTCCGACCGAGCCCGTCCCGGGGTGCCCCAGGCCTGGGGAGGAGCCTGCGTGCGTGATCTCGGCGTACTCAAGGAGCGAGGCCGCGGCATTGCTGAAGTGGATCTCGCCCCAGTACATGGTGGGGTCGTAGCTCGTGAAGGTGACCGGCTGGGCGGCCGTGCCCAGCGACTGGAGGCTGCCCTGCACCTGTATGTCCGCTCCGGTCGTGCCGCCGCGCGCGACGCCGTCCAGGCAGTACCAGCGTGCCGGGCTGAATGGTCAGCGTGCTGCCGGTGGGCACGGTGACGTCGGCGGTGACGTGAACGATGCCGCTCCAGGTAAGGCCGGCCCCGGAAAGCGTGCCCGAGAGCGGGGTCATCGACTGGCCTTGCAGGCTCGTCAGGGTCTTGGTGGCAGTCTTGGTCAGGTTGCGCGAAGCATCGGTCCAGGTGGCCGTCAGCGTAAACGTGCCGCTGCCGGTGGCGGTCACCAGGGCGCTGCCGACGCCGTTGTCATAGGTCACCGTGTAGGTGGAAAGCGTGATGGCCGGATTATTGACGGAAAGCGTGACGGTGCCGTTCCAAAGATCGCGATCCACCTGCTCCTGCGCGTCGGCGATCTCGGTCCGCACCAGGAACGGAATGCCCGGCAGGTAGCTGTCGCGCGTATACAGGTCGAGATGCGGATCGGGCGCCAGACCTGGCGGATCGGCCAGGGGCACCGGAGGGTCGGCCACCGTCCCCGTCGGATCGCACCAGATGTCGATGAAGCTGTCCCGCAGCTTGGTTCCTGTCCCATTCGGCCCGCTGAACGTCTGCACGGGAATGCGGTTGATGCCAGGCGTCAGGTTCAAACCCGTGCCGCTGCTGCCGCCGGGGCGCGTGGCTTCCAGGCGCACGTCCATGCTGATGTCGCTGCTGTTGTTGGCGTATTGGTGCATTTCCACCGCCAGGACGTTCGTGCCCGTCTTCAGTTGGCTCAACGCGATGGTGTAGTCGTTCCACACCGTCTCATCGGGCACGTTGCTCGAGGCCCACGTCGTCGAGGTGATCGTTCCGGTGGGCATGTTGTAGCGGCAGACCTCCACGCCGTTCAGATACATCACGAACCCGTCGTCGCGGATCACGTGAGCGATCAGGCCGTTGTATTGCGAGGCGTCGGCAACCTGGAACGTGCGGCGGAAATAGGTCGTGGCGTTCTTCTGGACGCCGCTCGTATTGGGGTCGGCGTCGACGTAGCTGGTGACGGTGGCCTCGTCGCCGTCTCCGTAGCCGAGTTGCGATGGGCCATGGAGCCACGAGCTGTCGTCGAAGGTGGGGCTTTCCCAGGCGGTGCCCTGGTCGCTGTCGCTCAGGCCGCCGCCGACTATGTCGCCCAGGAGCTTGAAGCTGGTGTCATAAACGGTCTTGGTGCCCTGGGCCGCAAACACCTCGACTCCCGCGGGGCCGGTGTTGTCAAAATACACCAGCCGCAGGTTGTACGTCCCGGCGCTGGCAAACGTGAAGGTGCTCAGCGTATCGGCAACGGTGCGCGTGCCGTCGAAGAGCATGGTGCGCGTGGGGTCGATGCCGTTGTCGAGCGTCAGTTTGAAGCCGTCATCGGAGTTCACGCCGAAGGTCCAGGCGCCCGCGGCAGGAATATACACGCGGTAGTTGGCCTGCATGACGAAGTTGTCGACCGCGGTGGTGCCTTGTCCGGGGAAGTTGTTGTTATTCGTGCTGTAGTGGCCTTCGGCGCTGCCTGATGAACCGACCAGCGTCACCGTGAGCAGCGGACAACTGGCGGCGGTCCCGTTCTCGCTCGAGGCGAAAATAATGCCATCAGTCCCGCCGGGCAGGAATGCCCAGCCGTAGTTCGCAGTGCCCGCCGACCATGCCTGCAACGACTTTGTCACGTCGATGACCCATGTCCCGGTGCTGGTCGGCGTTACGGTCGCGTCGGCCGTGGCCAGGGCCTCGGTGCCGTCAGCCTGAATCCCGTTGCCGCCGAAGTTGGCCGACCATGTTGCAGTCTCGGGCCAGGTGCTCAGCATCCGATACAGCGACATGTTGTTGACACTGGAATTGCTCACGTTGATGGTCAACGTGGCGCTGGCAATGCTGGAACCCAGCGGAATCTGGCCGGCGTTGCTGCCGAAGATGTTGTCGAATCGCAGCAGCGTGTGCGCCGGCCCGGCCGTCACCAGACCATCGACGTCCAGGGTGGTAGCCGTGCTGTGATCTGTCGTGGCGCTGTCGCTGCCGATGTACGTGTCCACCGTGCTGGCATAGCTGCTGGCGCCCTCCTGGAACGTGTAGGTTGTACCGGTGCCGCTGCTGCCGTTGAGGTAGTTGATCGTCGTGGGGTTATCCGTCCACGTGCCCGATCGCTTGGAAGCATCGCTGATCACGCTCTCCGCCGTCGCGATGTTCGTCACGGGGATGGTGGCCTGATATCCGGTCACCTTAAAGCCCTGCGCGGCAAAGTATTTCCAGTCGTCGCCGGTGTTGGTCAGGTTGTCCGACACGCCTGTGCCACCTCCGGTGCTCGTGCCGAAACTCCAGGCGCCGGTGCTGCTATTCCACGTCGCCAGTTGCCCGTTCACCATCACCGACTGCGTGTTGACCTGATCGGCCGTGCCGCTCAGAGACGTGCTGGTCGAGGTCGTGTAAGGATAGCCACCCTGCGTCGCCAGCGGGCTGGTGATGGTAAACGCAGTCGTGGGGATCTGGGAGAGTACATTGGCGACGCGGCTGCGCCACATATGTCTTCACCGAGGCGATGCTGTTGCTTCCGGTCGCGGGCACCCATCCGCCCAGCAGTTGATCGGCCATCGGATTGAAATTCTGGGCTGCGAACACGGTGTTGCAGAGGTCCTCGAGTTGCGCGTAGTACAGCCCGACCGTATAGGGATTGCTGAGAAGGCGGCTGAAGCCGGGAATGCTGCTGTAGCCGGCAAAGATGTTGCGCGTCGGCGCAAAGCCACCCCAGATGCTTGTCAGCGTGTCCATGTCCCATTGGACGAGTTGGAAGCGTGGGTCCGCGACGCCCCGGTACATGCCGTAGTCGTCGCCCTGACCGGTACACAGGCCGCCCTCCTGGTTGCCGAGCAAGGTATCAATGGCAATGTACCGGAGCCATTCGTCGACGTTCACGTATCGGCTGATCGCCGCCACGAAATTGTCGTCGGTGATGGTGGCGTCGTTCAGCACGTAGGTCAGGTTGATCAGGTCCGACCAGTCATCCTGGCCCCCGTTGGTCTCTTTGAAATAATTCATCCGATACGCATCGGGATTGGTCCCTCGATAGGCCAGGTTGCCGCCGGGGGAAGTGGCTGTGGTATATGGATAATCGGTGTAGTGAATGATGTACATGTCCCCGTTGGGGTCGTCGGGGAACGCCCGGTTGGTGAAATCGCTGTTGTACTGCTCCTTGGACGCATACGCACCGTCCATCAGGTTGCCCGCCGCGGCATAGTTCACGCCGTTGACCCGCACCTGAATCGGCTGCTGCTCGGGGGTGGGAAGACCCGCCTCCTCCCAGATGGCGCTGCCGAGAACCTGGGATGGCGAATTGTTGTAGTTGATGATCGTCGCAGTCTCGCCGTTCCAGGGGTGGTCGTTGGGCAGTTCGATCTTGTAGTTGTTGGCGCCATTGACGCCCAGGCGCGTGCCGTGGCCGCGATCGCGGAAGTTCGCCTGATAGATCATCTGAATGCCTGACCCATCAATGGTGATGAACGTGCCGTTCATCCCCACGTCGCTCCAGCGGTCGGGGTCGTGCGAGCCGATGTACGCCAGTTCGGTGCGGTCCGCGGCCTTCATGATCAGCCGATACATCGGCTGACTGCCCGCCGTCCATGCCACCGCCGAATTGTAGCTGTTGTCAACCTGATACAGCAGGTTGGCGGTCTGGCCGCTGTAGATGGTCGCGTTGGCGATGCCGCCGAGGCCGGGGGCGGCCGGCCAGGTGCGCGTGTGCCCGCCGACGTCGGTTGCCGATACGTAGAACTCCACGACCGAGAGGTTTGCCTGCGCCGGCAACATTGCGCCCATACGCCATCGCCCGCCACACCGTCGCCGTGCAGACCGTCATCGAACATCGTCACCGCTGTGAAACTCGTCGCGCCATCCAGGCGGTAGTACACCAAGGCAGTCATGCCACTGGGCAGGTCGTCCGCGAGTTTCGCGGTGACGTACACCGGGTCCGTGGAATGCGGAATAATTGGAAATTGCGTCACATTGGTGATGATCGGCGCGACGTCGTACGCGGCGACCGAGTTGGCCGCGCCGGGCGTGCCGCCGTTGACGGTGCTGGCCGACCAGTTCTCGCCATTGTTGTTGCTCATCGAGCTGTCGATGAGTTCCAGCGACTTGTCCCCGCCATCCGCCGCCGTGTACCACTCCCAGCCGTAGTGATAGGCATCCTTCTTCTGGATCAGGATGCGCGTGCCGGTCGGCGGCGCGCTGGGCGTGCTCGCCAGGGAATAGGTGATCGTGTCGCGGGTGACGGACGTGATGGTGAACTCGCCGTCATACTCCGGCTGGTCCACGCCGACGATGCGGTAGATCTTGTCTTCCGCCCGGTCGGCGATCGTGTAACCGTGATAGGGCACCGTCAACGTCACTGTCGTCCCGATGACGCTGATTCCGGTGACAAGCTGCTCGCCCCGCGTGCGCTGGGCCCAGTCGCCCTGAGTCGAGTAGCTCACCGTATCGACCGTGTCGCCCACATCATCGCGGAGCGTCAGTTTCTCGCCGTTGTTGGAGAGTTTCGCCGTCCAGCCGCCGACGACGTTGGCCACCGTCGGGTACTTCTGGCGGAAGGCCTTCGCGTCGGCCGCCAGGACCAGGTATCCCTGCCCCGGGATCGTGACGTCGGGCAACTGCTGCGAAACCTTCTCGATCAGGATCGTCCCTGTGGCCGGCGAGGCCGGCAGGTCCGCCAAATCGTACGTAAACGTGTTGGTCGTCGCGCTGATGACCGTGAATACGCCGTTGTAGGCATCCTGATCGGCGCCGCTGATGAGAACGGTGTCGCCCGGGATAAAGCCATGATTGGGCATCGTCACCGTCGCCAGCCAGTCCTCGCGCGCGATGCCCGTGACCTGCCGGATGCCCTTCTGCGCCGTCATCGTGCCCGTGGCGTCCGTCCCCGGCGCGCTGCCCATCGTGTAGTCAAATGTGGTCGCCGTGACGTTCGTGATGGTGAAGACGCCATTGTATGCCGATGGGGTGGCGCCCGTGATCTCCACCGAATCGCCATAGGCATAGCCATGCGGAGTTGTGAACGTCGCCGTCGCTGTCGTTCCGTTGCTGGTGATGCTGCCGATCGTCTTGATCGTATTGAGCGAAAAATACCAGTTGTCCACCGACCAGTCTTTCAGGCTCGTGGCGGTCTTGCTCCGATTGTACAGTTCGAGATAGTCCTGATGGGCGTTCTCGGGGACGTAGCCGAGCGACCCCGCGCTGCCGCGCGCGGTGTTGTACATGATCTCATCGAAAATGATGGGTGCCGAGGTGCCGCTGACATCGTTGCCGTTGGGCAGCCCCATCGAGGGTTCGAAGAAATAACCCTCGCGCGTCCCGTCGGTGGTCCAGCCATAGGAGATGTCGGCCGCCTGCGATGGATAGGTCGGCCCGTAGTCGCTGGCCACCGTCGTGCCATCCGGCTTGATCAGGCCCAGATATCCGCCATTCTGCCCCAGGGCGAAGTTCGTGTGGAGAGGCTGCCCGACGATCGTGTGGCTCGTGCCCGACGCCCACACGGTCATGTAAGCCCCCGCGGCCAGCGGGATGTCCATGCCGCCCGTCGGATCGGGAAACTGCCACTTGGTCTTGTTATTCACATTGTCGGTCAGATACCAGCCATCGAGCGCGATCGTCTGCTGTGTGGGGTTGTGAATCTCAATCCAATCCGAGTATTGACCGTAATTGTCCGCGATCTTGGTATTCTTGGCCATGAACTCGCTGATGATCAGCGGTCCGATATCGGACGTTAGTGGTCCTGGTGCGGCGAGCACGTCGGGAGATGTCGAATCGAGCAGAACCCGGCCTTCCAGCAGCTCGGTGCAGCACTGGATCGCTTTTCTTAGCTTAACAACTGTAGAACGCTTTTCGTGGCCTCTTCCTCTCATCGGTGTCTCCTCACGCTGTAAAGCCCTCGTCGTCAAAGCCAAGATGTTTGCGCATCCATTGCGCAAACATAGACTTAGACCTGGTTGTCCTGTCTTGCCGAAAATCCGGTGATGACTCGATCAACTGGCGAGCAGCATCGCTCGACAGCCGCACGCCTCGTCGCAACACCTTCTGGCCGCGCGTCTGTCTGCAAACATAGCCCGAACAACCAGAACCAGCGCGGCTTCACATAACCTTAAGATACCGCAGAATCCGCCTGCTGCAACGAAAATCAGCTTTTGGCGGGCCGGGATTTAAGCCAGGGATGTAGAACTGATTTCATGCCGTATATCTGGAAAATCTACTTGTTCCGCCGTCCCGCACTTGTTAGCATCCTGCCTCAACAATGCCGCCCTCTCGGATTCGTAAGTCCTTTTAGCGGATTTGGTTCATGAAGTTGATCGTCACGATACCCGCCCTGAACGAAGGGAAGACCATCTCGCAGGTGATCCGCGGCATCCCGCGGGACATCCCGGGCATTGACGAGACCGAAGTCATCGTTGTCAACGATGGCTCGACCGATAACACGGCTGTAGAGGCCACCGACGCCGGCGCCTGCGTTATCAGCCTTCCGGGCGGCGGCGGCTTGGGCATGGTCTTCCGCACCGGATTCGAGGCCGCCATGAAACGCGGGGCCGACGTCATCGTGAACATCGATGGCGACGGCCAGTTCAACTCCGCTGATATTGCCAGGCTCGTCCAACCCATCCTCGACGATCGCGCGGATTTCGTGACCTGCTCGCGATTTGCCGATCCCGCGCTCCGCCCGCAGATGCCAACCGTCAAGTATTACGGCAACGCCATTGTCACGCGCATCATCAACTGGGTTTGCGGCGGAACGGATTTTACAGATGTCTCGTGCGGTTTCCGCGCCTTCAACCGCGAGGCCGCGTATCGCCTGACCCTTTTCGGGCGATTTACCTACACGCAGGAGACCTTCATCGACCTGTTCGCCAAGGGGGTGCGCATCGTCGAGGTGCCGCTCAAGGTCCGCGGCGTGCGCGAGCACGGCAAGAGCCGGGTCGCGCGATCCATCTTCAAATACGCCACCAGTTCCTTCCCCATCATCCTGCGGGCGATGCGCGACATCCAGCCGCTCAAGTTCTTCGGCGGCATCGCGGCGTTTCTGGGGATGATCGGCCTGCTGACCGGCTCGTTCATCGTGGGCTGGTATCTCTGGCACCAACGGACCACGCCCTTTACCTCGTTGATCCCCATCTCCGGCGTGTTCATCACCCTGGGCTTCCTGCTGGGGGTGCTGGCGCTGCTGGCCGACATGATGGGCCGCCACCGGAAAGTCACCGAGGAACTGCTCTTTCTGGCGCGGCAGAGAACCTACCAGAGCGCGCGCGTCCCGCGTCTGCTGGTCGCCACGCCCCCGCTGGCGCGGCCACCAGTTCGAGCGGTCCCCGAGCAATGGCAGATCCAGGGAATGGAGGCAGTTGAGGATGCAACGCCGAGCGCACGAACCGCATCGGGAGGCTGATCCCCGTAGAGCGTGCCGCCCCGGCCGCGCGGTGGACTATGCCGCCCCGGCCGCGATCAATCTCCGCGCAAATAAACTGCAATGGTTTACATTGGATTGCCCCGCCCCCGATTTTGCAGCCCCCGGGCAGGGCTGTCGCTCGACCGACAATCGGCCGAGCGACACTGCCCGTGGGAACCAACCGCGCTCCAAAATTTTTGGCAACCTTGCGGTTACCAGGCCATCAACATGACGGCCATGATTCTCTGTAGAACAAAGCCGATGCCAAAGGCCCCGACCGTCACCAAATCGCGTGTTTCTTGAACCGGAAGCGGCTTTTTGCGGATAATGGCCCAAGTCGGCGGCCGCCGACATCGCCCGCCAATCGCGCGGCGAGCTTCGGCGCGGCCCCGCCCTGCGCAGGAACTGAGCATGCCTTCGGCCTTCGAGGAGATGATCGATCTGGCGAGGCGCATTGGACTTCCGGTGCGCAATGCTCACTTGGGAGGCAATGGCGGAGGGCTGGCACGGGTCAAGGGCAATGCCCAGCTTTTCATCGACCTCGACGCCGACCCCCTCGATCAGCTCGAGCAGACAGCGCGGGCCATCGCGAGCTTCAGCGACCTTGATGGGTTGTACATCCGGCCGGATGTGCGGGAGATCATCGACAAATGCCGTTCGTAGTGCGGGCTTCAGCCCGTGCTCTCACGCCAGCGGATCCCGCACCAATTGCCCACTGAACAGCTCGGACAACTGCCGCGGCGCGGGCGGCAACCCCGGCGTCGCCAGCATCATCGCCTCGCTCGGCGACAATGCTGCTGCCGCTTCCTCCGCGGCGTCGATCACGATCAGTGTGTTCTTGGCAAGCGCGTACTCCGCCCCGAACGGTTTCGACACAAGGGCGGCTTCGATGCGTGGCGTGGTCATGACGGCTAACGCCTCGGCGCTGGGATGAATCCCGTCAGGCACATACGCTTGGAAGGTGCCGGTGTCGGTGTGTTGCAGGTTGACCCATGCGGGGTAGTTGTCGATGAGCAGCAGGCCACGTGCCGCCGCCACTTCGCGATAGCCCTGATAGTAGTCGCCAAGATCAGGCCGGAGCGCGGCACTTTGGTTGCCCCCTGGGACGTCCCAGGCCGAGTTCATGGTCTGCAGAATGATCTCCGTATGCGGGTTGTCGGCGAGAATCAGGTCTATCATTTGGTTGAGATTGGCTTTGGACTGAGTGACCGTCGTTGCATAGGGCGTGTAGGCGTCATTCACCGCAAATTCGATGAAAACGGTATCGGGATGGTAGGCCAGCACATGGCTGCTCAGGTATTGCAGTCCGGTGACTGAGTAACTCCCGCTGATCCCGCTGTTGATCATGGTCAGCTTGCCTGGGTACTGGGCGTCAATCCAGGCTTGCAGTTGGCCGACCCAGGCGCCATAGGCGGTTAGGCTTGTGCCGTAGGCTACCACAGTTTGGCTAAGGCCAGCCGCCAGATTGTCCATCAAACTGGAGGTCGGCACCTCCGTTTGATGCATGAATCCCCGGTCGATCAGGTAGTAGTCATCGGCCGTCACCGTCCCGCTGTAGTCAAAGTCGCCGTGGTCATAGCCGCGGAATGCCGTATCAGCCTGCAGCCGATAGCCCTGATCGATGAGGAAGTAGTCATCCGCGTCGATCTTGCCATCCAGCGTGCCGTCGCCGTTCCAGGTGTACTTGACCACGATCGCCCCGCCATCGTTCTGCTCCATGCCCAGCCCGGTCAGGCCGGTGGCGTCGTTCTTCGCGGCCGAGCTGGTGATGCCCGGGCCGGTCCATAGACCGGCCGGGGCCGGTCCATAGACCGGCCGGGGCGTTGCGGGCGTCGGCGATGAGCTCGCTCAGACTGCTGAGCACATCCAGGCTTGTTTGCGTGACGACAAGATCGCCATCGTTCAAGTTCAGTGTGCCGCCGGCCGCGATGCTCACCGTGTCGGTGGTTAGCGCGTCCGCCGCGAGACTGACACTCGCGCCGTCAGTGATATCCAGGCTGGGCAGAGTGATCGACTGGGTCAAGGTCATGCTCGCCGTCCCGCTCGCCACCAGCCCCATCCCGGCCGGCAGTGACGCGATGCTCACCGCGCCGTCGGCGAAGCCGATCTTCTGGATATTCGTATAGCCGATGCCCAGGCTCGTCACGTCCACCAAACCCGTCAGCCCCTTGAAAATCACGCTGTTGATTCCCGCGCCGCCGTCCACGGTCATGCCGGCCGGCGTGATGAAGTTCCCCGCCGAGAAATCCAGCACCAGCTTGTCATCGCCCGCGCCAAGATTGACGGCGATCGCCTGCGGCCCCGCGGCCAGCGTGTACGTCGGCGCTGGGCCGACCGGTATGTTGCGGAACACCTGCACCATCCGCGCATCGTTCGGGTCGGCGCGAACGTGATTGTATCGTTGCTGTCGGTTCCCGCAACCACCGGCGGGGCGACGGCAAAGCCATACGTAAACAGATACCCGGCCGCCGTTGTCGTTGCCGGCGTGCTCGTCGGTGCGGCCAATGTCTGGCCCAGAAAGAGCCGCACTTTTCCATCGGCCGCGCCCACCAGCAGATCGGGAATCCCATCCCCGTTGACATCCGCGATCACCGGCCGGGCGTTGCCGCTCACCGACATCGGCAGCACCACGTAATTGTCGAACATCGGGTCCGCATCCGTCCCGTGATTGGCATAGAAATAAAGGTGCCCGTTGGCGCTGCCGACCAGCAGGTCCTTGCGCCCATCGCCGTTCAGGTCGCCCACCGCCACGGATGATTCATCCCCCGGCACTTTCAGGATCAGAGACGAATCCATCACCCGGATCGGCCCGATCAGGTCCGGCGCTGTCGTCGTGCCGTCGTTCTCATACCAGCGCACCCCGCCATCCCACTTTCGGCCCATGACCAGGTCGAGCTTGCCATCGTCGTTCCAGTCAGTCACGGCCAGCGTCGCCCGTGCCCGCTCGAAGATATCCTCTTTATAGCCCGCCGTGCCGGCATTCAGCAGCGTCGGCGCGGCAAACTGCGGGTTGGCATCCGTATTCGTGTTCAGATACAGGTCCACCTGTCCATCCGCCCGGCCGATCAGCAGGTCCTTCTTGCCATCCCCGTTCCAGTCCGCCACGCGCGGGAATGCGCCCAGGCTCAGGAACGCCGGCTCCGACACATCGCCCCCCGCCGCAAGCTGCGCATAGAAGCTCCCTCCATACACCGGGCTGCTCGCCGTGCCCGTGTTCAGATACACGCGCACTTTGCCCAATCCACCGGCCGTCTGCTCGCCCACGATCAGGTCCGGCTTGCCATCGTCGTTCCAGTCGGCCACCTCGGGTACGGAGTAGGCATTGACAGCCAGGTCCGCCCCATTCGCCTGCACGACCTGTCCCGCGCCAAACGCGGGCGTCCCCAGCGGCAGCCCGGCCGTGCCTCCCGGCGTCGGAATGCCGTCCGCGTTCTCGATGTCGATGGCGCTGAGCTGCATCTCATACTGCCCGGCCAGCAGCGGCGCGGGGGCGGTCCAGGTCAACGTGCGCGTGGCCGCGTCCCAGGCAAAGTCCGCGGGCGTCGTTGCCACGCTCTGGCCGCTGCCATCCACGACCTTGACCAGCGACGTGATCCCGCCATCGGCCAGCAGCGGGGCCACCTGCACATCCGCCGAGAATGTCAGGCTGACGCTCGGCCGGGCGCTGGCGGTGCTGCTGGCGGCGCTGATCGTCGCCTGCGGCGCGCCGTCGCGCGACCGGCCCGAGATTCAGCTCCACCGCCTGTAACGCCGTCTGCACCTTGGCGGCATCCGCGTCGCCGTAGAGATCGCGGGCGGCCTGAATCAGTTCGGAGTAGGCGCCGTTGAACGTCTCGCTGGTGCCGTAGTAATACGTAACCGCGCGGTAGAAGACCTGAAGAGTCTTGTCGATGCCGATCGGCTGGATGATGCGCCCGTTGAACGGGCCGCCCTCGGAGAGGAGGTAGAAGGCCTTGGAGACGATTGTCGAGTTGTAGTGGATCTCGTTACCGCCTGTGGTGTAGTACGTCAACCCGTAACGATCCGGTAGCGTCCCCTCGTGGGATAGGAACGGATCGTCCAGGGAACGCAATGCCCCGCCCCCGTCGCTCCAAGAACGGCCAGTCGTCCGCATCTTGCCAGTCGGTGCTTCCCGTGTAGAACTGCTGGAAAGCCTCTCCGAAGCAGTCCGCCCAGCTCTCCTCCAGCGCTCCGGCCTGACTCGTATAGCTCATTAACCCGCTTGGACGGAAGCAGAGCACGGCGTGACCGTACTCGTGACCAATGTCGTCCGGAGTGGCCAGTCCCCGGGTGCAACTGATCATCCCGGCGTCCGTAAAGTACACCCCGTCCACCAGTGTGAGGTCATTGTAGACACCGTTCCAAACATATTCGTAGTACGGTTCGATCAGCGTCATGTCTGAGGTCGTAGTGCCCCAAGAACCGGTGGCGTTGCCGCCGACGCGATTGGCCCCGTTGATGCCGAACGCCTCCTGAACAAAGTCGACAAGCCCCTTGCCTATGTCATAGGCGAGATCATCATCCACGTACCGCTCCGGCAGCAGGCGCGGGTTGGGTCCGCGAGGCGGGCACCCTCACGCCGACCGAAGGTGTAGTTTAACACAGGATCGTAATGCTCCGAATAGACAACGCCGCTGCCCGGCACCGTGCTCCCGTCATAGATCCTGCGGTTCAAACCCTCGGCCATGTCCTGGCTCCAGCGAACCTCGCCGGTGCCAGCATCCAGGTAATACTCCACGCCCGGAATGGCCCCAACCGACTGCGTCGTCACCTGCCACACCAGGTACGACTCGTTGGTATCCGTGTCGTTGAGAATGCCCTGGTTCAGCACGCAGAGCGAGGGCTGGGCGGAAATCGCCACGTCGGCCAGTTGCAAGCCGTCGGCTTGCGCGAACAGCGACCGCGCCACCGCGCTGGCCTGCTCGGCCGTGAAGCTCACCTGAGGGTCAAAGCTCAAGTCCGAGACCAGGTGCCCGTTGGCGCTGCTGACATTCCCGCCGGGCGTGAGGTGTACGATCACATCCGCGCCGACCACCGGCACGCCGTCGCTGATCTGCTCATAGCGGACGTGGGTCATGCCCAGGTTGTCGGAGAAGACCTGCGCGGGCTGCAGCTCGTCGGAGGGGTCCGCCAGGTGGAACAGCCCCGCGTGAGAGGCGATGAAGGCGTCGGCGGCCGCTCCCGCCGCCAGCACCGTGGGGGCACTGTCGGCCAGCGCGGCCGAGTCGCTCGCGGCGGCCGAGAGGGCCGGATACCGGCCCACGTCCACCAGTTGGCCGAACCGCTGCCGCGTGATCTGGCTGACCTGCTCGCCCGGAAGCAGCGCCATCGGCGCGGGCGATTGCGCGGCGGAGACGGCCATCGTGGCCGCGGAGTTTTCCGGTGCGGTCCACTGCACCATGACGCTGGCCAGCAGCACGCGCTGTTCAAGGGCCTCGACAACCTGCTCGGCTGCCCGACCTCGGGACCTTGGGCGACGCTTGCGAGCCATAGGAAGTGCTTTCCTGTCCAAATTATTCTACATTTGCCGCGAAATGCAAGCTAAAACGGGTGGCATGCTCACGCCGGCCGTGCGAGACGCTCATTCGCTCGACGACTGGATTCGGCCGGCGTGGGCATGCGGGTCGGATGCGCGGTGGACGTCCAGCATGCCCACGCCCGGCGAGCGGACTCGCGCGGCAAATGAGCATCACCCGCGCCGGGCGTGAGCATGCCACCCCGCGCTCAAGACGGGCAACCGGGCAGTGAATCCCAGTTCAACGCGAGCGGCCCGTGGCAGCGCCCCGCATGGTCCGCCGCGCTGGACCAGGGCCATTCCTCCGGTGCCCCGCACAAGTGCCGCCGAACGGGGTTGGCATGCACGTAATCGATCTTTTCCCAGAATGTCGCGGGGGCTCCAGAGATTGCGGTCGAATCCGCCACCCCGCTGCCAGAAGCGATACGACTCGTCGCCGTTCGGCTGGCGATCGAGCATTCTGCACAGGAATGCGGGGGCGTGTGCGCCACGAAGGCGAGGGCCTTCTTGGACACGGACTGCTTGATCGTATTGAGGATCGCAGCGATGCTGTAGGATTCCTGCCGGGGAAAGATGATCAGGTGAACATGTTCCGGCATGATTACATACGCCCAGAGTTCCAGGTCGTGCGTCCTGCGAGCGAGTTCCATCGCCTGGACCATCCATTCGCGAGCGCGATCGCGGTCGAGGAAGGGCTGGCGATGGAAGCACGAGAAGGTCAGGTAGTGGGCGTGCCCCGGTTCGTTGTGTCGCTTGCAGGTCTTCCGGTATGCGTAGATCTCCGGGTCAACTCGGACGCGCTTGAGCATGAATCCCGATCATAGATGATCCGCATATTCACGCAAGCGCCGGGTGGCATGCTCACGCCGGCCGAAAGAGACGCTCATTTGCTCCACGACCTGAATCGGCCGGTGTGGGCATGCTCGTCCGATCTTCGCGAACCCACCGCATGCCCACGCCCGGCGAGCGGAATCGCGCTGCAAATGAGCATCACCAGCGCCGGGCGTGAGCATGCCACCCAACCTGGTCCCAGAATCCGACTCCACTGACCAACGAGCCACTGACCCACTCCACTGACAACGAACAACGGACCACTGACGAGCCGGGCCTTACCAGTAACATAGAACAACATTTGTGTTGTTATTTGTTACCGCAAGCTGTATGATGCATGGTATGTCATCGCCTTCATCGCTCCTGGAGCAGATCCAACAGGCCGTCGCCAGGCTGCTGGCCATCACCCCCGCCGGCCACAACCTGCGTCTGATTGGCGGCTTCCGCTATCGCATGCTGGACCACAGCGCGCATCTCCCGCGATGTGGACTATCACTGGGATGGCGATCTCGAGGAGAAACAGCGCGAGTTGGTCGTGCTGTTCACGCGCCGGCTTCTCCCGGATATCAAACGCCGGCTGGGTCACGATGGCGATGCGCGAAGCGCGGCCGGACCTGATGCCCCCTCGCCGGCCGTGCGGATTGTCGAACTCGCTTTCTGGCGGCCGGGAGTCGCCAACAGCCGCATCGAACTTCCCGTCGAGATCACGCGCATCATCTGCCTCGACCCGCCCGCAGTGCGCACGGCCGATGGCGTGGTCTACCCGACGGCCTCCGACGCCGACCTGATCAAGAGCAAGGTGATCGCCCTGCTGAACCGCCGCTTTATCGAGCATCGCGATTTTTGCGACATCTTCCTCTTCGCCAATCATCTCACCGCCCATGCCGCCCAGCGCTTGCAGACCAAGCTCGCTCAGCTTGGCATGAGCCCCGATGCCATCGAGCAGCGCCTCAGGAACTTCCGTGAGGCTCGCGATTACCACATCCGTTCCATCGACGCGGTGATCGGCGAACAACTGGATCCCGTCCCCGCCGCCAGCATCGTGGCCGCGGGCGGCGGAAGCCTGGTTCTGGATGCCGTGCTGGAAGTCCTGACGACGAAACTGAATCTGCCGGGGGGAAAAGCATGAAAGCGCGCCAGTGGCAACGCTATCTGGAGTCCGAAGCGCGGCTGCATGGCAAGACCATCTTCACCGTGACGGAACTGGCCAACGTCTCCGGCAGCTCCCCGCACGCGCTGAACGTGGAACTCGACCGGCTCATAGACCAGCAGGTCATCATGCGCTACGCCCGCGGCCGCTACGGCCTGCCGGGAGCCGTGGATGCCGAGACTCTGCTGCCTCAGCTTGACGCCAGCGCCTACATCACCGGCGCGTATGCGCTGTTCCGCCGCAACATCGTCATGCAGGCGCCTGCGAACATCTGCTGCTTCACCAACCGTCGGCACAACCGCTCGCGCGTCAGGGTGACCGCCGCCGGGAGGTTCACCTTCGTATGCGTGCGGCCGCCCATCTATGCCCCGCCGGCCGATGCGGTCCTGGCCCCGCCCGAGCAGGCGCTGTTCGATCTCGTGCTGACGATGCGGCGTGACGGCATCGATCCGCTCAGCCAGTTCACGTTCGCTCACCTGGACCGGCTCGACCCGGCCACGATAAGCGCGATTGCCGGGCGTTACCCGGCGACAACGCGCCAAGACGTCCAGCGCGTCAGGCAGCTTGTCTGATCGGCGGCGGATGGACAGGTCTTTGCCCGCCGGCCGGCTAAGGCCGAACGCTTACGCTACGAACCCAGTCGTCGTGCAGCTTGCGCAGGCGCAGCGTGGTTTCGGGCCGATCGGACACGAGGTTCTTCTTCTCGCCGATATCGTCGTCGAGGTTGGCCAGGAACAGGTCGATGCGTTCGCGGGCCCTGTCGTTGACGCTGGTGTCCCAGGCATTGCCGATGAGTTTCCACGGTCCCTGGCGAATGGCCCACTGCGCGGTGGGGCCAGTGCCCATTTGCCAGTGGACGACATCGTGCGGCGTGGGGGCATCGGCGGATTTGATCACGTTCAGAATGCTCGTGCCGTCGATGTCGGGATTGACGATCTTCACTCCGCAGAGCTCCGCGACGGTCGGCAGCCAATCGCAGGAGTGACTCAGTTGTCCCCGCACCTGCCCCTCGGGAATCCGCCCGGGCCACGAGATGATCGCGGGCAGGCGGATGCCGCCCTCGAACAGGCTGAACTTGGCGCCGCGGTAGGAGCCCGCGCTGCCGCCGCCGAAGAAGGCGCGTTCCTCGGTCGAGTGCCCGTGATCGGTCTGATAGACGACGATCGTGCGCTGCCGCAGGCCAAGTTCGTCCACCTTCTTCAGGAGCTGACCGATCCGCTGGTCCATCGTGGAGAGCTGCGCGGCATACAGCCGGCGCGGCATGGGCAGGTCCTTGTAATGCTCCAGCCACTTGAGGTCCGGCTGATACGGATAATGCGGGAAGTTGGGGGCGAAGTAGAGGAAGAACGGGCGGTCCTTGTTCTGCTCAAGGAAAGCGCCGGCCTGATCGACCATCAGATCGGGGAAGTATTTGCCTTCCTCGTGAATCTCCTTGCCATTGCGATACAGGTCGTGGACGTTGGGCCCTTGCCAGTAGAAGTAATGTGAGTAGTTATCGATGCAGCCGCCCATGTGGCCGTAGGCGAAGTCAAAGCCATGCGATGTGGGAATAGTCTGCGGCGTGTAGCCAAGGTGCCACTTGCCGACCAGGCCCGTGGCATAGCCGGCCGCCTTGAACATATCGGCCATCGTGACTTCATCGGCAGGCAGCCCTTCTTTCCCGCCGGCCTGGGATGCGGCATTCGACGGCACGCCGCAGCGCAGTGGATATCGGCCGGTGAGCAGTGCTGCACGCGACGGCGAGCACACGGGTGCGCCGGAGTAGAACTGGGTGAAGCGCACGCCGCGGGCGGCCAGCGCATCGAGGGTGGGCGTCAGCACGTCCTTGGCGCCGTAGCAACCGGCGTCAACAGAGCCCTGGTCGTCGGAGATGATCACAATGACGTTGGGCCTGGCGGAGGCGGGTCCGGCGGCGCGGCGCCTTCTTGCACGAGCAGCGTCGAACCAAGGGCCGCTCCGGTGGATTTGAGGAAATCGCGGCGATTGAGCATGTGGTGAATTCTCGGATCATTGGGCAAAATGTAAAGCTGAGTGCCATGTCCACGCCGGCCGCCAGAGATCTTGATTTGCGGCAGGAGCTGATCGGCCGGCGTGGGCATGCGGTTCAGCGACGTCGTGCTCGCATGCCCACGCCCGGCGAGCAGGCTCCTGCGGCGAAAGGGAGTCTTCAGCGCCGGGCGTGAGCATGGCACTCGACGGGAACGAGCGCGGTGGAACCTGGACGGTTCATGTGCGTCAAAGCTCGGATCGAGGAGCCATTATGACGAGAGTGATCATCCTGTTCGGTATTCTGGGGCTTGCGCTTTTCGGCGTGCTGTTGACAGCGATAGCGGCCGACCGCTCGCCCCAGGATCGGCGCGACACCGCCACCAAGGCGATGACCGCCGGCAACTTCAAGGATGCCTACGATGCGCTCTCGAAGCTGCTCGATCCCGCGGATGAGGCCGGCAAAGTGTCGGACGATCTGACCGCCTGCATCACCTGCCTGCAGCGCCTTGGCCGAAGCGATGAGATCGACGACCTGCGCGAGAAGGCCATCGCTGCGCATGCGGCCAACTGGCAGCTCCTCTGGACCGCGGCCAAGAGCTATGTGAGCGGCGAGAACTTCGGCTACATCGTCGCCGGCAAGTTCTACCGGGGGCACCGGCGCGGCAACGATGGCAAATACGCCATGTCGGCGGAGCGCGACCGCGTGCGGGCGCTTCAGCTTATGCAGTCGGCGTCGGAGAAGCTCGGCGCGGCCGGCAAGGCCGAGGCAGGCGAGTTCTACTTCTCTTACGCGTCAATGCTGCTCGACAGTCGCCAGGGCAATGGGGCGTGGCGGCTGCAATACCTGACCGACACCAGCAAGCTGCCGGACTATGACGAGGGCTATCGGCGATTCGGCGGCGGCAACGATCGCGGTGCGCCGGTGAATGAGGATGGTTCGCCGGTCTATCACGCGCTGCCCAAGAGTTGGAACGATGCCAAGACCGACGGCGAGCGCTGGCGCTGGTGCCTGAAACAGGCGGCGGATCTCTCGCCAGAGTTGTCGGCGCGCGGGCTATACCTTCGCCGAGTTCCTGCGTGGGCAGTTCGACGTGCAGACGATGGCATACTATGGCGGGCGGTTTGGCCGTTCGGCCGACGACAGCACGAAGGATGAGAGCGGCCCGTTCGCCGTCAGCACGCTGGCCGAAGATGAGACCATCGCGAGGCTCGCCAGCGGCATCAAGCGGTTCAAGCTGCCGGCTGAGTACAACTTTATCAAGCTGCTCATCCAGCTCGGCGACGGTGCCAAGAGCACCTGGGCCGAGCAGTCGCTGAACCTGCTGGCACAGCTCTTCGAGGACCGCCAGCAGTACGACCGCGCGGCCGGGTTCTGGAAGCAGAGCATTCAGCTCTGCGGGCCGGGCCAGGAGGACTACAAGCAGAAACGGGTTGACCAGATCCTGGGCAACTGGGCGCAGTTTGACCCGCTGCGCACTGCGCCGGCCGGGACGGATGCGACGGCCTACCTCCTCTTCCGCAACGGGAAGAAGGTCGCGTTCGAGGCCTACGAGATCGACGTAAAGAAGCTCCTGGACGATGTAAAGGCGTACATCAAGTCGCGCCCCAATCAGCTCAACTGGGAGCAGGTGAATATCCAGGATGTCGGCTGGCGGTTGGTGCAGAAGGACCAGAAGCAGTACATCGGCAAGCAGGCCGCCAAGTGGGAGATGCCGCTGGAGCCGCGCGAGAAGCACTTCGACAAGCGCGTCGCGGTGAAGGTGCCGATCCAACGTGCCGGCGCGTATCTGATTAAAGGCCAAATGGAAGGCGGCAACACGACGCAGATCGTGCTGTGGGTTGCCGACACCGTCCTCGTGAAGAAGACCATGGACGGCGGCATCTACTGCTTCGTGGCGGATGCCGTCACCGGCAGCCGGTTGCCAAGGCCAATGTCGAGTTCTTCGGCTATCAGCAGAAGTGGCTGCGCGACCGCACATACCAGATCGACATCAAGGACTCGGCCGAGTTGACTGACGCCGATGGCCAGGCCAAGACCGCGGTGGATCCGCAGGGCGGCACCTATCAATGGCTCATCATTGCCACCACGCCCGAAGGCAAGCTCGCCTACCACGGCTTCACCAACATCTGGGGCGCCCGCTATGTCGACTACGAGTACAAGCAGAAGAAGGTGTTCACCATCACTGATCGCCCCGTTTACCGGCCGGCGCAGACGGTGAAGTTCAAGATTTGGGTCGGCCAGGCCCAGTACGACCAGGAGGGCCGCTCGCCGTTCGCCGGACAGACGTTCACGGTCGAGTTCCGTAATCCCAAGAACGAGAAGGTACTCGAGAAGTCGTTCACGGCCGACGGCTATGGCGGCTTCGATGGCGAACTGGCGCTGGCAAAGGATGCCACGCTGGGCACATACCAGATTCTCATTCCCAGCATGGGCGGCGGCCATTTCCGGGTCGAGGAATACAAGAAGCCGGAGTTTGAAGTGAAGGTTGATGCGCCGGCCGAGCCAGTCATGCTCGGCGAGAAGATCGCGGCGAAGATCACTGCCAGGTATTACTTCGGTGCGCCGGTCACCGGCGCCAAGGTCAAGTACAAGATTCTACGGAGCAATCATAGCGCCAACTGGTATCCGGTAGGACGCTGGGACTGGTTCTATGAGCCCGGCTACTGGTGGTTCGCGTGCGATTATCTCTGGTATCCCGGCTGGGAGAACTGGGGCTGCCGGCGGCCGCGCGGCTGGTGGTGGGGACGATCGTGGGAACAGCCGGAGGTGGTGGCCGAAAATGAAGTGCCCATCGCGCCCGACGGCACGGTGAACGTCGATATCGACACCGCCGTCGCCAAGGCGCTGCATGGCGATACCGATCACAAGTACGAGATCACGGCCGAGGTGACGGACCAGTCGCGCCGGACGATCGTCGGCCAGGGCTCGGCGCTCGTGCGCGCAAGCCCTTCAAGGTCTACGCCTGGGTGAACCGCGGCCATTACCTCGCGGGCGATGTCGTCGATGCGAGCTTCAAGGCCCAGACGCTCGATAACAAGCCGGTGAAAGGTAAGGGTGAGCTGAAGCTGCTCAAGATCAGCTACAAGGATGGCAAGCCCGTCGAGACCGAATCGCAGAAGTGGTCGCTCGATACCGATGCGCAGGGCGAGGCGGGCGTGCAGATCAAGGCCGCGCAGAGCGGCCAGTATCGCCTCAGCTACACCGTGACCGACGACAAGGCCCACAGCATCGAGGGTGGTTACGTCTTCACTGTGCGCGGCGAAGGCTTCACCGGCAAAGAGTTCCGTTTCAACGACATTGAGCTGATCGGCGACAAGAAGGAATATCAGCCCGGAGACCGGCTCAAGCTCATGGTCAACACCAATCGCGACTTGAGCACGGTGGTGTTGTTCCTTCGTCCGACCAACGGCGTCTATCTGCCTCCAAAGGTGCTGCGCCTGAAAGGCAAGAGCGCCGTTGAGGAGGTTGACGTCATCAAGAAGGACATGCCCAACTTCTTCGTGGAAGCGTTCACGGTGAGCGATGGCCGGATCTATGAAGACACGCGCGAAGTGGTCGTGCCGCCGGAGAGCCGGGTCATGAACGTCGCGGTGATTCCGTCGGCCACGCAGTGCAAGCCGGGGCAGAAGGCCAAGGTGCAGATCAGGCTGACGGATACGACCGACAAACCCATCGAGGGCTCGGCCGTCATCAGTGTCTACGACAAGGCCGTTGAGTACATCTCCGGCGGCTCGAACGTGCCCGAGATCAAGGCGTTCTTCTGGAAATGGCGCCGGCAGCACTATCCGCAGACCGAGTCGAGCGTGCTGCGATCCAGCGGCCCGCTCTCCCGGCCCGGCGAGATCACGCTGCGATATCTGGCGCATTTCGGATCGATGGTGGCCGATCTGCAGCTTACGGCGGGCGAGAAGAACAAGGCCGGCCAAGGCGCCGTCGAGCAGTTGCGAACGGGTGGCGGGTTTGGCGGCGGGGGCGGAGCCGACCGCGCCCGCGGAGCCGCTCCTGCAGCACCAGCAATGGCCAACGGCCAGATGGCCATGCAAGCCCTCGGGGCAGACAAGCGAATGGCCGAGGCCGATGCCAAGGGCGATGGTGGCGAGACTGCGCCTCCGTCGGTCGAGCCCACGGTCCGCAAGAATTTCGCCGACACCGCGCTCTGGGTCGCCAACATCAACACCAATTCCGCCGGGATGGCCGAGGTCGAGCTGACCATGCCCGAGAACCTCACCACTTGGCGCGCCAAGGTCTGGTCGATGACCTCGGGCACGCGCGTCGGACAGGGCGATGCCGATGTCATTACTACCAAGAATCTCATCGTCCGCCTGCAGGCGCCTCGCTTCTTCGTGCAGAAGGATGAGGTGGTTATATCGGCCAACGTCCACAACTATCTCAAGACCACCAAGAAGGTGAAGGCAACTCTTCAGTTGGAAGGCGGCTGCCTCACGCCCATCGGCGGCCCTGACAGCATCGGCGATACGAACAAAGGCGCGATCCTAGCGACGAGCGTCGATACCGAGATTCACCCCAACGGCGAGAAACGCCTCGACTGGCGCGTGAAAGTCCTCAAGCCCGGCGAGGCCACGATCCGCGTCTCGGCCGTCACCGATGAGGAATCCGACGCCATGGAGATGAAGTTCCCCAGCTACATCCATGGCATGCTCAAGACCGAATCGTTTGCCGGCGCGCTCCGGCCGGCGGAGAAGTCAGGCAAGATTGGCTTCGTCGTCCCCAACGAGCGCCTGCCCGAACAGAGCCGTGTGGAAGTGCGCTACTCCCCGAGCGTCGCATCCGCCATGGTCGATGCGCTGCCTTACCTGGTCGATTACCCCTATGCCTGCACCGATGCCACGCTCAACCGTTTCCTCCCAACCGTCATCACCCAGCGCGTGCTGCTGAACATGGGCTTGAACCTCAAGGACATCCAGCAGAAGCGCACCAACCTCAACGCGCAGGAGATTGGCGACGATGCCAAGCGAGCCGCCGACTGGAAGCGCAACAACCCGCCGAATCCCGGCGTGACCGAGCGTAACCCCGTCTTTGACGAAGAAGTCGTCCGCGCCATGGCCAAGGAAGGCATCACGAGCCTGGCCAACATGCAGCTCTCCGATGGCGGCTGGGGCTGGTTCAGCGGCTGGGGCGAGCACTCATGGCCGCACACGACGGCGCTGGTCGTTCACGGCCTGCAGGTGGCCAAGTCCAATGATATCGCGCTGCTCCCCGGCATGATGGAAAACGGTGTGGCCTGGCTGAAGCGATATCAGGCCGAGCAGATTCAGTGGCTCAAGAACGCCGCCACCAAGAAACAGCCCTATAAGGAACATGCCGACAACATCGACGCCCTGGTCTACATGGTGCTCGTCGATGCGGATGCCCCCGACAAGGACATGCTCGATTTCCTCTATCGCGACCGCGTCGAACTCGCCGTCTACGGCAAGGCGATGTTCGGCCTGGCCCTTCTCAAGCAGAACGAGAAGGAAAAGCTCGACATGATTGTGCGGAACATCGCCCAGTTCGTCGTCAAGGATGACGAGAACCAGACGGCGTATCTGAGGCTGCCGGCCAGCAACTGCTGGTGGTATTGGTGGGGGAGCGAGACGGAGGCGATGGGCTACTACCTCAAGCTCCTCTCGCGCACCGACCCCAAGGGCGAGATCGCGCCGCGCCTCGCCAAGTACATGATCACCAACCGCAAGCACGCCAGCTACTGGAACAGCACGCGCGACACGGCCATCTGCATTGAGTCCCTGGCTGATTACATCAAGGCCAGCGGCGAGGACAAGCCGGACATGACGGTGCGAATCGCGGTGGATGGCAAGCTCGCAAGAGAGGTGAAGATCAACGCCGCCAACTTCTTCAGCTTCGACAATAAGCTGCTCATGCTCGGCGCTGATGTGACGGCCGGGCGGCACACGATCGAATTCACCAAGTCGGGTACTGGCCCGCTCTACTACAACGCCTACGTCACCAACTTCACTTTGGAAGACCCGATCAAGAAGACCGGCCTGGAGATTCGCGTCGATCGCAAGTTCTACAAGCTCATCCCGGTTGACAAGAAGATCAAAGTCTCCGGCTCGCGCGGCCAGGCCATCGATCAGAAGGTCGAAAAATATGAGCGGCAGGAGCTGAAGGACCTGGCCATGCTCAAGAGCGGCGACCTGGTCGAGATCGAGCTGGAGATCGACAGCAAGAACGACTACGAGTACATCATGTTCGAGGACATGAAGGCGTCGGGCTTCGAGCCGGTGGACCTGCGCAGCGGCTACAATGGCAACGACCTGGGCGCCTACATGGAGCTGCGCGACGAGCGTGTGTGCTTCTTCGCCCGCGTGCTGTCGCGCAGCAAGCATTCCGTGGCGTATCGCATGCGGGCCGAAATTCCAGGGCTGTTCAGCGCACTGCCGACGAAGGCCAGCGCCATGTATGCACCGGAGCTGAAGGCCAACGCCGATGAGATGAAGCTCGGGATCCAGGATTGAGCATCCTTTCTGAAGCGGAAGCGTGAGCGCCCGCCCTGAGCCGGGGTGAGCCGGGGCGGGCGCTGACGCTTCCGCTTCAGTAATAGCCGGGTTATAGTCATGCCATCGTCTTTCCCACGATGGAGATCACATGACTTTGCCCATGCGACTGGCCGTGGTGCCCGGCATAGTGCTGCTTGCCATCGTCGTGCGCGGCGATGGCCCGCAGGACCGGCAGAAGCTCATCGCCTCGCTTTGGCCGGCCGATCGAATTGACCTGGCGCTCAAGAGCATCGAGCAGCAGCGCAAGGATGGGCTGCTCTCGGAGGCCGCCTATGCCAAACGAAAGCAGATGCTCGAGCAGCGCGCAGCGGGAACGTATCAGCCCCGGCAGCTTTCGGTGGAGGACCCGCCGCTGAACTTCATCCAGAATGGCGGCTTCGAGCAGATCAACAGGAACTCGGCCAGGAACCGCTCGCGCTGGCTCTGGTGGGGTGGATGGGATTGGGGCGGCGACTATGAAAACATGTGGGAGGACCGGCCCGAGTTCGTGCATTCCGGCCAATACTCCGCGCGGATTCGCTGCACGGGCGCCAAGGGGCGCATCGGCATCAGCACCGCGCAGTTGCCGGCCGTGACGGGTGCGGAAGGCTACAAGCTCACCTTCTGGGCCAAGGGCGAGGGCGACAACATGCTCTTCGTCAACTTCGAGGAAGCCGCGCGCGGCGAGCTTCGCCAGAAGCTCGGCCCCGAGTGGAAACAATACGCCGTCACCGGAAAACCGGAGGCGGGCAAACCAACCTATGTCGTGTACTTCTACGTCATCGGGGCGGGCACGATCTGGCTGGATGATGTCGAGCTGGTCCCCGTCGGCGGGAAGCTGGAAGAGTGACGGGGCAATTGCGAATTGCGGATTTTGAAATCTGAAATCTGAGATCCGAGATTGCGGAGGAACTTCATCATGCGTCTCCCGCCTTTATTTCTCTGTGTCCTCTGTGGCTATGCCTTCTCCGCCGAGGTGGACCTTTTCGTCACCGACTACAACGACAACCCCACGCGTGAGCAGCGCGCGCTGGTCGACCGTGCCATGGTCTATCAAAAGCCGGCGCAGGTGACGATCAAGACGGCCGACGGGCGGACGGTGACGATTGCCTCGCCCGCCAAGGTCGCCATCAGCCGGGACAACTCGGCCGATGCGCGCCAGGCGAAGCTCTTCGCCTCGCTGGGAGAATACGAGCCGTTCAGTTTCCTCCTCCGGCCGAAGACGTCGCTGGAGGAAGTTACTATCACGGCCAGCGCCTTGAAGAGCGATGCGGGAACGATCGCCGCGTCCAACGCCGAGATTACCTCGGTCGAAGGCTTCCACGGCGCCGGCGCTGACATGCTCATGAAGCTCGGCAAGCCGTGGAACATGCAGGCCCACAGCACCGAGTTCTTCTGGTACACGATTCACGTTCCGGACGACGCCAGGCCCGGCATCTACAAGGGCGAGGTGACCGTCGCATCCAAGGCAGTGCCAGTCGCGTCGATCGCCGTCACGCTCGAAGTGCTGCCGATCAAGCTCGACGAGCCGCCGTTCTCCCTTGGCTACAACTATTCCTGGCCAAAAGACCTGGCAGCGATGCAGGCGCACTTCGCCGACATGCGCCGGCACGGCATGACCTGCGTCGCGCCGCTGTACAAGTTCCACCTGCCCGTCCACGACAGCGACACCCGCGAGCTCGGCCAGCTCATCGAGGCGTACAAACAGGCCGGATTCCGGCCGCCGATGTACTTCGCCACGCCCATGAACCTGCAGGTTTCCGAGATGACCGGCTACGGCGCGGAAACCACCAAACGCTGGCAGCAGAAGTACATCAAGGTCATGAAGCTCCTGCATGCCGAGACGCAGAAACACGGGCTGCCCGTCCTGATGAGCATCGGCGACGAGCTGACCAACAAGGGCGTCGAGGGCGTGAAGATCGCCGAGCGCCTTGCGCGATTCGTCTGGGAGGAGCTGCCCGAGATCGCCACCACCAGCGACATGAACGGCTACATGGAAGTCATGGCGATGGCGCCGTACCTAAACGTCGCCACGTTCAACAACGGCTGGGACGGCATCGACCATCACAACAAGGGCCGCACGCTGATCAACAAGGCGTTCATCGACGAACTGCGGGAGAAGACCGGCGCGATTCCCTGGTTCGTCAACGCCGGATCGGGGCGGCTGCCGTTCGGGTTCTTCTTCTGGAAGATGACCAAACACGGCGTGCGCGGCAAGGTCGAATGGTACTACAACCTCGATAACGAGAAGGGCTCGCTGGTGCGCACGGACGGCGCCGCGATCTACCCGACGCTGGACTATGAGCGGTCGCGCGAGGGCATCGACGACCTGAAATACCTGTGCAAACTTGAGTCGCTTGTCGAAACCGCAAGGAAGGCGGGTAAGGCTGAAAAACAGCGGGCGGCGGCCGAGGCGCTGCTGGCGAAGATCGCCGACGGCATCCAGGATGACTGGTCGGCCTATACCGCGGGCGGGGCTCGTTTCCCGGCCGATGGCTTTGAAGTGGTCGATCCTGAAAAGGCCGTCGGCAGCGACCTGGACAACCTGCGCCGCGCGATCGCGCAGCACATCGTCGCGATTCAGGACGCCCTGCGGTAGGACCCGAAAAGATCAGTTCTTCTCCCGCCATGAGTGCCATGAGTGGCATGCTCACGCCGGCCGCGAGAAACGTCATTGGTTAACAGACGTGCATCGGCCGGCGTGGGCATGGCACTCAAACGGTGGACGCTTTGCACCAATTGCGCGGTTACTCTTGCCCGCCCGCTTGAAAAGGGGAAATCGGCAATCGACAATCATGGACCATGGCCTACACCGTCCTCGCCCGCCGCTACCGCTCCGCCACCTTCGATGAGGTCGTCGGTCAAAACCACGTTGCCCAGACGCTTAAGAAGGCGATCACTTCGGGGCGTATCGCCCATGCGTTTCTCTTCTCGGGCACGCGCGGCGTGGGCAAGACGTCCATGGCGCGAATCCTCGCCAAGGCCCTGAACTGCGGGAAGGCCGATGGCCCGACGCCCACGCCTTGCCTCAAATGCGAGTCGTGCCTGGCCATTGCCCGCGGCGACGACATCGACGTGATCGAGATCGACGCGGCCTCCAATACGCAGGTGGAGAAGACGCGCGAGGTGGTGCTGGAGAACGCGCAGTACCGGCCGGGCGCTCGCGGTTCAAGATCTTCATCATCGACGAAGTCCACATGCTCTCCAAGGCGTCGTTCAACGCGCTGCTCAAGACGCTGGAGGAGCCGCCCGAGCACGTGAAGTTCATCCTCGCCACCACCGAGCCGGAGAAGGTCCTGGCGACGATCCACTCGCGCTGCCAGCGCTACGACTTCCGCAACATCCCCACGCGCGAGATCGCCGAGCACCTGAGGGCCATCTGCAAGGATGAGAAGATCAAGGCGGACGAGGATGCCCTGATGCTCGTGGCCAAGGCCGGCGCGGGCTCGATGCGCGATGCGCTGTCGCTGCTGGACCGCCTGCTGAGCATCGGCGAGAAGCAGTTGAGCATCGAATCCATCGAGCAACTCCTGGGCCTGCCCCGGGCGCAGCGGGTGATGGACTTGGTGCAGGCCATCGGCGAGGGCCGCGTGAAGGATGTTCTCGCGCAGGCCGACAAGATGGTCAACGAGGGTCTGTCGGCCGACGCGCTGCTGGCTGCGCTGATCGATCACCTGCGGAATCTCCTGGTGATCCGCGCGTGCGGCGCGGATTCGACGTTGGTCGAGGTGGCCGCCATATCGCTGGAAGAGCTGGGCAAACAGGCGCAGCGGTTCGAGCAGGCGACGCTCGCGCAGGACATCACGATTCTGGAGGACCTGCGGCGCCAGCTCAGGCAGACCCAGGCCGGGCGGGCGCTGCTCGACGCCACGCTGGTGCGGCTGGCGATGGCGGATCAGTTCACATCGATCGCCGACCTGCTGGCGCGAGTCGACGGCGGTGTCTCCGCGGGCCCAGTGCCCGCCCAAAAAAAAAAGCCTGAGTTGACCCCTGCGCCGGCCGTCGCTGCTCCTGTGGCGCCTGTGGCTGCGAGTGCGCCGGCGCCGATCGCGCCTGCGGCATCCACGTCCGAAGAAGACGATGACGACCTGCCGCGGCCGGGGAAGGTGTGGGAAGGGCCATCCCTTGCCAAGACGCTGCGGCAGTCGGCCAGTCCATCACCGGCACGCGAGCAGCAGCCCGCTCCCGCTTCGGCGCCACCGGCTCCCGACGAGTCGAACATCGAGCCCGTCGATCCGAACAATCTCGGCAGCGTTTGGCGGGCGCTGCTGGGCGTGATGCACGAACATGGGCCGTCCCTGCACGGGCTGCTCTCCGCGGGGCAGTTGACGGGCGTCGAGGATGGTCAGGCGGTGATCCGCTATGCCGCCAAGGACGAGTTCTGTGCCAAGATGCTCCAGCGCAATGGCAAGCGCGAACTCGTGTGCGATGCGATCTCCAGCGTGCTTGGCCGGGCCATCGGCGTTAAGTTCGAGATCACGGAAGGCGCTGTGGCCCCGTCCGCACCGCCGACCGCTCCAGCGCCGTCTCCGGCCGCGCCACAACCGCAACAGCCTCAGCCTTCCCCTCGCGCCGCTGCAGCGCCGTCTCCACCACCACCGGCCATGCCCGCGCGATTGACACCCGAGCAGGCCGCCCAGTTCGAGCGCGATCCCTTGATCCATAGCCTGATTTCCGAGCTTGGCGCTATAATGGTGCGGCTGGCGGATGAATAACAAGGAACAGCATGTTTGATGCACTGAAGAATCTCGGCAATATCGGCGAGCTGATGCAGAAGGCCCGCCAAATGCAGGATCAGATGAAGCAGATCCAGGAGGAGATGGCGCTGAAGCGTATCACGGCCGACGCTGGCGGCGGCATGGTCCAGGCGACAGTCAACGGCCGGCTGGAGCTGGTGAAATTGTGCATCGACAAGTCGAAGATCGACCTTGCCGACACGGAGATGCTTGAGGATGTCATCGTCGCCGCAGTGCATGCCGCGCAGGTGCGGGCGGCCGACACGCTGCGCGAGGAAATGCAGAAGAAGGCGGCCGATATGGGGATTCCACCGGGCGTGTTGCCGTGAGTCATTATTTCTGAAGCGGAAGCGTCAGCGCCCGCCCCGGCGCAGAGCCGGGCGCTGACGCTTCCCCTTCAGAATCCACCTCCACGTCAGCGGGCTATGGATGTAGTTCAAGCAAGACGCTCTACATGAGGAAACAATGGTTCTCAAAACCCGCGCACTGACGCCGTTCCTGGTGGCGCTGGCGTTGTCAGCCGGCTTGGCCCGATCCCAACCGGCGACACTTCCCTCGACTCAGCCCATCGCGACCGACCGCTCACCTGTCGGCGATCTGCTGCGCAAGTGGTGGGCCGAGGGCACGGCCGCCGGCAATGTCGGCGACTGGTACGACAACCGCGACCGCGAGCATTCCGGCCTGAACATGCGGCCGTACCCGCAGCTTCAGAAGATCGCCTACACCGAAGAGGAACTGCGCGTTCGCGCGGATTGGGCCGCCAGCCATGTCGTCCGGCCCGTAGTGGTCTTCGGCAATTCCTCGACCTCTGCCGGCGTCCAGAACGGCGGCAGCAACGTCCGCATGTACTACACGAATCCGCGCGGGCTGCCGTTCCTTTACCGCCAGTACACGCACAACAACCTCTACATGTACCCGGCGCATTTCGACTACAAGCCCAGCCGCATCGGCTCGCCGGGTTGGGGCGACGTCTATCCGACGAACACTCCTTACCTGATCACGTCCCTTGGCTCTTCCGGCACCGACCAGCCCTTCATGCGGGCCGTCGCCTTCACCCTCGCGGCATTCCGGCCGGAGGTGAAGAAGAAACTGATCGACACCGGCCTGCTCATGCCCACGATCCAACTGATCCTGCGCTCGACCAACAAGCACCTCAAGAGCGCCGACGAATACCTCACCGGCAAGGCACATCCGGCCGTGTTCGAGGGTGCGTGGGTTGATGACCTGAAGATGGTGAACCTGGCGCACGCGATCACCACCGAGACGATCCCTCCGATGGTTCAGATCAAAGTGCTCCAAGAGGAAAAGCCCGTCAATGGCCGGGATTTCTTTGAGCCGGCGGGCTTCAGCGAAATCATGGCCGACACGCCCTGCGCCATCGCCCGCATCTGGCGCGGCTCAGCGCTGCGGCGGCAGGTCACGCTCAGTGCCGAGGACAGCTTCGACGTCAACAAGAAGCCGCTCACGTACAAATGGGTCGTGCTTCATGGCGATCCATCGCGCATCAATATCAAGCCCATCAATGACAGCCAATCGCAGGCGCAAATCACCATCGCATACCCGGATCGCAGCCCCGTGGCCGAGGGCTCGGATATTCGGAACAATCGCGCGGAGATCGGCGTGTTTGTGAGCAACGGCGTCTATTGGTCGGCACCGGCGTTCTTCACGTTTGTCGCCTTTGATAGCGAGGCTCGCACGTACGATAAGCAAGGCAACATCCTGGAGGTCGGCTACGGCATGGGCGAGACGGAGCTGGCCGTCGCCAACTGGACCGCGCTCTTCGACGCGCTGGCCGCCGAGCCGCCCGCGCCGGCCATGGACCTGCTGAAGCGGACGCTGACGAAGGATGATGTGGCCGGCCTGCTCAAGCTCGCGGAGCCTTACAAGGCCGCCCAGGCTGCGCTCAAGGCCGCTCAGGACGAGCAGAAGACCGCGCAGGCCCTGCAGAAGGCCGCAACGACGCAGAAGATCACCGACGAGCAGCGCAAGCAGTTCGATGCCGTGGCCAGGTCGGCCGGCGATGCGGTGAAGAAGGCGCAGGATGCGCGTGATGACCTGCTGGCCAAGCCGCAGCCACGCCTCATCGCACCGGCAAAGACGGTGCTGGAAGGCGCGCTCGCGAAACTGGCCGGCAATCAAGCGTTCTACGTCGATCGGCGGAAACTCATCGATTCGCTCGTCGCCACAGACGCTTCCCGCAAGAACGCCCTCGCCAACGCGATCAAGCGGCTGGTCGCGACCGGACTGGCCACTGACGACAAGAGCTTCACGCTGCACCCGGTCCGGCCGGCCGAGGGGTTTACGAGCTATGAATCAATGTTGATCCGCCGCTTCAACGCCGACCTGCTCTCGGCCGTTCTCTATCCCGGCATGGTGTCGGCGAGTTTCAAGGCGTATTATGCCGACACGCAGCTTTCGCCGCCCAAGACCTGGCGCGACGTGTATCAGTACGATAAACAGGGCGTCTGCACGGGCTGGAAACGTTATGATTCAGCCGGCATGACCGACTTCGCGCCCGATGGCCGGGTGGCGATCAAGCGCGATGCCCAGGGCCGGCCGGCATTTCTCCGCGCGGTGAAGTACGAGCAGGAGCCGCTCGGCCCCACACAGCGCGGCCGGGAACTCAACTGGAAACCACTGAAGCAGGTGTGGGCCGACCCACAGCCATAGACGCGGCCGCACAGAGCCGAGACGGCTCTGCCACAATGTGGCAGCGGCGTCCCGCCGCTGCTCCGCCTCGTCAACTGAAGCTGGCTCCCATGACAAGCGCGATGCACAAGACCCGCTCTTCACGTTCAGCCAAGGCCAAGACGTGGCCGATCGAGAACTCCGACGTCCGCATGGACATCGAACAGCGCACGGGCTTCATCCGGTCGCTGGTCTTCAAGAAGACCGGCCTCGATCTCTTTGCGCAAGTGCGCGGCGGAATTAGCGGCTACACCGGGGGCCTGAGGATCTACGACGAGCACGATGACCGCTGGTATGACGATCATCGCACGCCGTTCAAAGTGCTCTCAGCCAGCAAGCGCGGCGGCACGATCCGGCTGACCCGCCGCTACCAGGGCGCGCCATTCATCGTCCAGATCACATTCAGGATGGAGGAGGATGCCTTCCATTGGGAGATCGAGGCCACCAAGACCGTGCGCAAAGTCGCCGACCGCTCGCTGCGGGTCTACTTCATGCTGCCGCTGATCGCCGGCTGGAACGTCTGGGCGCCGTGCAAGTTCGGCGAGATCACCTTCGACGGCATGACGCCGTTCGAGCTCATGTATGTTCAGGTGCCATACGTCAGCGATCAGGAAGTCATCCTGCCAATGGTCAGCCATTTTCACCCCAGGCTGAACGTCGGCTTCTCCGTGCTCGAGCCGATCGATGCCAACGTCCCGGCCGCCAAGTTCGTCTTCAACAATGCCGACCGATGCTTCAACTGGGGCTCGATGCACAAGGACCCCAAAATCGTCCCCGTGCTGGAGGCCGTGAACTACTACATCGGCCTGGTGCGCGATCGGCCGATGCGCACGAAGATCATGCTCATGTTCCACGAGGGCGACTGGCGCTGCGGCCTGGGCAAGGTCTACCGGCGATGGCAGCCGTATTTCGACCCGTACAATCCGGCCATCTACGACCGCGAGGGCTGCTTTCTCTGCGGCGGCGTGCAGAATGCCGACGAGGTGGAGAAGCTTGTCGCCATGGGCCTGAAGACACTCGAAGTCCATGGCCATTTCCAGGATTACTGCGACTACTTCCAGAGCGGCAAGGACAAGTGGCATCGGATCAACACCAGGGAGTGCATCTACCACAAGTTGGTCAACCAGCGCGACAGGTGGCTCGCCGTCCGTAACCGCGCACGAGGTGCAGGCGTTCCTGGACACACACAGCGACGAGCAAGTCGCGCAGTTCCTGGGCATCGACGACCCCGAGCGTCTCTATCACCACCGCGTCGACATCCAGCGCCGCCTGAAGATCCTGGCCGATGCCGGCATCGCCTGCCACTGGTACTTCAATTACACCGACGGCTTCCGCCCGCGCGTGGAGAAGGATTGGCCGGACTCGATCAGCAAGGATGAGGATGGAAACTTCCTTCCCAGCGGCTGGTACATGTGCCACAACATGAACGCCGACCCGCGCTGGTCCTTCGGCAACTTCATGATCAAGTCGGCCCGAAAGATCTTCCAGGAGTATCCCCAGCTCGCCGGCTTCTTCCTCGACTGCTTCCGGCACTACGAGATCGACTTCGCCCACGACGACGGCGTGACGGTGGTCAACGGCCGGCCGTGCTACAGCATGAACCGCTCCTACGACGACATCGAGCGCCTCATCAAGATGCGTATCATGGGGCCGCTGAACAAGACATCCTTCGCCAACAAGCCCATGAGCATCCGCTCGATGCGCTATTGCGACGGCCAGTTGCTGGAGGGCGACGGCGACAGGATCGAGGAGAAGTTCTTCTGGGCTTCCATAGCAAGCCCGATGTTCTACATGTGGGGCGACAAGACCCGCTCGGCCGATGAGTTCCTCCGGCGCAGCGTCGTTAACGGCTGCTACCCGACGCTCGTGTCGAGGACGGATGAGAACATTGCCCTTTACCAGCGGTATCTGCCGCTTTTCGCGCAGTTCAAACGGCGGGCGTTCTGCTTCGAGCGCGATCCGATGCGCGTACCAAAGGGCTCGCGCGGAAAGCTGTATACTGTCGATGATGGCTACATCGCCGGCATCATCAACGAGCACATCGATCAGGGCGATCAGGTCCGATGGGGCAAGACACCCTATTGCCTGCTGCGCGTCACCCGCGGCCACGACATCGGCCGGGCGGCCGTGATGTACCCCGGCGATCGGGAACCGCGGGATGTGCCCTTCAAGTTCGATGGCACGTTCATCGCCGTGCCCATGCCCGAGTACACAAACTGCGCGGTCGTGAAACTGTTCATCACGGGACAGAGCGGCAAGAGTATTGGCAGCGACATTTTCCAGATGCGCGAACGGATGTGCGCCGATCCCGAATCGGCCTTCGAGGAGATCGCGCAGCGGTGATGGTGCTTTGTGCCGCCGGTGCCCTCACCGGCGGAGTCTTCTGACAGGGTGAAGAGGTCGCGCCACTGATGTATTCACCTCCTCACCTCCTCACCTCCTCACCCCATTATCTCCTCGCTGCCTCCCGTCTTCGCCGAGCGAATCGCCGCCTCCATCACCCGCTGCACGGCAATCCCCTCGCTCAGCGATGGGCTGCCGGGCCGGTTCTCGGCGATGCGCGCAGGAACTCGTGCAGGCAGTGAACGTGCCCGCGCAGCCAGCCGACGGAGTTCTTCCCCGGCGGGAACTTGCCGCCGGGCGGCGGATACTTCGCCACTGTTGCGATCTGCTGCCAGCCGCGTCGCCCGCCAAACTCGCCCTCCGGCAGCCGCGCGTCATAGACCTCCAGGTAATTCGGCTGCATCAGGTCGAATCGCATCGCGCCGCGGTTGCCATGGATTTCCAGCCGCAGCTCATCCTCCGCGCCCGTGGCGAGCTTGCTCACTTCCGCCGTGCCGATGGCACCATCGCGCGATCGCAGGAGCATGACGGCCGCATCTTCGGTATCGACCTTCTCGGCGCCGCCTGCCGACGGACGCTGATCGGCCCAGATCCGGCTGATACATCGCACCGACGCAAACGGCCCCATCAGCCACGCCAGCAGATCGAGGAGGTGCGCCCCGAGGTTGCGGATCACGCCGCCGCCGGCCGATGCGCGGAATTTCCAGCTCATCGGCCGCGATGCATCCACGCTCCCGCTGTGCAGGTACATGCCGCGGAAGCCGGTGATGCGCCCCAGGAAGCCGTCTTCGGCAAGCTGCCTGGCTTTCAGCATCGCCGGCAGGAACCGGTTCTGGTGTACGACCTGCGCCACGCCGCGATAGGCGGGCAGCAGCTTCTGCAACTCATCGGTCTCACTCAACGACGCCACCAGCGGCTTGTCCACGTAGACATGCTTCTGCGCAGCCATCGCCAGTCGCAAGGCACCCAAGTGCTCGATATTGGGCGTGCAGATGTGGACGATGTCAACGTCGGGCGATTCGATCAATTCCTTGGCGCTGCGCCATGCGCTCGAATCCGCCAAAGGCACGCGCCTCTTCCGCCAGCGCCTCGTTGGCCCGGCACACCGCCACGAGCCGTGTTCGCGCCGGCGGCGGATCGTAGAAGAACGGGATCGCCCGATGCGCAAACGCATGGGTCTTGCCCATGAAACCGAACCCGATGATGCCAACGCCGAGAGTGTTCATGGATTTCGAACTGTGAATACTGTGAATTGCGGATTTGCGGAGCGGTTTCAGTCGGGCTTCAGTTCCAGCACGCGCAGGTTCCGGTACGCCACCGGCCCGTGATCGCCCTGGAACATCAGCGGCCCGGTGGGCTTCTCATCATTGAACGCCGCCGCGCGCGTGGGGCCGGTTCTCTCGACATTCTCATGGATCACGATGCCATTGTGAACGACCTTCACGAATTTCGCGTTGGCCGTCTTCTTCCCGTCGGCGTCAAACCGCGGCGTCTCGAAGATCACGTCGAACGACTGCCACTGCCCCGGCGGCAGGCTCGCGTTGACGCGCGGCGAGTGCCCCTCGACCTCGTGGTTGTTCATCCACCGCGGGTACAAACCGCCGCATTCGATCCCTGGGTACTGGTCCTTGAGCACGCCGAAGCTGTCGTAGACCTGCAGCTCATATCGGCCCATGAAGTACACGCCCGAGTTGGACTTGCCCGGGATCATGAACTCGACATGCACCGCGATGTCGCCGAACTGGACAGCGGTGAGCAGATCGCGCGTCCGGCCGTTCTTGCCGTTGAGCAGGATGCCCTGCCCGTCCGCGCCTTTGAGTGCCGTCGGCTTGGCAGCATCCATCTCCACCTTCCCAACCAGCATCCAGTCGCCGATCGGCTGGCGCCAATTGCTCAGATCCTGCCCGATGAGGTCCTTGATTTCGCCGGCCGGCTTGTACTGCCCCGACTTGCTGATCTCATCGAAAACCTCATTCGGCTTCGTGGGCTGTGTCTGCTGCGAAAAAGCCCAACCCGCGCAGAAGAGAACGATCGCGAAGATGCGAATCATAGCCATGTCCACAGTTTAACCGGCTCGCTTGCGAGCCGCGAGTGCGGTATACCACCATTGAGAAGAATCATGCCCGACGACCTCCAAATCCTCTGCGACGAAACCACCGGCCAGGTGCGGTCGGTGATGCTCTACGGCGAGCAGCTTCTCGACGCGGACCGCCCGTGCAGTTCCGAACTGCTTGTCAACGGCCATCCGCTGAAGCTCCGCCCCCACGTTGACCCCAACGACCCCACGCGCAAGCTGGCGCACCTCAAGGGAGAGCATTTCGTCAATCAACTGGCCGGCTGGGCGCTGCTGCTCGCGCGCACCATGGGCGGCCGGCCGAACCTCAAGCACCCCTGCTTCGGCATCCAGACCCTCATCCGCCGCGAGCTCTGCGACCAGACCTGCCCCACGCCCGGGCCCGGCGGCCCCGTGGTCGAAGCGCCGTTGTACGTCGATACGTTCTCCATCCTCAACTGGAACTGGCGATTCTGGGGCGACGACACCCGCATGATCTTCGCATCCTCGCACTCGTCCGGCCCCGCCGACGAGTGGGGACATATCGGCTACGAGCACGACACGCCCGAGGCCTGCAAGCGGTTCCTGCAGAACATCTGGCGGCGGACCTACCCATGTTCGATGGTGATCCACGGCGGCCTCTTCTATAACGCTGCCAGTGAACACTGGCTCGCCATCACCTGCCGCCGTCCGCAGGTGGGGTATGCGCTCAACATCGAATCGGCCGGCCGCGGTGTCGCCTACGACTTCATGCTGCACGCGCCCTTCAACCTCGGCGACGTCCTCCAACTCCCTGAGATCAAGATTTACTACGGCCGCACCCGCGCTGAAATGATGTCGTGGCTTGGCGACTATGCGACGTTCTATTACCAGGAACCCCCTGAGTGGGTACACAAGACGCTCTGGGGCGAGGGCCTTGCCTGGAACAATCAGCCGACATGGACTGCGCAGGCCGATTACTGGGAGAAACGCCTCGACAGCGGCGAAGTCACCGGCATCGGCTACTGCCTCGTCACCAACCGTCCGGTCATGAGCGGAACCACGCCGCTCGGCTACGAGCCCGACCCCAACCACGGCAGCATCGACGAATTCGTGCGCATGTGCCACCGCATCGCCGAGCGCGGCGTTCCGCTGCTCGTCTGGATGAGTCATGCCGGCCTGCTCTACGGAGGGGGCGGCGATATCGACGACAACTGGTTCATCCGCGGCATCGACGGCCGGCCATCCGCCTCCTGGGGCAGCGTCGACGGCGGCGGCCTGACGCAGATCAACCCCGGCCACCCCGGCTATATCGAATATACGAAAAAGTGGATCCGCTTCTACATCAGGCAGTGCCGCTGCAAAGGCATCTTCCTCGATTGTCTCACCTGGGCATTCTCCCCTGATTTCCGGCCGCGATCCTTCATGCGCTACCCCGGCGACACCAACCGCATGGCGATCCGATTCATCCAGGAAGTCTACGCGTGCGTCAAAGAGTGCGATCCCGATGCCATCCTGCTCGGCGAAGGCGCCACGCTCGATGCCCCCGTCAACGTCTTCTCCATCAACCACGACCCCAAGCGCGCCATCGACGGCTGGGGCCCGCGCGACTTCCTTCTCCAGCTCAACCAGCACGCGCCTAAGCGAATGGTGCTCGACCAGGGCCCGCGCTTCTGCCCGTCATCCGGCTTCTGCACGATGGATCCCCGCCCCGATGCAGCACCACGCAACAAGTACATGGCCCGGCTCTTGCGTGAGAAGGGCGGCCGCGATGCATGGACCCACGTGCCCGGTGATCTGTCCATTCTCGGCGATCTGCTGGTTGTGCCCGTGCCCGAGACCGGCGATGGCCGGCGCGACATTCATCTGCCTGCGCCCTGGGATACGATCACAAGACTCGTCGAGGAGATCAATGGCGCCGTCATCCGCCGCGATGCCGATGGCGCATTCAAGAGCGTGCCGCCCGGAATCTACCGCATGAAGTAGCTGCTCATATCCCCAGCACATCCGCCAACACATATCGCCCCGGCTTCTGCTCGGCCAGCCACTTGGTCGGCGCAGTGCTCCGCGCACGAACGTGTCGCGGTTCGTCGCCAGGTGCGTTAGTTCCAGCCTCTCGCCCAGCGCCGCGAAGATCGCGGTGTGCCGCCCGACTTCATCGCCCATACGCAGCGCGTGCATGCCGATCTCGCCGGGCTTTCGAGGGCACTCGCCCTCCCGGCCAAACACCAGCGCCTCGCGCGTCTTGCCCATGGCCTTCAGTATCGAGTCCGCCACGGCCAGCGCCGTTCCCGATGGCGCATCCTTCTTGAATCGATGATGCGCCTCGACGATTTCGATGTCGTAATCCGCCCCCAACGACTTGGCCACCTCCGCCGCGATCTTCATCAGCACCGCCACTCCCATCGCCATGGTCGGCGACTGCAGGATGGCGATGTCGGCGGTCGCCTGATCGATCGAGGCGTGATCGGCGGCCTGCAATCCCGTCGTCCCGATGAGCATCGCGATCCCCCGGTCGCGGCAGGTCTTCAGCCAGTGCCGCGTTGACGCCGGCGATGTGAAATCGATCAGCACCCGTGGCGTGCGCCGAAGGTCATAGGTGATCGGCACGCCAATCGGCTCGACGCCCGCGACCTCGCCCGCATCCCGCGCCTGCTCCAGATGGTCCGGCCGCTCGATGGCGCCGACGATGTTGAATCCCCCGTCCTGCTTGGCCAGCGCGATGAGTCGCTGCCCCATCCGTCCGGCGGCGCCTGTAACGGCAATGTCAATCATAACGCTTCCTTCCGCTCAGTGCCGCCAGTGCCCTCACTGGCGGTCTGCGCGGGCTGCCGGAACCGCCAGTGAGGGCACTGGCGGCACTCAAATCCCCAGCGCCTTGATGATCGCGTTCAGATCATCCTCCACCTGCACCGGCTGATTGGCCAGCTTGCCCGTGGGCGATGTCCGCGGCGCCATATCCTGCACGCTCTTCATGTCCACGCCCGTGTGGTATTTCACCGTCACGTTAGGGTCCTTCAGCTCATGGCCGGTCAGCACGCACACCACCTGCTCCTCCGGCGAGATCACGCCTTCCGCCAGCAGCGCATCCAGCCCCGCCACGCTGGCGGCGCTGGCCGGCTCGCAGCCGAAGCCGCACCGCGCCACCATCGCGCGGTGCTCCAGGATCTCCTCATCGCTCACCTCGCGCGTCACGCCGTTCATGACCTCCAGCGCCGCAGCGCCTTGGGCAGGTTCACCGGCCGGGAAATCTCGATGGCGCTGGCCACCGTGTGCGGGTGATAGTCGGATTCATCCATCGACGCATAGAGCTTCTGCGAGATCGTGGCGTCGTAGTTGCCGCCGTTCCATCTCATGTTCCGGCGGGAAACCAGCTCGTTAAGCGTGTTGGCGCCGGTGGCGTTGATGATTGCCAGCCGGGGAATCTTCTTCACCAGTCCCAGTTCCTTCATCTCCATGAACGCCTTGCCAAACGCCGAACAATTCCCCAGGTTCCCGCCCGGCACGATGATCCAGTCGGGCGGCTGCCAGTCCAGCGCCTCGAGGATGCGATACATGATCGCCTTCTGCCCTTCGAGTCGGAACGGGTTCACCGAATTCATAAGGTAGATGCCCATCTTCGGGTCGAGCGCGATCTGCCGGATTCGCCGCAGGCACGCATCAAAGTCGCCCTTGATCTGCAGCGTCAGCGCGCCGTAGTCCAGCGCCTGCGACAGCTTGCCGAAGGAGATTTTCCCCGTTCCGATGAACACCACGCCCCGCATCTCGGCCAGGCTCGCGAACATCGCCAGCGAGGCGCTGGTGTTGCCGGTTGACGCGCACGCCACGCGCTTGGCTCCCACCATCCGCGCGTGCGTAAAAGCGGCCGTCATCCCATTGTCCTTAAAGCTGCCGCTGGGGTTGAGCCCCTCGTATTGCAGAAGCAGCTTGCCGCTCTTCATCTTCAATTGTCTGGCCAGCAGATCAGCCCGCTGAAGCACCGTCCGGCCCTCGCCGATGGTTACGATCTGGTCGTCGCTTCGGTAAAACGGCAGCAGCTCGCGGAACCGCCACACACCCGAGAAATCCAGCCGTCCTTCCAACCCCGTGCCCTTGGTTGACCAGCGATGCTCGAAGAACGTCAGCGAACGTGGCACGGGCAGGCGGTCCCAGTCGTAGCGCACGTCGAGCAGTGCGCGCCGCATTTCTCGCACGCGACGTGGATCTCGTCGACGGCGTAAACGGCCGCACAGGATGGGTTAATGCACTGTTGGTGGGCGACGTCTTTCATGGTTGTAGTCGGGACAGAATAAGCCCAAATGCGCAGCGCTACAAGCCACTGCGGCGGCAGCAGGCGCAGGGGAGGGTGCAAGTTGGAATGAGCTGACTGCGATGAGTGCCATGCCCACGCCGGCCGGCAGCGACGTCCTTATGTGAGTGGGCCTGATCGGCCGGCGTGGGCATGCGCGTTGACGCAACGGACACCCGCCCATCCCGCCCATCCAGCAGATTGACCTCTCACCCCTCCGGGCTTATGACGTGATCGGCGCACGGTCGCGGCCTTCGCCCATGCGCGTTGATTTGTGAAGGAGGCATCGATGCTCGGAGCGGTCAGCCGATGGTTGTGGTCCCCGGTGGCGTGTCTGGCCTGCTCGGTAGCCGCGAGCACATCGGCCGGTGCTGCTCCCGGTTCAGCGCCGGCAGCCGCAGTCAGTCCGGCCGAGCTGCGCGGCCGGTTCGAGGCATATCGGCCGTTTGATGGTTCCGGGCGATACACGCTCGATCGTGAGGACGGCACCCGCGGCGTTCAGGGCCTGGTCGTTCTCGCGAATCGCTTTAGCGTCAAGCCGTACCAGGAACTGTCAACCAGTCCCGGCGTCTGGCGCACCGAGCGAACGATCTTCCGCGACACCGATACCGGGGCGGTCATCATGCGCATGACCAACGACCGCTGGGCCGACCAGCTCTCGTATTTCCAGGGCAACTGGAGCGCCGACGGCCGGACGATTGTCTTCCGCCGCCGGCCGGGCATGTGGGAAGGCTCCACCGCCACGCACGGGCCGATGGCCATGAACGCCGATGGCACCGGCCTGCGCAATGTCTTCCGCGACTACCCGATGGTTCGCGGCGAGGTCTGCTCGCCGAGCGACCCGAATATCTGTTACGCGATGACCGACAGCGATCGCAAGGTGATCGCCTTCGATCTGGGGACCGGCAAGACCCACCACGTCGTCCACGAGGGCGACCGCAACTGGCATCTGAAGATTTCGCCGGATGGCAAATACCTGATGAGCCGCTCCGACCTTTCCAAAGGCGGCAAGGGCCTGTGGACCGCATCGGCCGACGGCAAGGAGCAATACGAAATCCCCATCCCTGAAGCCATTCACGACAGCTATCACTTTCATCCCACGCAGCGGAAGATTCTCTTCTGGTACGAGGGCAAGTTCCGCGACGAGGGCTTCGTCCAGTGCGATTTCGATGGCGCCAACCGCGTGAAAGTCCCGGTGCAGTTCGACTGGAACCACGGCGACTTCGGCATCGACCGCGGCGTCCACTGCGAGGGCTACATCACCATGGTCGAGGGCAATACCTGGGGCCCCAGGCGATATCTGTTCCACGCCGAGGGTGTCGAATACTACGACGACCCGGCCGACGCCAACGGCTACTCGACGTGGTGGCCCAAAGACGAACCGTGGGCCTATCACACGCGGATCGTGCATCGGCCGGCCATATCGGAGATTTTCGCCGCGCGCTGCGAGGTCGCCGACGACGCGGTGGCCAACCGCTATCGCGTCTGCCACACGGCACTGCAGCGCGGGCAATGCCTGGACAATCCCAACGCCAGCCCCGATGGCACCAAGGTCCTGTTCAACTCCAACTTCCTGGGAGCGGTCAACATCTTCAGCGTGGTGGCCCGGTTGCCGCAGCGCCCGACGGACCTGTCGGCCAGCGAGACGACTGAAGGCGTCAAGCTCGCCTGGACAGCGCCGCGGCATCACGCCGAGATCGCCGGATATCACCTGTATCGCAGTGACAGGAGCGGGATCGAATACCGGCCCATCACGACCCAACCGATCAGCGGCACGTCCTTCGTTCGACAACGCTTCGCGCGACGGCAACAGCCGCTACTACGCCGTGGCCGCCATCGAGCACAGCGGCCTGGAAAGCCCGCTGAGCGACGAGATCGTCGTTGGTAAGCCGACGTCGCGGCGAATCTACATCGAGCCGGATGACGCGAAGCTCAACAGCGCGATGTGGGTGGCGTTCAGCGGCCTGGCCAGCGATCTGCACTACATCTGGATGCGCAAGAAGGATGGCACTGGCAAGGCCACGCTCGCCCTGACGCCGGCCCAGCGCGCGATCGGCGGGCCGTGCAGGCTGTGGGCGAGGGTCAAAGGCGAGGCCGGGCGCAATTCGTCCTCTCTTCCGGATCATCATCGACTGCGGTCAAGGCCCCGCCCGGCAACGCCTGGACCTGGATCTGCGCCGACAAACCCTTTCTCGTCGCCAACACCGGCCAACTGGAGATCGCCAGTTCGACCTATGGCAGCGCCCTCGACAGCCTTGTGCTCGCGGATGATCCCGATTTCGACCCGGCCAAGGCGCAATGCACATCATTCGGCCCGACGTGCCGCAGGTGCAGCCCACCAAAGCCCAGCCAACCTCGCCGTATGTCGCCAGGCTCACCTGGCCGGCCGTGACAAACGCACATTACTACAACGTCTATTGCGGCGACGATGATCGTTTCGCGCCGTCGCAGTCCACGCTCATTGGCTCGCCGGATCGCCCCGAACTCATCGACTGGGGCCTGAAACCCGGCCGCCGCCTCTACTATCGCATCGCCGGAGTCGATCGATTCGGCAACGAAGGCCCGGCCAGTGCGGTCGTCCCGATCGACATGCCCGCGATCCAGCCGATCACAATCGAGAAGGACTTTGCCGAATTGCTCGCATTCGACGCGCCGGCGCAGGGGACCTATGCCGTGTTCCTCCGGCTGAGGAAACCGGCCCGCGCCGGCGGCAGCTACATCGATGTGAAGGTGGATGGCAAAGCCGGCGGCTCGTGGGTGGGCACGATGGACGGCCTGGCCGACGAGCCATGGCTCACTTACGACCAATGGGGGCGATTCGACCTGGCGCCGGGCAGGCACACGCTCCAGATCAGCAACAAGACGGCCGCCACCATCGACCGCGTGTTCATCACCAACGACCTGTCGCGCACTCCGCCCGGGCACCTGAACATCCCCACGGGGTGGTGAAGCGCAGGGTCCGCAACGCCGCCGCGCGAGGACCGTCGATGCGCCAGAAGACTCCCCGGCGGCGTTTCGGACCACCGCTTACTTCAGGAGCGCCACGAACCCCGCCTGCTCGAAATGGTGGTCGGCCGTCAAAGCCTCTGTCACGCCGCGCCGGCCCATCAGGACGAAGGAGGTGCAGTCCGTGAGCGACCATTCCTTGTCCGCCCGCCGCCGGTACATTTCACTGGCCACGTCGAGCGTTGGCTGGTCAACAGGAATCACCTCAAATTCGGAAAAGGGTTCGGAAAAGGGGACAATTCGGAAAACGGGTAGAGTCGAGACGTGGCGCGGTGGTTTAGGTTGAGCCTATCCGTTTCCGGCCCTTTCGTCTGCCGGTGCCTCACGAGCCCAACCATGCTCCGTTTCCACGTCCCGCTCATCGAACCGGACTCACCGGATTTCCCGCATCCGGCTCTCGGAGAAGGACTTGACCACAGCGGGCACACGGACCGGGAAAACCTCCCGATCCTTCGCCAGCCTGTCCAACGGTTTCCGCGTCGCCTGGCACAAGGTGAGGTGTTAGCCCTTGGAGAGGCAGTCGTCCTCGTGTGTCCTTGGCGCTTCTTCCGTCGCTCCTTCAACCAAGGCTCCTTCCCTCGGCGGTCGTTACCCGCTTCCTCGGTACTACGAGCCTCTCCGTCATCCCACACGACCCGGCCCATGCCCTCGCGATCCCGCCGGTTGAGGGCCGCCTGCGCCCTCATCGCTGGGACTTCCCGTGTTGCCGCTGGCGTCTGTGCCTGCGTGCCGTCGCCACTACCCCGGCGGAACCCTCGGGCCCTCGTCACTGGTCGGCATCATGCCGCTCTGGCGACCCGATGGCGGCGGCCTTCCCCATTACGTCGCTGGGTCGGCTTCCGCATTAATCTTTTCGAGGCCTGCTCGGCGTTCACTCACGTTACGGCCCGCATGCTCGCGGAGCTGCTGAAACAGCCCTTTCCATCGAGAGCTTCAACCGTCTGGTTGCCCGCGCGGCTGTCTCGATTGCTACCGGGTGCAGTGACTATCTCCCGGGCGGGACTTTCACCCGCAAGACTCCAGGACCTTTCTTCACGGCGCACGACGTAAATAATTATTCCGGCGCTGGCGCACCCCGCGCGGTCGGAGTTCGGCGGATCAGGCGTCGGAAATCAACGGCCATTGCCCATGGGACCGTTGACCTCCAGCAAAGGCCGCGCCCGCGGCACGCCAGCCGCTCACCCGTTGCGCCAATCGACCAGCCCCGCCCGACCCCTGCCGCATCCTCGCCCACCGCTTCTCCGATGATCCCCACAACGGCTTCATCCTCCTGAATCGCTACGAGCAGGGCATGCACCGCGAGCTTCGCCAGCTCATCACGCGCTTCTTCTACGTCCAGAAACAAGTCCCCACCACGCCCTATTCCGATGAGGAACTGCACCCCGCCGACCACGCCCGCCTTGAGGATCACTCCGACGCCGACTATCAGGACGACGGCAACCCTCCGCCTTTGAAATCTGAAATCCTGAAATCCGAAATCCCCGACCCTAGACCCCAGACCCCAGACCCTTCTTCCGTGTCTCCGTGCCTCCGTGGTGAAGCTGATCCCCCGCCGATCGAACCCACACATCTTCCCGCCCCAAGCCCACAACCTCCCGCCGCGCCGGGGCTTGCAGATCCGACTCCCTCTCCCGCGCACCCTCCCCTGCGAAACGAAGCCATTCCCATCCCGCCCGCCGCCGTCGCGGCATCGACTGTCGAAGAGGCTCCCGGCTCGCATGCGACCTGTTCCGGTACTCGCGCGAGCACGACACGGATCGCAAACGAGCCGGTAAAACCACCTCAACGCATCCCCACTGACCAACGGACCACTGGCCGAACCACGGACAACGGACAAGTGACCACGGACGACGCCTGACAAACCGCCCGCGATGTGGATAATCCTCGCAGGAGGTTCTATGACACTTCGACCTTCGCTTCTCTGCGTGCTCTTTGCCATCTCATCCGCTGTCGCGGCCGATCCGCTCTGGCAGATCGGCAAAGCCGACAAGGACAATCGTGAGTTCGCCCTCGCGCCAGGCGGGTATGCGAACTTCAAGGAGGATGGCTGCTTTGTCGTCGGGCAATCGGATGCGAAACGCGACTGGCCGTATGTTCATCCCGGCCCGGCGGATGGCTGGGCGGGCTCGCGGCCACACACGTTCACCATCCTCTTCGCGCTGAAGAATGCGCCGAGTGAGGATTGCAAGCTCACGGTTGACCTCGTGGACACGCAGAAGCTCACGCCGCCGGAATTGCGGATCGACATCAACGGCAAGTCCTCGCGGCGCCAAATGCCGCCCGGCGGCGGCGATGCCTCCGTCATGGGCGAGCCGGCCAACGGCAAGCCGCACCGTGTCGAGATCGCCGTGCCCGCATCGCAGCTCAAGACTGGGCTCAACGAGATCGGCATCACGACGCTGTCGGGTAGCTGGATCCTCTACGATTGCGTTATGATGGAAGCACCGGGGGCGCAGCTTGACCAGGGCGCGGAACCGTCGTGTCGGCCATTAGCAATGAGCCGGTGCTGGTGGAGAAGGATGGCAAGCTCCTCCAAACGGTGAGCATCAGCGTGCGCCATTTCGGCGAGGAGGCCGATGCCGTCGTCAAGCTCAACGGCGCCGAGATTGCCAAGCCGCAGCTTCGCCCGGGCCGCAGCGAGGTCGAGGCGGCCGTCGCGCCGGTGGAGAAGCCCACCGAATCTGACATCACCGTCGAAGTGGGTGGCAAGGTCATCGCCCAGCAGAAGATCACGCTTCAGCCGGTGCGCAAGTGGACGATCTACATCCTGCCGCACTCGCACGTTGACATCGGCTATACGCACGTGCAGACGGATGTGGAGAAGTTGCAGTGGAAGTACTACGAGCTGGCCATCGAGGCGTCGAAAAAGACGGCCGACTACCCCAGGGGAGCGCAGTTCAAGTGGAACGTCGAGGTGCTCTGGGCCGTGGACGGCTATCTCAAGCAGGCCACGCCGGAAAAGCAGAAGGAATTCCTCGATGCCGTGAAGGCCGGCTGGATCGGTCTGGATGCGCTGTATGGCAATGAGCTGACGGGCCTGTGCCGGCCGGAGGAACTGGCGCGGCTGGTGAAGTTCTCGACGATGGTCTCGAAGCGCAGCGGCGTGCCGATCGAGGCGGCCATGATCAGCGACGTTCCCGGCTACACGTGGGGCATCGTGCCGGCGCTGGCGCAGGCCGGCGTGAAATATCTCTCCGCTGGCCCCAACGGCGGCGACCGCATCGGCTACACGCTGGCCGCTTGGCAGGACAAGCCGTTCTGGTGGGTGGCACCGGATGGCATCACGAAAATCCTGGTATGGGTCCCCTACCGCGGTTACTGGCGCGGTGGAGTCGGCCAGGAATGCCGTGGACCTGATCAAACATTACGAGCAGATCGAGTATCCGTACGACGTGATTCAGCTTCGCTATTGCCTGGGCGACAACGCCGGGCCGGGCGTGTCGCTGTGCCAGTCGGTGAAGGAATGGAACGAGAAGCACGCGTACCCCGAAGATCATGATCGCCACGGCCGACGAGATGTTCCACGATATGGAACAGCGCCACGGCGACAAGATCCCCAAGTTCAGCGGCGATTTCACGCCGTACTGGGAAGATGGCGCGGCATCATCCGCGCGAGACGGCGATCAACCGCGCGGCCGCCGAGCGGCTCTCGCAGGCCGAGGCGCTGCTGGCGATGCGCGGCGGGGCCTACCCGGCCGACGAGTTCTACGCGGCCTGGCGCAACGTGGTGCTCTATGACGAGCACACGTGGGGCGCGCACAACAGCATCAGCCAGCCGGATGCACCGTTCGTGAAATCACAATGGGCGATCAAGCAGGCGTATGCGCTCGATGCCGAGAAGCAGTCGCGGAACCTGCTGGACCAGGCCATCGGCACTGCGGCTGCCGTTGAGAACTCGATTGACGTGTTCAACACGTCATCCTGGCCACGAACCGACCTGGTGATGGTGCCCAAGGAACTGAGCGCGGCCGGGGATATCGTGAAAGATGGCTCGGGGGCAGCGGCGCCATCGCAACGGCTGTCGTCGGGTGAGCTGGCTTTCGTGGCGAAGAACGTGCCCGCGTTCGGCGCGAAGCGATACTCGATCACGGCGGGGAAGGCCGCGACGGGAAAAGCGAAGGCCGATGGCGCGACGATTACCAGCGGCGAGTTCACGATTCGCATCGATGAGAAGACCGGCGCAATCGTCAGCCTCAAGAAGGCCGGCAGCGATGCCGAGATGGTCGACGGCCGCAATCCGGTGGGAATCAACGGCTACCTCTATCTGCCGGGAACCAATCCCAAGGATGCGCAGGCCAACGGGCCGGTGAAGATCGTGGTGAAGGAGAGCGGGCCGCTGGTAGCGTCGCTCCTCGTCGAATCGGATGCTCCCGGCTGCAACAACCTCAGCCGCGAGGTGCGCCTGGTCGATGGTCTGGATCGCGTCGACATCATCGACATCGTGGACAAGAAACCGATCCGCCAGAAAGAAGGCGTTCACATCGGCTTCGCGCTGAACGTGCCCGGCGGCGTGACGCGCATGGATGTGCCTTACGCGGTGGTTCGGCCGGAGTTGGACCAGATCCCCGGCGCTGCAAGAACTGGTTCACGATCCAGCGCTGGGTGGACATTTCCAACGACAACCTCGGCGTCACCTGGGCGACGATCGATGCCCCGCTGGTGGAGATGGGCGGCCTGACGGCCAACCTGCTGGGCTCACAGACCAACCCCAAGGCATGGATCGAGCACATCGAGCGATCGCAGACGCTCTACTGCTGGGTAATGAACAATCACTGGCACACCAACTACAAGGCCGACCAGGATGGCCCGACGGTCTTTCGCTTCAGCCTTCGGCCACACGGCAAGTACGACGCGGTCGAGGCGCAGCGATTCGGCATCGGCGCCAGCCAGCCGATGATCGTGTCGGCGGCGCGCGGGCCGGCGATGGAGAGACCGGCGCTGACGGTGGAAGGAGCGGGCGTGATCGTCACGTGCCTGAAACCGGCCGACGACGGCAAGGGCTGGATCGTGCGGCTGTATGGCGCTTCGGGCAAGGCGGAGAAGGTGAAGCTGAGTTTCGCCGCAGGGAACGTGGCGCTCTATGCCAGTGACATTGGCGAGAAGAAGGGCGCGAAGATCGATGGAGTCGTTCGATGTGCCGGGATCGGGATTGGTGACAGTGAGAGCGGAGCGGTAGACGGCCTTGGGTGGCATGCTCACGCCCGGCGCGGGTGATGCTGATTCGCAGTGTGAGTCTGCCGGCCGGGCGTGGGCATGCTGTGCGTCGCGCGAGTATCGGACGAGCATGCCCACGCCGGCCGAATCCAACCTCCACCGGCAAATGAGGATCTCTCGCGGCCGGCGTGAGCATGCCACCCAATCTGCTGTGAAGGCGAGGCGGCAGTCGGCTACGGAACCTGTTCGCTGTGCTCAATTCGGTCTGCCAGCACACGCAGCGCCAGCGCCTGCACCCGCGAAATCGCGTCCTGCCGCGTCTTGCCATACACCATGACGCCGGGCAACTGGGGAACTTCGGCGATCCAGCGCCCATCCTCTTCCTGCTCCATCTCAATCATGAACTTCATGGCAGTGCCTTTCCACCAATCTTAGCCGAACAGCCGCTCGTGGCACAAACAAAACCGCTCCCGCGGCGTTGAGATAGATGGAGCAACCCATGATCCAATCCACCTCTCTCGGCCGTCAACAGTTCCTCCAGATCCTCGGCGCCGGCGCGATGTCGCTCGCCTTGCGAGGCCGCGAGTCGCCTGCCGCCGATGTCGCGGCCAAGCGCCCCAACATCATCGTGATCGTCGCCGATGATCTGGGCTACGCCGATCTCGGTTGTCAGGGCGCAACCGACATCCGCACGCCGAATGTCGATTCTCTGGCCGCCAATGGCGTGCGGTTCACGGATGGCCACGTGAGCTGCCCCGTCTGCAGCCCCACGCCGCGGGGATAATGACTGGCCGGTATCAGCAGAGATTCGGGCACGAGTTCAACCCCGGCCCGGCGCAGTTCACCAATGCGACTTTCGGCCTGCCGCTCGCCGAGCGCACCCTGGCCGACCAGCTCAAGGCCGCCGGATATGCCACGGGCATGGTGGGCAAGTGGCACCTTGGCGCTGGCGCGCATCATCCCGTCAAACGCGGGTTCGACGAATATTTCGGATTCCTCGGCGGGGCGCATCCGTACTACGACTCGGGCATCGGCGGCAACAACCCGATCATGCGCGGAACCGAGCCAATCGAAGAGACGCAGTACCTGACCGACGCCTTCACGCGCGAGGCGGTGGCGTATATCGACCGGCACAACAAGGAGAGCTTCTTCCTCTACCTGACCTATAACGCCGAGCACATGCCGATGCAGCGCCCGCCCGAGAAGTACATGCAGCGATTCGCGAACATCGCCGACAACAAGCGCCACATTTTCGCGGCCATGCTGGCCGCGATGGATGACGGCGTCGGCGCGGTGCTGGCAGCGCTGCGCCGTCACGGCATAGAGGAAAACACGCTGATCTTCTTCATCAGCGATAATGGCGGGCCGACGCTCACCACCACGTCGCGCAACACGCCGCTCAGCGGCTACAAAGGGCAGGTGCTGGAGGGCGGGATCCGCACCCCCTGCATTGTCCAGTGGAAAGGCCAGTTCGCGCCGGCCATGTGCGAACATCCGGCCATCTCGCTGGACATTTTCCCCACTGCGATCGCGGCGGCCGGCGCTGCGCCTCCCAAGGCGGCGCTGGATGGCGTGGACCTGCTGCCGCTGCTGCGCGGCCAGTCGAACCGCCCGCCGCACGAGCTGCTCTACTGGCGATTCGGCCCGCAGGCAGCCGTGCGCAGGGGCAAATGGAAGCTGCTGCGCATGGCCGGCACCGGCTGGCAGCTCTTTGACCTCTCGGCCGACATTGGCGAGAAGAACGACGTGGCGGCAAAGCATCCGCAGGTCGTGCGCGAGCTGACGGCCGCATATGAGGCGTGGGACAGCCAGCTCATCCCGCCACTCTGGCAGAAGTCACCGAAAATCCCCAAGGCTCAGCGGGCCAACAGAAAGAAGGCGGGAGCATGAACGTGCCGCCAGTGCCCTCACTGGCGGACCGTGGATGTAGCCGGAGGACCGCCTGTGAGGGCACCGGCGGCACTCACTTACTCACCTGCGTCGGAAACGCCGGCGGCGGCATCTTGTCGGCCGGGCTCTTGGTCAGCCGGCCGATCTTGCTCGTGTCGATCGGTACGAAGCCGATCTTCTCCGCGGGCGAGCCCGCCTTCAGTGTGAAATCGCCGTGTTCCGGATCGACGAACATCGGGTCGGCGATGACGCTGTCGGTGTCCTGGCCCTTGGCCTGCCAGGCGTCGAGCTTCATCTTGAAGAAATCGATCGGCTGGCCGTCCGTGCGCCAGTAGAGGTTGCCCTTCATCTTGTAGTTGTTGCCCGACCAGTTGGAGCCCAGCAGCGGCCCGCCCTTCCAGTAGACGATGCTGCGCTCGAACGTGAACGACAGGTGCTCTTCGGGGCGCGTGCGCTGGAGCTGGTCCTTCAGCGCGAAGGCGAAGATGCAGTTGCGGACCACGTTCTCCTTGCCGTAGTGCTGGTGGAACCCGCCGGTCTTGGTGCGGTAGACGATGTTGTTCTCGGCCACCATGCCGGTGGTGCCCTCGTCGTAATAGATGCCCCACCCGCCGTAGCTGTAGGCGTCAACGTCGTGGATCAGGTTGTGATCCAGCACCGAACCGGGGCACAGGCCCAGCGTGTAGATGCCGCCCATGTCGCTGAGCACGCCCTGGCCGAGCAGGTAGATATGGTTGTACGCGATCGTGTTGTGGTGCGAGCCGCACGGCGCGTATCCCCAGCTCCAGCCGACTGAGATGCCTGTGTAGTAATAGTCGTAGATATCGTTGTACACGATGCGGTTGTACGGCGAATGACCGATCCACACGCCGACGGCCGCCGGATGCAGTCGCCCGCCGTGGGCGATGAGGTTGTCGCGGACAACCTGGTGGCTGCTGATGAGATCCTCGTTCGTCTCATTGCGCATCAGCCCAATCTTCACGCCACCGGCGCCGGTGTCGGTCAGCTCGCAGCTTTCGACGCGATTACGCTGGCAGGCCGCGCCAATGTCGATGGCGTAGATGCCCACCGAGCGCACGATGCACTTTTCGATGGCGCAGTGCGCGCGCCGGCCATGGCGATGGCTCCGCCAAGCTGCACCTCGGCCTGGGCGAAGCTGTTGCCCTCCGGAGGCGTGACCCAGTTGCCGTGGGCGAAGCTCAGGCCGCGCAGCACGACGTGGCTAACCCACTTCTTGTTGGCGACATCGCCGGTGAACTGCACGAGCGTCTCGATCCTCGGCGCGATTACCTCGGCCTTGTCGATGTCCTCGCCGGGCATGGGAATGTAGGTCAGCACGCCGGTCGGGCGGTCAAGATACCATTCGCCCGGTTTGCCCAGTGCCTCCTTGACGTTCTCAATCAGGTAGCGGTTGCCCTTGGGCATCGACGCCCACGGCTGAAGGTGCCGGGTCGCACCGGTGAACGTGAGGACCTTCTGCTGCGGATCGACGGATGCGATGCGGAAGCGCGACATCGTCCAGGTGTGCGTCACCTGAGCCTCGACATCGCCGAGGTTGGCCCACGTCGCCTGGATATCGTCGCCGGCATACTTGAAGCGGTCATAGCCCTTCTTGGCGAATTTCTCGGTGGGCTCCATCTTGTCGGCGATGATGTAGTAGCCATCCTTCGGCAGGCGTGGCCGAAAACGCCGCTCGCCATTGACGAAGAGCTGCACGAAGCTCCATTGCCCGGCCGCCACATCCGGAAGTTGGACGGTCCATCGCCCCTGAGGGTCCTTCTTCCAGCCGGTGATGCGAACGCCGCCGCTGAACAGCGGCTTGTCGGCGCCGTCGGCCTGGAAAACCGTTGGCGAGTCGGCCGAGCCCGAATCGGCCGGGGTGAGTTCGATGGTCTTTGCCAGATAGTACGGCCCGCCGCGGGCGGCAACGACAACCGGCGTCTTTCGATCTGGCTGCGCCGAGCGCATCGCCCGCACGGCTTCCTGTGCGCGAGCGATGGTCGCGAACGGCGCATCGGCCTTGCCGCTGGCCTGGTCGTTGCCGGTTGGCGAGACGTAGAAGTCGGCCGGATCGGCTGCGAAGCCGACCGTGCAAGCCAGCAGAACCGCGAACACCATGACCCACTGCTGAAACATGAGACCTCCGAGTTATCGAAAACAAAGCGCCGATAAATCACCGCACTCCAAGCGTCAGGGCGGCACTTGCAGCGTGCCCACCAGTTCATCGAGTCGCGACACCTTCATCTTGTCCATGTACTGGCGCAGGCCATCGCAGATCTTCTGGGGCGTGGCGGGTTGAACAAAGAGCGATGTGCCGATCGCGACGGCGCTGGCGCCGGCGAGGATGAACTCCACCGCATCCTGCCAGAACTGGATGCCGCCCATGCCGATGATCGGCACGCCGGCCGATTTGGCCACCGCGCGATATACGCGCCGCACGAGATGCAGCGCGATGGGCTTGATGCACGGGCCGGACAGGCCGCCGGTGACGTTGGCCAGGCGGGGCTTTCGCTTCCATACGTCGATGGACATCGCGGTAAACGTGTTGACCAGCGAGAGGATGTCCGCCCCGCCGTCAACGGCCGCCCTGGCCGTGGCGGTGATGTCCTCGACATTGGGCGAGAGCTTCACGATCAGCGGCTTGTGCCGCAGAGCCTTCTTCACCTCGGACACGAGTTCGCGCAGACGGAGGGGGCTCGTGCCGAAGGTCAGGCCGTCCTTCACATTCGGGCACGAGACGTTCAACTCGACGGCTTGGACGCACGGCAGGCCGTCCATGGCCGAGACAGTGTGGACATAATCCTCCAGCGAATGGCCGGCCACGTTGACGATCACCGGACAGGGCATCTTCTCCAGCAGCGGCACCTTCTCCGCCAAGAAGCGATCGAGCCCGACATTGGCCAGGCCGATGGCGTTGAGCATCCCCGCGCGCACCTCGACCACGCGCGCGGGCTGGTTGCCCTTGCGCTCTTCGCGGGTGATGGACTTGGTGACGAATGCGCCGAGGGCGGAAATGTCCATGAAATCGGCGTACTCGAAGGCATAGCCGCACGTGCCGGAGCAGGTAAGCGTGGGGTTGGCGAGCTTCAGGCCGGCGAGGTTGACGGAAAGATCGGGCATGGTGTCTGGTAGTAGATAGCAGATAGCGGATAGTAGATAGTGAATAGCGGATTTCGAGCACTCACCTTGTCACCTCGTCATCTGGCACTCGCCGCCGTAATCGCGATCACCGCCGGCACGCCGCGCCGCTGGTCGCCGTACGCCACATCGATGCTCTTGATCGCGGCATCCGGGCGCGGGTTGTTCCACTGCTGGCAATAGGCCACCGCGGAGAACTCCGTGCCTTCGTATTTCCGAGTCCAGGCGATCTGGCGCCGGGGATCGCCCGCGGCTCGGTCTGCTTGAAGTCATCAATATCAATCTCAGCATACACGGGGACATTGGCCGACTGGCCATCCTCGTATGTGATGACGTAGCGCAGCGTCTCGAATCGCTTCTTCTGCCTGATCTCGTTGGGGTTCATCCGCTGCTCGATGCGGGCAGTCTGGAGGAAGAAGATCGCGTCGGCTTTCTGGCCAACGGGGATGCCCTTCACTTCGCGCGGCATCTTCCCGGGCACGCGCCCTTCAAGCATGATGACCGTCGGCACCGGTGAGGTGGCGAACTCGAAGATGTCGAACGGCACCCCGCCGAGCACCTGCCGGCCGGTGGGCATGTCCTTGAAGGTGAACTGCTTCTCGCCGAACCAGCCCTTTTCGTCGCGGTACTGCGTGGCGAACTTGGAGATGTCGATCGGCCGGTATTCCAGGTTCTTCGCGCCGGCGATGATCGTCTTGGCGCCGGCGAATGGCGCCTTGAGATTGCGAAGAATGGCCGAAAGAATGGCTCGCTTCTTCTTGAGGTTCTCCGGGACGGATTCCTGGTCCTGGAAGAGCACGTTGCAGAGGACGATGCCGCCGGGGCCCTTTACGTACTGCATCATCGCGCCGATGTTCAGCATAGGCTTGACGGTTGCGTAGAACTCGGGCGAGCGTTTGGCTTTGATGGCGATGTTGTCGATGCCGATGACATCGGTCTTGGCCACCTTGTCCCACTGGCTGATGTTAAGCGTCAGCTCCTTGGCCTTGCGCAGGAGAAATCGGCAGCGTCTGGGGCTCGTTATTCGGCGCGATCTTTAGCGAAACAATGTCGTCCTTCCGGCCATCGAAGGTCAGATCGACCTTGGTGATCAGGTGGTAGAATGCATTGCCGACCCACTCGATCTCGGCGATCTCCTGCTCCTTCGGCCAACTGAGCGGGAAATCCGTCCGCGCGCCTTTGCCGATGGGGATCGAGAAGATGTACTTCCACCCGTCGGCCGACACGAAGCCATTAACCATGTTCAGCGGGTTGTGGTCGTCGCCGCTGTCGGCGTAGCCGAAATGCGAGGACTCGGGGAATTTCGCGAATGGGGCGATGTCGTCATAGTCCACGACGAAGCTGAACACGTCCGATGCGAGGAACACATCGCTGGTCCACGCAAACATGCGCTTGCCGGAGGACATGACAACGTCGCCGGTGGTCAGACCGGCGGTGAGGGGATTGCGGACGGCCGGGAATGTGACGCGCTCCAGCCGGAATGGCCGGATCATGTGATCGACGCCGACGATGTTGTTGTAGTCGGGGAGTCCCTCCGGCCCCAGGCCGTTGAAGAAGATCCAACCGCCGGCGTCAGTGAAGGCTTTCACGGCCGCGAGGTTGGATGCGATCGCCTTCAGGTTGGCCGGCGTCGCCGCGATCACGGCGATCTTCTTGCCGTTGGAGAGCGCGGCGATGGGATCGTCAACCTTCGCGTATTGCAGACCGATGGCATCCGCGACCTTGGCCAGTTGCTCGCCGTCTTTCGTGCAGAGCGCCACCTGGCGATACTCGAGCTTGTACGAAGCGCCGTAGGAGATCAGGTTCCAGAGAAGCTGTTGTGCGGCAGCGCTGCTCGCCAGCTTCTCCCCGATGACGAGCTGACTCACCAGCAACAGCCCATTTCCGACGGGAACCTCGGCCATTGCGCTGTTGGCGAGTCGCTCGTGGCACTGCACGAGCGACTTGCCGCCGCGCGTGGGCTTGAGATACGCGTTGCGGTAGACAACCTGGTCGTCGCCCCAGGTGAAGAAATCCTTCTGCTTGAGCGACTGCATGACGGGATGATCCATGTCCTCGATGAAGGCGGTGCGGCCCTCGTTAGCGGCCGGCTCCATGTCGGCCGGCAGGCCCTGGTATTTCACGGGATTCTTCTGTTCGAGCACGATGACAGTTCGGCCAGGGGATGCGAAGAGCTGGAGCTTCGTCGAGGTGCTATCGGATGCATCGAGGGCATCCTTGCCGATGATCAGGACCCTGCCTGAGTCCGGGAGATTCTTCAGGTCGGCCAGCGGCGTGAAGGCAACCTCGCGCTGCTTGAGATAGGCCGCCACGGAGCCGGCGGGATCGAAGACGAGCAATTCCTTTTCGCCCAGCGCCGCGGCATTGGCCGGCTTGCCGGCGGCATTCAATACCGAGACCGCCTTGGAATCGCTGAAGACCTGCTGATTGTCGGCCAAGAGTTTCAACTGCCACTGGCCTTCCTGCCGGCCGGTCACCTTCGGCATCTCCAGCGTCAACTCGAATTCCTCATGCGTTCCCGGCGCAAGCTGGAACGTCCGGCTCCCGGTCGTCGGTGCCGAAGTCCCAACCTTCAGTTCCCACTTGAACGTGCTCGCCTTGTCATACTGCGTGTCGTTGAAAACTCCCATCGAACGCTTGACGCTCTGGCCGGATGTGAACGTCCAATCCCATTGCTTGCAGAAGACGGCGATGGGCGCGTTGGAGTTGTACTGGTCGCTGGCCTCGTTATGGCCCATCCAGAAATGCCATGCGCCATATTCCCCAAAGCGATAGCCTTCGGTCAGCATACGGAAGATGATGCCGGCCGCCCGGCGCAACTGCGCCTTGCCCTGGAAGGTCTCTTCGCCGCCGAAATAGGAATAGTCGAAGGGGTTGATGCCGTTGGCGAAGAACTCCTCGCCAAGGAACCTCGGGCGCTGCATGTCCCACGTCCAGCGTCCCCGGCCGCCGCCGGCTTGGTTGGCTTCATACGCCAGCGCCGGGTACTTGGGGAAATCGCCGAAAACATAGTGGTTCCCGCAGACGGGCATCGACTGGTCCTTGTTGGCCGCCCCGCCATCGGTCATGGTCGGGCGCGTCGGGTCGGCCGCGCGGACGGCATTGGAGACCTTGAGCACCTCGGCCTCAAACTGGTCCATCAGCCCGCCATAGAGATTGATGCAATTGATATACAGCCACTCGTTCTCGATCGACCAGATCATGACCGAGGGATGGTTCCGCTCGCCTTTCACCTGCGCCACCACCTGGTCCCGCCAGTTGCGCATCAGGTCCATCTTGATGGGTGATTCTCTCTTCAAGTCGGGGTCGTTCTCGATCGCCATGTAGCCGATCGCCTCGCCGTCGAGAATGCCCGAGCGGCGGACAACTACGCCGTTGCGATCGAAGATATCCAGCGCCCTTTCCGGCGAAAGGTCCATCCACCTGGTGCCCCAGAACCGCATCATCCGCTGGTTGGTCTTGCGATAGAACTCGACCCATTCCTGCGGCGTGCGCGCGGTGAAACAATCGGCCCAGCCATGCCAGATGATGCCGTTGAGCTTGAAATTCTTGCCATCGCACGTCCATTCGCGGAAGCCGAAGGGCGTCTCGCTCACGTCGATGGCCTTGCCGCCGACTTTCACCGTCGCACGCAGGATGTAGAGATTTGGCTCGTCGGGCCACCAGAGTTTCGCATTCTCCCACTTCTCGGACAGATCGATCTTCGCTTCGGTCCCGGCGGCCAGCGAGAACGCCTTGGGCGCGAATGTCTTCTCGACCTGTTTGGTCTTTTCGTTGACGACCTCGCAGGCGATCTCGCCATTGGCATTCTGCGCGGATGGATTGGCCAGCGTCACCTCCAGCGCAACTTCCTTCCGCGCGACGGAGGGTTTACAGAACACGTCACTGGCCTTCACCGCGCCGGCCGCGACGAACGTCGGCGTCACCAGGATTCCCGACTCGAAATGGCTCCAGACCGGGTACGATAAATCCTGAAATCCCTGACTCGAGTAGCTCAGGGGCAGGTTGTACCGCTTGCGCAGCTTCAGCGGGTTAGTCGGGCTTGTTGAATATCCATACCACGCATCGCGAATCCCCACCCAGATCTCGTTCACGCCTGGCTTGATGCCCCTGGTCACGTCGATCTGCACCCGCGCATACGGGTTCTTGTCGAAACCGCAGTACACGCCATTGACAAACACCGTCGTATTCAGGTTGTTCTGCGGAAACACGATATGGAACGACCGGCCGGCGCAGCTCGCCGGCACGTTCACGCGCGTCCGATACCACAGCCGATGCGCGAACAGCAAATCCGGCCGAAGCGCGTTCTTGTCGCCGGGCACCGCAATGGCCTTCCAATGCGGCGAAGTCGGAAGATCCTTGATTGGCTCGGCCACCTCGCCCGGCATTTGTTCATCGTGACGGCAGACCTCCCACGTTCCTTCCAGCGCAACCGATGATCGCGCCTCCGCCGACGCCGGCTCCGGCAGCGCAAAAACATTCTTGCCGGCCTGTTCATCCTTCTCATCCCGCCCGGTCTCGTTCGGTTTCCAATGCGAATTCGGCGAGAGCGCGCCCGGGTAGATGCAGATCGCATCGAGCGCAAAGAGAATACGATTGGTCTTGCCCTTGTCATCCTTGGTCTTGGGCAGGCGGATTTGCAGCTTGTGCTCGCCTTTGGTGACGTGCGCATCGCCCAGCTTGAGCCACGCCACCTCGCACCAGAAATCGATCTCCATCAGATCGGTGGTGAGCTGCTCGGGGATGACACTGATCCAATCGCCGCCATCAATTCGCCAGTCGAACTGGGACCGCGCGAACTCGAACCCGATGCGCGCCCACACTTCATGCTTCGCGTCTTTGGCAATGCTGAAGGCATAGTCGGCGACGATGCCGCCGGCCGGGACATCGCTGTCAACTTTCGCGGCATCGACGCTGACGTGCATCCACTTCTCGCCCGACAGGAACTCCTTGTGTCCCCAGCCGGAGTTGTTGGCCTTGAAGTTGACGGCCGTGGGCTGCTCGCCCTCCAGCCAGACAAAGTCCGCGTTCTCGGCCGCGAACGAACTTGCCGCCAGAATCGCGAGGCACAAGCCCAATGATCGTAGATCGCATACAAGATTTATCCCCGAGCGCCGCTGCCGCTGCAAGAGCATGTTCGCAGGTCCGCAGGTTCGGCGGAGCACAAAAGGGTCATAAGCCTTTTCTCAGCGGACGAAAGGGATCAGGTTCACTTCTGTCTTGGCACCTTGCTGCTACCTCATCGGCGTGCGTCGTCCGGCACACTTGCCGCTCGCTTCTGCTGATCTCTGGTGGCCGCCGATTGAGGCTCGTCCTCGTCGCCCGCACCGACCGCCGAATTCTCCCGCCTCACGCGCAGTTGGCCGCCCCATCAGCTCATCGCCCCTGCCAACTCCGCCATACCCTCAACCCTCAAACCCGCATAGTGTCCAAACATTTTGTTTGACATCCCGCGCACCGTCCGTATAGTATACATTAAATAAAATTCGGCCGGTGCCAGGGAAGGCCGGCCAACTCCGCCCGGCCACGTCGGCCGCCGCAGAGCCAGACCCCTTCCCCAAAGGAGCAGCCCATGTCTTCCTCAACAGCCACTCCGCGCGCCGATACCGCCCAAACCGCCATCGCCGCCGCCGTCAACGCCACCATCGCCAGCCTGCCCGCAATCCCCGCCGATCCGAAATCCGCAATTCGCGGTTCGCAATCCGAAATCCCGGCCTCCCCCGCCCCCGCGGCTTTACCATCCGTTCAAAATATACAAGACCAGCTCAGTGGCCTCTGCGACCTTTGCGGTGACTTCCACGCCAAATGCCAGCCCTGCAACCCCTCCGCCCTGGCCGCGTTGCGCAAGCCGCAATCCACAGTTCCCGCTCCGAAATCTGAAATGTGTGATTTGAACTCCGAAATCTCCGATCCCAACTCCGAATCCTCTCCGCAACCTCAGCCCCTCGATGGTGGGCCTTCCCCAATCGAAAATCGAAACTCAAAAATCGAAAATCCCCGGGGCGGCCCCCGCACCCCCGAAGGCAAAGCCCGCTCCCGCCTCAACGCCCTCAAGCACGGCCTCACCGCCCAGATCCACATCCTCCTCCCCGGCGAAGACCCCGACGAATACCAGCACCTCACGGAGTCGATGCTCCAGGACCTCAAGCCCGCCTCCGTCACCGAACACATACTCGTCCAGCGCCTGACCAACCTCACCTGGCGTCTTCTGCGGACCCACGCCGCCGAGGCCGAGATCTTCCGCCAGCTCAACGAAAACCAGTCCCACGCCGCCCAGGAACATAACGAACGCTACGCCAGGGAATACGCCCAGACCCACTACTACTCCCGCACGCGCAAGGAGGATCCGCCCAAGCCGCCCCTCCCCGTCGCCGACCGCTCCCCCGCCCAGCTTCTGGCCGACCAGTTCATCCGCGCCGACGACAAAACGAACCCCTTCGCCCGCCTCCACCGCTACGAATCCTCCCTCCAGCGATCCTTCGACAAGACCCTCTCCCAGCTCAGACAACTCCAGGCCGGCAGAACGCAAAACGAACTCAAATCCCAAAACGAACCCGCTCCGGCCCCTGATATCTGCAATCTGAAACCTGAAATTCCAAATGTGAAATCCGGCTTGGCCTCCGTGTCTCCGAGCGTAAGTGGTGAATCCGCCTCAAGCAGCAATCAACAGCCCCCGTGCCTCGGCGCCACCCGCCAGCAAGCTTGCTCCAGTGCCGCCGATCGCCTCCGCGCCGCCAATCTCCCCGCCACGCCCTTCGCCCTCCGCAAGCAGCGCCGGCTCGGCTCGCGCGACTCCGGCCATGGGCAGGCCACCCCGCCCATCGGCGATTGAGTTCGCGGCCGGCCCGATGGCACGGCATTGCGATGCATGAGCTAGCCTCGCAACACAAACCGAAGGCACCTCTTCGCACTCCAAGATCTCTGCGATCTCTGCGCCTCCGCGGTGAAGATCGCGGCCCGCGCCCGGGGCGGCACGCGCCACGGACGGCCAGATCGGATACGATGCTCGCGACAGGAGGATTCAACATGGCCGACACCCCGACGATCCGGTTCGCCCGGAAGATTCCCGTTCGCTACGAGGTGGATGTGATGGTGGCCGGCGGCGGCCCATCCGGCACGGCGGCGGCCGTCACCGCGGCGCGGCAGGGGCGCAGTGTCTACCTGGCCGAGGGACACACGTGCTTCGGCGGCATGGGAACGGCCGCGCTGGTGCCGATTTTCTGCGATTTGACGGATGGCGTGAATTTCGTCTCCGACGGCTTCGGACGCGAGGTCTACAACAAGCTCTGGGATGCCGGCGGCTGCGGCCCGAACGACAAGCGCAACGACCCGCGCGGCGGGGCGCGCATCCGCGCGGAAGTTCTCAAGCGCGTCTACGACGGCCTGGTGAGCGAGGCCAAGGTCAATTTCACCTTTCAGACCCAGTGCATCGGCGTCGAGATGGATGGCGGCCGGATCGCGCACGTCATCTGCAACGCCAAGAGCGGGCTGTTCGCCGTGCGGGCGAAGATCTTCATCGACTGCACCGGCGATGGCAACCTGTGCGTGTGGGCCGGCGCCCGTTCCTCAAGGGCGGCGAGGATGGCGGCCTCATGCCCGGCACGCTGTGCAGCCTCTGGACGGACATCGACTGGCCGGCGGTCCGACAATCGGGGCTCAACGCCGAGAAGGAGATTGCGCAGGCGTTCAAGGACAAGGCCTTCACGATCGAAGACCGCCACCTCCCCGGTATCTGGCAGGTCGGCCATCACGTCGGCGGAGGCAACATCGGCCACACGTTTGGCGTGGACAACACCGATGAGCGGTCGGTGACGGCCGCCCTGGTGTGGGGCCGCAAGCTGGTGCTCGAATACGAGCGCTACTACAAGAACTATCTCAAGGGATACGAGAAGATGCAGTGCTGGCAGACCGGCTCGCTCCTGGGCATTCGCGAGACGCGGCGAATCCTCGGCGATTACATGCTGAACCTCGCCGACTTCAAGCGCCGGGCGGTCTTCGAGGATGAGATCGGGCGGTTCTGCTACCCCGTGGACATCCACGCGTCGAAACCGGATGCGGGCAGCTTCGCGCAATTCGAAAAGGAGTTTCAGTCCCTGCGCTACATGCCCGGCGAAAACTACGGAATCCCCTATCGCTGCCTGATCCCTCAGAAGGTGGATAACCTGCTGGTGGCCGGCCGATGCATCAGCTCCGACCGCTACATCCAGGGCTCGGTTCGCGTGATGCCGGGATGCTTCATCACGGGCCAGGCGGCGGGCATGGCGGCCGCCGTCGCCATCGAAGGCAATCTCGCGCGCGCGGGGTGAACGTTAAGGACCTCCAGCGGAGACTCAAGTCGGCGGGCGCGTATCTGCCGAATTGCGCGTAGAGACGTCCGCTTTGGCCCAGGCTAATTCGCCAAGTTCAACGCATAGTAGCCATCGAAGATGGGCTCGTCTCCCGCGCGCATGATGCCGAGATGGCGAAGGAAGGTGGCATCCTCAATCCGATCAAACGCAAAGCTCACGTCACGCCCCGCCAGGTCATTCTCAACCGTGACGCGCAGTTGGAACTCTTTTTCGTACCGGTATCGCATGTCGATCTGCTGAATCGTGTCACCTTGCACGATCCGCCAGACCAGGGCGACCATCATGGGCGAAGAGGCGCCGATCGCCTGCAGCAGGGCGCGGACCCGGTGTGGATTGGCCGACGCCTCAGCGAGCACGGCGTCATCATCGAACGCGGGCTCTCCCGGCTGCGGGTTGGGGAACTTCTCACGATATGCGGCGTAAGCCGTGTCGAGCCTGCGGCGGACGCAGGCGGCGCTGCGGTCATCGTCGCTGTCAATACGCAGGAGCCAGTCTTCCCCGCTGTCCCGAATCAGCCGGATCAACTCGTCCGGTGTCATCGTCATGCGGCCGCCTTCCAGGTCCTCGGTAAGCCTCGATAACGGTTATGGTCGAAAGCGAACCGTACCGCTTCGACCGGCGCCGAGCTTTGTTCTCTCCGTGCTGTGATCACGACCAGGTTGAGTCCGAAAATGTCCCACCAAAGATGCGCCTTTCCGTCAGGGCCATGAATGAGCAAACGAGATGCCTTTCCGAAGGGTATGTGCGCGTGGCGTCCAAACTCGCCGCCGCAAATGAGACCGGAGACGCTCGCGCGTCGCCAGCGACGGGTGATGGCGCGTACGCCGAGTTCCAACGCCTCGGATTTGGGCAGATTCGTCTGCAATACGTCTGAGATGGCCCCGGGCGGCACATGGGTTCGATAGGCGTCGAGGACAGCAAGGGCCCGGCGCCGCGCATCCCTGAGTGCGTCATCCTGCGCGGCCTCCCAGAAGCTGTCGCCCTGATCGATCGCGAATTGCAGATCCGCGTGGAGCTGCCCAAGGCAATTGGGATCGAGCGCCGCCGTGAGCTCTGCTGGAACCAGCGCCGGGGCGACCCAATACGCGGCCGGCTCATGCAGGGTGAGTTCAGGGCGATCCCGCAATAACGGCTCAACCCACCGGCGGGCTTCTTCAGCCGTGCGGCCGCCCATGCCGGTCAGCACGCGGATCCATGTATTGACGGACCGATCAATATCACTGCCCATCTCGTTGGTTGGTTGTTTGCTCATCCGAATTCGACCTCACGGACTAGTCCAAGGTCCCGCTCGACACGCGGCAGAAACCGGTACTGATCCCCGAATTCCGTCGCCCATGTGCATACGATGATACACGATGCGTTTGGGCGGAACAGCTACCCGCCTTGGGCACAGCCGATCGAAAGCATCATGGACCTCCTCACCTGCGCGATCGTCCTCGCTCCGCTGCCCATCAAGCGCTCAACAATCTCGCGCGCCACTCGGATATCCGCCGCCGGAACAAGTCCGCTCTCCGCCATGTTCCCTTCGACGTAGACCTCGCGGTGCGCGACGGTGCCATCGCTCTCCCACACCCGCTCGATGCGCCGCGTTGTCCCGCCCGCGGCGCGGCACACCGAGAGAAAGATCATCAGGTTCATCCGACGGAAATCGCCTGCCGTCACACCGTTCTGATCGCACACCTGCGCCCGGACCTGCTCGAATGTGTCGGCGTGGAGATTCGTCGCGAGCATGTGCCCCGCCTTGGCGAGTTGGAAATACGCGCGAAGCTCCTCATCCCACAGATAGGCGTAGTAGCCGCCGCTACCGATCTCGTGGCAGATATGGCATGTCCGTGGCTTGGGCCGGTCGAGGCCGCGCCGGATCGCGCTCATGCCATCGGCGGGCGCAAGTTCGACATCATTCGGCACGAAGTTCAGCAGCGCCCCCATCACCGTGGTCTTGCCCGCCCCGCCCGGCAGCGCGCCGACCATGAACGATGCCCCCCTGCCGATGGCGGCCATGCAATACGCGGCCAGTTCCCGTGTGATCGTGCCCGCCTCGATCAAGTTGACGATCGACAGCATTCGCCCGCCGCGCTGGTTGCACCGGTCGACCTCCCGGCAGTGCCGCTGTATCGCTTCGTCCGTCACGCCGGCTTGCCCTTGCTCAGGATCTTCTCGACCTGGTCCACCACGATCTGCGGGTCGGTGGGCTTCTCGATGAACTGCAGAACCGGCAGCCAGTCCTCGTCCGGTTCGAACTTGAACGGCACCTTGGTGGATTCGCGGATCGCCGACACCATCACGATCGGCAGCTTGGGCCAGCGCTCGTGCAGTTCGCGCGAGAATTCAAAGCCGGCCGTGAGCGACTCCATCATCACATCGAGCACGACCAGATCGAACTCGTTGGCCCGCGGCAAGAGCTTGCGCGCCGCCTCGGCCGAATACACCGCCTCAACCTGGTGTTTCTTGGCCGTGAGCATCATCCGGTAGGCATCCACCAGATCTCTGTCATCGTCAATCAGTAGTATTTTAGCCATAATTCGGTCCCTCTATCCTAATCTCGTTCGCCAATCCCCACCAGATACGGCCGCGCATTATCGCCGGCCACGGCGGCCTCGCCAACCGGCAGCTTTACGGTGAACACGGTTCCGCCCCCATTGCGGCTCGAGGCGGCAATCTCGCCGCCGTGCATCTCAACGATCCGCTTACAGATCGCCAGGCCCAGGCCCGTGCCCTCGGTGAAGATCTTCTTGGCCTCCTCGGCACGGAAGAACTCCTCGAAGAGCCGCTGGCGCACTGTCTCGCTGATGCCGATCCCCGTATCCGCAACCTCCAGCCGCACTTGGGGCCCTTCGCTGCGGACGACAACGTCGATCCGTCCACCGGCGGGCGTATACTGGATGGCGTTGACCAGCAGGTTGCTGACCACCTCCCGAAGCAGCTCCTCATCGCCACGCACCGACGCATCATCGACCTCGCACGTCAGGGCCAGTCCCGCGCTCTCGGCCTGCGGGCGCAGCATGTCCGCCGTGGCCCGCGCGATCTCGCTCAGGTGAACCGTCTGCGTGGGCACCAGCCCCTGCACCGACTGCAGCCTGGCGTATCGCCTCAGATCGTCGAGGATCGCCATGGCGGCGTGCGTCCGCTGCTCGGCGCGATCGATGAGGCGGCGGTGCTCATCGTTGAGCGAATCCACCGTCTGCACGATCGCCTTGAGAATGCTACCGACGGCGATCAGCGGCGAGCGGAGTTCGTGGCCCGCCTTGCGCATGAAGAAGCTCTTGGCGTCATCCGTCTGGCGAATCCGGCGATAGGCCGCTTCCAGATCCTCCTCGCGGCGGCGCAGTTGGGCGGCGATCGCCGAGGCGACGAAAACCGTTCCGAACAGGAGCACCGTCAATGCGCCGGTCACCTCCAGCACATACAACGGATCGGCATAGATTCGGGCCTTCGTGATGTCGGCCCCGCCGGGCCAGTCGATCCCGATGTGCGGAATCAGGCCCCGCTGCTCGCTCCACGCCACGGCGTGGATCAGCGCCGCCGCGCCTCCCGCGGCCGCATAGGCCAGCGCCGGCGGCAGCAGCTCCGAGGCAATCACCAGCGGCAGCACCGTCAACACCATGAAGATGTTCTCGACCCCGCCGGTCGTGTACACCAGGACGCACACGCCCAGCAGGTCGAAGGCAATCTGCCCCAGCGCCAGAAGCTGGATCCGCCGGCGGGTCACACCCCACCTGCGGCGCAGCCTTCTGAGCAGCAGCGTGAACGCCGCGTTGTAGGCGAAAAGCCCGGCAACAACCTGGACCGGCCAGTACAGCGGAACCAACTGGCTGCCAACGTGAAATCGCACCCCCAACTGATGGCTTGTGAACAACAGGATCAGACAGAACACGCCCACCAACCAGCGGAGCTTGATGAACCAACCGAGCCGGTCGAGCAATTCCCGGTCGGTGAGCGTCAACTCCACGTTGTGCTCCGTCGTGCTGACCGATGCGTTGGACATGGGAGCACTTCCCAGGGGCGCCGTTCATGGAACAACCGGGAACAAAGTAACCCAACAGCAAGGTGTGGTCAACTGACCGTGGAACCGTATTCCGCCCCCCTCAAGGTACGATCGCATCATGGCAATTCCTTCACCCACCACGTCCGGCTCTGACCCGGCGGCAGTTCCACCTCCTCCGCAAAACGGAACACCGTCCATCCCGGGCTCGTGCTCAGTTTCGTCTTGATCGGCCGATCCGTCGGATTATGCGCTTCGACGTACCATCGCCCCTTGCTCGCCCAAGACACCTGGAGCTTGACCTCCCGATTGCCCGCCACGACCGGATGCCCGACGAACAGGTCGGCGTCGCGCTCGACCAGGTCCAGCTCCGCATACGCGCGCCCATCGCGCACGGGCAACTCCCGATGATTCGGCCACGGCCGAGCGCGATCCAGAAGCTGCACCGACCAGTTGTCGTTCAGGCCCTCGACGACGGCCGGCACCAGGCCCGGCATGGCCGCCTTCGCGATCTTCACTTCGACGGCCGACAACTGCGCATCCAATGTCAACGCCACGTTGTTGTCGACCAGCTTGCCGCGCGAGACCTTCGCGTCATAACCCACCTGTCCCGGCCGGGCGACGCCGAATTTCTCTGCGAATTCCACGAGCTTGGCCACCGGCGTGCCCTTGGGCATTCCCCCGGCCGCGCCGGATGCGCCCGCGAACGCCACGCGATACCGCACCCGCTCGCCCTTGGCCAGCACGCTCTTGCCGGCGCATAGTACATTGTGAACGATCCATCCTTCCGCAATCGCACGATGATTGAGCCCTCGATCGGCATGACCAGGGCTGACCCACCCGTGTGCTCGAGCACGCCGAATGTCCCGCAGGTGAACGGCACATCGATATCGCCCGGCACGTCGATCGCCTTGCCATCGCGATAGAAGATCCACCCGCCCATCGACGGCTCCATGATCCGCAGCCCCGGCGTCTTCGGATCGAGCGCGATCTCCTCTTTGGCCACCAAGTCCGTCTCATGCCAGCCGATGCGGAACTCGCCCGGCATCCAGTTCCACGCGTACGTCCGCTGATAGCCCTCGACCTGCTTTGTCGGCACGAGTCGATACCATCCGCCCCATGCGTTGCCGCTGCCATCCTGCGGCTGCTGATACGCGTGGCCGAGCGGCGTGGTCTTGGCGCCCTGCTCGGCCGGGTCGAAGGCCAGTTTCCAGTCGGCCTGACCGATCCCCACCTCGGGGCCGACCAGGTACGTGCGCGGCCAGGCAAAGATACTCGGATGCTCTCCCGGAATCTGCGGCGAGAAGTGCAGGCTCACCGTCGGAAACCCGGCCGGTGCGCCGTCGATAGGGAGTGTCGGCGAGTTGGCCGTCAGGCTCACCGCCGGCGATGCCGACATGTCCAGCAGCCCCTTCGACGGCGTGATGCCCATATTTGCCTGAAAGCCCACGGGCGTCCAAATCTGCCCGCCATCGCGCCGCGCAGGCGCGAGCTGCCCAGGAAATTACAGCGATCCGAGCAGAAGAACTCCTCTTTGATCAGATTGCGATTCCAGAAACTCATACTGATCGCGCGCCGGCCATTCACATCCTCGACGACCAAGGTCGGGCCAAGCTGCTGGCAATTCGCCAGGACGATCTCCTGCGCGAATTCCTTCGCCCCGCCGGGGAGCCATCGGCGCATGACGCCGCGGTCGCCGTCGTGGATCGTCACCGATTTCAGCCCCGCCTCCGATGCGACGCGCAGCCGCAGCCGATATTCCCACTGGTCCGGCCGCCACCACTGGCCGTGCGGCTCGGTCAGGCGATTGGGGCTGTCCCAAACGAGGATTTGCGGGCCATTGGTGATGTACTGCGATCCCGATCCGCTGAACGACCACGCCCCCTCGTGCCATTTCTCGCGCAGCACCTGCCGCCGGCCGATGCGCAACGACGCGCCAGCCGTCCTTCGCCCGTTTGGCCACTTGATCAGGGCTGGTCATGAACTCAAACGCCACGATGGCCTGGCACCCGCCGATGCCCTGGAGATAGAGGAAGTCATCCAGCGCATCGTCGATTTGCCTGCCGTCGACAAACGACACCACCGGGAACGAGTTGTACAGCTTGTAATCCACCGGCCGGAGGAAATTGGCCTTGTGATTCCAGAAGCCGCGGATCGCCTGTTGGGCGATGTACTCGTTGTCGTAATCGAAATACGCCCGCGAGCGCATCCGCTGCGTCGTGGCCAGCCGACGGTCGGGCAGGAGCATCTCGGGCTTGGGGATTTTCACGTTGTCAGAGAACGCATAGAGGTGATCGCCCTGCGCATCTTCGTAGGTCAGGCCGGGAATCGCGGTGAAATCCTTATCGCTCGCCGCCCGGCACTCCTCCGCCAGCTTGTCCCACCGCGCCTGATCCATCGCGAGCGTATCCTCCATGAAGACGATGAACTGCAAACCGGCGGCCTTGGCCTCCTTGACATAATCCGCCACGGTGCCCTTCCCCGACGAGAGAGCCGTGCAAGCGCCGATCAATCCCGCCGTCTGCCCCTGCTGCGCCTTGGCCAGCGAGTTGGCGCTCTCCCACTTGGCCCAGTCAAACTCCGCCGGCGGCTCCCACACGTACTTGGGCGGATTGATGATCGCCTCGGGCGTGGTCGCGCCGCCCATGCCCGATTTCATTGATGGCTCGGCCAGCCACTTCAGCACATTCGCGTACGCCCGCAGCCAGTTGCTCTTCTTCCCGCCGGCGCCGGCGCTGAGCATCGCCTCGGCCGTGGGGCAGTTCGTCGGCGGCGTGAACACCCAGTAGTAGCGGATCGCGCTGACCGCCAGCCGGCCTTTCACGAAATCCCGGACGGCCAGCAGCGGCGGCGCGGATGCGATCCCCTCCTTCGGCAGCCACGGCTGAAGCACGACATCGTTCCGTTTGTCGATGGCCGACTTCATCGACTTCGCCCCGCGCACGATCACCCGCCAACTGGCATCCAGGTCGAACGACATCGGCGGTTCCCAGCCCGTCGTCGAGTCGCACAGCAGCGTCAGCACGCCTCCCACGCCATCGTTGAACGGCGGCGCGATATCCTCGCTATAGGAGAGCCGGCAGCCCATGACGTCGCGCACGACGTTGTCCTTATCGCTGTCCTGGAACATCTCCCAGCGCGGCCGCGCGCCCAGGGCGGCGAGCCAAGTGCAGGTCACGGTGTACTCCTTCTCCTGCGGATACGAATTCGGGCTGCACACAAACACGCCGCCGCCTTTGCTCATGAAATCGCCCAAGGATGCACACTGCGCATCCGAGAGCGTGCTCGCGACAACGACGTTGTACTTGCCGCTGACGAGCTTCGCCGCCATCTCCGCCGGCTTGCAGACATCGAGCTCGATGCCCATCTCATGCAGCGGCCTGGCCGCGTAGGATGTATGAATCCCATGCACGAACAACACGGCCGGTTTGGTCTCGGCCGCCCCTGCCCACGCTATCACGCCCAACATGATCGCCAGCACATTCCGAGCCACGCGGCACCTCCTTCAATAACCCCGCTCCAACCATCATACCGCGATTGACCGCAAATCGTGCGCGTGGGACCATCCCCGCCCATGGAATCCTCCTCAACGATCGACGTCGAGCATTTCCCTCTCTTCGATGCGCATACCCACTTCTCGCACGCCTACCTCGAGCAGGTGCTGGCGACCTATCGGCGGTGCGGCGTGAGAGGCGGCATTGTCATGAATGCGCACCCGCACCTGGATTTCGCTGAGTTTCTGCGCGAGCTGCGCCGGCATAAGGCAAAGACATGGGTGCCGTTCTACTGGCCAAACTGGTGCGAGTTTGGCTGGCGGCCGGAGGCGTTCGTCAAGCGGCTGGTAGCTGACATGCGACGATATGCCCGGATGGGCTGCCGGGGGCTGAAGGTCTGGAAGGACCTGGGCATGTTCATCATCCACACCGACGGCCGGCCGGCGACGATGGACAACAAACGCCTGCGGCCGGTGTGGGAGATGGCCGGGAAGCTCGGCTGGTGGATCTCAGTGCATCAGGGCGACCCCACCGCGCACTGGAAAACGCGGACGGGCCTGAGCCGCGATGAGATCTACGATCGCCGGGACCGGGTGATCCGCGCCTGGCCGAAAATCCGGTTCATCCTGTGCCACAACGGCAACGACATCGAGAGCGTGGCGCGGTTCGGCGACCTTCTGCGGCGGCTACCCAATGCGATGAGCGACATCGGCCGGGATTTCCTGCAGCACGATACGTTGGCCGACACGCGGGCTTTCATTGAGGAATTCTCGGATCGGCTGATGTACGGCCCGGACACGATGATGCCCGACAACCGGCCGCCGGATACCAAATGGGACTGGGAGGATGGCTGCCTGCCCTGGCGGCGACGGATCGTGAGCTGGGGATTGAGCCAGCGCGCGTTTCGCGAGTTCACGTGGGGAAATGGCGAAAAGTTGTTCCTGAACGGCGGACGCCCTGAATGATGTTGTCGGCCCGGCATGCTATACTCTGAATATGCTTCGCCGACTCCCCTTGGTCTTCGCGCCCCAACCCGAGGGCGGCTTCACAGTCACCTCGCCTGCGCTGCCAGAACTGGTCACCGAGGGTAACACGCTCGAAGAGGCCTTCGCCAATGTCGCGCAATGCGCTCGCTGCGGTGGTGGAGCTTTATGCGGAAGAGGGCCGGCCGCTGCCCGCCGGGATCGAACTGCCGGCGTCAGGCCAACTTGTCTGGACCGACGCGCTCGTGGAGATCACGTGAGATACCGCGACGTCGCCCGCAAGCTCCAGACGCTCGGATGTCACGAGGCCGCGCGAGCCACCGCCGGCTCGCATCGGAAATGGCGCAACCCCGTGAATTCCCGTTCGACAGTCCTGCCCGATTGGGGAGGTCGTGACCTGAAGCTCGGCACGATCCGCGCCGCCGTGCGCAGCTTGGGCTGGATTGGGATGGGTTCATGGCGGCGTGATCATCACGGCGCATACACCTCGATCTCACTCGTCCAGAGATTGTTGCCCAGGTCTCCGTGCGCGATGTAGCGGATCTTCCGTGTGGTGATGGCACCGAGCCTGTGTACGTGCGTCGTCCCCGCGTTCCAGTAATCGTGGACGACCTCGCGCCAGCCGCCCAGGCCGTTCTCTTCGACCCAAACCTGAACGGCGATTTCTTCCGGCACGGCCTCGGGATGCTGGGTACTCTCGCGGATGACCACACAATCGACCGTGACCGGCTCCGGCCATGAGAGTTCCCACGCAGGGTGGTCTTCCATGGTCGAGCCGAGCATTTCGTTCACGGCGTAGTCGTCGAACCACGGCAGCGTGATGTCATCCGCCTGGCCATTGTTGAGGACAGCGCCGCCGCCCTTCTGAGGCTGGAGCGTGTGCCGCCAGCCGCCGCTGGCGCGGGCACGTGCTTGACGGTGGCCTTCGTCGCCAGGTTGGCCTTGCCCTGCGGCGGCTCGGCCACCGGGACCTTTGGCGCGGGCAGACGTAGCGTCAGCGTGGAATCAGGCGTCGTCAGCACCGCGGCCAGATCATCGCGATAGACGCGCGGCGTGAGATCGACCTCCCAAAGCTGCTTGCCCTGCGGGTCGAAGCGCCGCACGAAGCCGCGCCAGTCGCCTGCGATGATCGAACCGTCCGAGCCGGCCAGCGCCACCGCCGCGCGGGTCGAGACGCACTTCTGCCACCGGCATTTGCCGGCGAGATCGACCACGCCGACCCAGCCGGTGGTGCTGCCGAACGCCGTAAATGAGCCATCGGCCGACATGGCCAGGCTGCTGATCGCGCCACTGGGAGTCTTGTGGCCGGCGACTTGCGCGCTGCCGTTGTTGAGCTTGATCGCGCCGTCGGGAGAGCCAACGCACCAGTGCAGCCCGTCGCGGGCGAAGGCTGTCGCGGTCACCTCGGCCGGCGTACTCCAGTGCCACAGCGGCTGGCCGTCGCGGAAGGCGAACAGCTCCGTGTCGCCGAAGATCAGCGTACCGCCCTCGTACATCCGCATCTCGCCCAGCCTGGTGCCGACCGGGAACGATCGCGTGCTCTGGACCTGCCCGGTGCGCGCATCGCGGAAGAACAGCTTGCCATCGTGAAGCACGGCCAGCGACTTGCCGTCGGAACTGAGCTTCACCTGGGCGAAGCCGCCTTTGTCGTGGACGAGCGCGTCGTCGCGCCAGAGCACCTTGCCGGCCGGCACATCCCAGACCGCGATGCCCCGGCTGCCTTCAATGGCGGCCAGCCGGCCATCGGGCGTGACACTGCTCAGCCCTTGTTTCCACAGGTCGTAATATCGCGCTGATGCGTCGCGCGTGCCGCCGATCTGCCGGCCGCTGGAGGCGAGGCGCGTGAGCGGCTTGCCGTCGCGGCTCATCAGCATCGTGTAGTTGACGATCGAGTCGTTCTCCAGCATGTGCGCGGTGAAGCCGCTGTCGCCGGCCGACAACTGAATGGGAAAGTGCTTGCCACCAACCATGGCGCTGACGATCTGGCCGTCGCCGCTGAGGGTGATCAGGTTGTTACCCCAGCTCATGAGGCCGGCGAGGATGCGCTGGCCGTCAGCGGAGACGGCGAGTTCGCGCACGGGGGAGCCGAGGACCTGGCGTATGGGGTTGAGAGCCACAGATTCAGCGACAACTGGCAGCGATCTGGGCAGAGTGGCATCGGACAACAGCGCTGACGCGACGGGCACACCGCCGGCCAGAGCATCGATGCCAGCGAGCAGACCAGCTTCGTCACCGCCGCTTATGGCGATGGCATCTTCGGTGTCATAGACCGGCATCACGACATACTGGACCATCGCTCGCCCCAGCCCCGGGTCGCTAGCCGATGGCTCGACGCTGCGCAACTCCTTCGCATAGATCTCTGTCGATGGCAGTTCCGGCGTGTCGAGCGTGAAGATCAGGTCGAACTTGCGCGGGCGAGCGCGCAGCTCTTTCTGATAGGCGCCGGCAAAGACGAACTTATCCCATCCGAACTCGAGGCGATCCTTGAGATATTCGGCCGTGCTCAGTCGCCCCACCTGCATGCCTTTGGATGAGAGCGCCTTGGCCAAGCGATCAAAGACGGCCGTGAGCTTGTCGTGCTGCTTGTCGGTGGTGAGGATGGCGACGGTTTTCGCCGATGCCAGCGCCTTCCCAGCTTCGGCGGCGCGGAACCATTCGACGGGTGATGCAACGTTCGCGCGAGCGGCCGCGGGAACTTCGTTGACCTGGACTTCGCCCTTGGCCCCCCGGCCGGAGAGCAGCTCGGTCACCACAACCGTCCATTTCCCCTTTTCATCGTTGAGTCGCAATGGAAGCGTCTCCTGCCATTTGCTGTAAACGGCTGTGCGCCAGACGTGGTAGCGCACCGCACCGCGAGCGTCGATCAGCATGATCTCGAGCGGAATGGTGGCGGGAACCCCACCTCCATTGACATCGGCAACGCTGGCCCGCAAGGTGATGCCGCTTCCGCCGCGCACGACGCCGGTGCTAATCCGCACGGCTTCGATGGGCTTAGGCAGCAGCGCGAATAGAGCGCCCGGCAGGAGAGTCATGTCAGCCGTCACAATCGCCTGGCCATCCTTCATCTCCGGCTGGACGCGCCGTCCGGCGAAAACGTCGTAGATAGCGTAGTTCCCCGCCTTCAGGCGGATCCGTGTTTTCGTCGGGCAGCATGTGTGCTCAAACGCGGAATAGCGATGGAAATCGATCGGCCGCTGAGGCAGGCGTTTGGCGTTCACCGCCCACACGTAGGATGCACCCTGGCCACCCATTTCGACTGGCGCCGCGTCAGCGCATTGGTGCACGCTCAGCCACGTCGTCGGATCGTCGCAATCCGCGAGCGGCACGACGGCCGCGCCGATCGCCTGCACGAGCTTCGCCGCCTGCTCGCGGCCTTCCTTCTCCTCCAGCATCACGTGCCGCTGAAAGTCGTTGTTGCACTCGAAGTCGGCATGGCTCTTGGCGAAGAGCTGGCCCAGGTCCACCGCGCCCTCGGGCAGCCACGCCCCGGCCAGCGGGCGGTTGGCCAGAATGACGCCGCGGTTCTTGCGGAATTCATCCAGTTTCTTCAGCATCGGCTCGGGCAGGGGGATCTCGAAACTGACGATCAGCACCTTGTACTTGCCCAGGCGCCGGCGACGACATCCTCATCCTGCACAATGGCGGCTGATCGGTGGCCATAGAGGCAGGCCGTGTAGATCGCGGTCATCGTGTAATAGTGCATGCGTTCCGGCGCCCGCGAGCCTTCGTAGCATTCCTCGTAGGCGCTGCGCCAGATGGCAACCTGGTTGACGGGCTCGGAGGCCGCCGCGATTCCGCCGTACGCGCGCATCAGCTCGAACATCGGTTTGAGGATCCTCTGCACCATCTCCGTCTCGGCTTTGTCCGGCCAGAGCATCGAATGCCAGCTATTCGTGCCGACGGCTTGTGGCGCGCAGCAGCGCCGCGAAGAAATCCCTGTGCATCTGCGCCCCGGTGCCTTCCTCCATCCACGTTGTGTTGCCATAGCACCACAGCGGCTTGCCCGGCGTGCGCCACAGGTTGACCATGTTGGCCACCGTCACGGGGTGGAAATACTGCTCCTCAGCGTGCTGGGTCGAGATGAAATCCAGCGCCGGGGCGATCTTCCGCGGCACCTCCTCGATCAGCGGCATGTGCCACCATTGCATCGTTGTACACTGCCACGCCGGATTGGCGCGGCGGATCGCCTCGCGCCATTGCTCGTAGCGCGCGGCATGGTCAGGCTTTCGGTCATCCGCGTGCGGAACTTCTCTCGCGCTGCTTCCGGAACAGTCGATGGGACTTCGATCTTCGCCCCCCAATCTTTCCAATAGATGTCGTAGCCGGCCTTGCGCGGCGCATCCCACCACGTGCCGAACGGAGCGTAAAGGTCGTGATAGTTGATGCCGGCGGCGGACGGATAATGCGCCAGACGCTGCGCCCAGTTGGCCATGCGGACGCGCATCGGCCCATCCTCGTTCGGCAGCCAGTTGCAGGCGGCGAAATGACCATAGGGCCGGAGGTAGTAGCGCAGGCCCAGCCGCGTCGCCACGTCGAGATAAGTTGTCGGCAACTGATTCGAGTCGGGATGAATCGCGTGGGTGGCGCCCATCTCCTCGTGCAGGAGCGCGCTGGCGGCCTGCTTCTTCAAGTTGACGGTGCCGTTGATGCCGAACAGGCCGATTTCAAAGTCGGTGATCCGAACCGCGGGGCCAAAGGCGATGGTGATTGCATCAGCGCCGACACCGGCCGGCAGATCGGCCAGCGTCGCCTTGCAGGTCATGCCGGACATCCATCTCGTCAGCGCGGGCGGCAGTTTCACGATGGCGGTCGCCGACTTGCCGGCGGCGATGGCGGGGAACTCCACGGGCAGGCGCGCGACCTCCCGGTCATCCGCGGCTTTAAGGACAAATACCATCTTCGACGCCGCCCAAGCCGGCTTGGCTGACGCCGACAGGACGACTCGCACATCCTCGCCCGGCGCGAAGCCCGTCCGGCCATGCGGCGTGCTCATGGCGACGTAACCGGCCGCGTTGGCCGGCTCGATCCAGAACTCGCGCTGAACGGCCAGGGGATCCTGCGCGGGCGGCTCGGCCGAGCTGGCCGTAGTGATCTTCACCAGATATCGCCCGTGCAGGTCGGCCGGCATCGACAGCGTCGCCTTGCCGTCGCCCGCCGGCGCGAGCGTAAGCCTTCGCCACTGCGGCGATGCCAGCGGGTCGCCGTTGACCGGCGCGAGGAACGTCGATGTCGTCAGCGGCTGGCGGTTGTCGGCCGGGAGCTGCGCTCGGCGGAACGAGCCCTTCGGCCCGGCCATTGCGCAGTTTCACGCCGACCGCCACATCCGTCCCGGACACCAGCTTGTCATCGGGGATTGTCACGGTGAGCCGGTCGAAATCCGCGCCGCGCTTCAGGATGATCTCACCGGCTTTGTTGACGACGATGTATCCGATGGCCGGCTCGCGCGGGGACCATGTACAGGTTGTCGTCGGGGCCCAGCGCCATGTCGGCCCATTGGAACGCGGCCGGGAAGCTCCCTTCCGATTCCAGCTTTTGAGTCTTGGGATCGCAGATGCCCCACTTGCCCTTGGTCTCCACGAGCAGCTTGCCATCCGGGCGGATGTCGCGCACGCGATACGGGAAATCAGACCAGTTGCCATCGGGCGAGAGGACCTTGTTGTGCAGGTACACCGTGCCGTCGGAGGCAACGTGAATCTTGCCCACTTGCACGCCGGCCGGCAGCTCGATGGTCTTGATCAGCTTGTTTTCCGGCGATGTGATATAGAGCTTGCTGATGCCCTTGAAGCTCGACAGCGTGTACATGCGGTAATCCGGCCCGACCCCAACCGAGCGCGGCCCGCCGCGATCGACGTGTGACCCATCCGCGTTGAAGAACCGCACCGGCACGATGCGCGGCTTGGCGCCGGCGCGATCGTAGATATGCGCGCCAGTGCCGAACCAGCTCTCGGCCGTATAAATCCGGCCATCCGGGCCGAAGCACACGTTGACCATGCCCGAATTCTTCCCCGGGATTCCAGCGATCGGCTCGCCGGCCTTGTCGTAGAGCAGCACCCACCAACTGTTCTCCGGCACGTTGCTCGATCCGGTGGCCCGGTTGATCGCGATCGCCACCGTGCCATCGGAATCCACGTCGATGGATGGCGGCGACCAGGGCGAGCCGTTCATGTCGCCGTTGTGGTAGTAGCTCTGTTCCAGCGTGACCGGCGCGGCGCGTAATAAAGCGCATTGCCAGCACATCACCAGAACCATGAGCACGCGAGATACGCCCGATGTAAGCTGCATAAACGTGAGTCTCCCGCATGCTCTACCCGGCATTGGCGATGATCGTTGTTCGCATCTGAAGCGGAAGCGTCAGCGCCCGCCCTGCGCCGTTTGCCCAGGGCGGCGCTCACGCTTCCGCTTCAGATAGACGTATGCAACCCAACGCACTTTCGAACGGTATCCCCATCAGCATGACCACAATCACCTCTGCGGCGTTTGCCATCGCCTGCCTTCTCTGTGCCTGGTGCTGCTTCGCCGATGGGTGGCAGCTTCCGCCCATCGCGCTGCCTTCGCCCGCTACGCATCCCTGCATCGCCGCGACGCCCGCCGAGTTGCAGCGAGTTCGCGATGCCTATGCCCAGAGCGGCCCGGCTCACGAGGCGGTCGCTCGCTTCATCCGCGACGCCGAGCGCGCCATGGGCAGTCCGCTGAACTTCCCCCCGCGCGGCGGGCAGCATAACCAGTGGTATCAGTGCGAGACCTGCCAGATGGGCCTGAAGACAGTCGATGACACGCACCACAAATGCCCCAAGTGCGGCAAGGTCTACAGCGGCGAGCCGTACGATGATGTCATCTTCTCGCACCAGCATGAGCGGAACATCAGCGCCGCCCACGCAGCGGCCTGGGCGTATGCCATCACCGGGAAGAAGACTTACGCCGAGTTTGCGGCGAAGGTGCTGCTGGGCTACGCCGAGCGATACCGCACATACCCGTATCATTCGGCCGACGGGAAGAGCGGAACGCAGGCCTCCAAATCCGGCGGCTATCTCTTTGAGCAGACGCTCAATGAAGCGGCCGCGATGGCCACGCGCATCGCGCCCGCATTTGACCTGATCTTCGATGCGCTGTCGGCCGACGAGCAGGCGAAGATCCGCTCGGGCCTCATCCTGCCCATGCTGCAGAATATCGACAAGCACAAGGCCGGCATGGGCAACTGGCAGACCTGGCACAACGCCGCGATGGTCTGGGCGCGCCGCTCGTACACGATGCCGAGTGGCTGCGCAAGGCGCTGGCCGATCCGAAGAACGGCTTCGCGTATCAGATGAAGACGTCGGTCTCGGCCGAAGGGATGTGGTATGAGAATAGCTGGGGCTATCACTTCTACACGCTGCACGCGCTGGTGGCGACGGCCGAGGGATGCCGACGGATGGGGATCGATCTCTGGTCGCATCCGGCGCTGCGGAACATGTTCACGTTGCCGGCGCGATACACGATGTCCGATGGTTCGCTGCCGCGGTTTGGCGATGACACCAACAGTTCGGCCACGCGCGTGGGATATCTGATGGAGCCGGCTTACGCGGCGTACAAGGACGCGAGCATCGCGCCGCTGCTCTCGAAGGGACCGACGTGGGAATTGATCGTGGCCGGACAGGCGGCGGCGGCCGGCCCGCCGCTGGATCTGGCGCAGCGAAGTCTTCCGCGGCGCTGGCCACGCCATTCTCCGCGCTCGCGGCGATGCACAGCTCTCGGCCGCCATGACCTTCGGCCCCTACGGCGGATTCCACGGCCATTTCGACAAGCTCAGCTTCGTGCTCTTCGCCTTCGGCAAGGAACTGGGCGTCGATCCCGGCCGGGCGGCCAGCCAGGCCTATCGCCTGCCGATCCACACCCGCTGGTACAAGGCCACGATCTCGCACAACGCCGTGCTGGTCGATGCGGCATCGCAGAAACCGGCCACCGGCAAGCTGGAGTTGTTCGCCGCCACCGACACGCACGCCGCAGCCATGGCGCGGTGCGATGCGGCGTATCCCGGCGTGGCATATCGCCGGCTGCTGTGCATGTCGCCGACGTTTCTGCTGGTCTACGACGAGCTGACGGCCGACAAGGAGCGGCGATTCGACTGGGTCTATCACCATCGCGCGGCGAGCGTCGCGTGCGCGGATGCTCAACGTGATGGAGAGCTGGGCAGCGATTACGCCGGCGCGGAGTTTCTGAGGAATATCAAGCAGGGCTCGGCCGATGGGCCAGTGCGGATCGACTTCGGCTCGCCCGAGATCGTCACGCGGCTGACGGTCACCGGCTCGCGCGGCACTGAAGTGCGCATCGGCGACGGCCCCGGCGCATCGGTGCTCGATCGCGTGCCGCTGGCGATGGTCACGCGACGGGGCAACTCGGCGCAGTTCGCGGCGGTGCTGGAGCCGTATCGCAGCGCGGACAAGCCCTCCGTTCAATCAGTCGAGGTTCAGCGCGATGGGGAAACCGTACGCATCGTCGTGGAGACCGCCGGCGGGCGTGAGGAGATCGCGATCACGGGCGACAGGAAGCTTGCCTGGAAGCGCGGGGCGGCCACGTTGCTGGAAGCGGCGCCGTGATCAGTGGCGCTGCGGCGAGTCTCCGTCTATCGGCCAAGATCGGCAGCGGATCTGTTCTTCGCGCCGCTTGACTTCGCATAGCTGGCCTTTCGCGAGCCTACTTGGCGTAATCCCCATTTCAGGTCTCAAGAAACAATGACATAGAGTCAAACACGCCTTGACATTGCGTCATATAATAGGCTATCTTCCGCTCAGGAAGGAGTCATCATGCCCCGCCTACGTCCACTTTATCCTGCATCCGGCGAGCAATCGTCGTTGGGCGCGCCGGAGCCAAGGGCTCGCGAGTCAACAGCAGAATGCCCTTGACCGCGCCCGGAAATGGATCATATCAGAGCTATTCGCCTCATACGCGTTCCCTGTCGATTGGCTGCGCAAACAAGTGAATCCCATTGAATGGGACGCTAGCGCCCCCGGCAACCGCCACCTTATCGGCCTGATGGCGAACACACGCGACGGCTACCCGTTCCTACTTGTCGTCCTTGCCGCGCGCGGCAACGCACAGTCAGCCGAAGACGCCCTGCGCGCATCGCTCGCCAACAGCCATACAGCCGGCGTCGGTTTGGCCAGCGATGGTACAACCGCCGGAACGGTCTTCCTCCGTCGGCGATTCGACTCCCAGAAGTGCGACTACATCGCCGACATCGAGCCATATGCCCTCAAGGTCGCCGCCCCGCGTGCTACCCATCCGCTCTTCGCAGGCAATTCCAATGAACGCATTGATCCGGCCGATTTGGTTCCGCTGGCAGACCGTATCGAGCACCTTTTCTTCGAGCTTCACAGCCACATCCGGGACGTGGACGGCATGCATGCCGATGAAGCCCTTGACGAGTTGTGCAAGCTCATCTACGCGAAGCTCTACGATGAGGAGTGCGCCGAAGGTGGCGCCAGATTGCGGTTGTGGCGTCAGTTCCACGGGACTTCCGAAGAATTCGCAGCCACAACACGCGCTGTTTACCAAGAGGCCAACGAGTATGACCTGCGTGTCTTCCGCCTGAAGATTCCACAGTACGACCGATCGCGCGGCGTATTCACCCAACCCCTCCGCCTCTCCAGCCCGGCAATCGTCAAGGTGATGGAGGAACTGCAGGAGTACAGCCTGACCCGTTCCGACGCCGACGTGAAAGGCCGGGCTTTTCAGCGCGTCCTCACTCCAGCGGTTCGGTCAGGCATGGGCCAGTATTTCACGCCAGAACTGGTCGTTTCGTTCATCGTGAATGCCGTCGCTCCACGCATATCGGATTTGATACTGGACCCGTTCTGTGGCTCGGCACACTTTCTCTCCCGCTCGTTGCAGTTCGTCCGGAACAGCGGGCACAAGCCCGAGTCGAAGGCCTTTCATGAGTTCGCGTTCGGGAAGCTGCATGGCATCGAGAAGAGCGACCGAATGGTGCGCGTGGCGATGACGGACATGCGGCTGCACGGCGACGGGCACAGCAACATCCGATGCACGGATGCCCTCTTGGACTTCGCGAACTACCCGGACTTGGAGCCCGCTTCCTTCGACGTGGTTCTTACCAACCCGCCGTTCGGCTCCCTGCTTGGGGCAGAGAGCATTTCCCAACTTGGAAGGTTCCACCTCGCCGATGGGCGCGGTCGAGTGCCTCTGGAGGTCCTTGGCCTTGAGCGGTGCATCCAGTTCCTGCGCCCGGCGGACGCATGGGAATAGTCCTGCCCGACAGCATACTCACGAACCGCGGGACCGAGTACGTGCGAGAGTGGCTCCACGCCGTCGCCAAGGTTCGAGCCATCGTCAGCCTTCCAATCGAGACATTCTCCCCGTTTGGCGCAAACATCAAGACCAGCATTCTTCTCATCAGGAAATGGGATCGTGGCGAACCTCACGCCACGTCCTACCCGGTGTGCCTCGTGCGAGTTGATAGCGTCGGCTACGATGCCAACGGACGCCGAAACGCTAACTCCGATTTGCCCGCCGCCAGCGACACTCTCACAGCCTTTTTCACCAAGGAAGGATGGTAACCCAATGTGGACAGCCGTACAGGATTTCGCCCGGCTCCTGAGCGATGGACGATGGAAGGTCGAGTTCTTCTCGGGTGAAGCGAACATGTCCGCAGATAGCGCATATCCGTCAGTCGCGCTCTCCACACTGGTCAGGGAAAGCCGCGCCACGGTTGACCCGCAGGAGACTCCCGACGCCTTGCTCAACTATCTGGGCATGGAAAACGTCGAGTCAAACACCGGAGACCTAATCAGCTTCACTCCAAAGCTCGGTCGCGAAATCCGCTCCCGGTCGAAGGTGTTCTCGCCTAGCAACATCCTTTACGGCAGGTTGCGCCCATATCTCAACAAGGTTTACCTAGCATCAGGCAACGTCAGCGAAGGCATCTGCTCGGGCGAGTTCTTCGTGCTCATCCCCGACGCTAGGCGCGTGCGGCCACTTGTGCTCCGCCATATCCTAGCGTCACGGTTCGTCGTAGACCATCTAGCCCGGTTCCAAAGCGGAGCAGCGCTCCCCCGCGTACCGCTCAGCGACCTCTTGGCGATCAGGGTCCCGCTCCCACCTATGGACGCTCAGACCCACCTCGAATCCGCCTTAGCAACGTTTGAAGATCGTCGCCGGAGGCTGCGCCAAGAGCTTTCGGCGATGCCATTTGCGCTGACTGACGCTCTGAGCCGGAGCCTGCGTGAGGGACAGCCGCTTGAACTACGGTTGGCAGAACCGGCCGTGCGGCCGCCTTGCCCGGCAGCTTCCGGCCTAGATTACGCAAGTGCTCCTGATAGGCCGAGTAGTTCTCGCGCACGTAAGCGGCGATAGCGGCTTTGCTGTTGTCCTCCAGCTTTGGCACGTCCAGCAATTCAGCCAATTTCTGCCATTCCGCCGTAGTGTATTGGTTCAGTTCCTCCTTGGGGAATACCTTGTGACTGAACGAGATGTAAGCGTGCGCCACATCGTCCTTGAGCCGCTGCTTGCGGAACACAGCCCTCGCCGCCTCGGAGTCAGTCTTCAACATGCGCACCATTCCACCGAAGTTTGCCGCATATGAGACTTTCGCTGACACCCGGCACGCCTCGGGACCCGTCAGCCGCTCGCGCTTCCCATTCTCATTCAGCGGCTCCCCGCCGTGCGTACACTCGCCCGCCTTGCACCCATCCGGACACTTCTTCGGATCAACGAACTTACCGCCCCGTGCCTCGTGCAAGGCATCGCGCAACCGCGCGACCGGCAGAGCAGGCCCGATGAACTGGCTCAGAACCTGCGGACAAATTCGTCCGGCGTCAAGCTTCATCCAGTCCCAGACCAGCACCACCAACAGGTCAAAGTCCGTGAGTTCTCGCTCAATCTGCGCGAAATGCGCCTTTGACTCATCCGCCGATGCAACCATGGACTTCATCTCGACCCGCAGCAACTCGCCACCACGGCACTCCGGCTTCCACTCATCGCAGCACAACACCAGCGCGAAATCGTTGTACTCGTGCCCGTACATCCACGCCAACTCGCATTGGTCCTTGCCGCTGAACTCGCGTACAAGTCCGTGGTTAGTGAAATAACCCCACAATGCTTCCAGCAGCGTTCCCATCCCGCTACCAATCCGCCCGCCGCGAGTATGCAGCACCTCACGCGCGAAGATGTTGATCTTCTGAGCCGCGTTGCTTGACGCCCGCACCATCGCTTCTTGCGCTTGCTTCGCCGTAACCACGCTTGAGACCCTTCTGTGAGCATGAGATGCATCACGGCCGCATCGGCAAGTTACGCTTGTTGACCCGTTGCGGTCCATCTCTGCGGTTCATCTCGAGGATACCCGCACGCGCCCGCTCAAGCCAGAGCGGGGAAAACGGGAGCGGGGAAAACGGGACATGGCTCGAATCGCCGGCAGTGCGCCGGGTGCGCAGCGTGGCGCGGTCAGCGGAACCGGCGCGGTTGTCGCCGCCGGCCATGTCGCACCGCGATTACCTCAACGGGCATGGCGGCTCACCTCTTGATGAACCGTGCGCGGAGTTCCTCTCGCACCTCTTCCCATGGCCGGGTCTCACCGCGGTCGGCCAGGTCAATCTGTTCGGAGTTCCGCGTTTACGCGGCCTGGGGAGGCTGCGCCGCGTAAACGCGGAACTCCGAACAACGCGGAACTCCGAACGGGAGATGGCGTCCATCGGGCACCAGTACCAGATTATCGATCCGCCGACCATGCCGACCATGGGCAGGATGTACAATCCAAGGAATCCTGCGCTGGTGGGCACCATGCGGCGACACATCGGCCGGACCGCCCGCTGCCTGGCCGCCGGATTGGCATAGGGCGTCCGGCGGCCTGGGCCAGCGCCGTTTCATCGCCTGGGACTCGTGTGCGCTGAGTCGCGTGATTGCCTGCAGTGTGCCCCGGGGGTCAGGCGGTCAAGCTCGCATCGCCCAGGCGGACGGAACATTCGACAATGGAATGGGTAAGCAGCGCCTGGAAGGTCCCTGGACCCTCTGCGAAAAAAATAAAGCCAGCCGCGGCCCTGTCGCGGCTGGCTTCGCCAGAAAATGGGAAGGGGAGCGTCGTGTCAGGCACCCTCGTGTCATCCACGCGGATGATCATTCGGGGTTGCGTTCCGCCTGACAAGGATGATGTACAATTCATCCGCGCGAGAGGCAAACCGTGCAAACTATTTTGACCAGGCCATGATGGCCCTCCGGGCATTCGTGAGATCTTCCGCCAGTGCCTGCTCGGGCACAGTGACGTTGATGAATTCCGGATAGCCGGGCGCGCCGAGCTGCGGGATGTCCAGGCCCGCGACCTCGACCTCGCCAGCCACCCGGTTGCCGCCGGTTGCCTTGCCGATGATCCAGAAGGCCGCGCCGCCGGGGATTACGTTCCATCCCAGGCACACGGCGATTCCGATCAACTGCGCCAGCAACTGGTGCATTCCGGCCGCGTGGTCGTAGAACAGCCCCACCACGTTGCCGCCCGCGCCGTTGATCGCTGTCCCGCCCGTGCCATCGGCCAGCAGTCCCACCGCGAGCATGCCCCAGATTCCGCTCACGCCGTGCGTGCTGATCGCGCCCACCGGATCGTCCACGCCCAGGTGTTCCCAGAAGAATACGCTGATCACCGCCAGCGTGCCGGCCACGGCGCCAATGATGAACGCCGCCCATGGAGCGACGAATGCGCACGGCGCGGCGATGGCGACGATGCCCGCCACCAGGCCGTTGCACATCATCGACGGGTCGGGCCTGCCAAACCGCCACCACATGTAGACGCACGAAGACAGCATGCCCGCCGCCGCGGCGAGCATCGTGTTCACGCCGATCAGAAACGCCCGCCCATCTCCCGCCGTCAGCGACCAGGCCAGATTGATCCCGAACCCCCCCACCAGCAGGATGATAGTTCCGAGGAACATCATGGGGATGTGATGTCCGATGATCGGCCGGGGGCGTGCGTTCTCATCGTACTTGCCGATGCGCGGGCCGAGCATGGCCGCGCAGATCATCGCCAGCGCACCGGCCTGCAGGTGGATGACGGACGAACCCGAGTGGTCCACGACGCCATGCCCAAGGCAACCCATTTCGCCAAGGCGCGCGAGCCAGCCACCCCACACCCAGCCACCATAGGCCGGGAACAACGCCGCGCCGATGACCAGACTGAAGAGCAGGATTCCGGCCAGGCTCCACCGCTCAGCGCATGCGCCGACGGGGATGATCGCGGCCACGCCCGCCAGGCTGGCCAGGTAGAAGAACATCGCCAGCGTCTGCCCGTCCAGCGGCTTGCCGGCCAGGAACACGCCGCCGCGCCCCCATACTGCGAATCCAAAGGCGAAGAACCCGCAGATCGCCACCGCGTTGGCCAGCAGGCTCATGGACATCGTGTGCGCCGAGTTCTTGCGCGCGTCAGTCCCGTCGCCAATAAAGCAAAGCCGGCCTGCATCAGCAGGACCAGCAAACCGCACATCAGCAGCCAGTTGAGATTCCCAGACATGGTCCACCTCGCAAAGAGGGATGGCCCGCGTACGCGGGCCATCCCACCAACACGCTTTTGCGCAAGCGATCAAGCGCTCGTCACCGGCGACGCAGTCGGCGGCGAAACCAGCAGGATCTGCTTGCCGCTCTTGCGGCTGGACCGGACGAAATACACGCCGCCATAGATGCCCCAGGCCGCCGCGACCGCCAGGGCGACATACGATTCCTTGGCGCTCATGCCGCTCACGAAGAACGGGCCGACCAGGTAGAAGAGCATGCACACCAGGTTGGCCACCAGCCCGAAGACCGGCACCGCCATGTGCTTGATGGGGTTGTAGAGGTGGTGCTCGCGGAACGCCACGATGGCAATCAGGCACGTCATCATGTAGAGGAGGAACGTCCCGAAATTGCTCACGAGCGTCACCACCAGCATGCTCTGCGGGATCTTGGCGGCCGTCTCATTGCTGAACAGGCCGAAGCTGTACCACATGTTCTTGGGCAGCGAGGTCAGCGTATCGTTGGTCTGCGCGCACGGGCCGCAGAAGTTGAACATCACGGCGAAGATGCCGATCGCAGCCGAAATGACCGCCAACGTCCAGATGGCCCGGTGAGGCGTGAGCCGCTTGCCGTGCAGCATGCCGAAGTGCGAGGGAACTTCCGCGTCGCGGCCCATGGCGTAGGTCACGCGCGCCCCGGTGCTCAGGCACGAGAGCGTCGTGCCGATCAAGGCCAGGAAGACCGTGATGGCCTGAATCATCATGAACCACCAGCCGGCCTTGGCGCTGCCGAAGGCCCAGGCGCCGACCATCTGCATCATGTCGCCGATCGGAGCGGCGCTGTTCAGCGCCTTGCTGTTCACGTAGCCGTTGTGCAGGAAGTAGTTGGCCGCGAAATACTCCAGGAAGTAGCAGAAGCAGCCTTGGATCAGCAGCGAGAGCAGCACGGCCCGCGGGATGTCGCGCTTGGCGTTCTTTGCTTCCTCACCCATGGATGTCACGGATTCGAAGCCGACCAGGATCAGGATGGCGATACAGGCCTGCACGATCACATAGCTGAACCCGTGCGGCGCCACCACGGAGCCGGCATCCTTGTGGGATTGGAACGTCGGCGGGTTCTTCTCATCCGTGGAGTTCGCATTGGCGATTGGCTCGGCGTAGCTGACCTTGAAGTCATCGTTGGTCAATACCGCATTGCCGTCCTTGTCGACCTTGGGATTTCCCTTGTCGTCAACGGCCTGCACCTTTTGGGTCAGCGTACCGGTGGAATCCATCGTCCAGCCGATTGCCCCTTCCTTGTGATTCACCCGATAGCTGATCGCCATGACACTGAAGATGATGAGAGCGGTGATCTGGATGATGTTGATCGCGGCGTTGACGCCCGTGGTGCCGACGACGCCGCGGAAGGCGATGTAGGCCACGCCGACTGCAAAAACGATGCAGAAGAGCATCATGAAGAGCGGACTGGGAACGCCGGCGTTAAATGTGCTTGGGAAAAGCTGGCCGATGATGAATCCCACCAGCAGTGCGGTGACACCCACCATCACGCCGGGGTAGACCCAGTAGTAGAGATGGCTCGCCCAGCCCACGACGAACTTGGCCAGCCGCGCGAAGCGGAATGCCTTGGTCTTCGACAGAAATGCCTGCTCGGCGAAGAAGTATGAGGAACCTGCGCCGGGATAGAGCTTGGCCAACTCTGCGTAAGCGATGGCCGTGGCAAAGCACAGCGCCAGCGCGACGGCGATGCCGAACCACATGCCCTGGGCCGCCATGGGCGCCCCATAGGCCGACTGCATGTAATAGGTCAGCCAGAGGAATGCGCCAGGCGCGATCAGCGCCATGGCGTTGGATGTGAGGCCCGTCAGCCCCAGGGTTGGTTTGGTCGTCGGTCCACTGGTTGCGTCGCTCACGATGAGTCTCCTTTCGTTCAACTGCCCGGCGCACCGAGAGTGTCGTCGGCGGGCACATCGCTCGCCGATGCATCGTCATGACAAGTTCTTGGCGCTACCGGAGGTCCGGAAGGGTTGGTTTCCATCGCTGCTTACACAAAGGGCATGCCATTGCCTCTCCGCAGCCGGCAGATGGACGCTAACCATCGTTGCGAGCGTATGTTATCCACCAGATTGCGCGTGACCCGCCATGATCCGTCCGCCCTCGGGCTTGTGCTTACAAACTGCGCAGCGCGGCCGCATAGCCAGCACGGCTGCGGCAATGGATGTCAGGAAAAGCTCAGTAACTCACGCGCAGCAGTCAGGATTACACCGGGCGGGCGTGCGACTCTGATCGCTCTATGATCGCGAACACCACTACCGCCATGGCCGCGAGGATCCCAAACCAGGCCCAGTCGGAGATGCCGGTGATCTGCGGTAGGCGCAGCTTGCCCATGTCGCCCACGGAGAGGATCCGCGCCCGCACCCACGTGAAGGACAGCGCGTAAAGCACGCCGCCGACGAGCATGCCAATCGCACCCACCAGCGCGTGGATGCTGCCCGTTGCGATGGCCGCCACGCCGGTCCCAGGGCAGTAGCCGTAGACGACCATGCCCACGCCGAATATGGCCGCCCCCAGGGTCACGCCCAGCATTTGGGCGGGCTTGATCTCGTACTTGGCATATCCCAGCTTGTGCAGCAGCAGCACGCCCATGCCCCCGACGATGATCGCCGTGAACATCACCTTCAGCACGGTGAAGTCCTTGAAGCGGAACTGGTTGACGATGACGTTGTAGTCCGTGACGCGCCCGCGATGCAGCAGAATGCCGAAGACAAAGCCAAACGCAAGGGCGAGCCAGAGTGCGGCGTGGCCGGAAATGGGAAGGGTCATGGTCGTTCTCCAAAGGAATTGCGGTTTACGCGCCACGGCGACGGAAGAGCACGGCCGCGGCCACCACGCCCGCGGCGAACATGGTCAGGAAGAAGGTCCAACTGCTGAGGGCCAGTTGCAGCGAGCCGCTGATGCCATGCCCGCTGGTGCAGCCACCGGCCAGGCGAGCGCCGTAGAGGATGAGCATCCCTCCAGCAAATGCGGCCAGCATCCGCTTGATTCTGGAGCGGCCAAACCGCTGCTCCCATACCAGGGGCACTGTCTCCACCTTGAAACTGCGGCTCGCCAATGCGCTGACCATCGCGCCCATGAATGTGCCGACGATGAAGATCATCCCGTAATCCCACTTGGCCGGGTGCTTGGCCCAGTATGGGTTTTGCGAGACGGCTTTCTCGCCGATGACGGGCGCGATGCACGCGCCGGAGGCCGAGGAAATGGATGTGGAGATCCCAAGCGGCTTGTCCACGATGGCGAAAACCAGCCAGCTCAGGACCCCGATGGCGGCCCCAACGACATAAGGGCCCCACCGAGCGCCGTCGAGGGCTCAAGGTCGGTGCTGACGTCACACTTATCTGAGAACTGCTCATGTTTGAACTCCAGCGTGTTGAGCTTACTGATCCGCCAGCCCGGCCGGAGGTTACAGGGAACTGGGTTTTCCGTCAGTTGTCCGCGGTCCGTTGTCCGTGGACGGGTCAATGGTCCCTTGGTCAGTTGCGAGGGTCTGACGAGCCTTGCGATCCAAGTGGGGGATCCACTGACCAGGGAACAACGGACCCAACCACTGACAACGAACAACGGACTACTGACTCTGACTTCGTGGCTAATCTTTGATGCTATTGAAGAGCCGTATGCGATGGGTATTATCTTCCGACCACCGCTCGTCCCGTCATGGACATAACCTACGCGCAGCTCTCTGTCCCCGGCCCGGTTCGCCAGCGCAACGAGGACTACATCGCGCTGCTGCATCCGGCAACGCAGGAGGAGCGCCGCGCCCGCGGGTCCATCGCCATCATCGCCGACGGCTGCGGCGGCCAGGGCGACGGCGACATCGCCTCGCGGCTGGCGGTTGAGACCGCCATGGAGGCCTTCGCCCAGGCCAGCGCCGACGCCACGCCCGCCAGCCTGCTCTGGGGGCTCTTCAATAAGGCCAACCTCGCCGTGTATGACGCCGGCATGGCCCGCCGCGACACCGGCAAGCGCATGGCCACCACCCTGACCATCACCCTGTTCCGCGATGACGCCATCAGCGTCGGCCATGTTGGCGACTGCCGGGCCTATCTCCTCCAGCACGGCCGCATCCGCCGAATTACCAACGACCACTCCTACACGGGCGTACAGGTCAAGCTGGGCCTCATCACAGTGAGCGAGGCCGCCAACAGCGACCTGCGCTCGGTGCTGACGCGATCCGTCGGGCAGGACCCTTTCATCCGCGCCGATCAGCACAGCATCCCGGTGTACAAGGGCGACATCCTCATCCACTGCTGCGACGGGCTGTACACCTGCCTGAACGAAGGCGAGATTCTCGATATCGTCTCGCACCACGAGCCCCAGGAGGCGTGCGAGCAGTTGGTCGCCCTGGCCGAGCGCCGCAATTCGTCCGACAACATCTCCGTGCAGATCGTGCGCATCGACGGCACGGAGCAGGTCGGCTACTATCGGGGGCTGCCCGTTTATCGGAAAGCGCCGGATCCCATGAGCAGCGAAGTCACCGTCGGCGAAATGCTGGACGATCGTTTCCGTATCGACGATCTCATCAGCACCAGCGGCATGGCGTCGATCTTCAAGGCCACCGATGCGAAGACCAACCGCACCGTCGCCATCAAGGTTCCGTTCATGCGCTACGAGAGCGACCCCAGCTTCTTCACGCGGTTCAAACGCGAAGAGGAAATCGGCGCCCGGCTCGATCACCCCTATATCCTTCACGTCGAGCCCATCGACAGCGAGCAGCGCAGCCGGCCGTATCTGGTGATGGAATACCTCGAGGGCCAGACGCTGGGACAGCTCATGCGCGCCCTGCGGCCGCTGCCGGTGAGCGACGCCCTGCGCATCGCGGGGCGCATCGCCGAAGCCCTGGAATACATGCACACGCACGACGTGGTGCATCGCGACCTCAAGCCCGACAACATCATGATCTGCACCGATGGGTCGATCCGGATCATGGATTTCGGCATCGCCAAGATGGGCGGCTCGCGCCGGCTGACGTTTGGCGGCTTCCAGCCGGCCATGGGCACGCCGGACTACATGGCCCCGGAACAGGTGAGAGGCAAGCGCGGCGATGCGCGCACCGACATCTACAGCCTGGGCGCCATCCTCTACGAAATGGTCACGGGCAAGCCGCCGTTCGAGGGCGACAACCCGCTGACGATCATGAACGCCCGCCTCTACGGCGACCCGAGCGCACCGCGCAAGCACTGCGACGACCTTTCGCCCCAGGTGGAGGAGATCATCCTCCATGCCATGGCGCGTGCGCCCGGCGATCGCTATCCCGATGCCCGCGGCATGCGCGAGGAGTTGATGAACCCCGCCGCGGTGCAGGTGACCGGCCGGGCCGATCGCCTGCAGGCGGCCATCCCCTGGAAAGGCAACTGGCGCCGTTCGCGCCTGATCATCCTGGCCATCGCCGTTCCCCTGGTGGCGTGGCTGGTCTTTTTCCTGGTAACGCATCTGCGGTGGAAGTAAGCGGTGTCCCGCCAATCAGGGAAGAACCGTGTTTGCGGCCTCGATGAGCCGGCCGAGCAGGCGCACTGCTGCCACCGACCGGCGGTGGTAGCGCAGTGCGTGCATGATTGCCAAAGGTCGTGACGCCGGGGCGATCCACGAGGTCGGATCGTTCACGTCTGATTGCCAAGGATACTCCACGTTCGCCGTACGCTCCGACTCTTCGCGCGTGAGAGCCCTGCCATCGAAGCCGACGGACGGACTCGCCGCCTCGATCTGCAGGAAGATGGGCCTTGCGGCCTCGATCATCCGGCTGAACTGTGGGAGCTTCATCCCTGCCGCCTCGGCCATGGCATGAGCGCGCAGGCGGTTGATCGCCGAACGGACGACGTGATGCGAATACTGAGCCTGCGGTTCTGCGTGATAGAGGAACGCCTTGGCAAGCTTTTCCAGTGCCATCTGAAGCAGTTGTAACCGGTGATGTTCCGCGAGAACTGGTTCGGCGCTTTCGCCTGAAGCCACGTATGCATCATAGTCAGCGCGCCTGTTCCGCGTACGCGCGAGCTTTAGACGCCATACGGCACTTTCCGGGCGTGGGCCAAGTTGCCCCAATTCCGATTGAGCTTCAGTTTGCCCTGTTGGAGCTGCTCCCACTCGCCGGGCGTGATCTGAACGATCTCCGAACGAAATGGAAAATCTTTCGCCGGGCCCATCGGGAAAACGGGCACGACCCGCTCGATTCCATTCGGCGGAGCGGGCCGCTCGACACCGCTCTCAGGAAAAGTCGAGCTGATTTCGATCAGGCGAACAATCTGTTGGTGCGGGTCGAGCATGGAATAGATCTCCACGTCAGCCAGGCCCGCGGCGTGCGCCTCGGCGAGGGCGCGTACGGCATCGCCATAATTCTTTGGAACCGCATCCAGAGCGGCTGAAGTTTCATCATTCCCGTTGCTCATAGGATACAATGATAGCTAGACAGCGATCTGCGGACAAGAAAGGCTGGAAAGGCTAGACGGACGAATAAGGGACGGAAAGAAGGGGTCGGACGGGTTCACTTTGCGTTTTCCCATAACCACAGCGGAATGGTCGTGGGGTGATGCGAGCAAGGCACCGAGGAGATTCGGAGGATGAAAATGTGACCATCCCTGGGCGCTCTTGCGTCGCAGCCCATGATCAAAGACCGCCCTGCGCCGCCGCCCTGATCTTCCCAATCAACTCCTCGATCTGCCCCTCGGTCTGGTCCGGGTGCAACTTGACCAGCACCGAGCGCGACAGCACTTCGAGCGAGCGAGGGCACATGTCCTTCGAATAGGACATGCGGCAGGGCTTGTTCTCCTCGAAGTTGAAGGGGTTCATCCGCGGATGGTGGGCGCCTTGGTGATTGAGGATGGGGTCCCATTCGGTGTAGGTGTGGCGGCCGGTGTTCGAGGCGACGGTCCCGCCGATGGCCTGGGCGAAAGCCGCGGTGCGCGGCGGCGTGGGGAGTTGGTAGACGATGTAGGTCGAGCACTCGCCATCGGAGTCGTTCTGGCGCGCGGCTTTAAGCCCGGGCAGCTCGGCCGTGCGGCGGAGCACGTCCTTCTTGAGTGTACGCAGCGTGGCAATCATCTCGGGCAAGCGCTGGAACTGCGCGTTGAGCATCGCCCCCTCGAATTCGCTGCGCGCGAGCCCGGCGCGACGAAGTAGGGGTTGTCCTGCTCGCGGCCCTTCCAGTAGAACGAGCAGCAGTCGACGTGGCATCGCACCAGATTCGAAACGCGATCGTCGGATGTGACCACCGCGCCGCCTTCGCCGCACGTCATGTTCTTGTAGAAGTTGAAGCTGAACGCGCCGGCGATTCCGAGCGAGCCGACCTTCCGGCCGCGATAGGATCCGCCCACGCACTGGCACGCATCCTCCAGCACGTGTACGTTGCGCCCGCGGGCCACGCGGAGAATGGCGTCGAGATCGCAGACCAGGCCCCACATGTGGACGGGGATGACCGCGCGCGTGCGCGGGCCGATCGCGTTGTCCAGCGCGATGGGGTCGAGCATCAGCGAGTCGTCAACGTTGACGATCACGGGGATCGCGCCGGCCGCCAGGGGCGCGATGGCCGTGGCCATGTACGTGTGCGAGGGGATGATGACTTCATCGCCGGGGCCGATGCCCAACGCGACCAGCGCCGCGGCGAGCGCCGTCGTGCCGGATGAGGTCAGGTTGCAGTGCTTGGTGCCGACGTACTCGGCCCAGCGCCGCTCGAATTGCTGGCACTGGCCATCCTGGCAATAGCGAAACAACTTGCCCGACTTGGCCACCGACGCCACGGCGTCCACTTCCGACTGCCCGAATCGAAGCATGACGGCTCTCCGGTTGAGGTGTGCCAACTAGATTACCGGACAGGCCGGTGATGGGCAATGACGGATGATCATCGGATCAGAATCGCGTGGGAAACTGCGAGAGGAGCTGCCGCAGGCAATCGTCCATGGCCTGGCCGTAGAGCTTCAAATCAGGAACCTGGATGACGCGCACGTTAGCATCAGGCGCGCCGTACTGGACCTTCGTTGTCTTGCCGTCCTCGCCGACTTCGACGGCGCGGAGACGAAATCGAAGAGTTTCGCCTCCTGCGCCGGCCGGCACATCCAAGCCGGCCGCGAAACGCCCCTCCACGCGATAGACCTTGTAGCCGGCCGCGGCCAGGATCGAGGCCGTACACCACATGTCCTTCCCGCCTTTGAATACCTGCTCGGCTGGCGCTGGCCGCGCCCGCAATGCCGCCATCGGATCCTCTTTTGCCGGATCGCTCTTGCGAATGGCAAATGCGAAATAGTCCTGCAGTGGCGCGGGCGATGCTCCCAGGGCCTGCGCCATGCTGGGCATCTTCCAATAGGCCGTCGCCTTGCCGTTCTGGGGGAAACACGGGAACCAGTAGATGTTCAGGCCCGATGTCAGCAGGCCGCGAAACGCGTGGATGTCCAGGTCGACGTTGTACTCGCGCCCGCCAACGTCGCTGTTGCCGATGTTGATGTAGACGGCCAATACCTTCTGCCGCAGAAGCTGCGGCTCACGGTTGCATGCGGCCGTGACGTCTCGCACGCTCCCGGCCGTCAGGATGGTCACGGGCTTTTCTGATTCCCGGAGCACCTTCAGCAGAAGCTCGACGGCCGCCTGATATTCCGCGGGTTGATCAGCGCCCGTATCCCGCGGGCTTTTGAGCGGCAGCAGACCAATCGCATATGGCGCCTGCCGGCCGGTTATGGCAAACATTTGCTGCACCGGGATGCGCCCGGCGACTTGGTCTGCCGATCGCCCTTGTCCAGCAGCATCGCCTTCACATCGAGAGCGGGGATGGCAAACACTGTGGCCAGGTCGATGTGATCGTCGAAGTCATCGTGGGGATGGTAGAGGTCGGTGCAGTAGATCAGGGGCACGCGGTCGGCCGCGTGTGCTGGGCATGGCTGGCCGAGCAGAAACACGAGGCTGGCGAGGATCATCCAACGAAAACAGTGTGAATTTGCCATGATCACCGAATCAGGTATCGCGCGGCGGTTCATTTGGCCAGCGCGGAAAACCACCGTTCCAGGCTGATATGCACGAGCAGGTAGACGACCGCGGCCATCAATGCCGTACATGGGACAGTGAGGATCCATGCGGTGACGATGCGCTGGCCCCAGATCCACCGCACGGAGCGCACGCCGCGCGCGGTGCCGACGCCAAGGATGGCGCCGGTGATGGCATGGGTGGTGGAGATGGGGATGCCCAGGGCGGTGGCGCCGATGATGGTGGTGGCGGCGGCCGTCTCGGCACAGAACCCCCCCACCGGCGCAAGCCGGGTGATCCCCGTGCCCATCGTTTTGACGATGCGCCAGCCGCCGAACATGGTTCCGGCGGCGATGGCCACGAAGCAGCACAGGATGATCCAGGGCGCGATCGTATGGTGGTGGCCCATCAGGTTGAGCTTGTTGAACCAGTTGTGCGCACCGGACTCGGTCAGGTGCTTGTAGCCGCCGGCCGTCAGAAGCATGACGATGATGCCCATGGTCTTCTGCGCGTCGTTGCCGCCATGGCCGAGGCTGTAGATGCCGGCCGACACGAGCTGCAGCCGCCGGAACAGCGTATCGACCTGATGCGGATGGGTGCGCCGGGCCAGCCAGCTTACCACCACCATATTGATGGCCCCGAGGATGAAGCCGATCACCGGGGAAAGGATGATGAACGCCAGGAGCGGTCCCCAGCCGCTCCAGATGATCGCCTTGAACCCCGCCTTCGCAACGGCCGCCCCGGTGATGCCGCTCAGCAGGGCATGCGACGAGCTCGTGGGCAGGCCCAGGAGCCATGTGTTGATGTTCCAGATGATCGCACCCACGAGACCGGAGAACACGACGAAGACATTCACGAAGTCCGTTTTGACCAGGCCGTTGCCGATCGTATGCGCCACGGTCGTGCCGAAGACGAATGCCGCGATGAAGTTGAATCCCGCCGCCCAGGTCACCGCCTGCGTCGGGGTCAGCACGCGCGTGGTGACGATCGTGGCGATGGAGTTGGCCGCGTCGTTGAATCCGTTGAGGAAGTCGAACGTCAACGCCACCAGGATGATGAAGATGATGAGCGCGACCATGGGTTAACCGTTCTTCAGCACGATGCGCTCGAGCGTGTTGCCCACATCCTCGCAGTTATTGATGGCCTCCTCAATGTAGTCGTAGATTTCCTTCCATTTCAAGACGTCGAGCGCGTCCATGCTCCCGCCGAAGAGCTTGGACATGGCGGCGTGATGGATGTCGTCGCCGACGCTCTCGTGGCTGTGGATTTCGATGAGCTTGTCGCTGAGATCGGAGAGCTTGCGGCTCTTGCGCAAGCGATGGACGGCCTCTTCCACGGCCTTGGCGGCCGCCACCAACACGTCGGTCTGCTTGAGGAATTCCGGCTCGATGGACTTGATGTGGAAGAGCGGCACGCGCTTGGCCAGGGCGTCGATCTGATCGATGATGTCGTCCATTTGTCCGACAAGCGTGTGGATGTCCTCGCGATCGAAGGGGGTGATGAAGGTGCGGTCGAGCCGGTCGAGGCGCGGTATGCGAGAGGTTGTCGGCCTCGTGCTCCTCCTTCCGGATCAACTGGATGTGCCCGTCGATCTTCGGGAAATCGCGCGCAGCCGGTGGAGGTGCTGGGCTGACGCGACGATGCGCGTGGCGATGTTCTCGAACAGGTCATAAAAGACGGTGTCCTTCGGAAGGAGGTTGAACATTCCAACTCGCTCCGTTTCAGTTCTGTCGTATGGGGAGAATGTCTTACGCCGGGAGCGATTGTAAAGCGGGCAGGATTTTTGGCAACAGCCGCCTCGTGCAACGGTGCCGCCGGTGCCCTCACCGGCGGAAGATGCCGGCACGGATCACCGCCAGTGAGGGCACTGGCGGCACTCTATCTCACGCCACGGCCGGCGACTGGATGAAACGCTCGAAGTTGCCGCTGAGATAACCCTGCACCGTCTGCTCGACTTCCTGCTGAGTGACCGACCAGCCGCTGGCAACCACATCGGCAAACTTGTCCTTGAGAACTTTGCCGATGATCTGCCGGCTGTGCTCCCACTTGTAGAGGATCTGATCGAGCACGCGGGCGTCGCTGTGCTGCGGGATGAAGCTGGCGCCGAGCAGCTCGACGCGCATGCGGGTGATCTCCTCGATGAGCGATGGGTTGTTCAGGAACCACCAGCAGCCGAAGAGCATGACGTTGCGCATCTTGCGGGCAGTGACGGCCAGCTCGTGCTGGTTCTCGCGCGAGAGCATGGTGACGAGGAACTTGTTGTGCGGGTTGCCGCCGGCGAGGCGCTCGAAGCTGTGGATGTCGGACTTGGCGACGGAATCGCCGGCCAGCCTGAGAAGCGGATTGACCTGCCTGCTCACGCCGATCATGGTGGCGAAGGGGATGTTCTTCTCGCGCGTGACCGGGAGGATCGCCTCCTGGATGACGCGCGTGCCGGGAGTGTTGTCGGGGTAGCGCCAGGTGTTGCTGAGCGAGACGGCGACGTACAGCGCGCCGACGCGGTCGATCCACTCGGCGAGGAAGCGACGGATTTCCTTCAGCGAGGTGGCCGAGAGGTCGGCGGAGACCTTGTAGCCATACCCGCCCAGCGTGTCGGCGACCTTGGGCCAGCCGATCAGCAACGGGTCGATGCGCAGGACGGCCTTGAAGCGCGGGTTGCGCTGGGGTCCTTGGAGCCAGATTTCGCGCTCAACAGGATCCAGCGCGTCATTGGTCATGACGCAGGCGCTGACGTTGGCTGTCTGAAACACCTTGTCGGTGAATTGCTCGGGCGTGTGGGATTGACAGAATTCGCGATAGCCCTTGAGGTCGCGCGCGGCAGGGTCCAGGCCGAGTTTCTTCAGGACGGTCACGACGCCGCGGCAGGCTTCGCTGATGGGTGGCCGCTCGACGAAGAGCTTCTGCCAGATGTGCTCGGCCTGCTGGGCCTTGGTCATGCGCCAGAACTGGTCATAGGTAAGCTGGCTGAGCCGCATCGTCTCGGCGACGAGGTAATGATAGTTGAGCAGCTCGTCGATGCCCCAGAGCATGAGCGGCCCGAAATTCGGCGGATAGAGGTGCGTGTGCAGATCGTAGACGGGCGTCGTGGCCAGTGACTGGTCGATCCACCGGCCAATATCGGTCATGTCCACAGGCATGAATCGAGTCCTTGTTAGAAGCAGGCGGGGATTGTAGCGAGGTTGGCGCGGGAAGGAAGCAGCGGAGGACGAGCACGCCATCCGCATTGACTTGGGCGGCGGAATGCGCAGACTATTGACCGTGCGTTACGTGACCGCCACGCTGCTGGCGATTTGCTTCATGGCCCTGGGGACAGGGTCATTGGGGTATCTGCACGACTTGGAACACGAGCGTGAGGATGCAGCGCTGGCGGAATCGCCGGGCCAGTCACCAAGCCAACTGCCCGCACACCCCGTTCACGACGATACCAACTGCCCGTTACACGCCCAGCTTCACATGCCGATGATTTCCATTGGCTGGGCGCCGCTCTTGGTCTGCGTGGGGCTGTTCATTGCGATGGCTTCGCTGGCAGCGCCGCGGCTGTCGCCGCAGCGCGCTGCCGTGCCGGCCAATTCCCGCGGGCCGCCCTCCTTCCGCTGATTCATCTCGTGCAGAGCTCTTCCTTTGGAATCAGCTAATCGAGGAGAAACCTATGCAATTGCGCTTTGCCCTGACGGGCATACTTGCGCTGCTGGTGAGCGGCAGCGCCTGGGGACAGGCCGGCGGTCCCTCTGAGGATCGCATGGACAAGCTTGAAAAACGAATGGCCGAGATGGAAGCCCAACACAAGGCCGATTTGAAGTCGCGCGACGATGAGATCGCGCGGCTGCGTGCGATGGTCGAGAAGCAGCCGCCCGCCACGCACCCCGACACTATCAGCAAGGTGACGGCCGACATTCTCAAGGATCTGGAATCGCGGGAGCCGGGGAAGATCAGCCTGCGGACGCCCGCCAGCTTCAACCCCGACCTGGCCGTCGTGGGCGACTGGCGCGGGAATCTTTCCACGCGCAACGACAACCCCGCGCCAACCGCTTCGACATCGCCTCGGCGGAACTGGATCTGCGTGCGGCCGTCGATCCGCTGCCGATGCGGTGGTTGTTCTGCCGATCTCGCGCGACATCGACGATCCGCTCTTCTTCAATGCCGCCACCGCCAGCGGCTCGGTGGACACCGGCATCGAGATCGAGGAGGCCTATGCCTTCTTCCACGACTTCGGCGTGCCGAATCTCACCGCCAAGCTCGGGCGGTTCCACCTGCGCTTTGGCCGATGGAACATCCTGCACTCGCATGACTGGCCAACGGTGGACAATAACTTCGCTTCGCAGTCGTTCCTGGGCCCGGAAGCCATCAGTGACGCGGGCCTGAGCCTCAGCTATGTCATCCCGCCCCAGCTCGTGGGCAACGAGTACATCGAGGCGATCGCCGAGATTATCTCGGGCGAAGGCGGCGACAGCCCGACACTGAACAACGACGCGTTCGTACATTCGCCGGCGCTCAACACGCACATCCTCTGGAACCACAGTTTCGGCAGGGAATGGAACGTGGAGCTGGGGGCGTCGTGGCTGACCGGCAAGCACAACAACAGCGACGATCAGGATGCCAACCTCTTCGGCGGCGATTTCACGCTGGTCCACACCGACCCGACCGGCCGGTTTAACAATCAGCTCCTCCAGGCGGAGGTGATGTATGGGAACATCAATACATCGCCAACTCAGACGCAGCACGCCCTGGGCGCCTTCGTGCTGGCCCAGCAGCAACTCAACCGCGACTGGTACATCGGCACGCGGCTCGACTGGACGCAGAACGCGCTCAATGATGACCAGCAGATCTGGGGCGCTGCGGCCTACGTGAGCTGGTACTGGAGCGAGTTCCTGCGCTTCCGCGTGGAATACCAGCATCGCGGCGGAAACGATCACGTGAGCGATGAAGACATCGTGTGGTTCCAGGCGACGTTCATCTTCGGCGCGCATCCGCCGCATGCGTACTGGTCGATGCGGTGACGTGACGGTCGGGGGAGCGAACGGCTCGCAAGCGAGCCGGTTAAGGAGACATCCATGAAACGCTTACTGCTATCCATATTGGTTCTGCTGTTCCCGCTCACGGCTCACGCCAAGCTGCGAATTGTCACCACCGACACCTGCTACGCCGACATTGTCAGGCAGATTGGCGGCGACCGCGTGGAGGTGCATTCGGTCATGAAGGGCCCGGAAAACGTTCACGCCGTCCTGCCCACGCCGGCCGAGATGGTCTATCTCAATCAGGCCGACATCTTCGTCCACGGCGGGCTGGACACCGAGCCGTGGCGCGACAACCTGCTCAAAGGCTCGCGCAACCCCCGCGTCATGCCGGGAAAGAGCGGCTATGTCAACATGAGCAACGGCGTGGAGCTCAAGGAAGTGCCCACGGGCAAGATCGACCGCTCCATGGGCGATGTCCATGCGTACGGCAACCCGCACTTCCAGTGCAATCCGCAGATAGCTCAGCAGATGACGGTGACGCTCGTGAAAGCCATGCTGCAGGTGGATCCGGCCAACGCCGACTTCTACAGGGAGAACGCAAAAAAGTTCGTCATTGATATGGCGAACGTCAGCCGCGAGATCAAGGCCAAATTCCAGCCGTATGCGGGCCTGAAGGTCGTCACGTTCCACGCGGCGTGGGAATATTTCGCCGACGCCATTCCCTTCGAGATCGTGGGCACCATCGAGCCCAAGCCTATGATCACGCCTTCGCCGGCGCAGGTCCGCCAGACGATCGACCTCATGAAGCAGCACAACGTGAAAGTAGTCATCGTAGAGACCTATGATGATGACAGGCTGGCGCAGCGGATTGCCGATGCGGCAGGCGCCAAGTGTATTCGCCTGCCCGACCGCGTGCTGGGCATACCCAAGGTCAAGACCTACCAGGAATTGTTTCGCTACAATACGGACAAGCTGATCGAAGCCGCGAAGGCGGCAGGAGTGCATCCGAAGGGCTAAGAGAAAGTCTCAGCAATGCTCATTGAAGTTCGCGACTGCGTCTTTGGTTACGCGGCTCGCCCGATCGTAGCCGCTGATTATCTGCGCCTGGATGCCGGGCAGTCGCTCGGCATCTTCGGGCCAAATGGCAGCGGCAAGACAACGTTCGTGCGCGGCCTGACGGGTTTGCTGGCACCCTTGACCGGAACGATCCACCGTGCGGATGGGTTGCGCTTCGGCTATCTGCCGCAGCACCGGGCGCTGGAATTGGATTGGCCGATGAGCGGGTTGGATGCGGCGGCCATGGCGTTGTCGGCCCAGCGGCGGTTTGGCTGGCTCGGTGGCGCTGCGGCACGGCTGCGCCCTCACCTGCGCACGCTGGAGGTCGAGGACCTGGCCTCGCGACGCTTCGCCGACCTGAGCGGCGGCCAGCAGCAGAGATTGCTGCTGGCCGGCGCTGGCGGCCGAGCCCCAAGTGCTGGTTCTCGACGAGGCCGTGGAGGGCCTTGACGTTCACTCGCGCCGGGTGTTCCTGGAGGCGCTGCGTCAAGCCACCGAGCGCGGCGTCTGCACGGTCGCGATCAGCCACAATATCGAGGACCTGATGCTCCTATGCGACCAGGTCGCGTGGGTGCATGTCGCGGAGGAAGCGGGCCAGCCCAACCGCATCGAGACCATCACGGCGGCGGCGTTCGCGCAGCGCATCCTCGCGGGCCGGCAGGCTTCATCGACATCGCGCCGGCGCGACCTGCGCGGGAGAATCGCCATGTCGTTGAGGATCGTCATTGTCAGCTTGGCGCTTGTGGTACAGGCATCTCTGCCTGCGTTCTGCGATCCCGCCACCCGCGCGGCCGCGCCCGCAACACAGCCCACGGATGCCGATGCCCTGTTGGATCAGATTGCCTCAGCGCCCATCGGCGCCCGGCCATTGCAGGAACGTCCCAGGCCCGGAAAGTACCTGGGCGCGGCGCAGACGATCTGGCCGGCGCTGCTGGCCGGCGCGGCACTGGCTTTCGCCGGCGGCATTGCCGGGGTCTTCATGGTCCTGCGCCGCGAGGCGCTGGTGGCGCTGTCGATGCCGCAGGTAATCATGCTGGGCGCGGCCCTCGGGCTGCGCTTTGGCGGTGCGCTCGGTTTGTCGCACGAATGGGAGACCCTGCCGCCGGCGCTGCTGATCGTGGCCGTTGCGCTGGCGCTCGTGGCGTGGTATCGCGGACGCCGAGAAGGCGATCTCATACTGCCTGCGCTGTATATCGGAGGCGTGTGCCTCTCGATCCTGGTGATCTATCGGCGCAGGCCCACTTGGAAGAGATGCAACGGCTCTTCACCGGCATTGACGTAGCCGCGGACAAGGGCGAGGCCATCGTCGCCAGCAGCGTCCTCGTGTGCATCGGGCTCGATCTGCGCGATGCTTTGGCGGCGATGGCTGCTCCTGGCGCAGGCACCGGCGGCCGCGGAACTGGCGCGACTGCATCCGGTCAAGTGGAACGCCCTGTTTCTCTGCCTTCTGGCGGCCGTGCTGGTGATGGGCACGCGCGCCTCGGGCACGGTCCTGGTCATCGCATTGCTGTTCCTGCCCGCCGCGACGGTGCTGCCGTGGGCGAAGCGCATTCCGCTCGCCTTGTGCGCGTCAATATCCGTAGCATTCCTGGCAATAGCGGCCGGCTTCTTCGTGTCGGTCGCCACCGGCTGGCCATTCAGCCACAGCGTGGGCGGGGTCGGATTCGCGGCATTCCTGATGTCGCATGCGCTGGCGCAGGTGGTGGCGAGATAGCGACATGCGCGTGAATGGCTGGTATGCACTGGACAAACGTGGGTATACTACGGCTGTTGATGCGAGCGGCCGGGCGCTGATTCGCGGGGGCATTGCGGATGCGCGAGGTGGGCCTATGAAACGTCTTGTCTTCGCGGGAATGTTCCTGATTGTAGTTGCGGCCGGCGCTTTCGGCGTGAAGTTGGCCCTGCGACAGGGCGAGGTCCCGGCGGCCCAGCCGCCGCCGGCCAAGGCCCATTCGGGCGATACCGCCCCTGCTGTGGCTGCGGCGCCCGCGCCGACCCGCTGCCCACGGTCAAGGCCGATCTGAATATCCGCCGCCCCGCGGTCGAGGGCCTGTTCTATCCGGGCGATGCGAAGGTGTTGTCGAAGAAGATCGACGACTACCTTGCCGTGGCCAGGCAGCCGCGTTTGGACGACATTGCGCACTGATCTGCCCCCACGCCGGATACGAATACTCCGGGTGCGTGGCCGCCATCGCCTACAAGCAGCTCGTCGGGCGCGAGATCGACACGGTGATCCTCCTCGGCCCCAGCCACTATGCACGATTCAAAGGCGCGTATTTGCCCGATGTCGATGCCTATCAGACCCCGCTGGGCTTGGCAGTGTTCGCGCCCCTGGCCGGACGCCTGCGGAACACAGGGCCATTCGCCGCCAAGCCGGAATGTCAGGTCGAGCGCCCCGGTTGGTGGCGCGAGGCGAAGAAGGAAGTTCCGCCGTTTGGCCAGGATACGCCGGATACGTGGGAGCATTCGCTGGAGGTCCAACTGCCGCTGCTGCAGACGGTCGCGCCGAAGGCCAGGATCGTCCCCATCACCTACGGCGAGGTTAACCCGGAGGAGGTCGCCAACGCCATCGCGCCGCATCTGGACGGCAAAACGATCATCATCGCCAGCTCCGACCTCAGCCATTACAAGCCGTACGACACGGCCAAACATCTCGACAAATCCTGCACCGACACCATTGTCGATCTGAACATCGAGCGCATGCAGTTCGAGGAGGCCTGCGGGCAGGCGCCGATTCTCACCGTCATGCACCTGGCCAAGGCGAAGAACTGGCGGCCAAAGCTGCTGGACTATCGCAACAGCGGCGATACGACGGGCGACCGCTCGCGCGGGGTGGTGGGTTATGCCGCGATCGCGTTTTCGCAGTCCGCATCGCCGCTCACTCGGCCCGTTGCAGCGACGAATCCAGCGACCGCGCCGCGCAGAATTACACGCGCATTGAGCGATCGTTCCTGCTCACGCTGGCGCGCATGACGCTCGACCAGTATGTCTCTCGCGGCGAGGTGCCTCGCGTCGACATCGCATCCGTCCCGCCGCGGCTGGTCGAGCGCAAGGGGTGCTTCGTCACGCTCACCAAAAAGGGCGAACTGCGCGGGTGCATCGGACACATCGTGCCGGTGCGGCCGCTCTACATCGCCGTGATGGAAAACGCCGTGAACGCCGCGGTCAACGACCCGCGCTTCCCCGAAGTGCGCAAGAACGAGTTGGACCAGATCGAGGTCGAGGTCAGCGTCCTGACGATCCCGCAACGGCTGGAGTTCACCTCACCGGAGGATCTCCTGGCAAAACTCCGGCCAAAGGTCGATGGCGTGGTCCTGCGCGTTGGGCAGAAGCAATCCACGTATCTGCCGCAGGTCTGGGAGCAACTACCGGAGAAGGTGGATTTCCTGAAGAACCTGTCCAAGAAGGCCGGGCTCGCGGAGGATGCGTGGCGGCAGAAGGACGTGGTGATCGAGACGTATCAGGATGAGGCGTTCAAGGAATCGCAGAGATAGCCGCAGTGATCGAAGATCAGTCCCACAGACGGTTAACCGGGTAGAGGCAAATGCTGCCATCGCCGCTCACCAGCTTTAGTCCTTCACAGCGGGCTTGAGCGATGATCATCGCCAAGCTCCGCGTCGAAATCCGGGGCTACGTAGATGACCTTGTCTCGTTGGAGGCCAAGTACACGTTTGGACTGCGTCGCCCCCGCAGTCGTTTCGATCGTCAGCCGTACGGATGCATGTTCGGGCAGATCACCCACGGGCTGCGTGGGGCGAAAAACGCCATTCTCGTAGACAGCCGGGATCGTGCGAGTCATGACGATATTATAGCAGCAGAACGTGAGTTCCGAAAATCCAAGTCTGACTTTGCGCGTGCGCTCCCCATACACGGTAAACTGATCCCTGAACCGTGGGTCCTGGACCTTTCCTGCATAAATGCCTGCCTTCGCCGTCTTCATCCTCGGCCTCTCCGCCATGGTCACCCAGCTCGTGCTCATGCGCGAGTTGATGTGCGTGTTTTCGGGCAATGAGATGGTGCTGGGGATCGTCCTGGGCAACTGGCTCCTGCTCACGGGGCTGGGCGCGGCGATTGGCCGGTTTTCGTCGCGACTGCGCCGGCCGGCGGGATGGCTTGCGGCGGCGCTGATCTTGCTGGCGCTGCTGCCGATCGCGGATGTCTTCGCCCTGCGGACGCTGCGCAACATCGTGTTTGTCCGCGGCGCGATGATCGGGCTGACGCACACGGTCGCGGCCTGCTTTCTGTTGCTCCTCCCGTATTGCCTGATCTCCGGCTGGACGCTCACCTGCGCGTGCGGGATCGTTGGCGAGCGGCAAGCCGCCACGGGCATCGCGCGCGTTTACTTGCTCGACAGCCTGGGGATGATCGCCGGCGGAGGGTTGCTCGCGTTGGTCCTGCTGCGCCTCACAGACCATTTCGTCTGCCTCGCGGCGCCCGGGATCCTCAGCCTGGTCTGCGCCGGCGCGTTGGCGTGGCGGCATGAGTTCCGGATCATCGCGAGCCTCGCACTCCTCGCCGCTTGCGGCCTGGTCGCGCTCATGTTCACCGTGAATCTCGACGAATACGCCACGCGCATCGAGTACGCCGGCTTCCGCGTTGTCCATCGCGGCAACTCGCCCTACGGCCGGCTTATCGTCACGGAGTCCGGTCATCAGCTTAACTTCATCGAGAATGGCGTGCCGCTGTTCTCGACGGACGATGCGGAATCGGTCGAGGAGACGGTACACTATGCGATGGCCCAGCGGCCGGGGGCGAAGCGCGTGCTGCTGATCGGCGGCGGGATCTCCGGCACCGCGCGAGATCCTCAAGTATCCCAATGCGAGCGTTGACTATGTCGAGCTGGATGAATTGATCATCCGCGTCGCGGAGAAGCAGTTGCCGAACTCGCTGGCCGATCGGCGTATCCGCGTCGTGATCGGCGACGGGCGCCGATATGTGCAGACCAACCGCGAGCCGTACGACGTGATCATCGCGGGCGAGCCGGAGCCGGCGACGTCCCAGGCCAATCGATACTACACGCTGGAATTCTTCCGCGAAGTTCGCCGCGCGCTCAAGGATCATGGCGTGCTGTGTTTTGCCCTGGGGCGACTTGAGACCTACATCAGCCGCGAGCAGGCGCGGATGCTCGCCACGGCCGGGGCGACGGCGCGGAGCGTGTTCCGAAACCTGCTGGTTCTTCCACCGGGCCGCATCGTGTTGCTGTGCAGCGATGGGGACCTGACGGCGGATATCGCGGGTCGGATTGAGAAGGCCGGCATTCAGACGCGGTTTATCCGGCGCGGTTTTCTCGAGGCCAGCCTGTCGCCGGACCGGCTGGCGGATGTGGCACGGGCGGCGTCACAGAATGTCCAGGCCAATACGGACTTTGATCCGGTCCTCTACTTTCACCACCTGCGCCATTGGATGAGCCGCTTCCACACGACATTCGGGCTGGCCGAAGTTGCGATCATCGCCGGCATTCTCGTCTATGTCCTTCGGCTCCGAGCGGTCCCGTTTACCATTTTCACGACCGGCTTGGCGGGATCGGCGCTGCAGGTTGTCGTGCTGCTGGCATTTCAGATCGTCTACGGCAGCCTGTATCACCAACTGGCTCTGCTGGTGACGATGTTCATGATTGGGCTGGCGATCGGTTCGTTCTGGGCGGCGCGAGTCCGACAATCGCGCCGAGGGCTCCTGCTGGTAGAACTGGCGATGATCGTCTGCGCCGGCGCCACGCCGCTGGCCCTGCTCGCCATCTCCGGTGCCAATGGCCCTGTCGCATCCGCGCTGTCGAGACAGCTCATCTTTCCGCTGCTTGCGCTTCTACCGGGTCTGCTGGTCGGCATTCAGTTCCCCCTGGCCGCCAATGCGGAATACCAGACCGCCGCATCGACCGCCTCGCGTCTCTACGCCGCGGATCTGATCGGCGCGGCGTTGGGCGCGATCCTCGTCAGCGCTCTTGATCCCGATCCTCGGCGTGACCAATGTATGCCTCGCGGCCGCGGGGATGAAGGTGCTGAGCGGGGCGAGAGCATGGCGGGCGATTGAACCGTAGATTGACCATCAAGACGGCACCGTTATAATGTACGTTAAACTGGAGGAAATCATGACGACCCTGACAGTCCGGCGCATCGGCAGCTCCCTGGGCGTCATCCTGCCCCGGGAAGCCGCCAAGACACTCAAAGTCGCCGAGGGCGACCGCCTCATTCTGACCGAGACACCCGACGGGATGAAGCTCACGCCCTACGATCCGGATTTCCAGCGACAAGTCCAGGCGGCCGAAAAGTGCATCGGCAAGTACCGCAACGCACTGCGGGAGTTGGCCCGATGATCAGACAACCCCAGTGGTTGATCGAGCCCGCAGTGCTGGCGATCCACCAGCGAATGCTCTACGAGTTCGGCGGCGCGGAGGGTGTGCGCGACCAGGGGCTGCTGGACGCGGCGCTCGCCAGGCCGCGGCATGTGTGGCAATACGAAGAGGCCGACATCTTCGAACTTGCCGCCGCCTATGCCTTCGGCATCGTCAGCAATCATCCGTTCGTGGACGGCAACAAGCGGACTGGCTTCGCGGCGGCGTTCGCGTTTCTGGACATCAACGGTTATCAACTGGAGGCCACCGAAGCCGAAGTTGTGGTGATGACCGTGGGTTTGGCGGCCAAGTCCGTCAAGCAACCGGAGTACGCGGCCTGGCTACGCGATCACGCTTCCAAAGCATAGCTCCATGCACCTCCTCCTCATCAAGTTCAACCGATTTACGGCTTGGTTGCTCCTGGGCATGATAGTAATCTATCTCAGCACCGGTTTCTCGCTCTGCGGCAAGCTGCACGTGGACCGGCTGATTCCGGCCCAGCGGGCGCTGGCGCTGCACAAGAGCCTGGTTTGGCCGCTGACCGGGTTGTTTCTGGCGCACACGATCGTCAGTATCTACTTTGCCATGCGGAGGTGGGGATGGATCGGCAGGAAAAACAGACTGTGAAGAGCCTGACGCGGCGCGATCTGCTTCGCTACGGCCTGGGCACCGTCGGCGGCGCGGCTGCGGCGTGCGCGGCCGGTTATTACCTCACGCGAGCCAGCGACCCCGCCGGGGCGGATGTGGCGGAGATCTTCAAGAACGACGCCCCGACCGGCGAGCTATGGGACCTTTGGAAGAAACGGCAATGGGTCGCCGAGAGCCGCTACTACAACCGCCTTGGCCGGAATGTCCAGTGCAAGAACTGCCCCAATGATTGCCTGCTTTCACCCGGCGATCGTGGCCGCTGCCGCAACAAAGTCAACCATGACGGCACGCTTTACACCCTCGCCTACGCCAATCCCGTCGCGTTCAACGACGATCCCATCGAGAAGAAGCCGCTCTACCACTTCCTTCCCGGCACGACCGTCTTCTCGCTTTCGACCACCGGCTGCGGCTTCCGATGCCTGAACTGCCAGAACTGGGATACATCGCAGCGAAAGCCCGAGGAACTCAAGGATCCGCGCGGCCAGGAAGTGGCGCCAACCCGCAGCTCCTGCCCAACCTGAGCGACTCCGAGCTATCCAGCCTGCACCCGATTCAGCGCGGCGCGTATCGGCTCAATCCCCTGCGCGCTCAGGTAGACCGCATCACCATGTTGCCGGAGGATGTTGTCGCCATCACCGGGGCTCTCGGCTCGCCCTCCATCGCCTGCACCTACACCGAGCCGGCCTCGTGGTTCGAGTACGCCTTCGACATCGCCAAGGCCGCCCGCGCAAGAAGATAAGGAACGTCTGGGTGACGTGCGGCTACATCGAGACCAAACCGCTGGAAGACCTCTGCACGATGCTTGATGCCGCCCAGGTGGATCTCAAGAGCTTCGACGAGCGCACCTATCGCCGCCTCAATTCGGGCAAGCTCCAACCGGTGCTGGATGCAATTGTGACCATCAACCGGCTGGGCGTGTGGCTGGAACTGAGCTATCTCGTCGTTCCCACATACGCCGACGACATGGAAGGCATCCGCCGGCTCTGCGGCTGGATCACGCAGAAGCTCGGCCCCGATCATCCGCTGCACTTCCTTCGCTTTCATCCGCAGCACCGCCTGGCGAACCTGCCGCCCACGCCGCTGGACACGATGACGGCCGCACGCGATGTCGCGACCAAGGCCGGGCTGCGCTACGTCTATCTCGGCAATGTCCGCGAAATCAGCGGCTGCGACACAACCACCTGCCCGCATTGTGGCAAGACCGCCATCGACCGCGAAGGCTGGCTCATCCGCAACAACAACGTCGATGAGGATGGCAAGTGCCGATCCTGCGGTGGGAAGATCGCGGGAGTGTTCAAGGCGTGATATCGGCTTGCCAACTGGTCGCGGATCAGCGATCCAACCCTTTCGTGACACGGCTTACGGAATAACTGCCCGGCGGCGGCGTCGATATGATGGAAATGAACGAGCCGGGCAAGACGCGGGGTACAGATGCTGAGTACCGAGCTATGGGAGCAAATGATGCCACGGTTGCACGAAGTGCGTAAGCCTTTATGGAAACAGTGGTATGGGGCGATCCGGTTGCTGGCGAGCAGCCAGCGCGAGACTCACGCGGCGATCACGCCGGTGATGCAGGGTCTGGAAGACCGGCTGGTCCTCAGCGCCGCATTTGACGTGACAGGGCTCACGGCCTTGCGCAGCGATCCCACTTATTCCTCGATCGACGGCAGCGGGATCGGGGTCGCCATCCTCGATACCGGCGTGTACGCGCAGAATCCCGACCTGAAATCCAATGTCGAGGTGTTTTACAACGCCGTTGAGAACCCCGTTCCCACCACGATCGATTCCAGTTCCGTCAGCAGCGCCACTGACAGCGTCGGCCACGGAAGTCACGTTTCTGGAATCGCCGCCTCCAGCGATCCCGACATCGGCGTGGCCTATCGGGCCAAGCTCATCGATGTGAAGGTCCTTCCCGACAATGGCGAGAGCCAACTCGGCGGCGACCCCCTGCTGCGCGGCCTGCAGTTCGTGGCGCAGTATGCCGACCAGTTCAACATCAAAGTCGTCAACATGTCGCTGGGCGAGGCCGATCAGAACGGCGGACTGAACCTCAATTCCGTTCCCAACGCCGACGATATTTCGCGCGAGATTCAGGAGCTGGAGAGCCTGGGCATCACGGTCGTTTCGGCCGCCGGAAACAGCTACGCCAACGATCCGGTGCCCGGCGAGAGCTATCCGGCCGTCGTCTCGACGATCAGCGTCGCCAGCACGTGGGCCGACAACGGCTCGGGCTATGACTTCAACGTTGTCGCCTGGGGCAGTTCCTACGACAATTACGCCGCGTACGAGGATTCGGCGGCCGCCGATCGCTTCAGCGCCACCAGCCAGCGCAGCACTCTGGGCAACCTGGTGGCCGCCCCGGGCGTTGACATCTACAGCACGTGGAACAACTCCTCCTCCGACAATTCCGGCAGCAACCTGCTTTACAACACGCTATCGGGTACGAGCATGGCCTCGCCGTTCGTCACCGGCGTGGTGGCGCTGATGCAGGATGCAGCGTACACATTCGGCGGAAGATACCTCACCGACACGACGCAAATCCGCCAGATCATCCAGCAGACATCCGACGTGATCGTCGATTCCAACGTGGCGGACAATGGACGGGTGGCGCTCGTCAATGGCCAGCCGGACACCAGCCAGACGTACAACCTGCCGGAGACGGGGCAGACGTATTATCGCGTGAATGTCGAGAAGGCGATCCAGTACGTGCGCCAGCTCTTCACGGGCGGAGCGATCAGCACCGACGATCTGGACAACACGACTGCCACCGCAACGAAGACTCCCGTGCTGGCCGGCACCCGCAACTTCAGCGGCCGCGGCAGCGTCGGCACCGATGGCCTCAATCAGGTTGGCGCCAACGACGTCGATCTCTATCAGATCACGCTCAACTCGCCGGGAGTCATCGCGGCGCTGCTAAGCCAGCCGAGCGGGGGCAGCGCTTTCGCCGCGCAGCTTCGCCTGTTCGACGCCGGCGGCAATCAGATCGCCGCGATTGCGGGCACGGCCGGCGCCTATCCCTCGCTCAGCTCCGACAGCAACAACCCGTTGCCGATAGGAACCTATTATCTTGGCATCAGCAGCGCGGGCAACGCCGGCTACAACATCGCCGACGGCTCAGGCGCGGCCGGCGGCAGCACGATGGGCGATTACGCCGTCATCATCTCGCTGTCCAATCCCGACCCCAATGGCGTGGCGCAGGGCGCGGTTGCCGTTGACCTGACCGACCCCAACACGACTCTCTCGGGCGGCGTCGTCGCCAACGAATACCAGGGCGACATTGGTTCCGACCCCCCGCCGGCCGGATCCACCACGCGCATTGCCGTTCCCGACGGCGACGTGGACATGTTCAAGGTCGTCGCGCCCGACACCGGCGTGCTCACGATCCAGACCAACACCAGCGCCTACGGCTTTCTCGCGGTGGACTCGTACGTCGAAATCTTCGACTCCGGCCTTAACGAGATCGCCTACAACGACGACATCTCCCGCTTTGACACCGACAGCTACGTACAGGTCGATGTTCAAATCGGCCAGACGTACTACGTCGCCGTCACCAACTACGCCAACCGCACCTTCGACGTGCGCAACCCCTACGGCCGGGTTGCCAACAGCACCGCCAGCGACCGCTATTACGATCTTTACCTGTCGTTCGATAACGGGGACACGAACGGCACGGCGTATCTGGCGACGGCGATCGCCGCGGGCCAGACCGTGACAGACAGCATCGGCGCCGACAATGGGCAACCGTTGCTGGGCGCCAATGCTGGGGCCAAGGACGTTCAACTTCTACCGATTGACGGCGGCATCCAACGGCCTGCTCGACTTCTCGGTCAACTCCACGACCAGCGGCTTCTCGCCCTCACTGTCGATCTGGAGCCTGACGGCCGACCAGACCAGCATCGACAAGCTGGCCACCACGACGGGCTCCAGCGACCGCCTGATCCTTCAGGTCACCGCGGGCCAGACGCTGTACATCTCGGTGACGGGCAAGGGCAACGAGAGCTTCAACTGGTATTCGCTGGGCAGCGGCACCGGCGGACAGACGGGCAACTACTCCCTGACCTCGACCCTGCAGCCGTTGAGCGATTATGCATCGCTGAGTGATGGCGCGATCCAGAGCGGCACTCCCCAAACGCTCGCCGTCGGCACCGCTGTCTATGGCAATCTCGGGCAGGATGGGCCGCTGATCGTCGGCGATGCGGACGTGGACATGTACCGGCTGACTCCAAGCGCCACAGGCACGTACGACATCCGCACCGACACCAGCCAGGAGGGCAGCGCTGATACCGTCCTGCGCCTTTTCGACGCCAACGGCAACCAGATCGCATCCAACGACAATCAGAACGACCACACAACGTCGAGCCTTATCACGGCGGACCTCGTCGCCGGGCAAACCTATTATGTGGGCGTGAGCGGCGCAGGCAGTGGAGCGAGCGCGTATAACCCGAACACCGGCGCCGGCGCGGCCGCTGGCAGCACGGGCAGCTACAGCCTGATCGTTACGCCCACGACAGCCGGATCGCCCGCCCTGCTGGTCAGCACCCCCTCGCCCGTGCGCGAGCCGATGCCCGGACAAAACGCGACCCTGACGTTCACCGTCACGTTGAACCCGGCCGCCGACTCGACTGTGACCGTTGACTACGCCACCGCCGACGGCACCGCCATCGCCGGCCAGGACTATGTCGCCGCATCCGGCACAGTGACGTTCGCGCCCGGCGAGACGACCAAGACCGTTGATGTGACCGTCCTGAACGACGCGGCGACGGATGGCGATGAGACTTTTACGTTGTCGCTGACCAATGCGAGCAATGCCACGATCGCCAGCGGCGTCGCCACAGGCACGATTCAGGATCTGGCTGTGAAGACGCTGACCTTCAGCTCGGCTCGATCGGCCCAGTACATCAACGCCGCCGGCCGAAAGGTTGTGCTGAAGCTGTCGGGCCCGGGAACGGGTTCGGCGCTGTTCTATGGCAGCGATGCCACCCCCACGAGCATCACGCTCAGTGCGACGACGGCGCGGTCGTCGTTGAGCATCATGCCCGCGCTCGGATTGACAGCGCTCGGCGACGTGATCATCAACGGCTCGCTGGCATCCGTCGTGGCGCCCAACGCCGTCCTGCGCGGCAATCTCTCTGTCGGCGGCTCGCTCGGTAGCGTAACGGTCGCCGGCGCCTCGGGCGGACACACGCTTTCCATCGGCAGCGGCGCTGTCGCCAGTTCACTGTCCATTGGCCACCTGGCCGATTTCTCCGTCACCGCAACTGGTGCGATCAGTTCCATCGCGGCCGACTCGTGGCTCGAAGGTGGCGCACCCGACAACGTGATCACCGCCACCTCGATCGGCAACCTGACAGTCGATGGCGCTTTCGCCGCCGACCTGAATCTCTCGGCCACGGGCGTGGATCTCACTTCGGCAAGCCTCGGCGCCATCACGGGCGGCGTATGGACGCTCCATGGCGATCTCAAGCAGCTTACGACGCGCGGCAGCTTCTCCGGCCAGATCACCGCGCGAACGCTGGGAACGATCAACGTCGGCGGCAGCCTGAGCGCCGCCGTGCTGCGCGCCACCCGGGCTCCGGGCAAGACCCTGGCCATCGACACGCTCTCGGTCAAAGGCGCCATCAGCAATTCGGAGGTCCGCGCCACGGGGAATATCCACTCGATCAGCGCGGCCACGCTGGTCAACTCGCGCATCTTTGCCGGCGTGGCCGACGCAATCGTCGCACTTCCGACGTCCGCCGCCGATCTGGCGGCCGACGCCACCATCAGCGCCGTTACCGTCAAGGGCGCCAAGTCCTCAACTTTCGCGGTGCAGAACTCGGATATCGCGGCCGCCACACTCCAGCAGGTCCTCCTCGGCAAGCTCAAGACCGACAACGGCGGCACACCCTTCGGCGTCGCCGCAAAGGCAATCGGGAGCTACCGGCGGCAGATCGGAACAGCGGTCCTGACAAGCACCGGCATCACCGGCCAGACCACCGTCGATAGTGGCGATGCGGTGGTGCGGGTACTGAGCTGATGCACGTACGTCACAGCCCGACATTCGACCAACTTGCAGCGTCTTCCATGGATGCTCGCGCGAGCCATCGGCCGCATCATCGCCGTTGGGGCTGACGTAACACGCCGCATCACTGATTCTGAACCGCTGATCAACTGCCACGCCGGGGATTTCGAGATTCCTGAGGCGCTCCCACGCCGCGAGCATGACAGGCCGCGCGAGGCTGATATGCCAGGGCCTGGCGAATGCGGCTGGCGGGGCTTTGACGTCATTTGGTTGTGCGCGGCAAACCACGGCTGCCGCGATGGCCAACGCGATGAGCGAAGCAGTTGCAGTTCGCTTGTTTCCGCAGGCACTTGGAGAGTAGGGCCGGAGGGGAATCCGAAGCATAACGTGATCTCCATGGCTGCTACCGCGCAGCACCCCGCAGGTTGCCTCATCATCACCATGGCCTCGCAGCCTCGCAGCGGTGTTAACGCCTTCCACAGTCAGTTCCCGCCTGGCGGAGATCCGGTATGCCGACCATGCCCAACAGGATGCCTGGCCCTTGGATTGTCGGTTGATCTGCATCTGGATAATCGGATGATCTGGATCTGGATGATCCGCACTTGTACTGCGGCCTCTGACGGCTATAATGATGCCTATCATGGGCGTTTGGCGCAGATGGCTATGCGCCAGCATGACACGCTGGAGGTCACAGGTTCGAGCCCTGTAACGCCCACTGGATCGTAAATCCTGCCGAATCCGTCCGATACGGATACCTGCCTGCGTCGGGCAGTGCGGCTCAAGGGCTTGGAGAAAAACGGTACATACCGTTTTTCGCAGGCGGGAAGCGTTAGAGCGGGTACTTGCCGTTGGCGTTGATGCCGAATGCGGTTATGTCCCTCGGGATCTGCGCGTTCGGGTACACCGAGTTCCACTCCGCGATCTGTTGCCCTTCCCACGTATCCGCGAGATTGTCGCCGTCACTGTCCAGTGCCATGCTACGCCGTGAACCGGTGGAAGCATTATCAAAACGTATCGCGCGCTGTATAAAACATTTAACCCGTAGTTCCACGTCGGCAAGCCGGTAAATCCCTGTCAGCAAAGGCGTAGTGCAAGGATTTACTTTCCGGCTACTGGGTACAGACCCAGGAGCTGCAGGGCCCGCTGTTGCAGCAGCGTCGGCTCCGTGTGCAGCGCGAAGCTGGTGCCCTGCGGGTCATCCCGCATCGCGCACGTGTTGCGTGCCAGCGTGGCCAGGTTGACCAGCAGACTCGCGAAGCTCTGCGCGGGCAGTCCCGAGGCCGTGAGGTGCGTGGACTTCTTGGCCGCGGCCGACGGCGACGTCTGCGGCGGCAGGACCGGGTCGCGCATGGCGCGGCTGGGCTCCAATTCCTCATCGGCGTAGAGCAACTCGGCCAGCGAAGCACGCATATGCCATTCCACGTAGTACGCCAGAACGCACAGCAGCACGTGCGCCTTCACGTGGGCCTCCGTCCGCAGCCAGATCGGCCGCACCTTCAGGTCCACGCCCTTGAGACAGCGGAAGGCCCGCTCCACGGCGGAAAGGCTCTTGTACCCGCGGACCACGTCGCCCGCCGGCCATGGCGCCGCCGCCTCGCTGGTCCGCACCACGTAGATCCCGTCCAGCCTCGACTCGGCTTCGATCTGCGCCGTCTTCCGTGCGTAGCCGAAGGTGCTCTCGCCAATCGTCAGATCAAAGTGCTTGGCCATCTTGTACTTGTTCACGCGCTTGCCCGCCTTCAGCGCGATCTGTGCCGCCGTCAGCAGTTTCGTCTTGCGTCGTTTCACTTCCGCCGCCAGCCGCGCCAGCTCCTTCTCCGTGGCCGCCAGCAACTCCCGTCGCTTGCGCCGACGCTCCTCGGCCAGCAGCGGATTGAAGCACGCCACCAGCCGCTCCCCCGGATAATCCGGCGAGGAGACCTCCGCCAGGTTCTGCTGGTCGAACAGCGAGGGCTGGATCACCTTCGCCGCCACCAGGGCGCGGATCGCCTCCGTCCGCAACGCCCCGATCCACCCCACGTCCGGACAGGCCCTGAGCTTCTCGACATTGGTGCTCGTCACGCTGCCGCGATCCCCCACCAGCACCACCCGCCCCACGCCGAACCGCTCCCGCAGCTTGCCCACCTGGTCGGCCACCGTCTTGGGGTCCGACGTGTTCCCCGCGTACACCTCCGCCGCCACCGGACATCCCGCGCCATTGGCCAGCACGCCATAGACGATGATCGGCAGGCCCTTTCTGTCGCGGTCGTGCCCGAACTTCGCCAGCGGACAGTGCATCCCATAGTAGTAGCTGCTGGACAGGTCATACAGCACGCTGGCGCCCTCCTGCAGATGACGCTGCGCCAGCTTCCTCTCGATGGCCGGCTGACGCTCCAGCAGCCAGTCCAGTGCGCCGTACAGTTCATCCTCATCGGCATCGCCCACGCCCAGTTCCTCGGCCAGCGTGCAACTCGACCAGCGCTGCACTGTATCCAGCTTGCTGGTGGGGAAGAGGATCCGGGCGGCGATCATGGCCAGCACCAGGTCGCGCTGGCGGCAGCGCCGGGAGGCCAGGATCGCGTCCAGGCCCAGCCGGTGGATCGTGCCCAGCACGGCGGCCACGTGCCCATGCGGCAGCGTGCGCGTGTTCACGAAGGCCTGGGCGGGATCGACGCCGACGCCCTCGTCGCGCAGCACCCGGCGCAGGGCCGCGATCTTCTGCGGCGGCCAGTCGGAGAGATTGGCCAGGGTGCGTTTATGCACCTTGTCGCCTTCGCGGACGGATTGGCGCAGGAGAATGGCGGGCGGAGAGGAGCGGTTGGGGATGGACTCGACGTACATGAACACAGTATATCGACACTACCAAGCCTAATCAAGAACAAAACCATCATTTACATGGGTATACTTTGCACGAGAAAACGCCGCCCCGCTCGAGCGAACCCCTGTAAGCATGGCAGGTTATACGTGTGCGGCGGGGGAAATCGGGCTGGAACTACAGTTTAGGGCCTCCCGCCGGTAGAGATATTTGTCAACCACTCACCGGAAAGGAGGCCCATGGTGTCACGGAAGACGCACCCGGCCGCTGCGCTTGGCAACCCAGACCCATCCTATCGCCAGAGGCTCCTGGACGCCATCGGGCAGTTCATCTGCTGGCGGCGACTGCCCCAGGTCGCCGGCCGCAACGCCCGCGTGGTCCGCTGGACAGCGCCCCTGCTGGTCATGGTGGCCTTGCTGATGGCGCTGGATGGCGCCCAGCACCTCAGCGACCGCTTCGAGGATGCCCGACGCGCCGTCCGCGGCATGTGGCCGCATGGCTGGCCCCCGGGCAAAGCTACCAGGGTTTCATCAAGGGACTGGCCGTCTTTCACGAGCGGCTGTTCGCCGGCGTGTGCCTGATGCTTCAGGCGGCCGTGCAGGAGGTGGCCGGGCCCTGGTGCAACTGCGGCCGCTGGAGGGCCTTCGCCGTGGACGGCTCGCGCGTGGAGTGCCCCATGACGGCGGACAACGAGCGGGAGTTCGGCTGCGCCGGCAAGGCCAAGACCACGCCCCAGCAGTACTTAACCGTCCTGTTGCATTTGGGCACCGGCCTGCCCTGGGCCTTCCGCCGCGCCGGGCGCGGGGCAGCGAACGCGATCACCTTCTGGAGATGCTGCCGCAACTGCCGGCGGAGTCGATGCTGGTGGCCGATGCGGGCTTCACGGGCTACGAACTGCTGACGAGCCTGACCCAGCAGGCCGGCCATGCCTTCCTGATCCGCGTGGGGTCCAACGTGCGGCTGCTGCGGAAGTTAGGCTACGACATGGAGGAGAGCGAATCGACGGTCTACCTGTGGCCACAGGACCAGCGTCATCAGCCGCCGCTGGCGTTGCGGCTGATCCGGCTGATCCGGCTGGCCGACGGGCGCAACCGGCCGGTGTGCCTGCTGAGCAGCGTGCGGGCGGAGGAGGCCTTTCGGAGGCCGAAGCGATGGACCTGTACCGGCGGCGTTGGGGCATAGAGCTGTGCTATCGCGCGCTGAAGCAGACCCTCGCGCGGCGGAAGATGCGCAGCGGCGCGCCGCAGAACGCCGAGATGGAGTTGGACTGGGCGGTGGCGGGACTGTGGATGCTGGGGCTGATGAGCCTCAAGCAGATCATCGCGGCGGGCAAGAGCCCGCAGGCATGGAGCGTGGCCGCGAGCCTGCGTGTCGTGCGACGCGCGATGAGCGAGCCCCCGCCGCGCGGACGCCGCCGGCCGCTGGAACGGCAACTGGCTGACGCGCTGCGGGACGGGTATGTACGGCGTGCGTCGAAGGCGGCGCGGCACTTCCCGCGCAAGAAGACGGAGGCCCCGCCGGGCGAGCCGATTCTGCGGGAGGCAACGGCCGCGCAAGTCCAGCAGGCCGCGGAACTACGGCCACGGCGGGAGGCGGCTTAGTTCACGGCGTTTGGTGGCACGCTCCTCTATATATCCCGTGGTGTTGCGCGAATCGGATCGGATTCGCGCAACACCGGCGCGGGTGTGATTGACGCAAGGTTCGGCGGGAGCAGGGGTTGTCGTTCGGCGGGCCGCGCGGCAGAAAAATCGTGAAAGTCTTTCGCGATGCATGCCCGAGCTTGTGGGCGGATGGAAGGTGCTGACCTTCACGGCGGGCTTGCGCCAGGCGTCATATTTCGGGAGGCTCTTCTGCCAGAGCCAGACCATCGCCTCCTGCACGATCTCCTGGACGTGGTCATCATCCATGAAGCTCTGGACGCGCTTGCGGACAAGCTGGTAGAGCATGTCCTCAACGCCGACCATGACGCCGGAGACCTTCTCGGCGATCTCCTTGCGTTCGGCCGCGTTGCGAGCCCGAAACGGGGATCTACGGGATCTACGCCCCTTTTTGGCACAGCCCATTGATACTCCTGTAGGCGGCCGGCAGGTGTGTCAACTGGAACGTGCTCGCCCTTCAAATAAAGCCGGCCTTCTGTCGTCCCAGTTGATCGGGCGACGCCCTCTTCAGCTTTCATCCCTACTGGAAATTTCTCCGCGCGGGGTTTGATCCCGCCGGCCGCCCCTGGCGGATGTCGAACGTGGCGGCCGACCCGCAGTAAGGGCATGCCGTCTCGTGATCGTTGGCGGTGCGGAACATGCGCCGGCAGCCTTTCTGGAGGCATTGCCGGACCTGTTCGACGACGCCCGTAGCCCGCTCAAATTGTGCTGGAAGACGCGACATTCATTGCCTCCTGCTGATGGTACAGGCGACGAAGCTCCAGATTCACCAAGATCAAAGCTCCTGCCGCCAGGAGATCCGCTGGCCGCCGCGATGCGGGCGCAGAGCGCGGTACGGCAGGTAGCCGCTGCGGACGAGGTTGGCCATCGACGGGACCCTTGCCCAAAGATCGGGGGTCCGGCTAGAATGCTGAATGTTCGCGTGGCGACGGGTCAGCAATTAGGTATACGACAACTTATGGATAATCCGCCGGCGTGGAAGGAGCACATGGCAATGAGCGACAAATACAAGACTATTCTGCGTCTGTTAGGTCTGTTCACTGTTCCAGCAATCATAGGTCTACTCATTTTCTTTATGAATGATGCCGGCAAGCGGGAGAGCGACTTCTCCGACAAGATCGATCGGATTGTCGCCGAGTTAAAACCAACACTCCCGCAATCATGGAGCGGCCAATCAACAATTTCCAGCACCTATGTTGTATGGGTATTGGGGTCGCGCGCTGGTTTCAGAAGAAGCACGGGGAGCTTGAGCTACGGTGACGATGGCAATGCGATCGAACACCCGAAGGGCACCAATCCAGAACGGGAAGCGAAGTCCCTAGTGATTTATGATCAGGGAGATCGCTTCGACTCCTATGACCAACATGCGCCTCTCCCGTGGCACGGCACCCGGACTCCCCGCGCATGGGTGGTTGACATCAGCACCAAGACCGTTACTGGATATTATCAGGGGGAGCTTCAGCATATCACTCTGCGGAAGGATGGTCGCAAATACGCTGACGACGGGCGTCAGACCCTTGGAGATGACGGAGTCAGGCAATGGATCGCTTCACTCACCAAATCTCCTGACGCAGCGCCGCCGCCAACGGCCTCGGCGGGGATCGCTCCCAAAGACGGCGGAACGAGCAATCGACCCATGGGGGCGAGCACTGAGAATACTACCCTCACCGTCGGTTCGTTCAACGTTGATGTCCCTTCGGCATGGAAACCCTGGGGCCCCGACGAGTCGCGCCAATTCAACAAGCAGTTCCAGGAGCAGCAGGAGGAGATTTATCGGCAGTACACCGGGGGACGGGTAGACCCGACAAGAACCCTGTCGGCGCGATTATATCGAACGCCGACCGGCGGCAACTTCATCTGCACCGTCATAAGCATCCCGCCGCAAGCCGACCTCATGGGCGACCTTAAGAAACAGCTACCGGAGAAGGCCAGATGGGGCATTCAGAAGGGCCTCATCAAGAGGGTGTCAGATGTGACTCCGGTGAATCGCGGCGGATTTGAGGGCTTCTATTTTGAGGCGGAAGACGCAAACGGCTTGCATGACTTCACCGGCGCCCTGGCGCTGACGACTGCAAAGACAGAGGTAGTCCAGATTATGCTCGTGGGGATGCCAGCGGACGAGGCGGCACGAGTATTCGAGGGCGTACTTGCCAGTGTTCGAGCATCTGCTTCCGCGCCATCGGGCCGGGGCGGTCACGAATAAGATCCATCGAGCAGCGGAAAAGGAAAGGACGGAAAGAAGGGACTTGACTTCGCTAAGGGTTAGCTATAGGGTCGCAACGAGCCTCAGCGAGCCTCTTTCGGTTACGCACACAAACAAACAAGCAGCACAGAAAGGATACAAAATATGAGTAGAAACTGGCGCGAGCTTGCGAATTCGTCAGACGAGCGTGCAGGGCGCTTGGGCACAGACCCGCCCCGAGAGGGCAGGAAGACATACGCCGAACGCTATGCTGAGACGATGGCTATGTCGGAAAGCGAGAGGGACGCGATCCTTGCTGAGCGCGAGTCCAATGGCGAAGGGTGCGGTGTCATCTACCGCGTCAAGGCAGACTTCGGCGAGTAACGGTAGCCGTCCTATGAGCGACACTGCAACGCCGATGGTCTTCTTGAGTGGCAGCAAGATGCCATACGCGCCACGAGACGAAATTGAACGCTTTCGTCAGATTTGCGAGGCAATTGGCGAGGTTCTCGCGCCAGCCGGATTTGGGATTGTCGGCTGCGCGCCTCATGTGGAACGTGTCTTGGCTTCTCAACTGGCTAAAGTCGGGCTCCACCGTGTTCGGCCTGATGCTCCATTCTCTTCGGCTGGCCTCCCGGAGAATCGTCTGTACGCCGAAGACCGCGTCAGATTTGTAGAGCGCGCCGAAGGTGCAATTTTCGTCGGCGGCAGCTCAGGGACTTTGCAGGAGTTCCGATTATGTGTGTCGCATCAGATAGCTCCCCTCGTCCCCGTCGCGGGAGCAGGCGGAGCCGGAGCCGAGCTTGCACAGAGGCTTCTGAAGGACACTACCGAGTTTTGGAACCACGCGGTGGACAAGCGCCATGTCGGCGTGCTCGCGGGTCCCAATGAATCGCCATCGGCCTATGCGGCAGCGGTGCTTGCTGTGCTTACGTCATCTGTTGCCTCGTCAGCCCCTTCTTGGTGGCAGTTCTGGAAGAAGTGAGAATGCCGTCACGCCGTAACCGGAGTGATTCACATTTCTGCACTTAGGAGATGTTCAGCATGCAACGGGTCGGGGCACTGATAGGAATCCAATTCCGCCGGGGCGTGCTTGCGTGAGCCCAGGAATGGCGAAACGCACCGTGCGGCAGATCCCGCACTTCGAGCGTTTTAGCCCTGGAGGTAGGTGGCGGTGCGGCGGATCACCAGCGTCATCCGCCGGCCCCCGCGTGTGCAGGCGATGTAGAGATCGTACTCGGTGCGTTCCTTGAGCGGGGTGCTGGCCGGGATGATGCCGACGTAGTTGCCGCTGGACGCGGCCGTGTAGAAGAACGGGATGCCGTCGGCGACAACCTGGCCACTGCGAGTCTGGAGCGTGCCCACCAGGACAGCATCGTTCACCCAGGACCCGTCCACGTCCTTGAGGCCCGTCACCGTCACCTGGGTGTCGGTCGCGACATAGAATCCATCGGCGGCTTTGCTCATGATCTGGCCCTTTGTCGCCGGCAAGCATGCCCACGCCGGCCAGTCCGGCCCTGTTGGCAGATCGGCGTCTTTCGCCCCGGCGTGGGCATGGCACTCATCCGGTGGCCGCCCGGGAGATCGGGCATGCAAGGGCGGGCGCTGACGCTTCCGCTTCAGATGAAACCAAAGGCCCTTTGCGGTAGAACCTCGCGACCATGATGAATGCCGATCTGCTGTTGTTGGTTGGCCTCTCCATTCTGCTGTTCTCGCTGGGCAGCGGCGCGAAGGCCGAAAATGTGCTCCTACGGGAGAGCTTCTCAGGCGATCCGGCCCAGTCGGGATGGACGCTGCGCGGCAACGGCAATGAGACGGCTCAAGGCAAGGCTGACAAGAACGCGCTGCTTGTCGAGCGCGGGTATTGGCAGTCGCCGGCGCTGGAGGTGAAGGCGTTGGCATACTATCGCATCCGGTTCGTCGCGAGCGCTCCTCGGCCGGGGTATGTGGCGGCGTTCTTCTATGACTCCGCGGGCAATGAACTGGCCGCCGATGTCTACGATCGCGTGCATGTCGGGGAGCGGCAGACGCAGCGGTTCTGCATTCGGGCGCATGCCCTGGCCAAACAAATGCGGATTCGTTTCCAGGCGATGGATGGGCCGGTCACAGCGCATGAAGTGGCGGTCGAAGCCATATCCGAGCAGGAGGCGCTGCTGGATGCCGAGCTGCTGGCCGCGAGCCTTCCGCCGCTTCACTACACGCCGCCGGCAGAGCGCTGGGGCCAGCTTCCGCACACGATGCACACGCTCCGCAATGGCGGCACGCTGCGCATCGTGCTCCTGGGCGACAGCATCGCCAATGACACATCCAATTCGCTGTTCGAGCTCTTTCTGCGGCAGAAATACCCCAGGGCTCGCATCGAGGTAATCCCATCCGTCCGTGGCGGGACGGGGTGCAAGTTCTACAAGGACAACGCCCACGTCAGCCAGTACGTGCTGGCGCTGCGGCCCGACCTGCTGATCATCGCGGGAATCAGCCAGGGCTATGATTCGGAGGCGATTCGCAGCGTGATCGAGCAGGTGCGACTTGGGAGCACGTGCGACATCATGCTGATGTCGGGCGCGGTCTGTCCGAAGGAGCGGTCGAGCGGGGAGTTCATCAAAAACAGCGGCCTGCCACAGGATGAGGCGCGGCGGATGGTCGAGACGTATCCCGCGCGGCTGGCGAAGATGGCCGCCGCCGAACGCGTGGAATACCTGGACATGCGCAGCGCATGGGATGATTGCATCGCCGGGTGCGGCCGGGAACTGGAATGGTTCCTGCGCGATCCGGTTCACGCCAATACCAGGGGCAAGCAGGTGCTGGGGAGGATCATCCAGCGGTATTTCACGGCTGACTGATGGCCAGCCAGTCGTTATCACGTTGGCGGGTTAATATCAGGCACGAGCCGGCGGGCAGGTGGATCGCCCATTGCTCCTCGCCGCTCTCAATGTCGCACGTCCCGCCCTTGATCCGGCGAACGCGCCCGCGATTGCCGCTGATCGGGCCTTCGTAATCGAGATAGAGCGGGCGATGATCGGGGAGGCGGATGAGCGGTGTAGTGCCGGCGATTGGCCAGGCATCGCTGCGCCATGCGGCGAGCATCGAACCCGGCTCGGTTTCAAAGAGCAGGTCGAAATGCAGCGGATCGATGCCTTCGTGCCGGAGGATGGCGTAGCGGACGAGCATGAGGAACGCCGATCTCAGATTTCAAATTTCAAATTTCAAATTTCAGAGTTCAAATTTCAGAGTTCAGATTTCAGAGTTCAGATTCAAGATCAGCGCGCGGCCGGTTGGCTCGCTGGAGGCTCATATTTCTGGAGTCTGGCGCCGGGATCGACGGGAATCGTGGGCTTGCCCTGCAGATATCCCAACGAGATCAGGAACAGGTCGGCCTGGTAGAGCGTCGATTCGACCCAGGGGCTTTTGTTGAAGAACGCGTGCGACTGGCCGTTGGCCAGATATAGCTCAGCCCGCGCGGCCCGCTCGCTTGCGAGCCGCTGGTATTCGATGCCCCATGCACGCAGCGGATCGCCCGAGCCGAAAAAGAGGATAGTCGGCGGCGCATCTTTGGTGATGTGCAGATTGGGCGACATCATCTCCATCGTCTTGCGCGTATTCTCGAAGCCGCTGTAGATGCGTTGCAGATACCAGGCCGCGCCGGCCATGTTCAGCACGGGATTGTAGAGGACCAGCGCCTGGGGTTTGCACGAGATTGATAGATCGTTGTCTTTGTTGTCCAGGCCCGGGCAGAGGGCGGCGCAGGCGGCGAGGTTGCCGCCGGCCGATCCGCCCGAGGCCACGATGCGGTCGGCGTCCAGGCCAAGCTCTTTGGCATGAACGCGCATCCAGCGGATGGCGCTGCGGGCATCCTCGACGGCCGCGCTGGGCGTGGTGTGGTGTTTGCCGCCAGTGCGATAGTCGGCGGTGGCGGCCACCATGCCGCGGGATGCGAGATACTTGCACTGCGGATAGAACTGGATGCGCTCGCCGATGACCCAGCCGCCGCCGAAGAAGAAGATGATGCCCGCGCGATGGTCGGTGGGCTTCCAGTCGGGCGGGTAGAAAACCTCGATGGCCAGCTCGAACTGGTCGGATTTCTTGTAGGTGAAGACCTTGGATTGGGGCTCCATGGCGCAGACAGGTCGCGCGGCGAAGCCCAGAAGCAGCACAACAATTACAGTGACGGCGGTTCTCATCGCGGTGATTTCCCGCGAAGCATAACCGGCCACCGTAGGGTCCGCAAACGAGCCGGAGCGAACGCCCAATTCGCCACGATGGCCTTGCCCGGCTCGATTGCGGACCGTTGTGCGCGGGTGGCATTGCGGATCCGTGCCGCCAGTGCCCCCACTGGCGGCACATTCCATTGCGTCGATCGTTGCGAGCCAGCGAAGATATGCCCATGCTTACGCGACGTCATCTCCTGCGGCTCGCCGGCGCCTCGATGGCCGGCGCGGTGTCGGCTCGATTCATCACGACGCAAGCGCAGCCCGCCACCGGCCCATCTGCTGCGTTCGTGTGCGTCAGCAAGCGCAACCCACGGTATTTCGAGTTGTCCGACGGCCTGCCGTATATTCCCATCGGGTTCAACCTCGTGCCGCCGCCGGAGTTGAAGGACATGGAGCGCATCGTGCGCACGATGGCGGCCAACCGCGTGAACTACTGCCGCATCTGGCTGGACCATGCGCCGTGGAATATCGAGCACCGCGCAGTGGCGAATACGACCCCGATCACGCCCAGCACCTCGACCGCTTTCTGGCGATGTGCCGCCAGAACGGCATCTACGTCAAGATGTGCATCGAGTATTTCCGCAACATCCCCGCCCAGCGGCGCAACTGGTCGGATAAGCCGCTGCATCACACGGCCAATGGCGGGCCGTTCGCCGACATGAAGGATTTCCTCACCAGCGAGCGCGGCATTGCGCAGTTCAAGCGGAAGCTCGCGTGGTACGCCCGGCGCTACGGCGATGAGCCGGCCGTCTTCGCGTGGGAATTGTGGAACGAGATGAACTGCGTCGCGGGCGACTGGCGGCCGTGGACGAAGATCATGCTGGCCGAGCTGCACCGGCTTTTCCCGAAGAACCTGGCCGTGCAGAGCCTCGGCAGCTTCGACGGCAAGTGGGCGAGCGAGCCATACCGCGAGCTGTGCCCGATGGAAGGCAATGACGTGGCGCAGGTTCATCGCTATCTCGATCCCGGGGCGGAGTTCAACATCTGCCACGGGCCGGTCGATCTTCTGGCGGCCGACGCGGTGGCGGAGATGAAGTCATTCCAAGTGCGCAAGCCGATCATCCTGACCGAGACCGGCGCGGTGAAGCCCAAGCACACCGGCGCATCGGAGCTCTATGCCAAGGACACCAAGGGCACGCTGCTGCACGACATGCTGTTCGCGCCGTTCTTCTGCGGGGCGGCCGGCACGGGGCACGTGTGGTGGTGGCCGCAGGCGATTGACCGGCCGAATCTGTGGCATCATTTCGCGCGGTTTGCGCGAGCGGTGGAGGGGATTGATCCGGCAGGCGAGAAGTTCGAGGCGGTTACGATTTTGGTTGATCCGCTGCGCATCTACGCGCTGAAGGGACGACGCACGACATTGGCGTGGTGCCGCGATTCGCGGTGTACGTGGGAGACGGAACTGCGGGACGGGGTGAAGCCGCCGGCGGTCAGTGGATGTGCGATTACCGGAAAGGAATTGGGCCTGGCGCTGGAAGGCGCGGCCGTGCGATACTACGACCCGTGGACGGGTGCTTGGAGCGACGGGAAGGTCGCTGAGGGGCGGGTTACGTTGCCGGATTTCCGGCGGTCGATGGTGGTTCGCATGGACATGCCAACGCGCTAACGGCGCGCTCGGCGGACTGTAGCTCAGGCCAGGAAGCCGTGCCCATGTCTCGGATTGTCTATTGCGTGCCCTATGGCCTGTGCGCCATGCGGCTGGCGGGGATTCAATTCGCGACGAGAGATTTGCCTGCGCCGGCCGAAAGCGGACAATAGCCGGCGGAGCTATGGCATGGTGTCGCGATGGATCAATCTTGCAGCGGCCGGTCTGCTGTTGATGATCGGGCAGACTCTGGCGGAAGCGCCGGCAACGCGCCCGGTGCTGACGCCGCGCAACGACCTTGCGGGGTTGAGCAACTTCGCCCAGGTGAGCCCGGGCCTCTACCGCGGCGCTCAGCCGACTAGCGGAGGTTTCGCGACGCTCAAGTCGATGGGCATCAAGACTATCGTGAATCTTCGCGCCGACCACGACGATACCAAGCTCCTGGCCGGCACGGGCCTGCGATACGTGCATATCCCCTGCCGCGCGTGGTATCCCCAGGAGGCGGATGTGGTCGCGTTTCTCAAGCTCATGCAGAACGCCGAAAACCTGCCGGTGTTTGTGCATTGCGAGCACGGCGCGGATCGCACCGGGATGATGGTGGCGGCGTATCGGATGGTCGAGCAGGGCTGGACGGCCAAGGAAGCGATGGTGGAATTGCCGCGGTTTGGCTTCCACACGGTGTGGCAGACGATCCGCTGGTATCTTGGTGGACTGGACCCCGAGGCGATGCGCAAGAAGATTGCGGCGGCGAGGGAGCCGAAGATTGTGAGCGTCAACTGAGCAATTGGAGCAAAGCCGCCTGAAGGCGGAACTCCGAACGACGAAAGGACAAGCTATGAGCAGCAGAAGAGCAGTGGGTCGAAGATCGCTTCTGAAGATGGCCGGCGCCGGAGCAGGTGCGCTGGCGTTGACGGGCGTCTCGGCGCGGGCAGAGGAAGGCAAAGGCGACAAGTCGCTGATCACGTTCAGGAACCAGGATTTCTACAAGAATGGCAAGTTCGATGTCGAAGCAGGCAAGGACGCCGTCATGCGGCTGATCAAGTATCACGGCTATCCCGAACTGAAAGGCCTGCGCGAGAACCTGTGGGTCTCTGACTATGGCTTGGGCCAGTTCACGAGCGTCGGCCTGGCCGCGCGCATATTTGTGAACAACGAAGCCGACCGCTACATGATGCTGGACATCTACCTGCTGCCGGGCCAGATGCTGGCCGAGCACTGGCACGTGGCGACCGAGAAGAACCCCGCCAAGCGCGAGGGGTGGCTCGTGCGGCACGGGATGGCGCACATCGTCGGCGAAGGCGAGCCGAACCTTGGTGCGGATGTCGTCATCCCCAAGGTCCACATGAACGGCACCGCCAAGGCGATGCACGACACGGTGGCGCGGCCGGGCGATTTCGTGCCGCTGGCGCGCGTCGAGACGCGGCACTGGCAGCTTGCCGGGCCGGAGGGCGCGATCGTGACCGAGGTGGCCAACGTTCACGACAACGCCGGCGTGCGGCACAGCGAGCCGAAGATCGTCTTCTGATCGATCAAACGGAGAGGAACCAGTATGAGCAAGCAAATGACGAATTCCGAAGGTCGAATGTCTAATCAATGACGAAAGCCGAATGTCGAAGCACGAATGACATCCCGTTCGTCATTCGGATTTGATTGGACATTTGTCATTAGACATTCGGCATTAACACGCGAGAGCAACATGAGTTTTGAAGGCAAGACAGCCCTCGTAACCGGCGCGGCCGGCAGTATCGGTAAATCGCTCGCCCAGAGCCTCATTCAGCAGGGCGCGAAGGTGATGGTCACCGATCTGGATCAGGCGAGGATCGACGCGATCGCTCGCGAGCTTGGCCCTTCATGCCGGGCTTTGGCGGCCGATGTGACCAAGCACGATCAGGTGAAGAAGGTGGTGCAGGCCGTGCTCGGTTCTTTCGGCGGGCGCATCGACGTGCTGATAAACGTGGCCGGGACTGTCGGCAAAGGCGGCAAGATCGAAGAGCTTGACGAGGCCAACTGGGACTTCGTTTTCGACGTCAACTGCAAGGGCACGTTCCTTTTTGTGAAGGAAGTCGTGCCGGTCATGAAGAGGCAGAAGTCCGGCAGCATCGTCAATTTCTCGTCCAAGAGCGGCAAGACGGGCTCGGCGCTGATGAGCGCGTATTCGGCCGCCAAAGCCGCCATCATCGGCCTGACGCAGGCGATGGCGTACGAGCTGGCCGACGTGCCGATCCGCGTCAACTGCGTCTGCCCCGGCATCACCGAGGGCACGGGCGTGTGGTCGAACGTCTCCAGCGATTATGTGAACACGATGAAGCTGCCGATGGACCAGATCGTCAAGAAGTTTACGTCGAAGGTGCCGCTGGGCCGGCTGGCGCGCATCGAGGATATCGTCAATGCCACGCTGTTTCTCGCGTCGGATTCGGCCGCGTATATGACGGGGCAGGCGATCAATGTGACCGGCGGGCGGGAGATGCATTAGGGATTGCGTATTTCGTATTGCGTAAATGGATGCAAAGATGTGGACAAGAAGCCAAATCGCTCGGACGATCGACCATGCCGCACTTAAGCCGTTCATGACGGATGCCGACATCGTCGCGGCGTGCGAGCTCGGTAAGAAATACCAGGTGGCCAGCGTGTGCATCCGGCCATCGGATGTGCCGCTGGCGGCCAAGACGCTGGCGGGCTCGGGCGTGCCGGTTTCCACCGTCATCGGCTTCCCGCACGGGGCGCACAAGCCCGAGACCAAGGCGGCCGAAGCTCGATCGGCCCTGCAGGACGGTGCCCGCGAGCTCGATATGGTCATGAATATCGGCAAGTTCCTCTCGGGCGACATTGACTGGGTCCGCCGCGATATCCAGGTCGTCGTCGCCGAGGCGCGGAAGAGAAGAGGCGTGCTCGTCAAGGTGATCCTGGAGACGTGCTACCTCAAGGGCGATCAGATCGCCAAGGCGTGCCTCATCGCCAGGGAGGCCGGCGCGGATTACGTGAAGACCTCGACCGGTTTTGGCGATGGCCCGGCCACGCCGGAAGCCGTCGCGATCATGGTCAAAACCGTCGGCGACACGATGGGCGTCAAGCCTTCCGGCGGAATCCGCGATTACAAGACGGCTTGCATGTATCTGGACATGGGGGCCAAGCGGCTCGGCGTGGCGGCAACGGCGGCAGTGCTGGATGCGGCGCCGGAGAAATGACGCGATTCACAGCCTCACTCGCTCTTCTCGCTACCCTTCTGCGCCTGTAGGAACTCCCGAACCTCATCGAGCGAGTACGCCGGCTCTCGACGGTGTACCACCGCGTGGCAATTCGGGCATATAGGGCGGAGATCCATGACTGGAGCAACCACACATTCCTCGCCGACCTCGGAGAGCGGACGTAGATGGTGGACGTGGATGAATCCGTCGGCCGCCTCGCCGTACGTGGCTCCAAACGAAAAGCCACAGATGCAGCACTTTGTGCCGTGCTTCGCGATGCAAAGTCGGCGAGCCGCCGGGTCGCGCTCGTAGGCGTTCACTGTGACCTGATGGCTCGCGCCTTCTCGGATTGACGCAGTGCCGTCGATCTCTTCCGGCAGTCTGAACTGCTCTACAATGGACTCCTCCGCCACCTGATCGCTGTGGAGCATTTCGTCCGTGATGGTGATGAGTTGACCGGACCTTGGCAGTCGATCAGTGATCGCAATGACCCGGTCGAGCAATGCGGCCGATTCCGGCGTAAGCTCGCGGATTCCCCGTGTGGTCTGAACATTCAAATGCGTGTCAGAATCAAAGAGCAAGCCCTTCGGTTCTGATGTCGGCGAGACAAACCGCAACTGGCAGGTAACTGCCGGCGCTAATGCACGATGCAGTTTGAGAGGCGTGCCCGACTGTTTTTCGGCAATCACGAACTCGTCGGTGTAGTAGATACTGTCTCTGCCAAGAATGCGAACGGCTTCGTCGCGGGGCACGATCTGCTCGACTCTCATCCTACCGCCCAGAAAGAGCTGACCGTCCCCGAGTGAGATGACGTAAACGATGTCGCCAACTGACACGCCCCGCCCACGAAAGCTCTTTGCACCTGTGCAATCGGGGGGCTCATATTCCGGGTTGATGTCGTCCCGCCAAAGACGGTTCTGCCAATGCGCTGTCCAGTATCGAGTCATGGGAGCCTGCCTCCGTCCTGGCTGCCTGCCTGCACCCTCGCCCATTGAAGGCGCGATTTGCCTTAACCCAGTGTGATTCTACTGATCGGGTATCCTCTGACGCAAGACATGCGATTGGCCGGAAAGCTGGTATATGCTGGCTTGGGAGGCACCCGGCGGATACCATTGGTGCGCAGTCAAGGAGCAGATGCCATGACGATTCAGGCCCCTACGCAGTTTCCTGGCTTTGCCGCCGACGTCCAGCGGCTGGTCAATGAGCACCGGCAGTTCGCCGATGAACCGCTGCTATTGGCCATCTACTACAAACCCGATCGCGAGTTGCAGGACATCTTTCTGTTCGAGGTGGTTGAGAACCTCGGTAATGGTGTTGACCCTGATCGTGAATTATTCGAAGTGACGTATAGTTCCACCTCCGGCTTTCCATTGGAGCCGGGGCAGAAACTCCACCTCGTGCTGACCAACCCGCAGGAGTTCGAGACAGCGGTTCGGGAGAACTGGCCCTTGCTGAGGGAGCTTCGCGAAGCGATCGACGCTGGTGCCTACCGCGTGCTCTACTCTGATCCGCGGCATGCCCGTTTGCAGGGGCTTGTCCATGCCTGAACCGGGCGCGAACCTTTGGCTATCGCAGGCAGAATCGGATCGCCACAGCGCCAGCCGGGTCTATGACCCTTCTGACCACCGCACATATTGCCAGGCCATCGCCAAGCATCAGCAAACAGTCGAGAAATCGATCAAGGCCATCGCGGCCTCTCTGCGCGATGCCGGCGTCGTGATATTGTCCCGCGGCCATTATTACAGCCACGACGTGGATACGCTCATCTGGGCTCTGCGCCGCTTGCCGCGGGCGAAGGACAATCGCGACATTCAGGGGAGCATCGACAGACTTCTCGGCGAGTATCACCGCAGTGAGATCAAGGCCCTATCGGGTCTCGCGCCGAGAGGCCTGCGCCCGGCGCTATGCACATGCGGAACAACGAGTATCCGTATGAGACCTCGCCAGGCGAGTGGACGGCACCGGCGCTTCCAGGCTCGTTCAGCACGCACGAGGTGAAGCGTTTCGCGCAGCTCGCAGACCGCATTTACGAAGGCAGCCACGAGATCATCTCGGCGTTGCGCCGCCGATAGTGTGGGTATCTTCACCCTCCTTCGGTGGTGGAGCACCACGCAAGCTCTCCCCACACCGGCGCCATCGCATCGAAGCGCCTTCAGATATCGGGCATACTTCAGCCGATACACCTCCGCCGCTTGCTTGTCCGGCCGGTATTGACGCGCGATGTGGACCATGGCGCCGACGGCCGATTTCCACAATGGGTGTACGCCGCCGGCCACGGCCGCGCAGATCGCTGCGCCCAGCGCGCCCAGTTCGCTGCCGGCCGGCACTTCGACCGGCGCCTCCAGCACATCCGCGAACATTTGCGCCAGACATCGCTACGAGCTGCGCCGCTGGCCAGGCGGATGGCGGTCGGCGCTGGCCGGTATTTCAGCAGTCGCCGCACGTGCCAGAGGTGCGAGAACACCACGCCTTCGTAGATCGCCCGCAGCACATGCCCGCGCTTTTGCCAGCCATCCAGGCCGATGAAACACGCCTTGCCGTCGAGGCCCACGTTCGATCCGTAGAGGAACGGCAGGAAGATGATGCCGCTATCCTGGGCCTTGGTCGCGCCGACGAGATCATTGCAGAGATCGTAGACCGAGCGCCCTTCCTTCCGCGCCTGCTGCCGCTGGGCCTGGAGGAACTCGTTGACGAACCATTCGAGATTGCTGGCCGACGTGGCGCTGCCCTCAAGCATCAGGTAATGGCCGGGGATGCCAGCACCTAATGCATCGCCAATCCCGCGCTTACATCCACCGTCGCGCCCGTCATGTAGCTGGACCGATCCGAGCAAAGGAAGACGACCACATTGGCCACCTCTTCCACCGTCCCGATCCGGCGCAGTGGGATGCGCTCGATGTACTGGTTGTAGTTCCTGGTGATCGTCTCGACTGTCATCTCGGTCACCATCATGCCCGGCGCGACGCAGTTGACGTTGATCCCGTGCGGCGCCAACTCGCGCACAGCGCGATGGTGAAGGAGATCAGCGCGCCCTTGCTGGAGTCATACGGAAGATGGCCGGTTTGCGAGCCGCGAAAGGCGGCCTGGGATGAGATGTTGACGATCCGCCCCGGTCGCTTGGCGGCCAGAAGGCGTTTGGCCAGGTGCTTGCAGCAGAGAAATGCGCCGGTCATGTTCGTCTGAAACGCATCGTTCCAGATCCGCTCGGTCAGCTCGACGATCGGGCCTTTGGGGCACGTCGCCGCATTGTTGATGAGGATTTCGATTGGCCCGAGCGTTCTTTCCAGTTCGTCATACATCCGGACAACATCCGCCTCGATTGCGATATCGCCGCGCAGGGCGACCGAATCGACAGCGAATCGCTGCTGGATTTCCTTCACGAGCGCGGCGGCCTTCTCCGGGTCGCGGCGATAGTTGATGCCGACCTTGGCCCCTTCGGCCGCCAGCGCCAGGCAGATGGCTTTGCCCAAGCCGTGCGAGGCCCCGGAGACAAACACGACTTTGTCCTTGAGATGAAGGTCCATGTCTGCAACTGAAGCGTCAGCGCCGCTCGGGAGTCTGAGCGGGCGCTGACGCTTCCGCTTCAGACGATGCTTAAATCCAGAGCGGGCGCTGACGCTTCCGCTTCAGACGATGCTTAAGTCCGGAGCGGGCGCTGACGCTTCCGCTTCAGAAAAATCGCCTAATCCGCCGCCTGCGCCTGCGCATCCTTGTAGAGCATGCGGAAGCGATCATGGTCCATGTACCCCTGGCTCTCCGGCCACTCCATCATTTCCTGTGTCAGCTTCGCGTCAACGTGTACCAGATCGCGGAGGAAGTCGTAATACTTGTCGCCGTTCCACTTGGCCAGCGTCCGGGCATAGCCCACGCGCACCTCGCGCGTCGGGTCGCGGTCCATCACCAGCTCCCATGCCTTGGCGGCCCTCTCGTACTGCTCGGCGGCCATCAGCTTCTTCGCGTAGTCCTTCCACAGGTTCATGTCGGTCTTGTTGACCTTGATGGCGGCCTCGAGCTCCGCGAGCGTTTTTTCGGTGCCGGCATTCCTCTTCAGCGACTCGCGCGCATAGTAAGAAATGCCGGTGATTGCCAGCATCAGGACCAGCATGGCCGGGATTCTGGAGTAGCGCACGATCATCGTTATCCTCACTACGCCTCAGATTCGGAGGCGTTGTCGTCACGTGCCCCGGCGGTTGCCCCAGAGCTCGATGTGCAGCCGCGGACAGTAGCGAAAGCCCTCCTTCTTGCAGAGCTCCACCACCCACAGCGCGCGATCCGCCAGCGCGACGTGGTCCGTTCCCTCCGGCATCAGGAGAACACTCTCCTTGGTCACTCCACGCAGCTCTTTCAGGATCGCATGAATCTCCGCCAGGTCTTCTTCGCGCGAGATCACGAACTTGAGCTGATAATCGGCGGCGGAGTCGATGAACTGCCGGATCACGGGAATGTTCAGCCGATGCTTCTCGTGGGCGGCGGCGAACCGGCCGGCGTCGCGTTGCACTGGCGTCGAGTTGGAGAGCTTGGGCGAGAGGCTGGCCAGGTCCACATGCACGGGTTTGTAGACCGTCGCCGCCGTCTCGATGGTGATGTGAAGGCCCGCGTGCTTCAGTTCGCGGCAGAGGTCCTCGATATCAGGCATGATCATCGGCTCGCCGCCGGTAACGACGACGTGCTTCGCCCTAAGCGATTGCACCTCGGCCACGATGTCTGCAATCGTCCGCTCGCGCCCTTCCGGATTCCAGCTCGCGTAAGGTGTATCGCACCACGTACACCGCAGGTTACATCCGCTGGCGCGCACGAAAGCCGACGGCACGCCCATCAGCTTGCCTTCGCCCTGGATCGAGTAAAACACTTCGGCGATCTTCACTTCCCCAATGCTATCATCTCTTCATAGAGCGCCGCCACCGTGCGCGTCTGCTGATAGAGCGCCTCAAGGTCGAACTTCTCGTTGGGCGAATGCACGCGGTCGTCCGGCAGGCCAAAGCCCACCAGCAGCGAATCGATCCCCAGCATCGTCTTGATCAGCCCGACCACCGGGATCGTTCCGCCCTCGCGGATCAGCACTGGCTCCTTGCCGCAGCCCCTTTTGATGGCCGACTTGGCAAGCTGCATGGCCGGGCCCTCGCGCGAAACGACGACGGGGGCTGCGTGGCTGTGTGACAGGAACTCCAGCTTCACGTTGCCCGGCGCGCGCTTTCGCAGGGCATCGATGAACGCCGCCTCGATCTTCCGCGGGTCCTGGTTGGGCACCAGCCGCATCGAGATCTTGGCCGACGCCCTGGCCGGGATGATGGTCTTGGCGCCGTGGCCCTGGTAGCCGCCGCTCAGGCCGTTCACATCGCAGGTCGGCCGGGCCCAGCGCCGCTCGATCACGCTGTATCCCTGCTCGCCCGACAGCGCGGGCAGATTCAGCTCGCAAGCCTCCGCCGCCTCGTCAAACGGCAGCGATGCCCATTCGCGCCGCTCGCCGGGGCTGACTTCCACGACATCGTCATAGAAACCGGGGATGTTCACCCGCCCCTGGCCATCGTGAAGGCCCGCGATCAGCATCGCCAGCACGTTGGCCGGATTGGGCACCGAGCCGCCGTAGATGCCGCTGTGCAGGTCGTACGGGGCGGCCGAGACGATCACTTCCAGGTACACCAGCCCGCGCAGGCCGTACGTGATCGCGGGCACGCCGCGCGCGAACTGGCCGCTGTCGCTGATGACGGCGATGTCGGCCTTCAAATCGTCGCGGTGATCGTCCATGAACTTCGCCAGGTTGGCGCTGCCGATCTCCTCCTCGCCCTCGAACATCACGATGACATTCACGGGCAATCCGCCCACCTCTTTCCAGACTCGCATCGCCTCGATATGCGCCCAGATCTGGCCCTTGTCGTCGGCCGCCCCACGCGCGTAGATGGCGCCGTCGCGCACGGTCGGCTCGAAAGGCGGAGAGGTCCACTCTTCCAGCGGCTCGGGGGGCTGCACGTCGTAGTGGCCGTAGAGCAGCACGGTTGGCCGGCCGGCGAGACGCTGGTTCGTGGCGAGCACCACGGGATGTCCCCCGGTTTTCTCCACGCGTGCGGCCAAGCCACACTGGCCAAGCTGCCCGGCCAGCCACGCCGCACATCGCTGAATGTCCGCGGCATGTTCGGATTGGGTGCTAACACTGGGGATGCGGAGAAGCTCTTTGAGGCCGTCAACACTTTGCTGCCGTCGCCGGTCGATCCGCTGGAAGATGCTGTCGAGCTTGGTCATGCGGCTACTTCTTGTAATACAAGGGCAGTGGCCGATCGAGCTTCTCCCACTGCTTGATCACCGCCTCGGCCTTGCCGACGCTGTTCAGCGCGCGCACCTTGCTCTTGACGATCTTCACGATCGCATCGCGGCCGGGCCCAGGTACTTGCGCGGGTCGAACTCGCCGGGCTTGGTGGCGAACACCTCGCGGATCTTGGCCGTCAGCGCCAGGCGCAGGTCGGTGTCGATGTTCACCTTGCACACGCCGTACTTGGTGGCGGCCATGTGAATCTGCTCTTCGGGAACGCCCTTGGCGTTGGGCATCTGCCCGCCGTACTTGTTCACCAAGTCGATGTATTCCTGCGGCACCGACGAACTGCCGTGCATGACCAGCGGCAGGCCGGGGCAGGTCTTCATGATCTCCTCGACGCGGTCGAAGGCGAGCTTCGCCTCATGCTTGAACTTGTAGGCGCCGTGGCTCGTGCCGATGGCGACGGCCAGGCTGTCGATGCCGGTGCGCTTCCAGAAGTCCGCCGCCTGTTTCGGGTCGGTCAGAAACTTGGCCAGGTTCTTCTGGTATTCCTCGGCACTGAGGCCGACGACATGCTCTTCGATGCCGCCGAGCTGGCCGAGTTCGGCCTCGACAGTCACGCCGGCCGCGTGGGATGCGTCCACCACGCTCTTGCTGAGCTTGACGTTTTCTTCATAAGGATGGTGCGACCCGTCGATCATGACGGAGGTGAACCCATCGGCGATGCACTGCTTGACGAGGTCAAGCTTGTCGCCGTGGTCGAGGTGAATCGCGATGGGCAGCTCGGGGTGTTCCTCGACGGCCGCCTGGATGATATGCCGCAGGTAGCGCATGTTGGCGTACTCGCGGGCGCCCTTGGAGATCTGGAGGATCAGCGGGCTTTTCTCGGCCGCGCAGGCATCGATGATGCCCTGGGTGATCTCCATGTTGTTAACGTTGAACGCGCCGATGGCGAACCCGCCGGTGTAGGCCAGGTCGAACATCGGTTTGGTGGTCATCAGAGGCATACGCAGTGTCCTTTCTCTATATGGATGTTGAATCCCGCTGGTTTCTTTGAGCGCGGAGTCGGGGTAGTTTACGCATGAGGCGAGTGGATGCAACACCGGATTGCCGACCACGAAGGGTCGTGGCGCGTGCCGCCCCGGCCGCGTCTGCTGATCGTGGCGCGTGCCGCCCCGGCCGCGTCTGCTGATCGTGGCGCGTGCCGCCCTCGGCCGCGTCTGCTGATCGTGGCGCGTGCCGCCCCGGCCGCATCTGCTGATCGTGGCGCGTGCCGCCCCGGCCGCGTCTGCTGATCGTGGCGCGTGCCGCCCCGGCCGCGTCTGCTGATCGTGGCGCGTGCCGCCCCGGCCGCGTCTGCTGATCGTGGCGCGTGCCGCCCCGGCCGCGTCTGCGCACGGCGGGGGCCGCTCGTGCCACGTCACTTCTTGCGGGCGATTCGGCGAAGCACTGCGATCATCTCCAGCGCGGCCTCGGCAGCGCGCTCGCCAGCATGGCCGTGCTTGCCGCCGCAGCGGTCCCACGCCTGCTTCTCGTTGTTGGCGGTCAGGACACCAAAGATGACGGGAATATTCTCCGAAAGGCTGACGCTGGTGACGCCGCTGGCGGCCTGGCCAGCGACGTACTCAAAGTGAGGCGTCTCGCCGCGCACGACAGCGCCGAGACAGAATGATCGCCCCGAATCGCCTGGTGCGAGCGAGGGCCTTGGCGGCCAATGGCAGCTCGAACGCGCCGGGAACACGGTGGATTTCAACGCGAGCCGCGGTGATGCCCAGCTCACGCAACCGACGCTCACAACCCGCCAGCAGCTCGTCCACGATCTCCTGATTGAACCGCGACGCGGCGATGGCGATGCGCACGGTGCGAGGGATTTCGGAGGCGACGAACGCGGGGGCCTGGGTGCTCATATTGGGTGCGGAGTGTAAGGCGGCAGGCACTCCCATGGAAGAGAGCAGCAATTGCGGACAGATTCATCCGAAATACCCTTGCAATATCTATTTACCCATGGGATAATAGGTAATTATGCACGATGCGTTACCTATTGGCGTGGATGGACTTAACGATGGATTTGAGAAGCAGACCGCCTCAGATGTGGTGCGCTGGGCCGTGGAGCAGTTTGACGGACAGGTCGTCATGAGCTCTTCCTTTGGCGATCAGGCGGCCGTGCTTATCCATCTAGCCGCGCAGGTGAAGCCGGACATGCGGATCATCTTCATCAATACCGGCTACGTCTTTCCCGAGACCCACCTCTACATGGAAGCCCTGCGGCGGCGGCTGAACCTGAATGTCTGGGTCTATCGCACGCGCCACGACCCCATCGCCTGGCTGCATCAGTCGGGCGAGGAGAACCACACCTGGCGTAAGGACATCAGCGCGTGCTGCGCGGCCAACAAGAACGAGCCGATGGAGCGGGCAATGAAGGAGCTTGCGCCGCGGGCGTGGCTGCGCGGCATCCGGCGGGCGCAGTCGGATTCGCGCAAGGGCGCCCGGTTCATCGAATGGTCCAAACGATACGAGTGCTACGCGATCTCACCCCTGCTGAACTGGACCAACCGCGACGTGGGGCTGTACATGAAGGAGCACGACCTGCCGTATCACCCGCTGGTGGAGAAGGGATACCTGTCGATCGGCTGCAACCCGCTCTCATGCACCCGGCCGGTGCAGATCGGCGAGGATTCCCGTGGCGGCCGGTGGGCGGGCACGGGAAAGCTCGAATGCGGCATCAACTCGCTGGATTCGGCGGGGCTGTGAGCGAGGGTTCAGGGAGCACGGATTGGGGTGGGGCCTGGACGCATTGGTATCATGGATTCCCGGCCCACTGGCCCATGGAGCCGACCTCTTCGGCCAGTGAGAACGCATGCTCGCCAAACCGGCGCTGAAGATCGCCCAGCACCCGTTCCGCCAGCCAGCGATAGGGGAATCGCAGTTCCAGCCCCGCAGCCGTGTGCCATGCCCCTGCTTCCTCCATCGCGCGGCGAAGCTCAGTCGGATCTACCCGGTCTGCGCCGAATGGCAGACTCGATCTTATACGGCAGATAGCCGCCGCGAATCGCTTCATCAGGCGTAACGCCGATTGCGAACCGGATCTGACGCATTCGAGCCTCATTCACCGATCTGTATGCATCGAGGATCACCGCTCCGCGCCTTTCCTGCGGCACTTCCTGCCAACGCTCCCAGATGACCAGCACGTGAATCGAGTCCGTCTGCGATACCTCGTCCTCGAACACGACGGGCGCCCCCGCATGCTGAGTGGGCCGGCGAATCTCCTCCGCCAGTTCGTCAACGAGTTCCTGCCACTGCGGCACCTGCGCATGTTGAGGACGGTATAGCGGCATCACAACTCCTATAGCCCATTATAGTTGTTCCTGAACCAAGTGGCAGCATCAAGAACTGTTTTGAGTTCGCCCGACAACAAGCGCATGTGCCGATACCGCATCGCGGGGTCCCAATGTTGTCGGACGGCGTCGGCCATCTTCTTGATCACGAGCTTCATCGCCGGAACGTACGGCGGACGCAAGCCGGCTGCGCTTCGAATATAGGTCAGCAGCCGGGCCCAGCCGGCGAGGTCGTGCAAGTTCTTCTTCGCAGTCGTGGCGATGCCCGCTGCGTTCCGATTCTTCCATGCATCGTGCATGTCATCATGCAGAATCGGGGCCGAGTGCGTCCTCATGCCTTCATTGCGGTAATACGCCGCTTTCAGCCACATCTCGATAGCGTAGCCCAGAAGGTATATGGCGGCGTAACGATGCTCGCGCCGAAGAAGCACTTTGGCCTCCTGGTAGCGCCGTTCCGCGGCCACCTCGAAGCCTGAAATGCAGTCCTGCCCGGCGAGGATTCTCGCGTAGACACTCGGCACGATTGTCCTCCGCGCTGCTGCGCCATGCAATCATCAGCTCATCCGTTGGCGGGAGGCCCCGACGGCCCCCTTGCGAGCATGTATCGGCTATTTGGGGCCAATCACAACAGGATTTCAGGGACCCGGCCATTCGACGCCAACTCCATGCACTGCTCCCCGATCCCCAATCCCTGTTATCATGCTCCCATGCGCAACGTGCTGATATTCCACCTCGGCGCGCTGGGAGACTTTGTGCTCACCTGGCCGCTGGCCATTGCGCTGTTGCGCGTACACCCGCAGAGCCGGATCGTGTACGTGACCCATGCCCAGAAGGGCGCGCTGGCGGAGAAGTTGGTCGGCGTGGAATCGGCCGACATCGAAGGCGGATGGCATCACCTCTTCGGCGATCCGACAGGCCTGCCGGCACCGGCGGCAAAACTCCTCCGTGATGCGCACAGTGTGTATTCGTTCATCGCCGCCAAGGATGATGCGTGGGTTGGGAACGTCAGGAAGATCGCGACGCAGGCGGATGTCTGCTGCCTCCTGCCCAGGCCGACAGGGAATGTGGCACAGCACGCGGCCGAGTTTATCGCCGCTCAACTGGACTCGCGGCCAGCGGTGGCCGAGGCCGTGAGAAGCGTGCTTCGGCGGCTGAGTGAACGCGGGCTGAAGACGCCTCGGCCGGACACAAAGACCATCGTCATCCATCCGGGCAGCGGCTCGAAGGAGAAATGCTGGCCGGCCGAGAGATTCCTGGAACTGGCGCGGCGGCTGATCGCATCGGGACAGGATGTGAATTTCATCCTAGGCGAGGTGGAATTCGAGCGCTGGCCGCGTGAACTCGTGCGCGAGTTTGAATCGGCGGCGCTGACGCGGTATCCGAAAACCTACGTGGAACTGGCGGAATTGCTGACACGAGCAAGAACGTACATCGGCAATGATAGCGGGCCAACGCACCTGGCGGGGATCATGGGCATGGCGACGGTGGCGCTGTTCGGGCCAACCGATCCACGGGTTTGGAAACCGCTCGGTCCGGATGTGCGCGTGATCCGCAAGCAGCCGATCGGCACCATCAACGTGGATGATGTCATCACGCAGATCAGTGGATGAACCGCATCTTCCCGAAGTTGGGGATGGCGTCGGGAGCGGTCGGGAAAAAGAGCCGATAGCCGGCCGGCCAGTAGACAAAAAACGCCTTGCCCATGAGAAAACGACCCGGCACGCGACCGGGCTCGGCCCAGAGGCTTTCATCCTCGATCAGATCGACCGCGCCGGAGAGATGGAGGCTCTCGCCGTCGCGGCCAGTCCACATGCGGGCGTCGGCGCTCAGGGCGGAGTTGTCGCCAAGGACGAAGAACTCATCGTCGCAGACGTGCCCGCTGTCGTCGCGCTCGCCGGCGCGGTGCAGGTGGACGGGGTTGCTGATCGTGGCGCGGATGACATCGCGCTGGGCCGAGAGATAGTAGATGTCGCGCCAAAGGCTCAGGTGCGAGACGGTGCATGCCTGTTTCGCGGCGGAGATGCTGACCTGCGGCTGGGGAAAGAGATCCCGAATCTGCTGCGTGCTTCGGCCGCCGTTGCCGGCGAAGCGATCCCTTTCGCGCTGCCACAGATCGGCCAAGTCGGGATCATACGCCGCTTCGACGACGGTCTTGCCGTTGATCTTGAGAGTAATCTTGTAGTCGACGTTCTGGAAGACAACGTCGGCCGGACCTTTGGCGGAGATGGCGCCCTTGCCGAGCTCGACCTCCGTCCTGTCGTTCGGCCGATTGCGGTCCTTGGGATAGCGACGGATTACGCGGGCGCGATCGGGATGGATTTCAGCAACGAACTCGTTGTTGAGCTTTGTCATCCGCACAGCCAGCGGAGACTGGCCACCGCCATCCTGCCGCTCATACGAGAACTGCACCTTGATGTCGCTGACATTCCACCGTGGCACCCGGTTATTGACGTAGTTGTCGCCATTAGGGCCTTCGTCATACGGAAGCCAATCGGTGAACGGGAACGTGCCCTGGTTGGCGTTGGGGTCGAACGTGACGCCCCCTCGCCCATGGGATCATTGAAATGCAGGAGCCGGCCGGGGTCGCCATCGCCCCCGATCTGCCACTTGCCGCTGGGCCGCCAGGGGTTGGTGAACTCCTTGCGCATCGGGTAGTAGTCGTTGTCGTAGACGATGCGCCAGAGGGAATCCTGCGCTGCGCGGGTCTTTCGCTGGATTTGCCAGGGCCAGGCTTCGGGGTGGTCGGGCTTCTCGGGATTGCCGCTCAGCCAGCGGGTGTGATCGTTGGGGCAGGTGTAGATATCGCCGTCCAGGATCATGAGGCCCTCGCCCGGCTTGCCGATGAGACGCTTGATGAAGTTGACGCTGTAGTCCTCGGACTTGGTGGATGGGCTCTTGAACACCACGACATCCCAGCGGCCGGGCTCGTGCAGCAGGTAGAGATATTTCAGCACGAGGATTCGGTTGCCGTAGTGGACCGGAGGATTGATGGCCGACTGATCGGGGTCGGGGTCGTTGGGTTTGACCTCAAAGCCGCAGTTGGGGCAATGGACGGAATACGTATCGGTCCTGCCGGCCAACGACGGGATGATGGGCTCGCTGCTGGTCGAATTGGGATTGCGATAGTTGACCAGGAAATCGTAACCGCAGTCCTGGCAGCGATAGCGGATGTGGGCTCCGAGCAGCGTCGTGGCCATCGAGCCCGAAGGAATGACGAAGGCCTCGACGACAAACGCGCGGAAGACAAAGGCGAGGATGAAGGCGACGAGGATCGACTCGAGGGTCTCCTTGACGACCTCCTTGTGCGAGCGCGGTGGAGGCTGCTTGCCGGGCTGCTTTTCGAGGGAAGGCTTGGTCGGTTCGGGCATAAGGGCGGGTAATATAGCAGAAAGCGACGTGGCGACGTAGCGACGGGGCGACGGGGCGACGAAGGGAAGGGCAGGAGGGCACATCTCCGCTGGTGACAACCTCAAGCGCGATGGCTCGGCGCGTTCTCCGGTCGAAAGCCGATTCTCCATTGATCGAAGGCAACCGTTGCGTTACGCTCGCAAGCACATCGAAACCCCGGCCATCGGCCGGGGAAGAAAGGAAGGATGAATCATGGTCTGGCGCACACTCACGGCTATCTGCTGCTTCTCGGTAATGGGGCTGTCCTGGTCTTGCGCTCGCGCGGCGGAAGGGCCTGCCTCGCTGGAGGGGAAGGTCGCGCCGGACTTTTCGCTGAAGACGATTGATGACAAGCCGGTGAAACTCTCCGAGATGAAGGGCAGCGTGGTGGTCATCGACTTCTGGGCGACGTGGTGCCCGCCCTGCCGCAAGTCGCTGCCGCATCTCCAGAAGGTCAGCGCGGACAAGGCGATGGCCGACCAGGGCCTGGTTGTGTGGGCGGTCAATGCGCGCGAGGCGAAGGACAAGGTCCAGCAGTTCCTGACGGACAACAAGTACACTTTCATCGTGCCGATGGATGCGGAAGGCGCCGCGATGAAGGATTATCTCGTGCGCGGAATTCCAACGACCGTGATCGTCGGACGCGACGGCACGGTCAAGAAAGTCTTCGTCGGTTTCGGAGAGGGCAGCGAGGGGCCGATGGACGAGGCCGTTGCCGCGGCGCTGAAGGAAGCCAAGGCCAAATAGAGCGTTGGCATGAAGCGACGCGAATTCATCAAGGCGGTAGCCGCAACCGTGGCCGTGGGCTTGCCGGTCGGACTCAATGCGGCCGAGCCGCCAGCGATGCCCCGCCGCACATGGTGGTACTGGACTTCTGAGCTCGTCAGCTCGCACGGCCGGCCCGCGCCCGCACCACCAGATCAGATCGGCGGCAACTGCCACGGGTCGCGCCGGTCGCGGTCGAGCCAGCGATTGGCTTCGGCGTCGCCGACGAATTCCCACTTCTTCGGGTCCCAGCGTAATTGCCGATGGTTCCAGTAAGCCAGGTTGCCCAAGATCGTGATCGCCACCGAGCGCGAGCCAATTTCGACATCAGCCACGGGGCGCTTGCGCGAGCGGATGCAGTTGATCCAGTCGCGGTGGTGGCCGGGCGATTCGTAGAGATGGACATCCTTCTCGCCGAGCGGGTCTTTCACGATGCTCTCGGGCTCGCCGGTAAGGACACCGCGGTCGATGTGCAGCTTGCCCTGGGTGCCGACGAAGACGCAACCGCCAGGGCCGCCGTGAGTCATGACCACGCCGTTTTCGTAGATGAACTTCACGCCGGTGGTGGCTTTCGGATCCTCGGGCGGGATAATCTGCACCGGCCCGGATTCGTCCATGCCCAGGCACCACTGGGCGATGTCGTAATGGTGTGCGCCCATGTCGGAATGGCCGCCTCCGGCGTATTCGCGGTAACTGCGCCAGGCGGGAAAGTGATTGTGGACGCCGCGCGGGCTGAGGGCCGAGTGATAGGGCCGCATCGGCGCCGGGCCAAGCCAGAGATCCCAGTTGAGTCCCGGCTCCATCGTCTCAGCCGGCAGGTCGCACCATCGGCTCGGCCCGCCCACGCCAACGCTGACGGTCTGGATCTTGCCAAGCCGGCCACTGCGGACGATCTCCGCGGCCTTGCGAAAGGGGCCGAACACGCTGGAGCGCTGCTGGCTACCGGTCTGGTGAACGCGGTTGTACTTGCGCACGGCCTCGATGCATCGCTTTGCCTCTGCCAGCGTGAGTGTCAGTGGCTTCTCGCAATAGACATCCTTGCCCGCCTTGCACGCCTCGATGATCGGGATCGCGTGCTGGTGCTCGGGTGTGGCGATGCAGACGGCGTCGATGTCCTTGCGCGCGATGACCTCGCGGAAGTCGGCGTAGGTGGCGCAGCCCTGATAGTCGCCGTTTTTTGAATAGGCCTTTTCGACACGGGCTTTCGCGTGGTCGAGGCGGCTCTTGTCCACCTCGCACACGGCCACCGCCTGCACATCGCCGAAGGTCAGCAGCGTGCTCAGGTGGTAGTCGTCGGCCATCTTCCCACAACCGATGAAACCGACGACGATGCGCTCGCTGGGTGGTGCCTTGCCTTCAGCGCCGAACACCGACGCGGGAACGATCATGGGCGCGGCCAGGGCAGTGACGGCGCCTTTGAGAAACTGACGACGAGCAACGACTGAGTTCACGCGAGGCTCCTTTCACGCTCATCGGTTTCAACACGTCGATTCACCGATGATACCGGGGCGTGATACCGTTCCATCGCCTCGCGTGCAAGTGTTATCCGGTCTTCCGGGTACAATCGGAAGCTGACATGAGCGAGCCACTCAGCCATCTCGACTCCGCCGGCCGGCCACGCATGGTGGACGTCGGCGACAAGCCCCCTACCCGTCGTCGCGCCGTGGCCGAGGCGCGCTGCGCATCTCCGATGCACTCATTGAGCAGATCAACGCCAACGCTTTGGCCAAAGGCAGCCTGCTGGATGTGGCGCGGCTGGCCGGGATTCAGGCCGCCAAACGCACGGATGAGCTGATCCCGCTCTGCCACAGCCTGCCGCTGGAACATGTGCGGGTCGAGGCGTGGGTGGATCCTCCCTACGTGCGCCTGCGCCGAGGCGTCGACGACGGGCAAGACCGGCGTGGAGATGGAAGCGCTGACGGCCGTCGCCGTGGCGGCGCTGACGGTAATCGACATGGGCAAGGCGGTCGATCGGGGCATGGTCATTGAGGAGATTCGGCTCCTGGAGAAGACCGGCGGCCGCCGCGGGGATTATCACGCGCCGTGAACATCTGAAGCGGAAGCGTCAGCGCCCGCCCTGGGTCGGGGCGGGCTCACGCTTCCGCTTCAGACACTGCGCACGGCTGTCCGTCACGATCACGCCGGCTTTCCTCATCTCCTCAATTGCCCGATCCACATCGCCGCTCTTGAGATTGACGCCGCGGCAAGCGTCGACGAGCAGGTGCGTGCGGAAGCCGAGCTGCACGGCGTCGAGCGCCGTGAATTTCACGCTCTCCGGCAGCAGCGCGAGCCGTGGGAAAAGGCTTCAGAAAGTCAGGAACTTCCCGCACCCAATCCGCTCAAAGGGAGAGCAAGGGCGCGCGGCGCGGAGGCCATTGACGTTCGATATATCAGGAGACCGCCTATGAACACACCCCGATGGGCATTCCGACTCACCGCCGTTGCGTTCCTGTCGCTGGCCAGTCCAGCATCGGCGTTGATCTTCTTTACGCTCGGCAATGCGCCCGTTCAGGATCAGGCGTGGCGGGCAGGCGCTGTGGACGTGGCCAACTTCCGGTGCCGCGCCGGGTATTGGGAAGGCCCGCCGTTTGGCGGTGGGATGTACACGTTTCTGTATCGCGGCGACGGCGGCGACTTCAACGAGATCCTCGCGATCTTCGCGAAGATCCGTGCGCCGGAATTGAGGCTGGTTGTCCACGATGGGCCGCAGGAGGGCTTCATCTTCCAGGACAAGGATGACCCCAAGGCCAACAAACGCGTCGACTGGGACTTCGTCGTCTGGAATCCCCGCAACTACTACTCGCTGTACGGCAATCCGAAGAGCGCGTTCTCTTCCAGCCAGAGCGAGTACCATCAGCCTCTGCCGCCGCCCACCATCAACGTCTACGTCGGCGGAGGCGGCGGGGTTGTGTGGGACAAGGTCAACGTGCCCAAGGGCATTGGGGTGATCGACAAGCGAGCCTCGGCGGCCGGGGTGAAGCCGGGCAGCGGCGCGGTCGTCGAAGGCTGCGTGTATGACATGCTCACGAGCAAGCCGCTGGCCGGGGCGAAGATCCAGGTGAAGACGCACAAGGCGCCGGACCAATGGACCGAGGCGGGCGCGGCAACGGCGGATAAGGATGGGCGATTCCGGATCGAGAAGATCCCGGCCGGGACATGCCAGGTGACGGTCTCGGCCGAGGGATTCTCGCCGCGCGGGATGGGCTGGCAGGCGCTGGTGACCGATGGCTACCTGGGGTTCAACGATATCGAGCTGGCACCGGAGGCGAGCATTTCCGGGCGGCGTGGTGGACGAGGATGGCAAACCGGTGGCCGGCGCGACGGCGAGGGCGGACAACCCCATGGCGATCGACGGCCGGGGGTACATGGCCGCGTCGAAGCTGGAGGCGCAGGCCGATGCCGACGGCAGATTCACCATCGGCGAACTGCCCCAGGGGTTCACGCAGGTATTCTGGTACGCACAGGGCTATTGCGCGGCCGAATCGTCGCAGCAGATTCGCGAGGTGCCCGCGAAAGACATGACGCTGAAGATGGCCAGGGCAGGCGTGATCAAGGGCAAGGCGATCGGGGCCGATGGCAAGCCTCTGGCGGGCCAGGTCAACGTCTCGCTCGAATCGCTCGGGAACGTCGGCGGGAATTGGGGCGGCGGGATGTATGCCAAGCCCGATGGCTCTTTTCAGTTCGAGAACGTGCCGCCGGGGAAGTATCAGCTTTCGGCGCAGCCCAATCCCGGCCGGGCGGCGACACCTGATAACGTGAAGACGATCACGGTCAGCGGGGGCAAGACGGTCGAGCAGGATTTGACGGTCGCGCCGTGACAGAGAGAGAACCACAGATGAACACTGATGAGCACAGATTCGGAGGGCGAGCATACGCGCCATCTCATCCTATCCTAGTCCATCGGTGTCCATCTGTGGTTCCATGATTGCCTCTGCGGTGAGTTACTATCGGCTGCGGATCAGGTCCCCATCGCTGACGCCGAGTTCCTTGCGTTTGCTCTCGATGTCGCTCAGGAAGCGCAGGCCGTCATTGTAGTAGCCGGCCGTTGGCGTCAGCTCGGGAAGCAGGCCTTTCCAGTACGCGTTGAAACGCCGCATCAGCGCCTCGCGGAGGTACTTGCAGAGCATCGAAGCCACGGCCACCGACATGCACTGTGACTCGGCCTTTTCGCGGAAGATGATGCGCACGACGTGCCCGCCCTGCTTGAGGGCATACTCGGCGAAGCCGTCGCCTTCGGCAAGGATTTCCAGAGACCAGCTCTCGAACATCAGGCGCAGCAGTTGGCCATAGTGCTCCCGGCCGCCCTGCTGGTCGCAGAAGATCATCAGTTTGCGCTGGCCGAACGTCTTGAGGAGGAAGTCCAGGTGAATGGCGGTGAGGGAGAAGAGGGCCGAGCTCTTGTTGCGCATCTGCTCGAACATGGCATTGAGCTGCCGCTCCAGGACAACGCGGGCGGCCAGGTGGACGCATCGCGTGGCGCAGCGATCCATCTCGCCGCGCAGAAAGCCGCTGGTGATGCGGACCATCGCGGGATCGTGCTCGATGGGGAATCGCTCATCGGCCGCGGGGGCGTACCAGGGATATTGAGGCAGGTCGGCCAGGACATGTGGCGCCACCTGGCCGAGAAACACGTGCAGATCGGCGGCCGGCCCGCGGAAACTGGCGCAGATCGAGAGGATGGACCGCTCCAGCTCCTTCAGACCGGTGGCCGGGGAATAGACGACTTTGCTGTCGTTGATGTGGATCTTCGTACCCTTGCGATCGCGCGATTTTCCGCAGACTTTGCGCAGGCGTTTCCAGAGGCAGGGAATCTCACCTTCCGGAAGATCGCCGTCCAGCTCGAAGGCGCAGCATCCGACGACCAGCGGGCCAAGCAGCGGCCCATAGCCTGCCTCGTCAATGCCGGCCAGGATCATGGAGGGATTATAGCGAATTCCGCCAGTGAGGGCACTGGCGGCACTTACCCCTTGACCTTCGCGAAGAACGCCTGGCGCTCCTGCGGTGTGAGCGGAGCGACGGTTACCGTGAGCGTCTCCTCGGCAACCTTGATCTGCGTCAGCCGCACGGGCATGAACGTGTGCTTGTTGTCCCAGATGGGAATGCAGAGGATGGGATCGGCGCCCTCGTTGCGGAGCGAATTCAGAAGAAGCTGGCCCATGGCCGTGGCGGCGCCGTCGCCATCGATCGAGCCGGACGGATAGCTCCCGGCGCGCCTGCGCCATGCTGGCATGTTGCGCGTCAGGTAATTGTCCAGTTTCCGCAGATGCGGCGCGAGGACCGCCTGTGGAAGCGGCAGCCGACCGCCAAGGATCTTGGCAAGAGTGAGATGCAACTGCCCTTTGGTGTCGATTTCGGGCTGCACGTAGAAGCTGACAACATAGCCAAGCTCGGGCAAGCGTCCGGCAAGGATGATCTGGCCCTCGCTGAAGAACACGCCGAAGTCATCGATGAACGGCGCAAATCTCCGCTGGAGCTCCGGGTAGAAGACCTCGATGTTGTGCGAGATGAACGCGTTGACCTCCTCCTCGCTCAGCGTGATGGTCGTCGGATCCGTGACGGGGTTGTTCCGCGCCTCCTCGGCCATATGCTCGGCCTGGAGGATTTTCCGGCGGGCCGACTCGTTGATCACGCTGCGCTGGCTGCCCTTCCATGCGTAAATCTTGTAGAACTCGGCGCCTGGCGCAGGTAATGAAACACCACCTCGGACAGCACCACCGCCGACGTGAGCAACAGCACAAGGACGACAACCAGGCGCTTGAGAAACTTCATGCCGACAATTCCGTTACAGACGTTATAGCCGACCGGCGGGGGCAGTTCACCAGCCCGTTTCACCGGTTTTTATTTCGGCAACCCCGACAAGCGGGCTAAACTTGAGCAGCATGCCGGCCACGCGGCCACAGTATCTTCCTACGCCCCGAGCGCCGGACGGTTCCCCCCGGCCGCAGACGGAGCATTATCGGTCCGCCGCGCGACGGCTGCGGCACCGCCATCGACACGACCCCGGTGAACTGCAACGATCGTTACAGCGGCTCGCGAGGGCCATGGACCGCGCCGGATCGGATCCGGGTGAGCTTGTCGGATGCGCCCGCCTGTTCGCTATCCAGGTATCGCGCGAGATCGAAGGGCGCGTGATGCGGTATTCCGCGCGATGCCGGTTGCTCCAGCGCGCCGATGAACTGGGACTGGGGCGATTTGAGGCCAACCTCATCATCGCATCGGTGCAGCATACGGCCAGTCACGAACGGATCGCCGTTCGCCCCGCGCAGGAGCCGATGGATTTGGCCAGCGGCGCTGGCGGCAGGCGTGCAGGCCGCCATCGCATGGGCAGTGTGGATCTTGGTATTCTGATTTCAGATTTCAGATTTCTGATTGCAGATTTGGAGTGCGGAGATTTATCTCCGCTTTGTTTTTCGATGCCAGCGCAAGCATCGAAAACAAAGCGGGGACAAGTTCCCGCACTCCGAAATCACTACTCGCCCTTGGCCGCGGTGCGCAATCGCTTGATGCGCTGCTGCACGTCGCCGTAGGTGAACTCCCACTGGGCCACCTGGCTGTAGCGCTTCAGCGCCATTTCCATGTTGCTCTTGGCCTCGAAGGCACGACCCTGCCAGTAGAACATCAGTCTCGAGCGGTCATCGCCCTTGATCTGATATTCCTCAATAAGGCTGCCAAGCGTCTCGACGGCCTCATCAATGTAGCCATCCTCGAGGAACGCCCGGCCCAGCCCGATCATCGCATCGTTCTTGAGCTTGGGATCGTTCTTGGCCTGCTGGAACAGCGAGATCGCCTCGTTGAACTGCTTGAGCGCGAACAAGCGCTGCGCCACCTCGAATTTCAACGACATGTCCGTCGGGTATTTCTCGGTGGCAAGCTGGTATTCGCTCAGCTCGAACTCAAGTTGTTGCTGGACGAACTGCTGGTGGTCTTCACGCAGGCGCTCGTCCTTGGGATTCTTCGCCAGCTCGGCGCGCATGGCCCGCTCGCTGCGCGAAAGCTGCTTCATCTGGATCTTCCCAACGCGCAAGCGATACGGGAACTGGTTGCTGCGCTTGTACGCTTCCTCCAGCAACTCGATGGCGCGGTTCTCGTGCTCGAGCTCCTCGGTTCTCAGCAGCGACTCGACCAGGCGATTCAGCTTGGCCATGTCGTTGGGATCGGTCTTGAAGTCGGCCTCGGCGTCGATGATGGCCTTCTGAAGCACATCGATGCTGACAACGTCCTTCTGTTTCTTAAGCAGGTCTTCCTGTTCATCCTTGTTGGCCATCGTCGTGCGGAAATTTCCGCCCGCCATATAGCCGGCGCCATACATGGTTTCGCTGGCGCTGATGTTCTTCAGCTCCGTCAACAGGTCCATGTCCTGCGGCCGAATGCGCACGGCATGCTGGCACGCTTCGGTGGCCAGCTTCCACTGCTCGATGTCCTTGTAAATGTCCTTGAGGATGACGTACTTGCTGACATCGGGGTTCTTGGCGTCGTCGTTGCATTTCAGCAGGATCGGCCCGATCCACAGCACCGTGTCATAGAACCCGGCTTTGTGGGCTGCCTGGATCAACCCCGCCATGTTGTCGCAATTGCCAGGGTCGTAAGACAGAAGCTTCTCATAATTGACCATGTTCTGCTTGTCGTCTTTGGTGGCACGCCGAAGGCGCATTTTGTCGAACATGCCCAAATCTTTACCGCCGCTGGCCTTGCGCCGCATGGCGATGTCCCGCAGCGCCACATGCGCTTCCACCGCATCGGGATCGATGCTCAGCCCGTTGAGATACATCTCGATGGCGTAATCGTACTGCCCCGTGTCGCCAACAGTCTTTCCCTGGTCGAAGAAACGCTTGGCCTTGGCCTGATCCTCGGGGGGAATTCCGCGATAACCTTTTGCTACTGTCATGGGTGTCGTCAAAAAAAAGCCCGGCCCATCGTCCGTGGCCGGCGGCCACGATAACGATTCCATCATCTTATCCGTACTGGAGCAAACGCCAAGGGTTGAAGGTGACAAAAGCTCGCCTTGAATGATGCTGCCCCGTGCCCTAATGTTGTGCGGACGATTCTCAAGGCACGGAATGTACGAGGACTTGCGCATTATCAAGTGGCCGGACCCGCGGTTGGTCAAGACAAGCCAGCCCGTCGAACGATTCGATGAGAATCTGGCGGCGCTGGTCAAGCGCATGCTCGATCTCATGCGCGAGTACCGGGGGGTCGGGCTGGCCGCGCCACAGGTGGGCCTGAGTATCCGGCTGTTTGTGATGAATCCCACGGGCAAACCCGAGGATGACCTGATCTACGTGAATCCGGTGCTGAAAGATCCAAATGGGGAGGAAGAGAGCGAGGAGGGGTGCCTGAGCCTGCCGGACATCAACATCAAGGTGATGCGAAGCAAGTCGATCACACTGGTTGGGCAGGACATCAAGGGCCAGCCGACCGAACGGCGCGAGACGGGGTATCTGGCGCGAATCTGGCAGCACGAGACCGATCACCTCGATGGCACGCTGCTCACCGACAAGATGGGCCCGCTGGCGAAGCTGGCCAATCGCAAGACGCTCAAGGAACTGGAGGAGAAATACTACGAGGAGCACCCCGAGGCGAAGCGGCCGAAGAAGAAAAGGTAGCCTGGGGCCGCGGCGGCGCGGGCGAGGCAGAAATGGGTTCGTTCCGCAGCGGAGAGTGCGTGGGAGCGGGAGTCGGATCTGCAAGCTCTGGCGCGGCGGGAGGTTGTGGGCTTGGGGCGGGGGGATCGGTGGGTTCGTCCGCTCACGTTCACCACCGAGGCGCGGAGACACGGAGGGGATTTCAGATTTCAGGATTTCAGATTTCAGAGAAGATTCGGGATTTGGGGTTTCGGGGTCGGCGGTGAGGATGGGGTTGAGGAGGATCATTTGATCACTCTGACGGCGGGAGGTTCCAGGGAGGTCTGCCATAAACGGGCTCCAGTTGGGGGTTTACAGATCCGATGGCATCAACGCATTTAGATTCGTCCTGGAAAAAGCGGGCATGAAGTGGCCCCGGGGCGCGCACAAAGCGACCCCAAAGCGGCCCCGGGCCGGCACTGAGGCGGCACGAAAGGGCGCTGAAGCGGCCCCTGTTGGCGGGAGAGGCGGCAGCCCGGCGGGGCGAAGGTCATACGTCGTCGGCGAAGTTTTGTGCGCATGATGGCTCCTTGCGGGGTGCCTCGCTCTATGGTTGAGGCCACAGGGCGATGGATGCGCCCTTCAATATTCCCGTCGTCGCTGCGCAAATCGGTTTGCGTGAGCGCAACGTGGCGCAACACGGTGGGGTATCTCGCGGGGAAAGCGAGGGATCTGGCGTGTGGGCCAGCCGATCTGCGCAGCGCGCGTGTGAGGGGTCTGAGCCGGGCATGCCGTGGGCGCGGGGTTTGCTTTGGAAGCTGAGTGCGATGGCCAAAGGGGCGGAGAGAAGGAGGTGAACCGGATTTGCCTGATCCGGTTGCCAGGTTGCCAGGGGGCAGCTTCGCAGGAGGCGATGGCGGGCAGCATGGGCGGCACGGCGCAGCGCCGGCGATGGATCGGACGCTGTGGCCGCGCGGCCGGCCCAGGGCGGTGGCGGAGGAGGTGATTTGGTCGCGGTAGGGACCGCCCTTGCGGGCGGCCCCCCGCACAGATCCGTACGTGCAGCATTACCGCATACGGCTCTTACCTCGGGTGTTTGGCGTGGAATCGCACGTTGGGATAAGGATGCAGGATCTTGGGTCGGGGGAGCCATCGGGCCTCCAGCTTCGCGAATCGGTCCCAGGGCATACGATGCTTCTGACTCCGTCCGCGTAAGGCGAGTAGGCCACTTCACGCACGCGTAGCAGTCCGGGCGACACAACATCCCGGCTCTGAGTCCGGATTGTGGCGGCCTGCTCCGCGTTCCCTTCAGTTGACCGCCTTCCCTCCGCCTCATCCCGTTGCGCCTGCTGACGTCGCCGGGTGGCGTTGATCCGCTCCCAGAAAGTCCAGAAGGTCTCCTTCTGGTTCGCGGACTTCTCAGGTACTACGCGGTCATCCGACTTCCCGCACCCGTTCACGTCGCACGTGGGGTCATCGACCTTCTGCGACCGGCCCGTCGCGCCATCTTCTGCGGCGGGCAGTTGCGGGATCTCCCGGTTCCCGTGCGAGGAGTTTCCACACGTGCTCAGGGTCTGCGACCGCGCAGGATCGGGCTCAGCCTCGCCTTGATCGGCTGCCCCGTGTGGCCTTCCGCATATGATTACTGCGTCGGCGCTCCTGGAGATGGGTATTTCGCGGCTCAATGGCTGGCCCGTGTGTGCCCCTGTCAACGCTTCGCCGCCGGCCTTGCGGCCGTCAACGCATGACTCGCTCTTCGGTGCGGCTGGCTATGCCTTCACCGTGTGACTCTTGCATTCACAACTCCTCGCCGGTCTTCCCGGCGCACAATCATGGCCCCTTTTCTGAATTCCGACGCCTGGTCCGCTGAACTCCGACCGCGCACGGCGTGAGCCAGCGCCGGAATAATTATTTACGTCCCCTTTGTAGCTCCCGAGTGATTCACCAGGTTCGTCAAGAGACCTTACAGGCACCACCGCTGTCGGGAGGTTATAATGTGGCTGTTGCGGCAAGCGCGCAGACCGACGGGTTGACCATTGCATTAAGGAGTTGTCACATGGTAAACATTCCGAAGCACGTCCAGGAGTTTCTGCCGGGCAAACTGGGCTGGGTTGCCACGGCCAGCAAGAGCGGCAAGCCCAACGCCACGCCAAAGGGCACGCTCAAGGTTCTCGACGATCAGCATGTGATCTTCGCCGACCTGTTCTCCCTCAAGACCCGCCAGAACCTCCAGGAGAATCCCCAGGTGGCCGTGACGGTCATCGACCCGCCAACTGCCAAAGGTTACCAGATCAAGGGGCGGGCGGAGATGCTCACCTCCGGGCCGATCTTTGAGGACATGGCCAAGCAGCTCAAAGGCTCACCCAAGGGCCTCCCGCCGCTGCAATACCTGGTCAAGATCACGGTGGAAGCGGTCTACGACCAGTCGGTCGGCCCCGAGGCGGGCAAGAAGATCGCCTGAGTAGCGGCCCCGCCCGCTGACTGAATGGATACGGAAACGACGTGGCTCCCGCGTTGGCGGGGTTGCGCATGTGATGGAACGACAACATGAGCGCCGAAGTCTTGGGTATCAGTGGTAGTCCGATTCCGAACAGCAATATGAACCGGGCCGTCCGATGTGTGCTGGAGGCAACCGGGCTGACCACGGCGTTCGTCAAACTGAGCAACCTGCGGATGGAGCCATGTAGGGGCTGCCTGGGGTGCAAGGATACTAACCAGTGTGTCGTGCGCGACGATGGCCGGGCCCTCGCCCAGCAGTTCCGTGCGGCCAAGGTGTTTGTGCTGGGGGCCTACACTCCCTACAGCAGCCTCGATGCCCGGAGCAAGACGTTTATGGAGCGGAAGTCGCAAAAGTGTCAAAGTCGCAAAAGTGTCAAAGTCGCAAAAGTGTCAGGAACCGTTTTCTCCTGAAGTAGCCATCGCCGACGCCTTGCTTGGCCGGCCCAGCGGCCGCAAGGTGATCTCCAGCCCGAGTTCCCGGCACACACGTCTCTGCCATCGCTCCTCGCCAAAGGGCCGGCCGCAGGCGATGCTCTGCCTGAGGCGATCCAACTCCGCCTTCGTCTGGGGCTCGTTGACCCATTCCAGCCAGTCCTCCCGCCGCGGCAGCGGGCCGGGGGACGGTTGCAGCAGCTTCGGCTCGCGCCCGCAGAGGCTTGCCCATGGCCAGTCTTCGGCCCGCGACACGAGATTCGCGCGCAGGGCGTTACGCTCGACGTAGCGGCACACGGTGAAGTAGTGGCCATCAGCAGGCGCATGGCGAAGCGATCCACGCCCTCGGCCAGAATGCGGATGAATGCGTCATAGTCGCCGGGGTCGTCGAAGATGGCGTCTCGTGCGTTGGCGCGGTTGAGCACATGGTAGATTAACCCGCCGACGGAGCAGCGTGCCGGGCGTCCCATGGCAGCACGATAACGTAATCGGCGGGTCGGAGTCAAGGATTGGTCGCGGTAATGGTTCCTGACACCTTTATGCTACTTTATGCTACCCAGGCATCATGCCTGCCGATCCGGGCCTACACACAAGCCATTCCGCCAGTGAGGGCACTGGCGGCACAAACCAGCCAGTCGCGCACAGAATCGCAGCAGTCCCGCGCATTGGTAGTCGGGACAAGATCGCCATCCCGCAATTCCGCCAGGCTGGGGAGCTTGCCATAGACTCCGCCACGAACCGCCGGGCCGGCGAAGAACGCGACCCCCGCGGTGCCGTGATCGGTGCCGGCCGAGCCGTTCTCGCGCAGCCGCCGGCCAAATTCGCTGAAGATCATCACCATGACACTGCCGTCGGCTCGCGCCGATCGCAGCCGGGCCAAGAAGCCCCCGACAGCCTCTGAGAGCTCCGAGAGCAACTGCGCGTGGGCCTGCGCCTGGTGGGCGTGCGTGTCAAATCCCGACAAGGATGCGTGGAAGCAGTGCGACGAGCAGCGGGAGATGATCGCGTCGGAAAAGTTGACCAGTGCGCTGGCTAATGATGGCGCGGGGAGCTGCGCGGCTCGCGCAGCGCCGCCTTGGAACATCTGCGGACATTCCTCGCCTGCATAGACCATGGGTGGCATGCCCACGCCCGGCGCTGTTGACTGTGCTTCGCCGCGGGAGCTTGCTCGCCGGGCGTGGGCATGCTGAGCGTCCATTGTGCGTCCCACGCGCATGCCCACGCCGGCCGAACCCAGTTCCTTCGGCAGATGGAGATCTCTCGCGGCCGGCGTGGGCATGCCACCCAGCGCGGTATGCCAGATCGCGCGGTTCCCCGAGTGGCTGCGATCGGGGCCGATGTGGCCCACGCCCTGCACGATCGCGAGCTGCCCACGACGGTAAAGACTGTGGATCGATGCCATGGCCGGATGAAGCGCCGTGCGATCGTCGAGCATCAGGGCCTGCGCGGGCGGAATCGCCAGCGTGGGACGATTGCTGAAATAGAGCTCATCGCGGACGGGAATGACGGTGTTGAGCGCGTCGTTGCCGCCGGCCAGCTCGATCAGCACAAGATGGCGGCCGGTGGATGCCCGGTCGGCACCGCGGCCTACGCGCGGCAAGAGGGCCGAGGCGGCAAGGATCGAGCTTGTGCCAAGAAAGTGACGACGTGAGAGGATCATGAGACACTCCTATAGCCGGGATTACTATAGCAAACAACAGTCGCGCACGCCTGCTGTAGAGAAAGCTGACCGAACGTTTCTTTTCACACCACGGCGGCCGGCACGCCGGCCGCCGGGAGGAGAGACGCCTATGAGCGGGAGGATTTTGCGGGGCGCCTGCGTTGCAGCGATGCTGTTGCTGGCGCCGGATGTTCTGGGTAAAGCGGGCAGCGCCACCAAGCCCAGCGATCGCGAGCAGCGGCTGGCCGCCTTGCGCGATTCGCGGGCCAACGAGGAGGCCGCCGATCTGTTTCGCACCGCCGACACGACTTATCTGGTCGGCGACGCGAGCCGCGCGGCGGAGTTGTTCACGCGGCTGCTGACCACGATGCCCAATTCGAGCTATGCCATCCGCGCATCAGCGCGACTGGGCGACTGCCATTACGAGAGCAAGCGGTTCACCGACGCGGCCCAGCAATACCGCAAGGCCGCGGCCGCCGCCGAATCCGCCGCCAATGACGAGGAAGCCAACGCCGGCGTCCGGGCCGACTTCATGGTGGGGCAGAGCTATCTGCAAGCCAAGATGTACACGCAGGCGTTCAGCCAGTTCCGGCGGTTCATCGACCGCCACGCGGGCCATCCGCTGGTGAACCAATGCTATCAGGCGATCGGCGACGCTCACCTGGCCATGGAGCAATTCCAGCAGGCACTGCGGGCTTACCGCATGGTCGGCACGGTCTTCGGGCAGAAGACCGCAGCGCACAAGCGCATCGCGCCGGGCCAGCGACTGTATCTGCGCATCACGGACGCCGACGTGAACGTCGGCGAGACACTCCGGTCGGTCAAGGCGACGATTCGCACGACGGGCGGGGACCTGGAAACCGTCGAGTTGGAGCCGCTGGGGCAGCGCAGCGCCCTGTTTATTGGCACGATCCCGACGGCGCTCGGCTCGCCGCGCCACAGCGACGAATTGAAGGAGATCTTCGCCGAGCCCGTCGCCGTGAAGATTCGCAACGACCTGGCCGAAGCCGAGCGGCTGGAAGCATCGGCCAAGCAGAAGACCGAGGAGGCATTTGAACTGGATCGATCGGCGCAGAAGACGGCCGATCCCGCGGGCACGGAACGTAAGCGGTCGGCGCTGACTGCCGAGGCTGAAAAGCTCAATTCGCAGTCGCAGGTGATCAAGCGACAAGCCTGCCAGACGATCGACAAGGCTTTCGTCGAATTTGAGAAGAAGCTGCAAGCATGGGGGCCCGACCAGACGCTCGCCGCGCTCATGGCCCGCGCCGCATCCACCCGGCCAACCACGGCGCCAGCGGACGATGCGGACAAGTCCCCGACAGAGAACCAGGCGTTGATCGCGGCGGCCGCCAAGCCCTTGACCGGCACCGACGAGGATGAAACTCAGACGGGTCCCGCCGCCACCGCCGGCGAGCAGGAACGCCGCGGCATGACCGAGAACGAACTCGTGCAGATGCGCATTGCCGCGAGCAAGGTCCCGACCGCCATGGATAACATCAATGCGCGCCTGACGGCGCTGTCCGTGTGGAGCCGATCGCTTTCGCGGCAGTTCCAGCGCGTCGAGGTGCGCGGCGGCGACCGCATCGAGGTCGAATACTATGACGAGATCGGCCCGAACGGCCCGAATACGCCGCAGAACGCCATTCGGCGCGACGTGGTCGAGGTGGCGTCCGATGCAACGCTTGAGATTCTCACCCGCGATGGCCGGGAACCGCTGTCGCAGGCCGTGGTAGGTGCGGAAATCTTGCTTCGCGTGGAGGACGCCGACGGGGATGTGAGCGATGGCCGCGACACTCTGACGGTGACGCTGGCGGCCGTGCCGATCACCGATGCGCGATCGGCCGAGGTGGCGGCATTGTCGTCGGCATCGACCAAGCCGACAACGCAGCGCGCCACGCCCGGCGAGATCGCCGGCCAGGCGGAGAGTGAGCCGGTGCAGCCCCTCGTGCCGCCCGGATGCCGGTCAATCACGGTGAAACTGACTGAGACCGGCCCGCATACGGGTGTTTTCGAGCGGCTGATCACGGTCGCCCCGCAAGGCGTCATCGGCGACGGCGGCGCTGTCCTGCCCCTCAAGAGCGATACGTCGAGTGGCGGCCTGTGCGCTGTTCGCGCGGCCTATCGCGATGAGCGATGCATTCGCCATGCCGACGGCTGGGTGCTGGCCAAGGCGATCGACTGCGTCGCAGGCGGCACTGGCGAGGTGGCGGCCGTCAAATATCGCCAGACGCAGCTTGACCTGGAAGCCAAGCTGCGGCGGGCCATCGCGGCCGGCGAGATCGGCAAGATCTACCTCGACCTGGGCCTGACCCATCGCGGGCGCGATTACCTGGCTTCCGCGCAGTCCGACTGCAACGAGATCGCCCGTGCGGCCGAGAAGACCGCACTGGGCGAGGATGCGCTGCACGCGTCGTGGAAGATCTATTTCTATGCCGGCATGATGGACGAGGCGGTGGCGGCGTGCCGCACGCTCATGGCGCGATACCCCACCAGCGACTACATTCCCGATGCGATGTTCGCCATGGGGCAGGCATCGTTGGAGTTGGGCAAGCGTGCCGTCGAGCAGGGCAAGGCGGCCGGCGATAAGGCCGCTCTCAACCGCAACCTGACCCGTGCCGTCTCGCAATTCGAGGAACTCGCACAACGGTTCCCCCGGAGCCCCCTGGCGCCCGAGGCGCTGTTCAATGTCGGCATGGCCAAGATGGCCGCGGGGCAGACAGGATTGGATGTCTTTGAGCGTCTGGCCAAGCAGTATCCCGATTCGGTGCTGGCGGCGCAGGGGCTCATGCAGTCGGCCGAGTATTACCTGTCGGTGAACGATTACCGGCGGGCGTCGGATTATTATTCGCGCGTGCTCACGGATTACCCCGACTCGCCCAAGCTCGGCGAGGTGCTGTTGCAGCGAGGCGTCTGCCAGTACAAGCTCGGCCAGGTGGCCGAGGCGCTGCAGAGCTTCTACCGCGTGGTGGAAGAGCAGAGCGGCACCGAACTGGCGACCAAGGCACAGAAGTACATCAACATCATCAACCAGAAGCGGGGAGGGAAAGATGAATAGCTTTTTATCATCGCGGGCGTTGCCCGCAACCAAAGCGTGTGCGTCTTTGTCAGTAGTCCGTTGTCCGTTGTCAGTGGTCGGGTCCGTGGTCCCCTGGTCAGTGGACGCGCGGAGGCTCTCCCAATTGACCAATGGACCATTGACCCGTCCACGGACAACGGACCACAGACAACTGACGAGCAGATCCGCGGGTCTGGCCATGGCGATCCTCATGGGCATGCTCGTCCCGGCACTGGGGGCGCAGAAGGCTCCCCCACCGGCGGCGCCGGTTGCGCGATACGCGCCAGATCGTTGCCGACGCCATCCAGGCGATGAAAGCCAACGACTACGCGCGCCGTGGCGCTGTTCGACACTGCTCGCGCCAAGGCCGATTTCGTCGCCGCTCGCGCCCCCCTGCCGCTGTTCGTCGCCGCGGGCGATTTCCATTTCGCCCAGGGGACGCGCGAGCAGCAGGAGATGGCGCTGACCATCTACAGCCAGGCCGGCGACGTGCTGGCCGAGATGCTGCAGCCCAATGAGAAGGCGCTGCTGCGCCTCAAGCGCGCCCAGGTGCTCATGCGCAGGGCCGCGGCGAGACGGCGCGCGAAGAACTGAACCTCATCCGCCGCGCGATCGTCAGCCGGCGGGGCCTGCTTTATGCGGATCTGGGCGATGCCGAGATGCTCCTGCTGGCCAGCCAGCCCGACGCGGCCAGGGAGAAGCTCCTGACGCTGGTCGAGGCGGATGACCCGAATATCGCCTCGATGAGCATGTTTGCACTCGGGCGCACGTACGTTCAGCTCAAGCAGACCGACGCCGCCATCGCCACGTTCCGCAAGCTGTGGACGCGCTACGGCGAGAGCGAGATGATCAAGCGGGCGATCTTCCTCGTCGGGCAGATCTACTTCGATCGCGGCGATTTCCTCGAGGCCCGCAAGCTCTACGAGGCCTGTTCCGTCGTCGGCGCGGCCATGCAGAACCGCGTCCGCCCCGGCGATGAGCTGATCGTCAAGGTCTACGACCTCAACTACTTCAACCGCACGCGATCGACCTCGCTGAACGTCACGCTCTCCGCGCCGTCGGGCGACCGCGAGACGCTCAAGCTGGAGAAGAACCAGGTCAGCGACCAGCTCTACATCGGCCGGATTCGCACGGCGCTGGCCATGCCCACGGTCAATGATGGCATCCTTCAGGTCATGGGAAGAGACGTCATCGAGATCACCTACCCCGGCCAGAGCGGCGGGGCATACAAGGTAGCCGTCGTGGATGATGGCGTCATCAACATCGACAGCATCCCCCTGCCGGAGCCACCGCCGCGCTACGAACAGGCGATGGCGCGCGTTCAGCCGCCCAAGCCTGCCGGCGAGCGCCCCATCCTGCCGATGTCGCGCCAGACCAGCGGCACGCTCAACCCCGGCTCGCCGGTCTATATCCAGCTCATCGACGCCGATCTCGACATCAGCAATGAGCCCGACACGACCATGGTGGAAATGGTGGCCAGCGGCGGCGGAAAAGAGAATGTCGTCAAGGTGCAACTCCGCGAGACAGGCCCTCGAACCGGGATCTTCATCGGCTCGGTCAACACTGCTTCCTCCGGGCCAACCATGGCGGTGAGTTCCGAAGGCGCCGGCCATCCCGCGATCAACGCGATCGACATGGACCGCGACAGTCTTCCGCCGACCACGAGACCCTCGACCCAGCCCGTGAAGGGACCAACCTTCTGGCAGGCCAAACTGGGCGACAAGACGCCTTACCTGGAGATCGATCTGCACCAGCCGGCGGCGCTGGGCAAGATTATCTGGGGGGCTGGCAGCGATCCGCTGGCCGGCCGGAACATGCCCACGGATCTCACCATCACCCTGAAAGGCGATGGCCCGGAGAAAGTCCTGACGCTGACCAATCAATCGCAGCCGGTAGGCAACGTCATCGATCTCAAGGGAGCGTACGCGCGAACGATTCGCTTCGACATCACCAAATGGCGCGGCGATGCGCCGGCCATCGGCCAGGTCATCCTCACCGATCTCGACGGCAATCAACTGATCCCCAGTGCGATTCCCGCCGGCTCGTTGGCCGGCGCCGGCGTGCTGGAGTTCAACGTCGGGCAGAGTGTCTTTGCGCGATATCTCGATGAGCTGAACGAGACGCCGGGCACGCCGGTGATACGCGAATCGCGGCGGCTTGGCGCACGATATCACAATGGCACGCTGGCGCTGGTCAAGCCATCGGGCGACGACAACCGCGCCAAGGCATTTGTCCCCGCATGGAGGCTCGACCTCAACGCCGCGCCCACATCGTGCTGAACGATCCCGACCTGGACATCACGCCGAATCCCGACAAGGCGAGCGTCGAGGTGTTCACCGAAGCTGGCGCGAAGCAGACCGTCGAGCTGACTGAGACCGGCAACGCCACCGGCATTTTCGCCGGCCCGCTCACGCTCTCGACCAATCCGCAGGCGCTGAATAATCCCCGCATCCTCTACATCCGGCCGGGCGACGTGCTTTGGATGAAGTATCTCGACCAGCGCAACATGCAGCCGGGATACAAGACGTTCCGCCATGCCTATGTACTGGAAAACCGGCCGACCGCGGCGCAACTTATCGTGCCGCCGCTGCTGACCACCGCCTGGCCGTTTGAGATCAAGGGCACGGGCGATGAGGATGAATCGCCCATCGCCGCGCGATCGCTCGGACAGGGCCGCATCAGCATCGGGGTTCATGATCCCGATGCGATGCCCAATGGCGATTGCGCCGTCAGCATGAAGATCAACGCGCTGATCGGCGGCGCGGCCAGGGACCTGACCCTCAACTGCACCGGCCCGTGTACGGCCACCGAGCAGGTGGACCTGGTCCTCGGCGAAGCCGAGGTGGCGCGGCGCGTCGGCGATTCGGCCAAGACGCGCGGCCAGTCCGAACTGGCCGTCCTGGGCGACGATATCGTTCGCCTCTCTTACGTCGATGCGCACGTGCCTTCGGGCGATCTCCAGGTGCGCCGATCATGCCCGACCCGCTACAGCCGGGATCGGGCAAAGCGCCGCCGAAAAAGGCGGCCAAGGATGATGAGCCGGTTGGCACGCCGGTCATCTCGCTGATGGACCCCAACCGGCGGGCGGTCGCGGCGCAGGAGTCGCGCCTGGCCGAGCTGCGCGCCGAGGTCAACTATCGGTCCTGGGCCTATGCCCAGGAGCGTACCGTGCTCGAGACGCGGCGCGAGCTGCTCAAGAAGCGGCTGGCCGCGGCGCCCGCCAAGGCGCCGACCACCAACCCGGCCGACGCGGAGACTGACGCGACCGCTTCGGCGATCTCGTCGCTCAACAGCCAGATCACGCTGCTGAATGGCCGGATCGACCGGCTCAAGACACTGGGCGCGGTGGCGAGCGACAAGGCGCCCACGACCGCTCCCGCGGCCAAGCCGAATCCCGAGCAGACCGCGCTGATTGAGGCCGGCAGCGCCTTCGATATCGCGATTGAAGATCCCGATCTGAAGGAGCCAACTGTCGAGGTCCGGGTCCGCAGCATGGGCGGGCGGCTCATCGATTCCGTCACGATTTCGGCCAAGCGCGATGACGGCGGCGTCTACCGCGCCCACGTGCAGACCGACCGCGGCGAGGCCGGCCAGAAGGGCCTGCTGTCGGTCGTGCCCGGCGGCGAGATCGTGGCCGACTATCAGAACAAGAACCGCGCGCCGCAGGAGAACGTCGATCGCGTGAGTTACCTGGCTCTCGCCTCGGACGCGACGCTCGCGGCCACCAATGCCAACTTCACCGATCAGGTGAGCAAAGTGCGGCTGGGCGAGCCGGTGTACGTGCAGGTCATCAATTTCGCGGCCGACCGCTCGCCGGGAATCAATGTGGTCGCGGCCGACGTGACCTCCAGCAGCGGCGATCGCCTTACTCTGATCCTCTCCGAAACCGAGCCGCACAGCGGCATCTTCCGCGGCAAGTTCTACACCGATGCCGGCGCGCCCAATCCCAACGATGACGTGCTCCAGGCCGCATATGGCGGGAGCGTGCAGATCGTCTATCGCGACTATCTCCGCCAGGACCGCTCGCAGTCGCTGGAGAGAAAGCTGCGGCTCGAAATCGCCGGCGGCACCGATGGAATCGTCGAGGCCTTCTCGCGCCAGTTCAAGGATGCGCAGGAAGAGATGAAGCTCTGGTATCGCACCGGCCAGTCGGCCTACCAGATCGGCCGGCGGCTCTACCTGGCCGGCGGCTACGAGCGTGCCGAGGAGTACTTCATCGAAGCCAACGACTACTTCTCGCACCTCGTTTCGCGATTCCCCGAAGAGGCCCTGGCCGCCAGCGCCAACTATTATCTGGGTAACATCCAGTCGCTCAAGGGCAATCACCGCGAGGCGCTGCTGCGGTTCCAGGAGATCGTGACGCGCTGGCCCAAGTCGGATTTCGTGGCCAAGGCGCGATTCAAGGTCGGCCAGGCGTATGAGGCCATGGGCCAGTTCGAGCAGGCCGCCGACGCGTACGTGCTGCTGACGTATCACCATCCCGATGATGCGCACGTGCCCATGGCGATGATTCGGATGATGAACTACTACGCCCGCGGCGAGCAGTACGCCGATGCGGTGGCGATCGCGCAGAAGTTCGTGGAGAAGTTCCCGAAACAGGAGCAGGCCGGCGCGGTGGCGCTGAAGGCCGGGCAGTGGCTGGCGGTGGCCGAGAAACTCGACGACGCCCTGGCCTGGTTCGCACAGGCCGAGAAGACCTTCGCAACCAATGACAAGGACATGCCGGCGCTGCTGTACTGGCATGCGGCGACACTGATCCAGATGCAAACGGCGCCGAAGGCGAGGCTCACGGTTCGGCCGGACAAGATTCGCGAGCTGCTCAACCGCGTAATTTACGACTATGGCAAGAGCGAGTACGTGAACCTCGCCCGCGCGGCGATGGAGCAGGTGCCGTTGAACCAATGACCAATTTCTAATGACGAATGTCTAAAGAAGGCCGAATGACGGAATGACGAATGACGAATGACGGTGGCGTTTCGGACTTCGTCATTTGATCATTCGGAATTGATTAGACATTCGTCATTTGACATTCAGCATTCGCTAACACGATGTCCATAAGGCTACTTCCCATTTTCATGTCCGTGGCTGTTTTCGCGGCCGACGGCGCGCCGGAGGGTATGGCCCCCGCGCGGGAGTTTGAGCGCGTGGCCGAGGCTTTCGCCAAGGAGGCCCCATCGCAGGACCTGGTCGATCGTCTCTACACGTTCATGGAGAAATATCCCAAGGATGCGCGATCCGACCGCGTGCAGTATTGGGTCGGCATCACCCAGCAGCGGCGTAAGTTCCACAACGAGGCGATCAAGGAATTCGGCTTCGTCATCAGCGACTTTCCCTCCAGTCCGCTGGTCGTCGTCGCGCTTTGCGCTCAGATCGACAGCTACGCGGCCATTGGCAAGGGCGAAAGGGCCGGCGAGATCTACACCAAGCTCGCGTCAATGCGCCCCACGGACCTGACCGACCTTCAGGCCGCCGCGGCGTATCGCGATGGCCTGCTCCACGTCGCCGGCCAGCATCTCGCGAAGAAGGAAGTCGATCAGGCGATCGCGCTCTACCTTCAGCTTCCCAGCCGGCAGGAGGCGCTGGCTCGCGTGGTCGAGCTCTACATCGCTTCCGACCGTCACGACGATGCGATGAACATGGTGCGCCGGCTTCCGCCCGAGGAAAAGCCGCTGGCCTTCCGGCTGACGCTGACGGCGTATTCGGCGCGCCCGGCGCCAACCGGCTCTTTTCGCTGCTGGATGAGATCATTGCCAAGGAGCCGGCGGGCAAGACGACCGACGATCTGATCCTGCAGATCGCCGCAGCCATCGCCAAGAAGGGAGATCAGGAACATCACAAGGCGCTGGAACTGATCTCCGCCAAGTGCGCCGGCCTCCGCCGCTGGGCACAGTATTCGCTCTGCGAGCTGCACAAGGAAGACCTGCAGCGGCTGATCACGTTCATCGGCGACTATCGAACCGGCGGCGATGTGGAGAAGGTGAAGGTTCTCGTCGGCGAACTCCACGAGCAGGCAGGCAACGGCGCGAAAGCACGCGAGGCCTACTGGCTGCTCGAGGACAAACCCGCGGCACATTTCCGCGTTGCCGCGACCTACTACGGGAAACTCGCAAAGACGAAGGACCTCGAAGCCGGCCGGCGCGAGCTGAGCGAGATCGTCAAGCGGTTCTACTCCCCCGCCGTCAGCGCTGAGGCGCTGACGGCGCGGGCCGAGCTGGAAGCCGTCGCCATGGGCAACACCGCGGCGGCGGTCGCCACGCTTCGCGAGTTGGTTGACCGGTTCCCGCGCCAAGGTGACTTTGCGGTCAAGGCATTGATGCGGCTTGGGGCGCTGTTGCGCATTGGACGAAAGTACGATGAGGCCATTGTCGCCTATAACAAGCTCATCCTCGACTATCCAACGTCCGGCGCGGTGCGGCTTGCATGGCTGGAGATCGCCGCGTGCCACGACGAACGCAAAGATGCGCAGAAGGCCGTCGCCGTGCTGAAGATGCTTCTCAAGAAGTTTCCGCACACCGCCGAGGCCAGCCGCGCCCACACACTGCTGGAGCAGAAGTACCAGGTTGACGACAGGGATGTGAGCGACAATTGAACGGCCGCAAGTTGCCGGCCGTTCGGAGGTGCGATCATGCTCGATTTCATCATGCGCGGAGGATGGGCCCTGTGGGTCATCGTTGCCTGCTCCATTGTGAGCCTCGGGGTGACGCTGGAGCGTTGGCTGGTGATGCGCAAGGCCAACGTCGATTCCGACGACCTGCTGGACAGGGTCACCGATGCCCTCGATCGCAACGAAATCGACGGCGCCGTCAGCCTTTGCGCCGCCACCGGCGGGCCGGTCGCCGAGACGCTGGAGATCGGCCTGCGCAAGCTCGGTTTCCTTGAAGGCATCGGCAAGCGCCCCGAGGAGATCGAGGAAGGCATCGTCCAGGCGATGGAAGATCACGGCGGCCATGTCGTGGAGTATCTGGAGCGCAACCTGACGGTGCTCGCGACGACGGCCAGCCTGGCGCCGATCCTGGGGATGATGGGCACGGTCTTCGGCATGATCCGGGCCTTTGGGTCAATCCACAGCGCCGGCAACCTCACGCCGGAGGCCGTCGCCGGCGGCATTTCCGAGGCGCTGCTCTGCACGGCCGGCGGCCTGATCGTCGCGGCGATGTCCACCGTCGAATACAACTTCTTCGTCAGCCGCGTGAACCGATTCGTCTTGCAGGTGCAGGCCGCGGGAACGAGGCTCGTGGAGCGCGTGCTGCACGCCCAGTCGCGGCGCGGCGCAACGGCGAGAAGGCGGAGGTCGCGGTATGAGGCTCGTCCGCCACCATCGCCCGGCCCCCTATCTGCCTTTCATCACGCTGGCGGACATCGCCTGGCAGATCATCATCTTCTTCCTCGTGGCCTCGACATTCGTGCTGAACCATTCGCTGACGGTGGCCCTGCCATCGGCCGGCGCTGCCAAGGACGAATCGTCTCTTCCCAAACCTGTTCGCGTCGAGGCGACGGAGACCACGTTGACCGTCAACGGCATGCCCGTCCCGCTGGCAGACCTGGAGTTGCAGATCACCGGCCTGCTCGCCGGCGCGACGACGGAAGAGCAGCGGGCGGTGGCGGTTCGGCTTGGCGATGACGTCACTTTCCAACGCAACGCGGACATTCTCTATGCGATCCAGCAGGCCGGCGGCGTTGTGCTGATCGCGGAGGAGCGGCGACATGAAGATCGCGCAAGCGAACTGAGCCTATCAAGGAGACGCAGATGATCAGCCTCGCTGACATCGCGTTCCTCATCATTTTCTTCTTCATGCTCACGTCAACGTTCATGCGCGACAAACTCAGCGTCGTACTGCCGCAGCTCGCCAAGACTACGAAGACTGACGCCGCGATCACCGTGATTGTTGATCGCGAGGGCAAGATCTATCTCAACGGCGAGCTGGTTGGCAGCAGCGGCACGCTCCAGACCGAGCTGAAGGGACTGCTGGCGAACAAGAACAACCCAAGGGACTCGGAGGTCCGTCTCCGCTGCGACAAGCGGCTCACGTACAAGGACTATCGCGACGTCTACGAGGCCATCAGCCATGCGGGCGGGGTGATCGCCATCATGCACGATGTGCGAAAGTGAACAACCTATATCATCGCGGCTGAAGTATCATGCCGAGTGATGCCGATCTCCATGAAGTCACGGATGACAAGGAGATGCGATGGTCACGGAAGACTTGAACAGCCACGCGTTGGTTCTACCGCAAGCACAGCGTTGCATTCTTGAGAGCCTGGTCCGGCGGAAGACCTGTCCGCAGGCGGTGGCCACGCGGGCTCGCGTGATCTTGGCGGCCGGCGAGGGTCTGGGCTCGGTGGGGATCGCCCTTCGGGTGGGGTGCTCCCGCGAACTGGTGCGACACTGGCGAGCCCGCTACAGGGCGGCCCAGCAGGCTTGGGGAGCGGACGTTGCCCAGTGGGATGAGGCGGCCCTGGCCCGGAAGATCGAGCAGGCGCTCTCGGACGAGTATCGCTGCGGGTGTCCGGGCAAGTTCACGCCTGAGCAGTACTGCCAGATCATGGCGTTGGCCTGCGAGAAGCCGTCGGACAGCGGCCGGCCGGTGACGAACTGGACGAACCGGGAGTTGGCCGAGGAGGCGGCCAAACGGGGGATCGTGCCGTCGATCTCGCCCCGGCAGGTGGGGCGTTTTTTAAAAGGAGGCGGACCTGCGGCCGCACAAGATGCGGTATTGGCTGAACAGTCCCGACCGGCAGCATCCCGAGGAGTTTGCGGCGCGGTCGGGGGCGGTGTGCGCGGCCTACGGCTCGGCCATCGCGATGCACGAGCTGGGCACGCACCTCGTGAGCGTGGATGAGAAGACCGGCATGCAGGCGATAGAACGCGCAGCGCCCACGCTGCCGATGAGGCCGGGACAGGTGGAGCGTCAGGAGGCCAATTACGTTCGGCACGGGACGCTGATGCTGACGGCCAACCTGGAAGTGGCCACGGGGAAGGTAATCTGTCCAACGGTGGCGTTGACGCGGCACGAGGAAGACTTTGCCGCGCATGTGGCCCAGACGGTGGCCAGCGACCCCCAGGCAGCGTGGATCATCGTGCTGGACCAGCTCAACACGCACCAATCCGAGACGTTGGTGAGGCTGGTGGACGAGTTGTGTGGACTGGGGGTGGAACTGGGCGTCAAGGGCGAGTCGGGCCTGCTCAAGGACCTGAAGAGCCGGCGAGCGTTCCTGGAAGACCCCAGCCATCGCATCCGGTTCCTGTACACGCCACGGCACGCTTCGTGGCTCAACCAGATCGAGATCTGGTTCAGCATCCTGGCACGCCGGCTGCTGCGCCGGGGCAGCTTCCAATCCATCGACGAGTTGCGGCGGCGTGTCCTGGCGTTCATCGAGTACTTCAACCAGACGATGGCCAAGCCGTTCCGGTGGACCTATCAGGTCCGGCCCTTGAGCGCGTGACGGACGTGGCGGAAAGGGTCGATCTCAACAGACTGGCCACGATTCCCGGCGGAAAGGCAGGTGGCGCCCGCAAGTCATCATCCCCAACAGGCGATTGGACCGACCGCAACGCCTCCGTCGCGGGCCACGCTTCCGCCTGGTCCGAGCAGCCCCGTTCCGGCCATGCCTCTCGTGCCCGCCGTCGAATGCCTCGATCCGCCCCTCCACACCACCCCCTCCTTACCCGAGGCCACGATATCTCTGCCCTGATGATCTACCGTAACCGCTGTCGCCGATACAGGACCGATGGTCCACCTTCGTGAAATTGAGTGCTTGGGCTTGCTTCAGATATACGAGGTTCTCCATGTGCCTGAGACAGTGTGGGCCGAGGCCACGGCACCAGGCCGCATTCCCGCAACGGAACTTGAGACGATCTCCGTAATCCAGCGACATCCGCTCGATCCAGGCGCAGTCGCCTCATTCGCGCAACAGCCAAGCAGCGCAGGCCTGCATCAAGGTGAGATCGAATGCCCTCTGCTCTGCCAGAACATGCGTGTGCCGCTTCTCCTGACCGACGATCTTGCCGCACGAGGGGCCGCCCGGAAACTCGGCATTCGGCCCGTTGGCTCGCTGGGCATCATCGTCAGATCATATCGACTCGGGCGAGTTTCATTGTCCGAGGCACAGGATCGGATCGAGCAGCTCCATAGCGTCAGCACGCTCTTCGTCACGCGCGACCTGATTGATCTGGCCTTGGCTCAGTTGGCCGAGAAACCGTAATACCGTACCTCAAATCGCCTCTTTCAAGTGCTTGAGATACCAACCGGCCGGGCTATAGTGTTCTTGATCGTTGGGCTAACAGGACAGGGGTGCGATATGACACTGCAATGGTTCTTCGCCTGGTGGAACCTCATCTTCATCGTCCCACTGCTGCTCGCCCTGCTTTACATGGCGGTCTATCTGGTCAGCGGCGTCTCCTTCGGCGAGGCCGATGCCGCCGCCGATGTCGATGCTGATGCCGACGTTGACGCAGACGCCGATGTGGATGCCGACGCGGACGTAGATGCTGACGCCGATGCAGACGCAGACGCAGACGCCGACAGCGAAGCCGAAACCGCCGCCGCTCAAACCGGCGGCCCCTCCGCCATGCTCGCCGCCATGGGATGGCTCGGCGCCGGCCGCGTGCCCCTCAGCATCCTCTTTCTCATCCTCTTCAGCAGTTGGGGAATGATCGGCTTCCTCTGCAACGTCGTCACCTTCCCGCAATTCGCCCACTCGCCGATGGCCATGATCTGGTCGCTTCCGCTGGCCGCCGTCGGCAGCGCCCTGTTCACCAAGCTCGTTTCGCGCCTGGCCGCGCGATGGCTGCCCACCTACGAAACCTACGCCCAGCGCCGCCATCATCTGCTGGGCTTGGCCGGCCAGGCCATCTTCCCCATCGACGCCACCTTCGGCATGGTTGCCGTCCGCGACAGCCGCGGCAACCTGTTCCAGGTCCCCTGCCGTCCCTACGGCAAGATAGCATCCATAGAAAAAGACGCTGACGTGCGCCTCGTGGCGTACAACGGCAAGAGCCAGTTGTTCTACGTCGTTCCGGTCAAACCCGCCGAGGGACAAGCCCCGGCGGACAGCACCAAGAGGGCCCCATGATCCTCGTACTCTTCTTCGGCATCAGTGTCCTGCTCATGGCCGTCCCGTGGATGGTTCCCGCCTCGGCCGGCGGCCCGCGCCTGCCCCTCGGCGCAGCTCACGCTCACCGTCATCGGGTTCATCATCTTCGTGATGGTGGTGGTCATCTCGGTCATCACGCGGCTCTACCGCAAGGCATCCGCCAACATGGCCTTCGTCCGCACCGGCATGGGCGGCGCCAAGGTCATCATGGACGGCGGCACCATCGTCTTCCCCGTCGTCCACCAGGTCATCCCCGTCTCGCTGGAAACCATGCGCCTCAACGTCGAGCGCATCGGCCCTCACGCCCTCATCACCAAGGACAACCTGCGCGTCGATCTCTCGGCCGAGTTCTACATCAAGGTGCAGGCCAATGCGGATGACATCCTCCAGGCCGCGCGATCGCTCGGCATGAAGAACGTCCAGGCCGACGCCGTCAGCGAACTCGTCCAGGAAAAGCTCGTCAGCGCCCTGCGTACCGTCGCCGCCACCAAGGATCTCGTCGAACTCCACGCCAAACGCGACGAGTTTGCCAGCGCCGTGCAGGCCATCGTCATCCACGACCTGGCTCACAACGGCCTGACGCTCGAGTCGGTCACCATCTCCAGCCTCGACCAGACCGATCCCACCCAGCTCCAGGCCCAGAACGTCTTCGACGCCCAGGGCCTCCGCAAGATCGCCGAGATCACCCAGAAGGCCCGTATCGAGCGCAACGAGATCGAGCGCGAAGCCGAGCAGGCCGTCGTCGGCAAGAACGTCGTCACCCGCAAGAAGGTCCTGGAGATGGAGCGGGACCAGGCCGAGTTCGAGGCCGACCAGAAGATGAAAGTCGCCAACGTCCGCGCCGGCCGCGAGCGCGAGGTCGCCGAGTTCAAGATCAGCCAGGACGAGGCCGTCGCCCGCCGCGATATCGAGAAGATGAGGTCGATCGAGACGGCCGAGGTTGAACGGACGCTGGTCGTCGAGCAGGCCCAGATCGCGAAAAAGATCACGCTTGTTGTGAAGCAACGCGAGCAGGAAACGGCCGAGATTCAGAAGAAACAGACGGTGGAAGTGGCCGAGCGCGCCAAGGAAGTCGCCGTCACCCAGAAGGAGCAGGAACGCGCCGCCGCCCAGGCCGCCATGCTCGCCGCCGAGGCCCAGCGCGAGGCCGCCAAGCAGCAGGTCCTCACCGTCCAGGTCACCAGCGAGGCCGCGCGCGAGGCCGAGAAGAAGCTTATCGCCGCCAAGCAGGTCATCGCCGAAAACAAGATTCGCCAGGAAACCACGGCCGATGTCGTCGCCTACACCAAGGTCAAGGAAGCCGAAGGCGAGCGCAAGGCCGCCGACCTCCAATACGAAGCCAAGCTGCGACTCGCCGAGGGCGACTCGCAATCCAGCATCAAGCGATCCGAAGGCGAGAAGGCCCTGAAGATGGTCGATGTCACCGTCGAGCGCGAGAAGGTCAACGTCGAGCAGGCCCGCGTCGAGGTCGAGCGCAAGAGCCTCTCCAACAAACAGGAGTTCGAGCAGGCCGCCCTGAAATTCGAGCTGGAAAAGCTGCGCATCAACGCCGACCGCGAAGTCCGCATCCAGGCCGCCCAGGCCATGAGCACCATGCTCGCCGGCGCCAAGATGCAGATCTTCGGCGATCCCGAGACGCTGGCCAAGATGTCCCAACGCTTCATCCACGCCGCCAGCTACGGCAACGCCGCCGACGGCTTCCTCAGCAATCTCTCGCCCCAGGCCCGCGACATCCTCGGCCGACTCGGCGCCAGCCTGATGGGAACCAGCGATGCGCCGCCGCGCGGTGATGGCCAGCCGCCATCGGCGCCTCCCACGCCGCCGGCCATTCCGACGGTCGCCGTCGCGTCGTCCGCTCCGCCCGACATCGAGCCACCCGTCGTCAAGAGCGAGATGAAGGGCGAGCGCAAACCCCGGATCAACCCATGAGCTGGCGCGACGAACTGCAACTGCTGGGCATCCCCGTCCCCGACGACATCTCGCCAGACCGGCTGGTGGCCGCGCTCTGCGCCAAGCCGCTTGAGAGCACGCTCATCACGGTGGCTCTCTCGGCACTGCTCTTCTACCGCGTGGAAAAGGGCCACAACTCCAAGATCAACAGCTACTGGGACGCCACGCTCTACTGCTCAACCTGCCTGTCGGTCGGCTACGGCGAAATCTTCGCCCGCACGCCCATCGGCAAGTTCCTGGGCACGCTCCTCATGACCATCGGCCCCGCCCTGGCCAACAAGACCCTCGACGGCCCCCCGCGCGGTGACGGTGTGCAATCCGAAATCCTCGCCACCCTCAAGGAGATCGCCGCCAAGCTGGCTTGACGCGCAAAGTGGCAGCGGCGTCCCGCCGCTGTTCCGGTCCGTTGCCCGTTGTCCTTGGTCCCTAGACGGGTCAATGGTCCCCTTTGTCAGTTGCAGCGGCCCGACGGGCCTCAAATCCGAGTGGCGGATCGAGTGGCGAATCCACTGACCAACGAACAACGGACCCGACCACTGACCACGAACAACTGACCACTGACAAGGACCCCAAAACTAAAGACTTCCGATAACTCGCGTCGATACTGATTGTGTGATGACCGAAATCCCGCAGCGCCAATCTCCCGCGCCCGCGGGCACGTCCCTCGGCGCGCCCATCCTGCCCTTCTGCGAACGCCGCAAGGACCACCGCCGCCCCGTGCAGACGCCCGCCAGGCTCACGGTCCTCGACGGCCCCCTGGCCGGCAGCACGCACGATGTCCAGACCCGCGACCTCTCCCTCAGCGGCATCTCCTTCCTCCTGCGCCAGTCCCTCGCCGTCGGCCAGAACTGCCGCGTCGACATGGCCAACGGCCACGGCGCCCTCAGCCGCATCGGCGAAGTCGTCCGCTCCCGCCCCCTGAGCAACGGCAAATACGAAATGGGCGTCCAGTTCCGCAAGTGAAATCTCTTCATCGACCGCCGGGCCGACCGACCAGCAGGGCCGCCAGCAGGTCCTTCCACGTCACGATTCCCAGCGGATGGAGATGCTCGTCCGCCACCGGCAGGCACGAGATGTCCTTGTCGAGCATGAGGCGGGCCGCCGCCTCGATGGGCATGTCGGGACTCGCCACCACCGGCCGGCGCGTCATGACCTGGTGTACGCGCCGATTGAGCGTGGCCAGGTCCTGCGAGCGCTCGGCGACGTCCCGCCCCACGAACGGCGATACGTTGCGCAGCAGGTTGCGGTCCGAGATGACCCCCACCAGCCTGCCCTTCTCCAGCACCAGCAGGTGGTGAAACCCGAACCGCTCGAACCGCTCCCGCACCACCAGCAGGCTGTCATCCATCGTCACGCTGACGATGTGCCGCGTCATGATGCCGCCAACCGTCGTCGCGGCGGCCGGGGCCGGGATGCTGGCGCCTTCGCTGTCCATGCCGTCCTGTCCGGGATTTCCCCCTTTGGCCTCGGCCCGCGACCGCCGCGGGCCGCTCCACGCGGCATTGCCGCATCAAACCTCGGCATTTTACCATGCCCGCGCGGATGCGAGTATCGTCTCCATGACGCATGCAAGAACGCCAGGTCCCCTCCGTTGCAGCTCTTGTCGCGCAACCCGTGAGATAAGTGTCGATATATTCCAGAGTTAGCACGGCGTCCGTTCGGCATCGCTCGCGGTATCGGCGCGTACCAAATCAGATGCGTTTTTGCTTATCGCAGAAGGCTCGAGTATGCAACTTGACTACGTTGCATAAAGTTGTATAATATGCTTATCGGCTCGGTGCGGGCGGTCGATGGAAAGGCAAGGACTATGGCCAAAGCTGTGAAGATTGGAATTCACCTTGGGGCTGGCCCGCAACCCGGCTACCAATGGGACGTCTGGATTCTGGATCTGGCCTACAAGGACGCCATGAAGTTCCTGGACGAGGATCAGTACGGCCACATCTCCTTGCAGGTGCGCGAGCTTGCACTCGAATTGGACCCCACGCACAGCGCGATGTTGAGCGTCGATGCCGTGCAGGACTTTTTTGAACTTCGCGAGAAAGGCGGACCACTTGGCAAGATCAATGTCAGGGTCTTCTTCTTTCTCGACACAAGAAAGGAGCAGGATTCGTCGAACCATGCAATCGTCGTCCTCGGGGCGATTAAGAAGGAAAATGAGGGACGCACGCCGCCCGGGGACATCATCCGAACTCGGCGGCGGTTGAGGAAATATCTTGCGGGCGACTACGGACGGTCGCCCACGTGAGCGCCGGAGGCAGGGCAATGCTAGTACAAGAAAGGAGATACAGCTATGGCCACCACGGAAATCACTAAGGTTCCAATGGACGTTGGTGAGGCAGCCCTCGTGATGGCAATCGGGATTGTGTTCGAGCGCGTAAGCAGGTTGTCGGCAGCAGACAAAAAGGATCTGCTGGCACTGGTCAAGGAACTGGCCCATGTCAAAGACCGTGAGGAGGTAGAGGCCATCCGCAACGCGATGGTCGAGATCCTCGATCAAGACCCGTCGGGGATCTTGCGGCTGGAGACGCCCACCGAGATGCCCATGAAGTTGAAGAAATGGGTCGCCTACGTCAGCACCAAGATGCGCGAACTGCGGCAGGCCAAGGGATGGACGCAACAGGATCTAGCTAAGAAGACCGGGCTCCCTCAGAGCCACATCAGCCGACTGGAGGCCGGGCAGCACAGCCCGTCCTTCACGACTGTCAATCGTCTCGCCAGCGCCTTCGGCGTCGAGATAACCGTGCTCGACCCCGCGCCTGACACAATCCCGACGACCAAAGAAGGGACCACTCCGCAATGCGGGTGGTCCTTCTTCTTTGGGAGGGCGAAGGGGGGAGGGCGAAGGGGGTCAGGTTCACTTTATCATTATCGCGTTGTTGCCGATTGCTTTCGGCAGCGGCGGCTCAAAGGGGAGGCGGCGAGGGATACCGTTGATTTTCGCTCTGCTGATCTTCGGCAGCCGCTGATTCGGGCTCGTCCTCGCAGCTACATTCGGCGGCATCAGCCAAACGCCAGGGGATTCTCGGCCAGCAATCTCTGGCGGATGGTGCCGTTCTACGAGACGTATCGGGGTAAGCCAAAACTCGCACCACTGGTGCGAGAATTGTCCTGGAGCCACAACCTCGCGATCATGAGCCGGTCCCAGCGAGAGGAGGAGCGCGAGTTCTACCTGCGCCATGCTCACCGCGAACGGTGGTCGTTCCGCGAACACACCACCACCTCCGCCCCCTGCCCCAATAATCACGCAAACATTTTTATTGACATCCCGTGCCCCGTCAGTATAGTATACATTAAACTCCACCGGCCGGCGTCACGGGAAGGCCGGCCAACTCCGCCCGGCCACGTCGGCCGCCGCGGAGCAAACCTCTTCCCCCAAGGAGAAGGCCATGCCCTCCCCAACAGCCAGTCCGCGCGCCCACAGCCCCGAAACCGCCATCCGCAGTGTCGTCAACGCCACCATCCCCAGCCTGCCGCCCGCCGGCAGCGCCTCCGCGCCGCCAGGTGCCCTGCCCCCCTTCCCCGCCGTTTCTCCATCTGTTCAAAATATAGAAGACCAGCTCAGCGTCTTCTGCGACATCTGCAGTTTCTCCCACCCCAGGTCTCAGCCCTGCGACCCCGACGATCTGGCCCGACACCGCGTTTTCCTGTCCGCAATCGAAAATCAAAAATCGACAATCGAAAATCCCAAAGGCGGCCCCCGCACCCCCGAAGGCAAAGCCCGCTCCCGCCTCAACGCCCTCAAGCACGGCCTCACCGCCACCCTCCCCGTCATCCTCCCCGGCGAAGACCCGGCCGAGCGCCAGGCCCTGCTCGACTCCCTCACCCGCGATTTCAAACCCGCCAACGAGGTCGAGCGCATCCTCGTCCAGCGCCTCACCCACCTCGCCTGGCAACTCCGCCGCCTCCCGGCCGCCGAGGCCGAAATCCTCCGCCAACTGAACGAACAGCATCGCCTCGAAATCGAAGACCAGAACACCATCAACCGCCGCCAGCACATGCATTCCAGTGATGAAACCCAGCAACAGAACGAACCCACGCCCCTCCCCATCACCGACGCCACCCCCGCCCAGCTCCTGGCCGACCAGTTCCTGAGCGCCGACGACAAATCGAACCCCCTCGCCCGCCTCCAGCGCTACGAATCCACGATCCAGCGCCTCCTTCGACAAGGCCCTCAGCAGCCTCACCAAGCTCCAATCCGCCCGCGCACAAAACGAACTGGCCTCACGGAGCCAACCCACGCCGCCGACCGAACTCAACTTCCAAACCGAACTCAAATTGCAGAACGAACCCGCCGGCATCTGTCATTTGAAATCTGAAACCCGCGTCCCGCAATTCGCAGTCCGCAATTCGCAGTCCGCAATCCCCTCCTCTCCAATCGACAATCAAAATTCAAAAATCGATAATCCCGCCACCCCCATCGCCCTCGCTGGACCGACACAACCACGTCAGGCTTCTGAAACCTGAATCTGAAATCTGAAATCTGAAATCTGAAATCTGAAATCCGCCCTCCGCCCCCTTCGTCGCTCCGTCGCTTCCTCCAACTCCGTGTCCATCCGTGTTCATCTGTGGTTCATTCCGAATTCCCATTCCTTCCGCTTCGGCTCATCCGCCGGAAGCTGCTCGATGTACCACCGCGCCATCTCGCGGTTGCGCTGCGCCCCGGCTTGTCGTTCAGCTTCGTCTCCAGCGCCTCGGCATATTCCAGGCGCAGCGGCACGCTCGCGTGGTTCAGCCGTATCGCCTCTTCGTATTCCTCGCGGATCAGCGCACCATCGCCGCCGGGATGCTGGCGCTGGTATCGCGCCAGCGCCAGGTGATACTGTCCGGCATACGGGTCTTTCTGAATGGCCAGTTCCAGGTAGCCCACGACCTGGTTGCGCCGCGCGCCCTGGCGAATCATCGCCACCGCGGCCCGATACGTGTGGTCGGCGTCCAGCGGCTGCGACCTGCCCGCCTCGTTGTAGCTGCGGGCGGCCAGGTCAAATCGCCCTTCGCGCATGGCCGCATCCCCCTCCGCCCCGGCCGATTCGCCCGCGATGGTCGGCGCGGCCACCGAAACCAGCACCGCCACCCACGCGATGCTGGCCCCACACAGCCAGCCGATCGCCCATCCGGTGTGCCGCTTATGCCCGGCCAGCGATGGCTGCCGCACGCCCAGCGCACTGCCGGCTAACAGCGCAAAGAGAAACAGCGGCGACGTCTCCGACATCGCAAAATCCAGCAGGTTGTGCAGCATGAACACGCCTAGCGCCGCGAGCATCCCATACAGCACCCACGGGCACGGGCGATCGTCCACGCTCTCGCCCTCCAGCGACCGCACGCCGGCGATCGCCATCCCCGCCACCAGCAGCATCAGCGCGATCATCCGCTCGACCGCCGAAAGGACCACCCACGAGAGCTGGGCTCCAAGGTCAATTGATGCGAAGAAGTTAATTGCTATTGCCAGCGCGCCGATCAAAACCAGGCACAGCAGCTCCCGCCGGCCGCTGCGCCAGCACCCCCCCACCGCCGCTTTCGCCCGGAAATACCGGCCGGCTCAGCTCCCACCACAACCGCATCATCCACGCGGTCGCCAGCGCCCCGCCCATGATCCCCAACTCGGCAAAGCACTTCACGAAGAAGTTGTGCGGGTCGAGCACCTCCTCAACGGCCTGCGGCAGGCGCACGGCCAGATATCGCTCCCCGAAGTTGTCCCAGCCCACCCCCTTCACCGGATGCTGCGCGATGAGCCGCGCCGCGCCGCGCCAGTAGTACCAGCGGAAGGTGAGGCTCTTGTTCAACGAGATTGCCGTGCTTCAGCGCGTGCCCGACGACCGAGCCCGCGCCCAGCACCATCGCCGCCGCGCCGGCACAGTACAGCCCCGTGGAATGGCGCGACATCCAGCCGCGCAAGTATCGCATCGCCAGTAATAGCACGACCGCCAATACCGCCATCCCCCCCGCCGTCCGGCTATGTGTCAATGCAAGTACAACCACGACAAACGGAAACGCTGCCCCCATGGCGATGCTCCAGCCGATCCCATCGCCGGCCGCCAGCCGATGGGCGATGATCCCGCCGCTCAGCACCGCCAGCAGCACGATGGCCGCCGCGTAGGTGTTGGGCGAGCTGGTGAAACACCCGATGTCGCCCTTGACCACCTTGTTTTCAAACTGCCGCGCGGCGAACGACCCCGGCTCCATCCGTTCATCGCGGAGGATCTGCTCGCGGTTCTTCTCGAAGTTCTCCTTGAGCATCGGCAGGTCGGAGTAGCGGTATTTCAGCCCGGCCGCCGCGTAGATCAGCAGCACGCCGAAGGCCAGCCCGGCCACGACGCGCAGCCTCCCCCAGCTTCGGACGAGCTGCGCCGCCGACCAGATGATGACCATCGCCGTCACGAAATTCATCGCGCCCACCAGCGCCACGAACTTGTTGCCGGCCCACATGACGCTGAGCAGCATCCACAGCGCCAGCGCCCCCATGGCCACCAAGCTCCACGACCAGCGAATCACATAGGTCGGATCAATCACGCGCCGGATGAGCACCAGAATGGCTGGTATCGCGCACAGCAGGTCCAGCGCCAGGCTCGTGCCCGGCCCGGCCGTCCGCGGCGCGGCGGCCATCAGATCGTCGCCCTTGGGCTCGGTCCGCGCGGAAGCGGCGGCTCAGCGCTATCGTGCAGCGTCTCGCCCAGCATTCCCCGCGCGGCCACGACGGCCAGCAGCAGGATGAACGCCGCTCGCGTGAGCCATGCGCCCCGGCCGGTGGCCGGCGCTGCGTGGGCGGGCATCGTGCGCATGCGGATCATTTCGTCGTCTGCTCCGGCACGCGGGCGTCAGGGGTCATGGGGAGCGGATGCTGTTCCAGCACCATCACCACGCCCAAAATCAGCAGCGTCTGGCCGAAAATCAGGCATGCGGCAAAGCCCGACCTCACGTGCGGCAGCAGAATGGCCGCCACCGATGTCGCCGCGGTCACGAGATAGATGCACAGCACGGCCGACCGGCGCAACATGCCCGCGCCACCAGGCGATGGCTGAAGTGATTCGTGTCGCCCACAAACGGGCTCTTCCCGCGCGACAGCCGAATCGCGCTCACCACGATCAGGTCATACAGCGGCACGGCCAGCACGATCACCGGCGCGAAGATCTCGTACCATCCATCGGCCAGCGAGCGCGTGAGATACGTCGTCCGCACCGTCAGCACGCCCATCACCAGCCCGATCAGCAGGCTCCCCGCATCGCCCATGAAAATGCTGGCCGGCGCGAAGTTGAAGCAGAGGAACCCCACCAGCGCCCCCAGCAGCATCGCCAGCATGGCCGCCACGAACCATTGCTGGATCGACAGCGCCGTCACTAGGAACGCCACCGTGCAAACCGCTGCGATCCCGGCCGACAGCCCATCCATGTTATCGAGAAAATTGAACGCATTGGTGATCGCGGTAATCCACAAAACCGTCAGCACGATGGACGGCCATTTGCCCGCGCCCAGCGAATCCAGGAATGTCATCGCCCGCAGATCGGCCCAGATGACCAGCGCCGCGATGATGCCAAGCTGAATGAACAGCTTCAAGAATGGCCCCAGCGCCTTGCGATCGTCCCAGATGCCCAGCAGGTTGGTCGCCAGCATCGCCAGCAGCACCTTCAGCGCCAGCGGCGTCTGGTGGCGAATGCCGGCCTGATACACGCCGATCGCGCGACACATTCGGCCAAGAGCGCCATCGCCACCGAGCGAGCTGAAGCTGACGGTGTTGGCGATGATCAGGCCGAGGAGCGTCGGAATCGCAATCGCGAGGAATATCGCAACCCCCCCGCCCAGCGGCTTGGGAATGTAGTGAATCTTGCGATGCCCCGGCTTGTTCAACGAAATTCAGCCTTGGCGCAATGCGCTTCATGGCCGCCGTGGCGGCCACGGCGAGCAGAAAGCTAATGGCGCACAGGAGCGAGACGAGAACGATCATCAAAGGCAGAGGATACCGCCGCTCGCGAAGCAACAAAAGCTGAGGAGAGTGAGGAAGACCGTTCGGCAACCAACTTGACACGACCGCCTGTTGTAATATAATTACAACAGTTGAGCGATACGGGACGACAGGAGAGACCATGGTCTTTGGCGAGTTCATCAAGGATTTGCGTATTCGTAGCGGGCAGACGCTACGGCGATTCTGCGATGCTCATCAGCTCGATGCCGGCAACTACAGCAAGCTCGAACGCGGGCTGTTTCCTCCACCCACTGGTGAGGAGAAGTTGCTGCAACTGGCGCGGCTGCTGGGCTTGAAACCCGGCACCGATGATTGGTCCACGTTCTTTGATCTGGCGGCGGCCGCCAAGGGGCAGCTTCCCAGGGACCTGCTCAACGACGAGGAAATCGTCAGCAAACTGCCAGTTCTGTTCCGCACTCTGCGAGGCGAGCCCGTACCTGCAGAGAAGCTGGATGAGCTGATCGATTTCATCAAGCGCCCGTAGAGTCTCGCAACAGAGTTGATAGCATGGCGGTATGCCCATCCAAGCGCCATCGTATTCATACGAACAGATCGTTGAAGCGGCGCACATCTGCGGTATCCGCTTCAATCCGCGGAAGATCATTCCCGTTCCCATCGAAGACATCATCGATCTCGGTTTTCGGATCGACATCGTGCCGGAGTACGGCATGGAGGACCGGTTCCAGACCGTGGCTTTCATCACCAAGGATTTGAAGGAGATCCGGGTTGACCGGCGCGTGTACGACCGCCAGCCGGGGCGGCTCAGGTTCAGCTTGGCCCACGAACTGGCCCATGTGGTCCTCCACGCCGACGTCTATCGGCAACTCAGTTTCAACAGCACTGGCGAATGGAAGATGGTGATGACGGGCATCGCTGAAAAGGAGTACTCACTCTTGGAGTACCAAGCCAACACTTTTGCCGGGCTTTTGCTTGTGCCACCGGAACCCTTGCGCGTTCACTTGGAGACCGTGATCCAGCAAATGCAGCAGATTGGCCTGGATATCCGGCACATGTCTGATGTCGTCTACGACCGCCTTATTGGCAAACTCGCGCAGGATTTTGACGTGTCACGGGGGACGATCGGGAAGCGCATTCGTAACGATTCCCTCTGGCCCGCGTAGTGCCGCGCAGTACCGCAATCCGTCACTGCCTTCACAACCACAGGAATTGCATGCAGCCAATCCGCATTCTCACGCACGACCAACTGGCCATGATCAATGATGCCGCCGTGCGCATCCTGGAGCGCACCGGCATGGTCATCCAGTCGGAGGAGGCGCTGGACTGCCTCCAGCGTTTCGGCTGCATCGTCAACCGCGCCTCGTTTCGCGTGCGATTCCCGGCCACCGTCACGAGCGAGGTCGTCGGCCGCATGCGCCGCGACTATCTGCGCCCGGCCGGCCGGAACGGATGCCGGTGCGGTATTCGCACGTGCGATTCCGTTCCGCGCCGCATCGGGTACACACCGATTTCACCGTGAGCGCCGGCGGGTTCATGTGCTTCCTTCAGGACATGGAGGGGCGCCGCCGGCCGGCCAACGGCGAGGATGTCCTCTGCTCGATCAACTTGATCAATCAGCTCGATCAGATCGATCTCTCGGGCCTGCCTGTGTCGGACCAGACCGTCCCCGCGCCGCATCGGCCGGTGGCGATGGCGGCGACGCTGGCCAAATACACGCGGAAGATCGGCGGGGTGGAGACGTTCAGCGCATCGGATGTGCGATGGATTCACGAGATCGCGCAGGTGGCGGCCGGCTCGGCCGAGGAATTCGCGGCCCGGCCGGCGCTGATCGGCTACGCCGAGGTGCGCAGCCCGCTGTGTTTCGACCGGAACATGGTCGAGGTTTTCATGGAATACATCCGGCGGGGCATCCCCCAGACGGTCGACACCATGCCCTGCGGCGGCACGACCGCGCCGGTCACCGGCGCGGGAATCCTGGCGCTCGGCGCGGCCGAGACCATCGCGCCCATGGCGCTGGCCTACGCCATGCGCGAGGACGCGGTGGTCGCGATGGACATCTGCCCCTCCTACGCCGACATGACCACGGGAATGTATCGCTACGGCGGCGCGGAGCGCTGCCAACTCCTGATGGCCCGCGTGCAGTTGCTCTCGGAATACTACGGCTGCCCCACCGGCGTCCACGGCGGCAAGACCGATAGCTGTTTCCTCAACGAGCAAACCGGCGCCGAGAAGATGTCATCGATGCTCCTGACGGTCCTGGCCGGCGCGGTCGGCATCGGCACCGTGGGCGGCATCGAGAATGCGATCACATTCTCGCCGGTGCAGTTGGTGCTCGACAACGAAATGGCCCGGAGCGTGCGACGGGCGGTATGCCGGCCATTCGACGTGACGGCCGAGACGCTGGCCACCGACGTGATCGCCGAAGTCGCCCCCGGCGGGAATTTCCTGGAGCATCCCCACACGGCCGAGCATTTCCGCGACGAGTTGCTCCTCTCGCCGCTGTCGCCGGCGCAGCCGTGGCACGCGGCCCACGCGAATCCAGCGCGATTCGACAGCAATCGCCAGGCGGAGGAGGTCGCGCGGGAGTTGTGGTGCCGGCCGGAAGAGCCGGTCTTGTCGGAGCATCAGATCAAGGCCATCGACGGGATTGTGGACAGGGCGACGAGGGAATGAGCGTCTATCCCATTACCGCCTATGATCTGGAGGACTGAATCATGGCAAGCACTACCCGACGCACTCACCCCGCCCTGACGCCGCAGCGTATCGCCGAATTAGGCGCACTGGCCAGGAAGATCGACCGCGAGGAGGCCGAGCAGATCAAGTGCGAAGGCCGAGCGATTCTCCTGAGGCACGAGACAGTGAAGAAACTGATCACGGCCGTAAAGCAGGCGCGACTGGCCAAAGGGCTGAGCTTGGGGGAAGTGGGCGAGCGATCGAGCATCGGCAAGGCGAATCTCTGCCGCCTGGAGAACGATCTTGCTCCCAACCCGACACTCGACACGCTGCTGCGATACGCCGAGGCTGTGGGAGTCCAGATCCTTGTCAGCGTTGGCAAAGCGGTGTAGCTTGCGATCCCATCCCTCACCCTTCGTCGCTTCGTCGCTTCGTCGCTTCGTCGCTCATTTGACCCGCCGACGCCCCCTTGCGCTTCAGCATCGCCTGCCGCAGCACCCACTCGATCTGTCCGTTGACGCTGCGCAGCTCGTCGGCCGCCCAGGCTTCCAGCTCGGCCCAGAGTGCGGGGTCGATCCGCAGCAGAAACGCTTTCTTGTCGGCCTTCTCTGGCATATCGCGGCTCACGCGTAGAGCGTTCCTGTGTTCACCACCGGGTGGACCTCGGCCTCGCCGCACAGCACCACCATCAGGTTGCTCACCATCGCCGCCTTGCGCTCGTCATCCAATGTGACAACCTGCTTCTGCGCCAGCTCCTTCAGCGCCATGTCCACCATGCTCACCGCGCCGTGGACGATCTTCTGCCTCGCCGCGATGACCGCCTCGGCCTGCTGACGCCGCAGCATCGCCTGGGCGATCTCCGGGGCATAGGCCAGGTGCGTCAGGCGGGCTTCGTCGACTTCCACGCCGGCCTTGTTCAGCCGGTCCTGCAGCTCGCGCCGCAGCGCCTGCGAGACCTCATCCGCGCCGCCGCGCAGGGTCGTCTCGTTCTCCTCGCCGTGGTCGTAGGCGTAGGCACTGGCCAAATGGCGGATGGCCGACTCGCTCTGGATGCGGATGTAGTTCTCATAGTCGTCCACATCAAACATAGCCTGCGCCGTATCGCGCACGCGCCAGACGATCACGGCCGCGATTTCGATGGGATTGCCCCGCTTGTCGTTGACCTTGAGCTTTTCGCTGTTCATGTTGCGGGTGCGCAGCGAGATGCGGAAGCGACCGGGGCCCTTGGCGTGCTGCGGCGCTGGCGCTCCGGTCTTGGCGGCCGCGGCTTCGCGCTGCGCCTCCACGATGCGAGCGCCGATGCCGCCTTTGTGCGGCCCATTGGAATAGAACGGGTTGCCCCAGTGGAACCCGCTGTCGCGCACGGTGCCCCGGTATTGGCCGAAAAGCACCAGCACCCGCGCCTCGTTCGGCTGCAGCGTGAAGAATCCCGGCATGAGGAAGATGCTCAGGATGAGCCCGAGCACACCAAGTATCAGAAGACCCACGAGGGGCCGTCCGACCTCTCGAATGCCCGCCACATTCGCATAGATCATGACGCAATGCTGCCGAGAAGCACTCCCAAGACCACGGGCAGCATCACCCAACCGCTGCTCACCTTCACAGCACGTTCCCGGTTTGACATGACCATTTGAGGATCCATGATCGCTCCTTCCGTTGTTATCACAGTGATATCATACTGCAATCACGGTCGAAGTCAAGCATGAATCAGGATTACTTCTTCGGCTTCGCCACTGGTCCCTGATCTCTTTTGCCCGTTGCCTTCCATGCGACAGTGCCGGCGACGACGATCGCCAGGCTGAGAACCTGCCCCATCGTCAGCCAGCCGAATGCCAGATAACCGAGCTGCGAGTCCGGCTCGCGCGTGAACTCGACGGCGAATCGCAGCAGGCCGTAGGCGATGAGGAAGATCATTGCCGTGCGCCCGTCGGCGGGCCGCCGGCCGCGACGCCGCTGCCACAGGTCGAATGCCCAGACGATGCCGAGCAGGACCAGTCCTTCGAGAGCGGCCTCATAGAGTTGCGATGGATGGCGCGGCAGTCGGAGAGGGTCCCTGGGGAAGATCATCGCCCATGGAACGCTTGTCGGACCTCGGCCCCACAGCTCGCCATTGATGAAGTTTCCGATGCGCCCGAAGAACAGCCCGATGGGCGTGACCAGCGCCGCGCAGTCGAGCATGTTGCCCAGAGACACCTTGCGATAGCGCGACCAGAGGATCATGACGATGAGCACGCCAAGCAGGCCGCCGTGAAAACTCATCCCGCCTTCCCATGTCGCCAAGGGCTCGTACCATGTCCGCAACGGCCCTCTGTGGTAGAAGACCCACCATCCTAATCGCCCGCCGAGGATCACACCCAGCACCAGCCAGAAGAGCAGATCGCCAACCAGTTCCGCGCTAAACCGAAGCCGACCCTTGGCGGCCATCCGCCGCAGCAGCACATACGCCGCGATGAACCCCAGGATATACCCCACCGCATACCAGTGCAGCGCCAACGGCCCCACTCGGAAAATCACGGGGTCGAACCGTGGAAAAGGAATCTCGGCGGTCAATGGCATCGAACTCTATCCTAGCAGCGGCGATGCCTGATTGCTTGCGATCACACCGTCACGGTGTCGAGCAGCCGGTGCCACCGGCGTTCGGCGCGGCCGCGCCACCCGCCCTTATGGTAGGCATATCCCGCGATGAGCGGCACGGCAATCGTCGCTTCGCTGTAGACCATCTGCTCGTAGGTCGTATCGACCTTACCCCAGGAGCTGGCTTCTTTCAGTGTGCTGCTGGAAAGCGCCCCATCGCGCACGTCGGCCACCGTCACCTGGATGGCGTATCGGTGCATCGGCGCCTCGACGCCCAGGATCTCGGCCGCCACGACGATGTCCTGCGCGAAATTCTTCGGCACGCCTCCGCCGATCATGAAAAGGCCCGTCTGCTTGCTCTTGATCTTCAACTGCGTCAGCTCGTGAAAGTCCTTGACGCTGTCGAGCGTGACCTTCGGCTGGTCCGGCCGCGCGGCCTGGTGCGCCACCAGCCCGAAACCGGCCGAGCAGTCGCTGAACGCCGGGCAGAAGATCGGCACATCCTGGCGGTAGGCTTCGAGGACAATGCCGTCCACCTTGTCTCGGCCGGTGCGCTGCAGAAACGCGCCCATCTCGCGTATGAACTCGCGCGACGAGTATGGCCGGGGCTCAAGTTCGTCGGCGATCTGGCGGATTGTGTCATCACAAATGCGCAGCTCTTCCTCGTCGATCAGCGTGTCGTAGATGCGGTCGACCATCCTCTCGCGCAATTCGCCATCGAACATGCCCGACTTGTAGCGATCCTCCGCGATGTAATGCCTGAACCCCAGCGACTCGAAAAAGTCCTGGTCGACGATATTGGCACCGGTGGAGACCACGGCGTCCACCATGTTATTGTGGATCAGGTCGGCGAATACCTTCTTCAACCCGGCCGAGATAAGCGAGCCAGCGAGACACAGGATGATGCCGCAGTCGCCGTCGCGCAGCATGCGGTCGTAGATTTCGGCCGCGCGCTGCAGGTCGCGGGCGCTGTACGCCATGTCTTTCATCGCGTCCACCAGCCCCACGACGTTGTGGCGGGTGATGTCGATGTGCTCGATGGGCTGTTTGAGCAGGTCGGTCTTGCTGGACATCTTGGCTCCTCTGAGACTTACGATAGTGCGGGCGATGAGCCGCTGACCACTGACATTGTTTCAGGGCGCACGTTCCCGTCAAGCCTATCCCGAATTGCGCGGATTTTTTTCCCAGACCAAGTGCTTGATCCATCGTGCATTAGGGGAAGCCCTGCAACCAATCGCGCACTGGCGCTGTTGAAGATCGACCGAGAGATGAATAGATTGCCCGCCAATGGACGAGTGTGTGCGAGGGCGGATTCGGTTATGGCTCAGCAGTGAACGAGCGATGGGGCTTCGATCACTGCCTTTGCGCCTTGTCCCTGCGCTGCCCCGTGCGGCAGCCTCCCCGATGACCCTTCGACCTCCAATTCCGGCCGCAAGCGTGCCGCCGCCAGTCTCGCGTGCGCCAGCGGCGCCCACGGTTCCGGCAAGAACTGCGCCATCTCCCGCGCCGGTGCCGCGTGCCGTCGCGCCGCGCCCGGCCGATCTCTCATCGCTCATTGCTGACAACCTCGAATCCTTCAGCAGCCCCCCGCTCTCGCGCGAACAGAAGATTCGCGCGCTGGCCGATCTCAACGAGGGATCCGTCAAAGGCTGCACCGCCTGCGTGCTGCATCAGCAGCGAAGGCAGACCGTATTCGGCGAAGGCGATCCGGATGCTCGTATCTTCTTCGTCGGCGAAGGCCCGGGCGAGGATGAAGACCGGACGGGCCGGCCCTTTGTCGGCCGGGCCGGCCAGAAGCTCGATGAGATGATCAAGGCGATGGGCCTGCGTCGCGAGCAGGTCTTCATCGGCAACATCGTCAAGTGCCGGCCGCCGGGCAATCGCCAGCCCGCGCCCGATGAAGCCGCCAGGTGCCTTCCGTATCTTGTGCGACAGATCGAGATTGTCCGCCCAAGCGTCATTGTCGCGCTGGGGCTGACGGCCGTACGCTACCTGTTGAATACGAAATCTTCGATGGGCCAGATCCGCGGGCAGTGGCAGACATGGCGCGGCATCAAGGTGATGCCGACCTACCACCCCGCCTATATATTGCGCAACTACACGATCGAAACACGAAAGGCAGTCTGGAGCGATCTGCAGAAAGTGATGGCCGAACTGGGCCTGAAGAAAGCTCCATGAATTTTTCTGTCAGCACGTCCCGTTTTGTTGGACTTCCGCGTAGAAAGTTGTAGAGTGATTTCAATGCAGCATATTTTGCGGAGAGGCATCCGCGTTGTGGGTTTTTAGCAGTCACCGAGTTGCAAAAAACGAACGAGGATTTGGAGAGCGGGCGCTGATGCTTCCGCTTCAGTTGCCAGTCTGCGGAGAAGCTGCTTGCCTCCAGTTCCTTTGAAGGATCGATATGCACGACAACATGTCTTCGCCGAAACCGTCGCCATTGCGCCGGCCGGCGGAGCCAGGACCGTTCGATCCGGTCATCTGGCGACAGGTTCTTCAGGCCGTTCGCAATCAGCATCCGGGCATTCATCGCAAATGGTTCGATGAGATGACGCCGCGCCAGCTCACCAACGGCGTCATCCAGGTGAACGTCGCCACCGTTGCCCAGCTCGACTTCTGCCAGACGCAGTGCCAGCAGATCTTCACGGCCGCCGCCCAGATGATCACGGGGCGGCTGGTCATGGTCAGTTTCCATTGCGATAACCTTCCCGCAAGCGGCGTGTTCAATGATGGCGACGTGCCTCTGAAGCTCAACCCCGATTACGTCTTCGAGAACTTCGTCACCGGCCCGTGCAACCGCCTGCCCCATGCGGCGTGCGTTGCCATCTCGGACAATCCCGGCCAGGCCTACAACCCGCTGTTCATCCACGGCGGCGTCGGCCTGGGCAAGACGCATCTCCTTCAGGCGGTATGCCAGCAGGTCCTCGCAAAGCGAGCCGATTCGCGCATCCTCTACCTCTCCTGCGACAGCTTCATCAATCAGTTCATCAACGCCGTCGAAGCCGGCGAGATGAACCAGTTCCGCCATCGCTATCGTCACGTGGACATGCTCGTTATTGACGACATCCACTTTCTCGCCGGCCGGGACCGCACCCAGGAAGAGTTCTTCCACACGTTCAACACGCTGTATCAGAACCACAAGCAGATTATCCTGTCGGCCGACTCGCCCCCCAGCGAAATCCCCGAGCTTGAGGAGCGGCTGGTCAGCCGCTTCAAGTGGGGCCTGGTGGCGCGCATCGACAAGCCCTGCTATGAGACGCGCCTGGCCATCCTTCAAAAGAAGGCGCACATCCGATCCTTCGAGCTGCCCGACGAGGTGCTCTGTTACATCGCCCAGCGCATCGAGAGCAATACCCGTGAGCTCGAAGGCGCCATCACCAAGCTCCAGGGCATGGCGATGCTGCAGGCCGGCCGCGTCGATATGGAGCTGGCCAAGGCCGCCCTGGGCGACACGGCCACCCCGGAGCAGAAGCGCATCACGATCCAGCAGATCCTGGACGTTGTCACCAAGTATTACAACGTCAAGCCCTCCGACCTGCAGAGCAAGAAGCGCCACAAGAGCATCGCATTTCCGCGACAGGTCTGCATGTTCCTCGCCCGCCGCCACACGCGCTACTCGCTGGAGGAGACCGGCGGCTATTTCGGCGGCCGCGACCACACCACGGTCATGCACGCCGTCAAGACAATTCAGGCCGCCATGCAAGAGGAATCGAGCGTCGCCGAGCAGATCAACCATCTTGAAGCCGAGCTGACCGCGTAGTGCCACTCAGCTCATTCCAACTCGCACCCTCCCCCGCGCTTGCGCTCTGCCCGAGAATATGGGCACGCCCCATGCGACTGTGGCTCGGCCGCTGTTTGACACCCCCTGCGGCCGCTTCTAATATCCTGCACCCTTTGGAAGGAGCGAGACAAACATGGCCAGCGCCAACGTCAGAGAGTTCACCGACCAGACCTTCGAGACCGAAGTTCTCAAGTCCACGCAGCCCGTGCTCGTCGATTTCTGGGCCGAGTGGTGCGGGCCCTGCCGGATGCTGGCGCCCACCATCGAGAAGCTGGCCAACGACTACAACGGCAAGGTGAAGGTCGGCAAGGTCGATACCGACGCCAACCGCGACACCGCCCTCAAATACGGTATTAGCGCGATCCCAACAGTGATCCTCTTTAAGGGCGGGCAGGTTGCCCAGAAGTTCGTCGGGCTGCGCTCCGAGAAGGACTTCCGCGAGGCGCTCGACGCGGTGTGAGCTCGGTCGCCGTGAACTTTCATTGCGGCGGCGTCTTGCTGAAGCGGGGTCACGCGCCACGGCGCGGCGCTGTCTCATCGGCAATCGTTTATTGACATGATCCCGGCAGACGATGTAATTAAACTGATTCGCGGCGATTGGTATGGCAATGGCGACTTACATGAGCGAGGGACCACGAGTTGAAAAACACATCACGTGCTCCAACGCGGGAAGGTGACCCGCCCGCGCGACCAGTGAACCGCACCCATCGGCTCACTGAAGAACCGGCCCGCCACGGCGCCGGGCGTCTGCATCACCCATCCAACGGCAATGGCAGCAGCAGTGGCGCCAACCACGTGGCGGCGCGGGCCAATGGCGCAGCGCATCATCGCGCCGTGCCCGACAGTTTCCTGCGCGACACCCAGTTCGTGCCAACGCGGGTGCATCGCACCCCGCCCAACATCATGCGCATGCCGCTGCCCAAACGCATCAATGCGCTGGTCAAGCTCCACGGCACGCCGCTGATGCTCATCAGCCGCGACGTGCTCACGCAGGAATACAAGCGTTTCCGCCGGCTGCTGCCGCGCGTCCGCCTGTTTTACGCCATCAAGGCCAACCCCCACCCCGATGTCATCCGCACGTTTCGCGACCTGGGCGGCTGTTTCGACGTCGCAAGCGAAGGCGAGATTCGCCACGTGCTGAATCTCGGCGTCGATCCCGCCCGCGTCGTCTTCGCCAACACCATCAAGCGGCCCGAGGCGCTGCAGTTTGCCTCGAAGAAAGGTGTCGATCTCATCACCTTCGACAACGAGCCCGAACTCTACAAGATCGCCAAGAACGCCCCCGGTTGCCGCGTGTTGGCCCGGCTGAAGGTCGGCAACCTCGGCAGCCTCGTCGAGCTTTCGCTCAAATTCGGCGCGGATGAGGAGCAGATCGTCCCCATGCTCGTCAAGGCCCGTTCGCTGGGGCTCAAGCCCGAGGGCATCAGCTTCCATGTCGGCTCGCAATGCACCAACATGGAAAACTACCAGCGCCTTCGAGCAGGCCGCCCGCCTGATCAACGAAGCCCGCAGCCGCGGCCTGCCGGTGAAGATGCTCGACATCGGCGGCGGCTTCCCCATCCGCCACTTCAAGAGCGACACGGTCAATCTCGAAAGCTTCGCCAACCAGATGCGGCGCGAACTCGACCGGCTTTTCGCGAAGGACATCGACATCATCGCCGAGCCCGGCCGGGCCTTGGTCGGGCCTGCGGGCATGCTCATCACGCGCGTCGTCGGCCGGTCCATCCGCAATAACAAGAACTACTACTACCTCGACGACGGCGTCTACGGCGACTTCTCGGGCATCGTCTTCGACCACTGCAAGTACGAGTTCCGCACGCTGACCAAGACGCAGAAGTTCGCCAGCATCATCGCCGGCCCGACGTGCGATTCCTTCGACACCATCTCGCTCAGCGAGGAGCTTCCGGAGCTGGATGTCGGCAGCATCGTGTATGTCCCCAACATCGGCGCGTATAGCTGCGCCAGCGCGCTGACCTTCAACGGCATCCCACCGGCGAAAGTAATCGTGGCCTGATGGTGGCTTTGCCTACTGGATCGCGTGAGACTTGGAGGCGGCTATCTCCAGGAACCGCCGCCTGTAGCCTTTCTTGAATAGCTCGCACGTGATCGGATCCTTGGCCATCGGGCTACCAGTCTCGGTCAGCGCCAGAGCCCGGCAGCCCATGCCGCACTCGCCGAAGAAACCGCACGCGGCGCATTCCGGGTTATGGGCGAGCACTTCCTTCTTCTTTCGGTCCACGAGCCGGCGAAACACGGATCGCTTCCACACCTTCGACAGCTCGCTGCGCAGCAGATTCGGCATCCGGGCCTGCAACGGGGTGTCCACATATCTGGGGCAGCGAATCAACGTTCCATCGGGCAGCACATGCGCCTTCTCGCGGCAGGCGGCACAGTCGTACTCATCCGGTTGATGGCCCCTGAGCCTGGGCTGCTCCCCCGGCCGAGCCCCATGAAAAAAGCCGCCGAGCACGATGGCGAAGGGTGATCCATCCCTGACCCAGCGCTCGGCCAGCGGGGCCAGGGCCCTTGCCTGCTCGTCCAGCGTCGCCGCGATGGTGGTCCCCCGCCAGTTGCCATTGGCATGGGGCGCCTCCAATCGCCATGTCTCAATGTCCAGCGTCTTCATCAGCTCGTAGGTCTCCGCCAGGCAGCCAAGGTTGAGCTTGCACAGAGAGGTGGCAACCGTCACCGAAAGGCCGGCGGCACGTACCCGCCGAATGGCGTCGATCGCGCCTCGTTCGGCCCCCTTCATCCCTCGCATCGCATCGTGCGCACCCATCCCGTCGAAGCTGATCTGGAAATCCGGCCGGAAGCCCAGGCCCTTGATGGACCGCAAATGGCGGTCGGTGATCAGCAGGCCGTTGGATAGAATGCAGCGGAGGTGGATCTTCTGCTCGGCCATTCGACCGATGATGTCCAGCAGGTCGCGCCTGGCGAACGGCTCGCCGCCGGTGAGCAGAATATCGATCACGTTCGCCCGCTTGAACTGGTCGAGCAGCGCGAGCATCGCGGTCAAGGGCAGCTCGCCGTATCTGCCGCCGGGCGACTCCATGAAGCAATGCCGGCATTGCAGGTTGCAGCGGCCGGTCACGGCCCAGAGAATTTCGGCAACCCGCGGGTTCGGCGCTTGGCGATATCGCTGCCACGGCTCAATGGATGTTCGCCGTGGGCACCTCTCCGCGATGCCGTGCGCCAGCAGCCAATCGAGCATGCCATGGTGCTCGGGGAGAAAGGCCAGCGAGTCGAAGTCAGTCCGGCCGTCGCAGGACTCGGCCACGTAGAACCCCGTCGGTTTCAGCTCGTGCTGCTCTCCGGTCCGCCAGTTGACCAGCGCCCGCGGAATGTCACTCCAACCGCGGAGCAACCAGTCCGGCTTGAGTCTGGCGTACCGCCCCGACATCGCGCCGCGGTTCGTCTTGGGAGGTTGGTGTGCACGCATGATCGCGATCACAACGCTACAGGGCCGACGCTGCTATCTCCTGGAACCGTTTCTTGTAGCCCTTCTTGAGTAGCTCACAAATCATCGGCTCCCTGGCCAGCAGATCTCCGGTCTCGGTCAGCGCGGTGGCCCGGCACCCGCCTGCGCATTCCTTAAAGAGCAGTTCGCACGATGCGCACTCCGGGTTCCGGGCCAGCACGTCCTTCTTCCGAATATCCGCGATCTCGCGCAGGAACGAGCGTCTCCAGACCTTCGACAAATCCTCACGCAAGAGATTCGGCATGCGATCCTGGAAGATACTGTCCACGTAGCCGGGGCAGGGAACGAGAGTGCCGTCCGGAAGCAGGCAGGGCTGCTCCCGGCAACTACCGCAGTCGTAGCTGTCCGGCGTCAGCGTTTCGCGCTGCGGCATGTCCGCTGCTGCCTTTGAGTCCGCGATGCCGCGACGGGCCCGCCGCCGATTGGCGCCGTTGCCCGAGCCCTGCCCGACGGGCATCTCGGGTGATGGCATCCGAAGCATTTGCGGATCGAAGTGGCAGTAGAAGCCACCGAGCCTGATCATGAACGGCCGGCCGTCTTTGACCCAGGCTTCCAGCAGCGGCGCGAAGGCTTGCGCCTGCATTTCCAGGGATGCGGCCGTTTTGGCATGCCGCCAGTTCCCGGTCGCCTGCGGCGGCGAGATATTCCAGGCCTGGATGTCCAGCGTCTTCAGCAAACGGTACGTCTCGGCCAGGGCGCCGATATTCAGACTGTCGATCAATGTGGCGACAGCCAGCGGGAAACCGGCGCGCGCACCCGGCGAATGGCGTCGATGGCCTTGGGTTCCGTGCCCTCGACCCCGCGCATCTGGTCGTGGGCGCCGACGCCGTCGAAACTGATCTGGAACACCGGCACGACACCAAGCTGCCGTATCGCTTCGAGATGGCGGTCGGTGATCAGCAGGCCATTGGAGAAGATCCGGTTGACATAGATCCTCTTGGCCACAAGCAGGGCCACGATCTCCAGAATGTCTTTCCTCAGGAAAGGCTCTCCGCCTGTCAGGGAAACCTGCACCACGTTGGCCCGCTCGAACTGCCCGACCAGGCCCGCCATCGCGGTGAAGGGAAGCTCGCCGTATCGACCCGATGGCGCCTCCATGTGGCAGTGCCGGCAGTTCAGGTTGCACCGCCCCGTCACGCACCAGTGAATCCCGATCACGCGCCCGTTCGGGCGCTTTGCGGTAGCGCTGGCACGGCTCGATGCGCTCGCCCTTCCGGCATTGCTCGACAAGACCCTCGGCGATGAGCAGGTCAAGCATGGCGCGGTGCCCGGGCAGGAAGCAAAGCGAATCGAAGTCGGTCTGCCCATCACATGCCTCGGCCACGTAGAAGCCCATCTCATTGAGCGAGCGCTGCCGGCCACTCACCCAGTTGACGGCCATCCGAGGCAGATCGTCCCAGCCGCGAAGCAGCCAGTCCTTTCCCAGTCTCGCGTATCGTCCGCGCATGACATCCTCATTTCATGTTCCATGCGGGAAAAGCAGCTCCCGCGAGGCGATCATTCCGCGCAGAACAGAAACAGGGCGTGCGGGGCGAGCCCCGCACGCCCCTGAACTGTCACGTATGCACATGGCCTCGCGGCCAGGATCAATAGTAGCAGCCGGTGTAGGTGTCGAAGCCGTAGGGGCAATAGGACTGGCCGGCCACCTCGGGCACTTCGGCCGCGCTGCGTTTGGGGGCTTTGGCCTTGCGCCCTTGAGGAATTCCTGCGCGGTGAACTTATAGCCCGCGGCGGAGGCGATCTTCGCCACGCCCGCCGCCGATTTTGCCTGGTTCTCCTTCGCCAGGCTTGCCTGCAGGGCTTTCATCTTCGCCTGCAGCGACTTGGTTGTCCCGACTTTCTCAAAGAAACCTTCTACGTCCTTCGCTGACATGTTTTTCTCCTTGACCCGTCAGGGTCTATCAGAATGCTGCACAAAGATCGTCGCTGGACCGCCACGCGGGAGGGCCACGGGCCGCACACCAGCGCGGGTCCGACACATCGGCAATCCCCGAGGCGAAGGGCCTCTTGTCGAGTTGCTGCCCGAACTGTGCTGGCAGTGACATGGTCATTTTCGCGGGCTGGAACTGAATCCGCGAGTTCGCATGCTCAGTCAAAGTACCCAGACGCTTGGCCACATGCAAACGTTACATTCGATTGCAGTCAACTCATCGGCTGGCGCTCTCGGCGTATTGGTCGGCGAAGTGTTTCAGGAGCGTCTTCAGTTCGAACGTCCGCAGTCGCGGAAAGGCGCCCAGCAGCAGGGCGCACAGCCCCGTCACCGTTGGAGTGGCGAAGCTGGTGCCGGTCATCTCGCAATAGCCACCGCCGCGGGCCGGCGTCACCACGCGGGTGCCACGGGCCACGAACTCGATGGGCGGCCTGTGATATTTCAGCAGGTACGGCGAGGCGAAGTCGGCGCGGTCCACGTTGATGCAGGTCGAGATCTCGGCCGGCCAGCCGTTGTCCTCCAGCGGCATGTTCCGTTTGGCCGCGACGATCACGATGTTCCGCCGGCAGGCCCGGTCGCACAACTGGCGCAGCTCCGCCGCGAACTTCGCGTGACAGGCCAGGCTGAGGTTGATCAGGCGCATGCCCCGGTCGATGGCCATGCGCACTCCCGCCAGCAAGGCGGCGCCGGAGCCGGCGCAACGGGCATCCAGCATGCGAATATCGAAGATACGGGCATTGGGGGCGATGCCGGCGATGATCCCGGCGACGCCGGTGCCATGCCCGAAGACATCATTGTTCCGGCCGGGGCGGCATTGAGCCGGCTCGGCGGGCGGCTCGATCTTCCACGCCTCGGCCACTCGCTTACGAAGATCGGGGTGCCGGGAATCGACTCCGGTATCCACCACCGCCACGTCGATCGGCGCCAGCCGCGCGCGGCGAGGGATTGCAGCGAGACGCCAAGGGCTTTGTCGAATGCGTTCATGCCGTCGCCCCATCGCAGAGGGCGCCCACCGCCCCAAGCACCGAGCGAATCTCGCGCAGGCGGTTCGGATGCCTGCGGATAAGGTCGGCCACGCCCTCGACGATCCCGGCGCGGAGCCGATCCGCCGGCCGGCCGAGGCGCCCCGACCGCCGCAGTTGATCGACCTCCTGGAGCCGCCGCTGCTGGTCAACCACGACGGCCGCAACGGTCGCGATCTTCGCCTGCAACTCCGCGTCGTGGGCGGTGAATCGCTTCTCCGCCGCGAAACTGACGGCGGTGATCACGCCGCACACTTCGTCGCGGATCAACATCGGGGCGGCGATGACCGCCGTCGGCTGGTTGCGCTGGCCGGCCTTGCGCAGCGCGCTGGCGGATGTCCTTGAAAGTCGGCGCGCCAATCTGCACCTCGCGCGTGGCCACCGCCAGGCCGGTCAGGCCCTGGCCCAGGGGAACCCGCTGGCCCATCAGCGTCTTCTCCGACCCTCCGGTCGTCATGGCGAAGACGAGATGACGCTTGGCGCGATCGAGGACCAGCAGCAACCCCTCCTCCGCGCCCACGCATTGGACGCCCAATTCGACCAGCAGCCGCAGGACCGCCCCTTCGGGTGTTCGAGGCATGATCCCCAGAAACGCCGACAGGATGCGGTCGGATGACGGCATGACGTTGCTTCTTCCTGAAAGACGGCGGCCGATCGTAATCCGCGAGCGCCGCAATGCAAGATCGATCGCGACCCTTGGGCAGATCTCGCAGGGCAACCTCATTTGAGTTGTGGTCGTTCCCGGCGGCTAAAGCCGCCCCTACGAACTGCCGCCTCGCGAGGCGCCGCATCACCCCCCAGCGATCTCCGCTGAGTCATCGATCAGTGATTTCCCGCGCAACGCCGGCATGCGACGGAAAGTAATTTTCTACAACCGGAACAATCCCGCCGGGCCACATCCGCCGAAGAACAAGAACTGGTGAACACGATAGGCTTTCGCCGCATCCATTGACTAACGGACAACGGACCCAACCACTGACCACGGACAACTGACTACTGACAAGCCCGCTTCAATACCCCATCCCACTCAGATTATTGACGAGGAACGTGTTGAACTGCCACGCATCCTCATCCTTCGGCCGGGGCACGCCGAACTTCTCGTACAAGTGGCTCCAGCTCTTCAGCGGCGTCCAATCGGCCGGCTCGGAGATATACGGCCCAAGGTACGGCTTGGCATGCTTGAGCACGAACTCGTACGGAAGCTGGTCCGGCAGGCACACGCCTTCGTTGGGGTTCTCGATCATCCACAGGGCGGCCGACAACACCGAGCACGCCACCTGCAGCGTGGTCGCGTTCTGGTGGGGCACGAGCCGGCGCGTTTCCTCGATGTCCAGCAGCGAGCCGATCCACCAGCTCTTATAGTCATGCCCCATCAGCAGGCACCCCAGGATGTCCTGGCCGCTGGTGATGTCATCCTCCATGATGCGGAGCTTGGGCTGAAGCTCGTAGTTGCGCATGTGCAGCTCCCAGAGGCTGGCGATGGCCGAATCGCACGGGCAATACGCGTAGTGAACGGTGGGACGGTACACCGGCATGCCGTTCTCGACGACGGTGAGGTGTTCGCTGATCGAGAACGACTCGCCGTGGCGGATGACCATGCCGACGATCTCGCAATTCGGCACCCACGAGCGCACCCAGGTGCGGCAGCCCATCTGCGCCAGGCAGATCTGGTTCATCGGGCCGTTGTCGTGGAAGCACGCGCGCGGCGGAACCGTTCGCTCGTGCGTGCCCCAGCCCATTTCGGCCGGCGCCACGCCTTCCTCGCGGAAGCCTTCGATCGACCATGTGTTGACGAACTCATCCACGCCCTTGGGCTGATTGGTGATCTGCGTGTCGCGCTCGCTGATGTGGATCGTCTTCACGCCCAGGTGCATCGCCAGCCGATTGAACTGCCGCGACCGCAGCGCATCCTCGATCAGATCGCGCTGGGCCGACTTTCCTTGGTTGTCCGCCAGCCACCTGCCGGCGATGTCCTTCAACGCATCCTTGGTAAAGTGCTGCACCAGGCCGGGATTGGCGCCGTGGTCGAGCACGGCCGTCGGGCCTTTCTTGTTCTTCCAGCCGGCGATCATCCGCCGCAGGTCCATGTGCCGCGCGTAAAGAGTGCGCTGCTGCGGCGTCTTGAGGGCAGCGCCTTCGTAGGGATCCCACATTTCCACGGACGTATTCACGTATCGCACGCCGTGATCGTGGCACCACTGGAGGATGTCCGAGCAGCCGATGTTCCACGCCAGGTCGATGACCATGTCGCCCGGGCCGACGTACTTGCCCAACAGCTCGCCCATGTTTTCGCGCGTGATTTTGTCCTTGACGAAGTTCGCGCCGCCGCTGGTGACCTGCCGGGCGGCATCGCCGACGTCAGCGAAGTCCATGACCGTGATACGCTTGCGGTCCATCTCAAAGTGCTTGAAGACCAGCGGGACCGTACACCGCGAAACCGCCCCCAACCCAATCACCAGTACCTTGCCGTCGAACTTCATCATGCATCCTCAGCTAAATGCCCGGACTGAAAAGTTGTAAGCCGCCCCAATATTGGTTTGAGCGCGCGGTTGTCAACCCCATAGGTCCGTCGTCCGTGGTCCGTAGACGGGTCAATGGTCCCTTGGTCAGTTGCGAGAGCCCAACAATCCCAAACCTGAGTGGCACATCCACTGACCAAGGACTAACGGACCCAACTACTGACCACTGACCACTGACAATCGCCCCTGACGCTTGGCGCTTCAGATCTTGCCGCGCCAGATCCACACGAACAGCCCGCACGCCAGGGCAATGCGATAGACCGCAAACGGCACGAACCCGCGGTTCCTCACCCAATGCATGAACCACGCCACGACCGCCAGCGCCACGATGAACGAGACCACGAATCCGATCCCCAGCACGATCCATGGGTGCGATGGGCCGAGCGGATCGTGCATAACCACGCCGGCGTGCTTGACCGACTTGAGAAACTGATAACCCGTCGCCGCCATCATCGTCGGGATCGACAGGAAGAACGAAAACTCCAGCGCTGCGCTTCGCGACATCTCCACCACCTGGCCGGCCGCGATCGTCGACATCGAGCGGCTGGTTCCGGGGAACACGGCCGAGAGGATCTGCATCGCCCCAATCCAGACGGCCCGCGGCAGGTTCATGTCCTCCATGTGCATGATACGCGGATGCGTATACACGACATCCACGATCCACATGATGATCCCGCCGACCAGCAGCGCGGTCGCCATGATCCACAGTTGTTCCAGCGCATCCTCGATGTGCTTGTGCAGAAGATACGCGGGGATCGCCGTCACGACGAATGCGACGAGTATGAGGCCCAGCGGGTGGGTCCAGATGGTGCGGTCGCCCTTTTCGCCGCGAGGGAAAGTCCGGACGAGCTTCGCGATGCGCTCGCGGAAATACGCCAGCAGGCTGAGGATGGCCCCGAGTTGGATCACGATCGAGTACATCTTCCAATAGGGGCTTTCGAGATTCAGCTTGAGCGCGGCTTCCGTGATCCGCAAGTGGGCCGTCGAGCTCACCGGCAGGAACTCGGTCAGGCCTTCGACGATCCCCAGCAACACGGAAAGCAGCAGTTCGTTCACGGGGTCCTCTTTTGAGCAAAACTAGCGGATCGTGAGATGGCGGTCCTCGCTGGACTTCATACCGTCGCCATACAGCCTGATGGCCCGACGCACGTACGTAAAGCCGCTGATGATCGTCCAGGCGATTGTCGACCAGATGAAGACATCGCGGATGACCCGCGCCACATATTCCACGCGAGGGTGCCCCTGCCGGACCAGCGGGTGCAGGTAGTTCACGTAAATGAGGATGACGAGAATGGTGACCGACTGAAGCACCATCTTGAACTTGCCCGAGAACGCCGCGCCGAAGCTCTGCCCGGCCGACTCCGAGACGCCGCGCAGGGTCGTCACGAGCAGCTCCCGCGCCAGCAGGATCACCACCATGAACGGCGCTACGCCGGTGATGGTCTTCACCACCCAGCGTTGTTCCGCCGGGATGATGAAGTTCTTTCCAGCGAAAAAGATGAACGACCCGAGCACGAGCACCTTATCGACAAACGGATCGACAATCCGGCCAAAGACGCCTTCGACCTTCCATTTCCGGGCAAGGTAGCCATCCAGGAAATCGGTCACAAGCGCAATCACGTAAACGAGCAACGCCACGTTCAGGAATGTCGGGTCGCCCCGTCCTTCGTACTGATACCACGACAGCATCGAGAAGAACGCGAAGCTCAACAGCAGCCGGAGCATCGTGAGTGCATTGGGAACGTGCCGAAACATCTGCGGCCGATTGTACGGGCAACGCGCGCCTGGGCAATGGCTGCCGCCTCATCCGATGTGTAGCGCCTGTCACTTTTGCACCCTTTTGTTGACCGACCCTGGAGGCCCGCTAATATAGAAGCCGCCATAAGACAGCCCTCCAGCGCCCCGCCGCTAGCCCTCCAGCGACGGGGCGCTACTTTTCCCCTTGGTGCCAACTCTCGCTGCCATAGGTGCTTGCAGCCGGATTCTCCGCGACCCTGCCTGCTTATCCGGACCTGTCACTAAAGGCTGTCAAAATGGACGCCGCCGCCTTTCGGCGGGCATATTACCCAGGCCCCAAACCGTACTTCGGGGTCGAGTTGGCCGAACATTGACATGCGCATGCGCGGGAGGTAGAGTTGAAAAACTTGGGTTTACGCGGCACCACACGCCGGCGACGGCGGAGCGCAACTCGGGCACAGAAAAGCGAGAAGAGTAATTCCGTGGCCAAACCGATACCAAGAAAGACCACGAAACCGCGGGCGGGCGAGGCCCGCAGCCGGCTCAGGCATTCAACCAAGCCTGCCGCTCGCCCGGTCGAGCGCCCGGCCGCCAAACCCATTAAAGAAGATGATGGGCACGCCGTGATGAAGAACAACAAGCCCGCGCACAGCCTTATAAATCCGAAGAACCAGGCTGGATTGAAAGCAAGGGAACTTGAGGTCTTCCGCTCGCTGCTTCTGGCCAAGCGCCGCGAGCTTCTCGGCGATGTGGACTCCATGGAGGAAGAGGCCCTTCGCTCCGTCGGCGGCAGCAACCTCTCCAACCTCCCCATCCATATGGCCGACATGGGAACGGACAACTACGAGCAGGAGTTCACCCTCGGGCTGGTCGAGAAGGATCGCCGGCTGCTGCAGGAGATCACGCTCGCCCTGGGAAAACTTCGCGACGGCACCTACGGCATGTGCGAGGGCACCGGCAAGCCCATCAGCAAGGCGCGCCTCGAAGCTCAACCGTGGGCCCGTTATTCCATCGAGCACGCCCGCAAGATCGAGCAGGGACTGGGCCGCTGACAGGATTGCCGTCGTCAGTTGCGCGGCATGGCGCGGACCTGACGGACGATAACACGCGTCGCACATGCTGTTTCCCAACGATAACTTCAAACGCAGCGCCGCCCTGGCCAGCTTCCTGCTGACCGCGCTACTGGCCTTCGCTTTGGATCTCTACACCAAGCACGCCGCGTTTCAGACCCTGGTCAGCCAGGTGGTGCGGGAGCACGATGGCAGTTACCGTGCCATCCACCAGCGCACGATCAAGTTCATACCCGGCTTCCTGACGTTTGAAGCGACCGTCAACCAGGGCGCGGTTTTCGGCATCGGCCAGGGTCGGCGTATTCTCTTCGTTGCGGTCTCGGGCGCGGCCATCCTCTTCCTCTTCTATTTGTTTGCGCACAGCGGCCGCCAGTGCCTCTACCAGATTATCCTGGGCATGCTCCTGGCTGGCGTTCTGGGCAACCTCTATGATCGCCTGACCCTTGGCTACGTGCGCGACATGATCCACGTGCTGCTGGGCCGCGACGACCTGTTTCCCTGGATCTTCAACGTGGCCGACATGCTGCTCTGCACCGGCGTTGCGCTGATGGTCCTCTATACCCTCTTCGTCGGCGATCAGCGCAAGGCCGCTCCTGCGCCGTAGATGCGGCCGTTGGGGCGGCTTCAGCCGCCGCGCCTGGCCGCCCTTCGCATGGACCCATCGCCAACCAACCTCATGCGACGCGCCCTCGACCTGGCCCGCCTTGGCCGCGGCCGGGTCGAGCCCAATCCCATGGTCGGCTGCGTTATCGAGAAAGCCGGCCGGATCATCGGCGAGGGCTATCACCGCCGTTTCGGCGGGCCCCATGCCGAAATCGAAGCTCTTGCCTCATGCACCGAAAGCCCGGCCGGCGCCACCGCCTGCGTGACCCTCGAGCCCTGCTGTCACACCAACAAGAAGACGCCGCCCTGCGTGCCCGCCATCGTGGCCGCAAAGCTGGCCCGGGTTGTCGTCGCATGCCGCGACCCCAATCCCGCCGTTGCCGGCCAGGGCATCGAGCAGCTTCGCCAAGCCGGCATTGCGGTGGAGTCGGGCCTTCTCGAACCGCAGGCCCGGCAGCTCAACGCGCCGTACTTCGCCCGCGTGCTGCACAATCGCCCGTACGTGACCCTCAAATGGGCGCAGAGCGCCGATGGCAAACTGGCCGGGCCAGGCAATTGCCGCATCCAGATCAGCAACGAGCATTCGATGAGGCTCGTGCATGAGCTGCGATCGCGTTGCGACGCGATCCTCGTCGGCATCGGCACCGTCCTGGCCGACGATCCACTGCTGACGGTGCGAGACGTGCAACCCTCGCGTGAACTGCTGCGGGTTGTCCTCGATTCTGCGCTCCGGCTGGCGCTCGATTCCCAACTCGTGCGCACAGCGCGCGAGCACCCGCTCCTCGTCTACTACGCTGACCCTGACACGGCATCCGCTCGCGCCTTGCAGCAAGCCGGCGTCGAGGTGGTTGGTCTCTCGAAGGGCGAGGATGGCCGCCTCGATATCCAGACCGCGCTGCACGACCTGGCCGCGCGCGATGTCACGCACCTGCTCGTCGAAGGCGGCGCCACGATCCTGGCCAGCTTTCTGTCACAGAATCTAGCGGATCGAGTCTGGGTGTTCACGTCGCCCATGCGGATTGGCGATGGGGTCGTCGCGCCGTTCTGTCGGTGGGGCAGACATTCTTGTCTGCCATCATCTATGGCAGACAAGAATGTCTGCCCCACCGACAGAGATCAGCTTGTGGAAATGCTCAACCCCGCCAGCCCCGTGTTCTTCCACCTCGATCCATCCGCGGACTTCCCAGATCCCGTTCCGTGACTCGTGGAGCGAGCCGCCCTCGGCCGCGGTTCTGCACGGCGGAGGGCCGCACGTGCCACGGTTGGGCTATTGGCGCTGATTGGCCAACGCCACCTCCACCATCTCCTCCGCCAGCTTGCTGATGGAGACCTCGTGATACCGGTCCACGCCCGTCCGCAGCGTGTCGTTCATGCGCCACGTCCATTTGTTCGGCAGTTTCTTCACGCCGTGCATCACGCCCCAGACGCTGCCGGCCGTCGCGCCGTTGCAGTCCGTGTCGAACCCCGGCATCACCGCGCGGCAGATCGTCTTCTCATAATCATCCTCGCCCCACAGCAACGCCGCGGCCACGATCTGCGCGTTGGAATTGGTATGGCACCAGTCGTGCGACTCGGCCTCGTTCCATTGCGCATGGATCATCGCCACGACGTCTTCGTAATTCGCCTTCTTCTCCCGGCGCTCAGAATCTTCTCCACATCCTCCCTCAGCCGGCAGTTGGCCGGAATCTGCGCCAGGCCCGCGCGAATCACCGCCGCGCAGTCGCGCTGCACGTACGCGGCCGCCAGCATCGCCGCGGCCCACATCTCGCCATAGATGCCGTTCTTCACGTGGCTGATGCACGCATCGCGCCAGGCCCACTCGGCCGCCCGCTGCGGATTGCCGGGATTGGCGTATCCGAAATAGTCCGCGCGAATCTGCGCGCCGATCCACTCGCGATACGGATTGCGCCAGGTTGCGCTGGCCGGCGGCACGATGCACATCGCGAAATTCCGGTAGGCCACGCGCTCGGCCGTGCATGTGTGGAAAATCGGCACGTTCGCGCCCCAGAAGGTCGCCATGTCCGATGGCGTGAAGTCCTTGCCGAACTGCTTCACCAGGGCAAAGCCGATCGTCGTGTAATTGGTGTCGTCATCCTCGACCATGCCGTCGATGGTGTCGCGCAGCAAGGCGGCGTGCTTGCGATTCGTCTGATTCCTTGGCTTGCGCACCGCGATGGCCGCATCCTCCGCTTCGGTGGGCGCCCTCATGTAATCACTCAGCGGCCAGTTCGCGGTCGCCTCCGCCGTGATGCGGATGCTCTCCCTGCGCCAGCCCTCCACCGGCTTTCCGAGCATGCACCCGCAAATGCGCCCAGCAGCCCGCCGTGAAGCTGCTCGATGAATTGCTGCCGATCGCCTCGCCACGGCACGATCGGCGCCGCGGCCGGCCGCGCTGCCAGGATCCCCGGCAGATCGCTCGGCTCGACATAGCGATAGTCGCTTCGGAACGGGCACTGCTGCACCCGGTCCATCAATCTCCCCACCTGTTCCGCCCATGGCGCATCTCTCTGTCCGCCCAGTGCCTTGCCGTCAGCGCCGGGCACCGCCTCCAGCCGCGCAAACTCCGCCTCCAACTCTCCCAATTCTCGCCCCTCCTGAACAGCCTGCTTGTGCTCCGTTCGCAGGTCTATTCCCGCCAGCCAGACGTGCCGATTCACCCAGTTGAGGTATTCCTGATGTATCTGCTCGGTCATGCGCGCGATGATAACGCCACGCCATTCCCTTGCAAGCGGGCACGGCCCCGACTAAATTACCTGTCTTCCGTTTCAGCCCGGCCAGCGATGTCTTGGCCGGGCGATTGGTTTACTTTTAGGAGCTCCTCCGTGTCTCCACATTTCCGTCGCAGCAAGCATCTGTTCACGAGCGAGTCCGTCACCATGGGGCATCCCGACAAGGTCTGCGACCAGATCAGCGATGCCATCCTCGACGCCATCATCAAGGAAGATCCCAACGCCCACGTGGCCTGCGAAACGCTCGTGACCACCGGCCAGGTCGTCCTCGCCGGCGAGATCACCACCAAGACCTACGTCGATGCCGCCCAGATCGCGCGCCAGACCATCCGCGAGATCGGCTATGTCCATCCCGAGCTGGGCTTCGATGCCTTCTCCTGCGGCGTGCTCACGGCCATCCACAATCAGTCCCCCGATATCGCCCGCGGCGTGGCCCACGCCGAGGACAACGAGCGGGAGCAGGGCGCCGGCGACCAGGGCCTGATGTTCGGCTACGCCTGCACCGAGACGGACACGCTGATGCCCCTGCCGATCCACCTCGCCCACCGCATCGTTGAACGCCTTGCCGAGATGCGCTTCCGCAACAAGATTCCCTGGCTGCGCCCGACGGCAAGAGCCAGGTCACCGTCGAATACGAGAACGAGCGGCCGGTTCGCGTCCACACCGTCGTCGTCTCCACCCAGCACGATGAGAGCGTGATCGACAAGAAGAAAGATGCCATCAGCGACAAGGCCAAGCGGCAGATCATCGACGAGGTCATCCGCCCGGTCATCCCCCGCAAGTTCTGGAATGACGAGATCATCTTCCACATCAACCCCACCGGCAAATTCATCGTCGGCGGCCCGCATGGCGACAGCGGCCTGACCGGCCGGAAGATCATCGTCGACACCTACGGCGGCCGCGGCGCTCACGGCGGCGGCGCCTTCTCCGGCAAGGACCCCTCCAAGGTCGATCGCTCGGCCAGCTACATGGCGCGCTACATTGCCAAGAACATCGTCGCGGCCAGCCTGGCCGACGCGGCCGAAGTGCAGCTCGCCTATGCCATCGGCGTGGCCCATCCCGTCAGCGTGACCGTCAGCACCGAGCACACCGCGGTGATTCCCGAAGACCAGATCGCCGCGATGATCCAGGAGTATTTCCCCCTGACCCCGCGCGGCATCATCAAGCACCTGGACCTGCTGCGGCCCATCTACAAGGAAACGGCCCGCCACGGGCACTTCGGCCGGCCCTGCGAAGATGGCTTCTTTACCTGGGAACGGACGGATAAGGCGGAGACCCTCGCCCGCGCGGCGGGGCTGAGCGCGCGGAAAGCCTGCTGAGAGGCCCTGCTGAAGCGGAAGCGTCAGCGCCCGCCTTGGATGAGCGGGCGCTAACGCTTCAGATCGCGACACAACTCACCAAATCGCTGGCGTGCCCGTTCGATGACCTTGGTTGTGTGGCGGAATACCGTCTTCGTTGTCAGTTGCGTGATCGCCTGCTCAAAACCGATCTCTCCGCGAGCGCCCGCCTGCGCCAGAACGCCCAGAGTTCCGAAGGCGGTGAGCCCCAGGCTTCGCGCGACCTCAGTGCCGTCGCGCTCGTCGATCAGAATCAGCTTGGCGGAGCGTTCGTAAGCCAGAGAGATTGCCGACGCTTCGCCGATGTCCAATCGATCAAGGAACTGGATGGCGCCGGGCGAGTGGACCTCAAGCCACGCCGGCGGGAGCTTGATCCATTCCCGCACAACAGCGGGGAAATGAGCCAATGCAAGTTCGCCAACGACCTGCGGTGTCGTCAGGATCTGCCCGTAAAGACGCGGCAGCACATGCGCCGCGCCAACCTCTATCAGGTATCGAAGCGGGCCCGTGTCAGAGACAACGATCATCTCGATTCCAGAGCGCGAATGGATTCAAATTGCCGGTCAACTTCCTCAGGCGTCAGATCGACAACGCCGTGCCGGTGCAGGATCTCGTCGGCCTGCCAGCGATCCAGCCCCAAGATCTCGGCGAACTGCTTGTGGTACAGCTTGCGTTCACGGTAGAGCTGAACGGCCAGGGCCTCACGCGCGTACGTACTGAGGTCGCCGCCGACGCTTCGCCGGAGCGTCTCGCCCAACTGGTCTGGAATGGGGATCGTGACCATCATATGCTGTGATTATAGCACATTACGGCTGCCGCGCCATGGCTGGCCGACTGAAAGGGCCAATCGCGCCGAATCCCTTTGCCTTTCGGCCGACGAAATCTTATCCTTCCCTCATGCTCCACACGGCCTTCTGCCTGCTCGTCGCCATCGCCGGGTGGTACTACCTCTTTCATTCCGCCGCCGTCCAGAAGATCGCGCGGGCGGAAGGCGACGAGCCGAATCATCGCCGCATTCGCCTGCGCCGCGCCGGCGGAGCGATCATGCTCCTTCTGGCCATCGCCTTTTTCGCCCTGTTCCAGGCCATCGACGCCGCTCGGCCCGCCGAGGCCATTGCACTGTTGATGGCGGTCCTCCTCCTGCTGGCCACGATTATCGTCCTTGCCCTCGTGGACCTGCGACTCACCCTGAAGCTCCGCCGCCATGATCGCGGCCGGTCCCTTCCATGAAGAAGTGGATGTTCAATCTGGTGCTGGTCGTGATTGCCTTCACGCTCCTGATAATCCTGGAGGTCGAACCCCATTTCGGCTGTCAGTGGAAATCCGCACGTCCCTCCGAGCCGCCGGAATCGCCAACCTCGACCAGCCAGCCCATCGACATCAATCCCACGCTTCCCTCGATCGAGCTGACCATCGGCAGCAAGACCTGCAACCTGGAGATAGCCAACACGCCCGAGAAGCGCCGCAAGGGCCTGATGAACCGAAAGAGCATGGCGGACAATCACGGGATGGTCTTCATCTTCCCCGACGAGCAGGTCCTCAGCTTCTGGATGAGCAACACGCTCATCCCGCTGGACATCATCTATGTCAGCGCCGAGGGCGAGGTCGTCTCCATCCATCAGAATGCAGCCGCTGGATGAAACCAGTGTCTCCAGCGATCATCCGGCCAAGTACGCCATCGAGCTGAACCAGGGCATGGCCGCCAAGACCGGCGTGAAGGTGGGCGATAAGCTGGCGATTCCGGCCGGGCTCCGTGCCAGGTAGGGTGGGCACTGCCCACCGGGGTAGCTGCCCACCATCGCATCGGGCGCTGTGCTCAACATTCGCAGGTGATGACATGACTATGAGATCTCTCGTGTTTGTGCTCTCGCTGGCCAGCGTGGTCGCCGCCGACCAGTTCATCGCGCCGCTGCTCAGCGGGTCGCCGGAGAAGGCCTGGAGCAACTGCACCTCCTTCGATGGCTTCGCCTGGGAAGGCAAACTGGAGCGTCGCCGCGTGCGCGCATTTGTCGCCGCAACCGAGACGCACATCCACGCCCTGATCCGCAGCCAGCTTCCGGCCGAGGGCGAACTCGTCGCGGCCTGCGACAAGGACAGCGAAAAGCTTGTTTTCGATGATAGCGTTGAAGTCTGGATCGATCCCACGCCCGGCAGTGAAAGCGGTGCGGCCTATCAGCTCATCGCCAATTCGCTCGGCCGGCGGTACTTTGCCATGCACCCGCGCGGCAATGTGAAGGCGGACCCAACGTGGAACGGCGACTGGAAGGTCAAGTGTACGACGCAGGATGGCTGGTGGGATTGCGAGGTCGTGATTCCCATCAGCTCCGTGGCGGCCGGCCGTAAAGCCTCGGATGGCGTCTGGGGCATCAATCTGTGCCGGAACTGGAAGAATCCGTGGGCGTTCTCGTCGTTGGGCGGGGCCGGCTACGCGCCGGGCAAGGACATCATCTTCCGCTTCGACGCCAGTGCGCCGGCAATTCAGCACGAGCAGCTCAAGGACTGCGCCACCGGCGATGTCGAGAGCATTCTGTCATTGTCGGCTCCGGGGAAACTCCTGGCTTCGCAGCGTCTCTCCCGCGACATGAACCCGGAAGTGTCGGTCGAGGAGAAATCCCCGGCCAAACCGCTGGTTCTCAAGGTCGCCGACCCGACCTCGCGCACGATGAAACTCGCGATGCGGGTCGCCTCGGAAGACGGCAAAACGATCTACTACAACCGAACTATAAGCTGGAAATCCGCCCAGCCCGCCTGGACGTGGAAGACCAGCAAAGCCGTCAAGCCTCCCATCGACATCCAGTTCGCGTATTACCCCTACCTGGAGAAGATGCGCGTCCTGGCCGACATCAGCGGCCTCGGCGCTGATGCCAAGCTCGATCATCTCCAGCTCATCGTCCGGTCGAAGGACAAGCCGCGGGAGGTGCTGCATCAGGAGAAGCTCGCCAAATTCGACAAGGCCGGCCGGCAGGAGATTCAGTTCGCGCTGAAGGATCTCAGCGGCCCGTACGAACTCGTCGCGACGGCCGTCGGCGCTGGCATGCCCAAGGGCGAGGTGATCAAGCCGTTTGAGCGGACGCGATACGAGTGGGAACACAACAAGCTGGGGCGAAGCACGAATGCCTATCCGCCGTTCGAGCCGCTGAAGATTGAGAATGCGGCCGATCGGCAGACGGTTCAGACTTCCCTCTGCCAGCACCGGGTCAACAACGTCGGGCTTTGGGATCAGGTCACAGCGACCTCCGCCCACACGAAGATCGCCAAGCCAATCCTGGCCGCGCCCATGCGATATCTCGTGCAGGCCGACGGCAAGGAGCAGAAGGTCGAAGGCACCCTCGGCGCTCGCTCCGACACCACCGCGGCCATTCACGCCGGTGTGGTCGATCTGCTCGCGATGGGCAAGTGGGATATCGACGGCATGATGCTCCTGAGCCTCACGGTGCCTCCGACCAGCGGCCATCGCATCGACGCCCTCACTCTCGAAATCCCCTTCGTTCAACTCGGCCGCGCCCATGATGCACGCGATGTCCGAGGGAATTCGCAATCCCATCGTCACGCAGCGCATTCCGGCCGGCGAAGGCGTCGTGTGGGATTCCGGCAAGCTCCCCGTCAGCGAGTTCCCCAAGAACTTCTGCACCTACATCTACGTCGGCTCGCCCGTGCGCGGGATCTGCTTCTTCACCGAAAACGACAAGGGGTGGAGTTGGGATCCCAAGACGCCGAACATCGAGCTGGTGCGCAAGGGCGATGTCCTCACGATGCGCGTACACTTGATCAACAAGCCGGTGGCCGTCAACGAGGAGAACCAGCCGCGCGTCATCACATTCGGCCTCCAGGCAGCGCCAGTGAAGCCAAGGTATTGCCCGACTGAAGAGCAGATACGGGCTGAAGCCCGCACTACGAACAATCAATCGAAAATCGAAAGTCAACAATCGAAAATCCAAAGCTGGCGTTACCGCTACTATCGCGACCGCTATGCCCTCCTCGGCACCGACATCAACTGGCTGGCCCTCGGCGACTGCGGCTCGGTCTATCCGGCCGGCAAGGACATGTACTTCTGGGAGATGATCAAGCGCGGCAACCGCGAGAAGATCGCCGAGGCCGAGGTCAAAGCCACCGTCGAGCGCGGCCAGGGATATTTCGCTCCCTATGGCGATCGCGCGAGCGCCTGGGCCCCGCACGTGCGCCACAATCTCAGCAGCCATCTTGGCCAGAAGATGGTGTTCTATTACAACCGCGCAGCGTGCCAGATCGTCGACGAGTTCCAGACCTTCCAGGATGAATGGGGCATGACCGATTATCGCACCGTCGGGCCGGGCAAGTCGCGCGATGAGATCAAGATCGTCCCCAGCGACTCGTACATCGACCACGCCCTCTGGTGGTATGGCAAATCTTTCGACATCGGCGGCAACCAGGGGGTCTACTGGGACAACTGGTTCGTCGCCTCCACCTTCAACACGCAAATGACGGCGGCTTACCAGCGCGACGATGGCTTGATCGTTCCTTCCACCGGAATTCTCGGCCTGCGCCAACTCTGCAAGCGCACGTTCCAGTTCATGAACGAACGCGGGATGCGGCCGATCACCATGCCCCACATGACCTCGACCAACATCCTCCCCATGCACGGCTTCGCCACCGTGCAATATGACTGGGAGTGGAAATACTCCGAGGGCGATGTGCAGTATCGCTTCCCGCGCGAATACATCCTGCTGGTCACCAACGGCGAGCTGGCCGGCACCTGGCCGGTGCTCCTTGGCGAAGGGGGCAAGCTCGGCAACGACCGCTGGACCCAGCGCACCTACGCGGCCGTCAGCATCGTCCACGAGCTGGATCCGGCTGTACGACTGCCCCAGGTCTGGAAGCCACTGCTCGATCCGATCCTGGCGCTGCTCGACGATCCCAAGCTCGAAGTCTGGCGCTACTGGGACGAGCGGCCGCAGCCGGTATCGGCCAACCATCCGGACCTGCCGACGATCGTCTATGCCGTTCCAAGCCGGCAGGCTGTCGCGGCGGTCGTGAGCTATGCCGAGAAGGATATGCCCACAACTCTCACTATCAACCCGGCGTCAATGGGATTCAGCGGCGCGTATGCCGTGACCGACGTCGAGACGAACGAGGTCCTCCCCGTCAAGGACAACCGCGTCAGCTTCACGCTCAAGAAGCACGACATTCGGGAGCTGCGCATTCGACCGGTGCAATAGCCCGGATCTTGCCCCGATGCAAATGGGCAATCCAGTCTCCTCGGTAGCCGCGGCGCCTTCCCTGGCGTCGCAACGTCCGATGAAGTGAACGATTCCCTGATCTACGCCTGCGAAGATCCGGACACGATGCAGCGGCTGGTGAGACGAAGGCGGGATCGTCTCTCGCCTTTGCAGCTCGCGACGTGGGCTATCCTCTTGCGCCGCTCCGCAGCTCACATATCGCAGGCGGTGTTCACGCGGTCGTACGGCGCGGCCCGCGTTTGGGGTCGTCGGGTGTCTTGCGCTCCGGCTCAAGCGGTTTTCCCTGCAACGGGGCCGGGCGGATGCCTTGCTCGGTCAGGAGCGATGCGCCGAACCAGGCGGGATCGCGGGGCTTGGGCAGGTAGCCCGGCACGCGCACCGTATCGAAGAAGGCGGTGTCGGGGCGGGATGCTTCGTTGGCGGCATCCTGTGCCGTCTGGCCCTGCTTGAGATTGAGCATGAAGCCGGCGGTGGTGGATTTGCGCACCTCCCAGGCGCGCCTGCCATCGGCCTCGATGCAGACTTTGCTGATCTGCGGCGTGACTGTCACCTTCTCCGTCCCACCCCCTCCAAAACGCGGCGAGCCGAAACGACGATACTCACGCACCTCGCTCTTGCCGGGTTCGACCATGGCGTGGACGGCGATGGGCTGATTCTCCTCAAGCACCAGGCCGGCATCCTTGATGCGCTGCGTCAGGGCGGCGGTGATCTGCTTGCGCTGCTCGTTGCTGCAAGGGACATCGACCAGCAGCGACACCTTCGTGCCCGGCTTGAGCAGGAGCGCTTCGTCGGCCTTGATGGATTCGGCGGCCTTCAGCGCCTCGGGATGCGGGAGCCTGGTCATCGACAGGAAGGCGGCCCGGCGCGAGTCGTCGCGGCAGACGTACAGGTATTGGCCGCCGGGAGCGACGGCGTGGGCATTTTCGCCGGAATGCTGGTATTGCCACAGCGGCACGCGGTGCTCGAAATCCAACAGGCAGGAGCCGTCGAGCAAGGCGAAGCCCTCGGCGACAACATCGAGCTTCGGGCCGGCGCCGAAGAGGTGACTGGCCAGCTTGCCGCCGACATCGGGCGGGGTGGAGAACTCGCTGACAACCTTGCCGCTGCCCAGGTCCCAGACGTGTAGGGCGTGATCGGCCCACGCGGCCAGGCGTGCGCCGAGGGGCTGAAGGCGAATGCCGCGCCGACGGGAATGTCGAGGGGCATCTCGGCCAGCACCTTTCCGCTGAGCGGCTCCAGCAGCAGCGCCCGCTGGCCGGAGTTGATGGCGATGTACTTGCCGCCGGCGCTGAGAGCCGGCATGCACCCGGAATTCATCTGGCCGGTGTAGATGGGCTTGGCGGTGATATCCCAGAGGCTCAGCGCGCCCTTGCCGTTCCACAGGAGAATATGCCCGGCATCGGTGAAGAATCCGCCTTTGATGTCGGCCGTGGTGAAATCGCCGCCGAATGGGGTGAACGACAGCGTCTTCTTCGGCGATGCGCCATCCAGCGACCAGATGGCCACCTTGTCGCTCTTGCCCGCGCCGAAACCGTCGCTGCGGAAAAGCGCGGTCTTGCTGTCAGGGCTGACATCCAGCAGGAAGGTATTGGAACTCATCGGCCAGACCACGGCGGAGACGCCGTTGGCGAGGTCGAGGCGTTCGAGGCGCACGGTCGTGCCCTGGGAGGACATGCCGCTGACGTGGCAGGCGTAGGCCCAGGCATTCTTGCCACGAGGAAGCACGAGAGACTTGACGCCGGCGAGGGGCTGGTTGTCAGCGCCCTTGAGGGCGATGGAGCGCGCGACAATCTGCCACGGCGCAGCTTCGGGAGCGTCGGGTGACAGCGTCCAGGCCTTGCCCGGCGATTCGAGGGCCAGCAGGCGGGCGGCGGAACGGTCAACTTCTTTGTACGTTGTATCGTCGGCCGCCGCTTCGGCCGGGTCGGCGGCTTTCGCTCCGCGCCGAGAGGCGGCTCGCCGGGTGCGTGGTCGGGAGGGGCGTCATTGTCGTTGCGAACGGTGCCGTTGGGTTGGCAGTGGCCGAGATTATCCACGGTGGAGCCGACTTTACGAATGCGATAGGGCTCGACCCACTCCTTGAACGGGCTCCGGCCGTATTGGACGAGATACCAGCCCTTGCCCTGGCGGACGATGCTGGCGTCACGCCATATGCCGCCCCACTTGACCTGGACGCTCTGGCCGTTTGTCCAGGTGGCGGCCGGGGGCGTGGTCGCTCCGACGCCGGCGGCCGGCGCAGTCTGAGGCGCGGTGCGGCCCGCGCCGCGCCGTCGCGGCGCGAATGCGATCGGGGGTCACCCATTCGTCGGCCGTCGCTTCCGCGCCGTCATAGTGGACGAGGTATTTCCGGCCTTCCTTTTTGACGATGCTGGCGGCCGACCACGAGTCGCCCTCGCGGACTTCGATCTTCTGTCCGTCGGTGAACGTCGTCGCCTGGCCCAAGGCCGCGTGGCCGAAACAGAGGCCCAACCCAACCGCCAACACCCGCGCGAGCTGCCTGATCCGCATGGCGTCTCCTTTGGCTGATCCAAATGTGGAACTCACCTGGGCAAGAATACTAATGCTGCAAGCGCGGCGATGCAAGGGCGGATGCAACATGCGGATGCAACATGGCGTTACAATGGAGCCATGAAGATCACCCTTGCCCTGGCGGCGGCCGCGGTGGTTGGGATCGCGAGCATCGTGTTCTTTCTGGAAGCCGAGGGGATCAAGCCCAAGGCCAGCGATCGCGCGGCCGACCTGGGTGCGATCCGCCGTGCGGCGGCGAAGATCGCGCCACTGCACGTCGCGAAAAAGCCGCCGGGCTCGAGCGACTGGCTGGCGCAGCACAACGAGCCGGGGCAGACGTTTGAGGAGTATCGCAAGTCGGATCCCAATGGCCCCAGCGCCGCGCTGACGACGATCTACATCATCGCGGCTGAAGTATCATGCCGAGTGATGCCGATCTCCATGAAGTCACGGATGACAAGGAGATGCGATGGTCACGGAAGACTTGAACAGCCACGCGTTGGTTCTACCGCAAGCACAGCGTTGCATTCTTGAGAGCCTGGTCCGGCGGAAGACCTGTCCGCAGGCGGTGGCCACGCGGGCTCGCGTGATCTTGGCGGCCGGCGAGGGTCTGGGCTCGGTGGGGATCGCCCTTCGGGTGGGGTGCTCCCGCGAACTGGTGCGACACTGGCGAGCCCGCTACAGGGCGGCCCAGCAGGCTTGGGGAGCGGACGTTGCCCAGTGGGATGAGGCGGCCCTGGCCCGGAAGATCGAGCAGGCGCTCTCGGACGAGTATCGCTGCGGGTGTCCGGGCAAGTTCACGCCTGAGCAGTACTGCCAGATCATGGCGTTGGCCTGCGAGAAGCCGTCGGACAGCGGCCGGCCGGTGACGAACTGGACGAACCGGGAGTTGGCCGAGGAGGCGGCCAAACGGGGGATCGTGCCGTCGATCTCGCCCCGGCAGGTGGGGCGTTTTTTAAAAGGAGGCGGACCTGCGGCCGCACAAGATGCGGTATTGGCTGAACAGTCCCGACCGGCAGCATCCCGAGGAGTTTGCGGCGCGGTCGGGGGCGGTGTGCGCGGCCTACGGCTCGGCCATCGCGATGCACGAGCTGGGCACGCACCTCGTGAGCGTGGATGAGAAGACCGGCATGCAGGCGATAGAACGCGCAGCGCCCACGCTGCCGATGAGGCCGGGACAGGTGGAGCGTCAGGAGGCCAATTACGTTCGGCACGGGACGCTGATGCTGACGGCCAACCTGGAAGTGGCCACGGGGAAGGTAATCTGTCCAACGGTGGCGTTGACGCGGCACGAGGAAGACTTTGCCGCGCATGTGGCCCAGACGGTGGCCAGCGACCCCCAGGCAGCGTGGATCATCGTGCTGGACCAGCTCAACACGCACCAATCCGAGACGTTGGTGAGGCTGGTGGACGAGTTGTGTGGACTGGGGGTGGAACTGGGCGTCAAGGGCGAGTCGGGCCTGCTCAAGGACCTGAAGAGCCGGCGAGCGTTCCTGGAAGACCCCAGCCATCGCATCCGGTTCCTGTACACGCCACGGCACGCTTCGTGGCTCAACCAGATCGAGATTCTGGTTCAGCATCCTGGCACGCCGGCTGCTGCGCCGGGGCAGCTTCCAATCCATCGACGAGTTGCGGCGGCGTGTCCTGGCGTTCATCGAGTACTTCAACCAGACGATGGCCAAGCCGTTCCGGTGGACCTATCAGGTCCGGCCCTTGAGCGCGTGACGGACGTGGCGGAAAGGGTCGATCTCAACAGACTGGCCACGATTCCCGGCGGAAAGGCAGGTGGCGCCCGCAAGTCATCATCCCCAACAGGCGATTGGACCGACCGCAACGCCTCCGTCGCGGGCCACGCTTCCGCCTGGTCCGAGCAGCCCCGTTCCGGCCATGCCTCTCGTGCCCGCCGTCGAATGCCTCGATCCGCCCCTCCACACCACCCCCTCCTTACCCGAGGCCACGATATCTCTGCCCTGATGATCTACATCCAGCCGCTGGGGCAGTTCGCCGGCAGGCAGCTTACGCTCATCGACGAGACGGCGAAGATGCTGGCGATCTTCTACAACCTGCCGGTGAAGACGCTGGAGGCCATGTCGCTGGATGTGGTGCCGGCGGGTGAGCGGCGCAAGGCGTTCGGGTCGGAGCAGATTCGATCGGGGTATGTGCTGGAGATGCTCATTAAGCAGCGGCCGGCGGTGATCGCGCTGACGACGTCGGACCTCTGGCCAGGGCCAGGGTGGAATTTCGTATTCGGCGAGGCGACGCTGGATCAGCGCGTGGGCGTGTGGTCGCTGCACCGCTTCGGCGATCCGCAGACGGAATATGACCTGGCCCTGCGGCGGACGCTGCAGACGGCCGTGCATGAGACGGGGCACATGTTCGGCATCCTCCATTGCATCAAGTACGAATGCTGCATGAACGGATCGAACCACATGGTGGAATCGGATGCGGCGCCGATGGCGTTCTGCCCGGAGTGCGAGCAGAAGATCTGGTGGGCGTGCAAGGCCGATCCGCTGAAGCGATACGAGGCGCTGGCGGAGTTCACGGAGGCGAGAAAGCTGGCGAAGGATGCGGAGATGTTCAGGAAATGCGCGGCGGTGCTGAGATAAAGTGCCGCCAGCGCCGCCGCTGGCGGCTCGCCCTTCCGCCGGTGAGGGCACCGGCGGCACTACCTGCGGTTGCCCAGTTCGTGAGCCACGGGTTGCGGGGTTCTTGCATGGGGTGCCCCTGCGGTCGTATCATCATTGAAGATACGAGCACAGAGGAGAACCCATGGCAGTCGTAGCAACTGTTCAGATGTGGGGAAACACCTGCGCGGTACGGATTCCCAAGGCGATCGCCCAGCAATCGGGGCTTGAGGTCGGCACCAAGGTCGTCCTGGCACCATCGAAGCAAGGGCTGCTGCTTCGCGTTCGCGCCTGCGCAAGCGATACAGGCTGTCGGCATTGCTGGCGCAGTGCAAGGGTCGCAATCCCCACCGTGAGGCCATCACCGGCCGCGCGGGCAGGGAAGCGTTCTAAGAGGAGGTCGCCGTGGCGAGACACGCCTATTTTCCAGACCGCGGGGATCTCGTGCATCTCAACTTCTCGCCGTCGGCCGAGCACGAGCTGGCTGACCCGCACTACGGGCTGGTGCTTTCCAGCAGCTCGTTTTCCAGGAAGACGGGGTTCGCGCTGGTGTGCCCGATCACCTCGAACACAAGACCGTGGCCGTTTGACGTGCTCATCCCCAAGGGCATCCTGCCCCCGAAGGCCGGCCGGGAGGTGGACAGCGTGGCGATGACCGACCAGGTCAAGAGCGTGGACTTTCGCGATCGCTCCTGCGAGTTCATCAGGAAAGCGCCCGACGAGGTTCTCGATGAGGCGATGGCAAAGGTGCGCGCGATCCTGGACTCGGACGACGTGGTGGAGGAGCTTGGCGGGTGAGGATTGGAATCGCTCGTTGCGTCGATCGCAGATGTTGGGTGGCATGCCCACGTCCGGCGCGAGCAAGCTGTTTCGCACCGGAAGCTTGCCCGCCGGGCGTGGGCATGCGCAGCCGAGGCACCGACGCGCATGCCCACGCCGGCCGATCCGGCTCCCTCGGCAAATGACATCTCTCGCGGCCGGCGTGAGCATGCCACCCAAAATCATCTGTCCTATTTCGTCGACGGCGCAGATTTCCTGCAGCAGATTATCCGAGCAACCTGGCCGGAGGAGATAGGCTGGTCGTTCTGATAGACGCCGGCGACGGCTGTGAGAAGTCCTTCGGCGCATCGGGCGCGAGCTTGAGGGTCACGGTCAGCTCGATTTCGCCGTTGGGGTCAATGGCGACGGGCACAGCAACAGATTCCGCGGACAGGCCGCCCGGCAGCGTCAGGCGGATTTGGGCATCCAGCTTCTGATCGCGAATGTTCTTGATGAGAAGCTGCACCGGCACGCTCCCTCCCGGCGCGACGATGCGAATCCGCAGCGCGTCGGGGATGAAGAAGCATGATGCCTGGCCGGCGGGTTCGGCGAAGACTTCGACGGCCCGGAGGGAAGAGATCTTGGGGATCCACTCGATCTTCTCGAAGAGGCACGGATTGACGTCGGTGATGTTGATGCGGATGCGGTCTGTCGTGGTCGCGGCGAAGTGGTGGTCGTAGACGCTGCGCGAGCGGTTGTCCTTCACCTCGTCGAGCGTCTTGTACTGCCCATCGACCATCGCCTGCACCTGGTAGCTGCGCAGCGTGCGCTCCATGCGCCGTAGTCGTGGTGGATGCGCAGGCGCGAGATGGCGGCCGGGCGCGGCAGGCGGACTTCGTAAAAGTCGGGGAACTTGTCGGCGCCGGCTTTGTCCTCGCGCCAGCCGAGGTGCTCTTTGCAGAGCGCGTAGGCGCTGGACCAGGCCGATGTGTCGCCGGCGATGGCGATGGCGGGAGGGAGCTTGGGGTCGCTGCTGGAGGCGATGGCGGTTGCGCCGAGCGTCGGTAGCGCGATGTTGGGCTGGACGCGCAGGCCGGAATAATCGGGCTCGATCTTCTCGGCGGCGCCGAGCTGGATATAGACGGGGTCGCCGCTGATGCTCACTTTGAGCTTGCCGCCGGCCGGCGAAAGCGTGTTGCGATTGCCCGTCATGTCGGTGAGCGTGACACGCGCGGCATCGGTCAGCAGCGCCAGCTCGGCCGGCTCATCCTCGGTATACGCGATGGCGACAGTCCGGCCGGCGTCGCGGTAGAGCTGCAGGTGATGGCCATCCTCCGGCAGCGGAATCTCACGCACGAACTTGGCATCGCGGAGGCAATCGTTCATGACCTGGATGGATATGGCGGCCGACGTGGGCTCCTTGTATTTCATCAGATAGAAATCGTTGTAGCCGTGCTCGGTCAGATAGAAGACGTAGATGCGGTCGCGCGGGATGCCGCAGGCCTCGGCGTTGAGGTGCATGATGGCCGCGTTGCGGGCCATGCTCTCGTGGAAAGCGCTGAAACGGTCGTAGACGTATTCGTTGAAAGCCCAGCCGCGGTGCCAGGCGGATTCGGTCATCCACAGCGTCTTGTTACCCTGGCCGGACTCGGCCATCGCCTCGCGCCAGTCGCGCAGGACCGAGCGGTAGATCTCCTGAAAACCCAGGCCGGTGTAGGGATGGAACGACACGCCGTCGAAGTAGTCCTTGGCGCCCAGGGCATAGAGCTTGCGGAGCCACGAAGCTTTCTCCAGGCCACAGAGCGAGCCGCCGAGGAAGATCGCGTCGGGATCGCCGGCCTTCACCGAGGCATACTGCGGCTTGAGATACCGGTCGAGGTAGGCCTGCTGCGACATGCCCAGATCGGGCTCGTTGATCGGTTCCCAGACATGCACGCCGAGTTTCGCGGATTCGCGCACCAGTTCCGTGAGGTATTTCCGCAACTCGGGATCGCCGGTGGGCTGACTGGCGGCGGCCGGCGGACGCTCGTTGGCGCCGAGGAACGAGACCACGCTGCGCACCGAACCCTTGCGACAAAGCTCCATGGCCTGTCGCAAGCCGGCCAGGGCCTTGTCCCAGTCGTAGGAGCCATCGGGCTTGTGGGCGCTCTGCCACACCTCGCGCAGGAGCGCGTAAGGCGCAGGCCACGCATGCTGAGAATGTTGGCCCAGAGGACTTCGCCGTTGAACGTTAGGCTGTCCATCAAGCTCGCGCAGCTCCGGGAATTCCGGCCGGATGCGCCGAAGGCAAACTCGTGCATCCGGCAGCGGAGTTGCCGCCTTCGCGATGAAGCTCGAATTGGCCACGGAAATAGCCCATTGAGCCGCAGGGGATGGTGATGGCCGCAGGCGTCGCCTTGCCATCGGCGATGGCGATGTCGGCCGCGCCACCGCCGGCCGGCTGCGAGAGATGATCGACCAGCTTCCAGTCCAGCCGCCACTTGCCGTCGGGCATGTAGTCCTTGGCGAAGTCGAGCTGATAGATGACCGGCTCGTTTTCGTAGAAGACGCCGCGCGGCTTGTCGGGTCGGATGGCGAAGAAGGGCGCTGGTTCGACGCCGCCCGATGGCGTGGCCTTGGGGATGTCGATCGCGACGCGGGTATTCTTCGCGGGGTCCTTGTCCTGCACGATCTCCTTGAGCGCGAAGTATCCCCGGCGGGATTTGGCCTCGGCGGGGCGATACGGATCGCGGCCGGAGAGGTCGTAGTAGTCCACGCCGTGGATGCCGGAGATCTGCATCGTCCGGCCATCCTCATAGCCGACAGTGATCTGCGGCCAATAGTGCCCGTACCAGCCGTAGAAGGAGAAGATGTGCTTCGAGCAAACGCGCCGGGACGGCAGCGCATCCTCCTGCTTGAGCAAGTCGTTCTTCACCGAGACCGCTGTGTCGCCAAAGATGCCGAGCAATTCATAGTTTGGCCCGGAGTCCTTCCCCTTCAGTCCGGTATTGGGAAACGTGATCTCGATGCGCTGCGGGAGGAAGAGCAGCGCGATGGCGGGCGCATCGGGGCCGTTGCTTTTCGCGCGGAGCTGCACGCTGTCGCCTTGGCGGGTGATCTGATTGATGAGCTGCGGCTTGTTGTTGAGCGTGAGCAGCAGGTTACGGATCAGCTCCGTCTGACCGGAGAGGATGCGAACCTGGCCATCGTCCGTGACCTGGGCCTCGTACGAATCGGCCTTGACGTTAATGCGGACGCCGTGCGCCGCGGCCGGCGCGGCGTCGAGCTCCTTCATGTCAACGGCGGCCGATGCACAGGAGCAGAGAATGGCGATGAGCGGGAGATGTCGCAGATGCATGGAGGTCCTCGAGGAATAGATGGTTCACCGGTATTACCCGCGGGGAGCACGGGCGTGGAGCACCTGTCGCGATCAGGCGGCTTCATCGCCCGGCTCCGGCGGCGGCGTATCCATCGCCGCCAATCGCTCGGCAATATTGGCATGGACTACGGCCGGGATGGGCGTGCCGCATTCGGGACAGACGCCGCTGACGTTCCCGGTGAGGTTGTAGCCGCATTTGTGGCAGAGGGGATATGGGCTCCGCCGCCGCTGAGCGTTGGGCCAGGCGCCGACGAGGATGCTGAGGGCCGCCATGACAGCAGCCGCCCAGAAGAATGGCTGGCAAAACTCGATGGCCAGGGGCCGGTCGGATCGGGAATCAAGCGATGAACACGCGGCGCAGAGGATGGCCAAGGCCAACATGATCTGCGCCAGTGCCCGGCGATATCGCCAGAGAATCAAGACGATCGGAACCAGCAGCATCCAGATGATGACCAGCGAGAGGGCGATGGTCTGCCACCGCGTGCGCCACGGCATCCACAGGGGCGTGTCGGCCGGCGCACCGCTGAGCGGATGCGGTCCGGTTGTCGCGAAAAACCGGCCGGCGCGGAAGAAGAGCCGCCACGACTGGGCGCCTTCGTCCCACTCGATATCGATGGCGTTCGGCGAGCCGTCAACGCGTCTGGGATGGTATAGATGCAGTTGATCGGAAACCGTCTCCTGACTTTCCGTCAGCAGAGACTGCAGAAGCCAGCGCATGTCGGCCTGCGCGGCAAGCCGCTGCTGCTGCCGCTGCGCAGAGATCGTCGTGGTGCCGGATGGAAGCCTTCGCACCAATGACGGCAGCCAGCGCGAGGACAAACAACAGCCAGAGGATAAGCCGCCAGCGCCAAGCCCTTCCGCCGGTGCCCTCACCGGCGGAGAGGAACCAGCGGCGGGACGCCGCTGCCACTCTGGGCGCTGGCGGCACATCCGCTCGGGATGGTTCATCACGCGAAAGGATGCCCCCATGTTACACAATTGCCCGCCGCCTTGCAGCCTTATTCCCGACGGAAGCGGATGTCAACCAGTTCACCCGGCCGGAGCTCGACGTCGGACGGCATCGCCACGATGATGGGCTGGCCCCATTCGGGGATCTTGTGGTCGCGAAGCTGGTGCGACGGCACCTGTTCCAGGCCGGGCCCGACGCGCTCGATGGTGCTCAGCAGCGCAATGCCGCCGGGCGTGCGCAGTTTCACCTCCACCTTCATGCCCTCGCTGGGGGTGATGCGCTGGTCCTGGCGGACGAAGCTTTCGATGTCGCGGCCGATCTTGCCGGTGATGGTGATAATGTGGTCGCCGGCGCGGACGCTGTGGCCGGGCGCTGGTGGACAAGGGTGACGCGGCCGGAAATGGGCGAGCGAATGTCGAGCTGCTCGATCTGCGCCTCCAGATCGGTGAGGCGCGTTTCAACGGAGGCGAGCGCAGAGCGGGCGGCCGCGAGGGCCTTGTCGGTCTCGGGCGACGGGGAGAGCTTCTCAAGTCGGGCGCGAGCGGCTTTGATCCGGTCGCGCAGCGAGTCGGCGGGTTCGGGTTGATCCTCGACGTCGCCCGCCGCGTCCGGCTCGTCGCTGTCGGCGATGACGGCGGCGCCGATCGGTTCCAGCGGCAGGGCCTTCTGGCTGTGCAGGATCCTCACGCGCTCGATCTGCTCGGCCAGGCGGCTCTCCAGCCAAGCCAGGCGCAGGTGCTCGATCTCGACAGCGAGTTGCTGCGAATTGCCAACGGGCTGCGTCGCAGCGGGTCGCGTGGCCGCGGGGTCGCGCGGAGGCAGATCGGTATGGAGCGGCGCCAGCTCGGTCTGCAATCGCTGCATGCCGCGAAGGATGGGCCGCTCGTCGAGGCGGGCGATGATCTGGCCGGCGCGCACCTCCGTGTATTGCGCCATGCGGCATGATGCGCAGGGTGCCGTCGCGTGCGCTGATGGCGCGCCTGGCGGGCGCGCACTTCGCCCAGGCAGTGCGGCACGCTGCGCTGCAGCGACCACAGCCAGACGACGGCGACCAGGCAGATAACCAGGCTCAGGAACGGCAGCACGCGATAGCGAATCCACCGCCACTGCTGCCGCCACGGAATGGGAATGCGATCTTGCACGTGTTAGATCTCCGATTCGTCTTCACGATGGTAAAGCGAGACGCGCGAGGTGCCCGGCGTGTTCTGTAGCTCGGCGATGAGTTCGCGGCTGCGGGTGGGGTCGCGGAGCTCCAGGCGGTAGGACAGGTCGAGGTTGTCCTCGTCCAGGTCGCGCTGGCTGGCGAGCTGCGCCGAAGGCTGTGGCGATAGAGCACGTTCTTGAGCTCGTGCAGCCGCGCCAGGCCGCCGGTCCAGATGAGCGAGACGATCACGTCGTAGCGCTGCCGGCCGCCGAAGGAAGTGAATCGCATGTAGAGGAACATCGCCCCCACGCACACGCAGCCGATGATGGCGGTGGTGTAGTGGGTGGTGCCGACGGCGATGCCTTCGACAATGGCCCAGAGTATGAAGACCGTGTCGCGCGTGTCCTTCAGGACGTTGCGGAAGCGGACGATGGCGATGATGGCGAACAGGCCCAGGGCGATGGTGATGCTGCCGGCGACCAGCAGCATGACCAGGCACACGATCACCGGCAGCGCCAGCAGCGAGCCGGTGAACATCTGCGAATAGGACAGGCCCGTGTGGGTCCACATGTAGATCCACGCGACGACGTGCCCGATGCAGAAGGCCAGAAGGAGCATCATCAGCGCCGTTTGCGGGCCGACGGAGAAGGCGCTGGCGTCGCCGTCGGTGAAAAGTTCGGTCCAGCCACTCATACGTAAGCCTCGGTTAGGATCGGGTGGGCCGCCAATGGGCCCGCCTGCATCGCTTCAATGCAACGAGTATATTTGGCCATCTGGCCACGGCGCAGGTTCAGGGCCTGCGTCATCTCCCGCATCCAGTTTGGGAATCGCCCGGTGAATTTCAACTCCAGCACGACGCCGCCGACGCGCGGGCGCAGGCCGCCGTGGAAGACCTCGTTGGCCAGGCAGCGCCCGTCCCATTTGGTGGCTGTAAGGCTGCGGTCGAAGGTGAGCCGCACGGAGTTGTTCTCCTCGGTGACCCAGGCCTCGCGGATATAGGAAACGATGACCTGAGGCAGGGCATTGATGCGGCCGCGCAGGTTGCAGAATTCGCTGGCGGCGTCAAGGCCGCGGCCCTCGGTCGGGTCGGCCAGGTCCGTGCGGTGGGGCCAGTGCCCATCCAGCAACGCCTGCAACGATTCGCGGCGGATGGAGGCGCGGCGCTTGAGGATGGCGTCGTTGACCCGGCGCTTGATCTCGAAAAAGAGCGGGCTATCGGGGTCGTTGTTGTAATATCGAATGCGGAGCTTGAAGCGGTTCTTCACGCCGGTCATGGTGGCGCGGTACAGCGCCAGGCCGGGATCGTCGAGGTAGAGGCTGTGGATGCAATAATCGTAACTGATGGGATGGGCGTGAGGATCGGGAACGAGATAGCTTCGCGCGAAGTCCCGCACCTGGAACGCAGTGTGTTCCGGGATGATGTATTTGTACTCGAACCGCGTTTCCTGAAGCTGTTGGAGCGACATATGCCCGATGCCCGATCAAAAGAACGCCGGCAGAAACCAGCTTTCACTGTGCCGGCCAATCACACCCGCGCGTTGCGCGCCGAGACATTCTAACAGAGACGGGCGCCAGGACCAAGTGCCTGAAGCAGCGAAGCGAAGAGTATTACGGACCTCAGATACCTCAGATATCAGATCTCAGATTCTCAAATCTCAAATCTCAAATCTCAAATCTCAAATCTCAAATCTCAAATCTCAAATCTCAAATCTCAAATCTCAAATCTCAAATCTCAGATCTCAGATCTCAAATCTCAGATTCGCTACGGATTCCCCGCCGACAGTCGCTGCAGAAGCTCCGTCAATTCCGTCTGGTCCAGCTTGCCATCCCAGTCGCGGTCGCATTCGCGAAACAGCCGCTCGGTCAGCGCGATGATCTGCTCGACACTGATCCGGCCGGTCTTGCGCACGTCGATCTCGCGGACCACGGAACTCACCAGCGTCGCGGCGAGATCCGGCGTGGGCGGCGCGGCACGCTGGAACACTCGGCGCCGCTGCGGCAGGGCCGGCGCGGCTGGCGCCGGCGAGGGCAACGCGGCGGACAGCGCGCTGGCAAGGGCCTTCTCACTGAGCAATCCGTCTTGCTCCTTGGAAATCGGCTGACAGAACGTGCGGATGCCGTCGGCGAGTCCGGCCATCGAGACCGTGCCGTCGCCATCCGTGTCGGCGGCGCGGATGATCGTGGCGGCAAGGTCGGCGAGGTTGGGGGACTGCCCGCGCCGTGCGCCGAAGCGCCGAAAAAGCCGCCTCGACGGAAGGCGGGCTCGTAACCGTCGTCCTTTCCATCAAGTTGGGCCAGGACCGAGGCGATGCGGGCAGCAGCGGCCTGCCGGATATCCGGAACGATGCGTCCGCCCCAGCCGCTGGCCGGGCGAGTCGCGGGGCTGCCGGGTTTGGCGGCGACTGTGCCGACTTTCTCGGCGCGAGCGAGGATCGGCGCGAATGAATCGATCTGCGCCTGCACCTTGGCCGGCGCAAAGACGGTGGTGGCCAGCTCGCGCACGTGCTCCATGAAAGCCCGCTGATAGATGTCGATGGCCATCAGCCGATCCAGCAGCCGGTTGGGATCGGCCCACGGATGCGAGATGCTCAGCGCCACGGTCTGCTGGGGCGAGCCCGTACTGGTGAAGGTGCCGAACGAAAGATTCATGTCCCATGGCATCCACCAGGCCCGGCCATCGTGCGGGTTGATATACAGATAATAGTTGTGGCCCGTGGTGAGCACGCTGTCGAGATTGCCCATGAGCGACTCGACGGCCACGTAGCGCAGGAACTCATCGACATTGAGATAGGAGGCGATGAGGCTGACGAACGTCTCATCGTCGGCGTTGTTGATCAGGTCGAGAAAGCCGATCATCCGGCGCTGCGTGGCTTCGGTGCCGTCGGTCTTCGGGCGGTAGCGCTCGACATAGCTGGCCCAGTTCTCGCCGAGGTAGGCCAAGGCGCGGATGCGCTCGGGCTTGAGCATCAGGCCCTTGGCCGACTTGAAATGGTCCTTGAGGAATGTCTTGTCCACTTCCTCGATGATCGTATAGAGGCCAAGGAATTCCTTCTCGCACTTGCCTTCGATGGTGAGGTAGATGAATGCGAAGCCGGTGCGCGGCGACGGGATGCCCGCCTCGCGCATGAGGATATAGGACATCGTTTCGCGCAGGTTCGACGGGTCGTAGGCGTTGTTGTTGAGATTCAAAGTGCCGATGCCGTGAAGCTTCTGCCCATCGACAAACCGGTTGAAATCGAGCTTGTAGGGCTTCTTGTAAGTGGTGAGAGCGGCGTTGTAGGAGGAATTGCCTTTGAATCGCAGGCCGACGTCGCGGTAGGTTTCGCCTTCAATTTCGACGGTGCTTTTTACATAGGCGTATTCATAGCCGAAGGCGTTGGCCGCCAGGCGCTCTCCCTCCTGAGTGGCGCGATGGCGCGGCGGGACGGCCGTCTGAGTGGCCGGTGAGCGGGTGGGCGGCAGGTTCCACGCGGCGAGAATCGGCGCCAGCGGCGTGGCGCGGATCGGCTGCATCTTCTGCCAGCCGTCGGCCGTCACACGGAGGTGAATGGTCCAGATGCGATTGAGGTCGAAGACATCGACTTCGCCCTGGTCGGAAGAATCGGCGAGATGATGGCCCGCCATGGCCAGGCCAGGGAACAACAGAAAAGGAGAAATGAGAACGCAAAGGCAGATGCGCATGCAGTTTCCTCGGGCCGGGCATTTTGCCCCACCTTAATACGCACAACAGGAGGATTTATTGGCGGCGCAGCTACTTTGCGAGTTCCACGCTGTAGCTCCTGGCCACAGCGCCCTGGCGCACTTGATCGTCCACGCATCCTGCGGTGTGGCGCAGATGTGCTCTTCGCGTTTCTCCTGGCCGGCCTCGGTCCAGACATACGTGACCTTCACCGGCGCGAAGCCGCCGTTGGGCTCCTTGTAGTCCACGTCGATGCGCATGTCGAAAATGCACACGGTGTTCCGCTTGCTGCCGACAATCTTGATCTGCGCATCCCTCGCCGCCGCGGGCACGCCGCTGAAGGTGAAATAGGCGCCGTTGGCCGGCTGGCCCTGGCCGAGTTTCTGAATGCTCTTCCAGCTCGCGCCCTTGTCGAAGGAAGCGAAGATCTCCAGATTGTCCCTGGCATCGCGGGCGCGCCAGTGGAGACTCATGCGGATTCGCGTGATGTCGCCGGGAGCGGTCACGGGGAAGATCACCTCGCCCTTGCCGCTCTCGCCAACGCGAAGGTTCTGCTTGTCCATGCCGCTGAGGGTCGGATGAAAGTCGGTGTAGGCGAGCTGTTTTCCGCCGGCCACCGCTTCGGGGTCCGTGTTGCCTTCGATAGTGATCGTGCCTTCCTGCGGGCCGGCGGCGAAGGCGATCTTGTTGTCGCCTTCGACGATGATGGGCAGCGGCGCCTGGCTGTGCTGGATGTCGTGGGTAAAGGCCAGCGCGTCAAGGCCGGTGCCAGCGCCGGTACACTCGAATTTCACCCGGTAGTCATAGCGACGGAAGATATATTTCTTCAGGTCGATCTTCTGCTCGCCCGCTACGTCGATCTTGGCCAGCGGCCGGAAATCCAGGCCATTGTTGTCGCTGAAACTGACGGCGATGCTGCCGCCAGCGCCGCTGACGGGCTTGAAGGACATCTCGCCGCCGAGATAGACGTAGCTGCTCGGCATGCGGATAACGAGCACGCCGGGCTTGGCGGCATCGGCCACGCGAATGGTCTTGGCGTCGAGATTGTCCGCCGTCAGAGCGCCCAGACGATATTTGCCGTCGGCCACGGGCACGACGTATTCGAGCGTTCCATTGCCGACGCGCCCGGCGCCAGATCGCCCAGCTTGCGTTGCAGTCCCAGCGCGTTGCGGTCCTTCAGACATCGAGGCCGGGATTCTCGCTCATGTTCACGTGCAGGCCCTTGTTGAACCAGTTGCGCGTGAGCTTCTCGCCTTCGCGGAGTTGCACGTTGACCTGATAGCCCATCGTGCCGCCGTAGTCGTAGACGGCCGTGGTCGTCTTGCCATCGGGGCCGGCGATCTTCGGGCCCGTCTCTTTGTAGTCGTACTCGGAAACATTGGACCACCAGCCGTGCCATCCTGCGGCGTTGATGCCATCCTTCTCGTAGTATTGGCAGGTCGCCAGCACTTCCGGGCCGTTCTTCCAGCCGTCGTTCTTGCTGAACTCACGCAGCTTGGCATCGTTGAACCGATAGCCCGGGTTCCTGGCGTGCCACGCCATGATGCTGTCGCGAATCTCATCGACGCTGGCAATCTGCCCGGCCTTGTTGAAGAAGTAGCTCATCAGCGAGCAGTCCAGGAGATGCCAGCCGTTGCCGTACCAGATCTCCGGCACGCTGTGCTGCCGGATAATCCGGCCGCGGGCGATGAAGCCGATGTAGCGGGCCATGGCCTCGACATCGGATGATGCGCAGCGGCACATGCCGTAGCCATAGACGTTGATGGTCTTGAGCGGATCGTGGACATTGGCCTCGCCCTGCAAAAATTCGTTGGGCGGTTCGGTCTGATGGCGATACTTGACGAAGGTCTTCCAGATGGCGATGGCCTTGTCCTGATCGCTCATGCCTTCCTTGATGTAGGACTTCTTCCAGGCCTCGGGGCTGGAGACATCCTCGGCCTTGTCGGATGTGACGTTGATATGAGAGACAACGCCGGCCGCATGGGCGGAGGCGCCCAACATCAGACATGCCACGGCCGCGATGCACGATTTCCAGAGCGGTTTCATATTGCTCATGATGTCTTTCTGGCAGTGCCGCCGGTGCCCTCACCGGCGGTCGGTACAATGTCTGAAGCGCCAAGCGTCAGCGCCCGCCCTTCGTGAGCGGGCGCTGACGCTTCCGCTTCAGACGGACAGGCATCATAATCTACCGCAGTCGATGAAGAACGATGGCGCGCCACAGCGACAATCGGAGCATGACATGACTTACCCGGCCGTTGTGAATTTCGCGAAGGACCCCGGTAGCGTCGAGCTGCGAGAAGTGAGCAAGCCCACATTGGGAGAGGAGGATGTGCTGCTGGAGGTCGGCGGGGTCGGCGTGTGCGGGAGCAACCTGCACCAGTGGATGGGCACGCATAGCTGGGCGGTCAACTATCCCGTGGTCCTCGGCCACGAATTCGCCGGAACCGTGCGCGAGGTCGGCGCACGAGTGAGCAACTGGAAGCCCGGCCAGCGCGTGGTGAGCGAGACGGCCGCCATCATCAACCCCGATGGCCCGATGTCGCGCTCGGGCCTGTACAACCTCGACCCGTCGCGCAAGGGCTTCGGCTATGGCCTGGACGGCGCGATGACGCGATTCGTTCGCGTGCCCGCGCGCTGCCTGCACAGGCTGCCGGACAACGTGCCGTTTGAGATCGCCGCGATGACCGAGCCCTGCTGCGTGGCCTACAGCGCGGTGGTGGAGCACGGATCGATCAAGCCAGGCGATCGCATCGTCGTCTTCGGGCCGGGGACGATCGGCCTGCTGTGCGCTGCGCTCGCGCGCCTGCAAGGCGCCGAGGTGACCATGGTGGGGCTGGAGAAGGACCGCACGCGGCTGGAGATCGCCCGCAGATACGGCTGCACGCCTTTGATCGAAGGCGTGGCCCAATGGGCGAAAGAGGTGGACGGTCTCGGAGCCGATGGCGCGATCGACGCGGCCGGCGTGTCGTCGACACTCAAGCTGGCAATGGACGTGGTGAGGCCCAACGGCTGGATCAGCAAGGTCGGCTGGGGCCGCGAGCCGCTGGCGTGTACGATGGACCCGCTGGTGGCCAAGGCCGTGACCTTGCGCGGCAGCTTCAGCCACAACTGGCCGATGTGGGAGCGCGTCATCCGGCTGCTTTCGACCGGTCAGCTCGACATCCGGCCGATCCTCGGCGGCGTGTGGCCGATCGACCAGTGGCGCGAGGCGTTCGAGAAGATGCACGGCGGCCAGATCGCCAAAGCGGTGCTGCGCCCGATAGTTGTCTGAAGCGGAAGCGTTAGCGCCCGCCCTGCCGACCCCGGGGCGGGCGCTGACGCTTCCGCTTCAGAAAGAAGTCAAGGAGATTCCAATGAAACCCAAGCTCGCCGCATTCCCCAAGGCGTTCATGGACCAGCTCTGCATCACCGGGGCGATGACCCTGCGCGAGTGGTTCGACCTGGCCGCCACGCTCGATGTGGACGGCGTGGAGAACTATGCGGGGTTCTTGCAACTGGCCAGCCCCGGTGCATGGGCCTCGGTGCGGCAACTGCTGGAGGACCGCGGCCTGGAAGCGCCGATGCTCTGCTGCTCGCCGGATTTCACGCATCCCGATGCGGCATTCCGCAGGAGGCAGGTGGACCTCGAGAAGGGCTGGATCGACATGGCCCAGGCGCTCGGCAGCAGCTTCTGCCGGGTGCTCTCGGGGCAGCGCCGGCCGGAAGTCAGCCGCGAGGATGGCATCGCCTACGCGGCCGAGTGCATCGAGCTATGCCTGCCGCACGCGGCGGCCGCCGGCATCAAGCTCGTCATCGAGAACCACTACAAGGACAATTACTGGCAGTACCCCGAGTTCGCCCAGAAGATGGATGTGTTCTGCGAACTCCTATCGCGCATCGGTTCGCCGGACTTCGGCGTGAACTACGATCCGAGCAACGCGATCCTGGCCGGAGAAGACCCCATCGAACTCCTGCAGCGCGTGAAGCATCGCGTGCTGACGATGCACGCCAGCGACCGCTATCTTGCCGAAGGGACCGTCGAAGACCTGCGCCGGGAGGAAGATTCGGTGGGCTATGCCAGGCGACTGCGCCATGGTGAGATCGGCAAAGGGATGAACGATTACGACCGGATTTTCTCCATCCTCGCGGACGTCGGTTTTTCGAGCTGGATCAGCATCGAGGACGGCGTGGAGGGCATCGGGCAGATGAGGCGAAGTGCGGATTTCCTGAGGAGGAAGATCGACGAGCATTTCCAATAGATGAAGGCCACGTTGCCGCGTGGTTGCATTCGAATGCTGTTGGGTTGGACAGCGTGGAAAACGTCTGCGATGATGCACGCCGACGAGCCGCTACGGGCTTCCGGGCAGGAATCGGAGCATGGTTTTCTCCTCGCCAGAGTTCATCTTCATATTTCTGCCGATCGCCTGGCTGGTCTACGACCTGTTGCGCCGCACCCGCATGGGCGCGGTCGCACTGGGGTCGCTCACGGCCGCGTCGCTGGTGTTCTACGGGTTCTGGCGGCCGGGCGATCTGCCGGTGCTGGTCGGCTCGGCGTGCGTCAACTTCGTCGCAGCGCGATTCATCGGCAAACGCAGCGAGCTGTCCCGCGCGTGCTTTGTGCTGGCCATCGCGGCCAACCTGCTCGTGCTGTTCTGGTTCAAGTACTCGGCCTTCGCCTCGCAGGTCGCCCATGATCTTGGGTTGATCGCCGCGCCCCTCGTGCGCAAGGCCATGCCGCTGGGCATCTCGTTCTTCACCTTCACCCAGATCGCCTACCTGGTCGATCGCCGGAATGGCCGGGCGCCCCTCACTTCGTTCGGGAACTACCTGCTGTTCGTGACGTTTTTCCCCCACCTGATGGCCGGGCCGATCATCCATCACAGCGAGATGATGCCGCAATTCGAGCATCCGCGGATGTCGTCGGACAGCGTGGCTCGCGGGCTGTTCGTGACGGCCATCGGGCTGTTCAAGAAGGTCGTCATCGCGGACGCACTGGCGCCATTGGCCGACGCGGGCTTCGCCAACCCCGCGTCGCTGAGCTGCGTGAATGCCTGGGCAAGTGTGATGGCGTATACGCTTCAACTTTACTTCGATTTCTCGGGCTATTCCGACATGGCGGTCGGGCTGAGCCTGATGTTCGGCATCCGCCTGCCGTGGAACTTTGACTCGCCGTACAAATGCACGAGTATCGCCGATTTCTGGCGGCGATGGCACATGACGCTGTCGCGGTTCCTGCGCGACTACGTCTACATCCCGTTGGGCGGCTCGCGCTGCGGCCAGTGGCGCACCGCGGGCAATCTACTGATCACGATGCTCCTGGGCGGCATCTGGCACGGGGCGGGCTGGACGTACATGCTCTGGGCGCGCTTCACGGCATCGCGCTGGCGGCATACCATCTCACGCGTCGGTTTCGCATGCCCCTGCCCGCGCCGCTGGGCTGGGCGCTGACGCAGGCGGCCGTCGTGGCGGGTTGGGTGCTGTTCCGCTCGCCATCGCTGTCCCACGCCCGGCACATGTTCCAGCACCTTGCGGGGCATGGCGCCTCGCTGGTGAGCCGCGATTCCGCGCTGATCATGGCATTGCCATTCATGGTAGTCGGCATGGCCCTGGCGCTGCTGGCGCCGAATACGGCCCGGCTCGAGGGCCGCTATAGGCCGACGGTGCCGTGGATGCTTGCGGGCGGCGCGATCATGGCGGTGGCCGTTTTCTTCCTGCTGGGACAGCTCGTGACGCCGGAGTTCCTCTACTATGAGTTCTGACATTCGCGAAAACCCGGCCCCCGATGAAAGGCCACGCCTGTGCGCCGCGTTCACCGCGGCCATGGCCTTGCTGCCGCTGCTCCTGGGCTTCAGCACGCTGTTTCGCGGTCGGATCACGACGACCGCGGATTGGGTGCTGGAGGTAAACCGTCGCGTGGATGCGCACGCGATGTCGATCGCAGCGCCAAAGGTCATCTTCGTCGGCGGAAGCAACGTGCTCTTCGGCATCGACGCCCGATCGCTGGAGAGGCGGCTCGGCCAGCCGGTGATCAACTACGGGCTGCACGCGGGGATCGGCGCCGATCTGATCGCCGAGCAGGCGGCGAAGATCGTGCGGGCGGGCGATACGGTTGTCTATGTGCCGGAGTGGTCGCACTTCAGGTCCGAGCACGGCCGCGTTGACAACGACAATCTGCGGTATGACTACGCAATCTCGCACGGCAGCGATCTTGAGCCAAAGCTTCGCGCCTTCCCGATGCGGCAGTATCACCTGGCTCGCGCCCGCGCGTACGGGACGATCAGCGAGTTGGAGTTCTGGTTCCTGCTTAGGTTTCAGCGGATGATAGCGCGACAGCCGGCGACGCACGAAGTTGGCGTGTACGAGACCGGCGCCTACGACACGGCCGGGAATCTCGCCGTCCGGCCGCCGTCGGGCCAAGTCCCTGTCGCGAAGATCAGGTTCAGCAAGCCGCCATCCGGCGATGCGGATCTGGACTTGGTGACGAGCCGTGCGGCTAGGGGCTTTGACCTGCTGAGCCGGCGGTGCAAAGAGGCCAGCGCGCACCTATCCGTGATGCCGCCCATCCGCATCGCCGACCCGCAGCAGTCGCCCGACAGCTTTGCCCAGGCGGAGCAGAAGTGGCTGGGTTTCGCCAGCAAACGCGGAGCGTCGGTGCTGTTGGGGGTCTCGCAGACGACGTTTGGCACGGAATGCCTTTACAATACCGAGTACCACCTGAATCAGGCGGGAGTGGCGCTGCTGGAGGACCGGCTTGTCGATGCGCTGCAATCCAGACAGCGCGGGCGGGATTGATTTCTTTGTGGAGGGCATCGACCAGTTGAGGCGCAGCGCGGATTTTCTCGGCGCAAGATCGAGCAGCATTTCCAGCAGACGGAGCCTTCCATTACCCGGCGAGCAAAGTGAACAAGTGGAGATTGGCATTGCGAAAAGCGGTTTGACGAGTGCGTTGGCTCGTACTAGATTGACCTCTCTGGCCTGAGAGAACGGATCCCGCTTTGGCCGTCCGTAAACCCGCGCTGGCTCGGAGGAATTCCGCCATGAGCAGAGCATCGGCCTGGATTCGCGCCAATTGGCAGGAGTTCCGGAATGTGTTCGGCGCCCGCCCGGGCACGATCCTTCCCCGCCTCGACAAAGGGCTACGCGTGCTGATGGGGATGCTTCACGGCGACAACGTGGCGGCGTCCTGCTCGCCCGTGCGCCTGCAGGTGGAGGTGACCGACCGCTGCAACTTCAACTGCATCATGTGCAACCGGCTGACCCGGGAGAACGTCAGCTACCGGCTCACCAATGACATGAACTACGCCACGTTCAAGCGGCTGGTCGATGACGTGGATCCTTATTACATCACGCTCAACGGATTGGGCGAACCCGCTCTGAACCCGGCCATCGGGGACATCCTCCGCCTCTGTCGCCAGCGTGGCATCACCACGCAAATGCCGTCCAACATGTCGGTCAAGAGAGCGACGCTGGAGCAGGTGGCGCAGTGTCCGCCCAGCATCCTGACCTTTTCCATGCACGGGGCCACCAAGAAGAGTTTTGAGGGCATCAGCACCAACGCCAATTTTGAGACCTGCCTGGAGATCTTCGAGGCATTCTGCGCCAAGGTGGATCGGCGCACGGTGGAAATCCGCATCCTCTGTGCCCTGCAGGCCAAGAACCTCATGGACTACGACGCCATGTTCGGGTACCTGAGCCGATGGGGCCTGCTGGACCACTTCTCGCTCATTCCGGTCATCGACTACCAGTTGGGCGATACCGACGAACGCCGCGTGCTGCCGACGCCCCACGAGCTGTCGTACGCGCTGGATGCCCTGGAACGGGACATCCCCCAATGCAACGACCCGCGGAAGCGCACCTTCCTCGAACGCTGGCGCGGCGCTGTGCAGGCTGTGCATCCGGCTGAAGAGATCTTCCAGACCGGCCCGTGCCTCATTCCGTGGTTTTCCACCTACATTACGGCCAGGGGCAACGTGCTGCCGTGCTGCTATCTCACCGGCGAGTACCACGTGCTGGGCAATGTTCTGAAGGAAGACTTCCGCTCGATCTGGAACGGGCCGCGCTATCGCCAATTCCGCAGGCAGATCCGTGAAAATCGTGGCCAACTGGCCGGTTGCCGCAACTGCTGGCGCAACGACGCATCGGCCCTGCGCCGTTACAACCCGTTGGGACTCGTCCGGTCCAAGTGGCGTGTCATACATTAGACGGGTCCGGGCGAGTAAGCTACTGGCCAGCGCGGGCGATCGTGACGCTGACGCTTCCGCTACCGCTTCAGATACTGCAAACGGAGATCCATTATGTATCGCACGATCATCCTTCTGTTCTGCGGCATTTCCTCTTTGTACGCGACGACGGCCCTCGCCCAGCGCCCCGGCCGCGTGGACCCCATCGGCGAGAACCTGATCCCGCCCGAGCTGCTCATGCAGAAGCAGCAGGAGCTGGGGCTTAGGGCCTGCAAAATAATAAACTGGACAATTGTTGATACACTCGCCGGTGCCTTCCCGATCTTGGATAGATGCAGGATGCACGAGCGATCGAACGGATTCGTCGGATGTACTGTACACTCGCGCCGGAGATGGACGAACGGATGCGAAGACAATGGGCAGCGGCCGAAGCGCGGGAGCTGGGCTGGGGTGGCGTCACCCGCGTAGCCCACGCCAGCGGATTGTCACGCACGACGATCACGGCTGGCCTGCATGAACTGGAGCTGCCGGCCTCCGTTCGTCAAGCCGAAGCGATGCGGGTACGTCGGCCTGGCGGGGGCCGCCGGCCGCTGTCGCAGACGGACCGGGACCTGATCGCTGCGTTGGAATTGCTGATTGACCCGGCCACGCGGGGCGATCCCGAATCGCCGCTGCGCTGGACGTGCAAGAGCACGCGGCGTCTGGCCGATGAGCTGACCCGCCAACGCCACCCGGTCAGCGCCCCAACCGTCGCGACTTTGCTGCGCCAGGCCGGCTACAGCCTTCAGGCCAACTCCAAAACCCGCGAAGGCGCCGGCCACCCGGACCGCAACGCCCAGTTCCAGTACATCAACAACACGGTTGGGCGCTTCCTGGCTGGCAACCAGCCGGCGATCTCGGTAGACACGAAAAAGAAGGAATTGGTGGGAGATTTCAAGAATGCTGGACGGGAATGGCATCCGCAGGGCCAGCCCGAGCCCGTCCGCGTTCATGACTTTCTGGACCCGACGCTGGGCAAGGCCATTCCCTACGGCGTCTATGACATCCTCAACAACCAGGGGTGGGTGAGTGTGGGCATCGACCACGACACAGCGCAGTTTGCGGCCAACAGCATCCGGCGATGGTGGCGGGAGATGGGCAGCCGCCGCTTCCCGCGCGCCACGCAACTGCTGATCACGGCCGACGGGGGCGGCAGCAACAGTTCCCGCAGCCGATTGTGGAAGATGGCCTTGCAGCAGTTGGCCGATGATCTGGGACTGCGGCTGAAGGTCTGCCATTTCCCGCCCGGCACCAGCAAATGGAACAAGATCGAACATCGGCTCTTCAGCTTCATTACGCAGAACTGGCGGGGCCGGCCGTTGGTGAGCCATCAGGCCATCGTCAGCCTGATCGCTGGGACCAGGACGAGGTCGGGCCTGGTCGTCAAAGCGGCGCTGGATACCAATCAGTACGAAACCCATATGAAAGTGACCGACGAGGAACTGTCCCGGCTCAAGCTCAAGCCGGAACGATTCCACGGAGAATGGAACTACCAAGTCACACCACGACCGTGAATTTGTTCAGTTTATTTCTTTGCAGGCCCTTAGCGACGAGCAGGTCGAGTTCATCAAGGACCAGCTCCAGACCACGCAGGCGCAGTTCCGCGACTTGCAGAAGAATCTCCAGCGCGAGATGGGGGCGATGGGTGAACTGCTCAGCGCCGATCGCCCCGATTCCGAGAAGTGCCTGGCCCAGCTCGACAAGGTGCTGGATGCCGAGCGCGAGATCAAGAAGCGCAGCTCACCATGTCCATCGCGATCAAGAACAAGCTCACGCCCGATCAGCTTGCCAGGGCGAAGGAACTGCGGCAGAAGATGATGGAGGAGGCGCGAACCGCAAGCCGCCACCGGAGGAGTTTCGGGCCAAAATGGAGCAGATGCAGGAGCGGCTTCGCAAGGCCCAGGAGGATGGCCGGGATTTGTCGGCGATCCGGCCGATCATGGAGGAACTCAAGCCGTTGATCGACCAGGAGAAGTTCCAGGAGGCCCAGCCAGTGCTGGACCGGTTGCTGGAAACGCTGGGGAAACCGGACGCGAAATAGTGCAAGTGCCGCCAGTACACTCACTGGCGGAAAAGTGGCAGCGGCGTCTCGCCGCTGGTCTTCCGCCGGTGAGGGCACCGGCGGCACCGAACTTCCATGAGGAGTGCCCATGCAAACCCGATCAATGCAACTTGGCCTGTGTGCCCTGGTCCTGGGGATGATCTGTCTTACTGCGATGCAGCAGCGCAATCAACGCCAGGCGCGCCGCAGCCCGGACAAGGCCCGATGGCCGGCAAGCCCGCGATCACCGGGCAGGAGTTCGACGAACCTCGTCCCTCTTCCGCAGCTCAAGGAGAAGTACAAGGACTTCGACGGCGGGCTCTATGGCGGCGGCAGGAATCAGCCTCCGGAAGCTCATGCCAAGGCCGCGGCGGCCGCCGCCGCGAGCATCGCGCCGCTTGATTCAGAAGGCAAACCATCGGCCGATGGGAAGATCGTGCTGATGTCCATCGGCATGTCCAACACCACGCAGGAATTCTCCCGCTTCAAGCAGATCGCGGATGTCGATCCGGAGAAGTCCACCAAGCTGGTCATCGTCGACGCGGCCCAGGGCGGGAAAGACGCCGCCGCATGGACCAATGGCGCCAGCAATCCCGGCCGGTTCAACAATCCTGTTTGGGACGAGGCGGATCGCCGCATCAAGGCGGCCGGCGTCACGCCCCGGCAGGTGCAGGTGGTCTGGGTCAAGCAGGCGTTGATCGGCCCGGCACGACTCGGCGAGTTCCCCGATCACGCCAAGGTGCTCCAGGGCCATCTCGAGACCATCCTCGCCTTGACCAAGGCGCGCTATCCCAACGTGCGCCTGGCCTACCTCTCCAGCCGAATCTACGCTGGCTACGCCGTGACCCAGTTGAACCCCGAGCCCTATTCCTACGAGGGCGCATTCGCCGTGCGATGGACCATTGAGGACCAGATCAAGGGCGATGCCAAGCTCAACTACGACCCGGCCAAGGGCGATGTGAAATCGCCGCTGGCGCTGTGGGGACCATACCTGTGGACCAATGGCACCAAGGGCCGCGAGGGCGACGATGTGGTGTTCAAAGCCGAAGACCTCGGCGGCGACGGCACCCACCCCAGCCGGTCGGGCCAACAGAAGGTGGCCGAGATGCTGCTCAAATTCCTCAAGACCGAGCCGACGGCCAAGGGGTGGTTTGTGAAACAGTAGACATCATTTGCAGTCTCGCTTGCAACGGCCTTCGTCCGATAATATGTTATGTGTGATTCCTCCGACACGGATGTCGGCTGTGCCTCCATGGATGGAGTGAACATGCCCGCCCGCATCTTCCTGTTGATTGTCGTAGCCTTCGCGCTCAGCGCGTGCAGTCTCTTTCACCGCGCGGGCAAATCATCGCCGCAGCCCGATCTCGCGGCGACCCAGCCGTCGGATACTCAAGTCCCCGCCACCCGGCCGGCCGAGCCCATGGCCAGCAAGATGGCGGCATATGCGCAGGCCATCGAGGCGAGTCTGGCCCAGCGCAGCGCTGCGGGCGGCGCGGCGACGCAACCGACGCGCAGCGTGAACATCGTGCGCCCGCCGGTCGATCCGAGCCTCCCCGATATGACGTGGCTCAAAGCGCCGGTGCAACTGGAACTGGGGCCGCCGCAAAGCCGCGAGGGGCCGTATCCCAGCCCGAAGGATTCCGCCGGCAACCGACACCGGCGCCAATCGCCCGGCGGCGATCGCGCCAGGGAGCGCCGATCCGTCGATCGCGCCGCCGGCCACGCAGCCCGCGCCTCCCCCGGCCGCCCGCTCAGGCAATTCCGATCAGCTTGAGCAAGACCTGACGCGGCAGTCGCGCGACTTTCCTCGCGACGCCGCCGCCCAGCTCGATTATCAGCTCCTGCTTCTATTGCATGGCAAGCCCGCTCCGATGCCCGACGGTCTCGCAACCCTCAGCGGCGAGGACCGCGAGTTGCTGTCGAGCATCGTCAACGCCCTGGCGTATTTCCGCGCGGCCGTCCGCGGCAACGACAACATGCTCCTGGCGGCGAAGGTCCGGCCATTCGTCGAGCTTGGCGAGCGCCTGCGCTGGCAGGGCAACCTCCGCATCGCGACCATCGCCATCTGCAGCAAGGTGGATGGATTCGGCTTGTACGAGCCGATCGAGCCGGCGCGGTTCATCGCCGGCCGCGAGCACCCGATGATCGTCTACTGCGAGGTCGAAAACTTCCTCTCGCAGCTCAACGACCGCAAGCAGTGGGAGACGAACCTGTCGCAAGAGGCGAGGCTCTACAACGAGCGCGGGATGCGCGTGTGGGAGGACAAACGGCGGACGATCGGCGACTTCTCGCGCAACCGGCGGCGGGATTTCTTCATCGTGCGCATGGTGAAGCTGCCGGCGAGCCTGCTGGCCGGGCGGTATCGGCTGGTGGTGACGGTGACGGATCAGCAGGCCAACCGCGTGACGGAGGCGACGGCGAACGTGCAGATTGTCGAGAAGTAAGAGCAGGCGGGGAATCCGGGATTGCATGGCACGCCGCTTCCTGCGGGATATACTCATGTCATGGCATCAGCAATTGCGAAACCTGAGCCCAGGCGATACACGATCAGCGAGTACCTGGCTTACGAGCAGGAGGCTGCGGAGAAGCATGAATATCGCGACGGTCAGATCATCGTCCTGACTGGCGAAGCGTACAACCATGCGGTGATCGCAGCCAACTTGTTCGGAGAACTGGGCCAGGTGTTGAAGGGCACGCCCTGCCGCGCCGCGGATAACTCTGTTCGCATTCGGATCCCGACCACGTCCCTGTACACCTATGCGGACATCAGCATTGTCTGCGGCGAGGCGCAATTCGACCCGCAGGACCCCAGCGGCCACACCCTGATCAACCCGCGCGTCATCGTCGAGGTCCTCTCACCTTCCACGGAAGCCTACGACCGCGGCGAGAAGTTCTCACGCTATCGCCGGCTCGAATCTCTGGAAGAATACGTGCTGGTCAGCCAGGATGCCCCGAGTGTCGAGACGTTCTTCCGCCAGCCGGATGGTGGGTGGCTACTCATGGCCTACGCCGGCCTCGAGTCCAGGGCCCGCATCCGCTGCCTGGAGGCCGAACTGCCCTTGAGCGAGATCTACGCCGGCGTGAAGTTCCCTCCGCCACCGCCCGAACCCAAACCGTAGCATGCGTAGGGTCTGTGCGGGGCGGCTACGGCTTGCGAACCTCCAGCTTCATGTCGTTCGAGACAAGCCTCCCGAACCACGCCCGCTCGAAATCCTGCGGGAATTCGGGGGCGTCGTAGACCAGTCGCACGCGATAGGTCCCCGGCGCCAGCAGCAGCGGGTTTTCGACGGGCTGCGTCCACAAGCCGTGCGGGGGAATGCGCGCCAGGCCGCCGGCGTCGGCCGGGTAGTTGAGCACGAGCAGATCGTCATGCTGGTCGAGTTTCATCTGGTCCCAGTCGGGCACGTGCATGACAAGAGGCTTGTCGGTGACGTTCTGGACAAACAGATGCACCGCGGGCCGCTGGCCGACCTGCCAGTTGCCGTGTGTCGCGGCCAGCCGGAATCGCAGGCCATCCTTCGTTTCGCCCCAGTCGGCAGGGAGCACCCAGACGGCGATGGGCGACGAGACCAGCGGGCCGGTGCTGGTGTGCAGGGCGGCCACCAGATCGTGTCGGCCCGGCATCGCAGGCACGAGCAGTTTGACGCAGTCGGTACGAGCGCCGGCCGGGCCGATCTGCGCAGTCGTGGTGGCCTTCTGCCGTGGCCGGCCTTGGTATCCACGAGCATGACTTGCTCGCCCAGCTTCCAGGTAACGCTGGCGGTGAGGCTCGTCGCGACGGACAGGTCGACGGGTTTGCCGGACAGGTTCTCGATGCAGACGCAGGCCTGGAGCATGCCGGTCTCGTCAACCTTATTCGTGTCCAGCAGCACGCGGCATCGCAGTAGGCCAACGGCCGGGCTCCAATCGCCCTGGATCGACAGTGTCGGCTGGGGCTCAACCACCGGCGCGGGCTCCGCCACCTTCGGCGCGCTGCCCCCGCAGCCGCAAATCACGCATAGACACAACAGCCCGAGGCCGGATCGAATCGACATGGGAGCATGCTACACGATTTCCGGGGAGAAATCGCGAGATGCGGCGGCAGATGCAGGGGATCTGGTATGACTACCGCAAAGCGGCCGATCTTCGCGAGGAGGCGCCATCGGCATATAAGGACATTCGTGCGGCGATGCGGGCGCAACACGAACTGGTGAAGATCACGCGGGTTCTGCGGCCGGTGCTGAACTACAAGGGACCGTAGCCAAGCCACCAAGCACGATGTTCCGGGATGGAAACGGTTCGATACCGAACGTCGATGATCCAGTCCTGGAAGAGGCGGTTGGAAACGTGGTGGCGGACACGACCGGCAAGCTCGTCCGGAGGTGGTCGGCCCTGGGCATCGCACATCAGGATCAGGAACTCGCCCCAAAACGCGAGGCGGTGATAGGATTCGGCGTCAATGGCTGGCGCATGCACTCGCATCCACTGGCGTGATGGAGCGAGTTGCGCGTAGACCGGCGCGGTCAGAGCCGATCCCCGGCAGCGAAAACATGCCAGTTTGAGCGGCGCTGCTCTTGCTCAATCCAATATATCAATCGTCGAGAAATGCCCGTTCTCCAGGAATTCCAGCGAGGCGCCGCCGCCGGTGCTCACGTGGCTGACCTTGCCCGACAGGCCGAGCTGCTCGACCGCCGCCGCGGAGTCGCCGCCGCCGATGACCGTGACTGCGCCTTTCTTCGTCGCGTCGGCGCACGCCAGCGCGATGGCCTTGGTGCCTGCGGCGAACTGGGGCTTCTCGAAGACGCCCATCGGGCCGTTCCACACGATGGTCCTGGCCTTGGCGACCTCGGCCTTGTACAACTCGCGCGTCTTCGGGCCGATGTCGAAGCCGCTCTTGTCGGCCGGGATATTGCCGCCTTCGACGATGCTGGTGGCCGTCGAGTCGATACTGTCGGCAACGATGGTATCGACCGGAAGCTTGAGCTTGCCGCCGGCCTTCGCGAGCAGTTCCTTGGCCAGGTCGACCTGGTCGGGCTCGACGAGGCTCTTGCCGACGGTCTTGCCCTGCGCGAGGAAGAACGTGTAGGCCATCGCGCCGCCGATCAGCAGCGTGTCGCACTTGGTGAGAAGCTGCTCGATCACCTGGATCTTGTCGGAGACCTTGGCCCCGCCGAGGATGGCGACGAATGGCTTGGCCGGATTGCTGACGGCATCGCCGAGGATACTTCAGTTCCTTCTGGATGAGGAAGCCGATCACGCGCGGCTTGCCCTGCAGCGCCTGGGCCGCGCCGAACGTGCTGGCGTGCTCGCGGTGGGCCGTGCCGAAGGCGTCGTTGACATAGACATCGCCGAGCTTGGCGAGCTGTTTGGCGAAGTTCGGCTCGTTCTTTTCCTCTTCCTTGTGGAAGCGGACGTTTTCGAGCAGCAGCACGTCGCCGTCCTTCAGCGAATTGGCCGCCTGCTCGGCCTCGGGGCCGATGCAGTCGCTGGTGAACTTCACCGGTTTGCCCAGAAGCTGGCTGAGCCGGTCGGCGCACGGCTTGAGCGAATACTTGGCCTCCGGCCCGCCCTTGGGCCGGCCAAGGTGCGACATGAGGATCACCCGGCCGCCGCGATCGACGATGTTCTTGATCGTCGGCAGCGCCATGACGATACGCCGATCGTCGGTGATCTTGCTGCCTTCGAGGGGCACGTTGAAATCGACGCGCATGAGCACGCGCTGACCTTTGACATTCACATCCGCAACAGTCTTCTTAGCCATAAACTCTCCTTGGGTTTTCGAGGTGCGGAGATGCTAAGGGGAAGGGCTGCCGGCATCAAGAGTTTGGGGCAGGCGTGGCCGAGCGTGCCCTTGTCAGTAGTCCGTTGTTCGTTGTCAGTAGTTGGGTCCGTGGTTCGTTGGTCAGTAGATCGGCCGCCCGGATCTTGAGGCTCGGGAAGCTCGGGGAGGCTGTCGCAACTGACCAACGGACTATTGGCCCGTCCACTGACCACGGACCATGGACCACTGACGAGAAAACACCGCCTAAGAGAATGCCGCCTCGCACGTCAATCTTCATAGGTTCAGGGCCAGGCCAGCGCACCGGAGGGTTGCAACTGGGCTTGGGCCGTGGAAAATGAGGCGATGCACGCAACAGGCAGGACAACCATGAAAATGCATCTTGGCGGCGTAGCGTTCGGGGCGGCGATGGCACTGGCGGGGTTGGCGGCGACATGCCGGGCGCAGACGCCGACGGCGTCGCAGCCGGGGTTGCTGGGGCTGCTCAAGAGCGACGAGCAGGTGTATACGGCGCTGGACCGCTGGAACCTGTCGGTGCTCGAGGATTACATCTACAAGAAGAACGGCGTCGGCTTCGAGCAGCGGTCGGCGTATAAGGCGGTTTCATCCCTGCGGCGGCTGCGCAACCCGAAGATTCCCGCCAGGCAGCGGCAGGAAGCGCTGATGGCCGTGGCGCGGGGAATCGACCGCGTGCTGGCCATCCTCAAGACGCCGGAAGACCTGATGAACCTGGCGGCCGAGCTGGTGATGGGCGGCGCACATTCGATGAACATGCTGGAATACTGGGGCGAGGATCCGCTCACCCAGGCGCAGCTCAATCCGATCGCCACAGCCGTCATCAAGGTTTACGACGCGGGCATCAAAGCGGCCGAGGCCAAGGCGGCCGAGTTGGAGAAGCAGATCACGGCGGCCAACCAGTCAACTGTCGGCAAGCTGTGGGAGGCGACGGAGGGCATGGTGAACAAAGGCAAGTACAACTTCTACTGCGCACACTATCCGCTGGCGCTATCGATGGACTCGGCCAAGCCCGCGCGAGTCAAGGCCTGCGACGATGGGGTCGCCGGACTAAAGGAATTCGAGGATGAGAGCTACGGCATCCAGGCCGGCGTGCGAATCATGATGGGAAAGATGGGCATCACCAAGGGCAACCGGCAGGGAATCGACGAGGGCAAGAAGGAATTCCAGGAGGTCCTGGCCGACAAGAAGGCGGTGTGGCCGCAGCTCTTTGAGGCGCAATACTTCTCGGTCGTGGGCGATCTGGTCGGCGGTGATCCTGCGCCTGCGCGGGCCGGCGCTGAGAAGCTCAAGCAGTGGCTGGCAACCAACAAGGCGCCCGACGTTGACACCGACAAAAGTACCAGCGCGGCCATGGACATGCTGCAATACCGGATTCTCAGCATCGAGGCCAGGCAGCATGAGAACACCGCATTGACGGCCAAGGCCGGGTCGCCGGAGCGCAAGGCGGCCGAGGATAAGGCGACGAAGGCCAACGAGCTGGCCGTCGGCGTCTTGCAGGAGTTGCAGAAGAAGCGCCCGGATCTGTCGGGGATCATCAACCAGCAGATGATCGCTCGCCTGCCGGCCGATCCAAACGTCGCGGAACTGAACGTGCTGCTCTTGCAGGCAATGCAGGCCAAGGCGCGGCTGGAGGTAATGAAGGACGCCAGCGCGACGGTGGATGAGAAATCGCTTCGCCAGGGGATCAAGGCCACGCGCGAGCTGATGGCGCGGCACAAGGCCGGCAAGGACAAGCTCACGGCCGAGGATGCACAAAATGCGAACATCATCCTGGCGATGTGCTGCCTGCGCGTGAAGGAGGACATGCAGGCGCTGGTGGCATTCCTGGAATACATGGAGAACTACAAGAGCACGGCCAAGGATGAGGAAGGCCGGCAAATCCTGGCCGATGTCTTCGAGAACACGCGCGTGCTGGCGGCGCGGCTGAGGGCCGCCAAGAGCAAGGACCCGGTGGCCAAGGAGAACTTCCGGCCGTTCTACGAGCGGTTCCTGAAGATCGCAACCGAGCCCCCTACTCACGATCGGAATACTGCTACGAATACGCCGATGCGCTGCTGAACCAAATGGTCGCCGGCGCCAGGATACGAAGATGTCGGCCGAGAAGAAGGCGGAGCTGATCAAGACCGGCGAGCAGGCGGCCGTGCTGTTTGCCAGGGTCAAGGATGAGAAGCGAAAGCTGACGGCGACGTTCTACGAGATGCTGGCATATGACCAGTTGGTCGATCTGGACGAACACGGGCCTAAAGCCGCGGCCTGGCTGGGCCAGGTCAAGGACCTGGCCGGCGAGGTACACAAGCTGGCCGACGCAACCAAGCCGGCCGATGCGCAGGAAGAGCTCAAGGTGCGCGGCTACAAGGTGAACGCCACGCTGGTGGTGGTGGACCTGGTGAAACACGACAAGAGCATCTTGCCAAACGTCGTGGAGATGACCGAGAAGGCGATCGCCGATGTCAAGGGGCTGGACAATGAGAATGAGCTCCTCGGCGCGATCCTGTATCACCGGATCAACGCGCTGCTGACGCTGAACAAGACGGCCGAGGCCATGGATGCGCTGGGCCAGTTCATCAAGCACTATCCCGCCGACAAGGCGATGACGGTGATCCAGCGAACCATCGCAGCCCTATACAAGGAGTTTGAGACGGCACGCGACCGCAAGGATGATGCGCGGGCCAAAACGCTGGCGGCGAACATCTCGACCGTGGCCGATTATCTCGTGCAGGCGGCGGAGAAGAGCGGGGACACGAAGCTCCTGCAGTTCCGCGAATTCCAGGCGCATGCCGAGCGAATCGCCGCCGACCTGGAAGAGGATGACGCCAAGAAACAGCCGCACTATCAGCGCGCCTTGAAGATCTACCAGGATCTGATGCAGGGGCAGACGGACGAGAAGCGCCTGAACTATCTCAAGCTGGTGTGCGCCCTGGTGCAATACGACATGCACGACTACACGGCGGCCTACCCGATCTTCAATTCGATCTGGGGCCTGCTGCGCGAGACCCGGCCGACGGAAGGCAATGAGAAGGCCAAGCTCAACGAACAGTATTGGGAAGTGACGTACAAGATGCTGGACTGCGTGTGCGAATTGAACAAGGCCGGCGCGGCGGGGTTCGACGACAAGATGCTGGAGACGGCGCGGAGTTCGCTCAAGCGGCTGTACATCATCTGGGCGGACTATGACGAGCCCAAGGGCGATCCGGGCGGGCCGCACTGGGCACCGAAGTTCAGGCAGCTCAAGTCGAAGATGGGCCTGGCGACGTGGACGCCGCCGGCGAGAGATGAGAAGAGCATGCCGAGCACGCCGGCGGAGACGAAGCCGACAACACAACCCTGAGAAGGCTTCAGGCCTCGGGTGGACGGTTCACGGTTCAGTTCGGGAACTTGTTCCCGGGACACAACGGATATAATACTGTTGTTGCCGCGCATTATAGCCGGAGCAAGTCTATGCCCGTACATGACTGGACACGCGTTGAGGCTGGGATCTTTCATGCTTTCCATGCCGGTTGGGCTCCCGCGATTCAGCGAGCCCTCAATGCTGGCCTCCTGCCGCGCGGATACTACGCTCTGGCCGAGCAGGTTGCCGGCCGCTCTGTAGCCGACATGCTGACTCTGCACGCCAGTCCACCGCCGGCCGAACTGTCCGCTGGCGCGCCATTGCCCCCGGCCACGGGCGGCACGGCCGTCGCCGAAGCCTCGCCGCGCGTGCAGCGGCGACAGACCGTCGAAGCCCGAGCCCTCGCGCGCCGCCGCGCGGTAGCCATCCGTCACATCAGCGGCCACCGTCTCATTGCCATGCTGGAAATCGTCTCGCTGGCCAACAAGGACCGCGCCGCCTCGGTTGACGAATTCGCCGCCAAGGCCGTCGAGGCACTGGATCTGGGCGTACACCTTGTGGTGCTCGACCTCTTTCCACCCGGCCCGTTCGACCCACATGGCATGCACAACGCCATCCTTCAGCGACTGCAGGAATGCGATCAGCCGTATGACCTGCCGGCCGACAAACCACTGACCTTGGCCAGCTATGCGGCCGGCCCGCGCGTGGAGATTTACCTAGAACATCTGGCCGTCGGCGCTGAGCTGCCGGCGATGCCGCTGTTCCTGCGTCCTGATCGCTACGTCAATGTCCCGCTGGAAGCCACCTACCGCGAGGCCTACGCGGGCATGCCGGGGTTCTGGCGCGACGTGATGGAAGGGCGGGAGCCGGAGCAGTTCCAACAGACGTAGAGCCGCCCAGCTTTTTCCGCCTTCCCCCGTCCGCACGTCTGCTGCTACCTTATCTTCCGATACGCGGATCCCCTACAGCATGAGAGGTCCACATGTCACTTCGCCCCATCAAGCGGCTCATCAAGTCCAAGCCCACTATCGAAGGCGCTGGCGTTCACCTGCGCCGCGCGTTCGGATTCGGCGCCACCGCCGACTTCGACCCCTTCCTGCTCCTCGACGACTTCCGCAGCGACATCCCCGAAGACTATCTGGCCGGCTTTCCGTGGCATCCTCACCGCGGCATCGAGACGATCACCTATATGCTGGCCGGCACCGTCGAGCACGGCGACAGCATGGGCAATCGCGGCGTGATCTCGGCCGGCGATGTGCAGTGGATGACGGCCGGGCGCGGGATCATTCACCAGGAGATGCCCAAGGGCGACCCGGTCGGGCGAATGCATGGATTTCAGCTTTGGGCCAATCTGCCCGCCAAACTCAAGATGACCGCGCCGCGTTATCAGGAGGTGAAGGCGACCGATATCCCACAGGTCATCGACGATGACGGCACGCGCGTGCGCATCGTCTGCGGCGCCTACGGCGGCAAATCCGGCCCGGTCGATGGCATCGCGGCCGATCCGACCTATCTCGACGTGTCGGTGCCGCCGGGAAAACACAAGACCCTGCCGGTCGCCACGACGCGGCATGCCTTCGCCTACGTCTTCGCGGGCAGCGCCAAATTCTGCAACGCCTCCGGGCCGCTGGCCGTGCCGACCGAAGACATCGGCTGGTGGACCGATACCACGCCGCCCGCGCAGGCCGAGAACCACTCGCTGGTCCTCTTCGACACCGGCGACGAGATCGGTGTCCAGCCCGGCGACGATGGCGTGCGATTTCTCCTCGTTTCCGGCCAACCGCTGCACGAGCCGGTCGCGTGGTATGGCCCGATCGTCATGAACACCCAGGAGGAACTGCGCCAGGCGTATGAGGAACTGCGCGCGGGGACGTTCCTGAAGGCGTAATTCACCCCGGCGGCCAGTTGAACGGCCGGCCCGCCAGCACGTGCAGGTGCAGGTGCATCACCGTCTGCTGCGCCCGGGCCGCAGTTAAAGACGGTGCGGTAGTCGCTGTGGCCGCGTTCCTGCATGAGCTGGCGCGCCAGGAAGAACATGCCGGCCAGCAGTTCGGCATCGGACGCCGTCAGATCGTTAAGAGTGGGGATGGGTCTTTTCGTGATGACCAGCAGGTGGACGGGCGCCTGAGGCTGGATATCGTGGATGGCGATGTAGTCATCATCCTCGTAGGCGATCTTGGCGGGAATCTTGCGGGCGATGATCCTGGAGAAGATGGATTCTTCCATGCGGGGCTCCTGAAGGCCGTGGATCATAACCGGCCAATGCCGAATTTCTAATACTGAAAAGCCCATCCGTCCGATAGTTCACCTGATGACTGTGCGAATGTTCGCACGGTCGAAGATTGCCCCCAAGACCCCGACCAGCGAACGTCAGGCTCGCCCACGGAGGGTGTCTGTTAGCAAGGAGACGCTATGTTCCGCAGCACGCTGATTAAGTGGGCCGCCGCTGCGGCCCTCGGTCTGGCCGTCCCGGCCTTCGCGCTGACCATGAGCAAGAAGGCGCCCGCCAAGCCGCTCGTGGCCACCCACAAGACCGCGCTGGCTCCGTCAACCTCGACGCCCAAGCCGGCGGCCGTCCGGCTCGGCCAGCCGGTCAAGAAAGCCGCCGTCACCACCACGAAGAAGAGTCTCAAGCACCCAGTGAAGCACGTCATCACGAAAAAGCACCTGACGAGCAAGACCCCGGTGAAGGCGATCACCGAGCAAGAAGCCGGTGAAGGCCACCAGCAAGGCCATCACCCCCAAGAAACCAACCGTCCTGTCGCATGGCAAGCTGCCGCTGAATAAGTGATTACGGGTTTCGGAATTGAGTCCATCGCGCAGGACCAGGGAGCCGCCAGTCTGGCGGCTCCCTCTTGTTCGTGTCGCGGTCATCGGCACCAGGGCGGCCGGGGACGGCCGCGCTCCCGAGCAGAGAGCACATTGAAGGATTGTCTCAGCGACCTCTGCGCCTCCGCGGTGAATCCGCGATCAGCGCAGCCGGTTGTCGCTGTTGCTGATGCCGCGCAGCGCGAGGTTCAGCGCGTCGGGGTTGGTGGCCAGACGGCGGGCCTCGCCCACGTCGATGATCTGCTTCTGGAACATCTCGGTCAGGTGCTGGTCGAAGCTCTGGCTGCCGGCCTCCTTGTTGCCGACCGTGCCCTTGAGCTTCTCATATTCGCCATCGAGGATGTACTTGCGCACGATCGGGGTGGCCATCATGATCTCGACCACGGGCACGCGCCCCTTGCCCTCGCGGCGCTTGGCCAGGCGCTGCGAGATCACCGCGATGAGGTTCATCCCGAGCTGGGTCTGCTGCAATTCCTTTTGATTGGCATCGAACAGCGACACCATGCGCTCGACGGTCATCGGGGCGTTGGTGGCGTGGACGGTGGTGAAGACCAGGTGCCCGGTGTCGGCCGCGCGCAGGGCGGTGCCGAGCGAGAAGGTGTCGCGGATTTCGCCGATGAGGATGGTGTCCGGGTCCTGGCGCATCATCTCGCGCAGGGCGTACTCGTAGCTTTCGCTGTCGGTGCCGACCTCGACCTGGCTGACCATCGACTTGATGTTGTCGTGCTGATACTCGATGGGATCCTCGACGCAGAGGATGCGCTCGCGCGCGTCCGGTTGATCTTGCCCATGATGGCGGCCAGGGTCGTGGACTTGCCGCAGCCCGTCGTGCCGGAGACGACGACGATGCCGCGGAAGTAGTCGGCCAGGGCCTCCACCTGGGGCGGCAGGTTCAGCTCGTCGAAATCGGGAATCTTCTGGACGATCCGGCGCATGACGATCGCGTAACGCTGGCGGCTGTGAAAGATGTTGGTGCGGAAGCGGGCCGAGCCGTCGGGCATCTGGAAGGACAGATCGACCGCGCCGCGCTGCTCGAGGGTTTTCCAGTGGTCCTCATCGCGAATGAGCTGCCTGACGAAGGCATCCATCTGCTCGTCGTTGGACGAGGCGCATTCGAGGAACCGCGCCCGGCCATCGACGCGGATCATGGGCGTCGAGCCGGATTGCAGGTGCAGGTCCGAACCGCCGAATTTCATGACGGTGCGGAGAAAATCCAGCAAAGCCGGCCCGCGGTCGGCGACGTTGATGTGCGATGCGGCCGGACTGGCAGCGGTGTCGGTCATGTTGAGCCTCCAGGGCGCAGTGACTGGCCGGTATTGTATCGCGCGTGCGGCGGAGCGGTAGGGCCGACCTCTTCCTACTTCCACGTTTCACGGCGATGGTGGTTGATCGTCGTCCTGCCAAGGCTTGTCATCGTCGCTCTCCCAGGGATAACGCTGGTTGAGAAGGTCGAAGCGCCTGGCGGACGGTGTAGCCGGGATCGCAGCCGAGGAGGAACTGGCGCTCCCGGCTCATGCGCAGCTCGGGAGAGTTGGGGGACTTGGGCTCGAGGGGCGGGTTGGACTGCTGGCGGAGGTGCGAGAGGCGCAGCAGGCGGGCGGCGGCCCTGGGGGCGTCGTTGGAAGCGAGGGTGTGGGCGGCGCTGACGGCGGCGTGAGTGAGACGCAGGTCGGCCATGACGATGGCGGTGGCGCGAAGGGATTGGAGGGCATTGCGAAAGCCGGGGCTTCGGAGCCAGCGGCGAAAGATGGGCAGGGACGGCCACTGGTCGGGAGGCGGCCCGTCGGGGTGGTGGTGGAAGGCGCGAAGAAAATCACTCTGACGGCGAGAGGTTCCAGGGAGGTTTGCCATAAACGTGTATGAGTTTTCAGGGCGGTACTCCGCCGTGAAAACTCGGTTGGACTGAACGGCTGTCGCCGTGGCGGGCGTGGGAGGGCCGTGGGAACGCCGCGGGACGTGGCGGTTGGGGTGCTGGCGGTGGGCCGGAGGCGTTGGGGCGGCCCAAGGCGCGGCGGTGGGCGGGCTGGGCGCATGCGAGAGCCTGCCGTCGCTGCGAAAGGATCGTGCGGCGGGCTGGAATGGTGGGGTTGGAGCGTGCGAAGGCGGAGCTAGGACCCCGGCGGGGTGGCGATCCAATGCTGGCCATCGGGCGAGACGCCGCCGCCGGTGACCAGGCAATGCACGTGGGGGTGATACTCCAGCGTGCCGGTCCAGGTGTGCAGCACCGCCAGGATGCCGGGCATGGCGGCCAGGCGTTTGGGGTTGCCGGCCACGTCCATGACGCACTGGGCCGTCAGGGACATCAGCAGGTCATAGAACACCTTCTGGTTGCTGCGGAACAGGTCGCGCAGGCCCTGGGGCACGGTGGTGGTGAGGTGGAAGTAGGAACAGGGCAGCAGTTCATCCTGGCGGTCCAGCAGCCACTGGTGGGTCTGGGTAAGGCCCACGGCCGGAAAGGTCAGGTCAGGCCGTTGGCCAGGTCATCCAACTCGGCCCGTACCTGTTGGCGGATGGGTTCGGTCAGATGGGTGTAGATCTCGGTGCTGCGGATGCTGGAGTGGCCCATGAGGATCTGCACCACGCGCAGTTCCACCTTGCGCTCCAGGAGGCGCGTGGCGAAGCCGTGACGCAGGCTGTGGGGCGTGACGCCGGGGAGGCCCTCCTGCACGCGCCGCGATTCAGGGCGCCGCGCACGGAGCGGGGGCTGACGTGATTGCCCTGGCGAGCGGTGGCGAAGACCCACGGGCGGTTGTGGTGGGTCTTCCAGGCCAGACGCATCGCGAGCAGCAGCGAGGAAGGCAGGGGCAGGAGGCGCTGCTTGTTGCCCTTGCCGATCATGCGGATGACGCCCTGCTTGCCGTCGATCTGCTCCGGCCGCAGGGCCACGGCTTCGCTGATCCGCAAGCCGCAGGCGTATAGCAGGGCCAGACAGGCGCGATAGACCGGCCGCCACACGGCGGTGATCAGGCGGCGGCAGTCTGCATCGCTGGGGGCCGTGGGCAGACGCTTGCGACGTGACGAGGCGATTCTTTTTTAAAAAGGCCCCACGGCCGCCGCAGGGTGTTCTGGAAGACGAACTGGAGGGCGGCGCGGGTGGGGGCGATGGTTCCCTGGCACCGTCCGCTCTGGATCAGGCCACGCAGGTACCGGGCCACCTGCTCCTCGGTGGCATCCTGCGGCGCGTCCGCGTGCGCCTCACGAACTGCACGACGAGGCGCAGGTACGCCCGCTGGGTCCCCTGGGCCAGGCCGGCCAACTGCAAATCCCGGATCAACTGTTGCTTGACGCTACCGCTCATGGCACACTCCTTGTGTAAGGAACAGCTGGCGGCGGACGACACCGCGTCGTCCGTCCGCCGGCCTCTGCCATAAGCCTACCTGTTCCCCCACGCGAGGCCCTCCCACGCCCGCCACGGCGACAGCCGTTTAGTCCAATCGCATGCAATCCTCCGTGAAATTACCCCCATCACCCTCTCTTGTACCAAAAGTGCCAGAAATGCGCGCTAGACCCCAGGGCTCTTCCGCCGTTAATTCGACGCTGCCAGTCGAAATGGCTCGTGCAGATTGTTCGCTTTGCACATGGCGATCGTCATCGCGCACGCAAGAACGGCCGGCAGATGCCGGCCGTTTCATCGGTGTTCCGTTGTCCGTTGGTCTTGAGTTCACCACGCGAAGTGGGCGAACGCCTTGTTGGCCTCGGCCATGCGATGCGTATTTTCGCGGGTCTGCATGGCCTTGCCTTCCTTCTTGAAGGCGGCGAGCAGTTCGTCGGCGAGGCGACTGGCCATGGAGCGGCCGCCGGTGTCGCGGCAGGCTGCGAGAAGCCAGCGGATCGCCAGGCTCTGCTGTCGCTTCTTGCTGACCTGCATCGGCACCTGGTAGTTGGCGCCGCCGACGCGCCGGCTGCGGACTTCGACGTAAGGCTTGATATTGTTGAGGGCGGTCTCGAAGATCTCCAGCGGCGGGGTTTCCTTGATCTTCTTGGCGATGTTCTCCATCGCGGTGTAGACGATCGTCTGGGCGACGGACTTCTTGCCCTGCCACATCAGACAGTTGATGAATTTGGAAACCAGCTTGCTGTTGAAGCGGGCGTCGGGTTTGAGGATCTCTTCGCTGTGGGTGAATTTCTTGAATGCCATCGTTCGTGCCGTTTTCTGCCGGGCTGATCCCGGCGCTGGAACCAGCCACTGAATCCTGTCGGCAGGCTGAAGCCTGAACTCCGAACGAATCCAGCACAGGTTCTGTTCTCCCCGGCATGGCCACGACACGCGCCGCGAAAACCCGCCGGGAATACTCCGGTCTTTTCTATCTACTATTCACTATCTGCTATCTGCTATCTGCTATCTGCTATCTGCTATCTGCTATCTGCTATCTGCTACTTCCCGGCCTTCGCGCCGTACTTGCTGCGGCCCTGCTTGCGGCCATCGACGCCCAAGGCGTCCAGCGTGCCGCGGATGATGTGATAGCGCACGCCCGGCAGGTCGCGCACGCGGCCGCCGCGGATGAGCACGATGCTGTGCTCCTGCAGGTTGTGCTCTTCGCCGGGGATATACGCCGTTACCTCGCGCCCGTTGCTCAGTCGCACGCGGGCGATCTTGCGCAAGGCCGAGTTGGGCTTCTTGGGGGTCATGGTCTTGACCTGAAGGCACACGCCGCGCTTCTGCGGGCAGGCTTGCAGGTCCTTGACCTTGTTGATGCGGGCCAGGTTGCGCCGCGGCTTCTTGATCAACTGATTGATGGTCGGCATAAGCTTCCTTCAAAACCTCCGGGCAACCGCCCGCTTGTCCACGAAAGTCCTGTATTATAGAGACCGTGACAGGATGACGCAAGTGCGCAGGCCGCCATTGTCTGGCTGGGTCAATTATGACAGACTATCGCCTCTCATATCGTTTATGGATCCTGACCCCGCATGTTGAACGCGCCCTCCCAGTTCCAATCGCCCGTTGTCGTTCGATGGCCGCTCACGGCATGGCGGCGGCATGGCTGGATTGCCGCGTTCGGCCTGCCGCTCATCCTGTACTGCTTGATCGTCGCGCCGATGGGCTGGAGGCACAGGGAGGGGCTCAACGCCGATGCGGTCAGCTACATCCGCCGAGCCCTGTATTACAGCCGGGGCCAGTTCCACGACGCGATCTCCGGCTACTGGAGCCCGCTGATCTCCTGGTGCATCGCACCGTTACTGAAATGCGGGATGGACGCCGTCCATGCGGCCCACCTCGTCATCTGCGCCTGGGCGCGGCGCTGGTACTCGCCCTGGGGCTGTTTCTGTACAGATTCGCGCGATGGGACCATATCTGGAAGCTGGCGGCCATGGCCGTGGCAGCGGTATCGCTGCCGGTTATCGCCGTCCGCGAGATTACGCCCGACATTCCTCTTGCGGTGTGCCTGCTGGTTTACCTGGCGGCCGTCAGCGGTGAGAAGCTGCTCCGAAGTGAATGGCTGGCTTTGGCGGCCGGCGCGGCGGGCGGGGTTGCCTACCTGGCCAAAGCCTATGCCCTGCCCTTCGTGTTGCTGCACCTGCCGCTGACGATCCTGCTGGCCGGCCGGCGCGAGGGCTCATGGCGCATGAGTCTCCGCAGCGTGACGATCGCGCTGGCCGGTTGCTCGCTCGTGGCCGGGCCGTGGATCGCCATTCTGAGTTGGCGCTACGGGACGTTCACGTTGAGCACGGCCGCCCGTCCCGCTCATGCGGTCGGGTACAGCGATGATTCGCAGCATCCGTTCGCGGGTACGCTGCCGCGCAATCCGTACGTTTTCGAGTTCGAAAACCCCGAGGAGATGCCTTACGTCTTCTGGTCGCCGCTGGCCAGCTCGGAGCATTTCCGGCACCAACTGGACGTCATCCGGGACAATCTGCTGCGCAGCACGCGGACCGAGGAGGTGCGGCGCGAAGGCATGCTGTGGACGATCGCATCCTTTGACCGGTTGCACCTGGGGCTGGCGGCGCTGGCCTTGGCGCCATTCGCGGGCTTGTGGCTCCCGCCGGGGAGATGGCGGCGCGCGATCTGGCTGGCCGGCACGATCATGCTCTTCTGCGCCGGATTCCTGCCCGTCTACTTCGCTCCGCGTTATGTCGTGCCGCTGGCGCTGCCGCTGCTGCTGGTACTGGCCATGATGCTCGTTCTCGACGCCCGTGAAGGCAATCGTTGGCGCCGCCCATGGGCCATTGCCAGGCAGCTTCTTGCACTTATCATCGTCGCCTCGTTCGCCTCGGCTGCCTGGGCCAGCGTCGGGCTCACATTTGCCAAGAGCGTCAGTCCCGGGTCGTACCGTCGTGTGGCGCAACAGCTCATCGATTACGGCATCCGCGGGCCGATTGCCGGCACCCCGCCCCACCGCCTCAGTTGGGTGGCGTTGCACATGGACCGCAAGGCCGTGGTGATCGCGCCGTCCCTCGAGCCCCAGGCGATGGCCGACCGCCTCCGCGGCTTCGGCGTGGGCGCGATCATCATCTGGCCGCTCAGCAAGTCACCCCAGACCGATCCGGCCATGCAAGTCGTCAGGCGGCTCGGCTGGGTGCCGCTGGATCTGCGCGGGCCGCGGCGCGGGGCCGGAGGCGAGGGCGCGATGCAGGTCTTTGTGCCCCCACCGTAAGGCAGCCTACTTCTTCAGGTGCTGGTTGAAGAACTCCTGATCGCCTCCATCGCATTGTGCAGCCGCGATTTCACTGTTCCCAGCGGAATGCCCAGTGCCACCGCGATCTCCTCCAGCGACAGGTCATCGATGAACCGCATCAGCAGCACCTCGCGATGAATCTCCGGCAGCGTCTTCAGCGTGGCCGCCAGTTGCTCCATGTCTTCCGAAGCATCAACGTTACTTGGCGGCGCGGGCACGAAGTCCAGCGCCTCATCGCGGCCGATGAACCGCTGGCGCTGCGCTGCGCGGCAATCGAAGAGGTTTTTCACCACGGGGTACAGAAACGTCGTCAGCCGGCACGACAGCACAAATCCGGGGAATTTTCGATGGAAATACGCGAACGTCTCCTGGAGAACATCCAGGGCATCCTCACGATCACCTGTGAACCGATGCGCCAGGGAAACAATCCAGTCACGATAGCGATAGTAGAGCACTTCGAAGGCCGACAGATCGCCCTCATTGAGCGCTGAAATCAGCGCCTCATCCGGCCATTGCTCCTTCCCCGTCTGTGGCACAACGACTAGACCGTCACTTCCCGCCCTGATTCAAAGCTGCGGTAGATGCCGTCCAGGATCCGGCACACCACAAGGCTCTCCTCCGGTGGCACCGGCGATTTCTCCTTGTTCAAAATGGCATCGCGGAATGCTTCCAGCTCGACATGGTGGCCATCGGCGCGGTCATCGGGAAACGTAAGCTGCGTGTCGGTGGCGCACGTCGCCTGCTCGCCGTAGATGTTCATCTGTGGCCATTCCGCGCCGGCCTCGGTCCCCATCAGCCAGATCTTCTGATATTCCTCCTTGATGTTCAGCAGCCACGACACCTCCAGCGACAACGCCGCGCCATTCTCGAACCGGACAAAGCCGGCCGCGAAATCCTCGACGGTCATCTTCCGCGGTCCCATTCGCCCCAGAAGCCGCGAATGTCCTTGCGCTTGCCCAGCTTGCACGGCGCGATCCCGCTCACCGACACCGGCTCGGGAAAACCCATCAGCCACAGCGTCAGGTCCAGCACGTGGACGCCGATATCGATGCACGGGCCACCGCCACTGCGCGCCTTTTCAATGAAACCCAACGGCGTGGGAATCTGGCGGCGCCGCAGACAATGGGACCGGGCATAATAGACCTCGCCCAGCACGCCGCCCGCAAGGTAGGTCTTCAGACGCTGGCTCTTGCGCTCAAATCGCTGGTGCTGCGCGGTCATCAGGAGCTTCTTGCTCTTATCGCGCGCGGCGATCATCCTCCGGATGTCGGCCGGCGTGGGCGCCAGCGGCTTCTCGCCAATGACGTCCTTGCCGGCATTCAACGCGTCGATCGCGATGGGCGCGTGCGCCATGTTCGGCACGCAGATGTCGATGGCATCCACGTCGGCGCTTTTCAACAGGTCCTTGTGGCTCGGGTAACGCTGCTGCCGCGGCACGTCAAACTGCTCGCCGCGCCGCTTGAGAGGTTCATCGAGGATATCGCACAGCGCCACAACCTGGCACTGCGGGTTGAGCTTCTTCCATCCGTCCAGGTGAACCTGCGAGATTCCGCCACATCCGATCAGCCCGATCTTCAGTTTCTGTGTGCTCATGGCTCCATTTGTCCGGGCGGAACGCCGGCGCGTCAAGGGAGCGGCGAAGTGGGCAACCGCCCTGGATGCCCGTGGCAGAACCGTTGACACCAGCCTTCGGGCTGCATGGACCCTCGCAGGCTGAACTGGAGCCTGGACTCCAAACACCTCTTCAGCCGACCGCGCGGTACAGCGTGTCGCGCTCGACCGGCTCCTGCCCGGCCTCGCGGATGATCCGCTTGATGTCGTGGACGTGCATCTCCTGGTGCTGGGCCCCGTGGCCGACTCGCTTGGTGATGTCGTACCACACAACCGTGCCGTCCAGGTCGTCGCATCCCCACTGCAGCGCCATCTCCGCCAGTCCGATGCCCAGCATGATCCAGAAGGCCTTGATGTGCGCGATGTTGTGGAGCATCAGCCGCGCGATCGCCAGTGTCTTCAGATCCGCCAGGCCTGTCGGTCCCGGCAAATGCCCCAGCTCACTGTGCTCGGGTGCAAAGGACAGCGGAATCATGCAGTTGAAACAGGCAAAGCCATTTGAGATTTGGGATTTGAGATTTGAGACTTGCGCAAGCGATTCCGCCTGCAATTCGCGGAGCTTTACGAAATGCCCAATGCGCTCCTCGGGCCGCTCGACATGCCCATACAGCATCGTGGCATTCGTATGAATGCCAAGTAAATGGGCCGTGCGGTGTACCTCAAACCACTTGTCCGCCCGCACCTTGCCCTTGAAGACTTCATCATGGACACGGTCATCGAAGATCTCCGCGCCTCCGCCTGGCATCGATCCAAGTCCCGCCTCGCGCAGCGCTGAGAGGACCCCCGCGATGCTCATGCGCGCAATGCGCGTGAAGTGGATGATCTCGATGGCCGTGAATGCCTTGATGTGAAGCTGTGGGCAGGCCGCGCGAATGCCGCGCAGCACTTGCAGGTAGTAGTCGAACTTCAACCACGGATGCAGCCCGCCGACGATGTGAACCTCGGTCTGCGCCAGCCTCGGCAGCTTTGCGCGGTCTGGACCACCTGCTCCACCGGCATCTCATACGCGCCCTCTTCGCCGCTCTTGCGATAGAACGAGCAGAACTTGCACGACAGGCGCATACGTTCGTGTAGTTGATGTGCCGGTTGCGGTTGTAATAGGTTCGATTGCCGTGCAGACGAGTGCGCACGATGTCGCCAGGCGGCCTACTCCGTGGATGTCTGGCGAGCGATAGAGCGCCACGCCATCGTCGTACGATAGCACTTCCCCGGCCAGGGCCTTTTCGGCGATCGCCTGCAGCGAGCTGTCGCAGAGCAGCACATTGGCATCGGTATCCATCGGCACGACAGTATAAGATGGCCAGCCGCGGCTGTCGTCGCTTCGCGAGTTTTGAAAGAAGCGCATGGTGGGCGGTGCCCATCCTACTTCGCCAGGAGCACGCGCTCGATGAAGCCAGTATCCACGTCGCCGCTGACGAAGCTCTGGTTGTCCATGATCTGCACGTGCAGCGGGATCGTCGTCTTGATCGGCGCGATGTGAAACTCCGACAGCGCCCGCCGCATGGTCGCGATCGCCTCGGCGCGGGTCGGCCGGTGGACGATGAGCTTCCCGATCAGGCTGTCGTAGTTCGGCGGGATGCGGTAGCCGGCATAGGCATGGGAATCGATCCGCACGCCCGGTCCGCCGGGGCTGCGGTATTCTTCGATGGGCCCGGGGCACGGCGAAGTTGCGCGCGGGTCCTCGGCATTGATGCGGCATTCGATGGCGTGCCCGCTGGGGCTGATGTCTTTCTGCTTGAACGACAGCGGGTAATTGGCCGCCACGCGAATCTGTTCCTTGATCAGGTCGATCCCCGTGATCGCCTCAGTGACCGGGTGCTCCACCTGGATGCGAGCATTCACCTCCAGAAGATAGAAGTTCTGATCGCGGTCCACGAGAAACTCGACGGTGCCGGCGCTGGCATATTCGGCGGCCTTCACCAGCCGCACGGCCGCCGCGCATCAGCGCCTTGCGCGTTTCCGGCATCAGCAGCGGGCTGGGCGATTCCTCGACCAGCTTCTGGTGCCGCCGCTGCAGCGTGCAGTCGCGTTCCCACAGGTGAACGATGTTCCCGTGGTGATCGCCCAGCACCTGCACTTCCACGTGGCGGCTTCGCTCGATGTATTTCTCGATGTAAATCGTCGAGTTCTTGAAGGCGTTTTCGGCCTCGGCCTTGGCCGCCTTGATCCCCGGCGCAGCGACACGTCGTTGTGCGCGATGCGCATCCCCCGGCCTCCCCCACCGGCCGCGGCCTTGATGATGACGGGATAGCCAATCTCCTCCGCCAGCCCCATCGCCTGTCGCTCATCGTCCACAGCGCCTTCGCTGCCCGGCACGGTCGGTACCTTGGACTTTCTGGCGAGGCGCTTGCACTCCACCTTGTCGCCCACGGCCGCCATCGCCGCCGCCGGCGGGCCGATAAACTCGATCTTGCAGCTCCGGCAGACCTCGGCAAAGTGCGCGTTCTCGGCCAGGAAGCCATAGCCGGGGTGGATCGCCTGGACGTCGGCGATTTCGGCCGCCGAGATGATCCGCGGAATGTTCAGGTAGCTATCGGCCGGCGATGCTTCGCCGATGCAGATCGTCTGGTCGGCCAGCTTGAGGTAGGCGGCATCGCGGTCGGCGGTAGAGAAGACGACGGCCGTCTGCACACCCAGTTCCCTGCAGGCGCGGATGATCCGCAGGGCAATCTCGCCGCGATTGGCTATGAGGATCTTGGAAAACATACATCTATGCAGGCTTGACTAGGAACAGTGTCTGGCCGAATTCCACGGGCTGGCCATTCTGCACGAGCACTTTCTCGATGGTGCCCTTCATCTCGGCCTTGATGCTGTTGAAGACTTTCATCGCCTCGATGATGCAGACGTCGGTATCTTCGTCAACGTGCGAGCCGACGGCGACGAACGGCTTGGCGTCGGGGCTGGACGCCGCATAGAAGGTGCCCACCATGGGGCTGGTGATGGGCTTCAGCCCCGCGTTTTCGTCAACCGTCGCCGCCGCCGATGCGACGGGGTGCAGCGAAGCAACGGGTGCGGCCGCCGGCATCGGCATGATCACCGGCGCGGGCGCGCTGCGCTTGAGGATGATCCGGCGCTCGCCGTCGCGCACATCGACCGTGTTCAGGTCATTGGCGCTCATCAGCGACACGATCTGTTGCAGGAGGCCGACGTCCATCGGCCCCCCCGCCGCCGCTGCCGCTCGAGAGGTCTTCGTTGGTTTCTTCTCGCTCAAGACTCCATCCTTCCGGTATTTTCGATTTTCAACTTTCGATTTTCGATTGAGCTTCGGCACAATCGAAAATCGAAAATTGAAAATTGAAAATTACAGTATATGGCACCCTTCCATCGTCCGGTCCACGGACGTGAGCAGTTCACATCCCGAGTGCGTGATCAGCACGTCATCCTCGATTCGCACACCTCCTTCTCCCGGCAGATAAATCCCCGGCTCCACCGTCACGATCATGCCCGGCCGCAGCTCTTCCTCGCTGCCCTGCTTGCGCATGGTCGGCAGCTCGTGGATTTCAATGCCCAGCCCATGCCCCAAGCCATGGCCAAACTCCTTGCCGAATCCAGCCTTCTCCACGACATCCCGCGCCACTCGGTCGGCCTGGAGCGTGGTCACGCCCGGCCGCAGGAACCGCAGCGCCGTCGCCTGCGCCTCGAGGACCACCTTGTAGATCTTCCTGATTCGCTCGGAAACGCGGCCGATGAGCAGCGTCCGCGTCAGGTCACTGCAATAACCCTTGAGCTGCGCGCCCCAGTCGATCAGCAGGGGCTGGTCGCGCTGGATCAGCGCCTCGCCCGGCCGGTAGTGCGGCAGGGACGTGTTGGCGCCGCTGGCCACGATCACCGGAAAACTGGTGTCCGATGCCCCGCGCGAGCGAAGCTCCAAGATCATCAGCCCGGCAAGATAGTTCTCCGTCAGGCCGGCCTTGATCGCGCCCCGAATGGCGTCGAACGATTCCTCGGCAACGGCCACGGCTTTGCGGATCAGGTCGATCTCATGGTCATCCTTCACCTTTCGGATGTTGGCCATGACGTTTTCCATCGGCACCAGCTCAACCGACTTTTCGAGCTTCTGCTCGCCCAGCGCGGTCTCCAGGGCCTTGAGCTGCCCCACCGTCATGTAGTTGGCCTCGAACCCAATCCGCTTGGCCTTGGCCTGCTGCATGGCCTGGACGATGCCATCGGCCATCTTGTCGTCGCGCACGATCATCGACATCCAGCCGGCCTCCTGAGTGGCCTGCTCCTGATAGCGGAAGTCGGTGACGAGGTAGAAGTCTTTGGCTGTAATCAACCCCACGGAGTCGGTGCCGGTGAAGTTGGTAAGATAGACCAGATCGGGGGCGTGAGTCAGCAGGATGCCATCGAGTTGCAGCTCTTTCAAGGCATCGCGGACGGTCTTATGTCTGACCTTGAGATAGGCCTTGGCTCTTGCTACGACTGGGGTCATGTCAAATTGCTCAGTGTCTGGTAAAGTATCGGGCACAAAGCGGCCGCCGAATATAAGCGGGCAGGCAGCGCTGTCAACGCCACCGCGCAAAGGAGCGGCACCCACGCATACGTTTGCTCAGGGCTGCCAGCATACCATTACCGGCCCGCTGTCACGAGGCTGATTCTATGAACGATGAGCTCAAAGCCAAGCACCAGAAGTTGCAGGAGACGATACGAGGAATGAAACGCGTAATCGTCGCATTTTCGGCCGGCGTGGATTCGACACTGCTGCTGAAGGTCGCCTTGGACGCTCTGGGACGGGAGAACGTCCTGGCGGCGACAGGCGTGAGCGCATCGCTGGCTCGGCGAACTGGATAGCGTGCGGGAACTGAGTAACCTGCTTGGATCGCAACTTGAGCTTCTGACAACACTTGAGCTGGATGATCCCAAGTATGCAGCCAACGACGCCAATCGCTGCTACTACTGCAAGAGTGACCTGTACGGGCGGCTGGCGAAGTTGGCCAAAGAGAAGGGATTCGATGCGATATTGTGCGGGGTGAACGCGGATGACAAGGGCGACTGGCGGCCGGGGATCAACGCGGCCAAGGAATACTCGGTTTTAGCCCCCCTGCTGGATGTCGGACTGACGAAGGCCGAGATCCGCGAGCTTTCGGCCGAGCTTGGCCTGCCGACCTGGCAGAAGCCGGCTCTGGCGTGCCTCGCCAGCCGCATCCCTTACGGCACGCCGGTGACCATCGACTGCCTGGCGCAGGTGGAGAAGGCGGAGGATTTCCTCCATCAGCGGGGATTCCGCAACTTCCGCGTCCGCCATCACCAGCGCCTGGCCCGCATCGAAGTCGCCACGGAGGACCTGCCCAAGTTGCTGGCCGAGCCGCTGCGAAGCGAACTCATCGCGTATTTCAAGAGCATCGGCTATACGTATGTCACCATGGATTTGCAGGGATTTCGCAGCGGGAGCGGGAACGAGGCGCTGCCTCACGGCTTGCCGATCGCCGCGCGATAATAGCTGTCATCGTGCTGCTGCTTCCAGCCGTCGGTCGGGGCCGGGAGCTTGGCGCGATTGGCGGCCCACATCTCGTTGACGAACGGGTCCCAGGTCTGCTCCTGCCGCGCCCATTCCTTGTTGTGGTCGTTGCCCGTGGCCTCCTTGATGACTTTCACGAACTCGGCGTCATTCTGGTACATCCAGCGATCGACGTAATCGAAGAAGGGGTCGTGGTTCCAGGTCTTCTCCGCGCATCAGCCGCAGGGCCAGCGCCTCGCTGACCCACCCGACGCTCGTGCAGCAGCGGCGGTAGGATTCGCTGGTGTTCTGGCCGCCCTTCCACGTTGAGGGATGCATGTGCTCGTAGGGCCCCCACGGATTGCCGCGGCCCTCGTTGCGACCCTTGCCGGTGGCGGCGTCGATGCCGGAGTGGCCGGCGAAGACGACCTTCGCGCCCGTCCATGAATCGCCATAGGCGGTCTGCTCATCCTCGCCGAAGCTGGCCTTGGGGAATGACTTGTTGATATTCGCAAGCTGGTCATCGCCCAGAAGCATGCCGGCGAAGACGATGGGGAGTTTGCGCCCGCTGCCGTGGCCGCCCCAGCAGGTCCAGCCGGGATGGCCGGCGCGGATCATGCCGCCGAGGTCGATGCCGATCTGGACATAGTTAACCAGCAGCGGTTCCTTCTGCTCGGGCTTAAGGTCGGTGCAGAGCATCAGTGCCGAGATGCCAGCGACCCGGCCATATTCCAAGCCATACTGCGGCATATTCTCGACCGGCTCCTCGAATCCGAAGAAGCCGGTGCCGACCCATGGACGCTGGGTGAAACGGATGTAACGACGAATGTCGGGAGTGCTCTTGGTGGCCGCGGCAGTCGGCAGCAGGTCGCGCTTGAGGTCGCGGGCCAGATAGATCTTGGCCTGTCGGTCGCAGAAGGCCGGGCGGAAAGCGTCGGCCGGCTGCGGCTCGGCGACGCAGGTGAGAACGGCGGCCGTGCGAATGGGGCTGCTGTCGCCTTCGCCGCGCTTCGATCTTGTTGCGAAGCTGCGCGTGAAGCACCAGGGCCTTGGCCATGCTGATGGTCGAGACGAGCGAATCACCGGCCTTCATCGAGACAGGGAGCTTTTGGACCAGCGCCGGATCGAACCAGTTGCGCACGCCGCTGTCGTAGGCGAGTTTCATGGCGGCCGGCGGATTGAGCATGAAGCCGTTGCGGACGCGCTGCTCCTCCTTGCGCTCGCGGTCCAGTTGGTCCAGCTCGCGCCGGGGAATCTCGATGCCATAGAGCGGCTTGGGGTCGATGGACTTGATGGTCGCCGGGCCGACAACGTACCAGTCGCCGTTGATGAACTGGCCGACACGGGCGGGCTGCTCGAATGTCCAGGTGATGCCGTATTGCGAAACGCTCTCCTTGAGCGGCAGGTCCTCCAGCTTGGGCGCTGCGGGAGCGTTGGCTTTGGTGTACACGACCGATGGGCGCGGGTTGACGATCTCGGCGGCGATGGTCTTGTCATCGTACGGATTGGCCTCGGCGGCGGTGACGAGCTTGGCCGGGCCGCCCAGCGCCACAGCCAGGCCGCTCGCCCAGATGGTCTGCGCCCGGCCAAGCCGGTGTCGCCCCAGATGGCGATGCCGCTGAAGCCCTTCATGCCCGCCTTGTCGAGGGCAACGTTGAGCCGCTTGTCGTTGTGGGAGATCTGGATGCCTTCATCGGGATCGAAGTTCAGCGTCCACTTGTGCCACGCGGCCGGCGATCGCTTGCCGCCGAGCCAGAAGAGCTGGTCGAACCACTTCTGGCCGTCGCAGGCGCTGGCGGTGTAGCCTTCGGTGCCGCCGAGATAGCTGGCATAGAGGCTGCCGATTGCGAACACCTTGCCATCGCTCTGTACGAATCCCCAGCGCGGGCCGACGCGATTGACCTTGGGGTTCTCGGGCATGATGAGGTCGTCATAGACCCAGAGCTCCAGCCGGCCGGAACCGTCCTTATCACGCAGCTTGAGCAGGGCTTTGCCACCCGGGCCGACGCGCAGGGAGGCGGCTTTGCCTTCGCGGTTCTTGGTAGCGTCGACCGCGACATCGCCGGTGATGGTCCAGGCGGAGAGGGACTCTTTGGAGTCGAAGGGATACGCCTTGGCCGGGCCGAGAGGACAGTTCTCGTCGGTCGGGCCGGGCGCGGCGAAGGCAAGGGTGGAGAGGATGAAGATGAGGCAAAGAGTTTTGAGAGACATGGAACTCCTTAACCGGCTCGCTTGCGAGCCGCTCTTCAGGTTCTACACGGGATGCGCACCGTCGTTCTACCCGATCAGCTCGCGCATCAGTTTCAGGTATCGGCGGACGGTTTCCTTCATGTCGCCGGGGTGCTTGTCCTGTTCGAGGGACACGAAGCCATCAAAGCCGATGGCCTTCAGCGTGTCGATGATGTGCTTGAAGTCCATCACGCCTTCGCCGATGTGGACGAACTCGCGCATCCGGCCGTCGATGTCGCGCATGTGGACGTTCATCATTTGCTTGCGGACCTTGTGGATGGCCAGCGGCGGGTACTCGCGCTGGAGCAGCGTCCAGCCGGCATCCATGTTGTAGCCCAGGGCCGGGTCGCGGATGGCATCCCAGAGCCGCGCGAAGGATGCGGCGTCGGGCACCATGCAGTGCGTGTGCTGCTCGATGGAAAACTTCAGACCGTTGGCTTTGGCGATGGCGAGGCAGGCCTTGGTGCTCTCGATGTAGCCGGCCCAGACGCGGTCCCAGTCGAAACCTTCGGCGATGTCGATGTGGAACTTCTCGCCGGGCTTGGGATTGGTGACCTCGTAATACCGCGGCAGATACGCCGAGGGGCCTTTGATCTCGCGGGCCCAGGGCGAGACGATGTTGATGATCGGGGCGCCAATGCGCTTGCCGATGCGGCAGCCGGCCTCGAAGTAGTCCAGGCCCTGCTGGCGCTCCTTGAGGTCGGTGCTGGAGAGAGCCTCGACCACCGGCTGGAAGATGACGAACTGCGAGACCGTGAGCTTCTTGTCTTCGAGCTTCTTCTTGTAGCGGTCAACGCGCTCGTCGGTCCAGAACTGCTTGAGATCGCGGCGGGCGGTGACGATCAACTCGACGCCGTCGAAACCGAGCTCGCCGATGATGTCGATGGCCGGCTCGGGATCGACGCCGGGGGAGAGGTCGTGGAAGCACCAGCTCAGGCAGCCGACTTTGACCTTGCCCTTGGCGGAAGGCGCGTCGGCCGCCAACGCGGCGAGAGGCGCAGCGGCCGCGGCGATGGCGGTGGACTGGAGGAATTGTCGGCGGTTGAGATCCTGCGGGGTGGTCATGTGGCACGCACTTTCGGTTTGGGTGGGTCAAGCATAACAAGTGCTGTCTGAAGGGGAAGATCAGACGGTGATGCGAGTTGCCGGTTGCCGGTTGCCGGTTGCCGGTTGCCGGTTGCCAGTTGCCAGTTGCCAGTTGCCAGTTGCCAGTTGCCAGTTGCCGGTTGCCGGTTGCCAGTTGCCAGTTGCCAGTTGCCAGTTGTCCGTAGTCAGTGGTCCGTGGTCAGTGGTCCGTGGTCAGTGGTCCGTGGTCCGTGGTCCGGAGGTCAGTGGATGTGCCGCGCGAGTCGGGGCTCGGGGCTGAAGCGTCCCGGATGATCGATGCCGTGGCGGGGGCGGGACAGAAATGGCTTCGTTTCGCAGGCGAGAGTGCGTGGGAGAGGGAGTGGAATCTGCAAACTTTGGCGGGGCGGGAGGTTGCGGGTTGGGGGCGGGAGGATCGGTGGGTTCGTTCGGCGGGCGATCATTTTCACCACGAAGGCACGGAGAGATCGGCGGGGCGCCGTCCAGCATGATTGTGACAGAAGGGGCGACAAATTCACTCTGAGGGCGAGTTGTTCCGGGCAGGTCGGGCATAAGTGTTTTCCAGTGAGGGGGTTGAGAGTCGAAGATGTATTCAGTTATTTAGATGCGTCCCGGAAAAAGTGACATAAACCGACATAGAACCGACATAGAACCAGCGCGGAACCGACCCCGAACGTACACCGAATCGACACAAAGTGACAGCAAGCGACACCGTACACGAAGCGACGAAGGGACGAAGGGGCGCGGCCGGGCAATGGAGCGCGAATGGAGGGCGCGGAGGCGTGGGGTGGCGCGGCCGGTGCGGCCAGATCGGGACGCGGGTGGGGCTGCGCCATCCTGGGCTGTCGAGCTACGGTGAACATCGTCGTGCTCCTTTCCGGGGCATGCGCCGGCGCGGATGCGCAAGCGCGCGTGCCTCTACCTATCCCCGCGGCGCTGCGCAAATGTGATCGCATGTGCGCAACATGGCGCAACAGAGTTGCGTGTTCGCGGGGGACAAGCCGCAGTTTTTCGGGCGGAGCCGTACGATCTGCGCAACGGGATACCTGAGGAGACGGCAGGCAGGATGCCCGCACCACAAAGCGCGGCGGGCACGCGCGCGGGCCGGCACGCGAAATCGTGGTCAGCGGCCGCCGTTCGATACGCCAACGGTCGTGGTCCGCGCGAAGGCATCGGCCGGCCGCGTAAGGTGATCGGGCGGCGTTGCGGACCATGGTCGCGCGGCCGGCGGCAAATGGGCGGGTGCCACAAGGCCGAGCGCCCATGGTCCGCCAACGAGCCGGAAGGGGGTGGCGTCGCGAATGGAAGGTCTGTGCCGGCTCGTTGGCGGACCCTGCACGGCTGGCGATGGAGTTCGCGGGCGGCGCGGGACGGGAGGGCGGAGGCGATGAAGGAGCTGATGGCGCTGCGGCGCTCGCGGAAGCGCGGGCGGCCGTATGGCGAGGCGAGTTGGGTGGGAACGACGGCGCGGCGGTTGGGGGTGGAGAGTTCGCTGCGGCCGGTGGGACGGCCGAAAAAGTCGAAAGGGAAGCAGGCAAAAAAAGGCTTATGACCCCTTTTCTGGACCTGACCCCTTTTCTGGACCCTCGCCTGTGGAAGCTGGCAAACCGCTGCATCTACGGGACCGACGCCAACGACCGCATGGCCCGCACGAGCAAGATGAACATGATTATGCACGGCGACGGGCACGGCGGGGTACACCACCACAACGGCTTCATCAACGTCAACGGCATCTTTGAAGGCCGCTTCGACCTGATCTTGACCAATCCCCCGTTCGGCGCAAACGTGGAGCCGTCCGACCATATCACCGACGGCGACGTACCCACCAGCGATGAAGCCTTCCGCCGCTACGCCGACGCCTACGGCCAGCCTTACAGGGAAGCCCAAGCCCGCGTGCAAGCGGCGAAAGACAAGCCCATCGCTTCACTATTCGAGCTTCCGGCCCGCAACGGCCCCAAGCTGGGCAAGGTGAAAACCGAAATCCTCTTCATTGAACGCTGCCTGTCCCTGCTCAAACCCGGCGGGCGCATGGGCATTGTGCTGCCCGAAGGCATCTTCAACAACCCTTCCCTAGCCTACGTCCGGGAGTTTTGCGAAGACCGCGCCCGCGTGCTGGCAATAATGAGCCTGCCACAAGAGACGTTCCTTTCGTCCGGGGCATCGGTGAAAGCATCGCTGCTGTTCCTGGCGAAGTACACCGATGAAGAGGCCGCCGACTTCGCGGCGAAGCGCGACAAGGCCAAAGCCGAAGTGGACGCCAAATATGCACCAGCCATCGCGGCGGAAGCGGCACGACTGCAAGCCGAAATCGGCGCGGCCACGCAAGCCAAGGATGGCCCGCGCCGCAAGGCGGCCCAGCGCCAGCTTGCCGAGTACCTGGCGAAGATGGAAGACGCTAAGACGCGCGAGGCCCGGGCGCTGCTGAAGGTGCGATTCGACTACCCGATCTTCCTGTATGAAGCCGAAAAGGTGGGCATCACCGCCACGGGCGAGCCGGACGCCAACGAGCTTTACCCCAACGCCAACATGCCGGCGGGGATGAAGCCGGAAGACACCTGCCTTGCGCTTTACCGACGATTCCCCAACTGCCACCGCAGCTATGACATTTTCACGATACCGCAACCAAAGCCCGGCAAGGGAACGATTCGCCTCATGGACCCTACGCCACGCCGAGGCGCGTTCGGTATTCGATGGGAGGCATTTGAGCGATGGGATACCTTCTTCTGGCGCGAAGATTTCGTATCGCTTGCGGGCGAACTGGCTGCCCAAGACAACCTTTCACTCGGCCAAGTCCTGCACTTCATATCGCGGTCTTGGAAGCCAGCAGACTTCCCCGAAGGGCATTTCCGTTATGTCGAAGTGTCATCGGTCACACGCGAGGATGGAATCAAAGCTGCTTCGCCAACTCCAATCGACAACGCGCCCAGCAGAGCGACTACGCTAATTCGGCAGGGCGATTTCATTCTTTCCACAACCCGCCCGTACCTGGGAGGTTTCGCAAGAGTGACCGCCGAGTACGACCGCGCTGTCTGTTCTAGTGCTTTTGCCATTGCGGATCGGCTGCTGACTGACCGAGTAGACCCCGAGTACCTGCTGCTCTTCCTCAAGAGCCCCGCCGGCTTACGACAGATGGAGCGAAGGATGACGGGCGGACTATATCCGGCAATCATCCAACGAGAGTTAGAGAAGATCGTTATCCCGATTCCCAACTTGAACGCGCAAGCCCAAATCGTTCAAGTCGTGACGAAGGCGGCGAAGAAGGTGAGGGCGGTCCGGGCCGAAGCTGAGAAGCAAATAGAGTGGATCGAACGTGATGCGCATGCCGCTATCTTGGGCGGGCAAACAGTCGTGTAGATGGTCCGCAACGCCGCCGCCAGACACGCACGATGAAAAGGCGAAGGAGGTCAGGTTCACTTTGTTGTTATCACGTTATTGCCTATCGATCTCGCCAGCGGCGGCGCAACGGGCAGGCGCTGAGCGCTGATGCCGCTCGACTCTCCAGTAAGAAAAGGGGCCATGAGTCGAATCCAGTTGCCCGTTTCGCCCTCGCTCACGCCAGCGAACATCCGTCGCGAGTTGTCACCAAGTTTTCCGCCGCTCGGTCGGAGGAAGGGGAGAAGCAGAAGGGACGGATTTAGTTTTTGTCAGTTAGCTCTCCGTCCTTTCATCGCGCTGTCTCGGCTCACTTCGTTACTTGCCGTGCCGGAATGCGGGAGCAGTTCCGTTCACGGGGCGCTGACGCTGGTATATAATCATGATTGAGAGAAGGTTTCCTATGAGCCAAACCGAAACGCTTCCGGCGCCCAATCTGGAAGGGTCTACCGAAGCGCCGGGGAAGTGGCAGCATGAGCGGGCTGCGTTCTGGCGCCTGCTGCCATCGCTTTTTGGCCGGTACCGTAGCCAATACGTCGCCATTCACGGAGGCGAAGTCGTTGACAGCGGCGACGATCAAGTCGCGCTCGGCCTGCGCATCTATCGCCGTTTCGGCTACATTCCGATTTACGTCGGTCACGTATCGGACCAGCCGCCGGAGACATTGCGGGTGCCCTCGCCCCGGATCATCGGGAAGGCGGCCCCATGATTGGCTACCGCTACAACCAGCAGGTCATTCCGCCCGCGCCTTTCGTCCATGTGACGATCCGGCCGCCGGATCGCAGGACGGCGCTTGCGGATCTGCCAGCGCTGCTCGACACGGCCGCGGACATCAGCGTGATTCCCGCGGCAATCGCCGAGCAGTTGGGCCTCGTGCCTCTGGGCGAAGTCCGCATCAGCGGATTTGACGGACGCCTCACGTCAGTCCTGACGTTCCTGGTAGAACTCACGCTGCGGCAATTTGAACCCAAGGCAGTCCGCGTGGTCGCGGGCAAAGATGAGCCGTACGTTCTGCTGGGGCGCGACATCCTGAACGCCTACCGCGTCGTGCTGGACGGACCGCAAGGCCGATTGGAGATTGGGTGACGGACTGCCTGCAGGGAATCGGCAGCCATGCCGGCGCAGGTGGTCGGGCAGGTCGCGCCTTTTCATGGTGATGAGGTTGACGGCGCTGGCGCGGCCGGGACGACCGCGATGCGGTGAGTCGCACTGAGGAGCAAATGAATCGGCTCCTCCAAATCCGCCTCCGGGTCGCTGGCCTGCGGATCGGGCCTGGGCAGCGGCTCGTGTTCCAGGAGACCGGTTTCAGCCATGTCCACCAGCGCACTGGCCAACTGCCGCCGCGCTTCGTCGAGGTCGCGGCCGAAGGTGATGGCGCCCGGGAAATCGAGCACTTGACCATGCACGCCGCCCTCGACGGATTTGTACATGGCCTTGTACGTCAGCATGCAGGGTTTACTTTAGCAGCTTGCTGAGCGCGGTGAGGATCTTGTTCATGGTGTCGGGGCTGGGCATGGGAAGGTGCAGATAGGGTTGGCCGGTCTGTTGGTCGCGGCGGACGAGGGAGGACGACGGGGACGCCGGCGCGCCTTCGGAGGATCGCGACGCGGAGGCGAGCTGCTGCAGGAGATTCAGCCCGTTTTCGAGCAGGCCGCTCCACGGGTCGGCCGGCGCGGGTACGGATGCGGGCATGTCAGAATCTGCTCCGGTCTCGGATTCGGCGGTCTGGGTGGCCGCTTCAGTCCCAGGCGCTTCGGCCGGCGGTTCGTCGGCCGCAGGCGCGGGTATCGATTCGGATGCCTCTTCGACCGTCTTCATGAACTGGTTGAGGCGCGTGCCGCCAAGGAAGACTTCGCTTTGGCCGCCGTCCAGCACGCCGGCGAAGAGCGACTTCTTGAACTTGAGCACGCTGAGCATGCCTTCCTCGATCGTGCCCTGCGAGATGAAGTTGACCACGCGCACGGGCTGCTGCTGGCCGAGGCGATGCACGCGGCCGATGCGCTGTTCGAGGACGGCCGGGTTCCACGGCAGGTCCATGTTGATGACGGTGGAGGCGTGCTGGAGATTCAGCCCGACGCCGCCGGCATCGGTCGAGAGGAACAGCCGGCATCGCTCATCCTCGCGGAAGCGATCGACGAGGTCCTTGCGCTTGTGGCTCTCGACGCCGCCGTGAAAGAGTACGTGGCCCCACTTACGTTTCTCGACGCGCTCAGGAGCACCTCGTGCATGCGGAGCCACTGGCTGAAGATGACCACCTTGCTGCCGGGCGTCTCGAAGATTTCCTCCAGCAGCGTGGCGAGTTCATCCGCCTTGTGGCCGAAATCGGTCTGCTGATCGAGCAGATAGGTGCTGTCGCAGGCCATGCGCATGTTCTGCAGAGCGATCATGAGCTTGCGCTTATCGGTTTCGGAGAGGAAGCGCAACCTGCGCCATTTTGCGACGATGCGCATGACGACCGCGTGATTGTCCTCGTGGTGTACCTTCTGCTGCTGCGTCATGGGCACGAAGAAGTTCTTGTCGAGGCGCGGCGGAAGCTGCTTGAGGACCTCATCCTTGTGCCGGCGGATGAGGATGGGCGCCAGCGTCTTGTTGATGTGATCCAGGTCGCGATAGCCCACGACCCTGCCGACGTCGTCCAGTACCTGGTGGTCGGCCAGGAAGCGGAACGTCGGGCCGAGGCGGTGCTGGTCGACGAACTGGACGATGGAGACGAGTTCTTCCAGGCGGTTCTCCAGCGGCGTGCCGGTGAGGACGATGGCGTACGGCGAGGCGATGAGCTTGACGCTGCGAGCGGTGCGCGTGTTCCAGTTCTTGATGCGCTGGGCCTCGTCGAGGATGACCAGATCGGGCGACCAGCCCTGGATGAGGTCCAAGTCGATCCAGACCGTGTCGTAGTTGGTGATCTTGAAAAAGCCGGGGGCTTTGAAGAGCTCTTCGCGGCGGTGCGCAGGCCGTAGATGGTGACGGCGTCCTGGCCGGAAAATCGGGCGATTTCGCGTTGCCACTGATGCTTGAGGGATGTGGGGCAGATGATCAGGACGCGCTCGACGCCGAGGTGGCGGGCCATGATCCGGGATGCGGCGATGGCCTGGATGGTCTTGCCGAGGCCCATCTCGTCGGCGATGAGGCACCGGCCGGCGCGGGCGGCGAAGAGCGAGCCTTCGCGCTGGTAGTCGTAGAGGTCGGCTTTCACGAGCCCATCGAGTTCGCTGCTGCGGATGCCGCGGGGGAAAGCCTTGTCGATGATCTCGCCGCGGCGGGAGCGGTCGCGATGATCGGCGATGAAGGCGAGCACGTCATCGCGGCAGCGGAGATCGGGATCGATGGCAGTGGCGCGAGTGAGGAAGTCCTCGAATCCGTCAGCGCCGGCGATCTTGAGGAAACCGCTGTCATCGAATTGCCCGGCGATCAGGCGTCGAAGCTCCGGCGTCGCCGATTCGGCGAGGCGCAGTCGCACGCGGCGCTGGGCACCGTATTGGAGGAGCAACTCGCTCTGCTCGGGCTTGTAGCCATCGCGAAGGATTTGCCGCGTGCGGCGGGCGCCATCGAGCCGGCCGAGGACGAACTCGACGTGCTTGCAGGTGCCGAGGGTGTTGGTGGCAAAGTCGGGGCAGGAGCAGAAATTCTCGGCGGCGGCGTTGCCGCGGATGATGACGCGATAGGTGCGTTTGGATTCGGGATTGGTGACATCAAAGTCGGAAAAGACGGGGTGGTCGCCGGTGTTGTTCAGAACGAATGCCTGCTCGCGCCGAACTGGCGGCGCAGAGCGGCCTGCCACTCTTCGAGGGACATATCAGCGGGCTTATGCGTGCGCGAGATCTTCTTCGTCGCGGCGACGGACATGATGCGGCCTCCGTGAAAGGGGTATTTGATACGGAGGCGGAGCGCGGATGTAAAGAGGGCAAGAGTCCAGTCTGCCGTTCGCGCGAGCTGGCCCGCATCCGGCCGCCAATCACGAACCACGAATCAAGAATCGCCGCGCCACGTAGACGAGAACAAACTCCGCCACCAGCGCCCCCACAATGGCCGGGCCATCGGGAATGACGGGCCAGGCGCGCCCGATCAGTGGCCCCGCAATCGTCGCGACCAGGCCCACGACAATGGAGCTGCCCATGACCGCGCTCAGTTTCCGCGACAGCATTATCGCCGTGGCCCCCGGCAGCACCAGCAGCGCCGTCACCAGCACCGGGCCCATCACTCGGATGCCAATGATGATGCACACGGCCAGCAGGAGGATCAGCGCGTAGTGGATGAACCCCACGCGCACCCCCGACACCTGCGCCAGCGCCGGATCGAAGCAGTACGCGACGATCTCCTTGCGCAGGAACACCACCGCCAGGACCACGGCAACACAGACGCAGGTCGCCACGCCCACATAGCCGGCCGAGAGCGTGCTCATCTGCCCGAACAGATAATCCCCCCAAGCCGGCGGCTCGACGCCTCGCCTGACGCTATAAATGCGATACGCCACGAACCCCCACGCCAGCGACGCCACCATGAAGATACCGATGGCCGTGTCGGCGTGAACGTGTTGCCGGCGCGTCGTCGCGGCGATGCCCAGCGCCACCAGCAGGCAAAAGATGATGGCGATCGGATAGATTCCGGCCTGCGTTCGCAGGATTTCGCTGGCCGGGAAAAGCAGCGAGAGCATCCAGGCCGTTCCCGCGCCGCCAAAGCCCGCGTGAGCGATGCCCTCGCCGATGAACGCCCATCGGCGCAGCACGACGAAGACGCTCAGCACCGCGCACGCGGTGCCCATGGCGCTGGCGATCAGCAGCACACCGGCGAAGGCCATGAAAACGAATTTACCACGAAGACACGAAGAACTCATGTCAGTTGCCCGTGGTCCGTTGTCCGTGGACGGGTCAATGGTCAGTTGCGCAAATCCACATCGCACCCGAACATCTCGTAGATGATCTGTGGCGGCATGCGCTGCGGCGTATCGTGGCAATGCAGCGTCACGTTGAGGCAGGCAATCCGGTCACAGATGGCGCAGACGGCCCGGAAATCGTGGCTGACCAGCACGACCGTCAGATCCAACTCTCGTTTCAGTGTCAGCAGAAACTCGGCGAATCGCTGCTGGCCGGAAGCATCGATGCCCGTGGTGGGCTCATCGAGCAGCAAGAGCTTGGGCCTCGCGGCCAATGCGCGCAATCAGCGCACGCTGCCGCTGCCCGCCGGAAACCGACCCGATCGGCCGATCGGCCAGCTCGGCAATGCCCACGCGCTCCAGCAGCCATTCCACAAACTTCAAATCCTCGCGTTGATAGCCGCGCAGCATCCCGGTCTTTCCCGCCAGGCCGAGTCGCGCGAGTTGCCGGAGTGAAATGGGAAAATCCAGGCTCAGCGAGTGACTCTGGGGCAGATAGCCGATTGCATCGCCGCGCTTGACGGCTTCCACGGGACGCAGGCCATCGATCAGAATGCCCCCGCGCGTCGGCGCGTGAATGCCGAGCATCAGCCGAAGAAGCGTTGTCTTCCCGCCACCGTTGGGGCCGACCAGGCCGAGCACGCTGCCGCGCTCGATCGGCAGGCCGATGTGTTTCAGCACGAGCTGCTCGCCGTAGGCGAAGTCGAGGTCGTGGATTTCGACAAGGTTGGCCACGGGGGGATTGTATGGGGGCGGCGCGGGAAACCCAACAGAATGGCACAGCAGCAGAGGCGTCAGCTCGAACGTAAAGGGAGCCTCCTGGACAATCGATGCTGCCTGGGAGGGCGGGATGGCGATGGGTTCGTTTCGCAGGGGAAGGTGCGCGGGAGAGAGAGGCGAATCTGCAAGCTCTGGCGCGGCGGGAGGTTGTGGGCTTGGGGCGGGGGGATCGGTGGGTTCGTTTCGTGGGCGATCGGCTTCACCACGGAGGCACGGAGACACGGAGGAAGGGTCTGCAATTCCGGGTCCAGGGCTGGGGGTTCGAGATTGGAGATTGGAGGATTCGGATTCAAGGGCGAGGGTTTCGGAGTCGGCGGTGAGGATGGGGTTGGGGAGGATCATGGTTGCTTTCGCTGGGGCTCTACATCTACCGGCCTGTTACGCAGATCGGTTTGCGTGGGCGCAACATGGCGCAACGCTGGTGGGGTTTTTCGCGGGGAAAGCGAGGGATTTGGCGGGTGGGCCGGCCGATCTGCACAGCGCGCGTGCGCGGGGTCTGTCTGAGCCGGGCATGCCGTGGGCGCGGGGTTTGCTTCGGTTGTTGGGTGTGATGGGCAAAAGGGGCGGAGGAGAGAAGGAGGTGGAGCGGCTTTGCCTGAGCCTGCTATCAGGCGGAACCTACTCGCGTGACATGGTCCCGTTCGCCTTCCGGGCGGCTGTGCGTGAGCCAGGAGAGTCGAGCGGCGTCAGCGCCTGCCTTTTGCACCGCCGCTGGCGAACGCGATGGGCAAAGAAGTGATAATAGTAAAAGGAACCAGACCCCCTTCGCACTTTCACTTCCGCACTTCGACCGCGCAAGCTTCTGACTTATCTGGGTCGCCAATAAGGTGGGATGTCCCCCTTCTCACTTCAGACGTGCAGGACCAGCACGCCATAGCTGAACATCGGGCTGAGCTGGGCCCAGGTGAACTCATCCTCCGGCGAGATCGTGCCGTTGCTGCCCGGCAGGGCCACGGTCAGGGCGCTGTCGTCAAAGTCGAAAGTGACCGTGTCGCTGCTGTCGGAGTAGTTGGGAACCACGCGGAGCTCGGTGCCGTTGGGGTCGGCCGAGGCGTCGCCAAGCGGGATGATCTTGCCGGGGTAGTTGGGGTTGGCTTCGATGGCGTCATCGCTGGAGTCGATGCCGCCATCGTTGTTGCTGTCGATCTCCAGATTCAGCGCGGGGATGGCGGGGGGAACCATGTCCGGCTCGTCGCAGGTGGCAGGCGATCCGTCGCCATTGGCGCTGTGCGCCGGACGGCAAACTCCGCGTGGCCGGTGATGGAGAACGTCAGCTCGAAGTCGCGCCAGGCTGGGCGCGGTCATGGCGTATGCCCAGTCCGGCCAGACGGGGTCCTTGCCGTCGAACGTCTGGGTCCACAGGACCTGGAAGCTATCGAGCGTGTCATCGCCGGCGCTGTAGGCCCAGTGCAGGGCGCCGTCGCCGTAGGTCAGGCTGGTCACGTCTCCGGGCGCAGACTGGGCGGCCTGGCCGAAAACGTACGGCCCGGAATCCACGTACGGCATCTGCGCGGCGGGGCCGACGGGGAAGACCATGAGACGGGCGCGGAGGGGATTGTTAGGGGCGATTTGAATCATGTCCCATTTTCCGGTTGTAATCGGCGCTGTGGCTCCAGGAGAGCGCGATAGGGTGGGAGCTTTTATCGGCAACGATGAGCATGACTGTACGTGAAATTACCTACGTCTCCTTACCAGTTTTCCACCATGAGCGACGACATAATCATTTACGTCCCGTTTGCAGCTCGTTTACGTCCCGTTTGCAGCTCGCGTTGAGGCCGGCTCACGGTGCATGGGGATGATGATCAGGTCGCGCGGGCTCCAGATGCTGTCGGGGTCACGTGGTCCGGACCAGAACGCTCCGATTGGATGAAGCACAAGAACGCGCGCCCTGTAGTGCTCATCTTCGTTGTAGAGCGCTTCGCTCTCCTGGTACCCCGCCTTGCGAAATACCCAAATGTTGTCAGCCCCTGTGTAAGCGGGACAGCAGCGGATGATGCCATCGGGTTTCGACGGGCCGAAATTGTGCTCGCGGTAGAACGGGACTGGGGCGGTTTCGTCGTTCCGGGTGGCGTGATTCCACACGCGAACGCCAGCGAGGGGCTGCGCGGTATCCGCATCCACGACTCGGAAGGCGAGATAGTCGCGGATGGGATGTAATACGTTGCATCCGGACAACGCGCACAGCATTGCGGCGAGACTGAGTGAGCTGATGGCGCTCATGGGTTGTGCTTTCGGTCTAGGAGCAGGTCGATAAGTTCCGTCCCGACCATTCCGATTATGGTGTTGTGGTTTATTTCGTAGGGACGACCGAGTTCGTAGCCTTGGATTGGGAACTTGAGCGTATCCGACTTTACACCGGACGGGTTCAGGTCCAACTGATCGGTCCCTCCGTCGAGGCTACCTCCATTTACGTGCCTTCCGTGCGGGAGGCCCGCTCCCGGGCCCTTGGTCTGGTAGCGGTTCCAAAGGACTCGGACGTTGTTCCCCACGCCAGCATCGAAGGTGCCGAAAAGCTGGTCAGGGTTCGGCACCGGGTTGACCAGCGCGACCAAGTCTACGATCCGGAAGTCGCCCATCTGGCCGCTGGTGAAGAACTTCTGGCCGGACGCCATTTTCTGCGACAGCACCATGGAGACGTGGCCGCCGTTGCTATAGCCGAAGAAACGAATCGACCTGCGCACGTCCGGCGGGTGCCCGGGAATGCCTCCGCGGTGGTAGACTTTCCCGCCATTCGACCAATACCCCGTGGGGTCATAGCGCCCGTCGCTGTTCGTGTCCAAGGTCGCCTGCAGTTGGGCGAAGGCGACCTCCCATTTTTTGCGATCATACATCTTAACCGCTGCTTGGTCTCCAAGCGCGGTTGCGACACTTGCGCCGAGGGATCCAAACGCAAGATTCTGAGCGCCAAGGCCGCCGATATTCCATGGCCATGGCGGCACCATTCCGTAGAAGCCCTGGATCAGCGGCTTCGCGCCGACTGTCGCGTGCGTTTCTACGGCGCCTGGGACTGCCGCGTGCCCAGCGGGTGCCGGTGGGGTTATCGTGAGTGTGAAATCAGCTCCGAGGAGAGGACTGCGGCGCATGCCCTGAACCCACACGCAGGTGGGCAGCGGCATGTTCTGACGCTTTGTCCACTGCATGCTGCTGCCCTGCGACGGCTCGGGCCCGATCAGCACCACTGCTTCGCTGCTCTCATTGGGATCCTCACTCCAGACGCGCACGTACGGCTCATGCGTGGATGGGTCTGCGTTGACAGCGAGAGTGAGGATGGTGCCGTCGGGCAGGCCGGCCGGGTACGCCAGGTCAAGTTGCGTTGCCACGTATGGCCGTCCCCAGATGGCTTCAGGGATGTAGCGGTCGGAGCCCCAGTCCGTGTGGAGGCTGAGGTCCGCGCCGCTCGTCTTCGACGCCGCCGTGGCCGGGCCGGTGGTCCTCGTCTGCCGCTGCACCCCGATCTGCGTCACGTCCACTCCCGCCACGTTCTCCAGGAAGGCGCGGTAGATTCCCGCGCTGACCTGCGTCAGCGCGGAGGCGATCACGGACCCCGAATACTCGACGCCCGGCGCGATCCAGTCGCCGTAGTCGCCGCATTCGCCGATTTTTCCGACCTTGCGACTCTGCGGCCCGTCCTTGGCCCACAGGCGCATTGCGCCGAGGGCCGGCGAGTAGGTGTATCCCGTCGCGTCGCTGCCGGCGCGTGTGACGTTGCCTGGATCGGAAGCCGAATACGTGAATGTGACGATGTCGCGGTTGTCCAGGTCCGGCAGGTCGATCAGCACCGGCACGAACTTGCCGTCAACTCCGTCCTCGTTGCCGAATTAATCAATGCCATCCGCGAAATCCGGCACGCCGTTGGCGTCGGTATCGAGGTTCTGGTCCGGCTGGACCGCCTTGCCAAGCTGCCCGTCGGCCAAGGCCAGTTCGGCTTCGTAGGTGGAGCGATCCGGGTCGTTGGCGCCGTTGTTGTTGTCGGTGTCGAGGGTGATGTCAACCGTCATGGCGTCGAGGTGGCGATACTGGATGTCGCCGCCGTTGGTGGTCAGCTCGCCAAGGGCGTGCGGTTCGTGGACGACGTTGAGATCGAGGTTGTTGAGGATCGTCACACGGTCGCCGGGGCTGAGCGTGTCGCTCCGAGTCGGCATGAAATAGAAGACCGCCGGGTCGATGGAGGTCGTTGTGCCGCCGGACGTGCTGAGGCTGTCGATGTAATAGTCGCCGCTGTTCGCGGAGCTTGTGACCTTGAGCTGCTCGATGAGGGAATCCGGCAGGTTCTGGATGCGGGTGCGGTACTTGATGTCGTCGG
>CAWIJX010000007.1:0-569360 GCA_963836515.1 uncultured Phycisphaerales bacterium
CGGCGCCGGCGGCGTGCAACGCTATTACGAGGACAGCTACGTGCAGCGTCACGGGCGAAGTATCTACAACGACGCAGTCGGTGACGGGAATCACCCACAGCGGCACCATAGCCACAGTGACGACCGCAGTCGCCGATGGCTATAATACGGGCGATTTCGTGATCATCTCCGGGCATCGCCCAACGACTACAACGGCGTGTTCGCGATCACCGTGGTCGATAGCACCACCTTCACCTACAGATGGTCAGTTCACCCGGCTCGGACGCCACGGGCACGATGTACGCCAACAAGCCGGAATTGCAGGGCACAAGCCGTTACTACGCCGATAGCGGCGGCGGACAGACGGTATACGTGCTTGCCGATTCCACAGATGCCAGCGGCGCGGTGACAACCTACAGCTACACCTGGGCCTCCGGTAGTGTGCAGATGTTCTCGCAAACCACGACCAAGCCCACGGTATCGGTCGCGCACAACGGGCCGGGCACGGCCGACGCCGAAACGGTCGTTTACGACTCGTACGGCCGCGTCGAGTGGCAGAAAGATGCTGGCGGTTTCCTTACGTACACGGCCTACGACTCGGCCACGGGTGCCGTGGTCAAGACGATCACGGACGTGGACACAAGCAGAACGTCGGACTTTGCGGACCTGCCTTCGGGCTGGAGCACGCCGTCCGGCGGCGGGCTGCATCTGGTTACGCAATGCGAGGTGGATTCTCAAGGCCGCACGACCAAGCTGACTGACCCCAACGGCAACATCACCTACACGGTCTACAACGACGCCAATCAGGAAGTGCGCACGTATCCTGGCTGGAACTCAACCACTGGCATGCCCACCGGTCCCACGACCATCACGCGACAGGATGATGTCCACGGCTATGGCGAGGCCCTGAGCATTGTGACCGCGCCTCACGTGACCAGCGGCAGGCCGGACGGAACCGAGACGTTCACGACTTCCGATATTCGCAGCCTCTCGCGCAGCTACACCAACAGCGCCGGGCAGGTCATTTATTCCGACGAGTATTTCGACCTGACCGGCGTCACCTATTCCACCGATGCCGATCTGGGCACCGAGGGCGCAAACTTCTATCGCACGCGGTATGGTTATGACGCTGAGGGACGGCAAACGACTGTGCAGCAGCCCAGCGGCACGATCAACAAGACGGTCGAAGATGGTCAAGGGCGCATGGTCAGCACCTGGGTGGGCACTACGAATGCGAATCTCGTGGAAGTTAGCGAGAACGTCTACGACAACGGCGGAGTGGGGGACGGGAATCTGACGGCGGTGATCCAGTACCCAGGCGCGGCGCTGCCCTTCTGCCACGCTCTACTGGTACGACTGGCGAGATCGGCAGGTCGCCAGCAAGAGCGGGGCGAATGCGCACCTTGATGCAACCGGCACCCTGGTGTTTGGATCGGAGAGCGACGGTGCTCATCGGCCGATCTTGTACACCGAGTACAACAATCTCGGGCAAGTCATTGCCCAAGAGCAGTACGACGGGGATGGCGTAAACACTCTCTACGATTACGGCGGCGTGGTGCCGGACCCGCCATGTTCATCGCTGCTCCGCGCCAGATCGACCAGCGACTATGACGAGCAGGGCCGGCCGTATGCGAGCCACGTCTTCTCGGTGGATTCCAAGGGCAACGTGTCAACCGACAGCCTCACGAACTGGAGCTGGTACGATCACCGGGGGAGCGTCATCGAGACCCTGGCTCCCGGCGGGCTCGTCACCAAATACGCGTACGACGGCGCCGGCCGGACAACGAAGGTTTTCGCAACCGATGGCGGAGGCGATGCAGCGCCGGGAACGACCGGGACCTGGGCCGACGCCTTGAATGTCGATGATGACATCGTTCTCTCGCAGCAGGAGATGACGTATGACGCCAACGGCAACACGATCTTCGCCGTCAACCGCGAGCGATTCCACGACGATCTGAGCAGCGCCACCGGAGAGCTGGGCGATCCGACAACGTCGCCCAAGGCCCGCATCAGTTACGTCGAGAATTACTACGACTTGGCCGGGCGACTGACGGCCAGCGTCGATCTCGGCACCAATGGCGGGACGGTCCTTTCGGCCCGGCCGGATTCCACCGTGCCCACCCGGTCTTCCACAAAGCTGGTCACCAGCTACGAATACCACGACAGCGACGGGTATTCGGCCACGGTTGACCCACGCGGGATCGAAAGCCGCACCTATGTCGATTTGATGGGCCGCACCACTACGACGATCGCGGCATACGTGGATGGCGTCGCGAGTAACGCCGACAACCAGACAACGCAATACATCTACGGCAGCGGCGGCCAGTTGCACGAGATGATCGCCGTTCTGCCCGGCAGCGCTCATCAGACCACCCAATACGTCTATGGCGTCACCACTTCCGGCGGCAGCGCCATCAACTCCAACGACCTCCTCGCGCAGACCATCTACCCCGACCCGGTGACCGGCAGTGCCGCCACGCTTATCGAGAGCTACACCTACGATGCCCTTGGTGAGATGTTGACCAAGACCGACCGCAATGGCACCGTCCATACCTATGACTACGATGCCCTGGGGCGGCTCACGAGCGATGCCGTTGATCTTGCCTCCGGCAATCCGGAGAGCGTGAACAATGCCGTGCTGCGCATCGAGTACACCTACAACAGCCTTGGGCTGCCATATCAGCTCACGACCTACGACGCCAAGACCGGCGGCGACATCGTCAGCCAGGTCCAGCGCGAGTACAACGGCCTTGGGCAGATGATAAGGGAATACGAAAACCCCAGCGGGATGGTGAACGTCAGCACGACGCCCGAGGTGCAGTACGCCTACAGCGAAATGGCTGGCGGCGCGAATCACAGCCGGCTGACGAGCATCACGTACCCCGATGGCCGGGTTTTGCGTTACGAATACAGCAGCGGCGTTGACGACACGATCAGCCGCCTCAGCTTCCTGGCCGACAACGATGAAGGCTCCGTCGGCACTCACCTGGAGGAATACAGCTACATGGGCCTGAGCACCGTGGTCATCCGCAACCACCCCGAGGCCCACAACGAGCTGACTTACGTCAAGCAGACCGGCGAATCCAATGGCGATGCCGGCAACCAGTACACCGGCCTGGACCGCTTCGGCCAGGTCGTCGATCAGCGCTGGATCAACACCAGCAGCAGCGCCTCGACCGACCGCTTCATCTACGGCTACGACCGCGACGGCAACCGCCTCTACGAGCAGAACGCGCAAAGCTCGTGGACCAGAACTCATTTGAGCGAGCTGTATCAGGCCAATGGTGCGTACGCCAACGACGGCTACGACAAGCTCAACCGGCTCACCGCATTCACGCGCGGGTATCTGGATTACGGCTCCGATGCCAACGGCGATGGCATCTTCGATACGGCCGTCTGGCCTCAAGCCAATGAGAGCTGGAGTCTCGATTCCCTGGGCAACTGGTCGAGTTACACCTCCGGGAATTACGACACCTGGGGCAATTACGTGAACGACAGCACGCAGGTGCGCGACACCAACGCCGACAACCAGATCGAGAGCATCACCACCGACGGCGGCACGCCCGCGGAACTGGCCTACGACCTCAACGGCAACGTGCGCATCGACGAGTCCGGGCGGCAGCTCACCTACGACGCCTGGAACCATCTCGTCGGCGTCGTCAATGGCGACGTGACCGAGACCCTGGGATACGACGCCCTCGGCCGCAAGGTGAGCCAGACCACCGTGACGACCTACGAGAGCCTGGCCACGGTCGGCACGACGAAAACGGACTTCTACTACAGCGACCAGTGGCAGATTCTGGAGGAGCGCAATGACGATGACGGCAGCGTGACGGCCCAGAACGTCTGGAGCCCCGTGTACGTGGACGCCATGGTCCTGCGGGATCAGTACGGCGGCGGCGCTCTGGACGTGACCTTCGGCAGCGGCGGCATCGTGTCAACCACTCTGGGCACCAGCCAGGCAGCGCTCGACGTGGCGATTCAATCCAACGGCAAGGTCGTTGTCGTGGGCGGCTGCGATGGCGAGTTCGCCATCGTGCGGTATAATGCCGACGGCACGCTCGACACGAGCTTCAGTGGTGATGGGATCGAGTTATTGCAGTTCCCATCGGCATCGAGCAGTTGCGCCACCAAGGTGCTGATCATGAGCGACGGCAAGATCCTCGTCGGCGGCACGTCCGATGGCGACTTCGCCATGGTGCGCCTCACCAGCGGCGGCGCTGTCGATACGACCTTCGGCACGAGCGGCTATGTCACCACCGACATGAACAGCGGCAGCACCGACAGCGTGAGCGACATGGTCTTGCAGACGATCAGCAGCACGAGCAAGATCATTCTGGGCGGGACGGCCACCTACAGCAGCCTGGACCACATGGCCCTGGCCCGCTACAGCCTCGGCGGGACGCTGGACAGCACGTTCGGGGCCAGCGGCAAGGTGGTGACGAACGTGGCCGGGTACGATTCCATCAATTCGCTGGCCATCGACGGCAGCGGGAAGATCGTGGCCGGCGGCTACGGCGAAGGCGCCGGCTGGCTGGTGGCGCGGTTCTCGGCCGACGGGGCGCTGGATACGAGCTTCGGCTCGGGCGCTGGTTATGTGACCACGGATTTCGGCAGTTGGGCGATCTGCTCGTCGGTGCTGGTGGACGGCGGCAAGATCGTGGCCGGGGGGCAGGCGGCCGGCAGCATGGCGTTTGTCCGATATGATAGCAGCGGCACGCCGGACAACGACTTCAACGGCGACGGCAAGCTGATCGTGCCGATGAGTTCCAGCAGCACGGTCTGCCGGATGATGCTGGACGGCGATGGCCGGATCGTGGCGGCGGGGTGGGCACGTCCCGCCGGCTTCACGTTCGGGCTGGTGCGTCTGCGGATCGACCCGGCCAACGGCACGCTGGACGGCACGTTCGGCGACAATGGCACGCTGATCACCGACGTGTACAACAACTGGGGCGGCGGGATGACGATCGAGGGCGATGGCGACATCGTGGTGGTGGGCAGCGAGAGCGGCGGGGCATTCCTGACGGCGCGATACAAGGGGACGGGCCAGCAGCGGCTGTATTACCAGCAGGATGCCAACTGGAACGTGACGGCGCTGGTGTCGGCCGACAACGCGAGCGAGAGCTACACGGGCGGGGTGGTGGTCGAGCGGTATCTGACGGACCCGTATGGGAACGTGATCACGCTGAACGGCAACTGGTGGGGCAGGATCAGCGATGAGAGCGGGTTGAGTTATTACGGGAATCCGTACGGGTTCCAGGGTCTCAGGCGGGATTCAATCAGCGAGACGTACGACGACCGGGAGCGGATAACCAAGCCGTCGCTGGGGAGGGCGCTGCAGCAGGACCCGACGGGATATGGGGATGGGATGAATCCGTATCAGATGTATGGGAGCAATCCAGTGGGGAGGGTGGATCCCTCGGGGCTCGCCGCGACGGCACCCGCAACACAGGCTGCCTTTGACATCGAGATGAGCATCGGACCGGTGTCTGTCGATCAGCAACGAGGATTCAGCTATGTCGTTACTTTCACCGCCAATCCGAAGTACAAGGATGCCGTTTTCTTCATGCAGACAAAATCCAGAGAGCTGTTCTATGCCAATGGCGTGCTCCTCGCCGAGCACGAGCAGGTGACCTATGACATCGCCAAAGCGAAACAGAAGGATGGCGTCTTCTATTACGAAGACACCGCCCAGGGCGCTTTGAATTCTGACGAGGGTATGGTGATGCGCAAAAACTTTCCCTGGTGCGGCAGGGTTGTAGACTATAGACAGTCACTCTTCCGGCTAGTTGAGGATGTTAGCCTTGAGCTTCCTGGCAACAAGGTAAATTGGAGAGATCGAGGAACGATTACTGACGATCTCACAACGGCTGAATGGGCATTCTTTGATCCCAATAAGCTGGCGCTGGTGCCAGACCCGAAAACCCTCATTCGGGTAGGAACGCTGAAGGACTTCACTACACTGAATGCAAAGAACCCGATGCCTGTGGCAGGGGGAATAGCGCATATATTTGACTTCGATCTGCTTAATGGCAAAGTAGACTACGCGATCACTGGACTCGGATCACTGGGAAAGGTGAAAGGGTTTAACGTCCAGAGGCGTAATCGTGACCTGAAGTAACGGAGCGTGCCTTTGGGCGGGTACACGTTGAGCGAACGCATGTCTCCCCGCGATGCTAACCATCACCGTTACTGTTGGCAGTGCGGGTATGATCTGCGCAAGCTCCGACAGATGTCCGGAGTGTGGTCGGCCGTTCGATGTCTCGAATCCAGCGAGTTTCGCATCTCGACCGCACCGCTCGAGGCGAACTAAATGGGTTTGGCTCATATTGTGTACAGTGGCGGCCGTAGCCATGACGCTCGGAGCGGGACTATTATGGGTATGGTGGTGTTGGCGTCAAGAGACAATAACGATTGCAGCCTTGATGTCGGGGGCGAAGCAAAATCCGCTGGCGGGTGTCCTGTTCGAGTATCAGGAGGATGGTGTGACGATCTCGCACCTGCTGCCGCGGAGATGGGAGTTTCTGGGATCAAGGGTGGTGCGTCTCGCGATTGTCGGGGGCGATTGGGGGAAAGCCGACCTAGCTCGCATCGGAGGCCTTAGCAAGTTGCGCTCGCTGATCTTTTACGACATGGAGGTAGACGATGCGGATCTTGCTGCGCTGGGAGATCTCCGGTGTCTTGAGGTCCTCTCTGCGAGAAGATCCCGGGTTTCGGACGCAGGGTTGTCGCATTTGAGAGAGATGACACGAATGCGACGTCTGGCACTGAGCGGCCTCGGGGTTAGCGGGGCAGGGCTGTCGCATTTGCAGGGAATGCGATCATTGCAGAATTTGTCGCTGCACGGAACGCACATGGATGATGCCTCACTGTGTCATCTCGCGAGCTTTCCAAACCTGTTGATCCTGGATTTGTCTGGCACGGATGTCAGCGATGCGGGTTTAGCGCGGCTCACTGTATTGCCGCATTTGCGCGAACTGTATCTGGACTACACGTGTATTACCGGCCCAGGCCTCACTCATCTGAGGAATATCAAGCGGCTGGAGATATTGGGCCTCAGTTGTAGCGATGTGAATGACGAGGCCGTGAAACCGCTTACTGACTTGGGTTTTCTGAAGGAACTAGATCTCTCAGGCACGGGTATTAGCGGGGTAGGGTTGCAACGGCTCCAGACCGCGCTGCCGCGAACAAGCGTTTACGTTAACACCGAGCGGCCGCGGAAAGGCAGCGAGGTGCAACCGGGACGCAAATAGGTTGCCGGAAAACGAAAGATGAACCATGAAATGGAGTAATCAGATCGACAGCATCACCACCCACGACGCTTCCGCAGAGGTGGGCTGCAACGCCAATGACGATGTCGCCCTGGCCCGCTGCAGCCTCGGCGGCACGCTGGACAACGACTTCAACGGCGGCGGCAAGCTGATCGTGCCGATGGGCTCCAGCAGCAGCATCGGCCGGATGGCGCTGGATTCGCAGGGGCGGATCGTGGCGGCGGGGTGGGCACGTCCCGCCGGCTTCACGTTCGGGCTGGTGCGCCTGCGGATCGATCCGGCCAACGGCACGCTGGACGGCACGTTCGGCGACAACGGCACGCTGATCACCGATGTGTACAACAATTGGGGCAGCGGGATGACGATCCAGGGCGATGGCGACATCGTGGTGGTGGGCAGCGTGAGCGGCGGCGCGTTCCTGACGGCGCGGTACAAGGGGACGGGCCGGCAGCGGCTGTATTATCAGCAGGATGCCACCTGGAACGTGACGGCGCTGGTGTCGGCCGACGATGCGAGCGAGAGCTACACGGGCGGGGTGGTGGTGGAGCGGTATCTGACCGATCCGTACGGGAACGTAATCGTGCTGGGAGGCAACTGGGATGCCAGGATCAGCGATGAGAGCGGGTTGAGCTATTACGGGAATCCGTACGGGTTCCAGGGCGGGCGGCTCGACTCATTCAGCGGGAAGATCAATTTCCGCAACCGCGAGGATGATCCGCAGATTGGGTGGATTCAGCAGGACCCGAAGGGGTATGTGGATGGGAGTAGCCTATATCAGCGCGAGGGCAGCAACCCGATTGCGCGTGTTGATCCGTTTGGGAACAAGGGGATATTGATCGACGTGGGGGACAAAGAGGGGCAGAACGACAAATCGGACGAATTCTACATGATGGGACCCAATGGGCGCACGACGTACAATGAAGCGGTCGATAGGGTGATCAGATACGTGAACGCATTGCCGGACGAGAAGTTTGACAAGGGCATTAAGGACGGTACGATATCAATTGGTGGCGTGACCATAAGGTCAGGCAAGAAGGCAGATTATATCAAGCTCCTTGAGAGGGAGAAGGAATCGGCAATCATCCGTCTCAACGAAGGAGGAATTGCGGCTCTGAGCGCGAGGACGCGAGCGGAGGCCGGGAAACTCGATCAGCCTTGGGACTACATACTCGTTGCGGTCCATGGCGTTGCCTCGCGCGACGCGGCAATAGCGCCGCTTGGCCTCGTGAACGTCCAGGGGCAGCAGCTTCCAGAGGCAACTACGACAAAGCAGCTCTGGAGCGACATGGCGGTTAGCCCCCGTGCCACAGAGAAGCTTGCCGTTTGCTTTCAGGGTGGGACGACGTGGATGGAGTACCCCCAATGGGCGTGGGGCCGACCCACCCTCCACGACTGTGTTGTCAGCTTCTCAGCGGTATATCTCTACGTTGACTACAAAAAGGCGGAGTGAAGGTGACCGATATGGGTTCGCGGTTTACGATATTTACGGTCGGTATTCTATTGGTAACGACTTTGCTTGTCGGATGCTGGATCCGCAGCTATTTCGTTCGCGACCGGCTCTCGGTTGTGAGCGCCCGTGAATATGCTGCCGTTTCATTCCGGGGATTGCTTACGCTCGAATCAATATCCTGTTATACGGACTCGCTGATGACATCCAAGGCGCAGGAGCCACCCAAGCTCGAGCGTGTCTCCGCGACCGTGCGATTCGGGTATCAGGCTCTGTCCGCTCGCGCGGCGCTCGCTTACGTACGCGGTGGATCGATCGACCGCCTTAAAGCCTTTCAGACTGAGCGACGCATTGTAAGCATGGAGATTCCTTCGTCTGACGACAAAGACGATCTAGTGCGCACGCGGTGGCGGTGGCGGTTGCGCCTCCCCTATTGGGCAGTGGTGATCTGCGCGGCATCTCCGGGCATCGCCGTTGGGGCCAGGTTGTTCTTTCGCCGGCGGTATCGGGCGCGGCATGGACTATGTGCCAGATGTGGGTACGACCTCCGGGCGAGTACGTCTCGCTGCCCTGAATGTGGGACGCCCTTTGACCACCCCCTCATGGGACCGGCAAATGGGACATGATAGGACAAAACCGGAAAATGGGACATGATTCAAAAGGCACCCAAGATGACCGAGGAGCATGACGCCGGGCGCGCTTCCGCACCACCTCGACGCGAGCTTCGACTTGGACGGGTGACCGCGTATGCTGGCGTCTCGCACATGGCGATGGCCCGCTACGACGCCGATGGGGCGCTGGATACGAGCTTCGGGTCGGGATACGGTTTTGTGACGACGGATTTCGGGGCCTGGGCGAGTTGCGGGTCGGTGCTGGTGGACGGCGGCAAGATCGTGGCCGGGGGGCAGGCGGCCGGCAGCATGGCGTTTGTGCGGTATGACAGCAACGGCACGCTGGACAACGACTTCAACGGCGATGGCAAGCTGATCGTGCCGATGGGGTCCAGCAGCAGCGTCGGCCGGATGGCGCTGGATTCGCAGGGCCGGATCGTGGCGGCGGGGTGGGCGCGTCCGGCCGGCTTCACGTTCGGGCTGGTGCGTCTGCGGATCAACCCGGCCAACGGCACGCTGGACGGCACGTTCGGCGAGGGCGGCACGCTGATTACCGACGTGTACAACAATTGGGGCGGCGGGATGACGATCCAGGGCGATGGCGACATCGTGGTGGTGGGCAGCGTGAGCGGCGGGGCGTTCCTGACGGCGCGGTACAAGGGGACGGGCCAGCAACGGCTGTATTATCAGCAGGATGCCAACTGGAACGTGACGGCGCTGGTGTCGGCCGACGATGCGAGCGAGAGCTACACGGGCGGGGTGGTAGTCGAGCGGTATCTGACCGACCCGTATGGGAACGTGGTCACGCTGACCGGCAACTGGGGTGGCCGGATCAGCGACAGCAGCGGGTTGAGTTATTATGGGAATCCGTATGGGTTCCAGGGCGGGCGGCGGGACGTAATCAGCGGGCTGATCACTTTCGAGCATCGGGAATATAGCTGTGCGCTGGGGAGGTGGGTGGAGCCGGACCCGACAGGGTATGTGGATGGGATGAGCCTGTACCAAGCGGATCGCACGAACCCCGAAACGTACGTCGATTTCATGGGCACCGATGCAGGCTTTCTGGGCGCGTTGGGCGCGACCGAGCACGTTTCCATTGCCGTGGACGTTTGGTCGCGGTGTGAGGAGAATACCAAAGCTGGCCTCCTAGTGGTTGACTTTCATGGAGAGGGATGGATGGGTTCCAGGCAGAAAGCTGGTATATGGAAGCAGATTAAGGCGGTCGGGTTGGTGCCAGGCGTTGGTGTCCCTGGCGAGCTAGATTGGAAATACATTAGTGCCGCCAGAGGATTGGATAGCTGGATGCTATACCCGGTATTGCGAAGGAGGAGTGGGACAGCGGATAATGACATGAAACTGGTCAATATCCTGGCGGTTCTTACGGGCATCGACAAGCAATCAGGCTCAGGCAAGACATGGCTACAAATGCTGATTGATGGCGAAAACGCAACCTATCCGAACAATAACCCGGCGCTGCGCCGTGGGATACGTATAACGTGGCTAGAGGTCCGCAGTGCTGGGACTTTGCTGGGCAAATGATGGCGGCCTATGCGGGCGTATCTGTGCCTTCGCGGTGGGCATGGGATGGTGGCCGTAACGGTTTCACCTCTCAAGCTGATCTACTGGGATGGTATGATAACGGCCTCGAGTTTCCCGCCCTCGACAAGCCGCGAAATCCGTTCATGCCGCGGTGATGCGGCCGAAGCCGTCCCTCTGAAGCGCCCCGGCTGTGTGATTCTCGCGCGATAGGCCATGACTGTGAGAGGCTTGGCCGAGTCCGCTCGGTAGGCATGATGCAAGCAGCCTCGGGAGCTGTGAGTTGCATTGGATGCAGGTGGATGGTCGCACGCGATCGGTGCTTGGATAGCAGTGCTAACGGTGTCAAATGCTGAGCACAAGCGCAAAAATAAGGCGACAACGGCTGGCTGCTGCGGCAATTGCTGCGTTGTGCCTCGGGTTGCTTCTTGCGTCGGCAGGCTGGCTAGTAGTGTGGACCCATAACGATATGTATGTCCGAGCAGAGCACGCAGCGTGCGCACGTAATCTTCGGGCGATCGCGAATGCTATTGTAGCGTATAAGAGTAATACGAAGTTATATCCAGACAAGTTCGCTGACTTACTCGATTACATCGGCTCGGACGAGTTCTTCTGCATCGCAGACAGGACGCATAGTGACAACTCGGCTGGGCGGAGGAAGGAGCTTCTGGCAGACAACTGCTCTTACATTCTGCTCAAGCAGCAGATCGGTGTGTGGCTGCCTTTGAAGGTTGCTTTGGTCTATGAGAAGCCCGGACACCATGAAGGTGACGGTATCCATGTGCTATACGGAAATGGGGAAGTCGTGTGGCTAGACCCGGATTGCGCGAGGGAGTTTCTCCGGGGAAGGAAAACGGGACAGGGAAGGAAAACGGCACATGATTGAAAAGGCACCCAAGATAACCCGGGAGTATGACGCCGGGCACGGCGCGCGCCTCGACCTGGACAAGCGGCGACGTACAGCGGCGTTTCGCACATGGCCATCGACGGCAGCGGCCGGATTGTCGCCGGGGGCTACAGCGGATGGTCTGGCTGGCTGGTGGCGCGGTTCTCGGCCGACGGGGCGCTGGATACGAGCTTCGGGCCGGGATACGGTTTTGTGATCACGGATTTCGGGAGTTGGGCGAGCTGCGGGTCGGTGCTGGTGGACGGCAGCGGCAAGATCGTGGCTGGGGGGCAGGCGGCCGGCAGCATGGCGTTTGTCCGGTATGACAGCAACGGCACGCTGGACAACGACTTCAACGGCGACGGCAAGCTGATCGTGCCGATGAGTTCCAGCAGCACGGTCGGCCGGATGGCGCTGGATTCGCAGGGCCGGATCGTGGCGGCGGGGTGGGCACGTCCCGCCGGCTTCACGTTCGGGCTGGTGCGTCTGCGGATCAACCCGGCCAACGGCACGCTGGACGGGACGTTCGGCGAGGGCGGCACGCTGATTACCGACGTGTACAACAATTGGGGCGGCGGGATGACGATCCAGGGCGATGGCGACATCGTGGTGGTGGGCAGCCAGAATGGCGGCGCCTTCCTGACGGCGCGGTATCGCGGCGCGGATGGCGGGCAGCGGCTGTATTACCAGCAGGATGCCAACTGGAACGTGACGGCGCTGGTGTCGGCCGACGATGCGAGCGCGAGCTACACGGGCGGGGTGGTGGTGGAGCGGTATCTGACGGACCCGTATGGGAACGTGATCGTGCTGTACGGCAACTGGGGTGGACGGAGCAGCGACGAGAGCGGGTTGAGCTATTATGGGAATCCGTACGACTACCAAGGAGGAAGGCGCGACCCCATCAGCGGGACCATCGACTTTGAGCATCGGGAGTTTAGCTCGCGCTGGGGCGGTGGTTGCAGCCGGACCCGGCGGGATATGTGGATGGGATGAGCCTATATCAACCATATGGTAGTAATCCGGTCGCACGGCGCAACCCGAGTGGCCAAAAATACGACGTGGCGATATCCACCCCGACTCGCACTGTTTTTGCACTTTCTGAAAAAGCCTGACCTTCATGCAGCAAGGCGCATCAGGCGTTTGGCGAAGGCGAGGATTTTCCGCGGGATGGGCCGCTGCTCGATAGCTGCCAATAATTGTGACTCGAAGAGTGTGCTGCGCAATGCTTTGCGACGGTCGGCATGCGAAGGCCGCCGCCTGGGATCGTCCCAGGGGCAGGCGTGGCGGTTACAGAGGCTTGCTTTGTTCCTGGTCCAAGCCCACAGTTCCACCAGGCTGTGAATCCACAGATTCAGATGGTACGCGCCGATGTTCGCCCACAGATCGCGAAGCTGCTGCTGGCCGACGCCCCAGACTTCCTTCAGGTCGTGAAAGTCCTGCTCGATGGCGCCTCGGTCGGCCATCGCTTCCAGGATCTCCCGCACTCCGGCCGCCGGATCGGTGCAGAAAAAGTACTCCGGGCCCTTGTCCTCCTTCACGATCACCACGCGGATCAGGCCGTAGGCCGGGTGATAGGTGGCCAGGAAGCTCTTGTAGGTTTTGCTCACCGTCTGCCCATATTGCACACACTCGAGGGTTTGCCAGCCGCGTTTGTGCCCGGCCCGTTTGTAGAGGGTGATCCGCTTCTTGCCGTACTTGGGTTTGCGTCCGCGGCGGGAAGGGTCCGTGGGCTTGAGCGGAAGCGGCAAATCATACAGCGCGGCATCCTTGCGCAGCCGGGACACCAGGACCACGCCCGCGGCCAGGGCCGCCTTCATCACCGGCCGCTTGGCATAGGCCCCGTCGGCCACGGCCCACACCACTTTCCCCGCAGCCTGGGCGAGTTGGCTGAGCCACTGGATCAGCGCCGCCGCCTGTTGCAGCTTGGTCTGGAAGGTCCACTTCAGTTGCTTGGGCAGCTTGGGAATGTCTTTCTGCTTGATGTACAGCAGGGCCCGCAGCGGCAGGCCGATCGTGCCCCACGCCGCATGCCGCACCACCCAGGCCAGCGTCACCCAGACATGTCCGTAGACGAACTTGGCGTCGGCAGGACCCGGCGTGGGATTGTGATGAACGCCCGCCCCTTGCACCTTGGGGCCGTAACGCTTGGTGGGCGTGTCGTCGATGGCGAACAGCCAACGCGACTGCGGGGGAAGCTGGTGTTGCAGCAGAAGAAACAGCCGTGTGGCCAGCGTCTCGACCTTGCGTCCCACGCCGGCGATGAAGTAATAGTAGTCGGAGAAATCGCGGGTGATGCCGGCCGCCCGCAGCCAACTGGTGACGGTGCGGCGGCCGCCGGCGAAAAGCATGCCGAAGATCACCATCGGCAGCCGCCAGCGGCAGCGCCCGTGCAATCCCATCGCCAGATAGGCCCACCATTCCGACCACTCCTGTGGATACGGTCCGTCGGCCATCCGTGACCTCCGCATCATGACGACGATCCAAGCAGAGTCATCATGACCGGAGACGCGTGATTTCGTCACCGGCTTTTCTTGCCGGTGGCTTTAAGAATGCACAGCTTTTTCAGAAAGTGCAAACTGTTTGGGAGGGCAAGTGGCAGCCGGTGGGCCCGGTTGTGCCCGGTGTCAAGCTTGTCAACAACGGCCTTCTGGGATTTTATCAGTATCGGCAATATTACAAGCAGCGATACTTCATCCTGCTGGAGTTCTCCGACGTACTTGATTGCGGCTTCTACCGATGGGCGATTGGGATGATTAGTGGATACGCGGATGGAACGAAGGCGTGGGAGGCCGCACCCACCGTTTCCGGGACGCTGGCCATCGCCATTCCTATTGGTTACGGCAAGACTGTGAGCTTAACGCTGGCGCAGATGGTCGTTTTCGCAGCTCCCCCCACTTGGTCTAACAAACCCGCCGCACCCACCGCCGGCATTACCGGCCTGGAGCCGCTGGAAGGTATTATCAAACGAGAGTTCTCCAGCAATTTCTCGGCTGGAACTCTCTCAAAAAAAGCCAAATCGACGCTGCCGGCAACCCCACCCCCCGTTCCTGCCTTTCCGTAAGTGTAGGAGAGTTGCATGTCAAAACCCATATGCCTATGCGTCTTGGCTGCCTTGCTGTGCAGCTCGTGCAAACGCTCTAGGGCCTGCAAAATAATAAACTGGACAATTGTTGATACACTCGCCGGTGCCTTCCCGATCTTGGATAGATGCAGGATGCACGAGCGATCGAACGGATTCGTCGGATGTACTGTACACTCGCGCCGGAGATGGACGAACGGATGCGAAGACAATGGGCAGCGGCCGAAGCGCGGGAGCTGGGCTGGGGTGGCGTCACCCGCGTAGCCCACGCCAGCGGATTGTCACGCACGACGATCACGGCTGGCCTGCATGAACTGGAGCTGCCGGCCTCCGTTCGTCAAGCCGAAGCGATGCGGGTACGTCGGCCTGGCGGGGGCCGCCGGCCGCTGTCGCAGACGGACCGGGACCTGATCGCTGCGTTGGAATTGCTGATTGACCCGGCCACGCGGGGCGATCCCGAATCGCCGCTGCGCTGGACGTGCAAGAGCACGCGGCGTCTGGCCGATGAGCTGACCCGCCAACGCCACCCGGTCAGCGCCCCAACCGTCGCGACTTTGCTGCGCCAGGCCGGCTACAGCCTTCAGGCCAACTCCAAAACCCGCGAAGGCGCCGGCCACCCGGACCGCAACGCCCAGTTCCAGTACATCAACAACACGGTTGGGCGCTTCCTGGCTGGCAACCAGCCGGCGATCTCGGTAGACACGAAAAAGAAGGAATTGGTGGGAGATTTCAAGAATGCTGGACGGGAATGGCATCCGCAGGGCCAGCCCGAGCCCGTCCGCGTTCATGACTTTCTGGACCCGACGCTGGGCAAGGCCATTCCCTACGGCGTCTATGACATCCTCAACAACCAGGGGTGGGTGAGTGTGGGCATCGACCACGACACAGCGCAGTTTGCGGCCAACAGCATCCGGCGATGGTGGCGGGAGATGGGCAGCCGCCGCTTCCCGCGCGCCACGCAACTGCTGATCACGGCCGACGGGGGCGGCAGCAACAGTTCCCGCAGCCGATTGTGGAAGATGGCCTTGCAGCAGTTGGCCGATGATCTGGGACTGCGGCTGAAGGTCTGCCATTTCCCGCCCGGCACCAGCAAATGGAACAAGATCGAACATCGGCTCTTCAGCTTCATTACGCAGAACTGGCGGGGCCGGCCGTTGGTGAGCCATCAGGCCATCGTCAGCCTGATCGCTGGGACCAGGACGAGGTCGGGCCTGGTCGTCAAAGCGGCGCTGGATACCAATCAGTACGAAACCCATATGAAAGTGACCGACGAGGAACTGTCCCGGCTCAAGCTCAAGCCGGAACGATTCCACGGAGAATGGAACTACCAAGTCACACCACGACCGTGAATTTGTTCAGTTTATTTCTTTGCAGGCCCCTAGTAGCTCAGATGTCGTTCCCACTCTCGATGAGCTGCTCGAACTGAACAAGTTGTCGCAGCAGGCCGTTCCAGCCCGCGCACACAGCGATACCTTGACACTAGCGACCAATCGGTTCATCGTCTGGCGCCGTGAGTCAAAGATTCCGCCCGGATTCAAAGGCGACAGCTTGCCACAGGCAGACACGGATGGCATCTATGTCTTCGGACGCGGCAATGGCTTTCCGTATATCTCGCGGATAGCGGCCCCAGTAGTTGACGAACGATATGAGCCGCAGGCGCTACCGATGGATGACGGCACAGTCTTTCTTAAGAGTTGCTCAACAGCCTACATGAACCGTACGTTGCAGGTGCACCGGATTGCGGGCGGTAGCGTCAAACTCGTATTTGAAGATGACTTCCCCATGACGCGAGGCGACGGCGACAACTCGGTGCTCACGACGTTCTCTCTCACGACCGACCGGACGGGAACCCCTGTGCTGCTCAAGGTCGAGGACCGGTGTAATCTGAAAACTGGCGCGACGTCACGGCCGACATTCTCATGCTCTTTGGCCGCTCGGTTTGATGCAAATTCAGGCAAGTTCTCAGTTCCGTGAACCGATAGGAGCGTGGGATCGGAAAATGGGATTGCGCCAAGTAAGCTCGCGAAAGGAGAACGCCATGTGAACTGACACGTAGCTGAAACCTTTCATAGCAGACCCAGCGGGTGCGAAGCCCGCCCACCAGAGCGTAGCCGCGCAGGTGCGAAGCGAGTCTTGCATCGTGCCGGGGCAACCCGGCGCGGTGAAGCGTAGACAGCGAGCCGTCAAGCCGTGCGATTGAGCCTCGAAAGTCCATCGAGAGAGCCACGGTTGTTCCCTCACCCGTGGCCGTGTCGGACGGAGCGACAAGGCAAGTTCCGGCCGGTCTGTCCGGGGTCGAAGGAGCATGAGCGTGGCGGCAAGGGTTTGTGCGGGAACTTGGGAGATCCTGCCATCTCCACGGCAAGAAGAGCGGCGCAGCGGGTGGCCGCCCGAACAAGCACCCGAGGCCCTGCGGCGGCGCGTCGGCCGTCGCGTGGGAGCGAAGCATCGGCGCAACCGTGGTACCGCCAAGCGAAGGAAACGAAGCGCGGCGGGACGGGCGGCAGGAAGTCTTAGCGTCCGAGTAGTACCGATGAAGCCGGGACAGTGGCCCTCGACCACGACCCGTCGGAGGGAAGGCGGACGCCTGAACGTGGAACCGGCATCGGGAACTACGCCGGACGCTTCGTCGTCCGCGAGCGTATCACCGTAACGGCGTCGGATAGCACGAACTTCGAGTGCGACGGGTGGCTCATATGACTGCCCACGCAGCGAATCCACGGCCAGAAGAACCGTATGCGTTAATGCACGCACGTACGGATCCGCGGGAGCCCCGGCCGAGCAATCGGCCGGGGCCACCCAGACATGATTGAAAACCCACCCAAGATAGGCCAGGAGCGTGACGCCGGGCGCGCCTCCGCACCACCTCGACACGAGCTTCGAGGTGGACGGGTGGGCGCGTATGCTGGCGTCTCGCACATGGCCATGGCCCGCTACGACGCCGACGGGGCGCTGGATACGAGCTTCGGCTCGGGCGCTGGTTATGTCACAACGGATTTCGGCAGTTGGGCGATCTGCTCGTCGGTGCTGGTGGACGGCAGCGGGAAGATCGTGGCTGGCGGCTACGGCGAAGCCTCCTAATACTTGCCGGCCTCTGCCTTTCGGGTATCGCTCACCCTAAACCCCAAACGGCGTATGCACCCGGCGGACGCCCGGAATGCGGAATGCGTGATTCCGGCCGATCAATGGACCGAAGGGATGCAGCGCGTGGCCTGCTGGGCGATGGCCCTGGGGCTTCGCCTGCTCGACCAGCCGATCGACGTGAAGATTGTGCGGGAACCAACGGTCGAATGGGGAGCGAACTACGGGTGCGCGATGCTTACCCTCAACCTGGGCCGGCTGGGTCATGGCTGCTTCGACGGCTTCCCTGGGAACGTCGAAACCGTGCTCGCTCTCCTGCTGCATGAGTTCGGCCACGAATATGAGAGTGACCACCTGAGCGACAAGTACCATCGGGCGCTGACGCGACTGGGAGCCAAGGCCGCGATTCTCGCACTCCGACAACCCGAATGCTTCCCCCGCTGACCGTATCATCCGAGGGGGCTGTGACCGAACGACACGAACGCATCGTCCGTCAGATCACCGCCGAGTTCACGCCCATCCTGAAGGGCGTCCTGTCTGAGCAGATCGCCGCTCACTACAGCGAGGCCGACTGGGATTCGATCGTCGATGAGGCCGCCAACCGGCTCACCGAGCGGCTATGCGGCTGCGCCGATCTGGCGGACATCGCGGCTGAAGGCGATCTGGAGGCCGGAGATGGATCACTGAACATCGCCGGAATCGTTGGGGCGGTGGAGCGGCTGCGTGACGCTCGCCGATCCGACCCGAAGACCCAGAAAAGGGGATGAGTACATTTACGCAAGGTCGCGGTCGATGATTCCAACCCGCTACAACGACAACGGCACGCTGGACACGAGCTTCGCCTACCCCGACTACAACGGCTATGTGGTCATCGACTTCGGCACGGGCAGCGCTTCGCCATCGTCGATGGTCGCCATGACCGTCGGCAGCACTCAGATGATCGTGATTGGCGGGAGCTACGACGGGCAGTTTGCGCTGGCCCGCGTCGCGGCCAGCGACGGCGTTCTGGACAGCGGCTTCGACAGCGATGGCGACAACGACGGCAATGGCATGATCACCACCGCCGTCGGCACTTGGGCGAGCGTGGCCGACGTGCTGATCGACGGCAGCAACAACATCGTCGCTGTCGGGACGGCCACGCAGTCGTCGTACGATCGCCTGGCTCTGGCTCGTTACGCGAGCAGCGGCGAACTCGACACGACGTTCGGCACGGGCGGGATCGTGGTCACCACGTCCATCAGCGGCGCGGCCGAGGGCTACGCCGGGGCGATCACGTCCGGCGGCGAGATCCTTGTCGCTGGTGACAACAGCTATGGCCGGTATAATGGCGTCGTGGCCGAGTACACGTCCAGCGGCTCGCTCGATACGAGTTTCGGCGCGAGCGGCGTGACCGTGATCGCCAGCGGCAGCGCAACGAGTCTGCGGGCCTTGGCGCTGGACGGCGACGGCAACATCATCGTGGCCGGGGCGTCCACGGAAGTGGATGGGCAGGACATGGCGATCTTCCGTCTTACGTCGGCCGGCGTGCTCGACACGACCTTCGGCGTGGGCGGCCGGGCGATCACGAATTTCGCGGGTTACACCAGTGCCACGGCCCTGGCCATACAGGCCGATGGCAAGATCATCGCGGCGGGGACGTGCCGGCCGGTCGGCTACACCTGGGCGCTGATGCGCGTGCAGATCAACCCCGACGGCACGATGGACGGCACGTTCGGCGACGGCGGGAAGGTGACCACCGACATCTACAACAACTGGGCGACGAGCATCGCGCTGGAGGATGGCGAGGATGGCGAGAGGGTGCTGATGGTCGGGTCGATCAACGGCGAGGATTTCGGGATGGCGCGCTACCTGGTGGGCGGTCAGAACCAGCGGTTCTACGTGCAGCAGGACGCCAACTACAACGTGACGGCGATCGTGAGCGGGCAGGGGGCCGTGGCGGGGCAGGTGGCCGAGCGATACCTGAGCGACCCGTACGGGAATGTGCAGGTGCTGTGGGCCAACTGGTATCCGGCGCGCAGCACGCCGGAGAGCAATTTCGGGTGGATGTATTTCCATCAGGGCGGGCGGTGGGACGCGCTCAGCGGGACGTATTGCTTCGAGGAGCGGGAGGATAACCCACAGATTGGGTGGATTCAGCCGGACCCGGCCGGGTACATCAACGGCCCGAATGTCTACCAGTCCGACGGCAGCAATCCCGTCCGATGGGTTAACCCAACGGGCCTTGCCATTATCAAGCACGTGGATGTCGATGATCCGCTTGTCCAGCAAGTGGCAAAGGCAAATGCGGTACAGCAGGGGAAAGTCCTTGTCGGCGTCTACGATGCATGGGTAGAGACCAGCGACAAGAACGAAGTGCAACTACAGGTCCGCTTTACAGGTGAAATCCTCTCCACAATGTCACCCGCAAAAGCCGAAAAGGCTGATGTCTATATAAAAAAGGACGTCTATCCGACAAAAGACGCTGCGTACGCAGCGGCAAAGCGGGATTTCGACGACCATGTGGCACTCCACAACGCACAGGTCAGGAGTCTGCCGGATGTGGGGCACGTAATCGCTAGACTAAAGGATGGAACTTGGATCGGAGTCCGATACAGTGTTGATCCGGTCAATGGCGGGCCTGAAGTGACTTTGGACATAATGCGACTAGGGGAGGTGCCGCTAAAGGTCAGGTACAAAGTGAAGGGCGGTCAGGCCTGTATTGACCCATCATCTCCGCCAGTCCTAGCATGATCGTGCCGTTCCTCCGACGTCCTGCAGGAGATCTATTCTATGAGCGAGTCGTCCAGACACGAAGTGATTGATGGCGAGCGATATCTGCCGTGGCCAGACAGAGCTTTCCTCCCAAAGGGACGACTTGTGTACAGGTTGCTCCGGGATGGTCGGACCGGTCTAGAAGTCGAAGCTGAGACCGGCACGGGCCGAGTCGTACGGATTCTGTTCCAGAATGTGTTGGCGTTTAGGGTCAGCGACGAGCAGTACCGCCCTCGAACGGTATCGCACCTCCGAGATGAAGGACTTGAGGCGTTTTCGCTCTTCCGTATCGAGCAATCAGCTTTCGCAGAATGGTTCAAATGGGAGTGCGACGAGGTGCGAGGCCAGTACGCGCAGCACTACGCGGTGCTTACGACCGAGAGTTGGGTTGACGTTCTCGCGGACACCGCCCCTCTTGTGCAATGGTGCCCGGAAAAGGGAGGACCGGCAAATGCGACATAGTCGGCATGATTTAGATAAGTACATTGATGCCGAGGCGCACACGATGATCCCAACCCGCTACAACGACAACGGCACGCTGGACACGAGCTTCGCCTACCCCGACTACAACGGCTATGTGGTCATCGACTTCGGCACGGGCAGCGCTTCGCCATCGTCGATGGTCGCCATGACCGTCGGCAGCACTCAGATGATCGTGATTGGCGGGAGCTACGACGGGCAGTTTGCGCTGGCCCGCGTCGCGGCCAGCGACGGCGTTCTGGACAGCGGCTTCGACAGCGATGGCGACAACGACGGCAATGGCATGATCACCACCGCCGTCGGCACTTGGGCGAGCGTGGCCGACGTGCTGATCGACGGCAGCAACAACATCGTCGCTGTCGGGACGGCCACGCAGTCGTCGTACGATCGCCTGGCTCTGGCTCGTTACGCGAGCAGCGGCGAACTCGACACGACGTTCGGCACGGGCGGGACCGTGGTCACCACGTCCATCAGCGGCGCGGCCGAGGGCTACGCCGGGGCGATCACGTCCGGCGGCGAGATTCTTGTTGCTGGTGACAACAGCAATGGCCGGTATAATGGCATCGTGGCCGAGTACACGTCCAGCGGCTCGCTCGATACGAGTTTCGGCGCGAGCGGCGTGACCGTGATCGCCAGCGGCAGCGCAACGAGTCTGCGGGCCTTGGCGCTGGACGGCGACGGCAACATCATCGTGGCCGGGGCGTCCACGGAAGTGGATGGGCAGGACATGGCGATCTTCCGTCTTACGTCGGCCGGCGCTCGACACGACCTTCGGCGTGGGCGGCCGGGCGATCACGAATTTCGCGGGTTACACCAGTGCCACGGCCCTGGCCGTGCAGGATGACGGCACCATCATCGCGGCGGGGACGGCCCGGCCGGTCGGCTACACCTGGGCGCTGATGCGGGTGCAGATCAACCCCGACGGCACGATGGACGGCACGTTCGGCGACGGCGGGAAGGTGACCACCGACATCTACAACAACTGGGCGACGAGCATCGCGCTGGAGGATGGCGAGGATGGCGAGAGGGTGCTGATGGTCGGGTCGATCAACGGCGAGGATTTCGGGATGGCGCGCTACCTGGTGGGCGGTCAGAACCAGCGGTTCTACGTGCAGGAGGACGCCAACTTCAACGTGACGGCCATCGTGAGCGGGCAGGGGGCCGTGGCGGGGCAGGTGGCCGAGCGCTACCTGAGCAACCCGTACGGGAACGTGCAGGTGCTGTGGGCCAACTGGTATCCGGCGCCAGCACGCCGGAGAGCAATTTCGGGTGGCTATACTTCCATCAGGACCTGCGCTATGACTCGGTGAGCGGGACGTACGATGACGAGAACCGGCGGTACAGCCCGACGCTGGGGCGGCCGGTGCAAGAGGATCCGGGCGGGTACATTGACGGGTTGAATCTGTATCAGATTTATGGGAGCAACCCGGTGGGGAGGGTGGATCCCTCTGGACTAGGTGCCGGGCCGTCACAATGGGAGAAGATCGGTGAGAACGTATACAGAGCAACCGAAGAATATGCCGACCTGAAGCAACTGTCGCAAATGACGGTTGGTACGACAACGAGCTGGCAATGCGCATGGCCCATGACGGAGGCACCCGATCTTGCGAAGTCTCGCAGGCTGTATGCCGAAGGCAAGGCGTCGGTCTGCGACATTTATGACGTGTCCGGTCTTACCGCAACCAGCGGTCCCGCGTTCACTGGTGTGCTGGCGTCAGCAAAAAACGACATCGATCGCATGACCAAATACACGGGGTTTAGCACCGTCTACGGGAGCGCCAACGCGCTTGCTCAGGCCATCCGGGACATGGCCGGCCACGGTGCGACACCACTTGGTTCGCTGAGCATCGGTGGGCACGCTGACGCTTTTGCCGCCGGACGGATGGGCGATGCGGGCACCGGCGCATTCAACCAGAGTTCACTTTGGGCTGTTAGCGAAGTCAAGAGGCAACCCGATTACGATAAAGCGCGGGAAAAGAAGGGGCCGCCGCCATGCTGGTTCGTCAACGGAGCGACGGTGCGATTGCTCGGGTGCAAGTCGAGACAAGTAGCAGTCGATCTCGCGGCTCAGATTCTGCATCCGAAGAGCAAGGCGTTTGGGACCACGGAGACCTTCAACATAAATCCGGCTGGCACGTTGGGGTGGTTTGAGAACGGGCGGGGCACGCCGATTTCGAAACTGGCCAACTACGCGGGCATACTCCAAGAGCCTCAATGGGCCCCGTATTCTGGTCGCGTGTAATATGAGCTGCCCATTGGGATACGAACCGAAAGAGCCTCAGCGGCGCGGCATCCGCGTGTCGGATGCCCTCGCAATGACGCTATTTCTCGCATCGGTGTTCATCTGCATTCGCAGCTACGGCCATCTGGATTCTGTCGGGTACATGTGGCGGGATCGTTGGATCAGGCTTCAGGTAGCAAATGAGCAGGTGTTCTTCATACGCCGTGAGGAAGATGCGGAGCCGGGTGAGGCTCTGGGGTTCTACGCGCTTTGGGGCGGCCCAAGCGCGCTGCGCCTTCCTGGACGGCGTTCTACGGAACTTGCGAGCGGACTTGGCATGTGCCGGGGATCTGGCTAGCCATGGGCGCAATGGTTGCGTGATATTCGCGGGCTCTTCATGGTACGTCGCCGCGTTGGGGGCTGTGCCCCTTGCGTGGAGGATCGTGCGAAGGCTACGGGCGCACCTGCGGAAAAGGCGATTGCGCCAAGTAAGCTCGCGAAAGGAGAACGCCATGTGAACTGACACGTAGCTGAGACCTTTCATAGCACGGAGCTGGAACGGGGGAGCTGGAACAGGGACGTAAGTACTTTTGCGCGAAGCGATGTGACGAACTATGAACACCGACAACCAGATTGAGAGCATTACCACCGATGGCGGCACGCCCGCAACCCTGGCCTACGACCTCAACGGCAACGTGCGCATTGACGAATCCGGCCGGCAGTTGACGTATGACGCCTGGAACCACCTCGTGATCGTCGTCAATGGCGAAGTGACCGAAACGCTCGGCTACGACGCCCTCGGCCGCAAGGTCAACCAGACCGAGCAGACCACGCACAACGCCCTGGTCAGCACTTCGACCACGGACTTCTACTACAGCGACCAGTGGCAGATTCTGGAAGAGCGCAATCCGAATGACAGCATTCAGCCGGTGCTGGCCCAGAACGTGTGGAGCCCGGTCTACGTGGACTGTCTGGTCCTGCGCGACCAGCATGCCGACGGCACGCTTGATGCGTCCTTCGGCACCAACGGCATCACCCAGACCGACCTGGCGACCAGCAGCGAGCAGGCCACCGGCGTGCTCACGCTCACGATCGGATCGGCCAGGAAGATCTTCGTCTGCGGCTATCGCAATGGCGATTTCGCGCTGGCCCGCTACAACGACAACGGCACGCTGGACACCACCTTCGGCAGCGGCAGCGGGTATGTGGTCATCGACTTCGGCACGGGCAGCGCAACGAGTCTGCGGGCCATGGCCCTGGACAGCAGCGGGCGGAACCGAGAAGGGGGACATCCCACCTTATCATGGGTCATCCCTTCTTCTCCTGCGGCTTTCTCGGCCGCCAGGGGTCACGCAGGGTCGATTCCAGCCCATGGCGCCGGGCCACGCGGGCCGTCCATTCATCATCGCCAAACGGACGGCCGCGGGCGATGCTCTGCCGCAATCGGCCCAGCGTCGTCTCGTCCAGCATCGCGTTGACCCGCTGGGCCCAGCGCCGCGGCTTTTCGACCGGCCAGTCCGCGATCTGGACCTTCGTCTGATCGCTCCCGGCCGCACCGCCCAGGCTCGACCACGGCCAGGCCTCCGCACGCGGCACCATCCCCGCCCGCAGCGGATTGCCCTCCACGTAACGCATTACCGTCAGGAAATGGCGGTCATCCTGGATCAGGAAGCCCTTGAATCGTCCCTGGTACAGATGCCCCTCGCCCGCGCTGTCGCGATGGGCGCGCCAGCGCCGGACATGCGTCGTGCTGACCCACCCGATGAACTTCGACAGGTCCCGCCCATGTCGCGGCCACAGCACGAGATGCCAGTGATTGTCCATCAGGCAGTATCCCAGGATCCGCATCGAATGCCGCCGGCGGCCCTCCTCCAGCAGTTTCAGGAACAACTGGAAGTCGCCCGCCTTGGTGAAAATGTCCATGCGGCAGTTGCCGCGATTGAGCACGTGGTAGATCCCGCCGTCCACCGGATTGCACGCGCGTCTGGCCATGGGGGAAGACTACCCGCGCGATATCGCGTCGTCAATAAGGTGGGATGTCCCCCTTCCCGTCCGCGGTCCCCGGAAATCGCAAAGCGCAGATCGCAGATCACGCCGACGCCTTATGGATCGCCTCCCGCAGCGTCTCGAAATCCACCGGCTTCACCAAGTGCGCTGCGAACCCCGCTTCGTGGCTGCGGCGGATGTCCTCTTCCATCCCATAGCCGCTGAGAGCGATGCCCTTGAGGTGATAGAGCCGGCGCAACTGGCTCATCAGTTCCAGGCCGCTGCCATCGGGCAGGCCAATGTCGCTGATGACCAGGTCGAAGTGCCTGGCCGCCGCCGTGTCCAGCGCATCGCGAACGCTGGCGACGGTCGCGACATCGTAGCGATAGTCGCGGAGCAGTTGCGACATCGCATCGGCGGTATCGACGTGGTCCTCAACCAGCAGCAGCCGCAACGGCTCGCCATTGGCCGGGGGCCTGCGCTCGGCCGGGGTCAGCGGCTCGGCCGCGGCGGCGGCGCTGGCCGGCAGTTCGACCGTGAACGTGGCGCACCCGGTCCTTGCCGCGGCTGAAGGCGCGAATGGCGCCGCCGTGGGCTTCCACAAGCCCCCTGCTGATCGTCAGGCCCAGCCCCAGCCCGCCGAAGCGACGGGCCGTGCTCTGCTCGCCCTGCTCGAAGGCGTCGAAGATTCGCGGCAGCACGCCCGGCTCGATGCCGATGCCCGTATCCGAGATCTCCACCGCCAGCAGCGCCTTGGAGGCCGCCCCGGCCGCTTCCGATGCCGGCGATGCCTTGTTCCGGCTCGTCACGCTGATCCTGCCGCCCTCGGGCGTGAACTTGATGGCGTTCTTGAGCAGGTTCCAGAAGACCTGCTGAAGACGCGCGGGGTCGCCATGTACGAGCTGCGCTGCGGCGCCCAGTTTCAGATCAATCTCCAGCCTCTTGTCCGCGGCCTCGCCGCTGACGATGTCCATCACGTGCCGGATGGTCTGGTGCAGGTCCAGATCCTGCATGACCAGCCGCAACTTCCCGCGGCTGATGCGCGTGATATCCAGCAGGTCGTCGATGAGCCGCGCTTCGGTCTCGATGTTGCGGCGGATCATCTGCATGGTCCGGCGCAGTGCTGGCCTCAAGTTGCTGGTCGTGCTCCATGCCGCTGGCGGCCATCAGGGCCGGCGTGAGCGGCGTGCGCAACTCGTGACTCAGGACGGCCAGGAAGTGGTCTTTCGATTTGTTGGCCGACTCCGCCTCTTCCTTGGCCTTCTGCATTTCCTTCATCGCCGACTTTCGCCGGGCATTCAGAAAAGCTATCGACCCGGCAACCAGGCCGAAAATGCCCGCTTGCACCATGTCGTCGATCCCCAGCACGCCCGACAGGAACGACGGCACGTGGTAGCGGTCGATCGCCCAAACCGAAAGCCCCGCCGTCAAAAGGCCCGGCCCAGCGCCCTTGAACCACGACACCAGCATCGTCGCCAGGAAAAACAGCGCAAACGGGTTGCGGATGAAGACAGGGTCCCAGAATGCGTTGGTCAGTATTATGGCAGCAGCGACCCCCACGATGGCCAGCGGATAGCCCATCAGTTGCGAGCGGGCAAGCATGAGCAGGCGGCGCCACATTCCTCGTGCCATCTCCTCAATACCACCAATAACCCAGACCGTCGATGCGCAGCGTGGCATCCCGCCCACCGCCGCCCAACTTCAACCGGCTTGCCGGCAGCCAGTCCACGCGGCCATCGGCGTGCGCCCGGTGCTGGCCTTCCAGGTCGTCCGCGCTGCCCGTCGGATGCACGGGGCACTTCACGTTGCTCGTGTGGTGGCTGTACGTCCAGCCACCGGCGGAACCGAGGTAAACGTTATCGGCCCACAGAACGCTGCTTCCATCGTCCGCCCGCTCCGTGTAGACGAAGCCGGTGTAGAAGTATTGGCTCCCGTCCGGCGCGGTTCGTGGGCCCCGGCCCGCGCACGCATTCTCCAGCGCGGGACACTGCACCATCGGCGACAGATGGGCGACTCCTTCGCCCGGTAACAACCGGTCATAACGCAGGTAGATCTGCAACAGATTTATGAGCCGCAGAGAAATATCGTGAGGAATCAGCACCTCTGTCCCGTCCTGCTCGCGCCGCTCAGAAGATCGCGCAATTTCTGCCGGTCGCCCGGTGGCAGAGCCCGATAATCATGGCGGTACTCAATACACGCTCGCGCCAGATCCGCCAGCCGTCCCGAGCAAACCGTTCGCATCGAAGCGTGACGCACGGCATCCATTGCTGGTAAAAGCAGGCCAATGAGCAACGCCGTCAACGCCAATACGAACACCAGCTCCATCACACTGAATGCCTTGCAGCGTTTCATGCAAAGACATGCTGGCCTCAAGAATTCCCCGGAAGAATCCCCGGCCGCAGGCCCCGCCGCCTATCATACCCAGTTCCGGCCGCAATCCCAGCAGCGGTTTCTTCCTCTGCCTGTTTTTTCTCTATAGCACGCAGCCATTCAGGCCGATTCACGTTTAGCCGGCTCGCTGGCGAGCCGCGCCGTTGCCTGGGCTCGCGCCTGGTCGATTGCTCCCGGGCTGGCCGCCGCTCGGGCTCAGCCGTTTCGATTTATCGGCCCGCAATGGTTACGCAGCTTGCACTTGAATTCGGCGGGTTCTGGGTTAGAGTAGCCTCCGGCTGGTTCCGCCGGCCTCCCGGAGAACACTGGTTGCGCGGGATCCATGCAGAGGCTGGCCGCTGGCGGGTGGAGACGTCGTGAAGCTCATCCCTGCCGCCAAGCCGATCCCCCAGAATGGCTTGCGGTGATGTGAATGGACAGAAAGCGGTCCGTGATGCCGAATCGTCACCCACAGGGTCTCGGAGACGCCGGAGCACTTCCTGAAAGGAGCCTGATCGTGCATCGTACCCCATCCGCCCTGACATCCCCTTCCCATCTCGTTCGCGTGTTCCTGGCGATTCTGATCTGCCTGGGCCCGGCCGGCTGCAAGTCCTGGTTCGACCAGAGCGAGGTCGCTCGCGAAAGGGGGGACCGTCTTGTCGTGCCGATCCTCAAGCAGATCGATCCCCTGGATGAGGCCGAAATCGAATTTGCCGGCGCCCTGGATGTGAAACCCGACAACCTGAAGGTGGTTGCAACCGACTACGTTATCGGACCGAACGACCTGCTGGCTGTTTCAATCTTCGATCTGGCCGGCGGCGGCGTGGAGACGGTGCGGCAGTCGCGCGTCTCTGAAACCGGATTGCTGAGCCTGCCGATGCTCGGCGATCCCATCAAGGCGTCCGGTGTGACGGAGCAGGAACTTCAGAAGGCGATCGCCCAGAAGTACAAGGATGCCGAACTCCTCCAGAACGCCCGCGTGTCGGTGACCGTCATCGAGGCCCGCCAGAGGACCTTCAGCGTTATGGGCGGCATTCAGCGCCCGGGGCAGTATGCCATCCTCGAAGCCGATTTCCGAATAATCAACGCGCTGATTCAGGCCGGCGGCGAAACCACGACGCCCGAATACCTGTACATCATCCGCAAACTGCGATCGGAGCGCCCGGCGACGCAGCCCGCCGAGGAAACGGCCCCGACCAAAAAGGGCCCGACCACCGACATCCTGGCTCCGCAAGGCAGCGCACCCATCCCATCGCCCATGCTTGCGATGATGCAGGACACCCAGCCCGCCAGTCCTGTCGTGCCGGCGGCCGCGCCCGCGCCCGCCACCCGGCCCGTGAAGGCGCCTCCCGCCGCCAGCACCGATGAACGCATCTACTCCGTCGAAGGCAAGACGATGCGCCTGGGTGCAACGCAGCCCGTGGATGTGCGTAGGCCGGCGACGGCGCCCACCGTGCGCATCGCGGCCACGCAGCCCGTCGCGAGCGTTCCCACGCAGCCCGCATACGAATTCGGATCGGCCTTGAAGAACGAGGAAGAGCAGCGCGTCATCCGAGTGCCGCTGCAACTGCTCAAGAACGGCGATCTCCGGTACAATATCGTGATACGGCCGTACGACACGATCATCGTGCCGATTCCCGTGGCAGGTTTCTACTATATCGGCGCGCACGTGGGCGCGCCGGCGCTTACAACATGACCGGCCAGAAGATCACGCTCAAGCAGGCCATCAGCGCGGCGCAAATGCTGGACAGCTATGCGGTGCCGTCCAGGACGGATGTGATCCGCCGGGTCGGCGACAGCGAGATCTTCGTCCGCGTGAATCTCGAGAAGATTTTCGAGGGCCGCCAGCCCGACCTGTATCTGAAGACCAACGACGTGATTCTGGTAGGTTCGGACTGGTACCCGCCGTTCCTGCAGGCGATCCGTGGCGCATTCCGTCTTACCTACGGATTCGGATTCCTGTACGACCGGAACTGGGCCCCGCAGCAGAGCACCGGCGGCTGAGCCGGCGGACCAGAACTGTCGCAGGGAGGCGTGCGTAACAAGAGAGCCTTTGGCCTAAGGCCGGGGCAGGCGGATTGCCCGTCTTCCCTATGGGCTTTGGTGGCTTTGACCAGCTCGCCTGCGAGCCGTGACTCACGTTAACCGGCTCGCTTGCGAGCCGTGACTCGTGTTAACCGGCTCGCTTGCGAGCCGTGACTCGGTGGTAATGAACTGTGTGCTGACCCACACCCTAAAGATATCGAGCATGAGCGAGAATGCCGCACTCCCCGTGATCGACTATGCCAGCGGGCATGTAAGCTGGTATCGGCGCGGAGTTTATGGCATTCGAGTTGTCGATTGGCTCCGAGTCGGCATCATTGTCACGCTGATGATGGCACTCTACTGGCCGAATCTACGCCGCCTGTGGTTGAAAACCAATCTCATCACCGGCGAAGCCAACTGGAGCCACTCGCTATTCGTTCCGCTCCTGGGACTCTATTACCTTTATCTGAACCGCGAAGCTATCGAGAAAGCCCGCGAACGCCAGCCGCTGTCAGCTCGCGCCAGAGCGCTGGGCGCCTGGTTACAACTGCAACTGGCGCTCGCCGGTACGCTTTTCCTGTTCTGGGCCTATTACCAGCCTCTTTTCGATGGCCGCAGGGGCATGCTGCTTCTGGGTGCCGGTTCCTTGCTGAGCCTGGCCCTTCTCCTGCCCTGTATCCCGCCATCGCCGGGCCGGGCCGGTACGTTGGGCCGTGCGCGGGATCTTCTGGCTGCGCCGGCGACCGCTCATCCGCATGGTTCGGGTTCTATATCCTGATGTGGGCCATCGTCTTCTATGCCTGGTCGATCTGGCCGGGGCAGAACGACTTCTTCAAAGACTTCGCGATGGTCGTCAGCATCTTCGGGGTCGTTCTGGTCCTCTGCGGCTGGAGCGTCATGGCCGTGGTCTGGTTCCCCATTGCCTTCCTGGTCTGCGCGATCCCCTGGCCGGGCCTGATCTACAGCCAGGTGGCCATGCCGCTGCAAAGACTGGCCGCCAGCGTGGCCGTCGCGACGCTCAACGCCACCGGCGTCACCGCGACCCAATCCGGCACCAAACTTTACATCGGCAGCGGCCGGGTGCTGAACGTCGCCGAGGCCTGCGCCGGGCTGAAATCGCTGATGACCTTCATTTCCGTTGGCGCCGCCGTGGCGTTCCTCTCCTCGTGCGCGTTCTGGCAGAGGATCATCATCAGCCTCTCGGCCATCCCCATCGCGATCTTCTGCAACGTCCTGCGCGTGACGGGCCAGGGCCTGCTCGACCACTACGTCAGCGAGAAATGGTCGGACCATTTCGCCCACCAGTTCGTCGGGATGCTCATGCTCATCCCGGCGTTTTTCCTGATTCTGTTGGTTGGATGGCTGCTGGACAACCTGTTCATCGAGGAGGCCGACCGGAAGAAACTGAAGACGTCGGTCACGCCGGCCAGCGGGTTGGTGATCGAGATCCCGCGGGCGGGCCGGAGGGGCCCTGCGGCAACAGTGCCCAGGCGGTCCCGGCGGCCGGCAAACCGGTGCCCGCCGCGGCGTCGGTGGCGCAGCCGGCGGGGGGCGACGACCTGGCCGCGGCCACCCTGCGCCTGATGGCGAACCGCACGGCGCGGCAGCGCCCCGAGAAGAAAGCGGAGGGCGCATGACCGACCTGAGCACCCGTGGCGGCGGCAGCACCATCAGCGCGGAGCAGGGCGGCCCGCCCGCCTCGCTGCTGCGCGCGTTGTTCCAGAAGAGGAGTTTCCTCATCGTCGCGATCGTGCTGCTGCTGGCGGCCGCGGGGCTGAACGGGGTTGTCCAGTCATTGAGCCTCTACTTTCGCAAGCAGGCGGTGCCGATGCGCGCGGCCTTTGCCGACGCGATGCCGGCGCAGGTCGGCGGTTGGGTTCAAGTGGTGCGCGAGGAAACACTCGACGCGGACATCCAGACCGCCCTGGGCACCGAGCAGTTCCTCTTCTGTCACTACGTGAATGCTCCCGCGCTGGGGATGACCCCCGATGAGGTTCGCAAGGCCTTCAAGGACAAGAGCCTTGCCGAGCAGAAGCGTGAACTCAACTCGCTGCGGGACAAGAACGCACTTGCGGTGCTGCAACTGGCGCTGACCTATTACACCGGCAAGGCCGACACCGTCGCCCACATTCCCGAGCGATGCTACGTTGGCGATGGCTACGATCCGGAGAACCCGCGCACCGAGACGTGGAACGCCGGCCGCGACCTGTCCGTGCGATGCATCCGTTTCGAGCCGCAGAGGGGTGGCGGCTCGCCCTGCCACGTGGCCTATTTCTTCCACGTGAACGGGCGCTACGAGAGCAACCCGTTCGCCGTGCGCGCAGTGCTTCAGGACCTGTTTCAGCGCTACGGCTATTACGCGAAGATCGAACTGATGCGTGCGACTGCGCAGCGACGAGGCGACCCCGAGCATGCGGGAATTCCTGTCGCGGGCGCTGCCGCACGTGGAGCAGGCGCTGCCGGACTGGGACCAATACCGCTCGCGACGGTGAGCGCTACCGAGGACCGATCAGATGGCACGTCGGATCAACAAGCGATTCCTGATCATCCTGACGCTCGTGGTCATGGGCGGCACGCTGCTGGCGGCCTTCGCGGCCCTTTTTGTCCAGCGAATGTTCCAGAGCCGCAATGCGAGCCAGGCCATGGTCCTCGGCGACGCGGCCGCCGCCAAGGGCGACTGGGCCGCCGTGCGCGAGCAGTACAAGCGGGCGGTCTCCGCAAGCCCGACCAACGTCGAGGCGATGGTGAAGTTGGGCGATGTGATGTACGAGCTCACCGCCACCGAAGACCCCTCGGAGATGATGCGGGGCGCCATCGGCATGTGGGAGGCCGCCGTCAACCAGAATCCGCGCTGCCTGCCGGCCCTGCAGCGGCTCTTCGACAAGGCCGTGGAGCTAGTCGAGGTCATCAACCACGACATGGGGACGTCCTCCATCCGCCGCAACAGCAGCCCGATGCACTGGCAGACCGTTGGCAAGCGGGCCAAGGCGCTGCTGCTGGCGGATCCGCAGAACGTGCGGGCCAAAGCCTACGAGCAGATCGCCATCCTCGGCGCGTGGCTCGCGGGCGAGCCGCGCATGGATGACTTGATCGAGCCGGCCATCCAGGCCCTGCTGGATCTCCAGCCGTTGGCGCCCGCCGCGGTCTACATCCCGCGTTATGTCGCCCAGGCGCGGTTGCGCCTCGCGGAACTGCATATGGAAAAGGAGGAATGGGACACGGCGACGGCGGATCGCAAGGCCGCCCTGACGGCTTTCGTCGGAGTTGACGGCAAGCAGTTCAAGACCCAGCAGGACCAGGCGCCCTACCTCTACCGATACTACCAGACGATCAAGCGCGTCAACGAGGGCGAGGCCGCCGAGCGCGCCCGCCAGGGCCAGCCTGCGACGCCCGCCGCCGACGAGGAGAAGGCACTGCTCGACGTCGCCGTGCAGGTCTCCAAGCCCTCCGACAGCGAGTACATCGACTTGCAGATGGAATCCGTTCACTGGATGCTCCGCAAGGGCAGGGAGGATGAAGCGGAAAAAAGGCTCGTGCGCCTGCGCGATGAGTTCCCCTACCAACTGCCCGTGCGGCTGGAACTGGCGGCCATTCGGAATCGCACGGGCAAACGAGCCGACGCCATTGCCATGCTGGACAAGCCCCTGGCGCGGGAAATGAAGGGCTATCGCGCGACCCTGTGGCCGAGATGGGAGCTCAGTTGTCTGATCCGGCTGGCGCAAATCCGAATCGACCACTACCAGGAGACCACCGACGCCGCCCAGTGCGCTTCCCTGAGGCAGGCCATCGATCAGAACGTGAAGCAGGTCCAGCAGATGTCCCAGGGCGACTGGGACCGCTACCCGCCGGTGCTGAAATTGCGGGCCGGCCTCCTCCTGCTCGATGACAAGCATCTCGAGGCCATCCCTCTGATGGAAAAGGCGCTGGCGCCGTACCGCGAGCCCGGCAAGAGCGCCTTCCTGCGCACGCAGCAGGTCGATCGCGATCTGGTGGAACTGGTTCGGATGCTGGCCAGAGAATATCGCGAACTGGGGATGGCGGGAATGAGCATCGACTTGCTCGGCGCTGGTCGCGTCGCAACCGGGGCTCATGATCGGCGCGCCAGGACCTGGCGATACTCCTCGTGCAGGAGCGGCGCTATGCCGAGGCGGCGCCATTTGCCGGCGCTGGAAATGGTCTTCAAGGACAGCCCCGTGGTTCTGGGGCTCAAGTTCGACGTCTTGATGGGGTTGGGCAAGGAAGACGACGCCAGGGCCTTGGTTCGATCGCTGGTCGAGAACGGCGACCCGCAGAGAATGCTCAAGGGCAGGCTGGCCCTGCGCGGGCGACCATGCCCTGGCGGAAAAGATGCTGGCGCCCCTGAGCCAGGCGGAACTCGCCGCCGCCCAGGGCGAATATCCCGCCACCCAGTTGCTGGTGCGGGCGCAACTGGCCGCGGGGCACAAGGTTGACGCCGAGCGAACCGTCGCCCTGGCGCGAGAAGAACCCCGACAGCAGCCTCTGGAAGTGGATCGAGCTCGTGGTGCAGGGCAAGGCCACCCGCGAGGAAATGGACAAGTTCCGCCAGGGCGAGATCGCGGACAAGGTCGCCAACCCCGCGACCAAGGCCATGCTCAATGCGCAGATTCTGTGGGCCAGCGGCAAGACCGAGGAGGCGATCAACTGCCTGATCCAGGCCGACAAGGAGGCCGGCGCCGTCACCGTGCTGGTCGAGCAGATCCTGCAATACGCGATGATGCTGCGCAAGTGGGATCTGGCCCAGCAGTACCTGCCCAGGCTCGAGCAGTCGCTCAGCCAGCCCGGCGAACGCGACATGATCGTCAACATCTATCGGGCCAAGCTGCAGTTGGGACGCGGCGATGCCGCCGGCGCGGCAGACCGCCGACAAGCTGCTCCAGCAGCCGGTGAAGCGCCCGGAAGCCTGGCTGCTCCACGCGCTGGCCTCCCAGGCGCTGGGCGCATGCCCGACGCCATCGCCAGCTACGAGCAGGCGCCAAGCTCCGGGCCGACTCCCTGGACGTGCTGCGCGGTCTGGTCGAATGCTACGCCGCGATCGGTCAGGCCGAGAACGCCAGGTCCGCCGCGGCCGAAGCCCTGCGCCTGCATCCCGAGAACGGATGGTTCGTTGAGGCGGTGCGCCGCATTGAAGAGCAGTTCGGCGATCCGGCGAAGGTGACAGCCGCTCGCGAGGAGCAGGCCGATCGCCAGGGCAGCGACATCGCCGCCTGGCTGGCGCTGGTCGGCAACTATACCCGCGTTGCCGAGGCGCGCCGCGGCAAGAATGACGCCGCCGGCGAAGAGGTCTTTCTCGGCAAGGCCCGCGACCGGCTGGTCAAGGCAATCGAGAAATGGCCTGACGAGCCGCTGCTGTACATCCGCCTGACGGACGTCTGGACGCGCATGGGCAAGAACGAAGACGCTTTCAAGGTGATTCGCGCCATGGAGTCGCGCGAGGCGTGGAAGGCCCGGCCGGAGCCCTGGTCGATGGAGGCCCGCTACCACGAGCGACAGGGCAAGCTGGCGGAGGCCGAAGCGGCCTTCAAGGAGGCCGTGACCAAGTCCGCCGGCGGCGTTCTCTTCCGCCAGGAACTCGTGCGATTCTACCTCCGTACGCGGCAGGGGGATCGCGCCATCGAAGTGCTCAAACAGATGGTCGCGGATACCAAGAGCCTGGAACTGCAGCGCGAACTGGTCGAAGTTCAGGTGGAAGCGGGCAAGTACCAGGATGCCACCGGCTATCTGGCTGCCGTGATCAAGGACTCGCCCAAGGATGCCAAGTGGCTGTCCTTGATGGGTTTCGTGAAGATGAAGCAGGGCGATACGCGCGCGGCCAAGGAGTATCTCCAGCGCGCTCTGGATAACGACAAAGCTCATGCGCCGGCCATTTATTATCGCGGCATGATGAAGCTCGAGGAAGGCGACACGGTCGGCGCGCTGGCCGACCTGCGATCCGCCAGCGAGTTGGCGCCGGGCGCCGTGGACATCCGCGTCGGCCTGGCGGACTGCTACCGTCGCCGGGGCGAAATGGAAAAGGCCACGCAGGCGATGGAGGAGGCCCTGCAGTCCGATCCATTGCGCAAGGAAGTGCGCCAGCGGCTGATCGCGATGTACTTCGCCGCCAAACGATGGGTTCCCGTGGAGCGCCTGCTGGATGAAGCCAAGAGCAATCCCCAGCTTTCCCAGGACGCCCTGTGGTGGAAGCTCGAATCCGAGATGTGGCGCCAGCGGGGCATCTTCGAAAAGGCATTCGCCGCGATCCAGAATGGCGGTCCACTATTCGCCCGGCGACGAAGACGCGATCTACACCTACCTGGATATCCTGCTGCAACTGGGTCAGTACCCCGCCGTGCTCAAGCAGACCGAGCTGTGGATCCGCCGTGGGGTGCAGTTGACCTGGTGGATGGACATGTCGCGCGCGGTGGCCTGCAAGCTTGCCGACAAGAATGCCAAGGACAGCGAAAAAGCCGCCCTGCTCGCCGAGCTAGGCATGGCCAGCTTTCCCGCCGAAGCCGAGAGAATGTTCGACCTGGCGTTGGCGGCGGTGGATGCGAAGAACGACGAGGACGCCGCCGCCGTGCTCGTCGGCAAGATGTATGACAGCATGGGCGGCAAGTGGACGACGCAGCGGCTTGAAAACCGCGTCCATGCCCGGTGGGTCATGCAGCTTTGCCGCCTCTACATGCGGGCGCAGGACTGGGCCAGCGCCATGGCGGCGGCCGATCGGCTCGGCGCCGTCGAGACGGATCTGGCCGGGCGCAGAAGATCGAGGCCATGAAGCTGCGCGGCCTCATCTACACAACCTGCGCAGCCAATACGCCGGCCGCGGGCGAAAAGGCCGACAAGATCTACAACACTTACCTGTCGAACAATCCCAAGGGCGATCCGCTCACGCGCATCCACGTCCTCAACAACCTGGCCTACCTTTACGCCGAGGCCATGAAGCCCGCCAACCCGACGCGCGCGCTGCCGTTCGCGAAGAAGGCCCACGAACTGATGCAGCAGATCGGCCTGTCCGAGCCGGGCGTCATCGACGAGTACGCCTATATCCTCATCCTGTGCGGCCAGGTGGACGAGGGCGTGGCCCTGCTCAACGGCCTGGTCGGCTCCGAGAAGGCCATGCCCGAGCATTACCTGCACCTGTTCGAGGGACTGTTCCGCAAAGGCCAGGTGGACGATGCCGAGTCGGCCTTGAACAGCGGCGCCAGGCTGCTGGAGGATGTCCGCGCTCGCGGCGCGGTCATCGATCCGTCGCTCGGAGCGCGCATCGAGGCCGCCCGGGAGAAGCTCAAGCAGTCGCGGGCCGCCGCCACGAACAAATGAACGACCGGCTCGCGCCGGCCGGCGAGCCCCGGAGATTTGGGATTTGAAGTATTTGAGAGTTGAGACTTGAGGCACTTGAGATTTGAGATTTGAGATCCGAGGTACTTGAGATCCCAAGACTCAGTCCGGATACACGGGCGGATCAAAGACAGTGGAGATGGACCTATGACGACGTTACCCCAGAGCAGCACCCCCAGGCTCGGCCAGACCCTTCCCGCCATCGCAGGCGCGGCGGGCTTCAACGGCGCCGCGCCCGGTGCGACCGCCGGCTTTACCCTCAATGGCAGCGACATCTGGCGGATCATCCGCGGCAACATCTGGCTCATCCTGTTGTGCCTCGTGCTGGCGGGCGGGGCGGGCTACGGCGCCAACAGACTGCTGCTGCGGTATTGGCCGCAGTACCGCGCCAAGGGCTACCTGGCCGTCCAGACGACCGTCATCCAGGATCCCGTTACCGACCGGACCAGCGAAATGGGCGATGCCCGCATCATGTCGGAGCTGCGCACCCAGGCCAATCTGCTGACGACGGAACGTCTCCTCAACGATGTGCTGCGCAATGAGGACGTGCGCAAGACGGGCTGGTTCCAGTCGTTTGGCGGCAAGGACGCCGCCGGCCAGCCGACCGAGCCCGATGCCCGCAGGGCCAGGGAGTATCTGCTGGAGCACCTCCAGGCCAACCCCGTGGCGGATTCGACGCTGCTGGAGATCAGCTTCTCCTGTGGCAATCCCAAGGACGCCGTGCAGATTCTCAAGCAGGTCGCGACGATCCATCTCAACAACCAGCGCGAGGCCGCGGGCCGCCGCAACGACAACCAGGCGACGCTGCTCGAGGGCATCCGCAGCGGGCTTGCGAAGAGACTTGAGGAGATTTCGAGCCACGTCAGGAACACCGAAGTGTCGCTGGCATCCAAGGGCATGGGCGGGGCCGGCTTTTTCTCCACGCGAGAAGCCAGGCTCAGGGCCATGCTCGAACACCAGTTCAAGCTGGAAAGCGAAGCCAGCGAGGCCGAGGCCCGCTGGAAGCGGATCGATGCCCAGAAGACCAGCGGCCAGGTTCCCGCCGAGGTCCTCCAGCACGTCGAGAACGACCCGACCGTTTCGAGCTTCATCCGCGAATCGCTCTCCCTGGAGATCCAGCGCGACACCAACATGGGGCTGTACGGTCCGCAGAGCAAGATGGTCGAGGGCCTCAAGGCCATGATCGATCAGACCAAGTCGCGGCTCGACGCCCGCCGGCAGGAACTCACCGCCACGCTCAAGGCGCAGTACGCCGCCGAACTGGAAGGCAAGAAGATCGAGACGGCCAGCGATCTCAAGTCTGTTCGCGACGGCGTCGCCGACCTCGAGAAGGAACTCAGCCAGCTCATGGTCGAAGCCGCGACGCTGCGCCATGCGCAGGACGAGGAAAAGTCCCTTCGCGAAAAGGTGCAGGCGGTGGAAGGCCGAATCCGCGAGTTTGCCCTGCTCAAGAGCGACCAGTCATCCCAGGGCCGCATTTCCTGGCGCTTAACGGCGAGCCCGAGCAGCCCGAGATCCCCGTTTTCCCGCAGCTCCGCTGGTCGATGCCCATCGCGCTGCTGCTGGGGTTGCTGCTGGCGCTGGCGATCGCCTTTCTCCGCGAGCTGCTCGACGACACCGTCCGCTCGCCGCGCGACGTGGCGCGCGTCGGCCAGATCAACCTCCTGGGCATGGTCCCCGACGAAGGCGAGGACCCCCAGGCCGCCGATGCGCGGCTGGCCATCTTCGACGCTCCCCAGTCCGTCACCGCCGAACACTTCCGCCAGTTGCGCACGCGCCTGCAACGCAGCGCCTCGCTCGACTCGATGCGCAGCATCATGGTGACCGGGCCCGGCCCGCAGGATGGCAAGACCACCATCGCCGCCAACCTCGCCGCCGGCCTGGCGCTGGCGGGGCGGCGCATACTTCCTGGTCGATGCCAACTTCCGCCGTCCCGAGCTGCACCGGCTCTTCGGCATTGACAATGCCAGGGGCTTCGCCGATGTCCTCAACGGCACGGGCGCCCTCAAGGATCTGGCCGTGCAGACGCGCATCCCGAACCTGACGGTGCTCCCTAGCGGGCCCAAGCCCGCCAACCCCTCCGAGCTCTTCGAGAGCCAGCTCCTGAGCGACTTCATCGAGAAGGCCCTGGAGCAGTACGACCACGTCATCTTCGATACCGCGCCGCTGCTGGTCGTCGCCGAGTCCAGCGCCATGGCGCCGCGCGTCGACGGCGTCGTCACGGTCGTTCGCGCCCACGACGAGAAACGCGGCCTGCTGCAGCGCATGCGCGACTCGCTGCGCCAGCTCAAGGCCGAACACCTGGGCCTTGTGCTCAACGCCGTCCGCGGCCGCGCCGGTGGCTATTACAAGAGCAACATCCGGACCTACTACGACTACCAGAGCTGACCCGGCCCGCCGTGCGACTGAAGCGGAAGCGTCAGCGCCCGCCCAGGCCCCCCGGTCTCTTGAGGCCATCGAAAATCTTGAACGCCGTGCCCGCGAGAGGGTAATACTCGTGGCACGTTCAAGGAGATTGCGATGGGTGGTCGGTCGTGGCTTGGCTGGGCAATGGGGCTTTTCATGCTGGCGAGTGCCGCCCGAGGTGAGACCGTCATCCTTCAGCAGGGGAGGGACAACTACACGGGTTGTACCGACGCGACGCTGGTGGGCCCCAAGGCGCCAAAGGACAAGTCGCCGCAAAATACGCTGAATCTGCGCGGCTCGAACAATCGCGCGATGATGCGTTTCGATCTGCCGCCGACGCTCAAGGACAAGAAGCTGGCGCGGGCGAGGCTGGAAGTGTTCGTACACGAAGCGCGCAACCTGCGCATGATCTGCGAAATCCTCTGCCGCGAGGCCAGGTCGCCGTGGACGAATGGCCCGGCGACGCTGGACACCACCACCGATTACGCCAACGGCCGGCCGGCCGGCGCGATGGATTCCTATTCGCTGTGGGAGTTCAACGGGCAGTATTTTCCCCATCGCTACGAATTCCTCGGCCTGCCAAAAGAGGGCAAGTGGATCGATTTCAATGTCACGCCCGCCGCGAAGAAGTGGCTGAGCGACCCCGCGAGCAACTTGGGCGTGGCGCTGGAGCCGATCGATCTGGGCGACAAGCGATTCCTCAACAGCGCGGCGATCGACATCCCATCGGCCAGCTCGACGGATGCGGATCATCGGCCACGGCTTGTTCTGGATTTCGAGCCTCTGGACAAGCCGTATCTCGTCGGCATGACGCACGCGCTGGAGAGGTACTGCGACCGCGACACGCGCTACCGCTTCCAGGGACCATTCGAGGAGAAGTACGAGCTGGCGATGGCGCGAAACGAGTACGAGCCGTTCCAGGTGCTGGTGTATCCGATGATCGAGCCGCTCAAGGGCGTCACGTTGGAGTGCGGCGATTTGCTCGGTGCCAACGGCGCGAAGATCCCGGCCGAGGACATCACCTGGAACGTGCAGGAGGTCTTTCAGCTTCATCCGAATAACAAGATCAAGGACTGGTATTTTCACGGCAAGAATTTCGAGTTGCCCGACCCGCTCAGCGCGGCCCGGCCGACGAACCTGCCGCTGCACATGGCCACGCCCTTCTGGTGTACCGTGCGCACCCGGCCAGCAACCAAAGCCGGCGTGTATCGCGGCACGATCACGGCTAACGCGGAGAATGCGCCGCCGCGCGAGCTTCAGCTCACGGTCAAGGTCTGGGACTACGTCATCCCCGAGCAATGGAACTTCCAGACGATGGGCCAGACCTGCTGGGGGCCGATCTGGAACTGCTACCCGAAGCTCCCGGCCGACGAGCGGAAGAAGATCAAGCGCCGGTACATCGACTTCCTCCTCGACCACCGCTTCAACCCGACCGAGCAGTACGTCGACAAGCTCTCGCCCGACATCGAGGACCTGGCGTATTGCCAGCAGCGCGGCGCGAACACGATCTACCTTTCGGGCAATTACGCGGCCAAGGGTCAGGATGCGCTGGTGAGCCGTTACCAGCAGATCGACCAGCTTGGGCTGATCGATCAGGCGCTGGTGTATATCGGCGACGAGACGAATAAGTGGGATGAGATGCGGCGGCGATCCGATGCGGTGCGCAAGGTCTGCCCCGAGCTGATGATCATGATCGGCGGGAGCTTTCCGCGGCCGGAATTGGAGGGGATTATCGACATCTTCGACCCGCAGATCGACATGAGCGCCAACAAGGTCTACAGCCTGCCGGCGGATGCGATGCGCCCGCTGATCGCCAGGAGCCAGGGCGCGGCGAGAAGTTCTTCTGGTACGTGGCCGCCGGGCCGATGCTGCCGTGCCCCAACGTGCAGATGGAGGACCCGCTGATCGCCTCGCGCGTGCTGTTCTGGATGACGTGGAAGTTCGGCGTGAGCGGCTTTGAGTATTACTGTTACAATATCTGGAAATACAACGAGCCCGACAAGAGTGGCCGGCGCTGGCCCGAAAAGCCGTTCAACCCGCGCGGATGGGGAGATACCAATGGCGATGGGATGCTCTTCTATCCCGGCCCGGACGGCCCGTTCAGCTCGGTGCGATTCGAGAATATCCGCGATGGCATCGAGGACTGGGAGAGCCATTACGTGCTGCGCGACTGCATCGAGGCGATGGAGAAGAAAGACAAGTCAGCGCCACTGCTGGCGCAGGCCAAGGCGGTGCTGGCCGTTCCCGACGAGGTCTGCGGCCTGCGCTTCGACCAGTGGACATGGAAACCCGATGTCCTGCTGGCCGCGCGGATGAAGCTCGGCGACACGATCGACAGCCTGAGCAAGCTGGTAACGGAAGATGAGATCCTCGCCGTGCGCAAGGCGCGTAAGGAAGATGAGCTGAGCCGCCAGCGCGATGCTCAAGCAGCGCGCGGCGGCCGCGAAATAGGCCGTGCCATTGTGGCAGCGGCGTCTCGCCGCTGCTCTGAACAGAGCCGGGACGGCTCTGCCACAACAGGGCATTGGCGGCTCAGGTTGATCTGGCGATCTCCTCGACCAGTTCCACCGGGCAGCCAATTCCCGCGACGCTGACTTGCCCGGTCCACTGGCGGGATTCCTCATGGGCGAAGCCGGCCTTCATCGCCACCAACGTCACCGTCCGCGTTGCGCGGATGCAGGCGCCCAATGGCCGGCCGGTATCGCAATCCAGCCCGCTGGGCAGGTCGATTGCCAGCACGGGTTTGCCGGATGAGTTCACGGCGGCGGCGATCCGGTCAAACGGCGACCGCGGCGCCTGCGACAGGCCCGTGCCGAAGATCGCGTCGATGACCAGATCGCAGCCTTTGCCGCGAATCGCGTCGGGCGAGGCAACAAAGCTCGGCAGCTTCATCGCACGGACGATCTCCCAGTTGATCAGTGCATCGCCCTTGTATCCGGCCGGGTCGATGCACAGCCCGATTTCAACCGCGATGCCCGCGTTCTGAAGATGGCGGGCGATGGCCAGCCCATCGCCGCCATTGTTGCCGCCGCCGCAAAGGATCATCGCACGCTTTGCGCGTCCAGTGCCGAGAATCTCGCCGGCGACGCTTGCTGCCCCGATGGCCGCGTTCTCCATCAGGACGATGCCGGGAATGTGATATTCCTCGATGGCCCGCCGATCGACCAGCCGGACTTGCTCTCGCGTCAGATAGAGAGTCATGTTTCCTCCGTCGTGCCGCCAGTGCCCTCACTGGCGGAATGTTAACCGCCAGTGAATGGCGCCGGTGCCACTTGCCAGTGACCATCCATCGCCCGTACAGTCTGCCGCGATTGAGCCGATCATAACATGCTTATTCTGCTGACCAACGATGATGGGATCATGGCGCCGGGACTGGTGGCGATGTACCGCCAGCTCTTGCAGTTTGGCGAAGTGCAGGTTGTCGCGCCGGAAACGGTCCAGAGCGCCACCGGCCACGGCATCACGCTCGAATTGCCGCTGCTTACCAGCCTGGTGACGGTCGAGAACGCCTTTACCGGGACGGCCGTCAACGGCCGGCCGGCCGATTGCGTGAAGCTGGCCATCTCGCAGATCCTCCCGCGCCGGCCGGATTTGGTGATCAGCGGGATCAACTCCGGCGCCAATGTCGGCATCAACGTGCTCTACAGCGGCACGGTGGCCGCCGCCATCGAGGCGGCATTCCTTGGCCTGCCCGCCATCGCCATGTCGCTGCATCTCAAGAACGACGTGCCGACAGACTGGGCTCGCGCTGCGCTGCTGGCGCGGCAGACCATCGAGCTGGTCCTCAGTCGCGGGCTGCAAGGCGGGCAGGTCGTCAGCGTCAACCTGCCGGCCATCCGCGCCGACGAGGCGCCGGCCGGCATCCGCGTCGTTCGCCAGTGTACCCGGCCATGGGTTGACACATACGAGCGGCGGCAGGACCCGCGCAACCGCGATTATTACTGGAACACGAGCGTCTTCACGCTGGGGCCCAGCAACCCGGATACGGACGTGGCCGCGCTGCGCGAGAACTACATCACGATCACGCCGCTCATGTTCGACCTGACGGAGCACGCGATCGCGCGGAAGTGGGAGCAACTGGCGTGGAAGCTGGGGTGATCTGTCCTCAATCGAAAATCGAAACTCAAAAATCGAAAATCCCTCACGCCACCGTCGCCCTCACCGCCCCCAAAAATCCGCGCAGCGTCGAGAATGTGTCATCCACCGCGCTGGCCTCGTAGCCGCTGTGGACCATGCAGTTGGCGCATTTGGGGTTGCCGCTGTAGGCGCCGTATTTCTCCCAGTCGGTCGTGCGCATCAGCTCCTCAAACGTCTGCGCATATCCCTCCTGCAGGAGATAACACGGCTTCTGCCAGCCGAAGACGTTATACGTCGGCATGCCCCACGGCGTGCAGTCGTAGTCGCGCATGCCCATCAGGAATTCGAGGAACAGCGGGCTCTGGTTGAAGACCCATCGCTTGGGCCGGTTGCCCAGGACCTTCAGGAACAGCTTCTTCGTCCGCTCCTTGGACAGGAAGTGCTCCTGGTCGGGCGCTTTTTCATAGCTATAGCCGGGGCTGATCATCATGCCCTCGACGCCCAGTTTCATCATCTCGTCGAAGAACGCGCGCATGCGCGCGGGGTCAGCGCCCTCGAAGAGCGTCGTGTTGGTCGTCACGCGGAACCCGCGCCGCAGCGACTCCTGGATGGCGTCCACGGCGATATCGTAGATGCCCTTGCGGCACACCGACTTGTCGTGCTCGTCGCGCAGGCCGTCCACATGCACGCTGAACGAGAGCATGCTGCTGGGCGTGAACAGGTCCATCTTCTTCCTGAGCATGATGCCGTTGGTGCAGAGGTAGACATACCGGCCGCGCTCGATGAGTCCCGAGACGATCTGGTCGATCTGCGGATGCAGCAGCGGCTCGCCGCCGGGGATGCTCACTATCGGCGCGCCACATTCCTCGGCCGCGTGGAAGCACTGCTCGGGGGTCAGGTTCCGCTTGAGGATGTGCGTGGGGTATTGGATCTTCCCGCAGCCCGCGCATTGGAGATTGCAGCGGAACAGCGGCTCGAGCATCAGCACCAGGGGGTATCGCTTGCGCCCCCAGAGCTTCTGCTTGAGCACGTAACGCGCGACGGTGTACATCTGGGATGCGGGAACGGGCATGCAGCTTCCCTTGTCTTGGTTGCTCCATCGTGTGCGTAAACAATCCCCATGCCAGCGGCTTAGGCTACTCTGGTTGAGCCGGTTTGGATAGAGGGCGGTCGGATGAGCCGGCACGGCGGCTTCAGCCCTGCGCCACAGCGTAGAATGGGGCCGTTTTCGCAGCCAGGTCGGGAGCAGAATCTGATGCTTCCGCGAGCGCGGCGCTGACGCCGGCGGCGAACAGAAGCCGGCCTGCCACATCAAAGGTGCAGTTGGATTCGGCGTGGATGACTCTGGTGATGAAGGATTCCTTCATGCGGGCGGCTTTGGCTAGCTGCTTTTGGGTCCAACCCTTGGCACGAAGCTGCCGCAGTAACAGGTCGGCCAGTTGAAGCCTGAGGCGGTAGCCTGCGCTTTGCGGTTTACGCTTGGATGCGTCGAGTATCGCAAGCAGATCGCGTTTAGTTGCCATCGGTTATTCTCCTCCGCCAAAGCCCCTGGGCTTTGACTCGCGCCACTTCATCAATGCGGGCACGCTCCGCTTGCGACAATTGCTGTCCTCGTTTCTTGAACCCATCGATCACGATAAAGTCCGTCTTGGTGTCATCCTCATAGAAGCCAATCAGGCGAAAAAGGCTGGCGCGATGCCCTATCCTGTACACGCCACCCCACTCGCGTCGTATCGGTCTTCCCTCTCCCTCATACAAGCCAAACCCGGCGTTTGCACAGTGTTCAAGCTTCTGAAGCAGTTCCTCAACATCCCGACGGTGCTTCCGGAACCAGGATTTCACAATTCCCATTGCGGCGTCGGACAGCCACAAGCGGGTCTTGCCGCTGAAAAGCAAATCGACCCAGTGCATATTAACTCATAAGTGAATCGGAGTCAACCAGCCAACCCGGCCAATCCGGCCCTACACGGCCCTACACCAGGAACCCGCTCAGAGTTTACAGTTGCGTGTCTTGGCCGCAAGCGTTCTTCAGGGCGGCAGGGCGGCCGGCGGATGAGCGGCACGGCAACCTCGGCGGCGTTCCCCGTCGCCGTCCAATCGGAGAAAAAATCTTCACAAAAGGCCATTTTCTGTTTGACAGATTACAGGGGGGGGGGGAAACTGGTGGTGGATTCAAGGGCTCGCCTTGGACCAAGATCACAGCGGCAGGGTGCGGGCGCTATCGACTCACCTTGCGCTGGCGCGGGAGCATCTATGAAACGCGAACAGGGCAGAAGGCGGCGCAGGGCCACGGGTGCGGCAGCTCAGTTCATCGAGCAGCTTGAAGGGCGATGTATGCTCGCGGTCACCGCCGTCGGCGGGTTCGTGTGGAACGACACGAACGGCAATGGCATCCGCGATGCGGGCGAGACGGGGCACGCGGGCATCACCGTCACGCTGTACACCGGCGCCGGCGCGACCGTGGGCACCACGACAACGGCCGCGGATGGAACCTATCAGTTCAGCGGTCTGACTGGCGGGAGCAGTTATTACCTGCAATTCGCGCGGCCGAACGGCGTGGCATACACGCTGCCCAATGCGGGGAGCGACGACAGTGTGGATAGCGATGCCAGCACGGGCGATGGACACACGGCGGTATTCACGGCCGTCGCGAGCCAGACGGATTTGAGCTGGAGCATGGGGCTGACCAAGTCGGCGAGCATCGACGTCTATCCATTTGATGACCTGAACTCGAACGGTGTTCAGGATGCCTACGAACCGACCGTGGAGGCCTATTTCGCCGCCTTCCTTGACGAAAACGGCAATGGCCAGCTTGACCCCGGCGAACAACAGTCCGCCAGTCCCTGGCCCTGGATGTCATTCACCGATGTTTCGCCGGGCGTCCAGAGCATCGTGATGCTGCCGCGTCTGCATTGGACGCAAACCACACCGGCGGCAAATCTCCAGGTGAATGTCGTCCCCGGCGGATCGCTCAAGGTTTATGTCGGGGTGCATACCGATGTGGTGGCCGAGGCAGTATCTATCGTGGGCAGCGACTTCCAGGTCAGCTCATCGAAAGATGATTTCTCCGCGCCTGCCATGGCCGGCGACGCCGCGGGTGATTTTGTCATCGTGTGGCAGAGCACGCCCAACATATACGCTCGTCGCTATAGCGCTGATGGCCAGGCGCAGGGAGGCGACATGCTAGTCGGATCCACGGGCACCCAAGTCGTGGGAGGCCGACGGTCTGTCGTAGCCATGACGCCATCGGGCGATTTCATGGTCGCGTGGTGGAAACTGGGACAGCTTCACGCGCGGCATTACGATCCGACTACCCAGACCTTTGGCGCAGAATTCAATGTTGACGCCGATGCCGGGGCTGGGCCGGCGATTGCGACGGACGCAAGCGGCAATTTCATTTTCTCATGGAGCGACGGTTCGAGTGCGTACGTGCGTCGGTACAATTTGGCCGGAACGCCGATTACTGCCAAGATCAATATTGGCAGCGACATTTATGTACACAACAGGAGCATCGTCGGCACTCCCGACGGCGGATTCGCAATGACTTGGAGCGAATCCGGCTTCACGACCGACACGACCTATGTGCAACGGTACAGCTCGGCGAACCAAGCCGTGGGGACGAAGCTCCGCCTCAACGGTCCGTATAGCTATCATGCCGTCACCCCAGCGATAACCGCGGATGGGGCAGGCAATCTTCTGGCGACTTGGAGTTGCCCTTCAGATCAGCCTGCCATCTACACGAGGGGCCTCACGGCGACAGGCCGGCTGGATCCGTCCTCCGCGGTCAACGGCATGATTAGCTTTATGAACAACTCCAACAACATCAACCCAGGCATCTCGATGAATCCCTACGGCAGTTTCGCCGTGGCCTGGCTCTCGGGCACGTCCGTTTTCATGCGAAAGTACAGCGCGTCGGGCGGCAAGGTCCAGGAAGAGGTAGCGATAAACACACTCGCGAGCACTGCGGGAACGCCGGCGATCGTCGTGCGCAAGATGGGAGCGTGGTGGTTGCCTGGGCTGGCAGCAATTCGGGCGTATACGCGAGGATTCTCCCCAAGGCGCAGCCGCCCGACCCGGTTTTCCCCGGCGGTGATTGGGGCGAGCAATATTCACTGATCCGCTCGGGTGATAGCAACCTTGTCCTCAGCAGTGGACCTGCCTCGGCAGAGCCTATCCCGTTGCCGCTGGCATCCCTGAACACGGTCACATTTAACCAGAACGGTAACAATGATTCGCTCACCATCGACTACCTCGGCGGCGATCCCATCCCCACCAACGGTGTCATTTTCGACGGCGGCGCTGGCACTGACACGTTCACGATTCTCAACGCTGGCTCGCGCAGATCGTCTACCATCCAAGCTCCACCACGCCCGGCTCGGCCACCATCACCATCGATGGCAAGACCGTGACGCTGATCAACACCGAAAAAGTGAAGATCGGCACGGGGATCTCATTGTCGGTGGTGCCATCCGACGCGAGCAGTTCGCTGACCATCGGCACGGATATGCTCAGCGTCACCGGCCAGGCCGCCATTGACCTGACCACCACGCAGCAGATCACCGACCTGAGCATCGCCGACACGGCCAAGGCGCATCTTACCGGCGGGTCTCAGCTCTCCATGCGCGACCTGACCATCACCGGCGGCGGGACGCTCGATGTCGATGCCGGCGAGGTCGTGCTGCATTCGTCGGCCACCACGCCGGCCGACGCGCTGGCGGCCGCCAACCTGCTCATCGGCGCTGGCCGCAATGCGGCGACGCTCTGGGGCGGAACGGGCATCACCAGCTCGGCCGCCAAGGCCGATGCGCATCGGGGGCTGGCCGCCGTGCTCAATACGCTCGACGGCGCTCCGATCGATCCGGCCCAGGACGGCGGAAGCGTGCTGGTGAAGTACACGCTGAACGGCGACAGCGATCTGAATGGCACGATCGACGCCAGCGACTACTTCCGCATCGACCGGGGCTATCGCGGACTGGCCGGCGGGTACGTCAACGGCGACTTCGACTACGACGGCAACATCGACGCCGACAACTTCTACCTCATCGATCAGGCGTTCATGTCGCAGCCTCTTGTGGCCGCGGCAGGTGCGGCGGCCGAGGCTCGCGCGTCGAAGATGAACATCAGTCCTTTCGCCGCGAGCGCCGCGCCGGGCACGGAGTCACCGGCCGCCGCGGCGCCGCCGGCAAGCGCCGCCGCACCCGCGGTTCGCGAAATCCAGAGCATTCTCCATGATGACGGGGCTATTTTGATGTAGAGCGCCCGTCAGTTGTCAGTGGTCCGTTGTCCGTGGACGGGTCAATGGTCCGTTGGTCAGTTGCGGTAGCCTGGGTGCGAGACACTTTAGGCGGCGGGGATTTTGTTGGGTGGCATGCTCACGCCGGCCGCACGAGACGCTCATTGGCTCAATGACTTGAATCGGCCGGCGTGGGCATGCTCGTTGACTCGCATCGGACGCGCATGGAACCCCCAGCATGCCCACGCCCGGCGAGCAGATTCCCGCGGCAAATGAAGATCACCGGCGCCGGGCGTGAGCATGCCACCCAACCTCGATCATCTGAACGTCTGTATTCTGATCCGGCCCGCGGAGTTCACGACCACGCTCACCGCTCCGCACCAGTTCGTCCGGTAGAGCCGCCGCCCGGAGACCATCTCGTCAAACTGCCGCTGTTTCCGCGACAGCTTCGCCCCGCTGGAGCAGATGACGATCGGCGGGTCGATGGCTTCGATCAGCCGTGCCGTGGTCTTCTCGGCGCTGCCGTGGTGCGGCGCGACGAGGATATCGGCGGCCAGCAGTTCCGGATGCAGCAACAGCGCCTCGTGCGCGGGCGATTGGATGTCGCCGGTGAAGAGGATGCGCCAGCCCGCGATCGTCAGCCTCAGCACCAGGCACGAGTTGTTGGTATCGGCGGGCGACTGCTCATCCGGCCAAAGCACCTCGATCGCCACATCGCGATCGAGCGGAATCTTCTGCCCCGCGGCGATAGTGCTGACGGGACAGTCGAGGTGCTCCAGGCGCGCGAGGAGCTCGCCGGCCCGGAGATTGGCGAACGCATGCTGGCGGAAGAACCGGTTTACCATCACCTGTCGCGCGGGTACGGTTGCGAGCGAGTCGCTTATCCCGTTGAAATGATCGTCGTCGGCATGACTGATGAAGATACGATCGATGCTGGAACAGCCGGTGTGCTTGAGATAGGGGACCAGGCACTGCGCGGGCGACATCCGACATGCTGTCCGAGCCGGCGTCGATGAGCACGGTTCGGCCCGATGGCAGGTGAAGCACGGCGCACTGCCCCGCGCCGACGGAGAGCAGCGTGAGGCGCGTCTCGCCGCGCGGCATGGCCGGGACCAGCAGCGGAACCAGCAGCAGCATCGCGGCGAGGGCTGGGCCGAAGCGCAGCCAGCCGAGCATTCGCGCCCGGCCGACGGGTCGCGGATCGCCCGGCCGGCGGCACTGGCGCTCGGGCGCCAGCAGAAACGCCCCGAGCAGCAGGTAATATCCGATCAGCAGCCAGATCGACGGGACAGGCAGTGGCACATCACTGCGCGGCAGCCGCGCCAACCAGTCCACCATCGTGCGCATCCACATGATGGGCCACGAAACCAGCGTCGCCAGCATGCCGGCGAGACTCGGCAGGAACAGCGTCAGGAGAATCTTCAGGAATCCGCCCACCAGCGCGAAGAACACGGGGACCGCCAGCAGCATACTCGCGCCCACGGCCCACGGGTTGAGTTGGCTGAACTGATAGGCCACGAGTGGCGCTGCCACGGCCGTCGCGACCACGCCCGTCACAACCGCGTCGAGCAGCCAGCGCCGAAGCGTCCGCAGCCACTTGCGCCAGCCCTCGGGCGGCCGGGCCTGTCGTGCGATGCGCACGTCCAGGTCCTCGAAAGAGTGGAGCCAGTGCAGCGCCGGCCGGGTGAAGAGCATCAGGCCCAGCACCGTCAGGAAGGAGAGCTGAAAGCCGGCGTTGTAGAGGTCCAGCGGATGATACGCCAGCATTGCCAGCACGCTCGCCGCCAGGAGTTGAAGGCCATCCACGGTTCGCCGCGAGAGAACTCCGATCGCGTATGCCAGGCACAGCAGCACCGACCGCACCACGGGCGGCGATGGCAGCGCGACCGACCAGTAAAGGACCACGAATCCGAGCGCCACGCAGGCCGCCACTCTCGGCGCGAGGCGCAGCAGGTGGCAGGCCATGAAGACGACAAACCCCAGCACCCCGATGTGCATGCCGGAGATGGCCAGGTGATGGCTGGTGCCGGTGCGAATGAACTGGTCCTGCACGTCGCGAAGCTGTGGATCGCTGTCGCCCAGCACCAGCGCCCGCAGCAGCGCGTGGTCGAGCTCGCGATCAGGGGTGAATCCCAGTTGCAGCAGTCGCCGGGCCTGCGCGAAGCTTGTCCAGCGGATTGGCGCCCGGCGATGCGAGGACCTGGATATTCTCCGGATGCGATACTTGAAGCGAGCAGAGCACCCGCTGTTCGCGGTAATATCGCGCCCAGTCGAACTGTCCCGGATTGGCCGCCGAAACCGGGCGGGAAAGCATGCCGACGACTCGAATGCGCTGGCGGATCGCCAGGTCGGGCTTGGGCTGGGCCAGGCTCACCTGGATCGTGCCCGAGGCGTCTTGCCATCCCCGCTCTGTCAGGATGCGCCGCACCTGGACCTGCGTTACCTGGCGCGGCGGCATCGGGCGCGGCGCATAGGAATTGGCCAGAATACGCGGGGCCTGCTCGATCTCCGCCTCGAGCTGCACGAGGTCCGGTTGATCCGCGCTGTAATGGCTGATGTGATCCTCGGGATAATAGAATGCCTCAAGCTGCGCCGTGAGCAAGCCGGCAAGGAATAGCGCAGCGGCCAGAGCGATTTGCGCAACCGCGCTGCGTCGAAGCACGATCCCCAGAATCGCCAGCGATGCCGCCACGGCGATATAGAAGACTGGCGCCGGCGGCGCGACGCGATGGGCGAAGATTCCGCCGATGAACATCGCCGCCGCCAGCGCCAGCGGCCGGCGCTGCAGGAGCGCCATCGAGATTGGGCGGTCGCCTCCTTCCATTCACATCTTCACTTCTGTTCCGTCAGCACCTTCATCTCAATCTTCGTGCCTGGGAACGCCTTCATCAGCACCGCCGGGCCGTCGTCGCCCATCACCGTCACGGCCGTGGACAGCGCATCGGAGGTGATTCCATCCGGCGCTATCACCGTGGCTATCCGGCGACTGGTCAGGCCGATGCCCGTGTGCGGATCGACAACGTGGGAATAATGCTTGCCGTCGATCTCCACGAACTGCACGGTGTCGCCCGACGTGGAGATGGCGCCATTGGCCAGCGTCACATCGGGGAGGCCCTGCATCTCGACATCGATCACCCAGCCCTTCTTTCCCGGCGGCGGGTCGCTCACGACGATGTCGCCGCCGGCCTCGAAGAGCGCGCTCCTGATCCCATGCTCTTTCAGCATCGCGATGGCGCAGTCGCCGGCGTAGCCCTTGGCAATTCCGCCCAGGTCGAGCTTCATGCCGGGCACGAGCAGGTCCGCTGTCTGCGCGGCCGGATCGAGCTTGACGTTCTGCCAGCCGACCAGCTTCCTCGCCTCTTCGATGGCCCGGGTCGTCGGCAGCTTGCCATCCCGCCGCGCCTGGCGCCACAGCGACACCAGCGGGCCGACTGTGATGTCGAAGCCGCCGTTGCTGGCGCGGGAAACCACCTCGGATTTGGCCAGCAGCTTGAACAAATCATCGCTTACCTTCTGCGGGCCTTGCCCGGCACGACGGCAGAGGCGCATCAGCTCGCTGCCGCTGCGATAGTCGCTGGCCACATCCTCAAGCTGTGCCACGCGATGGAAGGCCGCCCGGGCCGCATCCTCGGCCGACGGCTCATCTTTGGCGTAGAGCACGATGCGCGCGGCCACGCCCATGTGAAGCTGGACGTATTCGAATCGCTGCAGGTCTGACGGTTGAGTGGCAGCTTCGCGCGTGTCCCCTTGCGTATTGCGCATTGCGTATTGCGTATTGCGTGCGGCGCATCCCGTCAGCAGATACGGGCTGAAGCCCGCACTACCAACAACCACAACGACCAGCGCCGCGCGAAGTAGGAACATTGAGAACTCCGGCCGCTTTCGTGGCGGCGGCAAAGCTGTTATTCTCTGGCACCCGTGGCGTGATTTTAACGCGAGCAACGGTAATCTGGCCAGCACAACGATTCAACCAGTGTTGCGGCACGCAACCGGAAAGGAATTTCTGATGCAGCAGCAGAACTCTTCAACCACTCGGCGTACGTTCCTCAAGGCTTCGGCCGCGGCGGGCGCCGTGGCGGCGATGGGCACCAACTTCGCCCATGCGGCGGGCTCGGACGTGATCAAGGTCGGCCTGATCGGCTGCGGCGGCCGCGGCGGCGGCGCGGCGGGCGATTGCCTCAAGGGCGCGGAGATGGCCGGCGCTAAGGCCGAGATCTACGCCGTCGGCGATGCGTTCGCCGACCGCGCCCAGGGCCAGGGCAAGAAGTACAAGCTTCCCGACAACCGCATTTTCTCCGGTCTCGATGCCTACAAGAAGGTCGTCAACAGCGGCGTGGACCAGGTCGTCCTCGCCACCCCGCCCGGTTTCCGTCCGTATCACTTCGCCTATGCCATCAAGAAGGGCAAGAACGTCTTCTTCGAGAAGCCCGTCGCGGTGGATCCGGCCGGCATCCGCATCGTCATGCAGGCTGCCGAGATGGCCGACCAGAAGAAGCTCGGCGTTGTCGCCGGCACGCAGCGCCGCCACGAGACCAACTACCAGGGCACCATCAAGGCCATCCAGGATGGCGCGATTGGCGACGTGCTCTATATGCGCGTCCACTGGGATGGCGGCGGCATCTGGTACAACAAGCGCAAGGAAGGCCAGAGCGATGTCGAGTACCAGATGCGCAACTGGTATCACTATGTCTGGCTCTGCGGCAACCAGATCTGCGAGCAGCACGTCCACAACCTCGACGTGGCCCACTGGGTGCTCGGCGGCCCGCCGATTTCCGCCTATGCCCAGGGCGGCCGGCAGGTCCGCGACAGCATCGGCCAGGTCCCCGGCCAAATCTGGGACCACTTCGCCGTGCTATATGAATATCCCAATGGCGTGAACCTCTGGAGCACGTGCCGCCACTGGCCCGGCGGCGACAACGTCAGCGAGTACGTGGTGGGCACCAAAGGCTCGGCCAACCCTGGCGGCAACTACCAGGTCCGCGGCGGCGAACGCAAGGGCTTTCCCGGCAGCGTGAGCGGCTATCAGCAGGAGCATGCCGACCTGATCAAGAGCATCAAGGACGGCAAGCCCCTCAACGAGGGCAAGCAGGTCGCCATCAGCACGATGATGGCCATCATGGGCCGAATGTCGGCTTACACCGGCAAGAAGCTCACTTGGGACGCTGCGATGAAGTCGCAGCTCGACACGATGCCCAAGGACCTCGATCTCAAGGGCACTCTTCCCGAGCCTCCCGTGGCCATTCCGGGCAAGGAGAAGCTCATCTGAGCCATCCCCGCCATCTTTCACGAGTTAGTCACCCGGGGCCGGGCGACAAAGCCGGCCCCGGTCTTTGTTCCGGGAGGGCGAGGTTCCACCCGAGCCGACGCGTCCGGCTCGGCTGGAGCCTCGCCTTCCCCGCGCAGTGAAACGCGATCCCCCGGCTCGTTAATGGGGTTTCTCTTCGCGAGCCGCCTGAAGCCAGAAGAAGATCGCGTAGAGTTCGCTGGTGAACTGATACTGCCCCCGCCCGCGCTCGGGATCCTGTCGGATCACACCCAACTGCTTCATCTTCTGAAGAAAGTTATTGAGCACTTTCGCCTCATCCGGAGAGACTCGCTCCAGCAGGGCTTTCTTCGTGAAGTGGTGCTCCATCGGCTGGACCACCGTCTTGCCCAGGATGCCGCGATATCGCTCGCTCCAGATCGCATCGAGCACGTTTGGCTCGATGTACTTCGCGCCAATGACCCGCGCCGCGGCCAGAATGCCGCGCATCGCATCCTGTGAATCAATCCTGCCATCCTCATCCGCCTTGAACACGGCGTCGCCGATCTCGTGCAGGAACACCGGATAGCCGCCGGAGAATCGCCATAGCAGACGCTGGCGCCTTCGTCAATGCGCACGTTCACCTTCTCGAATGTCTTGCGATAGAAAGTCCGCGTTTCCTCCTCATTGAACCGCTGAATGCTGATCAGGTCGAACACGCGGTCGAGCGACGGCTGCCGCTCGATCAACTGGCGACGTCGCTGCGGTAGACCCACCAGCACCAGGGTCAGAGGCAAAGGCTGCCGCGCCGTGGCGATTTCATCCACCAGGCTCTTGAGCCAGTAGGGGAAATCATCGGCCGCGGCCAGCCCGTTCAGATCATCCAGCACAACCATGAGCCCCTTGCGGAAGGTGCGAATCGAGCCAGCAGGCTGCGGAGGGTTGGCGCAAATCGCTGACCGCCTGCGAGAGGTCGTGATCCGATGCCTCGAACTTAAGCGTGATGCCGAACAGCCCCACCTCGCGCACGTGGTTGCCCAGGAAACTCCTCACCGCCTCAAACCAATTCCGCTCGCGGCTCTCCTGAAGCAGTCGCTCGAAGATCCGGCGGACCATCTCCGTCAGCGATGTCACGCCGCCCAGAAATACATGCAACCCCAGGACCTCTTCTTTTTCCTCCGCAATCCGCAGCGCCACACGGCAAAGCGAACTCTTGCCAATCCCTCGCTCGCCGGTGATGAACAGTCTTTCCAAGCTCTGCTGTGTTCGCGACTTGCGCCACGCGATCGACAGATCTCGGCCACCTCCTGCTCCCGGCCCACGAAGAACTCGATGGGAACAGGCACCCCCGGCGTAAATGGAGAATACTCTTTGGTCATCGCTCGCTTCCGTATCTCATCCTACCAATCCGCCCTGCCTGGCAAAAGCCCGCGAGCTCCCTTCCCGTTTCCCTCACGTTCCCTTAGCGCGGGTGCCGATAATATCCGATGGCCACAAACGAGGTGACACATGAACGGGCAAGGACGCCACTGTCCCTTCCTCAATCGCTGCGATTCGCGCTGCTCGCCGCATCTGTCCCTCGATCGCCTCGACCATGCCTTTCATCACTGTTGCAACCAGTATCGTGACTGCACCATCTACGCCGAACTGCTCGGCGAGCGTCGCCAGCGGCGGCTGGAACTGAGCCTCGGCCCCCAGGTGCTCTGCCATGATTCGCCCAACGTCCAGATCACGGTCGCCCGTCGAATCCAGCGCCCGCTCGCCGCTAGTGCATGAGTTCCTGCTTCATCTCGCCTCCGAACGCGGTCTGGCCGACAACTCCATCCATGCCTACCGCCGCGACCTGGAGGACCTGGAAGAGTTTTTCGAAATCGCAGAACACGACTCTGGAAAACGCCGGGGTCGAGCTCTACCTGGCCTATCTGCGGGACCAGAGCCGCCACGGAAAATCCACCCGCACCGTCACCCGGCGCATCGCCGCCATCCGCGTCTTTCTCAAATATCGCGCCGGCCGGGGCGAGGATACCGGGGCCATCCTCCAGCAGATCCAGCGGCCAAAGCTCGACCAGCCGCTGCCCAAGATTCTTTCGCGGCGCAGGTCAACCAGCTCATCGCCGGGCCCGATCCCGACTCGCCGCTGTACTGGCGCAACGTGGCGGCCATCGAATTGCTCTATGCGGCCGGCCTGCGCGCCTCGGAACTGTGCAACCTGCGGCTCAATGATGTCAACCTCACCGTCCGCTGCGTGCGCGTTCTCGGCAAGGGGATGAAGAGCGCATCGTTCCCATCGGCGAGCCCGCGGCTCAAGCAATCACCAACTACCTCAAGGAATGCCGCCCCGCCTTCGATCATGGCCGCACCGACTGCGCGTTCATCTCGCGCACGGGCCGGCCGCTGGAGCGCATCGCGCTGTGGATGCTGGTCGAGCAGCTGCGGCCGGAAGTCCGGCCTGCTCAAGCACATTCACCCGCACATCCTGCGACACTGCTTCGCCAGCCATCTGCTCTCGGGTGGGGCCGACCTGCGCAGTCGTGCAGGAACTGCTGGGGCACAGCAATGTCGTCACCACGCAGATCTACACGCACGTGGACCAGGCGCGGTTGCGGGCGATTCACCAGAAGTATCACCCGAGAAGATAGAAGTCTGTTCGTGCGGGCTTCAGCGTGCGCCATGAAGGCGCTGTTCGGCAGTGTCCGGCGGGCGCTGACGCTTCCGCTTCAGATACGATCAGCCAACGCTGCTGCTTCGACAGGGTACGCATGGAAGGGAGGTCGATCCATGTACCGTGACCAGCGATACCCGTCTCGCGTTGCCGCTCTTCTCGCCTCGCTGATGCTGCCGACGATTTTGACGGCGGCGGAACCAGTCCGGGAGCAACTGGAGAAGAGCATACTCGTCGGCCCGGAGTCGGCCCGGCAGTGGTCCGCCGCCGAATGCACCATCGAAGCGTCGAAGACGCGAATGCGCACTGGTCAGGGCGTGCTCTACTGGCACGTCACGGTGGACTATTTTTCCGGCGAGCCCAACTACCCGATCGGCTGGCCACGCATCGGCTACACGTTCAAAGAAGCGGCGGCGCGGGATTGGTCGGGGTGGGACTATTTTCAGATCTGGGTCTACACCGACACAACCCGCATTGCGTTGCCGCGGGAACCAGCCGGCCTGGCGATCTATGCACCGACAGGGAAGGGGCCTTCAATCGTGCTTTGACGGAGCTCAAGAAGGGCCAGTGGGTGCAGATCAGGATTCCTCTGAGCGAGGTTCCGCGGCGCCAGGATGTGCGGGGCATTCAGCTTCACATCTCCGAAGCCAACTACAAGCACCTGGACGAGCTGGATTTCTATATCGACGAGATCGCCCTGCTTCGCTACGCCCGGCCGACGCTGCTGGCATTCGCGGCGGAGTCGGCAGTGGTGTTCACCGATGCAAAGCAGATTCCGGTGCGATTCGATCTGGCGGGCGTGAAGCCGGATGAGTCGGCGCAGGTCGTGTGCGAGATTCGCAAGGGCGAGAAGGTCGTCGCGAGTACGTCGGCCAAGGCAATGCGCGGTCCGCAGCGAAGGGCTCTGGACCTTTCGAGGACGAAGCTGCAAGCCGGCGAATATGACATCGTCGTGCGCGTGGTCGGCGGAGCGGAGACCGCTCCAGCGCGGGTGCGACTGGTGGAATCGCCATGGAACATCGCACAGTGACCATCATGAAGAAACTCCTGCCCCTCTTGCTCCTGATTGCATCGCCAGCCGCCTTGGCCGCGCCCGCCCTGTTCAGCATGGGCCCAACCGAATCCGCGCTGTGGCCGGGATTCACGCGCGTGACGCCCCAGAGTGTCTTCGACGCCAAATCCGCCTTCGGATGGGAATCGAAAGATGGCCTCAAGGCCCAGGCGCGAGCCTACACGGCCATGATCGAAAACCGTGGCCGCGGCACCCAAGAGCCGCCGCCGATCTGGACCAATCCCATCACGGAAGCCTCCATCATCGGCAGCCGCCCCAGCGCCTTTCTGATGCGACTGCCGGCCGGCGAGCATGAGATCTACGTGGTCTGCGGCACCAGCGAGCCGATGCGCAGCCAGTATTTCGATTTCACGGTGGCGATCGGCGACCAGCGGCAGGTCGTGCAGTTCGAGGGCGGCTATCAGTTCCGATCACTGCGGTTCCGCGCCCGCGTTGGCAATGAGCCGCTGTCGGTGCGATTCGATCCGCGCAGCAAATGGGTCGTCAACGCCGTTCTCGCCTGGACGCCGGCCGACGCCGCTCGCGTTGAGAAGGAGATCGTCGCGCCGTTTGACGAGTGGACCCACCGAATGCCGTCGGCCGAATGGGCCAAGTGGAAGCCGGACCCCGAGCCGCCCACCGGCGAGCTGCCGGCCGTGAGCGACGCGGATCAGAAACGCGGCTTCCTGCTGTACTCGCGCCACTACCTGGAGTGCGTCTATCCGCACACCAAGCCCCGCTCGGAAGATTTCGATCCCTCCTTGCGCCTCTTCGCCACGCCCGGCGAACACGAGCCCACGAACTTCATCGCCTATCCGCTCAAGGACCTGTCCGGCGCGAAAGTGACCGTCAGCGGCATCGGCCCGGTGCCGGCCAGGAACATCGACATCCGCCATGTCCGCTTCAGCCTGGCCCGGCCAAACTACACCGTCCGCTATCGCTATCGCATCGTCCCCGACATGCTAGAGCACTTCGATCGCCTCGATCTCAAGGCCGGCGAGAACTGCGCGATTCTGGCTGACGATCCGCGTGCCGGACGATGCGCCGGCCGGCGTCTATGGTGGCAAAGTCACATTCGAGTGTTCCGGCGGAAAGGCCGAGGTGCCGATCACGCTGCGAATCCTGCCTTTCACGCTGCGGGATGATCCGGGCAAGATCTTCGGCATCTACTACTATCATCCTTACGACCAGATCGCCGGCGCGACCGATGATGTTTCGCGGCAGTATTTCCGCCGCCGTGCCGAACTCGAGCACCAGGACATGGCGGCCCACGGCACGCGTAACGTCGTGCTTTCGTGCTGGTGCCCGCCGGCCGATATGCAGGGCAACTTCCGCTTCGACTGGGACCTGCTGGCCGACAAGATCGCGCTCTGGAAGAAATACGACTTCCACGGCCCCATCGTCATGCACATCAACACCGACGGGGTCTATGCGAAATACGTGAAGGATCGCTACGGCAGCCACCTGCGCGGCGTGAAAGACCCGCCCGAGGAATTTGCCCGCGAGATCACGGCAATGGTCAAAGCCATCGAAGCCGAGCGGCAGAAACGCGGCTGGCCGGAGTTCCTGTACTATCCCGTGGACGAGCCGAGCACCGACGCGGCCGCCGTGGGTTTCATGGCCCAGGTGCTCAAGGCGTGCAAGGCCGCGGGCGTGCGCACCTATGTCACCGCCGACCCGACGCACGAGCAGTTCGAGCCGCTCCGGCCATCCATCGACGTGTGGTGTACGCAGCCGTTCGCGCCCGATCGCGAGACGATCATGGCCGACATGAAGGCCCGCAAGGTCGAGTACTGGTGCTATCCCAACCACGTCAACGGCGAGAACGACCACACGACCGTGACCGGCGCTCGCATGACCTACGGCTTCGGCTTCTGGCGCTCGGGATTCCTCACGCTGATTCCCTGGATCTACTCGGCCAGCAGCGGCGACCCGATGAACTACCTCGACGGCTCGTCGATGGACTTCTTCAACCGCCACGAGGACGACGGCACGCCCATCCCCGTGGCCATGTGGGAGGCGTATCGCGAGGGCTGGGACGACTACCGCTACATCCACACGCTGGAGCAGCTCATCAGCGAAGCAAGCAAGAGCCCCAAGGCGTCGGCCAAACAAGCGGCCGCCACGGCCCAGCGCGAGCTGAAGGCGGTGTGGGATGCCATTCGCGTTCGCGAGAAGTACAAGGATGTCGGCCTCTGGTTGCCGGCCGAGTTTGATGTATACCGATGGCTTGTCGCCCGGCAGATCATGGCGATGAAGGAGGCGATGTGATTAACCGGCTCGCTTGCGAGCCGTGGAAGCAGCGATGGCAGGGTCCGCACACGAGCCGGCGGGAGACACCCATTGGCGAAGACTGCTGGCTCCGGCTCGTTTGCGGACCGAATTTGTGCTCGACGGCTGAATCAGTTCGCAACGCCGCCGGGAGTGTTCTCTGGCATTTTTATACTCCTTTGACGGCAGCCTTGCAGACCCTGCCGGAGGCAATGTGAGAGTGACATGCGTAATCCTCGTGATTGGGTTGATGACCTTGCCCGACAGCAGCCCCGTCGGACTCGATCGTTTCGGCCTGAGCGAGTCCGAGGCCGCCTTCCTGCAAGCCGTCGCGTGGAAACAGGCCAGAGAAGACCGCGCCGGGGAAACGCGGTAGGCGGTGCAAAGGGACGGTATGACAGCGAGCTGCCGGGGGCTTGCCATCGACGTTGCCCGGCAGGAATTTTACTGCTAGAATCGGCGGTATGGACCTTTCCCTCAGACCGGAGCTTGAGCGGTTCGTGGACCAGCAGGTGCGGTCCGGTCAATATTCCTCGGCCGCTGCCGTGGTCGAAGCCGGCTTGGCCCGACTGATGCTCGACCCGCCGCCTGACGACGTTGACGCCGATACCCTCGCCGCGATTGAGGAAGCGCGAGCGCAGTGCGACCGTGGCGAGGGAATCCCGCTGGACGAGGCCTGCGCGGAGCTTCGCAGGAAACACCTTGACAATCTGTGATCACCCATGGCTGAGCAATTCGATCGGGTGATCCTCTCGCCGCATGCCTTCGCCGACCTGGACGCGATCATGGAATTTATCGCCAGGCATTCGCCATCCAATGCGGCGAAGGTCATTGATCGGCTCCAGAACGCGATGCAGAGCCTCACGCAGATGCCGTACCGTTACCGCGCGATTCAGAGCGGCGGCAGGGCGTCGATGGCCGTTCGGCGAATGCCCGTGCCGCCATTCCTTGTCTACTATGAGGTTCTTCGCGAACACAGAACCGTCCGGATTCTGACCATTCGGCACGGCCGGCAAAGACAACCAAGACGATTCAGATGAAAGCAAGAAGCCGGCCCACGCGGTCATGCACAAGGCCAACCTGGAGATGGCTCACGAGCTGAAGTGCCGCATCGCCGGCGGCGGGATGGCGTGGCTGCGCGCCTGGGAAAAGGACCCCAAGCTCGACCTGCATTACACCGACCGCGCGCATCCCAATCTCAAAGGCTACTACCTCAACGCCTGCGTGATCTACGCGGCGCTGACGGATCGCAGCCCGCTGGGGCTCGATCGTTTTGGGCTGAGCGAGTCCGACGCGGCGTTCCTGCAGGGCGTGGCGTGCGAGCAGGCGAAAGAAGACCGCGCGGCGGAAGCGCGGTAGTTAACCGGCTCGCTTGCGAGCCGCTTCAGCCTTTGCCGACGTTACGGGTTGCGGACCCCAGCTTGACATCGCGTGCCGCCACGTTATCTCTGCAAGTCGTGGGGAACGCCTTCACCATTCTCTGGTCTGCTGAGCAGTGCCGTCACGTTCGCAGCCTTGAAGGGTCAGCACTTCGCTTTCTCTGGGGTGGGCACAACCAAGACACTCGGTACTCGCGACATCGGATCGGGCCTGGCGACATCATCTACCCGATCCAATATCAGGAACACTCGCTGTACTTGCTGGCGAGAGTGGTAGTCGGCGAGGCCATGACAGTTAGCGCATATCTCGGCCTCTGCTCCGACGACAGTTGGATCATCACCCACAGGTGCGCCAACGAAGTGCTCGTCGCAGCCGCGAGCACGCCGCTCTCTTTCGCGCGTCAGATCCCGTCGGCAGCCTTAAGCGAACTGCGGTTCCGTACGACCACGGGCGCGTGCCCGCCCAACCACGTCGAGAACGGGCAGTTGATGCACAGTTTCGCGGTCCAGGGCATTCACCGCCTCACAGCCGAGTCTGCCGCGCTTCTGGACCGGCTCTTAGCCTTCCCTCCGGGGTCCGTTGTAACAACGGCCTAGCTGGACTGCGGTACCCGTCGCTGCCGAGCGGCTCGCAAGCGAGCCGGTTAACGTTTATACACCCTCACCCAATCCACCTCCATCCTCACCGGGAACTCAGTCTTCGACGGGTCGCCGCCCGTGCTGCCGATGGCCTGGTTGAGCAGGATGTACTGCGGCTTACGGAACGCGTTGTCCTTGCCCGCCTCATCGTCCCCGGCCACGTTGAAACGATTCATGAGCTTGCCATCGAGAAGGAGATCGATCTGCTTCTCGTCCCATTCCATGGTCCAGATGTGAAACTCCTTCGCCCACGCATCGCCGCCGAACTCGGCCACCGGGCGTTTGACGGTTGACCACTTCTGCTTGCCATTCAGGCCGTGGCAGACGTTGGCCAGCACCGTGCCGGTGTAATACTCCATGATGTCGATCTCGCCGCATTCGGGCCAGGGCACGCGGTCGCGAACGGCGCCGAGGGTCCAGAACGCCGGCCAGCTTCCCGCACGGATGTCGATGCGGGCGCGCATCTCGAATTTCCCGTAGGTGAACTCGTGCTTGCCCTTGGTGATGAGGCAGGCGGATGTATAGTCGATCCACTCGCGGTTCTTCCAGCCGCTGCCATCGGGGCGATAGTCGGGGTTGCGCTTGCGCTCGCGTTTGGCTTCGATGATCAGCATGCCGCCGCGGCAGACGGCATTCTCCGGCTGGTAATACTGCAGCTCGCGGTTGCGGACAAAGCCGCGCTCGTAGTCCCAGTTGGCCGGATCGGGCGGGCCATCCTTGTCGAACTCATCGTGCCAGACGAGTTTCCAGTCGTCGGCATGAATGGGAGTGGCGAGGAACAACAGAGCGGCAATAAGGGATAGAGTCGCCGTGACACTTCCGATCGCACAAGAGTTTTGCATGAGTCCTCCATCATTTCGCGTTTAGCACGAGGCGATAGGCCTGGTTCTCCTCCACTTCGGGCAGGACGATCCGCAAGCCATCGGGCGTCGGCTCTGCTGCGAAATCCCTGACCGTGGGGATCTGCTCAGCCGTCATCGTCCCATCGAGGTCAGCGTTGGGCAGCATCCAAACCGCTGTCGCGAAGCCGGGCAGGGCGACGTGCTTGAGCTCCAGCGTAACTCTCAGCGGCGTCTTGCTGATGCTGCCCAGGAGCACCTCGCGCGATCCGGCCGATTTGCTTGCGCGGCATGCGAGCGTCTTGCTGTCGCCCGTACTGCGCACGCGGATTGCGCCCCTGGTCTGGCCATACCACCGATAGGCGTGGTAGACGGGATGGGGCTGATTATCTTTGGTGATGATCCCGCCCAGCCAGTCGTCTTCCTTGCCCCAGTTGGCGCGGCAGGCGCGGTCCACTCGATAGACATTCTCGAGGCAATAGAACCAGACGATGGCTCGGCCGGGTTGGAGCCGGCCGAGTTTCTGCGGGCCCGCGCCCCATTCGTCGCAGTGGATCTCGCGAATCTTCTGCTGGGGATATTCCTTGATCAGCTCGCGCAATTCGCCCAGTCGCCACTTGCCCTGTTCGGCGCGTAGGGATCCCAGCCGGTGTAATGCCAGGCGAGATAGTTGCACTCGACGTTGCTGGCCTTGCAGTAATCGAGAAAGGCATTGCACTTGTCATAGTTCGGAAAGGCGAACCCCGGGCCGCAAATCTGCGCCTGCGGATCGGCCGCGCGCAGCGCCCGGAATGCGTGGGCATACAGCTCGTAATACCGGTCGATCGGCTTGTGGCTGATGTCCGGCTCGTTGACCGGCTCCCAGATAATCTTGCCGGCGCGCTCGCCGACCTGCGCGACAACCTTCTTCACATCGGCTTCGTAGACGGCCCAGTCCTTCGGCTGGCTGTTGATCAGGTCGCTCATGACCAGCTTGTACTTGGCGCCGAGCCCCTGCACGCGATCGGTGGCGGCCGGCAACCCGCCGGCAATGCGCCCGCGGAACTGGTGGCCGATGCGCCACAGCGCGATGTTCAGCGGCCGCAGCAGATCGTCGGGTGTGTCATCGCGCAACCCGCCCAGAAATCCCGTGCAGGGATTCACGACGCCGGCTTCGGCGGCAAAATCAATCGTGAGCGTGGCCGATTCGCTCTCGGCCGCCGGCGCCATGGCCGACGCCAGCATCAACCACCCGATTGAGAAGAACGGGGCCGTGAATCGCATCGAGTCTCCTATGACAGCGTGTATCGAAGCATCCACTGCTTCTCCTGCCCCGGCTCCAGTTTGATCGGGATGAACATCTCCGGGCAGGCGCAGGTGTTGGTGCCGAAATAAACGGCGCGGATGGGGGTCTGGTCGCCGGCGATCTCGATGGCCGCCTGGGTCTTGTCGTTGCGGATCGTGACGGCATTGTCGGCCGCCGTCTTGAAGCCGTCGAAAGCGACCCACAGCGCCCTGCCATCCGGGATCGCGCCGGCGAAGACGATCTCCCGGCCTCTGAACTGCCCCGGCGGCGCGAGCTGGCCTTCGATCGGATGAGGCTCGAACGGGAAGATCACCCGATAATCCGGGCCGATGGGCGTATCGTCGATCAGGGTGAAATTGTGGTTGTACCAGGTTGTGTCGATGGCGCGAGTGCCAGTGTTCCTCAGGCGATGCCGCATGACAAAGCCGGGAGGATTCTCCAGCAGCTCGATTCGCTTGGTGTACTGGTAGGCCCAGCCACGATCCCCGCCAAGCTGCTGGCCGAACTCGATGAAGTCTTCGCCGATGTCGATCTTCCAATCACCGGCTTTGACGATCTCATATTGGCCGGTGAATGAGTAGGGCTTGTCGTCCGCCTTGCGCAACTGCCCAACGCCGATCTTCACGAATGTCTCGCCGACCTGAGCGTCGGCATAGCCCAGCGCCGGGCATGCCGAATTCTCCGGCCGGCCCGATGATGTCGTCGTGGTTGGCCGGGTTGTGGGCGGATTTCCATGGCGCAAAGAAGGTGTGCCCCTGGTACTCGACGCGCCCGATGATGCCGGACCAGTCGAAGCGCGTGCCGCGATACAGGCCCCGCTCGGCGTCAGGCAGGTACAAGAGCATCTTCAACTGGCTGTTGGTGAGGGTGTGGGTCGGATAGGAACCGGACGGGAAAGGTGGCGTGGTGGCCATGGGTATTGCGGCGATCAGTTGGAGTCATTGAGAGCAGGCAGTACGTTGAGCTACTTCAGGGAACCATGTGAGCACACGATAGGTATTTTCCGCGAAACGAAAAGGTGAGGGTACTGGCAGCCCGCCGTAGCACAGGCGTCTCGCCTGTGTTATCGCCGGCCACAGGCGGGACGCCTGTGCTACCATGGGGATACCGCCAGAAAGACGAGTTACGCCCCGGCGGCACGAAGAGTCAGCGAGATCCACTGGCAGCGCGAATGGCGACATCCAGCCGGCAGTCCGCCCTGTCCACCCAGCGACGCATGGCATGGTTGTACGCCAGCACGAGTACACGATCGGACGTGATGCGAACGACGCAGAACTCGCTGCTCGTGGTAGGCGAGGGTAGTTGATAGTACGGATGCCCCTGCCACTCGCCGGCCGAGGCGCGATGGTGATGCCCGCCCAGGCAGATAATCACGTTTCCCGACTCGAAACAGCTTGCGAACTGCTCCTTATTCGAGATGGCTTCCATGGAATAATGGGTGACGACGACTGTCGGCCGGTTCGGATCGAGGGCAAGCTGCTCGCGCAACCGCACCTGGGCCGCGGGCTCGATCTGCTCCTTCGAGTTGAAATGGTGCGAGAGCACGATGAACCGCACCCGTCCCGCGGTGAACGTGTAGCTGGCGCCGCCATGCCGCGCTGTGATCCATCGGGCCATCAGGCTCGTATAGTCGTCATCGCCGACATCGTGATTCCCTATCGCATTGTAGCTGACATATCGCAGTCGCTCGGTCGCCCTGGCGAAGGCGTTGACGGCCGCGCGGGTTGGCCAATCGGTGCAATCGCCGCAGCCGAGCACGAACGCCGGCCGCGCGACGCTTCCGCCGACCTCCGGCGGGTAGGGAGTGCCCTCAATGGCGTTCATCGCGTCGATGGCAGCGGTGAGATTCGGCGCATTGCCGTCGTAGCTCACGTGCTGGTCGGACCAGGCGAGGAATGTAAGGCTGTCGCCAGTGACGGCGATGGAATCGGGCTGCCGGATGGCCGTGCGGCGGTAGGGGGCATTGGCTGCGTGTCGCCAGAGCAAAAACGCGCCGAATCCCGCGCCTACGAGCATCGCCAGCCAAAACACCTGCCATCGCCGCATGAGGCCTATTCTACCGCTCAGCGAAGTTTGATGCCCTTGATGCTGTATCGGCCGGGGCCGATCATCAGAAGCGAGAGGAAGACGACGCCATCCTCAAACGCGTGTGACCACATATCGAATGTCCCCTTTTGTCCGCTGGCGTGTAGGTGTACGTTCAAGGCCGCGAGCATCTGGATCACAAGGAAGGCGCAGGCGATTCGGAAGAAGAGCCCCAAGGCAACCAGGAGCCCGCCGCCGAACTCGACGATAGCGGCGACGAAGCCCCAGAAGACCGGAAACACATGGCCAAAGCCCCCGGTCGTGCCCAGTCCTTTCCAGAAGGCAGGCCCTCCGGCCAGCTTCGGCCATCCGTGCGCCATGAACGCCACGCCAATGCCGATCCGCAGCACCAGCAATCCCAGATCACGATAATCAATCCGACGCTCGGCCATGACTTTTCTCCTAAAACCACAAGAAAGCTCAGCGTCCTCCGCGCCTCCGCGGTGAATTCAGTCCATCGCCTGCGAAAGCCTCCTTACCTCTCTCACCGCCATCCCTCCAAGTTTAGGCACGTTGCTGCCCAATGGGGGAACAATTCCCTGGCTGCAGCCGAGCCGCGCCGCTTCGCGGAGTCGGTTTTCGAGCTGCGGCACCGAGCGGATTTCGCCGCCCAGGCCCAGTTCGCCCACGGCCAGCGTGCCCGCCGGGATCGGCCGGTTGGTGTGGGCAGATGCGATGGCCATGGCGATGGCCAGGTCGATGGCCGGCTCGGCCACCTTCACGCCGCCCGCAATATTGACGAAGACATCGTCGGCCGCCAGGCGCATCTCGGCGCGCTTCTCCAGCACGGCGATGATCATGGCCACGCGATCGCTGCTGGCGCCGCTGACTCGCCGTTTGGCCGCGCCGATGACGCTCGATGCCGTCAGTGCCTGCACCTCGACCAGCAGGATTCGCGAGCCCTGCATGGCGGCCGTGATCACCGTGCCTGATGGCGGCCCGCCGGGGCCGTATTGCTCGATAAAGAGCTTGCCGGGATCGGCGACCTCGATCAGCCCGGCGCCGGTCATCTCAAACAGCCCGACCTCGTGCGTGCTGCCGAAACGGTTCTTGACGCAGCGGACGATCCGGTGCGTGTGGAAGCGGTCGCCTTCAAAGTACACGACGGTATCGACGATGTGCTCGATGATCTTCGGCCCGGCCAGCGTGCCGGCCTTGGTCACGTGGCCGACGAAAAAGACCGCAACGCCCGCGGCCTTGGCTAGATACACCAGTTCCATGCAGCAGTCGCGGAGCTGGGTCACGGAGCCGGGGGCGGCCGGGAGTTGCGGCTTGTAGATCATCTGAATCGAGTCGACGATGACGATGGCCGGCTGGTGCTTGTGAATCTGGTGGGTGATGCGCTCGACATTGGTTTCGGCCAGCACCAGCAGGTTATTGGACTTGGCGCCCAGGCGGGTTGCGCAGCGCCGTCTGCGCGCGGATTCTTCGCTGGTCACATACAGCACTTTCGCGCCGGCCCTGGCGAGCTGGTTGGCCACTTGCAGCAGCAGCGTCGATTTGCCGATGCCCGGCTCGCCGCCAACCAGCACGGCCGATCCGTTTACGATCCCGCCGCCGAGAATCCGGTCGAATTCGCCGATGCCGCACTTCACGCGCGGGGTCTGGGTCTCGTCGATGTCATTGATGGCCACCGCGCCAACTTCCTCGCCGGCCGGGGCTGCGCCTGCGCCGGCTTTACCACGAGCCGCCGCCCGCGCATCGAACGTTGGCGTCTTGTATTCCTCCAGGCTGTCCCACGTCCCGCAGTCCGGGCACTTGCCCATCCATTTGGCATGAACCGATCCACAGTGGTTGCACAGGAATTGCGTGTGTGCCTTGGCCATGATTAGGCGCGATTATAGGGCGTGGTGCGTTGTCCGTTGTCAGGGGTCGCCCGCAACTGACAACCGACCACCCACCGCTGACCATCGTGTTAAAATAGATAAAGATTATTCTGGTGGACTGTCGATATCTATCTCAACGCAAATTGCCCATCTTATCACTATAGAGACGTAGTATGCGGAATGGAAGCCGCAATTGATAAACTAGGCAAGAGCTGTCCACGGACAACCCGCTCTCGCCAGCCACTTCGCGGGAAGATCAATGAACACCACCACCAGCCTGTGCCTCGGCGAGTTGAAAGAACGGTTTTCCGACCGGCTTCTCACGGGTGACCGCCCGGTCTGCGGCAGTTTCATCCAGGATATCGTCGCCTCCGGCGCCGCTGCCTGCGAAATCCTCAATGACCTGATTTGGCCAACCATGGAGTGGCTCCAGCAACTCCACCGCGAAGATCGCGTCAACGTTGGCCAGTTCAACCTCGCGACGCGCCTCAACCGGTGCCTGACCGATCGCCTGACCGCTCAACTTGCGCCAGCCCGACAATGGCCGCAGCGTTCTGGTCCTTTGCGGCGATGATGAACCCGAGGAACTTGGCGGCCAAATCTGCGCCGACATGTTCGAAGCCGATGGGTACACCGTCCGCTTTGCCGGCGGGGGCATTCCCAACGACGAGATCCTGCGCATGATCGGCGAGTTCCGCCCCAGCCTGCTGGTGCTTTTCGGCACCCTGGCCAGCGGCATGCCCGATGCCCGCAATCTCATCGACTATCTTCGCGAGGTCAATAGCTGCCCGCAGATGCAGGTGATGTGCTGCGGCGGAATCTACAAGCGGGCCGAGGGGCTGGCCGAGGAAATCGGCGCGGACCTGTATGCCGCCGATGCCGCGTCGGCCCTCGAAGTGGCTCGAGAGAATCCCAACCGCAAAGCCACGGTCGATCAGCAGACGGTCGGCCGCACCCGCCGCATCCGCAAAGCCGCTGCCCGCCGGGCGGCTGTCGAACTGAGGCTCGAGGCGGCATAGCCATCACGGGCAGATCGCCGCCCGGATGGCGAAGGGCTGCAACGGCGTTTGTCGCGCTCGGGTATTGTCCACTCCCAGGACTTGCGTCAGGCCAGCATTCAATTGTCCATGCACATGCGGCACCCCAGATTATACCGCCGCGTGGTCTGCGAACGTCGATAGCGATATGCGGCCCGGCAGTACTCCGGGTAGCGATACCAGCTACCGCCGCGAAGGATGCGCGACAGGCCTGTTGGCGGGCCGGTCGGATCGCGCGCTTCGCCGGGCGGATACTCGCCGTACCAGTCGCTGCACCATTCAAAGACATTGCCGTGCATGTCGTAGAGACCCCAGGCGTTGGGTTTCTTCAGGCCCACAGGATGCGTTCGGTACTCGGCGTTGTCCTCGTACCACCCCGCCTCGTCCAGCGCGGCCGTCCCCTCGCCCGTGTAGAAAGCCGTCTTGGTCCCAGCGCGGCAGGCGTACTCCCATTCCGCCTCCGTCGGCAGGCGGATTGGCTTGCCGGTCCTGGCCGACAGCCTGCGGCAAAACGCCACGGCGTCGTCCCAGGAGACCTGCTCCACCGGCAGCTCGTCGCCCCTCAGGTACGAGGGGTTATACAACATGATCGACCGCCATTGGGCCTGGGTGATTTCAGTGACGCCCATGTAAAACGGCCGGCTGATCGTCACCTTGTGCTGCGTCTCGCCGCCTACCCGCCCCTGTTCGTTTTCCGGCGAGCCCATGATGAAAGTGCCGGCGGGTATCGGGGCGAACTTCATGGTTACACCGCGGCCCAGTTCCAGGCTGATAAGCTGGGGCGATGGGCGCGTCGCCGGAGCGGTGGTTGGCTCGGCCGCGGCGAAACAAGGCCCGCCACAGAACAACACCAATCCGATAACCCAGGCGATCCATCTGCCAACCATGACACCTCCGTCACGACCTGCCCCTATCAAAACCCGCCGGATTCGTCGATTGCCGACGAACCGGCTGAACTAAGTACACCGATCCCGCCCGGGCATTTAATCTTTTCTGAGGAGCCGCCCGACTTGCTCGATCCACCCCTGCGGCGGCGTGTTGGGCTTGTAGGTGGCGAACAGCTCGTCGGGCCTGCCGCCACAGTTCTTGCCCCAAACCACGTTTTGCAGCTTGTCCTTCGTCGCCATGTTTGCCAGGCGGATGCCGCCCTTATACACGTCCTGGAAAACCACGCCGTTCATCTCGACGTCGCCCTCAAGCACCAGGTCGATTTGCCGGGGGAGTTTCCCGTAGAGCGGCCGTCGCTTTTCCAACTCGCGCCAGGAGGCGCTGAACCCGGCCTCGGCAATGTCCGTTTCCCGGCCGTGATAGCAGAAGACGGCCCGCGCCTTGGTCGGGTCGGCGCTGTAAACACGGAAGCGGCCGTTGGGCGTCACATGGAAGCCAAAGACGCTGCCCTCGCCGTCCCCGCCCGACTGCCTGGCAACCTCGACGTCGCGGTGCCCGCAGCTTACGCCACTGTAATCCTTGAAAGGCATGGCGATAAAGGTGTCCTCGGTGATGGGCCGCTGGGGAGAACCGACCGTGGCCGTTCCCGCCATGTCATAAGACTCGCCGCAGGCCTGGTTAATGTGCTTGCCCCAGATGGCCCCGGACATCAGCTCGATCTTCGCGCCGGGCCGACGCGGTCGGGATTGCGGTTCGACAACATCACCGCGCTGTGCAGACCGAGGATGCACGTGCCGCCGAAGACGCAGAACTTGTCGTTGGAGAGAAAATGTCCCAGGAACTCGACCGAGCCCTCCGGCTCTTTGCGCACCATGATGTACTGGCTCAGGTAATAGCCGGCTGACCTGGGCACGTCCTGCGGGTTGACACCCAGGCCGAAGACTGGCGGGCGCTCATTGCGGATGAACGTGTGGTGCGAGCCAACGAAAACGACACTGAAGCGGATGCGCAACGCGCCGTCCCTGGCGATCCAGAGATTGCCGCTGAGCTTGGCGTCCTGCGAACTCACGGCCGCACCGTTCTCGATGGTCATGTGCCGCACCATGAGGTTCAGCGACCTGCTGATGGGCTCTCCCACGCCGCCCACGGCCGTGTAATCGGTGTTGCACGCCGGCAGCACGGCGTCGGTGTGCTCGTCCCAGGCCTTGGTGCCGGGCACAAGCAGCGCACCGAAGACCTGCCAGTTCTGGACGTCGGTGATTCTGCCGCTCCTGCCGGGGCGGGCCCAAACCGCCAGCCGCTTGGGCGGCTCCCACTTCTGCGTGGTGTAGTCCGGCTTGGGACCGGTCTGCGGCGGCGCATCCGGCCAACCCGACCAGGCCAGCATTCCCGCTTCGATCGCTGTCATGGCGCAGTTTGGCAGCGAGCTCCCTGCGGGCTTTTTCAATTGTCACCGCATGCACGAGGCCCTTGGGAAAGGCGCAGGATCGATCCGCCGAGCGGCGAATAGACGATGAAATGGGTCTCAGTCTCGCCGGCCAACTGCCCCGCGAGCCCCTGGCCGTCGATCAATTCCAGTTCTGCCGCACGAAACTGCAGTTCGGCCGCAGCGCTTCCCGTGGCCAGGCACGGCCCGACAACAAGCGCAATCACGATCCATGCCCAGCCGCGCATCAAACAGGCTCCTTGTGAAATCGCATCATGGCCCGAAAACCACTATACTTGTAGCGATTTCCCATGCAAGGCAGCAGAACCCATCTGTTGTGTATCTTCGCCGCGTGCGCGCTGGCAATCGCTCGGCCGGTTCGCGCCGTCATCAGCATCAATGTCCAGCCGATCGACCTGGCCAATTCCGCCGAAGCGGTTTTCGGCGGCACTATTACCGCCGTCAACATGGACAAGCATTTCATTTCGGTGAAAGTGTCGCGGCCGTGCAAGGGGCGATTTGAGCCGACGGAAATCCGGATTCTCGCCTCGGCAACACTCACCGAGCATCTGCTGAGTCTGAGCGAAGGCCAGAGCATCGTGGCTTTCGTCGCCGGCGTTGCCGGTGGCGAGCGGATGTTTCTTCTCTATACCGGCTCGGGCTCGTGGCAGATGGGCAACATCCCCGACCTCAAGCGATTGGACCGTTGGGTATGGACATCCACCCAGGAGCGATTCAGCGCAAGAGCTGCTTCGGCGCGTTCAATGGCGCGGCCGATCGGCTGCTGGAGATGATGGTGGACCTGTCTCAGGGCCGGATGTACTTCCCGGCCGAGCCTTTGGTTCAGTTTCAGGATGAAATCGTCCTTCATCGGTTTGATGTTCCTATCCGCGGCGTCGCCATCTGCGATATCGACGGCGACGGCAGGAACGACCTGTTCGCCTGTTGTGAAAGCGGCAGCCGGGTGTTCCTCCAGCGCGAGGGGATGAAGTTTGTTGACGTGACCGACAAGCTGCGGCTTGCCGGCGTTAAGAGCTCCAGTTGCTGTTTTGGGAGCGTGCGAGGCGATGGCCGCGCGGATCTGCTTGCCGACGGCGTCATCTATCTGGCTGGAAAGAACGTGCTGGAGGATGGCTATGTCCGCTCGAATCTGCTGCCACCGGATGCGAATGACAACGTGATCGGCTCCGCATTCGTCGATTTGAACGGCGATGGCTATCCCGATGTGGTGGTCTCAAAGGCCGGCGGCGGTCTGCACGCCTACCTCAACCCCGGCAGGAAGGGCGGAGTCTTCACGGACGCGACCAAGGCGCTGGGCCTGTCGGCCAACGCGTGCGGCGCGGGGCTCACGGGGTTCTTCTGCTGCGGCGACTGGAACAACGACGGCCGGGCCGACCTCTTCTATGCGGCGCGAAGCGGGCTGTTCCTCATCCAAGGCGCTGACGGGGTCTTTCGGCCGGTGGACCATGGCATTGATTTCGACTTCGCGAGCGGCCAAAAGAACGGCGGCCTCACCGGCGGGGCGTGCTTCGCGCCGCTCTGGCGGCGCGACTCCCTGAGCCTCCTCGTCCCGCGCAACGGCGCGCTTCGAATGATCGTCCACGACCACCAGCAGTTTGCGGACGCCATCTCCTCCTGCAACGAAACCTCGGAGACATCGCCCACGCAACGGGCGTGCATCGCCGAGGACTTCAATGCCGATGGCAATGTCGATCTGTACACGATCTCGGCGCGAAGGACGTGAGCGATGTCCTGCACCTCAACCGCGGCTATGGCTCGTTCATGCGCCCGGCAAAGTACAAGGCATCGGTTCTGCCCGGCATCGGCCACCGCATCGGGTCCAGCGCCGCCGCGGCGGGCGATGTCAACGGCGACGGCGCGATTGACCTGCTTCTGGGCGGGAGCGATGGCGCGCTGAGGCTGGTGCTGAATGACTCCCTCGCCATGCGAAAGCCGTCGGACAAGGCGAGCTATCACGAGCGGAAACTGCTCCAGACGCGCATCATCACGTCAAACCCAACGCGAGGCCTGGGGCTCATTGGCGCTAGCGTTACGCTGGAGGACGCAACTGGCCGCGTCATCGCCATTCGCGATCTGGGCTGCAACAGCGGCTGGGGAAGCTGCGGCCCGGTGGCGCTGCGGCTGGCCGTGCGCGAGCCGAATCGCTACACGCTCAAGGTGCGATTCACGGATGGCGCCACGAACTCACAAACCGTCAATGTCGGCCTCGACGGCCCGATGCTGCTGCCGGTCGAGTTGCGCCATCCCGAGTAGCCACGCGGACACGCAATACGCAATACGCAATACGCATTTCCTCAGAACATCGGCAATTCCCCCTGCACCAGCATTGCCCCATCCTTTCGCTCCAGCAGTCTTACCCGATACACCCTTACCTTCACCAGGGGCTTATCGCTCAGTGCCCCGGTGTCCAGCCTGAACGCCCAGTGGTGCCAGGGGCAGACGGCGTAGCCATCGCGCACGAATCCGCCGGAAATGCTGCCGCCGGCGTGGGGGCAGCGGTTGTCCATCGCGTAAGGCTTGCCTTGATCTAGGAACACCGCGAGCTGAAATCCCCCGATTTCAACGTATGTGCCCTCGCCCTCCACGAGTTCATCGAGCTGGCAGAGCGACACCCAGGCCATGCCCTGAGCATAGAGGCACGCGCTGTCGAGTTCAAAGGAAATTCGGCTCGCCCGGATGCTTGAAAGCGGGGCGGCCGTGCCTATATTGCACGGCAGTCGCGCAATGACTGCGGAGAAAGGAACTCACCATGCCACAGAAGGACCATGTGAATGTCGCGTTGATCGGGCAGGGCTTCATGGGCCGCACCCACTCCAATGCCTGGAGTCAGGTCGCCAAGTTCTTCAAGGTGCCGGTCAAGCCGGTCATGCACACGGTCTTTGGGCAGGCCGAGGAGAATCCCGCCGCGTACGCCGCCAAGTGGGGCTGGCAGAATTCCTCCACCGACTGGCAGAAACTGGTGGCGTCGAGCGAGATTGATCTTGTGGATGTGGTGACACCGAATTACATGCACGCGCCGGTGGCCAAGGCCGCGCTCGCCGCCGGCCGGAATTGCTCGTGCGAAAAGCCCATCGCGGGTAGCCTCCCCGAGGCCAGGGAGATGGCCGACGCCGCGAAGAAGGCCAAGGTAAAGACATTCGTGTGGTACAACTATCGGCGCTGCCCGGCGGTGGCGATGGCGTACAAGCTGGCCAAACAGGGCGCGCTGGGTGAGATCCGCCACGTTCGCGCGTTCTATCTCCAGGACTGGGCCGACGAGAACGTGCCGCTGATCTGGCGCTTCGACAAGAAGCTCGCCGGTTCCGGCTCGCACGGCGACCTCAACGCGCACATCATCGACATGACGCGATTTGTGACGGGGCAGGAGATTACCGAGATCGTCGGCGCGATCTGCGAGACGTTCGTGAAGGAGCGCACGCTGATGGCCGGCACGGCCGCGGGCGGCATCGCGGCCGGCGTGCAGGCAAATCAGGCCAAGAAGGGCAAGGTCACGGTGGATGATACGACGCTGTTCCTCGCCCGCTTCTCCGGCGGCGCGGTGGCCAGCTTCGAGGCCGCCCGCCAGGCCACCGGCAACCAGAACCGCAACGGCTTTGAGATCAACGGCTCCAAGGGCGCGGTGAAGTTCAACTTCGAGGATATGAACAAGCTCGAGTTCTACGACGCCACCCGGCCGCGCGAGGTGCAGGGCTGGACCACGATCATGTGTACCCATGGCGGCAGCCATCCCTTCGCCGACGCGTGGTGGCCCGACGCCCACATTATCGGCTACGAGCACGCCTTCACCAATCAGGCGTTCGATATCCTCAAGGTGCTGGCGGGGCAGGACCCGACGGTCCCGATCCCCGATTTCGAGGATGCCTACCAGACCCAGCGCGTGCTGGAAGCAGTCTTGGTGTGCGCGGCGGAGAAACGGCCGATCAGGATTTCCGAGGTGAAATAGGATTCACCGCGGAGGCGCGGAGGACGCTGAGATTGATCCAGATCGCCAGCGATCCCCTCACTCCTACCCACTATTTGCTGACGATCATCTTGAACACCCACGCATGCCGGCACGGCGGCGACTGCCGCACGGCGGCGTGTACGTTGATCGTCGTCTTGCCATTGTCATCCGTGCGCCACTTGAGCGGCTCTTGTGAGCCGAGCAGGAACATCGCCGATCCGGCGGCCGGGCGGATGCCGGAAAAGCTGATGGTCTCCGGTAACGAATCGTTTTCGTCCTTGCCCACGTAGATCGCATAGACCGCGTCGCGCCGGGTGAACGCCACCTGGCCATCCTTGTATGGCGCGATGGCTCGCGTGCCGTGGATCGCTTCGGCGTTGACGGCCATCCAGTCGCCGATCTCCTTCAGGCGCGACAGCGCGATCGGCGGGAACTCGCCATCGGGCTGCGGGCCGACGTTGAGGAGGAAATTGCCGCCCTTGGCAACGATGTCCACGAGCATTCCGATGAGCTTGTGGGTCGATTTGTACTTGTCATCGGGCTTGTACGACCACTGGTCGCCCATCGTCAGGCAGCTTTCCCAGATATAGGGCAGCGGCTTGTCGGGGATCTCCTGTTCGGGCGTGCGATAGTTCTCGTATTTTCCGCCGACGGTGCGATCGACGACGATCATGCCCGGCTGGTTCTTGCGCACGATGGCCGCCACCTTGTCCATCCGGATGTCCTGCTGCGGCGGGCGCACCTGGCCGGCGTCGAGCCACAGGATGTCGGCCGGGCCGAGGGTGCTGGTGATCTCCTCGATCTGGCCATGAACAAACTCGACGAACTTGCGCCAGCGCTCAGGGTCTTTCAGCGAGTCGTAGTTGGGATTGCGCGTGTGCGCGGGTGCGGCGGGGTCCCAGTAGTACGGGGAGTGCCAGTCGGCCTTGGAATAGTAGAGGCCGATGCCGAAGCCCTCTTTGCGAAACGTGTCGAAGACCATCTTGGCCACGTTGGCGCGCGGGTCGGCATGGAACGGCACATCCGGCGCGGTGATGCGGTAGTCGGTCAGCTTGGTGTCGTACATGCAGAAGCCGTCGTGATGCTTGGTGGTGAAAACGAGGTATTTCATCCCGGCGTACTTGGCCGCGGCTGCCCATTTGCTGGGGTCGAACTTTGATGGGTCGAATGTCTTGGGCAGCAGCCAGTAGTCGTGCATGAACTTCGGCATGTCCTTGCCGCGCTCGGTCCATGCCTTCAGGTCGTCGGGGCGGGCCCACTTGTCCTCCTCGATCAGCGGCCAGCTTTCGATGCAGCCCCACTGGCTGTACGCGCCGAAGTGGACCATCAGGCCGAATCGCTGGTCCTGGAACCATTCGAGCTTGCGGAGAACGAGCGGGTCGGTCTCGACTTCGGGTTCGGCCGAAAGTGCCCACGATCCCGCCGCGACACATCCCGCCGCCAGTAGCCATGCTGTGAGAGTCATATGAGGTCCATGTGTAGGGGCGGCTTTAGCCGCCGAGTTCAGTGGATTTGTTGGGTCTGCCTTTGGACAAGTGTACGGGGTATTTCTTTGCCGTCTTGTCGAGTTTCTTCACGAATGCGTCGGCGAGGTCGATGTCCAGGTCGTGGGCCAGCAGCAGGATTGAGTGGAGGCAATCGGCCAGCTCGTCGGCAATGTCCTCGCGGCGACGCCTGAGCTGCTGCTGGAGCTGCCGGCCGCGGCGCCACTGCATCAGCTCCAGCAGCTCGGCGGCCTCGACCACCAGCGAGATGCCCAACTCCTTGGGCGTGTGAAACTGCGCCCAGTCGCGGTCCTTGCGGAATTTCAGGACCAGGCGCGTGAGGTTGGCGAGAGTGCGAGTCATGAGCTGGAGCAAAGATTACAGGCGCGGCGGCATTCGTGCCAGAGTCGTGGAGCGTGCCGCCCCGGCCGCGATCCTCGCCGCACCGCGGGGGCCGCTCGTGCCACGCGCATGGTTCGGCGCACCGAAGACGATATGATCCCATCGTGCCACTGGAGCTTTTCCATCCAGAGCTGGCGAGATGGTTCGCGCGCCGATTCGGCGCCGACGAGCGTGCAGGCGCAGGTCTGGCCGGCGATCGCGGCCGGGCGGCACGTGCTGGCAACCGCGCCCACCGGCAGCGGCAAGACCCTCGCCGCGTTCCTCTACGCCATCAACCAGCTCATCACCGGCGCGTGGAGCGGTGGGGCGGTGCGCGTGCTGTATATCTCGCCGCTGAAGGCGCTGAACAACGACATCGGCCGGAATCTGCTGGAGCCACTGGGCGAGCTGCGTGGCGTGTTCTGGTCGGCCGGCGCGGCATTCGCCGATATCAATGTCCAGGTGCGCAGCGGCGATACACCGACCAACGAGCGCCGACGCATGCTCGCGCATCCGCCGGAAATCCTCATCACCACGCCCGAGAGCCTGAACCTGCTGCTCAACTCGCGCTCCGGCCAGGGCATACTGCGCGAGGTCAAGAGCGTCATCCTCGACGAGATTCACGCCGTTGCCGGCAACAAACGCGGCGTCTATCTCATGACCGGCATCGAGCGGCTCACGCTGCTTTCCGGCGAGTTTCAGCGCATCGCTCTCTCGGCGACGGTCGAGCCGATGGACGAGATCGCGCGATTTGTCGGCGGGTATCGGCTCGTTGACGGCAAGCACCAGCCCCGTTCGGTTGACATCATCCGCGCGGCCGACGCCAAGCGCGTCGAGCTGACGGTCCATGAAATCCCCAGCGCCAGGGCGATGCCGACTCGATCTGGCCGGCCCTGACCGATGAGCTGCGCCGGCCGATCCACCGCAACCGCAGTACGCTCGTATTCGTGAACACCCGGCGGCTGGCCGAGCGCCTGGGACACCTGATCAACGCGGCCGAGAACGAGACGGTCGCCTATTCGCACCACGGCTCGCTCTCGCGCGAGTTGCGGGCGCTGGTCGAGCAGCGGCTCAAGCAGGGCGAGCTTCGGGCGATCGTCGCCACCAACTCGCTGGAGCTGGGCATCGATATCGGCAGCGTTGACGAGGTGCTGCTGGTGCAGAGCCCGCGCACGCTGAATGCGGCGATTCAGCGCGTCGGCCGGGCGGGGCACGCGGTCGGCGCGGTCAGCCGCGGGGAGATCTTCCCCACGCACAGCAGCGATCTGCTGGATGCGGCCGTGCTCGCGCCGATGATCCTGCGCCAGCGGCCGCAACATGTCCGCCCGGTGCGCAACGCCTTGGATGTCCTGGCCCAGGTGATTGTCGGTATGTGTGGCATGAAGCCGTGGAACGTGGACGAGCTGTACGACTTCATCCGGACGTGTGAGTGCTATCACGATCTGTCGCGCCCGCGCTCGATCTGGTGATCCAGATGCTTGAAGGCCGATACTTTGATGCGCGCATCACATCGCTGCGGCCGCGGCTGATGCGCGGCGAGGGCGGCGCGATCGTCGCACGCGACGGCGCCCTGTCGCTGCTCTACACCAGCGGCGGCGTCATCCCCGACCGCGGCTATTTCAACATTCGCCTGCGCGGTCGCGCGCCATCGTCGGCCAGCTCGATGAGGAATTCGTCTGGGAACGGCGGCTGGGCGAGGAGTTTCACATCGGCCTGCAAACCTGGCGCATCGAAAACATCGGCCACAGCGACGTGGAGGTGGTTGCCACCGGCCGGGCGGGCGGCATCGCGCCATTCTGGCGCGGCGAGAGTGAAGATCGCGACTTCTTCTTCTGCGAGCAGATCGGGCTGTTTCTTGAACAGGCCGACACGCAGCTTTGCGAGGAGAGTTTCCGCAGGCGACTGATGGAGGAGCACCGCCTCAGCGAACACGCGGCCGACGAGCTGATCTCCTATCTGCATCGCCAGCGTGGCGCGACGGGATGCCCGCTGCCGCACCGGCATCACGTGCTGATCGAGCACACCAGCGGGATCGGCCCGGCCGCCGGCACCACGTCGATCATCATTATTCACGCGCGATGGGGCGGGACGATCCTGCGGCCATACGCCATCGCGCTGTCGGCCGCGTGGGAAGAGCGATTCGGCTCGCCGATCGAGACGTTCACCACCGACGACTGCATCATGCTCCAGCTTCCCGAGGATGTGGCGGCGCGGGAGGTGCTGGACCTGGTGACGGCGGAGAACCTCCAGCCGCTCCTGCGCCGCCGGCTGGAGAGCACCGGATTCTTTGGCGCGATTCCGCGAGTGCGCCGCCCGCGCGCTGCTCCTGCCGCGCCAGCGGCATCGCATGCCGCTGTGGCTCAGCCGACTGCGCGCCAAGAAGCTCTTCCAGCAGGTCAAGCGCTTCGCGGATTTCCCCATCATCGCGGAAACGTGGCGCGAGTGCATCGAGGACCATTTCGAGTGCGATCGCCTTGCGGAGCTTCTGCGCGAGATCGAGACCGGGCAGATCGCCGTCAGCGAGATCCGCAGCGACTCGCCTTCGCCATTCGCGGCCGCCTTGGTGTGGCGCAGCACCAACCAGTGCATGTACGAGCACGATCGGCCCTTCGATGCGAATTCGAGCCTCAGCCAACAGACGCTCCAGCAGGTGCTCCACGACGCCAACCTTCGGCCGAGGATTCCGCGCGATCGTCAACGATCTGTTGGCGCGGCTGCATCGGACACTGCGGGGCTATGTGCCGGGCGATGCGGCGGAACTGGTTGATTGCATCAACGAACGGCTCTTCGTGCCGAGGACACAGTGGGATGAGCTGATTGGGGCCATGCGGCGCGATGGTGGGGCGATCGATGAGATCCTGTCGGCCGCCGCGCCAAACATCATTGAGCTGGCTTTGCCCGGCGCATCGCAGCGTGTGATCATCGCGATCGAGCGCCTGCCCCGGCTGATGCGCGCCATGGGCCAGAATATCCACGCCTGTGATGCGCATTCAGTGCCGCCGGTGCCCTCACCGGCGGAATTCGCGCATCGAGCAACCCGAGAAGGACCGCCAGTGAGGGCACTGGCGGCACTCTCCGCACCTGTCGATCCCGCGCGGCTGCGCGAGCTTGAGGAATTGTGCCATCGCTGGCGCGCTCCCGAGGGCGAAGGCAATGGCGATGAACTCCTGCGTCAGCTCCTCTCCGATCACATGGCGTTCGAAGGTCCCGTTGAGCCTGAACAGATTCACGCGTGGCTGGGCGGCGCCGCGATCGCGTGCGGGCATCGCTGGATGATCTCGTGGAAGATGGCCGGCTCGTGCTCGACCTGCTTACGGAGGATGCGGGAACCGAGCAATACTGCGATGCGGAGAACCTGGAGCGTCTCTTGCGCCTGCTGCGGCTCTCGCATCGTCCGCAGCTTGCGCCGCGGGCGATCGAGGAACTCCCGCTGTTCGTGGCGACTCTTCAGGGGCTCATCATGCGCGGCGATGATCAACAGGAGATGCGAGACCGACTGGACCGGCTGCTCGGTTACCCCGCGCGGCCCAACTCTGGGAGACAGCCATCCTGCCCGCGCATGCATCCCTACTGGCCAGCCATGCTCGACGCGCTCGTGCAGAGCAGCGACCTGATGTGGGTCGGGGCCAGCAAGGAGAGCGTCTTCTTCACGCTTCCCAACGACGTGGATCTCTTCATCTCACCACCGCAATCCGAGCCGCTGCTCCCGCCGGGCGATGGCCGGTCGGACTTCTTTGCCATCCAGCAGCATACGCATCTCGACTCGGCCCAGCTCACGCGAAGGCTGTGGGAGCGGGCGTGGGCCGGCGCGATCACCAACGATCACCTCGCGACTCTGCGTAAAGGGATCGAGACGGACTTCCAGCCGTCGGACCTCCCCGCGGCGAGGCCCACCGCCCGGCGCAGCCTGCGAAACTGGCAGTCCACCCGACCGCTGCTCGGCCGTTGGCATGCGGTGCGGGCGCAGCAGCCCGACCCCGACCGGCTGGAGCAAATCGAGGCCGACAAGGATCGCGTGCGGCAGGTCCTGTCGCGGTACGGCGTGATCTTCCGCGAATTGCTGCGCGCGAACTGCCCGCGCTGCGGTGGGCACGGCTGCTGCCGGCGCTGCGGCTGATGGAGCTGTCGGGCGAGGCCGTCAGCGGGCAGTTCTTCACCGGCATCCCGGGCTTGCAGTTCGCGTCACAGGAGGCCGTGCGACTCCTTCAGTCTCCGCAGCAGGAGCGAGAGAGCATCTTCTGGCTGAGCGCCGCCGACCCCGCCTCGCTCTGCGGCGTCGAGCTGGAATCGCTGGGGTTTCTGCCCGCCCGCCAGTGTACGAGCATGCTGGTCTTTCACGGCGCGCGGCTGGTCATGGTTGCCCGGCGCGGCGGAGCGCACCTCGAAACCCTCGTGCCGAGCGACGACCCGCATCTTCCGGAATACCTCGCGGTTCTGCGCGAGCAACTGCAGCGGCAATTCATGCCCATCCGGCGGCTGCGCGTGGAGCAGGTCAACGGCGAGCCCGCGGCAAAGAGCCGCATTTGCTGCGGCTCTGCTGGCTGCCGGGTTCGTCAGCGACTTTGGCGCCCTCAGTCTGTACAGAACTTTCTGAGTATGTGGAGCGTGCCGCCCCGGCCGCGGTCTTCCTCGCACGGCGGGACCCGCTCGTGCCACGAATTGCCATTGCTCATCCGCACCGAAGCTGGTAGGTAAATCACTGGAGCGGAAGGAGATCCTCTATGGATTATTACATTCGTGCGTTCTGCATCGCGGATCAGGTGCCCACGCTCCGTGAGGTTGTCCAGTGGCTGGAATCGCGCGAGTTGAAGCTGGTGGTCGAGGGCGCTGCGGGGCTGGACGACCCGCACTGGCAGGAGGCTTCGTTCTTCTACCAGCGTGACCGCAAGCCGATCATCGTCCAATGTGCGCGAGCCACCGGCCCTGATTCGCCCGCTCGCAAACAGGCCGACGACTTCATCGCGCGCATCGGCCCGCCCGGCAAGTCCTACGCCAAGAAGCGGGTCGTCAATCATCTCAAGGAGACGCGCTTCGTCATTGCCAACAAGCTTCCCGTCGATGACATGACCGATGCCGGCTGGGACGCCAATGGCCAGATTCTCACGTACTTCCGCGACAACTGCCGCGCGATGATCCAGGCCGACCGCGAAGGTTTCTACGAGGGCACTGCGCTGGTCCTGAAGATGGAATAATTGTGCCGCCAGTGCCCTCACTGGCGGTCCTTCCCCGTGTTGGATTCCGCCGGTGAGGGCACCGGCGGCACCACGATCGCTGGTCCCTTCTATGCGTTGGTCCCGCGATGCCTACCTGTCCATGATGACGTTCGGGCGGTTCGATCGCCCGATGTTCTGCGAGCTTTTCGGGCCGCTCATCGGATTGACCGAAGAGTGGCGACAGCAGGGGGCCACGCCCGACGAGATCGACCTGCTCGCGTTCGACTTCGATTACGTCGAGACCATCGACTGCGGCGGAAACACGTTGCCGCTGGCCGCGCCTCCCGTCACCATCACGGAAACCGACGATCTTCTGGTTCAGCGGGATTACCTCGGCCGCACGCTTCAGCTTTTCAAGAGGACGGCGACGATCCCGCTGCCGCTGAATTTTCCCGTCAAGTCGATGGATGACTGGCGGCGACTCAAGCCGCTGTTCACGTTCCGCGAGGATCGTATCGACTGGAGGGGCATCGAGGCCGCCCGGGCAGCGCAGTCGCAGGGCGTGCTTGTCCGCGCATCGATCCTCGGCGCCTATGCCATGCCGCGCGAGCTGATGGGCGAGGAAGAGCTTTCCATCGCCTACTACGATCAGCCCGAACTGCTCCACGACATGCTCGACACCTTCGCCGATACGGCCATGCGCGTGCTGGAGCCCGTCAGCCGCCGCCTCACCATCGACCAGCTTTCGGTTCACGAGGATTTCGCCGGCCGCAGCGGTCCGCTGGCCGGTCCGAAGCAGGTGCGCGAGTTCTTCAAGCCCTACTACCGGCGCGTCTGGGACATGCTCGCATCGCGCGGCTGCCGGATCTTTCAGCAGGACAGCGACGGCAATATCAACGCCGTCATCGACGATCTGCTCGACGCCGGCCTGACGTGCATCTACCCCATGGAGCCGGCCGCTGGCATGGATATCGTGCGGCTTCGCCGAAAATACGGCCAGCGCCTGGCCATGCTGGGCGGCATCGACAAGCACGTCCTGCGGCGGAGCAAGGCCGACATCCGCCGCGAGTTGGAATACAAAATGCAGCCGCTGATGCGCGGCGGGGGCATGGTCTTCGCCCTCGACCATCGCATCCCCAACGGCACGCCGCTGGAAAACTACCGATACTACGTTGATCTTGGCCGGGAGATCCTTGGCCTGCCCCCGCGCACGCCAGAGAATCGCGGCTGGCGCCGGATGGCGTTTTAGGTTCGGAGTTCCGCGTTCACGCGGTCTGGGTCACCACCGCCTGAAGGCGGAACTCCGAACCGTTTGATTCCGCGCGGCTCGCGGCGAGAATGCCGCACGGACATGTGCGGACTGGCCGGCATCATCGCATGGCACGAGCGGTTTCGCGTCGATCGCTCAACGATCGAGCGGGCTTCGGCGTGCCTGGCCCATCGTGGCCCGGATGCCGACGGGCTGTACACGAGCCCTGATGTCCCAATCACCGTGCAACGTCCTCAGGTTGCCCTTGCGCATCGCCGGCTGGCTATCCTGGATCTCGACCGCCGCGCCGACCAGCCTTTCGCCGACGATCTCGGCCGGCTGCTCGTCTTCAATGGCGAGATCTACAACTTTCGCGAGCTGCGCCGCGAGTTGGCCACTCTGCTTCCGCAGTACGCCTGGCGAACGGAATGCGACACGGAAGTGCTGCTGACCGCCTATGCCGCGTGGGGGCGCGAGTGCCTCTCGCGCCTCAACGGCATGTTTGCCTTCGCGATCTTCGATCCGACGCCGACCGACGGATGGCGACTCCTGCTGGCGCGCGACCGCATGGGCCAGAAGCCGCTCTATTACGCGCTGGCCGACGGCGCCATCGCCTTCGCCAGCGAGCCGGCCGCGCTCCGGCAGGTTGCCTGGGTCAACCAGGCCATCGACATGCAGGCACTGTCGGACTATCTCACCTGGGGCTTCACGCCGCGCGGCACGATCTATCGCGGCATCCGCAAGCTGGCGCCCGCGTCGTGGATGAGCATCGAGAACGGAGCCTTCGATTCCCACAGGTATTTCAACTGCAACGATCCGCCGACGCCTTGCCGCGATCTGAGCGATGCCGATCCCGTGCGTCAGACGCGCGAGCTTGTGACCCAGGCCGTGCGGCGGCAGCTCGTGGCCGACGTGCCGCTGGGATGCTTTCTTTCCGGCGGCACCGACAGCTCGGTCATCTCCGCGGCCATGCGCAAGATCGTCCCGCGCGACCAGCCGGTCCTCACCTTCTGCATCGGCTTTGACGATCCGCTGTATGACGAGCGCCGTTATGCCGCTGAAGTGGCGCGGCGAATCGGCACGCAGCATCACGAGTTTCTCGTGAAGCCTGATGCGGCCGCGGATCTGCCCAAGCTCGCGACGACCTTCGGCGAGCCCTTCGGCGATTCGTCCGCCCTCCCGACGCACTATCTCTCGCGCGAGACTCGCGGCCACGTGACAGTCGCCCTCAGTGGCGACGGCGGCGATGAACTCTTCGGCGGGTATGACCGCTATCGCGCCATGGCGCTGGGGCAGCGGCTCGCCCGAATACCTCGCCCCTTGACCACGCTCGCGGGCATGCCGCTCGATCTCTTCTCGTCACACCCCAAGTCCGCCGCCGCTCGCCTGCGCCGGCTGTTGGCCACGCTCCACCTTCCGCCCGCGCAGCGCTATGCCAGCTACCTGGAATTCTTCGACCCGCCCACCGTCGCCCGGCTTCTCTCCCAACATCCCCAGTCCGAGCAACTGGCCGATTCCAGCCTGCGTATCCTCTCCGAGCGTTACGACCTGCTCTTCGGCCCGCCCCTGTGCGGCGGTCATATGCGTCGCGACGTCGTTCAAGCCGCTCTGGCGGCCGACCGCGAGTTCTATCTCCCGGAAGACCTGTTAACCAAGGTCGATCGCTGCTCGATGCTCCACGCCCTGGAGGTCCGCAGCCCGTTTATGGATCACGATCTCGTCCAGTTCGCCGCCGGCCTGTCCACCGCGCAGCTCATTCGCGGCGGCGGCAAGCGCCTCCTGCGCGAGGCATTCGCGGCCGACCTCCCGGACATCGTCTTCACCCGCCGCAAGATGGGTTTCGCCGTGCCCCTCGGCCAGTGGCTCCGCCGCAACCTCCGCGACATGCTGCACGACGCGATCTTCTCGGCCGGCTCGTTCGCGCGCAGCACCTGAATCCGCCGCTCATCCGCGCGATGATCGACGAGCACCAGCGCCAGCGGGCGGATCATTCGCAGCGGCTCTATGCGCTGCTCATGCTGGAACTGTGGCACGCGATGGTAGGGCGCAGGGACCAGGGTTGAGGGCGGGACGATGCGGCACTGTGGCACGAGCGGCCCTCCGCCGTGCGCGATCGCGGCCGGGGCGGCACGCTCCACAGGAAGATCGCGGCCGGGGCGGCACGCTCCACTTCCCGCGAGACATTGTTTTTTCGGCCAAATGCGGTACACCAACGCAGTCGCAGAAGGGCTTGGATCATCCGAGCCCGAAACTAGGCAGAATCGTCATGACAGAAAGGAAGACAAGCGTGAAGAAAACCAACCCGACCCGGCGCGAACTTCTGGGCGGTGCCGCGGCCGCCGCCGCCGCCTTCATGATCGTGCCCCGGCACGTCCTGGGAGGCGAGGCCGGCCCCGCGCCCAGCGACAAGCTCAACCTGGGCTCCATCGGCGTGGGCGGCATGCAGGGCTTCAACGATGTCCGCTCCGTCGAAAGCCAGAATATCTATGCCCTCTGCGACGTGGACGAAAAGCACCTCAACAAGGCGGCCGAGCGATACCCGAAAGCCAAGCTCTACAGGGATTTCCGCGAGATGCTCGATAAGGAGCAGAAGAACCTCAACGGCGTCACCATCACGATCCCCGATTTCATGCACGCCACGGCGTCCCTGTGGGCCATGGAGCGGGGCATTGGCGTCCACTGCCAGAAACCCCTCACGCAAACGGTCTGGGAGGCCCGGCTCCTGGCCAACGCCGCCAGGAAGTACAAGGTGGCCACCCAAATGGGCAACCAGGGGTATTCATCGCAGGCAACGCGCATCGCCACCGAGTACATCTGGAATGACGAGATCGGCGATGTCACCGAGGTTCACTCGTGGAACGGCGGCGGCTTCGCCCGCGGCACCACGCAATGGCCGGCCGTCGAGCCTGTGCCCGCAACGCTCAACTGGGACCTCTGGCAGGGACGGTCCCAGGAGCACACCTACAGCTCGAAGATCCATCCGATCCATTGGCGCGGCTTCCTCGACTATGGCACCATGATGATCGGCGACTGGGGCATTCACCAGCTCGGCCCGGCCAACTGGGCGCTGGGCCTCGGCGAGACCTGGCCGACCAGCGTCCAGTGCCTCGCGGTCCAGGGGGCCAATCCCGTTACCTACCCCAGTTACTCCTGCAAGATCCAGTGGCCCGAGCGCCCGAGCAAGTTCGTCAAGGCGGGCAAGATGCCACCGGTCGATGTCTACTGGTACGAAGGCAGCGCCACCAGGAACTTCAAACGGCCCGAGGCCCTGACGGCCGACGACATGAAGGACGTCAACGAGATCTTCATCGGCACCAAGGGCTACCTGGGCACGATGGCCCGCGGCGAGAGCTACACGCTGCTGCCGCGCGCCAAGCAGGTGAACCACCCCCGGCCGCCGCAGGTGATCAAGCGTTCGCCTGGGCATTTCCAGGACTGGATTCGCGCCCTCAAGGGCGGCGAGGCGGCGTGTTCCAACTTCACCATTTCCGGCCCGTACACCGAATGGATGCTGTTGGGCGCGATCTCGTGGCGATTCCCCAACGAGAAGCTGTTGTGGGATGGAAAGAACCTGCGCTTCACCAATAACGAGAAGGCCAACGAGTTCGTCAAGCCCAACTTCCGCAAGGGCTGGGAACTCAAGGACGTCACGGTTTGAGTCACCGCAGAGACACAGAGATCGCAGAGAGAACGAGTATATTTCTTTAAGGAGCAGATATGAAAACACGGACATTTTGCGACGAACCAACCACCCGGCGCGGATTTCTCGGCGGCGCGGCCGCCTTCGCCGCCTGCGCCATCCTGCCGCAGCATGTGCTGGGCGCTGATGCAGCGCCAGTGGCCGCCGGCAGCAAGCCCAATTCCGTCATTAACGGCGTGCGCATCGGCTGCATCACCTACAGCTATCGCGGCGACGTGAAGGGCACCGCCGAGGATACGCTCAGGGCCCTGGTTCAGGATGGGCTCAGCGAAGTCGAGCTGATGGACGGCCCGATCAAGTCGTATGCCGGCATCGGCGGCCGAGGCGGCAAGGATCCCGCGGCGCAACTGGCCAAATGCGCCGAGCTGCGCAAGATGTACAACGACGCCGGCGTCAATATCCACATCCACAAGATCGGCTTCGGCGGGTCGGATGAGGAGATCGACTTCAACTTCCAGGTAGCCAAGGCGCTGGGCTGCACAGGTATTACCCTGGAGCGCTCCGAGCCCATGGCCAAGAAGCTCGCCCCCTTCGCCGACAAGCACAAGATCTGGGTGGCTTTCCACAACCACACGAACAACTATCCGGTCATGGACAAGACGGACCCGATCCTGGCCTACGGCCAGTACATCGGCTTCAACTTCGACACCGGCCACTACTTCGCCGGCACCAAGGGCCTGTCTCCGATCCCGGTGATCGAGAAGTACCACGACCGCATCGTCAGCCTGCATCTGAAGGACCGCACCGCCGAAGGCGGCAACCTGCCGTGGGGCCAGGGCAAGACGCCCCTGAAGGAGATCCTCCAGCTCATGAAGAAGGAGAAGTGGACCTTCCCGGGCGACATCGAGCTCGAGTATGCGGTCCCCAAGGACTCCAACTCCGTGGCCGAAGTGGCCAAGTGCCTTCAGTTCTGCAAGGAGGCGCTCGCCTGACTGGGGCCGTTGGCCACGAAACGCTGCTTGGTTGGTTCCGCCATGCTTGATGGTGAGGAATACATCGGTTTCATCAAGGATGGCGAGATCTACCTGGACTGGCCATCGCCTCTGGGTAGAACGCATGTCGGTATAACGCAAGCAGCCGGAGCGGGTGCTCTTGTCGAACGAGTTGGGAAATCTCCTGCCCGGCGTGGAAGCGTTCCGCGTCCTCAAGGAGCGCGGTAGGATTTTCGTGGGCGGATCGCACCCATATGGACCCTTGTCCGAGGCTGGCGAGGCGATTGTCAGGTCCAGGTACCGGTGATTGCGCCTATAATGTTGACGCAGGCTGGAGCACGCCATGAGCATCGAAACGGATAACCCCTATGAGCTGCGGTCGCGGGAGAACGGACGCCGTCGCATTTTCCCAGGTCACCACGGGGATTTCTCCAATCTGGAGGATCTCCAGGAACTCCTCGGCAGCGCGGCACGACCGCTCGTGATGACGGGCAGTGTCAAGCCCGCGGCAGTCACTCTCGACCCGCAATCTCCCTGTCCGCATGCGCTGGTGACGGCTCCGGATAGCCCCTACTCCTATGACTTCATCAAGATCAACGAGGATACGTACGTACTGAAGGTCGTGACCAAACAAGCTGAGTCGTAGATCGCGCGTGGCTGAGCATCCCCGGCAATACGCGGTCACGGCACGGCTCACTCACCAACTCCGTGGAGGCGCTCGGATCGCTCCCGCGAGCGGGCCGAGATGGATGTCGGCGGTCAGTAATCGGTGGTCAGGAGCGAGAATCCGCAGTCCGCTCGTCAACCGCGCCGCGAGATCGGAAGGCCCTTCGTAGGTATTCCACACAGGCAGGGGCGTGCGCCAATACCAGAAGAAGGCGTCATCGACCACATCGTCTTCGAGTTCTCTGGTTGACAGCCGTCTGGGACTTCCGAACGTGTCAAGTTCCCACCGTCCTTGCCTCCGCAGCCGGATCGTCATTCCAGCGATAGACCCATCGGATTCCCCATCATCGCTCGATGCATACCGTGGTCTCCAAGAGTAGGCCCACGAGCTGTACGGGTTGGGCACAAAGACGGTGCGCGGCATGGTCAGACCAAGGCGGAGCCGATCCGTTTCCTCCTTCGGCGCCGTTCGCCGGCGTGGCGGTTGCGGGCTGCTCAGACGAAATCCCTGTACGGGAACGGTGGTGTCGATCAGCCCACCCAGAAACATCCGCGTTTTTGCGATCGGCCCGTACTGCCGCTCCCAGTCATCCTCGTGCATCATGAGGCACGGAAAGATGATGATATAGCCTCGCCGTCGGGGGACTTTGAGCAGCGCGGAAGAGTCTGGGAGTTCCGGTGTCAGCCGCAATGTGTCCACCGATACCATAGCCGGCGCATCGCGCTGGTCTGGAGGGGCGTGAGCATCCTCAACGTCGTTCAATGTAGCCACCGAACCGACCGTGCTTGCCAGCAGAATGGCCAGGATAGCGATCGAACAGGTTGGCCTGTGATCTGTCATGGTCTCGGCCCGCCAATCCCGCACATCTATCCATGCTACCCTTTCTCTCCGATTTGGTCCCGGCGATGATCATCTCAAGCTGCTTTGCCGGAACGGTCGCGAGCATCATGCGCTCGCTGGATGTGAGCTTCAGCCCGATCTCGCCCGCCGCCTCCGCGCGTTTCTCCAGCAGCAGCCGCCGAAACTCCGCATCCACCGCGGCCTTCTTGGTCAGGATCTCGATCCCGCGCGGAATCGCGCCGATCAATGTCCCCGATCCCGGCGGCCGACCGCCCACGATCGTCGTCCGCACCGCCTCTTTCTCCTCGCGCCGACCCGCGCCATCGTTTGCCATGATCGACCTCGTCGTGTTTCAGCACATCCGACGCCAAACCCGCAGGAGAGTTTACTGGCTTCTGCCAGGCATCGCCATGAGCGAGTCGCGTCTCATTTGCCGGTTCGTCGCGCGGCCGCACGCATGGCAGTTGGCCCAAGGAGTGCTATGATAGAGAATGTGCCGGAGCAAAGGCGGGACTAGGCTGGCTGACGGTGAGGATCACGCATGATACGGCTGATTGAGGCTCTCAACTTCCGCTGCCTCCGGTACGTGCGGCAGCCTCTGGGCGCCTTCCACGTGCTCGTGGGACCGAACGCGAGCGGCAAGACCACCTTTCTGGACGTGCTTCCGTTCTTGCGCGACCTCATGACCGACGGCGTGGAAGCTGCAGTTGCCAGACGAACGTCGAATTTCCATGATCTGGTCTGGGGGCGCCAGGAGGCGCGTTTTGAACTGGCCGTAGAGGCTCTCCTGCCTGAAGACAAGTTGCCGCCCATAGACGGGCTCACGATCGGAGGCTACGCCATCCGCTATGAATTGGCCGTCGGTCTCGAACCCGGCAGCGGTAAACTTGCGGTCCTCGATGAACAGGTTCTACTGACAGAGCAGTATGAAACCACCAAGCTTCCAAGTGACGGCGATGTCCCGCGGACGTTATGCACCTCTGGCACAGCACACGGCGCCTGGAGGCCGCTGATATCGCGGTCTCCCAATGGCAGCGAATACTGGCTCGATCCGGAAGCCCCCGGCGAGCAGACGAAAAGGCATAGCGATGGCTACCGGCTCGTGTATCGTCCCGGAAGCGATAAGGGCGTGTTGCGGGCCATGTCTGAGGGCGAATTCCCATCAGGTGTTTGGCTTGAGGAGATGCTCAGAGATCATGTGATCCCTGTCGATCTCGACTCCCCTGTGCTCAGGCAATCATCCCGTCCAGGTCAGGGAGGCCGGTTTGCCAGCAGCGGCGCGAATTTGCCTTGGCTCGTCGGCGAGCTCCAAGTCAAACGGCCCGCGCAGTATGCGGAGTGGATTGCGCACTTGCGCACGGCCCTGCCCGAGATGCAGGGAATTCGCATCGTAGAAAGGCCCGAGGACAGGCATCGCTACATCATGGTGCAGTATCGCGGCGGGCTGGAGGTGCCTTCGTGGATGCTCTCCGATGGCACGCTGCGGATCGTGGCGATTACGCTTCTCGCGTACCACTCGGCCGGCGGAGAGATCTACCTTATTGAGGAGCCCGAGACACACCTGCACCCGCTGAATATCGAGGTGGCGATGCAGTCGTTGAGCTCCGTCTACGATGGCCAGGTTCTCGTAGCTACACACTCACCGGCCGTACTCGCGATGACCGACGTGGACAAGGTATTGGCGTTTTCACGCGACGCCGCATGCGGTACCAGAATCGTATCGGGGGATCAGCACCCGCGGCTGCGGGACTGGAGAGGCGGCGTGAGCCTGGGGACTCTCTTCGCCGGCGGGGTGCTGGGATGAGCGAGAGCGCCAATGGCGACCTGTTCATCCTGGTTCCAGGCAAGGATGAAGCCGCAACCATCGAGGCGATTCTTGCTCGCCCGCGGTCTTTGGGGCTCCGAGCCATCACATGGAGAATCGAGCGGCACGAAGCCAGGGATGCTGGCTGCCGATGTCAGGCGGTTGACTATCTGCGAACCGCAGTCCACCAGTTCCGCCATGCACTGGTGGTGTTCGACCGTGATGGCTCTGGCGCAGAAGATCGGCGGCGCGAGGAGCTTGAGCTCGATCTGGAACATCGGCTGGCCGCCTCTGGATGGGGTGATCGTGCGTCGGTCATCGTCATCGACCCCGAGCTTGAGAATTGGGTATGGGGCCCATCTCCTCGGGTCGATGATGCGCTCGGATGGAAGGACCATCAACCTTCGTTGCGCCACTGGCTCAGAGAACAGGCGCTCTTGCCGATGGATGCCCCGAAGCCGCCGCGTCCCAAGGAGGCAATGGAAAAGGCGATGGCAGTCGTTCGCAAACACCGCTCCTCGAGAGTCTTCTCGGAGCTTGCCTCGCATGTGAGCCTGACCCATTGCGTCGACCCGGCGTTCACGAAACTCAGGACCGTGCTCCAGAAATGGTTTGCGATGCAGCCGACTGCCCAATGATCGTTTGATCGTTCCCTTTCGTCCTTCGCTCCTCCCCATCTATAATCCTCCTCATGTCCCGCAACCTCGCCCTGCTTCCGATCCTGCTCCTCCTCTCCGCCTGTACACAGGACCGCGCGCCCGCGCCGCTCGAATCCCTCGTGCGCGACCATCTCCCCGGCATCGTCACCATCGTCTCCTACGACCCCGACAAGGCCATGCCCAAGTTCGGCGCCGGGTTCCTCATTGCGCCCGATCGCGTCATCACCTGCCGCCACATGTTCGCCGGCGCCGATCGCGCCGACGTGCGCACGCACGCGGGGCAGACCATCGCCGTCACCGGCATCATCGCGGAAAACCCCACCATGGATGTCGCGATGGTTCAGCTCGCGCAAAGCGCCAAAGACGCCCAACCGCTGGCCCTGGCGGATCGGCCGCCGCAACTCGGCCAGCGACTGCTTGCCGTCGGTGCGCCGCTGGGCCTGGAGTGGACCGTCAGCGACGGCATCGTCTCCGGCATCCGCGATATCCCCGAAGCCGGCCCGTCGCTGCAGCACACCGCGGCCGTCTCCGGCGGAAGCAGTGGGGGGCCTCTGCTCGACATGTCCGGCCGGGTTGTCGCCATCCAGACGAGCTGCATCACTATCGGCAAGGATGGCTATACGCATGCCGGCGAGGCGCTCAACTTCGGCGTGCCCGCGCAGGTCATGGCCCAGCTCAAGCCAGGCGCGATCAAGACGCTGGCGGCCGCGCGAAAGGAGATCGCCGCCGCGTGGGTTCCGCCCGTCACCCGCAACATCGACAAGGCCAGCCTTCGCCCGATGACGCGCGACGATTTCCAGGGTTCGTTGGCGTTCTTCGAGCAGGTGACGCGCGACAACCCAACGGCCGACGCTTGGTTCCGCCTGGGCCTGTGTTACGAAAAGCTCAACAGAAATGATGATGCGCTGAAGGCCTACGCTCGCGCCACCACCATCAGCCGCGACCATGCCACGGCCTGGAACAACATGGGCGCCACCTACATTCGCCTTCAGCGATACGACGAAGCCCTGCCTGCTCTCAAAGCGGCGGTGGCCGCCAATCCCGCCGACGTCGAGGCGCTCAACAGCCTTGCTGTCGCCTACATTTGCCTCAAGCGATACCCCGAGGCCATCGCGCCGGCCGCCGAGGCCGCTCGCCTCAACCCCAAGCACGCCTATGCGCAGTACCACCTGGGCGAGGCCTGTCTCAAGAGCGACCAGCGCCCGCGCGCCGTGCAGCAGCAGAAGATCCTCGTCGATCTCGACGCCAAGCTGGCGCAGAAGCTCAAGGGGATGATCGACAGCCAGGCTACGTCGCGACCGACGACGCGACCCGCGTAGGGTGGGCATCGCCCACCATCATGTCACTGCGGATTTGGTGGGCATCGCCCACCATCTGTCACCTGTCACCTCCTCACCTTGACATTGCGGCTTTCGCGCTGCGGATTTGGTGGGCATCGCCCACCATCATGTCACCTCCTCACCCCGTCACCCATTCACCCCCTCATCCGTTCCTCGCCGCCACCGCCTCCTCCACGCGCGCACGCCACGCTTCCCCCAGGCTTCGCGCCGCGGATCGCCGCCGTGGCCAGCTTTTCCGGGCCATTGGCGATCACCTCGCACAGGAACGCGCACGCCTCCTCCCGCCGCGTCACCGCCATCGGCACCAGCAGCATCGTCCGATACTCGCTGTCCATGTGCCCGGCCCATGCCTGGCGCAGCAGGTCGAACGTCTTGTCGTGCCGCGATTCGGCCAACACCAGCGCCGCTTCCTGCGCCAATCCCAGGCCGGCCGAATCGAGAAACCGCGCCACGAACTCGAGCGACTCGCCCGGGTTCATCCGCATCAGCGCCGTCAGGCACCGCCCCACGATCGCCTCCACACCATCCCCGGCCAGCGCCTTGAATCTCAACAGGATTTCGCTCGCCTCCGACCCCACATACGCCAGTGCGCGGATCGCCCCGTCGCGAGCCTCGGCCTCGTCGTCGGCCAGAAGCTCTGCCAGCCGGTAATGGATCTTCGGATACCGCGCCGCGCCAATCCCACCGCGCACTCGCCCCGCACCCTGGCGGCCGTGTCCGTCGCCCCGCCATACGATGGCTCGCGCTGCACGTAGGCAATCCCGCGCAGGAACTCCTCGTGGCCGACATATTCCAGGGTGTTGAGCGTCTCGGCCAGCGCAATCTTCGCTATGCAGCCTTTGTCGGCCGCGGTGCCCTTATCCATTAACGCCACAAGCTGTTTCGCGACATCCCCGGCCAGCGCGGCGATCCGCCGCTTTCCCACGACGCTCGCCGCTTTGGCGATCACGGGCGCCGAACCCGACGTCAGCAGCTTGCGGATTTCCGCGATCTGCTCCTCCGAGAGCTGGCCCTCTCCGTCAATCGCGCGAAGCCGCGCAAGCTGGCTCTCCATCGTGGGCTTCTGTGCCATGGGTCAACGATCTTCCATGATCGTCTCCCTCACCACCTCCTCGATGGTCGTCACGCCGTCATAGATCGAGAGCAGCCCCGCCTGGCGCAGCGAGCGCATGCCGCGCTTGCGCGCCTCCACGCGCAGCACCTGCGTGCTGGCGTGCTGGATGATCATGTCGCGCACGTCGTCGTCCAGCGTCATGATCTCGAAGATGCCCAGTCGCCCCCGATACCCCGTGCTGTTGCAGTTCTCGCATCCCTTGCCGTAATAGAACACCTTGCCGGCCACATCCTCCGGGCGCAGGTCCAGCTCCATCAGCTGATCTTCCGTGGGCTTGTACTCCGTCTTGCAGTTGAGACAGATCTTGCGCACCAGTCGCTGGGCGATGATGCCTTCCAGCGTCGCCGTCACCAGGAACGGCTCCAGCCCCAGGTCCAGCAATCGGGCGATGGTGGACGGCGCATCGTTCGTATGCACCGTGCTGAACACCAGGTGGCCCGTCAACGACGCCTGCACGGCGATCTCGGCCGTCTCCTTATCGCGGATTTCGCCGACCAGGATGATGTCCGGGTCCTGGCGCAGCATCGATCGCAGGATCTTCGCGAACGTCATCTCGATCTCCGCCTTGGTCTGGCACTGGATGACGCCGTCGATGTCGTATTCCACCGGGTCTTCGGCCGTGATCAGCTTGCTGGAGGGATCGTTCAGCTCGCGCAGCGCCGAGTACAGCGTCGTTGTCTTTCCGCTGCCGGTCGGGCCGGTGCAGATGACGATGCCGTTGGGCTTGTGGATGAGCTGCCGCACCATCTTCAGCTCGTCCTCGCGCAGGCCGATCTTGTCCAGGTCGAGCTGCACGTTGCTGCGGTCCAGCACGCGCATCACGACGCTCTCGCCGAACATCGTCGGCAGCACCGACACGCGCAGGTCGATGGGCTGGTTATTCACCGAGAGCTCGATGCGGCCATCCTGCGGCACGCGCCGCTCGGCGATGTCCAGGTTGGCCATGACCTTGATGCGCGAGCTGATGGCTGGCGCGATGTGCGCCGGCGGCGGCATCATCTCGTACAGCACGCCGTCGATGCGGTAGCGCATCTTGAACTCTTCCTCGAACGGCTCAAAGTGGATGTCCGACGCCTTGTCCTTGATCGCCTGCAGCAGCACCAGGTTGATCAGCTTGCGCACCGGGTTGGAGTCGGCCGCCTCCTTGAGCGTTTCCAGGTCGATCGACTCGCCGCGATTGCGCAGGTCCTTCAGGGCCTCGTCCTTGCCCATGTCGGCGATCAGGTCGCTGATGCCCTCGCCCGCGGCGTTGTAGTGCTTGCCGATGAGCTTCTCGATCAGATCGGGATCGGCGATCTTCGCCGTGACGTTGTAGCCCATCAACTGCCGCAGGTCGTCCAGCGCGCGGAAGTTCTCGTGGCTGGCCATCACCACCACGAGCTTCTTGGTGCCCGCGTCGAACTCCAGCGGCAGGACCTTGTTGGTCGTGGCGATCTGCGGCGGCACCGCCTTGATGGCGGCGTCGGGGATCTTCACGCCATCGAGACTGATCCATTCGATCCCGCGCTGCGCCGCCAGCGCGATGTTCAGGTCGTTGTCCTTGATGTAACCGAGGTCGATCAGGATTCGTCCCAGCGCGCCGCCCTTGCTCTTCTGGAAGGTCAGCGCCTCCACGAGCTGGTCGCGCGTGATCTTGTTCATCTTGGTCAGCACGCCGCCGATCGGCCGGCCCTGGAGCTGATCGATGCCGGGCGTCCCGCCGCCGCTCGCCGCCGAACCGCCACCGGCCGGAGGCTTGGCGGCGCCGGCGCCCGCCGCGGCCTTGGCGCTACCGGCACCGGCCGCGGCAGGTTTGGCATTCCCCGGTCCCCCACTGCCCGGACTGTTTCCGGAGCCTGATGAACCGCCGCCTGCCGGCCTGGCGCCGCCCGAACTCACGCTGCCGCCGCCCATGGGCCGCGCGGCTGGCGCGCCTCCGCCGGATGGGGCGCCGTTGCCCCCCGTGCTGCGCGACGGCTGCGGCGCGGTCGCGGGCTTGCGAGTTGCATCCGCGGCGGGGTTGGGGGTCGATGGTACGCTGCCTGGCATGTGCGGTCCCTCGTTGGGGTTTAGCCGGCCCGCTTCCGGGCCGTTCCGATCCGATCCAGCGGCTCGCAAGCGAGCCGGTTAAGCTATCACTTCTTCTGCGCCTGCATCCGCGCACGGTTGGCCGCGACCTGCGCCTGCCGTTCGGCCTCGGTCATCTGCTGCGCGGGCTTGCCGGGCGCGGCTTGCGGTCCGCCCGGCTGGCCGTTGGCCGTCTCGCCCTCTTCTTCCTCCAGGTCCGCGCGGTCCACCATGATCCCGTTACGCTTCATCCGGTCCACCATGCCGCCGGGGTTCTTGCTCTTGTCGATCGCCTCTTCCATGCTGATCTTGCCCAGGTTGAAGACCTGCCACAGGTGGTCGTCCAGGAGCTGCATGCCGTAGCGCTTGCCCGTCTGAATATCCGAGTCGATACGGAAGCTCTTGTTCTCGCGGATCAGGTTCTGGATCGCCGGCGTGCAGTACATGAACTCGTAGCCGGCAATCATGCCGTCGGTATCGACGCGCGGGCACAACACCTGGCTGAGCACCGCGATCAGGTTGTTGGCGAGCTGCACGCGCACCTGCTCCTGCTGGTCCGTCGGGAACGCGTCGATGATGCGGTTGATCGTCGATGCAGCGCCCGATGTGTGCAGCGTGCCGAACACCAGGTGCCCCGTTTCGGCCGACGTGATCGCGGCGCCGATGGTCGCCAGGTCGCGCATTTCGCCGACCAGCATGACGTCGGGGTCCTGTCGCAGCGCGCGGCGGAGGCCTTCGGAAAAGTTCGGCACGTCGACACCGACTTCGCGCTGCACCACGATGGATTTCTTGTGGTTGTGATAATACTCGATGGGGTCTTCCATCGTGATGATGTGCTTGTCGTAGTTGGTGTTGATGTAGTCGATCATCGTCGCCAGCGTGGTCGTCTTGCCCGAGCCGGTCGGCCCGGTCACCAGAAACAGGCCGCGCGGCGCCGGCAGATCTGCTCGGCCATCGCCGGCAGGCCGATCTGCGCGAACGTCAGGAGCTTGTTGGGAATCTTGCGCAGGACCAGCGACACGCACCCCTTCTGCTTGAACACGGCCACGCGGAATCGCGCCTCTTCGCCATACGCGAATCCGAAGTCGCCCGAGCCCTGCTCTTCCAGTTCCTGCTGGATGCGCTCTGGCGTGATCGACTTCATCAGCGCGATCGTGTCCTCGGGCTCCAGCACCTTGGTCTGAAGCTCGCGCAGGTGCGTGTTCAGGCGCAGTGTCGGCGGCCTGCCCACCGCCAGGTGCAGGTCGCTGGCCCCGCGCCGAACCACCGTTTCCAGAAGACGATCTATCTGAAGCGTTGCCATGGGTGTTGGTTGTCAGTAGTCCGTGGAAGCGGCTCGCTTGCGAGCCGCTGTTTCATCCGAATGTCACGAGCCCTTCCACCTGCGCCACCTTCACGATTTCCTCGGCCGTCGTGGTGCCATTGAGCACCTTCACCCGGCCATCCTGCAGGAGGTTCTTCATGCCGCCCGCCTGGGCGGCCTTGCGAATCTTGTTCGTGGGCGAGCGGTTGTAGGCCAGCTCGCGGATCTCCGATGTCATGTGCATCAGCTCGAAAATGCCCAGTCGCCCGCGGAAGCCCGTTCCCGTGCAGTAGTCGCATCCCCGCGGCTTGTAGACCGTCCGTTCCTTCAGATCGCTGGCCGCGATGCCGCACAGCTTCATCCAGTGCATGTCCGGCTCGGGGTCCGGCTGCTTGCACTTGGGGCACAGCACGCGAATCAGCCGCTGCGCCATGATCGCCTGAATGGAGCTGGCCACCAGGAACGGCTTCACGCCCATGTCGATCAATCGCGTGATCGCCGATGGCGCGTCGTTCGTGTGCAGCGTGCTGAACACCAGGTGCCCGGTGAGGGCCGCCTGAATGGCCACCTCGGCCACCTCCAAGTCGCGGATTTCGCCCACCAGGATGATGTTCGGCGCCTGGCGCAGCATCGCGCGCAGAATTCGCGCGAACGTCAGCCCGATCTGCTCCTTCACCTGGCACTGGTTGATCCCCGTGAAGTTGTATTCCACGGGATCCTCGGCCGTGATGATCTTGCGATCGGGCCGGTTCAGCTCATTCAGCGCGGCGTAAAGCGTCGTGGTCTTTCCCGAGCCGGTCGGGCCCGTCACCAGGAAAATGCCGTTGGGCCGCTTGATGATCTTCTGGAAAATGCGGTAATCATCATCCTCAAAACCCAGGTTCTGAATGCCGATTCGCACGCTGTCGGGCCGCAGAATACGCAGCACCACCGACTCGCCGTGATATGCCGGCAGCGTGCTCACGCGGAAGTCGATGTCCTGCTTGTCCACCGGCATCTTGATGCGGCCATCCTGCGGCAGGCGCTTCTCGGCGATGTCGATGCCCGCCATGATCTTCACGCGGCTGATGAGCGGGCCCTTCATGCGCAGCGGGATGCGGTCGCGCTCGACGCACTCGCCGTCGATGCGGTAACGCACGCGAACGCGGTCCTTCATCGGCTCGATGTGAATATCCGATGCGCGATTCCGCACGGCCTCCACGATCATCGCCTGCACCAGCTTGATGATCGGCGCCTGCGTCGGGTCGTTCATCGCATCTTCGCCCATGCCGGCCAGGTCGATGGATTTGTCGATGGACCGGTCCACCGACTTATCCAGCGTCTTGTCCAGGCTCTTGAGCGTGCTGTCGATGGTCTTGTCGATGGTCTTGTCGGCGCTCGTTCCGAACATCTCGTCGAGATACCGCTTGATGCGGCTCTTGGGCGCCAGCACCGTGCGGATTTCCTTGTTCAACCGAAAGCGAAGAATGTCCTGCGTCTCCAGGTCCAGCGGATCGTGGATGGCGACGCGCAGGCGCCCGTTCTCCTGCCCCAGCGGCAGGATCAGGTGCTTCTTCATCAGGTCGTCGGGGATCAGGTTGATCGCATTGGGTGGGACGGAACTCTTGTCCAGATCCACGTACTCCATGTTGTGCTGGGCCGCCAGCGCCTTGTAGACGTTGTTCTCGCTGCACAGCTTGAGGTCGGACAGCGCCTCGCCCATGCGCAAGTTCTTGGCCTTGGCATGCTCCACCGCCTTGGCCATTTCGGTGGCGTTGATGATGCCCCACTCCACGAGAATTTCGCCCAGCTTCTTCTGGTGTCGCGCCATGGTGCTGAATCCCGCTGAAAGCCTGCCCGGTGTTGCGCCGGCAAGCAGGGTCGGCCATTGTACCCGCAGAGGCAGTGCGACTGTCAACGGCGCAAAGCCAATTCCGCCGCATCGAAACAAAGCGGCACTCGGGTCTTTCGGCAACCGGATTCCCGCGGCGGCCCCAGCGCGCTGCGGAATTCCGCTCCAACTCAATACTACACCGCTTCCGCTTCGATACAAGACTTTTCCCGTTAAGTATTGCCATTTGCCTTACATGAAGGCAGAATGCGGTGTACAAGGCCATAGCGGGGGCGGCGGAGACCTCAATGGCGCTGGGACTTCGATGCACAAACTGCGGCAAGCTGATACCGCTGCCCGCGGGAGATCTTGGCTCCCGTGTAATGTGTACCGCTTGCGGCGCTTGGATCGAAATCCAGTCGGCCATGTTGACCTGGATCGAATATGAACGCCAGAATCTGCCCCCGGCTCCGCCGCCGCAGGCACAACTTGTTCCTCAACCAGAGCTTATAAGGCGTCCCGCCGCGCCAGCTCCGCGATCGTCCGCCTGGGTCTGGGCCGCAGTGGCCGCGACGTTGCTGCTTATCGGGGCCTTTCTGGTCTACAGCTTCTGGCCGCAGCAAAACTGGGAACAGGCCAACCGCAGCCAGATTATCGCCCTGAAGTCCGAGGCCCAGCAATTGGCGACCGATGGCAAGCTGCGTGAGGCACATGCCAGATATCAGCAGCTCGAATCGCTGGTCGCCGGTCACAATATTACCGATCCCCTGCTGCAGGAACAAGTTATCGCAGCGCAGCGGGAACAGCAGCAGGTGTTCCTGTCGCTCCTGCCCAAGGCCGCCTCTCCAGTCGAAAACCGCGCCGTTGTGCCTCAATCCCAGCCCGTGGCGCCGCTCGCTACAACTCAGGATCATCCGTCGCCGCCGCCCAAGGCCCTTGAACAAGTCACGCCTGTGCTGCCCGCTCCGCCCGCCACGCAGGAAGTCGCCATCACGCCGCCGATGATTCCGCCGCCTCCCGCAACTCAACTGGCCATCGTCACGCCGCCCACCCCTCCGCCACCCCTTGTCGCAGGCCCCCCGCGGCGAGTGTTGCCGCGCCGGCCGCCCGTCGAGCCGATCCCCATCCGCTGGCGCGGCGTCACCGACGAGCAGATCGGCGCGGGGATCGAGCAGCGCGTGGATGTCATCCTCGCGCAATTCCAGGATGGTCAGCTCAAGGGCGAGCAAGGCAGGGGGCAATACGCCGGGCTCAATGCGCTTTGCGTCTATGCGCTCCTGCAGGCCGGCCAGGCGATCGACGATGAACGGCTGAACATCCGCGCGGCCGGCATGAAGCTCATGGTCAACAAGATGCGCGAGATGCCCATTCGCGGTTCGGCCGATACGTATTCGCGCGCGATCCGCGCCACCGCCCTGGCGCTGTACAACCGGCCGGAAGACCGCACCGCCCTCAAGGCCGATGTGGCGTGGCTGCTCAAGGCGACCAACAAGGGGGGCTACACCTACAGCGATACCGGCGGCGGCTGGGACAATTCCAACTCGCAATACGGGCTGCTGGGCGCGTGGTCGGCCGCCGAAGTGGGCATCGAAGTTCCCGACACCTACTGGAAGGCCGTGCAGTCGCACTGGTTTGATTGCCAGAACGCCGATGGCTCCTGGGGCTATCACAGCGCGGGGGCGAGCGGCACGCTCTCGATGTCTTCGGCGGGACTGGCATCGCTGTTCGTGACGCACGATTGGCTGGAGGCGCCGTCGTATGGCACGGCGGTTGGCCGGCCGCCATTCTCCAAACCGCTGGAGCGCGGCCTGGCGTGGATCGAGACCGGCGACAACTGCCTCAACATCAACTCGGGCATGTCCACCGGTTACACGCTCTACGGCATTGAGCGCGTGGGGCTGGCGTCGGGGTTCAAGTACTTTGGCCGGCACGACTGGTATCGCGAACTGGCGGCCGGCGTGCTCGGCGCGGAGGAGGAACGCGGCCAATGGTTCATGCGCCGTCGCATGGGCGGCAACCTCGTCGAAATGTGCTATTCGCTGCTCTTCCTGGCGCACGGGCGCCATCCCGTGATGATGAACAAGCTGCGGTTCGACGGCTTCTGGGCCAATCGCCCCCGCGACGTGGCCAATCTGCGCGCTACGCCGGCAGGGAGCTCGAGCGGCCGCTCAACTGGCAGGTGGTGCCGCTCTCGCGCGACTGGCCGGACTGGATGGACTGCCCGATCCTCTATCTCGCCTCGCATCAGGCCCTGACGCCCAGCGCTGAGGAGTATGTCAAGCTCCGGCGGTTTGTGGATGCCGGCGGCTTGATCTTCACGCAGGCGGATGGAGGCGGCGAGGCCTTCAACAAGTTTGCGACGGAATTGCCCAGGAAACTGGGCCTGCCGCAGGAGTGGCAGGAGATCCCGGTGTACCACGACCTCTGGACGGTGAACTTTCGCGTGCAGCCGATCGCCTCGCTGCGCTACGTTACCAATGGCTCGCGCATCCTCATGGTACACAGCAGCCAGGACCTCACATCCGCGTGGCAGCTCCGGGCCGAGAAGACCAAGAAGAATGCCTTTGAGTTTGGTACAAATCTCTTTCTGTATGCATCGGGAAAGGTAGACCTGCGCAACCGCCTGAGCTCGCCTTATCTCCCGCCCAGCCGTGGCCAGGCCGCCTATCGGCTCAAGCTGGCGCGCATCAAATACGGCGGGCCGTGGGACCCCGAGCCGTATGCGTTTGCGCGGTTCGCGCAGTGGTTTGAGTACCAGACGGGGTACGGTATCAATGTGGTCAACGTGGATGCGGCGGAACTCGATCCGCAGGTACACGCGGTTGCGCACCTGACGGGCACGGTGAAGTTCCACCTGAACGATGCGCAGTTACTGGGCCTGAAGAACTTCGTCGAAAGGGGCGGCACGGTCATCATCGACGCCTGCGGCGGCGCCGGCGATTTCGCCATGTCGGCCGGCGAAATGCTCACCCAGACCTTCCCCGCATCGCGCCTGAAGACGGTGGCCGGCGACAACAAACTCCTGGCCGGCGGCGTGGAAGGCATGGAGGCGCTGCCCAAGGCCGCCGTCCGCCCCTACGTCGAAGTGAAAATGGGCCGCGGCGCGGGGAAGCTCGAGTCCCTGACCTTCGGCCACGGCCGGGTGATCTACAGCCCGCTCGACGTGACCACCGGCCTGCTCGGCACGCAAAGCTGGGGCGTCCTCGGCTGGCGCCCGGAATATGCGATGGGCCTGATGAAGAATGTCATGCTCTGGGCGGCGGATGGCTACGAGTGACCGTCCCGGGAGCGCGGGCGTCCTCGCCCGCATGATGGCTACGCGAACTGATGGCACGTTCGGAGTTCCGCGTTTACGCGGTCTGGGGGAACACAACCCTGCAGCAGATGCGAATAGAAAAAATCCGCATCCTTCGAGATCACCACCCGTTGCTCATCAATGGAAATCTGATTGATGTCCCGGTCCTTGGTCGCATTCCCGGCCGGCAATTCGAGCATATGCAGTGCGTCATGCCCGCGTTGTGCCGGCAACCCACATAACCGGCGCGGCAGGTGAGCATCCACGATGAATCTCACGCCAGCACCAGGTGAACGCTCTTCGCGGCCAGCATTCGCCGCGAAAACTCGTGGCAGGCGAGGATGTCCTCGCGCTGCAAGTCCGGGAATTCCGCCAGCAAGCTCTCCACCGAATCGCCCCCGGCGAGGTATTCGAGCAGCGTCTCCACCGGATAGCGCAGGCCGCGCACGCAGGGCTTCCCATGACAAACGTCGGGGTCCACCGTGATGCGAGCAAGGAGCGCTTCATTGTTCATGCTGGTATTCTACGCACGAGGCCGGTCCAAGCCAAGGGTGCTTCCAATTCAGGGGATGACTGCGGCAACGGCCGCGCGATAGTCCGCGGGGGGAGCGACGGAGGATGAGGGGGAGGCAAAAGGCGGCGGCAAACAGGAAGGGGGAGGAGGGGGAAGGACAGGGGCGTGAGGGGCAGCGTGCGGGCAAAGGCCACGCTCTTGGAGCCGTCCAGCGCCGGGAGAATCGGGGAGCGGGGTGAGACGGGGGCTGAAGACGATCAACGATCCTTGGAACCTTTTCCGGACTCGGACAGACCGGCCGGAACTTGCCTTGACGCTTCGGCCGACGCGGCCACGGGCGAGGGAACAACCGTGGCTCTCTCGATGGACTTTCGAGGCTCAATCGCATGGCTTGATCCCGCGCGCCGGGACTGTCCACGCTTCACCGCGCCGCAGTTGCCCCGGCGCGATGCAAGACTCGCTTCGCACCTGCGCGCCTACGCTCTGGTGGGCGATCCTTCGCACCCGCTGGGTCTGCAATGAAAGGTTTCAGCTACGTGTCAGTCTTCACATGGCGTTCTTTCGCGAGGTTACTTGGCGCAATCCGTGTCTCGCTCCCCTATGGGCGTGAGACTGGAATGAAAGTGAGACTGCCGCCGGGGCGTTCTGGGTTGGGCGCGAATGCAGGCATGGTCCTTCTGACGTAGGCGGGCGAGTTGCCAGGAACTGGGCCCGGATTACCTCGACAAGCTCCAGCCGCTACGGCTGACCCGTTACCTGGTCAAGCGGCTGGAATCCCTCGGGCATCAGGTTACACTGACCCCCGTAGACCAAGCCGCGTAAGGAATTTTCAAAGCAGTTATGGTCAAGCATTATGGCTCATGACGTGTTCATCAGTTACTCGTCGAAAGACAAGTTGTCAGCGGATGCAGTCTGTTCCGTTCTGGAATCGGAGCACATCCGTTGTTGGATTGCGCCACGAGATATTCTCCCGGGAATGGATTGGGGGGAGTCGATTATGGAAGGGATCACAGGAGCACGGGTGATGGTGTTGGTCTTCTCCGCTAACGCAAACCATTCGCCTCAGATCAAGCGCGAGGTGGAGCGAGCGGTAAATAAAGGCATCCCCATTATTCCCTTGCGGATTGAGAACATCTCGCCTTCGCTCGCGTTGGAATACTTCATCAGTTCGCAGCATTGGCTGGACGCATTCACACGACCACTCGAGCGCCATTTGCGGTATCTGGCGGAGGTTATCAAGAAGATTTTGACCGTGCCACGGCAACAGCCGACCCCAGGTGAGGGGTCTGGGACCAACCAGCAATCAGCGAATGCAGAAGCCAAAATGGTGGTTTCCGACTTTGCCGGATCAAAGGCAAGCGGGACAATTGCGAAAGTGAAGTGCGCTGTCTGTGGACAACGCAACGATCCTAGCGAGACATTCGAGTGCAAGGAATGCAAACGGGATTACTTGTGCATCGAGCACCTCGTAAAAGAACGACGCTGCTGCGACGAATGCGCGAGCAAATTAGCGAAGGTAGAAAAAGGGCGAGCCGAGGCCGAACAGAAGGAAGCACTTCGCAAGAAGGAAGAAGAAGCAGCGCTCCCAGTGGACATCTCGAACGAGGCCACGGACCTGGCCCTCCGCGCGGTCCGAGGTGAATGTGCCGCCCAATTTGAACTTGGAGAAGCGTTTACAGAAGGAAAACGCGTGCCCGAGAACGACAAAGAGGCCGTCAAATGGTATCGCAAGGCCGCTGAACAGGGGCACGCCGACGCGCAGTCCAAGTTAAATAGTGTGCTGAATAAAATGCAGGCTGCCGAAAAGTCTGAAAACGCTTGTTACTGCGTTCTTTTCGGAATATTGGTGCTTGCCTGCGGGGCCTGTGCGACTTGGTCGCTACGATGGTATTGGATCGCGCCGGAAGGATTTCTCGGCGGTTTTTTTAGCATTGGTGTCTTCGTACTGGGGGATGGGAAGGGGGACAAAAGCCTCGAAATGCTGAAATGGCCATCAGGCGGACCCATCGTGAAGGGGGACGGAAAGGAGTATACCAGCCACAGATCTAAACGCCTCATTGGCAAAGGGTGTGCCCTATTCGGATGCGTTCTTTTCGTTTTGCGGCTCTGGATGCTATATGGTTGAAGTTCATTGGCCTGAAAAAGATGGCATGATTGGTTGTCGGGCGAGCCGGTTGAGGCTACACCCGACAACCTATGAAAAACACTTTATCGAAGAATAGCCGGAAGGCTTCCCCGAGTCGAGGGGCACGTCGCTCGACCAAAAAGGCGAAGGGAGATCGGAAAACGGGACAGATCGGACAGATCGGAAGACGGGACAAGATGCAGTGTCCGCAGTGTCCCCTTTGTTTTCTCTAGCCCCTCCCTTCGCAGGTCATCGGCCGACCGTTAGCCCGCCTCTACTTGTCGCCTGGTTTCTTGACGTAGTTCAGATAGTGAAACTTGCCATCCGGTTGCAGTTTGTAAACCTCTTTCTTGCCGGTATGAGTCTGATTGCCCAGCGCATCCGCAGTACGCATTTCAATTGCCATGACGAAGCCGATTTTGAGATCGTCAGGCAAGATCAGTGGTTCACCATCGTGGCTTCCGCCGAGGAACTGGTACGTCTTGCTGCCTGCTCTTTCCGCCATGCACCCTTTCGTAGAACCCTCACCATTGTTCGGAGCTCCGCGTGTACGCGGTCTGCTGGCCTGGCCGCGTCTGCGCGGAACTCCGACCTCCGATCCCCGATCCACCCGAAAATAATCAAAACATATTTAGTTGACATCTCACCACCTCTGCCATATAGTAAACATTAAACACAACCCCGGCCGGCATTTCGGGAAGGCCGGCCAACTCCGCCCGGCCACCTTCGGCAGCGCGGGGCAAACCTCTTCCCCCAAGGAGAAGGCCATGTCCTCCTCAACAGCCACTCCGCGCGCCCACAGCCCCGAAACCGCCATTGCTGCCGCCGTCAACGCCACCATCGCCGCCCTGCCCGCAATCCCCGCCGATCCCAAATCGGCAATTCGCAATCCGCAATCCGCAATCCCCGCCTTCCCCGCCCCCGCCACTTCCCCATCTGTTCAAAATATAGAAGACCAGCTCAGCGACATCTGCGAACTCTGCGACGCCTTCCACCCTCGATGCCAGCCCTGCGACCCCGCCGACATAGCCAAGTCCCGCGAGTGGCGAGCCACGTGCGCCGCCCTGGAATCTCAAGAGCGTAACCGCAAATCCGCGATCCCCGCTCCCAACTCCGATTCCTCTCCGCGTCCTCCGCGCCTCGGCGGTGAATCCCCCTCCCGCGGCGGCCCCCGCACCCCCGAAGGCAAAGCCCGCTCCCGCCTCAACGCCCTCAAGCACGGCCTCACCGCCACCCTCCCCGTCATCCTCCCCGGCGAAGACCCGGCCGAGAACCAGGCCCTGCTCGACTCCCTCACCCGCGATTTCAAACCCGCCAACGCGGCCGAGCGCATCCTCGTCCAGCGACTCACCCACCTCGCCTGGCAACTCCGCCGCCTCCCGGCCGCGGAGGCCGAGATCTTCCGCCAACTGAACGAACAGCATCGCCTCGAAATCGAAGACCAAAACACCATCAACCGCCGCCGGCATATCTCCAGCGATGAAAGCCAGCAACAGAACGAACCCACGCCCCTCCCCATCACCGACGCCACCTCCGCCCAGCTCCTGGCCGACCAGTTCCTGAGCGCCGACGACAAATCGAACCCCTTCGCCCGCCTCCAGCGATACGAATCCACGATCCAGCGCTCCTTCGACAAGACCCTCAACAGCCTCACCAAACTCCAATCCGCCATGGCACAGAACGAACTCAGATCCCAAAACGAACCCGCCCCCTCACATCCTCCGCGACAGCAGCAGCGTCTGGTCATCCAACGCCATCGACGGCCCGGAATTCTGCCGGAGCAGCGCGGACATCGCGGCGGCGACGTTGGCTGCGGGCAGGTCGTGGCGGGGCTGGATGGCCTGGGCCATGAGGTGTTCGAGGCCGGCGAGGCCGAGCATTTTGCCTCCGGAGTCGGAGATGTCGGTCAGCCCATCGGTGTACATGGCCAGCCACGAGCCCGGCCGGATGACATCGGCAGCGATCTCGAAATCCGACTCCTGGATGCCCAGCGGCAGGTTGGCGCAGGATTGCAGCCGGCCGGCGACGCCGGTGTGGTCGAGGACCAGCGGCGGCGGGTGGCCGGCGTTGAGGCATTCGAGCTGGCCGGTGAGCGGGTCGAGGATGACGAAGGCCATCGTCACGAAGGAGCGGCCATGCAGGTGCTGGCAGAGATGGCGATTGAGCGCGCTGGCGAGTTTGGGCAGAGGCGTGGCCACGTCGCAGAGAGTGTGGAGGATCGCGTGAACGCTGGAGCTGACCAGCGCCGCCTGCAGGCCCTTGCCGGCGACGTCGGCCACCGTGAGCAGGACCCGGCCATCGCTGAGGGGAATCACATCGACATAGTCCCCGCCGACCCAGGTGGAGGGCTGGAAGTCGATGCAGAGGTCCAGGCCATCGACGTGAGGCTCGGCCGGGAGAAAGAGGCGCTGGATCGTGCGGGCGCGCTCCAGCTCGCGCTCGATGGTGGCGTGGCGGGCGGCCTCGTGGCGGGCGGCCCAGGCAGCCTCGGCCTGCGCGAACTGCTCGACGGCCAGCGACACCAGCACCAGCCACTCGCTATTGCCGCACTGGGGCGGGATGAACAGGATCAGCAGGTCGGCGTGATTCGGCGCGTGCGACAGTGGGCAGGCGACGGCAGCCATCGGCGCGGTCGCCTCGGAGAGGGAGAGGTTCACATCGGCCAAGGCGGTCGAGACATTGGCCGCGAGCAGCGGCTGGCCGGCGGCGAGGGTGGCGGCGATGAGCTTGCGCGGCGCCTTGAAGGCGAGGCTTTCCCATGATGGCTCGCTGGCCGGCGGGCAAAGCATGAGGGGATCGCCGCTGATCGGCACGCGCAGCGCCATGCAGCACCGGCCGCGGAATATGCCGCCGACGAGTGAGGAGCAGAGCGTGGCGAGGCGCTGCTCGGGCTGTTCGATGTGCGAGAGCTGCTCACCCATCTTGAGCACCTCTCGCAGATGCTGGCGCGAGAGCTTGGGCACCTGCGCATCGCCCAGGCTCGTCAGGTGCGTAATGGGCTCATCCGAGAGCGTGGCGGTCGCGGCCGGCGAGGCGATGATGGTCAGCTCGGATGCGGGGAGTTGCAGCGACAGACGGTGTGCGCCAAGCTCGACGCTGTCGCCGGGGCCGAGCACGCGGCTCTTGACGCTCTGCCCGTTGATGCGCGTGCCGTTGTGGCTGTCGAGGTCGTTGACCCACCACCGGCCGAAGGGATCCTGCACGAGCTCGGCGTGCTGCCGCGAAATCTGCGGATCGTCCAGGGGGATGTCCGCGCCCTGTGCCCGGCCGATCACGAACCGCGGGCGATCCAGCGCGATGCGCCGCAGCAGGCTCGCGCCGCGGGAGAGCAGCAGGACGGGATTGGTGGCGGTTTCGCGGCTGGGGTGGGTTTCGGTCATGGCGCGACTACTCCGAATACTTCTCCGTCCCCGATGCCGCCAGCACCTCGCCGAAATACACGCGGTGATAATCGCCGCGATAGTTGGGCGCGATGAAGTCGGCCAGGAAGTTCTTCGGATCGATGTCGCTGAAATAGGTCTTGCGGCATTCGAGGATCAGCTCGGCCTCGTCGAATCCGGGGCAGGCGATCTGGCTCAGCGCGATGCTCTTCAGGCCGCAGCGGCTCATCTTGTCGGTGTCGCGGCCGGAGAGCGTGCCCAGCATGTTGAGCGTCTCCCGATATGATGGGGGGAACGCGCAGAGGCTGAAAGTGTCGTAGCGATCGATGAACTCGCGGGTGTATCGCTGCGGGCGGACAACGACGATCGCCAGCGGCCGGCCCCAGAATCCATCCCAGCCCGCCCCAGGAGACGGTCATGCTGTTGAAGTGGCCGGGCTTGTTTTCGCCGGCCGTGAGAAGAAGCCATGTGTCGTCCCAGAGACCAAATGGCCGGAAATCAAGCTCCTTCACGGGGATCATTGCGCGAGACATAGCGAATTCCTCCGGGGCCCTGAAAGCTGGTCAGCTTACGCGGATCATTGCGCGAGACATAGCGAATTCCTCCGGGGCCCTGAAAGCTGGTCAGCTTACGCGGATCAATTGTGATACGGGGCGCGGCGGCAATCAAGCTCTGTCCGAAGCGGAGCGTAAGCGCCCGCCCAGGCAAAGGGCGGGCGCTGACGCTTCCGCTTCAGATACTGCGCGACTGCGATTACAATGCGGCCGCCCGTGTCGCGAGCTCGTAGTCACAGGAATGGAATGACCATGAACCTTGCTCAAACACTTCCCCTCGTCATCATCGTTGGAACGACTTTCGCCGCGGCCGTCATGGCCGACCCGCTCCCCGGCGGCTCCTCGAAGGTCGAGGTCGCGCCGGTAGTTCCCATCAAGGCCTACGCATTCGCCCTGGAGGATGTGCGCCTGCTCGATGGGCCATTCAAGCACGCGATGGATCTCGATCACCAGTACCTGCTCTCGCTGGAAACCGATCGCCTGCTGCATACCTTCCGCCTCAATGCCGGCCTGCCATCCACGGCGCAGCCGCTGGGCGGCTGGGAAGAGCCCAAGTGCGAGCTGCGCGGGCATTTCATCGGCCACTATCTCTCGGCCTGCGCCTGATGTACGCCAGCACGGGCGATGAGAAGCTCAAGGAGAAGGCGAGCGCCGTCGTGGCCGGGCTGGCCGAATGCCAGGCGAAGCTGGGCAACGGCTACCTGTCCGCGTTTCCCGAGAGCTTCTTCGATCGTGTCGAGGCGCAGAAGCCGGTGTGGGCGCCCTATTACACGCTGCACAAGATCTACGCCGGCCTGCTCGACATGTACGTCCACTGCGACAATGCCCAGGCCCTCGAGGTGTGCAAGAAGTTTGCCGACTGGGTGATCGCCCGCAACAGCAAGCTCTCCGACGAGCAAATGCAGAAGATGCTCGGCAACGAGCACGGCGGCATGAACGAGGTGCTGGCCAATCTTTATGGCCTGACCGGCGAGGAGAAGTACCTGAAGATCGCCCAGCGATTCAACCACATGGCCGTCATCGGCCCGGCCGGGCAGCGCACCGACAAGCTCACCGGCCTGCACGCCAATACGCAGATCCCCAAGTTCGTCGGCACGGCCCGCCAGTACGAGCTGACCGGCCAGGAGTTGCTCAAGACCGCCTCCACGTTCTTCTGGGACACGGTCGTCCACGAGCGATCCTACGTGATCGGCGGCCACAGCGACGGCGAGGCCTTCTCGCCCAAGGAGAAGCTCTCGCAGGCATTCGGCCCCAGCACCACCGAAACGTGCAACACCTACAACATGCTCAAGCTCACGCGGCACCTTTTCGCGTGGGAGCCGAGCTGCGAGTACGCCGACTACTACGAGCGCGCCCTCTACAACCACATCCTCGCGTCGCAGGACCCCAAGACCGGCGGGATGTGCTACTACGTCCCGCTGCGCCGGATCGGCCAAGACCTACGGCGGCCCGCTCGACGCCTTCTGGTGCTGCACCGGCACGGGCGTGGAAAACCACGCGAAATACGGCGACAGCATCTATTTCCACAATGGCAACAAGCTCTTCGTGAACCTGTTCATCGCATCAGAGCTGAACTGGAAGGCGCAGCGTGTCAAAGTGCGCCAGGAGACAAGCTATCCTGACGAGCAGAGCACGAAGCTGGCATTCACCTGCGAGAAACCTGTCGAGCTGTCGATCCAAATTCGCCATCCAGCATGGTCATCCGCCGGCTTCCGCATCAGCGTCAACGGCACCGACAGCGAAAAGCCGGCAGCATCCAGTAAGAGCGGTGAGTTTGCCGTCATCACGCGCGAATGGAAGACCGGCGACACGATCGAGGTGGGCGTCCCATTCGCCCTTCGCAGCGAGGGCTTCCGCGACAATCCGCGCCGGTTCGCATTCCTCCACGGCCCGCTGGTGCTCAGCGCGGAGGTCGATACAAGGAAATCCATCCCCGCGATCGTGGCCGAGCCCGAGCAGGTCCTGCCCGCCCTCAAACCCGTCGCGGGCAAGCCGTCCACGTTCACCGCCGACGGCGCCTTCGTGATCCCCGGCGAAGGCGCTGCGCCGCTTACGCTCGAACCGTTCTACAAGATGCACGGCGGCCGGCATTACACGGTGTATTTCGATGCGTTCACGCCCGAGCAATGGAAAGTCCGCGAGGAGCAGTACAAGGCCGAGCTTGCCAAACAGAAGGAACTCGACGCGCGCACGGTCGATCATGTCATGCCCGGCCACGACCAGAACGAGCGCGACCACAAGATCGCCGGCGAGCGTACGAGTAGCGGCGATTTTGGCCAGCGCAAGTACCGCCACGCCACCGACGGCGGCTGGTTCTCGTGGGACGTGAAAATCCTGCCCGACCAGCCCCAGGAGCTGCGCGTTACGTACTGGGGCAGCGACGGCGGTGGTCGAACCTTCGATATCCTCGTCGATGGCCAGAAGCTCGCCACGCAGAAGCTCGAGCACAAGCAGCCCGACAAATTCTACGACGAGATCTACCCAGTTCCCGCCGAGATGCTCAAAGACAAGGACCACGTCACAATCAAGTTCCAGGCGCACCCCGGCTCTTTCGCGGGCGGGGTGTTTGACGTGCGGATGATGCGAAAATAGCGAATAGCGACTTGTCAGTTGTCCGTGGTCCGTTGTCAGTAGATGGGTCAATGGTCCTTTAGTCAGTTGCTCAAGCCCGGACGAGTACAGAGTATCGACCCGGCCCGGGAGCCACTGACCAACGGACAACGGACCCAACCACTGACAACGGACAACTGACCACGGACAAGCTGGCACACACGGAAAAATCTCTCAAGCTCATTTCGGCCTCCCGTCCGATAAAACGAGCAATGACCCTTCGGGCGAGGGATCCGCCCCGGTCAGGAAAGAAAACCTTGCTCCATGGAAGGAGAACCGCTGTGAAAAAGATAGCTGCCCTCATCGCGATTGGCCTGCTCTCAAGCCTGACCGCCTGTGGCGGGAAGAAAACCACGACCTCGCCCGAGGCGATCAAGCCACCGCCGCCTCCGCCCAGCGTGCCGAGCACTCCGGTCGTCACGCCGGCGCCCACCCCGACCCCGGCGCCTGACCTGACCCCCGCTCCGGCTCCCGCCGCCAACGATGCCAAGCCCGCCGCCGGCACCAAGTATGTCGTCAAGCGCGGCGATACCCTCTGGGGCATCGCCACCCGCACCTATGGCGACGGTCGCCAGTACAAGAAGATCGTCGCGGCCAACCCCGCCATCAAGGGCGAGCGGGTCAACGCCGGCCAGACGATCGTCCTCCCATAAGCCAACACCACCATTCTCAGCCCACGGGAATCGGGGCGCTGGAAGGAGCGCCCCGATTTCTTTCCTTGCGCCAAGGCCGTCTCATTCCATCGAGTATTGCAGTTCGACCTGCGGGCCGAGGATGCGCACCATCGGATGCGGCAGGTCGCGCTGCGGCGTGGCGCAGCCCCACGCCAGGGCGAACTGCTCAAGCTGCGTCTCGGCGTGCATTTTCTCCGATACGCCCAGCACAACCTGCCCGGCGCGCAGGTCGCGCGCCGTGGCCGCGATGGCGTAAAGCGGGTTGTTCGTCGGCAGCACGACGGGGTAGACATGCTTGCCGATTTCCTCGGCTACCGTCACGATCCGCGTAAGCAACTCGCGATCGGCATCGTCGATGCTGCTTTCCCTGTCCGTCACGCCCTCGGTCAGCGGCGGGAGCACCTTGCAGGTGACGACGACCACGTCGCGCTGGCTGGTGTCGGTCTCGCGCAGCACGCGCTCCAGCATGGGCAGGCTGCGCGGGCCGCGGGCGGCCACCAGCACCGGGGCCGGATGCTCCAGACCCAGCGATTCCGGCGTGACGGCGTCGGATGTCTTCTCGTTGAACTGCTCCAGGTGCTCGTGATGCTGGCCCTTGCGGCGGCGGTGCGAGATCCGCTCGCAGATGAGGAAAGCGGCCAGGAACGCCAGCGTAAAGCCGATGCCCCAGACCGTCGCCACCTTCTTGGTGGCCAGGTTCACGATGGCCGTACACAGCAGGACGAGGAAGATGATGCCGATGCCGATGGGCAGGTCGATCCGTTTGCCCTTGCGATGGATGCGGACATTGAGCGGCACCTCGTATTGGCGCGGGCTCTTGTCCTTGAAACGCAACACGACCATGGCCAGGGTCTTGAACACGAACGACCAGACCACGCCAAAGGCATAGGCTTCGCCGAGCGTATAGACATCGCCCATGCTGGCGACGATCGTCAGCAGTTGCAGCATCGCGACCATGTTGATCACGCGATGGGTCGTGCCGAAACGCGGCTGGGGATGAAGGAACCACGGCGTGAGAATGCCATCCTCGGCCAGGCGGTTGAGCACGCCGTTGGAGCCGACCATGCTGGTGTTGACCGCGCCGCTGAGGATGAGGAATCCGACGAGCACGACGAATGCCTGAAACGCCAGCCGCAGCGAATGTGGCCCGGCCAGGTGCATCACCAGGCCGCTGATGAGATTGTCGGTGTACTTGCCGGACTCGCGCACGACCTGGGCGGCCGGAGGAAGCGCGAATTTCGTGCCATCTTCCTTCGTGGCGATTCGTTGCATCGCCCCATCGGGCGTCTTCTGCTCGACGACGTTGGAGACTTCGATCTTCTGCGGCCCGTCAACGACCGTCGTCTTGATGCGCTCGTTGTCGGGGATGATCATGACGGCGAAGAACGTCACCAGCCCCGTCAGCAGCAGCGAATAGACGACGATCAGGAAACCCGCCTTCAACAGGTTGCGCACCTTGGGGGCCTGAATCTCGCGGTAGACCTGCGCCAGCGATTCCTCGCCGCTCATGGCCAGCAGCGTGTGGCCGAAGGCGATGATGATGCCGATCGCGCCGACGATGCGAGGAAGACCGGTCAGCCAGCCCAGGGATTCGCTCGTGAGCACCGGGCGGAAGGGAGGAAGCTGGCGCGTGGCGGGATGGAGAAAGAGCGTTGCCATGGACCAGAGGATGACCAGCACGCCCATGATGGTCGTGAGCTGCATGATGCGCATGGCCTTCTGGCTGGATTCGTGAATGCCGATGATGTTGATGCGCCAGAAGTAGACGGTGATGCCGATGGCGATGAGCATCGACAGCAGCTTGACCAGATCGGGATGCGCATCGGCGTTGAGTTGATAGTGCAGCGGCGTGAGCGCCAGCAGGTTCCCGATCAGGCCGACGAGATACTGCCCGGCCGACACCGCGCTGATCGGGCCGGTCAGGACGTAGTCGAACATCAGCGCGCTGACCGAGAGCTTGGCGAGGCTGCCGCCCATGGCTTCCTTGACGACGCGGTAGACGCCGCCCCGCGTGAACATGGTGCAGCTCTCGACATAGACCGATCGCACAGCGTAGGCGAAGAGCATCACCGCCAGGACGAACCACGGCGCGGCCTTACCGATGGCCTGCTCGCTGATTCCGCCGATGTAATAGACGGTGCTGGCCATGTCGTTCAGCACGATCGCCGCGGCCCGCCAGAAGCTGATGAAGGAGAGGGCGACGCTGCTGACGACCAGCACGGTGGTCCGGCGCGATTGCGCGGGATCGGGCAGACGGGCAACATCGAAACTGGTTTGAGGAATGGCGGCCATAGATGGGGTTCTTGCGCTGCGCGTTGGTTCGCGGGGGATTATCGAGGCAGGGGTATCAGGGCCGCATCAAGACACGGCCGCCGCGCATCAGGAAAGTATCAAGGGAATGTCAGGACGATCCTGACAGCGGGGGGCCTGTTAAAATGGGCAAGATGATTCTACGGCTCGCCCGCAAGGCGATAGCCGACCCCGGGCTCGGTCAGCAGATATCTTGGCCGGGATGGGTCGGGCTCGAGCTTCTGACGGAGCTGGTTCATGTAGACGCGCAGATAGTGACTCTCATTACCCGAGCCCGGCCCCCAGACTTCGTGCAGAAGCTGGCGATGCGTGAGCACCATGCCGGCGTGCTTGACCATGGCGACCAGCAGGCGGAATTCGTTGGGAGTGAGATGCACTTCGTGTTCGCCGACGAAGACCTGCCGATGCAGAAGATCGACCCGCAGCTCGCCGGTCGTGAACACCGGCTCGCCCCGCTCGGCGTTCGTGGCCGCGCTATGCCGCAGCGACACGCGCACGCGGGCCAGCAGCTCGCCCACGCTGAAAGGCTTGGTGAGATAATCATCCGCGCCGGCGTCGAGGGCGGCGACCTTGTCCTGCTCCTTGCCGCGCGCTGAAACGACGATGACGGGGGTCTTCGACCACTGCCGAAGCTCCTTGAGCAGATCCAGACCCTCCATGTCGGGCAGCCCCAGGTCCAGCACGACGATGTCGGGCTGGCACGTGGCCGCCTGGACCAGCCCGGACTTGCCGGTCTCGGCCTCGACGATGCGATAGCCCTGGCTCTCCAGCGTCACCCGCAGGAATTTCTGGATCGGAGGATCGTCTTCGATCACGAGGATGTTCGGTGCGGGGTCGGCCATGAATGCTCCATATCATACTGTCTGAAGCGGAAGCGTCAGCGCCCGCTCCGTCGGGAATGACTAATGACGAATGACCGAATGCCTAATCAATGACAAAGCTCGAATGCCGAATTATCAATAGGCGTTCGGCATTCGGGCTTCATCATTCGTCCTTGATTAGACATTCGACATTAGACATTCGGCATTTCAGCCGTATCTACCTTCGGTGGTTCCTCGTCCATCGGCAAGGTGAAGCTGAACTCAGCGCCGCCGGCCGGGCGATTGGCCGCGACAATCTTGCCGCCGTGGGCTTCGACGATGCCCCGGCAAATGGTCAGGCCCAGCCCGATACCGCGCCGGCCGGACTTGGGGTTGGCGCGGAAGAATTTCTCAAAGACGCGCTGCTCGGTGCCGGGAGGCAGGCCCGGCCCGTGATCGACCACCGCCACGCGAACGGCATCTTCCTCGCGGCGCGCGCGAATCTCAATGGGGCTGCCGGCTGGCGTGTACTGGATGGCATTATCAAGCAGATTGGTGACGACCTGCTCCAGCGCCACGGCATCAATGTGTACCAGCGGCAGATCGGATGGCAAATCCACCTCGACGTGCCGCCCCGCAAGCTGCTTCTCCAGCCGCCGCAGGGCCACGCCGATGACCTCCTGAAGCGGCTGCCATTCCTTGTTGAGCTTGAGGCCCCCGGATTCCAGGCGCGTCATATCCAGCAGGTTGTTGATCAGCCGCTCCATGCGCTCGGATTCGGCGCAGATCGCCTCGGTCAACTCGCGGCGCGTGTCGGATGCCAGCGACGGGCCGGCTTCGAGCATCGTGGTGGCCGCCCCGGTAATGGCGGCCAGCGGCGTGCGCAGGTCGTGCGAGACGCTGGAGAGAAGCGTGTTGCGGAGCAGCTCCGCCTCGACGCGCTCCCAGGCCTGCTGGGCTTCTTCGGCGAGCGCGGCTCGCTCAATCGCCAGGGCGGCCTGGTTGGCGAACGCCTCCAGCAGGTGCATGCGATCGGGATCCTGCAGGCGCTGCTGGTCGGCCGGGATCAGCCCCAGGACGCCGACGGCGCCGCGCGACGTGAGCAGGGGCAGGTACAATCCGCGCGCAGGCGCAGCGTTCCCGTGCCAATGCCGGCGGGTTGATCGTGGTCGAAGACCCATTGCACCACGCCCATCTCCTTTTCATCCAGGACGCCATCGAGCTTGCTGCCGCCGTGAACATGGAGGTGGTGCGCGGCATCGGGCAGGAAAACTGCGGCCGGGCTGTCGAAGACTTCGGACACGTGGCGGGCGGCCGCCTCGATGATGCGGTCTTTTTCGCGCGTGTTGGCCAGATCGCGGCTGAGGGCGAGCAATGCCTCGGTGCGCCGCTCGCGCCGGCGCGCGGCTTCGGCCTGCTGGCGCACGCGCGTGGTGAGGGCGCTGATGACCAGCGCCGTGATCAACATGACGCCGAAGGTGACGAGGTACTGCTGGTCGGAGACGGCGAACGCGAGATACGGCGGAACGAAGCAGTAGTCGAACGCCGCCACGCCCAGGACCGATGCGAGGATCGCGGCCCAGCGGCTGCCGCGCGTCGCCACCCACAGCACGCCCAGCAGGTAGAGCATCAGCACGTTGGTATTGGACAGGCCCAGGCTGTGATAGAGCGGCCAGCCAATGGCCGTCGCCAGCGCCACGACGCCCCCGGCCCAGAGGTAGTCCGACCAGCGCGGCGGACGCCGGGGTGCGGCCGATCGTGCATCGGGCTCTTCTGCCTTGCCGCGCACGACATAGACGTCGATGTCGCCGCTGCCGCGAACCAGGTCGTCGACAATGGAGCCGAAAAACAGCTCCTTCCAGCGCGACTGCTCGGGTTTGCCGACGACGACTTTGGTGATGTTATGGGCCCGCGCATAGGCCAGGACCTCATCGCCAATGCTGGCGCCGGCCAGGGTCACGGTGCGCCCGCCAAGCTGCTCGGCCAGCCGCATGTTCTGCGCCAGGCGATTGCGGCCGGCTTCGGACATGGCGCCGGCCGAGGGCGTCTCGACATACGCGGCGATCCACCGCGCGTGCAATCCGGCGGCCAGCCGGCGGGTGGCGCGGATCAGTCGCGCCGACATGGGGCTGGGGCCGATGCACACGAGCAGCTTCTCGGCCGCCGGCCAGGTGCTGCGCACCGCGTGGACGCGCCGGAACTCGCCCATCTGCTCGTCCACCCGCTCGGCGGCCTTGCGCATGGCCAGCTCGCGCAGGGCGATGAGATTGCCCCGGCTGAAGAAGTTGCGCATGGCATTGTCGGCCTGCTGGCCGATGTAGACCTTGCCCTCGCGCAGCCGCTCCAGGTGTTCCTCGGGCGAGATGTTCAACCAGCTCGATCTGGTCGGCCTGCTCCAGCACGGAATCGGGCAGCGTCTCGCGCACGGTCACGCCGGTGATCCGCTCGATGATGTCGTTGATGCTCTCCAGGTGCTGGACGTTGAGCGTCGTGTAGACGTCGATGCCGGCGTCGAGGCACTCCACGACATCCTGCCATCGCTTGGGATGCCGCATGCCGGGCGCGTTGCTATGGGCCAGCTCGTCGATCAGCAGCAGCGCGGGTTTGCGCTTGAGGGCGGCATCGAGGTCGAACTCCTTGAGCTTGGCGCCGCGATACTCGACGACCTTGCAGGGCAGGATGTCCATGCCCAGGAGCAGCGCCTCGGTCTCCGGGCGGATGTGCTGCTCGGCATAACCGACGACGACATCGGCGCCCTCGGCCGCCTTGGCGCGGCCCTCTTCCAGCATGGCGTAGGTCTTGCCGACGCCGGCGGCCGCGCCGAAGAAGACCTTGAGCTTGCCCCGGTGCGCGCGGCTCTCTTCCTGCTGAAGCTGCGCGAGCAGGGCATCAGGATTGGGGCGGTCGTCGGACATCACCACTCCGGGGGCATCCAGGAAAAGAAAACGCACAAGTACTCGCGGGCGTCTGCGAGGCTCACGACATCCGCGTCGCCATCATGTACGACGGCGTTCCTGTAGAGACGAACACGGTGGGCGTTGGCGCTGTAGTCATAGGGCACGCCCTCATGCGAGGCGCAGCCAGCGATCAGGTCATGTACAGGCGGGTGGGTGTCTCGGTGATACGACTCCCGCCAGATGGTGCGGAGATATCCTTCGAACACCGCGAACATGCGAACCAGGTAAGTGTGCTCCAATGCGGCGGCGCACCTGCGCAGATCCTCCGGTTCAAGGCGAGGGCCGTGCAGGATCGTCGGATCGCTTTGAGACTGAGAAATCATGCGTCGAACCGCGACATGGGCCGCGTGGTGCTCGACCTCGACCGAGACGAGTCGACGGATCACTTCCTTCCGGTACATCAGGTGGGCTCGTGCAGCAGGTCGATGGCTTGGGCGAAGCTCTGCTCATCCCACGAATGGGGCCAGGGCACACCGCCGTCCGTTTTCAGAACGCCACGTCTCGCCCTTGCGCTGGAGTACGAGACGCCGCAATGTCGGCCATGCGTACACCTCCACCAGACCATCGGCGCCCACGACGTAGCGTGCTACCGGCTCGATGTAGCTGATCCCTCGCGGGCTGTGGATGGCCAGCATCGGCGCCTCGTACTCGTCCTGACCCCATCGCGACTCGTGAAGGGGCTTGGTGGAGCGGCTGGCCTCCCAGCCCCGGCTGCGGCACCACCGCTCGATATCGCCGAGAAGTTTCTCAAGCGTCTGAATCCATTCTCGCTGGTCCGATGGGTGGGTCGCTGTCGTCATATGCTTACTCCTCTGACCGTCACGTAATTCTACCCGTAGCGGAGTGCAAGTTCATCACTCGGGATGCTCCATCGCCAGATTCAGCTTCAGCACGTTGACGCCCGGCTCGCCGAGGACATAGAGGTCCGGCCCTTCCGTGTATTTCCTGACGAGCGATTTCACCTGCTCCTCGCTCATTCCCCGCGCCCTGGCGACCCTGCTCACCTGGAGCATCGCATTGGCCACACTGATATGCGGGTCCAGGCCACTGGCGGAGCGCGTAACGGCGTCGGCAGGGATGGGCACGTCATCGGCCAGGGCGTTCTCCTTGCGGTACGCCGCGACCAGGTCCCTCACGCCGTCGAAGTTGCCCGGGTCATCCTTACCGTCCGCGGTCTTCTTATGCACACCGTTGATGAGCTTATCGCTGGTCGGTCCGAGGTTGGTGCCGCCGGAATTCGTGGCCTCGTAGCCGTTGGCCGACAGGCGCGGATGGAAGAAACTGGCATCGGTGAAGCTCTGCCCGATCAGGGCCGAACCTACCACCTGCCCATCCTTGCCTTTGATCAGCGAACCGTTGGCCTTGTCGTGGAACATGACCTGTGCCAATCCCCAGACAACCAGCGGATAGACGCCACAGACCAGCACCGCCAGCGCCAACGTCGCGACAACGCTGACGCGAAGATGCGTCAAGAGGCTCTGGCCGGCAGAGTCGCTCTTGGGAGTGAAATTCTCTTCTCGATGAGTCATGGGAACTCCAAACTTCAAATCTCAGATCTCAGATTCCAAATCTCGGGATTCAGTCGAAAATCGCAAATCAGAAATCGCAAATCCTCACACCAGGTGCATCCAATTCACCAATATGTCGATGAGCTTGATCCCGACGAACGGGATGATGATGCCGCCCAGGCCGTAGATCAGCAGGTTGCGCCGCAGGACGACCGCGGCGCTGAGCGGGCGGAATTTCACGCCGCGCAGCGCCAGCGGGATCAGCGCGATGATGATGAGGGCGTTGAAGATGACGGCGCTGAGGATCGCGCTCCAGGGGGATACGAGCTTCATGACGTTCAGCGGCGCGATCACCGGGAACGTCGCCACCATCATCGCGGGGATGATCGCGAAGTATTTGGCCACGTCGTTGGCGATGCTGAACGTGGTCAGCGCGCCGCGGGTCATCAGCAGTTGCTTGCCGATCTCGACGACCTCGATGAGCTTGGTGGGGTTGGAGTCCAGGTCCACCATGTTGCCGGCTTCCTTGGCGGCCTGCGTGCCGGTGTTCATGGCCACGCCGACATCCGCCTGCGCCAGCGCGGGCGCATCGTTGGTGCCGTCGCCGGTCATGGCCACCAGGTGGCCGGCCGCCTGCTCCCGGCGGATCAGCGCCAGTTTGTCTTCGGGCTTGGCCTGGGCCAGGAAATCATCCACGCCGGCTTCCGCGGCGATGGCCGTGGCCGTCAGCGGGTTGTCGCCCGTGATCATGATGGTGCGGATGCCCATGTCGCGGAACTGCTTGAACCGCTCGGGCAGGCCGCCCTTGACGATGTCCTTGAGATAGATCACGCCGAGGACTCTCTTCTGGTCGGCCACCACCAGGGGCGTGCCGCCGGATTTGGCGATGCGCTCAACCGCTTGGTTGACGGATGAATGGAACGGGCTGCCCAACCACTTTTGCACGGCGTCGGCCGCCCCTTTGCGGAGCTGCGTGCCGTTATGGTTCACGCCGCTCATGCGCGTCTGCGCCGTGAACGGCACGAACTCGGCATGGGGGAAATCGCGCAGCTCGCGCTCGCGCAGGCCGTATCGCTTGGCCAGCACGACGATGCTGCGCCCTTCGGGCGTCTCATCGGCCAGCGATGAGAGCTGCGCGGCATCGGCCAACTCCTGCATGCTCACGCCCGGCGCGGGCACAAACTCGGCCGCCTGGCGGTTGCCCAGCGTGATCGTGCCGGTCTTGTCCAGCAGCAGCACGTCCACGTCGCCGGCCGCCTCGACGGCGCGCCGACTCATCGCCAGCACGTTCTTCTGCACCATGCGGTCGATGCCGGCGATGCCGATGGCGCTGAGCAGTCCGCCGATGGTCGTCGGGATCAGGCACACCAGCAGCGACACGAGCACCGTGATCGAGATCGACTGCGGATTCAGGTTGGAATAGATGCCGAACGGCTTGAGCGTGACGATGACCACCAGGAAGATGATCGTCAGCGCCGAGAGCAGGATGTTCAGCGCGATCTCGTTGGGCGTCTTCTGTCGCTTGGCGCCTTCGATGAGGCCGATCATGCGGTCCATGAAGCTCTCGCCGGCATTCGCCGTGACGCGGCAGGTGATCTGATCCGAAAGGACCGTGGTGCCGCCGGTGACGGCCGATCGATCGCCACCGCTTTCGCGGATGACCGGCGCTGATTCGCCCGTGATGGCGGATTCATCGACCGTCGCCAGGCCTTCGATGATCTCGCCGTCGGCGGGGATTACCTCGCGGGCGGAAACGACAAAGAGATCGCCCTGGCGCAGCTCGTCGGCCGGCACCTTCACGGTCGATCCATCCTCCAGCAGCTTATTGGCAATGGTGCGCGTGCGCGACTTGCGCAGCGCATCGGCCTGGGCCTTGCCGCGGCCTTCGGCCATGGCCTCGGCGAAGTTGGCGAAGAGCACCGTGAACCAGAGCCACAGCGTGATCTGCAGGACAAAGCTGAAAGGCTCGCCATGGGCTCGGGCGAAGAGCAGCTCGATCGTCGTGACGGCCGCGCCCACCTCGGTCACAAACATGACCGGGTTCTTGAGCATCGTGATCGGGTTGAGCTTGACGAAGCTCGCCTTGATCGCCGGGAGAACGATTTCGGGGTCGAACAGCGATCGCTGCCGCGTGACGCGCGGGGCGGCCGCTGCACGGCCGTAGTCGCCAATGGTTGCGGGCGAGGGCATAGGGGGTTTGGTCATAGTCATATGAGGATCCTCATTCAGAACAGCGTCGGTGAATGCCTCATCAAGAAGTGCTCGACGACCGGGCCAAGGCTCAGCGCCGGCAGGAATGTCAATGCGCCGACGATCAAAATCGTGCCGACGAGCAAGACAACAAATGTCGCGCCAGAGACGGGGAAGCTGCCGCCGCTGGCGGGGATCAGCTTCTTCTGGGCCAGGTTGCCGGCCAGCGCCAGGATCGGCACGATCATGATGAATCGCCCGAAGAACATGGCGATGGCCTGCGTCGTGTTCCACCAGGGCGTGTTGCTGCCCAGGCCGGCGAAAGCGCTGCCGTTGTTGCCGGTGCAGGATGAGTACGAATACAGCATCTCGCTGAAACCATGCGGGCCGTAGTTACTGAGAGCGGCCTTTCCCCAATCGCTGACGCACGCCCAGGCCGTGAGGCAAAGGATGCTGAAGATCAGCACGAGGACCGACAGCGAGGCGACCTTCACGTCATAAGCCTCGATCTTCTTGCCGAGATATTCGGGCGTTCTGCCGACCATCAGCCCGGCGATGAAGATCGTCAGCACGATGAAGACGATCATCCCGTACAGCCCCGCGCCCACGCCGCCAAAGATGATCTCGCCGAGCTGGATGTTGATCATCGGGATCATCCCGCCCAGCGGCGTGTAGGAATCGTGCATCGAGTTCACCGCGCCACACGAGGCGTCGGTGGTGATCGTGGCGAACAGCGTGGATGCGGGGATGCCGAAGCGCACCTCCTTGCCTTCCATGTTACCGTCGGCCTGGGCGATGCCGAGCTGGTGCATGTGCGGATTGCCTCGGGCCTCGGCCCACCAGCAGACCAGCACGGCCGCGAGGAACACGATGGCCATGCTTCCCCAGACGGCCCAGCCATGCTTCTGATTCTTCACCATCCTTCCCAGGTAGTAGGTGAGGGCGCTGGGGATCAGAAAGATCGAGAGCATCTGGATGAAGTTGGACAGTGGCGTGGGATTCTCATAAGGATGCGAGGCGTTGGCATTGACGAAGCCGCCGCCGTTGGTGCCGAGCATCTTGATGGCAATCTGCGAGGCCATCGGGCCTTGCGGGATAGCTTGAGTAACGGGCTGAGTCGTTGGCTGCTCCAGCACTGTCGCCTGCGCATACGGCTTGAAGTTCTGCACCATGCCCTGCGAAACCAGGAACAGCGCGTACACCAGGCAGATCGGGATCAGCACGTACAGATGAATCCGCACCAGGTCCGTCCAGAAGTTGCCGATGGTCCTGGCCTTGTCGCGGGCGATGCCGCGCACCACGGCCGCGGCGATGGCGATGCCCACGGCGGCCGAGAAGAAGTTGTGCGATGCCAGCCCCACCAACTGCGAGAAATACGACATCGTGTTTTCGCCGCCGTAGTTCTGCCAGTTGGTATTGGTGGTGAAGCTGACGGCGGTGTTGAACGCCAGATCGGGCGTCATCGGCGTCTTGCTCGATGCCGCGTCGAGATAGCCGTACCAGGGCAGGTACTGCTGCAAGCGCAGGATCAGGTAGGTGAACAGCAGGCTCACCAGGCTGAAGATCAGCATGGCGACGCCGTACTGCTTCCAGTTTTGCTCCTTGCGCGGGTCCATGCGGAAGAGCCAGTAGAGCAGTCGCTCGACCGGCTTGAAGACCGGATCGAGAAACGTCCGGCCGTCCACATCGAGCACGCGCGTCAGGTAGATCCCCAGCGGCTTGGTCAACGCCAGCAGCACGCCGAGGAACAAGGCAAGTTGTATCCAACCGGAAAGAGTCATGTGAATACTCCCAGCTTTGTGGTGCGGGCTTCCAGCCTGCTCTGCGTCGCAGGCTGGAAGCCTGCACCACAATGTATCTAGAACCACTGCGGACGAATCAGCGAGACGAACAGGTAGACCGTCAGGCCGACCGCGACGATGCCGACAAGTATGTTTTCAACCATGGTTCAAAGCCTCCCGCAGGCGTAGGTGTAAAGAATGCCGATGGCGAAGAACGCCACGGCTACCAGGATGTAAATCGTATCAGACATATTCATACCTCCGATCAACGCATATCAGACGCACTCATCATTGGGCAGCGCAGAATCAAGTCGCCGTCAAAAACCGGGCATGTGATGTCAAGTAGATGTCAAGATATCGCTAGCATCCGGTGCGATATCAGCGGCAGGGGTCCATCTCCTCCCCAGGCAGACGTGCGAAGAGCACATCCTCCGTCTCGTCGCCAATCGCTACGGACTCGCGCGTCCGGCCAAACGTGTACAATTCGTACAGGCGTCGCAGATTGCATTGCGCCGGCCGGTAGGTCTTGTCCACAAACAGCGCCTGGCCGTAGAGCCAGTTGGCCGCTCGCCATTCCCGCCGCATCTCCGCGATGACCCCCAGCAGGTTGAAATAGGCCGGATCGTCATCCAGCAGGCCACCCCCGCATCGCGCCAGCGCGGTCAATGCGGCGTCGGGATCGGCCATCCGAATAGCGCCATACAGCCTGGACAGCATGGAATGCATCCGATGGCACGACAGGCGATCCGCCCAAGTCGGGTCGATGCCCGGATCCGCATACGATCGCCGGCTCTCAACATCATCCATCATCCTCCGCACCTGCCGCGGGCAAACGGCGCGTCGCAGGAGGCCCAGCAGTTTTCGGGCAAATTCAATCACGCGCATTGAGGCTCCGTATTTCGACAGAGCATCATTACCAGTCTGCGCATCAGGCCGCTGTTAAATCACTGCCGCTGGATGTCAGGAAATGGTCAAGGCGTTGTGGAGCGTGCCGCCCCGGCCGCGGTGGTTCGTGGAGCGTGCCGCCCCGGCCGCGGTGGTTCGTGGAGCGTGCCGCCCCGGCCGCGATGATCCGTGGAGCGTGCCGCCCCGGCCGCGATGGTTCGTGGAGCGCGCCGCCCCGGCCGCGATGGTTCGTGGAGCGCGCCGCCTCGGCCGCGGTCATCTCCGCACGGCGGGGGCCGCTCGTGCCACTCCTTCCACGTCCCACCCGTATCCGAGTACACTACGGCCACGAGGTTGAGAGCTATGCCTGATGCGCCATCGATCCATCCCGTTGAGGCCGCAATCCATTTCCTCCCCGTGCAGACGCGCGTGCCGCTGAAGTTCGGGCCTGAGACGCTGACCTACGTCACCTGCGCGCGTGTCCGCATGCGCGTCGAGGATCAGCGCGGCCGTTCGGCCGAGGGATGGGGCGAAACGCCGCTCAGCGTGCAGTGGGTCTGGCCCAGCAAACTGCCCTACGAGACCCGGCATCAGGCGCTGCGAGCGTTCAGCGTCGCCCTGTGCAAAGCATGGTCATCCTTCAAGTCCGCCGGCCATCCGATGGAAGTCGGCTACGATTTCCAGCAGCACATCCTGCCCAATGTCCCCCGGCCGGCGCAGGGATCCTCTGACGAGGAAATGCCGTATCTCGCGGCGCTGGTGTGTTGCTCGGCGTTCGACCTGGCGCTGCACGATGCCTATGGAAACCTCGTGGACCTGCCGACCTATGACACCTACGCTCCGCCGTTCATGCGCCGGGACCTGGGGGCGTATCTCACGCCGGCCGAAGGCTCGTGGCTGTCATTTGCGCGGAAATACCCCAAGGACTTTCTGCAGTACCCGCGCCAGCACGCTTCCCGCGTGGCACCTTGTTGGCGGGCTCGATCCGCTGGACGAAGGCGACCTCAAGGGCGATGAACCGCACGATGGCTATCCCGTGCTCCTGCGCGACTGGATCCGCACTGACGGCCTCAGATGCCTGAAGGTCAAGCTGCGCGGCAGCGACGCCGCCTGGGATTACCAGCGCCTGGTGCGCGTGGGCGACATCGCCATCGAATGCGGCGCCGACTGGCTCACCACCGACTTCAACTGCACCGTCACCGACCCGCATTACGTCAACGAAATCGTCGATCGCCTGCGCGATGAGCATCCGCGCATCCACGGCATGATCCTCTATGTCGAGCAGCCGTTCCCCTACGACCTGGAAGAGCACCGCATCGACGTGCATAGCGTCTCAGCGCGCAAGCCGCTCTTCATGGATGAAAGCGCGCACGACTGGAAGCTCGTGAAACTCGGCCGAAGTCTCGGCTGGTCGGGCGTGGCGCTCAAGACCTGCAAGACGCAAACCGGCGCGATCCTGAGCCTCTGCTGGGCCAAGGCGCACGGCATGACCCTGATGGTGCAGGACCTTACCAACCCCATGCTGGCGCAGATTCCGCACGTTCTGCTGGCGGCGCACGCGGGGACGATCATGGGCGTGGAGACGAACGCCATGCAGTTTTATCCCGACGCTTCCGCGGCCGAAGCCAAGGTCCACCCCGGCTTGTACCGGCGGACGAACGGGCGGGTCGATCTTTCGACGATCGGCGCGAGCGGCTTTGGGTATCGCCTCGATGAGATCGCCAGAGATCTGCCGCCGGCGCAGGCATAAGCCGCTCCACCCGGTTATGCTACGCCCCTCAATAGAAGGAGACCCATGCGCGCTCAGATCATCTTCGCCGTGCCCCTGGCCGGCGATCAGCAGTGGAAGCGGGAAGGCGCCGATCTGACGACGCTGAATTACCTCACAATCGGGTTTGATTCCTGGGGCGCGCTGCCGCTGCGCATCTGGATCGACGGGCTTGCCGTCAAATAGGCAAGGCGGATAAAACGAGATCCGCGGCCAAGGCCGCCGCCTTCGCCGCGGATCGTCTGGCAGAGAGAAGCTGGTATGGCACAAGGGAACAACAAGTTTCTTGCGAAAATGCTCGAGCGGCTCTTTGCCGCATTGGTGAGCGGTCCCGGGCTGAACTGCCGCCCGTATTCCAGCCGCCAGCGCATCGACCTCACGGCGCTGGATTGCCTGCACGATGTTCGCGCCTCGCAGGTCTTCCGGCAGCTCCTGAGCACAGATCGCGCAGCCAAGGTCACCTCGCGCGTCAAGCCGCCCAAGGCAGTGCCGCCAGTGCCCCCACTGGCGGTTCCGCCCGCGGCGAATGGAAGCGCGACTTCCGCCGGTGAGGGCGCCGGCGGCACGGAAAAGAACGGCCCCACCGAATGGGAGCAGGCCCAGGCCCTGTTCACCAAGCTCCGCGTCATCGCCGACGATGCCCGCACCTACGAGCAGGACACGGGCGTCTATGCGCTGAACATCGGCTTCCCCCTGCTGAGCCTGCCGCCCGATGCGCTGCCCGCGCAACGGGGTGGCGGCCGGCGGGTCCTCGCGCCGATCGCGTTCATCCCGGTCGCGATCACGATCAAGCGCACGCCCGGCGACAGCGTCGAGATCTCCTGCAAGGGCGAAGGCGTGGACCTGGTCAGCCCCAACTCCGCGCTGATCGCCTGGCTGGAGCAGCAGACCGGAAAGCCCTCCGCCGAGCTTTTCGCCGATGAAGAGGGCGCTGATCCCTGCGCGAGATCCGCGAACTGACTGCCCGAGTCTGCACGCTGCTGGAACTGCCGGTGCCCGATCTGTTCAAGCCGCCGGCCGATGGCACAGCGCCAACACAAGTCGCGCTGGTTCCCGCGCCAAAGGCGGATGAAGCCGGCGATGCGCCCGCCATCATCGCCTCGGCCGTGCTGGGGCTCTACCCGGCGTCAAACCAGGGCCTGCTGCGCGACATGCAGGCCATGGCCGGCGGCGAATCGCCGGCCGGGCCCATCGAGAGCTTCGTGCGCTCCGGCGTCAATTTCGATCAGCCAGCGCCGCCGGCCGCCGCGCCTCAGCAGCAGGCGATCGCGCCACAAATGCGGCGCTTCGCCGACGAGCGGTTCGTCACCGGCGCTGACCCCTGCCAGTCGCGCGCGGTGCGCCTGGCGCGACAGTGCAAGGGTCTGGTAATCCACGGCCCGCCCGGCACCGGCAAGAGCCAGACGATCACCAACATCATCAGCGACCACTTGGCCCGCGGGCAGAAGGTGCTGGTCGTCTGCGACAAACGCACCGCGCTGGATGTCGTCGCCAACCGGCTGGAACACCTCGGCCTGGGCAAGCTGTGCGCGCTCGTTCACGACCCTCAGCGCGACCAGCGCGACCTGTATCGCGCCATTCGCGAGCAGCTCGATGCCCTGCCCGAGGCCAAAACGGATGCTTCGGCCCAGGGCAAGCTCGAAAAGCTCGACGAAGAGCTTCAGAAGCTGCACGCCGATCTGCGCGGCTATCGCGACGCCCTCATGGATCGCGGCAGCGACGGCGTCTCGTTTCACGAGCTGATGGGGCAGTGGCTTGCTCTCGTCGCGGCCGATGACGCCGGGATTGATGACTCGAAGATCGAGATGTCACTGGCGGATCTGGGCAAATGTGAGCCATTACTTGGCGACATCCTGGGCCGCGGGCAGCGCGCGGATTTCGCGCACAATCCATGGGTCCTCGCGTGCGGCCTTACGCTGGCGGGCTACCTGTCTCATCCGGTGAGCCAATCTCGTTCGTCGCTGGGCGAAATCCTGTCGGCGGCGCAGGCGGCCGATGCGACGGCGCATCCGGCCATTCCGCCCTTCGCCGATGGCGACTTGCAGGCGCAGGCCAAGGCACGCTCCGAGTTGGCCGACAAGCTTGAGGAGGCATTGCAGAAAGTGGACCGGCCGATCCTGGCGCGTTGGGGAAAGGACCCCGCGGCAGCCGGGCGCGCTCAGCAGCGGCTGGCCGAGGTCGCGCCGGCATTGGAGGCATTCAAGGCCGGCTCGCTCGACGCCGAGCTGTCGGCCGCCACGCGCACTGCGCCGCCTCGACTGTGGGTTGTCATCCAGCAGCTCGGCGCGATCGAGGGCTACCTCGCCATCGCCCAGACCTGGCACGCATTTGTGCATTTCAAGCGGAAGCGAGAGGCGGCCGAGGTCGTGCGCCAATACGGCCTGGCGCTGGATGTGCCATCGGCGACGCGCCTGCGCGGCTTTCTCAAGTCGCTGCGGGCGAGGCTCGCGCTCCAGGCTGTTTACGACGAGTTCAACGGCGGCACGACGGCCGGCCTGCTCGCGGATGACGTGCTGGACAAGTCCATCGCGCAGCACGCGATGGCCGTCGGGCTGTTACGAAAGGCCAACGACGATGCGCTGCGGAGCATTGCACCCGCCGTTGCGGCGGCCATGCAGGCGCCCGACCAGGCGCCGGTGCTGCTCGACGGCCTGCGCCGATCGACCCCTCGTGCGCAGGCGCTGACAAATCTGGAATCCAAGCTCACATCGGCCGCGCTATTCGACCCCAACTGGCTCACGTTCAACTCGCCGATCGCTCCGCGCTGGCGGCACCGCCGAGCCGACCATCGCCAAGCTGATCGATACGCTGGAGACGATCGAAAGCATCCTGCGCATCCGCGAGGCCCTGCCGCAGTTGCCGCAGGCGCTGCGCCAGCCGGCCGGCCAACTGCTTGGGGCCAGCGCGTCGCCCGAGCAGGGCATCAACAACATCCGCAAGCAGGTGCTGGCATCCGAGATCTGTGCCGGCTGGCCCAGGTCGCCATCTTCCAGGCATTCGACGCGCACCGCCTGGAGACATCCTTCCAGCGCTATCGCAAGCTGGACGAGCAGCGCAAGACGCTGGTGAGGGATGCCATCCTTCATCAGTGGACCAGCCGCCAGAAGGAGCGTCTCCTGGCCGGCACCGGCTCGCGCCTCAACAACCTCGGCGCGGACCTCCGCCGCCGCCTGCTCCTGCGAGGCGAACGCGCGCTGCGGCTGCGGCAGGTCGTCGCCCTTGGCCAGCAGCAATACGCGCAGCCGGCGGACCAACCAACCGCGCCTTCCGCCTCAATCGAAAATCCAAAATCCAAAATCGAAAACCCGCCCGGCGATCCGCTGTTCGACCTCTGCCCGGTCTGGCTGGCCAGCCCCGAGACCGTCGCCCAGGTCTTTCCCCGCGCCGATGTTCGACGTGGTCGTCTTCGACGAAGCATCGCAATGCCGGCTGGAAGAGGCCCTGCCCGTGCTCACGCGGGCGCAGCGCGTGGTCATTTCGGGCGACCCGCAGCAGCTCCCGCCCACGCGGTTCTTCGAGTCGGCCATCGCGACCAGCGATGAGCAGGAGATCGACGGCAACCAACAGCTCTTCGAGTCGCAGCAGTCGCAAATCGAGGACCTGCTCGGCGCCGCCCTGAACCTCCAGATCGAGCAGTCGTACCTGGACGTACACTACCGCTCGCGCAACGCCGACCTCATCGGCTTCTCGAATCAATATTTCTACGGCTCGCGGCTCCAGCCCATCCCGGCCCATCCGTCTCGCGCAGCCCGACCTCGCCGATCAGCATTCATCGCGCTGATGGCACCTACGACAAGCGCGGCAATCTCAAAGAGGCGAAGGAGGTCGTCGAACTGGTGCGCAAGCTCCTCTCGGGCGGCAAGCCGCCATCCATCGGCATCGCGTGTTTCAACATCCAGCAGCGCGACCTCATCATGGATGAGCTTGACGACGCCGGCGCATCGGATGCCGAGTTCGGCAAGCGCCTTGCCGAAGCGCGGCAGCGACAGGGCGAGAATTCCTTCGAGGGGCTGTTCGTCAAGAACCTGGAAAACGTCCAGGGCGACGAACGCGACTGCATCATCATCAGCACGACGTACGGGCCTGATGCCAAGGGAAAGTTCTACCGCCGATTCGGGCCGCTCGGGCAGGCGGGCGGCGGGCGGCGACTCAACGTGCTGGTCACGCGAGCGCGGCAGCAGGTCCACCTGGTCACGTCAATCCCGCCCGCCCTTTACCGCAGTCTGCCGCCCATCCCGCCCGGCCAATCGCCGTCGGGCGGGTGGCTGCTGTTTGCGTATCTCAAGTTCGCGGAGGATGTCGCCGCCAGCTATCACGAAAAGCCCCAGCCGTCCGCCGACACGAAAACGACAGCGCCCACCCCCCACGCCTCCGCATTCGCCGCCGCCCTCGCGAGCATCCTCGCGCGCAACACAAGCAGCCAGCCGACGTCGATTGGGGCAACGAGGCATTCTACATCGACCTGGCCCTGCGCGACCCGCAGCAGGCCGAGCGCATGACGCTCGGCGTGCTCTGCGACTGCTGCCGCTACTCCAAGGCGGCCGACCCCATCGAGTGGGACATGTTCCGCAGCGCCATCCACGAATCGCAGGGGTGGAAGCTGCACCGCCTGTGGACGCCGCAGTTTTTCAGAGATCCGGCGGGAACGGTCAAGCAGATCGTTCAGGCGCAGAAAACGTGAGTCATGAGGGCGGCGACTCGCCTTCGCGAAATTCCGCTTCAGCGTCCATGGCCCCATGGAGCACGCGCATCACCTGGATGCCATCTTCGGCTCGCCGATAGTAGATCACGTAGTTACCGACTGGAAGGCTCCGCAGACCGGGGGAGAACTCGGATCGGTCGCGCCCAATGCCCGGAAAGTCGGCCAGCATCTGGCACACCTTGCGAATGCGCTCTGATCAGGCGGTCGGCCGCACCGGCGTTGTCCACCGCGATGTAATGCCAGATCGTGATGAGATCCCACCGGGCTTTTGGCGTCTGCCGCACCTCAGGCATTGGCCACCTTCCGCTGGCTCCGTTGCAGTAACTTTCGGCCCTCGGCCTTGATCGCGTCAACATCAAGCGGCACGAGTTCGCCGCGGTTCGCCTGCTCGACACCGGCCTGGATTTCGCGCCGCATTTCGTCCAGCTTGCGTGCGCGCTCGCGGTCGCTGCGGATCAGGTCTCTCAGGTATTCGCTGGCGGTACTGAAACCGCCATCAGCGACTCTCTTCTCGACAAAATTGCGCAGCGTCTCGGGAAGCGAAATGTTGATCGATGTCATGGGCTAACTCCTATGGCATATTATGCCAAAAAATGGCGAGATCAACAGCCTCTGCTCTCCGCTAACCACCCCGCCCCGGCGGTGTCTCTCTTTTTGTACGAAGCAATCTGAAGGTCAGTGTGATATAAGCTGTTCTGAAAGGAGTTTAGATATGAAACGCGCTCTGCTGGGCTTGTTTGTCGTTGCCGCTCTGGGCCTTGCCACTCCGTCGGCTTTCGCCGATCGCGGGCACCGCTCCTCCTGGGGCTTTAGTGTCGGTGTCGGCTCGGGTTATGGCTGGGGCGGCGTGTCGTATGGGCGTGGCTGGGGTGGCGGCTATTACGGCGGCCCGCGCTGGTACGGCGGCGTGAGCTTCTATGCGCCAACCTATTATTACCCTAGCTACTACTACGCTCCGCCAGCCTACGTGGCTCCCGCACCGGTCTACGTGGCCCCACCGGTCTATTATCCGAGCTACTACTATGCTCCCGGTCCGCGCTACTACGGCGGCGGTGTCTACTACCGCTACTGATCCTCGACTGCGGTAACTCAAGTTACAGCGCCCGATTTCGGGCGCTCTTTCTGTTTTTCCACTGTTCAAGTTAGCGAGATCACCGACTGCCAGATGTCCTCCGCCACCTGCTCGATCGGCCGGTCGGCGTTGATTACCCGATAGCGCGTCGGGTCGGTACGGGCCTGCAAGAGGTAATTCTGCCGAACACGCTCGTGATACTCCAGCGGCCGCTGCTCGATGCGGTCCTTCTCCCGGCGGACGCTGCGCCATCGCCGCCTTTGCTGGCATGTCGAGGATCAGCGTCAGGTCGGGCCACCATCCCTTGATCGCCACATCCGCCGTCGCGCGAATCTCCTCGGCCGTCAGCCCATCGCCGCCAAGCTGATACGCCAGCGTGCTGGAGACAAAGCGGTCGCATACGACGACCTTGCCTTCGCCGTGCGCCGGCACGATGACCTGGCTCATCATCTGGCGCGGGCGGCCATGTACAGGAACATCTCGCAGCGCATGCCCATCTCCTGATGGGCCGGGTCCAGCAGGATGCCGCGAATCTGCTCGCCAATGCGCGTCGTGCCGGGATCGCGCACAAGCAGCGCGCACAACCCCATCGCTTGGAGTTTTTCCCCGAGCAGCCGCGCCTGCGTGCTCTTGCCACAGCCTTCCGAGCCGTCGAGGACGATGAACTTGCCGCGAAGCGTCTGAGCCGGGGATGAATCAGCGGATGCCGCCATGGAGCAGATGCTAACCGAAAGAACGGCGATTCACCACGAATCGGCCGTGATGGCGGCTTCCGTCCGGCGGCGGTATACATAGCGTCCGCCTTGTCGGAACACACATGAGACCGCATGCGCCTGCCAGTCTCGCGTTCGCGATGGCGTCCCTCGCCATCGCCGCTGTTGGATCGTGCGGCCAGGCGGAGGAATCGCTTGCGCAGGCTGAGTTGGACCAGCTCTCGCGACGGGTGACGGCATTCAGGATCATCCCGCTGCCCGCCGGCGGCGCGGTGAAACTCCTGGCCAGCGACTCCTTTACCATCGAAGACCTTCGCGGCGTGCCGCTGGAGGACGACCCGCCGCACCTGGCTGGCCCGATCCCGCGGTACGACAGGAGCATGGCCGACGATTGTCCCGCGGATGAGAGGCCTTACGTGGCCCGCGACATTCAGCCGTTTCGCTTTCGCCACTTTCATTGCGAGTTCAACTACGGCGGCTGGCACAACTACGACATGCAGGATTACGCCGCCACCCACGGCTTCGACATTCTCTATCCCTACATGCGCAGGCGAAGTCAGGTCCGTCACTGGCCCGAGGGCACGAAGCTTCTCCAGGCGGGAGGCTTTATCGACTGGGACAAATGGCTGCCGGATCACCGGATTCCCGCTGGCAGATATGATCTCCTGGCCGGAATGGACCTGCTCAGGATGCACATGGATGCCGGCCTGCTGCGGCGGGAGCCCAACGTCCTTGAAGATCGCCCGCGCTGCGATCTCCTGATGATCGACATGGAGCATTCCGTCCTGCCTCCAGAGTCGCTGCATCAGCAGCCCTGGTTCCCGAAAGATGCGCCCGAACAAGCCCGGGCCGATTTCGAGAGGAAGTATTACGACGGCTATGCCCAGACCTATATCTCCGCTGTCGCGGCCGCGAAAAAGCAGGGCTGGCCGACCGCGAGTGTCTATGGCTGGGAGCCCTACGGCCGCACATGGTTCGGGCTGGAGAAATCAGGCGTCGAAAACGGCGCCCAGCACGCATGGAACGCCTTCGGCCGGCAGATCTGCGACGCCGTCGATGTCATCAACAACTCCGTCTACTGCTTCTACTGGAGCCCGCGGAACCTGGCGTACGTGCTGGCCAACATCGACGCCAACGTGGCCGTGCTCGCGGCCAGCGGCAAGCCCAAACCGGTTCGCCCGTATTTCTGGACGCTGCTGCACGGCGGGGGTGGCGGCTGGCGCTGGTGGCGCGAGCAGCCGCTGGCTTCCGAGGAGATGCGCGCCATCACCGCCATGGCCTTCTTCACCGGCATCGACGGCATCGACTGCTGGAACTGGTCGGGGACGCTCTCGCACCACACGCCGTCATTGAGCCACAAGGAGAAAGGCGTCACCGTATGTGATGATGTCATGATCGGCCGGGAATTTGCGGTCCGCGCTGAGGATGGCGCAGAGGAGTCGCTGCGACGATACGACGTGCTGCACGTCCTTGGCATTGACGAGAAGAACACCGTCCGGCTCCAGAAGATCCGTCCCGGCGCCAAGAACGATGGCGCAGATGCCCAGTTTCCCGTCTTTACCGCGCCGCGCGACATGCTGCTGGGGCAGCTCCGGCCGAAATCGCAGCCGGTGGCCGCCATGATCGAGGGGCTGGCGCTGGTCAAACCGTTCGAGCACATCCTCCGGCATGGACAGGTGAAGATCGACGTGCCGGCGCGAGCAGTTCGCCGGGACTCTACCGGTGGTCCGGCGCGTGAAGCTTGGCGCTGCACGTGCTTATCACCTGCGACCCGGCAGTCGTGTACGGCCAGAAGGCGAGAGAGATTGTCCTGCGCGACTTCGACGGCGTCGGCGGGCGCACGCTGCACCTGGCGGCCGATGCGCAGACGCGCATTTACGTCCTCAAGGCGCGGTAGTATCGTTCCTGTGCCGCCAGTGCCCTCACTGGCGGTCTGCCATCGATTCCGCCAGTGAGGGCACTGGCGGCACTGAGGATAATCGCCATGTACTTCGATCTCCAGGTCAACGGCTACTACGGCGTGGATTTCCAGAAGCCCGATCTGTCGGCCGACGAGCTGCATCTCGCCTGTCAGAAGCTCGCCGAGAGCGGCGTCGTTGGAATCCTCGCCACCATCGTCACCGAGAACGTCGATCACATGTGCGCCTCGCTGCAGCGCATCGTCGAGCTGCGGCAGCGCGATCCTATCTCGAAGCAGATCATCGCGGGCATCCATATCGAAGGGCCATTCCTCAACGAGACCGATGGCTATCGCGGTGCGCACCCGCGCGACGCGATCCGCCCGGCCGACGAGGAAGCGATGAAACGCATGCTCGACGCGGCCGGCGGCCTGACGCGCATCGTGACGCTCGCCCCCGAGCGCGACGCGGGCCTGCGCGTCACGCGGATGCTCGCCGCGCGGAAGATCGTCGTATCGGCCGGCCACTGCAACCCAAGCGTTGACCAGCTCAAGTCGGCCATCGACGCGGGGCTGTCGATGTTCACTCATCTGGGCAACGGCTGCCCCATGCAAATGCACCGCCACGACAACATCATCCAGCGCGCTTTCTCGTTGCACGAGAAGCTCTGGCTCTGCTTCATCGGCGACGGCGTCCACGTGCCGCTGTTCGCACTGGGCAACTACCTGCGCAGCATCGATCTCGGCCGCTGCGTGGTCGTCACCGACCAGATTGCGCCGGCGGGCCTGGGGCCGGGCCGATACACGCTGGGGCGCTGGGACCTGATCATCGGCGAAGACATGGTGGCCATGGCCCCCGACAAGTCGCACCTCGTCGGCTCGGCATGCACGATGCCACAGATCGAGGCGAATCTGCGGAAGCTGGGATACGCCAGCGATCAGATCCGGCAATTGGTGCTGGAGAATCCCAAACACGCGATCGCGTAGGCCGAGTTTCGCATTCCTGGATCCTGGCTGTCGAGTTTCCTCTTACGCCTGGGCCCTGATCCCCGATCCCTGCACTCTCTCGATCGCCCGCTCCCACCGCGCAATGCGCCTCTCATCCCCCGGCGGATCGAACCACACGCCCTCGCCGCTGCCACTGCCCATGCCTCGAACGAAAAGGTACAGCACGCCGCCGAAGTGCCTGCTGTAGTCGAACCGCGCCCCCAGCGTCGCTTTGAGCCACTTGACCAGCGCGACCGTGTAGATCGCGCGCTGGAGCGTGTAGCCATGCTCGCGCATCGCCCGCTGCAGCGAAAGCCGGCCATAGCCATCGCGCAGCCAGTTGGATTTCCAGTCGAGGATGAAATAGCGCTCGCCCGATCGGAGGACCAGATCGATCACGCCGGTGAGAAAGCCCTGTTCGTTGATGCGCACGCCTTCGACGATCGGCCGGGCGGGCGATGGGCTGTTCAGCAGGTAATGGAACTCCATTTCCGCGATTCGCTGCTCGCGCGGGATCTGGCAGAGTGGCATCCCCAGGCCCGGCAGGGGGGTGCGAAGCGCGTGGAAGACCATCGCCGCGCAGGATTCGCACGCGGCCTGGCGCGTCGCCGTATCGGCGCCGGCCGCCATCATCGCCGGATACTGATGCGTCAGCTCGCGCTGGATGACCTCTGCGACCGGCCCGGATAGCAGCGCCGCCGGGTCGGCCGCCTGCCCCACCTCCACAAAATCGCAGTTCTCGAAGATGCTGTGAATCGCATGGCCGAACTCCGCGCCCGCCAGCAGCGGCATCTCGGCCGCCGGCACAGGCGGATGCACCTCATCCTCCGCCCGCGCCACTTCCAGCGCCATTACCTGTTCCTGCCGCCGCCGCAATCCGCTGAACGAGTGCAGCGACACGCGCCGGCCGATGAATGGCTCGATAATCGGTGGAAAAAGCTGCGCCGGCGCCTGCATCGGCGGCGCAGGCGATTCGGGCTGCTCCGCCGGCCGCGCATCGAGCTGCGGCTTGAGCGGCCCGCCTTCCTGCTCCCACTTTTGGTTCTTCAGAACGATCCGCCGCGCTGGCGAATGCTGCTCGGCGCGGTCCTGGCCGCCGCCTCCGTGAGCATCTTCAGCCCCCGGCCGATCTTGGGCGTCTTGACATCGCTCGGCGCATAAACCGGGAAATACACCTTGTACATCGCCCGCGTGAGCGCGACGTAATAGAGCCGCTGGTCCTCCTCGGCCTGCTCCATCTCCACCCGCGCCGCGCGCGATTCGTCGCAGGTCAGGTCATAGACGACATGCCCGCCTTCGTGGCACTTGAAATACGCGGGCTTGGGGTCGGGCGTGAATCCGCCGGCCACGAAAACGATGGGAAACTCCAGGCCCTTGCTCTTGTGCATTGTCAGGATGAGCACCTTGGGCTTTTCCGTCTCCTGGCGATGGATGTCCCACTGCTCCTCCGCCTGCACGTACTGCCGTCGGTAGTTCACCAGCAACTGCATCACGCCATGGATGTCGAGGTTTCGCGCGATCGCCTCGTGCTCCAGCGACTGCACGATCTGCTGATAGTTGGCGATGCGCCGCTCGCCATCATCCTCGCGAATCTCATCGCACAGCACGCCGGTATCCTCAAGGATCGATCGAAACAGCAGCGGCCACTGCCGGCGCTGCGCCTGCTCGAACCACTTCGCGAAGAGCACCTTCAGCGGGTGCGAAGGCAGAAGGCTTTCGTATTGCCACAGCTCATCCGGCCGGATCGGCCGCCGGCCGCCGGTTTGTGGTGCGGGCTTTGGTCCGTCTCCGCGCGGCTCGCAAGCGAGCCGGTTAAGCGCGGGCTTCAGCCCGTATCCGCCCGCCTCCGGTACATGGAAGAATCGCGTGAACAGCGCCTTCTTGAGCGCGGCCTGGTCCTGCGGCGACTCGATGGCCTTCAGCAGATAATACAGGTGCGTCGCCTCATCCGACTGCCACAATCCCGGCTTGCGATACAGCGAGAATTCGATCTTCGCCCGCCGCAGCGCCTTCTCGAACACCTGGGCATCGCTCGCCTTGCGCACGAGGATGCAGATGTGGCTTTCGTTGATCTCCTCGATCTGTCCGCGCACGGAATATGCCATCTTCCCGCGTCCGTCGGACCCCTTGGTCAGAAGCCGCTTGATCTCATCGGCGACGAAGCTGGCATAATGCCGCAGCACCTGTTTCCCGGCGGCGGTCTGAAGCGCCGACAGGTCCACGATGCTCATCGGCGGCCGGCCGCTCATGTCCTCATGGAGACGCGCTCGCCGCTTCTCGGGCGCCGGCGCGCTCACCGGCTGATACGAAATGCCTCCCGTGAACCAGTCTTTCGCGAAGAAGCAGTTGATGGCCTCTATGAGCTGCGGCAGCGAGCGCCAGTTCTCCGGCAGGCTTTCGTGCTGCGCCTGGTGCTGCCCCCTAAGCTGTTCGACGGCCGACAGGTAAGCATGGACATCGGCGCCGCGAAATCCGTAGATCGCCTGCTTGGGATCGCCGATGACAAAGAGCGCATGCTCGGGCGGGCCGACGAAAATTCGCCGGAAGATGCGCCACTGGATGGCATCGGTGTCCTGGAACTCATCCACCAGCGCGCAGGCGAATCGCCGCCGCAGCGCCTCCAGCAGCAGCGGTGCGTAGGGGTTGCTCTCGCTCAGAGCTTCATCCAGCCGGGTGATCATGTCGTCGAAGCTCACCTGCCCCCGCTCCTGCTTGTGCTGCGCTAGTTGCCGCCCCAGCAGGCCCACGGTGAAGCTGGCGAACTGGTGCAGCGCCTGCGCCGCCGCCTCGGCCATGCTGTTGAGGCAAGCCACGACACGCGGCAAATTGGGGCACACCGAGCTGTTATCCCCGCCGCGGCTCCATTTCAGTTCCGCCAGCAGGTCAAAGCCGCTATCCCTGAACGCCTGCCATTCCGAAAGCTCCTCGCAAAGCTCGTGGAAGACCACCAGCGCCGCGGCGCCTCCTCGCCAGCGTTCCAGCATTTCCACCAGCGGAACCAGCATATTGGTGATGCGCGCTCGCGCGTCCGCGAGTTGATGTTCAGTTTGCCATAGCCCCGCACGAATGCGTTCTCCTCCGGCGCCTGGCCCTTCTTGAACGCCATGAGCTGCCCAAGCTGCTTCATCCCGTCCGCCACCTGTTTCTCCAGCGCCAGCCGGTCCTTCTGAAAATCCGTGCCGACCGGCGGCAGCAGCACATCCCCCGCCGCCGGCCGGGCTCTCCCCGCCAGATCGAGCACGATCCGCTCCCACCCGCTCTCGCCGTCTCGCCCGCCGATGCGCGGATACCCCGACGTCTCCAGCAGCCTGCGCACCACCGCCGTCTCCATTCCGCCCCAGCCCTTGCGCTGCAATTCGCGCAACTGCTGGTGATACAGCGGCGGGTCATCCACCACCTCCGGCTCGAAGGTCTGGCGGTTCTCGAAGGCGTACTCCTCCAGCACGCGCTGGCAGAAGCCGTGGATCGTCGAGATCGGCGCATCGTCAAACTCGTCCAGCGCCCTGGTCAACAGCGCATCGGCCGGCCGGCTCGCGCTTGCCTCCCGCAGCGCAGCGCGCAGTCGATGCTTGAGCTCTCCCGTCGCCTTCTCGGTGAAGGTCATGACCAGGATCTGGCCAAGATCGAGCCGCCTCTCCACCACCAGGCGCACGATCAGCCGCTCCAGCGTGTACGTCTTGCCCGTGCCCGCCGACGCCTCGATGATCGCGTGCCTGTCGAGTTGGAGATTGGCCACGCTCATGTGTCCTCCCCTTGTCCGGCCGGCGCTGGGGGACATGCCCACAGCAGCCGGTAACGCCGCTTCACGATCGCCAGCGCCTGCTCGGGCACGTCGGCCGGCACGATCCGCAGCAGTTCCATCGGCCGATAGTCGGAGTACGGGTTCTCCTCCGCCTGCTCGATCTTGTCGCGCAGTCGCTGCGCGAATTGCACGGACAACTGCGCATCCGGCCCGGTCTTGCCGACCTCCTCCCGCATCTCCAGCAGAATCTCATACGGCAGCAACTCGTACGCGCGATCGTTGAGATAATCCTGGCAGAGCTGCCGCAGGTGTTCCGCGGCCGCTTCCGCCTCAATCGCTGAATATCCAAAGCCCTCAACGCCCTTGCCGCCGAGTACGTGGATCACGAAGGGCAGACCGGAAGGAGTCTTCCGGGCATCTTTCGCGTTGCAGGCCTGGCAAGCCAGGAAACACAGGAACGCTTCCATGGCCTGCGGGATCAGCTTCTGCACCTGGCCCCGGAAGGTCAGTACCAGCGCCTCGGCGAGCTTCGGCGAGATCCACACGAACGGCAGGCTCCCGCTGAGCCGCACCTGCTGAAGCGACTCGTTTTCGCCAATTTCCAGCTTCACTACCGGCAGGCGCAAGCTCCTCGCATCCGACCCGCGCCACTGCCAATGATGAGCCGCGGGAACCATTCGCTTCCGCGCCTGGCTTCGATGAACCCGGCCAGCGAGCCCTTCTTGTCCACGCGGCCGATGCGCTTGAGCACATCCATTTTCAGCCGCGCGCGGTCGATGTCCGCGAATGCCCCCTCGGGCACGTCGCCCATGAGCTGCGCCGCGTGAAAGTACCGGTCGAAATCATTCTCGATGTCTTTCACCGCGGCCGCGCTGCCATGCTCCATCGGCGCAGGACGAACTGCGTGAGCATGGCGATACGGCATCGCCAGTCTCTGGGGAAAACCGAATAGAACGGCTCGTCATCTTCGGGCGAGGGCTCCTGGTCATCCCAAAGCCCCAGGTGCCGCTGCAGCGACGCCTCGATGGGGTTTTCCAGGAATTTCCTGAGATGCCGCACCTGGATATTTGCCGCCGCTGGCGCAGCGCTGGCCTGCGCGGCGCTGGCCGAGAAATCAGGGCGAAACTGCTTCTCCGCCTGCGCGACGTGTTGACGTTGCGCCTCACTCAAGATCTGCTGGTTGCCCCCATCCAGCAGACAGATCAGCCGGTCGTGCCGCGAGTAGTTCACCAGGGCATCAGTGCCGCCAGTGCCGCCAGTGCCCTCACTGGCGGGAGGATTCAGCGGCGGGACGCCGCTGCCACTTTCGAGGTATCTCACGTTGCTCCCCGACAGTGGCACACGCAGGACCTTGTACTCGCCCAGGTATCGCAGAAGCTGGTTTAGCACGCTCCCTGGGTACAGCTCCTGGTCGCGCTGCAGGTCGCGGCAGACGTAGCTCAGATACAGCCTGGACTTGGCCGACAGCAGCGTCTCCAGGAACAGATAGCGGTTCGTCTCCGGTCGGCCGACATCCCGCGCATCCAGGGCCAGTGTCCGCAGGTCCAGCCCGCTGCGCGATGCCTGCCCAGGGAAATTGCCCTCGCCCAGACCCATGATGTAGATGATGCGGAACGGGATCGGCCGCATCGGCTGAAGCTCCGAGATCGTCACGCCGCCGGTGAGATACTGCCCGATCGTGCGGGCAAGCTGGCCCATGTTGGATTCGAGGAACTGCCGCGCGAACGCGAGGTCAACATCGTCGCCCAGTCCCCGCGCATGGCGCAGGTCATCCATCCCGGCCAGCGAGGCGAGGCCCGCGAGAATTCCATCGCGCACAGCTTCCTCGCCCTGATGCTCCTCCGGAATCGCGAGAAAATCCCGGGCGAGTTTCGCAACCGCGTCGCGCCAGCCGCTGCACGTCGTCTTCAGGCTCGCCAGCTCCGCCAGCCGGCGGTACAGCAACTCCAGCACCTCGCAAAACCGCCCGGCCACTTCATCATCGCCGCTCTCCATGTCGCGATACGGCACGATGCCTTCAAATGCCTGAACATCCGCCAGGTCATCCGCGCTTCCCGCCCGATCGAAGATACGCCCCATCCGCAGCCGCTGCATCCCCAGCTTCCACGTGTAGAAGCTCGTCGGGCGATAGCCCTGGGCCGACTTGTGCCCGGCGTCGAACGAGTGGCAGATGTTCAGCTCGCGCGCCCAGCTCGCCCACTGCTCGGCCGTCGCGCGGTCGATCTTGGCGGCCGCCATGAAACACGGGTTCACCAGCAGCGCGGAGACATCGCTCCGCGAGAATCGGCCGCCGGCCAATTCCAGCATCGCCAGCAACCCCTGCCCATAGACGCTGTCCTCGCGCCGAGAAATCCGTGAGGTTAAATGGAACGATGGCCGGCCGGCGCGTGAAGACCGACTGCAGCGGCGCGCGATACCGCTTCATGTCCGTGACGAGCACGGCGATGTCGGTGAGCTTGAGCGACGGATCCTCGCGCAGGTTGCGGATGATGTTGTTGTAGACGGTTTCGGCCTCGCGATAGGGCGAGAAACACGCCATCACCTGGAGTGAGCGATCCTGGGTTAGCCGCCCGACCTGATCGCCGGCAGAGAGTATTCTCTGCTGAAGCGATTGAAGCACAGAGTGGCAGCGGCGTCCCGCCGCTGGTTTACCGCCAGTGAGGGCACTGGCGGCACATACGCGGAGGTCGAAGATGTGCTTGCTCTCGATCACGCATACCAGGTTCCGCAGCGACCGCACGCCCGCGCGGCCCCACATCTCCAGCGGATCATCAGCCGCTTCCGGCTTGCCGCGCAAACGCAGCCGCTCAAGCAGCGCCGATCGCGGATCGGCCGAGCTTTCCAGCGCGGCGGCGAGCGGCGTCGGGTAATAGATTCTCACATCCAGCTTCTGCCCCAGTTCCGCCAGCACGCGCGCGTGGAATTCCGAAATCTGCGACAGCCCGAAGAAATGCACGGGCTCGTCGCGCGGCTTGGAGAAGAGGTTCACCTCGGCCAGGACTTCTCGCGCATACTCGCCGAGTGTCAGGTGACGCTTCTGTTCCGCGAGCCTATCGCGCAGGCCGCCTTTGCCGAAGATTTCCTCCCACAGCGCCTGCTGCGTCAGTTCCATTTCCCGCGCTGCGGGAATCTCTCCCAGCAGCGTTTGTCCCTCGCGCCACGCCGCGATCATCTCCGGCCGGTGATATTCGTAATCCCGGAACGACCTCGCCAGGATTTCCGAGAGCTGCCACGCCCGCCGGCCAAAACTGGCGCCATCGTCCGCCTGAAGATAATCCCGGATCGGCGTCAGCTTCGCATCGCCCTTGCGCCCGTCCAGTAGCACCGTCAGGATCATTGCCCGCAGCATGTCCCCATCGAGGGCCGCCGGCTTGTCCGGCCGGTCATCCAGCTCTTCCACCAGCTTCCACAGCGCCTCCTCCAGAAACAGATACTCGATATTCGCGCACACGCCGTCGCGGCGGGCCAGGTAAAGCACCAGCCACTTGCGCACATTGCGATTGGGGATGACGATGCGAACCGGCCGCAGCGGATCGGCCCCCGCCCGATGCGCGGCGATATCCCCGGCCAGGGCCGCCGCCAGCGCCTCAAGCTGCCAGGATAGATACATCCGGCCCATCAGTTGCCAGTTGTCAGTTGCCAGCCGTCAGTTGTCAAACCTGCAACTGATAGCTGGCAACTGGCAACTGGCAACTGGCAACTCACCTCTTCGCCTGGTCGTAATACCCGACCATATACAGGAACCGGTTCTGGCTCAGCACCGGAATGTGCAGCTCCAGCGCCTTGTTCTTGACATCCTCGTACTCTTTCAGCTTCTGCTTCTCGATCTCGTTCTGGCGCTGCTCCAGGGGCGTCGGGTCCTTCGACAGTTGCTTCACGTCCGGCTCCTTGCCCAGGACGACAAAGTCCGTGTCCACATCCACTTTCTCGGTCAGCTTGCCGCCCCAGTCCACCACCAGCCGCTTGACGATCTCCGTTTCGGCGGCCGAGGCGCGGCCGTCCTGGTTGACATCGAACTCGCCAAACACCTTGAACGCCCACTTCACGTTCGGGTCGTAAATCAGGTTGGCGATCATGTCGCCTTCGAAGATCGTCTGCCCCGCCGTCAGGCGAATCACGTGGCACTCGCTGCTGCCCGGGCCGACGTTCACCACTTCGATCGACGCCTTGCCGGCCGGCAGCAACTCATCCGGCGTGAGTCCCTTGGGCATCCCGTCTTCCTTGGAGTACACCTCGAAAGTCATGCCGCGCGAAATCTGCTGGCCCTTGCCCAGGTTGATGTACACCGGCCCGGCGCGATTCACCTGGATCACCTGCCCATCCGCCCGGCGAACGGCCGACTCCGCCAGGTTCTTCGGCCGCCACTTCTCCAGCAGGTTCACCACCTTCTTGTTGTCTTCCGTGAGTTTGGCGATCGCCTTGTCCTTGTCGGTGATGGTCGCTTCGTATTTGGCTTTCTCGTCGCCCTTGGCCTTGATCTCCTCTTCCACGCGCGCTTCGGCCTTCTTCACCTTGTCATTGAGCTCGGCGCGGTCGGTATCGAACTTCTTCGACAGCTCAGTGGTTGCGGTCTCGGCGGCCTCGCGCGCCTTCTTGTGGTCGGCCACTTGCGTCTGGTACGCCGTGCCCAGCTCTTCCTGCTTCTTCTTCAGGTCGGCGACCTTGGCGTCGATCTTGGCCACTTCGCCGCGCTGGAAGACAATCTCGTCGGCCAACTGCTGCAGCGCCACCGGGGCGAACGCCGCCAGCTTCTCGCCGGCCCTGCCCTGCAAGTCGCCCACCTTCGTCCCGACATCCTTCAAAGTCGCGTTCAGGTTGTCGGAAATCTCCTTGGCCTTCTTGCGATCGGGATCGGGGCTCAGCTTCTCGGCGAGTTCCTTGCGCTCGGCCATGATGACTTCGTAGAAGGTGCTCTGGTCGGTGCCCTGCTTGCGGTCCTGAACGTACTGCTTGGCCTTTTCCAACTCGTCGTTGTTCGCCAGCGGCGCATACTTCTTCTTCGACCTGGGTGGCCTTCTCCTGGGCGGCCTTCTCGTCATTGGATTTCATGACCGCGAACATCCCCGCCACGAAGAACAGGATCACGAAGATCACCAGAGCGCTAATGAGGCCGGCTCGCGATCCCGGCTGTGTTACGACGGCGGTCATTCAATACCTCCAAATGGTGCCACGGCAATGGTAGAGTATCCGCGACCGCCTAATTTAACCGCCCGGCCGACGCGGTCAAGAAAGGTGCGCATATACTTACCGGGCTTTTGTTTCGGGCAATCCGCCGATTATGAAATCTGAAATCTGAAATCTGAAATCGATCCATGCCCAAATCCTTCTACATTATCGACGGCCACGCCCAGATCTACCGCGCGTACTTTGCGCCTTTCCGCGAGCTTTCCAGCCCCACCGGCGAGCCCACCAAGGCCACCTTTGTCTTCACCCAACTGCTGCTGAATCTGGCCTACCAGCGTAAACCCGACTACCTCGCCATGGTCATCGACGGCGATGAAAGCGCCGTCTTCCGCCGCGCGATCTATCCCGAATACAAGGCCAACCGCACCCCGCCCGGCGAGGATTTCGCGCCCAGGAACGCCGAATTCTCCAGATCGTCCGCGACGCGGGCGTGCCGATCTTCGACATTCGCGGCTTTGAGGCCGATGACGTGATCGCCACCATGTCCCACCGCCTGCTCGACCAGGGTTACGAGGTCATCCTCGTTTCCAAGGACAAGGACCTCCGCCAGCTCCTCAATCCCTGCACGCGCATGCACGACCCCCAGACCGATACCTCCATCGATGAGCAGTCAATGCTGAGGGACTACGGCTACACGCCCGCGCAGGCCATCGATGTCCAGACCCTCATGGGCGATGCCATCGACAATGTCCCCGGTATTCCCGGCGTCGGCGAAAAGACGGCCGCCAAGCTGATTCAGAAATACGGCACGGTCGACGGCGTGCTGGCCCATGCCGATGAACTCACGCCCAAGCTCAAGGAAAATCTCCAGAAGAACGCGCATCTCCTGCCCCGATCCCGTCAGCTCGTGACGCTCAAGCAGGATGTGCCGATGGAGTTCGATCCGCAGACCTGCGCATTCACCGGCCTGAACGCCGCCGGCGTGCGAAAACACATGCGGGAACTCGGCTTCGACACGCTCCTCAAGCGATACGGCTTGGACAAGGATACGCCGCCCAGCGCCGCCGTTGCGCCTGCCAAACCGCCGCAGCAGTTTTACGAAGGCCTCTTCGGCCCGCTGGGCGAGGAGAAACCGGCCGACGCCGTTCCGCTGTCGACCTCTGGCGAATGCGACTACATCCTCATTGACACGGAGGACAAATTCGCCGCATTCGTGGCGGATCTGAAGAAACAGAAGCGCTTCGCCTTCGACACCGAAACCGATGCCCTGGGCGCTATGCGCTCCAACCTCATCGGCATGAGCTTCAGTTGGAAGGCGGGCTGCGGATATTACGTGCCTGTTCGCGGGCCCGCCGGCTGCCCGCGCCTGGACGCGGAGAAGGTCTTGCCTGCCCTCAAGCCGATCCTCGAGGATCCCGCCGTCCACAAGCTCGGCCACAATATCAAGTACGACATGCTCGTCATGCGCTGCAGCGGCATCGACATCCGCGGCATCGAGATGGACACGATGATCGCCGCGTTCGTGCTCGATGCCAGCCGCACGCAGTATGGCATCGATGCCCTGGCGCGACCTGCTCCAGTTCCGCAAGATCGCCACCATCGAGGTCATCGGCAAGGGCCGCTCGCAGATCGGCATGGACCGCATCGCGCTCGACAAGGTCGCGCGGTACGCGGCCGAGGATGCCGACATCTGCTGGCGCCTGGGCGAGTATCTCCGCCCGCGCCTGGCCGAAAACCCCACGCTCGCCAAGCTCAACGACGAACTGGAGACGCCGCTGATCGATGTGCTGGCCGAGATGGAATTCAACGGCGTGGCCATCGACCCCGCGATCCTCAAGGAGCAGAGCGAGGCGCTGGGCCAGCGCTGCGAGGAACTCCGGCGCGAGATCATGTCTGTTGCCGGCTGCGAGTTTAACCCCGACTCGGTCAAGCAGCTCGCGGATGTCCTTTTCACGAAACTCGGCCTGCGCGTCATTAAGAAGAACAAGACCGGCCCGAGCACCGATGTAGAAGTCCTGGAGAAACTGGCCGCCGAGCATCGCTGCCCGCGGCTGATCCTCGAATACCGCAGCCTGGTGAAGCTCAAGAACACGTATCTCGACAACCTCACCGAGTTCGTCAACGAGCGCACCGGCCGGATTCACGCCAGTTTCAACCAGACCGGCGCGGAGACGGGGCGGCTGAGCTGCTCCGATCCCAACATGCAGAACATCCCCAACCGCACGGATGAGGGCCGGCGCATCCGCCTTGCGTTCGTGCCGGGGGATCGAAAGAACAATGTGCTGTTAACGGCCGACTATTCGCAGATCGAGCTGAGGATGCTGGCGCACTTCACCGAGGAACCCGCGCTGCTCAAGGCCTTCGACAACGACGAGGACATTCACGCGGCCGTCGCGTCGGAAGTCTTCGGCGTGCCGCTCGACCAGGTGAGCAAGGCCCAGCGCGGCCAGGCCAAGATCATCAACTTCGGCATCATCTATGGCGTGAGCGCCTTCGGTCTGGCCCGGCGCATCGACGGCCTGACCGTCAATGCCGCGCAGGATCTGATCACCACGTACAACCGGCGGTTCCCCAGCATCCACCAGTTCATGCAGAAATGCGTGCTGGACGCCCGCTCGCAAGGCTATGTCGAGACGATCCTCGGCCGGCGGCGGCGCATTCCCGAATTGGCCAGCCCGGTGCTCGCCCAGCGCAACGCCGGCGAGCGCATGGCGATCAACAGCGTGGTGCAAGGCTCGGCCGCGGATTTGATCAAGAAGGCGATGGTGCTCATCCACGACCGCCTGCGCCAGGGCAGTCATCCGAGCAAGCTGTTGCTTCAGATTCACGACGAACTGGTCTTCGAGACGCCGGCCAGCGCGGTCGAAGAGGAGACGAAGATGATCCGCCACGAGATGGTCACGGCCATGAGCCTCAAGGTGCCCCTGAAGGTGGAGATCGGCTGGGGGAAGAACTGGCAGGAAGGGAAGTGACGGGATTTTCGATTTTTGAGTTTCGATTTTCGATTGAGCAAGTGCCGCCGGTGCCCTCACCGGCGGTCCGGTCTGGCGGTGGGGCAGACATTCATCGTCTGGGTAGTACAATAGCCTTGGCGGAACCGGAGAAGCCTTATGTCACACACACTGCCGATCGAGGAAGCGGGGGCGAAGCTGTCGCAGCTCGTTGGAATGCTCAAGCCCGGCGACGAGATCGTGCTGACTGAACAAGACCGCCCCGTGGCCAAGATCGTTCCCAGCAAGCCGCGCCATCCGCGGCGTCAAGCGGGAAGCTGCAAGGGAATGCTGATCATCCGCCAGGACGATGACGAGCATTCTGAAGGACTTCGAGGGATACCTGCCATGAGACTGCTCTTGGACGGCCGCCGCCCATGACGAACGCCCCGCAACCTTCCTCGCCGCCCGACGTTGCCTCCGACGATGATGCGCTCCTCTGCCCCAACTGCGGCTATGACCTGCGCGGCGCGGCCAGCGACCGGTGCAGCGAATGCGGGCAGACCGTTGAACCGGGCGGCGCTGAGGGTCAGTGCATTCCCCTGGGCACATCGGCGCGAGATCGGGCGCGTGCGCGCTTATCTCAAGACGGTGTGGTTGGTGACCATCGGAAGCCGGAAACTCGCCAACGAGGCCGCGAAGCAACAGGATGTTGACGCCGCTCGGGTGTTTCGCCGGATTACGGCCGTCGTATTGAGTATCGCACTGGTTGGTCCGTTTGTGGCCGCGGTTGTGGTGAGCAGTGGGCATTCATTCTTCGCGATTCAACAAAGCCATTACGTCATGGGCCAGGTAAAGGCGTGGGCTGTCGATGTACTGGTCCCGTGGTGCGCGGGGGCGACCATTTCCGGCGTGCTGCCCGTGCTGCTCGTGTTTCTCTCATTTCTCATTGTGGCCGCGCCGGGTTGCGCCTTCCGCATGCCGCAGCAATCCCGCGCCCGGCATGAACGAGCCAGCGTCATTGCCTGTTACGCGATAGCACCCCTCAATCTTCTGCTGCTGGCCGCGCCGCTCGGGGCAGTCCAGGCGTTGCTCTGCTCATACGACATCCCGCTGGCCAGCAATATCCCCGTGTTGGTCCTTGGAGTGCTGAGTCTTCTCGCGGGCACGGTCGGCGCGATCTTGCGCTTGGGGCAATGGATCACGCGCGTTCGGCGCAGCGGCTGGGAAGCTGCCCTGCCATGGCTCCTGTATCTTGCGGGATCATGGTTGTTCGCCGTTATTGCCCTGCTTGGACTGCTTCCCTGGTGCGTCGAGTTTCTTTGGATCGTCGTCAACAGCTTTCGGTGAAGCGGTGGGGGCGAATCTCGCGATATCCCGATACTGCCGCAGATACTCGCCAAACGCAGCCCGTGGCCCAGGCTGCCATCCGTACATCGGCTTGTCGCTTATCGGTATATCCGCGCCGCGCCGTAGCAGATCAGTGGCCGATCACCGCCACCCGGCAATCGCCCCTTGAGGACTACGTATCCCATCGGGGCATTGCCACGGAAAGGGTCCGCAGGGACCGCTGGCAGATACGTGGGAACCAACTCCGCCAGCCGCTCCGGCCAGCGTCCGCGATCAGCTCGGTAGAGCTGGCACGCCAAAGACAACGCGGTGGCTCGGCATCGGCGACTGCCCGCACAGCTATGTGTAGGAGAGCCCTGCTGTCAAGACCGCCGAGCCAAAGCCAACGCGAGTAGCGAGGTATCGGTGGTCCGCCGCCCTTGCCGAAAAGTGAACGCAGTGGCGGCTCCTCGGGCTGCACCCCGCGCCGCTTGAAGACGACCTGCATGGCCGGCCAGTCACGGCATCCGCTCGCTTCCATTGCGCCCCTGAAGCTGCTCAGGTTGCGGATGATCTCCCTGTCGGCGAGTGGTCGGATTGCCCATGTGCCTTTGGAGCAGAAGGCGATGCTGTCTATCATCTCCAGTCGATCCATGATCAGCGCCCGGCGCATTCCGTCCCACAGCAGTGCTTCATCCAGAAGCTGCCCGATGAGGCGCTGGACTCGGTCTCGTGTGCTTGGTTGCGAGGCCGCAGCCGCACTCAAAGGCAGGCCCGGCGCGATGATCTGAGCGGAACTGCAGGCCTTGGCATCCACCCCGACCGCAACCAACTGCGCGGTTGCGAAATCGTCCCTCCTCAGCGAGCTGGCCACGTGCAGCGTGTCGAGAATTCGTTCGATCGCTTCGGCATCGTTGCCCACGAGGTGCGCGTAGATGGCCCCGTCTTTTAGTGCATTTCCCAGCGAACCGGCGCCACTTACGTTTGTGAGGCCGGATTGCCATACGGGCGAAGTCAGAGTGCGCCTGAACTGCGCACGCGATAGCGATCTTGCCCGGCGCGCAACGAAAAAGCCCTTTGGTTTGCTTGCTCCGATGCCTTGGCCAGCTTCATCCACGCTTCGGGATATGGGGGATAGTGCTCGTAAGTGATATTGCTACTGCTGGGGCAATCTTTGACGATTGCCTGCACCGCGGCCAACTGAAGCGTCCACGCATTTTCGGCATCGGGTACATCCTCATACACCACATCCGCGGCCGCCACCGGCTCGCCGCGCTTGCGGATTTCCGCGAGTTGCCGATCCAGTTCCCGCCATACCCACCAGCCCCAGATAAGCCGCACGACAAGCACGAAACCCAACAGTGCCGCCAGCATCCACAGTTTTCGGCCGCGCCATCGTCGTCGCTTGATTGTGCCCGTGCTACCCATCACAGCAGGCATCCTACGCCGGATCAATCTGAAGCGGAAGCGTCAGCGTCCGCCCTTCCCGAGCGGGCGCTCACCACGATTTTGCACGAAGGCGCCGCGCATGCCGCCACACGGCGTTGCGCAAATCTTTTCAGCCCGGTTCGAAAGACCACTGTCTTTCCCCGAAAAACCGCCAGGGCGTTGCGCGATGTTGCGCATTCGGTGACCGCTTTGTGCAACACGACGGGATGATATAGCGAGGCGCCGCCGGCGCATCCGCCCCGGGCGGCGTATGTCCCTCGTGGAAAGGTGTACGATGCTGTTTGCCGCAGTTGGCCATTCCAGTCCCGAGATGCAGTGGCATCTCGACGCCGCGCCGTCGAGCCGCGCCACCCGCGCCCTCCGTCCGCGCTCGATCGGCCGGGCACCGCGCACTGCCTCCCCCTCCCACCCCATGTCGTGTCACTAGGGTGTCGGTTGGGTGTCACTCGGGTGTCGGTCGGTTGTCGGTTGGGTGTCGGTTCAGTGTCGGTTTGTGTCGCTTTTTCCGGGATATATATAGGTGCCTGAATGCGAACGGATCGCTAACTACCGCTAAGGATAATACTTATGTCCGCCCCACCCGCAACCACCCCGAAGAAGCGATTTTTCTCCCCGGCCCTTCAGCACAACATCCAACCCGCCGCGTTCGTAACATACAAGACATGGTGCTCGCACCCACACAAAACCACCGTCAGCGCCCGCCCCATCGCAGGGCAGGCCCTCACCGCTTCCGCTTCCGACACTCGTTTACTCCGCCGGCACCTTCTCCCTCAGCTTCGCCGTCTTCGGCTCGAACCGCATCGCCCACACCTCGCCGCGATAGCTGAGCACGTATGCCAGCTTGCGCTTCGCATCGTACATCCACCCGCAGCTATGCCTGTCGGCCACCGGCCCGGCATCCAGCAGATAGCAGGCGTTCTTCGCGCAGTCATACACCCGCGTGTATCGCTTGACGTTTTTCTCCTCCGACCTCGGCCAGAGCTCGCCCGTGAGGATGCAGTCGGCGTGGTCCAGATACGCCATCTCCCGGCCGGTGTGCGTCTTGTTCAGTTCAGCATTGGCCGGGGAGATGGGGGAAAGCGTCGCCGTCTTGAAGTCATAGGCCAGGTATGTGCCGTTGCTGCCCTTTTCGTAGGAGCCGCCGATGCTGCTGAAGACCATGCGGTCGCGCTTGCTGTCATAGACCATGCCGTGCGAGTCGCACCAGCATGCCGGCAGCTTCATGCCCTTCACCTCCAGCTCGCTCCAGCCCTTCTCGCGATCGAAGAGCCACAGGCCGAAACTCTCCGAGTTGCGCTCCGCGCCCAGGCCACTGCGCCGTGCGGGCTGGTCTCAACGACCGTGCTGCCCCAGATGAACGTGAAAGGCGTGGGCATCGGCTCCATGCGCAGCCAGTCCATGCGCTGCGGGTCGTAGAGATATCCGCGCACGGCGACCATCAGCTTGCACTTGGGGTCGTAGGCGTAGTGGTTGTAGTTGTGGACACTGACCCATGGCCGGTTCAGCAGGGTGGAATCGAACCCGCCGCCGCCGTTGCCGCCGTAAGGTTCGTCGGCGTCGTAGCTCTCGACAAGCCGCCCGGATGCCGGCGACCAGTGGACCACGGAACTCGAAGAGCGCACGCAATGGCCGCCGCCCCAGAGCAGAATCTGCTCGCGATCGGAATCCCAGACGGCCGTGCCCCAGTCGCGCTGGCGGCAGCCCTCGCAGGGGTTACGCGGCGCCTTCGGCAGCTTCACCCACTGGTTCTCGGGCAGGTTCTGCAAGTCCGGCGCGGCCGGCTCATTAGCGACTTCGCAGAAACTGGCCGGGAAACTACCGGTGCGATAGAGCCGCTCGTTCGCCGGCCGGGCGAGCTTCGCCATCGCTTCGGCGTCGGTCTTCGTTACATCAGGCTGCAAGATGAATGTCCGCGCTGGCGTCGTCTTCCAGGAGCGGCCGGGCTGATTCTCCAGGACGATTCGCCCCTGCTCGTCGGCCGCGATCGGCGGCGGCGAGAAGCAGTCGCTCGAATATCCATAGAACTCGCCGGACGGAACGGGGCCGCTCGTCGCGCCCTTCTTCACCACCGGCCCCTGGCCCAGCAGATTCCACTGGTCGAGCTTGGCGTCATAGCGCCAAAGCTGGATCGGATCGATGGCTGCGGATGGCCCCGCGCCATAGTCCAGGCTGTTGCTCTGGATGTAACCTTCGTACAAGCCCACGCCATCGCCCAGCGCAAACAGCGCGTGGCCGGCGCGCGGGCTGGGCGACTGCTGGGGCTTGGCGCGCTTCCAACTCTTCTTCGCCAGGTCGAGCACCCATGTGTCGTCCATGAGGTAATCCTCATGATCGCCGCCGAAGAGCACGAAGACGTTGTTCTTGGCATCGAACGCCAGTGGCGAGTTTCGCCGCGAACAAGGGACCGGATACTGCGCCTCGGCCGCCTCCTCGATGCCGCGCTGAAGCTGCCGCGCGGCCTTGAGCGCGTCGAGCATCTTCTTCTCACCGGCCATCGCGCCGATCTGCGTGATGGCGGCGAACGCACCGGCCTGCGGCATCTTCGCGAGCTTGGCGCACATGCCGGCGACATCCGCGCGATCGGTCTCGCTGCCAGCGCCGGCGGGATCGCGATACCACGCCAGACGTATCCGGCCAACCAGGTCGATCGTCGCTTCCTTCAGCGCGACCAGCTCCTGGTGCTCCCGGGCGGTCTTCTCATCGCCGACATCGAGCCGGCTCCATTTTCCCGCGTCGATGTCATAAACCACCGTGCGGCACCAGCCGACATTCCCGGCCTTCTTATCCGCGCCGACGACGACCAGTCGCGCGCCTGCGGGTCACAGGCCATCGTGTGCCAGCTCAGGCCCTCCAGTTCGGGGGATGGCGCGAGGCTGTTCCACTTGTTCTCGGCCAAGCTCAGGCAGTAGAGCATGTTCCCGCCGGTGAGGCAGAAGATGCTCTTCGTGGCCGGGTCGTACGCCGCCTGGTAATACGGGTTGAACTGCTTCAGAGGTGGCGCGACCGTCGTGACGTCGGCCCAACTCCTCGTCGTCGGGTCGAACGACTGAACGAACGCCGCATCCTTCGCCGGGCCGAGCAGGATCATGCGCTTCAGGTCCGGCGCATAGAGCATGACCGAGCCGGTACGCTGGCCCGTGGCGGATTCGGCGACCTTCAACCAGGTTGTTTCGGCCGCCCATGTGGTGATGCTGGAGCAGAGGATATACCAAGCCACGATGGCACGTGTCGTTCGCATCACGAGCCTCCTTGTTCGGAGTTCCGCGTCGTTCGGAGTTCCGCGTTTACGCGGTCTGGAGCGACCACAGACCGCGTAAACGCGGAACTCCGAACCGGAACTCCGAACACTATTTCACCGCCGCCAACCCGCGTTCCGCCGCCTCGCGCACGTGACGCTCCGACGATTCCGTGCGAGTCTGCTGAAGATGCGCATAGATCGCCGCCGCCTCGCTCTTCTTCCCGGCTTCGGCGAGCTTCTCGGCCAGGGCGACGCACGCATCCGTTTCGTTGTTGCGCTCCCAACCCTCGTGCGCCTCGGCGCATTTGAGCAGCGCCTCGGCCGCCGACGCATCGCCGATGCGCGAGATTCCCCACGCGGCTGCGATGCGGATGTCGCTATCCGCGTCGCCCAGCGCCTGCTTGAAAGCCTCGGCCGCCCTCTCGTACCTCAGCACGGCCAGCTTGTCGATGATGCTGAGCCGGCTGCGGCCCTGGACCTTGGGCAGCGCGGCGAGCAACTGCTCGGCCGCGCCGTCGCCGATGGCCGCCAACGCACGCGCTGCATCATCGCACAAAGCCGGATCGAGCAGCGCCTTCCCAAGTGTCTCCGCAGTCTCCTTGCCACCAACCCACTGAATCTCCTGAATCAGATATTGCTGCACCGCCTTGGGCCGGTCGCCGCCAATCTGCGACGCGATGACGGCCGCCAGCTTGGCCCGAGCCTTCTCTTCGCCCGGCGCGGTCGTCTTCACGGCCAGCAGGTGCAGCGCCAATGCGCCTTGATGTCATTGCCCTTGCCCGGCTCGACGAGCATGTCGATGATCGCCAGCACCGCCTGTCGCCCGCCTTTCTGCAGCTCGGCGACGGCTTTGTCGATCTGCGCGATCTTCGCATCATCGAGATTCACATACGTCCCGTTCTTATCCGGATCGGGGATCTGATCCGCCAGCAACTTGATCTCTTCAACGGTCGGCATGACTGTTCCTCCACTGGCAACTGGCAACTAACAACTGGCAACTGCTCACACATGCCACGGCGCGCGCATCGGCTGATACACCAGCCGGTTGGCGATCTCATCGCCGACGATCTGCTCCTTCACCGGGTCGTACTTGATCTTCCGCCCGAGCCGGATGGCGATGTTTGACAGATGCGCGATCGTCACCGCGCGATGCGCCGCTTCGGCGTGGCCGGCCGACAGCCCGCGCGTCTTCACCGCCTCCACGAACGACAGCATCTTGGGTTCGGGCATCGCCTCGATCTTCTTCTGATTCTCCGGGCTCAGGTCGCTGAGCTGGATGCGCCGCTCCGGCTTGCGGTCGTAGCGCGGGCCCCACTCCTTGCCATCGAGCACCAGCGTCAGGCCATCGGCATATTTCAGCTCGGCCCACGCCCACAGCCCGCACGCCTCGGGATGGGCCGGCGCGGCCAGCGCCTCCACTTCGACGGGGCTTGTATCATCCTTCCCGTAAATCCACTGGAACGGATCGGTGTAATGCTGCGTGAAGTCGGCCAGACTCCCGCCTTCGTAATCCCAGTAGTAGCGGTGGCTCCAGCCGAAGCGATGGCCGTTGAATGGCCGGAGCGGCGCTGCGCCGCAGTACATGTCCCAGTCGAGGCTCGCGGGAATCGGCTGCGGCTCCAGATTCACCCGGCCGCAGTAGCCCTTCACCGGATATCCGCCGCGCTGGATGAAAACGGCCGGACAGGGGTTCAGCAGGCCGCTGCGCATGATCTTGTGCGTGAGTTTGCTGTGGATGCTGTTGAACGCGCCGAAGCGCCCGCCGGTGCCGATCTGGAAGACGCGCTTGTATCGCATGACGGCGTTGACCACCGCCCGGCCCTCGGCGATGAATCGCGTCATGGGCTTCTCGCAGAGAATATCCTTGCCGGCCTGCGCGGCGGCGATGCTGATCAGTGCATGCCAGCCGGGCGGCGTGGCGATGCTGACGACGTCGATGTCCTTGCGCTCCAGCACGCGGCGGAAATCGGTGTAGAGTTCCACGCCGACCACGCCCTCGCCGAAGGTCTTGACGTTCTTACGCACGTTGGCCAGCCGGCCTTTATCGACATCGCAGGCGGCCACCAAGCGGTAGTCGCCGCCATAGGCCTTGATGTAGCTGTTGAGGTCCTCGCCGCCCTGGCCGCCGCAGCCGATCAGCGCGGCCGCGAAGGTCTCGCTGGGCGGCGACTTGCCTTCCGCGCCGAGAACGTTGGATGGGACGATGCTTATCGCCGCGCCGGCCGCTGCCGTGCTCTTCAGGAAACCGCGACGGGTGAACTCTCGTATGCGATGTCTCATGAGCCGAGCCTCTGGAGATTCGTACATTGGGTGCGGGGGCTTGTTGCGGCCGTACGCAGCGCGGGCTTCAGTCCGTAGAAGAGCTTCCATGCTTCCGCGCAAAGACCTGTTTGAGTGCCGCACCGCACTCCGCTACAATTCAGATATGTCCCCAAGCACCAAACCTGCGATTCGAAGGCGAAGTTCCGCGCCATTGCGCCGGAAACGCTCGTCGCGCGATCCGAACAGCAACGCCGTGCCGCTGGCAGCACTGTTGCGAGCTGCTCGTGCCACGTTGCCACCCGCCATTGCGGCACAGGTCCCTGACCATATGCCGTTTCGGCCCCGTGCCGCCAGATGAGGACCGCTATGCCTGCGCGAGCGGACTACCGATTGGGGAGGATTGTGGGAGCCTATCTGCGAACGCCGGGCGGCCCCCGTCAGCTTCATCCTGCCGTCATCATCACGCCTGATGCCGAGATAGTGCAGCCAGAACTGTTCGATCCACGGGGTGGCACGGACAACCGCCTCGTGGTGATCGGTGTCAGCACGAAATACAGATCACATCCGGACGACATTTCGTCCGGTTGCCGTTCCATGCGCGGGGCCACGCGCGGACAAAGCTCTGTGAAGACTGTGCGGCCATTATCGGCTGGTATGAGACGATTGTGATTCCCGATGACGTGCGGTTCTGGGGCGGCGACGTTCCGGCCGACGTCATGATCGATCTGAACGGCGCGATCAGAACCGACATCGCAAAGAGACTCGGACGGGAATTCACGGACCTGATTGAGGCGATGTCGCTCTTGCAGTTACGCGGCCGCGATTCGCGCATAGGCTTCATTGTCGAACTCGGCTGAATCGCCTCAATGCGATCCCTGTCGTTCCCGCACATACTCCTCGATCGCCTTCCGCTCCAGTTCCTCCTGGTATTTTCGCTTCTCCGCCAGCCGCTCGTGGTGTTTCCAGTCGGTCGCCGACCACGCGTTGGCTTCGGTGTAATCGCCGCAATAGGGCACGGCCAGGTCGATCCAGCACGCGATCTTCTCAAGCTCCTCGCGCGAGAGCTTCTCGTCGTAATGTCCGGCCTCCAGCAACTTCATCAGGCTGCTGCACGCCGCCCCGGTCGAGTAGGGGGGCTGCACCGGCGGCGTTGACTGCGCGTGAATCCAGTGTACCAGTGGATTGGGATAGCCGCGTGCGGCATCCTTCCCGCCGACCGATGCCGCGGTGAAGGACAGATACGAATCGCTCCACTTGCGCTTTGCGCCGGCATCAACGCTCTCGATGCCCAGAAGGCTGAACGGCTTGGGCTGGCCCTCTGCCAGCACGGCCGGCGGCCGCGGCGCGGGAGTGTTCGCGAGCGCCAGGAGACTCACGTCAATGTACTGGCCGCCCGTCGTCTGATGGCAATGCACCGCGATCGTATTCTGCCCGGGTTTGATCGTCTTGGCGGCCTCGGGCGTGAGCGCAAAGGCCCTGCCCTTGGTGATATGCCCTTGCTCGCAGACCGCCATCACGCCGTTGATGTAGACTTCGATGTCCTCATCGTGCGAGCACCAGACGACTACCTTGCGGTCCTTTGCCTCGGCCGGGAGGTCAAACGTCCGCCGAATCCACACATCGTCCGTGTTCCACAGCGTGTTGATCTTGCCGGCGGCCGGCGTGCCGGGAGTGCCGAAGCCACCCTTGCCGCTCTTCCATTTCGAGGCGCCGAAGCCGGGCTTTTCCCAGCCGTTGCCGGGGTTGACGGCGGTGAAGAGCCACTGCTCCTCGAGTCCCATGATCTTCGTCGCCTGGCTCACGTCGATATCCATGCCGACGGTTGCCGCAGCCACCGTCCCCTTGCGCGTTGCCTCGCGATTGCTGTGGCACTTGATGCAATGCCTGTCCAGGATGGACTGGATCTCTTTGGGGAAACTGAATCCGCGAGCCGGACCATAGAACTCGGCCAGCTTTTCCGACCCGCGGATCATGGCGTATGTCTTGCGCTGCGAGAGGGGCGCCGTGCTCTTGGTCTCGTGGCAGCCGACGCACGCCGCGTTCTCGCCCGGCATGAGCGTTGACCACGAGCGCATCGACTGCACCATGTATCCCTTCTCATCCAGCACCTGGAAATACACCGGCGTGCGCGCGGGCACCTCAAAAAACGCCGAGCCATCCTCATGCACGGTTGCATCGCCGAGCACCATCTTCGTATCCCACGCGCCGTTGCCGATGGCCACGGGCGTGGCGATCATCGCGCCGCCGGCCGGCCCGCCGTTGCCGTTCGAGCCGATGAGCGCCAGGCGGTAATCCAACGCGATCACGCGCAGCTTCTTGATCGTCCCGCGCGGGATATTCTCGAAGCCCTGGCCGGCGTAAACATCCTGCATGTAGTAGGTGCCGGTCTTCTTGCGATAATCGACAACGCTGGGCCGAACTGGCGGCATCGGCCGGGCCGCGAGCGGAACCGATTGGTTGCAGGAAGTCTTCGCGTCGCTGGCCAGCAGCTCGCGCCGGCCGTCGATGTCCATGAAATAGACGCCGAAGATCGTTGGCTGCTTGGTCCAGCCATACGGCGTGTAGGTCACCAGATACTGCTTCTCATTCAGCGGATAGGGGTATTGCCAGAGATCGCCATCCTGGCCGTAGGCATCGACATGCACGGCTTCCGTCGGCCGAACGGGTGCTACGAGCTGAGCGCCGGTGTTTTCCTGCTGGCCTTTGGAGCTGTCGATGATGACGAACTTGCCGGTTTGGCGAGTATGATGTCCGGACGCGACGGCCACCAGCTTATGCGAATCGGGGATGACGCGCGCGTGCAGCAGCGTCGTGGGAAACCAACTGTTCATGCCGTAGAACTCGCTCTGCCCGGTGCCATCGGGGTTCATCTGCATCAGGCCCTGCACGAAGACCTGGCCGCGATCGTTGTACTCCCAGCGCGTGTAGACGACCCGGCCGTCATTCAACACTGTCGGGAAGTTTGTGTGAACCTGGTCGAAGCACAAGCGGCGCAGGTATTTCCCGTTGATGTCGCAGGTGTAGAGGTTCGACACCTCGGTCGTGTAGCAATCCACCGTCTGCACGCACCGCGACGAGTTGAAGATAATGTCGCCGTTGGGCAGATAAGCCGGCTCGTAATCCGCGTAGCCGAGGCCCTCGGTGATCTGGCGCACCTTGCCGGATGCGGCTTCCATCTCATAGAGGTGATAGTCATCCTTGCGGTCATCCTTCTTCCAGGCGAAGAGGATGCGCTTGCCATCCCACGAGACTTCCGGGTCGCGGATGACGCCGTTCTTGTCCTCGATGAGCGTCTTGACGCTGGCGCTGGTGCCGTTGAACTCAAGCATGCACAGCGCGGTCCCAGGAACGAACGTGCGCTCGGACTGGGCATCGCTCTGCGCCTCGGTGTAGGCGTAATGCGAGCCGCCCATGATGTGGTGCTTGGTGAAGACGATCGTCTGCCATTTGGCGGCCAGGCGCGCAGCCGCTGCGCGGCGAGCCTCGCAGGCGTTGACGTAGAGAGTCAGCCAGCGTGGATCGGTTCCTTCGGCTTTGGAAGCGACGAGGGCAGCCAGTTCAGCCTTGAGCTTCGGCGAATCGGTCAGCTCTTTCAGCGCCGACTCGATCATCTTCTTCTCAAGCTCAATCGACTTCGAGGATTCGAGCCATTTCCAGGCATCCAACCCCAGGTCCTGGAGCATCCAGTCCGTCTGCATCGGGTAGTCGGCCTCGAGCTGCCGCCAGATTTCCCGATTGTCGCCCCGGTCCATTACCTTGAAGATCGCGCTGCCGCGCTGGCCGGCGCTGGGATCCAGGCCGATCGTCGCCTCAAACCGCGTGTACTTCTTATCCAGCCGATAGTGCAGCCGCGCCTCGGCCTGCACCCAGAATGCCCGTGGCAAACGTCTGCTCGCCGATGACCAACGGCTTGTTGTCCCGCGCCTTGTTGAACTGGAGATAGTGCCCTGGATGCTGCTCGCGCACGAGCGGGGCGCCCGTCAGCGGCGCCTTCTTCCCATCCCTGGCGATCAGCACCGGCTCGCCCCAGACGCACAGATCGCGGTCATTGCCATCGCCCGCATGCGTGTTGACCAGCCAGAGGTCCTGCACGGCCGACACATCGACGCTGATGCGCTGCGCCGCCGTCTCGCCTCGAATGACCTGGCTGACGAACGGCGTGAAACCGTCACCCGTCTTGGGCGCGGATCGCGCCGAGAGCATCGCCTCGACGAATGGCTTGGGCGCCACGGCCGGCGCCTCCGCCGCCGATGCCAAAACAACCAGCGAGGCCGTCAAGATAGCAATACCGAGAGCTGCTCGTGTCACTGAGCCTCCATCTATCAAGACTTTCGCCACGACGCGATTGCGGTGGACTCTACATCCTTTACATCCGATCCGGTCAACGGTTGTGCCACGACTGAATGCCTAATGACCAATGACGGAATGTCTAATCAATGACGAATTCCGAATGCCGAATGAAGATCACTCCGGACGCCATCGGATTTCGTCATTCGTCATTCGGATTTGATTAGACATTCGGAATTCATCATTCGTCATTTCCCCAAACCCTAGACCCCGCCCCCCATCCCCTATACCCTTTTCCCATGCCCAGCGCCACGCTCTCCGAGTTTCTCACGCTGCTGGAGGACAGCGGCGAACTGGCCCGCATCAAGACGCGCGTCTCGCCGATCCTGGAGATCTCCGAGATCGCCCGCCGGTCCTGCCTGCTTCCAGCGCCCCACGGCCATCGCGAGCTGGACAAGAGCTACGCCGCGAACCTCGGCGGAAAGGCGCTGCTCTTTGAGAATGTCGAAGGCAGCGACATGCCCGTGGCCATCAACACGTTTGGCTCCTATTGGCGGATCAACCAGGCGCTGGGCAGCGCATCGCTGGAAGAACTGGCCGGCCGGGTGCAGCAGCTTCTCAAGCCCGAAATGCCCACGACGCTGCTGGAAAAGATGAAGAAGATCCCCGAGCTGATTCGCATCGCCGGCTATCCGCCCAAGAGCGTGCGGTCGGGTATCTGCCAGCAGGTGGTGCATGAAGGCGATTCGGCCGACCTGGGGCGATTGCCGATCATCCAGTGCTGGCCGAAAGATGGGGACCTGGACAGCGGCCAAGTCTTCGATCCGCAGGCTGCGGCGGGAGTAAGCGAGCGCGGCTCCGGCCGGTACTTCACCCTCGGCGGCATCTTCACCCGCAACCCCATCGACGGCTCGCGCAACATCGGCATGTATCGCGTGCAGGTGTTCGGCCCGCGCAAGTGCGCCATGCACTGGCACATGCACCACGACGGCGCGCGGCATTTTCGCCTGTGGCAGAAACGCGGCGAGAAGATGCCGCTGGCCATCGTCCTCGGCGGCGAAAGCGTGCTGCCCTACGCGGCCACCGCGCCGCTGCCGCCGGGGATCGAGGAACTGCTCTTCGCTGGCTTCCTCAACGGCGGCGGCATCGAGTTGGTCAAGTGCCGCACGATCGACATGGAAGTGCCGGCCAACGCCGAGATCGTCGTCGAAGGCTACGTCGATCCCAGCGAGAAGCTGCTCGAAGGGCCCTTCGGCGATCACACGGGTTTCTACTCGCTGGCCGACTGGTATCCGGCCTTCTACGTCACCGCCATCACCCATCGAAAGGGCCCGATCTTCCCGGCCACCGTCGTCGGCAAGCCGCTCATGGAAGACTATTTCCTCGGCAAAGCGACCGAGCGGATCTTCCTGCCCCTCCTGCGCATGATCGTGCCGGACATCCTGGATTACTCGTTGCCCATCAGCGGCGCGTTCCACAATTGCGCGTTTGTGAAGATTCGCAAGGAGTATCCGTTCCAGGCCCGGCGCGTGATGCACGCCATCTGGGGCGCGGGGCAGATGTCCTTCACCAAGTTCATCGTGGTCGTGGATGAGCACGTGAACGTGCAGGATGAACAGGATGTGCTCTTTCATCTCTTCGCCAACTGCGACCCGGAGCGCGACACCGAGTTCGCGCACGGCCCGGTGGATATCCTCGACCACGCCTCGCCGGACCTTGGCGTGGGGAGCAAGATCGGCTTCGATGCGACGGAGAAGTTGCCGGCCGAAGGCAAGGTGCGCCGCTGGCCGGCGGAGATGGAGATGGATGAGGCGACGAAAGAGCTTGTGATCAGGAAATGGAAGGAATACGGGCTCGGTGGTACAATTGGAGCGAGGTGAATGATGTCATTGTTGCCCAACTCCGTCGAGTTAATCGATGCCGACGATGCGCAGGCCCATCCCGGCCGGCCGATGAGCGAAGAGGAATTCGTTGACTGGTGCCAGGAAAAGACCCGGGCGGAGTGGGCTGACGGGAAGGTCATCATCATGCCGGCGGTCACCATTCAGCACGCGAGGTGGAATCTCTGGCTGGCTTCGATCCTGAATCAATTCGCCATCCGTTACTTCACGACAGCCGTTTGAGGATCGCCTGCCAGATTTCAGTCAGTCCGAGTTTTTCGGCCCAGTCGGCGATGTAGGCGCGATCCACGCGATCGCCGCTGACCTTGAGCACGCCGGTGATGTCGCGCAGGTGTTTTTCGGAGCCACCTTCGCGGTAGTACGCCATCTTGTTGAGTATGAGATCCTCGGGCGAGACAAACTGGACCTCGCGCCCGCCGAAGGCTAGAGCGCGAACGGCGCGGCGGATCTCTTGCCTGCCAGCCTCGTCTCCCGGCACAATCACGTCGATCTTCAGGCCGCTCTCCGGGTGGATGATGTTGAACATCCCGCCTTGGATGGACGCGGTGCGGGCGCCTTCGTCGCTGACGTAGAAGTCGGCTTCGGGGAAAGCTTGGCAGAAATCGCGCAGAGTCGCGGGGGTCAGTTCGACAATGACGTCGATGTCGTGAGTGAATCGCGGCTCGCCGAAGATCATGCTCGCGTGCGATCCCGTGACGGCATACCGCAACCCGAGCCGCTCCAGCACATCCACCAGGTAACGCAGCAGATCATTCTGATCCATGCAACAGCCTCCGCGCCACTTCCTCTCGCACGGCACGGTCGTCCCACTGCGGATGCCTCCAGCGGACGCCGGCTTCGACAAGCTGCCGGGCGTAACGCCACATGCCATGAGCGATCGCCAGCCGCTCGGCCGGCGTCTTGCGACGCAATACCTCCGCCATCGCGTCGTCCATCACCTCGATCTGTCCCGCATCAAGTCTCATCGCTGTCCATTATAAGCACGGGACGGCGGAGCGGAGCAGAGGCTACGGCTCCACCTTCACCCCCAGCACGTTCGCCACCGACCGCTCCACGCTCAGCGGGATGGGCAGGTCATTGCCGTCGCTGGGCCGATTGACCACTTCCATACGCCCGCTGCCGGGATCCCGAATAACCAGCGTCGTCGACCCGCCCCCGTCGAGATTGATCGCGTTCCAGCAGCCGAGTTTCACCATCTCCTGGGCCAATTCGCCCGTCGTCATCCCGACGCTCCACCCCTCCCGCCGGCCGTCGACCACCAGCAGAATCAGCCGCTTGCCTGCGCGATCGATCCCGGCGGCCGTTCGCGGCGCCAGTGTCTTGTCACCCGCGGCCGCCTTGCCATCGACCACCAGCAGCATGTTCCCGCCGACCACCTGCTCGGCATCTTCCGGCAGCGTCTGCGCCGAGCCGATGGTGACCTTGCCCGACTTGCGCACCACCAGCGCGCACCACTCTCCCTTGCCCTTGTTCCACACTACGCCGTCGCTGACGGCCGGGCCGATCGGATAGGCGCGATTGTTACGGTAATACGCGAAATCCCTGCTGCCCACGCGAATCTTGTCCCGGGCGGCAAAGAAATCGCCGTTCACCGCCACGGCAAGACGTTCTTGGGCCGCCAGCTCGCTGGTGGGCCGAAGCAGGCAATTCCACGGTCCCGTCAGGTCCGGTAATGGTTCCCGCGCGACTTTGAGCTTCAGTTCCGCCTGACCCAGATCAATGTTGACGATAAACAGGCGCAGCGGCGGGCTCGGGCGGACCTCCTCGCGATAGACAACGCCGGGAAATGGCCTTGTCGCCGGGCCGGCCCGACACGCCGACGAGATCGAAACCAGCAGCACGATCAGTCTGTTCCATCGCCTCATGGTCTGTGTGCCAGAATACCGACTTCGAAGGCAGGCAACAAACGCGATGCTGAGGTATAATGGCCGAAGGAGGTTTCTTATGCGATGCTCGCTCCCAATCATGTTGACCGGCATGGCAATCAGCCTGCTGGGTGGGTGTGCGGTCGGGCCGGTGGATCTCGTGGCCAAAGGCAAGGCCGTCGCCAAGGCACAGCCGTCCGAGGTTGTCGAGCTCTCGAAGCCTCGCGTCCTGGTGGATGATGGCGTGCTGGACATCTCGGGCACGGTGACGCGCAAGGCGGGCATGGATGGCCCGGTCTTCGGGCACGTCGATATCAAGATCGTGTCAAAGAAGGGCGAGGTGCTGCACCTGTTCCCCATGAACTGGTTGCCCAGGCAGATCCCTGTTAGTGGCTCGCGCCAGTTGTCGTATACGCTGCGCTTCTTCTGGGAGCCCCCCGATGGCGCCACCGTGTCCGCGACCTACGACCAGAACGATGCCTGCATGGCCGTCCGCACTCGCAGCACGCCCGGCGGCACCGCTTCGATGACGCCAGGAGCAGGACCGGTCGGTTACGGGTTGCCCGGGGCTCCGACCGATCCCAACCCCGGCGGAATACCCGCTGTCCAGCCGGTATACACGCAGCAGCGAGCGATCGATCAGCCGGGCGCCTGGTCGCCTGCCTTCAATCCCCGCTCAGGCCGGCGCTGATTGGTCTGACGTTCGGGTGCGTTGCTATGCCTCGCGCAGGTGATAGCTCTTGATCGTGGTTTGCTGGAAGTCGGGATAGGCGCCGACGTCGTGCTCGGCCAGATCCAGGCCATCGAACTCGTCGGCCTCGCCGATCCGCAGCCGCGACACGCGCCCGACGATTGCGAACGTGATCCCCGCCACTGCGAGGGTCGCCACGCTCACCGCCGCCAGGCCCAGCGTCTGCACTCCGATCATCCTCAATTTCGCCCAAGCCGATGCCGCGGGCACAAAGAGCCCCGCCGCCAGCACGCCCCAAGCTCCCGCCACAGCGTGAATCGCGATTCCGCTGGACGGGTCATCAATGTGCCACGCCAGGTCGATCGAGAGAATCGCCAGCGGCACGAGCACTCCCGCGACGCCGCCGACCAGCGCCGCGGCCCATGACGGCATGGCATCCGCGCCGGCGCTGATGGCCACCAGTCCGCCCAGCACCGATGCGTAGATTAGATGAACATCGCCCTTTCCGTATCGCATCTGACAGAAGACCATCGCCATCGCCCCGGCGGCGCAACCCGCCACAAGCACGTTCATCGCCAGCAGCCCGATGCGATGTATCGCCGCAATCCCGATGGGATCGGTGGCCAGCAGCGGATTGGCAAGCCCGGCCAGGTAGAGCGCCCAGCCTGCCAGCATGAGTATCCCGCCCGCGCATGCCAGTGGAATGCTGTGGCCCGGAATCGCGTTGGACGAGCCGTCGCGGTTGTACTTGCCGCTTCGCGGGCCGACGGCAATCGCGCCCACCGCCGCGCACAGGCCGCCGGCCACGTGGATGAACGACGCCCCGCCGAGATCGTGAAACCCCATCTTCGCCAGCCACCCCGTCTTCGCCCAGTAGCCGCCGACCGGCATGATGATTGCCGCGAGGCAGACCGACGCGCCAGCGCCGGCAGGATCCGCGAGCGCTCGGCCAGCACGCCCGGTACGATGCCGCTGCACAGCGCGGCCAGCGTCGCGCCAAAGAACAACCAGCCCGCGCCCTGCGCCGGCGACCCGAAGAGCATCGACACGTTTAAGCCGATGATGGCCCCTTTGCTGCGGCACAGCAGCAGCGCGCCGCCGACGGCCCAGAAGCACAGCACCGCGATGCAGAAGTCGGCCGCGGAGCGGAGCATGGCGCTGACCGAGTTCTTGCGCGGAGCGACCCCCCGTCGTGCAGCGCCATGCCGGCCCGCACGAGCAACACCCCCGCGGCGCACAATACCACCCACAATTCCGGCGACATACCTGCTCCTCTCGTCGCAGCGCGGTGACCTCATCATACCCCTGTGGCTTGATTCGCGATAGCTTGACAGGCGTGCGGCGGACCCTAAAACGGCGAGCAATGCTCCAGAAGACCGTGCGCGACCGTTTTGATCTCATCGAGCCCTACATCCGTAGCGGCGATGTCCTGGACTTGGGCTGCGTGGATGCCCGGCCGGCGCGACAGGATTCGCCCGATCGCATCGAGCACAAGCCCAACATGCTCTTCAAACGCATCGTCGAAACCAACCCGCTCACGCTTGGCGTGGACATCGACGCCGCCGGCGTTGCGGCGCTGTGCAAGCTCGGATTCGCCGTCGCCTGCGCCGATGTCGAGACCATGGACCTCGGCCGGAAATTCGATGCGATCGTCGCCGGTGAGTTGATCGAACACCTGGAAAACCCCGGCCTGTTCCTTGGCAACATGAAGCGCCACCTCGAGGATGGCGGCGTGCTCATTCTCAGCACGCCCAATCCCTTCTACCAGGGGCAGAGCTGGAAGATCTGGCGTTATGGGCGCCCGCAGGTCCACGAGGACCACACGCACTGGCACGACCCCATCACCCTCGCCCACCTGCTTGCACGCCGCGGTTTCTCGGTGGTTGAGGGCGCCTGGATTCAGCCCAGACGCAGTCTCTTCAAGACCTTCAAGCGGCTGCTGAGGCCGTATTTTTCGCACAGCTTCATCCTGGTGGCTCGTGCCAGCAGATGATGACGATGGACAACTTGACCAATTTGGATATAACTTCGCCCCAGCAAATGTCGGACTTGCCTGTGAACGCGGCCCGGCCCATTTGCCAACCGGATCCACACATATGACAAAATGGCTGATGTTGGTCGTTGTTGTTGTGTTCGCCGGCTGTACGACCAAGACCGAAACCGGCTGGGAGCCCAGGAAGCTGAGCGATTCGATGACCGTTCAGCGCGGCTACTATGCGCCGCCTTTCAGTCCCGAGCACGCGCGCTGCCATGCAGGAGCGCGAGGTCGAGTTCAACTCCCGCCGGCCCGTGGACTGGCACCCGTGAATTCGGCGCGACTCGCGCCGCGGCGTCGCCATCTCCTGATTCCACGCGGGGATGAATCCGGCCAGGCGCCACGCCCGTCAGTGGAATCGTCATGCGCCGTTGCCTAGACTCTTACCGGTGTCAGGCTCAATAGGCATTGATCCCGTGGACTTTGTGGCTTCGGTCAAGCCTCTGCTTGAGGCCAAAGACCTCGAAGGGCTGCTCGGCCACCTCAAACGCCGATGGAACCCCGATCAAATTACGTCGCTGCTCTCCTGCCGGGATGGCGATGCCCGCAAGGTGGCCGCACTGGCCCTTTCGCTGGTTGGCCGAAAGTGCTGCATCCCCGCCCTTGCCTTGCGGCTGAAAGATCCCGATGCCATGACCAACCAGATGGCGGAGCACGCGCTCTGGTCCATTCTGGTTTCGCTGTGGCAGCACGCCCGCCAACGACGAGCTGGCCCACGGCGCCGCGGCCCTGGGCGAGCGCGACTTCGACCACGCCCTCTCGCACATCAACCGCGCCATCGAGATATCTCCGGATTTCGCCGAAGCCTATAACCAGCGCGCCATCGCCCGCTACATGATGGAGGACTACGATCGCTGCGCGGCCGACTGCCTGCGCGCATCGAGCTCATGCCCTGCCACTTCGGCGCCTGGGCAGGACTGGGCCACTGCCACCTGCACCGCGGAAAGATCCGCGAGGCCTTCAAGTGTTACCAGAAGGCCCTCTCCATCAACCCCCACCTCGACTGCATCCGCCAGGCGGTCTGCGAAATCCAGAAGAAGCTGTAGGGGCGGCTTCAGCCGCCGGACACGCCCTGGCTCTCGCTCTACTTTTCCGACCAGTTGTCGATGTTGTCGGCACCGCCCACCTTTCCGTCGGGGCCCATCGACGACAGATCGAAGCCGCTCTTGTTATGATCGCCGGGGAAACGGTACACGTAGGCGTGGCCCCAGGGGTCTGTCGGAAGCTTCTCGATGTACGGCCCGTGCCACTTCTCGTTCCCCGCCGGCGCCACAACCAGCGCCATGAGCCCTTCCTCATTCGTCGGATAGCGCCCCAGATCGATCTCGAAAGTGTCCAGCGCCGTCTTGATGTTCATGATCTCCACCCGCGCCGCGGTTGTGCGTGCCGCCTTGGCACCCGAACGCTCCGATGTCGCCTTCCTTGCGGCGTCCTGGGCCTCGTCAAACGTCTTGTGCTTCCCGCTCTTGACGTCGGCGGCAACTTGATCCAGCCCCTTGGCAATCTTGCGGCATTCCGCCGGGTCGTCGGCCTGCTTCGGCATCTCCACCCTCCACTTGCCGCCGACCTTCTTGAAGCTGAATTTCAAGTATCCCTTGCCCGTCAGTGTTGCCGTGTCTCCGTCGATCTTCACCTCCGCCGCATCGAGGCCCTTGAGCATCTCGTTGATCTCGGCGTCGGGATCCTTCTCCTTCCTGGCCTCTTCGAATCGGGCACGCATCGCCCGCTGGAGCTTGAGCGCGGCGTACTCCATCTCCACCCGCGCCGCGATGGCATCCTTCTCCCTGTCAGTCGTGGCGTTCACGGCGGCTTTGGCGGCACCGACGTTCCCATCCTGCATGGCCGTCATCAGTGCCCTGGCGGCGGCCTTGGGTGTTGAGAGATCCACGTTGTCACAGCCGCCGGCCACGCACAACGCCAGCGCCAAACCCATCATCGTGCAAACATTCCTGCGATTCATACGATTCTCCCGATCTATTTCAGAAGCATCCGGCGGTAGGCCGGACCATCTTGACGCCCGCGATTCATCAACTTTTCCCGCCCAAGACGCGGCCGGGAACCCAACACGATCACGATACCCTGCGCCCGGGCGCACGTCAAAGCTCAGCGGCGGCCAGCACTGCTTGCTCACCCTGCGCGGCCTGCATAGCATAGCCTCGCAAGCATGCGCAGCGAGTATGACATCATCGTGATCGGCGGCGGGCACGCCGGCGCGGAGGCCGCCTGGGCCGCCTCGCGCCTGGGCGCATCCACGGCCTTGCTTACGCTCGACCCCACGCGCATCGCGCAGATGTCGTGCAACCCGGCCATCGGCGGGCTGGCCAAGGGGCAGATGGTCCGCGAGATCGACGCCCTCGGCGGGCTGATGGGCATCGCCACCGACAACACCGGCATCCAATTTCGCATGCTCAACCGCAGCAAAGGCCCGGCCGTCTGGGGCCCGCGGCGCAGGCCGACAAGTACAAGTACGCCGCCGAAGTTCAGCGGCTGCTGGGGACATGCCCGAACCTGGAGATCGTGCAGGGGGAGGTCGTCGAGATCGAGGCGGAAGAGGGTTCAGGGTTCAGGGCTCAGGGGTCGGGGCAGCGCGTTTGTGGCGTGGTGCTGGCTGACGGGACGCGGACGCGCTGCGGCGCCGTGATCGTAACCACGGGCACGTTTCTTCGCGGCCTGATGCACACGGGAGAGAAGCAGACCGAAGGCGGGCGGTTTGGCGAGCCGCCGGCGCACGGGCTGTCGGCATCGCTGGCCAGGCTGGGGCTGGAACTGGGCCGGCTCAAGACCGGCACGCCGCCGCGATTGCACAAGGACTCCGTCGACTACTCGAAATTCGAGCGGCAGCCGGGCGATGATGGGCCGGCGCCGTTCTCGTACCTGAACGAGTATGCATCGACGTGGCGGCCGGCGCTTGAGCAGGTTTCCTGCTGGCTGTCAGGGACCAACGAGGAGATCCACCGGATTATCCGGGCCAACCTGCACCGCGCCCCGATGTACAGCGGGCAGATCAAGTGCACCGGCCCGCGCTATTGCCCGAGCATCGAAGACAAGGTGGTGCGCTTCGCCGACAATCAGAGTCATCACATGTTCCTCGAACCCGAGGGTCTCGACACCGATGAGGTCTACTGCAACGGCATCAGCACCTCGCTGCCCGGCCGACGTGCAGGAGCAGATCGTCCGGCTGATCCCGGGCCTGGAGAATGCCAGAATCCTCCGGTACGGCTACGCGGTCGAATACGACATGGTCTGGCCGACGCCAGATCCACTCGACGCTCCAGACCAAGAAGATTCGCGGGCTTTTCCTGGCCGGGCAGATCAACGGCACCAGCGGCTACGAAGAGGCGGCCGGGCAGGGGATCATCGCGGGCGTCAACGCCTCGCGTTATCTGAGCCGGGGCGAGGCGGATGTGGTGCTCCGGCGCGACCAGGCGTACATCGGCGTGCTGATCGACGACCTGGTGACCAAGCCGCCGATCGAGCCGTATCGCATGTTCACCAGCCGCGCCGAGCACCGGCTGCACCTGCGCAACGACAACGCCGATGAGCGGCTCACCGCCCTGGGCCGCGAGATCGGCCTGGTGGATGATACGCGGTGGGAGAAGTTCGCGAATGTGATGCGGCTGAGGGAGCAGGCGATGGACCTGCTGCGCGAGCAGCGCGTTGACGGCGTCGCGGCGGCCGACTGGCTGCGGCGCGCGGATAGCGATTGGACGAAGCTCGCGGGAGAGGTTCCCGCGGCCGCGATGATCCCCGATGAGATCGGATTCCGCGTCGAGGTGCTGGTCAAGTACGAAGGCTACATCGCGCGGCAGCAGAAGCAGATCGAGCGTTTTGCGCAGCTCGAGGGGCGCCTGATCCCCGCCTGGGTGGATTACGCGCGGGTGACGGGGCTGCGCAATGAGGCGAGGCAGAAGCTCTCGAAGTTCACGCCGCGCAGCCTGGGACAGGCCATGCGCATCAGCGGCATCACGCCGGCCGATGTCACGGTGCTGGCGGTTCACCTGGAGCGCGGCGCGGGACAGTGAGTAGTGCCGCCGGTGCCCTCACCGGCGGAAGTTGACGGATTCCGCCGGTGAGGGCACCGGCGGCACTCACGCCCGCGCCAGATCCCCCGCGTGCGCCTGGATCTTCGCAATCGCCTCGGCGATCTGTTCCATGTCGCGCTTCGGGCCGAGGAGCTGTGGCTGATTGAACCACACGGCCTCCGCGCACAGCCGGTCGTTCTCGGGGCACTTGTTGCGCTGGTGCCACTCGGCGAGTCGCTGCTTTGTGAGGACCGCCTGGAACCCGCGCGACTCCAGCGTGCCGCGGATGAACGGGTCCTGGTTCAGCGGCCCGTATCCGGCATACATCGGAACTCCCTCGGCCGCCAGCGCGCGAAGGAACGGGCCGCGGTCCAGGCCCGCGAACTTCTCCGCGTCGTAGCGGAACATGTACAGGTGGTAGGCGTGGCGCGTACATCCCTCGTATATCCCGGCCGGCGTGATGCCCGGGATCTCGCTGACCAACCTGGTGAGGTATTGCGCGTTCCGCTCGCGGATGCGCGCCTGCTCCTCCAGTCGCGTCATCTGCGTCATCAGCAGTGCAGCCTGGAACTCGGTCATGCGGAAATTGGCCATGCGCGCCGATGCCCCCCACCAACTGCCGCCCTTGCGCGACCGGCCATTCGTATGAATCGCATAGCACCGCTCGGCCAGCTCGTCGCTGCTGGTCAAGACTGCGCCTCCTTCGCCGCTGTTGAGGTTTTTGGACGCCTGAAAGCTGAAGCATCCGGCATCGCCAAGCGACGACACGCGCCGGCCGCGCCATTCGGCGAAATGCGCCTGGCACGCATCCTCGACGACGGGCACCTTGTGCTTGCGCCACGGCGAGCACGGCATCGACATCGACCACGTTGCCGCCGAGATGCACCGGCATGATCGCGGCCGTGCGCTCGGTGATGGCCGCCTCGATCTTCGCCGCGTCGATCTGGAACGTCCGCAGGTCCGTGTTGACGAACACCGGCAGGGCGTTGAGCATGAGGACCGCGTTGACACAGGCGACAAACGTGAACGGCGGGAGAATGACTTCGTCGCCGGCCTGCACGCCCACCGCGATCAGCGCGACGATCAGCGAGCTGGTGCCGTTGGTCGTCGCGATGCAGTGCTTGGCGCCCATCGCCTGGGCCCACGCTTCCTCGAAGCGCGTGACGTTCTGCCCATAGCCGCGAAACCACTGGCCGCTGCGCAGGACCGAGAGCATCGCCTGCTCATCCTTGGCGTCGAAGACCGGCCACGCAGGGAAGGGCTCGGCGCGCACCGGCTTGCCCCCGAGCAGCGCGGGTTTGCCGGCCGGCGCGGCCGCGCCCGAATCTGACTTGCCACCCCGGCGGCCGTGGCGACCGCGATGAAACTGCGGCGGGTCATCTTCTGTTTCATGGCTGCTTTCCTCCTGCCTTGACAACCAGTTCGCGTATCTTGCCGATAAGGGTCTCTTCGATCGACGGAGCGAAGGGACCGGGCTGCACGTAATAGATCATCGAATCCACGGGCTCATAGCCGCCCTCCTGGAGAATCTGGCGCGTGGGCACATACGCGAAGACATCGTTGCAGTAGCCGGCAACCCACGTGCGCTCTGCGCCCAGCTCTCGCTTGAGTCGCAGCGCATAGTCGGACACCACTTCGCCGCTCATGGCGATGAAGGTCAGGTCGTTGCCAATGCGCCACACGACCTGCGGCGCAGGATATTCGGATGGCAGCTTGCCGTCGCGGTCGATTACGGCCAGGAGCTTTCGTGCCTGCCACTGGCGGAAGATGTCTTTTTGCTTGAGTTGCAGCTCAAGTGCTTCCCGCGTTGGCGGAGGCGCGAAGGCCAGGCCGACGATGTCGCGGGCTGACTTGAGAGGGCCGCCGATCTTGCGCATCGAGGCGGGCGCATCAACTGCGGCCGCCAGGGCCTGCCCGTGCTGTCGCGCCAGCTCGATGGTCTTCCGCGGATACGGATTGGCATCGCCCGCGCAGCCAATGATGAACATCGCCACCGTTCCGGGATGACGCCGCTGCAACTCCTCCTCGGCGAAGCCGGCATAGTCGCCGTGAAACTCCATGCAATCCTGCCCGCACGTGGTGTTGTGGCAGGCATAGCCGAAGACGATGGCCAGCAGTTTCCCATCGGCCGATTCCACGCGCAGGACTGGCACATCGCGATCGACCGGCCCTTGCTCGTTCACGCCAAGGATGACGCCTTTCTCGGTGCTCTGGCGGCGGTTCATGGCGAAGTCGGCCGTGCTCCGGCCATACACCAGCCGCGCCGCGCGGCGCTGGCGCATGGCATCGCCGATGGCATCTAGCACGCGCGACTCCAACTCCGCCGTGTAGCGCTCGGTCTCGCGCCACTGTTCATCGGTGGTGCGCGGGCCGACGAGAATGCGGTTGGGGTCGGCCAGCGCCGGGCCGCTGTGCGTGTGGGTGCAACTGAGGATGAGTCGATCCTGCTTCAGCCCGAATCGGGCCTCAGCTTGATGGGCAATGCTGTCGGAAACGCCGGCGCAGATTGCCAGCACGTCGATGCTCACCAGCGCCGCGAGCTGCCCGGATGAATCCTCCAGGACCAGCGCCTTGGCGTAGAGGTCGTGGACCGCGCGCGTGGCGGGCTGGGTGCGGGCCGCATAGCCGGTCATCCAGGTCGGGCGCTGTGGCGTGATGCGCACGCGGGCCGCGCCGGCCTTCCATGGCCGGTCCTGTGCCCACGCCGACCCTGCCAGCATGACGATCAACAGCGAAATGAAAGTTGCCCACATGCCGGTCTTGTACCACAGGGCGCGGCAGGGGTCACTGAAAATCCAACGGTGCATCTGAAGCGGAAGCGTCAGCGCCCGCCCTGCCTGAGAAGGGCGGGCGCTGACGCTTCCGCTTCAGATATAGATGCAGCATCGCGACGATCCAGAAGACTCCCACTGCGGCCGCGATGTGTTTCAGCGTGTGGCCGCTGACCAGCATGCCGGTGGCGGCGAAGACCTGCCGGTCGAAGCTCTCCATCGCCTTGGCGACGCCATACCAGCCCAGGGCGATGCACAGGCCCGCGGTAGACAGATAGCGCGCCGGAAATGCGATGGCGATGTACGGCGCGGCCAGCAGACAGAAGCCCTGCACGAAGAAATAGGGCCGCAGATCGCCCGCGCCGCGTTGCTCGGTGATGTGCCAGTATACGACGCTGAGCACGCCCAGCAGCAGCATTGGAAGCAGCAGAATAGCGCTGGCCCTGCGGCCGATGCGCTCGGCGATCATGGCGGCCAGGAGGCCCGTGAACGCGATGGTCATCGGCAGGCGGTCCCAGACGAGTGTGCGATTGTCCGGCCAAAGATGGTAATACCCCGAGCCGAACGCCGTGAGGAACACTCCTGCGAACATCGCGACCAGCGCCATGTGCTCGGCGGCACTGAGTTCTCGCCGGCGCCGGAGCACCGTCCACAAGCCGAGAGCGCCTGCGATGGCGAACGGCGCGTTGGAGATGACGTCGCAGAAATTCGGGATCCCGAACACCGTTCGCCGATCGGCGAAGTCGTGGTAGGCCAGTTCCTGCGGCATGCGCGACAGCAGGGCCATCACGCCAGCCCCGGCCAGCGCCAGCAACACGAGAATCCAGATGCGAATTCTGACCGCGCCCATGCCGTTTCTCTACCGTTCCGAAGCTAATCCGTGAAATCTGTGTAATCTTTGGTTCTCTCCTCTCCCTCACGGACTACTCGGCCTCGTGCTCGGATACCACGGCGGCTTGTACGTCTCTTGCCACTTTCGCATTCCCTCTCGCTTGGCCGCATCCATTTCGGTCAACTGCATCTCGCGGACTTTGCCAAGCAGTTCCGCAGCCTCCTGGCGGTTTCCCGTGAGCATCGGCAGGTTGTCGGACAGGATGGCCAGCGGCTGGCCCAGGACCTCGCCTTTCTTCCCCGCCGCCTGGGCGATCTGGAACTGCAAATTCCGGAGCCGCTTGCATTGTTCGGTATCGCCGGCCAAGGTGGCGATCTGGGCCGCATGATCGAGGTTCGGCCCATAGGGCGAGGAACTCCTTTCCTTGCGCGAACGGGCGATCCACTCCAGTTCCTGATTCAGGGACTTCTTGCGGTCGGCATCCGTAGTTGGTTTGGCCAGCACCTGTCGTATTCCCGCCTCGCGCGCGTTCAACGAGTCTTCTTCAAGCTTACGCCTCACATCCTCCAGTTGCAGCATCTTCAAATATCCCGCAAGCGAAGCCTTGAAATCCGTGAGAGCTTCGGGCGCGCCGGCTTCGGACATCGCCAACTCATACGGTGCGCTGTACTGCGCAAGGGAACTTGCCTCGCTCTCGATGAGGGCGATGGAATATTCATCGCGTTTGTCGGCCGGTTTGGCGCGCTCGTCGGCCGCGTATTTCCGCTTTCCGGCGGCCTGATCCTGAAATTCCTTGGCCCTGGCCGGGCCGGAATTGCGGGAGACCCCGGCCGATTCCTCGGCATATTTCTGTCGATCGGCGTCGGCCCGCATGTGTACGGTCCTGGAAAGCTCGATGTTGTTCCATTTGGCGGTGATCTGCACATCGCCGCCGCCGGGATGATACGGAACGCGCACGGCCGCCCATGATCCCTGCGGGCCGGAGATGGACGAGAGGCCAAAGCGGCTGGCTCCCTCAAGGCGGTCGGTCCAGAAATGCCCCGTCCAACCCGCCGAGCGCACGAGGACCTCGACACCCTGCGCGTCAAACTGCTGGTTCTCCAGCGAGAACGAAACCGAGAACGGCAGCCATTGCGAGAAGGCGTTCCAGGAGTTGTCGGGAATGATGATGTCCTTGTCATCGGCCGACACGCGCAGCACGTAGCGCCCAGGGTCGGATGGGTCGGATTTCACCTCGTCGCCCACGGGGAATCGGTCTTCCCCGATCACCGTCAGGCCGACGCGATAGTACACCGGCCCGCGGCCGATCTCGCGCGCGGTCTCGTTCGAGCCGATCGTCTGATCGAAGAGGACCAGCTTGTCCTTGGCGATGCGCCGGGCCTTGGGTGCCGCCTTGAGCTTGGGGTCGAACGCCACGACCGGGTCCGGCGACTTGACCCAGAGATAATTCTCGTTATTTCCCTGCACCCTCGCGAATGGGCCGGAGGGCGAGGCGGAGCGGTATAGCTCGAAGTCCAGCGTAGTCTTGTCGTCCGGCCGCATTTTCCCGAGCATTTCGCTGCGAACCTCGACGATGTTGGTCCATGGGTTGAACGCATCGCGGTAGGTCGTCAGTTTCATCGGCGACTTGGAAATATCCACGTCGATCGTCGCCTCGCCGGTGAACTCGCGGTAGCGCGGCGCATCCGCCGCTACCGCGCCGGCGATCATGGCCAGGGGTGGCAGGATGAACCGGGGAGATGCGCCCAACTCGCCCCGTGCCTCCATCGCCTCGACCTCGCCATCTCCGAATGCCACGCGCACCGTCACCTTCGCCTTGAACTGCTCGGGCGGCACATCGTCCGGCACCGACAGCTCGCAGGGCAGTTTGACCAGCCCGTTTACGAGTTTCACTCGCTGTGCGCGGCCCTCCGGCCCAGGATGGCAGCGTCCACGTGACGTCCGCATCCACCTCGCGCCGGGCGGCCAGGTCGCTGACGATGACATACGCCGTCAGGCTCGCCGTCGAGCCGGGTTTCACGGCCGATGGTTTGGTAGTCGCCGACGAGACGCTCACCAGTGGCACGCCGACCTTCGCCGAACCGAGCCTGGCCCACTTGCGCTGGTTGCCGATGCGATGCAGGAATTGCCGTACCTGCTCGGCGTGCGCGCCGTTGGAGTGGTAATAGGTGAAGAGCTTGAGCAATTGCTCCGGCGGCAGCGCAACCTGCTCGGATTTGACGATGTCCGTGAACGCATCCCATTCCTTGAGGTTATCGTGGCTGAATTTCGGCAGGGCCGTTCGCACCGTCATCTCGCGCGCCATCGAATCGACTTCCGAATCGGCCCGGCTGCGCAGCGACTCGGCCGTCCAGTCCTTGTCCTTGTAGTTGACGGGCTGTCCCTGCGCCAACGCCAGCACATCCTTCTCCTTGCCCTTGGCCGCAAATGGCGTCTTCCCGGCCGCATCCTTGAGCTGCTTGAGATAATCCGGCGAGGCAACCGGCGAGAGAAAATCGGTGCTCCGCCACTCGAACATGTTCTCTCCGACCCAGGTCGATATTCCGCGCGAGGGTTCGTCCCGGGCGAAGATCACGCGCTCGCAGGCCATCGCCTCGGCCAGGCGGTCGTAGGCCTTCTTGTCGAAGCTGAAATACCCTAGCGGGATCACGTCCTTGGGCACGGGCATGTAATACTTCAGGTCATTGCCTTCCCAGCGATCGTGCCCGCTGGCGATCTGCATGCCATACTGCCTGACCAGCGAGCTCTCCCAGAACGGGCCGAGGTTCTTGTCCATCAGTTCGCCCCAGGTGCCGAGCTTGCCGAATCCCTTGTATCCCTGGGCCACCTGATTGGTGAAATTCTGCATCGCGCGCGAACGGCGCCACCAGGCCCATGCCCTTGCTGTAGTATTCCAGGACCGCGAAAAGCGGTTTGATCGGCGCCAGGATCGTCAGGTCCTTGGCCACATCGATCACCGAATCGTAGAGCGCCGTGAACGCCGCCATCCGCTTGCACGTGGCCAGCGCCGTCGGGTTCTCCGCCAGGATCGCGTCCTTGTCCAGGTCGCCGCATTTGTCCCACGCGTCGTAGGATTTCTTCAGGATCCCGTAGACCTTTCCGACGCCCCATTTGATATTGTCCTCGGCCGTCTTGTCGCCGCCGGCGTACTCCTGCTGAAGATACTCCACCAGCTTATCGCGGCCTTTCTCGGCCATGCCCTCCCAGAAGCTCTTGTCATCGCGGACCATGTCGATGATCTTGAGCCCATCCTGCACGTTCTTCATGGCCTGCAGGCAGCCGTCGTAATACATCCGCTCCTTCTCGATATCGACGAGGCCCTTGATCAGATCGTCGCGGTCCTTGAGCGCACCGCGATAGAGCTTGTCCATCGCCGATCGCCATTCCCAGTGCGCGTCCAGGTCGGCCGGGCCGCCGCGGGACTTGAGCATCTCGATGGCGCCCTGCACGTATCGCGCCATCTCGATGGCGTTCTTCTTGTCCTTCGTCGCCCACTCCGCCATCTTCAACTGATACTCCCGGGCGTAAGTGAGGATGCTCTTGTCCTTCTCCTTGGTGTCCTTGTCGCCAGCGCCGCCGGTGGCCGCCTGGAGGAACTTGCGTCCCCAGTCCTCGGCGACCTTCTCCATCGTTTCGGCCTCGGCCTTCTTGACCTTCTTCATCTCCGTCACCCAGTCGGACATGGCGTTGATGTCCATGCCTGAGGAGGAGCCCAGCTCGCTGCACAACCCATCCTGCTCGTCGAGATACGACTTCACCCAGGTCTTGGGGATGAAGAAGCCCTTTTCGGCCAGGGCGGCCAGCACGCGAATCTTCATCTGCACGTGCAGGAGATCCAGGTTCTTCTGGAAGGCCATGTCCACTTCGGCGGGGGGCGGTTCGCCAGCCGGTGCAATGCCGGAAATCGCCGGGATCAACAGGCCCAACAGAACGGCCAACCTATGGTGCGCGTATGGCATGAAATTCCGCCTTTCCTCGAACCGGGCTGACCAGCGACAGCACGCCATCAAGCGCCCCTCCTTGTACGTGAACTCCAGTGGAGGCGCGCCATCGCCCGATGCGACGATCGTTCCCGTCGCCGTCACCGACAGCGTGCGCGCTGAGCCGCGATTGCCGCTGGGGGCCATGAGGTATTTGCCGCCGTCGCTGCGGATGGCGAATGAGAATGGCGGCGCTGTCGCTACGTTGACCGCCAGACCGGAAGGATCGTTCTCCAGGTCGAGAGCGGTGATCGTGGCCCGCCACGAGCCGGCCAACTCGCCCAGCGCAGGCGCGGCCGATGCGGGCGATGTCGCCGCGACGGGCTTGAAGAAATCGGCCATGGCGTCGTTGACCGTCCGAAATCCAGGTCGTAGAGGCACCCTCGGCAAGTCCCAAGGCGCAACGAGATTTGCATTCTTCGCCGGGGCGACGGCATTGGCCTTTTCCGCAGCGTTAGCGCCAGGCGAAATTGCGATTTGACGCTCGTCGGGGCCCGCCGGCGCAGATGCCTTTTGCCAAACCAGCACGATCGCCAGCGCCACCAGAAGGCTCGCGATCGCCGCCACGATGATCAGGTCAGATCGCTTCACGTGATCTCCTTCCCCCGGTGCAGCCGGTCTGCGCGCTGCGCCGCAAGCGATGGCAGGCGGCGATCCGCCGGAAGGCGCATCATTGTATCCTTCCCCCACGCAAGGAATCCCGGCGGTTGCACGAAATCTCATCGTTGCCGGCGAGGCCCGACGAGCCCGGCCGCTGTTTCACCAAACCTTAACGGTATCGCAATCAGTCATTAGCGCGGCGCATCTATCCTTAGATGTGACCCTGCGGAGCCGGCGTATCTCATGCCGGCCCGCGAGGCAGGGCTGCTTCCAGTCAGGAGGCGCTTATGATCGCGACAGGCGAAGCGAGAACCCCGTCGGCGCGGCTCGAAGAAGAGGCCAAAGAGATCCTGCCCTATTCTCTGGTCTGGGCGTTGATTCATCTGGAGTTTGGCGAGGAGGATCCGGTCGGCACCAAGACCGCGCCGTCCACTGCATCGCCGCAGCAGGGCGTGCCGGGTGAGCGCGACAACGCTTCCGGTCATCGGTGACGGGCAGGATCTGTCGGGGTTGGTCCGCTTACGGCACCGGCGGCGGCTGAAAGCTCTCCTTCCCGCCCATCTGCTTCCATTTCCGATACAGAACCAGGAAGCTCATCAGCGTCAACACCTGCCACACCATGCGCCATGCATAATGATACCGGGTGTAGAACTCGGTCCCGCCGTGGGCCTTCTTCAGCACCGAGAAAAGCCACCCTGCAAACAGGCTCCCCAGCACGCCCGCCACGATCTGCCGGCAAATCACCATGGCCGAGGAGAATTGGCCATAGCGCGCCTTAGGCAGCATTTCCATGTATAGCGGCCACATCGCCATCCCCCACACCACGCCGACCGGTACGTGCGTTGCCTGATAGAGGATGTAGAACCCCATGTAGGTCTTCGTGGACAGAGCCGGGACGAGGAACAGCAATCCCAGCGGCGCGGTGGCGACCATTCCCACCAACGCCCACAGCGACAGCGGCATGGGCTTGAGCCGGTCGCCATAGCTCGCTGTTAGAATCGTCAACACCAGCGTCACCAGCTCGCACACGGAATTGACCTTGCCCACCGTGCCCAGGTCCAGACCGAGCCCTTTGAGCATGGGGTTATAAAACGGGCCGGTCTGGTAGCTCATCCATTCCACCGTCATCACGAAGAAGAACAGCACGTAGAACGGATGGCTGAAGCATTCCCTGAACAGCGTCACGATTGTCGAGGTTGTCCGCTCGATCAGCCCCCGGCCTTTGGCCAGCGGCGGCGGAGGTGGATACTCGGGCTCTTTGACAAACAGGCAGGCCAGCGAAAAGGCGAACAGGTAGAAGACCGCCATCCCCACCAGGATCAGCTTGGGATACCAGAATGTGCTCGATGTGGACGAACCAGAAATGCAGCGGCCCGGATTTGTCCGAATAGCCGTAGATGAAGTACGCATACACCATCCCCGCCAGCGTGCCCACAGCGCGAAAGTACCCAAAGAACGTGACGATGTATTCCCTCGGCACTACGTCGTTAAACAGATAGTAGAACACCGCGCCCAGGTACGTATTGGCGATGGTGAACACCAGCAGGAGGATGCCGAAGGTCCAGATGGCGACCGTCGCCGACGGCATGCCCGCGAAGAGGTGGGCGTGCAGCCACGCGGCGATCTCATTGCCATAGCCCATCAGCGCCAGCAGGGCGCACACCACCGGCGTCGGATACAGCAGATAGGGGATGCGCCGGCCGCGCGGCCCGCGATGGCGGTCGCTCTTGATGCTGATGATCGGCGTCAGCGCCAGGCTCAGCGTCGTCGGGGCCGTCGCCATCAGGACATTGAACAGCCACGGATCGCAGTGCAGGTCGTTGCTCAGCTTGAACTGCAGGATCGGCCCGAACACCTTCTCCATCAGCGTGAACGTGAAGTCGATCCAGAGCAGCCAAATGAAGAGCATGACCAGCCCCGCCCGCGTGTAGACGAGATTCCCCACGCGCCAGATTCGCCGGCCGGCGGAGTCGGTCTCGATCCTGGGCTCGTCCGTCCGGACGTTGGCTTGGCTCATCGAGTTTGATTCCCCCCTCATTACAACTGATGTTCCGTCGGCATGGCCATCAGCCGCGGGATGTTCACGTGATCCGGCTGCTCGCTCCGGTGATGATGCCCACCGCGCCATTCAACTCCATGAGTGTCGCTCCTGGTTCAGGTTGGCGCGTATGGTATCAGGGAGCGGGAGCGGAGTCGAAGTGCGGGCGGAAGTGCCGCCGGTGCCCTCACCGGCCAAGTTCCTGCCATTCCGCCAGTGAGGGCACTGGCGGCACTTTCATCAGCGGCTGTCGGCCAGTTGGGCGGCTTCGAGCCCTTTGAGGTGATAGCCCGCCATCAGCAGGCGCTGGCGTTCTTCATCCGTGGCGTCGAGCACCTCGTAGCCGGCGAATTCGGCCTCGGGCGGGCCAACCGCGCCGCCATCATCGCCGGTGAGCACGAGGACGGGTTTGCCGTAACAACACCGTGGATGGTGCTCGCTGACGATCGCATCCAGCTCAATCGATTCAAAAAGTGGAGAAGTGGGTCTCACTTTCATGACAACCTCCGGCCACGCGCGTTGATGTTACGGAGCAGCCGGCGCGCACGCGCCGACTGCGAGGGTGAGAACATTATAGCAGATTTCAAACCGCAAGTCAGGTCTCGCGCAGCAGTGGGACGATTTCAGCGGCCCGGCCGTGGAGGCAGACGGCGGCGAGTTGGTCCAGATCGCTTTTTTCGAGATTGACGACGATGATTTTGGCCCGTCGAGCGGCCGCATGGACGAGGCCCGCGGCCGGCCAGACCAAACCGGACGTGCCGATGGAAATGAACACGTCGGCCGAGCCGGCGGCATCCTCGGCGGCCTGCCAGACGTCGGTGTCGAGCGGCTCGCCAAACCAGACTACGGCGGGCCGCAAGTACGCCGAACACTCCGGGCAGTGGCGCAGCGGCGGCGGGGCGTGAAAGTCGATCTTCTCGACGTAAGTGCATGAAGCGCAACGATCTTCCGCGAGACTGCCATGAAGTCGCAGGACCTGCGCGCGGTCGGCGCGAGCCGCTCGTGCAGGCCGTCGATGTTCTGGGTGATGACGATGGCGTTCTTCTCGGCCTGCCAGCGGGCGATGGCTTGATGGGCGGCATTGGGCTGCACCACCCGTAGCTGCGAGCGCCGCCAGGTGTACCAGTCGTAGACGAGCTCGGGATCGGCGCGGAAGCCCTCGGGAGTGGCGAGCTGCTCGGGGCTGTACTTGCCCCAGAAGCTGTCGCCGCCGGAACTGCGGAAGGTGGGGATTCCGCTGTCGGCGCTGACGCCCGCGCCGGTGAAGATGACCAGGCGCTTGGATTGGCGGATGAGGTCGCGGGCGAGGTGGATGTCAGGCATGAGGGGAGGGTATGGGGATCAGGGCTCGGGGTCCAGGGAGCAGGGCTCGAAGGGCACAGAGATCAAGTTGCGCAACAAGGCGCAAAAAGAACCGCCCCATCGCAGGGGCGGCAACGCAGATGAACTCGGGCCACAATCGTCAGCGCTCGCTGGTCGAGTACCAAGCCTCGCGAATCAGCCGATCCCGCTCGGGATCCTCTGGATTGCGCGACAGGCCTCGCATGAGTTTCATCGCTTCCTCCAACCGCTGATCATCCTCTCGAGTCGGTTGCTGCCGGGTATTGTCCGCGTCCGTCTCCGTTGGACGCCACCGTTGATTCGGCTTGCTGAACATGGTCTTCTCCTTCTTCGGTTGCTTGACCGTTCACCTCGTCGGACTTTGTCCGCTGCTCCGCAGACGCAGGCTGCGCGTTCAGCCTCGCCATAGCTGATTTCTGGTCTACGACAAGCCTGAGCGATTGCCCGTTCTCCACAAATTTCGCATGCACCCGCCTTACCGTGACCCAATTATCATATTCCTCGGCTCTCTGCACGGGCAGGCCCAATTTCTTGGCTTCATCGCGACTGATGATCGAGCTATGGGACGGATAGTCCGCCACCAAGTGCTGGATGACCGCCTCGGCATCAGCCCGATTCAACTTCTGCTCCTCGGGCACGTTGCGGTTTTCCAGCAGGGATACTGCATACTCCTGTGCCACCTGCAATTCTCGTGCCGCTTCATGAATGAGGTGCGGGTCCAGTTTCGCTACGGCAGGCTGCAGTAATCGAGATACGAAACAGAGGGTCGAATGCAGCACGGTCGTTCTTGGCAGTCCTGTTGCGAGAATGATGCTGCCCCCGCCCGCAATCGCCAATTTGATACCCGTCTTACCCAAATCGGAGAGGGAATCAGCAACATCCAGTGCGGAAACCCGACGCTGCTCGCGATCAGGGTGCTCGATCTGCACGTCCAGCGGGCCAAGTTCCGCCGCAGCGTCCATATAAATCGAGTCGACGCCCATGAGCATCAGCGTGGCGCTCTTGGCGAAGTCCGGCACCACAGCTTGCAGCCGACTGCACCGGCTGCGCAGCTCGAGCATTAGCTTATATGCGGCATGAGCGTCGCCGCCAGGAGAATCCAGCCATAGGTCAATCTCAGTCTTTTCAGGTGGCGTCGTAACCACCCGATCCAGTTGGCGCTGCAGGTATCGGACCAATGCGCGGTCAATCTGATCGGCGCTTCCGCGCCCGTGAAAGAGAATTACCAGGTACTTAATGGATTCGCTGGACATCGCGTCGCCTCCTGGCCCGGCACGGGGTAGACAGATGCGTTTCAGGGTATTCACGAAGCCCGAACCGCCAAGCGAGCGTCTTCAAACTACCTCATGCATTACAGGGTTTCAAGAGCAACGTTGGCATGGCCAGCACAGTCATCGAAAACATCCGCACCAAATCCCCAACATCCAGGCGGATGGTCCCGCGCGCCAACGCCCCCGTTGCGGAGAATCAGACCCAAATCCGCCCGAGCCGGATGACGAGCCCAGGAAACGCTGCGGGGCGGTTTTCCTCGGCGCCACTGGCGATGGCATCGGTGCGGTAGACGGCGCCGTCGAGGACGAGGCATTCCAACCGGCGCACGAAGGAGTCGAAGACCCAGTAGTGGGGGATGCCGAACTCGGCGTACCAGCGGCGCTTGACGACGCGGTCATGGGCTTCGTGGCCGATGCTGATGCTCTCGATGATCAGCCACGGAGGCACGACGAGCCGGCCGAACGTGAGGTCGCTTCGCCCGCGCCACTGAGGGTCGGCTTGCCTCTGGCGCTGCTCGTCCTCCGGCCGCATGAAGACCGCGTCGGCGCGAACGACGCGGGTATCGGAAATCACCAGGTCCGTCTCGCCGGCCAGTTCGCCTGGGGCGCCGGTGTCCTCAAGGCGCCGCTCGATGGTGCGAAGAAGTCGGCGGAAGGCTCTGGCCGCGTCGTAATAGGCGGCGGGCATGGTGACGAGCGCTCCTTCGATGATCTCATATCGGCCGGCATCCCATTGGGCGTCGATGGCGGGATCGTTAAGGTCTGCGGCGGTCCAGCCGGTGGTGCCGGGCGCGAACGCTCGCAAGGGCGGAGATGATGGAATGGCCGAAGGCATCGGTCTCCTATTATCGCAGCGCTGGGTCGGCCGGGCAATTCCTACCCGAGCTGATGCGCCGGCTGCGGCATGTCATCGTGGACGGCCTGCTGCTTGGGCTGATCGCCGGCGAAACTGAAGAGGATCGTCTCGTCGTCGATCTTGGCCTGCAGGTGGACCGGCCGGCCCCAGAGCTTGTGGACGTTGCGCAGCGTATCCACGGCCGTCTTGATCTCGATGTCCAGGCCGTTGTGCTGGTGGGCCAGGTACAGCTCGCCGCGGTTGCAGTAATTGCCATCGACGACATAGATGAACGGCTGGCCCATGTTGGTGAGCTGGTAGAGCATCGTCTGCTTGATGCGCTTGGGGTCGCGCGAGACGATGCGAAGCTGGCCGGTGTGCGGGTCGCGGCCATACTGATACATCTTGTGCTTGTTGATGAAATCCTCGGTGAGGAATTCGTCGATGAAGTTCACGTCGTTGTAGACACGGCGGATCTCGAAGATCTTCTGTCGGCCCTGGCCAAGGCCCTTGTCCCAGTTCTTCTTTTCGCCAAGACGGTCGGCCTCGTCGTATTCCTTGCCGAAGCGGCCCTTGTTCCAGCGGTCTTCGATGTCGCGGAAAAGCTCCAGGCCGATCTTGTAGGGATTGAAATTGCCCGGCGGCATGTGGACGGTGCCGCTGTGGTGATCGGCGTAGTCGATGATCTCCCTGGCGTTGACGAAGTGCTTGGTCATCAGGGTCGAATGCCAGTAGCTGGCCCAGCCCTCGTTCATCACCTTGGTCATGCCCTGCGGGGCGAAGTAATAGGCCTCCTCGCGCACGATGCCCAGGCAGTCCATCTGCCAGTCTTCCAGGTGGGCGTGCTGGAGCAGGTAGAGCAGGATGTCGCGCGTGGGGTGAACGGGCGAGACATCGCGCATCTTCTCCTTATCTTCGCGGAACTTCTTGGCTTCGGCCTCCATCGCCTCGCGCGGGTTGATCCAGCGGTCCATGTAGCCCTTGGCGCGGAATTTGCCGGTGGGCTCTTCGCGGCGGGTATCCTGGCGCGTGGGGTCGACCGGGCCGCGGTTCATGAACATGCTGTGCGGGTCGATGAGGTGCTCGAGCGACAGGCAGATGTCCATGAACTTCTCGACGGGGTCGTAGCCCTGTTTCTCGATGTGCCTGCGGATGCGCGTGGCGTGGTTGGCCATCTCATCCATCATCTTGCGGTTGGTGTGGGCGAACCACAGGTTGTTCTTGAAGAAGTCGGCGTGGCCGTAAACGTGGGCGATGACGAGCTTCTGATCGACGAGTGCGTTGGATTCCTGGAGATAGGCGTAGCAGGGGTCGTTGTTGATGACCATCTCATAGATGCGGCCCAGCCCATAGAAATGGCGCTTGCGGATGCCTTCATACTCCATGCCGAAGCGCCAGTGGGGATAGCGCTGCGGGAACCCGCCGTAGGCCGCGATCTGGTTCATCTGCTCGTAGTCGCACATCTCGAAGACGACCGGATAGAAATCCAGGCCATAGGAGCGGGCCTGCTCGCGGATCTGTTTCTTGGCGGCCAGAAGATGCTCGGGGAATGGTGAGAGAGTGTGGCTGGGCATGGCTGCTGGTCTCCGGTTTCTGGATTCTAGGGAGGTTGGATGCCCGCGGGGAATGTCCAATGACGAAGGAGGAAATGTCTAATCAATGACGAAACCCGAATGCCGAATGAAACAAGCGACCAGTCCCGGATCAGTCCCTTGGTCATTGCTCATTCAGTCATTCGGATTTGACTAGACATTGGGCCTTCGACATTCGTCATTCCCCCGCTACCCCAGTGCCTTCTTGACCGCGACAAGGGCCGTGTCGATCGAGTCTTCCATGCTCATGTGGTCCCACAGGCCATAGCGGCCGATGGGGATCACCCCGTGGACTTGCAGGCGGGAGACGATGCGGGGGAGCATCTGCTGTCGAGCGGGCGTGTGGTGAATGTAGGCACAATTGATGCTGTGCATGGAAAGACAGGCGATCTCATCCGTGTCGAACCAGCCCAGACCCACCAGCGAGCGAACGACGTCGGGAACCAGCCAGCCGGGCACATCCAAGCCTTTCATCTGGTCGGGTGAAACGCCGACTTCCACGTAGATTGAGGAACGGCCGGGCGGGCAGAGCTTGGCGCAGAGATTGGAGTAGAAGCCGACCCGATAGAACGGCAGCGTGCGCCGGGGGAAATAGATCCAGTGGGCCGAGCCGAGCGCTCGCGGCAACGGCCCGCGCAGGCCGATGTTGATGCAGATCGTGCTGCTGTGGGTGAGGTTGCTGGCGGACGTGGACAGGTTGCTGTCCTGGCTCATGTGACAAAGATCGCGCAGGGGAATGCTGGAGAAGAGCAGGTCCCACGGCCACTGCCGGCCATCGGCCGAGGTGAGTCGGCGATGGCGCATGTCGAGACTCAGGGCGGGCGTGAGCCGCTGTGCCTCGACCCCCGCTGCCAGGCCACCCACCAGGCGCTGGATGCCGCCGCTGCGGGGATACCAGAACTGCGAGTTGTAGGTCGGCGGGGGAGGCGCATCGCCCTTGATGCCGGCGCGAATGCGCTCTTCGTGCGGCGGCGGGAAGAAGCGATTGGCCGCGTCGGCCGTGAGCTGGTCGAGCTTGACGCCGAGTGTCTTCTCGTTTTGCGGGATGAAGAATTCATCGGCGAGGTATTGGCCAAAACCGCCGACAAGAAAATCCCGGAATGTCGTGCTGATGGCCGTGGCGGGGCGATCGTCGTACGAGGCAACTGCCCGGCCGAGCATCTTCGGCGGCAGATGCGAAAGATGATACTGAATCGGCGCGGGCACCAGCCGATTGCCGATCCAGCAGAAGGAGCGCCGATCGATGCGCTGCCAGTCGTCATCTTTCAGCGAGGCGAAAGGAATGTCGGCGGGGGAGGCGTAGCGGGAAAGGTGCAGCAGGTGGCCGGTGTAGTCGAAGGCATATTCGCCGATCGAGTAGGAGCGGGTGAGGCCGCCGACGGCGGGGCAGGACTCGAGCACGACGGGCGTGATGCCCCGTGCCAGCAGTGCGCGTGCGGCCGCGAGGCCGGAAATGCCCGCGCCAAGGACGATGGCGGTTGGATGGCCCATGTTGCCCATATCCAGCGTCTGAGCGTCTGGATCATGTTACGCGATGATGGCGTTGGCAGAAAGGCCCGGCCATGGGTAAGAACAATGACCTTCCCACCCGAGCATCGGTCGCGTAGAGTATGCCGGTTCGCAGCCAAGGAACGCAATGCACGTCCTAACCGTATTGGCGCAAGCGATGCCCGATCCACGCAGCGCATGGTTGCCGGTGGTGCTGCTGATCATCATCGGCATCCTTTTCGTGGCGGGGACGCTGCTGATGTCGGCGCTGGTTGGGCCGAATCGCACGGGGCCGGGCAAGGCGATGGCGTACGAAAGCGGCATGGTGCCGGTGGGCGATGCGCGGCGGCGGTTTAACGTGCGGTTCTATCTCGTGGCGATGATCTTCCTGGTGTTCGACGTGGAAATCGTCTTCTTCTATCCATGGGCGGTGCTCTTCCCTGATGCCGTCGTGCAGAACACGCCGGGCAGCGGCGTGCTGCTCGTCGAAATGCTCGTGTTCGTGGCCATCCTGCTGGTGGCGTACCTGTACGCCTGGGGGAAGGGCGTGTTTCGTTGGGATTGAGATCGGTGTCCGCTGGCGACGATCCGGCGAATCTGCGATAATCGCCGCAGCAACAAGGAAGGCAGGAGACCCGAGTGCCCGATCTGAAGACGCCGCTGGATGAAGCCCTCCATAGGCTGACGATGGTTCACCTCGCGAAGCTGGAGGAGTACGTGCCCGGGCCGGTGAAGAAGGCTGGCGGAGGCAAGGCGGCACTCATTGTCATGTACCACGCCGATCCGCTATTCAGCATCTGGGGATTGGATTCCGCCGAATACGCGGCCGCGACGCTGGGAGGCGGCACCGTTACATCGATTCATCGGAAGCTTGGCGACATCTACCAGGATGCGGTCAAGACGATCTTCATGGCCACGCTCGATCAGATTCCCGCTCACGTGGCATACAGTGCCGTCATCCAGTCGGGAACAAAGGAAGAAAGCCGAAGCGCCGACGTCTATTTGCAGTTCGACCGACTCGCCAAGGAGCCGTTGAAGCGTATCCGCGCCTGGTGTCTGGCCGAATTGAGGAAACTGCCCGCCAATCCGCAGGTAAAGCTCTTGGGCGTCGGCATGGAGATCCGCCACTGCTACCAGACCGGCGACAGCAAGCGCACGCAGGCCGACGAGGCCATGGCGCGGCATCTGCTGGTCGCTGGCATCCTTCCCGTGATGCCGCTGTTCTGCAATATCAGAGCAATCCCGGCATCATCCAACGATACCGAAGCGTCTGGATCGTCAAGCAGGGCATGGAAAGCTACGACATGGTGAAGGTATTCAGTGGCTATGATTACTTCGGCTTCCTGTCGCGAAACCGCGAGGACTTTCGGCAGCCGATCATCGCTATGCTTCGGAGGTTGACCGCATGAGCCAAATGGCGCTGTTCCATACCGCTCCAACGTTTACTGACCGCAGCGTGGCGGCCGTTACCTTCAGGGGGAAGATGACGCTGCCTATCCATCGCTGGTATCGCTTGACGCCCAGTTTCTCGCCGCAGTTGGCACACGATATAGCGGACCATTTCGGCCTCACCGCCGACGATCTCGTTCTCGACCCGTTCAGTGGTGTTGGCACGGTGCCGCTGTGCATGAAGTACCGGGGCATTCCGTCGTGCAGCATCGAGATCAATCCCTACCTCCAATTTGTCGGTACGGTCAAGACACGGACCTACCGAGACCTTGACGCAGTCGAGACTTGCTTTGACGAGTTCATCAAGGCGTTTTCGGCTGAGCGAAGGCGACTACCTGCCGAGGGCCATGCCTTGAGCTATCTGATGGAGAATGCGGCCTTCGTGCCGCCAATCCACCGGCCGGAGCGTTGGTGGTCGCCGGGCAATCTAATGCAGTTGACCTGCCTTCGCCGGCTTCTCTTGGAGTGGGAAGCGCCACCGCTTCAGTTGGACTTATTGCGCATGGGCGTCCTGGGCATATTGATCCCGGTCAGCAATGCCAAGCACAATCACGTATCGCTCACGTTTGCCGACAAGCCTCTGCCGACCACTGACGTGGCAGAGGTGCTGGCTGAGAAATACCGGCAGATGATTGAGGATCTTCGTGCAGTGGCCGGACTTCCCGATGCTCCCGCTATTGTTTATCCGGGTAACAGCAAGGAGGCTTCCAAGGTCATCCCGCCTTCACAGCGATTTTCCGCGGTGATCACGTCGCCGCCGTATCCCAACCGATTCAGCTACGCTCGCGAGACGCGGCCTCACCTTTTCTTTCTCAACTTCCTCACGAATCCAGCGCAGGTGGGCGAACTGGAAACCGAAGCCATTGGCGGCACGTGGGGCAAGGCGACGTCCGTGCTCGCGATGGGAATCAAGCCTGCAAACGAGGTCGTGCATGCATTGCTGGCGCCGTATACGCCGAAGATCAATGGCGAGTGCAACCTGATGGCCAGCTACGTCGTGAAGTATTTCAACGACATCTACGTCCACGCCGCCGAGATTACCAAGGTCTGCCGACCCAGCGCCAAGCTCGCATACGTGATCGGCAACAGCAAGTTCTTCGACCATCCCCTTCCCAGCGACGAGATCTTGGCCTCAATCTTCGGACACTTCGGCTTCAAACTCGATCGCATTGACCGCATGCGCCGCCGCCAGAGCAAGTCCGGCCTTTACGAGGCGGTGGTTTTCATGAGCCGATGAGCGGATGTGAAGCAGCACTTTGGTTGCATCCTCAATCAACTGCCGCGCTTGGCTCGCAGAATCTGCTCAGCCCAGGCCCGCTCCTCGCCGCGTAGCGGCGGATCGAGCTCCCCGCGATAGTCGATCTCGTCGTAGGCGCCGTTGTGCCAGGTCAGGTCAATCAGGGCTTGCAGGTCCAGTTTCGCATCGGCATCCTGCTGGCGCAGCGGGATGCGGATGACCGGCAGGCGCTGCTGAAGGTGGATCGCGTAATATTCGAACTCATCCTCCTTCCAGCCGCGATGGATGCTGACGCGATAGATCGAGCGGGGTCGCGCCGGGTCTGGACGGTCCACTGCCCGCCGCGGAGCAGGTCGATCTCGACGAGGCTGACGCGGGCCTCGGCCAGTTCGCGATGTTTCTGGAGATAGAGCTGCTGATTCTCGCCGGGGTATTTGTTGCTGGGTGAGAGGAACTCGATGACGGTTGCGAGCTTGCCGTGGGTCGTGCCGTCAATGATCTGGATGAAGCCCTCGAAGGCCGGCTCGCACTCGCCGCGGACGATGAGCGGCTCGGCGACGGCCACGCCACCTTCAGTGTCGTCGCCATGTCTGGGCGTGCGGCGACGCTCGACGACCTTGACGTCAGGATAGATCGAGCGGGGATCGTCGATGTCGCTCTCGATCACGAGCCGCTCTTCAAGCCGCGCCAGTAATTGCGGCCGGATCTGCGGCTGGAGCGCATCGCACGAATACGTGCAGAGGCGCGTATGGACATCGCGCCAATACGGCTCCAGGTATGGGTCCATTCCGGGAAACGGGCTGCGGTCCTCGATCATGGGCGGCACCTCAACGGGGAATTATAGCACGGCGGCGAAGCCGGCTCACGCGCCAAAGGTCGCGCAATCACGTATCGGTTTCATCTCGCGTTCAACCCATCGCCCCGGCCGTGATACTAAACGAAGATGACCACGCCCGCGGAACAACCGCAGTTGCCTGTGCCTGACGCGATTTCGGCCGACCCGATACCGCCGCCGGCCGAAGAGCCGCGCCAGCCGCACTTCGGCGATGAGCCGCTCTGGTCCATCCCGCGCGGCTGGGCGATGGTCATCCTGCTGGCGCTGACATTCCTGGCCGGCTTTGCGCGATTCTACTGGATCGACAAGCCGACCTGCTGGAACGATGAGTCGCACACATATCGCCGGCTCACGGGCAGCTTTCAGGATCTGGTCGATACGCTGCAGTCGGATGGCTTTGGCCCGCTGCATTATGAGACGTATTGGGCCATCGGGCACTGGCATTGGCCGGGATTTGGGCGGGTTTTCGAGGGAATCCGGCACTGCAACCTGTCGTCCGACGATTTCTTCTCGGGCAATCCGGCCAATCGCCTCGGGCCATTCTGGATCCGGTTTATCCCGTCGCTGGCGGGGATGCTGATGGTCCCGGCGATGTACTTGCTCGCGCGGCAGCTCTGCTCGCGGCGGACGTCGCTGCTGGCCGCGGCGCTGGCGGCATCCTCGGCCTACCTGATGGTCTATGCCCACGACGGCAAGATGTACATGCACCTGTGGCTATTCTGCACGCTGAATATCGCGTGCCTGCTGTGGTGGCTGCGCAGCGGCTTGCGTTTCGCCTGGCTGTCGTGGATCGCCGCGGGTGTCGCCATGGGCGCAACCCACGCGCCGGGGCTCCTGCTGCTGGCCATCCAGCCGCTGTATCTGCTCACGCACCGTGGCCAGAACTGGAAGAAGTACGTGCTGTTCGTGGTTGGGATGCTGGTGATCGCGGCCGGGCCGGGGGTGCATTATCTCACGTACAACCGCTTTTCGGATCGCGTGGATGACACCGGCTACGGCGCCACGGGGCTGGGATGGGTGCCGGGTGTGCTGGCGGGGCGCGACACGCCGAACATGCTGATCTTCGGCACCAGCGCGTACATGTATAGCTGGGAATGGCCGCGGACAACGTATCAGGACAACACGCCGCCCAAGCCCGCGGGCGATTCGCTGCAGTTCATGCAGCAGGGATATGGCGGGATGCTCCAGGGGTGGCAGATCGATCCGCGCGTGTTCACGGGGCTGATGTGCGCGGTGACGATCGTGCTGGGATTGGCGGCCATGGGCGCACTGCCGTGGTCGCGCCGGCTGCGGGGCGAGAGTCTCACCGATGCGCCGACGGAGCCTTGGTGGCGGTCGATGCTCTGGCTGATGATCTGGATCATCCTGCCGGCCTACGGCTTCTATTGCCTGACAATTCCGTGGGGCCGATTCCAGAACCCGGCGATTTCGCACGATATCCGGGCCGTTGCGTCCCCAAAGGGCATTAAATACGTTTCCGCCAAGGGCGGCGAGGTCAACTTGCGCGACCGCTGGACGGTGAAGCACCCGATCCAGAAGCAGGGCAATCGCTGGTTCGACTCCGCCGGTAAGGAGCTGTCGCCTGGGTTCGCGAATCAGCTTCAGTCTCGGGCGGCCGCGTATCCCATCCGGGAAGAGCGCGATGCCAGTGACGTGAAAACCGGCCGATGGGTCAACTCCACTGGCGAGGTGGTTGTCCCATGTTTCGCCCAGCCGTGCGATTGGGCGGCGAGTGTCAAATGGGCGCTGACGTCGCTGGTGAAGGACCTGTCGGCCAAGGACGATGCCTGGGCATTCGAGAACGGGATTCGATACGAGAGGCACGGGCATCTCGATCGCCAGCTTGCGTCGGCCACGAACGTGACAACATATCGCACGCCGCCACTCGTGCGGCAGAGCCTGCAGCGATTGTCTGAAGGAAGGACGATCAAGTCGGACCTTAAGCGCATCACGCACGATGGCGTGGACTGGTATTGCGCGACAGTGCCCGGGCCGTATGAGACATCGACGACGGTCTGGCTCGATCAGGATGGCCGGATTCTCCGCGAGCCGCTAATGGTGAGCTGCGCCTGGTTTGTGCGCGCGCCACTGGGCGATCTCGATGCTCGCGATCGTCGTGCTGGGCGGCTACTACTTCGCCTGGCAGTTCCTTACTCCGCTGATGCGAATGCTGCTGGCCCAGGCGATGCTGCTCGCGCTGGCGGCGGCGCTGGCCTGGCCGATGATCTACTCGCCGAGCCACGCACCGGCCGACTGGTGGCTGATCCCGCGCAGGATGGGAAACAAGTGGCTGGAGTTCCTCACCGACCAGCGCACGTTGCTGCTGGCGGTGCTGTCGCTGCCGGTGATCTGGTGGTTCAGCGGCCGGACGATGCTCCAGCGGCTCATCCGGCCGGCGGTGATCATCGCAGTGACTATCGCCATCGGCGGATTGTGCTGGCTCATCGCGTTTGGCTTCTCCAGGAAAGGCCCGACCCTGCTGCAATGGAGCCCGGTCTGGATTCCGCGGTATCTGGGAATCATCTGGCCGGCGTTTGCCGTCGCGCTGTGCGCGCTGGTCATGCGGCTGCCGACGCCGGCGCTGCGCTGGATCGCCGTGTGCATTCTGATTGGCGTGAACATGACACAGGCGTGGGGCCGGATGTTCGCCGGAAGCGAGCCGCGCGTGGACCTGATCGTGGCCGACGTGGTGGCCGGGGACAAGGTGGATGATGCCATCGCGCACCGCCAGTCGCCGGCCGTGCGCCTGCGGACATATGTTGAGCACACCGAGCGCGGCTATGGGCCGGAAACCGCGCATCCATCCGGCGGGACGGTGTTCAATCGGGCCGGCAAATACTACGCCAGCATCTACACGGGCTATCTCTATCCCGCCCGCGGGCCGCGGCAGCTTCTCAATGCGCCCGTGACGGATTGCCTCAAGTCGGGGCAGGTTCACGGCTATTTCTCAGCGGCGAGCGTCGCATCCGACGCCCGCAGCGTGCCGCTGGACAAGGTGATCGTGTGGGACCATGTTCTGCGGCCGCGCGAGTCAACGGCCAAAGACAACGTGCTGGTGGCGCTGGGGGAGAACTGGAAGAAGGTCGGCCAGGATGAGATCTATCCCGTGCGCTATCATTGGAACTGGTCCGAGATCCTGATCTGGCGCCGGCGAACGTATGACCGGATCGCGCTGGAGAGGACCAGCGTAGAGCCAGCGCGGGTTGCCACGCCGCCATCGACGGCCCCAATCGCACCTTCGCGGCCGATGCCCGCAACGACCGCGCCGGCAATTGTCGCTCCCGCGAACGTACTCCCTGCAACCCGGCCGGCCGTCGCGCCGCCGCCGACCCAACGGTAATATTCATGCACCATCGTCTGCATCATCGTCTATTGATCGTTGTCAGTCTGCTGCTCGGCGCATGGGCCGCCTTGGCTGAAGATGCGCCCGAGGAACTGTGCGTTACGCTCAAAGGCGCCCTCTATCGCGACACCTCCAAATCCACCACTGAGCCGCGCGACCTGATGATCAGCTCGACGACGCAGCCATCAGGGCCCAATGAAGACCAGGGTCACCGGCTATGGCCTGGATTTCAACCGCTACTGGCACCACGGCAAACTGCTTCGCTACAACGTGGCCGGCGACGAAGTGCAGCTCGAGCTGGAGATGAGCATCGCCAACGATTACTACGTCCCCGGCGGGATTGGCAGCTATGTCGTGAAGGTCAAACGGGCCGGGCCGACGCTCGATGGGACCTACAGCGGTACGTTCCGGGGCAAGGCGGTGTCGGGCAAGGCCAGCGGCTTTGTGCCGCGGCGTGTCGAGAAATTCCATGCGGTCGGGGCTGGCGAGCATCCGCGGCTGTTCGTGCGGCGGGCCGAGCTGCCCGAGCTTCGAAAGAAAGCGCAGACGCCGAATGGGCAGGCCGTGGTCGGCGAACTGCGAAAGCTCCTGGAGGCCGAAAGCGATGCGGAAAACCCGGCCAGCCATGCCGCGGGCCATGCGCTGCTGTATGCGCTGACCGAGGCGCCGCGCGAGGCGGCGATGGCGGCGACGCTGGCGAAGTTCTCGCTCGATCACGAGCTGCCCGAGGTCTCGGCGGCCAGGGCATGTGCGCCATTGCTGGCGATGGCCATGGCGTACGACCTCTCGGGCGACCAATGGGATGAGCCGTTCCGCCTGACCATCGCATCTCTCCTGCGGCGACGCTCCGACTTCGTCGCGGCCATCTGGGACGTCAACGATCGGAACGCCAACGATCGGATGGCGCGGCCGCCCTGGCTCGCCATCCTGCGCGGCACGGGAGGCGTCTGCGCGCTGGCGGCGATGGGCGATCCCACCGGCTCGGCGGACGATCCGCCGATCGTGTTGCAGACTGCGTCGCAGCCCAAGGGCTACGTGCCTGGCCGCGGCGTGCCCGTGATTCCATTCGAGGAAGGCATGAGCGTGCCATCGTGGCTGTACGCCGCGCCATTTCCGCTGCTGCGCGACCTGCCGTTCGCCCCCACGACGCGGCGAAGCGAGTACGATCACCTCGCGGCCATCGGCGGCCGGGCGGCCGCGACGCCCAGCCTCGGCACGCAGATCTACACCGACCAGTTCGTGCGCACGTTCGAGCGGTTGCCGCAACACCTTCTCAAAAGCTATAACGGCAAGCCCGAGGTGGATGTGTGAAGCGCCGTCCATGAGACGCCCAACAGCATCTGCTATCTCTTTTCGGTCATCCAGAATGATCAGGCGCGATACGTGCAACTGGGCTTCGGCACGCGCGGCAATTCAGCCTGGGTGGGCGGGAAACACGTATACGACAACGAGCCTTTCAAGATGGAGGCCGGCTACATCCCGCTTCTGCTGGAGGCGACGGTCGGCCGCTCGCCGAGCTGGGGCACCGGCGGCTCGGCCCTGGCCGTGTTCCATGAGATGACCGAGGGCGACGCCATGTCGCAAATCAGTTGGCGGGAGTCGGAGCGCAAGCGCGGCGCCGAGGGATCCTATCCCAGCCTTTGGCGCACGTCGCAGGAAGCGCGGCTCGGGATGATCCGCTTCCTGTCGGAAGCCCCGGCGCAGACCTCGTCCAGTGCGCAGCACATGGCCGCGGGGCTGGAATCGTCGCTGGCGCTGGCCTTGGCGTTCTGCAATGTCATGGGCAGCGACATGGTTCCGCCGGATAGCCAGTGGCTGTCCGACACGCAATCGCCGCCGGGCAAGACCTGGGCGGATGCCAGCGCATCGGTCCACGCGCGGTCGCTGTTCCTGGCGGCCAACAAGAAAACGGTGACGCTGAAGAGAGCGGAAGATGCGATCTTCGTGCTGATGCACGGGATGTAGTCACGTCGAAGGATGGGCACGGCGGGCATCGCCAACGAGCACCCGGTTCATCATCGCCTCCCCTCGCTCGAATCGCCCCAGATTCGCCAGGAAATGCCGCACGATGCGGATGAACTCATCGGCATGCCCGCCGGCCGTGTGCGGCGTGAGATAGCAGTTGGGCGTCGTCCACAGCGGATGCTCGCGCGGCAATGGCTCGGGACTCATGACATCCAGAAACGCGGCCGCGAGCCGATGCTGGTGGAGCATGTCAATGAGCGCATCCTGATCCACCGTGCCGCCCCGGCCGACGTTGTAGAGGATCGCGCTGGGCTTGAGCAGCGCCAGCCGCCGGCGGTCGAAAAAGACCGCCGTCCCAGCGCCGCCGGGAAGGATGTTGATGACGTGATCTGCCTGCGGGAGCAGATCGTCAACCCTGCCGTTACGATATGTGGGCACAGGCTCATCCCCGCGCACTTCGCGTCGCACCGCCATCAGCCTCATATGAAATGGCGCCAGGAGTTCCGCCAGCCGCCGCCCGATCGCGCCGAAACCGATCAGCAGCGCCGTCTGCCCGGCCAGCAGGAACGATCGCGCGCGAATCTCGGCGGCCGGCCAGCCCTGGGCCGATCGCTGGTTCTCCAGGGCATAGGGCAGTCCGCGCGACAGCGCCAGCATCATCGCCAGCAGATGCTGCGCACGGCTCGTCATACACGCCGGAGCTCGTCGTCAGCATCGCGCCGTGCGCGTGCAGGGCCTTCCCGAGGTCGGCCCGGTCATACCGTTCATACCCGGCCGTGTTGAGATGCACCCAGCGCAGCCGCGCCGACTGCATGATCGCCTCCGGGTCGGGCTGGCCAAAGGCCACGTCACACGTCTCAAGCGATGGGTCGCTCTCGCCTGGATGCAGGTTCAGGCTGATCAGTTTCTGTGGAAAGACCAGTTCGTGTCCCGCCAATCCATCGCGCAGGATCCTGGCCGGTTCACCGCTGTAGCTTATGTTGCACCAGATGCGCATGGGGACAAATCCGAGTTCCGACTAGCGAGCAACGAGTTTAGGGGACATCCAAGACCACTCGAAACCCGATGCAGTGGTTCAGGAGGCCGGGATCGACCCGGACGCGGTATGCGGAACGGCACTGCCGTGGGAGGCTGACCCACGAGCCGCCGCGCAGAATGCGGGACTTCTGATCCGGGTCAGACCCCTCGCTGCACCACTCCGTTACGTTCCCGTGCATGTCGTAAAGGCCCCAGGCGTTGGGTTTCTTCTGGGCCACGGCATGTGGCTGCTGTGCGATGTACCAGCCCATGTCGTCCAGCTTCCCTGTACCACCGAATGGACCGGTCGTTCCCGCCCGGCACGCGTATTCCCACTCCGCTTCGGTCGGCACTCGAACCGTTCTCTTCGTTCGGTCGGAGAGCCTATGGCAGAATTCGACAGCATCGTTCCACGAGACCTGCTCCACCGGCAAGTCATCTCCCTTGAAATAGGACGGCTCGGTACCAATCACAGACTTCCACTGGGCCTGGGTCACCTCGGTAACGCCCATCCAGAAAGCCCGGGGGATCACCAAGGTATGCTGGGGCTCGTTGGCCTGGTGGCCTCCTTCATCCGCCGGCGAGCCCATCGTGAACGTCCCCGCGGGGATGACAGCGAGTTTCATGGTCACCCCATTGCCCAATTCCAGGATCGTCAGCTTGCCGGCCGGAGCAGTGGTTGGAGGAGGCGCGCTGCCGGCCGCCAAAATCACGGATGCAGTGAGTTCCTTGTTGTCGAAGCCAATGTTCACCGCGGGGCCTGTGTCGGCGAGAATGCGCTGTGAGACCAGGCGAGATACGGGGGCCAGAGTGCTGAAATGGTTGCCTCGCTCCACGGGGTAGAAGTGGATCTTTGGATTGGTCGATGCCGCATTCATCTCCTTCAGATCGTCAATGTTACCCGGTGATTGGGTCCCCTCGAACACGAATGTGGGCGTGGAAATCGAAGATAACCAGTCTCCCGGAGATCGCAGGGCAAGTTCCTGTTTGCTTGTGAAGTCGAACGGGACCTCTTTCAAGCCGTACCGAAGTATTTTGGCCACCGGGCCGAACGAGAAGACGGCGCGGAAGCGGTCTGACGATTCGGCCACCAGCAGCGCAAGCGTGCCCCCGGTGCTGTGCCCGCCGAGGTAGATCCGGGAAGCATCCACATAAGGCTGTTTGGCCAGATAGTCGGCGGCAGCCAGGACGTTGTCCACCTCGCCGAAGAAGTACTCCTTCACGCCGGGATTGCCGCCGCCACCGCCGCGCAGCGACGGGTACATTGTGACGATACCCGCCTGGCGAAAGACGCTGGCAGACTGGTCATTGTCGGGCTTGGCCGGCTCCCAGGCCGTCTCGTCGATGCCGTTGCTGAAGCCACCCACGAGCCAGATGATGGCAGGATGCCTGCCGCCGCTGGCAGGCGCGGCAGTGATGTAGGCCGCCAGTTTGCCAACGGGCGCGGGATAGCGGACCAGATCGAGAATGCCCTTCGGCGGCGCGGTCGCTGAATACTGTTCGGTTCTTTTGCGGACGATGTTTGTCGTGAACCCCCGGCGGGCTGCGGCCAGACTGCCTGGAGGAGCGATGGCGACAGGCGGGCCGGCGCCTTGGTCTTGCGCGAGCAGGCGATGCGGGCTCGCCGGCATTGGTGATGTGGCCGAGGATTTCATCCGCTCTCGATGCGGGAACGAATACCAGCGTCAGACCTTCATTGCCCAGGAAATCGTGTCGGGCGATTTTGTCGCCGCCGCCCTCGCCTAGCGTCAGTTTCAACTCGCGCTGATCCGCGGGAATCTCTCCGCCATCAATCACTCGCTCCAGATGAACGACAATTCCGAACCGGTGCGGCTCCCACCGGCCTTCGGCGCGTTTGTCGCCCGGCGAGACGGGCCCTTTCGGCCAGATCAAGCTATAGTTCACGGTTCGATCCGCCCGAACCTCCAACACCATGCGCGTCACAGCTTGGCTGCGCCCGGCATCGCCGACCCTGGCCTCCCATTTGCCGATGGATCGGGCGGTGTAGTCGCGCTGGGGCTGGGCATCCTGACCGGTTATGGAAGACGCGCCTGCGCCGCCCGGCGCTGCCCGGGGGGTTGATGGCGTGCGGGATGGGTTGCGGCCGCCAAGAACCTGCGCCAGCATCACAATGCAAAGCACTAGGACGATGGCCGCAGCGCCCAGCAAGACTGCCTTGGTCTGTCGGCTGAGGCCTGAGAACCATAAGGATGATCCATCCGGCCGTGCCTGCTGTGGTCGCTCAATCGATGGCAAGATAGGTAGGGGCTGCGTTGTCTCGCTACCGGCAGGCATGCCATCAAGCGAAGGCGGATCAAGTTCGCTTGACACCGGCTGCAATGCCGGAACAGCGACGATTCCGCCGCACACTTTGCATTTGCCTCGTTTCCCTGCCATGTTTTCGGAGACACGGTATTGCCTGCCGCATTTCCCACAGACCGCTTGGATTGCCATCGTAAATCCCTTTCCTGCAGGCCCGTAACCCATGGTGTCACGAGCTACCACCTCGGATTATATCGAAATCAATATCCGAATCTAGACGCTGCAATCTTCGGAACAAGGCTCCATACGGAGCCTTGAGCTATGCAACTCCGCCGGCATCCACCCCGCACTGAGTTGACCGCGAATATCCGCCGGATTCGGGGCAGGTCATCAAGGAGCACGACTCCTTCGCTAACCTCCCCCTCGCTCAGCAGCACGCCCCGCATCACGCCCGGCAGAAGGCCGCACTCAACCGGCGGCGTTACCAGTTGGCCATCCAGCTCGACGACGATATTGGCGATGGCCGTCTCGGTGATCTGGCCGCGATCGTTGAACAGCAGCACATCGTCGCACTCGCCGCGATCTGCCATGGCGGCCTCGTAGACCTGGCGGTGAGTCGTCTTGTGGTAAAGGAAGACATCGTTCGGATCGACCGGACTTCTCGCGAGCCTGAGCTTCCACGGCCCGGCCGGGTTCCACGGTGGGGCGGGCGCGGCGTCGAGCGCGAACTGGCCATCGCGCGACACGCGCAGGCGAACTCGCGTAGCTGAGGCGACCTTGCCGGGAAGTTCCTGCAGCGCGGCCGACACCGCAGATAGATCCAGTCGATAGCCGAAATACTCGGCCGACTCCCTCAGCCGCCGCAGATGCTCGGGCAGATACAAGCAGCCTCGCCCCGGCTCGATGCGCATCGTCTCCAGCAGCTCAAAGCTCGGCCAGCGCGTATTGAGCACCTCCGTCTTGGCGAGGCACTCGGCGTATTCGGCCGCCGGATCCGAGTCCCAGACGATGCCGCTGCCCACGCCGTATTCCGCCCGCCCGCTGGGCTTGTGGATCGCGACCGTGCGGATCGCGACGTTGAAGTGCGCCGCACGGCCGGGGCCGATGTAGCCGACGGCGCCGGTGTAGACGCCGCGCGGCTGGGGCTCCAGTTCGCGGATGATCTGCATCGTCCGCACCTTGGGCGCGCCGGTGACCGATGCGCAGGGGAACATCGCCTGGAAGATCGCGGGGATGCTCGCGGCCGTGTGGCACTCGACTGTGGAGGTCATTTGCCAGACCGTCGGGTACTTCTCGATGGCGAATGGCTCGCTGACGCGAACACTCCCCACGCGGGCGATGCGGCCGGCGTCGTTGCGGATCATGTCCACGATCATCGCGTTTTCCGCGCGGTCCTTGGCCGAGCGCGAAAGCGCCTCGGCCAGCGCCCTGTCATCCGCCAGCCGCAGACCTCGCCGGCTGGTTCCTTTCATCGGTCGCGACACCAACCGCTCGCCATCCAGCGAGAAGAACAGTTCCGGCGATGCCGAGCAGATGGCCCAATCATCGCACTCGACATAGGCGCAATGCCTGGCCTGCTGCGCATCGGCCAGCCGGGCAAACAGCGCCACCGGCTGGCCGCGAAAAGCGCCGCGCAGGCGAAAAGTGAAATTCACCTGATACGTGTCGCCCGCGGCGATCAATTCGCGGATTCGGGCGACGGCGGCGTGGAACTGCTCGCGCGTGATATTGGGTTGCCAAGCGTCAACCGCGAATGCATCGGCCGGAGAAAGGGCTTGTCGCGGCGACAGCCGTTTGAATATGCCGAAGGACAACAGCGGCGGCGCTGGCCGATCCGGCGAGGCGGAATGCACCGTCAGGCTTTCATCGATCCCGGCGGCCGCTTCATAGCTGAGAAATCCGGCGGCCCACAATCCGTCTTGCGCGGCCGCGTCCACCTCGGCCAGCGCTGGCAACACCTCCGCGGGCTGTCGCGCCTCAATGATCCGCTGCAAGTCCTCAGCGGCCAGCCACGGCGGGCCGGCGGGATCGTCGTTCTGGAACAAGGCCGTGTACATGCCAAGGGGCAAACATCATTCGGTGATGAACGCGCGTCAAGTGTCCACGCGGCGATTGCTGGAAACGCGCGTTGACAGACGGCCGGGTGGGCAGGATTCTACGGCACTCGGTGAGTGCCGCCAGCGTCCTCACTGGCGGTCTCTTGTGGCGATGATTCCGCCGGTGAGGGCACCGGCGGCACAAACGACATCGGCGGCATTCGGTGCAGCATGACGACAACAGTACAGCAGCCAAATCGAGCGACGGCACCGGGACGCAAAGGCCCGGCCATTCGCGTCTCGCCGAAAATCATCGAAGCGGCCGCCATGGATGCCGAGCCGGTGCTCGCCATGCTCGGCACGCGCTCGTCGGGCCTGACCGAAGCCGAGGCGGCCGAGAGGCTCGAGCAACACGGTCCCAACGAAGTCGCCACCGAACGCCGCCACGGCTGGCTGTGGCGGCTGATGATCACGATGGCCAACCCACTGGTGATCCTGCTGGCGGTGCTGGCCACTCTCTCGTTCCTCACCGGCGACATGCGGGCGGGCATCGTCATGTGCATGATGGTCGTTCTGGGCGTCGGGCTGCGCTTCGTCCAGGAGACGCGCGCGGATTCGGCGGCGGCGAAGCTCAAGGCCATGATCAGCGTCACCGCGACGGTGATGCGCGACGGCATGGCGCGCGAAGTGCCGCTGAAGGAATTGGTGCCCGGCGACGCCGTTCGCCTGGCCGCCGGCGACATGATCCCCGCCGACGTGCGGCTGCTGAGTTGCAAGGACCTGTTCATCATCCAGGCGAGCCTGACCGGCGAATCGCTCCCCGTGGAGAAGACCGACATCAAGGAGGTCCGCCCGGGGCTGACTCCCATCGAGTTCGGGAACATCTGCTATCTCGGCACGAGCGTCGAGAGCGGCACCGCCATGGCCGCGATTGTCGCGACGGGCACGCAGACCTACTTCGGCAGCATGGCCTCGTCGATCGCCACGCAGCAGGTGCAGACGAGCTTCGACCGCGGCGTAAACAAATTCACCTGGCTGATGATCAAGTTCATGGCGGTGATGGTACCGCTGGTGTTCCTCATCAACGGCCTGACGAAGAACGACTGGCGCGAGGCGTTCTTTTTCGCGCTGGCGGTGGCGGTGGGGCTGACCCCCGAGATGCTGCCGATGATCGTGTCGGTGGCCCTCTCCAAGGGCGCCATCCTGATGTCGCGCAAGAAGGTCATCGTCAAGCGCCTCAACTCGATCCAAAACTTCGGCGCCATGGACGTGCTCTGTACCGACAAGACCGGCACGCTCACGATGGACCACGTCATCCTGGAGCGCCACTGCGACGTGGTGCAGGAAGAGGATGACGGCGTGCTGCTCCAGGCTTATCTCATCAGCCACTTTCAGACGGGGCTGAAGAACGTGCTCGACCGCGCCATCCTCGACCACACCGAGGCGCGGGAGCAGCCGGGATTCCCGCAATATCGCAAGGTGGATGAGATCCCCTTCGACTTCTCGCGCCGGATGATGTCTGTCGTGGTGGAGACGCCGGAATCCACCCACCGGCTGCTGACCAAGGGCGCGCCCGAGGAGGTCTTCCGCCGCTGCACGCGCTTCGAGCTCAACGGCGAAATGCTGCCGATGGAAGACATCCTCATCGACGACCTCAAGGAGGAATACGAGCGATTGTCGGCCGACGGCTTCCGCGTGCTGGCGGTCGCGTATAAGAATCTGGAAAAGCGCGCGGCATATTCCAAGGACGATGAGAAGGACCTGATCCTGCGCGGCTACGTGGCGTTCCTCGATCCGCCCAAGGAAACGGCCGGCCCGGCCATCGCGGTGCTCCAGAAGCACGGCGTGGCCGTCAAGATCCTCACCGGCGACAACGACCTGGTGAGCAAGAAGATCTGCCAGGAGGTGGGCCTCTCCACCGCCACGATGCTTCTGGGCAACCAGATCGAGACGATGACCGATGCCCAGCTTGGCGAGGCGGCCGAGAAGACAACGCTTTTCGCGCGGCTGTCTCCCGCGCACAAGCAGCGTATCATCAAATCGCTGCAGGGACGTGGGCACGTGCTCGGGTTCCTGGGCGACGGCATCAACGACGCCCCGGCCCTGCGCGCGGCCGACGTGGGGATCTCGGTGGATTCGGCCGTCGATATCGCCAAGGAATCGGCCGATGTCATCCTGCTGGAAAAGAGCCTGATGGTGCTGGAAGAGGGCGTCATCGAAGGCCGGAAGGTCTTCGCCAACATCCTCAAGTACATCCGCATGGGCGCCAGTTCCAATTTCGGCAACATGTTCAGCGTGCTGGGCGCCAGCGCGTTCCTGCCGTTCGTGCCGATGGCGCCGATCCAGGTGCTGACCAACAACCTGCTCTACGATTTTTCGCAGGTGCCCATCCCCACCGACAACGTCGACCCCGAGCAGGTGGCCAAGCCCCGGCCGTGGCTTATCGACGAGATCAAGCGGTTCATCCTTTACATCGGCCCCATCAGTTCCATCTTCGACTACACGACCTATTTCATCATGCTCTACGTCTTCGGCTGCTGGACCAATGCGCACATGTTCCAGACGGGGTGGTTTGTCGAGTCGCTGATGACGCAGACGCTGATCATCCACATCATCCGGACCAACCGCATTCCCTTCCTGCAGAGCCTCTCAAGCTGGCCGCTGATCGTGACATCGTCCATCATCATGATCATCGGCATGTGGCTGCCGTTCTCGCCATTCGCGGCGTCGCTCTCGTTCGTGCCGCTGCCGGTCCTGTATTGGCCGCTGCTCGCGGCGACGCTGTTCTGCTACGTGGTGCTCACGCAACTCGTGAAGGCGTGGCTGCTGAAGAAGGGGTGGATCTGACAATCACAGCTCCGGTTTCCTCAGCACCGCACCCGTATCCGCGCTCGTCACCTGCGAGGCGTACCTGGCCAAGTATCCGTAGTCGATCTTCGGCGGCGGGCATTTCCACGCCGCCTTGCGCTTCGCCAGCTCCGATTCGGGGACATCCAGGTCCAGCCGGCGATTGGGGATGTCGATCGCGACGTTGTCGCCGCTCTGGATCAGCCCGATCGGGCCGCCGGCGGCCGCTTCGGGCGAGACGTGCCCGATGCACGCGCCGCGCGTTCCGCCGGAGAATCGCCCATCCGTGATCAGCGCCACCGACTCGCCCAGCCCGCGACCCATGATGTTGGCCGTCGGCGCCAGCATCTCCTGCATCCCCGGCCCACCGCGCGGGCCTTCGTAACGGATGACCACCACATCGCCCGCCTTCACTTTCCCCGCGAGAATCCCGGCCGCCGCCGATTCCTCGCTCTCGAAGATCACGGCCGGCCCGCGGAACTTCATCATGTTCGGCGTCACGCCGCCCGTCTTCACCACCGCGCCCTTGGGCGCCAGATTCCCGAAGAGAACGGCCAGCCCGCCCTTCTCGCTGTACGCGCGGTCCAATGGCCGGATGACCTCGGGATCCTTCACGGTCGCCGCCGCGATGTTCTCGCCGAGCGTCTTGCCCGTCACCGTGATGCAGTCGGTGTGCAGCGTGCCGCTCTTGCCGCTGATCACTTTGAGGATCGCGTGGATGCCGCCGGCGCGATCGACATCCTCCATGTGGTGAATCCCGGCCGGCGAAACCTTGCAGATGTGCGGCACCCGCGCCGCCACCTCGTTGAGCTTCTTCAGGTCAAATGGGCAGCCGGCCTCGATGGCGACGGCCAGCGTATGCAGGACGGTGTTCGTGGAGCCGCCCATCGCCATATCCAGCGCGAAGGCGTTCTCGAACGACCGCTGGTTGAGGATGTCGCGCGGTCGGATGTTGCGCTTGACCAGCTCGATGATCGCCCGGCCGGCGGCCGCGAACAGGGCATCGCGCTTCGGGTCGGTCGCCAGGATGGTTCCGTTGCCGGGCAGCGCCAGACCGAGAGCCTCGCACAGGCAGTTCATGCTGTTGGCCGTGAACATGCCCGAGCACGACCCGCAGGATGGACAGGCGAACTGCTCGATCTCCAGCAGGTCCTTCTCCGCCATGTTTCCGGCCGACACCTTGCCAACGCCCTCGAACACGCTGATGAGGTCGATGGTCTGGCCGGTCGACGGTATCTTGCCCGCTTTCATTGGCCCGCCCGAAACGAAGACGGTGGGCACATTCACGCGGGCCGCGGCCATCATCATCCCCGGCACGATCTTGTCGCAATTGGGGATGCAGACCATGCCGTCGAAGCAGTGCGCCCGCAGCATCGTCTCGACGCAATCGGCGATCAGCTCGCGCGACGCCAGTGAGTATTTCATGCCCGCGTGGCCCATCGCGATGCCGTCATCGACGCCGATCGTGTTGAACTCGAAGGGGATGCCGCCGGCCGCGCGAACCGCGTCGCGCACCTTCCGGCCGACCACATCCAGGTGCGCGTGCCCCGGGATGATCTGCACGAACGAGTTGCACACGGCGATGAAGGGCTTCTTGAAGTCCTCTTCCGATTGGATGACCCCGGTCGCCCGCAGCAGGCTGCGGTGGGGAGCCCGGATAATACCCTTCTTGATCGTATCGCTGATGGCCATGAACGAAGCTCCTGAAAGACGAAGGCAGGAATAATAGCGGGAAATCGCGTCCTAGGGGAGAGGCGGCGGCGGATTTCCAAGACAGCGCGTTGAGCCCTTCAGCCGTTGACATCCCCGTGCTTTTCTCCGACAAACTTCCGATCTGAAATCCGAGCTTCGAAATCTGAGATCTGAAATCCGAAATTTGAAATTTGAAATTTGCAATCTGACATTTGAAAGTTGAAATCTGAAGTCTGAGATTTGATCTCTGACTCCTGACCGCCCACAATGTCCGTCGCCATCCTCACCAACATCGAGAAGACCTTCGGCAAGCGGGTCCTCTTCGAGAAACTCAGCCTCACCATCTACCCGGGCGAGCGCATCGGTTTCATCGGCGCCAACGGCGCGGGCAAGACCAGCCTCTTCAAAGTCATCGTCGGCGAGCTGATGATCGACGCCGGCACCGTCGCCATCGGCAAGAGCATCCGCGTGGGCTATCTCACGCAGGATCCCGTCTTCGATCCCGATAACACCCTCATCGACGAGGCCGAGCTGGCCTTTGCCGAGCTCCACCGCCTCTCGCACCGTCTGCGCGAGCTGGAGCATGAAATGGCCGGCAAGGAAGGCGAGGACCTGGAGCGAATCCTGCGGCAGTACCAGACCGTCCAGCACGAGTTCGACCTGGCCGGCGGCTACGCCTGGCGCCACAAGCTCGAAGCCACGCTCCTGGGCGTCGGCCTCGAAAAGACCAACTGGGAACAAAGCGTCCAGACACTCTCAGGCGGCCAGCGCTCGCGCCTCGCCCTGGCCAAGCTGCTCATCAGCGAGCCCGACCTGCTGCTGCTCGACGAGCCCACCAATCACCTCGATCTGGCGGCGATCGAATGGCTGGAAGATTACCTGCTGAGCTTCAAGGGCTCGGTGGTGCTCATCAGCCACGACCGCTTCCTGCTCGATCGCCTGGCGACGCGCATCATCTGGCTCAACCAGTGCAAGGTTGACAGCTTTCCCGGCAACTACTCGGCTTTCGTGCAGCAGCGCCAGCTCATCGAGCTCACCCAGCAGTGCGCCTTCGAGCAGCAGCAGCGCGAGATCGGGAAACAGGAGGACTTCATCCGCCGCTTCCAGGCTGGCCAGCGCTCCAAGGAAGCCCGCGGCCGGGCCACTCGCCTGCAGCGATTCCTCAAGAGCGACCAGGTCGTCCAGCGCGTGCAGACCCAGGCCCAGATTCGCATCGCGCTGGACACCGATCAGCGCGCTGGCGACCAGGTGCTCGGAATTCGCGACCTGTCCAAGAGCTACGGCGAGCTGCACCTGTGGGAAGGCGTGCAGGTCCACGTTCGCCGCGGCGAGCGCATCGGCATGATCGGCCCGAACGGCTCGGGCAAGACAACGCTCCTTCGCGTGCTCCTCGGCGAGGAGCAGGCCGACAGCGGCGAGCTGCGCTGGGGGGCGAACCTCAACATCGGCTACTACGACCAGCGGATGGATGAATTCGATCCCGAGAACAGCGTCATCGAAGAGGTGCGAGAAGGCCGCGAAACGCCGTACCAGCAGGTGCGCGACATGCTCGCCATGATGCTCTTTCGCGGCGAGGATGTGAACAAGCCCATGGGCCTGCTCAGCGGCGGCGAGCGGGCGCGTGCGACTCAGCCAGCTCCTGCTTGATCGGCCCAATGTGCTGGTTCTCGACGAGCCGACGAATCACCTCGACATCCAGTTGCGCGAGGCATTGGAAGAGGCGATGGCCCAGTTCGGCGGCACCATCCTCTGCGTCAGCCACGACCGCTATTTCCTCGACAAGATCGTCAATCGCCTGTGGATTCTCCGGCCGCCCTCAATCATCGACTTCTCCGGCAACTACACGGGGTGGCGCGCAAACAGGAACAGGCACGCCAGGCAGATCTGGCCCGCCAGGCCGCCACACGGCGCAGAAAGCCAAGGCCGAATCAGCCCCGCCACCCAAGCGCACGCCGCGCAAGGACAACCCCTACCTTCGCCCCTTCGGCCTGCTGAGCGTTGAAGAACTGGAGCGCGAAATCAGCGCCACCGAACAGCGCATAACCGAATGCCAGGCAGCCTTCGCCGACGGCGAAACCTTCCGCGATCCGGCCAAGGGCCAGCAGCTTCAAGCGGAATATCAGCAGCTTGTCGAAAAGCTCAAGCAGCTCGAGGAAGAATATTTCGCGCGAATGAGCATAGTGGCAGCGGCGTCCCGCCGCTGGTGAGTAGCTTGGTGGCGGGCTGCAGCAGTCACCGCATGCACAGATGGGGACTTGTGATTTCTGAACGGTCTGTCTTGAGCCGCTGGCGCTACCGCGCGTCCGCCGCGATTTCCCGCTCCGCCTTGGCCAGCGCGGTGAATCTTCTGAAAGGTGGCCGCATCGGGCGTGGACGTGCCCTTCTCGATCCTGCACAGCGTCTCGGCACGGATGCCGGCCCGACGGGCCAGTTCGGCCTGAGTCAGACCCACGCGCCGCCGGTCGCGGATGAGCTTGCAGGCCAGTGATGCGCGGGCGTACTCGACTGCGGGCGCGCTGCCATTGGCGTTGGGCTTGGGCAGGGCCGGGCCGTCTCCGCCGGCCATTTCGCCGGCCAGTTCGCGGATGCGGTCGTACTTGGACTCCGGGACGATCACGAACCGCTCGCCCTTGATCTGAATTGTTCCAGCAGCCATTGCCATGTATGCGATCGTATTGGCGATTGGCGCACTTCTCAAGAGTGCTTGACACAACTGCGATTTGGCCAAGGGCCAGCAACTTCAGTCCGAATATCAGCAGCTTGTCGAAAAGCCCAAGCAGCTCGAAGAAGGGTATTTCGCGCGGGAGTGAGCTCAGCGATCGGCGAGCGATATCTGGGGGAGGTGGTGCTTGGAAGGTTCGGTCAGCGGGGTATGCCGCTTCCATCGGTACTCCTGGTTCATCGTTCTGGGTTCCGCGGTCTTCATTCTTCGTTCTTGCCGTGTTACGATGGTGGGAGATGGGAAGAACGGGGAAAAGCTTGACGTTGGCGGATACGCGGGTGATCTATTGCAGGGACAACCTGGTGCAGTTGGATGCGGCCGCGATGCGAGCAACTGCACCCCGTTCCCAAGGGCACCGGCAGATTCTACTGTCACTGCGACTGGAATGCCTGATCGGAGATACCAAGTGAAAGACGCACAAAAGCCCGACCATATCAGTCTGAACGTGCTCGTCAGTAGGCTCAAGGAGGGGCGTTTTGTCGTTCCAGATTTTCAGCGGGAGTTCGAGTGGCGACCGTGGGACATCCGCGAACTGATGCGCTCGATCTTCCTGGACTATTACATCGGTAGTTTGCTGCTATGGAAAGGCAAGAAAGAGAGCTTTGATGCTCTCGCCTGTGAATCCCTGTACGGGGTGCCCGACAGCAACAACCGCGAGCACATCGTGCTGGACGGCCAGCAGCGACTCACGGCGATGTACTACACCTTCGTTGCGCCCGACAAGCCCTTGCCGAACCGCGCGAATCGATACGTCTACTTCGTGCGTGTCGATCGCTTCATGGCCGAAGTGTTCGACGAGGCCTTCGACTACGAGTGGAGCAGCCGAGGGCCGAAGCTGCTGGCCGATAGGGCTCTTCAGTTTGAAGAACACCTTTTTCCCCTTGCGGTGATCGGGCAGGGTGGCTGGGAGCTTCCCAATTGGGTTCAGGAATATGAACGGCACTGGCGGGAGCAACAGAAAGCTGCATCAGCAGCCGGCGACATAGCGGCGGCGGAAGCTGCAGGCCGCCACGCCGACAACGCGCGGCTGTTCGGCGAGCATCTCAAAGGCATAACCGAGCAGTACCAGATCGCCTACATCGAACTCGACCGCGATCTGCCGGTGGACAAAGTCTGTGACATCTTCACGCAGATCAACAGCCGGGGCATCCAGCTCGACGTGTTTGACCTCGTTAATGCACTGCTGAAGCCGAAAGGCCTGCAGCTCAAACTGCTCTGGCGTGAGGCGGCCGAGCGGCTATCGTTCGTCGAATCGCCAAAGATGAACGTCTACATCCTGCAGGTGATGTCGATCTTGCGACAGGGCTATTGCTCACCGAAATACCTCTACTACCTGCTTCCCGGCCAGGAAAGGCCTGTGCGCGATCCCGATGGCACGCGGCACAAGGAAGTCCTGGTGCCAGACACAAAGGAATTCAAGAAACGGTGGCAGGCGGCTGTGGATGCGCTGGAAGCGGCAATCAAGCTGCTGTGCCATCCTCAAGAGTTTGGCGCGATCTCCGCGAGCTTCTTCCCCTACGTGTCGATCCTCCCTGTTTTCGCCGCCGTGCAGGCGCACGTGAAGACGATCCCGCCCGCCCAGAGGCTCGATGCACAGCGTAAGATCCGTCACTGGTACTGGGCATCCGTCTTCACCAACCGGTACTCCGGCTCGGTGGAATCCACCAGTGCCCGTGATTTCCTCGACCTCAAGCAGTGGATCGAAGATTCCTCCGCGGAGCCGGCGATCATCAAGGAGTTGCAGACCCGATTCCGAAACCTCGATCTGCGAAGAGAAGTCAAGCGGGGCTCATCGGTCTACAACGGCGTGTTCAACCTCCTGATTCTTCAGGGCGCCCGTGACTGGATGACCGGTAATGTGCCTCAATACGGGGAACTCGACGACCACCACATCGTCCCGGCCTCGTGGGGGCTGAAGCACCTCAAGGGCACAGCGATTCACACCATCCTGAACAGAACGCCCCTGATGGCCGAGACCAACCGATCGGTGATCGGCGACAGACTTCCCAGCCAATATCTGCCCAACCTGATCGTGGCCAACGGCGAAAATGTGGTTCGCGACATCCTCGAATCGCATTTCATCTCCGCAGAGGCGCAGAAGATTCTGCTTCGCGACCCGTTCACGCCCAAGGACTTCGAGGCGTTCATTGCCGAACGTCAGCGGACGATTCTCGCCGCCATGGAAAACCTGCTCATCAAAGAGCGGCTCGATCTGGCCCCACATCTTCGAGAACTGGACGAGAGGATTGAGCGGTCCGAACTAGGCCTTCGCAAGATCATCGCTCAGGCCCTGGAGGCCGACAGCACCCCTTTGCCCGGTCATGTTCTTCAGAAGGTGGACGAACGAATCCAACGAGCGTCCAAGAAGGATGCGGCGATGGACACTAGCTTCTACTCAACCCTTGCCGGCAAGCTGGAATTCTGCGACCTGCGCGAGTTGCAGGATACGATCACGGGGAAATCTCTGTGGGAACGATTTGCTGAACGATTCGTGAACAAAGAGACGCTAAGCGGAAAGTTCAACCAACTGGCCGAGTTGCGCAACGGTATCCGTCACAGCCGCAGTGTGGACGAAATCGTCTGCAAGGAAGGCGAGGCCGCCATTATCTGGTTCGAGAAGGTGCTCCATCGCGCATCGCACCAAACGCCAGCAACAGCGGTCTAAAACTCGTCCTCATCCCGCTCGCGAGAGATCTTCTCTCTAACGATATGCCCCCACGTCGCAAGGACGGCCGCATCGGCGCCGGCGGCGACCAGACGCTGGCGCACCGGGCCGATTTCCGACTTGAGCTTCGGGAAACGCAGCAGCAGCACGGCCAGATCCCGGCGGTCGGTGAAGGACTTGGGATTGCCCTGTCGGTGGTGATACGCAATGACCTTGCCGGCGATTAGTTCCTCTGGCGCGACCACCAGTACATCCATCACCCTTCGCGAGGGCGGAAGCGCATCAACCGGCCGGACGTCAATCAGGTGACGGTTCTTCGGCTTCTGAATCTGGAAGATTCGGTATCCGCGCCCTTCGCCGACCTCCCGCACTCGGACGGCAATATGGAAACGCTCGCTCAAGAAGGCTCGCAGCTCCTGGGCCAGTTCCTCCGCCCGAGGCGAGACAAGATCGACATCCTGCGTCATGCGCGGCTCATCGACGTAAGCGTTGACGGCCTGCGCGCGAAGAGGCGCAATCATCATGCCCGCGGAGAAATTGCAGCACCGCGTCCTGGATGGTGGCCAGCGGCAGCGGCTCACGCATGAGGAACTCCCGAAAGGACAATGATCCATCGCCAAACATCGCTTGTCATTGTCCCTGCCACAGGCGGAAAATGGAAGCGTGCGAATCAGCATTCCGCGTCCATCGCGGGCCAAACGCCCGCCCATCCCGCCGGTATCTATGCCAGAGCAATCAGCATGGCTTTCAAAACAACCCGGCTTCTCGTGCTTTCACTCGCGTTGTCATCCATGGCCCTCGGCCAGGCCGATGACATGACCTACGTCCGCAAGGCCACCATCCAGGATACCTTTGGCGCGTCGATGGATGCGGCCATGCGCGATGCCGTGCGCATGTCCCCCTGGCAGGCCATCGGGCCGTTCGACAGCCCCGACACCAAGGACACTGGCCGGGCCGTCGAATCGCGCCACCCGATCGACAAGGCGACCGATTTCGCCGCGGCATGGCCCGGCCGCAATAGCGCGCAGCTTCAATGGCAAGCCGTTCAGCTCAACGATGGGCAGGTCAACGATCTCTCGCCGCTCTTCAAAGATGCCCCGTGCATCGTCTTTCTCCATCGCGTGATCGAATCCACCGGCGAGTATGAGTTGCCCGTCTCGATGGGCAACAGCGGCGGGCTCATGGTTCGCGTGAATGGCGAACGGGCCATCTCCCGCGGCGGCGCCCGCAAGACGCGGCTGGGCGATGAGCAGTTTACCGTAAACCTCAAGAAGGGCCGCAATGACCTGGTTGTGAAGCTGGCGCAGGAAAAGAGCGAGGCCGGCTTCGCCTTCGCCGCTGGCAATGTCGCCGCTACGCCGCAGTATCAGGCGCGGCTCCTGGCGAGAATCGGCCAGGATTTCCCGCCGGCCGATGTGTATCGCTTCTATGTCGAGTTGGAGTGGCGGCGCCAGTGGGACCTGCTGACGGCGCAGATTCGCAATCGAGACCAGTTCAAGCGACTGGCGCCCCAGACGTTCCGCATCGAGTCGAGCATCATGGAGACGGATCGCGATCCGGCCGACATCGTGCTGCGCCGAACCGCGAAGCTCATGGCCGATATCCTTGCGCTTGGCGAGCGGCTCGATCCCAAGGTGGACCCAACTCGCATGGCCCGCGCACGCACAATCATCGCCGACGCAGGCAAGCAACTCGACGAGATCAAGAGCAGCATCGCCAGCACCGATGTGAAAGCCATCGACGCGCGTAAAGCGTTCTACACGAAGTTGTGCGCCATCCGGCGTAGAGTCGCCTTCGCCAATCCGCTGCTCGATTTCGACTCGCTCTTGTTCGTCAAGCGCGAGCGCAACCCCAATAGCGAAGGCCAGGGCCACCACATGTGCGACCAGTTCTTCGGCTTCAACGTGCGCAACATCCCCGGCGGGGGGGTCTACGTCTTGCAGCAACCATTCAGCGATGCGCCGGTGCTGAAGAACATGCTGGCCAACTCGACCGTCGAAAGCGGCTCGCTGGCCGGCCGCAAGATGGATTTCGGCTCGTTCCTCTCACCGGCGATTTCCTACGATGGCCGGACCATCCTCTTCGCGCACTCGCAGACCGACGGCAAGGCCCGCCGCTGGTCGGAAGAGCGAAGCTGGCACATCTTCGGCGTCAACATCGACGGCAGCTATCTCCACCAGATCACCGACGGCGCATGGAACGATTTCGACCCATGCTACATGCCCGATGGCCGCGTGGTGTTCATCTCCGAGCGCCGCGGCGGTTTTGGCCGGTGCCATGGCCGGCCGGTGCCGGTGTACACGCTGCACACGATGAACGCCGATGGCACGAACATCCAGTGCATCAGTTTTCACGAGTCCAACGAATGGCAGCCGAGCATCAACCACGACGGCATGATCGTCTACACGCGGTGGGATTACGTCGATCGCCACTTCAACATCGCGCACCATCCGTGGATCACGACGCCCGACGGCCGCGATGCCCGGGCGATCCAGGGCAACTATCCGCCCGGCGGAAACTGGGGCTCGCGCCCGGAGATGGAGATGGACATCCGCGCCATCCCCGGCAGCCGGCGCTACATCGCGGTGACCGGCTGCCATCACGGGCAGTCGTATGGGTCGATCGTGATCGTGGATCCCAACGAGTTCGACGACGGCGCCATGGGTCCCTTGCGCCGGGTCACGCCCGAGTCGCGCTTCCCCGAGAGCGAGTGCGACACGCGCGACCAGCCGTTCGGCACGCCCTGGCCGCTGAACGAGGATTATTATCTGGCCGTCTGGGACCCCGCCAGCCAGAATTACGGCCTCTACCTGGTGGATAGCTGGGGAAACAAGGAGTTCCTGTATCGCGATCCCGGCATTTCCTGTCTGAGCCCGATCGCGATCAAGCCCCGGCCGCTGCCGCCTGTCGTGCCGATGGTCGCGCAGCGCGAGCCGACCACCAAGCCGTCGATGCCCTACACATCCGACCAACTTGCGAAGGTCAAGCAGGCCGCGCCCTACAGCATCGACGATCCCGACCGCGGCTGGGCCAAGCCGTACGAACCTCTGCCCGATGAAATGGGCGAGATCGTCGTCGTCAACGTCTACGACACGCGCAAGGCCTGGCCGGCCGGCACGCAGATCAAGGCCCTCCGCATCGTCCAGCCCCTCATGAAGAGCACGCCGGGCGCGGATGGCCCGATGATCGGCGTCGGCAGCCAATCCTCCGCCCGCGCAATCCTTGGCACCGTGCCTGTCGAGTCCGACGGCAGCGTGCGCTTCATGGCGCCGATTCACCGCCCACTGCTGTTCCAGGCCATCGACCAGAATGGCCTGGCCGTGCAGTCGATGCGCTCCGACACTTACGTCATGCGCGGCACGCGGCTCGTGTGCAAGGGCTGCCACGAGCCGGCCGGCCACTCGCCGATCCCGCCGACGAGCATCGTGGCGCTGGCCAAGCCGCCGTCGCACATTAAGCCCGATGTTGACGGTACCAGTCCCTTCAACTATCCGCGTCTTGTTCAGCCGGTGCTCGATCGCAACTGCGTCGCCTGTCACGCGAAGAATGCGCCCAAGGCGATGGACCTGTCGGCCGGCAAACCCGAGGAAAACCGCCGGAATCACGGCTGGTTCGCCTCGTACACCAGCCTCGCGAAAGACTATGGCTTCTGGTACGCCAACGGCGATGTGTCGTATCACGCCTTCGATGGCTCGGGGACAACCCCGGGCAAGTTCGGCGCCTATGGCAGCAAGCTGTACAAGCTCCTCATGGCCGGCCATTACGACGTGAACCTCTCGCCCGACGACATGCACCGCCTGACCATCTGGCTGGAGAACAACACGGCCTTCTACGGCGACTACCAGCAGACCGAGGCCCAGGCCAAGGGCGAGGTTGTCCGGCCAATCGTGGAGTAGTCGCTCGCCATCTGAAGCGGAGGCGTCAGCGCCCGCCCTGGCGGCCAGAACGGCAGGGCGGTGCTGACGCTTCCGCTTCAGACAGATTCACTTGCCAGCGATGATCAAATCCAGCCTCTTACTGAACTCGGCACTGCTCACGCGGATATCCTCGCCAGTCATCCAGCCGTTGTAATTCGCATCGTCCAGGGCTTTGCGCACGGCGGGCCAATCCACGCTCCCATCGCGCGAAGCGCAGAAATCCCCGCCGTGCCCATCGGGCTTGAGCTTGAAGTCCTTCACGTGGCACTTGGCTACCAGCGACCCCAGCGCCTTGATCCACTCCTGCGGCGGCGCGTACTTCACATGGTTGCCGATGTCGAAGTAAGCCTTCACCAGCGGGTGATTGAACGACTTCACGAAATGCGCGTAAATCGCGGGCTTCACCCACAGGTTGTTCCACACGTTCTCCAGCGCGATGATGATCTTCGTCTCCTCCGCGATGGGAATGAGCTTTTTCACGGCCGCCGTCGAGCTGTCGATCGCCCAGTTGTGCGCTTCGATGTAATCCTTGTATTTCTCGTTGTCGCCGGCCGCCACCTTACTGATATGGCCGGTCTTGTCGTCGAACTCGATCTCGAACTCCCACGCCTGGGGCATGGCCATCCCGCCGATCCGACATGGCACCAACAGGATCGTCTCCGCCCCGAACCCCTGCGCCGCCCGCAGCGCGTTTTCACTTCTCTTGATCGACGCCTCGACCTTGGCCGCATCCTTGCTGTTGAACTCCATCCACCCGCGCAGCACGCTGTGGATGCGCATGCCGACTTTCTCGGCCACTTCACGCGCCTTGGCCGCGGCGTCGGGCGCGGTGTCGGCCGCCGGCGTCTCCACGCCCTCGAAACCTTCATCCTTGTACTTCTTGAGTGTCGCCTCGTCCGTGCCAGCGATCATCGCCTTGTGCAGCGTTGTCTTCATGCCTTCAGCTCCTCTGGCGCCGCTGGCCAGGACCAACCCCGCGGCCGCCGCCGTGCCGAGAAACTCGCGTCGGTTCAGATGTGTCATGGATTCTCCGTGTAAAGCGGCCGCCAGTATCCCGCCGACGGCGGAGAATCGCAAATCTCGGATTTCACATTTCAGAGTACAGACTCGCCTTGACACTCGCCTTGCCTTGGAAAATGATGCTGGCCACAACCAACAAGAAGGAGACGTTCATGGCTCGTCCCGTTACGCTTTTCACCGGCCAGTGGGCCGATCTGACGCTCGAACAGCTTTGCCAGAAGGCCAAGACCTTCGGCTACGAGGGCGTCGAACTCGCCTGCTGGGGCGATCATTTCGAGATCGACAAGGCACTGAAAGACAGCGGCTACTGCAAGAAGAAGTGGGACCTGCTCAGCTCCTACGGCCTGAAGGCATTCGCCATCTCCAATCACCTCGTCGGCCAGGCCATCTGCGACAACATCGACGAGCGGCACAAGTCCATCCTCGCGCCGAGATCTGGGGCGATGGCGACCCCGAGGGTGTCCGCCAGCGCGCCGCCCAGAAGATGATCGACGCCGCCAAGGCCTGCCGCAGGTTCGTCGATGCCTGCCCCGGCGGCGCCGGCTACCCGGCCGTCGTCAATGGCTTCACCGGCTCCAGCGTGTGGCATTCCATCTACGCCTTCCCTCCCACCGACCAGAAATACTGGCAGAAGGGCTTCGACGATTTCGCCAAACGCTTCATGCCGATCCTCAATGAGTTCGACAAGCTCAACGTCAACTTCGCCCTCGAGGTCCATCCGACCGAGATCGCCTTCGACATCGCCTCGGCCCAGCGCGCCATCGACGCGGTCAAGGGCCACAAGCGGTTCGGCTTCAACTTCGACCCCTCGCACCTCGGCTACCAGGGCGTTGACTACGTCAAGTTCATCCGCACGTTCAAGGATCGCATCTTCCACTGCCACATGAAGGATGCCTGGTGGGGCCACGGCGACGGCACCGTTGGCGTGTTCGGCGGCCACACTTCCTTCGCCGATGCCCGCCGCTACTGGGACTTCCGCTCGCTGGGCCACGGCGACGTGAACTTCGAGGAGATCATCGTGGCCCTCAACGACATCGGCTACCAGGGCCCGCTGTCGGTCGAGTGGGAAGACAGCCGCATGGACCGCGAATTCGGCGCGGCCGAGGCGTGCGCATTTGTCAAGAAGCTGAATTTCAAGCCGTCGGCGCTGGCGTTCGATGCGCAGTTCGATCGGTAGTCGCCAGTGAGAGTAAAAACACGAAGGCGCGAAGACACGAAGGTGTTTTCGCGCCTTTTGGTCTTGAGTTGGAAGGAGATTGCCGCCGGGCCTGTGTCCCCTGACATCAGCCTGTCGAAGCCATCATATCCCCGCCACTTCACATGCTCACTATTTCAACAGTCATGCGATCCAGGAATCCGATCGCCGGACGGAGCAGCCCGCATCTTGGCCGGCCACCATCGGGAATCACAAGTCAAGAACCGAAGACCCGCCGCCCAGCACATCCGCAGTTCCCGGTTCCGGAGCGGCCGCTGCCGCCTTCGCGGCCGATGCCATGCCCGTCGCCTGCCGCACGAACGCCTGGTCGATCAGGTAGAAATCATCGGCCGAGATTCCGCTGCGATAATCGACATCGCCATTGCGCCAGCCTCCGTGCTTGCCGTCGGCTTGCAGGCGATAGGCCACGTCCATGCGGAAGTAATCATCGGCATCAATCCGGCCGTTCAGGTCCGAATCGCCATTAAGGGCGTACTTCACGATGACGCTGTAGAGGCCGGGATGCTGCGAGCCGACCTGCTCGACGAGCCTGGCCCCGCCTTCATTGTTGATGATCGCGGCCAGGCCGTGGATCGTGTCCAGATCGTCGCGGGCAACGCTGCTGGTGAGGCCCTTGCCCTGCCACAGTCCGCTGCTGTCGTTGCGAGCGGCCGCGGTCTTCCCGTTGATCATCGCCAGCACGTCTTCCGCCGCCGCTTCATCCGCACAGTCCACAATCAGCGTACTGTCCGCCAAGTCCAGGCTCGCCCCATCGGCGATGGTCAGGCTCGACGTCCGCAGCACCATCCCCGCGCCGGGGGGCAACGCCTCATCCGCATTCACCACCAGTGACCCCATCACCACATCGGCGCCCGCCTGCCCGACCTGCACCTTCTCTACACTGGCCAGCGTGATCGGCGTCGTACCAAACAGAACCTGCCCAGGGCTTACGGTGATCGAATCGGTGTCCTTCGTCCCCGTGAGGATGAGCGTGTCGGCGCTGCCATCTCCGCCGTCGAAGCTCAGGCCGCCAGCGGGAATCGGGTTGCCGTAGCTCATGTCCACGACCAGTGTGTCATCGCCGGCCAGGCCGTGAATCGTCAGGCTTGGCAAAGCGGCCAGGGCGATGCCGTACTCCGGCACGTCACCCGGCGGATCGTGCATGAATACCTGGAGCAGGCTGCTGTTGGCCGGATCGAGCCGCAGCCGGATCGTGTCATCGCCGCTTGTACCATCGACGGCCGCCACAAAGGTCTGAGCATCCGGCGTGGCCGGCGAGTCTTCCACGTTGCCGGCGTTGTCGCGGGCGACGCTGTAGAACGCATAGCTGTGCAGCGGCTGGCCGGCGAAAACGGCCGAGGTGGCGGTGACTCCGGAAAGCCACGGCTGGAAGGCCCCGCCGTTGTCCGAGACAAAGACGCTGTAACTCGCCAGGCCCGAGCCGCCCGCATCATCCTGGCCCGACCAGGCGACGGTGAAGCTGGTGGTTGATTCCATCGCCGGCAGCGCCTGCACAGCACTGGTCGGCGGGGTGGCGTCAGCCACCGTGACGGTGATCGTCTCGCTGTCGGTCAGGCTGCCATCGCTCACCACCACGTCAAACGTGTAGCTCCCCGGCCCCTGCGCCCCCGTCGGTGTCCAGGTGAACAGCCCAGTGGATGCGTCGATGCTCGCGCCGGCCGGGATGTTCCCCGCCAGGCTGAACGTCAGCGTCTGCGGCGGCGCGTCCGGATCGGTGGCGCTGGCCGTGAACGTGTACGCCGCTTCCTCGTCGATTGTCGCGCCAGCCGGCACATCGTTGATCGTTGGCGGAGTGTTCTGCACTGTGACCGGCCCGGAAGTCACCGGCGCGCCGTCAACCGTTCCGTCATTGGGCGTCACGGTAACGGTGATGCTATCGCCCTTGTCGCCATTGCCCGCCAAGCTCAGGTCCAGCGTGCTGGCGGTCTGGCCGGTCAGCGAATTGCCGTTCTTGTTCCACTGATACCTGTAGGTGACCGTATCGCCATCCGCATCGTGGCTGGTGACGTCGGCTGTCAGGGTCTGATTGGTTGTCGGAGCAGTTGGCGTGATGCTCACGCTGTCGATAACCGGCGCAGTGTCACAAACGACTGTCGTGGCTGTTCCGCTGATGCTGGATGTCACCGTGTCGGTCACCGTGACCGACCGCGTACCGGGAGTCTTCAGGATAACGCTGAACGTTTGGACTCCCAAATCACCCGCAGTAAACGTGTAATTGGCAGGCAGCACCGCCTGCGTGTCGCTGCTGGTAAAGTGGATGGTGCCGTGGTAGCCCATCGCGCTATTGCCGTAAGCGTCCTTGGCGGTAACGGTGACGGATTCCACCGCGCCGGCGGTTACCGGCGACGGGAGCCCGCCGACCGAGAGGCTGCTGCCCGCCGCGGCGTTGACCGTGATTCCGCTCTGCGATCCGGTGATCGTGCCGGTGACGGTATCGGTGGCTGCGATGCTCTGGCTGCCGGCCGTCTTGAAGACGATGCCGGCGAAGATGTGTACGCCGTTGTCGCCGCTGACGAACGTGTAATCCGCCGGCAACACCGCATGGGGGTCAGTGCTCGCAAAATGGACGGTGCCGGTATAGCCGGTGGCGGTATTGCCGGATGAAGTCTTGGCGGAAATGGTGATGGAGCCGGGCGTGCCGGCGGTCGTTGGAGACGGGAAGCCACCGACAGCGAACGTGCTGGCGTCGGCGACAAACTTCGCCAGGAAGATGTCGTTGCCGCCCGCGCTGGTCAGGTTGTACGTGCCGCTGCCGGGATCGAAGTCGGCCGTGCCATTGAAGTAGCCCGTGGTGAATACGCTGCCGTCGGACCCGACGGCGATGCCGTTGCTATAATCGGTGCTGGTCCCGCCCATGGCGCGTGCCCAGAGGAAGTTGCCCGAGACATCCAGCTTGGAGACGAAGATGTCTGCGCTGCCGCCGGCGCTGGTCAGGTTGTAGGTGCCGCTGCCGGGATCGAAGTCCGCCGTGCCATAAAAGTAGCCCGTGGTGTACACGCTGCCATCGGACCCGACGGCGATGCCGTTGCCCTGGTCGGTGTTCGTCCCGCCCATGGCGCGTGCCCACACGAAGTTGCCCGCGGCGTCGAGCTTGGAGACGAAGATGTCGTAGCTCCCCCCGGCGCTGGCCAAGTTGTACGTGCCGCTGCTGGGGTCGAAGTTGACCGTGCCCTGGAAAATCCCCGTGGTGTACACGCTGCCATCGGCACCGACGGCGATGCCGTAGCCGAGATCGTTCATCGTCCCGCCCATGGCGCGGGCCCAGACGAAGTTGCCCGAGGCATCGAGCTTAGAGACGAAGATGTCGTTAACGCCGGCGCTTGTCAGGTAGTACCAGCCGCTGCCGGGATCGAAGTTGGCCGTGCCAGAGAAGCAACCCGTGGTGTAGACGCTGCCATCGGCGGCAAGGGCGATCCCGTAGCCATAGATGTTGTAGGCTCCGCCCATGGCGTGCGCCCAGACAAAGTTGCCGGAGGCGTCGAGCTTGGAAACGAAGATGTTGTAGATGTTGGCGCCACCGCTGCTTAGGTTGTAGGTGCCGCTGCCGGGATCGAAGTCGGCCGTGCCTTGGAAGTAGCCCGTGGTGTAGACGCCACCATCGGCGCCGACGGCAATGCCGTAGCCGTAGTCATAGGTATTGTAGGCTCCGCCCATGGTGCGCGCCCAGACAAAGTTGCCGGAAGCGTCGAGCTTGGAGACGAAGATGTAGCTGCTGCTGGGGGCACTGGTCAGGTTGTAGGTGCCGCTGCCGGGATCGAAGTCGGCCGTGCCTTGGAAGTAGCCCGTGGTGTAGACGCTGCCATCGGCGCCGACGGCGATGCCTTGACCGTAGTCGCTGCTCGCCCCACCCATGGCGCGTGCCCAGACCAGTGCTCCGGCGGCGGAATACTTGGCCACGAAGACATCGCTATTTCCGGCGCTGGTCAGGTTGTACGTGCGCGGCCCGGGATCAAAGTCCACCGTACCGCTGAAAGAACCGGTCACGTACACGTTGCCCGAGGAGTCCGTCGCCACCGCATTGCCGAAATCGCCACTCGTTGACCCTACCCCGACGGCCCAGCCGAACCCCGGCGGTGCGCCCAGCAGCCCCGCATCCCGCGTGAGGTCGTTCTGGCCGGCGTTCAACGTGAACAGGCCGGTCACGCCGCTGGTGTTGGCATCGCTGTCGATCGTCCGATCGTTGCCGGCGTACTGGCTCGTGAACGCGTAGCCCACCGGAGCCCGGAAGACCAGGTAAAAGCTCCCCCCATCCGGCCACGTCGGCGTGGTGATCGAGTAGGTCCCGTTGGCGTCGGTGATCGCGGTGCCCTGCAACACATCATCACTGTCGCCGATCGTGTTGTTGTCGGTGGAGTAGAGCTGCACGGCCACACCGGCGACACTGCCCTCGGTCGCGTCCTGCACGCCGTTGCCGTTGGCGTCCAGCCAAACCCTGTCCCCGATGGTGTGGGAACTGACACTGAACTTCTCAACGAACATATCCCATACGCCGCCGGCTTGTGTCAGATTGTACGTACCGCTGGTCGGATCAAAGTCGCCGAGGCCTCCGAATGGGCCGGTGGTGTAGACGCTGCCATTGGAAGCTACGGCGATGCCTAGGCCGTAGTCAGAACTCGTTCCGCCCATGGCGCGAGCCCAAACGAAGTTGCCCGAGGCGTTGAGCTTGGAGACGAAGATGTCGTAGTTGCCGGCGCTGGTCAGGTTGTACGTGCCGCTGCCGGGGTCGAAGTTGACCGTACCGCCGAACTGCCCTGTGGTGTACACGCTCCCATCCTGCGCCGACGGTGATTGCATTGCCAATGTCGTCATAGGCCGATCCACCCATGCGGCGGGCCCAAACGAAGTTGCCAAAGGTGTCGAGCTTCGAAACGAAGACATCGGCAGATCCAGCGCTGCTGAGGTAGTAGGTGCTGCTACCCGGGTCGAAATCGGCGGTGCCATAAAAATACCCTGTCGTATAGACGCTGCCATCACTTGCGAGTGCAATGGCGTACGCGATGTCGGTACTCGTCCCGCCCATGGCCTTGGCCCACAGGAAATTGCCCGATGTGTTAAGCTTGGAGACGAAGATGTCAATACTGCCGGCGCTGGTCAGGTTGTATGTGGCGCTGCCGGGATCGAAGTCGGCCGTGCCCTGGAAGTAGCCCGTGGTGTAGACGCCGCCATCGGCACCAACAGCAATGCCATAGCCTCGATCGTTGCTCGTCCCGCCCATGGCCCGTGCCCAGACGAAGTTGCCCGAGGCATCTAGGTTGGAGATGAAGACGTCGGTGCCGCCAGCGCTGGTCAGGTTGTACGTGGCGCTGCCGGGATCGAAGTCGGCCGTGCCCTGGAAGTAGCCCGTGGTGTAGACGCCGCCATCGGCACCGACAGCGATCCCCCCACCAAAGTCGCCGCTCGTTCCGCCCATGGCCCGTGCCCAGACGAAGTTCCCCGAGGCGTCCAGTTTGGAGACGAAGATGTCACCACTGCCGGCGCTGGTCAGGTTGTACGTGGCGCTGCCGGGATCGAAGTCGGCCGTGCCTTCGAAGTAGCCCGTGGTGTAGACGCTGCCATCGGCGCCGACGGCGATGCCTTGACCGTAGTCGTTGCTCGCCCCGCCCATCGCGCGTGCCCAGACCAGTGCTCCGGCGGGGGAATACTTGGCCACGAAGATGTCGTAGTTGCCCGCGCTGGTCAGGTTGTACGCTCCAGGCCCTGGATCAAAGTCCACCGTGCCTTGGAAGGTTCCTGTGACATATGCATTGCCTGCGGAGTCCGCCGCTACGGCATTACCCCACTCGTTGCCAACCGACCCTACGCCCATGGCCCAGCCGAAGCCCGGCGCTGCGCCCACCAGCCCGGCATCCAACGTCAGGTCGTTCTGGCCGGCGTTCAACGTGAACAGCCCCGTTACCCCGCTGGCGTTGGGGTCGCTGTCGGTGGTGCGGTCGCTGCCGGCGTACTGGCTGGTGAACGCATAGCCCACCGGGGCGCGGAAGACCAGGTAATCGTTTCCACCGTCCGGCAACGCGGCGGTGATCGAGTAATTCCCGCTGGCATCGGTGACGGCGGTGCCCTGAAGCACGTCGTCGCTGTCGCCGATGGTCGTATTGCCGGTGGAATAGAGTTGCACCACCACCCCGGCCACTCCGCCCTCGCCCGCATCCTGTATGCCGTTGCCATTGGCATCCAGCCAGACGCCGTCCCCGACGGTGTGGGAACCGAGCAGCACTCTCCGCTCCAGCGCCTCGGCCAGATAGCACTGCCGATCAAAGACCGACCGCGCTGCCGACTGAATGGACTTCTTTGCTCTCCTGAACATGGTGTTCTCCCTGTTCAACTGGCCATGCCGGGCAACCCTTCTAACGAGAAATCAGCATGATTTTGGGGGCGCGGTAAGAGGCGCAGAGATGAGATTCGGACTGCGGCTGCATCCGCAAAGTGCATCGGGCCCTCCGGTACACACACCAACCTATCGCCCCAAGGCGCGTGATCTTGCCCAAAGGCGCCCTGAGCCACCGAGCGGCCGGTACGACAGGCTGACACCCAAGACCGCGCCGCCATCCACAATTATCAGACCGACAAGTGTCAAATTACCACAAGAAGTTGACGCATGCAATAGAAACGTAAAATGTACTATATTGTCAGCATTTTCGCGTATCGTGGTAAGCTATTGCGGCAAAGACGGTTATGGCGGCGAGTTCTCGGAGTTGCCGGACAGTTGGCAAGTCACCCCAAAGCCGGCAGCCCGTCTGCGCCAGCAGCACCCGCGGGGTGACAAGAGATTTCCGTGAAATTTCAACCCTTGCCAGCAAGTCTTCCGCACCTTCCGCACCTGTTTTGTCCCCATTATCTCTCAATCACAGATCAAAGATCGCAGAGTCCTCACGCAGCACATCCGCCGCCCGCAGCGCCGGCGCGGGGACAGCGGGCATGGCCAGCGGCCCGGCCTGTCGCACGAAGGCCCGATCGATCAGGTAGAAATCATCGGCCGAAATGCCGCCGAGATAGTTAACATCGCCATTGCGCCAGCCGGAATGCTGGCCGTCGGCTTGCAGGCGATACGCCACATCCATCCGGAAATAGTCATCGGCGTCGATGACGCCGTTCAGATCGCTGTCGCCGTTGTACGTGTACTTCACCAGCACGCTGTTGCCGTAGACATCCTGGCCGGCAAACTTGTCGCGGATGACCGTGCCGCCGGGATCGTGGTTGACGATGGCCGCCAGGCCGGTGATGGCATCGAGCCGGCCGCGCGCGGTGCTGCTGGTCAGGCCCGCTCCCGTCCACAATCCGCCGGCGCTGTTGCGCTGATGCGATATGCGCCGAGAGGGCCGCGAGCATGCTGGCGGCCGCCGATTCATCCAGGCAATCCACGATCAGATCGTTGTCGAACACGTCCAGCGTGGCCCCGTCGGCAATTGCGAGCGAGCCGCTGCGCAGGAATCCCGCCGAGGCGCTGGTGAGATTCAGCCGGCCGGCGTTCAGCGACAGCGAGCTGAGATGCTGCGACGCCGCCAGGTTGACGATCGTGCTTGCGCCATCGACGAGCAGCGCAACCGTCATCCCATTGCCCAGGTCCGAGCCGAAGCTGTGCGTGCCGCCGAGAATCTGGATCGTGTCGCTTCCGCCGCCGCCGATGAGGACCGGCTCGACGGGCAGATCGGTGCCGAGGGCCAGCGTGTCGTTGCCCGACCCGCCGGCAAACGTCAGCGACGACACATCGGTGATCGGGTAAGTCTTCCACGGCGTCGCGCCGGGCGGGATGGTGTTGAACACTTCGAGCTGCGGGCCGTTTACGCGGACATAGAACTGGTTGCTGCTCAGCGGCCCCGCAATCCGGCGCGAAGTTCGGCTGGCCGGGCGTTCCCGCGGTATCGTCCCAACCCCAGTTGGCCGGATCGTCGCCATAGCGCGCACCTGGGGTGACGCCACGGCGACGCGCCAGCGATGAGCCGTTGGCCCCCGCCTGCGCCGGCCACGGCGCCGCGTTGGAATAATGGGCCCAGTCCTCCAGGTAGTAGGGCACGGTAGGATCGGGCGCCTCGGCCAATCCCGGCTTGCGGATGTGGATCGAATTGCCATTCGTATCCAGCACGCCGGTCCAAGGTCCGAATATCTGTACATTGGCCGGAATGTTATAGGAACTTCGGAAGAGGGCCGGCGCCATGCCCACGACCAGCGCATATTCATCGGCCGATAACCAAGCGCCACCGGGAACGAAAAGCTGACGCCGCCGGTGATCTTCCACGGGCTGCCGGCCGAATCGGACATCGCCACGGTCGCGGCGCTCGTATTGTGCAGCTCGATGTAGGGGGCGGCGCCGGCCGCGGGATTGTACATCACCTCGCTGACGACAATGGGGCCGGTGAGCGGCGGCGCGTTGGCGTTGCTGCCGTCGGCCAGCGTCGGCCAGGCCAGCGGCACGAAATCGACCTGGCCGGTGCCGGGGACAACATATCGTCCGAGCGTGACCTCTTTCTCGGCCGCGTCAAACTGCTGCGTGAAGTGATAGCCGCTGAGCGCACGGCGGCATTGGCCGAGGAAATGGCGACCTCATCGCCCAGCTCGTCGAGGGCGAACAGAATTCGCGCGCCGGCGCGCCGCTCTGGTCGAACTGAGACGTGGCCTTGAACACCCGGTACTGGTGCGCCGCGATGGGGGTCCCCGGCTGGATCTGGTACTTCTGGAGGTTCATCGTGAGCGAGTCGTCGCTGAGCCACCAGTTGCTCACGTCCACCGACTGGTCGCTCGTGTTGTACAGCTCGATCTGATCGCCGTCGGGGCTGTCGGTGTGCGTGAGGACTTCGTTGACGACGATCGCGCCGTCGGGAATGGTGCATTCATCCGCGCCGGGCGTGCCGTCGATACCGCGGCTGGCGGTCCAGCTTGCCGACTGGGTCAAATCGCCGGGGTTGGATGGGTTCACCGCGGCCAGCGTATAGCCATCGCCATCCGTGGAGGGATACCAGGCATCGCTATAGGTGAAATCCAGGACGGTCTGCCCGAGCCCATCGAGCAGGCGCACGCGTTCGCCGCCATCATCGAACTTGCCGCTGTAAGGCCCATAGAGCCGGATGCCGTACGTTGAGTAGCGCATCGCGAATGCCGTCGGGTTCTTCGCCAGCACCAGGCACTCGCCCGGCGACAGCGAGACGTTGCCGAACGTGTAGTCGATGCCTTTATCGAATGTGGCGCCCTGCAGGTTGAGCACCTGGCTCGAGATGTTCTTGAGCTCGATGAACTCGAAATCGTCGCGCGAATACGGCAAGCCGCCCGGATCGGCCGGATGATAGTTCAACTCGGTGACGCGCAGGCCCTGGCGAATGACCTGGCTGCCCTGCGCGGCGGTGAACTGCGTGCCGGCCGCCCCGATGGTGACCGACGACCAATGGCTCCATCGGCCGGTGCTGTCCTTCATGCGGACGCGCACGCGGTAGATGTGCCCGGCCTGGACGGCGGTCGGGGGGATGGTGATGTTGGCGCCGTAGGTCGTGATTTCGCCGCTCTCCCAGTTGGACTGAATCTCGTAATGCTTGGGCGCCTTGGGGTCGTAACCCGGCGCGGTGGGGTCGGTGATCTCGGCGATGCGCCACTCCATGGCGGCGAAGGATGAGCCGACGGGACTGGAGAAGGCGCTGCTGCGGAAGGTGAGCCCGTCGAGGGCATATCCGGCCGGGCCGACGTAGGCTACGGTCGGCGTGTTGGGGATGGCGGTGTCCGCGTCGAGAGCGTCCATCGCCGTCCAGCCGCTGGTGGCGGTGGTGGAACGCCAGACGATGTAGTTCTTCATCTTCTGGATCATTCCGGGGAAGCCCCCGGGAGGGGTGACGGCGTACTGGTAGAAGCGGCCCTGCCCGGCCTTGCTGGAGTTGACGTACGACGAGACCATGATGGGGTTGTAGTCCCACATGGCGCGATCGACGTTGACGAAGGACGGCTGGCCGGGCGTGTAGATCTTGGCGGCCATCTCATCGATGATCTGGCCGGTCTGCTCGGTGTTGTAGAGCAGGTCGCGAATCTCGCGCAGACGGTTCTTGTAGTCCAGGCTGAACTCGGTGATGGGGAGGACGCGGTCGCGGAGGGGCTCGGCGCCGTTGCCGTACATGTTGTCAGCCCAGGTGAGGTCCAGGTCCCAGGGGAAGACGGACCATTTGTTGGTGACCGGGTCGTGGTAATAGTAATAGTTCTTGCCGGAGCCGATGTCGCCATGATGGATGGCTTCGACAATCGCGCGATAGCTGTAGTATTCGTCGAGGTCAAGGTTGTCGATGTACCACTGGTCCGTCGAGCCGTACTGGGTGAAGCTCGCAAGATCCGAATTGTCGGTGACCTGGGTAGGTCCCTGGTTCTGGAGACTGCCGCCACCGGGTCCTGTGCCCTCGGTATCCATCTTGTAGAGGTTGCCGTCGGCCAGGTCGTGGCTGTCAAGAAAGTTGCCGTCGGGCTCCTCGTTGTAGAGATAGAGCCCCCAGAGATCGCCGTTGTACTGCGTGGTGCCGGTCTCGGATGTCTTGTCAACCACGCGGAACTGCATGAACGCGTTGTGAGGGGCCGCGACGCCCGCCAGGTTGAACAGCTTGAAGCCGACCGATTCGTAGAGGCCCTGCTCGCCGCGGTTGAGGTAGTCGCCCTGCTGGATGCAGGCGCCGAAGTTCACATCACGGGACTTGGTCGGCATGGGGTTGCCGTAGTCGTCCAGCATCTGAATCTCGTGATTGCGGTTGAAGCTGAACTTCCACATGTTCTTGCCCATGGCGTAGCGCCAGACGCCGCCGCGCGGGCGATAGGTGATGTGATCGTAAACCTGACCGTTGTAAACGACGGTGCCATACCAAAAGTGGGTGTTGTCGGTGTAGGAGTACTGCTGATACCAGGTGGAGTTCTCCGCATCGGTCTGCTTGGTGATGAGCTGGAAGGGCTGGACGCTGTTCATCACGTCGGTGCCATAGGTGACCGGCTGAGTCACCCCCGGCTGCACCGCGCCGGTCCAGGCGGGCACGCCGTTGTAAACGTAATAGGCGAAGTTCGGCGAGGCATCGTCGGTGTACGGGACGGTCACGGAAAGAGCCTTGCCGTCCGTGGCACTGATGCGGTAGCGCACGATCCGGCGGTTGGTCTGCAGCGCCGCCGGCATGATGACGCTGTAGACGCCGTCGTTTCCCGCCGCATCTCCGTTCAGCCCGTCGTCGTGCATGCTGACGGTCGTCCAGTTCGTTGAGTAAGCGGCATCGGTCAGCGCGATGTAGCTGCCCGGATCGACGAGCTGGTATTGCAGCGACACATTGCCCACGCCGTCCGGATCGGTGATCTTCGCGGTGATGGTCACCGGCGTGAGCGCCGCCGGCATCTGCGGCGCGTTGTTCACCTGCCGGATTGCCGGCGGCGCATTGGCCGCCCAATCGGCGTTTCGTATTCCGGGCGAAGGGCCCGCCGGAGGACTCCCGATAAGCCTGCCGTCGAAGAATCCGTCGGAGCTGTCCAGCGTGTTATTATGTACCTCCACGGCGATGATGTTGATTCCCGCCACCAGGTAGCTGCCGGGGTCGGGGGTGGCGGGATTGTCGAGATTGGACAGGTAGTTCACCTCGTAGCTGTTCTCGTCGGTGTCATTGCGCGAGCCGTTGGACAGGCTCGAGCAGGTCAGGTTCCCCGACGCCACATATCGTCCCAGCACTGCGCACGCCGTTGATCCAGACGTTGATCCCGTCGCTGTACGACGCCTCCAGCCTGAGCTTGGCGAACTGCGACGGATCGGACACGGTGAACGTGCTGCGCAGGAAGATGGAGGCGTACCCCGGCTGGACGCCCGCCTTGTACTGCATGTCCGTCAGCTTGGTGGCGATAATGTCCGTGCTGTCATAGCCAATGCGCCCCGGCCCACTGAACCACGTCCCATCCTGCGGAAGCGGCCCGGTGCGCCACAACCCCAGCGGCGAATAATCCGACGTGCCCTTGCGGTAGGACCAGACCGAATTCGCCGCGATCAGCGTCGTCTCGACCGGCGCGGTGCCGCCGTAGGAGCGCCAGTTCCCGCCGAGGTTGTTGTCCAGGTCCGGGTTCATCAGCTCGATGGAACGCCCCGGCGCATCTCCCACCGTTGGCCAGGGAAAGCCCGCGCCATAGTCCACCTCGTCGAGCTGTCCACCCGCGGCGTTGCGGATGACAATGTCCTCGCCTTCGTTTGACAGGCTGCCCATCGTCGTGCCGGTGGGCGGGCCGAGCGCCGTCTTGCCGAACTTGGTCAGCACCTGGTCGGGATGGGGCGCAATGAGCAGATAACCGCCGGCAGCGAGGGTCGTGCCGCTGGGGAACTGGAAAGGCTGGCTCGAACCGTCCGATAGATGCACGCTCAGCCCCTGCGTGATCCTCGCGCCGGTGAGATTGACGGCGAGTGTGCCGGGATTGTAGATTTCGAGGAACTCCACCAGTTCCGTCTTGATGTCGGGGTCGTAGTGGATCTCGTTGATCACCACTTCGCTGCGCTGATTCGGCTGCCCCGGCGTGGGCGTGGCGAAAAAGCGCAGAGGATTGCCCGCCGCGTTGTAGTCCACGCCATAGGATATGTCGGTCTCCTGCTGCGGGTAGTCGAAGCTCGACGCAATCGTCTGGCCGTTGGGCTCTGTCAGCGCCACATAGCCCCCGCCGCCCTCCAGCCGGAAATTCGTGTGCAACTGCTGGCCCGCGATGGCGCGATTCTTGCCCGAGGCGAATATCAGCAGATAGGCGTTCCCCGCGAGGCTCACATCGGGAAACGTCCACTTGCCGAGATTCGCGGGGCTGTCCGTCAGGTGCCAGCCATTGAGGCTCTGCGATGACCCCGTGAGGTTGCGCACCTCGATCCAGTCGCTGTACGCGCCGTCCTGGTCGGCCAGCGTGCCGGCGTTGGACGCCATGAACTCGCTGATCGCGAAATTCGCCAGCAGGAGGCGCGACTCCAAAGCATCAATTACAGATAGCGGAGCGACGCACGCCCTGCTGCTCTTCCCGGAGCGGCAATCCATGTGTAGTCCTGCGCAAAGTTGTCGAAATCCGGCCGCTAAGCCAGCACGGCCGACAGGTCCTCGTCGTCCTTCGGCTTCTTCAGCGGATCGGCGGGTGCGGCCGCCGATCCGGTCGGAGCGGAAGCCGCCACCGCCGGCGGGAATGCCGCCACGGTCTGGGCCTGCATCGCAGGTCCGCTCGCCACGAAGCCGTTTTCAGCCAGCGGCGCGGCCGCGGCGGCGGCCGCGGCCTCCGCCAAGCCCGTGCCCAGCGGCGCGCCCTGGCGCATGAACGACCGGTCGATCAGGTAGTAGTCATCCGCCGTAATGCTGCCGCTGCCGTCGAAGTCGCCGCCGTAGTACGTGAGATACGCCGGATCGCTCTGCAGCCGGTAGCCCTGGTCGATCTGGAAGTAGTCCGCGGCGTCGATTCGGCCGTCCAGGTTGGCGTCGCCCTGGTACGTGTACTTCACCAGCACATCCTGATTGTCCACGCTCTCGCCGCCAAACGTGGACACGATCGCGCCGCCGCCAGAGGCCGCGTCCTCATTTACCATGACGGCCAGGGTCGTGATGTCGTTCGGATCGGCCATCGCCATGCTGCTGGTGAGGCCGTCGCCCTTCCAGTTGCCGCCGTTGTACGCCTGGGTCGCGTAATTGGCAAGTTTCTGCTGATCGTTGGCCTTGTGGCCATCGTCGCTGTCGAAAATGAGGCCACCACCGCCAAGGTCGAGAAGCCCCGTGCCGTAGATCCACAGCGAACTGGTGCGGATCAGGTACGAGCCGGCGCCGGCGAGGGCGACCTGGCCATCCGTCACCATGATGGAACTCAGGTGCTGCGACGCGCCAAGCGTCAGGCTCGTTGAGCCGCCCGAGAGTTCCAGGCTCATGTGCAGCGCGGGCCCGCCCAGGTCGCTGTTGACCGAGAAGCTGCCCGTGTTGACGACCCACTTGTCGTTGCCGCTGCCGCCATTGAATACGGGCACAATGCCCGGCGCGGCCGCGATGGTCAACGTATCGTCGCCACCGCCGGCGTTGAAGGTCAGGGGCACCGACAGCGCGGCCGTGACGGTCACGCTGTCATTGCCGTTGCCGCCGTCGATTTCCGTCTGCTCGATGGCGTTTTCGGTGATCGTCGTGGTCCCGAAGGTCACCTGGTTGCCGGCGACGGCGAACGCATCGTTAAAGGACGTGCCGGTCACGACAAGGTTGTCGGCCCCCGCGCCGCCATTGAGCAGCACCTGTTCCACGCCGCTGGCGAGGATGGCGACGCCATTGACGCCGAACTGGGATGGCAGGGACGTCAGCGATGGCGTAAACCCAAAGGCGTCATTGCCCGCCGTGCCCGGGATGGTGATGGAGTCATTGCCCTGGTCGCCGATGAACCATGGCACATAGTTGTAGGAAGCGAGCGCCCCGGTCACGCTGACATTGTCATCGCCTGCCCCGCCGTAAAACGCGCCCTGCTCGAAATTGGGGGCGACGGTCAGCGCCAGGGCCCCGAAGACGATCTGGGTCGGCGTGAAACTCGCCGTGTCGGCGGCGCTGGTGCCGACGATCTCCAGCGTATCCGTCCCGGCGCCGCCGTCCATGCTGGGCAGCGTGCTCATCGGCCCGGTGAGGCCGATGGTGTCATCGCCGGCATTGCCATTCATGACGTAGGCCTCGGCCTCGGTGGCGCTGATGCTGGCCCCGATGCTGGTGGGCGTGTTGAACGTGGCGACGATGTTGGCGGGATTGCCGGGGTCTGGCCCCATCAGCAGGGTGTCGTTGCCGCTGGTCCCGTCGAGCCACAGCGTGTTGACGATGCCGGTGGTCGGCGTGCCGCCGTCGAAATAGACCGGATACTGGGGGGGCGCGGTCACCCGTAGCGTGTCGTTGCCGCCCGAGCCCATGAACTGGACCGTACAGTTCCTGGGGGTGAGCAGGAACGAGCCCCAGCTCGCCGTGGTGGCGTTGGCGAGGTAGACGTTGTCGCCGGACGAGCCGTTGAACTTGGCGAGGTTCGTGCCCGTCCCGCCGTCGAACGTGATGGAATAGCCCACGCCGTTCGTGATGATCAGCGTGTCATCGCCACCGTACATGTCAAACTCGACCTGCGTGAACTGGCTGAAGGACCATGACTGCGACCGCCATTGGAAATCGTTCGGATCGGCGGTGATGGTTTCGTTGGTGTCGTCGCCATGCACGATCAGCTTGTCGCTGCCGCCGCCGCCCGAGAGGCTCTTGTTGGAGACCGACACAGGGCCGGTCACGGTCAGCGTGTCGTTGCCGGCGCCGAGGTTGACGTTGAGCTTGTAGATGCCGCTGAAGGTGGCCGTGGCGGCGCCCCAGGTCACCTGGCTTCCGCCGATGGTGACGTTGTCGTTGCCGGGCGTCCCGGTGACATTCAGCGTATCGCCGATGCTGTTGTCGGCGATGAGCGTGGTGTTGTAGATCAGCGGCGCGGGGATGGTGAATGTGTCGTCGCCGGCGCCGCCATTGATGTAGAGGTTCTCGGTGCTGTCAAAGGTCAGAGTTCCGCTGTTGCTCCCGCTGGTGACGCGGATATTGCCGTTGTTGATCACGAATGTGTCGTTGCCGCTCGTGCCGATGATCTTCAGCGTGTCGTTGCCCAGGTCGCCGGTCATGCTGATGCCCCCGATCGGGAACGGCAGGCCGCTCTGTGCAGTCAACGGTCAGGGTGTCATCCCCGCCCAGCAGATTGATCGTGATGGTGTTGACCGAGTTTATCAGCACGTCCACCAGCGGGGTCGGCGCCGGCACGCCGGCCGGATCCGAGTTGTACACCTGCACGTAGGTTGTCGCGCCGGGCTTGAGCCGCACGAAATACGTGTCGGCGTTGTCGGTGGCGACCAGGGCGCCCGGGGGGATCGTGACGATCATGCTGTCGGTCCCGGAGGCGCCGAAGCTGTCGGTCACCGTCACCGTGACGGTATAGCTCGAGGCCGTGATATACAGGTGCGACAGCGTGAACGTCTTGTCGGCGTTGAGCGACAGGGGCCCGCTCTTGCCATCGCCCCAGTCTACCGTCGCCGTCCACGTCTGGGTCGAATCGCTGTTCAGATCGGTGAACATCCCCGTTACGTTCAGGCTCGACCCCAGTGCCGTGGTATCCGGGCCAAGGATCACGACGGGGGTTTCCTGGTATCCCGGCGTTCCGTGGACCGGCCCGGCCGTCCAATTGGCCGGATCGTTGCCGTAGGCCTGCGCCGGCGTGCGCACCAGGCTGGGCCCGCTGCCCGCGGCCTGCGTCGGCCAGGGCGATTTGTTGTTGTAGCTCACGCGGTCCACGGAGACCATGGCCACCGAGCCGTTGTAGTTCACGCCGGGCTTGAACAACTCGATCCGCTCGCCGGTGTCAGCCAGGTTGCCCGAATACGGGCCGAAGATCTGCGATAGCGGCAGCGTCAGTCCGTATTGCGTGCGGAAACTCGCCGGGTTGATCGGCACCACCAGCGCAAAACCGCTTGCCGGAATGGAGGAGCCGAACGGGAACGTATAGCCGATGCCGTTGACCTGCCAGCCGTCTAGCGTAATGCTGCTGCCGGTCAGGTTCCGCAGCTCGATGAATTCCTGGTCCCCCGTCGCGGGCTTGTACATGATCTCGGCCATGACAACCGGGCCGACCGCCGGCGCCGCGTTCGGCGCGCCGGGGTGGGGGTGCTCATGGCCGTCAGGTCCGTGTTGCCGGTGGAGGCGACATAGTACTGACCGAAGCTGACGCCCTGGTCCGAGCCGCCGAATACCGCGTCCGCGCGATAGCCCGCGGGGATCGCCCCGATGTTGTTGGCCAGCACGACGTGCCCGCCCAGCGGCGAGAGCGAGAAACTGCCCCCGAAGAGGCTCTGCGAGAGGACCAGATAACCCTTGCTCGGGTCGTTCGGGTCGGCCGCGGGAACGATCGTCGACGACGGCAGGCGGTATCCCCCCGCGATCATCGTGTCCGTGACGGTGTCGTTCTGGCCGAAGCCGGCCAGGAACCAGCCGCTGATGTCCACCGGCTGCGTGGTCGTGTTGCGCAGCTCGATCCAGGGATTGCCCGACGATGGATAGCTCATCACTTCGTTGATGGCCACCGTGTTGGGGTTGATCCCGTCATCGGCAACGCCCGGTCCGCCGTCGTAAATGTTGCTGGGACGCCAGGCGCTGGCGCTGCTGAAGGTGGAATTGGGCTGCAGCGGATCGATCAGCACCAGCGAATAGCCGCCCCCGTCCGTGATCGGATACCACGAGTTGTTGTAGGTGAAGTCCTGGATGGCGTTGCCGGCCGCGTTGGTGAGCGTGACTTCGTCGCCGCCATTGCTGAGGGCCCCGCTGTACGTGCCCGCGATCTGCGACGGGCTGATGCCCGGATAGCGCAACTCAAACGCCGCCAAAGTGTGTACGATCAACGTTCGCGCTCCCGGCGCGAGCGTCATGTTGGGGAAGCTGAACGTGACGCCGTGGGTCAGTTTCACGTCTTTCAGGTTGATCGTGGCCGTGCCGGTGTTGACCAGCTCGAGGTATTCGTAGTCCTGGGCGGTGTACTTGCCGCCGCCGCTCTCCGCCGGCGTGGGCGGAGCCGGGTTGTACATCACCTCGGAGATGCGCAGCGAAGACGTGTCGCTGGTGAAATACGCATCCGTCAGGGCCGTCCATTTGTACGTGCTGCTGGTGGTGTCGTAATAGTAGATCCGCGCGTTGACCCACGTCCCGCCGGCGATGGGGAACGACGTGCCGTAGGTGTGGGCCGACGGATTGATGGCCCCGCCGGGCAGCCGCGGATCGCTGCCGTCCGTCGTGTAATAAATGGTCCCCGTCGAGCCGGGGGTGCTGAGATTCGGATTGTTGATGGTCAACTGGAACGTCGCGCCAATGACGCCGCCATACTGGTTGAACTCGGGCGCATCCACGCCGGGATACAGCGGCTGCCCGCCGGCCAGGTGCGTCTTGAGCTGCTGGAGCACGATGCCGCTTCTCTGCGGCAGGTACGTGTTGAGCAGGTAGTTGATCTCGGTGGTCCAGGGGCCGTCCCGCGTCTCGGGATAGTTCGATGGGGTCGAGCTGTCGCCCCATCGCGCCGACTCGACCAGAACCGGCGAGTACAGCTCCTCCTCGCTCTGCTTGAACAGCTCGGTCAGCGCGGCGGGAGTCAGCGCCCCGTCGTTGTAGAACCACTGGTGGACGCGGTCGGCGATCCGCTGGCGGAACTCCGGCGAGTATTCGGCCAGGATCTCGAAGATCGTCTGCGGGTTGCTCTGCGCCACGTTGGTGATGGGATAGGTGTCATACCAGAAGCCGGTGCCCGGGCCGATGCGATCGGTGCTCAGCGGCGAGGAGGGGGAGTCCAGCGTGTGCTCGCCATCGTGGTTGAAGAACTTGAAGCCGCCGCTGGCGCCGGTGCGGTCCCGGACGGCCAGGCAGTTGTTGGGCTGGCTGTTCCCCAGGAAATTCGACAGCGGCGCGTCCATGTTCCCGCCCCAGTAATTGGTCAGGATGTAGTCGATCAGATTGTCGGAATCCAGGTAGTCCTGGTAGGCGGCATTGGGCGTGCCGTCGGGGTTCTTGCCCTGCAGTTTCATGTAGTCGGCCAGCGGGTTCGCGCTGGTCTTCATCGCGACGACTTCGTTCCAGAAGTTCGTCCACGCCACCATCGTGCCGTCGGCGGCCTGCTCGTAATACTGCTCGGCCCCCGTGACTTTGATCGTGTCCCAGTTGCTCGGGTTGCCGCCCCAGCGCCGCGCGGCGTCGTTGGCATAGGGCCGCTCGTCGGTGTCGTACAATCCCCACAACACGCCGTTGATGTACAGATAGTAGAAGTCGCCTTTGGCGTCCGGCTCGCCCATCGCCGTCTGCAGGTTCCGCATGAACTGGTCCCGGAACCCGATGAAATGATCGTTGTGCTCGAAGCTCCAGGAGTAGTTCTGCATCGTGCGCAGGTCGATGCGATTGAACTTGTCGGCGCCGTCGGGCCCCAGCAGCGGGTAACTCAGCACGCCGCCGTATCCCGGATCGTTGCGGAAATGAATGTGGATGCCGTGCTTGGGATTGTTCGTGCCGCCGCTGTAGCCGCCGCGGACGGTGAAGCCGGCGACGGTCTGGAAATCCCCATCGGCGCCGCCAATCAGCTCCAGCGAGCCCGCCTTCTCCGCCCCCGAGCTTCCCCGATACCAGCCCGAAGTGCCGAACAGGTCGCTCTGGCTCATCACGATCGAGAACGTCGGGATGCTCTCCAGATCCTCGGGCTGCAGCACGCTCACAAAGGGACGGGCCGTGCCGGCGTTGGCCATGGCATCGGACAGGCGGGTGATCGTCGAGCCCGTGGTCATGTACAATTCGATGCCGTAGGTCGGGTTATACGCCGTGAAATAGACCGCGCTGCCGCACTTGGTCAGGTTGCTCGGGTTGGAATCGCCGCTGGTGTTGATCTGGGAGGTGGAGAGCACCGTCGTCGCGGAGCTTCCGTTGCTCTGCCAGAGCTCCACGCCATTCGTCCCATCGTTGGCGGCGAAGAAGAAATAGCTGCTGGCCAGCGTCAGATAGGCCGGGGACGAGTCGAGGATTGCGTTGATGTTGTTGGTTCCCCCCGTGCGGATGTCCTTCACCAGCGTCGTGCCCGCTGGCGTGCCGTCGCTCATCCACAGCTCGGTGCCGGTGTCCGGCTGGTAGGCCGAGAAATAGAGCTTGTTGCTGTAGTTGACGAAGTAGTTGGGGTCCGAGCCATCGGAGCCTGGGCAGATGTCCTTCACCAGCACCGTGCCGGCCGCGGTCCCATCGCTCTTCCAGAGCTCCTGCCCGTCCGTCGCGTCCCAGGCGCTGAAGAACAACGTGCCGTTCACATTCGTCAGGTTCCCGGGCCGGTGGTCCTGGTCGCCTGCGAAGTTCATCACCAGGACCGTGCCGTTGGCGGTCCCGTCGCTCTTCCAAAGCTCGTTCTTGTTCGTGATGAAAAACAGCGTGCTGTTGACGTTCGTCAGGCTGTGCGGCCAGGTCGAATCGTCCACGTCGCCGACCACCTTCACCATCGTCGTCCCGATCGACGTGCCATCGCTCTTCCACAACTGCATCCCATCCACCGGGTCGTACGCCGTGAAGTAGAGCGTGCCGTTGATGTTGAACAGGTTCGTCGGATACGAGCTGCCCGCGCCGGGATTGATATCCTTGAGCAGCGTCGTTCCGGCCGCGGTCCCGTCGCTGCGCCACAGCTCGACGCCATCGGATGGGTCATAGGCGCTGAAGTACAGTATGCCGTTGATATTCGTGAGATTTGACGGCGAGGAATCGCCGCTGGTATTGATGTCCTTCACCAGCACGGTGCCGACGGCGGTGCCGTCGCTCTTCCACAGCTCCGTGCCGTAGACCGGGTCGGTCGCCGCGAAGAAGCACGTGCCGTTGACGTTCGTCAGCCACGAGGGATTGGAATCGCCGATGCCCGGATTGATGTCCAGGACCAGCGCCGTGCCCGCCAGCGTGCCGTTGCTCTTCCAGAGCTCCTGTCCGGCCGTGGCGCTGTAGGCGGTGAAAAAGAGGTTGTAAGTCGGGCTGACCCCCACCTCCGTCAGATTGCCGATGCTGGAGTCGTTGTACGCGCTCGCCACGCGCAAGTCCTTCACCACCATCGTGCCCGCCGCCGTGCCGTTGCTCTTCCACAGCTCGTAACCGTAATTGCCGGCGTTCGCCTGGAAAAACAGCGTGCCATTGGCATTCACCAGGTTCAGCGGACGCGAGCTGTCGATGCCCGGATCGATGTCGCGCACCAGGGTCACGCCGATGGCGTTCGCCTTGTACAGCTCGTAGCCGTAGAAGGGAGTCGTCGCCGTGAAATAGACCGCGTTGCCCACCACCACCAGGTTGGACGGGTCGGAATCCAACGCGCCGGGATTCAGGTCGGCCGCCATGCTCGTGCCGGCCGTCGTCCCGTCGCTGCGCCACAACTCCCTGCCATTGGCGGTGGTTTGAGCCTGGAAATAGAGGGTTCCGTTGAGGTTGGTCAGGAAACACGGCGTGGAGTTGCTGACCCCCGGATCGAGATCCTTGACCAGCGCCGTTCCCGCCGCGGTGCCATCGCTGCGCCACAACTCGTTGCCGATGTCCGGCGTCCACGCGCCGAAGTAGAGCGTCTGACCGATCGCGGTCAGGAAGGAGGGGCTCGACCCGCCCGCGCCCGGGTTGATGTCCTTGATCAGTATCGTTCCCGCGGAAGTGCCGTCGCTGCGCCACAGCTCGTTGCCGTTGACGTCGTCCGCCGCCGCGAAATAAGCCATCGGCGTGCCGCCCTGCGGCGTGAACGCCGTCAGGTACGACGGGTTCGAGCTGAGATTGCCCGGGTAGATGTTCTTGAGCATGAACGTGCCGGCGCTGGTGCCGTCGCTCACCCACGGCTCCCGGCCGTTCGTGCCGTCGTCCGCCGTGAAGAACAGCCGCCACCCCAGCGCGGTCTGCACCGCCGTCAGCGAGCCGGGCCACGAGCTGTTCGCGCCCGTTGCGATGTCCTTCACCTGCGACGTCGTGCTGGTTGACGGGTCGTATTTCCACAGCTCGTAGCCGGTGCTCCCGTCCGTCGCCACGAAGTACAGCACGTTGTTCATCGGCGTGAGCTGCGTCGGACTGCCGCTGCCGGCGCCCCCGGAGATGTCCGCCACGCGCACCGTGCCGGCGCTGGTCCCGTCGCTCTTCCACAGCTCGTAGCCCGATGAGCCATCGCTGGCCTTGAAATAGATGTTGGTCCCCATCACCGTCAGGTTGGTGGGAAACGAGCTGTTGCCGAAGCCGCCACCGGCGCTGCCCGTCCAGATGTCCTTCACCATCACGGTGCCGGCGCTGGTCCCGTCGCTCTTCCACAGCTCCCACCCGTTCGCATCGTGCGCTGAGTAGTACGTCGTACCGCCGATCGCCACGGCGTTGGAGAAGGACGGATTGTTCGACGCGTCCGGGTCCATGCCGTAGTCAATCAAGTTCCCGCCAGAGGCGTTGGCATCATCCTGGGGCCAGCCCGGCAATGTCGTATTGTCAGGGTCCTGGCTGATGATATCGGCCGGGAAGAGATAGGTTTCCGTGCCCACATCCGTTGAACAGCAGGCCCGCCTTCCAGGCCATTGCGGATATGGTCGAGGTCTTGGTGATGATCAACGGCCCGCTGTAGACGTTGCCGCTGGTCGCCGTCGGCACGCTTCCGTCGGTCGTGTAGCGGATCTGCGCCACGACCGTGTCCGTCTTCAGTTCGAGCGTGAAAGGCGCCTCGTACATCCCGCGGTCATGGTTGAAACTCACGTCCGCCACGCGGTCGATGGCGGTGGCCGTGTTATTGGCCGCGCCGCGAGTGGGGGTCTGGAAATACCGCGGCGTTTGCAGCAACTCAATGCCGTCCAGCGTGGCCGAGATGAGAAACGTCGGGTCGCTGGCGCTGGTGTTGAGGCCCTGGATCGCCAGTACGTTGTCCCCGTACAGCAGCAGTCCCTCCGGCAGCGCCAGGGGGATGTCCTCGTATTGGACCGACAGGTTGTCCGGATGGTCCGCCGTGGCCGCGCTGTTGTAACTGAGCGTGGTCGGCGCGTTCCGCCGCGCCACCTCGGTGCCGTTGATGTACGCCACGAAGCCGTCATCGTACTTGATGTGCAAGGTCAGCGTGTCGTATTCGTCCGGCAACTCCACCGGGAAGTGCATGCGGATATAGGCCGATGCGTTGGTGTTAAACATCTGCGACTGGACGTTGGTGCCGATGTTCTGGGTGAACGCCGACGGCGCTACGCCGGTCAGGCTCGACAGGTACACGGTCGATGTATAGTTGCCAGTGGTTCCGCCGGTGCCCTCCACCTTCACGTAATACGTGCCGGTTGAAGGGATTACGAAGCTCAGGATGTTGGAGTTCCCCACCAGGGTGCTGCCATCCTCGGCGGCAATGACGGTGGTGCCCGACGAATTCAGCAGTGTGACCTTGGCGTCCAAGGCGCCACTGGCCGCGACCCGCACCGTCGCCAGATCCCCTGCCGTCAGCGTGTATTGGAAGAAGTCGATATCGCCCGCAGGCGAGATCGAGCCGCTTGTCGGGGACTGCAACTGAACGCCGCGCCAACTCCCCGACGCGTTGTTGGCGGCCGCCAGACTGTTGTTCGGTTCCTGTTCGCTGACAAACGTGCCGCCTGTCGTTGGGGCCGTGCCGCTGTTCTCAAGCCACAAGCCCAGATCGTAGGTTCCCGTTCCAGCTTTGTTTACGACGCGCGCATAGTACGTGTCGGCCGTCGTGATGCTAAAGCGGTTGATCGAGGAATCGGCCCCCGGCCCGCTGTCATCATCCGAGGTTACCGCGGACCCCGACCCGGCGCACCACAACTCCAGCTTGGGATCGGCCAGCGTGCCGCGCGATGACGCTGCGCCCGACAAGGTCAGCGAGAGCACATCCCCCGGCTGCATTGTGCCCAGGTTGAACCAGTCATCATCGCCCGACAGGCTCCCTTTGATACCCATCTGATAGAGATTGCCACTGTAGCCGCCGAAATTGCTGGAAGCATTGTCGGCGGTGCTGGTGCTGCCATTCGGTTCCGATTCATTGGGCAGCCCCGCGTCAAATCCGACGCCGGAATATCCCTGCGTCCACGCGGAATCGTCGAAACCCGAACCGTACCAGCTCGTGCCCAGGGAGTTATCTGTCGGCACCGCTACCGTCAACGGCCAGTTGGGCCCGATCAGGCTCGTGACCGATGGCGAGAGCGTCACGCCGTACGAGATGTTCTGCAATTGAGGCGGGTATGTCGGCGCAGTATTCCGAGACGATGGTTTGACCATCGGGCGCGATCAGGCCCAGGTACTCCCCACTGGGATCCAGGTTGAACTTGGGACCCAACACGCCATCACTCGTGTTGATGGTGACGGACGTGTAGCCCAGCGCGGCCACCGGCCAACTGGGGAACTGCCACCACTTCGACGGGTCGGCAAGTTGGTCGGCCAGGTAGTAGCCGGCGAGGTTGATACCCCCAGCGGTTGGGTTCGGGTTGTAAATCTCGATCCAGTTGGGGTCAGACTGCCAGTTCGGGGGGACACTGGTGTCATAGTGCCCGGCCCAAGTCATGAACTCCGTGATGATGGGCTGCGTGCTCAGCAGCCGACGCGACTCCAACTGCTCGATAAAGTCGCGTCCCGGCTCCTCTTTTGGGACCATAGCACTGCGGATTGCCTGTACGCAGGCGGCAACCGCTTTCGACAATCGTCTAGTCAACGAACCGCGCATTACAGAATCCGCTGCTTCTACGTGCATAATCTAGTCTCCACGCCCGTGAGGTCCAGAGATGATTGGCCCTCGAGAGGTAATACGTCACCAAAGCTCGACCTGCTCGATTGATATCCTACATGCTGTACGGCCTTCTGTGAAATGAAAAAGCGCAAATCCCGCGCATGGCGACGCATCTGACGCCAAAATGATGACAAATACCCATTTATTGCGGCATCGATCGCGTTTTCTTGCATCGGCAACCGCTGGCGTTCCCGGCGGTATCAGTAGTCGAGGTGTCGTATGCACAAACTCAGACGATGGCAATGGATGCTGATCGCTCTCATTATCGGTCTGACTGTCGGCGGAATCCGCAGCCTGCTTCTCGTCTATTACGATAGCGATAGCAACCGCGGAAGCTTTCCCACCCAGGACAAGTTCGAGAAGGCCCTGCTCACTACCAGGCTGGAGGGGCTCAAGGACGAGAAGTTCGTCGATCTTGCCCTCATTCGATGGGCGGGGGGCGATACACCCAACCGATTCGTTGTTACCGGCCGCAAAATGGGCGGCCGGGCCAAGGTCATGGCGGATGGCATCCCTCACGATACCGATCTGCCCTACCGATTTGTCGCCGACTACCCCTACAAGTTCAAACGCGACCCAAAGGCCAAGATCACGCCCATCACCCCGGATTTCATGGAGAGACTGGGCAGTTTCTGCGAAAAGCTGAAGATCAAGCCCGCCGATCCTCCCAATTCCGTGTTGGACTATCTTCGGTACTTGCGCGAAACGCGGCAGATCCAGTTCGCCTATCAGTGGTGGAAGCAGCCCCGTCCGATGATGATTTTCTGCACGCTGGGCAGCATCGTGCTGGTGGGCTTGATCTGGCCAACTCTTGTAAATCTAATGGCTTACGGAAGCATCTTCCGGCCGCAGGAGCAAAAGTCCGCCTTTCGCCGTTCCCAGACGCCCGCCCAGGTCAAACCCAAGCCAACCGTCACCGAGGAAGACATGGCCAGGCTTCTGGAGATGGAAGCTCAGTTGGAGGAAAAGCTCAAAGGCACGGTCTCGCTCACTCCTGTTGTCCAGCCCCAGGACAAGAGCGAAACGCCCATCCGCAAGCTCGCGGCCACCGGGCCAGAAGCAAAGTCGGTCGAAAAAACGGAAGAGGAGAAGGATTTCGAGCGCAGACAAGGCGATTACTACCCCGTGGCCCATGGCGGAAAGAAGAAAGAGCAGTGAAGTATTGCCAAGCGATCGCGCCTCGCTGACAATCCCAGTGCATGATGGGTCCGATCCTGAGAGCGCAGCGCTGCCGAATTGTGCAAGCTGCTTGACCTCGTGCCAAGACTGGCCGAGCCCCTCGGCCGCCTTGGCGACGCCATGCTCGCCTGCTGGAGCAATCGCGGCAAGGTCCTCATCGCCGGCAACGGCGGAAGCTCGGCCGACGCCATGCATCTCGCCGAGGAGCTCTGCGTCCGCTTCCAAAAGAACCGCCGCGCACTGGCCGCCATCGCCCTCTGTGACCCCACCGTCATCACCTGCGCCGGCAACGATTACGGCTACGATCATGTCTTTGCTCGCCAAGTGGAAGCGCTGGGCAATCCTGGCGACATCCTCATCGTCATGACCACCAGCGGCAACAGCGCCAACGTGCTGCGCGCCATCGAAGCCGCCAAAAGCCAGAAACTGCTCACGGCCGCCTTTCTCGGCAAAGATGGCGGCAAGCTGCGCGGCCAATGCGACATCGAACTGCTCATCCCTTCGCCGCTCTCCGCCCGCGTGCAGGAATGCCACAAGCTGCTCTATCACACCCTCTGCGAGTGGGTTGACACCAAGATTGAATGAGTGTATATTCTTGCCATATCTCGACGGGTGCAGGCCGGGGTGATCTACCAGGCGTGAATTCCTTCTTCGAGAGCCGGATACGGAATGTCGCTCATGGGATCTGAATGGAGCCGCCCGCGTTCCCTGCTCGCTTGTTACCATGCGCTGCTATCTTGCGTCCTGTCGCCATCTCCAACGATACAACCTCAACGGCAGCGGTTCAATGGAATAGTGAAGGCAGATAGCTCAAGTGGTCTGGGTGGCGCACATGCGCGACTGGAGAAGCAATGACCAGAAAACACAGAATGATGTCCGGGAATGCCAGCGTCCTTGCACTAGCAACGTTTGTTGTGTTGCTGGTTGGCCGCATATCTGGGGCGGCCGATGAGAGCGGCGCTGTATCGCTGCCCAACGGCGTCTCGGCCGTCTGGGATCTCGACAAGGCCCATCGCGAGACAACGGCGACGCGCGAGCGCATCTGCATCAACGGCCTGTGGCGCTGGCAACCGGCCGCCGCCAAGGCCGACGAGCCGCCGAAAGCCAACTGGGGCTACTTCAAGGTGCCCGCGTGCTGGCCGGGGATCACGGACTATCTACAGCAGGACTGCCAGACGATCTATCCGTATCCGAGTTGGAAGGACCAGAAGCTCGCCGAGGTCAGCGCGGCGTGGTATCAGCGCGAGATCGCGATTCCCGCGGGGTGGACGGGGCGGCGGATTCTCATCTCCGCCGAGTACATCAACTCCTACGCCGTCGTCTACGTCGATGGAAAGAAGGCCGGCGAGACGCGGTTTCCCGGCGGAGAGGTGGATGTGACGTCGGCGTGCCAGCCGGGCGGCAAGCACGTGCTGAGCATCTACGTCGTGGCGATGCCGCTCAAGGCCGTCATGCTGTCTTTCGGCGACACCAATGCCTCAAAGACCGCCAAGGGCTCGGTCGAGCGGCGCGGGCTGTGCGGCGATGTCTATGTCGTCAGCCGGCCCGCGGCGGCCCGCATCGATGACGTCAGGATCGACACATCCGTGCGCAATGGCGAGATCGCGGTTACGGCCGCTCTCAAGGACCTTGATGCCAACGCGCGATACACGCTTCGCGCCGAGGTGAGCGACCAGGGCCGCGGCGTCGTCGCGTTTACGAGCAAGCCGTTTCAGGCCGCGAGTCTGACCGATGGAAAGATTGCATTCTCCGAAAAGTGGAAGCCGGAAAAGCTCTGGGACATTCACACGCCGCAGAACCAGTATCAGGTGATCGTTTCGCTTCTCAATGCGGCCGGCAAACCCGCGGATGTCAGTGCGGCAACCACATTCGGCTTCCGCGAGTTCTGGATCGACGGCAAGGACTTCTACCTCAACGGCACGCGCATCTTTCTCTCGGCATTGCCGCTGGATAATGCCCAGGTCGGCGCTGCATGGGCAACCTACGACGGCGCCAAGGAGAGCCTGCTTCGCCTCAAGGCCATCGGGATCAACTTTGTTTATACGCACAACTACGGCTGCGAACCGGGCACGCACCTGAGCTTTGCTGAAATTCTCAAGGCCTGTGACGACGTGGGCGTGGTCGTTTCTTTCTCGCAGCCGCACATGGGCCAGTACGACTGGCTGGCGGCCGACGCCGATACGAAGAATGGCTACGCGGCCCACGCGGCCTATTACGTGAAAGCCGCGGGGAGCCATCCGTCCGTGGTGATGTACTCCATGAGCCACAACGCCACCGGCTACTCCGAGGATATGAACCCGGACATGATCGACGGCATCGCGGGCAGTCGGGACTCCTGGGCCTCGAACAATGTCAAGCGCGCCCTGCGCGCTGAAGCCATCGTGAAACGCCTGGACCCGAGCCGCATCGTCTATCACCACTCCTCGGGCAACCTGAGCTCGATGCACACGAGCAACTTCTACACCAACATGGCGCCGGTCCAGGAGCTCGACGACTGGTTCGAGCACTGGTCCACCAAGGGCGTCAAGCCGATGTTTACGTGCGAGTATATGGTGCCCTGCACCTGGGACTGGACGATGTATCGCGGCTGGTACAAGGGCACGCGGACCTTCGGCAGCGCGGTGGTGCCGTGGGAATTCTGTATCGCCGAGTGGAGTTCGCAATTCCTGGGCGACCGCGCCTATCAGATCGGCGAGCCGGAAAAGCGGAACATTCGCTGGGAAGCGCAGCAGTTCCGCGCTGGCAAGCTGTGGCACCGCTGGGATTACCCCAACCAGATCGGCTCGGTGGTCTTCGACGAAATGCACGCGATCATCGGCCGGTATCTGAACAGCAACTGGCGGGCGTTCCGCACGTGGGGTGTGTCGGCCATTTCGCCATGGGAATATCACTTCTTCTGGACGCTTCGCAGCGGCGTCAACCAGAGCCGCAAGCAGCTCAAGGTCGATTGGGAGCAGCTCCAACGCCCCGGCTTCAGCGCGGATTACATCGAAGGCCGGCACCAGCGCATGGATATGGCGTTCGAGCGGGCGGACTGGATTCCGACGGCCGATGGCCAGGCGATTCTGCGCAATAACATGCCGCTGCTGGGCTACATCGCCGGCAAGCCCGCGGCGTTCACGAGCAAGGACCACAACTTCACGCCGGGCCAAGCGGCCGAGAAACAGCTCATCGTCATCAACAACTCGCGCCAGACCGTGACGTGCGACTGCCGCTGGTCGCTGGCGCTGCCGCAACCAATGGCCGGCGCGAAGGAGGTCACGATCCCAACGGGCCAACAAGAGCGAGTTTCCCTCCGTTTTGAACTGCCCGCGACGCTGGCACCGGGCAAATACGATCTGACCGCGACGTTCAAGTTCAGCAGTGGCGAGACGCAGGCGGATGCGTTCACCATTCACGTCATGCCGCGGCCGGAATCACCCAAGGCAACTGCGAAGATCGCTCTGTTCGACCCCAAGGGCGAAACGGCCAAGCTCCTGGCCGCGATGGCGATCCAATGCGCGCCCGTCGATGCCAAGGCGGACCTCTCCGCCTTCGACATTCTCGTGGTGGGCAAGGGTGCGCTGACGGCGGACGGGGCAGCACCGGACATCGCCCGTGTGCGCGATGGCCTGAAGGTGCTGATGTTCGAGCAAACCCCCGAGGTGCTGGAGCAGCGGCTCGGCTTCCGCATTGCCGAGTATGGCCTGCGTCAGGTCTTCAAGCGCGTGCCCGATCATCCTCTGCTGGCCGGCCTCGACGCCGAGAACCTGCGAGATTGGCGCGGCGAGGCGACGATCCAGCCGCCGCGGCTCAAGTACGAATTGAGCCCGCGATTCAACGGCGCACCGACCGTCAAGTGGTGCGGCATCGAGGTCTCGCGCGTCTGGCGCTGCGGCAACCGCGGCAACATCGCTTCGGTCCTGATCGAGAAACCCGCGCGCGGCGATTTCCTGCCGATCCTCGACGGCGGCTACAGCCTGCAGTACAGCCCGCTGATGGAATACCGAGAGGGCAAGGGGATGGTCCTCTTCTGCCAGGTGGATGTCACCGGGCGAACCGAGGACGACCCGGCCGCCGAGCGACTCGCGCGGAACATTCTCTCTTACGTCTGCGACAAGTCGTGGCAGCCGACCCCGCAGCGGAAAGCGATCTACATTGGCGAGATCGCCGGCCGGCGCCAGCTCATCTTCAGCGGGATCGATGTCGGTTCTTTTGACGGGAAGCTTTCGCCGGATCAGGTCCTGATCGCCAGCGCCGGTGGCGAGGCGAAACTGGCGGCGAACTCGGCGGCCGTTGCCGATTTCCTCAAGGCCGGTGGGCGATTGCTGGCGATCGGGTTCGATGAGAAGCAAGCGAATTCATTCCTGCCCATCAAGGTTGGCATGAAGACGGCCGAGCACATCGCTGCTTACTTCGAGCCTCCTTCTGCCAAGTCGCTCCTGGCGGGCATCGCCCCGGCGGATGTCCACAACCGCGACCCCAGGCAGTTGCCGCTGGTCTCCGAAGGCGCCACGGTCCTCGGCGATGGCGTGCTGGCGGAGAAAGACAACGTCGCCTTCTGCCAGCTTCCGCCCTACGCCATCACGAGCGGGCAGGGCATGGTGCCCGCATTCGTCGTCGATAGCCAGGATGCAGTCGAAGGCAAGCAGAGCGCACTGGTGACGCTCGGAATGACGGCCGGCGCGGGCGTGCAGTTTGGGCAGAAGACCACCGCGCTGCCACAGGTCGGCAAGACCTACGCGTTCGCCGCCTTCGTGAAGGGCGTGGGCGGGCCTGTGTCTGCCCATCTCGAGGTGGAGCGCGCCGGCCGGCCATGGGACCGCGCCGCCAAGGGCGAGAATGTCCTGGTCACCGAAAACCAGTGGACGGAGCTGCACATTACATTCAAATGCGACAAGCCGTTCCCCGAGGGCTGGCAGGCTTATATCGGCTGCTCGCAGGATGGCGGCCAGTTCCGCGCCGACATGCTGCGCCTGTACGAAGGCGACTACACCCCGTGGAAAGCCTCGGCCGCGGGCGGGCCGAAGAACCTGCTGGTCAACGGCGGCTTCGAGGCCGGCGTCAAACCGTGGAATCTCATGTTCCAGGAGCAACTCAATCTCCGGCGCACCTACCGCCGCACATCCTTCATGCTGACGCGGCTGCTGGCCAACATGGGCGTCAGCGCCCAGACGCCTCTCCTGGCCCGTTTCTCGGTGCCGGTGGGCGAAGGCCAGCCCAAGCCCGGCCCGTCGGTCGTGCGCAACGGCGACTTTGGCCGCAATAGCAAGGCCGACGGCGCAGGCGATGGATGGGAGTTCTCCTCCGAATCGCGCGTGGCGACGTGCGCTCGCGAACAGGTGGCCGGCGGCGGCTGGGCGCTGCGCCTGGCGATGAGCGGCTACGGCGAGAAGGCCCAGGCCAACATCATGCTGGCGCAGCAGGATGTGCCGGTGAAGGAAGGGCAGTGGTATCGCATTTCGCTGCGGGCCCGTGCCGAGGGCCTGGCCGGCAGGAGCGTCACGCTGGCGCTGCAGAGCACGCAGAACTGGAGTCCATTGTTCGAGTATCAGTCGTTCGCCCCCGGCCAGGAGTGGCGCACGTTCCAGTTCCTGGTGCAGGCCAGCGCAACGGCCGAGAACAAGACGCGGTTCCAAATCTGGCACGGAAGCCTCGGGACGGTGTGGCTGGCGGACATCGCCATGGTGCCCGTGGCGGCGTCCGCAACCGAGAGCCGATGCCTGCAGGGCTTCTACGTGGACCAGCCCGAGGAATGGGACGATCCGTACCGGTTCTTCCGGTGGTAGTTCCTGAGTGCCGCGAGTGCCATGATAGGCGATAGGGCTGCCGTCGTCCGCCGGCTCGATCACGACTGCACATTCCATATCTCGACACCAACCGCGTCAAGGCGCTGAGCGCCTGAGCGGTCGCAGTTGATCCCGCCCGGATGATGCATCATGCCGTTGCCGGACGCATACCAGCGGACCGGGGGGCCGGCATGGACGACCTGGAGAAACGGTGGCTGGAAGCAAGAGCGTAACGTCCGAGCAAGGAAGAGGTATTCGCGTCGCCGTTCCAGTTCCCGTCGTGAATTCCTCTACTGGTTCCGCGTGTTTTCAGCGATGAAGTCGGCCAACCGCACCGTTGTGACCTCGCGGTCGAGCATCCCCTTGGGGCCGGTGTATCTAAAGCAGTTTTTTGAAACCCAGCGGACGCTGCTCTCGAAATCCTTCGATTCATAGCTTGCCGCCGGTATCCGTGCGAGCGGCCGGCAACCCAGTTCACATCCCGACCGATCGCACAGTACCGCGTGAAGGTAAAGCCACCGCCAATCCATGTCGAAAAAGAGTCGCATGCGGTGACGCCGGCCAGGAGCGGTGTAGTGCTTCTTGAGAAACCCTTGATAGCGAAAACCCGCGTCGCGGACGACTTTGGCGGCTTCTTCGAATGGCTCAAGTGGCCATCCGCGCGGACGCCAGGAACAAGATCGCCTTGTGCATTTCCTCGAAGTGAATCCGAACCCATGTATCTGCATCAGCGCCCTTGAGGCGAGACAGATCGAACGGCCAACGCACAATCGCGACTTCTGAGCCTTCGAATGGTGCTTCCGGGTGTGTCCACGGTTCGGTTCTACCGGGAGACAGAGAAACGAACACCTTCACGGTGCAAGCAGTTCGCAGGGATCGACTGAGAACAGTGCGATAGGGTTGAGTGAAGCATGCATAGCTGATGACGCCGCCGACGCTGGGAACGCGCAGCCCCCTTGGCCAGTCTTCGAAGGCAACGTCTACGTCGCGAAGCCAACGCCCCGGTCGTGCCATGGAAGTCCATCCTCTCAGGAGTCGGTTTAGACATCGATGCACTAAACTAGATATGGCCGTCAAATAAGCGCACTTCCCCGGCACTATTCAGGCGGCACGCACCACGCGCGCCACTGTGCGGGGCGGCGGGACCGGCTCGCCATGCTCGCGCATCAACTGCAGGTGCCCCTGGATGGCCTCGCGGATCATCTGCTCGACCTCTTCGACGCTGTCGCCGCACGACACGCAGCCGGGCAGGTCGGGCACATAGGCGCTATAGCTGCCGTCGTCCGCCGGCTCGATCACGACCGTATAATCCATATCTCACCTCAAATCCGCCCGTAGTCCCGCCTGCCGCAAGATGCTCCGCAGCGTCCCCGGCGGTATGTCGCGCAGCTTGCCACCGCCGGGCACTGTCACGATGCCCGGCTTGGAGGGGTGTCGAAAGTGCAAGTGGCTGCCGGTTGTCCGCACATGTGCCCAACCGTCGGCGCAACCTCGACACCAGATCGCGATAGGTCACGCACCTGATTATATCAGGTCATCCGCAGGATGTGCGGCTGCGGACCACGGCGTTCATGGCGGCCAACCCGAGCGCATCGTTCCGCTCTCCCCCTGCGACTTCCCGGCCTCTCGCGCATATTGCTTATTGCCTGGCGGCGGCACATGGTAGCACAGGCGTCTCGCCTGTCTTATTGCGTGTTATTGCCGGACACAGGCGGGACGCCTGTGCTACCTTGTAACGATTTTGTAAACCAACCCGATGCTTCGTTGACGTTCTATATAGCGGGTGTCATAGTAGCCCCGAGGTGCCGTCATGGAGGATGCGTGCCTGCAGCCGAAATTCCCGGGAACCTTTTTCAGAGGCCTTCGTCCAACCCCATGTCGAGCCTGAGTGGCGCACAGTTCGAGGCCGAGCTGCCCTCCATGCCCATCGAGCAGGAGCGTCGGCAGCGCAATGCGCTCAAACGTGCCCAGAAGGGCGATCGCTGTGCCTATGGCCAGATCGTTCTCGCCTATCAGGATCGGCTGCATAATGCGGTGTTGCGGATGGTCGGTGATCGCGAGGAGGCCCGCGAGCTGACCCAGGAAGCGTTCACCCGCGGACTGATGAAACTCGACAGCTTCCGCGGCGACTCCTCGCCGTATACCTGGCTGTTCCGCATCGCAATGAACCTGGCGATCAGCCGGCTGAGAAAGGTCCAGCGGCACCGGGTCTTCTCGCTCTCCACGCCGCCACGGGGCGGCAACGGCGATGGCGAGGACCAGGCGTCGGGCCTGATCGACCGGCTGCCGTGTACGGCGACCAGCTCGCCGGCCCAGGATCTCGAGCGGCAGGAAGAGGCCGAACAGGTCCTCGCGGCGCTCGGGCGGCTTGACGCCGAATATCGCGCAGTTCTTGTGATGCGGGACATCGAGGGTTTTGATTACCAGCAGATGGCCGACGTGCTCGGCCTGCCGCTGGGAACCCTCAAGAGCCGGCTCTTCCGCGCGGCTCGCGCTGCGGGATGAGCTGCAAGGCTATCTTTCTTAATGGCCTTTGCCGGGAACCCCCGTCCACCGCAAACGTCTAAATGGTAGAAAGCGCACCGCCGCCTCGGCGGTATTATGCGTTTTGAAGGATTGCGCATGACGGAGGATGTCGAACAAGTTCACGCGAAGCTGGCCGCCTATATCAATGGCGAGCTCGATCCCTCCGAGCGCGCTGAGATCGAGGCGCACCTGGCGGCCAATCCCGCCCACGCCCAAATGCTGGCCGAACTGGCCCGCCAGCGGCAGGTCCTGAGCGGCCTTCCGCGCGAAGCGGCTCCGGCCGATCTTGGTGATCAGTTGCTCGCCCAACTCGAACGCGGGGCACTGCTCGACGACGCCGGGCAGCCACCAGCGCGCAGCATCCGCCTCTATCAATGGCAAGGCGCCCTGTCCATGGCTGCCATGGTCGCGCTGGCGGTCGGCCTGGGCATGCTCGTCTACTGGATTCTCCCCAGCGGCAGGCCATCGATTACGTTCGCCCCCACGAGCGAGCGCCACGATCGCGCACTGCCCGAGCGTCTGGCCGAGGTCGATAAGGATGTGGTTGACGACCCTGTGCGCGCTCCCATGAAGAGCCTTGCCCCCTCAAAAGGCGCCGCCGACAAATCGCTGGAGAAGGCTGCGCCGGCTGGTGAGGAGACGCGCTCCGCGCAAAGCCGGCGAATTCGCGTCGAAATCGAAGGGGTTCGGCGGTGCGCCCAAGCCTGCCTTCGAGGAGGCCGACACCGGCGTGGGCCAGGTCGCAGCCAACGGTGGCTCGGTTGCCGGAAGGAACGGCTTGCCGGCCGGCGACATCGCTGCCGCCAATGGCACCATTGTGCTCACAATCAACACGGATGATGTCGCGAGTGTGAACAACGATGTCGTGAAGTATCTCGCGGACAACGATTTCTCCTATACCGTGGCCAACGGCTCGGCCGGCAACGTCGAGGAACTGGTCCGACAGGCGTCCCTGCAGCCAGCCCGGCGGTTGCGCGAGGCCGAGATCAATGGGCGGCAGGAGCAGGTCAAACAGGTGGCGAACCAGCAGGATTTTGCCGTTCAATCGCCAGCGCCGTCGATCTTGGCCGACGCCAATATCGTCGCCGGGGCGCCAACCACGCAGCCCCACCCGACCGATCAGCCGCGCCTTGTGGCCAAGAGCCCGCTCGACCGGCCCCGGCGCTTCAGCCCGAAGAATCTGCCATCCGCGACGTGCGGTCGAGTGAAATCGAAAACAAGAAGTCTGTTGGCGGTGTGTCGGCGGAATCGCTGGCCGGCCCCAGCACGCAAGCCACCTACGCCGACGCCGAATACGCCAGGGAGCGCCGACGCACGGAGCCCAAATCAGACACGTACCGCGATCTCCGGGAGGTGACTGCGGCAACCACTGCACCCGCCAGCGCGAGCTACGTCCTGGCCAAGCGCGCGTCCCAGGCGGATGGCGCCGCCAAGGCCGAACCACAGACCGCGGTCCCGCAGACGTGTGTCGTGGTCGTGCCCAACATCAACGGCCGGCAGATCGTTGCGCTGGCCAACGTCGTTGACCAGCATCGTGGCCAGTCGATCGAGGCCCGCGCACAGAACACGCTGTCGATCCGAGACGCGCAGCGGCGCGAAGGACCGGCCGGCCAGTTGCAGCAGATTCTGAACGACGGCGCTGCCGATCAGAAGCTCCGGCGCACCGACGAGGCGGAAGCCTTGCGAAGCGCGATCGATCGTCTCAAGGTCCCTGAGGCGCCGGCCACTCAGCCGGCGCTTGGGAGTCTCGCCAGGATCACGGCGTGGCTCGATGGCGAGCAGCCGCTGGCGCAGGAGCCCGCGGCCATCAATCTGCCTTACAGCGTGGTGATCGTCGTGCAGAATGCCAACAACGATGCGTCCGGGGGTGGTGGCTGGGGAGGCGGGGGAGCCGGCGGCACGCTGATGGCCGCGCCAACCGCGCCTGCTCGCGGGATGTCGCGCCAGGGCCCGACAACTCGCGAGGCCGATGCCAGCAAGGCGGTAGCCCAGCCCACCAAATGAGTGCCACCAGTACCCGGGCACTGGCGGCACTGCGGATCAAGTATGTTGCGATTTCTGCTGAGCCTGGTGGTTGTGACTCTCGCCAGCGTTGCGCCCGTTCGCGGCGATGTGACCGAGATCATCTTCGCCGTTCGCCAGAGCGGCGGCGGGCACTGGTATGAAAATTTTGGCCACTACTGCCAGGACGTGAATGCCAAACTCTACGGCGCCAAGGGCCAGTTGTGCCGGCTGAATCTCCGGACGGGCAAGCTCACGGTTCTGCTTGATGATCCCAAGGGCGCTGTGCGCGACCCGCAGGTACATTATGATGGTGCGAGGATCCTCTTCTCGTATCGCGCAGGCGGGACCGACTACTTCCACCTGTTCGAGATCAACATCGACGGCGGCGGCCTGCGCCAGTTGACCGATGGGCCGTACGACGACATCGAGCCGACCTACCTCCCCGACGGCGGGATCATGTTTTGTTCGAGCCGGTGCAACCGGTGGGTGCCGTGTTGGTTCAGCCCGGTGGCGATCCTGTATGCGTGCGATGGCGATGGCCGGAACATCCGGCAAATCTCCGGCAACATCGAGCACGACAACACGCCGTGGATGCTGGCCGACGGGCGGGTAATCTACGAGCGCTGGGAGTACGTCGACCGCAGCCGCGTGTCGTTCCATCACCTGTGGGCGTCCAATCCCGACGGCACGGGGCAGATGATCTACTACGGCAACCAGCGGCCGGGGACGCTCATGATCGATGCCAAGCCGATCCCGGGAACGGAGAAGGTCGTGGCAGTGTTCTCGCCGGGACATGGCAAGGCGGAGCACGCCGGCGCGATCACGATCGTGAGCCCGGCGCTTGGCCCGGATGATCCATCGGCGGCGAAACGCATCAGCCGCACGGAGGATTACCGCGATCCGTATCCTCTCTCGGAAGACAGCTTCCTGGTGGCGCAGGGCCCGCGAATCCTGCTGATGGATGGGCGCGGCGAAACGCGCGAGGTCTACGCTCTGCCGGCGGAACAGGCGAAAGGCGGCGTCGAGTGCCACGAGCCCCGGCCGCTGGTTGCCCGGCCGCGCGAACCGATCATTCCATCGCGTAGCTCGCTGGCGGAATCGACCGGCCGGCTCGTGTTGAGCGACGTGTATCTCGGCCGGCGTATGGAGGGCGTGCGCCGGGGCGAGATCAAGAAGCTCCTGGTGCTTGAGAGCCTCCCTAAGCCGGTCAACGAGAGCGGCAAGATGCCGCCGATGAGCTGGGGAGGCACGTACACGCTGGAGCGGGTGGTTGGCACGGTGCCGGTGGAGGCGGATGGCTCGGCGTATTTTGAGCTGCCGGCGCTGCGGAGTTTTTTCTTCGTGGCGCTGGACGAGAAGGGCAACTCGGTCCAGCGGATGATGAGCTTCGTGAGCCTGATGCCTGGCGAAACGACCGGCTGCGTGGGTTGCCACGAGCAACGCACGCAGACGCCGCGCACCAGCTCGCACGGCAGCACCATCGCGCTGCGCCGGCCGGTCAGTGTCGCCACGCCCATCGCCGGCATTCCCGACGTCTTCGATTTTCCGCGGGATATTCAGCCGATCATGGATCGCCATTGCGTGAAGTGTCACGACTATGACAGGCGCGACGGCCGGACAATCCTGAGCGGCGACCGCGGGCCGATCTACTCACATAGCTATTACACGCTGACGGCACTGGGGTACGTCTCTGACGGTCGCGACCGACTGGTGACCAATTTGCCGCCGCGCGCGATTGGCACATCGGCCAGTTCGCTGAGGCGGATGCTCGATGGCACCCACTACGGCGCGGCGCTGTCGCGGCACGAGATGGACATGGTGCGCTACTGGATCGAATCGGCCGCGCCGTATCCGGGCACGTACGCCGCGCTGGGCAGCGGGATGATCGGCGGGTATCGCGCAGCCAGCTTGATACCAGCGACCGGAAATGGCCGGCGTCGATCGCGGGCGGCGAGGCGATGCGCCGGCGCTGCGCTGGCTGTCATGACAAGTCTCGGCCGATGCCGCAGTATCTGTCGGACGACATGGGGCTGGTCCTGCAGAACCCCGCGAACGACGACGTGCGCATTCGCTGGTCGCGGCATCTTTTCTTCAACCTATCGCGGCCGGAGAAGTCGTTGGCTTTGCTTGCACCGCTGGCAAAGTCGGCGGGGGGCATGGGGCTGTGCCGCGGGACGGTTTTCGCCAGCCGCGACGATGAGGATTACCGAAGAATTCTGGCGATGTGTGAGGCGGGCAGGGAATATCTCGAGCAGATCAAGCGGTTTGACATGCCGGGATTTCGGCCGCTGCCCATGTACGTGCGCGAGATGAAACGGTACGGTATCCTCGGTCTTGAGATGAAAGACGGCGACCCGATGGATGTGTATGCGACCGATCAGGCGTACTGGTCGTCGCTGTGGTGGCGAGCAAGATGATCTGATGGGTACCGCCAGTGCCCTCACTGGCGGTCCACTTTCCGCCGGTGAGGGCACCGGCGGCACGAAAGGACGATCATGACTTCACGACGGATGTTCCTGCAGGCGACGGCGGCGGGCCTGGCTGGCGCGACGATGCTTCCGAATCTTCTGGCGGCCGATGCGCCTGCCGCCGGGGGCGTGCCCAGGTATCGCGTTGGCGCTCGCCACTTCGGCGGCAACTTCGAGTCGGCGAAACGCGCCGGCATGGACGGCGTGGAGCTCTGCATCGGTGATGCCAAGGAGAAGCTGGAAATCTCGGATCCCGCGCTGCGGCAGAAATATAAGGACAAGACCAAGGCCACCGGCGTGGTGGTCTCCTCCATCTGCATCGACTTCCTGAACAGCCGGCCGCTGGCGACCGACCCGCTCGGGCCGTCGTGGGTGGAGCAGGCCATCGACGCGTGCAAGGACCTGGACGCCCACGCGATGCTCCTGCCGTTCTTCGGCAATGCGCACCTGCTGCGGGGCAAGGAGTTCAAGAAGGACGAGACGGACTCGCTGGTTACACGACTCAAGGCGCTGGCGCCGAAGGCGCAGGATGCGGGCGTGAAGCTCGGCATCGAGTGCTCGCTGACGGCCAAGCAGTACCTGGAGCTTTTCGAGCGCGTCGGCAGCGACGCCGTCGGGGCCTACTACGACATCGGCAACTGCACGGGCGCGGGCTTCGATGTGCCCGGCGATATTCGCGCGCTCAAGGGTCGCCTGCCGATCTTCCACTTCAAGGACGGCAATGCGTATCTTGGCGAAGGCAAGGTGAAGATGGAGCCGATTGCCGAGGCCATCAAGGCCATCGACTACACCGGCTGGATCGTGCTGGAGACGAGCTGCCCATCGCGCAACGTCGAGGCCGACTGCAAGCGCAACGGCGATTACATCCGGAAACTCATGGGGATCGCAGCCTGATTGTGCTCGCTACGATTTGGACCCCGTGGTCGAGATGCCCTGGATAAACGTGCGCTGCGCGAAGAAAAAGAGGATGATGATCGGGATGGTGAAGATGCACGCCCCGGCCATGAGCTGCGCCCACAGGCCGCCGTAGCTGCTCATGAACTGCTGCAGGCCATAGGCCAGCGTGTAGCGCGACGGATCATTGATGTAGAGCAGCGGGCCGAAAAAGTCGTTCCACGTCCAGAGGAACTGGAACAGGCGCAAGTCGCCAGCGCCGGCTTGGCCAGCGGCAATACGATGCGCCAGAAGATCATCCACTCGGAGCAGCCGTCGATGCGGGCGGCCTCGCCGAGTTCCTCCGGGATCGTCCGGAAGAACTGCCGCAGGAGGAACACGTAAAAGGCATTGCCGAACAGGTTGGGGATGATCATCGGCAGGAACGTGCCATAGAGGCCAGGGCCGCCGTTGCCGTTCATGACGACATACGCCTGCGTGAAATACTGGAAGGCGTTGATCACGCCCATGATCAGATTGAAGAAGATGACCGGCGTGAGCATCGGCAGCGTGATGTGCCGCATGCGCTGCCAGGCGTTGGCGCCGTCGATCATGGCGGCCTCGTAGAGCTGGATGGGGATGTCCTTCAGCCCGGCCAGATAGATCACCATGCTCCCGCCGACGGCCCAGAGCGACATCAGCACCAGCGACGTAAACGCCCAATCGGGCGAGGCCAGCCAGTTCGGGCCGATGATCCCGAAGATGCGGAGGATGCCATTGACCAGGCCGATCTGCGGGTTGAGGATCCAGACGAACACGACGCTGGTGGCCACCACCGGCACGATCGACGGGATGAAGAAGATCGTGCGATACACACTGATGCCGCGAATCTCGACATTGAGCAGCAGCGCCAGCCCCACGCCCGCGCCGATGCCTACCGGCACGGCGATGGCGGCGTACTTGAGCGTGATGCTCAGGGCTTTCCAGAACAGCGGATCGCGGAAGAGGAGCATCTTGTAGTTGGCCACGCCCACCGGCACCGGTGGAGTGATGATGTTGTAGCGCGTGAAGGAGAGATAGATGCTGATGACGAAGGGGATGGCGGTGAAGATGGCGAAGCCGATAAGCCAGGGGCTGATGAAGGCGTAGCCGGTGAGGTGACGTTTCATCGGTGCTTCAGAGGATACTCGAATGGGGCGGGAAATACGATCAGGTGGAGCGGACTGAGGTGGAGCGAGCCGCCCTCGGCCGCGGTTCTGCACGGCGGGGGCCGCTCGTGCCACGCGCGGATGAACGATCTGCGCGGCCAGCGTGCTGCCGCCGCTCCCGCCGGTGGATGCCGATGGCAATGCCGATGCTGTGGCGTTCATCGCTCAGCCAGGAGACTCCGACCAGGATGCAGAGCAGCAGCGAGAGGACTGTGAAAGCAGCGCGCCACATTGTTGCGTTCCCGGTTATTGCACGACGCAGGCACTACTCCTCGATCACCCGCCACTCCAATATTCCGCTGGAGAAATCCGCCTGTAACTTCGCCGCCAGGCGCAACGATTTCGTCTCGATCGCATCGAACGTCGTCTTGTTGAACTTGTCCTTTGCCACGCCGTACTCTGAGGCGTTGGTGACGGCTTTCCACTCCTGGCCGGCTTTGTAGAGGATCTTCCACGACGCGGGAACCCGGCACTGTCCCCGGCCGGTGTCGTCGAACCAGTAGACCTCGACGCCCTTGATCCGGCGCGGCTTGGCGAAGTCGTACTGCACCCACTCGGCCGAGCCTTTGTGGTCCCACCAGGTGAAGCGGGGGATCGACGTGTCGTTGGAGCTTGACGGGATCAGGCCGTCGTTGAGCGCGGTGGTGGTGTCGTTGCTGAAGCAGTGCGACGCCAGCGGCGGCGCGGGAGGGTTGGTCCAGTCGTTGGCGGTGTCGGCCGGGCTGGCCGTGGGGAACGCCGAGATACGAAGCCGCGCGCAGCCCAGCGGGATGAGCGTGATGTCCTCGAGCGGCTCGGTCGATTTCGCCGGGCTGGGCTGGAGCTTGTTGATCAGACCGTTGGCATCCAGCTTCCACGCGGCGATCTTGCGAGCCTTGGTGACGATCTCGATCGGCGCTGTATCGGGAGTGAAGGGCTGGTCGGCCAGCGGCGCGGGCTTGCGGGTGATCTTCGCCGAGGCGAGGGAGTCGGCATCCAGGCCGTAGTTCCAGGGCGTTGTCGGGAAGACCTCCCAGTCGGGCCACTGCTGCGAACTGCCGTATCGCACCCACTTCTCGCCGATCTTGAGCGAGAACGCCAGCGGGCCGTAATGCACCGAGACGGCGTTGTGGTTCTTCTCCCATTTGTGCGTGGTGGGCTTCATGGGGAACTGCACGACCACCGTGTCGCCATCCGACCACCCGCGTTCGATGGAGAGGTAAGAAACCGGCCGCTGATTCATCGGCCGGTCCTGGCCGTTGATCTTGACGGTCGGCCGCTCGCACCAACCGGGTACGCGCAGTTGCAGTGGGAATCGCGTGCGAGCGGACAGTGAGACCTTGAGCGTGACCGTGTCGCCGAATGGATAATCCGTCTCCTCGACGATCTTCACCGTCGCCCCCTCCCCCACCGTCGCGCTCACTTCACACGGAGCATACAGCGTCGCGCAAAGACCGCGGTTCATCGTGGCATGCCACAGTTCCTCGGCATAATAGGGCCAGCCGTGCGCCACGTTGTGCTGGCAGCACCGGTACACCGCGCCGGGGCTGTAGGAGAACATCGTGCCGCCGTTCTCGATGCCGGGGGCCTTGTTGCCTTTGTCAAGCTGCGGCTGATTGGCGCTGGTCAGATAGTGCAGGCCCTTCTGGTCGGACGTGAGCGATGGCGGGAGCGTGTTGAACGCCAGTTCTTCGCAGCGGTCGGCCCAGATGACATCGCCGGTGATCTTGCTGAGCATCTCGAAGCTGTGCATGCCTTCGACGATGCTGCACGTCTCGAAGCCCTGGCGCGGGTCGGTGTGGCCGGGGCGGCAGTTCTCATCGGCGCCGAAGCCGCCGCCGGGGAACTGGCCATAGGTTCCCATCACCGTTTCGTAGTTGCGGATGGCGGCCTTCAGGTCCTTCTCGTCCTTTGCTCTGGACGTAATAATTGGCGGGCTCGCGGAATCCCTGCGTGAGGTTCACGCCGTGCCAGTTGATCACGCCGCTGGTCCAGTTGGCGGCCGTGCGATGCACCTTGGCGGCGACATCAAGGAGCCACTTCTCGCCGGTGCGGTTATACAGCCAGTGGATGCTCTCGATGTTGTCGCCGGCGCGCATCTTCGGCCAGTAGCCCTGCATGAAATCCTTCTCGGGGACGGCAAGCTGCCATTGGAAGTAGCGGGTCATGAAGGGGATGACGCGCGGGTCGCCGGTGGCCTCGTGGAAGGACTGGAGGATGTTGAGCACGATCATATTCGGCCAGAGATCCGGGTATTTCTTGTCGATGCCGACGAGGAGCACGCGCGGGCCGAACCAGCCATCTTCGCGCTGCGAGGCCAGGATGGCATCGATCCACTTGCGGGCCGTCGCGATGATCTTCTCATCCTTGAGCACGTAGCCCAGGTCGCCGTAGCCCTTGAGCCAGTAGGGCATTTCTTCCCAGCCGCTGTGGCCGGTCTCGGGGTTGACCCAGGCATTGCCCTCGAACTTGCACCACTGCGATATTTCCATGAGGTGGCCGACCATGCCGTCGGCCTCGAGTTGAAGCTGATGGCGCACCCAGCCGCGCGGCGTGATGCTCCCGATGGGGAGTTTCACCAACCGGCTGGGCAAGAGCGGCTCCTTGCTGGCGATGTAGTTTGAGCCGGCGGGCATGGCATAGGGCGAATCCGCTGGATCCATGAGTACCTGAACCTGCGCAGAGACTGACATGGCGAATGCTCCGAGAAACGAGATTGTCGAGAGGAGGTGAGTGCGGCACATGAAGAGGGATGATACCGCCTCGGGTCGAGCGTGAAAATCCGGGTGGCATGCTCACGCCGGCAGCGAGAGACGTTCATTCGCTTGAGGACTCGATTCGGCCGGCGTGGGCATGCGTATTCGATGCGCGGCGGACGTCCAGCATGCCCACGCCCGGCGACGGGGCTCTCGCGGCAAAGTAACATCACTAGCGCCTGGCGTGGGCAATTGTTCATTCAGCGGGGATTTCCGGCGGCTGGGTTTCGCCCAGCGCCAGCCGCAATCCGCGCCGGCTGCGCGTGAATACCAGCAGCAGCACGATGATGCCGATGACGGGAAATGCCACGAATCGCGACCACTTGAGGATGGCGATCTCGACGCGGTTGTTGGGATTGGCGGCCGAGGTTGCGTACTGCCGAATCTCGTGCCAGGTGTACAGCGCCGGGGATGTTGAAATCGACGGTCGCGGGATTTCGCGCGTCGATGAACACCTGCCAGGGAAAGAGCAACCCGGCCGCCACCAGGGCCCAGATGAAGGCGCTGGTCACCTGTGCCACGCCGATCAGCCGGCCGACCAGCATGATGTTCACCAGCAGCAGGAGCAGCAGCGCCAACACGGCCACGAGAATCACCGAGACGAATATCGCGAACGAGAGGAAATACTCGGCCACCACGCCGGCGCGATGTCGGCGCGAGAATCGATAGGCTGCCCGTTTTGACCCAGAGGAAAATGCCCAGCTCAAGAAGTAGGAGCACCAGCAGCATGCCAATGAGCCAGTTCTTGGCCTTGCGGCACACGAGCATCGCATCGGCGTAGTCGGAAGCGGCGGCAATGGGTGAATGGGCCATAGTGGGGTTGTTGAGCGTCAGCCATTCTGCGGTGGCGCCGGCTGGTTGGCAATTCCTCGACTGGTGCGAATCAGGTAAAGTCCTCGGCCATGCTCGACATCAACTTCTGCCGGCAGCGCCAATCGCGACTTCTCAAGTGTATGGAGCGGCGTAAGCTCGACGCAGTCGTCTGCGGCCTGCCGCAGCACGTCTACTATCTTACGGGACACTGGACGTTCTGGCTGCACCAAAGCGCGGTGGTGGTCTTTGGCGACGGGCGATCGTGGCTGCTGACGGCCAATCAGCCGGCGAGGGATGTCGCGGCCGATGACGTGGCCGCATATGAAGCCAACTGGATGGGTACGCAGCGTCAGGAACAGCCGGCGGTGGCCGGGGAAATGGTGCGAAGCGCGCTGGCTTCGCGCAAGGCGAGGCGCATCGGATTTGATGCATCAATGGTGTGCTCACAAATCCCGGCCGGCTTCGGCGGCGAATGCGAAGCTATCGATGAAGACCTTTGGCAACTCCGCCGGAAGAAGGATCCGGATGAACTGGCGCTGATGAAGATGGCCATCCGTTGCAGCGAGGCGATGTACGCGCGGGCGAAGCAGATCCTCCGCCCCGGCATCACCGAGATCGACGTGTTCAACGAGATGCACGCGGCGGCGGTGCGGACGGCCGGCGAGCCGCTGACGGCGCTGCTGGGCAACGATTACGCATGTGCGGTGCCTGGTGGGCCGCCGCGCAAGTGTGCGACCGCGCAGCGCGCGAGCTGTATATCCTGGATCTTGGGCCGGCCTATCGGGGCTACTTCTCCGACAACGCGCGGACGTTTGCCGTGAATGGCAAGCCGACGGATGCGCAATGGGAGGCGTGGCAGGCGGTGGTCGGCGCATCAGATCGTGCAGACAATGGCCCGCCCGGGCGTCCGCTGCCGCGAGATCTTCAATGCGGTTGATGAACATTTCAAGCAGATGCGAGGGACGGGCATGCCGCATCACCTCGGGCACGGCGTGGGCCTGCAGCCGCACGAGTTTCCTCACCTCAATCTGAAATGGGATGATGTTCTGCTGGAGGGCGAAGTCTTCACGGCCGAGCCGGCGCAATATGCGGCCGAGCTTCACGCGGGCATCCGCATCGAGAACCAATATCTGGTGACGGCGAGCGGCGTGGAGAACCTCGTCGGATTCCCGATGGACCTGGCGTAGCGGCGGGCCTCAGGGAGCGGGAGATTCCGCCGGATCGGCCGTGAGATCAGCCGCGATTGCGCCTCCGGCGATCCGCCGGTACAGCTCCCGGTGAGCCTGCAAAGAGTGGCTGAGGGAGAACCGCTCATAGGCGATGCTGCGGGCCTCGTCGCCCAGTCGCAATTGGCGCGGCCGGTCCTCGCGAAGCTCGATGATGTGCTGGGCGATGAGTCGCGGCGAGGGCGCGTCCAGGAGAACGGCCGTGCGATCCGGCTCCAGCAATTCCCGGGTGGTTGCCGTGATGGTCGAGATGATCGGCAATCCGGCCGCCATGCAGGCGCAGATCGGCAGCGGATCGACGGCGCCGCTGGCGGGAATCAGCGCCAGGTCAGCGATGCTCAGGAGCTGTTCAAACTCGACGGGCCGGCGCAGTGTCTGTTCGGCGAGGCATGCCCCGGCGGGGTCGACGAGCCGCTGCTGCAGGTACTTCACCTTGGCGATTGCCGGGCCGCGCCCCCACACCAGCAGCCGATAATGCGGGTCGAGCACATTCAGGATTCCGATCGTCCACACCGCAAGGGCATGCCCCGTCTGCTCGGTCGCTTCCCCCACTGCCAGAATGACGCAATCATCCTGGGCCAGGCCGAGGGCATCGCGAAGCGCGGGGTCACGCGCCTTGCGCCGCCGAGCCAGGTCCACGCCCGGCGCGATGATGCGGCAGCGGTCGATCGGGATGCCGGCCGTGACCAGTTCGCGGTGCTGGTTGAGCGTCGGGAGGACCACATGCACATCGCGATGCGCCATTGCCGCGCGGAGCCATCGCGCATCACGGGGCGAATATGGCAACTGCGGCGAATAGACGATTGGCCCGGATGATGCGATGGCCGCCGCGGCAAGGCACTCCATGCCCCAGCAGTGGATCAGGTCGAAAGGCCGTTCGCGCCGGATGGCGAGGATGGCCGCGGGAACACTTCGCCAATTGCCGCCGACACCGACAGTGCGCGCACGGCAATCGAAATCCGCCCCGAGACCGCGCCAGTTCCTGCGCGCCCGGCGCGAGCCGAAGTCGGCGTCCGCCGGCAGAATGTGGAGCAGACGGATCATTCAGCTTGCGGTCGCTTCGAGCTTGGGGGCTGCCTTCTCATTCGCGGCCTGGCTGTCGTCGCGGAACAGGGCAATGAAGAGCAGCATGATCGCGCCTGCGGCAATGCACGGGATGAGCCAGAACATGCGATAGCTCAGCAACCCGCCTTTCTCGCCTACGATTCTGTTGAACAGCGGGCCCATCACCACGTTGCCGACGAACATGCCGATGCCCTGCGTAACCAGCACAAGCAGGCCTTGCGCCTGTCCGCGGATTTCCTTCGATGCCTTCTTGTCGGTGTAGATAAAGCCTGTCACGAAGAAGAAGTCGTAGCAGATGCCGTGCAGCAGGACGCCGAAGATGATCATCCAATAGATATGGTTCGGCGCGGCGACCGAGAACAAGGCATAGCGCGTCACCCACGCGGCCATGCCCACCGCCAGCATCCACTTCACGCCCAGGCGGACGAAGAACAGCGGCATGGCCAGCATGAAGAACACTTCGGACACCTGGCCCAGAGACATGGGGAAGGCGGCGGGATTCTTGTAGCCCACCGCCGTGGCGAAGACCGGCGCATACGCGTAATAGGCCGCCAGCGGCATGCAGATCAGGAACGAGCAGACGATGAAAACCACGAACGACGGGCTGCGGAAGAGTTGCAGTGCATCGAGGCCCAGAATGCTGCGCACCGAGACCGCCTGCCCCTTGGCCGGCGGCGGCGTATGAGGCAGGTAGAAGCTGAAGATCCCGAGAGCCACGCAGGAAGCGCCGGTGATATAGAACTGCGCGGGCGAGGCATCCCCAACGCCCAGGCTCACGGTCCAGTTCGCCGCGATCCAGCCTAAAGTGCCGAACACCCGGATCATCGGGAACTGCTTCTCCTGGTTGGTGAGGTTATGGAACGCCAGCGTGTTAGTCAGCCCCAGTGTGGGCATGTAGCACAGGACGTGAACCAGGATGGCCAGGATGAACAGAAGGGGCCCGATGCTGCCGATTTTGGCCAGCATCGGCGCCAGGAACATCGGCACGGCCCCGATCAGGCACAACGCAGCCAGGACGCGCTCGCTGGCGAAGAACCGGTCGGCAACCATGCCCAGGAAGAACGGCGAGACGATGGCCGCCAGCGGTCCCACGGCGTAGGCCCAGTAGATCATGTGCGTCATGCCATGGGCGCCCATGTAGTTCCCGACGCTCACCATCCACGAGCCCCAGATGAAAAACTGGATGAACATCATCAGGGACAGCCGCATGGTGATGTCACCGCTTGAGAGACGATCCGTTTGCATAGGTCAGATCTCCGTTGTGTGAGCAAAGCCCGATGGCGCTATTAAACAACGGGAGGGGGGAGGAATGCAAATGGCCGGAGGTAGGAACTGACGCATCGCCAACTGGCTGTTTCACGACAAACTGCCGCGGCCGGCGGGCTCGCCGCGAGAATCCAGCGAGATCGCCAGTCCGATAATCACGCGGCCGGCAATTGCCTTCGCCGCGATGACGACGACCGCCGTGCGATGGCGCGGCCCGCGCCGTCATTGCGTGTACACGCATTTTGCAATGAGGTGAGATGCGAGGGTGGCAAGGAGCACCCATGCTTCTGATCGAATCTCTGGAGTCCCGGCTGTGCATGTCGTGCGACATCTCCCCCGACGATCCGGAGCTGCGCGAAATGGTCCTGTCGCACGAAGGCGAGCGCCTCTATGTCTATCCCGATTCGCGCGGCCATCCGACCGTCGGCGCCGGGCTGAACCTCGATGCGCCCGCCGCGCGGCAAGCTTCAGGCGGCCGGGCTGGATCTCGATGCCATGCTTCGCGACTGGCAGCGCACGCGCTCGCAGTGGCTTCGCAGCGGCCGCCCGTGGCATCAGTTCGAGAAGGAGCATCGCCCCGAGGACGTGCTGACCGAGGAGCAGGCTTCGGCGCTGCTGACGATGGAACTCGACGAGGCCGTTGATATTGCGCGTGGTTCCGTGGGCAACTTCGACCAGCTCGATCGCGGGCCGAAGATGGCGCTGGTGGATATGGCCCTGAATCTCGGTCCGGGCGGGTTATGGAAATTCCGGCGGATGCGGCAGGAGGTCGAGAGGGGCAACTGGTGGAGGGCGGCCGCCGAAATGCGAAACTCGCGCTGGGCCAAGCAGGTCGGGCCGCGGCGGGTGCAGGACGATGCCCGTTGCATGGTTAGCGCACCTCAACCTCGTCGTTGAGGATCCTCGTTCCGGCGAGTTCCTTCAGCCCCGTGCGCACCCGGCCGGTCGCGTCCTTGGCATCCGCAAATCTGTACAGCTTGATGGTCGAGCGGCCGGGGGCGAGGTTGGTAATGATCCGCTCCTGCCTTGGGTGGTTGGGGAACATGGCGAATGCCGTGTAGTCGATGGGCTTCTCGCCATAGTTGGTGACCTGTTGCTGCACGATGATGTTGTCGCCATCGCGCATGGCAAGGGTCTGCATGCCAACATCCGACAGACCCAGGTTTAGCGTGATGGGCACGGTGGTTGACGGCACGGGGCTGTCCTGGAGCGCGAACTCGGCCTGGATAACCTTGGGCCCGGCGAAGCTGTTGTAGGGGAACTCGATGATGATGTCGCGCTCGAGTTTCTCGCCGGGGTTGACGCTGAAGCTGAAGGCCGGCGGCGTGAGCGTCCAGCCCTGCGGCGCGCGCAGCCGCAGCGTGCCGCTGATGGCGTGGCGATAGGGGTTGACGAATCGTACTTTCCGCGTGTGCGCCTGGAAACTGCTCTCGATCAGGGGGCGGTCAAACTCCAGGCTTGCCCGAAGCTGCGCGAGCTGTGCGTCGATGCCAAGGATGAACAACGGCATCGGCCCGATCGTGAGCCGCATCTCCCGCGGCGCGCCATCCTTGTCGCGGGGCTGAAGCAGGGGGGTGACGTTGCCCCAGAGATCCACCGATCGCGGGCTGGCGCCCAGTGCAAGGGCAAGCTGCCTGCTTACGCCATAGGACCCGCGGTCCCAGATTGCCAGGATGCCCTGGTTGGCCTTCTCAAAGAGGAACGCCTCCACGCCTTCGGCGATGGGCACCTTGCCCTTGAACGCCGCGCCGCCCAGCGTCGTCGTCAATGTCCGCACGATCATGAGCAGTTCCTGCGGCTGGTTGACGATGTCGTCGCCCTCGCGGCAGACCGTGAATGGCAGCGGCACATCAATGCGCTTGGCATCGGCGGCAAGGGCGTAGATCACGCGCTGCGCCAGGTCGCGGATCTGCACCTCGCGTCCATACCGGCCTGCGTCCATGAGCTGAAGCGTCAGCGAGAGGTTGTGCCCCTCGTGCTTGCGGACATCCTGCATATACAACGGAAGCTGCGACGGCAGGACGGCCGGATGCACCGATAGAGCCACCGTCGCGGGAAGCTGGCCTTCCATCTCGTACCACGCCGGCCAGGGCATCGCCAGGTCGGGTTTCTGCACCAGTCGCGCAAACTGATCGTAGATCTGCTTATACACCTGCCGCATGGCCGGCTGGGTCACGAAGTCTTCCACGCCGTCGCCGCCGAGCTGCCAGCGGTCGAGGTGATTGGCATGGCGGGCGATCATGTATGCGAGTTGCGGCTGCCAGTCCTCATCGCGCGCTGCCAGCAGGCCCGCCCAGCCTTCTTTGGCCATTTTCTTTGCCACGAACGGCGGCGGATCCAGCAGGCATGCCGTGGGCGTGATGCCCAATTCCCGCAGGTGCATGAGCAGTTGATCGAAGCCGGCCGAGTCAACGTGATGGATGTCGCCGGACTTGTTCCACACGGCGAGCTTCACCCGGCCGGCCGCCAGGAACGGCAGAATGTCGGGGAGCTGTGACCAGCCCTCGAATGGCAGATCGGTTGCCACGACGCCGAAGCGGTCGTCCGGCCGCATGGTCGGCGCCTCGTCGGCGAGCAGCACCATCGCCGCGGTCTGCTTGCCGACGAACTGCCCGCGGCTGGTCATCACCAGCGCGGCCTCGTACCACCCGGGCGGAAGTTGAGGCAGCACCAGCCGCATGCGCTTCAGCCCCGGCCCGAGCGTTTGCGCGGCCGACATTTCCAGGGCGCCGCTCCGCTGATAGGCCCTTTTGCCGGCCGCGTCGGTGATCACGAGCTGGGCGGCCAGGTCATCCGTCGAGCGGTCGCTGACGGTGACATCGAGCGAAAGCACCTCGCCCTTCCGAAAGATATTACCCGGGTGGCCGGTACACATGCGCACCTTGGGCACCTGAGAGATCGAGACGTCGTCAAACCAGGCGCTGCCGCGGAAGTCCTGGGGGAAGATGGCCTGGCTGCCGAGGCTCGAGGGCGAGTGGAGCTCCGGCTGAAGCAGCTCCAGCTCCACCGCCAGCGCATCGGCATCCTCTCCGGCCGACAGCTCCACCGATAGCGGCTGCCAGTCCTCATTCTCCGCCTTGGCGGCATACAACGGCGAATGCCTGATCGAGGGAACAATCGGCCGTTTCGCGGCATCGACCAGGTACGCGGTAAGCCTCGCCCGAGCGTGCGTCAGGATGGTTGTCTGGACGAACGCTTCCACGCGATAATGCGCCCGCGGCTGCACCTTGATGCGGCCGGGATCGTAGCGGTAGACCAGCGAGCCGCCGTTCAGGTCGAGCCGGAAGCCGTAATTGCCACTGCGATGGCGATCGGTGGTGAGCCGGCCGTTCAGATAGTGCGGCAGCCCCGGCCCGCTGACCTTGCTCCAGTGCATGGGCAGCTCTTCCGGATTGCCCAGCCGCCGCTCCTCAAAATCAATGACGTGAAGAACGCGGCTCGGCGCAGCATCGTCGGCCGACAGCGCGAACCGGCAGAAGAGAAGAATAAGGAGGCAGAAAGAGCGCATCGTCCGATAATCATGTATCGGCATTTCGGAGGGGCTGTCTGAAGCGGAAGCGTCAGCGCCCGCCCCGAGTCCGGAGAGCGCGCCAGCCATACGCTGGCCGGTGCTGCACGGGAAGGCAATGGCTTCGTTTCGCAGCGGCGCGTGCGCGGGAGACGGAGTGGGATGCGCAAGGTCTGGCGCGGCGCGAGGTTGTGGATTTGGGACGGAGGGATCGGTGGCTTCGATTGGCGGAAGCGACGGAGCGACGAAGGGGCAGATTGCCCAGATTGAAGTTCGATTTGTGAACAACGGAGGGTCTGGGCGTTTGGAGTCTTGGGTTGTGGCAGCGCGCTGCGCTGATTGAGCGGGGCGAAAAATGCATTCTCGACCGATGTATTGCGGGTGGGCGGAACATAGGTCATTTGCTTGCGGGTGGTTACGGGCGACATGGCATTCATGCATGTATATTCGTCCAGGAAAAAGGGGAGCGAAACCGGTGCCAACCAGCCCGAAGACGACACCGAACCGACGCCAAACCGACCCTGAAGTGAGAGAAAACGACAGGGTCGATGACGGGGTGGGTCTTGCCGATTGGACGGGGAGTGCGGGCCAAGGCGGCGGGTGATTGCGTGCGTGTTGTTCGGGGCGGCAACCATGACAGAGTGAGGGCAGAGGATGAGGGCGCAGGCGCGCCGGCCAAACGTTGGCCGGTGACACGCGGGTGGCGCGGTCCTCACCATCTCCGGGCGCACTGCGCGAATGTGATTGGATTGGCGCAACATCGCGCAACACTTCGGGGTTTTCGCGGGCGCGGAGCGGGATTTTTCGGGTGGAACTGGATGATTGGCGCAGCGCACCACCTAACAGAATGTGGGAAATAGGCGACGAAGCGACGAAGCGACAGAGCGACGAAGGGGCGTGGGGCGATCTGAAGCGGTCGCGGTATTTCCGGGCATGTACGGGACGAGCGTGTCGAAGAATCCGCAGCTTTCGGCCGAGCTTCAGGTGATGTACGCGGGGCGGTGTCAGCTCTGCCTGTGGGACCCGCGCGCTGCTTACGGCGATTCGATCTGCGAGGCGCATCATATCGTGTGGCTGAGCCGGGGCGGGGAGGATGCGCTGGCGAATCTGGTGCTGCTGGAGAGCGAACCATCACCGGTCAGCGCATGGACGGATAGCCCGCTGGATTTCGGGGGTATGGCGTTTGATTTCAGGACGCATCGGGAGGGGTTGAGGGTGAATCGGCATCTGGGGATGGGGCAAGGGGCCATCCGAGCATTCCAATCATGTCCCGTTTTCCGGATTGTCCCGTTTTCCGGATCTGTCCCGTTTTCCGGATCTCTGAAGCGGTCGCGGTATTTTCGGGTGGATGGGCAGGCGGAGAGGATGCTGAAGAATCAGCAGTGACCGCAGTGACCCGTTTTCCGGCCCTCTTTGGCTGCTCGCCGATTACGGAATCAGGCAAGTTCCTTGCGGGCGTTGATCGCGGCGTTCTCCCGGGTCTGCCAATTCACATCCTCTGAAAGTCCGTCAAGGTCAGGAAACAGCGCTTTTCGGCTGACGCCGAGGTTGCGAAGATGCCGCTGCATCCCCGCCTTCTTTGCGCCGGCAATGGTCAACTGAATGAGATTAGCGCAATACATCTTTGCTACCTTCGCGTCAGCGATTCGTCCCGCCTGAAGCGGAGCCCGGGGATCTGGATGATACGTGAATAGCCCCCCTTGCGCCAGTACTCGACGGTCGAAGGGCCTTGGGTCGTACCGCACAACATCGGGACACGTTTCGGGAGTGAGGACGTCCGGATTCACAATGCGGTCTGCCAAAAAACAATAAACTGCCCCGTCAACTTCCGGCTTGCCCTCAACCGCGAAGAACAGGGCCACCAAGGCGTTGGATGTCCAATCAAGCAGCCTCGTCGCCAGTCCGTAATGCTGAGCGAAGGCAAGGCATTCAAAATCGTTCGCCGGAAGCTGTTGACAGAAGCCGATAGCCTGTTTTCTCCAGACATTGAAACGGCCCAAATCGCTCGAAGTCTGTCCTCTCTCTGACCAAACGCCGGTAGCTCGCACGAAATACTCAGGCCGACCAGCTTTAGGTATGAGGGGCCACGAGCTGTCGCTTTGTCCACGGTACATCCAATACAGACTTGGCGGGATCAGACCAACCTGCTCGATGAATCCTGGGAGATCCGCAACGACTTGTTCAGGTGGTTTCATGTGTGTTTAATCCTACCTGTTCCAGATCACCGATCACTCTCCAGGACCGAGAATTCCCCCGGCAGCCCGTTCACGATTTTCATGGTTTCGATGCTGACGCGGATGACCTGCCCAACCAGCCGCACGATGTACTGGGGGTCGTCTTCGCGGTTGGGGTCGCTGGTGATGCCGGAGCGGGCGTCGGTGCTCACCTGGTATTGGTCGATGACCCAGTCGAGGGCGGAGCGGTTGCCGAGGCGGTAGGCGAAGGCTTCGGCGGGGATGCCGGAGAGGGTGAGGGACTTGTTGACGATGAGCTGGGTTTTGTCTTTGGAGAGGCGCATTTGTCGTCGACGCGGTAGGAGAGGGGCTGGCCGGGAGTCTCGATGAATTCGACGTCCCACGGCTTGAGTTTTTCGTAATCGAGGTGAAGCTCGGCCAGCGCTTTGCCCGCTTTCGAGATCGCCGCGAAATTGGGCGCGAAGGGGATGCGCGGCAGTTCGCGCTTGAGGTTGTCGGCGAATTTCTCACGATAGCCGCTGTGATGGAGGAGGCCGTAGACGTAGTAGAAGATGGCCCACTTGTCGATCTTGCGGTGCCTGTAATGCCGCCGGAATTGCTCCAGGGCCCAGTCGGTGATGTTCTCGCCGCGGTTGGCGCCGTCTTCGTCGTACGTATAGAAGGGGAAGCACTGGTGGCCGTCGCGGGTGCCGCACAGATGCAGATCGACGGGCTTGCTGCCCATGAGAGTGCTGAACGTATCGGACCTGTATGCGATGTCGCTGCAGCAGATGACGCGGTTCTGCCGATCGGTTGCGGGCGTGGGGAAGATGTTTCCGAAGCCGTAGAAACGAGCGTTGAGGACTCGATCCATGAAGAGCCAGCGGCTCGTGAATGGGCGGTACAAAGCCGAGCGCAGCCGCTCATCCGAGAAGGTGGCGTATCGGCCGCGGAGCAGCGCATTGCGCAGGTCCGCATCCCAGACGACCTTGTCATAGCGGATATAGTCTTCGACCTTGGCCCCCTGTGGCGCGCGTTTCCAGCGGTCAACCTCGGTGTTGTAGTCGTCGATGAACTGGCGCATGCGCTCAATGAGCTTGTCCCGATCGAAGTCGTACACAACGTTATCGCGATGCGTGGCGATGCCAAGTGAGTAATCCTTGAAGATCGCGCGGGCCTCGGCCGCCGCTGCGGTGCGGGCCTCCTTGCTGGCGATCGGGATGAACGATGCGAATGCCTCGCCGTTGGCCGGCACGAGCCAGGTGTGGCGCTCGTCGGGCTTGAGGTTCTTCCACGGAACGTGAGTTACCGACTCGAGCTGTGCCACCCAGGCCAGCTTGTCTTCGCGGCGGAGCATCTTGTCCACGCCGGTGTACCGGATCGTGGTCTTTCGCAAGGACTTGCGCCGAACGGCGATCGTGATACCCACGCCGACCTGAATGCCGAAGACGTTGTACTGCGTTCCCGAAAGCGTCGGGTTCTCGCGGACGTTGCCTTCGAGGTTCACGTGGTAAATCGAGGAAAAGTCGGCCGCAAGGTGCCGGCGCATGCCGTCGAAGGCAATCTGATTCACGAACGAGTTGTTCGAGACAAAGCAGACGATGCCATCGCGGTCGCCCAGGCGATCGCTCGCCCAGCGGAAGAACTTCACGTATGGGTCGTTGATCTTGCTGACGGAGGTGGCCCGAGAGTCCTTGCCGTAGGTCTGTTTGATGCGCGCGTCGACATGCTCGTACGGGCGATTCTGGTTGCGCTGGTTGTAGGTCATCTGGCCGACGTTGTACGGCGGATTGCCGATGACGACGGTGATGGGGGCGTGGCGCTGCCGATCGACGCGCTGCGTGTTCTGCTGCGAAAAGAGCGTGGCGTGGCGCGGGTCCTCGATGTCGAGTGTATCGACGAAGCAAAGGCCTTCAAACGATTCGTAGCCGCCAACCTGCTCGTAATACGCATGCTCGATATTCAGGGCCGCGATGTAGTACGGCAGGAGCATGATCTCGTTGGCGAACAGGCGTTTCCTGTACACATCCTCCAGCTTCGCCTTGGGGATGCGGCGGATCAGGTTGACGATGAAGTTGCCCGTGCCGGTGCAGGGGTCGATGATGAAGACATCATCCGACCAGAGTTTCTTGCCGAATTCTGTTTCCAGAACCTCGGCCACGCTGGCGCACATGAAGTCGACGATCTCCTGGGGCGTGTAGACGATGCCCATCGTGTCGGCCAGCTTGACCGAGTAGCCCTGGAAGAAGCGTTCGTAGACGGTGTTGAGGAAGTATTGCTTGTCCGACCAGTCGGTCATGGTGCGGGCGGCGCGTTCGATGGCGATGTAGAAGCGGTCGAGGTCCTTGAGGTAGCTGTGGCGGTCGAAGGACTGGCTGGTCATCGCCAGCATGACCTTCTCGACTTCGGCCGCGATGACGTTGCGGCGGACGAATTCGGGGTTGTCGAAGATCTCGCGGATGAGGCGCTCGGTGAGGATGTGCTGGATGAGCATCTCATCGACGGCGGCCGGGGCGAGGTTGGGATTGAGGCTGGAGCGGCAGAGGTCGAAGAAGTCGGCGAAGGCTTTCTTGAAGGCGGGGTTGGCCTTGTGGGACTCCTCGATCTTCTTGCGGAGGCCTTCGGCGAGGTCGGGGACGCGCTGCTTAAACTCATCGACGGCGTGCTCGAACTCCTCGATCTCGGGCTCGACGTGGCGGAAGAACTGGGTCACCACCTCGGCGAGCTTGGCCGGGTCTTTCATGTCGGCCGAGAGGATGCGCTGGCCGTCCTGGAAGAGGATTGCGGTGGCGTTGTCTTCGAAGATGATGTTGGTCAGCGGATAGCCGGCCTTGCGCTTCTTCTCGATTTCGGCTTCGAGGTCGTCGGCGGTGTCCTTGGCTTCCCAATAGCCACGGACGAGATTCATGGAGTCCTTGAAGGTGCCGTCGGGGCGGATGGTCTTGCCGTTGATCTTCTTCTCGTGTTCGGCGATGAGGGTCCAGCCGTGTTCCCTGCCGGCGGCCGCCAGGAGCGCGTGGAAGGCCGGGCGGGTGCCCATTTCGTACATGACGTTCTGGTGGGTGAGTTCGCCCAGATCGGCATAATATTTGTCGATGAGCTTCGGGAGCTTGGATTTGCGAGGCCGAGCGGTTGTGGTCCCCATGGTGGCGATCAATGGTAGCGGGGGAGCGGCGGGGATCAAGGGTTGAGGCGTGGCAATACCGACGGCGAATCGCGGATGCGAGGCAGCCGAAACTCTGTTCGGAGTTCCGCCTTTGGGCGGTTGTGCCTCTGACCGCGTAAACGCGGAACTACGAACTGTCGAAGAGATCGTCGTATGGGCAGCGGCCGAATCAGTATGACAGGATGGTCATACCGGGTCGTGTCTGGGGCGGAGGTGGCGAGGTGCGCTATGCGTATCTCGGGCGGACGGAGGGGAAGGGGACGTATCAGTTCAACGCCGAAACGATGGAGGCGATGGGGCGGATGCTTTCGCAAACGCGGCGGGGGCAACGCGTACATCATGTGTTCGGGGAGGGCGTGAATCCGCGGCTGAGGCATGGGCGGGATGGGCTGGATGAGTTGAAGTTGCCGGCGAATGTGCTGCTGTCGCATGGGACGCCGCGGCTCGTGTATGGGGGGAGTTGCCAGTTGTCAGTTGCCGGTTGCCAGTGGGGAGTTGGTGGCGGGGTATCTGCTGGGGATGGAGAAGCGGCCGAAGTGGATTGTGGCGGGGAGTGGGGCTGCAGACCGCGTAAACGCGGAACTCCGAACGGTGCGGAACTCCGAACGAGCGGAACTCCAAACGAAGACCGCGTAAACGCGGAACTCCGAACGAGGGGAACTCCGAGCGAAGCCATGCGTGCCGGTTGTGGCGTGGCGGCTGTTCCGCTGATGGCGAGCGAGACGCTGCGGTGCGCGGGGTCGTTCGTCTTGAACGTGATGGATGCCGACTTGGCGCCGGCTGAAGAGGGACCGCCTTCATTCCTTCGTGATAAGCTGCGGCTCGGTCATCAGGCCGCAGGGCACGAGTTGATAGCCGTCGATCCATCGCTCGCCGCCGCTGACGAACTCGCCGGGGCCGGTCCACGTGGGCCATTTCTCACTGTGGTGCAGCGGGCCATGGGAATTGCGCCGGTGGCCGAGAACTTCGAGCGAAAGCTCCATTTCGCGGCCGCTGAGCGCGTCGGTGATGTCCAGTTCGCAAGGTTCCCAGCCGATGATGCCCGCGGGTTTGCCGTCGAGCAGGACGCGCACGGCGACGCCGCGGTATTCGCCGAGCCGCACGAACAGGCGCTGGCCCTCGGATAGGCGCGGGTAGATCTTGCGGCGGTAGGCGACGGAGCCGCTGTAGAAGGCGAGGCCCTGCGGCACCCAGTCGCCCAGCCGCAGCGACTTGGGCGGCGCGACCAGAGCGGCCTCGCCGTCGTTGATGCTGGTGCCAAAGCTGCCCAGCAGGTAGGCGATCTCCAGGCCGCTGAAGGTCCCGTCGAAGTCGCACTCCATGACGATCTCGTTGCCGCCCAGCCGCAGCAGCGACGGGTCGATGGGCACGCGGCGCAGCGACTTGTCCGTCCACCAGCCGCTGTCGGCATCGGTGCTGATGCACTGGCCATTGACGCAGATCCTGAACCGCTGCGGCTGCTCGATGGCCAGCGACAGATCGCCGCTGGGGATAGAGCGCGCCTCGAAGGTGTAGCCGAGCGTCACGGCGACGTGCCGGGGCTTGTCGGGCACTTCGCGGGCCCACGGCTGGCACATCGCGCCGCCGCGCACGGGCGCGCCGATGGCCTGGCGAACGGCCTTGTCAACGCGGAGGATTTCCGTGGGGAGCTGCCAATCGCCCTCGGCGATCTTGTACTTGGGGCGATCGAGCACCAGGACGTTGTTCTCGCTGAGCGTGATGTCCCAGGAGAGCCCGCCGAGCCCCTCGCGGCGCGCGTCGCGCAGCGCCCGGCGCGGCTGGAGTTGCGTGTCGTCGACCTGTTTGGGGATGACGAACAGCCGGCTGCCGATGCGCGGCAGGGACGTGCGGATTTCCCACGCATCCTCAGCGCGCGTGGCGTCGGCGGCATACATGGCGCCGGTTTCGGGATCCAGCTCGACCGGCGTGCCCAGGCAGCCGCCCAGGCCGCGCACGCGCACCTCGGGGAAATATGCCTTGCGATCGCGCGTCAGCAGGTCCTTATTCCATTCGCGCGGCACGTCGCTGGTGTTGGCGATGAACAGGTAGAAGGCTTCCTTGTCCTCGCGCAGAAGATAGATCACGGGCGCCAGCGCATTGCCGGCCGGATCAGTGATGCTGACCCGCCGGCACGCGGGCGCGACGGCGGCCGCCATCTCCTTGCCATCGAGAGATACCTTGACGCACTTGCCGGCGAGTTGGGCCACCGCGTCGGAAGGCTCGGCATCGACGTGGGTGCAAATCTCGCCGACAAAGACTACAGCGCCGCCGGCCGCTGCGAACTTCATCAGCAGCCCCAGCGTGCTCGATCGCATGGTCTTCATGGGCGGCACGAGCACGGCCTTGTAGGTGGCTTTGGCGAGCTTGATCGTCGCCCCGCCTTCGGTTTTGCCCAGCTTGCCGTGGCGCGACATGATCTCCTCATCGCCATAGTCAAAGTCGATCTGCTGACTGAGCAGGGCGTTGGTGAGGTCGTTGAACAGTTGGTCATACTCGCCCAGCACCGGGTCCTTGCGGTATTCGCGGTTGGCCATGGCCCAGACGCCCTCGACGGGATGGATCACCAGCAGGTCGCGCACCTCGACGCCGCGCGTCATCACCGCGTGGATGCGCGCGTAGTAGTCCTCCACCTTGCTGTAGTGTTCCCACCACGGCGACTGATAGAAGATGGCGGCCGGGTAGTCGCGCTTGGCCTCGGCGAGCATCGTGTACCAGCTCAGGTGCTGGCAGCGCAGGTTGATGCCGCAGGCGACTTCCCAGTCGCCCAGGGCCTTGTGCGCCTCGAAGGGGAAATCCCAGCCGGTGCAGCCGTAGATCTCGGTGAGCCGCCATTTCCACCCGAACTGCCGCGCGGCCGACGTGACTTGCTTGGCCACTACGTAGCATCGCCAGTGTTCGGTGAGAAGGTCCATGCCCGGCGCCTGCATGTACTCGTAATGGCGCATGCAGCAGCCGACGATGTGCGACTGGCTGCGCAGCGTGTCCTCTTCCAGGACGTGGCCGGTGAACTGCAGGCCGTGCTCGCCGCACCACTCGCCGATCTGCGCGAGAAATTCGTCACGAACAGGTGCGTGAGGCAGTCGAAGAAATGCCATCGCACCTTGCTGATCCGCCGGCCGTCGACATCGAAGAAAAGCTCGACGAGATGGTCGAGAATGTCGTAGCCGTAGCGTTTGCGGAAGATGGCCGGAAGCCGCTCGGTCCAGCTCCGGCCCTTCTCGCCGCAGCCGCCGTAGTTGGGCTCGTCGGTGAAGATGCCGGGGACGACCTTGCCGAAGTCATCGCCGTACTTCTTCAGGTAGGCTTCGTGGGTGACCTTGATGAACTGCGCGACGGCTTCATCGCTAAGGGTATCGAGATAAGTGAAGCCGTTGTACCACGGGCTGTTCGCGTTGATGACGACGCGGAAAGCCAGCAGCGTATAGCCCTCGGGCAGGTCGCGAATGGCGGCCTTAAGCGTCTTGGCGCGAGCTTGCGGATTTCGGAGGCGATGGCGCCCTCAATCCTGGCGGTGAAGGCGGCGAGCACGTTGTCGGTCCATTTGAACTCGGCGGGCTTGGCGTATTCCTGGATCTCCAGGCTGCGCATGCGGTACTTGGGGTTCTTGGTGACGATGCCGCCGGCCGCGCCGCTGGGCCAGCGGTCTTCGTCGTAGAGCCAGGCCTCCATGCCAAGCTGGCGCGCCTCGTCGATGCACGCGCCGACGGCCTTGAACCAGTCGTCGCCCAGATACTCGGTGGAGAGTCCGACGCGGCTGTGCATGAAGAACCCGCCCAGTCCCATGCGCTTCATGACGCGGATCTGGCGGCGAAGCTCCTCTTCCTCGAGCTTGCCGTTCCATGCCCAGAACGGCTTGCCGCGATAGGCGCTGGAGGGGGAGGCGAACTCGGCGAGCATCTTCTTATCCATATTGGTCCTCGTAATGTGAGTTTTGAGGCCACATCGTGCCGTCGAGGCGGCGCAAGAGCAAGGGCTGCGCAAGGGCCCGGGGAACAGGGCTCGGGGTGGATAATTCCGCTCAAATCACTCGCGCGTACGGCAAATGCTTTGACAAGATGGGCGTGGGGCGTGTAAATTCCGTAGCGCTCGGCCGTGCGGCCGGCTGCAGCGGTGATTATCAACAAGGCGGACGGTATGAAGACACTCGTGATGGCGGTGCTGGCAGGTTTCGTGCTGGCGATGGGAAGCGGTTGTGCATCCACGGCGTATTCGGGCGGGCCGCCGACGATCCAGTTCCCCGAAGAGCGGGCGACCGGCGAGCACGTGAACCGGTACATCCGCAACTGGGCGATTGATAGCCGACAGTTTATGGATGACGTTGACGCCGTGCTGATGCTGGACTACCCCAGCCGCTTGAGCAAGTGGAATCTGAGGTAGGAAGCGGCATTTGAGCAGGCGTACAAGTCAATCAAGCCGAACGACGCCGTAATCGTCGGGATCTACGACAAGTTCAGCGATCAACCGGGGGAGTGCGCGGAGATGACGAGGAGATTCGCATAGTGGCAGCGGCGTCCCGCCGCTGCTGGTCTCGACTGACAGAGCCGGGACGGCTCTGCCACATTTTCAGAGCCGGGACGGCTCTGCCACCTTTTCAGAGCCGGGACGGCTCTGCCACATTTTCAGAGCCGGGACGGCTCTGCCACCTTTTCATTTGCCGAAAGAAAATCGCCTCCAGTGGCCGATAACGGGTTAATGATGACGGTGGACCTTCTGTGCAATCTGGTCCAGCAGGCCGGCATCGGGCTCGCAGTGCTTGCGCCGTTGGGCGCGCTGACCGGCGCGGTGCTGTGGCTTGCGGGCGCACGCTTCAGCCAGTCGCTGGTGACGCTCGTGGCGGTTGCCGTCGGGGCTTTTATCGGACTTCAGTTGCCGCGATGGTACGCCCTGCCGCTGGGCAACTGGGCGACTTGCATCGGCGCAGTGCTGGTCCTGGGGCTGATGGGATACACCTGCACCGGATGTGGGTTGGCGTGGCGCTGGGGCTGCTCCTGGCGATCTGGGCGGCGATGGCCGTGTGCATTTACTACGGCATCGGGCTGTCACTGCCGGCTTCCAACGGGAGCGATTCGACGCTCAGCCGCTTCGGGCAGTTGTGGACGAACCTTCCCGATGAACTCAAGCGAGTGGGCGGGCTGGTTTGCGGCGCCGCGATGGCGGGCGGGCTGGCGCTGGCCGTGATCTTCAGCCGGATGACGGGTTATATCTTCTACAGCGTCCTGGGCGTCACGCTGCTGCTATGCGGAATCCAGCTTTCGCGCCGGCAACTGCTCGCGTTTTTCCCCGCCCGGCCGCCGGCGCAGGTTGCATTGCTGTTGGGCCTGGTGCTGCTTGGGTGCTGGTGCAGTGGCGAATCAGTCCGACGGCCGCGGAGCTGCCCGCTCCGCCGGCAAAGACCGAGGAACGCTAGAAGAGGTGTCAACATGATTGCCGCCGTGCTGGCTGTGGCCAAACAAGCTCACGCGCATCAGGCCGCGCAAACGGGCTTCGACCCGATCCGCCAATTTCCGGGCCAGACCGATCTGCTCACCTGGTGCCGCGAGATGGGCGTGGGCACGGCGATCCTGCTCGTGCTCATCGGCGTGGTTTATCTGCTCTATGGCTGGAGCATCTACCGGCCGCTGATCACGCTCAACGCGGCCATCCTCGGCGGCTACATCGGCGTAATCGCCGGCCAGCGCATGGGCGACTATGAACTGGCCGGCGGGCTGGTCGGCGCGATCGTCGCGGCGGCCATCGCCTGGCCACTGATCAAGTGGGCGGTGGCGGTGCTGGGCGGAGTGTGCGGCGCGATCGTCGGGGCGAGCATCTGGAAAATGTGTGGCCAGGACCCCACTTTCGCCTGGGCCGGCGCCATGACCGGCATGGTCGGCTTTGGCATGTTTTCATTCATCCTGTTCCGCGGCAGCATCATCATGTACACGAGCCTGCAGGGCGGGATGATGCTGGTGGTCGGGATGCTGGGGCTGGGCTACAGCTACCCGGCATTGGCGAAGAGCCTCGGGACGCATTTGACGACGCAGCCATTGGCGCTGCCGCTGGCCGTGCTGGTGCCGACGATTCTGGGGCTGATCTATCAGCAGACACATTCGGCGGGTGGCGGCGGAGCGCCGGCTTCGGCGGGGGGTGGCGGCGGTGGCGGAGACAAGAAGAAATAGCTCTTCCGCTTCAGGCGCTGCGCTATGAAGTTGTAGCTCGACATTCCAATGTCGAGGTGCATGGCCCCGAACCCCGGCTCGGCAAGCATGCACGAATCGGCGGAGGTGATTCTAAGTTCATGCTCAAGGCCGCATGAGGTGGGAGGCCGATGAGGGGCGAGGCCGCGCGGGAGTTTCATCGTGGTCAGCCGGACCAAGGTCCGCTCGCGCGGGGTACGACCCCGACATGACTGATGGGATTGCGATCGAGGTCGTAAGCGATGCAGTTGCGTGAAATGAGCAGGGTTCCCGCGACAAAGAATCATTCACGTCCCCTTTTGTGGTTCTTCCCCTTTTGTGGTTCTTTTGTGGTTTCAAGATCGGTGCGCCAAGGTCATGGCAGCAGCAGGCCGTCGTGGAAGAAGACCCGGCGAAGAAAACCCCTACGCGAAGAAGACCCGCGATCGAAGAAGACAAATTGGTTGAAGGGTTGGAAGAACACGCAGTCGAAGAAGACCCCATCTTCAGATCGACTGATTCAAGCTACTTTCGGAACGGCGCTGATAAGCTTCAAGTGGCGTTCTCTTTTCGCGAGCGTAATTCGCACAATCGGCTTTCTGGGTTGGATGTCAAGGAACCGGTGGACTTGCGCATTATTGATGACATAGCCGCTGTCGAGGTGAACTTTTTCTGACACAGTTCGAATAACGGCGCTGATCTTGACTGTCTTTACGTCGATTGCGACGAATTATGTCGCATATGTCGCCGGCAACATATGCACTTTGAAGCTAACAAGTGCATCTTCACCGCTGCGCTACGCCCGCACATTATCAACGTAACTAACTTGCATGTAATATGTTATACGATTGGAAATAAGAAAGTAAGGCGGGTAGTTTTCGAGGACGGGACGACATGAGTACATATTGCGTCACTGAAGACAAACACCCCGAATGCGTCACGTTAAGCGATCACGTCGCCATGTCGTACACAAATCATGATCCATTTTGGTTGCGCACTGTTGACAGCACAAGCCTGATCGCTAGACTAGCTCATCAACACGCTGTCTGTGCTTCACCGCTCGGCGCAGAAAAGAAAGGAACATGCCAATGCCTACACTGCGGATCGCCATTGTTGGCCCAAGCCACGCTGATGTCTCCGGCCCCATCTTTCGGGAAGCGACAATCGCTGCTGAGGAGTTCCTCGGCCAACGAATCCTCGTTGAGCCTCCGCGACTAGGGGCGAATACCACGCCATGCTGGTGGAAGACGGTAACACTTCGCCCATCACCGCTGTCGCCGCAGTGAGACGCATGCCTGCGCTGCAGGGACGTCACCCTGACCGCGAGTATACGATAATCAAGGAAGCGATCATCGCTGTGGCGAGGGACGCCATTCTCAGCGTCTGCGTTCACTGACGCCGTGCGACAAGAGAACTCACGATCGCGCCGTGGATGACTTGAGGAAGGCAGTCGTATGACAAACAACCCTCCGACACAACGCAGAGCGACTGCAGATGAAGTGGAATCAGCACGAAAGTCCTTTGGCAATGTTCTGCGTGCCGCGCGGGAACACATGGGGCTGAGCCAGGCGGATTTGGCGGCGCGGATATCGAAGTCAAGAGTTGTGATCTCGAACTACGAAAATGGCAACGCTGCGCCGGAGCCAGACCAAGCGGTTGTACTCGCGAGAACCCTGCGGGAGGATCCTGCCGAGTTCGTCCTATTGGCGGCCCTGCAACGAGGGCTTGCCGGTCCGGACGCCGCTACGCACAACGACCTTCTCAACACGGTCAACGGGCTGCGCACGCGACTTGGTTGCCGTCCACTCGTAGCGCAGGAACAGCAACTAGGGTTGCCAGAGAGCCTCAGCCTTGCTGATGGCATTGCTGCGTTCCACCCGATGGTCATCTTTGTCGGCGACAAACGAGAGGAAGAACCGCAGAGCGCCGGCGACCTATTCGTCTTCTCAGCGAGTACGGTGGACGACCGTTGGCTATTGTCACTCGGGTTGCCCAGCGATACAGAGAAAATATCGGACAAGGTCCTCATGACCGCCAAAGACGACTGGCTTAGGAGAGAGTTCGGCCACAAGAACATAATGAGCATCGGATCGCCCGCATCCAACCTCTTCTTGCGCCAGTTCAACGACCAATTCTTGTTTAGGTTCGCCATCAGCCGAACAACGCAGAAGAAGTGGGACGACACGCGCAGGAGAATGCTTGGCCTGAGCACACCTGCTCTGTTGTTGCAGTTCTACGATGAATCCAAACCTGATCTAAAGCAGACAATGCGCATGTTTAAGCCACCAGGTTTTGTTGACTTCAACTACCCCCACCTGACGCTGGGAATGGACCTGAGTTACGGCAAGGATTTCGCGGTCATCAGTGTGGGCAGCAATCCCTTTGCCGAGCCTGGGTTGCACTACTTTTCTGTGCTGGTTGCAGGCGTTCACCATCCTGGCACGGCGCACGCAGTCAGATTCTTGAGCGAAGCCAGTAACTTCACCAAGCATCCATTTGGTGGCGTGCTTGAGATCGAGGTGCCATCAAAGAAGTGCGACCCACGAGAGATATCGTGGCACAACAAGATCGAGAACTGCCATGCGACTTGGCATACGGCGGGCCATGAAGCTCTGGAGCATGACTTGGCGAAGATGAGGGCTAACCTCACAAGGTGGGCAGAGCAACTCGAGGGGATGGCCAAAGTAATTGATATCGCTCTTGAGAAGGACGAAATCGAACGGCACCTGCGCCTCTTGGACGCGCTGGTTGCTGCCAAGAATGTCGGCGCTGGCGAAGTCGGCGAGAACCAAAACGGGGATTGCGCCAAGTAAGCTCGCGAAAGGAGAACGCCATGTGAACTGACACGTAGCTGAAACCTTTCATTGCAGACCCAGCGGGTGCGAAGCCCGCCCACCAGAGCGTAGCCGCGCAGGTGTGAAGCGAGTCTTGCATCGTGCCGGGGCAACCCGGTGCTTTGAAGCGTAGACAGCGAGTTGTCAAGCCATGCGATTGAGCCTCGAAAGTCCATCGAGAGAGCCACGGTTGTTCCCGTACCCGTGGCCGCGTCGGTCGGAGCGTCAAGGCGAGTTCCGGCCGGTCTGTCCGATCTTCGAAGGAGCATGAGCGGGGCGGCCAGGGTTTGTGCGGGAACTTGGGAGATTCTGCCATCTCCACGGCGAAACGAGCGGCGCAGCGGGTGGCCGCCGGAGCGGAGATCGGGAGAACTCGCACTTGACCCGTGTCAGTGCGGTGGTAGGATTCGCGATTGCGGATGTGAGCCGTGCCACAGGACGGTTTTTCCGCCAGTGGGATTGGTGAACCATTGCTTGCCCGTCGGTAAGGCCTATGGGAAACCATTGCCAGCAGTCTCCGACTACCAGTTTGATCCACCAAGCGTTCATCCTGGCGGGAGGGATGGGTGCGCGGCTCAAAGCCACAGAAAATAAGCCCAAACCTCTCTATGAAATACCCAAGATGCATGGAATGCCCGTTCTTGGCCATATGCTCCACAGCCTGCGAAGTTATGGAGTAACGCACATTGTCGTTTCCTTGGGTTTTGGCGGTGACAGCATAAGGAAGTATCTGGAAACTCAAACGGAGTCCCTGCAAAGCCTCGTCGTGACCGAGTCCAAAGCAGAGCTAGTTGATTCAATGCTTTGTGCTCAACATCATCTTGATGAGCATTTCTACCTGCTGTTTGCGGATATCTTCTGCGACCTGGACTATGCAGCGTTCGCAAATGGGCATCTGTGTGTCCATTCCCAGGTTTCGGTGGCGGCGGTACGTCGCGACGAAACAAAAGGCTATGGGCAAGTGCGGATTGCAGATGCAGGGATAGCTTTCGTGCCCAAGTCAGAGCATCAAGGCGGGCCGGGATACGCGGATACCGGCCTGATGATCGCATCGCAGGTCTTTTTTGACGAACTGAAGCGAGAGGGAAGATTTGACGACCTCGTCTCAGAGTTCTTCAGGACCAATAGGGGCCATGTCCACGTCCACGACGGGTATTGGTTCGACATCGGGACGCCGAACACCTACGAACGCGCCTGCGATTTTTTCTCGGCTCAAGCTGACTTTCCCCCTTCAACCGGAGCGTGACCATGAAGATAGGCCCCACCGATCCGTATCCAAAACTGGGCTCATTCGCCTTCACCTATCGCTCTCTCGACGCGCACGGTATTGGGATTTCGTTGTCAAGCAACTTTGCCGTGCTTTATGAGGCGTCCCAGCAATTCCTGATGCATGGCGCGCCGCTCGATCGCGACAGAGTGGCCCGAGCGGCCTTGACGTTTGAGCGCCGGCTTGGGGACGGTGCTGCCCTGGCCGCAGACGATGTGTATCCCATCACCCATGGTGGTGTCGTCCATGTATCCACCAAGCCGCTCGCGAAGGGTGCATCGCTGAGCTCAGGCCATGTTGTGTCGAAACCGATCCCTTACAATCCGCATTGGCTTGCCGAGCATGTGATCCTCGCTTTCGATCCGGCAGCGCCACCTCACCACGTGCCCGGATTGCTTGAACGATTGTTCAGCGATCCGAAGGCGAAGGGGCCGGGCGGATATGTCCAGCAGATCAACAAGCTCGCCAAGCCTGTCGCACAGGCCATCACGGAGTGCAGAGTTAAGGCGCGAAGACCGCACATCAAAGAATATGTCAAGATCTTCGATGAATGGACCGGGTTTGAGTATACCCGCAGCGCTCGGCGCAGGGCGCAGGCTCTGCGCCGGAAATTCAGAAACAGGCTTTGCGCGTGGAAACCACCTGGCGGTGGCGCCACCAGATCCATTGTCGCGTTTTTCGAGGACGGCAAGGCTAGCGCCGAAGCTCTTGTCTTTCTGCGCGAGCGGAAGTGGTGGGCGAAGCGCCTGATCGTTACCGACGGTGTCTCGGCGGAATTCCTCCGCTCAGACGGTGGCGTGCGCTTCACGGCGGGCCATCGTGTCGATCTCATTGGTGCCGCGGATCTAGGTCAGGACTGGCGGATAGGGGAGCCGGGCCGTTGTGTGAGCTGTGCGATTGAGCCTAGATCATCGCGGCTGAAGTATCATGCCGAGTGATGCCGATCTCCATGAAGTCACGGATGACAAGGAGATGCGATGGTCACGGAAGACTTGAACAGCCACGCGTTGGTTCTACCGCAAGCACAGCGTTGCATTCTTGAGAGCCTGGTCCGGCGGAAGACCTGTCCGCAGGCGGTGGCCACGCGGGCTCGCGTGATCTTGGCGGCCGGCGAGGGTCTGGGCTCGGTGGGGATCGCCCTTCGGGTGGGGTGCTCCCGCGAACTGGTCCGACACTGGCGAGCCCGCTACAGGGCGGCCCAGCAGGCTTGGGGAGCGGACGTTGCCCAGTGGGATGAGGCGGCCTTGGCCCGGAAGATCGGGCAGACGCTCTCGGACGGGTATCGCTGTGGGTGTCCGGGCAAGTTCACGCCCGAGCAGTACTGCCAGATCATGGCGTTGGCCTGCGAGAAGCCGTCGGACAGCGGCCGGCCGGTGACGAACTGGACGAACCGGGAGTTGGCCGACGAGGCGGCCAAACGGGGGATCGTGCCGTCGATCTCGCCCCGGCAGGTGGGGCGTTTTTTAAAAGGAGGCGGACCTGCGGCCGCACAAGATGCGGTATTGGCTGAACAGTCCCGACCGGCAGCATCCCGAGGAGTTTGCGGCGCGGTCGGGGGCGGTGTGCGCGGCCTACGGCTCGGCCATCGAGTTGCACGAGCTGGGCACGCACCTTATCAGCGTGGATGAGAAGACCGGGATGCAGGCCCTGGAACGCGCGGCGCCCACGCTGCCGATGAGGCCGGGACAGGTGGAGCGTCAGGAGGCCAATTACGTTCGGCACGGGACGCTGATGCTGACGGCCAACCTGGAAGTGGCCACGGGGAAGGTAATCTGTCCAACGGTGGCGTTGACGCGGCACGAGGAAGACTTTGCCGCGCATGTGGCCCAGACGGTGGCCAGCGACCCCCAGGCAGCGTGGATCATCGTGCTGGACCAGCTCAACACGCACCAATCCGAGACGTTGGTGAGGCTGGTGGACGAGTTGTGTGGACTGGGGGTGGAACTGGGCGTCAAGGGCGAGTCGGGCCTGCTCAAGGACCTGAAGAGCCGGCGAGCGTTCCTGGAAGACCCCAGCCATCGCATCCGGTTCCTGTACACGCCACGGCACGCTTCGTGGCTCAACCAGATCGAGATCTGGTTCAGCATCCTGGCACGCCGGCTGCTGCGCCGGGGCAGCTTCCAATCCATCGACGAGTTGCGGCGGCGTGTCCTGGCGTTCATCGAGTACTTCAACCAGACGATGGCCAAGCCGTTCCGGTGGACCTATCAGGTCCGGCCCTTGAGCGCGTGACGGACGTGGCGGAAAGGGTCGATCTCAACAGACTGGCCACGATTCCCGGCGGAAAGGCAGGTGGCGCCCGCAAGTCATCATCCCCAACAGGCGATTGGACCGACCGCAACGCCTCCGTCGCGGGCCACGCTTCCGCCTGGTCCGAGCAGCCCCGTTCCGGCCATGCCTCTCGTGCCCGCCGTCGAATGCCTCGATCCGCCCCTCCACACCACCCCCTCCTTACCCGAGGCCACGATATCTCTGCCCTGATGATCTAGAACAGAATTGCTCATTCACGGCATGATTTCCGGGTGTCCGCTCTTTCAACCGACCCCGTTCGGGTGATACGCTGTGGCGCACGGCTTGCGAAGGCAGTTGCCCGTGGATTTTCCTGTCCCCGGATGGGACCGCTGCATCGTCTCGCCCGGCGACGCGCTCAGGCCGTCCCTGCCTGTGGCGTTGGGGCGCTGGGCGGGCACCGGGCCTCTTCCAATCTCTCCCGCTTTCTGTTACAAAATGTCCCGGCGAAAGGACTTCGCCCTAGAACATGGGAGCCATGGATGGCCAGACACCTCCTTTTTCTCTCGCTGATTGTCGTGGTGTGCTCTCTGACGGCCTGCCAGCAGGGCCCCGTGCAGCGGTATCCCGCGCCGAGCCTTGAAGGGCCGGTTGTGGTTGCGCCGGCGGAAAAGCCGATCGAGGCGCCGCAGCCCAGGGTCGCTGCTGTGCCGGCGCCGGCGAAGCCCAGGGCCAAGGAGCCGGATGTGCCGGCCGAGTGGATTCCGCCGATTGCGCCGGCCGGATGGAAATGGATTGTTATCCATCACAGCGCCACGGCGGCCGGAAATGCCGCGGCATTTGATCGCAGCCATCGGCAGAAGGGCTGGGATGAGCTGGGCTATCACTTCGTGATCGGCAACGGCAGCGGCAGCGGTGATGGGCAGATCGAGGTGGGCTCGCGCTGGCCGAAACAGAAGTGGGGCGCATGCGAAGACGCCCGACAACCGCTTCAACGATTACGGCATCGGCATCTGCCTCGTCGGGAACCTCGATCTCGACCGGCCGACGCCCAATCAGATCAAGTCGCTGGTCAGGCTATGCACATTCCTGAGCCAGACGTATCACATACCGCCGGACCACATGCTCGGCCACGGCGAAACGAAGCCCACGGATTGCCCCGGGCGATTGATGAGCGTGGCGGAAGTGCGACGGCTGACGATGCAGGCGGTGGCGGCGGGGGGTGGGGAGCAGACGGTGCGGACGGCGAGCAGGGGAGGCGCGGTGATCGGTGATCGGTGATCGGTGATCGGGTCCATGTCAGCGAGAAACCGCACTGACGGGCCCTCCGTAAGTCATCAGGCGATCCTCTGTCAGTGCCGCTGCATATTGTAGGCACTGGCGGATGTCTTCGGGCTCTAGACTGGGATAGTCGCGAAATATCTCCTCGCTCGTCATGCCATTCGCGACGAGGTTGACAACAAGCCCGACAGTGATGCGCATCCCTCGCACGCAAGGTTTGCCTTGCATCACCTTGGGGTTGATCGTAATGCGATCGAAGTCCATCTTCAGAGAGTGTATGGCTGAAGCGGTCAACTGACAAGCTCCTATCAAGCAATTGGCAGCGCGGTGAACAGTTGATATCCTTCGTTCGACGTGGAGTGTCAACCAAAGTGAGGTGCTCATGCCCGACCAACTCAAAGTCGCCATCATCGGTACTGGAATGATCGCCACGGCCGGCCACATCCCGGCGTGGCGGAACTGCACAAGGACGGCGTCAGGATCGTCGCCGTCTCCGATGTCCTGGAAGATCGCGCCAGGCTCATCGCCAAGACTTACGACATCGAGCAGCCCTTTGGCGACTGGCGGAAGATGCTGGCCGAGGCCAAGCCCGATATCGTCTCCATCTGCACGCCAAACTCCTATCACAAGGAACAGACCATCGCCTGCCTGCGCGCCGGCTCGCACGTGCTGTGCGAAAAGCCAGCCGCGACGAGCTACGCCGATGCCGCCGCGATGTTCGATGCGGCCGAGCAGGCCAGGCGCATCCTGTTCGTCGGCCAGAGCGGCCGTTTCAGCCCGCGGTCGTTTGCGGCCAGGGAGATCATCTCGGCCGGGCGGCTGGGCCAGATCTACTACGCCGAGACGTGGTTTCTCCGCCGCCGCGGCATCCCCAAATGGGGCCAGTTCCACATGAAGAAGCACTCCGGCGGCGGGCCGGTCTACGACCTGGGCGTGCATGCCATCGACCTGCTCTACTGGCTGATGGGCAATCCCGCGCTCAAGTCGGTCAGCAGTGCCACCTACTGCAAATTCGGCAACCGCGACGAGAAGCTCATGACGTCGCTGGCCGACAGCGGCGCACCGCTCGGCGTGCTGACGCCCCGGCCGTTCAATGCGGGCGATTTTGATGTCGAGGACATGGCCGCGGGGTTCATTCGGCTGGACGGCGGCATCACGCTGGCGTTCAAGACAAGCTGGGCCGCCAACGTGCCGCAGAATATGGGAACTACGATGATCCTCGGGACCAAGGGCGGGTTGACCATGGATCCGCTCACGCTCTCGACGAACATGGGCAGCCTGCAGGTCAACATCGCGGCGCAGGTTCCGCCGGGCCGGAATGTCGAATTTGCCGGCCACTGGGACGAGGCCGAGCACTTCGTCCGCGTGATCCGCGGCCAGGAGAAGCTCATCGTCCAGCGCGACGAAGTCCTCAACGTCATGCGGACGCTGGATGCGATCTACGAATCGGCCACCTGCGGCGAGGAAGTTCGGGTCGGGTGAAGCGGCCGCGTGGTCATCGCAGTTCGGTGCGTCAGGCTCCGCCCGAGCCGGTTCTCACGCTGATGGAACGCCATGGCAGACAAGAATGTCTGCCCCACCGCGCACGGGTGTCTGCCCCACCGATGCAGGGGAAAAACGCAAGCGGCGAACTCCGGCAATCCGATAAACCAAAGAGAGTCTTTGATATAGCGCAGTGTGTCCCGCGCAGCCATTCTGACGCACGGGAGACGCGGTACGCAATACGAAATTCGCAATTCGCAATCAACAATCCGTAATCCATGAACCCCTCCATCTACCGCCTCCGCCTCCAGGACATTCTCACGCTCTGCGTTCTTGGCCTGCTGTGCCTGGGCATTCTGATGGTCCAGTCGGCCTCGATGCAGGTGAGCGGGCAGGTCAAGTGGTGGCAATTCAGCGAGCCCACCATTCGCCATGCGATCTACGCCGGCCTGGCCCTGATCACGTTCTTCATCGTCGGGCGCATCGACTACACGTGCCTGTTGCGCCGCGGTGTCCTGAGCAACCCGGTTTTCTGGGTGCTGGGCGCGGCCATCGTAAGCTGCGCGGCCGTGCTCGTGCCGGGCATCGGCATTTCGGTCAACGGCGCCCGCCGCTGGCTGTCGCTGGGTATCACGCGCGTGCAGCCGTCCGAAATTGGCAAGTGGGCCATCGTCCTGTTCCTCGCCTGGTGGTTCGCCAGGCGGCCGCTGAAGCTGGAAAGCTTTTGGTTCGGCTTCATACCGACGATGGTTCCCGTCGGCATCGTGTGCCTTCTCGTCGTGAAGGAGGACTTCGGCACGGCCGCCCTCATCGCGACTTGCGCGATTGCCATGAGTCTCGCCGGGCGGATCAAGCTCTGGCACCTGATGGTGGTCTTTCCGCCCGCATTGGCGGCCGGCGTGGTCGCCATCATCATCGAACCCTACCGCCTGCAGCGCATCCTCGCCTTCCTCGACCCGTGGAAAGCCCCGCAGAAGGAAGGCTATCACATGATCCAGAGCCTGCTGAGCTTTTCGACGGGCGGGATTTTCGGCACGGGCCTTGGCCGGGGCATCCAGAAGCTGGGATACTTGCCCGAGGACACCACCGACTTCATCTTCTCAGTCATCTGCGAAGAACTGGGCATCTTTGGCGCGTTGGCGACGGTGGCTCTATATGTCGGCATCCTCTTCGTCGTCTGGCAGGTCATCCGGCAGCGCAAGGAAGCGTTCGGGCAGCTCCTGGCTTTCGGCGCCGGCGCCATGATTGGCTTGCAGGCGTTGATCAACATTGCCGTGGCGACTGTCAGCGTTCCGCCCAAGGGCATGTCGCTGCCGCTGGTCAGCGCGGGCGGAAGCGGATTGGTCATCACTTGCGCGGCGCTGGGACTGCTGATGAACATCTGCCGCCAGACGGACGAGCAGGTTGCCGCCGAATCCGCGCCAAAAGTAGTACCGCTTGCTCGGCCGGCGGTCGCTGCGGTATAGCAGTGGTCATGACACAGTGCCGCCGGTGCCCTAACTGGCGGAATTTCAGCGTGCATGTGCGAGCGACAAGACCGCCAGTGAGGGCACTGGCGGCACTTTGACCCCAACCGCCAGGTCCCATGCTGAGCAATTCGACGATCCTATTGGCCGGGGGCGGCACGGGCGGGCATCTATACCCCGGCATTGCCGTCGCTCTGGCCCTCAAGAAGCTCAATCCCACCGTCAAACCGCTGTTCCTCTGCACCGAGCGCGAGATCGACGCGACTATCCTCAAGCCCACCGGCTTTGAATACATCACCCAGCCAATCGTGCCCATTGTCCGCACCGTTTCGGGCCTGCTGCGATTCTGGCGCGGTGGCGCGAGACCAAGGATTTGGTCAAGAAGGTGCTGAGGGAGCGCAAGCCGGCCGCGATTCTCGGGCTGGGCGGATTTGCCGCCGGCGTCGCGGTGAAACTGGCCGGCAAACGGCGCATGCCCGTCGCGATTGTCAATCCGGACGTCATCCCCGGCACGGCGAACCATTATCTGATGAGATTCGCCTCGGCCGTGTGCTGCCAGTTTGAAGAGACGCGCCAGCACACGCCCAGGTCGTATCAGTCAAAGCTGCGGACTACGGGCTGCCCCATCCGGCCGGAAATCACGGCGCTGCCCGACCGCGCATCGGCGGCCGCCAGCCTGGGCCTGGCGCCCAATATGCTGACGCTGGTGATCACGGGGGCATCGCAGGGGCGCAGACGGTGAACGAGGCGATGCTGGAGGTGCTGCCGCAGTTGACGCTTCAGGGCTGGCAGATCCTGCATCTGGCCGGCAAGGACCACGCGCCGGCCGTCTCGCAGGGGTATCGGAATCGATCGATTCAGGCGCGGGTCATCAGCTTCACGCCCGCGATGGAGCAGGTATGGGCGGTGGCCGACCTGGCCGTCTGTCGCGCGGCGCGAGCACGTGCGCCGAGCTGACGGCGTGCGGCGTGCCGTCGGTCTTCATGCCATATCCCTATCACAAGGACATGCACCAGCACGCCAACGCCCAGGTGCTGGAACGCGCCGGTGCGGCTGTCATCGTCAAAGACGAGAAGGATGCGAAGAAGAACGCCGCCAGTCTCAAGCCGGTGCTCGAATCGCTGCTCTATCAGGCCGATAAGCGCCAGCTCATGGCGGCGGCGGCGCGAAAGCTGGGGCATGCGGATGCGGCGGAGCAAGTGGCGAAGACGGTGGTTTCGCTCATTCCTTGAAAAGAGCCCAACCGCAGTGCGGGCGCTGACGCTTCCGCTTCAGACGGACCACTGACCACTGACCACTGAACTGACCACTGACGACGGACAACTGGCAACTGACCGCGCACGTTTATTACACCTCTGCGCCTCGTTTCGCCGATGAATTACCAGTCGCGCTCGCAGGTGCTCTTCTTCTTTCCCGCCACGAACGCCCAAATACCATTGACTGTGGCCCACAGAGGTGTAGGATGCCGCCCAAGGGACTGCTTCAGGAAACAGAGATGCGAATGGAGTCGCGTCAAGTGAGTCGCTTCAAGGGATTGCGTATCCACTTCATCGGGATCGCCGGTTGCGGCATGTGCGGCCTGGCCCGCATGCTCCACGACGCCGGCGCCATCGTCACCGGCTCTGACCTCAAGCTCACGCCGCAGATCCAGCAGCTTCAGGATGAGGATGTCGAGATCTCGTTCGTCCAGGATGGCGGATTGCTCGATGCCGATGTCGATCTGGTTGTCCGCACCGCCGCCATCCCGGCCAGCAACGCCGAGTATCGCAAGGCCCTTGAGCTGGGGTTGCCCCAGCTCAAGTACGCCCAGCTTCTCGGGCAGGTGATGGCCGAGCGATTCGGCATCGCCGTGTCGGGCACCCATGGCAAGAGCACCACGACGGCCATGATCGCCTATGCCATGCTCAAGTGCGGCGAGGATCCCAGCTTCGTCATTGGCGGCACGGTCCAGCAGCTTGGCGGGTCCAGCCGCTCGGGCAAGGGCAAGGCGTTTGTCGTCGAAGCCTGCGAGTTCGATCGCAGTTTCCACAACCTCCACCCCACCGTCGCCATCATCACCAACATCGAGAAGGACCACACCGACTGCTACACGGGCGGCATCCGTGAGATCATCGAGTCGTTCCGGCAGTTTGCCAGGCTGGTGCCCGCTCGCGGGCGGATCATTGCCAACGGGCTGGATTTGCGCGTCCGCCGGGCGCTGAGGGATTTCAGGACGCCCATCGAGTGGTTCGGCATCCAGGAAAGACCCAGTCTCACCTGGTCCACGCGCGTGCTGGGTCACGAGGGCGGCTGCTATCGAGGCGAGATTCTCCACAATGGACGGCATGCCGCGACGATCCAGTTGAGCCTCGCCGGCGTACATAATCTATATAACGCGACGGCGGCCGTCGCGGCGTGTCACATGAGCGGCGTGAATGCGCAGGAGGCGGCCGATGCGCTGGCCGGCTTTCGCGGTGTCGATCGCCGCATGAGCGAAGTCGGCACGTTTCACGGCGCGATGGTGGTCGATGATTATGGGCACCATCCCACGGAGATCCGCACGACGCTGCGGGCCATCCGGGAGCGGTACAATCCCCGGCGGCTGATCTGCGTGTTCCAGCCGCACCAGTACAGCCGCACGCGATCGCTGTTGGAGGAGTTTGGACAGAGCTTCGGCGATGCCGACCTGACGATCGTGCCCGACATCTACGCCGCCCGCGACACCGAGGCCGACCGCAAGAGCGTTCGCACCGCCGATCTGGTGCAGCGGATTCAGCACAATGGCCGGCCGGCCATGTACATCGCGCAACTGCCCGCCATCGTGAGCTATCTTGGGCATGCCGTGCGCGAAGGCAACCTGATCGTCACCATGGGCGCCGGCAATATTTGCGAAGTAGGCCGCGACCTGGTGGCCGGATGAAGTCGGTGATCAGTGATCGGGTCATCAGGTGATCCGTACGCTGTACTGAACACGGAATACGCAATACGGAATACGGAATACGGAATACGCATCACGCATCGCCATGCCCGAAGCTCTCCCGTCCAACCCCGCAGGCCAGTCTCCGCCGATCATGCGCATCGCCAGCGCCTTCGCCGGCCTGGAGCAGATCGTCGAGGAGAACGTCCCTCTGGCCAGGTTCACCTGGTTCAAACTGGGCGGTCCGGCTCATTGGCTGATCCGGCCGCGTAATGTGGAGGAACTCCAGGAGGCGGTGCGCCGCTGCCTGGAGAATGCCATCCCGATTTATGTGCTGGGCGCGGGCGCCAACCTGCTGGTGAGCGATGCCGGCGTTGATGCGGCCGTGTTCCGCTTGAGCGATGACGCCTGGCGCAACATCGAGATCGACAAGACCACGGTCAGGGCCGGCGCGGGCGTTGACATGCAGAAACTGCTGATCAAGGCCATTCGTACCGGCCTGGGCGGCATGGAATGCCTTGCCGGCATCCCCGGCACGATCGGCGGAGGGGTCCGGATGAACGCCGGCGGCCGGTTTGGCAGCATCGGCGACCTCGTTCGCGCAGTGACGGTCATGGATACGGCCGGCGCCGTCTTCGAACGAACCAAGGACGATATCATCTTCGACTATCGACACACGAATATCTCCGCGAAGTTCATCCTGGGCGCCGTGCTCGAGCTTGACGAGGATGACCCGCATCGGATCATGAAGCGCACCAAGGAGATCTGGATGTTCAAGCAGAACAGCCAGCCGCTGAATACGCGAAACGCCGGCTGCATCTTCAAGAATCCACCGGGCGACAGCGCCGGCGCCCTGATCGACCAGGGCGGCCTGAAGGGCACCAGCGTTGGCGGCGCGCAGGTGAGCATCAAGCACGCGAACTTCATCATCGCCAAGACCGGATGCACGGCCGACAACGTCATGCGACTGATGAAACTCGTGCGGCAGCGCGTGTACGAGCAGCGTGGCGTGCTTCTTGAGACGGAAGTCCTGATCTGGCCGTGAGGTGATCGGGTGATCGGGTGATCGGGTGATCGGGTGATCGGGTGATCGGGTGATCGGGTGATCGGGTGATCGGGTGATCGGGTGATCGGGTGAACAGGTAATCGACCACCGATTGGCGTTTACCGATGACCGATCACTGATGACCGATCACCATTTCTGGGCAAGCCATGGTTCATGCGAAGAGTTTTCGGGATCTGCAGGTCTATCAGAAGGCATTTGCCGTTTCGCACGCGGTGTTCGCGCTTTTGCGCGGCTTCCCGCGTGAGGAGATGTACGCGCTCACCGACCAGGTTCGCGCATCTGCCAGGTCGATGGGTGCGCAACTTGCCGAAGCGTGGGGCAAACGCCTCTACGAGCGGCACTTCGTGTCCAAGCTTACAGACGCCGACGCCGAACAGCTCGAGACTCAGCACTGGGTTGATGTCGCCGTGGACTCTGGCTACCTGACTGCCGATACTGCCGCGCAACTGCGGAAGGATCTCGAATCCATCGGGCGAATGCTGCACTCGATGATCACAAAAGCCCACTTGTTCTGTGGAGCACAGAAGCCCCGCTCCGGCGAGGCTTGATACCGATTGTCGATCACCGATCACCGATCACCGATCACCGATCACCGATCACCGATCACCGATCACCGATCACCGATCACCGATCACCGATCACCGATCACCGATCACCGATCACCGATTACCGATTACCGATCACTGACTACCATGACTCCTATGCGAATTACTGTCCTCCTCGGCGGCCCGAGTGACGAACACGATATCAGCGTCATCAGCGGCAAAGCGGTGGCCGATGGGCTGCGCTCGATGGGCCACGACGTCTTCGAATCCGACATTGGCCCGGACAATCTCTCGGCCCTGGACCACCCGGCCGACGTGATCTTCCCCGTTCTGCACGGCCGGTTTGGCGAATCGGGCGAGCTCCAGGAGATTCTCGAGAAACGCAACCTGCCGTTCGTCGGCTCAGGGTCGCGCGCCTTGCGCCTGGGCATGGACAAGGTTGCCGCCAAGGAAATCTGGCAGCAGGCCGGCCTGCCCACGCCCCGGTGGAAGGTCTATCAACGGCCCTCGGCCAATGGCGTCTTCGCCCCGTGCGTGGTGAAACCGATCGACAGCGGCAGCAGCATCGGCGTGTGCCTCTGCAAAGAGGCCGATGTGGCCAGGACCGCTATCGCCAAACTTGTCATAACCTACGGCAAATGCCTCGTTGAGCAGTACATCAAGGGTCCCGAGCTGACTGTCGGACTGCTTGAAGATAAAGCCCTCGCCCCGATCCGGATCATCTCCCAGGGCGAGTTCTTCGACAATCACGCCAAGTATTATTCCGACGCCACCGAGCACCGCTTCGACACCGGCCTGCCGCCGGCCGTCGTGGAGCGCTGCCAGCGCCTGGCCGAGCACGCCAGCGCCGCTCTCGGCGCACGCGATCTCGGCGCGTTAACATCATGCTCGATGAGGCCCATAACCCGTATCTGCTGGAGATCAACACGCTGCCGGGCTTCACGCCCAAGAGCCTGCTGCCGGAGGCGGCCAAGCACGCCGGCATCGAATTTGGCCCGCTGGTGGACCGCCTGGCGCCCGGGCATATGAGCGCCACCACAGCCCCCATTAGCCTCTTCTCTGCTTTCTCCGCGCCTCTGCGGTGAAATCAAGCCGCCGCGCATCTCGGTCCCTGCTCCATCGCCAGGTAATAGCCTTGGCGCTGTTCCGTCCATTGTCGCAGGATCTGGCCGATAATCCACGAGCGGGGCATGCCCTCGCGGTCCGAGTGGGCATCCAGAACCGCCAGGGTCTGTGCATCAACGGATGCGTAGACAAGACATTCCGCCGATTCGGCGGGCAGCAGGGCCAGGGGCGAATTCTCAACAGGCATGACAACCTCCGTAGTTGCGGACGTGAATGACATCCAATACGGAAGGCCGCCTGTCAAAACCGGTTGGCTCTTACGGAACCTCCGCCGCGACGCACACCACGCGTCCATCCGTAAGCGGCGCGAGCACGCCGCCGGCGCGGGTCAGCGCCAGGCCGTGGAGCAGCGGCTGGCCGGGCAGTTCGACGTCCCATAGCGGCCGGCGATCGGCCCGGCTCACGGCCACGATACGCCACTTGTTCCCCTCGCCTGTCAGGAAAACTACAGCGTTGGCGGCCAGCACGGGAGAATGAAAACTGCGGAACCGCTTGCCTTCGGGCCATATCCCGCGCTGCTGGTCGGGCGCCAAGTCGAGTTTCGCCGCCAGTTTCGCGCCGGAGTTCCACTGCCCCTCGGGACGCACATTCGCTCCGCCGGCGAGCACTGCGGCCAGCCCGCGGCAGAGCATCGGATCGATCGCTTCGACCTTCCAATCCGCGGGCTTGCCGAACAGGAGCGTTTCGCCGGCATCCCACACCGGGATCGCATCGACGGCGTGGTTATCGTTCAGCACGATCACTTTCGGGAGTCCGTTCTGGTCAACGGCCGCGCCGCCCGGATCGGCGCGAAGGAAGCAGCAGTTGTTGCGCGGTTGCACGTCGTTGAGCGGGAGATTGAACTGACGCCCGCCAAAGACAACCCAGCCGCCGGGGAGAATGCCGATGTCCTGCCCTCTCGAACCCGACCACGTTGCCCCCGCCTTCTTGTTGAACTGCTCGGATTCAACGGCCGGCCGGACATCGCCGGTGGCCGGGTCGGCCACCAGAATCCCGCTGTCGCCGACATGCCACCACAGCCGGCCGGCGTACCAGGCGAGTTGTCCGGATGCTGACGGAGCGATTGACGCAGCATCGAATCGTTTTTCCCAACGCGGTTCGCCCGTGCGCACGTCGAGCGAGCAGAGCACCGATCCGCCGATTTGGCCTATGTAGCCTCCGGCCGCGAAGACCGCGCCGTCCTGGACCAATACGTTGGCCATGATCGGCCAGGCGCTGCTCAGGTGTCCGAGCACCATGATGCGGCGCTCGTCCGGCGCTACGCGGTAGCGCCACGCCAGCGTACCGCTGGCGGCATCGAGGCAGTAGACCCAGCCATCGCAGGAGCCCGCATAAACCCGGCCCTGCCACCATGTCGGCGAACTCATGATCTGGCCGGCCGTCCAGTAACGCCATGCCTCGACGCCTGTCTTCCGGTCCACGCACACCACAGCGCCTTCCGCCGTGCCGAACCACACCCGCTCGCCCATGGAAATGGGCGGCGTGGGATTGCGGTCCGGCTCAAGATAGCCGCCAGCTTCGGCGAGCACCGCCAGCGCCGGTCGGGTGGAGGCAAAGGTCCACCGGACGGTTGCGCCGGCGGGAACCATCGCCGCGGAAGAACCCTTGCGGGTCGCGTCCGAGCGATAAGTGAGCCAGTCGCTGACATCGCCGGTCACGTCCTTCGGCTCGCCCGCAGCGCCCTTCTCCAGGCGAGCGCCGCCTGATGTCTCGCGCCGGGGCACGGAGCGGCTCACGTAAAACCCGCGCCACTCGGAGCAGCCCGAGCAATTGGCCCCAACCTTGAAGAGCAGTCCATCGGCCACGAACTGGCCCGTGCCGCAACTCGACTTGGCGTTGTAGAAGAGGACCGGCTTGTTGGCCTTAAAGTCGTAGACCTCCCCGGACTGGCCGAAGAGCAGGCCGCTGGCCAGCGCGGTGAATCGCCCGCAACCGCCGTAGCTGAAATGCGTTGCCGGCAAGAGCGGCTTCCCGGTCAGGAGATCGAAGATATCGCTGGATTTCTGCCACTCCTTGCGTTCGATGATCGTCTGGCCCAACACGACGTTGTAGCCAAACATCATCTTCCCCGGCGTCAGAGTTGCCTCCTTGGCATCGTTCCCGACGGGACCGTGCATTCTGTCCCAGAGGAGACGGCCATCCGCCGTGGAGAACGCCTGGCACTGGCGGTGGGGCAGGTAGTTGATGAAGTACACATCCTTGGTCGCTACCGCGCCCTGGCGGTGGATCGACATGTTCTTCACGGTGGCGTGGCCGTCGATCCACCCCATCTCCAGCCCTTTGGGCTCGGCGATGGGGGCCGCCGTCTTCCAGATTTGCCTGCCGCTCTTCAGATCGAGACACGCGGCGTACAGACGTGCGGCATAGAGGTAGACGCGGCCATTGGCCGCCACCACTTTCGGGGGGTCGATGTTTTTCTCCGTGAATCGCCAAAGCTCCGCACCCGTTGCCGTGTCCCATGCGGCCAGTTCCCGGCCCGCGTATAGCTCATTGACTTCATCCTGTGCCTTCCGCTTGGGCGGAGAGTTCGTGTAGTCGTCGGCATCCTTGCTGTACTTCTGGATCGGGCCGGTGACGGTCAGCAACACGCCGTCGGACACCAGCAGCCAAAGACAATGCTGCGCCGCGTCTGACGTCACGGTGATGCGCCGCATCTCCGCTCCCGTTTCGGGATCGAGCACGAGGACCGCGCCGGCATCCTTCAGAAAGAGCCGCTGGGGCGTGGCCACGACCAGCGAGGCGCTCTCGCCGAAGTCTTGCGCGATCGGCCGGCGCCACAGAACCTGCCCGTTGTATGCGCTGCGGGCAACGAGTTCGTAGGGCAGTCGCGGATGCTGGAAGACGCTGCATTGTGCGGTGAACATGCGTCCCGCGGAGACAACGTGGATGTCCCAATGGCCTCCGTAGTAGGGCTTGCCGGTCCACTGGAGCTCGAATGGGGCCGGGCCGAAGGCCTTGTCTTCGGAGACCAGGTTGCCGTCGGCGGCATGCGTGTGATGACCCCAGTCATCGCCACCTTCGAGCGGCGGCATCCGGATCACCGCCCAGAGCCCTGTGGCGTCCTCTTGGACCAGAACCTTGGCGCCGGTTTCACCGGCCCACCGGGTCAATGCTTCCTTGCTCAATCCGCTCTTGCCGCCGCCCGGATTGCCCACCACCGCAACCCCACGGTAAGGCGCTACGACACGGCGCACCTCGGCCGGCGGAATGGCATTGAGGTTGGCGTCGGTCGCATCCGCCACGACCAGCAGATCGGCCACCCAATCGCCGAGAGGAATGGCCGACGGGATGCCGGTCTCGATCACAACCTGCGAGCCCAGCATTCCGCGCTCGGCGGCGGGCTTGCGCGCGGCCGCGGCGATTTGTGCGTCGGCGGCCAAGCCATGCACCTGCGCAATGCCCTGCCTGGCCAGGGCGGCCGCGAGGGCGCCATCGCCCACGCGTGGCATCGCGCAGACACCGACACGAATGCCGGCCCTCGACATTATCGACCTGGCCAGGCCATCTGCATCGTCCGCACGGCACCAGGTTAGCAGGCTCACGAAAATGCAGCAGCACGCGGCGAGGCGACTGCTGATACGACAACAGGATTCCATGTTCGCCGCCATGATTTGCGGGCCATCTCGCATTGACATGATTGCTTCTTTCCATGTGCCGTCGTGCGGCTTGGTCCGTTCCCAGGGCAACGTCGGCCGAACTCACGACCGGGTAGTATACCTCGCCGTTCTTTGCCATCCTCTACCCAGTGGACCCAATAGACGTTATCTTCCCGCGCCATGGCCCAGATTCGACCATTTGCCGCTATCCGATATGTTGCGCCGGCCGGGCGAGACGTCTCGGCGCTGATTGCGCCGCCGTACGACGTGCTGGACGAGCGCGGCAAGGGCGCCCTGCAGGCGCGGCATCCCAATAACATCGTCAGCATCGATCTGCCGCATCTGCCGCCCAAGACCGTCGGGCCGGATTTGGTCTATCAGCAGGCCAATGCGACGCTCCAGGCGTGGCTGAAGGACGGCGTGCTGGCGCGCGATCGCGCGGCCGGGCTTTACCCGTATGTGCAGACGTACGACTGGGCCGGGCGCACGTTCCGCCGGCGCGGGTTCTTTGCGCTGGTGCGGCTATCGCCGTTTGGCGCGGGCGAAGTCGTGCCACACGAGAAGACCTACGATGCGCCCATCGAGGACCGGCTCAAGCTCATGCGGGCGACGGGCGTGCAGCTCTCGCCGATTTTCGGGCTGTTCAAGGATCCGGCCAACGAGATCACCGATGCGCTGTACCAGGGCCTCGGTTCGGCGTCGGTGGCCGGGACTCTCGAAGGCGTGAAGAACGAGATGTGGGCCGTAGATGATCCGGCCGTTCACCAGCAGGTCGTCGAGCAGATGCGCACGCGCGCCATCTACATCGCCGATGGGCACCACCGCTACACGACGGCGTTGAAATATCAGCAGGAAGTCCGCCAGCGCCTCGGCCAGATTCCCGACGAGCATCCGGCCAACTGGTGCTTGTTCGTGCTGATCGGGATGCAGGATCCCGGCTTGCAGATTCTGCCGACCCATCGGTTGATCGGTGGCCTGCGCGGGTTCGACATCGAGATGCTCAAGTCGGCCCTTGCGGGTGTTTTCGATGTGAGTGAAGTGGCTGGCGATGTGGGGAAATACGCGGCCCAGATCCTGCCGCAGCGGCCGGCGCATACGATGGGGTTTCATGATGGGCGGACGCGAAAGACCTATGAACTGCGGCTTCTGAAGGGTGACGTGCTGACGAATCTGGAGCCGTCGCGCAGCGATGCCTGGCGATCGTTGGATGTGGCGATACTCCAGCGGTATCTGCTGGATGAGATCATCGGCCCGAAGTTCGCGGCCGGCGGCGAGGTGAGTAGAGGCTACACGGCCAACCCCGCCGAAGTCGCGCCGCAGGTGGATGGGGACAAGTACCAGGTTGCGCTGCTCTTGCAGTCCACGCCGCTGTCAGCGCTGGAGGAACTTGGCCGCGTTGGAGAGGTCATGCCGCAGAAGAGCACGTATTTCTATCCGAAGCTGGCGACGGGGATGGTGATCAATTCGATTTGAGAAGTGCCGCCAGTACACTCACTGGCGGTCTTCGTGGCAGAGCCGTCCCGGCTCTGCGCCTGACCAGACCAGCGGCGAGACGCCGCTGCCACTTTCCGCCAGTGAGTGTACTGGCGGCACTATGGCACGATCATCGCATCGCGGTATCCGGCGTTCACCACGCGCGCGCGCATCGCCGTTGCGCGGGCGTAGTCTGACAAAGGCCCCACCACAGCCACCTGTAGATTCCTCGACGCCTTGGTCATCCGTAGTGCGGGGAAGCCCTTGCCCTTGAGCGTCTGCACCAGCTTGTCTGCCGACGCCGTGTTTTCGAATGCCCCCACCTGCACGTAGAACTCGCGCATGCCCTGGCGCGGCCGCGTGCTGGGCTACCTCGGTATCCGGCCACTGCATCGTCACGATCGAAAAGGTCGTGTCGGCCGACGCCCACTTACCCAGGCGCTGCTGGCACATGCCCAGGCGATAGGTGACCCACGCCTTGAGTTCGTCATTGTCCAGCCGTTCCAGCGCGGCCGACCAGTATCGCTCGGCCAACGGGTAGTCATCCTGCCAGTAGGCGACGTTGCCCAGGCTTGTCTGGATGTAGCCTTGGAGCTTGGGGGATGGATTGAGCCGCAGCGCCTCCTCGTAGAGTGTACGCGCCTCGCCCAGGTTGGCGGCCGCTTCGGATGGGCTGTGCTTGGTCTGCTGGTCGATGACGCGCCCGCGAAGGTATTTGGCTTCCGCGGCGCCGGGCCCGCCGGGATTCTGTCGCAGGTACACATCAGCGGCCGAGACCGCCTGATCGTACTGCTTCTCCTCCAGCGCAGCATATCCGGCACGCAGCCCCGCATCGGTGGGTTGGCAGGCGGCCGACGCGATCAGCAATCCCGCCACGATCAAAAGACGGTAGGTTCGCATCCTTGCCATTCCTCCGCTATATTTAACCCAGTTCGCGAAGTCCCAGAGGACCCCGCTATGCTCTTCGAACCACTCTTCGCGCATGCGCGAGAAAACCCGCACGAGATCGCGATCACCGACGACCAGGGGCAATGCACGTTTGCTCAGCTCGCCGCAATGGCCGGCGGGCTGTGTACGTACATCGCCGTGCAGACCGATCGGCCCAGCGTCGGGCTCCTGCTGCCGTCGGGCGTCGGTTATGCAGCCAGTTTCTACGGAACGCTGCTCGCTGGCAAGAGCATCGTGCCGATTAACTATCTCCTGGGCGAGCGCGAAATTGCGCACATCATCGGCGACAGCGGCATCGATACGGTAATCACGGTGCCTTCGCTGGTCGGACGACTGAAGGATGCGGCGCTGAAGATCATCGACCTGTCGCAGGTCCCCAGGACGCCGGACGCGGTTGCGCCGCGGCTGCCATCGCCATCGGCCGACGACCTGGCAGTGCTGATGTACACCAGCGGAACAGCCGGCCGGCCCAAGGGCGTGATGCTGACCTATGGCAACTTGCAGAGCGATGTCGATGCGTGCATCGAGCACGCCGGCCTGCTGAAACGGCACGCATTTATCGGCATCATCCCGCTGTTCCATTCGTTTGGCATGACCGCGACGATGCTCGCGCCGATCCAGCTCGGGGCGGCCGTCATCTACCAGGCGCGCTTCTCGGCGCTGGCGACGCTGCAGGCGATTCGCTCACATCCGCAGGCGATCGTATTCGGCGTGCCGAGCATGTTCGGCGCGATCTTGCGGCTGGAGTCCGCCAAGCCGGCCGATTTCAAAGATGTCTATGCCATGATCAGCGGTGGCGAGCCACTGCCGGCGGTCATCCGCCAGGGATTCGAGAAGCGGCTGGGGACGACGGTTTACGAAGGCTATGGGCTGACGGAGACCAGCCCCGTGGTCTCACTGAACACGCCCGCAATGCATCGGCCAACGTCCGTGGGCAAGACGATTCCGCAGGTTGGCGTGCGCATCGTGGACGATGAAGGCAACGTGCTGCCGCCGGGTGAGGAAGGCGAAGTGTGGCTCAAGGGGCCGATGATCATGAAGGGCTATTACAACCTGCCGGCCGAGACGGCGGCCGCAATGAACGACGGATATTTCAAGACGGGCGACCTGGGGAAGGTCGACGCCCATGGCTATCTCTACATCACCGGCCGGAAGAAGGACCTGATCATCTGCGCCGGCGAGAAGGTCGTGCCCCGCGAAGTCGAAGAGGTGCTGGCGCGGCATCCGGCGATCGCGGAGGCGGCTGTGGTCGGGAAGAAAGACTCCACGCGTGGTGAGACGGTGGTGGCGTTTGTCGTGCTTCATCCCGGCGCCAGCGCCAAAGGCGACGAGCTTCGCAGCTTCTGCCGGGATCAGGGACTCGTGACGTTCAAGGTCCCGCGCGAGGTACACATCCTGCCGGATTTGCCGAGATCGCCGACGGGGAAGGTGGTCAAGCGGTTGCTGGCCGACAAGGCGGCGATGAATACGTGAAACGCTGGGCACAGCCAGGAGGCCGTTGTGGATGTCCCGTACATCGGACAAGTGAAGAAGGATGACCGGTTCGAGTTGTACGTATCCGAGCCGATGCCAATTCCGTTTCTGGGCGGGCACAAATGCAGGTTTGCGCTGGAAGGCTATATCGAGGATCGGCGAAAGGAGGACTTTCACCGCGCCATCAAGAACGCGCTCGCGGCCGACAATTCGGTGCTTTCCAGGGCACAGCCTCACGTCCTGGATTATTGCCGCGAGATGCTTGCGATGTATGCAGATGGCGACGCTCCGGCAGTGCGAATCGAGGAGCCGGCCGACATATGGAAGCAGGTGCAATTCGGGGACACCATATACGTGATTCGAAGGGACGACGGCGATGACGAGGACGGAATCTACCTGTCCCTGGAATGCAATTGCGATTGGGAAGTCGAGCACGGCCTACAGCTCATCCTCCGTGGTGGACTGGACATGACGAAAGTCGGACCTTTCGATGGACATCTGACCAATTCTGATGCGTTCGGAGATCGCAGCTTGACGAACGCGCGGACCACGAACACGCTGACCTTGACCGCGCGGGGACTGTGCAGGACGTTGGCGGCCATGATGGCGCCGTGCTCGGAAAAAGCATAGGGAAGATACCTGCGCCGACCGCGCCCGGTTTTTGAGGTCGCAATCTGCGACCTCAAAGCTGAATGCTCCTCTTGCGTCAAGCGGAACATGAAGTCGTCGGGGAACCGATCAAGATTGCGATGCACGGCCTCATTGAGCCGCTTGGTTGTCACGCCATAGAGGCGAGCCAGATCGGCATCCATGATCACGCGCTGGCCACGGATCAACAGGACAGATTGCTCGATCCTGCCGGCGGGGACGATTTCGGTGGTCCGTTTCACGGGTGTGTTCCTCCTTCCCACTTCACCTCAGTGTTACGCCTTGTTCGCCATTTCGCGGCCCGCGAGCGGGCCGGTCACGCCAGAGCCCTGAACAAGCCCAAGACGTCCGGCATTATATATTGTGCCGCTAATTGTTCAAGATCAGAGAGCGCCAGATGCGCAACCGGTGGCGTGCGTCCCCGGAATCGTGTACAACCTCCCCGAACGCCAACACAGGAGCATGAAGGACATGGCAGCCGCCTCATCCGTCGATACAGCCTACCAACTCGCGCGCCAGTCGTACGCCGATCTTGGCACCGACACCGACAAAGCCATCGCGGCGCTAAAGAGCATCCCCATCTCGCTGCACTGCTGGCAGGGCGATGATGTCGGCGGATTTGAGAACTCCGCCGGCCTCACCGGCGGCGGGATCCAGGCCACCGGCAACTATCCCGGCAAGGCGCGCACGCCCGATGAACTGCGCGCCGACCTGGACAAGGCCTACAGCCTCATCCCCGGCCGGCATCGCCTGGCGCTGCACGCCAGCTATGGCGAGTTCGCCGGGAAGAAGGTCGATCGCAGACCAGGTCGCGCCCGAGCATTTCGCCAGCTGGATCGACTGGGCCAGGAGCCGCAAGATCGGCCTGGATTTCAACAGCACGTTCTTCTCGCATCCCAGGGCCGCCGACGGCTTCACGCTGTCGCATCGCGATGAGGGCATCCGCAAATTCTGGGTGGCTCACGGCATCGCCTGCCGCAAAATCGGCGAGCAATTTGGCCGGCAGCTCGGCACGCCTTGCGTCACCAACGTCTGGATTCCCGATGGCATGAAGGACATCCCGGCCGATCGCAAGACCCCGCGCGAAATCCTCCGCAAATCGCTCGATGAACTCTTCGCGGCGAAGATCGACCCGCGTTTTCACCTGGACTCCGTCGAGAGCAAGCTCTTCGGCATCGGCTCGGAGAGCTACGTCGTCGGCTCGCACGAGTTCTACCTCGGCTACGCGACACAGAAGCAGAATGATGCTCACGCTCGACAGCGGGCACTATCATCCCACCGAGGGCATCGCCGACAAGATCAGCTCGATCCTGATGTACGTGCCCGAGATGCTCCTGCACGTGAGCCGCGGCGTGCGCTGGGACAGCGATCACGTGGTCATTCTCTCCGACGAGCTGCGCGCCATCGCCGAGGAACTCGTCCGCGGCGATTTCCTTCCGCGCGTACATATCGGGCTTGATTTCTTCGACGCCAGCATCAACCGCGTGGCCGCCTGGGCCATCGGCACGCGCTGCATGGTCAAGGCGCTGCTGATCGCGCTCCTGGAGCCGGGCCGAAGGCTCAAGCAGGCCGAAGCCGCGGGCGACTACACGTCGCGCCTGGCGCTGCTTGAAGAAATCAAGACGATGCCGTTCGGCGCCGTCTGGGACTACTACTGCCAGACGATGAACGTTCCCGTCGGCACGGCGATGCTCGACGAAGTGAAGCTCTACGAAAAGAACGTCCTCGCCAAACGCTCATGATTGTCAATCCCGCTATCGGCGTCGTCTTCCATTGGATCGGTGGCCTCGCTGCCGGCAGCTTCTATGCGCCCTATCGCCGGGTGAGGCAGTGGTCGTGGGAGACCTATTGGCTCGTCGGCGGGTTCTTCAGTTGGATCATTGCGCCATGGGTGATGGCTCTGCTGCTGGTGCCCGGCCCGCTGAAGGTGCTGCGCCACTCGCAGCCGAAGGTGCTGCTGCTCAGTTATGTCTTCGGCGCACTGTGGGGCGTCGGCGGCCTGACATTCGGGCTGACGATGCGATATCTGGGCATCGGCCTCGGCTATGCGGTGGCTCTGGGGTATTGCGCCGCTGTCGGCACGCTGACGCCGCCGTTCCTGGATCACAAGGCGTACACGCTTGTGAGCACGTGGTCGGGCGGGGTCACGCTGCTTGGCATTGTGGTCTGCCTGTTGGGGATTACTGTCAGCGGCATGGCCGGCATGTCCAAAGAGCGGGAGCTTTCGGCGGAACAGAAGAAGGCGTCGATCCGCGAGTTCAGTTTCACCAAGGGGATGGCGGTGGCCGCTTTTTCAGGCATCCTCAGCGCGTGCATGGCGATCGGGCTGCATCTCGGCGGCCCGATCAAGGAACTGACGAGGCAGCAGTTGGTCGCGCATGGCCGGATGGACCTCTGGGCAAATCTTCCATCGCTGGTGATCGTGCTCCTCGGCGGGTTCACAACGAATTTCCTCTGGTGCGCCTGCTGAATATCAAGAATGGGACCGGCCACGAATATCTCGGCGGCAGCACTCGCGCCGTCGCGCCACGGGTCCGCGTGCCCATGCTCGGCAACTACTTCTTCTCCGCCGTCGCCGGCGTTACCTGGTACATGCAGTTCTTCTTCTACAGCATGGGCCAGATGCGCATGGGCAAGGACTACGAGTTCGCGAGCTGGACGCTGCACATGGCCAGCATCATCATCTTCAGCACGCTCTGGGGCATCGCGCTGCGCGAGTGGAAAGGAACAAGCAGTCGCACGCACAAGCTCATCGCTGCCGGCATGGCGGTGCTGATCGCATCGACGCTCATCATCGGCGGCGGGAGCTATCTGGCGGCGAAGAAGATGTAGCGTGTTCGTAGTGCGGGCTTCAGCCCGTATGTCGATCATCATGTCCCGCAAAGCCCTCCCCATCCTCGCGCTTCTTCTCCTCGCTCTCGCCTCATGCGCCCCGTCGCGCCCAGCGCCCCTTCACCTTCGCCGTCATGGGCGACAACCGCGGTGGCTACGACGGCGAGGTCTCGCCGGTCTTTCATCGCGTTGTCAGCGGGGTCGCGGCGGATCGGCCCGACCTCGTCGTCAACACCGGCGACATGATCTACGGCCGCGCTGATGGCCCCGCGCTGCGCCGGCAGTGGGATGCCTACAAGAAGGCCATCGCGCCTCTGAAGATGCCGGTGTACCACGCGCCGGGCAACCACGATTTCGAGGATGAGCTGTCGCTGGCGATCTGGCACGAATACTGGGGCGAGACGTATTACGCATTCGAGCACCTCGGCTGCCGGTTCATCGTGCTCGACACCGAAACCCAGGAGGCGGCCATCGGGGATGAGCAATTCGCGTGGCTCACCCGGCAGCTCGATACCGCCGGCCGTCGGCCGGTGTTTGTGTTCCTCCATCGGCCGCTCTTCCCGAAGGACTATGCCGGCTCGTCGTTGGATTCCGATCCGCCTCGGCGCGACCGGCTGCATCGGCTTTTCGTCGGGCATCGGCGTAATCTGCGGGCCGTCTTCATGGGCCACGAGCACATCTATGGCCACGACCGGCGCGATGGCGTCGAGTATTACATCACTGGCGGCGCGGGCGGGCCGTTGTATGCCAACAAAGATCGCGGGGGCTTCTATCACTATCTGTTGGTGCATGTGAACGGCAACAGCAAGTGCGACGTTGACGTGAAGCGCGTCGAGCCGCCGTAGCCCGTGGAGCGTGCCGCCCCGGCCGCGGCCTGCGCCGCACCGGAGTCGCGGAAACATCGAAGGAGGCACTATGGCAAGCCGAGTGAAGCCGTGCGTGGCAGCGATCGTTCTGGTTACGCTGATTGGCCAAACATGGGGGCTGACGCTGGTGAAGGATGGCGCGCCGGCCGCCACGATCATCGTTCCCGCCTCGGCGCTCAAACCCGCCAAGGACGATCTGCGCGCTCAGAAGATCGCAACGGCCGCCGCCGATTTCCAGCAGTACATCCGCAAGATCAGCGGCGCCGAGCTGCCCATCGCCAGCGACGATCAGGCGCCCGAAGCGCACTCGTGCTCATCGGCCGCAGCCGGCTTATCGAGGAAAAGCGTGAGCTTGTTCCCTCGGGCCTGACTCCCGCGCAAGGAAGAGGGCTTTGTCATCCTCTGCAAAGGCGATCGCCTCATCCTGGCCGGCAATGATGAAGGCCCGTATCACGGCACCGAGTATGCCGCGTACGACATGCTCGAACGCCTGGGCGTGCGCTGGTTCATGCCCGGCGAATTTGGCGAGGTAGTGCCGCGGACGAAGAGCATCGATATCGCCGAGATGCAGGTGCGGCAGAAGCCCGATTTCATCCTGCGCAACTGGTGGTTGCACACCACGCCGGAAATGGCGGCCCAGGAACGACGCTGGAAGATCCGCAACAAGATGAACCCCGACCCCATCATCGCCATCCCCGGCGATTCATCCGCGCGCGAATATGTCGCCGACGCCAGACTCGCGACGACTCAGCCTGCCTTGTTCGCCAGGAACGAGGATGGCACGGTCAACCCTCATCTCCCGAATCTCAGCAACCCCCAGGCCGTGGCGATCGCGGCCGAGAAGATGAAGGCCAATCTGCGGAAACGTCCCGCGCTGCCATCGGTCGGCATCGCCCCCGATGATGGTCTGCCGCGCGACTTCAATGACCGCACCGTCGCCCTCAACCAGGGCTTCACGGACCTGGCCGGGCGCGAGGGTGTGGAGAAGGAGATGAGCACCACCGAAGAGTGGTGTACGTTCGTCAACGCCGTCGCCGCCGAGGTCAAGAAGGAATTCCCCGACGCCGTCGTCAGCACCAACGGCTACGCCAACCGCAACATCCCTCCGCAGGGCGTGCGGCTCGACCCCAACCTCAGCATCATGTTCGCGGCCATCTGGTCGGACACGCTCCACGCCTACGACGACCCCAAGAGCTGGCAGATGCAGCGCCAGGGCCAGATGCTCCAGCAGTGGTGCCGCCAGTGCGACAAGGTCTGGCTCTACGGCTACAACTACACCATGCTCGTGTCCGGCCTCACGCCGCTGCCGATCACGCGTAAGCTGGCCCGCGATTTCCCGCTGCTCAAGAAATGGGGCGTCATCGGCTTCCACGATGAGGCGCGCAACCAGTGGGCCGAGTGCGGCATCACCACCAAGTACATCCGCGCCGGCTGGAATGGGATGCCAGCGCCGATGTGAAGGCGCTGCTGGATGACTACTTCCGCAAGTGGTACGGCGCGGCCGCCAAGCCGGCGCAGGCGTTCTGGGACGCCATCGAGGAGGCGATCGAGAGCTCGCCCATGCTCGGCCACGAAGACCGCGTCATGCCCTATGTGTACACGCCGCAGCTTCTGGAAAAGCTGGCCGTTCACATCGCCGAGGCTGAAAACCTGGCCGACACCGATCGCGCCAAGCTTCATGTGCGCACCGACCGGCTGATCCTCGAGCATCTCAAGCTCTACATGGCCATGTGGCAATCTGAGTTCGCCGGCCAGTTCGGCCGCGCGGCCGAGAATGCCGAGGCGATGATGCCCCTCCGAAGGCAGTTGATGGACATCAGCCCCTTCTTCGTGCTCGACCACGAAAAGCCGTACGACTGCGGCATCTGGTACTGGGGCGTCACCCATCGCGCCAAGTATTACCGCCAGCTCGACGATCTCATCTCCGGCAAGGCCGGCCAGCTCGTCGCCATGCTTCCCGAGAAGGCCCTCTTCCGCCTCGATCCCAACGATGACGGCCGATTTGCTGAGTGGTATCAGCCGGCGTGGGATGCCAGCCGATGGGAGTCGATCTCCGTTACCAAGCCCTTCTACGCCCAGGGCCACATGACGGCTGAAGGCTGCCCCTACGTCGGCCATATGTGGTATCGCTTCGACGTGGACGTGCCGGCCTTGGCGGCGGGCAAGCGCGTGATGCTCCTGGCGCCGGTGGTGGAGACGGAAGGCTGGCTGTGGGTGAACGGCCAGTACATCGGGCGAAAACACTATCGCGAGGCCTACGAGCGTCCCAACGAGATGAAGCTGGACATCACGGCCGCGCTGCGGCCCGGGCAGAAGAACATGATCGCGATGCGCGTCGCCACGGGCCTGTGCAGCTCGCAGGCGGCCGGCGGGCTGGGCGCTCGGGTGTTTCTCTATTCGCCCAACTGAGGTGGAGCGTGCCGCCCCGGCCGCGGTCTTCCGAGCACGGCGGAGGGCCGCACGTGCCACAGTGTCTGTCGGGCGGATACCCGTGAGAACCTGCTCTACGTTTTCGAGGATGATTGACCGTTACAGGAACGCCGGGCCTCTCCTGGGGTATAGGTCCTTGGAGCAACCCTTCGCCATGGCCGAACCCACCAAGACCCTCCCGCAATTCGATCCCGATATCCTCTCTCCCGAACAGCGCGCCAAACCTGGGGTGCGCTGGAGGCCGACATCACCTCCCGCCTTCGCCAGGCGAATCGTCGCGACAGCGACGGCTGGGCCGCCGTGCAGTCGCGCGGATTGGGAGCGGTTTCGCGATGAGCGGCTGAAACTCCTGCGCGAGGCACTGGGCGCGTTTCCTCGGCCGCCGAAACAACTTCCGGTTGAGGTGACGGGCACGATCAACGGCGATGGCTTCCGGGTCGAGAAGCTCGTCTTCGAGTCGCGGCCGCGGATGCTGGTCACGGCGAACCTGTATGTTCCCGATCCGCCGCGGGCGAGCATGCCCGGCATCCTGATCTGCCACAGCCATCACAATCCCAAGAGCCAGGGCGAGCTTCAGGACATGGGGGCGACGTGGGCGCACGTCGGGTGCCTGGTGCTCATCATGGACATGCTTGGCCACGGCGAGCGGCGGCAGCATCCGTTCGCGCGCCGATCAGTATCCCAAGCCTTACAAGGTTGGCCGGCAGGACTACTTCTTCCGCTACAACCTGGGCATGCAACTGCAGCTCGCCGGCGAAAGCCTCATCGGCTGGTTCGCGTGGGACCTGATGCGCGGCGTGGACCTGCTGCTGGGGCGGCCGGGGATTGACGCCAAACGCATCATTCTGCTGGGTGCGGTGGCCGGCGGCGGAGATCCGGCGGCCGTGGCCGGAGCGCTCGATGATCGCATCGCTTGTGTCGCGCCGTTCAACTTCGGCGGGCCGCAGCCGGAGACGGCCTATCCGCTGCCGGCCGATGCCGACTTCAACTTCTCGGGCGGCGGCAGCTTCGAAATCGACGCGGAATATGCGGTGCAGCGCGAGATGGGTTCATGCCGTGGCTGATCGTCGGCGCGGTGGCGCCGCGATGCCTGATCTATGGGCACGAGTTCGCGTGGGATCAACAGCACGACCCTGTTTGGAAGCGATTGCAGAGGATTTACGAATTCTATGGTCAGGGCGATCGGCTGGTCGGCGTACATGGGTTTGGCCAGGTGACGCTGCAGCCGCCGAATGCGAGCCACTGCAACAACATCGGCCTGCCGCACCGCAAGCAGATTTATCCGCTGCTCGAAAAGTGGTTCGGGATTCCAGCGCCGAAGGAGGAGGTCCATCCTCAGTTCAAGGATGGGCAGTTGATGTGTCTCACGGATGAGGTGCGGGCCAGATATCAGCCGAGGTTGGCGCATGAGCTGCTGAAGGATATCAGCCTCGAACTGACGAGCAGCGCGGGCGAGATTGGCCAAGCTCAATGGGCCGGAGCGCATCGCGGAACTGCGGAGGAGTTTCGGGCGGGTGCTGGGGGATATCGAGCCAAGGGGCGACGCCAAGGTCGAGGTGCGCGATCGGAAGCAGGTTGATGGCGCGGTGGTCGAGAGAGTCGTCGTCACGGTCGAGGGCGGCGTGCCGGCGCCGATGGTGGTGATGATACCGGGCGCCAAGGCTGAGCGGCTCGCAAGCGAGCCGGCCAAACTGGTCGTTGGCGTTGCCCAGCAAGGGAAAGCCGAATTTCTCAAGCATCGTAACATTGAGCTGGCGGGTTTGCTCGATCGAGGCATCGCGGTCTGCCTTCCGGATGTGCGCACGGCCGGCGAAACCGATCCGGGCGGCGACAGCGGCCGGCATAGCAGGACCGTGGATACATCCGCGACTGATCTGATGCTTGGCCAGACGGCGCTTGGCACGCGCCTGCGCGACCTGCGGACGGTGCTGCGATATCTGCGGTCGCGGGATGATCTCAAGTCGGCGCGGCTCGGGCTGTGGGGAGATAGTTTCGCGCCGGTACACGATCCACAGTTTCGCGATCCACCCATCGATGCGGATGATCCGCACGAGGCTCAGCCGGTCGGTGGGTTGCTGGCGATCTTCGCGGCCCTGTTCGAGGATGATGTGCGGGCGATTCTCGTGCGGCGCGGGATGTTGAGTTTCGACTGCATCCTCGACCTGCCGTTCGTGTATGTGCCGCATGACATCATCGTGCCCGGCGTGCTGGCGGCCGGCGATTTGAGCGATATCGCGGCGGCGCTGGCGCCGCGGCCGCTGCGCTTCGAGGGCCCGTTAGGGGGCGCAACTGCGCGGTCGGGCAAGCCGAGATGCGCTGGATCATGCAGCCTGCGCTGGCGGCGTATTCCGCGACGGCCGATCGACTGGTGCTGAGCACGGAGATTTCCACCGATGCGCCGGTGTTCTTCGCGGGCGTCTGAAAGCCGCATCGGTGCCCGGCATGCCCACGCCCGGCGAGCAGCATCCAGCGGGCAAATGAGCATCGCCAGCGCCGGGCGTGAGCATGGCACCCACCGCTTCAGATATAATCATCACACATGGACCTCTTCGCCGAATCTCGACAGAAGAAGCTCGCCGCCGTGGCGCCGCTGGCCGTGCGCATGCGGCCGCGCACGCTGGACGAATTTCTTGGCCAGCAGCACTTTCTCGGGCCGGGCAAGCTGCTGCGGCGGATGCTCGAGGCCGACCGCCTGACCAGCGTCGTCTTTTATGGCCCGCCCGGCACCGGCAAAACCACGCTCGCCCAGCTCATTGCGACTTACAGCAAGTCCTATTTCGAGCAGGCCAACGCCGCGGGCATCGGCGTGAAGGAGGTGCGCGAGATCCTCGATCGCGCCAAGGACCGTCTGGCGAACTCCGGCCAGCGCACCGTGCTGTTCCTCGACGAAATCCATCGCTTCAACCGCGCCCAGCAGGACATCCTTCTTTCCGACGTGGAAAATGGGCTGGTCCTTCTCGTCGGCGCGACGACGGAGAATCCGTTTTTCGCCGTCAACGCGCCGCTGGTCAGCCGCAGCCAGATTTTCCAGTTTCAGGCGCTGAGCGAGGAAGATATACACGCACTTGTCCATCGTGCTGTCCATGATCCCGAGCGAGGATTTGGAAAGCTGGCGATCGATATCGATCCGAAGGCGGTCGATCTGTGGGCGACGATGTGCGATGGCGATGCCCGCCGGGCGCTGACCGCGCTGGAAGTGGCCGTGCTGTCAAGCTCTCGGGACGCCGCTTGCCCGTCCGCTGATGCTGGCGCGTCGCAATGTCCGATAAAGATCACACTGGATGTCGCCGAGCAGTCGATCCAGCGCAAGGCGATCGTCTATGACGGCACGGGCGACGAGCATTACGACGCGGCCAGCGCGCTGATCAAGTCGATGCGCGGCAGCGATCCCGACGCCGCGATCTATTGGCTGGCGCGAATGCTCGAGGCCGGCGAAGACCCTCGCTTCATCGCGCGGCGCATGGCGATCCTGGCCAGCGAAGATATCGGCAACGCCGACCCGCACGCGCTGGTAGTAGCCTCATCGGCGTATCAGATCGTCGAGCGCATCGGAATGCCCGAGGCCCAACTTACGCTGGCGCAGGCTGTCATCTATATGGCGACAGCGCCCAAGAGCAACGCGTCGGCGGTGGCGATCTGGGAAGCGGCCAAGGATGTGAAGGAAGGCCGGACGGTGCCTGTCCCGCGCCACCTGCGTGACAGCCATTACGCCGGCGCCCAGCGGCTCGGACATGGGGAAGAGTATAAATACCCGCACGAGTATTCGGGCGGGTTCGTCGAACAGGAGTATCTCGGGATCGACAAGGTCTATTACCGGCCAACCGATCGTGGATTGGAGGCGGAGCTCGCACGGCGGCTGGCCGAGTTGAGGAAAACCGGCACAAACGTTAGCACAAGCGGCCGGGAAAATCGTAAGATATAGAGTGGCTGGGTGAAGATGCGTGGAGGTGTGTGTGTCGCAGGAGCAGACCAAGGCTGAAATCCGTAAGCTGCTTCGGCAGCGGCTCGCCGTCATCACCGACGAGCAGCGCCGGCAGAAGAGCAGCGTCGCGTGCAGCCTTTTGATCCATAGCGGCGAGTTCGCGGCCGCCCGCGTGGTGATGATCTACCTGAGCATGCCTCTGGAGATCGACACCGCGGCCATCGCGCTGCGCGCGTGGCAGGAAGGCAAGACCATCGTCGTGCCGAAGGTGAGCTGGGACCAGCGGCGGATGATGCCGGTGGAGATCTCGTCTCTGCACGCCGGGCTGACTACGACAGGCAATGGCATCCGCGAGCCCATCGATGGCAAGCCGATCCCGGTCGATCTGATCGACCTCGTGGTGGTGCCGGGGTTGGGCTTCACGTCGGACGGCCATCGCATCGGCCGGGGCATGGGCTTCTACGATCGCTTCCTCAGCCAGGGCGATTTCTTTGGCCTGAGCTGCGGACTGGCCTTCGAGGAGCAGGTGTTGGAAGAGGTGCCGGTTCTTGACCACGACGTGCCGCTGAGTATGCTGGTGACGGATCGTGGAATTCGGCGCTTCGCGTCGAATCTGATCCGGTCATGAAATCTGAAATCTGAAATTTGAGATTTCAAATCTTGGATTTCAAATTTCGGAGAGAACATGGAGGTTCTCGTGAGGCACTCCAAGCGCCGTTTCAGCCGTACCATTGCCATAGTGCTCGTGCTCGTCGTGGGGACGGGTGTCTTCGCCGCCATCAAGAAAATACGGTGGACATCCAAGCCGGCCGTGCCGCTGGTGGTGACCCAGAAGAATATTCCCGCGCTGCCGGCTTCCGTTGGGCCAGCGCCTTCGGTGGCGCCGGCCAAAGTCCAGGTTGCGCAGGCGCCGGGCAAGTCGGCCAAGTCGACCATCGCCAAGGGCAATGCGCCCACGAGCCGCCCGGTGCTGCTCGATGTGGCGCCGGCGCCCAAGCCGGCCGCCAACCTGCCGATCAGCGGGCATCCGCTCGCCGATGCCAAGGCCCGATTCGATGCGGGGGACCTGATCGCCGCTCGCTCCGTCCTTAACGATGCCGTGCTGGCCGACAAGCTCGGCGCCGACCGCGAGGCGGGCAAGGAACTTCTCGGGAAGATCGCCCAGCAGGTTGTCTTTGGCCGGCGCATCTTCAAGGACGATCCGTTCAGCTTTTCCTACGTGCTCCAGCCGGGCGACCGCCTGCAGAAGGTTGCGGCCACCAACAACGTCACGTGGGAGCTGGTCTGCCGCATCAACGGCATCTCCGACCCCAAGAAGATCCGCGCGATGCAGACGATCAAGATTGTGAAGGGCCCGTTCCACGCGGTCATCACCAAGAAGAAGTTCGCGATGGACCTGTATCTCGGCTCGGCCGGCGGCGCGGGGTCCGTTTATCTCACGACCTATCCGGTTGGCCTGGGCAAGGACGATTCGACGCCGGCCGGGACGTGGCAGGTCGCGCCCAATGGCAAGCTGAAGAATCCGACTTACTACAGCCCCCGCGGCGAGGGCGTGATCCAGTCGGGCGATCCGAAGAACCCGCTGGGCGCGTTCTGGATCGGCCTGCTGGGCGTCGAGGGCAGCGCCGCCAACAAGCCATCCTACGGCATCCACGGCACCATCGACTCAGCCTCCATCGGCAGGGAGGAATCCATGGGCTGCATCCGCATGCGCAACGAGGATGTGGCGCTGGTCTTCGAACTCCTTGTCGAAGGCAAGAGCACGGTCGTCGTGAAGGACTGATGATCTGATCTGAAGCGCCAAGCGTCAGATACTCAAGGACTCCATCGCCTCGCGCCATTCCACATCGAAGTAAGGCACCTGCAAGTGATCGTGCAACTCGCGAATCCGCTGGTGGAAGATGCGGTAGTGTTCTTCCTGCCACTGGGTCGCCGTTGCATCGCAGAAGAAAACCCGGCATCCGAATGGGCGGATGGCATGGACACCGCAGAGTTTCCCGATCTGGAAGGGGCAGCCGCCTGGGGTCGGCGCTGGCAGTGGCCGGCCGAGGTGGCGCACGAATGCTGCGAGTTCTATTGTTGTGACATACAGGCGATGGCCATATTCATCGAAACGGCAGCATCGGCCCGAGAGCTGGCAGACCGGCCGGCGGCGATCGATCTCTGCTTGCAGATCGCTGTAGATCACGTCGATCGCCTGCAGCACGTCGTCGCGCTGGCTCGCGGCGAGAACGGCGGATCGCAGATTGTCGAGCATGATGGCGCATCATAGCGCGGCTGACCGGAATTGCACCACGAAGGCGCCAGTCCTGGTTTGGGTGACCCACTGGGCACAACTACTGACCAAGGGACAACTGACCCAACTACTGACGACGGACAACGGACCACTGGCGAGCTATCGCGATTTGACTATCAGCGCTGCCCCGGCGAGCACCAGCAGTCCCGCGACGACTCTGGCGAACACGGGCTGGCTGAGCCGTTTGGCCGAGCGGTCGCCCAGCAGATTGCCGGCGATGACCAGCGGAATGCCGAGCACGATGTACTTCCACGACAGGCCGATCAGGTTGCGGCGGGAGAGCATGGCCGCGATCGCGGCCAGATTCAGGCACGTCCAGAACACGAAGAGCGTCGGTCGGAACGTCTCTTTGCGCGGCATGGTGTGCTGGGCCACGATGATCACCGGCGCGCCGCCGCAGCCGAAGGCGCCGTGGATCATGCCGGCCAGGACCATCAGACTATCCCACAGCGGCCGGAGAAGTCGGGAGTTTGAAGTTTCGGGAGCAGCGCCTTCGCCTGTCGCAAGCAGTCGCCACAACCCCGACGCGATGACAACGATCCCCAGCGTCACCAGCAGCGCCCGCTGCGGGAGCCGCTCGGCGAGCACAACGCCCAAGGGCACGCCCGCGGCCGCGAAAAGCAGCATTCGTGTCATGGTTCGCCAGTCGATGCCGCGCACGTTGATGATCCCGATGTGGATCGACTGCACGGTCCCGACGATCAGGAACGTGAACGCCGCGATGCCCACGTCGCCCAGCATCCACGCCAGCAGCGGCACGCCGAGCATGCTCGACCCGAAGGCGGCGATCGCGCCGATCAGGTGCGTGGCGAAGATCAGGGCGCAGTAGAGCAGGAGGGTCAGTGGGTCCATGCAATTACTCGACGCTCGCCAGTTGTCAGTTGTCCGTGGTCCGTGGATGGGTCAATGGTCCGTTGGCCAGTTGCGGGAGCGCGCAAAGCGAGGAAATCATGGCGACACTTCCACTGACCACAGGACCACGGACCCAACCACTGACAACGGACAACGGGCTACTGACAAGGACTCCTGCGACTATAATGCGCGCTTTCAGGAGGCTCAATGCTTCGACTGTTTCCCCTCGCGCTGCTCTCATCGCTCTGCCTAGCCGCTTCAACGCAACCGTCGCCTCGCGGCATCCCCGATCCTATCGTGCCGCTGAACTTTGGCGTGAACATCCATTTCGTCGAGCCGAAGGAGGAGGAAGTCGATGCCATCGCGCGCATCGGCTACCGGTTCATCCGCATGGACTTCTCGTGGGGCGGCACCGAGCGAAAGAAGGGCGAATACGATTTTTCCGGCTACGACAAGCTGGTCGAAGCGATGAGCAAGCGCGACATCCGCTGCCTGTTCATCCTGGATTATGGCAACCGGCTCTATGACAACGAGCTCTCGCCTGCCACCGATGACTCGCGTGCGGCATTCGCCAAATGGGCCGCGGCGGCCGCGAAACACTATGTCGGCAAGGGCATCATCTGGGAAATCTGGAACGAGCCCAACATTTTCTTCTGGAAACCCAAGCCCAACGCCCGCGACTACTGCAAGCTGGCCCTGGCTACGATCGACGCGGTTCGCGCGGCCGATCCGGAGGCGTTCATCATCGGCCCGGCATCGTCGGAATTCCCGTGGGCATTCTTCGATGTGATGGCCGAGGAGGGCGTCTTCGCCAAGCTCGATGCGGTGAGCGTTCATCCCTATCGCCAGAAGCCGCCGGAGACGGCCGAGGAGGATTACAACCGGCTCAAGCTCCTGCTGGCCCGCGCCTGCCCCGGCAAAAAGCTGCCGATCATCTCCGGCGAGTGGGGCTATTCGACGGCGTGGGGCAAGATGACCGAGGAGCTTCAGGCACAGTACCTGGCGCGCCAGTGGCTGACAAATCTCGCAAATGACGTGAATGTGAGCATCTGGTACGACTGGAAGGATGATGGCGATAATCCGAAGGATCCGGAGCATCACTTCGGCAGCGTGTATCGGGATTTGAAGGAGAAGCCGGCGGCGAAGGCGGCGAAGGTGCTGACGGAGACGCTGAGGGGGTATCGGTTCACGTGCCGAATCGCCTTGGCAGAGGCCGACAACTACGTGCTGGTCTTTGGGCCGAAGACCGTTTCAGATGGACGAGTCGAGCGCCGGCAGGCGCTCGCCGTATGGACAACGGGCGACCCGCACTCGATTCAACTGCCAATCCCGCCCGCTGATATCACGGTGGTTGGCATGATGGGAGATCAGCGTACGATCAAGGCGACTCAGAAAGGCGCCGAGATCGAACTGCAGCGATCGCCGCAATACCTGCTGCTTCCGTCGGCTGTTGAGACGGGGCGCGGTGCCATGTGGCTGGCGCCCACCCAATCCACATATGTCATCCGGGCCGGCGATACGGCATCGATCGCTATGTTGGACTCGTATCGTCAGGTGCCGGCACTCCGTGGTGCGGCCACGGTGCATGTCGCCGCGGACGGAAAGGACCTCGCCTGTGTCCCTTGGGAGGATTGCAGCTCCCTGCCCATCCGCGTCCGCGACCGTAGTGGACAGATCATTCCCGCCACGATCGAAGTTGTGTTGCACGGCCAGAGCAATCCGCTGCGGGTTGCCCGCATCAACCTCATCGTCTCCAACAGCCTGAGTGTCCGCATGCTTCCATCGGCGAACGAGACTCTCACGCTGCTTGTCGGGAATCCATCGGGCGAGGCAATCCTGGGCACCATGATGATCAGAGTTGGCGACGCCGCTGCCTTCGATCGCGTCGTGTCGGTTAACAGGGGTCAACAGAAGGCGATGATCCAGGCGCTGTTGCCCGAAGGCTCCGCCGGCAAGGCAATAGAGGTGCGAGCGATGGACTCTGACGGTAATGCGCTGTTCAGGGCCGCGCCGACCCGTTGGGTCTCGCTGTCATTCGGTGCCGGAGATTGGTCCGCGCGAACCGAAGGCGACGCCAAGGTGGCCGGTGCCGCGAAAGTCACGCTCGTCGATGCGCCGGCCGGGATGCCGCAGCCGGGCTTGGCCAAAGCCCTCCAGATCGACTACCGCTTCGGCCCCGGCTGGCGCTATGCCCTGATCGCGCCACCCCCGGCGCTGGGCAAGATCGAGGGCCAGCCGAAGGCGGTGAGCATGTGGGTAGACGGCGATGCCACCGGCAACGCACTCCGCTGCCGGTTCAAGGATTCCACTGGCCAGGTCTTTCAGGCCAGCTACGGCGCCATCGACTGGACCGGCTGGAGATGGATCACGATGAACCTCGACAGCAGCGCCTTTCACTGGGCCGGCGCTGATGACGGCGTCATTCACTATCCGATTCAGTGGGATTCACCGATCGTGATCGACAGCGCCAAGACGAAAACCGACCAGGACCTTCGCCTCACCTTCGCCGGTGTGGCACTGCAATACTTGCATTTGGGTGGCATGCCCACGCCCGGCGCAGTTGACTCGTTTTGCCGCTGGGGCCTGTTCGCCGGGCGTGGGCATGCGGGGCGTCAATGAGCGTCTGATGCACGCCCGACGCGCATGCCCACGCCGGCCGATTCACGGCAATGAAGAAATGAGCGTCTCTCGCGGCCGGCGTGAGCATGCCACCCATTTTTCCCGCCGGCACCTTCATTTCTCATCATCACGTGATCGACCTTCCCCCGTCCAGCCCGATGATCTGGCCCGTGATATACGTGCCCGCGGTGCAGAGGAAATACACCGTCTCGGCCACGTCCATCGGCGTTCCCGCGCGGCCCAGCGGCACGCGCTTGAGGTATTTCAGCCGCTGTTCCTCGGGATAGTCGGCCGGCCAGTCCACGACTCCCGGCGCGATGCCGTTTACCGTCACCTGCGGCGCCAGCTCCTTTGCCAAACCCAGCGTCAGATTCAGCAGCGCCGCCTTGCTGGTGCAATACATCAGGTATTCGGGCCATGGCCGCTCGGCCAGCAGATCGACCATGTTGATGACGTGGCCGTGGCTGTCGCGAAGATATTTCTCAAAGCGCCGGCATAGTAGCAGGGGGGCTTCGACGTGAATCGCCCAGAAATTCCGCATCTGCGCGATCGTCGTGCCTTGGAGCGAGCTGGGCTCGTAGATCGAGGCGTTATTGACCAGCACATCCAGGCGGCCGAAGCGATGCTCAAACGCCGCGCCGATGGCCGCGCTGGATTCGTCGGGATTGAACAGGTCCGCGTGAATGGGCAGCGCCTGCCGGCCGGCCGAGCGGATCGACTGCTCGATCTGGCTGGCGGCTTCGGCGCTCTGGAGATATGTGAACGCGACGTCGAACCCCGCGGCGGCGAGGCGCTCGACGATCGCGCGCCCCACCCGGCGTGCGCCCCCCGTCACCAAGGCCACTCGCTGTGCGTCCATGGAGGCAGTTTACCTCAAGACAACCCGGCTTGCACACGGCTTTGTGGAGCGTGCTTTGTGGAGCGTGCCGCCCCGGCCGCGATGCCTTGTGGAGCGAGCCGCCCCGGCCGCGGTCCTCTTCGCACGGCGGGGGCCGCACGTGCCACAGTGGAGCGAGCCGCCCCGGCCGCGGTCCTCTTCGCACGGCGGGGGCCGCACGTGCCACAGTGGAGCGAGCCGCCCCGGCCGCGGTCCTCTCCGCACGGCGGGGGCCGCACGTGCCACAGTGGAGCGAGCCGCCCCGGCCGCGGTCCTCTCCGCACGGCGGGGGCCGCACGTGCCACAGTGGAGCGTGCCGCCCCGGCCGCGGTCCTCTCCGCACGGCGGGGGCCGCACGTGCCACAGTGGAGCGTGCCGCCCCGGCCGCGGTCCTCTCCGCACGGCGGGGGCCGCACGTGCCACAGTGGAGCGTGCCGCCCCGGCCGCGGTCCTCTCCGCACGGCGGGGGCCGCACGTGCCACAGTGGAGCGTGCCGCCCCGGCCGCGGTCCTCTCCGCACGGCGGGGGCCGCACGTGCCACAGTGGAGCGAGCCGCCCCGGCCGCGGTCCTCTTCGCACGGCGGGGGCCGCACGTGCCACAGTGGAGCGTGCCGCCCCGGCCGCAGTCCTCTTCGCACGGCGGGGGCCGCTCGTGCCACAAGCACCGGGGTGTCATCCGTGCTAACATTCCACCATGGAGATCAACCTTCTGTGCCTCAACGTGGGTAACTCGCGCCTGGCCATCGGCGTGTTCGTCGCGGGCAATCTTGAATACGTCAACCGGGTCGGGCACGACCAGCGAGCCGACTGGCCCGGCCGGATTGCCGAGGCGTGGTCGCGCATCAAGGATCGCGAGGACCCCGTGATCGTCGGCGCGAGCGTCCACCCCGAACTTGACGCGGCCATGGAACAGGCGGTTGCGCAGGCCACCGGCGAGCAGGTAAAATGGATCGGCAACCAGATCAAGCTGCCGATCAAGGTGCTGACCGACCAGCCCGAGCAGACGGGCGTCGATCGCATCGTCAACATCGCCGCGGCTTACGAGGAGATGGGCAAGGCGTGTGTCGTCGTTGACGCCGGCACGGCCATGACCGTCGACTGCTGCAACGACGAGGGCGCGTTCCTCGGCGGCGCCATCTTTCCCGGCGTGCGGATGATGCTTGATGCCATGCACGAAGAGACGGCCCGGCTGCCGGAGGTTCAGTTTGCCGTCCCGACCGACGCCATCGGCAAGAACACGCGCGACGCCATGCTCCAGGGCGTCTATTACGGCGTGCGCGGGCTGGTGAAGGAGCTGGTCGAGAATTACGCCACGGAGCTGGGGCATTGGCCGGATATCATCGCGACGGGCGGCGATGCCAGGGACTTGTTCGAAGGATGGGAGCTGATCCACGCCATCGCACCCGACCTGACGTTTTACGGCATCGCGCTGGCGTATGCGAACCAGGACGCGTGAGGAGTTTGGAGTGTTTAACCGGCTCGCTTGCGAGCCGCTCGTCACCAGCGGCGACAAACATTGAACGGCCAGGCAAACAAGGCGATTCTGCTCACCGCGCCGGGGACGGCGGCCATCGCGGTCGTGCGGGTGGCCGGGCCGGCGACGGGGGAGTTCCTGCACAGGCATTTCGCGAAGGAGATCGGAGCAGGCGCGGGCGAGCCGCAGCCTGTGCATGGCAACATCACGGACGGCGGCCGGATTATCGATGATGCCGTCGTCGTGTTCGATTCCGAGCGGCAGCAAGCGGACATCAATGTTCATGGCGGGCCGTGGATCATCCACAGTCTGATGGACCTGCTGCGACGCATCGGCTTTCAGGTGATCGATCCCGCACCGCTGCCTCTGCCTGAATTCGCTGTCGATGCCGATTCCTGGCTGCGGCGCGATGTCCTCTCGTATCTCCCGCTGGCGCGGACGGAGTTGGGACTGCGGGCGCTGCTGGCTCAGGAGCAGGCATGGGAGGCTATGGGCAGCTCGCCCGATCGCGAGGGGCAGATTGGCCGGATGCTGAATGACCGCGCGCTCTACTGGCTCCTGCATCCGCCGCGAGTGGCCATTATCGGCATCCCCAATGTCGGCAAATCGACGCTGGCCAACCAGCTCTTCGCACAGGAGCGGTCGATCACGGCCGACCTGCCGGGAACCACCCGCGACTGGGTGGGGGAGATTGCCAACGTTGACGGCCTGCCGGTGATGCTGATCGATACGCCAGGTCTGCGCGAAAGTACCGATCCGCTGGAACGCCAGGCGATCCAGGGCGGGCGGGAGCAGATCTGGATGGCGGATCTGGTTGTCGTTGTGCTGGACGCGTCGCAGCCCATGGAAGAGCAGTCGCATCTGCTGGCCGAGTGGCAGCAACCGATCGTCGTCATGAACAAGATCGACCAGATACGGGCTGAAGCTGCGCACTACGAACGACGGGCTGAAGCCCGCACTGCGAACGGTGGCGACGACCGGCGAGGGCGTTGACGAGCTTCGTTTCGCGATTGCGCGGCACTTTGGGTGTGACGCCCTCGATCCGTCGCTGGCCCGCTGGTGGACAGAGGGCCAGCGGGCGCTGCTTCAGCGTGCCCTGGCTGACCCGCAATTGCTGCGGTTCCGATAATCTCTCATTTCCGGCCGGCGTTTCTGCCGAAAATAGACCAATAGATGGATCTGGCAACGATCATTGGGCTGTTGGTAGCCTGGGGCGCCGTGGTCTACACGATGTTTCACGCATCGCACGGCGCCATCGGCACCTATATCAAGCCGGCCGAGATGTTTCTCGTTTTCGGCGGCTCGCTGGGCGCGGCCATGCTCTCCATGCCGCTGCACTCCATCACCAACGCCGTCTCGTTTCTGAAGAAGTGGCTGTTCAATCACGAGACCCACGTTGAGCATTCGATCAAGGAGATGGTTCAGTATGCCGAGACGGCCCGTCGCGACGGCGTGCTGGCGCTGGAGTCGGTGGCCCGCGAGGCCGCCGATCCGTTCCTGCGGCGCGGGCTGCAACTGACGATCGACGGCACCGACCCCGAGATCATCGAGCGCATCCTGCGGATCGAGATCGAGGCCATGCAGGAGCGTCACAAGCACGGCAGCCATCTGTTCCACACGCTGGCGAAGTTCGGGCCGGGTTTCGGGCTGATGGCGACGCTGATTGCCCAGGTGGCGATGTTCCGCAACCTGGCGGGCGACGCCAACGTCATCGGCCAGGCGCTGGCGATCGCGCTGACGGGCACGCTGTACGGCTGCCTCCTGCAGAACCTGATGGCCGGGCCGATCGCGGAAAAGCTGGGGATCCGCTCGCGCGAGGAGGCTTTCAGCAAGGAGATCATCCTGCAGGGCGTGCTGAGCATCCAGGCCGGCAACAACCCCCGCGTGGTGGAGATGCAGCTTCTGAGCTTCCTGAGCACGCGACAACAGACGGCGATGGCGAAAGCGGCGTAACGAATGGCAAAGCACGCCTGCAAATGCAAGCCCGCTGGTGAATGCGAAGAATGCCCGGAGTGGATCTTCACGTTTGCCGACCTCGTCATGCTGATGATGGGGTTCTTCGTCATTTTGTGGGTGCTCAAGCCCGCGCCCGGCAAGAGCAGCACCCCGGAGGCCGACGAGGATTGGTTGCGCGTCGCGGCCGCCATCCGTCAGGCGTTCGATTATCTGCCCGATCCCAAGAGCAACGACCCGGTTGACCGCTATATCATCCTGCAGAAACTCCAGCAGATGAAGCCGCTCAAAGGGCCTGGCGATGGCGGGCGGACGAAACTCGAGCATCGCGGCACGGAGGGTCCCGAGCCGGAAGTGCTGAGCATCCGCCCCGGCCAGCAGGCGGTGGTCGGAGGCAAGGTGCTCTTTGCCCTCGGCGACGCCGCGCTGTTGCCCGAGGGGAAGAAGGCGCTGGATGGCATCGCCGACGTGATTCGCGGCAAGCGCAACATCATTCTCGTCAAGGGGCACACCGCGCTGGATGATCTTCCTGAAGATGCAGGTGAGCAGCAGAACGTCGATCTCTCGATCCGTCGATCACGCGCAGCGCTGGAATACCTGGTTTCGCGCGGTGTGTCGGCCGACACGCTTCGCGTGGTCGGCTGCGGCACGCACGAGCCGGTGGCGCAGCGGGCGTACACGGCGGAGATGAAGCAGCTCAACCGGCGCGTGGAGGTGGAGGCGACCGCGACGCTGGTCGCCGAGCTGCAGGATCCCGCGGCCGCGGCGCGCCCCGCGACCCAGCCGGCTTCGCCAGGCGCCGCGGGCGCTGGCACGCCGGCCGACTGATGAGCGGCATCGAAGAAGGAATAGGTCCACGAAGCGTCTCATTCCTTGAGCAGTCGCTCCAGCGCGACCGACGAATCGCGAGCCATGGCCTCTTTCCCATTCACGTTGATGCGCCGCTCGACAAGCGCTGCCATCACGGCGGCCTCGCCGCCATGCCCCCCGGAGAGGACCTGTGCGACGCGCCCGTCGTCGGCCACGCCGATCTCGATGAAGTCGGGGTCGTCGGGGTTCTGGTTGCCGCGCAGGATGCGGCGCTGGACGATGCGCGGCTCGCCCCAGCCGCGAATGGTCAGAGCGAACAGTTCTGTGGAGAAGGTGTTGGCGCCGCTGTAGCTCTCATCGCCACCGGCCATGTTGGCGCCGGCGATCTGTCCCATCCGCAACGCCGACTCCCAATGGTCGAGCTGGCGGTACTTGCCGAAGGTCGGGTCAAAGACAGCGGCGCAGTCGCCGGCCGCATAGACGTTGCTGTCGCTGGTTCGGCAGTGCGCGTTGACGAGGATTGCCTTCTCGGCCGCCAGGGCGGTGCCGCGCACCAGTTCCTTGTGCGGCACCATGCCCAGCGCGGGCACGACGAAGTCGCACGCGATGGTGCTGCGGTCGGAAAGGATGACGCGCTGCACCCGTCCATCGCCTTCGAGGCGGTTGACCCCGGTGGCGGCGCACATGCACCCCGTGACTCTCCAGGTAGCGTATCAGCAGCCGCCCGACGTTCTCGCCGGTGATCCTGGGCCAGGGGTGATCGGCCGGAAACACCAGATCGACGGCCAACCCGCGCGTGGTGAGCGTACAGGCGATTTCGCCGGCCAGCAGGCCGGAGCCGACGACCACGGCGCGACCCCGGCCGCGTTCGTGCGGCCTGCCCTCGGCCGTCGCCTTGTCCATCGCGTTGTGCAGGCGATCGGCGTCGGCCAGTGTACGGAGATAGTACACGCTGGGCAGGTCGGCCCCGGGTATGCTCAGGGGCCTTGGCGAGCCGCCGGTTGCCAGCAGGAGCTTGTCGAAGCACAGCTCTCGGCCGTCGTCCAGGGTCATCAGGCGGTGCGCGGCGTCCAGCGTGGCGCCACGTCGGCCCGTCTGCAACTGCACGCGATTGCGCAAACCAGTCGGCGGTGGCGGTGAAAAGCTCTTCGCGGCGCTTGTGCCCCAGCAGGTAATCCCGGCTCAATGGTGGCCGGTAATACGGGCGGTTGACCTCTTGGCCGACCAGCACGATCCCGCCGTCGCCATCACGCTGGCGTATGGCGGCCGCGGCGGCGCTCGCGGCCACTCCGCCGCCAATCAAAACGTACTTGACATGCTGCACGCTCATCGGTCCGCATTCTCCTCTAGTAGGTTATGATAGGAGGCTTCCGAGGCGGTTGCTCCCAGCTTGACGCAATTTCCGGGCCAGTTGCACGCCCCCGGCCGGGAGGGGAAATGCGGCGGATTCGGGGGAAGAGGCCTTGACAGGCGGGCGGTTTGCTTAAACAATCTATCCGGATTGAGCGATGATTAAGTCCGGCTCACAACCCGGCGCCCTCCTGTCGCGCATGTCGTCGCTGGGCGACGCCACCCGGCTGCGCCTGCTGCGATTGCTCGAGCGGCACGAGTTGGGCGTGGCCGAGCTGTGCGATGTGCTTCAGCTTCCGCAATCGACGATCAGCCGTCACCTGAAGGTCCTTTCCGACGAGCGCTGGGTGCGCAGCAGCCGACAGGCGACGGCGCATCTCTACCGGATGACGCTGGACGAACTGGAGCCGGCCGGGCGGCGACTCTGGCTGCTCGCGCGAGCAACTGGATGGCTGGGCGACGATCCAGCAGGATGAGTTGCGGCTTGCCCGCCGGCTGCACGACCGGCAGGATCGGGCCCGGGCCTTTTTTGCCGGCGCTGCCGGGCGATGGGACAGGCTGAGGCGCGAGCTTTATGGGGATGACTTCGCCCGCTGTGCCATGCTGGCCCTGCTGCCCGGCGACTGCATCGTCGCTGACCTGGGCTGTGGCACCGGGCAGGTTGCGGCGGAACTCGCCGGATATGTCGGCCGGGTGATTGCCGTGGACAACTCGCCCGCCATGCTCCGGGCAGCCCGGAAACGCATCGGCAGGCTAGCAAACGTCGAGATTCGCCGGGGCGACCTGGCCGCGCTGCCCATCGAGCAGGACTTGTGCGACGCGGCCTTGTTGATCCTGGCGCTGACGTATGTTGCCGACCCGCCGGCCGTCTTGAGCGAGGCCCGGCGCATTCTCAAGACCAGCGGGAAACTGGTCGTGGTCGATCTGCTGCCGCACGACCGCGAGGATTTCCAGCGGCGGATGGGGCAGCAATCCCGCGGGTTCTCGGTCGAGCAACTGGCGACAATGCTGGCTGAGGCGGGATTTGATTCGATTGCCGTCCGGCCGGTGCAGCCGGCGACGAATGCGAAAGGGCCGGCGCTGTTCATGGCGGCGGGAGGTCAATCATGAGCACCCCGCGGGACCCTGACGCGAGGAAGTTCTCGCGCGTTGCCAAGCAGCGTCTGGCCGAGGCCAGGACCATTCTGGTCAAGGCGCAACTTCCGGCGGCAGCATGGGCAGAGCGTTTCCTCAGTGCGGCGGAGGCGATTGTCAAGTGGGCGGATGAAAGGATGTGATCATGGCAACAATTACCCGCGGTTCGCATGACGAACTGGTTGAGAGAACCAAGGGCGTGCTGGAGGACTACGAGCAGCGTCATCCCAGCGCCATCGCAACTCTGTACCGGCACAATTCCGCCGCGATCCGAGTTCGCGTCATTGATCAACGCTTTGCCGACTGGTCCAAGGGGAAACGGCACGATCATGTGTGGAAATTCATCACCGATCGACTGAGCGAGGACGACATTCAGGAAATCTCGGTGCTTCTGCTGCTGACGCCAGCGGAACAGCGTTCTTCATTCATGAACTCCGAGTTCGATGATCCAGTGCCGTCCAATGTCTAGGAAAGCATCGTCCGAATAATAATCACAAACAAAGCCGAGGAGCTATCTGATGACTGCAACCGCACTGCGGAAGGCCCGGGCCAGCGCCCGGGCAAACTTGAATTCAAGGTTGCCGACCTTTCCCTGGCCGAATGGGGCCGCAAGGAGATCATGCTCGCCGAGCAGGAGATGCCCGGCCTCATGGCCGTGCGCGAGGAATACGCGAAGAAGCAGCCGCTCAAGGGCCTGCGCATCATGGGCTCGCTGCACATGACCATCCAGACGGCCGTGCTCATCGAGACGCTGCGGGCGCTGGGCGCATCGGTGCGGTGGTGCTCGTGCAACATCTTCTCGACGCAGGACCACGCCGCGGCGGCCGTCGCGGTCGGTCCGGATGGCACGCCGGAAGATCCCAAGGGCGTGCCGGTCTTTGCCTGGAAGGGCGAGGCCTTGGAAGAGTATTGGTGGTGTACCGAACGCGCCCTGGATTTCGGCGATGGCAAAGGCCCCAACCAAATCGTCGATGATGGCGGCGATGCCACGCTCCTGATCCACAAGGGCTTCGAGTTCGAAGAGGCTGGCAAGGTGCCCGCGCCGACGGCCGGCGACAGCGAGGAATGGACGGAGGTGCTAAAGCTGCTGGCCAAGTGCTACAAGGCTGATCCGAAGCGTTGGCACAAGGTGGCGGCCGAAATGCAGGGCGTCTCCGAGGAAACGACCACTGGCGTGCATCGCCTCTACGAGATGCAGAAAAAGGGGACACTTCTCTTTCCCGCGATCAACGTCAACGACTCGGTGACCAAGAGCAAGTTCGACAACCTCTACGGCTGCCGCCATTCACTGGTGGACGGCCTGATGCGCGCCACCGACGTGATGCTGTCGGGCAAGGTGGCCGTGATCTGCGGCTATGGCGATGTGGGCAAGGGATGCTGCCAGAGCCTCAAGGGCCAGGGATGCCGGGTCGTCGTCACCGAGGTCGATCCCATCTGCGCGCTTCAGGCCGCGATGGAAGGCTACCAGGTCGTGACGCTCGACGACGTGGTGGGCACGGCCGACATCTTCATCACCGCCACCGGCAATTGCGAGATCATCACGGCCGATCACATGAAGAGGATGAAGGACAAGGCGATCATCGGAAACATCGGCCACTTCGACAACGAGATCGACATGGCCGGCCTGCACAAGCTCCAGGCGGTGGGCAAGGTCACGAAGACCAACATCAAGCCGCAATACGACATGTGGACATTTGAGGATGGCCACGGCGTGCTGATCCTGGCCGAGGGTCGGCTGCTGAACCTCGGCTGCGCCACCGGGCACCCCGAGCTTCGTCATGAGCAACAGCTTCACAAACCAGACGATCGCGCAGATGGAGCTGGCCGTGAACAACAAGAACTACGAGAAGAAGGTCTACGTGCTGCCCAAGCACCTGGACGAAAAGGTCGCCCGGCTGCACCTGGAGAAGCTCGGCGCGAAACTGACAAAGCTATCGAAGACGCAGGCCGACTACATCGGCGTGCCTGTGGAAGGGCCGTTCAAGAGCGAGCATTACCGGTACTGATTAATGCTTGCGCGGGTCTGTGGCCGAGATGATCTCGCTGACGCCCTGCTGATTGAATCCCTTGAACCCCTCGTCGCGCTGGAGGCTCTCGAGGTGCGAGCCGATCGCGCCGTTCTCGCGGAACTGGCTCGCCTGCTCGCGCGTGATCTGCCCCTTGCCCACCAGCCGCGCGAGGCGCTCGATTGGAGACCGGCCAGCGCTGGCCCTCGGTGAACGCCTGCCTCAGATATGGCAGTTCGGTGAACGGCTTCATCAGCCGAACCTTGCATCCGGCCTCAAGCTGCGCCCGGAGCGAGTCGAAATCGAACTGGCACTCCAGGTGGTGCATGCCCGCCTGCAGGATGGCCTCGCCGTGCAGGCCGCACCACAGGCCGACGGTGCCGAGCTCCTGGCGCTCCGGTAGAGGCTCGTGGGCGAAATCTGCCAGCACTTCGTCGCTCGCCAGGTCAACATCGGCGAAGACCACGATGCCGGCCTGCGGCTGCTCCAATACCTGCGCGCCCCATCCTGCCTCTTTCCCGGCGTAGAACCGCTCGCGGCCTTGAAAGCCGAGCTTTTCCAGAATGCCAATCAGGTGCGTGAAATGGCCGCGCGACGAGCGATAGGTGTGGTGATCGTGATTGGCCCAGCCCAGACCCAGGCGGTCTTGCCGGCGCTCTGCGCCTGCGCCGCCTCGTTGCGGCTTTGCCAATACGCCCGTTCCGACGAGAAGAACAGGTTGCAGGCGCGATCGGCGCCCAGGTCGGCAATGGCCCGATCCAGCACCCGGCCAAGCTGCGAGAAGCCCGCGGCCTCGTTCTCGATGACCCGCGGCCGGACGTGAAAGACCTCCTCGTGCAGCAGCACCTGGCCGGCCTGTTCGGACGAGAAGGGCTGCACCTCGAAACCGCGATATCCGTGGCGCTCGATGGCGTGCAACTCGGCCCTGGGATTGGAGAACAGGCACGCCGTCCGCAGCGGCGCGAAGGCATCGCCGTGGATCTCCCGGCCGAAGGGCATGTTCCATGCGGCCAGACAGTCGATGACCGACTCGACTTTGATCCCGACCATCATCTTCGCGCCCGGCCGAAGCACGATGCGCGGAAACACGCCCAATGGGTTGGAGTAGCACTCTTCGCCGCCGGCCACAAAACCGGCATCCAGCAACTCCTGCCGCAGCTCATCCGACTGGGGCAGCTCCAGGTGATCGATCCAGTCGATGAAGCGGGTCCCTGTCTCGTCGTGCATGCGCTGCGCAACCTTCACTGCGCGGGGCAGCAGCCGCTGGAACTCGTCGGTCAGGCGGCGCAGCAGACTCCACGCGCGCGGCTGGGGTTGCCACTGAAAGAGATCGGGCGAACTGGTCTGATGGCGTGCAGCAGTCATAGCATACTATATGCACGAAGTCCTGATCCTCGGCGCGGGGAAGATCGGTTCGGCCATCGCGATGCTGCTGGCCCGGAGCGGCGATTTCGACATCCTCGTCGGCGACTACAACGCCCAGTCGCTCGAGCACCTGCGGCGTGTCGTCGATGTGCCCACTCAGCTCGTCGATGTCACCAATCCCCAGATTCTGCGCGAGGCGATGAAGGGGCGGCGCAGCGTCGTATCGGCGTGCTCGTTCTCGGTGAACCCCGGCATCGCCCAGGCCGCACTGGAGGCCGGCATCAGCTACTTCGACCTCACGGAGGATGTCGCCACGTCTCGCGACATCCGCCGCATTTCCCAGGACGCCGTCGAGGGACAGATCTTCATGCCGCAGTGCGGCCTGGCGCCGGGATTCGTCTCCATCGCCGCGCACCACGTGGCCGAGCAGTTCGGCCAGATCGACGAGGTGCGCCTGCGGGTGGCGCGCTGCCGCTCTTCCCCACCAACGAGATGAAATACAACCTCACCTGGTCGACCGACGGCCTGATCAACGAATATGGCAACCCGTGCCAGGCGATCCACGAGCATGAATTCATCAACGTCCTGCCGCTGGAGGGACTGGAGCATTTCTCCCTCGACGGCATCGACTACGAAGCCTTCAACACATCCGGCGGCGTCGGCACGCTCTGCGACACCTACCGCGGCAAGGTCCGCACACTCAACTACAAGACCATCCGCTATCGCGGCCATCGCAACCTGATGTGCTTCCTCATGAACGAGCTGCGCCTCAACGACCATCGCACGCTGCTCAAGGAGATCCTGGAGCGCGCGGTCCCCATCACGCCGCAGGATGTCGTGCTGATTTTCGTCACCGTGTCGGGGATGAAGGATGGGCACCTCACCCAGATCACCGACGCCCGCAAGATCTACCACGGCAAGTGCGACGGCCGGCACCTCAGCGCCATCCAGCTCACCACCGCATCGAGCCTGTGCGCCGTGCTCGACCTGCACGCCCAGGGGCACCTGCCGACGCGCGGCTTCGTGCGCCAGGAACAGGTCAGCTTGCCGGATTTCCTGGCCAATCGCTTCGGCCGGTGCTACGAGACCGGCGCTGCCGCCGCGCAGCAAACTCTGGCCGAGATCGAACGGGCGCGGTCCGTCTGAATCGCTGTAGGGTGGGCGTACCCGCCCACCATTTGACCTCACGACGCCGAAGAGGTGGGCGATTACACCCACCCTACACGGCTGCCCGCGCCGGACGAGCGGCGGCCCGCACTCTGTGTTATAATGACCCAGAGGTGATCAATGACCTACCGAGGGAAAGTCAAAGACGGCGTGGTGGTCCTGGAAGACCGCGGTTGTCTGCCCGACGGCACCGACGTGGAGGTCCAGCCTCTGCCCACGGCGCCGTCAACGGTGGGCCAGCGGCTGCTGCGGTTCGCCGGCAAGGTCAAAGGGCTGCCTCGCGATGCCGCGCGCAATCATGAGCATTACCTGTACGGGACGCCCAAACAATGAGCGGCTGTTTCGCCGACACCTCGTACTACCTGGCGCTGCTGAGCCCCGACGACGATGCGCACGAGCGGGCCGTGGCCGTCTCCGACGAGATGCGCGGGCCAGTCATTTCCCTTTGCACTCGAGCATCCGAGGCATCATAATCGAGCAAGCTGAGCCATTGGATCTTACGGCGACCGTGGTCGCGCGCAGGACACAGGCAGCATTTTGCGTGTTATCTACGTCGGGACCAGCCGATTAGAGTAATGCGCATGGCAACAGCGCGACAGGCGCCACGCAGAAGAGAGAGACGGAAGATGCAGCAAATCCGGATTCAGCTTCGGGCAGTATTCTATCGGGAGTCTGGCTTCTGGATCGCGCACTGCCTTGAAATGGATGTCATGGGTCACGGACGCACGAAGCAGCAGGCCTTCACGAAGATGAACGAGGCCATCGCCATTCAACTCAGCGCCAGCATGGCCCATCAGAACCGGGCCAACATCTTCCAGCCAGCCGATGCCAGATTCTTCGAGATGCGCGGGTCTGCTATGTCCGCGGCTGTCGCAAGAAGTTCAAGTTGACCGCCGAGGATGGCGTCAGCGATGAAGAGTTCTACAACGGTTGAGCAAGAGCGAACCAAGCATCCGAGATCACTGCCTTTGCGCCTTCTTCTGATACTCCTCCGCCCATATCACCACGCTCTGGGCTCTGGATAGTGAGAAAGTGAACCTGACCCCCTTCGCCTTTCCACCTCGTTCCACCTCTCGTCCCCGTTCCACCTCTCTACACGACTCCCGCCTTTCGCGAGCTTACTTGCGCAAGCCCCGTTCCAACTCCTTGAAGAAAGGCTTACGACCGCTTTGTCTGCCCCAGGGCTCAACGGTTCTGTTGTCCTCAACTGCTTTGCCACGCAGATCGGCGCACAAAATGTGAACTTGAGTTTTGCCGATAAGAAGCAAAGGACCACTTGACTCAGAGTAATTGTCCTCATGAAATCTTATGAAAAAGGGCTAGAGGAGACCGTTGCGTACGATCTGTTGCGTCGGATAGGTGATAGCTATGGCCTGCGCATTTGCTACAGTAAGCCGTGCCACTGCGGCCGGCTTGTACTGTCATATCTCGTCCGCAAGAATCACAGCAGACTATCATTCATTCCTGATAGGAAATCTGATCTCGCCGGGGATGAGGGGCCACGGGAGAGGGGGCATTTTTTTCTTGTTGTCGCCTGAAAGCTCTCTCACCGGCCGCCAGAAGCGATCATTCGCCACCGGCGGCACCACCTGCGACCGACTTGGCGGCTCTACAGCGGCCCGGGAACCGTCCCCGGGCAGTCGAAAGGCAATATATACCCGGCCTCGCCCCGGGGCAAGCAAGAAGAGATGATAGGCGGGCCTGGATTCTCAGTAGTCGAACGCCAGTCGTGTAGGGTCCGCAACGCCGCCGCCAGACACGCACGATGACTCACGGGAGATCGTCGGCGGCGTTGCGGACCGTTTCGGGTGGTCGGGCAAAAGGCGGTCCGCAAGAGCCCGCACGGAGCCGGCGCCGGGATCGAGGATTTGCGGCGCGGCCTCTTGCGGACCCTGCGTCACTGCTGGCATCGAGCGCATGTCGAGTTGCCGACAATCGCGAGTTCTTTTCTGCTCCCGTCAAAGTCGCGATTCAGGCCGTAATGAAGGCCAAGGCGCAGAAGAATCAGGCCGGGGCGTAGGCGGCCTGCGAGCGGGGTGGTAGAATGAGTGAACATCGGGACAGCCGGGTGGGCGTACTCGCCCACCGCTTCCTTGGCGCGTAATTCAGGAGCACGGATGGGTGCGATTGGAGATGAAAAGGTGACAGCGATTAACGACGCAGCGCGGAGATGGGCGAGTACATCCACCCTACCCGACTTTTTGATCCGACCCATCATGCAGGAATCGGGGAGATTCGGAGAGTACCATGAAAGCGCCGCTCGTTGAGCACCGCCACTGTGCCTCGGCTCAAGAGTTTCTTGACGCGTTGTCTCCCAGAGGAGAGCTTTTTCCGAAAGCACCCCCGGCACCAGAAAGAGTGGGCGTTCCGTGGTCATGGAAGTGATCGGTTCAGCCTTATTCCCAAAGCGCTTCGCCCCTGCGAACGAAATCGCCTCTACGAACTTGCCCAGATGGAGCCCGTTCAAGATTCCGAGGCCAACCTCAATAGCTGGCAACTCAAGGCGGAGATTGAGGTAATCGAGCGATTCATTCGGAGATGCGATGACTATGGCTTGCGGGTTCCGGGCTATGGGAAACATCTTGACGATACATTGCTGGACGCGAATCGACGTCTCAAACTCGGGTCCGAGGTTCCGCGGAACTGGCCGTACGATACCATTCTGCCTGCGATCTGCCTCGCCCAACACCACGGGCTTCCCACACGGTTGCTCGACTGGTCATATTCTGCGTTCAAGGCGGCTCATTTCGCGGCGAAAGACGCACTCAAACGCCGCCAGGAATCGTGCCACAAAGACATACAAACCGAGACAGCGGCGGAGCGATTCTCGGTATGGGCCTTGCGGACGTCCGCACTGAAGAGACTGCCACCCATCTCGGCCGCATCAAAACAAGATCGCGTCGATGTGGTGCAAGTACCTCGCTGCGACAACCTCTACCTCCACGCCCAAGAGGGGCTGTTTACGCTCTGCCGGACCAACGCATTCGACGATCACGATGAGGTTGATCGGCGCTCACTTGAGGAGCAGATTGAATCATACGAGGTGAAGCCGCCATGCGGCTTTCAGGAACTTCCGGTCTTCTATCATCTTACCATCGCAGAAGGTGAGGCGGTGTCCTGCCTGAAGGGTCTCGAACAAGTAGGCATAACCGCTGCCGCACTGTTTCCAGATTATGGCGGCGTTGTCAAAACGATAGAAGACGAATGCACTCAGAGAGACTTTGCCGAGGAGGCTGAAAGGGGAGGGACGTAAATAGTTGTCAGTCGCTGAATCATCCGTCAGCGATCCGATGCCGGTTCCCTTGAATCGACGTAACTACTCATGGCCGCCGCACCGTGTGCGCGCCTTCGCGAGCCGCATCAGATGCTCCAACTCGAGGTAATGGTCAAGCTCAGCCTCTTCGCTGACCGACAGCGTGCCGTCCTTTTCCTTCTGGATCAACTCGCCCACGCGATCTCGCGCCTCCTGGGCAGGGCGAAGGGGGTCAGCAGGGCGAAGGTGGTCAGGTTCACTTTCCTTTCCCCAAAACCTGCGGCGGCATGGTCGCCCAATCATGGGAAAAGAGGTGCGGTTGCCCGGCCATGGACGCCGGCGGGCCTCGAAAGCACGCGAAAAACGGAAGCTCCCGCCGGCCGCCGCCCTCGCTCCCTGAGCCCCTGTTCATCTCCCGCCCACCGTTCGCATTTTCAAAGCACCCCTGACTCTGAATCCGCGATCTGACACCCCAAATCCCCTTCTGCGGCCTCATCGTTGCGCGATGTTGCGCAATTTGTGTCCCATTGGCGCAACACCCCCGGGGATATAGAGGAGCGCGTCATCAGCGGTATCTGACCGCCCATCGTCGCGCCGGCCGAGCGATGACCCGCCCGCAAGGAGCAACCATGCTGCCTCGCGAGATCGACATGTTCGTCTTCCCCGGCCGCCGCGACCGATCGCGCGCTGTCCGCGCCCTCCTTCCGCCCCAGCGGCGAGACGCCGCTGCCCACCTCGTCGCTTCCCACTTGTCCAGCGAAGACGCCCCGGACCCAGTTGCCCGGCCACGGCAAGCCGACGCTCGCCCGTGTCGCCGGTCCACTCCGCCCCTGCCGCGCGCAAAAACGAATCCCCCGCGCGATATCCCGTTGTCGCCCCATGGCCACGCCTTTTTCAAACGAACGGTCATTCTGGCGGCATCTCTCGCATCTGGCACCGCTGCTCACCTATGCAAAAACGAACTCCCGCCCCGTGTGCCACGCAAAAACGAACTCCCCCCGGCCGCTTCGTCGTCCCGTCGCTTCACAAAATCGAACTCCACCCCGCGGCCTCGTTGCTGCATCGCCCTGCAAAAACGAACTTCCCCTTGGCCACTATCCACTATCCACGACCCACTATCCACTGCTCCTGCAAGAACGAACTTCAAACTGGGCAACCTGCCTGTCGCCTCGCGCCTACCCTCCGTCGCTTCGTCGCTTCTGCGAAAACGAACTGCCGGATTGGCAGCCACGGCCAGCTACAACCGCCGTATGCTCCGCGTCCTCTGTGTCTCCGCGGTGCGATCCAAGTTCACTTCGCCCTTTTCCGGTACTCCTCCGCCCATTTGGCCACGGTCTGGCCTTCGCGGATGTCCTCGATGCCGAACTTCTTCAGGTCTGTCAGGAAGCTGTCGAAGGCGGGGCCGAGTGCCGGCTTCTGGGCCAGCTTGGTGTAGCGCAGGCCCAGTCGGGCCTTGGCCACGTATTCGCTGGCCAGCGCGTTGCCCGTTGCCGCCTTCTCGGCCTCGTCAAACAGCGCATCGCCCGCGGCGATCACGTCGGCCGACATGTAGTACACCGTCGGCGGGTCATAGATGAAGAAGTGCTTGTCCGGCGTGCGGACCTTCTCGTGCAGGAGGTCGAACCACTTGCGCATGGGTTTGCTGGAATCGCCATATACGCCGGCCATCCATTCGTTGACCAGGGCGTTGCTGTCGAGCGTCGAATCCCAGAGCATCTTGGCCATCACATACGAGTGCAGGTCGGCATCGGCCCCGCCGCCGCCCCGGCCGTAGGCGCCCTCAAAGAAGATGCCTTTCACGCCCGACCGCTTGTAGAGCCGGATGCTGTCGGGAAACTCATCGAAATCGGGGAAGGGCAGCAGGTAGTGCGAGAAGTTCGTGTTGTAGTGCCAGATGTACATCGTGTCGGTGATCTTGGCCCACTCGGCCAGGTTCTTCGCGAACGCGACGGTGTTCTTGTGCGAGCATTTCTCGTAGGGATGCGCCTCGCAGACGGAGATGGGGCACAGCCGCACGCGGACGTTCTTCCGCGGCGCGATTCCGGTTGGCGTCTGCTCGGTGAACTGATACGCCAGCGTGTCGATGAGCTTGTCGGGGTAGTCCTTCTCGATGGCCTCGGCGATCTGGTTGACGAACCACAGGTACAGGCCCGCGTGCGTGCCGCCGTATTTGGCCTCGATCGCCTTGCAGTTATCGCATTCGCAGAAGTTGTAACAGTCGTTCTGCGAGACCGAGTAGATCATCGACTTGGGGCTTTCCTTGATCCAGGATCTGACCGCCTCGATCGACAGCTTCAGCACCTCGGGGTTGGACAGGCACCTCTGCGTGTAGCCGCCGGTACGCTTGCCCTTGACGAGCGAGAAATACTCCGGATGCGTCGCAAACATCGCCGGCGGGATCATCTTGTCGAAGCTGTGGACGAAGGGGTGATACGTCACCTTGCCGCCCTCGTTATCTGACAGCCAGGCCGACTGGCCGTTGTTCTTGATCCGCGCCGCCCAGCTCTGGCCGAAAGCCTCGGTAAAGTACGGCTCGCGATATTCGAAGGCCGGCGTCTGCACCTCATCCAGCGAGGGGACCGTCAGCATCGCGGCCTTGGGAATGATCGTTACCTTGGGCGTGAGCCAGCGGACGCCCAGTTTCTCCAGGAAGGTGGTGCATCCGTACATCGTCCCGCGCACGCGCGAGCCGGCGATGAAGATGTGGCCGCCGGCGGTCTTGAGGACGAAGCCTTCGGGGCCGAGCTTGGCCAGGTCCAACTTCAGTCCCAGCGCATCGGTGTGCTTGCTCTGGCCGACAAAAATGCCGGCCGGCGGCACCGGCGCTGCATGGGTCACCACCGCCAACTCCGCTCCGCATATCTGTTTCAGAATGCGATACAAGCTCCTGAGCACCCCGTTTCTCCGAAAGCGATGCGTCGGCCGACAGGACGATGGTGAAGGTCGATTGGCCGTCCTTCGCCAGGACAATCGGCGGCGCCTCGGCCGCGAAACAAAGTGATCCGGCCAAGGCAATTGACACGACGAAGATGGATCCGAGAGATGACATGGACAACATCATACCAATTCGGCGTCACATCGCATGCAACCCGAGCGATCATCTCTTGAGCGAATTCGCGGGGCCCGCATGGCGCCGCAGTTGACGACACAGCGCGGTCCTTTTCCAGCAGCCTATGATGGGTTTGTTTCGCAGGGGAGAGTGCGCGGGAGAAGGAGTGGGATCTGCAAGCTCTGACGCGGCGGGAGGTTGCGGGTTGGGGGCGGGGGGATCGTGGTTCCTTTCGTTGGGCGTCCACATCTACTGGCGTGTTGCGCAGATCGGGCCGCGTCGGCGCAACATGGGACAACGCCGGTGGGGTTGTCGCGGGGGAAGCGAGGAATCCTGCGTGTGGGCCGGCCGATCTGCGCAGCGCGCGGGTGAGGGGTCTGGGCCGGGCATGCCGCGGGCGCGTGGTTGGACTAAACGGCTGTCGCCGTGGCGGGCGTGGGAGGGCCTCGCGTGGGGGAACAGGTAGGCTTATGGCAGAGGCCGGCGGACGGACAACACGGGGTCGTCCGCCGCCAGCTTCAACATCCTTACCCAAGGAGTCTGCCATGAGCGGTAGCGTCAAGCAACAGTTGATCCGGGATTTGCAGTTGGCCGGCCTGGCCCAGGGGACCCAGCGGGCGTACCTGCGCCTCGTCGTGCAGTTCGTGAGGCGCACGCGGACGCGCCCGCAGGAGGCCGCCGAGGAGCAGGTGGCCCGGTACCTGCGTGGCCTGATCCAGAGCGGACGGTGCCAGGGAACCATCGCCCCCACCCGCGCCGCCCTCCAGTTCGTCTTCCAGAACACCCTGCGGCGGCCGTGGGGCCTTTTTAAAAAAGAATCGCCTCGTCACGTCGCAAGCGTCTGCCCACGGCCCCCAGCGATGCAGACTGCCGCCGCCTGATCACCGCCGTGTGGCGGCCGGTCTATCGCGCCTGTCTGGCCCTGCTATACGCCTGCGGCTTGCGGATCAGCGAAGCCGTGGCCCTGCGGCCGGAGCAGATCGACGGCAAGCAGGGCGTCATCCGCATGATCGGCAAGGGCAACAAGCAGCGCCTCCTGCCCCTGCCTTCCTCGCTGCTGCTCGCGATGCGTCTGGCCTGGAAGACCCACCACAACCGCCCGTGGGTCTTCGCCACCGCTCGCCAGGGCAATCACGTCAGCCCCCGCTCCGTGCGCGGCGCCCTGAATCGCGCGCGCGTGCAGGAGGGCCTCCCCGGCGTCACGCCCCACAGCCTGCGTCACGGCTTCGCCACGCGCCTCCTGGAGCGCAAGGTGGAACTGCGCGTGGTGCAGATCCTCATGGGTCACTCCAGCATCCGCAGCACCGAGATCTACACCCATCTGACCGAACCCATCCGCCAACAGGTACGGGCCGAGTTGGATGACCTGGCCAACGGCCTGACCTGACCTTTCCGGCCGTGGGCCTTACCCAGACCCACCCGTGGCTGCTGGACCGCCAGGATGAACTGCTGCCCTGTTCCTACTTCCACCTCACCACCACCGTGCCCCAGGGCCTGCGCGACCTGTTCCGCAGCAACCAGAAGGTGTTCTATGACCTGCTGATGTCCCTGACGGCCCAGTGCGTCATGGACGTGGCCGGCAACCCCAAACGCCTGGCCGCCATGCCCGGCATCCTGGCGGTGCTGCACACCTGGACCGGCACGCTGGAGTATCACCCCCACGTGCATTGCCTGGTCACCGGCGGCGGCGTCTCGCCCGATGGCCAGCATTGGATCGCCACCCCGCCGGGGTTCTTCCTCCCGGTGCGAGTGCTCTCCCGCCATCTGCGCCAACTCTTCCAGCAGGCCCTGCAAGCTAAGCACCCGCAGCTCTTCGCCCTGGTGCCGGCGCAGGTCTGGCAGCAGGACTGGGTCGTGAACTGCCTCCCCTGGGGCGCGGGCCCGCAGCGCGTGCTGGAGTACCTGGCCCGCTACGTCTTCCGCATCGCCATCACCGAGCGACGCCTCCTGGCGATGGACGAGGCGACCGTCACGTTCCAGTACAAGGACCGCAAGGGCAACTGCCAGCGGAACTGCACCCTCCAGGGCACGGAGTTCCTCCGCCGCTTCCTGCAGCACGTCCTGCCCAAGGGCTTTCACAAGGTCCGCTACTACGGCCTGTGGTATCCACGCCGGCGCGAGTTGCTGCAGCGCGTCCGCCTGTTGCTGCAACTGCAACGACCTGCGCCGGCCGAAACCCCCGAGCCCGTCGAGTCGCCGCCCAAGGCGCCGGCGCCCTTCGATCCCTTTGCGCCGACCTGCCCATACTGCGGCTGCGAAGAACTGGTGCATGTCCGCGAGATCCCCCGCCCACGCAGCCGCAGCCCCTAGCTCCGCCTTCGCACGCTCCAACCCCACCATTCCAGCCCGCCGCACGATCCTTTCGCAGCGACGGCAGGCTCTCGCATGCGCCCAGCCCGCCCACCGCCGCGCCTTGGGCCGCCCCAACGCCTCCGGCCCACCGCCAGCACCCCAACGGCCACGTCCCGCGGCGTTCCCACGGCCCTCCCACGCCCGCCACGGCGACAGCCGTTCAGTCCAACCGAGTTTTCACGGCGGAGTACCGCCCTGAAAACTCATACACGTTTGCTTCAGGTGCGATGGCCAAAAGGGGGAGAAAAAGAGGCGAAAAAAGGCTTATGACCCAATCCCGTTCGGCACTCCGCTTGCTCGCCCAATAATAAAAGCGAAAGATGCAGAGAATAGCAATATTACGCATTGCGCTGCCATGCCGAGCCTGCCATGATGCCGGGCCATGAGCGCCAGGCGCCAGCCGATCACGGACGATCAGCTTCAGGGCTTCAAGTACTTCCGGAAGTTCCTGCCGCTCTTGGACCGTCTTCACGACCACGCCACGGCGCGCGACACGGCCCACAACCGCGAACTGCACTACGACCAGTACATCGCGCTACAACTGCTCTTTTTCTTCAACCCCATCGTCACCAGCATGCGCGGGCTGGTCCAGGCCAGCGAGCTGCGGAAGGTCCAGTGCGAGCTGGGGGTGTGCCCCACGAGCCTGGGCAGCTTCTCGGAGGCGGGCAGCGTCTTCGACGCCGACCTGCTCAAGCCGATCATCGCCGAGCTGCAGGGGCAGCTCAAGCCGCTGCCCCACAACGCGCGCCTGGATCAGTTGCCCGGGACACTGACGGCCGTGGATGGCACGGAACTGTCGGCGCTGGCCAAGCTGGTGGGCTCGGCCTGGACGGGGCGGGACATCAAGCTGCACACGCACTTCGAGCCGCTGGCCGGCGTGCCGGTGGGAATGGACCTGACGGCGGCGGGAGACAGCGAGGTGGAGAACCTGCTCCAGCGGCTGCTGCCGGGGCGCGTGTATGTCAAGGACCGGGGCTATGCGTGCTTCCGGCTGTTCCAGGGAATCGTGGATGTGGGCTCGTGGTTCGTCTGCCGCATCCGGGACAACAGCGTGTGCGAGGTGATCGAGGACCGGCCACTGACGGCGGAGGCCAAGGCGGCGGGGGTGATCAGCGACCAGGTGGTGTGGCTGGGGTGCGACGGAAAACGGGATGAGCTCAAGCAGCCGGTGCGGGTGATCAAGATCGCCTGCGAGATGCACCGCAAGCGGAGCGGGCACACGGCGCGGGGCGGCCCGGAGCAGGGGGAATGCCTGTGGATCGCGACGAACCTGCTGGACCTGCCGGCCGACGTGATCGCGCTGGTGTTCCGCAAACGCTGGACAGTGGAGCTGTTCTTTCGCTTCTTCAAACACGTGCTGGGCTGCCGGCACCTCTTGAGCCATCGGGCCAACGGCATCGAGATTCAGGTCTATCTGGCGATCATCGTCTGCATGCTGATCGCGCTGTGGACGGGACGCAAGCCGACGCTGCGGACCATCGAGATGATCCGGTTCTTCTTCGCCGGCTGGGCGGACGAGGATGAACTGGAGGCGCACATCGCGAAGCTCAAGCCCATCGAGATCTGACACGCCGGATCGCGCAAGCCGTCCGCGTCGTGGCCGTTGACGCTGCGCGGAAATAACCCATTCCATCCCAGCCCGATCCTCTGACCCGCGTCGGAGCAGGCGCATCTCCCACCTCAACCGCGCTCGCCTCCGGCCTCGGCGCGAGACGCAACGAGCGGGCCGAACAGGATTGTACTTATCCCCTTTTTCGGGGCTGCCCGCCAGCGCCGGGGTGGGCGTGGCAAACGCCGCGTTGGCGGTCATGGCGGTGACGATCCGCCGGGCCAGTTCGATTTTCCCGGTGACGGTGAGTTTGCCGAGTTCCAGTTTCGTCTTGGCCATGGGGTGCTCCTTGAAGAGAGTGAGGGGGGGGAATAACGGACGGAATGGGCGGATTATCACCGGTGCGCGGCGGTGGGGCAAGGGGGGCGGGGGGGGGGAATGCTGAATGCTGAATTCTGAATGCTGAAACCGGGGGGACGGGGGGGAGGGGGGCATAAGCGTTAACTTACGACGTTTTGTGCGTGATTTGCCGCTTGATTGCCAGTCGGCGCAGTCAAGTTGGCCCGATATTTTCAGGGGTTTTCGGGCGTCTTCGCAATCATGCTCGCGTCAAGTTAACGCTTATGGGGGAGGGGGGGCATAAGCGTTAACTTAATAATGTCGCCCTCTTGCGGCCACGCGGCTCCTCCGCGAGTTTCTGACGACATGTGGGCCACGCGTCGATAGTTGCTTTGAGACCCTGCGGCGGGATCAGCACGCTCACCAGCTCGCGGAACAGGTATTTCTGCTCGCGCCAGCGGCTACGCCGGTTCGCGCAGCTCGTATCCCCAGGGGGAAAAATCCTCGGCGTGTTGCCAGAGCTTTTCGACCAGCATGGCCACCAGCAATTTGCCGTTGAGCCACGCCCGCGAACTGGCATCGGAGTATTTGGGCAACTGCCCCAGTCCCATGATCGACTTGATCCGTTTGAAGACCAACTCCAGTTGCCAGCGAAGTCGGAAGACTCGTAGCACCCGCCGTGCCCCCATCTCCTTGGCCGGTAGGCTGGTCCACACCAAAAAGTAGCCCGCCATGGTGCGCCGACGCTTGCCCAGCTTGCGGTCCTGGCTCGTCATGGCCTGCCGACGACGACTGATCTCGCGCAGCGTCGCTGTACGGCTCCGCTTCACCGCCACCAGCCGGCCCCGATGCCATCGCCCCTCCGGTCCCTTCACCCACGCCGGAAACTCGCGCACCTCGCCGACCTCCATGCCCTTGACCTCAACCAGCACGTCCAGTTTCTCGCCCTCGCGCTCGTCGACACATCGGCAACGACATCGGGTTGGCCCGCATCAGCACATTTCCGCCATGGCCACGAACGTAGTCGACACCGTTGGGGTTGCTGTAACCGCGGTCGCCCAGGATCAAGTCGCCTTCGGCAACGGGAAACCGGGCAAACTTCTCACAGCCATGCACGTCCGTCAACTCGAAGAACTCGCATTGCAGGCTCGCCAGGTTCACGCACCAATGCACGCGGTAGACGCTGCCCGTCTCCCCGTGCTCGCAAACCGTTGTCGCGTCCACCGCCACGCAGTGCCGTCCTGCCACCGCCGAGGCGATCTCTCCTCGCAGCCCCGCCGCCATCCAAGCCAGCCACGAACCCGCCGCACGCAGCCGTTTGAAGATGCCCACCGAAGATATCGTTCCCAGCCCCGCCTGACCCACGCGGAGGGCAGTCTCCTGCAGCGAGCAGCCGTCGGCCAGATGCACCAGAAGAATCCGCAGCAGCACTTCCACGCTGCCAATGCCGCGCAGCCGCCGCACCGCTCCCAATTGCCTGGCCTTCTCCTGCCAGCCACTGGGCAGCAGCTCCTTGACCAGTGCCCACTCCGCATCCACGTCGAGAATTCGCTTCCTTGCGATGGCATCCATGCCCGCCAGCAAACCGCCTGACAGAATCTTTGTCACGTTACGTTAACGCTTATGGGGGAGGGGGGGGCCAAGGCCACGCTCTTATCGTTGGAGCCGTCCAGCGCCGGGAGAATCGGGGAGCGGGGGGAGACGGGGGTTGAAGACGAGCAACGATCCCTGGAGACTTTTCTCAGCGTCTTGTCACCACTCCCTATAGATACCACAGTTCGGGAGCGACTTCTTCAGGGAGTCCGACCCTGCGCCGGTTACTTTGGTTTTCTCAACATGCAGCTTTTGTAGGTTATTCAGGCCCTTCAAAAGTTCCAGACCCTTGTCGGTCACCACCGTTCCCGAAAGGTCCAGCCATTTGAGTGCCTTCAGATCCTTCAGGTGTCCTAAACCCGCGTCAGTTATTGTCGTGTTCCAAAGTGTTAATGACTGCAATCCGTTCAAATTGCCCAACTGTTGAAGATCCGCGTCTGTCACCGCGGTCCCGGATAGGTCCAGCGACTGCAAGTTCTTCATATCCTTCAAGTGCCGTAACTCGTCGTCACCCACCTTCGTGCCTCCAATGAAGCCAAAACAGTAAATGGCATCCTTGGCGATTCCTAATCCACGCCCTCCCAGATATCCAAAACTGTTATCCCTGCGCAGAATAATCGTCAGCTTATTCGTAGGATCACTGAATAAGTCTACGCCAAAGACAGGAATAGGACCGTCACCGATCGTCACAAAACTCCGAATCTCGCCTGCGTTGCCCACTCCTTCTGCCCCATACAAGATACGCTTGCCACTATGTTCGCCCTCCGTGATCTTCGCCTGCCAATACGCATCGACCAACTTGCGTACGTCTCTGACATGGTCAGCAGGATGAAGCTTCACAAATTCGCCATATTTGTTAATCCCACAACGCTACCCCGTCATGGCGGAATACAGCAGCGGAGCGTTTCCACGGGGAGGCGGATGGCCTCCAGTTCCCGCCGACGCTTCTTGGCGTGCGAGGCCCGCGCTGCAGCGTTCTTTCGCTGGTCCTCCCGGATCTCGGCGGCGATCCGCGTCAGGCGCTGCGTCCGGTCCTCCTCGTCGTGAAGCGTCAGCGCATCCAACAGCGCGCTGGTGGCTTGGCGCATCTGGCAGATGTTCACCTCCGGATTTTTTTTCCCGCAGCCGCTCGGTCTGGCGGGCCAGGAACAAATGGCTGACCTGCGTGATCCGCAGGTGTCGCAGCACCGAAACGTATTTCCGCACCTCGAAATGGTCCAGCCCCAGTTCGTCCTTCTCGTCCTCCAGCGTCCGCTCCACCGACCACCGGTGGAAGGCCACGTGCAGAATCACCTCCAGCGGCACCCCCGGCGACGCATCCGAGAGGAAATACTTGATCTCATCCCGGTCCAGAACGTTCCGCGCCGCCACCAGCCAGTACGGACCCACCACCCGTCCGTCCCGTTTCATCCAGAATGGCGCCGCGCGAACTTCCCAGACCATCGGCCCCGCGTCCGTGTCCTTGATGTGATACGGTACCCACTCCTGATCCAGCAGCGGCCGCGACCAGCGCACCATGTTCTGCACCTCGCCCCGCGGCGTGTCAACGCTGCTGGGCTGGCGCACCCACCCCATCAGATTCTTCGGGATTTCCAGCACGAAACGCAGCTTCAGCTCCTCCAGCCCCTCGATGAACGCCGGCTTCTCCGCGTACCATTCGTCGGCCGTCACCCACCCGAAATGCATCCCGTTGCCCACGGCCCGCCGCAACTGCTCCAGCGCGATCAGGTGCTTGGGACGATAGCTCAGCGCGGTGGGGATCCCCACCTCCTTTCGCCGCTGCGCGTCCCATCCCTTTTCCGGCAGGTACAGGTCGCTGTCCAGCATCGCCCGAAACTGCCCGTCGAAGCTGGCGTAGGCCAAATGCACCGCCATCACGCAGTTGTCCTTCTTGCCGGTGGCCCCGCAATACTGCCGCTGCACGCAGGCGGTCTTCCGCCCCTTCTTGGGATAGCCCGACTCGTCCACGATGGCGATGGCCTGCGCCTCGCCGTGGTCGCGGGTGACCAGTTGCTGCACGCGGTCACGCAGGCGATCGTGGTCCCACTCGGCCAGCGACAGAAATTCCTGCAAGGTCCGTGGCGGCACGTCCATGAGCCGCGCGATCGGCTGCACGCTCTTGCGTTGCAGATCGCTGAGCTGGCCGGACACGTATTCCTTGAGATGGTAACGCGTGTCGAAGCTGACAAAGCAGTCGGCGAACTCGTCCAGGTAGCCGGACAGGGCCGGTCTCAACGCGCGGATCTGTTGCACGGTCATCCGTGACCTCCGGGTCAACTCACCCGCCCTCACGGATGATCTATCGGCACAAAAGGCCGAAAAACATGGGCGGTAGCGCTGTGGGATTAACTACCAGGACTGCTGGCAGTATTGGCAGGAGCTGATGGCCCGGTTCGACCTTGCTCTATGAAAGGACGGCGTCATGTGGAGCTTTGCACTGATACGCTATGTCGAGATCGCTCTCGCCGCGGGCAACCCGCTGACCTGGGCCTTGTGGCGAAGGTCGGCCGAAAGCGTGCGGCCGATCAATTTCTACGGCCAAGTTGTTGATCAACGCGGCCACCCAGTCGAAGGCGCTCGCGTGATCGCCCGCATTTCGGTCTTCAATCCCGACGGCCTGATCGGCTATGACCCCGACAACTTTGAGGGTCGCCATGACCGGACGGGCGGGCACCAAAGATTCGTCACGTATACCGCGCACGACGGGACTTTTTCCATCGAAGGGCAGCGCGGGAAAAGCCTCACCATAGAGAAGGTGAGCAAGGAAGGGTATGTCAACCTCCCGGAGAAGAAATGGCATGGTGAGAAGTGGCTCAAGTTTCTCGCCTTCGGCTATTCGTACCCGCCGGTAATCTATGTCCCAGATCGCGCTAAGCCCGCGGTAATTCCGTTGCGCCGGCCCGATGAGCCCTACGTGCTGACACCATCATTCGGCGGCAGTCACAAGAATATACCCGACGAACCGCGGCCTCGCCTGGGGTGTCCGTGGGCCAGCGAGGCTGCCCCGAACCAATAGCGCATGAAGGCCGGCGCACGCGTGGTGTGGAAAATGGGACAAGTCTGGAAAACGCGACAATCAGGAAAAGGGGACATGATTCTTATTCTCCCGCCGCTCGACGCCCCGGCACCGTCATTCTAGCCGGTCTGCAATACCGCCGCGCGAGGACCGTCGATGCGCCAGAAGACTCCCCGGCGGCGTTGCGGACCACCGCTTACTTCAGGAGCGCCACGAACCCCGCCTGCTCGAAATGGTGGTCGGCCGTCAAAGCCTCTGTCACGCCGCGCCGGCCCATCAGGACGAAGGAGGTGCAGTCCGTCGAGCGACCATTCCTTGTCCGCCCGCCGCCGGTACATTTCGGTGGCCACGTCAAGCGTTGGCTGGTCAACAGGAATCACCTCATACCGACGGTCGGAACGAACCGCGTCCACCACCTTGCCGTGCAGATGACGATTGCGCACATCGCAGAGATGATCGGCCAGTTCCAATAGCACCCACGCGCTGACGAGTATCGGCCGGTCCATACGGTTGGCGGCCCGTGCTCGCTCATGGTGGGTATCCTGGGCGTTGAGCAGGGCCAGGAAGAAGAAGGTGTCTGCGAAGCAAGGCGTCACTGCTGGCGTTCCCTTCGGTAGCGATCATGGCGCTCAGCCAAGTCGGCGGGAAGCCCCTGTGCTTGCCCCGCCAGCATGTCCAGGGCCTCGCCAACCTGTTTCTCCGGGCGCTCTTCCTCAACGCGCACCACAGCTCCCTCCGGGGGGCGCTGGGAACCCTCCAGGACCACTACACCATGCTCAACGCGGCCCTTATACGTCATGCTCTTGCTCCGTTGATCAGATTATACCCGGCAGGGTTGACAAGGCCAAATCCATCATCTTCCTGGGCGTGGCCCGCACGCCGGCCGCACAGCCGCTCGGAAGGCGAAGGCGGTCAGGTTACGCAAGCAGCTTCCGCCTGATAGCAGGATCAGGCAAAGCCGGTCCACCTCCTTCTCTCCGCCCCTCTTGGCCATCGCACCCGAAGCAAACCCCGCGCCCACCGCAATGCCCGGCCCAGACGCCTCACACGCGCATTGCGCAGATCGGCCGGCCCACACGCCAAATCCCGCGCTCTCCCCGCGAAAAACCCCACCAGCGTTGCGCCATGTTGCGCCCACGCAAACCGATTCGCGCAGCGCGGCGGAGAGGTTGAGGAGCCCGCTTCCGCGCATCCGCTCGCGCGGCCGCACGTGCCCCTCAAGGAGTGCCCATGATCGCTGTGCCTGACAACTCCAACCGCCCCCTTCACCCCACCACCCCCTCCGCGCGCACGTGCTCTTCGCTGGTGCTGTCCCTGGCACCCGCTATCTACTACCCACGATCTGCTTCCGCACCCCTTCGTCGCCCCGTCGCTTCTGCAAGGTGTCACGCCCGCGCCGGTTCGATGTCGCTTTGCGCCGGTTGGACTAAACGGCTGTCGCCGTGGCGGGCGTGGGAGGGCCTTGCGTGGGTAGAACGGTTACGCTTCTGGCAGAGGCCGGCGGACGGACGACGCGGTGTCGTCCGCCGCCAGCTTCAACATCCTTACCCAAGGAGTCTGCCATGAGCGGTAGTGTGAAGCAACAGTTGATCCGGGATTTGCAGTTGGCCGGCCTGGCCCAGGGGACCCAGCGGGCGTACCTGCGCCTCGTCGTGCAGTTCGTGAGGCGCACGCGGACGCGCCGCAGGAGGCCACCGAGGAGCAGGTGGCCCGGTACCTGCGTGGCCTGATCCAGAGCGGACGGTGCCAGGGAACCATCGCCCCCACCCGCGCCGCCCTCCAGTTCGTCTTCCAGAACACCCTGCGGCGGCCGTGGGGCCTTTTTAAAAAAGAATCGCCTCGTCACGTCGCAAGCGTCTGCCCACGGCCCCCAGCGATGCAGACTGCCGCCGCCTGATCACCGCCGTGTGGCGGCCGGTCTATCGCGCCTGTCTGGCCCTGCTATACGCCTGCGGCTTGCGGATCAGCGAAGCCGTGGCCCTGCGGCCGGAGCAGATCGACGGCAAGCAGGGCGTCATCCGCATGATCGGCAAGGGCAACAAGCAGCGCCTCCTGCCCCTGCCTTCCTCGCTGCTGCTCGCGATGCGTCTGGCCTGGAAGACCCACCACAACCGCCCGTGGGTCTTCGCCACCGCTCGCCAGGGCAATCACGTCAGCCCCCGCTCCGTGCGCGGCGCCCTGAATCGCGCGCGCGTGCAGGAGGGCCTCCCCGGCGTCACGCCCCACAGCCTGCGTCACGGCTTCGCCACGCGCCTCCTGGAGCGCAAGGTGGAACTGCGCGTGGTGCAGATCCTCATGGGTCACTCCAGCATCCGCAGCACCGAGATCTACACCCATCTGACCGAACCCATCCGCCAACAGGTACGGGCCGAGTTGGATGACCTGGCCAACGGCCTGACCTGACCTTTCCGGCCGTGGGCCTTACCCAGACCCACCCGTGGCTGCTGGACCGCCAGGATGAACTGCTGCCCTGTTCCTACTTCCACCTCACCACCACCGTGCCCCAGGGCCTGCGCGACCTGTTCCGCAGCAACCAGAAGGTGTTCTATGACCTGCTGATGTCCCTGACGGCCCAGTGCGTCATGGACGTGGCCGGCAACCCCAAACGCCTGGCCGCCATGCCCGGCATCCTGGCGGTGCTGCACACCTGGACCGGCACGCTGGAGTATCACCCCCACGTGCATTGCCTGGTCACCGGCGGCGGCGTCTCGCCGGATGGCCAGCATTGGATCGCCACCCCGCCGGGGTCCTAGCTCCGCCTTCGCACGCTCCAACCCCACCATTCCAGCCCGCCGCACGATCCTTTCGCAGCGACGGCAGGCTCTCGCATGCGCCCAGCCCGCCCACCGCCGCGCCTTGGGCCGCCCCAACGCCTCCGGCCCACCGCCAGCACCCCAACCGCCACGTCCCGCGGCGTTCCCACGGCCCTCCCACGCCCGCCACGGCGACAGCCGTTCAGTCCAACCGAGTTTTCACGGCGGAGTACCGCCCTGAAAACTCATACACGTTTTTCGCGGGGAAAGGCGAGGGATCCGGCGTGTGGGCCGGTCGATGTGCGCAACGCACCCTCTAACAAGCCTTGTGCATGCTCGATCCGAACGTGTGCCGGGCGAAGCCGGTCGGGCGGCCTGGGAATTGCAGTCGTCGGCAGGCAGTGCGGATTATGGTGCGGTCATTTCGCGTGCAGGCGCGGGCGGCGTCGTGTACGATTGTGGAACATGGGCGGAGCCTTCGCCGAGCGTGTGGCGAGGTGTGGGTCGGTGCTGATCGACGGCGGCAGCCCGATCATGGCCGGCGTCGCGGGCGATGGCAGGCTGGGCTTCCTCCGCTGCGAAGGTGGCGGTGGGGAAGAGAAGGTGGTGATTTTAATCATATGTCCCCTTTTCCGAACCTCGATCCTCCCTCCTCCCGCCCCGATCCGGACTCGGAGCGCTCCGCTCCTGCCTCCGACCGTCCATGGTTTGCCCAAGACCGCGCCGCGCCTGCGGAAGATCGCGACCGTTCCCTCTAAGATCGCTCCCGGCTTGGCCAAGCTCGCCGCCGCCTTGCCTGGGATCGCCGTCGCCCTGACCCACCGCGCCCCCGACTTGACCAGGATCGCCGCCATCCTCACTAAGATCGCGGCAATCTGAGTCAAGATGCCCGCAATCCCAGTCCTCCCGGCCCTTGGCCTAGGCAACATAGGCGTAGGTTTGACAATGACTTACAGCACTTTGCCCAGCTTTTCGCCTGCCGCTCCCCTCTCCCCGGCCAGCTTTCGCATTTAGCCTTTCGCATTTCGCACGTTCCCTTGCCCCACCGCCGCTCATCGGGGATAATCCGCCCATCCCGCTCGCGTTCCTTTCAGCAAGGAGCCAACATGACCCTCAACGAACTCGGAAAAATCCTGGCCGAGATGTATGAGAAGGCCGCAATCGGTGAAAAGGTCGTGAAGGTTCATTTGTTTGGCGTGATGTACGCCGAAGAAATCAAAGCCATCGGCTCGAACAAAGACGTCGCGGTGGCAGCGGGTATCCCCGAAACCTATGGTGTCGAGATCGGCAAGGGTGTGCTTCTGGCGAAGTACGGCCGAGTTAATCCCACAGCGCTACCGCCCATGTTTTTCGGCCTTTTGTGCCGATAGATCATCCGTGAGGCGCGGGTGAGTTGACCCGGAGGTCACGGATGACCGTGCAACAGATCCGCGCGTTGAGACCGGCCCTGTCCGGCTACCTGGACGAGTTCGCCGACTGCTTTGTCAGCTTCGACACGCGTTACCATCTCAAGGAATACGTGTCCGGCCAGCTCAGCGATCTGCAACGCAAGAGCGTGCAGCCGATCGCGCGGCTCATGGACGTGCCGCCACGGACCTTGCAGGAATTTCTGTCGCTGGCCGAGTGGGACCACGATCGCCTGCGTGACCGCGTGCAGCAACTGGTCACCCGCGACCACGGCGAGGCGCAGGCCATCGCCATCGTGGACGAGTCGGGCTATCCCAAGAAGGGGCGGAAGACCGCCTGCGTGCAGCGGCAGTATTGCGGGGCCACCGGCAAGAAGGACAACTGCGTGATGGCGGTGCATCTGGCCTACGCCAGCTTCGACGGGCAGTTTCGGGCGATGCTGGACAGCGACCTGTACCTGCCGGAAAAGGGATGGGACGCGCAGCGGCGAAAGGAGGTGGGGATCCCCACCGCGCTGAGCTATCGTCCCAAGCACCTGATCGCGCTGGAGCAGTTGCGGCGGGCCGTGGGCAACGGGATGCATTTCGGGTGGGTGACGGCCGACGAATGGTACGCGGAGAAGCCGGCGTTCATCGAGGGGCTGGAGGAGCTGAAGCTGCGTTTCGTGCTGGAAATCCCGAAGAATCTGATGGGGTGGGTGCGCCAGCCCAGCAGCGTCAACACGCCGCGGGGCGAGGTGCAGAACATGGTGCGCTGGTCGCGGCCGCTGCTGGATCAGGAGTGGGTACCGTATCACATCAAGGACACGGACGCGGGGCCGATGGTCTGGGAAGTTCGCGCGGCGCCATTCTGGATGAAACGGGACGGACGGGTGGTGGGTCCGTACTGGCTGGTGGCGGCGCGGAACGTTCTGGACCGGGATGAGATCAAGTATTTCCTCTCGGATGCGTCGCCGGGGGTGCCGCTGGAGGTGATTCTGCACGTGGCCTTCCACCGGTGGTCGGTGGAGCGGACGCTGGAGGACGAGAAGGACGAACTGGGGCTGGACCATTTCGAGGTGCGGAAATACGTTTCGGTGCTGCGACACCTGCGGATCACGCAGGTCAGCCATTTGTTCCTGGCCCGCCAGACCGAGCGGCTGCGGGAAAAAAAATCCGGAGGTGAACATCTGCCAGATGCGCCAAGCCACCAGCGCGCTGTTGGATGCGCTGACGCTTCACGACGAGGAGGACCGGACGCAGCGCCTGACGCGGATCGCCGCCGAGATCCGGGAGGACCAGCGAAAGAACGCTGCAGCGCGGGCCTCGCACGCCAAGAAGCGTCGGCGGGAACTGGAGGCCATCCGCCTCCCCGTGGAAACGCTCCGCTGCTGTATTCCGCCATGACGGGGTAGCGTTGTGGGATTAAACGTCCACTGCGCGCTGTGCTCCGTATCAAACTTGTAATGCTCGTTGAGGTCCCAATTGATGTCGTACGGGATAGCCGCGATGCCTAGCACCTTGCTGCCAACCCGATTAGTGCAATACGCCAGGATCTCCGGCATGTTGGCCGCCCAAGTGAGCTCCTCCAGCTTGCCGTCAACGCCCGCCTTTCTCCAGAAACGCCCCCCCAGGTGCAAGTAGTACAGTCCGAAGCCCCTGACCTCGTTCCCATTGGATGAGTGTGACCATGCCCAGGCGTTCATGGCGCGGTCCTCGGGGTTATAGAAATTCACAAACTTGTCGCAAATCCGGTCAATGCGGTGGTATATGGGATTGGCGCCCCCCAGATAGCCAGCATATTCCGGCGGGTACACCAAACCCGAAACATAGGCGTCGGCCATCGTAGCGCCCTGCGTCGCGACATAAGTGTGGACCACCTTGCCTACACCCCAGCGGCCCAGCCACCACAGTGCGTGGCTAACGACAACATTCCCCATGCTGTGCGCGAAGATGTTGAGTTTCGCGCCGTGCGAGCCAACTTTGGCCGAGAGGTCCCGCACGAACTGCGCGAACAAGAACCCTGCGTCGTACGCGATCTCCTCACTGCGAGCGAAGGTGCCGTTGTCCCGCGCGACTGAGAACTGTGGGCATTTCGGTCGGCCAGCCAAAGCTGTAGAACCTGCCCTTGAAGCCCTGCCAGAAGAGCCGCTTATAGCTGTGGTCGGCATAGTCTCTGCGATCCTCGGGAGTCATGCGCCACCCGTGGACAAATACGATGGTGTCGTATGTTTCAGGTGCATAGATCGCATCGCTGTAGGACCCCGAATCGGTGGTCTTGAAGGGATCTGGCAGCGGGTTGAGTTTGGGATCGCCCCAGGTGCATGTGTCGCCAACGCTATAGGTCTCGTACATTTGCCTGACGGTCTCGAGCTTGACCTGATAGGGAATTTGATTCCGCGGGGGCCGCCGCGCGCCGGGGCGGGGTGAGGGGTTGACGTCTCCGGGCGCGGTTGCCATCGAACTCCACCTTGTACCCGTCCGCGCCGACATTGAACCCCACGCCGCCGCGCGTGCCGTACGTGAAGTCGATCCGTCCCGAGGTCCGCCCGGCCGGGTCGTTGTCGTTGCCCGTGCCCGCGATCCACTGGCTGTCCACCTTCCCGTCGCCCTTGTAGTTGAACCAGAACTGCGCCATGGGCCACAGGTCCGAGTCCTCGGCGCCCAGCGGGTCCGTCTTGCCATCCGGCCCGCGCGCCCGCTCGTATGCATCGCCACCGAGGCTGAACCGTAGCCGCGTGGGTTTGTCCGGATTGGTCTCGATCTCATAGCGGTACATCGACTTGTCCAGCGCCGTTCCCGCGCCATTGGAGACCACCACGAGCTTCAGATCGCCTTGGTTCCCGTGGCTGTCATTCTGGCCATAGTACGCATACTCCGCCGACCCCACGACATTCCACCCCGCCTTGTCATCCGTGCGCTTCAGCGTCACGCTGGTGAGATGCGGCGCGGCGGCCGAGTCGTACCCGTAGACGAACGACTCCACGCCGCGATCGATCTCGGCGATCCGCCCATCCGCCCAGCGCCCGGCCACCGTCGCCGGCGATGCGCCCGACGGCGGCGTGTAGCTCTCGAAACTCCCACGCTCGTACAGCGGGTACGTCTTCCACGAGCTGGAACTGTCGGTGAACCCACGGAACTTCCACACGCCCCCGTCGCTCTCCGTCAGCGTGTAATACTCGCTCTCGCCGTACTGCGCCAATCTGCCGCTCCAGCCGCGCGGTGCTGTCGAACCGCGCCGTGTAACTGCAGTCGGGGAGCTGGTCGAAATACGTCGCCGTCCCGCCGGCCACCACGATGATCGTGCTCGTCCCCTGGATCAGATGCGGCCAGCTCGTCCACCCGTTGCCCATCGTGCCGTCCAGCGACATCGCGAGCTGGTCCGTGAACGTCCGGGTCTGCCCGAACGCCCCGAAGTAGCCGTTGGAGATCACATCGCCGTAGGACAGGCCCACCGTCCCATCCGCCAGCCGCAGCCCGTGACGCTGGTCAGGGGCAAGCCAGGCGTCACGCTCCAACTCGACGTGCAATTCCCCCACCGCGATCGCGACCACCCCATCGTCTCGCTCCGCCGCGCGGCGTGACGCGATCGAGCCGGGCCCATCGACGGTGCATGGTCGCGCTGCGCACCGTCGGCGACAGCAACGCGCGATTCCACCGCTGTCGCGCTCCTGTTTTCCTCTCAGGCCTCGTCTTTCATCGCTCATCGTCCTCCAAACCTCACGTTGCGTCCGCAACACTCAACGGTTCTTCCGCTCGAAAGATCGTTGGACCAGCGCACAATTCCGACCGCAACCTTCAGCGATCTTCCCGCTCGAAAGATCGCTGGACCAGCGCACCTGCGCAGTGTCACAGCCGAACATGACGTGTTATCCGAAGACCACATCATCCATCATAGTATTGCCCAAGGCCGCCGGGTCCGGCCGCGTGCCAATAAAACGAGACCAACAAAACGAGCCGCTACGGAACTTAGAACGTTGCCACCTACAGCCATTAAACGTACTTCGTGTGATAACCGCCTTCCTCCAGTTCGCGTCCGTGAAATCGCATCTCACAAAACCTAGAGCGCTCCCTTTTGCTCCTGAAAAGTCCGTTTCGATGAAGCTGCAATCCTCGTATATGCCGTAGAGAACATGGAACTTCGCGCGCGACCAGTCACACCGCACAGCGTGATTCCCAATATTCGTCTTCCGCAGGTCAGCGCCGATGAATCTGCATTCCTCAAGGGCCGTCACGATACTGCCAGGGAGTTCCGTCGTGCAATACGACAAATCAATTCGGTGAAGACGAACACGTTCAATAGGCTCAACAATTGTGATGCCGCGAAGGTCTTGCATCAGCACGCCACCGATGTTGACCGTTGGCACAGCGATCTCGTCCGTTCTGCCAGCGGCGAGCAGACGACTAATCTCTTCGATCTGCTGCGGCGACCATCGCGACCGTAAATATCCCAGGTCATTGGAGTTCGTATGCATATTATTCACCGATATGTAAGGTTCACAAGATACGGCGAGCGTGTGCTTGCGTATTTTGATATCTTCCCTGCTTGGGCCAACGTCGTAATATCGAACGTCGCCCAACTGCCGCCGCCCAGGTAGAGCTGGTAGTCGGGGCGAAGCAGATTGTCAGCGGCGTTTCTTAACCCCAATTGGCTGCCTTGGTTCATAAAGAAGCGTCCCTGTGGAATCACTTTGCTTTGGGAAGCTGCAAAGGGGACGTGAATAATTATTCCGGCGCTGGCTCGATTGAATCTCACGAATGGCCATCCTCCCAGGGCAATCGCATTTGAGTTGTAGGGGCGGCTTCAGCCGCCGTCGGAGCCGTTTCCGGCGGCTAAAGCCGCCCCTACGAACGACGCGTGACGCAAATGCGATTGCCCTCGCCGTCCTTCGCCTTCTTCCTTGGGCGGCCCACCGGCCGAAGGCTTGACATCAATCCCAGTGGGTAGGGTGGGCTGGATAAGGTGACGCACGTCGATTCCAGCTCCCACGCTGATAGTTGTCGCCTCATTCCCTATGCGCCAAAGCGCCGCTTGACTTCGTCCAACGGAATGAGCTTCGTTTGCCTTGCCCGGGCATCGAGCAATTTCATCAAGCTCGGGTTCGCCCGAGTGCGCGCCAATTCCAAGTCGAAATCGTCGATTGCCACAAGCATAAACTCGCTACCGTCGGCAAGTCGCACCACAAGATCCTCGTCGCGGGCCTGTTGGAGCAATCCGGCCGTCTCTTTGCACGGGCTGGGAAGATCAATCGTTTTCAAAGGTCGTACCTTTCTCCGTGAACGAACAACTGATTGCCCAACTTGCTACCGACGGCCACGATTCGAACCACCAGATCACTCGCGACAATATCATAGAACACGCGAAACTCCCCGATTCTCAGCTCCCATTCGGCCAATTGGTTCGGACGGAGCCGCTTGCGGTTTCTGGTCGGGGTTGCCGGCTCCTGCATGAGCTGGATTTCGGTTTCGGCGACGATTCTGCGAGCATCGTATATGCGGATTTCATCGAGATCGCCAATGGCCTCGGGCGTAAACGCGATCCGGTACATCGCCTCATTCTACGCTCGATTAGCGATGCGCGGAATCGCGGGGCGAGGATCGCCCGAAAGTCATTTAGGGTGGGCGTACTCCGCCCACCGCGGTGGGCGGAGTACCGCCCACCCTACTTCAGCTCCACGGTCCAATAAGCGTCATCCAGGAACTGCTTCCAGCTCCAGTAGCGGTCGTCGGCCAGCCGGATCGAGATCACCGGGCTGCGCCGAGGCTTGATGGGCTTGGCGATGAGCTTGATGCCGGCCTGGTCGGGGGTGCGGCCGCCCTTGCGCACGTTGCAGCGCACGCAGCAGCAGACGATGTTCTCCCACGTGGTCCGGCCGCCCTGGCTGCGCGGGATCACGTGGTCCAGCGACAGCTCCGGCGTCGGGTGCTTCTTGCCGCAATACTGGCAGCGGTTGGAGTCGCGCGCGTAGATGTTGCGGCGGTTGAACTTCACATCCTGCCGGGGCAGCTTGTCATAGCCCAACAGGCGGATAATACGCGGCACGGCGATCTGGAATCGCACGGTGTGGATCCAGTCGTACTCATCCGGCTCAAAGGTGGCCTTGGCCTGCGAGACCTCCTGCCAGCTCTCCAGGTTGTAGTTGGCCCACTTGCTGATGCCGTGGGCGTCGGCCTCGATGTGAATGACCTCGGCCAGCTTGCGGCAGAGCAGCGAGAAGTGCGCTTGACGTTGATGACCCGGATCGCCTGGTAGAACTTGTTGAGCACCAGGACATTGGCATTGAGCGCAACACACCCGCCGCCGGCCGATACTCCGGCCGGCATTGCGCCTTCGGGAATGTGCTGTAATGCGTGCATCACAACGTACCTGAGCTGCCTCAGGGCCACTGCCATTCCTGCCAATGGAACCACGGCCCGCCGGAAATTATAGGCGCCGGCCGTGGCGATGCCAGAGCACGCGCAATCTCGGGTGTATTGTATACTGAAGCCGCCTCACCTTCTGGAGCTTTGGCCGTGGTCAATGTCGGCATCGTCGGCTTTGGTTTTATGGGACGAACGCACCTGGAGTGCTATCGCGGCAACGCGAAGTGCCAGGTGCGCCGGGTGGTGACGCGCGATCCGATCCGCCGCGAGGGCGGGCCGCTGGCCAAGGGGCATCTACCATTCGGCGTCAGTGAGTTGAGCGTCGATGGCATCGCCTTCTGCGATACGTGGCAGGAGGTTGTCGCCGATCCCGAGATCGAGCTGGTCGATATCTGCACGCCGACGGACACGCATTGCGAGATTGCCCTGGCGGCGTTGGCGGCCGGCAAACATGTCTTCGTCGAGAAGCCGATGGCGCGAACGCTGGCGCAGGCGAAGGAGATGGCGGCGGCCGCGAGCAGCGCCGGCCGGCTGTTGCACGTGGGACATGTGCTGCGCTACTGGGGGCAATACGTTGAGACTCAGTATCTGGTGGAGCGCGGGGAATTGGGCGAGCTGAGATACGGGCGATTCGTGCGCGAGTCTGGCCGGCCGGCGTGGTCGGCCAACGACTGGATGCTCGATGGCGGCAAGAGCGGCGGCGTGATCCTCGACACCCACGTGCTGGACATTGACGCGGCGCTGATGATCTGCGGCCGGCCGGAGGGTATCGCCGCGACTGGCCGGATCGCCAACGGCCTGCCCGTGAGCATCGAAGCGACATGGAGTTACGACAACGGCGCTCAGGTTCAGCTCCACGGGCGGTGGGACCGGCAGATAGGCTATCCACTGCGATATGCCTTCAGCCTGGAGTTCGATCGCGGCACGGTCTATTGCGATTCGATCCAGGGGGCGGCCGTGATGATTGTCGAAGGTGGTTCGACCAGCCCGCTGCGCTTCAGGGCGCATCGCCCTATCAGGCGCAGATTGACGATGTTATCAGCACCGTCTCAAGCGGGCGGACGAAGACGAGGGTGAGCGTGGAGTCGGCGCTGGATAGCACGCGGATGGCGATGGAGCACCTTGCAATGGTCGATCGCTCGTCCGTGACGAGAGCGTAATCCATAGCGCAAGCAAGCTCACGACAAGGACTGGGCGCCAGGGGCGTTGATTGCTGTAAATGTTGTATGCGGCGTTACTTGTATACAAGATTTGAAACGGCAATCGCGGTCAGGTACAATGGCGCTCTATGCCCGTGCGAACCAAAGAAAAACGCGGCAGCAAGCGACCCACGGCCCCGACGCGGGAGCGTCGCGTGAGGAAAACAATTCGGCACGGGGAAACACATCGCCATCACGTTGAAGTGAAAGTGTCGCCGGCCGTGACCCAAGGTAATGCGTATGCTAAAGCGCTCCGGTTTCTGGCTACTTTGACGGACTACGAGCGGCTGCGCATCGTCCGCTACAACTCCGACAATTTTGATCTGAATCGGATGCGGAGCTTGCTGCGCCGACTGGGCAACCCCCACGAGCAGTTCAAGAGCGTTCACGTCGCCGGCACCAAAGGCAAGGGATCGACCTGCGCCATGACGGCCGCGATGCTTCGGGCGTGCGGCTATCGGGTGGGCCTCTACACCAGTCCGCACCTGCTGGACATGCGCGAGCGAATCCAGATCAACGGCGAAGACATCTCGCAGGCAGATTTTGCGCGTCTGGCGCGGTTGATCGAGCCGATCGTCATGCGCATGCGGCCGCTGCCGACGTTCTTTGACGTGATCACCGCGATGGCGTTCAAGTATTTCGCCGAGCACAAGGTGGAGATCGCCGTCGTCGAGACGGGCCTCGGCGGGCGGCTGGATTCCACGAACGTCATCAAGCCGGAGGTGACGGCCATCACGTCGATCTCCAAGGACCACATGCAGCAGCTTGGGCACACGCTGCCCAAGATCGCCGAGGAGAAGGCGGGGATCTTCAAGGCCGGCATTCCCGCGGTGACGGTCATGCAGGAGCCGGGCGTCGAGGATGTGCTTCGGCGGCACGCCGAGAAGGTCGGCGCGCCGTTCGACGTGTGCGGCAAGAGCATCGAGTTCAGCTATCGCTTTGAATCTTCGCGCATGCAGGGCCCGCACAACCGCATCTGCCTGACCACGCCCAACAGCCGATTCGAGCACCTGTCGGTGCCGCTGCTGGGCGAGCATCAGGCGATCAACTGCGGGCTGGCGCTGTCGATTCTCGACAAGCTCAAGATGCGCGGCTTCAACATCACCGACGCCAAGGCGATGGAAGGCCTGGCCAAGACCAACATCCCCGGGCGGATGGAAGTCATCTCGCAGAATCCGCGCGTGATCGTGGACGGCGCGCACAACGCCGCGAGCCTGGATGCCATGATGCGGGCCATCGGCCAGCATATCCCGTACGATTCGATGGTGGTGATCTTCGGCTGCTGCGGCGACAAGGACATCCCCGGCATGCTGGAGCGCATCACCAGCGGGGCGGACAAGGTGATCTTCACCAAGATCGACTCGGTGCGGACGGCCGACCCGGAAGAGCTGGCCGCGCGGTACGTCGAGTTGTATGGGAAGATGGCGCAGGTGGCGCCGACGCTGAAGGATGCGATGGAGATCGCCAATCGCGCGGTGACCAAGGAAGACCTGATCTGCATCGCGGGGAGCTTCTATCTGGTGGGCGAGGCCAAGCGGCTGTTCGCGGCGGGGAAAGCGGCGGCGGTGTGATTGCTGAAGCAGCGACGGAGCGACGAAGCCGCGGTGGGTTCGTTTCGCAGGAGCGGAACCACAGATGGACACGGATGAGCACAGATGTAGAAGGCGGGGTTCGTTCTTGCAGAGTTGAGTCCGTTTTTGCACGGGGAGGTTGATGCCGGCGCAGGGTTTCTCCGCCGGCCGGGCCGGCCGGGTGAGTGCGGTCGTGCTGGGAGGCAAGGTGAGCATGGTGGCTCGTTGGTGACGACTGGGGCGTCGGCCGCGCGCCGTCGGGCGGCGATGTCGCGGCGAGCGGCCCCTCTATAGATACCGGTGGTGTTGCGCGGATCGGGCGCGTTTGCGCAGTGCGCGACGCACGGTGGGAGAGTGGCAGCGGCGTCCCGCCGCTGTTGATGCATGCGCGTGGAGCGAGCCGCCCCGGCCGCGTCTCTTGTTCGATCGTGTGGGGCAACCTGAAGCGGTCGCGGTATTTCCGGGGGGATGGGCAGGCGGTGTTGCGGGCGGTGTCGGGGAGCCTCGTTAGCCTCGTCCATTGCATCGACCCACCGTTCTCCTAAACTGCTGTCATTCATGTTCGAACAAGCCTTCAAGAACATCGACGATGTCCTCTGGAAAGAGGCCGGCTGCACCACGGAACTCGACTACACCGAGCAGACCTCCTGGCTGCTGTTTCTCAAGTATCTTGACGGCTTGGAGCAGGACCGGGCGGATGAAGCCGCCCTCGACGGCCACAAATACAGCTACCTCCTCGACAAACCCTACCGCTGGGAAACCTGGGCCGCCCCGAAGGGCAAGGACGGCAAGCTCGATCACAACCACGCGCTGGTGGGCGACGACCTGCGCGACTTCGTCAATCAGAAGCTCTTCCCCTACCTGCACGGATTCAAGCAGAAGGCCAGCGGCCCCAACACCATCGAATACAAGATCGGGGAGATCTTCGGCGAGATCAAGAACAAGATCACCAGCGGGTACAATCTGCGCGAGATCATCGACCACATCGACGAGCTGCGCTTCCGCTCGCAGACCGAGAAGCACGAGCTTTCCCACCTCTACGAAGCCAAGATCAGGAACATGGGCAACGCCGGCCGCAACGGCGGCGAGTATTACACGCCGCACCCGCTCATCCGCGCCATCGTGCGCGTGGTGAAACCGAAGATCGGCGAGAGGATCTACGACGGCGCGGTCGGCTCGGCGGGCTTCCGCTGCGAGTCATTCGACTACATGAAGGCCGGGGGCGACCTCACCACGAGGGACCTGACGACGCTCCAGGAGCGCACGTTCTACGGCAAGGAGAAGAAGTCGCTGGCGTACGTGATTGCGATCATGAACATGATCCTGCACGGCATTGATGCCCCCAACATCCTCCACACCAACACCCTCACCGAAAACCTCGCCGATATTCAGGAAAAAGACCGCTTCGACGTGGTGCTGGCCAATCCGCCCTTCGGCGGCAAGGAGCGCAAGGAAGTCCAGCAGAACTTCCCCATCCGCACCGGCGAGACGGCGTTCCTGTTCCTGCAGCATTTCATCAAGATGCTCAAGGCCGGCGGCCGCGGCGGCGTGGTCATCAAGAACACATTCCTCTCCAACACCGACAATGCCTCGGTCAGCCTGCGCAAGCTGCTGCTGGAAAGCTGCAACCTGCACACCGTGCTGGATTGCCCCGGCGGCACGTTCCAGGGCGCGGGCGTGAAGACCGTGGTGCTGTTCTTTGAGAAAGGCGCACCCACCCGCAAGACGTGGTTCTACCAGCTCGACCCCGGCCGGAATCTCGGCAAGACCAACCCACTTAGCGACGACGACCTTGCCGAGTTCGTGAAGCTCCAAAAGAACCTCGCCGAATCGCCCAAGAGTTGGAGCGTGGATGTAAAGATCATCGACAAGACAACCTTCGACCTCTCCGTGAAGAACCCCAACGGCGGCGAGGAAGTGAAGCACCGCAGCCCGGAGGAGATCATGGCCGAGATCGCCGCGCTGGATGCCGAGAGCGCCAAGGTGCTGGGGAGGATCAAGGAGCTGCTATGAAGAAGGACGGAAGTGGTTACAGGTTGTAACCGGTTGAACTTGCCCGCCGCCGCGGTACTCAAACCCGTCGAATTCAACGGGTTTAGGAACCAAGCGGATTCATCGCTCGGCCCGCTTTAGCGCCCGGTCAATTTTCGCAATGGTCGCGGTATCCGCCGTGACCCTGGCCTTCTCGACTCGATTCAGCGTTTCGACCCGTATGCCCGCCGCCGCCGCCAGGGCTTTCTGTGAAAGACCAACCGCGTCGCGTCTGCGAATGATTTCCCGGGCAATAGACACCCGGCCCGTTTGGGCTGCCGGGAAGTTTCCATCGGCGTCCGCCGCTGGGAAATCAGGCATGGCGGCGCGCGGCGGTCATCCTGCGATATTCAACCTGGGGCACCAGAACGAAGGTCTTTCCATTCATGTTCAACGTCGCGTGTGTCATAGGAATCTCCTGGCCGAAGCGATCCAGCGGCCGTACTGCCATCAATCGTAAACGGTCCTCCGATTCCCGATCTTCCACACGGTCACGGTCTGACCCCCTTCAGAGACGGTGAAGACTATGCGGTAGTCGCCGGTTCGGATGCGATAGCGGCCGTGCAAATCACCGCGCAGCGGCTTGACGCCGCTCACCGCCGGCCATCTGGCCAGGCGATCAAAAACACCAGTGATTCGATTTCGGATGATCAGCGGCACCGATTCCAGTTCGGTCTTTGCAGCAGGCGTTATTGTGACCGTCACCGCCATCGCCGTGGATTCTCGCATCTATTGCATTCTGAGTCAAGACGAAATTGCACTGAAACGCAATCGCATCTATAGCGAGAAGGAAGCATTCGAGGTAAGCTGAGTGAACTTCGACGGCAACCCGGAGAGTTGCCAAAGGCGATGGCACACCGAATGAACGACGCCGACCTCCAACCCTTTCGCAACCTGGCCGCCGCGCAGCAACGTTTGGCTCGCGAAGCCGAACGGAGCTGCGAGCTGGAGCTGGACGCCATCATTCAGACCCGATGCCGCGACCCCCGCCACATTGAGAAGGTGCTGGATCGCATGCTCGGCTTCTGTTTCGATGCCGACGTGCTGCTCCTGTTCAAGAGGCTCTGCCGTTATTATTTCGAGATCGACCCGATGGCCACGGCCGAATACATCCGCATTTACCGCGACATGTGGGACGAAGACCGGGAGCCCGGCGATGAGTGAAACGCGATGCACAATGGACAATGGAGAATGGACAAGCATGGCGTTCTTGTCGCGGTCAATTGCTAACCGTCAACGGGTCGCTGCTTTCGACGCCGGGAGCGCGCAAGTGCTGGCGACGATCGGGGGGCTGCTATGAAGAAGGAATGGCAGAAGAGGAACCTCGGAGAATTGTGCATGCTGGTTTCCGGCCGGCATCTTGAGCCGAAGGATTACAACACCAAGTCCAGAGGCATCGGCTATCTTACCGGGCCTGCAGACTTCGGCCCATCGAACCCGGTCATCTCAAGATGGACTGAGCGCCCACAGGCATTGGCACAGCGTGGAGACATCCTGATCACTGTGAAAGGGGCCGGGGTAGGCAAGATCAATCTGCTGAATGCTGACATCGCTGCAATCAGCCGCCAGTTGATGGCCGTTCGAGTAACGCACGCAGATCCTCGCTTCGTATATGCTTTCCTCGGTTGGCAATTCGAGCATTTCCAGTCGATGGGAAGTGGCGCAGACCGTTCCAGGGCTCTCCCGTGAGGACATTCTCGGTTTGCCGGTCTGCATGCCCCCGCTCCTTGAACAGCGGCGGATCGTCGGCATCCTCGACGAAGCGTTTGCGGGCATCGCCACCGCCAAAGCCAATGCCGCAAAGAACCTCCAAAACGCCCGCGCCCTCTTCGAAAGTCACCTCCAATCCGTCTTCGCCCAACGCGGCGAGGGGTGGGTGGAGAGGCGACTCGGTGATGTTGCTGAGACTCAGTATGGCCTTTCCGAGCCGATGAACGAGGAAGGCAAAGGCTTCAAGATCTTCCGCATGGGTGAGGTTCAAGGCGGGCGTCTGATCGACACCGGGCGAATGAAGTTCGCAGACATCAACCGAGCCGAATTCGACAAATATAAGCTTCAGGCCGGAGACGTTTTGTTTAATCGGACGAACAGTTTCGAACTGGTCGGCAAGACAGGCATCTTTGAACTGGAGGGCGACTATTGTTTCGCGTCGTATTTGGTCAGAGTTCTCCTGAAGCCGAACGTGATGCTGCCCGCTCTCTTGAACTACTTTATGAACTCGGAACGGTTCCAAATCAGCGTCAAGAAGAAGGCCTCCAAGTCGATCAACCAGGCAAACATTAACGCTACGATTCTGTCCAACGAATCAGTTCGTTTTCCTGTGTCGCTTAAAGAACAGCAAACAATCGTTGCCCGGCTCGACAACGTCCGCGAAGAAACCCAGCGTCTCGCCTCCCTCTATGATCGCAAGCTCGCCGCGCTGGAGGCGTTGAAGAAGACGCTGCTGCACCAGGCCTTCACCGGAGAACTGTAGGAGAACCCATGTCCGACAACGCCATGCCCCAATCCAGCATCATCCTGTATCAGACCGAGGATGGCGGGACGCGCATCGAGTGCCGGTTTGAGAACGAGACGCTCTGGCTGACGCAGGCGCTGATCGCGGAGTTGTTCCAGATCTCGGTGCCGACCGTAAACGAGCATTTGAAAGGGATTTACGAGGATGGCGAGTTGCCGGCGGCGGGAACTATTCGGAAATTCCGAATAGTTCGATTAGAGGGCTCGCGTGAGGTCGCTCGGGAGATCGAGCACTACAGCCTGCCTGCCATCCTGGCCGTCGGCTACCGCGTTCGCAGCCCGCGCGGCACGCAGTTCCGCCAATGGGCAACCGCACGCTTGAGCGAGTACCTGGTGAAGGGATTCACCATGGACGACCAGCGGCTCAAGAACCCGCCCGGGCCGGGCGTGCCGGACTACTTCGATGAGTTGCTGGAGCGGATTCGCGATATCCGCGCCAGCGAGAAGCGGATGTATCTGCGGGTGCGGGAGATCCTGGCGCTGGCGGCCGACTATCAGCCTGCCGAACCACAGACGCAACAGGTCTTTCAGACCGTGCAGAACAAGCTGCATTTTGCGGCCACCGGCAAGACAGCGCCGGAACTGATCGCCGAACGGGCCGACGCCGACCAGGCCAATATGGGGCTGACCAGTTGGAAGGGCGGCGTGGTGCGGAAGGGGGATGTGACGATCGCCAAGAATTACCTGCGCCAGGAGGAGATCGAGGAACTGAACCGGATCGTGGTGATGTTCCTGGACTACGCCGAAGATCAGGCCCGCCGCCGCAAGCAGATCTTTCTTGGCGACTGGCAGACCCGGCTGGACGAGTTCCTGCGGTTCAATGACCGCAACGTGCTGCCCGATGCCGGGAAAGTGAGCCGCGAGGCGGCCGACGAAAAGGCGAGGGCCGAGTACGATCAGTTCGCCGCCCGCCGCCGGGAGCAGTTGGAGGCCGAATCCTTGAGAGAGCTTGAGGATCGAGCGAAGAGGCTGCCCAAGCCCGGGAAACCTGGAAAGGCGGAGGAGCCATGAACGAATCCGAAACCCGAGCCGAGCACATTGATCCCGCCCTTGCGGCGGCAGGCTGGGGCGTCGTCAACGGCAGCCGCATCCGACGGGAGTACGCCATCACGCCCGGCCGGATCGAAGGCCGCGGCCGGCGCGGCAAGCCGCTCATCGCTGATTACGTGCTGGAGTATCGCAACACCAGGCTGGCCGTGGCCGAGGCCAAGGCGTGGGATGAAGAGCCGACCGAGGGCGTAGCGCAGGCGAAGGATTACGCCGGCAAGATGGCCGTGCGCTTCGCGTATTCCACCAATGGCCAAGGCATCTACGCTATCGACATGCAGACCGGCCAGGAGGGCGAGGTCGCCCAGTATCCCACGCCCGAGGAACTCTGGAAGGCAACCTTCGCCCAGCCGAATGCGTGGCGCGATCGCTTTGCCGAGGTGCCCTTCGAGGACAAGGGCGGCTCGCACCCCAGCCGCTATTACCAGGACATCGCCATCGCGCGGGTGCTGGAAGCCATCACCGCCGGGCAGTCGCGCATCCTGCTCACGCTGGCCACGGGCACGGGCAAAACGTTCATCGCCTTTCAGGTCGCCTGGAAGCTGTTTCACTCGCGCTGGAACCTCACCGGCGAGCCGTCGCGCCGCCCGCGCATTCTGTTCCTGGCGGATCGCAATATCCTGGCCAATCAGGCTTACAACGCCTTTTCCGCGTTCCCCGAGGACGCGATGGTGCGGATCGCGCCGGACAACATCCGCAAAAAGGGCAAGGTGCCCAAGAACGGCAGCCTGTTCTTCACGATCTTCCAGACGTTCATGAGTGGGCCGCCGAAAGGCGGCAAGCCCTCGCCCTACTTCGGCGAATATCCGCCGGACTTCTTCGACTTCATCATCATTGATGAGTGCCATCGCGGCGGCGCGAACGATGAGAGCACCTGGCGCGACATTCTCGAATACTTCGCCCCGGCCGTGCAGTTGGGCCTGACCGCCACGCCCAAACGCAAAGACAACGTGGACACCTACGCCCATTTCGGCAACCCGGTCTACATCTATTCGCTCAAGGACGGCATCAACGACGGATTCCTGACGCCGTTTCGCGTGAAGCAGATTCAGACGACGCTGGATGAGTATGTCTATACGGCGGATGACAGGCTGATCGAGGGCGAGATCGAGGCGGGCAAGCGCTACACGGAGCCGGACTTCAACAGGATCATCGAGATCAAGGAACGCGAGGCGCACCGGGTGAAGCTGTTCATGGAGCAGATCAACCCGAACGAAAAGACGCTGGTTTTCTGCGCAACGCAGGACCACGCGCTGGCCGTCCGCAACCTGATCAACCAACTGAAGGCCAGCAAAGACCCGAACTACTGCCAGCGCGTGACGGCCAATGACGGCGAACTGGGCGAGCAGCACCTGCGCGACTTTCAGGACAACGAGAAGACCATCCCGACGATCCTGACCACCTCGCAGAAGCTCTCCACCGGCGTGGACGCCCGCAACATCCGCAACATCGTGCTCATGCGCCCGATCAACTCGATGATCGAGTTCAAGCAGATCATCGGGCGCGGCACGCGGCTGTACGACGGCAAGGATTACTTCACGATCTACGATTTCGTGAAGGCGCACCACCATTTCAGCGACCCGGAATGGGACGGCGAGCCCATCGAGCCGGAGACTTGCCCCCAATGCGGTTGCCAGCCATGCATATGCCCGAAGACGGCGCCGCAGCCATGCCCCGTGTGCGGGAAGCAGCCCTGTGTTTGCGACCCGGAACCATGCCCGAAATGCGGCCAGAGGCCGTGCGTCTGCAAAAAGAGGGCGAAGGCGAAAGTAAAGCTCGCCGACGGCAAGGCCCGCACCATCCAGCACATGATGATGACCAGCTTCTGGCACCCCGACGGCACGCCGATGTCGGCGCAACAGTTCATGGAACTGCTCTTCGGCAAGCTGCCGGACTTCTTCAAGGATGAAGCGGAACTCCGCGCCATCTGGAGCGTTCCCGACACGCGCAGGAAGCTATTGCAGGGGCTTGCCGAGAGCGGGTTTGGCCACGACCAACTCACCGAGATGCAGAAGATCGTTGACGCGGAGAAGAGCGACCTGTTCGACGTGCTCGCCCACGTGGCGTACGCCATGGCGCCACTCACCCGCGAGGTTCGGGCCGCCAACGCGAGAGTGCATATCAGCGAGCGTTTCGGCGCCAAACAGCAGGCTTTCCTCGACTTCGTCCTGTCCCATTACGTCAGGGTCGGCGTGGAGGAACTCGACCAGGAGAAACTGACACCGTTGCTCCGCCTCAAATACCACGACTCGATCGCCGACGCCGTGGCCGACCTGGGCAAGCCCGACGAAATCGGCAGGGTCTTTGCCGGGTTCCAGAAGTATCTCTACCAAGTCGCGGCGTGAGTGTCCGGGGCGGAAAGAAATGACGCACTACGCACACCGCTGACGTGCAGAAGACAGGCGGACTCGAGACGTGGCGCGGTGGTATAGGTCGAGGCATCTGCGGGATGGGCTGGATGAGTCGAAGCTGCCGGCGAATGAGCGGCTGATAGCAACATACCAATAGCCATCACGCCCAGATCATCAGCCTTATCACGCCTCTCTTGCCCCTGTTGTCCAGCATCGACGCCGAGCAAAGCCGGTGCCTTCCGCGGGGTTCGGCTCGGCCCCGCCACACGCGCACTGCGCACATCGATCTCCCCGGTCCGCCAAATCCCTCGCATTCCCGCCAAAACCGCCGCCACCGTTGCGCCATGTCTCGCCCGCGCGAACCGATTTGCGCAGCAGCCCGGTAGATGTGGAGACCCAACGAAAGGAACCATGATCCTCCCCAACCCCATCCTCACCGCCGACGCCGAAATCCCTGCCCTTCAATCCGAATCCTCCAATCTCCAATCTCGATTCCTGAACCCTGAACCCAAAACCCTGAGCCCTGAGCTGAACCCTGAACCCCGAATCCTGAATCCTGAACCCTGACCCCCGAACCCCAGACCCTTCCTCCGTGTCTCCGCGCCTCCGTGGTGAAAGTGAGCCGAACGAACCCACCGATCCTCCCGCCCCAATTCCGCAACCTCCCGTCGCGCCAGAGCTTGCGGATCCGCCCCCCTCTCCCGCGCAATCTCCCCTGCGGAACGAACCCATCTCTGTCCCGCCGCCGGGGCATGTGGAGCGTGCCGCCCCCGGCCGCGATGATCGCCGCACGGCCGAGGGCGGCTCGTGCCACCGTCAACAACGGACTACGGATTTACCTCCGCCAGACCGTTCCATCTGGCCGGTCTTCCAGCGTGATGCCGATGTCGGCCAGGCCTTTGCGGACCGCGTCGGCCAGGGCGAAGTTCTTGTCTTTGCGGGCGGCGTTGCGCAGGTCGGCCAGCAGTTTCACGAGGCTGTCGACCAGTGCTGTGTCGCCGCTCTGGGCCTTGGGCGAGAAGTCCTTGCGGAAGAGGCCCAGGAGCTGGCCGAGCTTGCGGAGCGTGGCCGCGGCGGCCGAGACGGCCTGGAGCATGTCGGGCTGGCGGTCGCGCTCGATGTGGTTCTGCTCGATGAAGCTGTTGATCTCGCCGGCCAGCTCGTGCTTCACGGCGATGGCGCCGGCCGTGTTGAAGTCGTCATCCATCATCTCCAGGAACTTCATCTTGAAGTTCATCACGGCGCGGGGGAAATGGCCGACATCGGACTCGAGCAGCGTGCCGGCGATCTGGTCCATGTCGGGGGCGTTCTCGGGGAGTTTCTGGCTCATCAGGCGGTCGGTGCGCTCGGAGAGGCGATGGAAGACGGCCAGCGCCTTCTTCGTGTTGGAGATGACCTCGTCGGTGAATTCGATCGGCCGGCGATAGTGCGTGCTGAGCAAGAGGTAGCGCAGGACGTCCGGGCCGTGCTGCTCGATGAGATCGTGCGCGGAGACGACGTTGCCGATGCTGCCGCTCATCTTCTCGTCGGCCCACTGGCCGCTGGGGAGCTTGGTGCGGATGCGCGTCAGGCCGTTGTGCAGCCAGAATTTGGCGAAGGTTTTGCCGGTGGCGCACTCGGACTGGGCCAGCTCGTTTTCGTGGTGGGGGAAGAGCAGGTCCATGCCGCCGCCGTGGAAGTCGAAGGTTTCGCCGAGGTATTTCATCGACATGGCCGAGCACTCGATGTGCCAGCCGGGGCGGCCCTTGCCCCAGGGCGAATCCCACGCGGGCTCGCCGGGCTTGGCGGATTTCCAGACGGCGAAGTCGGCCGGATTTCGCTTGCCGGAGGCTTCGGTTACGCGCGTGCCGGATTCCTGCTCCTCGACTTTGCGGTGGGAGAGCTTGCCGTAGTCCTTGTCGCTGGCCACGTCGAACCAGACGTTGCCGTCGGCGACGTAGGCGTGGGCTTTTTCGATGAGCTTCGTGACGATGCCGGTGATCTCGGCCATGTGCTCGGAGGCCTTGGGGAAACGGTCGATGCCGTCGATGCCGAGCAGCGCGAGGCACTGCATGTATTCGGCCGTGTATTTGTCGGCCAGCGCCTGCACGGATTGGCCGGTCTTCTGGCTGGCGTCGATGAGCTTGTCCTCGACGTCGGTGATGTTGACGATCCAGGTGACCTCGAAGCCCTTGTACTGGAGGTAGCGCTTGATGGCGTCGAAGATGACGGGCCCGACCATGTGGCCGATGTGCGGCGACTTGTAGACGGTCGGCCCGCAGAGATACATGCCGACCTTGCCGGGGCGGACGGGCTCGAAGAGTTCTTTCTGTTTCGTGAGGCTGTTGTGGACGCGAAGGCTCATGGCGGTGCGATTGTAGCGGTGGAGGGGCGGATTCGCCAATTGAGGGGTGTCACCGCAGAGGCGCAGAGGGACGGATGGCACATTCGGCATCGATTCTGGGTTGGAGCGCGAATTTGATGTAGAATGAACTCACAAGGTGGATGATGAGAAGAGCATTGCTCATTGGGCTGGTCGTGCTGCCGCCAATGGTGTTCGCGTGGCTGATCGTGCAGGCCATCTGCGCCACGGGTCGGGCGAAGAAGGTGGATTCGCATATCGGCGAACTCGAAGCGATCGTGGCCCTGCAAGATTCCTGTTTCGATGCCGGGTGGACGAAGGACGGATATTCAGGAGACGAGCACTCGCACTCCTCCAAGTATCAGGTCATGTTCAGGCATGGGCATCACACATTCAAGCCCAAAACCCGGCCGGCATCCGATGTACGGCTCAAGCTCCTGGCGGTGATGCGAGATCTGAACAAAGCTGCAATTGGGAACGGCTTCGCGTTGGTGCCCGGCGGGTTCGAATGCAGGTCGTTTGGCCCCGTAAGCACCCCCGCGACGAAGCGCGATTTGTCCTGGGGCTACTCAACCGAAACATGGGATGGCCGCAGCCGTGGTGGAGCGACGGTCGCGTTGAAAGCGGCCGACCAGCATGTCTACGCCTCGCTCACCTTCGCATCGCGGGAGAACCTCGCGGTAACGTTCAACTGGACGATTGTCCTGGACACGGACAGCGGGGTCTTCCAACTCTTCACCCGCTATACGAGCCTTGTCCCGGTATACGTCGGGCAAGACACGCCGGAACTTCACAGGCTTGGGATTTAGTGAACAAGGGTCGTGATGGGTGCATCCGTTTCACGTGGACCCCTTCCGCCCGGCCCGATATAGTGATGGCTGGAGGCCTGGACGATCATGAGCCAGCAACTGGATCAAGTCTCGCGGGCAGCGATGTCGCTTGCACCTGATGAGCGGGCCGAACTTGCCGAGCGGATATGGCAGAACGTGACGGCCAAGGAGCAGGCGTCCATCGAGCGGGAGTGGTGCGAGGAGGTTGACCGGCGAATCGCCAGGGCGGATGAGCGGGGCACGCCCGGGATTCCTGCCGAACAGGTCCTATCGGAGATCGAGGCCGATCTGCATAAGAGGCGGGGATGGGCGAAATGAACTCAGTTCATGTTTTGAAATAACAATCTTGACAATGAACCTGCTTCATCCATAATGTCCGGTCGATGATGACCGACGCCGCACCCACTCTGCGCCAGCGACTCCGCGACACCGCCGTGGAGGCGATGCTGAACTCGGCCGAGCGCGAGATGGTGCAGAAGGGGTATGAAAAGGCCACCATGGCGGAGATAGCGGCTGCGGCCGGCTGCGCAGACGGGGACGTTCTACCTCTATTTCAAAAACAAGGAGGCGCTGCTGAGGGCGATCTGCGGCCGGCACGCCGAGGCGATGTACGCGCAGGCGATCGAGCAGATCAACAAGCCCAATGAGCCAGCGCGGCGGATTCGCGCCGGTATAGTCGCGTTCTGGCGGTATGTCGAGCAGCATCGGCCGTTCTTCGGGATGTTCTTCCGGGCGATGCCCATGCGGCACCTGGCGATCCGGCAGAAGCTGGGCGGGGCCGTGCAGGAGGGCTACGAGCGCTACAAGGCGATCGAGGGACAGGTGCTGCGCGACGCCCAGAAACAGGGGCATGTGCGCGATGATCTGTCGATCAATGTCTTGCAGGAGTTCATGGAGGCCGTCGCGACAAGCTTCGTCGAGCAATGGGTGCTCAGCGAGGCGCCCACGAGCGTCGAGCAGCAGGTGAAACGGGTCTGGGGGCTGATGGCCGGCGGTATCGGAGCTGAAGGCGATTGTCACCACGAAGGCACGAAGGCACGAAAATGAATCGGTCTTCGAGCCATTCTCTGCCCTTTCACGAGCAAGCAGTCAAGCCACCTCGACATTGGAATGTCGAGCTACGTAGCTCGACATTCCATTGTCGAGACGGGTATTTGCTATCCGCTTCCTCTTCGTGTCTTCGCGTCTTCGTGTTTTTACTCTTCGCGACGATTCCCATTGGGTGCAATTCCAGGCCCGTGCAGCGATCGGAGGAGATCGCGCGGTTTGAGAAGATGCTCGACTCGCGTCGGGCGGCCGCGAAGTTCGATCGGCCGCTGACGGAAGGCCAATGCGAGGAGCAGGCCGTCGCCAACAGTCTCGATCTGTCGGTGAAGCGACTGGCGCTGGCGCTGCAGGATGAGCAGGTGCGGCTGGCGTTCTCGGGCATGTTGCCCAAGGCGTCGCTGAGCTATCAGGATGTGCAGCAGAGCAACAAGCCGCTGGTGAAACTGGGCGGCACGACAGGATCCGGTTCAAATCAGCCCGCCGACGTGGCGTTCCAGGACCACGCGCACGAAGCAACTCACCACCTCGGGCATCGTGCCCGCGCTGGATTGGGGCATTACCTATTATGCGTACCAGAACTCGCTGGACCGCCGCCGCCAGGAGCAGTTGCTGCTGGCGCGATCCGAGCAGCTTCTGCGGCGGGATGTGCGAATCGCCTATGCGCTGCATGCGGGCGCGGTGCGGCAGGAGAGGATGTTGAGGCTCGCGCTGATGGCCGGGCAGGAGGTGCTGCGCATCGCGCGGAGCCTGGAGAAGGAGAAGATGGCGGTGCGGGCGGACACGGCGCTGGTGGAGGCGGCGGTGGCCCAGGCATCGCTGGAGCATGCGCTGGCGGCGCGGCGGGTGCACAGACGCGGCTGGGGCTTTCGCAGTTCATGTCGCTGCCGCCGGGGACGACGTTCGATATCTATGCCGATCTGCCCGATCTGCCGCCTTCGCCTGGTGCCAGCGCTGGTGGCGGCGTATGAGGATCGCGCGCTGGTGCGCACGGCCGGAGTTGTCGGCGCAGGACCTGCAGCGGCACATTTCGGCCAACGACATCCGCAAGGCGGCGGCCGAGTTTTTCCGCGCGTGGACGGCATCGGCAGCTTCAACTGGACCAGCAACACGATGCTGGTGAACCCGTCCTATTTCCTGTTCGGCTTCAGCGTCGCGCATTCGCTGCTGGATGGCGGCGGAACGATCTGGCGCTACGAGCTGGCCAAGAAGACGGCGACGCTCGAAGAGCAGCGCACGCTGCTGCTGTCGCTGGGCGTGCTCTACGAGGTCGAGCTGCGCCGCCTGCACGTGCAGCAGGCGTGGGAGACGATCCAGGCGGCCGCCATCCTCGAGAAGGCCCGCCGCGAGGCGCTGCGGCGCATCGTCAGCATGTATCGCGAGGGTCTGGAGGATGAGGCCGGCGCCGCGCGATCGCTGGCCGACCTGACCACGCAATCGACGATTCTCGACCGCGCGCAGACCGACTACCTGATCGCCTGGCACGAGCTGGAGGCGGCGGCGCTGCCGGAGAAGCGTACGGCTGCTGCAACGCGCCCGACGTCGCGCCCGGCATGGTCGGCGCCGCTGGGACTGCCTTCGCTGGAGGATTTCATCAAGCCATGAACGCGAGAATCCTGTCCATTGTCATCGGCATGGCGATCGCGGCCGCGGCGCGAGCCGAGGAACAGCAGTCGCTGTGGCTGGCTCGTGCGCAGAGCATGCTCGACCAGAAGATCAGCGCTACGGGCCGGGTTGTTGCGGGGACTTCAGCGCGCATCTGCCGCGGGTGTCGGGGCACATCGCCGCGTTCGGCAAGGAGAAGGACGCCGACGGCAAGGAGACCGGGCGCATGCTGGATGTGGGGATGAGCGTGAAGCAGGGCGATGAGCTGTTTCGCCTGCGCGACACGACGTTCCAGAATGCCCTGAAGGTGGCGCAGGCGGGGCTGAAGCTGGCGGAAGCCAACCAGGAGCAGGTCAACGCGCAGACGCGCGAGGAGCGCATCGCGGCGCTCGAAGGCGCTGCTGGACGAGTTGGATGCCCGCATGGTCGATCGCAAGCGCGACGAAGAGCGATTCAAACGCATGGTGGAGGTGGAGAAGACGTTGCCCAGGCGGCGCCTGGAGGAAGTGACGACTGAGGTTGGCGTCCTGCGATTCCAGCGGGAGGCGGTGGAGGCGCGGCTGCGCGAGGCCCGCAATGGGGCGACCGTCACCGAGCGCGGTTGCCCAGGCACAGGTGGCCCAGGCGCAGACGGCCGTCGTTGTTGCCGATGTGGACTTGAAGGACACGGTCATCACCGCGCCGTTCTCGGGCGTGATCTCACGGCGATTCAAGAGCGTCGGCGATTACCTGACGAACATGCCGCCGGCGGATGTGGTTGAGCTGGTCTCGCTGGACGGGTTGGAGGCGGAGATTCAGTTGCCCGAAGCATATTACGCATCCGTCAAGGCCGGCGTTACGCCCATCGTGTTGCGGAGCCCGCTGCTGAAGTCGGACCTGGTCACCAAGGTCACGCGCGTGGTGCCCATCATCGATCCGGCCCAGGGCACGTTCGTAGCTCGCATTGCGATTTCCGGCGAGCAGCGCGGCGAGCTTGTGCCGGGCGCGTTCGTCAATGTCGAGGTGATTCTCGCCGGCCGAAACGAGGCCGTCATCGTGCCCACGCGCGCTGTGGTGAGCCGGGATGGCAAGACGTTTGTCTTCATGGTCAAGGATGGGAAAATGGCGCGCACGCCGGTGGAGGTGGGCGACCGCCTCACCGAGAGCGTCGTGATCAAGTCGGGGCTGGCGCCGGGGCAGGATGTCGTGTGCGGGCCGGCCGAGATGCTCAAGGATGACGCCAAGGTGGGGGACCTTCAGAGGAAGGATTAGGCGAGCACCGATGTTCATCTCCAACGTTGCCATCCGCCGGCCGGTGTTCACCGCGATGGTCATCCTCGCGATGATCGTCTTCGGCATCGTTTCGTTGATGGGCCTGGGCGTGGACCTGTTCCCCAAGGTCGATTTCCCCATCGTCTCCATCATCACGACGCTGCCCGGCGCGGACCCGGAGACGATGGAGAAGCGCGTCACCGACATCATCGAGGAGGCCGTCAACACGCTCTCGGGCATCAAGACCCTGCGCTCCACCAGCGCCGAGGGCTATTCGCTGGTGCTACGTCGAGTTCCAGCTCGAAAAGAACATCGACGTGGCCTACCAGGAGGTGCAGGCGCGGGTCAACTCCGATCCGGGCGCAGCTGCCCACGGACGTCGAGGATCCGGTCATCGAGAAATTCGACCTGGACGCCGCGCCGATCCTGACGCTCGTGGTCTGCGGCGACCTGACGGCCCGCGAGCTCTACCACCTGGCCGACAAGCAGATCAAGGAGCGCCTCCAGCGCATCCGCGACGTCGGCTCGGTCAAGCTCGTCGGCGGGCGCGACCGCAAGCTCTGGCTGTGGCTGGACCCCGACCGGCTGAAGCAGAACGGCCTGACCGTGCAGGATGTGCGGACGGCGCTGCACCGCCAGCACGTCGAGATGCCCGGCGGGCGGCGTCGAAACGCGAGCTCAGCGAGGTCGTCACCCGCACCAAGGCCGAGTTCCAGAGCGCCGAGGAGCTCGACGAGCTGGTCATCGCCCAGCGGCAGGGCGCGGCACGTCCGGCTCAAGGACGTGGGCTGCACCGAGGACGGCCTGGAGGAGCTGCGCTCCTACTCGCAGCGTGGCGACAAGCCCGGCATCGCCCTGCAGGTCCGGCGGCAGTCGCGGCACCAACACCGTCCAGCGTGGCCAAGCGACGTGAAGGCCGAGATCGCGCGGCTCCGCGGGGAACTGGCCCCGCAGGGCGTGCAAGCTCGACATCACCGTCGACTCCGTCCACCTACATCCAGCAGTCGGTCAACGAGGTGTATCACCACCTGATCGTCGGCGGCGCGCTGGCCGTGTTCACCGTGCTGGTCTTCCTGCTGAACTTCCGCAGCACGTTCATCAGCGCGCTGGTGCTGCCCACCTCCATCCTCGCCACGTTCATGATGATGGCCGTGATGGGCTTCACGCTGAACATGATGACGCTGATGGCCCTGACGCTGGCCATCGGCCTGCTGATCGACGACGCCATCGTGGTGCAGGAGAACATCATGCGCCACGTGCAGGCGGGCAAGCCGGCGAGCTTCGCGGCGGCAGTTCGCCACCAACGAGATCGGCCTGGCCGTGCTGGCGACGACGCTCTCGGTGGTCGCCGTCTTCCTGCCCACGGCGTATGACCAAGGGCATCGTCGGGCGGTTCTTCTTCCCCTTCGGCATGACCATCACCTTCGCCGTGCTGATCTCGATGTTCGTCTCCTTCACGCTGGACCCGATGCTTTCCGTCGCGCATGCTGCGCAAGCAGACGCAGCACAACGCGGTCTTCCGCACGCTGGAGGGCATGTTCCAGGCGGTCGAGCGGCTCTACGAGCGCGTGCTGCGCTTCTGCGTGCGTCATCGGCTGCTGATCGTCGTGGCTGGCCATCGCGGTCTTCGTCGGCAGCCTGAGCCTGGCGCGGTTCATCAAGTCCGAGTTCATGCCCAAGGAGGACCGCTCTGAGTTCAAGATCATGCGTGCGCGCCCCGCTGGGCTCGTCGCTGGAGCGGACGCGCGGGATCATGGAGGACATCCGCGGCCGGCTCAAGGGCCATGCCGGAGTTGGACTACGTCTTCTACTCCATCGGCGCCGACGAGCTGCAGAAGGTCAACGAAGGCAGCATCTACGTGCGCATGCGTCAAGAAGGCCGACGCCTGAAGAAGAAGCTGCGCTCGCAGGAGCAGTTCATGGAGACGTCCGCGACCGCGCTGGCAGACATGCCCGATGCCCGCATCTCCGTGCAGGCGGTCAACCCCATGGGCGGCGGCCGGCATGAAGCGACCGCAGATCCAGTACGAGCTGCGCGGGCCGGACCTGGACGTGCTGGAGCGCATCTGGCCAACCAGCTCACCGAGCGCATGAACGAAGGCCGGCGCTTACAAGGACCTGGACACCACCTACGAGACGGGCAGGCCCGAGACGAACATCCTGGTCAACCGCGAGCGGGCGGCCGACCTGGGCGTCTCGCCGCTGGACATCGCCGACACGATCCGCTGCGGCCATCGGCGGCGTGAACGTCGGCCAAGTTCCGCGCGGCAGCGACCGCTACGACATCGCCGTCCGCTTCTTCGAGCGGTACCGCAACGACCCCGAGCCGCATCCTCGACCTGGCCGTGCCTCGACTCAAGCGGGAGCATCGGTCGAGCTGCGCAACGTCGCCGAGGTCGTGCCCAGCGCCGTGCCCGTCGAGATCAACCGCTACAACCGCCAGCGCCAGATCACCGTGCTGGCCAACCTCGAGCAGCGGCAAGAAGGTCCTGGGCGACGCCGTCGCGCGAGATCGAGCGGCTTCACGCAGGCGATCGGCCTGCCGGCCGGCTACCAGCACCGCCTGGACGGGCAACGCCGCAGATCATGCAGGAGTCGTTCGGCAACCTCGTGCTTCACCATGATCCTGTCGGTCATCGTCATCTACATGGTGCTGGCCGCGCAGTTCGAGTCGCTGGTCCACCCCTTCACCATCATGCTCTCGCTGCCGCTGGCGTTCGTGGGCGCGCTGGTGGCGCTGCTGCTCTTCCGGCAGACGCTCAACATCTTCACCATGATGGCGTTCATCTTCCTGCTGGGCCTGGTGACCAAGAACGCCATCCTGCTGATCGACTACACCAACACGCTGCGCGACCGCGACGGCCTGCCGCGCGACGAGGCGCTGCGCCGGGCCGGGCCGGTGCGACTGCGGCCGATCCTGATGACCACCATGGCCATGATCTTCGGCATGCTGCCCGTCGCCCTCGGCACGGGCGAAGGCGCCGAAAGCCGCCAGCCCATGGCCATCGCCATCATCGGCGGGCTGGTCAGCTCCACCCTCCTGACGCTGCTGGTGGTGCCGGTGGTCTATTCGCTGCTGGACCCGCTCTCGGAGTGGATACGGCGCAACTGGCTGGCGACGAAGGACACTGCTGCAACAGAGCGGCAACGCGCGGAGCCCGTGGAGACGGTGGAAGTGTAGGGTGGGCACCGCCCACCATGGGCGCTGATCCGCCATCCGCCTCAATTGAGCATGCCCGTCGCACGCGGTATCATTCTGCTATGAAGACGATCCGGTACGTCTACTGGAAGGATGGGAAATGGTGGCTGGGCTACCTTGAGGAATTCCCCGACTACATGACCCAGGGTCGGACCAGGAAGGAGCTTCAGCAAAACCTGAAAGACATCTACGATGATGTCACCAGCGGACAGATCCCCGGCGTGCGTCGCGTGGGTGAGCTGCAGATCGCATGAAGCGTGTTGACCTCATTCGCCAGCTTGAGCAGGCCGGCTGTGTTCTGGTACGGCATGGCCACCGGCACGATTGGTATCACAATCCGCGGACGAGCGTATCTCAGCCTGTTCCCCGGCATCGCGAGATACAAGAACACCTTGCCCGGAGTATCCTCCGGAAGCTGAAAGGCTGAACGCCATGACCAGCTACCAACTTCACCTTGTCATCGCCATCCTCCCCATGGCCGCATCCGGATTGGCCTTCGCCGCCGAGTCAGCGCCCAAGCCCGAGAAGATGCTGCTCTGGCCGACCACGGCCCCCGTCGGCGATGGCACGTTCGAGCAGACCAAGGCATCCATCACCCTGCATCGTCCGGCTCCGGACAAGGCCAATGGCGCGGCCGTCGTCATTTGCCCCGGCGGCGGCTATGGCGGCCTCGTCACCGGCGCTGAGGGCCACGGCATTGCCCAGTGGCTCAACCAGCACGGCATCGCCGGCATCGTCCTGGAATACCGCCTGCCCAGGGGCAGGCGCCAGGTGCCGCTGCTCGACGCCCAGCGCGCCATTCGCACCGCGCGAGCCAACGCCAGGCAGTGGAACATCAACCCCGATCGCATCGGCATTGCCGGATTCTCGGCCGGCGGGCATCTGGCCTCCACCGCCGGCACGCACTTTGACGCCGGCGATCCCAAGGCCGCCGACCCGATCGATCAGGCCTCCTCCCGACCCGATTTCATGGTCCTCATCTATCCCGTGATCACCCTGGGAACCAAGGGCCACGGCGGCACGCGGGACAATCTTCTTGGCCCGCGCAGACCACCGATATGGTCAACCTCTTCTCCAACGAGAAGCAGGTCACCGACCGCACCGCGCCGACCTTTCTGGCCCATGCCAAGGATGACACGCTGGTCGTCCCCGAGAACAGCCGGATGTTTTACGATGCGCTCAAGGCCCACAAGGTCCCGGCCGAATATCTCGAACTGCCCGATGGCGGCCACGGGCTCAATGGCTACAAGGGCCCGAGCTGGGATGCGTGGCAGGCGGGGTCGCTGAAGTTCCTCGCCGACCAGAAGATCATCCCGGCCGGCGATGCTCAATAGATGGGCAGTGTGTCTGAAGCGCCAAGCGTCAGCGCCCGCCCAGGATGCCGGGCGGGCGCTGACGCTTGGCGCTTCAGATGGATCGGGCGTAATCGTTACTTGCCCTTCAGATCGTAGCAGAACAGATAGTCGTTGTGCCGCACGTAGAGCTTGCCGTCGAGGATCACCATGTGCGGCCAGCCCGGCCCGCCCATGCCCGGCCGGCCCGGCATCTTGAAACTGCTCTGGAGCTTGTACTCGGTGGGGTTGGCCTCAATCAGTGCGATGATGTTGTCTTCGTAGCGATAGTAGAGGTTCCCATCGGCAGCCAGCATGCAGCCTGAGCCCTTTCCAAGCTGCTTGGCCGTCCACACCACCTTCCCGGTCTTCATCTCGATGCAGATGGGGTTTCCCGCGCTATGCCCGTTGGCGCCGAAGATGAACTCGCCAATGCGCACGTACCCGCCGTGATGGCACTGGAATGTCTTGGCGTCCAGGAAATACACTTCGTCCGCCTTCACGCCGTCGGCCGACTTGCTCAGCTTCAGCAGCACGCTGCCGGCGCCATAGGCCGTCGACGCGAACACGTAATCGCCGTCGCACACCGGCGTAACGATATTCGCCGTGCCGTTGGCGACCTTTCGGTAGCTCCAGAGGAACTTGCCATCCTCCGCCGCCACGCCGATGGCGCCGCGGCCCATCACGGTGACATACTGCTTTACGCCCGCGCCCTGTGAGATCACCACCGAGGCGTAGCCCGCGCCGCCCATGTCCGTCGTCGGTGCGCACTTCCACAGCACCTCGCCGGTCTTCTTGTTCAGCGCCGCCAGCGCGGCCTGCGGGCCGCCCGGCGTGCAGATCACCTTATCGCCATCGACCAGCGGCGATTCGCTGTAGCGCCAGCCGGACATCATCTTGCCGCCGAAATCCTGCGAAAAGCTCTTGCGCCAGACTTCCTTGCCGCTGGCCGCTTCGACGCAAACGATGTCGCCGTCGGTGCCGATGGCATAGACCAGCCCATCGCTCACCGTCGGCGTGCAACGCGAGCCATCGCCATGGGGCCCGCCGACGCGCGCGGTCCACAGGCGCTCTTTCGAGCCCAGGTCGAACGCGATGATGAACTGCGATTTCTTCCCATCGACGTTCAGGTCGCCCATCGTAAAAAGCTGTTTGCCCACGATGCTTACGCTGGAATAGCCGGTGCCGCAGCCTTTGAGTTCCCACAGCAACGCCGGGCCTTCCGCCGGCCACTGCTTCATCAGTCCCGTCTCCTTGGAGACGGCCTCGCGGTCCGGCCCGCGCCACTGCGGCCAGTCCGCCGCCATCGCGCCCGACGTCAACCCCAGCATCGCCAACACAGCCGTTATTGCTCGCATCGAGATCATCTCCTGTAGTCGAGTTGTCATTGTGTACCGAGTCCGTTTCGATTCGTTGGAAGTGCCGCCAGTGCCCTCACCGGCGGAAGACGGATTGCGCGAAAGACCGTCAGTGAGGGCACTGGCGGCACTTGGCGCTTCAGACAGACCAGTGACGCGCCCTTTACATCAACCCGCCCCAGGGGGAAACTACTACTCAGCCGTTCGGGCAACTCCGGGCTATCGGGATTCATGAGGGATTGAACGTGGCCAAGCGAAAGACAAGCGGCGGCGAGGCGGCGCAGGTCAACGATTATCGCCATATCCAGGCCCGGCGCAAGAACAATCCGCCGGCCAAGATCGCCGCCGAGGGCACCGTGCTGGCCATTCCCAAGGCCGTCTACCGCTACAACCCCCACCTGCCGCCGGCCCTGCGTTTCGACGCCACCGGTGCCACCGACAAGCTGCCGCGGGCGCTCAACGGCAAGGATGGGTTGATCGACACCGAACGGTTCGAGGCGCTGAGCGGGACGACGAGCCTGCCGTTCCCGGCGGGGAAGAACCGATGCGTGGCGGTGAAGGTGATCGATCCGAGGGGGAATGAGGTGATGAGCGTGGAGAAACTGGGAGGGGATTCATGAGTTGGCTCCTATTCATGGATGAGAGTGGGCATGACCATAAGCATCTGCCGTATGAAGTGCGCGGCGGGGTCGCCATATGGTGTCCAAGCTGCCGACCTGTGTATCTACTGCCTGAATTGCGGCTACAGGATCCACGGCATGACAGAGGCGATACGCCGCGAGATAGAAGCATTCGGTCGGCTGTTGGAACAACTCATCTGGCACGGTGACGGATACCTGGACGGCAACGTCTTCAAGACCAGCAGCGTTGTATATGTCCCCGACCCGTTTCAACCGCGCCGGGCAAGATGAGCGCAATAAAAAAGGTGGTAATGCCCTCGGGGCCACCGTAGCAGCCCCTCGGCCGAACCACCGTTGGTAATTATCGGGTTGTTTCGGCAGGAGTCAAGAAAATTCCGTGTGATACGTGATTTTTTCAGATCAGCAGTGGTTCGGCACAGCGTCTGGGGTTCAGTTGCAACGCCCGGGCTGCACGCGATCTATGAGCAGAAACAATGCCCGATCCACTTCCCATCCAGCCCGTCGATCGCCCGATCCTGTGCTCGCCCTATGAGCCGCCGGCGAAGCACCGGCACTACAACCGCGTCACCGGCGAGGCGCAGGTACCCGCGCAGCGCCGGCCGGCCTGCTACTGGTACAAGACCAAGGATGACGCCAAGGGGCAACTCGTCCTCGAACTGAGCGAACGCCACGCACAGCCCGATGTATCCGCCGCTCAGCCGCGTCGGCGGGCCAATTCCATATCCCGCTGGCGTTGCCGTTGCGTCGCCCGCCGGAGAATGCGGCGATCGCGCCAGCTCAGGCTGTGCATGCCGTGGGAATGGACCTTGTCGAGGATGCGATCCACGGCTTCCTCTTCATCCTGGTCCTCGACGGTTTCGCGGCGCATGCGCCGGACCTGCATTCCGCGCGTGAAGCGGGACCAGGCTGGACCAAAGGCGTACGGGGACAGGAATCCGTAGGCCAAGCCTCCCAGGTGCGCGGCATCGGAAAAGCCGTGATCCGGAGCGCCGATGATCGTGAGGACATAGATGATCGCGAGCAGCACCGCCAGGACGCGGATCGGGATCGCGAAGATCAGCACGAATACCTGCTGCTCGGGGAACAGGTAGGCGCAGGCGCCGATGATCGCCAGCACACTGCCGCTGGCGCCAATAATCGGAGGATACCTCCCCGCAAGGTAACAGATCACGCCAAAAAGCACCCCGGCGAATACACCGCCGCCCGTGTAGAAGGCGAGGGCACGCTTCCATCCCCAAAGTCGCTCCAGCGATGGGAGGAAGAAATAGAGCGCGAGCATGTTGAAGAACAGATGAGCGCCACCGCCATGCAGATACTGATATGTGACCCAGCGCCACGGTTGGGTAAAGGCGCGACCGTCGCGAAACGTCAAGGCTCCCCGCTCGACAAAGGACGATGCCATGGCTCCGGCGTTCCCCGCGAGCGCCTGAATAAGAAACACCGCTACGCACGCTGCCATCAGCCCCAGTGTTAATGGCGTCAGCGGCGGCAGGGCGAAGCCGCTCATTCGCCCCTCACCCTGGTTATATGCTCGATCCTGCCATGCCATGGGTCTACCTCTGCATCAATTCGCCTGCAAACTGGCGATAGAACAGCAGCGTCGCGATCGTCTTTCCGTCCTGGATCTGGCCGTCCCGGATCATCCCAATGGCGTCATCGAGAGTCGTCGGAACCACCTCGATCTCCTCGCCTTCCTCCAGGGCTGCTGTGCCTCGCCGCAAATCATGGGCCGTAAATGCGTACATACGCTCGGTCAGGATACCGGGCGACGTGTAGAAGTGGACCAGCGGCCGCAGCCGCTGCGCGAGGTAGCCCGTTTCCTCCAGCAATTCCCGGCCGGCGCAGTTCATTGGGGCCTCGCCCTTCTCGAGCGTGCCGGCGGGCAGCTCAACCAGGATTTCCGAAATCGCGTACCGGCGGTTGCGGATGAGCAGAATCCGCTGGGCGTCAACAAAAGGCAGCACCACGACCGCGCCCGGGTGTACGCAGACTTCCCGCTCAGTCCGCTTGCCTGCCTCATCCTGCAGGTGATGCAGTTCCAGGCGGACCTTCTTGCCCTTATGAATCAATTCCTTGCCAATGAGCGTGTAGGACATTTCTGCGTATTATAGCCAACCGAGTCAACGCGAGCTAAGGTGACGGGCCGATGTTCGATGCGCCGGCCATCCTCGTCGCACTTTCTGGGCTGGCGGCGCGAGAAGATCGCCAGCGACAGCCCCTGCTCTTTGCTGATCGCCCGGCGGGGCTCGCTGCAATCAGTGTTCGAAGTGCCGCCAGTGCCCCCATCGGCAGTTCCCGACAAGATCAAGGTGTCGTATACGAACCTGGCTCTAACCCCTACAGATTGTGGATAACTCGTCACCAGAAGATTCGGAATTTGCATCCCCGCCGCCTTCGGCTAATCTGCGGCGGGTGTACAGGATGATCGCCATCGACTTGGACGGCACGCTCCTGGCACCCGACGGCAGTGTGTCGCCGCGGAATCGCGCAGCCATCCACAAGGCCCTGCGTGCGGGTTTGCTGATTTGTTTCGCCACTGGCCGTAACTGGACCGAAAGCCAGACGATTCTCGACGCCGTCGAGCACTATGACACCGCCGTGTTCGTTGGCGGCGCGATGGTGATCGACACGAAAAGCGGCCAGACACTGCACCGCACCGGAATGGAGCCACAGCTCGCACGGGATGTCTGTGCCGTGATTGAATCGCTCGGCCACGCCGCGTTGGCGCTGCAGGACACCGGCGAGGCCGGAGTTGACTATCTGGTGTCCGACGGCATTGAACTGAATGAGGCCACGCGGCAATGGATGGTCGCCACGACGGCCAAGATGCACCTGCTCTCGGACTTGTCGCGGCATTCGCATGTGTACACGATTCGGCTGGGCATCTGTGCCGCCCGCGATGAAGTGGAGCGAGTGCGGAAGATTCTCAAGGACCGCTTCGGCGAGAGGATCCTGTGCCAGATTTTGTATGTGCCGGCTTATGCGGTCGAAGTGATGGAGGTATTCGATCCGGCCGTGAGCAAGTGGGAAGGAGTTCTGCACGTCGCCCGGCAGCACGGGATATTGCCCGAACAAATTGTCGCGATCGGCGATGACATCAACGACGTGCCCATGATCCGCAACGCCGGCCTCGGCGTGGCGATGGGCAACGCCAGGGCCGAAGTCCAAGCGGTGGCGAAGCGCGTGATCAAGTCAAATCGCGAGGACGGTCTGGCGGAGTTCTTGGAGGAGTTGGTCGAAAACCACCTGGTCCGGCCAGAAGGCCCCGAGCGGCCGGACTAGAACCGATACATGGACGGGCGCGAAAGGATTCGCCAATCCAAACGTCCGGTGTACATGATGTACACCGGACGTCGATTTTTCCGCGAAGTGCCGGCAGTGCCCTCACTGGCGGTCTGCGGAGGATCTTCCGCCAGTGAGGGCACTGGCGGCACTCTCGGAATCCACAAGGCGATACCCGCCGTCGCGCACCGTCTCCAGCATGCCCCGGCAGTCGCCCAGTTTACACCGCAGGGAATAGATGCGCGACTTGATTGACTGCAGCATCGGTCTGCCCATGCCGGCGCCCACTTGCTTCAATTCGTCCACGGAGACAGCGCGGCCGCCGGCCTTCGCCAGCTTCCACAGCACGCGGAACTCGGCGGTGGTCAGCGTCACCGGCTGCCCCCGGACAACCACGCCGTAGCCATCCTCGGTTACGCTGATGTCCCCGATGTGCAGCACGGCCAGATCGCCATCCGGTATAGTCATGACGACACCAATGGAACAGCGGCCGACGCCCGGATCCAGCTTCTGTGGGTTCCCGCGGACAGGGCAGGATCACCCTCGCAGCGATGCCTGGACGCTCAGGCGCCGATGCGGCGGCTACTTCTATTGTGTATTTGTAGCACTGATTGTTTGACGGTCGTTAAGAGCTCAAGAGCCGGCCGCTAACAAGTGGCGCGATCCTGCGCAACAATGCCGGGAACAAGCCGGAATGAGCCCGGAGCTTGAACACAAAAATCGGGGGGAATTCACAAAGCGCACAAACTGCGGGGACTCTGGCCCGATACCTTGCCGCCCGTTCAAGGGCTTGGATGCACTGCGCGTGTGGTGCTGAGGTGGCCCGAGCAAGGGCTGTCACAGGTCCGATTCAGGCCTTTCGCATCGCAGTCGAGAGTGAGAACGACTCATTTCATTCAATGCGGCGGCAGGCCGGGCATTCGTGTTTGGAGGTGTGCTATGTTGAAAGCGTTGGTTCGGAAATGGCGCGCTCGCAGGCCCATTCGCAAGGCCGTGCAGACGTGCGTGTTCGAGGCGATGGAGTCGCGGCAGATGCTGTCGGCGTTCACGGCCGGGGACCTTGCCATCTACCGGGTTGGCGACACGACTGCGCCCACGGCTCAAGGCGCCCCAGTGTTCATCGATGAATACAGCCCAACCGGGACTCTGGTGCAGTCGATCGCAACGGGCATCTACGCCAACGGAACTTCAACCAGCGAAGGATTCCTGTCCACGTCACAAGATGGGCACACGCTGGTGGTTCCAGGCTACCTCACTACGGTCTCGACGGGAAACATCAACGTGGCCGCCACAACCCGCGTAGTGGATGTGGTGAGCCCAGCGGGGGCCAACGACACAACGACCCAGATCCAGGGGAGCGACTTCGGCACCGGGAACATCCGCAGCGTAGCCAGCGACAACGGCACGAACCTCTGGATCGGAACCTCCGCCAACGGCGTTCGCTACGCCGCGACGGGCGCGACCACCAGCACGCAGTTGAACACTGCGGCCCCCACCAATGCTCGCACCGTTCAGGTCGTAAACGGCCAACTCTACGTGTCCAGCGGCTCCGGGAGCAACATCGGTGTGAACACCCTCGGCACAGGCCTGCCGACTTCGGCTGGGCAAACCGCGACGCTGGTGGTCGCCGATACCGGCACGAGCCCTTACGGCTATGCGATCAGCCCCGACGGCAAGACCATTTACATCGCCGATGATGGCACTCTTGCCACCACCGGCGGCATCTACAAGTTCACTTCTTCGACCGGGGTGGCAGGCAGTTTTGCCCAGGCATATAAGTTCAGCACCACCGCCGGCCTGACGGCTGGGGAACGCGGGTTGGTCGTCAACTGGAGCGGCACAAACCCCGTTATCTATGCCACGACGGCTGACTCTTCGACCAAGCTGGTGAAAATCACCGACACCGGCTCAGGCGCCACGGCAACCACACTGGCAACGGCGGCCACCAACAAGATCTTCCGCGGCGTCGCCTTCGTCCCGCAGGCCGCCGCCGTCACCGCCCCGACCGTCACGGCGCCGACCAGCACGGCGATCGCCACCACCACCGCCACGCTCGGCGGCAACATTACCAGCAACGGTGGTGCGCCGATCATGGCAAGCGGCGTGGTCTACTCGCTCACTTCGGTGAATGGCAATCCCCAGATCGGCGACCCGGGCGTCACCAACGTGTCGAGCTCCGCAGTCAGCGGCATCTTCACCGTTGACGTGAGCGGCCTGACCGTGAGCAGCGGCTACTCCTACGCCGCCTATGCCACCAACGCCCAGGGAACGGGCTACACGTCGGTTGCCACGTTCACCACGGCCACGCCCGCCGCGACCGCGCCCATCATCGGGTCGCCCACCTCCGGCGGCGTCACCTATAACAGTGCCACTCTCGGCGGCGCCGTCAGTTCGGACGGTGGGGCTTCGCTCTCCGAGCGCGGCATCGTTTACTCGCTCACTTCGGCCAATGCCAATCCACAGATCGGCGGCACGGGTGTCACCAAGGTCGCCGACGCTTTGGCCACCACCGGTGCCTTCACCGAGGCAATCACCGGCCTGGCCGCCGTATCCGGCTATTCCTTCGCGGCCTATGCCACCAATAGCGTGGGCACCACCTACACGACCCCCGTCAGCACGTTCACCACGTTGGCCGTTCCCATCACCACCATCGCGCAGGCCGAGGCGGGAGCTTCCAACGTCCCCGTAACGCTCAACAACAACCCCGTGATCACGCAGATCCTGTCGCAGCCGCTCACCGTCGGCGGCAAGACCTACACCACCTGGTCCTTCATGATCAATGATGGGACCGGCTCCGCGGTGGTCTACGGCACGCTGCCGGCCAGTCCCGCCTACACCCCGAACATCGGCGACGCCATCTCCGTCAGCGGCACCTGGGCGCCGTATCAGGCGATTCCGGAAATTGGGACGATCACGGCCATTTCGCAGGTTTCCACGGGTAACACCGTTGCCGCGCCGTTGAGTCTGACGATCCCGGACGTGAACACCACCACTCCGTCCAACAGTATCGCCGGTTATCCGATCACCCTGCAGGCGGTGAAGATCGGCACGATGCGGGACAACAATGGCACGGGCACGGCGCATGCCACCTTCACGGATGGGACCATCAGTTCCAACAACCTGGAGGGCCCGATCACCGACCTGAACGGTAATTCGATGACGTTGTTCTACTGGCCGAGTTCGTACGATTTCCCCAACGGTTCCGTCGATGGCAATCCCGGTCTGTACGGGAACACCATCCCGACGACCTACGAGGACCTCACCGGCTTCCTCACGGTGTACGGCTCGGGCGCGACCGCCCAGGCCCAGTTTGTGCCGATCACGATGAGTCCAAGCGCGATCGCTCCCGGGGTCAGCGGCGTGAGCCCGACGGCGGGCGCCACGGCCGGCGGCACCACGGTCATCATCAGCGGCTACGCGTTCAACAACACGAACACCGTGATGTTCGGCGACACGGCCGCCGCCAGCTACTGGGTAATGAACGACAGCCAAATCAGCGCCGTCACCCCTTCCCACCTTGCGGGCTCGGTTGACGTGACCGTCACCAATGGCGTTGGCACCTCCCTGACCAGCTCGGCGGACAGCTTCACCTTCACCGTCGCGCCGGTTGTTTCGAGCATAGACATAAAAGGCGGCACCATCGCCGGCGGCGACACCGTGGTCATCACCGGCAGCAACTTCACCAGCGCCTCGACCGTGAGCTTCGGCGGCGCCCCGCCGCCGGCGTCACTTTCTTGAGTTCCTCGTCACTTAGCGTCACCACCCCGGCCCATGGCCCCGGCATCGTCGACGTGCGCATCACGGAGAACCTCGTAACCTCCGCCGCCAGCTCCGTCAACCTGTTCACCTTCGCCGCCAGGCCGACCGTGAGCAGTCTGGCCGTGGGCGGCGTCAGCCCCGCAACCGGCCCGAAGATGGGCGGCACCACCGTGGTCATCACCGGCGCCGGCTTCTTCGTCGGCGCCACGGTGAGCTTCGGCGGAACCGCTGCCACCAGCTTCACCGTGGATTCCGACATTCAGATCACCGCGGTCTCCCCGGCCGCGACGGCCGCCGGCGCCGTGGACGTGACGGTAACCACCTCGGTCGGCACTTCGCTGACTTCGGGCGGTGACCAGTTCACCTACCTGCCCACCTCGGTCGCAACGGCCATCGCCCAGGGCGCTGGAGTCGTGGCGATCGACAGCGCTCCCGTCGTCACCGCGATCCTGTCGCATCCCAGCATTGCCGGCGACCCCAAATCCTACACTTCCTGGTCGTTCCTCATCCAGGATGCCACCGGATCCATGGACGTCTACGCCAGCGCAACTGCTCTGACTGGTTTGGGATATACCCCGACGGTGGGTGATGCCATCAACCTGTCCGCAACTGTCTCCCCCTACCACCAAATACCGGAACTGGGTACGGTCACCGCGATTACCAAGATGTCCTCGGGCAATACGGTTGCCCCGCCCGTGGCCACAACAATTACCCATGCAAACCAGGCGACGTTGGCATCGGACGTGGCGGGCTATCTGGTCAAGCTGAGCGGCGTGACCATCTCGGGCATTTCGGGCAACTTCCTCTTGGCAAACCTTCAGGGAACGATCAGCGATGGCACTAACTCGATGACCTTCTACTACTGGCCGACCTCCTACAACTACAACACGACCCTCTACAACACGCCCATCCCGACCACGTCAGTGGACGTCGTCGGCTTCATGTCGGTCTACCCCGGCCCACCGGCCAACCCTGAGTTCACCCCAGTTTCGGTCGTGCCTCATGTTGTCAGCCTTCCGGCGTGGCTGTCTTCGGGGAGCGTAGCGACGTGGAGTTCCAGCGACCACAAGCTGGACGTGACGGGTGCGGCGACGATTATCGCCGACCCCGGCGCGGACATGCCGGTGATCACGGTGGAGAGCAGCGGGACGCTGCACGTCGCCCCGACCGGCGTCGGGCCGGCTGGGCCTGACACCCTGATCCACTTCGGTGGGCTGACCGACAACGGCAGCGTGATCGCTGATTCCGTGGCGGGTCGCAGCGCCACCAACCACCTGGTGATCGAGATCGGCGCCGCCACCGGCGCCGCTCCGGTGTTCGCCATCGGGACGGGTGCCAAGTTCGACCTGAAAGACAACGACCTGATCGCCCACAAGACGGACTACAGCACGGTGTTCAACGCCACGACGCCCGGGCGCGGCACTGGCATCTGGGACGGCACGACCGGCCTGATGTCCTCGACGGCCGGGGCCTTGAACGCGGGCGACGGGGGCGGCAGCGAGTATGCGGCGCTGGCGGTGCAGTTGAATGACTGGTCGTTCAACGCCAACCCCGATGCCGCCTCGTTTACGACCGGCGGTCACACCATCGCCCTCAACCCCGACACCGACGTGATCGTCAAGTACACCTACGTCGGCGATTACAACCTTGACGGGAAGGTCAACGGGCTGGACGCCTCGATTCTGGGCGTGGGCTACGACGATACGCATAGCTACGTGTTGTCTTGGGGCTACGGCGACACCAACCGCGACGGGTGGGTTGACGGTTTGGACGCCTCCGCCTTCGGTTCGCAGTATTTCGGCAATGGCACGGCCGACAGCTACTTCAGCCAGCAGCTTTGATCCCATTGGTGCGCTGGACCGGGCCGCTGCTGTCAGGATTGTTTTGAGGAAAGGAAAGGCATGATGGTCCCGTCAATCAAATCCTCTGGATGCCTTCACACGCACTTAACGTCTTCGGCTCATACTGTAAGAAAGGAAATAGCCATGAAGTTTGTCAGCATCAAGGCGGCCATTGTTGCCGCAAGTGTCCTCTTCTTCTGTCAGGGCGCTCAAGCCACCCCGCTGGTCAATGTGTCGGTGCTTGGGAGCAAGGACGGTCTCAGCTACTCCTCGTCGCTGACCGGTCTGAACCCGGGTGACCAGAATCTATTACGAAGTTGTCGCTCAACTTGCCCCCATCAACACGGTTAACGGCAGCAAGACGATCACTACGCTCACCGACCATCCCAACGCCACTACGGCCAGCTACGATGGCATCAACAGCATGGGCTTCGACCTGACGGCGTCGCCGTTCGGCAGCTTCCAGACCGGCGTGCTGTTCACCGACTCGGGCGCGAGCGGGGCGGACTTTACCAAGATCACCGGCGCCACCGCGGGCACCGTGTCGGCCCTGTCGGTTACCGGTGTCAAAGGCGGCCTGACATCCGGGTACTACGAAGGCGCCAATGTGCAGGCCCTGATGTACACCGGTACTTTCAAGCTTGACGCCTTGGCCACCGGGACCGGCTCGATTACTGCGGCCTACAACGGTACGGGAGCGGGCTTTGCCATCGACTGCAACCCGTCCACGGGTGCGCTTCTCCCCGCGAACAAGCTGAGCGTCGGAGCCACTGACACCAACGGGTATCTGGGCTTCAACAGCCTGACGCTGGGCGTCAACTCCGTGCCCGAGCCCGCCAGCCTCAGCGTCTTGGCGCTCGTGGCGATTGGCTTCCTCGGCCGCCGGCGCCGCCGCGTCTGAAGGTCTGCATGCCGCAGAGCCTTTGTCGCAATGTCGCGCTGGGAGGGTGGCGGCCTCCTCTCTGGCAACTGGACCGGCAGGGATTGCGGCGGCGTGTTTGATGAAGCTGTCTCGTGTCTTCGGTCACTGATGACACCCTTGCCCGCCTCGCGCGATTTTAACTGCCCGAAAATACTACGAGCATCCAGTTCCGCTAAAAGCAAGCTGATGTGTTAGTTTTGTCTTGACCGCTGATTTCCACCTTGCATAATCTTAACCGGCCGCAAATACTGCGGGCACCCGATTCCGCTACAAGAGACACCCGTGGGTTCCAAGTCGGGTTCCCGATTCGGACGAAGGGAGCAAGTCGTGACAGATTTATCATACGGCAGCCGGAATGACGGTACGGTTTCGAGTGGGGCCCGAAAGAAGGTCCAGGCCGAGCCGCAGGAATCCCGCGGCGCAGCGCTGCGGCGATGGTTCGCTGGCCCGGCCGGCAGGATCGCGGCCATTGTGTTTACCTTGATCGCTCTGGTTGGGGCCGTTCTTGCCATCAAGTCGTTCTTCGGCGGCAGCACTCCCAGCGATGCGCACTACACGATGTACATCTGCTCGGAGACGGGCAGGACGTTCCGGCACAAGAACGAACTGGGCGAGACGCACCCGATCAAGTCGCCCTACAGCGGGAAGAACACGGGCGTTATCGCCGAAGCGTGCTACTGGACGGCCGACGGTCAGGTCAAGAAAGAGCCCACGTGGGTGCTGCTGAATGAACTGGCGGGAAAGTCCGGGCCGACGTTTTGCCCGGACTGCGGCCGCCGGGTGGTTGGCCACAACCCCATGGCAAAAGCGGGGGGTCATGCCCCGCCAAAGCAGGGCGAGTACGTGGCGCGCGACGTGTCGCGGGATGGCCGGTGAGCTCTGCGTTTCTGAAGCGGAAGCGTCAGCGCCCGCTCAGGCCGAAAGCGGTCGCTGACGCTTCCGCTTCAGATTGAATCAGGAGTCAACATGATCCGCTTAACAGGGAAGGCATACCGCGCCAGGCCACGGTCTTGGCTGGCGGGTTTTACGCTCGTCGAGCTGCTCGTGGTCATCGGCATCATTGCCCTCTTGATATCGATCCTCTTGCCCGTGCTCAGCCAGGCCAGGCGCGGCCAATACCGTCAAGTGCTGCGCCAACCTGCGGAGCATCACGCAGACGATGCTGGCCTACGCGAATGAGAACAACGGGGCGATTCTGGGCAACGCCTGGACGAGCGGCGCTTTCCTCAAGCGACAGGGCGCCAACTACAGCGACGTCAACTGTCCGCAGGTGTGCCAGACCTGGGATTGGACCGCGCCGGTGGCCAAGATGATGGGCGTCAGGTTTGATGACGGTGGAAGCCTGGCCTCCCGGACCGCCCGCTTTGACTATCTGTGCCGCTTCGCGGGGTTCCAGTGCCCGGAGAACGACATCCTGGCGCCGCCGTACTCGTCATCTCCGATCCAGATCACCACGCAGATGCTCTCCTACAACACCGCGTGCATGTTCCAGTACGCCTTCGGCAACGGCGAGGTATCCAAGTTCCAGTCCTACATCGACACCGGAAGCTACCGCCCGAAAGTCACGCAGGTGGGCGATTCCGCCAAGAAGATCTTCATCGCCGACGGCGCCCGGTGGCAGAACGGCACCAGCGGGCCGCCGGATACCAACCTCGGCTGGGACAACTCCGGCACCTCTCCCGGCGGGCATTACGCGGATTACGGACCGTGGAGCCAGTACAGCCGGGCCTATCTGACGCCCTCGTGCATCGTGTATGCCATGCGCCATGGCAATCGCACTCCGGGCTCGCAGTTGAGCAGCTACCGTTTCAACGTCGCATACTTTGATGGGCATGCGGAAACCCTGGACGGCAGAACGGGCATGGACCCGAACTTGTGGCTTCCCAGAGGGGCGGTCCTGCCGGCCAGCGAGTGTACGACCGACGCGCAGAATTTCTATCCGAATGCGATTAGCGCGCCGATTCCATAGGATTCCAATTCCATGGGGCCATAGGCAGCCTGAACTGAAGGCCGAACTCCGAACTCGCGCAAATCACGCGGAGCTATTTACGGCTTTCCCGCCTCGGCCTTCACGCCGCTGAGCGGGTGATGCGTCACCGCGTCCCAGGCGAGCTCCTGCAGGAGTCGGTTCAGCTCCTCCTTGCCGGCGAGTTTTGGGTGCAACGGCAGACCAACCGGCGTGCGCTGATACACCACCGCGAAGAGGCAGTACCCCTCCAGCAGTTCCAGCGCCGGCCCGGGATGGCCCAGCTTGTCGGTGAATAACTGCGACTGCTTCTCGATCCCCGGCGCCTTGCCGGCGATGATCTTCTCGCGCAGCGCCAGCACCGCCTGCCCCATCGGCACGACGTAGATCACCTGCTTGCCGAGGGTCTTGTTCAGCGCGGTGGCATACTCGTCGAACGACTTGAAATACGGCTCGTGGAGCTTGCGAAGCTCATCCATCGTCCGCGCATCCACATCGGCCGGCTCGTTCTTGCCTTTGAACGGCCACTCCATCGAATCAAACGGCAGCCAGAATTCCAGCATGGCCACGCGGACATTGGGGTTGTGTTCCAGCGCGAGCTTGGCGAACTTGTCGATGCCGTCATCGGGCTGGTGCATCGGCGAGATCGTGAGCACGTCCACCTTGCCGGCCAGCAGGGCTTCCTTGGCCTTGTTCTTCTCGTCGGGGATGTTCCAGTGCTGGATGACACGCGAGCCGCCGATCATCGACACGCCGACAACCTGGTGGTCCTTGATCCCTGCCCGCCTGGCGATATCGCCCAGGAGGTTTCCCGCCCAGGCGTGGAAACTATGCCCGCAGGTGAAGACGCGCAGGCCCTTGGGCATGGGCTGCGCCTGTGGGTTCTCAGCGGCAAAGGCGCACGACGCCGCGATCAGCAGTGCCAGCAGATAATTCGGAACACGTGTTCTCATGATGCTCTCCTGTTCAGATGGGCGAGATGATACCGCCGGGTGCGGAGCAGCGGTAGAGGAGTTGAGTGCCATGAGTGCCATGCCCACGCCGGCCGCAAGAGATGCCATGCGCGAGTGGGCCTGATCGGCCGGTGTGGGCATGCGCGTTGGATGCGCAATCGACCCTCGCATGCCCACGCCCGGCGAGAGAGTTCTTGCGGCGAAACGAGACTGTTCGCGCCGGCCGTGGGCATGGCACTCATGCTCAAACAGGGCGGGCGCTGACGCTTCCGCTTCAGACATCACATCACAACGACCCGTGCTGCGAGCAGGTAATGAGGCGAAGCATGCGATACATCGCGTCCCTTCTCATCGTCCCCCTGCTCTGCACCGCCGCCCAATCCGCCCCTCTCGGCTCGCCGGATTTTCAGCCCACTCCCGATCGCCCCGTCGGCTGGCGCGGCGACGGCACCGGCCGCTATCCCGGCGCCAACCCGCCCACGACATGGCAGCGCCATCGCACCGATACCGGCTACGAGACCAAGGGGATACTGTGGATGGCCCCTCTGCCTCATACCGGCGTGTGCATGCCCATCATCGTAGGCGGCCGGGTTTTCCTCACGACCGAAGTTTCCGACCTGGTCTGTCTCGACAAGCAGACCGGCAAGATCCTCTGGATCAGATCCAATCTGGAGTTCGAGGGCATCAGCGACGAGGCCCGCAAGGCCGACCCGGCCTATGCGGAGAAACTCGCGCCCCTGTCGGCGGAGTTAGCCAAGGTCAATGCCCAGGTCGTCGAGGCGCTCAATGCCCGATCGCCCGGCGCTGCGCCGCGCACTCGAACCGGCGCTGACACGCAAGCGCGACCTGGAAAAGCAGATCAACGACCAGCAACGCGCCATCGACAAGAAGCGTTTCGACCGCTATTGGGGCCAGGCCGTCTTCGGCTTCGCCGGCCCCACACCCGTCAGCGATGGCAAGCACGTGTACGCCTTCTTCACCACCGGCGTGGCCGCCTGCTACGACCTCGACGGTAACCGCCAGTGGATCGACCGCGGCCGCGGCGGAGGCAGCGAACACGGCAACTTCGCCAGCCCGGTGCTCTGCAACAACCAGCTCATCGTCTGGGCCAACGAGATGCGGTCGTACGACGTGAACACCGGCAAGCTCCTCTGGAACAATCCGGCCAAGGCGTCCAACACCTATGGCTCGATGTTTCGCCTTCATCTCGGCGACGAACTGATCGCGTGCTTCCAGTCCGGCCACTTCGTCCGCGTTCGCGACGGCAAGACCATCTGGGGCGACAACGTCTTCGGCGATTCCGTCATGACGCCCATCGTCGAGAACGGCATCATCTACTCGTGGCTCGGCTATCCCCGCGTCTCCGAGGGCAGCTTCAAGGCGTTCAAAGTCCCCGACGGCGCCGACGCCGGCAAGCTGACGCCCGCCTATAGCTTCAGCGACACCTGGGCCGACGACGAGCTACCCATTGACAAAAAGAAGAACCCCTTCGACCGCGGCTTCGTCGCCTCGCCGCTCTATGTGGATGGCCTGATCTATCGCATGACCCAGGGCGGCGGCCTGCTCGTCAACGATGCGGCCACTGGCGCACTGGCCTACCGCAAGGTGCTGCCCCTCAAGCCGCGCACGCAGTATTGGGATTGGGCCGGCGCCGCCACCAGCCCCACGCTCGCCGGCAAGTACATCTACCTCATGGATAACCAGGGCACGACGCTCGTCATCGAGCCCGGCCGGCAGTACAAGGAAGTCGCCCGCAACGTGCTGGAGGACTCGGGTAGCGGCAAAGACCAGGTGCAGAGCGTATCGACGCCCGTGTTCGAAGGCGATCGCATGTACTACCGCACGCCGGGATACCTGTACTGCATCCATTAACCGGCTCGCTTGCGAGCCGCGACGGTGGACTCGATGGCGCGCGGACACGGCTCGCAAGCGAGCCGGTTAAACCATGAAAATCCCTGTGGGCATTCTCTCCCTTGTCGTGGCGCTCTGCCTCGCCTACCGCGCCTGGCCGGCCGACGATCCCATCCCGCTCGGCTCGCCCGAGTACCGGCCCACGCCCCAGCAGCCCTTCGGCTTTCGCGGCGACGGCACCGGCCGATTCCCCGGCGCAACACCCCCGACACAATGGTCGCCCACCAAGAACATCCGCTGGTCCTGCGTCGTCGGCCCGGGCCACTCCTCGCCCATCCTCACCGACAAGCTCGTGCTCGTGACATCCGAACCCGACCTCCTCCTCTGCATCGACCGCGCTTATGGAACAGTCCGGTGGAAGCTGAAGACAACGCCCGCCGACCTGACCGACGCCACCAATCGCGACAGAGCCAACGAATACAAGCTCCCCAAGAACGGCTCCGGCATGATGGCGGCCACACCGCTCACCGACGGCCGCAGCGTCTATATCGTCCTCGCCAACGGCATCGTCCGCGCCATCGGCCTCGACGGCAAGCCGGCGTGGACCGCCTTCGTCGACGCCGAGCAATGCACCGCCTACGGCCGCGCCTCCTCGCCCATCATCATCGCCGGCAAGCTCGTGGTCCACATAACCAACCTCTACGCCTTCGATCCGGCCACCGGGAAGCGGCTCTGGGCCCAGAAGGATGCCAAGAGCACCTACGGCACGCCGGCCGGCCTCGCCATCGGCGGCACCGACCTCATCGCCACCTCGGCCGGCGACATCGTCCGCGCCGCCGACGGCAAGCTCCTCAACAGCGAAGTCGGCAAGGCCACCTATTCCAGCCCGATCGCGGCCGGCGCGATCCTCTACTACGGCGATGCCTCTCCGGTCGCGACCCGCCTGAGCGCGGCGTTCAAGGACCAGGAACTCTGGACCGCCACAATCACGGGCGACGTGTTCGGCTCGCCTCTCCTGCACGATGGCATCCTGTTCACGGTCGCCGCCGACGGCAAGCTCTACGCCTTTGCCGCCGCCGGCCAGGGATCGCAAACTCCCCTGATCGCCGGCCGCCCCCTCTTCCCCGAACGCGACCGCGCCACGCCCGAGGTCTATGCCAGCCTCGCCCTCGCCGGCCAATATCTCTTCCTGAATTCCACGCGAGGCGAGACGGTGGTCCTTGAGGCAACAGCCCAGGCCAGAGAGGTCGCGAGGAATTCGCTGCCCGCCGGCACCGGCGCCAGCCCGGTCTTCTCCGGCAAGCACATATTCGTGCGCGACGGGGGCAAGCTGCTGTGCGTAGGCGAGTGAGATATCTGAAGCGCCAAGCGTCAGCGTCCGCCCCGTCGGCAAATACTGAGTGCCATAAGTGCCAGAATGCCCACGCCGGCCGCCAGAGACGTCCTTGTGCGGATGTTCCCCGCGCCACCACAAGCCCGCTCCCGCTGATATTAGTCGAGCGCTCATCCCGGAGCCTTCGCGGTTCATATTTCAAGCTGACCCCGGCCCTCGTCCGATAATCAGCCAATAGATGCTGGCAAACCTGGTCGATGCGCTGGTGCAGTCGAAGAACGAGGCCGCCGACGATGTCCTGGTCGAGGCGCTGCGCCTTGGCACCGAGGCCGAGAAGTCGCTGGTGCTGGGAGCGCTGCTGCGCCGCGCGACGTCGCGCGGGCTGTCCAATGCCATTGCGCTGTACGAGACTCTGCCGGCTTCCTGCCAGAAAACGCTCCTCCAGAACATCGGCAAGCTCCATCCATCCCTGCGCGAGTCGGGGCGAAGCCCCGAGGCGCGGCTCGCCCTGCCGGCCATCAAGCTCATCGCGGCCGGCCGCCAGGGACGGCTGACGTACATCCTCTCCGAGGCGCTGCACGCCGTGGACGAGTCCATCTCGCGCAGCGCCATGGAGGCGATGCTGGCCCTGTCGCGCTGGGTGGTCTCCGAGGCTCGCAAGCTCCAGACGGGCGGGTTCGCGGATGCCGGCCAGGCGGCCACGAGCTACCGCCAACTCATGGAACAACGCCCCGAAATCGAGCATGCGGTGGCCCGGGCCATCAATGTCCATCGCGGCAAACACGGGCAGGACCTTTTGCGGGCGGCGCTGCTGCTGGCCGACTGGCCCGGCAGCGAAACGCTGGCGATCCTCAACACGACCAAGCATGGCGGCCAGAATGCCATCATCCGCAGGCTGCAGCAGGCGCCGGAGAGCGAGAACGTCGAGGCGTTCGTGCTCGGCGCCACGCACGGGGGATTGCGCGGGCATTTCGGCATCGTTTTCTCGCACATCGTGGAGCCCGCGACGCTGGATGCCCTGCTCCGGCGCACGCACTGGCTGAAAGATCAGCAGTTGCAGCTCTGCATGCACCAGGTTTCGCGGGGCGCCTGGTGGGATGAGGCGGCGCTGGCCCGCAACCTGCTGCGACGCGACGATGACGATGTGGGGCGCATCGCCGAGTGGATCGCCGGTTCCGCGCTGCACGATGTCATGCAGGATGAGAAGCTTAACGCGCTTCGCGTACACCTGGCGCGGCACGTGCCCGGGCGGCTGCGCCTGCTGCGACTGGCGATGCGCCGCCCGCGCGGCTCGTCGGTCAACCTGATCCGCGAGTTCCTGCGCGATCCGGATGAGCGCCTGGTGCGCCTGGCCGCGCGCGAGATCGTGCGCCGGCGGCCCGCCGATTTCGAGAACATGCTCATGCAGGCCATGGCGACGGCCGCTCCGTCCGTGCGCCGGGTCATCGCGCGATCGGTGGGCCAGGTGGGCTTCGAGAATTTCTGGGAACGATTCGACCGTCTCGAGCAGACCACGCGCCGATCGGCCGGCCAGGCGCTGTTCAAGGTCCTGCCCGACAGCATCGGCCGGCTGGAGCGCCGGCTGCGCAGCGGCCCGGTCGAGCAGCGGATCAAGGCGATGACCATGGCCCAGGAACTGGGCCTCGGCGATGCCCTTGGGCCGCTGCTGGCGCAGCTCTGCCACGACCCGCACCCCAAGCTTCGCAGCAAGGCGGTCAGCCTGCTGGGCGAGACCCAGACGGTTCCGCCCGACGTGCTGCTGGACAAGGTGCTCAACGACAACGACCCGCGCGTGCGTGCCAACGCCATCGAGGTGCTGGAGACGCGCAAGCAGGTGCAGTACGTGCCGCTGCTGGCCAAACTGGCGCGATCGTCCAACAGCCGCGAGCGGGCCAATGCCATCAAGGCGCTGCACCGGATGCGCGTGAGCACGGCCTCGGCGCAGCTTGGCAACATGCTGCTCGACGATCGTCCCGAACATCGGATCTCCGCCTTGTGGGCGCTGCGACAGATCGGCTGGTGGCAGATGCTTCACAACGTGGGCCGGCTGCGCGCGAGGACCCCAACCTGCGCGTGCGCCGCTACGCCCTGGCTGTCCTGCGCAGCGCCGCCGACGTGCTGGCCATCGAGAAGCAGCGCGACGCGGGATGAGATTTGAGATTTGAAATTTGAAATCCGACATTTGAGATCACCATGCTCCTCTCCGACGTCAGCCTCGACGAAGTCTTCAAAAGCACGCAGCAGAATATGCAGCAGTCCGCGGCGCCGGAACGCGTGATCGTGCTGGTCCTCTGCGCCGCGGCCCTGGTGGTCATCCTGGTCGTGCTCCAGCAGCGCCGAAAACGCCAGGCGATCCCCAAGCCCGTCAATCACCACGGCAAGCTGCTCAAGGAAATGCTGCGGACAGCGCCTCTCCGCTCGCCCCAGCTCAAGCTGATCCGGCAGATCGCCGCCGAGCAGGAGTGCTGCAGCCCGCTGGTGCCGCTGCTCTGCCCCTCGCTGCTGGCCAGCGGCATCGAACGGCGCACGCCCGAGCAGCGCAAGGCGTTGGCCCAGCTCGTGAAGCAAATCAGCCAGGGGCCGCTGCCGAGCTGATGGTGCTATCGGTTAAGAATGCGCTAACGCCATGCGAAGGGGCGGTTAACCGGCCAATTCAACCTTTACATCCCGCTTACGCAGCCTAAACACTTCCATAAGGAAAGCGCAGCATCGTGGTGATGCCGGCGCAAATGGAGGAGGCACATGCGATGGGCGCTCACGGTTATCGGCTTTGCCACCGCTGTAGCGCTCCTGTGCGCGCCTTGGGGAGGCAGCAAGGGCGGGGCGATCATGGTCGTGGGATCGACCTCGGTCCAACCCTTTGCCGAGATGCTGGCCGGCGAGTTCGCCAAGCGCCCGGACGGCTTTACCGTCAACATCCAGGGCGGCGGGTCAACGGTGGGCGTGCGGGCGGCCGAGAACGGCATGGCCGACATCGGCACCTGCTCGCGCGGCCTTAAGCCCCAGGAGAAGCTCCAGCCCATCGCCATTGCGCAGGACGGCCTGGCCATCGTCGTATATCCGAGCAATCCCGTTGCCGGGCTGTCGGTGGCGGAGGTTCGCCAGATCTTCGCCGGCGAGATCACGCGATGGAACCAGGTCGGCGGGCCGGACAAGCCCATCCGCCTGATCACCCGCGAGGAAGGCTCGGGCACGCGCGAGGCCTTCGAGAACCTGGTCATGCACGACAAGGCCGCCGAACGCGAGTACCGCATCTCGCGCAAGGCGCTGACCCAGGAATCCAACGGCGCTGTACACGAGCTGGTGAAGCACGATCCCTGCGCCGTCGGCTACATGTCGCTGGGGCTGGTGGGAAACGACCTCAAGGCCCTGCACGTGGATGGGGCCGAGCCCACCGTCGCCAACGTCGTCGACAAGAAATACAAGCTGGTCCGGCCATTCCTGTTCGTGACCAAAGGCAAGCCCTCCGACAAGGCGCAGAAGTTCATCGACTACGTGCTGTCGGACAACGGACAGCGCCTGCTGATGAAAGAGGGCCTCGTGCCCGCCGTTTCCAGGAAGGAGAAACCATGACCAGCATCTCCTGCGAAGCGGCCCCGGCCGCCCGGCCGGCGGTACGATTCGACCCCGAGCGCATCATCAGCGTCGTCCTGGTGCTGCTGGCGCTGACCGCGCTGACCGCGCTGGCGGTCATCACCATCTTCATCTTCAAGGAGGGCGTGCCGATCATCCTCAAGGTCGGGCTGGGGAAGTTCATCTTCTCCAGCGACTGGCGTCCCCGCAAGGGAGCCTTCGGCATCTTCCCGATGATCGTCGGGCTCGCTGGCGGTGACGGCCGGGGCGATGGTCATCGGCGTCGTCTTCGGGCTGGGCTGCGCCATCCTGCTGACGCAGTTCTGCCCGCCGCGGCTGGTGGCGCATCCTCAAGCCGAGCATCGAGCTGCTGGCCGGCATCCCCTCGGTGGTCTACGGGTTCATCGGCGTGGTGATCCTGGTGCCGTTCATCCGCGATTACCTGGGCGGGCCGGGCCTGTCGGTGCTGGCGGCGTCGATCGTGCTGGGCATCATGGTGCTGCCGACGGTCACCAGCATCTCGGTCGACGCCCTGCAGGCGGTGCCGCGCAGCCTACCGCGAGGGCTCGATCGCCCTGGGCGCCACCGAGTGGCAGACGACGCACATGGTGATGCTCAAGGCGGCCCGCTCGGGCATCGTGGCGGCGGTCATCCTGGGCATGGGCCGGGCGGTCGGCGAGACGATGGCCGTCATCATGGTCGCCGGCAACACGCTGGACGTGCCGCACAGCATCCTCGACCCCGTGCGGACGCTGACGAGCAACATCGCCCTGGAGATGGGCTACGCCGCCGGCGACCACCGCAAGGCGCTCTTCGCCACGGGCGTCGACGCTGTTCGTCATCATCATGATCCTCAACACCATCGCCCTGACCGTGTCCCGCCGGCGGGCGGGGAAGGCGGCGAGCGATGAGGATCTCGCCGGCCATCACCCAGCGGATCGCGGTCGGCCTGCATGTGGCTGCTGGCGGCGCATGACCCTCGGCGTGCTGCTGTTCATCATCGCCTTCATCCTGCTGCCACGGGCTGCCGCACGTCACCTGGAGTTCCTCACGCGAAGTCGCCCCAGGACATGGGCCGCGAGGGCGGCGTCCTCCCGATGATCGTCGGCACGCTCTGGGTGGCGGCGCTGGCGGTGCTCATCGCCGCGCCCGTCGGCGTGGCCACCGCCATCTACCTGACCGAGTACACCCGCGAAGGCCGGCTGACCGCGGTCATCCGCTTCGGGGCCGACTGCCTGGCGGGCATCCCCTCGATCATCTTCGGCCTGTTCGGCTTCGTCTTCTTCGTCATCACGCTGGGCATGGGGCTGTCGATCCTCTCCGGCGCGCTGACGCTGGCGCTGATGGTGCTGCCGACGATCATCCGCACCAGCGAAGAGGCCATCCGCGCCGTGCCGCAGGCCTACCGCGACGTGAGCTACGGCCTGGGCAGCACGCGCTGGCAGATGGTGACGCGGGTGGTGCTGCGGTCGGCCCTGCCGGGCATCGGCACGGGCATCGTGCTGTCCATCGGGCGCAGCATCAGCGAGACGGCGGCCGTGATGCTGACGGCCGGCTCGGCCCTGGGCTTCCCGCACACGATCTTCGACTCGTCCCGGACGCTGGCGCTGCACTTTTACATCCTGTCGCGCGAGGGCATCTCCATGCCCAACGCCTACGCGACGGCCTCGGTCCTGATCCTCGCGATCCTGGCGATCAACCTGGTGGCCTACTGGCTCATGCGGCGGTTCGTCGCGAAGGTAGGCTGACATGACCGATGACTCAGACACGCTCGCCCATCGCGCGATTCGACAGGCCGGCGCCGCTGACGGTCCGCCGGCCGTCGCCGCCCAAGATGCGTCGTCGAGGACTTCAGCGCCGCCTTCGACGGCACGCGCGGTGCTCAAGCGAATCAACCTCGACATCCACCCGCGCGAGCGGCTGGCGATCATCGGCCCGGCCGGCAGCGGCAAGACCACGTTCCTGCGCAGCCTCAACCGGCTGAACGACCTGCAGCCACGGCTTTCCGCACACCGGGCGCATCCTGCTGGACGGCCAGGACATCTACGAGCCCGACATGGACGTGGCCGACCTGCGCCGGCGCGTCGGCATGGTCTACGCCGTGCCCGTGCCGCTGCCGTGGTCGATCTACGACAACCTCGCCTACGGCCCGCGGCTGGCCGGCGTCCGCGACCGCGCGCGGCTGGACGAGATCGTCGAGACCGCGCCTGCAGAGCGCCGTTCCTGTGGGACGAGGTCAAGGACCGCCTGCACGAGCCTGGCGACGAACCTCTCCGGCGGCCAGCAGCAGCGGCTGTGCCTGGCCCGGGTGCTGGCGCTGGAGCCGGAGGTGCTGCTGCTGGACGAGCCGTGCTCCGGCCTGGACCCGATCTCGACCGCCAAGATCGAGGACGCCCTGGCTGCAGCTTGAAGCCGAAGTACTCCATCGTCCTGGTGACCAACAACACCAAGCAGGCGGCCCGCGCCTCGGACCGCACGGCCTTCTTCCTGATGGGCGAGCTGGTCGAGATCGGCCCGACGCACGCAGCTCTTCACCAACCCGGCGCACCAGCGGACCAGCGACTACATCACCGGGCAATTTCGGTTAGGATGGAGGCGACATGGACTACAAGATCCAGTCGGCATCGCTGAACCTGCTACTACGGCAAGTTCCACGCCCTGAAGGACGTGAACATCTCGCATCCGCCCGCGGCACGATCACGGCGATCATCGGCCCGTCCGGCTGCGGCAAGTCCACGCTGCTGCGCTGCTTCAACCGGATGAACGAGCTGATCGCCGGCGTCCGCATCAGCGGCCAGATCCTGCTGGACGGCCAGGACATCTATCGCCCCGACAGCGACCTGACGCGTCCTGCGCAAGCGCGTGGGCATGGTCTTCCAGCGGCCCAACCCGTTTCCGCTGTCGGTCTTCGACAACGTGGCCTACGGCCTGCGCGTCCACGGCATGAAGCGCCGACTCGGATCTGGAGCAGATCGTCGAGGAGAGCCTGCGGGCCACCGCTCTGTGGGACGACGCTGAAGGACAGGCTGCACGCACCGGCGCTGGACCTGTCGGCCGAGCAGCAGCAGCGGCTGTGCATCTCGCGCCTGGTGGCCGTCGAGCCCGAGGTGCTGCTGATGGACGAGCCGTGCTCGGCGCTGGACCCCGATCGCCACCGAGCACATCGAGGAGCTGATGCGCCGGCTTGCCGAGCGGTATACCATCGTCATCGTGACGCATAACATGCAGCAGGCCGCCCGCGTATCGCAGGAGACCGGCTTCATGCTGCTGGGCGAGCTGGTGGAATTCGATGCGACGGGTATCATCTTCACGGCCCCGCCGACAAACGCACGGAGGACTACGTCACGGGCCGGTACGGCTGAAAGAGGATCCCGCCATGGACACGCACTCCCGATCGCTCGACAAGGAATTGGACGACCTCAAGCAGAAGCTCCTGCACATGGGCAGCCTGGCCGAGACGATGATCGACCAGACCATGGGCGAACTCGTGCAGCGCGACGAAAGCGTCGCCCGCGACGTTCCCCGGCACGAAGAGGAGCTCAACCGCCTCCAATCGAGATCGACGAGGAGGCGCTGCGCCTCCTGGCGACGCAGCAGCCGGTGGCCAACGACCTGCGGTTCATCGTGATGGCCGCGCAGATCAACAGCGAACTGGAGCGGATCGGCGACCTGGCCATCAACATCACCCAGAACGTCCACACCCTGGCGCAGGAGCCGCCGCTCAAGCCGCTCATCGACATTCCGCGCATGGCCGACGCCGCGCGCAAGATGGTCCGCGAGAGCCTCAATGCCTTCATCGAGGCCGACGCCGCGATGGCGCAGTCGGTCATCATGACGGACGACTAGGTCGATGGCCTGAAGGACCAGGTCTTCCGCGAGCTGCTGACGTACATGATCTCCGATCCGCGGACCATCGAGCGGGCGATGGCGCTGGTCCTGATCTCGCGGCACCTGGAGCGGATCGCCGACCACGCCACCAACATCGCCCAGGACGTCATCTACATGGTCCAGGGGCGGGACGTGCGCCACCCGCGGCTGCAACAGCACGAAGGCTAGTGCTCGTTTCTTAACAATCCCAGTTGCCGGCGGTAGCATAGTGTAATGCCCAGATGGACTCGCTACGGGCGATGCGTGTTGCCGGCGCTTCTACTGGCATCGTGTCAGGCGCCGCGCGTGGATCTTCCGGCCGATGCATCGCGTGCCGCGGGGATCGCCAACGCCATCGTGCTGCGGGATAAGGCCGGGGCGGTGGATGTGCCGGAGGTCGCCACTCCGACGCTGTCGCTCAATGACGCCGTGCGCCGGTCGCTGGCGCACGATCCGCGCATCCAGGCCGCGATGGCTCGGGTGCGCGTCGCTCAGGCCGAGGCGCAGCAATCGCGGCTCCTGCCCAACCCCATTCTCAACGTCAGTTGGCGGCTGCCGGAAGGCGGCGGCCAGGCGATCTTTGAAACGAGCCTCACCGCGGACCTGATCTCGATTTTGCAGCAGCCCCGACGCATCAGCGCCGCCGACAAGCGACTGCGGGCGGCGTGCGCGGAGGCGCTGACCATCGTCCTCGACGTGATGATGGAAGTGCAGGAGAGCTATGCGTCGGCCCAGTCTCTCGATGCCGAGGTGGCCATCGTCCAGCAGCGCGGCGCATCATGCAGCAACTGCTCGAGGTTGCCCAAGCGCGGCTGAACGCCGGAGAGGGCCTTCGGCTGGACGTGCTGACGATTGAGGCCCAGCGGGTTTCGCTGGCGGTGGAATTGACCCAGAAGCAGTTGGAGCGACGCGAGCAACGCCTCTACAAGCAGGAGCGCGAATCGGCCCACCATCTCACGGTCGTGCTGGTCATGGCGATCCTGCTCGTCTTCATCGTGCTCGTGCTGGAGTTCCGCTCGTTCCTGCAGCCTTTGGCGATTGTGGCGGGCGCGGTGCTGGCCCTGCTGGGAACGATCATCGCCCTGCAGATCACCGGTAACTCCGTCAATATCATCTCGCGCCTGGGCGCTATTATCGGTGTCGGCATTGTTGCCAAGAACGGCATCCTCATGCTCGATTTCGTGGATCACCTGCGCCAGCGCGGCCTGAGTCTCGTCGAGGCCCTCGTCCATTCGGGCCGGCGCCGCCTCCGCCCGGTGCTGATGACCTCCATGGCCGCCGCCTTGGGCATGCTGCCCCTCGCCTACGGCGTTGGCTCAGGCGCGGATACGCTCAAACCGCTCGCAATTGCAGTCATCGGCGCACTTTGCGTCTCAGTGCTCCTGTCGCTCGTCGCCACGCCGACCATCTACTACCTCATGCTCCGCCTGGCCGGTGATCGCGGCGGGACGGCGTCTCTGGAGAGCGGAACTGCGGCTGCATAGGAGGATCTAAATAGTACCGAACGAATCCGATTGATTGGCGCGGTTGTTGGCAGCCATATTGCCAACGGACGCGAAATGCCGATGATAGTGGCGGTTTCGGAAGGCAGCGCGTCAGGACGATTTTGGGCTGATGCCCATGGCGATGAACTTAGTCCGCACGATTGAATGGCAGTCGATTTTACATCCGTTCACGCATTCTTAATATGTCGCACATACTAGGCACACAAACCGCCCATATTCCCTTTCCGTGGGCGTTGTGTCTTGGAACGTGATATGCCACCCGGCGTTCGGGCGGCGATTGTGGGTTACGCATGGCATCGGCCATGCCCAAGAGAAGGAGCAACTCATGGTTAAGGGAAAGCGACTCGTGATGGGCGTTGCCGCCGCCGTGGCGTCGGCGGCATGCTCGGCGTGGGCGGCGGAACCCACGGCGCAGGATCTCCGCATCCAGCAGCTTGAGACGAAAATCACGCAGCTTGAGGCGCAGCAGGCTTCCAACAGCAAGGACCTGGCCGCGACCATCGACGGGATCTTGCGCGACGCCGAGCGGCGCACGCAGCTCCTGGCCACCAACGGCGACGCGTCGGCCGGCTACGACAACGGCTTTTTCATCCGCGCCGGCGACTGGATGCTCAAGCCCGGTGCCCAGTTCCAGTTCCGTGACGTGAGCAACTATCGCGAGGAGGCGCTGGCCCACGGCGGCGACGCCTTCGACAACGGCTTTGAAGTCCGCCGGATGAAGTTCTCGCTGGAAGGCACTGCCTTCACCAAGGACCTGGATTACCTTTTCCTCTGGCAGACGAATCGTGACACGGGCAGCCTGGTTCTCGAGGAGGCCTGGGCGCGGTATTTCTTCGCCGACGATTGGGGCGTGCGGGCCGGCCAGTTCAAGGACCTCGTCACGCACGAGTTCCTCATGAGCACCAAGCGCATCCTGGCCTGCGACACGTCGATGGCCGATGCCTTCGTGGGCGGCGGGGTGGGCGGCTGGACGCAGGGCGTGACCCTCATCTACGGCGGTGTGCGCAACAACAACAATCCGCTGAACATCGAGGCCGGGTTCACCGACGGCGCCAACCAGCTCAACACCGACTTCACCGGCCGGCCGCAGCCGATCGCCGATCCGGACCCGACGTTCAGCGGCACGCCCGGGCCGCATGCGTTTGACTGGGGCCTGGCGGCCCGCGTCGAGTACAAGGTGATGGGCGAGTGGAAGGACTACTCGGACTTCACCGCCAAGGGCACCAAGCAGGACCTGCTGGTGCTGGGCGCCGGCACCGACTGGAGCCAGGCGGCCAATGGCGACCAGCTTCTCGCGACGGTGGATGCGCAGTTTGAGAACAGCTCGGGGCTGGGGCTCTATGGCGCGGTGCTCTACCGCTACCTCAACACCGAGCTTTCCGGGAAATCCAGCGACGAAAGCGACTGGGGCTTCCTGATCCAGGCCAGCTACCTGATCAACGGCAACTGGGAAGTCTTCGCCCGGTATGACGCGATCATGCTGGACAACGCCACCCCGGTGGTGTTCGACCCCACCGAGACCGAGTGGATCTTCCACGAGATCACGGTGGGCGTGAACTACTATCTCGGCGCCAACGGTTCGGCCGGCCATCGGGCCAAGATCACGGTGGACCTGACCTATCTGCCCGGCGGCGCCCCCAAGGCCAACACGGGCATCGGCGTGCTGGACTCCAACCACGGCGAGCCCGAGTGGATCCTTCGTGGCCAGTTCCAGTTGCTGATTTGACGATTTTCCTTCCCTTGCGCAAGAGCTGACACGGATTGTCTTGGCGCTTACGCTGGCGCGGGTCGGGCACGAGAGGCTCGACCCGCGTCGTTTTGTGGCAGCGGTCTCTCGCCGCTGCTTTGGAAGGGCGCAGAGCCGGGACGGCTCTGCCACCTCTCATTACTCCGCTGCCCGGCCCTCGCGCTGCCGCGTCAACGCCATCAGCACCTGGTGTGTTCCCGCTTCACTCTGCCCCTCAGGCGGCCGCCGCTGCACGTAGTGCCCGTCCGGCCGCATGTCCCACGCCGAGCGGTTGTCATCCAGCATGATCCGCAGGACCTCCCAGAGCCTCTCGCGAGGCGCCGAACCCTCCACGGGCGTAACCACCTCGACCCGATACAGCAGGTTGCGGTACATCCAGTCGGCCGAGCCGATGAAGAACTCGCCGTCGGTGGCGTCGAGCGCGCCGTTGCGGAAGTAGAAGATGCGCGAATGCTCCAGGAACCGGCCGATGACCGAGGTCACGCGGATGTTCTCGCTGACGCCGCGACGCCGGGCCGCAGGCAGCAGAAGCCGCGGACGATCAGGTCGATCTTGACGCCCGCCTGGGAGGCGCGGTAGAGCGCGCGGATGATCTTGCGGTCCTCCAGGCTGTTCATCTTGGCGATGATGTGCGCCGGCCGGCCCGCCGCGTGGTGCTCGATCTCGCGGTCGATCATCTCCAGGAACCGGTCGCGCATGGTCACCGGCGCCACCAGCAGCTTGCGGTAGTCCGGCTGCAGCGAGCGGCCGGTGAGGTAGTTGAACAGCTCCACCAGGTCGTCGGTGATCTGCGGGCGGCAGGTGAGCAGGCCCAGGTCGGTGTAGAGCTGCGCGGTTTCCGACGTGGTAGTTGCCCGTGCCGATGTGCGCGTAGCAGCGGATGCCGTCGGCGTCCTGGCGGACGACCAGCGTCGTCTTGCGTGTGGGTCTTGAGCCCCACGATGCCGTAGACGACGTGCACGCCCGCTTTTTCCAGCGCCTGGGCCGAGCAGAATGTTGCGCTCCTCGTCGAAGCGGGCCTTGAGCTCGACCAGGCACACCACCTGCTTCCGGCCTCGGCGGCGCGGATCAGGGTGTGGATGAACGGGCTGTCCTCGCCCGTGCGGTAGAGCGTCATCTTGATCGCCAGCACGCTGCGGGTCCTCGGCGGCCGCGCGCACGAACCGCTCGACGCTGCCGCTGAAGCTCTCGTAGGGATGGTGCACCAGCACGTCGCCGGCGCGGATCAGGCTGAAGATGTCGGTGTCCTCGTCGGCCAGCGGCTGCGGCATGACCGGCGTCCAGGGCTCGAAGCGCAGCTTCGGCAGGTTCAGATTCCGCAACCGGACGCAGGTCCGTGTAGTCCAGCTCGGCGGGCATCTCGTAGACGTCGGTCATCGGTCAGCTCCAGTTCGTGCATGAGGAACTGGAGCATCCACGGGTCGGGGTCGGGCCCGTGCTCCAGGCGGACCACCTGGGCGAAGCGGCGCTGCCGCAGCTCCTGCTCGATCACTCCAGCAGGTCGTCGGCGTCCTCCTCGTCCCGCTCGACCTCCGCGTTGCGCGTCACGCGGAAGGGCATCACGTCCAGCACGCGCATGCCCGGGAAGAGCTGGTCGAGGTTGTGCCGGATCAGGTCCAGCAGGCTGACCAAGTGGTGCTCGTGCGGCGCGGACCCGCGTTGAGCCGAATCCACTGCGGGAGCACCTCGGGAATCTTCACGCGGGCGAAGAGCTGCGTCCTCGCGGTCCGGCTGCGAAGCATCACGCCCAGCGACGTCGAAAGGTTCGAGATGAACGGGAACGGATGGCCGGGGTCCACCGCCAGCGGCGTGAGCACCGGGAAGACGTTGATCCGGAAATAGCTGTTGGCCCACGTTCGCTCGCCGTCGGTCAGATCCTCCCACGCCAGCAGGAACATGCCGTTCTCCGCAAGCTGCGGCCGGATGTTCTCGGTGTAGCAGCGGGCCTGCTCGGCGAGCATGGGCAGGATCGCCTGGCGGACGCGGCGAAGCAGCTTCGGCGGGGTTCAGCTCCTCCGGCACGCGCGAGACAACCCCCGGGCTGGCCGCCCGCTTGAGCCGCCCGACGCGCTTCATGAAGAACTCGTCGAGGTTCGAGGTGAAGATGCCGAGAAACCGCAGCCGCTCCAGCAGCGGCGTGCGCTCGTCAGTCGCCTCGTGCAGCACGCGACGGTTGAACTCCAACCAGCTCAGGTCGCGGTCGAGAAAAGACTCTTCAACACGTACGGCGGGACTCGGTGGCAATGACTGCACAGGCGGGGCGCCTGCGGTTGCAGCGATGGAGATTCCATAGACACTCACCCACGGGTTGAAACGATCAGCCAAGCACCCTGATGATAGCGAGCCCGCGACACGGTAATATTAAGATACTATGAAGCTCGCGGAAAAGAGCAACAAACTGCCGCCACCGCCTTCACCTTGGCACGGCGGGCGGTTATGAATGTATGTCTGAAGCGCCAAGCGTCAGCGCCCGCTCCAGGGAGGCCGAGCAGTCGCTGACGCTTCCGCTTCAGATACCATGAGCCGCAGACCCCAGCCGTTTCATCTCTACCTGGACGATCTCATAACGGATCTGCGCGATCTGCTGCCCGCGGCGCTGAACGACTGGGATGCCGACGCCATCCACGATGCGCGCGTGGCCACGCGACGACTCCGTGCGGCCATCAACGTGCTCAATGCGCCTTCTGCCTCCGGCGCAGGCCAGGCGACTGGCCAGGAGTCTGCGGCAGCTACGCCGGCGCCTCGGGCCATTGCGGGACCTGGATGTGATGGTCGGGCACCTGCGCGAAAAATCCGCCGAGGCGTTTGGCTCCGCCCGGATGTGGGTGCTGGATCAGCTCCTGGAGCAGCGCAAGACGCTGCGGAAGAACGCGCCAGCGGCTTCCCGCCGACCGGGCCGTGGCGGGGCTGGCGCCATGGTGGACGCTGCGGATGACCGTGTCGGCCGTCAATGCGCAGGCCGGGTCGCTGATCTCCAATGTCCTTCCCGCCCAGCTCTCTTCTTCGCGCAGCAGGCCGATGAGCTGCGCGGCCCCGCCAGCCAGGGCCCGATGCATCCGCGCCGGCGGACCCGCACGCTCTGCGCATCGCCGGCAAGTCGCTGCGATACACGCTGGAACTCGGCGTCGTGACGGACTTGGCTGTGCCGCGAGCCATCCTGAGAACCTTCAAACGCATGCAGGACCACCTGGGGATCTGGCACGACTTTGTTGTCCTCAGCCAGCAGATGCTGCGTCTCATTACGAACGAAGAGGTGGCATGCCACGATCAGCAGCTCTGCACCGAGCTTCTTTCGATGGCGCGAACGGTATGGCAGCGGGGCCAGGGGCGATTGCAGCAGTTCGGCAAGCTCTGGAACGCCGAAGGCCCGCAGCTCATCCAGGACATCCTCAAGTCCGTCGCGCCCCGGCCCCAGGCTCCCGTCGTGTCGCCTGATTCTCCGGCCCCGGCCCCGGCCGCCCAGGAGCCTCCCGTCGATACAGGCGATGGGCCGCCATTATCTCTTGTCGAGTTAACGGAACCACAACCATGAAGCTCTATCTCGTGCGGCACGCGGAGGCATTGGACAAGCGGGAAGACCGCCGTCGGCCGCTTTCGACCAAGGGAATCGCGGATGCGCGGCAGTTGGCGGCCATGCTGACCCCGTTGCGCCTGCGCGTGGCCGCCATCGGCACAGCGGCAAGGCGCGTGCTCTCGAGACGGCCGAGATCATCGCGGCGGCCGTGCGAGCTGGCCGGCATCTCGTGGAGAGGGATGATCTGAGCCCTTCCGCTCCGGCCAGGCTGATCGAGCGCCTTGCGCGAGATCGAGACCGACCTGATGATCGTCGGCCACCAGCCATTTCTGGGGCGGCTGACCTGCAGGCTGCTCGGGCTGGAATGCGTTACCGCGGAGCTGGCGATTCCCAAAGCAGTGGCGCGATGCCTCAGCCGCTGCGACGATGGCAACTGGCAGTTGGATTGGATGTTGAATGCCGATTTGGCGCGTGTCTTTACGGAACCTACATGAAAAATTCATCGGCACCCCACCTGTACGGTCGATAATTAAGACGCGTTCTATAGGAGGTATGAGTGCCGGTAGCCGCCTGTAGCATCAACACAACCTCGTTCGCCGATCGTCTGGGGAGCATACAACGGTGGGTCATTCGCCGGCTCGGGGGACTTCGCCACGAGCGCAGGGTCATGCACATCGCGATGGGCCTCTTTGATCTGACTGCCGCACTGCATGGTCTGGCGCATCGCATCGACGCATGCTGAAAATCGGCGCGCTGCTGCACGATGTCGGGCGATTCTACGGCGAGCGCAAGCACCATATTCACGGCGCGGATGATCGTGGGCAGCGCCAGCCTGCCGTTGCGGCCGGCCGAGCGCCGGGCCGCCGCGTATCTCGCCCGCTATCACCGCAAGCGCGTGCCGTCACCTGAAGAACAGGAAATCGTGGGCGAGAACGAGCAGGAGTCGCTGCAGCTCCTGCTGGCCATCCTGCGGACGGCCGACGCACTCGATGGGCGCCGGTTGGCCTCGCCGGGCCTGGCCATGCGACTGACGGGCCGGCAACTCGAGATTCACTGCCACATCCGGCGCCAGTGGAAGCGCGCCTGCCGCACCTTTCAGAAACGCCGGAAGTTCCGCCTGCTGAAGGACCTCGTCGGCATCGACGTCCAGGTCCAACTCCGCGATGGCCAGTTTGCTCCGGACAGTTCAGCCGCTAGACTGCTGGCATGATCGACTCGCCATTCCTCGTAAATCCCGGTCGCCATTTCCGCCTTGAGGACATCCCTACCGATAGCACCGGCCCGTTCAAGGACAAGTCCGATGCCGAGGAGAAGGTGCAGGCCAATCTCCAGCGACTGGCCGACCTTCAGGCAGTGCTTTACGCCGAAGCGAAGCGATCGCTGCTGGTGATCCTCCAGGGAATGGACACCAGCGGCAAGGATGGCACGATCAAGCACGTCTTCAGCGGCGTGAACCCTCAAGGCTGCTCGGTTGTCAGCTTCAAGCAGCCATCCGCCACCGAACTGGCGCACGATTACCTGTGGCGCATCCACGGGCAGACGCCTGTTCACGGCATGATTACGATCTTCAACCGCTCTCACTACGAAAGCGTGCTGGTGGAGCGCGTCCACGAGATCGTCCCCAAGTTCAACCTGGTCGCGGCGCTACGAGCACATCAACGCCTTCGAGAAAATGCTTGCCGACGAAGGCACCACGATCCTGAAGTTCTATCTGCACATCTCGCGCAAGGAACAGAAAGCCCGGCTGGAGTCCCGCCTTTCAGACCCGGACAAGGCCTGGAAATTCGACCAGAGAGACCTCAGCGAACGCAAGCTTTGGGATGATTATCAGCAGGCCTATGTGGATGCTCTGTCCAGGTGTTCCACCCGCCATGCCCCGTGGTACGTGGTCCCCGCCGATCGGAAGTGGTTTCGCAACTGGACCGTCTCGGACCTGATCGTGCGCACGCTCAAGTCGATGGACCCAAAGTTCCCCGCGCCGCGTAAGGATGTGCCGCGGTCGCTGGCTGGGTGAACCCCGGGAGGTCGATTCCCGTAGAGAAAGGCCATGGCAGACACCCCCGCCATCGCAACCCGCCTGGAGGATGGCTCGCTTTACGCCACCGATGGGTTGTGTTCTCACGCCAAGGCGCATCTGGCCGGCGGGCTGGTCAAGGGCCGGCTCATCGAGTGCCCCAAGCACAACGGACGGTTCGACATCACCGACGGCTCGCCGCAGCGGCCGCCGGTGCGGGTGGCGATCAAGACCTACCAAGCGAGGGAGCATGACGGCAAGGTGTTCATTCGCCTCGCGTTCCCAATGTCAGAGCCTGCCGGCCAGGTAGCAGACCAGGCCCAGGACGACTAACGCGCCGATGCCGAGCGAAGCCAGCGGCAGATTGCCGGCGCAATCGAGCCACGTCGGCCGGAAGTTGAAGGGGGAGTCGGCCAGCGCACGGGGGGACTTGTGCAGAGTCAAGGAAATCCCGCCATCGCGGCGCTCGTCAAGAGCGGTAATTGACGATGGTTGTGAGTTCATATTACCGAGCATCGTGTGCAGGGATGATGCGATGATGAAGCTATCTTGAAGTTTGCGCAATTCACGCGCCGCATTCGCCGGTGGGAGGCTTGCTGCCGGAATACCCATTTAACTCTTCCTTAATCCAATCCTAGCGCTGCGCGCTACAGTTCGCGCAAAAGCACCGAGTGTTGTCTCTCTAACTTGAGGAGAAGGAGCATGACCAAGCTCATCAGTTCCATCGTAGCGATACTCGCCGGAGTTGCCCTGGGCGACATCAAGCTTCAGGGCGCCGGCGCCACGTTCCCCAATCCCCTCTACCAGCGCTGGGTGACGGAATACCAGAAGCTGCACCCCGACATCAAGATCGACTATCAGAGCATCGGCTCGGGCGGCGGCATCAAGAACCTCACGGACAAGACGGTCGATTTCTGCGGCTCCGACGCGCCGATGAGCGCCAAGGAGAAGGAGGCGGCCGGCGCCGAGGTCGTGCATCTCCCGACGGTGGCCGGCTCGGTCGTGCTGGCGTACAACCTGCCCGATGTCGGCGGCGACATGAAGCTCACCGGCCCGATGATCGCCGAAATCTACATGGGGAAGATCTCCAAGTGGAATGACCCCAGGATCGTGGACCTGAACAAAGACCTGAAACTCCCCGATCTGGCGATCACGCCGGCCTATCGTACCGACGGCAGCGGGACCACTTTTGTGTTCACCAACTATCTGGCCACCCAGAGCGACCAGTACATCGAGGCCGTCGGCGCGGGCAAGCAGGTGAAGTGGCCGGTGGGTCAGGGCGGCAAGGGCAACGAAGGCGTGACCGCGGTCGTGCAGGGCACGAAAGGCGCCATCGGCTACATCGAGCTGAACTACGCCACGGCCAACAAGATTCCCTACGCTCAGGTGAAGAACAAGGCCGGCAAGTTCGTCAAAGCTTCGCCAGATACCGTCAGCGCTGCCAGCGAAGTGCGCTGGCCCTGATGAAGACCAGCCTGGCTGTGAACATCTGGAACCAGAGCGGCGATGAGGCGTACCCGATCTCCGCCTTCACCTACGTCATCGTCTACAAGGACCTGAGCTACGTGAAGAGTGCCGAGAAGGCCAAGGCGCTGGTGGATTTCCTCAAGTGGGCGACCAGCGACGGCCAGAAGATGGCGGGTCCGATGGACTACGCCCCGCTGAGCGCCGGCGTGCAGAAGAAGGTGCATGAGGCGATCGACGGCCTCACGCTGGATGGCAAGGCCATCGCACAGAAGTAGACCCGGGAGGGCCCATTACGACGCAGAACACAAGTCTCGAGCAGGAGCGGTGGGCGTCCACGGGACGCCCACCGCCGCGTCGTCGCGCCTGGGCGTCGATTGTCCAGGATCGCAGGATGATCTTCAGCGGCGACGCGCTCATGTGTTGGATTGCGCGAGGGGCGGCCGCGGTCATCATTCTCATGCTCGTGTCCCTGGTCTTCGTGCTGGCGCGGGCGGCCGTGCCCAGCATGCGGACCTTCGGATGGCGATTTCTGACGAATCGAGAATGGCGGCCCAACGAGCGCGTAATCACGAAACCCGTGCGCGACGAAAACGGCGAGCTGGTCTACAACGACGACAACTCGATCAAGATGCGCGTGGTCCGCACGGTTCCCGCCGACATGGGCGCGGCAGCCGTCATCTATGGCACCGCGATCAGCTCGCTGCTCGCGCTGGTGCTGGCCGTGCCCCTCAGCATCGGCTGCGCGCTGTTCCTCGTGCGCGTGGCGCCAAAGCTGAAGATCGCAGGTCCGGTCTCATTCCTGGTGGAGTTTCTCGCCGCCATCCCGAGCATCGCCTACGGCATCTGGGGCCTTTTCGTGCTGGTGCCGCTGTTGCAGAACCACGTGGAGCCGTGGTGCATCCGGTACCTCTCCGGGGTCCCAGGCCTGGGCTGGATGTTTACGCAGAGCATCCAACTGGGGAACCAGACGATCGTTCGTACCGTCTCGGCAACGGGACGCGACATGCTCTGCGGCGGCACGATCCTGGCCATCATGATCGTGCCGATCATCACCGCCGTCAGCCGCGATGTCCTCCGCGCCGTGCCCAGAGCGCAGATCGAGGGATCGCTGGCGCTGGGCGCGAACTGGTGGCAGAGCTGCCGCCACATGCTGCACTACAGCCGCAGCGGCCTTTTCGGCGCGATCATGCTCGGGCTGGCCCGCGCCGCCGGCGAAACCATGGCCGTCACCATGGTCATCGGGAACAACACGCAGATCTCGGCCTCGATCTTCGCCCCCGCGCAGACGATGTCGAGCCTGCTGGCCAACCAGTTCGCGGATGCCGACGGCCCCTGCACCTGGCGGCGCTGGTTGAGGTGGCGCTGATACTTCTGGTGATGTCGCTGCTGTTCAACGTCGTGGCCCGTTGGCTGGTGGTTGGCAGCGGCTCGCGCACGGCCGCGGCGACATGACTTGTGGTGCCGCCAGCACACTCACTGGCGGAAATGAGCAGGAATACCGCCGGCGAGTGTACCGGCGGCACGAAGAATGAAACAGCGCATGCACAGGTCGATCAGCAATATGCACAGCAAGCTGATGTTCTGCGCCTGCGTGCTGTTCACGCTCATCATTCTGGGCGTGCTGGGGCTGGTGGTGGGATATCTGGTCTTCGATCGGAACCAGCTCGCTGAGCTGGGCCCTTTTCACGCAGACGCCAATCCCGCCGGGGATGGAGGGCGCGCCCGGCGGCATGGCCAACGGCATCGTCGGGACGCTGGTCCTGCTGCTCGTGGCGTTCACTATCGGCATCCCAATCGGCATGCTGGCGGGCATCTATCTGGCGGAATATGGCACCGAGCGGTGGCTCGCGGGGCCGGTGCGGTTCCTATCCGACGTGCTGGCCGGCGTGCCGAGCATCGTCGTGGGCATCCTCGGCTACGAACTGCTTGTCGTTCCGCTGGGACGGCACAACGGCTGGTCGGGGGCGATGGCGCTGGCGTTCATCATGATCCCGATCGTCGCCCGCACGACCGAGGAGATGCTGCTGCTGGTGCCCAACAGCTATCGCGAGGCATCGATCGCGCTGGGCGCCACCAAGGCGCGCACCATCCTCCGCGTGATCCTTCCCGCCGCCACCGGCAGCGTCATCACCGGCATCATGCTGGCCCTGGCGCGGGTGGCCGGCGAGACGGCGCCATTGCTGTTCACCGCATTGGGCAGCCGGTTCCTGACCGTGAATCCCAATGAGCCTTTCCCGTCGCTCACGGTGCAGATCTTCAACTACGCAACGCAGCCCAACAAGGCGCAGAACGCGCTGGCCTGGGCCGGCATCCTCGTTCTGATCGCGATGATCTTCGTGCTGAACCTGTTGATCCGATATTTCGCCCGCTCGGCGGCGCAGGACGCGCATAAGGAGTTCGCCATGCCATTCCAGACGTCCTTTGTCACGACCGAGGCCAGACCGGTTGCCGAGCCGCGCAAGCTGCCGCCCGTGATCACGCCGTCCGCTCCCGCGGCGCCGGCGGCCCCGCTCGCGCCAAGCGTTCTCCCGATCGCGCCCCGGCAGGAGGACCAGACGATGCAGCTTTCGGTAGAGGAGATCGGCGAGGCCGAGATTCACGAGGAGATCGGCGCCGAGGAACACGTGCTCTCGACCCGGCTCTTCAGCCTCTGGTATGGCAGGCGGCAGGCGCTGTTCGACATCAACATGGATATCGCCGTCGGCAAGGTCACGGCGATGATCGGCCCATCGGGCTGCGGCAAGTTGACGCTGCTGCGGAGCATCAACCGCCTCAACGACCTGATCGATCACGTGCGCGTCGCCGGCAACATCTACTTCACCGGCCAGCCGATCTACGCCCGCAACGTCGATGTGATCACCCTGCGCAAGCGGCTGGGCATGGTCTTCCAGAAGAGCAATCCCTTCCCGACGTCGGTCTTTGAGAACGTCGTGTACGCCCTGCGGATCGCCGGAGCGAAGCGCAGCGAGTTGACCGATGTCTGCGAGCGGTCGCTGCGCGGCGCGGGGCTGTGGGACGAGGTCAAGGACCGCCTGCACGCCAGCGCCCTGGCGCTGTCCGGCGGCCAGCAGCAGCGGCTCTGCATCGCCCGCGCCATCGCGGCCGACCCCGACGTGCTTCTCATGGACGAGCCGTGTTCTGCCTCGATCCGACGGCCACCGGGCGCATCGAAGAACTGATCCACAGCCTGCGCGGCAGCTATAGCATCGTCATCGTCACCCACAATATGCAGCAGGCCGCGCGCGTCAGCGATTACACCGCCTTCATGTATCTTGGCCGGCTGGTCGAGTATGGTCCCACCAACAAGGTCTTCCTCAATCCCCGCCGCAAGGAAACCGAGGCGTACGTGACCGGGCGGTTCGGGTGATCATTTCCCATCCGGGTTCCACGAGCACGGGCCCCGCGATGGCTGCGGCCGCGTGCGTGCGGATGTGTCGACAAGATTCAGGCCGGCGTCGATGGCTCGGCGCAATCGCAACCATTTCCTCCAAGGGGCAGGCGCCGGTCGGCAAGGCTGCCGATCCCCAAGCGCACAAACCCACCACGCCCCAGTGCGCGCGCTCTGGAGGAGTGCCTTCACTGTGATGTCAACGGCTGCACGCCCGTTCCGCGAGTACCGGAAAAAGAATACCTGCCCGGCCGGCGACCCATGGCAGGCCGCCCGCCGCGCCACTCCTCCTCAGTTCGCAGACCGCAGCGCGGCTTAGAGCTTGCCGGCTTTCTTCATCTTCACGTAGTAGACAATCAGACCGACGAGCAGCAGGCTGCCCACAATCATCCACGTCCAGAACAATCCATCCGACATGACTGCTGGTGTCATCATGGGGAGGATTATAACAAACGGACTCGGCCGATTCCAGTTGTCGAGGCCCTTTCGGCGCAGTATCGTTCCCGCCATGGGCAAAGCCAATGTCGATCCCGATGAACTACGCCGATTCGCGCAGGACCTGAAACGATTCAACTCCGACCTGGAGGGCCTGGTCTCGGGCCTGCACTCCAAGATGAGCGCGCTCGAAGCCACCTGGCGCGACCAGGAGCAGCGCAAATTCGCCGAGGCGTTTGGGCAGACCTCCAAGGCGCTGTCGATCTTCCTGGAGGCATCGACCCAGCACGTTTCCTTCCTGGCCAAAAAAGCGTCGCTGATCGAGGAGTATCTCAAGCAGCGGTGAGGCATCATGGCCAAGGCACATGTCGAATCCATCGACGCCATCCGCGACTTCAAGGTCGCGCTGATCAAGTTCGCCCAGGCCGCCTCCGTCTCCCTCAGCGACGCCGAATCCGAGCTCAACCGCACGCAGACCTGGCTGGAGACCGAGCAGATGACCTTCTGGGCCGGGCAAATCCGCAAGCGCCAGGAACTGGTGGCGCGCGCCAAGGATGCCGTGCGCCAGAAGAAGCTCTTCAAGGATGCCAGCGGCCGGTTTCCTTCCGCCGTCGATGAGGAAAAGGCCCTGTCGATTGCGATGCGCCGGCTGGCCGAGGCGGAGGAGAAATTCACCAATACCAAGAAGTGGGCGCGCCGGCTCCAGCGCGAGAGCGACCTGTACAAAGGCTCGGTGCAGCGGTTTGCCACCACCCTCACCGGCGAGGTCCCCGTGACGGTCTCCAAGCTCGAGCGGCTCGTCCGCGCGCTGGAGGCGTATATCGCCCTCAATCCGACGGCCGAGCTTCCCGCCACACTCGAAGGTTTGCTCGCGGAACAGGAAGCGCCGGTCGCGGCCGGGCCGGAGATGCCCGCCAGTCCGCTGATTTCGCTGCGACAGCTCACGCCGCGCACCGACCTGCGCAGCGGCGCGGCGATTGCGGCGATCTCCGACGCGCCATGGAAGATCGGCCTCATCACCAGCGTTCAGCGCGAGCTGACGCTGGAGTTTGTCGGCCGGGCGGTCCAGCCGCAGCTCAACAAGCCCATCCTCGCCGAGGACCTGCCGCAGTTCGTAAAGGGCGAGGAGATGATCGTCGTCGCCACCAACATCGCCGGGCTGCCGCGCATTTACATGGAGCGGCTGCCGGCGGCGTTCACCAACGACTCGGGCTGGTGCGCCCGATCGACCGAACCCGGCGACGCCGCGTATCAGTTGGTGAAGGTGGCGCAGTTGCTGGAAACGCGGCCGGATTTCGCGTGCGTGCTGGCGCTGCCGGCGGGGTATCTCGTCGTGCTGGACGAGCACGGCATCGAGGCGCTGCTCGATCCGCGCAGCGTCAACATCTGGCCGATTCAGTCCGAACCGGAGTGACCCATGGGCGTCTACGAAGGCCGCGGCCAGCTTGCCAAGTCGATGAAGGAACTGATGGCCCGCTGGATGGAAGCCACCAGCCAGTGGGATGACACGGTGAGCCGCGGTATCGAGAAGAGCGTGCTCCAGCCGATGGAGTCGGAGCTGAAGAGCGTGGCATCCGCCATGGATCACATGGCGGTGATCCTCAACCAGATCAGCCGCGACTGCGAGTAGATCGCGAGTGGATTTCGCCTTTCTTGCCATCGTCCGCCAGCTTAGAATGCGGCCATGCACGTTGTCATTTTTGAAGGCATTCATTGGCGCACGTTCGCGCCGCTCTCGCTGAGCCGTCCGGTGTTCATGCTGGCCACCGGCATGGCGACGCTGCTGGAGAAGCAGATTCGCCAGACCAATCCATCGCGCCTGAGCCTGTGGGTCCGGCCGGAGATGGTCGAGTTTACGCGCCGCCGGATCGTGCCGCGGTTGACGGTCCCCACGACGGTGAACGAGCCGCTCGATGACGAGCCGGCGCTGCTCCTGAGCGGGCGATCGCTGCACGTGCGTAAGTACGAGCTGCCTTCGGACCCCGCGGTGGTCCTTGACGAAGGCGGCATCGTGCGCAGGCGCCGGTGCGCCAGCCGGGCCTCACGCCGGAGGATGCGCCGGGGCGCAGCGAGAAATGGATGAAGGTCGTCAACCTGCCTGCGATGCCGTCGCGCACGAGGATGGTGGAGCATCTGTGGGACCTGATCGAGTGGAACGAGGAATCACTCGTCGAGGACTACGCGCGCCTCAAGCCCCAGGCCGAAAAGCCCGCCGGGCCGTATCACATGATGGACGATGAGAATGTCTGGATCGGCGAGGGCGTCGATCTGCAACCCGGCGTGGTGCTCGATGGGTCCAAAGGGCCGGTGGTCATCGAGAAGGGCTGCGGCATCGGCGCCAACTCGGTGCTCCAGGGGCCGTGCTTTATCGGCTCCTACGTGCAGGTGCTGCCGCTGACGCTGATTCGCCCCGGCGCCAGCATCGGCCCCATGTGCAAGGTCGGCGGCACGATCGCCAACTCGATCATGTTTGGCTACTCCAACAAGGTCCATGAGGGCTTTGTGGGCGACAGCTACATCGGCAAGTGGGTGAACCTCGGCGCGGGCACGACCACCAGCAACCTGAAGAACACCTACGGGCCGATCAGCGTCCACATCGCGGATTCCCGCGTCGAAACCGGCCGGCGCTTCCTGGCGCCATGATCGGCAACCATGCCAAGACAGGCATCGGCACTCGGTTGATGGCCGGCTCCTACATCGGCTTCTCCAGCATGCTTTCGTCCTCCGGCATCGCGCCGAGATACGTGCCGAGCTATACCTTCCTGACCGACAAGGGTGCGGAGCCTTACCACCTCGACAAGGCCATCGAGGTGATGAAGACGGTCTTCGCCTGGCGTGAACGACAGGCGGATGATCTGGACGAGGCCATGATGCGCACGGTGGCGGGGCTGGCGAAACAGGTGGAGGCGTGATCTTCGATCGGTGAGCGCGGTGCCGTCATTTTCCGGGTGGCATGCTCACGCCGGCCGCGAGAAATCTTCGTTTGCCGGGGAAACTGGGCTCGGCCGGCGTGGGCATGCTCGTGCGATGCGCGATCTACGCCCATGCCCACGCCCGGCGAGCAGGCATCCGCGCGGAAGGAGGATCTGACAGCGCCGACCGTGGGCATGCCACCCAAAATTGCCAAATAGTCATAGGACACTGTTCTGATGAATGAACGCCTGATCGATCAGCACATAGTCCGCCTGCGTGATCGCCCCGCTGTAATCGAAATCCCCGTTGGCATAGCCGGCGGCCTTCAGGCGATATCCCATGTCAATCTGCTGATAGTCGATGGCGTCGATCGTCCCGTCGAGGTTGGTGTCGCCGTTCCAGGTGTACTTCACGAGAATGGCGTCGCTGGTGACCGACTCGCCATCGAAGGTCGTCCAGAGCGCCGGCCCGCCGGGGTCGGTCTGATTGATGATCGCGCCGAGCCCGGTCGTGCCGTCGGCATTGTTGCGGGCGGCGGAACTGGTGATGCCCACGCCGCCCCAGAGGGGACCGCCGTTGCGAGCCGAGCCGATGGCCGACGCGATCGCGTCATACAGCGCCTGGCGCGTGGCGGCCGTGGCCTGGATGATCAGGTCGTTGTCGGCCAGGTCCAGCGTCGCCGCGGGGCCGATCTGGATGTCGGATGCGAAGACGTAGCGCTTGGGCCCCGTGCCGTGGGGCAGAAGAACCGCGCTGGCTGGCCCGAGGAGCTGCAGGCTCGCGAGATGCTCGGTGCTGGCGAAGTTCACGGCGGCGGGAGTCGAGGATGATGCATCGCCGACGACAAGGGCCAGACTGGCGGTGGTGTCGCGGGCGTCGCCTGCGAAGTTGTACGTCCCGGCGTGGACGTAGAGCGTGTCGGTGACGGATGGATCGGCGCCGCCGCGGAAGACCGGGCTGAAGCTTAGCGGCTGGGCGATGGTCAGACTATCGGCGGCCGCTCCGCCGTCGATTTCCATGGACTGGATGTTGGTGTAGCTGAGCGATCCGCCGTCGCTGGTGACCTGGCTGGCGGTGACAGTGTAGTGATTGGCGGCGCTGGCGCTGCCGATGACTTGCAGGGAATTGCCCGTGCCGCTGCCGCCATCGAAACTCAGTCCGCCCGCGGGTACTGGGTTGGCGCCGCTGAGATCGACGATGAACGTGTTGTTCCCGGCGAGCCCTGCGAAGCTGAGCGAGGGGATGTTGCTCAGCGGCGTCTGGATCGTGTACGGGCTCTCGGCATTGCGCTGGACGACCGCATTCGCCGGATCGGCCGGGCTGCTGCTGATGGTAAACGTGTCGCCCGCGGAGACGCCCTGGCCGGGGTAGACCTCGAAGCCGGCGGATGCCCCCGTGGCCAGCGGATTGCCGGCGATGTCGGTCACCGATGACCCGCCGAATATGCCTCCCGACGCCGCCAGCGCGAGCTGATACAGCCCGGGCGAGCCAGTCAGCGCGGTCAGGCCGCCGAGCGTCCATGTGATGTTGTCGGCGCTGCTCAGGGTTTGCGAGGCGGTGAGGAGGTCAGGCCCGCCATTGCACGTCAGCGCCAGATTACCCAGACCCAGGGAAACGACCGGCTCGCTGAAGATGATGCTCATCTGGTCAACGGCGGTGTCGCGGACCGTGGGAGTCACGGCGGCGATGCCTGCCGTTGGCGGGGTCTTGTCGATCTTGTACGGCGCGGAGGTGAACGCGACGTTGTTGCCCGCGACATCCGTCGCGCTGACGCTGCCGGTGACGGCGCTGCCTTCAGTTGACAGCAGGATTGGGCTGCCGGGGCTGCTGCTGGCCAGTCCGGAAAGGGCGTCGCTGAGGGTAAATGGCAGCGAGACATTGGTGTTGTTCCAGCCCGCGGCATTGGGCGTGGGGGAAGCAGTGCCCCAGGTTAATGTCGGTGGCGTCTTGTCGATCTTAAAGGACGAGGAGTTGAACGTGGCGCTGTTGCCGGCCATGTCCGTGACGGTGACGTTCCCGGTGATGGCGCTGCCTTCGGCCGAGAGGACGAGCGGACTGACGGAACTTGAGCTGGCGATGCCGGAGATGCCGTCGCTGGCGGTAAATGGCAGCGAGACATTGGTGTTGTTCCAGCCCGCGGCATTGGGTGCGGGCGAGGCAGTGCCCCAGGTTAATGTCGGTGGCGTCTTGTCGATCTTAAAGGATGAGGAGTTGAACGTGGCGCTGTTGCCGGCAATGTCGGTCACGGTGACGCTGCCGGTGATGGCGCTGCCTTCGGCCGAGAGGACGAGCGGACTGACGGAACTTGAGCTGGCGATGCCGGAGAGGCCGTCGCCGGCGGTAAATGGCAGCGAGACATTGGTGTTGTTCCAGCCCGCGGCATTGGGTGCGGGCGAGGCAGTGCCCCAGGTTAATGTCGGTGGCGTCTTGTCGATCTTAAAGGATGAGGAGTTGAACGTCGCGCTGTTGCCGGCAATGTCGGTCACGGTGACGCTGCCGGTGACGGCGCTGCCTTCGGCCGACAGCACGAGCGGGCTGACGGAGCTTGTGCCGGAGATGCCGGAGAGTGCGTCGCCGGCGGTGAATGGCAGCGAGACGTTGGTGTTGTTCCAGCCGGCGGCATTGGGCGCGGGCGAGGCAGCGCTCCAGGCGAGTGTCGGCGGGGTCTTGTCGATCTTGAACGGCGCGGAAACGAACGTGGCGCTGTTGCCGGCAATGTCAGTCACGGTGACGCTGCCGGTGACGGCGCTGCCTTCGGCCGATAGCACGATGGGGCTGGCGGAACTCGTGCTGGCGACACCGGAGATGGCGTCACTGGCGGTGAACGGCAGCGAGACGTTGGTGTGGTTCCAACCGGCGGCATTGGGCGCGGGCGAGGCGCCGCCCCAGGCGAGAGTTGGAGGTGTCGCGTCGATCGTCACGCTCGCGCCCGCCGACGCGGCGGAGAGGCCCTTGCCGGCAGCCGCCTGCCGGGCGGTGATGAGATGAGCGCCGTCGGCCAGCGTGCTGGCGCCGTTGGTGGTGATCACGGTCGATGTGCCGGTTGCGGTGGCGCTGCCGATAGCGTTGCCATCGGCATAGAGCGTGACGGCCGCGCCCGTGACGGTGCCCCCGACGGTGAACTGCAGCGAGCTGCCCGCGGCGGAGTTGTTCAGCCGGGTGATGCCATCACTGGAACTGACGCCCGTGTCGGAACCGCCAGCGAGCACCGGCGCCAACGGCGCGGCGCTGACGCTGGAGTTGGAGTTGCCGAAATCCCGGCCGGTGACGCTCTGCCCGCTGGCGTAACTGACGCTGTAGAATCCCCCGGCAGGCGATGTCTGCCCATAGCCCGCCTGGCCGATCTCGCGGACGCTGTACGTGCCCGCGGCGAGGAAATCGAACCCATAGTTGCCGGTGGAATTCGAGGTCGTTCGCGGCTCGGCGGTGCTGGTCGTCACGGTGATGGACCAGCTTGTGAGCGTGCCCGTGCGAGTGCCCAGGTTGTAGCATTCCAGCGACCAGTTGCCGTTGGGCGCCGTGCCGTTGAGCAGCGACAGCGGGCTGGACGGCTGGAAGCTGCCCGTGAACGGCGCGGAGCCGATGTTGATGGAGTTGGCGGCCGTGTCGTCGAACGTGGTGTTCGCGAAATTCTGGCCGCTTCCGCCCACGCCACTGGCCAGGGTGACGCGCGCCGCTTGGCGCAATCAGCGTCAGGACCAGGTTCGAGTCCGTCCGCTCGGTGATGTTGAGGTTGACGGTGACACCGGTGATCAGGCCCGCAACGCCCGACGCCGCGATCGTGGCGGTGGCGCTGGTGCTGCTGGGGATACTCATCGAAGGCGTGGCGCTGAACGGTGCGGAAGCCGTCGTGCCGTTATCCAGTACGCCATTGCCGTTGTTGTCGAGGAACGTGGTCCACCCGGCCAATCCGCTTTCGCCGCTGTCGAGCACGCCGTTGCCGTTGGTGTCGTTATAGACCCGGCCGACGATTGATCCGCTCAGCGCGGCAACCAGGCTGTTGACGACAGGCGAGCCCCGGCCGGTCACCAGGTCGTAGCCGGCCGATGCCGAATAGCCGTTATTGCTACCGGTGGTAATGTCGTGGAAGTTCGTGGAGCTGATGGCGTAGAGCTTGGGCAGGAGCTGGCTGGGACCATCCAGCGCACTCAGGCCGGCGATGCCGCGGCCCTGGTCGATGACGGCAGTCAAAGCGGCCCATGCAGGCGAGGAAAAACTCGTGCCGCCGACCTGCAACCATGGGTTGGCAGTGCCGTAGTCCCACGAGTCGTAGAGCGGCACGCCCGAACTGGGGTTGGCATCGAACGAGACATCGGGGGCCGTGCGGCGCGTGCTGCTCTGGGTGACGACGCCGTTCTGGTATCGCGGCTGGTTCTCATAACTGCTGATGCCGCCGCCGCTGCCGCTCCAGCCGGTTTCGCTGACATAAGTGCCGACGCTGCCGCTGACCGAGAGCGTCGTCCCGCCGACGGCCACGACATTGGGCGAATACGAGGGATACCCGGCGGGCGAACCGCCGTCGCCGGTGCTGGCCAGGAACGTGACGGGTGTGTGTCCCGCCGGCGTCGTGAAGATGCTGTCGTATCCAATCTCGCCGAGGAACTCGCCCCCGCCGAAGCTCATGGAGACGGCGACCACTCCCGGCTGGTGCCGTGCATAGTTGGCCGCCGCGCCGACCAGATCCGCATAGCTGGCGCTGTTGGCTTCCACGAGCAGGAGATTGGCGCCCGGCGCCAGCGTGTGGGCCCACTCAATGTCAAGGGCGGTTTCCACTTCCCACGTGCCTTTGGGGTTGCCAGCGCCGGCCGGATCGGTGGGGGGGTAGTTGGTGCTGCCATCCTGCGCCACGACGGTGAAACTGGGCGGGTCGGCCATCCCGAAATAGGTGTCAAAAGCGTGCAGATCGCTGACGATGGTGGGGGAGTTGTAGGCGTCGATGATCGCGATGGTCTGGCCGGTGCCGTCGCCCTGGATCGCGCCGTTCAGGAATGTGACCTGGTCGAAGCCATAGGCATGGCGAATCTGCGTCGGCGTGAGCCCTGTGGGGCCGGAGGTGCTGAAATGCGATGTGCGGCCGTAGGGATTGTAGATGCGCACCGTCGGCCGGCAGACGCCGGGCGAGACAGGCTGGGCCTGCACGGTTGGCGAGGGAGGCTTGGCAGTGGGCGCCCATGGTGCCGCGGCCGGCGCATAGCTCGCGCTGACGCCGATCTGAGGAGCCGCGATGACTCCCGAAAGGAACAGCCGCGACTCCAACAATTCGATCATGGGTTTGCAGGTCGCGACGACCTGGTTCATCACGTGCTCTCCGGCTTGTGTGTTTGCCCGGGACGTACCGAACAATACGCCACGACTATTGAGTTGACAACGCGAAACCTCATTTCCGTTGCGATCGCTGCGCAGATCATGCGATACGGCAGGTCCGCATATATGGCAACCTTGGTCCTATAAGGAAGTAGCGACGAAGCCACGAAGCGACGAAGGGGCAAATGCATGCGGATCGTGCGAGCGATGATCTACCTGTGGGCGCTGCCGACGACGGCGGTGGGGTTGCTGTTTCTGCTGTTGGCGATGATCACTGGTGGGAGGGCTCGCGTCGTCCAGGGCGTGCTGGAAGTCCACGGCGGGCTGGTGCGCTTCTACCTGCGCTATGGCACGCTGCTGCGGGGCGGGGCGGCGGCGATGACGCTCGGACACGTCGTGCTGGGGCGGGATCAGGCCGCGCTGGATCGGACTCGCGCCGACGAGCGCATCCACGTGCGTCAGTGCGAGCGGTGGGGGCCGCTGTTCATCCCGGCGTACCTGCTGGCCAGCCTCTGGGCGCTGCTGCGCGGACGCAGTGCCTACCGGGACAATCCCTTTGAGCGAGAGGCGTACGCGAAGGGGATTTGCGATTTCTGATTTTCGATTGCCAGAGATCGCAATCGAAAATGGAAAATCAAAAATCGAAAATCACTCCTCGATCTCCACCTCCACCCGGAAGATCTCCATCTTGTTGCCCGCCAGCAGGACCAGCCGGTTGTTGGACTCAAAGACCCACTTGCTCCCCTTGAGAAACCCCGTGTATTCCCGGCCCCTGGTTTCGTTCACCAGCAGCACGCTCTTCAGTGCCGTGTCCTGGGCATGCGCGACGAACCGGCCGTCGGGGCTCATGGTGATGTTGCCCGCGCCGGGGACTTCCTTGCCGTCGAGGACCAGCCACTCGCGCTCGCCCTCCTTGGCGGCGAACGCGACTCGCGAGCCATCCGGGCTGATGCAGGAGTCGCCGACCTTGCCGTAGTCGTGACTCGGTTTGTCATCGATCACGAACTTATAGCGTTGATCGTCGATCGCGCGATACGCCACGTGCCTGCTGTCGGCGCTGAAGGCGATGTCGCCGACCTTGTCGTGGCCGGTGGACTCGGCGCCATCGAGCACGAGCATCCAGATCTTGTTCAGGATCGCGACATAGGCCAATCGCTTGCCATCGGGGCTGAAGATCGGATCGCTCACCAGGTCGTAGGTCTTGTCCGCCTTGCCATCCACCACCACGAAGCACTTGCGGTCGCGCTCCGCCGCGTGGACGTAGCGCCTGGAGTCACTGCTGAAGTGGATGCCGCCGGCGCGGTGGTATTCGGGGCTTTCCTGTCCATCGATCACGACGTATTGCCTGGCGCCGCGCTGGGCGATATGCCCCCATCGCTTGTCGTCCGGACTGAATGTGATCTGGCCCACCGAGTCATATCGCTGGCCGATCTTGCCGTCAACGACCCACGCGACGGAGTTGGACGGCCCTTCGACATAGGCGAACTGCCTGCTGTCGTGGCTGAAGGTCAGCGACTTCGGGCTCTCCTGCGGCTTGCCTTCCTTGCCGTCGAGCACGATGCACGAGGCGCCTTCGGCGTCGAGCTTCGCCACGTATGCCATGCGCTTGCCGTCCGGACTGAAAACCGGCTTGCCCACCTCGACGTGGGCCTTGCCCTCGACGCCGTCGCAAACGATGAGCATCTCGGTTTCCGCGCTGCACCGCGAACGCGACGTGGCCGCTGTCGGGGCTGAAGGTCAGCGTCTTGAGCACGACCCACTCGTAGGGTTTGCTCTGCTGGCCATCGACCACGACGAGCCACCCATCCTTGAGTCTCACCGGGTACGCCACGCGCCGGCCGTCGGCGCTGAAGACGAGTTCACCGGCGCCGGCGGGCGGCTTGCCCAGGGAGGTTTCGGTGTATTTGAGCTTGACCTCCCTGGCCGCCGCGGCGGGAGAGTGTACGGGCGCCAGGGGTGCTGACAGAACCAGAGCGACAAGCCAGGAACCTCGCATAATCTCCTTCGTGGCAGGCTCGCCAGTATATCGGCCGGGGCGCCGGTGAAAAGGGGCGCCCTGGCCTTCCGTGCAGATCGCGTATTTGAGCCTTCGATTCCTGTCGCCGTGTGAGTATGATTACTTGACACGCTTCGCGGCCGCGAGATCGGAGTTGAAACATGCTGCTTGAACTGGCGACGGGTCCCGACCCCTTCAACACGATGGTCCGGCATATGAGCAAGGCCATGGACCAGTTGCAGAAGGGTTTTTTCAACTTCTGCCCGGCCGAGACCTGGATGCCGCCGGTCAACCTCTATGAGAGCGAGACGTGCTACGTGCTGTGCGTGGATCTCGCGGGGGTTGAAAAGGACAAGATCGAGCTGACCGTGGAAGGCAACCACGTTCGGCTGCGGGGGAATCGCGCCGTGCCCGTCATGATTGAGGAGGAGGGGCCGCAGCGCACGCAACGGGCGCGCGTCCATATCATGGAGATCGATCACGGGCCCTTCTGCCGCACCGTGGACCTGCCGCGCGGCGTGGATGGGACGCGAGTGGTGGCGGCCTACAAAGACGGCTTGCTGTGGGTGCAGTTGCCGAAGAAATGAAGCGGCTCGCACTGGATGGGATAGAACATGGCTGAGACACAAGTCATTGAACGCGGCGGCGACGCGACGGTCATCCGGACCGGCGCCGATGGGCAGCATTTGCGCGTGCCGCACGTGCTGCCGATCCTGCCGATCCGCAATATCGTGGTGTTTCCGGGGACGGTGATGCCGCTCAACATCGGGCGCGCCAAGAGCAAGAGCCTGATCGACGAGGCCGTGCCCAACCAGCGGCTCATCGGCGTGCTGACGCAGCGCAACGCCGAGTCGGAAGACCCCAAAGTCGAGGACCTGCACGGCATCGGCGCGGTCTGCGCGATCCTCAAGCTCTTCAAGCTCCCGGACGGCAACCAGTCGATCATCGTTCACGGCCTGACGCGATTCCGCCTCGTGGCGGTGGAGCAGCCCGAGCCTTACATGACCGGCCGGATCGAGGTCATCGAGGAAATAGCTCCCACTGGCCCGGGCCTCGATGCGCTGGTGGCCTCGGTCAAGCAGCAGGCCAACCGCGTCATCGAACTCTCGCCCAACACGCCCGAGGAGGCGGCGCAGGTGCTCAACGGCATCACCTCGCCCGCGGCGCTGGCGGATTTCCTGGCGGCCAACCTCCAGACCGACGTCGCCGAGAAGCAGCGCATGCTGGAGGAACTCGATATCGAGAAACGTCTGCGCCTGATCGCCAGCCGCATGGCCATGCAGCTCGACATACTCGAGCTGCAGAGCAAGATCCAGAAGCAGGTCAGCGAGAACATCGACCGTTCGCAACGGCGCTTCTACCTGCAGGAGCAGATGAAGGCGATCCGCAAGGAACTCGGCGAGAGCGACCGCGGCGGCGCCGAGTCCGAGGTGGAAGACCTGCGCAAGAAGCTGGATGCCGCCAAGCCGCCCGAGAACGTCATGAAGGAGGCCAACCGCGAGATGTCGCGGCTGGAGGGGCTGCCGGCCGCCTCGCCGGAGTATGGCGTGATCCGCACCTACCTGCAGATCATCAGCGAGCTGCCCTGGAGCGTCGAGACGGTCGACAAGCTCGACCTGATCGCGGCGCGGGCGGTGCTCGATCGCGACCACTTCGACTTGGACAAGGTCAAGCGCCGGATCATCGAATACCTGGCCGTGCGCAAGCTCAAGCCCGAGGGCGGCGGCGCGATCCTGTGTTTCCTCGGCCCGCCGGGCGTCGGCAAGACCTCGCTGGGCAAGAGCATCGCCGAAGCGATGGGGCGGAAATTCATCCGGGTTGCCCTCGGCGGCGTGCGCGACGAGGCCGACATCCGCGGCCACCGGCGAACCTACATTGGCTCGATGCCCGGCCGGATCCTCGCCGAAATCCGCAAGGCCGGCACGCGCAACCCCGTCATGATGCTCGACGAGGTCGACAAGCTCGGCGCGGATTTCCGCGGCGATCCGGCCTCCGCGCTGCTGGAAGTGCTCGACCCGGCGCAGAACTCGACCTTCACCGACCATTACCTGGATGTGCCCTTCGATCTCTCGCGCGTGCTGTTCATCGCGACGGCCAACACGATGGACCCCGTCGCAGCGGCGCTGAAGGACCGCATGGAGGTCATCGAGATCCCCGGCTACACCGACTCGGACAAGCTGAACATCGGCCGGCGCTACCTGGTCCCGCGGCAGATCGAGACCAACGGACTCAACGACAAGCAGGCCAGGTTCAACGACTCGGCTCTCAAGTACATCATCGAGGCCTATACGCGCGAAGCGGGCGTGCGCAACCTGGAGCGGAACATCGGGAGCATTGCCCGCGGCATCGCGGCCGAGATCGTCTCCAACCAGTGCGAGCACGTGACGGTGGGGCGCGACGAGGTGGAGAAATACCTCGGGCCGCGCAAGTTCGAGCCGGAGCTGGCCTCGCGCACGAGCGTTCCCGGCGTGGCCACCGGCATGGCATATACGCCGGTGGGCGGGGAGATCCTGTTCATCGAGGCCAGCCGCATGCCCGGCAAGGGCGCCATCACGCTCACCGGTCAGATCGGCGACGTCATGAAAGAATCCGCGACGGCCGCGTTCACGCTGATCCGCTCTCGCGCTGAACGCCTGGGCATCGACCCCAAGCTGCTGGCCGAGACCGATATTCACGTCCACGTGCCGGCCGGCGCGGTGCCCAAGGACGGCCCCAGCGCCGGCGTGGCGATGTTCACCGCGCTGGCGTCGTTGATGCTCAACAAGCCGGTGCGCCACGACCTGGCGATGACCGGCGAGATTACGCTCCGCGGGCTGGTGCTGCCCATCGGCGGCCTGAAGGAAAAGACCCTGGCGGCCATGCGCGCGGGGATCAAGCAGGTGATCGTGCCCAAGCGCAACGAAAAAGACCTTCCCGAGATCCCCGACGAAGTGAAGCAGGCGCTCGCCTTCCACTTCGTTGAGAACGTCGATCAGGTGCTGAAGATCGCCGTCGGTGCCAACGATGCGCCGCGACCCGCGCAAAAGCGCGCAAGGCAATGGAAAAGAAGCCTGCCAGACCGCACAATAGGCATTCGAAGCGGAAGCGTGAGCGCCCGCCCGGAAAGGCCGGCAGGCGGCGCTCGCGGGCGACCGCGTAGCGATCCCCGTGTCGCCGGCGTTATTGAAAGACCCATGAGCCAGTTCAACCTCCAGCAGATTGGCGAAACGACCGTGGTCGAGTTCACCTCACCGTCGCTGATGGACCCCATCGAACTCGAGCAGATCGCGCAGCAGCTCTACCATCTGATCGACGCGCAGGACCGCCGGCGGATCATCCTCGATTTCGAGAGGGTGCAGTACCTGTCCAGCCAGGCGATCGGCGTGCTGCTGGCGATGCAGAAGAAGCTCTCCGCCCTGAAGAAGAGCCGCCTCGTGCTGTGCGGCGTGGGCGCGCGGCTCATGGAACTGCTGCGGATCACGCGGCTGGATCGCGTGCTGACGGTCAAGCCGTCGCAAATGGAGGCGGTGAGGTTTTTGGGATAATCATGTTTGAAATCTGAAATCTGAAATCTGAAATCTGAAATCTGAAATCTGAGATCTGAGATCTGAGATCTGAAATCTGAGATCTGAAATCTGAAATCTGAGATCTGAAATCTGAGATCTGAAATATCTGAGATCTGAAATTCGCAATCCGCATTTCAAATTCCTCCCGGAGGCTTCATGGCCGATCTACGAGTTGAGACGCAGTTCAGCGTGTTCCTGGTGAACAAGCCTGGCGTTCTGGCGCAGGTGACGCGGGCGCTGGCGCAGGAGAAGGTGAATATCGTGGCGATGACGCTGGTGGACTCGCAGGAGCACGGCGTGCTTAGGTTCGTCGCCGAGGATTCCGGCGCGGCCCGCGAAGTGCTCAAGAAGCTCAACCTGCCCACCACCGAGCAGGAAGTGCTCTGCATGCAGCTTTCCAACCGCCCCGGCGCTGGCGGACGTGGCGCAGGTGCTGGGGCAGAACCACATCAACATCAACTACGCCTATTGCACGAGCGGCGCGCCCGGCGGCCACACCACCGGCATCTTCAAGGTCGCCGACATCAACAAGGCCCAGCGAATCCTCAAGGAGCACGGGCCCAAGCACAAAGAAGCCCACGTTCGGCGCATCGCGCCGGGGCGGAGATGACGGGGCAGCAGATAGCAGATAGCAGATAGCAGATAGCAGATAGCAGATAGCAGATAGCAGATAGCAGATAGCAGATAGCAGATAGTGGATAGTGGATGCAATGGTGATCGGTGATCACTCTCATCGAGCCGCCACTGACCACTGACCAATGACCGACCACTGACAACGGACAACGGACCACGGACAACCGACATGGACTCCTGGAACCAGGCCATCAACGATCTGCTCTCCCACCTCGGCTGGACGGGCGAGGCGGCGGTGCGCCTCTGCATCGCGGCGCTGCTGGGAGGCATCGTCGGCGTCGAGCGCGAGGTGCGCGGCCGCCAGGCCGGGTTCCGCACCAACCTGCTGGTGTGCCTGGGCAGCGCGCTGGTGATGCTCGTGTCGGTGTATCTGTCGCGGGTGCGCTGGCAGCCGCTCGATGCGTACAACATCAATGTCGATCCCGGCCGCATCGCCTACGGCGTGATGACCGGCATCGGCTTTCTCGGCGCCGGCGCGATCATCAAGCACGACAACTCGGTCCGCGGGCTCACCACCGCCGCCGGTCTCTGGTGCGTCGCCGCCATCGGCCTGGCTGTCGGCCTCGGCCTCTATGTGCTGTCTTTCCTGGCCACTGCCCTCGTGCTCCTCGGCCTCTGGGCGCTGTACTACTGGGAACTCATCCTTCCCAAGCGCCAGTTCCGGCGCATGGTCGTGCGCTGTCCATGGTCCGCCGACTGCGTGGAGGCCGTTCTCAGCCGCTTTCGCAGCGCTGCCATGGACATCTCCGAGCACGGCTTCGCGCGCACCAGCGATCTCAACCACGTCGATGTCAACGTGACGGCCTCGTTCAACAGTCAAAGCGAATATGATGCTTTTGAGCGCACCCTGCATCGCGAGACCCAGTGGACGGTGATCTCGTCAACCCGAAACTAGAGGTGAACTATGCGCGGAGCTGTCGGACTGATTGCGCTGCTGGCGGGTATCGGGGTGATCGTGTGGCTGTGGTCAACCAAGGGCGGGCATCCGGTCAACACGGTGCGCCAGGGGCAGAATGCCGCCAAACAGGTCGAGGACATGGCGCCGTCGGGGGCGAATGTCCTCAACCCCGGCCGCCGCGACATGCCCAAGCCCCAGGGCTCCATTGTCCTCGAGCCCAACGAGAGCGGTGGCCAGGTTCGCTACGTGCTGGTCAAGTCGCTCACCCCCGACGGAACCATGGAGCGGGCATACGGCCTGAAAGTCAACGACCGGATTATCCAGGCCGGCAACGACCCCTTTGCCTCGGACGGCACCGCCGCCATGCTGACGATCTTCGAGGAGGGCTTCAACAAGCATTTGCCTCTGAAGGTCAAGCGCGACGGCCAGGAGATGGACCTAAAGTGGCGGGATCCGCAGAAGTAGGGATTGGCAGCTACCCGATAGCGCGGCGACGCCGGCGCGTGCCGGGCAGTTCATGCCGGCCGGCGAGGTACTCGTGGAGGGTGGCCATCACCTTCCGATCGCCGTCGAAGTAATCCTCGAAAAAGCCCGACTTGCCTAGCGCCGGAGGATACGCATATCGCTCGCCCTCCTGGCCGATGGCGCTCCGCCACTCCGGCGGTTCGGTCGAGTCCACTACCCGGAACAGCGCCGGATCATATAGGTACGGCTGACCGTGATCGTTCATGATGCGATACCAGTCCCCTTCGATGCCGATGACGCGGTAGATATTGCCGCGGGTCAGGTCATCCCGATTGCCTTTGAAGCGGACTCTCATGGTGTGCTTATCCATTTGAGCTTGATCTCCACACGACCGATGCCGTGGTGCTCGTACCAATGCACTTCCACGCGCCGGCCCTGATATGTCAGGACTGGGCTGCTCTTCTTGGCCCATCGCGCGGGTGTTCCACCATATTGGCGGACAAGACGCGCGACATCTCGAATACCCATCCCCCGCGCAATGACGCGCAAATGGGCGATCAAGTGTTTGTTCAATCTTATGCTCGCCTCCGGCGAGTCCATCCGCAAAGTGTATCCGCATCTTGTCGGTCAGGCGAGGGCTGACTGGCAGTTGGCTGGCGAGCCGCCGGGCCGCACTCACGCTAACGGGCGATCTGCGGTTACAATCTTCTCCCGAACTCATGCGAATTGTCCACGTCATTACCCGGCTGATCGTCGGCGGCGCGCAGGAGAACACGCTGCTGTCCTGCGAGGGGCAGCACGATCGCGGCCACGAAGGTGACCCTGATCACCGGCCCGGCGCTGGGCCCGGAAGGCTCGCTGATGGACCGGGCGCACGGGTATGGCTATCGCGTCATCGAAATGGACGAGATGCGGCGGGCGATCGGGCTGCGCGACTGGCGGGCGTACCGTCGATTGAAGGGCCTCTTGCGCGAGCTTCGCCCCGATATCGTCCACACGCATTCCAGCAAGGCCGGAATCCTTGGCCGGTATGCCGCCAGGCGGGCGGGCGCTGGCGCGATCATTCACACGATTCATGGCCTGTCGTTCACCGCATCAACCTCCCGTCTGGTGAACTGGCTCTACCGCATGCTTGAGCGACGGGCGGCCAGACTCAGCACGAGGATCGTGTGCGTCGCCGATGCCATGCGCGATGAGTCGCTGGCCGCAGATATCGGGCGGCCGGAGCAGTATGTGACGGTCTACAGCGGTATGAGTATCGAGCCGTTTCTCAATCCGCCCGTGGCGCGTGCCGCGGTTCGCGCCGAGCTTGGCCTGTCGCCCGACAACATCGCCGTGGGGACCATCGCCCGGCTCTTCCACATGAAGGGCCATGAGGACCTGCTCGATGCCGCGCCCGACCTGTGCGCCAGGTTTCCGCGGTTGCGGTTCCTCTGGATTGGCGACGGCATCCTGCGCGGCGAATTCGAGCGTCGGATCGCGGCCATGAACCTGCGCGGTCGCTTCATTCTGACAGGCCTCGTGCCGCCGGAGCGAATCCCCCAACTCACCGGCGCCATGGACATCCTCGTGCATCCCTCCCGTCGCGAGGGCCTGGCCCGCGCGCTGGTCCAGGGACAGCTTGCGGGCAAGCCGGTGCTGGCCTACGACATCGACGGAAATCGCGAGGGCCTGATCAATGGCCAAACGGGCTATCTGGTTCCGCCGTTCGATGCCGGAAAACTTTCGCGGCGGCTGGCGGTATTGCTGGAAGATGAGTCGCTGCGGCGGCGCATGGGCGAGGCGGGGCGGGCCTTCGCCTCGTCGCGGTTCGCCGCGGGTGTGATGGTTGACGGGCTCGAAACGGTCTATCGCGAAGCAATCACGCAACAAGGCAAGACAACATGAGGCACGAGTCAACATCGGCACGGATTACTACCTGGCCCCGGCAAAACGGCATCGTGGCGATGCTGGGTCTGCTGCTGACGGCCGCCTGCGCTCAGGCCGCCGCGCCTGCGCCACCGCCCGCGTCCCCGGCCAAGGCCATGCTCGCCGATCAGTTGGCGCAAATCGACAAGGACATCGCCCAGCGGATCATGGCCCGCGCCCAGACGCCGCCCGAGCGCACGGCGCGGCTCGAATTGGAGATCGACCTGCGCATTATCGCCCGCTGGTATCTGGCGCAGTCGGTGGCCGCGCCGGCCGGCAGCGATGCGCAGGTGGCCTGCGCGGCTGCGGTGCCAGCTTTGCCTGGAGAGCAACGCCGCCCTGGAAGCGATCTTCGAGAAGGGCGGGAAGTTCACGCCGACGCAGGGCGGCGCGATCACGGCGATGCACCAGATGAGCTTTGTCCTGCCCGATGCGAAAGGCGCCAAGGATAAGGACAAGGATGTAGATGAAATGAGTCGCAAGATCGGCTCGCTCATCCTGGGCGCCGGTGGCATGGAGCCGCGCACCGTCGTCCTGCCCCGGCCCACCGCCGTGCGCGAGGCGGCGACGCCGGCCCGTCCAGCGCCTGCGGCCCGCCCTGTTTTGACTGTCGCGCAAATGACCGAGGAGGCCCGGCGGCTGAACGTCTCCCTGCCGCTCAGGCAACAGATACTGGCCCTGGCGGCTTTCGCCGCGCAGCCGCGCACCGGCGAGCAGGTCAAGGATCGCGAGATCGCCCTCATGACCCAGCTCCTGACGGACTCCCTCGAACTGGGCCGGGCCATGGCCAGCAACACGGCCATCACGCCCGACGCCCGCACGCCCATGGAGGCGCAGCTCACCGAGGCCATCGCCCTGTACATGGACCCCCGCACGCGCCCCTGGGCAACAGCAAGCTGGCGTCGCTGCATCAGTATCGCGCCATGGTGACGCGCATCGGGCGGCTGGAGCTCTCCCCCGAGCAGCTTGCGGTCTTTGGCCCGCTCTTCGGCTGGCGCGCGAGAGCGGCGACCAGGGCGCCAAGGTCATCAATACGGTGGAGCGATTCGTGGCGATTCGCAGGACGATCGATGCCCGGCCCAAGCAGCCACCGTCGTTGGCGCAGCTCAAGACGCCGCTGGAAAACCTGGAAAAGCAGTTCACGATGGCGGCCGCCGGGTTCACGAAAGTCGCGGCCGACCTGGCCGGCGGCGCGAGCAGCGCCACGGCCGCCGACCTTGATGTGCGCTTGGACGAGGTCCGCCGCGTCGCCGACCTGATCGACAAGATCGACCGGCTCCCCGCCGTGATCGAGACGCTCAACAGCTTCAAGCCCAAGACTACCGTCGAGACGATGGCGGTGCGCAAGGCGGTGACGGCCGGGTCGATCGTGAACGACAACCAGCGGATCGCCGCCGCCAAGGCGCTCGACCAGTTCTTCGAGCTGGCGCGGGCGGTCAATGACATGTCCCGCCTCTCACTGGCGGAAGTTCCGGCCGCCCTGGAGAGGCGCTGGACGGGCGGCAAGCTGGCGTCGGTCGATGCGCGATGGCGCGAGACGGTGGCCGACCTGGCCGCGTCTTTGGCGAGCGGCGCCGACCTCGACCCGGCGAAGCTCGCGCGGCTGCCGCAGGCCCTGGCGCTTTACGATTCGCTGAAACAGGCGATCGGCATGGACGTGACGCTGGCGACCAGCGGCGCTGCCTTGGCCCGATGGGTGGACTGGCATCTGACGCTCGAGGAACTCAAGCCGGTGCTGGTGGCATACCCCGATGCGATGGCCGAGGCGTTCGCCGGCTACGCATCGGGTCTGAGCGGCTGGGAGATCAAGTGGAACACCATGTCCCGTCGCTATCGTCCGATGGCCGCGCTGATCGCGCGGCTGGGCGCGTACCGCGAACAGTGCCTGACCTTCCCCACGGGCGTCGGGGCGCTGGGAGCGGGGCTGATGGTGCCGATGGATGGCGCGCCCTATTCGCAGGAGCGGTTCTTCGCCTTTTCGATCGCGCTGTGGAAGATTCAGATGGCTGAAGGCTCCGCGTTAGACGCGGCGGCGACCCTGGATGCGCTGGCCAGGCGATTGGAGTAGATTCTTGATCTGAAGCGGAAGCGTCAGCCCCCGCTCAGCAGCGGGCGGGCGCTGACGCTTCCGCTTCAGACCATTCCCCATTGAAGACCTCCGTCGCCGGCCCGGTCATGTAGACATTGTTGTCCGACTCGCGCCATTCGAGCTGAAGATCGCCGCCCGGCAGATGGGCGAGGACTTTGCGATCCGTCCGGCCGGTGAGCACGCCCGCGACGCAGACCGCACATGCGCCGGTCCCGCAGGCGAGGGTGATGCCGCTGCCGCGCTCCCATGTGCGCATGGTGACTTCGCCGCGACTTAGCACCTGCACGAAATGGACGTTGGTCCGGCGCGGAAATGCCGCATGAGTTTCGAAGACTGCGCCGACCTTGTCGAGCGGCACGGCCGCGGCATCCCGGCAATAGAGGATGATATGCGGATTGCCCATCGAGACGGCGGTGAGCCGGCCATCCCAGCCGCATCGCTCGATCCAGCGGGGCGGGATCTCGTGGGCTACCCAGTCGATGCTCTCAAAGGGGGCATCGACCACCCGGTCCGCAAGGGCTAGGCCGGATAGGCAGATCGGAATGGCGGCAGGCTTGAGGATCGGCTGGCCCATGTTGACCGTCGCCTGCCGCACTTTGCCGTCGTGTACATCCAGCGCGATGCTGAGCACGCCCCGGCCGGTTTCGACGCGCAAGGGATTGCTCCGCGACAGGCCATGGTCGTACGCATACTTGGCAACACAGCGCACGCCGTTGCCGCACATCTCCGACTCCGAGCCATCGGCGTTGAACATGCGCATACGCACGTCGGCCTTCTCCGAAGGCCGGATCAGGATCAACCCGTCACCTCCGATGCCGAAGTGCCGGTCGGAAACGAGCTTCGCAATCCGGGCCGGGTCAGGCAGCTTCTCCTCGAAGCCGTTGACGTAGACATAGTCGTTGCCGATGCCGTGCATCTTCGTGAACTTCATGGCCAGGGATTGTAGTGACCACCGGCCCGTCCGTCTTGTGGTGTGGCAGAGCAGTGTGGCAGAGCCGTCCCGGCTCTGAGCCTTCCCCAGATCAGCGGCGGGACGCCGCTGCCACTTTGGACCACAAAAGATCAAGCGACTCACGCCCAGAGTCCGATAATCCCTCATGTGCCGCCAGTGCCCTCACTGGCGGTCTGGATCGGGCCGTGCGATAGCACGGCGCGGTCGGAGCCTCGCCATCCCAACATCCATGAGCACCATCCAGCTCCAATCCGTCCTCCATGTCGCCGCCTCGCTTCCGCCGGCCGACCAGCTTGCCTCGGCCAACTGGCAGGCAAACCTGCGCGCAATGCGCGTCTCGCAACGGCAGATCGCGGCGGCCCTTGAGGAATCGCCGCTTCAAGCCGTGAGCTGGATCTACGCCCGCGATGGCTCCCTGACCGCGCGCGATGCCTCCGGCAAATGGTGGTCCGGCTGCTCGCTGCCATACCGCGCGGCCAAGGACCTGCTGGCGAGCCTGTCGCAAACCGGCGCCTGCGGGTGCCTGCTCGCGCCGACGCATGCGGCGCAGATCCAGGTGTCGCTGGAGATGCTTGACCCGGCCCAGGCGATCATCGTGATCCAGCCGATGATGGCGGATCTCAAGGTCGCTCTGCACTGCCATGATTACGCTGGCGACATCGAGCGGCACCGCTTGTGGTTCGCCCCCGGCCAGGACTGGCCGCAATATCTGCGGCAGTTGTTCATCGACCGGCCGGGGCTGCCCACGCCCTTGCAGTTCATCCGAACCGCGCTGCTGGACGAAGACCTTGCCGGCCGGCTGATGGGCCAGGCGCAGCGGGTCTTCGCCGACGAATCGGAGCGGCGCGCGGCGTTGATCGAGTCGATGCGCGCGGCCGCACATGTTGCCGGCCGCGCCGTCTGCATCGTCGCCCCTTCGAAGTTCCGGCTCTGGGACAATGCGGGTGCGGCACTCGCTCAGGCCGCATCACCATGCCCGGATATTGAAACGCGCGTGCTGAATCCCGATGACCCCGCGTCGGCGTCCGCCGTCGCCCTGGCGCTGGCGAGCGGTCAATCCCGGGCCGTCGTCGCGGCCAACGCCGGCCGGGCGGACCTGCCACGCGCGATATCCGACCAGACGCCGCTTGTCACGTGGGTCACCTGGCCGAAAATCCCCGACTTCGCCGCTGCCGGGCCAAGGGACGCCCTCGTGCTGGCCGATGCGCAGTGGCGTGCGGCGGCGATCCAGGCGAGCTGGCCCGCCGAAAGAATTTCGGTGGCCGGCTGGCCGGCGATGCCGCTTCCGCTTCCTTCCGCCCGGCGCGGCAAGCTGGCGCTGATCGCCGACACCCGCGATCTGTACCCGCCTGTTCGGAACTTCGACCTTTCGAGTCACAGCCTGCTATGGGAGATGATCAGGGAGGAACTGCTGGCCAACCCCTTTGCGCTGCGCGAGGATGGGCTGACCTACCTGCGCGAGGATGCAGCAGTTGGGCATCTCCAACGAAGGGCTCAACACCGGGCAGTTCCTGGAGATGCTCGTTCTCCCGGCCTGGCAGCAAGGCCTGGCGCGGCTGGCCATTGGGGCGGGGCTGCCAATCCGCCTGCATGGCGCGGGTTGGGACAAGGCGGGGAAACTCGCGGAGCATTGGGCTGGCCCGGTCAAGTCGCAACGCGACTTCGAAGCCGCCCTGACCGAGGCGGCAGCGCTCGTCTATGCTTGGCCGGTGAAATTCGCCCATCCAATCTTCGCGTGCGCCCGGCCGGTGGTCGTGCCGGGCCGGGATGCGGCATCATTCCTGAGCGAGGCGCGGGCCGCGAGCGAAGGGCGGCTCGCCTTGCCCCATCAAGGCGAGGTCGCGCTCTCGGGGAAGCGACTGGCGGAGCTCGTATCTCCTGGATGCTTCGACCCCGAGCACGTCGTATGATCCGGGTGAGGAATCCAATATGAAGCTGCTGGTGACTCTGGAGCGTGACGAGACGGGCATGATTGTCGCCGAGTGCCCGGCCATCCCGGGCTGCGTGTCGCAAGGGCAGACTGAGGAGGAATCGCTCGCAAACATTCGCGAGGCCATTTCCGGGTGTCTGGAAGCGCGGGCCGAAGCGGGGATGCCGTTGACGGTGGTGGTTCGCGAGGTCGAGGTCTCTATGCCGCCAACGGTTTGATCCCCTTGGCTACGCCCGCCGGCACCTGGCTCAATTCCCAATTCTTCTGCAGATTCAGCCAGAAGGCCGCGCTGGCACCCAAAGCGCAGGAAAGTTTGACAGCCATCTCGGCGCTGATGCCTCGCTTCTGCCGACAGATTTCGTTGATGGTCTTCGGCAGCACCGCAATGTGCCCGGCCAACGTCGCCTGGGAGACGCCTCGTTCCTGCAACTCATCCAATAGCACCAGTCCGGGATGAACAGCAATGTTGTGAGTCATGTTGTGCCTCATTGATCAGTGATAGTCCACGATCTCAACCTGTTCCGCGCCATGGTCCGTCCAGACAAAGCATATCCGGTATCGATCGTTCAGTCGGACGCTGAACTGCCCGGAGCGGTCGCCGACAAGCTTCTCCAGGCGGCTACCCGGCAACAACGCCAAGTCGGCGAGGGACGTTGCGGCATGCAGGCGAGCCAGTTTGATGCGAGCCTTGGTCTGTAGCACTCGCGGTAGTCTCTGCCGTGCCGCCTTGGAATCCCTGGCGTAGTTGATGTCTTCCGTTGCGGCGTCGCGAAAGCTCAGGATCGCCATATGCCTATATTACCACATTCCGGTAATACCTCAAGCTGACTGCGAACGGATGACCTGGCTGACACTGCGGCGCTTGTGTTCGGCACCGCCCCGCCTAAGTTATGCGCCATGGGCTGGAAATGGCGTCGCCGCACGATACTCGTCATCTTTGCTGCGGCGGCACTCTACCTCGTCGGCAACGATCGCGTCGGCCTGTGGGACCGCGACGAGCCGCGCTATGCGCAGACCTCGCGCCAGATGCTCCAGACGCCCCGCCCGACTGGGTCGTCCCGCGCCTGCTGGACAAGGTCGCGCACGGCCAAGCCCGTGTTCATCTACTGGTGCCAGGCGACCTCGATGCGGTTCCTCGGCGTCAATGAGTTCGCGGCGCGTCTCCCATCCTCCATCGCCATGGTGCTGACGCTGGTCCTGCTGGCCGTCGTGCTGCACAAGACCATCGGGCCGCAGCGCGCATACTGGACGGTGCTGATCTTCGCCTCCAGCATGCTGGTGATCGCGGCCGCGAAAATGTGCATCACCGATGGCGTTCTGCTGCTTTTCGTGACGGCGGCGCAGATGTGTCTGTGCGGGATATACCTGGAAGCGACGAAGCGACCAAGCGACGAAGCGACGAAGGGCGGCAGCGACGAAGCGATGGAGCGACGAAGCGACGAAGGGTTTGGAATCCGCAATCCGCAATCCGCAATCCGCAATCTGAAATCTGAAATTCGAGATTTGAAATCTGAAATTCGAGATCCGAAATTCCTCTTTCTTCCCCTGCTCCTCTGGATCTCCATCGGCCTTGCCGGCCTGACCAAAGGCCCGGTCGTTCTCGGCGTGCAGTTGATGACCATGCTGGCGCTGGCGATGATGGATGTCGGCTCAAACTGGCGCAGCGGCCGCGCGTGGCTCGCGGCCATCCGCTGGTGGCGCCGCACTCGCCCTCTCCTGGGTCTGCTGATCCTCGCCATCATCGTCGGCCCCTGGCTGATCGCCATCGAGTGCCGCCAGCCGGGTTTTCTCAGGCAGACGTTTCTTCACGATGTCTGGAACCGATCCGTCAAGCCCCTCGAAGGCCACAAAGGCCCGCCGGGTTTTTATCTGCTGACGATCTGGGGAACATTTCTTCCCTGGTGCCTGCTTCTGCCCACCGCACTAACACTTGGCTGGAAGAACCGCCGCCTCGGCGTTCTGCGCTTCTGCCTGGCGGCCGTGATCGGCCCGTGGCTGCTGTGGGAATTCATCCAGACCAAGCTCGTACATTACATGCTGCCGATCTTCCCGCCCCTGGCGCTGCTGACGGCCGACGCGCTCGTGCGATGTATCCGGCGACAGCACGATGACCTGCACCGGCCCACCGCCAAGGTAGCGGGTCTGATCTGGGCCGTGGCGATCGTCATCATCGGCACACTGCCGTGCATAGCGGGCTGGCGATTCCGCCCAAATCCGCCGATGTTCCACATGTCCGCGGCGGTCTTCTTCGCGGCGATGCTGATCTACGCCGCGCTGTTCTTCCGCCGGCTGCAAACGGGCCAAATCGCGGCCGCCGGCGCAACCATGGGCGTGGGGATGATGGCGTGCATTGCCATCCTCTTCGCCCTGTACCTGCCCTCAGCGCAGTTCCTGTGGCTGCCAAAGGACGTGGGAGCATTCCTGCAGGACCAGCGAGCCACGACGAAAGGCGACGTGGTGATGATGCACTACAAGGAGGATTCGCTGCCGTTCTACCAGGGAGGAACGATCCGCGACCGCGACGACGACTACCTCCGATCCACCCCTGCGGAAAACTGGCCGACATGGATCGTGCTCAGCCGCGAGCTATGGAATCAGCAGCCGCAGCGTGTGACCGACCGCCTGGAAATCCTGCGCAGTTTCCGCGGGTTGAACTATGCCGACAAAGGAAAAGTCGTGGAGGTGCTCGTAACTCGGAAGATCTCCGCCGCCCCGCCGATCACGCGTTCACCGTGACCTCCTGCCCGGTCGCCGCGCTCTTGTACGTGAGGCTCGAAGGCTTGGCGGTGCTGAAGAGGCCCCCCGATCCGCTGAGAGTTCCTTCGTATCCATCCGAGTAGCCGTCGGTTTCCCACGGCTGCGCGACGCTCTGGCTGAGGCGGTTCAGCGCGAACAGCCGGCTGACCGCGTCGGGGCTGCCGCTGTTGTTTTCCTCCAGCATCGTTGTGAACAGATCGGCGACCTCCATGTGGGTCAAGATGGGCACGCCGATGTTGACCTGGAACGTCTCATCGGCCGTCAGCGCTGCCTGGGGCGTGCTCAACGATCCCGTGATCAGCGAGAGCGAAAACTGCGAGTGGGCGGCATAGTCGGTGTTGCCCAGTGGCCAGGGCGTCGCCGGATCCAGCGCGATCTGCCGGTTCACGCCGGCTGGGAGGTCGTCCGCCAGGATGTCGGCCACGTAGCCGCCCATGCTGTGACTGATGACGTTGATCTTCGCAGCAGGCAGGCCCCACTGAGTGAGCTTGTCCGCGGCCCATTGCCCAACCGGGTCGGCCCACGAAAACGCCGTCATCATGTCGCTCGATGCCGGCTTGCTCCAATCCAGCACCAGAACCTGAACGTTCTTCGAACTCTGCCGCAGCGCATCGGTCAGGTCGGAATACTCGCCCGGGCTGCCCATCCAGCCGTGGATGAAAACCCATGTATCCAGCCCAGTGCTGATCGCGCCCGTCGAGCCGCTGGCGGCGTAAAGCCCCACGCTCGAATGACTGCCGCCCAGCGTCACCGTGCCCCAGTTGAGATCGTCCCGCAGCGCCAGGCGGTAGCTCGTGCCGGCCGCGGTGGCCAGTTTCACCCGCACCATATACACGCCGGCCCCGAGTGTCTTGCTGATCCGGTCGGGCGTCGTGCCCGATAGAATCGACTGTGCCAGCAGCTTGCCATTTCGGTCGAGCAGCGCCATGTCCGCATTGGCGTGCAGCAATCCGAGCGTCAGGTTCACATTGCCCTTGTTGGCCGTCGCAAACTTGTAATAGATGGTCTTCTGGGTGGCGCTGAGCGAGCCATCAAACGTCTTCTGTTTCGACAGCCACCCGGCCGTGGTCGCGGTCGTCAGCGGATTGGCCGATAAGAACGTCCGCGGTTCCAACGATTCGATGGGCGGTTGACGCTGCATAGGTTTCACCAAGCCGGCCTCCATTATACGGCAATCGGCATGCCGGTGTGCGGAGTTGAATTATCTGAAGCGGAAGCGTCAGCGCCCGCCCCGAGCGGGCGCTGACGCTTCCGCTTCAGACATACAGCGATTCACGCCTGCAGCTTCATCCTCCTCTCCTCCACCATCTTCCTCGGCCCGGCCGGCATATCGCTCTCGGCCAGCAGCGTATCGCACCCATCCAGGAAGAACGGCGTGGCGAACTCGCTCGTGTAGACCTTCTCCTCCCAACTCCGGCTCCGCACCGTCTGCAGGAACCCCTCGAATTCCGCGAAATAGCTCCCGTAAATATGAAACGAGTCGGCGATGTGGCAATACTCGCCCGGCTCGATGCCCACGCGCTGCGCCACCCACGCCTGCAACTCGGTAAACGCGTACATGTTCATGAACGCAGCTTTGAACGCATCATTGGATCGCATGTGGATGACCATGTTCAGCCGGCCATCCTGGATGCGGAACCACAGCCGCTGCAGGCAGGCGGGATCGGAAATCCCCAGGTCGTTCCACGCCTGCCAAGTGACGGCCTGCGCCCGGCGCGTATAGCCGCAGCCCTTGAGCAGCTCGATGCACTTTTCGATCTGATCAATGTGCAGCACTTTCCCATCCGCCCCGGCCGGCAGGCGGTAATCAAAAAGCCGCTCGTGATAGGTGTATTCCCACATCCCTTTCTCGGGAGCGATCCAGTGATCGTGGACCCCATAGATCACCTCGGCGCGGTACTTTTCCAGGTCGTCCAACCCGCCGGGAAACGCGCGATGAATGCGCGGTTCGGCGAAAGGTTTGCGCACGTGAATACAAGCGATGACGTCACGGCTGTTGGGGTCGTTGGGCTTGTCGTATTGGGTGGGGAAACTCTCGCCCTGCTCCCAGCAGGCCAGAACGGCCTTCTCCCAGGCCGCCGGCAGCAGGTCCTCGACGATGTGGATCGATCTCATGGACCGGAATCCTACCAGAATCAACCGTCGCGTTTCATCTGTCTGAAGCGGAAGCGTCAGCGCCCGCCCCGGATTTCTGAAGCGCCAAGCGTCAGCGCCCGCCCATCTTGAAATCTGAAATGTGAAATTCGAAATCTGAAATCCGAAAGCCGCTGCCCCTCTGCGTTCGGAGTTCCGCGTTTACGCGGTCTGGCGAAGCCGCGCCGCAGAGTTCCGCTCGTTCGGAGTTCCGCGTTTACGCGGTCTGGCGAAGCCGCGCCGCAGATTCGACGTCGCCGTACCACGGTTGCGCCGATACTTCGCTCCCAGGCGACGGCCGACGCCCCGCCGCAGGGTCTCGGGTGCTTGTTAACGCGCCCACCCACTACGCCGCTCTTTTCGCCGTGGACTGCAGGATCTCCTAAGTTCCCGCACAAACCCCGCCCGCCCTCCTCATGCTCCTTCGAAGATCGCAACAGACCGGCCGGAACTTGCCTTGTCGCTCCGGCCGACGCGCTGCTCCTGTTGCAGCGATTGCCTGTTGATTCGAGCCTGCATCTCTCGAAATCGCTACTGGACCGAGTGCTTGCCGACGTGCAGGCGTCGCCGTGACCATTCAGCCAAGGTAGCGGCAGCGGCGTCCCGCCGCTGATCTGGTCTGAAATCTGGAATTTGAGATCTGACATTTGGATGCCCCTCCTCGCGAACTCACACCTACAGCGGCAGGTACACTACGCGGTTGCGCCATTCTGCCTGCTGGCTGCACTCGTTGAGGAGCAGGAGTTCCTGTACTGACTGGCCGATGGGCAGTCGGTCGCTGATGATGAACACGCCGGGGATGCCCTTGCCGACAGCCATGCGGGCGTAGGCATGTTTCGGCATAGTGCGATGATCGTGAGTGAGCACGATTCGATTGTTCTCATCGGCCCAAGTGAGGACATCGGGATCCTCTACCTCCATCAACCCGGCGTCCTGAACGCGAATGATGTCGAGATCCGCCGCGCGCAGGCAGGAGCCCGCGCACGATATCGCCGTTGAAGTTCTCGTCGGCCAAGAAGCGCAGCATGGCAGCATTTACCTTTGGCGGCGGGCCACGAGGCGCGCGCGAATGCCGCCGAGATCGGCCTGGTCCGCTTCATTCCGGCGGCGGAGGTCGTCGGCTTCGCGCTCATAGCGCGCCAGGTACTCGTCCAGTTCGCGGCGGTGGTGCAGATAATAGCCGATGGTGGCGTAGACGTCGCCAAGGCTGAGCGTGGGGTAGCGCTGAACGATGGATTCGGCGGTGGCGCCGTCCTGGAAGGCCCGCAGGACCAGTTCAAGAAGGACGCGTGACTCGCCGACGCGGTAGACACCGTCGGGATCTTGGCGGAGAGGCGGGGATTCGGGTTGCACGGCGAAGGGCATTGTCGGACTCCAATTACGTTACACCGCCGCCGGTAAGCCTTGTCGCGGCGTTTCAGGCTTTGTGCGTCGTCATGTCATTATAACTCTTTCCCCCGTCGTACAGTAGAGCGGATGACGTTCGGGGCGGTGAAGGTCGATCGCATGTTCCATCGCGGGTTCGCACTTGATACCGGGCAGGGGCACGATAGGCTCATCCGCGCGTCTACGGCGCGAACATTGGCAGCGGCGATGTCGCCTGTGGCCGGACCCAGACGGGAAAGAGCTGCAAAGGGGACGAAGAGCTGCAAAGGGGAAAGAGCTGCAAAGGGGACGTAAATAATTATTCCGGCGCTGGAGAGCTGCAAAGGGGAGGTAACAGTTTAGCCCCCGCGCCCGGGCAGCATGGAGAGCTGCAAAGGGAGCTGCAAAGGGGAGGGAGCTGCAAAGGGGACGTAAATAATTATTCCGGCGCTGGAGAGCTGCAAAGGGGAGGTAACAGTTTAGCCCCCGCGCCCGGGCAGCATGGGCCATCGGCGTAGAGCTGCAAAGGGGACGAGAGCTGCAAAGGGGACGTAAATAATTATTCCGGGAAGAGCTGCAAAGGGGAGAGAGAGCTGCAAAGGGGACGTAAATAATTATTCCGGCGCTGGCGCGCCCCGCGGGGAGCTGCAAAGGGGACGGAAAAATCAAAGGGGAAAAATCAAAGGGGGCGTCAATCATTTCCGCTTCCTCGGAAAAGACCCCCTCTGTCTGCCGCGAACATCGACCTTGCCACCCGCCGTGGGCGCGGCGTTCACATTTTAGATCGCGCGATGGCCAGGAACGCCTCGGGACTCACAATCCGAAGGCTGGCAAACCGCGCACGAAACTCTACTGCCTCCAGAACGTCTTCGTGCATCAGATACTCAAGGTGCCGGTAGTTCATGCAATCGAACACCACTCGCACGTTCAGCCTTTTCGGCCGAGCCGAAGGGACCGCTCGCGCCAAGCCTCATCACGAAGCCGCTGAAACATTACCGCCGACTCGTCCTCGGTCATCGGATGCTCGGCAAATGCTTCCTGCATCGGAGCCAGCGCCTCCGCGAAACATCGTGGCGAGTTGAGCTTCTCCTCGAGCGTTTCGCGGATAAATGTATCCAGATCACGTCCGGCAGCCGCCGCCTTCTGGCGAAGACGCTGCTCGGTTTCCGGCGGCAATGAGACGGTAAAGGCCATGATCGGCACTCCCGGATGATTGTAAGCCCAACCGTGGCATTAGTCCAAATACGCGAACTTTCGGGGTGCGCGTTGCGCAGATCGACCACGCCAATCCGCCCAATCGCTCTCTTTCCCGCGAAAACCGCAAGAGATGTTGTGCGATGTTGCGCCATCCCGGCGCGATCTGCGCAACAACGCCGTAGACGTGGAAGCCCAACGAAAGGAACCATGATCCTCCCCAACCCCATCCTCACCGCCGACCCCCAGGAAAACCCGCCCAGTAGCGCCTCCACTGACCAGCGGAGAACGGGCCCGACCACTGACGACGAACCACGGACCACTGACAAGACCCCTCGCATCGTCAACCTCACCTGGAAGCTCCGCCGCGTCCAGGAGGCCGAAAACCACCTCTTCGACATCGAGGCCGCCAAAGTCCCGCCCAGCGACGACGGCGCCACTCCCGACCCCTGCCGCATCCTTGCCCACCGCTTCTCCGACGATCCCCACAACGCCTTCATCCTCCTGAATCGCTACGAGCAGGGTATCCGCGAGCTCCGCCAGCTCATCACCCGCTTCTTCTACGTCCAGAAACAAGTCCCCACCACGTCCTGGTCCGATGAGGACCTGCTGCCGAACGAAGCCACCGATCCCCCCGCCCCACACCCACAACCTCCCGCCGCGCCAGAGCTTGCAGATTCGACTGCGTCTCCCGCGCAAGCTCCCCTGCGAAACAAACCCATTCGCGTTCCCGCATCTCCGCACCTGCGTGGTGAGCCCTCTGCAATCGAAAATCAAAAATCGAAAATCGAAAATCCCGAGCGGGCGCTGACGCTTCCGCTTCAAGAGGACCAAAATCGCCCAACGTTTTCACCGGGCGCCCGTTGATATACATGAATCGCCGCGAAGGAGATGCACCATGAAGCTGTTCTGCACAATCCTGTTCACATTGGTTCTGGTTCTGGGCCTTGGCGCGATCGCCGAGGCCAAGGCGGCCAAATGCGCCAAGAAGAAGACGGCCACCCATGCGATCACCGGCACGATCGCCAGCGTGAGCGTCAACGCGAAGAAGGCCGCCGTGGGAAGCATCGCCGTTGGCAACAAAGCAAAGAACGCCAGGGGCCACGCGATCAAGGTCAACGCCCGCACAAAGATCAAGCTGGATGGAACTGCCGCCAAGTTATCGGACCTCAAGGCGGGCCAGACCGTGACGATCAAGGTGTCGCGCAGCGTGGCCAAAGTCATCAAGGCTCGGCGTTAACCGGCTCGCTTGCGAGCCGCTCTTTCGGAGGCACATATGAGAGCGAGATTCCTGTTGATCGCGTCCATCGGGCTTTTCGCCGTTATCGGCGCGTCAGCCCACGCCGACACCCCGGCGCCGCCCTGCAACGCGATGATCGTCGGTTGGGATGGCGCGCATCGCGACCACATCAAGGCGCTGCTGAAGGATGGCAAGCTGCCGAATCTTCAGAAGCTCATCGACCAGGGCCGGCTGGTCGACATCGAAGTGACCTCGGGCGCCACCGACACCAAGGCTGGCTGGACGCAAATTCTGACTGGCTACCGGCCGGAGATCACCGGCGTCTATAGCAACGCGCGATATCAGGATGTGCCGGCGGGCTACAGCATCTTCGAGCGTCTGCGGGCGCTGTATGGCGATCGCATCGCGCTGGCGGCCGCCATCGGCAAGAAACAACACTGCGGCGAGATCAACCCGCCGTCGAAGACTCCGGTCAAGCAGGCCGCTGCTCAGCCAAAGCCCAAGGCCAGGAACCGCGCCGCCAATGCGCAGCCCGGCGCGAACAAGAAAGGCGCCCCGGGCAAGATCGTCGAAGAGGGTGGCATCAAGTACCGCGTGTTCGCCGGCTCGCCGTATTACACGATGCACAAGAGCGTGGACGAATGGCAGTTCGGGCTGATGCAGGATGAAAAGGTCGGCAGCGCCGCCATCGAGATGCTGGACAAATACCGCAAACCTTTCTTCTTCTTCGTCCATTTCGCCGAGGTGGATCACTCGGGGCACAAGTTCGGCGAGAACTCCAGGCAATATGACGAGGCCATCATCTCCGGCGACCGTCAACTGGGCCGGATTGTCGAAAAGCTCAAGCAACTGGGCGTCTACGACAAGACCTACATCTACGTGACGGCCGACCATGGCTTCGACCTGGGGAAGAAGCAGCATCACAACGCGCCGCACGTCTTCCTCGCCGGCAACGACCCGCGGCTGGTGCGCGATGGCACGCGGGCGGACATCGCGCCGACGGTGTTCGATCGGCTGGCTGTTGATGCGAGCCGGTTTACTCCGCCGCTGGATGGAAAGTCGCTCCTGGCGCCGGAGGTGAAGATCGTCAAGAACCAGAATCCCGCGCGAGCCAGGGCTGCCGCGCGAGGCAAAGGCAAGAAAAAAGTGGCCGTGCCGCCGGTGCCCTCACCGGCGGAATTCGGGCGGCTATCGACGGGCGAGATACCGCCAGTGAGTGTACTGGCGGCACAGGGCGATGGATTTTCCCCGGCCGCCCAACGAGAATGCCCCAGCCTGGTTGGCCTAACGGAGAGCGCTATTGGAAGAGTCGGCACTCAGATTGGATGCGGCCCACGCCGAGCCGGGTTCGCGGCCGGCGGCCTGGGTGGCGGAGCATTGGAACGCCGTTTATGCGCTGTTGTATCGGCTGTCGGGCAATCGCCACGATGCCGAGGATCTGACGCAGGAGACATTCCTGCGGGCCCTGGATCGTGCCGGCTCGTTCGCGCAGGGAACCAATCGCCGTGCGTGGTTGATGCGCATCGCGACCAACGCGTTCCTGGATGTGTGTCGCAGGAAGCAATCGATGAAGCTCGCGCCACTGGATGAGATGTCGCCGGCCATCGCCGAAGCCGCGCCGCAGCGCGATGTGGAGAATGCTGAATTGGGCGAGTCGATCGCGGCGGCCATCGGCGAGCTGCCCGAAACGCCACGGCTGGTTTTCCTCCTCCGGACGGGAGAAGACATGGCGTTCGCCGAAATCGCCGCGATGTTGGAGGTGACTGAGGAGACTGCCCGCTGGCACATGATGCAGGCGCGCAGGCAACTGATGGCCAAACTGGACGGAAAGCTGTGATGAACTGCCAGGAAGCACAAGACCTGCTCTACGCATCCGACGCGATTGATGCGCCATCGCCCGAGCTGCGCCAGCACCTGGACACCTGCGATGCCTGCCGCCAGCTTCAGTCGAAACTGTCGCGCCTGGAGCAGGCGGCCCGGCAGCTTCCCACGTCCGAAGGCGCGGATGCCGCGAGGGAGGCGTTTGAAAAGCGCATCGGTGCGCATGAGCAGCCATCACCTCAACGACCGTTGCCATGGCCGCTGCGCATCGGCTATTGGCGGCTGGCCGCCGCTGCGGTCCTGCTCATCGGCATCTCGCTGGGGCTGTGGCTTCATTATCATGGCGGTGGCGGCCCGATGCCGGCCGAATCGAACCCGATCAGCGACCTCGTGGCCCTCAACATGGACGTGGCCGGCCAGAAGACGCCCGAGGACCGCGCCAAGGCGTATTCGTTGACCGTGGAAAAGTACCAGCAGTACACACAGAAGGCCCCGCAGGACCAGCGGGAACTGGCCCAGACCATCGCCAGCGAGGGCCAGTGGCTGGCGACGAACGACGACCCGCTGGCGGAGGCCGACCATTTCACCAGCCTCGCCAACGTGCTCCTGGATCGCATGGACAGCGCGGTGGAGGGAAACCGGCCGCAGTTGCTTGGGGAATTGAGCCGCAGCTACTGCATGCTCGTCGAGCGCGGGATCGGGCCGAGGGTCAAGCGACTCATGGCCGACCAGAAGCTGGATGCTCAGCGCCGCAATCGCCTGAACAAGATCATGGACGACAACGGCAAGCACCAGCCCAGGCTCGAGCGCATGCTCAAGCAGGTTCCGAGGCAGTCGCGGGTGGAGATTCGGCGGGCGCTGGAGGTACACAAGAAACAGATCCAGCACGCGGCGGGGAAGAAGAACAAGTAGCCGAGACTCGTCAGTTGTCCGTGGCCCGTTGTCCGTGGACGGGTCAATGGTCCCTTGGTCAGTTGCGGGATCCCAAGTCCCAAGATCCGAATGACGGATCCACTGACAAAGGAACCACGGACCAACTACTGACAACGAACAACGGACCACTGACGAGAAGCTACCTACCTTCGGGAATCCTCGGCGGCTCAAAGTCGATCCCCGCCGCCCTCAGCGCATCGTGAATCTCCCGGATGTGATCGAAATCCCGCGTCTCCATGACGCACGATATGGGAACCAGCGCCACGTCGGCCGGGCCGAAATTGCGGTCGTGAAACACTTCCTTGATGCTCGCGCCGGTCGCGGCGTAGATGCCCAGCAGCCGCGCCAGCGACCCCGGGCGATCGCTGACCCGCGCCGTGATGCGGCAGAGCCGCCCCTCGAACGCCAGCCCGCGCTCGATGATGCGCGAGATCAGCGTCACGTCGATGTTCCCGCCGCACAGGCAGAGCACGACGTTCTTCCCCGCGAGTCCGAACGACGGATTCAGCGCGGCCGCCAGCGGCGCAGCGCCAGCGCCTTCCACGACCGTCTTCTCCAACTCCAGCAGCCGCAACACGGACGAGGCGATCTGCGGCTCATCCACCAGCATGATGTCATCGACGAACCTGCGGGCGATCTCGAAACATAGCTGCCCCGCCTGCGCGATCGCCAGGCCGTCGGCCAGGGTCGGCTGCGTCTTGATGCCAACAACATGTCCGGCCTTGATCGACTCGTGCATCGTCGGCGCATTGCGCGGCTCCACGCCGATCACGCGCGCCGAGGGCTTCAGCGCCTTGACCGCCGTCGCCACCCCCGCGATCAGCCCGCCGCCGCCGATGGGCACCACCACGGCATCGACATCGGGAACATCCTCGACGATCTCAATCCCCATCGTGCCCTGGCCGGCGATGATGTCGGCATCGTCGAATCCATGGATAAACGTCATCTTCTTCGCGCCCGCCAGTTCCATCGCGTGCCGCAGCGCCTCGGCATAGTCCTCGCCGTGCAGGATGACCGTGGCCTGCAGCGCCCGGCAGTTGCTCACCTTCACGATCGAGGCGAACTTCGGCATCACGACGGTCACAGGTATGCCCAGGTCCCGCCCATGATACGCCAGCCCCAGTGCATGATTCCCGGCCGATGCGGCCACCACTCCCGCCCGCTTCTGCTCATCGCCCAGCAGCTTGAGCTTGTTACGCGCGCCGCGTTCCTTGAAGCTGCCGGTGGCCTGGAGATGGTCGAGCTTGCAGAAAATCCGGCATCCGCACAGCCGCGAGAGTGACAGCGAATACGGGCAGGGGCTGCGATAGACGGCATCCTTGATGCGGCCATGGGCGGCACGAATGTCATCCAGCGAAACCATGGATCACGCTTCTTCCGGTTTGATGCCCATCGCCAGCGCCGCATCGACCATCTTCTGATAGAGCGCATCGCCGGCGCTGCTGCGCCACGCATTGCGCCGGCGGACATCGGCCAGCGTCTCCGTCGCGCCGCGAACCAGGTCGATCTCGCAGCGGAATTCCGGCACATCGCGCCTGGCCTTGGAACTGTCGTACGCGCCGTGATATTGGGTGATGTCCTTGAGCAGCCCGAAGCGTTTCTCATCGTGCCGGACAATCCACTGGGCGGGCATGAACAGCAGTTGTGCCTTCTTTCCCAGAGCGGCCGCGACCTGCCGGTAGTATTCGCGCCAGGTGAGCGCGATCTTGCGCGTGCCGTTGTAGTCCTGCCCATAAGTCTTCGCATTCAGCGCGGCATAGGCGAAGAGCTTGCCCAGATCGTCGCGATGCGTGGACTGCCACAGGCCCAGCCCATCCCCCGCGCACAGCACCGGCAGGCCGCGCTCGATGCGGTCCCACGCGGGCGTGTCGAACTCCAGGTTATCGATCAGCGCACTGCTTGGGCCGTAGGTGTGGCTCGGCCGGATGATCGTCACGTTGAACTTGCCCTGCTCGTGCGCTGTGCGAAGCGCCTTCTCGGCCGCGACTTTGCCAGCGCCATACCCGCTGATGGGCTCCTGCGGAAAAGACTCTCCCACCAGCACATCCGGCGGCACCTTCACGCCATATGTGCATACCGTCGAGCAGAAGATAAGCTGCTGGCAGCGCCCGCCGAACGCGCGGATATCGCTGGCGGCCTGCTCGGCGTTGAAGCACATCATGTCGATCACCACATCAAACGCCTTGGCCGCCAACGCCCGCTCGAACGCCGCGGCATCATTGCGATCGCCAGCGATCTGCTCGATGCCGGCCGGCAGACGGTGCTCGCGCTTGCCGCGGTTGAACATGGTCACGCTCGCGCCGCGATGCAAGAGGTGCTTGACAATTCCGGTGCTGATGAGTCCCGTGCCGCCGATGATCAGTGTTCGCATGCCGGCCATGATAACGCGCGAAGCCTCGGGTGGCATGGGTGCCGCGATCTTGACGCGCCCGGGGTGTATTGCATATTGTATACATAGCGTATTACAGGAGTATGACATGAGCGTGCTGAGCGTGCGCGTGCCCCCCGACCTGGAGGGCCGGATGCCAAAGAAGAACCGATCTGCCTGGGTGGTGCAGGCGCTGCGCGACCGCTTGCGGCGCGAGCGCATCGCGGCCATCGCGGAGAGCGCCGCGACCAACGCGCAAAGGGACTTGGAGGAGCTGGAGCGATGGGAGCCGGCCACCGCTCCCCTGCCCGAGCGGAGGTTCCGGCATGCGGCGCGGTGATATTCACGTCGTTGACCTGGAGCCGGTTCGGCGCGGTGAGTTGGGGAAGGCCCGGCCATGCATGATTCTGTCCGATGGCGCCTACAACAACGCCAGCACATCCGTTCTCGTGGCGCCAATCAGCAGCTACCCGCCGGCCGCGGATTCCGTGGCGATCCGCGCCAGCGCAAACTGGCCTGGACCAAGACTCATCGCTCCTGCCGCTGCACATTCGGGCGGTCGCCAAGTCGCGCATCGGCCGGCGCATCGGGCGGGCGCCTTCGAGCGTCGTGGAGCAGGCCGTCGATATTCTGAAGCTCATTGTCGATCCGCCGTGACCCGGCGCGACATCGCCTGCTGATGTGAGATCTGACATGGGCGATCCGCAATCCGCAATTCACTGGCCACTATCTGCTATCTGCTAACTGCCATCCACTATCCACTATATCCTCCCCCCATGCCCACCCAGCGCTACAAGCTGACCATCGCCTACCGGGGCACTCACTACCACGGCTGGCAGCACCAGGCGGCCAACCAATACTACAAAGGCCCCAAGCCGGCCAAGGGGCATGGCATCCCGACCATCCAGGAGATCGTCACGCGCGCGCTGACCCATGTCGTGCGGCATCCGGTGACCGTGGTGGGCTCATCGCGCACGGATTCGGGAGTGCATGCCAAAGGCCAGGTGGCGCATTTCGACACCGACCAGGTGCAGATCCCCCCCGAAGGGCTGCGGCGGGCGGCCAACGCGCGCCTGCCGGATGACATCCTCATCCACTCGATAGAGCCCGTGAGCCAGTCTTTCGACGCGATCCTCTCGACCACCAGCAAACGCTATCAGTATTTCGTGTGGAACTCGGATGACCGGCCGCCGTTCTTCTCCGAACTTGTCTGGCATCGCTGGCAGCCGCTCGATGCGGCGGCGATGGACGAGGCGGCGCGGCACTTCATCGGCGAGCACGACTTCGCCAGCTTCGCCCGGCCGGGTCATGGGCGCGAGAACACCGTGCGACACGTGCTGGATTGCCGCGTCACCCGCCGTGGATGCCGCGTGATCTTCGGCGTTGAGAGCAGGGGTTTTCTCTGGAATATGGTGCGGATCATCGTGGGAACGCTGGTCGAGGTGGGTTTCGGCCGCCATCGTCCCGAAGCCATCGCCGAGATGATTGCGGCGAAGGACCGTCGCGCCGCCGGCCCGACCGCGCCGGCGCATGGGCTGTATCTGCAGTGGATAAAGACAACAGGCGGATTGGATGCCCCCGCGGCCGAATGACGAATGCCGAAATCCGAATGTCTAGTCAAATCCGAATGCCCCAATGCCGAAGGCCGAATCTCGGAATTCGTCATTCGAGCTTCTTTAGACATTCGTCATTCGACCTTCGACATTCGCCCCGCCTCACTTCTTCAGAAAGTTCGCCAGCAACCTCGACCCCTCCTCCGTCAGGAAGCTCTCCGGGTGATACTGCACTCCCTCCAGCGGCCAGGTCTTGTGGCGAACGCCCATGATCTCGTCGTGGTCGGTCCAACTGCTGATCTCGAACTCGGCCGGCATCGTGCCGTTGCGGATGATGAGCGAATGATATCGCGTCGCCGTGAACGGATTGGGCATGCCCTCGTAGATCATCTTCCCATCGTGGTGAATCTGGTCAGTCTTGCCGTGCATCAAGCGGGCGGCGGGTTCGACGATGCCGCCGAAGACAAAACCAATGCACTGATGCCCCAGGCACACGCCCAGCACCGGCAGCTTCGGCGCGAAATGCCGGATGATATCGTTGCTGACGCCGCCTTCCTTGGGCGTACACGGGCCCGGCGAGATGACGATGTGCTGCGGGTGCAGTTCCTCCACCTGCTCCACCGTCACCTTGTCGTTGCGAAAGACCTTGATCGGCCGGGCCGGGTCGATCTCGCCCAGTTTCTGGACGAGGTTGTAGGTGAACGAGTCGTAGTTGTCGATTAGGACGATCATTTCGGGTAAAACCTTAACGGCCCGATGCACCCAATGCCAGCGCTCAACCTCCAGAACCCGCTCCTCTGGGCCGTGCTCATCGGCTGGATTATCTCCGTCGTGCTCCACGAGTTCGCCCATGGGCTGGTGGGCTACCTCGGCGGCGATTATACGATCCGCGACCGCGGCGGGCTCTCGCTCAACCCGCTCCAATACGTCGATCCGTTCTCCAGCCTGCTGCTGCCGTTGATCTTCGTCGCGATCGGCGGCGTGCCGCTGCCCGGTGGGGCGACGTACATCCGCCGCGATCTGCTCCGCAGCCGGGGCTGGGATTCGGCCGTTTCCCTGGCCGGCCCGCTCACCAACATCCTGCTGTTTTTCGCGTGCGCCTGCCTCTTCACCCCGCCGTCGGCTGGATCGATCCGCAGGCGTCTGTCGAGGCATGGTCCAACGCGCAGGTCTTTCTCGGCGCCATGGCCCTGCTGCAGCTCATGGCGGCCGTGCTCAATCTGCTCCCCATCCCTCCGCTGGACGGTTTCGGCATCATCGCGCCGTTCCTGCCGCCGCATGTCCGCCAGAAGGCCATGACCCCGCCCATCAGCACGTTCATGTTCATCGGCCTGTTCGTGATCATCTTCCGGGCGGCGCCGCTCATTCTGACCATCTTCAAGCACGTGCTTCTGGCGCTGGGGTTCGGTGAGATGACTTACGACATGCTGGCGGCATATGGTCTGGCGATCCGGGGGCCGTCATAGGAGTCAGTGGTCCGTAGTCAGTGGTCAGTGGTTAGGTCCGTAGTCCGCTGGTCAGTAGCGGTCGACGACACCGGCGCACATGGATGCGAGCGGCTCACAAGCGGAGCCGGTTTAGCAGCCCGTGGTCGATCGTAGCGGCGACTGACAAACGGACCATGGACCCGACCATGGACAACGGACTACTGACCACTGACGAGCAGAAAAAAACGGCTGACGCTTTTTGACGGCGTCAGCCGCGGGCTATGGTGTCCGATCCGGGATCCACGGGGAGTGGATGGGATCGGTATGCGCGGGCAAGTTAAAATGTCCGTTCACGGGCTGGTGCCATACACCCCGCACTTGGCCCGTGAACGTGACAATGGAGAAGATAACAAAGGTCGTGCCGCGGCCGGAAAATTGCCCTTGCGATACGTTTTCCGGGCTTTCATCGCCGCGATGCCCTAGAGTCCGGCTGAAAGGTCACGCCAGCGCCGCGCAAAGTGTCGGCCCTGTCGCAGACAAGCTGGCCAGTATGGCCCGGCGGCGAGGCGGCCGCGGCCACTGACGGTCGGCGCCTTGACCGTAAGCCAACCGGCACGGGAATTGTCCGCCGCACGCATTTCGCGTATCCTTCCTGCTCCGGAGAGAGCACCATGCCCGACAACGTGCATCAGGACCAGTTTGTCGTCATTAAGATCGAAGGCATGCATTGCCACCGCTGCCAGAAGTCCATCCAGCAGACTCTGGCCGCGTTCCCCGGCGTACACGAAGTGGAAGTGGACTTCGCAAGCGGGCAGGCGTCCGTATTGTATGATGCGGCGGCCATCAAGATTCGCCAGCTCGTCGATGCCGTGAACGAAGCGGGCTACCGTGCGACGGGTTTCTCAGGCAGGGCGGCGCAATCGCGCATCATCATTTAATCAGGAGAGACACATGGGATATCCCGGACTCGACATCACAGGAAAAGTCTGCCTCGTCACCGGCGGGACCAGCGGCATCGGCCGGGCCATCGCCCTGGGCTTTGCCCAGGCGGGCGCCAAAGTCGTCGCGGGCTCGACAAACCCCGACAAGGTGGCTGCCATGAAGAAGGACCTGGGCGCCGGCCACGAGACCGTGCAGTTGAACGTCGCCGACGCCGCGAGTGTCAAGGCCGCCATGGATCTGGCCGTGCAGAAGTTCGGCCGGATTGATGCGGTGGTCAACGCGGCCGGCATCATCAAGCGCCAGCCGTCGCTGGAGATGCCCGTCGAAGAGTTTGAGAAGATCGTCCGCGTGAACCTCGTGGGCAACTTCATCGTCGCCCAGGCGGCCGGGCGGATCATGAAAGACCAGAAGCCGGCCCACCGCGGCGAGCGCGGCTGCATCGTCAACGTCGCCTCGCTCAACTCCTTCATGGCGCTGACGGAAGTGCTGGCCTACGCCTGCTCCAAGTCGGGCGTGATGGGCCTGACCCGTGGCCTGGCCAACGAGTGGGCGCAATACGGCATCCGCGTCAACGGCATTGCGCCGGGCGTGTTCCCCACCGATCTCAACCGGCCGCTGATCGAAGGCACCGAGCGAGGCAAGAACCTGAGGCTCCACACGCCGCTGGGCCGATTCGGCGATGCCGAGGAACTGGTCGGCGCGGCGATCTACCTGATCTCACCCGCGGCCAGCTACACGACCGGGGAGACGATCATTGTGGATGGCGGGTTCCTGACGAAGGGCGTCTGAGGAGAATGACGAATTCCGAATGACCAATGTCTAATCAATGCCAAATGCCGAAGCCCGAATGTCGAAAGCAGACGCCAATCGTCATTCGTCATTCGGACTTCTTTAGGCATTCGTCATTAGGCATTCGACATTGGGGCGCCAAGGAGCGATCATGCAACCAGCAGTCCTCGGTCTCTCTCCCAGCTTCGGCTTCGGCGATCGCATCGGCCTGGCCACCAGCGGCCACGTGCTGGCTCTGAATCGCGCCGGGGCTGGCATCGCGCCCATCTTTGCGCAGCAGTCGATCCGCGAGATGACCCGTGCCAATCGCACGCCGCAGCAGGTGATGGCCGATGCGCTGGAGGGTGCCAAACACGCCGGCTACGAAGGCGTCCAGGGCGCTGATGCCGACCACCTGAAGACGGCCGCCGATGTCGATCGCACGGCCGAGGCGGGGTTCGTCTTCTTCACCATCGATCCCTCCGATCACGTCGATAAGGCGGCCGACACGTACGATGCCGGCGAGCTGGAACGTCGCTATCGCTCGGCGCAGAACATCGGTTGGATCAGCCAGTACCAGGGCAAGTCGATCAAGCTCTCCACCGGCACGACGATTCAGATCATGCCGCCAATCGCGCAGCGGGCGGCCGTGAAATACGGGCAGGCGGTGAGCTTCGCCATCGAGCTGTCGCGGCATATCGGCGCGGTGATGGGCAAGCGCGGGCAGGCGTATGAGATCGAGCTGAGCGTCGATGAGACGCCGCAGCCGACAACGCTGGCCGAGCACTACATCGTGGCCCACCGCTGCCTCTCGCAGGGCATGAAGCTGGTGAGCCTCGCGCCGCGGTTCATCGGCGATTTCGAGAAGGGCGTGGATTTCAAGGGCGACGTGCAGGCGCTGGAGAAATCCCTGGGCGACCACGCCGCCATTGCCACGATGGTCGGGCCGTACAAGCTCAGCCTGCATTCGGGATCGGACAAGCTTTCGGTTTACGAGCCGCTGGCGCGGCACACCAAGGGCCGATTCCATGTGAAGACGGCCGGCACGAGCTATCTGGAGGCGTTGCGGGTGGTGGCGCGGCATGATGAGCCGCTCTTCCGGAGGATCGTCGATTTCTCGCGCTCGCGATATGACGCCGACAAGGCGACGTATCACGTGTCGGCGACGCTGAGCAGCGCGCCGCCCCAGGAGCGGGTGGGCGATATCAAAACTCTGGAGAAGCTGTACCTGGAGAACTGGTCGGATGTGCTGGCCGGCAAGGGCTTCACGGCACCCGGAAGGCAGATTCTGCATTGCACGTTTGGATCGGTCTTGACGGATTCGACGCTCAAGTCGGAGTTGATCGGCATGCTCAAGAGCCATCGGTCAACGTATGACGAACTGCTGGCCGAGCATTTCGGAAGACACTTGGCGGCGTTGAAGGCCGGCATTTAGTTGGCACGGTTTGCACCATCTACTCAACTCATTCCAAGAGACTGCCGGATCAACTCACGAACGCGAGCAGTGTCATTGAGAAGCTGCCGAGCTTCGGCGGGCGTGGTCGTACGGCCGGGATATCGCACCTCAACGGCATAGTCCGTGATACCGACCAGCGCTGGGCGAAGCGGTGCCCAGAGTGGTTCAATGGGCAACGCCAAATCCAGTAGCCGCTCCAGGTCGTGGGTCTTCGGATAAGCGATGCCGGCTTCTTCCAGCCGTGCTTTGAGGTATTTCTCCACGCACTGTTGTAGATGGAAGCAGACGATATCGCGAGCGTGCTTCTTGCGGGACCGCCGCATGAGCGTGGCGGTCGCGTAGTCCGCCTCCGCCTTATCGACCCATTCGCGCGTTGCGGCTTTCATGCAGCACAATTCCCTTCGACGTGACTTCGCGGAGAAACGGGTCGCCAGCCCTGAGGCGACGGCGCACTTCCGCCGGCCCGCGCACGATAAGGTCCAGGGGAAACGCCCGCGAACACGCGAGCCTGATCTGGGTGGCCTGCTTCGCGCTGGCGCCGCGATGGGGCATGATCACCATCAGGTCAACATCCGAATCATCGGTGGGCTTCCCGTAGGCGTAAGAACCAAAAAGGATCACCTTTCCCGGGTTGAAGACCCGAGCTACGTGATTGACGAACGCCTGGATCTCCTGACGTGAGACCATGTGCATAGTTTATCCCCTGCCTGCCCACAACTGAAGTGCTGTCCGCCCCAATCTATGCAGTGTGTGAAGCGGAAGCGTCAGCGCCCGCCCTGAGTCCCGAGACAGGGCGGGCGCTGACGCTTCCGCTTCAGACAGATACTGGCGATAATCCATCGCATGAACAACTTCGTCTACCACAACCCCACCCGCATCGTCTTCGGCAAGGGCACCATCGCCCAGCTTTCGACTCTGGTCCCGGCCGAGCGCAAGATCCTCCTCACCTATGGCGGCGGGTCCATCAAACGCAACGGCGTCTATGAACAGGTGAAGTCGACGCTCGCCGGCCGGCAGGTGCTGGAATTCGGTGGCATCCAGCCCAATCCGCTCTACGAAACGTTGATGGAAGCAGTGAAGCTCGCCAAGAAGGAGCAGGTCGGATTCCTCCTGGCGGTCGGCGGCGGCTCGGTCCTCGACGGGACCAAGTTCATCGCGGCCGCCATGCGATTCGAAGGCGCTGATCCATGGGACATCCTGAGCCAACACGCGCCCGTACACTCGGCCGTGCCGCTCGGCTCCGTCCTCACGCTGCCGGCGACGGGCTCGGAGATGAACAGCTTCGCCGTGATCTCGCGCCAATCGACTCAGGAGAAGCTCGCCTTCGGATGCGAGCACTGCTATCCGCAGTTCTCCATTCTCGACCCCGAGGTGACGACAACACTGCCGCCCAAGCAGGTGCGCAATGGCATCGTCGATGCCTTCATCCACGTGATGGAGGCGTACATGACCTATCCGCTCAACACACCGCTGCAGGACCGGCAGGCCGAGGCGATCCTACTCACGCTGATCGAGGAAGGCCCCAAGGCGCTGGCCAGGGGCGACTATGACAGCCGCGCCAATCTCGTCTGGTGTGCCACGCAGGCGCTCAACGGGCTAATCGGCTGCGGCGCGGCGCAGGACTGGGCCACGCACATGATCGGCCACGAGCTCACGGCGTTCTACGGCATCGACCACGCCGAGTCGCTGGCGGTGGTCAATCCCGCGCTGCTGCGTCACCAGAAATCGCGCAAGTCGGCGATGCTCGCCCAATACGCGAGGCGTGTGTGGGGCATCAGCGAAGAGGATGAGAGCAAAGCGGCCGACGCGGCCATCGCCGCCGAGGTGCGATTCTTCGAGTCACTGGGCATGAAGACTCGCCTGAAGGACTACGGCATCGACTCCGCCGACGCGGCCCGGCGGATCGGCGAGCGCTTCGCCCAGCGCGGCAACAAGATCGGCGAGCACGGGGATCTCGGAGCGAAGGAAGTCGCGGAGATACTTGGGGCGTGCTGAGTGATGTAGGGTCCGAAAACGAGCCGGCGTGGATGCATGATTCGCGCAATGCGTTTCTCCGGCTCGTTTGCGGACCGAATGTGCGCGCGATGGCCGGCGTGGCCTCCGTGCTCAGTGTGAGGCCAACGGCCTCATGTCCAACTCCGCGCTTCAACCACCAACCCCCGCCAATCGCGCCACCGGCACCCGATACGGCGAGCAGCTCACATAATCCAGCCCCAGCTCATCGCAAATCCTGATGCTCCGAGTCTCGCCCCCGTGTTCGCCGCAGATGCCGATCTTGATCCCCTTGCGAGCGCCGCGCCCTTCTCGACCGCAATGCGCATCAGCAACCCCACGCCTTCGCCATCCAGGCTTTGGAATGGATCGTGTACCAGGATCCCCCGCCGTAGGTATGCCGGCAGGAACTGGCCCGCATCATCCCGGCTGATCCCCAGCATCATCTGCGTCAGGTCATTCGTGCCGAAGCTGAGGAAGTCGCACTCCCGCGCCAGCTCGTCGGCCAGCAGTGCGGCCCGCGGCAGCTCGATCATCGCGCCCTTGCGGTAGCGCAGTCGGGTTCCCGTGTCCCGCATCACTTCGCCAGCCATTTCGTCGATGATCGCGTTGATGACCCGCATCTCGCGCGCATCCATCACCAGCGGCGTCATCACTTCCGGCCGCACCACAATCCCTCGCTTGACGGATGCCGCCGCCGCCTCCAGCAACGCCCGCACCTGCATCCGCGGGATCTCCGGATAGGTCATCGCCAGCCGGCAGCCGCGGTGGCCAAGCATCGGGTTGGCCTCGCGAAGCTGAAAGATCCGCTGCCGCAGCGCCCGTGCATCCATGCCAAGCTGCCGCGCCAAAGCCTGCTGCTGGCCGGCGTCGCGCGGCAGGAACTCGTGCAGCGGCGGATCGAGCAATCTCACCGTCACCGGCAGGCCATCCATCGCCTCGAAGATTCCCTCGAAATCCTCGCGCTGCCACGGGAGCAACTTGGCCAGCGATCGCTGGCGCTGTGCGGCATCGTTCGCAAGGATCATCTCGCGCATGGCCGCCAGCCGCTGCGGCGAGCTGAAGAACATGTGCTCGGTCCGGCACAGGCCGATGCCTTCGGCGCCCAGCTCGCGCGCAACCGCGCATCCTGCGGCGTATCCGCGTTGGCTCGCACGCCCAGCCGCCGGTATCGATCGGCCCATCCCAGCAGCTTCCGCAGATCGGAGCCGATCTGCCCGCGCTTGATCGGCACCTGTCCCTCATACACCTGCCCTGTACTCCCGTCGATGCTCAGCCAGTCGCCATCGTTCAATCGGTGCGAACCGATGCTCATTCGTCGCCGCGATGTGTCGATCTGCAAGTCCGCCGCGCCGACCACGCACGGCTTGCCCATTCCCCGCGCCACGACGGCCGCGTGCGAGGTCATCCCGCCGCTGCTGGTCAGCACGCCTTCGCACCCCGCCATGCCGGCCACATCATCCGCATCCGTCTCGCTACGCACGAGGATGATCTTCCCGCCATTCTCCGCGCCGCCGCGCTCGGCCGCGCTGAAGGCAATGCGCCCGCACGCCGCGCCGGGCGAAGCCGGCAGCCCGCTCGTCAGCGGAAGGGGGGCCAGGTGTGCATCCAGCGATGGGTGCAGCAACTGCTCGACCTGCGCCGGCTCGACCCGCCGCAGCGCCGTCCTCCTGTCGATGATCCTCTGCCCGGCCATCTCGCCGGCCATGCGCACGGCCGCCGCCGCCGTGCGTTTGGCCGTGCGCATCTGCACGACCCACACCTTGCCGCGCTCGATGGTGAATTCGATATCCTGCGCATCGCCCAGGCGCCTCTCCAGCCGCCGCTTGATCGCGAGCAACTGCTCCCACGCCCGCGGCATGCTCGACTGGAGCTCGGCCAATGCGGTCCTCTTGCGGTCCGAGCGCATCAGCTCGCTACCCTGCGCCGGCCAGGAACTCGCCGCGCAGGCGGTCTTCGCCGGTTGCCGGATCGCGCGTGAAAGCAGTCCCCTGCGCCACTGTCATCACTGGCATTGCCCTGTACCATCGCCTGCACGATCACCGCCATGCCCGGATCGGCAGCGATCCCGTGCTGCCGGCGATAGGCCACTGCACGCGGCGAGTCCCAACTCGCGATCGCCGCCTCCACCGCCCCGGCAATTGCCTCCGGATCTCCGGCCGGCAGATTGAGTGCTGAGCCCAAAAGCCCCGGCATGGATATCGCGCTGCTGGTCCTGACAGCCAGGGAAAGCGACGGAGCTTCGTCGCTCAGCCACCCCCGCAGCGCACGCAGCACCTGCCCCCGGCCCCACGCGATGCAGGCGTTCACGGTGAATATCATTCCGCCCGGCACGGCCACCCCCGCCCGCGACGCCTCGATCAACCCCCATCCTTTCAGCCCAACCTGCGAGACCTGCCTGCTCGCCACTCGGCCGGCCTTGCCGCCAAAGTAACAGACAAGCTCCTCCCGCCGTATGCGGTGCTGGCTGTCTGTTCCCGCCGTGCTCATGTGTGCCTACGGCTTCTCATCAAACCGCACTGCCAGTTTATCGGCCAGTTTCGTCAGCGTGCCCTCATAGACCGTTCGCGCGTTCATCGAGGCGGTTGCAGACACGCCTTCCGGAGAGCTCGACGGATAGTTCGCCTTGATCCCCATCTCCTCGAAGGCCACTTTCGCCTGCCCGCCGGCCATTTCCACCACGCGCAGGTTGGCCACGCCAGTTCCCTTCAGCAATCCAATGAACCCGGGCGGCTGGTACTCGAATGTCGCCAGCTCCACAAAAATCAATCGCGACGTGCCAAACTGCGGCGCCAGTTCCGTGATCGGCAGCGCACTCCAGTCCGGGTGCTCGCTCAACCGGCGCAGCACCGATCCCGGCTCGATGAACTGAAACTTGGGCACCGGCTTCGGCGCCGGCTTCTTCTTGCCGTCCTTATCTTCGGTGGGGGCGCCGGCTGGGGCGTCAGCCGTGCCTGAAGCGCCTTGGCCAGATCCAGTTGCACCCGGTCGCAATCCACGCGAGTCGCCCAGTCGGCCCACACCAGGATCGCGCACGTCTGCCCGGTCAATCCCGTGTAGGTCTTGTCCGGCTTCTCCTCGTCCTGGTCGTCGCCGAGAGGAGAGGGGCTGCTGCCGCAGCCTCCGCCCAGCAGACCCAAAGAGATTGCCAGCAGCCACGCCCATCCCCGCCCGCTGCATTGCCCTGAATTCATAGGTGCTCCATTCAAAGTGCCGTCGTCAATGCCAGCCGTCGATGCCACGAACCTGGAGCATGATCTTCCAGCCCCAGGCGAGTACCGACAGCATCAGCACACCCGCCAGATAGTATCGCGCCTTGCCCTTCCGCAACAGTCGCTGCAGGGGCCGGCCTGTGACCGCCACGTACGCCCCGCACCAAACCATGACGCCGCAGCCCAGCGCCAGGACCGCCCCCATCGGCTGGATGTACAGGCTGGCCAACCAGTTGCCGCGCACGAAGCAGGCAAATGAGGTGGTCATGCCGCACGTGGGACAGGCGATTCCGGTCCGCTGCTTGAAATCGCACGGCCGCAGCCCCAACTGCTCGTGCGTACCGATGCCCGATGGATTCGGCGTCAGCAGCACCGCCACGACGAGTACCGCCAGGCAGCCCGCGGCCAAGCCTGCCGCCAGCGCTCGCCCACCCAATCCCAGACGGGCGACCGGCAATTCTTGCGCTGTTGATGCCTGTAAAAACTGGGTCACCGCTTGCAGTCTACGCTGACACTGGCGCGCCGACAATTCGCCTGACGCGAAAAACGCTTCTAAAAGCAACTTGCAGTATTGACAAGCCGCCTTTGCAGAGACTATACCTTGGATACTTCGCAACGCCGCTGGCCAATCGCGTTTTCCAAGTGAGTTCGCATCAATGCGCGTTTTTATGCTAGGCTGGGAGTTTCCTCCCTTTATCAGTGGCGGTCTTGGCACCGCCTGCTATGGCCTCACCAAGGCCATGAGCAGCCTTGGTACGGACGTCTGTTTCGTGCTCCCGCGCCCGGTCTCCACGCCTTTTTCCACCCATGTGCGCCTCGTCAGCCCGCGCCCGGATTCGCCCCTGGCCGCTCCCTCCACCGAAATGCGGCTCGACGAATTCGAACGCGTTACCTTCCGCACGGTCAACGCCCAGCTCAACCCCTATCAGACTCCCGCCGGTTATAAGAAGCAGGCGGGTGACAAGCCCCGGCTGACCAAGGCCGCCCCCGTTGTCGAGGCCAAGCCTGTTGTAGTGCCGGTCTACCAGGCCCAGCCGGTCCAGCCGCAACCGCAGCCGCAGCCTCAGGCCCAGCCAGCCCCCGCGCCCGCCCCTGCGCCGGCCAAGCCCGCCGATTCGCCCTACGGCGGCGACCTTTTCGCCGAAATCCAACGCTACGCGGCCCTTGCCACCGAAATCGCCCGCAATGAGACCTTCGACGTCGTTCACGCCCACGATTGGATGACCTATCCCGCGGGCCTCGCTGTGGCCGCGCTCAAGGGCGTGCCCCTGGTGATCCACGTCCACTCGACTGAGTTCGACCGCTCGGGTCAGAACATCAACCAGCGGATCTACGACATCGAGCGCCGGGGCATGCACGGGGCCATGAAGATCATTGCCGTAAGCCACCTCACTCGCAATATTTGCGTGCATCACTACGGCGTCGATCCGTCGAAGATCGACGTGGTCTACAACGCCATCGACATCGCCGGCAATGGCTTCGACGAGGAAAAGTACAAGATCCACAAGGATGAGAAGATCGTCCTGTTCCTTGGCCGAATCACGATGCAAAAGGGCCCGGAATACTTCCTCGCGGCCGCCAAGCAGGTGCTTGAGGTCATCGACAACGTCAAGTTCGTCATGGCCGGCAGCGGCGACATGATCCGCCGGATCATCGAGATGGCGGCCGCCATGGGCATCGGCCACAAGGTCCTGTTCACCGGCTTCCTCCGCGGCGCCGACGTGGACAAGGTCTTCAAGATGGCCGACCTGTACGTGATGCCATCGGTCTCCGAGCCGTTCGGAATCGCGCCGCTGGAGGCCATGAGCCACGACGTGCCGGTGCTCATCAGCAAGCAGTCGGGCGTCAGCGAGGTGCTCACGCACGCCCTGAAGGTCGATTTCTGGGACATCAACGAGATGGCCAACAAGATCATCGCGGTCTTGCGCCATCCGCCGCTGGCCAGCACGCTTCGCCAGCACGGCGCCATCGACGTGCGCCGCCGCACCTGGTCGGACGCCGCCCGCCAGTGCATCACCGTCTACGAATCCGCCGTGAGCCTGATCAATGGCAAGCACTGATGCTGATTTGTCTTCGCACGCGCCCATCCTCATCATCAGCGGCACCAATCGCCCCGATTCCAGCGCCCTGAAGATCGCCCGGATCGTGCAGCGTCTCTACGAGCGCGCGGGCGTCGCCGCCGATCTCTTCAGCCTCTGCGACCTGCCGCGCGAGATCTTCGAGCCGGCCGCCTATGCCGTTCGCCCACCCGCCTTTGCTCCCATTCAGCAGCGCATCCTCGATGCGCCCGGCCTTCACATCGTCACGCCCGAATACAACGGCTCGTTCCCCGGCGTGCTGAAATACTTCATCGACATGCTCAAGTTCCCCGAGAGCTTTGATCGCAAGCCCGTGGCTTTCATCGGCGAGGCCGGCTCGTGGGGCGCACTGCGAGCGGTCGAGCAACTCCAGTTGGTCTTCGGCTATCGCAACGCCCACATCTACCCCGAGCGGGTCTTCATCACGACCGTGAAGGACCAGCTCAACGAGCAGGGCGACCTGCGCGATGCCGCGCTGCACGAGCGCCTGGCGCGCCAGGTGACCGGATTTTCCCAGTTTGTGCGCAGCATTGGGTAGGGCCGTCTGAGCTTTGAGCTTTGAAATCTGAAATCTGCCTGCTTCCCCCCTCGCTCCCCGGCACAATCCGCTTCGGCCGCTTCTCCATCCCCAGCAGATACCCCGTTTAACCGGCTCGCTTGCGAGCCGCTCACCCGCGGCGTCCCATGCGACAGCAATAATCCTGTAGGGTCCGCAAGCCGGCCGCCGAAGCACCTGCCTTCTCTCAGTGCATCCCCGGCCGGCTTGCGGACCGTTCGGCTCCCCCGTGCCTCAGCCGCGGGTTCGCGCCCTCGTTTAGCCGGCTCGCTCGCCAGCCGCTCAACGCCGCCCCGTTCGGAGTTCCGCGTTTACGCGGTCCGGGCCACAACCGCTCAAAGGCGGAACTCCGAACGCCGCGGCAACACCACCCTCGCCTCTGAAATCTGATATTTGATATTCCCCTTCCCTCCCTCCCGCTTGCTCCCCCGCCCCTCGCGCGATATCACATCCGCAGCAGAGAATGGGACTCGGGGCTATGTACGAACAGCGCATCGAACGCCTCCGCCACTTCGTCGCCTGGACCCGCCAGCACATCACCGGCGATGAGAAGGGCCAGGCCCAGATCTTCCTCGACCGCCTCTTACAGGCCTTCGGCCAGCAGGGCGTGCAGGAGGCCGGCGCTATCCTCGAGTTCCGGGTCAAGAACACCAAGGGCGGCACCGCCTTCGCCGATCTCGTCTGGAAGCCCAAGGTCCTCATCGAGATGAAGAAACGCGGCGCCAACCTCGCCGACCATCTCCAGCAGGCCTTCGACTACTGGACGCGCCTGGTCCCCGGCCGGCCGCGCTACGTCGTCCTCTGCAACTTCGATGAGTTCCGCATCTACGACTTCGACGTCGACATCTCCGAGCCCCAGGACACGGTCGCTCTCGCCGAACTCCCCGACCGCTATCTGCCGCTGGCGTTCCTCTTCCCCACGGATGAGAAGCCCCAGTTCCGCATCGACCGCGACGCGCTTCATCAGGCGAACAGCCCTACCTCGTTGTCAACCGTCGGTTGCGATCTCGCTCGATGGTTTTCCCGCTTATGGCCAGCCGGCAGCGGGTGTTCGACCTCAATGGCCGACAGATCAATACCGCTGCTCCCTTCTTTGATTCTACGATGGATATCCTTGCACATCTCAATACAATGCGGATCAAGAAATCTGAATACCGACGTCGCAATGTACGCCCGCTCCAACTCGAAGGCCAACCACCGCCGGTCAAGCACCTCGGCGGCGGCCCCCGTAGTGTTCGACCCGGCGAAGATGTCCAACACCGTGCCCCCGGCATCCGTCAGGAACTTGATGAAGAACTCCGGAAGTTTCTGCGGAAACCTGGCGGGGTGCCCCTGAGCACCGATCGCCTTGCACGTGCGCAGGTAGGGCGAATTGCTTTCAGTGTTAGAAATCTGCAGAAGGTTCGATGGAATAGCTCCCCCGTTATCCTCGCCAAAGCCTTTGCCAATGTCATGGCCAGACGGGCGTTTCTTTGGTGTGTACCACTTCTCTGCGTTCTTGAGCAACTGCCTCATGCGATCAGAGTACGGAACCAAGACGTTTGACACATTGGCTTTCGGGTGATCGGTCTTGGCAAACCACCAAATCGTGTTAACAGAGTCCTTTGCCCGCAGCTTCTTCTTGTTAACCCATTCAATCGGCGACGGAAGCTTGGCTGGATTGTGCCAGAAGAACTCCTGCGCCAGGTTGAATCCCTGTTCATCGCACATACGGATGAGGAATTGATATTGGTGAAGCGACCGCACCGGCCGCCCTTTCCTATAGGCGCCGCCCATGTCGATGACGAAGCTTCCAGTCTCCTTCAAGACCCGCTTGACGCCTGGCGCGAAGCCCAGGAGCCAGTCCACGTACTTGCCTTGATCTCTGTTCCCATACTCCTTCTGTCGTTGGAGGGCAAAGGGCGGTGAGGTAAAGACCAAGTCGATGGACTCAGGAGGCAGCAGTTCCAGCAGCCTCACGCTGTCGCCGCAACACATCGCTCCGCGGGCGGTCTTGTAAACTGGGTTGGTCAGTGCATTCATCCGTAATCTTTCAGATCGAAGACCCAGCTCGTCAAAATCTTCCACAGGACTGTTGCTGCAAAGTACACCTCGGGGTCGGCCTTCTGGAGTTGCTCAATCTGCCCAATGAACTTCTGTCGGTCTTGGCTGCCCAACACGTATGCAGCCCAATGCCGCGCGTCCTCGTTGGTCAGCACGGGCAGGAGCTGATCAATGGAGGCAGTCCCAGCTTTGGCCAGCGCCCACGCCACACCCGGCCGGGCTTGCGCGGTCGTGGTTCCGAATGTCGCCAGCACGTCTGCCGGAGCTTGCGGTGTGATCTTCGCCAATGCGCGAGCCGCTTCGATCCGGATTTCGGCCGAGTTGTCCGCGAACGCCGTTACCAGCGCGGCCAATGCCGCGCTGTCCCGGTGCTCACCAATTGCCCATGCGGCCCCCGCTCGGACATCTGCCAGCTCCGTGTTGTCGCTTAGCACGCCCAGGAGCATGCTCTTTGCCTCGGGTGTCCGAAGGTCCGCGAGGACGATGACTGATTCCAAACGGTTCTCGGCGTATTGGTCTCTGAGTGTGGCCCTAAGGAAATAACCTTGCCTCCCTCCACCACGATCACCGTCCCCGCTGTTGACGCCACCGTTGACGGCCAGATCATGCGGGTCTCCGACCCCTGCGCGGCTGCCTTCGCATCAGATAGCGATGCCAGTCCATTCTGCGCCGCTTTCCGCAACTCCCCCACCGCGACGTATTGCACCAGCGCTCCCGCCTGCCAATCGACAGGCCGGCTGCCGCACTTGCTGCAAACCGGAATGGCCATATAGTCGCCATCCGCCAAGCCGAAATCCCACGACCGTTCGGCATTCGTCGGCGAGTGAGAGCCCGAAATCTCGAACGCCGTCTTGGCTCGCGACTCAATGCGACGGCCATTGTTCACGCACAGCACATCCGGCACCCGCATGCCCTTGATGCGGGTCTGCTTCCACAGCTTAAAGTCGTCCGACCCTCGCTCCAACAGCACTGGTATGTGTCCCTGCCTCTTCAAGTCGGTGAGGACTTGCCGAACTCCGTAAGCCCCCATCGAGACATACGTCAGGAATTCCTCATCACTCTTGAACGAGCGGCGTTTTGCCATAGCAAAGTCTTTCAACCACGAAGGTCACACCAGCCGGCGCATGAGCCTACCGCTAAACTGCCAGGGTTGCCAGTGACCGCCTCATACCGCACAAGACAGTCCGTTTCGACACCTTCCCCTGGCCCCAATCCCCAAGCAAGCAGCAGATCGACGCCGTCGCCGCCGCCGCCGTCGAACTCCGCCGCATCCGCACCGACGCCCTCGTCGAGATTACCGGCGGCCTGCGATCCCCGCTCAAGGACGCCCACGCCACCCTCGACTCCGCCGTCCTCGACGCCTACGCCTTCGACCCGAAACAAGACCTCCTCGCCCAGCTCCTCGCCCTGAACCTCGAAGTCTCCCGCCGCGAAAAAGCCGGCCAGCCCGTCACCGCCCCCGGCGTCCCGCCGTCCTATGGCGACCCGGCAGCACTTATCACCAGCGACTGCATCACGCCATAGACGTCGCAGAACCGTCTGCGCATAATGTACGACATGGGCGAAGGCGGCGCAATTCCACAGCAAACGACACAGGACGATTTCAACGACTCGGAAATTGTTATCGCTCTCGTGGGCCCTGTGGGTACTGACTTCACCCTGCTCACCGAACTCCTCCAGAGCAGGCTGGCCACCTACAGGTATCACGTTGTGCCCGTTGGCGTCTCGACTGCCATCATTCCGCAGTTCGTTGCAGTGAAGCCGCATGCTTCAGAATTCGAGCGGGTCGTCAACCACATGGACGCCGGTGACCAGGCGCGATCTTTGACCGGCGACAATTCAATCCTGGCCAAAGGCGTGGCCGCGTATATCGCGTCAACGCGCACTCCCCAACAGGAGCTTCGTGCCCGTGTCGCGTACATCGTCCGGTCGCTAAAGCACCCTGACGAGGTCTACCGGCTCCAGCGTATCTACCCTCATGGATTCTATCTGATCGGCGCCAATTCCAGCTCGCAGCAGCGCAGGAAATATCTTGTCGACCGCAAGGGCATGAGCGAAGCCCAGGCACAGGCTCTCATTGATCGTGACAAACGCGATGCCGCAAGGTTCGGGCAACACACGAGTGACACCTTCCATCTGGCAGACTTTTTCGTGAACCTCGACGATGAGGCGCCGAAGATAACAGCATCGGTTGACCGCGTGCTGCAACTCCTCTTCGGGCATCCATTCGTCACCCCGCTCTTCGACGAGTTTGCGATGTTCATGGCATTTGCCGCCTCTCTGCGATCTGCCGACCTCTCGCGACAGGTCGGCGCCGCTCTGCGCGTAACGAGGAAATCTTGGCTCTGGGCGCCAACGACTGCCCGCGATCTGGCGGCGGGCTCTATTGGCCCCAGTGGCAGAATAATGGGAGCATTGCCGATTTCCCGAAAGGCAGGGACTATACGCGCAAGATCGATGCAAACAAGGAGCAGCAGCTTAGGATTATCCAGCAGATCTGCGAGGATGCCAGAAAGGCCGGAGCTGCCGCCGATCTCGATAAACTCCGGGAGGTGCTCGCCAATAGCCCGATCACGGACCTGATCGAGTTTGGCCGCGTCGTTCATGCGGAGATGGAGGCAATGCTCTCCTGTTCTCGCAGAGGCATCAGTACCGCCGCGGCCACGATCTTCTGTACGACTTTTCCGTGTCACAACTGCGCGAAGCACATCATTGCGGCGGGCGTGTCGCGAGTAGTGTATGTGGAACCTTATCCCAAGAGCAAGGCCTTCGAACTCCATGACGAGGCGATTGCCGCGAGCCCCGGCGCTTCGGGTGCGGTACGTTTCGAACCGTTCGTCGGTGTGAGCCCCAAGCGATTCTTCGACCTGTTCTCGATGAACTTGAGTTTCGGCTGGACTCTCAAGCGAAAAGACAAGGAGACGGGGCGGGCCGTTGAGTGGCATCCCGAAAATGCTAAACTGCGCGTCCAAATGCTCCCGAGGTCGTACCTGGGCCTAGAATCCATTGCTGCCGAAGAGGTCACTGCGGCCAAGGAGCAGTTGAAAGGAAAGGCAAGCCATGGCTGAGAACCGACCCACCGCCCAGCAAGACGCTGATCGGGAACGATTCACGAGCTTTCTCGAAGAGATAGCGAGCCGGCCAAGCCAGTTCAAGGATTGGGAACTCCGACTGCTTGGTGGATTCGGTGGTTACCAGAGCCAAGTGCCCGCGAGTCCCATCAAGCCACCGCCCGCCAAGCCGGTGGATCAAAAGTAATCCATCATCGACATTGCCGATGCAGGAGGCAGGCCAATGAACGGGTTGCTTGAAATCCTCAAACTGGTGCAGGAGCTCAAGTCAGTCGAGGGCCGCAAGAAACTCCAGAAGATCGTCTTTATCCTCCAGTCCCAGGGCCATCCGTTCCCGCAGCATTTCGGGTACCTGCATTACGGCCCATATTCCAGCGAACTCGCTTCGGAGATCGACACGCTTGTCGACGGGAATCTGATGGAGCAGAGCGGCGGTGGCGGACAATACAACCCATACACTTATACCCCCGGCAAGACCCTCGCGAAACTGCTGCGGGAAGTGGGCGACTCACAGGCGCCGTCCTGGTCGCCACTGGCGCAACTGCTGAACTCAAGAGATGCCAATTTCCTGGAAGCGTTGAGCACCGTCCTTTATCTGCGCCAGAGTGGATTCGACGGCAAGCGGCTGGACGCAAGATTCGCCGCCCTGAAGCCGGCGCTGACCGGCTTGTTGCCCAAGGTTAAGGCATTCGCGCAGCAGCATTCTCTTGCGGCGACTGCCTAAGTAGCCGAAATAGAGTCACTGCTGACTCTCCGCATCCGCCTGCCCATCCACCCCTTCGTCGCTTTGTCGCTCACCCTGGCAACTCCGCGCTGCGCAGATCGTCTCCGCCCAAACCCGAAAACCACCCACTTTTCCCGCCAATCCTCCACCCAGCGCTGCGCCGCGCTGCGCGCCGGCGCCCGATTGGCGCAACGTCCCCGGACACGTAGAGGAGCGCGCCACCCGCGTTTCACCGGCCAACGTCTGGCCGGGCGCCGCCGCCCGCCCCTCGCTCAAACACGGAGGCCCCATGCCCTCTTCGCACATCGCCTTGGTTCGACTCCGAAACTCCAATCTCCAGTCCCCAATCACCGATCTCCAATCTGAAATCCCCGCCCCTCCGCCCGCCGATGCCTTCGGGCCTCCGTGCCTCGGCCGTGAAAGCCAGCGCCTGCGGAACGAACCCACCGATCCCAGCGCCCCAGCCCCACAACCTCCCGCCGCGCCAGAGCTTGCAGATTCCACTCCCTCTCCCGCGCACTCTCCCCTGCGAAACGAACCCATTTCTGTCCCGCCCGCCGCCACGGCGCCCCCATCTTTGGATCAGGGCCGCTTCGTGCCACCGACTGGTCCCCGGCTGCTATCGCCTCGCGCCCCCGCGCGGCTGGCGGGCGGACCGCGCGAACAGCGGAACTCCGAACAGCGCAGCTCCGAACAGGAAATCCCGCCCCGGCCGTTGTATAATCCGCCGATCAACAGTATCGTACCGCCCCTTTCCGGCGGATCTTACTGCTAAACAGATCGCGGCCACCAGAACGGCTCGCAAGCGAGCCGGTTAAACGAGCGGTTCCCCAGGGAGCCGGGCAATGAGCACTATGAACTGTGTACGTAACGACATACGAAACGTCGCGATCATCGCGCACGTCGATCACGGCAAGACGACGCTCGTCGATGCCCTGCTTCGCCAGAGCGGCAATTTCCGCGACAGCCAGGTTCAGCAGGAGTGCATCATGGACTCCAACCCGCTGGAGCGCGAGCGCGGTATCACCATCCTGGCCAAGAACTGCGCGATCGCTTACACCGGACCCGACGGCGTCACCACCAAGATCAACCTGATCGATACCCCCGGCCACGCCGACTTCGGCGGCGAGGTCGAGCGCGTGCTCTCGATGGCCAACGGCGCCTTCCTGCTGGTGGACGCCGCCGAAGGCCCGATGCCGCAGACCCGCTTCGTGCTCAAGAAGGCTTTCCAGAACGAGCTGCGCCCCATCGTCATCATCAACAAGATCGACCGCCACGACGCCCGCGCCCACGAGGTCCTCGACGAAGTCTTCGACCTGTTCATGGAACTCGGCGCGGATGACGAGACGCTGGATTTTCCGGTGCTGTATGCCTCCGGCCGCGAGGGCACCGCTTCGTGGAAACTCGAAGAGCCCGGCAAGAACATCATCCCCGTCTTCGAGGCGCTGCTCAAGCACGTGCCGCCGCCGCATGGCGATCCCGATGCGACGCTGCAGATTCGCATCACCACGATCCAGTACAACGACTACGTTGGCCGGATTGGCGTCGGCCGGATTTACAATGGAAGGATCAAGAGCGGCCAGCAGGTCAAGGTCTGCCGGCGCGATGGCAAGCAGATGAACGACCGCGTGCAGCAGGTGCAGATTTTCGACGGGCTTGGCCGAAAGACGGTCGAGGAATCGGCCGCGGGCGATATCGTCGCGCTGGTGGGCCTGGAGAGCGTCGAGATCGGCGACAGCATCTGCGATCCGCAGGACCCGCAGCCGATGGCCGCGCCCGAGATCGAGCCGCCGACGCTGACGATGATGTTCAGCGTCAACGACTCGCCGTTCGCCGGGCGCGAGGGCAAGTATGTCACCAGCCGGAATATCCGCGAGCGCCTCAACAAGGAGCTGGAGAGCAACGTGGCGCTGCTCGTGGAGGAGTCGGCCAACAAGGATGCGTTCAGCGTTTGCGGCCGGGGATTGCTGCACCTGGGCATTCTCATCGAGAACATGCGCCGCGAAGGCTATGAGCTGTCGGTGGGCAAACCGCACGTGATCTACAAGAAGGACAGCGCCGGCAAGCTGCTGGAGCCCATCGAGTACATGGTGATCGACGTTCCCGAGGCCAATCTCGGCAACGTGATGGAACTGGTCGGCAACCGCCGGGGCGAGCTGGCGCGCATGGACACGCGCAGCGGGCTGGTCCACCTGGAGTTCACGATCCCCGCGCGGGCTGATCGGCTTGCGCACGCGCCTCATGACCGCCACGCAGGGGCAGGCGATCATGCACCACAACTTTTTCGAGTACGCTGCCGTGCGCGGCGAGGTGCCCAGCCGGATCAACGGCGTGATGATCGCCAATGGCACAGGCTCCATCAACGCGTATGCCCTGCGTGACCTGCAGGATCGGGGCACCCTGTTCGTAGCCCCGGGCGACCCGTGCTATGAAGGCCTGATCGTGGGCGAGCACTGCCGCGACAACGACATCGTTGTCAACCCGACGCGGGCCAAGCGATTGACCAACATGCGCAACAGCGGCGGCGAAGAGAACATCATGCTCAAGCCGCCGCGGCAGATGACGCTGGAACAGGCGCTGGAGTACATCGAGGAGGATGAACTCGTCGAGGTCACCCCCGGTGCCATCCGCCTGCGCAAGGACGTCCTCAGCGAGATCGCCCGCAAGCGCGCGGGGCGGAAACAGGCGGAGACGGTCGAGGCGTAGGTGGCCGGTATTCCCATGCGTCCACTGATCGCCATCACGATGGACAGCGGCGACCGGCCCGGCCGATGCCAGATCATCTGCGATTATGTCACATCGGTGGAGAAAGCCGGGGGAATGCCGTTCCTCCTGCCGTACACGATGTCGCCCGACGTGGCGCTTCACGCCCTCGACCGCATCAATGGCATTCTCTTCACCGGCGGCGACGATCTGGACCCCGCCCACTATGGCGAGACGTACCATCCCAACGCCATCCCGATCGACAAGGCGCGCGAAACATTCGAGCTCTGGCTCCTGAGCGAGGTCGAGAGACGCAGGAAGCCCGCCCTGGGCATCTGCCTCGGCTGCCAGCTTTTCAATGTCCATCGCGGCGGGAGCCTGCACCAGTTTCTCCCCGATCTGAAGCGGGACAATCCCCTGGAGCATCGCAAGCTCGACGCCGAGCTGCGCCGCCATCCGGTGAAGATCGAAAGCGCGTCAAAACTGGCCAGCGCCCTCGGCCAGACCGAAATCTCCGCCAATACCTATCACAAGCAGGCGGTCGCCCGCCTCGGCCGTGGCCTGCGCGCTGGCCCACGCCCCCGACGGCATCATCGAGGCCGTGGAAGATCCTTCTCTGCCGCTGTTCGTGGCGGTCCAGTGGCACCCCGAGCGCCTCAGCGATGAGCGGCCGCACCTGGCGATCTTCCAACTGCTCGTCCGCGAGGCGGCGGCGTAGAGATCGCTGGCACGGTCGCGTCGCCCTGCGTTATCATGTGCCCACCATGAACTACGTTGCGATTTTCCACGCAAACCTGAATTACGCGTATCTGGAGCCGCACTTCTTCGAGCGGACGATTCGGGCCAGCTACGAGAAGATCTTCGATGTCTTCCGCGAGAAGGCGCCGAAGGCGAAATATGTCTTCGAGGCCAGCGGGTTCACGATCGAGCAGATGGCGCGGATCACGCCCGACGTGCTGGATAAGCTCAAGGATGCCATCCAGCGCGGCCAGTGCGAGTTCATGGGCTCGCCGTATTCCCATCCGATCCTGGCCAACATCCCCGAGGAGGATGGGCGGTGGAGCAATGTCTTTTCGATGAAGGCCTATGACGAGTACCTGGGATTCCGGCCGGAATCGGGCTGGAACCCCGAATGCACCTGGCGGCAGTATGTGCCGCGGACATTTCGCGACGCGGGATACAAGTATCTGACGCTGGATTTCGAGTCGTACAAGATCTCGACCGACAAGGAATACAGCTTTGTCGAGCGCAACCGCCAATGGGACCTGTACTGGGGCGGGCACCTGCCGTGGTATGACCTGGACCCGGACAACCCGGCGTTGCACCTGCCGTTCCGCGACATCGTGCCGGGGCTGCACGGGCTGTGCCGGTCGGACCGCCTGGCCGGCAAGACCATCCGCTACTTCCTCGGGAAGATGCCGCTGAGCGACTTCATGGACAACATGAAGAAGTGGTCGGGCAAAAGGGACAAGGGCTCGCTGATCATCGTGGCCGACGATGCCGAGTACATGGGCACCTGCGGCTACTATTACGTGAAGCACTATCGCGACCACTCGCGGAATTTCGGTGTCGTGCCGGAGGCGCCCAAGCGGCTGGAGGAGATGGTGAAAGCGGTGACGGACATCGGGCCGATGGTCACGTTCAAGGAGGCCTGCGAGATGGAGGCGGCGACGGAGCCGTTCTTTATCGAGGATGGGATGGCGTGGCATCGGACGTACGCCGAGTGTTGGGCGGGGACGCCGGAGTCCAAGCGATTTGACCCGCAGGTGGCGATCCTGCGGAACGAGTATAAGGAAGAGTATCAGGAGCGGATCGAAGGCGAGAAGGAGCATGAGTCGCTGGTGGAGAAATTCTGGTTTCATCTGACCAACGCGATGAACTCGGACGGGCGCTGGCCGCCGCCGCCGGGGAAGACGTGCGAGTACCATCGCGGCTGGGTGGAGAACGAGATAGCGCAGGCCCGCAAGGCGCTGGAGAAGATCCGGCGGGTGGCTCGTTAAGCGGCGGCGTGAAAGGAGCTGAACATGGCCAAGATGCCTGACAACACAATGGAATATGGCGACCTGCGGAAACTGACTTGGTACGACCTGCAGAAGGCGTTGTACCAGGCACACGGGCTGTACGATCAGCCCGACACGCGCGAGGAGGGCCGGCGGCGGATTCACGCGGTCTACGACGAATATGCGCGCCGTGGCGTGACGCGCACGAAGCGGCCGGTGGCGGCGGGATGAGGAAGAAAGCCGTGTGGGGCTATACGCGGAAAGGGAATGTCAGATGAAACCTATCGCTCTTGTTTCGATTGGGCTCGTGGTGGTGCTTTCGTGTCTGCGCCGGGCGCCCCGCCGGATGCGTGGCAGGTCTATGAAGGCTGGCCGTTTGATGGCCAGGAAGCGGCGCGGCGGCAGGCCGAAACGGCCAAGACGCTCAGTCAACCCGTCGATCTGAAGATCCCGTTGGCGGGAAAAGAGGGCGTGACGGTACACTGGCGGCTCATTCCCGCGGGGAAGTTCATCATGGGAAGCCCAAAGACGGAACCGGGCCATGAAGGCGATGAAACGCTGCACCCGGAGACGATCGCCGCGCCGTTCTACATGATGGAGACGCAGTTGACGGTGGAGCAGTATCGCGCGCTGCTGCGCGTTGACCCGCCGGACATGGCCAAGGATGCCGACCCCAGGCTTCCGGTGGCGATCCGGTATCGCGATGCCGCGGACAATGCGCTGCCCGCCCTGGCCAGGCTGGCGCCGGCGGGATGGAAGGTGATTCTGCCCGATCGCGCCCGCTTGGAATACGCCGCCCGCGCCGGCGTGGCCACCATGAGCCCCGGCGGCGACAAGCCCGAGGACGCCGCGCCGTATGCGTGGTCGAGGGAGACATTCGAGAACAAAGTACACCCGGTGGCCCAGAAGAAGCCCAATGCCTGGGGGCTGTACGATGTGATCGGCAACCGCTGGCATTGGTTCTGGGTGGCCGGGGGAGGCTATGGCGACGCCTCGCAGAAGGACCATATCGTATATGGCGGGAACTATGCTTCCGAGGTGGGCGGCAACGGCACGAGGCTGGCGAACATCATGATCAGCAGCAAGCCCGAGGGTGTGCGATTCGCGCTGATCCGCGTTGACACGCCGCTGCCCAAGGGGCATCCGGTACTCGACGGTCGTTGACTATCGCCGGCCGTGCGTGCCGCCGTTAGAGGGGAAGGAGGCGGAATGGGCTGCGGGGGTTCTGAAGGAGGCCGGGAGATGAAGCGCCACGTCTCGGCTCTACCCTTCCCCTTTCAGCTCCAGCATCTTAAGTACGTCTGCGGTCGTAAATGGTGCGGGCATCTTCCGGCAATCCCCGTGCAGCTTCCGCCGACGCTTTTCAGTGCGGGTTTCGGCCAGCAGATGCAGCAGTCGAAAACGAACACGCACCATCGCGTTCAGTGCCATTGTGAGTTGCACGGCATCGGGCCTATGCTCCCGAGAAAACCCGAAGCGGTGGCCGAGTGCGTCGTACACCGGCTGCAATCCGGATCGCGCCAGGCCACCAAAGGCCGAGCAGGTTTGGATGAACATCACGTAACGAGCGGCGATCGGTAAGGTCGGATCGGCTGCGAGTCGGAATGCGGAGTTAAAGCTGCTCATCGCGCCGAGGTAAATGTACTCATCCCTACTCATCCCCTCAGACACGCCGCGATATCCGGTGCCGTGAGGCGGATGACAAGGCGACAAGGTGAAGAGGTGAGCGAGGAAGAGCTATTCACGTCCGCGTTTCAGCTCGCGGCGTTCCAACGATCCAGCGGCATGCCATCCTCGATTAGAGCAGGCTCCCGTGGTTCGTAATGATCGACTGTCGACGTTGGTACAGCTCGCATGCAGGGAACCTCCTGATGTTTCCAACCTGGGGGCTTCTGCGATTGCATGAACGTGCAACCGTTGGCCGTAGCCGCATCCCATTCGAAACTGAGCGATTTCCACCACCAGCAGTACCGCCGAGGGCAGGTGCAACGTGGCAACTGTCGCGCTCGGTCCATCTCCTTGGCCGTCGGTGTGTAGGGTCTAAGAATGCGTGCGTTGCTCATGGCAGCCTGCCTGCGCCTCGTCCAGCTTGTGCCCCAATTTCAACATTGTAGAGATTGCCGTTGGGCAATCTGAAGTAAATCCGGAAAAGATGACTCGGCCATGACTCAAAACGCTTCCGGCGCCACCGTTCCAGCCCAAAACTCACGGCAGCAGGCGCGAAGCGGGAACCGCGAAGGCGGTCCCATCCGACAGAAGAAATGGCACCGTCTCGCCGCTCTGGTAGATCCGCGAAGTGGCATACCGGGCGGCATCCGGCATGGGCTGCCGATAATCCTCCACGACACGATCGACCAGATTGACGATGATGTACTGGGCAATAGCGGCCTTCGCATAGATGCGCATCTTGCGGGTGTGGTTGCGATGCAGGGAACTGTCGGAAACCTCGATGGCGCAGGGGACGTCGGCCGGCATGGGATGGCGGCCGCGATAGCTGTCGGGCGCACCGCGGACGATCGTCCCGTCGGGCTCGGGCTCATTGGCTGGCAAGAGCGTCACGGGCAACTGAGACCGGTAATGCGATCCACGAGCCTCCACATTGCGCAACTCTCTTGGTAGATGGCTAAGAACCCACGCATGTTCAACGCCCACGGTCATGGGATCCTCTCCTGCCTTGGCCCGGTCCTTGCGCACGAGAAAGCCGTCGAGAAGCTCGATGGCTGTGCCCTCCTCGAGGATGCCGGTCTCGATCATGCGGTGGTACTGCTCGACAGTCAGAGGGACGAGGTAAGGCTGATCGCCGGCGAGGTCATGGAATTGCGTTGCGGTCATACGGCGCCTCGCCTCTATTCTAACCGGCCGGGTCGCCGCCTGTCACTTGCTTTGGCCGGTGTTCTTGGGGCCGGAAAACGGGCCAGAAGCCGATCCACTCACGCCCCAGCCAGTCTCCGCACGAAAGCCGCGTGTTCGGCGCTGGCCGCGCCGCGGTCGATGGCGGAGAGAACCTTTGGCAGGTCTCCGCTTAGCATCGCCGGCACATCAAGCCACAGGCCCGGAAACACATCGCTGCGGACGATTCCGGCCGGATCGGCCGGCAGGGGTTCGTACTTGCCCTGGCGCACGCAAAGAAGTCGATGGCGGCGTCATCGACGCGCCAGACCAGATACTCCCGCACGCCGTTGCGGCGATAGGCGCCCAGCTTTTGATTCAGGTCCATGCTCACCGTGGAACCGGATACCTCGCACACCAGTTCCGGCGGGCCGGCGATGTAGCCGTCGGCGTCGACCTTCGCGGCCCCGCCGGCCGCGGCCGGCAGAAGCAGGCAAAGATCGGGCTGCGGCTCGTTGTCTTCGTCAAGGCGAACGGTCACGTTGTCGCCAACGTGCTTGATACCCGGCGTCTTGCCGAAGTAGTATCCGAGCCATGTTGTGAGGAGTACGTGTTGCTGCCCATGACGAGTCAGGCGGACTGGAGATGGCATATAGACGATTCCCTCGACCAGCTCGGCCTTCTTGATCTCCGGCATCGCCAGATAGCGGCGCTCGAACTCGGCGCGGGTGAGCCTGTCGCCGGCCACCAGAGGGGGAATCCCGCGCTGGGGCAATGGATGCCCCGCCGAAATGGAGCGAACGGCCGACATGCAATCATTATACCCCGGAGAGGGCGCGAGACAACGCAGGTTACGCTCGTCCCGCCCAACAGCGAGATGCTGGCCGACATCATCGCGGCGCGAACTTGATGTCGCCGCCCGCAGCCGCAGGGGATGTACAGACGCCGAGCGGTCGGTAGAATCCCCGCAGGAGATTTGACCATGAGAACCATTTTCGCAACCGTATTTCTTCTTTGCATGGGCGGCAGCGTTCTGGCGGCCGAGAGCGAGGTGACCTATCTCGACCTCATCAAGCGGCTGACGAACCTGGAAGGCCTGGCGGTGCTGCCGGCGCCGGGTGAGACGTGCGCGCAATGGTCAAGCTACGACCGCGCGAGCAAATACGACGCGGCCACCAACAAGTACATCGCGTGGGATGCGAACGGCGACGGCGACGGGATCATCCGCAAGGAGGGCGAGCTGTCTGTGTTGGCGGAGATGGAAGGCCCCGGGTGCATCTGGCGGACGTGGTCGGCGCGGCCGATGAATGGGCACGCTGCGCATTTACCTGGACGGTGCGGCCGAGCCGGCCGTGGATCTGCCGTTCATCGGGTATTTCGATCACAAGAACGAGCCGTTTACGGGCAAGGCCCTGGTACACAACGTGGCCAACGGCGAGAACAACTTCGTCCCGATCCCCTACGCCAAGAGCTGCAAGATCGTGGCCGAGAAGGGATGGGGGCAGTATTACCACTTCACCTACGGCACATTCCCCAAGGGAACGAAGGTGCCGACGTTCAAGCGGCAGCTTTCGGCCGAGGAGACGGTGGCGTTGGCGGCGGCCGACAAGGCGATCTCAACCCTCGGACCCGAGGCGCTGGTGAGCCGAACCGGGCAGCTCACCGAGGCCAAGAGCGTGGCGGTTGCGCCGGGGCAGTCGGCGACGGTGGCCACGCTGGCCGGGCCGCGGGCGATCACCGCCTTGCGGGCCAAGCTGGATCTGCCCAAGTCGCCGGAGGATCGGGTGGCGCTGCGCGAGCTGGTGCTGAAGATCACGTGGGATGACGATGCGACTCCGGCCGTCTGGGCGCCGCTGGGCGATTTCTTCGGCACGGCCGCCGGGGCGAACAAATACAAGTCTCTCACGCTGGGGCTGACGGAGGATGGGACGTGGTATAGCCACTGGTACATGCCCTTTGCCAAGGCCGCCAAGATCGAGTTGATCAACGACGGAAAAGAGCAGCGGACTGTGGCCTTTGAGGTCGTTCACGCTCCGGTGAGCAAGCCGATCGACAGCCTGGGGCGGTTCCATGCCAAGTGGCACCGCGATGTGTTTCTGCCGGCCGAGAAAGAGCGGCAGATCGACTGGCCGATGCTGGTGACGCAGGGCGCGGGCGGTTTGTGGGCGTGATGCTGCACGTCTGGAGCCCCAAGGGCGGCTGGTGGGGCGAGGGCGATGAGAAGTTCTTCGTCGATGGCGAGAAATTCCCTTCGACGTTCGGCACGGGCTCGGAGGACTATTTCGGCTACGCCTGGAGCAGCCCCAAGCTCTTCCAACATGCGTTTCATAATCAGACGATCTCCCAGAACCTCAAGGGTCACATCTCCGTGAACCGGTGGCAGATCACGGACAATGTGCCGTTCCAAAAGTCGTTCGAGGCCGACATCGAGAAGTATTACCCCAACAAGCGGCCGTGCCTCTACGCGGCGGTGGCGTACTGGTATCAGGCGGCCGGCGAGAAGGATGGGTATCAGCCGGCGTCGCTGGAAGAGCGGACGGGATATTGGGAGCAGGCTGCTGCTGCGGCGCCGAAAGTGCCTGGAATCTTCGAAGGCGAGGACCTGAAGGTGCTGGGGCAAACCGGCGGCAACCCGGACTCGCAGGACATGGGAGGTTTCCCAGGCAAATGGAGCAATGACGCGCAGCTCTGGTGGACCGGTGCCAAGCCGGGCAACAAGCTGGACCTGGCTCTGCCGGTGACCAAAGCGGGGGAATATGAGCTGAGCGTGGCGCTGACCAAGGCCCGCGACTACGGGATCGTGCAGATTTCGCTGGATGGCCAGAAGATGGGCGAGGCGATTGACCTGTACAATCCGGAGGTCATCCCGACCGGCGCGATCTCGCTGGGCCATGTGAAGCTGACCGCGGGGGAGCACAAGCTGACTTTCGAGATCACGGGGGCCAATGAGAAGGCGGCCAAGGCGTACATGGTGGGGATCGACTGCGTGAAGCTGGTCGAGCCGAAGAAATGAGCGAGGTAGGGGCCGCGGGTGCAACGGATCAGGCAAGATTAGGCTTGTCCCGGCTTCCGCGAAACAGGCCGCTCGACGGAGCTCGGCGGCCTGGCCTCGAACGACTAGCCTCACGGTGCGCGACTGCAAGCTATTGTGCTTCGGTCAACCGTCTGGTTGAGCAGCAGCCTACGCGCGAGCTAATCGCTTCCGGAGCCAATGGACCACCACCTGACAAAACGGTTGGAGATCGCCTCCATCGGATTGTCCATTCCAATCGCGCACCCAGCGTTCCAGCGTGGCCCGCGGAAGCTGTCCGCGTTTCTCGATGGTTTCCCTGAAGCCGTCAAGAGCCGCCTTTCGATTGTTCTTCAGGAAGGCCACATTCAGGTTCAGCACGTCATTCAAGTCCCGGTCGAACTGCCCATCGGCGGATACGACGCGGCCATCGGGCTGATAGCGCACCAGATCCTCGACTCGATGTGCAGGATTCGCCGGGTTCCTGGAAACATCGCTGTCTCCTTGCCGGGTATCGCAATGTTGGCTCCTGCGAGGCTGACCTTGATTTCCCAGGCAGGCGCCAAGCAGATTGTGGTAATCCAACTGCTCGAGCGGATGGGTGGCCTGTGCATGCCAATGCGCGATCTTCATGTGGCCGGGAGCGGGACGAATGCGAGACATACAGTAGCAACAAATCCCGCGTTGTTCGGCAACGAGTGACTGGCGCAACACGTTTTTGTCCGCGTAGTTGTCGTATTTTGCGTGTGGAGTACAGCGATGCTGCGCGAGACTTCGCGGCTCGGGATTCTTGGTGATCGACCTCATACCTTGGATTCCAGAAAGGTCATGAGGGTCCGCGCCCGCGTGACCTCGGGGTCATCCGGCCCGAGTTGTTTCTCCAATTGCTGAAGCAGATCCCGGGCTTGTGGGAAATCCTCCCGGTCGATCGACTCTGATAGCCGTTCGAGAACGATCTTGACGGCTTGGTTGCGCGAAGATGCCCCCATCACTTCCTCCAGAATGCGGCTGGAATCAACACCGTGCGAGCGTGATGGTCGGCAGACCGTGTCATCTTCGAGCAGCCGGATTTCCTCCGGCAGAACCTCGCCGATGACCTGAGGCGAATGCGAAGTACAAACAAACTGGATACCCGAAAACGTTCGCTTCAGATCAGTCGCCGCGCGTCGCTGCCATTTCGGGTGCAGGTGAACGTCCAGTTCGTCAATCAACACGATCCCTGGCGTCTGTCGCAACAGCAGCATCGGATCCCTGACACCCGACTTTTCCGACCCCAACAGATAGGAGTTCAAGGTGACGGCTTTGATGGCGATGTCTGCAACCATCGCCAACATCATGCGTTGACCGGCGCTCAGATTGTAGTAGGGCTGTTCCATTCCTTGGATCGAAAGGACAATATCTTTCAGGTCGCTGTCATAACGCAACCCGTCTGCCTCCGGAATGCAATCCAGCACCGCCTGCTTGACCGCACGATATCCTGGTCGGCCTTCGCTTTGGCCGTTGGCGGCGGCTTCGTACAGGAACCATTCGTTCAAGTCACGGTCACGTATACGCGTGTCAAGGCAGTTGTAGTATGCGTCAAACTGCTGGCGCTTGCGTTGGGATACGGGGCCGGCAGTACGCCTGTTGGTCGGAAGCCACGCACGCCCGGCACCGTAGTATGCCAAGACCGGCAGCGAGGCAGTTTGTGCTTGCGCGGCTTCCGCTAGCTCGCTTATTGCCTGTTCGGCGTCCTTTGCCTCAGCATTCGTCGTGCGTGTCCCACCCTCTCGGATCATTCGCACCCATTTCAACCGCTCTTTCCCGCCGATAGCCCCCGTGACGGATATCTTCGATGGCAAGCGAGGTTCGAATAATACCCGATCGCCGGCCGATCGCGCCTCGAGGCGTATTTCTTCCGTGAGGATGTTGCCCAACCACTGCCGGGCGCTGCCTTATGCCACAGCCCCAGCGCGACGGCCAGAGCGTCCAGTATGCTCGTCTTGCCTGCACCATTGTCTCCCACGAGTAAAGTGAACTGCCGATGCAGATCGAGCGTTTGGTGCTCGAACTTCTTGAAATTCTCCAACTCCAAGTGATCGATTCGCATAGCGACTGATCATTGTAGCGTCGAATGAGGGAGTTCGCACCTGAGACCAGGCTATCGGCTTCGGCCGAATGCTGCCGCTGCACCCTCCTCGTCGCTCGCGCGTGCCTTTCAATCATTCCGCCCCGCCGCGCCCGCCGTCAAAAGCTGCTCCTCACGTCCCGTCGCCCGTGACACCGCCAGCAGCCCAAGCCCGATCACGAGCCACGCAACCACCACGAGCGGCGCATAGCGGAGCGGAGCGGCCGGCAGAGGGAATATCGAGAACCAGGCCACCACTCCGATGGCCAGGCTTGACACAACCGGGCAGATGCCGTGAAGCAGAAGCCTGAACTCTGCCCGCCGCTCGCGCAGGAACAGCAGCATCACGCCGACATTGCCGGCGCCGTAGACGAGCAACAGAGCGAGGGTAACCACCACGCCCATGAACTCGAATTCCCGGTATGGCCCCAGCCAGAAGCCAAGCCCCAGGCCAAGGACAAGGGTGATCAGCGTCTGAAGCCACACGGCATTCACCGGCGTCTGAAAGCGCGGATGCACTTTGGCCAGCGGGCGCGGCAAGGCGCCTGATCGGGCCATCGCGAAGAAGACGCGCGTCGCGGCATTGGTCGAGGCGATCAAGACGGCGAGCACCGAGTTCAGCAGCGCCACCGCCATGAGCACCTCCCCGAAGGGCAGGAGCCGATCCGCCAGCGCCAGCACCGGGTTCTTGTCGGAGCTGGCCAGGGTGGCGATGTCTCGGGTGCCCCAGCCGATGATGACGGTCCAGGAGGAAAAGAGGTAGAGCGCGCCGATGAGCAGGATCGAACCCATGATCGCGCGAGGCAGATTGCGGCGGGAGTTGTGGGTCTCTTCCGCCAGCGGGGCCACTGCTTCGAAGCCGCTGAAGGCCATGATCGCGAATACGACCCCCATGCACAGTCCGCCCGCGCCGGGCGCCTGGCTCGGAACATACGATATGAGGTTCAACCCTCCCGGCCCCGGCCGCCAGACCGCCGCCACGCTCAGCGCCAGCAGCAGCCCGATCTCCAGCAGCCCCAGGATCGTCAGGCCCTCGGTCGAGACACGGATTCCGCGGTACGTCAGCAGCGCAATCAAGACCGTGCTGGCAATGAGCACGGCCCACCAGGGGCAATACACATTGAACTTCTCCCACAGCGTCTTCTGCAGCAGGTCGCCCAGGTAGGCCAGGTTGATGGCGGCGCAGATTGGATCGTATAGAAAGTAAAGCCACGCCGTCAGGAACCCGGCGCACGGATGAATGGTCCGGCCGACGTAGGCGTAATAGCCCCCGGCCGACGAGATGTGCCGCGCGAGCTGCGTCAGCGAAATCCCCAGGGTCAGCACGATCCCGAAGGCGATGGCGAACGCCAGCGGCGCGGTGACTCGCGCATGCTGCGCCACCAGTTGCACGGACAGCACGATGCTGCAGACGGGGGCCATGTGCGTGATCCCCTGCATCAGCACGGAAGGCAGTTTCAAGGCATTGGCGCGGAGTTCTCCCTGGTTCATCGGCCCACATCATAATCGCATCGGGTCGGTGTCCGCCAGATGGACGATCGAGCCCGGCGCGCGTGGCGGACGCTATCCCTGCACTCGCACTCATTGCCCTCCCGCGTCTCCCGCCTATACTTGCCCACCTATGGCCATCGGCCGGATGCACAAAATGCGGGAGACCGCCATGCAGGTGCTCTTTCTCTGGGACAGCCAGGGGCAGAGCGACGTGGAGATGGCGCGCCAGGTGATCGGCGAGAGCGGGCAGGACCCGGCCAGCAATTCGCAGGCCCTGCAGGTGGCTACCGGGGCGTGGGACCAGCATGAGGCCAGCGATCGGTGGGTCGGCCGGGTGGCGCCGCAGTGGCCGGTGCATCGCCAGCCGCCGGTCAACCGGGCGATCCTTCGCATGGCCGTCTGGGAGATGCTCAACACCGCCACGCCCGCGCAGGTGGTGATGGATGAGGCGATCGAGCTGGCCAAGCACTTTTCCACCGAAGGCAGCGCGTCGTTCGTCAACGGCGTGCTCGATGCGATACTCAAGGAACACAAGGCGCTCACGTCGGCCGGCGACGGCGGCGCGGCACCTGATAATCTGAAATCTGAGATTTGAAATCTGAACATGGCTTTCTTCTCCAAGACCCTCGACAAGCTCAAGAGCGCCCTGCGCAAGACGATGGCGATCCTTCACACCGACGTGAGGACGCTGTTCATCCCCGGCCGGCAGATCAACGAGCAGTTCCTCGCCGAGATGGAGGAAAAGTTCATCACCGCCGACATGGGCGTGGCCAATGTCGAGAAGATCGTCGGCGAGGTGCGCGAGCAGTGGCGGCTGGGCAAGATCCGCAACGCCTCCGAGGCCAAGGCGATCGTCAAGGAGCAACTCCTGGCCAATTGGCCGGCGACCGACCGCGAACTGAAGATGGCCGCGTCGGGGCCGACGGTGATCCTGGTGGCCGGGATCAACGGGGCGGGCAAGACCACCAGCATCGCCAAGCTCGCCTGGCTGCTGAAGGAGCAACTGAAGAAGAAGGTGCTCGTGTGCGCCAGCGACACGTTTCGCGCGGCGGCCGTCGAGCAGCTTAGCATCTGGGCGGGGCGCATCGGCGTGGAGATCGTCAAGCACAAGATGGGCGCTGATCCCGGCGCGGTGGCCTACGACGCCTGCGAGGCGGCCAAGGCCCGCGGCACGGATGTCCTGATCGTCGATACGGCCGGGCGGCTGCACACCCAGGACAATCTCATGCGCGAGCTGGTGAAGATTCGCGACGTCGTCGCCCGGCGCATCCCCGGCGCGCCGCACGAGGTGCTGCTCGTGCTCGATGCCACCAGCGGCCAGAACGCCATCCAGCAGGCGAAGATTTTCGGGCAGGCGATCAACGTCAGCGGCATCATCCTGGCCAAGCTCGATGGCAGCGCCAAGGGCGGCGTGATCATGGCCATCCGCCAGCAGCTCAACATTCCCGTGAAGTTCGTCGGGCTGGGCGAGACGCCGCAGGACATTGAGACGTTCGATCCGAAGAGATTCGTCGATGCGCTGTTCGGGGATGAGTGAGGGAACTCACCGCGGAGGCGCAGAGGACGGGGGGGCGAGCCTGATCAAGGTAACGTCTGAAGCGGAAGCGTCAGCGCCCGCCCCGGGGCCTGAGCGGGCGCTGACGCTTCCGCTTCAGACATCTGCTTCAGCTTCCCGTCGAGCAGTAATGGCGCACGCCGATTCGCCAAACCAGCAGTGACAGCAGCAGGAACACCGGCCCGGCCAAGGGTGAGAGCCAGTGCAGCCACGCCGGCGAGCCGATGACATCGGCGATTCCGAGCAGCCCGTGCGCGGGGAGGTAGTTCACCGCGGCCAGGGGGATCACGAAGGTGAAGAAGCGACGGAACGCCGGGCGGTAGATCGACAGCGGGAACTGCGCCGTCTCCACGCCGCCGTAGGTCACTGTGTTGACGATCTCCAGCGATTCGGTCGTCCAGAACGCCAGCGTCGCCTGCATGATGAACAGGCCGGCGAAGATGCACGCGCCGCCGAGAATGGCCGCCACCAGCAGCACGGCCCGCGCGGGCGTCCATGCGACGTTGGCCGCGATGCAGCCGTAGATCAGCACGAACAATCCCTGGGAGAATCGGCCGATGCGCATGAGCTGGAACTCGGATGCGGCCACCTGAAACGCCGCGCTGCGCGGGCGCAGGAGCACGCGGTCGAAGGTGCCGTTCTTGACCTGCCGGTCGAACGTGTCGAAGGCGCGCACGGCCGCCTCGGCCAGCGCGAATGCCATGTGGACCATGCCGTAGAGCACGGCCACCTGCGCCTGCGTCCAGTGACGCAGCGAGCCGAAGCGGTGCAGCAGCGCCCAGATGAACAGGAACTCCGTTGAACGTGATGGTGAGATTTCCGAACGCCAGCATCAGGAACGAGCCGCGGTACTGGAGCTGGCCGCGGATGGAGATGCCGACGTAGCGGAGATAAAGGCGAAGGGTGTTCGGCATGTCAACCTCCCTGCACGGTCAGCCGGCGCGTGCCGCGCCAGGAGCAGCCGGCCGGTGATGACGAGAACGATCGTCCATGCGAGTTGGAAGGCGAAGAGCGCGGGGGCCTGCACGGCCGGGATATTGCCGACATAGAGCCGGAAGGGAATGTCCACGATGCCGCGGAATGGCAGCAGGTCCATCACCCGGCGCAGGGCATCGGGGAATAGCGGCAGCGGGATGACCATGCCCGAGAAGAACCACACGGCCATGCCGACCAGCGCCGCCGCGCCGTCGCCGGCGACGGTCCAGAGCATGGTGATGGTGGTGAACGTCGTGATGGCCGACGCCAGCAGGATCGCTCCGAATGTACACAGCACCCACGCGCCGAAGCACGCAAGGCTTTCCGGCGGGCGCATGCCGAAGAAGAGCATCGCGAGGATGACCATCGGCACGGAGCGCAGCAGCGTCGGCGCGGTCTGCTGGGCGATGGCGCGGGCGTACCAGAGGGAGTAGAGGTGCAGCGGACGGGCAAGCTCGTAGACGACGTTGCCGCTGCGGATGAGGTCGCGCACCTCGTAGTCCGGGCCCCAGGGCAGCAGGCGCAGCATGGCCTGGCCCAGCCAGAATGTACGTGACGAGTTGTGGCCAGGAAATCGGCTGCGGGGCCGTCGTGGCGGAGTAGAACGCGCCGAAAATCATCAGGCGGATGAATCCCCAGAAGACCTGCGTGCCAAGACCGGCGAGCGCGGCCGCGCGGTATTGCAGCAGCGTGCGGAAGCGGGCGGAGAGGATGGCGGTGTAGGGTCGCATCAGGCAAAGTGGCAGCGGCGTCTCGCCGCTGGTCTCCGCAGAGCCGAGACGGCTCTGCCACATGCTCTACACAGAGCCGAGACGGCTCTGCCACATTCTTCATCCGCCGGTGAGGGCACCGGCGGCGCTTATCGCTTCGTCCCGCGTCTGCGCATAGAGTTGCGCGATGATCTCCTCGATCGGTGGCTCCTCGACGAACAGGTCGCGGATCGGATAGGCCGCGGTGATGCGGGCGATCAGCGCGGTGGCCGAGATACGCTGTGGATCGAACGCCAGCACCACGCGGCCCTGCTCGCGGCTGATGAGCGTCACATCAGGATCGCGCAGCTCCTTGCCATCGCCGGCCAGGTCGATGATCAGCCGCCGCTCGCGGCAGACGCGCTGGCGCAGGGCGGCGAGGCTGCCATCCGAGACAATCCGGCCGTTGCCGATGACCATCACCCGCGAGCACAGCGCGGCGATGTCGTCCATGTCGTGCGTGGTGAGGATCACCGTCACGCCACGCTCGCGGTTGATCCGCCGGACGAAGTCGCGCACGGCCAGCTTCGACACGGCATCCAGCGCGATCGTCGGCTCGTCGAGAAAGAGGATCGGCGGCGCGTGCAGCAGCGACGCGGCCAGGTCGCAGCGCATGCGCTGGCCGAGGCTGATCTGACGCACGGGCACATCGAGCAGGCTCTTCAGGTCGAGCAACTCGATGAGTTCATCGAGTGAGCGGCGATAGTCGGCCGGCGGGATTGAGTAGATGTCGCGCAGCAGCTCGAAGGATTCGACCACGGGCAGATCCCACCAGAGCTGCGTGCGCTGGCCGAAAACCACGCCGATTCGCCGCACGTGGGCGATGCGATGTTTCCATGGAACCAGGCCGTTGACCTCGACCCGGCCGCTGTCGGGGACGAGGATGCCCGCGAGAGTTTTCACGGTCGTCGACTTGCCGGCGCCGTTGGGGCCGATGTAGCCCACGAGCTCGCCTGCTTCGAGCGAGAACGAGAGCCCGTCGAGGGCGTTCACCGTCCGATAATCTCGATGCATCAGTGAGAACAACGCACCCAGCATCCCCGGCTTGCGCTGCGCGATGCGGAAGGACTTGCGGAGGTTCTCGACAACGATCTGCGCCACGCGGATGATGATCGGCGGCCGGAGGCGAAATTCAAGGTCACGATTTCCTCATTGCATGCACGGTCCCATAATGCGACAATGCTGCCATCGGTGCTTCCCCTCACCCGCCTCATTTTCCGGCTGACCATGTGGCTGCCCAATCTCGTGGCGCACAGTTTGGGCGGGCAGGTCGGCAAGCCGCACTGCTGGTTCGTCCCCCAGAGCTGGGTTTGAGTTTTTCTGACGGCCGATGCAGGGCGGGCGCTGACGCTTCCGCTTCAGACCGCATTCAACCGCACCTTTCCCCCAATGTATCAACAGTGTCACGCTACCTGACACGGAGAGTCCATGACCCCCAAGACCATCGCCATTCTCGGCGCGGGCGACCGCGGAATGAACTTCGGCAAGCTCTTTGCGCGGTTCCCGCAGTTCGGCAAAGTCGTCGCGGTGGCCGAACCGCGCGATGAATATCGCGAGGCATTCGCCCAGGAGCGTGAGGTGCCGCAGGCGGGGCTGTTTCATCGGTGGCAGGAGTTCTGTGAGAAACCGCGCCTCTGCGATGCCGTCGTCATCAGCACGATGGACCGCGACCACATCGGGCCGGCGCTGGCGTGCCTGGGCAAGGGCTACGACGTGCTGCTGGAGAAGCCCATGGCGTGTACGCTGTCCGACTGCCGAGCTATCGAGCAGGCGCAGCAAGAGTCCGGGCGGATCGTCGGCGTGTGCCATTCGATGCGATATCAGAAGGGGTTTCGCAAGGTCAAGCAGCTTCTGGACGGCGGCGCGGTTGGCCGGATCTTGAGCATCGACCTGATCGAGCAGGTGGCGTGGTGGCACCAGGCCCACAGCTTTGTTCGCGGCAAGTGGGGCAATGAAGGCCGGTCATCCTTCATGCTGCTGGCCAAGAGCTGCCACGACATCGACTACCTGTATTACCTTATCGGCCGGCCGTGCCGCATGGTCAGCTCGTACGGAAGCCTGAGCTATTTCACGCGGGCCAATGCCCCGGCGCGCAGCGCCGAGCGATGCACCGACCCGTGCCCGGTGGAGCCGACCTGCCCTTATTCGGCCATTCGGCACTACGTCAACGGCGATCGCGAGAACTGGCCGGCGGCGTCGGCGAGCCTCGACCACAGCCGCGAGGCACACCTCAAGGCGATCCGCGAAGGCCCGTATGGGCGATGCGTGTGGAAGTGCGATAACGACGTGCTGGACCACCAGGTGGTGGCGATGCAGTTTGAGGATGAGATCACGGCCACGTTCACGATGACGGCGTTCACGCAGGGCGGCGGCCGGCGGCTGCGCGTCCATGGCACGACGGCCGAGCTGCTCTTCGATGAGGAGACGATCACGATCAAGACGTTCGCGGACAACAACGTCACGTCGATCAAGATGGGCATCGAGACCGGCGGCCACGGCGGCGGCGACCTGCGCATCGCCCGCGAGTGGCTCGTGGCCTTGCACACGCGAGATGACAGCGGCATCGTGGCCAACGCCCAGGAGTCGCTCAAGAGCCACACGATTGTCTTTGCGGCCGAGCAGTCGCGGCGCGAGGGACGGACGGTTTCGGTGGAGTCATGAGCATGAGCCGCTCCATCACGAGACGGCGATTTCTCGCGGGACTGGGCGCCTGCGGCGCGCTGGCATGCGCAGGCAGACGTAATGCAGCCTGGGCAGAGACGCCGTCATTGCAGAGCTTCACGCGCAACTCCTTCGCGATGGGCAGCAAAGTGTCGATGACCATTCTGCACGCCGACGAGAAGGCCGCCCAGCGCGCTCGACGGCGCGTTTGCAGAACTGGCGACGGTCGAGCGGGTGATGAGCATCTACCGGCCGTCGAGCCAGGTCTGTGAGCTGAATCGAACGGGGAAGCTCACCGGCGCGCATCCGTATCTGCTGGAAGTCCTGCGCAAGTCGGCCGAGATTTCGCGGCTGAGCGACGGCGCGTTCGACATCACCGTGCAGCCGCTATGGGAGGTATATGCGGCCGCCAAGAAGCAGGGAACATTGCCGGATGAGCCGGCCATCGCGCAGGCGAGGGCACTGGTGGACTCGCGCAAGGTGCAGGTGAGCGGCGATACGGTGACGCTGCAAACGCCGGGCATGGCCATTACGCTCAACGGCATCGCCCAGGGCTATGCAACCGACCGCGCGATTGCCGCGCTTGCGCGGTCGGAATCGAGCACGCAATGGTTGACTGCGGCGAGCTGGGAACAATCGGCGGCAAGGCGGATGGCTTGCCGTGGCTCGTGGGCATCCAGCATCCGCGGCGCGAGGATGCTTACATCGCGCTGGCGAAGCTCTCCGGGCTCTGCATGGCGACATCGGGCGACTATCGCACGACGTTCAGCGCCGATCGGAAGAACCATCACATCTTCAACCCGGCCACCGGGCATTCGCCGGCCGACTTTTGCAGCGTGACCATTGTCGCGCCGAGCGCCACCGATGCCGATGGGCTGACGAAGGTGGTGTTCGTCATGGGGATCGAGAAGGCGATGAAGGTGATCGAGCCGCTGAAGGACATCGACGTGATGTTCGTGACCAAGGATGAGAAGGTGCGGACGACGAAGGGGTTTCCACTGGCGTAGAGGTGAAGATCATGGGCAAGGTGCTGGGCGCGGTTGTGCTCTGTCTGACAATGCTGGCGATGGGGGATGAGCCGAAGAAGGAGTCGCTTGCGGATGCGGTCGCGGCGCTGAAGATCCCGCCGGATTGGTTCGCCAATACCACGCCCCAGTGGGACATGAACAAGCCGTGGAAAGAGGCGCGCATCGAGGTGCGGCGGCTGCTGGCGATGGACGATCCACAGAAGGTCCGCGAAGCCGTCAAGATGACCTGGCTCTACGCGCAGAAGGGCGACATCGGCGATGGCCACGAGCTGCCCATGTACCTGTTCATGAGCGGCAACTACGCCTGGGCGACGCTGGAATATCCCAAGCTGCTGGCGCGGACCAAGGGCAAAGGCTACACGCACGAGAAGGTATGCTATGCCTCGTGCCTGGCGCATTTTGCCGAGTATCAGAAGGCGATGGTGGTGTTGGATGAGGCGCTGACTGACCTGCCCGCGCCGCCGTGGCGCATCAACGCGACGGCCAACGTGCATAACATCTACGGCGATGTCTACGCGCGCATGGGCAATATCGAGAAGGCGAAGGCGGAATACGGCGAGGCGATGCGGCTTTATCCCACGAGCAATCAGCCGGCCGGGCAACATGTTCTGACGCGCGAGATGCAGAAGGTGCGCAACAAGCTGGACCTGCTGACGATTCAGTCGATGGATCTATCGAAGCTGAAGGATGGTAAGTACGACGGGCGGGCGCTGGCGTATTCCGACAAGCACGACATGTTCGTTACGCTCACGATGTCCGGCGGGAAGATCGCCGACATCCAGCTCAAGCATGAGGAGAAGATCGACCTCGGCGCGACGAAGACCATCCCCGCGAGGATCATCGAAAAGCAGAGCCTCAAGGTGGATATCGTAACGGGCGCGACGATCACGTCGCAGGCGATCATCGACGCGTCACTGGTGGTGCTCAGGCAGGCAGGGATGAAGTGACGGCTCCCCGCACCATCCGCTGGATTCGCCGAGGGGTGCAGGGCGCGTGCCTGCTGACCTTCGTGTATCTCTTCTTTCATGTCGCCTGGCCATATGCCGACGATTTTTCCACTGACCTGATCGCGCAAGGCGAAGGCGCCGCTGCAATCGTTCCTGTGGCTCGACCCGCTGGGCGGGATTTCGGCCAGCATCGCGGGGAGGAATTGGAACCCATCGCTGCTCGGGCTCGTGGCGATCTTTCTGCTGGGAATCGTGCTGCCGCGTGGGTTCTGCGGGTGGATCTGCCCGTTGGGAACATTGATCGATTTGGTGGACGGTGTTGTTCGGAAAGTGCCGCCAGTGCCCTCACTGGCGGAACGACGACCGCGACGGATCGCCAGTGAGGGCACTGGCGGCACTCACCTTCGGTTCTATCTCCTGGCCGCCATCCTCCTCGCCTCAACCATCGGCGTAATGCTCGCCGGGTACTTCGCCGCCATCCCCGTCGTGACGCGCGGATTGATGTTCACCCTCGGACGGCTCCAGATCGGCCTGCGGAAGAACTGGGGCCTGGCCGGACAGCTCACGCCGAGCATGTACGTCTCGATCGCGCTGTTCGCGATCATCTTCCTTCTCAGCCTCGTCTCGCGGCGTTTCTGGTGCCGATATCTCTGCCCCAGTGGCGCGGTGGCGTCCCTCCTTGGACTGCTATCGCGCAAGCGGCGAACCATCACGGACGCCTGCTCGCACTGCGGGAAATGCGTTCGCCATTGCCGGTTTGATGCGATCAACGACAACTACACGACTCGCGCTCTTAACTGCGCATCGTGTCGAACGTGTGCGGCGGTGTGTCCGAAGGACGCGATCCGGTTCAAGGTGGAGCGTGCCGCCCCGGCCGCGATTCCCACGCCACACAGCGGTCACGGCGTGTCGCGTCGCGGAGTTTTGGCCGGCGTCGCCGGGGGCGCGGTGGCTGCGGTCGGTGTGAGATTCACGCCTCGCGCATCGCTCATCCGTCCTCCCGGCAGCGTGAGCGAAGCTCGCTTCCTTCAGCTCTGCATCCGCTGCGGCGAGTGTTTCAAGGTCTGCCCCGGTTCCGTGCTTCAGCCGGCCGGATTGCGGCATGGCCTGGATGCAATCTGGACGCCCATCGCCGATTTCACCCGCGCCGGCTGCCACCAGGACTGTAATTTCTGCACGCAAATCTGCCCGACGCACGCGATCGTGCCTTTGACGATCCAGCAGAAGCGCAAGGCGAAGATGGGGCTGGCGGCCGTCGATCGCGCGAGCTGTTTCCAGTTCCGCAATCACGAGATCGACTGCCGGCTGTGCTACAACGAGTGCAAGCGGGCGGGTTACAACGCCATCGAGCTGCGCGATGTGGAGCTGGATGTGGGCGAAATCCCGCGCGGCGTGGGCGATGAGTACGCGATGTCCCACAAGAGCGCGCCGCACGTGTTGGCCGATGCGTGCGTGGGATGCGGGCTGTGCCAGTATCTGTGCGGCAGCCGGTGGATGAGGCAGGGCAAGCTCGCTCGCGCGGCGATCGTGGTGCGATAGGGTCATCTCGCCGTTTCGCCCTCCCATTCGCGCGGCCGTCATTTGCCGGGGATATCGAGCTTGAGCGTCAGAACCTGCTCGCCCCGGAGGACCGTCAGCGCGGCCTCGCCGGGACGGGCCAGCGCGGCGGCCCACGTGGTCAGATCGCCGACGCTCTCGGCCCCCAGCTTCAGGATGAAATCGCCTTTGCGCAGGCCCGCACGCTCGGCCAGCGATCCTGCCGTCACTTCATCGATCAGCAGCGCCGGGCTCTGGTCCAGCGCCGGAAATGCCTTGCGCAGCGGATCGTCGCTGCGAACTTCCGTCAGCCGGGCTCCCAGCACCGGCCGCTGAATCGAGCCGGTGCGGATGAGTTGCTCGATCATCGGCTTGCACGCCGGGCCGCCGAGGAACTGCCCGTATCGCACGATGCCGGCGACGCTGCCGTCCATCGTGATGGCCACGCCGAAGTCGCGCTCGCCGCCGGTCCACAGCGCCAGCCGCCCCGTGCCGCTGGCAGGGTTGAGCATCATCACCAGCGAGCCATCCATCGGCCGGGCAGCGCCGAATCGCACCGGCCGGCCGACTTTCTTGTCCAGCTTCAGGATCGTCATCTGCGTCTTGTCGTCGGAGCCGACGAACGTGGCGCTGGCTTCGACATCCTGGATCATCACGCGCACGGGCTTGGCGCCGATCGTCTCGCGCTCGATGTACAGCGGCACAAGCACGTGGCCGCCATCGTCCAGCAGCAGCCCGATGTTGTTGGGAGAGAAGCCGGAGGCGGCCTGCGCGTTGATACGCAGCGGCCCGCCGACATTGAGTTGTCCGCCGGCGGCAACCTCGCCACCGGAGTGGATGACAATCGAAGATGCCCCGCCGCCGGTGCTCTCCAGGACGATCTCGCGCGAGCCGGCCTGTTGCGAGAGGTGCCAGCCGGAGGGGGAGACGTTGATCGGATTCGCTCCCGCCGCGGCGGGCTGGGTCGTCGAGGAGATGACAATGTTGATCCGCGCTGCCCCGCCCAACGCCTCCAGGCGATGCTGCTCCAGCTTCGCCCGCACCAGCGGGTCAACGAGGTTGCCCCACTTTCGCAGCGGGTCATCCTTCGCGGCCGCCTCGGCCATCCACCGGGGAAGCGGGAGCTGAAGCCGGACCAGGCCGGCCTCGACTTCGGTGTAGAGGGACTGGGTCTGGCGGTTGAGCTCCTCCAGCAGCGGGTACTCGGCGCGGGCGGCCGGCGACACATCGCGCCAGCAGCGCCGCCGCCAATCCGCCTGACATGAGCCTCGTCAGCCGCATGAACCAGAACCTCAGCCTCAAAACGATGCCGTGCGCACGGTCACCTGGCCATTGCGCAACTGCTCCTGGCGCTGCTGCCAGCGCTGCAGGTCGTCGGAGAACTCGCGCGCCTTCTCCAGTGTATCGAACTTCTGCACGGCGATCACCCTGCCCGCTTCGTCCGTGATGGCGACGCTGTACGCCTGGCCATTGGCGACCGGGCCGCGATCGCCCGGCCGCGCGGGGTTCTTGCTGAAGCGAGCGACGAAGAACCCGATCGCCAGGCAGGCCGCCGCGGCCGTGATGTATGACACCAGCCGCAGGACGCGGCGCGTCGCGGGGCGGCAAGCGCGACGGGCGTTGGCGAGAAGCCGCTCAACATCGACGGTATCTTCAAGGCTTCCGAAAAACCGTTCGCGATCGGCCCGCTGCGACCGCAGCGCCGTCAGACTGGCGGCGAACTGCGCATCGCTCTCCAGCCGGCGGCGCAGGTCCTCGGCCTCCGCCGGCGCAAGCTCGCCATCGAGGTAGCATTCCAGCAGGTCGAGATGGGGATCGTCACTTTGCATCATGAGACTCATCGTTGTGGGCCGTCGAGTCCTCGCTCACATACTGCTCCAGCCGCCGTGCCAGCTGCCGCCTGGCGCGGTGCAGCCAGGTCTTGACCTGCGGGATGCTCGCATCCAGCACTTCGGCGATCTGCTGATACGAGAGGTTTTCGTACTCGCAGAGCACCAGCGACGCGCGAAAATGATCGGGCAGTTGCGCGATCGCATTCCGCACGCGCTGGATCGTCTCCTGGCCGATCATCCCGCCGACGGGTTCCACGCCGTCGCGCTGCGGATGGTCCGGCGCCACCGCCGCCATCCGTGGCTGCCGCAGGAGCCGCAGCGCCTCGTTCACGACCGTCCGGCGCAGGAGTCCTGCGGGTTGCCGCCAGTCATAGCGATCCCGATGCTCATAGAGATTCAGGATCGCCTGCTGGAGCACATCCTCGGCCGATGCCCGCGTCCCAACGATCGCACGGGCGATGGCCAGCAACCGGCGGGAATGAAGGCGCACCGCCTGCTCAAACAGCTCGGTGGTGTTGCCATCCATGTCGCCGACTTGTTTCTCCATGCCTGACACGCGCCCGTGGGGTGAAAGTTGCAGCCGATTATACGACGAGCGTCTCAGCGCTGCTTGTCCTTGTCCTTATCCTTGTGGTCCGGCGGACCGGCGAAGGCCCGTTTGATCGACATGTCGAAGACGTTCATCACCTTTCCCTCGACCTTCGGCGCCTTGATCTCGCCGTCCACGTGGATTTCCACGAAATTGGCGACGGGCACATTGGCCCAACGCGGATCGGTGGGCGCGAGCACGAGGTGGACCGCGCCGTTGGCGAAGTCGATCGTGCCGGAGCCTTTCACCACCGTCTTTCCGGCCCGCAGCTCGATCATCTCGAGCACGACGATCTGACTCTTCTTCTGGCCGCGGAAGCTGTAGCGGATCGTGGCCTCCGTGAAAGGCTCCTGCGTGGGAAGCTGCAGGTTGGCGATCTGCAGCCAGCCAAAGACAACCGGCAGGCGGTACAGCTCGCGCCCTTGGACGACCAGCTCGCCCCGGCCGATCCGCCGCTCGGGCTCGTTCCATGGCCCGGTGATGGCCAGCGTCGCCGTGATCTCGCCGTGCAGCTTGGCGCTCTCGCCAGTCAGCGCCTGGACATCCGCGCCCCGCAGGTCCAGCCGCATGGTGTACCCCGCCGGGCCATTGTCCGGCGTCGATAGCGTGATGTTGCCGTAGATCAGGCCACCGGCCACCTTGGCGCATCAGGTCGCTGATGCGATAGCCGGGCAGGTCGCGGTTTTCGTGCCGGGTTACCGTTGCCTTGAGCGATTGCAGCGGCCGGTCTTCCATCTTCAGCGATGCGATATCCAGCGTCTGGCGGAGCGATGTGACGTCGCCCTTCGCCAGCGACATCGCCAGATCGCTCGTGCCGTTCATCTCCGTCAGCGCGACGCCCAGGTCCATCGACCCGCCGCGCATCGTGATCCGCGTGGGCGGCTTCCGCCCGAATTCGACAGCGCCGCCGGGGCGGCATGTCAGGTCGCGGCAGTCCAGCGACACCGTCCCGCGCAGGTCGATGCTCTTGAGAAAATCGCCCAGGCCCCTGGGCACGGCCCGCCGCAGCTCGTCATCCAGGACCAGGTCCTCGCCGGCAATCGACAGCGCCCAGTTCGATCCGCCATCGCCCTCGCCATTGACCTTCAATGCTGTCTGCCCGTGGCGTCCGGAGAGCTCCCTCAACCGGATCTTCCGATCGGACCGGATCTCGATCTGCCCGGTACACCCGTCGATCTTCCAGGGGAAATGGACCGGGTATACCGACAACCCGCGGCTCCAGGACGACTTTGAATTCCTCGCACGTTTGCGGCCCGGCGGCGCGAGCGTCATCGACGCCGCCGCTCCAGTGAATCAACAGGTCGGCCTGACCATCGGGGCGCAGCTCGCGCCACCATTCCCTGGCATCGTCCGGCGTCAGTTCCAGCAGGGCCTTTTCCGTCTTCAGGCCGCGTGCCTCCACGGTCACGTCGTAGTCGATGCCGCGCTGCGGCCAGTGAAAGCTCGCCTTGCCATCGAAGCTCGCCCCGCCCCGGCGGGCCCGCGCCTCTTCAATCTCCAGGCCGCCGCGCGTGATCCTCCCCGCGGCCGTCAAGCCGTCCACGAATGATGATCCATCCTCCAGCCGCCACAGCTTGCCGTCGCGCAGGTCCAGGGCGAGATTGAAGCCCACCTCGTCCGGCGCGGCGACGGCTGTGACGACGCAGTTTTCGCCGGGCGGGTCGAGGGCTGAGTCGCGCTGGCCAGGAAGATCCGTCCGTTCACATTGAGTTTTCCCTGGATCCCAAGCTTTTCCAGCCACTGGCGCTGCTCTGGAGGCAGGGCATCCAGCAGGTGCTGGTCGATCGGCACGTCGCTGGCGCCGATCTCCAGGTCGGGCGTCACCGGCCGATTGGGCCCCCATTTGATGTTGCCCTTCAGCGTGACGTGCGCGCTGCCCTGGCGGGCCGTGATGTCCTTGAGCCGCACCGAGTTGCTGTGGATTTCCGCGCGCCCGGCAAGGTCCTCCAACGGATAGGGAAATTCGCGGAACGCGCCGCTGGCCTTGCGAATGTCCAAATCCACATCCGCGACAACCTTGTGGATCGACTCGGAGGGATCGCGGTGGATGTACGCGCGGAAATCGGCCTCCATCTCGCATGGGCCGATCACCGTCCCATCGCCACGGCGCTTGTCGAGCATCGCCACCACGTCGTGCGCCTCCGGCGGCAGGGCCCGGCGCAGCGGCTCGTCGAGGAAGATCCCCTGTGCCTCGACGTGGATGTCAACAACGGATTTCCGGTTCAGCGGCGCCACCCACCCATTCACCTTCACGCGACGGTTGGCGTTCAGTCCCACGCCATTGCCGGTGATGTTGCGGATGCTGACGCCTTCGACTCCCGGCTTCTCGAGCAGATCGTTGCGGAAATAGGTCACGGTGCCGGTCACGTGCGTCAGTGGATAGGCGAATTCGTCGCAGCAGAAGGCGCCATCCAGGACCTCCAGCTCCGCGCAGGCTGATCGGCCCGCCGGCGACGTGCCTCACCGCCATCACGCTGAGGTTCCCCCGCCCATGGGGCTGATACTTGCGGTAATTCTCCCCGACCTCGGCCGGCAACGAGCCCAGATACGCGGGATCGCGCGGGAGCCGGATGTTCGTGCCGGTGAGCTGAAGCACTCCCGGGGCCGCCAGCGCCTCTTGCGCATAATCCCCAATCCACCCGCTGACCTGGAATTCGTTGTCGACGAGCTTGCCCTTCACCGTGAGGTCGATGCGCCTGGGCGTGAACACAAACCGCCCCGAGGCATCGCCAAGCGTGATCGGCGCAGCGCCGGCGGGCGGCGGCTTGCCGCCGAGCAGCTCGCCGGGCAGCGAAACCAGCTTGAAGTTGTGGGCCACCACCTCCAGCCGATAGTCGTCCTTGCCGCGGTAGTCGAACCGCGGGACGTGCGCGGTGCCCTCGAGACGGTGCGCATCCCACCAGCCTCTGACCTTCTCCGGAAGCATGCGCTTGGTCGCATCGTCGAAGTTCAGGTTCTCCAGTCGCGCCGAAACGGTAAGATCGGCCAGGTTCACGGCGCCGCGCACGCGCGGGCCGACGGGCTGCGACTCCGTCCGGCTGCGCAGATCGAACGCGAATCGCGGCGCTCCCCCCGGCAGGGACACGAACTGCCCGTCCACGGCCACCGCGTTCATCCGTTCGCGCCGGCCGCCGCGCATCAGCCGGTACTCGACCACGCCCGCCCGGAGCAGCACCGCCGGCAGGCTCGCAATGCCCTGGCCTCCCTTGGCGCGGGGCGTGCCCGCTTCCGCGCTGCAACCGGTCCCAGTTCCACTTTCGCGTGGCCAGGTCCTCGCACAGGTAGACGTGCGGCGCCGTCGCCAGCACCTGTGTGCCCTCGATCCGGCCGCGCAGCAGCGCCCGCAGGTTGGGACGCACGATCACCGCCTGCGCCTCGAACAGCCGCGAGTCGGGCAGGTTCCGGTCGTCCACATCCACCGTCACCCCCTCCAGCCGCAGACCCTCGAATAGCGACAGCCGTGCCTTCTGGATATGGACCGGGCCGCCAATCTGCTCCGACAGATATCTTTCGGCATAGGCCCGCACGCGCCGGATCGGTGACGAACCAGTAGCCGCCGATCACCGCGCTCATCGAGCGCCAGCATGAGCACCATCAGCACGCGGCGGACGCGCCGCCGCGGGCGCGGTTTCGCCGGGATGGTTGGCGCTTCGCTCATGCCGTTTGTGCCTCCCGTGGGCTGCCAGGGGAAATCCGGGCGATCACCGCGCTGGCCGCCAGCACCAGCAACGCCGGCTCCGCGGGCAGCCGATATCGAATCGATCCGACCGACAATGCGTGAACAATCGTGAAGTAGATCGCCGGCGCCAGCAGCAGCATCTTCACCGGCCAGCGCAGCGTCCGGCGCAGCAGCCCGGCGAGGATCAGCAGGTCCACCGGCACGCTATAGGCCAGCGCGGCCGCCACGTGCAGCGGGCTGCGGAATTCGCCCAGGGGCATCGGGCTCCAGGTCCGCGCGATCTTCGACGCCGTAAGGCGCAGCAGGTGCAGCGGTTCGTCGCGCATGGTCTGTTGAATATAACGGTTGGCCCAATTGGAGAGGATCTTGTCTCGCTGCACCTCACCAAACGCGGCGAGCCGCCGGCAATCGGCCTTCGACAGGACCGCCTGGTTGCTCGCGCCGGTGGCACCGGCATTAAAACCATCGTAGCGGGTGATGCCGGCATTGGTTGTCAGCCAGACGGGGCTTCCCACCACCGCGCGATTCCGCAGCATCCACGGCAGCAGCGCCGCCAGCGTCAGCAGGACCATTAACGCTCCCGGCAGGCGCAGCCACATGCTCCTCGTCGCCGGGCGGTCGCGGAAACGCACGCGCAGATCGTCGCCGTCGGATGTCGGCCGCGCGGGGCGGCTCTCCGTCCGCATTCGCATATACGAGGTCGCGATGCCCAGCAGCGGCGGCAGCATCACCGCCGATGGCCGCACCAGCACCGACAGCGCCAGCACCGCGCCACCCCACAGATAATTGCGGCGATGCGCCAGCAGCACCAGCCCCCACGTCAGCATCGCGATGAACAGCGTCTCGCCGAGGATCAGCGAGGACATGTAGATCATGTATGGGTTGAAGGCCATCAGGGCGGCCGCCAGGAGCGCCGGCCCGAATGTCATCCATCGCCGCGCCAGCAGATAGACCGCCAGCACGGTCAGCGAGTCGATCGCGGCCTGCGCCAGCCGGACCACCATCGGCGATGCGCGGCACGCCGCCACAAAAAGGGGATACCCTGGGCCCCGATACGCATGGACATTCTGCTCAAAACGGGCATCATAGAAGCACAGCCCCCGGCCATGGAGGAGATTGTGCGCCGACTCCAGGTACTCGCGCTGATCGGGAAGGCGCTCGTCGAGCGGTCCCGGGCGGCTTACGGACCACGCCAGGCGCGCTGCCAGAGCCAGCGCCACGAGGGCCGCCACAAGATACCGTTGCGCACCGTTCGACACAGGCTTGAGAAGTTAGACCCAAGCCGCTCAAACAGCAAGTGGGAGCAAGCGGCCCGCCGGCGGCAGGCACAATGCTTGAGCTCGCTGGCTGGCCCGGCCGTTTCCCGAAAAGTCAAGGTCGAAAAGTTATGGCTATTACGCTTTTTGAGAACACCTGGCTTACGGAGGGCGTAATGAGTTTCCGGAGAATGCCGCGTTTCTTTTTACGCGGAGGAGATCATATGCAGGCTTACGCATCGGCCCGTCCGGCAGTTGACGTCGCAAATTCGCCTCTGACCGCCCTTCTGCGCAACCCGGCGCTGCAATCGCACCGGATCCAGGTTCCCGCCAAGGCGACGGTCTATCAGCCCAACGATCCCGCGCGGAACATCTACTACCTGCACCAGGGGCAGGTCCGCACCTACCAGATCGCGCCCAGCGGCTCGCGCCGCCTGGTCGAGATCCTCGGCACCGACCAGTGGTGCGGCGCCGCCGGGCTGGCGCGCCTGGAGCACTACGGCGAGTGCGCCGAAGCGGTCGTTCCCACGACGCTCTCGATCATCTCCACCGAGCGGCTGTTCAGCATTCTCGCCCACGAGCCGGCCATCGCCATCGAATTCATCCGGCAACTCGCCGAGAAGCTGGCCGCCTACCGCGAGGATGCCAGCGGGCTGGTCTTCGAGGATTGCCACCACCGCCTGGTCCGCACGCTGGTGCAAATGAGCGAATCCCCCGCGGCCTCGCAGGGCCCCGACGGCGTCGTCGTGCATATCACGCATCAGCAGCTTGCCCAGAAAGTCGGCGTGGCGCGCGAAACCGTCAGCCTTGCCCTGGCGCAACTCCGCCGGCGCAACCTTCTGCGCACCGGCCGCAATCAGCTCACTTTCCATCTGAAGGACCTTCAGGAGATGGGGGAGATCGGCGAGAAGGGCGACAACGGCCAGCCGGCCGCCGCCCACACATAACGCCTAACGCCGCGGGCATTGGTATTTCGCTTCAGGATTCCTTCGGGAATCCTGATTCTCTTGACGGCGGCAATCCGGTGCGCACGGCCGTCACCATGTCACAGTCACCATGAACGGCTTGGCGAAGACCGTCATCGGAGGCGCTCGTGCCGGAGCGGATCTTCACCTCGATCGTCGGGGCAATGGCGACCGCCGCCGCGGCACATTTGGTCGTGATCGCGTGATGCCGGCCTTTGCGGCTCAACTGCCGTTTGACACCATGTGGGCTGCCGTTCATACTTACGGTGGACACAGCATGGTTCGCCAATGCCGGTGCGCCGGGCCGAGGGTATCCGCTTGGCCGATCGCGCCTCCGCGTTGCCGGGCTGACTCCTACGGGAAGCGCAAATGTCGCGTGTATTCATATCCCACTCGGGGCAAGACTCCGAATTCGCCGCACGTCTGTGCGACGATCTGGCCATGGCGGGGCACAGGCCGTGGATCCATGACTTGGAGGTCGGTGCTGGCGACGAGATTATCGACCGTATCCAAGAGGGGCTGCGGGATTGTCCGTACATGATCGTGATTCTCTCTCGGTCGGCTGTCGAATCGAAGTGGGTGGACACAGAGTGGAAAGAGAGACTCTGGGGGGAGATCAAGACGAGAACGCTGATCCCGGTGCTGACAGAGCCCTGCGATATACCGATGTTCCTTCGCACGCGGCGATACGCAGACTTTTCGCGCAGCTACGCTGTCGGTTTTGCCGCATTGATCCTGAAGCTTAGGTCCAAGGCGGTTGATCCACGTTTCCCTGTGGATCTGATTGCAGACAATTATCTGAATGCGATCGAACACGCAGCGCACGCCAACCCGGAAGATCACATTCGTATCGCCTGTGCTCATACGGTCTGGTCATACCGGCCTGAGCGTGCCATTCCTCTCCTTGAGGATGCTCTGAGAGATTACAGCCACGCGGTCAGCAGTCACGCGCGATTCCTGTTGGATGAACTGCGATAGTCCGATGCCAAGGTGGGTGAGACGGAACTCGCTCCGCGCGCCCGGTGGGCGGTGCCCACCCTACGCCAGCAGCACCACCGCATGCGCCGCCACGGCCTCGCCCCGGCCGACCGCATCGCAGCCTTCGTTGGTGCCGGCCTTGACGTTCACCGGCGCGCCGATCAGGTCGGAGATGAGCCGCGCCATCCGCGATTTGAACGGCTTGAGCCGCGGCCGCTCGGCCAGGATCGTAATGTCGGCGTTGGCGACCGCGAGGCCGGCTGCGCGGACGGCGGCCATCGCGCCGGCCAGGAATACGCGGCTGTCAGCACCTTTCCATTTCTCGTCGCTGTTGGGGAACATCTCGCCGATGTCGCCCTTGCCGATGGCGCCCAGCAGGGCATCGACCAGGGCATGGAGCACCACGTCGCCGTCGCTATGAGCGATGGGCGAGATGCCCTCGGCCACGGTCACGCCGCCGAGGACGAGCCGGCCGCCCTGTTGAAGACGATGAATGTCATAGCCGTGGCCGATACGCAGGTTCACAGCTCGTACTCCTTGATCTTCCTATACAGCGTCCGTTCGCCGATGCCCAGCAGCTTGGCCGCCTGTTCGCGGTTGCCGGCCGTCATCTTCAGTGTGTTGCGAATCAGTTCTTTCTCCGCCTGCTCCAGGCTGATGCCGACGAGGTTGTTGATGCCGGACATGGGCTGCTCCTTCATGGGGCGGATGTCATCCGGGAGGCTGTCCATGCCCAACTTCGGAGTGGTCGAGAGGATCACCATGTTCTCGATCACCGTGCGCAGCTCGCGCACGTTTCCCGGCCACGAGTGCGACATGAGGAACTGCTGCGCTTCGGGCAGGATGCCGTCGATCTGCTTCTGGTGCTTTTCGGCCGCCTGCTGCGTGAAATAGTGGATGAGCAGCGGGATGTCCTCGCGGCGCTCGCGCAGGGGGGAATGTGGACCGCCGCGCCCTTGATGCGAAAATACAGGTCCTGGCGGAACTGCTTCTCGGCGACCATCTCCTCGAGGTTGCGGTTGGTGGCGCTGATGAAGCGGACATCGATCTTGATGGGGTCGTTGCTGCCGAGGCGCACCACCTCGCCATTCTCCAGCACGCGCAGGAGCTTGGCCTGCATGGTCGGCGGCATGTCGCCGATCTCATCCATGAACAGCGTGCCGTTGTGGGCGTGCTCGAATCGGCCGGCTCGCTCCTGCCTCGCGTCGGTGTAGGCGCCGCGAACGTGGCCGAAAAGCTCATCCTCCATGATGCTCTCGGTCATGGCGGCGCAGTTCATGGCGACCAGTCGGCCCTTGCGGCGGCGGCTGGCGTGATGGATGGCATTGGCAAAAAGCTCCTTGCCGGTGCCGCTTTCGCCGTAGATCAGCACGGGGATGTCGCTGGGCGCCACCTGCCGCGCCATCTGGACGGCGCGGCGCATGCCCGTGCTGTTGCCGATGATGGTCTCGAAGCCCGCGCCCTCGGCCAGGCGATCCTGCAAGACCTGGTTCTGCCGGGCGAGGGCCGCCTTCTCGGCCGCCCGGTTCACCTGCGTGCGGAAGAACTCCAGGTCCAGCGGCTTTTCGATATAGTCGTAGGCGCCTTCGTTGAGCGCCTGCTTGCAGGTGGGTATGTCGGCGTGGGCGGTCACGAGCAGCACGGGCGGCGTCGTCTCCAGTCGCTTGGAGGCGCGCAGCACCTCCAGCCCATCCTGCCGGCCATCCATCATCAAGTCGGTCACGACTACGTCGTAGCGCTTGCCGTCCATGCGTTCGCGGGCCTCGGCCAAGCTGTAGGCGGTCTCGCAATGGTGCCCGACGCGCTGCAGCGCCTCGGACATGACCTGGGCGTGTTCCTGCTCGTCATCGACAACGAGGATCTGAGACTTATGAATCTGCGTATCGCTCATTGACTGTCACCTAAAAACACGAAGGCACGAAGCCGCGAAACGGAGAGTATATAGGATCGCGTCCGAAGCGGAAGCGTGAGCGCCCGCCCTTTGAAGGGCGGGCGCTCACGCTTCCGCTTCAGATTGTCCTGTCCGCGTCCTCTGCGCCTCCGCGGTGAGTCACACAGGCAGCCGCAACGAGAAATCCGAGCCTTTGCCCTGTTCGCTGGTGACGACAACGTCGCCGCCGTGCTCGCTCGCGATCCGCCGCGTCATGGCCAGGCCCAGCCCGGTGCCGCTCTTCTTCGTGGAATAATAGGCGTCGAAAATCCTAGAGACGGCCTCGGGCGAGATGCCGCTGCCGGTGTCGATGACATCGACGCTCGCGCGATCGGCGTTCTTCGAGACGCAGAGCATCAGCTCGCCGCCGTTGGGCATCGCCTGCACGCCGTTGAGCATCAGGTTGAGGATGGCCTGCTTGAGCAGGCGCTCGTCGGCCTGCACGGTGAGCGGCTCGTTCGCCCGCTTGAGCCGGAGCTGCACGCGATTGAGCTGCGCCTGTGGCATGAAAAAGTCAACCAGGTCCTCGCAGAGGCGGTTGAGTTCCACGGGCTTGCGGTCGAGTTCGATCTTGCCGGCGTAGCGAAGGAAGTCGTCGAGAATCTCGCGCAGCCGGCCGGTCTCGCGCTCGCAGATGTTGATGCGGTTGGCCAGGCGACTGTAGGCGGGGTTGTCGGGCAGCAGGTCTTCCTGAACGAGCTGAAGATTGAGATGAATCGTCGAGAGCGGGTTCTTGATCTCATGGGCCAGCCCGCCGGTGAGCGTGCCCAGTTCGGCGAGCCGCTCGGCCTGCTTGGCGCGATCGGCCAGGCGCAGCATTCGCCGATAGAGCGCCAGCGCCACCACTGCCGATACGGCGGCGGCCGCGAGACAGCCGATCAACATGCCCAGGACAAACCGGCCCATGCGCATGTGATACAGGAAAGAAGTGGACAACGGTAGGGCAGGGCGATGCTGCGATGCCCAAATGACGAATGACGCAAATGTGATCGAGGCGGAGCCCAGCACGCAGGCGCGATCGCCTCGATCTGTCTGGAGGAGGCGAGGTTCCGCACCATAAACAGCCTTGCTTCTCCAGATTGCCGAATTTCACGTCGTCTGCTGTTTTCATGCGCGGTTATTGTTTGCACTCGCTTGTTTTCGGTGTATGTTGTAGCAAGCGGCAGGTTGCCGAGGGTTCGTGCGCCGGTCGCGGCAAGTCTTTTGTCAGCCGAGGAGGAAGAGCATGTCGGGCATACGAAGCATTCTGATGTGGGCTGCGGGTTCTGCACTGTTGGCAGGCGCCGGTGCGGCTCGGGCCGCACTGGTTACGACCATCACACAGCAGGCAGCGGGGACTGACTGGACCCAGGCAGGTATCTGGAGCAACAATGCCGCTCCAAGCGCGGGCAACACCTACGAGGCATTGGCGGGCGGCGGTCCCACGCGGCTTCGCAGCCCGATGGTCAACCCCACAACGTTCGCGGGAGATTCACTTCAAATCGACGCCAACGCGGAGATTCGGTTCAAGAAGCCCGGCGCCGGCGCCAGCCAAACAGCGAACTTCCCTGGCGTGGGTGGCAATCCCGGCTTGATTCTCAATGGCGGCCTGCTCAACACTGGTGACGACGGTGCTGTCTTCACCGTGGCCGGGAGGATGAGTGTCATCGCCTCGTCCTTCTGGGACAACACGACAACTGGTGGCAGTTACGTCGTCAGCAATTCCCGCGAGTTCATTTTCTCGGCCGTGATGAGCGGCGGTTCCCCGTTGACTCTGCAGTCGGGGCGCGTCAGCGACGGAACGAACCCGGCGCCGGCGTGGGAACTCACCGGCGTGGGCAACACTTACTCCGGCGCCTGGAACATCAACCAGGGCTTCCTGAAGGCGACGAGTTCGGGATCGCTTGGCACGGGCAATATCGCGATCAACAGCTCATCCTCGACCGTCTATGGCGTGCTCGAAACGGATTACGACATCTACAATCCGGCCGCCACGTTGACCATCGGGCAATACGGCGTCATGCGTCTGGACCAGAACGACACATTCGCCGCCGTCACCATCAACGGCACTTCGCTGGCGTCAGGCGTCTACAGCTACAGGCGCTGAGCACGCAGTTCCCGGGGAATTTCGCCGCGGGCAATGGCGGCGCCATCGGCAGCATTACCGTCGTTCCCACGCCGGGCTCGCTGGCCCTGGGCGCCTTGTGCGGCTTGGGGCTGCTGGCTCGGCGCCGTCGCGCATAGCATGACCGACCCCGCACGGGGTGCGGGCCTTACCACAGCTTCATGTCAACCTGCAACTCGCCGCTGCCTTTTTCGGCGGCCGTGGTTACATTGGTCGAGCGCGGGCCGACGATTCTGAATGTGGCCGCCGCAAGGGCAAAATTGCTGTAGAGGGCATCGAGACCGGGATCGGCAGGCAGGAAGTTCGGAGCGTCCGCGGCCCGCGCCACGTCCACCATCGTCCCCCAGAAAATCGCGGCACATGCGAGCAACGGTGTTCTTTGCAACATACGCTTTTCCTCCATCGCCAAGGCGGGATCCTGGTGTGACGCACACCCGAGAGCTCCTCATCCAACCAGCAAGACACCGGGATTCTCCCTTCGATAGCAGGAAAGGGCAACGGCAGGCGCCAAGTCCGTGACACGATGGAGATAACTCGGCAGTTCGTATACACTATCGCTCGGCTCGATGGGAAGTGGGCCATGGGATTGGACGAACCTCAACAACTGCGACCTCGACATAAAGAACCCCAGCGCGAAGGAGGATCTGGAGCACCTGCTACCGGAGAAGCTGGTGGAGGACATCGCGGCCAAAGAGCGGCGGATTCTGGAGATTATGGGGAGATCAAGGGATTGCTGGCGAAGGTAACACCGAGGTGATTGCGATGCCCGGAAGAGCCGACTTCAGATCCAGGTTGCCCGACACCGTGGCTGGCTATGAGACCGTCCTTGACGACTTGGCGGCGTTGCTGGAGTCAGCCCGGCTGGGAACGGCGCGGGTGGTCAACGCGGTCATGACCGCCACCTACTCGCCGCGGACTTGACCCAACGCTTTGGCAAGGGATTCAGCCGTGAAAACCTCAGGCTGATGCGGATGTTCCACCTGACCTACCCGCGACAGATTTCCCAGACGCTGTCTGGGAAATTGCCCGGGCGGATTTCCCAGACGGCGTCTGGCAAATCTGGCGCAAAGCCGAAACTTCAGACGACGTCTGGAGTTTCGGCCCTGGCAATACGCCGCTCTTCGTCTGACAGATCCCCGGGTCTGCCGGCGAGCTTTGCAGAACTGCAGGCCGCCTTCCCTCTCCCCTGGTCCCATTACGTTCGTCTGCTATCCGTGAGAAACCCCGAAGGGCACCGGTTCTACGAGGCCGATGGGTCATCATCGACCTCAAACTCGGTCCGCTCACGCATGCCGACGCCGGCCAGATGCACCTCTACTGCAACTACGCCGCCGAGCATTGGGCCAACGATGGCGAGAACCCGCCGGTGGGCCTGATCCTCTGTGCCGAGAACGACGCGGCCGTCGCGCATTACGCCCTGGAGAACCTGCCGAACAAGATCCTGGCCGCCGAATACCGAATGACGCTGCCCGCCGAGAAGACGCTGGCCACCGAGATCGAGAACACGCGAAAGATGCTGGAAAACCGGGCTGCCGCCCGCCGGAAGGGATCGCGAAATCAAGTGCCGCCTATAGTCGGCGGTACCTGTGGCCGCTCGCGATCTTCGCCGGCATTCCTTTGGTGTGTTTCATGCTGCAAGTGCTTATCTGGGGCTCTTTTCCTCTCCCCGTCGATCGCGATGGAGATGTTCACCTTCGGATGATTCCTTTCTTCCCCTGGCCCGACGCGCCGCTGTTTCGGTAGGCGTACTGCCAGCAATGATCACGATGAACTATGGGTAGTTGACAGGCTTGACCGCCTGTGGAAGTCCCAAGCTGCGTGGGATCATCGCACCCGCCGGCCTCTGCGTTTCTGTTGGAGTTCCGCGGTTCCTCTGCGCGAGAGATCTCAGATCCACTGACCACCGGACCACGGACCCGACCACTGACCACGAACAACCGACCACTGACAAGATCGCCTCACTTCCCCGGCATCGCCACCACTTCCACGCTCCCCAGCTTCTCCAACTGCGCCTTGACCTCTGCGGCCGGCGCGACCACCACCACCGTCATCCGGTCCTTGCCGAAGTATTTCCCGGCCACCGCGCCCACGTCGCGTGCCGGCACAGCGCTGATCCGCTCTGCATATCGATCCCAGTAATCGATGGGATAGCCGTTGAGCAGCCCCTCCACGCGATACTGCGCCTGCTGGCCCATCGTCTGCATTCCCAGCACCATCGAGCCCACCGACCGCAGCTTGGCGTCTTTCAGCTCCATCTCGCTCACGCCATCCCGCGCGGTGTCGCCCAGCACCTTGAAGATCGCCTCGATCGTCTCGGCCGTCGTACCCACTTTCGTGTCTGCGCCGCCGGCGAACTGGCCCGCGCCGGCCGGGCATGAATACGCCGTACACGCTGTACACCAGTCCCTTCTCCGCTCGCACGTAGCGAGCCAGCCGCGAATCCAGGCCCGAGCTGAGAATGCTGCTGGCCAGTGACCCGGCGAACTTCTCCTCGGCCTTCAGGTCATACGCCCGCGCGCCAAAGCGGATCATGCTCTGCTTGCCCTCCGGCCGATCCACCAGGATGATCCGCAGCTTGTCCGTCTGCGCGGGCAGCCTGTAATCCACGTTCGCGGCCGGCGCGGCCTTCCAGCCATCCAGCAGTTTGCCGGCCAATTCCCGCCCGCGTTCAAGCGTAACATCTCCAGCAATAACCAGTATTGCGTCGTTCGGATGATACACCCGCGCATAGCACGCCTTGATGTCATCCAGCGTGATCCCACCCACCGATGCCGGCGTGGCATACCGCCCCAGCGGCCCATTGCCGAAGATCGCCTTGCCCAGGTTCTGCGAAGCCGCCGTTTCCGGCCGCGCCTGCGCCAACTGCAGCGAGCTGAGAGTTTGCTGCTTGAGCTTGGCGAACTCGTCGGCCGGAAAACTCGGCGTGAGCAACACGTCGCGCAAGCGCCCCATCGCATGCTCCACCTGCTCCGTCAGGCACGACCCGCTCAGGCGCGTATAGTCGCCGCCGTCGTTCACCGCAATGGAAATCCCGCGCGACTCCAGATCCTCATTGAGCTGATCGTAGGTCAGCCCGCCGGCGCCACGCCGCATCAGATCGGCCGTGAGCGATGCCACGCCTTCCTTCCCGGCCGGCTCGCCATGCGAACCCGACCTCATCGTCAGGCCCCAGCTCACATAGGGCAGCCGGTGATCGCCCATCACAATCACCTTCACGCCATTGATCGTTGTCTCCTCGCCCTTCTGGAAGGCAGCGCGAAGCTGCGAATCGGCCACGGGCGGCTTGGCCGGATAATCGGCGGGAAACTCGATCTTCCGCGCCGGGTGGAGCGTGTCGCCCCCGGCCGCGGTCTGTTGCTCACGGCCCACATCGCGGCCGAGGGCGGCACGCTCCACCGCCACCGGCTGACTCGCCGCCGGCGCGGCCCCTTCGCCTGGCGACATCTTCATCAGCGATGATCCTCCGGCCGTCAGGTACTTCCGCGCCATCGCCTGGACATCGGCCGGCGTGATCTTCGCCAGCACATCCATCGTGCGGTTCACGCGCGATGCATCCCCGGCAAACATCGCCTCATAGCCGAGGATGCTGGCGACCTTCTCGGCCGTCTCGCGCACGTGGACCAGATCGACTCGCTCATGCGTCCTGGCCCGCGCCAGTTCCTCTTCGGCAACCGGATTTTCGGCGAGTTCGGCGACGGCCGATCGAAGCAGTTGCTCCACCTTGGCCGGGTCCTTACCGCGCATAACCATCGCGGACACCATGAAATACCCGCCATCCTCCAGCGCCATGTCGCCTGCGCCGACATTCACGCAAAGGGGCTCGGAATTATTCACCAGCAGCCGGTCGAGCCGGCTGGAGTGGCCAGTGCCCAGGATGTTGGCCAGCAAAGACATCGCGTAGTGATCGTCGCTGCGGTAGGGGGGCACTTGCCAGCCGATGGCGATGCGCGTCAGCGGCACCGGCGCGGCCATTTCCAATCGCCGCTCCTGCGTCTGTAGCGGCTCAGCCGGGATCTGACGCTCGATCTTGGCGCCGGCCGGTATCCACGCGAAGTATTTGTTTACCAGAGACTTAGCGGCGGCCACGTCGATGTCCCCCGCGATCGCCATCACCGCGTTGTTGGGTACATAATACCGGTCGAAGAACCGCTGAAGCTCGGGCGCCCTGGCGGCCTTCAGGTGGTCCATATTCCCAATCGGCGTCCACTGATACGGGTGCTTCTGGAAGACCAGCTTGTGGAACTGCTCAAAGAACGTGCCATACACCGCGTTCTGGCGCATGCGCCATTCCTCGGCCACAACACTGCGTTCGATGTCGTAAATCTCCTCGGAGACCTTGAAGCTCGCCATGCGATCGGCCTCAAGGTACAGCGCCATCTCAAGCTGATTGGCCGGAAGTGTCTGGTGATAAACGGTTTGATCGAAGCTGGTGAAGGCGTTGGATGTTCCTCCCACCATTCCGATCAACTTCATATGCTCTTCGGGTTTGACATGGGCCGAGCCCCTGAACATCATGTGCTCGAACATGTGGGCAAAGCCCTGGCGGTCGGGCCGTTCATCCCGGCTTCCGACGTGGTACAACACCCGGACATGAACGACCGGCGCCTGGTGCAATGGCGCATAGATGACGTGCAGCCCATTAGGCAGGTCTTCTTCGGTGAATTCGATCTTCTGTTGCCCAAAGCACAACGGAGTGGACAGAAGCGTGAGCAGGCAGACGGCACAGTATTTGCGAAGACTCATTACTTGGACCTCCCGACAAAGCGCCCCTGCAACACCGCCGGAGAGCGGCCGAGGCGCTAGATTAGGGAAGGCCGCCGCATTTTCAACTACTGCGTTCTCTTTCTCACGAGTGGGAGAGGGCTTGGAGTATGTTCTGCCAATCTCGCGAAATCGGACCTGGCAGGTAGGATTTGTGTAGGAAAGGACTTTGCATGCGTCGCGCGAAAATCAGCATCGTTGGAGCGGGCAACGTCGGGGCCACCGCAGCCGTCTGGGCCGCCAGCAAAGAGCTCGGCGACATCGTCCTCGTTGACGTGCCCCAGGTTGAGGGCATGCCCCAGGGCAAGTCGCTGGACCTGATGCAGGCCTCGCCCATCGAAGGCTTCGACTGCCGCATCATCGGCGCCACCTCCTACGAGCCCACCTCCGACAGCGATGTGGTGATCATCACCGCCGGCATCGCCCGCAAGCCCGGCATGAGCCGCGACGACCTGCTGAACATCAACACCGGCATCGTAAAGACCGTGGCGGCCAACGTCGCCCGCTACAGCCCCAACGCCGTCCTGATCGTCGTCAGCAATCCGCTCGACGCAATGGTCTACGTCGCCTGGAAAGGCTCGGGCTTCCCCACCAAGCGCGTTCTCGGCCAGGCCGGCGTGCTCGATTCAGCCCGCTATCGCACGTTCCTGGCCCAGGAAATTGGCTGCAGCGTCGAGGATGTCCAGGCCCTGCTGCTCGGCGGCCACGGCGACGACATGGTCCCGCTCACCCGGTTCACCTTCGCCGGCGGCATCCCGATAACGCAACTCGTCGGCAAAGAGCGCCTCGACGAAATCGTCACGCGCACCCGCAACGGCGGCGCGGAGATCGTCGGGCTTCTGAAAACCGGCAGCGCCTATTACGCCCCGGCCGCCGCGACCGTGCAGATGGCCGAGGCGATCATCAAGGACAAGAAGCGCATCCTCGCGTGCGCCGCCTACTGCGACAAGGAATACGGCATCGGCGGCTACTTCGTGGGCGTGCCGTGCGTGCTGGGCAAAGACGGCGTCGAGAAGATCATCGAGATCGAACTCGACGGGAACGAAAAGGAGATGTTCCAGGGCAGCGTGGAGCACGTCAGGCAGCTCGTGAAGTCGGTGAAGGTGTGAGGTGGATTCGTCCGTTGCCCGTGGTCCGTAGACGGGTCAATGGTCCATTGGTCAGTTGCGTGCGCGCGATCCGTCTGAAGCGGAAGCGTCAGCGCCCGCCCTGATTGAGCGGCGCTGGCGATTCCGCTTCAAACAGTGCCGTGGAATCCCAAGGCCACACTCCACTGACCAAGGGGCAAAGGACCCAACCACTGACAACGAACAACGGACCACCGACAAGGACCTATCCGCCAAAGATCTCGCCCACCTTCACCGCGAAACCCCGGCAGACATGGGCGCACCTCCGCTGCACATTGTACCACGACGCCACGGGCCGGGGCCAAATATGAGCCGCGGAGCGGCGCAAGAGGATAGCCCACGTCGTGAGACGTGGGGACTCTTCTGGAGTGCGGGAACTCGTTCCCGCTTTGTTTTCGATGCTCGCGCGACCATCGAAAAACAAAGCGGGCGATGAATCGCCGCACTCCATATATCCTCCCGCCCGGAGCTGCCTATAAACAGCAGGAGCAACGATGCTGAAATGCGCGCGATGGGGAGGGGGGAGTAGATTGAGGGGCAGACAAAGGGGTCGCAAGTCGCAGGCCTTTCTTTCGCAATCCGGCCTCGCCACTTGTCCACTTGTCTATTGCGAGACGAACTCGATCATCTCTCGATCACCCAGATGTTCCGGAACTTCAGGATGCTCCCATGGTCCTGCAAGAGGATCGGCCCGCGCGGTATCTTGCCGCTGACCGGCATGGGCTGCGCCGGCCGCATCGGCTGCTCGTCGTGGATCCTGGTCCCGTTCTGCAGCACCGTCACGACGGGCGTGATCGTGGCGCTCTCGCCTTCGCCCTGCCTGGTGTGATGAAAGGTGATGTCGTAGGTCTGCCAAGCCAGTGGCGGGAGGCATGCGTTGACTTTCGGCGCGGCAAAACCGTAGATCGCGCCGCAGTCGGTCTTCTGGGGAACCAGCCCGAACGAATCCAGGATCTGGATCTCGTATTTCCCCTGGATGAACACGCCGCTGTTGCCGCGCGACGTGCCGTGCTCGGCCGGCTCGTAGGGGCACAGGAATTCCAGGTGCAGCTCGAAATCCCCGAACTCGCGCTTGCTGAGCTGATGTCCCTGGCCGCGATGAAAGCTCCCATCATCCTCCGCAACCCAGGTGTCGTTGTTCCAGGCATCCATTGCCGGCCGCTTTCCCGGCTTCAGCTCCAGCAACACGACGGCGCCCGGCGGCGGGGGCTTGCCTTCCGTCGGCGAATGGCGCACCAGGCGTTTGAGGTCGAAGGTTCCCATTCCCTCCGCGGCGGCCGTCGCGTGCCCTTCGCCCAGCAGGCCTTTCCATTTGGCGTGAACGCCCTTGCCGGTGAGCTTCACCTGCCCCTCGGCAAAATCGCCGGTAAGTTCGACGTGCAGGTCCTTCTGATCGTGGGATGCCGGAACGGTATAGAAGACCATCCGATAGCTGGTCTGGCCGCTCTTGTTCAGCCCTTCGGCGATTGCCTTGCCCTCGGCCACGATCGGCGGGCGATCGCCCGAAGTGAACGTGCCCGCATAGTCCCCCATGATCGCATCAACGAGCACCTGCGGCCGGGTTGTTGGCCCGTCCGCTCGCGCGCGCATAGCGCAAGTGCCACCATCACGGCCGAAGTTGGCATCAAGCCGCTTTTCATGCGCGCCTGCCTGTTTCCTTATCGGCCGGCGCCGCCCCATCGTCAAGCTCACGCTTTGGTCCGGCTCGCCTCCCAGTCGCGGGTCTTCTTCTCGCCCGACCGATCCGTCTCGATCGTGCCGGTAAGCCGGTCGCCTTCGATCTTGCCTTCATACTTGTAGATCACCTTCGTGCCGCTCAGATCGCGCGTCACCGTGAAGGAGATCTTCGCCTCGGCGACCTTGCCATCCTCGATGGCGATCTCCTTGCCTTCGCGGGTCACGTAGACGCCCGTGAGCTTCGCTCCATCCTGCTTGAGCTTCACGGCCATGGTGTACGTCTCGGCATCCCGGGTCGCCGTCCATTTCCACGTGCCGTCAACTTTGACCTGCTCGGCCGCCCGCGCGCTCCAGGCGCATGCCGATACCACCACCATCGCACCCGCCAACCAAATCGCGTGCCGGTTCTTCATAGTGTCTCTCCCGAGAGAATGTAAATGAGATCACCACAGAATAACCGCGCCTCTCACCGAGTCAACTGCGCGGCCGTGCGCATTCCTGCGCGGGCCATGCGCCATGATGGCCGGTTGTTAGAGTTTAGTTCACCCCCTGTGGCATTGTCGCGCCGATGATTATCGGGCGAGGAAAAAAGCTCGTCCCCCACTAATGGCGTGAAAGTTGGCCGGCCGATCTACCGCATGAGTAATCGAGGATTTTGGTCAAAGTTCGGTTATCTGCGAGAAGGAGCCTGGTCATGAGCTTGTCAACGCTGCCTGCCGCACCGGAGTTCACATTGATGCTGTTCCCGGGGCTGATCGACGAAACGCCGCCGCCGGCCCCGCGAAGGCGGATGCGCAGCCGGCCGGTCGGGCGCGCCCGGCGGCCCAGGAGATCATCCCGGTTCCCGCCCGCGACTGCCGCCGGTACGATGAAGACTCGGAGCGATGGGATGGGCTATACTGATAGGGTAGAATGCTGCCATGACCGCTGAGAACTTTGACAATGCTCTCAGAGCGCTGCGTCAGCGCCAGCCGTTCCGCCCGTTCACGGTGGAACTGGTGAGTGGTGCCCGGTTCGAGGTCGATTTCCCGGACGCCGTTGTCTGGCGCGATGGCGTCGCGGTCTTTGTCGCGCCGGGCGGTGTGCCCGTCCTCTTCGACCACGAGAGCGTCAGTCAACTGATCGGCGAGCGCAACACCGCGGCGTGATCGCGCCGCCAGTGCATCCAGGGCCGGTATCTGCCCAGCCTCGCGCAGATCGCTCTCCGGATCTGGCGTCCCGGTCATCCATCACACGCCCGTTGCCCGTCCCTCCAGCACATCGCGCCAGAACGTTGGCATCCTGGCCCAGGCCCCTTGGTACGTCGGTTCCAGCGGCACATTCACGTAGCGATCCGGGCGCAGGAAGAGCGGCATCTGCGGCAACGCTGCCCCGACAGCCAGATGCTCCAGGTAGATCTCCACCGGCACGCCCGCCGCGTACGAGGCCAGCGTCAGGGGCTCGTCGGCCGGCAGGTCGTAGGCATACGGCTCCTCCGAGCGCTCCAGTCGTTGTCGGATGATCGCATGCACGCCACGGGGGTCGTGCGGTCCCGGTGGAAAGAGATCCACCATGAGCACGTGTACGCCCACTTCAATCGCCTCGACTGCCTTGGCGGCGAAGTCGTCAACACACCGCGGGCGGTCCTTGTTGCCCGGCGAGACGATCTCCAGCAGCGCCACCAGCCGATGCCCGCTGACGTGCCGAATGGCCACGCTGCGCCGAAGTTCGGCTGTTGCCGGCTCGACGGTCTGCCGTCGGCGCGTGCGGGGCGGGGCCTCGGCGACGGCCGTGCCGCCCGTGGCGGGGGGCAGCGGCAGGCGCGGAGTTTCGGCTGGGCTGGCGTGCAGAGTCAGAATATCCGCGATGCAGTCGCCCGCATGCTGCTCGGGTAGCGCGTAATAGCCCGAGGGAAGCAGTCCATCGTTGAGCGCGCCGTTTATCTCGGCAATCCACAGGGTGTGGAACGCGTGAAACAGCTCGCGGTTGACGAGTGTCCAGTCATGGACTGGGGTCGGTTCTCCCGGCTGCGATACGTTCGTTCTGCCTGCCCGTAATGAAGCGTCCAAGTCGCTGGTAGAACCGCTGTGCAACGTCAATGCAGCGTCTGAAGCGGAAGCGTCAGCGCCCGCCCCGGCAGAATGAGCGGGCGCTGACACTTCCGTTTCGGAAAGCCCCTGAAGGGGCCTCAGCCATTTCTTGTTGATCAGCATCCATTGATGATTATCTTCGCGCTGCACGGGCACCCGCCCGTGTTTGTCTGGCTCATTGCCATCACGACAGACGACGGTAATGCAGCCCGGGTAATTCGTGATTTGGTATCGCATCGTCTAGTCCAACTCTTCTTGACTCTGATCTCCTGATCATCATCGGTCATCGCGCCTCTCCGCCCACCAACTCCACACCACATCCCCCACCACCGCCGTTGACGATCACTCGGTGGATTCGCACATCGGTGCAGCCGGCGGGAGCTTCGACATCGGGTAACCACACACGACTCTGGCGCAGCGGCGCGACCATCCTCAGCACGAATGCATCGTCGCTCTGCCCCACCTCATCCAGCGTGGCGAAGCCCTTGGGAAGATGCTTGCCGGAATTCATGTTGCACAGCAGCAGGCCAGCGCGGGCCGGTGGATTGGCCTTGTTGAGCAGCACTTTCCCGGACGTCACATCGGGTTCGTTCACCCAGAGCATGTTGCCCATGGCCAGCATGTTGCACGCCGACCCATCGCCCGCGATCTCGAATCGGGACGTCGGCGCGGTGTCCACCGGCAACAGCATCCCCGTCAACACGGTGAGCTGGCCCTTGAAGGCATCGAGCGCGAACATCGGCACCGTGGGCGAAGTGCGATACGAGAACCGCGTGGCGTCAATGCAGAGGCTACCGGAGCCTGCGAGGCTTACCGCGCGGGGCTCGCTGCCGCTGACCTCGTGATAGACGCCGCGCACGACCATCCGGCCGCCGTTCTCGACCGCGTACTGCCGGTCGGAGGTCCCTGTTGCGCCTGTGATGATCGAGACCTGGCCCGGCGCACCCTTGCCGGCCGACAGATCGCGCCCGCCGGTGGCTTTCGCCCAGACACTACATCCGCCGCCTTGCAGGCACCGCAGCAGCACGTCGGCGCGGTCGATGCCGTTGACGTGGACGCCGATGGCTTTCGCCGCGCCGGCGCTGTTGACATTGAGCTGATCCGCGAAAATCCGGCCGCCGATCTGATCGCAGTTCTGCGCGGAGTGCCGTACACGTCGGCGCATGCAGGTTCAGATCGCGAAGGGTAGCGCGGCTCGGGCCGGACAGGTCGAGCATGATGCCGCCCTTGGGACCGGTCCATTCCAGCACGGTTGCCGTCTCGCCCGCGCCATCGCCGATCAACTGGATATCCACCTCGGCCGGGATGCTCAGCGTGCGGCTGATCCCATACTTGCCCACCGGCAAGTGGACGACTGGGCGCTGTCCCTTGAGTTTCACGGCCTGATCGATGGCCGACTGGATCGCGTCGGCGTTCGCGCCGGCCGGCACCTCGATAATCGGCCGGGCGACTTTCGGCGGCGTCGGCGGCAGCTTGGGGATGGCCGCGTCAATCGCATCTCGCGCCACGACCTTCTCATCGATCCGGCGGAATCGGCCTTTGGTGACAACCGCGTCATTCACGCAATACGTGTTGCCGATCAGCGCCTGATCGCCCCAGGTCATAACCACGGCCGGCTTGGCGTTGCCCTCGCGATTGCGGATGACATTGTCTGCCAGCAGCCATGGCCCGCCGTTGCCCAGGCGGATGGAAAAGTCGCCGGTGCAGTCGATGATGCGGTTGCCGGTGATCGAGCAGGGCGAGCCCCACGAATGTCCGCCGGCCCAGTCGAGGAAGCATTTGGAACCCAGCGAGAAGTTGTTGACGAACGAGAAGGCCATGAGATTGGCCGAGCCGATATCCATCTTCGTCGAGCGCAGGAAGACGCACTGCCACGCGTGGAAGTTGCCCGCGCCGTTGTACAGGCCATAGCCGCAGTCCTCAAAGAGGCAGTACCACGCCCAGATATCCAGCGAGTTGAAGTTGTTGGTGCGGATGCCCGCGCCGAGCAGCGGCGGAACGTGCAGCGGAGCACTTCATTCTCGGCCTGCCCGTTGTTGCCGGTGGCCATCGCCATGCCGTCGCCGACATCCTGGAAGACCATGTCGGATGTCTCGTTGTACGTGGAGAACCCGCCGCCATAGGCCAGCGCCACCTTGGCCTTGCCGCGCCCGTCGAGCGTCAGCCGGGAGATCTTCGAGTACCAGGCGTCGTAGTGGAACATGATCTGATCGGCCGGGCCATCCCAGCGGATGATGGTGCCGGCTGGGTCCTCGCCGATCACGGCAACGCCCATGCACTCGGTGTGGGCCTTACGCAGGGTGGCGAGCGTTCTGGTGATGCGATAGGTGCCCGGAGGGATGTAGAGGACATTCGACTGCTTGTGCAGACGCAGATCGTCGAGGCCCTTCTGGATGGCGTCGGTATCGTCGGCCTTGCCATCGCCGACGGCGCCGTAGTCTGTCTTGACATTCTTCCAGCTTGGGAAGGGGCCGACGAATTCGTCGGATCTGGCCGAGCAGTGCAGGAGGGCGATGCAGGTCAATGCGATGATGGCGGGTTTCATGGGGGGATTTTCGATTTTTGAGTTTCGATTTTCAATTGGGATGACGGTTCGTTTGGCCTGAGGCGGAAGCGTGACGCTCAGTTTCACCGCAGAGGCGCAGAGATGTGGAGGGGATTTCAGATTTCAGAATTTCGGATTTCACAGTTTCAGATTTCAGAGGGTCGGATGGCGGAAGGTCCTCGTGGCCGGCGTCGGGCAGGGTGGGAATGGCTTCGTTTCGTAAGGGAGCTGGCGCGGGAGAGGGAATGGAATCCGCAAGCTCTGGCGCGGCGGGAGGTTGCGGGCTTGGGGCGGGGAGATCTGTGGGTTCGATCGGCGGGCGCTGCGTTTCACCGCAGAGGCGCGGAGATGCGGAGTGGAGATCGGATTTCAGATCGCAGATTTCAGATTTCAGATCGGGGCTTTCAGATTCCAGGATTTCGTCATCGGAATAGGGGGTGGTGGGGACTTGTTTCTGGACGTAGAAGAAGCGGGTGATGAGCTGGCGAAGCTCGCGGTGCATGCTCTGCTCGTAGCGATTCAGGAGGATGAAGGCGTTGTGGGGATCATCGGAGAAGCGGTGGGCGAGGATACGGCAGGGGTCGGGCGGGGCGCCATCCTCGCCGGCCGGGACCTTGGCGGCCTCGATTTCAAACAGGTGGTTTTCGGCCTCCTGGATGCGGCGGAGTTTCCAGGTCAGGTTGACGATGCGCTGGAAGAGGGTGAGCTGGATGGGGTTGCGGGGGCGGAGGTCGCATTCCAGTTCGTGGCGGAAGGTGGCGAAGGTGGCGGAGCACTCGCTGGGGAGGACGGGGGTGTCGGAGCAGACGCCGTGCTTGAGGGCGTTGAGACGGGAGCGGGCTTTGCCGGCGGGGGTGCGCGGGCCGGTGGATTTGAGGGCGTTGGCGCGGTTGGCGGCCAGACGACGGTCGGAGAGGGATTGTTCACCACGGAGGCGCGGAGGCACGGAGGCATCGGCGGGCGCGGGGATTTCAGATTTCAGATTGCAGATTTCAAATATCTCAGATTGGAGATTGGCGACTGATATTTCGAGATCTGGGGTCTCGGATTCGGGCGTGATGATTTCGTTGGGGAGGATCATGGGTTCCTTTCGTTGGGGTTCTTCATTCAGCCAAGATTGCGACAGAATGATCGTGGAAATTCGTATTCTCGGCGAGTTGTTCCGGGCAGGTTGGGCATAAGTGTGCTCCAGCGAGCGGTTTAAGGCCGATAATGACATTCAGGTATTTACATGCATCCAGGAAAAAGGCGGCACAAAGCGACCCTGGGTGCGCACAAAGCGATCCCAAACCGACCCTGGCGCGGCACGAAGTGGCCCCCCGCTGGGCACGAAGCGGCCCCCCTGTCGCAGGAGAGGCTGGGCGGATGCCCGTGGCCGGTTGCCAGCAGATGCAGGCATGGCGGCCGCCGGGTGGCGAGTGCGCGCGGAGGGGGCGGTGGGGTGAAGGGGGCGGTTCGAGTTGCCGGGCGCGGCGATCATGGGCACTCCTTGAGGGGCACTTGCACGATGCAGGCTCCTCAACCTTACCGCGGCGATGCGCAAATCGGTCTGATTTGACGCAACAGTGCGCAACGCTGGTGAGGTTCTTCGCGGGAAAAGCGGGGGATCCTGGCGTCTGGGCCGGTCGATGTGCGCAGTGCGCACCCTAACAGGCCTTGTGGACGTTCGATCTGAGCGTGTGCCGGTATGTGGAGCACAATGCGGTGCGGGCGCGCCGACATAATTATTTACGTCCCCATTGCAGCTCCCATTGCAGCTCCCATTGCAGCTCCCATTGCAGCTCCATTGCAGCTCCCCATTGCAGCTCCCTCCCCATTGCAGCTCCCCGCCGACATAATTATTTACGTCCCCATTGCAGCTCCTCATTGCAGCTCCCCGCCGACATAATTATTTACGTCCCCATTGCAGCTCCTTCCCCATTGCAGCTCCTTCCCCATTGCAGCTCCTCGTAACCGGCCAGGCTCAGGGCGACAAGTGGCGCACCCTTGGCATAGAGCGAGAAATCGCCCTGGTTGGAATCGCAGTGGCTCACCGAATAGCCCTGGCGGAAGGAGAGGAACGTTTCGTTGGCCGCGCCGGCATGGTGCGCATGTTCACGCCGAATCCGGGCAGCCAGGCGCTGCGAAGCTCCGGCGGCGTGAAACCGGCCGGGAGAGTCGCGAGCAGATCGGCGTTGGCCACGGCGCGCGGGCTGAATCCGGCGTCGTGGTGGCCGTTCATCGGCCGGCCAAAGGCATCCCATGCCCAGACGAATGACGCCGCGAGTTTGGGATCGATGCCGCGGATCGTGTTGGCGGCGACGAGATATTGCAGGCCCTGCGCCAGGCCCTCGTGCCCCCATCCCGGCAACACTCGCGCATCAAAGCGCGGGTTGCGCGGCGTGAGGAGGTTCAGCGTGAATTGCGCGGGCATCACCGCCAGCCGCGCGGTGGATTCATCCAGCCGGCCCGTCCGCGCCAGCACGCCGGCCGTCTGCATCAGGTGCGGGCGCTGGCGTCGAAGTAAGTGATCAGCTCGCCCCACGTGCCGCCGGGCGCCGTGTTCATGGCGAGCTTGTAGCGCACGTACCTGGCCGAGATGTCGAGCCACGTTTTGGACATGGGATGATCGGGGATCAGCGCGGCTGCCCACGCCAGCGCGCAGAAGCGGTTGATGGGCATGTTGGGATTGCCCAGGTGAGTCATCGAGCCGCGCGGATTCACATCGGGCTCGCTCAGCGCATAGCAGAGGGCGGCGATGTCACGGCGCAGACGCAGGCGCTGGTCGGCCGAGAGATTGGGGCTGCTGAGCAACTCGTCCATGTCGCCCGCCCAGCCGGCCATCTGCGACATGCGATAGCCGATGGCCCAGGGAAGATATGGCGGGTTGCCGCGAGCGAGGATGCTGCGGGCCTGGCCACAGGGGCTGTCCCACTCGCCGCCGCGCGTGAGCTTTTCCCACAACTGCGTCCGGCGCTTCTCCGTCTCGTTGACGTAGAGAAATTCGCGGAATGTCTCGGCCGCCGGGGACTTGTCGAGATGCGCTTTCAGCCGCGCCACATCGGCCTTTCCGAACAGCAGGCGCGGATACTCAATGCTCGGGTCGGCCGGCCAGTCGAGCAGCCAGTCCTTGTAGTCATCCGCCGTGACGTAGCCCTGCTGGGCGCGGAAGTTCCAGAGTTTCTCGAATGGCTGAAACTGCGCCGCCGATGAGCGCCCACTGGCGTCGGCAATAGGTCAGCGGAAGCTGCGGATCGTATTCGCCGGTGTGCAGCATGCTGCGCGGATGCGGGCTGTGGCGCAGCCGCCAGTTGAGGCACACATCGCCGGCCTTGTAGGAATAGAGGCGCCATCCATCGGATCGACCGAGCCGCGCCAGTTGCCGGTGTGCATCGGCACGACACCGATGAACGGCGTTTTCCCGGCCGAAAGTGACTCGCGCGAGAGGTCGGCCGTATTGACCAGGCCGAAGAAATACGCATTGGGATGCCACGGATAGCGCACCGCCACGTCGAAGATATGTTTGAACGGCTCGTCGTAGGCGATGTCGCTGCTCCCGGATTCGGGGGCCATTGTTAGACCCGCATCGACGATCTTCGCCGCGAATTGCTCCGAGCGTCCCTTGAGCCTTCCCTTCGGACGTGATCCAATAGGCGGCGTCCGGCAGCCAGCGATCGCGGACCGCCAGTGAGGGCACTGGCGGCACAAGCGAGACCATAAGGCGATAGTCCCACATGCTCCCCGGCGGGCCCATGTCGAATTGCTCATCGATGCGGATGGCCGGATCGCCGGTGCGCATCCGCGCCGTGAACTCGTACCAGCCACCGTTCGTGAATGTGTAGCGGATCGCCGCCTCGACAAACAGCGGGCCCTGCTCGGTGATGCGACAGGTATATGCCGTTACCTTGGGCGCGGTTGAGGATTCGCGGCGAAGAAATAGCTCCCGCCCACCCATCGCCCATCGACGAGCCGAACGCCCTGGATCGGCCCCGGCGCGATGCCGCTGGCCGCCAGCATCTTCTCGTGGTCTTGTCCCATGGCCAGCGGCCGATCGAACTTGGTTTCGCCGGTCTGGGGCATGCGCAGCGTGACGACGCCGTTGTCGAGTATTGTCAACTCGCCCTCGGATGTTGCTGTCGTGCACGCTCACTGGCCGCCGGCTTTCCCGCATGCAGTTCATAGCGGTAGCGCCCATCCTTCGGCAACTCGGTATTGAAACTGATCCGCGCGGAGGCGATCGAGCCGTCGGAGTGCTTCACGATGCGCCAAAGCTGGCAGGGGACTTCCCGGCCAGCGGTGTTGATCAACCGCAGATCGCCTTCGCGCCTGCCCCGGCTTCAGATCGAGCTTGTACGTGACCATCACCGCCGGCCAATCGCGCCCGACCCGTTCCTGGCACTGAAAGACCGCCAGCGGATCGGCCAACGCCCACGCGCCCGCCAGCAGCGTTCCCAGCAGTCCCGGCAGCACAATGTTCTTCCCGTGCATGCGAATCCTCCGATAACCTGTCCCCTCCGATTGATGTACACCCGACGGGAGTCTTCGATTTCCGATTTTCGATTGCGCCCGTGAAACCGCCAAGACGCCAAGGCGCAAGGCGCCAAGGGCGAACAGTGGTGATGCGGGATATCCCCCGGCACCATGTGGCATAAGGGGTGGCCAGCAACTGCGTTGAGGGCGTGTTGTCGATGGCACGAGATGGATTAGACTATCCGGCAGTCTGATTGAGGGACGGCCATGATACCTGAACGGGCCCGTGCGGCAGCGGCAAGAAGTTCAAGAGGTGTTGTGGAAGATGAGGCGCGTGAGGAGCCGCTGCTGTGCTGTCAACCAAGTCGGACATCGCCTCCGCGCGAACGGCCTGCCAGATCACGGCTTGTCAACAATCGCCTTCATGGCCTCGGCCAAGCCGTTGCCGATGAGGCAGTAGGTTCGGCCGCTGCCGAAGTAGTGGCATTCCCAGTGGCTGGCGATCTTGTCCCACTCGGCCTGCCAGGCTTTGTATTCCGGCGTGGCGTGGACGGCCTTGTCCAGGGCCTGATTCATGGCGTCGTTCTGCTCCCTGGGCGACTTGCCCTCCAGCTTGGTCTTCATCTCTGCGGCGACTTGCTGCCGAAGCTTATCCTTCTGCTGCTTGTTGATCGCGCGCTCCTGGGCCTGGAGTTCGTCAAGCTTCGGGTCCCAGAACTGCGCGGTGCGGACGAACCTAACCTTGCCCTTCAACTCGGGACGATCCGCGATGGCCGCCTGGGCCTTGCGAAGCTCGATGGTCTTGCCGCGCGCTGACTCGCCATCGACGCCCATCTCGCCGACGACGCTGGGCAGGCGGGGCAGGCCGAACTCCTTCTCCAGGTCGCCGACCATCGTCGCGTAGAGGCCTGGGTAATCCACCATGATCTGGTCGAACGGGCAGCCCTTGCTCGCGAACATTTCGTTCCAGCCCTGGAACCAGACGAATCCGACGATCTCATATTGCTTGCCGGTGAGCGTGGGGAAGTATTTGCCCAGGTTGGCCAGGCAGTCGCGCACGTCGGCGACCATTTTGCGGTAGCAGTCGCCGACGGCCTTTTCGCCGCCCCGCTTGGCCAGCGCATCGGGATCGATCGCGTACGGCAGCTTGCCCGCGCTGGGAGGGCGGAAGTCGAAGTGCAGGTCCTTGCCGCCCCAGGCTGTCTTGATCAGCAGCACCGGGTCCTTCAGGGCCTCGCCCATGACGGCGCCGAACATGAGTTCCGGCCCCACGAACTCGCGGTTGCCGCCGAACCCGACGCTCAGCGGGCCGACCGTCTTGCCGCTGCGGAAATAGCAGAACACGTCGTCGCGGACCACCCACGCCCCGTCGTCCTTGCGGATCTTCTTGAGCAGTGGGGCATACTGCGCATCATCCCCGAGCCGCCCGAGCGTGCGGACGTGGCCGTATCCCTCCATGTTCGACTGGCCCGCCAGGATGAAGACCTTGACCTTGCCGTTCCCATCGGCCGCCCACGCCGGGCAGGCAACGAGCAAGATCGCTACGACGACTGCCTTCCAAGTTCGAGCCATTCGCATTCCTCCGTCTTGTAAGCCTCTGATCGGGCCTGGGCCACCAGTGCCCGTGATCGGGGATGATTGTACGTCCGCGTCGCGCCTCAGCAATGGCCGCGGTCTCGACGACATGACAGCGCTCGGCTAGAATTACTCTATGGTCCGTCACGTCGATGCCATCTTCATCCACGGCGCATTCCGGCCGCTTGAGCCGCTGGCGCTGCCCGAGGGCAGTTGCGTTCATTTGAGCGTCGAAGAGGAGACAAAGGCGAGCTCCGTGCCACCCGCCGCGAAGATTCACACGCCGAAGCTGGCGCATCCGGAAGATGCGGCCGATTTCGTGATGGAAGTTCGGGAGACGGGCAATGCAGGCGTATGATGCCGCTCGATTCGATCCGCCGGCGCCGCTTGCGCTCGTCACCGTGAAGTCGGAGCAGTTGGGCATGGTGATTCAGGACGTGCCGATGTTGCTCGACACAGGCGCGGATGTGTCCCTCCTCCCTCGCTCACACGTCGCTCCGCTGGCATCGCCGGACGCGAAGCATTATCAGTTGGAAGCATTTGACGGAGCAAAGAGCACCGCGCCGGCCATCACCGCCGAATTGCAGTTTCTCGGCAAGTCCTTTCGGGGGCAGTTCCTGCTGATCGACAGTTGGCACGGCGTTCTGGGCCGAAATATTCTGAACAGCCTTTCGCTTCTGTTTGATGGACCGTCTCGGGAATGGATGGAACAGCCATAGACGGATGAGCGGGAACGCGGCGTCGCCATCAGTCTATGCACATGGAGTGAGAGTCGTTAGCATCGCTATCGGTATCCCTTGTTCAAGCGAAGGATCAGCAATGCAGAAACGCAAACTCGGAAAAAGCGGCTTGGAAGTCTCCGCCCTCGGCCTCGGCTGCATGGGAATGAGCTTTTCCTACGGCCCGCCCAAGGACAAGCAGGAGATGACCGCCCTTCTCCATGCAGCCGTGGAGCGCGGCATCACGTTCTTCGACACGGCCGAAGTCTACGGCCCGTATACCAACGAAGAACTCGTGGGCGAAGCCCTCGCTCCCTTCCGCAAGCAGGTGGTGATCGCCACCAAGTTCGGGTTCGACCTGAGCGGCAGCGATAATCGGCCGGGTGCGCCGGGGCTGAACAGCCGGCCGGAGCACATCAAGCAGGCCGTCGAAGGATCGCTCAAGCGGCTGAAGGTTGCGACAATCGACCTGCTCTATCAGCACCGGGTTGACCCGAATGTGCCGATCGAGGATGTCGCCGGCGCGGTGAAGGAACTGATTCAGCAGGGCAAGGTCAAGCACTTCGGCCTTTCCGAAGCAGGCGTGCAGACGATCCGTCGCGCGCACGCGGTTCAGCCGCTCACCGCCCTACAGAGCGAATACTCGCTGTGGACGAGAAAACCCGAGAAGGAAGTGATACCGACCCTTGAGGAACTCGGGATCGGCTTCGTCCCCTACAGCCCGCTGGGCAAGGGCTTTCTCACGGGCAAGATGGACGAAAACACGACGTTTGCCAGCTCCGACTTCCGCAGCACCCTGCCGCGCTTCACGCCGGAGGCGATGAAGGCGAACCAGGCCCTGATCGATCTGCTCGACAGCATCGCCCAGCGTAAGAAGGCGACACCCGCTCAGATCGCGCTGGCGTGGCTGCTGGCCCGGAAGCCGTGGATTGTTCCGATCCCAGGCACCACGAAGCTGCATCGCCTGGACGAGAACATCGGCGCAGTTGCGGTCGAGCTTACGGCCGACGATCTGCGAGAGATTGACAGCGCGGCTTCAAAGATCACCGTGCAAGGTGCCCGGTATCCCGAGAAGCTGGAGCGAATGACCGGCCGCTGAGCGCAACGGTCCGGTCTCTGTCCTGAGCGGGGTGCCATAGCAGGGTCAAGCGGACTCGCGCGAACTTCATTTTGGAAAGACTTGCGCCGCCGTCTTGAGAAACAAATCGCGGGCGGCCCACTGGTCGCCGCCGCTGCATTGCACCATGAAGACGGCCACCATCCCGGTCTTTGGGTCAACCGACAGATCGGTGCCATAGGCGCCATCGTGGCCAAACATGCCGTTGCGGAGGTGATAGCCCAGGCTGTAGTTGACCTTCGTCGAGCCGGTTTGCTCCTTGCGCAGCTCCTCCATCGCCGCGTGCGACAGGTAGCGTTTGCCATCCAGTTCGCCGTCGTTGGCCAGCATCAGGCCGTAGCGGAAGATGTCGTGCGTGGTGGAGAAAAGGCCGCCCCCGGCTTCGGGAAAACGGTGAACGCGGTCGCTGAGCGGCTTGGTCAAGTAGCCCAGGCCGCCTTGGGCGTAACCGTTCTTTTCCCTGTTCGGACCATATGCGCCGGCCAGCCGGGCAACTTGAGCTTCATTGGGCCAGAAGGTGGTCTCCTTCATGCCCAGTGGGTCGAAGAACCGCTTCTGCAGAAAATCCTCATAGGGCATGCCGCTGACGATTTCGACGATGCGCGCGGCGATGTTCATCCCCTGGTTGCCGTAGGCGTACTTGTCGCCCGGCTGCCACTGGAGCGGGCCGGTGACGGAGCTGAGCGCGCGGGCCTTCAGCGGCGTGCTGTCCGACCCCGTGACCTGCTGAAGCTCGGAACTTCCGGCCAGCCCGCTCGTGTGGCTGAGCACGTGCCGGATCGTCACCGGGCGAACCACGGGTTTCAGCAGGACATGCGACTCGTCCTTTTCCGCAACCACCATCCATCGATTGAGCTGCGGGATGAACTTCGTCACGGGGTCATCCAGGCTGACTTTGCCTTCATCCACCAGCATCATGATGGATGCCCCGGCGAACATCTTGGACATCGACGCGATCCAGAAGACGTTGTCTTCGCTGATCGGTTTCTTCGCCTCGACATCGGCGTAGCCCAGCAGATTCCGGTAGTACACCTTGCCGCTCCTATCGGCGACGATGGCGATGACCCCCGCCAGCTTGTAGCTGTCCAGATAAGGCTGCATCGCCGCCGTGACTTCGGGACTGGCCGGCGGCTGGGCTTCGGCCGCGAAGGTGGATTGGGCCAAAACGATCAGCGCGAGGCCGAGCGCGAAATTTACGAGTTTGCTGGTCATGATGCGGTTTCCGTTCATGCGGTTAGCTCGAGCCAAACCCACGGTCTCCGGCCGTGCGAGCCGAAGAGCTTCGAAGCGATCCGGCCTGTAGTCAAGCGTGGAAGGAGCAGAAAATAAGAAGGCGACCCATTCCGGATCGCCCTGCAAATGCCCAGGACAGGACTTGAACCTGCACGCCTTGCGGCACTACCACCTCAAAGTAGCGCGTCTGCCAATTTCGCCACCTGGGCGTCAATTCATCGCATTATACGCCGCTGTGCGCCGCTGTCGAGGGCGCCGGCCGGCTGAGGCCCAGCGGCTGCCTTGCCAATGACTACCACTGACGCGACGGCGCCGGTCTGACCAGCGCCAGACCGAAGCGCGTGGATGGTACTGGACTTCATCTCAGGCTGGTAGCACAATCTCGCCCATGCGATGGATCAAAGCATTGGGTGGCATGCCCACGCCGGCCGCGAGTGAGCTTCATTTGTCGGAGGAGCTGGATTCGGCCGGCGTGGGCATGCTCGTCGGATGCGCGACGGGCGCCCCGCATGGTCGGCATGCCCACACCCGGCGAGCAGGCCCTCGTGGCAAAACAAAGTCGATAGCGCCGGGCGTGAGCATGGCACCCATTCTCGGACTGATTGTGGCACTGTCATCGTGGGCTGTAGCGGCGGGATATCAGGAAATCGCCCATCGCAAACCCGCCGCCGCCGAGATCGCCGTCAGCGCCCGGGAACATATGCCGAAGTGGGAAAGACCTATGTCCTCACGGCGGACGTGAGCGGCGAGATGACGCCGATCTTCCTGGGCAAGGATGGCACGCTGGACCTGAACGGCTACACGATCACCTTTGCCGCCGGGAAATACGAGCACATCCCCAACTTTGGATTCGAGGATGATCTCAAGGGCTGGGATGTCTCCAAGGCGCCGGGAGCGAAGGTCGTCCCCAGCGCCGTCCGGCCGATGGTGGGGCAGAAGATCCTTGAGCTTAAGGCGGGCGACGAGATCGTTTCGCAGTACATCAATCTGCCGCTGGCGGATCGCTCGTACTATGCGATGTGCGCGGTGGCGACGAAGGAGATGTCGGTCACGATCAACGTGGATGATGAGAAGGGCAATCCGGTCACCTGCGATTTCAAAGGCGGCAAGGAGAATCGCAAGTCGGTGCCGGAGTTGAAACGGCACCCGGAACTGGGCGGTGGCGTGCTCTTCGCGCACATGCATCACGTCTCGGCCGGGAAGTACCGCATTCGCATCAAGGCGGACACGGATTGCCTCATCGACGAGTGCGACATCCGGCCAGCGCTGGATGTCGGGATCGGCATCGTTGGCGCCATCAGCCCGTGGGCGACGTACAACGACGTGCTGAAGTGGTATCCGTGCGCGTTCTTCGACTACAACAAGAAGGATGCCGGCGGAGTGGCGGTTGAAGGCATTCCGCTCGTGAAAGGCGCCGGCACGGTCACGATCAAGAACGGCATCATCCGCAACGGCACGCCGGGCATCCGCACGTGGGGCGTGCTGTCCAACGCGGCCGACGTGACGGTCGTGCTGGAGAATCTCAAGATCGTCAACTCCGGCATCAACGCCAACGCGGCGAGGCTGGCCAAGGGCACGCTGCGAAGATGCCGCTTCGAGATCGATACGCCGTTTATCATCAACCGCCACGACACATCCGAGATGAGCGTGAACGTGACCAGCGCGACGGAGGTCGCCGACTGCGAGTTCATCGGCGGCCAGGGGAATTTTGCCGGCGCCTGCCCGGACATCCACGACAATCTCTTCGTCAATGGCCAGACGGTCACCAACCACTACTCGATTTCGCCGCGGAGTGGCACCAAGGTCTATCGCAACCGCTTCGAGCCGAAGATCGGGTCGGGGATCTACATCGGCGGCGGGACGGACGTGGAGGTATACGACAACGTTTTCAAGATCGAGTCGGCCCCGCCCAATTGCGAGTATCGCTACTCAAACTACAGCACCAACGCCATCCGCATCAGCGACTACGACGCCAAGCCCACCGATCCGCCCGACAAGCGATGCTTCGGCAACAAGGTCTATCGCAACAAGATCCACATCTCGAGCAGGAGCTATGACGAGTACGACCGCTATTTCCCGCGGGCCGATGCATTCTTCATCAGCGTTGGCGGCGGGACCAACGAGGTGTTCGACAACGACATCACGATCGAGCAGAAGGACAGCGGCCGCGGCCGGGCTTTCGCGTTCTTCGTGGGCGCGTCATCCAACGGCGGCGAGATCTACAGGAACAGGATCACCTCGAATTGCCCGGCGATCTGGGTCGGGACAGACTATGGTAACGCGAGCAACACAACCTTCTGGGGCAACACGTTTGTCAAGGCGCCGGGAACGGCGGCGGATGTGAAGCCATTCGCCCTGGGCGACGGCGGAAACACGGCCAACGATCTCGGCTTTTTCTCCAACACGATGGATGGCTGGGGCGACCTGTTCAAGCTGAACAGCCATTCCATCACCTATGCCTGGGGATGGACGCTGACGATCAACGCTGAACCGAATGCGGAGGTTGTAGTCACGGATAAGGACGGGAAGGAAGTCCAGAAGATCAAGGCCGACGAGCGGGGCAAAGCGATTGCGCGGCTGGCGCAGTACAGGATGAACGTAGCGCAGAAGACAGAATGCTCATCGTACAAGGTCAGAGCGGGCGCGAAGGAGCAGGCGGTGGAGATGACGCGGGACCAGGAGATCACGTTGAAGTAGCACCAACGAAACGCTTCCGCGCTCGTTCATATTGGTGAGCGGCAGGTGGGCGCGCGTGGCGCGTCATCTGACCGCCGCCGGGATTTTTCCGGTCGCGTTTCCGGCGGCCGAGGAGCGATGAGCGATGAAACTGTGGACGATGGCTTTGGTGTTCGTACTGGCGGCAGGGCTGAGCGTGGCGCAGGGCAAGGGCGGCCGCAAGGGCGGCGCGATCGCCACCGATCCCGCCATCGTCAAGGGGAAAATCACGGCCGTCGCGAAGCTAAAGGACAAGGCCGACACCGTCATCGTGATCAAGCCGGCTGGGGGCAAGAAATTGGCGATCGAGGAGACGGCGGTGCTGGTCAAGGCGGACACCAAGATCTTCATCGACGGCCAGGAGGGGAAGCTGACCGACCTGAAGCCGGGTTCCCAGGCCAGTGCCAACGTCACCGATAGCGCCGCCACGCGCATCGATGTGACGTCGGCCGCGGCCAAGGGCGGCGGGAAAGCAAAGGCGCAATGACTTGCGGCCTCGCCGCTGGCGTCACGTTTTCTGAATGATGGCGACCGTCTGGTCGTCGATGGGATCGTCCTTGGCCTGCCATGCGTGGACGGCCTCCTGGACCGCGCAGGATCTGATCGGCGGGGGAACTCGGGTCGGCATTGAGCAGGTCGAGGACGCGCTGCACTTCGAAGAGCTCGCCCTCGGGATTGCGGGCTTCGAACACGCCATCGCTCATGACAACCAGGGTTCCGCCCGACCCAAACTGCACGTCCGGCACCACGTCGCATTCCAGCTCGGGCATGATGCCGATGGGCGGCGCGGTGGGATCGAGCATCTCAAAGGGTTCGCCGGCCGACTTACGCAGGAAGATGGGTCCGTGGCCGGCGCTGCACCACTTCAGGCTGCCCTGCGGCGAGACGCAGCCGAGGAAGACGGTGACGAACCGCCCCGCTTCCAGGTCGCTCGCCAGTCTCGCGTTGATGCGTTTGAGCAGCCAGGTGGGGTCGCAGTCCACTTCGGAAAGAGCGCGGACGAGGGTCCGAGCCTGGGAGACCACCAGCGCCGGGCCGATGCCGTGGCCGGAGGCGTCGCCGACGAAAATGCCCATCCGCCCGTCGGGCATGGCCCACAGGTCGTAGGCATCGCCCCCGGTGATGGAGGCAGGCAGGGTCCAGCCGACGGCGAGCAGGCCGGGAACCACAGGGGGCGACTGGGGGATCATCGCCTCCTGCACCTTCTTGGCCAGGTCCATCTCATGTCGCAGGCCGGCGGCCTTGACGACTTCCTCGTGCAGATAGTGGCGCTGGATGGCGACGCCGACCTGGTCGGCGAGGATCTCGATCATCGCCTGGTCGTTATCGGTGAAGTCGCCGCCGATACGGTTGACCACCTGGAGCACGCCAATCTGCTTGCGGGTCATGTCGCGCGCGGGAACGGTCAGGAGATTGCGCGTGACGAAGCCGCTGCGCTTGTCGATGTCGCGATTAAAGCGGGGATCGTCGTATGGCCGGGGAACGCAAAGGGTCTCGTTGGACTGAAACACGTGGCCGACGATGCCGGCGGTGTCGGGGACGCGGATTTCCTTGGCGCCCAGGGCCACGCGCGTCCACAACTCATGCTTGCGCGGGTCGTGCAGAAAGACGCTGGCGCCTCGGCGTGGAGCAGCGACGTGGCCGAGACAGCGATGCGCGTGAGCAGCGTGTCCAGATCGGGCGTGACGGCCAGCAGGCGCGTCACATCCAGCACGAGCTTCATCTGCTCGGCGGAGATGCTCGAATTGGATTCATTCTGCGGCATGCGGTTTTGGAACCACAAATGAACACAGATTCACACAGATGGGGATCTTGGAGTGCGGCGATTTATCGCCGCTTTGTTTTCGATCGTCGCGCGAGGATCGAAAACAAAGCGGGAACAAGTTCCCGCACTCCGAAAACATCTGTGTCCATCCGTGTTCATCTGTGGTTTGTTTCTCCTCAGTATTGCGGCCGGCCGGGCTCGATGTCGCGGTTCCAGAGCAGGATGCCGCCGGCCATGCTGCGCACATCGGCAAAGCCGTTCTGCCGGAGGATTTTTGCGAACTGCAACGAGCGTCCGCCGCTGCGGCAATGCACCACGATCTTGTCGTTGCGACGTTGGCGCAGCGACGCGAGCTGCTGCGCAAGCTGCTGGAGGGGAATCAGTGCGGTCCCCTCGATATGGGTGATTTGATACTCGTTGCTCTGGCGACAGTCAATGAAGAGAAATGGCCGGCCGTTGTCGAGCATGGCCTTGACGTCGCGCGGGGTGATCTCCAACTCGCCGTCGAAGCGGTAGCAGATCGGCAGCCCGCGCATCCAGCGGCGGCCCGTCCGTTGCCGCGGCGGTGGCGCAACCTGCCGACTTCGCCGCGCGACGGGCTTCGGCGCGGGTCTCTTCCAGCAACTTCGGGTCAATGGTCGGCACTCCGCAGAATTGCTCATAGTCGATGGGGCTGGTGATGGTGGGACTATCGCCGCAGACGGGACACTGCGGATTTCGGCGAATTCTGAACATGCGGAACTCCATCTCCAGCGCCGAAAACGTGAGCAGCCGGCCGATGAGGGGCTCTCCAATGCCCAGGATCAGCTTGATGGATTCGCTGGCCTGAAGCGAGCCGATAATCCCCGGCAACACGCCGAGCACTCCGGCCTCGGCGCAGCTCGGCACGCTGCCGGGGTCGGGCGGCTGGGGATGCAGACAGCGGTAACATGGGCCGCGCTCGGGTGCCGAAAGTAGCCCCACTGGCGGTCTTTGGCGTGTGGTTCCGCCAGTGAGGGCACTGGCGGCACAATCGAGATGCGGCGCGAAGACGCTGACCATCCCCTCGAAGCGGAAGATCGAGCCGTAGACATTGGGCTTGCGCAGGAGCACGCACGCATCGTTCACGCAATATCGCGTGGGGAAGTTGTCGGTGCCGTCGATGACGATGTCATATCCGCTCACGAGCTGCATGACGTTACTGGCATTGACGATGGCACGATGCTCGATGACATTCACATCCGGATTCAGGTCCTTCAGCCGTCGCGCGGCGGCAGCGGTCTTGTCCTGGCCGATGTCGCTGGTGGTGAACAGCACCTGGCGCTGGAGGTTGCTGGGGCTGACGACGTCGATGTCGGCGATGCCGATGGTGCCAACGCCCGCGGCGGCGAGATAGAGCGCGATCGGCGAGCCCAAGCCGCCTGCGCCTACGCAAAGGACCCTCGCGGTGAGCAGCTTCTTCTGACCATCGACGCCGACCTCCGGGAGGATGAGATGGCGGCGATAGCGGGTGATCTGGTCGGGGGTAAGCTGTGGGCCGGCGGAGTCGTTGGGCATCGCTTCACCTCGTGGCCGTCATTTCACATCGTTCCGCAGATACAGCACCACGCCAAACGATTCCCCCGCGCCACGGCGGTCGAGCGTGTAATTCGTCCGCATATAGCTGGTCAGGCTGCGCTCGCTGGCCAGCATACGGGCCAGCAGCACCTGTTGGGGCTTGTAGTCTTTCATGACATTGAGGATGTCTTCCATCGTCAGCTTGGTCTTGGGGTCGGCGTTGGCAGGGTCGCCGGCCAGGCGCTTCTTGGTGACTACCACCGTCTCAGGGGGACATCGCAGGTTGGCGCGGAAGACGTACATCGGCCGATCAGTGAAGACCCATTTCGTGGACGATGCGAACTCCTTCATCCGCTCGATGGACTTGGGATCACCCGAGCGCTCGACCGCGAAGACCCGGACAGGCGTCACGCCCGCCGGCGGCTTCCACGTGCGCCGGGCCGGGTCAGACATCGGCGGATACGCAAGCCACGCGCAGGCGTTTCGCAGCCGCGAGACCTTCTCCGAGAGGAACGGCATCACCGCCTTGGAGCATCGCGCCAACCTGGGATACCCATTCGCGCCGAACTTCATCTCAACCAGCCCGAAACCCATTGAGAGCGCCAGGACCACGACGGCCAACCGGACGACAGAGAGCATCACCCACGGCACCGGCAACCCCGGCCCGCGCGATCGCCGGAACATGTCCTCGATCGGCGCCACCGCATACGCCGCGCACCACGCCAGCGGGATCGAGAGCAGCATGTAATGGTGATACCAGACGGGCGAGTGGCGCTTCAGAATGAGATAGCCAGCCACCAGCCAGAAGAAGGGCAGGAGTCGCGATGGATTGATCGACAGGATCGCCGCGGGGACGGCGGCCGCGGGCGAGGTAAAACGCGATCCCGCCCAGCCGCCTGCTCATAATTCAGAAACACCAGCGTCGCAATAAGCCCCAGCACGGCCAGCGCCTTGTAGTCGCCGTAGTCGTGCTTCTCCATGTCCGCCAGCATCTTCGTGCTCTCGGCGTCCTGCGCACCCTTGACACCGGACTTGATGTGCGTGCCGACGAGTTGGCGATAATCCAGCGCATTGCACCGCCACGCGATCAGAGCCATCGCTGCCGCCAGCGCCAGCACCCACGTGAGCAGCGGCGTCACGGCGGCCAGCACGCCCTTCCATCGCTGAATGCCGAAGAGGATCAGCAGCAGGAGCAGGAATGGGATCAGAAAAGCGGTGAACAGCTTGGTCAGGAGCGAAATCGCGAAAAGCACGCCCGACCCGCCGACCAGCAGCAGGGATGGATACCGGGGATAGAGCAGCAGCAGGTAGATCGCCGTCATCGCCAGCGCCAGCGCTGGCAACCCGACCATCACGGAAACGCTCAGGCGCACGAACTCGTGCGTCATCACCAGCAGCAGCGTCCCGAACAGCGCGGCCACCGTTCCCGCAGTCACGCGGATGCAGTTATAGAACGCCCAGATAAGCAGCGACGCGAAGCCGAGAATCAGCAGCCGAGCCTTCATCACGTCAAGCCCGGCGATCTTGAAATATTTCGCGAGAACAACTGTGAGCACCGGCGGCTGATCGCTCCAGATCTTCGTATAGAGCGGCTGGCCATCGGCATACAGCGCCGCTTTCATGAGATTGATGCCTTCATCGCGATCAAACTCGAAGATATCGCGAAAGGGCACATGTCGCTGCACGAAATAGAAGTACAGCCCCGCCACCACCAGCGGCAGGAGGACGTGGATGAGGATTTTGAAGATGCGCGGCGCCACCACCGAAATCATGGCGAGGCGGAGAACCAGGCTGATGAAACGGAGAGAGAAAATATCCACGGGGCGCTCGTTTGTTAGATGTCACCTTCGGCCCGGGCTCCGACTAGGCCCATAGGCTAAGGATCGAAACCATAGCTCGTCACTCGCTACTCGGCATTCTCTACTGGATGTATAACATGCCGGCCGCTGTGTTGTAGCTACGGCAGAAGACCTTGGAGCCGCCGATGAGCATCTTACCGACCGATCCGTTCGAGGGCGAAGCTCCGACACCGTCGCCCAAGGCCGCGCCGGCGCCGTCGGCCGCCAGCGTCTGGCTCCCGCGAACGATCGCCGCCCTGGCGTCGATCTTGCTGTTCATCATCGCCCTGGTCTTCTACACGCGACAGAATACGTTCCCCTACGAGTGGCACCCCGATGAGCGCGGCAAGGCCACGCAGATCGTCAACAACATCCGCAACCATCGCCACCCGCACCTGCTGCTGGAAGCCACCGATTGGATCGTCGATGCGTTTCACGTCTCGCGCGACTCCGCCCGCGATTACCAGCACGTCGTCGAGACCGGCCGGCTTTCCGCCGCGGGATTCGCGGCCGTCGCGGTGGTCGTCATCGCGCTGACGGGCTACCAATTCGGCGGCCTGCTCGGCTTTCTGCTGGCCGGACTCGCAGGGCTTTTCTGCCCATCGCTGCTGGCCAATGCGCATTACATGAAGGAGGACACCGCCCTGGTCATGGGCATCTGCCTCACGCTGCTGGCCACCAAGGTCTTCTGGGATGCCCGCCGGCCGATCCCGCGAATCCTCAGCCTGCTGTTTATCGGCGCCTCGTGCGGCCTGGCGGTCTCTGGAAAATACGCGGGCTTTTATGTGGCAATCGCGGCGGTGCCGATCCTCTTCATCGCTCCGCCGTTCCGGCATTTCGCCTTTCTTCTCCGGCCAATCCCCGTCGTAGCGGCGTTCCTGTTCGTCGTCGTTCACATCAACCACTATGCCTTCAATGATGACTCGCTTTTGCTGAAATACAGCTTCGTGGGCAAGGCCAGGCCAGTGAGACACAACGACCCCACGTGCGCTGGCGGCATCGAGTGCGCGATCATGTCGGCCAAGCCCGATCCCGCAAGCGACAAGCCCGGCCTCTGGGAGAAATTCGGCCTTCGCCAGGACTTCGCCAGGGCCCTGGATTACGAAAAGCGCCATGCGCAACTGGACCACTACGGGCTGACCATGCGCCGGCCCAATATGTTCTTCCTGGACGCGATCAAGCGGGAATCCTCCGCGCCGATCCTGCTCATCGCTGTCCTGTTCCTGATCATGGCGGCGGCGTTTCCGCGAAAGGCCAGCGTGTGGGACATTTATGCCGTGCTGTTGATCGGCGGATATCTGGCGATGATCTGCTGGTCGGTGATCCCGCAATCGCGATACGTCCTGCCGGTGATCGTGGCGGCGCATTTGTTCATGGCGCTGGCCGTCGTGCGAGTCATCGAGCTTTTGCCGTCCGCCGCGAATATCGCCCGCATCACCATCGCCGCGGGTTTCGCGGCGTTTCTCCTCGGGACGCAATTGCCGCAGTGCCTGGATTATCTCGACCAGTTCAACCCCGCCAATGACAGTCGCACGCGCGTGGCCCGATGGGTCGAGACCAACATCAAGGGCGAACGGATCGCGGCCGACGACTGGTGCAGGCTGAGAAATGCGATCCGCCTGCCCAAGCCGACCGACGAGAATCCGGCCCTGCCCGATGTCGCCGCCTTGCGAAACAGGAGCGGCGTCAAGTACATCGCCGTCATCGACCGCGCCTACGAGCGATACTTTGATCCGAGCGTCATTCCGATCCCCCAGCTCAAGGAGGATTACGACCGCCGCAAGCAGTTCTACCAGTCGCTGCTCCAGGAACGGGAGGCGCAGTTGGTGTGGGACAGCGTGGCCGGAACCGACCATCGGCCCATCGGGGGCTTCACCAACCCCGTGATCCGGGTGTATCGGCTCGGGCCGTCGGTGTCGATCACGCCGTCAACGCCGGCGAGCCGGCCAGCGCCGCTCACGCCGCCCAGGCCCGCGTCCCGGCCAATCGTCGAGCCGCCGGCTACTCGGCCGGTGAATCCGAATATCTTCGACAACTGAATGCGCCGGATCGTCTCGCGCCAGCGTTGCCACATCGCACACACTCAGTAGACTGTCGTTCGTAGTGCGGGCTTTAGCCCGTATCCGCCTGATACCCGGAGCACCCCAGTGCCTCAGCGCGTCTGCAAATCCTACAGAGTTCTCGTCGGGCTGGAGATTCACGTCCAGCTCGCCACCAAGTCCAAGATGTTCACCGGCGCGGCCAACGCCTTCGGCGCCGAGCCCAATACGCTGGTCGATCAGCAGGTACTGGGCCTGCCCGGCGTGCTGCCCGTCATGAACAAGTGCGCGGTCGAATCCTCCATCAAGGTCGGCCTGGCCCTCAACTGCCAGATCGCCCGCTTCACCAAGTGGGACCGCAAGAGCTATTACTACCCCGACCTGCCCAAGAACTACCAGATCAGCCAGTACGACCTGCCGCTCTGCCACAGCGGCAGTTTCGACATCTCGACCGATGGCGAGCCCCCCGCGCGGATCCGCATCCGCCGCGCCCATCTGGAGGAGGATGCCGGCAAGCTCCTGCACGAAGCCCCCGGTGGATATCCGATCGACTGGACCATCGTCGACCTCAACCGCGCTGGCACCCCTCTGCTGGAGATCGTGACCGAGCCCGATCTCACGACCGGCCGGCAGGTTGCGGCGTTCGGGCAGGAACTGCAGCGGCTCGTGCAACACCTGGGCGTTTCCGAGGCGCAGATGCAGATGGGCCACATGCGCTTCGAGCCCAACATCAACGTCCACATCACCGACGGAGACGGCCAGGTCCACAAGACGGCCATCACCGAGATCAAGAACCTCAACAGCTTCTCGGTGCTGGAGCGCGCGACGGATTACGAAGTCCGCCGGCAGCTCGCGCACTGGGTCGAGACCGGCGAGCTCGGCCGAAAAGCCACGCGCGGGTGGGACGAATCCACGGGCACTACATTCCTTCAGCGCGAGAAGGAGGAGGCGCACGACTACCGCTATTTTCCCGACCCCGACCTGGTGCCCGTAATCGTTGATGATGCGTGGCTGGAGCGGCTGCGAAGCGAGATCGTCGAGCTTCCCGCGGCGCGCCGCGCTCGATACGCCGATTCACTTGGACTATCCAAAGCCGACGCGGCAGCGATGGCGGCCGACCGCGCCACGGGCGACTACTTCGACCAGTGCGTCTCGGTCGGCGCGGATGCCAAACGCGCCTGCAACCTGATCGTGAATGTTCTCGGCCAGCTCGCCAATACGACCGGCCGGACTATCGCCACGCTGGGCATCTCTCCTGCGCCTCGCCGAAGTGGCGAAGCTCATGGACACCGGCCGAATCGCCGCGAGCAGCGCGCCGCCGCTTCTGGAGAAGCTCATGCAGCAGGATGCTCCGACCGAAAAGTTGGCCGGCGACATGGGCCTGATCCAGACGAGCGACACCGGCCCGATCAATGCGGCCATCGACGCCCTGCTGGCGCAGAGCCCCAAGGCGGTGCAGGACTACAAGGGCGGCAAACAGGCCGCGCTGGGCTCGCTGGTGGGGATGATCATGCGAAGCACCAAGGGGCTCAACCCCAAGCTCGTGCAGGAGAGACTGAAGGCGCGGCTTGCGTGAAGCTGACCTACGCCTTCCTGATCTGCTTCCTCACCTTCTCCGCGAATTCCTGAAACCTCCCCGCGTCCGGCCCGGATCGCGCGATATCCAGTCCGCCGCGCCGGCCGCTGGCCGGGTCGAACCGGACGAAATCCACCTTTGAATATGTGATCGCGATGCCGAGCAACCCCAGCACCGCGATCGCCAGCCCCGCCCAGGCCCACGGCGAAAGCTTCTCCCCGTGGTACGGGTAGATGGCCATGGCGGTCATCACCGCGCCGGCCGCGAAAGCCCAGGATGTATAACGAAACCAGCGCAGTCGGATCTTCAGCGGGCGGTATTCGCTCTTGAGCGTATCGAGCCTGACGACGCTCCGGTATTCCCGCCCGAAAAGCCACTTGGCGCGGACTTCGACGCGGTCTTCGTACAACTCAAAGAATCGACTCACAGGCACAAGTCGCTCGTGGTATGTGGCCAAAGGCTTCATCGGGTCTGTCACCTTGCGAGCATTGGTCGTTCACTGGAGCTTTCTGCAGCAGGTAGAGTATAATCCCTCATCGGATTTGGACATCACGGTCGATGTTGAAAATGCCGGAGAATCTCAGTGGTTGCAGCGAATGAACTGATCGGCGTAGGCATCTACACCGTGCCCGACGCGCACCGGCTCTCGGGTGTCGCCTCCGCGCGCATCCGGCGCTGGCTGGTCGGCTATCGTTATGCCAACAACGGCCAGTTCAAGCAGTCGCCGCCGAAGTGGCAACGTCAGCTACCGCTTCTTCACGGTGAAGCGGCGCTCGGTTTTCTCGATCTGATGGAAGTGCGCGTCGTGAGTGCTTTGCGGGAGCGGGGCATATCATGGCAGAGGATTCGGCAAGCTCAGTCCCAGGCCAGAACGCTCTTTGGCACAGATCATCCGTTTGCGGATGACCGCTTCCGCACCGATGGCCGTGATCTGTTCTACTACATGGACCGCGAAGCGGCCAATGATAGATACTTGGTCAACCTGGCGAAAAGCCAGTTCGCTTTCGAGCAGGTCATCAAGCCATATTTCATCAACCTGGACTTTGTGCGGCACCAGGCGGCACGTTGGTGGCCGCTGGGGCAGAACCGCGGCGTGGTCGTCGATCCTCGGCGCAGCTTTGGGCAGCCCATCGTCAACGACAGGGGCATTCCCACGGCCGTCCTCGCGGAGGCGTTTCGTGCGGAAGGTTCTGCTGATCTTGTAGCGCGATGGTACGGTGTGGATATACGGGCGGTCCGCGATGCCACTGAGTTCGAGGACCGATTGGCGGCTTGAAATTCTTCGTTCAACAACTGCGCACCCAAATGCCTCGCGGAAATGCTCAACGCGGTCGCTCGGCCGTTTGGGCATGACGTGGTACACTTGCAGGATCGCTTTCCCGACAAGGCTTTCCCCGAGGGCGTGGATGATGTCGTGTGGATTGAAACGCCGAGGAAAGAGGGCGATTGGGTAATCCTCTCGGCGGACACTTCGATGCGAACAAAGCCGCATGAGCGCAAGGCGCTGACGGCGATCAGGCTTCACGGTGTTCCTGCTCGACAAATCACTGCACAAGTGCAAGACGCTGGAGAAGGCCTGGCGTCTGATGAGGTGGTGGCCAATCATCCTCGATCATGCGCAACGCTCACATTCGGGCGAGTGCTATCTACTGGGACTGACCTGCCGGCCCAACTGCAAACGCCTCCCCATCTAGTCTAGGCTTCCCATTTTCTTAACTGGCCAAGATTCAGATGCCTCGCCCCATCCAGTGGCAGCGCTGACGGTCCCACCGGCGGCAGTTCAACATCGCCCGCCGTCTGCACCAGCGCCGTCTCGCCGGCGATGTCGCCGGCCTGCTGCGGCCGGCCGGCCACTGTGTTCTCCTGGAACGCGATCGCCTCGCAGCCCTTGGCCACCTGGATCGCAGCGCATTTCTCCGCGGGCGTGATCTGATTTCTCCGAACCACGATCTGCCGCAGGCCGGCCGGTATGTCGATCTCCGGTCGCGCGCTCTTGGCGCTATCGGGACCAATAACGTTGTTAATTATGATTACCTGGTCACCACTGCGCCGGTCGGGCTGGCGGAAGAGGATTCCTTCAGCGGCGTTTCCACGAATGACGTTCTCGACGATCAGGTGATTCGTATCCCGCTCGCCGACGGAAATTCCCGACTGGCCGTTGTTCTCCAGCGTGTTCTTCCGGCAGATCGAGTGCGTCGTCCGCAGGCAGTAGAATAACCCGCAGCCGCTGTTGTCGTACACACGGTTGCCCTGCATCACGTAGCGCACGCTCCCGCTGCCCGGATGCAGGCCGTGGCCGGCGTTGTGGTGTACGTGGCAGTTCTCGACGCTGATGTCCGTACACTGCTGGAAGCTGATGGAATCGCCGCGGTAGTTGGCCGCCTCGATATTCGAGATCTTGACGCCGTGGCATTGGATGAGGAACACCGCGCCGCCGCGGCAGCCGTTGAGTGTCATCGACTGCTCGGCCGCGTTGCCATCGAGCGTGAATCCCTCGACGCTGGCGCGGTGCGCATTCTCGCCCTCGATCACGGGGAACACCGACACCACGCGCGCATTTCGCTTCACGTGGTAATCATGGTTGAGCATGCGGTTGATGTACAACAGCTCGCCCTCGCGCGCCATGACCGTGGCGACGGTCGTATAGAATCCGCCCGACTGGTCATCGAGGATGTGGATGCCGGTGCCAACGGGGAACTTCTCAGGATCGACCACCGTGACCTCGTAATGCCCATACCCGAGGAAATCGGGGATCTTGCTCTCCTGGCTGGCCGCCTTGCGCAGGACCGCGCCTTTCTCGCCGATAATCCGCACGCCGCTGCGCAGGTGCAGCGCATCGTTCATCGTGTAGACGGCCGGCGGCACGATCACCGTGCCTCCCCCGGCCGCCGCGGCATCATCGACCGCGCGCTGAATGGCCGCGTTGGTGGCGCCTTCGTATTTGCCTTTGCCGACGGTGAACGTGTTCATCTTGTGCTCCGGAGTTGCGTCGTCGCCAGAGTTCGTCGCCATTGTGCAGCCGCTGAGCACTGCGCCCGCGGTGCCAGCGGCCAGCGACCGCGCCAGGATCTGCCGGCGTGATGGGGGAAGCATCCTCATGGAGCCGAGATTGTCGAAGGGAACATCGCCAAGTCAAATGGGCCGTGCTCATTGGCGACCCAGAAGGATGGGCATCTTCTGAGCGTCCGCCGGTACGTGGAGCCCAATGCGCTGCGGGCGAAGCTGGTGAGGCGCGCGGAGCGGTGGCGATGGAGCTCGCTGGCCGCGCGCGATTGCAGGGCGGGTGCGATGAAGGAACTATGACCCCTGTGCCGCGAACCCCTGTGCCGCGAAGCCCCGGAGCATCTCCGAGCCGGCCCAGGCGCACACGTGAGACCTGCGCCGTCGAAATCTCGCTGAGAATGCCTTGGCGGGTGCGGTGTCGGCATGCCGATTGCTCACCTTCTAATCGTTCTGCCCGCAGTAGCCCTGCGAATTAGCGGCTGGCGAGCCGGGCAGAATTCCGACGCTCACGGATCTGCGTGGGAAACCGGGCAGTGATGTGGGCGGGATCGGTTCTGCGCCTTCGGCGCGGTCGATTCAAGAGCTTTCCGCTCGCAGTGCCCGCACGGCTTTGTCCGGATCGGCCTCGGCGCCGTGTTGCAGCATTTTATTCTGCTGCTCATTAAGAAAGTGTCGCAAGACTAACTGAAATCTGCAATTCGATCTCGGTTCGGCGTGCCCATAGTGGCCGTGCTCTCGGTCTCAAGTCTTAACCAAAAGGAGTTGCCATGAAAGCCATCACTCGGTTGGCCGTTGTGATACTGGGGGTCACTCTCGTCGCCGCGTCGATGCGGGCCGCGGACGAACCGCTCTACGAAGGATTAGGCACCACCGGCCGAAAGGTCACCGCCGCCAACCCGGAGGCGGAGAAGTACGTGGTCCAGGGGATCCAGTTCCTCTACGGGTTCAGCCACAGCGCCGCCATCCGCTCGTTCGAGCAGGCGGCCAGACTCGATCCCACCTGTGCGATGGCGTACTGGGGTATCGCCTACGCCAACGGGCCGCACGTCAACTTCCCGCTCGTGCCGCCGCCCAACGCCGAGGCCGCCTGGAAGAACCTCCAGTTGGCCAGGGAGAATGCCGGCCGGTGTACGCAGGTCGAGAAGGACCTGATCGAGGCGCTGTCCATGCGCTACGCCAACCCGCAGCCGGAAGACCGTTCGCCGTTGGATCGCGCTTACGCCGATGCCATGCGGAAGGTCTGGGAGAAGCATCCGGATGACGCCGACGTCGGCGCGTGGTTCGCCGAATCAATGATGGACCTGTCGCCGTGGAACCAGTGGATGAAGGATGGCTCGCCCAACCCCGGCACCGACGAAATCGTCGCCACTCTCGAGGCGGTGATGAAGCTCAACATCAATCACACGTTCGCCAACCACCTGTACATCCACGCGCTGGAGGCCAGCCAGCACCCGGAGAAGGCCGTCGCCGCTGCCGATCGCCTGCGCGATTTGCAGCCGGGGCTGGCGCACAACGTCCACATGCCGACTCACATCGACATCCGCGTCGGCCAGTGGCAGAAGGCGGTCGAACTGGAACGCCAAGGCGATCGACTCGGCGATCGCCTACCACAAGATCGCCGGCCCGCCCAAGGGGTTGCTGATCTTCTACGAGGCCCACAACTACCACATGCTGGCCTACGCGGCGCTGATGACCGGCCAGCGCGCTGGCGCTGCAGCAGATCAATGCGATGGTTGCCAGCCTGCCGGACAACTTCGTCCGCGATTTCTCGATCATGATCGAGGGCTTCGGCGCTATGCCCGACGAGGTGATGGTGCGCTTCGGCATGTGGGACGCGATCCTTGCCGCCCCACAGCCGGACAAGTCGTACATGCCGTTCACCAACGCCTTCCACCACGGCGCCCGGGCGATCGCCTGCGCCGCCAAGGACGACACCGCGCAGGCCCGGGCCGAGCAGAAGCTGTGGCTGGAGGGGATCAAGAAAATCCCCGACGGCGCCGTCTTCCACAACAACCCGATGCCCGCCATCTGCACGCTGGCCAGCACGATGATCGACGGCGAGATCCTCCTCCGTGAAGGCAAGACCGAGCAAGGCCTCAACAGGCTGCGCGAGGCGGTGAAACTCGAAGACAACCTCCACTACGACGAGCCGCCGGCGTGGATGATCCCCGCCCGCCACAGCCTGGGCGCTGCGCTGCTGCGGGCCAACAAGCCCGCCGAAGCCGAGCAGGTCTACCGCCACGACCTGGCCAGGCTGCCGAATAACGGCTGGAGCCTCTTCGGCTTGGCCCAGGCCCTGCGCATCCTTGGCAAAGCCGACGAAGCGGAGATGTACCAGGCGCAATTCGCAAAGGTCTGGGCCAAGGCAGACGTGAAGATCAAGAGCTCGTGCCTGTGCCAGGAAGTCGTGACGAAGGGGCGCACCGAGTAAGGATGTCCCTGGCCGACGGCTGGCGCCGTGATTGGCAGGGCTTCGCAGCAGCCCTAATGCACGTCTCCCTGGTGCCGGCGCTTCCCTGGGGGCGGTGTGCCAAGCTCGATGGGGATAACAGAGAGCCGGCGCGCCGCCTGCGGAAAATGTCGTAGCACAGGCGTCTCGCCTGTGGATGCGGGCGTAAACACAGGCGGGACGCCTGTGCTACAAGAAACAGAAAGGGCGGCCCGATGGTCGGGTCGCCCTTCCAGTGCCTATCCTGCTATCGCGGTTAGCCCTTGAGTAGCGCCAAGACGTTCTGGGGGCTGGCGTTGGCCTGGGCCAGAACCGATGTGGTGGCCTGGACCAGGATCTGGGCTCGCGTCATTGCGGCCGTTTCCGACGCGAAGTCGGCATCGCGGATGTCGCTCTCACTGGCTGTAACGTTCTCAAGTGCGACGGACAAGCTGTTGATGTTGGACGACAGGACTTCCTTCTGGAAGGCGCCAAGCCGGCCGCGAAGCGTCGCGACCTGCGTGATGGCCTTCTCGATGATGCGCTGCGACGTGACGAGGTTGTCGCTCGCCAGGTCGTTGGCCCCGCCCGTGCCGAGGGTCGACAGGAAGCCGTCGGTCGTGTCTCCCAGCGATCCGGCGGCAACGGAGCCGATGCCCAGCGAGGCCTTGTCGGCCTCCGTGACCTTCGGGCCCAGCATGAACTGCGCACCCCCGCCGGTGATGTAGAAGCTGTCGTTGCCGACGGTGTTGAAGGCCGCGGTGAGGTCGAGCTGTATGTCCAGGTTGTTCGACCGGTAACTGACATTCAGCCCGTTGGCTTCCGCGGCGGCGCCGTTGATAGTCACGCCAGCATCGCGGCCGTAGCTGCTGTTGGCCATCGGCACGAACGTGCCGCTGACTGTGGAAAGCGACACGTACTGATCGGAGCCGTAATTCATGCTGTTGAGCACCAGCGCCGTGCCACTCGTCGCCGCCGACACGCCCGTGGCGTTCTTCACCTGGTTGATCGCCGCGACCATGCCCGCGACGTCGGTGCCGCCCTGCACGCTCACCTGTTCCGTGCCAAGGTTCCCCGAGATCTGCAATGTCACGGGGTTTCCGGCGCCCAGCGCGCCATTCGTATAGGCGATCTTGCCCGTCTGGGCCGACTGCGTCACCGCGACCACGATGTCGACGGGATTGGAATCGGGCAGGCGCTGCGTTCACCTTGACGTTGGCGAAATCTGCCAGGTTCACGCCGCTCGTCGTGTAGTCCAGCGATCCGTTGAGCAGCTTCACGCCGTTGAATTGCGTCGTGTTGGCGATGCGATTGATGCTGGTCAGGATGGAATCCACCTGGAGCTGGTTGGCGGCGATCTCATCCGACGACAGGGCGCCCTTGTTCGCGGCCTGGTTCGTCAGGCCCTGAACTTCCAGCAGCAGCGCCGAAACTTCGCTCAGGCGCCTTCGCCCGTGTTGAGCACGTTCTGGGCGCGGCCGGAATTGTCGATTGCCTGGTTGATGCCCGTGATTTCGCTGCGCAGCGTCTCGCTGGCGATCAGCCCGGCGGGGGCGTCCTTGCCGCTGTTGATCTTCAACCCGCTGGAGAGCCGCTGGAGACTGGTCGCCAGGTCGTTGTTGTTCTGATTGAGCTGACGGATGGCTTGGAGAGACGAAATGTTGGTGTTGATCCGACTCATAAAATCCTCCGTGACAACGGCCCGCTATCGGGCCGCAATACGCGGCGCTGTCCTTAGTGCCGCATGACTTGTTCGAGATTGGCGGCCGCGCGGTTCCGCGCGGGACGCAAGGCAAATGACTTTTCAGGGCAGGATTGAGCCGGAGCTCCGCCTCGGCAGGATAGGGACTGGTGGGTGGTGCGAACCTCCTTGTCGAGAGTGGGAGCGGGCGAATCCGTTCGTCCGCCGGCCCGTCGCGCGTGGGCGGCGGGCCCTTTTCCGGTTCTCATCTTCGGAATACCGCTCGCGCAAACTTTAGCGATTGACGTGCGGGAATTGCGCCCTGAGTGGTTCTGATAATAACGGCGGCCACGAGCAAGCAACCCGAGGGCGCAGAACATGCGCCGCAACCTGCCTGCCATGAATCCTGGTGGCTTCGCGGGGAAGCAATTTGAATGCCTGTACTCATTTAACTCTCATCCTGCGTCTGTTATGCTGGCACTGGATCGGTCGAGGCGACCTATGCCAGCACCTCATTACGTCCTGATACCGCGCCCCCTGCCACGCCTTCTGTCCCTTGTCGTGCCGATCCACAACGAAGAGGAAGTGCTCCCGCAGCTTCGCGCCAGGCTCACGGGGTGTCTTCAATCCTTCGGCTGCCCCGTCGAACTCGTCATCGTCAACGACGGCAGCACGGATTGCAGCCTTGAGACGCTGCTCGAATGGGCCGCGGCCGACCGCCGGGTCAGAGTCCTCAGCCTGGCCAGGCAATTTGGCCACCAGGCCGCCGTGACGGCCGGCCTGGACGAAGCCCGCGGCGACGCGGTTGTGATCATGGACGGCGACCTCCAGGATCCGCCCGAAGTCATCCCCGAGATGCTCGCCTCGTACTGCAAAGGCTACGACGTCGTCTATGGCCAGCGTCGCTCGCGCGATGGCGAGTCATGGCTCAAACGCGCCACGGCCTGGGCCTTCTATCGCTTCATGCGAATGTTCGTACATCCGGATCTGCCGCCGGATGCCGGCGACTTCCGGCTGGTGTTGCGCCCTTGCCTCGATGCTTTGAACGCGATGCGCGAGACGCACCGCTTTCTGCGCGGCATGATCGCCTGGGTCGGCTTTCCGCAGACGGCCGTGCCATTCGATCGCCCGGCTCGCGCGGCCGGCAAGACGAAATACCCCCTGCGGAAGATGCTCCGGTTCGCGTGGACGGCAGCCATTTCCTTCTCGCCAGTCCCCCTCCGCATCAGCCTCATCGCGGGAACGCTGCTGGCTCTCCTCGGGCTGGTCAACGGCGCCTATGCCGTCATTCGGAGCCTGCTCGGGCTGTACAACGTCCCCGGCTGGACCTCCATCATGGCGGTCCTGTGCCTCATCGGCGGCGGCATCCTCCTGGGCATCGGCATTCTCGGCGAGTACGTCGGTCGGATCTTCGAAGAGGTCAAGGGCCGGCCCCTCTACATCGTCAGTCTGCCGCCGGCGCCGAGCCGGCCTCTTCCGATTTGGCGTCACAAACCGTGTATGGGGTGGTACGCACACCGCCGCTTATGTCCGCGCCGCTGGCGAGCTTCGATCCGGTCATGCGCGACATCACGAATGGACCGGCCGCCGGCGCGGGCGAGCGCGGTGAGACAGCGCACCCTCCAGCCCAGGGCGAGAACGAGGTTGTCCACATCCCATGAGTGTCCTGACTTCAGACGATACCCCATGCGACCGCGCATCTCTTGCCTGGGCGACCTGGCGCCTCACGGCAGGGCTCACCGTGCTGGTCCTCGCCGTACGGATCGTCTACCTCGTCTGGCTCTCGCCCCTGGAGCTGTCTGGCGATGAGGCCTACTACTGGGAATGGTCCAGGCACCCGGACCTGTGCTACTACGAGAAGGGGCCGGGCCAGGCCTACCTGGTGGCGGCCAGTACACGTCTCTTCGGCATCCACGAATGGTCGGTGCGGCTGCCCGCGGCCGTGCTCTCGGCGCTGACCGCACTGGTCGTGGCACGGCTGGCGATGGGTGCGGCGCGCGGCGATCCACGCGCCGGGTTCGTGGCGGCGCTGATCTTCTGCCTGCTGCCGGCCTTCCAGGCCAATGCCCAGTTCTGCACCCAGGACAGCGTCATGGTCTTCGGCTGGGCCGTGCTCTCGGTCGCCGCCCTGCGCCTCTTGCGGCGCTGGGAGGCCGGCCAGTCAACGCTCGTTGACTCACTCGGCATCGCGCTGCTCCTGGGGATCGGCTTCCTCTTCAAGCAGTCGACCCTGGTCTTTCTCCTTGGAATTGTCCTGTATGTTGTGGTGCGGCGGCGCCACCTGCGCTGGCACGCAAGTCTGCTGCTCCAGTTCGCTTTGGCTGCCATCGTCTTCCTGATTGTGATCAGCCCCATCATCATCTGGAACCACCACCACGGCTGGCCCACGCTGGCGCACACGCTCGGCCACGTCGGAATGGGCGGAGATCAGGTGCGCAGCACCGGCTGGCGATACAATCCGCTCTGGGTGTTGTCGCTCGTCGGGGCCCAGATCGGCGCCATCGGGCCCGCCGCCATTGGCCTCATGGCGTTCGCGTGCGCCCAAGCCGTTCGCTCGAGGCGCGCCGAGCCCGATCGATGGCCCATGCGGCTTGGCCTGCTGTGCTGCGCCATCCCAAGCATTGCGTTCTATATCGCCCTGAGCTTCGTCAAGCCGGTCCTTGGATCGTGGCCGCTGCCGTCGTTTGTCCCTCTAGTCGTGCTCGTTGCTGAGCCCGCGGTGGCCGGGTTGTCACGATATCGGGCGCTGTTCGTCGCATGGCGCAGCGATCCGCGGCGTCCGCGGCCCAAGGTCGGCTGGCTGCGGCGACGGCCGGATACGCCGTTCAATACAGCCTGGAACACTCTCGTCGGCTACGGCATCGTGGCATGGCTTGTCCTTTCCTTTCCGAACATGCTTGCCCGGGTTCCGGGCGTGGGAAGCGTCATCAGCAAGTCGGTCCTTCCCCGCGTATCCGGCCACCGGGAGCGCGCTGACCGGCTCCAGGTCGTCCGCGCGACGATCCGGGCTCGCGACCAGCGCGATCCGCTGATTGTCTCGCGCTATTACATGACTGCGGCGCTCTATGCTTTCTATCTCCCCGACCATCCCAGCGTCTTCAACGCGGGCCTCTATCTTGGAAAGCAGCCCAGTTCCTACGATTTCTGGGCTGATACCAGCCTGACTGCCCCGGCGTTGCGCGGGAGGTCGGTCTTGCTCGATGGTGTTGGGGATCTCGCCTGGGACAGCGTGTTCCGCTTCGAGAGCCTGCGGCCGCTGTCGGAGGGACGCTATTGGCTGGGCACGGGCTACGGGGGCCCGGAGCGAGCTGGGTCGAGCCTCATATCTCGAACTTCAACCCCCTCACATGTGCCTCCGCCGCGGCAAGCCGGCGCGAGGGCGTCGGCAGCGACTCGAAGATCGATTGCCGGCGCGTGCGCGTGTCAGTGCGGGCGAGGTTGCGCTCGGAGAGTTCCTGCAGGGCCGACTGCATCTCGGTAAGCGTGCCGCCGTGATCGAGGTAGTGGCGGTCGGCCTGGTATTCAAGCCGGCGGCCGAGATAGGCCATGGCCGGGTATCCCAGGGACATCCACAGGGTCAGGAACATCGCCAGCCAGGGGATGTACAGGCCGGAGGCGGCGACGCCGCCGAGCCGCTGGATCAGGCCATTGCTCAGGAGCAGGCCCGCGGCCAGATAGAGCCAGGCGCCGAGCGTCGCGATGATGAGGTGATGGGATCGGCGGTGGCCCAGCTCGTGCAGAAGGATGAACCGCAGGGCGGCGGGGGAGGCCAGCTCGATGGTGGGCGCGAGATCAGCAGCACCTGGCGCGAGCCCAGGCCGGCCAGCCCGCCGGAGAAATCGCGGCCTTCGTCGGATGTGAAGAGGATGATGGGCGGCAGGTCGCGGTCGGCATTGGCTGGGAGCAATGCGGCCAGGCGCTGGCGGGTGGCATCGTCGGCTGGCTCCCAGGTGAAAAGGCCGGGGGGGATAAGGTCGGCGGCGAACCAGGTTGAGCCCAGAAGCACGGGGAGCATCAAGACAATGGCGGCCGAGAGCCACTGGGCGGGGAAGTGCCACTGGGCGGCCAGGAGTAGCGTGCAGCCGACGAGAAAAAGGATGGCGTGCTGGGCGATGCCGATAAGCCAGGAGCGGGCCCAGTGGCGCAGTCCCTGCTTGACGAGGACGAACTGGCGCTCGTGGAGATAGCCGTACCAGAGGTCCAGGGGGAGATTCAGAATGGCGTAAAGGGCGTAGAAACAAGCCAGGTAGGCCGCATCGACATATCGGCCGGTTACGGGCACAAGGGCCCTGTTAAGCTGGGCGGCCAGGCCGCTGAAGAGGAAGATGGCCAGCCACAGGAGATTCCAGAGCACGCTGAGCAAGGCGCCGCGGATTCGCTGCGGCTGATAGGATTGCGCCAGGGGGTTTGTGAGCAGATGCACACCCGGTGGTCGCTGCGTGCGGTTGGGAGCCATACCCCGCATAAGGGGATTTTCGATTCCTGCACGGGAAATTCAACTGGTCTTGACGCAGCTATTCCATTTTATTCCGGGATTAGCTATGATACGGCCCAGTATCACGTCAGGCTCCTTGGAGCAAGTGGAAAGATGCCACGCAGACTGGCCAACTCGCGCGCGTTCACGATCGTCGAGCTGCTGATGGTCGTGGCGATCATCGCGGTGGTGATCGCGATCCTTCTGCCCAGCCTCTCGCGCGCCCGCCAGCAGGCGGTGCGCGTGCGGTGCATGAGCCAGCTCAATCAGATCGGGTTGGCGCTGGAGATCTATGAGCGCGACAACCAGGGCAAGTTTCCCCCGCCGGAGATTCGCGGGACGGGCATGGGAACCTGGGGCTGGCGCCGGGCGCTCCTGCGCCGGTGTGGTATGCGGGAAGGACCGACGGGCTGTTGGCACTGCGGGCCTGCTACGCGTTTGACCGGCGCAACCTCGCGTGCCCCGATGGCTGGGCGTCGGGCGGGCAGGCGGAGTGGTATCAATCGCAGGGCCTGAGCAGCGATGGCGCGGCGTACATGGACTATGCATATTGGGTGGGGCGATATCGGCCGGGCGATGTGTTCGACGTGCGCGCGGCATCGTTCGCTTTCACGCCACAGAAATCCGGCGAGCCGCCGAAGATTCTGGTGACGGATGTGATCACGGACATGAATTCCGAGTCGAAGGTGACCTCGCTGCTGGGCGCGGGGAACCATGGGAGCAATCACCTGTCAAGCCCGGTGAACGTGCAATGGACGGATGGCCGGGGCAACACGCAGAACGTCTATAACCGGATCCAGTCCTTCGGGGGCACGGCGCTGTTCTCGGATCGCAGCGTGGTCTGGTTCGCAGTGGAGAAGCATTCGCAGCAGAGCGATGGCCTGTGCTATCCGCCGTGCGATCGGTGGTAGGGGTGTGGATTTTCGATTTTTGATTTTCGACTTTCAATTGAATTTCAATCGCAAATCGAAAACTGAAAATCCAAAGTGCTTTCACGAAGATTCCGCCGGTGAGGGCACCGGCGGCACTTTTTTACATCCCGTCTCAGCGCGTTGCCCCGCGGATGCTCCCAGGATCGGCAGGATCTGGCAGAGGTCGGTCATGTTTCGGATGACGTGGTCGGCCACGTGGTGCGTGCGCGAGTTGGCGAACGGCTGGCGCAGGATGGTGACCATGCCCAGACAACGCGCCCCCACGATATCGGTCTTGACGATATCGCCCACGAAGGCGGCGCGTGCCGGCGAGATGCCCAGCGCCTCCAGCGCGAGCTGGAAGATCCGCGGGTGGGGCTTGCGATAGCCAACCTCGCTGGAGTAGATGCGCACGGGGAGGAATTCCAGCAGGCCGAGGAGGGCCAGGTGGCGGTCCAGCACGAAGCCGGGGATGAACGTGTTGGAGACCATGCCCAGTTTCAGCCCCCGGTCGCGCAGCAGCCGCAGCGTTGGCACGACATCGGCCGCGACGGTCGTGTGTTCCGTCACGGGCGCGTACCACATCCAGGCGATCTCGCGCAGGGTCGCCTCGTCCAGCGACAGGTTCATCCTGCGGCACTGGGATTTCAGCAGTTCAAAGCTGTTGAACTCCCGCCGGCGCAACTTGGACCACAGATAGTGCCAGCGGACCGCGCGATACTGCATGCGGAAGTAGCGGCCCAGCGGGGGCAGCTTATGGCCGCGCGAGCTGAGCAGGTCGTGGATCGCGCGCGCGGACTCGTGGGCCATCGAGCGCGTGTTGACGGGCTCGGTGTCGAAGAGCGTGTCGCCCAGGTCGAAAAGAATACCTTGCAGCATAGCGGGGCTGGCGGGTACTACGGCGAGCAAGTCGCGATATTAGCGTGAGTTGGCTCGCATTGCAAAAACGGGCGAGTGCGGTAGGCTTGCTTGCGCCGCCGGCGCCCTCACCGGCGGATCCAGGACGAGGATCGCAGACCGCCAGTGAGGGCACTGGCGGCACTTTCAACCAAGAGGTCCGCACCTGTATGCAGCGCATCCTTTTGAGTGGCGATGAGGCAGTGGCGGCCGCCGCGTACGACGCCGGCGTGGCGCTGGGCAGCGGCTATCCCGGGACCCCATCCACCGAGATCCTGGAGGCCTTCGCGATATTGGGTGGCCACGCGCAGTGGTCGCCCAACGAGAAGGTCGCGCTGGAGGTCGGTCTGGGTGTGGCGTTTGGCGGGGCTCGCTCGCTGGTCACGATGAAGCACGTCGGGCTGAATGTTGCGGCCGACCCGCTGTTCACGGCCGCCTACACCGGCGTCACCGGCGCGCTGGTCGTGATATCGGCCGACAACCCGGGCATGGCCTCCAGCCAGAACGAGCAGGACAACCGCCATTACGCCAGGGCGGCGGGCGTGCCGATGCTCGAGCCGTCGGATTCGCAGGAATCCTACGACATGCTCCTCCGCGCCATCGAGATCTCCGAAAAATGGCGCATCCCGGTCATCCTGCGGATGACAACCCGCGTGTGCCATAGTAAGACGATCGTCCAGCGGCTCGCATCTCGGCAGACGCCGCCGGCGGTGAAGCTGGAACACGACATCAAGGGGCGCGTGATGATCCCGGCGTATGCGCGGCCGGCGCACCGCCGGCTGCGCGAGAAGCTGGCGGATCTCGCGAGATGGAACGAATCGGCCGACTTGAACCGCTTGGTGTCCGGAAGCAAGTCGCTGGGAATCATCGCGTCGGGCATCTCATACATGCATGCACGCGAGGCGGTTGGCGATGCGAGTTTCCTCAAACTGGGCATGACCTATCCTCTGCCGCTGAAGCGCATCGCCGATTTCGCGAAAAGCGTCGAGCGATGTGTCGTGATCGAGGAAGGCGATCCGGTGCTGGTGGACGAGCTGCGGGCGGCGGGGATCGCCGTCGAAGGCAAGCACGAGATGTACCGGTTCGGCGAGCTGAATGTCGGCCGCGTGCGGCGAATTCTCGCCAACGACACCACCCCTGAGCCGCCACCGGCGCGGCAAGCCGCCGCAGCTTTGCGTCTCGTGCCCGTATCACACGGTGTACGACACGCTCAAGAGGCTCGACTGCTGGGTGGCTGGCGACATCGGCTGCTACACGCTGGGGGTGCTGCCCCCGTACGAGGCGATGGACTCATGCGTGTGCATGGGCGCGAGCCTTGGCGTGGGCCTGGGCCTGCGCCACGTTCTGCCCGATGACCAGGCACGGCGGGTGGTGAGCGTCATCGGCGACAGCACATTCGTCCACAGCGGCATCAGCGGCCTGGTAGAAATGGTTTACAACCCGCCGAAGACCGGCCACGTGCTTTTGATCCTGGACAACGGCACGACCGCCATGACCGGGCGACAGGAACACCCCGGCACCGGCCGGACGCTGACGCACGATCCCACGGGCAAGGTTCGGATCGAGGACCTGGCCCGCGCGCTGGGCGTGAAGCATGTTCACGTGCTCGATCCGATGTCCGATCCGCCCGGCTTTGAGAAGCTGCTGAAGGAACGGCTGGCGGGCAACGAGCTGGCGGTGATCATCGCACGGCGGCCGTGCCTGCTGGCGGCCGGGAAGATCAAGGAATACGAGAAGAGGTCAGTAGTCAGTGGTCAATAGTCAGTTGTCGGTCCAGTGGTCCCTGGTCAGTTGCTGCCGACTCCCGCACCAGACGACCTGCAACGGACAACTGACAACTGGACCCAACCACTGACCACTGACAACGGACAACGGACCTATGGCTAGATTCGTCATCGAAAACCGCATTCGCGATCAGGCCGAGACGATGCCGCGCGAGGAGCTGCGCGCATTGCAGCTTCAGCGGCTGCGCGAGGTCGTGGCGCGGACGGCGTCGGTGCCGTTCTACCGGGACGCATGCGCGAAGTTGAAGGTGACCAGTGATTCGATCCGGTCGCTGGACGACCTGCGCCGGCTGCCGCTGACAACCAAGGAAGATCTGAGGCAACATTATCCGCTGGGGCTCCTCGCGGTCCCGCGCGAGCAGATCGCCCGCGTACACGGCTCCTCGGGAACCACCGGCAAGCCGACGTTCGTGGCCTACACCAGGGAGGACCTGTCGCTCTGGGCCGACCTGTGCGCGAGGTTTCTGGTGGCCGGCGGATTGCGCAGCGAGCACCTCGTACACATCGCGTTTGGCTATGGGCTGTTCACCGGCGGTTTCGGGCTTCACTATGGCGTGGAGCGCGTCGGCGCGGGCATTGTCCCCGCGGCCGGCGGCAACACGCCGCGCCAGATCATGCTCATCCGCGACCTCGGCTCGGACGTGCTGATCTGCACGCCCAGCTATGCCCTGCACATCGCCGAAGTCGCGCGGCAGGAAGGCATGGACCCGCGCGAGCTTCCGCTTCGCTTCGGGCATTTCGGCGGCGAGCCCTGGACCGACGAGATGCGCGACGAGATCGAACGCCAGTTCCGCATGCACGCGTTCAACAATTACGGCCTGAGCGAGGTGATGGGTCCCGGCGTGAGCGGCGAATGCGCAGCGCGGTCCGGCATGCACATCCAGGAAGACCATTTCATCGTCGAGTGCCTCGATCCCAAGACGCTCGAGCCGGTGAAGGAGGGCGAGAATGGCGAGCTGGTCTTCACGGCAATGACCAAGCAGGCGCTGCCGATCATCCGCTATCGCACGCGCGACATCGCCGCGATCACCACTGAGCCATGCGAGTGCGGCCGGACAACCTGCCGGATGAGCCGCGTGGTCGGCCGGACGGATGACATGCTCATCATCCGCGGCGTGAACGTTTTCCCATCGCAGATCGAGGAGGCGCTGCTGCGCGTCGAGGGAACCGCGCCGCATTACGTCATCGAGGTCGATCGGCCGGGCACGCTGGATGATGTGATCGTGCGCGTGGAGATGCGCCGGCAGGATTTCTCCGACAAGATGAGCGAGATGCAGGTGCTCCGAGAGAAAATCGACCGCGCCATTCACGGCGTGACAGGGATTCGCATGGAGGTGGAACTCGTGGAGCCAAACACGCTGGAGCGATCGATGGGCAAGGCCGTGCGGGTGATCGACCATCGGCGCAAGCGCGGGCAGATATGATTGTTCACCACGAAGACACGAAGTCACGCAGCGTCCTTGTCAGTGGTCAGTTGTCCGTGGTCAGTGGTTGGGTCCGTGGTTCCTTGGTCAGTAGGTCCGCCGTTTGGAGTCTGCACCGCAGAGCTCTCGCAACTGACCAGCGGACCACTGACCCGTCCACGGACAACGGACCACGGACAACTGACGATAACCAGAACCGCTTCGTGTCTTTGTCGTGCTATTAGAGAGCAGCCGCTTCGCGCACCGTCATCGAGCTCCACGTCCGGTCTTCCTCGCTGAACTGCGCCGTCCGGCCAGTGCGATCGCTCATCATCCGGAAGTGATATCCGTTGATCGCCAGACGCAACGCCGTCGCCAGAAGTCTCGGCCGGCGCAGCGCAACCCAGGTCACCAGCTTCCAGAAGTCCCACCGTCCCGATTCAACGATCCCCAGCCGCCACAGCGCGCAGGCCGGCGCGGATGGCGGCGACGCTGTATCGCTGGCGGACTTCCGGCCCGCCGCAGAAACGGATGAACTGCTTGAGCCGCTGATAGGAGGCCTTCGGCGAGTAGATCCGTTCCAGCAAGCTCCAGAAGCCGTCGCGCACGCGCTCGACCCCCATTTTCAGGATGACGTTGGTCGTGCCGTCGGCATTGTCGCCGGAGGAGTGGCCGATCAGCCGGCCTTCAGCCAGCAGCCGCCGATAGAGCTGCGTGCCCGGCGGGGCCTGAAGGATGCCGACCATCGCGGTGACGATCCCGCTGCGCTGAATGAACTCGACCTGCCGGTCGAAGATGTCGGGCGTGTCGCTGTCAAATCCAACGATGAAGCCCCCCTGCACTTCCATGCCGGCGCGCTGGAGCTTGCGCACGTCGGCGATGAGATCGCGGCCCTTGTTCTGGTTCTTGGAACATTCGTCCAGGCACGCGGCGTCGGGAGTTTCGATGCCGAGGAAGACGGCGTCGAAGCCGGCCTTCGCCATCATCTCCGTCATGACGGGATCGTCGGCCAGGTTCAGCGACGCCTGTGTTTGCAGGCGCGTGGGCCCGCGGCGCTTCTGCCACTCGATCAGCGCGGGCAGAAGCTCCTCCCTCGCCGCCTTCTTGTTGCCAATGAGGTTGTCGTCGGCGAAGAAGACGGGGCCGCGCCAGCCGGCGCTGTAGAGGCTCTCCAACTCCGCAATGATCTGGGCGCCGCTCTTGGTGCGGGGATATCGGCCGAGTAGCTTGGTCACGTTGCAGAAGTCGCACTCGTGGGGGCAGCCGCGCGAATACTGCACGCCGACCGTGATGTAGTTGTCCATGTCCAGCAGGTCCCACTGCGGGATGGGCGACTGCGACAGGTCGGCGAAATCCCGCGAGCGGTAGACGCGCTTGGCCGAGCCGCGCTGCATGTCTTCGATGAGGGGGGAAGCGTCAGCTCCGCCTCATTAAGGACGAAGTGATCGACCTGCTGATACAGCGCATACTCCTGCGTGAACAGCGGGCCGCCGGCGACGATCGTCTTGCCGGCGGCTTTGCAGCGGTCGATGACCCGCCGCGCGAATCGCCGCTGCACCGACATGCCGCCGATGAAGACGCAGTCGGCCCAGGCCAGGTCCTGCTCGGAAAGCGGGGCGGTATTGAGATCGGCCAGCTTCTTGTTCCACTCTTTCGGCAACATCGCCGCCACGGTCAGCAGGCCCAGAGGCGGCAGAAGAGCGCCGGCCATACATCGGCAGCGCGTGCGTATAACTCCAGAAGGTCTCCGGAAACTCCGGATTGATCAGCAGCACATTCATCCGCGGTTCCTCGCGCAAAGGTATAGCTTAGCGGATGGGGCGTGGCGGGGGAAGGTAAATTTGTAGCGTCAGCGACCGCTTTCTGCCCGGGCGGGCGCTGACGCTTCCGCTGCAAACACGGCGTTTCACGGCGTTTTCGCGCCCGGCCGCGCGGCCAGGAAGCCCCAGTAACAGGCGGTCGGAATGATCGTCTGGTGGATCGTGTACTCGTTGGTCGAAGGGACAACGTGGATGTCCCAATAGCTTTCGTGTGCGGGCCAGGTGCGGGCTGGCGGGACCATCTTCTGGAGCATCCAGACATAGGCCCAGTTGTCGAAGCCGTAGTTTTCGGCCGGGTCGCTGATGCCATAGACGGTGATGCCTTTGGGGGCGGGCTGGCCGCTGATCTCGCTATCGACGTGCAGGGGGAAGTGAACCGGATTGGGGCCCAGCCCCGTGGTCAGCGCGAGATTGTCGGGATTGGCGCCGATGGCGAACTGGCAGGCGCGGACGGCGCCGGCGAGGTATTTCTCGTCGTGCGTAAGCAGCCACGCGTGAGGCAGCACCGCGCCGATCATCTCAGGGGTGGAGAAGTAACCGATGAAGCCCATGGGTGGGAGCTGAGGAATGGACGTCGTGAGGCCGAAAGCGTTGCCATCGGCGAACGCCAGCGATGTGTCGGCGGATTCGATGATCCATTTGCGGGCGGCGGCACGGAGGGCGGCGTCGCCCTGCCCGTCGGGAAGGCGGACGTAGGAGATGACGGCCTTGAGCTGTTCCATCGGGTTGCCGCTGTTGGGACGCAGCGCAGTCGTAGCGACGAACTCGTCGTGAAATGCCGCTTCGCCGGTGAGGCGCCACAACTCGAATGCGGCGAGATTTCGGCGATTGCGCAGGTCCGCAGTCACGCCCGGCCGGCGCTGGGCGTCGATCTTCATCTTCACGAACTCGTCGGCGTTGCGGGCCGCCCAATCCCAGGCCTTGCGTGCCGATGCGGCGTAGGTGGCCGCCAGAGCCTTGTCGCAGCCGGTGAGATTCCGCGCGAGTTTGGCGGCCGATGCGGCATAAATGAACGAGGCGCGGATCGGGCGCGTAGGCGCTGAGCATGAGCGATTCCTGCCAGCTCGCCTCGCCGGGCCGCGGATGGGAGGTGGACTCGATGCCTCCACCCACGCCGCCATCGGGGGCCTGGAGTTGACGATAGAGGTCGAGATTCCAGAGGACCTCGTCCAGAATGTCCGGGATCGCGTTGCTCGCCTCGCCGGCCGGCAGCGCGAGCTTCACCGACCCGATCTGCCCAGGGAACATCTCGTAGAGATCGACCAGCGACCACATGGCGGCGGGGTGGGCGGTGTTGCGGTCCCAGTCGCCGGCATCCATGTGCCCGCCCCAGGCGTCGGGGAGCAGGCGGTCGGTCCGGTTCTTGGCGAGCATCTCGAAGATGCCATCCTGGCCAGCGCCTTCAAGTTCGCTGGCAGCCGAGGCAAACACTTTCACGCCATCGGCCGGGTGCATGTTGCGCGGCCGGCGATAGTCGGTGAAGGGCGGGCCCAGGTCGATGCCGCTGCGGTGATGGAGCAGGCCCTTCATCGAGAGCTGAAAAGCCCGCATCCAGACATCGGGGCCAATCTCGAACGGATATGAGCAGCCGATGCCCTCGACGCAGACACGATAGCGCCCGGGTGTGTTGAAACCGCCGAAGTCCATGCCGAGCACGTCGGTCTTGCAGTAATTCCGGCCGGCCTTGAAGCTCTCCTTGGCTTCGGCGGCGATCAGCAGCTTGACGGGGGCGGTGAAGACAGACTTGCCGGTGGCGTCGTCGAGAATCTGGGACTTCAGATTGTCGGCGTAATGCTGCGCGCCGCCGGTGCCCAGCCACACCGAAAGGAACGCGCGTTTGAACGGATCGTCAGGCCGGAATCCGATGGCGCTGACATGAACCGCCGGACTGCGAACCTTGAGCGGCTCATGGCGATAATCGATCGTCGCCTGGCGGAGATTGACGCCGGGGAACTCAATGCGATACGCAGCGCCCTCGGTCAGCGGCCGGGGCAGTTTCAGGTAGATTTCAACCTGGTGCGTCATCGAGCGGAAAGCGTTGGGCTTTCGCTTCCACGACACGGCGAGGGGCGCGGCCGGCGCAGCCCAGGTCGGATCGTCGATGGCGGCGATGCGATAGGCCTTGGGATCGGCCACGGTTTCGTCGCTCAGGTCCTGGCCGGTGGCCTTGTCGTCGGCTTTGATGCGATTGGCGTTGATGGCGAGATTGCCGATCTTCGTCTTGTTCGCGCCTTGGCCGCGGAACACGGCGATACCGATGGGCGACTCTTGAAGCTTGCCATCCTCGACGACCAGCAGCTTCTCTTTGCCCTCGCGCCGAATCTCATCGCCCTCCTTTGGTTCATACGGGACCTGCGCTACGGCGAGAAACTGTTTCTCCTGGACAGACACGGCAAGCACATCCGGCGCGACGGCGGCGACGTGGCGGATGTCGGGGCCATCGGCGGGATGCGGCGCGCCTTTGAGTAGTTCGGCGATGCGCGTGGCTTTGGCGGCATCGGCCTTGCGGCGCTGCTCAGCCTCGGCCGCGAGGCGCTGGCGCAGCTTCTCCCGCTGGGCGAGGATTGCCGCCGTTGGCTCGATCAACTCGATCCGGCGCAAGGTCACGTCGGTCGGCACGGGCGTCCAATCGCCGATGATCAAGAGGTATCTGAGATGCGCCAGGTCGAGCCCCTCGCGGCTGCCCGGCTTGCCGACCTTCCCCGGCTCCTTCAACGAAGCGCCATCATCCGCGGTGATGGTGCCGGTTGCGCCGGGGGCGATGGAGTCGAGCTTCAATGTGTAGTCGTACTCGGTGTCGTCGGTATCCTGGAATACGAGGTGCAGCGTCCTGGCCCGGTTGGCGGGATTGACCGTGAGGGTCAGCGCCGGCGTGCGGTCGGCGAAGGCGGAGAGATCGGTGTTGAAGACGAAGCCGGCTCCACCCTGGGCGTTGGGTGCGTTCACCCGCACGCCGCCTTTCACCGCTTCAACCTTCTTTTCCCAGCCGAGGAACGCGAACTGCGGCGGGGCATCAAACTGGCTGACCAGCACTTCGCTCTTGACGGCGTCGCCATGCGATAGAGCGCACGGCATCAGCGCGAGAACGACCGCTGAAAGAATACGAAATCGCATATCGCCGATCTTGAAGGCGTTCCCGACAGGAGTCGAACCTGTAACCTACGGCTCCGGAGGCCGTCGCTCTATCCAATTGAGCTACGGGAACACACCAATCAAAGTATTCTAGCCGACCGCGGTGTCCCCTGTCCATAACAAGACTCATCCCGCCGTCCGCACGTCCGCTCGTCCGCCGCGCCATCGCGCCTCTAGCGTTTGGCCTGCACCTGCACCAGCAGGTTCTGTACGGCAAACTGCATCAGCGATTCGGGATGAGTGCCGCCGTGCAGGATGTAAAAGACCTGCTTCCCGTAGCGCCGGTTGGCGACGAGGTTGTTCATCCGCAACAGGCCCAGGTGGTGGCTGACGGTGGGCTGCGGGAGGCCGAGGGTCTCGCACAGCATCGTCACATTTTTTTCCCCCATGCCGAGCTGAAGCAAGATGCTCAGCCGCGTCCTGTCCGACAACAGACGGAAGAGGGAGACAAGCTGCTCCAGGTCCTGGTCATTGACCCCCTGGTCGCGCTTTACCATAACACAGCCTCCGCAGATTCTGCTAACGATGTACTACACTTCGACCAAACACGGGGCCACTATAAGGACTGGCCGAACGTCGGTCAAATCGCAAGGCAATGGTTTTAGGCAATTGTTTACACATATTGCCATCTAGCCAAGCCACCGGCGTCAGTGCCAGGGCGCCAAGCCCAACACCGGATCCGGCCGCGGAGTTGGCTCTCTTGCGGCGGATCCGGTGACGCCCGCTTGACGCATCGGTTCGGCCCAGTAAAATAGCATGGCAGTGCGATGGAAAGACGCGGGGCCATGGTCTAACGGGATGACGGCTGAATCGCATTCAGCAAATCGGGGTTCGATTCCCCGTGGCTCCATTCAGAAACCCCTGATTTTCAGGGGTTTTTTGATGCGCCGAAAAAGTTTTGTACTGAGTTTTGTACTTTTGTACAGGGCCAGCCAAGGCCAGAAGAGGGGCATGACCGCTCCTTCGCGGCCGCATGGCATTGTTGTAGGGCAGGGCGAAAGGGATTTCCCGACGATCTCCTCCACAACTCGGCCGCCGTCAAATGCCGAAATGAACGCCTCGTCGGGGGCCAGCGAGAACGAGCGGCGCTGCGAGTGCCGGATCATGCACGCCCCATCCGCTTTCCATCCGTTGGCTCATTTCACATGCCTAACGTATTGTTCTGCCAGTACAACGCCGGCCATGATCTCTTGTTGCGCATCGGGGCGGCCAGAACAGCGGGGCATCTCGCGTATGATGCCTTGCAGCCGCTTCTGCCACTCGTCCTCGGCTACGTTCTCGGGCCGGCACGCGGCCAGCGCCTCGGCATGGACGCGAGCGGCGATTTCGTCCCGCACCTTAGCCGTGATGTAGCTGCCGCGCTTGCCCTCGCCAGCGGTGCTGGCAGACGCGGCCCTGAGCTTCTCAGTTTCCTTTTCGATCTTCATGGCAACCTCGGCCAGAAGA
>CAWIJX010000008.1:0-900439 GCA_963836515.1 uncultured Phycisphaerales bacterium
CGCGTGGAGATGGGCTCGTTCAGGGCGGCGGCGGGCGGATGGCACTTTCATCGCCTGCATGACAACGGGCGCGATGACTGGAAGCGTAGCCGCGGCAATGGCGCCTTGCCGAAGTCGACGCCCGCGCCCAAGTCGATCGGCAAGGTATTCGCGACTGCTGATGACCCGATAGAAGCCTCGCAAAGACTATCCCGGCGCCGTGCTGGCCGGCGTGTGGATTTACGAACAAGACGGGAAGACCTTCAAGGTCGCTCGCTTCAACCTGTCGGATGGCGAGAAGGTTTTCCGGCCGTGCCACTGTCACAAAGGGAAGTGGAAGATCGGCGATCCGGCGAAGCCGCTTTGGCTGTACCGCCTGGCGGCCGTGGCCAAGCGCCGCGCGTCTATGTCTGTGAAGGCGAGAAGGCGACAGACTCGCTGTCGATCTGGGTTTGACGGCAACCACATCGGCGCATGGCTCAGGCTCAGCGGCAGAGACGAACTTTGCGCCCATCGCATTCTCCGAAGTTGTGATACTTCGCGACAACGACCCGCCCGGCGAGCACTACGGCCGCGACGTAGCGCGGTGCATCTTCGCCATCAACCCGGCCGCCAAGGTCAAGATCGTGCTGTTGCCGGGGCTTCCCGAAGGCGGCGATATCGTGGAGTTTGTCGAGGCCCGCGACGTGCAGGCGCCTGAGGAAATCCGGGCCGAAGTCGATGCCCTGGCGGACGCGGTGCCGTGGCTCAACGCCAGCGACATCATCGGCGGGCCGGTCTTCAAAACCCTTTCCGACGTGCAGCCCCAGGCCGTGCGATGGCTCTGGCCATACCGCATTCCGATGGGCAAGCTGACGATGGTTGTCGGCAACCCTGGCTTGGGGAAATCCTATCTCAGTCTCTACATCGCGGCGGCAGTCACGCGCGGCTTGACCTGGCCGGATGATGATCAGAGCGCCGCGCCGATCGGTGACGTGATTCTGCTCAGCGCCGAAGATGGCGACGATGATACGATCCGCCCGCGGGCGGACGCGGCGGCCGCCGACGTGCGGCGCGTTCACCTACTCGAAGGCGTGACCCATATCGACCCTGACACGGGCAGGCCATCCCTGTCCCTGTTCAACCTTGAGCGCGATATCTCGAATTTGGAAATCGGGCTCCGGCGCTGGCCGGCAACGCGAATCGTCATCATTGACCCGGTATCGGCGTACTGCGGGAAGACCGACTCCCACAAGAACGCCGACGTGCGGGCGCTACTGGCGCCGCTGGCCGCGATGGCCGGCAAGCATGGCGTGTCGGTGTTGCTGGTGAGCCATCTCAACAAGGCGGGCGGCGGCAAGGCTGTCTATCGAACAACGGGAAGCCTGGCATTTCCAGCGGCCGCGCGTGCTGTGTGGATGGTGACTGAAGATCGCGACGACCCCGACCGCCGGCTTCTGCTGCCGGTGAAGATGAACTTGTGCAAGTCGCCCGGTGGGCTGGCCTATCACATCGGCGACAACAACACGCTGCAATGGGAATCCGGGCGAGTGGACCTGCGGGCCGATGACGCCTGCGCCGACGTGGCAAAGCGCCCGGGGCCAAAGGCTCACAAGCGCGATGCGGCAGTCGAGTGGCTCAAGAAGCTGCTCTCACCCGGCGCGCTGAAATCCAGCGACGTGAAGCAGGCCGCGGCGGATGCCGGGATTTCCTGGCACGTTGTACGCGACGCCCAGAGCGAGCTTGGCATCACGCCGTATCAACAGCATTTCGGCGGCCCGTGGTACTGGAAACGTTTCACGGCGGAGTACCGCCCTGAAAACTCATAGCCGTTTGTGGGGTCTTCATGGCGCCGCCTTTCTTAACCAGTCTCTCGTTGACGATGGTTCGCTTCCGCATACTCATACTCATTACCCTACTTTCACCCCACGATGCCCGCCAGCACGCCCAGCGTCAACGCCAAGGCGTTCGGACGGGGCGGGTAGTGTGGTTCTTGACACGTCCCGCGATGCGAACGCGCCAGCGGCCACGCCAGCGGCTTGAACCAACACGCAAACATGGTTGTCAAAAGCATAGCGCCAAAACAGCGAAAACAGTTGCCTGTACTACGTACAAGGAAGGCATCGCGCAGGTTAGGCCTGCGTTTGCATCGCGGGTCAAGGGCGGATGGCGAGCGCAACACCAGTGTGTAGCATAGGTTATCGTCGAGGTACTCCCACGGCAAGAAAGGGCCGTTGACCGCATTGGCGGCCTACACAACCGAGACTAACTTTATTTCCCTATAGGTTTAGTAGGAGATAGCCGGCGGCGGGGCAGCGGACAATCTCGCATTGAACCAGGTGTATTTTCATCGTTCGCCCTCAGTCCGCTCGCCTACGTTCGCCTCTTTGGCGGCCTGGGCGCGAACGTCGATAGTGGGTTCCGTCAATATTGACGGAACCCTCCCGTGCTGTTTCAAGGCGGCTTGTCGTCCGTCTGCAACCTTTTTCGCATCAGCCTTAGGACGCAGCGCATCGGCTAGTTGTTCCGCCAGTTTGCGATTCTCGACACGCCGCTCCTCCCGTCTCCGTTCACTGGCCTGCCGCTTCACATCAATGATCTTGACCCTTCCGTCCTTGACGGCCTGCTCTTTTCCCGCGGACTTCACTGCCTCATATGCCTTCTCGGCTCGCCGAACTGTTGCGGGGTCTACTCCGAACTTCTCCGCTATCACTGCTGCGGTTTTCAAGGGTGCATTTTGCGCACTTGATTTTGCCTGCACACCGCGTCTGTCTCCGCCCCCGTCCTGCCATCGCGCCACAATGCCGAAACTTCTGAGCAGACATTTCAGCGCCCGGCGCAGTCTGACCACGGGCGGGGCGTCGCCGGGGATCGGCTTGGCCGTCAATCGCAGGTCCAGAACGAACGGCTCGTTGTCGCTCACGATTGCGCCTCCATCCCCGCCGCCCGCCGTTCCAAGTCGATCCGGCCGGCTTCCCCGATGGCGACGATCGCGCCCGCCTCGATGCCCGGCCCGGTCAGGGTGAACGCCTCAACCAGGCCGGGCTCCCCAGCCGCTGGCGCGTCGGGTCCAGCCCAAATGTCTCGGTATCCGCGGCGCGATGCCGGGATGGTCGGGAGAGTGATCGGGATGACGCGGTAGGTGTCGGTCTCACGCGCACAACCCAGCCCCGTAGGGCGTCTTTCGCCCGTACGGGGGGTATGGGGGCGCGTTTCATACACACATAGGTATCATTCATGGAGTTGGCTCCATTATCAAGGGTTGCGGAATCGACGCGAAAAAGCAAGAGTTCGACTTCGGCTGCCGCCAGCGGTGGGCATACCCCTGCGCCTCGGACAGCGCGAGGAACTGGCGGGCCATACGCCCCGTCATGCCCGCCTGCTCGGCGGCTGCCAGCACGGCCAGTTTCGCCCGCGGCTCGGCGGCCAGGAACGTCACGGCGAATCGCTCGGCCGTCCACGCGGGCTCCGGAGGCGCGGTCGGTTCGGCCGGGTCAGCGGCGGCGCGGGAACGTCGGCCGGGCTGGGCCAGGTCCGCCGGATCGCAGTCCGGGGCGGCCATCCATATCGGGTACGTCCACCGGATGCACATGGGCCTGGGCGCTGGCCATGATCGACATGCCGCCTCCACCACGGCCACGCCGTCCGTCTCATGCGGGCGTAGGACGATGTGCGTATCCGTGGCGCGGCTCTGGGCTCCAGCGCCTGCGCCAACATCCACCACGGATTTGCCCCCCTGATACCCCTTCGACGCATGGTGTACGATCAGTACCGTCGATTTCATGCGCTCCGCCATGGAATCGACCGCGTTGTATACCTGGGTCATTTCGCTGTTGGAGTCCTCATCCACGCCCGGCGGGATCAACCTGTAGAGCGCGTCCAGAACGATCAGGTCGTAACGCCCGGCGTGCGGTAGTAGCAGGCCGATCAGGCCGTAGATGTCGCGCAGGCGGCCGCGCATGAGCATGGCGTCCAGCCGCCCGGCCAGGGCATCGCTCGTGCGCCCCATGGCAATGGCGATGCCGGCCAGTCGCCGCGCAAATGTCTGGGGGTGGAGTTCGCAATCGACGTAGAGGACGCGCCCGGCCTCGCATCGGAACGTATCCAGCCACGCCGCGCCAGTGGCGACGCACACGGCCAGTTGCATGGCCAAATGCGTTTTGCCGATTTTGCTGGCGGCAACGAGATTCGCCGTCTCGGTTCGGCGCACCAGCGCGTCTATGATCGGCGGTAGCAATTCGCGATATCCGGCGATCAGGTCGCCCACGGGCGTGATCTCGGGCGCGTGCTCCGCGTCTACAGGGGCCTCCACCGGCGCGGCATCGGCCATCGCCTCCACCTCCCCGCGCAGCTCATCGCCGCCCTGTGCGTCGCGCTCGGCCAGCCAGTCCACGATATCCCCGCCGTCGGGCAGGTCGGGCAGGCGCACGATCCGCACACGCGCCGGCGGATCGAGCGCGGCCACGATGCGCGACACGTCGGCCACGTACCGCTCGCCGGGCGCATCGTGATCGGGGATGATGACCACATCGCGGCCGGCCAGGGGCGTCCAGTCGGTTTTCGCGGCGGCCGATGAGCCATGCGCGGAGCAGGTCGCCACTAGCCCGATGTTCGCGGCGGCATCAGCGCATTTCTCGCCCTCGCAAACATAGATAACGTCGGCGGTAGATGCGAGTAGTTCGGGCAGGCGGTAGAGGGGCAGGGGTCCGGTCGGATCGCCGATCCGCCAGCGGCCATCGTCGGCTAAATTGATCGGCCGGTACTGTTTGGTCGGGGGGGTGCTGGCCACGTCGTATCTCGCCACAATCATGTGTTCCGCGCCGTCGGCACGGTGGTAGGTCCACCGTCCGGCCAGCGTCGCGCCGCCCCGGATGGCGAGTCGCGCGGCCGTGATCGCCTCATCCGCCGTCGCATACGACGTGGTGGGGCGTGTCGGGGCGGCCGGGCGTGGCGTGCGCCGGGCCTGCCCATGGCCGCCGGGCGCAGGGCGTGTATCCATCCGCCCCCGCTCTCTCGGATCGCGCCGTGAGCCTCGCGGTCGCACCATGCCATGCCGCCGTCTGCCGCCACGCGACACCAGTCGGCGCGGCCGCAGACGGGACACGGGGCGTCGCGGGACACGGAGGGCCATACGGCATGATCGCTCATCGGCCGCCCCCTTCCGCCACTGCGCTGGCCCGCTCGGATATCCACGCCTCAATCGTGACGCGCCGCCAAAGGCGAATCTTCGCGCCGATGCTCACGTCCGCCTTGGGGAAGTCGCCAGCGGAAATCATGCGGAATATCGTCCGCTCGCCCAGCGGCAGATAGTGGGCGCGGATGAGTTTCAACGTGAGCAGGTCGGGTAGGGGCGTGTCACCGCGCATGATTCGCCCCCTGCCCAGCGCGGCGGCGCTCAAGCTCGCGGCGCAGGATGATGGCGGCCTGAGAATGCCGCCCGCCCGCCGCCTCAGTCTCGCGGATGATTCGCAGCAGCCGCCGGATTGGAACGTCCGTCAATCGCAACGGCCCGGTCATAGACGAACCGCGATTCGTTTGGCCGGGCGTCCGCGTTCTCTATGTAGCCGTCGCCGCCCGCATGCTGCTCACGCCAGCGGCCCAGCGCCTTGCGGACGGCCTCGCCGTCAAGCCCCCACTCGTCCGCGAGTTCGGCGGGCGTGCCCATCCCCGTGCGCGGCATCGTCGGCGCTTTCGGCTCAATCTCGCCGGCTTCCTGGGCCTCGCCGTTGTCACTCACCGCGCCGGTCGGTCGGATTGATAGCAGGCTCTCCACGCGGCGCACCGTCTCCTCGAGCCGGGCAACGATGTCGTTGTAGCCGGAGGCGGGCGTTTGCGGAATCCGATCATTGTCGCCCACGCCGAGTTTCTCGGCCAGCGCATCGGCGTCGCATAACAGCTTGTGCCGCCAGTCGCCGAATTCGACTGGTGTGGGCAGGATGGCCGCCGTCAATTCCCGGACCCTGCGCAGGGCGCACTGTGCACTGCGCAAACCTGAGTAGCAGGGCCGCCATCGTCAGCATGCGTTTGGAGTCGGCGCGCTGGCCAGCGAGCCACAGGACGGCCTCGGCGTCATCGCCATACTCGGGGCGGAGTTGCTCTACCACGGCATCCCGGTCTCTCACGCCCTTCCCGGTCCCTATCCTCGCATGTTCGGCCATCAACGCCTGCCAAGTGCCGGCCAGAAAGCTGGCGTGATAGGCGTACGCACGGATCGCCGTTACCAAATCACTTTTCTCTGACATGTTCCACCTACTCTGAAGCGGGCCGGCGCCAGCGGGTCACGGGGTAGGTGATGCCGTGAGCCCGCCAGGCCGCGTAAGCGCCTGCCGGCGCTACCCGCATGGATTCTACTGTTCAACCTTGCTGTTCGCACATCCGGCCCTTACCATCGCCAGGATGCCGGCCTTCACTTCCGCCGACAACGATGGCCACGCCTTCACCAGCCCCTCAAGCTCCGAATCGCGCTGCGCCTCCCGCGATTTGCCCCCTGCCAGTCTCGGAAACTGCTGTTTTTCCGGGGAAATCTCGCATGTTTGTCGTGGGTTCAAGCCCCATCGCCCGCTCTTTTTCCCCATCCCCGCCGGATGGGGATTTTTGTTGCCTATTCTCGCCAGTCACAAGACTTAACGACGTGTGCCCCGCTCGGCCATGTTCGCCCATGTTGCCGCCGACTGCCCCTGAATGGTATGGTGCGCTCCCACTGGGCGCTCCCACGGAATCGGCAACATTAGGCAACGCCCCATCCGTGCCTGTCGCCACGTTCACCGCCGCCTCTTTTTCGTCGCCGGGGAAGCGCGGGAGCATTTCCACCGCGCCGGCCAAATCGAAGATGCGCGGGTCGGTGTACACCTTCATCGTGAGCTTGAGGTCAGTGTGCCTCATCAGTTCCATGGCCACGCGCGGCGCCACGCCGGCCTTGCTCAGCATCGTGCCGAATTGATGCCTCAGCGCGTGGAAGTCGAATCGACGCCCCGCCTCATCTTCGTAGGCGATGCCGGCCAGCCGCAGATACCGCTTGTGGGTCGCCATGGATGGAACGATGCGGCAGACGTTCGCATCGTCGCCGGGCTCGCCCTGGGCGATGCGGGCCTGCCTGAGCATCACCGCCAGGTCCGCCCGGATCGGCACAACATCGGCCCGGCCGGCCTTCGTCGTATCGGCCCGCAGTTGGATGAAGGGCGATGGCGAGTCAAGGCGAACGTCGCCCCACAGCAGTTGATGCAGCTCATCCCGGCGCAAGCCCTGTTGCCAGGATGATCCGGTAGGCGAGTTGATGCCGCTCTGCTATGACGCCCAGCAGCGCCGCCAGTTCGGCCTCGCACAGCGCCCGGCGGGCTCGCCGCACATCCCCTGTCCCGTCAACCTTCTCCACGCTCTTGACCGGGTTGCCGGCCATGCGGCCGCGCTTCACCGCCCAGCGGCAGAACGAGCGGAGGGTTTCAAAGTAGTGATTCTTCGTCCGCGCTCCCATCGGCTGCTGGCGATGGCGCTTGGGGTCCAGCGCGTTCTTGGCAACGTCGCTCATCGCGGTTTCCCGCCAGTGGCAGAACGAGTCTGCGGAGATATCGCCCAGCTTCGCCCACTCGCATTCCTTGGCCAGCCGCGTCAGCCGTGACTCACAAGGGGCGATGTACTGGCCATCGCGCCGAAGCTGGCGCAGATCCGCAATCCAGTCGTTGACGTGCTCCAACAGCGGCTTGGCCTTGGCGTCTTTGAACGGATCAACCAGCCCTTGCTCCCCGCGGGCCAGGGCCTTCTCAAGCTCGCCCATCAGCGCCTTGCTGGCCAGCTTGTCGGTGTAGCCTTTGATGCGAAGCCGCTTGCCGTTTGCGTCGCGATGAGAAGGCGATGGCTGCAACAGCGGACCTGCTGCCGACAATGCAGCAACAGCGGCAGGCCGGCTTGAGCTTCGCCAAGATAGCGGCGGCGCTGAATGCCACTGGGCAGCGGACAACGCGCGGGAATGAGTGGAGCCCGATGGGCGTCAAGCTGGTACTGGACCGGGCGGCAGAAGCGACGAAGTAGACAACATGGGGGAGCAAGGTAGGTTGCTATGGCATCCCTTTCCCGAGACGGTGATTCGTGGCGAATCTGTTTCGCGTTGGAAGACCCCAACGACAGGAAGCGGATTCGTCTGTCCGAATTGACGAAGGCGCAGGCCGACGAAGCACGGCAGCACGTCGGCAAGCTGGTACAGGCCAAGCTCAGCAACGTCACGCCCGCAGACCCAGAGCTTCGATGGCTGGCGGATATCGGCGATGACCTTCACGGCAAGCTCGCCGCTCACGGGCTGGTGACAGCACGCGGCCAAGAGAACCGCCCGAAGCTCAAGCAGTTTCTCGCCCGCTACTTTGAGACGCTGCCCGTCAAGAAATCGACCGCCATCACCTACCACCAGACGGAAGGCAACCTGCTGGAATACTTCGGCGCGGCGGCCGACCTGCGGAGCATCGACGCGGCCGGCGCGGACGCATGGCGGGCATGGCTGGCCAAGCAGCAGAAGCTGGCGCAGGCCACGGTTGCCCGGCGCGTGAAGCACGCTCGCCAGATGTTCAAGCGGGCGCTCAAGTGGAAGCTGATAACCGAGAATCCCTTCGGCGAGGTCTTCATCGGGACGATGGCCAATCCGAAGCGGAAGCACTTCGTTGAACGGGCGACGGTAGACAAGATGCTCAGGGCGACGGCGGACCTTGAATGGAAGGCCATCATCGCCCTGAGCCGATACGGCGGCTTGCGTGTCCCGTCCGAGCTGGTGGACCTGAAGTGGGCGGACGTGAAATGGGACGATGACAACAAGGGCAAAGGGCGCATCCTGATTCACTCTCCCAAGACGGAAGCCCATGACGGCGGCGACGTGCGGGAAATCCCGATGTTCCCGGAACTGGTGAAGCCGCTGACCGACCTGTTCACCGAAGCGGCGGAAGGGCAGGAGTACGTCATCGGCGGCCTTCGCAGCAGCGCCATCAATCTCCGCACGCAACTGCTCAGGATCATCCGCCGGGCTGGCGTGAAGCCCTGGCCGAAGCTCTACAACAACATGCGGGCAAGCCGGGCAACCGAGCTGGTGAAGGTGTATCCGCTGCAAGTGGCGGCGGCATGGATGGGCCATACCCCCGAAGTCATGGCCAAGCATTACCTGCAAGTGCGGGATGAGGATTTCCGCTCAGCGGCGACCGCCTTGCCGGAAGTTGCCAAAGAGGTGGGAGCGCCTGTGGGAGCGCAAACCCCGAAAACGACACGCAACAACACGCATTTAGCAACCGCCACATATGCGGAAACCCCGGAAAACAAGGCATTTTCCGGGGTTTCGCAAGCATCTACTATGACCCCAAGGGGATTCGAACCCCTGTCGCCGCCGTGAAAGGGCGGTGTCCTGGGCCTCTAGACGATGGGGCCGTCACTGCCGAAGTCTGGCTCGGCAAAGGGGGCGTAAGATAATAGCCAGTGTAGCGGCTCGTCAACCACCCGGCCAGAACATTTATCCAGTCGCACGTCGCGCGGCCGAAAAACCGCCAGTGGGGGCACTGGCGGCACACCGTCTCAATACGCTTCGACCGGAACGCCCACAGCCCTGGCCTGGGCGGCTATGGTTTCGAGCTGCGAATCCTCCAGCGGCTGGACGAAGCTCTCGGCCGGCCGCGCGCGACGCTGTAGACCTGAACCAGCTTGATCCGGCATCCCATCTCCACAAGCTCGCGCAGCCTTCCCACGTACGCCGCGATCTCCTCGCCGCTCGGGCCCAGGCCGTTGATCTTCATGAAGAATGACTGGATCACGATTGGCCGGATGCGCCCGGCGGCAGCGATGTTCTCGATCACGCGATTGAGCGGAATGGTCGTACGCTCGACCTGCCGGTAATACAGCTCCGTGCCGGCATCGAGTTTCGCCCAGATCTCGCCATCGTGCTGATCGAGGAACAGCATGGCCTCGGCGACCTTTGGGCGGTGTAGCAGCGTCGCATTGGTGATGACAACAATCCTGGCCGACAGAGCGTGCTTTTGGAGCAGCTCGACGGCGATGCGGCAGGCATCGCCAAAGAGCGGGCTGGCCGTGGGCTCGCCATCGCCGCTGAAAGCGACGTCGTTCAGCCGCCGCAGTTCGTCGGGAGCATCGCAGATCGGCTCGCAGCCATAGATCTCGCCGCTGCGCCAGCGAGAGCATGTGATCCAGTTCGGCCCGGAGCACGGCCAGATCCACCTTCCGCACGGCGGGTGGCACGGTGCGATCGACACAGCAGTAGATGCAGTCAAAATTGCAGACCTTGTCCGGGTTGAGGTTTACGCCGATAGAGAGCCCTTTGCTTCGGCGGCTGATCACCGGGTAGACATACCGGTTCTCGCGCCAGGAGCGGCTGTGCTGGGCAAAGATGGGAAGCTTACGCAGCGGCATCGCCAGATACGATATGGAGTTGCGGCCGGAAGGCCAAATGTGTGCGCAGAAAAAAAGCCGACCCGGGCAAGGTCGGCTTCGAATGGGACTTTTGAAGAGGCCTTCGGGGTTGTGGGAGGAAGGCCATCTTCACATGGGGGAAGAATGGGCTATTATCAGTCCCAGTCATTTTCTGTAGCGCGACTGAGACCAATAAATACGAGCAATCCGGGTGCCATATATCCCGAAGCAGTTACTTATTTCCTTCATGATCTGTCCATAATTAACTGTATAAGCGATACTTATCATCAATAATTACACCGTCCACAATCGTGATGCTGCACCCATACGACGTGCGTCTTCCATGACACAATGTCGCCAATGCGACACGTAATCGCAACGTCGTGTCGCGTTCTCCCGGCGATCCAGCACCTTCCTTGCTACCGCCCTTCGGGATGGCAAAGCCAGCCACGGCTGGTCTACCCACGCGCACCGCTTTCGCTTAAGATCGCGCCACATGAGCCAGCAGAGCCATCCACAGGTTGCCGTTCTGATGGGCAGCAAGTCGGACTGGGAAGTCATGCGCAACGCCGATGAGACGCTGAGCAGATTCGGCATCGCGCACGTCTGTCGCGTGCTCTCAGCGCATCGCACGCCGGATGCGCTCAAGCAGTTTGTCGCGGAGATGGAGCAGGCTGGCTGCCAGGTGTACATTGCGGCGGCCGGCGGCGCAGCGCATCTTGCGGGAGTGATCGCGTCGCATACGGTGGCGCCCGTGCTGGGGGTCCCGATGGAGAGCGCATCGCTCAAGGGGCTGGATTCGCTGTTGTCGACGGTGCAGATGCCGGCCGGGATTCCGGTGGGGACCCTGGCGATCGGCAAGGCCGGCGCGACCAATGCCGCGCTGCTGGCGATTGCCATTCTGGCAAACACCAATCCCGTACTGCGTGAGAAGCTGCGGGCTTTCCGGGCCGAGCAGGCCGAGAGAATCCTCAAGGAAACGCTTGGGTGATGCGATACGGCGCCCATATCTATCTCTGGACCGAGCGGTGGGATGACCGATCACTGCCGCTGCTGGATCGCTTGAAGGGCCTGGGGCTCGATTGCTGCGAACTGGTCTGCGGCGACGATGTGCATTTCGATCCGCGCCTCGCGCGCCGGCATGCCGAATCGCTGGACATGACGCTCACGCTCAGCCCCGGCGGACTTTGGCCGGGTGAGTGCGACATTTCCGATGATGATCCCGCGCGGCGCGAGCTGGGGTTGCGCTGGCATTGCAGGAGCCTGGATCTGGCCGGGGAACTCGGGGCGGTCGCATATACCGGCGCGATCTACGGCCATCCCGGGACGGTCAGGCGGCGGATGATGCCGGCCGATGAACTGGCACGCACGGCCGAGAACCTGCACGAATTGGCCGAATACGGGCGGGCGCGGGGTGGAGGTTGTGCTTGAGCCAATGAGCCACTTTCGCACGCATCTGGTCAACACGCCGCAGCAGGCGATGCGGCTGGCGGAGCTGGCGGACCATCCGAATCTGCGGATTCTCGTGGATACCTATCACATCGTCACAGAAGTGCGCGACTACGGCGCGGCAATCGCGGCGACCGGGGAAAGGCTCTGGGGACTGCACGCATGCGAAAGTGATCGGGGCGTGCCGGGCGGCGGGCTGGTGCCATGGCCGGCGGTTTTTGATGCAATGCGGAAGACACCAGCGCGGTACATCATCATGGAGACCTACAACTCGTCGGCCGACTTTGCCGTGCGCCGGGGGCTGTTTCAGAACGTCTGCCCGGATGCGGATGGATTTGTACGGCAGGGGCTGGCGTTTCTGAAGAGAGGTCTTGAGTCTTGAAGTTTACAGCGCTGTCCTGGTGGTACGTGCGCGGAGGAAATTCCATGCGAACGACGATTGCGGCGGTATGGGCGGCTTGTGTGCTTGCGGTTCTGGCTGCGGCCGGAGCCCGGGGGGCGGATGTCGTGGATCTGAGCAAGCCCTTCGAGGCGGACAAGGACACGATCGCCCTTTATCACCTGGACGATGTGGCTTCGGGCGCGGTGGGCGACGCCGTGAGCGGAGGCAAGTCAGGCAAGCCCATGCAGGTGACGGAGGCCGAGGGCAAATTCGGCAAGGCCATGAGCGGCGACGGGACGAAGGGCTGGGTGGACTTCGCCGACCTGCCGAAGACCGAAGGCATGAAGGGACTCACGGCGCGAATGCTGGGTGAAGTTCCGCGACCGCGCCGTGGCTGATCTCGTCTGCCGGCCAAACCAGTTCATGATCCGCGTTTCAGGAACCGCAAAGGCCTACTTCTGGCTGGACGGCGCCTGGCGGATCGTGGAAGGCAGCAAGCCCGTGCCTGTTGGCCGCTGGACGCACCTGGCGATCACCTTGGACCAGGCGAGCAAGATCGTCAGCATCTACGTGGATGGGCAACTGGACGTGGCGCAAGAGCCGGAAGGCGTCACCGACGCCAAGCTGGGGAGCGGCGCGGGGAACATGCGGCTCGGCGGCCACACATGGGATGCCAACCCGATATGTTCTGAACGGGCAACTGGATGAGGTGCGCATCTCGTCGGTGGCGCGGCAATATCCCGCGGCGGCGGCGAGCACGGCGATTGCGGCCCAGGACAACGCCGTGGTGGCCGAGCGTCCGCTGAAGCCCTGGGCGACGAACACCGAAGCGGCGGACGTGGCGAAGTCGCAAGGTGCAGGAGATTACCCAGGCAACACAGAAGTACATCGATCGCACAGGGCGGCACGATGGACGGGCGCAACTGCCGCACGCCCATGGGTTGCGGAATGGCGCGAGAGGGCGCGCTCTACCAGACGTGGGAATCGAACCGCTCGGTGCGGATGGAGAACGTCGGCGAGACGGACGTCGTCAACCCGTGGCTTTCCAACGGCCGCAACAACTTCAGGACCGCTGCCGAGATCGCCGACACCGCGCTGGCGCCGGGGATGACGGACGCGGAGAAGGCGTTTGCGATCTGGTTCCAGGAGATCCAGTACCGGCACCATTCCGGCGGAGACAACAACGAGCTGGGCGACCCGGTGAAGGTGTTCAACGTCTACGGCTACAACACCTGCGGCAACGACTCGATCTGCATCGGAACGCTGCTGAAGGCCGTCGGGCTGAAGGCGGCGCCGGCCCGGGCGCTGGGGCATTGCATCTCGCAGGCGTTCTACGACAACGCCTGGCATTTCCTCGACGGCGACCTGCACTGCGTGTACCTGCTGCGCGACAACAAGACCGTGGCGGGCGAACAGGACATCGTCCGCGACCACGACCTGGTGAAGCGGACGCACTCGCAGGGAATCCTGTTTCCGGACACCTGGTGGCAGGGCCAGGGAATGCCCGCGATGTACTTCTACGAGGGAGAGGTGAAGGGAGAACGCGCGGGCAAGGGCGACACGACGATGAACATGGTCCTGCGGCCCGGCGAGGCGCTGGTCTGGCGCTGGGGGCAGCTGTCCCCGGTGAAATATCACGGGGCGCTGCAGACCGTGCCCACGTATGAAAACGTGCCGTACATTATCTGCAACGGCCTGTGGGAGTATCGCCCGGACTTCACGAAGGAGACGTGGCGCAAGGGGCGAAGGCTGAGAACGTGGCCGTCAGGCCCGCAGGGCCTGACGGCGGAGGAACGGGAAGACCGGGACGATCGTCTGGACGATGAGCAGCCCGTACGTCTTCGTGGGCGGACGGATCAGGCGGAGGGCAACGGACGTGAAGTTCTTCCTCAGCCAGGACGGCAAAGGCTGGCGGCGCCGCGGGCAACAACCTGGACGCCTTCTTCTCGATCGTCGGGCCGCCGCGCTACCGGTATCAGCTCAAGTGCCAGTTGGAAGCGGGCGCGCAGTTGAAGAAGGTGGCGATCATCAACGACGTGCAGATGGCGCCGCTGGCGCTGCCGGAGATGGCCGTGGGCGAGAACGCCTTCACCTACAGCGACCAGAACGCCGGGCGAGCGGAAGGTCAGGATCACGCACAACTGGGTGGAGCGGTCCACGTCGAAGCCGCCGGCGGCGCCGCCCGCGGCGGTCAATCCGCCCGACGGCGGCGAGAGCAACGGCACGGACATCGTTTTCCAGTGGACAGGCGGCGGAGGTTCCCGACGGCGGCAAGATCGGGGACTACCAGTTCGAGCTGTCGCGGCGCGCGGACATGAAGTTGCCGCTGTCGATGGACTTCTACAAGCTCATCTCCCGGACGGCGGACGCCACCGTGCATGCGCGACAGGGACGGCAATATCGCCAGCGCCACTCCCAAGAGCCAGTACACCCTGGCCCAGCCGGGCCTGCTGACGCCGGACGAGAAGTATTACTGGCACGTGCGGGCAATGAACGACAAGGGCGTCTGGGGGCCGTGGAGCAAGACCTGGAGCTTCACCGCTCGCGGCGTGGCATATCCGCTGGACGTGACGGTGGACTTCGACCAGGCCAAGGGCGTGGGCATGCTCAAGTGGAAGGCCAACCCGGCCGGGAAGAAGCCGGCGAAGTACCGGGTCTACGGCAGCGACGAGAAGGGATTCACGATCGCCGACCAGAAGTTCCAGAGCACGGTGGGCGTGAGCAAGGAGGAGATGGCGGCCTGGAACCCGTGGTTCCCGGCGAACTTCATCGCCGAGACGACGGCCACGGAACTGGCGGTGCTGGGCCGCGAGGTCGATCTGCCGGCGGCCAACAAGACCTACTACCGCGTGGTGGCGGTGGACGAAGCGGGCAAGCGGAGCGGGCCGTCGGACTACGCGGCCGCGCCCGCGGCCGGTGATCTACAGCAAGCCCGTGACGGCGGCCAAGGTCGGCGCCGAATACCGCTACCAGGTCAGCGCCAATCGGTCCCTCGGCGACCTCAGCGCGCGGATGAAAGGCGGCGACCAGATCAGCGGCTACTTCGACATCGAGAAGCCCGAGGTTCGCGCTGACGCAGGGCCCGGCCTGGCTCAAGATCGACGCGGCCACGGGCATGCTCTCCGGCACGCCCGACGCCGGCGGGCAAGGTGGAGGTGGCGGTCACCGCCACCATTGACCGGCAGGTGCGGAAGCTCGACGAGAAGGCGCTGATCTGGGGCGGCGAGAAGGTGCTGTCCACGACCACCGAACGCATCGGCGCGGCCACGCAGAAGTTCGTCATCGATGTTCAATGACGTGTTATGTCCGACATGCGCGCTTCGGGAAACTTAACGAATCGACAAGGCGGTATTGATCTCGCCGATGGCCGCATCGACATGGCCGGCCGCGGGATGCTTGCCGCTCATCCGTGCCGAGAGGCCTTGCAGTATCTGCTGGGCCTGACGCAACTGGGCATTCTGACTCGGCCTGGGGCTCATGCACGCGAGCTTCGGCGGGATGCCCGGCTCGCTGGTTGGCTGGAGCAGCCCGCCCAACCCAGTTCCTTCAGCGCCATATGGATTCGATGCATCGCCAGGACACGATGGCCCTGGTAATCGTGGTTGGCCTCAGCCAGCAGTTTGTGGGCCGACCTGAGGGCCTGCACAATCTGTGCGTGCGCGGAGTGTTTCGCGTCAAAGTTGCCCGCCGCAGCGCCCGCCGCTGTCGGGTTCACCGCAAGATTGCCCAAGAACATAACAACCGCCAGACCGGCGCCATGGATCAGGTTCAAACGCATCGTGGATACCTCTCGGTTAGCACCAACAGCACTCGCACTACAAATGAAACGCCGCCGAAGGCGATTTGTTTCGCGGGAACAGCGCAGCGGTGTGAGTATAACGTCACCGAGAGTCGCAACGGCGATTTGACCCAAGCGGTATTGCCCTGTGGTGCCGATGCAGGGCGATGACTTGCTTTATTGGATGGCAATGTCGTAAATGACGCGAAAACGAATGCGAGACCTGCGCCGGCCTTACCGTGCGGGGCGGTCGTTGTGGAGAGGCCTGAAAGGTTCGGGCAGGCTATGATTGTCTACCGGATGGGTTCGGCAACCGATGACGCACTGACGCCGCGCCAAAGTAAAGACACGGAAGAACTGCCGGGACACGCGCCGGGCTTGTCTGTTTTGAGCATGGACCGGCACGAGGCATGAAGGCACAAAAGCGTGAGGAGCGCACCATGACTCTCGCAGAGCAACGCGAACTGGTCGATTGGCGAGTTGTAGACGAGAGCGTCCAGGACATCCTCGCCGGCATGGATGATCGGGTACTCGCCGCTCTTCCGGGGGCGACTGTACGGCGCGGCGCAAACGAGGGTGGCTGCTGGCTCCTGTTCAGCTATCGCGTCTATGACCCGCCGCGAGGGGCCGAGATCGATCCGGTTGTGGTCGGCGTCAACTTCGCCCCATCGCGCCACGGCATCGTCATTCATGGCGACATTGCCGGAGAGATGCTGGGTGATGTGCTGCTGGATCTGCCTTCAAGGGAGGCTGAAAACAGCTCGGCTGTCATGACAGTCGCGCGCGACACCGCCGAGGGCCTGCGGCAGCACGCGGATATCGTGATCATCGCTCTGAGGAATCTCAGCCGCGCCAGTTTGGAGTAACGACTATCTACTGCTCGCTGAAGGCGGCCTCCACTTCGCTACCGGTGATCAGCCTGCCGACACGAGGTCCAGCGGGAAGCAGAACCCATCACGCCGGATAGCCCACGGTCTGCCCATACAGCACGCGCTGTTCCGGCCGCAGTTTCAGCGCCGTCGTGAGGCCTTCCTTGTTGCAGTTATGCAACCACGCGGCCAGGCCTTGCGAGGCCGCGAACAGGTAGACGTTGGCCGCGATCAGGCCCGTGGCGACGTTGTAGTAGGACTTTTGGATCTCCGGATCCTTCAGGCCCGGCTCCTGAAGCCTGGCCTTGGCGAATTTGGCAATGTCCGCGACGAAGACCAGATTCACCGGCGCCTTGGCCATGGCAGCACGCTGGCCACGCCCCACCTTGTCGCGATGATCGCCGGCCAACACCGGCATGAGGCGGTGGGGCTGCGCATCGTAGAGATAGACGCCGTCGGCCAGAACCACGTACAGGTCGATCTCCTGCGAATTGCTGGCCGACGCGGCGGTCCTGCCCATTTGCCCGAACGGGCCGGCGTCGCGGTTCACGCCCCATGCGGCCCAGAGCAGGTTCGACAGCACCTGCGGCGGCAGCGGCTTGTCGCTGACGGTGCGAATGGTGCCGCCGTTCGCGCAGGGCCGCCAGCACCGATTTGCCGCCGTCGGTCTCCGGCTTGGGCAGCGTCATCGGCAACAGATCGGGGACCGGGGCGGCCGGCGCGGCGGGCGCATTGTCCTGTGCGAAGCTGGATGATGCGGCCGCCAGGGCGGCGATCGCGGGAACGGATTTCAGGAAAGTTCGGCGGTCCATGTCGTCCTCCAGGTTGATCGCGGGAATTATCCCGCATCGCAGCGGGAGCACAAGAAGCCAGCAGGGTCCGCCACGTCCGCCACGCCGCCGCGCGAAGAGCGTCGATGCACCAGAGGACTTCCCGGCGGCGTTGCGGACCATCGTCTACTTCCCGCGGGACGCTCGCTGGATCGCGAGGTCGATCTTGGCGAACGTGCGCTCCGACGGCATATGCAGCCCGCGTTCCAGGCGATTGAGGGTCTCCACCCGAACTCCCGCCCGGCGCGCCAGTTCGGCTTGCGTCGATCTCGCCTGCTGCCGCGCCTGGATCACGCGCCGGGCCAGGGACGCCCTCATGGCTTCGATGGCCGGCAGATTGCCGCTGGGGAGCGCTTCCGGCATGCCGGGCATCGGTTCGTTCGACGCCGCGCCTCCCCGGGCGAGCCGGTCATATTCCGCCTTGTCCAGCAGGTAAAATCTCTCGCCGCGTATCTCAAGCACTTGAGTCATCACTCAATCCTCGTAGGACCCATCGCGATGGCCGATCTTCTCGACAATCAGCGCCTCGCCACGCAACGTGAACCGCACGCGATAATCGCCCGTCCGAATACGATAGTGGCCGGCGAGCCCGCCCCGCAGGGGCCTGGCCCCGGAGACATCGGGCCACTGCTGCAAGTCGGGCAATCACAGTCAATACCCGGCGATGCACCGTCCGCGGCAATGCTTCGGCCTGCCGCAACGCCGCCGGGGTGGTCTCGATGGCACTCCTCAGACTGCTACTTGGTGTGTGTAATGGCGATAGACTCGCGTTGAATGAGCGCCTCAAGAATAAGATATATTCTTGTGGTTGGTGTTGCAGGAATGCTCTCGGTGCCCATGTCGAGCTGGGTTGCTCGTTCAATTGCTGCCTGGACCATCTCAGCCGTGATGGGTGCGTGGCAGCCTCGATCTTTCGAGTAACCACCAGCGGCGGCGGATAGGGCATCACAAACCGCTTGGCTAGTTGTCATGTTCGGCGGCAGAATAGAGAAATGCAGTAACAACCATAGTTCAAAACAGGGGTTACTTAGCGCAACTTGGTAGCCAGCTTGGGCGCAATGCTGCAGGACCTGCAGCAAATTCGGCAGATGATTGCCGGTCACCCAATGATCCGTGTCGCCGCAATACCATAGTCGATCGTTGTCATCGAGGTGAAACTCTGCACGGAACGCGTCGAGCCGCTCGACAATGTGCTGTGGCGCTGAACGGCCGACTTCCGTAGGCAACACTCGGAACTGGACGCGACGGGGCTGAAAGAGTGCGAAGTAGATTCGAACAGCGTACGTATCCTCCGACGCAATTACGACTAAACTGGCATCTCTGAGCACACCTGAATCGCGGTCAAGCGGTCTTGGTTTACGTGGCATTGTGGAACCTCAAGACACAGTTTGACCAAGCAGTTTCTCGAGATCCGTCATGGGGCCGATGATTGGAACGCCGCCGAATCTGCCGTGAAGATATCCCCTCTCAATCTGCAGGTCATTTCTGATTTTGAAGTCGGACAAGGATACGAGCTGAGTCTGCTGACGGCTGTCCTTCTCGACGAACCAATACTCGTCCCGTCTCAGTAACTCTTGGTTGAGAAGATGTGCTTCGTGGGTTGTGACGATCAACTGCTTATGTGCTCCGGGAGCGGTCTCACTGAAAAGCCGGATAAACTCCCAGCAAATCAGGGGATGCAAACTCCTGTCGAGTTCGTCGATCACGACGACTTTCGCACCCTTCTTTGCCGAGGCCAGAACGGGCATCAGATGAAGAAGCTGCTGCGTCCCATTTGACTCTTCAGAAAACGGAAGAGACGCTGACGAATCGCCAACTGGATGCCTCGCAAAAAGCCTTCGTGAAATGAAACGAGTCGGGTCGTCCGGCTTAGGCCGCACGTCACTCAGCGCCCACGGCGTCGAGGCATAACTCTTCCGCTAGGATAGATGCGGGGCAGATCCTCAGCGTCGATCTCTTCGGTAGCGAGTTCCAACGAACCCACGCCGGTTCCGACGGAAGTCAAAAACGCCTCTGCGAGATGACGGAAATCATCGTCTTCGGAGAGGCGATCCAGTATGTCAGAGCTTCGGTAGTCCGGAAGGAGGACGAGGAGGTCGCGCGTCAACCATCGGATGACCGCGCGAAGCGTGTCACTTTGCGCCTCCTCCGGAATCAGGTTGGCACGGTTGAGGAACAGCTGATGCTGCGTTAGCGGCAGGCTCGCCAAAGCCTGCAAGAGGTTCGCGATTGCATTATCGTTCGGGAACAACGTCGCTGTATCTTGTGCTGGACGGGTCTGGCCTCCTTGATCTCGCTCGAAGATCAACCGCTCTTCGCTTCCTTGTAGCACCGAGAGCCACTCCGCGTGAATGATCCGCCCCTTCACATCGAATCCATATATGAAAACCCGGTCGTTGATGAGGAATCTGAATTCGAACGACGTGGGCTTTCCGGTGAGTTCCGAATTGAAACGAAAGGGTTCGATGATGGGGACGCGCCCTTCGCTCGCTTTTATCATCGCTTGGGCGGAGGCCATTGCACGCACGAGATTGGATTTTCCTGCGGCATTCGCGCCGTAGATCACCGCAGCTCGTACCACACTCTTTTCGGTCGCGTCTATCGGCACGAGGTGATTGGCGTGGTCAGCAATCTTGTTGCTGGCGACTAAGTTCAGGGTCTGCTCGGCACCAATCGAACGGAAGTTGGATACGGAGAATGAAATCAGCATTGTCCAGCCTGCCATCGAAGAGTTCACCACTCACGGGCACTGCAGTATCCGTGAAAAAATCTCGGTTGTAAACCATCGTTGACTTGACTTTTTTTCGCGGAGAAGCACGATCCAAGCGCAGTTGGACCTGCACTACCGCCCGCCAAGCGGGCGAACGAGCTTTCTAGAGTTATCGGTCGCTGGGGTGAATAAACCCCGAATACGTGCGCTAGGCTAGGCCAGCAGCGAGACTCTCCACCCCCAGTCGCAGCGCCATCGTGCTTGCCCGGCCCGCCTCGCCATGTGGCCGGCCGCGGTCCCGCGGACGTCACGGCGCCATCCGCTCCTTCTCCTTCTCCTCCTCCTTCGTTGACCCGCTTCGCCCACCCACGCACGGAAACGTCGGCCCGCCGTGACCGAAACGAGCCTGGCGCGCCATGGCAGGCTTGTCGAAAAGGCAGACAACGAGAGCGTCAATAACGCCAAAGCGGAAAAGGTCCCAAAGCCGAAAAGGTCCCAAAGCCGAAAAGGTCCCACGGCTCGTTGATGAAGTTCAACCCATGTCTCACCTCGCTCCGATACACGCCACGCTGGACGATTGGATCGCATGCGAGGCGACTCACGTTTCCGTCGATTCGCCCGCAGGCGCTCGCGCCGCTCTCGACCAAGTCATCGCCTCACTTGGGGGCCCGGCAGGGCTGCCCCGGCTTACGCGAAGCGTTCCCCGGCGGGTGAGGACATTCTCAACCTCCCACCCTCCTCCCGCACCGATCCACCGGCCCGTCCGCAGCCTCGCGCATATCCTCAAATTCCTGCCGCGCTGCGCAAATCGTCCGCCCACCCGCTCGCCCCCTTGCCGCAAGCTCCTGCCCCCGCGAGAGTTCCCCGAATCCTCCCCACCTGGCGCTGCGCTGTTGCACCGACCAAGCCCGCTCCGCGCATCACCGCCAGCAAATACAGAGCGAGCCGCCGCGCATTTCACCGGCCGACGTTCGGCCGGCGCGGCCGCGCTGGACCCACCAACGAAAGGAACCATGATCCTCCCCAACCCAATCCTCACCGCCGATCCCCAAACCCCCGCCCTTCCCTCATCCTCCGCCCCCTCGCCCCTTCCTTTGTCGCTCCGTCGCGCTGTCGCTTCGTCGCCGCCGCAGAAGGAACCCACCGATCCCACCGCCCCAGATCCACAACCTCCCGCCGCGCCAGAGCTTGCAGATTTCACTGCCACTCTCGCGCACGCGCCCCTGCGGAACAAACCCATTGTGGTCCGCCCGCCGCCCCCGCGGTATCAATGGTCGAAGAGGTTCCCGGCGCATCCGCCTCGCGCCTCAGTCGCCGATCGTCATGCGATAGCGCCGCGTCAGTCGTCCATGCCTTGTAGTTTGGGTCGGCGCTGTAGTTGCGCCAGTGGTCCTCGATCTCCCGCGGCAGCGGCTGATCAAGATCGGCCACGTCTCCGGCTATGGCCATAGCGCCGCCGCGCGGGCCGGTCCGGTTCAGGCGCAAAGTGAATCGCCGCTGGCCCTGCTGCAGCGTGATGACATGCGCATCAGGGGTGCTCTGGCAGGCGGCGAGTTTGAGCGCATCGGCCTTCTGGCCATCGACGCCCACCTGCATGATGTGCAGGAACTCGACGCTCCGCGAGGGCGCATGGGGGCGAAGCTCAACGCGCCAGCCGAGAAGGCCGATCGTGCTGCCGACGGCATAGCGGTCGTTGGCCATTTTATAGCCTTCGTCGGCCAGGCCGTATTGCACGCCGGCAACTTCGAAGTCGTGGCCCTTTCCACCGATCTTCTTCCGCTGAAGATCGCCGTCGGGGAGAAGAGTGCGCACCGCGAGCCAGCCGCCGCCGCTCTTGCCGGGCGAGCCGGATTCGATGGTGAACGTGTCGCCGGTCATCCAAGTATGCCCGCCGGGGCTGGGATGCCCAATGCGCTGCTGGCCATCCCAGAGAAACTGCTGGCCCGTTTCCTCGGCCGTCAGCAGCTTTTCACCGCCGCTGGCTTTGGGCTCGCGCAGACTGTGGAGCATCCAGCAAGGGACATTGGCGGCATCAGCCAGGGCGAGGCGGTCGTAGACGATGAAGACGTCGGGCTTGAGGTAGATGAACTGGCGGGTGATCTCCTGCACGCCAAACTCCGGCGGATAGCTGAATCGCGCATCGCCGCAGGCATAGTCGTACAGCGGGTGCGTCCGATAGGCGGTGATCCGCCCCTGCATGAAGTCCTTCTGCGGCGCGGCGAAACCCCATTTGGCCCACCAGTCGTTGGCCTGCGGGACGGACTGGCCGCCGCGACGCACCACCGCCGCGGTGGGCCGGTTTTGCCAGTCGCGGTGGGTGTATTCGCCGTCGCCGATGGTGATGGAGTTGTGGGCGATGGTCTGGCGGCCGTAGTTGCCGATGGCGGGGATGCGGGAGTCATCGCCTTGGCCAAGGAACTTGAGGACCTGCGTGTTCTGGCCGTGGACCGGGCCGGAGTCGATGACCAGCGGCCCGCGCTTGCGGATGGTGAAGCTGAGATTGTCGGCGTTATTGCGGCCCCAAGTCCCGTCGATCTCGCCATAACGGCCGCAGCGGAAGGTCGCGAAGGTGGCATCGTCGGTCCAGTCGGAGCGCATGATGACGTGGCCGGATGTGGGGAAGATCCGCGTGCGCGGGAGTGTGACAGGGTCGAGCGGCTGCTGATCGGGATCCCACCAGAGCACCCGGCCGAGCGCCTCGCGGTCCTTGTTCCAAGCCGGCTCCTGAGTGCGGTACTTTTCCATCCATGCCAGACCGAGCCCGTCATTCTCGCGGGTGAATGTGAGAAAGAGCAGGTGGTTGGCGCCACTGTGGCCGGGCGTGACGGCGCTGGCATCGTCGGCCGTGCGCGTGACGCCGATCTTCTCGACAGTGAGGGGATTGAGTCCCGGCACGAAGTGATACCAGTAGAAGGCGCTCTGATACCGTGCGAAGTCGGCCCGGCCGATGTAGTCCTCGCCGGTGGCGTGGGACCAGGCGATGGCGGCGATGAAGGGCTCCCAATAGGCGTGCTCGCCGTTGTAGCCGTGCGACATGTCCGAGCCGCCGCGGCCGGCCGACCAGCGATTGAGCTTGTCGGTCCATTGGATGAGCGTCTGCTCGAAGTCGTGCTTCATTCGATCGAGGAACACGGCATCGTTGGGACCCTGGCCGGCTTCGTAGAAGGTGCTGACGAGATGAAGTGTCGGCCGCCAGTAGAGGGAGCCATCTTTGGCGATGGCTTTGGCAACGAGATCGGAAAGCTCGCGCCGTTCGTCGGCGGCAAGGTCGTCCCAGATAAGGTCGATGCCGGCCGACCAGCCGAAAACCCATGTTGGCTTCTTGAAATCTGGCGAGCGGCGGATGGCGTCGAGGTATTTGCGATCGCCGGTGAGTTTCCAGAGGACCGCGTGCATCATGAAGTCAACTTCGCCGGCGCGGTCGCGCTCGGCACGGCGCTTGAGGGCGTCGAACTCTTTGGCGATGCGCGGGTCGGCCAGGCGGCTACGGAGGATTTCAAGATCGCCCTTGCTCATGATCGAGGCGCGGATGTTCGTTGCGCACGAGCGGCGAGTCGGGCGGGATGAGGAAGGTCGGTCGGCTCGCGGCCATTGTGATGGGTTTGAAGCTGTTGGATTTGGTGGCCTGGAGGCTTTCGATAGCGCGGGCAGTTGGAAGCGAGCAGGCCAGGACGAGGATGGTGAGAAAGAGGCTGAGTTTTCGCATGATGGTTCGTGCCGCCAGTGCCCTCACTGGCGGTCTGCGGCGTACGAGGAACCGCCAGTGAGGGCACTGGCGGCACTGTTAATATCCTTCCGCGCAACCATCCCGGCGAGCTTCCGTTCCGCCGTGAAGCTGGCCGGTGGCGGCGTCGATCAGGATGCCCTGATATCCTCCGCCATTGGTTCGGCCGCGCTGGATGTGGTGGCCGCGGCGCTCCAGCTCCTGCAGGACAGCTTCGGGAATGCGGCCTTCGGCGGCGACGGTGCCGCTGCCCTGGGCGGCCCGGCCGGTCGGCGTGGCCGAACCGAGGTGCTCCAGGCGCGGCGCCTCGCCGGCCTGCTGGACATTCATGCCGAAGTCGATCAGGTTGCAGAGGACTTCGACGTGGCCCTGCGGCTGCATGTCGCCGCCCATGACGCCAAAGACGAACCACGGCCGGCCATCGCGCATGACCATGGCGGGGATGATCGTGTGGAACGGCCGGCGGTGCGGTTCGAGGTGGTTGGCGTGCTTGGCGTCCAGGGCGAAGAGAGTGCCGCGGTTCTGCAGCGCGAAGCCCAACTCGCCGGGAACCAGGCCGGAGCCGAATCCATGGTAGTTGCTCTGGATGAGCGATACGCAGTTGCGGTCCTTGTCGACAACGCAGAGATAGATGGTGTCCCCGCCGAGATTGGGATTGCCCGGCTCGACGGCCGCGGCCGCGCGATCTTTGTCGATGAGCGCACGGCGCTGACCGGCATATTTCTTCGAGATGAGTTGCGCGACGGGCACGTTGGCAAAGTCGAGATCGGCGTAGTAAGTCGCCCGATCCGCATAGACGAGCTTCTTGGCTTCGAGAAACAGGTGCCAGTAGTCGGCGCTGCCCGCGCCGAGCGACTTGAGGTCGAAGCCTTCCAGGATATTGAGCATCTGCAGGGCCGCGATGCCCTGCCCATTTCGGCGGAAGCTCGCAGATCTGATAGCCGCGATAGGTTGTGCTGACGGGATCGATCCATGTGGACGTGTGGTCCTGGAAATCGCGCATGGAGAAGAGGCCGCCGTTGCGCTGGGAGAAGGCGACGATCTCTTTGCCAATTCGGCCACGGTAGAACTCATCGCGCCCGCCTTCCGCGATCTGGCGATAGGTCCGTGCGAGGCGCGGGTTCTTGAAGAGCTCGCCCTTGGCCGGCGCGCGGCCATCGACGAGATACGTGGCCGCCGCGTCGGGGTGGCGTCGAAGGCTCGCCTCTGCGCCGTGGAAGAACCCGGCGATGGTCTGCGGAACAATGAACCCTTCCTCCGCATATCGGATGCTCGGGTCCAGAAGCTGCCGCAAGCTCATGGTGCCGAATCGCTTGCGCAGCTCTTCCCAGCCATCGACGCAGCCGGGCACCGACCACGACAGCGGGCCAGTTGTGGGGATTTCGCGCAGGCGCTTCTGGCGGAAGAGGTCGATGGTAGCGGCGTAGGGTGAGCGGCCGCTCGCGTTGAGTCCGTAAAGCCGGCGGGTTCTGGCATCCCATACGATGGCGAAGAGATCGCCGCCGACGCCGCAGCTCATAGGTTCCATGAGCCCCATCGCGGCGTTGGTGGCGATGGCGGCATCGACGGCGTTGCCGCCAGCGCGGAGGATTTCGATGCCGACGTGTACGGCCTGGGGATGAGTCGAGGCGACCATGCCGTTCCTGGCGATGGTCTCGGGCCGGCCAAATGTGAAGGGCGGCGGAGGATCGGCGGCCCAGGCGCATTGAGCGGCGATTAAGATGACGAGGGCGCAGAGCAGGAGGTGGACGAGACAGAAGGACATGCGTCGGATTGTACAGCGAGCACAGGTGGGCGAGTACGCGCCCTACTGGCGCTGTCGCGATGCCATACGCGATGGGCGCTGCTCGATCCGCTCGATGTTGCGGAATGCGATGACGTCGTAGCTACCGACGCGGATGTGGTTGCGGACGTTCTGGAACACCAGCAGCGCATTCTGGAGCAGCCAGGCCGTGCCGGACGAGGGAATACTGACGGTCTTGCCGCTGACCAAATGGAGCCGCAGAGGGATGAATGGCTCGCGCGAGAGCTCGGCCTCAAGATCTTTGGATGTCATGGCCGCTGAATCATAAGGTAACCGGCGTTTGCCTTCCAGCCCGTAAGGGGGCAAGTGGCGTGCCTGCGGAGCAGGGATCAGGTTTCGGGGAGCACGGATCGGGGTTGAGTCCGCACGCGCAGTCCGTCATAGGCCAACTGCACACCCGGCGGCAGTTGCCGGCCGACCTCGGCGTGCATCACCTGATGGGCGATATGCGTGAGCCATGTCTGGCGGGCGCCGATGCGCCCGGCCGCCGCCACCGCCTGCTCGATCGAGAAGTGCGTGGGGTGAGCGCGGAGTTGCAGGCCATCGAGCACGAGCACATCGAGGTCCCGCAGGAGCGCGTAGGAGCCATCGGGTATGCGGCTGACATCCGTGCAATAGGCGAGCTTGCCGACACGAAAGCCCAGCACCGACATGTCGCCGTGAAGCAGCGGAATTGGTGTCCAGGTCTGCCCCCCTACCACGAATGGGCCGACGATCGGCCGGTGGCACAGGTGCGGGCGATAGACCTTCTCCATCGGATTGGGCTCGCGGAAGGCATAGCCGAAGCAGCGTGAGAGGACCTCGAACGTCGCGCCGTCGGCCCAGACATCCATCGCGCCGCCGCGGATGGTGTTGAATCGACGCACGTTGTCCAGCCCCATGATGTGGTCGGCATGGGCGTGTGTGAACACGACGGCGTCAACGCGCTCGACGCCGTTGGCGACGCACTGGAGCCGCAGTTCCGGCGCGGCGTCGACCAGCACGTGCGTGTCGCCGTAGGAGATGATCACGGATGGCCGGCTGCGTCTGTCGCGCGGATCACTGCTGGTGCAGATGGGGCAATGGCAGCCGATCATCGGGATGCCCGCGCTGGTCCCGGAGCCAAGGAAGAGTAGTTCGATGCAGTCCACGGCGAAGTTATAGCCCCGGATGCGCCGGCGTGGCAACGCGGCGGGCGCGACATGGCGGCCGCGCCAATGGGCCTTTTCGGTTTTTCCAATTTTCAATGCTTTCGAAAACTGTGGCAGCCAATCGCATCAGAAAGGTCCTATTCTATAATGCTGTGCTTTACGTTGCTTGAGCTTCGGAGGTCCTTAAATGCCTTTGGCGCTGGTGAATGACTGTGTAAGAGAAGAGCTGGCGGCCGTCGAAGAGCTGTTCGCGCGAGCTGACCAGCGATCTGCCGTGCGTGAGCAACCTGGTGCGGCACGTACACCGTTTCCGGGGGAAGATGCTCCGGCCAACGCTGTTGCTATTGGCCGGCAAGGCCTGCGGCGAGGTCGGCCAGGAACATCTCGTGCTGGCGACAGTGGTGGAGATGGTCCACATGGCGACGCTCGTCCACGATGACGTCCTGGACGAGGCCGAGCTGCGCCGCAACGGCGCGACGATCAACCACCTTCGCGGCAACGAGGCGGCCGTGATGCTGGGCGATTATCTCATCAGCCACAGCTATCACCTGTGTTCGAGCCTCGATTGCCAGTTCGCGTCGCGGTTGATCGGGCGCACGACCAACCAAGTCTGCGAGGGCGAGCTCTTGCAGATCCACAACCGCGGCAACCTCGATTTGGACGAGAAGACCTACCTTCAGATCATCCGCCACAAGACGGCGAGCCTGTGCGCGGCGTGCGGCCTGCTCGGGGCGCGATTCGCCGGCGCCGACGAGGTGCAGATCAGCCAGCTCGAACGATACGGCTTTTCGGTCGGGATGGCCTTTCAGATCCAGGACGACATCCTCGACATCGTGGGGCAGAGCAACACGGTGGGCAAGACGCTGGGGCTGGACATGGAGAAGGCGAAGATGACGCTGCCGCTGATCCACTTCATGGCCAGCGCGCCGCCGGAGCATCGGCGGTTGCTGCGGTCACTGCTGGAGGAGCGCGACCCGGACATGGTCGAGCGCGTGCGCAACCTGATTCTGCCGAGCCATTCGATCCAATACGCGCTCGGCCGTGCGCGGCACTACGTTGACGCTGCACAGAACGCGATTGCATCGCTGCCGGACAGCGACGCCAGGAGACTGCTGGCGCGATGGCGGAGTTCGTGATCACGCGGGCGATGTGACGATAATGGTGGCCGTGGTGCTTCGGGCGGCAACGTCAAAGCGGCGTCCAGCATCGTCTTGCGACCGATCATGTCGCCTCCGAATCTTCGCATACTCCAGCAGGTTCCCGCGAGTCTGCCCAATGAACGCCAGCTAGCAACTCGTTGATCCGCCGCGCGAAGGCGGCCGGGTCCTTCACTTTCGACCCCTCGGCGATCAGAGCTTCGTCATACAGCAGCCGCGCATAATCCTCGACGCGCGGGTCTTTGGCATCCTTCTCGAAGATGCTCGCCAGCGCGGCGATGGCCGGGTGATCGCCGTTGATTTCGAGGATTCGTTTTGTCTGGGGCACTTCGCGGCCCATGCGCTCCATCAGCCGCTGCATGTAGGCGCTGGGTGCGAATTCGTCGGCGACGAGGCATGCCGCGCTTTCCTTGAGGCGTTTGGACAGGCGGACTTCCTTCACATCGGCCAACTTGGCCTGCATTGCCTCAAAGAGCGGCTTGTACTTTCCAGGGTCGGCCGGCTTTTCTTCGCCGGCTTCGATGCGGTCGGCCGCCCGGAGCTTCTTTTCCTTGTATTCGCCGAGATTCTGGACGAAGAACTCATCTACGGGATCGGTCAAGAGCAGCACTTCGTGCCCGGCCGCCTTGGCGCCTTCGACGTAGGGCGAGTTGTCCAGCATCGGCCGCTCCTCGCCGATGAGATACAGGATCTCCTTCTGGTCGGCGGGCATCGCTTCGACATACTTCGCCAGAGTGGTGTACTTGCCGGCCTCGGTCTTGGTGGACTCGAAGAGCAGCAGGTCGGCGAGTCGCTGGCGATTCTCCCAGTCGGCGCCGACGCCTTCCTTGAGGATCGAGCCGAATTCGCGATAGAACTTCACGTAGGTCTCGTACTCGTTCTGCTTGCTCTCCTCGAGAGTTTTCAGAATGCGGTTGACCAGGTTGGCGCGGATTTTGATGAGGATGGCGTTGTGCTGGAGCATCTCGCGGGAGACGTTCAACGGCAGGTCGGCCGAATCCACCACGCCCTTGACGAACCTGAGCCAGATGGGCAGGAGCTGCTCGCACTCGTGCATGATGAGCATGCGCCGGACGTAGAGCTGCAGCGCGGCCTTGGGCTCGCGCCACATGGCGTCCAGCGGCCGCCGCGCTGGCAGGTAGAGGATCGAGCGGAATTCCGTCGCGCCCTCGGCCGCCACGTGGATGGTCTTGAGCGGATCGTCGCTATCGCGGCTGATTTGCCTGTAGAACTCATTGTATTCCTCGTCCTTGATCTGGTTCTTCGGACGGAGCCAGATGGCCTTGCGGGAGTTGAGGATTTCGTCCTTGGGGACCGGTTCGTCTTGCTGGCCCTCCGAACGGCTCGCAAGCGAGCCGGTTAAGACGATCGGGTGCTCGATGAAGTCGGAGTAGCGCTTGACGACCTCGTGCAGCGTCCATGATTTGAGGAATTCCCTGGCATCGTCGCGCAGGTGGAGGATCACATCCGTGCCGCGCGTCTCCTTTTCCTGCGGCTCGACGGTGAAGTCGCCCTGGCCATCGGACTCCCACTTGACTCCGCCGCTCTTGGAGCCCGCCGGGCGAGAGATCACCGTCACGCGGTCGGCCACCATGAACGCCGAGTAGAAACCAACGCCGAACTGCCCGATCAACTCCGGCCGGTCCCTGGCATCGGCCTGCTTGAGGCCCTCAAGGAAGGCCCGCGTGCCGGAGCGCGCAATGGTGCCCAGGTCCTCGACGATGGTCTCCCTGGACATGCCGATGCCATTGTCGGAGATGGCCAGCGTGCTGTTCTTTTCGTCGGCGATGAGGCGAATCTGCCAGTTGGAGTTGCCTTCGAGAATCTCGCCCTGCGTCAGCGAGACGAACCGCGCGCGGTCGATGGCGTCGGCCGCATTGCTGACCAATTCGCGCAGGAAAATCTCCTTGCGCGTGTAGAGCGAGTGAGCGATCAGGTCGAGGAGTTGCTTGAGCTCGGTCTTGAACTCCATCCGCTGAGGCGAAGTCGTCTGGGTCATAGTTGGTATAATGTTACTGGACGGTTGAATCTACCGACAGGCGATCTAAACTCAAGGCCAATCATGCTGTCCCAATCGGCCGAATACGTGTTGCGCGTGGTCGTGCTCCTGGCGTCGCAGGAAGGCGAGCCGATGACAACGCGCCAGATCGCCGCCGCCACCCACGTGCCGGAGGGGTATCTGGCGAAGCTGTTGCAGAGTATAGGCCGGGCGGGGTTCGTGCATTCGCAGCGCGGGCTGCACGGCGGTTTTGTTCTCACCCGGCCGGCCGAGGAGATCTCGGTGTTCGACGTGATCCAGGCCGTCGACCCGCCCAAGCGCATTCGAGTCTGCCCGCTGGGGCTCGAGGCGCACGCCGGGCGGCTGTGCGGGCTGCACCGCCGGCTGGATGAGGCGATGGCCATGGTCGAGCAGGCCTTTCGCGAAACCAGCATCGGCGAGATCGTACACGATGCGGGCCCCAGCAAGCCGCTGTGCAACGTGACCGCCAAGCCCAAGGCCCTCCACAAGTGAACCACCGCCATGGATGAGGTGCTGATCTTCGCCAATCCCATATCGGGGCAGGGACAGGGCAGGATTGCCGCCGACCTGATCGGGGCTGAGCTGCGCGGCGCGGCTATGGCGTGCGGACATTCCTTGCCCCCCCCAAAACGTGCGAGCTTCCACACGGCCCCGTGCGAGCGGCGATCGTCATCGGCGGGGATGGCACGCTCAGGGGCGTGGCACAGTGGGCCGTCGATCACGCGGCCGACACGGCCTGCTGCCGAAGCGATATTTGCCCGGCGGATTCGTGCATGCCGTATCCGCTGCTGGTCGTGCCGATGGGGACCGCCAATCTGATGAGCCAGCACATGGGCATCGCGTGGAACCGGCCTGCGCTGGCGAGCCAGGTAGCCGATGCGCTGGAGCGGCCGCGGATCGTCAACCTGGATGTGGCGCGGACGCGCGGCGGGATTTTCCTGCTCATGGCGGGGGTGGGTTTCGACGCACTGGTGGTTCATAGGCTCCATGCCGCGCGACGAGGGCCGATCGGGCTGGCCGATTACCTGCGTATCTCTTTCGGCTCGCTGATGGGCTATCGATTCCCGCCACTGAGCGTGACGGTGGATGGCCGGTGCGTGTTTCCACCGACGCCAGCCCTGGTGGTCATCGGCAACCTGCGGGAGTATGGCCACGGTTACCCCGTGTTGCCCTATGCGCGGGGCGATGATGGGCTGCTGGATGTGTGCGCGATGCCCTGTCATTCACCGGCCCAGCTTCTTTCGTTGTTTCTCTCGACGGCGTCGGAGGAGCACCTTGGCCGGGAAGGAACGGTGTACGTGAGGGGCCGGCATATCCTGGTGGAATCCGATCAGTGCGTTCCCGTGCAGATCGACGGCGACCCAGGCGGAATGACGCCGCTGGAGATCGACTTGCTTCCCGGGCGGATACCTTTTATCGTGCCGTGACTTGCGGCACCCTCATCTATGAACGATCTGCTCCAACTCGACCGCTGCCCCCTCTTTGTGATCGCCGGCCCGTGCGTAATCGAATCGCCGGAGATCTGTCTGACGATCGGCCAGCGCGTGAAGGAGACCTGCGCCAAGCTGGGTCTGGCGTACATCTTCAAGGCGAGTTTCGACAAGGCCAATCGGTCGAGCGCCAGTGGCTTCCGCGGTCCGGGGGTCGTCGAGGGGCTGCGTGTGCTTCAGATGATCAAGCGGCAATTGGGCGTGCCGGTGTTGACAGACATTCACGAAGCCTCACAAGCGGCGGCCGCCGCCGAAGTCGTCGATATTCTGCAGGTTCCGGCGTTCCTGGCGCGGCAGACGGATTTGCTGCTGGCGTGCGCGAAAACCGGCAGAGCGGTGAATATTAAGAAGGGCCAGTTCATGTCGCCGCAGGAGATGGGCAATGCGGTGGAGAAGGTCCGCTCGGCCGGCAACGACCGGGTGATGCTCACGGAGCGCGGGACGTTCTTTGGCTACAACCGGCTGGTGAACGACTTCACCGGGTTGGCCATCATGAGGGAATTCGGCTGCCCGGTGGTGTTCGACGTGACTCATTTCGACGCAGCAACCGGGCGGGCTGGGCAATGCCAGCGGAGGCAACCCGCGTTTTGTGCCGCTCCTGGCGCGAGCGGCCGTGGCGGCGGGAGTCGATGGGCTCTTCCTGGAGTGTCACCCTAATCCGAGAGAGGCGAAGAGCGATGCCGCAAGCATGATCGACCTGAATTCGGTGGAGCCGCTGTTGACACAAGTGAGGCAGATAGCTGACTTGCGCGGGGTGGTGAGTGTGTTCAGCGACGATCGTGAGGCGGCCGGTCGGGCGGCGATTTCTGCCTGCGCGGCTGAGGCCTGTCTTTCGCGCGTGGACCACCCTCGCCTGGCGGAGCAACAATGCCCAGAGGCCCCCGCACGGCCGGATTCGAATATTCAGTCTGCACTTCCATGCACGGGCCGGTGCAAACACCGCGCCATGTGGTTTTCTCACACAGTACGGGCGCCCCGCCCGCGAAACCATCACGGGGCGCCAAGGTTGCCCGCCCGCCACGCCAGACTGTCGCTACATCGGGGCGGCTACCAGCACTCAAACGTTGACTCGCTCGGCTCGGGCCAATATGCTTACCCTATGCAATCATTAGCCGAGGCAACTACTGACGCCGCGGTCTGCGCCAAGGCGTTGCTCGAGGGCGTGCCTCCCGTGATCTGGTTCATCCGGCGTCATATGCGCCGGCATCGTGCGGCGGGGCTATCGGTCCCGCAGTTTCGGATGCTCGTTCTGCTGGAACGATATCCGACGGCCAGCCTGTCGCACGCGGCCGAGCACGCCGGCTCGTCGCTGCCCAGCGCCTCGCGCATGATCAGCAGTCTTGTTGACAGACAGATGGTTCAGCGCGAAGGATGCCCGAGCGACCGCCGGCAGATTCGCCTGGTCCTCACCGAGCGGGGCCGCGCCGCACTGAAGGCCTGGCGTCAGGCGGCCCTGGGGCATTTGGCCAGGTACGCGGCGAGTTTCACGCAATCGCAGCAGCAGACAATCATCGAGGGAATGCGCCTGCTTCAAGCCGTGTTTGGCGATGAGGCGCGGGAAGGGCTCGGGGAGGATGGCTCAGCCGGTGAGGGCGCCGGCAGCACAAGGGGAGCAACGGTATGTGGATAGTACGCCTCGCTCTTCGCCGGCCTTACACGTTCGTGGTCGCCGCCATGCTGGTGGCGATCCTGGGGCTCCTGTCGATCCTGCGCATGCCGACCGACATCTTCCCCGAGATCGACATTCCGGTGATCTCGGTGATTTTCAACTATGGCGGCATGTCGCCCGACGACATGGAGAAGCGGATCGTCGCGAACTTCGAGCGGTTCCTCACCACCACAGTCAACGATATCGAGCACATCGAGAGCCAGTCGCTCAACGGCGTGGGCGTCGTCAAGATCTACTTCCAGAAGGGCGCAAGATCGAGGCGGCCACCGCCCAGGTGACGGCGGTCTCGCAGACGGCCATCCGCGCGATGCCCCCGGGCACGCAGCCGCCGCTGGTCATTCGCTATAGCGCCTCCAGCGTGCCGATCCTGCAAATTTCGCTCAACAGCGATACCTTCCCCGAGCAGCGCATCTTCGACCTGGCCGTGAACCAGTTGCGCCCGCAGCTCGTCATGATCCCGGGCGTGCAGATCCCCTGGCCCTATGGCGGCAAGCAGCGCCAGATCATGGTGGACATCGATCCCGACAAGCTCTACGCCTGGGGCATCTCGCCCAACGATGTCTCCAACGCCATCAACGCGCAGAACCTGATCCTGCCGGCCGGCACGGCCAAGATCGGCAAGCAGGAATACCAGGTGCGCCTCAACAGCAGCCCCGAGGTGGTGGCCACGCTCAATGACCTGCCCATCAAGACGGTTAACGGCACCACTGTCTGCATCAAGGATGTGGCCCAGGTGCGGGATGGCTTCTCAGTGCAGACCAACGTGGTCAATTCCAACGGCCGACGCGGCATCCTCCTGTCGATCTACAAGCTGGGAACCGCCTCGACGCTCGACATCGTCAAGAGCATCCGCGAGGCGCTGCCCCGGATCGAGAAGACGCTGCCGCCGGACCTCAAGATCAACCTCCTCTTCGACCAGTCCGTTTTCGTCCGCGCGTCGGTTGAAGGAGTCGTCAAAGAGGCGGCGATCGCGGCCGGGCTGACGGGCCTGATGATCCTGCTGTTCCTGGGCTCGTGGCGCAGCACGCTGATCGTCATCATCTCCATCCCACTGTCGATCCTGGTGTCGATCATCATCCTCGGCGTGCTCGGCCAGACGCTGAACGTCATGACGCTGGGCGGCATGGCGCTGGCCGTGGGCATCCTCGTCGATGACGCGACCGTCGAGATCGAAAACATCCACCGCAATTTGCATCAGAAGAAAAGGCTGGTGAAGGCGATTCTCGATGGCGCGCAGCAGATCGCCATGCCGGCATTCGTGTCGACGCTGTGCATCTGCATCGTGTTCGTGCCGGTGGTGTTCATCAGCGGCGCGGCCAAGTACCTCTTCACGCCGCTGGCGATGGCGGTCGTGTTCGCGATGATGACCAGCTATCTGCTGAGCCGCACGCTCGTGCCGACGATGGTGCACTATCTGCTGGCCGGCGAAGTGGAGATGTACGGCGGCGAGATCGACCTACACGACCCGCACGCGATGAAGGCGATGCATCACCGCGAGGAGATGCACGACCGGCCGCACCAGGGAATGCTCGCCCGGCCGTGGTTCCGGCTGCTTCTGCTGGTGATTGCGGCGGCGATCGGTGGCGTGATCTATCTTGAGACCCAAGGTCTGCTGCATGTCCCCGTGGCGTGGCTCATGTCGAAATGGGCCGCGCTGGAGCAATGGGCGACGCACAATCCGCCGCGACCTGGGCCTGTGGACAGCGCTCGTGGCTTGTGGGCGCTGCTGCTCTATCTGCTGCTGCGATATCACCTGTTCTGGCGAATCCACAGGCGTTCAACAACGGCTTTGAGAGGCTGCGCCGACTTCTACGGCGGGCTGCTCGCCTGGGCGCTGGGCCATCGGCTGTTCGTCGTGGCTGGATTCGTGGTGCTGGTGGGCGGCTCCTGCGGGCTGCTGCGCCTGGTCGGGGAGGATTTCTTCCCGTCGGTGGATGCGGGGCTGATCCGGCTGCACGTTCGCGCCCGGCCGGCACGCGCATCGAGGAGACGGCCCGGTACTACGCGAAAGTCGAGGAAGTGATCCGCCGCCACATCCCCGCCGGGGAGATCTCCTCCGTCCTGGACAACATCGGCATTCCCAACAGCGGCATCAACCTGTCGCTGAGCGACGGATCGCTGATCTCGCCGGCCGACGGCGAAATCCTGATCTCGCTGAGCGAGGGGCATCATCCGACGGCGCAATACGTGCGAAAGCTGCGTAAGGAGTCTGGCGCGGGAATTCCCGCAGCTCGATCTTCTTCTTCCAGCCGCCCGACATGGCGACTCAAGTGCTGAATTTCGGCCTGTCGGCGCCGATCGATATTCAGATTGACGGGCCACCGGCAAATGCCGACCGCAACGCCATGATCGCGCGCAGATGCTGGCGGACATCGCGAAGGTCCCCGGCGCGGTCGACGTGCGCCTCCAGCAGGTGCGGGCCGCGCCCGACATCCGCGTCGAACGTGGACCGCACGCTGGCCAGCCGCATCGGCGTGACGCAGAGGGAGGTCGCCAGCGACCTGTTGATCTCGCTGAGTTCCAGCAACATGACCTCGCCTAACTTCTGGCTCGATCCGCGCAGCGGCGTGAACTACAACGTGATGGTGCAGACGCCGCAGTATCGCGTGGACTCCATCAGTTCGCTGGAGAACACGCCCGTCCTGCCCATCACCGGCGCCCCGGTGGAGAGCGCGCAGTTGCTGGGGAACCTGGCGACCGTGAGCCGCGGCACCACCCCAGCCAACGCCACGCACTACAACATCTTCCCCACGGCGGACGTGCAGCTCAGCGTGCAGGGCACCGACCTGGGGCGGGTCGCCGCCGACGTGCAGAAGGTCGTGGACCGGTACCAGACGAAGCTGCCGCGCGGGTCGAGGATCACGCTTCGCGGGCAGATCGACAGCATGCGGGCCTCGTTCACCGGCCTGGGCTACGGGTTGATCTTCGCGGTGCTGCTGGTGTACCTGCTGATGGTGATCAACTTCCAGTCATGGCTGGACCCGCTCATCATCCTGATGGCACTGCCGGGCGCGGCGGCCGGCATTCTGTGGATGCTCTTCGCCACGAGCACGACGATCAGCGTGCCCGCGCTGATGGGCGCGATCATGAGCATCGGCGTGGCGACGGCCAACAGCATCCTGATGATCACCTTCGCCAACGACCAGCGCAAGAAGGGCTTCGATGCCCACGACGCCGCGTTGACCGCCGGCATGACGCGGCTTCGGCCGGTGATGATGACCGCGCTGGCGATGATCATCGGCATGCTGCCGATGTCGCTGGGCCTGGGCGAGGGCGGCGAGCAGAACGCGCCGCTCGGCCGGGCCGTGATCGGCGGATTGGTGATGGCGACGTTCGCGACGCTGTTCTTTGTCCCGGTCGTCTACAGCCTGCTGCGGCGGCGGCAGGCTGACCGAAGTCGAGGAGGAATTGCAGTGACCGAGGAAACTGTCATGGATACACGTGAAGAGCATGGCGGCGAGCACGATGAGCACAGCGCCCCGCCAACCAATCTGCCCCGGATCGGCGTGCCGATCGTCGCGATCATGGTGTTGCTGCTGGGCGGCGTGCTGGCGGCATTGTTCATGCTGGGCTGGATGCCGCGAGAGGCCCGCGAGAAGCAGCTCATGGCCGATGCCGAGTCGGCCGCGTCCGCCCGGCCGGTCGTCGATATTGTCATGCCGCGGCGTACGGCGCCGACAACGCAGCTAACCCTCCCGGCCGACGCCCACGCCAACCAGGAGACGGCCATCTACCCGCGCGCCAACGGCTATCTCGTCAAGCTGGGAGCGGACGTTGGCAAGCAGGTGGGCGATCATGCGGAGCTGGCTGAGATCGACACGCCCGAACTCGATGCGGACCTGAAGGCCGCCGAGGCGGCCAAGCGTCAGGCGGACGCGAACGCCATCAAAGCCAAGGCCGATCTGGCGCTGGCCACAAAGACGCATGTGCGCTATCAGGAGCTCTTCGCCAAGCAGCTTGTGACGCCGCAGGACCTCGATGAGAAGACGTCGGCAATGCAGCAATCGGAGGCCGCCGCCAAAGCCGCTGAGGCCAGCGTCGGGGCAGCCCAGAGCCAGGTGGACCGCCTTACCAGCCTTCAGAAGTTTGAGAAGGTGTACGCCCCCTTCGCCGGCACGATCACCGCGCAACTACGACCTGGGCTCGCTGCTCTCGGCCTCGAATACCGGGCCCGGCAAGGAGCTGTTTCGCATTGTGGATACTTCGACGCTACGGATCTACGTCAACATTCCGCAGTCGTACGCGAGCATGGTCCAGCCGAAACAGGAGGCGTCGTTCACGGTGCGCAACTATCCCGGGCGCGAATTCCCCGGGAAGGTGGCGCGATCGACCGGCGCCATCGACCCGGCCAGCCGCACCATGCAGTTCCAGATCGACATCCCGAATCCCGACGGCCTGCTCTACCCCGGCATGTACGGCCAGCTCACGATCAGGATCCCCCAGGCGGAGCGCCGGCTCACGCTGCCGACGAGCACGTTGGTCTACGCCTCCGATGGCCTGAAGGTGGCCGTGATCGATAACGGCAAAGTGCGATACCAGCGAATTTCGGCCGGGCGCGACTATGGCACCGAAATCGAGGTGCTCAGTGGGCTGCAAGGCGACGAGCGCGTGGTGGCGAATCCCGACGAGCGATTGTCGGAAGGCGTCGAGGTGCAGGCGTCGGCACCGGCCGGGTCGGGAGGCGCGACGGCAGCGGTGGCGGAGAGGCGCAATCCGTGATTTGCGAGAGTGCCGCCAGTGCCCCCACTGGCGGAAGAACGTAGCGGCGAGACGCCGCTGCCACTCTTGTCCCTTGGTGGCAGAGCCGTCCCGGCTCTGCGTCTTGGCCGCTCGCGCGCGGCACGGTCCCTCGATTGCATCTCCAGCGTGATAGCTGACAATGTGGGCATGACTCGGCACACCACATCACTACTGCTCGCGACTGTCCTGGGCTTTGCCATCGAAACGGCTGCAGCCGCTGAGTATCCCGCGGCCGACCTGGTCAGAGCCTCGTCGGCCGAATCGCCGTGGGTCAACCTGGGCATCGGCGGCGGCGGAGCATTCTTCCAGCCGGCCGGCTCGCCGCACGATCCCAATCTGGTTTTCGTCTCGTCGGACATGGGGCAGTTGCTGCGCTCGACGGATGCCGGGAAGACCTGGCGCATGATCGACTTCCGAAGCTGCCCGCACGTGAAGTCGCCGGTATTTCATCCGGCCGATCCGAACGTCATCTACGCCTGCGACTGGGGCGGCGACATTCTGCGCGTCTCGCGCGACAAGGGCGTGCTCTGGCGGCCGGTGGGAGGAGAGGCGCCGCCGTGGAAAGGTCAGAATCTGCTGGCGATTACGATTCATCGGACCAGCCCGACGTTCATGCTGCTCTCAAGCGACAAGGGGCTTCACCGCTCGGCCGATGGCGGCGAGAAGTGGTCGGCGGTGGCGGGTGCGCCGGCCGGGATGCTGAATCTGTTCATCGATCCCGCCAGCACAGCGGAGAAGCCGGTCTGTCTTGGCGGGAGCAAGGCTGGCGTCTTTCGCAGCGATGATGGCGGGCTCACGTGGGTTGAGAAATCGGCCGGACTCCCCCACCGCGATCTGCGGTGGTTGTGCGGCGGATCGAATGGCACGAAGCTCATGATCTACTGTCTGCTTCCGAGTAAGAAGGCCGACGGGAAATCTGTCGGCGGAGTATGGCGATCGGCCGACCGCGGCGAGACTTGGGAATCGGCCATGGGCGCGGGCATCAATACCAGAGTGACAGGGGAGGTCGACCAATTCATGTTCATGGCCATGGCGAGCAATCATCCGGATACGCTGTTCGTCACGAACATCGGTGGCGACGGCCCGCCGCCGAATCACTACACGGTCTTCCGCACCGACGACGCCGGCAAGACATGGAAGGACTGCTTCTATAACGATCCGCGCAACGCCGGGAGCAACACCGAGGTGGGGTGGCTGCTGTACGACCGCTCGCGCGGTTTCGGCGATCGCGCCCAGAGCTTCAATGTCAATGCCGGCAATCCCGACGAATTGTTCTACACCAACGACGGCGAGGTCTTCATCTCGACCAATGGCGGCAAGAGCTGGTATCAGGCCTACAGCCGCCGCGCGGCCGGCCAGGGAAATCCCGGCCGGGGGCAGCGATGGGAATCGTGTGGCGCGGAGGACACCACCTGCTGGCGCTACGTCTTCGACCCGCACGACAGGAACCGCACCTACATCTGCTACACCGACATCGGCTTCGCCCGCAGCGAGGACCGCGGCAAGAGCTGGATCGGCGAATCGAAGGGCCGGCCGTCAACCAACACCACCTACGATCTGGCGGCCGACCCGGATGTTCCCGGCGTCTTCTGGGGCGCGTTCTCGGACATGCACGACATCCCCACCTGGCGCTATTGTCAGGGGCCGGGGCGCACGAAGGGCGCCATCGCCAAGTCCACCGATCATTGCGCCTCGTGGACCACGCAGAACAAGGGCGTGCCGACCGCCCCGGCCACCGCGATCGTCATTGACCCGAGCAGCCCGAAGAACAGCCGCACGCTTTACGCCGGCTTCTATGGCCATGGCGTACACAAGTCCACGGATGGCGGCACGAGCTGGGTGCAGAAATCCAGGGGAATCGACCCGGAACAGAACCGGCAGGTGTATTCCATCCGCCGCTGGAAGGATGGCACGCTCTATTGCACGGTCGCGGCCCGGCGCAAAGGCCCCGGCGTGGCCCAGAACCTGACCGGCGGGCTATACATGTCCACCGACGGCGCGGAAACGTGGACGCGCATCTCTTCGGAGGCGATGTATCGCTGCGTGGATTTCGCCGTCGATCCGCAGGACAGGAACATCATCTATGTGGCGGCCATGGATGGCTTGGGGCACAAGGGCGGGGTCTATCGCACGAGCGACGGCGGCAAGACGTGGGAGAACCCGGAGATTCCGTACGATCGGCAGCGCATGGAATACATCGAAGGGCTCACCGTCACCATTCACCCGCAGAAGCGCGAGGTGCTGTACTTCTGCTCGCAGACGCATGGCATGTTCCTCAGCAAAGACTCGGGCAAGACGTGGTCGGAGATCGGCCCACTCAAGAGCCCGCCGTTCCTGGAGTGTACGCGCGTCTTCTGGGACCCCGAGGACATCAACACGGTTTACGTCGTCACGTTTGGCGGAAGCGTGTGGAAAGGACCCGATCCGGTTGGGGCAGCGGATAGCAGATAGTAGATAGCAGATAGTAGATAGTAGATGGCAGATAGTAGATAGTAGATAGTAGATAGTAGATAGTGTCTTTGTCGCGACGGATTTCGGGCAGGGCTCGCTCACCAGCTCAGGCTACCCGCGGCTCGTCAAGCAATGGAAGCGCGGCGAACCGCTGGCGAGGGCTGCGTTGGTATACGAAGGCCGCGCCGATGACATGGGCGTCAGCGCCTGGCGCGACCTGACGCCTAGATTTGGGCGCGACTTCGTCGAGCGTGCTGTGAGCTTCTGGAAGAGCGAAACCTACCTGCGCCGCGATGACAAGCTGGTCAAGATCGACAAGCCCGATGATGCCAATATCGGCGTGCATCGTGACCTGCTGCTGATCACGCTGCGGAGCCCTTGGACCATCGGCGGAAAGACTTGGCCGGCCGGCGCGCTGCTGGCGAGCGACTTCGAATCGTTCGTGAAAGGCGACCGAAAGTTTGACATGCTCTTTGAGCCGGGGCCGCGCAAGTCGCTGGCGGACTTCACCGCGACCCGCCATCACTTCATCGTCAACGAACTGGACAACGTGCGGAGCCGGCTCTATTGGCTGAGCCGCAAGGATGGCAAGTGGCTACGCGAGCCGCTGCCGGGCGCGCCCGAGATCAGCACCGTCGGCGCATCCGCGGTGGATGCCGATGAGTCGGATGAATATTTCATGACGGTCACGGATTATCTGACGCCGTCGAGTCTGTATCTGGGGACGCTGGGGAAGGGACCGGCCGAGAAGATCAAGCAGTCGCCGGTGTTCTTCGATGCCGGCGGCCTGGCGGTGAGCCAGTATGAGGCGACATCGAAGGATGGCACGCGGATTCCCTATTTCCAGGTGGCGCGGAAGGACGTGGCGCTCGATGGGAAGCAGCCGGTGCTGTTGTATGGCTACGGCGGGTTTGAAGCAGCGATGGTTCCCGAATATGAGCCCCTCACGGGCGCGGCGTGGATCGAGAAAGGCGGCGTGTTCGTCGTGGCCAACATTCGCGGCGGCGGCGAGTTCGGCCCGGCGTGGCACCAGGCGGCGCTCAAGGCCAACCGGCACAAGGCGTACGAAGACTTCATCGCCGTGGCCGTGGATCTGATCGCGCGGAAGCTCACGTCGCCCAGGCATCTGGGGATCATGGGCGGCAGCAACGGCGGGCTGCTCGTGGGGAACATGCTCACCATGCGGCCGGACCTTTTCGGCGCTATCGTCTGCGAGGTGCCGCTGCTGGACATGCGGAGATATCACAAGCTCCTGGCCGGCGCGAGCTGGATGGATGAATATGGCAATCCCGATCTGCCGGACGAGTGGCAGTTCATCCGGACGTTCTCGCCGTATCACAATCTGAAGGATGATGTGAAGTATCCGCCAATCCTGTTCACGACATCGACCCGTGACGATCGCGTTCATCCCGGCCACTCGCGGAAAATGGTAGCGAAGATGAAGGCGATGGGGCAGGATGTCCTTTATTACGAGAACGTCGAGGGCGGCCACGGCGGCGCGGCCGACAACAAGCAGCGGGCATTCATGTCGGCGCTGGCATACACGTTTCTGTGGGAAAATCTGGCCAGGCAGTAGGGAGGCTCCGAAATCCGTTGGATGTATGAGTGCCAGACGCTTTCGCACCCCACTCACCCTGGATAGAATCCTACCTGTTTGCCGGCCCGACCATGGCAAAATTGATCCAGGTAATCGGCGCCGACTGCGCCGCTGCAGAAAGCTGGCCGAAAACGCTGCGCTCGCCGCCGCCGCCGCGATCGGCGAAGACTGGCAGGTCCAGCGCGTGACCGAGATTGTCGAGATCCTCAAGTTCGATATCTCCGCCACGCCCGCGCTGGTCGTCGATGGCCAGGTCAAGCTCGCCGGCCGCGTGGCATCCGTTGCCCAGATCACCAGGCTGATCGGCGTATGAAAGCCAGGACACTCATCGGCATCCTCCTCATCGGCTTCGCATGCGCCAGCGTAGTCGTGCTGGCCGTGCAGGAGTCGCGCCGAGCCAATCGCCCGTCCGCCTCGCCGGAAACTCGCCCGGCTGCGCCGATCGTCATCTATTACTTCCATACCGAACGCCGCTGCGAAGACTGCCTGGCCATCGAGCACATGACCCAGCAGGCCGTCAACGAGACCTTCGCCCGCGAGATCGAGGATGGCCGGCTCGCCTTCCGCTCGGTCAACTGGGAGCAGGAAGACAATTTCCATCTCCGCGAGACCTACGAGCTTGCTTTCCCGACCGTCGTGCTCACGCGCCCGCCGGCGGCCGGCCGGGAGACGTGGCGAAAGCTCGATCGTGTCTGGCCGCTCCTGCACAATCGCGCCAGGTTCACCGCCTATATCCAGGATGAGGTCCGCCGCTGGCTGAAGGAGTCGCCATGAGCGGCGAGTTCTGGGGCGCGGCCGCTTTCTCCGCATGGCTAGGCATCCTCACCGCTCTCTCGCCGTGCCCGCTCACCAGCAGCATCGCCGCGCTGTCCTTCCTCGCCCGGCGCATTTCCCGCCCGCCGCTGGTCCTGGTCTCGGGAATCCTCTTCGCCATGGGCCAGGCCGCCGCTTATATCGCCATCGCATCCTTGGTCGGCTGGGCGCTGCTCTCGCAGGCGGGCACGGCCATCTTCCTCGAACGCTACTTCGCCCGGCTCATCGGGCCGCTGCTGATCATCGTCGGCGTGTTCCTGCTGGAATTGCTCCCCACCGGCATCGGACTGGGCACCAGCGACCGCCTTCGCCACCGCGCGGAGAAACTCGGCCCGGCCAGCGCCGTCGCGCTCGGGTTCCTGCTGGCGCTGGCGTTCTGCCCGACAACGGCCGCCATCTATTTCGGCCAGGTGCTGCCGCTGTCGCTACAGTGGAAGAGCCTCTTTCTGCTGCCGGCGTGCTACGCGTGCGGAGTCGCCATACCCGTCCTCGGCCTGGCCATGGTCCTCGCATTCGCCGCCAACCGCATCGGCGCGGCGTTCGGCAAGCTCGCGGTCTTCGAGCGGCGAGCGCGGCAATTGACGGGGCTGGTGTTCATCCTAGTGGGCATGTACCTGACATTGACGCGAATCTACCGACTCCTTTAGGCACCCTCCGAGCCCCCTCGCAAGCGAATGCGCCCGGGTTCGATAATGGCCAGCCTCCCTGGCAGTTTCGCGACAATGTCGGGTTGCTCCAGCAGTGACCGCACCAATTCGAGAATCTGCGGCCGGCGCGCGTGCTCGGGGATCTCGAAGACGGCCAACCCGGAATACTCGTGCGGGGGATATCGCCGAATGTCGGCAAAGCCAAAGTCGCCGGTGAGCAGACAGAGGTGCTCGGTCTTGGCGCGAACGCCGATATCGTGATCGGCCTTCAATGCGACGTCGCGGACATCGATGCTGACGTGGCCATAGGAGGCCAGTAGCGCCGCGGTTGCATAGGGCAGGTCCGCGTCGATTAGAAACCGCATGTTTACCTCGTCGCCGGATAGAATGCCTGCTCGCCGACCAGTTCATTGGCGAAGGCGATCGCGGCGCGGATGTCTTCGTCCGTGACACCGTAGTCCTCGCGGATCTCCTCGAAACTCGCGCCGCCCGCGAGGCTGCCCAGCACGCGAGTCACTGAGACGCGAGTGCCTTTGATTACGGGCTGCCCGTGGTGAATCCCGGGATCGATCACGATTCTGTCATTCATGGCCACTCCTTGACGCTCTGGTTTGATTATACCCATTGTTCAATCCTCTCGCCGCGCGCCGCTTCATCCGCTATAACTCTCAACCTCAACCGGAGCACACGTGAACAAAACCTTCAAGCTTCCCTTCCGCCAGATCCATCTCGATTTCCACACCGGGCCGGCGATCCCCGATGTCGGCGCGCGACTTCGACGCGCGCGAATTCGCCCGCGCCATGAAGCGGGCGCACGTCAACAGCGTCACCGTCTTCGCCAAGTGCCATCACGGGCACCTCTACTACAACACCGGGCGCCCCGAGCGACATCCGGGCCTGAGAAAGGGCCTCGGCCTGCTCGAAGGCCAGGTCGAGGCGCTGCATCGCGAAGGCATCCGCGCCCCCATCTACATCTCGGTGCAATGCGACGAATACGCCGCCAACACCCATCCCGAGTGGGTCGCCCGCAAGCCCGACAGCGGCCAGGTGAAGTGGGCGGCCAATGTGTTCGTGCCCGGCTGGCAGATCGTGGATATGTCCACGCCCTACCAGGAATTCCTCGCCGAGCAGACGCGCGAGGTGCTCGACGTCTTCAAGCCCGTCGATGGAATCTTCTTTGACATGTGCTGGGACCAGCCCTCGACCAACAAGCACTTCCTGGCCGCCATGATCGAGCAGAGGCTGAACCCCGAGGAGGAAAAAGACCGGAGCAAGTACGCTCGAATGCGTCGCCTTGTCATACATGCAGCCGATTCCACGCCATGGTCAGGAAGAGCAGCCCGGGCGCCACGGTCTATTTCAATTCCCGGCCGCTGTTCAACCTGGCCGAGGAGATCCAGTTCATCGAACAGGTCGAGATCGAGGCCCTGCCCACCGGCGGCTGGGGCTACATGTATTTCCCCAAGAACGTGCGCTTCGCCCGCACTTTCGACAAGCCCTACCTGGGCATGACCGCGCGGTTCCACAAGAGCTGGGCCGATTTCGGCGGGCTGAAACCCTACGCCGCACTCGAATACGAAACCTCGCAGATGATGGCCCACGGCGCCCGCTGCTCCATCGGCGATCAGCTCCATCCCCGCGGCGTTCCCGACAAGGCCGCGTATGAGCTGATCGGCAAGGTCTACGCGCGCGTCGAAGAGCGCGAGCCGTGGCTCGACGGCGCGGTGTCGGTCGCGCAGATCGGCCTGTTCCAGCTTCCCACCGGCATCCTCTCCAGCACGCAAACCAGCAGCGGCACGGATGAAGGCGCTACCCGCATGCTCACCCAGCTCAAGCACCAGTTCGACGTCGTCAACTCCTCCAGCGACCTGGAGAAATACGAGCTGCTGGTGCTTCCCGACGCCATCAACCTGGAAGGCGAGTTGCTCAAGCGCATTCGCGCCTACATCAAACAGGGCGGCGCGATCCTCGCCAGCGGCGTCAGCGGCCTCTCGCCGGACGGCGCCGAACTCATGCTTCCGGAGCTGTCGATCAAGCCCCAAGGCCCCTCGCCATTTGTGACCACCTACATCAAGTTTGGCAATGAGATCTCGGCCGATGTCCCGCCTTCCGTCCACGTCATGTACGAGCGCGGGATTCGCGTCATCCCGACCGGCGCGACAACGCTTGCCAAAGTCGTCGAGCCCTATTTCGAGCGCACATGGGACCACTTCAGCTCGCACCGCCAGACGCCCAACGACAAGGTCAGCCGCTTCGCCGCCGCCGTGCAGAATGGCCGGGTGGCGTACATCGCCTATCCCATCTTCAGCGCCTTTGCCACGCACGGGAACTATCCCTATCGGCTGCTCGTGCGCAACATCCTCGATCGCCTCCTCCCCGAGCCGCTGCTGAAGGTCGATGCCCCCACGACGCTGGAAGCCAACGTCATGCGCCAAGGCAAGCGCACGATCGTCCACCTGCTCCACTACGCGCCGGAGCGCCGCACTAAGGACCTGGACATCGTCGAGGATATCGTGCCAATCTACGACATCCCCGTCTCGCTCAAGCTCGGCACGAAGCCACGGAAGGTCTATCTCGCTCCCTCGCAGAATGAGCTGCAATTCTCGATCGCCAATGGCCGGGTTGATGTAGTGCTTCCCGAGCTCCGCGGGCATGAGATGATCGTCTTCGAGTGAATGAGTCATCTGAAGCGGAAGCGTCAGCGCCCGCCCTGTGTTCTCCCATGGCGGGCGCTGGCGCTTCCGCTTCAGATGGGCATCCATCACCGCGCCCACGTCACTCCCGCCAGCCCGCGCTTCAGCCCATGCTTCGGCCGCATGGCCGGATGCCCCATGACCAGCACCAGTTCCAGCCGGTTCTCGGCCAGGATTCCGTGCTCGCTGCGCCATGCGGCCCGACGCCCCAGGAACGGCGCCACCATCCCGATCAGGCACGTGCCCAGCCTCAGCGACTCGGCCGCCAGCATCGCGTAAGTCGCGGCGATCACGGCGTCGGCCGGATCGGCCCGCGGCGAGCTGTGAAACAACATGGCGGCCGGCACATCGTACAGCAGCTTGTCGTTGTCCTGCTTGTGCGATGTCAGCACGACATCCGCGAACGGCACGACGAAATCGCGCATCATCGCGTACTTTGACTTGCCCATAAACGGCCGCATCAGCGCCAGCATGATCCTGCCCATCCACGGCCGCGCCGCCCACATGGCCGTGATCGTCTCGGCCGCGAGCTTGCGCACTTTTTCGCGGCTGTCGAACACCACCACGCCCACCTCGTGCGGCGGAAACGCCATCGGCGCCATCGACGTCATCTCCACGATCTGCTCCAGCGCCGCGCGGTCCACCTCCTGCTCCTTGAACTTGCGCAGCGCTTCGCCGGGCCGCCATCAGCGCCCGGAGCTGCGCCGCTGCCGCGCCTGCTCGGCAGGTTCGAGCATGATCGCATCATCCCCATTCATCCCGCGTCCCACGATGTGGATGCTCCCCGTCGAGCAGACCGCCACGCAGCCGCCGCACGCCATGCACGGCACGGTCGGGTTCTCGTCAATCTCCACTCGCTTGTCCCGCCGCACCAGCGGGCCGTTCGTGCAGACGTTGGCGCACTGGCCGCAGCCGTGGCACGTCTGCCGATCAATGCTCACCTGCGCCGCCGGCCCCTTGAATGCCAATCTCACCGACATCGAATTGCTCCTTTGCGCGAATCCACGCGATGGCCATTGTACCGAGGCTGTCTCACCAATACCGATACCGATAGGGCGGCGGGTAGTAGTAATACATATAGCCCGCATAGTAGATCTGATGGAACGCCATGCTGTATGGGAAATCGTGCCCGCCGGATGAGAGCGTCAGCCGCATGTTGAGGATCGAGTATTGGTCATCCTCGGGCGACTTCTTATCCGGAAGCGCAAACTCCAGCCGTCGCAGCACCGATTGGCCCGGCGCGATGGTCACCGCCTGCACGTCGCCCGCGGGCCCGGCAAGAGCTACGAGCCCTGAATCCAGCACCGCAACCTTTTGCGGGTCGAGCGTCACCGCCGGGCCGCCAAGGTTTTCGACGCGAACAGCCAGTTCGACGATGGAATGCTTCTGTCCCTGCGGCCAGCGAATGCCCGTCGCGCTCACCAGCAGACGAACCTGCTCGGCCGGCGTTTTCGGATCGGGCTGAAGCATGACCACGCTCGGCCGGGGAGCGTAGCCGTAATAGTTCTGGCAGCCGGCCAGCAGAGCCAAACCAATCGCCGCGATGGACGTGGACAGAGATCGGAGCATGACAAACCTCCGGTTCTTAGACACGATTGTAGGCCGATGCGTTGGGACAGCATGAGGACGTGAGCGGGTGAGTGGGTGAGGTTCACCCCGTCACCCCTCCACCCCCTCACCTTGTCAGCCTTGACCGGATACCACCGCCGCCGGATCATCCCGATATGCAAACCCCCGCGGCTCGATCGACTACGATCCTCAGCGTCCGGCGCGACAATCAGGTGGCGCTGGGCGGCGATGGCCAGGTGACGCTCGGCAACACCGTCGCCAAGCACGATGCGATCAAGATTCGCCGCATCGGCGGCGGCAAGGTCCTGTGCGGCTTCGCCGGCTCGGCGGCCGACGCGTTTGCCCTCCTGGAGCGATTCGAGAAGAAGCTCAACGAATACCCCGACAACACCCGCCGCGCCGTCATCGAACTGGCCAAGGACTGGCGCACCGACCGCGTGTTGCGCCGGCTGGAGGCGATGCTGGCCGTGGCCGACAAGAGCGCCTCGCTCATCGTCAGCGGCGCGGGCGACGTCATCGAGCCGACCGACGGCATCATCGGCATCGGCAGCGGCGGGCCGTATGCTCTTTCGGCGGCCAAGGCGTTGCTGGCCCACACGCGCATGACGGCGCGGGAGATCGTCGAGTCGGCGCTGAAGATCGCCGGGGAGATCTGCATCTACACGAATGCGAATATCAAGGTCGAGACGGTGGAGTGAGGGGATTTTCGATTTTTGACTTTCGATTTTCGATTGGCATTGTCTGAAGCGCCAAGCGTCAGCGCCCGCCCCGGGTCCAAGGGCGGGCGCTGACGCTTCCGCTTCAGACGGATTGCGAGCGACCACTGACAACTGACCACCGACCACTTACAATGACCAACCATGCGTTTTCTTGTGACCGCCGGCAACACGCGCGAAGCGATCGACGATGTCCGTGACTGGGGCAACATCTTCACCGGCAACACCGGGCTGGCCATCGCCAAGGCTCTGGCTGCTGCCGGTGAGGTGGATCTGCTGACCAGCAACCAGATGCACCTTGCCGAACTCACCGCGCCTCACAGCCCCCGGCACCTGATTCATGCAGCGCCGTTCCGATCCCATCAGGACCTGAAGTTTGCGATTGCAGGGCTGCTGGCCAAGACCGCTTACGATGCCGTCTTCATGACGGCGGCCGTGGCCGATTACCGCCCGGTTCGCGTTTATGCCGTGCTCGACAGGCAGGTGCAAGCCGACGGCACCGAGCACTGGATCGTCAAGGATGCGCAGGCGCCCAAGGTCAAGAGCTATCACAAGAGCATCGCCATCCGGGGCGAGCCGACCGAGAAGATCATCGACCATTTCCGCAAGGACTGGGGCTATAAGGGCCTGCTGGTGAAGTTCAAGCTGGAGGTGGGCATTACAGTGGAAGAACTGCTGAAAATCGGGGAGAATAGCCGGGTCGCCAGCGGCGCGGACTACCTGGTGGCCAACACGCTGGCGATGGTCAACGGACCCGCGGCCGGAGCGTATTTGCTGCGGGCAGGCGGATACGAATGGGTCCCGCGGGAACGGCTCGCGGAACGCATGGTATCTCTGGTAAAGTCCTGATAGTTTCAAGGAGTTTGCATCCATGATTCGCTTTGCATCGATGAAGTCCCTGTGCGCGGTCATTGCCCTGTCGGCGGCCTGGGTAATGGCGGATGGGCCGCTGTCGCCGGCCACGTCGAAGCCCTCGGCGGGCATGGCGCCACTCGAGATCAAGACCCCCCGGCCGGCGTATGTCGGCACGCCCAAGAAGCTGCCGCCCGGCGTTCGCCCGCCACCCGCCAAGCCCCGCGCACCGTTCTATGCGCCCATCGGCGCCAAGAACCTGGCGCTGAAGCGCCCCGTGACCAGCTCGGACAAGGAGCCGGTGATCGGCCAGCTTGCGCAGATCACCGACGGCGAGAAGGAAGGCACCGAGGGTAGCTGGGTCGAGCTTGGCCCCGGCCTGCAGTGGGTCCAGATCGACCTGGGCGCCAAGGCCAACATCTACGCCATCATCGTCTGGCATCATCACGCCGACCCGCGCGTCTACCGCGATGTCGTGGTGCAGGTGGCCGACGATGAAGACTTCATCAGCAACGTCAAGACCGTCTTCAACAACGACAACGATAACTCGTCGGGCCTGGGCCTGGGCAAGGACCAGGAATACGTCGAGTTCTATGAAGGCGAACTGATCGACTGCAAGGGCATCGTTGGGAAATATGTCCGCTGCTACAGCAAGGGCAACACCAGCGACGATCAGAACCATTACACCGAAGTCGAGGTGTATGGGATTCCGGCGAAGTGAGTGATCAGACTCACCGCAGAGGCGCGGAGAACGCAGAGGAGCCGCGGATGATCTGTCACAGGTCGATGGCGGCGATGGGTGTGACGGTGGCCATGGCGGTGGTGTTGAGTGCCGCCATGGCGGGAGTGGAAGCGCCGGCGACTCAGCCGGGGATGGCGCCCCTCCCATTCGTCTGCCCCCGGCCGGGGCCGATCCCTACGCCGAAGAAGCCGGTTCCAGGAGTGCGGCTGCCGGCCAGCAAGCCCCGGCCGCCGTTCTACGCGCCGGTTGGGACGAAGAACATCGCGCTGAACCGCCCCGTGACCAGCTCCGACAAGGAGCCGGTCCTTGGCGAGCTGAAGCAGATCACCGATGGGGAGAAACAGGCCGCAGAGGGCGCCTGCGTCGAGCTGAGTCCAGGGGTGCAGTGGGTGCAGATCGACCTGGGCAGCAAGTCCACCATCCACGCCATCCTCATGTGGCACAAGCACGCAGACATGCGTGCATACAAGGATGTGGTGGTGCAGGTCTGCGACGATCAGGACTTTATCAATAGCGTGAAGACGGTCTTCAACAATGACACCGATGGGTCGGCGGGGCTCGGCGTTGGGAAAGATCAGGAATACTACGAGTATCACGAAGGCGAACTCATCGACTGCAAGGGCGTCAGCGGGCGCTACGTTCGCTGCTATTGCAACGGCAGCACCAACGACGGCCAGAACCACTACACCGAGATTGAAGTGTGGGGGATTGCGGCTAAGTGAAGCCGCGTTTCGCCAAAAGGATCAGGAGGTCGGGCTATGATGCACTCTGAACTGCGGTATATCGGCGCGGCGCTGACGATAGCGATGCTGACGGGAATGGCGATGGCCGAGACGCCGACGAGGCAGCCGATTGCGATCAAGCTGCCGCGGCCGGCTTATATCGGCACCAGGAAAGACCCCAAGCCTGGCATTCGCGTTCCCTCTGCCAAGCCGCGAGCGCCGTTCTTCGCGCCGGTGGGCACGAAGAACCTGGCGCTCAAGCGGCCGGTGACGAGTTCGGATATGAATCCCGTCATCGGATCGCTCGATCAGATCACCGATGGCGAGAAGGAAGGCACCGAGGGTAGCTGGGTTGAGCTTGGCCCGGGCAAGCAGTGGGTGCAGATCGACCTGGGCGAGAAGGCCAATATCCACGCGATCGTCGTCTGGCACAATCACGCAGCGCCGGATGCCTATCGCGATGTGATCGTGCAGGTCAGCGACAACGCCAACTTCATCAATGGCGTGAAGACGGTCTTCAACAACGACAACAACAACTCGTCGGGGCTGGGCATCGGCAAGGACCAGGAGTACTATGAGTACTTCGAGGGCGAGTTGATCGACTGCAAAGGCGTCGGCGGCCGGTATGTGCGGTGCTATAGCAGGGGCAATACCAGCAACGACCAGAACCACTACACCGAAGTCGAGGTGTGGGGGATTCCATCGAGATGAAAATGGAACCACAGATGAACACGGATGAACACGGATGGATGAAGAGGGTCTGTGTGAATCCGTGTTCATCTGTGGTTTATCTCCTTTTCCTCGCCATCCTCATCATCGTGGCGGCCGGCGCGTGGGAGTTTCGCATCCCGCGGCTGGCCGAGCGGCCGGTGCATGGGGATGAGGCCATTCACTTCGATCGCTTCAAGATCCTCTGGGAAGATCACGACTACATCTACGATCCCGACGAATACCACGGGCCGACGCTGAACTATTTCACGCTGCCGGTCATGTGGCTGACCGGGACCAAGACCTTCAATGACAGCAGCGAGTTTACGTACCGCGTCGTGACCGTTGTTTTCGGCGTGGGGCTGATTCTGCTACTGGCGCTGGTGGCGGATGCGCTGGGGTATGTCGCGGCCATTGCGGCGGCGGTGCTGACGGCGATCTCGCCGGCCATGGTGTTTTTCAGCCGGTATTACATTCAGGAAATGCTGCTGGTGTTTTTCACATTTGCGGCGATGGCCGGGGCGTGGCGGTATTGGCGCGGGGGCAGCGGATGGTGGGGCGTGCTGGTGGGCGCATCGCTGGCGCTGATGTTTGCGACGAAGGAGACGTGGGTGATCGCGGTGGCGTCGGGGGTGGCGGGGGTAGTGGGGGCGGGGGTGTGGGGGTGGGTAGCGGACAGAGCGACGAAGCGACGAAGCGACGAGGCGACGAAGGGGCAGGAGAGTACCGAGTACCGAGTACCGAGTACCGAGTCGCGAGTGCCGGTACTCGGTACTCGGAACTCGGAACTCGGAACTGGAAGACGGCGAGTGATCTTCTTCGCAGTCGCCCTCGTCGCCTTCGTGGTGCTGTGGGCTGCGTGTTTCACGGGCGGGTTCAAGCATTGGCGCGGGCTGGTTGATTCAGTCCTGACATACCGGCTCTATCTCGATCGGGGCACGGGCGCTCAGGTCGAGCATGCCCACGCGCATCCGTGGTACACCTATTTCCAGTGGCTATTCGACTACGGTGCCAAGAATGAGCCGGCGCATAGCGAGGCGTTCATTGCGACCCTGGCCGTCGTCGGCGCGATCTACTCGATCTGGCCATCGCGCGGCGGGACGGATGACCGTACGCGGATGACGCGAATCGTCGGGCGGTTCCTGGCGATCTACACGGCCGCCATGATCGTGGTCTATGCCAGGATCTCCTACAAGACGCCGTGGTGCATGCTGGGGTTTCTGCACGGGCTGATCCTGCTGGGCGGCATCGGCGTGGCGGCGATCTACCGGGGGATGAAGCGCCTGCCGGTGCAAATCCTGGCCATCGTGCTGATCGCGGCCGGCATGTGGCTGCTAAAGCGGCAGATCTGGTTGAAGGAATGGCCGACGCTTCTCGGCAAAGGGATCACATCGCTGCCGCCGGAATCGCATATCTTCGCCAGGCGCAACCCATGGGCGGCCGGGGATCTGCTGGCCATGCTGAGCGGGGCGAAGATCGCACTGGGCATCGAGGGCGCCCTGGCGCTGGCTGCCTTGGTGTCGGCATTTCAGCCGGTGCTCAGGCGTCGCGCTCTGGCCGGGCTGCTGACGGCCGCCGTGCTCCTGCCGCCGGCGTGGCATCTTGGGCGGGTCGCGTTCATCGACAGCTACGTCAACTATGCCGATGAGGACCGCAATCCGTATGTCTACGGCCATCCCATCCGCAAGATGATGGAGATCGTCAATCGCATCGATGAGCTGATGGCGGTCTCGCCGCAAGGCGCCGGCACGCCGATCACGATCGTCACGCGCGACTGCTGGCCGCTGCCTTGGTATCTGCGCCGTTATCCGCGCGTGAGCTTCTATGAGGACATCGCGCCGGATGGTCGCCTGGTGACCGCCTTCCCCATGCCAGAGGAGCAGAAGATCCTGCTCGGGCCGATCGTCGTGACAGACATGTACAAGGCGTCCGGGGTCAACAAGGGCCTCATGCAGAAGTACGGTGAAGAGTACGCGCAGTCGCACTTCGGGCTGAGGCAGAGAGTCAACCTGACGCTCTTCGTCGACCCGGAGCTTTGGAAATCTTTCGTCCAGGCGCGAAACAGGAAACCTACAACGATGGGAGTTGGCAAATGAAACTGCTGAAATCGATGGCGGCGATGGTGCTGGGGATGGCAACCATGGCGTGGGCGGCGGCGCCGGCCGCGCCGCCGGCCGTGGACAATGCCCCGGCAATCCCGGCCGCCGCGCCCATGGGCCGCATCATCATCGCCGGCGCGGACGCCGCCAAGCCGGGCGAGCCAATGACGTATCAGATCTCCTACGTCGCTGACGATGCGTGCGTGGGCAAGGCGCTGGCCATGGCGCTCAAGACCACGTTCAAGGTCGAGAAAGAAGTGAAGGATGCCAAGACCGGGAACATGGTCAAGAAGCAGGTGGATCAGAATGCCTTCAAGTACATCCCGTTTACACCGAAGAAACAGGCCGTTGAGCTGGTCAACCTGCCGGAATTCACGAATGAGACGCAGTTCGAGCTGTTCGTCACCGAAGCCGATGGCAAGACCGAGCCGCTGAGCAACAGCTTCGTGTTGCGCAAGAGCGGCAATACGTTCGCGCTGCTGGAAGCCGGCGAAGTGGCCAAGGTGGCGGCCGCCCTGCCGGAGAAAGCTACCGCCCAGTTCTTCCAGCCGCGCAAAGTGCTCGTTTACACGGCCGCCACCGGCTTCTATCACGACGCCATTCCGCTGGGCGCCCGAGTCGTTCGCATGATCGGCGACAAGACCCGCGCCTGGCAGACCGTCGTCAGCAATGACAAGTACATGTTCGAGCCCGAGACGCTCAACCAGTTCGACGCCGTGTACATGGATTCGACCACGGGCTCTATGTTCGGCTTCAAGGACAAGGCGACCAACGAAGCGATCCGCAAGAACTTCGTCGAGTACGTCACCGGCGGCAAGGGCCTGGCCGGCTGCCACGCGGCCACCGACTGCTCTTATGACTGGAAAGAATACGGCGAGCTGATCGGCGGCTTCTTCAGCGGCCACCCGTATGGCAACATCATGGTGAAGAACGACGATCCCCAGAGCCCGATCAACGCGGCGTTCAAGGGCGAGGGGTTCAAGTTCTCGGATGAGATGTACGTCTTCGGCCCGCGCGGCCGGGATGGCAAGGACCAGCCCTATTCGCGCGAGAAGCTGCACGTGCTGCTGAGCATCGACGTGCCCAACAGCAAGCTTGACCCCAAGGCCGGCAAACGCGATGACGAGGATTACGCGATAAGCTGGATTCACGAGGCCGGCAAGGGCCATGTGTTCTATTGCTCGTTCGGCCACGGCCACCAGCCCTGGTGGACGCCGACGATCCTGCAGCACATCAGCGACGGCGTGCAATATGCGCTGGGCGACCTGAAGGCGGATGCGACGCCGAGTAAGAAGTAGGCTGTGAAGACTGGGAATCAGGGATAGAGATTCGCATCGGGCACCAGTTGGCTGGCACCGATTCTTCTTACCTGGGTGGTTTCTGACAGCGGAACCCGGCTCAGACCGACGTATCCCCCACCATCGAGCATCGATCGCTACGCCTGGATTCGCCGCGATTCGCCCCATCGCTTCAGCGACTCAGCAAGATTGCCGGCCAGCAGCGCCTGCCGGGCACGCTGTCGCATTGCCCACGCCATCGCGGCCAGGCGCATCAGCGCGGTCAGGTCCGTTCCGCAGCGCGAGCAGGTGCTGCTGCCGCGAAATCGCGCACTGCACACCGGACAGCGCAGCTTGAGGGCCGACGCCAACTCGCTCATTTGCCCTCCACGAAGAAGAGGAACTCGCTCAACGATTTTCGCGCGGCGCCGATCTGCTCGACATTGGCCGCCGCCACTGCGACTTCCAGCTCCTCAATCAGGTTCAGCGCCTCTTCCTGGTCCTCGGGGTGCATCGCATTCACGCGCTGCCGGCATCGCGCGACCAGCGCCCTGCCCTCGTCCAGCATCTGGGCCAGCGCGGCGTCGATCGCCAGCGATTTGGCGACCTCTCGATCGGTCTGCGGCGGGGCTGCAGCGGCATCGACAACCTCATGAACCTCCGCGACCAGCTCGCCTTCGGCTTCGGCCGGATCCAGCGCCGCGGGCTCCTGAGCCAACTCCTGCGGGTCCTCGGCCACGCGCTTGGCGAAAAGCCGCTCGATCTCCTCGCGCCCGCTGGCCATCTCGGTGGCATTGCGCCGGCGGGTTGCGCCGCTGATGGCCACGTGCTTGCTGAGGCCCGTGTTCTTCTCGATGGCCGTCACGTGAAGGATGCCGTCGAGGTCGAGCTTCATGCGGCACAGCACGGGGTTGGGGCCTTCGATGGGCTTGAGGCCCTCGATGCGGAAACTCCCCACATGCACGTTCTTCAGCGCATCGGGGTCGTCGCCCTGGTAGATTTCAAGCTCCACCAGGGTCTGGTAATCGGCGACCGTGAAATATTCATCTGTCCGAGTCACCGGCAGCGGGGTGTTGCGCTGGATCAGCGGATGGTAGCAATGCAGATAGTCCCGCCCCTGATAGGTCCCGACATAGCTCGGGCCGAACGAGAACGGCGAGACATCCACCAGCACGCGCTCGACTTCGTGGCCGCTGAGACGGCTGGCCAGCACGCCCGCGCCCAGCGCCACGCACAGGTCGGGATGCAGGTCCTGCCGGGGTTTCTTGCCACAGAGCTTCTCCAGCAACTGGATGACCAGCGGCGTGCGCGTCGAGCCGCCCACCAGCAGCACCGCATCCAGCGCAGGCGCCAGCAATCCCGCATCGCTCAGGGCCTTGGAGGCGCTGTCGAGCGTCTGATCCAGCAGCGGCCGGATCATCGCTTCGTATTCCTGTCGCGAGATCTCGACATCCAGGTGCAGCGGCCGGCCGTCCACCTGGATCAGCGCCTCCTCGCGGATGCGCACGTAGGGCTCGAAGCTGAGCTGGCGCTTGGCGGCCTCGGCGGCCCAGTAGAGCCGATGATACGCGCCGGGATGCTTGTCGCGCAGGTCGACGCCGTGGCGCTGGCGGAAGATGCCCAGCAGGTGCTCGGTGAGCTTCTCGTCGAAGTCGTCGCCGCCGAGGCGATTGTTGCCGTGGCTGGCGAGCACCTCGGTGACCTCGCCCTCGATGCGGACGATGGAGACATCCAGCGTTCCACCGCCAAGGTCGTAGACCATCACGGTGCGGCGCGATTCGGTGTCCAGGCCGTAGGCGAGGCTGGCGGCCGTCGGCTCATTGACGATGCGCACCACTTCCAGGCCGGCCAGCTCGCCGGCCTCGCGCGTGGCATTGCGCTGCGCATCGGAGAAATACGCCGGGACGGTGATCACGGCCTTCTTGACCGGCTGGCCCAGCTTGTTTTCGGCCCAGCGCCAACTCGCGCAGGATCAGCGCTGAGATCTCCGGCGGCGCGTAGGTCTTGTCGCCCAGCGACACGCGATCGGCGCCGCCCATCAGCCGCTTGACGCTGCGCACGGTGCGCTCGGGGTAGAGCAGCATCTGGTTGCGCGCGGCCTCGCCGATCAGCAGATCGCCCGAAGGCGAAAGGCCAACGCAGGATGGCAGCATCAACTGCGATCCATTGCCAATGATCTGCGGCTTGCCATCCACGAAGGCAGCGATTTCCGAGTTCGTCGTTCCAAGATCGATTCCCACAATCAGTTCCGACATATTGCTCTCCGCATCAAGTTGATTGCTTCTCACCGGCCGATTTCGCGACCTTCACCTGCGCCGTCGCCAGCACCTGCTCGTGCAGCACATAGCCGCTGCGATAGACATCGAGCACCGTGCCATCCGCCACATCGCCGCGCTCCTGAACATCCACAGCCGTCATCCGCCGCGGGTCAAACATCTCGCCGCTCCGGCCAATGCGCTGGATGCCCCACTCGTGCATGGCGGCCTCCAGGCGCGAGAGCGTCATTCGCTGGCCCTCGACCGTCGCATCCATCGCGGCGATGGCCTGCTGGATGCGAGCGGGACCGCCGCCGAGCCGCGCCAGCCACGACATCTTCCCGCCCTCGCGCAGCGACTGGGTAGCGGCTGACAGAGTCTTGGCGCTTCGCTCCAGGCGATCGTACAAGTCGAACAGCACCTCCAGCACATCCTCGGGCGCCGGCAGGGCGCTGGCCGGCTCCTCTTCCTGCGTCTGCGATTCCTCCAGGCGGGATTGCTCGCATTGCTCGATGAACTCATCGAGCCGCTGGAGGCTGGCCGCCTGCGACGATTCGAGACGCTGCAGGGTTTCGGCCTGCGCGGCCTCAAGCTGCTCCAACCGTCCTGGCAAAGCGGCCACGGGCGCCAGCGCATCGGATACCTGCTTGAACGTTCGCCCCTGCAGGCCGATCTCGCCGCGCAGGCTCGTCAGCCATGAGAACAGCGAATACAGGTCGCCATCGGCGCCGCCCGTCGAAGGCACCGTTCCCCGCGCCGCCTGCAAGTCGGCCAGCATCTCGTCGGGCAGGCCCTCGGGCGGGGCCTCGCCGGCCAGCATGCCGTCCAGCCACTGCTCGAACTGCCGCAGCATGCGCTGGCGGAGTGTCTGGTGCGGAGGTGCGCCGGCCGCGTCGCCCCGGATCTCCGGCGAAGGCTCCGTCGCCTGCTCAGGGGTCATGCCATCGCCGTTCACGCGCCACCCTCCTTGCTGGCCTTGAGAAGATCGATCCACGGCTGCGCGCCGACAAACCGCCGCGCCGGCGGCAGCGCATCGACGAAGCTCGTCAACGGCTCGTGCGGGTCCGGGCCGTTAAGCACCTGATTGGCCCGCAGCCGGGGGTTGCGCAACTGCTCGAAAGCGTCGCGGATGCGCTCGAAGTTCTGTGGATCGCGGTCGGGCGGATGCTGCCGCACCTGGTCGAGATACGCCGCGCGCATCTGCTCTTCACTGGCGTCGGCGGCCACGCCCAGCACCGCTCGCGCCTCGTCCCAGCTCATGGTCAGGTCATTCCGCAAAGCCATCTTCATCCTCCATCATCGGCGCCGCCGCCTGCCTCTGGGGGGACGGGGAGCCGCCCCTTGCCTGATGATCTCTTTCAGCGCGTCGAGCATTTCAGGTGGCACTTTCATGCCCTGGAGCACGTCCATCAACTCGATAGCCAGGTCCGGGTTCTCGCGGATGACCTGGTTGGGGTCAGGTAATTCGCCGTACCTATCCAGTATCTTGTCCAGGATTGGCAGCGCCCTGGCCGGGACGCCGTTCGGCATTGCCCGTGGCGGTGGCGCATCGTCCCATGCCTCGAAATCCTCATCATCGACGAACTCGCCGCCCTCACCGTCATCGTAATCGTCGTCTTCGTCGTCCACGTCGGCCGAATCAAAGCCGAAATGCGGCCGCTGGCTTTCGATGAGGACGACATGCTTGTGAGCCTCATAATCGGTTCGCGGGTAGGAAACCGCCTTGCGCTCGGCCTTGAGGATTTCGGCGAGCGTCTCCGCCCCGAGCGCCTTGCCGCGACCGAATGCCACCCTCTGCCGCGTTGCGGCGTTGTGTTCAATCGTCAGGGAAATCTGGGCCATCAACTCCGGGTCGTGCGACTGCTGCGCCAGCGCCATGGCCGCCCGCAGGCACTGAAGCACGCGATCCGTGATGGTCAGACATCGCGCCGGAAGAGCAGGAACCGCGCCGCGGCCGGCCCGTTGGCGTTGGCCAGCCCCGCCGCCGTCGCCAGATAGGCTTGCTCATATCGCTTGCACGAAGAGGCGCCATCGGCGATGGCGAGCAGGTCCGGTTGCGACAGTCGGCAGGGGCTTTCTCTCAGCGCCTGGGTGATCAACGCATCCCAGCTTCCGGGCGCATCGGGGTAAGCTCCAGATCCCTGCCGAGCCGGATGCAACGGGCTTCCGCCTCAGCGACGGCGCGAGGCTCGGGCAGCGCCACGCCCGGCACCACCGGCCAGGACTCGCGGGACTCCAAGCGGGCCTTGCTGGCGACATAGTCCATGATCACACCGGCCGCCAACGGCCCGAACTGGTCGATCGCCTTGTCGCAGGCCGATTGCGCCTCGGCCTGCTCGCCTAACAGCGCATGCCACGCCGACCGCAAGGACCACAGCACGGCCGGGCGGTCTCCATCGGCCATGGCCGGCAGTTGCTCCAGTTCCGCCAGGTCCTGCTCGACGAGGTGCGCTTTGCTATCCTTGAGATGCCGCCAGGCCGTGCTCAGCGTCAGCCGCAGCCGCGCCTTGCGCACCTCGGGATTCAGCGCATCGATGGCCTCCGCCTGCGTCAGCCATTTCAGCGCCAGCTTCAGCGCATTGCGCTTCTCCGCCAGGGCGGAGAGGATCACGAGCGGCTGCGGATCTCCCGGCCGTTTGGCATGCCAGGTCCGCGCCACATCCTCCTCATAGCGGTCGCCCAGAGACTCCCTCACCCATGCCCGCCACTGCTGGAAGGTGGCGGGGTTGCCGTCAATCTCGGCCGCCCGGGCGAAGCACCACGCGGCGTTCGTGAAATTCTGTACAAACTCCACGGACGACGGCGGCCTCAGTGCCGCAACTTCTGACGGCTGTCCGTCGTAGGCCGTGACGAGCGATTGCGTGTCCTGCAACTGCCTGAGCAGCCTGGCCAGATCACGTGGAGAAACGCGCGTCAACTGAACCGCCGCCCGAAGATGTACGACCGCCTCTTCCATGCTGCCGGGTTTAATGATGCCTTCGTGAATCCCGTGGCGACGGAATTGCTCCCAATACACCGCCGCTTCGCCGCCGCGGTCCCCCTCGCACGCGAGCGCAATCATCCGCCAATAGTGCGCGTTCTTCAGAGATGCCCCGATCGCACCCACCACCTCATCCATTGGCGCATGGATCGCCACGCATCGCGAAAAGATGTGCTGCCGCAGCCGCTGGCCCATTTCCGGACGGCACTGTGCGCAGGCGTTCATCGCCTGGATCGCGGCGCGACGCAGCACGTCGGAATCGCAGTATGAGATCGCCTCTTCGATCTTCTCCAGGGCCGTTCGTAGCGGCTTGTCATCGCCGATGACGCGCGACTGCATCGCTTTGGCAACCCCCGACCGGAGGGGCTTCTGATCGATGGTGGCCAGCAGCACCGGCACCAGGTGCGCCACGGCCGCATCGGGCGGCACGCCTTCCAGCGCCCGGCGGGAGTCTTCATCATCATGACGATAGAACGCGGCCAGGGCGCGGATGAGCATCTTCCATCCCGCCAGCGGGCTGCGCCGCGAGACCTCCATCAGGGCGATCTGCTCTTCGGTGACGGCGCCTTTGGTGACTGCCTCGAACGCGCGCCAGGTGGCGGCGGCCGCGATTCTCAGCGGATGATCCGCCGGCAGGGCCGCGCAGTTGGCGAGCTGCGGCAGGTCCACGAGCTGCCGGCGCAACGCCGTCTCGATCTCGACGCGCAGCGACTCGGGCGTATCTGCCTTGGCCAGCGGCGCTACCAGCGACTCGACATGCCCGGAACCGGCGGCCACGCGCATTTCCACCGCCATGAGGCGAGATCGCGCGACGGGAAACCGCTCGCAGACCAGCTTAATCAGGGTCTGCGCATCCTGGTTGCAGCCTTTCTTCTGGAATTGCTCGATCCTGCTGATGTAGGCATCGATCAGCAGGGCCTGCGACTGAGGCGTGTTCTGTTTCTTGTGGAGATCCTTGGCCAGCTCCACGGCCTGTTTGCACTTGCCCATGGCGATGAAGCGCCGAACCTCGCCATCCGCGCCCGCCTTGGGTGCCCCTGCCGTTGCCTGCTGTCCCGCTGTCGTTGGACTCCGTTCCATTTTGTGCCTCCTGCAACTGCCTGACGCGGCAGAAACGATGATCCTACAAAGACCAGCGGCAAACGCCACCAAAAAATGGGCAAGACCAAACGCCAGCCGGCTCAATGTGCCGATAATATTGGCCGGCGACCGCACGGAATGGATTGTACCAGCCAGCCCTGACGGAGCGAAGTTGATGCCGGGCAACTGACAATCCAGACCCAGCGAACTGGCAGGCGAGCTGGCACATGCTATAATGCCGCCCTGGCCGAGGATGGCATTTGCAGGGAAAGGACGATGAGTAGACCGTCGCATGACACAATCCGGGTTGGCTTTCTGGAGAAGGTGATCATCAACTTTGCCTTGCCTTCAGACCTGATCTACCACACCATCCGGGCGTTGTACCGGGGCGACCATCGCCAGGGGTTCTTTCAGCGCATCGCCGGCCTGTGGACGGGGAAGATCCGTAAATACCAGAAATTACTTAGGGTTAAGGTGGAAAATGGCGGGGATATCCCTGAGGAATATCGCCTGCTGTGCAAGCAGACTCCCTGCGGCAAGGTGCGGCTGATGCTGGCGCGCATGCGGCGGACGCATAAGCTGCTGGAAATGGACGAGTTAGAGGAGGAAACCCCAGTTCAGCCATCCGAGGCGTAACGTCACGCCTTGCCAATCGCCTCTGCTACCAGATCCCCCACCTCCGTCGTGCCGAACCCCATCTTTCCGGCCGCCTGCGACTTCATCTTCGGCGTAGTCGCCAGCATCGCCGACTCCACGCGGTTGCCGGCCTCGATGAGTTTCTTGTCGCCTTTGTGATTTCCCGTCTCGCGCAGGAGCATCGCCACGGCACCGATGGCGGCCATCGGGTTGATCACGTTCTGGCCGGTGTACTTGGGCGCGCTGCCGCCCATCGGCTCGTACATGCTCACGCCCTTGGGATTGATGTTCCCGCCTGACGCCACGCCCAAGCCGCCCTGGATGACCGCCGCCAAGTCCGTGATGATGTCGCCGAAGATATTGTCGGTCACGATCACGTCGTAGAACTCGGGGTTCTTCACAAACCACATGCAGCAGGCGTCAACATGGTTATAGTCGCGCTTGATGTCGGGGTAGTCCTTCTGGCCGATCTCATGGAACGCGCGAAACCACGTGTCGCCGGCGAAGGTAAGCACGTTGGTCTTGTGGACCAGCGTCAGCATCTTCTTCCGGCTGTTGCGGCGCTTGCACACCTCGAAGGCGTAGCGGATGGCGCGCTCGGCGCCGAAGCGCGTGGTGCAGTTGATCTGGGTGGAGACCTCCTGCGGCGTACTCTTGTACTGGATGCCGCCCATTCCCGTGTAGAGACCTTCGGTGTTCTCGCGAACGACAATGAAGTCGATGTCGTCGGAGGTCTTGCCGCGCAGCGGCGTCTCGACGCCGGGATACAGCTTCACCGGGCGAAGGTTGATGTACTGGTCGAGCTCGAAACGCAAGCGCAGGAGCACGCCCTTTTCGAGGATGCCCGGCGCGATCTTGGGATGGCCGACGGCGCCAAGATAGATGGCGTCGAAGCTGCGCAGGGCGGCGACTTCCTCATCCTCAATCACAGGAATGGTCTGGCGGGCGGGGTCGCCGCCGCGGGCGAGGTAGCGGTCGCCGGAGATGTCGAGGTGCTTGAGGTCGTACTGGAAGCCGAGCTTCTGCGAAACGGCTTTGAGGGCCTTGAGGCCTTCGTTCACCACTTCGGGTCCGGTTCCGTCGCCGCCAATGACTGCGATGCGCATTGCACACTCTCGTCAAGAAAGGGTCCAGGGATCAAGGATCGGGGATCAGTGTTGACCACCGCTCCGTTTGCATAAGGCGGCATAGTGTATTCAGGGGAGGCGAGGAGGCAAGATGACTTTCTGAAGCGGAAGCGTCAGCGTCCGCCCAACTCAGGGGCGGGCGCTGACGCTTCCGCTTCAGATATCAAGGATCTGCCGGCTCGCCCGGATCAGAACGGAAGCTGCTCATCGGCCCAGTCGTCGGCCCGGAGCACCTGGCGGCGGTTGAAGCGGGCGAGCAGTTCGGCCCGCCACTGGCAGAACTTGATCACGCGGCTCTTGCCGATCGCCCGCCAGCCCTTGCGAAACCGCTTGGCGTGCCGGATGAACAGGTCGTCTTCGATGCAACAGAACATCTGAGCGCAGCCGGGGTCGCCCTGGCGGGCGGCTCGCCCGAAAAGCTGCCGGTCAACGCGGCCGGAGCCATGCGGCTCGGTGGCGATCACGTGCAGGCCGCCGATCTCGGTCACGCCCTTGGCGAGCTTGATGTCGGTGCCGCGGCCGGCCATGTTGGTTGCGACGGTGATCTGCCCGAGCTTGCCGGCCTGGGCGATGATGTCGGCCTCTTGCTTCGTCTGGGTCGCGTTGAGCACGCGATGAGTCAGGTTCAGGGCGGCCAGTCGCCGCGCGACCTCTTCCGACGCCAGCACGCTTCGTGTGCCGACGAGAACGGGGATGCCTTTGCTGTGGAGCTCGGCGACGCGCTCGACGACGGCCGACCACTTGGCGTCCATTGTGTCGAACATGCGGATGGGCAGGTGCTGGCGGATGCAGGGACGGTTGGTGGGGATGCGCACGATGGCGCGGCGGTAGATCTGCCACATCTCGCCGCGCGACTCCCACGCCGTGCCGGTCATGCCGGACATGATCGGATACTGGCGGAAGAACCGCTGGAAGCTGAGGCGCGCCAGGTTTTCCTTGTCGGCCGTGACCTTCACCGTTTCCTTCACCTCGATGGCCTGGTGCAAGCCGTGGCGCCAGCTCCGGTCGGCCAGGACGCGCCCGGTGAACTCGTCGATGATCGCAATCTTGCCTTCTTCGGTGATCAGGTATTGCTCATCGCGAACAAAGCAGTAGCGGGCCGTGAGGGCCTGGTTGACCAGCTCCTCGCGGCGGCGCTTGCCCTGCCAGAAGCCATCGCCATGCGCCAGGTCCTCCAGGCGCCGCTCGCCGCGCGGCGTGAGGTCGATCTGCCGCACGGTCCAGTCGATCTTGAAATCGCGGCCTTCGCTAAGCTGCTGCGACAGCTCGTCGGCCTTGCGATAGCGGTCGGTATTCGGCTCGTCATCCGGCGAGTTGGAGATGATCAGCGGCGTGACGGCCTCGTCGATCAGCACGTTGTCGGCCTCGTCGACGATCGCCTTGAAGAGCCCCGGCACGAGCATCTGCCGGGCGGCCATGCCGCGCATCATCAGGACGTTGGTCTGGGCGGCGCTGCGCAGCGTGCCGAGGGCGATCTGGTCGCGCAGGAAATCGGCCACCAGTTCCTTCTGCGTGGCATAGACGACGTTCCGCCGGTAGTGATCGATGCGATCGGGGTGCGGCGTCTCGTGGACGATCCAGCCGACGCGCAGGCCGAGCAGCTTGTAGATCGGGCCCATTTCCTCGGCGTCGCGCTGCACCAGGTAGTCGTTGACGGTGATGACGTGAACTGGTTTTCCGGCCCAGCCCCAGATGCTGCCCGCCATGGCGGCGGTGAGGGTCTTGCCTTCGCCGGTGGCCATCTCGGCGATGTAGCCTTCGCACATGGCCAGGGCGCCGATGATCTGCACGAGGAACGGCCGCTTGTCGATGGCGCGCCAGACCGCCTCGCGCGCCAGGGCGGTGGCCCATTCCAGGCGATCGTCCTTGAGCTTGCCCACGCGGCGAGTTGCGCGGACTGCTTCACTTCCTCCTGAAACCGGGCCGAGGAAAGCGTGTGGACCTGCGGCTCGAGCTTGTCGACGCGCTCGGCCTGCTTCCAGAGACGCGGCAGGATGCGCTGGTGGTTCTTGATCCAGCCGACGAAGCCGCTGACCATCGCGTCGGGCCCCTTCAGCTCGGGGGCCTTGACGCGCCGAGCGTCGAAGATGGCCCAGTATTCGTGGTTGGCGAGTTGGCTCACGTCCACTTCCCGTGGCTATGCGACTGGATGACCTGCCACACGCGGCGGGTCCAGTTCCAGATCAACGGTTTGCGATCGAGCTTGAAATGCACGTACGCCCGCTGGCCGGCAACGTATTGGTCCTTGGCATCACTCAGCTTCAGCCACACCTCGATCTGCGGAACGGTGGTCTTCTCGCCTTTGGGGTCGCTGGGATCGGTCTGGATATCGCCACCGGCGAGTTGTGAAAGCGACGGGGGAATCTTGTCTGTCGGCGTCGCCATCCGATCGTCAACCTTCGCGTCGTGGACTTTGCCGAGTCTGCCGGCGAAGCGTATCTCGGCGCCCGTGCCTTTCTTCAGGTAGGCCAGCGCGGCGTCATCCTGCGAGATGCACGCCTGGAGTTTCACCTCCCGGCTTTCAAAGATGCTGGCCAGCTCGAGGTTCTTGTCGGTGCTCTGAAGGAACCGGCCGCACATGTTGTGCAGTTCCGGCGCAACCAGCCAACCGGCGACCGGGCGCGAATCGTCAGCTTGGCCTGCTTGTCGAAATCCTCCTTGAGGAACTGCTCGTAGGCGTAGATCTGGCGCTCCAGGCTGCTTCGCTCCGACTGGTCCTCGACCACCGCCTTTCTCAGCCGGGCGCGCAGGCCTTCGATCTTCGCCTGATACTGGGCGATCTCCGCGTCGAGCTGATCGTTGCGGCAGACCACGATGATGTCGCCCTTGTTCAGCCACTGGCCGTCACGGGCGATCACCCGATCTATGGTGCCATCGGTCTGAGGATAGATGATGCTCTTCCTCTCGGGCTCAACCACGGCCATGGCATCGTAGGTGACGTCGAAACGAATCAGGCCGATGAGGACCACGACCGTAGCCACGGCCGCCACAACCCACGCCGTGGCGCACCATCGCTTGCGGTGGAGTTCCGGCTCGATCAGCAGGTATTTCCCGACCTTGACCAGCGGCACGGCCAGCCACGTGACCACGCCGCCCAAGGCCATCAGCACGCCCAGCACGGGCACGCGCTGCCAGACCATGAGGATGATCATGATGCCCACGAACGTGCGGTAGGCGCTGGACGCGATGGAGTAGAGGAGCAGCCAGACGCGCTGGCCAAGCGGTGGCAGCGGCTGGGGAAGCTTGACCTTGAAAAGGTGTCGCTTCATCAGCCCCAGCGAGTATTCGCTGGAACGATAGCGGAGATTGGGAATCTCCAGCCAGTCGGCCAGGATGTAGTAGCCATCGTAACGCAAGAGCGGATTGGCGTTGAAGATGACCGTCGACACGCTGGCGATCAGCATGACGTTATACGCCAGGCCATGGATCGCCGTGCCTTCGCGCGTGTTGAGCCAGATGAACGCCATGATGGCGGCCACGAACAGCTCGAAGATCATGCCGCCAGCGCCAACGAGGATGCGGTGCCACTTGTTGGCGAATCCCCATGCCGTCGATGCGTTCAACATATGGCGCGGGCACCAGCACGAGAAACATGACGCCCAGCTCGTGTACCTCGCCCCCGAATCGCCGGCAGAAGAACCCGTGGCCCAGTTCGTGGATGGCCTTGATGAGCACGAACGACGCCCACAGCGCCGGCCAGTTGCCCGGGTCGATGGCGTTTTGCCAGCCGGCGCTAAGCGTGTGGAACTGGGCGCGATCGCGAAGATGGCGCCGCCAACGACGGCCAGCCAGAGGATCGCGCCGAAGGCACTCAGCAGATACTTCATCACGGGCATCCAGCGCTGGAGGAACATGTCGGCGTCCCACAGCGGAATGCGGGGAAAGAGGATGTTCATCAGCCGGCCCTGCCATTGCCGCTGGACCATCTTCTTGTGGCGGCGGAGCAGCACGGCGGCGTCGGGCGTGACGTTGGATTCGACGAGGTTGGCCGAGTGAAGCTGCGAGAGAATCTGGATGACTTCGTTCTGCGTCGGCGCATCGTCGGCAAGCTGGCCGCCAACGAGGTCCCAGGCTTCGTTGACGGTGCGGGTGCCGTCGAGCAGGCCGACGAAGCGGTACGCCGGCGCTGAGGCGATGGTACTGGTTGCCGGCGGGGTTGCGCACGACATACCAGCGGTCGCCGCGATAGAACTGGCGCGAGATCTGGGCGCTGGCCCGCAGGCGCACTGCGCAGGTCGGCCACGCGATACCAGGACTCGGAGAATGTTGGTCGAACTTGGGGCATGGTGGTACTTGTCAGTGGTCAGTTGTCAGTGGTCCGTGGAGGGTCCATCAGTCAATGGTCCGTGGTCGGCCGCACTACTGGCAATTGGACCACTGACCCACCACTGACAACGGACCACGGACAACTGACAAGTCATATCCACAGCTTCAACTTGATCCAATCGATCAGGCGGTGCGTCCACATCCAGACCAGCGTGCGCTTTTCGATGTTCACGCGGGCGTCGCCGGCCAAACCGGGGTGCATCCACGCGGCCGGGTCCTGGATCGTCGCATAAACCTTGAAGACGTTCTCGCCCTCCTTGGGCTCGCCGACGGGCACGATTCGCGTCACGACGAACTTGAAGCCTTCCGACGGGAAGCTCGTTGTCGCCAGTTCGCCATCGTAGTCATCCACCTTCTCGCCGCGTTTCAGGGCCTCCTGCCGCTTGTGTACCGCCTCCGCCAAGTCCTGGATATCGTGATCGGAGACCTGAAGCTCAGCTTCCAGCGCCAGGCGGCCGGGGTCCTTGCCGTCGGACTTGGCGACCTCAAAGAGCGGCTCGCCTTCCTTGGCGGGCATCCCCACGCGATCCATCAGATCGCCCTTGAGCAGCACGCCATCCATGGGCGATTTGAGGTCGGCCATGGCGATGTACCGATCGAGCAGGTCAACCTGGCGCTGGGCTTCGTCGCGTTCCCATTCGGAAATCCGCTGCTCAGCCGGCTTGCGCTCGTTGCGGGCCTTGTCGGCCGCCACCTGCGCCTTGTGGACGCGGGCCTGCGCCTCTTCGCGTTTCACCACCAGCTCGGCGGTCCTTAGTCTGGCAATCACCTCGCCTTCCTTCACGACCTCGCCGGGCCGCTTGAGCACCTGGTCGATGCGGCCGTCCCAAGGCGCTGAGATCGTCCGCTTGTCCATCGCATTGAGCACCACGGCCGAACGTACGTGGTACATCGGCTTGAACAGGCAGACGAACAGCACCAGCGAGATGCCCAGCGCGATCAGCAGTTTGGTACCCGTGTACTTGGGGCCCACCGTGAGCTTCGCCACGTGCGTGATGCTGTGGCCGAGTTTCGTGATGATGAACCGGTCGTTCTGATACCGGTCGTAGAGCTGCGGCGCGAGCAGCTCGGCCGAGACGGCCACGCCCGCCTCATCGCCCTCGTCCACCTGCGTTCCGCCGGCCCACTCGACCGTCAGCACGCCGACGATGTCCTCGCGATGACGCAGTGGCATCGACATCACGATGTTCCCGCCCTGCGCCCGCGAAAGCTCCTGGGCGGCGCGGCTCACGTTGCCGGTGCAGCGGCCGCCGGGGTCGTAGCGCACCGGCTCTTCCTGGTCGAGGCACTCCTCCATTGCCTTTTCGAGCTGGACGATGAGCTCCTGCTTTTTGTCGAATTTTTCCGTGTGCGACAGCGCCTTGACCTTGATCTTCACGCCCTTGACCCAGCCCAGCGCCACGCGCAAAGCGCCCGTGCGCGTGGCCAACTCGTTGCACAGGTTCATCGCGGCCGACTCGAAACCCTCGGCCGTGGCGATGGCGCCCGTGTACTGCAAGACCTGCTGGTGCCGCTCGGAAATCGTCTTGGCCTGCTCGACGAACCGGCGCAGCGAATAGAGCTCGAAATAGCCAGCCACGAGTTGCATCGACGTCAGACGCTGGCGTGCGAGTTCCACATTGCGCACCGCGCGATCACGGCCGAGACCGCCACAACCTGCCCCTCATTGCGCAGCACCGTCACGAGGCAGAACTGCGGCTCGCCGCCGTCGGGCGAACCGACTTCGATGGCGCCATCCTTGCCCTCGCCAACGCACCGCTGGCAGATGCTCTGGAAGGCGCGGACGGCCGCCGCGCGAGTCTCGGCGTCGCTGTCGTCGGGGCGGATATGGGCAATCGGGCGAAGGGCGGCCTGCTGTTCCTGCTGTTCGAGCAGGAACGCCGCCGCCTCGGTTCCCGCCACCACCACCGCCTGCGTCGTGAGCAGATCGTTGAGGAAGTTGGGAAGGCTGGCGGAAGCATCCAACAGGCGCTGCACGAGCTTGGAGCGGGTCGGGCCGGGCGACTGCTGCTGGCCTTGCTGCTGTGGCCCTTGCGAGGATGGTTCGGCGATTCGGCTCACGTTTCTTCCTTTCCTATTCTCCGCCGTTCCTGCTTGGACGGCTGAGACCGTCCGTAGGAATGCGCTGGGCAGCAGCAAGAATGACGCCGCGGCGCACGGCGGCATTCCTTAGCGGCCCTTGGCCTCCGCGATGTTATTATCGGCACCGGGGGCGGTTGGCACTTCAACTTGTACGTTCAGGCCCGCCGGACGGTCTTCATGATTTGGCAGTTCCAGCCGAATCTGCTGCCGATCGGCGCCGGCGTCCGCGATGGGATTGTAATAGATGATCGTGCCGGTCTTGGGCTCCTTCTCGCCTTGGAAGAACACGCGCAACTGGGGCTTGACCTTGGTGGCCTCTTCCTTTGTGCGGAGCGCAAGTGCCACTGGCGTCGGCAGATAAACGTCGATCCATAGCGGATCGTTCTGCACGACAACGATGGGGCCGTTCTTGGTGGTGGGATCGACGCGCTGGGGATCGAGCGGCTCGCCCGGGTGGATGTTCACCGACTGAACAATGCCATCAATGGTGGTCTTGATCTGCATCTCGTCCAGCACGACCTTCTGCTTTTCATACTGAAGCTGGCGCTGGCCGTGCTCCATCTCGGCCTTCTTGATGTCCAACTCAGCGAGATCCAAATCCAGCTTGGCCTTATCGTATTCTTGCTTGGTAGCCACGTTCTGCTTGAACATCTTCGTCACGCGCTCCAACTCGACGGCCTTGTTGTCGCGCGTGACCTTGGCCGCGTCGATGGCGACGTTCGAGTCCGCTTCGAGCTTGATGATGTCCAGGTTGAACTTCTCCTCGCGAGTGTCGAGTTGGAGCAGCACCTTGTTGTCGGCCACTTTCACCTTGTCGCCCGGTTTGACGTTCACCTCGCGCACAATCCCGGGCTTGGGCAGCGAATACACGCAGATCTTGGAAGGCACGGTGTTGCCCGGCTCCAGCGTGTTGCCCGGCCGGGTGGTCGGCGGCTTATCATCTGCCACGCAGAAAACGCCGAGCATCACGCCCAAGGCCGCGATCGCGGCAAACGACAGCATTTTCCCGACAATACTCGTCATCTTCATACAAGACCTCTTCACACGGCATTGCCATCGTGCCGCTTTTACCAACACCGCAGAGAGCGAGGGCGAACCCCCACCCGCGCCTTGCCGAAACGCATAGGCTACCCGCATTATGGGGCGGTATCAAGCATGTTGCACTTGGTTTGCGTTCAAGAACAGCGCGATCGCACCTGGAAGGGCGAGGCCATGCCGAGCCGTTCTCGGCGATGGCAGCGCGGCTCGGACGGAGCCTCGCTCTCCGGCACGACTCAAAAGGCTGCTTGACAATGGCGGCCGCCCGCGTAAATTTAGGATGTTATCGGCGCGTAGCTCAATTGGTTAGAGTACCGGACTGTCGATCCGGTGGTTGCGGGTTCGAGCCCCGTCGCGCTCGCTGAAGTAAGCCTTGATGAGCCGGGCATTTACGTGTTCGGCTCATTTTGTTTTCCTTGCCGTCTGGCCCGTTTTTGCCCCGAGTGGGTCAGTCTTGGGTCAGTCGGGTCGCGCCGCGGGATCGCCGACTGGATGCGCCTGGCTTTCTCCAGGTCATCCATCTGCACGGACAGGTAGTAGGCCTGGGTCGTCTTGATGTCGCTGTGCCCAGCCAGCTTCTGCACCACGTGAATGGGTAGCTTCTGCGCCCAGTTCGTGATGCACGAGCGCCGCAGGTCATGAAAAGTGAACTGGGCTGCGCCCGCTTGCTTGCGCAGGGTTGCCAGACGCCGGCTCAAGTTGTTCACGAGACTCTGCTCGTCCCGCCACTGGCCGGCCTTCCGGGCTTGCTGGATGTAATCCCAGCGCCACTCGGGCACGATTCTGCCTGCGATTGCGCCGCTGGTTACGCAGGATCTCGAAAAGGAGATCGGCGCACTTGGCGGGCTCCGCCGTCGCCGTGAACTGCACCGTCTGGGAATGGTACAGGATTGGCTTGGCAACCGTGGTGAACGGGCTGGCTCTCGCTGAGGCGGCCGGCAGATTGCCGACGCGCTCGATCCAGACGGCATCGGCGATGACATAGCCATTGGCTTTGTAGTCCTGAAGCCACAAAGTGAAGCTGGTCGCCGCGATCTTGAAGGACACATCAAGATCCTGAAACGCCGTCCCGTTCACCATCAGCCCGCTTGGAGCCACTTGTTGGTTGACCAGAACGGAATATCTTCTGATCTTGCCGCCATCCCAGACGCTGAAATACGCGTTGGTGGCGCGGTTCGCCGCCGCCGTCCAACTGACGGCTACGCGGTAGAGCCCGGGCGCCAGCCCGCTGAATGTCCAGCGACTTTTGTCGATGACCTTCGCGTTGGGCCGGGCATATCGCACGCTACCCCGGTAGCCTTGCTTCAGAGCGAGTTTCCACGAACCCGAGGCGGCGAATCCCTGATCGGCGTTGTTGACGATCCGCTGGACCTTGCCGATGTTAAGCGTCGCAGCCGCCGCGCCAGGGCATAAGCACGCTGATCCGCTCCGTTCCAGCCGAAGACGTCGATGCCCGCATAGCCGGCGACGGGCGTGTATGAAAGCCCCGCCACGTCAGTGAGCGCGATCTGTTGATTCCGCGTGACTGCGGTCCCGTAAAGTCTCAATACGCCGTGGCCTGGCAGTGACGTGATGCGGACCGTGCGCAGTTCCTCGCCCGGATCGGCATCACTGAATGCGCCGGCAAAGTATGACCCGGCGAATGTCAGAGTTGTGCCCTGGCCCAGGTACTCGGTGATAGGCCGCAATACCGGAGGATGGTCCGGCTCGGGAACGCCCGGCGTGACTGTAATCGCCTGCACCGCGCCAGTTCCCCGCGTCGTGAACGTCAGCACGCCCTCGGGCGAAGCAACCGCGGAATACTGGTCCGCGCCCGTGATGATGTACGTCGCTCCGAGCGTCAAGTCGCTGATGTAGTGCGTCATGCCCGCACCCGCGGCGGCCGAAACCGTGTACGATATGCCGTCAGTCACCGCGCCATTCCGGCCGAACAAGACGGCGAAATTGCCGATCTGCACACCCTCGACTCTCCCATCGGCCGAGGCCAGCCGGATGGCGGGGTCCATCGACTGCGTTGTCGCACCGGCCACCTGCATCGCGGTTACATAGCGGACCGCCGCCTCCGGCTCGACATTGGTGGTTGCAATCTGCTGAAGGGTCGCGTCGCCGACAGTCACACTGTTCAACGCCGTTCGCAGCGGTGTACTGGAGAACGTCTGTCCGAAGAGTTTCGAGGAGCCGGTCGCGACAGACCACGAGTTGCCCGCCACGTCGGGCGTGGCGGTGAAATGCCATTGAAGTTGCTTCAGGTAATCCGGATGTGTCGTGGCCGCACGGTCGTACACGATCACGTAGTCGGGATCGCGAAGGTAGAAGATCGACCGCACGCCTTCGGTCGCCGGATCGGGCGCGACCGGGTCGTCCGACGCCGCCCTGTACGCGGCCGCGTAATTGCCCTGGGCATACACATAGTCGGCCGTGCCGCCATAGCGGTCCATCGTGCAGCCGGGGTCGCCGTACCACACGCCCTGGGCGAAGCGATAGGTCTGTTCGCCGGCCCCGCCGTCGTCGATCAGCAGCACGTTGCCATAGGTGCTCTTGTCGCGGAAATCCTGGTCCTCGCCGACGGCGCTGGCCAGCGCCAAGAGCGTATCCGGCCCGCGATTGATGGTCAGTTGGCCTTGTGCGTAGGTCTGATGGTCCGCGGCCAGCAGATTGCCGCACTGAAAACTCAGCCAGGTTGAATCGTAATTCCAGTTCTTCCTGGCCACCACCAGGCCCGTGCCATCGGCGAGGCCCTGGAGGGGCAGATTGCTGCCCCAGAACGATGCCGGGGCGGCGGGGTCGTCGAATAGAAGGTCTTCCCAGTACGAGCCCGGCTCGCCTTCGTAGTGCTGTACGGCCCAGTTGGCATACGCCTTCATCGTCGGGTCAGTCGCCATGCTGGCCAGGTCGATCATGAGCGTCTTGTCGGGGAAGGCAAGTGGCCATTGGTAGCCATCGCCGCCGTCGAAAATGGTCGTTTGCGTTGGCTGTTCGAGCAGCATAGCTGCGATGACCTGGTTGGCCCATGCCCGCTCGCGGTTCGCGCTGGCCCACCCGGCGCTCTCGACGGCCTGCGCCGAGGTCAGAACGCTCTCGATGGCCAACGCGCCGTAGTTCCACCCCTCGGACCAGCAACCGCCGCTGAGCGAGCCCTGACCACCGCTCGGCGTATCGAACAGCGGCACCAGCTTGTCCGCGTGATATGCCTGGATTTCGGCCTCCAATCTCGGTGCGTCGGGCGAGCGGCCCTGCAGCGCCAGGCGCCGTTGCCACGCGCATGGCGTAATGCCCCGCGCCGTAGTTCGATGCGGGGCTGTCCGCGTAGTAGCCCTGGTCGCGCAGGTAATCCGACCAGCGGACAAGCATCGACATGGTTTCATTCCTGGTCGCCGCCGTGAGCCCCGCGTAACCCCACAGCCAGTCCAGGCCAATGGCCACGTACTTCAGGTATCGGCTGGGATAGCCCGAGTCAATGTACACGGCATTGAAGCCGCCGCGCCCATCGCCGGTCTGCTGGTATCCCAGCGTCGAGGAACCGCCGCTGGATGTGCCATACTGGTACTCGACGAAAACCGCCTGCCGGGCCGTCGGCGCCGTCGAGAACGTCAGGACGTTGCCGGCCACCGACCAGCCCTCGCTCGTCTGGGGCACTTGCTCCGTCGTGGCGCAGGTTACGTAGTACGTCGCGCCCATCGCCGGCTCGCGGCCGGGCAGCGACCAGTCTATCCTGTCGTCCGGGTATTCCGGGCTGTATTGCCAGTCGGCATCCTGCGTGAAATCGGCCGGGCCGTCGGGATTCAGCGACACCTGTAGGAATTGCGTGTTGGACGCCACCGAATCCTGCGAGTCGGGATCGCCCTTGACGACCGGAATCACCATCGTGTTCGGCAGCCAGAGGGCGAACGTGGCCGGATTGATGTCCGCGTTGGGCAGCACGAATTGCGAGGTAATGCCGTCGCCGCGGGCAAGGAACATCCGCGATGATCCGGCGTTTCGCTGGTCGTCGTGCAATGCCGAGCGAATCAGTCCGATGGCCTTGTCGGCGTAATTCGACGCCCGGTCCGGATCGGCATCCTTGATCGCAAGATAGCCCAATGCGTAATCCGCGATCCAAGGCAGTTCGCTGCCCTGGTACTCGTCCACTGTAACCCTGTTCAGTTCATCGTCCAGCTTGTTCAGAAACGCCTGCCACTGGGGCGTATTGTGTGTCGCCTTGGCGCGAATGGCGGCCAGCAGCGGCGCGGAGAGCAGGTACTGCGGCATGTCAGTCATGGCGGATTGTGCAGCGACTGACGTCTGCAACGGTGTCGACGCAGGCACAACTGCGAGGCTGATGCTCAGCAACGTACGCGACTCCAGCGGCTCAAGGGAGGGAGATCTCAACCTTTGCCTTTTTCCTTCCCAGCCGACTCGGGCTTCTCAGCCCTGGTGACACTGTCGCGTTTGAATCGCCCGGGCGATGGACGGGTGGCGGGCTCGTCCATCTTGATCTTCGCCTTCGCCAGAAGCGAGCGGCCCTGCCCGGCCTGCAACAGGAGCACCGATTCGCCGGCGCTGGCGCCGGACGTGAGCTGGACGTGGGTCTCGTTGCTGGCCCCGATGGTCACTTTCCGCTCTTTCACGTGATCGCCATCCCGCACGAACACGTAGGTATCGCTGCCCGCGGCGTAGATGGCCGACATCGGGACCGCCACAATCCGCTCCAGGTGGTCGATGAAGATTTCCGTTTCCGCACGAGCGCCGGGCTTGAGGCCCTCGGGGGTCTCATCCAGCAGCAGCTCGATGGGATATTCCTTGAGGTCGGGGTTCCACCAGCGCTGGCTGTTGTCCGGCAGCAGCGCAACCTTGGTCAACGTCGCATCGATGAGCTTGGGCACTCCAAGGATTCGCACGCGCGCCCGCTGGTTCTTGGCGACGTCGAGCTTGAGCTTCTGCGTCTCCTGCACTTTGAGCACGACCTTCATGGTGCGCACGTCCGGAAGGCGCATGAGAATCTGGCTGTAGCGCACCATCGTGCCCTCCTGGATCATCGCCGCCATGCTGCGGTCGATGCTCGACATGTAGATGGTCAAACCCGCCTCGGGCGCGCGGATCGTACACTTGTCGATCTGGTCCTGCAGCTTCTTGGCCTGCCGATTGTACAGGTCGAGCGTGCTTTCCTTCTCGTTGAGGTCGGCGATCTTCTGCGCCATCATGCTGGCGTTTTCCTTGATCTGCCTGGCCAGCTTCTGCTCGGCCTGTGCCACCGCGCTGCGCAAGCGAGAGAGTTCCATCGGCTGCGTATAGTTCTCCAGGACAACGAACGCCATCTCAGCCTTCTTCACCTCGTTGTTCTGGTTGACGACCTCCAGTTCCGCCTTCTTCACGTCGGCGGCCGTCACAAACGACTTGATGTACAGGGCCTTGGTGCGCTCCAGGTCCTCTTCCTTGTTCTTGAGGTTGATGTGCGCCATGTCGCGCGCGGTGACCGCGTCGGCAACGGACTGCGGGTAGACGCCCTCGACGTAGCGCTTCTGCTCCAGCTTGGCCAGTTCCAGCGTCACCTCGGCGGCCTCTTTCAGCGTGGCATTCTGGCTCTCCTGGATGTCCTTGAGTTCGCGGGCGATCTTCAGCGCGCTCTCGGACTTCTGAACGTTGAGATCGACCAGCTCCTTCTTCTCGACGATATTCGAGGCGTCCAGCTCGACCAGCTTGGCCCCCTTCTCGACCATGGTGCCCTCCTTCTCGAGCCAGAGGATCTGGGTCGTGCCTTCCACCTTGTTTTCGACATCGGCGAAACGGCTGGCGCTCAGTTCCCCCGACTGGACGATCTTGATGTCCATGTCCATTTCCTGGACGGCGTAGAACGGCCCGCTGACGGGCACATCGCCCCCGCCGCGCCACCAGCCCAGCTTCACCGACACGGCCACGCCGACGCCCGCCGCCACCACGATGCAGATCAGCGGCACCACCCACCAGGGCATGCCGCGGCGGATCGCCGGTTCATCGGTCAGGATGACGGTAGAGTTCAGAGACATAAAGCTCAGTTTAGACTATCACCGCGGCGGGGCCGTGTTTACGGCGTTTTTTTCCCGCCTCTGCAGCTCGCCGCGGTCCATCGCCTGTCCCAGCGAGCCGGCCTGCGGATCGACGCGCAGCGTTCCGGTGTCGCGCATGTACTCCAGGATTCGCGTCTGAAGCGTGGCCTTGGCCCGCTCATAGCTGTCCTGCGCATCCAGCAGCGAGGTCTGCGATTCGACGACATCGCGCGTCTCTCCCGTGCCCCCTTGCAGCAGCGCGTTGGAGAACTCCAGCCGGCGCTGGGCCAGCTCGATGCCCTGCCGCGCGATCTCCACCGACAACTCCGACGCGCGGATCGACCGCAGCCCATCGCGCACCTGTGCGGCGATCTGGTCCTCCAGAAGACCGTAGTTCCGCCGCGCCCGCTGAAAAAGGACCAGCGCCCTGCGGAAGATATTGCGCTCCGCCACGCGATCCACCGGCAGGTTGAGAGTCAGCCCCGCGGAATAGCTGAGCATCTGCTCGTCAATGCGAACTGCGGGCGTCACGTTGGGCTGGTTGCCGATGGACGTGCTGAGGGCCAGGTTCAAATCGGGCAGCAGCCCGTTCTCGGCGTTCTTGATGCTCCGCTGCGCATCCTCGATCTGGTCCGACGCCGTCTTGAGCTCGAGGCGGTATCGGTAGGCGAGCTGCACGGCATCGTCCGGCTTGATCGCCGGCACAATCACTTCCAGTTCCACGGGCACGATCTCCAGGATGTCGTGGACGGGCATGCCGATGGTGAGCTTGAAATTGTCCAGCGTCGTCTGGAACTGCTCCTGCGCGTCGATGAGCGCGCTCTCGGCCGAGAACTGCGACTGGAGCGAGCGCTGCACTTCCAGAAAATTGAGGCGTCCCGCGCCAAAAAGGTCGGTGGTGCGCTCGGTGAGGCTGGCCATGTTCGAGAGGTTCAGCCGCCGGTTGTTCACGCTTTGCAACTGCGCCAGCACCTGAAGATACTGCGAGGCGATGTTCACCACGAACTGGCGGCGATAGATCTCGAAATCTGCGCACCTGGTAGACGAGCTGCCGCTCGTTGTTGATCAGGTTCTCCAGGTTCACCATTCCCGCTCCGCGCAGGAGCGGGATGGTGCCGGAGAGCGCCAGCGACGCCGTCTCGCCGTTGACGACGTTTCCCTCCAGGGCATCGACGAAAGTGACCAGGCTCTGCGCCACCAGCTCGCCGCCGTAGGGCAGGGTTTGTTTCACGCCGGCCGACGTGGTCGCGGTGAGGGCGGCGGTCTGCGCCACGCTCACGGGCGCAACGACAGGCGGCACGGGCGGCACGGGCGTGTGGGCGTAGGCGACGTTCTGCGTCACAAACGGCCGGGGTTCCAGCAGATGCCGCGCCAATGTCACGTCCAGGGCCGAGAAGAACAGGTTCTCCATATGGTCCTGGTAATCGCGCGAGTGCTGCACCGCGTATTCGGTCAGCCGGAACAGGTCATAGCGCTTGACGTAGCGCGGCGGCAGCGGCGGCCCGATGGCCGCATCGTTCTGGGACTCCTCCAGCAGCCGCCGGCCCCGGGCCTGGAGGTCGACCGGCGGCATCTCGCGCCAGCGGATATCCGGCCCGAGCGCCGTGACAGGCCGAGTCATGTCCTCGGCCCGCATTGGCGCGGTCGTGGGCGGCGCGATAGGTGTCGTCGGAATCTTCGCATACGCGGGCTTCGGCGGAGCAGGCGGTATTTCCGGCGAGACTTCCACCTGCGGCGCATACCCGAGCGTCTCCTGCTCGCGATGGCGCAGAAGATCATTGACCTGCATGTCGGCCGCGTTGCGATACCACGACGGCGTGCAGCCCGCCAGCAGCAGGGCGATAGCTAAGCTTAAGAATCTCACGGCAGTGCGATTGTACCAGAGTTCGCCCGGCGGCAAAATGCGCTCACGTCTGGCTCGCGACAGTTGTAGGGGCGGCTTTGGCCGCCGACAATGGCCCCGGTGCGGCCGGCGCCGAAGGCGTGGCCACGGTTTTGGCCGGGGTAGCGGCGGCTGGCTCGGGCTCATCTGTCGCGCTGACGCGCGTGATGCGAATCGACTTGCAGTTACGAAACTGCCCCACCTGGCCCATGAACTTGTGTCGCCCCTCGACCTGGATCAGCACATCGGACCTGCACGGCTTGTCCGTCGTGATGATGTCGCCGACGCGCAGCGACAGCAGTTCGCTCATCTTGATCGTTGTCTGCGCCAGGAATGCCCGCATCTCCACCGGCGCGTTGCCCACGTTGCGCCGCAGCTTGCGCTGGTGGTCCTCGTGGCCGCCCTTGCGGTGATAACTGAACCAGTTCTGGGCCGCCAGCACACCCATGATGGGCTCGATGACGTTATACGGGATGCACAGGCTCATGGTGCCGGCGCGATTGCCGAGCTTCAGCTCGAAGCCCACAACCACCACGGTCTCGTTCGGCGGCACGATCTGAACGAGTTGCGGGTTGCTCTCAAAGTCATGGACGCTGAACGTCATCTCCGTCAGGTTGCTCCATGCCTCCGAGAGATGCTGCGTCGCGCGATCCGTGATGCGCTGGACCAGCCGCTGCTCGATCTGCGTGAGCGGCCGCTGGGGGATGAACAGGTCGGCGTTGCTCCCGCCCAGCAGGCGGTCGATGATCGGGTAGATGATGAGCGGGCTGATTTCCAGGCAAAGCTGCCCGTCAAGCTGCTCGGCCTTGAGCAGGTTGAAGCACGTCGGATTGGGCAGGGAATGAATGAACTCGCTGTAGGTGAGCTGCTCGATGTTGGCGACGGAGACTTCGATGATCGTGCGCAGGTAGCCCGAGAGGGCGGCGCCGAAATTGCGGCTGAAGCCTTCGTGCAGGGCCTCAAGCGCGCGCATCTGGTCCTTGGAGACGCGCTCCGGCCGCTTGAAGTCGTAGATATGGACATCCGCCTGCTGGCGGCCAGCGCGGCCAAATACCACGGGCGCGTTCGCCTGCGGCGCGCTGGGCGATTGTTGCACCTGCCCGTCGTCAACGGCCGCCAGAAGGGCATCGACTTCCGATTGTTCGAGAACACTGCTCACGCAACGGCCTCCATGCCTATGGATCCATTATCGGACGTTTGGGGGGATTTTCTAGAGGAGGTGCAACCACTGGAGTTTCATGTTATCAAGAAAGTGCCGCCAGCGCCCTCACTGGCGGCACAATCCTGAGCCCCTTCCGTTTCTCCGTCACCCGGCGAGAATACCGGCGACAGGAGCCGGACGATGTCCCTCATTCTTCGATCGCGCACACTGCCCGTTCTGGTGTTCGCCCTGCTCGCCGGGATTGCCGGCTGCGCGAGATGTCCCTGCGCCGGCCACCGAAACCTGGCAAGGCCCGTTCACGTTCGTGGTGATGGGCGATCCTCAGTTCGGCATGTTCAGCCAGGACAAGGATGTCGCGCGCGAGGTCGAGCTTTTCCGCCAGGCCATTCGGCAGGTCAACGAACTCCATCCGCGATTCGTGGCCATCTGCGGCGATCTCACCAACAAGCCCGGCGACGAGCTGCAGATCCGCCAGTTCAAACGAGTGGCGTCAACCCTCGACACGAGCATCCGTCTTTACCTCGTCAGCGGAAACCACGACCTGACCAATGCGCCCACCACGCAGACCCTCTGCGCTACCGTCAGAATTTCGGCCGCGATTATTACTCCTTCGACGTCGGCGGCTGGCACTTTGTCGTTCTCAATACGACACTCATGAACAAGCCGTCCGGCGCGCCTCGCGACGATGAAGCGCAGATGGCGTGGCTGCGGCGGGACCTGGCGCGCTCGGCCGATGCGGGCGCTGCACGAGGGACAATTGTGTTTCAGCACCACATGCTGTTCCTCAGGGATCCCGCCGAGGCCGACACCTATCACAACGTCCGCGACGAACGGCGACAGATACTGCTGGATCTGTTTCACAAATACGGAGTGGCCGCCGTCTTCTCCGGCCACTTGCACTACTGCGCGTATGCGCGGGCCGGCGACTTGCAGTTGATCACCGTCGGCCCGGCCGGCAAAGCCCTGGGCAAGGATCCATCAGGCTACTGCATCGTTCGCGTTTACGAGGACCGTATCGAGCACGAGTACGTTCCGATCGAGAATCCCGCCACCAAGCCGGCAATCCCTTCTCGACCCGAGCGCGTACCAACGATCCCGACGGCCGGCGATATCACCCAGTAACAACAGAACGGAGCGACCATGCGTTTCATCACTCTCGGACTTGTCTTCCTGACGGGCAGCATTTTCGCCGCCGACGCGCCGCCGGCCTATGAGCCGCGCATCGTCAACGGCTGGGAAATTCTCTTTGACGGCAAGGACCTCAATGCCTGGAACACCGACCGCGTGAAGGACTCGTGGAAGATCAACGAGCAAGGCGAACTCACGCCGGCCAAGAGCGGCCCGACCATCTTCACGAAACAGCGATACTGCGACTACGTCATCGAGCTGGATTTCAAGGTCACGGGCAAGGCCAAGAGCAACAGCGGCGTGTTCCTCCGCGTTCACGATATGAGCCAGGAGGTCAACACCGGCATGGAAATCCAGATTCTCGACGATGCGGATTACAATGTGAAGTGGGACGCTGGCAACGCCAACGGCGCGCTGTATGACCTGGTTCATCCGGCCGTGGACGCCAACAAGCCGGTGGGCGAGTGGAATCACTACAAGATCACCGCCAACGACAACATCATCATCGTCGAGATGAACGGGCAGGAAATCGTGAAAGCCGACCTCAACCAGTGGAAGGAAGCGGGCAAGAACCCCGACGGCTCGCACAACAAGTTCAAGTACGCCATCGGCTCGTTGCCGCGCGAGGGGTTCATCGGCTTGCAGAATTACGGCGGCACGCCGGTGTGGTTCAAGAATGTGAAGCTCAAGGCCCTCTCCGACCGCAAGCCGCAGTACACGGGAAAAGAGCCGATTGCGGATGTGCTGAAAAAGTAGCAGCATCAGTCCAATCGCGCGACCTGCATGGGGCGGGCACGCTTGGCAACCTTGAACGTCGCGGGCAACTTGTTGACGACGCCGGTCAGCCCGGTGATGGGCTGGAGCGTCGTGACGCCATCCGCCGGCGGCGATGGCTTGCCGCGCGTCACCTTTCCCGAGAGCACGCTCTTGTGCGCGACGGTTCCCGTGAGCGACAGGAGTCGCCCTTCGCCATCGAGCGTGCGGATGAGCTGCATCACGCCGCCGTTGGCCAGGCTGAGCGCGACGGTGTCGCCATTGGCGTCCCTGTAGCTGAAGGCGGTGCCGGCGGTCACCAGCGCCCTGAAGTCGCCACCCGCAATGCCGTTGCCGCTGGGCAGGCGCTTGGTGAACTCGCCATCCAAAGCATTTCCGGCGAGGTCTGTCACGGCGTGCGAACTGGCGGTTCCACTGGCAAAGACCTCGAAGAACTGATTCTGCGCCAGCGCAACGGCCGGCGTGAGTGTCACCGTCAGCGTCTTGGGGTCGTATTTGGCCGAGGACAGCGTGATGGGGGCATCGTCGGCCGTTCCGAACACCTTGTCTTTCCCGGCAGTGAAGAGCCCCATGCCGCTGGCCTGCACCGTGGAGGCGTCGAGCAGTTCGTTGAAGGTCAGCACGACGCTGGTGATCTTCTTTGCGGCTGATTTCACCAGCAGGGCGGTGATCTTCGGCGGCACCGTGTCAACGGTCACCGTCACAGCCTTTGAGAACTCCGACGTATCGCCGGAAGGAACCACGCTCGTGTTGGTCGCGGTTGCGGTGAGGATCGTTCCGAGGCTGACGCCTGGCAGAGATATGGGCGCTGCCGCGAAACCTGTGCTATCGGTGGTAACCACTACCGGAGGGGCAATCAGCGTCTTCCCTTCACCGTAGCCGGACGGATTGGCGGCAGGACTGCTGAAAAGCTCGAGAGTGAATGTAGAGTTGGGCCGGCTGTCGAGAGTCATCATCACCTTGGTCGCAGCCCCGGTGAACACCGCGGACACGATGCTCGGAAAATTCTGCAGGTGGTTGGCGCCGGTATCGGGGTCCAGATGATCATTCGGCGTCACACCGTTGTTGCCGAGATCGATGCCCAGCCCCGTATTGGAGAAGATCGAGTTCTGCTGAATGCGATTGCCGGTACCGCTGAGGATGGTCACGCCGTTGTGGCCGTTGAACGCGATAAGGTCGTCCGCGGGGACGACCGGCCCGCCGATGGTGTTGCCGTTGGCATTCTCCACGAAAACACCGCTCCTGGTATTAGGGATGGGTGAGGTGCCGGCAAGATCAGAGCCGATATAGTCGTTCTGCACGAGATTGCCTGTGGCGCCGGCGTTGAGAATATGCACGCCATCCTCGCCGTTGCCCGAGATGAGATTGCCGCCACTCGCCACCGGCTTGCCAATGAGATTCCCCGGCGCGCTGTCCACGCGCACACCGTCCTTGGTGTTGGCCAACGCCGCGGCGCCGGCCGCGTCCGTGCCAATCTGGTTATTGCTCAACTCGTTGCCGGTCGTGGCCGCGCCGGTCATCTGCACGCCGTTGCGCTGGTTGCCCGAAATCACGTTGCCTTCGCCGGCATTCACGCCACCGATGGTGTTGGTCGCAGCGCCGTTGGTGATCAGGACGCCGTCGAGCGTATTGCCCAGAGCGGCCTGATCGGCGGCATTGGTGCCGATGAAATTGCCGAAGACCTCGTTCAGCGTGCTGCCAGCGCCATTGATCTCGATGCCATTCTGGCTGTTCCCAGCGATGGTGTTGCCGCCATTGGCCACGCCAATGTGGTTGGCGTCAGCGCCGTTGGCGAGAAGCACCCCGTCCTTGCCGTTGGCGATCACCGGAGCGCCATTGCTGCCCACGCCGATATAGTTGTTCTGAACGGTGTTCCCCGTCGTCGATGCCCCGGTGATCTCCACGCCGTTGGCCACATTGCCGGAGATGATATTGTCCAGGCCATTGCCGATCTCGCCGATGATGTTGTCGGCCGCGCTGTTGCTGATCAGCACGCCATCGCCGGCTCCGGCGTGGCCGTTGGGCAGGGCAGCGCCGTTGACGTCAACGCCGATGCTGTTGTTTTCGACGGTGTTGGCATCGGTCCCGTTTCCCGTGATCTCGACGCCGTTGACCTGATTGCCCGAAATGACGTTGTAGTCGCCGGCATTGGAGCCCCCGATGGTGTTCTCGAAAGCCCCGGCGGAGATCAGCACTCCGTCGGCCGTATTGGGCAAGGCGAGGCTGCCACTGATCTGCGAGCCGATGACGTTGCCCTGAACGGTGTTGCCGGTCGTTCCCGCGCCGGTGATCTCAACACCACTGGCCGTATTGCCGGAGATGAGGTTCCCCGGGCCCTGCGCCGGCGTTGTGGCTTCAGCGCCGATGCCGTTGTCGGCCGCCCCGTCGGCGATGAGCACGCCGTCGTGCCCGTTGGCCAAAGCGATCGCGCCGGCGCCTTGCGCCGACGATATTGCCTTGCACGTCGTTGAGGTCGGTCTGGCTGCCGGTGATCTCCACACCGTTGGCGGTGTTACCCGAGATGACGTTGCCCAGCCCCTGTCCGGCGCGGTGGCATCGCCGCCGATGGTGTTGTTGGAAGCCCCGCCGGTGATAAGCACGCCATCGCCCGTGCCGGAGACACCGCCGTTGGCCATCGCGCTGGTCGCACCGAGATTGGTGCCGATGTAGTTGCCCTGGACGAAATTGCCATCGGCGCCGTTGATCTCGACGCCGTTGTAGCCATTGCCGGAAATCGCATTGTGCGCGGTGCCCGAACCGATGAAATTGTTCGAGGCCTGATCTTCGACCAGCACGCCATTGTGGCCGTTGCCGATCGCGATCGACCCGTCCGAATTCGTTCCGATGCTCGATTCGAGCAGCTTGTTGTCGGTGGCATACACCCCATGGATATAGAGACCGTCGGTGATATTTCCCGAGATGACGGCGAACTGGATCGTCGTGCTGGAGCCATCGTTGATCTCCACGCCCTGGATGTTGCCCATGCGCTTGTAAGCGAAGTCCACGCCAATCTTGGCGCGGATGATCCGGGTGCCGGTCGCGCTGGCGCCGTTGATCTCGACACCAGTGGCGTCATTGCCGGATATGACGCAATCGGGATCGGTATTCCGGCTGCCGATGTAGGTGTTGGGGGCATCCTGGATGAGCACGCCATCGTTGCCGTTGGCCAATACGCCATTGGCCGGGAATGTGCCGTTGACGTCGGTGCCAATGAAATTGCCCTGGACCGCCGTGCCGGACGCGTCCGCGCCATTGATGAAGACGCCGTTCACGTCGTTGCCCGAGATGATGTTGCGGTAATCAACGCTTTCGTCGAGGGAGCTTCCAACGACGTTGTTGGGCGCACCGTCGATGAACACGCCGTTGAGCGTGTTGGGCATCGGCGCCGTCGTATCAATGTTCGTGCCGATGAAGTTGCCGCGCAGCCGGTTGTTGGAGGCGGTGGCGCCAGTGATCTCGACGCCGTTAGCGCCGTTGCCCGAGATGAGATTCCCCTGGATCAGGCGCTTGGTGCCTTCGTTGGCATCGCCGATGAAGTTCCCGGAGGCATTGCTGATCAGCACGCCATCGTGCAGGTTGGGCTGGGGGAACTTGCCGTCGGTGCTGGCGCCGATGACATTGTTCTTTACGTTGTTTGCCGAACTGCCCGCGTCGCGAATTTCCACGCCGTTGACCTGGTTGGCGGAGATGATGTTCCGGCCGGGATCGCCGGAGATGCCGATATCGTTGGTGTTGGCGCCACCGTCGATCAGCACGCCATCGTTGGTGTTGCCGGCCGCGTCGCCGTTCTGGTTCAGCCCGATGGTGTTGCCGTAGATTTTGTTGCCTGTGGCGCCCTGGCCAGAGATCAGGATGCCATTGGCGCCGTTGTCCGCGATCAGGTTGCCAGTGCCGGCGACGGTGAACCCGATGTAGTTGGCCGAGACATTCTCGTACGAGCTGTCGGCTTGCTGGCGGCTCTCGATGTGTACGCCATTGGCCTGGTTGGGCAGGGGATCGATGCCGTTGATCTTCAGGCCGATGATGTTGCCTTCGACCTTGTTATCCGTGGCACCGCCATTTCCATCGTCGCCATGAATGCGCACGCCATTCAGGCCATTGCCCGAGATGAGGTTCATCCCCCCCACCGTGCCGTCGCCGACATTGTTGTGGCTCCCGCTGTGAATGTGGACCCCGTCCAGTCCATTGCCGATGGCCAGCATCCCGCTGATGTCCGTCCCGACATAGTTGCCCAGGATATTGTTGGATGCGCCATCCTCGATCTGGATGCCCATGTTGCCGTTGTCGGAGACGAGGTTCCTCGCGGCGGGCGTATCGCCCCCGATCATATTGGATGAGCTGTCGAACAGGCCGATGCCCGAGCGCGTGCCGCCCGGCGCAAACCAGCCGTTGCCAATCGGGAGTTTGCCGATGATGTCGGTCCCAACAATATTGCCGGCGATGAGATTGTTTGAGCCGCCTTCCACCTCGATCCCCAGATAGGTGTTGCCGGAGACGAGATTGCCATCGTTGGCGCCTGTCCCGCCGATCGTATCGTTCGACCCGTTGTTAATGGCGATGCCCGAGCCGCCGTTGCCCATAGGCACATTGCCCGTGTAGTCGGTGCCCACGAAGCAGTTGGTAACGCTGTCGTTGTTGCCGTTCAGCCGGATGCCGGCGTTCGCGAAACCGGTAACGACCAATCCCTTGATCGTGCAGCCGGAGGCCAGGACGTCCAGGCCATCGCCATTCGAGTCAGTGGCGCGCAGTTCGATGAGCGGCTTTCCCGCATAGCCGCCTTGCGTGGTCGCGTCGATCGTCACGGAAGCCGTGACGACGAGCCCGCTCGTGTCGATGACCTGATGGCCGCTGCCGAGGTCGAACATGATCGTGTCCCCCCCGCCGTCAAAATTGGACTGATCGATGGCGGCGCGCAGGGTGGTGATGCCACTGGGCGGCGTGGGCGGGATGGTCGTCGGATCGTTAGTGGTGTCGGCAATTTGGTCCGGCCCGTAGCTGTCGGGCAGGTCGAGCGTCGAGTTGACGACGAAGACCGACAGGGCGATGCGGGGCTCGAGAAGCTCGGCATATGCCGGCCGGCCATGCCGAGCTGATGGGAAAGTGCCCGCTGAGATTGCGCGAGCGATCAACCTCAAACAGCGGCGTGCGCGCGTCGGGTTTTTCATGGTCTCTTCTCGTTTGAAAGGCTCATGTACAGTGAGCGGTGCGCGATTTGGCGCGAGGAGCGCGAAGTCATGGATCGCGGAAAGGCGTACCGATCAGGTACTATAAGCCGGCGGACGGGCGAGTCAACAGGGGCCTGCCGTAGCGCATCCCGAATCTCTAGGGCTGCTCGGCAAGATGTCAGACATACTCCACAGCAAATGCTTGACGAGCAATATCTGCCCACGTCTTATGTCATTGTTCATCGACAATATCCCCTCCCTGCCAAGCTTCGCGATCAGGGTCGGCATCGTACTCGCCAGCAAGGTTCTCGGCCTGCCGCCTCATGATCTCGCGGCGGTCCTCCACCGGGAGTTGCATAAGCTCGGAGCGGTTCGGTGTGGGATGCCTCGCGCTCACAACGAACACTTGGACCGCGTCACCCTCGCGGAACTCGGGCGCTGTGAACTCCACTCGATGTCCCGGCAGCACTTTCGTCTGGATTCGCAGCGTCATAGTCAGTCTCCGAGCCTATTGTACCGCAGAATCAACTCCGCGCCTACTTCGCGATATCCCGTTTACGTTTCCCCTTGGACTTGGGCTGCCAGATCTTCCGCTGATCCGGTGGTGGCGCGCCGTCGAGCTGCCCACTTCCCTGGATCAGCGGTGCGCCCTTGATCTCCTGGATACGGTCACGTAACTGCGCCGCCCGCTCGAATTCCAGATTTCGCGCGGCTTCGAGCATCTCCTCTTCCAGCAGCTTGACCAGCTCGGTGCGATCGACTTCGCTCTCGGCCGCGTGGATGGTCTGCTGCACGGTGCGCCGTGCGCGAACCTCCGTCTCCAGCGTATTGCGGATGGCCTTCTGGATCGTCTGCGGCGTGATGCCGTGATCGGCGTTGAACTGAAGCTGAAGCTGCCGCCGCCGGGCCGTTTCGTCGATCGCCTTGCGCATGGCCGGCGTGATCGTGTCGGCGTAGAGGTAGACCATCGCGTTCACGTTGCGGGCGGCCCGGCCGATCATCTGGATGATGGATGTCTCGCTGCGCAGGAAGCCGGCCTTGTCGGCGTCCAGAATCGCGACCATCGAGACTTCGGGCAGGTCGAGGCCCTCGCGCAGCAGGTTGACGCCGACCAGCACGTCGAAGTCGCCCTGCCGCAGGTCTTTGAGGATCTCCACGCGCTCCAGCGTCTGGATTTCGCTGTGCAGGTATCGCCCGCGGATCCCGGCCTCCTGGATGTACGCCGAAAGGTCCTCGGCCAGCCGCTTGGTCAGCGTCGTCACCAAGACTGCGCTCGCCCTGGGCCGCGCGCTGCTTGATCGATTCGAGCAGATGCGGCACCTGCCCCTGCGCCGGGTGTACGAAGATCTCCGGATCGACAAGGCCCGTCGGCCGGATGACCTGCTCGACCACTTCGCCGCCGGTCCTCTCCAGCTCGTACTTGCTCGGCGTGGCCGAAACGAAGACGACCTGGTTCCACATCGCCTCGAATTCCTCGAAGCGCAGCGGCCGATTATCCAGCGCGCTGGGCAGCCGGAAGCCATGCTCCACCAGCGTCTCCTTGCGCTGGCGGTCTCCGTTGAACATGGCTCGGATCTGCGGGATCGACACGTGCGATTCGTCGATGACCAACAGGAAATCCTTCGGGAAATAGTCGATCAGCGTGTACGGTTTCTCCCCGGGTTTTCGGCCATCAAGATGGCGCGAGTAATTCTCGATTCCCGAGCAATACCCCACCTCCTGGATCATCTCCATGTCATACTTCGTCCGCGCCAGCAGCCGCTGCGCCTCCAGCAGCTTTCCCTGTCCGCGAAGCTGCATCACGCGCTGATCGAGTTCCTCCTGGATCGACTGAACGGCCGACTGCACGCGGTCCTCGGGCATGACGTAGTGGACGGCCGGGTAGATGAAGATGAACGCTTCATCTTTAATGAGCTCGCCCGTGAGCGGGTTGACGATCTGGATGGAGACGATCTCGTCGCCGAAGAACTCGATGTGATAGGCGAACTCCTCGTAGCTGGGATGCAGCTCGACGACATCGCCGCGCACGCGGAAGGTGCCGCGCTTGAAGTCGATGTCGTTGTGCGCGTATTGGAGATCGACGAACTTGTGGAGCATGGCGTCGCGGTCGATCTCCTGGCCGCGGCGCAGCGGAAGCACCGACGACTTATACGACTCCGGCGAGCCCAGGCCGAAAATACAGGAGACGGACGCGACCAGAAGCACGTCGCGGCGGCTGATGAGATTGCTGGTGGCCGAGAGGCGCAGGCGATCGAGGTCGTCGTTGCGCGAGGCATCCTTCTCGATGTAGATGTCGCGCTGCGGGATGTAGGCCTCGGGCTGGTAATAGTCGTAATAGCTGACGAAGTAACCGACGGCATTGTTGGGGAACAGCCCCTTGAACTCCTCGTAAAGCTGGGCGGCCAGTGTCTTGTTGTGGCTGATAACGAGAGTCGGCCGGTTCAGGCGGGCCACGGTCTGGGCCATCGTGTAGGTCTTGCCCGAGCCGGTGACGCCCATGAGGACCTGGAACCGCTTGCCATCGCCCAACGCGCCGGCCAGCTTATTGATCGCCTGAGGCTGATCGCCTTGCGGCGTGAAGGGTGAGACGACCTGGAAATCGGGCATCGGGACATTGTAGGTCGGGGCGGGAAGGCGGCAAAGAAGGCGAGAGTGCCGCCGGTGCCCTCACCGGCGGAAGAAACGCAGCGATGCGACGCTTCCAAGGTGGCAGAGCCGTCCCGGCTCTGGGCCAGTGCCGCCGGTGTCGGACGCAAGAACCGCCAGTGGGGGCACTGGCGAGGCACTGGCGGCACGGCTCAATCCTTGAACATCCGTTTCACTTCTTCGTGAGAATGAAACTCGCCCCGGCGTATGCGCTCGCGGACCCGCGCACTCCTCAATAAAGGCAGGGCTGCGCTCCAGCAGGTAATCCAGCAAGTCGTCGTCCAGAGGAATCACCGCATACGTGGGCAGGCCTTCTGCCTCAATAAGGACCCCATTGCCATTGGCACGCTCAATGACTTGGCCAATCGGCGCCGTGAGATCGCTGAAATGCCGTAGAGTCATGGTGATCCCTTAGAATCGGCGCCTCGCTGGGCTTCTTGGCGGCGACTTGCCTTCCAGCAGGCGATCACTTTCGATGCGTCAACCCGCCAACTGCCATCGACCAACTTGAGCGACACAGGGCCGAAATCAGGCGTGATGATTGTAGCAACGCCCTCCTGCTCAGATCCTGGAATGCGAGTGACCGGTTGCGACTCCGCAAGCTCATCCAAAGCTAGGGCCACGTCGTCAGGATAGGCCCCCGACCAAAGGATTTCCGCCTCCGGATGCGCCTGTATCAGCGGCTCGATCTCGTCTCTTCTGCCCGTGAGCAGTGCATGGGCAAGTCTCCGCCAAGTCCTCTCGGGCTCGCCTTCCTCCTGCTCGCTCGCCCGCGAGATCATGTCCTGCACGATATCGGCGTGCGCCTCAGTCCTGGCCCTCGTCGCGAACTCTGTAAGCAGCGTTCTCAGTTGCTCGATTGCCTCGTCGTCATCACGCGAGCACTGCCTCACGACATATGGCCAAGCGTAGTTGCTCGGAAACCTGAATGCAGCGCAGATGAAACGGCCGAAAGCCTCCCAGCCGTCGCCGCTCAAAGGGGAGTCGGGCGATGCGTGGGCGTATCCAGTAAAGTACGCACACACCTCGTAGAACGAATGGCCACAGACGTACATCCCGCGATGGCGGCAAATGCTCTCGACGAGTTTCAAGAAGGTTTCAGTGCTGTCCATGTTCTGTCCCCGACGGCCGACGATCAGATGCGCACAGGGCTCGCCGCACAATAGCAGATTGAGTGACGTCTTCAATGCGGTGGCCAGCGGGATGCGGTTACAATGCATAGGTGACCCCCGACGACCCCAACCCGCCGCACCTGCGAGCCTGGGCGTTCCTGAACGCGGTGCTCGCCGCATGGGTAGCCCTGGCTCTCATCATCTGCATCCCCGGCCTCGCAATCGTGACCGTGCTTCGCCACTGGATCGACTGGGGCCTGTGGTGGGTGGTGGTGATCGGCATGATCTTCCCGCCCCTCGTGGTGGCCATCGGCTTCGCTCGTTTCCAGGACCGGGCAAGTCGCTCGGCCATCTGGAAAGCCACCGGCCGATGCCCGGTCTGCGGCTACGATCTGCGAGCCTCGCCTTTTCGCTGCCCCGAGTGCGGCACGGAGAGGCAGCCTTCCACTCAACCGGCACAGCCAAAGGGACTGCGCAGGGCGTGGCGGCGGCTCATGAGCGGCCTGGCGTGGATCCTGGGCATGACCTCGGACTGGCCATCGCCGTAGACGCCCTCGGATGATCCCCGCGCTCCGCCCCTTCTTTCGGGCACAGCCGCCGTCATCCCCCTGCCGTCCTGCCAACCGCCAACCCGACCGAATGTCGCCCACCATCTCCCACTGGCTATTTATTATACCGCCCGTTCCAACCCGGCCACGGCAGGCCGCGGAATCCGCGGCATCTCCACACCGTAAGCTGGCGCACGACCCGGCCGCGCGTGCGGATGATGATGGGCGGGAGGCTCTCAACCGTCTGGAACGCATCGACAATTGCGGGATTGATCGGCCCGATGTAGATGGCATCCCGGCCGGACAGTCCGGTCTCGGCGAGGCGGTGGCGATCGAGGCGGCGGTCGAGCCAGAATGTCGTACTGGCTGAAGGGCTCGCGGTCGGCGGTGTTGAAATAGGAGCCGGCGCAATAGGTGACGGGGTGGCCGCGGAGATAGAAGGCCAGCTCGGCGGTGGTCTGGTAATCGGATGACATCACCAGCGCCGGGGACTTCATCGCATCAACCAGCGGCTGGATTTGATCGCAGGCGGCGCGCCAGCCGTGCAGGCGATGCGTAGGGTCGATCTTTTGTACATCCAGCGCCCTCTGGGGAACGCGGGCGTTGAAGCGAGCGATGAGCGGATAGAGCACCTGCGTCTCGTGGGCGATGATGTTGATGGCCAGGCCGCTGACGATGGCCGGCCAGAAGAGCCATCGCCAGAATCGCCAGCGTGCGGGATGCTGGCGGACCGAGTAGATGAAATGAGCCGTCAGTACGAGCAATGCGAAATACGATGATGCGCACCAGTTGGCTGCGGCGTGCTTGCGGAAGCTGCTCAACATCACCAGCAGGAAGACCGGAAGGCTCATGCACAGCAGGAAGAGCATGGCGCGGCGCTGTGGGTCGTTACGGCGGATCGCGCGCACGGCGTGGACGACGGCCGCGACCATGAGCAGGAACATCAGCGGGCCGACCACGCCCAGTTGCCCCGTCCAGAACTCGATGGCGTTCTGAAGGACGAACTGGCCATCCTTGTCGATGCCGATGTCCTCCTGGACGTGGAGGAACGTGACCCACCCGTGGCGCGAGTTCCACAGCAGCACGGGAATTGTGAACGGAAGGAAGATCAGGATGCTCAGCCAGGGCCAGCGCCGCTTGAGTTGCCCGCGCGAGGCGCGGTCGAGCATGAGGAAGAGGAACATGCCGGCGAGCCAGAGCGGCATGGAGAACTTGGTGAGGAATCCGACCCCGACCGCCGGGCCGAGCGCAACCCATGCCCAGCGGCGCGAATCGAAGATGGCGGCGGCACCGAGGCACGTGGCCAGGCCCCACAAGAACAGGAACGGCGGGTCGGTGGTCATCACCAGCCCGGCGGCCAGCAGCATCGGCACCACATAGCTGAGCAGGACGGCGAGCAGGGCGAGTCTCTCGCTGCCGAAGAGCCGCCGCGCCAGCCACCAGAAACAGAGCGTCAGGCCGAGGCGCATGAAAAGCGCGGGGAGCCGCACGGCGGGCATGCTGTCGCCGAAGACGGCACAACTGAGGCGGATAAGCGCAGGGGTGACTGGGCCCTTGCTGTAGAAGCTGATGTCGAGCTGGCGCGACCAGTCCCAGTAATAGGCTTCATCCTCGGCCAGATCGAGCGGACTGTCGCAGGTGAGGTAGAGCAGGTGGCCCGCGAAGGTCGCGAGGAGGACGATCAGGAGGATGATGCGGCAACGACGGGCGGTAAGCCATTGGCCCGGCGCATCGAGAAGGCTGGCGGAGCTGGTTGCGGGAGCGTACACCGGGACGGGATTGTACGGCTTGGCCAATCGTATGTCAGGAAGCGCGAGCCACGGCATCAGCTCTGTGTGGCGGTTCGCAGCAGTTCATCCTCCGCCGCCTTGCACCACTTGCCATCATCGAGTCTGGCGGCCACCGAGGGCAGGCGCTTGCCGAGTTCGGAAAGCGGCGTGAGCGGCAGGTCGTGGATCATGGGATAGACGAGGATCTTGCCGGCCAGCGTGCGGTTCTCGACGGCTGCGATGCCGTCGACTGCGCCGGCCATGCCCGAAATCGCATCGACGGAGATGTTCGTGTCGAGCTGATGGCTCTGGACCTTGGCGAGCACGATCTTCATGTCGCGGATCACCGAGCCGCTGGTGCCGAACATGAAGCAGCGGTTGGCGATGTACGTGTCCAGATCCAGGTCCTGCTTTGTCGGCGCGGGAATGCCGGCGAAGATGTTGATCAGGCACCCGGGGGCGCTGTCGCGGATGGCGTTGGCCACGAGGATGCCGACCGGCGCCATCAGGGCGAAGTAGGTGAATTTCTCGCTCAGCGGGCTGGTTTTCGTATTGACCATGCGCAGCGGCACGCCGTTGGTCCTGGCCAGCGGCCCGGCTTTGCGCAGCATCGCCTCCAGCCGAGTGTCATCCACATCCGCGGCCGTCACCGAGACGTTTTTCACGCCCGAGCAGATGCCGCGGATGACGTGCATCTGGCCCATCGGCCCGCCGGCGCCGATGATGGCCACCCGCTCGCCGGGGCGCAGCTCGCCCGTCGCCGGGACGTTCTTGTACGACTCGCTGGCATCGTTGCCGGTGGTGCCGATCCAACGAGTGGGACCATAGTGGACCCGGCCGACGCCGACGGAAACCGGCAGGCCAATTCTCGCGCCGCCCAGCACGATGTTGATCAGCCCGTGGTTGGCGATCTTGTCGTTGAGGATATCGAGCGTGCGCTTGCCAGCGCCGAAATAGACGATGTCGTCGAAGCTCTGGTCTGGGAGACCTGCGACATCGGCGGCGTCGGTTTTCGCGATGCCCAGTGCCGCGACAACGCTGCACTGCGATGGCTCGGCGCAGACGCAGGTGATGGAGGCGGGCTTGTTCTTGGCGATGATCTGGTCCAGGCCGATCACAGGATGACCGGCATCGGCCACGACCAGCATTCGGCCGCCGGGCTTGATGGTTTGCCGGTCTTCGTTGACGTAGGAATCCTCGACGCAGGCCCACGGCTCGACCAGCGCGATGGCCGAGGCACTGAGGTCCTCGGGCACGGGGATGAGGAAGCGCTGGCGCGTGGCCTGCTCGATGATGATGCGCTCGTCCATGAGGACATATTCCTGAAGCGCGCCCTCGAAGTTGTAGCCGAACGATGCGTTCGAGCCGGCCGTGGGCAGCTCGCGATAGTCGGTCTGGATCAGGCAGCGCTCGCCGACCTTGTGGTGCTTGACCTCCGGGCCGATGGCGACGATGCGGCAGGTGGCTTCGTGGCCGGGAACGGTGGGGAGCTGGCCGGGAACGTAGCTGGGAATCTGAGCGAGGACATCAGGCGAGATGCCGCGGAGGATGTCCATCTTGCGCGGGTGCTGGTGGAACTGCTTGAGCAGCTTCAGGTCGGAGAAGCACAAGCCGACACACTCGATCTTCGCCAGGATCTGGTGCGGGCCAGGCTTGAAGATCTGCTTGGACGTATTGAGCCGAAGCTGCGAAGGACCGACAAGCTGCACGGCGTGCTGAGTCGATGGGACAGTCATGTGTTTACTTCTTCCAAACCTTGGCCTTGAAGTCGTTCAGCGCCTGCTTGAGCTGGCCCTCCAGGTTCTCCGCCAGCTCCTTCTTCTGGGCAATGCCCTGCCGCAGCGCCGGCATGGCCGAATCGACGTATTTCAGGAACGCATCCTGGAACTCCGCCACGCGCGGCAGCGGCACATCGTCAAGGAAACCCTGTGTGCCGGCGTAGATCACCATCACCTGCTGCTCGACGGGCATCGGCCGGTACTGCGGCTGCTTGAGCAGTTCCACCAGCCGCGCGCCGCGATCGAGCTGCTTCTGCGTGGCCTTGTCCAGCTCGGTGCCAAGCTGCGCGAAGGCTTCGAGCTCGCGATACGCCGCCAGGTCGAGCCGCAGCGACGCCGGCGACTTTCTTGTCCTTCATCGCCTTGATCTGGGCATTGCCGCCGACGCGCGAGACGCTGATGCCGACGTTGATGGCCGGCCGCACGCCGGCAAAGAACAGGTCGGGCTCAAGATAAATCTGGCCGTCCGTGATGCTGATGACGTTGGTCGGGATGTAGGCCGAGACCTCGCCTTCCTGTGTCTCGATGATCGGCAGCGCGGTGAGCGAGCCGCCGCCCTTGTCATCTGAGAGTTTGCACGCGCGCTCCAGCAGGCGGCTATGGAGATAGAACACGTCGCCGGGATAGGCCTCGCGGCCGGGCGGGCGGCGCAGCAGCAGCGAGAGCTGGCGGTAGGCCGCGGCTTGCTTGGTCAGGTCGTCGTAGATGCAGAGCGTGTCCTGGCCCTTCCACATGAAATACTCGGCCATGGCGCAGCCGGCATACGGGGCGATGTACTGCAGCGGCGCGGGATCGGCCGCCGTGGCGACGACCACCGTCGTGTACTCCATCGCGCCGGCTTTGCGAAGGATCTCAACGACGCCGGCCACGCTCGATTCCTTCTGGCCGATGGCGACGTAGAAGCACTTCACGCCTTGGCCCTTCTGGTTGATGATCGTGTCGATGGCGATGGCCGTCTTGCCGGTCTTGCGGTCGCCGATGATCAGCTCGCGCTGGCCCCGGCCGATGGGGATCATCGAGTCGATGGCCTTGATGCCCGGTCTGCAGCGGCTGCTTGACGGGCTGTCGTTCGGCGATGCCGGGCGCGACGATGTCCATCTTGCGGAATTCGGTTGAGACGATGGCCGGGCCGCCGTCGATGGGCTGGCCCAGGGGATTGACGACGCGGCCGACGACAGCATCGCCGACGGGAACCTGCAACAGCCGGCCGGTCGCCTTGACCGAATTGCCTTCTTCGATCTCCAGAAAGCTGCCGAAGATGACGGCGCCGATGGAATCCTCATCCAGGTTGAACACCTGGCCCATGGTGCCGCCCTCGAATTCCAGCAGTTCGCCGGCCATGGCGTTGCGCAGGCCGTAGATGCGCGCGATGCCGTCGCCCACCTCGATCACCGTGCCGACATCCGTCACCTGGAGCTGCCGCTCGAAGCCGGCGATTTCCTTTTTGAGAACACTCGTGATTTCCGCAACGTTGATAGCCATGTCATTCCTTGTCGTCAGTTGTCAGTCGCCAGTGGTCAGTTGTCGGTCCGTTGTCCGGAGGTCCGTAGTCGCTACTGGCCGGCCACCACGCCTTCCATGAGCTTTCGGCGCATCGCGTCCAAGTGGCCTTTCACGCTGCCGTCGATCAGCCGGTCCTCGATCCGCAGCACCATGCCGCCGAGGATCGAGTCATCGACGAGCTGACGGATCTGCGCGGTCTTCTTGAAGGTGGCGCGGATCTGCTCGGCCACCTGCGCCACGGCCGCTTCATCCAGCGGCTGGGCGACCGTCACATCGACGTTGACGCGGCCAAGGTGCTTGTCGAGCAGCCCGTGATAGGCATCGGCAACTTCGGCCAGGATACCAATGCGGCCTTTTCGGTTCATCACGCCGATGGCGTTGGAAAGCAGGGGCGAGACGTGGCCATCGAAGATGCGGTGAAGGACCTGCCCGCGCTCGTTCTCGCCAATCGCGGGATCCTTCAGGAACAGCTCGAAGGTCGGATTGGCAGCCAGAACGTCCTTGATCTCGCGCAGCTCCTGACCGATCGGCTCGGCCTGCTTCTGCTCGATGGCGAGTTCCAGAATCGCCTGGGCGTAATGACCGGCCGCGGGATTATGTTTGCTGTTGTGGGCCATGATTCGTAGGGTGGGCATCGCCCACCAGATTCGTGGGCATTGCCCACCAGATTCGTGGGCATTGCCCACCAGGTAGCGGTAGGCGGCACCCACCAGACAGCGGTGGGCGATGCCCACCCTACATCTTTCCGAGTTCGTCGATGCTCTGCTTCACCAGCTCGCGATGGTCGTCGGCATTGATGGTCCGGCGGAGGATCTTGCCGGCGATGCTGGTCGATAGCTCCGCGGCGCTCTGATAGATCTCCGCCAGGGCCTGGTGCTTGGCCTCCTCGATCTCGCGATTGGCGCGGTTCTTGGCTTCTTCGCCTTCCTGCTGGGCCTTGGCGCGGATGGATGCGGCGATCTGCTCGGCCTGCGCCGTTGCGCCGCCAATGATCTCGCGCACCTTGTCCTCGGCCGTCGCAAGCTGCTTCTGGTAATCGCGCAGGGTCTGCTCGGACTTGGCGCGGGCGGCCTCGGCATCGGCGATGTCCTTGCGGATGCGTTCCTCGCGGGCCTTGAGGCCGGCCAGCACGCTCTTCCAGCCCGTGGGGTAGAGGATCGCCAGGAGAACGATGAAGACGATCACCACCCAGATGGCCGAGTTCTTATCGAATTCGATGAGGTCGTGGGGCTTCCCATGCTCGGCCTCGCCGCTGGCTCCGGTCGCCTTTTCCACGGGATGATCCGGCCGCTCGACAGCCGCGTGCGGAGCTTCCGCCCCGCGCACGGGCGTCGTTGCCAGCGCCACGACCAGGCATATTGCCAGCATCAAACTCTTCAGCATGGTTTCCTCTGCTGCAAAACGACGTTCAAGATGCCTTGCGGGCTTGCCACCCGTCAGGGCATCGTCTCTGGCGCGATCACTCAGACAGCCGCGATCTTCAACGTGAGCATCAGACAGATGATCAGCGCGAAGAATGTGAATCCTTCGATCAGGGCCGCGGAGATGATCATGTTCGTCCCGATTCGGCCGCCGGCTTCGGGCTGCCGCGCGATGCCTTCCATCGCGTTGCCTGCGATGTGCCCGATTCCACGGGCGGCGCCAATCACGATCAGACCCGCACCGACCGCGATCCCGAGGATCGCCAGCCCGGTGTTGCCGAAGAGCACTGTCTCGGCCAACGTGTAGAGCATACTGTCTCCTTCCGGACTCGCGTCCGGACCTGTGCGGGCGGTTGGGCAATAAGGCGCCGCCGCGCCGCGGATGTATATGCGCCGATCTTGAAAAAACAAATGCCCAGGCGTCGGCTACCCAAGCGAGTATCAGTTGTGAGTTGTCAGTTGCCAGTTGCCAGTGCCGTTTCTGGCAACTGGCAACTGGAAACTGACAACTAATGTTCCGGCGCTACCGCGCTGGCGATAAACAGTGTCGTCAGGAACGTGAAGATGTACGCCTGCAGGAACGCGACGAACAGTTCCAGGAAACTGATCAACAGAATCAACAGCGTCATCGGCACTCCAATGCCGACTTGCACCAGGATGTTCGGCGCCAATACGATCAGGCCGAACAGCACGCCCAGCACCAAGTGCCCGGCGATCATGTTCGCAAACAGACGCATGCTCAATGCGAACGGCTTGATCAGCGCACCGATCAGTTCAAGTATCAGCAAAACGGCCCACATGGGCACATCCATGATCCAGCCGGTCTTCGGTTCGCCCGGCTTGGGCGCAAAGGGGTGCGGCGCGAAGTTCCAGAAATAGAGCGGCACGGCCCACAGCGCCGCCGCCGCGGGATTCATACGCTTGTCGTGCGTATCCGCGCCATCCGGCTCGTGGTAGGCCAGCCCGTGGCCCACATGCTGGCCATTGGCATAATGCGCCACGGGGTTCTTTATCTCGCTGAATTGCTGCGGCACGTCGGCCGGCAGCGCCTCGGCTCGCATGTGGGGCAGATCGATGGCGGCCTCGTGCGGCGCTTTGCCTTCGGCGCTGTGTTCCTCGTGGTGACCATGGTGTCCGTAGGCGCCGCGCATCAGGTCGCGCGCCACCTGCACAATGCCATTGAGATGGATAAAGGCAAAGGCGCACACGGCCAGCGCGCCGGTGGTGTTGAGGTTGGCCGTGGCCGTGCCGCCGAACTCGCCCAGTTTCAGGGCGGTCTCTCGTCCGACAGCGCTGCCGATCAGCCCCAGGATGGCGCCCAGAGGGATGACGCCCAGCAGATTGCAGAAGAGAATGAAGAAGAACAGCGTCCACAGGAACGGCACGAAACGGTCGGTGTGCTCTTTCAACGCCGGGCGAAACACTTCGACCCGCAGGAATTCCAGGATGGATTCAAAGAGATTCCGGCGCCTCTCGGCGCGTCAACCACGGGTCGGCGGAACAGCACCGGAAAGATCAGCAGCATGAGCACGGCCGCGATCGTCGCCATGACCATGTGGTTGGTGATCCAGATCCCGCCGATCCTGAAAAGGTTCTGCGGGAGCACATGCACCATCGGATTCTGTTCGGCCGCGAGAAAAGGGATCATGAGAACGTCTCGTTTACCTGCTCTGCCGCTTCGTGGGCGGCGATGGAAGCACGTCGCACTGGCGGATGGCTCGCGTGATGATCGCCACCAGCGCGGCCAGCGCCACCCAGTAGAACGCCAGCAGCCACCAGATATAGCCGGCGCGGTCGCCGGGCTTCTGGAGCATCCAGCCCGCGCCGCCGAGGCCGAGAGTCAGGATCATCTGAAGCACCGTGCCGGCCAAGGCTGCCTGCGCGGCCGTCGCCTGGCCCATGCCTCGAACCATCATCAACGGCACCAGGCCGAGCAGGGCGGCCACCACGGCCGCTCCACCCGCCAGCAGCATCGCTGTCAAATGCGGGTTTCGGCCGGTCGCAAGGCACAGCCCGCAACCCGCCGCTCCGGCGATCAGCGCTGCCAGCGGGATCAGGGCCAGTTGCTTCATATCGTGCCGTTGGCTTGCTTCACTTGTCCTTGTTCATCCTGAGGGCCTCCTTGATCAGAAGATACATGCCGCCGGAAAGGCCCAGCATCGCTCCGATCACGGTGCCCCAGGGGGACCAGCCGTATTTTCCATCCAGCCACCGGCCGATCAGCACACCGAGCAGCACCCCCACGGCTATTTCCAAGCCAATGCCAAGGTGCTGCCCCCAGTTGCTGTTGTTTTCGTTCGGCATGGCTCTTCCAGCCGCGCGTCACGTTTACATCGGCCGCCCTTCATGCTGGAGAATCTTTCCGACCAGCCGAGGGACGGGTAGAATATGCCCGCCCGGCAGATCGGTCAAGGTTACTGGCAAATGCACGCCTCCACGCGGGCACGGCACTTGGGGCACATGGGGACATTATCGCCGGCCGGATAGCCCTTGGCGTCACCGGGGCCGAGCATCGCAAAGGCGACGGAACGGCCATCCGTCAGCTTGACGCTAATGGAATTGCGATCTGCAATGGGGCCGGGCGACATCAACCGAAAATGGCTCGGGCCCAGTCGCTGTGCGGTCCAATTGCCGGGGAGCACCAGGTCCACATGCACCGCCGACTCGCCCCGGACACTCACTGTCAGATTCCGCGCGATTCCCGGCCGAAGCACCGGCTCGCCATGGTAGTGGAGCGTGATCTCCTTATCGCCGGCCAACTCGACCGCACAGTGAATATCCTGGGCCAGCGCTGTCGCGCCTGGTCGTTTCGGAAGAGGCGCGAGAGCAGGTCTTCAGGTTTCTCTGTCTTTTCGCCGAAATGGCGTTCGGCGTGGCCGGCGGCAACTGTTTCGGCCAGAGCGACTGTCCGATCGGCGAGTTCGACAATCGTCGCGGGCGGCGTGAAATTGCGCGTGAACTTGTGGACGACGATCTTCTCGCCAACCGGCTCGCGCCATTTTTCGGGAATGCCGGCCGACCCGCCCAGAATCCCCAGCAGCGAGCCGAGTGTCGCGCCGGTGCAGTCGGTGTCGTAGCCGCAGTTGACGGCCTTGCACAGCCGATCGCCGAAATCCTTGCCGTAGAGCCAGCCGATGATCGTGAAGCCGTGGTTGGGGATGGCGTTGCACGGCTGGAGGTGCCCGAATCGCGAGGCGATGCGCTCGCGCGCCTCGCCCCAGATCAGGCCGTTTTCCCAGCACCAGACCGCTTCGCGGATCGAGCGGCCGATGTGGCTGGAGAGCGGGATCATGTTCAGTCCGATGCGGATGAGGGTCATCGGATCGGATTCGACGAATGCGGCCGATTCCACCGCGGCCCAGAACATCTCGCCGCACATGCCCTCGCCGCCGGCGTGGTCCAGGGCCGAGTCCTTCCAGGCCATGCGCGCTGCTGCTTGCGGATCGCCGGCATGCAGGCACGCCCAGATCTCGCTGCGAATGGGCGAGCCCATCTCATCGACGAAGTAGTTCTCGAAGCAGCCCGCGACCGGCGGCCGCAAACCGCGCGAGTAGTTGCGCATGAAGAAGCCGTATTCGTTCCACGGATAGCTGGCGGCGTACTTGCTCCAATACTCGGCAAACAGCGGCAGGGGCGGATCGATGCCGTGGTCCTCCAGGATCTTGAGCCAGATGAGCTGCAAGTCCAGATCGTCGTTGGCGGCCGCTTCGGCGGGAACGGGATGATAGAACTCGAGCGCCTGCGGATAACGCTTGCATTCCCACGGCGCCCCCAGCGTGCCGCCGATGTTCTTGCCCAGCCAGCAGGCGTGAACCTTGTCGCGGAATTCGGCTCGCGAGAGAGTGAGGGGAGTCATGGCGGGGTTATACGAGGCGCGATACCGGCAAGCAAGCAGCCGGTGACAGACACAGCCGGTGGCTATGCCGCCCATCGCGCCCATCACCGCTTGGCGCATGTACGCGCGTAGCTACAATATGATCCATGCGACTCCACGACGAGTGACCCGGATCATCTCCGCGCAACCCGCCACACCGCGCGAGAGGCACGCATATGAACTCGAAATCAGCTAGAACCGTGCGGATGGCCGTGAAGGACCTGCCCAAGCCGACCGCCGCAGACCTGGCGAGGCTGCGAAAGGCTATGCGGGGGCCTATTGATACGTCGGAAATCCCAGAACACGTCGGCCCATTCAAGCGGGTCCGGCGGGGTCCCGATGGCGAGCTGCACCGACCCAGTAAGTCCTCGCTGACGCTACGGCTCGATGGCGACCTGGTCCAATGGTTCAAGTCGCAGGGGCCAGGCTACCAGTCGCGCATGCGACAGGTCTTGCGTGAATACTATCTCGCCCAGACCAAAGGACAGGGCGACTTGTCGCAGATACTGACGCACCTGCGCGAGCTGGCAGAGCACGCACAGCGAGTCCTCAGCGGTGGCGGCAAGGCCGCAGGTTAGGTGTCGCGGCTATCGCCGAAGATGCATGGTGTCTACAATCCTCTCAGCTCACACTTGGAGGTCCTGTGACACGATCCCGACGCCTGTTGTTTCTCGGTCTGGCCGCGGTGGCGATCCTGTTCGGCCCGGCGATTCGTGCCGGCATGATGGGCGAGTTCACCTGCTCGAATAAGGAGTGCAACTTCAAGGCGCAGCTCTCCTTCGGCGGCGGGTTCATGTTCGAGCAGGTCACGGGCTACTGCTGTAAGTGCGAGAAATTCGTTTACTTGAACTGGCCCCGCCTTGCGCGCGCGGCCGCACCGCCGTACCCGCAACCCAGCCCGCCGCACCGCCGGCGCCGCTGGGCAAGATCTGGGATCCCGTCAGCGGCGAGATGAAAACCGTCTACAAATGCCCCACCTGCGGCGGGCCGTTCCTGCCCGTCCAGCCTGACCAGCTCAAGCACTGCCCCAAGTGCGGGCAGGACCACGTGACGTTCAAGCGCACCATCATGTTCGACTGAGTCGGCGCCGCGAACTCATGAACGCTGCCGGCTGAAGTGCGCGATCCTGGGTTGCGCCAGCCTCACGTAGTCGTCCTTGCTGATCGTGACCGAATCCTGGTGCGTGCCGGCCTGGAACGTGAGCTGTTCCTGCATCAGCAGCGTGTCATCGGCCACGGTCGGGATGCCGAAGATCGAGCCAATGGGCGGCTCGGCGCCGGGCTCGCAGTCGCCGAACAGCGACATGAACTTCTGCTCGGGCGCAAGCTGGGCGGACTCGGCGTGTAACTGCTCCCGCAACTGCGACAGGTTGACGTTGCACGACGCTGGCAAGGCGCACAGGACGAATCGCCCGTCGGCTTCCACGACGACGGGCTTGATGACCTTCCGCCCGGGGACATGCTCCTTGGCGGCCAGGTCCTGCGCCGTGTAGGCCGTGTCGTGGTGCGACCACATGAACGGAATGCCCTGCTGCTGAAGATAGGAGCGCAGATCCATGACAAACCTCCGATCGTGCCCCCGGACAGAAGCCATCCTATCGCGCGGCGGCCGGTCACATGGAGCGCAAAATGCGGCGGATTTGCTACCAGTCGCTGGTCCGTCGCCATCAGGCCCGTCCGTCTGGTCGTCTCGCCGAGTGGAAAATTCCCACCACCGGGCGGACAATCCCAGCCGATGGATAAGAAGTCCATGCTTCTAGTGCTCGTCGTGGTGTTCTGTGTCGCTTCGCTCGCCGGATGCGCAGTGCATCGGCCCGCGATGCTCAGCAGCGCCAGCACGGTGCCGAGCACATCCTCCCCGCCCACAACCCGGCCGGTATTCAACACCCGACCCGGCCAGCCGTTCGTGCGTAGTGGCGATGAGATCATGGCCTGTGGCCAGCTCTTCCACACCGGCGCGCCCGTCGTGTTGTGGTTGGATCCCGGAGGATATGACGCCTATCGAGTCGAGCGGCGTTTTGTGGCCAATCCGGAGGATGGCGCTTGGGCCGCAACCACGCAGGCGACGACGATCAAGACGCCCAATCGCTACGGCGTGCGCGACTTGACCGCGGCCGAGCAGGAGCGCGTGCGGAACAGCGGATGGGACCTGGGACTGCTTCAGCAAAAGGTCGATCAGTTCGTGATCCACTATGACGTTTGCGGCACCTCGCGCCAGTGCTTTGCGGTGCTCCACGACGATCGCGGGCTGTCGGTACATTTCCTGCTCGACTTGGACGGCACGATCTACCAGACGCTGGACCTGAAAGAGCGGGCATGGCATGCGACCATTGCCAATGGACGGTCGATCGGCGTTGAGATCGCCAATGTCGGCGCCTATGCCGGCACAGAGACCGACCCGTTCAAGAACTGGTACGCCCCCGATGAGCAGGGGAACCTGCGCATCACGCTGCCGACGAAGTTCGGCGATGGCGGCATCCGCACACCGGGCTTTGTCGGCCGGCCGGCCCGGCCGAAGATGGTCTTCGGCACCATCCAGGGACACCGGCGGCGGCAGTATGACTTCACCCCCGAACAATATGACTCACTGGCCAGGCTGACGGCGACGCTCTGCACGGTCTTCCCCAAGCTTCAGTGCGACTACCCCAAGGACGCCAACGGCAAGCTGATCCCCCACAAGCTGGAGGACGAACAACTCGCCAGATACCAGGGTCTGCTGGGTCACTATCACGTCCAAGCCGATAAGGCAGACCCTGGGCCGGCGTTGCAATGGGAGAAGGTGATCAAGGAGGCGAGAGAGCTGATGAAGGGCGAGGCGGCCACCCAGCCCACCTCACAGCCAACAACTCGGCCATAGAATCTACCGGCCGAACACGACGGCGTCCGCGAAAGAACGCGCGGTTTTATATTGCCTGCTGTGTACGGCGCCGAGGTACAATCCATGCATGGCATCAGCCGGGATGTGACGATGGCCTTTCAAAACAGCGAGATCGCACGAAGAGAGAACGGGAAGCTGTCGGTGCGCAGCGAGCCGATGCGGCTCGAGTGGCGTCTGGATGACCTGGTGTCCTCCGACGGGCATGGCATCCAGGTGCGCTTCGGCTGCGCCATCAGCGCGCTGGCGGATTCCACGAACCAGCAGATGCTCGCCGAATCGCTGCTCGTCCATGGCGATGTGGTCAAGGCGGGCGACGTGGTGGCGCATTTCCAGCCGATGCTGCGCCGCGGGCGCGGCCGTGGCGGGCAGCACGAGCGGCACCGACCTGCTGGGCGCAGCCGGCAAACGCGCCGTAGCCGAGGCGCTGGCGGCGGCCATCAAACGGCTGACATTCTCGACGGGTTTGCAGGCGATGCCGCCTTTCGATCTGAACCTGGCCAGCCCCTCCCTGGAGTCGGCGCGGAAAGACTCCATGCTGTGGGCGGCCAGGAAACAGCGAATGGAACAGGCGATGGAACTGGCGGAGCAGTTCCAGAAGATCCGCTCGGCCAATCCGCAGCTTTCGCCGGGCGATGTTCTCCGGCAGCTTTCCCCGGCCGACCAGGGCACGATGCTGCAGACGCTGCTGCTGGCATCGGGTCGGGAAAAGGAGACGCAGGCGGCATGGGTAGCGGCGGGCCCTGTGCTGTTGCAGGTCAACCTTAGCAAGACCCCCCCTACCGCCCAGGCGATTTCGCTGCCCACCGCGCTCGGGCCGTTGCGCAGCGTGCAACTGGCGCAGAATGGAAGCCTGCTGATCGGCGTGCGCGGCGGAGTGATGGTGCTCGATCCCGCCCGGCCGGGGGATGTCCGCAGCTTTGCCGATGGCAGCATCACCTCGCAGCTCGGATTCAGCCGCGCACTGATGTGGAACGAACAGGTCTGGGGCTGCCACGGCGAGGCGGGGATCGTGTGCTGGAGCGCCGAAAGCCCGTCGCTGCCGGCCTTCGTGCTGCGGCCCCTGGAGATTGACAACCTGCCGCCGCGGAACCTTGCGGCGCTGGATGAATCACGGCTGATCTTCAGCGCCAAGAACAAGCTGATGGTCCTGCATCGCGAGATGTCGGAGAAGAGCGTTACGTATCGAAGCCAGACGTGCGATGATCTGGGCGCCGAGCCGGTGGCGATCCTGCCGGACAGTGATCGGGTGGTCGTGGTCTTGGGCAATGGCGTCGTGCAGGTGCGGGACAAGCAGACGCTGGCAGTGCAGCAGAGCGGCAAGCGATGCGGGGCCGCGGCCTCGGCGGCGCTCCTGCCGTGGCTGGGCAGCACGCGGCTGTTGATTGGCACGGAAGAAGGGCCGGTCCTGGGCATCGGGCTGGAGGATGATCTGGTCACGCAGTACGCCAGTCCCTATCGCGGAATGAAGGCCTTGGCGGCCACCGCCGACCTGGTATTCGCCTTGAGCGAGGACCGCCAGCACCTGGTGTTCTGGAAGAGCTGGGCCGCGCGCGAGCCGGCGGGACAGCTCTACATCGCCAGCATCGCGCGGCACCGCGCGGCGGATATTGAGGTATAATCAGCATTGAGAGACACAGATGACAACGATGCTCGCACCATCCCGTGACATTCCCACAGTCGCTGATCTACTGGAGCGGTTGGGAGGCATCCCACCTCAGCGCATGCGCTACTTCCCCCAACCCGGCACCGCGACCGAGGCAGATGTCTTGGAAATCGAGGCTCGAGAGAACCGTCTGTGCGAACTCGTGGATGGCGTGCTGGTGGAGAAGGCGATGGGCTACCGCGAATCGTTCCTGGCTGTCTGGATTGCGACAGAATTGAACAAGTTCATCGTTCCGCGAAACCTGGGCCTGGTGACTGGTGCGGATGGCATGATACGGCTCTTCCCGGGCATGGTGCGAATTCCGGATGTGGCATTCGTCTCGTGGGAGCGGGTGCCCGGTGGCCGCGTGCCGCGCGAGCCGATCCCGCATCTCGTGCCCGATCTTGCTGTGGAGGTGCTCAGCGAGAGCAACACGGGCGCGGAGATGACGCGGAAACGCCACGAGTATTTCGAGGCGGGAGTGCGTCTTCTCTGGCTGGTCGATCCCGATGCGCACACCGTCACGGTCTTCACCGGCCACGACCAGTCCGCCACGTTTGGCGCGGACCAGGTGCTCGATGGCGGGACGGTCCTGCCCGGGTTCACGCTGTCTCTGCGGGATCTGTTTGCGAAATTGGATTGACGGATGGCTCGTCTGAAGCGGAAGCGTCAGCGCCCGCCCTTCTCCAGGGCGGGCGCTGACGCTTCCGCTTCAGATGGATAGACGCGATGGCGATCACTGCGGCAGCGCAATCTTCAGATCGAACGGCTCGAACTTGATTGAGTCGAGCACTTCCACCTCGGTGACGCAGCACAATCGGCCGCTGGTGAGCTTGTACTGAACATATCGCGTCTTCACCGGCGCCGGCGGAATCAGGCGGAACGTGGCGCCGGTGATGGTCTCATCATCCGGCCACATGTGGTTCACAGGCAGGTCCTTCCATCGGAGGTCCGTGTTCAGGAATCCGATGGATGTGTAGTTCTGCCCATCGTCCGATACCAGCACCTCGACCTTGTCCTTCACCTCGCCCTTGAGCGCATCCCACCAGGGGTAGCCGTGGATGTTCATGCCGAACGCCGCGCAGGTCTGCACTTGGCCAAGATCGAGCTTGAATACCGGGTTGGCCCCCTCCTTATAGATCGCGCCCCACTTGTATGAAGCGCCGCCGGCGCAGGGCGGCCCGGCCACGCCGTCGGTGAGCTTCTTGCCGTCGGGGTCGCCCGCGCCCCAGTTGGTCAACGAAACGGCCGAGCAGGTATAGCTCTTGCCCGCGGCGAGATTCCTGCCATACGTCACCCACTTGCCCATGAACTTCTCGCCACCGACATCCTGGCCATCCGAGTAGCCATACTTGACGTCGCGCCGACCTTCGCCTGGGGCGGCGATTTCCAGCGACTTCACGACCGGCTGGTCCTCGCCGCCGACATTGATCGTGTAGGTCGTCGGGATCTTCGTGACAAGCTGGCGATGCGATCGCTGCACGAGGCCGCGGTCCTTCTGCGGCTCCGACCAGGTGAACGTGACATCCATCGGCTTGAAACCGGCGTCGGCCGGGGCATAGTTGGCTTCGATGCGCAGAGCATAGATGCTGCATCCCGCAGGCGTGGGCTCGGTCGTATTCATGAGGTATTTCACCCAGACCGACTTGTGCCCCGGCGGCACGGCCACCGTCTCATAGTGGATCACATCCCATGGCGGCTTGGTCTCGGTCAGCGTCCACGACTTCGTCCAGGTCCTGCCTTCGTCGAACGAGTGGTACAGGTCGATGTGGCTCTTGGGCGCACGGTTGTAGAACCGGCCGCCATAGATGAGCCGCGTGATATCGGCCGGCGCAGTCGAACGCGATACACGATGTGCGCATCTTCTTTCGCCGCCGTCGGATGAAGCGCGCCCTGATATTCGATGTGCTTGGCGACGCCCGTGATGTTCTTCTCTTCGACGATGTTCTGCTTGTACTTGCCGCCCTGAAGCTCCGGCCAGAAGACGATCAATTCCGTCTGCTCGCCCGCGCCGACATAGACCGTGTTCTTGCCCAGATTGAGCTTGGGCTGGGTCTTGGCGTTTAGGTTGGTGGTCGTGCCGATCTCCAGGCTCTTCAGCAGCGCGTCGGTAGCGGCGGCCTTGGCCTGCAGTTGGACCTTGACGAGCACCTCGTACGCTCCGTTCACCTCACCAACCAAGTTGAGGTTGGCCGTAACATCGCCGACTTAACTGGCCGTCCAGACTTCCTTCCACTGCACGCCGTTCGTGGTGCTGACGAGAATCTTGATCGAGTCATCCTCGCTCTTGCGAAAGAAGGACGCCGCAATGGTCTGCGAGGTCGTGACATTGGCCGACTGGACCTTAAAGATCGCTTCGGCGAGAGCGCCGGCTTTCGCGGGCGCGAGCCCGGTCGGCTCAACGGCGGCAATATTGGTCGAGCTGAGCAAAGCCTCTTTCACGCCGGCCGGCGCAAGACTGGGCCTGAAGACCCACACGCCATTGCCGCGGATGCGATATCGCCTATTGGTGGCTTCGGGATCCTTGCCGTCGGAATTGGCGACGTAATAGTTGGGGCTGTCACCCAGGCTTTGATAATACCGGCAATAGCTCTCGCCCTGCCGCAGATTCAGTATGTAACGATGCCCGTAATCCCAATCGTAGTAATAGTAACGGTACTTGAGGCCTTTGGGATGGAAACAGTGCGCCTCCTCCTCAAGCGAGCGCATCGTGTCCGCGCCGGTCAGGAAGCCATTGGGGCTCGTCGCGTTGAGACAGTGATATTTGGCGATATGCCCGATCTCGGTCTTGCCGCCGGACGCTTCGCAGGCGCCTTCCTTGCCGATGTCCTCGACGCCCGCGATCGTCTTGCCGTCGCAGAGCGTGTACAGGGCCGACATCGAGTTGTCGTACATGTGCCAGCGCCCGTCGTAGAAGACCTCGGGCACGGTGTGCAGGATGATGTCCCAGTATTTGTGTTGGAGCCCCATCGCCTCCCAGATGCCCTGGTTGATGCCCGAGATGGTCGAGCACATCGTGTAGCCGTAGTCGTTGAATTGGCGGATGGGATCGGCCAGCGCCAAGCCGTGCAGCATGATCGGCTGCGTCTGCCGGCGCGCGATGTGGTTCCAATAGAAGACGGCCCAGCATTTCTCAGCCGGCGTCTGCCAGCGCGAGGTGATGCTGTGGACCATGCCGGGCAGATCGGTGTAGTCGGGCGAGGCATCAGTCACAACCTTCAGGTTGCACACCTCAGCGCTGGTGAGCGTCGCCAGAACCACAACGCAGCTCGCCCACCGAAGTGGATGGAAGATGCCCATCGAGCCTCCTTATCGGATCCTTCGCATGATACCGCGCGGTGAGGCCGATGTTGGGGCCGCGGGAGGGCAGTTTCTGAAGCGGAAGCGTCAGCGCCCGCTCGACAAGGGCGGGCGCTGACGCTTCCGCTTCAGATAACATCCGCTACATCGCCAGCCCGACGCCTTCGAAGGTGACGCGGATTTCGCCAGGCTTGCCGTCGGGAGCGGAGCCGACGATCGCCCGTCCGCCGTGACCGACAATCAGGTGCCGGCCGGCGTCCATGGCGCGCCATTGGCCGATTTCCCCCAGCGTAAGCTGGTTGTTGACCGTGAACTCGGGTTTTTCGTTTCCGGCCTCGGCATAGAAGAAGATGGCGCGGCCTGCGAATCCGGCGACGCGCCACTTGTTGGGCCCGATTCGACTCACATCGAATGCGCTGCTCAAGCGAGATTGCCATAGTCGCTCTATTGTCGGCGAGTGAGACGGAAAATACCAGTGCGGTGATCGGCATAACGACAACCGATCACCGATCACCCGATGACGGATCACCGCGCGGCGGCCGCGCCGTGCAACTGCCGATATTGCTCCACGATGCCGTGGCCTGCCAGGGCCACCGTGACGTCTGTCACCGGCGCATGGCTGCTGGTGTCCTTGTGCTCGCAGACAGTCATCGCGCGGCAGTCGCGGCGATAGTGATCAAGCGGCCCGGCGGTGTACTCGGCGGTGAAGAAATAGCGATGGGCATCCTGCTCGGCGCCATAGATCAGGTCAACCACGCGGATGTCGGTGGCATCGGGGATGGGGAAATTGCCTTTGAGGCGCAGCGTGAAATTAAACAGGTCGTTGGGCGTGTAGCGCATCTCCCACTGGTCGGCCAGCTCACGCAGCTTTTTTCGCCGGTGGCGCAGCAGCAGTTTATGGCCGGCCCACCCGGCGGCACAGAGCGCAATGACGCTGGCCAGGAATAGAATGGGCGGAAGCACAGCAGGATCGGAAGGCACTGTCAGTTGATTCCTACAGGGCGTGCCCCACCGGTGGCGCGTTTCAGCGCGTCGTCGATGCTGCCGCGCGTATCAGCGGGATCGGTGCGTTTGTCCGGCGGAGCGGGCGATGTCGCGGGCGTTGCGGGAACGGCGGGCGGCGGCACATCTACCGGTGCCGGCTGGCTGGCCGGCGACTCTTTCTTGAATGGCAGCGGCATGTCGATGCCATAGTCAGGCTCGATCGGCAGGAGCCCCTGGCCCATCCAGCCGGCCAGCGTTCGGATACGGTCGTCGCCGCCCCGGAGCATCGCCGTGAACCCGGGGACCTCCGGATGTTTGGGGCTGGCGGCATCCCGCGGCAGGCCGAACTGGATCAGGAGCGAATCCTGTGGCGCACCCGGTTGATGGCCTTGTACTCGACGCCGCCGATCGACTTGCCGTACTGGGTCAGGTAGTAGAAATTCGTGTAGGAAGCCGCGTCGTTGCTGACGGCGGTGTGCAGGACAAACTCACCTGCGCTGGCCCCGCCATGGCATGCGCTGCTGCCGCAGCCGATCATGATCATGGGCTGGACCTGGCGCTTGTAGAAAGCCAGGGCGCGGGATCGTCGAGGATACGCACGTCGCCCCGCATCTCGGGAGTGCCGTTTTCCATGATGGCCCGCGCCTTCACAAGGTCGGGAAGCGCTGCGAAATCGGCGGCGTTCATCTGCACCTGGGAGCGCACGAACCGGCTCTTGACATCCTTGTCGAATCGCACGCGGAGGTTCTCATCCCTCCGCCGTTCCAGTTGCTTGATGATGTTGATCTGGTCGGCGGTGAGCAGTTTCGCCTCTCCGGCCGCGACCGGCCGTGTCACCGCCCGCCTGGGATCGACGACGGGGGTCCCCGTGCCCGTCCTGCTTCGCTCGAAGTCGATGGCGCGACGAATCGAGGTCCTGAGCATCTGGGCGTCGCTGCTGGATGCGTCGATTGCCAGCGCCGCATCGATTTCCTTCGCGGCCAGGTCGTAAGCCTTGGACTCGTACAGCCAGCGGGCCAGTTCCAGGTGGGCCTTGGCGCCGGCGTCTTTGGGCAGGGCGGCAAGCCGCTGCTGGTAGACCTCGCGGATGTTGACCGTGTATTGAATCGATTCGACCTCGGCGCGGGCGATGGTGACGGCGCCCGCCTTGGTCGTGATGTTGACGCCGTCGGCGCCGGCATCCACGACATCGCCTTCAATGCTCCGGCCATCCTTGGTCTTGACCACGCCCTGGCGGGCCATGGCAACAGAAACCATCGCGCCCAGCAGAATCCCGCACACGAGCCACCGTCGCACCATAGAGGTCTCCTCAAAACGAAGCTGCCGTGCATCGTAAGGGTGAGCGGGAAATCAGGCAAGGGAAAAGCCCAAAAGCCCGTGCCGCATTGCTCAGGTCGTGGCACGAGCGGCACGCGTGGCACGAGCGGCCCTCCGCCGTGGCCTGGGGGCGGTGGACAAGGGCAGAACGCGGCCGGGGCGGCACGCTCCACCCAAACTCACGCAATCGGCCTGATCCGGCCATCGCCGTGCCCCGACGCCTTGCCCCAGATTCCGGGGATGGCCGTCTTGCACTGCGGGCATACGCCATCGGCGCCGACGCGGTTCTCCTTCACCATGAAGCTGTAGCGGCGGATCAGCGTCGTGCCGCAACCGTGACATCGCGTGTTTTCCCACTCGCCAACGCGGCCCGGCAGATTTCCCGCATAGATGTACTTCAGCCCCGCCTGCTGGCCGATCTCGACGATGCGCATCAGGTCTTCCGTGGTCGTCTGCCGGTAGCCGACGGTCATTTTGTAATCGGGATGAAACGCCGTCACGTGCCACGGCATGAGCGGATCAACCGACGCGATAAACGCGGCCATGCGCTTGATATCGTCCCCGTCGTCGCTGAAACCCGGCACGACGAGCGTGACCAGCTCGACCCAGAAGCCGCGCTGCTTGAGCATGCGGATCGACTCGGTGATGTTCTCCAGCACGCCGCCGAGCTGGCGATAGTTGTGGTCGTTGAAGGTCTTGAGATCGACCTTGTAGGCATCGACATACGGCCGGATGTAATCCAGCACCTGCGGCGTGGCGTTGCCGTTGGAGATATACACGCAGCGCAGCCCGCGCGGCTTGGCCTCTTTGAAAATCTCCACGGCCCACTCGGTCGTGATGAGCGGCTCGTTGTAGGTCGAGGCGATGACGGGCGCGCGGTGCTGCAGGGCGATGTTCACAAGGTCCATCGGCCGGCACTGCTTCACCTGACCCATCGACTGGGGGTCGCGCAGCATCTGGCTGGTGACCCAGTTCTGGCAATAGCCGCAGTGCAGATCACAGCCGAGCATGCCGAAGCTGAGAGCGTCGCTGCCAGGCAGGACATGGAAGAACGGCTTCTTCTCGATGGGATCGCAAGCCACGCCGCCGACATAGCCGAAGGGCACGAGCAGCTTCCCGCCGTCGTTGAATCGGACGCGGCAGATACCGTCGCGGCCCGGCTTGATGAGGCAGCAGTGGCCGCAGGCATGGCAGCGCACATCGCCGTCGGGAAGGTGCTCGATCAGCGGCTCGGCGGCGGGAGCACTGTAGCGGTGTAGGAACTGCTTGAGATCGGCAAGTCTCTGTCTGTCATCCGTCGGATTGAGTGTCATAACTAAGATCACCCTGGAGTCTCCCCCCTGTTGCCGTAGGGCGACAACACACCTGGTTCCGGCACGTCGGCGACGGAACTGAGTTCTTACAGTCTAATCGCGGAAGTCGCCTCATGCCGATTATCGGTCGTAGAGGAACAAACGCTGGAGTCGTGAAAGCAGGCAGGCGATCTGGCTCCTCACAGACCAAAGATCGTCGATATCGTCTCACCAGACCGCCTGGCCTGCAGGCACGAACCGGCCATACCGGCTCAGGAACGCGGTGTCGCACCGCGCCCAGTGGCTGCTGCGCACAGCCAAAGAGAGGGGAGACTCCAGAGATCACCGTGATACGTGATATCGTGATGCTTCCCTCCTCGGGATTGGCCTCTCCAATCGCGGAGTGGAAGCGCCATTTCGCAAGATGAAGCGCTTTCATGCCGAGCGGGAGGGGCCGCGTCGCCGTGCCGAAGGATAGCTTGAGGAACCGGATCTTGCGAAACGTGGAATAGAGCTTCCATTTGGCGGAGTCGAATTTCGTTAGGCAGGAGAATCGCTTGCGCAGTCATGAAACGCGCTCGCGAGCGCAGCGCATCCGCCTGCATCCACATGCATCCATGTGCACTGGTATAGATCACGCCACTCCCGCCACCACCCGCATCACCTTCCTCGGCGGCAGGTGCAGCGCCATGCTGAGGGCATCTTCCGCGGCTTCCTTGATGGACTCGCTGATCGTCGGATGCGCGAAGACCGTCTCGGCCACCGCCTCGACGCTCACCTTCTGGTGCAGCAGCGCCCCCGCGGCCGCGATGCACTCGGTCGCGTTGTGGCCGACCATATGAACGCCCAGGAGCTGGTTGGTCTCGCGATGGCGGACGACCTTCGCGAAGCCCTCGGCGTCGTTCACCGCCATCGCCTTGCCCAGGAACGCCAGCGGGAAATTCCCGACTGACACCGGGATGCTCTTGGCGCGCGCCTCCTCGGCCGTCATCCCGACGGCGGCGATCTCCGGGAACGTATAGACGCAATTGGGAATAGGCGCATCGAAAACATGATCGTGCCCCAGCGCGTTCTCCACCGCCACGATGCCGTGCGCGGAGGCCGCGTGCGCCAGCAGGCACCGGCCATTCGCGTCACCGATGCAGTAATAGCCTTTGATCGGCGTCTGCATCCGGTCGTCCACGCGCACGAAGCCCCGGTCGGGCGTGATGCCCACGCTGGCGAGATTCAGCTTCGCCGTGTTGGGCTTGCGGCCCGTGGCCACCAGCACGCGGTCGGCCTCGATCGACTGGCCGTTGGCCAAAGTTGCCTTGGCGCCGCTGGCCGGCGTCAGGTGCATCTGCTCGATCTTCACGCCAACATGCATCTTGATGCCGCGCTTCGTGAAGATCTTTGTCAGCAGCTCGGCGATCTGGGCATCCATGTTGGGCAGGAGCTGCGGGAGCATTTCCACGACGGTCACGTCCACGCCCATGGCCTGCATCATGCAGGCGAACTCGCAGCCGATCACCCCGCCGCCCACGATCAGCAGACGCTGGGGGAGCGTCTTCCAGTGCAGCGCCTCATCGCTCGTGCAGACAATGTTCGCATCGGCCGGCCAGCCGGGGATGCGCGAGGGGACCGAGCCGCTGGCGAGGATCACCGTGTCGGCGGTGATCTGCTCGGCCGGGCCATCGGGCTTTTTCACGGTGATCTTGCCGGGGCCGTCGAGCACGGCGCTGCCCTGGAAGATGCTCACCTTGCGCCGGTGAGCAGGCCCTTGATGCCGCCGCGCAGCGTGGCCAGCACCTTGTCCTTGCGGGCCTGGATCTTCTCCCAGTTGGCCTTGGCCACGCCGACCTCGACGCCCAGATCGCCGGCATGCTGTATATGGTGCAGCAGCTCGGCCGACGCCAGCAGGGCCTTGGAAGGAATGCAGCCGTTGTTGAGGCACGTGCCGCCCAGGTGCGACTGCTCGATGATGGCGGCGCTGGCGCCAAGCTGCCCGGCCTTTAGCGCCGCGACGTATCCGCCGGGGCCGCCGCCGATGATTGCGATCTGATAATGGTTGCTCATGGTTCTCGTCAGTTGTGCTTTGTCCGTTGTCAGTGGCCCGTAGTCAGTGGTTGGGTCATTGGTCCGATTGTCCGTTGCTAGGCCCTCCGGCGCTGCCACCACTGACCAATGGACGACGGGCCCTACCACTGACCACGGACAACTGACCACTGACCATTTCTACCCGACCAACTGTCCCGGATATTCCAATATCTCCCTCATCCGCTTCATGAACTTCGCCGCCATCGTGCCGTCGATGATCCGGTGATCGACACTGATGGTCATGGTCATCACCCGGCCGGCGCGGAGCGTGCCGCCGCTGACGATGACCTCCTCGCGGACGGCCCCCACCGCCAGGATCGCCGACTCGGGGGGATTGATGATGGCCGAGAATTCCTCGACGCCGAACATGCCCATGTTGGTGATGGTGAAGACGCCCTTGTTCATGCCCTCGATCTTGCCGGCCTTGGCGGCGACGGCGATGCGCTTGGCCGACTCGCCGATCTGCTTGAGCGTGAGCTTGTCGGCATCGACAAGCACCGGCACGACCAGGCCCTCGTCGAGCCCCACCGCGATGCCGATATTGACGGATGGTAGCTCGATGACCTCATCGCCCTCGACGCGGCTGCGGAACGGAGGCATCTCGCGAATCGCCCTGGCGCACGCCATCACCACGACATCGTTCAGGCTGCACTGATACTTGGCCTTCTCGGTCTGGTAGAAGCTATAGAGGGCGTCGGCATTGATCGTGCCCTTGAGGTAGAAGTGCGGGATGGTCTGCTTGGAGATCGAGAGGTTCTTCGCGATCGCCCGGCGCATCGTGCTCATCTTGCGGCGAACGACGCCGGCGGAATCCGCTACCGCCGCTGCCACGGGCGCCGGCGCCGCGGCGACAGCCACCGCGCTGCTCGGAACATCGCCGCTGAGAATCCGTCCACCCGGACCGCTTCCATTGCCGACGCTCTTCAGATCAATGCCTCGCTCGCCCGCGATCTTCCGCGCTGCCGGTGAAGCCTTCACCCGGCCGGTTTCGGTTAGCGCGATCTGCGACGTGGCAGTCTGTGGTTTGATATCTGAAATCTGAGATCTGGCATCTGAATCCCGCTCTCCGTGACTCCGTGCCTCCGTGGTTAGCGCAGTGCCGACCGCCGCCACGTCCGCGTCATTCTCCGCCAGATACGCCACCGGCTCGAGCACCTTGCAGACGTCGCCTTCCTTCAGGACGATCTTGGCCACCCGGCCGGCGTCGGTAGCCTCGACATCCATGTTGGCTTTGTCGGTTTCGATCTCGAAGATCACCTGGCCCTTGCTGATGCGGTCGCCGACTTTGACGTGCCACTTCAGCAGCGTGCCTTCTTCCATGCTCTGGCCGGCCTTGGGCATCAGAACGGGAATCACCGGGCCCGATGGCTGTGCTGCGGACATGCTCTTGGTCTCCTGTTTCTGCTCGCGGGACTGTGGCGGAATGGCAGGCTTGGGCGCGGCTTCTGCTGCGGATTCTCCGATGACGGCCAGTGGCGTCCCAACCGCGATGGTGCGGCCCGGCATCACGGCGATGCTCTGCAGAATTCCGCCCGTGGCCGCCTCGATAACCGCAAGCCCATCGTCGGTCTCAATCTCCAGCAGCGCCTCGCCGCGGGCGACGCTCTGGCCGGCTTGCTTCAGCCAGCGCCGTATAGTGCCGAAGCGCATGGACTTACCTGACTGTGGCAACGTAATAGTCGGCATAGAGTCACCGAGAATGATCGAACTCTGTCAACAAAGCGTCATAATTTCGTCAAAAAATCGCGGCAGTCAAGCAGATTCTGCAACTTTCTCATTGAAATCGCAGGCCACTTGTTGTCTATTATCGTGCAGGACCGGCCGGTGGCCGGCGGAAACCGTGGCCGTCACAACCCATCATCGACGCGAGCAGATCCTTTCGGCGCTCTATGAGAACCGCCACGTGACCGCGCGCGATCTGGCGGCCAACATGGCTGTCTCCGAAGCAACCGTTCGGCGCGACCTCAAAGCCCTGGCGGAGGAAGGCCAGATCGAGCTCGTCTACGGCGGCGCGACGCTGCGCCGGTTGACGGACTTTTCGATCCATTCCAAGCTGCAGCGCAACACCGAGGCCAAGAAGACCATCGGCCAGCTTGCCGGCGACCTCGTCGGCGACAACGACCAGATCTTCCTCGATTCCGGCAGCACGTGCCTGGAGATGGCACCGTACCTCAAACGTCGCCAGCGCCTGTCGATTATCGTCAACTCGACGCGGCTGGCCATGGATCTCGAGGCGCCGGGCCTGAGCGTGCTGATGCTCGGCGGGCAGTACCGCCCCCACCGGATGGACACAGTCGGCACGCTGGCGCTGTCGATGCTCGATCAGCTTCGCGGCTATGTCTGCTTCATTGGCGCCGATGGGCTGAGCATGGATTTCGGGCCGTCGGCCGCCGATATCGAGAGCGCCGACCTGTATCGCCGGGCGGTGCAGAACGCGCGGCAGACGGTGCTGCTGGTGGATCGAACGAAATTCTCAGCGCCTTCGCTGTACAAGATTGTCGAGTGGAACGCCGTCTCGAAAGTGGTGTGCGACACCGCGCCGCCGCCACAGTGGAGCGAGTTCCTGGTTTCGCGCGGGATACAAGTGATTGCCTCAAGCTAACCACGGAGGCATGGAAACACGGAAATTTGAAATCTGAAATTTGAAATCTGAAATTCAAGATCTCTCCGTGCCTCCGTGGTGAACATAAGAACTAAGGAGCGAGTCCGATGCCCAAGAGCGTCATGATCGATCCGGCGCAGTCGCGCGCCGCGAGCACTATCAACTTCAAGCCCATCCCGGTCAACCAGTATCAGAAGACCGTCAAGGAAGAGCTGATCCGCTATTCGCCCAAGGACCTGCTGCGCATCCAGCGCGACATGGAGATCATCCGCGCCTTCGAGATCGATGCTCAACGAGGTCAAGCTCCGCGGCAACTACAAGGGCATCGAATACAATCACAAGGGCCCGGCCCACCTGTCGATCGGGCAGGAATCGACGGCCGTCGGCCAGGCATATCACCTTACCGTCGATGACCACATCTACGGCTCGCACCGGTCTCATGGCGAGATCCTCGCCAAGGGCCTGAGCGCCATCGAGAAGCTCGATGAGAAGTCGCTGCTGAAGATCATGCAGGGCTATTTCGGCGGCGACTGCCTGCGCGTCGTCGAAAAGGACGGCAACGGCGGCGCGAAGGATCTGGCCATGGATTTCTTGATCTACGGCGCGCTGGCCGAGATCTTCGGGCGCGAGCCCGGGCTTCAACAAGGGCATGGGCGGGTCGATGCACGCGTTCTTCCCGCCGTTCGGCGTTTATCCCCAACAACGCCATCGTTGGCGGGTCGGGCGACATCTCCGTCGGCGCGGCGCTCTTCAAGCAGCGTCAATCACAAGCCGGGCATCGTCATCGCCAACATCGGCGACGCATCGCTGGGTTGCGGGCCGGTTTGGGAGGGCATCTGCTTCGCGACGATGGACCAGTACAAGGAGCTGTGGGACAAGGACCATCGCGGCGGGCTGCCGCTGATCTTCAACTTCGTCAACAATTTCTACGGCATGGGCGGCCAGCCGCAGGGCGAGACGATGGGCTTCAAGATGCTGGCGCGCCTCGGCGCTGGCATCAACCCGCAGCAATGCACGCCGAGCGCGTCGACGGCTTCAACCCGCTGGCGGTGGTCGATGCCATCGAGCGCAAGAAGAAGATCCTCGAGGCCGGCGACGGCCCGGTGCTGCTCGACGTCATCACGTACCGCTTCTCCGGGCATTCCCCATCGGATGCCAGTTCCTATCGCGACAAGTCGGAAGTCGAAGCCTGGCATGAAGATCGACCCGCTGACGACGTTCGCCAATCAGCTCGTCGAGCGCAAATGTCTGCACGCAAATGGACATCGATGCCATGCGCGCGAGCGCGCAGACGATGGTGTTCAAGGCCTACAAGAAAGCAGTGGACCTGGCCACTTCGCCACGGGCCGACCTGAAGAAGAAGGGATGCCTGCTGGATGCGACGATGTTCTCGAACCAGAAGGTCGAGAGCTTCGACACGAGCCGCAAGCCCGAGACGTTGCTGCCGCGCGAGCGAGGAATCCGCGCAGCAAGAAGCTCGCGACACTGGCGCGGTCGGCTTTCGATGAAAAGGGACAGAAGCTTCCCAAGGCCAAGTGCATCGGCATTCGCGACGCCATCTTCGAGGCCATCGTCGACCGCTTCTACACCGACCCGACCCTCGTCGCCTATGGCGAAGAGAACCGCGACTGGGGCGGCGCGTTCGCCGTGTATCGCGGCCTGACAGAGGCGCTGCCCTACCACCGCCTGTTCAACACGCCGATCTCCGAAGGCGCGATCGTCGGCACGGCCGTCGGTTATGCTCTCGAAGGCGGGCGCGTCATCGCCGAGCTGATGTACTGCGATTTCATGGGCCGGGCTGGCGATGAGATTTTCAACCAGCTCTCCAAGTGGCAGTCGATGTCGGGCGGGCTGCTGAAGATGCCGGTGGTCCTGCGCGTTTCCGTCGGCTCCAAATACGGCGCCCAGCACTCGCAGGACTGGTCGTCGATGTGCGCGCATATCCCGGGGCTGAAGATCGTCTTCCCGGCCACGCCGTACGATGCCAAGGGCCTGATGTACTCGGCGCTCGTCGGGACCGATCCGGTGATCTTCTTCGAGAGCCAGCGCATCTACGACGAGCCCGAATGGTTCGTCAAAGGCGGCGTGCCGGCCGGCTACTACGAGATGCCCATCGGCGAGCCGGATATCAAGAAGCCCGGCAAGGACCTGACGATCCTGACCATCGGCGCGACGCTCTATCGCGGCCTGGAGGCGGCCAAGGCTCTTGAGGAGAAATACGGCGTTTCCTGCGAGGTCATCGACGCCCGCTCGATCGTCCCGTTCAATTATGCCAAGGTCATCGAGTCGGTGAAGAAGACGCGGAAGATCGTCCTCTGCTCGGATGCCTGCGAGCGCGGCAGCGCGCTGCAGACGATGGCCGCGAAGATCACGCAGTTCGCCTTTGACGAATTGGACGCCCCGCCGACCGTGGTGGGCGCGCGCAACTGGATCACGCCGGCCGATGAGGTCGAGGATGCGTTCTTCCCATACACCGTCGATATTCTCGACGCCATTCACGAGCACGTGCTGCCGCTGAAGGGCTACAGCGTGTCGCGCGATTGCTCAGTGGCCAATCTGATGCGGCGGAGCACAGAGGGCCTGTAGGACGGCGGACGCAGTACGCAATACGCAATACGCACGGCATCGCGTATTGCGTATCCGCAGGCCGCTGGTTTATCGGGCGTGCTCGATCCTCAATGCCTCCAAGCAACAGGCCGATACCGGCTCAGGAGGCTTCCATGCATCTGGCAAGAGAACTGGTCCAGGAGATCGTGGCCTTCGGCAATTCACCGGCGGATCCGCGAGGTCGGGAAAAGCGCCGCACCGAGCGATTTTCGGCGATCATGACGGCGGCCTACATTCTGATCAGGGACGGCGTAAAGCAGCCGCCGGTGAAAGTCGTGGTCAGGGACATTTCCGCGACGGGCATCAGCATCTTCCACACGGACGCGGTAGGCGAAGGGGAGCAGTTCGTGGTCGCCATACCGAGACCCGCGGGCGGTCCCCTCATGGTCTGGTGCATGGTTACGCGCACGACCCTGATTGGCGGATCGCTGTACGTGACGGGAGCGACTTTCAGTCGGCTGGTCGAACGCGAACGAACTGACCAATGCTGTGCGGCAGCGGTTGCATAGGCCGGCGGCGGTATCAACCCCTCACTCGGCATCGAGTACGCGCTCATCATTGCGCGGGACGATTCTCTGTCCCGGCCGCACGACAACGAAATCCTCATCCCACGCGCCCTCGAATAGTCTCCGCAGCAGCGTCCAGTCGCCATCGCGCAGCTCGAACTCCCAGCCGCGTCGCCGCGCCTCCTCCCGCGTGGCGGCAATCAGCGGCTCGTCGGGGCCGATGCCCATCTTCAGATACAGGAACTTCGTGTAATTGCGCAGCCAGTCGCCCATGATCTCGTCGATGAAGTCGGCGTTGTCCTCGCCATATCTGGCCACCAACTCCTCGCGACTCTGCGCCAGGCCCAGCTTGCCCATCACGCCCTGCTGGCCATACGCCGGCCGGGCATAGTCGCCGGAAACGTTGCGCTCGGCCCACCCGGTTGTCATGTAATACGTCCCGGGATGCCGGTCGAAGTATTCGCGGTAATCCCTGCGGGAGCCAAAGAAGAACGTGATGCAGTCGTGGGCGCGCGGGATGACCAGCGGGATCGAGCGGGCCGTCACGCCCGCCAGCCCGTCATTGCACCGCGCGTAACCCAGCAGGATGGCCTCGTACCCGGCCGCCGGGTCAACCGCGTCCACGGCCGCCTGCACCCTGGCAACCATGCTCGGCGTCTCCAGATCGTGAAGTCCCTTGCGCAGGAACTCCACGTCCACCTGGTTGCGGGTCGTGGCGGCCAGGTGGCACGCCTCGCGGTAGATGATCTCGCAGCCGATGAACTTGAGCTTGCGCGGCTTGCGCGCTGCATGATTGACGACTCGGAGACTCGCATCGTGGTGAATCATAGCATTTCGCGAAATATCCGCCCGTTCTGCCGCGTCGTTGACAAAGGAGACTCCGTCACTGAACAGAACGGCTGGGTATGCGCGCCTCCGGCACTACGTCCACAGAATGCAGATTCGACAACGCCACGATCGAGCCGCTCGAGGCTCGCGTGCTGCTCAGTTCACAAGCTACGCCTACTCCTGGCAATCCAGTCGCGGCGGATTGGACCGTGCTGGTTTACCTCGACGCGGATAACGATCTGGAAGCGGACGGCATCGCCGACCTGAACGAGATGGAGGCCGCCACCCTGCCCGCCGGCATCCACGTCGCCGTGGAGATGGACCGCATCAAGGGCGACGACTCGTCCAATGGCAACTGGACTGACACCCGACGCGGGCCGGTCGTTCACGATAACAGACCCTCGGTGATTACCAGCCCGTTGGTCAGTATCGGCGAAAAGGACATGGGCAGCCCCGCCACGCTCACGTCATTCATCAAGTGGGGCGTGAAACAGTATCCGGCCAATCACTACGCCCTGGTGCTCTGGGACCATGGCGGTGGCCTGGATGGAATCTGCTATGACGACACCAGCCTCGACCACCTCACGATCGCCGAGACGGCCAAAGCGATCACGGCGGCGGGCACGCACTTCGACGTGATCGGGATGGATCTCTGCCTGGCTGGCCTGTACGAGCAGCTTTACAGCTTGCGCAACAACGCCGACGTGCTGGCGGCTTCGGAGAGCGACATACCGGCGGAGGGGTGGGACTACACTGACGTGCTGAACCGGCTGGCCGCAGCCCCGGCCATGGGCGCTGAGCAGTTTGGCTCGGCGATCGTGCATTCGTACGCCGCGCAGTACGGGCGTCAGGAGACCCTGGCCGCCACGCGCACCAGCGCCTACGCGGGGCTGATGAAATCGCTGTGGCGATTCTCGGATACGATGCTGGCCACAACCAAAGCGAGTGATTGGAACGCCGTCTCGCAGGCGCGGCGGGCCGCTCCCTGGTTCGACGACCCGGACGACCGCGATCTGGGTGTCTTCATGACGCGCCTGTCCACCAGCGCCGCCAGCGCCGCCATCCGCAGCGCCGCGAAGGAGGTGCTCGACGCGATGCAACAGACGCAGGTCGATTACTGTGGCCTGGGACGGGGGAGCCTCGGGATCAGCATCTACATCCCCACCGAAAGCTGGGCGCTGGAGAGTTACACGGCCAGCGAGTATGACCTGCTGGAGCACACGCACTGGCGCAATTTCCTGGCGGCCTTTGCCCGGCAGGAGGCCGCGCTGGCGCGGCGCCCGCTGTATACATTCGGGTAAGCACGCCGCAGGCAGGACGCCGCCCCGGCCACCCGGCAGTCAATTCGCCGGATGGCCGAGGCGGCGCTGCCGCACTCACGCGGCTTCGGTCTCTGCCTCGCAAGGCACGGTGCCGGCTTGCGGGGCCGGCGCTGATTGGGCCTGCAACTCAGCGACAATCGGCGTGATGGTGACTTCCATCTGCGGCATGGGCGGCGCATCGGCCTCCAGTTCGTTGTAGCGGCCGGGCACGTTCTCCGGCGTAAGCTTCACCCAGACGGCCGAACCACCCGCGTGGTTGTAGGCGATCGGCTCGGCCAGGGCCTTCACGTCGGACAGGGCCCAGGCGAAGGTCTTCATTCCCGCCGCGCTCATCAGCACCTCGACCGGAACCTGCTGTTTGTCGGCCTCGGCCCGCACCTCGTCGAGCGTCATTGGCCCGATGCAGTCCAGAATCTCGCACGTGCCGACGACCTGGCCCGCACGCCCCTTGATCAGTGCGACCCGGCCTCGCGCGTTGGTGCGCGTACCACGAATCACCCAGGTCCTGGGCGTTTGCAGAATGCGTTCGATCCACGGCGACTTGATAACAAGTCCGTTCATGACAACTCCTTTCGTTGTTACGTTCCGTCGAATTGTTCGGCGTGAACAGGGGTGGGAAGGACCGCCGCCCTCAATGGCCGCGATCCCTGCTGCTTGCGAGATTATCGGCACGGGAAGGCAAAGCCGATTAGTGCCACCGTGTGAGTCCACCAAGCCCGGCCGCAAGTGCGGACGCCACCTGTTCTTTGGTGAGCGCCTGGGCGCTTTCGGGCACCTCGACACCCACAACTGTAGAAATAGTTATCGGCACAGTTGTCTCGTGCCGATCTATCTGGTGAGCACGGAAGCACCAATACGGCACGGATGCTACTTTTGAGGAGTTCGACTATGCCCATCAGTGCTATCACCAGCGCGATGTCCAGTTATGTCAAGAAAGTCACCTCCGGCGGCAGCTCCCAGAGCGCCTTGGCGGCCGCCGTGCAGGAGGCCACCGAAACAGTGGCAACCACCCGACAGGAAGCTGCGAGTGGCGACCAGGTGGCCATCGCCAAACTCGCCAAAATGGAGGAGCAGCAACAGCAAGGGGCGCCCGCGCAAGAGGCGGCCAACACCGACGCATTTGACCAGAAGGCATGATAGCTTGCCGGCAACACGCTCCCGTGGCATTCCCCGCTCCCTCCTGCACTTGAGCGGCGTTGTTGCGTATCAGGGCGCCACGTCCAGCTCCTGCACCTTCAGCCGTTTCGCCGGGTTGTGGTAATAGAGGAACATGCGCGGAGTCAGCGCCATGGCAGGCCGCGCAGAAATCGCGGTCCACTTGGGGGCGGATCATCGTCTTGGCGCCGGCGAGCTCAGCGCGATCGAGGGATGCCGGACTCGTCGTGGGACCATCCAGACCCCGGCCGTGGGCGAGATGACAGGTGGAGCAGGTAATCTGGGCGATCTTGCCGAACTCATCTACAAGGGAACTTGGGCGCGTTGTAGCATCCCTGATGTCCTTGAGGTCGGTCTCGGGGTGGCTGGAGATGGCCGGAACCTTGGCGCCGCCCTGCTTGCTATGACATCCCAGGCAGAGACGTTCGGATTCGTCGGCGCCCTTGGGATCGACCTTGGCCGCCCAGAGATGCCGCCGACTCATGCCTTCGAAGGCGTGAACCTGGTGACAAGGGGCACACGCTCGCGGCTGGGAGATGTGCCGGGTGAGCTCATCCGGGCTGTGGCTGGACATCTCGATATGATCGGCCTCGGCATGACACTTGGCGCAGATCTCCACAGGCAAGGCACAGGTCCTTGCTGCTGGCTGCCTCCGCGGGGAAAGGCTTCGTGGCGGTCCCGGCATCATGCGGCCCCGCGGCCATTCTGCCTTGGCTGGCGTGGCACTGCGTGCAAAGATCGGCCGCGGACGCGGAACGTAAAAGCGTTTTCGACTTCTTTCCTCCGAGGTGGACGTCATGGCAGGATGAACATGCGACCGAGCCGGCGGAGTCGCGTTGAAGCCGGCTGTTGAACAGAGGAGCACTCAGATTCGCGGCAATTTCCTTGAGCTTCACGTCGGGGCCGGATGGGTGATTGTACTTGGCCACGGGGTGCTCGCGCGCGATGCCTTCGGGCTGGTGACACTGGATGCACGCATCATCCATGGTCTTCACAGGCCGAGTGGTCGCCGCCAGCATGATCGGGCCCCTGGCTTCATGGACGGAATGGCAGAACCCACACCGGCCAGCCTCTGCCGGCGATGCGCCAACGGCGTTCTTGACGTCTTTCTTGCCGGTGAAGTCGTGGGGCTTGGCGAGTGAGTCGGTTATCGGGGCGTGGCAATCCGAGCAGATCTGCTCGTTGCTGACACGGAGGAAGCGTGGGTGTTTCGTCTCGTGAGGATCGTGGCAGGAGAGGCAGGTCATCGTCGTCATCTCCGGACCCTTGCCGGATGGAGACAGCGGCAGGACCGCTTTCGGCGGGATGCCGCGCCGGGGGAGATCGACGGGATGAAACAACTTCGTGCCATGTGTCGAGGCAACCTGTCCCCGGGAATGGCACGTCACGCACAGGCCCTGGGGATCTCCGCTTCCGGGAGCCGGCTTGCGCGTATGAGAATGGAACGTGTGACACGCGCCGCACGGACCAGATTGCTCGGCCGTCTCAGACCGCGCGTTGAGTTCTTTGGAAGCCGACTTACGCAGGTCGTGCGTCGTGCCGGCCATTGCTTTTCGTTCGTCGTGGCATCGGATGCAGAGGGCACTGTCATGCAGCGTATCGGCAAGCATCGCCTTGCCAGCGTGGCCTTCGTGCATCTTGTGGCACGAAAGGCAGACAAGGCGGTCGCCGGCACCGAGCTGCGTGTGCATGTCCTTGATGGCCTTGAGCTGGGCGGGTTTATGGATCGGCGGATTCTGCGGATGGTCATGTGCGGGATTGGTGTCCCACATGGCCGGGCGCATGGTGTCGTGGCATGAAATACAGAGCTGGCTGGCGTCGGTGGGCATGAGCAGGAGGCGATCGCTCTTGGCGCCGTGGGCCGTATGGCACGACTGGCACAGGATCAGGTCGTTCTTCGGCCCCGCATGGGTCCCGGCGGCCGCGAGCGCAGCCGGCAACACGGCCTTCAGCTTCGTGAGCGGATGAGATCCGGTTTCGGGATCCCTGGTCTTGTCGGCGTGACAGGTTTTGCAGAGTTGGTCCTGTTCGTTCCTGACACGGAGAAAGACGGCGTTTTTCAGGGATTCTTTGAAGCCGGCGACGTGCGCGGTGTGGCAGGTTCGGCAGGCAAGCTTGCCGCCGTCGAGCGGCAGTTCCTTGGGCACCTTCATGCCGGCGGCTGGAACAACGCCACTGCGGTGGCCATGTTCGAGCCAGACCGCGCGGCGTGAATCGGCGACGGAGCCGTCGTGGCAGCCGAGGCACGTATCTGAATCGGCGACGGCCAGCTTCTCAGTCGGATCGAGCAGGACGATCCCGCCCCCTTCCGTGGAAGTACCGACCCACTCGATGTGACAGACGGCGCAATCCCGGCCGGTGTTGTTTGGTGGGCGGCCGGATTGTCCCCACGCGGAGCCTGAAAGACCGATGACACCCGCGAACAGACACGAGATTGCGAGGCGCCAATGACTCACTTGACGCCCTCGGTTTTGCCACTCGATCCGCCCATCAGCAGCGGAAGTCGGAACTCCCCGCCTTCGCGTATGCGATCCATGACACGGGCAAGCGGCAGATTCCCAAGGGTCTTGCTGTGGTCGGGGAATAGCCGGCCGCGGCAAAGTCGAGCCGGCCGGGCGAGTCGGCATGGCAAGCCGCGCAGGCGCCGGGCTTCTTGGCGATCGAGCCGTGAATCCTGGCATCGAGGGTCTTGCGTTGATCGCTATCGGGCGCAGCGGCCAGGTATTCGCCCGCCAGACGCCGCAGTTCACGGTTCGTGCTGCGATCGGTCTTGAGCGGCGCCTCTGGAATGAGCGTGGCGCCATAGCCGCCTCCGCTGTAGCTCGGGAGTTCCGCCGCAAGGCGATTGATGGTCGTTCGCCAGATGGGGCTGCCGGGCTCGGTTGCTTGCAGTTGGGCCAGCAGGTCTGCGAGCATGCGGTCCTGCGGCCGCAGTTCAAGAACCTGGCGAACGAGGGAAACGATGGCAGGCTGGACCTGCTCGGGCTGCATCTGGATCGTGCCGGCCTCGTCGTCCAGCAGTCTGGCAAGGCGGATGGCGGCGGGCACGTCCTGGACCTCGTGCGTCTGGAGGCTCATCCAGACGAACTTGCCGGGGCGCTGGTTGACGTCCGTGTGACAGCTCTGGCAGGCGAGGAAACCGACGTGGAAGTTGACGAACGCCGGGATCCGCTACCGGGATTGGACGGTCCACCTCTTCGCCGCGAGCCCAGCAGCCCAAAGCCGCCCGTGATGGTCGATCGCACGCGCCGGGCCTGGCCCATATTGCCAATGTCATCTTCAACCCGGTGGCGTGCTCTGCGTGGTCGCCGGCACGGGCGGGCGTACGCGCACCGTCGGCAGATCATCCACGCGCGCTCCCATCGGCACGTTGAAAATACCCTTCTTCGGCGAGATGAACTCCAGGTTGTACACGCGGCCAGTACCCACGGGGTCCATCAGTCCATGCATCTTGCTCCATCGCCACAGCCGCCATTCCTCGGCAAACTTCACCCCCTCCACATCCCTGAAGCTGTAATAGGTGATGGCGTACTGCTTGTCATCGTCATCGCTGCGCAGCGCCGGCGGCAGATCGTAGCCGATGCCAATGACCCGGTGCGTCTCGGGGTCTTCGTAGATGACGTACGATTCATCCTTCCCGCCCCGGGAGATGCTGACGGCCGCCGACGGACACGGGCGTCTGCCCAGGTCGCGCATCTCCTGCGGGCCGACCGATTGCGGCGCGGACGCGATGCGCAGCGGGGCCACGACGAACCATGGCCAGGTGCGCACGACGAAGGCGGCCTGCTGGATCGGGGAGTTGGCGGGAGAGACCCATACCTTCCGCCCGTCGAACAGCACGATCGTGCCGTCGTCAAATCGCATGCGCGTGCGCCCGCTGGAGACTTCGTACAGGAACTTCACGTCGAGCGGCGGCGCGCCCCGGACCTCCAGGTGCAACTCGCCCGCCAGGGCTTCGCTGCGGCCCCAGTATTCCAGGCCGTGCGCCCGGCCGATGCGCGCGGCCAGAGGGGGCGACGCCTTGGGATGCGACTGGCAGGCGGTCAGACCGAGACAAATCGCGATCCACAAAATCCCGCGTGTGGTCATGGCGGAGATGATGACGAGGCGAGGGAGAGAGTTCAAGCGGGGAGCAGACTACAATGCATCAGGGCTTATCGAGGTGGCTATGGCTCATCCCACAATGCCGCTGATGGAATCGCTGGAAGGCCGCCGTCTTCTGTCGGTGGCGGCGCTGCCGTACAGCATCACGACGGCCGTCCATTCCGATGGCGTGAAGGAAACACGATTCATCTTTCACGGCAAACAGCATTTCATGTCGCTGATCGCCGATCACGGCACACTGGTTCTGCGACCCCACCCCGGCGCCGACATCAATGGCTGGGGATCGTCGCTCTATCTCCAACCGTCCTTACCGGGCGCGCTTCTGAAGGGTACGAAAATTCCACCGGTGATCGTCGGCAAGGACGGGATCGAGGTGAAGGCCAGCGGCCTCGTCTCACAAGGCGCTGCCTCCAGCTACGGCACGTGGTCGGCCGACATCGTCTTTAAGTATGACTCCGTCGCCCGCCGCGTGCTGGGCAGCGGGCACTACACGATCAGCCTCAAAGCGCGGCTGACCGACAAGAGCGGCGATCTCAATCTCCTGAAGCTCGCCAGCAACTACCTCAACGACGTCCCGCGGCTCGATGGGACCACCGGCGACACGGGCGACATGAAGCTGGTGAACATTGTTGAGGACCACAAGACCTACACCTGGATTCCCGAGAACAACCCCGGCTTCTTCCCGCAGGACCTGACGCGCAGCCTGTCGATCAACGTCCAGGGGCAGTACAACAACGTCGATACCAAGGCCCAGGGCTACAAGCCGATCACGCCGGCCTACAAGCCCAGCCTCCAGGTCATCCTCACCGGGCCGGCCATGATCTTCGGCGGCCTGTACGACACAACCCAGGCCGACAAGTTCTACGCCGACAACGTCGGCATCACGCCCCTGGTGCTGCACACCAGCACTCAGACGAAATTCACGATCGGCGTCGGATTCGAATCGCGGGCGCTGCGGAACGGGTGAGTCCCGGCCGCAGTTCACCTCACCATCTTCAGCACGGCCTCGACCATCTTGTCGGCCCCCTGGAAGACCGTCCACGGGCCGACGTTGTTCATGTAGCACGGGGTGGTCACGAGGCGGTTGGCCTCGTCGATGCAGAATGTCGGTCGGGCCGGTGTTCTGGTGCTGGCCCTTCATCGCCACGATGGCGCCCGCCGTCGCCTTGTCCGTCCCGATCGTGACCTTGGGCTTGAGCCCCTTGGCGCCGAGGATCTTCGCCGCCAGCACCGGCGCGATGCACGCCAGGCCAATGGGCTTTTTCGCGGCCACCATCTCGCCCACCAGCCGTTCCACCTGCCCGTTGACCTTGCAGTTGAGCCCATCGAGGGCATAGGTGGTGAGGTTCTTCACCGCCCCGAAGCCGCCCGGGAAGACCAGAGCATCGAGTTCGTCGGCTTTCACCTCGGCCATGTCCCGGATGCTGCCGCGGGCGATGCGGGCCGATTCATCGAGCACGCGCCGCTGGCCGTCGGGCTTGCGCGTAAGATGGTTGGCGGCGTCGAACGCAGTGTTGGGCGCCATGCAGATGATCCGCGCACCCCGCTTGTCCAGGGCCACCAGGATGCTCACCGCCTCGTGGATTTCGCTGCCGTCAGACACCCCGCATCCGCTGAGGACCACGCCAACTCGTGCCGCCATGGCTGCTCCTTGGGCTGGAAAATTCTCCGAAACGTTTTCTTCTCTCGACTGGTTGTGTTATTGTATCGGTGGAGGCCGCGCGGACCAAGCGGCAATCACAGGCGCAAAACTCATGTCGCCGCGAATATACGACATTCTCCTGCCGCTGGTGCGATGGCTGCACATCGTATGCACGACGCTCATCGTCGGCGGCACGCTGTTCTACGAGCTGGTGGTGCCGATCTCGATTGAGGACCTCAAGCGCGAGCAGCAGCTCTATGCCTTCGCTCGCGCGCGGCTGGTATTCCGATGGGTCGTCGCGCTGGGCGTGGCGGGGCTGCTGATCAGCGGCGCGGCATCGGTCTGGCGCATGTGGAACGTCTATCGCACCGACGAGTTCGCCGATATCTTCCGCTGGTCTTTGGCCCATATGTCCCTAGGCGTCTTGGCGCTGCTGATGGCGCTGCTGCTGACGGTCGGGCGGCGGCCACCGGAGAATCCCGTACGTTGGATGCGGCTGAATCTCGTTGTGCTGCTGGTGGTGATCTTCCTGGGCAGCTCGACCCGGCATTTCCAGTTTGTGCTCCGCGACCGGCAGGACCGCCCCGACGGAAAAAAGCCCCCCACCACCCTGGTTGAGGACCGAGGGCCGGCGACCCAGAAAGCCGCCGTGCCTTGACGCCGATGTCGCCGAGCAGCACCGATCCCCGCGACGCGTCTTTTCTTGTTGAGCTTGCGCCGGGCCTGCGCATCCCCTCGGCCGCGCTGCGCATGCAGTTCGCGCGCAGCGGCGGCCCCGGCGGGCAAAACGTCAACAAGCTCAACACCAAGGCCGAGTTGTGGGTGAGCATCGGCGAGATCCTCGGCCTGCGCGACGACACGCGGCAGCGGCTTGAGAAGCTGGCCGGCAAACGGCTGACGGCCGCCGGCGAGATCCACATCGTCTCGGAGACCCACCGCTCGCAGGAATCGAATCGCGCGGCCGCGCTGGACAAGCTGCGCGAGCTTCTCGTGGAGGCCATGCACCGTCCGCGCCGCGCCGGCCGACCAAGCCCAGCCGGGCTTCCCGGCAGCGACGCCTCGAATCCAAGAAACGCCGGGGAGACGTGAAATCACTTCGCCACCGCCTTGATTGAACGCGGGATTAGTCGAATTGCGGCAAATCCAGCGGACGGGTATAAGACACCTGTGACTTCGGGCGAGCAGAGGACCTCCAGCGATACCGACGGTTCCGCCGATGCGGCGGCGCTGCGCGTGTATGATCGCGCGGCGGCCGTTTATGAACGGCTGGTAGACTACGAGGGCCAGGAGCAGCGAACGGGCGATTGGGCGCGGGCACGATTGGTGCGAGCGCAACTGCTCTTGAGGACGGGACGCAGGGCCGAAGCGATCGACGAAGCCAGGGCGCCTACGCGGTGCTGAGACACCGGATGTCCCAGGGTGGCGATTGGCAGACGACCGAGCAGTGGGCCGGGAGGATTTTCGGAACGCTGCTGGATGCGGAGCACCCTGCGGATGTCATGTACCGCGGCCGGAGTTTGGCGCGGCAGGGCCGATACGACCAGGCGCTCGCCGAGTACGAACGGGGGCTGGCGGTGTTCCCGGACGATGCCGAACTGCTGCTGTCGAGGTCGGTGGCCGAGGCGGCGATGGGGAGGATCGAACAAGCGCTGGCCACCATCGACTACGCACTGCAATGCCATCCGGCACACGCCGGCTCGTGGGCGGCCAAGGGAGCAATGCTCGCGAGCCTGCGCCGGCCCGGGGAAGCCATTGAGTGCTACGACAGGGCGCTGGCGATCGTCCCGCGGTATCTCAACGCGTGGCAGAACAAAGGCCTGGCGCTGTGCAGTCTGGGCAGGTTTCAGGAGGGCATCGCGTGTTTCGAGCAGGCCATGGCGATCGCTCCGGACTCGCCCACATTGTTCGCGGACAAGGCGCGGCGCTTTCGGAAATGAAGTTGGCGGCGGAATGCCTGGCGTGCTGCGAAGAGGGGCTGAAACGCGATCCCGAGGATGCGAACCTGCTGAAAAGCAGAGGTTGGGCGCAGCAGCAACTCGCTCAGCCTATGGCGGAGAAGTAAGTGAACCTCATCCTGACCGAGATCTGCAATCGTGCCTGTCCCTACTGCTTTGCGCAGCGCAACGCGAAGGCTGGCGCAGGGGCTGGGCCGGCGGCGTCGCCTCAAATGTCCATGGATGGCCTGCAGAAGTGCATCAACTTCGCCATCGCCGGCGGCCTCACCGAGATAAAGTTCCTCGGCGGCGAGCCGACGCTTCACCCGCGGTTCATGGATTTCATCCGCATCGTGCGCGGACGCGGCCTGACGCTGCGAATCTTCAGCAACGGGCTGTGGCCGGATGCCGTGCAGCAACAGATCGCGGATTACCTCAAGGCAACCGGCGATGGCGGGCTGTGGTTCATCTTCAACATCAACGAGCCATCGCGGCAGGCGCCCACCGAAAGCCAGCGGCAAGCCCGGAGCCTCCAGATCGCGGGGCCGCGGGGCCGGTGTGGCTTCAACATCTACCATGAGGACTTTGATCTGCGTTTCCTCGGGCCGCTGATCCGGCGATACAACCTGCAGTGCGCGATCCGGATAGGAATGGCATCGCCCATCGTCGGTGTGACCAACGCGTTCATGGATTTCGAGTCGCTGCGCCGCGCCGGCGGGCGCCTGGCGGACCAGGCCCGGGACCTGCAGCAGCAGGACGTCCTGCTGTCCTTTGATTGCGGCGTGCCGCTGTGCATGTTCACCGAGGCGCAGCTCGGGGCGATATCGCTTTGCACATCGCCCGACGACGGGATTCTCTCCTCCTGCCGTCCGCCGATCGACGTCGGGCCCGACCTCACGGTTTGGCCGTGTTTTCCCTTGCGCGGACTGATGGATGCCAAGCTCACCGATTATGCCAATCGCAACGACTTGATGAGCGATTTTGCCACCCGGATCATTCCTTTGCAGAGGCTGGGAATGCGCGAGGAATGTCTGACCTGTCGCCTGCTCAAACGCCGCCAGTGCTGCGGCGGGTGCGTGGCGCACACGGTGCGGAATCTCACGGATCAACGGGCATGATGTAAGGCAATGCGTCAGGCGGACCAAGCGGCCGAAGTCATCATTAAGAATCGGATATTTCCCGATATTCCGATTCACAGTGGCACGCAGCGCGCCTATCGTGCCTGTGCATTCATGGTCAAAGTACGCACAAGAACCGTTCAGCTCGTTCGGATGCTTCCGGGCGAGAGCCCCGGCCGCGAGGACACGCAGCCGCGCCGCGAGCGGGCGTACCCATCGACGCCCCGCGATCGAAGTGTTGCGCCCCACGCCGCCCAAGCCCTACCTCCTGACGGATGGCCGGCCTCAGCCATTTGCGCTCGTCGAGCAGGACAAGGTCCTCTTTCCCGAGATCGGCCTGACCAAAAGCGACGTGCTGGAGTATTATCGGAAGATTTCGCCCTGGCTGCTGCCCTACCTGAAGAACCGCCCGGTCACGGTGGAGCGGTTTCCCGAGGGTCTGGCGGGACGCAATCCGCCGCACTTCTGGCAGAAGAGCACGCCGGCGCATTATCCGCCGTGGATTCCGCGATTCGTGATGCCAGCGGCCGAAGGCAGGCTGGTGCGCTATGCGCTGGTGAACGACGTGGAGACGCTGCTGTACCTGGTGAACCAGGGCGGCATCACGTTCCATGTGTCGTTTTCGACCATCAACGAGCTGGCTCATCCGGACTTCGTGTTGTTCGACCTTGATCCGGGGCGGGCGGAGTTTGGGCATTGCGTCAGCGTGGCGAGGAAGATTCACTCCATCCTGGACAAGATGAACATCGGCTCGACGGTGAAGACGTCGGGCAAAAGCGGGCTGCACGTCATGGCACCGTGGGCCCGCCCCGATGGATATGAGGAGGCGCGGCGGTGGGCAATGCAGATTGCGCACCGCGCCTGCGAGGAGTTGCCCGACATCGCGACAACGCGGCTGGCGCTGGCCGGGCGACGGCGGCGCGTGCTGGTCGATGTCGTGCGAAATACGCCGGGGCACTACGCGGCGCCGCCGTACGTGCTGCGGGCGACGCCCCGCGCGACGGTCTCGACGCCGCTGGACTGGGATGAACTCACCGGGCACATCGATCCATCCAAGCTGGGGATCCGCGCGGTGTTCAAGCGACTGGGAAAGTGATCATCTCCAGGTCGCCTTCGTGCTGGTCGAGACGGAGATGTCCATCTTGACGCGGTTTTCCCGGCCGGCCGAAGCAACAACCATGGTGCCGCCAAACGGGATCTTCAGATCCTGCCACTCCGTGAGCGTGGTGGCGCCTGTGGCGGTGTCGAAAGTGGACGTGGAATCCGCGGCGATATCGCCTGCTGTCTGGAGGTTCACCTCGACCTTGATGCTCAGCCCCAGGTCGGCCACGACGCTCTCCACCAGGTCCTTGACCATCGCGCAATACTTCTTCGTGTCAACCGTGTACTTGGTGGCTTCGCGGATGGTGGCCGTCTTGTCCTGCACGCCGGCCAGCGTCGCGGTGCCCGTGCCATTCATCTCCAGACCCATCAGCGTGAAGGACCGCTTGACCGGCCAGGTGTCGTTGACCTTCACCGGCTTGTCGGGGAGCTGCGTGAACGCCTCGGCGCTCATGACCTTCGCCAGGTCATCGGCATTGATCATCTTCCGGAGCATCTTGCCGATCAGCTTGTTCATCTGGGTGTCTTCGGGCAGATCCTTGAACGGGTCGCCTTCGACTTTCACGCTGACGATCGCGCCCAGCGGCGTGATCTCCATGGTGGTCTTGAGCGCCAGCATGTTGGCGGCGACCTTCTTGAGCAACACCTTGACCTCGGCGCCCTTGAGCATCGGGTTGTCCGACTCAACCTGCGCATCGAGAGTAACAGCGCCATCGGCGGCCCGCGCGGCGCTGAAGACCATGCTCTCGGCCTTGGAACCCGACTCGGTCTTGATGCTCTGCGGCTGGGCGGTAATGGTGAGATTGCCGTTGGGCGCCACGCCGACGACCTCGATGGACATCTCGGCGGTCTGCCTGGCCGTTTCTTCCTTGCGGTCGCGCAGGCCGTTCTGATCGGTCGTGTCGGTCACGGTGCGGGTTACGGATTCCGTCTTGAGCACGCGCTTGGCGCCCTTCTCCAGGGCCCACTTGAGCTGGATGGTCTCCTGAGCGCGCGCCGCCGTGGCCACCAGGAACATCGCCGCCGCAACTACCGCCAGTTTCCGCATAGTCTAGACTCCACGATTGAAAAAGCGGAGTGATGATAACACGAGGTTGGTCATTTGTCGCCAGTGCAGTTCGCACACGGTGCAGTTCGCACTGCGCGGTCTGGGTGCATCCGCAGATGGGTTGCGTTTGTTTATCGCCATCATGTCGAACACTGCAGCGGCCGGCCATCCGCATCGCGCGACGAGCCACGCTCACCGTCGTCTCACCGCCGGGAAGGTCCAACACCTCGCACACCCGGCCCAGTTGGCGCAGCAAACTCGGTGTACGACAATCGGCTGAGAGCCACGGCTGGCATATAAGGAGTTTCCGCCATGCGTCAGTATGCCTTGTTTGCACCACGTCCACAGAATCGTTTTCGCCGGCACGTCGGCCGCGTTGTCTTGATGGCGTTGTTGCTCATCATGCCGGCGGCGTGGGCCACGGAGACCGAGAACCACAGCATCCGCGTCTTGCCCGCGCGGGGCCAGGTCGTTGTGGACGGCAAGAGCGATGACTGGGATCTGTCGGGCGGCGTGTTCGCCTGTGGCGAGGTGGAACACCTGCGCAGCCAGTACGCCGTCTGGTTCCACGCGATGTACGACGCGGAGAACATCTATCTGCTGGCCCGCTGGGTTGATCCGACGCCGATGAACAACCCCGAGACGTTCGGCGGCCACGGCTTCAACGGCGATTGCCTGCAGGTGCGGTTCATCCTGTATCCGGATACGCCGGAAAAGACGGTGACATGGTGGACGCTCTGGCGCGATGCCAAGGGAGTGTCGGTGGCGGATCGCGCCTGGCCGGGGCCGAGCAGTGGCGTGACGGATAACAAGCTCGAAAATCTACCGCATGCGGAAGAGCATGGCGTGAAGCAAGCGTTTGCCGTCAACGCCGATGGCAAGGGATACGTGCAGGAGGTCGCGATTCCGTGGAAGCTGCTCAGCGTATCGGGCAAAGCGCCGGCCGTGGGGGCGAGGTTCAAGCTGACCGTCGAGCCCAACTTCACATCCGGCGCATTCGGGCGCATCACGATCAAGGACATCTTCGACGAGAACGTGTCAGCGCCGGATCGCGTCTTCACGTTTACGGCCTACAAGCACTGGGGCTGGGCGACATTGGAGGGCAAGGGCAATGTCGAGCCGCAGCCGGTGCGGTTGGCCGATGGCCGGCACTTCGCCGTCACGATGAAGGACGGCGTGCCGGTGGCGGATTGGACGGGGTTGATTCGGCGATTCGAGTGGCCGGGGTTCGCGCCGGTGGCGTTCGAGATGCCGCTGGCCGGTTATGTGTCGCTGAACATCATTGACAGGGATGGCGTGGTCGTGCGCCATCTTCTGAACTGGGACCAGCGCGACGCCGGCCGACACACCGTGCAGTGGGATGGCCTGACGGATGCGACGTTTCGCACGCCGGGGCAGCCCGTGCCGGCGGGCGAGTATACGTGGCGGGCCATCGCTCATCCCGGCGCGAAAGTGGTCTTCCGCGGCTATGCCAGTTGTGGCGGCAAGGCGCCGTGGATCGGCAGCCCCGACCACTTCTGGCTCGGCGATCATGGCGTGCCGTCGGCGGTCATTGCGGACGCGGATCGCATGTATCTGGCGTGCAACGGCGCGGAGGGCGGGCATCATCTGGTGGCAACCGACTTCCAGGGCAAGTGGCTGTGGAGTCTTCAGAACACGTCCGGCGGGTGGGACCCCGAGCATATCGCGGTGGATGGCGGTGCGGTTTATGTGCTCCATCCGGCCGGCACGAAGGCGAATAGCGGCTCGGTGGTCATCACGCGCGTGGATGCAAGATCCGGTGGCTACACGCCGTGGCAGGGCCGGAAAGACCATATCCTGATGGCCGGCAATATCTGGGCGCCCGATGAAAATGGCCCGACAGCCTTCGCTGGCATCGCGGCCCGGGATGGGCTGATCTATCTCTCAACGCCGGGCGCGGAGGGCCGACTGATTGTGCTGGATGGCGCCAGCGGCAAGCGCGTGGCGAGTTGGCCTCTGCCGGGCGGCGGAGCACTCCACGCCATCAGCAAGAGCGCCGTGCTGGCGATCTGCAATGGCAGCGAAATCGTGGCCATTGATCCGGCGACGGGGAAGACCAGCAGTCGCATCAAGGATTTGCGCAATGCGAGCGGCCTTACCACGGATCGCGACGGCAACCTGTACGTCAGCGTCGGCGAGCCCGATATGCAGGTGATCGTGTTCAGCCCACAAGGCAAGGAGTTGCGGCGGATCGGCCGCAAGGGCGGCCATGCGCCCATTGGCCCGTGGCAGGCCGACGGCATGATCCACCCGGCGGGAGTGGCGGTGGACAAGGAAGGCAAGCTGTGGGTGATGGAGGCCTATGCCCACCCCAAGCGCGTGAGCGTGTGGAATCTGAAGGACGGCTCGCTCGTGCGCGATTTCTTCGGCCCGACGCACTACGGCGCCAGCGGCGCGGCCATCAACCCGCGCGATCCGAATCTCATGGTCGGCGAAGCGTGTGAGTGGCGGCTCGACCCGAAAACCGGCAAGTCCGCGTGCCTCGGCGCCTTTGACAGCGAGTATCACAACTACGCCACGTATCGCGAGGGCGCCAATGGCCAGCTTTACCTCTTCACGACCACATCCACGTATGGCGCTGGCAGCATGCAGGTGTGGCAGCGGCTGGGGGATGCTCGCTACGCGCTGCGGGCGAGACTCAAGAACGATGTTCCCAAGACCGGCAAGGGCGCGGGCACAACCGAGCTGTGGACGGACCTCAACGGCGATGGCAAGGAGCAGCCGGATGAGCTTCAGCAGCGAGAAGGAGCTTTGTACTACGCCGGAAGCAACAGTTGGTCGCTCAACATCGGGCCGGACCTGACCATCTATGCCCTTGACTGGAAGGACAAGAAGCTCAAGGCGCTGTCGGTGGAGGCCTTCGCGGACAGCGGCGCGCCAAAGTACGACCTGGCGAAACTGCGGCCCATGCCCGAGGCGATGAGTATCGGCTATGAGCGGAACATGAGCTGCGCGCTGCCCAGCGCCGACAACAAGCGGATTCTGGTGAACCTGGCCGTGAAGGACCACCCGGCCGGGTTCCTGTGGCACGGCTTCGACCTGGCCAGCGGCAAGCTGCTGTGGACCTATCCCAATCCGTATTTCCAGGTGCATGGCTCGCACAAAGCGCCGGCGCCCGAGCCGGGCTCTTCCGCGGCGCGTATGGGCCGGTCGGCGCGGTGAACATCCCTGGGGCCGGGTGCGTCTGGCTCATCAATGGCAACCTTGGCGAATGGTATGCCCTGACCGCCGACGGTTTCTTCCTCACGCGCGTGTTCAATGGCAATGTGTTTGAGTGGAAGTGGCCCGGCGAGCCAACGCCGGGGCTGGATATCACCGATCTTCCCGCGGGCAGCGGCGGCGAGGACTTTGGCGGGTCGGTCACGCAGGGCAGGGACGGGAGGGTATATGTGCAGGCCGGGAAATATGGGATTTGGAACACGGAGCTGACGGGTTTGGACAAGACCGTCGCGCTCTCCGGCGGCAAGCTGACGATCAGCGAAGAGGATACGAGGAAGGCCATGGCCCTGCGCGAGCGCGCTCTGCAGGTGGCGGCCGGCGCTCGGAGGCTCACGGCGAAGAAGGCAACGGTCGCATTCACCGGCAACCTCAACGCCGACTTCAAGGGCTGCGAGATTGTCGAATACCAGAAATCGGAAGATGCCCGCGTGCGCACGGCTCTGGCCCACGATGATGCCCAGCTCTATCTCGGGTGGGAGGTGAAGGATGCCACGCCATGGGTGAACGGCGCCAAGGACATCGCCCAGATGTACGCTGGCGGCGACACGGTTGACCTCCAGCTCGGCGTCGATCCGGCCGCCGATCCCAAGCGCGACAGGCGCGGCCAAAGGTGATCTGCGGTTGTCCATCGGCAACTTCCAGGGCAAGCCGACCGCGGTCCTTTATCGCTTCATCGCCGACACCAAGAAGCCGCGCACTCTTCGATTCCGGCGTGGTGAGGGGCTACCAGGTGGACTGGGTGGATGTGCTCGCCGAGGCCGGCGTGAAGGTTAAGGTCAACAGGGACGGGTATGTGGTGGAGGCAGCAGTGCCGCTGGCGGCGATCGGATTGACGATCAAGCCGGGCCTGACGCTCCGTGGCGACGTGGGCGTGACGCACGGCGATCCGGCCGGCGTGCGGACGAAGCTGCGGACATACTGGGCGAATCAGCAGACGGGTCTGGTGGACGATGTGGTCTTCGAGCTTCAGCCCGCGCCACAGAACTGGGGCGAGATCGTATTCGAGTAAGGAGAATCGGCGATGGCTAGATGGCAGCTTGGGTGGCTTCAACGGTGCGGCGGCCTGCTGGCCATGTGCCTTGCCAGCATGGCGCCGGTGGCGCAGGGCGCGGAGACTCCGCCTCCGGCCGGCGTGGAGGTGCGCGTACAAGCTGCCCGCCGATGGCCCGCTGCCCAAGACGTACCTGGTGACGCTGGCCATCGTGGCGAAGGACAATCCCGACTGGATCATCAGCCAGTTCGTGCGCGGGAGGATGCGCACGGTGACGGCCGAGAATCAGGGCGCTTTTACCGACACGTGGGATGGGCTGGATGAGAACCTGATGCCCGTGCCGCCGGGGACGTATGGCGTAAAGGGCATCTGCGCCCGCGCGGAAGTGGCACGTGGATGGCGAGTACCACGCGATCACGCCACAATTCGTGGCCGGCGCATCCTCGTGGATGCCGTCGCGCGAGCAGTGGCAGACGCCCGAGCCTTTCGGCGGCGACCCATGCGGAGCGCCGCTCGGTGATGTGGACGTCGGCCCCAACGGCGTTGGGGTCTTCTATTACGTCTATCTTGAGAACGGCACGAACAGCCCCATGTTCGACCTGAAGAAGCCCGTGGGGATGGGCCAGTTCCTTTGCGCCTTCAATTCCGGCGGCGCTGGTGGCGGCACCAGCACCTGCACCGATGGGCAGACCGTGTGGAGTTTCAGCACAGATGGCGGCGCGAAGTACGTCTATCGCGCCGATGGCAAGCCGTTCGGCAGCGGGCGGGCCAATCGCTCCAACGTCTATCTGCCCAAAGGCTGGGTGAAGGCAATGGCTTGCTGGCGCGAGGCGGACAAGTCCTATGTCTATGTGGCGCAGGGCGGCGGGATCGTCCCGAACAAGGTCTTTGGCTATGTCGAGGGCGACAAAGATCTCGTTGACATCATCTCCGTTCACGATGGCGCCAACGGGAAGGTGCTGGCCGAAATGCCGCTGGCCCGGCCGATCGGAATCGCGGCGCACGGCGGAATGCTCTACGCGCTTCACGGCACTGCTGCGAATGGCTTTGAGGTCAGCATCAAGCCGCTTCAGGCCGGCCTGCCGCAGGGCGATTGGAAACGGCTCTTCACGGTTTCCGCCGGCATCACGCCCTGCGACATCGAAGTCAACAGCCACGGCCGCATCTATCTCAGCGACGCTGCCGCCAACAAGGTGCATCAGTTCGACCGTGCCGGCGCGAAGACTCTGACCTATGGCCGGCTCGATGCACAAAAGCCGGGCACGTACGATCCGCTCACATTGATGGCGCCGGGCAAGCTCGCCACGTGGACCACGCCCGAAGGCGAAGACCGGCTGATCATCGTCGAGCGGGCCGGCCCAAACCGGGCAAGCGAGTGGAGCGCCGACGGCAAGCTCCTGCGCACTTTTCTGTCGCTTCAGACCAAGGCCAACGACGGCTACGCCGTGGACACCGATCACCCCGATCACGTCTACATTGCCGGCCAGGAAGGCTGGCTCACCCGTTTCCGCGTTGATCGCGATAAAGGCACGTGGACCGTCGATGCGGTCTGGCCGGCTGTCGGCACCGATCCCAAGGCGCCGGGCTTCGACCATCCGCAGTTCATCCGCGCCAACGGCAACGCCTACCTGGCCTGCGGGCGCAGCAATAACGTCTACCGCCTGGCCGGCAACCGCTGGCTGCTCTCGGCCGCCATCATTCGCGAAAAGCAAGGCAACACCACGCGCTGCTACGCATGGCATGATGCGAATGGCGATGGCATCGTCCAGGAGGAAGAGTATCGCAATCGCCCGTTGGAGATGCCCGGCTGGCTGCTGCGTTACCACGGCAACCAGTGGCTGGACAACCTCTCGCTGGTCGCGATGAACCAGGGCGGACGTGATGTCTGGCGATTGGCCCCCACGAGCTTTGACGCCCACGGCAACCCGGTCTTCTCATCCTGGCAGAAGCTGTTCACCGACCCGGTCTTCGTCGCCCGCGCCGAGGGAAAGGCGAACGCCATCAACGGCGCCAACGAACTGGACAACCGATACAGCAGCGACTGGGGCATGGTGGATGGCACGATGAAGGACGGCTTCTACGTCGTTGCACGGGGCGGGCACAGCTTCAGCGCCAACGAGGGGGCGCAGATCAAGCTCTCGCGCTATGTGCCCGATGGGCAGGGCGGCTATCGTCTCAAGTGGCGCACCGGCCGGGTTGCCCTCCAGGGCCTGGCCAAGCCGGGCGAGATGTACGGCGCGATCCACATCAGCAAGCCAATCAACGGGCTGCTGGGCGTGGTGGACCAGTCGCGATGCGGCGTGCTCCTGTTCACCGAAGATGGCCTCTACGTGGATACGGTGTTCCCCGACGGCCGGCGATTTTCGCCCGCGGTGGCCGGAGTCTATCCACAGCCGGGCGAGTTCTTTGCGGGCTTTGTCTATCCCGATCGGAGCGATGGGAAGATCTACTTGGGGATGGGCAAGATCACGCCGCTGATCTACGAAGCCCAGGGCTGGTCACTGAAGCAGAACGATGTCCGCGCAATCAGCCAGGTGCCGCCCGAGGTCGTCCTCAACGCGGCGCAGATTGCCACGCCGCCTGAGATCGCCCTGACTCTGCGCGGCGGCGCGGGCTCGGCGAAGGTCGCTCGCTTTGCCCCCGCTCTCGGCGGCGCGGTGCTCGATGGCTCGATGAGCGGCTGGGAATCGTGCGAGCCGGTGCTATTCCAAGCCGCCAAAGAGCAGTCGGTGGAGCTGCGCGGCCTGTACGATCCCGATGCTCTCTACCTGCGCTGGCACGCGCGGCTGGGGAGCAAGGTTGCGCCCAGGCCGCTGCAGGGCACCGACCGCATCTTCAGCCACGACCGCCTGGGCGACACGCTGAGCCTTTACATCCAGGGCGACCCGAACGCCAAGGCCGGCGGCCCCGCTGGCGGCCGGCCGGGTGACGTGCGCTTCGTTTTCAGCCTCGTCAGAGACGACGAAGTGGTGAAACCAGTTATCATCGGCATGTACCCCCAGTGGACCGGCCCCGGCAAGCCCGGCCCCGCCACGTACCAGACGCCCGTCAACAAGGTGGACTTCGCCCACGTCGGCCCGGTCGCCGATGCCAAGCTGCACCATCTCATCGACGAGGACGGCAAGGGCTTCGTGCTCGTGGCGGCCATCCCGCGCAGCGCCGTCCCCGGCCTGCCGCCTCTGGGAAGTAGCGTGCGGACGATGGTGAACTTCGAGGCAACCTTCGCCGGCCACAACAAGTTCTGGTGGTCCAACGCCGATGGCTCGGCCAATCGCGAGACATACGATGAGCCCACCGAGGCGCGGCTGTACCCCGGCTCATGGGCGCCGCTGCAGTTTGCGGGCCTGGACAAGGGCGTGGTTGTTCGGCATTGGCAGCTCTGTGGCCCCTTCGGCGGGCCGGGTGCGGAGAAGTTTCAGGCCGACCTCATGGGGCCCCTCCCTGGCACGAACAAGGACTCCAAGCAAGCCGGCCGGGAGTTCTGCGAAGCGGCGAAGTACCCGCCCGACGATGGCAGAGTTGACCTCAACGCCAGTTTCACCGGCGATATGGTGCAGGGCTATTGGGGCAAGGGCGCCGTGCGATGGACGAAGGCCACCGTTGCCGATCTCGATACGCGGGTGGTTTGCGGCTCATCCGCGCAGGTCTGGTATGGCGCCACCTGGGTCCACGTGCCCCAGGACGTGGAGGTCGAGTTCCGCTTCCAGGGCCATCCGCAGACGTACTTCCGTTGGTCCCTCAACGGCGGGAAGGTGCTGGATGGCGAGATCAAAGGCGAGTTGGGAAAGGCCGTGGCCAGCAAATCGCTGACCCTGCGGAAGGGCTGGAACCAGGTGATGTTCCGCGGCTATTGCGTGGGCTACCCCAAGTTCCGCGCCGGGCTCGTGCTATCGGCCCCGAGCGAGCGTCTCTGGCAGCTCCGCCTCTCGGCCACGCCGCCAAACTGATGATGCGATCAGCGCGGAACCTACTTCGGTCCTGGGCCTGCCGCATGATGTCCGATCCGTGCAATGGCGAGCCGCTCAGACTACAATGCCCACCATAATCAAGGACTCTTATGGATATTAGCCAACAAGCAGAGACAACCGAACCCACCAGTGAAACCCGGGCAACTTCCAGACGCTTGTTCCTGTACTCCACGGGCGCATTCCTCGCCGCCACGGGAGTGGGGCAGACCTCCGCTGCCGCCGCCGCAGCTTCCAATCCGGCCAAGGCGAAGGTGCTCGTCGGCGGGCATCCGTGGGTCTACGCCGCCACTCAGCCCAAATACGACATCACGCCCATTCTGCCGGCGATCTTTGAGGACATGAGCTATGCCGGTCTGGACGGGATCGAGCTGATGCACACAGCGCTGCGCCCGACGATGCGGTGCACGCGCATTGGCGACCTCTCCAAAAAGCATCATCTGCCCGTCATTGGCATGTCGTTCGGCGGCGCGATGTGGGATCGCGCACGGCACCAGGCCGTCATGGAGGATGCGGAGTTGATTGTCCCTCGCCTGGCCAAGCTGGGTGGCCGGACGCTGGGCACCTCGGTTGAAAGCCCCGGGAAGCGCAAGACGGAGGAGCAGCTCGACGCACAGGCGGAGCTTCTGCACAAGCTCATCGCGCTCTGCCAAAAGAACGGCGTCGTCCTCAACCTCCACAACCACACCTATGAGGTCGCGGACAACATGCACGACCTCAAGGGAACTTTGGCCCGCATACCCGAGGTCAAGTTGGGACCGGACCTGAACTGGCTGGTGCGCGGAGGCGTGGACCCAGCCGGGTTCATCCGCCAATTCGGCAAGCAGATTGTCTTCCTGCACCTGCGCGATCAGAAGAAGGATGGCCGCTGGTCCGAAGGTCTAGGCGAAGGCGACACGGATTTCGCCGCCATTGGTCAAGCGCTGCGCGAGGTGGGCTTTCAAGGCGACGCGGTGATCGAGTTGGCGCACGAAAAAGGCTTTCATCTGACTCGCCCTCTGCGTGATACCTGGAAGCTCAGCCGCAATTTCGTAAAGCAAGTGCTCGGTTACTGAAGGAGTCGATTATGGCAAACGGAAAACGTACGGTCAGCCGCAGGGGCGTGCTCAAGGCATCGGCTGCGGGGGCAGCGCTGACGATCATCCCGCAGCACGTTCTGGGCGCTGAAGGCGTGCCCTCGGCCAACGAGCGGCTGAATATCGCGGCGGTGGGCGTTGGCGGCATGGGCGGCAGCAATCTGGCCGCGTGCGCCGGCGAGAACATCGTCGCCCTCTGCGATGTCGATGCCGGCGGATACGCGGCCAAGACCATCGCCAAATATCCCAAGGCCAGGACATACACGGATTTTCGCGTGATGTTCGACCAGCAGAAGGACATCGACGCGGTCATCGTGGCCACGCCGGACCACACCCACGCTGTCGTCGCCCTGGCGGCCATCCGGCGCGGCAAGCATGTGTATGTCCAGAAGCCCCTCGCACATAGCGTCAACGAGGCGCGGGTGCTGACGGAGGAAGCCCGGAAGCACAAAGTCATGACTCAAATGGGCAACCAGGGTCACTCCGGCGACAGTGCGCGGCTGGTCTGCGAGTGGATCGCCGATGGCGCCATCGGCGCTGTGCGCGAAGTCCACTGCTGGACCAACCGCCCCGTCTGGCCGCAGAGCGTCGAGGCCGAGCGGCCCAAGGACACGCCGCCCGTCCCGCCCACGCTCGACTGGGACCTTTGGATCGGCCCAGCGCCCATGCGGCCGTATCATCCGTCCTATCATCCCGGCACGTGGCGAGCGTGGTGGGATTTCGGCACGGGGTCCCTCGGCGACCTGGGCTGCCACATCATGGACCCGGCCTTCTGGGCCCTGAAGCTCAAGTACCCCGTCAGCGTCGAGGGGAACATCTCAACCTATTGGAAGGGACTCTGGCAGAAGACGGAGCCGAAGAACGAGCAGTACCCCCGCTCAACCATCGTGCGCTACAAGTTTCCCGCGCGCGAGGGCATGCCCGAGGTGAAACTGACGTGGTGGGATGGTGGCATGATGCCCGAACGGCCGGAGATCCTGGAGAAAGGCCGCCGCATGGGCGACAACGATGGCGGCGTGCTCTTCGTAGGCGATAAGGGCCTACTGATGTGCGGGTGCTATGGCAAGGGCGCCCGTCTGCTCCCAGAGTCCAAGATGCAGGAATACAAGAAGCCCGCCCAGTCGCTGATCCGCGTGCCCGGCGGCGAGAGCGGCCACGAGAAAGACTGGGTCCGCTCATGCAAGGATGGAAAGCTATCCAGCGCCAACTTCGACTATTCCGGCCCGTTCGCCGAGACCGTCCTCATGGGAAATCTGGCCATCAGGTTTCCCTTTCGGCAGCTTGAATGGGATGGCGAGAAGATGGAAGTGACGAACGACAAGGATGCCAACGCGTACGTTCGCCGACAGTACCGGGACGGGTGGGCGCTGTAGAATGGTCGCCCGCGCCATGACCATTTCTCGTAAGGAGCTGGTGGAACAGGCGATTTACTTTCGCTCGCCGCAGCGAGTTCCCGTTGTCTTCTGGAATCGAGACCGGGATCAGGGCGATGTGATGCTCTATCACCTGGCCCTGGGCGCCCCTGGTGATGGCACTCCGAACGCCTGGGACTGGTCCCAGAACGAATGGGGCTACCGGCTCGAATCACTCGGCGACGGGACCATGGGGCATCCCGTGGCGCCGTTCTATCCCGAATTGCCCTCGCCCGAGGCCATCCGCATGCCCGCCCTGCGCGAATCCGAGCGGATGTCCGCAGTACCTGCATTCCTCGAAGCGTGCGGCAACCGCTATCGCCTGGCCAGCCTCGATCTGAGCGGGTTCACCGTCTATACACTGCTGCGCAGCTTCGAAAACGCCATGGAGGACTTCATCCTCGACCCGAAAGGCTTCGCTGCACTGATGGACCGGATCCTCGCCTTCGAATGCAACCTCATCCGGTTGGCCGCCCGGCACGGGTTCCATGGCATCCACTTTGCCGACGATTGGGGCACTCAGAGCGGCCTGATGATCTCCCCGGCGCTGTGGAGGCAGCTCTTCAGGCCTCGCTATGCCCAGCAGTTCGCTGTTGCCCACGAGATCGGCTTGCACACGTGGTATCACTGCTGCGGCAACTTTGATTCAATCATGGATGACTTCCACGAGATCGGCGCCGATGTCATCAACATCTCCCAGCCCAACGTCGTGGACGTTGCCGTGGTGGGCCGTCGGCTGAGGGGCCGCCAGTGCTTTATGGTGCCCATCAGCTACCAGACGGTTTCCATCCGCGGCACCGTCGAGGAAATCTACGCGGAAGCCCAACGGCTCCATGATTGCCTCGGCGCGCCCGCCGGCGGCTTTATCGGCTATGTGGAGGAGTACGGCGTGATGGGGATGCCGCCGGAAAACTACCGCGCCTGTGGCGAGGCTTTCCGTCGCGTGGGCAGGTGATTCTCATGTATCGCACGCGAGTCATTTCTGGCCGACATGGATCGCGCATGGGGCGTCGGACCTCTTGGAGATTCCGGGCATGACTGTCTTTTCCAGCCTCTGGTTTTCCGCCGTTCTCTTCTTCAGTGGGGCTTGGTGCTTCTGTGCCGCCTCCCGAGAGGAGACGGTGCTTCTCGACACGAGCGGCTTCTGGCGATTTCACCTCACCATGCGCACGCCGGTAATCCGCGACGGCGAGACGTTGCGCGAGATCGGGGCGGCGTGCAATACGTCTCCGCCGAGCCAGGAGTGGGCCAGCGACGGCTTCGACGATTCCGGCTGGGTGCGGCTGGCCGGCACCGCCCTTCGCAAGCTGGAGCCACTGGGAGCAGGCCGCACAGGCCAACGTCGGCTTCATCTACTGTCACGGCAGTTCGCTTGCACTGGCGCAGCTCTGCCTGCGGGGGAAGTTCCAGGTCGACGACCCGGCCAGGGCGCAGGGCATGAAGCTCGCGCTGAAGTACCGCGGCGGCGCGGCTGTGTACGTCAACGGCAGGGAACTGTCGCGCTATCACCTGCCCAGAGAAGGGCCGCTGACGGCCGATACGCCCGCCGAGATGTATCCGCGCGAGGCTTATTACCTCGAAGACGGTGACATGCCCGAGGGATACGGGCGCAAGGGCTCCAACAGCCCACGCCTGCAGCTTCGCCTGCGGAGCATGGAGATCGAGGTCCCGCCCGAAGCGCTACGGAAGGGAACCAACGTTCTGGCGATTTCGCTCCACCGCTCGCCGTTGCCCAAGGACGTCTTTGCGAAGCTCAAGGCCCTCAAGGAGCACGAACTCGGTTACTTTTTGTGGGATGCATGCGGGCTTTATTCGGTGCGGCTAACAGCGCCTTCGAGCATTGCAGCGCAGGCCAACGCGACGCGCCGTACGGGGATCCAGGCATGGAACTCCAGCATTCTCGCTGCGGATACGGACCTGGATTGGGGCGACCCGTTCGAGCCGTTGAAGCCCATCCGGATCGTCGGGACGCGCAACGGCGCCTTCTCCGGCAAGGTGCTCCTGGGCTCGGACAAACCGCTGATGGACCTGAAGGCTTCGATCAGCGACCTTGCCAGCCCGGATGGCGCGGTGATCCCGGCGTCGGCCGCCGCGATTCGCTATGCCGCCGCCGACCTTCCCCGCGAGGCGGCGAGCGTGAATCGCTTTGACTCGCTGTTGGAAATGCCGCCCGCCGAGGCGCCCATCCGCCTCAAGCCAGCCATGGCAAACCGGGTGCGAACGCTCCCGGGGCAGCCGGCGCAGGTGTATGGCGCGGTCGCGCCGGTCTGGGTGACGGTGAAAGTACCCGGAGACGCCCCGCCCGGCGACTACCGCGGGACGCTGACGGTCAGCGCCAGCGGGAAGGACTTTGCCGTGCCAGTGGAACTCCAGGTCTCGGGCTTCAAGCTTCCGGACCCCATGGACTACCGCACGTTCGTGGAACTCGTGCAATCGCCGGACACGCTTGCCGTGGAGTACGGCGTGCCGCTTTGGTCCGATGCCCATTGGAAACTGATCGAGAAGTCCCTCTCGCTCATGGCACAGGTCGGCGCGAAAACCTGCTACATCCCGCTCATCTGCGAGACCAACATGGGCAACGAGCAGTCGATGATCCGCTGGGTCAAGCAGGGCGAGAACAAGTACGGCTACGACTTGGGCATCATGGGGAAGTACCTGGACCTGGTGACAAAGCACCTGGGCCCATCCACGCTCGTTTGCTTCTGCGTCTGGGACAACTTTTTGGAAGGCGGGCAGTTCAGCGATGACATCCGCTTCGAGTCCAAGACCACGCAAGACGCCCGTCTGGCCTACAAGGGCAAAGGGCCGGAGGTGACGTCTATCGAGGGCGGCGAGATGAAGAGACTGATGCTCCCGCCGTTCTCCGATCCCGCGGCCAGGACGCTCTGGGAAGGCCTGACGAAGGAACTCCTCGCGCGGATGAAGCAGCGCGGCATGGAGAAGAACATGCTGCTGGGGCTGGCCACGGATGCGATGCCTGCCCCCGTCGTCATCAATTTCTGGAAGGAGCTTCTTCCCGGTGTCCCCTGGGCCAGCCACGCCCATCCCTATCGGGACAAGATCGGCGGGGTGCCTGTGGCCTACACATCCGCCGTGTGGGCGCCGCGTTTCATCTCCTATGACGGAACCAGCCGGCAGGGCTGGAAGAACCCGCGGCTCATGGTGCAGTTCGCCCGCGATGTGACCGAGATGAACCCGCCGACGCTCTTCTGGCTGATCGGCGAGCACAACATCGGCGGTGACCAGCGCGGGTTCGCGCGATTCGGCGCGGATTTCTGGCCGGCATTGAAGGATACGCGGGGTGAACGGACGTCGCGCGTTGCCGGGCGCTACCCCAAGGCGAACTGGCGAAACCTGAACATCAAGACCGCGATGCTGGGCGCAGGCCCTCAGGGGCCGGTCGCCACGGCCCGCTTTGAAGTGCTCCGCGAAGGGGTGGAGGAATGCGAGGCCCGCATCTCCATCGAGCAGGCGCTGAATGAAGGCAAGCTTTCACCCGAACTGGCGGCCAAGTGCAGGGAGCTGATCGCCGAGCGAAACCGCGCGGTCGTGATGGGGCTTTCGCCGCACAAGGCCGAGGGCTTCCTGAGCGCGGCTTCCTACCAGCGGATCCACGATTGGCAGGACCTGGGCAACGTGGGCTACTACTGGTACCTGACTTCGGGCTGGCAGGCTCGCTCTGGCCAGCTCTACGATCTGGCGGCCGAGGTCTCGGCGAAGACCGGCGCGGAATAGATTGCACGAATCCGGGGCGCTGTTCGCCACGCCAGCCAAGTAGGGCGGGAAACGATCGCACGGCCCGTGCGTAAAGAGCGGAGAGAGGACCAAACCATGTTGAGACGCCTGTCGTTCGCCTGGGTACTGCTCGGGCTCGCCGCCGCGGGCCTGGCCGCCGATCCGCTCATCTGGGTCGAGGGTGAGCAGGCCGTCAGGAAACAAGTGGTGGACAACGCCGGCCTGAACAACGTCAACTCCGACGAGCTTTCGGGCGGCGCGTGGGTCTGCGGCTGGTCGCACGAGAAGGTGCCCACCGGCTTCACCGAGCACATCGTGCAGATCCCCGCGGATGGCAGGTACCACCTGTGGTTCCGCGGGGTCAGCGTCCCCGGACTGGAATACGCCGTGGACGGAGCCAAGGAGACCACCGTGGTCGATCTCAAGAAGCCCGTCAGTTCAGTTCCACTGGCGGCCGATGGCTCGCCGTTCTGGCCACCGAGAATCGCGTGGTTCGACTGCGGCACGATCGACCTGACGGCCGGCAAGCACACGATCACCTGGTTCCTGGGCGGCAACAAGGAAAAGGACCGCTATGGCGGCATCGACTGCTTCGTGCTGACCACCGGCGACTTCACGCCCAACGGCAAGTACAAGCCCACCGATACGGTCCCCCCCTCCCAGCCGGCCTTCGCGCCGGGGCAGGCGTGGGACTTCGCGCCTCCCGATGACAAGTTCGACCCCGCCTCGCTGCTGGACCTGCGCGGCCTCAACGAGAAACAGGCCGGCGAGCATGGCTTCATCAAGCTCAACCAGGATGGCAGCGGCTTCGTCCGCGGCGACGGCCAGCCGATTCGGTTCTGGGCGGTGCTCTCCGGGCCGGATGACGCGCCCATCGAGAAGGTGAAGTCGCACGCGCAATTCCTGGCCAAACGCGGGGTCAACATCGTGCGGCTGTTTTCGGGCATCACCGTGACCAGGGAAGGCTCCAAGATCACCGACGTGGACGAGAAGTTCCTAGACCAGACCTTCAAGACGGTTGCCGCTTTGAAATCGGCGGGCATCTACACGATGACCTCGCCGCTCTGGCCTGGCGTGGTCAAGGCCCCCAAGAGTTGGGGCATCCCCGGCTATGTTGGCAAGGACATCCAGGGCCTGCTGTTCTTCGATCCCACTGTGCAGCAGGCCTACAAGGCGTGGATGAAGGAACTGTACACCCGGAAGAACCCGTACACGGGTATCCCTCTGGCCCAGGATTCCGGCGTGGCCATCATCCAGTTCCAGAACGAAGACAGTCTGCTGTTTTGGACCTTCCACGGCATCGGGCCCGAGCAGGTCAAGCAGCTTCGCCTGCTCTACGGGCAGTTCCTCAAGAAGAAGTACGGCTCGTACGACAAGGCCCAACAAGCCTGGCGGAACTACAAGGCCGACTTCATGGCCGACGAGTGGGACAAGGACATGCCCGGCTTCCAGCATGTCTGGGACATGGGCCGCGACGGCCGGGCCAGGAAGGGCGGCATTCCCGGCTTCGAGGCGCGCACGGCCGACCAGACTCAATTCCTGGCCGAGTTGATGTACAAGTTCAACGCCGACATGGCCAGGTTCTACCGCGAGGAGTTGGGCTGCAAGCAGCTCATCAATGCCGGCAACTGGCGGACGGTGGACACCGTGCTCTGCCAGGACGCCGAGTATTGGTCGTACATGTCCACTGACATCGTCGCCCGGAACATCTACACCGGCGGGCTCCACAGCGGCGTGAACAACGGCTGGATCATCATGCCCGAGCATTACTACACCGATGTGTCGATGATCCGCGAGCCGACCAAGCTGCCCACCAGCCTGCGGCAGCCCGTCGGCCGGCCGTTCATCATCCCCGAAACGCTCTGGACTCCGCCCGACCTGTACCAGTCGGAAGGCCCGCTGATGATCGCCTCGCAGATGGCGCTCACCGGCATGAACGGCGCCTTCTGGTCGGTGTCGGGACTGGGCAACTGGGCCAACTCGCACAACTACAAGTGGTCGTGGAACACGCCAATGCTGCTGGGCCAGTTCCCCGCGGCCGCCCTGATCTATCGCCAGGGCCTGGTCAAGCAGGGCTCGCCGGCCGTCGTCGAGCACCGCAGCCTGCAAAATGTCTTTGGCCGCAAGGTGCCGGTGGTCTCCGAGGAAAGCGGCTGGGATCCCAACCGCGACACCGGCAACATGGTGCTTACCGAAAAGATCAAGACGGCCGTCGATCCACTGGCCCACCTGGTCGGGGCCATTCGCGTGGTCTACGACAGCGACCCCGCCAAGAGCGAAGTGGCCGACCTGGCCAGGTACATCGATCGCGCCAACAAGACCGTCCACAGCATCACAGGGCAGATCACCACCGATTACGGCAGGGGCGTCTACCGCGTGGACGCCCCTGCCGTCCAGGCGGCCGCCGGGTTCCTCAAAGACGCCGGCGCTCAGAAGCTCTCGGACGTCGAGATCGCCTGTGGCAATGCCTACGCCTCGGTCGTCGTCATCTCCTTGGACGGCAAGCCGATCAAGGAGTCGGCCAAGCTGCTGGTGCAGGTCGGCACCACCTGTCGGCCAACGGGCTGGAAGGTGTTCCCGACGGGCGCGAAGTACGAGGGCAAACAAGTGCCCGCGTGGCGGATTCTGGATACCGGCAAGCTGCCATTCCAGATAGAGAACGCCGACGGGACCGTAACGGTAGCCAACCCCGCCCTGACCAAGGCCACGCTGCTGGACGTCAATGGAATGCCCACCGACGCACCCGTTGAGTTCAAGCAGGCCGGCGGCAAGGCGACGGTGAAGCTGCCGGCCACCACGATGTACCTGCTGCTATCGGCGGGAGAGCCCAAGCCGTAGGCCTCGGCACTCGCGTAGCCCGCTCAGTCCGCGCTGTAGTTGATCTCCAGTGTTCGTGAGCGCAGCCCCGCGATGACCAACACGACCACAGTGAGGACCGCGACGCTGCCGATGGCCACGGTGACGCTGGGGGGTTGCGCGGTAGAGACCAGGAGCCTCCACAACAACGGCATCTGCTCATCCGGCGGCGCGACCACGGGGCACAGCGACTGCAGATAGTAGATGAGGCTGATCTGCTTCAACGCCGCGGGAACGAACAGGCTGACACTCTCCCATATCAAGACCACGGCCACCGGGATGATGGGGCGGCGAAAGAGCAAACCGGCGGCCAGAAAAATGCTGCCGTAGCCCACGCACGCCAGCGCTGTAACACCCAGATATGCCGCGATGTGCCCCCAGCCCGGCCCGGCGAGATAGCCGCCGAGTTCCGGTCCCCTGAACTGCCAGAGCATCACCGGCAGTTGCAGCGCGGCGCTGGCCGTGAAGATGACCACCGTCGCGATCGCGCCGGCCAGATATTTGCCTATCATCAGGATCTCTCGCCGGATCGGTGTCAACAGGTAGAAGTGCAGGCTTTTGTCCAGCATCTCGCCCCGGAAGAGGTTTACGAAGATGCCCGCACAGCCGAAGAAGACCGCCAGCCGCAGGAAGTAGAACTGGAACATCGTGGCGAAAATGAGCGTCTCCTGGGGCAAGCTCGATGGATCGTTGCGGCCGATGTACGCCAGCTTCCCATCTACGAAGCGAAGCGTGACATCGCTGCGGCCGTCGGTGTATTTGTAGAATCCGTACTCGACCAATCGACCGCCTTCGTGCCGGTGATGCCCCACGCGACTCGCGTACGGCTCACCCAGCCGCTTTACGACTTCGTCAAGGCTCTGGCCCTCGCGAACCGAACGCAGCGTCGCGGCCGGGATTGGATGCGCGGCCGCCAGCTTCTCCAGCCGCTGCCGCTCGCGCAGCGCGCGAACTGAATGGGCCAGGAAGAGCAGCACCGGCGCCAGCGCCAGCAGATAGACCCACAAGCCGCGCCGCGCGAAGAAGGTCTTGCTGATCTCCAGGCGTGCGACGGAGAGAATCTGTGTCAGCCACTGGCCGATCATCGCGAGGCCTCCTCGCCGCCGATCAAGTACCCGTAGACCGAATGCACATCATCGTCCGCGGGGGCGATGCCGTCGATCGAGATGTCGCCCAGCGCGATCTCGTTCAGCATTCGGTAGAACGCGTCGGGATCGCGCGTTTTCACGAGCAATGCTCCACCCTCGGGCAGTACCTGCGCTTCCACCACGTGGTCCTGCTCGAACAGCCTGGAGGCCAGGGCGCCGGGGCGGTCGCAGCGGATCAGCACCTGCATCGGCCGTTCCTGGATATTGGAGCGCACCTCGCGAATCTGTCCTTCGGCAACCACGTAGCCGTTGCTCAGAAGAACGACCTGGTCGGAGATCAGGTCCACCTCGTGCAGGACATGGCTGGAGACGATCACGTGGCGTCCCTCGGCGCCGTATTGCCGGAACAGCGCGATCGTCTGGGCGCTGATCAGGGGGTCGAGCCCGTTGAGCGGCTCGTCGAGGACCAGCACTTTCGGGTCGTGCGCAATCGCCTGCGCCAGCTTGATGCGCTGGCGCATGCCCTTGCTGTAGGCGGCGATCTTGCGGCCGGCAGCATCGCTCATCCCCACGCGCTCAATCGCCTGCATCGCAAGCGTCCGTCGCTTCGCCGGTGAATGGCCGAACAGGCCCAGGAAAGAGCTGATGAACTCCAGGCCCGTGACGCCACGGGGAAACGAGTCAAACTGCGTCGAGTAGCCGAGCATGCGAAAGAGCGTCTGCGGCTGCGACGGCTCAATCCCCAGCACCCGGATCGAGCCCCGCGTCGGGCGGATAAGCCCCGACATCAGGTTCATCAGCGTCGTCTTCCCCGAGCCATTGGGGCCGACGAGGCTGGTGATTCCCGGCGGTATCGAAAGCGTGACGCGGTTGACGCCCAGCACCTCGCCGTAGAAGCGGGATACGCTGTCGAAGATGATCCGGTCGTCGCTCACTTGACCACCTCGAAGGCGCGGATGCGTTTGGCCAGCAGCCATAGACAGAGCAGGCACGTCGCGGCCAGGACGAGCCAGGCGTGGTTCAACGGCATATCGGTGCCGGAGTCGTACCGCATCAGGTCGGCCCAGATGGTGTGGATCACCTGTGTCAGGTCGATCAGGGCCCCGTTACTGGTGCGCATGACGCCGTTGATGGCCGCTCCGAAGCCCGCGCCGGCGAAGAAGACGCCCAGCACAAGCGCACCGGCGGCGATCTTCCATTTCACCCACGCCGACAGCGCCAGTGCGATCATCGACAAGACCACGGTCCAGATGAAGAGCCCGAAGAGGATCGCCCACGCCAGCCAGATATTCGCGCTGAACCATGCCCAGCCCCCCAGGGCCGCCTGGATCGCGTAGAGGGCCAGACCCGGTATCCACGTGATCAGAGCGAGCATGCCCAGCAGCACGCCCATCTTTCCGGCGACATACTCACCCCTCGAAAACGGGCGGCAGAGATAGAGGGGCATCGCGCCGTTGACCAGGTCCGGCGACACCAGCGTCGGCCCGGCCATCGCCGTCAACAGGTACGCCATGGCACCCTGAACAACCGAGAAGAAATAGAAGAACCTGCCGTTGATCTCAAGCAGCGCACCGCCCCGGAAGCCCCCCAGGGCCAAAAACAGGGCATTGTGCGACAGGTAGATCAGGGCCAGACATACAAGGGGATAGCACAGGCACAGGGCCATGAAGAGGACCAGGAACCTGGACTGGAACAGGCGCGTCCAGTTGTACCGCGTCAGGATCAGCAGCCGCAACCAGCGGTGCGTCACCCGGCCGACGTAGGCGGTGTAGTTGTGCCTGTAGATCGCCATGTCACTCTTGCATTGCTTTCAGGAAGATGTCTTCCAGCGTGTCGCGACGATAGCTCAATCGCCGCAGTTGCAGGTCGCGCTGGGCCATCAGACGGTAGATCCTGCGCAACTCGAAGCCTTCCGGGAGAACCATCTTGAATCGTCCGGCGCCTGTCGCAACACACTCGCAACCGATGTCGGCGAGTGCCTCGGCCAGGCCGGCGTCATTGCCTCCGGCTGTTTCCATCTCGACGAACCGCTTGTTGGCCCGTCGCTCGACTTCGAGATTGGCCTGATGAACGACGCGGCCCTGCTTGAGGATCAGAACCTCGTCGCAGGTCTCTTCCACGTCGCGCAATAGATGCGAACACAGCACCAGGCGCATCTGCCCGGAGCCCTTCATGTCGCGAATCAGCCGGATCATTCGCTGGCGCGCGGGCGGATCCAGGCCATTGGTCGGCTCGTCGAGGATCACCAACCGCGGGCCATGCACGATCGCCTGGGCGAGCTTGGCCATTTGCTTCATGCCCAGCGAATAGGTGCCGAGCTGGCGATAGCGCGCCTCGCCCAGCCCCACGTAGAACAGCACTTCGTGCGCTCGTTCAAGCGCGGAATCCGACGGCAGACCCGACAGCTCTCCCATCATGCGCACGAAGGACACGGCCGTCATGTTGGCGACAAACGCCTCGTCCTCCGGCATGTAGCCGACCGTCGTGCGGATATGCCGCATCTCGCGACGGATATCCTGGCCGAAGATCCTCGCGGTGCCCGATGCAACAGGGCAGAGGCCCAGAGCGCCCGGATCAAGGTTGACTTCCCCGCGCCATTCGGCCCGAGCAGCCCGATGGTGCGGCCGGAAAGAGCGACGCTTAGTTCATTGAGGATATCGTGACGGCCGAATCGCACGCTCAGTCCCAGCATTTCGATGACAGGTTGCACGGAGTCGGCCTTTCGAGTTACGCGGTCACATGTCTACTTCGCTGGAGCCACTTTCCGAATGCGATGCCGCCCGGGCTCAATGACAACGAATGATCTCCGCAGTTCCTGCTCGCCGTACGATTCCAGAACTCGCTGCAGTTCGGCATGCACGGCGATCTGCGTTGACGGCAGGATGCGGAGGTAGATCACGCCGGGTCCGCCGCCCTGAACGAAGACAATCCCTCCGAAGTCGCGGTCGCGAGTCACGAGGATTCGCGCTTCTTGATGTGCAACGCGGAGCAACTCCGAGTCCTCTGCCTTGGCCAGCCCGAGTTGACCGACTGAAACAACTTCATGCCCCAGGCGCATCAGCACCCCAATCGTGCTGGCGTAGACGTCCTGGTCCGCAAGGAATTTCATGGTGTCGTTGCGAGGTGTATGTCCTCCGCGGCCACCACGTCCATCGCGTACTGGATGCACGCACGAATATCCTGCGGCTCCAGTGCGGGGTAATAGTCCCGGGTGATCTCAGCGAAGGAGAGGCCCTCGCGGATCAGCTCAAGAACGCTCTGCACCGGAATTCGGGTGCCTGCCACGCAGGGCTTCCCAAAATGAATGTTCGGGTTGACGGTGATGCGGTCTTTCATGGTTCTTTCCTAATCGGCCGGTCCCGAGGTCGCGATCTAGCCATTGCCCAGCGACTACGCTGGATTATACCTGATTGATTTCGCCTCTTCACCGCCTACCACCGGTAATAGCGGTAGGGATTATCTCCCATGAAGAACCCGGTGATATAGTCGGGATGGTAATACTGCAAAGCTCCGGATGCCTCGGGCTTGGGCCTGAGCAACATGGGTAAGCCCCCGTTGCCCGCGAAACCGCCGTCGTTGAAGCGATCGAACAGCCGCACGCTCACGATGTTCCTGCCGGCCTTGACCAGCTTTCCGCTCACCACATAGTTGCGCGGCGTCTGCCACCAGTTGGCCGTCTTGATGTCCGTGTGCCCGATTTCCACGCCGTTGAAAAACGTAGTGTCAAAATCATCGAGCACGCCGAGCGCCAGGCGCCATGTCCTTGCCCGCCTCGCTGGCCGGAATGTCGATCTCCTTGCGGAACACCGCCTCGCCGTCGTTGTCTTTGAAGAACGGCAGGAGTTGGGGCAGCTTCACCGCCGTCCATCCCTCGGCCGGCACGCTCTGCCCAAGCAGCTCCTTCGCGGCCGGCGTGATGCCCGGATCGGGATGCGCCGTGGTGTCGCTGGCCGCGGGGGGCAGCTTGAGCGTCACCTTCATCTGCCACATGCCATCCAGGTCCAGGACCCAGGTGTCCAAGGGATGGAATATCCGACTGTCCACCGCGAAGCTGGCGCCCAGGTTGGCCAGCAGTTGCGCCACGGCCCGGGTGGACCGCCAGCGCGTGTAGCGGAAATACGTCTTCTCATCCGCGCGGAAGCAATCCGGGTCCACCTGGCAGAAGATCGCCATGCCCTTTCCCATCGTCTTCCGGCCGATCAGCCCATCGGCTCCGATCTCCGCCCCGGCGCTCAGCACCCACGGAGGCGTGTTCAAATAGCTGCGCCAGCGAAGATCAGAGGCGCTGAGGCCCCTGGTCTCGGGCCACGCCGGCGCTGAGAGCGACCCGGCGAACTGGGCGGCGGCCGGTTTCAAGGTCGTGCCCAGCGGCCCCTCGGCCTGCGAACGTGGCAGGAAGAACGCCTTGCCGCCTTTTTCCAGGTACGCGCCAAGCGCGGCCCACTCGATGGCCGCATCCGGCCCGATCAGCAGCAGTGCTGCGTCCGTGTTCAGCGTGGCCGATCGTTGATAGCTCACGCCGATCCGGTCCAGCCACGCCGCGCCGTCGGCGCCGCCGACGTACTCCACCTTGGCCGCCCGGGCCGACAGCGGAGCGTGCGCCGAGTAGTCAATAATCCGGCCCGCAATGCGCCGCGCCGCCGAGTCGGCCGGCACGTGGTCTTCCAGGTCGAGCGTGCAGAGCGTCACCCGTCCCTGGCCATAGTCGAGCTCCATCAGCGGCGAATAGCTCAGGTCGAACTCACATTCCAGCAGCGGACGCCAGCCGCTGCGGTGGGGCTTCTCGATGGCCGCGCTGCTCACCGCGCCCCGGTTGCCCCAGTGCCATCCGGCGTACGGCTGGTCTCCTTCGTTGCCTTTGAGGTAAGTTCCCGGCACGTACTGCGGGTGGGCTTCGATCAGGGTGCTGCTGCCTGTCCAGTCGCGTAGGTCCTCGCGATCGATCCCGTCGGTGACCGGTGAACTCATGGTGAAGACACGTCGGCTCACATGCGGACACACCTGCCACCCCAGGGCCTGTGTCATCCACGCCGGGTCCTGCGCACAGATCAGCGCCCGCCCTCCCGCCTGCACATAGGCCTCGAGCTTCGGGCCGATTGTTGGATCATTCTTCAGCGCGTTGCGGCCGAGGACGACGAGCGGAGTGGCGCGTGCCGCCCCGGCCGCGTCGGTGGATGATGTTTCGGGCATCCGGGACGAAGCGCGGCCGGGGCGGCACGCTCCACGGGTGGGTCTTGTAGCCGAGGTCGGCCAGCATCTTGGTGGTCACCCCCTCCGGATCCACCGCCGCAATCTCGCCGTCGCCCGGCCGGTCCTCGCCAAAGACCCGGAGCGCGAACGTATCCTGATGCTTGCCCTCCCCGATCGCCGCGGCCAGCGTGATCTGCCCGTCCGTCTTGCCACCGGCTTCCACGCCCGGCGCGGTGAACTGGAACGGAATTAGCCGGATCTCGGAAACGGCCAGATTACCGCGCAGTTCGTCTCTGCCCACTTCCTTCCCCCCCACCGTTGCGATCCAGCCGGCGGTAAAGCTCTGCGTCTGCCGCGTGTCGTTGATCAGGACGATCTGCTTCTCGACCTTCTGCCCCGCCCTGAAGTGGTGGTCCTTAGCCGTGTACGCCTCTGCGGAACCGGCAATCCACGCCAGCGTCGGGAAGTTGACCTCCTTCAGCGCATCCTGCATCCACGACCACGTGCGCAGCCCGCCCGGCAAACCGGCCGTCCGCCAGCTTCGCCACGTATTGGTGCGATAAAGCTGCTGGATTTTGTGGTTGTTGGCGTACTCATCCAGGCGGTTCTCCGAGCTCTCGTAGAGCATCCCGCTGCGGAACAGGTCGTGCAGATACTGCCGGTACTTGGGCTCCTCCGACGTATAGGCATCGTTGCCGAAATAGATCGCAGCGAATTCCGTCAACAGCGGCTCGCTGGTGATGTTGGTGGTGAATCCGTTGCGCCCGCGCCGGAATGTGCAGTCCATCGGCGTGCCGAACTCGACCATGGAAACCGGCATCTCGCCGCTCTTCGCCCATTCGCTCAGCCAGTCCTCGCGCTCCTGCAGCGGAATGAGATCGAGGTAGCAGTTCATCGTATAGACATCGCCCGTGTAGGCGCCGGCGTGGCTGTAATAAACCCGCGTCGGGTCCAGCTTCTTAAGCCCGTCGAACATCTGCCTGCTGGCTGCCATGAGCTGCTGCCAGCGCCCGCCGGACTTCTCCCAGTCGCGCCGGCCGACGTGGCGCGGGTCGGCATCCACCGCGTTGTTGAAGAAGTTGAAGCCGGCAACCCACATGACGATGGAGGGATGGTTGCGGTAATGACGCATCCACACGGCCGCGCGCTCCATCGCACGCGGCTGGTTCTGCTCCCATGTGAGGCGGTAGCGCGAATCGATCATGTACCTGGCGCAGTCCAGGACATACTGCGCCACCACGTACCCCTTGCGATCGGCCTCGTCGAGACTTTTCGCCGAGTCCGCGGCATCGCCACGGGCATCGACGGTTTCAGGCCCCATCTCCCAGAAATTCTCCCCCAGTTGCATGCGCGGGCCGTAGTAGAAGGGCCCCTGCCGCAGGTGGATCTCGCTTCCGTTGAGGAAGAACTTGCGTCCCTCCGCCCAGAACTCCCGGAATCCGAATTCCTGATTGTACTGGTCATCCACGCCCGCGCCCTTTACGGTCAGCCGCAGCGTATACAAGTTGGGCTGGCCCACATCCCACACGCGCGGGTTATCCCATGGCCAGGAGAGACTCACGCTCCGCGTCGCCTTGGCCTCCACGGCCGCCTTCGCCGTGAAGCTCTTCTCCACCTCGCCCTTTTCATTGAGCATGTCCGCGACGATCTCCACCGGCCCCGCCTGCGTTACGCCGCTCAGCTCCACGTCCACGGCGATTTCCTTCTTGCGGGTTGAAGTGCGGACGAAGACATCGGTTACCCGCGCCTCCGAGCCGCGGCTCTCCAGGAACACGCTGCCGGTCAGCCCCCGCGTCTTCAGCTTGGCGGACGCAAACGAAACCGTATTGCTCAAGGCACTCTGCCAGAACGTTCCCACTTTTTCCGCATCGGCGATGGCCGCCACCAGCACGCGAATATCCGCCATTTGCCCCGGCTTCACCGCTGAGGTGATGTCCACCGAGCCCCATGGCCAGGCAATCTGCCCGCACTGCGTCCCGTTGACATAGACCATCGCATCCGTACACACGCGATCGAAGCGCAGGCTGATCACGCGGCCCTGCCATTCGGCCGGGATCAGCACCTGCCGCTCGTACCAGGCCCGCGTCACTGTCGCCCCATCGTACAGGTCCCACTGCGGGCCACCGCCGACGGCAAGGAAATCGGAGCGCTTGCCCTGAGCATTCTGCCAACTACCCGGGACCTTGATATAGGCCCAGCCCACCTTCGCGGGAACGTCGCTTCCTTCGGTGGCGGGAATGAAGCGCCAGATGCCGTCCAGGGCCACCTGCGCCCGCCTGGCATTGACCGCCACGACCTTCGTCTTGTCCCAGTCCAGGCTGACGCCGGCCAGCAGCGCGGCGTCCGCCAGCTTCGTCGGCGCTGCCAGTTGAGGCGTGACCGTCAAGTCGGCGATCTCGAACACGCCTGTACAGCGGAACAGCGCCGGCTGGATATTCAGCCGCGTCGCCCCCTTGGGCACCTTCAACTCCACCACCTGCGTCACCCAATCGGAGTCGGCCCTGAGTTCCGGCACTTGCGGGGCGAACCCGGACGCCACTCCCTCGAAACTCATCGCCACGCGCGCGTCGTGCCAGCCCTCCTTGCCCGGCTTGAGGTTCGTGGCCCTCATGCGGACTGAGATGCTCAGGGACGCAATCTGCGGCGTGAGTTTCACGTAGGCGTGTACGGAGTCGAACCTGACGAGCCGGGTCGCGATTCTCGATCCGCAGCCAGCGCTTGCCGCCTTCCGAGACGACCTGGAACTCCTGGTTCCGCGGAATATCGAACCCCTGGGCCCACTCCGTATTGGCGCCGGGGTCGACAAAACTCCCCTGGGGCAGCAGGTTGACCTGGGCCGAGGCTCGCGCCCCTGTGACGAGAAGGATGCCGAGAATCAGCGGCAATTTGATCTTCATGTTCAACTCCAAATGAGCATACATTGCCGGACGGTGGAGACTATTGCTTTGGTCTTGGTGGTTAGCTTCAGGTTGTGGACTCCCGGCGTCACATTCGCCGCCGGCACGGTAGATAGGAAGTAGTCGTAGGCCTTGTTGTTACCGTTGACGCGGCTGCCGACCATCTGGTCGTCCCAGAAACACTCCGCCCGCGGCCAACTCGGATGATCGTCGTCCCGCGGTATGACATCGGCCCACACCTGGATTGTCAACCCCGCGGTGAAGCGCATGCCGGGGGCGGGGCTCTTGACGTGCAGTTCGCGGGTTTCGGCGGTCGAGGCCCTCCCGGCGCTAATCGCAACCAGAATCGTTGCCAGAACAAGCCACTTGCTCATCGCTTTCCTCCGTTACACGACTCGATCGGGTGACACCATGCCATCTTCCACCGAACTCTCCCGTCAACGCGCGCTGCAACTCGGGCTGGGCACGGTCGCCTTGGCCCTCGCACCCGCGCAGCCCGCAGCCGCTATGGCTTCGCGGCCGCCGCCAGCCGGTCCAGCAACGTGTTGCGCCAACCTGTCAGCTTCGCCACGTCATCCACCGAGTCGAAGAACCCGGCCTCCTGGTTGTTCCCGCTCTTCTTCGACCGGCTTGTTTTCGCTTCTTCGAGAATCCCCGCCAGGCCTTTCATGGCCTCCCCGTCCTTCGCGAATCGCTTCTGGTAGGTTGCGATGATCCGCCGGTCATCCAGTCCCTCGCGCTGCGCCTCCATCCACGGCGAGGGGATGGTCTGGTACGCCGTTGGCCAGGCGGTAACGGCCAGGTCGCCCTTTCGCCCGGAGAGGTCCCATGTGTCGTTCCAGTTGTACGCCCAGGCCGTGCAGCCGGTCGAGCCGAACGCGCCGTAGAAGAAGCCGAACGAGAATCGCTGCGAGTCGGGCACGCCGCCGCCCAGGCCGGTGTATTGCCAGAAGAGCTTGTCCTTGCCGCCTCGCTTGACCGATTCCGCGCCGGCGGCCCTGATCTTGTTGCCCACGTCCGGATCCTCGCCGATGGCGTTGGTGTTGTACACGTCGATATCGTCGATGAAGACTTTCCACAGGTCCGGCACGCCCTTCCAGCCCTTGACGTGATGGATGCAGCCATACACGCGAATGCGCGGGTCGGCCTCGCGGATGGCGGCGCAGGCATCCTTGAAGAACGGCTTGATCCACGCGCCGGTGCTGGCCCATTTCTGCGGCTCGTCGTGCGGCGTGGGGAATAGCTCCAGCCAGCCGTTGTCAACGGCGTGCGCGTTCACCTGCCGCATCCACTCGACGAACAGCTTGCGCGTCTCGGGCAGCACGGCGTCCTTGCCCTTCTGGGCGTTGCACCAATCACCGAACGACATCTTCTTGCCGAGCGTTCCCAGATGTGCCCAGACTTTCAGCGAGGATGGCATGCGGAAAGGGTCGCCGCCGAGATACCAGATCGCGCCGGTGAAGCCGCGTTTGCGGGCGCCCTTCATCCAGTCATCGGCGTAGGTGAAGTCAAAGACGAGCTTGCCATCCTTCAGGGCAATGGGAATCTGAAATCCGTTGTACCAGAGCAGCGCCCCGCCGTAGTTGTAGCGGCGCTGGAACTCCACGTCGTGCAGCGGCGGCAGGCGATCGTAGCAGCCGAACATGGTGATGCCGGCCTCGTCCATGGTCAGCAGGTCCACCGGCAGGACCTCCACCTCCAGCGGCAGTTCCGTCTTCGCCTCCTTGGCGCTGATGAGAATCTTGCCCTTGTACAGCCCCGGCGCAGTCTCGCCCCGCCTGGTCTCGAGGTTGAAGTAGAACCAGTGCGACCGCCCTGGCTGGATGTCCACGGCATAGGCCGGCCAGAGGCGAATCGGGGTCCACTGCCCGTCCAGCAGGCTGTACTCCGCCGTGCGCCGCTCTACCGTCGCTTTGAGACTCTTGCCGGCGGCGTCTGTCAGCGGGCCGACCTCGATAGTCCACGCCGGTCAGCGCTATGCCGTTGGCATAGACGCCGAACGAGCCGGGCTCAAGCTCGCCCAGGCACATCCGCACCTTCACGGGCTTGCCCATCTCGCCGGCCACGCCCGCGCAGTTCTGGAACAGCCGGCACATCGGCTCCCATGGGAAGGCCGCCATCGGCCCGCTGACGGCCGGCGGATTCTTCACCGCGAGCGTCGGGGTCTTGGCCCGCGCATCCGCCTGTTCGGCGGCGATGAGCGCCCGGCACTCGGCGTAGAAACGCGCCTCGTCCTCGGGCGCGGCTTTGCGAACTGTCACCGAAGCCACGGGCAGGTCCGCGCCGGCCGAAATCGCAAACGCCGTCATCTCGGGCATGTTGCGGGCACTGTCCAGAGAGCTGACCAGCCGGGCCACCATGTCCCACGGCACGGGAATGGCGGCCGTCTTCCACTGTCCGTCGTTGGCGCCGCCGAACTGATGGATTGCCCAGAAGCCAAAGCTCTAGCCGATGCCGCTGAAAATGTGGAACTTCGCCGGCTTGGCCAGCACATCCTTGTACTTCACCTCCAGGACGAACCTGTCGCCCTTCGGCCGGACGCAGGTCGCCGTCCTTCCACCACGCCTTGATGCGGGCGATGCACGTCTTCCCGGCCAGGGCCTTGCGGCACTTTACGCCGCCCTCGTCGGCTGGGCCGGACCACGCCTCGAACTGCCCGTCCGGCAGCGCCGCCAGGTCGTAAATGGCGATCGGCGCCGCGCCTTGAGCCGCGCCGGCCGCACGGATCGCCAACAGGCATGACACCACGCACATCACCGCAATCAGATTTGTCTTTGGCATCGATACTCCTTCCTCAAGTTCGCCCATGCACGCCAGGGATCATGGCTCGCCGATACTGTTTCCCCGCACGTCGAGGCAGACCAAGGTTCCTTTCTCGTTCCGGGCGTATATGCGGCCATCGCAGAGCACGGGACTATTCCAACAGTCTCCCACCGGGAATATCTTCGCCCGCGCGATCTCGGCGTAGCCGATTGGAGACGCTTCCGCCAGAATCAAATTGCCGCCGCGGGACAGCACGATCAGCTTCCCGTCCGCCACCATGAGGCCGCCGCTTCCCACATCCTTCTGTCTCCATCGGGGCGATCCGTCTTTTACGCTCACGCAAACAAGATCGGCCTTCAGCCAACCCGTTCCGGCAAGCATGTAGAGGCTGTCGCCCACCAGCACGGGACTGGCATAGTGGCATTCGAACCCTTTCTTCCACCTGACCGCGGCGTTACCGCCGCTGACGTCAATCAGGGCGCATCCACGGCCATAGCTTGAGGTGATGAAGATCGCGTCTCCCACGATCACCGGGTCGGCGCAGTTGGCGTTTTGCAGGGTCTTCCACTCGTACGAGGCGATTCTTCGGCCGTCGGCCAGATCCACGACAACCAACCCGTTGGCGGCGAACAGGGCCACGCAACGCTTGCCCGCCAGGGTGAATGGCACCGGCGAGGAGTAGCTCGAATCGCCATCGCTCTTCCACACGACGTTGCCCGTCTTCTTGTCCAATGCCAGTCCCGATTCTCCCATGTTCAACAGCAGCAGTTCCCCGTCGAGAATCGGGGCGGTCGAGAAATTCTGGATCGGCATCGCCAGGTTCAGTTCCTTATGAAAGTTCTTGCTCCAGATCACCTGTCCCGAAGCCGCGCTGAGGCAAAATGCCTGCCCATCCGCGCTCAGCGTATAGACGGCCTTGCCGTCAACCGCCGGCGTTGCGCGAGGCCCTTGTCCATAAGATGAGTCCGCGGCCGGATACGCGTGTTTCCAGACCATCGCTCCCGTATCGACGTCAACACAGAAGATGACATCTTGCTTCCTGTCCCGTCCCATGACGTAGACCTTGCCAGCCTGAACGGCCACGCCAGCGTGGCCGGGGCCCACCTCAGTCTTCCAGAGTTCTTTGAATCCCTCCTTCGGCCAGTCGGTAAGCCAGCCCTTCTCTGTGGAGATCCCATCATGCGTAGGCCCGCGCCAGTTGGGCCATTCGGGTGCGGCGGCGCGCGGTTGCTTGTTCGCCTCTGCGGCAAGAGCCATTCCTGGAACAATCACCGCCAGCAGTGCATGCGCGATCGTTGTTCTCGTTGACATGATCCTCCTTCGCCATCTTGTGAACCGTGGAACAGGCTATCTCTTGGCCGCCTTCTCCATTTCGGCGATCTCTTCCGGCGTGGCCTCCACGGCCACGCGGAATCTGGTCAGTCCGTAGCCCTTTCCGCTCCCATCGCCGACTCCCTCGCGCGTTGTGGCGAACGAGAAAGCGCGACCCATGGCGTTGTGATCGTGTTTCCTGCCAGCCGTCTCCTCCTTCTCGCAGGGAGTTGGGTAGTGCGGATCAACCGTGTCCTTGCGGGAGAACTGCCGCGCATCGCCTATGATTTCCCATGCGCCGCTGATAATCATGTCATACAAGCCCCACGCATTCGGCTTCCTGGATTTCACCGGCAAGATCGTCTTGCCGTCCGGGGCTGCGTTAATCTGGTCCTTGTACTTCCGGACAAATGGCGGATTGGATGTGCCTACGCGGGCCGCGTATTCCCATTCGGCTTGGGTGGGGAGGCGCACCTTCCGGCCATTCTTTTCCGAGAGAATCCGGCAGAACTTCTGGATGTCAACGCATGGAACTTGAGTGACCGGGATCTGGGGCCCCTTCTGATCGCTGGGGTTCTTTCCCATGACCGACTCGTACACCTCCTGAGTCACCGGAATCTCGGCCAGGTAGAAGCACCTGGTCAGCGTCAACACTGCCGGATAGTCGTCGTCGTATCGCCCGTCACAATCATAGGTAGCGTAGAACGGGACGCCCGCAAGGTATTTCCCGGCCGGCAACAGGATGCACTTCAGGGACAACGTATCGTTGACCTTGATGGCCAATGGCCGTTCCCCGGGCTGGGCAAGAGGTTTGTCGGGCGCCAGCATCTTGTCCGGATACTTGAGCCTGGCGTCCGTGATCTTGCTCGGCGTAATCCACTTCTTCCCATCCTTTTCGGAAACGACGCCCGTCACGGCCTTCGCCGGATTCCACCATCGGGCGCCGTTCTCCTTCTTCCGGGTGAGTTCGCCGGGCGCGATGTAGTACTTCAATCGCTTCTCGAACTCCTCCTGAACCTTCCGTGCCTGATCGGCATCAATGCTGTCGCCGGAATAGTACTCCTTCATAATGCCGTCCAATGCGGCCGTCACCTCGGGGGTCCCTTCCAGGGCAAACAGCGCCAGCGTCTTTTCCGCCTCTTTTGCGGCCTCTCCGGCCAGGTCGCGCGTGCAACATATCTCGCACATCATCACGCCCTTGATCGTGACCTCGTCGGCGCCTGCGATGGCCGGCTTGGCTTCCTGGGCCGGCACACGCGTTGCCTCTTTTGCCGGAACGGACACGGCAAGCGACAACACAGCTAGCGACATCCCAACAACCACCAACAATGAACGTCTCATGCCTTCTCCTTTCCCAACAACTTCATTAGCCAACGTTGAGCTTGTCGTTGCCGCCGTCACTCAAACGTCGCCCACGCCCCATCCTCTTTCACGTTGAACGTGCCGTAGGTTGCCGGCCACACGATCATCTTCTGCATGTCGCTGCCGGAAACGGCGTAGCATATGGCTACATCAATCCGTCGGCCAGACCTGTTGCGCAGGCCTCAGGGCCTTGGCGGGCGGGTAGCTGGCCCAGGCTGGCGGCGCCGGCGGATCACTGCGCGTAGTCCAGCTCAATCCTCACGCTGTCGATCTTGCCCGTGAACCTGCACGGCGGCTGATACGGCCCGACGGGGCTGTTGAGGTCCTGGCCAACTTGCAGGCCGTCGCCCGGCCGCTGGGGAATCGGCCCGGGCGACTTGCCCGTGGCAAGTTCCTTGCCATCCGCGCAGCGTGATGGTCCCATCCCTGGCGAGCGTCGCCTGCACCTGCACCTGCTCGCCGTCGAGCTTCGCCGGCGCGGCCACCGTCATCAGCGTGCCGTTGTGCCGCGTGGACAGCTTCAGAATGCCATCCTTGATGTACAGCGCATATCCCTGGCGGGTGCCGCCCTGCGCCACGATGACTCCCTCGCCCAGCGCCGTCAGCGTCGCCGAAATGCGGATACTCCGGCCGACGATGGGCGGGGCTTCCTCGACACGCAGATCATCACCACTCTTCAGATCGAAGATGAGACTCGACAACATCGTGGCGGGACCGACCCCGTATTGCGGCCGCCATGGCCACGGCAGCGCGTGCGTACGCTTGGCCCACGCCGCCCACGTCCCGGACATCTCCTTCACGCGATAGGGCTGCGCCGCCGCCAGGTCGTGCATCTCGGTGCGATCTTTCTCCATGTCGTAGAGTTCCCACTTGCCGGCCGGGTTCTTGGCGACCAGCTTCCACTTGCCCACGCGCAGGGCGCGGTTGCCTTCGTGTTCCCAGAAGATCGCCTCGCGCTGGATCGGCTTGCCGGCGAAGGCAGGCACGAGGCTCCGGCCTTCCATCGCCGGGATCGCTCCGGTCTTGTTCTTCGCGGGATATTCGGCCCCGCCCAGATCGACGCACGTCGCCATGATGTCGATGAGATGCCCGCTCTGGTTCTCGATCTGCCCGCGCCGGTCGATGCCGGCCGGCCAGTGCGCGATCAGCGGCGTGGAGATTCCGCCCTCGTGTACGAAGTGCTTGTACTCGCGGAACGGCGTATTGGAGACATTGGCCCAGCTCATGCCATAGGAGATGTACGTGTCTTCCGGGCCGGGCATGATGTTGGGCCCTTGCAGCGTCGGAATGCCCGCGCGGTTCTGCGTTGGCCGGACATCCAGCCGTACCACATCGGGCGCGATCTTCGGCAGCGTCGGCTGCGCCGGCCGGGTCATGTTGCCGGCCCGGCCGATGGCTTCCTGGCAGCCGCCGTTGTCCTGCAGGAACAGGATCAGCGTATTGTCGAGCTGCCCGCTGTCGCGAAGCGTCTTGACAATCCGCCCGATGCCCTGGTCCATCGCGTCGATCATCGCGGCATACACCTCCATGCAGCGCGCCTCCCACGCCTTGTGGGCAACCTTCGACCAGTCGCCCTGCTGCGGGCTGAGGTCCCACGCGGGGTTGATCAGCCCAAGCTCCTTGAGCCGCGCAAATCGCCGGGCGCGAATCGGCTCGTAGCCGCCGTCGTACTTGCCCTTGTACCTGGCGATGTCGCGCTCCAGCGCATGCATCGGCCAATGGGCACAGGTATAGGCGACATACATGAAAAACGGCTTGGCATCCTGCTGGCGGTGGTGATCGTCGATGAAACGGCACGCGTGCTCGGTGATGGCGTGCGTGTAGTAAAACTCATCCGGCTTGTAGAGCGGATCGGCCAGCGGCGAGATCATCGTGTTGTCGCGCATGAGCGAGCCGGGATCGAAGTAGTTGCCCGCCCCGCGAAGCGTGCCGTAATACCGATCGAATCCGCGCTGCAGCGGCCAATTGTCCTTCGCGCCGGTAGGCGTGTCGTGGCGCGAGACGTGCCATTTGCCCACGGCATACGTCCCGTAGCCGGCCGGCTTGAGCACCTCGGCGATGGTCGCGCACTGATGATTGAGGCAGCCCTGGTATCCCTCCAAGCCTCTGTCTTCCATCATGTGCCCGACCCCGGCCTGGTGCGGATACAGCCCCGTCAGCACGCAGGCGCGCGTCGGGCAGCAGCGCGCGGTGTTGTAGAACTGGCTGAAGCGCAGCCCGCCGGCCGCCAGCGCATCGAGATTCGGCGTGGCGATCTCGCTTCCGTAGCAGCCGATATCGGAGAATCCCATGTCGTCGCACAACACCACGACAATATTCGGCCGGCGCTGGGTCGTAGCCGCAGCCGGCATGAACCTCGGCGCAGCCAGTGCGGCCACGCCAGCGCCGAAATATTGCATAAACTGACGACGGTTGAGATTGGCAGGCATGTTAATCTGTACCTGACGCGGGTGAGGGGCGTTAGGTGACATTTTCGATTTCTGATTTTCGATTTTCGATTTGGAATTCAATCGCAAATCGAAACTCAAAAATCGAAAATCACCGACCCACTCGCATCCCGGCCGCCGCGCGATTATCCTTTCGCCATGCTGAATGGCCCGCCGCCACGCAAAGCGCTGGCAATCTGGATCGCACCCATGGCCTGGTTGCTGGTGGTCGCACTGTGCCTGTATTTCTTCTCCGCGATCAGCACCGTCGTGCTCGGAATCCTCGCGGCGTCGATCATCGCCTGCACCTTGCAGCCCATCATGGCGCACATTCCCGGCCCGCGCGGAACCGACATCGTCGTCACCGGCGTGCTGCTGCTGGCCGCCGCGGGGTTCATCGGCTTCTGTCTCTACTGGCCGCTGGCCACGCCGCTGAGCCGCGCCTTTGACAATTGGCCGCAGATGAAGGCCGACGTGAATCAGACGCTGGGGCGATTGAGCACGCATCTCGGCCTGGACGAGCCGATGCGCATCGAGAAGCTGACATCAACGATCGTCAACTTTCTGATCGGCGGGAGCCAGCAGCTCTTCTCGCGCGGGGCCGACCTGGTCCTGGGCGTGCTGATCGCGCTGGCGTTCAGCCTCATCGGATCGATGTTCCTGCTCAGCGAGAATCCCCAGCGCCTGCTCGCGCCGGCCGCGCGGCTGCTACCCGAGCGGCATCGCCCGGCGCTCGAAGCGGTGGTCAAGGACCTGGCGCCGCGTTTTCGCCGCTGGGTGATCGGGACCATCGCGGGAATGACGTTGGTCTTCGTGGCCTCGCTGATCGGTTTCAAGAGCATCGGCTTCAAGCTCGCGGTGCCCATGGCGCTGCTGGCGGGTTTTGGCGAGGTCGTGCCGACGGTCGGCCCGGCCACCGCCTGCGTCATCGCCGCGCTCTTCGCGGGAGCGAGCCAGGGCGCGGGAATGCTCATCGGCGTGCTGATCGTGTGGGGCGCCATTCAGGCGGTCGAGACCTACCTCATCCTGCCGCTGATCATGCGCGGCGCGGTGAACATCCACCCGGCCGTCACGCTGTTCACGGTCGTGCTCTGGGGCAAAATCTTCGGCATCGCGGGCCTGATCCTGGCCCTCCCGATCAACCTCACGATCTGGACGTGCATCGAGCACTTCCGGTTGAAGCCGAGAGAGAAGATAGCCACGGAGGAGGCAATGCCGAATGCCGAAGGACGAATGCCTAAAGAAGCTCAAATGCCGAATGCCGAATGACGATGCATGGCCAGACGAGTATGATTGAGCTACGCGGGAGGATGCGATGACGCTGCTGATTGATCAGGCCGAACTGAACTCGCTGCCAATCACGGTTGACCCGGATATCCACAGCGGCGCACCCGTGTTCGAGGGCACGCGGGTGCCGGTGGATGCTCTGCTGAGTAATCTGGAGGATGGGCTATCGCTTGACGAGTTCCTGGACAATTTCCCTACGGTTAGCCGGGAACAGGCGATACAGGTGCTCGAGTTCTCCAAGCGCACACTGAGCAGACTGGGTGAAAAGGAACCACAGATGAACACGGATGGACACAGATTGGCCGACTGATGCCGATCTTCAATGTGGTCTTCGTGCCCTCGTGCCTTCGTGGTGAATAGATCACCCGAGCTTCGCCAACTCCGCCTCCGCATCGGCCAATTGCTGTCTCGTCTGCGCAACCAGGTGCGCCGGCGCCTTGGCCGCGTAGGACTCATTCGACAGGCGGTTCTTCATCGCCGCGATCTGCTTGCTAAGGTCCTCGCGGCGTTTGGCGATGCGCTGCTTCTCCGCATCCACATCCACCAGGCCTTCCACGAAGATGTCGCAGCCGGCCGCCGACGTGCGCGAGGCATTCGGTGGGGCCGTGAGAGCGGGAGAGATTGCGCGGATCGTACACATAGCCAGGAGTTCAATCGTCGCCTTGTTGGGCTCGATGAGGTCGATCACGTCGGCGGCGGCGAGGATCGACGCCATCACCGTCTTGCGCGGATCGACCTTGTGCTCGTTGCGCAGGTTGCGAATGGCCGCGATGATCTCCTGGAGCTTGCCGAAACTCGCCTCGACCGCGTCATCGACGAGGGCGGTGTTGTACGTCGGCCATTGCGAGAGGATCAGCCGCTTGTGGATGGGCAGGTCGATCAGGCCCGGCAGCGAGCGGTTTGGCCGGACTTCGTTGAGTTTCCACCAGATCGTCTCGGTGATGAACGGGATCATCGGGTGCATGAGCCGCATGCCGGCGTCGAGGGCGGCCGACAGCACATTGGCCGCCTGCTGGCGTCGCGGGCCCGCCTTGAGCTCCGGCTTGACGATCTCGATGTACCAGTCGCACAGGTCGCGCCAGAAGAAGTCATAGCAGGCGCGGGCGTAGACGTCGAAGCGATAGTCGCCGATCGCCTGGTCGGCCTCTTTGATCGCGCGCATGAGGCGGGAGAGGATCCAGCGGTCGGCGAGGGAGGGTTCAGAGTTCAGGGTTCGGGGTTCAGCAGGGATGTCGGCCAGATTCTGCAGCGCGAACCGCGTGGCGTTCCAGATCTTGTTGCAGAAATTCCGGCCGATGTCGAACTTGTCGGATGTGTTCTTGCCATTCGGCAGCTTCTTCACCGGCAGCCGCGCATCCTGCGTTTCCGTGGCCATGCTGGTCATCGTAAACCGCAGGGCATCCGCGCCGTGCGTCTCGATGATGTCCACCGGATCGACGCCGTTGCCCTTGGACTTGCTCATCCGCTCGCCCTTGCCGTCGAGAATCGTCGGGTTGATGGCGACATGGCGGAACGGAATCGCTTTTGAAATCTGATCTTTGAAATCTGAAATCTGAAATTTGGAATCTGCGATCTTCTTCCTCGCCTCTTCCTCCGTCTCCGCCGTGAACTGACCGTGACCCATGTTGTAGATTCCGGTCATCACCATGCGCGCCACCCAGAGCGTGATGATGTCCCGGCCGGTCAGCAGAACGCTCGTGGGGTACCACTTCTTCAACTCGGCGGTCTCTTCCGGCCAGCCGAGCGTGCTGTGCGGCCAGAGTGCGGAGGAGAACCAGGTGTCGAGGACGTCGGGGTCACGCTGGAATCCAAGCTCGGCCATTGTTTCGGCGATCTCTGGGGCATCTGCCTCGAGGAAGCAGAATGTACGTCGCGATTTGGCTTGGGCCGCCGTCGTAAAACCGCGCCCTGTACTCTGGCTCGGCGAGTTCCTTCCCGGTTGCCACGTCAAAGTGCCTGATCCACCCGACATCTGGAGGAATCTCGGGCATTCGCTGGAGCCGGTGCGCGTCTTCGCGCGGCGTGGTTGTCTGCGGCAGATCGCGCACCTTTGAGTAGACCGGTATCCGATGCCCCCACCACAACTGCCGCGATATCGGCCAATCCCGCTTCTCACCCAGCCACGCCAGGTACTGCTGCGCGTGCCGCTCGGGGAAGAATTTAATAATCCCCTGCCGCACCACCTCCAGGGCAGGCTCGGCCAGCGGCGACATCTTCACGAACCACTGATCGCTCAGATACGGCTCGATCGGCGTCTTGCTCCGGTCGCTGTGGCCGACCTGCGTCTCATACGGCTCTTCCTTCACGAGCAGGCCCTGGCCGGTCAGGTCATCGACCACTTTCTTGCGCGCGGCGTCGCGCTTCATGCCGGCGTAGCGGCCGCCGTTCTCGTTGATCTTGCCATCGGGCGTGATGATGTTGATCAGGTCGATTTTGCCGGCCTGCCGCTGCCAGCAGGCATAGTCGTTGGGATCGTGCGCGGGAGTCACCTTCACGCAGCCCGTGCCGAACTTCGGATCGACCAGGATCGCATCGCCGATGACCGGGATGAGCCGGTCCATCAGCGGCAGCTTCACGAACTTGCCGATGGCCCAGTTCCACCGCGGATCGTCAGGGTGTACGGCCACGGCGGTGTCGCCGAGCATGGTTTCGGGGCGGGTGGTGGCGACGACCATGTGAGAGGGTCTAGGGTCTGGGGTCTGGGGTATAGGGTTGGGCGTTTCTGCCCTAGACCCTAGACCCGAGACCCTAGACCCTTCCTCCGACCCTTCCTCGACGATCGGATACTTCAGATGCCACAACGACGTCTTCACCGTCTCATGATAAATCTCATCATCCGACACCGATGTCTGCAAGAACACATCCCAGTTCACGAGCCGTTTGCCGCGGTAGATCAGCCCATCCTTGAACAGCTTGAAGAACGTCTCGCGCACGGCCTGGGCGCACATCTCATCCAGCGTGAAGCGCGTGCGGTCCCAGTCGCACGAGCAGCCCATGCGCTTGAGCTGTTCGAGAATCCGGCCGCCGTATTGCTCCTTCCATTCCCAAATGCGCTGGACCAGGGCCTCCCGGCCAACATCGTGGCGCGTCTTGTTCTCCTTCTCCTTGAGCTGCTTCTCGACGACGGCCTGCGTGGCGATGCCGGCGTGGTCGATGCCGGGAATCCAGACGGTGTTGAACCCGCGCATGCGATGCACGCGCGTGAGGATGTCCTGCAGCGTGTTGTTGATCGCGTGACCCAGGTGCAGGCGCCGGTGACGTTGGGCGGCGGGATGACGATGCTGTACGGCTCGCCCGGCGCATTTGGGTCGCCGTGAAAGCACTTCTCTTCGAGCCACACGCGATACGCCTCGGCCTCCACGGCGGAAGGGTCGTAGGTTTTGGGAAGCTCGGCATTCTGTTGAGTCATGGGAACTCTCTCAGTCGCGGATCACAAATTTCAGATTTCAGATTTCAAATTGGGCTGGGGGTCTGCCCGACAACCAGGCAAACCCTATCGTACGACCACCGTCATGGGAAATGTCGAATGCACGGCGTCATTATATACGGTCGCCGATGGCGGCGACAGAGGAGAGCTTGGGTGGCATGTTCACGCCCGGCGCTGGTGATGCTTCGTTGCCGCGAGAGTCTCTCGCCGGACGTGGACATGCTGGACCTCCGGCGAGCGTCGAACGAGCATGCCCACGCCGGCCGATCCGACTCGCTCGGTAAATGACGTCTCTCGCGGCCGGCGTGAGCATGCCACCCAAGAATGCGGCTACCCCATCGACTGCAATTCCTTTATGACGCCCTCGCCCTCGACTTGCTCCTCGACCTTCTGCTTGCGTAACGCCCGCAGTGCCGTGACGAAAGAGCTCTCATCGATGCTCGCCAGCGGCAGGAACACGCCATGTGTCTGTTTGGAGCTGAACAGGTGATGCGACACCAGCCCGATGCGCTCGATCCCCTCCGGCGTAATCGGCTCGCCAGCGATAGCGGAACACGCCAGCACGTACTGAAGGATCTCCGCCGGCTGCCGCGGCTCGCCGATCAGCCCGAGAATTTCCTCGATCCCCCCCACCGTAATCAGAAATATCTTCGCCATCTCCGCCCGCGGGCCGCGCTGCAGGCTCAAGAAGCGAAAATCGCCCAAGAGCCGCGCATGCCGGAATGCGCCGCAGCCCAGCTTCGAAAGCTGCTCGATCTTGGCCTTCAACCGGGCCGCCAGCTCAAACTGAAGCCTACCGGCCGCCTCCTGCATTCGATGCTTCAGATCGACGATGAAACGTTGCGGCTCGACAATGGCGGCCGTGCTGTCCGCGATCATCTTCCGATATAGGTCCATCCCGATCAATCCATCGCAAGGCGCCGGGCACTTGCCCATTTCCTTGTAAGCGCACGCCCGGCCATTCGGCGCTTCGATCAGAATGTTGTAGTAGCGGCACAGATCGAACGCATCCTCGGCCAGCTCGATGAGCCGCGCGGCCGCGTGCTTGTCCTCAACAGGTCCGATAATCCTGCCCGTCGACACCGTAGGATCGATCGTCTTGATGTAGCGCGGGAAGTTCGCCTCCGGATTGACGTGGATGAACCACGCCGGCCGGAAACCGACCATTCCCTGGTAGCTGGCGGGAAAGAGCCGCCGGGCGGCCTCCAGATAGATCCAGTCTGCCTCGAAGGCGCTGTCAACCCGCCGCCAGTACACATGCCGCACGATCTGGCGATAGTTCACCCGCTTGCTGAGCGTGATCGTCTCCTCGCCCGAAAGCCGCCGTCGCAGGCTGGCGCGAAGGTTCTTCACGCAAAGAAGTTGCACCGGCTGGTCCTGCTCGTCGGCCAGCAGATAGACCACCCACCTGGCCGGCGCCTGCTTGAGAAATGCCTCGAAATCCCCGGCCGGGTCGAATGCGATGTGGCTGTCGAAAATGGCTGTGGCCTGCGACACCGAAGTCTATCGTAGGAAAGCCGGCAAGAGTTGGGAAGCGCAATGACGCCCGCCCGTTGTCCGTGGTCCGTTGTCCATAGGCGGGTCAATGGTCCTTGGTCAGTTGTGGCTAGCCGGACCGGCATGTTCACTGACCAACCGACCAAGGACCCAACCACTGACCACTGACGACGGACCACTGACTAACGCGCAGAAAAACGCACCGGTTTTTGAGGCCGGTGCGCTCTATGCCTAAGGGTCCGTGTGAAGGCAAACGTCAGTTGCCGTGCGCCACTTCCATGATCGCCTGGGTCTTGATCACAAGCTGGGCATCGTCAAAGAGGTGGAAGCTCTGGACCAGCAGCTCGTGGCTGCGCCGCTCGATATCCAGCACCGACAGCCCGCCGCCGCTTTCGCCGTTGACCGGCATCTCGGCCGACATCAACTCGCGCTTGGCCGCGTAGTTGGCGATCTCGTGCTTGGTGGCATCGTAGAGGGTGGCGGTAAGCTGCTCTTCCTGGGTGCTGATCATGTACTTGATGTTGCCGCCCGGCGCGGTCATCTCATGATACTTCTCACCGCGGCACGGGATCGTCTGGAGCAGCCCGCGATCGGTCAGCGGCTCGCCGCTGGTCATGATGACTTCAGCCAGGGTATTCTTGCCGGCCGTAAAGGTGATCACGTGGCCGCCTTCGATCAGCCACACATCGGCGTCATAGGCGCGGCGGGCAACCTTCTCCGAAGAGAGGATCCTGAACAACTCCGGGTGGAGCGTTCGCTGGTAAAGAAGGAGGGTAAGCCCTCCGGAACGACGCTGTTTGGTTCTGTTCGGCATGCTGTCCATGCTCTTTCCTGGATGGGAAAAACCCATCGTTAGGCCACCGGGGTCGGATGAGACGCTACCCATCCGCCTGGTCCTGGCGGCGCCATAGTTTTGTTCACGCCCGATCCTGTGGATCCCTCACGGAAAGCCCTGGTCCTTCCCCAACCGAGCTTCCGCCACCGGGTGAAGGGCTCCTGCCGCACACACGCGACAGAAGTTAAGACCGGATTATACGAACTGCCATCCCGAAAGAGGAGAAAAAAATCGTGCCCGATGAGATGAAAATGAGATGAGAAGTCGTCGCATTGTTCTAACTTACATACTGGTAATTAGTTACAGAATACGAATCACAATAGTAATTTCGCTCACGCCCATGCTGAAAACTGCTTTGACAGATGGCCCTGCACGCTTGAAAGGCCGTCCGATAACGGACTTAGACGATACCCAATGAGGCTCCGTCATGCGTCAGGCTCAGGCCGGGCAGAGCAGGAAATAGTAGAGGTCGTAAAACGTGTGCGACCCGGCCGTCACGGCAAAGCCGCGGACCAGGTACAACGCCCCAAAGTAGATCCCCGAGCCGCTCCGAAAGATGAAGTCGCGCCAACAGAACGCATCCGACTGCGGCGACCAGTAGTGATAGGCGGCAAAGAACGCCGCCGATGCAAAGACAGTCAGGATCGCCGCCGACGTGTGCCCCAGCCGCAGCAGGTCCATGAGAATGAAACTCAGCAGCGCAAATGTCATCATCCGAAAGACCAGCTCCTCATAGATGCCAGCGCCAAGGGAAAGGACCAGCCCAAGCATTCGCCCATTGTCCTGCGCGTAGAGCGGGAGGTAGTAGCCAAGCAACGTACTCAGCGCCAGCACCGGCACGGCCAGCAGCGCCGACTCCAGCGCAATGCCGGCGGCCACGCCGGGATGCAGTTCCCATTTGTCGCGCCGGAGCATATGGCGGGTGAAGAGGACCCCAACGACGGCCAGGCACGGCAGGTACTTGCCGGTGGCGCCGAAGAGCCGGAGAAAATCGCGCATCAGGTTGAAGGCCAGCACGCGCGTCTCGGTATGCCGCGCCGTGTCGCAGGCGAACTGCCGCGTTCCCACCTCGTAAAGCACGATCAGCGGACAGAGAAACAGCAGCATCGTCAGCGGCAACTGGGACTTTTGGAAATAGCCCTCCAGTCCGCGCACGACGGCCTCGCCGCTGTCGGCAGCGCGGGCGGTTCCAGTGGCGGCTCGACTCATGCCAACCTCCGTGAAAGTGGCAGCGGCGTCTCGCCGCTGCTTCTTCCGCCAGTGAGGGCACTGGCGGCACCTACGGCCATTCCTTATTCGGACTTTGAGGCTGAGTTTCTTCAGCGGGCAGAGTCGGGGAGATCGCGGATCTTCCCGCACCGCGCCATTTCCGCTAGAGTCGCGGTGTGTCGCTGACGCCCCTTGAGTTCACGCTCGTCTGCTTCGGCATCTCCGTCCTTGCGGGCGCTGTGGGGTCATTGCTGGGCTTGGGCGGCGGGATCATTGTCATCCCCACCCTGACGTTGCTGCTGAAGATCGACATCCGCTATGCCATCGGCGCCTCCATCGTCTCCGTAATCGCCACATCCAGCGGAGCGGCCGCCGCTTACGTGCGGGAGCGAATGACCAATCTGCGCGTGGCCATGCTCCTTGAGCTCGGCACGACTTCCGGTGCTCTCACCGGGGCCTACGTCGCCGGCATCATTCACGGCCGCTGGCTCTACATCATCTTCGCCATTGTCATGGGTTACTCGGCGCTGGCCATGTTTCGCAAGCAGCGCGATGTGGAGGGTGAGCAGGTGCCGGCCGACCGCATCGCCGATTCACTCGCCCTGCACGGCAGCTACTACGACCCCGCGCGGCTGCGAGGTCAGCTATCGCGTGACGCATACAAAGCTTGGCTTGGCCTTGATGTACATCGCTGGCATGGTCAGCGGCCTGCTGGGCATCGGCTCGGGCGCGCTGAAGGTGCCCGCCATGGACCTGGCCATGCGCCTGCCGATCAAGGTATCCAGCGCCACCAGCAACTTCATGATTGGCGTAACGGCGGCCGCCAGCGCCGGCGTGTATTTCGCCCGCGGCGACATCGACCCGTTTGTGGCCGCGCCGGTGGCAGCAGGCGTGCTCCTGGGCGCGACGGTCGGCTCGCTGCTGCTGGGGCGGCTGCATGGCCGGATCGTTCGCGTCGCTTTTGTTCTGGTGCTCCTATGGGTTTGCGTGGAAATGCTCCTGAAGGGACTGCGGCCGTGACGGCCGCTGACGATCACCGCGTGCGCCGCGTTGAGCTGGCCATCAGCCTGCTGCTGCGCATTGGCGTGCTCAGCAGCCTGGCAATCGTCGTGGCCGGCGCAGTCGTCAGCTTCGCGCGGCATCCCCAGTACGTCAGGTCGCATACCGAGCTGCGCCACCTCACTCATAGCGCCACGTTTCCCCATACGATGCGGCAAATGTGGGATGGCCTGAAACAGGGGCGGGGGCAGTCGATGATTGTCCTTGGGCTGCTACTGCTCATCGCCACGCCCGTGATGCGAGTGGCCGTCTCGATACTGGCATTCGTCTATCAACGCGATTGGCGCTTCGTGGTCATCACAACGATCGTGCTCACGCTGCTGATCCTGTCGTTCGTGCTGGGGAGGGCCGGCGACTGAGTGGCCAGCTTGCCCTCTTCCAATCCCACCCCGCCTTTCTACTCGCCTTCCGCGCCGAAGATGGTATCTTTCCCGCAACCTACTAACGAGGAGCCACCATGGGTCTTTGGGATGCGATACGCGGCCAACTGATCGACATCATCGAGTGGATCGATGACACCCGCGACACGATGGTCTGCCGCTTCGAGCGGCGGAACAACGAGATCAAGTACGGCGCCAAGCTCGTCGTCCGCGAAGGCCAGGTCGCCGCGTTCATCAACGAAGGCCGGCTGGCCGACGTCTTCGCCCCCGGCACCTACACGCTGGAGACGCGCAACCTCCCGATCCTGGCCGACCTGAAGGGCTGGAAATACGGCTTTAGCAGCCCCTTCAAGGCCGAAGTGTATTTCATCTCCAGCCGCACCTTCACCGGCCAGAAATGGGGCACCAAGAACCCCATCATGCTGCGCGACCCCGAGTTCGGGCCGCTGCGCCTGCGCGCCTTCGGCGTCTACGGAATTCGCGTCAGCGATCCCGCCGCTTTCATCCGCCAGTTCACCGGCACCGACGGCCACTTCACCGTCGAGGAAATGGGCGACCAACTCCGCGAGATGGTCTGCGCCCGCTTCGCCGACATCCTCGGCCAATCCAAGATCCCGGCTCTCGATCTTGCCTCCAACTATGACGAGCTGGGCAAGTTCATCATGCAACGGATGAAGGATGACTTCGGCCAGTTCGGCCTGGAGATCGTGGCGCTGGTGGTCGAGAACATCTCGCTGCCGCCCGAGGTCGAACAGGCGATGGACAAGCGAACAAGCATGGGCGTCATCGGCAATCTCGCCGCCTACACGCAATACCAGGCCGCCAACGCCATCGGCGACGCCGCCAAGAACCCCGGCGCCGGCGGCCTGGCGGCCGGCGGCATGGGCATGGCCATGGGCTATCAGAATGGCCAGCCAGCTCGGGCAGAATATGCAGAGTCCGCAGTCGGCCGGGCCGCAGTCGCCGCCGCCCCTGCCAACCGCAGCGGCTTTCTTCGTCGCCATCAACGGCCAGCAGGCCGGCCCCTTTGAGGTCGAAGCCCTCAAGGAGAAACTCGCGTCGGGCCAGATTACGCGGACGAGCCTCGTATGGCGAAAAGGCATGGCCGACTGGCTCCCGGCGGAGAAGGTCGTCGAGCTGGCATCGCTATTCGCCGAAGTTCCGCCGCCGCTGCCGAAAGGATGAAAGAGGAACGTCAGTTGCCGTTTGCCAGTTGCCAGTTGCCAGTTGTCAGTTGTCAGTTGTCAGTTGTCAGTTGTCAGTTGCCAGTTGCATGTCGTAACTGACAACGAGATTTGAAATCTGGAATTTGAAATGTGAAATCTGAGATCCCAAAGGAGTCCCCATGCGTCTCTCGGCAATTCTCGCAGTGCTGGCCCTCACCGCGCCGGCCGTCGCGCAGGTCAACATCTCCCAGAACGATACACAAGTGAGCGTCACGCTCGGCGGCAAGCCCCTGCTCGAATATGCCTTCGCGCAGGTGCCGTTCAAACCTTACGTCAAGGTGCTGACAACGCCATCGGGCATCAACGTGCTCCGCGACTCGCCGGCCGACCACAAGCACCATCATGCGCTGATGTTCGCCATCGGCGCGGGAGGAGTTAACTTCTGGGCCGAGACGCCAACCAACGGCAAGCAGTTGCATGATTCCTTCGGCCCCGTGTTGAGCAACGCCAAAGGCGGCGAGGCGCAGGCCAGTCTTGCCGAGATACTGTCGTGGCGCAGCGCGGCCGGCGACAAGGTCCTTGACGAGAACCGCTCGATCCGGATCAACACCGGCGCGGACCTCGGCGCATCTCTGCTCACCTGGAAGACCTCGCTGAAATCGGCCGATCCTGACAAGCCGGTGAAGCTCACCGGCAGCCACTATTTCGGACTCGGCGCGAGATTCCCGGTGCCCATGGACAAGGACGGGAAGTTCATCTACCCGCCGGGCGCCACGCTGGGCGACGTCGTGCGCGGCGACGAGCGCGTGACCAAAGCCACCTGGTGCGCCTACACCGCCAAGGCCGATGGCAAGGACGTCACCATCGCGATGTTCGACCACCCGGGCAACTCGGCCCATCCGGCTCATTTCTTCACCATGACCAGCGGCTTCGCGTATCTGTCGGCCACGATCAACCTGTGGAAACAGCCCCTGGAGCTCAAGGGAACGGACAAGCTGGACCTTTGCTACGGCGTGGCGGCATGGGACGGGGCCATCGATGCCGACCAAATCGAGAAGCTGTGCCAGAAGTGGATAAAGATGGCGGGCGAGAAGTAGTCCGCAACGTAAGCGGTGTGCGTGGGGTTCCCATCCCAACACGATTGATGGTATTCTAAGGGCACTGGAGACATCACCATGACACATCAGAAATCCGGATCCGCGGCAGGCGCAAGGCGCGGGACGTCACGTCGTGAGTTTCTCGGGCGAGCGGCAGCTTTGGCCGGGGTGGCGGTATTGTCGCCACGACTGCTGGCCGCGGACGCCGGGGCGAAGCGCACCGCCGTTGACCAGGTGATGCTGGGCAAGACGGGATTGAAGCTCAGCAGGCTGGGCTGCGGCACCGGCAGCAACAGCGGCAACGTGCAGAAGGCGCTGGGACAGGAAGAGTTCAACAAGCTCATCCGCTACGCTTACGACCAGGGCATCACGTATTTCGACTGCGCAGAACTACGCGACGTTCGACTGGATCGCCGGCGCCATCAAGGGCCTGCCGCGCGAGAAGCTGTTTCTTCAGTCGAAGATTCCCGGCCAGCCGCAGGACATCTTGAAGGCCATCGACCGGCACCGGCAGGTCTTCAACACCGACTACATCGACAGCCTGCTGATCCACTGCATGGTGAAGAATGGCTGGACCGATGAGATGAAGCGCGTCATGGACGGCTTCGACCAGGCCAAGGAGAAGAAGTGGATTCGCGCCAAGGGCGTCTCCTGCCACAGCCTGCCGGCGCTGCGGACGGCCGCGGCGTCGGATTGGCTTGAGGTACACCTGGTGCGCGTCAACCCGCAGGCCAAGTGGATCGACGGCCCGGAGGAGCACTGGAACAAGCCGGGCGACGACATCGAGCCAGTCCTGAAAGAGATCAAGACAATGCATGCCAAGGGGCACGGCGTGATCGCCATGAAACTCATCGGCAACGGTGAGTTCCAGAATGCCGAAGACCGCGAGAAGGCGGCCCGTTTCGTGATGGCCCAGCCGGAGATTGACGCAGCGGTGATAGGGTTCAAGAGCGCCAAGGAGATTGATGAGGCCATTGAGCGGATCAACCGGGCGCTGGCGGCTGCATGATTCCGAGTCGTTCGTAGTGCAGGCTTCAGCCTGTAGCTCGTAGTGCGAGCTTCAGCTCGTAGGTAGCCCCAGCACCCCCGCTATATTCGCGAAGCAGGCTCTCGAACTGCGCAAGGTAGCCGTCCATCGTTGCGCTATCCACCACCGCCATGCTCGCATAGACCACACCGATCACCTCGGTAGTGCTCTCGTTGATCTTCCCCGCCATGGAATCCTTGATCGGGCTGCCCAGCGGAATGCCCACGCTGCTCTCGACGCGGCAGACGCATGCCAGGCCGCCGAGATCGAGTTCCTGCCCGCTGACGTTGAAAATGTACTTCTCCCCTTTTTTACCACGACGGATTTCGGCGTCCTCGCCGACCGCGGCCAGATCCAGCAGCGAAATGGGCAGCCCAGACTCCAGCGACAAAAGATTGATGATGTTGACGAGATTGTTGATGCGCGGGAATCGCCCCTCGCGGGCGGCCTGGGCGAGATACTCGCTGGAGGGCTTGTTCCGCCCGGCCGGCCGGAATCCGCCCCGGCGCAGCAGGTTGCGTATGGCTTCCTTGAGCGACGCTGGCGGAAACTCCTCGGCGCCGCGCTGGGCGACGAGCCCGTCAATCCGCGTCGCCAGGCCGGGAGGCGTCGGTCCGACCTTCACGCCGCGCGCCACCACGGTGCCGGCCAGAAACTGCGCATCATCGACCCGAACCGTGATGTTCATGTCAACCACTGTATAACGCGCTGCCGCCAACAGGAAAAGAACTTGCCAACACGCATCGTCCGCAAGTTGTACAACGGATGGCGAGGAGGTTCGCAGCGACATGTCGGCCGATGCGGAACAAACAAGATGAGTGACACAAGCAGTCGGCGTCAATTCCTGACTCGCAGCGCGGCCGCCAGCGCATGCATCATCGTGTCTCGCGCGAGCGCAGCAGCGCCGCCGAGTGAGCGAATCAACATGGGCCTGATCGGCCGGGGGCTGATGGGCAGCGGGCACCTTCGGCGCCTCGCAGGTGATCCCGGCATCCAGGTGCTCGCCGTGTGCGATGTCGATGCGACCCGGCGCGAGGCGGGAAAAGCGCTGGTGGACCAGACCTACGCCGCCGCCGCCAGCGGGAAATACTCCGGCTGCGCGGCCTACAACGACTATCGCGAACTGCTGGCGCGGCGCGACATCGACGCGGTCCTCATCGCCACGCCCGACCATTGGCACGCGCTGCAATCGATCGATGCGGCCAAGGCGGGCAAGGATGTCTATTGCGAGAAGCCCATCACGGTAACGATCGACGAGGGGCGGCAGTTGGCGCAGACGATGCAGCGGTATGGCCGGGTTTTCCAGACGGGCACACAGTATCGCTCGATCCCGACGATCCGGCGGGTCTGCCAGTTCGTGCGGGATGGCGGCCTGGGGAAGATCCGCTCGGCATTCACGATCCTCGATCCGCTGGCGGGGTGGCTCCGCAATCCGCGGTTCGCCCCCTATGCGCAGGCGGTTGACCTCGAAACCGCCGGCAGGTCCTACGTGCCGCTGGACCTGCCGTTGCCCGAGGAGCCTTTGCCGCCGGGGCTCGACTGGGACCTCTGGGTGGGCCCCGCGCCGTGGCGGCCGTATAACAGGATGTACCACACGAATCCGTCCCCCGGCGTGGTGCCGTGGTCGTTCAGCGACGCCTTCGGCGTGGCTTCGATCACGTGGCATCTCTCCCACAGCACCGACGTGATGCAGTATGCCATGGGCATCGAGCGAACTGGCCCGGTGGAGCTGATCCACCCGAGCAGCGGCCAGTTCCCGACGCTGACCTGTCGATACGCCAACGGCACGTTGCTCCATTTCGTCAACAACTGGGGCATGGTGAGGGATCTCTACAAAGCGCTGCCGCCGACGGTAAAGCTCGCGGGGCTTTTCGGCGGCGTGTTCGTCGGCGAACGCGGCTGGATCACGTCGATGTTCAACTGGTGGGCCGATCCAGGGCGAGCCCGAGTCGATCCTCAAGGAAGTTGCACTGCCCACGCGCGAGGTCGTCATCGGCGCCAACGACCACCACGCCAATTGGTTCGACTGCATCCGCACCCGGCGTACGCCAAGCTGCAATGAGGAGATCGGACATCGCTCGGCATCGGTGGGACATCTGGCTTTCATCGCCTACAAGCTCGGGCGATCGCTGAAATGGGACCCGGCCGGCGAGCAGTTCATCGGCGATGAGATGGCCAACCGGATGAGGTCGCGGGCGCTGCGCGAACCGTGGAGAATGTAGTGGTGGTCAGTAGTCAGTGGTCCGTTGTCAGTAGTCGGGTCAATGGTCCAGTTGTCAGTGGATGAGGAGGTTCATCGTGCGTGTTGGGACAGCAATCGCGTTCGTGGTCGGTCTGACCATCTTGTCCGGGAAGTGGGCGGCGGCCGCAGATCCGCCAGCAGTCAAGGATCCCGCCGACCGCGCCAAGATCGAGCAGGCCATACCCGCCAGGGCATTCGCCGCGCCGGCCAAGGCGCGCAAGCTGCTGATCTTCGACCTGAACGTCAACTACGGCGGGCACGGGTCGATCGCCCATGCCAACTACGCCTTCACCCTCATGGGCGAGAAGACCGGCGCGTATCAGACGGTCATCAGCCGCGATCCTGCCGTCTTCCGACCCGAGAGCCTCAAGCAGTTCGACGCCGTGTTCCTCAACAACACGGTGGGCAATCTGTTTGTGGACCCGGACCTTCGGCGAAGCCTGGTCGAGTTCGTCTATAGCGGCGGCGGTTTGCTGGGCGTACACGGGACCACGGTCGCGTTCATGCAATGGCCAGGCGCCAAGGAGGACTGGCCCGAATTCGGCATCATGCTTGGCGGGCGCGGCGCCAACCACCGCAACAGCGACGAGCACGTCTTCATGAAGCTCGACGATCCCGAGCACCCGCTCAACAGCGTCTTCGACCGCAACGGCTTCGACTATCGCGATGAATTCTTCCGCGTCCACGAGACCTACTCGCGCAATCGCGTCCGCGTGCTCCAGAGCATCGACACGGCCAAAACCGACATGAACCAGACCTTCCCCCGCGGCAACTGTGTGCGCGCGGACAACGACTATGCCACGGCCTGGGTGCGCGGCTATGGCCGGGGGCGCGTCTTCTACTGCACCATCGCGCACAACCCGTACGTCTTCAGCGATCCCCTGATGCTCAAGTTCTACCTGGGCGCGATCCAATTCGCCCTGGGCGACCTGCCCGCGCCGACACTGCCCAGCGCCAAGCTCAACGCGGCCACCCGGGCGCAGGAGAGACTCGGCTGGCGGCCGGCGCTTGAGGCGTCTGCCTTTCGCAAGCTGACGTTCTTCCAGGCCATCGACAAAGCTTCCGAGCTCGGTCTCTCGTATATCGGCGGCCTGGCTGCGCAGCAGATCAGCTCCGACATCGCCAAGCCTTTTTCCGCCGGACTGTGGGATGACGAGATGAGGCAAATACGCCTGAAACTCGATGCCGCGGCGGTGCGCCTGCTGAGCTATGCGGTCGATCAGATGCCTGCCGATGAAACGGCTTGCCGCAGCCTCTTCGATTTCGCCCGCAAGATGGGTGTGGAGGTCATCATCGCCGCGCCCTCGCCGCAGTCGCTCGACAGAATCGAAAAGCTCTGCGACAAGTACGACATCAAGCTCGCGCTGCGCGGCGGCACACCCGCTGAGATTATGAAGCTATGCGACATGCGCAGCCCTCGCATCGGCGCGTGCGCCGATGTCGAACACTACGTGCGCAATGGGATCGACCCGGTTGAGGCAATCAGGCTGCTGAAGGGCCGGGTGATCGCGCTGCAGCAGCTCGGATACGCTGGCGGGAATGTGCCATGGGGCAACACCGCCTCCCACGTAGTGCGGATGCTGCGCGAATTGCGAGCAGCCAATGCAGCGCCGGCCGTAATGGGTCTGGCCTGTTCGCCTGCACCTGGCGCGATGGCTGAAACCACCAGATGCGTTGAGGTCATCAATGTGCTGAGCGTGGAGATGAGCAAATGACGAGTTGTTCCAGATAGCGCCGATACAGCTTCCTACGTAACGATGATGAGTTTTCAGGGCGGTACTCCGCCGTGAAAACTCATCATCGTTACGTCTCCCCATCCCCATTCCGCGCATTGCTCCGAATCACCGCCACCAGGTGGTCCGGATCAAACGGCTTGGTCACGTACGCCACCGCTCCGCATTGCTGGCCGCGCTGGCGATACTCATCCCGATCCAGCGCGGTGAGCATGATGACCGGCACGCCCTTCGTGCGGTCCTCGGATTTCAGTCGCCGACAAACCTCGAAGCCGTCCAGGTCCGGCAGCATCACATCCAGCAGGATCAGCGCCGGCAGGTGCTGGGCCGCTTTCTCCAGCGCAACGCTGCCATTGAGCGCCGGCTCATAGACGAAACCGGCGATCTGGGCGTACGCACCCACGAGTTCGTTGACCTCGGGATCGTCCTCGACGACCAAAACCTGTCCATCGTGCATTCTGCCTATCCTCGTTCGCCTGCAACCGAGCCTATTATACCAAGGATGCCGGGAAGGCGGAGGCGGCAAATCCGGCCGCCGTTTTTCGGAGAACGGGCGTGAACTCAGATCGGCCTCGTCCACCGGACGTGTGGAGAGCGATTGACGTCTACATCGCCAACGCCTACGCCCACGGACCGCCCTCGGCCGTGCAGGACCGCCTGCACACGCTGCGAAGCCTCGCCGACGAGGACTTCTACGACGGCGCCGTGTTCGAGCATGAGAACGTCGCCCGGCCACCGCGCTTCGCCCTGCGCCTGGGCAACGAGTGCTATCCCCATATGAAACTCGTCATCGAGCGCTCGCCCGACGGGCGGCACTGGTTCTTCCGCGCCGATACGCACGATCAACACTGCTGCCCCGCCCCCGGCTCACGCGACTACCGCATCTTCTCGCAGCTCATGGAGCGCAACCGGCAGGTGGCGCACAAGATCGAATCGGCGTGGGAATCGGCCGGGCTACTGACGTTCCGATCGTTCCTCAAGGATGATCTCGCCCGGCGGCGCGCGAGTCCGCCCGCTTAACCGGCTCGCTTGCGAGCCGCTACGGCCGCGTCGTCGGGCGCGTTGTCGGCTGCGATGCGGCCGGCGCGGTTATTTCCGGCGGCGCGGTGCCCTGCTGCTGCGCGATCGCCAGCAGGGCCGCATCATTGATGGCCCGCTGAAGCTGCGAGTCGGCCGATTGCGTGGCGGCCAGCGGTTTGGCCGGCCCCGTTGTCGGCCGCACGAATTTCTCCATGTCGGTGCGCTCATCCATGACCCGGCGCTGCGATTCATCATCCATGGCCACCTTGATCTGCGGATCGACGCCCCAATCCATCGCGCCCTTCAGGCGGTGTACCAGCCGGCCGCTCGGCAGGTAGTAATAGGCCACCGTCAGTTTCAGCTCGCCGTTGTTACCTTCCAGCGGGATCACCTCCTGCACCGAGCCCTTGCCATAACTGCGCGAGCCCAGCACGAACGCCCGCTTGTTGTCCATCAGGCTGCCAGCGACGATCTCGGCCGCGCTGGCCGAATGCTCGTTCACCAGAACGATCATCGGGAAATACGGCAGCGTCCCCTGGCCGGTTGCCCGCTTGATGTCCTCGGGCCGATTGCGCCTGCGCGTCACGACGATGGTGCCCTCCTTGACGAACATGTTGACGATCTGCACGGCCTGATCGAGCTGGCCGCCCGGGTTCCACCGCAGGTCCAGGATCAGCGCCTTCATGCCATCCTTGAGCAGATCCTGGAGGATCGGCCGGACGGTATCGAACGTTGTCGGCGTAAACTGCGTCAGCCGCAGATACGCCACTTTGGGATTGTGATTGACGTAGTAATCCCACGTGTCATCCGGCTTGCGCTGATAGCCCTTCACCGTCGGCATCACGATCTCTTCGCGATGCATCTTCAGCTCGACTTCCTTGCCGCCCAGGTGCCGCACGAGGATTCGGACCTCGCTGCCGAGTTCCCCGCCGATCTTCTTGATCACGTCCGGCAGGCGCAGGCCCTCAATGCTCTGGCCGTTGACCTTGAGGATGATGTCGCCAGGCTTGATCCCCGCCTTGAACGCCGGACTGCCGTCGATGGGCGTCACGACTTCCACCGCGCCGCCCGGAAGCTGATTGAGCTGAATGCCAACGCCCTTAAACGTCCCCTCGAGCATCCGGTCGAATTCCTCGCGCTTGGCCGGGGGCACGTACATCGTGAACGGGTCGAGCTGATTGAGCATGCCGTCGATGCAGGCCTGCTCCAGCTTGCCCTCGTTGACCTTCTCGACATAGTTATTGAGCACCTGGCGATGGATATCGACCAGGGTGCGCACAAAAAGGTAATCGCTGTCGCGCTGCGCCGCGGAAGGCGAGCGAAAGGCCACGATGGCCAGCACAACGAGGCTCAAACCCCAGGCGATGCGTTCGCGTTTCATAAGGCTCCGGCAAATGGACTCGGGCGTAATCTTACCGGAGGGAGCTCAGGATGCCAGATCAGGATCCCGGGTCTATGATTCAGGGCTCAGGAACTTCAGGATCTGCTGATTGACGGCCGCGGGCTGTTCCATCGGCGCAAGGTGTCCCGCGTCGCGGATCACGGCCAGTCGTGATCGCGGGATTTCGCGCAGCATCGACTCGGCCACGGCCAGCGGCGCAAACGCATCGGCGTCCCCGACGATGACCAGCGTCGGCACGGCGATGGATCGCAGCTTCTCCCGCCAATCCGCGCGATCGCGCATCGCCAGGCACGCGTGCTCGATCGTCAGCGGCGGGCAGTCTTCCATGATGCGCCGGAGCCTGGCCCTGACGGCCGGCGATGCGCCCGGCGCGGTCATCTTCGGCTCCATCTGGTCAGCGACGGCCTTCGATCCGCCCTTATGGACGGTCTCGATCATCTTCATCCGGTTGGCCTTTCCCTCGGGCGTATCGGCCTCGGCCTTGGTATTGATGAGCATCAGCCCACTCAGGTCGGCGGCGTACTTTGTCACGTAAGCGAGGCTGACATATCCCCCCATCGACAATCCGCCCAGCACACAAGGCAGTGCGCCGATGGCGGCCAGCAGTTCATGGACGTCGTCGGCAAGGGATTCCATCGTGAACGGCCGGGTCGAGCGCGACTGGCCGAATCCGCGCAGGTCCGGTGCGATCACGCGGAAGCTCGCACTCAGCGCGCAAGCTGCTCGTTCCAGATTCGGCAATCCAGCGGGAACCCATGGAGCAGCACGAGCGGCCGGCCGGAACCGCGGTCCTCATAGTGAATTGCATCGCCGTTGATGGTGACCTGTGGCATGAGCGAGAGGATAGCGGCGGGTGGAATGCGAATACAAGAGTGAACTCGACCCCTGCTGAACCGAACCAACGCAGTGAATACAGTGCGTCTCGCTACGCACCCTCCACCCAACGGCCAAGGGGAGCCCACCGTTTTGCACCTGTAAGTTCTGTACGCGTGGCGACTGATGGCGCGGCCAAACTGCGCAATCGTCTGGGATCGCCAGATGACTTGTAGCTCCAGAACCAGCAGTCACTGGGAGTGAGGCGAAATCGCGGCAAGTCTTTTCCGCGCCCTTGCGGCCCGTGGCGCGGCTCGGGTCTCAAGCCGACGCACGTAGCGGCCGGATTTGCCGGGCTGCGCGCTGGTCCACCTGGCTGAGTTCCCAGTTCTTCTGCAGGTTGAGCCACAGGCTCGCCGACGTGCCGAAGGCCCTGGCCAGTAGAACGGCCATGTCGGCGGACACGCCGCGGCGGTGACGGCAGATCTCGTTGATGCGAGCGACATCGGTGCGCAGGTGCCGGGCCAGTTCCGACTGTGAGAGCCGGCGCTCATCGAGCATCTCCTGCAGGATTTCGCCGGGATGGACGGCAATCGGAAAGTCTCCTGAATAGCCGCTCATGATCGCCTCCTGTCAATGATAATCCGCAATCTCAACACCATGCGCATCGCCGTCGATCCAGGCGAAGCAGACGCGGTATTGGTCATTGATCCGAATTGCGTGCTGTCCGTGGCGCTCCGCTCGCAGCGCGTGGAGCCTCAATCCGGGTCGCGCCCGCACGTCGTCCAGCGATCGGGCAGCCGCCAGAAAAGCCAGGCGGCGCCTGGCAAGCTCCTGTAACTCAACAGGCAGTCTCTGTCTGCCAGCCTTCGAGTTTTCCCCGGCCGCAATGTCCCGCGTGCCTTTGTCGCGGTAACTCGCGATGGCCATTGTCATACTATAGCGCATAACGATGAAGATGACAAGCTCGCCCGAGCTTGGAGCTTGGTCTCGATCAGCCTGCCAACAGTGGCCGATTGGCGCGTTGGCCGCAGAGTTGATGGTGATGCGGGAGAGGTTGGAAGCGATTGCCCCGCAATGACCGCCGCGATGGCGCGTCAGAGCTTCTTCAGGAGCAGCGCCACGTTGTGCCCCCCGAAGCCGAAGCTGTTGCTCATCGCGTAGCGCACATTCAGGTCGCGCGCGCGGTGCGGCACATAGTCCAGGTCGCACTCGGGATCGGGATGATCCAGGTTGATCGTCGGCGGGACGATGTTGCGGTGGGCCGTGAGGGCGGTGATGACGGCTTCGACGCCGCCGGCCGCGCCCAGCAGGTGGCCGATCTGGCTCTTGGTCGAGCTGATGCTCAGCCTCTTGGCGTGGGCGCCGAAGGTCGATTTGACGGCGCGAGTCTCGGCCAGATCGCCCAGCGGCGTGCTGGTGCCGTGGGCGTTGATGTAGTCGACCACATCCGGCGAGACGCCGGCATCCTTCAGCGAGAAGTTCATCGCCTTGGACGCGCCCGTGCCGCCCTCCTCGGGCGCGGTGATGTGCGAGGCGTCGCCGCTCATGCCATAGCCGACAATCTCGGCGTAGATGCGCGATCCCCGTTTCCTGGCGTGTTCGTATTCCTCGATGATGACCACGCCGGAACCTTCGCTCATGACGAAGCCGTCGCGGTCCTTGTCGAAGGGCCGGCTGGCCTGCTGCGGCTCGTCGTTGCGCGTCGAGAGGCGCGGGCGGCGCAGAAACTGGCCATGCCCAGCTCGCACAGCGCGGCCTCGGAGCCGCCGGCGATCATCACATCGGCAATGTCCTGCTGGATCAGCCGGGCCGCATCGCCGATGGCGTGCGAGCCGGTGGCGCAGGCGGTGGCCACCGCCGTGTTGGGGCCGTGAATCTGAAACCTGATGGAGACGTTGCCGCTGGCGGCATTGACCATGAGCCGGGGCACGGTGAAGGGGCTGACGCGTGACACGCCGCGGGTGTCGAGAATCTTCTTCTGCTCTTCGAGCGTCTCGATGCCGCCGATGCCGCTGCCGATGATGACGCCGCAGCGGTAGCTGTCCTCTTTGGAGAAGTCGATGCCGGCATCCTTCACGGCGTTGATCGAGGCCGCCATGCCGAACTGCGCAAAGCGGTCGAGCCGCTTGGCCTCGCGCGCATCGAGCCCGTATCGGGTCACGTCGAAGCCCGCGCACTCGCCGCCGATCCGGGCGGGATACTTGCTGCAATCCCATCGCGTGATGGGACCGATGCCGCTGCGCCCGGCGCAAAGGGCATCCCAGAGGGCGTCCACGGTCTCGCCCAGCGAGGTGATGACCCCAAGACCCGTAATGACAACGCGGCGTTTGCTCATGATCGTCCGACTTTCGATGACCGAAGCTGATTTCGAACCGGCCCCGCTTTGGGCCAAGCAGAAATCAAGAATCGAAAATCGAAAATCACTTCTTGGTGTGTTCCTTGATGTAGTCGATGGCCTGGCCGACGGTCTGGATCTTCTCGGCCTCTTCGTCGGGGATGGACAGCTCGAAGTCGTCCTCGAACTCCATCACCAGTTCGACCGTGTCGAGCGAGTCGGCGTTCAGGTCGTTGATGAAATGGGTTTCGCGCGTGATCTCGCTCTTGTCCACGCCCATCTGTTCGCTGACGATTTCGATGACCTTCTGTTCAATGTCGTCCATAAGTCCTGCCTTGCCCTGCGTTAAAGGTAAAAAGACACCGTCCAACAGGCGGGCCACTCGGCCCCAGGGTGCGATGACTATAGCCGTGAGCGCCCTTTTTCAACGCCTCGGCGCACGGCCGCAATTCGTCGCACCTTCACATCACCATGCCTCCGTCCACGCAGATCACCTGCCCGGTGATGTAGGTGGCATCCGGGCCGGCCAGGAAGGCCACGACAGCGGCGATCTCGTCGGGCTGGCCCAGCCGGCGCAGCGGGATCAGGGCCTTGGCGCCTTCCTTGATGGCGTCGGGAAGGCCCTCGGTCATATCGGTGACCACGAAGCCGGGCGCTACGACGTTGCACGAGATGTTCTTGCTCCCCAGTTCCTTGGCGACGCTCTTGGAAAGGCCGATAAGCCCGGCCTTGCTAGCGGCGTAATTCGCCTGCCCGGCATTGCCCACGACGCCGGCGACGCTGCTGATATTGATGATCCGGCCGCCTTTGGCGCGCATCATTGGCCGGGCCGCCGAGCGAATCGCCACGAACGCGCTCTTCAGATTGGTCGCGATCACGCTGTCGAACTCCTCATCGTCCATGCGAAGAACCAGGCCATCCTTGGTGATGCCCGCGTTGTTGACCAGCACATCGAGCCGGCCGTGCTTCTCGACGGCCTTCTCGATTGCGTCGGCCAGGGCCTTGGGATCGGCGATGTCGCAGACAACGGGCTCGGCCGATCCGCCATCGGCGGCGACGGCGGCGCACACGGCGGCCAGCTTCTCGCTGTTGCGCGCCACGGCGACGACGTGCAGGCCATCTTTAGCCAGGCGCTTCACTATCGCAGCGCCGATCCCGCGGGACCCGCCGGTCACAAATGCCACGCGTTTGTCGGTCATAGTCGCTCCTTTCCGCCGTCAACCGGTGGTGGGCAGCCCACCCGGTGGGCAGTGCCCACCCTACACGGCCTCCACGGGCGTGCGCCGGTTGATCTTCTTGATCATCCCGGCCAGAGTCCGTCCCGGCGCCAGTTCCATGAACCGCATCGCCGCGTCCTTGAGCAGCAATTGCATCGTCTGCTCCCAGCGAACCGGCCGGATTATCTGCTCGACCAGGAGCTTGCGAATCGAATCGGAATCGCCATGCGGCGCGGCGGTGACGTTGGCATAGACTGTTGCCCGCGGCGCGGCAAACCGCACTTTGGCCAATTCGGCGCCCATGCGATCGGCGGCGCTCTGCATCAGCGGGCTGTGAAAAGCGCCGGCGACCTTCAGGGCGATTCCTTTGAAGCCTTTGGCGTCGGCCGCTGCCGTGGCCCGCTGGCAGGCGCTGATGGATCCGCTGATGACGATCTGGCCCGGAGAGTTGAAATTGGCCGGCACCAGGACGTCAGCGCCTCGCGCCTCATCGCAGAGCTGGTTAACTGCGGCTTCATCAGCACCGATGATGGCCACCATCCCGCTGGGGCAGGCTTGCGCGGCTTCCTGCATATACCGGCCGCGCGCCGCCACGAGTCTCAGACCATCCTCGAACGAGAGCACGCCGGCCAGATGCAGCGCGGTATATTCGCCAAGGCTGAGGCCCGCATAGGCCGTGGGCGAGGCGGCATCGAGCTTGCCGGCCTCAATGGCGGCACGGAACGAGGCAATGCTCGTCACGTAGATGGCCGGCTGGCTGATGTCCGTCTGGTTCAGACGCTCTTCGGGGCCTTCGAAGCAGAGCTGCGCCAGGTCAAAGCCGAGGATGGCATTGGCAAGACCATAGAGGTCCCTGGCGGCCGGTGAGACAGCGCACGTCTCTTTGCCCATGCCGACGCCCTGGGCGCCTTGACCGGGACAGAGGATGCAGAGATTGGCGGACATATCACCCTACGCTCTCACAACCGCATTGGCCCACGTCAGGCCGGCGCCGAAGGCCACGAAGATGATGGCATCGCCCGGCGCGATCTTGCCGGCCCGCCAGGCTTCATCCAGCGCAATGGGAATGGATGCGGCGGAGGTATTGCCGTACTTGTCGATGTTCACGAAGACCTTTTCCGGAGGCATCTCCAGCCGTTCCATGGCCGATTCGATGATGCGCATGTTCACCTGGTGCGGAATGACCAGCTTGAGCGACTCGCGGGTCAGGCTGCACTTGGCCATGGCGTCTTCGACCAACTCGGCGAAGCGCTGCACGGCGAACTTGTAGACCTCTCGCCCGCGGATCTGCATGTACTGCTTGCGCATCGCGATGGCGTCGGCCGTGATGGGCTGGCGGCTGCCGGGCAGGCAATGGAGCATTTCCCAGCCGTTGCCATCGGCGTAGAGACTGCTGTAGATGACGCCGCGATCAGGGTCGGGGCTCTGTTGCAGGGTGACAGCACCGGCGCCGTCGCCGAAGAGGATGCAACTGGCGCGGTCCTTGTAGTCGGTGATCCGGCTGAGCGTCTCCGCGCCCATGACCAGCACGTTGCGATAGCGGCCGGCGCGCACGAAATTGGCGCCGGTTTCCAGGGCATAGAGGAACCCGCTGCACGCCGCGCCAATGTCGAAGGCGGGCGTGGAGTTCAGGCCCAGGCCCGAGGCCACGAAGCACGCTGTCGAGGGGAACTGCATTTCCGGCGTGATGGTGGCGCAGACGATCAGGTCGAGATCCTTGGGCGCGAGACCGGCCGCCTCCAGGGCGCGCTTGGCAGCCATGGTCGCCATGGACGCCGTGGATTCATTCGGCGCGGCGATGCGCCGTTCCTTGATGCCGGTGCGCTGGGTGATCCACTCGTCGTTGGTATCGACCATGCGCGCCAACTCGTCGTTGGTCAGGCGCCGCTCCGGGACATAGCTGCCCGTGCCCGTGATAATGGAACCATAGCTGGACATGCTTCAGCCGCCGCGCAATAACACAAATCTCAAATCTGAAATCTCAAATGTCAAATTTTACATCACTCGTCACCCACCGGGATGCTCTTTTCAATCAGCGCCACAATGGCCTGGTTCACGCCGCTGTTGACCAGTTGTTTGGCCACGCGAATCGCGTTCTTGATGGCCCGGCTGTCAGACCGGCCGTGGCAAATGAGGCAGTAGCCGTTCACGCCAAGCAGCGGTGCGCCGCCGTACTCCTGCCAGTCGTGTTTCATGTGAATCTTCTTCAGGACGGGGGCAAGCTGCTTGAGCAGGGACGCATCGGCCTCCTGCACCTCGGCAACGATCGTCTGAAACAGGCCCTCGGCCATGCCCTCCGTGAATTTGAGGACGATGTTCCCGACGAATCCGTCGCAGACCACGACGTCGACGATGCCCTTGAACAGGTCGCGACCTTCGACGTTGCCCACGAAATTGACCTGCGGCTCATCGCGCAGGAGCTTGCGCGTTTCCTTGACGATGGTGGTGCCCTTGGCATCCTCCTCGCCGATGGATAGCAGGCCCACGCGCGGCCTGGCTTTGCCGAGGACCGACTGGGCATACGCGGAGGACATCAGCGCATATTGCTGCAGGTGCTTGGGCTTGGGGGAGATATTGGCGCCGACGTCGCAGATGACGACCGGCCCATGGAACGTGGGCAGGACGACGGCGATTCCCGGGCGGCTCACGCCGGGGAGCGTCCGCATGCGAAGCTGGGCGGCCGCGACACACGCGCCCGTGTTCCCGGCGGAGATGACAGCGTCGGCCTCGCCCTGAGCGGCGAGTTTGCACATGACGGCGATGGAGCTGTTGGGCTTGCCGCGGATGGCCTCGACGGGCGACTCGTCCATTGCGATCACTTCGCGCGTCGGGATGACCTTGTAGCGGGACTTGACGGGAGCATCGAGGCCGCTTTCGTCCAGGCCGCGCTGGATGGCGGCCTCATCGCCGACCAGCAACAGCATGTCGGCTGAGTCGAGAAGCGGTGCAGCCTCCCAACATCCCTTGAGTATGGCGTCGGGCGCGCGATCGCCACCCATCACGTCCACTGCCGCTCGCACGTTGGTGCCTCCGTTCGAGCCAGGCAGGCATCGCCCGGCCCCGGTCGGAAAAACTACTCGGCTTCCTGCTCAATCTGCAACGCCAACTTCGGATTGACGTAGCCGCAGTTGTCGCACTGCGCAGTGGGGCAACTTCGCGGTCGAACACTGCGGACAACGCACGTAATGCGTCGGCTTCAACGCGTGGTGCGACCGACGGTTGCGTTTGCGCGTCTTGCTGATCTTCTGTACCGGCTGCATGGCAAACTCCTCAAAGGCACCGTCGCCGGCGCTTGGTCGTTCCGCTTGGACGGGTCTTCCGCCGCCTGCCAAAAAGCAGCGGCGGGTATGAACCCGCCGCCCAACAGGGCCAGTACGTTATGGACTCGCCTTGCCCCTGTCAAGTGCGCCGCCCGGCAATCGGCCAACGGCCAACCGCCGGTCAGCCAATCCGGCCAGCGGGCTCATCCTGTCGCTCTTCCCCGCCGCCTCATCAGCACTCCCGCCGCGCCGATGGCCATCACGACCAGCCCCGGCTCCGGCACCGCCGCCATCGTGCCTTCCGCCCTCATCGGCAGCATCACCGGCAACAGTCTTCCGCCACCGTTCAGGTCATAGCTCAGCGACCCGAGATACGCATCCTCCGCGCTGGCCGAGTTGTAGTAAATGTTCACGCCGTCGGCCGCCAGCGATGCGACCTGCCCCACGCCATCATCCAGCACCAGCCGATCCAAATAGATGGCGTTCCCGGCCGGGTCGACGCCCGTCATCGCCAGCGACGCCCCGTGGTCCAATTCCAGCAGCCCCCAGGCGAAGTTGCTCTCGTACCCGGCCGCGCTCACACCGAGGTCCCGCCCGGTTGCCGTCATCGCATGCGCCCGCGCTCCCAGGAAATGCAGTTCCGCCTCCACCGTGTCCCAATCCACGTCGCGCTGGCTCTCGCTGAGCAGATCCTCCTCAACAAAGAACCGGTCGCCGCGCCCGCCCTTCAGCAGCCCCTGCCGGCCGATCTTGATCGTCTTGAATCGATTGTCGGCCGGATCGCTCACGTACGAGCCGTTGTCGGTGAATGTCCCCGTCACCGCCAACTCGGTACTCCACGTCTTGATCAGCCCGTTGTTCGTCACATCGCCGTAGATCGTGCGCGTTCCGCCACCCTGCACGTTCATCGTCCCATTGTTGGTCAGGTTCACGTCCGCCTCGCCCCCGGAGTAGTTGAACGTCCCGTCATTGATCAGCACCGCCGTCGTCAGCGTCCCGCCCGACAAGTCGTAGTTCCCGTTGACGATATGCACCTGCGTGCTGGCGCTATGTGTCCCGCCGCTCTGGGCATAGCTGCCCGACGAGCTGTTCGAGCCGATCGTCGTCGTGGCCGTTCCCACTGTTCCGCCGGTTTGGGCGAATGATCCGAATCCTCCCGACTGGCTTCCGCCCACCAGCAGATCGCCGCCAACCGTCAACGATGCCCCTGCGGCGATGCTCTGGCTGCCGCCGCTCGCGCCGCCGACAGCAACTCCGGTCGCGTTCACCGTCCCGCCGGTCTGCGTGAATGCGCCGCCATTGCTGATCCATGTCGCATCAAGGGTCCCGCCCGACAGTTCGTAGGTCCCATTCCCCACAATCAGCCTCTGCGTTGTGTGCGTCCCGCCGCTCTGTGCGAATGTTCCCGCGCCCGTCTCGGCCACGTAACTGCTCTGCGTCGTCACCGTCCCGCCACTCAGCAGAAAATCCTGCACCTTCAAACTTCCGCTCACCGTCAGGCTTCCGCTCGTCTGCATCGACAACGAATTCAACGTCAGGTTGCTCGCGGTGATCGTCGCCCCGCTGTTCTTCAGCGCATCCAGGTGCTGGTCCGCATTGAAATTGACGACCGTCCCCGTGGCCGCCGCCACCGTCAATGTCGCCGCCTGGGCGCTCCCGGCATCGCTGTTGAACACGACCGTCCCGCCGTTCACCGCCAGCGTCGCGCCCATTCCGTGGCTCTGCGTCCCGTTGATCGTCAACACGCCGCTTCCGGTCTTGGTCATCGTCGCCCAATCGCTGATCGTGAAAGCCCCGTTGAGCGCGATCCCGCCCACCTGCACATCCATCGTCCCGCCGGAATCCACGTACGCCACGCCGATGCTCGTCGTGCCGGTGCCGGCCGTCTTCGCGATCAAGCCCGCGTTCTGCAAAGTCCCGCCGGTCCCGCTGGCCACGATGCCCGCGTCCGTCTGGATATCCAACGTGCCGGTGCTCGTGTTATAGAACGTCGCCCCGCCGCTCATGACGATGTTCCCGCTGCCGTCCCAAGTCGCGCCGCCGCTGTTGTTCACGCTGGTTCCGGCCATGGCCTTGGGCCCGGTCCCCGTGATGCTCAAGCTGCTCCCGGCGAACACATACGGCGGCGGGTCGCCCGTCCCATCCCACGTCACCGGCCCGCCCCTGCCCATGTTCGCCATCAGCAGCGCCAGGTCCGCATCGTCCACCTTGAAATCGTAGTTGAAGTCGCCCCAGCACCAGATCTGCTGTTTCCCCCCGTTTCGCCCCTGTTGCCAGCGCGACAGGTCCTCGGCGTCCACCTTCCCGTCGAGGTTGGCGTCGCCCACCCACGTATACCGCACGATCTCCGCGTTGTGCGTCAATCCCCCCTGCCCGTGCCACGTCGAGTAGACCGCCGAGCCGTCTCCCCAGTCGTTCCAGAAGAACCCCAGCGCCATGTCCGCCCGCGCCGGCAGGCTGCTCATGATGTGCCCGTTCTCCAGATTGCTCGACGTCACCGAATACATCCCGCTCGGGTCCTCCATCGCGATGTAATCCCCGTCGCTGATATCCAGCGCCGCCCCGTAATACATCGTCATGCCCCCCGACGTCACCAGTACATGCCCGCCTCGCTTGAGGTTCGCCTGACTCGGGCTCAGCATCGTCAGCGATTGCAAATGCTGGTCGGCATACATGTTCAGCGTCACGGCCGACGTGCCCGTCGGATAGAGCGTAAGGCTCAGCGGCCGGTTCGTCGGGCTCCCCGCATCGGTCATGAGGTTCAGCGTGCCCTCGAACACCGCCAGGTGCGCCCCCGTCTCGTGTTGCTGCGGGCCGGCGATCGTCAACGCCCCCAGCCCCGTCTTGTTCGGCCCCTCGATCGCGCTGATGGCCACCGTCCCCGCCAGCACCAACTGGTTGTCCGCGGCCACGTTGACCTCGCCATCCTGCCAGTTGTATCTCATCTGGACCACGCCCGTCCCGCCGCCGGCCGACTTGCGCACGATGCCGCCGACGTGGTTAAAGATGCTGCTGCCGGCGTCGCGGATGGCGTAGTTGCCCTGGATGTCGGTGAGGCCGGAGCTGTTGATGATCGTGCCGTTCATCGTGGGGAAGGAGGATTGCACGTTCACCGTGCCAGATTCGTTCAACGTCGAGCTCTCGAAAGCACCTGCCGCCACAATCTCAAGCATTGTACCCGGGCCTGCATCATCAATTCCCGCCATCGCCCCGCGCTCCTCGATCCACTGCGCGCCGCCATAGCGAACAAGTCGCCCTCGGAGCCTACCCACAGTGCGGAGCACCGGGTTCGCGAGCCCGGGGATGATGTCTCCGATCATCGTATACTGCGACGTGGCGATGTCCGTGTGCAGGTCTCCCGCGATGATGTGCGTCGAGATGCCCGACTGCACGAAGACACCGGCCGGCGCGATGTTCACGGTCCCGGTCGTCATCGCGTTTCCTCCTTGCAGGAAGATCGACCCAATATACTCCACATCCAGGTCGTTCCTGAACGTCTAAGCGCCGGGCAGGGGCCCGAGTGTCATGGTTCCCAGGATGGTCGCTGCCTGGTTCACCGTGAGCGTCCCGCCGTTGCATGTGTATTCCGAGTTCTTGCGGAGGAGGAGCGACCCGGCGTTGTTGGTCGAACCGAAGGCCTGCGTGAGCTTACTCACCGCGCCCCAGTCGTCGCCTATTTCCTCTGGGCCCGCGGTCAGCGTCCCGCCATTCAGATTGTAGGTCCCCGTCGCGGTCACTGTGCCGTTCCGGTTGCCCCCAATCGTCAGCGCACCGACTTCGACGAGGCTCGTAGCGCCATTCTGCGTGAAAGTCCCAGCGCCGTGACCCCCGACCCTCAGATCGCCGCTGGCCCTGAGGCTTCCCCAGTTCATGGTGTAGGTGGAACCCGCAATCAACGAAACGGTCCTCGCACGGACCGAGCCGCCCGTCTGCTCTCCAATTCCGACGCCCGGGGCGAACCACGCCACCGCGGAAGCGCCGAACGACAGGTCCCATTCGACGTCCACCGACCCGCCGTTCACCACCATCTTTCCGGCCGTCCGGTCAAAAGCGCCCACTGTTACGGACTCAGCCTGGAGCCTCGACCCGCCCCCAACATTGATCACGCCGTCGATCCGAAACGCCTGCGTGCCCACGCTGACCCCGTGTTCCACCGTAAGCGCGGCTTGCGGCTGCAATGTCAGAGTGTTGTCGTTCGACAAGACGGTGATCGTCGCTGCCGCCGCAAGGTTAACGGGAACGAGCCCTGGGCCTATCTTCACCCAGTACTCCGCGCCGTTCCCGTTGTTCGGGATCTTATTGGGGCTCCAGTTGTCCCCGTTCATCCAGTCGTGGCTGTTGTTCGAAGCCCAGATGGCTTCCTGCAGTTCGCCCGAGACGCTGGACGGGAGGCTCGCGCCCGCCGCCAGAGCCGCAAAGACCAACCGCCGCGCCGTCGCACGCCGACACACCGTATTCCGCTTCATGACTAACTCCTTCCGCCGGATCACCGGCACTCAAGTCGTAGGTCTATCGAACTGATCTGAGATAGCGCCTGGGTCCGCGAACCGGCGCTCATTTGGCATCCATCCACATTCGGGGCACCGCTGTGGTGTCGCCCGCAGGTCGTAACCGCATTTCTCGCACATCCCCGGCCCGACTCGTCGCCGAAACGCCCGCCAAGCCCACAATGGCGGCGCCGGGGCAAGAAGAAGCACCACGAACCAATACGGAACCGTAACCGACCACCAGAGCTCGTTTCTGCCCGGGCGCCCGTAGTCGCGCGACATTCGGAACCCATGCTGCTCCCACCAAGTCAACGGGCTCTTCGCGCTCAACGGATAGACCTTGGTCTCGCCCCTCCCGCAAAACCAGCCGCAGTACAGGTCCGGGCGGGCCTGCCGCCTGAGCGCATGCGCGGTCGATTATGACGAATCTTCTATAGCCCAAGCGCAGCCCGCCAGCGTGGGAAGCAACGCGATAGGTAATGGCTGTGACGACGTCCCCGTCAACCCAAAACCTTTCGTAAGCGCATGAATCGCTCACGCGGTACGTCCTTCCCCAGAACACCGCGCCGGCAACGCACAAGACCAGGGACAACGCACACAGCATGCGCCCGAGCCATTTGCAAATGCCTCGAATCACTCGCATCACGCGGCACCTCCGGCGCACGGGGCATACCGGCGCTCGTTTGGCATCCATCCACATTCCGGGCACCTTCGCGGAGTCGCTCGCAGGTCGTATCCACATTTCTCGCACATGCCCGCCCGCCGTCGGTGCCGAAACAAAGAGAGAATGCTGAGGACCGGCGGCAGGGCCGTCACAGAGCAGACGACCCAATATGGCATCGTCACAAGAAGGTCGAACCTTGCCTTGAACGGCACCTTCGTCTTGGCCCCGGGCGACACCTGAAACCCTCGCCGCTCCCAGAACGAAGGCTGCCCCGTTTCGATAATTGGATACCTATTCTCGTGCATCACGCCATGCCGCGGGCCGCGATACTTCTCCGGCTCGCGCTTTCGACTTGCCACGATTCGCGGGTGGTCGTCGGTGATCCTGCTATAGATGAACTGGGTGCCCCCGCGAGCTGAGACGAGGCTAAATGTCCTAGTCGTCACGTCCGACTCGCCCAGCGAGAGGAACGTCCAAGAGTAAAGCACGCCTTCGCGGTAGCTCCCTATCCAGAACTTCACGCTGGCAACGCACACTGCAAGCGACACCAGGGCACACAGGCGAACCGTCCATCTGATGATGCTGAGGATCATCGCACACCCCCATACCCAGCCCGCGCCTGGGTCTGCGAACCGGCGCTCCTTTGGCATCCACCCGCATTCGGGGCATCGCTTCGGCGTTGCCCTGAGGTCGTACCCACATTCTTCGCATGTCCCGGGGCGTGCTCGTCGGCGCCAGCGCCGCCAAGCCCAGAGCGCGGGCAGATCGGAAAAGGGGACATGGTTCAAATCGCCCGCTTCTCCTGCGCCCTGTTGCAGGGGAGCTGAAACCGGGGTATAGCATCCTCTCGCAATCGCCAATCGTCGCATTTGTCTCGGCTCTGCATCTAGAGCCCGGCAAGGAACATCGACGCCAGGAACGACCTCACAGGCGCCACCCGCAACAGCCACCTCAGGATCGACCTCACCATGCCAGCTCCTTTGCCGCAGGCCGCGTTACCTTGCCCGCGCTCGCGCCGGGCACATCCACACACGCCCCTCCAAAGATATCAATGCGCTCCGCTCCATTTTCTTGCGCGAAATTCCCGGAATTATTGAGCATCCCGCCAATTTCATACCGCACCACCACTGCGCGATATCTCCGGCGGCGCCTCGCCCGTCCCATCCCACGTCACCGGCCCGCCCTTGCCCAGGTTGGCCATGATGATCGCCAGGTCCGCACCATCGATCTTGAAGTCGCCGTTGATGTCGCCCCACCCCCACACCGTCTGACGCCACGGATTGTCCGGGTCGCAGCCCTGTTCCCACCGCGTCACGTCGGCGCCGAGGCCCGGAAAAGGGGACACTGCCAATCCTGTTCGGCCCGCTCGTTGCACCCTCGCGCCGAGGTTGGGAGCGAGCACGATTGAGGTGGGAGATGCACCTGCTCCGACGTGCGCAGAGGATCGGGCTGGGATGGAATGGGTTATTTCGGCGTAGCGTCAATGGCAACGGCAAGGCCGGGTCGTTTCAGAAGCGCCATCGTGTGTACGGGCGAGAGGCCCTGCCGTGTTGTCGCTGCGGCGGGCTGATCCAGCGGATCGTGCTTGGCGGCAGGAGCACACACTTCTGCCCCAAGTGCCAGAGTTTTTCGTGTAACCCAAGCTCAGCGCAGCGCATCGCCGATGGTAGTAAGGTGTGCCGTGCGGCCGGCTGCCGGCTATAATAATGAACTCGTGGGGTTGTTACTGAACGGGAGTTGCTCATGCCGACTAAGTACGCCTATTCGTATGATCGCGAGGATTACACGGGCGCATACGACACTCCGCAGCAGGCGCTTCAGGACGCCATCCGCAACGCCGAGGGAATCTCCAGCCCCCCTACCACCATCTACATCGGCACGATCGTCGAGGCCGACCCGCAGGCCACCGACCACGCCGAGCGCATCGTCGAGTCGATGAACCGCAGGGCACACGTCGATATCGGCGATTCGGCCGCCCGGTACCTCAAGCACGTCACGCCCGAGCAGGCCAGGGACCTGGACAAGTCCATCGCGCAGACGATCCTTGCCTGGCTCAAGCGGCACAACCTGATGCCGACCTTCGTCCGCATCCGGGGGATTCAGGAATACCCGGTGCCGTATCCCGGCAGCAGCACGATGGCCGTCGCCAGCGGCAGCAGCGAGGTCCAGGACATCGGCACCGACAACTCCGGCGATCTGGCGGGGCTTTGAGCCGACCGGCGTTTCGCAGTGGAACCACGGATGGACACGGATGAGCACAAATGTAGAACGGAGAGGGGGTTCGTTTTCGCAAATCGGAGGCGCGGTTGGGCCGGGAGCGGCGGTTGGCGTGGCGGCTGTTGGAGCGAAAAGGTGTGGCATGGGAGGACTCGGTGACGAGGTTGGCGGGCGGATATGCGCCGGCCGCGGGGGCATGGTGGCCCCAGCGCCCATCGGCGGGCGGGGATTGATCGCGGCGGCCCAAGCCGGGTGGAAGATACACTGGAGTTAGGTGTGGCTGAGGCGCAGGCCGGCCCGGCAGGATTGCGATAGGAGGCTGGGAGAAATTCACTCTGACGACGGGAGGTTGCGGGGAGGTTTGCCATAAGTGGTCTGGAGTTGGGGGTTTACAGGCCGGGATGGCATCGACGCATTTAGATTCGTCCCGGAAAAAGCGGGCACGAACTGACCCTGGGCGCGCACAAAGCGACCCCAAAGCGGCCCTGGGCGCGCACGAAAGCGACACGAAGGAGCGATGAAGCGGCCCCTGAGTTGCGAGTTGCCAGCGGATAGCAGATGGCGGGCATAGCGGCCAGCGAGTAGCGAGTGCGCGCGGAGGGCGGCGGGAAACGGACAGTAGATAGTGGACAGTAGGTAGCAGATAGTGTGCGCATGATGACTCCTTGCGGGGCGCGCCTCGCTCAAAGGTCGAGGCACAGGGCGATGGATGCGCCCTTCAATATTCCCATCAGCGCTGCGCAAGTCGGTTTTCATCGGCGCAACATGGCGCAACGCTGGTGGGGTTTTCCGCGGGAAAGCGGAAGATTCTGGCGTGTGGGCCGGCCGATCTGCGCAACGCGCGCGTGAGGAGCCTGGGCCGGGCATGCTGCGGGCGCGGGGTTTGCCGGTCTCCGGTCTGCTCGGGAAACAAAGGCTTATGACCCCTTTTATGCCCCCCGGCGCAGGCGTGTCAGCCGATCTTCTTCGAGCCGGGGGGCGCGCTTGATCCGTCTGCGGTCCTTGGGGGAGGGAGAAAAGTGTCAGCCGATCTTCTTCGAGCCGGGGGGCGCGCTGACGGTTCGCCGCAAGCTCGTGGATTTCGCGGCACAAGTGTCAGCCGATCTTCTTCGAGCCGGGGGGCGCGCTTGGGGTTCGGATACCACGATAATTGCCTGCCAGTAGTGTCAGCCGATCTTCTTCGAGCCGGGGGGCGCGCTTCGATCTGTGCCGGTGACAACGCTTCCTCGAAAAGTGTCAGCCGATCTTCTTCGAGCCGGGGGGCGCGCTGCCCGTGGCATACGATAGGTGAAGGATACCCGTGGTGTCAGCCGATCTTCTTCGAGCCGGGGGGCGCGCTGGGATCGGATCGGCCAGGAGGGCCGCTGCACCCAATCGTGTCAGCCGATCTTCTTCGAGCCGGGGGGCGCGCTAGCCCGCTGCCAAGGCGGACAAGCCCGGCAAGTTCGTGTCAGCCGATCTTCTTCGAGCCGGGGGGCGCTCTGGCGCCGGATGTGGATTAGGGAGTTGCCAGAGGGTGTCAGCCGATCTTCTTCGAGCCGGGGGGCGCACTTCCCATTCGTTCTGCTTGGGATGATCTGACGTTTGGTGTCAGCCGATCTTCTTCGAGCCGGGGGGCGCACTCCATATGTCCGTGTGCAACGACGTGAGCACCATCGGTGTCAGCCGATCTTCTTCGAGCCGGGGGGCGCGCTGGACTTGGCCCACAAGGCCCGGAGAACGGGCCGGGTGTCAGCCGATCTTCTTCGAGCCGGGGGGCGCACTGCCAGCCGGGAAGTCGGATAACCCGGACAGGAGGTGTCAGCCGATCTTCTTCGAGCCGGGGGGCGCAGCTCCGTCAGGTGCTGAAGCGCGTGCAGCGCCGCGCGTGTCAGCCGATCTTCTTCGAGCCGGGGGGCGCGCTAAACTCTCAAGGCCGCGGGCAACGCCATCGTCCCGGTGTCAGCCGATCTTCTTCGAGCCGGGGGGCGCGCTTCAGTGCCAGCGACGGCATAGGTGGACCAGTGGCGTGTCAGCCGATCTTCTTCGAGCCGGGGGGCGCACTCATCTTCAACGTCTGCCCGTGGAACTCATCGCATAGTGTCAGCCGATCTTCTTCGAGCCGGGGGGCGCGCTTGACGACCAGCAATTCTCCGATCCCGCCAAGGAAGTGTCAGCCGATCTTCTTCGAGCCGGGGGGCGCGCTCCATTCCCTGGCGCAGGGCTGTGCGGCAGTCTGCGGGTGTCAGCCGATCTTCTTCGAGCCGGGGGGCGCGCTGGCCGCACTCGCAACGGGCGATGGAGGCGGCTCTTACGAGCCGCTTTTCGAGCGTGACTGAAAACGGCCCGTTGCCTGTCCATCGTCGCCTTCGCAAATCGCGCGCAGCTCCCGGTAATTACCAAGCCGCGAGCAAGTCCGGGAGTCCCCTTCACCATCGGCGCACTCGCCCCGCCGACTCGATTGTCAAAGATCGACCCATCGCGCGTCTCTGCCGCCACGTTAAGGTTTCCCCGCTCGTGTATCGACCGAGGCCCGAAGGCCCCAGCACGCCAGCAGTTCTTGACACTCGTGCGCGATGCTATGCGGCAGACCTGCTTGCCTATAGCCGTGCAGGCCGGGCGGGTTACCCCGCCTTCTATTCCGCAAATGCAACTCTACCACAAGCGAGGGCGATTACCAAGGGGTTGCCACGCCCACGTCATGTAATTGTTCAAGCCTCGGCCTGAGTTTCTCCTCGACCGCCGCCTGCCGCTCTTTGCGCCGGCTTGGGCAGCGAACAGTATGCAGCAACGGCTGGGTCATCTAGCACGAATCGCCGGAGTAGATTCACCGCTGCGTTGTGATCCGAATTGCAGGTGAACGGCGCGGTGCCCTTCGCACTTTGACAGTCGGGGCATGCGAATATCGCCTCGACCTCGCCGAAGCGAATGACCGGCTTGCGCGCTCGCCTTGGGATGGCGACTCCCGGACGATGCTATAACGGCAACCCAACGCGCCGCAGCGGTGGCACACTTGCGACGTCCCAACCGGGCTGATCTCGAATACCTTGAGCCCAACGTCTTCCGCGAGTTGTCGCAGGCGATCCACAAGATGTCCGCGGTTGAAGGAGACGAGTGCGCGATTGATGCCGCGTTCTCGCTCGGCGTCCGGGATGAGGGTTTCGAGGTTCTCCAGGACCACGACGTCGGCGCGGGTATGGCTGTCCGGTCTTCTTGTCGATTGCGCCGTCAACATTCAACGCCAGATTGATAATGGACCGCGCGGCTTTTTTGAAGCGGTCGTCGGCCATGTGGTCAATGTGGTCCTGCAACTCAACGTGCGACGCCTCGCCCGCGATTGGCTTGCCGCGCAGGCGGCGCAGGCGGCGGATCATCTTCTTGTGTCGCCCCAGGTGCGCCAGGTCGGGGCCTGCCGAGACGCGACCGGGGTGCCGCCCAGTTTCCTCCACTTGCTCAAGCTGGATGGAGCGGGAGCGGAGCAAATGGAGTTGCTTGTCGCTCCATCGTCCAAGTGCCGCGAAACCGATATGGCGCAGCCCCAAGTCCACCGACACCATCACCAGCCCATCGGCGATCTTCTTCTTCCACTTCTTCTTTCCCGACTTGGTCGTCTCTCCGGTTTCCTCCGACTTCGTCTGCTTGGCCGCTTCGGAGAGCGGCAGGCTTTCCACGTCACACGTGAAGAGCAGATGCGCGCCGCAGACGGACCTGTCCGGGCTGAAGTCCAGCATCAGCTTGAGTCCGGAAAGCTGGACCGACCGCCACTGCGTCAAATGCCTGTCGTACCACTCGTAGCCCGCCTTCTCCGCTTCCTGTCCCTTGTTCTTTCCCTTGGTGGTCTTCGTCTTGACGGTGACGGGCCGGAAGGATGCGAGACGGGGATCGGCGCGAAATCGCACAGAGGTCCAAGCGCAGGGGTACTCGCCGTTCTGCTTCTCTCCCATCAGAAGCAGCAACTCGACCGATCCCAACGATTCCGGTGAGCCTGGCAGAACCAGGTTGCGCCAGCCGCTTGGATTCGTCTGCGGTGCATTGAACACGAACCAGCGCGGATGCCGGTAGGCGTCTGGCATCGTGAAGGTCGGGCGGTGGTCAAACCCATCCGGATTGCGTTTGGTCTTGCGGCGGCGCACGTATTCTCGCTCGTAGAAGCCGTGCAGCTTGTCTAGTGCCTCAAGCTCGGGGTTGACCTTCCAGAACTCCTGCGCCTCGACCGACCGCTGTTTCGATGGGCGAGCCTTCTTCACACGCTGGCGGGCGGCATCGTCCAGATCATGCACACCTGCCAGGCGGCCACGCCACGCCGCCAGATCGGGGTTCTGCCGGAGCCAGTCTAGATAAAGATGCCAGCGACCCCGGCGCTTCGTAACCTTGCCGCCGACGGACTGCTCGAATGCGTCGAATTGCGGGCGCAGCGCGAGGTATTTCTTGTGCTCGTCCTCCTGCTCCCACTCGCCCTTCTTCGTGAGCCACTCGGCATGTTCCTTGTGCCAGCGCACAAGCAGTTCGTCGTGGCCGCTGATGATGGCTATGGCTTCCTGATACAGTTTTGATTCGATTGTCTTCGGGAGATCGCGCAGTCCATCGCGCACGTCGGCGAATGGTCGCCATCCGGCCACAAACTCATCGAATGCCTGCTCATAGGAACGGACCACGGTCAACTTCTCGTCCAGTTCCGCCCGTTCGCGCAACTGATCCGGCCCGGAGAGGTTATCCCTTCGTTTCGCCCACTTTTCCGCCATGCCGCGCAACGCGTGTTTGGCCGTGTCGTTCCTCGGGCTCGAATTCGCCGCCTTGAGAATGCGATCATAGGCATTCTTCGCATCCTGCCAGAGAACGCCGATCGAGAACGCCTTGGCCAGTTCCCGGCGTTCGGGCGTCTCTCCCACTTCGCCGCGCCGCATGCGAAACAGCGGGCCAATCACTGCCGGGAGTCGCTCGTTGAAGACGCGGTGCGTACGTAGCAGGCGCTGCGCGAGGTCGCCTTCAATGATCGCTCTGGCGCGGATTGCCCTGACCGACATGTGCTTCCCATCCCTTCTTCTCAATCACGGGCGAGCCGCCCGTGCCGCTTACACTTATACCACAACCATGCCGCTTTCGCCCGGTGGGAGCCCCGATCCGAGCACTGCGAAAAGAGACTATCACCGTGCTCGGCATTGTCAATAGCCGAGTTCAGCTTCTTGCTGCCATCGCCTTACGGCTCCCAGGGCAGGTCAGTCGGGTGGGGTGGGCGTACTCGATTCTGCTGAAGTACCCCCGGTAGACAGTGGGTGTGAGTATTCTCATGTTATGCTTGACATTATAAAGGGAGCATAAAAGGGGTCATAAGCAATCCCGTTCGGCACTCCGCTTGCTTGGTCGCTCATAAAAGCGAAAGATGCAGAGAATAGCAAGATTGCGCATTGCGCTACCCCGCCGAGCCTGCCATGATGCCGGGCCATGAGCGCCAGGCGCCAGCCGATCACGGACGATCAACTTCAGGGCTTCAAGTACTTCCGGAAGTTCCTGCCGCTCTTGGACCGTCTTCACGACCACGCCACGGAGCGCGACACGGCACACAACCGCGAACTGCACTACGACCAGTACATCGCGCTACAACTGCTCTTTTTCTTCAACCCCATCGTCACCAGCATGCGCGGGCTGGTGCAGGCCAGCGAGCTGCGGAAGGTCCAGCGCGAGCTGGGGGTGTGTCCCACGAGCCTGGGCAGCTTCTCGGAGGCGGGCAGCGTCTTCGACGCCGACCTGCTCAAGCCGATCATCGCCGAGCTGCAGGGGCAGCTCAAACCGCTGCCGCACAACGCGCGACTGGATCAGTTGCCCGGGACGCTGACGGCCGTGGATGGCACGGAACTGTCGGCGCTGGCGAAGCTGGTGGGCTCGGTCTGGACGGGACGGGACATCAAGCTGCACACGCACTTCGAGCCGCTGGCCGGCGTGCCGGTGGGAATGGACCTGACGGCGGCGGGAGACAGCGAGGTGGAGAACCTGCTCCAGCGGCTGCTGCCGGGGCGCGTGTATGTCAAGGACCGGGGCTATGCGTGCTTCCGGCTGTTCCAGGGAATCGTGGATATCGGCTCGTGGTTCGTCTGCCGCATCCGGGACAATAGCGTGTGCGAGGTGATCGAGAACCGGTCGCTGACGGCGGAGGCCAAGGCCGCGGGCGTGATCAGCGACCAGGTGGTGTGGCTGGGGTGCGATGGAAAACGCGACGAGCTCAAGCAGCCGGTGCGGGTGATCAAGATCGCCTGCGAGATGCACCGCAAGCGGAGCGGGCACACGGCGCGGGGCGGCCCGGAGCAGGGCGAGTGCCTGCTGATCGCGACGAACCTGCTGGACCTGCCGGCCGACGTGATCGCGCTGGTGTTCCGCAAACGCTGGACAGTGGAGCTGTTCTTTCGCTTCTTCAAACACGTGCTGGGCTGCCGGCACCTGTTGAGCCATCGGGCCAACGGTATCGAGATCCAGGTCTATCTGGCGATCATCGTCTGCATGCTGATCGCGCTGTGGACGGGCGCAAACCGACGCTGCGGACCATGGAGATGCTCCGATTCTACTTCACCGGGTGGGCCGAGCAGGATGAACTGGAGGCGCACATCGCGAAGCTCAAGCCCCTCGAGATCTGACACGCCGGAGCGCGCCAACCCGCCCGCGTCGTGGCCGTTGACGCTGCGCCGAAATAACCCATTCCATCCCAGCCCGATCCTCTGACCCGCGTCGGAGCAGGCGCATCTCCCACCTCAATCGTGCTCGCTCCCAACCTCGGCGCGAGGGTGCAACGAGCGGGCCGAACAGGATTGGGTCATAAGCCGTTTTTGAGCGCATCCAGAGGAGCATAAAAGGGGTCATAATCCGTTTTTAAGCGCATCCAGAAGCGCGTATTTCGCCGCGCCGCCCACGGATTGGTCCGTGGCGCGGAAAAGAAGGTCGAGGTCGAGAAGGACCCGGCGGATGGCGAGACGGGTCAACACGGCCCGTTGAGACGCGCCGAAAGGCGCAGCCGGGAGTTGCCCCGGCGGCGCCTGGATGGACTGGGCGAGCAATTCGGTTTCGTCGGCGAAGGCGGCGGCAGGCGGGTGCGGGACAGTATCCGCCGCCAAGGGTTGTGGCATGGGTGACGGGTGGCACATGCGGCGATCCGCCTTGCGGGGCAAGATCGCGGCCGGGGCGGCACGCTCCACGCAGATCGCGGCCGGGGCGGCACGCTCCACGGCAAGGCGATTCCGGCCTCAGCGGCCCCATCATACCGAGGAGTTCGTGGCGGGGAAAGCAAAGGAGGAACATGGGTGAGGCGCAGGCGAGAGGAAATGGCCGGATCCCCTCGCCGGCTGGGCGGATTTCAGATTTCTGACATTACACTTGAACTAGGCATTAAGAATGGGTTAAATCCACACCCAGGCTGGGGCTCGGTTGCCCCCGGATCATCTCTTTCGTTTGATGGCGCATCGCACGTCGCGCCGGACGGGTGTGGAGTATATGGAGGAGGCGGCCAAGCCCAATTCGGGTGGTTCGTCCCATGACGGTACGGGCCCCGCGCAGCCAGTGCGCAAGCCGGCGCCGCGCCGGTGGCACATGTGGTTGTTTCGCATTTCCGTGCCACTGCTGATTCCGCTGATATTGCTTGCCATTCTGGAGGGCACGCTTCGGCTGTTCAGCTACGGGCACTCCACGGAATTTCTCGTCCGCATCGACGGGCAGAACGCCTTCACACCCAACGAGCGATTCACGTGCCGGTTCAGCGCATTCAAGGGCGGCTCGCTGCCCGAACCATTCGTACTGGCCGCGACCAAGCCGCCGGGATCGGTGCGGATCTTTGTCCTGGGTGAATCGGCCGCCGAAGGCGCTCCCGATCCGGCTTTCGGCTTCGCGCGCGTTCTGGAGGTCATGCTGCGCGAGCGATATCCCAAGGCACGCTTTGAGGTGGTCAACACGGCGATGCGGGGGATCAATTCTCACGCCATTCTCCCAATCGCGCGATCGTGCGCGAAGCACGAGCCCGATGTCTTCATCGTGCTGATGGGCAACAACGAGGTGGCCGGGTTTTTCGGGCCCACCGGGGTGAAACCCGGCGACCGGTTGCGCAGCCTGTGGAGCATCCGCGCGGGACTGTGGGCCAAGTCCATGCGAACCGGACAACTGGCTCACAACTGGATCTATGGCCACGTCGATCCGCCAGCGTCAACGCTCCAGTTGTTCCTCGATCACCAGGTCGCCGACGGCGAGCCCCGGCGCGTGGACGTTGACCGGCATTTCGCGGGCAACCTCGAGGACATCTGCCAGGCCGGACGGGTGCCGGCGCGGCGGTGCTCGTCTGCACCGTGCCGGTGAACCTGCGGGATTGCGCGCCCTGGGGTCGATGCATCGGCCGAGTCTGCCCGCGGCGGATCTCGCGCGGTTCGACGCCCTGTGCAAAGATGGGGACGTCGCGGCCGGAGACAGTCACGCGGCGGAATCGCTCGAGAAATACCGGCAGGCGCTGACTATCGACGACCGCTTCGCGGCCCTTCATTTCAGGCTGGGACGGGCGCTATTGGCGCTGGACCGCAAAGATGAAGCTCGTCAGCATTTTGTGTTGGCCCGCGACCTGGACACGATCCAGTTCCGCACGCCGTCGAGTCTCAACCGGATCATCCGCGAGAAGTGCGCCGGCCGGACAAGCGAAGGCATTCGGCTTGTTAACGCCGAGGCGGCATTTGCCGGGCATCCCAAGGCTGCGGATGGCATTCCCGGGCGCGAGATGTTCTGGGAGCACGTTCACCTCACGTTCGATGGGAACCATGCCCTGGCAACGGCGATCCTGCCCCAGCTTGAGCGGGTGCTGCCGGCCCAGTCCGTGGGTGCAGCGCAGGGCGGTGCCGATCTGTCTCGCGATCGCTGCGCTCAGCGGCTTGTTTACAACCCCATCTCGGAGCGCGGCTGCGCGATGGCGATTCTGAAGATGCTGGGCGAGCCGCCTTCCTGCAACCAATATGATTCCGCCGATCGAAAGGCATCGATGCGGCGGGAGGTCTACGAGCTGTCGCAACGATGCAAGGCGGCCGACCCGGCGCGATATTTCGCGTTGTTCGATGCGGCGCTCGCGGCCAATCCCAATGACTGGCGCCTGCATCAGGCGTACGCCGAAGTGCTTGCCGAGTATGGCCGCACGGCAACGGCCGCCGAGCATCTCCGCCAGGTCCTGCGTATCGTGCCGCAGCATCCAACCGCCGACATCCGCCTGGCGCCAGTCCTTCTGGCCGAAGGCAAGTCGGATGCCGCCATTGAGTGTTATCACAACACGATCCGCAAGTTTCGCCGGCTGCTCCCCGACCAGGAGACGCAGCTTGCCATAGCGGTCGCGCAGCTTGGCGATGCGTACGAGGCACAGGGCAAGCACGACCAGGCCATGGCGCAATGGCGGGAAGCCATCCGGGTACATGCGAAATGCTCCAGTGCGGGAATGGCCATCGCGCGGGCCCTGGCGGCCAAGGGAAAGAAGCAGGAGGCGATCGCCGAGCTGCGAGCGACACTGAACGACGAGCCTCGGGAAATGCACCGGGCGATGGCGAGCTTTTACTGCGGGATTGGCGAGTACGACCAGGCGGCGGACGAGTATGGCCAGACTCTGGCCAATGCCGCCGCCGACGCGGTCGAGCAGGCCGATGCGGGGGCTTTCTTCCTGATGTGCGGCAAGGCGGACGCAGCGCTGCAACGTTTTCGCGATGCCGTTCGGCTCGACCCGCGGAACGTGGAATACCGTCACAGGATGGCGGACGTGCTGGGCTTGTCTGGCCACCCTGATGACGCAGTCAAGGAATACCAACGGATTCTCTCCATCCGCGAAGATGCCGATGCCTGCTATGCACTGGCGTGCGTGGCGATGGGTAAGGGACTTCGCGCGGAGGCGGAGGAATGGTATCGGCGCACCATCGCCGTCAACCCACGGCATGCATCCGCACAGAATAACCTGGGCCAGTTCCTGATGGCCCGGCGGGAGAACGAGCAGGCGATGGTACATCTGCGTGCGGCGATCGATGCCAATCCGCAGCACGGCGGGGCGCATGGCGGCCTGGGGATCGTGCTCGAACGAATGGGGCACAGCGCCGAGGCGCTGGGCCATCTCCGCAAAGCCATCGAGCTCAAACAGACAACCCCGGAGTCCCTGCGTTGCCGCGTGGATCCTCGCCACGTCCAACGACGAGAAGCTTCGCAACGGCGCTGAAGCCGTGCGCCTTGCGGAGCAGGCATGCGAGGCCATGCTCTACAAGTCGCCCCTGATGCTCGACACGCTCGCCGCGGCCCGCGCTGAGCTCGGGCAATTTGATGACGCCGCACAACTGGCGGATCGGGTGACGCAGCTTGCGGCCGCGGCTAACAACCAGTCCCTCGCGGACAAAGCGCGGCAGCACGCTGACTCGTATCGCGCCGCAAAGCCTGGCGCGAGTCAGGAGCGCCCGCCGATTCGGCCGGGCGCCTTGCGATTCGACCCCCGCCGCGCCAATATCCATGCCGTTCCGTCCAGAAAGCAGCCATCATGATGAGATCCCTTTTGCTCCTTGGACTACCTGGCTTATGCCTGTGCGCCGCGACGCTATGGAGCGCCGAGACGGCCGCCGATCAAACAACCGCCACCAGGACCAGCGCATTGTTTCCTTTCGTGCTGCCGTGGGATGATGCGACGCCAGGCGTCATGAATCTCAGCGAATGGCTGCCCAAGCCAGCGGGGAAATTCGGGCACATCCACGCCCGAACCGACGGGCATCTCTACGCGGGGAATGACCGCATCCGCCTCTTTGGCGTGGATCTGGCTTTCAGTGCGAATATCCCAACTCACGCGGACGCGGAGAAGATCGCCGCCCGCATGGCGAAGTTCGGCATCAATATCGTCCGTTTCCACATCATGGACATGCGACGGTTTCCCGAGGGCATCCTTGCCCGCGACAAGCAAAGCACGCGCGATCTCGATGCCGAAGCGCTCGACCGGCTCGACTACTTCACCGCGCAACTCAACCGCAACGGCGCCTATGTCTACCTGTGCCTGCTGAACTATCGGCCGATCAACGCCGCCGACGGGCTTGCGCCGGAGATCGAAAAGGCGGGCGGCGATCCGTTCCAGCGGAGGCACGTGGTCGGGTTCTTCAACCAACAGGTGCTCGATCTGCAGAAGGAGTATGCGCAAGCTGCTGACGCACCGAAATACATACACGGGGCAAACGTACGCCGAGGACCCCGCGGTGGCGTTCGTCGAGATCAACAACGAGAACGGGCTGATTCACGCGTGGCTGGCAAAACAGGTCGATGAGCTTCCCGAGATCTTTCGGGCCGAACTCACCCGCCAGTGGAACCAATGGCTGCGGGCGCATTACGGGACGACGGAGAAGCTGCGTCAGGCCTGGAGCGAGGGTGCGCGCCCGCTCGGAGACGAGGCGCTGGTCAACGGCGGCTTCGCGCCAGTTGGAAGGTTGGACCCTGGAGCGCCACGAGGGCACTGAGGCCACGGCGAAACTCGTGGATGTTGCACCCGATTCCCTGCCGGGCGCCAGGTCCGTTCAGATCACGGTGACCAGGCCAGGCGCGCAGAGCTGGCACATCCGATTTGAGCAGGGCCGCGTCCGCGTACGGGCCGGCATGCCCTGTACGCTCAGTTTCTGGGCCAAGGCGGACAAGCCCGGCGCGATCAGCGCCAGCATCGAGCAATCGCACGAGCCATGGCACGTATTGGGCGCGAGCAGGGACATCCCTCTGACAGCGCAATGGCACCGGTTTCGATTCGTTCTGCCGGTGGCCGAGAGCGATGACGATGCGCGCATGATCTTCGATCCGCCGATGCAACCGGGAACCTACTGGCTGGCCGCCATCTCGCTGCGGCCGGGCGGCGTTGTCGGGTTGGGCCAGGATGAGGGCCTGGAAGGAAACACGGTGCGGTCGCTCTTGCAGCCCCAGCTCGCGGAGCGGTCTGCCAGCGCACAGCGCGACTGGATTCGGTTTCTCTGGGAAACCGAGGACCGCTATTGGCAGACGATGTACGGCTATCTGAAGAATGACCTGAACGTAAAGGCGCTGGTCATTGGCACGGTCGTCGGATGCAGCACTCCCAACATGATGGCGAAGATGGATTGCGTGGATGCGCACGCCTATTGGCAGCATCCCATTTTCCCCGGCCGCCCCTGGGATGCCGAGAACTGGATCGTACCCAACCGCACGATGGTCAACGACGTTGGCGGGACGCTGCCGGGGCTGGCCCTGCGCCGCGTGGCGGGCAAACCCTTCTGCGTGACGGAATACGGCCATCCAGCGCCCAACACCTATTGCAGCGAAGGCCATCTGCTGCGGGCGGCCTACGCCTGCCTTCAGGATTGGGACTATATCTCCGCGTCGCGGTATTCGCATAGCGACAAGTGGGACTTGCGCTGCATCCGCAACTTCTTCGACATCAGCCAGCACCCGACGAAGATGGCCACGCTTATTCCGGCTGCTGCGATGTACCTGCGCGGCGATGTGCAGGCCGCCCGCGAGCTGGTCGCCGTCAGCCTGGACAAGGAGCAGGAGATTGACCGCCTGCGTCACGCCTACCCGTGGGATCTGGTCCACGCCGGACACGCCGGCATCCGCAGCGAGACGGCGCTGATTCACCGCGTGGCCATCAACGCGCAAGGCAACTCCGCGCCGGCCGTCCTGAGAGCGGATCATGACAAGGCGCCGCGAGACCGGTTCATCTCCGACACGGATGAACTCGATTGGGACCTTCGCCAGAAGGATCGCGGAGTGGTTGTGGTGAACACATCGAAGAGCAAGGCGGTCATTGGCTTTGGAGGCGGCAAGCGGTTCGCCCTCGGCGGTGTCGTCGTCGAGCCGGGGCCGACGATGCAGGACGGCTGGTGCGCCATCACGTTGACGGCGATGTCGGGGAGCTTTGCCGGCCCGACATGCCGGGCGCTCGTCACCGCGACCGGTTACGTTGAGAACACGGGAATGCGCTGGAAGAACGCGGCCAGAGACTCCGTGGGAAAGGACTGGGGCGAAGCGCCGACGTTGGTCGAGGGGATCCCTGCTCGAATCACGTTGCCCGTTTCCGCCAAGTCGGTGCAAGCGTGGGCGATGGACGCGAGCGGTCAACGCAAGGCGCCACTCGCGGTCGGAACAAGCGCCGAAGGAAACGCCGTCATCACCATCGGCCCGGAAGCGCAGACGATCTGGTATGAAGTTGTCGTGAGATGACCGCGCATCTGAAGCGGAAGCGTCAGCGCCCGCTCGCGAAGGCCGGGCGCTGACGCTTGGCGCTTCAGACAACTCTCGCCAGCCGCTCACCCGTGTCGTATCATGCGCGATCATGTCGCAGAGCCGTCCCGGCTCTGTGTTCTTCAGAACAGCGGCGGGACGCCGCTGCCACTTTGGTCTCATGCCTTCCCAATCATCTTCCCCACATCCGCCTTCCCATCCGCCGCGACAACTTCCTCATCGATCGTGAGCTTTCCCGCCGGCTTGATCTGGGCGATGCGATAGTTGATGGGGAGCATGATCTGCTCGACGACGCTGCGCAGGCCTCGCGCGCGAGAGCCGCGCTTGTATGCCTTGCGGGCGATCTCGCGAATCGCGCCGTCGGTGAACTGAAGATCGACGCCATCCATGTGGAACAGCTTCTGATACTGCCGCACCAGCGCGTGTCGCGGCTTGAGCAGGATCTCCACGAGCTGGTCTTCCGTCAGGTGCTTGATGGCCACCGTCACCGGCAGCCGGCCGATGAACTCGGGAATCATGCCGAACTCATGCAGGTCTTCCGGCGTCACCTGCGCCAGCAGGTCATCCTTGGAATGCTCCGACTGATCGCCGACCAGCTCCGTATTGAACCCGATCTGCCGCCGGCCGATGCGCCGCGCCACCGTCTCGTCCAGCCCGACGAACGAACCGCCGCAGATGAAGAGGATGTTGGACGTGTTGATCTGGATGTACTGCTGCTCGGGGTGCTTTCGGCCGCCCTGCTGCGGCACGTTGGCGATGGTGCCTTCGAGCATCTTCAGCAGCGCCTGCTGCACGCCCTCGCCGCCGACGTCGCGCGTGATCGACACGTTGCCGCGGCTGGCGGCGATCTTGTCGATCTCGTCGATGTAGATGATCCCGCGCTCGGCGGCGGCGACGTTGCCATCGGCCTCCATGATCAGGCGCAGCAGCAGCGATTCCACATCCTCGCCCACGTAGCCCGCCTGGGTCAGGCTGGTGGCATCGCCCATCGTGAACGGGACATCCAGCGAATTGGCCAGTGTCTGCGCGATGAGCGTCTTTCCGCAGCCGGTCGGGCCGATCATGAGGATGTTGCTCTTGGACAGCTCCACCTCGCCGAACGGCCCATCATCTTTCGCGGTCAGCGCCGCCAGGCGCTTGTAATGGTTCACGACGGCGACGGCCATCGTCATCTTCGCCAGCTCCTGGCCGATGACGTAGCGGTCGAGGTGCTCGACCAGCTCCGGTGGAGTCGGCACGCGCAGTTCCTTGAGCTTCTTCTCATCGCGCATCTGCTGGGCCTGCACGACCGTCAGGCCCAACTGAAGACACTTGGCGCAGACGAGATGCTTCTCGATCTTGGGTGGGCGCGGAGACAGCTCGATAAAGGGGCCGACAACTTTGGACGGCTGGCCGCAGAGGTCGCACACGTTGGGGCCGGACTGTCCTAGGTTTCCGTTCATCAGAATCCTTTAACCGGCTCGCTTGCGAGCCGCTCGGATACGGGCTAGAGCCCGCACTACGAACGATACGAATCAAAGCTCGATCGCCTTGAGCTGCGCCGGCTCGAACGCGAACGCCGCCTCCTTCGCGATGGCAGCGAAGGCGTCGATTTCGGCCTTGGTGAAAAGCAGGCCACCATGTTTGGCGCTGAGCGCTGCGCCATTGGCTTCGATCTGCCCCGGCAGCATCGCCGTGTCATTGCCATGCGCCAGGATATCCACGATCACCGCCTTCACATTCTCCTTCTGCCCGCGGCCCTGGGCGAAATCACCGCACGCCATCGCCTCCGGCCGAATGCACTGGAAGAAGAAGCTCGGCGTGTGCTTTTCGTCTTTGGCCCCGGTCGTCCAGCGGCTGCGCAGTGTCGGCAGCGATCCGCCAATGTACGCCGCGAGCAGCTCGTCGATCAGCGACAAACCATAGCCCTTGTGCTGGCCAAATGTCACCAGCGCCTTGATCTTCGTTGGATCGCACGTCTCGTTGCCGTTCTCATCCACGCCGCAGCCCGGCGGCAGCGGCTTGCCCTCGCGCGAACTGCTGCACCCGGCCCATGGCGACAGTCGATGTCGCCCAGTCGATGCAGATGGCGAAGCCCACCAGGTCCTGCGTGGGGAAGGCCCACGAATGCGGGTTGGTTCCCAGCGTCGGGAATTTCCCGCCGAACGGAACGACCTCGGCCAGCGCGGCCGTGCAGCAGGTATAGGCGATGTAGCCCTTCTTCGCGGCGTCGATCACATACCCGCCGCCCCAGAGATAGTGAAACGCATTGTCCACCGCCACCATGCCCACGCCGTACTCGTCGGCCAGCTTCATCGCCTCGGCCATCGCCTCGAACGCCACGGCCTGCCCGAGCTTGCGGTTGGCGTTCCATCGCGCCACGGCCTTGAACTTCGACGGCAGCTTGTCGATCTTCGCGCCGGGCTTGCAGCCGCCGGCCTGGCCGAACAGCTCGTCGAGATGCAGGGCTTTGATGGCATTGTGCGTCTTGATGCCATGCCAGGCCGTCAGCTCCGAGAACCGAGCGGCCGCGTCCGCCTCGTCGGCCGTATAGCCGCGATGGCGATAGGCGGCCGACACAAGACGATTATGAAGCTGCACGGGCATGATGTAGTTCACGTTCTTCATGATGATCCTTCAGAGTTTTGGGCGAGCAGTGTACACGTTCGCTTGACGGAGTGACAAGAGTTGGGTGGCATGCTCACGCCCGGCGCTAGTCCTTAAACAAGCGAAGCCCCCGCGCGTTCTTGCGACGCACGCGACGACCAACACGACAATGTCGCCGCGCGCATGAGCAACCGCCCGTGCCGCTTTCGCTCCGGCCGGTCGCTCATCTCTCGTCTTGTGTGTCTTTTGCTGCTACTCCCAACGTTCGGCGGCCGCGGCGAATCGGGGCATCCAGACCCCGACATCAGGGTGGCTGCCTCAGCAGTTCATCGGCCAGCGTAACGCCTCCACCATCCGCAGCATCACTTCCTGCCACGGGTTCCAGGCCAGCAGCCGGTAGATGATCTTCCGCCCCTGGCGGATGATCTGGCACGGCACCCGCACCACCGCGTTGACGAACCGCTTGAACTCCATCTTCAGCACGCTCTGCTTCTGGCCCTCGTGCCGCTCCTGCCAGCGCCCCGCTTTCACCGGCAGCCACAGGCCCCACCACGCCTTCAGCGTCCATGCCAGTGAGGCCATCACCATGTACGCCCAGTTGCTGATGAGATTGTCCACCGGCATCTTCATCGCCTTCACGCCGTTCTTGAGCTGCTCGATCAGGTTCTCCTGATCGCAGCGGTCGTTGGCCAGCAGCACGATCTCCGCGGCCGACTCGCCCCGCAGATTGGTGATGTAGAAGAAGTAGCGGATGTCGTCGTACAAGACGAGTTCCCCTTTCTCCACCGACAGGTTCTTGCGCACCACCACGATGCGATAGAGATACTCGCACTCGCTCGGCCGGTAGTCGAACTCCGCCACATCTTCGCCCTTGAGGCGGATGTTCTCGTACTCGCGCTCGACGACCAACTGCTCCTTGACGTTCTCCGGCCGCTGACGCGGCTCGGTCTTGACCTCGTAACGCGCCGGGCGCTCCAGCCTCTTCCAGGCCGACTCCGGCAGGCCGTTGGCGTATTCCTTGAGGTTGGGCATGGCGTTGAAGCCGAAGAGGAACTCCACGTCGTCATCGTTCCATCCATCCAGCCGCTTGGTCTGCGAGAAGTCGGTGTCGCCGCGCAGCAGCACGCTCTCGAATCCTCCCGCGCGGCACCAGGCGATCGCCCGGTCGAAATACTCACCGGCCTGCTCGTGGCTGGGCCGGTTGCCGCTGCGATTGACCAGGTACAGCGGCTCCTTGGTGTTGGCCAGCGAGATCACCAGGGGATGATAGCCCCACTGGTTATCGTAGCTGATGTCCATCCCCTGCTTGCACTCGCCGGTGGTCGGCGCGATCGTTCCGTCGGCATCCAGGATCGCCCGCTGGAAGAACTCCGGCGGCTGCTGCTTCCAGACGGTCTTGCGAACGCCGTTGATCGTCTCCATCAGCCCCAGCACATCCGCCTCGCTGAAACGCCGGCAGAAGTCCCTCTCGGTCGTCGGGTCGGGGATGCGCTGGGCCCCCAGAGCGTTGAGATACACCTCGTCGTTACGCCGCAGTTCAATATCCTCCAGGCAATCGCCGCCAGTCACAATGTTGTAGGCGATGTTCAGCACGTGGTCCGACTCCCAGTAGGGCAGATGGATCTTCAGCAGGTGAAGGGAGTCGTTGATGGCGTCGATCAGGCCGGTCTGCCGGGCCAGCAGATGGATCAGGCCGATCCCGCCGCAGCCCAGGCCGTGGATGCGGTCGGACAGCTCGTAGTGGATGTTGCTGGCCGAGAACATCGGCGAAGCTGCTCCTCCCACTGGCGGTTGGCCAGACGGCGAAGGATGCGACGCTTGCGGTTTTGCAGTTGCTGGCGTATAGATGGGTTCACTCGAAATGCCTCCTTGCATTTAATAGACTTGTACTATGCAGACAGCTTTCCGCGTGGAAAGTGAGGCATTTCGAGCTATTTTCTTGCGCGATCAGCGAGCGGGCGGGAAAATCACGCTTGAGGAGGGGCTAGTGATGCTCCTTTGTCGCGAAGGCTGGATCGCCGGGCGTGGGCATGCTGGACGTCCGCGCGCATCCAACGAGCATGCCCACGCCGGCCGACTCAAGTCGTTGAGCAAATGAACGTCTTGCGCGGCCGGCGTGAGCATGCCACTCAGACGATCACTGGGAAACCCTCGATTGGCGCATAGAATGTTCCCGATGCCCCGCGTCTGGCAACGACCTCTGCCTCCTGTCTACATGCACCTTTCCGAGGGTGAGCTTCGCGCGCGCATTGGCTTGGCCAAGTTGACCTTGGGCAAGCGGCTGGTCATCCTTGGGCATCATTACCAGCAGGATGGCATCATCGACTTCGCCGATTTCACCGGCGACAGCCTGGAGCTCTCGCGGCGGGCGGCCGAGCAGAAGGACGCCGAATTCGTCGTCTTCTGCGGCGTGCATTTCATGGCCGAGTCGGCCGATATCCTGACGGGCGAGCGCGTGAAGGTGATCCTGCCCGATCTGGCGCCGGGTGCTCGATGGCCGACATGGCTTCAGACGAGCAGGCCGAGGAATGCTGGCATCAGCTCGCGGAAACGTGCGCGGGCCAGCGGATCATCCCGATCACGTATGTGAACAGCTCGGCCGCGGTGAAGGCGTTCGTCGGCCGGAATGGCGGCGCGGTCTGTACCAGCAGCAACTGCCGCAAGGTGCTCTCGTGGGCACTGGCGCAGGAGCCCAAGGGCAAGGTGCTCTTCCTCCCTGACCAGCACCTGGGAAGGAACACGGCCTACGCGATGGGCTATGCGCTGGATCGCATGGCTCTGTGGGACCCCAAGGAGGAGCTTGGCGGCAACCCGCCGCAGGCTCTACAAAATTGTGACTTCATCCTGTGGAAGGGCCACTGCTCGGTGCATGCGTTGTTTCGGCCGGAGCATGTGGACGAGGTGCGCAGCAAGCGCCCGGGAATGAAGGTGATCGTACATCCCGAGTGCCGCTGGGAGGTGGTGCAGAAGGCGGATGATTCGGGAAGCACGGCTTACATCGTCAAGCAGGTGCAGGCCGCGCCGGCCGGGACGCAGTGGGCGATCGGCACCGAGGTCCACCTCATCAATCGCCTGGCGAGGCAGCACCCGGAGCAGAAGATCATCGTGCTGAGCGAATGCCAGTGCCTGTGTACGACGATGTACCGGATCGACCTGCCGCATCTGTGCTGGGCGCTGGAGAACCTGGTCGGCGGCAACGTGGTCAACCAGATCAGCGTCGATGGTGAGACGCGCAAATGGGCGCTGGTGGCGCTGGAGAGAATGCTGAGGACGTGAATCGTCAGTGGTCAGTTGTCCGTTGTCAGTAGTTGGGTCCGTGGTTCGTTTGTCAGTAGATGTGCCCGATCGACGATCGCTGCATCTCTGAAGCGGAAGCGTCAGCGCCCGCCATGAGCTAATCGCAGGGCGGGCGCTGACGCTTCCGCTTCAGAAGGATCGCGCTTGATCGCGCACAGTCATCAACAACTGACCAAGGGACCAATGACCCGTCCACGGACAACTGACTATTCGGCTGGGTTCCGCGTCTTCCTCGCTTCAGGGCTCAACCCGAAGATCTGGAACCGATGCGAGACCGGCTCGAAGCCGTGCTCGCGGCAGATCTCATCGCGAAGCTGCTTGAGCTTTTCGCTGTTGAACTCGATCACCTTGCCCGTCTGCACGCAGATGAGGTAATCGTGGACCTGCCGGCCGGCGATCACCTCGTAATACGATTGCTTGTTGTCGAAGAAGACCTGCTTGAGGATGCCGGCGTCCTGGAGGTGGCTGAGCGTACGGTAGACGGTGGCGCGGCTGACGCGGTAGCCCAGGGCCTTGAGGTCGGCGGCGAGGCTCTCGGCCTCGAAGAGCCCTTCCTTGCGCAACGCGGCATCGAGGATCATCGCGCGCTCGGGAGTGAACTTCAGGCTCTGCTCGTGCAGATATCGCCGGAAGATCGAGCAGACCGGCTCGTAAGGCAGCGCCTGCCGCTGGGCCTCGGCGGTGTATTTCTGAAGGCTCGGAAGCAGTCGGGATCGCGAGGGCATGTTGGGAGTTTAGTCGGGGCGAGGGAGACGGTCTAGGGACCAGGAAAGTCTGTCTGAAGCGCCAAGCGTCAGCGCCCGCCCTGCCTGGGAAGGGCGGGCGCTGACGCTTCCGCTTCAGACGTCTTTGACATCCTCAACCCGCGCAGCACAATTAACCCGGTGTCCTTCCCCCTGGGTAAGCCGATCCTCGTCATGCTGCTGGTGGCGGCCATCAGCGGCACGATGATCCTCCTTCGCCCCGCCAAGCCCAAGCGTGCCGACCTCGTGCTCTGGATCTTTGCCGATACGCACCAGCAGACGTACTGCGCTGGCGAGCCGTCGCTCGTGCAGACGTTCCGCCAGCGCACCGGCAAGGATCTCGACGTGCAGTTGATCGCCTATCGCGCGCTCAGCGTGCGGCTGATGTCGATCTTCATGTCGGGCCTGGGGGGCGATGAGGTGCCGGACCTGGTGGAAATCGAGATCAGCCAGGTGGGCAAGTTTTTCCGGCCGCCGCACAACGAGATCGGGCTCGTGCCGCTGAACGATCTGCTGGAGAAATCGCCGTGGAACGGGCGCATTGTCGAGTCGCGCCTGGCGCCGTGGTCCAAGGATGGCGTCGTGTATGGCATCCCGGTCGATGTCAGCCCGGTCACCATCACGTATCGCAAGGACCTGTTCGATGAGGCCGGCGTCACCGATCTGGCGCAGAGCCGCACATGGCCGGAGTTTCAGCAGAAATGCCTCAAGGCGCAGGCGTACTGGCATTCGCATGGGCATCCGCGGCGATGGGCGATGGAGTTGTCGGAGGCGGGCTCGGATCGACTTCTGATGATGCTTCTGCAGAGGCGCGTGAACCTCGTGGACGACAAAGGCATCGTGCGCCTCAGCGACCCCAAGGTGGCGCAAACGCTGGCGTTCTATGCCAGGATGATCGCCGGCCCGCGGAAGATCGGCAGCGAGGGCGCGGGATGGGACACTTTCTTCGCGCAGGATTTCACGCCAGGGTTGATCTGCGCGCTGTTCACGCCGGACTGGCGCGTGCCGTCGATGAAGCAATTTGCGCCACAGGTTGCGGGCAAGGTGCGGATGATGCAGCTTCCGATCTTCGATGATGGCGATGCCCCGACCTCAACGTGGGGCGGGACCATGATGGGCATCACGCGCCATTGCAGGGATGTGGCCAATGCGTGGAAGGTGATCCAGCTCTTTTACCTGGAGAAGGAGGGCTTGGCCGCGCGGCGGCTGCATTCGAATATCCTGCCACCCGTGAGCGATGTCTGGGACGACCCGGCCTATGACCAGCCGGATGACTTCTACGGCGGCCAGCCGACGCGGCGGATCTACACGCGACTGGCCGGGCGCGTTCCGTATCGCTATGCGAATCCGGCAACCATCGTGGCCGAGCGGACGCTGAGCTACCTGGTGATCCAGGCGCGCAACTACGTCGAATCGCACCCCGACGTGGGCGATCAGGATTTGCTCGCGCGATGCCAGCGCTGGCTGGATGCGGGTGCGGCCGATGTGCGCGGCGCATCGAGCATGGGAAGTTCGAGTGAGTGCCGCCAGTGCCCTCACTGGCGGAAGCAGCGCACGCCCGGACCGCCAGTGAGGGCACTGGCGGCACGGCCGAATTTGACCGCCTATCGCTTTTCTCGACAATGGCAACTTGATGTCGTTTCATCTGGGCAAGCCCATCCTGGTGATGCTGTTCATCGCCGCCGTCAGCGGCGGCTGGCTGGCCATTCGCCGGCACGCGGAGAAGCGGCCGGACCTGGTCCTTTGGGTCTTTGCGGACACCCACGAGGCAACGTATGTCGGTGGCAAGCCATCCCTGGTCGACGTCTTCCAGAAGGAGACGGGCAAGACGCTCAAGGTGCAGCTCCTGTCGTATCGCGCGCTGAGCGTGCGCCTGATGTCGATGTTCATGGCCGATCTGAGGGGCGACGAAGTGCCGGATCTCGTGGAACTGGAGATCGGCCAGGTGGGCAAGTTCTTCCGGCCGCCGCACAACGAGATCGGGTTTCTGCCGCTGAACGACGTGCTCAAGAAATCGGGCTGGGGCGAGCGCATCGTCCAGTCGCGCTTTCCCCCTGGTCCAAGGATGGCCTGATCTATGGCGTGCCGCACGATGTCCATCCGGTGACGATCACCTATCGCAAAGACCTCTTTGACGAGGCGGGAGTGACCGACCTGGAAAGGAGCGTCACCTGGCGCGAGTTCCAGGACAAGTGCCTGAAGGCGCAGGCGGCGTGGAAGGCCCAGGGCATCAAGCGGCGCTGGGCGCTGGAGATGCCCGAGGCGGCCGCCGACCGGCTGGTGGCGCTGCTGCTGCAGCGCGGCGTGAACCTGGTGGACGATCGGAACAACATGCGGTTCAACGATCCGATCGTGGCCGAGACGCTGGCGTTTTATGCACAGATGATCGCCGGCCCGCGCAAGATCGCCGGCGATGGAGCGTCGGGCGATGCCTTCTTCTCGCAAGACCTGGCGCCCGGCAACCTGTGCGCGCTGTTCACGCCCGACTGGCGGGCATCGTCGCTACGGCAATTCGTGCCCCAGCTCAAGGGCAAGCTCCGCATGATGAAGCTGCCGGTCTTCCAGCAAGGCGATGCGCCGACGACCACATGGGGCGGCACCATGATGGGCATCACGCGCCAGTGCAAATACCCCGACGCGGCGTGGGAAGTCATCAAGCTGCTCTACCTCCGGCCGGAGGGGCTGGAGGCGCAAGAAATACACCGACATCCTCGCGCCGGTGCGCCGGAGCTGGGAGGGCGCATCTACGATCAACCGGATGAGTTCTACGGCGGACAGATCACCGGGCGGCTGTTCTGCGAGCTGGCTGAGAAGATTCCGCGGCGCTACGCCAACCCGGCCAGCGTGGTGGCCGAGCAGACGCTGGGCGTGCTGATCATCGAGGCGCGCAACTATGTCGCCAGCCGCGGCGAGAATGTGGATGAGAAAGAGCTGATCGCCGCGTGCCAGAAGTGGCTGGACCGCGGCGCGGAGGATGTCCGCCGACGGGTGGAACAAGGGAGATTTGAATGACGTCGGCGGTGCCGAGCAGAGACCCCACCCCCCCACCGCTTCGGCCCCATGCCGACCGCTGGTGGCTCTGGCAGCAGCGCAAGGCGCCGTACCTGTTCATCGCGCCGTTCGTCATCTTGTTCTGCATCTTCATGCTCTATCCGCTCTTCCGCAGCATCATCCTGAGCCTCTACAAGACGGCCGGTCCGCGGACGCAGAAGTTTGTGGGGTTGGGGAACTTCGCCTACATCGTCCGCGATCCGCTCTTCTGGACGGCCGTGGGCAACACGCTGCTGTATGCCCTCTGTTTCGTGGCCCTGGAGATTCCGCTGTCGCTGGGACTGGCGATGCTGCTCAACAGCAAGTCGGTGCGGTTCCGCAACATCTTCCGCTTCGCGTTTTTCGCGCCGCACCTGGTCGGCAGCGTGTTCGTGGCCGTGATCTTCCTGCTGCTGCTGGCCAAGAACGGCCCGGTCAACCGCGCCATCGGCGCGATTACCGGCGGCGAAGGCCTGCGCTGGACCACCAGCCCGACGCTGGCGTACATGAGCGTCATCATTGCCGGCCTGTGGCTGTCGGTGGGCTATGGCATGATCTATTTCCTGGCCGCGCTTCAGTCGGTGGACCGGGAGCTCTACGAGGCCGCCGAGGTCAACGGCGCCGGCCCGTGGGCGCGGTTCTGGCACATCACCCTGCCGGGAATCCGGCCGGTGCTGATCTTCCTGTTCCTGATCGGCACCATCGGGGCGCTGCAGCTCTTCGAGCTTCCCTACGTGCTGTTCCAGGGATTCGGGCCGGGCATGTCGGGCCTGACCATCGTGGCGTACCTGTGGAGCTGGGGCTTTGAGGTCGGCGACATCGGAGTGGCGTCGGCCGTCGGCTGGGTGCTGGTGCTGCTCATCCTCGGCGTAACCATGGCGCAGTTGTTCATCACGCGCGCAACCAAGGAAGACTGATGACCGATCGCATTGAATATGCCCGACCGACCGACGCGCCACCAGCGCATCCGCTGAAGACGGCGCGATCGGCCGGGCTGCACCTGGTGCTGCTCGCGCTGGCGTTCCTGAGCCTGGTGCCGTTCCTGTGGCTCATCTGCGCCACCTTCAAGCAGAACGACAACCTGTTCAACTACACCTTCCTGCCGTGGGACAAGCTCAAGAGCCTCGACCTAAGCAACTATCGCAAGCTCTTCCAGTATCGCCCATTCGGCCAGTGGCTGCTCAATTCGCTGTTCCTCACGTCGGTACACACGTCGCTCGTGGTGACGCTCAGCAGCCTGGGCGGCTTCGCGCTGGCCAAGTACCGCTTCCGCGGCAAGCGGCCGCTGATGCTGGTAATGCTGGCCACGATGCTCGTGCCGGGGCAGGTGCTGCTCTCCAGCAGCTACGAGCTGATGTACAAGTTCAACTGGCTCGACAGCTACATCGCGCTGATCGTCCCCGGCGCGGTGAGCGTATTCGGGATCTTCCTGTTCATGCAGGCGATGAAGGCGGTGCCGGATGAGCTGCTTCAGGCGGCCCGCGTCGATGGATGCAGCGAGGTCCGGCTCTGGTGGGAGATCGCGCTGCCCATCGTGCGCCGATGATCGGCGCGTACACGCTGCTGTGCTTCATGGGCACGTGGAACAGCTTCATCTGGCCGCAGATCATCCTGCAGGACCCCGCCAAGTACACGCTGCCGATCGGGCTGGCCAACATGATCGGCCTGCCGACGTACGACACGCCCTACGGCACGCTGATGGCCGGGACGCTGCTGAGCATCCTGCCGGTGGTGGTGTTGTTCTTCATCCTGCAGCGGGATTTCATCGCGGGGCTGGCCAGCGGGGCGCTGAAGGGGTGAACGTTCCCACGGCTCACGCCGTGGGCTATGGCCTGACGCCGTTACGCGGCTGAGATTCGCGCAGAAGAAAGCCCCGGCGAGATCGCCGGGGCTTTTGAGTGCAATGAGAAACAATCGAACTTACGACCCCGCCTGGGGCACCGTCTCGCGCGGCGTCGGCGCGGGCGCCGGCAGGGGCAGCTCGCGCCGGGGCGCGGGGAGATCCTCTTCCTCGTCCAGCTCCGGAGGCGGGGCCAGGTGCTTGGGCCGGAGGTTCATGTAAGGCCCGAACGCCGTGCCGGCCGGGATCAGGTGGCCGAGGATCACGTTCTCCTTCAGGCCGACCAGCGTGTCCACCGCGCCGGCGAGGGCGGCTTCGGTGAGGACCTTGGTGGTCTCCTGGAAGCTGGCGGCCGAGATGAACGACTCGCTCTGCAGGCGAGGCCTTGGTGATGCCCAGGAGCAGCGTCTTGGCGCGTGGCGGGCTTGGGCTTCTTGGCCTTGGCGGGCTCCTTGCCGGCGGCCTCGGCAGCCTCGTTGGCTTCCTTGAACTCCGCGCGCAGCGACGACGTCGCCTTCCTTGAGGCTGGTGCCGCCCGGCTCGTCGATCTTGAGCGCTCGGCGAGAGCTGATCGTTGCCGGCGCGGAAGCGGAACTTGTCCACCACCTCGCCGGGGAGGAACTTGGTGTCGCCGGGGTCTTCGACTTTCACCTTGCGCAGCATCTGCGTCGAGGATGATCTCGATGTGCTTGTCGTTGATCTTCACGCCCTGGCTGCGGTAGACGTTCTGCACCTCGGTCAGCAGGTACTGCTGCAGCGCCTCCTCGCCCTTGATGCGCGAGGATGTCGTGGGGGACGAGCGGGCCCTCGGATCAGCGGGTCGCCGGCCTCGACGTAGTCGCCGGCGTGGACCTGCAGCTGCTTGTCCTGCGGGACGTGGTGCTCGCGCTCCATGCCCGTCTCGCTCCGGACGATGATGGTCATCTTGCCGCGGCGCTTGTCGGTGCGGATCTCGACCGTGCCGGAAATCTCGGCCATGCACGGCCGGGTCCTTGGGCTTGCGGGCCTCGAAGATTTCGGTGACGCGGGGCAGGCCGCCGGTGATGTCCTGCGTGCCGCCGGCTTCGCGCGGGCTGGCGGGCCAGCAGCTGGCCGGCTGCGACCTTCTGGCCGTCGTCGACCTCGATGCGGGCCTTGGCCGGCAGGTAGTGGAAGTCGAGGATCTTGCCGTCATTGTCTTCGATGATGATCCGCGGGTGGCTTTCGCCCTTGTGCTCGATGACGACGCAGCTTGCCGCCGGCGCCCTTGCTCTTCTTCCTCGACGCGGACGGTTTCGCCTTCCTCGATGTCCTGGAAGCGGACGATGCCGCCCTTCTCGGCCAGGATCGGCGTGACGGTGCGGGTCCCACACGACCAGCTGCTGGCCGCGGCTTGACCTTTTCGCCGTCGCCGACCAGGACGGATGGCGCCGTAGGGCACCTTGTACTTCTCCAGCTCGCGGCCCTTGGCGTCGAGCGATGGCCATCTCGCCGTTGCGCTTCAGAGCGACCAGGTGCTTGTTGCCCTCGGCGTCGGTGACCTGCGACCGCGTTGAGGTCGCGGTACTGGACGGTGCCGGCGGCGACGGCCTTGATGTCGTTCTCGATCAGCGCGCCGGTGGCGACGCCGCCGGTGTGGAACGTGCGCATGGTGAGCTGCGTGCCCGGCTCGCCGATGGACTGGGCGGCGATGATGCCGACGGCCAGGCCTTCCTCGACCAGCGGCCGGTGGACATGTCCACGCCGTAGCACGTGGCGCAGACGCCCGCGGGGCTCTCGCAGGTCAGCGGCAGCGGACGCGGATCGGTCTCGATGCTTGAGGTCCTCGATCTTGTCGGCGATCTCGTCGGTGATGATCTGGTTCTCCTCGACGATGATCTCGTCGGTGATCGGGATTGCGGATGGTGTCGCGGGCCGTCCGGCCGACGATCATGTCCTTGAGTCGACACGTCGACGGTCTCGCCCTTGTAGATGGTCGTCTTGGTGATGCCGTTGAGCGTGCCGCAGTCGATGCTCGTTGACGATGACGTTCTGCGCCACGTCGGCCAGCTTGCGGGTGAGGTAGCCCGAGTCGGCGGTCTTCAGGGCGGTGTCGGCCAGGCCCTTGCGGGCGCCGTGGGTGGAGCTGAAGTATTCCAGCACCGACAGGCCTTCGCGGAAGTTGGCCTTGATGGGCGTCTCGATGATCTCGCCGGACGGCTTGGCCATCAGGCCGCGCATGCCGCCGAGCTGGCGGATCTGGTCGACGTTGCCGCGGGCGCCGGAGACGGCCATCAGGCAATGGGGTTGAGGTAGCGGAGGTGGCCCTTGGCCTTGGCATCATCCTTGGCAAGGGTCTTGCCTTCGGCATCGCGGTAGTCGTTGTTCAAGCCGGTCATCAGGTCCTCGGTGACCTGCTTGCGGGCGTGGACCCACACGTCGATGAGCTGGTTGTAGCGCTCCTGCTCGGTGATGGCGCCCATGCGGTAGTTCTTCTCGATCTGGTCGGCCTTCTTCTGGCCCTCGTCGAGGATGCGTGGCCTTGGACTCCGGCATGCGGATGTCGGTGACACCGAAGGACAGGCCGGCCAGCGTCGAGTGCTTGAAGCCCAGCGCCTTGATGTCGTCCAGCAGGTCGATGGTGGCCGGGCGGCCGAGCTTGGCGTAGGCAGTCGGCGATGACGCGGCTGGCGCCCTTGGCGGTCAGCGCCATAGTTGTAGAACGGCATGCCGCGCGGCAGGATGTCGTTGAAGATGCAGCGCCCGACGGTCGTGAGGATCACGTGGCTGTTGAAGTCATCGGGCCTGGGCTTGCCGGCGTAGGACGGGTCCTTCAGCTTGCGGTACGCCTCGGCGTCGCGCCAGGCGATATCCGACATGCGCCTGCGCCGGATTTGTCGTCGGGCACCACTTGCTTGCGATCGGGCAGGCGCACGAAGACCCTGGCGTGCATGGCGATCTTGCCGAGCTGGTAGGCCATCAGGGCCTCCGGCATGCTGTTGAAGATCTTGTGCTCGCCCTTGTCGCCTTCGCGGTCGGACGTGATGTAGAAGATGCCCAGCACGATGTCCTGCGAGGGCGAGATGATCGGGCTGCCGTTGGCCGGCGAGAAGATGTTGTTGGTGCGCCAGCATCAGCACGTGCGCCTCGGCCTGGGCCTCGATGGACAGCGGCAGGTGGACGGCCATCTGGTCGCCGTCGAAGTCGGCGTTGAAGCCCTTGCAGACCAGCGGGTGGATCTTGATGGCGTTGCCTTCGACCAGCACCGGCTCGAACGCCTGGATGCCCATGCGGTGCAGCGTCGGGGCGCGGTTGAGCAGCACCGGGTGCTGGTAGATCACCTCTTCGAGGATGTCCCAGATCTCCTGGTCGCGGCGCTCGAGCATCTTCTTGGCGGACTTGATCGTGTCGGCCAGGCCGTGCTCCTTGAGCTTGCGGATGATGAACGGCTGGAAGAGCTCCAGGGCGATCTTCTTGGGCAGGCCGCACTGGTGGAGCTTGAGTTCCGGGCCGACGACGATGACCGAGCGGGCCGAGTAGTCCACGCGCTTGCCCAGCAGGTTCTCGCGGAAGCGGCCCTGCTTGCCCTTGATCATGTCGGTGAGGCGACTTCAGCGGGCGGTTGCTGCTGCCCAGCACCGGGCGGCGGCAGCGGCCGTTGTCGAACAGGGCGTCCACCGCCTGCTGGAGCATGCGCTTTTCGTTGCGGATGATGACCTCGGGGGCGTTGAGGTCGACCAGCTTCTTGAGGCGGTTGTTGCGGTTGATGATGCGGCGGTAGAGGTCGTTGAGGTCGCTGGTGGCGAAGTTGCCGCTCTCCAGCAGGACCAGCGGGCGCAGGTCCGGCGGGATGACCGGGATGACGTCCATGACCATCCACTCCGGCTTGTTGTCGGAGTTGCGGATGGCCTCGACCATCTTCAGCCGCTTGGTCAGGTCCTTGATCTTCTGCTTGGAGTTGGTCTTCTTGATGTCCTGCGCGGATGCGGTGCTGTTCGGCGTGGCAGGTCGATGCTGCATCAGCAGCTTCTGGATGGCCTCGGCGCCCATGTCGGCCTGGAAGTCCGTCGCCGTACTTCTCGTAGGCCGAGCGGTACTCGTCCTCGGTGAGGAGCTGCTTGCGCTTCAGCGGGCGTCTTGCCGGGCTCGGTGACGACGTAGTCCTGGAAGTAGACGATCTTCTCCAGGTCGCTGGTCTTCATGTCCAGCAGCGTGCCCAGGCGGCTGGGCAGGGCCTTGAAGAACCAGATGTGGACGATCGGGGCGGCCAGGTTGATGTGGCCCATGCGCTTGCGGCGGACGCGGCTGTGGGTGACCTTCACGCCGCAGCGGTCGCAGATGATGCCCTTGTGCTTGGTGCCCTTGTACTTGCCGCAGGAGCACTCCCAGTCGCGCTCGGGGCCGAAGATGCGCTCGCAGAAGAGGCCGTCCTTCTCGGCGCGGTAGGTGCGGTAGTTGATGGTCTCGGGCTTCTTCACCTCGCCGAACGACCACGAACGGATGTCGTTCGGGCTGGCGAGCTGAATCCGGACCGAACCGTAGTCGTTAATGCGATCGTAAACGGTTTCAGCCATGTTTCTATCTCTTTCCGTAAGCACGGGCAACGCGCCCGCGACGTTGTTCTGTTCAAAGCCACGCTCGATGGAATGCTATGCCGTCTTTCGTCTCTTTGCGGCAGCATTCAGCTTGATCAGTTGCATCGTCTGTTTCAGTGCCTGATTGATCATGTCGTCACTGCCGAAAAACTCCCGAAGCTCAGGGTCGAGTCTGGCATACTGCTGCTTCCACTGTCGATATTGCTTCAGAGCGTCGGGGCCGCGAAACACCAGGCCGCTGTTGAAGTCAACCCGGGGGGCGCTTCGTAGGCCGTCTCTTTTTGGGAGAACTTCACAAACTTGACCTTACCTTTCGCCATATGACTCCGATTCGTCGTCCGTCGCCTTTCGCGCCGAGATGATCCGGATCGCGTGGCCGCGCTCCGTAAACACCACGACGAGCAAACGGCCCTTGCTGGAGAACCCGAGGGCCTTGGAGCGTTCCTCGTCTTCAGAGTGCTCCGTGTCGGGTTTGATGATCACGTTCAAATCATCAAAGACTGTCCTCGCCTCCGCGAATGACACCCGGTGTTTGCGGACGTTCATTGCCGCCTTGGCCGGATTCCATTCGAAATCCTGTTCGCTCACACCTCCTTCTGATCGTCATAGGTCGCGCGATCCGCCCAATGCGCTGCGAGCCCCAGGCTCACGCTTGAAAACATAGGTTGCAGACCACATGACATCATCCTGGATATTGGGAATCACGCTCACCAGTTCCCATCCTTGCGCTCCCAGATCGTTGAGCCGGCTCACATGGCCCTCATCGATCTCTCGCGTGTGCGGATCGCCCAGTCGCGGACACTGTTGAGCGATGATCTTGTATTCCCATCTCATTCGGGAAATTCCTCACATCAAATCCCCGTCCTCATCCTCCCGTCCGGCTCCTTTCTTCTTCTCAAGCTGGATGTTCAGTCCCAGGCCGCGGATTTCGTTGCACAGCACGTCGAAGCTCACCGGCGTGCCGGCCTCGAGCGTGTTGGTGCCCTTGACCATCGATTCGTAGATCTTCGTGCGGCCTTCCACGTCGTCGCTCTTGACGGTCAGCAGTTCCTGCAGGATGTACGCGGCGCCGTAGGCTTCCAGGCCCCACACTTCCATTTCGCCGAATCGCTGGCCGCCGGTGCGGGCCTTGCCGCCCAGAGGCTGCTGCGTGATCAGCGAATACGGGCCGGTCGCGCGGGCGTGGATCTTGTCGTCCACCAGGTGGTGCAGCTTCATCATGTAGATGTAGCCCACCGTCGTCTTCTGCTCGAACGGCTCGCCGGTGCGGCCGTCGTGGAGCTGCACCTTGCCGCCGCACGGCATCTCGCATCGAGATCCCGCGAGTTCAGCGGCGGTCTTGCTCTTGTCGCGGTCCTTGCGGCGCTGCTGCAGCGTCTCGTTGGCCTCGTCGACCGCCTTGTGAATCTCTTCCTCGGTGGCGCCGTCGAATACCGGGGTGATCGCCTGCAGCCCAGCACCGCCGCCGCCCAGCCCAGGTGCGTCTCCAGAATCTGGCCGACGTTCATGCGGCTGGGCACGCCCAGCGGGTTGAGCAGGATGTCCACCGGCGTGCCGTCCTCCAGGAACGGCATGTCCTCCTCGGGCACGATGCGGGCGATGACGCCCTTGTTGCCGTGCCGGCCGGCCATCTTGTCGCCGACCGACAACTGCCGCTTGGTGGCCACGTAGACCTTGACCATCTCCAGCACGCCGCTGGGCAGCTCGTCGCCGCGCTTCATGTGCTCGACGCGGCGGTTCTTCTCCTTCAGGACCTCCTGCACGCGGGGCCAGAATCGGCGAGTAGGTGTTCTCGGCCTGCTCGCGGGCCTCCTTGTTGCCCTTGACCCACTCGATCGTGAAGCGTCTCGATCTGTTCCATGATGACGTCCGGGTTCTCGCTCTGGCCGACCTTCTGCCGCGTGGTCGGGTCGACCATCGGCTGGCCGGTCACTTCGTTGATCTCGGCCACCATCTGCTTGAAGATGCCGATGGCCGCGCTGGTTCATCTCCTTTTCGAACTTGTCCATGTCCTTCTTGAGCTGCTTCTTCTGCTCGTCGGTCATGTGCATGCGGCGGCTGAACCGCTGGGTGTCGATGACCACGCCCTCTTCGCCGGCGGGCAGTTCCAGCGAGTCGTTCTTCACGTCCTCGCCGGCCCGGCCGAAGATCGCGTGCAGCAGCTTCTCTTCGGGCGTGAGCTCGCTCTTGCTCTTGGGCGCGACCTTGCCGACCAGGATGTCGCCGGGGCCCGACGCGCGTGCCGATGCGCACCACGCCGTTCTCGTCGAGGTTGGCCAGGGCCCGCTCGGAGACGTTGGGAATGTCGCGGGTGAACTCCTCGCGGCCCAGCTTGGTCTCGCGGATTTCGACGTCGTATTCCTCGATGTGGATGGAGGTGAACGTGTCGTCCTTCACCAGCCGCTCGCTGATGAGGATGGCGTCCTCGAAGTTGTAGCCGTCGAAGGTCATGAACGCGACCAGCACGTTGCGGCCCAGGGCCAGCTCGCCCTGCGATGCGTGCCGGGCCGTCGGCGATGATCTGCCCCTTCTTGACCCGCTGGCCCTTCCTGACGATGGGCTTCTGGTTCAGGCACGTCCGCTCGTTGAGGCCTGCGAACTTGCGCAGCTCGTATTCGTCGGCGTTGTCGATGAGGATCCGCATGGCATCGACGAAGGTCACCACGCCGCTGCGCTCGGCCCGGACGACCATGCCGCTGTTGTCGGCGCACGGCCTTCTCCATGCCGGTGGCGACGATCGGCGGCTCGGTGCGGAGCAGCGGCACCGCCTGCCGCTGCATGTTGGAGCCCATCAGCGCGCGGTTGGCGTCGTCGTGCTCCAGGAACGGGATCAGCGCCGCCGAGACGGCCACCGTCTGCTTCGGGCTGATGTCCACGTACTGCACTTCCTTGCGACGGGACGGTCGCCAGGTCGCCCGTGCACGCGCGCCAGCACCAGCGCCCTTGAACAGGTGACCGTTCTTTGTCCACCGCATCCGGCGGCGCCAGAATCGCCTTCATCTCCTCGTCGGCCCGCAGGTACTTGTGCTGCCCGTTGACCTTGCCGTCCTTCACCACGCGGTAGGGCGTGATCAGGAAGCCGTAGTCGTCCACGTCGGCGTAAATGGCCAGCGACGCGATCAGGCCGATGTTGGTGCCTTCGGGCGTCTCGATCGGGCAGATGCGGCCGTAGTGCGAGATGTGCACGTCGCGCACTTCGAAGCCCGCCCGCTTGCGGTTCAGGCCGCCGGGGCCGAGCGCCGACAGCCGCCGCTCGTGCGTGAGCTGGGTGAGCGGGTTCGTCTGGTCCACCACCTGCGAAAGTTCGCCGCGGCCGAAGAAGAAGTCGATGGCGCTGCTGATGCTCTTGGAGTTGACCAGCTCGGCGATCTTGGCCAAGCTCGTCCGGGTCCTTGAGGCTCATGCGCTCCTGCACGGTGCGGCGCAGCTTCAGGAAGCCCTTGCGCAGTTCCTCGGCTGCCAGCTCGTCGATGGTGCGCAGGCGGCGGTTGCCCAGGTGGTCGATGTCGTCCACGTAGCCTTCGCCGCTGCGCAGCTTGAACATGTACTTGAGCGCTGTTGACCAGGTCCTCGCTGCGCAGCGTCATCACGGTCTCGGGGACGTTCTGGTCGAACTTGCGGTTGATGCGGAACCGGCCGACCCTGCCCAGGCGATAGCGGTTTTCGTCGAAGAATTTTTCCTGGAAGAGCGTCTTGGCCTTGTCCAGCTGCGGCGGGTTGCCCGGACGCAGCCGGGCGTAGATCTTCAGCAGCGCCGCCTCGTGAGTGTCGGCGGTGTCCTCGGCCAGCGTGTTGAGGATCAGCGGGTCGGTCACCTTCGTCGATCACCTCCACGCTCTTGAGGCTGCACGACTGGATCTTGGTGAGCGCGTCGCCGATCTGCGCCGCCGGCCTTGACCAGCTCTTCGCCGCTCTCGGTGTCGACGATCGGCCGACGCGGCGTAATACTGCGGCTTGAAGCTGACCCACCTTGCACTGTCTCGACGTTGTAGAACTCGCGGATGATCGCCTCGGTCGTCGCCGTACTTCTCGTCCATCGCCCGCAGGAACGTCGTCGCGGGAATCTTCGCGGACTGGTCGATGCGGACGGCCAGCACGTCCTTCTTGGTGACGGATGCATCTCGATCCAGCTTCCGCGCTCGGGGATGATCCGGCAGCCGTGCAGCGGGCGGTCGCCTTCCTGCATCTCGACCAGGAAGTCCACGCCGGGCGAGCGGTGGAGCTGGCTGACGATGACGCGCTCGGCGCCGTTGATGATGAACTCGCCGCCGCCGATCATGATGGGGATCTCGCCCAGGTAGATCGAGTCTTCCATCACGTCGGCCTTGTCCTTGCGCGTCGAGGCGGACAGCGATGCGGAACGGCATGCCGTAGGTCAGCCGCAGCGCGCGGCACTCATCGGTGGTGTAGCGCGGCTCGCCCAGTTCGTAGCTGACGTACTCCAGCTTCATGTTCCCGTCGTAGCTTTCGATGGGGAAGACCTCGCGCAGCAGGGCTTCAAGGCCTTCGGCTTTTCGTTTTGCGAGCTCAACTTCCTTCTGAAGGAACCGTTGATAAGACTCGATCTGGATGTCGATCAAGTTCGGAATCGGCAGCGCATCGCCGCGCTTGCTAAAGTCGCGCATTTCACGCACCTTCATCAGCTTGTCCTTTTCCTGGAACGAGGAGGGAAACATGACCCAGGGCGGCCGTCCTCCACCCGGGAACCACCAACCAGCGACTGCAGCCCCGACCGGGCTGACGATAAAAACGGCCGCCTACAGCTTTTACGATCTGAGCGGCCTTTGGCATTGGGCTCCAACTCGCGCCCAATAATGCAGTTAAACACCGGATTATAATACTGATTACCTACAGGTCAAGCGCAAAAACAAACCAGAACCGCTCCGCGTCCCACTGTGCAGAGGATTCTGGGCTTCACCGAGATTGTTTCGTTCCGCCAACCAATTCTGACAAGAGCGATTCTAGCGGGTGGGCCCAGCCCTGTCAACAGTTTTGCGCCTCTGTCTCAACGAAAGCGGCCCCGGAGGTGAATCCGGGGGCCGCTACGGTTGTCGAAGATACAAGCGATTACTTGAGCTCGACCACGCCGCCCTGGTCTTCCAGTTCCTTTTTCAATTTTGCTGCATCTTCTTTGGTGAGTGATTCCTTCACGATCTTCGGCGCACCCTTCGACCAGATCCTTGGCTTCCTTCAGGCCCAGGCCAGTGGCCGCGCGAACGACCTTGATGACCTGGATCTTCTTGTCGCCGGCGCTCTTGAGCACCACGTCGAACGTGGTCTTCTCTTCTTCCTTGGCTGCGCGGCGGCGCCGGCGGCCGGGGCCGCCATCATCATCGCGCCGCCCGCGGCGGCTTCGATACCGTGCGCTTCCTTGAGGTAATTGGCGATCTCGACAGCCTGCTTGAGTGTCAGACCCGCAAGCTTGTCACCGAGTTCCTTGATTTCCACAGCGTACTCTGCCATGACTGTTCTCCACGGGACGTGTCGTGTCCCAAACGTGTCGAATCATCTTCATCCCGTCCGAGAGCAGGCTTCACAGCGAAGCCATTTAACCCGCAAAGGGGGCTGTCGGACTGACGGATCTCGTGATTTTCGATTCTTGAGTTTCGATTTTCAATTTCGTCATGCCGCCGGGGGCGCAGCCGGCTCGGCCGCCGGAGCGGCTTCCTTCGGTTCCTTTTCCTTGGCCTTTTCCTCGATCGTCTTGAGCACTCCGCCGAGCTTGCCGCCGGGGCCCTTGAGGATCGCGGCGAGCTTCCGGCCGGGGCCGAGCAGCGCTGCCAGGATGTTGGAGACGGCTTCCTCGCGCGTGGGCAGCTTGCTCACCTGCTGCACGCCCTTCTCGCCGGGATACACTTCGCCATCGAAGTAGATTCCGCGCAGCTCCAGCTTCTCATTCGTCTTCTTCTCGTCCAGCAGCGCCCGGGCAATGGCCGAGATGCTGGCCTTGCCGAACACCAGGGCGCAGGGCCCTTCCAGCAGTTCCTGGAAGCCCTTGAGCTTCGGGTCGATCAGCGCCCGCTTGGCCAGCGAATTCTTCACCACGTGCATCTTCAGGCCCTTCTGGCGAAGATGCCGCCGGATCAGATTGTTCTTCGTCGCGTTGATCCCGCGCGGGCTGAGGACGGCCACCGCGTCAACATCCTTGAACTGGCTGGCCAGTTCCTTCATGATCAGGTTCTTAACGAATTTGCTCATAGGTCACCGAGTTGTCAGTTGCCAGTTGTTAGTTGCCAGTTGTTAGTTGCCAGTTGCGGGCCTCAACGAATGTCCAGTTCCACCGATGGGGTCATCGTCGCCTTGAGGATGACTTTCTTGATGTACTGACCCTTGGCCGCCTGGGGCTTGATGCGCCGGATGTGGCCGACCATCGCGTTGATGTTGTCGGTCAGCTTGGACTTGTCGAAGCTCTGCTTGCCGACAACACAGTGGACGTTGCCGCCGGCGTCGTTGCGGAACTCGACCTTGCCGGCCGAATATTCGCGGATGGCGTTGTCCAGGTCGTTGGTGACGGTGCCCGCCTTGGGCGAAGGCATGAGGCCCTTGGGGCCCAGCACCTTACCAAGCCGGCCGACGAATCGCATCATGTCCGGCGTGGCGATGGCAACGTCGAAGTCGGTGAAGCCTTCCTTCTCGATCGATGCCACCATTTCCTGCCCGCCCGCGCGGATGGCGCCGGCGGCGGTGGCGCTGGCCACCAGGTGCTCGGGGCAGAACGCCACGACGCGCTTGCTCTTGCCGATGCCGTGGGGCAACGAGATCGAGCCGCGGATCAACTGGTCGGCCTGCTTGGCGTCGATGCCCAGGGAGAAGGTCAGCTCAACCGTCTGGTCGAACTTGGTGGCCTTAAAGGACTTGACGATGTCGATGGCCTGATCGAGAGCCACCGGCTTCTCGGGCCGTTTCTTGAAATCTTCCTTGTATCGCTTGGATCGTTGAATGGTGACGGGCATTGAATGCTCGCTCCTGGCGGGTTGAAAGCTCCCGCAAAAGCTCCCACTGTTACGGCCCGTGGTGCGGCCTCGGATTAGCAGATAGCAGATAGTGGATAGCAGATAGTGAATAAACCTATCTGCTATCTGCTGTCTGCCCGCTATTTCTCTACGTCAATTCCCATGCTACGCGCCGTTCCCGCGATCACGCGGGCGGCCGCGTCTTCGTCGAAGGCGTTGAGATCCTTGACCTTCTGCTTGGCGATCTCCTTGCACTGGGCCATGGTCACTTTGCCGATCTTGTTCTTGTTCGGCTCGCCGCTGCCCTTCTCGGCCTTCACCGCCTCTTTCAGCAGCACGCTGGCCGGCGGGCTCTTGACCTCGAAGCTGAACGTGCGGTCCTTATAGACCGTCACGACCACGCCGACGATCTTGCCCTTGAGAGCGGCCGTGGCGGCGTTGAACTGCTGGATGAACTGCCCGGGGTTCACGCCGTGCTGCCCCAGCGCCGGCCCGATGGGCGGCGCGGGAGTGGCGGTGCCGCCGGGTGCCTGAAGCTTGAACTGCGCGGTGATTTCTTTCTTCGCCATGGTCTATTCGCTCAATCAAAGATGCCCCGAGAACTGAACAGCGGCTTGGCCGACAAGGTCAGGGGCAAAAGGGCAAGGATATTAACCGTCGAGGCAGGGGTTGACAAGAGCGGCGGGAGACAAAATGGATTGCGGATTGCGGATTGCGGATTGCGGATTGCGAAATCTGGAATCTGAAATCTGAAATGCAGCGTCGGCGGAATCGGCCTTTCACTGCTCGATGATCTTCACGTCGATGTGTCGGCGCGGCTCGTCAGTTTGCAGCTCCTCGCGCGATGTCAGCGGCGGCCGGCTCGCGTCGGTAATCCACGCCAGCACGCGCAGCACCGGCATGGCCAGGACAAGCAGGATGAGAATGCTGATGGCCAGCGCCAGGAGCGATATCAGGATCGCGGCGAGGCCCGGCAGAGCGGCCAGCAACAACATCAGCCGCGCCCACGCGGGCAGGCGCGATACGGTGCCACTGACGCCTTGGAATCGACCGAAGAAGCTAAGCACACCCATTGGTTCGGATAGTAACAGGCCAGCCGGGGGGCGACAAGGACGCGCCAGGATAGAGGATGGCTGTCATCGGTGGGGCAGACATTCATTCTTGTCTGTCAACTTCCCTGGAAGCCGCGCTGGCATTGCCAAGAACGGCTCTGCAGGGCCCTCCCAAATGCGATCGCTCTGTTCCCACCGTCAGCGCAAAAGAACCCCCGGCAGATGCCGGGGGTGATGTTTTCGAATTGGGTGGAACCGTCGGGTTTACCTGCGGCGAATTCTCATGAAGCCGCCGAAAGCCGCGAGCAGGGACAAAGAACTCGCAAGGGTGCTAGGAGTCGGCACGGGCGGTGGCGGGATCTGCGAGAAGGTCTGGTCGAAGTGGCTCACAAAGGCCGAGGAATTCTCATTTGGGCCGGTGGCTAAGCTTAGATCCTTGGAAATATAAGCCACCGACACGGCATGAGTGAAGATCTCGTGGTCGCTCGTCTTCGAGCTGGCGGGGTGGTAGTACACGTACTTAGTCGCCAACGTGTTCAACTGGAGGTCGGTAACGGTTTCGCCAAGGTCAACCGTCCCCCCGAGACTGACGCCTCCCACCATGGAGAGCGTATTGTCATCGATGATCGGCTGCCCATCGAGCTGTGTTACACGAAAATTGAACCCCAGATCGTAGGACAGATTGCTGCCAACCAAGGACCAGCCTCCTGCCACCGAGAACCGAATCCCCTCCTCGCTACCATAAACAACAGGGGAGACGTTGATGGTATTGAGATCCAGAGGAGTGACGCTGCCTGTCTGGATAACGTTTGTGAAATTGTCGAAGACCTTATCCCCGGACACGATCTTCGCGTTCGGTGTATTGACAAGGTAATACAAGGATTCGGCCTTCGCCTGGCCGCTACCCAACGCAAACCCCACCGCGATAACAATCAAAACACCCATCTTGCGAATCATGTGATCTCCTCTCAGAAGGCACCATCCTGCGGCGGCTTGACTTCTACACCGCAACCTGCACTGTTCTCCGTGACACCCACGCGGATGCCACAACACCTGATCCAAGCCACGCGCCGAGTTACCAACACCCGTCTCAAACGCGGCAAGCAGGCTCTTGCGTCTCATAACTAATAGCACAAAAACTACAGCCGTCAAGCAATTTCGCAGGAACGTGTCTCTTGGCCAGAATGATCTCAACTAGGTGTAAATACCTAACTTACGAAGATGGCGCTCGAATCATGGCAACATCGCCATGCGTTTTTTGCCCGATCGTCGCGTCCTGAGGCGGTAATCTGGGTAGAGGAGCTAGATTACGTAGACTTGTTGACAATGGTGGACCTTGGCCGGGAAGCGGTCATGAATATCAGCTCGATCCGGCCCGCGACAATCGCACCAGCCCGCTGGAACGCACTTCGACAATCAACCACGGCCGCATGTCGGCGTATCCGTTCCACTCGACGGCGGCGTTGTAAATGCTATCGGCTGAGTATGCGAATATGCGAAACTCCAGCCCAATGCGCGGCGAAATGCCCGCGCTTGTCTCGCGGAGCGGGGCGCATATCCTTTCCTTTAGCATCCGTTCGGAGGGCGGGCCGGATATTGCACCTTTATCCGGACGGCTAAATGGCCGAAGATGTGTGAGGGGCTGAGCTTAGAGTATGGCCCCGGTTTTCCGGACAGGATGAGCCAATGGCAGAAACAACGCCGACGATTCGCACGTTCCAAGTGGTTCCCGACGTTCCCGAAGCTGCTCGCGCCTCTGCTGGCGCTGGCCCACAATATGTGGTGGGTGTGGCAGCCCGATGCCGTCGAGCTATTCCGGCGGCTGGACCGCAAGCTGTGGGAGTCGGTCCACCACAATCCCGTCAAGCTTCTTGGCACCATTGACCAGAGCCGCCTTGCATCCGCCTCGCAGGATGATGGCTACATGGCGCACATGAAGCGCGTCTATGACGCCTTCAGGCAGCATGTCGAAGCGCCGGGCTGGTTTCAGAAGGCGCACCCGGAGAAGAGCAAGCTGCTGGTCGGGTATTTCTCGGCCGAGTTCGGGCTGCACGAGTCGCTGCCGATCTATTCCGGCGGCCTGGGCGTGCTGGCCGGCGATCACCTGAAATCCGCCAGCGAAATCGGCCTGCCACTGGCGGCGGTGGGCCTGCTTTATCGCAACGGCTATTTTCAACAGTATCTGTCGGCCGACGGCTGGCAGCAGGAGTTTTATCCCGAGCTGGATTTCTACAACCTGCCCGTGGAGCCGGTCAGCTATACGGATGGCTCGCCGGTACACGTGCGCGTGGACATGCCGGACAACGCGGTATTCTGCAAGGTGTGGAAGATGGATGTTGGCCGGATACCGCTGTATCTGCTGGACACCAATCTCCAGGAGAACGCGCCGGCCGATCGCGAGATCACGGCCCGGCTCTACGGCGGCGGCACCGAGATGCGCATTCGCCAGGAAATCGTACTGGGCATCGGCGGCGTGCGCACGCTGGAGGCGCTGAACATCACCCCCACCGTATTCCACATGAACGAGGGGCACTCGGCGTTCCTGGCGCTGGAGCGCATCCGGATGCTGCTCGACGACAGCCCGATGACGTTCGACGAGGCGCGCCAGCAGGTGATGGCGACCGACATCTTCACGACGCACACGCCGGTTCCGGCGGGAATCGACACGTTCCACCCGGACCTGATGCTGAAATACTTCCGCAAGTACATCCCGTGCGCTCAAGCTCGACGAGGAGGGTTTCCTGGCCCTCGGCCGGGAGAACGTCGGGGACCGCAAGCAGGGCTTTTCGATGGCCGTGGCGGCAATCCGGCTGGCCGACACCGTCAACGCCGTCAGCGACCTGCACGAGGAAGTCTCGCGGACGATGTGGCATAACCTCTGGCCGGGACTGCCGGCGGACGAGGTGCCCATCCGTCACGTGACCAACGGCGTACACACCAAGAGTTGGCTCTCGCCTGATATCAGTTTTGTCCTCGACCGCTATCTGCCCGGCCGGTGGCTGACGCATCCGACCGACCAGAGCGTATGGGAGGGCGTGATGCAGATCCCCGACGAGGAACTGTGGCGGGCCCACGAGCGATGCCGCGAGAGGCTGGTGGCCTGGGCGCGGCAAGTGCTCCGCGAGCAACTCCAGCGTCGCGGCGCGGCGTATGACGAAGTGGCCATGGCCGACGAGGTGCTCGATCCCGAGGCGCTGACGGTCGGCTTTGCGCGGCGCTTCGCGACATACAAGCGTGGCGCGCTGCTGCTGCGCGATCCCGACCGGCTCAAGAAGCTGCTGGAGGACACGCACCGGCCGATCCAGTTTGTCTTCGCGGGCAAGGCGCATCCGGCCGACACCGAGGGCAAGGAACTCATCCGGGCGATCGTGCAGTTCGCGCGGCAGCTCAACGTGCGCCGGCGCATCATCTTCCTCGAGAACTACGACATCAGCGTCGCCCGATACCTGGTGCAGGGCGTGGATGTGTGGCTGAACACGCCCCGGCGGCCGTACGAGGCGTCGGGCACGAGCGGGATGAAGGCCGCCATGAACGGCGCGCTGAATTGCTCGGTGCTGGACGGGTGGTGGGTAGAAGGCTACCGGCCGGACCTGGGGTGGGCGATCGGCCGGGGCGAGACCTATGCCGATGCGAACGTGCAGGACCAGATCGAGAGCCAGGCGCTGTACGACCTGCTGGAGAAGCAGATCATCCCCCTGTTCTATGATCGCAACGTCGACAACATCCCGCGCGGCTGGATCGCCCGCGTGAAGAATTCGATGCGCGAGCTGGCGCCGGTGTTCAATTCCAACCGGATGGTGCGCGAATACGCGGAGATGTTTTACCTGCCGGCGTTCGACCGGGGCTTGCGGCTGGCCGACGAGGGCATGAAGCGATCCGTGGAGCTGGCCCACGCCAAGGACCGCCTGCGGCACAAGTGGGGCGGCGTGCGGATCGTGGGGGTGCATGCCAGCGGCAACGGGCATTACAAGGTCGGGCAGAACCTGCAGATCGAGGCGCTGGTGGACCTGCCCGAGATGACGCCGCAGGACGTGCGGGTGCAGCTCTACGCCGGGCCGATCAACGCGTTCGGCAATTTCGAGAACGCGCGGCCGCTGACGATGGAGTATTCACGCGAGATGGGGCCGGGGCGGCACCTGTTCGTCGGCCGGCTCGAGTGCGGCGCCAGCGGGCGGCACGGATTCGCGGTGCGGGTGGTGCCGAACCACGAGGACATGGCGACGGCGTTCGAGCCGGGCTTGATTTTGTGGCATTGAGCCACCAGTTCACCAGCCCCGACGAAAGTGCGCATGGCTGAGCGTTACGCGACGTTAAACACGTCTGCGACGCGCGCCTCAAACCCGGGCAGCACCTCCCCGCCGCTCAGCGCGTCATCCATCCCAAGGTGGACGTGCGATTCGGGCGACGTGTAGACCTCGATCGTGCGCGAAGAAGGGTCCACGTACCACACGAGCCGAGTTCCGGCCGCGAAATACTCACGCAGCTTGTTGGCCATCTCCTTCCGCGTATTGCTGTCGGAGATGACCTCGACGGCCAGATCGGGCACGAGTTGCGGCACGGGCTTTGTTGGGACCGCTCCGCCGGGCAATCGTTCGGACGACACGAACGCCACGTCGGGTATGCGAATGCGGCGCGAGAGGATCTTCATCATGCCCGCCTCGCCGCTCACGAGCCCCAGGTGACGGGGAGCCACAAACGCCGAGAGCAGATATCCGATCCGCATGGCGATCAGAGATTCGAGATAGCCCATCGCCTTCTCCACCAACGTTCCATCGATCAACTCGCACAGCCGGTCTTCATGATCATCCAGGCGGATCACATCCAGTTCCGTGGCCGTTCCCGGCAGCGGATTGAACACGATCCGTTGCAGCGGGACCTGGCCCAGCGATTCCCACCACTCGGCGGCCGTGCGATAGATCACGCGGCCTTCGTCTTCGCGGGCGACGGATGGAGGTGAGAGGGTTTGGCTCATGTTGCTGGTCCTCCGGGACAAAACCGATCTGATCTCCGTGTATTGTACCCGATCGCCACACGGATTGTCGGCATAGCGCCGCCAGCGTGAGGCGCGTCAGGATTCCCGCTCCGACTCCCCGCCCCCGCCCAAGTCCGCCTCCAACGCCCGGTCCTCGCGGGCTTCATACTCATCTTCCCGGCGTTTCTCGTCGAGGCATTCGACATAATCGCGGCGAACCGATGGGTGCAGCCTGTCCTGGAACGACTCGTTGAGGTCGTTGGCGCGGATCAGGTTCACCACGTCAGCGAAATCCTGATGCCGCCGGGCGGCCAGCTTGAGTTCAATGAGGGTGGACAGGTTGACGACCCGAAAGTCGGCGATTGTCTCGACCACGTCGTCCGGATCGGGGAATGCGATGGGCCCGGGCGCGCCCGATCCGGGAAATCGGCCGGTGATGAGGATATCAAAGCTCACGCCGGTGGTACGGTCGATGAAGCGTCGTGGCCTGCCCGGGACGGGGTCGAATTCGCCCGCGGCAACCAAGCCGCGAAAGGCGGTGAAGCCGGCGGCGGTCAGCAGGAAATCCACGTCCCTGGTAGTGCGCTGGTGGTGGGCGTTGACCGCCATGCCCCCGACAATGGCGTAGGCAATCCCCGCCTCGCCCAGCCTGCGGGCCACGCGGCGCATGGTATCGTGGACACGGTCGGTGCCGTCGAAGAACATGGCGATCTCCCGGAGCCGGCGGCGGTAGGCCGCCGGCGGCATGATGACGGGACGTGATGGAGGAGAGGCAGACATACCTCATTCGACCGCGCTGGATTCTAGCCGATGACCGGAGCCGCGAATAGTCAGAAGGCGGTGGATGAGATCGGACCCGTCAATCACGCCAGCGCAAAGTGAAATCCAGGCCGCTCAGTCGGGCCAATCCAGCCCGGGGCGGATGAAGTCGCGGGCATGGGGGAAGACCTGCTCGGCCACGCGGCGCAGGGCATCCAGGCGGCGGATCAGGTCCTCGGTATCCGGCAGCCCCGCGCGGCCGAGCACCGCCCACGCGGCGATGGACCGGTCCATGGCGATCAGCGCCACCTTGGCCGAACCGTTGTTGTCGTCGCGCCCGGCCTGGTCGATGATCTCGCGGACTTCCGGGTTGACGGCGTCTTCGCCGGCCTGCTCCTCCGCATCCTCCTCGTCATCGGCAGACAACGCGCGCATCAGCTTGACCACGATGAAGAGCTGATACCAGCGGATCACGTGAACGGCATCGGCGGCCTCGGCATTGCCCTCGGGCACGGCATGCCGCTCGATCCACTCTCCTGCCGCCCGGGCATAGTCCTCGCCGCGACGGGCCAGCGGCTCGTTTTCAACGCGATTCTGGCGGCTTTCGACCTTGGCCACCACCTCGTCGCGCTGGGCGTCGAGCCACGGCTGCATCTTCTCGGCCACGGCGTCGTAGGTCTCCCAGGATGACGCGGCCGCGGGACCCTTCTCTCGCCGGCGCATCCGGCGGCGCAGCTTTTTCTCCATGGCAAAGGTGCGGCACCGCGCCGTGAACGAGCATCGCTCGCACCACCGGTCGCAGTAGTTGTAGATGCCGTCGATGAGTTTCGGGCGCTTGGACATTTCTGGCATCGGCTCTTTCGAGCCGATTGTAGCACGAGCAGTCACTTGGACGACATGGGGCCGCGCCTATTGAGCCACAGGAGGCACCGAGCCGCTCTTGACACGGGCGATGCGGGCCTCCAGATCGGCGATGTACTCCTCGGGGAGTATCTGCCGCATGGACTCATTCGTGCGCCGCGCCTCTTCGAAAAGCAGATCATGGCTGAGTTCCAGCGAGCACAGAACGTCCGTCCAAAACCGCTTGCGTATCTCCGGCGGATGGCAGGGCCCATCGCGCCCATCCTGGAATCGGTCGGGAACGATGATGAGCACTTCGTCGGCGTCCAGCCCCATCTCGGCCGCGCGCTGCTTGAGGGCCTCGCGCTCGTCCCAGTTGTCAAACCAGTGTTCTCCGAAGTCGTTGTCGCCCGTGAACAGGCGGCCCACCCACACGACGGGATTCCATTCGGAAAGCCCCAGAAGCTCGCCCAGCCGTCGATATTCATCGGTGACTACGAATGCATCAAGCTGCGGAATGTACCGGAAGACGCGTACGCTCATACCGGCCTCAAAGCTTCCAGCCTCCAATCACCCGAGATCGAACACCTCCGCCACGCGCACCGCGAACCCCGGCAGCACTTCGCCGCCGGTCAGCATGTCGTCCATCCCCAGCCGCACGGACGATTCGGGCGACGTGTAGATCTCGACCGTGCGCGACGGCGGATCGACGTACCACACGAGCCGAGTCCCGGCCGCGAAATACTCGCGCAGCTTGTTGTCCATTTCCTTCCGCGTGTTGCTCTCGGAGATCACCTCGACGGCCAGATCGGGCACGAGCTGCGGCACAGGTCTTTTCGGTATCTCTCCGCCCGGCAGGCGCTGGCGCGAGACGAACGCCACGTCCGGAATCCGAATGCGCCGGGCCAGGATCTTCATCATGCCCGCCTCGCCGCTCACGAGCCCCAGCTTTCGCGGCTTGACAAAGTTCCCCAGTAGCCGCCCGATCTCCATCGCGATCAAGGATTCCTCGTAGCCCATGGTCTTCTCCACCAGCGTTCCGTCGATCAGCTCACAGAGCCGGTCTTCGTGGTCATCCAGGCGGACCACATCTTCTTCCGTGGCCGTTCCCGGCAGCGGATTGAACACGATTCTTTCCAGCGGAACCTGGCCGAGCGCCTCCCACCACTCGGCGGCCGTGCGATAGGTCACAGGGTGCTCGGCTTCGGAAGCGATGGACGGGGGTGAAAGAGTCTGGCTCATGCTACTGTCCTCCGGCAGGGCCGTATCACTACATTGTATCTGACATCGGGACTGGTTTCTGGAAATTGGCAGTCGCGTCGACGAACTGGACAATTCAGCAATGCGGCATGACCTCAGCATTCGCCATTCGTTTGTGCTGCCGGTGAGCTTGACGCAGCCTGGCGGGCGCGGGTCGCCGGCCAGCTTCTCGATGGCGGCCAGAACGCGAAACGCGATCGGCGGGTCGAGGCGCTGTAGCTCTCGACCCGCCGATCGCGCGAACGTGAGGCGATAGTCAGCCATGGGCCCTAGCCGAGCGGCGCATCAGCCGCTTTCGCACGTGATCGATGCACTCGCGCGGCTCGTCGCGGCGAGACTCGATCAGGAGCCTGTCGTGAATATCTTCCCAGAGCCGGCGGTGCTTGCGAAGGTCGAGGATGACGGCGGTCTTCTTACCGGCCTCATCGACAAGATAGCTCACGCCAGTCATGGCTGATCCTCGGCTCAATCCAGATTCATCGACATCAGGAACTGCGCATTGCTCGGCACCTTCTCCAGCCGGCCGCGGAGCAGTTCCACCGCTTCGACCGGGTTCATGTCGCTCAGGACGCGGCGCAGGCGGTAGACCAGTTCGAGTTCCTTGGGATCGAGCAGCAACTCCTCACGGCGGGTGCCGGAGGCGTTGATGTCGATGGCCGGCCAGACGCGCTTGTCGACCAGGCGGCGGTCCAGGTGCAGTTCGGCGTTGCCGGTGCCCTTGAACTCTTCAAAGATGACTTCGTCCATCTTCGATGCCGGTGTCGACCAGGGCGGTGCCCAGGATCGTCAGGCTGCCGCCCTCTTCGAGCTTGCGGGCGGCACCGAAGAATCGCTTGGGCTTCTGCAGTGCGTTGGCATCAACGCCGCCGGTCAGGATCTTGCCCGCAGTGCGGGACTTCGGTGTTGTAGGCGCGGGCCAGGCGCGTGATGGAGTCGAGCAGGATCACCACATCCCGGCCAAACTCGACGTAGCGTTTGGCCTTTTCGATGACCATCTCGGCCACCTGAACGTGGCGGCTGGCGGGCTCGTCAAACGTCGAGCTGACGACCTCGGCCTTGGTGTTGCGCTCCATGTCGGTCACTTCTTCGGGGCGCTCGTCGATCAGGAGCACGATCAGCACAACCTCGGGGTTGTTCTTGCTGATGGAGTTGGCGATCTTCTGGAGGAGCACCGTCTTGCCGGTGCGCGGCGGGGCGACGATGAGCATGCGCTGGCCCTTGCCGATGGGCGTGACCAGGTCAACGATGCGCATGTTCAGTTCCTTGTGGTCCGTCTCCAGGATGAACCGCTGGATGGGATGCAGCGGCGTGAGGTCCTCGAAGTTGGTCACCTCGGTGATCCGGTCGGGGTCTTCGCCGTTGATGGCCTCGACGCGCAGCAGCGCGAAGTATCGCTCGCTCTCCTTGGGCGGGCGAATCTGGCCCTGCACCACATGGCCGTTGCGCAGGCCGAAGCGGCGGATCTGCGACGGGCTGATGTAGATGTCATCGGGGCACGGGGAGATAGTTGTACTCGGGGCTGCGCAGGAAGCCGAAGCCGTCGGGCAGGATCTCCAGCACGCCCTCGCCGTACATCAGGCCGTTCTGGCGGATGCGGGCGCGCAGGATCTGGAAGATCAGGTCCTGCTTCTTCATCCCGATGTAGTCGGGGATGCCGTCGCTCTTGGCGATCTCGTGGAGCTGATGGACGTCCATCTGCTGGAGGTCGCGGATATAGAGCTTGCCGCCCTTGACCTGCTCGTACTTGGCGTTGGTCTCTTCGTCGATGTTCGCGACATCGCCCTCGCCGCCACGGCCACCGCCGCGATGGTCCCGATGCTCGTGTCGTTCGGGCCTCTCGGCGTGTTCGGGGCGAGGCTCGGGCTTGGGCTGTTCGGCTTTGGGCGGTTGCGCCTGGGGTTGAGGCTGCGGCTGCGGCTGGGGCTTGGGTGGCTCGGCAACCTCGGGAGCCGGCTGCGGCTTGGGCGATTCCGCTTGGGGCGGCTGCTCGGTCACGACGGCCGTCGCCACCTCGTCATCGCCGTTCTCGGCAATCTCGGCGGCGCTGTTTGCGGGGGTCTCCTGCTGCTCATGCGCTCGCTCACGGTGTGATGTGTGGGAGCGGCGCTTGGTTGGGGTCTTGGCCATTGATGGGCCTCCTAAAGGACAAGTCAGAAACATTTTGTGGACTGATTAACAACTGCTCATTCGGCGTCTGCCGACGGGGCTTGCCCAGTTCATCGGGCGCTGTGGTGCTAACGGGAAGAACCCTCTGTCATGTCGCAGGGATCACCTCATATTACTCCGAAAGCCGCGAAAAGTTCGGCCCTGTCAAGAGATTCCAGCGAGGATTCGGAGAAGCACTTCGCGGACTTGACTGCGGATGTCGCCCGCACCAGCGGTGTTTCGAACCATATATTTAGCCATTTCCCGCTTTTTGTCCAGTGGTAACTGAAATTTTTCTCGTCGGGTCAGTTCCGATGCCGTCCAGCCGCGCGTTTCCCGCACCCGGCGCTGACGCTCCTCCGGCGGCGAATCCACGAAAACCAGGGCGTCGCATTGGCCGGCGTGGCCGGCTTCGACCAGCAGCGGAACGTCCCACACGAATGCTCGCGTATGGGCATCGTTAGCCTCTGCAACCATTGCAGCCTCGCGCATGTCGGCGACCTTGGGATGAAGCAGCGCTTCCAGTTTTCGCCGCTCACCTTCATCATCGAAGATCCGCCGGGCAATGGCGGCCCGATTGACCTGCCCGTCGGGCTCGAAAACGCCCTCGCCCCACCACTGGCGGAGCGTGCGCTTCACGTCCTCTCGCTCGTAAAGCTGACGCACATACTCATCGGCATCGAGAACTGCGCAGCCCATCTCACCAAATATCCGCGCGACGAAGCTCTTACCTGAGCCGATCCCGCCGACTATGCCGATGATGGGCTTTCCCGCAAACATGGTGCCATTGTATCACAGGCGTCCTACCGGTGGCCCGGCAACAACACAGGCGGGACGTCTGTGCTACTTGCAGCAACGCGCCCCGCCCGCGATGATAGCAGCAGTAGGTTCTCCGTCAACGCGCACCATGGTTCATCACGTTTTCCCACCCCTCGCGTTCGCACTCTTCGGAATGGAGTTCTTCTTTGCAGCGGGATTGGTGGCCCTGCCGCTGGCGGGACTGCCCATTCTGCTGCACATGCTGTATCGGGCAAGAGCCCGATCCTCATGTTCTCCACCCTGCGCTTCATCAAGGCCAGCATTCAGCAGACGGCGGCGCGGCGGCGCATCCAGCGGTGGATCCTGCTCGTGTGCCGCATTCTGCTGCTGTTGCTGCTGATCTGGGCGATATCGCAGCCGTTCAAGAAGATCTCCAGCGGATGGTTCGAGAGCGGCCGGTCGATGGTCGCGGCCATCGTCGTGGACACCAGCTACTCGATGCAGCTCAAGGACCGCCAGACACAACTGACCCTGCTGGAGACGGCGAACAACACGGTGCTGAAGCTGCTGGATGGGCCGCTCCTGAACGCTCAGGTGGCGATCTACCGGTCCCAACCGCAGCCCGCCAGGGAGAACTCCAAGGATTCGCCCGACGAGCGAACGCTTGAGAAGCCGCACTCGCCCAGCGAGATCTACGCGATCAGTGGACTGCGGGCCAGTCCGTTCCAGCCACAGCCCAGTCCCGGGCCGCTGGCCAGGCAGTGTACGGCCGCCATCTCCATGCTGAACGATTCCAAGGCCGACACGAAATGGCTGGTGATCATCAGCGACCTTCAGAGCCGCGAGTTTCCCTCGGGCCTGCCGGCGCTGGAAGGCATCCGCACGGTGCTGATCGACCTGCACCCGGAGAAATCATCGGCGCACGGCATCACTTCCGTAAAAGTCGAGCCCGAGCAGCCGATCCCGGGCATGGGCAGCACCGCCCATCTGGAAGTCACGGGCAAGGGCGGCGATCAGGTGTTCGTCAGCCTGAACCTGAGCAAGCTCGACCCGGCCACGCTCGAAATAGCGCCGGTGCGAAGCCTGGAGAATCACAAGGCTTCATTCGACCAGGCCGGACGCACGCGCGTGCTCGTGCCCATCAAGGACGGCCTGCCGGCCGAGCGTTGGCTGTCGATCGGCGCGCAGGTGCAGTCGGAGGACGATCTGGTCTGGGACCGCCAGCGATCCGTGCTGGTGGAATTGCCGCCGCGGCAGACGGTGAAGTTCATCGATGCCCCGACACAGGAGACGGCGTGCAAGTTCATGCGGCTGGCGCTGGACCCGTGGGAAGGCACGTTCGCCGGCTGGCCGGTGGCGGTCAAGCGCGGCGCGAGCATCGATGACATCAACCCGGCCAAGGATCACGTGGCCGTCGTGCCGCTCACGGACTGGCCCGATGAGGCCCGCGCCAAGAAGCTGGTCGATTATGTAAAGGGCGGCGGCACGCTCGTGTTGTTCCTTCAGCCGGGTCTGGAGCAGAGCTGGCCGCAGCTCAGCCTCGCACAGCAGACGGCGATCCGACAGGTGTTGCCCGGGACACTCTCGCCGACGGTTTCAGGTGGCGGATCGGCCGGGGCGACGGGCGTGTACCGCGCGGCGGCGCCGTCGGAGCCCGATCGCATTATCGGGGGATTGACCGACCCATCGTTCCGGTTGAACCTGCTGGCAGTGCGGCGATTCGTGCCGTTCTCGCGCAGCGGCGAACCGACGGTGAGCACGATCCTGCACCTGTCGCCGGCCGGCGGCGATAGCCGCAGCTTCGCGTATGGCATGGTTTTCCGGCGGACGCTGGGCAGCGGCGAATGCTACACGTGCGCCACGCTGCCCGACAGCCGGTTCCTCTCGCCGGCCGCCCATCCGCTGTTCCTGGCGATGCTGGTGAACATGTCGCTCCGGCCGCCGGCGCAGAGCGCGGCGCAGAACGTCGAGCTGGGCGAGCCGCTGGTGCTGGCCGGGCGCGCTATGCGCGGTTCAACGAACTGCAGGTTCGGCTGCCGAATCCGAAACAGCCGCCGGTGATCGTTTCGCGGCCCAAGGACGACAAGGGCAAGCCACTGCCCGACAAGCCGCTGACTTTCACCGACACCTCGCAGCCGGGGCTGTATTACTGGGTCGAGCCCGGCAAGACCGAGCCGATCGCCATTGGCAACGTACAGTATCCGGCCGCCGAGGCGGAGCTGATCTACAAACCGGCCGACGCCATCGTGGCCGCAGGGCCGAACTGCCTGGTTGTGCGTTCGTTTGAGGGGCTGAGGGCAAGCATGAAGGAGATCGAGGAGCCCCGGCGGCTATGGACGGCGCCGTTGTTTATTGTGATGCTGCTGATCTGCGCCGAGGCGCTGCTGGGAAGCATGAGCAATCTGTGGAAGACGCTCAAGCTGGACTGGTTGACGGGCCGGAAACAGGGCGAGGCCGCGGCGGCAACGAATGCACCGACGGCATGAGGACGGGATGTGAGAAAAGGATAGCGAGCAACCCCTTGGAATTGGCTATCGAACCGCGGCCGCCTGTTTGGCGTTGAGCTTGCGCGCAACTGCTCCAGGCGCGTGCGGAGGTCCTCCTGCAGTCGGCTCTTGTCGGGCACGAGCAGGTCGATCTCCTTGAGGACGTCGGCGGCCTGATCGCTCTGCCCCGCCTGCTGGTGGATGGTTGCCAGATTGAGCCGCCAGAGCGGATTGCCGGGCTCGAGCTGGATGGCCGTCTTGAGGCTTGCGACGGCGTTCTTGTAGTCCCTGGCCTTGGCCTGGACATAGCCCAGGGTATCGTGGAAGGTGGCCAGATCGGGACGGGCTTCGACGGCCTTGGAGGCCAGTCGCATGGCTTCGTCGAGATTCCGGTCGCGGTCGGCGAGGATCATGGCCAGGTTGTTCTGGGCCAGGGGAAGGTTTTCGTCGAGTTCCATCGCTTTGCGATAGCCCTTTTCGGCCTCGGCCATCCTGCCGGCCTGGGCGTCCACGACCGCGCGTGCGAAGAGGACGGCAGCGTTCTTGTCGTTTCGCGCGGCGAGCCGGTTGAGCAGGTCCGTGGCATTCTGGCGGTGGTGCGCGTCCTTGGATCGCAGGGCGAGCTGATACCAGACGTTGGCGAGGGCGATCTGCTCCTCGATGGCGGGCTCGGGAATGACGGGCGCAATGCGATTGAGCCATGCGGCGGCGGTGGGCGGATCGCCAACGAGCAGCATGGCCATTTCCAGCCAGAGCATGCGCCACTGGGGCGATTTGCCGACCATGGGCCAGAGCAAATCGGCGGCTTGGGCCTGCTTGTCCTGGCGAAGAAGGATGCTGGCCTGCACGAGGATCACCGGACGGTAGTTGTCGGGTTTCTGCCGGGCATCCGCGAGGTAGGGCTGGATACATTTGGCGGCTTCGTCGGCGTTGCCCCGGCGGAGCTGCACTTCGGCGATGAACAGATCGGCCGGAAGAGGGCTGGCGAGAATCAGGTCGCGCCAGCGTTCGGCGGCGTCCAGCGCCGGGCCCACTCCCCGGCGTCGGCAAGCACCTTGGCGGCGACCTGCGCCGCATCCGGCGAACCCGGGGCGGCGTCGCGGGCGGCAGCGCCATCTCGACCGCCTGGTCGGTCCGTCCCATGGCGCGGTAGGCCTGCACGAGCAACGTCTGAAGCGCGGCGATGCGCCGGCCGCGGTCGGAGAGTTTCTGCAATTTCTCGACAATATCGCCGGCCGGCTGGCCACCGCGCATGGCCTGCGAGAGGACTGTCAGGGCCTCAGCGGCGACGTCGGTATCCTGGGGGAGCTGGACGATGGCGGCCGCGATCGGCAGCAGGTTGCGCTGGGACGAGAGGGGTTTGAGCAGGTCGGCGTTCCGGGCGAAGTTCTGGAAGGCCCGGTTGGAGGGCAGGGCATCGAGAGCCTGGCGAGCGGCGGCGATGGCATCGTCGATGCGCCCCTGCCGCGTGCACGTGGCCACCAGCGCGGTCCAGGCGGCGACGCCCTTGGGCGATGCCTTGGCGGCGGCGCGGAACTGCTCGACGGCCTTGTCGGGCGAGCCGCGACGCGCGTAATAGTCGCCGAGCAGATACTCTTTCGCGCCGCTCGGCGCGTCGGCGGAGGCAAAAAGGCCGAGCAGGCGCTGGGCCTCGGCGTCATTGCCGCGGGCGGCGTTGAAATCCGCGGCGGCGATAAGGGTCGAGTAATCGGGTTTCTTGAGCAGATCGGCGTAGATCGCCCCGGCCTTGTCAGGCTGGTTGCGGAAGCGGTAGAGATCCGCCAGCAGCAGGCGGGCGTTGGGCTCCGCTGGCGAGGCGGCAATGGGCTCGATGACTGCCAGGGCCTGCGCGATGTCGCCCTGCTGTTGCAGGAGCCGCGCCATCAGGCGGCGGTGTGGCAGCCCGAGGGCGGCGGGATTCACGGTCTTGAGGGTCTCTCTGGCGCTGGCGAAATCATAGGTGAGCTGCTGAAGCCGCGCCACTTCGATGGGGAGCCAGGCGGCATCGGGATGGTGGGTGACGGCTTGCTGGAGCCTGGCGATGGCCTCGGGGGCACGGCCGGCCATTTCGAGGGCGGTGGCGTAGAGAGTCAGGACATCGAGATCGGCGGGGGTGGCGCCGGCGAGCTCGGAGGCGAGCTGAAGGGTCTTGGAGTAATCGGGGTCGGCGGCGCGGTCGTTGAGCAACAGCCTGGCGTAGGCCAGCTTCCAGCCGGCGGCGTCGGGACCGGTGGCCGCCTTGATGCGGTCGATCGTGCGTTTGAGGAAGGCGCGGTCCTGCTGGATGCATCGCGCTGCCAGCGCCTGGCGCTGGATGCCGAGGTGCGCGGGCTGGTCGTCGGCAAGGCTGGTCCAAGCCTGGACCGCGCGGGGATCGCCGGTCTGGTCGAGGAATCGCGCCCAGGTGAATCGCCACTGCGGGTCCTTGGGGTCGGCCTTCTTCTTCCAGGCATCCTGGAGCAGCGCAGCGCCTTCGGCGCTCTTGCCGGCGCGGTGCAGATCGATGCGCGCAGATAGGCCAGTTCCGGCGTCAGGCCGAAGGTCTTCTCCATGTGCTCGGCGCACGGGGCCTCGAGGTCGAGCTGGTGCTCGCGGCTGAGGGCGATGATCTTCAGGAGGGTCTGCTGGCCGGGCGGGGTGGCGGAGGCCAGCGCGGCACGGAGGGCCTTCTGGGCGCCGGCGCGGTCGTTCTTCTTGCTGAGCAGGAGCAGGTGCATGGGCAGGGTCTGCTCCTCGCCCGGCGCCAGGGATTGTATCTCGGCGACAGCGCGTGCCAGCGCGTCGTCGGCCAGGAGGCCCTTCAGGTCGAGCGTGGCCGCGCGGACGGCGAGGAAATTCGCCCGGGTGGCAATGCTGGGCAGGAGGCGCTCGGCAAAGGCGGCTTCGGCGAGCGCGGCGAGGTTCTCGGTTTCTTCGAGCAGGAGCGAGCAGACACGCAGGTGCGGCTGCGCCCATCGGCGCTGGCGCCCGCGCAGGCGCATCAATTCGATGGCCAGCTCGCGTTCGCCGAGCGTGGCGTAGGCTTCGCCAAGGAAGTAGCGGAAATAGGGGTTGTCGAGGTCGGCGAGGGCGGCCTGGAGCGCCTGCACGAGCTTCGGGGGGTCCACCTGCTCGTTGAGGTAGAGCTGCGCAATCACGAGGCCCCAGGCCCGGGCAGGCTTGCCTGCCGCGGCGGAGAGCGTCATGGCGATCGCCCGCGCATCGTCCCGGCGGCCGAGTTGCGCCAGAGCGGCGCCACGGAAACCGAGGAGATCGGCGTCCATGAAACGGGCGGGATCGAGGGCCGCCTTTTCCGTGCGCTGAGCCACGTCCTTGGATCGCATCGCCTCAAAAAGGCTGGCAAGGAGCTCGTAACGGACGCGGGGATCGTCCTGCAGGGCCTCGGCCTTTTCGACGGCGGCCAGGGCCTCCAGGGAAAAGCCCAGGTGCTGCAACTGCTCCCGCAAGGTTGCCAGGCACCAGGTCTCGGTGATGTTCTGCCGGGCGGCGCGCCGTGCGTAAAACAAGGCGGCGGAGGAGGAGGAGAAGTTTTCCCGCTTCATGTCGGGATCCTGTCGCCGGAGGAGGGCGCCATCGGGATCCATTTTGGCGGCCCGCGTCCAGAGCCTTTCGCGCTGGGCGGGGGTGAGGCGGTCGCCCATCCAGCGGCAGGCGACGGACAGCAGCAGCTCGGCCCGCTGGTCATCGGGATGCTCGTCGAGGAACTTCTCGGCACGGGCGAGCATCGGCTCGTACTGGCCGCTCTCGAAAAGACACACCAGCGCGAGCGTCTGGACGGGCATGTTGAGGGGATCGATCTCCAGGAGGCGCTGGCAGGTGGCCAGCGCTTCGGCGTGGTTCTTGCGCAGAGCGAGGACCTCCGCGCGGATGCGCAGGGCGGCCTTGTCGGCGGGATCGGCCGCGAGCAGCTCGTCGGCGGTGCGCATGGCTTCGGTCTCGCGGCGCAGGGCCCAGTAGATCTCGAGCACCTCGCGCCGGACGGCGACGGCGGCCGGGCGGTGCGCCAGATAGCGCTCCAGGACTTGCAGGTACTCGAAGATGCTGCGGTCCCCCGGCATGGCGGCGAGCTTGATGCAGCTCGCATATTTCAGCGTGGCGTCATCATCCCACGGCGCGTAGCGGACATAGGGCTCGAGGGACTTCTTCGCGTCCTCGAAGCGCTTGCCGGCAAAGGCGGTCATGCCGTCGGCGCGGAGGGCGCGCATGCGAGCGGCCTTGTTGCGCTCGTGCAGCTTGTACCAGCCGGTGATGCCGGCGCCGAGGAGCGCAATCGCGGCAACGAGCAGCACCAGCCGGCGCTTGGTCTTGGAACGTACAATCATGATCGCAGAACTCCCCTCAGCACCATGCGAATCGTTTCTCCGATGATCCTGAGGTCCAGACGCCAACTGGCGTTCTCAACGTATTCGACGTCGTAGCGAATCCACTCCTGGAAATCGAGGCCCTGGTGGCGGGTGCGGCGGACCTGCCAAAGGCCCGTGATGCCGGGACGGACGCTGAGGCGCGCCTCGCGCCACGGGGGGCAGTACTGATTCTCGTGGAAGGGGCTCGGCCGGGGCCCGACGACGGCCATCTGCCCCAGCAGGACGTTGAAGAACTGGGGCAACTCGTCGAGGTAGGTCTTGCGAAGGAACCTGCCCACGCGCGTCATGCGGGGATCGTCTTCCAGGAAAAACTGCGGGCCATCGGCCTGGTTCATCGCGACGAGTTCCTCCTTGATGCGGTCGGCGTCGCGGCGCATCGAGCGGAATTTGAGGCAGGGGAACTCGCGCCCGCCGCGGCTTTCGCGCCGGTGCGCGAAGAAGAAGGGCCGGCCGTCCTCCAGCCAGATGGCCAGCATGATGAACGGGTAGAGCGGCAGAGTGAGCGCGATCGCGACGATGGCGAAGACGGCGTCGAAGGCGCGTTTGGCCGCCAGCGAGAAGGACGTGCGCCGCTGCGGCTGGACGGGGCGTGCGGAGGTGAGCGAGGGCTCGATGTCCTGCCAGACGAGCGACTGGACGGGCGGCCGGCGGGCGGGGTCGTCCCAGAGGACCCGCGGGCCGATGATGGCGGTTTTCGGGGGCACCTCGCGTCCCGCGCCGATCCAGATGGGCCCCTGGAGCATGGCGGCGGCGTGGACGTGGGCGTCGGCGTTGGCCCAGACCGAGGAACGGGGCGAACGGAGCCGCTGCACGGTGGAGTCCGGGCGGGACCAGTGGCGGACCAACTGCCGCACGAAGTCCATGACCTCGGCGTCTTCGGCACGGTCGAAGAGGTCGGCGGGCGCGGAGAGCGCGGCGCGATGGGACCGGGGCGCCTCCTGGCGGAGCGTCCGCCAGCCGCCCCAGACGGTGGCGGCGCGTTGCCAGAGGACGGCGAGCCGTTTCTCGGGCGTGAGGGCCGCGCGGATGCTGCGGCCGGTGAAGCCGTCGTAGATGCGCTCGAAGCGGATGAAGGCGTTGTCGTCAGTCGTGAGTGCGCGTTCGTAGTAGGCGCGCTTGCGCCGGTCGCGCAGGCGCAGGAAGAGCACGTCGGGCTTGAGCCAGCTCAGGGTCTCGACGGCGCGGCCCAGCTTGAAGATGGCCAGGGCCTGGGGGTCGATCAGGAGGAACAGTTCGGCGTCGCTGACGATCTCGGATGGCTCGCCCTGCCGCACGACCTGCACGCCGCGGGCGGCCCAGAAGCGGTCGTGGAGCTGCGTGGGGGTAAGCCCCCAGACCGTGGAGCGGCGGCGGGAACATGCAACGGGATGGCGGAAGCGGTCGCGTTCATGGCTGCTGATTGTTTCGCGGAGCGTTGCGGCTGGCGACGGCCAGGGCCACCGGGCCGAAAGCCGGGGCGTCGGCTCGCGGCGGCCGGGACGGACGGACCGAACTGACGTTGAGGGGTGCGCGGTCGAGATCGAGGTTGCTCGCCTGGGCGCGGTTAAAGACCATGCCGGCGAGTCTCGCCCCGATGTCGCGGAGGTGCTGGATCGACTTTTCGGTCTGGGGCCGGTGGTTGCCGCGGGAGACGACGAGGACCACGCCATCGGCGGCCGCCGAGACGGCCGAGGCCTCGAGGCTGCCGGGGACGGGGCCGGTATCGACGAGGATGGTGTCGTAGTGCTCGCGTGCGCGCTGGAGGAGCGAGCGGATGACCGTCGGGGAAAGGCGGCTGGCGTCGGCGGCTTCGCCGGCGCCGACGGGGAGGATGGACAGTCCGGCGATGCCGGTCTCGGCGACGCAGTCGGCGAGCTTCTCGCCGGCGAGGGCATCCATCAGGCCCATCGGCTTCTGGTCCTGCAGGGTCAGGGCGTGCTGCACGTCGGCCTCGGTGAGGTAGCCCAGCTCGACGAGGACCTGGCCGATTTTTCGCTGCGAGTTGCGCGAGAGCTTGAGCGCGGTGTCAAGCTGCTGGGCGTTGATGAGGCCCTCGCGCTGAAAGATCTGGCCGATCTTGCGGCGGACGATGGCGTCAACGCGCGCGGTCAGCCCGCCGCCGACGAGATCGCAGTCGATCATGAGCGTGCGGGCGTTGGACGCGGCGAAGGACACGCCCAGCGAGAGACAGAGGCTCGTCTTGCCGGTGGCGGCGGCGGGGCTGGTGATGGCGAACACGGCGTGCTCGGCGACGGGACAGGTGATCTGGAGGAGGGTGCGGATGCGGTGTACGCAATGGGCGGCGACGGCGGCCTGGTCGGGATTGGCCAGGTCCTCGGGGAGGTTGGGCAGGACCCCCAGGAGCGTGAGCCGGCGTTCGCCGGTGAAGGCGTCCTCGGGGCTGCGCAGGCGGCTGTCCAGCGCGCCGCGGGCGAGCACGATCAGCAGGGCCAGGAGCACGCCTCCGACGCCGGCGGCCACGCTCAGCGGGGCGCGCCCGTCGCGGACCATCAGCGGAGCGTCCACGTAGTCGGGGACCTCGACGCGGTCGGTGTTCTTGGACTCCATGCCGAGCTGGGCAATTCGCTCGTTGACCTCCTTGAGCTCGACCAGGAGCGGCTCTTCCTCGCGTTTGAGTTTCTCGATGGCGAGCATGTCCGCACCGATGAGCAGCGACTCCTTGCGCGTGTTGGCCGCCATCTGGGCATAGCGCTTCTGCTTGGCCTCCAGCGTCCGCCGCTGGGCGAAGGTCGTATCGACGGTATTGGATTCGGTGGCGTTGTGTTTCCAGCCGGCGGCGTAATCCTCGACCATCTTCCGTTTCAGATCGAGGGCCGTCTGGGCCTCCCGCATGCGGGGATGGCCGGGGCCGAAGTCGCGCCGGCGGATGGTGGCTTCGTATTCCAGCGCGGTCAGCTCGCGAACCATGGTGCGCATTTCCGGATCGATGGCGGCGATGTCGCGCGGCGTCATGTCCTCGGCCTTGCGGGCGGGCGACCTGGAGCCGGCGTCGCCCAGCGCGGCCAGCGCGATTTCGGCATCGCTGAGCTCCTGCTCCACGCGCGTCAGTTCGGCGACCTTAGCCTGGTGCAGCGGCGCAGGTCGTCCGTGCCGTACTGCTGGGCGAGCCGGTCGATCTGGTCGCGCTTGAGCAGCCGGTCGCGCTGGGTGTTGTCGCGGCGGTCCCTGAGCTTGATATCGCGGTCGCGCTCGTTCTTCTGCATCCGCTCGATGTAGATCGACCTGTAGGCCTTGAGCACGCCGCTGGTGCCCGCCGACGCGCACGCCGGGTTGGTATCCTCGAACACGACCGTGATCAGCTCGCTGCGCTGGATGGACGCGACGGTCAACTGGCGGAGGAAATCGCTGATGGCCTCGGGCGACTTGACATCGGCATGCAGGAGCTTCCACTCGGGCTGCTGCATCGCCTCGGCAACGACGCGCTGGCTGTGCAGGAGCGCCACCTGCGACTGCACGAAGGGCTCGTAGGTCCAGGGCTGGATGCCGCCGTCGTCGGGGCGGTACATGACGCGCTCCATCGCGGGCTTGATGCGCACCCAGCCGCTGGACTGCCAGACGGGCTTCTTAAGGAAATACCCGGCGGCGGCGCACGCGGGGCCAAGGACCAGCATGAGCAGGACCAGCCAGCGATAGCGGTTGCGCAGCAGGCGGCGCAGCCGGGTGGCGACGCTGTCAACGTCGCCGGTCCGGTGGTAGCCGGCGAGCGGGTCGGCCAGGTCGGGGAGCATCTCGGGGCGTTTCTGTATCTCATTCATGGCTGGCCTCCGGAGCGCAGGGTCTGGATCAATGGCATGTTTGCACCTATAAACGTGCGGAAAATCGCCAGGGCCTCATCCTCGGCGATGGGCCCATCCATGACGATCTGGATCTGCGAAGCGCCGTAGAACCGGCGCAGATAGTCGCTGCCGGCGCGGTCGAGATCGGACATCTCGCGGACGAATCGCCCGTCCGGGAGTATCATGATGCCCAGGACGACGCGGCGGGGACGGCCCGGCTCCTTGAAGAGGAACTCGTATCGCGTGCCCTGAACGCGCAGTCCCTGGATCTCCAACTCGAAGGGTTGTTCCGGGAGCGGCCGCATGCCCTGCGCCTTGTAGCAAACGCGCGGGTAGTGGCCGTACATGTCCCAGACGTCCCGGCATGCCACCAGCAGGAAGCTCACCTGCGCCGGGACGGCGATCGCGTGCCCGCTGCTCGCTTTCGTAGTGGCGCTGAAGGATGGCAACGGGGCGCAGCAGCCGCGTGACGGAGGCGGGCTGCTTCTCGTCTTCGCCCCTGGCGATCCATCCGCCGATCTCGCGGGGGATCCGCGCGGCCGCCTCGCGCACGCGCTCGTGGTAGGGCTCGGCGTCGTGGGGCCTGGGACGCGCGAAATTCTCCGCGCCGAAGCCGGCTAATAGCGCCAGCGCCAGTCCGACAGGCAGAAGTTGTGCGGTGCGTGGGCGCATCGTGGTCAGTATTCCGAGCCTGCGAGCATGTAGTGGTTCACCGGGACCATGGCCCACCGCAGCAGCCGGATGATGCCCATTAGAAGCAAGAACGCGATAACAAGCATGACCCAGCCGGCGACGTTGTGAAACGGATCGGCGATGGCGCTGGGCCCGTAGCCGTAGATCCAGAGCGTCGGCACCAGCCGGATCACGTTGCAGATGATCGCGCACACCGGGCTGGCGGCCAGGATGAGCATGCGGACGTAATTGCGCAGGGGCTCGCCAAAGGCGAAGGCGTACGAGACGAGCACCAGCGCGAAGACGAGGCGCAGGCCGTTGCAGGCCTCGACGACCGCGACCTGGTGGCCGTTGATGGATAGCTGGTTGCCATCGCACTCCGCCGGCACGCCCAGAAGCTCGGAGACCTTCTGCGTCGCCTCGGCCGTGACCGGCATGAGCCTGGTGGCGAGCGGGTGGTGGATGCGGGCCGGCACGGGAACGAGAAACACGAGCACGACGAAGGCGGGGAGCAACCGCTGCACAAGGTCGCGGCCGAGAACGGCAACCACGCCTCCAACGGCCGCCAGCACGGCCCCGCCGTGCCACAAGGCCTGGGCGGAGTGACGATACCCCCAGGCCGAGACCAGCCATCCCACCGCGATGATCACGCTTCCGACATACGAGGGCTGGACACGGCAATACCGCAGCCGCGAGCGCCTGACCCATATCAGCCAGGCCAGAACGGGCGGCACCAGGTAGATATGGCTGGACTCTTCGTCGAACCAGGCAATGTGGAAGATGTCCGCCCAGGCGTCGAACGTGGCGGCGCAGGCGATGGCGGCCATCAGCAGCGCCGCAAGGCCCTTGCGGCTGGTCCACTGGTTCTTGTAGGAGCGATCTTCCATAGTCAGCTCAAGGCACGCGCGACCTGCTGTTGCCCATCATCACGCCCGGCAAAGCGAGGGCGTTGACCAGGGTCGTCCGTCGGCGCACGACGGCCCCAGGGCAGGCAACCGCCTGGACCAGGACCGCCTCGCTTTCCACGCGGGCGTCGCGGAGCACGACCGAATCGTGAAGCCGCACGTCGGCGGCGACGGAGGCGCCCGCCTCCACGAGCGAGAAGACCGGCGCCCATTCCTCGGCAAACGGGTCGCCGCCGTCCGCCACCCCCGCCAGTCCCTGGTGATGGCGCCGAAGTGCCATGATGTAGCGGTCCAGCGTGCGAACGGTCAGCGAACTGGCTCGCTGCCGGTGTACGACCATGACCCGGCGCGATCTGGCAATGGCAGGCAACGCCTGTTCCTTCATGTCGATGAAACCGCTCGCCGGCACGCCGCGCATCGCGCCGCACCGCAACAGCATCAAACCGCCCGGCGTGCCGTCCTGATGGGAGACGAGGCTGATGTCGCCTCCGGCATGGGCCAGGGATTCGGCCAGAATCACGAGGTCCGTGAGCAGGACCTGGGCGGCGCTGGAGACGAGCAGGAGATCATCGTTGTCGTAATCCTGCGACACGTCGCGCAGCACGCCCCCCGTGCCCCGCAGATCCTGCGGATCCGGCTCGATGCTCAATGATACGGAGGCCGCCGACTGAGACGGCCGGGCAGACGGCGGCGTTTCGCGATCGATCATGACGCGGATGGCCAGCGGGCCGGCGCCGACGGCCTGCGAGAGCGTGGCCGTTTCCTGCAGCCAGCGGTCGAGGATGCTTCCCGACGTATCCAGCGGCAGTTCAAAGAGCGGGCGGCGAATGCTCTGGGCAAAGCGTCCGGGGCGGACCGACCCTCCGAGCAGAACCACGGCGCGCAATCTCCGCAGCAGCCCCATGCCGGTCGACGACCGTGCCGTGCTCAGAATTGCGATGCCCATGTCGAAACCTTGCCACACACTCGCATTGCGAGCGGAAAGACGCCACTCCGTGTGGACGACCACATCATATCATGCGCATTTCGCATGGTGCCTGCGAAAAACGAGTATCGGACCTCTGTCAATGCTGGCGCCGAAGTCGCTGCATGGCCGCGCCGACCAGCAGCGCGGTTCCGAAGGGCAGGCCCTGCACCAGGTATCGCCGCGCCAGGCGCCGCGGTTCCTGCGCGAGGCGGTGGAGCCATTCGAGGCCCGTCCGCTGCATCCAGACCGGCGCTCGTCGCAGGCGGCCACAGACAAAACTGAAACTGATGCCGACCCCCAGCCACCAGGCACGCGGCAGATGGCCGCGCAACTGTCCGATAAACCATTCCTGCTTCGGCGAGCCCAGCCCGACATAGATGATGTCGGGCTGCGCGTCGCAGAGCTTGCGCACGCATTGCCGGAGCTGTCTCGGCTCGTGCTCGAATCCGAAAGGCGGACAATCGGTGCCGGCGATGCAAACGCCGGGATACTTCCTGCAAAGCACCTCGGCGGCATTCTCGGCGGTGCCCGGATCGCCGCCCATGAGGTAGATCGACCGGCCATGCCGGCCCGCCGCGGCGGTGAGGCTGCTGATCAGGTTCGATCCGGTCACGCGCTCGGGCAGCGGCGTTCCCTGGATGCGCGACGCCCAGACAAGGGTCATGCCGTCGGCCACCAGCAAATCCGCCGTGCCATAAAGATCGCGCAGGTTGCGATCCTGCACCAGGCGCCGCAGGTGATCGAGATTGGGCGTGATCACCCAGCCCCCCCGCCGGGCGTCGAGTTCGGCAAGGATATGGCCGATCGCCTGCCGTTCGGTGACGGCGTGGAGGCGGATGCCGCGGAGTTCGATCTCCGGCAGGCGCGGCATCCGTCGCGGCGCCGGCAGGTCCGCCAGCACGCAATCGCCAGCCATCGGCAGGGCCGCGGGCGCCGGCCTGTCGTGGGGCAAGCTGCTTATCGTTGCGCCGTTTGTCATGACCCCGATCCAGCAGGCGAGGCTAGCCGCATCGGCCCACGTGAGCCTTGAGACACTGCGCTGCCATGTGCCCGATCGCCAGGTGCAGGTCTTCAATCAGACCGTAGTTGTCGCTCGGGATGTTGAGGTGCAGGTCGGCCAGGCGGCCGGCCTTTCCGCCATCAAAGCCCGTGAGAGCGACGACCTTAACACCATGATCGGCCGCCCAACGGCAGGCTTGAAGGACATTTGGCGAATTACCCGAACAGCTTATGGCGACGGCGATGTCGCCCTCGCAAGCGTAGGTTTCCAACGCATAGGCGAACGTCTGGTCGTAGCTGATGTCGTTGCCCAGCGCCGTCAACAGTCCCATGTTATCGGACAGCCCAATGGCCTGGAGACGGCGTTTGCCGTCAACAGCGGCGGTCTTGGTGAGATCCGCGACGTAATGGCTCGCGGTGGAGGCGCTGCCGCCGTTGCCAAAGACAAAGACGCGATGGCCGGTTTCCCAGGCCTCGACAATCAGTTGTGAGAATCGATCGATCGCGGCCGGGTCAACGCGGCCCAGAAGCTCGCTCATTGCTGCAAGATAGGATTCGGCGGATGTACAGATCGTGCCAGCCATTCTCAATCTCCCGCGGGAGCTATACAGGCAACCGAAGCGATAATCAAGTCAAATTGCCGGCGGATTGGCGTGATGCGCGCACCCAGGTTTTCTGCCTGCGAAAGAGGAACGAACCATAAACCGGCAGTTTCCAGATCGCATACAGCGGCGTCGTGAGTAACGTGCGCAACGGCAACAATCGCCGCGCAAAGCGAGCCCATGCGCCTAGCACGGCGCCCGCCAGCAGGATTCCCCCGGCGCCGGAGAGCGTCAGAGGCATCTTCAGGCCGAAACTCACCCGGATCGCGGCGCTGGCGATGAAAACCGCGCTCCAGATCAACACCAACAGGGACAGCGGCGGGATTGTTAGGTCCATTGCCATTCCCAGCAGATCGGGCCGGCATTGGCGCAGCGCCTGCCAGAGCAGGCGCGGAAGCTGGGTAAGCTGGGTACGCAAGAGGCCGTGCTCCCAGCGTCGCCGCTGCTCAAGGGCGCCACCGCCTTTGGGAAGCTGCCCCCGCACGCCGCCTTCGGTACACAAGACGGCGCCATGCCTTTGGATCGCCAGATCGACGCCAAGCTGCATGTCCTCGACGATATTTGCGCTGGCCAGCGGCGCGCGTTGGATGATCGGCCACGGGAACGCCACGCCGGTGCCATTGAGCAGACACGGCACGCCGAGCCGCGACAGGCCAAGCGGCCGCACCAGGTTCTTCACCAGGAATGCAAAGGCCGAAAGGCGGTCTCTGTGGCTCGGATTGTCGGGCGGATCGAGCAGGTCGCTCATCTGCACTGGCCGGCCCAACTCGCGCCAGCGCAGCGCCGCGAGGGATGGTATTCTCAAGCACGCGGCAATCGGCATCGACCAGCAAGACCACCTGCGGCGGCCGCTCTTCGAGATGCCGGACCCCGAAGTGCAGCGCATAGCCTTTGCCGACATTGCTGGCGTCCCGGCACTCGATCACCTCGGCGCCGGCGGCCCGCGCGATGGCGGCGGTGTCGTCGGTGCAGTTGTCGGCCACGACCAGCACTCGATCGCCCGGCGAAAGCTGCGGCCGGATCGTCGCCAGGGTGGCTGCGATGCTCTCCTGCTCGTTGTGGGCGGGAATCAGCACAGCGACCGACGGACGCGATTGCGGGATCGTCTGGCGCCGGCGGACGCGCGGCAAGACGCCAAGGAAACACTCGATGGCGAAGACCGCCAGCGGCAACGACACCAGCGACACCAGGACGATCATGACGATGTTCAAGACTGCGATCATGCCGCGCTGCTCTTGGAGAGGCAGTACGTGGCCGATTGCTCAGGGACAGCTTGCGCCGGGGACACAGCGCCGAAGAGCAAAGCCAGTTTTGCGACTTCCGTCCGCAGGTCGTGGCGCGTGAGAACAACTTGCCGGCCATGGTACGCCATCGCCGTCAACGCATCCGGCAACGCATCGAGCACCGCGCATCGCGCTCAGAAGCGCATCGAGCGATCCGGCTGGCACCAGCCAGCCGCTCTTCCCGTCCTCAAGCAGTTCGGGGATACCGGCAATGCTCGTGCTGATCACCGGCCGGCCCAGCGCCAACGCCTCCATGATCACTACCGGCAGGCCTTCGGCGAAGCTCGGCAGCACCACCGCGCGCGACGCGAGGATCTCTTCGCGCACGCGGTCGCTGGTCATCCAGCCGGCGAGTTTCACCATGTCCGGCAGGTTGTTCTTTTCGATGAACGACTGGATCTCCGATCGCATCGGCCCATCGCCAATCAGGACGATCTCGAATCGCCGGCCCTCGCGAGCGAGGATCTGTGCCGCTTCGACCAGCAGTAATTGCCCCTTCTGCTCGGCGAGCCGGCCGATGCACAAGAAGCGCGGCACATTCGGCACCGGCGGCGGGTCGTGCGCGAGGAAGCGCTCGTCGAGGCCACAGCGAATCACCTGTACCTTGTTCCAATGCTCATGCCCGCACCAGCGCCAGAGCTGGCTTCGGCCGTAGTTGCTGATCGCCACGGTGAATACAGAGTGCATCACTTTTCGGCCAAGGTCGATCGTGATCGGCCGGTCGAAATCGCCCGGGCCGTGAACGGTCATGCTGAAGGGGATGCCCGAGAGCTGCGAGGCGAGCATGGCGACCGTCGCCGAGTTTTCGCCGATGTGGTTGTGCAGGTGCTGCACGCCGAGTTGCCTGAGCAGCCGCGCCAACAGGATGGCTTCCAGCAGATACGCGGTCTGCCAGATCCGGGCACGCACGCCCTTGTTCGCGCTGGAATAGCAGAGGCGCGCGGCTCGCAGTAATCTCATTGGGGAACAGAGCATTGCCACCAATCCGCCCAGGAGCAGCTTCGGAACGCTCGACAGAAGGTAGTGCGTCTGCTTCGCCTCGCGCCGCACATCCTCGCCGACGATCATGTCCGGCGGCGGCCGGCGCACGGAAAACGTGTGGACCGTGAATCCCAGTCGGCGCAGCTCGCGCACTTCGTTGCGGATGAACGTATCCGCCGCGTGCGGGTAGAACCCGGTCAGATACGCCAGCACCGGCCGCTCAGCCATGCGACACCTCCGCCGCGAGCGGCCCGGCCGGCGCCACATCGGCGACGCCGCAGGCGCCATACGTACGGGCCAAGCACTGCTGGAAGTCCAGCGGCGGGGCCAGCCCAGCACGTCGCGGAGCCGGGCCGTGCTGTAGCGCAGAGGCTTGAATCGCGCCGCCACGCGCAGGGGAATCAGGATCCCCGGCAGCTTGCCTCGCCCATGAAACAGCAATCGGCTGGTCAACCGCGCCAGATGCGCGCCGGCCATCCAGAGCCAATATGGCACCGGGATGCGCCACTCATGCCGGCGCATTCGCCTGATGCAAATGCCGAGGTATTGCCATGCGCGTACGTCGTCGCTGTCAACCACATTGAAGGTCTGGCCGATCGCGCTTGGGTTTTCGGTGGCGGCCGCGAAGCAGTCGGCGCAATTCGCGACGTGCGTCAGCGGCAGCCGCGTCATCGGCCCGATCACCAGGTGCGCCTTGCCAAGTTGCTGCCCGAGGCACGCGAGATACTCGTGGCCTTCGCCCCAGATGAATCCGGGCGCAGCACCGTGAGGTCCCATGCGTGCTGCTGCGACATGCGGCGGGCGACGCGCTCCTGCCAGAGCTTGGCGATCGCATATCCGTCGCGCTCGTAGATGCGCTCCTCCAGCGGTGAGTCTTCCGTTAGCCGCCGATGGACTTGTGAGAAGCCGTACACGGAGAAACTGCTGGCCAGCACCAGGCGGCGGGTCTGCGACCGCGCCATGGCGTCCAGCAAGCGCTCGGTCCCGACGACGCTGCTGGCAAATTGCCCTTCATCGTCGCCGCTGGTGGCGGCCGCCAGGTGAACCAAAGCGTCGATGCCATCGAACGCCGTGCGAAGCTCTCGCGAAGTCCGCAGGTCCGCGAGCACGACCTCGACATGCGAGCCCCAGGCTAACGCGGGCAACTTTGATGCCGGCCGCACCATCGCGCGAACGCGGTGGCCGCGTTGCGCGAAGGCATCAACCACGTGCCGCCCAAGGAAGCCATTGGCGCCTGTGATCAGTACGTTCATTGCCGATACCGCGGATTGGTCACATCGCTCACCAGCCGCATCACCGCATCGACCTGCTCGATGCCGATGGGCGGCGCGCTCTTCTCCGACACCGCGCGATACAGCCGGCCGAGCAGTTCCCACAATCCCTCATAGATGACCGGCGCGCCGCTGATCTTGCGCCACAGCCCGCGATAGGCCGCGGTTCGGATGTCGCGCGCCTCCTGTCGGGCGCAACGGACCTGGGCCAGCGGCTTGGGACCATCGCCGACATAGTCGAGCGTCAACCGGTCTTCATAGAGATTGGCCATGGCACGCATCTTCGTGCCGAAGACGCGAAGCCACACGCCATCCGGTTGCGAATGGGTGCTGAAGCCGATCAGCGCCGTCCCGCGCTCCGCGCTGATCAGGGCGCGAAACTCATCGCTCGGTAGCGGGCTGCTGGCGCTGCGCTTCTGCCAGATGGTGCTCAGCGAGCGGTGCGGGCCGACGAACAGATACGCCAGATAGCACAGATGAGTCAGGAAATCGGCGATCGCGCCGCCGGGCATCGACAGACATGGATGCGGCGCGTTGGTGTCGGTGAACGGATTGATGCCGGCGTACAGGTCCAGGCAGTACATCACCTCGACGTGAACGACCTCGCCAAACTCGCCGGAGGCGATGCGGTCGCAGATCTCCTTCACCGGCCGGTTGAACTGGAAATTATGGTCTTCCAGCAGCCACACACGCTTTTGCTCGCAATGCGATCGAAGCTGGCGGAACTGCTCGTAATCCGGCGCGATGGGCTTCTCGACGAGGACATGCGCACCGGCGTCGGCCGCGTCTTTCGCCAACGCCACGTGAGATGGCGGCGGCGTGGTGATGTGTACGACATCGGGATGCACCTCGGAGAGCATCTTGCGGTGATCGGTAAACCACGCACGCCCCGAACTGCTCGGCGGTGGCCTCGGCCGTCGCCGGAGACAGGTCGCACACGCCGGCAATCTCCACGCCCCGCAATTCGCGGAGACAGCTCAAATGCTGCCGCGCAACCCGCCCAGCGCCGATGAGAGCGGCCTTGGTCATGGCTTTGGGCACTCCTCCTGGGTGCGCTTGTTCACGATGCGCCCGGCATCCCCACGGCAGTGGCGCCGGCCGGCACATCGCACAGCACGACACTCATCGCGCCAATGCGGGCGCCGCGGCCGACACGGATGCCCCCGAGCACCTGCGCATACGCGCCGAAGTTAACATCGTCTTCGACCACCGGCACCGGCCCGCCTTCGATGCGGTTGCCGATGGTCACGCCCTGGCGCAGAGTGCAGTTGGCGCCGATCCTCACGCCGGGGTTGATAAAGATGTTCCCAAAATGCCAAATGCGCAACCCCGGCCCGATCTCCACGTATTTGGTAAAGCTGATGGCGGTGACGGTTTCCACAATTCGGAAGAGCACCCAGTAGAGCCGGTCGAAGAGCCAGCGGAGCGGCCCGCGCCGCCGCGAATCATTCCATCGCCCGAAGCGATACACCGCGATGGCCCAGATCGACTGCTCCTTGAGGAACGGCCGCGAGGGATAACGCCGCAGGTCGGCCTGCCACGGGGAAACGGTTGACATGGAAGTCAATTCGCAGGGACAGCCAGGAAGTTGTACGCGGCCGGCGCTCCAGACGGCGGTTGTGTCGCCGCGATGAATTCCACGCGGGACATCAATGTGCCGCCATCCAACCATGCGTTCAGCATGCAGACGGACATCCCGCTGCCGACCAGAAGATCGTACACTTGCTCTGTCGTGGCGCCGTAGCGCTTAGCAGCGCCGTCAATGCACTCGAAGAGAATCCGGGGCCGATGCACCCGGATCGTACGCTCGGCCCCGCGGAGGACCGCCAGCTCAGCGCCCTCCACATCAATCTTGATGAAGTCAACACGATGCTCGGCCGGCAGCACCGCGTCGAGCCGCTCCGTCTTCACCTCGATCTTCGCCGAATCTGTGTAGGTATCCGTTGCCCATTCCAGACCGCTGTTCGCCGAGTCGCGCGTGACATACCGGAATGTGGCAACACCCGGACGATCACTAATGGCCAGCGCCATGACACTGACATTCGAGAACTTCCTGGCCAGGGCAGTCGCCTTGTTTGGGATGGGCTCGAATGCGTAGTGCCTGCCGAGCGGCGCCAACCGGCGCATTTGGCTGAGCATCGAGCCAACATGCGCACCGATGTTGACGCAGTTGGATTCCTTCCTCAGAACACGCGGAAGTATCAAGGCAATGTACCCTGAGTCGTTGTAAGCAACCCTTTCGCCGGGATACGTGGGTCGCCGTAATCGCCGAAGCCAATCGACAAACCGCTCGATCGGAGTGCCGACAACAAGCATCTTCAGTCGGTCTCTATCCATGGTTTGCGCGTAGTGCGAGTGCAGGGCTGTCGGGGCGGTTGCATCGCGCCGAGCTACCCTTGTTGTACGGCAGCAATGCAGGATTACGGCCTGAAAGCCGGTTCCGGACCAGTCTGAGATGCCCCACGATCTGCGGCCACTTGCCGATCATCATGAACAGGGCGTAGCTCAGCGCCAGCCCCATGCCCCCAGCACGACGTCGTACGCCCCAGGCGATCTTGGCGAGTTCCAGGAACCAGATGCCGAGCATCGCGGCCGTGACGATAAGTGCCCACCACTTGCCGCCGAAGATGGCCGCAACCACAACGCCGCCCACAAGCATTGCTGGCCACGCCAGTCCCCAGATCCTGGCGCTGCGTACTTCGTGGCCGAAGAGCGCCCGGCCCTCCGTTCCCAGCCGGCTCGTCACGTCGAGACAGCCATATCCGTTGCGCACCAGCCGCCGCCACCACTGGCCAAATCGCAGCATGGCCGAATCGTGCAGGGCCATCTCGTCCGCCAGGCGCAGAACCTTCCAACCCTTCTTCCTCAGTCGCAGGCATAGTTCCGGTTCCTCCCCGGCCGCGATGGTCGGATCGAATCCGCCGGCCTCGCGCAGGGCGGCCACGCGGTGCATGGCAATGCCGCCGCACGATGCCACCTCCCATGTCGTGCCGCCGGTGCCCCCACCGGCGGAATTCGGACACCCATGCGCGGAGGAAGGACCGCCAGTGAGGGCACTGGCGGCACCCGCATCCCATTCCATGTCGCAGAGGCGGTTGTAGATCGACTGCTCCGGCGATTTCTCGCGAAGCCGCCCCGCCACCGCCGCCACATCGCTGCGCGCCTCCAGCGTCGCGGCCGCACGGGCGAGCCACCCCCCTGCCATCTCGCAGTCGCCATCCACAAACTGCACGTACTGGACCTTCGCGTTCTCCTCCAACAGCTTCTTGAAGCCCTCGTTGCGCGCTCGTGCCGCGCTCAGCGGCGATGACGCATCCACTTCGATAACGCTAACGCCCATCGATCGCGCCATTTCCGCGCTGCCATCGCTCGAGGCCGAATCGACATAGACGATGGGGACGCCACTGCCCGCGACGCTTTGGAGGCAGCGCCGCAGTCGCTCGCCTTCGTTCCGGCCGATGATGACCATGCCGATGCCTTCCATCATGTGCCGTGTCCCGTGGCCAGTGCCCTCAGATCGCCCCACAACAGATCGCGAGCGAATCGCTCCGGGTCGTCGCCGACGTGCCCGCCGCCAAGGCCCAGCCGTCTCCGCAGACTCAGGCCCAGCTTGCCCGCCAGCCAGAAGAAGTCCGCCGCCAGCAGCCCCGGCCAGCCGTAGTTCTTCAGGAAGAATCGGCGGCGCGATTCAAACCAGTACGCCGGCCTGGGGCGCCGGACATCGCTGATCCCCGTGGTCTTCCCGTGCAGATGAACGACCCGAGCCGCCGGCACGCACCCGATCTGCCAGCCGGCCTGCCGTGCCCGGCGCAGAAGTCAACCTCGTCAAAATAAAGGAAGTAGCCCTCATCCATCAGGCCGATGGAATCGAACACGCCGGTACGGATCATCATGCACGAGCCGGAGACCCAGTCACACTCGAAGGGGCAGCTTTCATACGGGATACACGAGGCGAATCGCGCCAATGTCCGCGTCAACGGGCCAAGCTGCGATGCACTCTCCAACTCTCCAAGCGGCGATGGAAACCGATGAGCCGAAAACTGCGGCTCCCCGTCGGGGCCTTCCAGGCTGCAACCAACGATGCCGACGCGCGGATGGCTGTCCAGGAACTCGATCATTCGGCCGATGGCGCCGGGCTTGACGAGCGTGTCCGGGTTCAATAGCAGCACGAACTTCGGCCGCGGCATCGACGCCAGCGCCTGACGGATGCAGGCGTTGTTGCCGTAGGAGAATCCGCCGTTGCGCGGCAGCGGCAGCACCGATGCCCACGACTGCCAGCCGTTGGCCTGGATGCCCTGCGAAATCCGCTCAGCCGAGCCATCGCCGGAATCGTTGTCTGCGACAATCACGTGCGCGGCGCTCGATGCGATCTCGTCCGCGAGCGAGCGCAGGCATTGGAGCGTCAGCTCCGGGCAGCGATAGTTCACGATGGCGATGACGAGGGACATGGCTCTTCAGTCGATTGCCTACGCCGCTTTGCGAAGCGTACTGGGCCCTATGAACGCAACCGGATGTGTCGGGCGGGTCTTCGGCTTGTCTACTCGCAGTCGCTCTCTGATCGCGAGGAATCGGCTCTCCAACACATGGTAGCTCAACGCCGCCATGCCAAGGCTGATGCCCAGGTACACGAGCATGCGAAGGCCCGATCCCATCGAACCGTGCCACCGGCCGAAGTATCCGATCATCACGTGCCATGTGAGGTAATGCGCGGCGAGGTGGTACAGATAGATGCCGTAGGAGATGGTGCCCAGATAGACCAGCGGCCGCAGCGACAGCAGTCGCGCGACAGCCCCGCTCGCCCCATACCAGAGGGCCGCGGTTAGCGCTGTGAACTCGACAACAAGCAGCGGCGTTGCCCATTTGACGATCGCGTATTCGCTGAGGCGATGTTGCGCGTACAGGATCGCCAGCGCTGTCAGCGTGAGGGCAGTAATCGCGGCCAGTATGTTCGTGAATCGCGCCGTGAACAGCGATCGCAACCGCTCGCCATCCATTCGGCCGAGCATCAACGCCGTCGCACAGGCGCAGACAATCCCGACGCCGCGCGTATCAAGGCGCAGCAGGAGGCGCCGATTGCGACAACTCCAAGCTCCGCCGGAGCAGGATCGCCGCCAGCAGCATCCAGCCGACGATTTCCGGCCGGCGCAGACGCATGGCAAACACGCAGACGACCGGCCAGATGAAGTAGAACTGCTCCTCGACGCACAGCGACCACAGATGGCGCGTGAGCGCCTGGTACTCCGAGAACCCGCCCATCGGGAGATAGTTCTGGAAATAGCACCACATGCTGGCGATGAACGTGCCCGGCCGGAAGCCGGCATGGGCGACCAGTGGCTGCGATGAGGCCAGCAAAAGAACGGTCACGCTCCCGATGTAGAGCCAGTACGCGGGCATCAGGCGCAGAACGCGGCGGCCCCAAAACCTCGGCAGGCTGATGGCGCCGGCCTGCTGGTGCTCGCGCACGAGCAGCGTCGTGATCAGGAAGCCACTGAGGACAAAGAACAGATCGACGCCAAGCCACCCGACGCTCATCGCGCCGCCGTGATGCAGGACGACCGCCAGCACGGCCAGCGCACGCAGGCCGTCGAGGCTGGCCACCCGGCCGGCGGCATGATGCGCATCGTGCATGGCAACCTGCTCGTCCCGCCGGATGCGCAGCGGGCGCTGAGGCGTCTCGGTGCTGACGATGACATCGCTTACGACCGACATGGTTAATCCACAGCCCTCGCCAGGCCATGCTGTCGCAGTTTGGGCGTCGCCCCTGACTCGGCCGCCGGCGCCACTCCGGCGAATTTCGCGTCGAAAGGCGCCAGGGCCTCGCGCACTGCGCTCGCGCGCCGCCCGGAGAGCACATTCGCCTGGCACATCTGATCGATCATCGAGCGAAACAGCGGATAGTTGGCCGCCGCCTGAGAGTCATATCGCACCGGCGCCTTCGTGTCGGTCAGCCCGCGGGCCAACTCTGCCGCGCTGGGCAGTGACCGGCACTGCGGGCTCGCGCCGGCCGCTTCTTCCAGCAGGCTCAGAAGCAGCAGCCGGAAGAGTTCGTCGACAACCTGCTCTCCGCGGCGGCGCTGATACTCGCGGTACGTCACGATGGTGGCCGAGAAATGCAGGATCTCCGGCGGCCGATCCATGACCTGGACGCGCCCGGAGGGCATGTCAACGAACTGGGGGTACAGCAGCGTATCGAAAACGTGATCGATGTCGCCAAGGCGGTAGCGGCGGCCCTTCACGTGGTATGGCCGCCAGCGGCGCAGCCATTCGGTCGAAGAACATCAGCTCCCACGTGCATGGCATGCGCATGCCGCGCTGCTGAAAGAACGGATCGCACCGCGCGGAGATGCCGAGGGTGTAGAGACCCCGTTCGTCGCACGTCTGGTACATGCCTTCCAGATCGCCGCGGCCCAGAAAGAACGCATCGACATCGTGGACGATCGCATAGCGGCATCGCGACGCTTCCGCGCCGAGGATGAGCTGCAGCCAGTGCGGCTCGGGGGTGTGGCGCATGAAGAACAGGTCGCGCCGGCGCGGCCTGACGAGCTGGATGCGCGGCTCGGACAATTCCCGCATTGTCGCCTCGATGGCCGAGATATCGCCGCGCGTCGATCCGTCGGGGATCACGATGATCTGCCGGCAGTGGCTCGTGTCGATGCCGCGGAACCCCTCCAGCGCCAGACGCAGCAGAAACGGCATGTCGGCCGGCATCGGCAGGAGGATGGAATATCCCTCCTGAAGTTCCGGGCGATATCGCCATCGCCCGAACAGTGCGGCCAGCAGCCAACCCTTGGGATCCATGTTTGTTTCCTATGCGGCGATGGCGTGCGGGACGGCGTTGCGGAACCGGATGCTGCCCTCGCAGTTGGGGTTCTTCTCGACAATGATGAGGTTGTGATAGAAGTGGATGGCGCTGATCTGCCGGTCCAGCTCCGAAGGCTGATAGTTCTCGCGCTCTTCGTAATTGAGCCCATCCAGGCGTTGCTTGAAATACCCCAAGGAGGTGGCGGGGTTGTTCAGGTCTTCAGGATCGCCGCCGTAATCCGGGGCGTAGGACGTCTCGGTGTCCTCGATGGCGTAGAAGCCGCCGGTCTTCAGGTAGGGGAACATCGCGCCAAACGAAATCAGCATGTGATCGTTCCGGTGGCTGCCGTCGTCGATGATGATGTCCAGCGGGCCGATCTGCTCGGCCACGCTACGGAGAAACTGCACGTCCGATTGATCGCCCTTCCACGTCTTGATGCGTCGCTGCTCGTGGGGCGTGCCGTCGGCCAGGTCCAGCCCGTGGATGCGCGCACGGGGAAAGTAGGCCTTCCAGAGGCAGCAGCGATCCGCCGCCGCCGTAGGCATCGCCATAGCCGCCGATGCCGATCTCCAGCACGTTGAGCCGCTTGTGGCGGATCGGCGCGAAATGCCGCTGGTAGTGCTGCGCGTAGTAGTGAATGTCCTGTTTGTCGGTGCCGAAATACCGCGCCAGCGCCGGCAGATTGCCGGGATACCGCATGCGGCCGACCAGGACCTGAAGCCAGCCAAGCCGGCGAATGCGATCGCGGCTGATATGCCTGCCCACCAGGTTCTTCGCCCACATCAACAGACCCATGATTGCTCCTCTGCTCCTCTGCTTCTTAGGATGCGGCAACGGCAATCCACTCAACTGCGCGACGAGCCGCTCCACGGGGAGCGATAGGCCGCGTACGACTTCTCAACGCCAAATTGCGTTTCGACATAGACGCTCGCCCCCGGAAAAAGACGCAGCATGCGCTCGCGGCTGAGCACGCGCGTCGCCTCGATCATCCGGGACCAGCCCGGCAGCTTTCGCCGCCAGTTGCGGTGCAGGCGATCGCGCATCCAGGCGGGCAGGCGCCAGTAAAACGGCACGCCGGTGTGAGGCTCGATCACGCATTGGTCGGACGGGGTCTGCACCCAGTAAGCGGGCGCCAGCCTTTGGATCTCGGCCGCAAGCTGGTCCTGCCTGCCTTCGTCCCCTACATGCTCGATGGTCGAATTGCTGAATGCCAGATCGCAGCACTGGTCACGCAGGCAGTCCTTTAGATCGCACGCGTCGGCCGACAGCAGGCGGAACCTGCCGGGATCACTGACCGGCTCGGTATTTCCCGGAAGGTTGACCAACGTCACGTGGAAGTCGTTGGGGAAAGTGTTCCAGATGTATTCGGTCCCGCCCAGATCGACGATCCGCGCTTTCGGCGGCGGCTTGACCAGGCGCAGCATCGCCCGCATGCGGGCGGCTCGCCAGTGCTCCACCAGTAGCTTGTGGCGGTAGAACCACTCGGACAACTGGCGAGTTAGGATCTGCAGCGACATGATCGAGATCTTTGACCTGCGGCGAATCTCAATGGCGCAGGTCGGCGACAGGACCCGCCATCACAGCCTGCCTCGGTGGCTGCACGACAGTTCGGTGCGCTGGTCGCGACAGGTACGCACGAACCGACAGCAACCCGCTGGCACCCCCGGCGCCAACAATCAGAATCGGATTCGGCATGTAGTTGTACAGGTTGTCCAGAGACACGAGCAGCAGCAGCAGTGCCATGATGCTCAACCCAACCAAGTCCTTGTCCAGCCATAGCCGCGCCGGCACTCGCCAAAGGAACAGCAGAGGCGGCACCAGTAGCATCAGGGTCACCGAGGTCAGCCCAACCAGGCCGTAAAACGACGAGGCAATGACCCAAAGGCTGTTGAACGCCTCGCGTGAGACGGTTGCCGTAGTCGTCGGTCGGGAACGCCCGGCTCCATCCGCCCCACCCCAGCAGGAGGCGATCGGAAGCGTGGGCGGAAAAAAGATCCTCCTGAATCAATCTCGCCTCCAGCGACTGCACGGAATTCTCGCCATAGAAGATGGCGGCCGTGCTGGTGATCGCCTGCCGGGGCACCGCGCCCGAGTAGCGTAGGCCGGTGTACAGAGGCGGTATCAGTGCCACGATCAGCACGGGCCAGGCCTGCCGCAGCCACCGACTGGTCGCGTAGAGGATCAGTCCGACAGCCAGCAGCGCATAACCGTTGCCCGAACGGCAAAGGACGACGGTCACAGCAAGGACGCCCGCCCAAATCCCCATCGGAATCGACCAGAGCCGGGGGACCGCTTTCGATCGCCAGAGATAGAGCGCGGCCATCGCTCCGCTCAGCATCCAGACCGCCACAGCCAGGCCATGCTGCATGAACACCATCGGCCGGTAGCCACCGGCCTTGATGGTCTGCAGAAAACTATGCTGATAGTAACCGTAGACCCACCGGTGAAGCTGCGGGCTCATGCGGATTTCGATGAGGCACAACGGCACGTAGATGAGCCCGCCGATCACGATGCCCAGGGCCAGTTCGCGCAGGGCGGCAAGGTCGCTGAAATACAGCCGGCCCAGGAAATAGGGCACGCCCCACAGCAGCGTGTTGTCCAATGCGTTGGACAGCCCGTCGTAGAACCCCAGGTCGTTGCTGATGGATGTGGCGATGGGGCAGAGGCACCAGATCAAAGCCGGCAGGTCCCAGAGTCTGGGCCGAAACGCCAGCAGTTGAAACGGATCAAAGATGATCGCGCCCAGCAGGGGCGCCAGCACCGTTGCGGCAATCTTGCCATAGTGCTGCAGACCCGGGTCGCCGAACCTGAAGACGGGCAGAAAGAGCCAGCCCGCGATCAGCGATGCGATCACGGCTCGTCTTGCGGGCAGGAGTACGAACAGCGGCAGCGTCATCAGCGGCCAGCCGAACAACAAGAATGTGACCAGAGGACTCATGACCAACCTCTATTCTGGCGAGAGGCCGGCGATGCGTGCAGCCGATAAGGCGGCGCGCAGGTCAACACGGAAGAAGTCTGCCGCCGATTGCACGACGGCCGGGATTGCCGTTTGCAGGGCCCGGCAGATGCCGGCCCTGTTGCGGTACAGTCCCTCAACTTGCGCAAGGCACGCGGGCAGGTTGGCAGTTCGCAGGTCCACAACCAACCCGTCAACGGAAAGATGCCCCATGACCCCGGCCGCCTTCTTGCTGTACGCGAGAGTGGCGGCCGGCACGGCCTGTGACACCGCGGCGATGCACGCATGCATGCGGGCGCCAACGAAGAAATCGCACAGCCCGATCAGATACTTGGTTTCGCCAGCGGTCCGCGGCCAGTCCAGACACCCGATGCGCTGCGGGCACTTTGCCGCGAATCGCTGCAGGACCATGCGGCAGGCCTCGGTATCCGATTCGCCGCTCGTGCCCCATTGGCGCGGCTCGCCCGGCGGGTCAACGCCGATGACGTGCGGGACCAGCAGCAGCCGCGTATCCGGCTTGGAAAGCACCACTCGACCAGGCGGTCGATCAGTTCCGGATATGGCAGCGCCAGTTTCCCGGGACCGCGCCCGAAGTAATACAGCCCGCTGATATTGAGCCCGATCATCCCGCCGCCCCGGCCAGCCAAGGCGAAAGGCTCGGCAGACTGGGGGACTGGGATCGGATCCAGCAGGAACGCCATGTCCGGCCGCGCGACCATGCGCGAGGCCAGCTCCTGGCCAAACTGCTCTTCCGCCTCCTGCAGCCCGTGGCAGTCGCGCGTCGCTGCCAACATCGCCTTTTCGATGATGCTCTGAGCAATGCGGCCGGACTCGTCTTCCTCGAACGGCCCGAATGTCTGCGGGGCCAGCACCAGGGGCTTGCGGTGCGCCAGCATGAACCGCTTGAACTCCAGCACGTAGCGCCATCGATCCGGCCCGTAGAGGTCGGTGAAGGAATCTCCGGCCGTCGTATCCAGCACGACGTCCGCGCGCCGCACCTGGCGCGCCGTCCGGTTGGACCCGGCCAGCCACCGCGCCATCGGATACCCGGCCATCTTCAACAGCAGCCCCACGTGCCGCGTGCCGCACCGGGCCCGCAGTTGCCGCGAGACATGCAACTGGACCGCCTCCACGCCCACCGCTCCTTCGCTTAACTGGACGTTGACTTGGGTACACGGTCTGTGCATTTCCAGCAGTATTTCGGCGTGCGGAAAGGCCATCCGCAGGCCTTTCACCGCCGATGTCCCCAGTGCCGAGACACCCAGGTTGCCCGTGTCGAGAGGCGCGCCCAGGACCATGAACACCGGCCCTGGCGCGGACCCGCGATGTCCGGGGCAATACGCTCGATCAGAGTTGATCCGTCGCTTCTCATTGCACGGGAACGACTGCTGAGATGGGGTGGACGGCGTTGGCCTGCTCAACTTCCGCGGTGCGGGGCGGGGTTTTGCCGCGTCGCCGCAGCGCCAGGATATAGCCGGCCGCGCGACGCAGCGATGTCCACTTGCCCCGCACCTCGCGGCCCAGCCAGTTGCGAAACAGCGGCATGCCCTTGTATCGCGGAAATGGCCACCCCAGCAGCCTTGCACAGAGCTGCTTGGGCCATACGCTACGACGCCGGGCCAGCAGGCCTGGTTGGGATCGGGGCAGCACGTCCGCAGTGCGGGGCTCGGCAATGACGTACCCGGCCTGCACTGCTTCCCGAAGCACCCGCCGACCCCGCTCGCTGCGCACCAGGATCAGCGATGAACCCATTTCACCCTCGGCGATGGCGCGATACCACGGGTTGCCGCAAGCGATGTCGGAGAACTCGCCCGTCCCGTCCGGGCAGATCAGGCAGCGAAATGGCTTGTGCTTGGTGAGAATCGTATCCCACGCCTGGCGGTAAGGTATCTCGATTCGCTTTTCCGAGCCTTGTATCGCAACGCCCGTATTTCCCGGCCAGCCATGCCCGCGATATCGCAGGTCCGAAATGCGGTCCCTCTCGACGCCCATCGCGCCAAGCAACTCGAGCGTCGCGCTGGTCGAGGGGGTGCCGCCGCAGAAGATCAAGATCGTCAGGCCAAGTCGCTCACGCAGTCCTGGTCGGATGACAGCCGCCTTTCGCGCCGAGGCGATATCGCATGGCCGGCCGACCAGAACCATCGGCGCCTTCGCCGACTCGATCTGTCCCAGGTCCATACACACGGAACTGGGGGCATACCGCGAACCAGCGCCGGCCAGCAGTTCGCCGCGCGAACGACTGACCACGGTTTGATTTAAGTACGGCCGGTTCGAAATCCATCGCCACGTGAAGCGCGCCCCCGAAGCCGCCTTGCTCGATGGCATAGAGACACAGCGCCGTCACGGCGCCGCCCGAGCCGCCCTTGTAGTGAATCTCGCGATCGGCGGCATGGCCTTCCCAAATCTCCAGCACCGGACCCCAATCGTCGGCCAGTTCCGGCACCACGCCCGCCGGCCGGTCCTCGCGCGCATGCTGAAGGCGAATCCCGGAGCACACATCGACGCAGGCCCGACAGTCATCGCATCAATGGGATTGCCACACGGGGCGAATGCCATCGTCAACGAAGTTCCGCATCTCGATGGCGTTGCGCGTGCAGGCATAGGCGCATGCGCCACAGCCATGGCACAAGCCAAAGGCAGGCACGTCGGCGATCTGATCGAGCGGGTGTCGGCTCACGATGTATGCCGGAAATGCGCCACGGCGCTGCGCAACTCAGGGAAGGACACGAGCATGCTGCCGGCCAGCAAGAAGGTTATGCCGCCGCAAAGGGCCAGCGTGGAGCTCCAGCCGATCAATCCAAATCCCATGACCAGCGCGGATGCCGCCACCATGCCCGCGACTGCGCAAACCGCGGGACGGAGGAAATCCCCCGCGGCCAGTCGATGCCGGTGCTGCGCCACCCACACGCAGCTCGCCAGCGCGACAATCTCGCCCGCGATGCCCGTCGCCGCGACCTGCGCCAAGCTGCCGCCCATGAGCGCTGCAGCCAGCGCCAGAGGCAAGCCGAGCATGCGGAAAACATTGGCAATGAGGGCATTGCGGCTGTCTCCCAGCGACAGAGCCGCCACGGTCGGTCCCATGCGCAGAAGACGAAGCGACTGGGCGATGGCCAGCCATCCGACGATCAGACCGGCCGCGGCAAATTTCTGGCCGTACAACAGCCGCACGAGGTTGGGCCCGACCACGACCAGCATCACTGCCAACATCGCGCCGGACGCACACAATCCCTGCTGCACGAGCCGGTAGATTCGACGGTACTTGGCGGCATCCTCGCGAACTCCCGCCAAGGCGGGCAGGAGCAGCGACTGGCTGACGCGCATGGCAATGCTGGACGGGAGAATCGCCACCGTGAACGCCACGGAGTAGATGCCCAGGTCATCCATGGTGTAGAGCGTTGCAACAATGAACCGATCGCCCTGAAACATGCCGAACATCAGGAGGCCGTTGATCAACAGCGGCCAGCCGAAATGCAGAAGTTGGCGCATCACCGGCCCGCCCCAGCCCCATCGATAGCGGCGCTCGGCCAGGAGATGGCTCGTCAGGACGATCAGGACCGAATCCGCGGCCAGCATGCCAAACAGCGCTCGCCAATCACGGAACCACAGTGCGAGTGGCCACGCCAGCACCGTTAACGCCGTAATCGATGCCACCTGGGTGATGACGAAGGGGCTGAATCGCATGGCGCGCTGCGCGGACGATGTCCTGGTGAGTGAAGCCCTGCAGAACGGGCAGCAGCCCCAGAAGGCGAAAACCGATGACCGCCTGCGGGGCATTGAACATCCGCGCCAGCAGACCCGCCGAAACGAAGATCAATGCGCCGGTGATGACCCCGCGAACTGCCGCCAACGACTGCCATACCGACTGCACACGTTCGACTTGCTCTTCCGGACATTGGAGGAGCAGCTTGTCGGCCCCCAGATCGCTAAGCAGATCCAGAAACTGCACTGTGAGCATGAAAGTCGCTGCGATTCCGAAATCCGCGGGCAAGAGCAGGCGGGCCAGTACAATCGTGCGCAGGAAACGCAGGGCAAACGTGACGCCCTCGGCGAGGACGAGCATTCCGCCGCCGCGCAGCATGCCGCTGCCGAAGGCTCGTCGGAGGCGCAGGCCGTGGGGCCTGGTAGTCCAGCGTGCCGGGCGGGACCACGGCGGCCAGTGCGATCTTCTCGGAAGGAAGAGAAGACATACGTTTCGGGAAAAGTAGTCAAGGCTCCGCCCCCTTCGGCTGCGCCCATTGTTGCGCAGCCGACACACACCTGTCGGCCGCCGGCGCCGTACACATCCGTTGGCGCCGGCTTTCTCGTGATGGCATCCGTGCCCCATCCGACCCCTACTCGATCGCATCGAGCAGCGCGCCGTCGATTTCCAGGCTGACCGCGCGCCCGAGCATGTTCACTTGCAGTGCCAGTCGGTCTCTCGTCCGCCAGTCCTCGACAATTCCCTGCAGGCCACGGAAAGGCCCGGAGCGTACCTCGACCCGCACGCCGCGCTTCAGGAATGTATACGCCTGCAGGGGCGCGGATCGTGAGAGCGCCAGGTGAAGATTCCGTAACTCCCAGTCGAGCTGCTCCTGATTGGCGACGGCCAGAATCTGCGCAATGCGCTTGGTTCGATCGACCGCATACGCCTGCTCGATCTGGCCGCGGAGGAACACATATCCCGGGAAGAGCGGCAGGTCGGTCATGAGTTTGCGTTTGCCGTAATAGCGAGCTTGCCGGACGAGCGGCAGGAAATGGCCAATGCCCATGGCGGCCAGGTCCGAGGCCACCACCTTCTCCTGACGACTGCGGGTATGCAGGACATGCCACAATCCATGTTCCCGGTTGGGGAAGTCCGAAACCGGAGATTGGGTATCCTGGGCAGGAGAGTCGGTCTGGGTAGGATTGTCAGTTGTCAAGAGAATGTCTCCGCATACACCGCCAGCGTTTACATCGTACGGACTGACAAGAAGTTTGAGTAAAAAACCTGACAAACACGCTCGCAAATCTCGCGAGATGAATCAGGTTTTCCGACGAGGTCCAGCGTTCTGATAATGCCCACCATCGCGCTGCTGTCGCGGTACGATCCAGAGGACTGCACGCCCACGGCGGCCTCTAGCCGCCGATTTCGGGCACTATATCCGCCTGTCGCGCCAGATCAAGCAATATCATTCACCTCACTTTCAGCCAGAGAACGCTCTACTCTTGTCGTAGCCAACGCTGCCACCGGCACTTAAGAACGCGCAAAAGGTGCGCGAAGATCGCCTTTTCATTTGCTTTCCTGCCGATGTGGTGTATTCTTAGCCCCGGCTGATGGTACGAATGCCGCTGAAGGTGTGTTCATCTCCCGCGGAGCCATGTCAGCGACGTGGCGCTGAGAGGCGCCGGAGGCTTTGGTTCTAACATTGGCCCGCTTTGAACAACTAGAGCGGTTGTAGCCACCATTTGCTGGCGAGGATGGGAGTAGTGCCGTCGCCGGCTGAGGAGAGCAATATGTCAGGAAGGTTTCTGTTGTGCGTGAGCATTGCCGCCGTGATCGGCCTTAGCACAGCCGCGAATGCCACTTCAGTCGAGACGCTCACCGACCAGAACTCCACGCTGACCGTGGATCTGGGTTCGGATGCCGGGCTTAGCAGTTGGACCATCAACGGCATCAACCAGCTTCATCAGGAGTGGCTCTGGTATCGCATTGGTGACACGGGCCCGCAGCACCCGCTGAGCGATCTTGTGCTGAGCTGGAGCCTGGCTTCCAACGGCAACCGCAACCCCGGCAACGAGCGTCTGGTCGCCATCTACCAGGATACCCCGCTGACCCAGGCCCCCAATCTCGAGATCGAGCTGGATCTCGTCCTGACCGGCGCTCCAACGGGCTCGCCGACTTCGGATCTGGCGGCCACCATCTCCATCCGCAATCTCAAGAGCAGCGGCAATCTCAATATCCACCTTTTCCAGTACGGCAACTTCGACCTCAGCGCTACGCCGAACGACAACACCGTTGGATTCCCGAGCGCCCCCAGCGTGCGCCAAACAGACGGCGCGACGTTCGTCACCGCCGAGATGGTGACCTCGCCGCTGCCCGACACCAAGCAGATTGCCTACGCCGACACCATCTACCAGAACCTCAAGAACGTCCAGGGGTACAACCTCGTCGCCAGCACGGGTACGCTCACCGGCGACGTCACGTGGGCGTATCAGTGGAACCTGAACGTCGGCGCCGGCGGGCAGGCAACGATCAGCCAGGACACCAACTTCGCGCAGTCCGTACCGCTGCCGGCATCGGTGTGGATGGGCGGCGGGCTGCTGGTGGGCATCGCCTTCAGCGCTATTCGCCGCCAGCAGCGCTCGGTCTAATAGTCAGGCCGATGCAAGCAGATCGTCGCATCTCCCTCGAGATACTCAGCCAGCAAGACCACGTGCGCGCTCAGGCTGTGCGCAAACGCCGCCACGTCCTCTTTTCGGTGCCATGTCAGCCAACTCGCCGTCGCCAGTCGCGTCGAGCACAGGAAGTTAAAGACAACAGCTTTGCCGGCAGCGATCCAGGCGTGCCGTAGCGTCTGATGGAATTGCGCCGGCAACATCGTGTTCAATGAGCCGCAGAAGACGATGATCTCGGCCCCTACCATGAGCCGCGCCGGCTCGCGCACGAAGTCGCCTTTGACGATGAGGCAGTTCTCATGGCGCTTGCGCACCGCCGCCGCGATGTGCTCATCCATCGCCTCCAGACCCACGTAATGCGAGGGCGTCATCTGCCGTGACACCAGGTAATCCAGCAGATCGGCCTGTCCGCAGCCCGCGTCGAGCACCTTCCGGCCGCTGAAGTCGATCGCGCGCGTCAACGCGCCAAAGCGCGCGGCCTGGCTCTGGCGGCTGGCCCACAGCAGCGACGGAAATGCCGCGCCATGCCGCCGCAGCGCCTGCTCGTAAGGCTGCAGATAGTCGCGCGGAGCCGGGTCCATGTCGCCTTTTTATGCCGGCGCACCACAAAGGGGAAGGGTCGGCCGCAAATCCGCGGCCCGAACTCCGCCGACCCCCGATCCCGTCATTTTTTGCGCTTTGAAATTTCGCCGCACCTCGGCCATATTGGTGGACCATGCGAGCAGGCAGCACTTCTGTCGCGTACGTTGCAGTGGGGTCCAACCTCGGCGACCGCGAGGCCAACCTCCGCCATGCGCTGGCCATGCTCGTCGAGACCCCACAGCTCGAGGTCCGCCGGATTTCGTCGATGATCAGCAACCCGGCCGTGGGCGGCCCGAGCGATTCGCCCGATTACCTCAATGCCGCCGTCGAGATTCACACGAGTCTGCCGGCCCACGCCCTGATGAAACGCCTGCTGGAGATCGAGCAGCAACTGGGCCGCGTACGCCGCGTCAAATGGGAGCCGCGCATCATCGACCTCGACCTGCTCCTCTTCGGCAACAGCATCCTGTCCAGCAATGACCTCATCGTGCCGCACCCACTCATGCATGAGCGCCGGTTTGTCCTCGAGCCGCTGGCCGAAATCGCGCCGGATGCGCTGCATCCCGTTGTTCAGATGACGGTCTCCGCACTGCTGGCCAACCTCCGGCGAGCCGCCGGCAAGCCTCGCAACGGCAATCAGGTGGAAGCCAAGAACGGAAGGGCATAGGAAAGCGCGATGAAGGTCATTCGTACGATTTCCGAGGCGCGGGCCTACCGCGCCACACTTGGCAGGATCGCATTTGTCCCGACGATGGGCGCGCTTCATGCGGGGCATGTCTCGCTGATGCACATGGCGGCCCGGCATGCGCCGCGCGTGGCCGTGAGCATCTTCGTCAATCCGACGCAGTTCGGCCCGCGCGAGGATTTCAGCAAATACCCCCGCCCCATCGAAGCCGACCTGGCCAAGTGCGAGCAGGCCGGCGTCGATTTCGTATTCAACCCCCTCGCCGAGGAGATATACCGCCCCGGCCTGCCCGACATCGCCATCGACCTTCCGAGCCTCACGTCCGTGCTCGAAGGCGCCAAGCGGCCCGGCCACTTCAAGGGCGTCTGCCAGATCGTCGCCAAGCTCTTCAACATCCTCACGCCCGACATCGCCTGCTTTGGCCAGAAGGACTATCAGCAGCTCCGGATCATCACCGCGATGGTCGAGGCGCTCGACTGGCCGATCCAGATCGTCCCTTGCCCGACGCTGCGCGATCCCGACGGCCTGGCCATGTCCAGCCGCAATGCCTATCTCTCGGCGGAAGACCGCCAGCGCGCCTGTCGATCTCGCGTGCGCTGAAGCTCGCCGAGGAACAGGTCAAAACGGGATACCGCCAGACCAATCGCCTCGTCACCACCATGCAGCACGCGCTGCTGGAGCAGCATCTCCTGGTGGATTACGTAGCCGCGGTCAACCCGATCACGTTCAAGAACGTCCTGGAAGTCGCCGGCCCGACATTGCTGGCCATCGCCGCGCGGGTGGGCAATACGCGGCTGATCAATAATACGGTGGTGCGGGCAGGGTAAGTGATGGCCCATGAATGCCAGCGAGCGCGTTTCAACGCGGCTATGACTTGCTGAGGTCAGATGGGTTTTACGCCTGCATGGATTGGCGAAAAGTCTCACCGAGTGTAAAGACCGGGATCCAAGAGATCGGCAGACGTGTCGGCCAGCGCCCCTGAGACCTCGACGACAAGCTGGCTGCCTTGCTTGGCGGTGGATAATATTTCATTGTGTGGCGGCGCGTGGGCGCCGAGACAGCAACGTGCTGGCAGCGCCGCGCAGGCAAGCTACAATCCGTCATGATGCACGCTCAGGAAATCAACTCGATCATCGCCCAAGTTGCGCCTTGGCCAGTCGAAGAGCGGGTGGCCCTAGCGTACGAAATTATTCGCGAAATGCGTCATCAGGCACGGCAGCCAGCTCCTCGGCAGACACTGCAGAGGGCCCTTGGAATTGCCGCGGGCTCGTCGGCGCCGCCGGATGACGCCACTGTGCGACAGTGGGTTGAGGAACACCGACTCCGCAAGTACGGGTGATGCGGGTAATGCGCATTCTCCTGGACACCAACATCGTTCTCGACGTGCTGCTCAACCGCGAGCCGTTTGTGCATGACTCCCGCCGCCTCTGGGAAGCGGCCGACGCTGGGGTGTTCGACGCCTGCATCGCATCGTTCACACTGCCCACGATTCACTCTATCTGCCGGAGGAACGGCGGGGCGGCGGCCGCCGCGAATGCCGTGGATGTCTGTCTGGACGCGTTTGAGATCTGCGCACTTTACCGCGAATGCATTGTGGCGGCGAGACGGATGCCCGGCAACGATTTCGAGGATAACCTCCAGGTTGCGTGTGCGGTTACCGATTTCGTGGAGGGAATCGTGACCCGCGATCCACATGGCTTCAGGGATGTGCCCATCCGGGTTTATACCCCGCCGGAGTTGCTGGAGGTGTTGCGGCGTTAAGCCGGCGTCCCGCTCACGGCCTGAACCCATCCAGCCATTCCTGGCTGCTCAACTGCGCTTTGATGCGCGATAGGTCACCCGTACGGGTCACCAGCAGTTCCTTGCCCTCCGCGTCCACCAGGTCGAAGGAGAACGGCGGCCTGCCTCGTTTTGCGGCCTCCTTCACCACGAAGTTGGCCATGGCCTGACCGATGACCTGCATTACGGGGAAATAATCCACGTTGTCCAGTGCAACGTTGGCCAATTCTTCGTCCGTCAGTTCAAACAGCCCGTCTGCATCGGTTTCATGCACGTCCGTCAGCGGCAGGTTGTCCAGTTTGTGCATGGCGGCGCGATCCAGCGAAATCTGGAACCGGCGGTAGTCCAATTTGGGTAAGATCTGCCGCGCCGGAGGATGTCGCTCTGCATGTCGGAGGCATCCGAACCTGCTTCGCTCATGAGCCACGAAAGCCAGAACTTAACGTCAAGACCTTTGGGATTGACCACATTCTTCGGCTCCACGAGTTGGTTCCGGTAGCCGGTGCCGAAGCTGAAAACCGTAAGATTCGCTATCTTGTACTTGTCCGTCGGCCCGAACTGGACAGCCTCAATGATGGCCGCCAGTGAAGGGTTGTTGTAGGTCGTCACGCCGCCGTCCACGAACCGTTCGAGCGGGTTGAAGAACGTGGGCGCGGACATGGTGGCCTCCAAGGCCGCGCGAAGCAGGATTTCCTTGTACGTGCCAACCGCGGTGGACTTGTCGACGACAAAGCAACTGAAGAACGTCTCCTCGCCTTCTGCAACATCCTTGGACGTGATCAGCAAGTCGGTGCCGCTCTTCAGGCAGACATCCTGCAGCGTCGTGGCGGGGCCGATCTCCTGCTTCAGCAACTCGCGGTAGCTCTTCTTCGTGTACTCCGGGGGGTTGAGGAATCGGTTGGCAAACACCCCGGCGGATTGGAAGACCTTCTTCACCAGCTTCTGATAGACGGCCTCAATCTCGGCCGCCGACCTGCCGGCGGCGATCAATCCTGCGATGATCGCACCGGTGGAGGTGCCGGCCACCATGTCGAACAACTGGCAGCACGGCGCACCGGCCACCTCCTCAAGCTTCTTAAGCAACTGCAGGGTCATGATGCCGCGAATGCCGCCGCCATCCAAACAGAGAATCGTGCGGTTGCCGTCGGGGACATCAAGGTTCTTGGCGGCCGTGGGGCTGATCTTGGGCATGTCGGGCCTCGGCTCGTCTGAAGCGGAAGCGTCAGCACCCGCCCCCGGACTCAGGGCGGGCGCTGACGCTTCCGCTTCAGATAATACAATAATTATGCACAGGCATTTTACACTCCTCATGATACCGGCGCCGATTCAGCCCGCCAGCGACGCGATGCGATCCACCAGCCCCGCGATCCAGTCGGGGTCATGGCAGATGCTGCTGTGATCGCCGTTGATGATCCCCGCATTGGGGCCTTTGGGGCTCGCCAGCACATTGCCGGCCTGATCGACGATTCTGGCGTTGGGCGGACACCGCCCATGTTTTCGGTAAAAGACCTCGAAGGGGCCTTTCGACGGTCTTGGCGCGTCGATCGTGATGCTTCCGGCCCAGACGGGCCGGTACGAAACTGGATCAATGAGGCAAACGTAATCGAAAAGAAGGCTATCTTCCTGATAGAGGCGGCCTATGGTGGTGCAGATCTTGTGGGTACCGAAGGAATGGCCGATCCCCACAATCTCAACTTCGTCAGCGCCGACCGCGACGGCATTCATGGCATACTTGACCAGGCTGGCGGCATCGACCTCGTAGTCCCCGGCTACGTAAGCAGGAATGCCATCCCTGCCGGGGCTGAAGACGCGCACACCGGCCTGGGCGAGCGCCGGCTGAAGGTCTTCCTCCGTCTGATCGTGTCCAGCGCCGCCGAGAACAATCGCTGCAATGATCTTGGCCATGATCTGCGGTCCTGTTGGAAACAGACCAAGGGACCATTCCCCTTCCGATTCGCTTGCACAACAAACAAGGCTGTTCACATTGCGGTGCGAACAGACTGCGCGGCCTTCATTTCCTTTGGACTGACGTTTTCCATCCTGGGCAAGCGGACCTCGCGGCCCTTGCTGGCGTAGACAACTTTTCCGGTGCGATCTTCGTGGAGCTTGGCGATCTGATAGCCCACGAACAGCGGCTTATCCGGCGTCACCGTCAATTTGAGCGTGCCTTCGCTGCTGATCTGCCAGTTGGCGCCGAACTTGAGCTTGATCGCCTCGGCGAGTTTGGGATCGGTATCGAGTTTGACCTGCGTGTTGTCCTGGCGATAGAAGGTGTATTCCAGCGATTGCGCGCAACAGCTTTCGCACGACGTAGTTGCCGACTAGTTTCGCATCAGGGATCTTCTTGAGGATCGCCTCGCATTCCTTTTCCCAGATGTTGGGCTGCAGCACGTACTCCGTGACGCCGTCAAACTTAATCGAGTATTGTTGGACATGGCTGCTTTCGAGGTGCGACTTGATCACGTCAACCACCTCTGGGTCAGCACTCAGCAGCCACTTGGTGTTGCCGTCCACCCACAGCAGGCCCAGAGGGTTTTCGACCCCGTCTGGCGGCGGCAACAACAGACGTTTGGCGTCGTCCGGCAGGTCATACCACAGCCTCACAATCGGCTCGTTTCTCCCGGCGATGTCCTTATGCGCGTAGACATCGCATATGCTGGCTCGCTCCGGCGCTGGCAGGTAGGGCACGTAGCCCATGGTCTTCATGTACCTTGTCAACGGATCCTGGCATGCCGAAAGACCCAGCGAAAGCAGCATCAGCGGCATAAGACGTTTCATGACGGCTCCTCACCCGACGATTACCCGGAGAATTCCACTCTGGCACCTTACCAGTTTTAATGATTATGTGGACATGAATGCACTCTCCACCAGTCGGCAAGTCCGCTGTCAGCGAAGATGCCGACAGGGCGCTCACCTCAATCAGATGAAACAGGGCAAAATCGAGAGATCCGCAATCTCGCTCTCAGCAGGCAGTTCAGCGCGGGCAACGGCACGGACACTCCCCGCAGCGGCGCCGAAACGTGTGGACCACGCGCACGACCAGCTCCGCGCGGTCGGCCACCCCGAGGTGTGCGAACATGCGCCCGACGTGCGTCCGCAGCGTGCCGTAGGCCATGCCAAGCTCGCGGGCAATCTGTTTGTCGCCCATTCCCTGCGCCATCAGCGTGACGATCCGGCGCTGCTGCGGCGATACGCGCAGCGCCGCAAAGATTTCGGCCCATTCCGAATCGGAGAACAGGGCGTCTTGCGAAACAGAAACCGCCACGAGTGTCGCAATGTCGTTCATGGCATTCCCCAATCCATGAGACGGACAACTATCGGCCAAAGATGTCGCAATTGACGGGATTCGTTTTCACTCCCGCCACTTCCACCGCAAGCCATTGTACCGACCGGCCCCTGCCGGTCAAATGCTTGCTCGTCACCGGTCGCCGTTCGGAGGGAACGGAAACCGGAGCATCACGCCGTCCACATCCCCCCTACTTCGCTGACGACTACGCGGTCGCTACCCCCCGCCGCGTCGATCATGCGCTGCATGGGCTCGCCAGGATCTTCGTAAGACAACTGGAAAGTCCGGTGATGCATCGGCAGGATCGCATCCGCACGCAGGTGGTTGGCCATCTCCCACGCCTGCTCCGGGCTGGCATGCGCCCGCAGGTAGGGGTTGTAGCCGCCGATTCCAAAGATGGCCAGATCGACCCTGCCCATGCCCTTGAAATAGTCGCAATAGGCCGTGTCGGCGCCGAAGAGAACGCGGCGATGGTCCGCCTCCAGGAGATATCCGCAGTAGCCGCGATAGTCGTCGTAAAACATGCCGCGCCCCAATGCTCCACCCGGCGCGAGGTCACCTTCAGGGGACCGATGCTGACCGACTCTCCCCAGCTCAGCTCCGTGATGCGCCAAATCCGAGGTCGCGCACCAGGTCGCTGTTCTTCTCCGAGATGACGACGGGAATGCTCTTGTCCAGGCGGTTGAGCGTCGGCCGATCCAGGTGGTCGAAGTGCGCGTGGGAGATCAGGATCAGGTCGATTTTCGGCAGCTCGCGCAGCCGCAGCGCCGGCGCACGAGCCGCCGCGGGCCGCCGGTGATGAGCCCCAGGCCAAGCCCGACGCGGTTGCCGAACACCGGGTCCGTCAGCACGGTCATGCCGCCGATGCGCAGCAGCACCGTGGCGTGGCCGATCCAGATCGCGGCCAGACCGGATCGCTCCCAGCGATCCAGGCTGGGCCGCAACGGCGCGGCCTTTGGCCGCTGAAGACGGTCGAAATAGCGGAAGGCGCCGGTGCCCCTGCCAAGCCAATCCGCCACGCGCAGCGTCAGCGGGTTTTGCTTGGCCCAATCTGAAACATCACGCCAGGTCAAGGTGCCAAAACTCCGGTGTAAGAACTCGCTCCTACTACGGCCACTATCCCCACCATGTTTACGCCGCAATCTCCAGCCCGATGGGGTAGTGATCGCTGGCATAGCGCGCCAGACGGTCGTGTTCGATCCAGGCCTGCCTGAGCCTGCCCGGCTGGATGCCCCAGGTGAAGGCGTAGTCAACACGCTGGCCGGGAAACTGCGTGGTGAACGTGTACATTCGCGCCGCCGCCTCGCCCGCGGCGGCGTGCAGGGAATCAATGTACCCGGCATCCAGCACCATTTGCACGGCTCGCCTGGGTATCTCCCCGCCGTTCTGCTCGAACGCCTGCCTGGTTTTGGCCGTGCATTGCGCCGGGTCGATTACTTGAATCGGCGCGTTGGCGTTAAAGTCCCCCACCAGCAGGTGCGGCCGGCGCTGGCGTCGATGCTCGGCAAACGTATTGAGCAACCAGGCCACCTGCTGCTGTCGCTCGGCCTCGGCCGCCTCGGTGGCGTACGGCCGGCAATGTGCGACGCCCACCGTCCACTGGGGCCCGCCCGGTTCGGCGATGAGAGCCTCCAGCAGGCACGGCGGCGACGGCCGCAACAGCGCGTGATTCACCGTCTCGACGATCGGCCAGCGGCACAGCAGCGCCACGGAATGCCCCGCCGTGCCAGTCGCCTGGATATGGTCCATGTCCAGCCTCCGCCCGATCCGTTCCAGCACATCGGGATTGTCGGCCTCCACCAGGGCCACGATATCGGCCCGCTGCGCCTCGATGATCTCCGCCAGGGGATCGCCCCGGCCGACACCGCCATCCAGTATGTTGTAGCTGATCACTCGCATGATTATGCGGACTTCCGTTGTCTTATCGGCGTTTGCTCGCCGCGAGCCGCGAATCGTAAGGTTATCGCGAGGTTGAAGGTATGTCACGCAATCAGCGAAACATGCGGCCGCCGATGCGCTCGGTGCCCCAGACAGCCAGCGCGTCATGGTGGAACAAAGGCCAGAAGGAGGCGTCCATGGGCCGGCCAAGGATCGGGCAGGTGCTCAAAGACATGGGCAAGCTCAACTCCATGGATATCGACGAGATTCTCGCCGAGCAGGCGCTGTCGCAGCGCCGGTTTGGCGCGATCGCCGTGTCGTGGGGCCTGTGCAACGAGAAGAACGTATGCGATGCCTGGTGCAGCCAGCTCACCGACGGCCGCGAGCAAGTCAACCTGTCGGCCGTCGCGCCCGACCTGCACGCGATCATGTGCCTGCCGGCCGAGATGTGCCGTCGCATCGGCATCGTGCCGCTGCGGATCGTCGGCAACGAAGTTGTGCTCGCCACGTCGCGCGTGCTGGAGCAGCTTGAGGCGCAGGAGGTAGCGCAGCGCGCCGGCCGCGAGGTGCGGTTTGTCCGCGCCGACGCCCGGCAGGTCAACGCCGCGATCAACCGCTTCTATCCGATGGCGCACGCGGCGTAGGGTGGGCACCGCCCACCAATGTTGTAGCCCACCAAGGTCACGGCACGCCGATCAGCTCCGGCCGTGTTGTGGGCTGCGTGCCTGGCTGCGTCGCCGGCCGGGTGGCTGGCATCGCCGCCGCGGCATCCAGCAGCCATTGCTTCTGGACCAGCCTGACCTTCAGGCGGAGCTTTGTCCAGTCGCCGTCGGCGGTGGTTGTCTGGCGCTTTCCGTCTCGGATAGAGCAGATACCGCTTGGCCCGCGCACAAGCCATTGAGCTTGCGCCACAGGATGTGCTCGCGCTCGCCCGGCCGGATCATGGCGCCGGCCGCGTCATACAACGGGTCGTCGGCCACCGACCAGACAACGTCCCCCGGCTTGAGCACCGGCTGCGTGGCCGGCCAGGGCGCATCCGCCACGACCGCGGAGGCCAGCTCGCGCCCCATGGCATCAAATATTGTCTCCGTGGCGACACCCTTCTCGTCGAATGCCGTCACTCGCCGGTGCGCGCCATCGCGATGCTGTGCCGGCTTGCCATCCGGGCCGAAGCAGACCCACTCGATCCGTCGTCGCGCTCGTCGTATCGCGACCGTGCGCGATGGTAGCCGAGATCGCACATCGCGGGCGCACCCGCCTCGTCAAAGCACGCCCACTCGGTTGCGTTCCCGCGTTCGTCATACGACACGGTACAGCGGTGATACCCCTCGTCGCACCGCACCGGCTGATCGTTCTCGCCGAAAACCGACCAGGAGAGCTGCCGCCCGAGGTGATCGCACACCGCCAGAAACCGGTGGTATCCCGCCTCCAGTCGCATCGCCCGCCCGGCCTCGTCGAAATCGCGCTGCTCGACGGTATTGCCCCAGGGATCGTGCGCGCACCGTCATTCGATGATAGCCCTCTTTGAACCGCGCCGGCCGGTCCTTTTCGTCAAAGCATGCCTTTTCGGTGACGTTGCCGCGAGCGTCGTACTGGTAACTGGCCTTGTGATATCCCGACGGCGCCGCGGGTTGCCCGATCGCGTCGAAGAACGATTCCTGAAGGATGTTGCCGCGTTCGTCGCTCAGCCGCTTGCACACCGCCCATCGCTCGATGCCGATGACCGGACGGGCATCCAGCCCAAGCAGCCGAATCTCCGTGAGATTCCCCCATGCGTCGTGCTGGTAGGCGCGGCGATGCACCCGCGTAAACAGCTCAGTCGCGGGCGTGCCCGGGGGCTCGAAATACGCTTCCTGCGTCACATTCCCCTGCTCGTCATATTGCCAGCGGCGCCCGGACGCCGGGGGCTGGCCGGCAGCCACCGGTTTGCCCAGCAGGTCGAACTGGAACAGCTCGATCCGGTTGTCGCGCTGATCGTAGCGCACCGTTCCCCGGCAAACGCCATCTTTGTCCTTTACCGGCCTGCCCTGTTCATCAAAGTAGGCCCAGGCGATCCGGTTGCCACGCGCATCATACTCGCAGATAAAGCGGTGGTTGCCGTCGCGGTGTCGCGCCGGCTGGCCCGCCTCGTCGAAGTACGACATCTCCGTGCAGTTGCCGCGGTGGTCGTATGCACGGGCGATGCGGTGAACGCCGGATTCGCCGCGCATCGGCCGCCCGTGCGGATCGAAATACGAAACGTCGATCTCCTGGTCCCGCTCGTTGTACACGACCACCTTGCGGTGATAGCCGTTCTTGCTGACCACCCCGCGCCCGCGATCATCGAAAGACGCCAGCTCCGCCCGATTGCCCCGTTCATCGTATTTGGCGGTCGCGCGATGCTCTCCGTCGGCATGGCGCGTTGGCTTGCCCTGCTCGTCAAAGTATGACCACTCGGTGATGTTGCCGCACTCGTCGTATCGGAGCTTGACGCAATGGTAGCCGTCCTTGCCGCGAATGGGCTTCTCCTGGTCGTCGAAACAGGCCCACTCGATCTCGTTGCCGCGGTCATCGTATTGCCGCGTTGTGGCGTAATAGCCATTCTCGTACCAGGCCGGCTTTCCCTGCTCGTCAAAATACGCCCGGCGCACCTCGTTGCCGCGCTCGTCAAACGCCAGCGTCATGCGATGATAGCCCTGCCGGACACGCACCGGTGCGCCGCGCTCGTCGAAGAACGCCGTCTCGACCTGGTTCCCGCGCGCGTCGTAGCGGACGCGGTTGACGTGGTATCCCGTCTTGCCCCGCGTGGGCTGGCGCTGCGCATCGTAGAACGCCCATTCCGTCTGATTGCCGCCATCGTCAAACTTGCCGACGATGCGATGGTAGCCATCGTTCGTGAATGTGGGCTTGCCCTCCACATCGAACACCGAAAACTCGACGGCGTTCCCACGGGCGTCGTACTGTGTCACCTGGCGGTGATATCCGTCTTTGGTGCAAGTGGCCTTGCCCTGCTCGTCGAAGAACGCAACCTCCGTCATGTTCCCCCAGCGGTCATAGGCGGCCGTGCGGCGGTGGTATCCATCCTTGTTGCGGGTCGGCCGCCCCTGCTCGTTCGAAATAGCGTGATTCCGTTTGGTTCGCGAGGCCGTCATACTCCGAGACCTGGCGGGCAATAAGGTCCCGGTTGACCATCGCCCTCCCCTGCGCATCGAGGAACTCCTCCGCGATCGGCTGCCCCAGCGCGTTGCGGCGAAAACGCCTGATATACGCGCCATCCGCCGCGGGTCGCGGCCGCCCGTCCCGATCGGTGAACCGGATTTCGCTTTCGAGGCCTGCCTGCGGTCCCGACGCAAAATACGCGAACAGCACGTAGGCCGCGCCCGTGCCGCTGCGCGCGCGGAAACCCGTTGACAAGGTAGCACCCACGATCGCGCACCGTGTAGTGGAAGACGTAGAGGCTTCGGCCCGCCCGATCGAATACCTCCTCGCTGGAGACGCGCCCGTCGCGGTCGTAGACGACCGAGAACTTGGTGGGCGGCGTTGCTCCCGGCGCTTGCGTCGTTGCCCAGGTAGGGCGTGAACCGGTACCCGGTCGGCGCGTTGCCGCTGGGGTTGATCAACTCGATCATCTCGACGCGCCCGCGCCTGCCCCGATACGTGAAACGCGCGCTGTAGGCACGATGGGCCACCGCCTCGGTGCTGATCTCGCCGATCCCGTAGTACTGCCCCCAACGCCGGCCCATCTGGACAAAATACCGCACGTGCGTGCGAAAGTACGCATCCCAGTACCAGACTGCGGTGCCCGCCAGGCCCAGCAGCAGCACGATGGCGGACACGAGCACCATCTTCCCCTTGTGCTCGCGCGCCGGCGCCGCGCACGTTCCGTAGCGCTGCGGGCGCGGATGGGCAGCGGCTTGCCGGCCAGGTACATGTCGAGATACTCGGCAAGCTGCGCCGCGGTGGGGATCCGCTCATTTACCCTGCGTCAGTCGCGCGAGCGACGATCGCTTCCAGGTCCCGATCGAAACTTGGATCGACCGAACGCAGCAGCGGCACGTCGCGCTCGAAGATCGACATCGCCAGTTGCTTCTCATCCTCCGCATCACCGAAGAGCCGCCGGCGGGTCAGCAATTCCCACAGCGTGACTCCCAGCCCCCGGACATCCGCCTGCGGGCCCACCTTGATGCTCGCCGCGGCAAGCTGCTCCGGCGCCGCGTAGCGCATCGTCCCAAGCAGCCCGCCCTGCCGGCTGGCCGAAAGCTGCACGCTTTCCCCCTTGGCCAGCCCGAAGTCCATCAGCACGATGCGCGAGCCATCGGCCGAGAGCATCATGTTCGCCGGCTTGATGTCGCGATGCACGATGTGCTGCTCGTGTACCGCCGCCAGCCCCAGCGCTGCATCGCGGACAAGCATCACGATCCGCCGCACGTAGCCGCCCGGATCATCCGCGGCCGGCGGCAGCTTGGGCAGCGGCGGCAGCGGCGGCAGCGGCAAGGCCGGCGCCGTCGCCTGCGACGGCTCGCGGCCGGTTCGTGAGTGCCGGCTGAGCGTCTCGTCGCGCTTCCGCACCGACGCCGACAGCACCGCCTTGGCGAACGCTGTGCTGCCCATCGACGTCACATCGCCCTTGCTCGGGCTACCGCTCAGCTCGCGCCAAACCTGCTCCAGGTCGCAACCCGCCACGTACTCCATGGCATAATAGAGCTGTCCATCCGGCATCACGCCGCTGGTCAGCACCTTGACGATATTGGGATGCTCGCATCGCGCCAGCGCCCGTATCTCCCGGTTGAAACGAGTCAGCGCGGTTGAATCCCCGGCCAAATCCGCGGGGAGCATCTTCAGCGCCACGATGCGGTTCAGCGAAAGCTGCCTCGCCAGGTATACCACGCCCATCCCGCCCCGGCCAAGCTCAGCGAGAATCTCGTAGTCGCCGAGAGTCGAGACGGCGGGTAGCTCCGAGTCTGGCAACTGGCAACTGGCAACTGGCAACTCAGAACTTCCTCCCACCTCCTTCAGCAGCTTGGCCAACTCCCCCGCCATCGACGCATCCTTGTCCGTCCGGCCGGTGCTGTAGGACAGATACTCCACCTGCTTGCCGTGGCGGTCGCGATTGAGGAACAGCACCTCCTCGGCCAGCTCGCTCTCGCGATACAGCAGCAGCGGATCGAGCCGCAGCGGCCGCTTCTGCCCCGGCCAGATCACCGCGATCACGCCGGGCGAGAGGTCGGCCGCTTCGCTGTCGCCCAGCGCGATCGGCGCGAGTCGTTCGCTGCTCAGCCCCGTCAGCTCGCGCAGCGACAATTCCCGCTGATTGTCGGCCACATGGCGCAGGTCGGAGAGATACACCAGCCGCGCGCCCTTCGGGCCAAGAATGTCGAGCGTGCCTTCGTCAAACAGCTCGTTGATGGCCGGGAAAAGCAGCGGGCCCATCTGGTTTTCGTAGAAGCTCTCGAATCGTGCGCCGCCGTGGCCGAAAACGGCGTTGCGATATTGCACGAGGGCTTCGATGAGCTGCTGGACGGAGCAGGTGCTGTCGCCGGCCGGGGCGCCATCGGGGCCGTTCTTGATCCGCCGATAGAGCGCGATCATGCCGGCTCGGTCGCGATGGCTCGCCGTGAGCTGCGTATACAGATGCCCCAGCGGATGTGATGCCGCATCCGGCCGCGCGCCGAAGTGTTTGGCCAGTTCCCGGCCGATCCCCACCCACTGCCCCAACGACGGCAGCGACAGGTCCATCAGCAGGCGATCGATGGCCGCATCGCGCTGGCTGCTGATCGCAATCTCACGCCGATAGCCCGCGACGAGCACCGACGCCGACAGCTTGATCATCGCCTCGAAGAGATAGAAGGCGTTGTCATGCCGGCCGCGCGCATCCTTGGCGTTGTGACAGCGCACGTAGAGCTGCGCCAGCGGCAGCGGCAGGCGAAGAAGATAATCGCGATGAAAAAGCTCCGCAGCCAATGGGCTGCATATTAGCTTCCCTCTCTGGATGCGACAATCGCAACAAAGTCAGTTCACAGCCGGCTGATCAGCAGCTCGCGCTGGAAGATCATCTCCTTGGGCAGGTCGCCGGCGAGCTTGAGGAACAGCTCCTCCTGACTGAGGATCTCGGTCTTGAATTCCTCGTGATTGATGGCCTGCAGCGCGCGGAACTGATCGGAGTCCATAATGCCGCTGAGGTCGATGTCCTCCGGGCGCGGCATCCAGCCAATCGGCGTTTCCACGGCATAAGCGCGGCCTTTGGCACGCTTCAGGATCCACTCCAGCACGCGCATGTTCTCGCCAAAGCCCGGCCACATGAAACGCCCCTGATCGTTCTTGCGGAACCAGTTCACATGGAAGATGCGCGGGCAGTCCTTCATCATCTTGCGCATGTTGAACCAGTGGCGCAGGTAGCCACGGATGTTGTAACCAATGAAAGGCAGCATGGCCATCGGGTCGCGGCGCACGACGCCGACCTGCCCGGTGGCGGCGGCGGTCGTCTCCGAGCCGAGCGTCGCGCCCAGGTACACGCCGTGTACCCAGTTGAAGGCCTGGAAGACCAGCGGGATCGTGCGGGATCGCCGGCCGCCGAAGATGATGGCGGTAACGGGCACGCCGCCGGGGTCGTTGGCGGCGGAATCGAGAACGGGGTTGTTCGTCATCGGCGCGGTGAAGCGGCTGTTGGGATGCGCGGCCTTGCGCCCGCAATCGGGCGTCCACTTCTGCCCGGACCAGTCGATGCACTCCTTCGGCGCCTCGTCGTCCTTGCCTTCCCACCAGACATCCCCGTCGGGAGTCAGCGCGACGTTCGTGTAGATCGTGTCGCGCTTGATGCACTCCATCGCATTGGCGTTGGTCTCGTAGTTGGTCCCCGGCACAACGCCGAAATATCCGGCCTCGGGATTGATCGCGTGCAGGCGGCCGCTCTTCTCATCCACCCACATCCAGGCGATGTCGTCGCCGATGGTCGTGATCTTCCAGCCTTCCTTGCGGTATTTCTCCGGCGGAATGAGCATGGCGAAGTTCGTCTTGCCGCACGCACTGGGGAACGCGGCCGCGACGTAGCTCTTCTCGCCCTTGGGCGACATGACGCCCATCAGCAGCATGTGCTCGGCCATCCAGTGCTGCTGGTTGCCCAGGAAGCTGGCGATGCGCAGCGCCAGGCACTTCTTGCCCAGCAGCGCGTTTCCGCCATAGCCCGAGCCAAAGCTCCAGATTGTGTTATCGAGCGGGAAATGACAGATGAAGCGGCGCTCGGGATTGACATCGCCCAGGCCGTGCAGACAGCGCGTGAACTCATCGCCATCCCCGAGCTGCTTCCAGGCGACATCGCCCATGCGCGTCATGATGCCCATGTTCACGGCGACGTAGAGCGAGTCGGTCAGCTCGATGCCGACCTTGGCCAGCGGCGAGCCGATAGGGCCCATGACGAAGGGCACAACATACATGGTCCGGCCCTTCATGCTTCCGGCGAAGAGGTTGCGGAGCTTGGCATGGGCCGCTTTGTCGTGCATCCAGTTGTTGGTGGGGCCGGCCATGTCCTCGCCGGGAGTGCAGATGAAGGTCAGGTGTTCGCTGCGCGCGACATCATTCTGGTTGCTGCGGTGAAGATAGCAGCCGGGCAGCTTCTGCTGATTGAGCTTGATGAACACGCCATCCTTCACGCCCTGCGCGAATAATGCGTCGCGCTCTTCCTTGCCGCCGTCGCACCAATAGACTTTGCTCGGCTGGCAAAGCTCGATGCACTGCTGGATCCAGGCCGCGGCATAGTTGTTGAGCGAGGACGGCATGGCGCCAGGTTCCCGTGATGTCGATTGCAGAGTCTGGGTCATCTTGCACAGTTCCTTTCGTCCCGTTCTTCGGGTGCGGTCGGCCTGCGCCGCGCGTGCAGGGCCGATCCGCACCGGCGTCATTATTGGCGTCTATTTGATCCCTGTCTGCTCTTGATCGCCAGCAGCGGCCTCCTCCAAACCGCGCGCCTCGCGCCAGGCATGTTTGGCCTTGAGCGAAGCCGCGAGGTCGGCGAGCGTCGTGGTCAGGAGATAGTCCTTGAGCCGCTGGCGGATGGGTTTGTACAAGTCGTGTTGCGGGCAGGGCATCTGGTCGTTGCATCTCTCCAGACCGACGACGCAGCGATCAAAGACCTGCGGCCCATCGATGGCTTCGACGACATGCATTAACGTGATCTCATGCGCAGGACGAGCCAGGGCAAAACCGCCGCCGCGGCCTTTGGCGCTGCGCAGGAGCCCCCCATGAACCAGCTTCTGGAAGACCTTGGCCAGAAAATCGCGCGGCAGATCGGTGCCGCGAACCAGATCATCCAGCATGATCGGCCCATCCGGCCCACGGCCGGCCAACTCGCTTAGGCCGCGAATGGCGTATTCGGTCGAGCTGGAGAAGATCATCCTCAAGGTCTCCTGGTTCCTTAACAGGACAATATTATCCTGTTTAACGGGGTTTTCCAAGGGGGCAAAATTGCGCCTGAGTGCCATGAGTGCCATGCCCGCGCGAGACGTCATTAGCCGCGAGAGCTGGATCGGCCGGCGTGGGCATGCGGGGTATGCGAGACCAGCGATCTCGATCCGCGCGTGCCTACAAAATTCCCGGCGTTCGGTTAAGCTGTTCACCCAAGGAGATTCGCACATGTTCCAGATCGGATTCCATACGGATGCGTTCAACAGCAGCTACTGGAGCTTCGAGCAGTGCCTGCAATGGGCGCAGAAGAACAACGTCAAGTTCATCGAGTGCGGCACGATCGACGGTGTGAGCTGGATTCACGGCCTGGGCTATCAGCCGCACATCGCGCTCTGGGAAGACCCCCTGCTGATGCGGAAGAAGATGGATAAGTACGGCGTGCGCTTCTCGCAGCTCGACGCGGCGTTTCCCATGTCGCTGCCGGAGGGATCGACGCTCGGCGTGGAATACGTGCTGCACACCATGCGCTGGGCCAAGCTCATCGGCTGCCCGCGCATCGACACGACCGATGACAAGAACAAGCCGGCCAGCCTGAGCGACCGCGAGGCCATGGATATGATGAAGCGGTCGTATCAGTACATCCTCAAATACGCCGAGGCCTACGACATCACGATCAACATCGAGCCGCATGGCTACTACACGACCAAGCCCGATTTCATGGCCGAGATGCTGGCGTTCGCCGACTCGCCGTATCTGCGGATGAACCTGGACACCGGCAACACATTCATCGCCGGACAGGACCCGGTGGCGTTCATCCAGAGATTCAAGGCCAAGGTCTCGCACGTCCACGTGAAGGATGTCAGCCCCAGCCTGGCCGACGCGATGCGTGGAAACCTCACGGGCATCGCCGTGAGCCAGTGCGCCATCGGCGACGGTGTCAACGCGAAGAACATCCGCGCGTGCCTGGGAGTCCTGGCCGACATGAACTACGACGGCATCCTCAGCCTGGAGTGCGAAGGCCAGGGCGGGCCGATGATCGAGAAGAGCCTGGCGTGGGTGAGGACGGTGGTGGAGGAATTGAATGCGAAGATGAAGAAGTAGCGGATAGTTCATACCGCCAGACAGAGCAGTCAGGCGTACTCATGCATGAATCTTGCATCTGTGGCCACGGGGAGCTCTGCTATCACGAAGCGTTTGTGTTCTCGGTGGGTGAGACCGCAATCAAATCGGTTGAGATGGACATCTTGCAGTGCAACGGCCGACTGTCCCGGTTGACGATCAGTAACTTCTCATCGTGGAAGAAGTCGGCCGACGCCATTCATCTCAAGAACAAGAAGAAGGTCCGACGCTTCCACAAGGCCGTCTTGATCGACCGAATCGTCCGTTCCGAACATGGTCTCACGATTGACTGCTTCGGCATCGCGTACCTCTTCTTTGGACGAGCCGTGAGCATGGCTGTTGAGGATGTGCGTCAGGTTGATCCACCGAAGCAGTTTGGCGATGGTCCTGGCGAGGAGTATCGACGGATGTATCTGCCGTACTTCCAAAAGGGCGACCGGTGACCGACCGGAGGCAGGATAACGAGCCGCTGCACCGGATCGGGGCCACAACGGTCCTTGTGATTCGAACACTCGTTTCCGAAGCGATCCCTTCGGCATGTCATGTCCGAGCCCCGGCACGCCGATCGGAAAACAAACGCCAGCCCTCGGTGTAACCATATTCGGCGTTCTGCTGGTCACTGCTGGATTCAATGGAGGAACCCCCATGGCATCGAGAGCGGCGCTGCATCTTTCGATTTTCGCGTTGGTTGCGTGGTCGGCCGCATCTGTCTGCCTGGGCCAGAACGATGCGCCGTTGCCCGCCGGCGCGAAGGCTGTCTGGGACCTCGACAAGGCCTACCGCGAGAAGACGCCAACGCGCCAGCGCCTCTGCATCAATGGCCTGTGGCGTTGGCAACCGGCGACCAGCGACGCCAGCGTGCCCGCCAGCAACTGGGGTTTCTTCAAGGTGCCCGGGCCCTGGCCGGGAAACAACAGTTTCGATCGCAAAGAATCCCAGACGGTCTACGCGCACCCGCTCTGGAAGAATCAGAATCTGCCGAGAGTCACGAAGGCCTGGTACCAACGCGAAATCACCGTGCCCGCGGATTGGGCCGGCCGGCGCGTCGCCCTGAGCGTGGATTACCTGAATTCCGTGGCGACGGTGTTTCTCGACGGCCGGAAGATCGGCAAGCTTCACTTTCCCGCCGGCGAACTGGACCTCACCGCCGCAGTGCAACCTGGCGGCAAGCACGTGCTCTCGATCTTCGTCCAGGCCTTGCCGCTCAAAGAAACGATGCTTGCGTTCAACGACACAAACATGCCCCAGGAGATCAAGGGCGATGTGAAATATCGCGGCCTTTGCGGCGACGTGTTCCTGATCAGCACGCCGCCACAGGCACGCGTGACGAATGTCAAAGTGGATCCGTCTGTTCGCCAGGGGACGCTGACGGTACATGCGGACCTGACGAATCCGAGGGCGGGCGCGGAATACAAGTTCCAGGCGAGGATTTCCGATCGAGGCCAGCCGGTCAAGACGCTGACGAGCCCCCCGTTCAAAGAAGCTGACCTGAAGAACGGTCGCCTTACCTTCACTCAGCCTTGGAAGCCGGAGAAGCTCTGGGACATCAACACGCCCGGAAATCAGTACGATCTCGAGCTCTCGCTGCTCGATTCCGCCGGCAAGGCGGTCGATGTTTGTCCGCCGGTGCGTTTCGGTTTTCGGGAGATGTGGATCGAAGGCCGCGATTTCATCCTCAACGGCACACGCCTCTTCTGGTCCGCCGTTCCGATCGACAATACGACGTTGGGCGCGGGAAACGCCACCTACGCGGCGGCCAAAGAATCCATGGAGCGTCTGAAGAGCATCGGCATCAACCTGGTCTACACGCACAACTACGACTGCAAGCCCGGTTCGCATCTCTGCTTTGAGGAGCTGTTGCGCGCGGCCGACGATACCGGGATGCTGATCTCGTTCTCGATGCCGCACTTCCACGACTACGACTGGAAAGCCGCCAACGCCGCACAGACCAATGGCTACGCCGGGGACGCGGCCTTCTACGTGCGCGTGGCCCAGAACCACCCGTCAGTGGTCGCCTATTCGACCAGCCACAACGCCACCGGCTATTTCGAAGTCATGAACCCGGACATGATCGATGGCGTGTACGAGCCAAAGGACGATTCCTACAGGAAGAACATCAGGAACGCACTGGCCGTCGAGCAGATCGTGCGCGAACAGGACCCCACCCGCATCATCTATCATCATTCCTCGGGGAACCTGGGAATGATGTACACCAGCAACTTCTACCTGAACTTCGTGCCCGTGCAGGAGCGCTCCGACTGGTTCGAACACTTTGCAACCAAGGGCCAGAAACCCGCATTCCTGTGCGAATATGGCATGCCCTACTTCATTAACTGGAGCATGTACCGCGGCTATTACCAGGGCAAGTTGCCCTGGCAGGGACATGGCGGCAAGGTGCCGTATGAACTCTGTGTGGCCGAATGGGATGCGCAGTGGCTTGGCGACTCGGCCTTCAAGCTCAGCGAGAATGAAAAGAAGGACCTGCGCTGGGAAGCCAGGAAGTTCAACGCGGGGCAACCCTGGCAGCATTGGGAATACCCCGTGTACTTTGCCGACCCTGTTTTCGACGGCATACAGGAGGTCGTGGCCCGGTACACTGCGGATAACTGGCGCGCCTTCCGAACGTGGGGACTATCGGCGACCAGCCCCTGGACCTATGCGCAATACTGGAAGCTCCGCGACGGCGTCGATAAGCGCCGCAAGGACCTCCCCGTCGACTGGGACAAGCTCCAAAGCCCCGGCTACAGCCCCGACTTCATCGATCAACGATATGAGAACCAGTCCTATGCCTACGAACTTGCCGACTGGGCCCCGACCGTCGCGGGCAAGGCGATCTTGCGCAACAACCGGCCCCTGCTGGCGTATCTGGGCGGCAAGCCGGGCGCGTTCACCGAAAAGGGCCACAACTTCCGCCCTGGCCAGACCGTCGAGAAGCAGATCATCGCGATCAACAACAGCCGCGCCACAGTGTCGTGCGACTGCAACTGGTCGCTGAATCTGCCCACGCCGTTGACAGGCGGCGCGAAGTTCACCTCGCCGACAGGCGACATTCACCAGGAGCCGCTGAAGTTCGCGCTGCCCGCGGACCTGAAGCCGGGTGCGTACGCGCTTCAGCTTACGGCGAAATTCAGTTCCGGCGAGACGCAGGAAGATACCTTTACGCTCAACGTGCTCGCGCCGGAACCGGCCCCACAAGTCAATGCCAAGCTGGCGGTCTTCGACCCGAAAGGCGAGACAATCAGAGGGCTGGGCGCTTTGGGCGTGCGCGGCGAGGCCGTTCAGGCGGATGCCGATCTCTCCAAGTATGAGATGCTGATCGTCGGCAAACACGCCCTGACTTCTGAGGGCCCGGGTCCGAATCTCGCCGCCGTCCGCGACGGCCTGCGCGTGTTGGTCTTCGAGCAGCAGGCCGATGTGCTGGAGCAACGCTTCGGTTTCCGCGTCCAGGAGTATGGCTTGCGCGAAGTCTTCCGGCGCATCCCCGATCATCCCGCGCTGGCCGGGCTCGACGAGAACCTCCTGCGCGACTGGCGCGGCGAGGCGACCAACATGGCGCCACGGCTGACCTACGAGCAGCGCCCATACCCGCTCATCAACCCGACGATCCTGAATGCCGGCGTCGTCGTGACACGCCCTTGGCGCTGCGGCAACCGCGGCAATGTCGCCAGCGTGCTGATTGAAAAGCCGGCCTGCGGCGACTTCCTGCCGCTCATCGACGGCGGCTACAGCCTGCAATACAGCCCGCTGATGGAATACCGCGAAGGCCAGGGGTTGGTGCTCTTCTGCCAACTGGACGTCACCGCCCGCACCGAAAGCGATCCGGCCGCCCAGCGGCTCATGCGCAACCTGCCGTCCTACGCCAGCGCCTGGAAACCCACGCCGCGCCGCACCATCCTCTACGCTGGAAATCCGGCCGGCCAGAAGCACCTGCAGCAAGCCGGCTATGCGACGGAACCCTACGCCGCCAGCGAGCTGAAACCCGGCCGCGTGCTGGTCGTCGCCCCCGGCGGCGCCGCAGCCCTCGCGGCAGACAAGGCGGCCATCGCGGCGTGGCTCAAGCAGGACGGCCGCGTCCTGGCCCTTGGCCTTGACGCCTCTGAGTCCAACACCTTCCTGCCCCTCACCATCACGACCAAATCGGCCGAGCACATCGGCACGTTTTTTGAGCCGCCATCGGCCAACTCGCCGCTCGCGGGAATCGGCCCCGCCGACGTCCACAACCGTGATCCGCGCGACATCCCGCTGATCACCGGCGGCGCCCAAGCGACGGGCGACGGCGTGCTGGCCTGCTCCGAAGATGGCCATGTGGTATTCTGCCAGCTCGTGCCCTGGCAGTTCAAGGTGCGGCAGCAGAATACCAAGCGTACTTTCCGCCGCACCAGTTGCTCGCTCGCGCGGCTGTTGGGCAACCTCGGTGTGCAGGGACAGACGCCCCTCCTGGAGCGGTTCGCGTCCCCAGTCAAGTTGACCAGCGGGCAATCGCCCGAGCGCCGCTGGGAAAGGGGCTTCTACTTGGAACAGGTCGAGGAATGGGACGACCCCTACCGCTTCTTCGGCTGGTAATTCTGTAAGGGATGCGTGCCGAGGGCGACGTCCGCAATCGCTGGCATCGTCCCTGCCTGGTGTCGCCGAAGTTTTCATGACCGGACAGCAAGTGCATGACGAAGGAGACATGACGATGAGATACCTCCGATCCCTCGTGATGCCTGCCGTCTTGCTGGCGGCGGCGATTCTGGCACCCGCGGAGGCTCACGCCTACGTCGCGATCGTCAACAAGACCGACCATTCGCAGATTCACGTGGTCCCGGCGCCGGGGAAGGTGACCATCGACGGCAAGCTGGACGACTGGGACCTATCGGGCGCGATCCTGATGGTCCTGGACGAGTCGAGCAAGGAGTCCTACTCGGTCCGCGGCGCGATGATGTACGACAAGGACTATCTCTACATCGGCGCCCGGGTGAAGGACCCGACGCCGATGGTCAACAACTACAGCTTCGGCGGCGAGGTCAATATGGCCTGGAACGCAGACGCGATCCAACTGCGCTTCCTGGCCGTGCCGGGCGTGCAGTCCAAGGCCACCCTGCAGGGCGGCGGGCCGCCGCCTCCGGAGATCGACCGGTGCATCAACCACATCACGCTGTGGTACTCGACGCAGGACAAGAAGGCCGGCTTCTTCATCCAGCACACGCTCGGGTTCAAGGATGCCGCGCTGAATCCGCCCGGCGTCGAGGGTGCCTACCTGAAGGACGCTGACGGCAAGGGGTATGCGCTGGAGTACCGCATCCCCTGGGCGGTGCTGCGCGCGCGCGGCCGTTCGCCGGCGGAGATACGGCGCAGGTCCAGTGGCAGTTGCACTGGGGCAACGACCTCGGCACGGCCGTGCGCTGCGGCATGAGCGACGTGCGCAACGCCGCGAGCGGCGATCTCGGGTACATGGGCCCGACCTCGTGGGGCACGGCGATCTTCGAGAAGACCGGCAACCTGAAGCTCGCGAAGAAGTCCGCGCTGGGCCGCGCGGCCGGGCACATTCCAATCCCATTTGGGCTGGAAAGGGACAGCAAGGTCAGCCTCGCCATCTGCAATGCTGAAGGGAAACTGGTGCGCACCTGCCTCGGCGCCGAGCCGTATAAGGCGGGTCAGCAGGCTTACCTCTGGGATGGGCTCGACGATTTTGACAAACCGCTGCCGGCCGGCAGTTACACCGCCAGGCTACTGACGCACGATGGGATCAAGCAGAAGCTGGTGTGCGACATCGGCGTGAGCGGCACGCCGCCGTACCAGACCGAAGACGGCAGGGGCGGCTGGGCCGGCGATTACAACTCGCCGTTGTACGTGGCGAGCGACGGCGACCGCGTGGTCCTGGGCACGGGGAACGCCGAGGCCGCGCCGGTCACCATCTGCACCGATCTGGACGGGAAGAAGCGATACGGGTCGGCCGCGATGGGCGCGGCTCTGGCGGTGCACCAGGGCTTTGGCTATTTTCTCCAGCGAGGCAATGGGAAGCTGGTCAAGTTCGAGCTGGCCAAGGGCGCCCTGAGCCCGTTCACCGGGGGCAGACCCGAAGTGCCGGTTGCGTCCAAGCGGCCGGACGAGAGCAACGATGCCTGGGGCGGCCGCGCATGGCAGATGCATTCCCTGGCTGTCGTGGGCGAGCAGATCGTGGTCAGCAGCTTGGCCGAGAACAAGCTCTATTTCGTTGATCTCGCCTCCGGCGCCGTGAAGGGAGAAGGCGAGTTGAAGGCGCCTTTCGGTTTGGCGACATCGCCCGATGGAACGCTCTATGCCGTCAGCGAAAACACCGTCGGCCGATACGATCTTAAGTCCAGGCAGTTCACGCCCATCGCCCGGGATCTCGACACTCCGCGGATGCTGGCCTGCGACAAGCAAGGCAACGTGTATGTCTCTCTGCAGGGGAAGACCATGCAGGTGTGGAAGCTGGCGCCGGACGGCCAGGTGCTTCTCAAGTACGGCAAGCCATCAGGGCGGCCCCTGGTCGGCAAGTACGATCCTGCCGGCATGCTCAAGCCGTACGCCATCGCCGTCGATAAGAACGGCCGGCTCTGGGTGGCCGAGGCGGACGACATTGGTCGGAGCTATGTCGAGTGCGATCCCAAGCGTTATTCCGTGTGGGATACGGATGGCTCGCTGTGGAAGGAATTCTTCGGCTCCATTTCCTATTCCATGCGCGGTTACGTGGACGCCGCCGAGCCCCGGTATGTTTACGTCAACTCCGTGCGCTACGAGGTGGGCTACGACAAGGGCACGTGGAAGATCGATTCGATCATCCTGCGGCCCAGCGAAGATGGCGGCGTCAAGTTCGGCTGCCCCGGCGGCCACTCGGGCGCGACGTTCGTGACGGTCCAGGGCCGGAAATTTCTCTGGGCAAAGGACGCCGCGGTGCTGTACGAGGCCGTCCAGGATCGCTTCGTGCCGCGCCTGGCCTTCCACTCGCCGAAAAAGGAGAACTGGTGGCTGGATGACAACAACGACGGCCGGGTGCAGCCCACCGAGATCCGCACCGGTCCGTCACTCCCCGGCATCTGGCTCGGGCACCCCATGGATGACAAGCTGAACATCTACTGGGCCGAGGGCGTCCAGTGGCACGGCCAGGGCGGCGCGAAGACGACGAAGCCCTTCAAGATCGTGCGCTTGGACTTCCTCGGCTTCAACGAGCAGGGCGGCCTCAAGTACGGCGACCCGCGGAAGCCAACCGTGGTCGCCGAGGACGCCGACGGCGGCGCGGTGTCCACCTACATGCCGGATGACGAGGGCAACATCTACGTCCTGGTTTCCGGCGGCTCGCTGGAACGCGGCCAGCGCGAGCAGGGCTCCGGCCACCGCGTGGTCGCCTATTCCGCCAAAGGCGTCAAGCTCTGGGAATATCAGAACGCGCATTGCGCCTTTGCCTGGACCTCGGACGCCTACCGCCCGGGCGCGCTCGTCGGCGCCTGCCAGTTCTCGTCCGGCGCAACTTCCGGCCTGGTGGCCATTACCGGCTACTACGGCCAGTATTTTCTCCTGGACAAGAAGGAGGGCCTGTTCGTGGATGCCCTCGGCGAGGATCAGCGCAGCGCCTACAAGCTCGATCAGCACATGGTGTTGACGGAAAACTTCAACGGCGCCATGTTCCAGCATCCGCAGTCCGGCAAGACGTACTTTCTCGGCGGCGACTGCGACCAGCGCCTCTGGGAGTTGACCGGTCTCGATACCCTCAAGCGGCAGAAGTTGACGGTTCAGGTCACGCCGGAGATGGTTGCCAAGGCCGAAGCGGCCAGCCGGCAGAACTTCGAGGCCCAGCAGGTCGCCCTCGGCAAGAAGACGCTCAAGGTGCCGCGGCTCAAAGGCGCGGCCGCCGACGGCAAGTACGACGAATGGGGTGCAGTCCAGCCGCTTACCATCTGCATGGAAGGCAATCGCACGGCCCAGGCGCAGGTCGGCTGCGACGACGCCAACCTTTACGTCCGCTTCCAGGTCGGCGACGAGTCGCCGCTGCTCAACACGCCCACCGACCAGCGATTGCTCTTCAAGACCGGCGACGCCGTCGAAATCTACCTCGCAACCGATCTCGAAAAACGTCCGTCGCGCGGCCAGAACCAGCAGCAGATGCGCGTAGGCGATATACGCATCATCATCGCCCGTACTGTTGAGGGTAAACTGCTGGCCACGCGCTACCGCTACGTGACGGCTGAGAAAGAGAAGCCCAACGCGTTCAGCGTCGAGACCAGAAGTTCCGGCAAAGAGACCCTGGATGAGGTCGTGGCATGGAACGATCTGCCGATGAACGCGAAGGTGGAGAAGGATGGCTATGTCATCGAGGTGGCGGTCCCCTGGGCCGCGCTAGGCGTGACACCGAAGAGCGGCCTGGCCCTGCTCGGCGATCTGGGCGTCATCTACGGCAACGAAGGTGGTAACAAGAACGCTATCCGCTATATGTGGAGCGACAAGAGTCCCGAGGTCTCGATCAACAATGACATACCCTCGGAAATCCGAATCCGCCCGAACGCTTGGGCAAGCTGGATCCTGGAGTAGACATGCGGCAATCTGATGCGCCTCGCACCAGGGCCGTCTATCAGGGATGCCCATGTCCTTGACGTCCCATGGGTGCGGGACGTAAATTTTCAGTAGAGCCTGCCTGCCTGGAGCAGGCTGCCTTTAGAAACATCCTGCGGGTGAGAGATTCCGGCACTCAATAGCACAGGGAGGAAGAAGGAGTATGACCATGTGCGCCGCCGTTATTGGACTGTGCCTGCTGCCGTTCGTCGTCGGGCCCGCGGCGCTTGGGGCCGCCGACAGTCAGGTCTCCGGGGCCCTGGCGCCCTGGGCGTCCAAGAGTCAGCCTGGGGACGTCCCCAGACGCCACGTCGAGGAAGTCACCGAGGCCGCACACAAATACGCCGTCGTGCAGGGCGGGACAGTGGATGGCACGAACTGTCGCGGCCCCATGGGCTGCGGGATCAATCGGGAAGGGGCCATCGAACAGACCTGGCAGTCCAACCGCGCCGTGCGCATGGAGAACGTGGGCGACACCGACGTGGTCAACCCGTGGCTCTCGAACGGCCGGAACAACTTCCGCAGCCTCGATGAGATCGTGGCCTCCGCCGTCACCGCGGACATGAGTGACCGGGAGAAGGCCATGGCCCTGTGGTTTCAGCAGATTCAGCACCGCTTCCACCGTTCCGGGGACGGCACGGAGCTCGGCGACCCGGTGAGGGTCTTCAATGTGTACGGGCATAACCCGTGCGGCTGCGACGCCTGCATGATGGGCGGGCTGTGGCACAGGGCCGGGCTCAAGAGCGCCCCCGTCCGGCTGATCAGCCACGCCATTGCCCAGGTGTTCTACGAGGGGGCCTGGCATGTCATGGACGGGGACCTGGACTGTATCTTCCTGCTTCGCGACAACCAGACCCTCGCCAGCGACCGCGACCTGGCCCGCGACCATGACCTGGTCAAACGCAGCCACGCCTATGGCATTCTCCTGGGCGACAACCGTGCGTTCAGCGAGGGCTATGCCGCGATGTTCGTCAGCGAGGCGGAGATCAAGGGCCAGCGCCGGTGCAAGGAAGACACGACCATGGACATGGTTCTTCGCCCGGGCGAGGCGTTGATCTGGCGCTGGGGGCACCTGAGTCCGCCGAAGTACATGTGGAACCGGGACCAGCCCAACTATCCGGACACGGTCAACAACGGCCTGTGGGAGTACCGTCCGGACTTCACGAAGGACACCTGGAAGAAGGGCGCTGCCGTCGTGGAGAACATCGGCTCCGGCCCGGACGGCCTGGCCGCGGAAGCCGGCAAAACGGGAACCATCGTCTGGGAGATGAAGACCCCTTACGTTTTTGTGGGCGGCCACATGGACAGCCAAGGCTCTGGCGCGGAGTTCTCGCTGTCCTTCGACGGCAAGGCGTGGCAGGACGTGACCGCCGGGAGCCTGGATGGGCTGTTTCCCTCCACCGGTAAGGCGCGATACCAGTACCGGCTGCGCTGCCGGCTCTCCGGCGAGGCCAGGCTCAAGGGATTGGCGGTCGTGAACGACCTCCAGATGGCTCTGCTGGCGATGCCGGAGCTGCACGTCGGCCAGAACGCGTTGGCGTATGCGGATGGAGCGAAGGGCCCGCGGAAGGTGCGGATCACGCACGAATGGGCGGAGCGTTCGAGCACGCACCCGCCGGCGGCCCCGGCCAGCGCGACCAACCCGCCGGACGGGGGTCAGGTTGACGGCACGGACGTGGTGTTCCAGTGGTCGCCGGCGACAGACGCCGACGGCGACGCCATCACGGATTACCACTTCGAGCTGTCGCAGCGCCAGGACATGAAGTTCCCGCTGTCGATGGACTTCTACAAGCTGATCTCGCGGACCGCCGACAAGGGCAAAGCCCGGTACGCGCTTCCCGGCCCGGGGCTGCTGAACCCGGACACCAAGTACTACTGGCACGTCCGGGCCAAGGACGCCCAAGGCGTGTGGGGGCCGTGGAGCCGGACCTGGAGCTTCACGCCGCGCGGACCGGCCTGTCCCCTCGGGGTGGCCCTTGAGTACGACCAGGCCATGGGCACCGGGACGCTCCTGTGGAAGCCGAATACTGTGGGCAGCAGGCCCGCCGCCTACCGCGTCTACGGCAGCGACGAGAAGGGCTTTTCGGCAAGCGACGAGGCTTACGCGGTGGCGGTGGGGATCAACAAGGAACTGAAAAACCCCTTCCCGGCGAACTTCATCGCCCAGACGGCCGGGACGCAACTCGTGGTGATGGGTCCCGCCGCGCCGGCGGGAGGCAACAGGCCCTTCTACCGGGTGGTGGCGGTGGACGAGAAGGGCAAGCGGAGCGGGTCCTCGGACTACGCGACGGCCCCGCGGCCCGTGATCTACAGCCAGCCAATATGCACAGCCCGGACCGGCGCGGAGTATCGCTACCAGGTCCTGGCCACGCGATCCCTCGGGGACCTGAGAATCCAGGGGGCGGAGACTCGTAGCTTCTGGGATGTCGAGAAGCCCAGGTTCTCGCTCCAGCAGGGCCCCAAGTGGCTCAGGATCGACGAGGTGACGGGCGTGCTCACCGGCCGGCCGGACGCCGCGGGGAAGGTCGAGGTGGCGCTGCACGGCCACCATTGATCGGACCGTGCGGAAACTCGACGATACCGCGCTTGGGTGGGGCCAGGAGAAGGTTCTTTCCACCGGCGCCGAGCGGGTGGGCGTGGCGACGCAGACGTTCAGCATTGTCGTCGCCCCGTAGCGATGATTTCGAGGGTGGCGCCGGCTTCAGAAGCGTTGCAGGCCGGCTCGAGGCGGGAAGGCTCGGGTTTCCGGTACACGCCGCACGAGCGGCAGTCAAGAAACAGGAGAAGAAGCATGAAGAAGATGACCATGATCGTGCTGTCCCTCATGGGGCTGGTGGTGGTGGCAGTGCCCTGCCAGGCGCAGCCCACGCCGAGACCCGCCGCCCCGGCGATGACGCTGGCGAAGATGGATGAGGTGAAGCAGAAGGACTGGCTCGTCCGCTGGGACAAGAACATCTCCGGGGAGGCCAGGAACTACCGCACGTGCGACCGCGCCGTGGGCGAGGACATTGCCTGGGCCATGACGCCGATCATGGACGGCTTCTACTACGGATACATGGCCACTGGGTGTTCACCAAGCAGGACATCGCCCACTTGATCGACACGGCCAAGACGAGTTGGGTAGGCGGCAATCCCGGCAGCCTGGGGCCCGGCATGGCGATCTCCGTACAGCCCGCGACGGGCAGGGCCAAGGTGGTCAACGCGTGCTTGTCGAACTCCAAAACCGCGGAGCCGGCGTCCGCGGGCAGCGGGGCCCTGAGCGGCCAGATCGTCAGGGTCGAGTGGGACGTGAAAGCGGTCAAGGGCAAGATCGTCGTGCAGCCCAAGGACCCCGCCGCGGCTCCGGTGACGCTCGACGCCGACAAGGACACGAAGGTCCAGATCCTGCGGATGTGGTCTGCGCTGGCGCCCTACGATGTGGAGATCCAGAAGAACTTCGAGGCCACCGAGAAGCCGGATAGCTGGCCAGGCCTGTCCGTCGCTTCGCACTACCTGATGCTCCAGACGAAGCTGGCCAGCAAGTAGGGCTTCAGCCGTGGCATCTGCTGCTCATGGCTTTGGCCACCGGCTCAATCGGCAGCAGCAGGCCGGTATTGCCCTCGCGCAGCGTGAAAACTGAATGGTCCCCTACCACCGTCCGCGCGTCGGCCGTTGCGGAAGAACTGAGGGGAAATCTGATCCCGCGTGTTCCCAGGTTGATAGCATTGCCACGCCTTCCAGATCACGGCGTACCCGACTGACCAGCGGGCGTGATGACCAGCATGCTCGCGCTGGCCGCAGGGAGGTTCAATTCGAGCGTCCCGGAAACCGGTCGGGCCAGTTCGGCAACTTCGCGGACGTTCTCGCCCGAATCCTGGTCGAATCGCCACACTCGCATGTCGCCTCGGAGCGCACCCAGGTCGAGGGCCAGGCCGCACGAGCCGTGGAGGTTCTTGTTGATGACGGCGATGGTCACGGCGTTGTCGGCCGTGCGCCGGGCCGCGAACACCGACAGATTGGGATTATCGCTCGTCGTTTTGAGCAGTTTGTCGCCGAATTGGCCGCCGCGACCGTCGTAGCTGCGGAAGAGTTGCCAGCCCAACTGCTGGCTGCCGGAGGGCGAGTACCAGATGAAGGCCAGGTCCACCGCTTCGCGCGCCAGAATGCCAAAGACGTCGCACTGGGCCAGCCCGCCGGTGACATTATCGCCGCCGCCGAAATTGTACTCGCCCAGGCAGATCTCCATGCCCGGGTTGTGTTTGTTGATCCACTCGCGGACGCGCGGAATGAGGGCCACCGGCGAGTAGTTGTCCGTGTTGCGTATCCACGATTCCTGCTCGTAGGCGCGGTCCCACAAGTCGCCCGTCGAGCGCATGCGGTAGGCGTTCAACTCGGGGTTCAGGCCCTGGCCCATGTACGCGCCCTTGCCCTTGACCTGGCCCTGCGGGTACCAGTGGATGTCCATCACGTCCACCAGCGGCCTGCCGTTCTTCTTCTTGTATTCGCCACACTGCTTGAGGAACCACTCGCCCAGCGGCATCTTCTCGTGCGCCAGCCAGTCAACCTTGGTCTTGTAGTTGTCCTTGCCGGCGTCCTTGGCAGAATAGTAGAGGTCGGTCCAACCCCAACTGCAGAACCCCGCCACCTTGGCCGTAGGGTCGGCCGCCTTGATCGCCTCGGCATAGGCGACGGTTCGCTTCCACAACTCGTCATACCCGACCGGCTCGGGGAAGACATCGCGGTGGGTGACGTGCCAGAGCATCGGCTCGTTGTCCAGCGCCCAGTATTTCACGCCCGGCAGGCCATCGGAGCCATCCGCCTTGCCGGCAAACCGCACGACATAGCGCACGGCCCGGCCAACGAACTCGGGCGGGGCGGGGACGGACGTGTCGCGCGGGTCGTTGCCCGTCACGTTGCCGCCGCCCGGCAATAGCCCGTTGCCGACATCGCCGTTGCCCGGCTCCGTGCCCTTCTGCCGGCCATATCGCGCCACGGAAAAGCCGTAGCTCGAATTGTCCCTGGCAACCCATCCGATCATGGGGACCGTCTGGTATGTCGTGGCGCCGAAGACCTGATTCCCGTCGATGTGGGTCAGGTAGCCGCTCTCGCTCAGCCGCGTCAGGAGCTTGCCGCGGTTCCTGAAGAACCAGTCGCTGCCGGCGTTGTCCACGCCGAGTTCCCAGTTGTAACGCGTGGAAGGATTGCCACCCCAGCGCGTGATCGGGATGCGATACTCGAAGAGCTTCTCGCGAGCCAGGCCACACACGCCGTAGATCCCGCTGCTGATCGCATGCACCGTCTCGCCGGGCGCGACCCGTGCGGCGGCGCTATAGGCCGGCCCGCTGGCGAATCGCGGCGGCGCGACGTGCTCCAGCGCGAAGCCAATGCGGTCAACCTGGAAGGTCAGTTCGGTGGAGCCGAAATTGGTGAAGTCGATCTCCCACAGCTTGCTGAGCTGGAGCGGCTTGTTGCGCGTGAAGAGAGCCAGTGGCAGAACCACGCGACGCCACTGGCCATCAATCTGCTCCAGGCCGCCATCGCCCACGATGCCGATGGCGTTGGATGCGGCCTCGCCCTCCTTGCGCTTGATGTTATCGATCAGGCCCACCGTCAGGTCCGCATTCTCGACCTTCGTGACCTGACGGATATAGAAGACCAAGGCAGTGTATGCGGAGGCGTCGTCGCAGGCGTCGGCCGGATACCAGCCCTTCCAATTGAGGCCGCCGCCGCGGAAACCCTCGCCATCCATGTGCATCTGCAGGGCGCTGCCTTTGCCCTCGTAGCCAGCCTGCGCACCTCCTTGATCTCTCCTTTGGGCCCGAGTTTCGCCCAGGTCAGCCCGGTTGGGCGGTCGCCGCTCCAGACGATCAGGTCGGCCGGCTTCTCCTGCCAGCGGCCGCGGTGCCGCAGGCCCTGCTCGCCAAAGGTCGTTGCGTACATTGTGCCGGTCTTCGGGTTGACGCTGAAATGGGCCGAGGCGATCCGCAGCGAGGAACTTGTCGGCTGCCACGTCTTCAGTTCATCCCGCGAGGCGAACAGCCCGCCATCGGTCACGAGCCAGGCCGTGTCCTTGGGTCCGAAGTCGAGCGTCCACGGCTGTGGGGGCGTGGGAAAGACTTCCCATGTCTTGCCTTTGTCAGCGCTGACGACAATGCCCTTGCCGCTGAGAAAGAGCAGCTTGCCGCCGCGCTCCTGGAAGCAACTGCGCGGCTTCGGCCCCGGCACTTCGTCGAGCAGTTTGAACGACTTGCCGGCATCGTCGGTGCGGAAGACGGCGGATGTGCCTCCGCCCCAGTCGCCGCCGGTGCCCAGCACCCAGGTCTTGGAATCGAGCACGCGCATGAAGGAGCCGAAAGCCGTGTTCTCCTTCAGGTCGATCTTCTCCCAGTCAGGCTTTGCGGCCGACGCATCCCGCGTGACGATGAAGCCGTTGTGGGCCTCATGCTTGCTGGCCAGAACGGTCTTGCGGCCAGAGTCGGTGAAATCCACCGCCAGGAAATCGACGTGACCCGGGCCGAGGGGAGTCCATGTCTTGCCGCCGTCAACCGTCATGAAGGGCGCGCCGCCGCCGTACATCGACGATGTATACATCCGCTGGTCGTTCTCCGGGTCGAGAACGACCTGCTCGACCATCCCCGTCGGCCGCGCGTCCGTCTTCGTGGTGAGCAGTGACCAGCTCTGGCCATCATCGGTCGATCGATAGACGTCCCCTTTGTTGCAGAAGGCAAACACATCTCCGGAGCGCGGGTGGACCCAGATCAACTCGCACGTCTTCACCTCAGGAGCGATGGTAATGCGATCCCAGACGACGCCGCCGGAGAAAGCGCTGGCCGGGCCTGGCTCGGCCGATCGCGCGGTTGCGCATTGCAGGATGGTTGACATCCAGGCGGCGACACAGAGTGAAACCAGGAGCGGGAATAACCGTTGCGAGCCAGTTCGATTTCGCATTGAAGTGCCTCACAGAGCTGATTGGGTCCGCGGAGGACAACCCACACGCCACAGCAAAACGACGGCGCAATTGTAATCGGCGGGTGACGCGAGTGCCAGCAATGCGAGCGGGGAGTGAGACAAAGGATTGCCCTGCCTCGACCCCATGGGGTTTCAGAACAACAAGGGCCGCTCCCGACAGGAGCGGCCCTTGTGCAAGTTTCCTTACTTTTCTGCCAGCCTCTTCGAAGGCCGGGGTCGTCCGCGATTACTCCCTGCGGCGGCGGCGGGCCAGCAGCCCGATCGCGCCCAGGGCCAGCAGGCCCAGCGTCGAAGGCTCGGGCACCGCAACCGCGCCCAGCGGGCTGCCCACCGACAGCGGGCCGGTCTGGTGCATGAACGCCTGGTCGATCATGTAGTAGTCGTCCGCGTTCACCTTGCCGTCGCCGTTGAAGTCGCCGTTGTAGTACGGGTTGGCCGGGTTGGCCGTGTGGTTGGTGTTGTCGTAGCGATAGCCCATGTCAATCTGGAAGTAGTCCATCGCATCGACCACGCCGTCGACATTGGCGTCGCCGTTCCAGGTGCGCTTCACCATGACCGAGTTGGTGGTGAGCGATCCGTCGGCCATGCTGAACGGCCCGAACGTGTCGCGGATCTGCGTGCCCGTGCCATCGTCGTTGCGGACGGCGGCCAGACCGACATACGGGGCCGCGGTGCTGACAATCTTGCTGGCGCCGATGCGGCTGATGACATCCAGCAGGGCCGCCTGGGCATCGGTGGGGTTGGTCTTCTGGACCACGAGGTTGTTGTCGTTCAGGTTGAGCTGGCCGTTGCCGCTCAGGCTGTTGACCTTGCTCACGCCGGCGTCGGTGCCGTTGCTGGTGATCACCACGGCGCCGGTGTTATCGATGCTCAGCGAATCCACGCGCAGGTGGCCCGCCGTGAGCTTGGTGCCCTGCACGTTCACGGCCCACTGAGCGCCGTCCAGACCGCCGGCGACCTGCACCGCACCGGGGTTCGTGCCGGTCGCGGTGCCCGGCTTGACGGTCAGCGTCTGAGCGCCGGCGCCTTGCAGGTTCACGGCGCCGGTGAGGTTAAGGGTCATGTCCTTGTCCACGGTGATGTCGGTGCTGACGGCCAGGTTCAGCGGGGCCGCGATAGTGTGGGTGAGACTGGGCGTGGTGGCATCCTGGAGGACGTTGATCGCGGCGTTGCCGGTCACGGTATTCAGCGTGATGCTGCCGCCGCCGTCGTTCAGGGTGTAGGGCCACTTGGACTGGAAGTGCAGGGTGCCGACCGTCTCGGCGCCATCCACCGAAACGGTGGTCAACGAAGCGTTGGCCGGCAGATTGCGGAAGTAGGCGATGGCGCCCGCGCCGGTGGACTGCGCGGTCCCGGCCCAGTTGCCGCCGGTGCCCCAATTGGCATCGGGGGTGCTGGCGCCGGTCCAGCCGACCTCGGCCGGGGCGGTAACGTTCAGCCAGACCTGGGTGCTGTCCCAGTTCGGCTCCGTGCCGGTGCCAGCGCTGAGCGTATAGGTCCCGCCGCTCGGCGGAGTCGTGAGCAGATGCAACCGAGTGGCCGGATTGAACGCCGTGCCGGCGTAGTCGATCAGGAGGTATTCGCCGGACGCCAGCGTGCCGCTGAGGGCAACGTCGCCATCGAGGTTCAGCGTGAGATTGCCGGTGAGCAGGGTGTCGCCCACCTGGGTCTGGGTGCTCAGGCTCGGCAGCACGAGCGGGGCATCCTCCTCGAAGCGGAACTGTGGATTGGCGCCGACATCGCCCGTTGCGCCAACCGTGAGACCGCTCAAGGTCAGCGTTCCGACCTGACCAGCGGTCAGGCCGCCCGGCTTGATGGCGCTACCCGCACGCAGCGTCAGCGGATTGAGGACCGTACCCGTGCCGTTGACGGTCCCGGTGGCGGCGAACACGCCGCCGGTTGGGCCAGTCAGGGCCGAGCCGACGCCGAGCTGGATATTGTTGAAGGTGATGTTGGTGGAGTTGGCCATCGTGAGCGTTGCGCCCGGGCTGATGGCCGCGTTGCCGAGCATCGTGGCGCCGATGGTGTTGACAGCGAAGGTGCTGCTGGCGGTCGCGGCGAGGTTGGTATTGGGATACGCGATGCTGGCACTGGGCAGATTGTTGTTGAAGCTGAGGTTATCGAAGTTAACGGTGGACGTCGCCGCGTTGTTGTGGGCTGCGACGGCAAGCCCGACGTAGATCGTGTTGTTCATGGTGAGGGTCTGAGTATCAACCAGGAGCCAGCCGTCGGGAATGCCGTCGTTGTTGGCGTCCTGCGAGCGGTACACGCTAAAGGTGTTGCCGTTGCGCACCATGCGGAGGAACGTCGGCAACACGTAGTTGCCGGTCGTCAGGCTGTACGCCATGTTGGAGCCGTCGGTATAGCGAGCCTCGTCTTGCACGCCGTTGCTGGTGGTTACGTCGATGAAATCGGCCGCGGCGCTGCTCACCAGGCTGTTGCGGGCCATGATGCCGCCCTTGGTCCAGCCGCCGTCGCCGGCATTGCTGCCAAACGGCAGAACCGCCCGAGTCGAAACATCGAAGTTGCCGGTGATCGGGGCATAGGCGAAGTAGCCCTGGTCGGCAAGGCCCCAGATGTCCGCGCCGCCGCCGGTGACGCTGAGGACGCCAGTGGCGGCATTGAAGGACTTGGATCCCGCGATGCCCGGGCCGCCGATGTCGGCGCCCGTCAGAATCGCTCCGGCAGGGGCCGACATGGTGACGGTGCCGCCGGAGAGCGTCACGGTGCGGGCAACGCTGTTGTTCAGGACATCGGCGCCGCTGACGCCGAAGGAGGTGCCGCCGCCGCCGCCGGCCGCGTATGTGAAGGTCAGGCCACCCAGGTTCAGTTGGTTGCGAACGGCCAGGTTGTTGCCCTGGGTGTTCATGACGCCCGCGGAGACGGTGGCGGTTGTGAGCGAAGCGCCAGCCTGCGACAGGACGGTGCCGCCAGTCTGATTGAGGGTGGTGATGCTGCCCGTCGAGGCCAGCGTGACCTGACCGGCGGCCGAGACGTTGACGGTGGGGATGCCGGTGTTGGCAATGGTGGTCGAGCCGCCGGAGGCGTTGACGGCGGTGATGGCGCCAGTGGCGGTGCTGAGGATGTTGGCGGCGCCGCCGGTGACGTTCAAGGCGGTGATGGCGCCAGCAGTGTTATTGATGTTGGCGGTGCCGCCGCTGACGTTCAGGGCGGGCGTGGTGAACGTGCCGTTGATGTTGAACAGGCCGCCGGTGCGGACGGTGGCGCTGCCGGTGACGTTCATGCTGCCGGTGGCAAGCAGATCGAGTTCAGCCGTATTGGCGCCGACGTTGTCGCCAATGGTCAGAGAAGAAAGGGTGGTGGCGCCGGTGGGACCGGTGACCACGACGTTGGCCGCCGGTGCGATAACCACCGGCGAGGTGCTGGCGAAGACGGCAGGCTGCACGGCCGACGCAACCAGATTGCTGAGCTGGAGCGACCCGCCGTTGACGCTGTCGCCGAGGCCGACGTAGGCGACAGTTCCGCCAGTGAGGCCGTTCTGATACCAGTTGGGCGGGTTGTCACCCCAATTGCCGGCGGCGACAGCGCCATTCCAATAAATGGTCGGCAGGACGGCCGCGCTGGTGTCCACGGCCCAGGCGGCGCGTCGGTGGGATCGGGACCGCTCCAAGTCAGGACCGTGAAGATCTGGGCGGACGGATTGTTGGTGGCCGTCGGCAGCGCGTAGACCTTGAGGGTCGGGTTATTGAACCCGAACCCGGTCGCGCTGGTGCCGGTGGCGTTGTTGACGGCGACCGTGTCATACGATGTGTTGCTTCCGAACTTCCAGTAGTAGTTGAAGTTCTGGGTGGTGGACTTGATGAAGTTGACCGGATTGGCGACGGAGTCGCCTAGCGTGATGCCCGCCACAGCGCCTGCACCGGGCGTCAGGCCGGTGCCCGGGGCGATGCCCGCGCCGTTGGCCAGAGCCATCTTGCTCAGGTTGGCGGTGGAGACGGTCGTGTTGTTGACGCCGCCGAGGAACCCGTTGATCGTCAGGGTGTTGCCGCCGGGCGTGAAGGCACCGCCGTTGAAAACGAGGCGCCCGATCTGGCGAGCGGCAAGGCTGATATCCAAGGTTGCGTTGGTGTCGAGGCGGATGCCGCCGCTGGGGATATCGACGTTGCCGAAGATCGAGGCGGCGGCGCTGGGCGTGGCGATGATGTTGCCGGTGAAGCCAGTGCCCAGAATGCTGCCAGGGTTCAGGGTGAGGTTGCCAGCACCGGTCTTGGTGAGAGTGCCCGCGCCGGTGATGCCGGCGAAGGTCACACCGCCGGCGTTGCTCATGACGGCCGAGCCGGTGCCGGCGATGGTGACGCCCGTGGCGCGGAGAATATACCCGTTGGCGACGGTCTCATTCAGCGTGGCATCGTTGAAGGTGAGCGTACCAATGTCCATCGTGCAGTTGGTTGCTGCGGCGCTGCTGGCCACAGAGATTGTGGATGCGCCGGTATTGACGACGAAGTTGCCGCCGAAGGCCGTGTCGGACGTGGCGCTGCGGAGATTGACGGTGGCGCCGTTGAGGTTGACACCGGCGTTGAGAAGCACACCGCCGAGAACGCTGTAATTGGGGCTGGGCACCATCGTGCCGACGTTGGCATTGATCGTGCCAGCGCCAACCTGGCTCCAGACTTCCATCGTGGTTGCCGTGGCGTTCATGTTCATGGTGAGCGTCTTCCCGCCCAGGCTGAACACGACTCCCGCGCCCTCGATGTTGTTGACACCGCTGAGGCTGTAGGTGCTGGGATCGATGCTGATGGTCTCGGAGCTGCGGCCGCCCAGTCGCACGGTGGCCGAACTGTTGATGACGAGGGCGACGTTGCCGCTCATCGGGCCAACCAGGTCCATTTGGTTGTCGCCCGCGCCGGTGCCGTTGCCGATGGTGAGAGTGCGCAGGCCGGTGTCGGCGCCGGAATAGCCGATGGAGCCGACGCTGACGGCGTTGGCGGTGCCGTTGAGGGAGATGACCCTGGCATTGCCGGCCAGAACCACATCGGCGACGACCGCGTCGTTGCCGTTTGCGCCGGTGGTCGCATTCATGGCGAGGATCGAGGCGGCATCCAGTTTCACGCTGCTGAAGCGGCCGACGGCGTAGTTGATGGCGCCGCTGTCGGTGCCCACGATTTGCCGGAGCTGGCCGGTGTAGGTCATCGGCGTGGTGCCCTGCTGAACCTGACTGGCGCCGCCGAGGATTTCGACCTGAACGGGGAAGGTATTGACAGCGGCGAGGTTCGTGGTGCCGAGGGCGGTGGCGTTGCGCTCATCGACAACAAGCTGGACGTCCTCGCCCTGGCCAAGCTTGACCAGCCCGGTGCCGAGGACGCGATGGTTGACGCCGGCGCTGCCGGGGTACCAGTCGCGGCCGGCCGAGATATAGATCAGTGGTCCACCGCCGGCGAAGTTGGCCGGCTTGACGATGCTGTTGTCAATCGTGCCGTTGATCACGTGGCTGCCCGCGGCGTTGTTGACCAGGGTCAGGGTGCCATTCACGAGGTTGATCGTGCCCAGAGTGCTGACGGTGAGGGTGGAGAACAGGGTATTGCCATCCTGCTGGACGAGGTCACGTGTCCAGGCGCCGTTGGAGGCGGGGGTGAGGTAGGGCTGGGCCTCGCCGACTTGCATTACTTTGGTGTCGGGGACCGTGATGGCGTCCACGATGTTGAAGTTGCGGCCATTGGGCGTGTCCACGATGATCGTGGTGGCAGCCGCCACGCCCAGCGCCGGGACGGCCGGCGCCCAGCCGAAGCCGGTGCCGCCGCTGAATGTGGGATCGTTGTTGTAGGAGGCAACGATGCGGCGATTCTGGCCAATGAGGACGGCCGGGCTGGTGGTGGTGGGCACCGCCGTTGTCAGGGCGACTGTGCCGTTGTAGGCGACGTAGTTGACGTTGTAGGTGAAGTTAGTGAAGCTGTTGTAGAGGTCGGACATGACCTGGGTGCCAGCAAGGCTGATCAGGGAGCCGTCCTGGAAAGTCAGCACGCCGCCAGCGTTCTTGAAAGCGAGCGCCCTGGCGGAGTTGTTGGAAACGAACAGGCCGGGGCCGATCTCGTCGTTCAGGACGTTGATCGTGCCGCTGACGGTGGCCACGTCCCAGAAGGGCAAGGCGGAGGCGCCGTGGCCGACGTTAACGACGGAGCCTGCGGCCTGCGCGTTCACGTTGTCATACCAGCGGACACGACCGTCATAGACGTTGACGGTCTTGCCGGCGCGGAGGGCGCCCGCCGCGGAGTTGAAGAACATGACGTCGGTATTCCCGGTGATAGCGTCGCCATAGCGGTTGAGGACGGTCCAAGTGCCGGCCGGGCCGTTGCCGCCGTTGGAACTCAGGCCCCAACTGCCCGATTCGCCGTAGACGTTGATGACGCCGGTGGCCGGATTGATGTATTGCGGCGTGATGGCGTCGATGGGCTGGAACCGGCCGCCGTTGCCGGAGTTCAGCCCGGTGACGTTGCCGAGGTTGGAGGTGGCGGGCTGGGCGTAGATGTTCAGATCGCCGCTGGTGGTGGAGATGTTGCCGCGATAGGAGTCGGTGGTCCAGAGGCCGAAGGCCACGCCGCGGTAGATGGTGTTGAGCGGGTCGATGGTGATGTTGGCGCCGCCGGCGTAGTTGATGGCGGTGGTTTCCAGGGCGGTGACGCCCAGCCAATCCTGGCCCGGATGCCGGCAGCCAGGCCGCGATCGGTGCGGCTGGGCGTGTTGACGGTGCCCTGCGGGAAGATCACGTCGGAGGCCGGCAGCGTGACGTTCTTGGAGCCGCCGCTGTAGATCGCGCCGGTGAGGTTGCCGCCGAGGGCCTGGTACTTGTCGGTGAGGGTGATGCTGGCCGGGAAGGAGGTGTTGACGGCCGGGCCGAGATCGACGTACGGCTGGCGGGTGATGGCGTTGCTGTAGGAGACGTTGTTGAGGGTGATGCTGGCGCCGGAGCCGAAGGCGTTGGCGACGTTGGCGCGGATGGCGCCACCGAAGAGGTTGATGCTGCCGCTGTAGCTGGAGGCGGCGGCGTTGAGGAAGATCTGGCCGCGATCATACTTGTAGATGTTGCCGGTGCCGGACAGGGCGCCGTTGACCTGGACATTGGCACCATCGACGTTGGTGAAGTTGAGCAGGCCGTTGACGGCCAGGCCGCCGATCGCCCACTGACGCCAGCCGGGGTAGGCGGCGTTGTTGTCGCCGCTGTTGAAGTTGATGCTGGCGCCCTTGCCGGCGGTGAAATCGCCGAACTGGAGGGCGGTGTTGTTGCCGCTGCTGATGGTGAGGGTGCGGTAGTTGTCAATGGTGACGTTCCCGAGCTTGTACAATTGGTTGTTGCCAGCCGCAATACGGTCGGCGTTGATGGTGGCGCTGTTGACGACGCGTACGGGGTTGTTGAAGTAGTAGTCGTTGTTGCCGTAGTCGCCGCGCATGGAGAGGATGCTGCCGGCGCCCTGCAGGTAGATGGTGTGGTTCGACCCGTTCGACGAGCCGAACTGGCCGGTGGGCTGCGGGCTGACGGTGGGATCCATCTGGGCCATCAGGTTGCTGCCATCGACGTAAATGTCGCCCGCGATGCTGTCGTTGCGGCACAGCACGACGTAGCCGCCGGTGACGTTGGTGCCGCTGGTAGTGCCGGAGCCGTTGATGATGAGGTTGCCGCCGACATTCAGCGGAACCCGGAAGTACATCCATTTGCCCTGGTTGTTGGCGCTGTTCCAGTTGATGATCATGTCGCCCGGCGTGATGATCGCCGAGTTATTGGTGGACTGGAATTGGAGGTCCTGGCTCACGGTCATGCCGGCGTTGGCAAGGATGCCGCCGCTGGTGATGGTAAGCGGGGTATTGACGTTGACCAGCGCCGTGCCGGTCGTGCCGGTGTTGGAGATGGCCAGCGAATTGATGGTGTTCGTGGTGGTGGTGTCGAAGGTCTGGCCGGCCTGGGTCACGATGAGCGACAGGTTCTGGCCGTTGCTGCCGGTGGTGGGAATGACGGTGTTGGCGCTGGTGTAGGCGACGACACCATTGGCGCCGTACTGGGCAAAATACGTGTTGTTCACGTAAGCCCAGGGGGTGATGGCATCGACGGTGCTGGGCGCACTCTGGGCAGTGGCCAATCCGGCGGCGGAGGCGTTGGTGACGATGATCTTGGGATAGTTGTTGTTGTCAGCTCCGAGGCCCAGGAGTTTGTTGGCACTGTTGTTGTCCCAGCCCTGGAAATTGACCGCGCTGCCGGGCTTGCGCGTGAGGTTGGTGATCGTCAGATCGGCAGTCGTGGCGGCGGTGGCGCCGGCCGCTTGGACGCGAATGGTCGGAAGCGCCGTAGAGATCGACCTCGGGCACGGTTTCGGTGCCGATGGCGGCGTCCTTGCCCTTGTAGGTGAGGATGCCGCTGTAGGCATTTACGACGGCCGTGCTGTAGAGGCGGTTGTCGAGGGTGAAGTTGGTGCTGCTGTCGTCAAGCAGGAGGTTGCCGGCCATCAGGCGGATATCCGTGACCTGATTGCCGGACGTGCTGGAACTCGCGCCGTCGTAGAGGAGGGCGGAGGCGGCGTAGGTGTTGGCCGTGCTCTGCAGGTCAATCGTGGTGCCGTCAACATAGAGCTTGCCGTTAAGGCCCTGCTGGGTCTGGACGGTCAGGGTCGAGCCGCCCTGGGAGATCAGGTTCTTGGTGGCAGCGCCGGGGCCTTCGGTGAGCTTGGCGGTCAGCGTGGTATTTCCGGCGACATTGAGGAAGAGATCGCCGTTGAGAACCACGGACTGGCCGGCGGCGACGGTGCTGCCGGCGACGCGGAACGTGCTGTAGGAGCCGAACCGCAGGGCGTAGGCGATGTTCATCGCCTGGCCGTTCTGGTCGAACGTGCCGTAGATGTCGTAGGCGGCCTTGGCCGGATCGGTCATGCCCTGGCCGGGGCCTTTGCCCGTGGCAGTCGGATCCAGGAGCATCTTGAGGGTGCCGAGGTAGTTGACCTTGACCTTGGAGGCGTCGAAGCCGGCCATGTTGGTGTCAACTTCGCCGTAGGGAGCAATCGTGATGTCGCCCGTGCCCAAAGCGCCCAAGGTATTGGCGCGCACGAGGCCGAGCTGGACCGTGAAGGAGGACACGGCATTAGTGCTGCCCAGGTAGAGGGTGCCGAAGCCGGTCTTGGTGAACGGGCCGTTGCCGGTAATGGCGGAGTTGACGGTGTAGGGCTGCACGCCGTTGCCGAGGTAGCCGCCCACGTCATAACTGAGGTCGATGCCGCCGCCATTGGTGCGATCGACCGTGATCGGGCGGGTGATGTTCGGCAGGCTCAGCATCGTGGGGGCGGGATAGGTGCCGTTGGTCAGGAGTGACGGGATGTAGGTCCCGGTGTTGCCCACGATCTTCAGCATGGAGCCGTTGAGGCTGATGCTGTCGGTGACGGCGCCGAGCGCGGTATCCGTGCCGATGCCCAGCGAGCCGCCGGTGGAGCTGATCGTGCCGGCGAAGGTGTTGGCGTTGTTGCCCAGGTTGAGCATGCCGGCGCCGGTCTTGGTCAGGCCGGCGGGCGAAACGACCGCCGCGGCCAGGTTCAGGTCCATCGGCGCCAGCCCATCGGCGACGCTGATGTTCTGGCTGGCGGCCAGACTGATCGTGGAAGCGCTGCCGCCGAGGATCGAGCCGGTCTGGCTGCCGGCGGCCTGGGTGCCTCCAAATGTGTAGGTGGTGACGTATTGCAGGCCGCTGGCGGGAACGGCGAACGTCCCGGGGGTGCTGCCGGAGGCAATCTGGATCTTGCCGCCGCTGATCCGCAGAGAGCCGGGCGCAGCCGTGGTGCCGTTGAGGTCGAGGGTGCCGTCGGCGATGGTGACGTTGCCGCCGGCGGGCAGGGCGTTGTTCACCAACTGCCGCAGAATGCCGCCGGTGACGATGGTGCCGCCGGTGTAATTGTCCACGGCGCCAAGCTGCCACGTGCCGCCGCCGGTCTTGGCCAGCGTGGTCGGGTTGCTGACATTGACGTCGGAGATGGCGGCGTTAACGGTGTTGGCGCCGTAGTTGGTGCCGGTGAGGGTGAGGGTCTTGGCGTTGGGGCCGCTGAAGGTGAGCTTGCCGGAGGCTATGGTGACGGTGTTGGTGGGCAGCACGCCAGAGGCATCAATGGCGCCATTGCCGGCCAGGTCGATGGTGCGGTTGACCAGCGCGAGGGCATTGGTCGCAACCGGGGTGGCCGAATAATAAGCATACTGCAACGTGCCGACGTTGGCATTGCTGGAGTTGCCCAGGGTGATGTTGGCCGCGCCGACGGCGTCGTCCGCGGGCAGGAAGCCCTGGATGGACAGCAGCGACGGGCCGACGCTGGCGGAGGACTTGATCGGGCCGCCGTTGAAGTTCGCCAAGGTGGAGAGGGTGTTGTTGATGAAGTAGGCGTAGCCACCGCGGATGTCGGTGCCGCCCGTGGCGGCGACCGATACGTTGCTGTAGAAGGTGGCGGTGGCGGCGGGGACGAAGTTGGTGGCAACGCTGCTGACGCTCAGCGTGCCATTGACAGTGGTGAGGCCGGCGTTGGTGGCGGGAGTACCGGGCTGGCCGACAATGAACGTGCCGGCGACGACATCGAGGTTGCCGACGGTAATGGTCTTGGTCGATCCGTTGACGAGGCCGTCAAAGAGCACGATGCCAGTCTGGCCGACCTGATACCGGGTCGTGTCGTTCTGCGCGTTGACGTCCCAGTAGGGGTTGATGTCGCCGATCTGGACCGTGGAATTGGTGGGCGTGCTGATGGCGTCGCGGATGGTGAGGGTGCGGACGGTCGGGGTTCCCAGGGCAACGTAGGATGTGCCGTCGGCGGCGCGACCGTCGGAGGCGGTAAGCAGGATGCGAGCGCCCGGGGCAGCGCCGATGCCGGCAAGCGCGCTGTTGCTATCGAGCAGGCCGTTGGCGTTGTAGACGTTGGTGATGCGAGCTCCGTTGTTGAGCACGAAGGCCGGCCCGCCGCCCGTTCGAGTGAACGCGCGGGCGTTGTTGTCGAGAATGACATCGGCGTTGCCGATGGTGGCCGGCCAGGTGTTGGTGCCGAAGTCGAGCGCGGCGCCGGGGAGGAATTGCGAGCCGGGGGCGAAGACGAACGTTGCGCCGGAAGTCACGCCGGTCTGGCCGTTCACGCGGAGAGCGCCTTGAGCGCCAATGTTGAACGTGCCGGTGATCGGGACCTGGCCCTGGTCGAGCCAGAGGCTGGCGTTGGTCAGGATATTGACGGTGGTGCCATTGGCGACCGCAGAAACCGCGGTGGCCTGGTTGGGGATGGTTGCTCGGCCGTCATATACGTTCACCGTCTTGCCGGCCACGAGCGCGTTGGGGTTGTCGTAGAACGTCATGACCCAGCTATTCTGGGTGGTGCCATCGCCGTAGCGATTGAGGGTGGTCCAAGTGCCCTGTGGGCCGGCGGCGCCGCCGCTGCCCCACTGCAACTCGCCGAAGCCGAAGACGTTGATGGTACCGGTGGCCGGGTTGAGGGTTTGCACTGCGACGCCGTTGAGCGGCTCCATCTTGAAGGTGCCCTGCATGTAGAAGTTCAGGTTGCCATTGGTGGAAGCGAAGTTGGCGTTGATTGCGGTGTTGGTGGGCGTGTAGCGGTTGCCGAGGGCAAAGCCGCGATAGGCGGTGGTGGTGGGGTCAACGGTGTTGTTGGTGTAGGCGGCGATCTGGTTCAGGCCGATCCAATGACGGTTGACGCCGGTCACGGCGGGGTTCGGGTCGGCGGTGATGCCCTGGACGAAGATGGCATTCTCGGACGGCAGGCTGATCTTGCCTGGGCCGGTGCCGTAGATGGTATTGCTGGTTCCGATGTTGCCCTGCACCACGCCGAACGCGGAGACGTTGACCGTGGGCATGTTGGCAGGGCTCTGGGCGACGGCGAAGTTCAGGACGGCCGACGGATTGACGTTGACCGTGCTGCCGGTGCCCAGGGCGCCATCGGCGTTCAGAGTGACCAGGCCGTCGTTGTTGTCGACGGTGGCGCTGAAGCCGGCGGCTGCGGGAGCATCGAGTTGCATGCTGCCGGCGCTGGTCTTGCTGAAGTGCTTGTCGGCAGCGGCGACCGCGGAATCCCACGACAAGGCGCCGAACGACACGGGGCCGTTGGCGAGGCTGGCTTGCTGCAGGGTGGTGATGTTGAACCAGGCGGGGCCCTTGAGGGTTGTCGGCCCGAACGACCACGGGTTGCCGATCAGGGTGCTGCCGGTGATGCTCAGGTAGGCGCCAGCGCCGATGGTGGTGCTGGTGAAGGACAGCGAAGCGTTGTTGCCGCTGCTGAAGGTGACGGTGCGGAAGTTGTCGATCGTCAACGTGCCCAGGGAGTGCCGCATGCCAGAGTTGTTGCCAACGCGATCGGCGTTAAGGGTGTTGCCATCGCCGCCCATCACGCGAACGTTGTTGCCGAAGGCGATAGGGGTATCGCCGCGGAAGTCGGCCGTGCCGCCGGCGATGTAGATCGTGCCGGAGTTGGCAATCGGGTTGATGGCCGCGAGCGCGGCGACGTAGGCGTTGATCTGCAGCGCACCCGAGTTGATGTGGATGTCGCCGCCGTGCAGGTTTGCCGTGCCGGCGGTGGGGCTGAGCACCAGTCGGCCGCCCGCGGCCAGAGTGCCCGCGTCCACGGTCAGGCCTGTGGCATTGAGCGGGGCGTTGATCGTCATCGTCTGCGCGGCAGTGGTGTTGATGACCATCTCGGCCGCGCCGGAGGCACCGGCGATCAACTGGTTGCCAATGCCGACGGTGCCGATGGTCCAGGTGTTGGCGACGGTATTGACGTCCAGGATGCCGCCGCTGGTGACGGTGAGCGGCGCGTTGAGCGTCAGGGTATAGGCCGTGGCGCCGGTCAACTTCAGCGAGTTCACGGTGGACGCGGTCGCGATGCCGTCCACGACCTGGCTCGCGGCGATGCTCATATCGGCATTGGTAACGGCAGGCAGAGGCCACGCCGTGGTGTAGCTCGTGCTCGGGAAAGCCTTGACGCCAACGCCGGTGCCGGCGGTAGCGTCGTAGAGGGCCCAGTCGGCGTTGCCCACATAGGCCCAGGGCGTCACGGCGGTGGCGGACAGCGCAGCCGAGAAGCCGGAGTCGCTGGTCCACATCGCGTTGGACGAGGCGCCCTTGATGTAGTTGAAGGTGTCGGCGAGCGCGGTGGTGTAGACGCCGGTGAAGTTAGCGGTCGAGCCGACCTGGCGGTTGACCTTTGGGAGGTAGAGGTAGTTCTTGTAGCCAGTCGTGCCGTTGGTCACGGCGATGTTTGCGGCGCCGATGAGCGTGGTGGTCGCCACGTTCTCGTCGGAGTAGCCGGCCGTGTAAGGCGCCACGTTGGCCGTGGCGCCCTTCTGCGTCAGCGTGCCGCCGTACATCCTGATATTGACGTTGGACGCGAAGCGCGAGGCGCCCGCCGGGTTGTTGAAGTTGCCCGAGCTGTCGTCCGTCTGCAGGTTGCCGCGGAGGTTCGAGATGTCGCTGGTGGCCAGGGTGCCATGGACGATGGCGGTCGCGGAGATGAAGTAGGTGTTGTTGCCGGCGCCGCCGTCGAAGATGGCGGGGCCGGTGAAGTTCATCGGCGCGGACACAGTGAGATCGTTGCCGCCAACGCGGACAATGCCGCCGGTGCCGCTGAGCAGGCCGGCGGTCGAGTAGTTATCCTTCATCGTGGTGCCGCCGGTCACGTTGAGGTAGGTCATGCCATTGCCATCGAGCACCACGCCGAGGCGGTGATTGCCGTTGGTGACGGCAAGGGTCGAGTACGCGGCCATGTGCGGCAGTTGGGCCGTGTTGACGAGCATCCAGTTGGTGTCGGTGTTGAATTGCAGCAGGCCCCTGATGTCCGTCGTCGGGAACTGCATGCCGTAGGCCTGGCCAACATCGGTGTTGACGTAGATGCGGCCTGCGTAATAGTCCCAGCTCGGGCCGTAGAGGGCGCCGTTGATGGTGTTGCCCGGGGCGTTGTAATTGGTCCAGCCGGTGGTGGTCACGTTGGCGAGATTGAAAGCCGAGGCCTGGTTGGTGATGTCAAGAGCGCCCATGCGGTTGACCGTAATCGTGGGCGCCCCGCCCACCAGGCCTGTCGTGAGGGCGGGCTGGCCCTCAGGGCCACCAGCGCCCTGCAGGTAGACCCAGCCCTTGTTGATGGTCAGGGAGCTGGGCGAGTTCGTGCTGGTATTCAGCACATACAGCGGGCCCCAGCCATCCTTGGTGAGCTGGCCGGTGCCGCTCATGTTGCTGCCGAGGAACATGGTGTTGTTCGTCTGGCCGGAATCCTGGCTGACGTCGATGGTGGCGCCGCCGGCGCCAAGGACGAAGCGGGTGGTGTTGGCCGGCGTCGTGAAGTAGCCAAGGGCCTTGAGGGTGGTGCCGGTGAAGGTGGCCTGGTTGCCGACAGCGCCCAGGGCCGCATCGCGGGTGATGCCCAGGGTGCCCTGGCTGACGGTGATCGGACCGGAGAAGGTGTCGATGCCGGCGAGGCTCAGAGCGCCCTGCGCCGGTCTTGGTCAGGCCGGCGCTGCCGGCGAGCTGGGCGGAGATGGTCAGTTCGACGGGCGACGGCCCGTCGTCGACATTGAACGCGCCATTGACGGCGCCCATGTCCAGCCGACCCGCGTTGAGCGAAGGAGCATTGGTCGGGTTGTAGTTGCTGATGAAGGACGGGCCGAAGTTGGGGCCGCTGAAGTAGCGGACGTTGGCCGTGGCGAGAGTACCGGGGGTTCCGCCGCTGCTGATGCGGACGGAACCGCCGGGGGTGAGTTCGACGCTCGCGGGCGCCGCCGGGCCGGTGCCGGCGCCGGTCACGGCCACGCCGCCCGGGTTGACGTGCAGGGTGGAGGTGACATCGGCAAAGCCGCCGAAATCAAACGTGCCGCCGGAGTTGACGGTGATCGTGCGGGAGTCTTCGATGAGGTTGGAGGCGCCGAGGCGGAAGGTGCCGGCGTTGACGACCACGTTGCCGCCACTCAGGGTGCCGGCAAGGATCACGTTGCCGGTGCCGGACTTGATGACGGTGCCACCATTGACGCTGACCGCGCCGCCGATGGTGAAGTCGGGACCGGTCGAACCCAGGCTGATATTGGCGCCGGCGTTGGTGTTGGTCAGCGCGGTGCCAATCGTGTTGGCGTAGCTGCCGGTGAGTTCCACGCCGAAGCTGCCGCCAGTGTTGTTCAGCGCCGGGGTCAGCGCGGACGGGAGCGAACCGGTGACGCTGCTGAAGCTGAACACGCCGCCGTTGCTGAGGTTGACCGTCCGGCCGCCGATGGAATCCGAGCCCGCGGGGGCGTAGGCCACTTGCAGGCGGCCGCCGTTGACGTTGAACGTGGTGTTGCCGACCACGTTTGTGCCGGCGGTGTTGCCGAACTTCAGGCCGCCGTAGCCCTGGATATCCAGGACGATGGCGTTGCCGCCGTCGCTGAACGGCGCGACCGCGTCCATGTCCAGCGTGCCGTTGCCGGCGAAGGAGTAGGTGCCGCTCGCCGTCACGGGAATGGTGGCGAACTTGGCCTCGAAGCCCGCGCCATTGGTCGTGAGCTTCTTGCCCGGCGTCAGGGTGAGCGAGGAGAAGCTGGTTGACCCCATGAGGGTCAGAGTCGAGTTGTCGGTGACATTGAGCGTGGTGCTGCTGTAATCGATCCAGGGGCCCGCGCTATAGGGGCTGGGCGAGCGCGTCCACATCCCGAGCTGGGAAGCGGCGCTGCTGTTGACGATGGTCATCGTGGCGGCATTGCCGACCGTGTTGTAGCGCATTTGGAAGACGTCGTTGCCGTTGTTTTCGCCATAGGCGATCGCCATCTTGTACGACAGAGTCGGATCCAGCCCGGTGACCGCGGTCATGGCCGCCGTGCCGCCGGCGAAGATCTTGTCGCTGGCGTCAAATACGCCGTTGCGGTTGAGGTCAATGTAGAGGCTGAACACATCATCCACCTGAGGAGCATCGAACCAGTAATTCGCCTGCCTCGGGTTGAAGTAGCCTTCGAACGCCATCTGATAGTTATCGCCGAACGCCGCCCGGCCGCCGGTTACGGCGGAGGCCCTCGGATTGCCGTTCACCGAGGGCATGGTGTCAATCGCCCCGCTCCACATCGCAATGCCGCTGGGCGTGGTGAGCAGGAGGCTGTTGGCGGTATCGAGATTGACCTCGTTGGCGTTATATCCGCCGTTGTAGTAACTCGCCTGGAATCCCGCGTCAAAGCTCATCGGCTTGAACTCGCCGCCGGAGAGGTTGACGGTCTTGTTGGCAACCGCACTGGTCTGTGCGGCAGCGGATGGATAGGCCGCCTGGCCGCGTGTCACGGCCAGCGTGCCGCCCGTGACCGCGATGGTCCCGCTGATGGTCGAACCGGGATGCCCAAGGGTGGTGCTGCCGCCGCTGACCAGGACTGATGCGGCATTGACGGGGGAATTGAAGTAGGCCGTGCCGCCGCTGGAACCCAGCGCGCCGTTGACCGTAACCGTCCCGGCATTGCGGCCGACCTGGAACGTGCCGGCCGCGACATCGATGCCGGCCACGTTCATGGTCTTGCCGGCCGTGTTGAAGTTGACAAAGCCATTCTGGGTGACCTGGAAGCGGTCAAATCCGGCGTTGCCGCCGTCGGCCTGGTATACCGTCCAGAACAGGTTGGGATCGCCGATCTGCACGGTGGCGGTGGTCGTCGAAACGCTCTCGTCGATGTTCAGGTTGCGGACGGTGTTGGGCACGAAGAAGGGGGTGGTCACGTAAGGAGCGCCCGGCGTGTTGGTGGTATAGGCGTAGGATGTGGCGTCGGCCGTGGTCCCGCCGGAGGCGGTCAGCAGGATGCGCATGGCGCCGGCGGCGTCGCCGATGGTGGAGTTGACGCGGCCGTCGGTGCTGTACGGGGTGGTGATGCGAGTGCCGGTGGCAAGTTGGAAGACGGTGCCGCCGCCCGTGCGCGTGTGGATGCGCTGGGTGTTGTCCATGATCACGTCGGCATTGCTGAGAGTAGCTGGCCAGGTGCCGCTGCCGAAGTCCATGACCGCCTGCGGGATGTACTTCGAACCGGGCATGAACTGGAAGGTGGCGCCGGAGGTGAGCCTGGCGGTGGCGTTGGAGTAGACCGCGCCTTCGGGCCCGATGATGTAGGTGCCGGTGGAGGGGTTCTGGCCGTCGAGGACCAGCGTGGCGTTCGTGGAGACGTTCAGGGTGCCGCCAACAGCGGCGGCGCTGTCATCGACATGCACGCGGCCGTTGTAGACCGCCACGGTCTTGCCGGGCATCACGGCATTGTTGCTCCAGTTGAAGTTGAGGATGGTGCTGTTCTGCGTGCTGGCGTCGCCGTAGCGGTTGATGGTGGTGAAATTGCCCTGGATACCCGTGCCGCCATTGGCGCCCATGCGGAAGAGGTTGGGCCCGTAGATGTTGACGATGCCGGTGGGCGTATCCAGCCGCTGGACCGAGGTGTTGGTCAAAGGCTGCCAGCCCCGGTTGTTGTCCTGGTAGTAGCTGATGTAGATATTGAGATCGCCGCTGAGCGAGGCCAGGCTGCCCTGGAACATATCGTCACTCCGCGGATCGTTGAAGCTGAAGGCGCCAAAGGCCACGCCCTTGTAGATCGAGTGGGCCGGATCGACCGTCGTCGTCTGCCCGTCGAGCATGGCGGTCACGCCCAGCCAATCGTTAGCCGTGCCGCGCTGCGCCACGGTCGGCTCGATGCTGCTGCCCGCGAGGATGATGGCGTTCGAGGCCGGGAGGTTGATCTTCCCGGTAACCGGCGCGCCGGTGTTATAGATGGCCGGATCGGACCCGACGGCCCCGCCCACCGCCGCATACGCAGCCACGTTGACCGTCGGCATGCTGGTCTGCCCGACCGTGAAGTTCAGGACGCCTGGAGCATACACGTTGACCGTGCTGCCCGTGCCCAAAGCTCCGTCGGCGTTGAGCCTGACGGAGCCCGCCGTGAGGTTGACCGACGTGGTGTAGCCGCTCGCCGCCGGCGCATCCAGCGACATCCAGCCCGTGCCGGACTTGCTCCAATGCTTGTCGCCGGCGGCCACGGTGCCATCCCACGCCAGCGCGCCGAAGCTGTTCCTGGTGGCGGGGTTGTTGATTTGGAACCAGACCGGCCCGCCGAGGCTCGTCGGGCCGAAACTCCACTTGTTATAGCTGGAATAAAGGGTGCCGGCGTCCAGGCTCAGATAGTTCGCCCCGCCCAGATGGGTGCTGGTGAAGCCCAGCGACATTTGGTTGCCGTTGGTAAAGGTCAGGCGCCGGGCATAGGACACATCCAAAGCTCCCAGCGTGTCCTGCAGGCCGTTGTTGGCGCTGACCCGATCGGCGTTGATCGTGGCGCTATTGACCAGGCTGACGTTGTTGCCAAAGGCCGCCGCGGTGTCGCTCAAGAGCTGCAAGGTGCCGCCCGACAGAACGATGTTGCCGCTGTTGGCAATGGCGCTGGCGCCGCGAACTTGCAGCGTGCCGGCGTTGAGGTGAATCTCGCCGCCGTTCAGGTTGGCCGCGTCGGCATAGGAGTACAGGGCCAACAGGCCGGCGCCGGACTTGGTCAGGCCGGTCGCATTGATGCGGGCCTTGAAGTCGATCTGGTTGTTATCGTTGATGATCAGTTCGGCCGCGCCGCCGGGGCCGGCAATGACCTGCTTGGCCGGCGTGCTGGCGCTGCCGTCGATGCCCCACGTGCCGGTGGTGGCGCCGGCCAGGATACCGCCGCTGGTGACGGTCAGGTCGGTGCCCAGCGTCATGGTGGTGGCCGCGCCGTTATAGCGCAACGAGTTGATGATCGCGCTGTAGTTCGTCGAGCCGTCCACCGTCAGGGCGGCATTGATGCTCACGTTGCCGGTGGTGCTGCTGGGGCCCCACGTGTCATACGCGGCGATCGCCTTCACGCCGTTGGTGGGATCATAGACCGCCCAGTCGGTGTTGTTCACGTAGGCCCACGGCGTCACCGCCGTAGTGGATAGGCCGAGCTGCGGCGTGCCGGTTCCGCCCACGATGCGCGCGTCGGCGGTGCCCAGCGTGTTAGCGACGGTGCCGACGAAGTTGACCGTCGAGCCGATGTTGCGCGTGAGGGTGTCGATCTTCAGCGTGGCCGAGAAGCCGGCCGCGTTGCCACGATCAATGGTGATGCCCGGAGCGCCTACGAGCGTCACCTGGTTGATGCGCTCGTCGGAAACCAAGGAGTTGGCTCCCAGTTCACGCAGGGTGCCGCCGTACATCTTGATGTTCACCGTCGGCGAGAAGCGCAACGCCTGCCGCGTTGTTAACGTTGGCGTTGTTGTTGTTGTTGTCCGGCATCAACTGGCCGCTGAGGACCTGGATGTCGGTTGAGCCAAGGATAGCGCCGTTGACCCCGCGCGGACGGGTGTCGCCGCCGTCAATGATGGTGTGCCCGGTGTAGGTCTGGGCGACGTCGATCCACCATGTATTGCCGCCGACGCGGATGATGCCCGACGGGTTGGCCGTCGAGTTGCGCATCACGCCCTGGGTGGCCATGTCGCCGTAGCCCATCAGGAACATGTCGCTGTTGTCGGGAAGATAAATGTCGGCCAGCCAGGTGTTGTTCATGCGGAAGGTGCTGAGCGAGCCCATGTGCAGCACTTTGGACGGAGTGGCGTTCAGCGCCACGCCCTGATCGGAATCGGACTGGTAGATGCCCATGACCGGCGCCGAAGGGAACGATGCCGCCGGGTTGCTGCCAAGATTGGTCTGGACCGAGAGCCGGCCCGCGTAGGCCGTCCAGTCATTGTAGTAATTCGGCCACACGCCGGGGGACTGGTTCGGGTAGGTCCAGCCGCTCACGGTGACGTTGCTGAGGTTGTAGGTTGTCGCCGACTGATTGGCGATGTTGTAGGCGGCTCCCGCCTGGAGGTTCAGATAGCCGGTACGGTTGATGGCGATAGTCGGCACGGCCCCCATGAAGCTGCCCTGGTTCGTGTACACGCCGCCCTTGTTGATGGTGAGGCTGCTGGGCGTGTTGCCCGCAACGGGCGCTCCGAACATGTACAGGTCTCCCCAGCCATCCTTGGTGAGCGAGCCCGTGCCCGTCACCGGGCCAAGGAGATAGGCGCGATTGTCGTATTGGTTGTTGAACGGCCCGGCGCTGCCGTTCCCGCCGTCGAAGCTCACGTCAATTGTTCCGCCGTTGGCGACGATGGCGCGACTGGCCGGAATGACCATGAAGCCCATGGGCTTGAGCGACGTGCCGGCGTTGAGGGTCACGACGTTGGCCGCATTACCCAGGCGCCGTTCGAGGTAATTCCGAGTGCGCCGGCGTTGATGGTAAGGCCCGTGAAGGTGTTGGCCGGGTTGGTCAGATACATCGTGCCGGCGCCGCTCTTGGTCAGGTTCGACGTGCCAATGACCGGCGCTGATCGTCAGGTTGACCGGGGAGACGCCATCGGCCACGTCAATGGTCCGGCCGGGCGTGATGTCCATCGACGCCCCGGTGATGGCCGTGATATAGGATGGTTCGCCAGCGGCCAGGACTGAAATCGGGCCCGAGACCTGTCCGCCGATGCCGTAGCGCAGCGTGCCTCCGGCGAGCTGCACCGCGCTGGCCGTCAATGTGGACGCCGATGCCGGCGCGGTGGAACTGCCCACCATCAGCATCGTGCTAAACGGCACGCTCACAGTATTCAGTGTCTGGCTGAAGCCGTTGAGGTCGAATACGCCGCCGGCGCTCAGCAACACATTCGTGGAAGCGCCATTCTGGATGACGTTGTTGGTGCCCAATTGCAGCGTGCCGCCGCTGACGGCGATGTTATTGCTGACGCTGCTGGTGAGCGAATTCATGATGGTCATCGTGCCGCCCGTGCCGGTCAGCGACACGCTGTTGGCCGTGACGTTGCCGTAGACTTGCATCACGCCGCCCAGCGCATTCAGGCGCAACGAGCCCGGAACGTTGATGGGCGATGCGGCATTGCCGAACTTGTCGAGATACGGACCGCTGTGCTGCAGCACGAGGTTGCCCGCCAGCATAAGCTTGGGGTTGACCGCGACCGCACCGGGCGCGGTGCTGCTGACGGCAAACACGCCGCCACTGGCCACGTCGAACGTGGCGCCGCCGAGCGGATCGGTCGCGCCGGCGACTGCCGTCACCGTCTTGCCGGCGCCCACTTCCACCATCACGTGCTCCCAGTGGTTGGGGCTGGTGTTGTTGGTGAACATGAGGCTGCGGCCGGTGCCTTCGTCGATGACCTGGTAATAGATGCCCGCGGGCACGCCGATGAGGCCGTCATTCAGTTGACCGAGGCCGATATTGGCATCGCCCAAGGTGGTGTAGCCGGAGAGCGGATTGGTCGGATCGTTGACGCCGCCGTAGATGACCTGCAGGTAGGGGCCGCCCACCGGTGGCGGATTGAGAGGGTCGGCGCCCGTGAGTGTCGTGCCGTCGAAGTTGATGGTGACACCGCCGCCGGGCGTGTACATGCGATTGGTGGCGCCGGCATGGCGCGTGTTGACGCCAAGAGTGGTCGTGGCCGGCTGGCCTATCGCAACGTTGGCCGAATAGGTCGAAACATTGATGGCCGTGACGTCGCCCACGGCATCCACGGGGTTGTGACCCTGGAAGGTAAGGTAGCCGGCGAGGGTGCGGAAGATCGACATATTGCCCGGATCGCCGCCGGCGTAGTAGTTGGTCTGGGTGTTGTCGGAGGACCCGAGGACACCGCGGACGATTCCGTTGGCGTCCGTCAGGGCGACGCCATACCAGCCGCCAGCGCCGCCGCCGCCGTTGGAGACGCGCGCTTCGAAGGTATGCCAGCCGGGCGTCAGGGTCAGGACCACGCCGTTGGTGGCGTTCAGGCCAGCCTGGGGCCCATCGGTGTTGTGCCAGGAGCCGCCGTAGCCCTTGCCATCGATGTAGTACATCGCGTTATCATCGACGCTGTAGCCGATGGACAACCGCCCATCGCCGCCCACGTAGATCTGGCCGGAGTACACCCAGGTCTCAGTGTTGTACCAGTTGGCCGTGACGGGATTGGTATTGAAGGTGGCGTTGACAACGTTGTTGTTCCCTTTGACGATGTTCAAGCGGATCAGGGAGTTGTTCGGATTGGCGGTAGTCCAGTTGTTCTGCTGACCGCCGCCACCAGGGCTGTTGGCCAGCCGGCCTTCCAGCAGGCCGGCGGCATACGTCATCGGACCCTGGAGGACCAGGGCGGAGTTGTTGCCCAGGGTGACCGCGTTGGCGTCGGTATAGTTCGCGCCGGCGGTGCCGTTGAAGCCCAACTGGTTCGTAGCGCTGTTCCGGTTCATCGCACCGCCGGTCCAGTTCACGATCACGCGATTGAGCGGGCCGCTGCTGCGGTACGGGCCGTTGTAGGGGTCCGTCAATTGAATGCCGCCCGCGAAATTGCTGCCGAGGCCGGACAAAATCAGCTTGCCCGCGCCAGTCTTGGTAACGCCGCCGTTCTTCAGTGCGGCGGCAATTTCGAGGCCGGTGTCGTTGGCGCCGGGGGTCACGTCCACCGTGAGCAGACCGCTGCGACCGCCCGCCAGGACCGGATCACTGGTGACGATGTACAGGTTGCCGCCGGCGATCTTGGCTTCCGCCGTTCCGCCGGCGGGATAAATGATCTGGGAGGGCTGGGGGCTGTTGTTAAAGTCCTTGGGGGTGACCAGCTCAATGTCGCCGCCGGAGAGCGTGCCGCCCGAGATGACAATCGTGGCGACCGTCTGTGGGCCGGGATCGGGATTGACGTAGGTCGTGCCGACCTTGAGCAGGCCGGTGAAGGTCACGTTGCCGTTGCGCGGGGCAGAGAGGTTATTGGGGTTGCCGAGCACCAGGCTCTCAACCATGTTGTTCGTCGCGTCGATCGCGCCGAGGGCGAGGGTGTGGGTGGCGGCGACGTTGTAGGTGGCCGGGCCCGCGGCCAGCGGATCCATGCTGGCGCCGCTGAACGCCACGGTCTGGTTCGGATAGTTCTGATTGCTGTTGGTGACGTTAATCGTGCGGCTGTCGCCCGCGTAGAGTATGCCGGTGCCGAGGGAGGTCACGTCGCCGGTGTTGCCCGACAGGTCGATGCCGACGGTCGCGCCGGCGTCGATGTACACGTCGTTGTTCATCCCGGTGGCCTTGACCGGGGTACCCACCATGAAGTTGGCGTGGTCGAACGTGCCAGTCGACACGACGCCCGCCGTGTTATTGTGGGCGGTGGTCCCCAGACCGATGTCGATCGTCGAGTTCATCACAATCGTCTGCGTGTCAAAAAGGGTCCAGGTGGTGCCGTCGGGCGAGTCGTAAGACTTGAACACATTGCCCGTACGAACCAGGCGCAGGTACTCCGGCAATGAATAGGCGCCGCCTCCGAAGTCGTACGCCATGGCGCTGCCATCGGTGTAGCGGACCTGGTTTCGGATGCCGTTGGAGGTCGTGATGGCAACCATATCCGCGGCCGCATTGTTAGCCAAGGAGTTGCGCGCCATGATGCCGGTCTTGGTCCAGCCGCCATCGCCGGCGTTGCCCGCGAATGCCGTGGCGCGGACGGAGACGTCGAAGTCGCCGGTCATCTGCTTGTAGGCATACTGGAACTGATCGCCATTGCCCCAGATGTCGCCGCCGCCGCCGCTGATGGTGTAGACGCCAGTCGCGCTGTTGTAGGTGTGCGAGCCGGCCTGCGCCGGGCCGCCGACATCGGCATATTGGAATGGCACATCGGTGACCGACGCCCCGCCCAGTTTGAATGTGGTGCCGTTGCGCAGGGTGACCGGACCGGAGCCCAGAGGCGTAGCGGCCGCCACCTGGAGGGTGCCGCCGTTGACCACGGTGCCGAGCGCATAGTTGCTGGGGCCGCCCGTGAGGGCAAGCAGGCCATTGCCGTCCTTGTAGATTCCGCCGTTGGTCACCGGAGCGGTGATGTTCACCGTCAGGCCATCGGTCACGTTGAAATTGCGCAGCGTCGGGCTGGTGGTGTTGAGATTCACCTTGGCGCCAATGGTCGAAGTCGTCGCCGTCCCGCCAAAGGTCGGGTCGGCGGCCAGGATGATCTGGCCCTTGCCGCTGGCCGGAACATAGCCGCTGATGGCGCCGCCGTTCATGGTCAGGGCATTCAGCGTCTGCGTGTTGCCGTTGACATTCAGCGTGCCGCCCGTATAGATGACGACGTTGCCGCCCACCGGGCCGTTGTCGGTCTGATTGCTGCTGAGGCCGCGGATCTGCTCGTCGTAGTTGTTCGTGCCATCGTTGGCAAAGAGCACCGTCGCGCCGTTGTTGATTATCACGTTGTTGCCACCGATGGCGCGGATGCCGCCCGTGAGGCCGGCCGTCTTGGCCAGCATCAGGGTGCCGGCGTTGACCGTCGTGTCGCCCGTGTAGGTATTGGGCAGCGAGCCGCCGAGGGCGATCGTGCCCAAACCCGTCTTGGTCAGGGTCACTCCCGTGCCCACGTCGCCATACTGGCCGATGATCTGCGAGAGGATGGTCAGCGTGCCGCCGGCCGCGCTGTCCAACAGCACCGGGGAATAGCTGGACACCTGGATGGTGGTGCTGGCGCTGCCCAGGGTGTCTCCCGAGACCCCGGTGTGCTGCACGCGAACCGCGCCCGCGAACGTGATCACATTCGTTATGGCCGGCGCGTTCTGCCCGGCCGTGCCCGTTCCGGCTATGCGCAGTGTCCCTCCATCGCTCACGTTCACCAGCGCCTGACCCAGCGGATTGTAGCCGCCCGTCGCGGTCGTCGTTTGCGCGGTGATCATGCCGCCGTTGTTGATGTTGATCGTTGTCGCATTCAACTCGCTGGGGCCGACCAGGCTGCCGTTATCCTGGTTGTAATCGAATACCAGCCCGGCTGTATTGCCCGATTGGATCACCAGGGGATTGAGCGCATCCGAGCCGCCAAAGACTTTCCCGAGCATGAGCGGCGCGTTGCCGTTGATCGTGGCCGTGCTGCCCGGCGTAAAGTGGGTCTCCTTCGACTGGACCATCGAATTCAGGCTCACCGGCAGGCTGGTCGTGACATTCAGCGTGACGCCAGCATCCATGTTGAGCCGGTTGACAACGCCCAGCAGGGTGTTGTCGATGCCGATCTCGCTGGTGCCCGAGGCCTGCACTGTGTTCCCCAGTATCATCTGCGCCGACGGGGTTCCGATCTGCAGGTTGCTGATCGTCTGGGTGGAGTCCAAGCCGCCCGTTGCCCCGGTGAAGCCAAACCACGCCGTGTTACCGCCGACGACCGTAGCCAAATTGATCGTATACGCCGTGGTGTACGTCACCAGCGTGACCGTGTCCGTGATGGTCTCATTCAGTTGCGTGCCGTCGTACCAGAGGTGGATCCGATAAGGATCGGTGGTTCGCAGGTTCACCGACCCGGCGGCCGCGTAAGTTCCCGCTACCGGGGCCGCACCGCCCTGCAGGAGACCGATCGAGCCGCTGTTCCACGCCCCACCCACAGCGCCCGCATAGATATTGAACGCGGCCGCCGCGCTAGGGGTAATGCCTGCGTAACCCAGCGAGCTGCCTCCGCCTCCCACCGAAGTGACGAGCTGGTTTTGAACGATGAAGGTCATCCCGTCAGCGGGATTGTTTACGCTGCTGGTGCCGCCGTGCCCTTCGTCCTGCTGGTAGGTGAAGGTCACGTTCAGACTGGCCAGCGACTGCTTGGTGGGGAGGTAGGCGCTGCCAGCCTGTGTGGCTTCCGGGTCCTTGGACTGGGTGAGCCGCAGCGTTCCGTTGCCGCTGGGCAGAGCGGCGGTGCCATTGAGCTGCCAGCCGGTGAAATCATTGGCAACGAAGTTCCCAAGTCCGACCAGGTGCAGTTTGCCGGTATCCAGGTGGATGACGCCCGGCGTCGTGAGCGTGTAGCCTTCGCCAATGGCCAGCGTGCTGCTGCTCTGCACCGTCACATCGCCAGTGAAAGTTCCGCCCGAGGTGCCGGCTAGTTTCATCGTGCCGCCGCCGTTCAGGTGCAGCGTGCTACCGTTAAGCAGCTTGCCGCTGAGGGTCAACTGGGCGCTGACACCGTGCCGGCGGCGACCTGGACATTCGGATCAGAGTTGCGGAGGTCAACGTCGGTCGTAACGGTGGCCGCGGTGGCGCCGGTCACGGCGCCGTTGTACTGGATCTGTCCGCCGGGATTGAGCTTCAGCAGCGCGCCGGTGGTTCCCGTGATCGTGCCGCCCGACATCGTCAGGCCGCCGATGGTCTGCGTGTTGCCCTTCAGGTCCATCGTGCCGCCGATCCCGAAGGTAACTTGGGTCGTGCCCGCGGGATTCATCTGCTCGCTGGCCAGCACGTTGACCGTGCCGCTGTTGATCACCAGATTGCCGCCGATGGCGGAGATGTTGGCCGCCTTGGCGAGATTCAACGTGCCACCATTCAAGACGGTGTCGCCGGCGAAGTCATTGGCGACAGTCCCTCCAACGGGCCCGATGGTCACCGGCGCTCCGCCGGTGACGTTGATGCCGCCAAGGCCAGTGATCTTGCCCTGGATCTCGAATGTGCCGGCGGTGTTGTTCAGCGACAGCATGCCGCTGTTGATCGTCAGCAGGCCGGTGGAGATGTCGGCGGTGTTGCTCGTGTGCTGGAGCCCGCCGCTGTTGTTGACGGTGATGCTGTTGGCGAAGGGCGGCGCCTGCGTGCCTGTGATGCCGCTGGCGTCGGTGTCTTCGGCGTTGAGGCGCAGCGTGCCGCCGTTGTTAAGCTGAATCGGCTGCGTGATCGACGCGATGGGGCTGAAGCCGCCCACGGCGTCCGTGCTGAGCACGTTGACGAGGCCGCCGTTGACAATCAGCGTCGTGTTGGACAGGGAGTTCGGAGTGCCGGTGCGCTGATCAAGGATAACGCCGCCGGTGTTGGTAACCGTCAGGGTGACGGCATTGCCCGTGTCGCTGGTCTGCCCCAAAGACATCGGACCGGTGCCCGCGAGGGTCGTGAGGCCTGGCGCGGTGAACCGGGTCTGGGTGAATGTCGCGAGATTGCCTGGCCCGTTCACTGTGAGCGTTGCGCCCGGCGAGGTGAGTTGACCGAACGCAATTGTGGTTCCGGGCACGGGGGCTGTCAGATTGATGGTGCCGCTGGTTCCTGCCTGAAGCGTGATGGGGTTCTGATGAACCAGGCCGCTCGGCGCATTATAGACCGACTGCCACACCATGCTATTGGGCACTGGCACGATGGCGGTGCGCCCGGCAACTGCCAACTGAACATCACGCCCGAGTTGCCGCCGCCCTGATAGAAGCCCACCGTGATGTCGTGGACGCCGGCAGTGGCCTCGGTGACGGTCACCGAGGCGCGAGGTGGGCTTGGTAATAGTTGTTGTCGAGGACGGCCACATTCTGGCCGTCGAGGAACAACGAGCTGCCGTTGTCGCTCTCCAGTTGCAGGGTCGTGGTGCCTGCCGGCAGATAGATCTTGCCCTGCCAGACCGCGGCGTCGTGCTCGTAAGGATTGAGCGGTGGATCGCTCGTCACGTTGATGTTGAAGTATTGGAACCCGTTGTTGTTCGGCGCCCGGACCAGCCATTATTGTTCCAGATGGCGTACGTGCCGGCAGCGGTCAGCGTGCTGGCCGTCGCCGCGAGCTTGGGTACGCCGGGCGTGGCGCTGGCACTCAGCGAGAGCAACTGGGTATTGATGTCATTCAGCGTCTGGATGGCGCTCCACGCATTGCGGCCGGGGACGTTGCCGACGTCGGCAGTGTTGACATAGTACTTGCCGACCAAACCATTGGCGCTGGCTTCGCCGATCTTCAGGGTGCCGTTGCCAAGGCTCACCGGGGCAGAACCCAGCGCATTGCTCACGCCACCGACAGCCGCGCTGGTGACCAGCACGGTGCCGTTGTTGATGGTCACCTGATTCAGAGGAGCGTTTGGCGCGAGGCCCTGCGTATTGTCGCCCGAAAGCTGCAGTGTGCCATCGCCCGCCTTGATGATGCCGCCATTCTGCACGCTGGCGCTGATGGAGAAGCGGTTGGCTGCGCCGTTGACTGTGATAGTCCGAGTCTGAGGGACCGCCGGGGTGCCGTTGCTCAGATCCACGATGCCGGATTGCGTGCCCGTCCCCAGGTTATTGACGCCGCCGGCGCTGGCGGTGATGTCCCCTGCCACCAGCCATTTGGCCGGCGCGGTGTTATCGCTGGTAAGGGCGATGGAGCCGCCGTTCCAGCCGACGACGCCGGTTGTCGCCAGCGTGTGGCCCGCAGCCACCTGCAGGTTGCCACTGTTCAACTGGAGGGATGGGATCACCCAATTGGGCGTCAGGCCGCCGGTGCTGCTCAGCACCAGGTTGCCGTAGGCGCTGCCGGCGACGGTGATGGCGCCGCCGACCGTGTTATCGAACTGGTCGTTGAGCAGCATCAGATTGCCGCCGGCCACATTGAAGGTGACGTCGCCCTTCAACTGGACGTGCGACGGCTGCAAGGTGTATTGCAGGGTCGCAGTGTTGGCCCCGGCGACCGTCAGGGCTCTGCCCGCGCCGATGGTGAGGGCGCCGATGTTGATCGTCCCACCCGTGCCGGCGGCAGTCGCCGAGCCGACGTAGAAGCCGTAGCTGCCGCCGCCGGGATTATTCAGGTTGTTTACGAAATTCGTGAAGTCGGCGCCTGCATCCGAACGTAAGCCGATGATCGGGCCATACTGGCTGTCGGCGTGTCCCAGCGTTGTGGGATCCGTTGTCGTGTCCAGCGTGATTTGCGCGCCGGAATCGAGAAGTTGCCTGCGCCATCCGTGGTCACGTGCAAAGCGCCGCCGCGATACACCGTCCACTGGCTGTTGTTCAGCGAGTTGCCCAGGCTTGAGAGGAACAGCCCGCCGGTCGTGTTGTCGGTGCCGTCGGCGAAGACCGAGACCGTCTGGCCCGCGGCCGGAATCGTGACGATGCCCGCCAGCGTGGTAATGCGATCCGTCACCGTGCCCGGCGGCGGCGTCACGCCGGAAATGGGGTGCATCTGGTCATAATCGCCCGAGGAGAATGCCCATGCCGCCGCATTGATCCTAAGCGTGCTGGTGGCATTGCCAAACACCCGATCGGTGCCGACGCTGCCGATGTTGCCGCTGTTGATGACGATGTTGTTCAGTACCGGCGCAGCCACGTTGCTCAGGAGCGTGCCGCCGCCGATGGTGATGGTGCCTGTTCCGGCGCCGCCGGCATCGTCAAGCCGAGCCGCGCCGACGTTTACGTTCAATCCGCCAAGGAAATTCGTGAAATTGTTGGCCAGGATCAGCTCGCCAGCGCCGATCTTGGTCAGGGCGCCCGGCGCCAGGCTGCCAGCCGTATTGATCAGGCCGCCCGCAGCGCCGAGGCGCAGGGAGTACAACTGCACGTCGATGGCGCCGCCGCCGTCGCGCACCTCGATGGTGTGGTTGCCCATATCCAAGGCGGTCGGCGTCTGGATGGCCGGCGGCAGACCAGCTTGCAGCACGTACGGATTCTGCACCTGAAGGGTTCCCACCTTGGCAGGCACGACACCGGCCGCCGTCCCGAGATAGATGGCATTGGCCGGATCGCCCAGCGCGCCGATGCCGACAGCGCTCAGGACGCCGCCTTCGATCGAAATGCCGCCGATGAAGGTGTTGGCCACGGAGGCTGTGGTGAGGTCGGTCGGGATGGCGCTGATCCAGCACCAGCATGGCATCGCCCTTCTTCACCAAAGCGATCGGCCCGGAAGCGCTGCCACTGATCAGGCCATTGAGCGTGAAGCTGCTATTGACAACCTCGATCGTGCCGCCCGCCAGGTTCACCAGGCCCGCGTACGACGCAGCGTTGGTTCCCGCATACCGGAGGGTGGGGTTATTGCCCGTCCCAGCGGGCGAGAGTGATACCTGGCCGACGGTGTCCAGGAAATTGGCCGTGTGGAACTCCAGAGCCCCGTTGTTGATATTGAGATACGAATTGTTGAAGTTGGCGGTGACGTTGTCGCCAAAGATCAGATCGCCCCAGCCCTGTTTATACAGAGTGCTGGTCACGACAAAGTTGAAAATGCCGCTTCCCGGCGTTCCGCCGATCGTGACGGTCAACTTCGCGGTGCCATTCAGCGGGTTCACCCCACCCACGCTGATGGTCGAAATAAAATAGGAATAGTTGCTGTTCAGTGTCAGCGTGGCGCCGAGGCTGGTGGCGTCCAGATGCCAATCCTGGTTGTACAGGCCGTCAGCTTGGTAATATTGATCACTGTCTCCGAAGCTCATGTCACCCAAAGTCACGTTTTGATCCAGCGTGATGTTTCGGTGGTCAACGAGCCCGGTGGTGCCGAAAAGCGCGCGCTCGGGAACCTGCGGAGGCATGCCGGGGACGTAGCCGCCGACCCAGTTGTCGGGCGTGGACCAGTTCGTATCAAGACCGTTTCCCGACCAAGTGCCGTCCGCAGCCGGTGCCCGCCCGGCGAAGAACCCAATCCCGGCCACCGCGGCAGCCAAGATCAATGATCGCTTCGCTTTGCTGATCTTACGGGTCGTCCGACCAACCGCTGAGCTACCGCAATTTGTGCGTGACATGCTGACTCTCCTTAACTAATGACGGCCAGGGCTAGAATGCCAAAATCATCGCTGCGAGCATCGTCGCCGCGGATCGACGAGTAATCCCGTCAATCACCGCATGCGGAGATGTGCGCAACACAAGAAACTCGGAGCCACGATCCGCTGTACGGCTCAGGGTGGCTACCGAATCGTGTTAAAAGACGGTGTTGTAGAGCTACTCTGCGCCAACTCCAATTACCCGACCTGCTATTCACAGGTCAATATAACATCAAATGCACCAAAGCCTTACAGATCGGCCAGCCGCGTAACCCTCAGTTGTTCTTGGCACGTATCCACTGAGTCTGCAACGCCCTCAACTGCCGACCACTCATAATCTAACCTCACCTCGTTCATTTGGCAAACGTAATTTCGCTGTAATGTGATGAGGAATCTCGGTTTTAGCGAGCGCAAGAGCACCCAGTCGGTGAACAACTGGCCAACGCCAAGTTCCTAAATGTTACCCAAGTTAACTGAATCTCCAAACTCAGGCGGCCCTGCACTCGTCCACCTTGTTGGAACGCATTGCAGACAGAAAACTCTGCCTTGCCCTGTCTTTGCAGTTAACCTATCTTTCCCATTCACCTGATGTTACGCGCAGGCGATATCGCCTACTGTCGCCAAGTCAGCACAACAAACGCAACTTGGGGTCAAGCATGTCAAGTATGTAGAATCTGGTTCTCCCGACTTGCCCCAATTCAAACGTTTACCGGCCGTCCGTCGTCGATCGACTGGTTCATCGCCAAGACAGCCGCCAGCGATTTTGCGGCGTCGGGGTAAGGGCTGCGCAGGCCGGAGAAGTCTTTACGGCGAACCGCATCGAGGAATGCTCGCGTCTCATTGTAATGGTGGCTACAACCTTCGGGCGGAGCGGGGAAGCTCTCGTCGATCTTCTGGTCGCCGACGAAGCCGGAGAGACGGCTGTCGAGCTGCAGCGTAAGGCGATAGTCCTTGCCGACGATCGTGATCTGGCCGGTGAACTCGCTATGCGCCCAGGAATGAACGTGGCCGCCGGATGCGCCGCTGGCGAAGCGGATGTTGGTGGAGGATGAATCCTCGACAGTGAACCTCTCGCTCTTCGGGCAGATTAGGTTGTTGCCAAGGGTGTGGACCTGCACGATGTCGCCGGCGATGTAGCGCAGCAGGTCGATGACGTGGATGGCCTGATCGAGCACGTGGCCGCCGGAGCGGTCCTTGAGGTAGAACCAGCCGGGGATGTTCCAGCCGATGGCGGCGGGGCAGAAGAAGCTGCTCTGCACCAGGTTGATGGGGCGGCCGGCGATGAGGGATTTGAGCCGGTCCACCGCGGGAAGAAACCGGTACATGAAGCCGACGAAGACCGGATGATTGCTCTTCTGGACGATGCGAACGATCTCCTGAGCATCGGAGAGCTGGAAGGCGGGCGGCTTCTCGACGAAGGCGGGCACGCCGCTGCGAACGGCGCCCTCGACCACCTGCTTGCGGACGGTCGGCGGCGTGCAGGCGAAGACGGCGTCGAATTCGGGGCCGTCGCGAAAGAGATCGTCCATGTTGTTGAACGGCGCTGCGCCGGTGGCCTTGGCGGCGTCGGCCAGCCGGCCCTCGTGGATATCGCAGACGGCGACGATCTTGTTGCCGCCAATGGCGGCGAGGTTCTTGATATGGGCGCCGTGCCAGATTCCACCGACGCCGATGACGGCCAGTTTAACGATTGAGTCAGCCATGGGATGCTCCTTATTTCAAAGGTCTTGTGGCGGGGCAAAGAACCTCGCGATCTGGCCGTAGTCGCACAGGTCGCGCATGTAGGGGCGCAGGCGAATGCGGAAGCTCGTCTCTTTCGGTTCCAGCAGGTATTGCGGCAACGGGGTTGGCCCACAGCTATTGCTGCCCAGGCCGTTGTGGGCGTGGTCGAGCTGAACAATCGTCGCGGGATGGCGCTTGAGGTCGTAGGTGTGTCTGGCGGCCGTGAAGTCCTCGGCCGTGTAGTGATGGGCGGAGACGTTGAGCAGCGGCTGGCCGAAAACCAGCAGGCCCGTGCCGCGAATGTCGGTGATGGCGGCCCAGCGGACATCGGACTTATTGCCGTTCTTCCTGGGGCTTGACGTAGGGCACGTACTGCTCCTGCACCGTGCCCTGATAGATGCCGATGCGGGCGCTCTCTTTGCGGTCGATGTAGCTTTCGTGCGGGCCGCGCCCATACCAGGCCAAACGATCGAATTGGCCTGGCAGTTGCAGGCGCAGGCCCAGGCGCGGCAGGACAGGGAGCTTGCCGCGCGGCCTGATGTGGGTGTCGATGATGACATCGCCGCTGCCGTGGATCGTGTAGCGATAGCTGCAATCGAATGCCGGGACGAGCGAATAGCCGGCCAGGACGGCGTCGGCCTCAATGCGAATGGCGCTGTCGGAGAGGCGCGTGACCTCGACGCCGTCAAAGCGGTGGACGAGGCGGTCGTAACCGGCCTTAGTCCATTCCTTGGCGATGTGGACGTCGTTATCCGTCGGGGCACGCCAGACATTCAGTAGCGGCCCGGCCAGCAGGAGGGGCATGTGCTCGAATTGCCAACTGGCGATGCTGCCGCGCAGCCGATCGAAGACCAGGCGACAATCCTGGCCGGTCACGATAACCTGGTCGCCATCCTCGCGCATGTCGAGTTTCGTCTTGCTCGCAATGGCCGGCAGACTTGGATTCTGAACCGGGAGCTCGAACTGCGCCCACGCCAACTCGAATCCGCGCGGCGCCCAGTCGGTAGCCTCGGTCGTTGCGAATGAGATGTTCAGGAAACAGGTGCTCCCCCCTACCGGCTTGGGCAGCGTGTAAGGAATGGTGATCGCCATGTCCTTATGCGGCGGGATGGCCAGCGGCGGCAGGCTGCCCTGCTGCAGCACCTTGCCATCGCGCTCAACCGACCACGAGCCGCGAAGATGGGCCAGGCTCACGAAGTCGTAGCGGTTGACGATCCTGATCGAGCCGGCCGCGAGATCGACCGGCTCGACGCGAACCGGCTCGATGATCTTCTTGTATTCGATCAGCCCCGTATGCGGGATGCGGTCGGGAAAATTCAGCCCGTCGATGCAGAAGTTGCCGTCGTTGGGCTTGTCGCCGAAATCGCCGCCGTAGGCGAACAACTCCTGCCCATCCGCCGTGTGCTGGCGGATGCCGTGATCGACCCATTCCCAGACGCAGCCGCCGATCAGGCGCGGATGGGCGTAGATCGCTTCCCAGTATTCCTTGAGGTTGCCCGGGGCCGTTGCCCATGGCATGGGCGTATTCGCACATGAAGAATGGCCGGGGATCGTCGGTGCGCTTGCCCTGCTCGATGATGCAATCGACGGTCGGGTACATCACGCTAACGATGTCCATGACCTTCGACTCGCCAGCGCCTTCGTAATGGATCGGCCGGGTAGTGGTCGCGCTGGCGGATCCAGGCGGCCATGGCGTCGTGGTTTCGGCCGTAGCCGGATTCGTTGCCCAGCGACCAGATGATGAACGAGGGGTGGTTCTTGTCGCGCTCGACCATGCGCTCGGCGCGGTCGAGATAGGCGGCCTCCCACGCGGGGTCGTCGCTGATCTGGCTGACGTTGCCGGTGATTCCGAACCCGTGCGTCTCCAGGTCGGCTTCGTCGATCACGTAGAGCCCGAGACGGTCGCACAGGTCGAGCCAGCGCGGGTCGTTGGGATAGTGCGATGTGCGCACGGTGTTGATGTTGTGCTGCTTCATCAGCGTGATGTCGCGCAGCATCGATTCGTAGGGGACGGCGTGGCCGAGGTCGGGGTGGGTGTCGTGGCGGTTGACGCCCTTGAGTTTGACGGAGACGCCGTTGATGAAGAGCTGCTGGTTGCGGATTTCGACCTGGCGGAAGCCGACGAGTTGGCGGTGGACTTCGATGGTCTGGCCGGTGGAGTCCTGGAGGATGAGCAAGAGCGTGTAGAGATTGGGCTCCTCGGCCGACCATTTGCGCGGTTTGGCGATGCGCGACTCCATGGAGATTTCGCTATCGCTATTGGCGCCGGCCGAGAGTGCCGTGGTGGACTGCCAGACCTGCGCGTCGTGGGCATCGAGCAGGCGCGCGATGAGGCGCTGGCCGGCGGCCGGCTGGGCCGAGGCGTTGTGGAGCGTGACGGCCAGGGACAGCGTAGCATCGGCGTAGTCGCGGTCGAAAGTCGTGCGCACATGCAGGTCGCGGATGCGCAGGTCCTGAGTGGCGAGCAGGTAGACATCGCGGAAGATGCCGTTGAGGCGCCACATGTCCTGGTCTTCGAGATAGGCGCCGTCGGACCATTGGAAGACCTGGACTGCCAACACGTTCGCGCCGGGGCGGACGTTAGGCGTGATGTCGAACTCGGCGGGGAGATGCGCGCCCTTGCTGAAGCCGACGGCCTGGCCGTTCACCCAGACGTAGAAGGCCGAGTTGACGCCTTCAAAGCAAAGGAAGATGCGGCGGCCGGCCCAGGTTTGAGGCAGATCGAAAGTGCGGCGATAGACGGCGACGGGGTTCTCCTGCGGCACGTGCGGCGGGTCGACCGGATAGGGATAGGCGAGGTTGGTGTAGTTGGGCCGGCCATAGCCGAGCAGTTGCCAGTTGCTGGGGACCGGCACCACGTCCCAGGACTCATCGTCGAAGTCGGCCGCGTGAAAGCCGGCAGGCATGGAATGCGCACAGCAGGTGCAGCGGAATCGCCATTGGCCGTTGAGGAGCTTGAAGAAGCTGGATGCGCCGCGCTGGCCGGTGCGCGCCGAGTCGATGTCGGGGAACGGGATGAGGCTGGCGCGCGCGGGCTGGCGGTTGCGGTGGAGGAGGTCGGGGTTTTCCCAATCGTGAGGGCTCTGCTGTTTCATGGGTTTACCTGGTGCGATAAGATACGGAGGAGAGAAAGGAATTCAAAGGAAGGCGCAAGTGCCGCCAGTGCCCTCACTGGCGGAAAATCAGCGGCGAGACGCCGCTGCCACTTTTCCGGGGCGTGCCGGGCGTGCCCGGTTTTCCGGGGGATGGCGTGAGCATGCGGGCTGCCCAATCGAGCGCCGGACGGCATGCCCACGCCGGCCGATCAGGCCCACTCGCCCAATGACGTCCATTACGGCCGGCGTGGGCATGGCACTCAACTCGTCCCAAGTTGCTCCCTCTCAAGCAATTGCGCTTTGCCCGGAAAAACGGGCACGCCCCTTTTCCGCCAGTGAGGGCACTGGCGGCACAATCAAAAATCGCAGTTCAGGAATCCGCGCCCCTACTGGCACAGGTGAGTGAGTTCGCGTTACTTCAGCAGGATCTTGATGTGCAACCGAATGTCGATCTTGTCCACCTGGGCTTTGTTGGTTCCCGTGCCGCAAATGATGGTGTCGCGCTGCTTGTCCCGCGCGTAGATGACGTTGTTGCCGTTGCCACAGTAGATCTTGTCACTGCCAAGGCCGCCGTCAATCATGTTGTTGCCGGAGTCGGCATAGATGATGTCGTTGCCGCCCTTGCCGTAAATCTTGTCATTGCCGGCGTAGCCGTAGAGACGGTTGGCGTTGTTGTTGCCAACGATGTAATCGTTACCCGAGCCGCCCAGGACATTGTCGAAATGGGCAATGGACGTGGCGCCGGTGGCCGTACCGCGATCGAGCCGCACGTTCACCCCGGTGGTGTAGGCGCGATAGTCGAGGACATTGACGCCTCCCCCGCCGTCGATGCTACCGTGGAAGACCGAGGCCTTCTGGAAGACGAACGAATCGTTGGCCTGGCCGCCGACCAGGCTCTTGATCTCGCTGCCGCCGCTGGTAACCAGCGTCTTGCCGCTGTAGACCGAAACGCCTGTCTTGCTGATGGCAAACTTCAGGGGGCCGCTGAATGTGGAGAAATCATATGCAATCGGCTGATCGGCCGGATTGATGACGGTATCGGAGCCACCATTGGTATCGAAGGCAATCGTATCCTGGCCGCCTCCACCATTGATGACGTCGTTGCCCGGCCCGCCGTCAAGAACATTGTCACCGCTGTCGCCAATGATAACGTCGTCGGCTGCGCCGCCGATGACGTTCTTAATGCCGCTGAAACTCTTGACGGCGGTGCCAGTGCCGGTTGCGAGGTCGACGGTTACGGGAGTGGTGTAATCCGAATAGATCAGCGTGTTGGCGCCGAACCACCGGTGATCGTGCCCGGGAGAGCAGCCCCGTTCTGAAAATAGTACGAATCGTCGCCGCTGCCACCGATGAGGTTCTCGACATTGTCGCTGCCGTGATTGACGGTGTCGTGGCTATCGCTGACGGACAGCGCCCGATGTTGAAGAGGAGTTTCTGGGTGACGGCGGAGAAATCCAGCGTATCGTTGCCCCCCGCCGGGGCCTCGCTGACGACATCGTTGCCCCAGCCATCGAGGAACTTGTAGGTATCGTTCCCAGTGCCGCCGACAAGCGTGTCGTTACCGGTGCCGCTGGTCATGGTGTCGTTGCCGGCGCCTCCCGAGACGCTGACGCCGATGAGGCCCGGGCCGATGGTGATCGCGTCGTTGCCGGCAAAGGCATCCACGGAAATGCTGGCGACGGCAGCGACATCGAACTGATCCGGGACACCATTGACCGTGACGTTGATTTCCCCGCCGACGAGGCCGAGGGCAATGACGTCGTTGCCGGCCGTGCCGGTGACCGTGAGGGCGGTCCCATTAAGATCGGCACTGAGCAGCAGGCGCGATTCGAGAGGCTCAAGAGCCCGTGCAATGCGGTTGGTTAGTTTGTTGCGCATACTGGCGCGCGTGCCCGATCGCTTGGATTCTGTCATTTTGCTCCCTTGAGTCCGAAGACGCCCGATGCACCAATATAGCACAGGGCGGCCGCCGATCAAACCTCTGGGTGGGTTTTGCGAGGCAAGACAGCAAGCGCGCCGCCAGCCGGGGCGGACGGTTGGCCTTGGGATAACACCTATCCGGCGCATAACTTACGAGCGAGCGGCGTTCCCAAGGGCGCTTACCGCGCGGGCGGGCGGCGGCTCGGGGCGTCCGCAACGTTTACAGCACCTTGGTGATACCCGGCTTGGCTATCGGGTATTGGCCCTGCGCATCGGGTAGGACGGGCGCGGGCGAATCCCAGGTCATCTGGTCCAGCCCGGCGCAAGCTCCAGGTTGGAGGCCAGCGCCTGGTCCCACGTGATCGTCTGGCCGGATTCGGCGGCCATCCGGCCGAGAATGCCCGTCATGGCCGACTTGGCACAACGCTCGGTCTCGTTATACGGCTTGTCGTTGCGAATCGCGTCAAAGAGCAGGTCATGCTCAACCTGATATGGATTCCCGCTGCGAGTGGGCTTCCAGAGAGTGTTTTCGGCCGTCTGTTTCCAGCTCTTGAAGATGCGAGGATTACCAATGCCTTCGCCAAGCACGGCCGAGCCCTTGGCCCCGTGGATGATGCAGCCGAAGAACCCCCAGCAATTGTCCATGTGCCGGCCCTGGGCCAGGAGTCGCGTGCCGTCGGCGAAAGCGTACTCGACGGCGTAGTGGTCGAAGAGCTGATCGGCCTGCGCTGCGCACTTGCCGGCCACCCTGGCCCTGCGCCGAAACCGGCCAGTCATTCTTCACCCAGCACGAGACGTCGATGTTGTGGATGAGCCAGTCGAGCAGGAAGCTGCCGTTGACCCAGGTGTACGAACTGTAGTTGCGAATCTGGTGAGCCAGGTCGCTCTCGCCGCCGTGCTTGGGCGAGAAGCCGACGGAGCCATGCTCGCGATAGGCCCAGCAGGTGATCACATCACCGATGATGCCATCGTGGATCTGGTTGATGGTCTCTTCCAGGCTGGGGCTGTGGCGCGACATCAGGCCGCCGGCAATCTTGAGGTTCCTGGCTTTGGCGGCCTCGCCGGCCTTCATCACGCGACGAATGCCGGGGGCATCGACGGCAAAGGATTTCTCCATGAAGACATGCACGCCCTTCTCCACGGCGTATTCGAGGTGAATCGGCCGGAACGCCGGAGGCGTTGTCAGGAGGATCACACCGCCGGGGCCGACAGCGTCGATGGCTTTCTTGTAGCCGTCGAAGCCAATGAAGCAGCGATCGGCGGGAACGTCAACCTGCTTGGCGTACTTGTCGGCAACCCGCTTGAGCGTGCCGTTGAGGCGGTCCGGGAAAACATCGGCAAGCGCGACGAGTTGGGTGGAGCCTTGGGTGCCCAGTGCTTCGGTCACGGCCCCCCCGCCGCGCCCGCCGCAGCCGACGAGGCCGATCTTGATCGTGTCGCTGCCCGCCGCGTAAACACGCGAAGAGATGGCGCTGGCCAAGGCGGCCGCGCCGGCGACGGTGGCGGAGTGCTTGAGGATCTGACGACGGGAAACCGGGTTATACATGATGTGTGCTCCTTCTGGGACGTTATACCACGAGAGTCGCGGGACGTGGAGGGGAGGGGGCAGGCGCGTGTGTTGCGAAAGTGCCGCCAGTGCCCTCACTGGCGGTCAGCGGCATTGAGAATCGCGACTCGCGGATTTCCGCCGGTGAGGGCACCGGCGGCGCTACGGCGCCTTACGCGTGATGCCTTTGCCGCAGAGCGGCACGATATCCGCGGCTTCGGCAGACTGATACTCGAAGATGGTGAATCCACCGGTCTTCAGTTGCCGGGTGAGGTTGATGAACTGGATGAGACTGGCGATGTCGCGCGAAGCCCAGACGCTCAGGCCGATGCCGGGGTAACACGGCACTTTGCCGGCCCAGAGCACCTGCTGCCGCACCTGGTTGGCGAATTCACCCGGCTCACTTGTGTAATCCATCGGGCAGACGAAATCCAGATAACCGCGCTCACACCAGAGCTTCCAGTCTTGGCCGACGCCGTCGCGGTCCACCGGCCAGTTGGGGAAGACGGCCGCGGAGATCTTCACCTTGGGACGCTTCTCCCTGACGGCCGCGCTGACGGCGGCGACGACGCGCGTGATGTTGTCGCGGCGGAAATCAAGCCACTTGCGCTGCAAGTCGCTGTCCTTGCGCACGTCGGCGGGCCAATTGGCCACCTTCGCGCCGATGCTCTTCTCGAACCGCTCGCGGCAGCCGGCGCAGAAGCAGTAGTCGCCGGATGGATAGCGGATGTAGTCGAAGTGGATGCCATCGACATCGTATTTCGTCGCGACTTCTATCATTGAATCGATTTCGAGCTGCTGATTGGCCGGATGGGAGGGGCAGAGCCAGCGATCTTCGCGCGTGCCACTGAAACTCACCTGCGTGCGGCCCTCGCGCTTCATGCGGTCGCCGAAATCCTTCGGTGTGCGCCAGCCCATGTTCCAGTTGACCTTCCAGACGTGGCATTGCACGCCGTACTTCCTGCACGCGGCCAGGCAGAGAGCGATCTGGTCGCCTTTTTCGGCCACTTCGGCGCGACGGGCAGGACCTTGCTGTCAAAGTAGGCGCTGCCGCCCCAGAGCATGTTGGGGAGGATGGCGGTGAAGCCGTTGTCGGCCAGCGTGCGGATGGACTCATCCCAGCTCATGCCGGCCGGGCCGAAGGCGCTGTGGCACCAGAAGGCGCGATGCTCGCCGGGCTGGGGTTTCTGGGCGAGGCAGAAGGATTCGATGAGTAGACGCTGCGACTCGTCGGCGGCGGTCATCGCTTCGATTGGCTTGGCAGAATCGAGCAGTTTGCGGGCTTCGGCCAGCTTTGCCTGGGCTCGGCTCATCGCATCTTGTGCCTGGCGCATTTTGGACGATTCGATTGCTTTTTCAAGAGACGCGATATTCTCGTGCGGGCCAAGAGCGCCGATCAGTTGCACTCGGCGCGATGCGGCCTCATGCCAGAGCTGCGGGCAAAGTTGGGCGGCCATCGCCAGCAGCATTCGTCGCTTGTTGAGCGGGTCATCGCCGAGCAGAACGTGCGACATGTAGACACAGCGATCGGAGGTGATGATGGCCGGTAGGCCGCTGCTCTTGCCGTCCTTGGCGTGCCAATAGGCGGCGACATGGCTGCGACCCGGAACGGCTTTCACCTCGTAGATGTTCCACGAATTCTGCTGCACAACAGCCGGCGCGCCGGCCGGCGATAGATCGACGAAACGGATGGATGCGAAATCGCCAGCCTGTTTGGCAGACACATGGCGACCGATCTCGATCCCCGCGGCGGAGGCGAGCTTTGTGGGGATGGAATAAAACGCGAGGACCTTGGCGCCACGGTCCATCGCGCTGATGAGTGTCTGCTGACTCTCCACCGACATGGCCGGATTGTGCGGGAGAATCAGAAGCTCCTTGCCGGTGATCTTGGTCGCCGGCAGATCCAGGTCGCTGACGACGCGATACCCAACACCGACCTGCCGGAGCATACCGGCCATCGACTGGGTGAACTCGCAGACGGAGGGCAGCTCGCCGGGGCTCTGCCGCGCGGCCGATTCGCCGCGGATGATCCACACATCCGAGTCGGCGGGTACGGCCCGGAGATTCGAGAGCCAGAACTCGGTATCGGCATCCTGCCCGCGCCAGGCGGAGATGCGGATGACGCTGACCTTGCCCCATCCGTCGGGCCGGCCCTCGATGTGCGTATCCTCCTTGTTGACGGTGATCGTACACCAGCCGTCGCTGCGCGAGGGCGAGAATGACGCGGTATACCACCCCTGGCCGCTGCCGAGATAGACGTTGAAGTGCCCCACCGGGGAGCGATCGCGACAGAGGATGTCGAAGGTGATACCACGCGCTGCACTCAGATCGAGAGTGACCGCACGGTCCCACGATGCGCGCTCGATCTTCGTGCCCGCGAAATTGCACGGCATGCGCAGCGCCGCCCGGTCGTCGATCTTCGCGAGCCCGACGGCGGCAGTGCCGCCCATGGGCTGCCAGGCGGCACGGGCGGCGGCATCCGATGGATACTCGGCATTGTCGATGACTTGTGAATAGGCCACATCGGCGATGCCGATGATGGCAATGAAGAGAGCAGTTCTCATAAGACTCTGTACATCCCGCGCGAGACAACGTCGAAGGACGCTCTTGGAGTGCGGGAACTTGTTCCCGCCTTGTTTTTCGATACTCGCGCGAGCATCGAAAGACAAAGCGGCGATAAATCGCCGCACTCCCGGCAATGGTTGCGACGCGGGCTGTGCCGGGTTTGTGGGTACGACCTGAGCTGAGGGCGAGCAAGGAAAGATGCCCGGAATGCGGGACGGCGATCACGAGGAAAGCCGTTTCCTGGGACGGGTGCGAGGGACGATAGGCGCGAGTTCACTTCAGCCGGTCGTAAAACGCCCTGGGCGAGAGAATAAGCGCGCCCTGATACCCCTTCAGCGCGAGCAGGTCCTTGTCGCCGGTGACGATGCAGTCGGCTTCCGCGGCCAGCGCCGTTCCGAGCACTATGAGATCATCCGGATCACGACAGGCATCCTTCGGAACGATGCCCGGTTCAACGAGCACACACTCGGTTCTCAGGAAACCGAGGATCTCGTGGGCGCGATTTGGCGCGACCTTGAATTTCGTGGTGAGGTGCTCCTTGACTTCGTCGAGAATCGGCACCGACACGCACAGGACGTGCTCCGCCAGACAGGCTTCGAGCAGCGCCTCGCACAGACCGCGCGTGCCGAACGCGGCCAGCAGGACGTTGGAATCAAGGACCACCTTCACGAGACGCCCTTGAAGACGTCCTCATCCGTAACGAATCCCTGCGCCGCGGCAAAGGGCATCGTCCTCTTCCGCAGTTCGCGGAACCGCTCCAGCGCGACGTAGCGGCGGAGCGAATCCCGAACCAGATCACTGACCGGTTGCTGTTTGTCCCGGCTGAGCTTGTCCAGTTTCCGCCGGAGTTCCTCGGGAATACGGATCGTCAGGCTGCTCATGCAAGACATTGTAAGACACGCTCGACGGCGCATCAACTTCCGTTGGCATCCGGCATCGCGCGGTTACCCGAGCTTCGTGACCCTCGCCCAGCCGCACTCGGGGCAGCGATTTGGTGTGGCCCGCAGATCGTAGCCACAGCGGAAACACAGACCGCGTTGCCGCCACAAAAGCCGCTGCCCGTACCTGGCCACGCGCCGCGCCGGCAGAATGAAAAAGACCAGCATCAGCGACCAGTAAGGCGCCTGCAGAAACGTGTACGGCGGCGAACCCGTTGCGATCACGCGGTCGTAGGCAAAGCCGAGATAGTGCCGCGGCATTCGAGCTAGCGCTTGCCAATCCCACGGTTGAGTGCCCAGCGGCAGATACGTATCCATCATGGACTGCGGGACAGACCCGTACAGCGGTTCAAGATTCAGCGACCAAGGCGCATCCGCGCGAATCGGGCACGAGCCGATCTGGCAGGGCACATGCTTCGGCCACTTGGGCGATATCAGGCACTGCACGCCGCCGCGGTACGAGACCAGCTCATAACGGGCCCGCTCAATGCTGAAGACCAGTTCATCCGCGAGCCAATGGCTGCGCAACCAGGCGCCGACGCAGATCATTAGGAGCAGAATCGAGCATCCACTCGGCCCGATTGCTCGCAGCATCCGCCGCGTGCGGGCGCTGAACAGGAACGGCACGATGCCCGCCGGCAGTACCAGCAGCCAGATCGGGTGGAAAGGACGGTAATCCGCGCGCAGGCGCAAATCCTCACCCGGCAAGCCAGATGGGCGAGCTTGCTTCGTGTCGTCGGCCCCGGAACACTGTCTCAAGCCCTCTCTGGCCAGATACCGCACCGAGTAGAACTTGCACGCCCAGCGCGGCGCGTAGGCGAACGCCCGGGAAGGCCAGACGCCAACAGACTGCCAGTAGCCCGGAACCCAGACGAAGAACGGATCGTCCAACAGCGTTCGCAGGCGCGGCGCGGCGGCGGGCGAAGCATAGAAGATTTCCCCCCGCACGCGCTCAGCGTATTGCGGCTCAACCTGGGCATGCGCCACCTGTGGCAAAGCGCTCAGCGTCATCACGACCCAGAGCAAGCGATTGAGGTTGGCAGGCCAGCGAGACATGCGAGCGAATAGGATACCGCCAATCAGCCTGTCAGAAGCGATTCGAAGCCGGCCTGACTGAGATGGTGAAGTGCAGCTATTCTGTTCCCGCGCCCCCGAGACGCAGCAGCGCGATGCCATACTTGGGGAGCGTCAGCGACACCCGGCCATCCTTGACAGCAGGATTCTCCTCGCGAACCGCGTACGGCACGTCGGCCTGAAGCGTCTCGCAGGTCAGAATCGTGGCACGTGCGGCCCCCGCCGTGCAGAACCGCGGCCGGGGGCGGCTCGCTCCACCCGGCACATCAATCAGAACCGACTGCTCGCGCGAGGATCTCCATTGACAAGCGTCACAGAGACGCTGCCATCGCGCTCGTTCAACGAGGCACAAGCATCGACCGGCGGCTGCGCCTCGATCTTCACCAGGCGGTTTCCATGATGCGCCGAAACAGCTCGAACACCTGCCCCACCGTGGTCAGTTGCGCCTCGAACGGACCAACCACGATGCATCCTTCGTTCACCGGCTCGAAAAACGCCGCCATGCACAATCCCAGCGACTCCTGCTCGCGGCAGAGCATGTTCAGCATGGCGGCGGCGTAGACGCCATCGACCGCGCTCACGTGCCACTCGTTGCGCATCGGTTGGGCGAACCAGTCGTGCCAGACGTTCCACTCGTTGAAGGCGATCTTGATGCCCTTATCGCGGGCCTTCGTTTCGATCTGCTCGCGAACGCCGGCCAGGAGCTTGTGGACGAACTCGCGCGGGCGACGGGCGGCGTGCGCGAACGTGGCGTCGGAAGGGCTGGCGACGTGAGGATTGTCGAGCTTGGCGTAGTAATGCTCGGAGAGGGTGTCGATGGATGAGCCGGCTTCGGCCAGAAGGATGTCGTCCCAGACGCGAGGCAGGCCGGACGCGATGACGCGGATCAATGGATCGGCCTTCTTCATGGCCGCAGCATATTGGGCGAAGCGTTTGGCGTAGGTGCTGGCGTCGCAATGGACCGGTCCCATCCAGAAGCCCCACACCTCGTTGCCGACGAACCAGTATTTCACGCCATACGGCTCCGGGTGGCCTCGCTGGGCGCGCAGGCGGCCTCCGGGTGTGTCGGAGGCGCCATTGCAGTATTCGACCCACGCGGCGGCATCCTCGGGCGTGGTCATCGCCGGGTCGAGGTTGATGGTGAGCGACGGCTCGGCGCCGAGCTCGCGGCACAGGGCGATGAACTCATCGGTCCCGATCTCCTGAAAATCCCAGTTGTCGGTCAGGGCCAGCACCTCGAACCACGTCGTATGCACGGGTGGGCGATTGTCCACCGGCAGAAGCCCGTCGCGCCAGCGGTAGTCGCGCGTGAAGTTGCCGCCGGGCCAGCGCAGGAGCGGGACGGACATTCGTTTGAGGCAATCGACCACATCGCGCCGTAGCCCAATCCCGTTCGGCACTCCGCTTGCTCGCCCAATAATAAAAGCGAAAGATGCAGAGAATAGCAATATTACGCATTGCGCTGCCATGCCGAGCCTGCCATGATGCCGGGCCATGAGCGCCAGCGCCAGCCGATCACGGACGATCAGCTTCAGGGCTTCAAGTACTTCCGGAAGTTCCTGCCGCTCTTGGACCGTCTTCACGACCACGCCACGGAGCGCGACACGGCCCACAACCGCGAACTGCACTACGACCAGTACATCGCGCTACAACTGCTCTTTTTCTTCAACCCCATCGTCACCAGCATGCGCGGGCTGGTGCAGGCCAGCGAGCTGCGGAAGGTCCAGTGCGAGCTGGGGGTGTGCCCCACGAGCCTGGGCAGCTTCTCGGAGGCGGGCAGCGTCTTCGACGCCGACCTGCTCAAGCCGATCATCGCGGAGCTGCAGGGGCAGCTCAAGCCGCTGCCCCACAACGCGCGCCTGGATCAGTTGCCCGGGACGCTGACGGCCGTGGATGGCACGGAACTGTCGGCGCTGGCCAAGCTGGTGGGCTCGGCCTGGACGGGGCGGGACATCAAGCTGCACACGCATTTCGAGCCGCTGGCCGGCGTGCCGGTGGGAATGGACCTGACGGCGGCGGGAGACAGCGAGGTGGAGAACCTGCTCCAGCGGCTGCTGCCGGGCGCGTCTACGTCAAGGACCGGGGCTATGCGTGCTTCCGGCTGTTCCAGGGAATCGTGGATGTGGGCTCGTGGTTCGTCTGCCGCATCCGGGACAACAGCGTGTGCGAGGTGATCGAGGACCGGCCACTGACGGCGGAGGCCAAGGCGGCGGGGGTGATCAGCGACCAGGTGGTGTGGCTGGGGTGCGACGGAAAACGGGATGAGCTCAAGCAGCCGGTGCGGGTGATCAAGATCGCCTGCGAGATGCACCGCAAGCGGAGCGGGCACACGGCGCGGGGCGGCCCGGAGCAGGGGGAATGCCTGTGGATCGCGACGAACCTGCTGGACCTGCCGGCCGACGTGATCGCGCTGGTGTTCCGCAAACGCTGGACAGTGGAGATATACCACTCATACTGCCTCCATTGTAACAGGGTTTCTCAACATGTGGGCCAGGGCTTGGGCGTGGTCAGGTCGGCGGCCTGAGGCTGGCCGTGCCAGCTCCGCGGACAGCGGCGCAGGCGGCGGAGGCGGTCCAGTTCCTGATCGTCGGCCCAGAGGACCCAGCGGCCCTGGCCGACCTCCAGCCGCCGGGCGGTGACCCATCCCCGACGCATCCAATGGTAGAGCGTGGGATGGGGCAACTCCAGCTCGCGCCAGGTCGGTGAACCACCACTCGCCGGCCCCAAGCCGGTAGGTGGTGCAGGGTCGGGCGATCGTCTCGCCGCGGCGATAAGCCAGCTGCCGCACCATGCCGGCGGTGAACGTGGCGCGACGCTTGGGCGGCCGAAAATGTTCTTCATTTAATTGTTAGGCAATTTGCTTTGACGTAAGTTTGTTCGCCCGCAGCTCGCCGACCCGCCGCAGGAGCGTCGCGCAGTCCCGCAACTGCTCGTACCGCGCCACCGGACGGACCAACTCGCGCTGCGAGAGAAAGCCGCCCGCCCACTGCACCTGCACCTGGACCATCTCGCGATCGGCCGGCGCCGTCACCACCATACGCTCGATCAGGTGCCGCACGACCGTCTTCCGCTCCGCCGCGCTCAACTCGGCCCCGCGCCACAGCGCGGGCAGGTCGGCGGCCAGGGCCCGCAGAATCCTCACGCTCCCCCTCGCTCAGGGCCGCGGGCTGCTGGCGCTGGAACCGGTCGTGCTCCTCCTCCACCTTCCGCTGCTCCAGCAGCGTCCCCTCCCAGCGTCGCTCCAGTTCGCGGGCCACCAGCCGGTTCTCCGGCTCCACGGCATGATACTGGCGGGCGGCCCGCTCCGCATCGTAGCGGGACCGCTCCAGTCGCTGCCGCCAATGCTCCTCAAGGCGTTGCCGTTCCCGCTCCACATCGGCCTGGGCCGCCAGCGACAGCTCCAGGGCCGCCGGTTCCAGGGCCGCCAGCACGAGTCGCCCGACGAGTTCGTCCAGGCCATCCCCCCGCAGCGACTGGCAGACCGGCCCGGCGTAGTCCGACACGTTGCGTGTGCAGGCATAGCGGAAGTGGGCGCCCGACTGGTATTGCACGGTCATCCGCCGTCCGCAGGTCCCGCACACCACCAGCCCGCCCACCAGGGCGGGCCCGTCGCGTGGACTTCCGCGGGCGGCGGCGCGTTGCTGGTTGTCGGCCAACTGTTTCCGGTTCGCCTGGTATTGCTCCCATGGAATGTACGCGGGAGAGCGCTCCGGCAGGAAGACCTGGCAGTGCTCCGGCGCGACCACCGTGCGTCCGGTGCCGGATCGGCCGGGGACCTTCTTCCGCGGGTTGACGGCGCGGCGTCCCCAGGTGTAGGCCCCGGCGTAGAGGGGGCTGAGCGTCCCCTTGATGCCCAGCAGAAGGCGGTCGTTGTAATCGCGAAGGTCATAGAGGCCGTCGGTATCGCCGAGGAGGACATCGAAGAGGGCGCAGAGTTCCAGGAGCTGGTGCCAGTCCACGCAGCGACGCGAGAGGCGGCTCATCTGGAAGCCGAGGATCAGGCCGACGTGATCGAGGGCGATCTCGGCCAGCAGTTCCTGGAAGCCGCCGCGTCCGTCGGCCGTGGTGGCGGTGATTCCCTGGTCCTGGTCCATGATCCGCACACGTTCGGCCGGCCATCCCCAGGCGATGGCCCGCTCGCGAAGGGCGTATTGCAGGGCGGTGGACTCGCGATGCTCCAGCACCTGCTGCGGGCTGGACTGGCGGACGTAGACGATGGCCCAGCGATCCCGGTGCCCGGGCTGGATCTTGGGTGAGGCCGTACCGTAGCCGGCCACGGCGGGGGTGTCAGCGGCGATCATGCGACACCTCCTGTTCCCGGCGGGAGTTGCGCACGTGCCGAACCGCGGCCTGCCCCAGGATCAGCAGGACCGACTGACGCTTCGCCTCCGGCAGGAGGCTCCACAATTGCTTGAGAGCTACACAAGGCCCCGGGGCCAGCGGGGCTGGGGGGGGGGACTGGCCCATCCGTGGAAGAGGACATGGCTCTGCTCCGCAGAGACTGACGCGACGTTGGCGGCACCAGCGTGCCAGTTCCAGCAACGCCGACACGGCAACTATAGGCCGCTCGGCGCCGCCGGGAAAGGCTGTCGCTTCAGGTGTGTTGTGCGTGGCGCTTGGAGCTGTGCTATCGCGCGCTGAAGCAGACCCTCGCGCGGCGCAGGATGCGCAGCGGCGCGCCGCAGAACGCCGAGATGGAGTTGGACTGGGCGGTGGCGGGACTGTGGCTGCTGGGGCTGATGAGCCTCAAGGAGATCATCGCGGCGGGCAAGAGCCCGCAGGCGTGGAGCGTGGCCACCAGCCTGCGTGTCGTGCGACGCGCGATGAGCGAGCCGCCGCCGCGCGGACGCCGCCGGCCGCTGGAACGGCAACTGGCTGACGCGCTGCGGGACGGGTACGTGCGGCGTGCGTCCAAGGCGGCGCGGCGATTCCCCCGCAAGAAAACCGAGACCCCGCCGGGCGAGCCGATTCTGCGGGAGGCAACGGCCGCGCAAGTCCAGCAGGCCGCGGAACTACGGCCACGGCGCGAGGCGGCTTAGTTCACGGCGTTTCATGCCACCCCGGCCGCGTTGCGTGGCGCGCCGCCCCGGCCGCGTTCTTCGCACGGCGGAGGGCCGCTCGTGCCACACCTGCGTGAATTGCGAGCGAGCGGGCGGTACAGTTGGCGGACATGAGAACGTCAATCGTGGCCGCGGCGATGGTGGGCGTGATGGCTGGCTGGGCTTCAGCGGGAGCATTGCTCTGGGTGGAGACGCCGGGGGTAATGATCATGCCCGATCGCCAGGCAGGCGGCACCAAGGAGATCATCCGCGCGGCCGCCCGCAACGAGTTTGCCGCGGCGCAATTGGCGCTGCGGTGCGATCAGGCTTCGGACAAACCGCTGACGTTCGAGTACACGGCGCTGAGCGGCAGCGCGGGGAAGATCGGCGCGGAGAATATCAGGATCTACCGCGCCGCCGACATCGTCGTCGATCACGGCCAGAAGATCGCGCCGGAGAAGGACAAGGCGCGGGCGCGCATCTACGGAAGCTACCCCGATGCGCTGGTACCGCTGGTTGGGCGGGACGGCATAAACATCGCCAATCGCATCGTGGCTGAGAAGGACAGGACGCTCGCCTTCTGGGTCGAACGTGTTTGTCCCGGCCGGGACGGCGGCCGGGGAATATCGCGGATCGGTTGCACTCAAGGACGGGCAGACGCCGGTCGCCGCGGTCGCGATCAAGCTGACGGTGGTCGATGCCGAGATCCCGGCCGATTCGAGCATCCCGTCGCTGTTCAACCTGCGTCTGCACAAGCACGTGGTCGCGAACCTGGACAATTACGTCGCCGAGATCATGCGCCATCGCATCCAGCCCACGAACTACCATTTTGTCGATTACGCGACCGACAAGCGGTTCGGTTGGGCGGTGCTGGACAAGTACAACCCGCAGGGCAGGGGCTTCGTCAACGTCTACTACGGCGAGTCGCAGCCGCCCACGGGAGAAAAGGCCCGGCAGTTGATCGACGGCCTGAAACAGATCACGGCCCATCTCAAGGAGCGAGGATTGTTCGAGCGGGCGTTTCTGCATCTGGCCGATGAGCCGGGTGAGAAGCAGGTCGCGGGCATGGCGCAGTTCGCGAAGATGATCCTGCAGGGAGCGCCCGAGTGGAAAGGCAAACTCACCGACACGCTCAACCGCGAAGGCATCGAGCTGGACAGCCTGCTCACGCACCATATCCGGGCGTTGAAATGCTACGGCCCGTGGTATGCCCAGAACCCGCAGACCTACTCCGGACGCGAGCAGTGGGACCAGCGTCGCGCGGCTGGCCAGCAGCTCTGGTTCTACCTGTCCAATGCGCAGGGCGTGCCGTATCCGACATTCGACATCCACACGACGGAGCTGGCATGGGAGCCGCGCATTCTCGGATGGGCCTACTGGTATGAGAAGGCCTACGGCCACCTCTACTGGGACCTGATGTTCGTGGAGCAGTGGCAGCTCCACAAGAAGTTCCCGCCGGGCGACGGGCAGTTGATCTACCCGGGCGATTTCACGCTGGCCAGCGCCCGGCCTGGGTGCTGGTGAAGGACTCGCACGGCCCGATCGTCTCACGCCGGCTCAAGCTGCAGCGGCAGGGATTGCAGGAATGGGAACTGCTCAAGCTCGCCGAGGCGAAGGCCGGCCGGGCCAAGGTGGCGGAGGTCGTGCAGCGCGTCTACACATGCATGGGCAAGCGCACCTGGGCGCCGGATGCGTACGATCCGGCCAAGCCGATGTGGAGCTATGACGAGGCGGCGTGGGAGAAGGCGAGGGAGGACGTGATGGCGCTCGTGAAACGATGAGCAATTTCAACGTCAGTGGTGAAAGTGACGACGACGTGCTCTGGCTCCGCCCGGTCTTCCTTCATTGACGAGGACAGCAGCCTTGCCAGTGGACTTATGGCGGGCGTAATCGCATAATCCTTCAAATAAGCTGAAGGATGGTGCATGAACTACCGCGACACCCATGAATCCCTCCGGGCCCTTTATGCCCTCGCCGCCGCCGAGGGCGGATACTTCACCGCCAAGCAGGCGGCGGCGTCCGGGTACGATTACCCCCACCCGGCAAGCCTGCAATAAGCTCCTGCGAGATCGTCGCGAACATTGCTTGCATGGGGGCTTGGGTCTTGGGTGCCAGAAGGATGAGAAGCATGCCGAGCGAAGCACAGAAAATACTTGAGGAAGTCCAGCGCGAAGCCCAACGCAGGCGAGACTACGCCGAGTGCGAAGCCAGCGGGCTCACCCCTGAAGTCATCGAGGGCATTGCGCTTCGCCCCCAAATACTGCGTTTTGTGAGCATTGCATGCCTCACATGTTGGGTCGCCTTGGGGACGGTGTGGATATGTCTGTTCCTCTCCACTCTCATCACCGGAGGAATTGGGAAGCCAATCTCGCCGGAGGATCTTAAGGGCGGTTCCGGACCCGATGGTGGTTTTTACATTCAGCTCATCGCTTTGCTGGTCGGTGTCGTTTTGGGATTCGGCCTTGCCGCCGGCGCGACGCATCCGCTGACGAAAGGGCTCAACGTCTTGCAGCGGAGGCGGGCAGAGGTGATCACCGGGGTGCCGTTGTGTTTCCTCTGGGCGTTCCTCGGAGCAATACTCGGCCTGATCCTCCTGCAGAAGATCGGCGCGATCCTGGGCCTTGACAAACAGATCCTTCTGCTGGAGATCGGAAAGAAGTGGCCTGCGGGGGTGGCGGCTTGGGTTCTTGTCGCTGCGTTCCCCATGGCCGCGTGCGCGGTTGGATGGATGGCCATCACGGATCGGAAGGTCAAGCGAGCACTCGTGGAGGGGCTCCTGCTTTACCGGAAGTCGAAGCGGTGAGTTTACACGACCCTTGACCGGGAATGCAGCGTGGCGCTTTGGCGTTGCGGAAAAGTCAGTTACTGTGCACCGGTGAAGCCCTCGGCCCAGGTCCGGGCCTGTCGGACGCAGAAGAACCTGTTATCGCCAACTGACCCGTTCCCCGATGCCCCTGCCTCAATGAACTTGTACCCAATAGGGACCCGGGTTTCGCGGTCAACCAACCAAGCATCGGCATTATATGTCTCCACCTCTTCCCAGTGATCCGCCCCTTCCAAACCACCACCGAAGTTGGTTCGCTGGTTGAAATGGACCTTCTGCCTCCCAGCGCGTCTGAGCCTCACGATCAAGACAACATTTACGTTGCGCCAGGAATCGGCGTTGCCCCAACAAGGTCTGTCTATCTTACTTGCATATACTGCGGCATCATCGCCAACGACCCAGATCGCAAACTTCACGTTCATTTGCTGGCTTTCCTTTGTCGTTGGCGCACGGCCAGTTATCAACCTGTTGACCACATCGTCCTTTGCCACCCAGGCGGAAACCGCGTAACGAGAGCCAGGCAGCAACAGATCGTCAGTGAAATAGTTATTGTACACCCACTCGATCCCGACGGCGAGCGCTACGCCAACAACGGCAAGCCCAATCAACAGCTTCACCCACTTTTCAACTCTAGGGCCGATCACGGCTAACATCCGCATCGTGTCGCTCCTTTCCTGGAATAACTGGCTCCAGCAACCCGGATAGCCAGACGGGTTTACGGCTGCGTCGTCGGTGCCAGCGCCCTGCTCCGCAGCAGCGCCGGCTCGATCCAGTTGAAATGGTCCTGCGTGTCGTTGGCGTCGCCGTAGTCGACTTCCAGCGTCAGTTTGCGGGCATCTTTGGGGATGTCCACCACGACCAGCGGCGCGAGCGTGCCGGCGCGGATGTGCGGGGCTTCGTAGACCACCTTGCCGTCGAGCTTGATCCGCACAGTGACATCGGCGAACTGCGTTGGCCCGTCGCTGGCGATCGCGTATTGCGCGCGCAGGGCCTCATAAGAGCCGTCCAGGACATAGTCGAGCCGCGAGTAGGCATGCACGCCGATGCCGCGGGAATAGGTGCGCCCGTTGAACGTGATCGGCCGGCCGGCGACGGTGCTGTCCATGCGCGTCGGCCAGGGCGTGCCGCCGAAATAGGGCGTCTGCACCGCGGCATCCGGCAGCCGCGAGGAGAGCCAGCTCACCGGGCCGTTGAGCTGCTCGATGCCGACGACGGCCGACAGCGGCAGCTCAGCTTTCGACTTGTCGGCGAACGCCAGCGCGAGCTTGTCGCCTTCGCTCTGCGCAGCCGTCGCGGTGAGCAATGAGCCATCGGTCAGGCGAATGCGGAAGGCACGCTGCGTGGCGGCCTGGGGTTTGCCCGCCAGGGCGAAGTGAACATAGTCGATGTTCTCGTAGGCGAGTTCGACATCGGCGCCGTTGGCGTTGACCTTGAGCTTGTCCTTGCCGATGTCGGCGACGAGGCCCTTGAGGCTGTCGCCGTTGGCCAGCATCACCAGGTCGTCGGTTCGCGGCTGATCGAGATTCGGCGCAGCCTTGCCGCCGCGGAACATGGCGCGGACCTGCTTGAGGGGGAACTTGAGCTGACCCACGGCCGGGCTTTGCCAGAGGACCTGCTCATCCTTGTAACCGGCCGGCTGGCCAAAAAGCCGATCGCCGCTGAGGGTGAGCAGCACGAACTTCTGGGCGGCCGCTTCAGCGCCGGCCGGGCGATCGATCTGGAGGAAGTGGTCCAGCGCGATGCGCTGCGGGGCATCGGCGCCGCTCTTTTTGACCTCGACGCCGCTGGAAGAGAACGATCGAAGATCCACCGGCTGCTGCTTGAGGTCGGCGGTGGTAAGGACCCAGCCGCCGTCGGCGAGGGCGGTGGAGCAGAGAAGGAGGAATGGGAGGAGACGCATGGGAGGATCTCAGAATTTCAAATCTCAAATCTCAAATCTCAGATTTCAGGTCTCAAAGCTCAGGCGCCGGATTTTGAGTGTTGATCTTACCGTGGAACGGCGCGACGGTCCATCCATGGCGAGCATGGCGAGCGGGCGGCCGGCGGCTCGCCGGTCGAAAGTAAGGGCAGTGTGGCCACGGCCAGGCGGGTGCGGTATGTTACGCAGCCGGTAGAGGAGCGGGATGTAGCCATCAAGTGCTTGAGGAGAATCGCATGACAAGCCGGGCTGCATGGATGGTTCTCCTTGTGACGATGGCTGCCAGCGCCGCCGACTGGCCACAGTGGCGCGGCCCAAACCGCGACGGCGTATCCACGGAAGCCGACTGGTCCGTGGATTGGCCGGCCGACGGCCCAAAACGACTTTGGACCACCTCCATCGGCAAGGGAACGTCCTCTGTTGCCGTCGTTGCCAATCGCGTCTACACACAGGGCCGCGTCCCTGGACCGGGCGCCCAGCCATCCCAAAGGGAGGCGGCCATTTGCCTCGATGCTGATACCGGCAAGATCCTCTGGTCGTACGCCATCCGGTCGGTCAAAGGCGACTACGCTCCCCATTCGACACCCACTGTCGCCGCCGGCCGGGTCTACGTCTTCTCCACGGGCGGCGAGCTGCTCTGCCTCGACGCCGCCTCGGGCCGGGTCGTCTGGGAGAAGCCCGTGGGCATGGCCACGACCTACGGCCACGCCGGCTCGCCGCTGGTTGTCGAAAACACCGTCATCGTCGCCGCTCACCGCAAGGACGGCACGCTCTTCGGCCTCGACCGCGCCAGCGGCGCCGAGGTTTGGCGCAGCGAGTACATCGCGCCGCCCAAGGTCCAGCCGTTCTGGTCATCGCCGATGGCCGGGTTGATCGACGGCAGGCCGACCGTCGTCTATCACGCGGCCATTGCGCTGCTCGGCATCAGCCCCGCCGATGGCCATACGCTCTGGCGATTCGACTTCAAGGGCCCGCTGTTCCCCAAGCCGGAGGATGCCTCGATCGCCTCCACGCCGATCATCGCCAACGGCCGGGTTTTCGCTTCCTATCGCGTGCTTGAGGACAAGTCGCCCGGCCTGTCCTTCTGCCTGGGGATTCGCGGCGGCCAGGCGAAGATCGCATGGCAGACTCCCGACCTGCGCACGGCATGGCATAGCTGCGCCGCGCTCGATGGCTGCATCTACGGCATGGATGAATCGCCCACGCCCCTGGCGCAAGCAGGGCCTGCGCTGCTACGACCTGGCCAGCGGCGAGTTAAAATGGTCGGCCACCGGAGTCGACGCCACTGGCCGCGACTCGCGCCAACCTCGCTGGGTTTCGGCCAATCCGTTCACCATCGCCAACGGCCGGATGATCTCGTATTTGCGCAACGATCTGGTGATCACCGAACTCTCGCCGCGCGGGCCGAAGACTCTGGCCACAGCGCATATCCCCGAGCGCGGGGAATGGACTGTGCCTGTGCTCGCGAATGGGCGGTTGTACCTGAGATCGAGCGATGGGAATCTGATTTGCATGGATGTGCCGGGCGGGACAAGTAGCGGCGTGAGGCAATGAAGCTGCCTCTCAGCGAATGACAGTGTTGTATTGGAAGCGAGAAGGGCGGCACCCGACCTCATGATGGCTCACGCCCCAGCGCAAGGATCGACAACAAAGCGGTGACAAGTTCCCGCACTCCGAAAGCACCTTGCAATGCTGGGCCGGTCAATGCGTCAGTGCCCCGGCCCTTTGCCGTGGAAGACCGGCAGATACCGATGGGGCATTTGCAGGATGATCAGCGCCATGGCCGTGCCGTATTCGTCGCCGGCCTCGCTGCGCGAGACCCAGCCGCCGGAAGTCTTGTCCTGCGAGCGGATCAGTTCCTCGCGGATGGCGGGTAGTACGCCGCCCAGTATTCGCCGCCGGCCAGGAACATGGCCTGCGAGCCGTAATAATGGCCGTAGAAGTAGAAGCCGGCGAAGCCGCCGCCGAAGCCCGGGGCGCCGCCGCTCATCATGTTGTTCTTGAGATACTTCAATCCCTTGTCGATCTCATCGCCCTCGTAGATGCCGGCGTAGAACAGCGACGCCACGCCGGCGGCCGAGCGCGGGAACATCGAGCCGCTGCCCTGCCGGGCGATGTACGAGAAGCCGCCGTCGGGGTTCTGGCAGGACCGCACGTACTTGATCGCCTCGTCGATGGTTTCCTTGTTGACGTTGATCCCCGAGTCGCGGGCCGCCCGCAACCCCATAATTTGGCAGATAGTTACGGAGATGTCGGCATCGGCCGGCACGGGGTTGTAGCGCCAGCCGCCCTCCGCGTTCTGCGTCTTTTCGATCAGGCGCACGGCGGCGCTGGAGCTTTTCCTTGACCTGCTCGTCGGGGGCCATGCCGTAGACCTCGCCCAGGAAGACGGTGGCGAAGCCGTGGCCGTACATGGCGCCGTGCGTGTTGTCGGCGGCGATCAGGCCATTCTCCTGGCAGCTTGCCAGGACGAAATCGAGGCATTTCTTGACATTGCCGCCGTATTTGCCGCGGCCGGGGAGATTGCCCGCCGACATGAAAGCCAGGCCGCCCAGCGCCGTGATGCCGGAGTGGCCGGTGGTCGAGCCGTAGCTGCCGCCGTAGGCACCGTTGGCCCGCTGCTTGCTCGCCAGGTAAACCAGGCCGCGCTCGACGGCATCCTTTTGCTCAGGGGTGATCTCGTCGCCCTTGACGTCGCTGGACTTGCCGGGAGGCTTGGCGTCGGCCTTCCTGGCCACCTCGGCCGCCGAAGACCACGACGCCATGCAAAGAACCACCGCAGCCAGGAAGACACCACGCCCGCACGCACCATAAAAGCCGTTCATAGACCGCCTCGGTTATCGTTGTTGTACCCGCTGTATGGGCGTGAGTAAACGATATTCGCCCATGAGCGGCTCGCAAGCGAGCCGGCTAACTACCCGGACCCTTGCCGTGAAAGACAGGCAGATAGCGATTGGGCATTTGGAGAATGATCAGCGCCATGGCGGTGGCGTAGTCCTCGCCGGCCTCGCCGCTCCATGCGCCCGACTGCCTGCTCTGCCGCGCGATGAGCTGTTCGCGAACGCGCGGATAGTAGCCGGCCCAGTAATCGCCGCCGGCCAGCAGCATCGCCTGGGAGGCGTAATAGTGGCCGTAGAAGTACATGCCTTCCATGCCCTCGGCGCGCCCGGCCACGTTGAACTTGCTGAGATATCTCAGGCCCTTCTTGATCTCGTCGCCCTCAAAGATGCCCGCATAGTAGAGCGATGCGACGCCGGCGGCCGAGCGGCCGAAACCGGAGCCCGTATTCTGCCCGGCCATGTAAGCAAAACCACCGTCGGAGTTCTGGCATCGCCGCACGTATTGGATCGCGGCCTCGATCGTCTGCTTATCGACGTGAATGCCGGCGTCGCGGGCCGCCCTTAGAGCCATTATTTGGCAAATTGTAACGGATATATCTGCATCTAGCGGAGCAGGGTTATAGCGCCAGCCGCCGTCGGTGTTTTGCGTGGCCTCGATCAGGCGGACGGCGCGCTTGAGCTTCTCCTTGATGATCTCATCCGGGGCCATGCCGTAGACCTCGCCAAGGAAGAGCGTCGCGAAGCCGTGGCCATACATCACGCCATGACTGTTGTCGGACGTGATCAGGCCGTGTTCCTGGCAGTTGGCGAGGATGAACTGGAGGCATCCGCGAACATGGCCGCCGTAGCGGCCGCGCCCCGGCAGGTTGCCGGCGGACATGAACGCCAGTCCCGCCAGGGCCGTGATGCCGGCGTGGCCTTCGGAAGAGCCATAGCCGCCGCCAAAAGCGCCGTTCACCCGCTGCCTGGAAGCGAGGCACGCCAGGCCCGCTTCGACGGCGTGATGCTGTTCGGCGGTGAGTTCATGGCCCGTCACCTGGTTCGGGGCGGGCAGATCGTCGGCAGCGTAAGCGCCAGCGGGAAAGATGGTAACGGGGGCAAACATCACAACAAGCATCCTGACATTCAGGGCGGCCATACCCAAGTGTTAGCAAACGGCGTACTGCTCTGAAGCGGAAGCGTCAGCGCCCGCCCTGCATCTTGGGCGGGCGCTGACGCCTCCGCTTCAGATGAGCTAATTCCCCGGACCCTTGCCGTGAAACACCGGCAGATAGCGGTTGGGCATCTGGAGGATGATCAGGGCCATGGCCGATGCGTAGTCGTCGCCGGCTTCGCCGCGCCAGCGCCGGTCGTGCGGTCCTGCCGCCCGATGAGCGTATCGCGAATCCGGGGATAGTAAGCCGACCAGTAGTCGCCGCCAGCGAGGAACATCGCCTGGGCGGCGTAATAATGGCCGTAGAAGTAATAGTGGCCGGACGTGGTATCGGCGCCGGCCGCGGCGGAGAATCGCTTGAGGTAATCCAGCCCACGGGTCAGGTCTTCGCCCTCGAAGACGCCGGCATAGTAAAGCGACGCCACGCCAGCGGCCGAGCGAGCGAAACCGGAGCCGCCGCTGCCGAGGACGTAGTTGAAGCCGCCATCGGAGTTCTGGCATTTACGCACGTAGCCGATGGCGTTCTGGATCACGCCCACGTCGACCTCGATACCGGCGTCGCGGGCCGCGCAGGCCCATGATCGAGCAGATGGTGACGGAGATGTCCGCGTCATAGGGCACAGGCTGGTAGCGCCAGCCGCCCTGCTGGTTCTGAGTCCGCTCCAGCAGGCGCACGGCTTTCTGAAGGCGCTCCTTGATCTGTTCATCCCGCGACATGCCGTAGATCTCGCCAAGGAAGACCGTAGCGAAGCCGTGGCCGTACATCGGGCCGTAGGAGTTGTCGGAGGAGATCAGGCCGTTCTCCTGCGAGCTGGCCAGGACGAAGTCCAGACATTTCTGCACCTGCTGGCCATATTTGCCGCGACCCGGGAGGTTCCCGGCGGACATGAACGCCAGCCCTGCCAGGGCGGTGATGCCCGCATGGCCGCGGACCGCGCCGTAGGCGCCGAAGCTGCCATCGGGCGATTGTCGGGAGGCAAGGAAGGCCAGACCTTTGTCAACGGCCTGCGCCTGCTCGGGGGTGATCTCCTGGCCGGTAACCTGGTTGGGGCGAGAGGCAAGTTCGGCGGCAAAGGCAGGCGAGGCCGCGAGGAGAAGTAGAAGATGCGATGCGATACAGCGCATGGTAATCGGTGATCGGTAATCGGTGATCGGCCAATCACCGATCATTTGATCACCGGTTGCTTGCTTACTCCCCTGCCTTGGAGGCTTTCTTGTTCATCGCCTGGAAGTAGTCGTCTACGAGCTGCAGGTACTTCCTGACCGGGCGATCCCTCATGCCGTCGAGGACGGCCTGGCGCTCCTTGGGGGTCAGCAGGCCCCACTCGGAGACCTTCTCGCGGATGTCCTTGGAGGTGTCGGCGGTGTTGTCGCCCTGGCCGGGGAATCGCTCGGAGCCGGCCGGCGTGGTGGACTTGTTGGGCTGAGGCTGACCCTGGCCGACCTGCTGCTGGCCCTGCTGCGGTTGCTGTCCGGGCTGCTGGCCTGGCTGCGGCTTGCCCGAGGCCATCTGCTGCTGCTGTTGCTTTTGGGCCATCTGGATCAGGTGATCGAGGTTGGTCAGGATGCGCTCCTGGATCTTCTGCGTTGTCTTGCCGGGATCGTGGTCCAGCGCCAGCCGTTGGCGCGAGCGGGCCATGCGCTGGCCGACTTCCTTGATCTCGTTGGCGAGCTGATCGTCGCCGCCCTTGTTGCCCAGCAACCACTGCTGGAATTCCTGGTCGGCGATGTCCTGGTCGGTGGCCTCTTCCGGCAGGCGCTGCTTGGGATCGGGCTCGGGATCGAGTTTGATCATGCCGCGCGAAGCGCCCTGGATCAGGTTGTCCAGGAGCTTGCGGAACGCGCCCTGGCGGGTGCCGACTTTCACGAGTTCGGGCTTGTCGGCGGGCTGCTTCTGTGCGAGCGCGGTGGTATCGCGGTTGACGCGGGCCTTTTGCAGGTTGCGCAGGAGGCGCAGCTCGACTTCGCTGGGAAGCCGCGGCTTGGGCGACCCACCGCCGCCTCCACCGCCGCCCGGCGGCTGGTGGAACTCGCTGGGCTTGGGCGGCTTGATGGCGAGATTGCGGATCATCGCATCAAGCTGTTCGAGGATGAGCTTCTGGTCGGCCTGAACAACAGCGCCGGTCTCGGGCTTGGCGAGCTGGGTCTTCACCTCACCCATGTTGTTGACGATGTCCTTGTTGGCCCAGGAATAGACATAGCCGCCGAGGTCGCGCAGCGCGTCATCGAGTTTCTTGGCGGCATCGGCGACCGCGCCCTGCTGGCCGGGCAGGCCGCCGAGTTTCACGGCATTTTCTCGCTTGAGCGTGCCATCGGCGCCCTTGGGCGCGCCATCGAGACGCACGGTCTCGTCGTTGACCTTGGCCTGATCGCCGCGGATGCGCTCGAAGGCCTGGCGCAGCGTCTCGCGGTTGGCCTGGTCGAGCTGGTCCTGCAAGTCGGCGGCGGCCTGGTCGGTCTTCTTCTTGGCTTCGTCAAGGGCTTCGAGGGCCTTGACCTGGTGGGGGTCGTAGGCGGGCGGAAGCTGCTCTTCCTTGAGGCTGATGGTGGCGCGCTCCATCGATCCGGCCGCGCGGGTGAGGATGGCGGCAATCTCCGCCCCGCCGCGCTGGAGCACCTCGGCCGTCTTTGAGACGTCGCGGGTATTGCTCTCGGTCTGGCCCTGCGAGCCGGTGAGCTTCTCGGGCTCGGGCGCCGGCGGCATCTTCTTGCGATCGCGCTCTGACTTGAGCACCAGCTCGTCGGTGATCTGCTTGAGCTTATCGCCGCCCTGGATGCGGAGGTTGTCGATATTGTGGCCGGCCTGGCGGCGAACCAGGTTGTTGACCAGCTCCTGGAGCTTGGCCAGTTCCTTGGAAAGCTGCTCGAGCTTTCGGCGCTCGGCCTGGCGCAGGGTGTCAAGCATCGTCTGCAGGCCGATCTCGGCCTCGGTCTGATTGGCGCGGGCCTGGGCCTGCTGGTTCTGCTGGGCGTTCTGCGCGGCCTGCGACTGGTTGGAGGATACCTGCTTCTGCTGCGACTGCTGCGCAGCCTGCTTCATCGCCTGCGACGAGGCCGGGTCGGACTTCTGCATCTGATCGGCGGCCTTGTCCAGTTGTTTCGTCATCTTGTCGGTGTTCTCGGCTTGCTTCTTCTGCTCGTTGGCGGCGTCGGTCAGGGCCTTCTTCTCCTGGGGCGTGAGCTTGTCAACTTCCTTGCCGAGTGTCTGCTTGCCGATGTCCTCGAGCTTCTTCGTGGCCGCGCGCTGGTCGTCCAGGGCCTTGCGGACCTGGGCGATGGCGTTCTCGAGCGTGCCGGCATTGCCCATCTTGTTCAGGGCGTCGGCGAGTTTGTCGGCGGCCTCTTTCTGCTTGTTCTCGCTCGCTTCCATGGCGCCCTTGCGCTGCTCGCCCTGCTGCTTTTGGGCATTGGGGTCGCTCTTGGCGGCTTTGGGGTCGGAGAGCTGCGACGCCTCCGACAGCTTGTTGGCGGCCTGGGTCATCGGCTTCTCGGCCGCCTCGTTGAGCGTCGTGCGAACATCCTTGGCGATGTCCTTGAGCTCGCCGTTGTCGGAGCGGTTCTCATCGAGGCGTTTCTCGATGTCGGCCATCTCGTCGGCGACGTGCTTGGTCTGCGACGCCAGACCGCTCTGCTGCTCGTGAAGGCGGTTGAGCTGCTTGCGGTCGCCGGCATCCGGGACCGGCCGGCTCTCCATGTCCTTGCGCAGGCCCTCGGTCTGGGTCTTGTTGCTGGTCTGCGCATTCTGAGTCTGTTTCACGCGCTCGGAGAGGCGCTGGATGGCCTGGCGCGTCTGATCGGCCAGCGTGTCCTGGCTGATGATGCGAATCTTGAACTTGGCGCTGTTGACGGGGTCGTGGCGCTGGCCGTTCAACTCGAAGTTGTCCCGGACGCGAACGCAATATTCGACGATGTCGCCGGGCTTGAGGGGCTGCTCGTCGAGCCTGGCCAGGTCCCAGGCGTATTTCACCAGGAACCGCCGCATGTCGCCGCGCACGGTGATCGGCTCCATGAGGTTGGTGAGCGTGATCTCCTTGTGCATCTTGTCGCCCAGGCGATCGACGACCAGCACCATGGATTCGATGCCGAAATCGTCCTCGGCGACAACCTCCAGCGGGATCAAGGCACTCGGCGTGCGATCGTCATCGCGGCCGGGCTGGCGGATCGTGACGGTGGGCATGCGATCCGGCCGCACGTCGATGGCGTATTCGTCGGACGATGCGTTGGGGAAGTTGTCGGTATCGCTGGCGCGGATGCGGAACCGCATCGACTGCATCGCGGGGAACGTCAGATTTGCACGGCGCGAGTCGGCACGAGCATCCGCCTGCTCGCCGATGGTTGCGCCGCCGTTGAGCATTTCAAGCTCGACGGGTTTGGCGGACAGCTCCTTGTTGAAATCAACTGAAAGCTGCACGACGGAGCCCAGCACGACCGTGATCGGCTCCACGAGTCTCGGATACTGATCGACCAGTGGCTGCGGCTTTTCGGAAGGCTGGGTTGCGGGAGGCCAGGCGTATTTCGGCGCGGTCACGCGCAGCGCCAACCACACTGACCGCCAGCCGCGGCACGACCTTGATGGCAGCCGGCGCGGTCTTGTCGTCGCCGGCTTCCATCCAGACCGACATGCGGCTGCCGCGGGCCTCGACATTGGCGGTGTAGGTTCCATCGGCGCCGCGGCCCATCTGCACGCGCTGCGGCGGGTTGCCGTCGGCCTGCCAGTAGAGCACGGCCTGGAGGCTCTGGCGGTCGCCCTTGGACAGCTTCATGCGGAAGTCGATGCGCTGGCCGGCCGGCACGAGGCGCAGAGCGCTTTCACCACCGAGATCATCACTCGCTTGGGCCATTCCTGGGATCGCAGCATCAGCCGCGAGATGGCGATGCGGGCATAGTCGGCGAAGCTCAGGGCCAGAACGATGGCCAGCGCGATGCCCGCCAGGCCAGCGCCAATGGAATAGAGAGCGGGTTTCGGGGCCAGCGCTCTCCGCAGATCGACGCCGGCAGCCATGCGACCAGCCTCATCAATCACGCGCTTCTTCATGATGGGCGAGCCGGGCACGTCAGAGAGCACAAACGTCACGCCGCTGCGCAGGCGGTCGTCAAACTGCGGGAACGTGTTCTCCAGGTGCCCCGCTACATCGCTCAGCGACAGCCGGCTGCTGAGCGGCGCGCGATGTAGGTCCACAGCAGGTAGAACCACCCAACCAGCGCAACTACGAGCAGGATCGCGCGCGCGGCGACGGGCAGACTGAGCATGTAGTCCACCAGCGAGATGACCAGCAGCGCGCCGACGGCCGAGGTCAACAGCAGCCCCAGGCCGAAAATCGCGCTAAGCGTCTTGACGCGGCGTCGCACCGCCTGAAGGTTGGCCAGCAGTGGAGCATCGTGGGGATTGATCGGAATGGAGCTCATGTTCAACTCCCGGTCGTCTGCGGAATGCAGATCGCGAATTTCAAATTTCAAATCTCAGATTTCAAATCTCAAGTCTCAAATCTCAGATCACAGCATGCCGTATACCTTACGTAATACCCACTCAGTCGTGATAAGTAGCACAAAAAGTGCCATGATGATCGGGGCGCTCCACAGCCGCGTGGAGGCGATCTGCGGCACTTCGACGGCCGCGCTGGGAATCTTGAGCAGCTTTTCGCGCACCGGCTGGGGCGGCGATGCCGGGTCGAGGTGGGCGACGTACTCCCTGGCTTCCGGGCCACCGCCGGCCAGTTCCTCCAGGAGCTTCTCGTCCATGCCGGCATCGGCCATTTCGGTGTCCTGGGTCTTGACCAGGACCGGAATCTGAGCGCCCTTGGCCTCGTCGCCCAGCGCTTCGATGCGGACCATGAACTGGCCGGCCTGGTCGGCATTCCAGACGGCCTTGTAGATTCCCTCGGCCTTGGAGTCATCGGTCGGATTGACGCGACGGAGCGTCTCGCGGGCCACCATCCGAGGATCGGTCTCGCTACGGGCCATGTCAAAGATTTTGACGTCGATGGCGTCGGGAAGTTGCCGGCGCAGCTCCTTGTCCACGATGCGCAATTCCAACTCCACCGCATCGCCCTGCTCGAAGACGGACTTCTGCGCGGTGAACGTGAAGCGGCGCTGGCCGAGCTTCTTGGCCCGGGCCAGGTAGCGGAGCTGCTGCGTCCAGTAGTTCTGGAAAATCGGCCCGCCGGTGTAGAACCGCCAGCGCCATGAATCGTCGATGGCGCTGAAGAGGGTATGTCCGCCGTAGCGGCCCAGCACGAGGATCGGCGCCTTCTGCCCTTCGGCCGATGCGTCATAGGGATGCTCGGCCAGGACCTCGGCAACGTTGGGCTTGGGCACCACCCCTTTGCAGTACCAGAAGAGCGGCTGAAACCCCGGCTGCACGTGACGGTGAGGATTCCCCTCGGCATCCTTGCGCTCCTGGCACAGCGGCGTCTTGGTGACATCCTGTCCGCACAGCGGGCATCGGCCCGAGACGAATGCCGCGTTGTCGGCGCGGTCGGGCAGGAAGCGGAAGATCATCGAGTTCTCGCCGGCCTTGGTCAGCAGCGGCAGCCAGCCCAGCGGGATATTGGCCGGGTTGTCCTCCACCTGCACCCGGCTGATCGCCACGGGCAGCACGTTCTCAATCGGCGTGTTGCGGAACGAATACGGCGCATATTTCGGCCCCGCGACCATCCCGAAACCGCCCCGCTTGTCGCGCACGAATTCCTCGGTCAGTTCCAGTTGCCGATCCGTGAACTGGCGCGAATCGACATCGCCGAAGAGCACGACGTCGTACTGGAGCATTTCCGTCATGCTGATGGGATAGCGGTCAATGTGGCCCTCGAACCGCCATGTACCATCCGCCGAGAGCAACAGGCAGTTGAGCTTGAAGTTCTTCTTGTCGCGCAGGAGTTCATCGCGCAAATAGCGGTATTCCCAGCGCGGGTAGCCTTCGACGTAGAGGACGTTGATCTTGGCGTCGAGAACCTCAATCTGCTTGGTGAAGGTGTTGTCGTCGGTCTGGGCCTCGCCCGGCTGGCGCGGCACTTCGGCCACCACATTCAGCGTGCCGGGCTGCTGGGGCTTGAAGTTGATCTCGACATCCTTGGCGCCGTCGCCGTCGATCTCGATGGTTGTTTCGGCCGGCTTCCTGGAATCCACGGACAGCAGCGGCTGGCCCGTCGCCTTGTCCTTCAGAACAACGGTAATCGAATGGCCTTTCTTATACCCCGTACTGCGGATGTGGACCGTCGTGTTGACCAGATCGTTGACGAAAGTCTGGTCCTCCATGGCAATGCCCTCGACGCCGATGTTGCGAATCTTCTCGGTGCCGACGGCCACGGGATAGATATGGACATTGAAGCCGCGAATCTCCTCGAGCAGGTCGGTTGTGCGCTCGCGGGGATTGTCGCGGCCATCGGTGAGAACGACGACGCCCGCGAGATGATCGCCATGCAAACGGTCGAGGACCGTTCGGATCGATGTGAGCACCTGCGTTACGTTGCGTTTCGGTTGGATGCCGGTCAGATCCACGAGACGCGGGTCGGCCTTCTGATCGGGGCTGGCCGGCGCGGTCGTCGGCGATGAAGCCTGGCCGCTGGCGCCGCCGAATTCGTGGGCATCGGAATCGAGCCGGAAAAAGCGAATCTCGTGCGTCTTGGCCAAGTCGTGCAACAACTGCTGCTGGCGATCGTCGAGCAGGCGCATGATCGCGTCGAAACGCGAGACTGGCAGGCCCTTGGCATCGACCCCGCCATCCTTCACGTTCATGCTGACGGTGTCGTCGATGAGGATGGCCAGCACCGACGGTTCGGTACGGTTGTGCGTGAGGGTGAGATGCGGGCGGTTGAGCATCAGGATGACGAACGCCAGCACGACGAGGCGCAGGATGGCCAGCGAAATGCGCGCGGCGACGGAGCGGCCCTCGCGCCGGTAGACCCAGGCGACGAGAATGATGGCGGCCAGCGCCAGGAGGAAGTTCCACCCGAAGACGCCGATGGTATCTTGGAACGGCCACTGTGGATGGAACTTGACGGAGAAGCTCCCCGGGCGGGAAAGAAATCCGCTGTTGCTCTTATCGACGCCGAGGATGAACTCAAGGAATCTATCCATCGTGGATGCTCACAAAGTGGCAGCGGCGTCCCGCCGCTGAGTTTGGGGCACAGTGGCGGCGGCGTCCCGCCGCTGAGCGTCGCGCTTGTAGTGTCCGAAGTGCATCGCCAGGATGCACTCGATTCCCAACAACACCAGCAGAATCGCCATGAAGAGCGGCCCCATCTCACTCTCGTTCTTATGGGCGGCCACCACCGCCTGCGGGACCGCGTCGCAGTAGATGCTCAGGTTGATGTCGCCCAGAAGCCGGCGGAATCTGGTCCCGCGCCAGCACCCGGATGTCGGCCTCGTCGGCCGGCACGTTCACCGCGATCTTCAGCGCCTTCTGATTGTGCAGTTGCAGAGTGTACAGGCCGGGGTTCTCCAGCGCTTTGCTGCGGAAAGCGACCCGGCCGGTATCGTCGTTGGCCGGCTCCAGCACGATCTGGTGCTGTTTGGGATCGTACAGCATCGGTGCCACGGGTTTGATGCTCGCCGGCACCTCCAGAACCTGGCCGACCTGGAGGTTCATCCACCGGTCGGCGATCTCGACATTGCGCGAGAGCAGCTCGTGGACGAGAGCAGGGTACGCCGGGCACTGCGGCAGGCTGTTCCACTCGGAATTGGCGCTGGTGGTGATCGTGATGACGCTGCCGCGATCCAGGCGATGAACGGTGATGGCGGGGTCGTGCGTCTCTTTCTCGCCGGCAAGGTAGCTCAGGACGATCTCGGGCGTGAGCTGCGGGTCGATCTCCATTTGGAAATACGTCTGGATGGGGATCGTGTTCAGCCCCGACTGGTCGTCGCCCTTGAAGATGTCGAGCTGGCGGCTGGCGGTGTTGGGGCGGTAATCGAACGTGAAGCCGCTGGTGGCGGAGGTCTTGCGCGTAATCAGTTTCCCCGGCAGCAGCTTCCGCGAATACAGGATGCTGTTGTAGGCGTCGGCGTTGACCTGGCCGCCCATGAAGATCATGAGTTCGCCGCCGTTGGCCACGAACTGGCGCAGGCGATCGGCCTGCGGCGCGGCGATGGAGCCGACGTTGGCGAGGATGACCGCGCGATAATCGCTCAGGATCTTGCCGCCGAGTTCCAGGTCGCTGATGACCTGCGGGCGGACATAGCTGTGCGACCCGCGGTCCTCGTCGGACTTGGGCAGCAGCGCGGTATCGACGGAGATGCTGCTGGAGGCGCGATCGCCCTCGACGATCAGCACCTTGAGATCGGCCGCCACCTCGATGATCCGGTAATGCGCATCGTCGATGGGGAGCTTGTCGATCGGCGACTTGCCGACCTCGTCAAGCGTCGCGGTCACCGGGAAAAAGCCGCCTTCGGTCAGATCGCTCTTGCTGAATCGCTGGGCAACCGTGTCGAGGTCGGGCTTGAGACTCTTAAGCTCCGCCTGGCGCGAGTCGCCGAAACGCCATTGGAGCTTTGCTTCCGGCCCGGCGCCATAACCCTTAACATCCACCAGAAAGTCGCTGTCGAGCCGCGCGGATCAGCGGATTCTCCGGCCGGATGTCCAGCACGGCGTAGTTCCATTGATTCTCCAGCCCCAGGTTGTTCAGGCGAATGTGGCCGGGCGAATACAGATCGGCCAGTTCCTTGCCGGCCTGCTTGAGCGCATCGGCGCGGTCCTCGGGGAACGAGCCGCGCGTGCCGTCGGCGAGGATGTAGAGGAACTTGTCGATGCGCGGCTGGTCGCGCGCGATGCGGGCGGCCGACTGCAGGCGCCGAGCAGGTCGGTGCCGCGATAGGACTGCTCGATGCGCTCGATGGCCGACTGGGCCGCGGCAAGCTTGTCGGTCGGGCGAAGGACCACGCGCTCGGATGCATCCTGGGTCGAGTTCAACCGCGAGGCGAGGACAACGGCGACCTGGTCGGTGCCGTCGGTGAGCGTGTCGAGCTGCTGGCGTGCCAGGAGCCTGGCCTGGTCGAGGTGGGTCTTGGCCTTGGGCCGATCCGCCTCATAACCCATGGAGTAGCTGTTATCGATGACGAACACATGCAAGGCGGGGCGCCGGCCGCCCAGCGCTGCGACGGTCGTGTTGTCGGTACACCCTTTGGGCTGCGCCAATGCCAGCCCCAGCACCACCAGCAGGGAGCACCGCACGAACAGCAGAAGAAGCTGCTCGAATCGCAGCCGGCGACGATTCTTACGCAGGGCCTGAAGGAGGTATTCCATGGCCGCCCACCGCACGATGCGGAAGCGCCGGCGGTTGAGCAGATGGATGATGATCGGGATCGACGCCAGACCCAGCCCGGCCCACAGGTACACGGGCACCACGGCCCAGGCCAGGAGAGGATGAAGCGGGAGGGAAGACATTGCAGATTTCAAATCTCAGATTTCAGATCGCAGATTCATTTGATGCTCGCCGCTCTCGTCGCCAGGAACGTGCTCAGGCTGATATCCAGTGACTCGCCGCTGTTCATGCGCGTGTAGTCGATGTGCATGCCGCGGCAGAGCTTCTTGAGCTGGTCGGTGGCCAATGCGAGCTGTTCGAGATATCCATCGCGCAGGCGCGGGGCTCGGTCAGCAACTCGCCCATCTCCTCCAGGCCCTTGAAGAGCGTCACGTCCTCGAAGGGGAAGGCAATCTCCATGGGGTCGAGCACCTGGAACGCCATCAGCTCGTGTTTCTTGTAACGCAGGTGACGCAGGCCCTTCTTCACGCCATCGAGGTCATCGAAAAAGTCGGACAGGATGACGATGAGGCTGCGATGGTTCAGCTTCTCGGCGAGCTGGTCGAAAATGCGCCCCATGTCGGTCTTCTTCAGGCGCGGCACCCGGCAGAGTTCCTGGGTGACGACCTTCCACTGCCCCGGCGAGTTGCTGGGCTTGAAGTAGTGCTTCAGATCGCTGTCGAAGATGGCCAGGCCGACCGCATCCTGCTGCTGGATGGCCATGTAGGAGAGCGAGGCGGCGATGGCGGTGGCGTGGTCGTACTTGGTCCAGGTGGCGCCGTCATCGGCAATCGAGCCGTAGGCCATGGATTCGCTGGCATCGACCACGCAGATCAGGTGGAGGTTGGTCTCTTCGAGGTATTGCTTGAGGTATATCTTGTCGGTCTTGCCGAAGACCTTCCAGTTGACGTGGCGGGTGTCATCGCCGGCCACGTAGGGGCGGTGCTGGGCGAACTCGACCGACACGCCCTGGTAGGGTGAGCGGTGCATGCCGGTCATGAGACCTTCGACGATCAGCCGGGCGCGCAGGTCCAGCGAGCCGATGCGCGCGAGGGTTCGCGGGTCGAGGTATTTGCGGTAGTCGATATCCTGGGCTTGTGTGGTCATGGTTGTCAGACGATGCGTGAGTCCTCACGGCAGATACAGCCTCGCCGCGCCTCGCAGCAGCGGCAAGTCATCAAGGATTTCCAGCAAGCGGATTGCAACGCGCTCCGCGTAGGCTTTGTCGCGGAGGATGCGATCCGCATCCGGCACGGTCAGTACAGGTAGCCTCTGATCCGTCGTATTGGCTCGAATTGTGGCTTCCAAAGACTCGGCGCCATCCTTGTTCCTGTTGCCGGTAAAGAGCAGGATGCCGTTGGCCTGGCAGACGCGCCAGACGGTTGCATCATCAGCATCCGGGCCCAAACCGAGTTCTGGAAACGTGTACAAGGTCACGTTCGACGCCTCCCAAAACGGACGCCATGCTGGACTTCGGCAGATCATGACAACCGCACCAAAGTGGCCGATGACGTCAGCATCAGGCATCAATCCCGGCACCGGCGCTTTCCTTCCTCTGCAAGCGACGGTACCCCTCGACTTTGCGCATGAATTTCTCGTGCGCCTCATCCAGCTTCTTCTGGATCTCCGGGGGATTTCCGCGAGCGTGGCGTTGAAGGATCCGCTGGTAGTCGGCCATTACCTCATCCTCGTGCGCCTCGATGTACCTGATCGCACACAGCACCTGGGCGGAGCCGATTCCCAGCGCCGTGGCTATGTAGGTGTGATGCTCACCGTGCTTGTAATAATCCATGATGTCGTACACCGTGATGCGCGTGCCTTCGATTTCCGGGCCGCGGCCACGATCGATGATGCGGGGTTCCTTCAGCATTTGGGCATCTCCAGTCTACGATCCTATGCTCACCCGCGGATACCAGAGCCCTCACGCCGTCTTCGCCGCCGGCGCATCCCGCATCACGCGGGCGATGTTGGCGTCCAGCTCGTCATACTGCTGCCGCGGAATCGTTTCGATCAGCTTCTTCACGATCGTGTCGCTCTTGATGCCTTCGGCCTCGGCGTTGAAATTCGTCACGATGCGGTGGCGCAGCACCGGCAGCGCCACCTGGCGGATGTCCTCCGTGCTCACGTGATACCGGCCCTTGAGCAGCGCCCGCGCCTTGCCGGCCATGATCAGGTACTGGCTGGCGCGCGGCCCGGCGCCCCAGGAGACGTATTCGTTTACGAAATCGGGGCACTTGCCTTCGGTTCGCCGGGTCAGCCGGCTGAACTGCAGCGCGTATCGGATGACATGATCGGCCACCGGCACTTTGCGCACGATCTCCTGAAGCGCCAGCACATCCTCGCCGCTGAGCACATGCTGAAAGCTCTGGAGGCTTGCCGGTGGTCGTCTTCCGCACGATCTGGAATTCCTCGTCTTCGCTCGGATAACCGACATAGATGTTGAACATGAAGCGATCGAGCTGGGCCTCTGGCAGTGGATACGTGCCTTCCTGCTCGATAGGGTTCTGCGTGGCCAGCACGAAAAACGGCTGCGGCAGACGATGCTGCTTGCCGCCGGCCGTGACCTGGTGCTCCTGCATCGCCTCCAGCAGCGCGGCCTGGGTCTTGGGCGGCGTGCGGTTGATCTCATCCGCCAGGATGACGTTGGCGAAGACCGGCCCGCGTACGAACCGCATCGAGCGGCCGCCCGTCGTCTTGTCCTCCTCAATCACTTCCGTGCCGGTGATGTCCGAAGGCATCAGGTCGGGCGTGAACTGGATTCGGTTGAAGCTTAATCCCAGCGTGCGGGACAGCGTGGAGATCATCAGTGTCTTGGCCAGTCCCGGCACGCCGACGAGCAGCGCATGGCCGCGGCAGAACAGCGCCACGAGCAGCTCTTCAATGACGGCCTCCTGGCCGACGATCACTTTGCCCAGCTCGGCCTTCATGTTGTGATAGGCCTGCTGGAGTCTTTCGACAGCGGCGAGTTCTTCGGCGGCCAGATCCGTTGCTTGCGCCTGCGCGATCCCGATCTGCGGCTCCATGAAAGCTCCTCAAAAAATACCCCCGGCAGCACATCGACCGCCGGAGGCGTTCCATGCGTACTATACGAGGTCGGCCCGTCGGATAATACGGGGCCTCTTACCGTATAATCGAATCGTCAGCTTTAGGATGCGCTCAGCGCGGGAAAGTTGCAGATGCCCGAGTTGCCGGAAGTTGAGACGATCATACGATCCCTGTGGGACACGCTGGTTGGCCGGGAACTCACACAGGTGCGGCACGTGCGGGCCGACATGGTTGAGCCGGCGGCCGGGCGGTTCTCGCGCGACATTGAGGGAAGCATCGTGGCAGCGCCGCTCCGTCGGGGCAAGAACATCCTGATGGGGTTGACGGGCATGCGAACCCTTCTGGTTCACTTGGGGATGACCGGGCGACTGACTGTTGCACCTGCTGCCGCGCCGGTCCTGCCTCATACTCACTTGGTTATCGATCTCACGGATGCGGGCCGGCCCAATAAGCGGATGCAGTTGCGGTTCGTCGATCCGCGTCGCTTTGGCCGGATTCGCCTGCACGACTCCAGCGACGCCATCTGCGCCGATCTTGGCCCGGATGCCCTCACGATTCGCGCTGGCGAGCTGCTCCCGCGGCTCAGAGCCACTCGGCGGGTCATCAAGGCGGCGCTATTGGATCAGAGCCTCATCGCCGGCCTGGGCAATATTTACGCCGATGAGTCGCTATCTGAGGCGGCGATCGACCCGCGAACACCGGCCGACACGCTCTCGTCGGACGACGCAAAGCGTCTGGCGCAAGCCATCCGCAGCATATTGCGATCAGCCATCCGCTGCGGCGGCAGTTCCATCCGCGATTACGTCGATGGCAACGGCAAGGCCGGGTCGTTTCAGAAGCGCCATCGTGTGTACGGGCGAGAGGCCCTGCCGTGTCGCCGCTGCGGCGGGCTGATCCAGCGGATCGTGCTTGGCGGCAGGAGCACACACTTCTGCCCCAAGTGCCAGAGTGTTTCGTGTAACCCAAGCTCAGCGCAGCGCATCGCCGGTGGTAGTAAAGTGTGCCGTGCGGCCGGCTGCCGGCTATAATAATGAACTCGTGGGGTTGTTACTGACGGGAGTTGCTCATGCCGACCAAGTACGCGTATTCGTACGACCGCGAGGATTATACAGGCACGTACGACACTCCGCAGCAGGCGCTCCAGGACGCCATCCGCAACGCCGAAGGAATCTCCAGCCCCCCTACCACCATCTACATCGGCACCATCGTCGAGGCCGATCCGCAGGCCACTGACCACGCCGAGCGCATCATCGAGTCGATGAACCGCCGGGCGCACGTTGACATTGGCGATTCGGCCGCCCGATACCTCAAGCACGTCACGCCCGAGCAGGCCAAGGACCTGGACAAATCCATCGCGCAGACGATCGTTGCCTGGCTCAAGCGGCACAACCTGATGCCGACCTTCGTCCGCATCCGGGGGATTCAGGAATACCCGGTGCCGTATCCCGGCAGCAGCACGATGGCCGTCGCCAGCGGCAGCAGCGAGGTCCAGGACATCGGCACCGACAATTCCGGCGATCTGGCGGGGCTTTGATCCGACCGCCCCACTGATGACTCGGTGACGAAGTTGGCGGGCGGATATGCGCCGGCCGCAGGGGCATGGTGGCCCCAGCGCCCATCGGCGGCCGGGGATTGATCGCGGCGGCCCAAGCCGGGTGGAAGATACACTTGAGTCAGGCGTGGCTGAGTCGCAGGCCGGCCGGGCAGGAAGCGGATAGCAGATAGTGGACAGTAGGTAGCAAATAGTGCGCGCATGATGACTCCTTGCGGGCGCGCGCCTCGCTCATCGGTTGAGGCACAGGGCAATCGATGCGCCCTTCAATAATCCCATTATCGCTGCGCAAGTCGGTTTTCATCGGCGCAACATGGCGCAACACTGGTGGGGTTTTTCGCGGGGAAAGCGCGGGATCTGGCGTGTGGGCCGGCCGATCTGCGCAGCGCGCCTGGGCCGGGCATGCCGCGGGCGCGGGGTTTGCTTCGGTTGTTGGGTGTGATGGGCGAAAGGGGCGGAGAGAAGGAGGTGGAGCGGATTTGCCCGATCCTGCTATCAGGCGGAAACTACTTGTGTAACCTGACCCCCTTCGGCTTTCTCGCGCGGTTGCCATTTGCCGCCCATTGGGTAATCTCATTGGCCGCAGCGCGGGCCAAGGGACTTGCATGCCGACACTGGAATGGATCGGGAAGAAGGCCGTCGTCAACCACCATCGCGAGGTGCCGTATCGCATGCTCAAGTGCGATGCGGCCCTGAGCGTCGGCGAGCCGGGCAGCGGCAATCTGCTGGTGCAGGGCGACAACCTCCAGGCCCTCAAGGCGCTCCTGCCCTACTACGCCGGACAGGTCAAGTGCATCTATATCGATCCGCCGTATAACACAGGCAACGAGAATTGGGTCTACAACGACAACGTCAACGCGCCGGAGATCAAGCGCTGGCTGGGGCAGGTGGTCGGGAGAGAGGCCGAGGACCTTTCACGCCACGACAAGTGGCTCTGCATGATGTATCCGCGATTGGCGCTTCTGCGGGAGTTCCTAAACGAAGACGGCGTGCTCTTGGTGTCGCTGGACGACACAGAGGTTGGGCATTTGCGGTTGATCCTCGACGAGATCTTCGGAGAGGCCAGCTTCATCGGGTCGTTTGTATGGAATACGCGCAACACAGACAACAGAGTGAAGACCAATCTTTCACCGGACCACGAGTACATCGTCGCGTACGGCAGATCGAGCGAGGTGTCTATTCTCGGTCGGCGTATTGACCGTAGCGACTTCAAGAACCCCGACAGTGACCCGCGAGGCCCTTACGTTACTGATCCGCTGACCGGAAAAGCCACTGCTGCCGAACGCCCGAATCTGCACTCGTACGCCATGCAGCGGCCCGGGACCTCCAATGTGTGGGAGCCCGATCCCGCGAAGGGTTGGATAACGGACGAAGCGGGCTACCGCGAGTTGTTGCGGGATGATCGAATCTGGTGGCCTCCTAATCCAGCAACAGGGAAACCTCGCAAGAAACGATTCCTGAGCGAGACGCAGGAACGGATGCCGGCATCCTCATTCTGGACAGAGTTTCGAGCGCAGTCTGGCGCGAAGGAAGTTGGCGACATACTCGGGGAGCGCGTGTTCGCGTTCCCAAAGCCACTGGCGCTAGTGCAGAAAGTCATAGACCACTGCGCGCCGCAGGCTGCCTCGTGCTCGATTCCTTCGCCGGCACGGGAACGACAGCCCACGCAGTGCTGGCGCAGAACAAGGCGCAAGGCGGGAACCGTCGCTTCATCCTCGTGGAGATGGACGCTGGTATCGCACGGGAGGTGACCGCGAAACGGGTGCGAAAGGCGATTGAAGGCTACGGTGACACGCCTGGGCTTGGCGGCGGCTTCCGCTACTGCGCACTCGGTGAACCGCTGTTTGACGAATCCGGCTACCTCTGCAAAGCCGTCACCTTCGCCGATCTGGCCCGACACATCTTCTTCACCGAGACGGGCGAGCCCCTGCCCCACGAGGCGAGTAAGCGCAGCCCGCTGATCGGCAAGTGCCGGAGCACGGCGTACTACCTGCTGTTCAACGGCATCCTCGGCGACAAACGGCCGGAGGGCGGGAACGTGCTGACGGGCAAAGTGTTGGAGGCCCTGCCCGCCCACGATGGGCCGAAGGTGGTCTACGGCGAGGGCTGCCGGCTGGGCGCAGCGCGGCTTGTGCGCGAGCGTGTCACGTTCAAGCAGATTCCTTATGAGGTGAAGGTGAACTGAGCATCCATGAGCCAGGAACCGCCCATCAGCCGCTATCGCACCTCCGCGGGCGTGGAGGGCCAGTTCGAGCCGGGCTCGCGAAAAGCGGTGCTGCGCAACAAGCGGGGCATCCGCAGCAAGCGAGCGATGGACCGGGCCGAGTTTGAGGCGCTTCTGGCGGCCCAGGAGGCGTACCTGTCGATCATCACGGTGCGCACGGTGTTCACGACCGAGTTGATCTGCCGAATGCACCGGGACTGGCTGGGCGGAATCTACGAGTGGGCTGGGCGCTACCGGGGCGTGGAGATGTCCAAGGGCGGCTTCTTCTGGCCCCCGGCCCGATTGGTGGCGCAGAACATGGAGGGAATCGAACGCGAGACGCTGCGGAAGCTCACCCCCTGCCGGCCGGCGGCGATGCCGCAGGTTGCGGCCGCGATGGCGCAGGTGCAGGCCGATCTACTCATGGTGCATCCCTTCCGCGAAGGCAACGGGCGGCTGGCGCTGGGTGTGCGATCTGATGGCCATGCAGGCTGGCCTGCCGGCGCTGGATTATGCTCTGGTTGGTCGGGGAGCGGCCATCCGCAAGCGAGCGTATCTGCACGCCGTCATTTCGGGCTACCGAAGAGACTATGCGCCTTTGGCGGGCCTCTTGGCCGAGGCCCTGGGGCGGGCCTTGGAGCGGGGAGAAGCGTCATGAACCGACTTGCGCACGAGCCCGCGAGCGCCCTCGAAGACGCTGGACTCCAACGCGCTGCGGTACAGCATTCTGCGCCGGGCGGGTGCGGAAGCGAGATAGCGGTTGGTCTTCAGAAGCGGCGGCATAGCGACGGAGATTATACGCGCCAGCGTTGAGGCTTGCATCATGTTCACACTCAAACCTTATCAAGAAGACTGCCTCGATACGCTGCGGACGTATCTGCACAAGGTGGCCGAGATCGGCACAAACGACGCGGCCGACAAGGCGTTCTACGAGCTGACCCAGCGTCCCTACCACCCCGTGACGGAACTGCCGGCCCTGCCGTACGTGTGCCTGCGCGTGCCCACGGGCGGGGGCAAGACCGTGATTGCCGCCAACGCCATCGCGGTGGCAACGCGGGAACTGCTGCGTACCGAGCGGGGGCTGGTGCTCTGGCTGGCCCACACCGGCACTATTGTTGACCAGACGCTGAGGGCCCTGAAGAACCGCCGCCACCCGTACCGCGAGGCGCTGGACAGGGACTTCGGCGGGTCGGTGACCGTGCTGGCCATCGATGAGGCGCTTTACGTTCAGCCGGGGGTGCTCTCGTCGGATACGGTGGTGATTGTCTCGACGCTTCAGTCGCTGCGCGTGAACGACCCTGAGTTGCGCAAGGTGTATGAGCAGAACGGGTATCTGATGCCCCATTTCTCGGGGCTCAGTGCCCGGCAGACTGAAGAGTTGGCGGATGACGGCAAGAGCGATCCGGCGCTGATCACGCCATCGCTGGCTAATGTGATCCGCCTGCACCACCCGATCGTGGTGATGGATGAAGCGCACAACGTGCGCACGCCACTGGCGTTTGAGACATTCCAGCGGCTGCGCCCATCGTGCATCATCGAACTGACGGCCACGCCGGATCAGAGCCCGCCGACGCCGTCAAACGTGCTGTATCACTGCTCGGCGGCGCAGCTCAAGGCGGATGGGATGATCAAGCTGCCCATCAAGCTGAGGAAGGCCGACCAGTGGAAGGATGCCCTGCGGTTGGCGCTGAATCGGCAGAAAGAGCTTGAGGAGTTGTGCGCGAGGAGGAGAGCATCAGCGGGCAGTACATCCGCCCGGTGGTCCTGTTCCAAGCGCAGAATGAGAGTGAAACGCACGAGAACGCAACTGCCGAGGTGGTGCGCAGGTCGCTGATTGAGGACTTCGCCATCCCGCCGGAGCAGATCGCCATCGTCACGGGGAAGAAGGATGAGCTGGGGGACAAGCCGATCCTGGAGCGCTCCTGCCCACTGCGCTTTATCATCACGGTGCAGAAGCTGAAAGAAGGGTGGGATTGCCCGTTTGCCTACATCCTCTGCTCGGTGACGAATCTGTCGAGCAAGACGGCGGTGGAGCAGATTCTGGGCGCGTGCTGCGAATGCCCTACGCGCGGGTGCGCAGCACGCAGCGCTCAACATGGCCTACGCCTACGCGACCAGCACGAATCTCATTGAAACCGCCCGCAACCTGCAGGATGCCATTGTTGACGCGGGCTTCACCAAGTTTGAGGCGGCGGCGATTCTGCGGCCGGAGGATGAGGACGATGCTCCGCTGTTTGCTCAGGTGACCGGCGGCACCATTTCCGAGCGGGTTGAGGCTGCGCCCGATCTGACGCAGTTGCCGCTGGGGTTGGCGAATCGGGTGGAGTACCACGCGATCACGCGGGAGCTTGAGTGGACAGCGCCCCGGGCGATTCAAACGGACGAGAAGGTTGCCCTGATGGAGGCCGTGAAGGCGGAGGTGGACCGGCGCACGGTGGAGAAACTGTACCGCAGGTCGCGGGATGGAGACCAGCCCGGCCGCGATGGGTGAATTGTTCGAGGTGCCGGCCCTAGCGATTCGGGTGGGCGAGCAATACGAGCTTTTCGAGGATCAGTTTGCCGAAATCGACTGGCGAATCGCCGACCGCGACCCGCTGCTGGGTGAAAAGGAGTTCGCCCTGCCGGCGGGGCTGAGCAAGGCGGCGCTGGTGGATGTTGACGCCAAGGGGAAGCTGGAGACGAGCTTCATTGAGGATATCCAGCGGCAGCTTGCGCTATTTGAGCGTGGGCCGGCCGATGCGGCGGGCTTCGCCGTGTGGCTGGCGCGGAACGTGACGGCGCTGGACCTGACCCATGAGGACAAGCTGGCGTTTCTGCTGAAGGCAGTGAAGGGGCTTCTGGACCTGCGGGGGTACACGCTGGAGCAGTTGCTCTCGGCCCGCTTCCGGCTGGCGGACGCTGCCGCTGCCAAGATCGACAACCACCGCAAGGCGGCGCTACGGGGGAGCTTCGAGCAGTTCCTGCTGCCCGAGTGCCAGACGCCGATAGAGATCACCCCGGCCGTGGTGTTCAAGTTCCCGCGCGAGTCGTATGCCGCCAACCGTCTTTATGAAGGGCCGTACGTGTTCCGCAAACACTACTACAGCACGCCGGCGGCGATGAACAAGGAAGAAGCCGACTGTGCTCAGATCCTGGACCAGCATCCGAAGGTGAAGTTCTGGGTACGCAACCTCCAGAACCGCCCGAACCACGCGTTTACGCTGCGGATGCCCACCGGCTACCATTATCCGGACTTCGTGGGGGTGCTGGTGGACGGGCGATATCTGGTCGTCGAGTACAAGGGTGCCCACCTTGCCGAGACGCCCGAAACGCTTATGAAAATGACCGTTGGCAAGCTGTGGGAGCGGCGCAGCAACGGGGGCTGTCTGTATCGCATGGTGACGAAGGCGACGATGCGGTCGATGCTCGATGGGCTGTAGTAACAAAGGGGTAGAGTCGGCCAGAAAAAAGGGGACACTGCGGACACTGCGGCTACTGCTCATTCTTCTCGGCTTCCTTGCTCACCGCTTCACCTCCAGCTTCTCGGCCTTCGCTCCGACCGTCTGCTGCCGCCCGCCCGGCGCCGTCGCCGCGGCCGCGCGCACCACCTCCGCGCGAGCTTTCGCCCCGACATGAGGAAAGGTCTAAACCGCAGGCCCTTGATTGTGCCGTGCGCCTCGCCTCGCGCATCGCTTATTCCCTGCCCCGCGGCCGCGCTGCCCTCGCCACCACGCGAAGCCGCCGAGCAAGCCACTTTGCATCCTACCGCCGCCGCCGTTCCGTTGCAATAGGTAAAGGACCAGATTTCTGCGATACATAGTAACTTGGTTATCAACAATCTATTAGTACCAATCGACTGCGCTATCCGGTTCGCTCCATTGACTCACCCGCCGGCGACGATGCCCGCATCCGTCTGGAGACTCATGATGCCCGTGCTCGTGTTGCAGAACGTCGCCCCGCCGCTCATGACGATGTTCCCGCTGCCGTCCCAGGTCGCGCCGCCGCTGTTGTTCACGCTGGTTCCGGCCATGGCCTTCGGCCCGGTCCCCGTGATGCTCAAGGTGTTCCCGTCGAACACATACGGCGGCGGGTTGCCCGTCCCATCCCACGTTTGAGGCCCGTCCTTGCCCATGTCGGCCATCAGCAGCGCCGAACCTGGAACGGGGACGGAGCTGGAACGGATACGCAGATACCTCTCGCTTGCCGCAAGCTCCGCCAGCGCCCCTCGCCCCCGTTCCCTGAACCCTTCCCTTCCCCGCCCACCGTTGCGCCGTTGCGCAACCGCGCCCGATTCGCGCAACACCGCCGGTATTAAGGAGGAGTAATGACAACCCAACCCATGCCCATTTCCACGCACTCGCCGCTCCCATCAGCGCCGCCCAATCCCCTGCGCTCCGCTCCATCTCGCGCCCTCGAATTGCCGAACGAGCTCCCCCGCACGCAGCCTGAAGAACTCAGCCCCTCTCTACATCTGTGCTCATCCGTCTCCATCTGTGGTTGCCCTGCGAAACGAACTGCCAACATGGCAGCGTGCCTCATCGCCTCCTTCCTCGCCCCCGCGCAAGAACGAACTCGCTTCCCGAAGGACGGTCCCTTCATCGCTCCCTGCGAAAACGAACCTGGCTCTCGGCCACCCGGGAAAACGAGCGGGCGGCATCGGATTACAGAACGAACTCCCGCTTGCCCAACGAAGTCCCACGGCCTCCATCGCCCCCGCGCGCCCATTTTCAGAACGAACTCCCTCCCCGCCCCTCCCCCTTCGTCGCTCCGTCGCTTCCGCGGAACGAAGCCACCGATTCCACCGTCCCAAACCCACAACCTCCCACTGCACCAGAGCTTGCGGATCCCACGCCCTCCCCGCACACCTCTCTCCTGCGAAACGAAGCCATGGCCATCCCGGCCAAGCATCAATGATGGACCCACCTTCCGCACCCCAGGCAACGCGCCTTCCAGTGATTCTCCCGGCGGCTCGCCCAACACCGCAAGACCCCGCCCGTCCGGCAAAGACCTCCGTCTGGGCAAATCCATGTCTGGGCAAATCCACCTTCACACGGCGGGCAGGCGGACACTATTATGGCTATGGAACCTCCAGGCGCGAGTGGAAATCCGTCTGGTTCTGCGCTCCGAACCCGTCCGTCAACGTATGATAAGTCTTGAGACGCCGATGGAATTCGACCCCCGCACTACCACCGACCGTGCGCCCACGGAACTCATTCGTGAGCAGTGCCAACAGTTTCTGGCGATGCACGAGGTCTGCACGCTTCTGGACGCCGTCCCGGCCGTTCTGCTGGTCCTTAATGCGCAGCGACAGATTGTCTTCGCCAACCGTGCTCTGCTTCGGCTTCTGGGCTTGAGCCGTGTTGAGGAGATCTATGGCCGGCGGCCGGGCGAAATCCTTGATTGCGATCATGCTTGCCAGGGCGCGGGGTGCGGCACGACGGAACACTGCACGACGTGCGGCGCCGCCCGGGCCATCGCCTCGGTGGAGCGGGGCTGCTCGGCCGTGGAGGAATGTCGCATCCTGCAGAAATGCGGCAAGGCCCTGGACCTGCGCATCACGTCAACGCCCATCCTGATCGGCGACGGCGTCTATACGATCCTCTCGCTGACGGACATCAGTCATGAGAAGCGGCGAGCGGCCATGGAACGGATCTTCTTCCACGACCTGCTGAATACGGCCGGCGGAGTCGTGGGCCATGCGCAGCTTATCTCGGCCGTCGCGCCGCACGAAGTGCCTGCCGTGGCAGAGATCATCCAGACGCTCTCGCGCGAACTCGTTGAGGAGATCCAGTCGCAACGCGACCTGGTGGCGGCGGAGGAAGACGATCTGCACCTGCGGTGGGAGCCCGTCTCGACATCGGCCGTGCTCAGCGATCTGGCCGCGACATACAGCCAGCATGAGGCGGCAAAGAACCGGACGCTCCGCATCGATCCGGCATCTCCCGATATTTCCTTCTGCAGCGATCGCACGCTGTTGCTCCGGGTGCTGGGAAACATGGCGAAGAACGCTTTGGAGGCATCGGAGCCCGGCCAGACCGTCACCGTCGCCTGCCGCGCGGATCGCCAGACCGTGGAGTTCCGCGTTCACAATCAGGCGTGCATGCCCCGAACCGTTCAGCTTCAGGTCTTTCAAAGGTCGTTCTCAACAAAAGGGTCGGGGCGCGGCCTGGGAACCTACAGCATGAAGCTCCTGGGCGAGAAGTATCTCAAGGGCCGCATCGATTTCACGACTTCGCCCACCGATGGCACCGTCTTCCGCGCCGTATTCCCGCGCGGTTGCTGAGCCGTCACGCCGGCCCTTCGTCCAGAGCGGGCGCTGACGCTTCCGCTTCAGACACTGCCGCCCAGCATCACCAGAAACAGCCCAAACTGGAAGGCATTGAAGAAGACGTGCATGAAGATGCTGCTCCAGAGATTGCCCGTTCGCTCGTAGACGTAGCCCAGGCCGAGTGAGAGGCAGAAGATCGGCGGCGTGATGAGCCAGGGGCGGTGCATCAGGGCGAACAACAATGAGGCCACGATGATGGCCGCCCAACGGGGGACGGTCTCGGGATCCCTCGCGCGCGGCGGTGGCGTGGCGTAGGACAGCACCAGGGGCCAAGTCAGCGGCTGGGAAAGGCTCTGGGGCGGAGGGGCCAATCGCTTTTGCCCGCCGCGAAAGAGATAGGCAAGCGCGCTCTGTAGCAATCCCCGGAACAGGGCCTCTTCCGCGAGCGGCGCCAAGACGACAGCGGAAAAGACCGCCAGGAACTCAAAGCCTCGCCCCGTGCCGCGTTGCTGCCAGAGCTGGAAGATCTCGTGCTGAACCGGCGCGGTCGGGTAGAAACTCCGCCGCAGGTAATCCAGCAGCAGCATCAGCCAGAAGAGCCACGGCAGGATGATGATCAGGCCGAGGATGCCGGAGACAATGCCCGGCAGGATGCCATCGCCAGTCAGCCCCAGCCGCCGCAGGCCATCGCGACGGAATAGAGCGCACCCGAGCGCGACCGCCACAAAGACCAGGCCCGTGGCAAGCATGCCGGCCGCCAACTGCCGCTGCTGTATCGCGGGGGAGGCCATATCCTTCGCTGTAACGGGCAGGGCCAGGAAGAGCAGCGCCACCCGCCTGGCCGCCGCACACGCTTCCTGCGTCAACTGCTCGATCCGGAACTGCGGCAGCAGTTGAAAGACGACGACCGTGAAGAGGATATTCGTTAGGACGGCCCCGCCGATGAGCAGCAGGAATTTCAGTCCGGAATCATCGGAGCCCCAGCGGTCCGGCCCAGCAATGCCGTCTCGCCGAAACACGCCCAGGCGCCAGGCGAGGATGGGCGAGAGCACGCTCAGGAGCAGGAAAGCGTAGCTCAGGGCCACCGCCAGCCTTTCAGGCTCGCGCAGCTCCCGCGCCGCCGACAGCGTGACCTCGATTGACATCGCAATCTTCCACTCTACATTGGCACGCCATTCGTCACGTTTTCCGGGGCGTGACGGTGGGCGTCGCGGCATAGCGTACAGGCCGGCGGCCCGTTCGTCAGCAACGCCAGCGCCATGAGCACCATTCTCGAGAAGATCATCGCCACCAAGCGGCAGGAGATCACCGAGCGCCAGTTGCGCGTGCCGATCAATGTCCTGCGCAATCAAATAGCGGAGTTGCCGCGGCCGCGGAACTTCTTTCAGGCTGTAACGGCCGCCACGGGCAAGCGGATGAACCTCATCGCCGAGGTCAAGAAAGCCTCGCCCAGCGCCGGCGTGATCTGTCCGGATTTCGATCCCGTCCGCATAGCCAGGGCTTACGAGGCCGGCGGCGCGGATGCATTGAGCGTGCTCACAGACGAGCAGTATTTCCAGGGGAAGCTCCAGTACATCCAGGAAATTCGCCAGCACGTGAAGCTGCCGGTGATGCGCAAAGACTTCATCATCGATCCCTACCAGGTCTATGAGACGCGCGCGGCCGGCGCGGATGCGATGCTGCTCATCGCCGAGTGCCTGGAGATGAGCCAGCTCATGGACCTGCAGATCCTGGCGACGGAGCTGCACCTGACGGTGCTGATCGAGGTCCACGACCTGGACAACTTCATGCGCGTGCGCGACCGGCTGGTCGGCTTTCCCCACAAGAGCTACAGCCTGCTCGGCATCAACAACCGCGACTTGCGGACATTCAAGACGGACATCGGCACGACGCTGCGGATGGCGGAACTCGTGGAAGACTCGGCGGTGCTCGTGACCGAGAGCGGCATCGCGACGGCCGAGGATGTGAGGAAACTCGCGGCGGCGGGCGTGAAGGCGGCTTTGGTTGGCGAGACTCTGATGCGCAGCGGGGACGTGGCGGCGAAAATCGCGGAGTTGTTCGGGAAACGGAAGTAGGTTTGACCTCGGCCCGCATCGAGCAGAAAATGTCCTCAGGTGCCAGATGGACCAGCCTGTCAAATGCAATTGTCCCAAGTGTTTCTGCCAGATCCCGCCGGACAAGGGCGTCATTCGCGACGGCAAGCTCTATTGCAGCGAAACCTGCGCGTATGATTGCACGGAGCAGACGTGCGTCTGCGTACACGAGCGGTGCGAGCAGGAGCACTGAATGGCGCCGTCGCGCCCACGCCGTTCATCTGAAGCGGAAGCGTCAGCGCCCGCCCCGCCATGAGCGGACGCTGACGCTTGGCGCTTCAGATGACCGTGCGAATCCGCTTGAAGTCGGGCTGATGGGTGGCCAGGACGATGCGGGCCCAGGCGCGCATGAACTGCACCAGCAGGTAGGAGACGGGGGCAAGGAAGAAAAATCCCACGCCCCACATCCAGCCGATGTAGATCGTCACGAATGCCGAGTCATAGAGGATCAGCCAGAGCAGGCCGGTCAGCATGAGCGTTTGCCCGGCCTCGCGGCTGGTGCGCGAAGCGCCGGCGGATGTACCACGCCAGCAGGATGAACGCCCCGCCGAGGCCGAGTGGGAATAGAATGCCGACGCCGGGATCAACGTGAAGCTGCAAGCCGCTATGAACCGACCACCACCAGGCCAGCAGGAGCACGATGACATCGCCCAAAGCCACGCCGCCGAGCACGCCCCACCAGTGCAGCCTGGTCAGCGGCGGGCGCTTCTCTTCCCACGCATAGGCCACGGCCGAGAGGATCGTGACATGCGTGAACAGGATCAGGGGATGCCAGAATGGCCGGCGGCTGCGGGGAGGGGATCAGGGCATGCCAGAAGCGAATGAAGCCCAGCGCGAGCAGGCCAATGCCGACCAGGTACTTACCGGCAAAGTCATAGAAGGCGATGGACATGCCGGTCCAGACCAGGAGGATGAAGCACGTCCAGCCGGCGGCGGCGAGATTGCTGTAAAGGGCGCAGGCGGCGATGGCCAGCAGCCCCAGCGCGATGCAAATGACATGCGCCGTCACCAGGCCGATTCGGCCCGACGGAAGCGGGCGATGTGCGGCGAGTTGCTCGTCGCGCCGGCGGTCGATGATGTCGTTGAGCGACATGCCAAAGCCATAGAGGCCGATGGAGACCAGCGCGGCCAGAAGCATGAGTCGCCAGTCGAGAAGCAGGAAGAGGTCCGAGCCGGCCGGAGTATCGCGCCGCAGCGCCAGCAGCAGCGTACAGAGGCTGTTGGAGATGGCGGTGAACACGAGCGCCATGCGCGTGAGCTGCAGGAGAGTGAGCAGGCGGTGGGAGAGACGATCGAGCATGGCGAAGATCAGGTTAAGCGGCACTTGCGGTAATGTAAACCTTGGAGGGATTATCGAGTACAATGCCCCGCCCTATGACTTCCCTGCGGCTTGAGGGCATCACCAAGGCTTTCGGCAGCACGTATGCCCTGCGCGACATCCGCCTGGAGATTGGCAGCGGCGAGTTGTTCTTTCTGCTGGGCCCGAGCGGCTGCGGCAAGAGCACCCTGCTGCGCCTGATCGCCGGCCTGCTCGAGCCGACGGCCGGGAGGTTGTTCTTCAACGATGACGATGTCACCGCCCTGCCGACGCAGCGGCGCAACGCCGTGATGTGTTTCCAGAGCTACGCGCTCTGGCCGCACATGAGCGTGCGCGAGAATATTCGCTTTGGCCTGTCCGTCCGGGGCCTCTCGCGGCAGGAACAGGCGCAGCGGATCGACGAGGTGCTGTCGCTAGTGCAGATGCGCGAGTTGGCCGACCGCAAGCCCAATCAGCTCTCCGGCGGTCAGCAGCAGCGCGTGGCGCTGGCGCGGGCGCTGGCGGTTCGGCCGGCGTGCCTGCTACTCGATGAGCCGCTGTCGAACCTGGACGCGCAACTGCGGCAGGAGATGCGCAGCGAGATCCGGCGCATCTGCAAGTCGGCGGGGTTCACGACGGTCTACGTCACGCACGATCAGAAAGAGGCACTGTCGATGGCCGACCGCATCGGGATTCTAAACGACGGGCGGCTGGTGCAAGTGGGCACACCCGGCGAGCTTTATCGGCGGCCGAGTACATCGTTCGTCGCCAACTTCATCGGCCAGACGAACCTGCTTCGCGGGAGGATCATCTCGCGCCAGGGCGGCCTGGCGCGCATGCGCACGGCCGCCGGAGAAATCCTGGCGATGGTGCCGCCAGCACACTCACTGGCGGGAAAACCGTTGGTGGCAAAACCGCCGGTGGGGGCACCGGCGGCACAAGAGGTCATGGTGAGCATCCGCCCGGAGCATATCCGCATCGCCAGCGGGTCGATCGTGCGGGATGATGTCAACCGCCTGAGCGGGCGTGCCGTCGAGAACACATTCCTCGGCGAGACGAGCGAGCATGTCATACAGGTATCGGGCGAGCGGCTGCGGATGATCTGCGCCTCGCCGCTGCTGGATGGGCCGCAGGAGTTGTGCGTGGAGTTTTCGGCCGAGGATGTTGTGCTGCTGCCGGAATAGTCGCCCGAGACGAGCAGGATGCAAAAGTACGTTTATCTCATCCTCTTCGCACTGATCCTGGCGCTGCCGTTTGCGCTGAGAGCGAGGCTGTTGCCTTCCGCGCCGCGCGAAACGAAAGCCAGCAACGCGGAGACGCTCGTGGTTGTGACGCCCCACAATCAGGACATTCGGCACGAGTTCGAGCAGGCGTTCGCGCAGTGGTGCGCCCGCAAATACCACCAGCGCGTGAAGATCGACTATCGCATGCCCGGCGGATCGTCGGATATGCTGCGCTTGCTCAAGAGCATCTACACCGCCGCGCACGGCGACTCGGGTCAGCTTCCGCCCGATTTCACGCCGGATCTGCACGTCGTGTTTGGCGGCGGCGACAACACGTTCGTCAGGCTCAAGGCCGCCAACGTCCTTCAGCCCCTGCAGATCGACCTGAGAGAGGCGTTTCCCCAGGACAACCTCGCGGGCGTGGCCCTGTACGACAACAAGACGGAGCCGCATCAGACCGGGCCCACATGGGTCGGGGCGTGCCTCAGCGGCTTCGGCATCGTGTACAACCGCGACGTGTGTGATGCGGCGGGCGTGCGCGAGCCACAGACATGGGCCGACCTGACCGATCCCCGACTGGTGAACCTGATCGCCCTCGCCGATCCGACGCATAGCGGCGTGGCAACCGTGGCGTATGGGATGGTGCTTCAGCACAACATGGCCACCGCGGAGCGGAAGTTCGCCGACGCCCGCGGCACGACGCGCCCGGCGACTCAGCCTGGCTATGACGACGCGATTGCGGCGGGATGGAAACTGGGGATGGGGCAGCTCCTGCGGATCGTCGCGAATTCGCGATATCTGACCGAGAACTCCAATCACGTCCCCAATGATGTCGGCAATGGCCAGGCGGCCGCGGGAGTGACGATCGACTTCTATGGCCGGGTTTTCCAGGAGATGGTGGGGGCCAACCGCTGCAAGGTGGTGTTGCCGCGAGGCGCGACGGCGATAACGCCCGACCCGGTGGCGATCCTGGCGGGAGTTCGCGGCGAGAAGCTCACGCTGGCGACGCGGTTCATCGAGTTCATCCTTTCGCGCGATGGCCAGCAACTCTGGATTCTGAAGGTCGGCGCGACCAATGGCCCGACACAGCGGGCGCTGCGCCGAAGCCCGATCCGGCAGGACCTGTTCGGCAGCGGCGTCGATCACAGCGATTGGGTCGACGACATGGACCCCTTCGCCACGGCGGCGGGGTTCAACCAGCGGGCGCAGTGGATGAAGGATCTCGCCGACATGAACCAGGTGTGGACGGCCGCGTGGATCGACAATTACGACGATCTGAAGGATGCCTATCGGCGAATACTGGAGGTTCCTGATGCCGCAAAGCGCGAGATGCTTCTGGCGAAGCTCGCCGATCTGCCGATCGAGCTGAGCGAGGTGAAGGCATTCTCCAAAGAGCGAGCCGATCGCGAGAAGAAGGGCAACGCCGATCAGTGGAAGGCCGAGCGGCGGCTGGAATGGGGCAGGAGGTTCCGCTCGCACTACGCCAGCGTGGCGAGGCAGGCCCATGGCTGAAAGACGGACAACTGGGCATTTTCTGCTGGCGGCGCTGTTGTACGTGTTCTTCGGCGTCTTTCTCATCTGGCCGATCGCCCAGGTGGTCGCGCGGGGTTTCACCGACAATTCCGGGCATGTGACATTTCAATACGTGAGTCTGATCTTCCGAAACCAGGTACTGGTCGATGGCCTGACGAACGCCGCCAACATCGGGCTGTGGACCACGCTGGCATCGCTGCTGATCGCGCTGCCGCTGGCAGTGCTGAGCGTGCGTTACGATTTTCCCGGCCGAGCGCTGCTCTCGGGCCTGTTGCTGGTGCCGCTGGTGCTGCCACCGTTCGTCGGCGCGCTGGGGATGAAGCTCGTGCTGGCGCGATATGGCCCGCTGACACAGATCTTCGCGCCGCACGCGCCGTTGGGGATCGACTGGCTCCAGCCCGGCGGCGGCAACGCCGGGCGCATTATCGCCATCGTCATCGTCGAGGCACTCCACCTGTATCCGATCATGCTGCTCAACGTGCAGGCGTCGCTGGCGAACATCGACCCGACCATGCAACAGGCCGCGGCCAACATCGGCGCCTCGCGCTTCACCATCTTCCGCCGCGTCACGCTGCCTCTGATCCGCCCCGGGCTTTTCGCGGGCTCGACCCTGGTGCTGATCTGGAGCTTCACCGAGCTGGGCACGCCGCTGATGTTTGGCTACAACCGGGTGACACCGGTGCAGATCTTCAAGCAGATCACGGACATCTCCGATAACCCTCTGCCTTACGCGCTGGTGGTGGTGACGCTATTGGTATCGGTGGGATTGTACGTGATCGGCAAGGTGCTCCTCGGCCGGGGATTCGACGCGGCCACGACCAAGGCCTCCATCGCTTCGACGCCACAGCGGCTCCACGGCTTGCGAGCTGTCGCGGCCGCCCTGCCGTTCCTGGTGGTCTTCCTCCTGGCCGTGCTGCCGCACATTTCCGTCATACTCACGAGCTTCTCGTCCACCGGCGCATGGTACAAGACGCTGCTGCCGTCGAAGCTCACGCTGGGGCATTTCAAGGATGCGCTGGTCGACGACCTGGCGTTTCCCTCCATCGTCAACTCGATGCGCTACGCCGTGCTGGCGACGGGCATCGCGGTCCTGATTGGCATCGCCGCCGGCGTCGTGATCGTCCGCAGCAACATCCGCACGCGCGGGATCATCGACGCCCTTGCGATGTTGCCGCTGGCCGTGCCGGGGATCATCCTGGCCTTCGGATACCTGGCCATCAGCATCCGCATCAAGCAAAAGCTCGGCGCGGGCGCGCCGATCTGGCTGGATGTGCAGAAGTATCCCGTGGTGCTGCTGGTGATCGCCTATGCGGCGCGGCGGTTGCCCTACGTCGTGCGCTCCACGGTGGCCGGCTTGCAGCAGACGCCGCGAGACCTGGAATTGGCGGCGGCCAACATCGGCGCATCGCGATTCGCGGTGCTGCGCAGAATCACCATGCCGCTGATTCTGGCCAACCTGATCGCCGGCGCCCTGCTGGCATTCGCGTTCGCGATGCTGGAGGTGAGCGATTCGCTCATCCTGGCGCAGAAAACAGACTACTTCCCCATCACCAAGGCCATCCTCGACCTGTCCAACCGGCTGGGCGATGGACTGTATATCGCCAGCGCGCTAGGAGTGTGGGCGATGCTGCTGTTGACACTGACGATCCTGTCGGCCAACGCGTTCATCGGGAAGAAACTGGGGGCGATCTTCCGGATCTGAATGCGGTGGGAACCACGGATGAACACAGATTCACACAGATGGGTTCGGCAGAGATGGACCTCGCCGCCACGTCGCCGCCGCCAGCAGCATCGCCGCCAGCGCCAGGATAATGAGCACGCTGCTGATGGCCGTTCCGGACCGATTGGGGAAGTGGCGCGCGGCGAGATCCCGAAGACTTTCATGCCAATCGCCGCCTGGTGCTGATGGTGCTTCGATGCGTCCGGCGTTGACTGCCCGGAGCGTGCCCTGACCATCGCGCCAGACACCGGGCCACAGGCCCGGCTCGGCCCTGTTCCCGTCGCCGCGCACCAGAGACCATTGGCCGGCAAGCTGCGCGGCCGGCTGGGAATCGAATGCCTCAACGCCCTGGCCAACCCAGTTGAAAACGTTGGTCCAGAAGACCACGAACGACGGACTGGTGGCCCATTTCTCATCGTTGAAACCGATCCAGACTTGTCGGACCGGGCTCTCGCGAATCGCCACGAGAGTCTTGCCTTCGATGCTGATGATGGTCGTCCACCCTCCTGCCACGGGCGGTTCGGCAGCCGGAGGAGCCGAAGGAAAACTCGACACCGCCGCGGTCAGAGGATGCTCCGACCGCTGCACCTGCCCCGCCGGTTGAGTGCTCGGCGCTGATGCACCGGCCAGGACGATCACGCCCGCCTCGTCCATCGCCAGCGCATCCGCCGAGCTCACGACTGCGATGTGCCTGGATTCGGGCCCCGGTGGATAGAGCCGCCGGTAGCTCTCGATCATCCGCGACACTTCTGCCGGCAATGCAGACTTCGCCTCCACCACTGGCCAGGCGCGATGGCTCACCAGATACGCATGGTCATCCGCCGGCAGATCATCGTGGACGTCCAGCACGGCCTCGATGATCTTCCCGACGCTTTTCAGATCGATGAAATAATCCTTCTCGCCACCCCGCGACGGAAGCTGCACATCATCGCGCCATTCCTCGCGGCCATCGACAAGCAGGCCTAGCGGAGCGCGGGATTCGGCCGAATCATTGCGCACGCGAACCATCACCTGCCCGGCCGGGCGCTGGCGTGCGGCCAGCGCGACGATGCCGACGTTCGAGATGCCGGCTTGAGGATGGATCATCGCGACGCGGCTGCTGTCGATCTTGATATCCCGATCGGTCAGGACCATGATCGGCCCATCGGTTGCCCCGAGGCGTTCGCCAATCGCCGCCTGAAGCGCCGCGTCCGTATTCACGGCAGTCGGTGCAAGATCTTTGACGAGCTTCGCCCACCCCGCGCGATCGCTGTGCCGGACATCCTGCCCCGGCACGATGACCAGATCCACGGCGCCCTGGCCGAACTGCTCGGCGATGGATTTGCCGGCCGCTTCAGCGAGTTCGCGAAAACGCAGTTCCTTCGATCCCCTCGCGGACATGCTCGCGCCCCGATCGACGATGATGCTGATGCTCGGGCCGGCGCTCGCGCCCAGCCGCAGGAATGGATGGGCCGACCCAAGGATGCCCAGAAGCATCGCGGCCAACGCAGCGCTCACCCAGAGCGGCGGCGCCTGCAAAGCACGCTTGGGCGCCGGGCTCTGCACCGGACCTTTCCAAAGCTCGAGGAACGGCACATCCTCGCGCCGGCGCCGGCCCCAGAGCAGCCAAAGCACGATCCCCGCCCAGGGGACCAGCCCCAGCAGCCAGATTGGCGAGGCAAAGGTCATCAGTTACTACTGATCACTGGGTTTCTTCATCTCTTTCACGGGAACGCCGCTGGACACCACCAGCTTCTCGATGAGGATGTAGTTGCGATCGCCATATTCGGTGACCGTGCCCGTGATGATGAACTTGGGTATGCCGGTGGCCGCCTGCACCGCGCGCTCCATCTGCGCAAGCTTGAGGTTGGGCAGGATGAGCATCGGCGCATCGACCTGCGTCTGGCCGTCGGATTCGTAGAGGAACTCGGGCTTGCCGTCGGCCGTCTGGCGCAGCCGGCCCAGGCGATCGAAGATGCGCGTGTCCTCGGGGAGCAGCTTCTCGCCCTCCAACTTCTTGGGCTTGATCGAATTGGGATCGTCCACGATATACGGCTCGGGGGCGATGAGGTATGGGTTGCGCGGCGCCGAGATCGTCTTGAACTGCTGGTCGGCGACTTCCGACGCGCTGGGGGAGGCGGGGGCCGGGCGCGTAGACTGCGCCCACGCCGCCGATGCGCACACGATGACGACGAAACTCGCGATGATCTTCATACCATGCCCTTTCATGCCCGCCATTATATCATCGGCCGGCGCCCGTGCTGCCCTCGCGGGGCACATATGGTTTGATGACGACCTGGCCCTTGCGGGGAGTTTCGCCGCCCGCCGGCTCGGCACTGGGCCTTGTCAGGGGCGCGGGGCGGTTTTCGCCGCGCATTTCCGGCGGCAGCAGGTCGCGCTTGCGGAAGAACAGCGGCTGGCCCGTCTGGGGGTCGTATCCCGCTTCGAGCATGGCCTGATCCGACATCGGCGGCGGAATCAGCGGCACGTTGAACACCCGCACGGGGTTCTCCGCGTCATTGGGCTGCACGACGATGACGATCCTCGGCTGGCTGAGCACGCTGAGCCGCAGCATGGCCTGCTCATAGTCGCTGTCGTAGCGCACGGGCGCGGGCGGCGGAGCGAAGATCACCTGGCCCCAGGCGGCCGATGAGAGCACGACCGCAGTAATGAATGCGAACAGCTTCATAGTGAAGACTCCGGTTGCCCTTCCCGATGGTATTCTACCCTGCCGAGGCCGGCGCAAGCTATTGGAATTCCGCCAGTTTCGCATCGAGCACGGCCTGATCCATGGCGATTGTAAACGTCTTCCGCGGCTGGGTTTGCCCGGCCGTGAGGGCGATCTCGCGGGCCGAACGCCCAGAGCCTGGGCGAGGACATCAATGACGGCCGCGTTGGCCTTGCCCTTCTCCGGCGGCGCGGAGACCTGGACCTTGATGGCGTCGGCATATCGCCCGGCAATGCGATTGCGCGAGGAGCCGGGGACGACTTTGACGTGGAGGATGGCCATGGGGGCATGATACCGGGGTGGCGATGGCGCAGCGATAGGGGAGGGCGCGGCCGGCCCCGTGGGTTCGTATCGCAGGGGAGAGTGCGCGGGAGAGGGAGTGGAAACTGCAAGCTCTGGCGCGGCGGGAGGTTGCGGGCTTGGGGCGGGGAGATCGGTGGGTTCGTTCGGGGATTTTTGATTTTTGATTTTCGATTGGGGAAGGCTGACCGCGGAGACGCGGCGGGGCTGGAGATTGCGGATTGCGGAGGAGCGGAATGGCGGAGTCCGTTTCGCAGTTGGGGGCGGGGATGTCAGATTGGAGATCAGTGGTCTTGGGGTCGGCGGTGAGGATGGGGTTGGGGAGGATCACGGCTGCTTTCGTTGGGGTCCCGGTCTCGGCAGGATTGCGACAAAAGGCTTGAAAAAATTCATTCTGTCTGTGAGGTTCAAGCGGCGGAAGAAAGAACTGGGAGGAAAGAATCATGTCCCAATCCCGTTCGGCACTCCGCTTGCTCGCCCAATAATAAAAGCGAAAGGTGCATTGAATAGCAATATTACGCATTGCGACTGCCATGCCGAGCCTGCCATGATGCCGGGCCATGAGCGCCAAGCGAGAGCCGGTCACGGAAGATCGGCTCAGGACTTCAAGTACTTCGGCAAGATCCTGCCCTTGCTGGATCGTCTGCACGACCCGGCACCGCCCGCGACAGGGCCGGCAACCGCGATCCTGCACTTCGACCAGTACATCGCCCTGCAGTTGCTGTTCTTCTTCAATCCCATCATCACCAGCCTACGCGGCCTGGTCCAGGCCAGCCACCTGCGCAAGGTCCAGAAGGAACTGGACGTGTTCGCCGACCAGCCTGGGCAGCTCTCAGCGAGGCCGGCAGCATCTTTGACGCCGGTCTGCTCAAGCCGATCATTGCCGAACTGGGCGGCAACTGCGGCCGCTGACGCATGACGCCCGCCTGGACGACTTGCCCGGGGTGCTGACGGCGGTCGATGGCACGGAACTGACGGCCTTGGCCGAGCTGGTGGGGTCGGCCTGGGCGGGGCGGGACATCAAACTGCACACCCACTTCGAGCCGCTCAAGGGGGTGCCGGTCGGACATGGACCTGACGGTGGCGGATGCCTCCGAGGTGGACCACCTGCTGGGGCATCTGCAGTCAGGGCGGGTCTACGTCAAGGACCGCGGCTATGCTGTTTCCGGCTGTTCCAGGGCATCGTGGATATCGGCTCGCATTTCGTCTGCCGCGTCCGGGACAACAGCGTCTACCAGGTCATCGAGGAGCGGTCCGCTCTCGGCCGAGGCGAAGGCGGCCGGCATCGTCAGCGACCAGATCGTCTGGCTGGGCAGCGAGGGCAAGCGGGACGAACTGCAAGCAGCCGCTGCGATTGATCCAGATCGCCTGCACGCCGCACCGCAAACGCAGCGGCCACAACGGACGCGGGCGGGCCGGAGCAGGGCGAGGTGCTGCTGATCGCCACGAACTTGCTGGATGTGCCGGCCGAGGTGGTGGCGCTGATTTACCGGAAAAGGTGGACCGTGGAACTGTTCTTTCGATTCTTTAAGTACGTGCTGGGCTGCCGGCACCTGCTGAGCCATCGGGGCCAACGGCATCGAGATCCAGGTGTACCTGGCGATCATCGTCTGCATGCTGATCGCGCTGTGGACGGGCCGCAAGCCGACGCTGCGGACGATCGAGATGATCCGGTTCTACTTCATCGGCTGGGCCGAACTGGACGAATTGGAGGCCCACATCGCCAAGCTCAAGCCCTCGAGATCTGACACGCCGGATGCGCAAGCCGTCCGCGTCGTGGCCCTTGATGCTGCGCCGGAAATAACCCATTCCATCCCAGCCCGATCCTCTGCGCACGTCGGAGCAGGTGCATCTCCCACCTCAATCGTGCTCGCTCCCAACCTCGGCGCGAGGGTGCAACGAGCGGGCCGAACAGGATTGTACTTATCCCCTTTTCGGGGGCGTCTGCGACAAGGGCGCGCAGTTCTGGTGCGACGGCTTCAAGGAGTGGTGCCGCCGCAAGGGCATTCGCCCTGCGCTTCGGTGCTGTCGGCCAGCACGGCAGCATTGCCCTCATCGAGCGCGTCATCCTCACGCTCAAGACGAGCATTCGGCGATGGCTCTTGATGCCGCTCAGGCGGAAGGTGCTTGCGCGAAACCTGCAAGAATCTATTCTCTGGTACAACGCCCACCGCCCGCACACGTCGCTGCGCGGCAGGACGCCCGACGAGGTCTATCACCGCATCTTCCCCGCCAACCGCCGCCCGCGTTTCGAGCCGCGCTCCGCCTGGCCCCGCGCTTTGCCCTGCGCCAAGCCCGTGACGCTGGTGAGAGGGCAGCCCGGCGTCGGACTTGAACTCGACGTGAGCTTCCTCCACGGCAAGCATGACCTGCCCATCGTCACGCTCCGCCGCGCCGCGTGAGGCCGCAACATTTGCGCTGACGCTCCGGGCTTCCTCTGCGTGCATACCAAGCCCACGCAGCGCATTGTTGCTCTCCTTGCTGCATTGATTTCCTCTCAGTCCTCGTTTCTCATCGCTCATCGTCCTCCAAATCTTACGCTTCTGCCGCAACAAACAGCGATTTTGCCGCTCGAAAGATCGCTGGACCAGCGCAGCAGTGTCCCCTTTTTCCAGCCCTTTTTCCAGCATCGTTGTCCAAGACAATCAGCAGTGTCCCGTTTGTCGGGGCCAGCAGTGTCCCTTTTGTCGGGGCGTAGCGCCCGTCCAGTGCTCCGTCCTCTTAGCGAAGTTGGATGGAGTCAGGACCGTTTACTTCCTGCCACTCGGTAACGCCCAGATGCTCAGACAATATTCTCAATACTTCACTCTTATTCAATGTCAGAGACTCGGGCCATTTGACAAATACGCCAGTGACGCCACTCTCCCATCTCCCCTTCGCATTGACTTCCGGTTCGGAGACAGTCGAGTCCGGCCCAAAAATGAAGACCTGCCAATCATGGTCGGGCAACAGGAAGGTGCCCTCGACGAAGGGCATATTGTCTTTCATGACCAAGTCAAAGCTGATCTGCGCCTTCATTGCGTTGACCTCAAATCAGGGCTGTATCGACGACTTCTTGATAATGCCGAACTGCCCGGTGTCTGGATCATAATTGACCGAGTAGTTCGTGACCTCGCCAGTAACCTCATTCTCCATCGTAGCGTAATAGCGAACCTGATTTGGCCCAAGGGTTGGGTCTTTGTTGGACGACATCTCTGTCGGCCCGGACAGCTTCTTCAGCGAAGTGGCGTCGGCATACAGATCACCCTTAGCGGTCAAATTCTCTTGCACCGCCTTCGCGACCCGTGCACGTAAGGTGTCCTCTAGGCTACCGCCAGATCCGAAGCTTGTGGAGAAAAGAGTGCTGGCGGCAAGGAACGCTCCCGCAGCATTCGCAATAGTTCCTGCGAGCGCCGGGCTAAGGGCACAAACGGCCTCGCCCATCAACAGGCCATTGTTGCCTGCCGTCGCAAACGCTGCCCAAAGCACACCTAATCCGCTGGATGGGATCGTTGGGGTCGCGACGCCGAAGAGTAGCGCGTTCGCCACGTCGATGTTTGCCTTGCCGGTCCAAGCCTCAAGGATGGAAAGGGCCATCCAGCCGATGATCGTCACATTTGTGGAACCGCTTGTGCTGGCCGCATACGCCCGCTGCAAATGAATCGCCGCCATCGCGAGGTTCCATGCACCTGTAACACCAAATCCGATGCCAAGCCCGACGCGGACGATCGTCGCCATGTTGACTGTAATTCCACACAGACTCCAATCGTGACCGCTCGGATCGCCGTACATGATCGGGTTGGCCCCGGCGTACAGGTATTTGTGGAGGCTCTGCGGACTCGCCGTGTCATTCTCGGCCGGATCGAAGCTGTTGAACCTGTCGATGCTCGGGTTGTAGAACCTGGCTCGCAGATAATACATCCCGGTCACGGCATCCGCAGCCTCGCCGGTGTACAGGAGATGGCTGGCGGCGGTGGCGATGGTGAAGTTCAGGCCAACGCCGAACCCGTCGTATTCGTAGCCGCTGCCGGAGACGAAGGTGCCGCCGCCGTTCGCCAGGCCACGGACGCTCCCGTGCCCGTCATAGATGTAATAGCCCTTGGTCGAAGCATCCGATCCAGGGCCCGCCTGGGCGATCACGTCGTTGCCGATGATGTACGAGAGCGACGGATCGGCCGCCGGCGAAGCCTTCTCCTCAAGGATCTGCGAGTAGCCGGTCGGATTGGCCTTGTCGTTCACATAATGGATGGCGGCTGTGCCGGTGGTCTCGCTCACGCGGATGCCATCGGAGCCATAGCCGTAGAGCGTGGTCGTGCCGTTGACCGTGGCGGAGGCCATCCGGCCGCGCAGGTCCCACGTATAGCTTGTGACGTTCGAGCCCTGCGTCACCGACGTGGTCGAGCCGTTGGCGTCGTACGCGTAATTGGTGACGGTGGTCGTGCCCCCGACGCCGCCGACCGTCCTGGTTTGCGTGTACAGCCGATCATCACCGGACTTGCCGTTGCTCGGATTGGTATATGAGTCGGTAATCACCTCATCATTGGCCGTTCCCACGCGATCGGTCGTGGCGGCGAGGCGATTGCCGGCCAGGTCGAGCGTGTACGCGGCCGTGTAGTCCCCGTCGTTCTGTATGCCGTCATTGCCTTCATCGCGCGTCTCGGTGAGCAGCCGGTTCTCGTTGTCGTAGGTCCACGCGATCTTCGTCGTCGAGAACAGGTTGCCGCTGCCATCCCAGCGATTCTCGATGACATGATCGCGCTGGCCATCGGACAGGAGCGTGAAGGTCTGCTCGAAGACCGGGATCGGGGTGCTGCCGGTGTCGTTCATGACGATCTTGTGCGTCAGGCGGTTGAGCACGTCATAATCATAATCCGTCACGATGCCATTGGGCAGCGTCACCGTGTCGAGATTCCCCGCGGCATCGTACTCGTAGGTGGTAGTGAGGCTGACGGTCTGGCCGTTGAGCTTGGTCTGGACCACGTGCCACAGCCGGCCGAGAGAATCGTATTCGTAGCTCGTGTCGTTGTGCGCGGTCCGGGTGCGGCTCAAACGCCCGGTGGCCGGGTCGTAGGCATGGTACACGTTGCCTTCGGGCGCATCACTTTCGGTGATGCCGCCGCTGATGGGGTCGTAATCCGTGGATTCGGTGCGGACGGTATCCCATGTCGATGTGCCCGTGTCCCACGTGTACTCATCAACACTCGATTGGCGGCCGAGATCGTCATACCCGTAGACCGTCTTCTCCGACGCCTGCCCCGTGGCGGGGTCGACATTCGCGGCATAGCGGTATTCGGTATCCAACTGCCCAGCATGGACGCCGGTGTCGTAATAGGTCTCCTTCGTCGTCTGATGGTCAAAATCGGTATGCGTCGCCGTCCGGCCGAAGTCATCATAGGTCCAGCTCTCCGATTCGCCATCCGGCAGCGTCCGCCCGATCCGCCGGTCCTGATCATCATACGCGAAACTCGTCGTGTGGCCGTTAGGATCGGCCTGCGTGAGCTGATTGCCGGCCGGATCGTAGGTGTAAACCCAGTGCGGCGCGACAGGGTCGTTGTTGTTCGACGGATCCGGCACGGCCGGCAAGTATACATCGGTCAGCCGGCCGGTGGCATCGTAGATGTCGAAGGTGGCGATGGGATTGCCCGTATCGCTTGGCTTTCGCTGTTCAATCTTGACTTCCTCGCGTCCGCCGGCCGGGATGGTCAAGTCCGAGGGGATGATGCCGCTCGGGAGGCTGTTGCCCCCGGCGTCGGTCGTAACGGGCTCGCCGTTCACGCCGTTGACGTTCTGGGCGAACGAGCCATCGGCGAAGATCGTCTTGCTGAACCGGCCGCCCGGATCGGAGATCGACACCGTCGTATGCCCCAGCGCGTCGGCCGTCCAAACGCACGGTCGCACCGTGCGCAACGAGCGAGCGCGCCACTGGCTCCCGGCGCTGTTGCGCCGCTCTAGTCTTCTCAATCCTCGTCCGTCATCGTCCATCGTTGTCCAAAACAATCAGCAGTGTCCAGTGTCCCTTTTTCCCGGGTTTACCGTACCGACATTCCTCGCTGCGTCACAATTCCCGTCTTCGGATCAATGTAACAAACCTTCGATTGCCAGTTCGATAATACGGGTTGCCCGTTTCTGTCCTCTAATCCTCCCCACGGAACATCCTCTGTCGGCGGATACTCTGGCCGAATCTGCCAGAGTATTTGTCCATCCGCCCCAACCCCAAAGACATTCTCATTGAAGATAGTTCCTCTGGGGGGTTGAAGCCGAACAACAACAATGTCGCCAAATTCCAGGGCGTTAGCGACAGGAAAGGGAAACGTGGCAACAACACCTGACTTGAGTGTAATCTGATTTCCTTCAACGGATTTCAACATGGCCATTGTCATCCTCCGGGCTTTATCACGGCTATCGGGCGGGAATGCGTGAAGACGCCATTTCCAAGTAGCTCCACCTGGACCCCGCCGCCGGGCATGCCAAATAGCGCCCCGGTTATGCCTACGCGAGCTTGGACACCGGCCGCGCTACAGTCAGACATCATCGTGGGAGTGTACGGCAACGAGAATTTCGCCTGTATCTGCGTCGCCGTTAATCCTTCGACCTCACTCACGGGAACGACAAAGGCGCCCGCCATTCCCGGTGCTAGCCCGCCGCCGACAGGCGCGCTCGGGTTATAGAAGCGGACAAGGCGCACGGACGGGGAGACTTGGCCCTCTGCTGCAACTGTGGGCGCGTAAGGTGGCTGTGTGAACCCGCTCGCGGCGGCTGCCTTGTTAGCTTCGGGACCTGTTAGAAGCCTGCCACCGGTGCTGCCTCGCAATGGAGCCACGACCCTGCCTGTATTCCTGTTCAGCGCTTGTAGCGATTGCCCGCCAGTGAAGATCAATGCGGAAATGGCAAAGACCCATGGCGTGATGTCACTCTGTGGGACGAAACCAGATTGCTCCAGCACTAGCCAAATGCCGCTTACGATAGACACCGCACCTGCGAGCGTTGTGGCCGTTGCTATCGCCGGCGCATACCGCACCGAGAAGTTCACTGCCTCCCAAGTGAGCCTTCCAAAAGCATAGAGCATCATGCCGACGAGATCGAACTGTCCGCTCGGATCGACCCGGTTATTTGGATCCGCGCCGCAGTACACATACAAATTCGCGTTGTAGAAGTCTCCCGGCGCGATGGTGATGTTGTCCCGTGTCGTGAATCGCCCACGACGCGGATCGAGCTCGCGCACCTCCATCCGATAATTGGCGGTCGCGCTGTCGAGCGGTTCGTTGACGTAAAGGATCGCCGTATCGGCCGTGTCCGCGGGATGCGTTGAGTCCGTGAAAGTGATCCGGTTCCCGAACGCATCGTAGTCATACGCGCAGCGACGTGGCCGTTGGCTGAATCGCCGGTGTAGCTCGTGAGCTGGCGCGTGCTGCCGTGGCCATCGGGCATGATGAACGAGACGATACCGCCCGCATTCTGCGCCAGCACAGCGCTGCCGAGTACATACGTCACCGCTGGAGTCGATCCGCCCGTCGACGTCTCCAGCGTCTGGCTGTAGCCCGTCGGGTTCTGTTTGTCGAGCAGGTGCGTGCTCGTCACCCCGCCGCCGCTCTGGGCGACGAGGTTGCTGTCGCTGTCGTAGGCGTAGGTCGTGTCATCCGAGGCGTTGCCCGTGGCGTTGCCGTTCTGGTTATAGGTGGTGTCGCCGTCGGCGTCCACGCGGACCATCCGCCCGCGAACGTCGTAGACAAACTTGCTCGTCTGGGTGGTGCCGCCGACGGTCTTCTCCTGCTGGATGAGCAGCCCGGCATCGTCATAGGTGTAGCTCGTCTGGTATTGAAGGTCGGTGTCCGTGGTGATCGGATACTGAACGGCGCTATCGAAGTTGTCCGTCTGTTCGGCGGTGAGCTGATCGTCGCCGTTGTAGGCGTATTCGATCTTCTGGTCGCTCGTGCCGTCGTTGCCCTGATCCAGCGTCTTGCTCACGCGGTTGCCAGCCAGATCGTAGCCGTAGACGGCGGTGTAATCGTCGGCCGTCTTGCCGCCGGTTGACGAATCATCGTTGCCGTAGTCGTACGTCTCCTTCGCCAGCCGTCCGGCGGGGTCGTATTCCCAGCCGATCAGCGTGTCGCTGAAGGTGGCCTCCCCAACGTCCAGCACATGATCCAGCTCGCTGATCTTCTGCCGGCGCGAGTTGAAGGTGTAGGTGAACTCGCTGAGGACAGTCGTTCCGCGCTGGTTGGTGACGATCTCGGTGGAATCACCGCTCGGGTTCCAGAAGTCGCTGTAGTCGTAATCCGTCTTGGTGCCGTTGGGGTCGATCTGCTTGACCAGGTTCCCGGCCGCATCATAGAGGTAAAGCGTCGTGGGGAGCGAGGTGGTGATGGCGTCACCCGCGGCATCATATCGCGTGGTGACGGAGGAGGTCTGGCTTGGCGCTGCGCCATTTTGCCTAACGATCGTGACGCTGGCGAGCTGGCCTTGGATGTCGTACCCGTAGAGCGTGTCGGTTGTCGCGCTCGACTGGGCCGTGCCAGTCCACGTCTCGATCAGGCGGCCGGTGGCCGGGTCGAAGACGTAATGGACCGTGCCTTCGGGGCTGTCCACCTTGGCCAGGTTGCCCAGCAGGTCGTAATGGTTGGTTGTCGTGCCCGAGGCATCGGCGACGGTCTGCTGCCGGCCGAGATCGTCGTAGGTGTACGTCACCGTTTGCGTCGCCTTGCCCGAGCCGGAAGCGCCGATGTAGACCACCTGATACAGCATTCCGTCATGGGGATCGCCATAGCCGAGATAGCTGTAGGTGACCGTATTGCCGTCGAAATCCACGTGCGTGGCCATCCGCCCGTAATCGTCGTACGTGAGCGCCTCCTGCTCGCCATCCGGCAGCGTCCGCGACAGCTCGCGGCCATTGTCGTCATAGGTCCATCGCGTGTCGCCGGTGAACGGCGAGATCCTCGACCCGGCCAGCCATGCGCGATACGCGGCCTGCTCTTTCGGGTCGATCTGGGCGATCTCGTTGCCGGCCGCGTCGTAGAGGTAGGTCCAGTGCGGGAAGACGGGAGTGCTGCTGTTGGTGGAGCCGTCAATCACGGCCGGCAAGTATACATCGGTCAGCCGTCCAGTGGCATCGTAGATGTAGAAAGTGGGGTTCGGGTCACCCGTCGTGCGCTGCTCGATCTTGACTTCCTCGCGGCCGCCGGCCGGGATGGTCAAGTCCGAGGGAATGATGCCGCTCGGGAGGCTGTTGCCCCCGGCGTCGGCAGTTACTGCCTGGCCGCCGATGCTGTTGAGCGTCTCGCTGAACGAGCCATCGGCGAAGATCGTCTTGCTGAACCGGCCGCCCGGATCGGAGATGGACACCGTCGTGTGGCCCAGAGCATCGGCCGTCCACTGGCTGTGGACGGGGCTGGAGGCCGAGATCGCCGGCATGGAAGAACGTCCGGCGATGGCGGCCGGCTGGCAAGTGGCGGTGATCAGCCACTCGGCCGAGCCGGTCAGGGACAGACCCAGCCCCGAGGCGTCGGGGGAGGCGGAGATGCCGAACGATGTGCCGTCGATCTTGGCGTCAAGATGCTCCAGAACATACGCAATGCGTGCGGCCGAGTCGGAAGGGCTGCCTGCGCCGCTGGGGACGGTGATGGTGAGGATGTTGGCTTCGGGCAGGCTGATATCGCTATCGGAGCGGGCGCGGATCGCGACGGTGAACTCATCGCCGGGCTCGACATCGCCGGCGAGCGCGATGTGGTTGACGCCGTAGGCGTCGGTGATGCTCTCCGTCGGATTGAGAAGGTACTCGCTGCCGAATTGAACGTGCCTGCCGGAGGAGAGGGTCGAAGACGACCTGCCCGGTGTAATGCACCTGGCCATTGGTGTAATAGAGCGTGCCGGTGGTCAGGCCGGAGGCGTCGGTGGACGTGGAGACGCGGCCTTGGTCGTCATAGGTCGTGGACGTGGAGGAAAGCGGCGTCCCATCGGCTTTGCCGTCGTTGTTCGTGTCCACGATGGAGCTGGCGAAAATCCCGTGGTCTGTCGCGCTCGTGAGGTCCGTGCCGCACATCCAGATCGATCTGGGCGCCTGAGTATCTTTGCGTGTCGGTGACCTGGCCGAGCGCGTCGTACGTCGTGTGGGTGACGACGTAGTTCTCGTCATTGTCGAACTCGCTGTAACCCGTGTTGACATTGACCGTATAGACGTCACCGCCGACAGGGGTCAAGATGATACTCGTCTGGCTCGCAAAGCGTTCGCTGGCCCAGATGACCCGACCAGCGTCGTCGTACACGGAGCGCGTCTCAGTGCCGTCGGGGTAGACGGTGGCCACGACCCGGCCGTTGATGTCATAGAGAGTGAATGTGTGGCCGTTGTACTGGTCGGTGGACTCGATTACCTGCCCGAGGGGGTTGTAGTAGGTGCTGGTCGTCGTCGGCCAATCGTCGGTGCCAGATATCCGCGGGTCGTTGACGGTGATCACGCTGCAGCCCGTGTTGCTGTCGGTGTGGCCGTCCGCATCGAAAACGCCGTTGTTCAGGCCGCCGTTCTGGCTGCCATAATTGTCCAGGAACGTGCCCTGGCCGGTGAACATCACCCGGCCGCTGGCGTCGTAAAGCGTCTTGTTCACGACCCAGTGATTCGTGCCTCGGAGACTGAAACGGGGACGTAAATAATTCTGTCCCGCTCACCGTGTCGCCTCCGGCTTCTGCGGCTTCTTCGGGCGGCCGACGCCGCGAATCGTGTGACCGAGGTCCATGGTTGCCGCCGTCCTCAGCACCCACCCGTCATCGCCGTACGGCCGGCCGCGCTGTTCGCTCAACTCCAGTCTTTCCAACTCCTTCGCCGTGATCGGCTTGTTCACCCACGCCTTCCAGTCGGCCGGGCAGTCCACCGGCCAGGGATGCAGTATCGCCTTCAATTCGTCCGGCCCGTGGTCCCGCGCCCAGAGGCTGCCCCAGCGCCAGGCTTCGGCCCGTTTCACCAGACCGGCCGACAGCGCGTTGCGCTCGACGTAGCGCAGCACCTCCAGCAGGTGTTGGTCGCGCTGGATGGGGAAGCTCTTGAACCGGCCGCGATAGAGGTGGCCCCAGCCGACCGTCTTGTGGGCGACGCGCCAGCGAACGGCGTGCGTGAGCGTCAGCCAGCGGAAGAACCGGCTCATCTGGCCCTCGGCCGACGGCCAGACGACGAAATGCCAGTGGTTGCCCATCAGGCAGTAGGCCAGGATTCGCAGAGGGTGGCGCTGCGACGCTTCGAGCATGATCCGCTGCATCGCCTCAAAATCGCCTTGTTTCTGGAACATCTGAGACCGGCCCGCGGCGCGGTTCATGACGTGGTAGATTCGGCCGGGAGGAGCGGAGCGGGGTTGTCGAGGCATGGCCGGTAGTATAGCCACTGGTTGCCTCGGCCGCAACGGCGACGAGAAACTATTTACGTCCCCTTTATAGCGAATCCCCTTTAGCGCGGTTCATCCGCGACGGCGTCGGGGCGGAGCCAGATGCAGCGATGGGCGTTGCTCACCATCACGCGGTAGACGCGCAGGTCGGTAACGCCGGCGGGCAGGGCGGACAGCGGGCGGGGATGCCGTGTCCTGGCCGGGCGCAGCATTCGCAGGACGAACGCATCATCCTTGAGGCCCTGCTCGGCGACCGGCCTGGCCCCGCCGCCGGGGACGGACATCATCGACTCGCGGAAGCAGACCCTGGCCTGGGGGGATTGGTTGAGCAGATAGCCATCGCCCATCCCCACTTGAACGCCCAGCAGGAGCAGGTTGGTCCGCTCGCCCTGGCCTTTGACAACGAAGGGCAGCGGGTGGTTGTCAGCGCCGACGAGTTGGGTGGCGAGGAACGCGGCGTCGCCGTGGAAATCATCGAGGATGAGGCCGGGTGTGGCGTCTTTCTGGGGCAGGCCGGCGATGGCGCCGTTGAGGGTGAACGTACCGCGGCCGGCGAGGTTGACGAAGCGTTGCTCCTTGCCGGTCTCATACCGAATGTCGGTGGCGAGGATGTCGCCGCCGTCGGCGACGCCGTAGCTGAGCTGGTTGCTGCTGGACGCGCCGCCAAAGATGGCCAGGCGCCCGCCGATGGCTTGCACGCCCAGTTTGCAGCCGCTGTGCTCGAAGGCGTGGAGGTGGACTTCGGCATTATTGACGCGGTCGGCGAGGAGGCCGACGCCCCTGGCATCGTGGACGTTGGCCTGTTCCATGAAGATGCGGGAGCCGGGCTGGTCGCAACGACATACCTCGATGCCGTCGGCCTTGCCCGCGCCGTTGACGGTGAAATCCCGCAGCGTCGCCCGTGAAGGCCCGCGAAGGCGCAGGACCGGGCCGCTGTCGCGGCCGGCCCAGGAGAGTTGGGTGGCGCCGCCGTCGCCGACGAGCTGGATGCCGCAATTCTCGGGAATTTCGATGGTGTGGTCGATGCGATAGGCGCCGGCCGGCAGATGGACGATGGGGCGTTTGTCGCGCTCCTGGCAGGCCTGGAGGATGGCGCGCTGGATGACGAGGGCGCTGGCGCCGGCGGGGAGGTCGATGACGGGGCCGGCCAATCGCGGCAGGGCGTCGGGGAGGACCGGCTCGGCGGCGGCGATGGAATCGGCGGGGACGAGCTGGTCTTCGAGGCGAATGCCGGGCTTGGCATCGATGGCGTTGTCGGCGGTGAACCTGTTGCCCACGGAGACGAAACCGGCCAGCGGGTTGACTTTCACCGCGGGGGATTTGGCGTAGCGGATCGCATTATCAAGCAGCAGGACGGGCCCGCGATTGCCGACGCGGATGGGCGTGTCCAGGGGATCGAGGATCGTGTTGCCCTGGATCGTCAGCAGGGCCGCCGCGCCGATGTTGGCGGCGACGAAGAAGGCCTTCGACTTGATCGAGTGGTTTCGCCGGAACGAAAAGTAGCCGGTGTTGCCAATGCTGATGTCGGCGATCCTCGATCGCTTGAAGAGGCTGTTGTAGACATGGAAGTTGCCCGCGCCGAAGGTGTTGGTGACGCCGATGCCGCAGTCCTCGAACCGGCCGTGCCAGACCCACCAGTCGAGGCTGTTGAAATCCTGAATGCTGATGGCGGCCTTGGCGCAACGGAGGAACTGGCAGCGCAGGACGGCCGTTTCGGCGATGCCCGCGCCGCCCTTGGCGCCGGCCTCGATGCCGAAATCGACATCGCGGATCGCGATGTCGGCGATCTCGTTGAAGGTGACGAAGCTCTTGCCGTGGGCGATGGCGGTCCTGGCCTTGCCAACGCCGTCGAAGGTGAGGCGGCCAAGGCGCGAGTACCAGGCGCCGTAGTCGAGCATGACGCCGCCGGCCGGGCCGTCCCACTTGATCGTGGTCGTGGCGGGGTCCTCGCCGAAGATGGCGATGTTGATGGATTCGTTATGCTTGGTGCGGAGGAGGATGAGGGTATCGGTGATGCGATAGGTGCCGGCCGGGAAATAGAGGACGGAGCGGCTGGGGCGCTCCTGGTGAAGGTCGTCGAGGGCCTTCTGGATGGCGCGGGTATCGTCGGTCTGGCCGTCGCCGACAGCGCCGTAGTCGGATTTGACATTGGCCCAGCTTGGGAAGGGGCCGGGGAAGGTCTCATCCGATGCGGCCCAAGTGGTGTGGCCACATGCCAGGAGCAGCGCGAGGGCACCGACGATATAAGAGAACGGGCGGGCGTGGAGCATGCGGACAGACTATAGAGAACTCGCCGGCATCTTCCAGCCGCGCCTATCGGGCGCGTCAAACTCCGTGGCACTCTGCGGCCTGGTGCCCAGCAGATGCGATCCGCGCTGAAAGAACGGGGGCGAGCGGGTTGACCGTCGGGCGGGGCGTTGTCAGAATCTTCTGCAAGGAGATGGGCGCGGGGACGATCGTGGCCGAGCCGCCGGCGGGCGCGTTCGACATGGTCGAGAAGATGTGCGCGGAGTATCAGATCGACCTGGCGGTACACAATCATCCGGAATCGCCGGAGTCGAAGTATTGGCGGCCGGAAAATGTGCTGGCGGTGTGCCAGGGTCGCGGCAAGCGGATCGGGGCGTGCTGCGACACGGGGCACTGGGTGCGGTCGGGGCTGAATGTCGTGGAGTGCCTGAAGAAGATGGAGGGGCGAGTCCTGGGATTCCATCTGAAGGATGCGCTGGAGATGGGCAAGCGCGACTCGCGGGATGTGCCGCCGGGAGAGGGCAAGGCGAACTATGCGGGCGTTCTGAAGGAGCTCAAGCGCCAGGGATACCGGGGCGTGCTGGGGGTGGAGTATGAGCACGACTCACCGGAGCTGAACGCGGATGTGGGAAAGTGCGTGGCGTTTGTGGAGAAGACGGCGGAGGGGATGGGTGGGTGAACGGTAATCGGTGACGAGGAAGTCAGTGGTCAGTAGTCAGTTGTCAGTGGTTGGGTCAATAGTTCGGTGGTCAGTTGCCGGATACGCCAATCCAGTCGCACGCAATCACCATTGCGGTGGCACTGCCGGCGATTCCAGATAGAGCGACAAGTGCGAGTACGCCGCTAACCTTGATGAATCGCTTCAGCTTCAAATGGGTGTTCGCCACGAACCGCATTTCTGTTTTCCTTACGCCCGACGTACTACAGCGCTGACCCACGAATCCAAGCCGCGCTCAACGCCGCCGATCACGGCGGGCGCTGACGCTTCCGCTTCAGACAGACGACCCACCGTCAATACAGTTTCCGTTCTTTCTTCCAATCCGCATCCCGATCCCGGCCGATTTCCATCACGCGCGGGCGGCGTTCGCGGAGGCGGAGCGAGTCGAGGCCGAGCCAGTGGCCTTTGGACTGGGCGGATTTGCCGGTGCATTGCAGGCGGAGGATGTGGCGGCCGGGGGCCGGCCAGAAATCGAGCAGGGGGAATTCGGCCAGCTCGATGTTGGGCGAGTAGAGGTCGATCGCATCGCCGAGTTTCACGCCGTCGAGCGACGGCTGGTAGATGCCGAAGTCGTAGGACTTGGTGAGCTTGAGGATCAGCCGGCGCGGCTCTTTGGTCTTGATCTCGAAGGGGATTTCGACCCACGCGCCGGCCGGGGATGGCGGCTGATAGAGGAGCTGGGCGTTGTCGGTCCAGGTGTCGCCTTTCTGGACGATGGCCGGGCCTTCGCCGTGGAGCTTGGCATCGGTCAGCTCGCTGCCGCGGAAGATGATGTCGAGCTCGGGGAGCATGCGCTGGGCGGCCGGCGGGACCGTCGCAAATCGCGTGGCCGGGCCGGTCTGGTACCAGAAGGCGACGGAGGCATAGTCATCCTCGCGCTCGTTCCAGCTATCGTGTTTGCCTTGCGGGTTCTCATCCACCGAGAGCCAGCCGTAGTGCTCGATGGCGACGCGGATGCGCTTCTGAAAGACGATGGGGTCGGCGATGTGCCAGCGATAGGCGCAGGTTCGGCCGCCGAGCATGCCCCAGGGGTCGGTGTGGGGCACGCCGAAATAGGGGAAGCTGCATTGCGCAGGCCCCAGGCGCAGAGGAAATAGTCTTCGGTGCCGGTGCCCCAGATGCTGGGGGTTTTGTCATCGTCGATTTCGATCTTCTCATCGCCCTCGCCGAACCATTCGGGGCTGCGGCTGCGGACGGAGAGCACGGTGCCGACGTAGTGGCCACGGCCTTCGGTCTGGCAAATCAGGTAGTCGCGGCCCTTCTGGCAGGGATATTCCTGGCGGTACTGGGCGCAGAAGTACGGTGTGTCGGGCCGGAGCGACGGAGCGGTTTGCCAGTCGATGTTGTAGTAGAGCAGCGCGATTTCTTTGGCGGAGTCGTTGACGATCTCGATGCGGGCGGAGCGGGCGAAAGGCATCGGCCAGAAGCAGTTGTAGGCGCCGCCGTTTTCGACCTGGACGGGAAGGCTGCGGACCTCCATGCGCCGGCCAAAGCCTGCGGCGAAAAAGTCGCCGACGGGGGATTCGACATCGGGCTTTTCGCGGCCATCCCAGTAGATGCGCAGGAGCATTTCGCGATGGTTGGCCGCGCCCTTCGGCGCCCAGGGCTGCGGCTCGGGACCGAGGAAGGTCATCCAGATGTGACGGATGACACCGGGACCCTTGAGGTCGGCCAGCACATGCGTCTTGCCGGGGGCGACCCGGACGTTGTCGTTGTTGGAGTTGGGATCGGGGGCGCCATCGGGGAGCTTGGCGGTGGAGGTGGCGCGCATGCTGCGGCCTTCGCGCGGATGATAGAGTTCGGAGAGGGAGTCTTGGGCGAAGGCGAGAGGAGCGAGGGAGAGGACTGCGGCGATGACGATAGCTTGATTCGATCTCATGCGAACCTCGTGGAGGAAGTAGATAGCAGATAGTAGATAGTGGTCCGTAGTGAACTGCAAGCCTGATCCCTGATCTCTGGACGCTCACTGGATCTGCCGTGTCGGGCGTGACGCGGCCGGGGCGGCACGCTCCACAACGCCCGCGACTTGCGGTTGAGCGTATCGTGGCGAGAATTACGCCATGATCCGCAAATCCGCCTTCGCTGCGATGCTGCTCCTGGGGGTTGGCCTTCTGGCGATGGCTGATGAAAGCGTGGATCGGCAGGCGCTGCTCAACGGCGTGAAGGTCATTGATGCGCCGGGGATTCCCGGGCCGCTTTGCGTCGCGGGCGAGAAGGCGTTTGTGGTGCTCGCCGCGACGCTCGGCAAATCGCAACAGCCGGTGATCGCGGCCGGATACATGGGCAAAGGCCGGGTCGTCGTCTTCGGTCACAACGGCTACTTCGGGCGGCAGTCGCTGGCGGTGGCGGATACGGGCACGCTCATGCTGAATGCCGTGCGATGGGCGGGCGGCCGGGCATCGCCGCGGGTGGGCGTCCGCAATGTGGCCGGCGTGTCAGCGCTGCTCAAGTCGCATGGACTGGAATCGCGGGATGTGACGAAGATGGACCTGGGCGGGATCGAGGTCCTGTGCCTGGATGTCGGGGATCTCAGCGATGCCGATGTCGCCGCGATCGGCGCGTTCGTCCGCGGCGGCGGCGGGCTGATCTGCGCGTCGCTGGGCTGGGGATGGCAGCAGCTTCATCCGGGCAAAGACCTGGCGAGCGATCATCCGGGAAATCGCCTGCTGGCCGAGGCGGGGATCGCGTGGGCCGACGGCTACCTGGAGCGGACGGCGGCGCAGGGGTATGCGGCCGATCCGCCGCCGGCCGCATCGCACGCCGGAGTCGCGCTGGATCTGCTCGTCGCGAATGAAAAGCAGGCGACGAAACTCTCGAAGCAGGAGCTGGCGCAGGCGGCCGCGGTGCTGTCCCTGGCCGCCAGATCGCTGGCTCCCGGCGATAGGATTCTGCTGCCGGAGTTGCGCAAACTGGCGGGCGACCGGACTGCGGTCTTTCCCACGCCGGCCAAGCCGCTGAAGGAGAGCGATGCGCTGGGGCGGGTGCTGGTGACCTGCCAGTTCGGGGAGCTGAATCGGCTTGCTCCCGAACAGGTCAAGGCTCATCCGGCGGCGGATGCGTTTCCCGGGGCAGTGCCGGCCGATGCGCCGCGCGTGAGCCGCACCATTGAGATCGATACATCGATCCCGGATTGGCACAGCACGGGGCTGTACGCCCCGCCGGGGCAGCTCATTGGGGTTGAGGCCAGCCAGGATGCCAGTCTGCATATCCGCATTGGCGCGCATGCCGATCACCTGTGGCAGCTCAGCTCATGGTCGCGATTTCCGGAGATATGCCGTCGCTGGCCGATCGGCGCGGGGAAGATCCAGGTCGCCAGCGCGTTCGGCGGGCCGATCTACATCGAGGCGCCGTCGCGGCTGCGCGAGCCGGGCGAATCAGCGTGACCATCGCCAACGCCATCGAAGCGCCGTTGTTCATCGCCGGCAAGACCAGCCTGAAGGACTGGCGCGAGAGCATCCGCCAGCGGCCGGCGCCGTGGGCGGAGATTGGCAACAACAAGGTGATCCTGACGGTTCCGTCGCAGGTCATCCGCAAGCTGGAGGACCCGCAGGAGCTGATGAGCTTCTGGGATGGCGTGCTGGATGCGTGCGCGGAACTGGCGTGCATGAGCAAGGACCGCCGCCGGCCCGAGCGATACGTGGCCGATGTGCAGATCAGCGCTGGCTACATGCACAGCGGCTATCCGATTATGACTCATCTCGATGCGGCGCCGCTCATGGTGGATCGGCAGACGCTGGCGACGGTGGCCGTCAACCCGGTGTGGGGTCTGTATCATGAGATGGGGCACAATCATCAATCCGGCGACTGGACGTTCGATGGGACTGGCGAGGTCACGGTCAACCTCTTCAGCAAGTATGTGATCGACCACTGCTGCAAACCCGCCAAGCCTCTGCACCCGGTGGACGTGACCAGAGTGCGCCGATATCTCGCCGACGGCGCGGATTTCGCGAAGTGGAAACAGGACCCATTCCTGGCACTGATGATGTACGACCAGCTTCGCGAGGGCTTTGGCTGGGAGACGTATCGCAAGGTGTTCGCAGAGTATCGCGCGCTGCCGCGCGAGCAGCGGCCGGCGAGCGATCAGGACAAGCGGGACCAGTGGATGGTGCGGTTCTCGCGGGGCGCGGGGCGGAATCTCGGGCCGTTCTTCAAGGCGTGGGGCGTGCCGGTTTCGGAGAAGGCGATGGAGGCGGTGAAGGATCTTCCGGCGTGGATGCCGGCGGATTGGCCGAAGTAGGTGCATCGTCTGAAGCGGAAGCGTCAGCGCCCGCTCCGGCTTTGGGCGGGCGCTGACGCTTCCGCTTCAGACGTGCGCCATTTACGCTATGATGCCGGCATGCGTATGCGAAACAGAGCCGGATGCTGGATGATGGGGATGTTGTGGGTCGCGTCGTGGGGGTGGTGGGCAGTGCCCACCTTACGGGCCGATGAACTCGTGTATCGGTTGCCCGAGGGCGTGGTGTTTGAGGTGACGGCAGGCGGGCTTTCGTCGATCAAGCTCGGCGAGCGCGAGATCGCCAAAGGCACTCTGGCCATCTTCAATGGCGAGGGCTGGTTCAAGAACAGCGGGACGGGCGCGGTGAAAGCCCCACGGCCGACGACGCAGAGCGTCCAGGTGATCGACGCGCGGCATGCGCGAGTTCATCACGCCGGGGGCGATGTCGTGGTGGACTTCGACTATGCATTCGACGGCCAGGACGTGGCCATCGCGGCGCATGTCCAGAACCACCATGCCGAGTCGCCGATGAATATCGCCGGGCTTTCCGGGCTCACATTTGCCTTTGAGACCCCCCCTACCGGCGTCATGAATGTGCAGCACATCAGCTATTTCCAGGCACACGGAATGTCGCTGATGCATCCGGGGCACTGGTCGCCCATTGGCGGCTCGTATGCCACGGATTCGTCCATCGGCGTGGGAGTGTCGCCATCGAACACCGGGCTGACGCGGACGCTGATCCTGTGGGATTATGAGAGCTGGGCGGCCGACAAGCGAGAGAAATCGCCCAACCGCAAGCTCATCTACTTCGCCAATCAGCCGGTGCCGCCGCGCGGGTCGGCCACGGTTGAGCTGAAGCTGTGCGTGAGCACGAATCGCGACTGGAAGAATCTGCTGGAGCCGTATCGCCAGCATTTCCAGAAGACGTTCGGTGCGGTGCGGTACAAGTCCGACTATCGTTGGATCGCGACGGATTACCTCAACCAGAGCCAGCAGGCGATCTCGCCAACGAATCCGTACGGATTTCACGGCCAGCACCGGCGCATCGACACGGAGGCAGGCGCGAAGCTCTTTTGCGATACGATCATTCCCAAGCTGAAGGAGGCCAATGGGCAGGGCGTGATCGTGTGGGGGCAGGGCGGAGATGATCCAAGGGGAGGGATGTATCGGCCGGATTTTGACGTGCTGCCGCCGGAGGTGGAGGCGAACTGGCCGGCGATTGCGGGGCGATTCAAGGAGGCGGGGATGAAGGTGGGCGTGACGACCCGGCCGCGGCACATGGCCGTGCGGATGAACTGGAAGAGCGACGAGATCATCGACATCAACCCCGATGACGAAGGCCACCGGGCGATGCTGTGGCGGCGATTCGACAACATGATGAAGAAGGGGTGTACGCTGTTCTATCTCGACAGCTTCGGCGACAGCTTCGAGGATGTGAAGCTGATGCGATTTCTGCGCGAGAAGATGGGCGACGGGATTCTCACGTTCTGCGAGCACCAGTGCGATGCCATCATGCCGCTGAGCGGCGGGTATTCGGAGACGAGCTTCCGGCCGGCCGAGGGCACGCGGCCAGCAGAGTATGGGCTGTGGTCGGGGATGCAGAGGTGGGAGATCTACCAATGGCTCGTGCCGGGATCGCAGATGTCGGCGAGGCTATACGAGGTGAAGGGGAAGATCCCCGATGGCTTCGAGCCGGCCGATCGGTTCTTCCTGCGGAACCACATTACCACGCTGCTGCCGGTGGGAGATGCGGGAGCGAGGATCAAGGTGCTGAAGGAAAGCCAGGGCCAGTTTGTCGATGAGAAAGGCGGGTGGAAGTGAGACCGCAGAATCGAAAATCGGAAGCCCGACCCGGTGGCCAAGTCCGAAGCACGGGCCCCGACTGATCCGCCGTATCATGTGGCTTCGGGCTTCGTCATTCGGATGTGTCTTGGACTTCCGATTTCGAGCTTCGGGTTGTTTCGCCGTGCGCCTTCCACCATCTCGTGAGGAGCCGCCAAAACAGTATCCAGCAAGTGCCGATCATCACCGCGAGAGCCATGGATGGGGAAGCGGCAAGCAGTGCCGTGCGCCAGTCTATCTGGACCGCCACGCTGCCGTAAAAACCAGAGCTACAATCTTGCGGTCTCAATTGGACCAACTGAACCGAATACCATGAGTAGTGCGCTACACCCGAGCGACGATAGACCGGGCTCGTGGTTGAGGCGAATCTGTCATGCGGCGCCGTGGTTGCCTGAAAAGGCCCACATCTGAACTCGTTCGCGATCTCTCCGTCAGTCATTCCTGCCAAGCGGTCAACCGTTGCCAATCCCAATAATCTTATATGCAGCAGCCAAGTGAGACTGACGCCGATGACGCCAAGCCACAGCGGACCAAAGCAGATCACAATCCAGCATAATCTCTTGATCATTGCGGTGATGCTTCGCGAGCGCCATGTTCGTGATTCAATGGCCAGGCCGTGGTCCACGTCCGGGTGCGCGGACGACTATCAAGGCTCGTCATCTTTCACCTTCTTGATCTCTTCCGGCTTGAGCAGGCGGATGCGCAGTTCGCGGATCGCGCCGGCGGTGTTCCAAGTGGCCATTCCCAGGGGCTTGCACGGCTCGCACTCCAGGCGGGTGTTGACCTTCTTTCCCTTGATGACGACGTCCACGATCTTCTCGTCATCGAGCCAGGCCAGCAGCTTGTCCTTCTGCACGCGCATGCGGACGCCGTACCACTCGCCTTTTTTGAACTCGTGGCTGGTCGTCGTCGAGTTGTTCGCAGCATCCTGAAAGTCGATGGATGAGATGCCGCAGACGTTGCCGCCCCAGCCGCCGAGGACCAGCGAGGCGGCCGACTTGCCGACCGGGAAGGTCAGAGCGCAGAAGAAGTCACTGCCGTCGGTGCGCTGGGCGTCGAGCGCGATTTCGAAGTCGGACTCCGGCAAACCGCCGCCATCCCAAACGGCGCCGGTCATATCGCCGCCTTTGGGGAGCGGAAGGAGGAACTTGCCATCCTTCACCGCTATCTCGCCTCCCCCGGCGAAGTCGGCCGGTTTCCAGTTCCTGAGCGTCTTGCCGTCGAAGAGGCTGTACCACTGGGTGGTAATGGGCAGCGCCGGACGGGTGGCGGGCTTCTTGTCGGCGGCCGATGCGAAGGCGGCACAGGTCAGGAGAGCGAGAAGGGCGATGATGCGCATAGAGAGTCCTTTGATGGCTTGAAGCAGTATAACGGAGGGTGCGGGGGACCGCCATGTTTTGCCGAACAGCCAGCGCCCCGCTACGATGAGAACATGAAGGCGTATCGCGAGTTTGAGATCGACTATTTCCAGGATGAGGATGGGTATTTCACGGCCCGGGTGCCGGCGATCCCCGGTTGCATCATCGGCGGCAAGACGTTGCCACAGGCTTACCGGAATGCAATAGACGCGATCGAGAGTTGTTTGGAAGCCCGTCGCAAGGTGGGTGCAACGAAGCTTCGTAGGCCGCGCTATGCGGGGATCAACGTTTATCGACGCGCTGTCAATGCCTAAGCTGATTCCAGTCACTCATCGCGAGCTTGCGCAAGCTGAGGCGAGCGGGCTACGTCGAGATTCGCACGAGCCGGCATCCCGTCTACTACCTGGCCGCCAGCAATCTGACGATCCCGGTTCCGCGACATCCAGGAAACGTGCCCAAGGGCACGCTGCGTGCCATTGTGCAGGAGATGGAGATCAGCGTGGAGGAGTTCAACAGGCTGTGATTCGCACGTCAGGGGTGAGGAGACGAGGTCGGCATAGACGAGCACATTGGCGTTGACAAACATGGAGTCAGCGGCCCTCGTCGCCATAGAGGTCCTCGCGCCGAAGTGAGAGGTTCGCCGGCCACGGCCCTGCATCATGTGCCGGGAGGTCAAGGGGCGAGCGCACTGCGTCAACGGGTTCGTCGATGACGATGATCGCCGCGTGCTTGCCCGGCGAAACATTGCCGGGCAGTCGCACGGTGCCGGTACGGTCGGCCTCGACCGTGATGACAGTTTCCATGGCTTCCATAGCACCTCGGAGACATTGTAGCATCCGAGCGCCCACCCGTGTAGCCAAAGCGCGGCTCGTTACGCCAGCAAATCCAGCTCATCATTCCCATTCGCCACGCGACGCCAGAGCCGGCGGAGCATTTCGCGGCGCTGCTGGTCGTGGAAGGCGCCCTGGTCGGGCAGTTGCTGCGAGAGGTCCTGGCCTGAGGAGTGCGATGACGGCGCCACCTGCTGCACCTGAAGCTTGTCGACCACCACGCCACCCGACTCCAGCGTCTGCTTGAGCTGCGAGAGGCTGTGGCCGAGCAGGCGTGTCGCCTCGTCGTTGGTCGTCTGAAGCGTGGCCGCGACGACGCCATTTCTCACATCGACATGGATGAGCATCTCGCCAAGTTGCGGGGGATCGAGGCGAATGCGCATGGCGCCGCCGTCGGGCAAGAGATGGCCTTGCACCGATTTGACGATCTCGCTGTGGTTGGTCTCGATGAAGTGTGCTTCAGTGGTCGGCGGTGCGGGTGGGGGCTGGAGGTCGGACGCAGCCTGCTGAACGTGCGGCGGCTGCTGGGCGGCGGCGGCCTGGGTGGCGGAGAGCAGATCCTGCTGGAATGCTCCCAAGGCGGGCGCTGACGCATCCGGTTCAGCATCGAGCTTGGCGGGCATGCCGATGTCTGGCGCGGATGCTGGCGATGTTGGATCGGCTGGCGTGCCGACCGGCGTGGCAGAGCGGGCATCGGCGGACAGCTCATCAGGTGATGACGTTGGCTGCGGCGCCGGCACATCGGGTTTGGCGGCGATGGCCGGGAGAAGGGCTGGCGCTGATTGCGCGGCGGACTGCGCATCGGGCTGCGCGGCGCCGAATCCGGCGACGGAGCTTCGTCGGGTGAAGTGTGCTCCGATGATTCGGCAGCCGGCCCGGCCGGCTTTGCGGAATCGGTCGCCGGCTTGGACTTGCCGGCCGGGTCGGCCGATGGCTTATCTTCGGTGGCTGGACTGCGTTCTTCGAGCTTGCGCCTGGGCACAGGGCGCGCAGGCTTCTTCGGTGGGGAAGCCTTCTGCGACGGCGGTGCGGGCGATTGCCGCGGCTTGTCCTTGGCATTATCGAGCGCCGTCTCAAACGGCACAGCCGAAGTAAGCGAAGAAGCCTGCTTCGACTGGGGCGGCAGCACCGCTGAGGATGTGTTGGCTACCTTGGCCATTTACGGTTTGGCGGCGGCCTGGGGCTGCCGCATCTTCTCCATGAGTTTCTTGAGGCGTTCGATTTCTTCGGGCGTCTTGAATTCCTTGGTGATGCGCCCGGCCGCGCGGCTCCATGGCCTGCAGGTACTGAACGACGGTGGCGTCATCCAGGCTCATGAAGATGGCCTTGGCCTGCCTGGCCGGAAGCGTCTGATAGAGAGCGAGAGTGTCCTGGAGGCCCTTGTCGGTGGCGGCGCGATCGGCCTGTTGCTCGCGGGCAAGGAGTTTCTTCTTCTCATCCTCGAGGCCCGCGCGGTCGTCGGTGAGTTTCTTCTTGTCGACGAGCACCTGGGCCTGCAGGTCCATGACGCCGCGCGCCTGGTCGAGCTGCGCCATCTGCGCGTCGAACGACCGGCGGATGTATTCGAGTTGTTCGGCGGGCGGCCGGCCGGCATACTGGGCCAGCAGTTCTTCCAGCCGCAGCGCCGGCCGGGTAGAGGGCGACTCGGCGGGGCGAGTGGCGGGCCCGGCGGAAGATGGCGCGGGGAACAGGATCTGCCGGATTTCGGTCACCTTCTGACGGTTCAGGTAGCCCTGCCTGTAGAGCCATGCAACCGCGCCAGCCAGCGCGATGAAGTTCAGCGCCAGTGTCCACGCGACGATGTTCGCGAGCTTTCTCATGATTCACCCACGGGATCATCGGCCGATTCGATGGCGGCCAGATACCGGTTCTGCAACTGCACGCCGATCTCGTCGAGTTCGCGATGCTCGCGAGCGCCGAGGTCGGCCAGAAATCGCTCGTAGTGCTTTTCGCGGAGCTTCTCGATCGCCTTGCGCTGCTTGGCGGCGGCGACGAGGGCCGAGCGGCGCTCGTCGACCTGGCGGCTGGCGAGCTGCATCCTCTGGCCGACGAGCATCGCCTTATGCTGCATGGAGGTGATGAACCGCCGCTGGGCCGTGAGCATGGGGACATCCAGCGGCCCGAGAAGGCGGTTGCCGCGGAGGTCGGCGACGGCCTCCTGGACGGCCTGCTGGATGCGCGACATCTCCTCCTGCACGAGTCGCACCTGGGACTGCGCCATCGCGAGTTCGCGCTGGCACTGGCGCTCGAGGTGGCGGCGATGGCGGAGGACGCCTTCGAGGTTGAATGTGAACTTAGGCATTGGCAGATTTCGAATCTCAAATCTCAGATCTCAAATTTCAGATCATGCTTTTCCGGCCGGTTTGGCGGCCTTGAGGGTCTTCTCAGCACGTTCGATTTCATTGCCTAATTCCAGCAACTGCCGGCGGGTCTGCTCCAGCGTGCAAGGCGAGGCGGCATCCTGCTGGAGGAACTGGAGGATCTTCGGCCGCAGTTGCACGGCGAGGTCGAAGTCGGCGTTGACCTTGGGCACGTAGGCGCCGATGTTCACGAGGTCCTCGATGTCCTGATAGATGGCCAGCAGCGCCAGCACGCGCCGGGCAGCGCGGAGATGGTCGGGATCGACGACATCGCCGCGCACGCGGCTGATGCTCTGGAGGACGTCGATGGCGGGGTAATGCCCGCGGTTGGCGAGCGTGCGCGAGAGCCAGACGTGGCCGTCGCTGATGCCCTTGATGGCGTCGGCGATGGGGTCGTTGAAGTCATCGCCTTCGACAAGGATGGTGTAGAAGCCGGTGATGGAACCGACGGCGGTTCGGCCGGCCCGCTCCAGAAGCTCGGGGAACAGCGAGAAGACGCTGGGGGGATAGCCGCGTGTGGTTGGCGGCTCGTGGGCGGAGACGCCGATCTGGCGCTGGGCATGCGCCAGGCGCGTGAGGGAATCCAAGAGGAGCAGCACGTTCTTTCCGCGGTCGCGGAAGTATTCGCTGATGGTGCAGGCCACGCGCGCTGCGCGGACTCGCAGCAGCGGCGGGTCGTCGCTGGTGCTGACGATGACCACGCATTTGGCGAGCCCTTCGCCGGTGAGCGATTTACTGAGGAATTCCTTGACCTCGCGGGCTCGCTCGCCGATGAGCGCGACCACGGCGATGTCGGCGCTGCTGTAGCGGGCGATCGTGGAGATGATCGTGCTCTTGCCGACGCCCGGGCCGGAGAAGATGCCCATGCGCTGGCCCATGCCGCAGGTGTGCAGGCCGTCGATGGCGCGGATGCTGGTGGCCACGGGCTGGTCGATGTTCCGGCGGCTCAGGGCCGCGGCGCCGCGGCCGTCGATACGGCGGGATTCGCAGAGCTTGAGCGGCGGCTTGCCGTCAATGGGACGGCCGTAGGCGTCGACGATGCGCCCGAGCAGTTCCTGGGAACACCAGATGCGCGGCGCGGCCGCGACGTTCTCGACCCGATCGCCGCGCGCGACGCCGTGCGCGGGGGAGAGGGCAGTAAGGATGGTGCGGTCCTGGCGAAATCCGACGACCTCGGCCAGACAGGCCTGGTCGCCGAAGCTGTGGATGCGGCAGAGGGCCCCCACCGGCAGCGCGAGGTCGACTGCCTCGATGGCCAGCCCCGTAATGCCCTGCACCGTGCCGACGATGCGAAAGGGCATGGTGGCGCGGACGGCGTCGAGTTGGCTGGACAGGAGGGACATAGGGCTCAGGGCTCAGGGCTCAGGGCTGCATGGGGTTCAGTGGTCAGGGGCTCAGTGCCGGGCAGGAGATCGGAGACGATGCGGTTGAGCTGCTCGTTGAGATCACCGTCGATCTGGCCCTGCGCGGTGAAGATCCGGCAGCCGCCGGGAGTCAGCGAAGCGTCCTCGACAATCGCAACGTGCTTGAGATTCGGCCACTGGAGCTTCAGCGCCGGCAGCTCGCAATCGATCGTCTGTTTCTGCAACGGATGTACGCCAATTCGCACCTCGGATGCATGGCTGACGAGCTTCATGGCCTCGGCAACGTTGCCGAGCATGACGTGCGAATCGATCTCGCCGAGCCGCTTAGTGACGCGGCGGGCGATCTCGATGGCCAGGCGGATGACATCGCTGACGGCGGCGGATTCCAACTCCAGTCGCGCGGCCTCGATCAGCCGCATGGCCGATGCCAGGGCCGAGACGGCGGAGGAAAGCTGGGCGCGGTGCTCGGTGACGGCCTGGTCGTGGCCGGTCTTGATGCCCCGCTCGCGTCCCTGGCGAAGGCCCTCCTCGCGGCCCTCGGCCTGGCCGACAACATGGGCCTGGGCCTTGATGGCGCGGGCCTCGGACTGGGCGGCGGCGAGCAGTTGATCGGCCTGCTGCTGCGCGCGACAGGATGGCGCGCGCCTGGTCTTCGATGTTGGCCATCGAGAAGGGCGTGAGCGAAGGGGCGTTTGTAGAGCGAATGAGAGGCATTGGGGATTAGTTGCCAGTTGCCAGTTGTTAGTTGCCAGTCATTAGTCGTTAGTTGTTAGTTGGTCAGGAGTCACGGCAAATGGACCGATGCAGGCCCGCCATGATGCGCCCGACCTCTTCGCAGATTGCGAGCACTGGCTCAGACTCGGCACCCTTGATGTATTTCAAACGCTCGGCGATCAAAATCTGAGTCTCCACCTCCTGGCGGGAGCCATTGGCTATCAGCAGGTGATTTGCGAAGGCAGCAGCAGTCCCGCGGCCCTGCCCTTCTGCGATATTTGACGGTGTGGAGACAGCGGCACGTCGGATCTGATTCGTCAGCCCATAGAGTTCCTCCCTCGGAAAGACGCGAGAGAGCCGATAGACCATCTCGACCATATCCATTGCCTTCTGCCACGCGATCAACTCTCTGTAGTGCATTAGCGCCATGATATCCTTGAGTAACTACCCGGCCATCCACGGCCATTCCTCACTGGCAACTTACGGCTGGCAACTGGCAACTCACCGCTACACCACCATTTCCTTCTCGCCGCCTCTACCGGCAATGATGATTTCGCCGGCGTCTTCGAGCCGGCGCACGACATCGACGATCTTCTGCTGGGCCTGCTCGACATCGCTGACGCGCACGGGACCCATGTACTGCATGTCTTCCTGAATGAGCTGGGCGGCGCGTTCGGACATGTTCTTGAAGATCTTGCCTTTCAGTTCGTCGCTGGCGGTCTTCAGCGCCAACGCCAGCTCTTCGTTGTCCACTTCCTTGAGCACCGACTGGATGCCCTTGTCGTTGACCAGCAGGATGTCCTCGAAGACGAACATCAGGCGGCGGATCTGCTCGACAAGGTCGGGGTCCTCGGCCTCGAGCCCTTCCATGATGCCCTTTTCCGTCGAGCGGTCGGCCAGGTTGAGAATCTCGGCGACAGACTCGACGCCGCCGGCCTTCTCGAAGGTCTGGCTGACGATGTCGCTGAGCCGGTGTTCCAGGCCGCGCTCCACCTCCTTGATGACCTCGGGATTGGTCTGCTCCATGTTGGCGACGCGCTTGACCACCTCGACCTGCTTGGCGCTGGGCAGACCGACGAGGATTTCCGATGCCTTTTGAGCCGGCAGGTGGGCCAGGATCAGCGCGATGGTTTGGGGGTGCTCGTCCTGAATGAACGTCAGCAGGTTCTCGCTCTCGGCTTTCTGGAGAAAGGAGAAAGGCGTGGTCTGCACCTGCTGCGTCACCTGCTTGATAATGCGGCCGGCCTCGACTTCGCTCAGCGATTTCTTGAGCAGCGCCTTGGCGTATTCGAGGCCGCCTTCGCTGACGTAGGTGTTCGCCAGCGCCAGGTGGTAGAACTCGCCGAAGACCTCGCGTTGCGCGGCGTTGGGGATCTCGCCGAGGGATGCGATCTCGCGGCTGACCTCCTCGACGGCTTCCGAGGGCAGTCGCTTGAGGATTTCCGCGGCTTTCTCCTGGTCGAGCGAGACCAGGAGGATGGCCGCCTTCTTCACTCCCGCAATTTCATTTGGCATAGCCCGCCTCACTCATTGATTGTCAGGCTCGGCTCAGCCATCGCTTGACCAGGGTGGCCGCGGTCTCGGGGTTTTCATCCACCATCTGGGCCACCTGGCCGAGCATTTGCTGGGCCTTCACGGATTCATCATCCAATTCCATGCCATCGAGCATGGCGCCGCCTTCGCCGGCTTCACCGATGATGCCCTCGGCGGCGCTGAGCGTCCTGGGCGCGGCGGGGGCACTGGCCTGCGGCGCGATCAGGGGCACCGGTGCGCCCCGCCTGACCATGTACGAGACGAGCAGGAGGCTCATCAGGGCCAGTGCGCCGAGGGCGATTTCCTTCACGTGGTCGCCCATGAGCCCCGTGACCGACGTGGACGCCGCCTGCGGGGCCGCGGTGGCGATCGGCATCAGGTCGGTGTAGGCATCGACGTGGACCGCGTCTTCCGTCGTGAGCGCGAGGCAGGTCTTCACGGCCGGCCTCATCCGCTCAAGCTCCTTGGCGATGAACGGATCGAGTTCGATGGCGGAGGGCTCGCGGTCGCTCATGTTGGTGCGCTTCTTGTAGATCTGCGCGAAATGGGTACGGGGAATCAGGAGGGACGCGCCGGTGACGGTCAGCTCGCCGCCGGGGTTGATGGTCTTCACCTGGGAATGGCCCATGGCGACGATGTACTCCGTGCGGGTCTTCTCATTGGTGCCGGTGGAGCTCTGGCCGGCGCCGGCGGTCTCGGGCACGCTCATGCCGGCGTTCGAAGCCACGCCCGCCTCGCCGCCGCCCCTGTCCGACGAGCGCGTCTCGTCGTTGGTCGTCTCCTCTGTCACCGGCTTGGCGACGACGTTCTTGGCGTCGGGCTTGTCCTCGATCTCTTCCGTGCGTTTGAAATTCGGCTTGACGGTCACGGAGATCATGACCCCTTCGATGAACGCGAACTGCTTGGCGAGCTTATCGGAATAGTAGCGTTCGGCCTTTTGTGCCTGCTCGAGCCACTCCGTGCTCTGGGGCGCGGCGGAATCGTCGCGGGCTCGTACCGGATAGGACACGCCGTCGATGGTGACGCGGATGCGGCCGGGCTCAAGGTTGCCGACGGCGCCGGCGACGAGGTCGGCGGCGGCATTCACGAGTTGCGAGCCGGGCGTCTGGCCGGAGCGCATGCTGATATCGACCGAGGCCGAAGGCTCGCGGCCGCCCGGGCCGCGATCGCGCCGGCCATCAATGAGGACGACCGCCTGCCGGATGTTGGGCCATCGGCGCAGTGATCTGCGCCAGCGCCGTCTGCTTGAGCTGGTTCCAAACCTCCTCCTGCTGGCGGTTGCTGGCAAAGGGGCTGATCCTGGAGATCAGGTTGTCCATGCCGTTCTTGGTGTCGCGTGGCAGGAGCTGCGCATAGCCGAGGTCGGCCAGCACCTCCATCTTGCGGTCGGAGGGCACCTGGATGCGGTCGCCCACGACCTTGTAGGAGATGTTCTGCGAGCGGAGTCGCGTGGTGATGACGGCGATGTCGTCGGCGGTCATCGACTGATCGAGGACCACCTCCATCTCCGGTTTGCCGGCAAAGCCGGCCCACCAGTAGAGGGTCATGACCATGATCACAAGCAGCGCGGCCGCGAGCATCTTCTGCGTCGCGCCCAGGCCGGCGAGCTGCTGCTGGATGCGCTTGAGCTGGGTTTTGAGGAAATCCATGATATCGCCTTCCCTGGCGTTTCGTCGCGGCTCCGCCGCGAGTCTTGTTCACGGCGGAGTCACAAAGACACGGAGAAAACCTCTTGTTCATCTCGTTTGCGTCTTTGCGACCTCCGCGGTTGTATCGAATTACACGGGCATATTCTTGATCTCGTCGTAGGCCTCCATGAGCTTGTTGCGGATGGCCAGGAGCGTCTTGAAGGCCAAGTCGGCCTTGGCCACGGCGGTCATCACGCCGGAGACGTTGTCGGTCTTGCCGGTGGCGGCGTCCTCCACGGCGCGCGTGGCCTCCTGCTGGAGACGGTTCACGTCCTCCAGGTTCTTTCCGAGGATCTGATCGAAAGAGGACGGGCCGCTCTTGGCCGATGCCGGGGGCTGCACGCCGCCCGGGACAATCTTCCCGGCCGCGCCGATATTGTTGCTGATGGGGTCGATCATGGCTCTTCACTCTCCAGTCATGCGAGGAGTCTCAGCGAGGCATTGAGCATGGACTTGGTCACCTCCATGGCCGTAACGTTGGCTTCGTAGGCGCGAGACGCCTCGATGGCGTTGACGATCTCGACAGTCGGGTCGATGTTGGGATAGCGCACGATGCCGCGAGCGTCGGCGTCGGGGTGGAAGGGCTCATCGACCTCGCGGAACGAGGGATCGGTCTTGATCTGGGCGCGCACGCCCGGCCGCGAGGGGTCTTCCATGCGCCCGGCAAGGAAAACGGCGAACCGGCGCTGATAGGGCGCGGCCCGCCCGCGGGCATCTTGCGTGGTCGTGGCGTTGGCGATGTTCTGGGAAATGGCGTCGAGGCGAGCCCGCTGGGCTTCCAAGGCGCTGCGGCTGATGTCGAGTGTGCTGAACATGCAAGTTGCCCGTTGTCAGTTGCCCGCCTATGCCAGTCGTTCGTTCAATGCCATGTTCATCGTCTGGTACTGCTTACGCAGCAGCTCGATCGCGAAGTTGTGCATCATCGCGTTCTTGGCCAGGTCCGTCGCGAGCTGCTCCATCGACCGGTTATTGCAGTCATGAAAGAGGATGCCGTGGGCAGGTTGCTCTACTTGCTGTCGCAGGTCTGCGAAGGTTGCGGGGCGTCCGGCCCGCCGTGCTTCGACCTGTTTGCGCAGCGCTGCCTGAAACTTCTGAACCGACAGATCCTTCTGCCGGTACTCGACCGTATCGACATTGGCGATGTTTTCGGTGATCAGACGGTGGCGCTCGGCACTGAAGCGGATCACCTGCTCCAGCACGGGGCTGCTGCCGTCATTCAACAAGCGGTCGATGAACATCCAAGCCTCTATTCCCAGTTCAAATTCCGTGCCGCAGGCGGCCTAGGCACCGCCGTCCCATATTCTCCGGCGATGCTGGGACCCGTTCGCAGCGCAGCGAATGGGCCGACAGCATCTCTGGCGCAGATCCTGCGCGGCGGCGCAATTCATGCGTGTTGGCCGTTGCCATTGCCGTTGTCGCTGCCGGCTTCGTCGTCGGCGACACCGACGCCGACAACCTCGTTCTCTTCGCGCCACTTCTTGAGCTTCATGCCCAGAGTGCGCACGCCGATGCCCAGCGCGCCGGCGGTTTTCACGCGGTGCCCCTTGAACTTCTCCAGGGTGCTGAGGATGACCTGTTTCTCGATATTGGCCAGCGGCTGGCCGGCCAAGTCGGCCGCGGTGCTGGCGGCGCCGCCACTCCGCAGCCACGGCGCGATGGTGGCGGCGCGGATGACGCCCGGCTCGGTCTCCAGGATGCACGCGCGCTCGACGATGTTCTGAAGCTCGCGGATGTTGCCCGGCCAATCGTATTTCTGGAGCAGCCGCAGCGCCTCGGATTCGATATGGCGGAACGGCGACTTGTCGCGCCGGGCAATCTGGCTGAGGAAATGCCGGCAGAGTTCGGGGACATCCTCGGGTTTGCTCCGCAGCGGCGGCAGCTCGATGGGCACAACGTTCAGACGGTAGAAGAGATCCTGGCGGAACTTGCCTTCGGCGACGGCGGCCTGGAGATTGCGGTTGGTCGTCGCAACCACGCGCACATCCACCTGCTGGGTGATGCTGCTGCCGACGCGCTCGAAGGCGTTCTCCTGCAGGACGCGCAGGAGCTTGGCCTGCAGGCCCTGGGCGATCTCGCTGATCTCATCCAGCAGCAGCGTGCCGCCGTCGGCCAGCTCGAAGCGACCGCGGCGCATGCGGTCGGCGCCGGTGAAGGAGCCCTTCTCGTGGCCGAAGAGTTCGCTTTCGAGCAGGTTCTCCGAGAGGGCGGCGCAGTTCACCGCGAGGATCGGCCGCTCGCGCCGCTCGGAGGCGGCATGGACAGCGCGCGCCACGACTTCCTTGCCAGTGCCGCTTTCGCCGGTGATGAGGACCGTGACGTTACTCTTGGCGACCTGTTCGATGCGCTTGCGGACTTCGCTCATGACATCGCTGCTGCCCACGAGCGGCCGGGCGCGTTGAGTTCGGCCATGGTGCGCAGGGCCTGGTTCTCGAGCCGGAGGCGGCTGTGCTCCAGCGTGCGCCTCGATGAGCAGCTTGATCTCATCGCCATCGAAAGGCTTCTGGATGTAGTCGTAGGCGCCGAGCTTCATGGCCTCGACGGCCGTGGCGACGGTGGCGAAGGCCGTCATGAGCACGACGGGCATTTCGGGGCGGATGCGCCGGGCCTCCTGGAGCAGCTCGATGCCGGTCATCTTGGGCATCTTGAGATCGCTGACCATGAGGTCGAAGCGAGCCGAGCTGAGCCGCGTGATGGCGATGGGGCCATCGCTGGCAGCCACCACTTCATGACCCTCGCGTGCCAGCGTGGCGGCAAGCGAATCCCTCATCATCTCCTGATCGTCGACAATCAATATTCGAGACATAGTAACCTCATTTTTGATTTGTGACTTTCAATTTTCGATTTCAGAAATCGAGAATTGAAAGTCAAAAATCGCAAATCCTCACTCCCTCAAACTCTGATCTCAAACCTCGCTCCTCCCGCCGGGCGGTTGCTGGCGGTGATCGAGCCATCGTGCGCTTCGACGATGCGATGCACGATGGCCAATCCCAGGCCGGTTCCACTGTCCTTGGTGGTGAAGAACGGGTTGAAGATCCGGTCCATCACCTCGGGCGGAATGCCCGGGCCGTCATCGTCCACGGCCAGATAGAACTGCCGCGCGGGCAGCGAGTCACTGGGCGGGCCGTACTCGATGTGAACGCGGCCGCCGTCCTCCGTCGCCTGGATGGCGTTGAGCACGAGATTCAGAATCGCCTGTCCCATCAGCACCACGTCGGCGCTCACCGGCATGGGGCGCGGGCCGGCAGCGCCGAGATCCACGTTTTTCCGGCCGATGGCGCCACGGGCCAGCGACATGGCCTCGTTGACCGCGTCGGCCAGGTCCATCGCGACAGGCCGGGCCTGCATCTCGCGGGTGAACTGGAGGACATGCCCGACGAGCGATTCGAGCCGGCGCACGCCGGCGGCGATCTTCTGCACGAGCTGCGCCGCCTGCGGATTGCCGGCGACGTCCTGAGCGAGCATGGATGCATAGAGCTGAATCCCGCCGAGCGGATTGCGGATTTCGTGGGCCATGCCGGCGGCCATCTCGCCCAGGGCGGCGAGGCGGTTTCTTCGCTCGAGCAGGCGGTTCTTTTCGCTGAGATCATCGCGCAGCGTGCGGACGGTTTGTTCCAGTCGCTTGTGGGATTGCTCGAGGCTGCTCGGTGACCTCGCTGTAGGCCATGATCACCTGCGCCAGCGCCTCGACGCGCTGCTTATTGGCCGGAATGTCTATTGCCGCGGAGTTCATCGCTGCAAATCCAGTGCTGAGCGGCGCGGGGCAAAGCCCGCGGCGCTGTAGCGTCGGTTGGCCGTCTTGGCCGCCGTTGTTTCCTTCATTTGTCGCCCGACATTGAGCTTCTGCTGCTGGAGGACCATGGCGTCGTTGCGGTCGGCGGAGGTGATCCGCTCCAGCAGGATGCGGGTCTCGCCGAGCAGCGACTCGGCCTTGGCGCGGTCGGCGCCGAGGCCGCTGACGTACTGATTCCATCGCTTGGCGCCGGGGCGACCGTCTGCTCGAGCCGCGTAATCTGGTCCACGACCTCTTCGCGCTGCGCAGGACATTCAGCAGGGCATCGGTCTGGCCGTGCTGCACGTGCTCGTGCTGCAACTCGGCCAGCTTGGCCAGCCGACGGTAACACTGCAACTGCTGCTCGAGAGATTTGAGGACGGAATCCATGGGGATCGCAGATTTCAGATTTCAGATTTCAAATCGCAGATTTCAGATTTCATTTCCACACTCCCGAATCACCGGACCACTTCAGCCACTGTTCCCAGGCGACCTTGGGCATGGCATAGCTCGCTGGCTCAAAGACTTCCGTCGGCATGCGCCGGAGCATCCATTTGCGCGCTCGTTGGCCGCCTTGGCTTCCTCGATGCGGCCCAGGGCCACGTTGGCGTTGACGATCTGCACGTAGGCCACCAGCGCCGCGGGGTCGTCCTGGTATCGGAATGCCGCATCGTCGTAGAGCTTGATGGCGTCCATGTAGTTGCCCAGGTCGTAGATGCAGTCGGCGCGGTAGAAATGCGCAAGTTTCTGATAGAGCCGGTCGACGTCCCCGGCCGGCGCAGCACCGCGGTAGAAGCTCAGGACACGGTCGTACAGTTCCTTGGCGCGGGTCAGCCGGTCGGTGCGGGCACGCGTCGCCTCGGCAAGATCCATCGCCGGGCGAGTGGTCGCGGCCGAATCAACCCGCTCGGCGAGGATGCCCGCTCTTGCGGTAGCTGTCGCCCATGAGGAACAGCAACTGCCCCATGCGGGCATCATCGGGATAGCGCTGGGTCAATTCCTCGAGTCGCGCGATGGCCAGCTCGTAGCGGGCGGTGCGGAAGTAGAGGTGCGCCAGTTCCAGGAGGGCCTCGCGAAACTCCTGGGCATCGGGGGTGATCTGGGGGTTGTCCTCGATGACCCGGCGAAGTGCCTCTTCGGCCTTGCGATACGAATCGGGGCCTTTGGCGATGAGGCGCGGGCCAGCGGTACGCCGGCCTTGGATGCAGGCAGGCTCCGGGGATAGCGGAGCTGGCACTCGCGGTAGGCCGCGATGGCTTTGTCGAACAAACCGGCCGCATGAAAGGCATCGCCCAGGCGAAGCTGCGCGTCGGGCGTGAGGGGGTCGGATGGGCGCTCGCCGATGAACGTCTCGAGCGCGGCGATCATCCGCGGCAGGTTGCCGGCCGACTCGTACAGCTCGATGCCGCGCCACATGGCCTGGCCATAGCCCGCATCATCCTTCAGCGCCAGGGCCCTGGACCAGGCGATGTACGCATCGCCAGCCTTGCCGCGCAGGTCGCGCACCTTGTCGCGGGCGGCCGCGGCATCGGCGCCTTTCAGGTCGGCGCTGGCCCGCTGGATTTGATCGGCCCGGCGCTCGTAGAGCCGGGCAATTCGGGAGAAGAAGTCGGCGGTTGGCCGGGGCACGAGCGACTGCTCCAGCGACATCATCTCCAGCGCACCCTGGTGGTTGTTGGCATCCGCGAGCAACTGCTCGGACTGTCGCAATGCGGCGAGAACCTGCTCGGCGAGTTTCGCGGGCGGCTGCTGCTTCTCGCGCAGCATGCGCACGACGTCATTGAGATCGGTCAAACCCGCATCGTGCTGGCCGGTGGCGATGCGGCAAACGCCGCGCTCCAGGCGGGCCGGAAGGGCGAAGGCCGAGTCGAGATGGTTCTGCAGCACGCCGACATAGAAGGACATGGCGCCGTCCCAGTCGCCGGCATCCTGCCGAATTCGGCCAATCGTCCACGCGGCATCGGCGTCGAGCGGATGCTGCACCTTGAGCAGGTCGCGTGCGACGCGAAGATGCCGCTCGGCCTGGGCGCTGTCGCCGAGCTTCCAAGCGCAATACCCAAGCCAGTAGTTGAACGGGCCGAGGTTGGCCGAGGCCTTGTCCAGCTTGATGGCCTCGGTGAGAAATGCCCGGGCCTCGGGGTATTGGCCGCGATCGACGAGGATGCTGCGCCTTTTCGCCCAGGGCCCAGGCCCGCTCGCTCTCGGCCGGCGAACTGCTCTTGAGGTATTCGTCCAGAGCGGCAGAGGCAGCGGCGCGGTTCTCCTGATCAAGTTGCAGCTCGATGATCTTGCGGAGCCAAGGGAGCAGGCGCGAGGGATCGAGCGCGGCGGCCTTGCGGTAATGCGCGATCGCCTCGGAGGCCAGATTCAGTTCCTGGAAGCTTTCGGCCATTCGCCGATGTGCATCGGCGTCGGCGGCGATGCCAAGGTCGATGGCGGACTGGGTCTGGCGGACGATGGCGCGGTGGTTTTCCGGGATGCTGAGCTTTCTCTGGTGTTGCGCCATTTCGAGCGCTTCGCCGAGCAGCATGCGGGCGGCGCCTTCGATTTTTCGGTCGAGCCTGCCGTCCTGGAGGAGCAGGTTGATCTGGGCGATGGCGGCGTCGGCGCGGTCGGACTTCACGAACTTCCGCGCCGCATCGAGCATGGCGGCGGTGGTTGGCCCGGGCTTGGGATCGGCAAAGCGGTAGGCGGCATAGCCGAAGAGCGCCAACGAGAACACGAGCAGCGGCAACTGCCAGACCTGGGAAAGGCGAGGTTTATGCGGCGGGCGTGACATGCCGGCATCCATGCCTCTTTGGGCGCGGCTCGCGAACCGAGGCGGAGGTACTCCGTTGCCAATCCGCACGCGGGTCGCCGCCATTTTCGTGGCAGCCGCGCCAACTCAACCATTAGTCTAATACTGTGTTTTCGCAAATGCAAGAACGAAGAGGCGATAAAGTTGGACTCACGGCAGTGGGATGTACTGCGACGACACGTTCACAAAGCGCATGCGGGTCTGGTAGAGCGCGTGGTCCATCGCGCTCTTTTCCTCCGGGGTGAGGTTGTTGGCGGTCTTTTCTTCCAGGAGCGACAGCGTGTCGATCTGGTGACGGGCCATGTCGAGGTCGATGCTCACCTGGCCGCTGCGGGTGCTGAGTTCGCCCATGTAGAACAGCGCCTGTGTGACAAGGGTCTGCACGAGCGTTTCGATGCTCGCGGAGGGCATTTCCCTTTCGCGAGGCGCAGCGGCGGTCGCCGGGGCTGTGGCGGCGGCGCGCGAGGGCGCCGCCGATCCGGCGGCCACGACGCCCGCGGGGCCTACCGGCGCGGCGGCCTTGCGCTGGGCTTCCTGCTCGGCCAGTCGCTTCTTTTCCTCCTGGGCCTGCTTCTTCCAATCGCTATCCACGTGCAAGCTGAGTTTCTCCTCGGCCATGGTTGTGCTCCGGCTATTTGCAGTCCGATCAATGCCACGCTACGATAACAGGTCTTGCGACGGCGGAATAGCCCCCGTCGCAAATTTGAATTTCAGGGACGAGAGATGTCTCGCCCGCGACTCATGATCGGGATGAGGCTCGCCTCGCCCGCTCGAAAAAGGTATTGAGGATCGTCATGGCCGAAAATCAGACCGAGAACCAGGCTGAAACCCAGACCGAGACCGCCGTGCAGGAGCCGCCGTATCAGATCCGCGTTGAGGATGCCGGGCCGGCGACGAAGAAAGTTTCCGTCGAGGTCCCCAAGGAGTTGATTTCCAAGAAGATCGCCGATCAGTTCAAGGAACTGCGGCAGGGCGCGATCATCCCGGGCTTTCGCAAGGGCCGGATTCCCCAGAAGCTCCTGGAGAAGCGATTCAGCGACAACGTCAAGGAGCAGGTGCGCCGAACTCTGATCAGCGAGAGCTATCAGAAGGCCATCGAAGACAATTCCCTTGCGGTCATCGGCGAGCCGGAGTTTGAGAACCCCGACGCAATCAAGCTGGAGGACGATGCGAGCTTCACCTATTCCTTCTCGGTCGAGGTGCGGCCGGACGTGAAGCTGCCGGAGCTCAAGGGAATCAAGGTCAAGAAACCCAAGATCGAGATCACGGACAACCACATCAACCAGGCCATGAACAATCTGCGCGAGCAGCAGGGAACGCTGGCGCCGGTGGAAGACCGGGGCGTGGAGCTCAAGGACTATGTGACGGCGGATGTCCACGTGAAGATCGAGGGCGCGGTCGTGAGCCAGCAGCGCGATGCCCAGATCGTCGCCCGGCCGGGCGCATCGCCGGGCTGCTGGTCGAGGACCTGGACAAGCAGCTCGCCGGGGCCAAGCCTGGCGAGATGCGCGACGTGGTGGTGAAGGTGCCGGAAGACAGCCCGGCCACGGGCCTTCGCGGCAAGGAAGTCCATATCGAGATCGCGCTGAAGGACATCAAGCGGCTGGATCTGGCGGAGATCGACGAGCAGTTCCTGGACAGCCTGGGATTCAAGAAGGAAGAGGAGCTGCGTAACGCGCTGCGGGAGCAGATGCAGGAGCGAATCGACTTCGACATCAAGCAGGCGATGCGCCGCCAGGTGACGGAGCACCTGCTGACCAACACGACCATGGAGCTTCCTGCGAAGCTGACGAGCCGCCAGGCCGATCGGGTGATCGACCGCCGGCGGATCGACCTGATGATCAAGGGCATCCCGCGCGAGCGGATCGAGTCGAATCTCGAGCGGATCAAACAGGGCGCGGCCGAGGAAGGCGCGAAAGAGCTCAAGACATTCTTCATCCTGCAGAAGGTCGCCGAGGACAGCGAGATCGACGTGAGCGAGGCCGAACTGAATGGCCGGATTGCCATGCTGGCCATGCAGCAGGGCGAGCGGCCCGAGAAGCTCAAGCAGCAGATGTCCAAGGACACAACGCTGGCCAATCTGTATATCCAAATGCGCGAGGAGAAGGCGGTCGAACAAGGTGCTGGAAGGCGCAGAGATCGAGGAAGTCGAGCCGACGGACGAGCAGCAGAAGCAGGTGACGGAGCCGACGGAAGCGGTCGTTGAAGACCCGGTGCCACCGCCGGCGGAGAAGCCGGCCGAGACCCCAGCGGCGGAAAAGCCGGCGGAAGAGAAGCCGGCGGAAGGCGGCGCCGCGGCAACGTAGCGTCCAGAGGTATTGACATCATGAGCGATTGGCGCGAGCGAATCTCTATCGATGAGAAGGTTCCTACCACAGGACATCAACGCCATACTGCTGCGCCACGGCATCGCGGCTGACCAAGCGGCAGTTTTGGATCTGCGCCTGCGCGAACAGAAGGCGATCGAATGGGTCTCTGTGGTGCAGCGGCAGGGTCTCCAAATATCTGAAATCCTGGAGCGTGACGGGCACCAGCGTCAACCGGTTCTTCTTCAACTCGATTTCAACGAGATCCGCCACTGACTGCCGGAACTTCAGCTTGCCAATGGTGCTCTTGACGACCATTTCCCACACGCTGACGACACTCAGCAAGACGGTGTTGGAGGAATCCGCAATCGCGTCCGCAGCCGTCAAGGAGAGCCGACCTGGCTCAGTCGCCAGATAGATGAACGCATGCGTATCAAGCAGGAGCCTCATCGCCATCGTCCTTCCCATCTGCGTCTCCCAGCCAGAAATCATCGCCGAGCGGCGCATCAAAATCGTCCGCCATGTATTCGAGCATTCCGCTGCTGAGTCCGAGCACGCGACGCGTGCCCGGTGTCTCATCAACTGCCGGAATGTCCACCACCATTTGAACGCACGAATGCTCCGGAATCGCTCCCAGCGGCTCAACTGGCCGGAAGACCCCGTTCTCATAGATGGCTTTGCAGGTGATGGACATTCGATTCTCCTCGCTCAGGACCATTATAGTCCATTGCGTTGCTGGTCACTATCGCTACCTTACCAGCCTTTTGTGGGCCGCGCCCACCGGAAGTGATTGACTATGCCCCAGATCAACGCCCCTCGCGGCACGCAGGACATTCTCCCCGCCGAAAGCTGGAAGTGGCAGGCCGTCGAGCGCCTCGCGCGAGACGGCCGAGTTGTATCACTTCCAGGAGATCCGCACGCCGGTATTTGAGCACTCGGAGCTGTTCCACCGGGGCGTGGGGGAGACATCGGATATCGTCCACAAAGAGACGTATACGTTCAACGACCGCAGTGATCGCTCGATCACTCTGCGCCCTGAGGGAACCGCAGGAACGGTACGCGCGGCCATCGAGCACGGCCTGATCGCGCAGGAAGGGTCCCGGGCCAAGGTATACTACTTTGGCCCGAATTTCCGATATGAGCGCCCCGCGTCCGGCCGTCTTCGGGAACACCACCAGTTTGGCGTCGAGACCTTCGGCATCGCCGAGCCAGAAGCGGATGTTGAGTGCATCCTCCTCCAAATGGAATTTTACCGGCGATGCGGCGTGAAGGACCTGGAGCTTCAGATCAACAGCCTCGGCGATGCCGACAGCAAGCAGCGATACCGCAACCGGCTCGTGGAATTTCTCACGCCCAGGAAGGACCAGCTCAGCGAGGACTCGCAGCAACGGCTGGTCGAGAATCCGCTGCGCATCCTCGACAGCAAGGACCCGCGCGATCAGCAAGCATGCCAAGGCACCCCCCTGCCGTCGAATCGCTATCGGAGAAGAGCCGTAAGCATTTCGCGCGCGTGCAGGAGCTGCTGGCAACCGGCAACTTGCAACTGGCAACTCCCTTCCGCGTCAACCCCAAGCTCGTCCGCGGATTCGACTATTACACGGAGACCCTGTGGGAGGTCACCGCCAGCGGGTTGGGCGCAGAATGCCATCGGCGGCGGCGGGCGATATGACAATCTGGTGGAGAATCTCGGCGGCCGGCCGACGCCCGGCGTGGGCTTCGGGTCTGGCTTGGAGCGATTGCTCATCGCGCTGGAATCGCAGGGCGTGGCGCTGCCGCGCAGCACCAAGCCGCTCTTCTGGCTCGTCGCCATCGGCGAGACCGCCAAGGCGGCGCAGTGGCAGCTTCTCCGGGAACTGCGGGCGGCCGGCGTGGTGGCGGATATGGACTTTTCCGGCCGGTCGCCCAAGGCGCAGTTCAAGATCGCCGACCGTGAGAAGGCATCCTTCTGCATCATCGCGGGCGACAGTGAGCTGGCGGCCCAGACCGTCGTCCTGAAGGACCTGGGCAAAGGCGAGCAGCGGACGATTGCGCGTGCGCAGGTGATCGGCGTCGCGCAGCAGCTTGCGCATTCGTGACAACGTGGCACGTGCGGCCCTCCGCCGTGCAGAATCGCGCCGGGGGCGGCTCGCTCCACCTGTCAAACGCCACCGCCGTGCGCGTGTAGTAGTGTTGTGGGTAAGGTCCAATCATCTTTCGGAGATACCGTGTCACAAGCTAGAAATGCTTCAATGCTGAGCCGCGCGCGCTCCTGAAGGGCGCCGCCATCGCCGGCGCTGCCCTGGCAGCGCCGATGGTCGTTCCGTCGAAGGTCCTGGGCAAGGACGGCGCCGTTCCGCCCAGCGAGCGCATCGTCATGGGCGGCATCGGCGTGGGCAACCGCGGCTCGGGCAACCTGGCGTGGATGCTCCCGCATCCGGATGTGCAGTTCGTCGCCACCTGCAACCCGCAGCGCTCGCGACGCGAGAACATCAAGCGCATCGTCGATGGCCGGTATCAGAACACCGACTGCAAGGTCTATGCCGACATCCGCGAGTTCCTCGCCACGCGCACCGACATCGACGCGGTCCTCAGCACCACCGGCAACCGCTGGCATGCGATGGCGGCCATCATGGCAATGCGGGCCGGCAAGGATGTCTATAGCGAGAAGCCTTCGTGCATGACCATCGCCGAAGGCCAGGCCGTCGTCGCCACCGCCAAACGTTACAAGCGCGTCTATCAGACCGGCACACAGCGCCTCAGCGAGCCGAACCATGTGTTCTGCTTCGAGATGGCCCGCACGGGCCGGCTGGGCAAGGTCCACACCGTCTACGCGCACATCGCCCCGTGGGATGCGGCCGAACTGCGGCACGACTGGCTGAAAGCCGAGCCCGAACCGCCAAAGGATGTATGCGACTGGGATGCGTGGCTGGGCCCCTGCCCCTGGCGGCCGTACAACCCATCCTACGTGAGCGGCGGCTGGCGCGGGTTCTACGATTTCCACACAAGCTGCATCGGCGAATGGGCGCGCACACGTTCGCGCAGGCCCAGGCGGGCATCGATTGCCTGGACACTTCACCCGTCGAGTATGAATACGTGAACAACACGACCGCCGACGGCATGGTGACGAAATTCGCCAATGGCATCAAGCTGATCTTCAGCCGCGATGAGAAGGACAAGAAGAGCTATTGGCATGGCTCGTGCGGCGAGCGCTTCGACGGCCCCGAGGGCTGGTGCGGGGCGGCCGACGGCTATGGCCGGCCCGATGTGTCGAATCCCGCGATGCTGGCCGACTTCAAGAAGCTGATCGGCGATTACGTCGAGCGCACCGGCCGATCGCTGGACCACATGCGCAACTTCCTCGACTGCATCAAGAGCCGCCAGCAGCCGGTCGCCAATGCCGAGGTGATGTACCGATCAATGACAACGGTTCATGCGGCCAACATCTGCATGTGGCTGAAGCGCAGCATGAAGTACGACCCGGTGAAGGCCGAATTCATCAACGATCCGCAGGCGAACCGACTGCGGTCGCGGGCACAGCGGGAGCCGTGGATTTACTAGGAATCTCAAATTCCAAATCTCAGATTTCAGATTTCAGATTTCAGATTTTCGATTTGAGGATAAACCATGTTGAAACCAAATATGAACCTCGCCTGCATTTTGGCGATTGCTGTGATGGCCGGCGCTGCATTGGGTGCCGAGCAGGCCGCCGCTCCGCGTGATGAGGCGGCGTTGATCGCCGTGCTCAAGTCGGCCGATGCATCCCGCAAGGACAAGGCCGATGCGTGCCGCGAGCTGGCGCGCGTTGCGACGAAGGACGCGGTGCCGGCGCTGGCGGCGCTGCTGCCGAATCCGGAACTCAACCACATGGCGCGATACGGTATGGAAACCATCGCCGACCCGTCGGCGGATGACGCCTTGCGGGCAGCGCTCGGTCAGCTCAAGGGCCTGCAACTCGTCGGCGTGATCGGCAGCATCGGCGTGAGGCGCGATGCCAAGTCGATCGACGCCGTGGCCAAGTTCCTGGCCGACAGCGATCCGGTGGTGGCGCAGGCGGCCGCCCGGGCGCTGGGAAAGATCGGAACCGTTGAGGCGGCCAAGGCGATCGAAGCCGCTCTGCCCAGCGCTCCCGCGGCCAACGTCGTCGCATTTTGCGAAGGTCTCTTCCGCTGCGCCGAAGCGATCCTCGCGGCCGGTCAGAAGGAAGCGGCCATTGCCATCTACGACAAGCTCCGCGCTCTGCCCAATGCGCCCCAGCAGGTGCGCGTGGGTAGCCTGGCCGGCGCGATCATCGCGCGAGGCAATGGTGGCCTGCCGCTTCTGCGGGAGAATTTGAAGAACAAGGAATGGCTGCTGTTCATGGCCGCGGTGCGGGCGACCCATGAGATGAGTGGCGCGGAGGTGACCGCGGCGCTCACGGGCGCACTGAAGGATCTGCCGCTGGATGGGCAGACGCTGGTGCTGGCGGCGCTGGCCAAGCGGCAGGATGCGGCGGCGATCCCCGCGGTGGCCGCTTTGGCCAAGAGCGGCGAGAAGGCCGTGCGCATCCCGGCCATCCGCACCCTCTCGCAGATCGCCAATCCGTCGGCCGTGCCGATATTCCTGGCGCTGATGGATGATGCGGACAAGGACGTGGCCGCGGCTGCCCAGGCGGCGATGGCGGGCATGCAGGCCAAGGAAGTTGATGATGCGGTGGTGGCGATGCTCGGCTCCGATCAGGTGGCGCCACCGGCTGTTGGGGCTCGATCTGATCGCGCGTCGCCGGATGATCGGGTGCATGCCGGCGCTGCTCAAGGCGACGGGCGAGGCTGATGCAAGCGTCCGATCTTCAGCCTTGAAGAAACTGGGCGAGCTGGCAGGCGTCAAGGATCTGCCGATGCTGCTGGACCTGCTGATGAAGGCCAAAGAGCAGCAGGATGTGGACGCTCTGGAGCCGGCCATCACCAGCGTCTGCCAGAAGGCCGAAAGCCCCGACGCCTGCGCGCCGAAGCTCGTGGCGCTGCTGGCACAGGCCCCGGTCGAACAGAAGGTCGCGATCCTGCGCGTGCTGAGCGGCATCGGCGGCGGCGAGGCGCTCAAGGCGGTGCGCGCCACTGTCGCAGACGCTTCCGCCGATGCAAAGGTTCACTCGGCCGCGATCCGCAATGGGCACGTGGAAGACGGCCGACGCCGCGCCCGACCTGCTGGCGCTCGCAAAAGATGCCGCGAACCCGACTGACAAGATTCTCGCCTTGCGCAGCTATCTGTCGATGGCCGCCCGCAACGACATCGCACCGGAGGACCGCCTGAAGATGTGCAAAGAGGCGACGGCGTTGGTGAGCCGGCCGGAAGAGAAGAAGCTCCTGCTGGCGGCGCTGGGCAGCATCGCCTCGCTCGAGGCGGTGGACATCATCACGTCTTACCTCGCCGATGCATCGACCAGGGATGAGGCGGCGACAGCGGCGCTGGGCCTGGCCGAGAGACTAATGGCGGGCCGGACTCCCAACAAGCAGACGGCCGCGAAGTTGGTGGCGCCGCTGGAGAAGGTCGCGGCCGCTACCGCCGATAATGCGGACTTGGCCAAGCGAGCCAACGCCGCGCTGCAGAAGGCGAAGAACGCGGCGAAGTAGAGCTGGCGTTATGCAGAAGGCAGACGATGCTGGGGCAGCCGGCAACCCGGTTGCCCGGCAATACGAGCAATGGGTTTACCCCGCGCCGTTTGACGATCTGAACGATCCGTCGATGGCGTGGTACACGTCGGGCTTCGGGGCACTGCGGGAGCACTACTGGATGTACTGGCCGGCCTCGCCGCTGCGCAACCTGGACATTCTGGTGGCCGGCTGCGGCAGCATGGCGGCGGCGTGCTATGCCCATGCCTACCCGGGCAGCCGGGTGCTGGGCATCGACATCAGCGCGGCATCGCTGGCGCATTCGCAGCGACTGAAGCAGCGGTATAACCTGGCCAACCTGACGCTGGAGCAGTGCCCCATCGAGCACGTGGGGCAGCTCAAGCGCGAGTTCGACTTCATCTCGTGCCACGGCGTGCTGCACCACATGGCCGATCCCGTGGGAGGGCTGCGCGAGCTTGGCAAGCGGCTGCGCGTGGATGGCGTGATCGGAATCCTGGTGTACGGGAAATACGGGCGCTGGCCGGTGTATGCGTTCCAGGAGCTGTTCCGGTTGATGCAGTTGGAGCAGTCGGCGGGCGATGTGGCCGTGGTGCGCGAGATGATCGGGAAACTCGACGCCAGCCATTACGCCGGCCGGTACGTGCGGCAGGCGGTGGACCTGCGGTTCGACTCGGGCATTGTCAACACGTTCCTGCACCGGCGCGACCGGTCGTATTCCGTGGCCGAGTGCCTGTCCCTGGTACGGGACGCGGGATTGGTTTTCCAGGGCTGGGATGAGAATGCACTATACCATCCGGACGGGCTGATCCGCGGCATGCCGCTGGTCAGGCAGCACCTGGATGCGATGAGCGAGGAGGACCTCTGGCAGTCGATGGAAATCATCACCGGCCAGCTCGCGATGCACAGTTTCTACGCGTGCCGGGCCGATCGCGAGGCGGCGAGGTATCGCATTCCGTGGGATAGCGAACGTCTTCTGGACTGCGTGGCGGTGGCGCGGGGGGAACTGGTGCGCGCGAACACGCCCGAGGGACGGGTGGTGCCGGCCGTGCGCTGGGGAGCATGCCCGCCGCTGGAGCTGCAGCCGTGGCAGGCGGCCGTATTTTCCGCGATGGATGGGCGGCGGACGGTCAGGCAGTGCGTGCAGGCGGCCGCGCCCGACGCCGATGCCGCAACCATCGCATCGCGCGGGCGCGAGCTGTTCCGGCTGCTGTGGCGCGTGGGCTATGTGCGTCTGCGGCTGCCGGCCGGCACGCCCGATTTGCGCCGCCGGCGAAGGGGCAGCGTGATGGACATTGGCGGCTGTTGATCCCGCGCCTGGCGCGGAACTTCACGACACGACGTAGACCATCCAGAGAACGCCGAAACGGTCGGTGACCATGCCGAATTGCGGGGAGAAGAAGCTCTTGGCCATCGGCATCCGCACCTGGCCACCGTCGGCCAGGGCAGCGAACAGCCGCTGGGCTTCGGCCTCGCCGGCGACCGTGAGCGACAGCGCGAAGCCCTTGAAGGTTGGTTGCCCGGCACAGTGGCGCCGAACGACATCACTCGCAGGCAAGCCGACACGCGCCTCCTGCAACATCGACCGAACCAGAACGACGTGCCGGCACACGTCCTGAATCTCCGCGATTTCCCGGAGCGATGCCGACCGAAGAGTCTCCAGCGCCTCTGTCCTCAAAATAGACAGCTCGCTCGGAAGCGAAGATTGATCAGCCGGTGTCGCCGCGTCCAGCGGTTCAGCAAGGTTCAGCATCCAGCAGTAAAAAGCCGCCGCCTCGCCGGCCCATTGTGCATCGGCTTTCTGACTATTGCTCAAGTGGCCGAGGGGCGTGGCAAGCAACTCTCGTTCGATAGGATCGAGTTCATCGTCGCATCCCATATCACTCAGCCAGGGCAGCATGCTCTGGGAGATTTCAACCACCCGTGGGTGATCCGTAACTTCCAGCGACGAGCGGAACGATATCACGCCGAGAACGATCGCTCGCTTGGCAACTTGCTGCGGAGCGCGTCCAGTTACCATGGGTATCCCAACGCCTTGTCCTGCTCCACTTCCAGCCACCCCTCGATGGCTTCCCGCACGTTGGCCAGTGCTTCTTCGCGTCAGCGCCCTGGGACCAGCAGCCACGCAGTGCCGGAACATGAGCTATGAAGCCTCGATCCTCGCCGGGTTCAACAATGACTTTGAGTTTCATGGTTGTGCATTGTATCCAACGCCGTAACTGCAACCAACGAAATCGCCCTATTGTGCCAATCAGCGATTCGTGCCGGACCGTGGCGGCGGGCAGAGATTGAGTGGCAGGTGCGGCCCCCGCTGTGCGGAGAAGACCGCGGCCGAGGCGGCACGCTCCACGGCGCGGGCATGCCTGGCTTCGGGGAGGCATCCGCGAGCATGCCCACGCCGGCCGATCCAACTCCCTCAGCGCATGACATCTCTCGCGGCCGGCGTGGGCATGCCACCCGATTGAGCAACAACTGACAATCCGCGTCACTTGACCTTCCCCTTTAGCCTGCGATACTTACGCACCTGCTATGCCTAAGCTGCGGCGATTTGTGGTGATTGCCATGCTCGGTTCGGCGCTGGCCGCCGACCGGGTCGCTGTCGCTGCGCCCGTGCTGCGGCCGCAGGTGATCAATGTCGCCCGCCGATTCACGCGGCGGCTGGTGGTGAGCTTCCGGCGGACGATCCCGGCCGCCGCCATTCGCGAATACCGCCAGCGCCAGGATTTGGCGCCTGCCCAGACGATCACAACGGTCGTGGCCGATGAGCCCGTCCCTTCGCCGTTCGACGGCTCGCCCGCTCTGTATCGCCTGCCTCCTCCCGCCTTGTAATAGCGCTGCTTTGAGTGGATCTTCAGCGGCAGTCCTTTGCGCGCAAACCGCATGCGCTGCCACCAACCGCAACCCGGAACCCCAGACCGAGAATCCCATGGCCCTCACTGTTCAAAAGCTTTTGACGTTCTTCTTCGGCAGCCGTAACGAGCGACTGCTCAAGCGATATCGCAACACCGTCAACCAGATCAACGCGCTGGAGGGCAAGATCCTCAAGCTAACGGATGAGCAGCTCCGCGAGCGCACGACGGAGATCCGCACGGGCATCCGCAACGGCACGATTCGCCCCACCGACGTGATGCCCGAGTGCTTCGCGATCATCCGCGAGTCGATGGACCGCAACATCGGCATGCGCGCGATCTTTAACCCCGACGAGGATCCGCTCTACAAGTTCAACCCCGACGAGCTCGACGATGAGGGCCTGGCGCTTTACGACCAGGTCCAGCGGCAGATGATCCAGACGGGTGAGCCATGGACGCGCGTGCCGATCCCGCCGCGGCTGTATGAGCTGATCCGCAAGCTGTATCCCGAGTCGCGGCCGCCCTGGCGGTGCGCGCTGCTTCGACGTGCAGATCATCGGCGGGCTGGTGCTCTACGAGGGCAAGATCGCCGAGATGGCCACGGGCGAAGGCAAGACGTTCGTGGCGCCGCTGGCGTGCTTCATGCGCGTGCTCGAGGGCTACCACTGTCACGTCGTCACGGTGAACGACTACCTGGTGCGCCGCGACGCCAACTGGGTGCGGCCGGCGTTTGAGAACCTGGGGCTGACGGTCGGGTTCATCCAGGTGGAGATGGAGCCGGGCGGCGACTTCCGCCGGAAGATGTACGAGTGCGACATCACCTACGGCACCAACAGCGAATTCGGCTTCGACTATCTGCGCGACAACATGAAGGAGCGCGCCGACCTTCAGACGCAGGGCCCGCTCGATTACGCGATCGTCGACGAGGTGGACTCGATCCTGATCGACGAGGCGCGCACGCCGCTCATCATCAGCGGCGCCGCCCATGACGATGCGCCCAAGTATCGCGATGCCGACCGCGTGGCGCGCAAGATGGTCGAGATCAACAAGCCCTGGTCGGCGGTGGAAAAGGAAGTGGATTCGGCCAAGCGCGGCATCAAGGCCGCCGAAGGCGATATGGACCGCGACCACGGCAATGCCGAACTGGTGGCCGCGGCGCAGAGCGCCGGGACGAATCCGAGAACAAGCTGGTGAGCGCGCTGAGCAAAATGCTGATCGGCGCCACGTCGGAGCGCGTGACGGAGATCCAGCGGCATTACACGATCCGCGAGGGGGTCATGCAGGCGGCGCTGGCCGAGGCCGACGAGCGCGGCAAGCGCGGCGAGAAGCCCATTACGCAATATTACGAGGTGGAGCTGGACCGCAAGAGCGTCCACCTGACGCACGAGGGGATCTCGGCCGCGCAGGACGAGGCGGGCGTCGGCTCGTTCTACGTGGGCAACAACGTCGAGTGGCCGCACCTGATGGAGCAGGCGCTGCGCGCCCACGGCGTCTATGAGCGCGACAAGGATTATGTCGTCGATCGCGGCCAGCGCGGCGAGATGGAAGTGGTCATCGTCGATGAATACACCGGCCGCAAGATGGTCGGTCGGCAGTGGTCCGAGGGCCTGCACCAGGCCATCGAAGCCAAGGAGCGCGTGCCGATCAAGCAGGAAACGCAGACGCTGGCGACGATCACGCTGCAGAACTTCTTCAAGCTCTACAAGGCGCTGGCCGGCATGACCGGCACGGCGCAGACCGAGTCGGAGGAGTTCATGAAGATCTACAAGCTGGAGGTCGTGACGATCCCGACCAACCGGCCGATGATCCGCGTGGACAACGAGGACCGCGTCTATCGCACCGCGCGCGAGAAGTGGGAGTCCATCATCGAGGAAATCAAGCACTACTCGGATGCGTGCTGCCCGGTGCTGGTGGGCACCACGTCGGTGGAGAAATCGGAGATGCTCTCGCAGATGCTGACGCGCAAGTACGGCATCAAGCACGAGGTGCTCAACGCCAAGCACCACGAGCGCGAGGCGTCGATCGTGGCGCTGGCCGGCCAGAACCACGTCAACGCGCACGGCGAGCGCGTGGGCAACGTGACCATCGCGACAAACATGGCCGGGCGCGGCACGGATATCAAGCTGGCGCCGAGTCGCTTTACGACGTCGAAGCCGATCCATCGCATGCCGATGGCAAGCACTTTGTCGCGGCGCAGCGCGTGACGAAGAAGCGATTCCCCTTCGAGAACAACACCGATTCGGTATTCCAGGTGGAGAAGGACAAGACGGTCACGGGCGGGCTGCACGTGATCGGCACCGAGCGCCACACCGCGCGGCGCATCGACAACCAGCTTCGCGGCCGGTCCGCCCGGCAGGGCGACCCCGGCTCGTCGCGATTCTATGTCTCGCTGCAGGACGAGCTGATGCAGATGTTCGCCGGCGAGTGGACGATCAAGGTGCTCGGCTGGCTGGGCATGGAAGAAGGCATGGCCATCGAGGACAAGCGCATTTCCAAGGGCATCCTGCGCGCCAGAAGAAGGTGGAGGAGCGGAACTTCCTGGCGCAAGCACCTGCTCGACTACGACGAGGTCATGGACTATCAGCGCACCGGCTTCTACGGCATGCGGCAGAAGGTGCTGGAGGGACGCGACATCGAGCGGATCATCTGGGACATGATCGGGCAATCGGTCGAGGACGCGGTGCGCAAGTACATCGAAGAAGACTACGTGGCCGCGTGCGTGTGCGAGTGGGCCCGCACCAACTTCAACCTGACCGAACTGGACCCCGGCGATTTCAAGGGGCTGCGCGCTGCTGGACCTGGAGAATTTCATCAAGGCGCAGGCCCGCAACGAAGTCGACAGCATGCTCCAGACGCGGCTGACCGAGTTCATGGGCGAGGAGCGCGAGGAGCGCGAGTGGGACACGCGAGGCCTCTCGTCGTGGGCGATGAGCCAGTTCCAGGTGAACCTGCCTCAGAACCAGATCCGCAGGATGACCCCCGAGGAGGTCGAGGAACAGCTCAAGGCCGCCGCCATCGAGCACATCGACAAGCGCGACTGCGCCGCCCTGACGCGCTATCTCGAGCCACTCTACGCCGAGAACCAGCTCGCCAACTGGGCCCACGAGAAGTTTGGCGTGCGCATCGACCCGAAGAACATGATCCTTGACGCTACCCGCAACATCCGCAAGCCACCGGAGGAGATCGCGGCACTGATCGAAAAGGAAGGCCGCGCCGCCTACACGCGGCGCGAGATCGAATACCCGGTGGATCACGTCCTCACCGTCGTCTTCGGCGAGGACGGCGCGACCGACAACGCCTACGCGGCCGACTACATCCGCGCCTGGGCGATGGGCAAGTACCGCCGCGACATTCCGCTGGATGAGATCCGCGGCGTGCCGGTGCGGCGGTTGCGCGACCGGCTGATCGGCCTGCAGGAGCAGTTCCTCGGCGACGGCCTGGTCGATGAAGAAGTCGATAAACTGATCGAGGCCAACTCCGATCCGACCGCGCTGGTGAAGGCATTCCAGGAGCGGTTCCAGACGCGATTGAAGGTGGCCGACCTGGAAGACATCCGCAATCCCCGGCCGCGATACGACGCCAAGGGCAAGCCGCTGCCGCCGGAGGAGAACGAGCTGTCGGCGCTGTCGCCCGACCAGCGCGTGCGCGGCCACCTCGTGCGGTCGGCGCGGAACTTCCTGCGCGGCGAGCTGACGCAGCTCGAGCAATTCGTGCTGATCCAGATTCTCGACCAGAGCTGGAAGGACCACCTGTATGCGATGGACATGCTGCGCACGGGCATCGGCCTGCAAGCGTTCGCCGAGCGCGACCCGCGCATCGCCTACAAGAAGGAAGGTTATCGCTACTTCCAGGAGATGATGGAGGAAATCCGCGCGAAGGTGACGGACCTGATCTTCCGCATCCGCATCAGCGGCCGGATGGAGTCCCGCAGCGCCTACAACGTGACGGCGGCGACACACGAGGAAGGCGGCGGCTACGGCGTTGGCGAGAACGTGGCGGCGGCCAATAAGATCCTGGGCGAGAAGACGGCGTCGCAACAGGCGGACGAGGCGCAGCAGTCGGCGATCAAGGTCAAGCAGATCGTGCGCGAGACGCCGAAGATCGGCCGCAACGACCCATGCCCGTGCGGCAGCGGGAAGAAGTACAAGAAGTGCTGCGGGAAGGATGCGGCGTAGGGGGTGGTCAGTGGTCAGTGGTCCGTTGTCAGTGGTGCGGTCACTGGTCATTAGTCAGTTGCTGGTCAGTTGTATGAGTCTTGGCAGTGGCTGAATTCTGCGCTATACTGCTCTTGTGAGCATCGCAGAACAGACCGAGTTGCTCGACCACCTTCTGGATCCGCTCGGGCATTGCCTTAGCCCCGAGATGGCAAGGGCGCTAGTATTGTTCGCGCTGATCCGGCGGTGCAGGAACGAGTGGACGAACTGGCCGACAAGTGTACCGAAGGTCAACTCACACCCGAGGAAAAGAGCGAGTACGAGACATATGTTGCCGTAGGCAACCTCATCTCCGTGCTTCAAGCCAAAGCGCGGCGATTTCTCGCGGGGCATGCTGCCTGATGGAAGCGGCGATTCGGAACCTCGTCTGGAAGCGAGCGGGGGATCGTTGCGAATATTGCCACGTTCGCCAGGAGGAGGAAACATTCTATCGTTTCCATGTCGACCACGTCGTTGCTCGCCAGCATGGAGGCGGAAGTGAAGCTGGCAACCTTGCCTTGGCATGTCACCACTGCAACCACCACAAGGGAACCAATCTCTCAGCAATCGACCCGGTCTCGCGAAGAGTCGTCCCGCTGTTCAACCCGCGCGAACACGACTGGGATCTCCACTTCGAATATCGCGGCGTGATCATCGTAGGACGTACCGGTATTGGGAGAGCCACTGCTCACCTCCTCCAGATGAATGCTCTGCCGCGGATCAAACTGCGGATGTAGGCCGAGAGGCGCGTTGCATGCCTGCACGCCTGCACACGCACAGGTGATACCGGTCAGCACATATGCTAAGATTGTTCACAGACACCGCGGCCGGAGGATGCATGAGCCTGAAAATCGATCTCCCGGATGATCTGGCTGCCCAGCTTGAGAGGGAAGCTCAGCGCCTCGGCGTCGATGCGAGGCAGTACGCACAGCAGATGATCCGCGAGCACATGCCGGCCGCCGAGCGATCCAAGGCCCTTCGCGCACTGTTTGACCAATGGGCGACTGAGGACGCGACCAATGATCCAGAGGAACTCGCGCGGCGCCAGCGCAAATGGAACGAGTTGAAGGAATCGCTGAACGCAAACCGCACTTCCGGCAGAAAGCTGTTCTGATTGTGACGTCGTGCTGGTGGCCAGCCTGCTGACAGCTAACTTGCCGCCCAACGATATCGTGATCGCGACCAGCAACCCCGGCCATCTCTCCCAGTTCCTGCCAGCGGCTCGGTGGGAGACGATCACGCCCGCATAGTCCCCGTAATCACCTGCCCCCAGCAACTTTCCGCCGCCTCCGCTGTAATACCATTGGCGGCACATCACCGCCGGAAAGGGGCTGGCCATGAAAGCAATTGCGCTCTTGGCTGCCATCGTCATGGGGTCGGTGCTCGCCCGCGGCGAGGACGTGCAGGTCGTCGAGGACAAGATCACCATCAAACGCACGCTGCAGACATTCACCATCAAGATGGTGAAGATCCCGGCCGGGGAGGTGGAGATGCCGCCGCTGAAGCAGGACCAGGAACCGCACAAAGTACAGATCAAACCCCTGTGGATGTCACGGACGGAGATCACCTGGGGCGCGTACGACCCGTATTGCCTGTGCCAGGACTTGGAGCCCGACATAGCAAGGCAGAAGGTCAACGCCAAGCTCCGTCCGAGCAAAAAGTTTGGCGATCCGGGGTATGGCCTGAGCCTGCCGGAATATGCGGCCAGATCCGTTCACCCTCATGCAGGAGTCGAGTACTGCAAATGGCTTTCGGACATCACGGGCCGGACGTACCGCATCCCAACGGAAGCCGAGTGGGAGTACGCCTGCCGGGCCGGCAAGCCTGTGGAGAACCTGAGTGATAAGCGTGCCCATGCCCAGTGGCTCAAGGATGTGGCGTCGTTCGCGGACAACAGCCAGGACAACACGGGCGAGCCGGTTCTCCAGCCTGGCGGTGGCAAACAGGCCAACCCGTGGGGGCTGCATGACATGCTCGGCAATATCGCGGAGTGGGTCGTTGATGAAAATCGCCAGTACGTGTTGAAGGGCGGCAGCTTTCTGGACGAGGCAAAGGACGTGCATTCACGGGCTCGCGTCCGCTACAACGAGAGCCTGCTGCAAATGCGCAACCCCCAGGATCCCAAGAGCATCTGGTGGCTTTCCGACTGCAAGTTCGGTGGGTTTCGGATCGTGAGGGAGGATTGACTCAAGTACAACGCTGTCGCTGACCGCGGGGTAGTACGCTGGAGACCCATGCGAGACACTATGAAATCACCACTGGCTGTTATTGCACTTTTCGCCCTGGCCGGCCTGGCGCTGGCCCAGGATGCCAAGCCTCAGGTCGTCGAGGACAAGATCCCCATCAAGCAGACCATGACGGAGATCAAGATCAGCATGGTGAAGATCCCGGCCGGCGAGATCAAGATGCCGCCGCTGAAGAAAGATGCCGAGCCGCAGAAGGTCAAGATCAAGCCCTTCTGGCTGGCCCAGACGGAACTGACCTGGGATGCTTACGATCCTTATGCGCTGGCCCAGGATGTGGTCCAGGGCGAGAGCATCCGGCTTCGCAGCAAGGATGTCAGCCTGCGGCCCAGCCCGCCGTATGCCGATCCGGGATACAACTTCCGCTCGTCGGAATATCCGGCCCGCTCGATCCATCCCAAGGCGGCCGAGGATTACTGCAAATGGCTGTCGCAGCTCTCGGGGAAGAAGTACCGCCTGCCCACCGAGGCCGAGTGGGAATACGCCTGCCGCGCGGGCGGGCCGCCGGAAGACCTGAAGAACCTGGCCAACCACATGGACACGCTGAAGAAGGTGGCGTGGTTCAAGGAGAACGCGGTCAACAAGAACAGCGGCGATTTCGTTCCCAACCCCTGCGGCAGGCTCCAGCCCAATCCGTGGGGCCTGCACGACATGCTCGGCAACGTCGCCGAATGGACGATCGACGGCAACGGCAAGTATGTGCTCAAGGGCGGCTGGTATGAGGATGAGGCCGGCAAGGTGCATTCCCGCGCGGGTTGTGCTCGACCAGGAAGTCCATCAGCAGCGCAACCCGCAGGATCCCAAGAGCAAGTGGTGGCTCTCCGACTGCAAACAAGGCGGCTTCCGCGTCGTCCGCGACAACTGATTTTCTGTCCTCATCCGCCACCTCGGCCGCGCACGTTCGGCGAGGTCCGGCTCGCCCCGCCATCACGACCTCAACCAAGAGCGTGCGCTGAAGATCCCCACCGATTCGAAATACGTCCAGCAGCTCCACCGCGAGGACAAGCTCATCCACCGCCTCCAGCACGACAACATCGTGCGCGGCTACGACCTCAACACACTCACCGACCCGCCCTACGTGGCCATGGAGTACATCCCCGGAGTGACGCTGCGCCAAATACTCCAGGCCACCGCCACGCCCCCGGCCGACGAAGCCCTCGCCATCCTTCGCCAGATTCTCTGGTCGCTGGTCCACGCCTACGAACACGGCGTGCGCCACCGCGACCTCGAGCCTGAGATCGGTCGCGGTAGGGACCGCCCTTTTGATCGGGCGGCCCCCCGCACAGATCCGTACGTGCAGCATTACCGCATACGGCTCTTACCTCGGGTGCTGGCGTGAAGCTGCACATCGCAGGCGACTTCACGCACAGAAGGCCGCACGATCGACGCGCTGATCCGGCTCTGTGTCCGGCACGCGGCCGACGGCCACCTGTTTCCCTCAGCCGGTCGCCTTTCCTCCACCGCCTCCGCGGACGCACTGGGGCCATTCCTTGTTCGGCGGTCTCTCCGGTACTATTACTGCGTCGGCACTCCTGGAGAAGGGTATTTCGCGGCTCAATGGCTGGCCCGTGTGTGCCCCTGTCAACGCTTCGCCGCCGGCCTCGCGGCCGTCAACGCATGACTCGGGGTCGGTGCGGCTGGCCAGGCCTTCACCGTGTGACTCTTCCATTCACGACTCCTCGCCGGTCTTCCCGGCGCACAATCATGGCCCGTTTTCCGCGCGTCGTCTCGAACTACCGGTGAAAACAGGGCGGCTACTTATTGTGAAGGCAATTTCAGATCAACAAGCCGAAATCCCTGACGCGCAATCTCGTCCAGCACAAAGGTGACGACGTTAATGGCCTGAATCTCGTTCGGATCGGCGTCTCTTGATTCATTGCTCGGGAACCCATCGTGCAGGAGAATTATGCCGCCACGTTTCTCTGTGATCTTGGTCTTGAAGCCGTCGCTGAACTCATCGAGGGTGATCTTGTCCTCCTTCCCATGCCGCCGATTCAGGCCCCAGTCTTTGGCATCAATGTCCCAGCCATAGGGGCCGACATATCTGTCGGCATACGGGAGGTTGTTTGCCGCAGTGGTACAAACCGGGTTGCGCCACCCGCCTCCGGGTGCTCTGAAGGCTATGGGTTTGGGTACGAACGCTTCGATGCGAACATGACACCGATTGATTTCGTCCGGTACAATTTCTTCGAGACGGCCGCCACAGCAGTCGAAGTTGGGGTGGCTGTATGTGTGGTTGCCAATTCGATGTCCGTGTTGGACAATTCGCTTCAGTTGGTCGGCTTCGGCCCGTTCGCCAAGGACAAAGAAGGTGGCAGTGACACCTTTCTCAAATAGCATCTGCGCAAGTTGCGCAGTCACATCCGGCATCGGTCCGTCGTCCAACGTAAGGGAAAACTCTCCGTCAGCGTATCCAAGGTCACGCCCGTATAGTTGCATTCGACGAAACACGTTTACCTCCTATCCGGTTCACCGGAGTTGACACAACTACAGACGCGGTCATTACCACCATTGCGCATACAACCGGATCGCGTCGCCTCTCCCGATGGCACGGTCAAAGGCTCCCCGCACGCTGGGCATTTCATGCGCCGTGCGTGTTTAGCGTGTCGAGCCATCGCATTTCGGCCAGAACCGCGTGGTTTCGCCGCTCGGCAGCTCGCATTTCGCGATTCTCACCGGTCTGTGCCGCCATAACTCGCTTGGAAACAAGGCTTTCTGTCCGACCGACGCGCCAAACAAGCACCATGCGCGGCTGGCATACTCGGCCTTGCCGCGTAGCTTCTTGCCGCAGGCCGGGCAGGGAAACTCGATCACGGCTTCACCTTTGGATTGGCGTCGCAGTGACTGCGGTTGCAGCGCTTCTCAAATAGACCGTTTGTCGCGCTCATGGGAAGTCCTCGTCATCTGAACGCTCTGCGCGGCAGTCTGCCAAGACCTGTGGAGCTATGCTGTCGAAGTATTCCTGTATTTCGTCTTGCGAAACGCCAGGCTTGGCCACCAGTACGAGAACATTCACCCCCAGTGTGGGTCGGCGTGCCGTTCCGCCTGTAATCTGGGTGGCTATGACCGCACAATTGAAGTCTCGCTGCATCTTCCGCCGAAGGTCCGCAGCGACTTCCCTGGAAAGGTGTCCAATTTGATCCCCTCCTTGCGTGCATACTCGCATCGCGTTGGGATCGTGGGGGTTGTCTTCGTGCTCCGCCACCAGAGTTTCGAAGGGTGAACAGCGTGCGATAATCGCTTGCCTGTCGCTGCCATCGTCATTCTGAAACGTGACGCCGACGACCTTTGTGTAGAAATGTCTCACAGGGGGACGGCTTGCCTCCCGTTGCTCCCTGTCGTCCGCCTCGATCCGCTCCAGTTCAGCAAGGGGCGTATCGTCGGGCAGATCGTGTCCATCAAGCAGCCTGGCCGCATTGAGCAGCAGCAGGCGGTTGCTCTCCTCTCTGGAAAGGTCATCCGGCACATTGAAACCGCGCTTTCGCAAGTACCAGAGAGCGGATTCAGTGGCAAGATACTTGCGTGGGGGCCTGATCTCCCTAAGGCACGTCCGACAGATTAGCTGGCCGCTGGCTATCCTGGTTAGAGAGCGCGGTTCCTTGCCGCATCCGTCACATTTGCCCTTTTGCTTGCCGAAGGACATGCGTCACCTGTTATTCGTTGGGCAACCGGGGCAGGACACCGTTCTGACATACGTTTATTGACTTCCCGTCCAGCCAGCGGCGTAGAAGTCGATCTACAAGCTCGCAGGCCGTGATTAGGGCCATCGGCTGCGGCGGCGGCTTGGTTGACTCCTTGCCATGGCGTGCCTTGTCACCAATCGCAGCGACGCTGTTGGCGGTGCGCGTGAATAGCTTAGACTCCGCTTGACTTATCCAATCAAGCTCATGCATCTTCGCACCTGCATCAGCTTCGACGACTTCAAACAGGCGATACAGATCAACCCACTCAAGAGGTGCAGCGTTGCGTAGGCGCAGTGCCTTCGCGACCGCACCATCGCGCACCGCAGCCGCAACCCACGCGGCCATGGGGTCGGTCGGTCGGTGCATCTCCGAAGAGCCGTCCGCACGTGTGATGGACCACGTCAGGGGAATCCCACGTATGCGAAGGTGGCCGGTCTCGCAGAACATAAAAATGTCGCGCCGCCCGTCTTCTTCAACACGGATCACGGCGCCAAGAGCGAGGGAAACTTCGGTTTTAAGGCAGAGACGTGCAGCGCCGGAGATAGCCCGAATCAGCTTCTCTGCCTGCTCGCGTATGCTGTCGGCAGAAACTGCGGCTTCGAAGTGCGATGACCGAAGAACATAGTCGGCGCCGGATCGCGCGACCTCAAACTCTAGGGCCGACAGACCTACAGCAAGTATCTCCAAATCCGCCGAATCGCCTGTAAGCTGCACTTCCCAATGCGTCATGTTTACCTCTGCAGCAGCCCGCAAGGCGATAGAAGCCGGATCGCGTTCATTTTGCGTCTGGACGGATGGACTGTCAATGGCCGCCCTGCCGCCCTGCTGGGGCGAGCCAATTGCGCTGTGAACAGGAAAAGACCCGCTATGGGAAGTCAAGCGCCTGAGCAGAAAAGGCTCGGAAAAGGGTAGGCTCGGAAAAGGGGGGAAAGGAAAGAAAAGGGGCCATGATTCGAATCGAGTGCCGCCTTCCCCGATGAAATCGAGGTCGTGCCAGACGTCCTGGAAGATTCCTTTCGCATGGAATTGCAGGGCGTATCTACCCCCGCTATGGTATCCTGCAGTGAGTGACGCGATGCAACAGGTGCGGCCGGGTGAACTACGACTCCCGCCGAGTCGCTCCGCCGGCGCGGACCCTTGGAAGCTCCACCAGCAAATTCGCCAGTACGGCAAGTCGATTACCGGGATGCCGCCTATCCTTGTGTATGAGGATCCCGACGGCCTGATGGAGATCATCGACGGCGTAACAAGGGCGACGCGCATCGCGAAGCTGGCTCCCGAGCAGCTCGTCCCCGTAATCGTGATCGGGCAATACCGGCGAAGCAGGGCGAATTCACTTCGTGTACAGGACCGCCTATGAACGACAGCAACACCAGAACCGAAGTGTACGAGCGGCTTCGAGAATTGTCGGATCTGATGCCCGAGTTGCGCTGCGCCAGCTCATCGCGGCCATCGGCGAGATCTCGCCGACCTCCATGGCCGCGGGCTGTGGGAGGCCACCGACGCCGAATTCCTCGAAGCGATCTGGCAGTTCCGCCGCAACTACGATGCTGCGGCCGCCCGCTCGGGATCAAGCAGGGAGCAGGGGTCGTAAGCCTTTCCTTGCGTCCTTCCCCTTGCGGTCCCGCCAGCACCGCAGCGCCGCCAATCCACCAGCAATCCTTCCGTCGCCTCTCCATCCCGCGCCGCCAGCGAACTTCACCGCCAGTTCTCCGCCCGCCCGACCAGCTTCGCCCGCACGCATTGCGCTCCACCTGCCGGCACGCATCAGGGCAAACATCCAATGTTAGACAGCTCGCGTTGCGCACATGGAGCGGCCCACGCGTGAAAAGCCCTCGATGTTCCCCGAAAACCTCACCCGCGTTGCGCCTGTTACGCCGATTCAGACCGATTTGCGCAACAGCGCCGTAAATGTGGAACCACCAACGAAAGGAACCATGATCCTCCCCGACCCAATCCTCGCCGCCAAACCTGAATCTCTCGCCCTTCAATCCGAATCCTCCAATCCGCAATCCGGGATCCTGAACCCTGAACCTCGAACCCCACAGCCCCGTCACTTTCCGTCACTCTGCTGTCGGTTGGACTAAACGGCTGTCGCCGTGGCGGGCGTGGGAGGGCCTTGCGTGGGTAGAACGGTTACGCTTCTGGCAGAGGCCGGCGGACGGACGACGCGGTGTCGTCCGCCGCCAGCTTCAACATCCTTACCCAAGGAGTCTGCCATGAGCGGTAGTGTGAAGCAACAGTTGATCCGGGATTTGCAGTTGGCCGGCCTGGCCCAGGAGACCCAGCGGGCGTACCTGCGCCTCGTCGTGCAGTTCGTGAGGCGCACGCGGACGCGCCCGCAGGATGCCACCGAGGAGCAGGTGGCCCGGTACCTGCGTGGCCTGATCCAGAGCGGACGGTGCCAGGGAACCATCGCCCCCACCCGCGCCGCCCTCCAGTTCGTCTTCCAGAACACCCTGCGGCGGCCGTGGGGCCTTTTTAAAAAAGAATCGCCTCGTCACGTCGCAAGCGTCTGCCCACGGCCCCCAGCGATGCAGACTGCCGCCGCCTGATCACCGCCGTGTGGCGGCCGGTCTATCGCGCCTGTCTGGCCCTGCTATACGCCTGCGGCTTGCGGATCAGCGAAGCCGTGGCCCTGCGGCCGGAGCAGATCGACGGCAAGCAGGGCGTCATCCGCATGATCGGCAAGGGCAACAAGCAGCGCCTGCTTCCCCTGCCATCCTCGCTTCTGGACGCCATGCGTCAGGCCTGGAAGACGCACCACAATCGCCAGTGGGTCTTGGCCACGGCTCCCGAGGGCAATCACGTCCATGCCCGAACCGTGCGTAACGCCATGGGCGCCGCCTGCACCCAGGAAGGCATCACCGGCGTCACGCCGCACTGCCTGCGTCACGGCTTCGCCACGCGCCTCCTGGAGCGCAAGGTGGAACTGCGCGTGGTGCAGATGCTCCTGGGCCACTCCAGCATCCGCAGCACCGAGATCTACACCCATCTGACCGAACCCATCCGCCAACAGGTACGGGCCGAGTTGGATGACCTGGCCAACGGCCTGACCTGACCTTTCCGGCCGTGGGCCTTACCCAGACCCACCAGTGGCTGCTGGACCGCCAGGATGAACTGCTGCCCTGTTCCTACTTCCACCTCACCACCACCGTGCCCCAGGGCCTGCGCGACCTGTTCCGCAGCAACCAGAAGGTGTTCTATGACCTGCTGATGTCCCTGACGGCCCAGTGCGTCATGGACGTGGCCGGCAACCCCAAACGCCTGGCCGCCATGCCCGGCATCCTGGCGGTGCTGCACACCTGGACCGGCACGCTGGAGTATCACCCCCACGTGCATTGCCTGGTCACCGGCGGCGGCGTCTCGCCGGATGGCCAGCATTGGATCGCCACCCCGCCGGGGTTCTTCCTCCCGGTGCGAGTGCTCTCCCGCCATCTGCGCCAACTCTTCCAGCAGGCCCTGCAAGCTAAGCACCCGCAGCTCTTCGCCCTGGTGCCGGCGCAGGTCTGGCAGCAGGACTGGGTCGTGAACTGCCTCCCCTGGGGCGCGGGCCCGCAGCGCGTGCTGGAGTACCTGGCCCGCTACGTCTTCCGCATCGCCATCACCGAGCGACGTCTCCTGGCGATGGACGAGGCGACCGTCACGTTCCAGTACAAGGACCGCAAGGGCAACTGCCAGCGGAACTGCACCCTCCAGGGCACGGAGTTCCTCCGCCGCTTCCTGCAGCACGTCCTGCCCAAGGGCTTCCACAAGGTCCGCTACTACGGCCTGTGGTATCCACGCCGGCGCGAGTTGCTGCAGCGCGTCCGCCTGTTGCTGCAACTGCAACGACCCGCGCCGGCCGAAACCCCCGAGCCCGTCGAGTCGCCGCCCAAGGCGCCGGCGCCCTTCGATCCCTTTGCGCCGACCTGCCCATACTGCGGCTGCGAAGAACTGGTGCATGTCCGCGAGATCCCCCGCCCACGCAGCCGCAGCCCCTAGCTCCGCCTTCGCACGCTCCAACCCCACCATTCCAGCCCGCCGCACGATCCTTTCGCAGCGACGGCAGGCTCTCGCATGCGCCCAGCCCGCCCACCGCCGCGCCTTGGGCCGCCCCAACGCCTCCGGCCCACCGCCAGCACCCCAACCGCCACGTCCCGCGGCGTTCCCACGGCCCTCCCACGCCCGCCACGGCGACAGCCGTTCAGTCCAACCGAGTTTTCACGGCGGAGTACCGCCCTGAAAACTCATACACGTTAACCGAGTTTTCACGGCGGAGTACCGCCCTGAAAACTCATACACGTTTGATGTCATTCGGGTGTCGCTTTCGGTCAGTTTTTCCGGGATGCATCTAAATACGTCGATGATAAAGCAACATATAACCTACTCAGCGGAATACACTTATGCGCAACCTCATCCGAATAACCTGTTGTCAGAGCGAATTTCCTCGGGCCTTCCGTGCCTCCGTGGTGAAAATGAACCGAACGAACCCATCCATCCCTCTGCCCCCAACCCACAACCTCCCGCCGCGCCAGCGTTTGCAGATTCCACTCCCTCTCTCGCGCACCCTCCCCTGCGAAACAAAGCCATCGTTCAACGAGTCGTCAATAATCAGCCACGACGCGGAACCCGACGCAGTACACGCCCTGATACGCTCGGTACGGCAGCCGGAACGACGACGTGGTGCGCTTGGGCCGGTCCGACCACGAGCCGCCGCGCACGACCTTTTCGCCGCTGGGGGAGATGGCATTTCGGCCGTCGTTCTCATCATACGGATACGGCTTGTACGCGCTGCGCGTCCACTCGGCGACGTTGCCGTGCATGTCGTGCAGGCCCCACGGATTGGGCAGATAGCTGCCGACCTTCGTCCCGATCTTGTTGCCGTCGTTGAACCGCGCATCCTTGGGCAGGAAATCCTGGAACTCGTTGGGATTCTTGATCGGCTGGGGGTTGACGCCCGCCACTGCGAGCAATGTGATGGATGCGTCGGCGAGGTTCTCGCACTTGGAGAAGTCGCTGTCGAGCGTGCCATACCACATGGGCGTGTCGCTGCCAGCGCGGCAGGCCCATTCCCATTGCGCCTCGGTCGGCAGGTTGATTCGCATGCCGGACCTTTGGCTCAGCCATTGGCAGAACGTCATTGCCTGCATCCAGTTCATGCGGATGGCGGGCTGATCGGGCAGGTTGGCCGGATAGCCGGGCGTGGTGTGATCCTTGTTCTGCTGGTGGACATAGCCGCTGTTGTGTGTTGGGTCGAAGAGCTTGTACTGGCGATTGCTGATCTCGCAGTTGGCCATCCAGAACGGCCGGTCGATCTTCACGCGGCAAGCGGGCTTCTCGTCGGCCGGGCCGTCGCCGCTGCCCATCACGAACTCGCCGGCGGGGATGAGCACCAGCTCGATCCGATTGCCCTCGCCGAGGTCGATGGTCTTGCGGAACGATGGGCCTGCAGCGGTCTGGCGCTTCTTCGCCTCTTCCGGCGAGAAGGGCCAGTTGGCGGCGCTCCCTTTGGGCTGCGGTATTTGCACCATCGGCTGGGGCTTGACGAAGCCACCGCCAGTGAGGGCACTGGCAGCACTCGTCGGAATGACCTCGGGGTCCTCCGGCCGATTGGCATACTGGGTCCGCATGGCCAGCCGCCGCTCGTGGAAATCGGCGGGAATGGCATGATGCTCGCCCCAGGTGCCGTGGTCGGGGCAGTTCAGATCAACCCAGGTGACCAGGCGATCCCACGCCTCCTCGTCAATCTGCACGTTGTAGTGGCCCTTACGCAGCAGTTGGAAAAGCTCACTGGTATTGGCATGCCATTCCAGCGGGACCTGCAGGTGATAATCGCTCTCAGGTCCCGGCCGGCGCACGTACGGGTGCAGCGCCAGATAAGACGGCGTGAAGTTATGCCAGCCGTTCTTGTCCTTGCGCGTGAAATCGATCTTGCTGTGTGGAAGATCCGTGCCGCCAGTGCCCCCACTGGCGGTTTGTTTTCCGTCATGACATCCGACACAATACTTATCCAGCACCGGCTGCACATCGCGCTTGAAGCTGAATCCCCGCGCCGGCCCGTACCACGGCTCGATGGCCGATGGCGCGTAGTTCGCCGCCGCCGTCGGCTTCGCCGCCGGCGTGGCATTGGACCGCTCGTGGCAGCCGACGCACGCGACCGTCTCGCCGGGCATCGCCGTGAACCAGCTTCGCATGACCTGCAACGCCTGGCCCTGGCTGTCCAGCGGCTGAATGCTGATGGGCGTGTTGGCCGGCACGGTGAAAACGGCCGAGCCGTCCTCCTGCACCGGCACGGTCCCGAGGATTCGATGCACATCCCATGGTCCTTGCACGCCGATGTTGATGTGCCCGCCCATGCGCGGATAGCAGTAGTAAATCTCGCTGAGCCGCAGCTTCTTCACCGCTCCGCGCGGAACGTCTTTCAATCCCGGGCCCTGGTAGATGTCCGACAGATACACCGTCGCATCGCGGTTCTGGGGCTTGACGCGATCGGGGATCACCGGCGGCGTGGCCACCTTGCGCAGCGCCACCGGCTCCAGCAGCGCCATGCCAGGCTCTTCGCCCAGCAGGACCATGTTGTCGAAAATGTCAACCAGATAGATGCCCCAACTGGACGAACTGCTCGGCTGGCTGGCGACGATGAAGTGTTTCTCGCTCAGCGGGTACGGATGCAGGAATTTCGGCCACGAGCCATTGACGAGCTGGTCCTCGATGATCGGCTCGACCGGCTTGCCATAGCCCGGGATGCGCAGGACCACGCCATCCGCCTCATACTTGCTCTGCGCCGGATCGAGCACGACCAGCTCGCCCATGCGCGCCACGCCGTGATGCCCGGAGACGATCGCCACCACCTTGGTGGGATGATTGGGGATCGCGCGGGCGTAGAACAGCGAGTTGGGCCAGTACGAGTTGCTGCCGTAATACTGCATCTGGCCGGTGCCGTCGGGGTTCATCTGGAACAGCAGCCGGCTGAAATAGTGCGGCGTGTCCGAATATTCCCATCGCGTGAACAGCACCCGGCCGTCGTTCATGACGGTGGGGCACCAGTTGTGGTCCTGGTCGAAGCAAAGCTGCCGGATGGTCTTGCCATCGCTCTCCAGGCGGAAGAGGTTCGCGACCGTGTTGGCCCCGCCCACGCACGGAACGCCCTGAAAGACGGCCGTCGATGCGTAGAGAATCGCGCCGTTGGGCAGATAGCACGGGTCGTAGTTATCGACATCCTTCTCCACGCCCGGCGTGACCTGGCGCAGGCCGGCGCCGTCGGTCTTGATCTCGAAAATCTGCCAGCGATTGTTGCCGCCGGGCATCGAGAAGAGCAGTCGGTCGCCATTCCAGTGCAAATACAGATTGCCGACGAACTTGCCGGCGTCGGGCCTATAGACCGTGGCGATCTTCCGGTCGGCAAGCGAGAGGGTGGCGATCTCGTTGTCATATCCCGTGCTCTTCAGTGCGCAGTTGCCCTGCCAGTTCTGGGGCAGACCCATTTGATTGGGCTTGCGACGGACCAGCAGGAGCTTGTCGAAATCGATCAGCGGATTGGCGAGCAGCGACTCGCGTTGAAGTTCGGTGAGCTGCTTGTTGAGCTCGGCGAGTTTCTGCGTCGCCTGGAGCTCGCGCTTGGCGAGGGCATCCTGGATTGATGCTAGATCCCTCTCGATCTGCGCGAGCCGGCCCAGATACTGCGGAGCTTTCGCATAAGTCTGGGGGTAGGACTTGGCCAGGTCCTCAATGGCCCGGCGGACGGCCGCCACCTCTGGCGCCTTTGGCTCCGGGGCCGGCCGGCGCGCCTGCGTCGCCTTGGCATCGTTCTTTGGCTGTTTGCCCGAGGCTTTTCCCGCTTGTAGCGTGGCCGCCATCACCATCGTGCCCATGCAGCAAACGAGCCAGATTGTTCGGTTCAGGAATAGCATCAGAATCTCCCTGCAAGCACCTACCCGCGCCTGTGCGGGGCGTTGCGGGTGCCGCCAGGCAACCTACTGCCCGACCTTCGCATCGAACGGCGCGGCGGGCAGGTCGGCCTTGTTCCAGAGGCGATATCGGGGAACATCCACGTAGTCGTAGCGCAGGAACGTCGGTTCCTTGACCTGTGGAGAAGACACCAGCACGTCGTCGCCATCGATTCTGGCGTCAGCCCAGACCCACTTCCGGTCAGCGCCGGCAGCGGCGAAGCCCTCCAGCTTGCCGCCTTTGACGACCAGCCCGCCGCCAATGTGGTCATACTTGACGCGCACGGCATCGCCTTCCATCGCCGACAACTTGAAGACCGGCCCGGAGTACTCGACCGCCTTGCCAAATATCCGCGCCTGGGCGATCAGGGCCAGTCGCTTGCCCACATCCTGCTTGTTCTTGGGGTGAATGTCGTTGGGGTCGCCCAGGTCGGTAATGACGGCCGTGTCGGCGTTGGCAACCGAGTGGCCGACATCCCACTGCACGGCGCGGATCTCGGCGGCCCCGGTGGCCTCGGGATTGAGGGTGGGCGCGCCGCCCAGCACCGGCAACTGGATGATGAGGAACCAGGAATCGGGCGATGCGAAGCGCAAGCGCCAGTCGGCGATCATGGCCGGCAACAGCCGGCGGTGCATGGCATTGCCGCCGGGGCAGGGTGTTTCGCCCTGATACCAGAGCGCGCCCTTGATCGCGAACGGCGTGAGTGGCGCGATCATGCCATTGTATAGAACCGTGGGCACCTGGAAGTCGTTGTCCAGGCGATGGGGGTAAGGAGGTAGCATCGAACGGGGCGTCGATTCCCGCAGCAGCCGTTCGCCACCGAGCGCGATGGCCGCCGGCGGCTTGCTGCCGGCCAGTCCGATGGTGGACGCCCCCGACGGGCCGCCGTAGCCCCTGCCCGCCTGCGCCAGGACGCGTACCGCGATGACGTTGTGCCCGGCCTTCACCAGCGCCCCTGGCACCTTGGACGTGCGGTTGACCCAACCCTGATCGAATGCCCCGACAACGCTCCCGTTGAACCACGTCGTGTCCGGCTCCCAAAGGCCGGTGATGTAAAGGCTCAGCTCCTTGCCGGCCCAGTCCTGCGGGATGTCCACCTCTTTGCGGAACCAGACAATGCCGTCGAATCGCGGCGGGTCGGCCACCTTGCCGTCGCTCGCCAGCGTGAGCTTTCTCCAACCGTTGGTGTCGCAGTCGGGCTTGAACCAGCCCTCGCGCGTCCCCGGGTCGTTGTCGTTCCACCACTGCTTGACCACTCCGTCAAAATACGCCGCATCGACCTTGTTCTCTTTGACCAGGCGCTTCAGCGTATCCAGCGACGCCAGTTCGCTCTTGAGCTGCGGCTCGGCTTCCAACATCGGCAGCGCGCACCAGGAAACGATTGACGATCCGCCCACGGCGGCGCGGACCAGACCGATTGGCACGTCCACCTCCTTCTGCAGATCGCGGGCGAAGAAATAGGCGACTGCGGAAAAGCCGCCGACGGTCTGCGGCGAACACACCTCCCACTTGGCGACAACCGTCTCCTGCGGTTCGGTGTGCATCACCTGCGGCCCGCCCGGGCGAAACCCGCACCACGGCACGCTGAAGAACCGAACCCGCGGATGCGTGGCGGCGGCAATTTCCTCCCTGGCGTTCATGGAACCGCCCACCGACATCTGCATGTTCGATTGGCCCGAGCAGATCCAGACGTCGCCCACGAGCACGTCCTTGACCTCGACGGTCTGCGGCCCGACGACACTCATCGTGTGCGGGCCGCCGGCCGGCAACGCCGTCAGCTTGACCATCCATTTCCCCTGAGCGTCAGCGAGGCCGGTGGCCGTTGTGTCGGCCAGAGTCACCTTCACCTGCTTGCCCGGCTGTGTCCAGCCCCAGATGGAGGTCTGCACGTCCCGCTGAAGGACCATGTGATCCGAAAACAACGGATTCAGAAAGGGCTTCTCCGCCGCATCCTCGGCAAGCAGGCTCGAACTCACGAGCCGCAGACAAAGCAAGAGCGACGCGGCGATCGTGGCACAAGAACCGGTGAGGGATGATCTGTTCAAATGAAGCCTTTCTAAGGAAGTTACCCGGCGGTGTCTCTGGTCGTTGGCGTCGCCTTAGCGCCGGACCCAGGCGGACTATCGGAGCAGGTCGAAATACTCCCGATACGCGGCGACGGCCGCGCGGTAGTTCTCCGCCTTCACATCCTCATGCACGGAATGGCTGGCGTGGAGGATATGCCCGCCGCGCAACTGGCGCCCATAGTCGAGGCACTCGAATACCTCCGTGCGCACCTGCTCGGGCGTGCCGAGACACAACGTCCGCCGTGCATCGAGATTGCCGATGATGCAGATGCGGTCGGCCACGCCCTCGGCGATGAGCCGCGGCCAGACCATGCCGGCCGCCTTGTCTACTTCCTTGTAGCCGTCGATGCGGGATTGGTAGAAGAACTCATCCTTGATGGGCCAGTGATTGCCGTCGGACGTGTAGACCGCCTTGGCGCCGAGTTCGTGAATGAGATCGACATGCTCCTGGATGACGGGCAGGATGAACTCGCGGTAGAGCTCCGGCGAGATGAACGGGCCTTTGTCGTAGCTCACATCGCCGCCCATGGCGACGACCGTGCAGCCGTTGGCGATGGCGCGGCGTGTCTGCGCAAAGCCGCGGGCCTTGTGCATCTCCAGCCATCCCTGCACGAGCTGCGGCTCTTCCAGGATCCACAGGAGCATGAACGGCGGCCACGAGGCTACGCCCGTTCCCGCGCCAATCTCGGCCATGAAGACCATGTCCCGCCCATCGCGCCGCGCCAACTCCTGCACGCCTTGCAGAAATGGATCCGGCCCAGTTGACGGCGGGGCTTGCCCATCCCACGACTCAATCTGACGCCGCACATCCTCTTCGCGGATACGCTGCGAATCGCTCAGGCCCTGGCCGGGGTCGTCCGGCTCGACCAGCTTGGTGCGCGGGTTCACCTTGTAAGCCACGCCATCGAGGAGCCAGCAATCCACGCCTGTCTTCCTCGGCCCGTGATAATTCTGCCCCGGCGGGCCGTTGAGGCGCACCATGTCCAGGCCAAAATACCGGGCGATCTCATATTCGGCGTGGATGTGCGCCTCCAGCAGCTCGCGCCAATCGACGCCCTCGGCCATGGCATCCCACGCCATCGCCATGTCCGTCGCGATATTTCGGCCGCAGATGTCCCAGTGAATGGGATGATACGGCTGGAAGATCTCGAAGAGGGGCGTGCGGTCGGGCCGCTGATGTGCCAGCGCCAGCGAGACTCGGTGCGTGGAATCACCCATATTAGAAATCCAGCCGCTCCAATGTCCCCATGTTCATCTCGTGCAGACCCTTGCCCGGGCCGACGATGGGGTAGACGTGCTCGGTGCTCTCGACGCGGAACTCGGCCACGACCGGACCCTTGTGGGCGAGCATGGCGGCCACCGTCGCGGCGACATCCTCCTTGCGCGCGCAGCGCAGGCCGCGCACGCCGCAGGCCTCGGCGATGCCGGCGAAATCCGGGTTCTTCAGCCGGGTATTGGAATAACGTCCCTGGTAGAAGAGGTCCTGCCACTGCATGACCATGCCCAGGAACCGGTTGCAGATGATTGCGACCTTGAGCGGGATGTCGTAGCGCGCCAGCGTCGGCAGCTCGAAACTGGTCATGAGAAAGCTGCCGTCGCCGTCGATGTTGACCACGATGCGGTCCGGCGAGCCGACGGTCGCGCCGATGGCCGCGGGCAGGCCGTAGCCCATCGTCCCCAGCCCGCCGGAGGTGATGAGCCGGCCGGGATGACGCCACCGCATGAATTGCGCCGTCCACATCTGGTGCTGGCCCACGCCCGTGACGATCACGGCCTCGCCCTTCGTCTGCCGCTGGATCTCCTGGATCACGAATTGCGGCTTGGCGTTGGAGCAGTCGTCGAAGTATCTGACCTTGTATCGCTTCTTCCATCCCGCGACGCGCACCACCGCTCGGCGCGCTGGGCGGGCGCTGCCTCCGCCAGAAGCAATTCGAGGCATTTGCGGGCATCGCCAACCAGGGAGACCGTCGGCCGGATGATCTTGCCGATGTTGCACGGGTCAATGTCGATGTGAATGATCTTCGCGTGCGGCGCGAAACGCACGGGGTCGGCGGTCACGCGGTCGTCGAATCGCGCGCCCACGGCCAGCACGCAATCGGCCTCCTGCACCGCGTAGTTGGCGGCCGCGCTACCGTGCATCCCCAGCATGTGCAGGCTCAGCGGGTGCTCTTCGTCGAATACGCCAAGGCCCAGCAGCGTCGTCGTGACGGGGATGCTGGCGCTCGGCCAGAGTTCGCAGCACATCCTCCGCGCCCGCCAGCACCGCGCCGCGCCCGGCATAGATCACTGGCCGCTGCGATGCGTTGAGCACTTCGGCCGCCGCCAGCACCGACTTGCGGCAGGCCTCGCGCGGCGGACCGCCGTATTTCCGCTTGATCTGCGGCCGCGGCTCATCCTCGACCTCCTGGCCGCACTTGGACTGCTGCACTTCCATCGGCAGATCAATCAGCACCGGGCCGGGCCGGCCACTCTGCGCGACCAGGAACGCCTCGTTGATTGTTCGGGGCAGTTCGCCGATGTCGCACACGAGGCGGTTCCACTTGGTGCAGGAGCGCGTAACGCCGACGGCGTCAACGTCCTTGAACTGGCCGTCGCCGCTATGGTGAAGCGCGACGTGGCCTGAGAAGGCAACCATCGGCACCGAATCCATGTGGGCCGTCCCGAGCGGAGTGACCATGCTGGTCACGCCGTTGCCGCCGCCGACGATGCACACGCCGCAGCGGCCGGTGGCGCGGGCGTAGCCGTCGGCCGCGTGGCCGGCGCCCTGCTCGTGGGTCGTGCGGATGATTCTGATTCCGGCGTCGGCAACTGCCTTGAAGAGGTCCAGCGACGTGGCGGCGGGGCAGCCAAACACCGTGTCCACGCCGCGATCGCGCAGCATGTGGGCGAGAATCTGCGCGCCGGTCTTGCCGTGAAGTTGAGGGGTGTGACTCACGGATGTACAGATTACCGTCTGGTCATCTGAAGCGGAAGCGTGGGGGAGGGGTGATCGGTGATCGGTTATCAGTGATCGGTCAACTTGATTACCGATCACCGGTCACCGATAACCGATAACCGATCACCCTTCAGAGCGGGCGCTGACGCTTCCGCTTCAGACAAGACCACCACGCGGAAGCCAACATTGAACGCCGGCTGATATGGCTGATACGCCAGCCGGTACGATGAGGTGCATCGCTTGGGCCGGTCATACCACGATCCGCCGCGGACCACGCGCCGCTCGCGCGATGCGATCTCGCTGCGTCCATCACCATCATCGTAGGGATACGGGCGATACGCCGAGCGCGTCCACTGCCAGGCATTCCCATGCATGTCATACAAGCCCCAGGCGTTAGGCTTGTAGCTGCCGACGTCGGCCGTTACCAGAGCGCCATCGTCGAAGCGATTGTCCCGCGGAATCCAGTCGTCATACTTGCCGGGATTGGCGATGAGGTGGATGTTGACGAAGGTCTCCAGCGCGAACTCGCGCAGCCGAATGTCGCCGAAGTTGGCGTGCTTGGAGAAATCGCTGCTCAGTTCGCCGAAGAAGAACGGCGTCGAGGCGCCGGCGCGGCAGGCGTATTCCCACTGCGCCTCGGTGGGAAGCGTCACATTCAATCCAGTCTGGCGGCCCAGCCACCGGCAGAAATCCATGGCCGAGTTCCATGAGACGCGCACGACCGGCTGGCGCGGGCCGTTGAGCGGATAGCCGTGAGCGCCGAATTGATAGCCGTGCATCGACTCGAAATGGCTGTCGTGCGATGGATCGAAGGCGACGAACTGCTCGTTGGTGATGGCACACCGGCTCATCCAGAATGGCTCGGCGATGCGAACGCGGCAGGGGGGCTGCTCATCCGCATTGCCGCTGTCGCCTCCCATGACGAAGTCGCCGGCCGGGATGCGCACGAGTTGGAGCTTCGTGCCGCTGACGTCGATGCTCCGCTGCCATGGGCCTGGCGCGGTCTGCCGGCGCTGCGCCTCTGCGGCATCGAATGGCCAACCGGCCGCAGAGACAGGCTGCGTCGCCGGTTGCTTTGCGCCCAACGACACCATCGGCGCAACTGCTGCTGGCACACTGGCGGCCAGGAAAATCGCCTCCGGATCGTCATCCACGCCCGCGTATCGCCGCAGCAGCTCGCGCTTCGCGCGGCCAGCGGCTTGACGGCCGCCCCGACAATCTCCGTCCATGTGCCATGGTAGGGCGCGTTGAGGTCGATCCAAGTGACGATGCGATCCCACGCCTCCGCGTCAAGCTGCACGCCGTAGTGCCCTTTGCGCAGAATCTGCACGAGTTCGGTCGAATCCGCGTGATAGTCCATCGGTGAGAGCATGTGGATATCGCTCTCAATGCCCGGCCGGCGCACGAATCGGTGCAGCTCGGCATAAGCCACCGAGAACTTCCCGCCCACCTCCGGGCTGACGTGGCCGGCGATATCGCTCTTCCAGTCGCGAATCATCTCGGTGCCGCGCAAGTCGGCGATCTGTTGGCCATCGGGCGCAGCCACGGCGGAGGGCCGCTCGTGCCACGTGGAGCGAGCCGCCCCCGGCCGCGGTTCCGCCTGCACGGCGGAGGGCCGCTCGTGCCACGGCTGGCCGCTGTGACAGCCGACGCAATACCGATCCAGCACCGGCTGCACTTCGCGCGCGAAGGAAAAACCGCGCGTCGGCCCGCGCCAAGGCTGGATCTCCGAAGGCTCCCGATAGCTGGCGAGCGTGTGCCGGCTAATCGGCGTGCTGCTCTGGCGTTCGTGACATCCGACGCACGAGACAACCTCGCCGGGCATCGCGGTAAACCAGCTTCGCATGAGCTGCATCGCCTTGCCATCCGCATCGAGCGGCTGCACCGAGATGGGCGTGTTGGCTGGCACGCGGAACATCGCCGAGCCATCCGCCTCGACCGGCACGGTGCCGAGCACGCGCTTAATGTCCCACGGGCCATCCATGCCGATCGCGCCCAGCAGCCCGCCCATGCCGCGGTAGCTGAAGTGATAGGTGAACAGCCGCAGCTTCTTCACCTGCCCGCGCGGTATGCCCCTCAAACCGCCGCCGCTGTAGACGTCGCTCATGTAGACGACGGCGTCTTTGCGCGAGAGGTTGACGCGATCCGCGATGACCGGCGGCGTTGCTGTCTTGATCACCGGCACCGGTTCGAGCAGCGCGTAGGCCGGCGACTCCTTGATCAGGAGCATATTGTCGAACACGTTGACGAGGTAGATGCCCCAGGGCGCATGCGGCGAAGGCTTGACCGAAACCAGGAAATACTTCTCGCTCAGCGGATACGGGTGCAAGAACTGCGGCCAAAACCCGTTGGCCAGCGGATCGCGGATGATCGCCTCCACCGGCTTGCCATATCCCGGGATCTCCTGCACAACGCCGTCGGCCTCCTTCTGGCCCAGGGCTGGGTCGAGGATGAGCAGCCGGCCGGTCCTGGCGTTGCCGTGGTGTCCCGTGGCGATGCCCACAACCTTGCTCGCATGCCCCGGGACCGGCCGGGCATAGAAGAACGAGTTGGGGAAATACGAGTTGCTGCTCATGTAGGCCATCTGCCCCGTGCCGTCGGGATTCATGTGGAACAATCGGCGCGAATGCGTGTGCGGAAGATCGGTGTATTCCCAGCGCAGGTAGAGAACACGCCCGCTGTTGAGCACGGTAGGGCACCAGTTGTGCTCCTGATCGACCGTGAGCTGGCGGATCGAGCGGTCGCGCTCCAGCAGGTACAGGTTGGTCACGTGGGATGCTCCGTACACGCACGGTACGCCGATGTATGGCGCGGTGGATGTAAAGACGATCCGGCCATCGGGCAGATAGCAGGCGTCGTAATTGTCCACGTCATTCTCTCGGATGAGCGGCAACTCGCGGACTTGCGGGGCTCCCGAACTACCCGCGCCGGGCAATTTCAATTCATGCACCTGCCAGCGGCCGTTGGCGCCGGGCATCGAGAACAGCAGGCGATCGCCGTCAAAGTGCAGCTTCAGATCGCCGATGAATCGGCCGCCGGTTGGCTCCAGCAGCGTCGTCATGTCGCCGTCGGGCCGGACAGGCGAGAGGATGCGCAAGCGGTTATCGAAGCCGCTGGTGGGCAGGCTCGAATTGCTCTCCCAGTTGGCGGGCAGCCCGAGATTGGCGGGGTTGCGTTCCACCATCAGCAGGCGGTCGAACTTCATCAGCGGGTTGTCCAGGAGCGCATCACGCTTCAGGTCGGCGAACTCCTCAACAGACTTACCCGGGCGCTGCGCATCGTATGACTGCATGATCGCTCGGAGCCGCTTGAGGTATGCTGCGCCTTTCGGATAGCGGCCGCCGAATGTCGCCATCAGGTCGATGATCGCCAGTTCCAGTGAGCGCAACTGTTTCTCGTCGATGCTGGCCTTGGCGGCGGCAACGGGCGTTGAAGGCTTGATGACAACGGGCTGCCACTGTTTCGGATCGGCCAGATAGGCGAGGATGTTGGCGGTGAGACGCTCGAGGTTGGCGCGGTGGGCATTGGCCGCATCGCTGTAGTGCGCTAGCCGCCAGCCCATGACGATGATGCGGCCTTTGCCAAGCTGGTACTCGACCAGCGGGTTCTCCGAGGCGCAGTTGGCTCGCGCCAGGAGCATGCCGGTGGTCGGTCCGCCGGAATCGTGGAAATCGGCGAAGGCCGGATAGCCACCGCTCGTGATGGAAATGGGGCTGTCGTCACCGGGCACGCTTCGGATCAGGCTGCGAAAGATCGGATGGGCGGCCTGCGCCGGGATGATCTGTGCGACGTATGCATCGCGTCCGCCCGGCGCCCGGCGCGCCATCGCTGGCTCGATGCCCATTGTGTTCACCAGCGAGAGCGCGGCCCCCGAAAGGAAAAGCCGCCCGCCTCCGGCCACGTACTTGCGCAACATTGGGAACGACCGGGCCCCGTGCAGGGGTGTCTGAGCTGCGCTGTCGCCTTCGTGATACCAGAGAACATCGAACGCCTCGACGGCGACGGGTTGTCCCTTCTCGTCCACGAATTGGCCGTCAGATATGGCGAGAATCAGCTTGGCCGAGGTGAGCTTCGATGCCAATACCCATGCGGCCTTGGCCTCGGGCGGCAGCCTGTCTGCTGAACCAGCCGCCGCCATGAAACCGGCGGCCGGCTCGGCGGCAAAGACCGCCGGCAAGAGCGCCATCAGGGAAATCACAGCCAACAGGGCATGTCCCGCAAAGCGAATCATCATCACCTCCCGCGCCGGCCAATTCATCCGTGATAGGATACCAGCCCGTAGCATCGCCCCAAAGCAACAAAGATCCGCGTCAGTCTGTCCGCTTGAACAAGCCCGATTTGCGAGGCGTATGATAGGGGTACGCGGGCAGGAGCCTCATGGCCACTATTGCGATCCTGGATGACAACGTTGACAGCGTCCGTTTTCTCACTCGCCTTCTGAAGTTTGAAGGTCACGTGCCCGTGTGCCTGGGCAGCCCAGCCGGTGCGGTTGAGATCCTCTGCTCGCTTAAGCCCGATCTGCTGCTGCTGGATGTCATGATGCCGGGGATCACCGGCATCGAATTGCTGAGGCTGCTTCGTCACGAGCCATCCCTGACGAAAATGCCCGTCGTCATGCTCAGCGGCGTGATGGACCTGGACGTGCAGGCCGAAGCGTTCGAGCTGGGGGCCGTCGATTTCATCCTGAAGGACATGGATTGGGAGAAATCGCTGCAGCGAATCGGCCAGCACCTTCCCAAGAATTAGGTGCCAAAGTGCCGCCAGTGCCCTCACTGGCGGATCGCGACGATTCCGCCAGTGAGGTCAGTGGCGGCACTTATTCCTCGAAAACGATGGTAGAGTTTGCCTTCACGCCCTTCCTTTCGACCTTCTTGCCCGATGGATAGAACTCGACGCTCGCATCGACCGTCGCGCGGTTGCCCAGACCGAAGTGCCGCTCTGTCTGACAATGCGAGTAATAGCTGTGTGCCGACTGGCTGGAGATATTCTGCACCTGCTCGCACCACAGCAGTTTGGTGGGATCGGCCGAATCGGTGATGCGGATCTTCGCGCCGGCCGCGCCTCGATTGCCGGCCGCGCCCACGCAGCGGATGTGTACCCAGTTGCGCTGCGGCAGTTCGTTGTGATACACCCTCACCTTCGCCGGCTCGAGGTCGGCGGCGTAGCCGATGATGTCCAGCGCGCCGTCGCCGTCGATGTCGCCGAAGCACAGGCCATCGTCCACCGACGCCTTGGAATAGTCGTCGATGCCCCACGCCTTGTTCATGTAAGTGAACGTGCCGTCGCCGTTGCCGCGCAGCACCCACAGGAAATTTCGGCCATTCCACAGAATGTCCGCGATCCCATCGTTGTCGATATCCGTGACGATCGCCAGACCCCATGAGACGTACGTCGGCTTGCGCGCGGCGTCCATCCCAATGAAGGCGCCGGGCTTTTTGGTGAAGTGTCCCTTGCCGTCGTCGAGGTAGATCTCCGGCTTCTTGTTTTCCAGCACGAGCAGATCGGGGAACCCATCCTGGTTGACATCGGCGACGCCCTTGATGGCAAACCCATTCTGATCGGACAGGCCAATCTGCGTTGTCACATCGGTGAAGCCCATCTTGCCATCGTTGAAGAACACGCGCGACTGGCCGGCCGGATTGTCGTATCGCCCCCAATGCACGATCAGGTCGATCAGGCCGTTGCCGCGAAGATCGGCGTAATGGATGTTGGTCTCGTTGCGCACTGCGCCGGTCGGGATCTTCCCCGCCGGCTTGAAGCCGCCCTGGCCATCGCCCAGTTCCCACACGACGCCCGGCCGCTCGTGAAGCCAATCGACCTTGCCGTCGCGATCGAGGTCGATCATGGCGTTCTGGCGGGCCTGGCCGGCGGTGATGCCGGAGTCGCGGAAGGCCAGGCGCCCCGGCGTGGACTCGTTGATCCACCATTTCCCGCCGCCGTCTTGGTAAGTCATTCTGCAGGTCGAGTTTGCCGTTCCCACGGAGGTTGCAGGCGATATGTACTTCCGTGCCCTGGTATTCGGGGGCGAGTCGGAAATGCCCCCGGCCATCGCCCAGCGCGGCAATCGGCCCGCCGCCTCCATGCGCGCCGGTGACGAAATCGAGATTGCCGTCGCCATCGAGGTCGATGAGATGCAACCCGCTCAGCCACCACTTGGGGTCTTTCTGATACTTCTCCTCGATGATGCGGGAGATGCCGGTTTCGGCGGTGATGTCCCTGAACGGAGTGGAGGATTGCGGCTGCGCCGCGTGCCGGACCCGAGTCGATCGATGCCGAGGCTGAAGATCCCGAGAACGGCTGCAATGAAGAAAGGGCGTGACATAACGATCCTTTCGCAGACCCGCGGGCACTTGGGCGGCAGCCCACTGGTAGATAGTCGCGACAGCGGCGGTGGTTGACCGGGCATCGTGCCGGCCTACTTCCTGCGGTTCCGCCGTTGACAGTGTTTGCACCACCGGTTCGCCAGGGCGTTGCGGGCCTTGAGTTGTTTCTTGGAGAAATGCGGGGGTCGGGCTAGAATCATGAGCGCGTTCGTGGAGGTAGCCGCAATGCCCGTTCATGACTGGACACGAGTGGACGCCGGAACGTTTCATGGATTCCATACCGCGTGGGTCACGCACATCAGCGAGGCGATGAATAACGGTCTGTTGCCTTCGGGCTACTACGCCATGCCCGAGCAGTGGGCCGGCGGTCTGATCGCCGATGTACTCACCTTGCAGGCGCCTGATCAGCCAACGCCGCGGCCAGAAACGGGGGGCGGTGGCGTGGCCGTCGCCCAGACCCCGCCCAAAGTGCGTCGCAAGCTGTCCCTCTCGCCCGAAGCGGCCGCGCGAGCTGCCCGGCGGACGCTGGTGATTCGCCACGTCAGCGGGCATCGCGTGGTAGCGTTGATCGAGATCGTCTCCTCCGCCCACAAAGACCGGCCCGGCCATATCGAGGAGTTTGCCGACAAGGCGGAAGGGGCGCTGTGCCGGGGAATCTACGTGTTGGTCGTGGACCTTTTCCCGCCCGGGCCACACGATCCGCAGGGCATGCACGGCGCGATCTGGGACCGTTTCGACAAGGAGCCGTACATCCTGCCCCCAGACGAGCCGTTGGCACTGGCCTCGTACATCGTTGACGTGCGCCCGGAAGCCTACCTTGAGCATCTCGCCGTGGGCTCGCCGCTGATAGAGATGCCGTTGTTCCTGAATCCTGATCGCTATATCAATGTCCCGCTGGAGCCGACGTACATGGCCGCCTATCGCGGGATGCCGGCGTTCTGGCGCGATCGGTTGGAGACAAACCTTTGATCTGGTTTGTCGAATAATGGCGTAGGGTCCGCAACGCCGCCGCCACACGACTTGGATTGGCCGAACACGGTTGTCGGCGGCGTTGCGGACCACTGGCGTTGGGCGCACGATGGTCCGCAAACGAGCCGGAATCACGCGTCACGGCAATGGAATGGCCCTCGCCGGCTCGTTCGCGGACCCTACACACAACAAGTGTTCATTGGTCCTTATGTATAGTCTGTTGTCCGCGATCGCCGGCGTCGCCGTGATCGCCTCGCCCAAGTCGTTCTTCGCCAGCACTTTCAGTTCATCACCGGCCGCGATTACGCTGACACTGCCGGTCTTGGAACACACATAGATTCTCCCGTCGGCCGCCACCGGCGAGGCGAAATACTGGCCTGGGCGCCGATGCGCTGCATGAGATACAGCGGTTTGCCGGTCCTGGCGTCGAAGCACGAGGCCTGGCCGCCGTCGCGGATGATGAAAATCCGGCTGCGATAGTAGAGCGGCGAGCTGATGTCGGATTCGCCCTGTTTCTGTTTCCAGGCCACGTGGGTATCCGTGACATCGCCGCGATCGGTGCGCGGATGGCGAAGAGGCCGTGGTCGGCCTGGTTGAAGAGCTTGAGGCTTTCGTTCCACTCATCCTCGGTGATGAACCCATCCTTGTTGATGTCGAGCACGGTGAAGATGCCGCCGACCGTGATGTCGCACTCGTTGGGGGCAATCTTGCCATCCTTGTTCCTGTCGAGCTTCGCGACGATCTTCTCCCAGCTCGGCAGGCGGTCCTCGCCCATGCTGTGCGACATGCAGAAGAGCATGCCATCGCCGAGGACCGGCGTGGGCACGATGCTGACGGCTTCCTGGCCGCGGCAGGTCCAGCATTCGCGGCCATCCTTCAGGTCGTACGCCGTGACGCGAATGCAGCCGGCGATGATGACCTGCTCGACGCCGTCCCGATTCCAGATGACGGGTGTGCAGTGGCTGCTGAGATACGTCGGCCGGGCGACCTGCCAGACCGGCTGTCCGGTGCGCGCGTCGGCGGCAAGGAGGAAGGATTTGCCATCCTCCTGGTCGCCGTTCACGATCACCTTGCCGCCGGCGACGATAGGCGATGTGGCCGTGCCGTGGCGCACGTTGAGCATCGGCAGCGGGCGGCGCCATTGCTCCTTGCCATCGAAGTCGTACGCGACCAGCCCAAATGAGCCGAAGAGGATGTAGACGCGCTGGCCATCGGTTGCCGGCGTGGGGGCGGCGCGGCTGTTGGTGCCGTTGATGCGCTCGAGCTTCTCCGCGGGGAAAGTCTCGCGCCAGAGGATCTTCCCATCCGCGCGGCCAATGCAGATGGTCTCGAATTTGCCCTTGGCGAAGGATGTGAGAAAGATGCGATCATCCCAGACGCAGGGCGAGGAATGCCCGGGCGGAATGGCGGTCTTCCACAGGAGGTTCTTCGCCGGCCCGAACTTCGACCGGCGGCTTCTGGTCATCCGCGACGCCCGAGCAGTTTGGCCCGCGAAACTGCGGCCAGCGGGAATCAGCATGGGCGGAGGCGAAGAAGAGAAGCAGGGCCGGGATGAGCAGGCGCACGGCGGTCATGGCGGAGAATGTACACGAGCGCTGGCCTGAGACAAAACCAGCCAGCGCGGCAGCAGCGATTGGCCGCCTCAATCCTCCCGTATGCAGTACATATACGAGCTGCCGCGATAATACATCCTGTCGCCCTCGAACCACGGCGTGCTCTGGTTCTCTTCCGCGCGCACGCCAGCGTAGTTCATGAGGATGTTCTTCGCCACTTGTTTGAACGTCCTGCCTGGCTCCACGATCACCGTCTGCCCCTGGTTGTCCGTGATATAGATGTACTTCCCGGCCAGCGTGGGGCTGCCGCAGACGCCGACGCAGAACACCCACGTTAGCCGCGGCGACAGGTCGGTCAGAAGCTGCTTGTAGATGGCCTGTCCTGTCTTCTTGTCCAGCGCCATCAGACCGCCGCCTTGCGTGACCACGTACAGCACGTCATCCACGACCAGCGGCGAGGCGACCAGGCTGTTGCCGAACGTGCTGATGACCTCGTCGAGCTTCAGCTTTTCCCGGCCATATTTGAAGAGGAAATTGGACTTGAACGGGCCGTCGGGCATCGCCTCGGGCAGGAGAAGGCCGTAGCCATGCCCGAACGCGTATATGACATTGCCATCAACGCAGGGTGTTGCAGTGCCTGTGTTATCCCACTCGCCGTCGCCCTGTCGAATCGCCTTGCCATCCGAGATGCGCAGGAGCGAGCCGTGCGGCGTGTAGATGAAATCATCGTTCCAGATGCGCACCCTGACCACCGATCCGCCGCCGTAGTCGTTTCGGGTGTCCTTCTGCGTCCAGAGCACCTTCCCTGTCATCTTCTCACAGCAATAGGTCGTATAGTTGGTGGCGAACAGCAGCCGATCGCCCACGACGAGCGGCGAGCCGTGGTCGCCGTGCTCCGGCACGTCGTTGTCGCCGAGGTTCAGCCGCCAGATCACCTTGCCGTCCAGGTCGAAGCACGCCAGCGTGTCGCCGCCCATGCCCTTGGATCCGCCCATGAAGATTCCCCACACATGCCGGCCATCACTGCACGCCGTACGATTGCTCGTGCCGCGGTGCTGGTCCCAGTAGCGGAACCGGTGCCGGTTAACCTGCTGCAGGGCCTTGATCATCGACTGCTCGATGGCCATCTTCTCCTTGATCTTCTTGTTGACGGCGTCCTCCCTGTCCCTCGGCAATCCCGTGTTCGAGATGCATTCGTTGAGCTGCGGCAGAAGCTCGTCGATGCTCGCCTGGAGCTTTTGCGAGAGCGGCCCGAGCTTCTCGTCAATGCCGGGGAATTCCTGCTTCTGCCGGGCTGAGAGTGATTCATAGAACCCGTTGCTGCGCACCCAGAGAATCCGGCCCGTGTTCTTGTCGAGGCAGACGAAGCTGGCCACGTCACAATGCACGAAGATGCGATCGCCCACGACGATGGGGCTGCCCCAGCCCGTCCCCGGCAGACGGGTCATCCACGCGACGTTCTTCGTCTCGTACTCGTAGGGCGGCAGGGGGGCCAGGTGCGCGGTGAAATGAAAGAGGCGCGACGACGATGCCACCTTGGCCAGCAGGCGGTTCCATCCGGCTTTCAACTCGACCGGGCCGGTCTTCACCACCTGCCCGTTGAGCCACACTTTCGCGGCGCCCTGGCCGACGAAATCGAGCAGCACCTTGCCCGCGGTCTTGGAGTGGATGTACGTGTGAGCGTACGCCATCATCGGCGGCAGCGTTCCCGGATGGTTCTGCCATTCCAACTTCTCGCGCTGGCCATAGGCGAAGGCGAAATCGATCACCTGGTCGCCGTACGAGAGGCACTGGTTGACCATGCTGATGCGATGGCTCTGCCACGCGATGTCGCGGACCTTGTCGCCCAGCCTGGGCTGGGCATCCGCTTCGGCCGAGAGGATCTCGTCATCGAGGTTCTTCGAGAACTTCTCCAGCGGGAATGGCCCGACGATGAGCCAGTCGGCCGGCATGCCCATGTCCAGCGGCCGTGCGCTGCCGGGATCATCGCCCGCGGGCTTGTCCGGCTGACAGCGCAGGTCCCACCAGAGGCCCTTGACCCACCGGCCCCAGTGCATGGGCGGTTTGGCTTCGGGATACCGGCCGGTGCCGTCGCGCCGCCAGCCGACGGGGTTGTCGGGAGTGACCTCCGCGGACTGGAGTGTCGTGGCCAAGAGCGTGATCGCCAATAGAGGTGTGAGTCTCATCGGTGGTCCAATGTTGAAGGAGAAATGAGGAATGTCAAAGCAAGGACGAAGCTCGAATGGGGAATGTCGGCTTGCGCCATTCGTGGTTCGCCTCGTTCAGTCCTCCCGGATAACCCGGAATCCCGCCTGCTTGCAGTCCGAGAGCCACCATTTGCTCTTGGGGCTATTCGGGTCTTTCTGCTGGTGCATGGCCGGCTTCAGGGCGACACGGGCGCGCGAGTGGACATCCTTGGCCGGGTCGTCATACCAGCCGCCCTTGAGGACGTAAGTCCCATCCTCGGCGACGGCCCATTCGGCGATGTTGCCGAGCATATCGTGCAGGCCCCACGGATTGGCCGTCTTCTGGCCGACCGGGTGCGGGACGGGGTCCCTGCCATCCTTGCTGTTTTCGGCGACCCACGCGCCGCCGTCGATGGCCTTGGCGTGGGCATCCGCATCCTTCAGATCCTCGGCCGGCCTGCCGGCCCGGCAGGCATACTCCCATTCGGCCTCGGTGGGCAGGCGGTATTTCTTGCCGGTGAGCTGCGAAAGCCACTTGCAGTAATCGACAGCGCCCAGGGGGTGGATGGAGCGCACGGCATAGTCGTCGAAGCGGAAGTCGTAGCCGGGATCGGCATAGGGGTTGCTTGGGCGGAGGTTCAGATCCTTGTCCTTCGCCTTGAGCTTCTCCGGCAGGCTCAGGTCCCTGCACAGCGCGTAGGGGTCGTACGCGGCCCAGGGCAGTTCGGTCTGGGCCATCCAGATGTTCTTGATCTGGACCGTGCGCGGCTGCTGCCCGTCCTTGAGGGGCGGCATGACGATCTCGCCGGCCGGGATCCTGGCCATGGGGATCGTGATCGTCTGCAATGTGCGTTTGATGACGATCTTGTCTTCGACGATCCCGGTCTTGGGCGGCGCAGGGGATTCGGCGCGAGCCACAACGACCAGGGCACTCACGAGAGCCGCGACCGCGAGGCATGCGTTTTTCGTAATCCCACCGTGGTAAGAGGAACTCTCATCATTGATACCGCTGGCGGGAATGGGATGTTGCTCGATTGACGCGCGGCCGGGCGGGAGCCGATGGGCCGATGGCCGATCACCGAGGAGGGGGATGAGTGTTGCGCTGATCGGGGTGGGCGGAAAAATGCTTTCGACAAATGTCTTCGTGGGCTGGGTGGCATAAGTGTGGTGTTTGCAGGCGGTTGAGAGCGATAAGGAATCCATGGATGTAGATGCGTTCAGAAAAAAGCGACCGAAACCGACACGGAACGACGTTAGCGACAATATACGAAAATACGAGGCCTTCATACTTCACGTAAAAGTGCGCCGGCAATTGCGTGGCGCCAATCCTAATGTCGGCCACGGACTGGAAGAACCCGACCACCATAGAAAGGGCTACAAAGATCAGCCACCCGCCAAGTGCAGGTGCAACAGTGCCGGACCCCGAGAACCGTAATGGTCGCCCACAACTTGGGCAGGTCATCTCCTTGCCGGCGGACGCGTCGGTGGTTTCGTACGATTGGCCGCATGGGCGGCATGTTGCAGAGACCGTCATATTCGACCTCCGGGGAGGCGCGTGCATCCTTGCCATGACGCACGCCATTGGATTTCTTCGTCTTTGGTTTCCTGCAATCAGCAGCGCCCGCGACACCGGGCGGATCTGAGGAATATTTTAGGTTATGGATTGGACGTGTCAATGATGAGTGCTGCAGGTGGGCGGCCAAGCGTTCGTTGCCGGAAAAAGGGGATTGCGCCAAGTAAGTGGTGTAGTCGTGTAGGGTGGGCGTACTCCTGATCTTTCCCCACATCTTATCCGCTGTTGGCCAGTTCGGGGTCCGCAAAAGTGTCAGGAACCGTCTTCTCCTGAAGCAGCCATCGTCGACGCCTTGCTTGGGCGGCCCAGCGGCCGCAAGGTGATCTCCAGTCCGAGTTCCTGGCACACACGTCTCTGCCATCGCTCCTCGCCAAAGGGCCGGCCCCGGGCGATGCTCTGCCTGAGGCGATCCAACTCCGCCTGCGTCTGGGGCTCGTTGACCCATTCCAGCCAGTCCTCCCACCGCGGCAGCGGGCCGGGGGACGGTTTGGGCAGCTTCGGCTGGCGCCCGCAGAGGCTTGCCCATGGCCAGTCTTCGGCCCGCGACACGAGATTCGCCCGCAGGGCGTTACGCTCGACGTAGCGGCACACGGTGAAGTAGTGGCCATCATCCTGCGCCACGAAGCTCTTGAACCGGCCCTGATACACGTGCCCGCGGCCGCGGCTGTGCCGGTGGGCGTGCCAGCGCTGGGTGTGCGTGAGCGTCACCCATCCCACGAGCATGCCCACGCCGGCCGAATCACGTCACTCGAGCGGATTGACGACTCGCGCGGCCGGCGTGAGCATGCCACCCGACCATCTTACTGCCCGGAACTGTAATGGGATGAACACTACATCCGTCGCCGTTCCAGCTCCCCGCTGGGCCTCGATCAAACCCTGCGGCCACGGGTCGGCCACAAACCGTGATGGCAGAGGAGGTGGAATGAATCATGTCCCCCTTTTCTGAATTCCGACGCCTGGTCCGCTGAACTCCGACCGCGCGCGGCCTGAGCCAGCGCCGGAATAATTATTTACGTCCCCTTTGTAGCTCCCCGGAATAATTATTTACGTCCCCTTTGTAGCTCCCACATTTCCTCCGACAGTTGTTCATTGGCCGGTCCTAAGCTACCCAGGGGAACAATTTATCCTGTCCGCTACGTCCCGGTTTCTCCCCTCCGTTGCTCGTCTCGCTTCCAGCGTCGTCGCGACAGGTAGGCCAGTAGTAGGAGCAGCACAGAAAAGAAAAGATAGCCGATAGCCCATCCCTCGTATTCCTCCGGGGAGTGTGGGTTGCCAGCATAGGGTACGGACTTGACCTCACGACGAATAACTTCGCCGTTGCGGAGAGTTGTTTTCGTGTATTGTTCACCCGGGTTGGCAAACTCTCCGTTGGACATCCGAACGGACTCGCCCTGCCGTGCTTCACGTGCCCTGCTTTCAGGAGATTCGAGGAAAAAGAAAAAAGAAAGAACTGCGAAAAGAAAGGATATAATCCCGCCGACAAGGAAACGCTTAAAAAATCTCGGCCCATTCACCTGCGACATGGGTCAACTCCTCAAAATCGCGCCAGAAGCCGCTGCTTCATGAGCGACCCGGTGTAGCGCAGGCATGCGGTGATGTCCTCGGGCACCAAGTGCGGGTAGTTCGAGAGGATTTGCTGGTTGGACCACCTTCGGTGAGCAGATCGATCACGAATTAATGATAGGAATTTGCTTTTTTCGCGCGGCTCCATTATTGACGCTGCGCGGGTAAAGGAGAATTTGTTTTCGCTCGCACATATCATAAGGTGTGATTTTGCCATACGGAAAAGACAGTGTCAAGGCACTTCGCAGTGCGGTGGACGGACAGGGTGTACGGCACCCACGCGGCTGTGCAGTCGGTAGTCGGTAGCGTGGGCGGTACTCCGCCCACCGCTTCGCTCGCGAGGCGGCACGCCACCACGATATCCTCTGATGCATGCCCAATTACCGGCGCATGCGGCGGCGGGGTGGGACGTGCTTCCTGACACTCGTGACCGAGCACCGCGCCCCATCTTTCGTGCCGAATCGGCTCGCGTGCTGCTACGCCGGGCCATCGAGAACTGCCGGCGGCTTTACCCCTTTTCCGTTGACGCCATCGTGTTGCTGAGCGAACACCTGCACCTGCTCATGACCCTGCCTTCGGGCGACGCGAACTGCGCCCTGCGCCTCTCGGCTGATCAAGGCCGGCTTCACCCGCGCCTACCTGGCGGCCGGCGGGGCCGAGCAGGCGCGATCCGCATCGCGGCAGCGCCAGCGGACGCGCGGCGTGTGGGTGAAGCCCCGAAGCGGTGGGCGGAGTACCGCCAGTACCGCCCACCCTACCTGCTACTTCTCTTCGGGCTTCGTCTGAAGCATGGACGCCTTGCCCTTCATCTCCTCCACCGCGCGCGAGCTTCTCGGCCGCCGTCTTCTGACGGACATCCCGAATCTGCTTGATCGTCCGCCGGGCAGTGCCGATCAGGAGGGTCATGACCACACCCAGGCCGAAGATGATGGCCATCAGGATCAGCAGCGACAGCTTGCTGGGTTTGCTGAACGGAAGGAACCACAGATCCACGACCTGGTCATCGTTCTTGACGATGAACATCAGCGCGTAAGTGACACCCAGCACGAAGAGAACCGCCTTGGTCCAGATCCGGATCTTCATCCACAGGTTGCTCATGATCGCCTCGTCGTTCATTTCCTCTGCCGCTTCGGTCCCGCCGCGCGCCGCCGCGCAGCATGATCAGGGCCGCGGGAATCAAGACGATGGCAAAGGCCGCCGCCAGAAACCATCCGGGGTGGCCCCTGAGAATCTGGGCCAGCCCGCTGAATCCCGGTGAAAGATAATCCGCAATCGGGCAATACGCCAGCAGCACCGCGGCCGACCCCAGCGACAGGTATGGCCCGTAGGGCAATTCGCGGTGTTTCTTCGTGACCAGTCCCCATAGCCCGACCAGCAGACCGGCAAAAGGCGCCATGAAGAACGCCACCACGCACGGTCCAGCGCCGATGATCGCGCCCACGCCGAACATCAGGTGTACATCGCCCAGGCCCATCGCCACGCGCCGAACGCCAGCGTTCCGAGGATCTGCGCGACCCAGACCATCAGCGCGCCCGTCATCGCGCCCATGGCCGCGCCCAGCAGACCGCTCAGCCAGTCATATTGCATCAACTGCGAAAAGTGGCCGCGCAGGGCGCCGCTGTAGAAGACGGCCGAGCCCAATGCCAGCGCCCCCAGCAGCGGAGGCAGAAGAAAGACGATCTCCTTGCCGATCTCCGTGCGGATTTCAGGCCGCGAATACACGCGCGGCCGGGCCGGCACCGGCAGATTCTCTCGCTTGGCCAGCGCGACCTCGGCCTGATAGAGCTCCTCGTCGATCTCCAGCGCCGGCTCGCCATCGGGGAAGCTCTGCGGCATGATTCCCGCCAGGAACAGCGCGATACTGAGCAGCAGGCCGAGCGCCCCGCCGGCCGCCATCGCGCCGATCACCGTCGACGAGAGGTTCAGCGCCCAGGCACCATCGGGCGATCGATCACGGCATGGGCGAAAAGTCCGATTACGGCCAGCCCCCACGGCAGTTCGGAAGGGATGATGAAAAGCTCGAAATCGATCAGACTTGCGGCGAGAAGCCCGGCGATCAGGGCCATGTACAGGACGTACATCGGCCAGTCCGCCTGGATGTTCGTCATCTGGCGATTGGTGATGACGAACGTGCTGAAGAGGCTGGAAAACTCGACTGTCTGCTGCGGCGCGGCCGGGCTGATGTGCAGCATGAAGAACATGACGTAGTAGAAGGCGAAGATCGCGCCGGTGGCGAATTCCACCAGGGGATAGCGCATCGAGATCGGCGCGTGACAATAGCGGCATTTTCCGCCGAGGCAGATCCAGCCCAGTACGGGGATATTGTCATACCACGCCAGCCGATGCTCGCACTTGGGGCAATGCGACGGCGGCGAGATCAACGAGCCCCACCCCCCGCGCGGCACGCGCCAGACGACGACATTGAGGAAGCTCCCCACGCACGCGCCCAGGACGAAGACGAAGATGATGAAGGGCACATGCGGCATCTGCGGTGTTCAACCCTTGAAGCCAGTCAGTTGTCCGTGGTCCGTTGTCCGTAGATGGGTCAATGGTCCATTGGTCAGTTGCCGAGCGTGGCCGGGCAGGAACATCGACATAGCGATGGATCGACTGACCAACGGACAACGGACCCAACCACTGGCCACGGACCACTGATCACGGACAGGAACGCTCATAACAGCCTCGCAATATGCACGACCGCATCCTCCGGCTTCATGCGCGTGACGTCGATCTCGGCGTGCATGACCTGGCGATAGACCGGCTCGCGTTCGGTCAGCTTCAGCTTGATCTCCTCGATTCCGCCGCCGAGGCTGGTGAGGTTCGGGCGGGTCGCCGCGGTGTTGGGATCGGCCTGCACGCGGCGCAGAAGTTCCTCGGGCTCGCAACGGAGATAGACGATCCTGCAACCGGCCGCCTGGAGCAGCTTCCGGTTCTCTTCCCGGCCGAGCGTTCCGCCGCCGAGCCCCAGCACCAGATCGGGCGCTTGCAGCACCCCGCGCAGGGCGGCCGTCTCCAGGTCGCGGAAGTGCGGCTCGCCATCCTGCTCGAAGATCTCCTTGATGCTCTTGCCGGCATTGCGGACGATCACATCATCGACATCGACGAACTTCTGCCACAGGCGATCGGCCAGCCGTTTGCCGATGGTCGTCTTGCCGCAGCCCCGGTAACCAATAAGTACGACGATCATGCAGAGAGGATATCGGCACGAACCGCAGTTGCCAGTGACCTGCGGAAAACCGGCAGCAATTGCGCTATTATTTGACTCTAGAGGGCATCCAAGGCAAGCTAATGGGTCTTGTGCCCGCAACCTGAGCGAAGCAGTGGTGCCATATATTGTGCTGGTTGACCGCACAGGCCCAAGAGCAGGTAGACGGGCTTAACACAGGAAGATAAAGGCAAGCCAGAGAGACGCCTATGCCGATAAAGCCAGTCAGGGCACGAGCCAGGAGCTCTGAGTCTGCCCATGGCGGGCGAACAGGTAAGCGCAGCTCCGGCAAGCCGTTACAGGAACGTGGGAGGCCAGGGATGGTCAAGTCATCCGCAGTCGTTGTTGCCAATTCATCGGAAGAGAATCTTTTCATGCCTACCGTTGTAGAGCAAGCCCCTGCCGTGGCAGAGGCGGTGAAATCCGCTATTCCAAAGAATGCTGTGATCCGGGAAATCCCCGCTGACGCCCCGCCGCCCGAGGCAAGAGCCCGGCACAACGGACACGCTCAGCGCGAGACGGCCGAGACCATGGCGGCCAAGCAGAAGGACATCTCGGTCAGCGAGTTCTTCGCCAAGAACCGTCATCTCCTGGGCTTTGACAATCCACGCAAGGCGCTGCTGACCTGCGTCAAGGAAGCCGTGGACAACTCGATGGACGCGTGCGAGGAGGCAGGCATCCTGCCCTGCGTGACCATCGTTATCGAAGACTTGCAGCCCGACCGCCCCGCTACGCTCAAGCAGTCGCGCTATCGCGTGACGGTGGTCGACAACGGCCCGGGCATTGTGCGCCGCCAGATCGAAAATGTGTTCGGCCGGCTGCTGTTCGGGTCCAAGTTTCACCGGCTGAAGATGTCGCGCGGCCAGCAGGGCATCGGCATCTCGGCGGCCGGCATGTACGGGTTGATCACGACGGGCAAACCGATGATCATCCACAGCCGCCCCAGTGCCAAGAAGCCAGCGCACCTGATCGAGCTGGCGATGAACACGAAGACCAACCGCGCCGAGGTGACGGTCGATGCGGAGACCGAGGATTTCCCGCCGCAGCGGCTGAAGACCATCAACGTGGGCACGCGCGATCCGGGCTTCCTCAATCCTGAAGATTACGTCACCGGCACGAGCGTGAGCATCGAGCTGGAAGGCCGGTATCAGAAGGGCCGGGCCAGCGTCGATGAATTCCTCGATCTCACGGCCATCGCCAACCCGCATGCGCACATTCACTTTGTGCCGCCATCGCGCGTGAGTGCCGACAACCAGGAAGAACTGCCGCTGGGCAATGCCGCGAAGGATGCGGTGCCGGCCGACGCGGCAGGGGCGGTGGCGGCGGAGGTGACGTCGCAGCCAGTGACCGCGCCGAACGGCGTCGATCCCACGCTCACGACAACTCAGAAGGATGGCGTGATCCTCTTCCCACGCGGTACCGAGCAGTTGCCGCCGGAAACCAAGGAGATCCAGCCGCATCCCAAAGGAATTGAGCTGGGAATTCTCATCCAGATGATGCGGGACTTCGAGGCGGCCAACCGCGGCGGAGGCACGCTGTATAATTTCCTGCAGGAGAAATTCTGTCGGATCAGCCCGGCGCGAGCATCCGAATTCTGCGAGGGAATCGGCGTACACAGCCGCACGAAAGTGGGCGATCTGACTCCGCAGCAGATCGAGCAGCTTTTCAAGAATTTCCAGGAGGCGAGGCTGCCTTCTCCGCCGACAGATTGCCTGGCGCCCATCGGCGTGCGGCAGCTCCTGGCCGGTATGCTCAAGGGCGTGAAGGCCGAGTTCTACGCCGCCAGCTCGCGCGAGCCGGATGTGTATCGCGGCCGGCCGTTCCAGATCGAGGCGGCCATCGCCTTCGGCGGCCAGTTGCCGGCCGACGAAACCGCCCGCGTGATTCGCTTCGCCAATCGCGTGCCACTGCTCTTCCAGCAGTCGGCCTGCTCAAGTTTCAAGGCCGTCGCCGAAACCGGCTGGCGCAACTACAACCTCAGCCAGCCGCGCGGATCGCTGCCGGTCGGGCCGCTGGTGATCATGCTTCACATGGCCAGCGTGTGGGTGCCGTTCACGAGCGAATCCAAGGAAGCCGTCGCCGACTACGACGAGATCCGCAAGGAGATGAAGCTGGCGCTGATGGAATGCGGCCGAAAACTCGGGACATATCTTCGCAAGCGTCAGAAGATGCAGCGCGAGTCGGCGAGGCGCGACGTGTTTGAGCGATACATCGGCGAGATCTCCAAGGCGGTACACGCCATCAACGGCACGGACACGCAGAAGCTCTACGACGCGCTGCTGGCCGAGGCCCGCGAGCGCACGGCGATCGCGGACTCGCACCTCGACGAAGAAGGTCGGACGGTGAAGAAGGATGAGAATGAGGATCTGAGGAATGACGAAGGCGTGGTGATGGTGGAGAGCCGGGCGTCGCATCTGGCGGAGGCCCAGGCGGTCGAAGGCGCGGCCACAACCACGGCACCGGGCGAGACGGAGACGAATGGCAATGGCGATGCGAACGGCAAGAGCGATTTCGTGAAGCTGGGTAGGGCAAAGAAGAACCAGAAGAGTTCGGAAGATGGGGAGGGACTGTTCTAGAATACGGTGCGGGCTGCGTCCGAATTCAGGTGAGATCATGAAGATCAAAGTTGTCATCCACGAGGCGGAAGAAGGCGGCTTCTGGGCGGAGGTGCCTTCGATCCCCGGCTGTGCAACCCAGGGAGAGACGATTGAGGAACTCCTGAAAAACCTGTACGAAGCCATTGAGGGCTGCCTGAGCGTGGGCTGAGACTACACTATTACCATGAAGCTGCACGGCATCGATATTGACGAGGCACAAGTGGAAGGCGCCTGCCGGAGGCACGGAGTATCGCGACTCTGGCTCTACGGCTCGATTACGCGCAGTGACTTCCGGCCGGATAGCGACGTTGACGTACTGCTGGAATTGGAGCGGCCTATCGGGCTTTTTCAACTTGGTGGGCTTCAGCAGGAGCTTACAGGAATTTTCGGGCGCGAGGCGCACGTAACCACCTTGTCGAGCGTCCCACCAAGGGAGCGGGCAAGGGTGCTTTCGTTGGCACAACTGGAATATGCCGCTTGAACCCCGGCCATCTCGAGAGGACCGTGCCCGCCTGGAGCACATGCTGCAGGCTGCGCGCGACGCAATCGCCATCGTTGGCGATCTCGATGTTGAGGCCATAGCAGACGATATGCTGAGGTCACGGGCGCTTGTCAACTGCTTCACCGAGATCGGTGAAGCGGCCGCCCGAACCACTCCGGAAGCCCGGCGCTTGCACCGGACATCCCGTGGACGCAGGTTGTCGGCATGCGTCACAATCTGGTGCATGTGTACTGGGGCATTGACATGAATGAGGTCCTCAAGACCGTTCGGTCGGACCTGCCCCCGTTCATCGCCAGCATTGAGCGGATACTGAGGGACAACCCACCTGACAAGAGCGAGACGTGAGCATATGGCAAAGAAATCCGAATCCACAAAATCCACCATCACCAAGCGTATCAAGGGCCGCGACAAGGAGACGCTCGGCAAGATCGTCGGCCTGGCCGACGGCGTAAGCAAGTCGGCGTTCAAGGGCGCCGATATCGCCATCGCTATCCCCACGCGCAGCCGTTCCAACACGCTCTGGAACAAGAAGCGAGGCATCCTGGAGATGGGCAATGGCGTCGCCTCGCGCGAGTTGTTCAACCTCAATCAGGCCAAGCAGTTCATGCAGACCGTGCTGCACGGCAACAGCATCCGCGAGCTGATCAACGCCGAAAAGACGCTGAGCCTGCGTGGCATGTTCTACAAGGCACTGCACACCATCGCCGGCACCAAGAGCGAGAAGACCTTCTCCGACCAGGATGAATCCGATGCGGTGCTGGAGGACCTGGAGGTTTCGCTCGGCTCGCTGCGCGAAGAGCTGCACATCTACGCCAAGAAGCGCGGCACGATGATCGGCAACATCACCATCGTCGATATGGGCGACGAGATCGACTGCCGCAAAATGGGCTCGGGCGGATACGCCATCCCGAGCATCACCGAGCCGGATGTCATCCAGTTCGAGAAGTGCGAGGCCAAGTTCGTCCTCCACGTCGAAAAAGACACCGTCTGGGGCCGCTTCAACGAGGACCGCTTCTGGGAGAAGCACAACTGCATTCTCACCGAAGGATCCGGCCAGCCGCCGCGCGGCGTGCGCCGGCTGCTGCGCCGGCTCAATGAGGAACTGGGATTGCCGATCTACTGCCTGCTTGATTGCGACCCCTGGGGGCACTACATCTTCTCGGTGATCAAGCAGGGCTCGATCAGCCTGGCGTTCGAATCCGAGCGGCTGGCCATCCCCAAGGCCAGGTTCATCGGCGTGCGGTCGAAGGACTACGCCGAGTGCGGCCTGACCGACGACGTGCAGATCGAGCTCAACAAGAACGACATCGACCGCGCCAACCAGATCAAGGCCTATCCGTGGTTCAAGGACAACAAGGTCTGGCAGAAGGAAATCGACCGCATGCTGGCCAACGGGTTCAAGATGGAAGTGGAATCGCTAATCACGAAAGACATCAGCTATGTGACGGAAGAGTACGTGCCGGAAAGGTTGAAACGCAAAGACTGGCTGGACTGACGCACGCCATGGCATCCGGCTTGTCAATCTTCTCCTGGGATGACTGGAACATCGGCCACCTGGCCGAACATGGCGTCACGCCGGAGGAAACCGAATGGATCATCCGCCACGCCAAGTCGCCGTTTCCGCGGGAAATCGGTGATGACAAGCACCTGGTGTGGGGCGAGACGCGTGATGGCCGGCATCTGCAGGTGATCTTTGCTTATCGCTCGAATGACGAGGTAGAATATGAGTCGCTGGAGCTGGCGGACATCCTGCGTTTGTCCGATGAGCATCCAACGATCGTGTATATCGTCCATGCGATGGATCTGACGCCAAGGATGACGCGTCAGTATCGCAGGCATTGAGCATGTACTATGGCAGCGAGTAAGCATCCCAAGCCGTTCTTTCGCATGACCGCCAGTGAGCGTGACCGGGCTGTCAGGAAGTTTGACCGCGAGATCCTCTTTGAGGAAACTCGGTCGCTCTCGCCCAAAGGAAAGGCTCTTTGGGAGCGCGCTCGCAGCGCGATGGCGAAATGCCGCGGGACAAAGCGTGCGATCCGCGTTACGCTGGATCGTACTTTGGCCGACCGACTGGACGCGTATGCGCACGAGCATGGGATCGCCCGGTCGGATCTGGTTACGCGCGGGCTTGAAGCGGTTCTGGTCTGAGCGAGTCGCGGCTGACGAGGCGTAGAGACTCTTGCCCACTCCCCACCACGTTCTCTCCCTCCGCCAGAAGATCGGTCACGATCTCCTGCTCATGCCCGGCGTGTGCGCCATCGTTTTCGACGACCAGCAACAGGTTCTTCTGAACCGCCGAGCCGACACCGGCCGGTGGGCCGTGATCGGCGGCCTGCTCGAACCCGGCGAAGAGCCTGCCGCGGGCGCCATGCGTGAAGTCCTGGAGGAGACCGGCGTGCGCATCCAGCCACTGCGCATCAGCGGCATCTACGCAACTCCGGTCTTGACCTATGCCAACGCCGACCGAGCGCAGTACATCGTCACGACCTTCGCCTGCCGCGCGATCGAAGGCACGCCTCGCGTTTGCGATGATGAGTCACTCGAGGTGGCCTACTTCCCCCTGGATCGGCTGCCGGAACTGAGCCCCCACCATCGGCTGAGAATCGAGCACGCCATGAAAGATGGCCCCGCGTGGTTCGTCGTGCCGTGAACCGCCCTACTGCTCCAATAGAAGCTCATCCAAATCGGGCGCGACGCCGAAGCTGTTGAGCGCCTCGCTGTATCGGTAATAGACCTCCAGACACAGCGCGCCAAGGGCTGTGCAATACACGCGCCCCCGCCGCGCGCCCAGTGGTCGCCCTTGGGGTCCCAGCTCCCCGCGTTGTCGCCCTCGCGCGACTGGCGGTCCATCAGCACGTCGCGAATCTTCTGGTCCCACCAGATGCGATATTCCCCGCCCATGTTGTGCATCGCGTAAGTGGCGTAATACCAGTAGTAAAAATCCTTGGCGTTCCAGTTCGGCGGCAGCCTTCGCGTCAGTTCCGCGGCCTTCACCAGCAGATGGTGCTTCACGCCGCTGCCCGTGAACTGGCGCACCATCATGCCGGCGGCCGTCAGCGCGGGATGGCCGTTGCCCTCGTAATTCTGGTCCTTCAGGAACATGTACGTGACGACGCCGTTGGAATCCTCCGAGCCGCCCTTGTCGGTGACGCTGGCGACGAAGACCAGCGCCTGGTTGAAGATCTTCTCATCGACCTTGATGCCGGCGAGCTTGGCGGTCTTCAGCGCCTGGATGAACCACGCGCTGACCGACATGTCCGATGCCTCGCAGTTCGGCGTGTAGCGCCAGCCGCCGTCGGCGTTGACCGCCTTTTCGCAGAAGGCGGTCGCCTTGCCGGCGGCCGCCCCGATGCGCTCATCCCGCGCCCGGCCATACGCCTCGGCCAGAGCGATCGTGCAGATGGCGTGCGTATAGAGGTTGGTCCCTTCAAATGCGAGGTGACCATCATCCTTCTGGTGGCGCATGATCGCTTCGACGCCGCGGAGCACGCTGCGCGAATACTCGCCCTTGCGGATGGTGTGGCCGCCGCCCATGAACGCCAGGCACGCCAGGCCCGTCGAGGCCAGGCTGCCGGACTTGTCGCCGTCGTACAGCTCGCACGGCCAGAGGCCGTCGGGCCCCTGGTGGACCGCCAGCCAGTGCAGGGCGGAATCGACCGATGATCGCGCCTTCACCCCGCCGGCCCGGCCAAACTGCCGGAACACATCGCCCGTGCCAAAGAGGTTGATGTTGGCCGCCCCGAGCTGGCCCATCGACGGCGCGTTCTGGTCGCCATAGGCGCGGATGATGTTCTTCATCGGCCGGCCGGGCGCGGGCCGGTCGCCATCGTGTAGATCTGCGGCTTGTCCGAGGGCGTGGGATCCTTGTATTTGAAGATATCCGCAGCGGCGATCGTGTCGGCCGCCAGGGGCTGCAGCGGGAACGAGACGACATCGGCAACGACATCGATCTTCTCGGGCGCATCATCCAAAACGTTGTCATTCTTCGGCGCCATCACGCCGATGTCCTTGAGGTCGATCTTGAACTCCTGTTTGGGGCTGTCTTCGATATTCGGGCTCTGGATCACCTCCGCGCCGACATAGCCGGGCGAAGGCGTGCGCGTGATGTGTACATCGGGCTTTTCATCGGGGATCGACGGCAGATCGACGCGCTCGGCCGGCGATTCGCGGACGATGTCGCGCGTGGGGTTGGCGATGCTCGGTGTGATCGGCTTGGGCTCCTCGACAGCGAAATCGACGGCCTTGGGCTCTTCGTTGGCCGAGTCATTCCTCGCGATATACGCAACCCGCCACACGACGCCGAGCGATACCAGCGCGGCCGCCAGGATCAAGCCGATCAGCAGCGCGCGTTTGTCGAAGATGGCGTCGTCAGCGCCGAACTTGAGCGAGCCGAAAGAGTCCACCTCGCTCGAAGGCTCAGGTTGGCCCTGCGCCGTTCGGGGAAGATCGCGGCCGGGGGCGGCTCGCTCCACTGCCGCGGCCGGGGCGGCTCGCTCCACTGCCGCGGCCGGGGCGGCTCGCTCTACGGGATTCTCAGCCATGGCTCGCTCCTTCGCTATTGGACGCCCTTGACGGCCGCCGTCGCCGAAATCTTCGTTATTCCCGCGCGGGCGCAGCAGTCCATCACGTCGTAGATGTGCTGCCATTTGCAGTTGCGGTCGCCGCGGATGATCACCGACTGATCGTGGTTCTTCTCCCAGGCGATGCGCAGGAACTCGGTGATCTGGTCGAGGGATTTCCTCTGCTGCTCGACAACGTACTGGGGAATGTTGCCGGGAAGATTGCGGACGTTGACGATGACCGGCCGGGCCGGCGCGGCCTGCACCTTCAGGCGCGTGCCTTGCGTCGGCAGGGTGATCGACAGGTCCTGCTCCATCGCCGCCTCGACCGAGCTGGTCACGAGAAGGAAGAGGATGATCGCGAAAATGCAGTCGACCAGCGGCGTCATGTCGATGCCCATCGCCTCGAAGTTTTCCTTGTCGAGTTTCATGGCTCTACTCCTTGGCGGCCAGCGCCGCGAAACCGGCCGTCGCGGGAATCGACATCACGCCCGCCGAAGCGGTGGGCGCGTGCGTTGTCGGCACATGCGGCACCGACGGCACCGCAACTCCAGGCGCGCTCGCCGCCCTGCCGTCCCCCTTGAGCAGCGACACCTGCTGAAGGAACTGGTCCGTCAGGACCTCGCAGTTGTTGATGATGACGCTCAAGGCGTGGTTGTAGATGAAGTAGAGGAACAGCGACGGAATCGCGATGCACAGCGCGAAAAGCGTGCAGAAGAGCTTCACGCGAATGCCGGCCGCCAGCGCAGCGGCCTTGGCGGCGCCCTGGCTTCCGGCCACCGCCTCGAACACGATGATCATCCCGTAGATTGTGCCCATCAGCCCGATGAGCGGAGCGGCCGCCGCGCAAAGGTTGAGAATCTTCACCGGCAGGCGGAGGCGCGTGATCTGCTTGCCGGCGACAACCTCGCACCGCTCCTTGATCTGCTGCGTGCTGGAGACGTCGAAGCGGTGCCCCATCGCGCGGCAGATGTGGGCGAAGAGGCCCTTCTGGTTCATCGCCAGCTCCTCGAACTGCGCGATCTGCTTCGAGCCCAGCAGCGAGCGCCGCCTGCTTGACGAATTCTTCGCCATGGTGCCGGCGGGGCAGATACAGCCAGACGCCATTGACGGCCATGATGATCGCCACCACGCCCAGCGCGGCGATGAGGTGCATCGGCCAGCCGCCGCGCTGATAGAGATCCAATAGCGTCTGGCGGATGACGATGGCGGCGGGGCTGGGATTGGGCTTGCCGGCATCGGCCGGGTGCTGCAGCGCCAGCTTGCGGTCCGGCTCGGTGCTACCGGCCGTCCGCTGGAGCACCACCGCGTCGCCCTTGATCTCCTTGACCCTGAAAAACGTGCCCTGCTCGTTGGTGTAGACGTCGCCGACGGAGAGGTTCTTGATGTCGGAGTCCGTCTTGATGACGAACTCCTTGTTGTCGCCTTCGCCAACCTGCTCCATGGCGCGTTTCATCTCCTCCTTGGCCTGGTCGCGCACCGAATCGCGTTTGGTCGCGTCGTCCAGCGCCTTGACGAGGTCATCCGCGCCCTCGGCCGCCAGCGCCCGGCCGGCGCCTCCGAGCGTCCACGTCAAACACAACATCGCAAGCATGAATCGCTGCATAGGCCAACCTCCAGCGTTATGGTCTTCCTTTGTTGCTCGTCGAACGAAGTTTCTTCAGATCGGCTTCGGCATCGGCCAGAACCGACGGATTGCCCTTGGGGAACTCGCGCAGGACGCGCTCCAGCAGTTCCTTTGCCTTGTCCGGATCATTCAGTTTGAGATGCGCCGCGCGGCCGCCAGGCAGGATGCTTCCTTGGGAAGGATCGCCACGCTCTTGTCGAGCATTTCGGCCGACTTTTTCGCATCGAATCTCGCACAGCGCCAGGTGATACCACGCATCGGCGCGGACATCCTGCGACGCGCCGCTCTCGGTAATGCTCTTGAGGCTCGACATCGCGGTGTCGCGCTTGCCCTGGTTGAGCTGCGACAGCGCGGAATACAGGTCCATGCGCAGCTTGTAGCCCGACGTCGGCCACTGTCGCGCGAACATCGAATAGAGCCGGTCCAATTCGCGCCAGTTCTTCGTCTCCAGGCAGCCGCGCGCCGCATTGGCGTAGGCCTCCTCGATGGCGTCGAACTTCGGATGATCCTGCAGCACCGTCTGGATGAGCTTCAGCCCCTTCTCGAAATCGAAGAGCTGGTAATAGCTCTTGCCGGCCGTGTACAGCGAGCGGTCGCGATACTTGTTCTTCGCAAGTTTCGCATCGGCCAGGAATGGCGACAGCGTCCTGGCGCATCGCGCGTAATCCTCGGCGCGCCAATAGAGCAGCCCCAGCGCGAAACGCGCCTCGCCCAGATCCACCTCGCCCGCCGGCAGGCGCACGCCGTCCCATCCGCCGCTCTGCGGGCGCAGCCGCTCCGCCTGCGGCACCGGCCTCACAGCGCCCTGGCATCGGTCACGTTCTCGCCATATTCATCCAGCAGCGTGGCGTACGCTTCGATCGCCGCCTCCTGCTGGCCGCCCTGCGCCGCGTGATAGCCCAGCATGCGCAGCGCGGACACACGGAACCGGTCATCGCGCATGCCATGGACATATGGCCGGTAGGTTTCGATCAGCTTGCCATAGCTCTTCAGGTAGATGTACTCGCGCCCAGCGCATATCGCGCGATGCTCGCCATCTCATCGCGACCATCGGCCGAGCCATCCTGCCCGCGCCTGCCGCCCCGCTCCTTGCCCGCATAGACATCCATGAACGTGCGGAAGCACGCGGCGGCCGCCTCGTGGTCGGCCGCGTCCGAGAACGCCTCGCCCGCCTTCATTCAGCGCGCACCGCACATACTGCTGCACATCCGCGTACTTCTCGCCGCCGCCCACCCACGGGTACTTCGGCAGTTTCGGATCGTCGAAATCCATCAACGCGCTGACGATGTTCCGCCACAGCGCCTCGGCCATCTTCTTCTTGCCCTCCTTGCTCTGAGCGGCCGTGCCCTTGCCCAGTTCCATGGCCAGCCAATACTGCGCCTCAGGGATGTGGCGGTTGCCGCTCGGTAAGTTGCGCACGATCCACTGGTAGGCCTTGACCATGTTCTGGTCGTGCCCCTGCATGTACCAGCAATGCGCTATACGCACGGCCGCCTCGTACACCTGATCGACCTTGTCATCCACGGTGGGCGGCTTCCACGGCCCCCCCGCCACATCGCCCTTCTCATCCTGCTTCGGCCCGTAGATCGACACGAACTTGCCGAAATGCTCGGCCGCCTTCGAGAAATCCTTCTTCAGATAATTCAGCTCGCCCAGATAGAACCGCGCCTCGCGCGACAGGTCCGACAGCGTGCCCTTCTCGGCGATGATCTTCTCGGCCAGCGCGATCGACTCCTCCAGCGTGTCGCCCTGCGAGCGCGTCGCCAGGCTGCGGAGGTATTCCAGCGTCTTCTTCTCGATGGCCTTGTCATCCTTGGCGGCGTCGAGCTTCTTCTTCGACAACTCGAAGAGCTGCTTGTACGCCGCAACCGACTTCGCCTTGTCCCCCGCGCGCTCGGCCGTCAACGCGATGCTCTCCAGCGCGGTGATGCGGTAGGGATTCTCCTCAGGCGGCTCGGCCGACAGCGCCTTCTCAAATGCCGCCACAGCCCGGCCCAAATCCTCGGCCGTCGATCCTTGCGCCAGGCACGTGCCGATCTGCACGTAGATGTAGGGCGATTTGTGATCGGCCGCCAGCGCTTCCTTCGGATAGCTCGTCAGGACCTTCGCATAATCCGACGCGAGGGCCGCGACACTCCCCCGCCGCCGCAGCGCATCGCTGAACTTGCGATCGAGCAGGAAGATCTCCGCCTCGGCAGCCTCGGCACTTCCAGGCTTCTCGGCAATGCGCTTTTTGATCAGCTCGACATCGGCCTCGTTCAGCGGCGCGGCCGTCTCATTCTGATTGAGCTGCTCCTGGCACGTCATGATCCGCCCGAGCACGTTCACCTTCGAGCCGAGGTTCCGCAGCATCAGGTAGTTGTCCAGCGCGGCCGAATACTTCTTCTGTGAGAAGTAATACTCCGCCAGGCGGAAATGACATTGCTCCAGGATCTCCGTCTTGCGCTCACTCTCGCAGTCGCGCCAGCTTCGACGCCTCCTCGTACTTGGGGATGGCCTTGGCGGTGTCGGACAGGTCGAACATGTAGATGTTCGCCGCCTGCACCAGGGCCTCGGCCGCCAGCCCGCGGGCCTGCGGGTCCTTCAGCGCCCCCACCTGCTCCAGCACTTCCAGCGCCTTGGGGAATTCCTTCTTCTCGCGATACGACAGCCCCAGCAGGTAGTTGCCGGCAGCCGCCTCCACCGTGCGCGGGTACGTGCGCCGAAGCTGCTCGCACAGCGAGATCATCTTGTCGGCATCCTTGAGCTTCAGTGAGGTCTGCGCGGTCTTGAGCAGCAGCTCGGGAATCTGCCGGTTGTTGGGGAACCTGCGGGCCAAGTCCGCCAGCGCCGTGATGGCCCGGTCGAGGTTCTCGGCCTTGAGCCAGAGCAGCGTCAGCTTGTAGAGCGACGCCTCGGCGTGCTCGGGACTTTCGGCCAGGGTGCGATACTTCGCCGCCGCCTGATCGTATTTGTTCAGCAGCACGTAAAAGCCGGCACAGGAGTTGAGCACTTCCTCCCGCAGCGGCCCCGCGCCTTCGGTCAGCAGCTTTTCAAAGGCATCCACGGCCGCCGCATAGTTCTTCTCGCCGGCCTGGAGCTTGCCCAGCAGATACATGCGCTCGGGCTTGCTCTTGAACGCGCGGCTGTCGGCCTTGCAGACCGCCTCCAGCTCGACGATCGCCTTGTCCGATGAGCCCACCGCGTCGTAGCATCGCGCCAGCCGATAGCGCGACTCCACCGCCAGGGCATGGTCCTTGTACTTCGCCAAGAAATCCCTGTACTGCTCGATGGCGCGCTGCGCCGAGCCCTGTTTCTCAAGCTGCTGCGCCGAAGAGAAGAGGTCCTCGGGCGTCTCGGCGAGAAGCAGACTCACCGCAGAGGCGCAGAGAACGCAGAAAACGCAAATATGAACTCTGAAATTTGAAATTTGAAATCTCATATCTCAGATCCTCTCTGCGTCCTCCGCGCCTCTGCGGTGAATCATCCAAGCTACGGCTGTGTCGTCGGCGCTGCGCTGATGAACCACGGGTCTTTCCTCACCAGTTCCGACAGCGGCGAATCCGGGCAGCGCTCGACCAGCCTCGCCCAGCGCTCGTACGCCGGCCGGTCCTCTTTCAGCTCGCGCAGGCACTTGCCCAGGTAATAGCATCCGCGAACCCAGGCCTCGGCCGACTTGGGCGAGGCCACCAGGAACTCCAGCTCCTTGCGGGCGGCCGAATAGTTCCTGGCCGCCATGTGGGCGGCGCAGAGCATGAGCCCCGCATCGCCCGCCACGACATCCTCGGGGCTGGTCTGCGCCGCGTTCAGTCGCGTGATGGCGTCGGCAGGCCGGCCCTTCTCCAGGTCGATCAGGCCCTGCACGTAATAGACCAGCATTGCCCGCGCGAAAAACGCCGGCGAGAGCTTGGCCCGCTCATCGGCCGACTTGTGCTCGTAGTCGGAGCGGAACCGGTCGGCCTCCGGCGGAAACTCGTGCTCCTGCGCATTGCCCTGCGCCAGCCGGCAATAGAAGCTCATCAGCTTTGCGGCCGAGCCGAGCGGCGTGCCCTTCTGCTCGTCGGCCAGTTCGTCGTACAGCTTCTGCGCCTCGGGTAGTTTCCTCAGCCGCAGCATGCACCGCGCCTGGGCATCTTTCAGCACCGATCGCTCGCGATACCCAGCGCCGTCCAGCAGCGCGGCATAGACTTCGGCCGCCTTCGCATAGTCCGCCAGGTCGTAGTACACGCCCGCCATCTCCGACTGAAGTGCCCGCTTCTCACCATCCTTGGCGCTGGTCAGCAATTCGCGCAGGGTCGGCAGGACGTTGCGGTAGTCGCGCAGCCCGCGCGAAATCTCCAGCATGAGCTTTGACGTGTCGCGCCGCCGCGTGGTGTTGGGGTAGCGAGCCAGAAGCTGGTTGCAGCACTCCAGCGCCTGCTGCATCAGCCCGTCTTTGAGATACACCGACGCCAGCCGGTAATATGCCTTCTCCGCGGCCGACGGCCGGGTGTTTTCGACGATGAACGTCAAGCCGCTGTTACTCAGCCCATCGCACAGAATCTCGCGCGCGGCACATTCTTGAACGCCGGCCGATCGATCGTGAGGTTCATCGCCCGTGCGGCCGCGCTAAGCTGAATTTCGACACGCGCATTGAGCTGGAAAAACCGCGCGAAATCCTTGAGCTCGATCTTCTCGAACGGCCCGCCGCTGACCGGCTCGCCCAACGCGAACTGCGTATCGAGGCCCATCATTTTCTTCAGCTCATCCCACACCAGCGGCTTTCCGGTTTCGTTTTTCGTCAGGACCAACCGCTCCTCCACCGCCCGCGCGTAGTACGCCTGCGCCTCGCGGTAATTGCTCTCCTTCTCCAGCAGCCATCCCACCCAGAAGCACACCTCGTGATAATACTCGTTGCTCGGGCTGTCGAAGATCTTCAGGTACTCCTTGAGCACCGTCTTCATCCGCGCGTAATCGCCCTGGTTGTAATAGTTCAGCGCCACCGAGAACCGCGCCCGCTCGCCATAGGCGCTCTTGTCGCTGCGCTTGTGAACCTCATTGAACCACTTTCTGGCCAGGTCGTAATAGTCCGCCCAGACTGGCCGGCGCGTGATCTTGAATTTCAACTCGGCCGCCGCCAGCGCCGCAGAGAGCATTTCGCCACACGATGCCTCGGCATTACCGCCGGGCGGCTGTTTGAAAAACGTCCCGAGCTTCGGCGTCTGCTCCAGACCCTCGGCCCACGTCACAGGCAAACCGCTCTCCTGCTTCACGCGCTCGATGACGTTGAAGAGCATCACCTCATCGCCGCCGCGGCCCTTGCTGCCGCCATGCACGCGCTGCCAGTTGCCATAGCCGCGGGCCAGCGCCGGGCATCGCGTCGCGTGCTGCGAGATGTCATAGATCTCGATGACCTGATCGACCGAATCGGGGTCGTCCACATCGGCCTTGGCCGGCTGGGTTGTCGGCACGGCGTCGGGAACGAGGCCAATGTCCAGCTCCAGCCGGTGCGTGTCCTTGAGCACCTTGCCCAGGGCCTCGCGAACCGTGAAGACGCCATCCTCCAGCTCCAGCGCCGTCTCCAGATACGTCGCGACAGTGTTATGCCCCTTCTTCGTGTTCCAGACGAACGGGATCTTCGACAGCCGCGAGATCGTCAGCAGCGCATCGCGCAACGACCTTCTTGTCATAGCCGCGCCGGGGCCAGGCAACGTCGATCTTGCGCGAGAACGGCGCGTAGCTGCCCAGCAGATCATCCCGCCGTTCGATCAGCTCCTTCGGATAAATGTAGATGGCGTAGTGGAAGTCGGCCGACTGCTTCTTCTGCTGCGCGGCGGCCGCCGCCTGGCTATAGAGCACCCCCGCGTTGTACAGCAGCCGCAGCGCCTTCTCCGACTGCGCCTCCTTCACCTTTTCGCCGGCCATCGCCAGATGCCGCGCCGCCTCCGGCAACCGCCCGCGCTTTTTCAGCCACTCGCCTAAGTGCTCTTCGAGCCGCGCAAACGCCTCGTCATTCTCGTAGGTGTTCCTCACGCTCTCGAACAGCTTCTCCGCCTGCTCGCCATCCTCCTTCACCTCCGACTTGAACATCGCCTCCAGAAGACCCAGCTTGATTCCGCGCACCAAATCCTGCCGCTTCTTATCCACCAGCGAATCGGCCAGGCGGAAATACTTGATCGCATCGGCCGTCGAGGCCGTCGACAAGTATTGTGGCAGAGCTTGTGGCAGAGCCGTCCCGGCTCTGTTCCCTTCAAAATCTCTTGTCACACTCGCCAATTCGCAGACCGCCCGATAGTAACGCGCCTCACCCCTGGTCGCCTGCCACGACCCATCCGCGAATCCCGCGCCGCTGTAGACTTTCTCATCCAGCAGCCGATCGCACGCCGACGCGCACGCGACATAGTTGGGCGCCTTGGTGACCTTCTTCTTCTCATCCACGGTCGCGCTGAAGTGAAACCGCATCAACGACAGCAGCGTATTGGCCCCTTCGAACGTCCCCGGCTTCTCCCTGGACGTCTTCTCCCACGCCGCCACAAGGTCCTCACCCTTGGCGGCGACGGAAATCCCCTTCTCCACGAGCTTCTGCGCAAGCTGCCGCGCCTCTTCCCCGGCCGCCGTGCGCGGGTACTTGCTGAGGATCTGCCCGATCAAGGCGGCCGCCTTCTCATTCAGCGGAGCTGCTCTCTCGGCCGAGATGCCATCGGCCTGCCGGATGTAGATCTTGGCCAGCTTCACCATCGCCCCAGGCGCGGGCTCGCTTGACGCCATCGCGTTGCCATACGCCGCCATCGCCTCGCTGACGAGGCCCTTCTCGAAATAGATGTCGCCCAGCGCCGACTGCGCCTGCGTGTAGCCCTTGGAGTCCTTGCCGACGTTGCGGAGATATTCCTCCACCTTGGCCGCCGACCCATCCGAGCGCGCCTTCTCCGCCAAGCCGAGCAGCAGGTACATGTCGCTCTTGATCGCGCCGCGCGGCAGGTTTTCCAGCACGCTCTTCTCGCCCATGTAGGCGCTGACGGCCGCAAAATCGCCCTTTTCGTAGGCCACGCAACCCAGCAGCAGCCGCGCCCGCACCTTCATGTCGGCGTCGTAGCGGACGTTTTCCAGGTTGGTGATCGCCTCGTTGTATTGCTTCTTCTCCAGCGCGATCAGCCCAAGCTGCAGCGCGGCGTTGTCGTGGGTCTTGACGTATTCCTCGGGCACGTGCTGGCCGGATTTCTGCAGCTTGACGATCTCATCCTGCGAGTTGTGCATCATCGGCCGATACAGGTCGGCCATCTTTTCCAGCCGCCCGGCTTCGCGGTAGAAGTCGCAGAGAATCTCGGATGCCTCGGCCACCGTCGCATAGTCGTGCTGCCGGATGTTCTGCTGGAGCCGAGAGTGAATCCTGACCAGCTCAGCTTCCGACTCCTTGCCCTTGGCGGCCAGAATCGCCATCTGGTAGACCAGCAGCCTGCCCATGTGCGAATCGCCGGGGTGGCTCTTCAGAAACGACTCGATCCTCGATCCGGCCGTTGCATAGTCCTTCAGCCGATACGCCACGCAGGCCAGGCGGAACTCGGCGATGATCTTCTCCTTGTCGGTCGCGGCATTGCGCATCGCCTTGGAGTAATAGGGCCGGGCCTTCTCGTAGTCCTTTGTCAGGTAATAGCACTCGGCCAGCAGCAGGTGCTCGCGCGCCGCCTCTTCATCGCTCTTGCCCTTGATATCCTGCTCGATAGCCTTGATCGCGTCGTCGTACTGGCGATTGCGCATCAGTTCGGGTCACCCGCGAGGATTGCACTGCGCCGCTGCGGCGGGAAGAACGATGGCCCCCGCCAAGGCCGACAACACGCACCAAGACTTCATGCTCATAATCTCCCCGGGGCGCCGCCAGTGGTCCTAAAGTGGCAGCGGCGTCCCGCCGCTGTTCAACAGAGCCGGGACGGCTCTGCCACTCTTGTTCAACAGAGCCGGGACGGCTCTGCCACTCTTGTTCAACAGAGCCGGGACGGCTCTGCCACTCTTGTTCAACAGAGCCGGGACGGCTCTGCCACTTGGCCCACAAGGTATTACACGGGCGGCGCGGGAAGCGTTGATCGAGGGCGCAGGACAAGAGCACTTGGCCGATTGCGGCCAAGGCGCCGTTGATATTCCGTTTCCCATGCCCAGGTCGGCGGATCAGGGGAATTTCCAGGGGTTCGTCTGGACGTTGTATTTCGTGTAGATCGCGGCCGGCAGATTCGGATTGTAATAGCCGTCGATGAACGCATGCAGCAATTCCAGGCCCGTCTTGGCAAACGCAACATGACCGTCGCAGTATCCGACATTCGTCCCTTCGGTGCCATGGTTGTCCGCCGGGTCCGGCCAATTGTTGGTTCCGCCGGTATCGTCGTCGCCATCCATAATCAGGCAGACGGACAACGCCGACGCCGGCGACAGATTGGTCACCCTCTTGACCTCGTCAGCAGCCAGGACGCGGCCGTTGGCCCAGGTACCGGCCCACATGCGCTCCCGGCACTCGTAGCTGTGCCCACCCGTGGTGGCGGCACGATTTGCTGCGTGGACCGCCAAGTCAAAGGTAATCCCGGCCCCGGCAAACGGCTGGTCTGGGGAAGGCTGGTTCATCCGGATGGAGTTGTTGGTCAACGGGCAGATCGCAACCCGGGGATCCTTCAGCAGCGAGGTGTAAAAGAGCGGGCGCAGGTCATCGCCCGCCGGCGCTTGTGTCAGCGGCAGGAAAATGTCCCTGTTCTCTTTGATCTGCGAATACTGGATGCATGCCTGCATGATCTGCCGAATGTTCGAGGAGCACTTGACTCGATTGGCGTATTCTTTGGTGCGCTGTAGCGCCGGCAAAAGGATCGAGATCAAGAGCGCAATGATCCCGATTACCACGAGCAATTCCACGAGGGTGAACGCGCGACGATTTCGCATGTCTTGAGCCCTTTACTCACGCCCCCGAGCCAACTCACGACGTCCTGATATGCAGCCGACCAGCAACGCACCAGCCGGCCCACTGTATGCTAATCTACGCCAAAGGGCCTTCCCGTGTCAAGGAAATCGACAATTGTGGAATTCCGCGGGGTGCGGGACAATTTCGGCGGGCAGCGGTCGGGTGGCATGCTCACGCCCGCCCGGCGCTGGTGATCCTCATCTGCCGCGGGAGTCTGCTCGCCGGGCGTGGGCATGCTGGGCGTGCAACGCGCATCCGATGCAAATCAACGAGCATGCCCACGCCGGCCGATTCAAGTCATTGAGCCAATGAGCGTCTCGCGCGGCCGGCGTGAGCATGCCACCCAACAAAATCCCCGCCGCCCAAAGTGTCCTGCAGCCAATTCCGCGTCCTTACGGCCGTGAACGGGCAAGCCGCGCAACGTCGGCCGAAATGCGAACTGATGATGACCTCATCGGCAGTCAGGTCAATACCCTGGCAGCCACGTCCATGGGGTCGTGCTCGTATTGAGGTATTTGCTCAGGATGGCGTTATCAATATTCCCATAGCACCCGTCGATATAGGCGTGCATGAGTTCGCCGCCGGTGCGACAGAACTTCACGTGGCCATCCGCGAACCCGACATTGGCGCCCTCGGCCCCGTGGTTGTCGGGCGCGTCCGGCCAGTTGTTGATCGACCCGTTGTAGGAATCATCGCCATCCATCACGAGCGAACACCAGCTCGATGGGATCGGTATGATGTTGCTCACGGTTTTCGCAATACCCTGACCATTGGGCGTGCCCGCGATGGTCTTCAGCGGGTAGGGATTTTCCGGCCACATCCGCAGGCGCCCCTCAAGGCTGTGTCCGCCGCTGGCGTCGCCGCGGCATTGAGCGTGGCGGGTGATATCCACCGGCAGATAGGCAAATATTCCGTTGCCTCCCTGCAGCACATTGGGCCGCACGACATTATCGGTGGATGGGCAGATCAGAACCTTGTAGTCCTTGAGCAGGCTCAGGTAATAAAGCGGTGAAAAGTCGTCCCCGGCCACGGTCATGGGATCGGCGTAAGCTCCGTGGTTCTCCCTCATGTCGGCATAGGTCATCAGGGCCATGACAACCTGCCGCATGTTCGACGAGCATTTGACGCGGTTGGCGTACTCCCTGGTGCGCTGCAGCGCCGGCAGAAGTATCGAGATCAGGATCGCAATGATCCCGATAACTACGAGCAATTCCACGAGAGTGAACGCGCGACGATTTCGCATGTTCCAAGCCTCTGCAAAATAACTGAGCCAATGTCCGTCCTGATATGGAGCCGGCGGAGACACTTGCCAGCCAGACGGACTAACTCCCCTTTTTTACACCTGTGGAACCACGGTTGTCAATCGTTTTCCCGGCGGATTTCTTAAGGGACGCCCGATCATGGCAGCCAGGTGTACACCTCGCCGTTCTTAGACAAGCCATACTTGGTGAAAAACGCGCTCTCGCTAAGCCCGTCGGGGTAACTGTCCAGATCCGGCTTGTAGTGGCCATCCATATAGGCCTGTAGGATCGGGCGGCCTCGCGCCAGCCACTGGACATGACCATCGCAGAATCCCGCATTGATCCCGGCAATGCCGTGGTTGGACCAGTCCATCGGCCAGTTGTTCGTTGTGCCCCTCATCTCATCCATAAACAGAAGATTCTTCGACTTGTTCCCGGCGTTCAGCAGTGTCTTGGGCAGTAGCGAACCGCTGGGGCAGGGCCCGTTGTAGCAGTAGCCGTCAGGGAATGTGACTCCCTGGTTGATGAAGCAGACGAAGGTGTAGCTATATCCATCCGAATTGCCCGACGGGTCGTTTGATCCGGTTTGCGAGGCCGACCGCGCCGATTTGTCCAAGCCTTTAGGCTTGCCCTTGGCATCCAGCTTGTGAACGTCAACAGTGTTCAGTGTGCTGGGGCAGATCACCAGGTTAACGTCCCGCAGATACTGGGGATACAGATACGAAATGTCGATGGCTTCGTCGTCCGTAACCACGGGGTTGTAATACGCGCCCGCCCGGTCATAGTCTTGGGCGTAGTTGGTGACGATTTGCACCATCTGGCGCACGTTATTGGCGCACGCCGTGCGGTTGGCGAGATCCTTGGCGCGATCGAGGGCCGGGAGAATGATACCAATCAACAGCGCGATGACGCCGATCACCACCAGTAATTCCGTCAGCGTGAATGCCCGGTGATTTCGCATATTTTCCATACCTTTCGCATGATCGGACGACAGGCCAAGCTGTGGCATCGGCGGGGCGTCGATACCAATTATAGAGCTTATCGGGTTGTGGTTGACCCTGTCAACGAATTTCCGCCCGGAGCCACAGGACGGCCGGCTGTTTTTGACAACCCCCCGGCCATTCGCTAGCATTCCCCCCTTTCTATTGCGAGGAATAGCAAATTATGGCTGACTTGAACCTCATCTACGAAAAAGACGCCCCGCTCGATGCGCTCAAGGGCAAGACCGTGGCCATCCTGGGCTTTGGCTCGCAGGGTCACGCCCACTCCCTGAACCTGCGCGACAGCGGCATCAATGTCGTCGTCGCCGAGCTGCCCGATACGCATAACTGGAAGCTGGCCAACGAGTTCGGATTCAAACCGATCACGGCCGAGGAGGCCACCAAGGCCGGCGATCTCGTGGTGCTGACCCTTCCCGATGAAGTCCAGCCCACCGTCTATCACAAGTGCGTTGCGCCGTAATCTCAGCGCTGGCAAGACCCTTGGCGCAACCCACGGCTTCAACATCCATTTCAAGACCATCGTTCCGCCCAAGGATGTCAATATCATCATGGTCGCGCCGAAAGGCCCCGGGCATCTCGTGCGCAGCGAATTCGAGAAAGGCGGCGGCGTGCCCTGTCTGCTGGCCGTCCACCAGGATGCCACCAGCACGGCAAAGCAGATTGGCCTGGCCTGGGCGCGGGGAATTGGCGGCGCTCGCGCCGGCATCATCGAGACGACATTCAAGGACGAGTGTGAGACAGATCTCTTCGGCGAGCAGGCCGTCCTCTGCGGCGGGCTGGCATCGCTGATCAAGGCCGGGTTCGAGACGCTCGTCGAGGCCGGCTATCCACCCGAGATGGCGTACTTCGAGTGCTGCCATGAGGTCAAGCTCATCGTCGACCTGATCTACCAGGGCGGCCTGGATTACATGCGATATTCCGTCTCCAACACGGCCGAGTACGGCGACCTCACGCGCGGCCCGCGCATCATCACTGACAAGACCAAGAAGGAGATGCAGAAGATTCTCAAGGAGATCCAGAACGGCAAGTTCGCCAAGGAATGGCGCGCGGAATACGAAGCCGGCATGGGCAAATTCAAACAGCTCTACGAGGCCGACAAGAACCACCCGCTGGAGGTGGTCGGCCGCCGCCTGCGGCAGATGATGCCGTGGCTGCACGCCAAGGACGTGCCGCAGGGGTAGCGGGCGTAGCAGATAGCAGACAGTGGATAGCAGATAGTGGACGACGCCAGCGGCTCCTCACTATCTGCTATCTACTTTCTGCTATCTGCTGTCATTCGACATTCAGATTACCGAGGTAGTCCTCCAGCGCCTTGCGCTGCTGATCGAGCGTCTTGGTGAGCTGATCGATGCTCTTGAAGATCTCGTCGATGCGTTTCTCCTGCTCGTCCAGTTTCTCAAGCAGCCGATTCTTCAGCGCGCTCTTGTCGGGGACCGTCTTGATGTTTTCGCGGATGCGGTTCTGGTCCTGAGTGATGGTGTTGAGCTCGGCTTTCAGCGCATCGATCTTCCGCTGCGTGTCGACGAGTTGGCCCTTGAAACCGGCGGCCTTCGCCAGAGCGTCGCGGACATCCTTGCCGATCTCGCCGGCCTTGCTGTAGAAGTCCAGCGCGTTGGTGTCCATCGGCAGGATCGCGATGGTTTCGCTGTTGACGATCTCTTCCTTTACCGTGAGCGTGGCCTGTTTGCCCGCGGCAAGGCTTTCCTTGAAGCGATAGAGCGCCTCGGTCGTCTCGGCAGGCTTGGGCGTGCCTTCGACCAGTTTCCAGCCTTGGCGGAAGGGATGCTCGACGATGAGGGTCTTGTCGTTCTCGCTCTTATTCTCGGCGGTGTAATCCTGGGTGAAGACGTTGCGGCGGCGGATGTTCAGCACGCCCTTGATGATTTTGCCGGAGACGATGGCGCTCTCGTTCTTGTTCTTGCTGGCATTGACCAGCACCTGCAGGTCGATGCCGTAGGAGATGAGCCGCTCCTGGCCAGGCGGGACGTTGTCGATGCGGGCATCGCCGGCATAGCTGTTGGCTTCGAGTACCGTTATCGGGCCGGCCAAGAGGTGCTTGCCCGTGGTGTTCTTCACCTTGGCGCCATTGAGGGGATTCTTGGGAAGGACGTTCTGGTTGTAGATCGAGAGTTTCTCGACCTCGATCGGATCGGTGATGATCGGGATCATGGCCGAGCGCTGGCGGGGAAGTGAGACGTTGCCGACGGTGTACTGAAACAGCTCGCCGATCTTGGCCGCCGAGGCGACGGAAGCGACCGAGGCGCCGGGGTCCATCGGCTTGGACGCAAATTCCGCGAGCGCATTGGCGTTGGCGCCGTCCATGTCCGCCAGCGCGGCCGACTTGCGCAGGGCCGCTCGCTGCCGCACCGCGCCGCCCATTGCACCCCCACCGCCCATGCCCATACCTTTGCCCTCGGCCTGTTGTTCCTGGGCCAACTGCTCCTTGTCAGCGCCCCGCATCCCCGCATCGTACGTCTGCGGCCGAAGGCTCGCATAAAGCTCCGGCTGAACCACCGGGCGCGGCACATAAAGCGGCTGATAAAGCTCCTGAATGAAGCTGATCGGCCGGCCACTCACGAGGCTCATCTGCACGTCGTTCCAGTCGTTGTCCGTCTGGTTCTCGACGATCGCCCAGCCTTGCAGGTTGCTCTTATCATTCTTGCCGGCACCGATCATCAGCCGATAACTGCTCTTCCAGACGGGCGTCTCGACGACGTAGCCGACTCGCACGAGCCTCTCGCCCTGGCCCTGGAAGCGGATCGTCACCGGCTTTTTGTCCTGATCGCGGGCCTGGCTCAGCGCGGTGAGGGCCTTGTTCAGTTCCTCTTGAAGCTGGCGGTCCTCCAACTCGATCTTGTCGACCGAATCCAAAGGCAGCGAGCGAATCGTCCCGCCGGAGAGGATGTTGATGACCCAGATCTCGATGCTCGTCTGGCCGACGGCCTTGGGCTTCTTCTCGCAGCCCAGGACGGTGCCTTCGAGGTTCTCGGTGCCGGCCGTCATCTTGACCTTCGCGCCGCGGAGCTGGTTGAGCAGCTCGGCCAGCGAGGGGTTGCTGGTGATGTCGACCTGGAACGAGCGGAGAATCTTCCCGATCGGGTCCTGCGACGGATAGACGATCGTCCCGATCTTCCCGCCGCCGGTGTCCTGGAGCACGAGGCTCTTGAGGATGTCGTTGATCTGGTTGGTTTTGAATCGCAGCTCGGTGGAGGAGTCGCCGGTGACGCTACCAATGTGCTCGAAATAGCCGACGCCACTGGAGAAGAGGACCACGACTTTGACGGGGACTGATTGCTGCGCCTTGTCAGGTGGCGCATTGGCCGCGCGGAGGTTCAGCGCCAAGGACGCCAGGAGCGCAAAGCAGACACCAATCGACGCGAGTTTCATCGGTTTCTCCTCAGGTTGATGGCACATATGAGTTTTGACGACGGGGAAGCGGGAAAGTTGCGGATTATCTGAAGCGGAAGCGTCATCGCTCGCTCCGGAGCGGAGCGCGCGCTGACGCTTCCGCTTCAGACGCTTGTTGCCTTCCAACGGCAATGGATTTATCCTGATGAAGATGCAGCCGGTGGCTTCACCGATCCAGAGTTCCATCTCCTCGACCGGGCAGAGCATGCCCGGGGGTCAGCGCGAGAGCTTCGCCGCTGAGGAACTGGCCATCGTCATGTCGCACTACGACATCGGCATCATCGACCAAATCCAGGAATTCGCGCACGGGTCGCGCAAGGCGCCCAAGCTGGTCATCACCAGCGAACGGGGCAAGTACCTGCTCAAGCGTCGCGCCCACGGCCGCGACGACGTGTTCAAGGTCGCCTTCAGCCATGCGCTGCAGCTTTTTCTGGCCGCCAAGCAGTTTCCGCTACCGCACTTGATCGGGACGAAAAACGACAACAACTCGCTCTTGCAGTGGCGCTCGGGGATCTACGAATTGTTCGAGTTCATTCCCGGGCAGCCTTATCCGTATACGCTGGAAGCGACGTTCGACAGCGGCCGCATCCTGGCCCTGTATCACAAGCTGCTGATCGACTTCCGATCCGAGTGGCAGCCGGCGCCAGGCAGCTATCATGCGCAGCCCTCGGTGCATCACGGGCTGGCGGCGGTGCCGGCCGCGCTTCAACTGGAGAGCGAGGAGCTGAGCGCGCTGGTGAGCGCGATGGGCAGCGCCTACGATCGGGCATGCGAGCACGTCGAAGCTCTGGGGATCGCCAACTGGCCCAAGCAGTACGTGCATGCCGACTGGCATCCGGGGAACATGCTCTTCCGCGACAATCACGTGGTGGCGGTGATCGACTACGACTCGGCCAGGCAGTTGCCGCGGATCATCGACGTGGCCAACGGCGCACTGCAGTTTTCGATCATCGGCGGCGACAACGAAGTGGAGAAATGGCCGGATTATCTGGATGAAAGCCGCTTCAAGCGGTTTGTGCGGGGCTACGATCAGGTGATGCTGCTTTCGGAGGCGGAAGTGCGGGCGATGCCGTGGCTCATGATCGAGGCGCTGATCGCGGAGGCCGTGCTGCCAATCGCGGTGACGGGGACTTTCGGAAAGCTGGAGGGGATGAAATTTCTCCAGATGATCCAGCGCAAGGTGGACTGGCTGGAGCAGTCGGGCGAGAAGCTGATGACGCTGCTGGAAACCTAAGGCGTCCGTCGTGCGTCGCAGGGGGCAAGGAACAGCCGATGAGTTGGATGCTGAGATGGCTCGCGTGCGTGCTTCTCGGCGCGCTGGGTGGCGCGGCGAGCGGTGGTGCGCCAACGTCGCAGCCGGCCGGGCGGGCGGAGGTTCGGGCCTGGGTGATGGGGCTGGCGGACGCCAGCCCGTCGGTGCGGGAACGGTCGATGGAGCGGCTGCTGGCGATGCGGCCCGACGACCTGCCGCTGCTGAGGTCAGCCGTTGAGCAGTTCAAGCCGGCGCCCAGGTCGCTGGGGCGGCTGGTCCGGCCGATCGTCACCCACGTATACCTGCGCGGCCAGGCGTATCCATCCAAGCAACTGGGTTTTCTGGGTATCAGGATGCCGGCCACGGCCATGAACGCGCCCAGGGGCGAGCTGGCCGTGGTGGTGGAAAGCCGGATGCCCGGATTCTGCGGATACGGCGCATTGCGCGACGGCGACGCGATCATGGACATCGAGGAGCGGCCGCTGCCACCGCCGCTCGATCGTGAGAACTTCATCAATGCGGTTCAAGACCTGGGCCGAGGCCAGCTTGTTCACCTGAAGGTGCTGCGCCAGGGAAAGACATTGAGGGTGGCGGTGCGGCTGGACGGGCGACCGCTGGTGGATGACGTGGACATGGCCGCCGTGGACGAGCTTCTTCAGGAGCGGCAGAAACGGGCCGATGATTATTGGAACAGCCAGTTCCAGCCGTTGATGACGGCGGAGAAGACGAATGATGGGGACGGTTGAAAATCCGCGGCCGCAGCCGACAATCTTCCTGATGCCGCAAGACCAGACAGAATCGTTTCACGACGTAGCGGACCTGCTGGAGAGCAGTGCGCCATGCGCCAGCGGTTCGTGGTTCTGGTATCTGGCGGGGTTGTTCCTGCTGGTGGTGCTGCTCAACAGCTACGTGGGCTCGCGATCGGAGATGGGCGGGCGCGTGATGGAGGGGCTGTCGAGCCTGCTCATGCTGGGGGTGATGGCGGCGATGGGGTATTTCACGTGGTCGTCGGCGCGGACGGCGCAGCGGGAGCAGAGCCAGCTCGAATCGGTGGAGGAGTTGCTGCAACTGAGGCGATGGAGCGACGCGGCCGTCATGCTGCAAGGCATGCTGTCGCGGCCGGCGCGGACGCCGCAGGCGCGCGTGCAGGCGCTGATCTATTTCGCCAGCGCGCTGGCGCGCTACGAGCGATTCGCCGATGCGGTGCAGGTGTACGAGCACCTGCTGGGCATCGAGCAGCTCGACGAAGGCACGCGGCACGGGCTGCGGCTGGGCCGGGCGATGTCGATGCTTCGGGAGGACCGGCTGTTTGACGCCGACCGCGCGATTTCCGAATTGAGGCGGGACGACGCCGCGCGCGAATCGGCGGGGCTGGCGCTGGTGGAGATCTACCGCGACGTGAAGACGGGGCATCCTCAGGAAGCCATCGCCGAGTTCGAGGCCAGGCGAAACATCCTGCGCCGGCAGCTTTCGCACCGGTTCGCCGATGCGATCGCATTGACGGCGCGGGCGCACGACCTGCTGGGCCGGCAGGAGGAGGCGCGGCGGCTCTACGAGGAGGCGACGCTGCTGGTGCCCGAGGCGGAGATCAAACGGCGCTATCCCGAGGTGGCGGTGCTGGCGGGCAGGTATCCGGCCGCGGCCTGGCCGACGGAGGCGCCATGATCCGCTCGGAATCGGCGATCGTGCGGCTGCGGCGCGACCTGATGGTCAGCTCGGTGCTCAAGGCCGTGCTCCTGGCGGGCGCGCTCGTGGCGGTGCTGCTGGAGACGGTGCGGCCGCAATACGTGAGCGGCGGACTGCTGCTGGTGGTGGTCGTGTCGTGGCTGGCGCTGCACTACCGGAGCGTGAAGAGCTGGCGACACGCGGCGCAGTCGCCGATGCTGATCGCATCGGGCGAGTACGAGCAGGCCGAGGAGCAGATCGAACAGTCGCTGCGCGGCTTCTCCCTGTTCCGAACGGTGAAGCTGAGGGCGCTGCACTATCTGGCGATGCTGCGTCACGCGCAGCGGCGGTGGGCGGATGCGGCGCTGCTGTGCCAGGCGCTGCTTCAGGAGCGGCTGGGCGGAGCGGGATCGCTGGCCAAGACCGCGCGGCTGATGCTGGCGGATTCGCTGCTGGAAGTGGGCGATCTTCCGGGGGCGTACCAGTCGATCGCGGGCCTGTACGATTATCGGCTGAGCCTGGGCGAAGCGCTGGAACTGACGTGCGTGCAGCAGGATTACCTGTCGCGCATCGGGGCATGGGATTTCATGGTCCAGGGGATGCGGCACAAGGTGCAACTGGCGGAACTGATGCCGTCGGCGCGGGCGGCGCAGCGCAGGCGCTGCTGGCCCTGGCGGCGGGGAAGATGAAGCTGGGCGAGTGGGCGGAGTTTTTGCGGCGGCGCGCGGAGCTGCTGGCGGACCCCTGGGAGTTGGTGGCGGCGCGGCCCGTGCTGGGCGAGCTCTGGCCGCAGGCCGCGCCACATGGCCAAAAGGAACAGATCGCATGAGCACAATGAGAATCCGGAACGTTGCCGCGTCGATCGCCCTGATCCTGTCCGGGTGGTGCGCAGGCGCAGCGGCGCCGGCGTCCTCGGCGGGAGAGACAGCGCTGGCGGTGCGGCTGTGCGAACTGGCACAGCAGATCCTGCAGTCGCAGAAGGACCCGCCCATCCAGCAGTGGCACCAGGCGGCGGCGCTGCTGGACGCGGCCGTGCGATGCGACGGGCGGGAAGTGCGCTATGCGCGGCTGCTGGCGGATGCGCTGATCCACCTCCAGGACCGCCCCGGCGCCGTCAAGGCGCTGGCGAAGGTGCGCGAGCTGCGACCGGCCGATCGCACGGCGCAGATCGAGACCATTCGCCTGTTCGTGGAGCAGATGCAGACGCTGGACCAGAGACTGGATTACCTCAAGCAGTTGGTGGGGAAAGATGCCGTGCCGGCGGATGTGCGATCGGCGATCGCGATGCTGTGCCGCTCGCTCTACCTGCAGAAGGGCCTGGACGATGAGGCGCGGGAGATGCTCGAGACTGCCGTGAAGCTGAACCCGCTGAACCTGGCGGCGCTGGCGGCGCAGTACCAGGCGACGGCCGCGAATGCCACGCCGGCAGTGCGCGTACACATGCTGCTGGGAATGCTGCGGGCCAATCCGGCGCAGACGCAGGTGCTGATCAACCTCGCCACGGAACTGGCCAGCGCCGGTCTGGTGAAGGAGTCGATCGACTGGTATCAGCAGGCGGCCAGGGTCGCAGCGCGATGGGGAGCGGCGCTGCCGCCGACCGTGCAGCTCGACATTGCCGCCGAGCTGCTGATCGGGGGGCAGGCGGAGTCGTCGGCAGCCGTGCTGCAAGGCCTGCTGGCGGCCGACCCGTCGAACTACGAAGGACTGCTGCTGCGGGTGCTGATCGAGCAGAGGGCCAATCGCGCCGACGAGGCGGAGGCGGCGCGGAACCAGGCGCGCAACGTGCTGTTGAATAACCTCGCGGTGGCTCGGTCGGCGGTGGGCATTGCCGGGGCGACGACGCGGCCGGTGAACGAAGGCAAGCTGCTGCTGCCGGAACTGGGCGGCGATGCCGAGAAGGTGAGCAGCGCATCACGGGAGAAACGCGCGCAATATGTCGAGGCCCTGGGCGACCTCGCGTGGTTCGAGGTGTATTTCAACAAGGACGTGGCGGAGGCCGAGCGGCTTCTGAAGATGTTCGTCGCCCTGACGGGCGTTGACGACGAGGCGGCGCGGGCCTTCGCGGCCCGGGTTGCGGGATGGATCTGCCTGCGCCAGGAAGGCAAGGTCACGGAGGCAAAGCAGAAGCTCTCGGCGGCGGCCGAGCGCGATCCGCGGGCGGCGCTGGGCCTGATTCGCACCTACGGCGGCAGCGCCGGCGAACAGGCCAAGGCCAAGCAAGCCGCCGTGCGGCTGATGTCGCAATACCCCTCGGGAACGCTTCGCGCGATCTTCAGCGAGGACCTTCGCGACCTGGACGCCCGGCCCGACAGCGGCGCCAATGGCATGGTGATCCTCGGGGAACTCAAGACATTCCCCGCCGAGTGGATGAAGATCATCGAGAACCCGCAGAATGTTCTACAACCTGCGGGTCGAGCCGCTGAAGGTCGTACACGTCCAGGGCGAGCCGATCTACGCACGGCTCACGCTGCGCAACACCAGCGTCTACGACCTGACGATCGGGCAGGATGGGATCATCCCGGCGGAAGTCTGGATCGACGGCAAGGTGGAACTGTTCGATGCCAAGACTCAGAACCTCGTCACCCACAAGCTGGCCAACGTCCTGTGCGAGCGGGTGGACGAGCAACTGGTGCTCAAGCCGCGGGCGACGATCACGCAACTGATGCGCGTGGACCAGGGCCTGCTGTACCGGATGCTGCAGGACCCGCAATCGCTCATTCCGCCGGCCAGCCTCAACATGATCGCGCGGACCAACCCGCTGCCGCTGGAGGGCGGCATGGTGGGACTGCCGGGTTGCTATGCGGTCCCGTTCTCCAAGCCCATCGAACGGCAGGCGCTGCGCGTCGTGGATCCGAACCTGTTCAAGGCGCTGTTCGCCGCCGCGCCGGCCGAGCCCGCGGCCGAGCGCATGAGGCGGTATTCGCTGCTGGGGACGTTGGGCGAGATGCTGCCGCAGGATGCGCAATTCGCGGACCTGGGCAGGAAGTGCCTGGAGGCGCTGGACAAGGGCGCCGGCGAGGCGGACGGCGCCACGCGGGCCTGGGCGCGATGGGAGTACGCCAGCCATGCGGGCGATGCACTGCGGCCCAGGACCGTGCAGGGGATGCTGGACGATCCCGCCTGGCAGGCACGGCTGCTGGCGCTGGTGGCAATGCCATCGCTTCCGGCGGAACGGCAGAAGCAAATGATGGAGGAACTGCTCAAGGCCGAGCCGGATGGCAATGTGCGGGACTACGCCTCGGCGAGCCTGGAACTGCTGGATCGTCCGCCGGCGACGCAACCAGCGACGGGCAGGTAGGCGGATCTGAAAACGCGGAACAGCGGCGGGACGCCGCTGCCACTTGGGGTTTTCGGGTTCTGGTCCCTGAACCCTCCATGTTGATCTTTCCGGGGTGCTGGTGTATCTAGGAGACAGCGGTAGTGTGCGTTAGCACACCGTGTGATCCATATGATTGCGTTGACGCGCTGGCCGCTGGTGCGTCAGGAAAGCCTGTGACCGAGACCCAGTCAACCACGCCCGCGCCGGCCCGCAGGGCCACCTTTGCCGAAGATTTCAGGCGGTTCTTCGTAAGGGGCCTGTCTGCGCTGCTGCCAACTCTGATCACCATCCTGCTGCTGCTGAAGATCTGGGAGATCCTCTGGGAATACCTGGGCAGGCACATCATCTGGCTGCTGAAGTGGACCAACTACAAGCTCCTGCCGGAACGACAGGTAGGGTGGGTGAAGTGGTACTGGGAGATTCACCTGCCGCAATGGTTCGTGGAGCTGCTGGGGGTGCTGCTGGGAATTCTGCTGGTGTACATCATCGGGCTGGTCGTGGGGCATATCATCGGACGGACCTCCTGGCGGCTGCTGGAGCTGGCTATCCAGCGCGTTCCACTGATCCGCGCGATCTATCCGGCCGTGAAGCAGGTTACGGATTTTGTGCTGTCGGACCGCAAGACGCACCTGCAATTCAGCCGGGTGGTCGCGGTGGAGCCGCACGCCAGCGGGATCTGGTCGATCGGGCTGGTGACGGGGCCGGGAATCCGGACGCTGTCCGACACGGTGGGCAGCGAGATGGTGACGGTGTTCATCCCGTCGACGCCGACCGCTTTCGCGGGGTATGTGGTGATCGTGCCCCGCAGCAAGGTGGTGGAGCTGCCCTTGACCGTGGAAGAGGTGATGCGGATGCTGCTCAGCGGCGGCGTGATCACGCCGTCGCGGGCAATGCAGGGGCGCGGCGGGATGCCGCGCGAGGACAACCGCGTGCTGGAGCCGGCGGCGCTGCCGCCACGGGAGGCGGAGGTCGCGGGCCCGCCGTGAGAGGCGACGACGCGGCGCATCGGCGCCGATAGGATGTTGGTGCGGGGCCTTCCGGCAGCGGTCTGCCGGGGCGCTCCCGCGAAGCTTTGGCCCCTTAACGGAAGGAGCAGAACGTGATCGTAACGGTCTCCTCGCGTCACATGGAAGTCTCGGTTGCCCTGAAGACGTACGCGGAGCAGAAGGCGAACAAGCTGTTGAAGTATTACGACCGGATCCAGGAAATCGAGGTGGTTTTCGATGCGGCCAAGGGCATGACGAGCGTGGAGATGATTGTAAACGCCGAGCACAAGAACATGTTCATTGCCCGGCACGAGCAGGACGATGCGTACGCGTGCGTCGATGGATGCATGGACAAACTGGAGCGGCAACTGACGGAGCACAAGGACAAGTTCCGCAACCGCAAGCACGCGATCGGGGAGGACAAACGGCTGAAAAGCTGACGAGGAGCGAACGAACCAATGAAGTTCAGTGATTTTATCGTGAAGGATGCCATTACGCCGGAACTGGCGGAACACGAACGCGACGGCGTGCTGAAGGAACTGGTGACGGCCCTGGCCAGTGCCGGCGCGCTGCCCAAGACGGCGGTGGAGGAGGTGGTATCGGCATTGATCAAGCGCGAGAAGAACGGCTCGACCGGTTTTGGGAAGGGCGTGGCGGTCCCCCACGTCAAGCACGCCAAGGTGAAGAAGATGGTCGGCACCATCGGGCGAAGCGTGGCGGGCATCGATTTCGCCGCGCTGGACCACCAGCCGGTCTACAGCGTCGTGCTGCTGCTCTCGCCGGAGAACCAGCCGCAGCAGCACCTGCAGGCCATGAACATCATCTTCACCAACCTGCAGAAGGACACGTTCCGCAAGTTCATGCGACAAAGCGCGACGCAGCAGGCCATCGCGGAGCTGCTGGACGAGGCCGATGCGGGCAAATGACGGCCTGCCGGCCCCGCGCTCGCCCGCCAGAGGCGGCCGGGGAGCGGCGGCAACTGCCAACGACAACCATGCCGACGGCTTCACGGGACATCGTCATCCGCAACAGACTGGGTTTGCACGCCCGGCCCGCGATGCAGTTCGTGGAGCTGGCCAACCAGTTCAAGGCCACCGTGCGCGTGACGGCGTTGAAGAAGAAGCCCGAGGAAGCCGACGGCAAGAGCATCGCGGGCATGATCATCCTCGCGGCCGAGAAAGGCACGAAGATGCGGATCGAGGCGGACGGCGAAGACGCCCAGGAAGCGGTCGACCGGCTGGCGAAGCTCATCGACGACAAGTTCGGCGAGGATTGAGCGTGAGTTCCCCGGCCGCAGCGAGCTTGTTTTGAAGGACACGGGATCGTCCATGGAAATCAAGAAGGGCATTGGCGTGTCCCCCGGCATCGTCATCAGCACGGCCATCGTGCTGGATGCCGAGGATCTGGCCATTCCCCGCAGGCAGGTCGAGGATGCCCAGATCGAAAGCGAGGCCGCGCGCGCCCGCGAGGCGATCAACAAGAGCCTCGCCGAGCTGGCGGCGCTGCGTGCCAGCATGACGGAGAAGTACAGCAAGGAGATCGGCGGCATCCTCGACTTCCACATCGGCATGCTCAAGGACCGCAGCCTGACCGATCAGATCGGACAGACGATCCGTTCGCAGAAGGTCGCGGCCGAATCGGCGGTGTCGGTCGTGATGCGGCGGCTGGCCAGCAATTTCCAGGCGATGTCGGATCGCTATCTGGCCGAGCGCGTGAAGGACATCTACGACATCGAGCGGCGGCTGCTGCACAACCTGATCGGCCAGAAACAGGAGATGCTGGCCCATCTGAGCAGCGACGTGGTGGTGATCGCCCACGATTTGCTGCCGTCGCAGACCGCGGCGCTGGACCGCGAGCACGTGCGGGGCTTTGCCACGGACGTGGGCGGGCGCACCAGCCACACCGCGATCGTGGCCCGCGCCCTGGGCATCCCCGCGGTCGTCGGCCTGGGGAACATCACCAGCGAGGTCTCGGCGGGCGACACGGTGATCATCGACGGCAACCGCGGCGTGGTGATCATCGATCCCGACGAGGAGCAGCTCGTCGAGCACCGCGAGTACGAACGGCGGCAGAAGACCATCGAGCAGGAGCTCAAGGAGCTGGTGAAGCTGCCCGCGGAGACCACGGACGGGCATGCCGTAAGCCTCCAGGCCAACATCGAGTTCCCCTACGAGATCGACGACGGGCTGGCGCGGGGCGCGTCGGGCATCGGGCTCTACCGCACGGAATTCCTCTACATGGCGTCGGAGCACGAGCCGTCGGAAGAGGACCATTACCAATGCCTACGCCGACGCGCTGCGGCGGCTGGGGGGCCGGCCGCTGGTCATCCGCACGCTGGACCTGGGCGCCGACAAGGTACACGCAGTCGCGATCGTCATCGCCGGAGCGCAACCCGTTCCTGGGCGACCGGTCGATCCGCATGTGCCTGCACGACATCCCGATGTTCAAGCGGCAGCTCCGGGCAATCATGCGCGCCAGCGTGCTGGGCGACGTACGGCTCATGTTCCCGATGATCAGCACGCTGATGGAGCTGCGCCAGGCCAAGATGATCCTCAACGACGTGATGGAGGAACTGGAGGATGAGGGCCAGTGACGTTCCGCCGCGACATCCCCATCGGCATGATGATCGAGGTGCCCTCGGCGGCGCTGATGGCCAACCAGTTCGCGCGGAGGTGAACTTCTTCTCCATCGGGACCAACGATCTGGTGCAGTACACCCTGGCGGTGGACCGCACCAACGAAAAAGTGGCCGGGCTGTTTTGCCCGGCGCATCCGGCCGTCCTGCTGCTGGTCCGCGACGTGATCCGCGCGGCGCAGCGCAATTCCATCAGCGTAAGCGTCTGCGGCGAGATGGCCGGCGAACCCCTGTACACGCTGCTGCTGCTCGGGCTGGGGCTGACGATCTTCAGCATGAACAGCCCGGACATCGGCGAGGTGAAGAAAATCATCCGCTCCACGACGTTGGAGCACGCCAGGCAGGTGGCGCGCAAAGTCATGAGTTTCGACAGCGAGAGGCAGGTCCTGCACTACCTGCGCGAAGAGACGAGACGAATCGATCCAGATGCCTTTTGATGAGCCCTGTTCGTAGTCAGTTGTCAGTGGTCCGTTGTCAGTTAGCGACAACAGACCACTGACCGCTGACGATCGACGAGCCCGAAAGTTTGCACTTATGGCCAAGGAAATGCTGATCAACGTCTCCGAGGGCGAGGAATGCCGCATCGCCCTGGTGGAGAACGGCAGGCTGGAGGAACTCTACATGGAGCGCACCAGCGCCACGTCGCACGTCGGCAACATCTACAAGGGGCGGGTCACCAACGTCGAGCCGTCGATCCAGGCGGCGTTCGTGGATTTCGGGCTGGGGCGCAACGGCTTTCTGCACATCTCCGACCTGATGCCCAGCTACTTCGGGCGGCGCGGCGAGGACGTGCAGGAATCGGTCGGGCGCAAGCTGGCGCGGCGCGACCGCCCGCCCATCCAGCGGTGCCTGCGCCGCGGCGACGACATCATCGTGCAGATCATCAAGGAAGGCATCGGCACCAAGGGGCCGACGCTGACGACCTATCTGTCGATCCCCGGGCGCATCCTGGTCATGATGCCGGGGATGAGCAAGCTGGGCGTGTCGCGCAAGATCGAGGACGACGAGGAGCGCCGGCGGCTGCGCCAGATCCTCGACAGCCTCAAGCCCCTCAAGGACTGCGGGTTCATCATCCGCACGGCGGGCGTGGGCAAGACCAAGACTGGAGATCCAGAAGGACCTGAGCTACCTCACGCGATTGTGGCAGAACATGGACAAGAAGATCGCGTCGGGGCCGGGGCCGATCGAGCTCTACACCGAGGGCGACCTGGTGACGCGAACGGTGCGCGACGTGTTCACCGCCGACATCGAGAGGATCATCGTCGACAGCAAGGAGGTGGCGCGGCGCGTCAAGGACTTCATCAAGATCGCCCTGCCACGCACCGGCAACAAGGTGGAACTCTACGAGAACGCGCTGCCGCTGTTTCACAAATACGGCATCGAGCGCGAGATCGAGCTGATGTACAGCCGGCACGTGCCGCTGCCCAGCGGCGGGTCGCTGGTGATCGATTCGACCGAAGCGGTCGTCGCCATCGACGTCAACAGCGGCAAGTTCCGCGACCACACCGACGCGGAGATGACCGCGTTCAAGACCGACATGGAGGCCGCCAACGAGATCCCGCGGCAGCTCCGGCTGCGCGACCTGGGCGGCGTGATCATCTGCGATTTCATCGACCTTCGCTACGAGCGGCATCGCCGCGACCTGGAAAAGCGGCTGCACGAGAACCTGCACAACGACCGCGCCAAGACCAAGATGCTGCGCATGAGCCAGTTCGGGATCATCGAGATGACCCGCCAGCGCATGCGGCCTTCGCTCAAGCGGTCCATCTACTTCGACTGCCCGCACTGCAAGGGCGCCGGGCTCGTCAAGACGCCCGAGAGCATGGCGCTGGACGTCATGCGGCGGCTAGCCATCGCCGCCAATGACGCTGCGCGTGCAGCGCATCGACCTAGCGGTCTGTCCGGACGTGGACTTCTACCTGCAGAACCGCAAGCGCGCCGCCATCGCGGGAATCGAGAGCGCCTGCAACAAGCGGATTCTCATCCGCACCGACGGTGCGCTGGCGATGGACGACGTGCGATTCACGCTCTACGACGCGCGCGACGGCATGGTGTACCTGGAGTCGCTGGGGATGGTCTCGCCGGCGGCGGCCGCGGCGGCGGGCAGGGGCGCTCCGCACGGACCGCACCGCCAGCCCGCGCCGGCCCGCGGCGAACAGCACGGCCGCCAGCGACCCCAGGACGAGCGGCGGCATCGCCGCGAGCCGGAACCGGAGGAGCGCTTCGACATCGCCGAAGAGGAAGTGGACGAGCGCGAGGTGCAGTTGCTGGAGGGGACCGCGCAGGAGGCGGACATCGCCGCCCCACCGCCGTCGGCGGAGAGCGCCGAGGACATCGCGCCGGCCGCCGATGAGCTTGCCGAGGATGACGATCGGCAGTTCGAGCGGGCGGACGAATTGGACGAGCCCCAGGCGTCTCAGCCGGAAGACGCCGGGCCTGAAACGACATTGCCCGTTGCCACTCCCCCGCGGCTGCAGGTTGTGCGTCCGCCTTCGCCCCAGCAGGCATCCGATCAGCGGCGGGATCGGCCGCATGGACGGCGGCGGGGCCGGCGCGGCCGGGGTCGTGGCCGGCACGGCGACGCGGCTCGCACCCCTGCTGCTGAGACGTCGCCGGCAACCGTGCCGGCCGGAGAGCCGCAGGCCGAGCCGGAGCACGTCGGGGTCGCGCCCCTCCTGTCGCTGTTGTGCCAGCCCAGTCGCCGGCGGTGCTCCCCGTGCAGGCCGTGGGCACCGTCGAGCCCGCCGCCGAGCAGGCAGCCCCTGTGGTCGAGGACGCCGAGCCGGCGGCCGAGCAGCCCAAGCGGCGACGGCGCGGCAGCCGGGGTGGACGGTCGCGCAGATCCAAGAAGGCGTTGGTCGAAGTCCCGGCTGACGCGGCGACGGAAAACGTGTCGGGCGCATCGCCAAGCGATCATGCTCCACGACCGGCGGCCCGGCCGGTTGCGGCCGACCGCCATCTCGTGCGCGATGAGCCCGTCCTTCCGCAACCCGTGCTGCGGCCCAGGACCTACCGCGATCTGGACAGCATTCCCGACGATTTCGATTGAGAATCGGCGGCTTTGACGGCTGCGATGCGGTGGGGTATACTCTTGGTCTTTCCCTTTCGGGAAATTCGTGGAAGCAGGTTGTGCGTGGCGCACACCGCATTGCCGAAGGATTACATAATATGCGAGCGAGCGACATTCGTAGAGGCCAGGCCGTCGTCATCGACGAGAAGCTTTATGTGGTCACCAACGCCGACCATAACACCCCCGGGAACCTGCGCGCAAGGTGCAGTTCAAGCTGCGCGACGTGAGCAAGGGCACGATCATGGACAAGCGCGTGGGCGCCACCGACGACATCGACGTGGTAAACCTCGACCGGCGTCAGGTGGAATACCTCTACTCGGACAATTCCGGCCACGTGCTGATGGACCAGGAGAACTACGAGCAGACCACCATCGCCAAGGAAGTCTTCGGCGATGACATCCTCTATCTCAAGCCCAACACGCAGCTTAGCGCGCTGTTTCACGACGCCGAGCTGGTCAGCTACGAGCTGCCCAAGACGGTGGACCTGAAAGTCACCGATACCCCCCCCGGCATCAAGGGCGCCACCGCCACGAATCAGCTCAAGGACGCGACGCTCGAGACCGGCCTCAAGACGCGCGTGCCGCCGTTCATCAATATCGGCGAGACGATCCGCATCAGCACCGAGACGGGCCAATACATGAGCCGGGCGTAAGCCATTGTGGTACAGGCATCCTGCCTGCCAATCAGGCCAATGAAGATGGAAAGGCGAGCGATCGCCTTTCCATTTTGCATGGCTTGGATGGTGTGGAGCGGCTCGCAAGCGAGCCGGTTAATGGGACTTCTCGATCCTCTCCTTGATGGGGGCAAGGACCTGCGCGATCTGGCCGAGCACTGCGGCGACTGATTGCAGCGCATCGATGCGCAACCTTGTCGGCCGGATAGTGCGCCAGCACCGGGCGCGTCTCGCGATCGTAGATTTCCATTCGATTGCGAATCACCTTCTCGTCGGCGTTGTCCTTGCGGCCTTCTTTGATCGCCCGGCCACGAAGGCGCGCGATCATCGCATCCATGTTGCTGACATCCAGGAGGATGATCTTCTGGACATCGACGGCCGGATCCAGGAGCTGCGCCTGCTTCGCGTTGCGCGGGACGCCGTCCATGATCAGCAGGTCGGTGGCCGCGTTGATCTTCCCGGCCAGGGCCCACGCCTTCATGGTTTCGGTCCAGAGGCGAATGGTGATCTCGTCGGGAACAAGCTCGCCCTTGCTGGAGTAGGAACCGACAATCTTGCCCAGCTCGCTGTTCTTGTCCAGGGCCCGGAAGAGGTCCCCGGTCGAGGTGTGGACGAACCCGGGCAGACAGCCGATGGCCTTGCCCTGGGTGCCCTTGCCGCTGCCCGGGGCGCCAAACATGAGGATGCCGTTGTATTTCATGGCCGGAATTATACAGATGGAGGGCGGGTTGTCATGCGCCGCATCTGAAGCGGAGGCGTCAGCGCCCGCTCTTCGAAGGGCGGGCGCTGACGCTTCCGCTTCAGAAATGCGCAGAAAGCCCCGGCGTTTCACCGGGGCTTGCTGAGTTTTTCGGATGCCCGCATTGATTACGCCGCTTCCGACGCATCATGCGCGGCGGCGTGCATGGCCGTTTCCGTGTGGTTCCTGACGAGGCCCACGATCTCGTCCACGAGCGGGGGCAGCAGCGAATTGCGGTCTCCCGCGTCGCTGCCCATCCACTCGTGAATGAGCCGCTGCACCTGGTGGTACAACTCGGGCCCATAACCGATTCTTCCTGTGTCGTTCATGCCGTGCCCTTTCTTGCGCCAAGCCGAAGCTCTCGCGGCCAGCCCGCTCCCACGCGAGCCATGTACATCGCCGCGACATGCCGGCGGCCCCGGCGCCCAAAAGCCATTCGAACACCTCAGGCCGATAACCGCCGCGGCATGCTCTGCTGCGACCGCTTTTCGAGCCGATCCAAGAGAGATTTGACCCGCTCGGCCCTTCGCCAGCGGCCCAGCATGACATACTGCGACCAGCGCGCGTACGCCTTGCGGATCAGAGCTTCCTGCGTGACCATTTGAATCTCCTTTCTGTCCCGCGGCTCGCTCCAATCCTCTGGGCCATCTTCGCAAGCCGGCATGCCTGCACATGACGCGATGCGGTCTACGCAGCCGGGGGAACGCCCGGCGGCGCACACTCGCGTGCGGCAATCAACAGTGTTGCCGCCCTCCTTCTTATCGCCTTCCCGGCGGGGGTGCTTGCCCGGTAGCCAGCGATTCCGTCCCACACGGCCGCGCTGGCGCCCGCAGTCACATCCATGATCTTGGCCGCGGCATCCATGCCGACGGGCGATAATATCCCGGTGGTTGTGCAAATGCACGAAAAAATCGGCGGGAATTATTACAGCCAAAGTGCGGATTGAACACAAGTTCATCGAGGAAAATACTTTATCCGGAAGTAGCATACGCACAAAAGATCGGTGGCTCCGTCATCCGCCACCCAGGGCAACGCAGGCTCGTAATCCGGTGTATTTCATCGGTCAACACAACCACAGGAGCTATCAGCATGACCACTAATCGCAGCGCACTTTCACGGCGGCAGTTCATCGGCACAACGGCGGCGGCCGCGGCGGCGTTCAGCATCATCCCGCGGCATTGCCTCGGGGCGGGCGTGGTGCCTCCGAGCCAGAAGATCAACCTGGCGACCATCGGCGCGGGCGGGCAGATGGGGTACAGCATCAACGAACTGGACAAGACCGGCGAGGTGAACTTCGTCGCCTTGTGCGATGTCGATATGCGGCGAGCCGACGGCTTCAAGCGATTCCCGAATGCCAGGCAGTTTCGCGATTTCCGCAAGATGCTCGATGAGGTCGAGAAGAGCATCGATGCGGTGGTGGTGGCCACGCCGGACCACACGCACGCCGTCGCGGGCGTGGCGGCGATGAAACGCGGCAAGCACGTCTACTGCGAGAAGCCGCTGGCGCATTCGGTGTGGGAAGTGCGCGAGATGATGAAGGCTGCGAAAGAGAACAAGGTCATGACGCAGCTCGGCAACCAGGGGCACTCATCGAGCGACATCCGCCGGTTCTGCGAATGGATTTGGGATGGCTCGATCGGGACGGTCCACACGATCCATGCCGGGTGCAGCGCGGAAAACTCGGCGATGGACGGGCTTTCGGTGCTGGACAAGAAGGAAGATGTGCCGGCGACGTTGGACTGGGACCTATGGCTCGGGCCGGCGCAGTTCCGGCCGTATCACAAGGCGTATTGCCCTGGAAGCTGGCGGAGCTGGATGCCGTTCGGCACGGGGACGACGGGCGACTGGATGTGCCACGTGGTCGATCCGGTGTTCTGGTGCTGGACCTGGGCGCGCCGGTGAGCATCCTGGCCAAGGCCGAGAACTACGACCCGAAGAAACACGCCGACACGTTCCCGAAGGTGAGCATCATCACGTACAAGTTCGCGGCCAAGGGCGACCGCGGGCCGATCACCCTGCACTGGTACAACGGCAAGCAAAAGATGCCGCACCCCGAGACGCTTGAGCCGACGCGCAACGTGCCGGACACCGGCGCCATCGTGCTGGGCGACAAGGGCGGCATGACCTACGGCTCGCACGGCGCGGGCGGCGTGCGCATCTTCCCCGAAACGAAAATGCGCGAATACCAGGAGAAGCTGAAGACCGAGCCGTTGAAGAAGACGATCGAGCGCGTGAAGAGCCACCATTGGGATTGGATCAACGCCATTCGGACCGGCACACCATCCGGCTCGGATTTCGCGTATGGCGGGCCGCTGACGCAGCTCGCCGTGCTGGGCGTCATTGGCATCCGCTGCCTGGGACAGGAGCTGATCTGGGATAATGAGGCCTGCCAGTTCACGAATTCGCAGGAGGCCAACACGTTCATCAAGCCGGAATTCCGCAGTGGTTGGTTGCTGTAATGCCGCCCCTGGTTGAGCACGTCCGCGCGCCGCGTCGGCTTCGTGTCTTGCCTGAGTCTTGGTGCGCCAGATCGTCTGGGAAGAGCGGCTGCTGTCGTATGCGGCGGAGTTCTGATCTAATTCAACACGATGCGCCGACTCGTGCAGACTCGGCGATGCTGCGCTGCCGCGCGCGAAATGCAATGGAGCCATGGGGATTTGAACCCCAAATTCCACCATGCCATGGTGGCGTGATCCCATTTCACTATGGCCCCGGCCGACGCTTCAGACCTATTACTCTATCCGCAGCGCCCGACCTGTCAAGTTCGCCCCTTTACCACGGATGTTTGAAACGACGGCAAACTGAGTATGATGTCCCCACCATGCTCGGAGTGTCCCGAGGTCAACTTACCAAGGAGAACCAACCATGAATCGTTGTCAGGTCCTGAAGGCCGCCGCCATCGGCGCCGGCATGATGATCGTGCCCAGCAGCGTGCTTGCCGGTAAGAACGCTCCCGGCAACAAGCTCAATGTCGCCCTCATCGGCGTCTGGGGCCGCGGCTTGGCGCACTACGGCGTGCTCTCCGGCGAGAACGTCGTGGCACTGTGCGATGTGAATGAGAAGCGATTCCCCGATGCGCTGAAGCAGTTCCCCAATGCCAAGACCTACGTTGACTGGCGAAAGTGCCTCGACCAGAAGGACATCGACGCCGTCATGATCTGCACGGCCGATCACTGCCACGCTTATGTGGCCAACTGGCGCTGAATCGCGATATGCACGTCTATTGCGAGAAGCCGCTGGCGATCACCGTCGAAGATGCCCGAACCGTGCGCGCCAACTGGATGAAGAAGAAGGACAAGCTCGCCACCCAGGTCGGGATGCAGCGCCACGAGATGCAGAACTTCAACCGCATCCGCGAGCTGGTGCAGGATGGCGCGATCGGTCAGCTTCTCAGCGCCGCGGCCTGGGGCGACCGCCAGATCCGCCGCGACGGCTATCTGCCGGGCGAGGGCAACGAACCCGAAGGCTTTCATTACGATCTCTGGCTGGGCCCCTCCCCGTATCACCCCTACAACAAGGGCTACTTCTCCGGCGGCGCGGGGATGAACTGCCTCTCATGGAATATGTTCTGGGATTTCGGCGCAGGGCAGATCGGCGACATGGGCAGCCACACCATGGATCTCGTCTGGAACGTCGTCGATGCGGGCCTGCCGACGACGGCCGAGGCCAAGTCCAGGGAGAAGTTCAATCCCGATGTCACGCCGGTCGAATGCGAGTCGCATTTCGACCACCCGGCCAATGACTGGCGTGGCCCCATCCGCGTGAGCTGGTATCAGGGCGGCGCGATGCCTCAGTCGCCCAAGCCCTACGTGGACCTGAAGAGGATCGACCACGGCGCCATGTTCAAAGGCACCAAGGGCCACCTCATCTGCGACTTCGGGTTGCGCGTCATCCTGCCGTTCGGCGACCAGGGCGACATGAGCTACTACAAGCCGCGTCCGGCCGACAAACTGCTGCCGCCCCTGGGCAATTTCCAGACCCAGTGGGTCAACGCCTGCAAGGGCAAGATTCAGAAGACCGCCTGCGATTTCGAGTACAGCGGCAACATGATCGAGCAGATGCTCTTGGGCCTCGTGGCATTCCGCGTCGGCAAGAAGCTCGAGTACGACGGCGCTACCGGCAAGGTCACCAACTGCCCGGAGGCCAACGAACTCCTCGGCCGCAAGCCACGCGAAGGATGGACGATCAATGGGTAGTCAGTCGTCAGTGGTCCGTGGTCAGTGGTCAGTGGTCCGTGGTTGGGTCAATGGTCCGTTGGTCAGTGGCACGAGCCTGAGGCGCGGTCCGTCTGAAGCGGAAGCGTCAGCGCCCGCCCTTCTTTCAGGGCGGGCGCTGACGCTTCCGCTTCAGAAAATGCCACTGACCAACGAACAAAGGACCCAACCACTGACTACGGACGACGGACAACTGACAGCGACGCCAGATTCGCGACTTCGCGCGAGCTTTCGATACTCCTCGAAATTCAGCGACTGCTGCCCATCCGACAGCGCCAACTCGGGGTCGGGATGCACCTCGATCATCAGTCCGTCGGCCCCGGAAACCACGGCGGCCTTGGCCATCGGCGGCACCGCCCAGTCAATCCCCACGCCGTGCGACGGGTCGGCGATGACGGGCAGGTGCGAGTAGTGCTTGCTCATCACGATGGCGCTCAGGTCGAAGGTGTTGCGGGTCATCGTCTCAAAGGTGCGGATGCCGCGTTCGCAGAGCACGACGTTGTAGTTGCCCAGCGACAGCAGGTATTCGGCCGCCATGAGCAGCTCCTGCACCGTGGCGCTCATGCCGCGCTTGACCATCACGCACTGGCGCAGCCGGCCGGCGGCCTCCAGAAGCGAGAAATTCTGCATGTTGCGCGCGCCGATCTGCAGGATATCGGCGACCTGGGCGACGGCCGCCATTGACTCGATATCCATCACTTCGGTGACGATCCGCAGATCGAATTGGCGCTTCACTTCGTCGAGGATTCGCAGGCCCTCTTCCTTCAGCCCGCGAAAGGCATACGGGCTGGTGCGCGGCTTGAACGCCCCACCGCGGAAGAACTTCGCGCCGCTGGCGGCGACGACTTCGGCGGTGCGGAGCGTCTGGTCGCGCGACTCGACCGAGCACGGCCCGGCGATCATGGCAAGCGAGCCATCGCCGATCTTCGCGCCGCGGATGTCGATGACGGTGGAGTCGGGCTTGACCTCGCGGCTGACGAGCTTATACGGCTTGCTGACCGGCACGCATTCGGCCACGCCGCCAAGATGCTGGAACGGCTCGGGCGAGATTGGCCCCTGGTTGCCGGTGATGCCGATGGCGGTGCGCGTCGAGCCGGGAATCTCGTGGGGGACGAAGCCGAGTTCGGTGATGCGCTGGCAGACCTTCTCGATCTGCGGGCGCGTGGCGTCCTTGGACATGAGAATCAACATAAGGCGTCTCCTATAGCCGACGGATCGCGCCGGGGCAATCGCCTGTAGTGCCGCCGGCGCCCTCACCGGCGGATGTGAGTCGATAGTGAAAGGACCGCCAGTGAGGGCACTGGCGGCACTGAATGCGGTTGCCGTATACAATGCTCCGCATGAGCGACGTGCAGCTTGAGCCGATCAGCATGCCTTTCGCGGCGACGATCACGCCGCCGGGCTCCAAGAGCCTCACCAACCGCGCGCTGGTGCTGGCGGCATTGGGCGATGGCATCAGCGATCTGCACAACTGCCTCTTCGCCGATGATACGCTGGTAATGATCGACAGCCTCACGAAACTTGGCTTCATGGTCGAGGTCGATCGGAACGTCGGCCGCGTTCGCGTCCATGGTCGCGCGGGACACATTCCGGCCGGCGAGGCGGACCTCTTCTGCGGCAACTCGGGAACCACCATCCGGTTTCTGGCGGCCTTGTGCTGCCTGGGGAAAGGCCGCTACAACCTCGACGGCATCCCGCGCATGCGCCAGCGGCCGATCGGCCACCTCGTAGAGATGCTGCGGAACCTGGCGGCGCGTATTGAATATCCGATGAGCGAGGGCTTTCCGCCGATCGAGATTCACGCGGACGGCCTGCCCGGCGGCTTGGTCCGCGTCGGCGCGGCGGCATCGTCGCAGTTCCTGTCGGCTCTTCTTCAGGTCGCGCCATATGCGCGGATCGAGGTGCGCGTCGACCTGGAGGGCGAGCAGACGAGCTGGCCTTACGTCGCGATGACCATGCGGCTGATGGACCAGTTTGGCGTCACCTGCGAGCTTCGGCGCGATCCCAAGACCGGCCAGCCGTCGCAGATCAACGTGCCGCCCGGCCATTACCGCCCTACCGAATACCTGGTCGAGCCGGATGCCTCCAACGCCTCGTACTTCCTCGCGGCGGCGGCCATTCATCCCGGCGCGAAGGTGACGATCCAGGGGCTGGGCAAACGGAGCCTGCAAGGGGATGTCGGATTCGCGGACGTGCTGCACCGCATGGGCGCCGACGTGGTTTTCGGCGGCGACTTCATCACCATGATGGGGCCCGATCACCTGGACGGGATCGACATCGATCTGCGCGACATGCCGGACACGGCGCAGACGCTGGCGGTCGTCGCGCTATTCGCGCAGGGGCCGACGCGGATTCGTGGGCTGAAGACGCTTCGCGTGAAGGAGACGGACCGGCTCACAGCCCTCGCGACGGAACTGGCCAAGCTCGGCGCAGGCGCGGATCGAGGATGACGATCTGCTGATCGAGCCGCCGGCCAATCCGCGGCCGGCCGCGATTGATACCTATGACGACCATCGGATGGCGATGAGTTTCGCGATCGTGGCGACGAGAGTGCCGGGTGTCGTCATCAAGGGTGCAGAATGCGTGGGGAAGACGTATCCGGGGTTCTTTGACGATCTGCGAAAAGTCCTGCGATAAATCTCTGAAGCGGAAGCGTCAGCGCCCGCCCTGGCGAAGAGCGGGCGCTGACGCTTCCGCTTCAGACACCGGATTATCGATCGCTCGATGCCACCGGTGCCGGCGGGGCCGAGACGGCCAGCGTATCCAGCAGGTCGAGCAGCTCGGCGTCGCCCAGTTTTCCGGCCTTCTTTTTGTCGGCGGCGGCGAAGGCCCGATCGGCGGCCGCCAGAAGCTGCGATAGCGTGATTCGGCCGGTCTTCTCGGTGTCCACAACACTGAAGATGGCGCGGGCCCATTGGGCTGATGAATCGAAAACGCCGCCGCCGCGCCCGCGCCAGCCGCCGCCGCCTCGATCGCCGCGTCCGAACGGTCCCGGCCCCCCCGGCCGCAACGCGCGACTGAGGCCGGCCGAGAGCGCCGCCTGATCGATCGCGTTCTGCTTTGCGGTGTCAGCATCCGCGAAGAAGGCGCGGATGGCGCTGGTCATCTCAGTATGACTGAGCTTCGAATCGCAGTTGGTGTCAGCCCCACGCATGATCGACATCGCCAGCGACGGCAGATTGCCGTATGCCGCACCGGCTCGCAGTCCGCCGGGAGGCGCAAGGAGCGCGAAAGGACGACGATAGCCCGGGACATAGCCATCCGTCTCCCCCGCAAGCTGCTCGTTGATGGACTCAACTCGGCGGGTAGCGAACTCCTTCAGCGGTATCGCCGGCTGGCCCTGCCATCCCATCAGAGTCACAACCGGCCGGCGCGGATCGCCGGCCGCGTCGCGGGATTCGTGCCGGGGACGGTGAAACAGGCCTTCCACGCCGCGTCGGCCGCTTCATCCGCCCTGACCAGCACGCCCTGCAGAGCATCGACGCGCGCATGGAACTTCGCCGCAGTGAAATGCGTCGCGAGGAACTGCCTGATGTGCCCGCGATAAAGCTCGTTATAGGCTGGAATCGCCAGCAGGCGATCGACGATCTTCGCCTCGCCCGAGTGCGGGTGCGCGAGGCTCAGGTGAAGCTGCTGCTCGATGGAACCGGCCGACGTGAAACTCGCGAAGGCCAGGTTCATGTCCCACGGCATGAAGTGGAACCGGTTATCCTTGGCATCGAGATACAGGTAGAAGTTGTGGCCGGTGAAGAGGAACGTGTCGAGGTTGGAGATGATCACATCCCCCGCCAGCAGGCGCAGGAACCCATCAACGTCGAGATAAGCGGCGATCTGCCGGCGGAACGTTTCATCATCGGCGTAGTTGACGAGCTTGACGAAGTCAATCGTGCGGCGAGCGCCTTCGGCCGACAGCCCGCGGCGAACGTTATAGCGGGATTCGTAGAATCGCCATTCTTCGCCAAAATACGGCAGGCCGCGAATGGACCACGGCTTCATCAGCATGCCCTTGGCCGAGCCGAAATGGTGCTTGAGAAAGTCCTTTGAGTCGATCTCCTCAAGCAGGGTATAGAGGCCGAGGTACTCGCGATTGAGCCGGCCTTCGATCGTGAGATAAACCAAGCCGTAACAGGTGCGCGGAGCCGGCACGCCAAGCTCGCGAAACGTCTCGTAGGCCAGCGTCTCTCGCATGAATGACGGGTCGTAAGCGTTGTTGTTCAGGTAAAACGCGCCGAGACCCAGGAATTTCTGACCGTCCACGTAGCGGTTGAAGTCGACTTTGAACGGCCGCTTGTAACTATTGGCCGCCCAGTTGTAGGAGGAGTTGCCGCGCTGGCGGAAGCCGACATTCTGCATCGAGACGCCGTCGCATTCGAAGTCTGCCTTTACGTAGGCGAACTCCAAGCCGTAGAAATTAGGGTCCTGGCGCTCGCCTTCGACATGATGCGCGGGCTGCGTCGCGGGCGCGCCGACGATGAGCACGGGCCGGGTCGAGGGCTGCGACGAAGGCGGCGGCATGTCGCCGCGCTGAGCCGCTGAAGGCTTCGTGTTCGCAGCGGCTGCATCATCTGCCACTGCTGGGGCGTGATGCGAATATTGATCGTATGCACGCGCTCGCTCGTCCAGAATTCGGCGGTCTGCGGGCTTTCCTCGCGTGCCTGCCGGCCGGCGAAAAGGCTGCGCGGACTTGCCACGAGACACAGCACAAGGATGAGACTGACTGCCAGGGATCGCATCTATGGCATTCCTAACGCAAGCGGTCTGAGAATATTGTCCGCGCAACTGCAGCGGTTCGGCGTACTATACACCGCTGTATCGGGGGCGTTGGGCAAGCGGCCTGGCGCACGGCAGCGGTTCACTCCGCCGCATACTCCACGCTGTAATTGGGCGATTCCTTGGTGATGGTGATGTCGTGCGGATGGCTCTCGGCCATGCTGGCGGCCGTCACCCGACAGAATCTCGCCTTGCTTCGCAGGCCCTCAATGTCCGGCGTGCCGCAGTAGCCCATGCCCGCGCGAAGGCCGCCCACCATCTGATAGACGAAATCGCCGAGGCTGCCGCGATACGGCACGCGCCCCTCGACACCCTCGGGAACGAGCTTGCTCGATTCCTTCACGCCGGCCTGGCCGTAGCGGTCCTTTGACCCCTGGATCATCGCGCCCATGCTGCCCATGCCTCGGTAGGTCTTGTAGCGCCGGCCCTGGAAGATGATCAGCTCGCCGGGCGACTCATCCAGCCCGGCGAACAGCGAGCCCATCATGACAACGTTGGCCCCGGCCGCGATGGCCTTGGTGATGTCGCCGCTGTGGCGGATGCCGCCGTCGGCAATGATCGGAATGCCGGCTGGCCCGGCAACGGACGAAGCCTCGAAGATGGCGGTGATCTGCGGCACGCCAACGCCGCTGATGATCCGCGTCGTGCAGATCGACCCCGGCCCGATGCCGACCTTCACGGCATCCACGCCGGCCTCGATCAGATCGCGAGCGCCTTCGGCCGTGGCGATGTTGCCGGCGATCACCTCGATCTTCCAGTTCTTCTTGATCTGCCGCACGGTCTCGATGACGTTCTTGCTGTGGCCGTGCGCCGTGTCGACGACGACCACATCGACATCGGCCTTGATCAGCGCCTCGATCCGCTTGAAATCGAGCACGCCGGTGGCCGCGCCCACGCGAAGCCGGCCGCGTTTGTCCTTGCACGAATGCGGGAACTGGTGGAGCTTGTCGAGGTCGCGCATCGTGATCAGCCCGCAGAGCCGGCCGTCGCGGTCGACCAGCAGAAGCTTCTCGACCTTGGCGCGGTAGAGCATGCGCTCGGCCTCATCCAGCGTGGTGTTCTCCGGCGCGGTGATGAGCTTCTCGCGCGTCATCACCTCGCCGATCTGGCGAGAGTCATCCTCCTGAAATTTCAGGTCGCGGCGGGTGATGATGCCGACGAGCCGGCCGGTCTTGGGGTTGCCGTTGCCCTGGTTGCGATGGCGCGGCATGTCGGGGTTCCAGTCGCAGCCTTCGACGATGGGGATGCCGCTGACGTTGTACTCGCGCATGACGCGCTTGACGGTGCCCACGGTGGCGCCAGGCGGCAGCGTGATGGGATCGACGATGACGCCGTTCTCCGATCGCTTCACCTTCTCGACCTCGCGCGCCTGGTTTTCGACCGAGAGGTTCTTGTGGATGATGCCGACTCCACCCTCCTGCGCCAGGGCGATGGCCAGCGCCGATTCGGTGACGGTATCCATCGGCGCGGAGACGAGGGGAATGTTGATCTCGATCGCGCGCGTCAGATGAGTGCGCGTGTCCGCCTGGTTGGGTACGAACTCGCTGTAGGCGGGAATCAGCAGGACATCGTCGAAGGTGATGGCGTCGCGGATGATCTTGAGGTGATCCATGGGGTACAGATACGACAAAGGGGCGGTGCGTGTCAAGAGCGAAGTGAATCAAACTGCGGTCCGTGGAGCGTGCCGCCCCGGCCGCGGCCTTCGTCGCACGGCGGGGGCCGCTCGTGCCGCGTGCCACGCCACCGCTGTTGCAAAACCCCCACAACAACCGACAATATCGGCCAAACTCATTTCAGGAGGCCTCATGATCGAGATCGGTATTGCCAGCGACAATTTCCGCCACGATGATCGTTCCGTCACCTACGTCTTCAAATGGTGCCGGCAGAACAAGTGCCCCATCGTCGAGATCAACACCGTCGATGGCCAGGACTTCTTCGAGGGCCTCGGCTTCTCGCCGGCCATCTCGCTGAACGTCGACGGCCTGGCGCTGCGGCGTGAGCTGGACCAATACGGCCTGCGCGTGAGTCAGCTCGATTGCCACTACGCGCTGCACCGCTGGCAGTCGATCCCGTATCTGATCAACGGCATCAAGCTGGCCAAGAGCATCGGCTGTCCGGCCGTGGCCACGACCGATGGCGCTGAGGTGCCCAAAGGCATGACGCTCGCGCAGGTCTATGATCGTGCGGTGTATCACCTGTCGGAGGCGCTGCAGGTCGCCAAGACGCATAACGTCCAGATCAATATCGAGCCGCACGGCCCTCTTACCACCAATCTCGAGCTGATGACCAAGCTCATGAAGCACTTCGACAGCCCGCTGATCGGCGTGAATTTCGACACGGGCAACACGTTCATCGCGGGCAACGACCCCGTCGCGATGGTGAAGGAACTCGTGCCGTGGATTCATCACTTCCATGTGAAGGATGTCGCGCCGGAGCTCAAGGCCAGCATCGGCAAGGACACGGGCATCGCGGCCAGCGAGGTCCACGTCGGCCAGGGCATCAACGCCGACAACATCCGCAAGATCGTCGCGTTCCTCAAGTCCAGGAACTGGTCGGGCGTGATGTGCCTGGAATCGAAAGGCGAGAAGAACACGCTGAAGAGCCTGGAGTGGTTCCGAACCGTCGTGTGACAGTTTGAGTGCCATGCCCACGCCGGCCGCGCGAGACGTCCATTCGCTCAAGAAGCTGGATTCGGCCGGCGTGGGCATGCTCGTCCGATGCTCGCAGGACCTCCAGCAGCATGCCCACGCCCGGCGAGCACACTTTCGCAACAATGGACATCACCCGCGCCGGGTGTGAGCATGCCACCCGAACAACAATAGAGTATCCGGTATCCTATCGCCGGCGCCTCCGCCGGAACCCGACCGCCGGCTTCAACTCCTCCATCACCTGGTAGACAATGGGGCACGTGAAGGTGCGCTCGAGCATCCCAAGCGTACGAAGCACGAAGTCAGGCTCGTACAGGTATGGATAGCCGCGGCACTGCTCCGGCCGGTCGTCGTAGACGCTGCACTTCTTGCCTTCCAAAAAGGGGCAGGGCTTGCCGCGAACACGCCACGGACATTCCCCGGCATTGTCCTTGTCGTTCTCGATCAGGTATCGGGCGACGAAATCGGCCTCGTCAATGCCGAGCCGCAGCGCCAGTCGCTGCATTTCCTCGCGGGTCATCGCTGGCCGCAGTTCCATGCAGCAGTTGCCGCACTTCGTGCAGTCGATCTTTGCCCAGACGCGCTTGGTGATCGAAAAGACGATCTCGTCAAGCTGCTCGGAGGAGAGATGGATAGCTTTCAGAAATGCCCTGAAATCCCAATTCTCCGCTTCCTTTGCGGCCGCGAGCTTGGCGACATTGGTATGGTCGGCCTTCATGTACTACGCTTCCCACCCCGTTTCCGCCGTGATCCGCGAAACATCCACCATCCGCTCGATCTGCTCGATCGGCCGGCGCAGAGGCACGGTCGGGTAATACTTCCGGATCAGATCGGCCACGGGCGCATCCACGCATGGGTTGCGCCTCGTCGGGAAGTAGATGCGAAAGCCCGTCAACGGGCGCGGAGCACGGCGTCGATCAAGGTTGCCGCCTCGGCCATCGGCAGATACGTGAAGGCCTCGTTATAGTTCCACTGCTTCCACTGGCCGCCGTCCTTCTTGAGATTCGGCAGCCACTCGGCCGACACCAGCAGGGGGAATCGCAGCGCGATGCCCGTGATCGGCGCGGTCTTCGTGTAATACTGGAGCATCGACTCGCTGACGCTCTTGCTCAGGCCGTAGGGGTTGCCCGGATTGGCCGGCACGTCGCCGTCCAGCGGCAGATAGGGCAGCGAACTGGGCTGGGCCGGGTCGGGGCGGCGGGAGGTGATCGTCTGGATCGTGCTGGCGAAGATGATCTTCCTGACCTCGCATTGCCGCGCGGCCTCGAAGACGTTCATGTTCATCGTCACGTTTTCGTTAAAGATGCGCTGTGCGTCATTGCCCATCATGCCGGGGTGGTTGCCCAGGTGAACGACGGCCTCGCTACCGGCCAGCACGTCGTAAACGCGCTCGCGGTCGAGCAGGTTGGCGACGTGCAGCTTCACGGGCAAATCGGCGCGGTAGGTGCGGTCGGTGGCCAGCACATCGTGCCCCGTGCTTACAAGCTGCTTGCAGACGATGGAGCCAAGCCGTCCGGCGGCCCCGGTAAGAGTCACTTTCATGGGCGGGTAGGGTATAGGGTCTGGGGGCTGGGGTCTAGAGAGGCGCAAGTTGTCCGTGGTCCGTGGTCCGTGGACGGGTCATTGGTTCATCGGTCAGTTGCGAGCCTCGCCGGTCCAAAGATCGACGCAGTCAACAAGAGCCATTGACCAGTGGACCACGGACCCAACCACTGACAACTGACAACTGGCAACTGACCACGGAGCTATCCCTTCACCGCTCCCGCTGTCAATCCCTTCACGAACAATCGCATCGTGAACAGGAAGAGAATGATCAGCGGAATCGATGCCATCGCGTAGCCGGCCATCAGTTCGCCATACATCTTCACGTATTCGCCGTCGAGCAGCATCAGGCCCGGCGGAATCGTGCGGCGGTGGTTGTCGCGGATGATGATCAGCGGCAGCATCAGCTCGTTCCACACGCTGATGAACTGCATGATGGCCAGCGTCGCCAGCACCGACCCGCTCTGCGGCACGACGATGTGCCAGATCTGTTGCAGGTGCCCCGCGCCGTCGATCTCGGCCGACTCAAACAGCTCCTTGGGGATGTCCTCGATGAACTGCCGCAGGATGAAGATCGACACCACCTGCCCGCCCACCGCGCCGCAGACCATCAGCGTGGCCAGCGTGTTCATCATGTGCAGGTCCTTGATGACCGTGAAGAGCGTCAGGAACGTCGCGGCCGTGCCGGGGAGAAACATCGTCGCGATGATCGCGTAGTAGACGAACTCCCGGCCGACAAAGCGGTATCGCGCCAGCACGTAGCTGGTCAGCAGCGCCATGAGCAGGCACATCGCCACGGCGGCGGCGCTGACGATGATGCTGTTGGCGGCGTAGGTGCTGATGATCGTCCAGGCCTTGGCCCAGTTCTCCAAATGCCAGTGCGTCGGCCAGTCGGGCAGCATCGGGTTCATCTGGTACTGCGGGTTGTTCTTCACGCTGATGACGAACATCAGGTAGAACGGCAGAAACGCGAAGAACAGCACGAACCAGATCAGGGCGTGCTTGACGGCCTCGCGAGGTTTGCTCGATCGCAGCGCCATGCCTATTTCTCCACGCGCACGTACTTCTGGTAGAAGATCGTGATCCCGAGGATGATCACGAACAGGATCATGCCCAGCGCGCACGCATAGCCGAACTCGCCCTCGACGAATCCCTTGCGGAACATATACAGCCCCGGCACCATGCCGACGTTGCCGTTGCCGCCGTTGACATCGAGGAGCAGCAGCACCAGGCCGTAATCCGTGAGCGTGCCGATGGTGAGGAACACGAGATTGATACGAATCTGCGTCAGCATCAGCGGCAGCTCGATATGGGTGAGCTTGCCCCAGGATGTCACGCCGTCGATCTCGGCCGCCTCGTAGACATCCTGCGAGATGCTCTGCAATCCGGCCAGATAGATCAGCACGCCGACCGTGCCGACCCACGGGAAGCCGCAGAAGATCATCGCCGGGATGATCAGTTTCGTGTGGCTGAGCCATGCCGGGCGCGTGTCATCGAAGGCGTGGGTCGGCTGGGTCCAGACCATACTGAAAAGGATGAGGAATACGCCGATGGCCAGTGCCGCGATGCCGGCCCATGTCACCCACGAGCGGCCGGATAGCTCGTAGCGGCGGACGATCCACTCGACGGCGCACGGCAGCAGCACCAGCCAGGCGAGCATATACCACGGCCGCTCGATCCAGAGGCAGATGCCGACCACGGCGAGGATGGCGAACCACATCGCGTTGGATGTGAACCTTCGCAGGCCACTGCGCAGGCTCAGCAGCAGCACGCCGACAAGCAGCATGGCCCAGACGCTGCCGAAGAGGTGATCGACGATGGCCGTGCGCAGCGGGGAAAAGACGGCCGCAACCTTGGGCATAAAGACATCGAGGCCGCGCAAGGCGCTGATCAGCCCGGTGCCGTTGAGGGCCTTGTTCAGCGGCCCGGCCTCGGCGTCGTAGAACGTCTTCCAGATCAGCACGCCCACCAGCGCCGGGATGATCATGGGCACGACGAAGAGCACGCGATAGCGGTATTGCCACTTTTCGCTGCGGATGCGATGCAGCACGACGGCCGTTAGGATGCTCGGCCACATTTTCACGAGATTGGCGGCCAGGAGGATCAGGACAAGCTGGAAGGTCGGCCAGAAACTGGGGTCTGTCACCGCAAACTTGAAGTTGTCCCACTTGACCCAGTCCTCGATCATGTAGCCATCCCAGCGGTACAGGGCGTGGCGAACGGTTTCCCACTGGGGCGTGTAGGTGAAGATGATCATGCCGATGAGCGTCGGCGCCATGAGCAGGAGCAGGACCAGGTAGAGCTTGATGCTCTGGAAAACTTGGCGCATGAGCTGAGGCTTTCGCGGCGACACCGCCGGCGAAGGCTGCAACTGCGGAAGTTGGGCGGGCACACTGCTCATGCGGACTCGCAAACACTCCTGCGCTCGGCGGCTAAAGCCGCCCCTACGTCGCTCTCATCACGCCATCACGGCGGCGGGATCGGCACGCCGGGGCGAAAATCCTTGAAACGCTGGTGAAAATCTTCGCCGTTGTTACGGATGATCTGCTGAGTGAGGACCTTGCGATACTTCACCCGCGGGTCGTTTTCGTCGGCCGGGCGGCTGGCTGGCGCTGTGGACGGCGCCCGCGGCACATCGACGCCATAGAGGACTCGGCAATTCAGCATCGCCAGGATGCGGTCCTGATCGCGGCATTCGCGCACGCGCTTGTCGTACTCCTGGCCCCACGCCTTGTCGCAGCCGACAGCGCTGGCCAGCGCATCCTCGTAGGCTTTGGCAAACTCTTCGTACGTCGATTCGCCCGAAAGATATTTGGACGACTGCCCGCGCCAGATCTGCTCGATATCGGCGTTGACATTGAGCTGGAGCTGCGCGTTATAGCCCTCGGGCTCGGGCTGGAACGGCTTCATCAACTCCTTGGTCTCCGCTCCAATGATCACCGGCGGCCAGCCCGCCTCGCGGTTGAACATCTCGTTGTATTTCCGGCTGGCCAGGAACCGCAGAAAATCGATCGCCTGCTCCTGATTTCGCGAGAACTTGTAGATGCCATATGGCCCGATGCCCTGCGAGTTGGCCTCGTTGCGCTTGCCGATGACCAGATCGCCGAACGGCTCGCCCTTGGCCGGCAGGGGGAACGGAATCACGCCGACATCAAAGCCGGCCTCCTTGGCCAACTCGTAGACGCTCTCGCCATCCCACGAACCGGTCGCCAGGAACGCGCCCTGCTGCTGCACGAAGAAATACTGCGCCCGCTGGCGGTCCATGCCGGCGAAGTCAACGGGCATGTTGTCGCAGATCTGCTTGACCAGCTCGTAGAGGCCGCGAAGCTGGGGCGAATCCATGCGGACAGCCTTGCTCGCGAACGCGGCGGCCGTCTCGATCTTGGTCAGGTCGGCGTTCATGTCCACGTCGGCGACGGCATCGAACCACGCGGTGAACGGCGTTGTGTAGGCGGTGGTGAACGGCTCGACCTTGTAGTTGCTCAGGATCGGAAAACACGGCTTGCCACCTTTGCGCACCTGATCCTGGCTCCACGCCTTGATCTGTTTGCAGACCGCCATCCACCGGCCAAAGGTGGCGGGAGGCACATCCGAACCGGTGATCTGCCTCAGGAGTTGCTTGTTATAGAACAGGCGCATGGCGCAGGTGGTCGTGGGGACACAGTAGTAATCCTGGAGCGATTCCTTGTACCCGCCGCGCATGCCGTCGATGAAGGTCTCGCGCCATGGGATGCTTGCCAGATCAGTGCCGGCGTTGTAGGGGTTGGGCTGCTCGACGATATCGCCCAGCGGCAGGAAGAACCGCACCATGTACGAATCATCCGTTAACAGCTTGCTCATGCCCATCTCGGCGATGTCGGGCGCCTCGCGGCTGATGAGCTGCGTGTTGAGCCAGGCGGAGTAATATCTCTCGGTGATCGGCTGCTGGACGATCTTCACATCGGGGTGGAGCTTTTCGTATTCCGCGATCATCTTCTCCAGCGCATCGCGATAGCCGAGTTCGAGCTGCCAGTGGCAGAGCCGCAGCACCGTCTTGCGGGGATCGTTGATCTCGTGTTCCTTGGTGAAGATCTGCACGGTGCTGGCGATGATGGCGACGACCAGCAGGCCCAGCCCAAGCATGTTCCGGATGAACACGCCTCGTGAACTCTCGCTGCTGTGACTGTCCTGCGACATCGTCTATTTCGCCTCGGCCTTCTTGTACTGGAACACGTTGATCTCCGGCGGCTCGGCGCCCAGCCGCCGCATGGCCAACTGCGATTCGTATGCTTTGCCGCTCTGTGGCGTCTCGATGATGATCTTGCGGTAATACTTGATCGCGATCTGCTTCGCCTTGGCCGGGTCGCTGAAGTGGCGCGGGTTGTCGGCATAGCGATCGGCCACGCTGGCCACGCGCCAGTAGATCCCGCCCTTGTTGGCGCGATCGACCCAGCCGATGTCGTTGGCATGTTCGTAGCACGCCACCGCCTTGCCGTATTCCTTGAGCGGATAGAACCACGTGTCGCCGAGATACTGCCACATCGTGGCGGCCAGGTCGTTGTTGGAATGCGCCTTCAGCCAATCCTCCAGCACTTTGATGCCGCTGCGCACCTGCGCTTCGTCGTACGTCTGGATATAGGTCGAGGCAATGCGCAATGCGGCCTCGCTGCCGATCTCGTCATTCGGCCAGCGATCCAGGACCCTCTGATACCACCGGCGCGACTCGGGCAGGTCGATCCGATCACCCGGTGAGTTGCGCCTCGTAAATCCGGCCCATGTTCATCATGGCGCGCGGGGTGAACGGCGACTCGGGGGATTTCGCCATCAGCAGCGTGTAGAGTTGCCCGGCCTCTTTGACATCGGGTTTGGGCACGGCCTGCTCGGCGCAGACCGCCTGACCGTAAACGGCCTTCTGCCAGAGCGGCGAGCCTTCGGGGGCGCTGGCGGCCACCTGCTTGAAGAGCCGGTGCGCGCGATCGAAGTTGACGTAGGTGAGCTCGGTGACGGCGTCGGCAAGCTGCTGCTCGGGGGTTTGCCCGGCCTTGCGGTCGCTGCACGCAATGGGCACCACGCTGATAAAGAGCAGCGAGATAACCAAGCCCGCGTGCCAGAGCATACGTGGGTTATACCAGAGCCGGCGGTTTTTTCTATGACTGTCTGAAGCGGAAGCGTCAGCGCCCGCCCTTCGTCGGCAGAGCGGGCGCTGACGCTTCCGCTTCAGACGGACCTCACCGTGTCCTCCCTCGCGCCGCTCTGCTATGATGATCCCATGTCGTCCGGCCAGAAGCGATCCAACTTCGAGCCGCGGATCAGCAATCGCCGCGGGACTCACGACTACTTCATCCTCGCCAGGATCGAGTGCGGCATCGCGCTGGTCGGCAGCGAGGTGAAGTCCATCCGCAATGGCCGGGTACAGCTCAACGAGGCCTTCGCTCGCGTGGAGGATGGCGAGCTGATCCTGCACGAGTGCCACATCGACGCCTATGACGAGGCCAGCTATCTCAATCACCTCCCCGAGCGCGACCGCAAGCTGCTGGTCCACCGGCGCGAAATCCGCCGGCTGGAAGCCGAGACGGCGCAGAAAGGCACCACGCTCATCCCCCTGGCCATGTACTTCAAGAAGGGCCTGGTTAAGGTCGAGATCGGCGTGGCCAAGGGCAAGCGCGAGCACGACAAGCGAGAGACGATCCGGCGGAAGGAGCAGGAGAGGGAAGTGCGACGGGCGATGACGAGACGGGAGTGATCGGCGCTCGCTGTTCTTGCGCAATTTGATTTCGGATTCGCTGGCGACCTCAAAGAACCCCTCGATCGCCTCGGTAAGATCGCACCGCGCTGCCTCTTGGGTTTCGCCCTGACTGGCAATGTCCAGGTCGGGACAGAGCGAGACATGACCATCGCCTTCGCGCTCTAGGAAATCACATGACACTGAAGACCTTCTCTCGAATCACACTCATCCTGGCCCTGGCCACCGTCGCCGCCCGCGCCTCCGCTCCACCCGAACTCAACCTCCCTCCCCTCCCCCTCCTCGCCCCCTCCTCGGCCCCACCGCCCTCACCGCCGACCCCGGCGACGCGCGGGCCTACCTCCGCTGGAACCCGCAGCTTGAAGACGACCGCGTGGTCGGATGGAAGGTCCTCCAAATCAAGCCAACCCAGAGCGAACTCACCAGAGAACCGCTCGCCGATCCCGCGCTCGTCGTCCGCGGCCTGACCAACGGCTCGGCCTGCTCCTTCGCCGTCGTCGGCATCACCAAAGACGGCAAGACCACTCCGCCCAGCAACAGCGTCACGATCACGCCGCGCGCCACCGGCACGGCGAAACTCGTCCCGCTGCGCACCACCAGCGTTTCCGGCCAGAAGATCAACAAAGGCGACGTTCTCTCCTTCGGCGAGTTCAAAGAGATCACCTTTGAGAGCCACGCCGTCAGAGTCATCTTCCCCGACGGCCAGGAGATGATCTACGACAGCTACCGCCCGGTCGATTGGAAGGCCCCACATGGGCTGGTTCATCGGCTCGCAACAGGCCCTCACGAGCCCCGAGCAAACGCATCGACTCTATCAGCTCTATAACTGCACGCGCGCCGACTCCGGCAACCCCGCCGTCCGCCGCTATGGCCGCAAATTCCTCGACTCGCATCCCGCGCCCGAATGGATCGAACTGAAAGACCTGCGTCAGCTTGATCCGGTTGATGTCGAAGTTCCCGTGAGCGAATCTCCCGTCGCGGGTGGCGGCACGCGCTCAACCGATAAGGACAAGGTGAAGATTCAGGTCCGCCCTTGGACCTGGACCGACGCCATCTGGCACTTTGAGGATGGGACCTCGGCCGTCTATCCGGCGTATGACAGGCTGGATTGGAGCCAGGAGTAGCCCGTATGGCGCGATGCGCTGTCCGAGGCGCTGGAATCTATCGGCCCCGACGATGAGGAACTACCATTGGAAATAGCGGTAGGGGTCATCGAACTCTTGCGGTTTGTCGAGGTAGAATCCCGCCAGCCAGCGACTCTCGCCAGCGGCGCCCTTGACCGGACTTGAGAACCGCTCCAGCATCGGTGTCGGCTCATCGACGCCCAGGTTGCCCAGAACGCGCCCAACCAGGCAACTGACCCTCCGGAACGTCCTCTTCTGATTGTAATACTTCTGGTAGTCGAACTCCCACGGAGCCAGTTGGCAGAACACCACGTTGGCATCCGGGGCCAACGCCAGCACTCCATCGCCAACCACAGTGGCCCCGGCCGACACCAGTTCGATCTCCCTGGGGTCCCGGTTCATGACGTCCGCCGGCCCCACTCCGGCGAGAAGCGACTTTCTTCCGGGAGGGTCAAAGACTGAGCTGATGTACTCGCGCTTCTGGGTCGTGACGGAGAAGGGCAGGAAGGAATTGGCTTCTTGCTGGCCCAGTCCGATGGCGAAAACGGCCCCGCCCGCCTTGATCCATGGGCGCACCGCCTCCGCGTTGGCGGCCAAAGTCGCGCCTCCACCCGGCCCAACCACCAGGACCTGCTCGGTCCGCGGCGCGCCGCCCTGGTAGGCCGTCACCGCCAGCCCCATTTGCTCCAGGTGCTTTCGGCCGGCGTCCTGGCCGACGTAGACCACCTTGCGCCCCGCCGGCGGTGAATAGGTGGAGGCGTAGTTGAGCAGATTGGCCGCCAGCCGCATCGCCGCGGGATCCTCTTCGGTACGGCCCGTGACGTCCAGTTGGCAGAGCAGCACGAGGCCCTTGCCCTCGCGATATTCCATCAGCGGGCTGAACTGCACGCTGAACCCGCCGTCGACAATGGGCAGGAAATTGCCCCTGGCGGGCTTTTCGATCAGCACGGAGGCCACGTTACCCCAATTGCCCGCTCGATAGGCGCGCGGCAGTTCGATGCCGCACCACTTGATGGTCGGGCCAAGGCGCGGCCGCATCGTGTAGTTGGTCAACTGCGGTGGCAGAATGGTCGCCTGGCCGGCCCAGTCGTGAAGGTTCTCAGCGCCAAGACCTGCCAGCAGGGGATGATCGGGCACGCGCGTGAAGAGGCGTCTCAGGCCGTACTCCTGCACGCGGAAACCGAACCGCTTCTCCAGCACGTCGGAGGTCTGCTCGAACACGATGACCTTGAGCCCGTCGCGGACTTTCGCAATGGCGGGCGCGGGGCCGTCGACGGTGAGGGCTGCCCTGCCCACGATGAGGACATCGTAGCGGGCGAGATCGGCATCCGCGGCAACGGTGTCATACGCGACGCCCATCTGCGCAAGCAGCTTGCTCGTTTCGCCCTTGGGATCAAACAACGCTATCTTGGCGGCTACCTTGGGCGGCTCCTTGGGGGCCAGGACATTGATCGCAAAGGTATCCTCCTGGGTCTCGCCCGTGCTGAACTTTGCAGTCAGGGTGAGCTGATAGGTTCCCGGTTTCACGTCGGCCGGCAGGGCGAGGCTCAGCGGGATGCGCTCCTGCTGACCCGTCGGAATGGCGAGCTTCTTGCCCCCGTATACAGGCTGCGGCAGGTTCAGCGACCAAGAGCTGTCGCAGTCCACGGCTGCCCGCGAGTCGTTGATGATGATGGCCTGCTTCTGGACCGTCTGCCCGGCCAGGTAGTTGTGCTCCTTGGTGGTGAAGTGCGGCGCCTTGCCGGCGATGTAGGCCAGCAGCGGCAGGTTGTTCCGCAGCAGCGCCTTGGCGGCCGCCGTCGGAATCCAGTCGCTGCGCTCGAAGGCGATCTCGAAGGTCGCGTCATTGGAGACTTGTTGGTAATCGGGGCTTAGTCCCGGCCTCTGCAAGTTGTCCCAATCGACCGGGAAGTCCCGCCGTTGCCGTTGCACGCCATCGCGCAGCTCCCAGAATACCGAGTAACCCCACGCGTTGCGCGCCGAGACGCCCCAGGTGCGGAAGGCTCGCCAGTTGTCGGTGATGTACATCGCCCAGACCTGGTCCTGGTTCGTGTGGCCCCAGGAGTAGTAACTGGAGGGATTGAAGGGATAATTCCACTTGTTCCATTCCTTGCCGGCGCGCCACTGCTGGGTTTCCCAGCGCAGGTTCTTCTTATCCGCTTCGTTGAGCTGAAAAGCCTTGTCGCCGAGAAACTGCGAGTTCCATTCGCCCATGCAAAACTCCCACGGCAGCCGGCGCTTCCCCAGGACCGCACACCCTTGTACCAGCCACGGTACATGGTCCAGTTGACATCCCAGGGCACCCCGTATTCGACGAACATCAGCGGTTTGACCCCTTCGGTCGCCCAATGCTCGAACCAATCGGATCGCTCCTGAATGGGGACGAAGTCCAGGTAGAGGTTGTTGGTGTGCGTGTTCCCCAGGGTGCCGGAGGAATGGTGATAGACCACGCGCGTGGGGTCGAGATGCTCCACAATCGACTGGGCCTTCAGCCCCTGCACGCCGTTTGGATCGGTGCGCGGGCCGATCTTGCCCTCGGCGTTGTGTTTGCCATCGGTCAGCTCGGGGTCGTAGTCTCCATAATAGGAGAGCGAGTTGTGGTTCATGGAGTACATCACCACGGCGGGATGATTGCCGGCCATGCGGACGTAAAACGCGGCGTGCCGCGCATAGCCATTGGTCTTCTCCGCGTCGGGCGCTTTCCATTGGTAATGCCCGGAATGAGGCTGGGAGAACGACACCAGCATGCCCACGTCGTCGGCCGCCCGGAGGAACTCGTTGAAAGTCAGATGCGCCCCGGGTTGGCAGCCGTAGTTGTGGGTGTAGACTGCGTTGACCCCGATCGACTTCTGGCGGAGCAGGGTCTCACGACAAGCCTCGTAAGTGGCCAGGGCCGCTCCCAGTTGGGCATTGTCGAACGGGACGATGAAGGCGTAGAAGCGGCTGCCGTTAAGATAGAAGTCGCGTCCCTCAATCCAGAACTCGCGGAAGCCGAACCGCACCGGGCGGAAGGCATCCAGCACCTGGCCGTTGGGATCGGTCAGAGAAACCGCCACGTCGTAGATGTTCTGCGGCGTGTTGGTATCCCAGAGCCTATCGGGCTTCCAGTCGCTATGGAACGAGAACCGGCCTTCCTTCACGTCGGCCACGGTGAACGGATCGCTCTGGAGGTCCTTGACCTTCTGGCCTTTGTCGCTCAACTGAGCCTGGAGACGATAGGACTTGCCCGCTTGAAGGCCCTGCAACGCCACGTCCAGCGTGATGGCCCACTTCCGCACCGAAGTCTGCACCTGCACATCCTCGACGCGGGCCTCCTGGGGCGTACACACCAGGAAGACGTCCCCGCACAGCCCCCGGAGCGCCACGTTTCCCCGAACAGTCTTCGGCGCACTGGTGTCCACAAAGGCCTGCATTATCGCCGCCAGTGGGACCGCCTTTACGCCCAGCGACAGCACTTGCTTCTGGCCGAAACGGCAGGCAGCCGTGATATCGACCTCGCCGCCGGGGAAGTACATGTCGCCAAGCTTCTTGCCGTCGAGATACACAGCGGCGTAGGAGTTGAGGTACTCGACATAGACGGCGATGCGCCGTCCCTTCCAGGCTTCGGGAATCGTGACCTCACGCTGATACCAAGCCACGTCAGGGTTTTGGTTCTTGTCCGCCCAGGCCGGATTCGGATAGAGGGTCTGACTATTGCTCGACCAAGGCGCCGGCACCTTGTAATATCCCCAGTTGCCGGCCGGGACCGTCTCGCCCAGGTCCGCCGCCGGCTGCCAACGCCATAGACCGTTGATGCAGATGCGCTCGCGGGTGGGCGTTGTCTCGCGGTAGGCCTTGCCCAGGTCCCAGGTTGCCTTCGCGCCTCCGGGCAAAGCGATAGCGGACTGCTCCTGGCAATGGCCTGCACTGGCGGCCATCACGGCGTAGAGAACAGCTCCCAGGGGAACGTGCCAACGGGTCTTCATGGTGGGCCTTCCGATCGCTGGGTTAGAGGTAAGCGGGACTGCGAATGTGCGGTTGAACGTACGGTTGAACTTACTGTCGCTGCCAGCGCATGTCAAAACCGTTTGTGCGTGCCAGACGGCTTCCTCCGTCGTGTAGTATGGCTGACAGCAACTTGCGCTCGCACCCAGGCGCCAGACTATCGCTGAATGTGGCGGCCGAGAAACCGCATCATCTGCTCGGCAGAACGCTGGTAGTACAGGCCGAGGTTGTGGTCGGTGTCGTTGAGGATGATCAGTTCGTTGGCGATGCCGAGGCCATCCAGGAGCTTGGCAAACTCCTGGTTGCCCGCGGGCTGGTCGCGGTCGCCCTTGATCTGCATCAGGGCCGCGCCATTCTTCTTCAATGTCGCAGCGCTGGCTGAAGCGGCGTCGGCTAGGGCCTTGTCGCCGGGGCGCACCCCGCCGCCCCAACTGGCCGCGGCGCAGAACAGGTCCGGATGGGTCATCAAGAGCCGGGTGGCTCCCGCCCCGCCCATGGAGAAGCCGGCGACGGCCCGCGCGGCGGGCTTGGCGATGGTGCGGCAGGACTGGTCGATCAGGGGAATCAACTCATCGAGGATCATCGACTCGACCTCGCCGCGGTAGCCGCTGCGCCCGCCGTTGGGGAACACGCAGATGAGCGGCGGCAAGCTGCCCTTGTTGATGGCCTGGGCAACATAGCCTGAGAAGCCGCCGGAATCAGCGCTCTCGTTGCCGCCCATGCCGTGCAGGAAGTAGATCACCGGATAGCGTTGGTCGGGCTTGGCGTCATAGCCGGGCGGTGTCCACACGACATACCCGACCTCGCGCAACATCGCCTTGCTGTTGAGCACGTGGTGGGACAGCCCTGGGCCGTTGGGAAGTTTGGGATTGACCCAACTGACCGCGTTGGCCGGCTGGGTGATCGGCCGAGGCGCCGGTCCTTGCGCTGGTGCGGATGGGGCGCCCAACGCAAGCATGGGACCGATCTCGATATCGCCCCAGCCCTTGGGCGCTTCGCCGCGGGTGGGGGAGAAATTCCAGGGGCTGGTGTGGTTGATCCAGACGAGGGTCTTGGGCGTACCGGGGTCTTCGCCGCCCTTGTCGCGGTCGGTGTAGCTGGGGGCGAAGGCCAGGCGGGCGCCGACGGCGGGCTCGGCCGAGAGGTCGCCGCTCTGGCCGATGGCCGTCCAGGGGATGAACCACTCCTGGACGCGGCGGAAGCGGTCAAGCTTGACCCAGCGGACTTCGATGCCCTTCTGGGCGCGGGCGTTGGCGAACGTCTCGAACTTGAAGTACATGTCCCACGGGTCGGCGTAGTTGAAGCGGAACATGGGCGGCGGCGCGTCGTTGCCGAAGGCGATCTGGTATTGCACGGTGGAGAGGTAGAGGCCCCAGCCCTGGTTGATGTAGTTGCGGGCATTCCTGGGGTCGAGGATGACGGCGGAGGACTTGCTGTCGATCATGACGCTGAGGCAGTCGGTGTTGAGATAGCCGTCGAGCGTGGGGTCGTAGTTGAGGAACTGATTGTCGGTGACCTCGAAGCAGAGGTAGAGGCCGCGCGCGGAGTGGGCGGCCTTGACGAGCATGGTGGCATCGCGGCTGTTGACGATGGAGAAGTTGTTGCCCTCGCGGTTGTTGTTGCGCTGGTCCATGAAGATGCGGTCGTGCTTGTCGTCGATGGCGTTCCAGAAGGCGCTGACGGCGCGGGGATCGGCGGCGAAGGTCTTCTCCTGGTCGGCGGTCAGGCCGTAGGCGAGGAGGATGTTCTCCGGCTTGCCACCGGCCTTGGGCGTGTAGCCGGCGGGGACGGTGGCCTTGCTGCCGACGGGGCCAATGGCGTCCTTGTATTGGGGCGGGCTCTTTTGGGCGTCGCTCAGCAGGTCGAGCGACGGGTCTTTGACGGCGAAGTAGAAGGGCGCGGCCACGCGCTGGACGCCGGACTTGGTGGTGGCCACGGCGGTGAGGCAGTAGACAATGTTGTTCTTGTCCACGGTGATGGGGAGGACGGGCTGGGCGGGCGCGTCGACCTCGCCGAGCTTCGCCGCGCCGTTGTAGAACTCGACTTTGCTCCAGTCGGGCAGGTCGCGCACGTCGCACACGACGTTGAGCTTGCGGCCGGGTTCGACGATGGGCCCGCCGACGCTGTACATGGTGCCGGGGGCGGTGTTGGGGTTGTAGACGCGGCTGACTTCCTGGATGCCGATGCTGATGGGGTTGAGCCGCGTCGCCGCGCCGCGGTAGATCCAGGCCATGTCCTTGTCGAGCAGCCAGGACGCGGCCTTCTTGTCGCCCCGGTACGAACGCGCAGTCGGCGATGGTGGTGATGCCGCTGTCCCAGGTGGAAACATCCGCAAGCCATCCGGAATCCTCGGGCATCTCCTTGAGCTGGACGGGGTCTTTGCGCGGGTCGGCATCGGCGGGATAGCGCAGCTTGATGGATCGCTCCAGCAGCTTGGCGTAGACGTCGAACGCGGCGCCATCCTCGTGGCCCTTGTCCTCGATGACCATCGCCCAGCGGGCGCCGCGGCGCGGGCGCCCGCGATGAGCGTTTCGAGGCGCTCGACGCCCTGAATATTGCGGTTGAGCGAATCGAAGCGGCCCATCAGGAAGACGCCGGGGACCTTGAGGGCGTCATCGGTGGGGACGGCGGGATTGCCGCCGCCGGCGACGTTGCTGACGAAGCAGATGCAGCGCTGCGGGGCGTAGTTGGCAAAGCCGTAGGCCGTAGCGCCGCCGTTGGAGCTGCCGAAGACGGCGAAGGGGACGTTGGCCAGCTCGGGATGTTTGCCGAAGGCGGCAAACTGGTTGAGGGCGTCGAAGAAGACCTTGCCGCCCTCGGAATAGACGCGGCCGCCGGGGAAGGTGTGGAGGCCGGCCAGGCCGAAGCCAAATCGCGCGGCGAACGCCTGCATGTTCGTATCGCGGGCGAAGCTGCGGCTATCGCCCGAGCCGCCGCCGTGGCCGGAGATGAGGATGCCGCGGACGGGCGAGGCATGGGGCGGCACCCAGAGTTTCATCATCGAAGTGCCGTCGGCGGCGCGGTAGTCGTAGAAGGTGCCGTCGAACTGGACCTGATCTCCATTGGGCAGTGTCTTGCCGGCGGCTGCCCAAGTGATGGCGCTGGCCAGCAGGGCGAGGCCGAAGGCGACGGTGGACCCGGCGCGACAGGATGCGCCGGCATGTCTTGAATGGGTGAAGGTCGTGGTGTCCATGTGCGAAGAAAGACACGCAAAAAAAACGGCAGACCTCATGTGCGATCTCCAATCTCAACTACGACTGGTCTGAATGTTGATATTGCCGTGGCGAGGGCGGAACTTAGCGGCAATGACGATCGCGGTCAAATGCGGGCGTGGACGATCAATTGTTACAGGAAGCAGTAGCATGAACCATCCGGGAGTTTGGTAATATACATGCCTTTCAAGGAGTACCTGCGCCGCGCGTGCGCGGTGGCGCCGCCGTAAGGAAGATGAGGAGGCTGGTCATGCTGCGATTCGCTTCATTGTGGCCCTTGGCATGCGTCGTCGGCTGTGCAGTGGCCTTGCCCGATGGCTTGCGCCTGCCGAAACCGACGCCGTCCAGGCCCGCATCACCCGACCGCTCAGAGCTTCGAAAAACCCGAATTACTTCGAGGACGCCAGCGGCACGCCCCTGATCCTGTGCGGATCGCAGACGTGGAACACGCTTCAGGATTGGGGCGCCAACGGGACCGTCCGGCCGTTGGACTTCGACGCGTTTGTACGCTTCCTCAAGTCGCATGGGCACAATTTCACTTTGCTCTGGTGTACCGAGCTGCCGACCTTTCGCGGCCTTCCGACCACGGAGGCGGCCCCGCCGGACTTTACCGTGAGCCCGTTTCCCTGGATGAGGGCCGGGCCCGCTCTGGCAACCGACGGCGGGTTGAAATTCGACCTGACGAAGCTCAATCAAGCCTATTTCGACCGCCTTCGAGCACGGGTGCAGGCCCTGAACAGCGCAGGCATCTATGCCGGGGTCTATCTGTTCACCGGGGAATGGCTGTTGCGTTTCCGCTGTCCAGCCGACGGCTATCCCTTCTCGGGGCCCAACAATGTCAATGGCGTGGATGATGGCTACCGCGGCGGATCGCCCGAGAAGGCCGTCGCCTCCGTCACCATGACTGGGCCGAACGCCATCACCGATTTCCAGGACGCATACGTCCAAAAGGCCATAGACACGTTGAACGACCTGCCCAACGTGCTCTGGATCGTTTCCGAGGAAGCTCCCGCCAAATCAACCTGGTGGAATGACCACCTGATTTCGGTGGTCAAAGCCTACGAAAAGGGCAAACGCTATCAGCATCCTGTCGGATACGCGGGGCTCGACGGCGCGACCGACTCGATCCTCTACAACTCGGATGCGGACTGGGTCGCCCCGGGAGCGTGGCTTTCCCCCGCCAGGTCCGCCGGGGCCGGCACTCCGGCCGTGAAGGTCAACGTCAACGACAGCAACCACAGCTACTTCGGGATGTGGAACGACACGCCGCAGAAGAACCGGAACTACATCTGGGAGAATCTCGCGAACGGAAACCAGGTTCTGTTCATGGACCCATACCTGGTCTTCTACCCACGCCAGAAGCGAAACCTGTGCCCTTCTCCCGTCAACGGCATCGGCAGCGAGCTGGACCCTCGCTACGAAAACTTCCGAAATAACCTTGGATATATCCTGCAATATTCACGCAAGCTCAATCTGGCCAATGCCGCTCCGAAGGGTTCGCTCTGTTCGACGAAATTCTGCCTCGCCCAGACTCCACCCATCGGCGCGGAATACCTGGTCTACGCGCCCTTCGGCGGCCGATTCACCGTGGACCTATCGGCCATGCCAAACTCGCGAAAGTTCGCCGTTGAGTGGTTCAACCCCGCAACCGGAATGACCACATCCACGGATCCGATTGCGGCGGGGTCATCCTCTCAGCAGTTCAACCCGCCGTTCAACGGAGACGCGGTGCTGTACCTGGTGGATACCGAGGGCCACAAGTGATCGCCCCTCCAGATCGGAACGTGACGTTGGGCGCTTGCGGGCTGGCGGCCGCAAGCTCGACATGATTTGCTGCTTGTACTATAACCAATGACGCAACCAATGCATGGGCGACGGCTGGCGGGCGCCTTGGGCTGGTGTTTAGTCACGTCGTTACCACCGACCAGGAGAGATTCCGATGAACAACCACGTTGATTGCACTCGGCGCGATTTCGTCAAGCTGACCGCCGGGACGGTTCTGGCGACCGCAGCCGGCGGAGCTTGGGCCGCCGAAGAGCCGGTCCTCAGCAGGCCGCCGGCCGCGGCGCGGCCACGGATCAGCAGCGTCAGTTGGAACTTCCACAATCTGGGCGCTGGGAACACCCGTCCTGACCAGGCGATCGAACAGATCGGCGGGATGGGCTTTGAGGGCATCGAGCTGATCCTCACCGGCCGGGCTGAGATCGCCGCCTACTGGACCGACGCCACCATCGACAAGATCCGCAAGCGGCTGGACTTTTACAAGCTGCAGGTGCCGCAATTCGCCATGTTCCAGCCGGTGGTCGAGGAGCTGACCAGCAGCAGCGCCGACGAGCGCGAGAAGGCCCTGGACCGTTTTGAAGCGGGCTGCCGCATCGCCGTCAAGCTGGGTGCGCCCATCGTCAATATCGTCGCCCCCTGGGCCCGCCAGCTCAGCGCCCCCGGGCACGGCTACCTGCCGCGGTACAACGACGTGCCCAACGCCAAGCCGGGCGCCAAGTTCCACATCGAGATCGCTCCCGGTTTTGACTGGGACCAGTTGTGGGGCACATTCGTCACGACCGTCAAAGGCTGCCTCCAGCGCGCCAAGACCCACGGGCTCCGCTTTTCGATCGAGAACCACACCCACACCATGATGCCCGAGACCAACGCCTTTCTGCGCCTTTGCGATGCCGTCGCCGACCCGGCCTTTGGCCTCAACCTCGACGTTGGATGGATGGCCCTCGAGCGCGAATACCCGCCCGTGGCCATCCACAAGGCCGGCAAGCGCCTAATGAATGTCCACATGCGCGACATCGACGGCCTCATGCGCACTTTCGTGCATTTTGGCCAGGGAGTCATGGACGTCCAGGCGATTGCCCAGGCCCTCAAGGCCGTGCGCTTCCAGGGCTTCCTTTCCCTGGAGCAGGACGGCCAGCCTGGCGATGCGCCAGACGCCATGCAAGCCACCTGCAAACGCTACCTGGCGATGATGAAAGAGTCTCTGGCGTAAGAAGCCTCTTCAATCGCGCTCCCAGAGAAAAGGTGGCAGACCTGCCATTTTCCAGGGGCCAAAAAGCCACGCTGCCCTCCACAGGCAGGTACGCTTAAACCCAGCGTTCGGCGGGAGTTATCTTCTAGGGTGGTCGACGGGGCTCGAACCCGCGACCCCAAGGACCACAACCTTGTGCTCTTCCAACTGAGCTACGACCACCGTTTAATACGCCTTGGGGGCGTAATGCCAGTATTCTAGCCGCGCCCGATCCGTTGGCAAGAGCGGCTGCAGCGGCTGATGACGTTAATGTCCCGTGTGGCCGAATCCCCCCGCGCCGCGCTTCGTCTCATCCAGTTCCTCCACCTCGATCATCTGCACCTTGGGCACCGGCGCGATCAGCAGTTGCGCGATGCGCATCCCACGCTCAATCGTAAATGGCGCCTTGCCCAGGTTGATCAGGGGGCACTGCACCTCGCCGCGATAGTCGGAGTCGATCGTTCCCGGTGTGTTCACCAACGTGATTCCGTGCTTCAAGGCCAGGCCCGAGCGAGGGCGAACCTGCGCCTCATAGCCTTCCGGCAGCGCCATCGAGAAGCCGCAGGGGATCAGCCGGATCTCACCAGGCGCCAGCGCCGTCGGCTGTTTCACCGCCGCCACCAGGTCAAACCCGGCCGCGTGCTCGGTCATCTTCCTCGGCAGAGGCAGGTCCTCGCACCCGGGGCATCGCTTGATTCTGACGTGAATGGTGTTCATCTATGAGGAAAAGAGTAGCCGCCAAGGATGCTGGAGAAAAGAGGGCGAATCGTGCGGATTCTGATATAATCATCATCATGACGATCGAAACCACCGTCCACATTCGGCGGGAGGGCAATGACTACATCGCCCATGCGATGCCGATCGACGTGGCGAGTTGCGGGCCCACAACTGACGCGGCCAGGGCTGCGCTGGACGAAGCGCTGCGAGGTTTCCTGCGGACGGCTGCGCGGGCTGGGACGCTGGAACAGGTGCTTGAAGAGGCGGGATACCTCCGCGATGGTGAAACATGGGTCAGTCCAGCTTTCGTCGCAGTTGAGCGGCATGCTGTGGCCGTCTGATTATCCGGACCCCTGCAAATCTTGCAGATCCGCCCCATTCGGCTGTCATGTGCGCTTACACTCCTCCCTCGTGCATCCCCCCTTGGGCATCCTCGCGCGATTCGTATCGCGCCTTCGCTGGCGCATGCTCTTCATCCAGTTTGTCGAAGCCGCCGGCGCGGGCATCCTTGGCGGGGCGATCGTCGGCATGATTCTGGCCGGCGTGCTGCTGTATCGCGGTGAGGCCGTGCTGGGCGTGGCGGGCATCGCCCTGGTGGTGGGGCTGGTCTGCGGGATCGTCTTTCGCCTTGTCCGCCGACCGCGATTGCTGGCGACGCTGATCGATGCCGACCGCCAACTCGGCCTGCACGATCTCATCTCCACCGCGTGGGCCATCCGCCATCAGAGCGATGATCCCTTCGCGGTGGCCGTCCTTGCCGAGGCCGAACAGCGCCTGGCCAATCTCTCCACTTCATCGGTGGTTCTCGGCCGGCTCGGCCGGCGCGGCTGGGGCGGGGCGGTGCTCACGACCGCGCTGCTGCTCACCATGGGACTGGTCTCCAACAATCCCGTTGATACGCAGGCGTCCGCAGCCGTCAATCCGATGGCCCTGCGCAACGCGCAGCGCCGGGTTGCGATGAACGAAAGACGCCTGGGGATGTCCACCGCCAACGCTACTGAAGCCGAGCCGTTCTTGCCCGACTACCCCGGCGGGCACAACGACAATCGCGATCCGATGGCCAACACCGCTGCCATGAAGATTGCCGGCAACTCGGCCGATGGGAACGATGGCAACGAGACCGCCGACCCCAGCGGCACTGGCGGCGGATCGGCCAAATCCAACAACAGCAAGACCGGTGGAAATCTGAATCCCACCGGAAGCAACGCCCGCGGGCATGAGAACGGCGCGGCTGCCGGCGGCGTCGGCTCGGCCGGGAACGCGGGCGGGAAGCGCGGCAGTAGCGGCGCTGCGGCGGGGGATTCAGCTACGAACGCCGGCGATGCTCCGTGGCAGAGCGATTCGTGGCTTGATGCCCAGGCTGCCGCCGAGCGCGCGATCCGCAGCGGCGCTGTGCCCGCGGGCTATGAAGAAATCGTGAGGGAATACTTCCGCCGCTAACGTCTGAAGCGTCAGCGCCCGCCCAGCCTCGGGGCGGGCGCTGACGCTTCCGCTTCAGACACTTCGCTCACTCCACGACCAGATTATTCCGGTGTACCACCTCGTCATACGCCTCATCGCCCAGCAGCAGCCGAACCTCGGAAGTCTGCTTTCCCCGTATCTGTTCGATTTGTGACGATCCGTAGTTGCTAAGGCCTCGCGCGATCATACGACCATCTTGCGCCTTGATCGCCACCACATCGCCGCGGGCGAAGTCGCCTTCTACCGCGACGATCCCCGCAGGCAGCAGGCTCTTGTTCCGTTGCGAGATGGCCGTCACCGCGCCGCTGTCAATCACCACCGCGCCCACCGGCCGGGCCGCGCCGATCCAGCGGCTGCGCGACGAGCGTTTCTTCGCGGATGGCACGAACAGCGTTCCGACCAACTCGCCCGCGAGGATGCGCGGCAGGATGCCGGGCGAGCGCCCATCCGCGACGATCATCGCCTCGCCACACTCCGTCACCATGTCGGCCGCCTGGAGCTTGGAATCCATCCCGCCGGTGCCCATGGCGCTCTTCTCATCTCGCACCAGCGCGCGGGCCTGCTCAATGCTCTCCACCAGCCGCACCGGCTTGCCCGATTCGTCGAGCAGGCCATCGACCACCGTCAGCAGCACCAGCAGGTTGGCCCGCAGGGCATGCGCGACCATGGCCGAGAGGATGTCGTTGTCGCCGAAGCTGATCTTGACGATCTCATCCGTGCTGACGGTGTCGTTCTCGTTGATGATGGGGATCGCGCCCAGCTCGTGGATCGCGTGCAGCGTATTGCGCAAATTGAGAAAACGCGTGCGATTGTCGATGTCCTCGCGCGTGAGGAGGATCTGGGCCACCGGCGTGTTCGATGCGGCAAACGCGGCCGCCCACGCATCCATCAGACGCCGCTGACCGACGGCCGCCACGGCCTGGAGCTGCGCCAGGTCGGTGGGGCGCTTGGTGAGATTCAGCTCGCGCAGGCCCGCGCCGATGGCGCCCGAGCTGACGATCGTCACCTCGATCTTGCGCCGACGCAGCTCGACAACCTGCGAGGCGATCTCGCTGAGCATTGCCGCGTCCAACCGTTTGTGCGAATCGGCGAGCAACTGCGTGCCCAGCTTGACAACAACGCTGCGGACGGATTGAAGATAGAGCTTGCGCCTCTCCATTCTTGGTGAGAAGTGTACAGCGGTAAGGGTTCACGGAACAGGGAGCAGGGATCCGTGAAAACTCATGTGAGACCTCATCGTCGTTCCATCCCCACCTCACATCCAGTACACTCCCCGCCCTTTATGCCCATTGCAGCACTGAATAACCTGACCAAGAGCTTCGGCCACAAGGCCCTCTTTGAGAAACTCAACCTCAGCATCTATCGCGGCCAGCGCATCGGCCTGATCGGCGCCAACGGCAGCGGCAAGACCACGCTCCTGCGGATCCTGCTGGGCGAGACCGTTCCCGATGACGGCGTGGCGTCCATCCGCAAGGGCGTGAGCGTCGGCCACCTGGAGCAGAACCCGACCTTCACTCCCGGCAACACCGTCATGGACGAGGCCGAAGAGGCCTTCGCCGACCTCAAGCAGCTCTCCCATCGCATGCGCGATCTGGAGCATGAGATGGCCCACCTGGAGGGCGACGACCTGTTGCGCGTGCTGGACCAATACCAGACCGTCCAGCACGACTTCGAGCTGGCCGGCGGGTATGCCTGGCGGCACCGGCTGGAAGCGACGCTGCACGGCGTGGGCTTGGACGACGAGATGTGGGAGCAAAAGGTCGAGACGCTCTCGGGCGGGCAGCGCTCCCGCCTGGCGCTGGCTCGGGCGCTGGTGGGCGAGCCTGATATCCTGCTTCTGGACGAGCCGACCAATCACCTCGACCTGGCGGCCGTCGAGTGGCTGGAGGATTACCTGGCCGACTACAAGGGCGCGGTGCTGCTGATCAGTCACGACCGCTATCTGCTCGACCGCCTGGCCACCCGTATCGCTTGGCTGCAATATGCCCGGCTCATGACCTTTGACGGCAATTATTCGCATTACGTCGAGCAGCGGGAACTGCTGGAATTGACGCAGGAGCGGGCCTACGAGCAGCAGCAGAAGGACATCGCCAAGACCGAGGAGTTCATCCGCCGGTTCAAAGCCGGCCAGCGCTCCAAGGAAGCCAAGGGCCGCGAGAAACGGCTCGACCGCCTGAAGGAAGGCGAGGCGCTGCTGGCCGCCGTTCGCCCGGACAAGGCCGTCCACATTGCTTTCGCGACCCCGGAGCGCCGGCGACCGCCTGCTGAGCGTACGCAACCTGAGCAAGAGCTATGGCCCCACGCCGCTGTGGGATGGCGTCACATTCGAGATGACCCGCGGCGAGCGCGTCGGCATCATCGGCCCCAACGGCTGCGGAAAGACCACTCTGCTGGAAACCCTCATCGGCCGCCGACAACCCGACCGCGGCACGGCGCGGCTGGGCTCCAACATCAGCCTGGGCTACTACGAGCAGACACTCCAGGGCCTCAACGAGAAGAACACGGCATTCGAAGAAGTCGCCGCCGGCCGGAAGCTGCACCCGCAGCTCATCCGCGACATGCTGGGCGCCCTGCTCCTCTCCGGCGACCAGGCCGACAAGCCGATTTCTGTTCTCTCCGGCGGCGAGCGCGCTCGGGTGCGCTGGCGCAACTGCTGCTCGACAAGCCCAACGTCTTGGTCATGGACGAGCCGACGAACCACCTGGACATCGCCGCGTGCGAAGCCCTCGAACGCACGCTGGCCGACTTTCCCGGCACGATCCTCTGCGTCAGCCACGACCGCTACTTCCTCAACAAGATCGCCACCCGTCTGCTAATCCTGCGGCCACCGTCGATGGTGGACTTCGATGGCAACTACACCGCCTGGCATGAGCGATGCGTCGCCGAGACCGCGGCCGCCTCACACCGTCAAGCCGCCGCCAAAGAAGCCGCCCGGAAGGCCACGCACGCGGTGCCGAAGCCCGTCGGGAAACCGACAACCAGCGGCGGTCACTCCAGGAGTGATCCCACCGTTCGTCCCGTTGCCACACCAGGGCGCACAAGAAAGGCCGCCGCTGATTGGTACAATGGAGAGCATGAACACCAGATCAATCCAGTTCTTAGCCGTCATGCTCGTGGCCCAGAGTGCGATTGCGATGCTCCAGGCGGCCGAGCAAGCGGAAACCAAGATGAAGGACCCGCCTGTGCAGATCGTCGCGGGCAAGGTCGAGTACGTGCGCGAGGGGGATGAGACAGTCGCAAAGTTCACCGAGACGGGACCGGCCAAGCTGGGGATCAAGAAGGTGACCATCCACGCGGAGCAAGGCGGTCGATTCACCGTGTTTCTGCTGACGGATGACTACCCGAGGGAAATGGGCGGGAAGCTGCGCGTGAGGGTAAGGGACAAGCTGCTGACGCCGAATAGTTGGGGAGGCGATGAGAAGGCGTCCAGGTCTTTGGGGCTGCGCGATGTCGATGCGGCGACGGCGGAGATCCTGAATGGCGGCCCGATTAGCAAAGCGCCGAAGGAGAGCATCAAGGTCGAGTACCTGGGGCTGGAGAAGAGCTTTCCATTGAACGGGCCGGTCAGGGTCCTGATCTGGCTGACGAATGTCGGGCAGACGCCGTTGACGATTCATTGGGGCACAACCGGAGGCGGGAACTATCCGTGCCGGGACACCCAGCTTTCGTTCAAGGCAACACTGGATGGCGCGGCGGTAGCGACCAATCCGAAGCCGCTGCCGGATGGGTTCATCATCTCGCCCTTCGTCCTCAAGCCCAATTCGGCGTTGAAGCGGAGCGAGGACCTGAGGCAATGGATCGACTTTCGCAAGCCTGGAAAGTACGAGGTCGAGGTGACGTACACGATCCAGATCATGAACCCCGGGAAGGACGGGACGCCGAGCGACTGGAACGTGAGCTATGGCGACAAGTTTACGGTCAAGATGGGGGAATAGATCTCCGTTCGGAGTTCCGCGTTTACGCGGTCTGACGTCCAGAGCAAACGTCCCGCGTTCGGCGTTTGGAGACCTATGAGAGGGAGTTGCATGGCAAGCCTTGAAGAGATCGCCCGGACAGCGCTGGATGGTGACCCGCTAATCCTTCGTAGTCTGGTCCAGGACTGGCTGGCCGCCGGCCTGCCGCTGGGCGACGTGCCCTGTCCCGCCACGCGCGATCCGGCGGTGCTGGCCGTGTCGGCCGCATTGGCCGAACGTCTCGCCCAGCGCACGGGCCCACGCGCCGCCGCAGGGCCGCGGGTGCTTGTTCGGGCGGCCACCCGCTGCGCCGCTCTTCGTGCCGTGGAGATGACAGGATCTCCCAAGTTCCCGCACAAACCCTCTTGCCTTTTCCGTGTTCTCGATTTCGACGCCACCGATTGATATCATTTAATGCGTGAAGCACACGCGATATTTCCTGGTTACGCGTAAGCGGCCGGATCGAGCCATGATTCGGGATGAATGGATCGAGCAGGCGATCAATAACCCCATCCGGCAGGTCGTGCAGGCCGATGGCCGGATCCGGCGCTGGGCGGCGATTAAGCAGATGCACGGAATGTATCTGCGCGTTATACTTCTTCCCGACGGCGAGACGGTCCACAACGCCTTTTTTGACAGGTCGTTTAAGCCATGAAAATCCAGTATTTCGAAGATACCGACACCCTGTACATCGAGCTGCGCCCGGCGGCCGTGGCCGAAACCAAGGACTTGGACGAGAACACCTTGTTGGATGTTGACGAAAAGGGAGACGTCTGCGCCATCACCGTGGAACACGCCAAGGAGCGGGCGGGGATACCGAGCTTTTCCTACGAGCAGGTGGCGGCCTAGCGGATTGTGGTGTCAGGCGGCCTCGCCCGGCTTCCCAAACGAGCGATCCGCCGCATCAACCGTTTTCCGCCAGTTCTTCCAGCATCTCATCGGTACACTGCGGGTCAACCGCGCGACATGCGGTTGTGAGCATAGTTGAGACGCCGCTCAGCGCGGCTTGCCAGGCCTCCGGGGCGATCTCGCGGGGGGTGAGTTGCGCGAACTCATCGCACAGCAGCACCATCCGCAGCAGGTGTTTGAACAGGATGCCTTCCTGTTTGACCAGATCGCGCGCGCGGGCATAGTCCTCGAAGCTCCCCCCGCGGGAGAGCAGTTCCCCGGCCGCCCATACGGGGGTGACCGACAGGCCGCCCGCGTGGTCGACCGTGCTCTCGAAGAACATCCGCATCTTCTGCGCCAGCGGGATGGGGTACTTGCGAAGCTCCGGCGGCAGATCGCTCTGATCGGCCTGGGGATAAAGGTCTTCCTGCGTGGCCAGGCCGCGAGTCAGCAGGGCCGGGTCGATCACTTCGACGGCGAGGCGGCCGGGAGGCAGCTCGTCGGGCCGGGGCACGCGGACACATTTGGCCACCGAACCTGGCATCTCCAGCAGGCTTTCCATGATCTGGATCAACTCGTGCTGATCGGCCCGCCCCAGGTAGTCCATGAGGAACACGCCATACAACGGGTGCGCCGCCCGGAAGACTTGCATCTCCTTCAGCTTCGCGGTCGGCGTCGCCGTCAGCGGTTCATACGATTTGGGCTCTTCGGGCGCGGCGATAGTCACGCCGTGCGATGCAGCGATCGCTTGGACAACTTCGATGGCGGCAGTATTGCCGCCGAGCTTGAGCCGGCCCATCAGTTCACTGAAGGACTGTGGTTTCGCGCCGGCATCTTCCGGCTCGTCGGAGTCGTCGGCCGGCCTGGCGTTGTCGGCTTCATCCGATGTCGCAGCGCCCGCGATGGCTGCTCCCGCGGGTTGCACGGCCTGCCGCCAGGCCTCGGGCAGCGGGGGATCGAGAACCACGATGCCCAACTGGTGCAGCGTCACCAGCATCCGGGTCAGCCGCTTGAGTTCGCCCTGAATCCTCGGCGCATCCATCAGGCGGCGATGGATGACCTGGCGTATCGGCTCCACCGCGGGGCTTGCCTCCAGCAGGTGCGCCAGCCATCGCCACGACAGGCTGCCCCGGCTCGACAGTTTGGCCGGAGGAAGCGTCTGGAGCTTCGCGAACTGCTCGGCGTTCCAGTAGGTGACGCCGTCGCGCCGGGTCGGCCTCTTCTTGCGCAGGGCCTTCTTCATCGCCATCATCTTCGGGTCTTTGTTGTCCTCGGGAATCGAATCGTACTTATCCTGCCAGCGGGCGAGCTTGACATCATCCTCGTGCGCCAGCACAAAGACATGACCCTCCTTGTCGAATTGCGGCCGGCCCGCCCGGCCGAACATCTGCGCCGCGGAGCTGGCGTCGATCACCTTCTTCTTGTCGCGCGGGCCTTTGACCAGCGTCGTCAGCACCACCGACCGTGCGGGAAGATTGATGCCGGCGGCCAGGGTTTCAGTGCAGACGCACACCGGCAGCAGTTTCTCCTGGAAGAGCTTCTCAACCACCCTGCGGTAGCGGGGGAGAATGCCCGCGTGATGCAGGCCGACGCCGCGCGTCAGGAAGGTCCGCAGCTTGTTCCCCGACCCGACCGAGAAGTCGAAGGACTCAAGCCGGTCCAGCAGCGCCTGCCGCTGTCCTTCGGCGAACAGGTCCTTGCCCTTGAGAATCTCCGCGGTGCTCCAGCAGATTTCGCGATCGAAGCAGAACACCAGGGCCGGCGTCCTGCGCGTGGCATCATCGCCGCGGGCGATCTGCTCCAGGTAGTCGGGCAGCAACTCATCGCCGACCCAGTGAAAATGCAGGGGAACCTTGCGTTCCTTGCTCTCAATCAGCGTCAGCCGGCGGTCCACGCTGCGGGCCATCCAGTTGACGAACTCGGCGGCGGCTCCCACGGTGGCCGAGAGAAGCATCACGCGGATGTGTCCGGGAAGCAGCGAGAGCGTCAGTTCCCACACGATGCCGCGCTGGGGCTCGTTGAAGTTGTGGAACTCATCCATGACGACTGCGCCGACATCGGCGAAATCAAAGGCCGCGGGATGAAGCAGGCGATTGAGCAGCACCTCGGCAACCACGACCTTGATCTGGGCATTGGGGTTGATCGTCCGCAGGCCGGTGACCAGCCCGACCCGCTCGCGCTCGAAGCCCCAGCGGGCAACCGTCTCCTGCAATTCGAGGAACTTCTGGTCCGTCAGCGCGATCAGCGGCGTGGAATAATAGACATGCGTGCCGGTGCGCAGGCCTTCATAGACCGCCGCCTCGGCGACCAGGGTCTTTCCCGTTCCGGTCGGGGCCGACAATAGCAGGCCCTGTTCGCACGCGGCCCAGGCGTACATCGCCTCTTCCTGTACCGGATAAGGTGGGTAGGGCAGGCGTTCGAGGTATTCCAGCATGATTTCGTCGCGCGAGATCATCGCCGGATTCTAGCGGATCCCGGCCAGCGCCGCCCGGAATCGTTACGACGCTTTCAGGAAGCTCAGCGCCGCATGGAAAACATCCCGCGCGGTTGGGTAGGTCAGCCGCTGGCCGGCCTCCTCCGCCGTCAGCCAGGCGTATCCGACATGCTCATGGCTCAGCAGCACCTCGCGCACGGTCGTCGATGCCAGGAAGAACACCACGGTCTTGCGCACCAGCCGGCCCTTGGGCGAACGGAAGAAGTACACGATCTCTTTTTTGAAATCCTCCACGAGTTGCACGTCGCGAATGCCCGTCTCCTCGGCCAGTTCGCGCAGCGCGGCGTCCCGATCGGTCTCGCCGTCCTCGACGTGACCCTTGGGGTAATCCCAGTGGCTGCCATAGTCCAGGAGCAGAAACAGCCGGCCGGCAGCATCCTCGCGAAAGACCACTACGCCCGCCGATCGCTCGGCGCGCATGCCCTTGTGGTGCGATGACGACGGCTTGCTCATGGGCTGGCATGTTACCGCGAACCGCGCAAAAAAACCGGCCGCGAAGGGGAAGGAGGATTGCTTCGCGGCCGGCACAAAACCCATGTAAAGACAAACTTTGGCGCCGACCCTTGGAATGGGCCGGCATCCCTTCGGTCACAAACGCCATGCCGCGAGCCGCCGCCTCAGATAGTGTACCTCGCGCCGAACCTCGTAGTGCTGGGCAAGCCCATAGACGGCCTGCTCGAGTCGCAACTGCCGCTCGGCCGATTCGATTGCCCGTTGGAGCTGGTCGGCGAGAGTGGACAAGTCAGAATCCCAGCCTCAACGTCATGTGCCCCGAACACATACCCCAGTGCCATACCGCTGACGACATCGCTCGGCCAGTGGGCATCCATCAAGTATCGCAGGACGGCGGTGATGATCGCCATGGCCCAGAACACGGGCGCGGCCGGCGCGTAGAGATGCGCCAGCACGACGGTCATCGCGACAGCGCAGGCGCTGTGCGAGGAAGGAAAACTCTCGCGGAAGTTGGCGTGCCTCCAGGTCGGCCCAAGAAACCGACCGGCATTTTCTCGTCCCGGCCGGACACGCCCCAGCAGCCGCTTGACCAGCACGCTGATGACGCTTGTGCCAAAGACCGCAGCGATGAGCGTCAGAGCGGCATGGTGCCCATCCGCGCGGCGCGGCCGGTCCAACTGCCACAGTATCGCGGCGACGATCAGCGTACAGGCCGCCTGGCCATACTGGGCAAACCAGCGCGATTCCCGCTTCAGATCGCCCTTGAAGTTCAGATTCAGCGTCACCGGCGCCGCGCCACTCGGCGATCAACAGGACCGCCGCGGCCGCGAGCAAAGAACACAGGAGGATCGGGTGCATACGCGAGCCGCGAAGGTTACGGCAGGGCGCGGCGCGATGCAAGGGAGGGGTCTTCGTCAGTGGTCCGTTGTCAGTTGTCAGTGGTTGGGTCCGTGGTTCCTTGGTCAGTGGATCCGCCACCCGGATTTGGCGGCTCGGGGAGGCTCTCGCAACTGGCCAATGGACCATTGACCCGTCCACGGACAACGGACCACGGACGATGGACACGCGCAAAGAAACAGCCGGGAACCGAAGTCCTCGGCTGTCACGTTTTGAACAACTCATCCCGCGTCGCGGGACTGCCTTTGGAAACCTTGCCTTTGTGGCCTCAATCAGTAGCGGTTGGCGTTCTCCAGGATGCTGCCCGGCCGGGCAAACCGCTCGAAGGACTCGCCATGGCACTTGGGGCATACCCGCGGCGCAACGACAGAGTCTTCGGGTTCATAGCCGCAGCAACGGCACTGCAACGTGAATATCGCCACACGGCTGACGCTCCGGGCGAACGGATCGTAAGTGATGAATTGGCCACGCGAACCGAAGCGTTCCATGCTGATAGACATGTTCAACTCTCCTTGCAACCTGGAGTTAACGAAGTTCGCCACTAAGACCGCACCTTGTGATATGCAAAGCTGGTGCCATGTCTGCGGTGCCGGCCGTTTGCGGTGACGTAAACCCTGCTGCGGCTGCTTGCTTCGTCGCTCCAAAACAAAATCGCACCCGCATGGCGGGTGCGATGTGGCGTCACATTGTCTGACAGTCGTTGCCTGCACGGACAACATGTCATGTCAACTGGGCCGCAGCCACTTCCATCTGATACTGGCGCAGCTTTCTCTGCAAAGTCCGAACCGAAATGCCGAGGCTCTCGGCCGCGCGCGTCCGCTTGCCGCCGCACTGCTCCAGCGCCTTGGTGATTGCCAGCTTCTCCAACTCTTCCATGGTGATGCCCGTCGGCATGTCCTTGGTCTGCGCCGTCACCGACCCATTGTCTGCCATGGTCGTCGGGATGTCGTTCTCGGTCAGAACGTCGCCCTCGGCCAGGACCATCATGCTCTCCAGCGTGTTCTTTAACTCGCGCACGTTGCCCGGCCAGCGGAAGGCCATGAACCGCCGCATCACCCCCGCATCCACCTTCTTCGGCGGCGTGTGCTTGACCTCTGAAATATCCTTGAGGAAATGCTCGACCAGGATCGGGATGTCATCCGGGCGCTTGCGCAGGGGTGGGAGCTGGATCGTCACGACGTTCAACCGGTAGTACAGATCCTGCCGAAACGTCGCGTCGCGGACCATCTGCGTAATGTCACGGCTGGTTGCGGCCAGCACCCGCACATCCACCTTCTTATCCTCAAATCCGCCCACCGGTGTCACCGTAAGCGTCTCAAGCACGCGCAGAAGCTTGGCTTGCAGCCCGAGCTCGAAGTCGCCGATTTCGTCGATGAAGAGCGTCCCGCTGTCGGCCTGTTCAAACCGGCCAACGCGCCGATCTGTTGCGCCGGTGAACGCGCCCTTCACATGCCCGAACAGTTCACTCTCCACGAGCGTCGCAGGGACGGCGGCGCAGTTCACCGCGACAAACGGGCCCTTCTTTCGCGGGCTGTTGTTGTGCAGCGCCTGGGCGACGAGCTCCTTGCCAGTGCCGCTTTCACCCAGGATCAAGACCGTGCTGTCCACGGCCGCTGCCCGCTGGATCCGCGCGAATACCTCCTTCATCTGCCTGGATTCGCCGACGATCTGATTCAGCCCGAATTTCTGGTCCAGTCGCCGCCGCAGGTTATCGATTTCCTTTTCCTTCGCGGTTGATTCGATGCACCGCCGGATCAGCAGGATCAACTCGTCGGGATTCACGGGCTTTGTCACGTAGTCGTACGCCCCCGCCTTGATCGCTTCGACGGCGCTGTTGACGCTGCTATGAGCGGTAAACAGGATGAACTGCGTGTCGGGCTTGCGCTTCTTCCAAAGCTGCAACAGATCCAGGCCGCTGACATCCCCCATGCGAAGATCGCTGAGCACGACGTCGATGCCCTCGTCAATATAGCCCATGGCCTTGTCGGCATTCTCGGCCCCGAAGACGGTAAGCCCCTCGCTCTTCAGAAGCTGCATGATCGGCCGACGCTCATTCTCATGATCCTCGACAACCAGCACTCGTCCGGTCGTGTTCATGGAAGTGTCCTGGTGATGTGCCTGCTGGTCATTTTGTCCAGTACGCCGATATGTCATACCACATCCCTGAAAGCCGGTACAAGGGGCAATCGGACGCAATCTGGATTGCGGGTTTCCAAAGCCACGGACTATCATACGCAAGTTTCCGCGCGTCGCCTCGCCGAATCGAATTCGGTTCCGGGTCTGAAATCTGAAACCTGAAATCTGAAACCAGCAATCCACCTCGCTCCATCGGCGGCTTGCGTGAACTGCCCGAATCCGCGTGTACAATGCACGCTGGCGGCCCATGTTCAAACGCTTCCAACAGCTCAACATTTCGCTGGCGGCGAAGTTCCAGATGCTCTTTGGCGCCGCGGTCATTCTCATCATCGCCGCCGCCCTGTTTGTGCCTTGGCGCCGCATGGAGCAGTTGATGCAGCAGACCAACGAGCGCACGGCCCGCACTCTTGGCGAATGGGCCGAGGCCGACCACCTCGTCCGCATGCAGGCCCAGGGATCCGCGCCGGCAACGCGCCCGGCTACGCTGCCCACGACCGCCGTCCCGCCGCCCGCCACGCAGCCCGTTCGCGAGCGGCCGATTGTTCGGATGATCCTGGCGCAGCGATCCCCAGACACTCAGCCATTTCGAGCAGAAAGCCCTGGCCTATTACAGGCAGGATCCCGACGCCGACCCGCTCTACAAGATGCAGTACAACAAGGAAGGCGCCAGTTCATTCCGCTATGCCAAGGCGCTCTTCGCCGAAGAGAATTGCCTGGGCTGCCACGGCCGCGATGTTCCGCCCGGCGCCATCGCCCACAAAGGCAGGAAGCAGCCTCGTCCGCCGCTACTGGGTCTCGTCAGCATCGAGATCCCATCGCAGATCGATGCCAATCAGGCCTTCCTCAACCGCATCTTCATCTTCCTGGCCGGCCTGCTCGCCGGCGTGCTGGCCATCATCGTCTTCTATCTGATCACCACCCGGCTGATCCTCGGTCCGGTGCGCGTGCTTCAGGAAACGGCCGACAAGGTCAGCAAGGGCGACCTAAACATCCGTTCGCACATCAGCACGGGCGATGAATTTCAGCAGCTTGCCGAGACCTTCAACCGGATGCTGGCCAACCTGCAGGCGGGCGAGGACCAGCTCCGCGCCATCAACAAGAGCCTGGACCTGAAGCTGGGGCAGCTCTCGGAGAGCAATGTCGCGCTGTACGAGTCCAATCGCCTCAAGAGCGAGTTCCTCGCCAACGTCAGCCACGAGCTGCGCACGCCGCTGAATTCCATCCTGGGATTCGCCGACCTGCTCAAGGATTCCGCCCTGGCGGCCGACCCCAAGGCGCCGCGCTATCTCCAGAACATCATCAGCAGCGGCAAGCACCTGCTCGGGCTCATCACCGACCTGCTCGACCTGGCCAAGATCGAGGCCGGGCGCATGGACGTCCGCGTCGAGCCGCTCAGCCTGGCCGACCTGCTCGAGGGGCTGATCAGCATCATCAAGCCGCTGGCCGAGAAGAAAGAGCTGTCGATCGTGGCTTCGGTGGCGGCCGACGTGCCGATCCTCCACACCGACCCGGCCAAGCTCCAGCAGATCCTCTATAACTTCCTGAGCAACGCCATCAAATTCTCGCCGCAGGCGGCGCAGATCGACGTGAAAGCCGAGCGCATGCAGGAGGAGAGCGTCCGCGTCGCCGTCATCGACCGCGGCCCCGGCATCGCCCCGGACCAGCAGTCGATGATCTTCGAGAAATTCCGCCAGGTGGATCAGTCGGTCACGCGCGAGCACGGCGGCACGGGTCTGGGGCTGGCCATCTCCAAGGAGCTGATCGCGCTGCTGGGAGGCTCGGTTGGCGTGCAGAGCAAACCGGGCGAAGGCGCGACGTTCTGGATCATCCTGCCACTCCGGATCGAGCCGGCGGCGAGCGATGAGGCGAAAAGCGCCAAGGTGTGATTCCTGTCAGTAGTCCGTGGTCAGTAGTCCGTGGTTGGGTCCGTTGTCCGCTGGTCAGTGGATGCGCCTCCACTCCCCCGCAACTGACCAAAGGACTATTGACCCGTCCACGGACAACGCACCACGGACAACTGACCGGTGTGATCAACCAGAAACCGCTTCGTGATTTCGTGTCTTCGTGGTCAAGCTTTCAGCGACAGCATCGTGTATGGCCCGTCGGGGATGGCCGCGATGCGCGCGTTGGGATGCTCGCCAACGTAGGCGTCGATCGCCCGCTGCGCCCGCGCCTGCGTATCGCCTTCGCCCAGAATTGGATGTACGCCGATCTTTCGCTGGACCTCCGGCGTCAGCTTGTCGGTAACGAACCACAGCCGCTCGTGCCCGATCCGCGCCAGCACGCGAGCGTGCATCTGCAGCGCCCACTGGTCCAGCCGGACTCGTGAATCGCCGGAAATGTCGGCCAGGAATCGCCGCCAATCGTTCCCATACTCCAGCAGCATCTGGGAATAGCTCGTTGATCCCAGCCCCTCGCCACAGTCGCTCACCTGCAGCAGCGTCGATTGATCCGACAGCGCCGGCATCGCCGTGCCCATGCCCTTGAGCACCTGATAGAAGGTCTGGTCGAGTGGAAATCCGCCGCCGTTGGTAATGATGAGGTCATACGGGCCGTCGATCTTCGCCGTGGTCCAACCCGCCACCTCGCGGCACCCGGCGCGATGCGCCTCGACAAGATCGCCGCAGTAGATGGCCGCCAGCTTGCGCGAGCGGCTGATCGCCACGTTGAAGAGGAAATCCACGCCGACGGCCCGCGCGATCTTCAGCGCGAGCTCGTGGCACGGATTGCCATCAAGCACGCCCGTATCAGCGCGAGCATCGGCCAGCGTGCGATACCCATGGAACTGCTCCAACGTCTTCAGGTCCACCAGCGCCGGGCAGATGCCCTTGCGCCCGCCGGAAAAACCGGCCATGAAATGCGGCTCGATCAGCCCGGTCACGATGCGGAAATCCGCCTCGGCAAATGCCCGGCAAATGGAGACCGGCGGATGCCCCGAAGCGATTTCTCCCTCGCGGCACACCTGGACGAGCGTCGATGCATCAGCCGCGCGATGGTCGATCACGCTTACCCGCGATAGCACGGCCGCCCCAAGAATGATCCGGCGCTCCTCGCTCGCGCTCGGCCGGTGCATGCCCGTGCCGATGATGATGCGGATGCGCGAGTCGGCCACGCCGCAGGCGTTGAGCAGGTCGATGATCGCCCGGAGGAACTCGGCGTTGGGCACCGGTCGCGTAATGTCGGACACAGTAATCGCGACGGTTGCCGGCTGCTTGCGCTGGATCATTTCGGCCAGGGGCTCGGAGCCAATCGGGTCCTGCAGCGCCCGCGCTATCGCCGCGCTGGCGTCAGACAGCGCCGGCGGATCCTGCCCCTGCAGGACTGTTGCCGACGCGGGCACTCGCAGATCCATCCCCTCGCGCCCATAGAGCATTCGCACAATCGGCATGCGAACCAGTGTAACATGCCGCGGGCATTTGCTCGACAACCAGATTGACCTGTTGCGAGCGGCCCAGCGGCCGCCGTTGGAAAAGCCGGTCCCGCCGGCACCGTACTACATCTTGCTGAGCCGCGCGGCCCACCGCCCCTGGTTCAGGGCTGGGGGTTCGAGACTGGGGATTGGAGGATTCGGATTGAAGGGCAGGGGTTTCGGAGTCGGCGCTGGGGATGGAGTTGGGGAGGATCATTTCATCACTCTGACGGCGGGAGGTTCCAGGGAGGTTTGCCATAAACAGTATGAAGTTGAGGGTTTACAGATCTGATTGCATCAACGCATTTAGATTCGTCCCGGAAAAAGCCGGCACGAAGTGGCCCTGGGGCGCGCACAAAGCGACCCCAAAGCGGCCCCGACCTGGCCCTGCCCTCGCTCATTGGTTGAGGCCACAGGGCGATGGATGCGCCCTTCAATATTCCCGTCGGCACTGCGTAAATCGGTTTGTCTGGCGCAACGCTGGCGCAGCGCCGGTGGGGTTTTTCGCGGGGAAGGCGGGGGATCTGGCGTGTGGGCCGGCCGATCTGCGCAACGCGCTGGTGAGCGGTCTGAGCCGGGCATGCCGTGGGCGCGGGGTTTGCTTCGATTGTTGGGTGCCATGGCGAAAAGGGGCGGAGAGAAGGAGGCGGACCGGCTTTTGGCGATGGGTCGGCCGGCGGGGGATCTCGGTCTGGTACTGCTGTTCGATCAGTGCTTGTTTAGCGCCGACCCTCGGCGAGTAAGAGAACGAAGTGGTTTTCGGATGTCGCGGAACGGCCGAAGGCCACTCATCCGGCCGGAACTGGGACCAACAGCGGTGTGGCGGCCGGAGCACGGAGCAGGCCGCTGATCCAGTCGATGGCCTGGAGGGCCTTCTTGGCGAGTGTCCCCAGTACGCTGGCGAGAATGCCCTGGGCCGCCGCGCCGTCCTCCGTGCGGTTGCCGCCCCACACCTTGCGGTTGACGATGGGCCCCTTGAGGGCCTGCTCGGCCCGGTAGTTGGTGGCGTCGATTCCGGGGATTCGCAGGTAGGTGAACAGGTGACGCTGCTGGCGGAACAGGTGATCGGCGAAGCGTTCGTTGTCCGGGTTGGTTTTGATCGGCTCGGTCAGTTGCACCATCCGTGCCTGCAACTGATCGGCCCTGCGGGCCGCCGTCCTGGCGGAGATCTTCCCGGCGTCGCGGCGGTCGCGCACGTCCAGCCCCTCTTGCAGGATCGCTTTCACCTTGCGCGGAAAGATCACCGCCCCGCCCGTCGCCACCTCCAGCAGTTCATGACATCGCCGCAGCAGGTGATTGTTGCACGTCTGGTGATCGGCCCGGAAGAACCGTTCGTAGGCTTTGAACCCGTCGTGGCCCAGCACGCCGGCGTAATTCGGGGGGATGATCCGGCTGCTGGCCAGATAGCCCCGCTCCTTGGCCACCAGGAACGCCACCATGTGCTCGGCGACGAAGGTATGTAGCCAGGCCGAGTGGCCGCCCACACGCCAGCCGGTTTCGTCGGGCACGATCCAAGGCGCTGGCCGAGGGCGAGGATGATGGCGTGGTAATGGGGCAGGCACTTGCCGGCCGCGCAGCATGACTTGGCAGACCCCGCCACGCGTCAGCGGGATGCCGAAGAGCGTGGAGAAGAGCGTGCTGATCTTGCCGTGGGAAAGCCCGGCGTCCTTGTTGAGGTGGACAATGGCCGCCTGGGCATCGGGGCCGAGTTGGCTGGCGCAGCACCCCAGGGCGTCGGAGGTTTGCAGCGGATGCCGCCCCTGCGCGGGCTCGCCGCAGAGTTGGCAATGGCCCAGGTGGACGTTGAACTGGCGATGGATCGGCCGGCGGGGGATCTCGGTCTGGTACTGCTGTTCAATCGAGTCCTGCACGATCGTGCCGCCGCAGGAGCAGTGCTTGGGAAGCGGCGCCTCAAGGACTTCATCGATCACCGATGGGATGGCGCGAAAGGCCTTGGTGCCGTAGTCCTTGCCGGGCTTGCGGCCGGGCGGCTTGGGATGGTCCTTGGGCGGCCCCTTGGAAAACGGGGCGGCCTGTCGTTTGGCCGCACGCGTGGCGGCCGCCAGTTGCTCTTCCAGCCGTGCCACACGCTCCAGCAACGCCGCGACTTGAGCTTCGAGCTGAGCGATCCGGCGATCGCGTGCGGCGCAGCCGGGACACAGTGGAACATCCGTGCTGGTGTGAGTGGCGTCCATGCCATTTGTATTATCGGCAATCAGCGGGACGGAACGCTAAACAAGTACTCATATTTTCAGGCAGTATGATGTGAACAGTTTGATACCACACGATGGATGCTTCCGCTGGTGGCGGACCTATGAAAGGACGTATAGAGAAGGTTACATTTGCCAATGGTAGAGTGACACTATTACCTCCACCACGGCCCTGAAATGGGTCTTTCGGTCTGGTAAGAGTCGAAGTCGACCAGCTCAGATATAGCGCTTCGCCATTCGACCCAAAACGAACCACTGCATCACCGGCGCCTGTCCCGCCGATTTGGTAGAGCACCTGAGAATCACGTCCCTCTGGATCGAGGATCCCCACAGGACAACTGCGAACATACTCATACTCGTTCATCCCATCCACATACCCCGCCGGGTCCTCTTCCGTCCACCTCCCCAGCACCGGGCTGAAACTGCGGTTGCGGAAGTCATACAGCCCGCTGGTCGCGTCGTACCGCCCGCCCTGGTGGAAATACACGTTCCCGTAATAGCTCAACTCGCTCTCGTCGCTGATCCGGCCCCACCAGTTGCCGTCCAGCACCTTCACGTTCCCATACGGGTCCGTCAGATACCGCTCCACCACCGCCCCGCCCGTGTAACTCTCGCTCGCATCGTCGGCCGACACCAGCGCCGTCACGTTCCAGTTGGCATCCTGCTGGTAATACAGCCGCTGCCCGCCATCCGCGCCGCGATACCGCGCCGTCAGGAAGGCATCGCCATTCTCGCTGCCCACCACCACGATGTCGCCATCGCCCTGGATCGTCATCCCGCCGCCCCAATTGTTGTACACGTCGGTGATCAGCGTGCCGCCCTCGCCGAACGTGCCGTCCAGCGTGCCGTTGGCCGGGTCGATCCGCAGACGCACCAGCCCGAACGTGAAGCCGGCGGGACGCGCCACCCCGCCGCCACGATCCGGCCCTGCGAATCCAGCGCCATCCGGCCGACGCTGCTGCTGGAGCCCATCGGCACGACCAGCTTGCCGTCGCCGTTGAAGTCGTTGTCCAGCGTGCCGTTGCTGTCATACCGGACAAACGCCATGCTGCCGGCCGCCTGCCCCCCGGCCACGATCTTGCCGCTGCCGTCCACCAGCACCGACCCGCAGCTCGCCCAACTCCCGAAATCCGTGATCACAAAACCGTATCCCGGCCCGAAGCTCGTATCCAGCGCCCCGTCGCCATCGTAGCGAGTCATGGCCATGTGCGCAACGCCGGCGTACGCAGGCACCCGTCCAAGTCGAAGCTCGTGTCGAGCCGGCGCGGAGGCGTGCCCGGCGTCACGCTTCTGGGTCATCTTGGGTGCCTTTTGAATCATGTCCCATTTTCCGGTCCGAGTTATCTTGGGTGCCTTTTGAATCATGTCCCATTTGCCGGTCCCCTTCTGTCTCTGTCCCATTCGCGGCGTCACTTCGATGTCGTTCCGCTTGGATCATGCCACATTCCGGACATCGAGTGGGCGTGGCGCGAAGGTCGTATCCGCACTTTGGACAGAGACCTCGCGCGATTCTCGAAAGCCGTCGCCTGTTGTGCAGCAGCCGAATGCCCCACCAAATGGGCCACGGGACCACAAATATCGCTATGCACCACAGCGGAACGGTAGCACAACTTATCGTTTCTACAATTGATGCGTCGAAGGCGGAGTTCACCGGGACCGCCCAGACCTCGTTCCACGCGAAGTAGAACCCCAATGCTTCCCACCAATGCGTGCTCGTGCTTGCCGAAACGTTGCGGGACCAATTATTGCGTAGAATCCGGGGCGTGCCTCAAGCATCGGCGACACCCAGTCCCACGCGCCATCGCTTTGCTTTCCTTCGCACACGACGTGTCGTGAGCGCCACGCAACCGCGCACCCATCTATTATCACTCCGTTCCAAGTGACACCCTTCTCGAAAACTCGTGCCCACCCGACATTAAGACTCCTAAAGCAGCTAAAAAGAGCGATAGCGACGATACACCCTGAGAGCAGTGTAATAATCGACCGAAAAACGACGCGGAATCGAAGTCTCATAGTTTAGGGTATGGTTATGCTGTTGTCCAGACTGAATGGCCACAGAGGACGCACAATGCCACCTGCACCAGCTAATCCTATCAAGATGGTGTTCGAGAAGCTGAATTTCGCGGTAGCAAACCAGACGTTCCCCGCATTCTGACTCCAGAGGTCTCCATGATGCAGCGGCTCGCGCATTGTGTCCTTGCTTCCGCGCCAGGTTCCAACGGTTGCGGCGAGAATAGCACCAGCAAGTAGTTTCGAGCCGTTCAGGTTGACCTTGGAATTGTTGACATCGTACGCTACGTAGTCCCCCGCCCCGAAGAAGCGGATCATTCCTCCCGCAGCAATGCTGTACCTCATGTCGGACCAGCTCACGCGCATCTTTGACAAGGCCGCATAGCCCGCTGCGCCCCACCGGTTACGATAATGCCCGAACAAGGTTCCATTCTCACTCTTGGACTTGGCCTGAACTTGATACCCAATCGTTGTCGCACCGTCCCCCACCGTGAGCAACGTCATCGAGGCAGGAAACACTGGTGCGCCGCCAAGCCCAGATGGGAGAACGGGACCCGATGCCGCAGGTGACAAAAGGGCATTCTGGTTGAAAGTAAGTGTGTAGGTATCCGCAGGCAGCGGCAGGCTATGGAACGGCCACAAGAGTGCCGGTGCGAGCGGCAAGTTCACAGACAATTCTGCTAAAGCCTTGCCGTTGCCCATCAGGACTGCTCTGCATATAGGCTTCTTCGTCGTGAACCTTAATTCAGCCGTGCCATCGCTCTTCACACCTGTGATCTGGTCAGCGACGACAAGACCGGTTGGATCGACCCATCGGACGGGATTGCTGCCGTAGGACTGGTAGACGTTCGGCCCGTTGATGTACGCCGCCGGGTCCTGCTGCAACCACCGCCCCAGCGCACAGCTAAGGGCCTGCAAAGAAATAAACTGAACAAATTCACGGTCGTGGTGTGACTTGGTAGTTCCATTCTCCGTGGAATCGTTCCGGCTTGAGCTTGAGCCGGGACAGTTCCTCGTCGGTCACTTTCATATGGGTTTCGTACTGATTGGTATCCAGCGCCGCTTTGACGACCAGGCCCGACCTCGTCCTGGTCCCAGCGATCAGGCTGACGATGGCCTGATGGCTCACCAACGGCCGGCCCCGCCAGTTCTGCGTAATGAAGCTGAAGAGCCGATGTTCGATCTTGTTCCATTTGCTGGTGCCGGGCGGGAAATGGCAGACCTTCAGCCGCAGTCCCAGATCATCGGCCAACTGCTGCAAGGCCATCTTCCACAATCGGCTGCGGGAACTGTTGCTGCCGCCCCCGTCGGCCGTGATCAGCAGTTGCGTGGCGCGCGGGAAGCGGCGGCTGCCCATCTCCCGCCACCATCGCCGGATGCTGTTGGCCGCAAACTGCGCCGTGTCGTGGTCGATGCCCACACTCACCCACCCCTGGTTGTTGAGGATGTCATAGACGCCGTAGGGAATGGCCTTGCCCAGCGTCGGGTCCAGAAAGTCATGAACGCGGACGGGCTCGGGCTGGCCCTGCGGATGCCATTCCCGTCCAGCATTCTTGAAATCTCCCACCAATTCCTTCTTTTTCGTGTCTACCGAGATCGCCGGCTGGTTGCCAGCCAGGAAGCGCCCAACCGTGTTGTTGATGTACTGGAACTGGGCGTTGCGGTCCGGGTGGCCGGCGCCTTCGCGGGTTTTGGAGTTGGCCTGAAGGCTGTAGCCGGCCTGGCGCAGCAAAGTCGCGACGGTTGGGGCGCTGACCGGGTGGCGTTGGCGGGTCAGCTCATCGGCCAGACGCCGCGTGCTCTTGCACGTCCAGCGCAGCGGCGATTCGGGATCGCCCCGCGTGGCCGGGTCAATCAGCAATTCCAACGCAGCGATCAGGTCCCGGTCCGTCTGCGACAGCGGCCGGCGGCCCCCGCCAGGCCGACGTACCCGCATCGCTTCGGCTTGACGAACGGAGGCCGGCAGCTCCAGTTCATGCAGGCCAGCCGTGATCGTCGTGCGTGACAATCCGCTGGCGTGGGCTACGCGGGTGACGCCACCCCAGCCCAGCTCCCGCGCTTCGGCCGCTGCCCATTGTCTTCGCATCCGTTCGTCCATCTCCGGCGCGAGTGTACAGTACATCCGACGAATCCGTTCGATCGCTCGTGCATCCTGCATCTATCCAAGATCGGGAAGGCACCGGCGAGTGTATCAACAATTGTCCAGTTTATTATTTTGCAGGCCCTAAACTCGCGATGCTCGAAGTCGATCGTCCCGCTGATGGGGTCGCACCTTCCACCCTGGAACCCAAACGGATTCCCATAATAACTCAACCCGCTCTCGTCGCTGGTCCTGCCGCCCCAGTTGCCGTTCAGCACCTTCACATTCCCATACGGGTCGGTCAGATACCGCTCCACCACCGCCCCGCCCGTGTAGCTCTCGGCGGCATCGTCGGCCGACACCAGCGCCGTCACGTTCCAGTTGGCATCCTGCTGGTAATACAGCCGCTGCTGGCCCGTCCCCTTGTACCGCGCCGTCAGGAAGGCGCCGCCGCTCACGCTGCCCACCACCACGATGTCGCCATCGCCCTGGATCGTCATCCCGCCGCCCCAATTGTTGTACACGTCGGTGATCAGCGTGCCGCCCTCGCCGAACGTCCCCTCCAGCGTGCCGTTGGCCGGGTCAATCCGCAGACGCACCAGCCCGAACGTGAAGCCGGCGGGCCGCGCCCACCCCGCCGCCACGATGCGGCCATCGCCGTCCAGCGCCATCCGGCCGATGCTGCTGCTGGACCCCATCGGCACGATCAACTTGCCGTCGCCATTGAAGTCGTTATCCAGCGTGCCGTTGCTGTTATACCGGACAAACGCCATGCTGCCGGCCGCCTGCCCCCCGGCCACGATCTTGCCGTCGCCGTCCACCAGCACCGACGAGCAAATCGCCCAGCTCCCGAAATCCGTGGTCACAAAACCGTATCCCGACCCGAAGCTCGTATCCAGCGCCCGTCGGCCGAGAACCGCGCCACCAGCCAGCCGGCGCCTTCGCCGTAGCCGCCGGCCACGATCTTGCCGCTGCCGTCGATGGCCAGCGAATTGATGGAATCGTACCCGGCCACGTTCGTCACCACCTTGCCGCTCGTCCCGAACGTGCTGTCCAGCGTGCCGCCCAGGCTATAGCGGGCCAGGGCCATGTGGTCTATACCGCTGTACGTGGCCGTCCCGCCCAGGATGATCTTCTGCGTGTCGCTGATCGTCTGCAAGACCATGTCACTCACGCTGTCGGTGCTGCCGCTGTTCATGTCGGTGGTGACATAGCCGCTGGTGCCGAAGGTCGTATCGACAGCGCCGCCGCTGGTGAGGCGCACCATGGCGAAGTCGCCATCGGACGTGCCGCCGACGAGAATTGTATCGTCGTCCATGATCAGCACCTTGCTGGCGCAACTGCTCGATGCCGATGGGAACTGCAACTCCTGGATCCCATCGCCGCTGAAGCTCGTGTCGAGCGTGCCGTCGGCATTATACCGCAGGCCGAGCACCAACGTCACGTCAGTCGCGGCAGAAGGTCGGCCGCGCCGGAAAGGTGCGCGGCGGCAACCGCGTTGCACTCGGCCAAACGCCGGCGCAGGTCCATGCCTTCGCGCAGAAGGAAGGCGGCGGTAAACACGTCGCCGGTGCCCGCTTCGCAGACGATCTGGCCCACCGGCACGGCGGGAACGTGGATGGTCATGCCGTCGGCGGCCATTGCCGCGCTGCCGTCAGGGCCGAGATGTACGATGAGCATTCGCACGCCCCGCTGGAAGAACCATGCCGCGGCTTCGGGCAAGGCCCGCGCGCCGGCGAAGAAGCACAGTTCCCGCTCGTTGCCGTGCGCGTACGTCACGTGCGGGAGCATGAGCGAGGCCGCCTCGATGCGATCGCGGACGGTTGGATCTTCAGGTCCGGCGTGCCAGTGGGGATCCCAGTTGATGTCAACGGATGTCTCCATACCGTGGCGACGGGCCTCGCCCAACAGCCGCGCGTTGCCTTCGCCGAGCATGCGCGGCGCAAACCAGATGTCGGCGCGGTAGAGGTGGCGGCAGCCGGCGGCCGCCAGCAACGCAACGTCCACGTCCGCATCTTCGAGCAACAGCGAACTGGGCAGACAACTCACGAAGTGGCGCTGATGCTTGTCCCAGCTCAACGCAATCGATCGGCCGGTCGGCACGGGTTTGGCCACCAGGTGCGGTTTGATTCCACACGAGATGAGGAAGGACTTGAGCCGCTCCCCAAGCCCATCAGCGCCGATCGCGCCGCAGAAACTCACATTGCCGCCCAGGCGCACGGCGGCCACGGCGGTGTTGGCGCCCCCGCCGCCGATCGTCTCGTAGATCTCGCTCACGGATGTCTCGCCGTCGGAGAGCAGTCGCTCATCCGCGGGAAGCGGCGAAGTCTTCACGTCGAGGTTGACATTGCCGACAATGGCGATCGGTGTCGTGGCGGCCATAGCGTCTGCCTTCTTCCAGTTCACCAGGTCGTGGGATGGGCCACAAGGCGCGGGTCGCTGACGATCGCGTGCCAGACGATCCCCTGAAACGCCTCGGCCAGCGGCGTGACCAGCACGGGGTCGGGAACGGGGATGACAACGACCTCATCGCCGGCCGATTTGGTGTAGCACGTTTCCCGGCCGACGATGCCATAGACTTTCATGCCGCGCCGGCGGGCCTCTTCGATGCCACGAATGATGCTGACGCTGATGTGGCGGGCAAGATCGCCGCCGCCCACGCTCATGACGAAGACCGCGTCCCGCGAGTTGGCCCGGCTGGTCTTGAGGTAGCTCTCGAAAACGGTATCCCATCCCTCATCGTTCACGCGGGCGGTCAGCTCGGCCACGTTATCCGTGGGGCACAGCGCGTCGATGCCGCAGAGCTTGCGGAAGTCGTTGGTCGCGTGGCGCAGTTGGCCGCGCTGCCGCCTGCGCCGAAGAGAAAGAGCCGCCCCCGCTGATCGCGCAGATACACGATGCCGGCGATGATCCGTTCGATAGCAGCGTGGTCGATGCCCAGACAGACCTTCGACGCGATTTCGAGGAAGCGTTGTGCGTGCGTCATGAAGATCGTGCAGTTTGGCCCATCCGGGCCGTCCGTCAAGAACCCGTCGCGCCCGGCGACGGACGGGTCGTGCTTTGGCTCGATGGTGACTGGGGCTGCTTTTCTTCGGGATCCTCAATCTGACGCAGCGGCACGATGGCTTTGAACAGCTCGTCCAGTTCGGTTGGCTCCGGCTTGACGACATACGCGCCCGCAGCGCCGCGCGGAACAGCGGTGACAACGAAGTTGCGGTCCACCATCACCGGCGTACCCACATGCAGGTCGGCCGTGTCGATGCCGGTGATGAGCATGGGCACCCGGTGAATCAACACGCGTGCCAGTGTCATTCCCTCGGGGCCTTTGCCGGTCTTGATGATCTCAGTGGCCGGAAATTCGATCAGCACGCCCTTGGCGTCAATGCGTCTCGGCGTGATTGTCCCGAGCGTGCCCTTGCCGCCTTCCCCAAGCGGATATTTCATCGCCGTGGCGTTGCGAATACCGTCCAGCAGCTCATTGCGCCACTTCAGCGCCTGCTCCAGCGATTGTCTGCTGCTGCGCAGCTCGTCCTGCGACTCGCGGATGATCTTCTGCAACTCCGCGATCCGCTTGTGTTGCGCGATCGCGTCCTGCTCCATCTTCGACAAGGCGTTCTTCAGGCCGTTGTACCGCCCGCTGGCATCCAGACGATCCTGCGGCGTGCCGGTCGCACGCGCCTGCTCCAGAGCCTTGCGGGCCTCCTCGACGTCGGCCTGCGCCTGGGTATATGGCTTGGACTGGCGCAGTTCCGTCAGCGCCCTTTGCCTGAGCTTTTCGACCTCCTGATTGCAGTAATCGACCCGGCCGGAATACCTGCGGACGCGAGCCATGAACCGCTCGGTCTCGTGGTTGAGCTTGTCGCGCACCTGCGAGGCCGTTCCCGAAAGGTAGGGCGTGAGCTTCCAGACGACCCCGTCAGGATTCTCCTCCGCATTGGCGCAGGCCCATATCGCCATGCCAAGCACGAGGGAAATGGACCTGCTCCACGTCGCCATGCCACTATTGTATCATGCCTCGGCCGGCTCCAGCGGCGTATCCACCGCGCGCTTGGCCTCGACCACACCCTTGCTGGTGAGGACGGCCTCGCGAAGCTCCTGAGTGACATCGGGGTTGTCGACCAGGAACTGCTTGGAATTCTCGCGGCCCTGGCCAAGCCGCGTTTCCTTGTACGTATACCACGCGCCGCTCTTCTCGACGATGTTGGCCAGCGTCGCCAGGTCCAGCACGTCGCCCTCGTAGCTGATGCCGCGATCGAACATGATGTCGAACTCGGCATCGCGGAACGGCGGCGCGATCTTGTTCTTCACCACGCGGGCGCGCACGCGGGTGCCCACCGACACCTCGCCTTCCTTGATCGTGCTGGTGCGCCGCACGTCGATGCGGACCGACGAGTAGAACTTCAGCGCCCGCCCGCCGGGCGTGGTCTCGGGGTTGCCGAACATCACGCCGATCTTCTCGCGAATCTGGTTGATGAAGATGACGGTGCAGCGGCTCTTGGAGATGCAGCCGGTGAGCTTGCGCAGCGCCTGGCTCATCAGCCGGGCCTGCAGGCCCACGTGGCTGTCGCCCATCTCGCCTTCGATCTCGGCCCGCGGGATCAGGGCGGCCACCGAGTCAATCACGATCACATCCACCGCATTGGACCGCACCAGAAGCTCGCAAATCTCCAGCCCCTGTTCGCCCGTATCCGGCTGCGAGACCAGCAGATCTTCCAGCCTCACGCCCAACCGCTTGGCCCAGGAGGGATCCAGCGCGTGCTCGGCGTCGATAAAGGCCGCCACGCCGCCGAGCTTCTGCACACTGGCGATGACGTGGAGCGTCAGGGTTGTCTTGCCCGATGATTCCGGGCCAAAGACCTCCAGCACTCGCCCGCGCGGCACGCCGCTACCGCCCAGCGCGATATCGAGGCTCAGGCTGCCCGTCGGGATGCCATCGACAGTCGGCTTGGCCGCCCCGTCGAGCTTCATCACCGCGCCCTTGCCAAACTGCTTCTCGATCTGCTGGACGGCCCGGTTGAGCGCCGATTCGCGGGCCGTCTCGGTGCCGCCGCCCGGCGTCGCCGGCTTCTTCGCATCCTTCTGTTCCACCTTCTCCGCCTTTTCAATGGTCTTGGCCATTCGGTTCTCCTTCTTCTGGTACGTTGGGTGTTTGTTTGGATGATACTGGGGGTGGCGGTGAAATCAAGACCCTTGCAGCATCTCCCATATCATTCAACGGAAATCGCGCGAGCCGGACATATTCGTAGTTTCCCTGCACGGACTGGCTATGGACGAGCACGAACTCGCCCGCCGTCCACTGCGGCCCCGGCCAAGCTCCTACCAGCATCCGCTCCATGGCCCCACGCGCTGGCGCAGGCAGAGGCATCCGCGCCCGCCCCAGCGTGATGTGCGGCCAGTATGGCCGGTTCTCCCGTGCAACACCCAGTCGCCGACACTGCTCCTCCAACTCGCCGTACATCCGCACCAATGGCTCGACATCTCCCGCCACGCCGGCCGTCAGGATATTGATCCGCCCGTTGGGCGGGAAACACTGGAGATGCGTTGCCTGCAAAACAAATGGCCCATACGCCCCGATGCACTTGGCCGAGTCGCAGAGTCGCGGCAGGTCCTCCTCCCGGATTTCGCTGAGGAACTTGAGCGTCACGTGCAGTTTGTCGGGCGATGTCCAGGTCACCTTGGGCCAGTCCATCCGCCCCCAACCGCCGCGCAGTTCATCGAGCACCTTGACCAGATGCGCTCGCACGGCGTCGGGAAGCTCGATGGCGAAGAACAGGCGCATGATCCTTCAGCATAGCGGCGTGGGCATGGCACTCAAGATCCATCAGGCCGGGTCGGTGAGCGGCGTTACGTTTGACAACCCGGCCACGATGGCCATACCCTATTGCCTGAATTGTGACCGCCTAAACTGGCCCGTTACGGCGGGCTGGTGCGGGGGAACCAACTGCTTCGGGAAAACCTATGTTGCCCGCACAGAACGGGAAGATAAGACCAACAGCCCTGACGCTGCTGGCCAGTCAGCGCCCGCGCAACGTGAGCTGGCTCCAGGCCGCCGGGCTGCTCTTTGGCGATTGGGGCACCAGCCGGCTCTACGTGCTGGGGCTGGCGTTCTTCTTCGCGGCCCGCAGCAGCTTCTATCTCATCTGCGCGATGAGCCTGCTGATCCTGGCCGTCGGCTGGGCCTATGGGCACATTTGCCGCATCTACCCCGACGGCGGTGGCGTATACACGGCCGCCAAGCACCGCAGCAGAGTCCTGGCCGTGGTCGGCGCGCTGCTGCTGTTCGCCGACTATACCGTAACGGCCAGCCTCAGCGCTCTCGACGCTTTTCACTACTTTGGGCTGCCCCTCAGCCACCATGTGGAGAAGCCGCAGCACTACGACGCCAACCAGAGCGATCCATCGGAGGCGCCCGATGGCGGTGACAAGCTGGATGTTCATCGGGAGGAGCCGGGCTCGGACCATGAGGCGATGTGGGCGATCGATTCGCCCGCGTTGTGGACGATCCTGGCCATCGCGATCATTGGCGCATTCAACCTGATGGGGCCCAAGCACACCGGCAAGTTCGCCTTGGCCACGGCGCTCGGTATGGTCTTCATCACGCTGCTGATCAGCCTCGGGGCCATTCCGCATATTGACTGGAAGCAACTGCCCTCGCGCATTGGCAGCCTGGGGAAGCACTCCTTCGCGCAGATGTGGCTGGCGTTCGTGTCTATCGTGCTGGCTCTGTCGGGCGTGGAGGCGATCGCCAATCTCACGGGCGTGATGCAGAAGCCTGTGGCCAGGACCTGCGCAAAGCGATCTGGACGGTGGCGCTGGAGGTGGCGATCTTCAATATCTTCCTGGCGGTCTGCATGCTGGCGATCGTGCCGCCCGTGAACCGCGACAAGCATCTTGGCGATATGATGGCGTTCCTGACCGACCGCTTCGTCGGCCCGTGGGGCGCGTGGGGCGTGCGGATCATCGGCGGCATGCTGCTGCTGTCGGCCGCCAACACCGCCATCACCGACATGATCTCGGTGCAGTACCTGATGGCGCACGACGGCGAGCTGCCGCAGATGCTGCAGTCGCTCAACCGTTTCGGCGTGCCGTGGATCCCCGCGCTGACGGCCGCCGGAGTGCCGATCCTCGTGCTGCTGTTCGTACACCAGTTGGACAAGCTGGCGGCGCTGTATGCCATCGGCGTGATCGGGGCCGTGGCGATCAACGTGACGCTTTGCGCCTTTCACCCGCGGCTGCGCAAAACAAAGCGCAAAGCGCCGATGATCATGCTGGGCGTGCTTCTGCTGGCGATCTGGATTACTCTGGCCTACGTCAAGCACGAGGCGCTGTATTTCGTATTGATCGTGCTGGCCGTGGGGTTGAGCGCGCGGTGGTTGACGAAGATGCTCGCCGCACGTCGGGCCCGCCCCAGCCTGCTTCGCCAGGCCATTGCCGAGCAACTGACCTCCGAGGCGCTATCCAAGCGCAAGCTGATCATCGGCACCTACGGTTCGGAGCTGCTTGGGCCTGCGGCACTGGAGGCGGCGCGAGAAGCCGACGCCACGCTGGTTGTCTGCTTCGTCCGGCAGGTGAGCTTGTCGATCAAGTGGGACACACGATTCTCCATCGACACCGACCATGCGGCGCAGAAGACGTTCCTGCGATTCCTGGAACTGGGCCACGATGCCAACGTGCCGGTGATGCCGGTCTACGATGTCGGCCCCGATGCCGTGGAACTGCTGGCGGAGAACGCGGCCATCTATGGTGTCGATCGGGTGCTCATCGGCACCAGCCGACGCGGCACGCTCTACCAACTGGTCAAGGGTAGCTTCCAGCGGCGGTTGGAAGCGCTGTTGCCGCCGGAAATCCCGGTGCAGGTGATTCAGCCCCACACGAGGGATCACGGATCAGGGATCGGGGCTGAGCGGCAAATGCCGAATGTCTAATGACGAATGTCTAGTCAATGTCGAAGGACGAATGTCGAATGACTAACCGCCAGTTCGACGTTCCGACTTTGGCCATTCGGATTTGATTCGACATTCGAGCTTCGGCATTCGACATTTCCCCCGACCCCTGCCTCCCTGATCCCCGCACCGTTGCCTTTGCCTACCGAAGCTGCTAATCTACAAAGGACGAGTTTATCCGATTTAACCATGCCCCATCGAATCTACGAATCCGAGTGGCTGGCCCCGGAGGTCCGTCGGCTGGTGGTGGAAGCACCCCATGTCGTGCGGCACTGCGGGCCCGGCCAGTTTGTAATTGTCCGCCCCAACAGCAATAGCGAGCGAATCCCACTGACCATCGCCCATGCCGACCGCCAGCGCAAGGCCATCCACCTGATCATTCAGGCAGTCGGCAAGACGACCAAGCAGCTCTGTGCGCTGGAGGCCGGGCAGGAGATGTCAGATGTCGTCGGCCCGCTTGGGAAGGCAACCGACATCGAACATGTCGGCCACGCCGTCATCGTCGGCGGCGGCGTGGGCACGGCTGTCATTTATCCGCAGGCGACAGCCCTCAAGGAGAAAGGCAACTACATCTCCGCCATCATCGGCGGCCGATCGAAGCCTTATGTCATCCTTGAAAAGGAGCTGTCGGCCAGTTGCGACGCCGTGTATCCCTGCACGGACGATGGCAGCTATGGCTTCAAGGGCTTTGTCACCGAGCGCCTCAAACAGCTCATCGCCGCCAGCACAGCCAATCCGGTCAAGATGGTGCTTTGCGCCGGGCCCGTGCCGATGATGCGGGCGGTGGCCGAGGTGACCCGGCCGATGGGCATCCACACGGTCGCATCGCTCAACCCGATCATGGTTGACGGCACCGGCATGTGCGGCGGCTGCCGCGTGCAGGTGGATGGGAAGATGCTCTTCGCCTGCGTCGATGGCCCGGAGTTCGACGCCCACAAGGTTGATTTCCGCGAGCTGTCGGATCGCCTGACAGCTTATCGCGATCATGAGAAGCGGGCGATGGAACGACACCAATGCAGACTGTCAGTAGTCAGTAGTCAGGAGTGATTGTCAGTGGTCAGTTGTCAGTAGTCCGTGGTCGGGTCATTGGTCCGTTCGTCAGTGGCGAAGGTCGCCCGATGACATGGTTGTCAACAGACCAGCGGACTAAGGACCCAACCACTGACCACGGACCACTGACAACGGACGATCCCAAGCAGTCGAGAACGAGTTATGAAAGCTTCTGAAAGAATGAAAATTCAGCGACAGGCCATGCCCGCCCGTGATGCGGCGGTGCGAGCGGCCTGTTTTCAGGAAGTGAACCTTGGCCTGCCGGAGCAGATCGCGATGCTCGAAGCGTCGCGCTGCCTCGACTGCAAGGACCCCAAGTGCATCAAGGGCTGCCCCGTGCAGATCAACATCCCGCGGTTCGTCACGCGCGTGGCGGCCGGCGACCTCATGGGCGCGGCCGAGACGCTGCTGAACGACAATGCGCTGCCCGGCATTTCCGGCCGGGTTTGCCCGCAGGAACGCCAGTGCGAGGAAATCTGCATCCGCTGCAACAAAGGCCAGCCCGTCGCCATCGGCTATCTGGAGCGATTCGTCGCCGACTGGGCGCGCGAGCATCGTAATGGCCAGGCAACCGCGCCGGCGCAGCCCAGCGGGTACAAGGTTGCGGTGGTCGGCTCAGGCCCGGCGGGGTTGACGGCCGCCGGCGAACTGGCGAAGAAGGGCCACGTCGTCACCGTCTTCGAAGCGCTTCACGAACCCGGCGGCGTGCTCCTCTACGGCATCCCCGAGTTCCGCCTGCCCAAAGAGATCGTCCGCAAGGAAGTAGACAACCTCCGCAAGCTGGGCGTCGAGATCATCTGCAACGTCGTCATTGGCCGGACATACACCATCGACGACCTGCTCAAGGATGAGGGCTTCCACGCGATCTTCATCGCCAACGGCGCCGGCCTGCCCATGTGGCTCGGTATCCCCGGCGAGAACCTCAAGGGCGTTTACAGCGCCAACGAGTTCCTCACGCGCGTCAATCTCATGAAGGCGTACGACCCCGACTCCGATACACCGGTCATCCGCCCGAAGAAGGCCGTCGTCATCGGCGGCGGCAATACCGCGATGGACGGCGTGCGCACGAGCAAGCGTCTGGGCGCCAATCCCGCGACGTTGGTCTATCGCCGCAGCCGCGCTGAGATGCCCGCCCGCGCTGAAGAGATCACGCATGCCGAGGAGGAAGGCGTTGTCTTCAACCTGCTGACCAACCCCGTGGCCATCCTCGGCGACGACAAGGGTTGGGTGAAAGGCATGCGTTGCCAGAAGATGGGCCTCGGCGAGCCCGACAAATCCGGCCGCCCGCGCCCGTCCCCATCCCCGGCTCCGAATACGAGATCGAGTGCGACGTGGTGATCGAGGCCATCGGCACGCGCGCCAATCCGCTGTTGACCAAGACCACGCCCGACCTGAAGCTCAACGAGAAGGGCTACATCGTCATCGACGAAAGCGGCATGACCAGCAAGAGCGGCGTCTTCGCGGGTGGCGACATTGTCCGCGGCGCGGCGACGGTGATCCTGGCGATGGGCGACGGCAAGAAGACGGCGGGGAATATCGATCAGTGGCTGAGAGCCAAGGTGGTTTAACCGGCTCGCTTGCGAGCCGCGCGGGCGGCTATCGCTCCCTCAATTCGCGAAGGACCTGATCACCGGGAATTGCCTTCAACTCCCCTCGATTGAAGGCATCAATGCGATCCTCGGCCTCTTCCGCCCACGCGGCGTCGATCTCTTTGCGGTGGGCATTGTCCAAGCTAGCCAGGAGATCCTCCGCGAGCCTTGCCTTCGCTTCCGGCGGCAATGCGAGGGCGGCATTAACGACTTCCTCAATACTCATGGCGACACACTCCACGGATATCTAAGCGGCGCGATGCGCTCGCGTCAAGATTCAGCAGCTCGTGGAGCGTGCCGCCCCGGCCGCGGTCTTCTCCGCACGGCGGGGGCCGCACGTGCCACGCGACCCGACGATGGCGCTACCCACCGGCACCGTTTGCGTCTACATTGTATCCCGCAATGCGACCCGCGAAGCTCAGACTCCCGCTGATCTGTCTGCTTTCGTCCTTCGCGCTGGCCGACGATCCGCAGCGAATCGTCTTCCTCGGCGACTCCATCACCGATGGCAACAGCTATCCGCTGCTGATCCAGCAGGCCCTGCAGGAAGGCTGCAAGCCGGTTCCGGTATGTATCAATGCCGGCATCGGCGGCGATACCGCCTCCGTGCGAGGAGAAGCAGTCGCACTGGTGGCTGGAACAGGAGCGCCGGCGGGGATTCGTGCTGGGGCTGGAGAAATCCGTCGGCGCATCCAAGGCCTGGCAGGGCTACGCGACCGTCGAATCTACCGAGCCGCGCAAGGTATACTTCAACACAGGCGCCCAGCTCCAAACCATCGGGTTGAATGGCAAGCGCATCTACAAATCCGGCGACTGGACCGGCTGGCACGCCGGGCGGGAACGAATCGCGGCCGAACTGAAGAAAGGGGAGAATGCCGTCATCATCGAAACGGGCTCGCAGTTCTTCCTCAGTGTTACGGACGACAACCGCTGGTGAACCTATGACCCGCAGATCCCTCTCCCTCGGCCAATGTTCTTTCGAACTGCTCACCGGTGACAATGACGCCTTCCTCGGCCTCGGTGTCATCGCCATCAATGGCACGCGCATCCGTTCTGGCCGGCTGCCTCTGCGCCTTTTCACGCAGAGCTTCGCCGGACTGGAGCTTTGTCACCTGCGACTGCTGGGCATCGACGAGCGGGGCGGCCTGCGGATCCATCTGCGCGACGTTCCGTCACATGCCCGTGAAGACGCTGCGCGACCACAGCTTCGATCCCATTCACGATGGCCGGGATTGGGACAGCTTCGCGCCCGCCGGATCGGCCGAGCTCGATCTGTGCATTACGCCGGCCAGTGACCCATTCGGCGGGCATCGCTTCGACGGCTTCGCGTATCACTGGGAATACCGTAGCAGCGATGTGCCGATCTTCTATCTGCTCGACATGGCAAGCTGGGAGCTGGATGGCGACATTGTTGGCGCCACCGTCATCTCGCAATCTTCCTGCTCGGCGCCAACAGTCACGTTCAAGCCCGATACGAACTGGACCACGGAGGGTCTGATCCATTGGGATGATGTGGCGTCCAAGGCCAACCCCGTGATGACGCACAACCTGCCGCGCTGGGCATCGCACCAGGCGTTCGACTTCCAGTACAAAGACGGCCGCACGCTGATCGGCGTTTTCGAGCGCGTGGGCCTGATCCGCACCGTCCTGCAGCCGCGAAGCCGGCAAAAGCCGGAACTGAAGACGTTCGACAAGCACATCTTCGACCAGGCCACTGGCTACAGCACGCCGCCCAAGACGCATCCTGCTCAACACCGATCCCAAGAGCGACACCGCCCAGAAGAACCTCTGGACGTGGATCTTCGACGTCGTAGCGGATCGCGCGCGCGCCGAGTTCGGCTTGAAGGAGGAGCCGCTGATTCCGCGCCTCTGCCAGAACTACTGGGACAACTTCCACGATCAGACGATTATCTGCAAGGACCTTGCTGCCGGCCGCGCGTGAACCTGGGGTTCAAGGCGCTGTTCATCGACAACGTCAACAAATCGGCCGCCACCGAGCGCTGCGCCGAACTCGCTGTTTCCACTGGAACATGTGCTGCGGGCACGAATACGAGACCGCGCCGCGCCTCGGTGGGCCGGAGATGCTCAAGGCGTTTGTCGACGAGTGCCGCAAATCCGGCATCCGCCCCTTCGCCTGGACCAACAACGCACCAGGCGCTCTCCAGCCCCATCAACGCGGCCGAGCGCGATGAGCGCGGCTGGTTCGTGCGCATGGAAGACACGCGGCTCAAGTACGGCGGCGCCTACACGTCGGTCATGAGCGTGATGGATTTCACGAAGGAAGCCCCCCGCCGCTACTGGATCGACTGCCTCAGGCAAATCAAGGCGACCACCGGCCTGGATGCCTATCTCTTCGACAGCTTCTACAACCTGGGCTTCATGCCGATCAACTACGCCGGTGGCGCGCCGAGCACGCAGTGGCGCGGATTGCTGGCCGGCGTTCAAGGAGTTGCAGGATGCGGGCATCAACTTCCTGATCGAGTCCTTCGGGCCATTCGGCAGCCCGCAGCACGGCTGCCCGCAGTCCTTCGCCCTGCCGGAGAACCTCTTCGCCGCCTACAAGCTCACCGTCGCCCTGGGCTACACGACGATTCCCACGGCCGCCGGGCCGATCGTCGAGAGCGAAGTCGGCGCGCATCTACCGCTTCTTCGCGCATATGGCCTCGCCCAGTTTCGGGCTGTTTCAGGAGGCGTGCGCATCGATCAGCTCTGGACGCCGCTGCACAGGCAGGCGCTGGCCGACTACAATGCCGCTCGCTCATCGATGCACACGCGATTGCTGCAGGAAGATGGCCAGTCGGTGTTATGGCACGATTCGGCCGGGAAGGTCGCGACGCTCTGGAACTTCGCGCCACGGCGCTGCCGGCTGCCCGGGATGGTGCGCGACCTGACCAGCGGGGCTGAGTTTGCGCGGGGCGATTCGTATCAGATCGAAGCGGGCCACACGTACGCCATTGAAGCGCAATCGCCGCCCGTGACGATCTGATCCGCAGGGCAATTGCTCCGGGGCGGCGCGCGGCCGCCTACATCAGCAGGTATTTCACGCCCAGCACTGTGGCGATCCAAAGCGCAGTGAGCACCAGGCCCCCCACCACGAAATTGACTCTTCGGCCAAGACGGCCATCCGCGTTCATGACTATCAGCTCCTCGATGCCGTAGGGCTGCTCGCCGCGGCTGCACGGCAACCGTCGCGAAAGCACCTTCCCGCCGGATTCATCGCTTTGGCCGGCCACCACCTTTTCGAACCGCCAGACACTGGGCAATGCTGCCCATGACATTGGCCGTTAACGTCAGCATTATTGGCGGGAACGGGGCAAAAAGCAATGTCCGTTCTCCGAAGCGGAAGCCTCTATGGCGAGCTTCTAGTCAAGTCATAGCTGGTCACCACTTCCTCACCTGGCTGGCCACTTTCATCGGCAGCCCGAACAGGTCGATGAACCCGCGGGCGGCCGTCACGTCGTAGCCTTCCATGCTGAAGCTGGCGAGCTGCGGGTCGTACAGCGAGAACGGGCTGGTGGCGCCGACCGCCTGCGCCCGGCCCTTGTACAGCCGCACGCGTACGCTGCCGGTCACGGCCGAGTTGGTGTGGTCCACGAACGCCTGCAACGCCTCGCGCAGCGGATGGAACCACTGGCCATAATAGACCAGCTCGGCATAGCGCAGCGCCACCTGCTGCTTGTAGTGGAACGTGTCGCGCTCGACGCAGATCTGCTCCAGCGACTTGTGCGCCTCGTAGAGAATCGTGCCGCCCGGCGTCTCGTAGACGCCGCGCGACTTCATGCCAATCAGCCGGTTTTCGGCCAGCAGCGAGATGCCCACGCCGTGCTTCCCGCCAAGCTGGTTGAGCGTCGCGATGAGTTCGTGCCCCGGCATCTTCCGACCATTGACCGAAACCGGATTGCCTTTCTCGAAACCGATCTCGACGATCTCCGCCCGGTCGGGCGCCTTCTCCGGCAGCGTGGTCATGACCAGGCACTTGGCCCAGTTGGGCTCCTTGTCCGGATGCTCGATCTCCGCGCCCTCGTGGCTGAGGTGCCAGAGGTTGCGGTCCTGGCTGTAGATTTTCTCCTTGGACTGCGCGACGGGGATGTTGTGCTTCTGCGCATATTCCACAGCGCTCTCGCGGTCGCGCATCTCGAAGGCGGGGTCTTTCCACGGCGAGATGATCTTGAGCTTCGGCTCCAGCGCCATGTACGTCAGCTCGAAGCGCACCTGGTCGTTGCCCTTGCCGGTGGCGCCATGCGAGACGGCATCGGCGCCGGTGGCGCGGGCGACCTCAACCTGGTGCTTGGCGATCAGCGGCCGGGCGATGCTCGTGCCCAGCAGGTAGTCGTATTCGTAGGTCGCGTGTGCCCGCAGCATCGGGAAGCAGAACTGCTCGGCGAACTCCTGACGCAGGTCTTTGATGACCACCTCATCCGCCCCGCTCTTGTAGGCCTTTTCCTCGATGCCCTTGAGTTCGTCTCCCTGGCCCAGCTCGGCCGCGAAGGCGACCAGCTTCACGCCGGGGTAGCGCTCTTTGAGCCAGGGAAGGATGACGCTGGTGTCGAGTCCGCCGCTGTAGGCCAGGACGATCTTGCTGGGGTTGGATGGTGTTGCCATGGTTGCTCCGATTCTACGGTCGATTCGCAAAGCCCGGCAGTATACAAACCCGGCGCGAGTTCGCCACGGCTTGTAGTGAACAGGGGCGTGAGACCCATCTCGCGCCCGTTCTTTGTTGGCAGACTTACACCGCAACTGCCTGCGGTTCGGCCGGCGTCGCGTGCTTCTTCTTCGGCGCGTGGCGCGACATCGCATAGAACCCGATCAGCGAGACGAGGTTGATGCAGGCTGCGATAAGGAACACCCCGCGCTGCACGAACGCCAGGGCAAAGAGCTGCGCCCCGGCAAATGGCGCAATGAAGCCGCGTAGCCCGGTGAGCATCACGTGAATGCCCATGTAGGTGGCCGCCTGGCCCTTCGGCGCAAAATCCGTATGCCCCAGGCTCCAGGCGAGGTTACCGCCGGCCAGCGATGTGCCAATCAGGAACTGCGCCACCGCCACCATCCAGAGATGCCCCATCGCTGCGCCGACGAACAGCGCCGCCAGCGCCATCACCGAGACGCTGCCCTGGAAAACGCGGAACGTCGTGATGTGCAGCCGGTCGAACAGCGGCGCCCAGACCTGCGTGAAAACGATCGAGGTGATCATCGGGATGATCTGGAGCACGACCGTGGCCAGCACATACTGCTTGATGGGGTCGGTGAGCTGTTTGCTGACCATGAACACCAGCGGCGGGTTGATCATCATGAAGCTGAAGCCGCTGAGGAATTGCCACCGCTGGTAGCTGCGCCAGGCCTTGTCGCGCTTGAGCACGGCCTTGGCCTCGGCGAAAAACCCCAGCAGGCCCGGCGCTCTGCGCGACCGGATAGTTGAGCACATTCGTTTCATCCGTCTGCGACATGCTCTCGGGGCGCGGCGTGTACAGGAGCTGCTCGCTACGGAGGATCTGCCTCTCCTTGCGGACCCTTATGTGCGAGAATTGATATATTCCAATCGCGCCCAGCGCGGCAGCCGCCGGATAGAGATAGACGAAAGCACGCGGGTTGCGATCCAGCCGCCACGAGCCGCAGAGCGTGGCGGCGGCGAGAACGATTGTGGCAACGACGGTGATCCGCGCAACAATCTGGCCGCGAAGGTGGGGTGGATAGTTCAGACGCCAGATGTCGCTGCGGATCGTGATGATGCCCGCCGCCAGCACGCGAGCGAGGATGATCAGTGCGGCGAACACCCAGCCGGCAAGTGGCAGCGGCGTCCCGCCGCTGTCGCGCAGGAAGCCCGTCAGAGCCACCGCCGCCACGCTGCTCACCACGCCCGCCTGAAGCACATTGACAAACGGCACCTTGCGGCGGCCCTTGGCCATCTCGGCCCAGACCATCGCCATGATGTTGCCGAACATCGGGGCGGCGGTGATCACGGCGATGAGCAGCGCCGACCCGTTGAAGTACTTGGCCGCGACGACGCCCGTAAACGAGCCCTCCGCCAGTGACGCGGCCAATGGGTAGGTAATGGCCGACCGCAGCTCATAGCGATAGCTGCGTCGCACCATGTACGGCTGGTGCCGTGTTCGAAACTTCAATAAGCCTCGTAGCATTGGTGGCCCGCGGGCGGGCATTGTAGGGCAGAGTGACCATTGGGAAAAGCGGCGATCGCCGGAATCTCCCCATGACCCGGCATCAGTGCTCGCTCAGGCCCATGCCGGAGCCGAAACTGACAGGGGTAAACTGACAGGGGTAAACTGACAGGGGTAAACTGACAGGGGCAAACTGACAGGGGCGGCCCTCACGTTCCCGCGCCAAATCGATTACACTCCTTCCATGCCGTTGTTCTCGATTGAAACCGCCGGCCAGCTTCATCCATTCCTGAACCATGAGTGGCTGCTGACCAATGGCCTGGGCGCCTTCGCATCCTCCACAGTCGTTGGCTGCAACACGCGCCGCTACCACGGCCTGCTCTGCGCCGCCACCATCCCGCCGGTCGGGCGCATCGTGACCCTCAATCGCATCGGCGAGCTGGTCTTCCTCGATGGCAGCGGGCAATTCCTCGAGCTATCCGTCAACCGCTTTCGCAACGCCGTTCACCCGCGGGGAGACCGCTATCTCCAGCGTTTCGATCTCGACCTGACGGCCACGTGGCACTACAACGTCGAGGGCGTCACGATCACCAAGCAGCTTCTCCTGGCATGGCGGAAGAACCTCGCCGGCGTGCGCTACAGCATCCAGGCCGATCGCAACGACCGCGCCGTCGAACTGCATCTGGCGCCATTCGTCAGCCTGCGTGACTACCATGCCTTGCGGCAGCAGGCCGGCTCGCAATTCCAGGTGACGGCCGACGGCTGGGCCATGAGCGTCGCCGATGACAGGCACAAGCTCCACTTCCGCGCGGATGCAGGAGGGTTCCAGCGGCGCGAGGACTGGTGGTATGGCCACACGTATCCGGTTGAGACAGAGCGGGGATTGGACGATGGCGAGGACCTTTTTGTCCCCGGCATTCTCATGCACAAACTCGCCGGTCAAGGTGTTGTGACCATCTGGGCCACGACTGACGAGCCGCAGCAGCATTACGACTGGGATGCGGAGCTGGCGGCGCTGGGCGATCGGGCGAAGCTGTGGATGCAGCCAACTCAACAGAGCCGGGACGGCTCTGCCACTGTAACCCACAGCCGGGACGGCTGTGCTACCACTGCGTATCAGCGGCTCTTGCGGGCCAGCGACAACTTCATCGTCGCCCGGCGCCGGCCCGACGGCAAGGACGGCACGTCCATCATCGCCGGCTACCCGTGGTTTGCCGACTGGGGCCGCGACACCATGATCTCCCTGCCGGGACTGCTGCTGACCACCGGGCGATTCCCGCAGGCCGCCCAGGTGCTGACGGTCTTCGCCGAGTACGTCAGCGAGGGCATGATCCCCAACCGGTTTGATGACTACACCAACGAGCCGAGCTACAACACCGTCGATGCCAGCCTCTGGTTTATCCACGCATGTTTCGAATACCTCCGCCTTTCCAAAGACCAGGCAACCTTTGACTCGGCGCTGCTTCCTGCCTGCCGCGCGATCGTCCATGGCTATCGTCAGGGCACCCGCTATCACATCAAGATGGACGAAGGCGACGGCCTGCTCAGCGCCGGCGAGGCGGGCACCCAGCTCACGTGGATGGATGCCAAGTGCAACGGCATCGTCTTCACGCCGCGCCACGGCAAAGCGGTCGAGATCAATGCCCTCTGGTATCACGTACTGCGGTTGCTGGGCGAGAACGAGTTGGCCGACAAGGTCCGCGACAGCTTCATGTGGACGTTTTGGCGCAACGCATTTCGCGGCCTGTACGACGTCGTCAACGGCGAGCGGCGCGACGGCTCGATCCGCCCCAATCAGATCTTCGCGGTCAGTCTCCCCAACAGCCCCCTGGAGCACGAGCAGCAGCAAGCCGTCGTCGAAGTGGTGCGCCGCGAGCTGCTCACGCCGTTCGGGCTGCGCACGCTCAACCGCGACGATGCGAGTTACCGCGGCCACTATCGCGGCCGGCCGATGGAACGCGACGCGGCGTATCACAACGGCGTTGTCTGGCCATGGCTGATCGGGCCGTTCCTCGACGCCTACCTGCGCGTTCGCGAGCGGTCGGCCGACGCGCAGCGGCAGGCGCGAGTCTGGCTCCAGCCGCTGCTCGACCAGATGAACCAGAACTGCATCGGCCAGATCAGCGAGTGCTATGAAGGCGATGAGCCGCACCGCCCGGTGGGCTGCCCGGCGCAGGCATGGAGCGTCGCCGAAGTGCTGCGCCTGGCGGCGGAATTGGGGGTGTGAGTATGTCCATGCCAAGGCTCTCCGTCTGTCTGAAGCGGAAGCGTCAGCGCCCGCCCTGGAGCCCACTGGGACCAAGAGCGGGCGCTGACGCTTCCGCTTCAGACATTCCATCGCTCTCGTTCCTGTTCTTGCTGCTGCTCCCCGCTTTTGCCTTCGCGCAGACACAGGTCACACTTCCCCTGAGCGGCTACTACCGCCCCGGCCGCTATTTGCCCGTCGCCTTCACCGTCAGCACGACCGCCAATTCACGGCTTGCCATCCGCAGCGACAGCGCCGTGCCGACGATCATTCAATTGCCCGAAGGCCGCGCCCAAGGCGTCGCGCCATTCCTTCCCCTGCGGCGAATGCGCGAAGCGCGATGGCAGATCGAATCCGGTGGCAAAACCAGCTCATCCGCTGCCGTGGCGGCCACTTGGCGCGAGCTGGCCCTCGACGAACGGCTGGTGGGTTTCGCCGATAGCGTTGAGCCCGCCATCGGCCCCAAGCTCTTCCCCGATCTGAAGATCATCCCCGCGCAGATCGAAGGCGAGCAGATCCTGTCCAGCCCCATCGCCGCCTGGGATTGCCTCGACGCCATCGTGTTGCCATCCGCCTCCGGCCTGGATGATGCCAAGCTCGCGCAGTTCCTGGCCAGCGGCACGGCCATCGCCATCCACAGCCCCGATGCGCCGGACCATCGCTGGCCATGGATGCGCGTCGATGACTATTGGGTGCTGCAATACCGCCCGAAAGGCCCGCGCGTCGCCGATTGGTATCCCGACGCGCTCATTCCCGCGCAAGGCTGGCACGCCGCCTGGCCGGCGCCGCTTCGATACCGCGTCATCCTCTACGCCGTCGGCTTCTGCATTCTCGCACTGGCGGCGACGTTGCTGCCTCGCCGATATGCCGTCCTGGCCATCATCGCGCTGTCGGCCGTCACGGTTAGTGCTCTGGCGCTCTGGTGGCGCGGCCGATCGGCCGTGCTGGAGCGCGGCGGCCGGGTGATCGTCATGTCCGATCGCCTCACGCAGCAGGATACATGGTCATGGCGGGCCTCGGCCGCTCCCGCCGCGGATACCGTGGCATGGTCCGGTATGCTCCGGCCGCTCTTCGAGCAGCCGCGCCAGGATCAGATGATGAAGCTGTCATTGCAGTGCCAGGAAGATGGCCAGCCGGTCGCGTTCGACTGCACCACGACGGCGTACAACGTCGCGTTCATGTCGCGCACTGTGGCTCCGGGCAAGCCGAAGGTCGATGCACAGCCCGATCCCCGTTCGCCGTTGACCCTGCTGGCCAGGCGGGTCTATTTGGCCAGGGACGATAACGAACTCGGCATCGTGCCCGGCTCGGCGAGCGATTCGCTAAGCAACCAATGGTACGGAGCCCTGCTGATCCGCCCGGCCCCGACCGCGCCCAAGCCTGCCCCAAGCCTTGACAGGCTCGGGTGATCTGTAGATCATCACACGCATATCCGGTAAATGGCTCGCATTTGATCCGGGGCTGCATTACACAACAGAGGAGTGTGACTTATGTTCAAGAGAGTGCTGATTGCCATGGTGATCGCCGCGGGTGGACTGATGATCGGCTGCGAGGAGAAGAAAGCCCCTCCCGCCACTCCGCCGGCCAAGGCCCCGACCTCCAGGCCCACCGTGACCACGCCAGGCCGGGCAGCGCCCACCACGGTGCCCGCGACCCGGCCGTGATTTGGTCATCAACGCCATCTCTGATCTGAAGCGAAAGCGTCAGCGCCCGCCCATTCTTTGGGTGCGCTCAGTACGGGGTTCGCCAACGAGCCGGCAGCAAACGAACCCTCGACCTCCCCCCGCTCCCTTGACTCCCGCCCCCCAAACCAGCAGAATCCTGCGGGAGGCCGGGATGCCGCTTCAGCCCAATCAGCTCATTGGCCCTTACGTTCTCATCCGCCAGCTCGGCCGCGGCACGTTCGGCGAAGTCCGGCTGGCCCGCCATCACGACCTCAACGAAGAGCGGGCGCTGAAGATCCCCACCGATTCGAAATACGTCCAGCAGCTCCGCCGCGAGGGCAAGCTCATCTACAGCCTCCAGCACGAAAACATCGTGCGCAGGATTCGACCTCAACACGCTCAACGACCCGCCCTACGTGGCCATGGAGTACATCCATGGCGTCACGCTGCGCCAGAAACTCCAGGCCAGCGGCAAGCTCCCGACCGAAGAAGCTCTCGCCATCCTCCGCCAAATTCTCTGGGCGCTGGTCCACGCGCATGAACACGGCGTGCTCCATCGCAACCTCAAGCCCGAGAACGTGCTCCTGACGGCCAGCGGGCAGGTCAAGGTGACTGACTTCGGGCTGGGCAAGGTGCAGGCCGAGGTGGCGCAGTCGATCATCATGTCCGGCAGCCTCGCCAGCAACGACGGCCGAAACCTGTCGGGAACAATTCGCAACCCGCGCCGCAGCCGCGGAGCGGCGTCAGACGATAGCCCACGTCGTGAGACGCGAGAACCCGGCGCGACCGTCGTCCCAGCCGCGGAGCGGCGCAAGACGATAGCCCACGTCGTGAGACGTGGGAACACGACGCGGACGGCGCCAGAGCCCCGTAGGGGCGAAAGAAGGCTTCCCCCGCCCCCACGGCCCTATCGTTCCGCCCAGCGCGATTCCGCAGCCCGTAGGGGCGGCTTTAGCCGCCGAAAACGGCTCCCGCGGCCGCTAAAGCCTCCCCTAACTCAAACACGATCGCTCTTGCCCTCCCCCCGCGTCCCCCGCCGCTCCCTTGACTCCCGCCGCCGAATACGTGCGGTGTGGCCGTCCGACATGCAACTCCCCCCGCGTCCCCCGCCGCTCCCTTGACTCCCGCCCCCCAAACCAGCAGAATCCTGCGGGAGCACGGGATGCCGCTTCAGCCCAATCAGCTCATTGGCCCTTACGTCCTCATCCGCCAACTCGGCCGCGGCACGTTCGGCGAGGTCTGGCTGGCCCGCCATCACGACCTCAACGAAGAGCGGGCGCTGAAGATTCCCACCGACTCGAAATACGTCCAGCAGCGCGGACCCGAATGTGCGCGACAGACAAAATGGTCCGGAATGCCGCCGAGAGAGTCGTTTGGCATATCGATGCTCGTCCGGCGGCTTGGCCGGCCCTTCAGCCACTGCCGAACACCTCGCCTTCTGACCGGCCGCTTGCGAGCCGCTCGTTTTCGGGGCGGTTACACGGTGAAGGATGAGCCGGAGATCGAACAACCGTTCATTCGATGTCCAGGACAACACGGAAACCGAGGCAGGAGCGAACAAAGGGGTCGTAAGCCTTTCTTTATGGGAAGCAAACAAGCGGGTCGTAAGGTCGTAAGCCTTTTCAGCCGTGTAGTGTCCGCCAACGAGCCGCCGGACACCTTCCATTCGCGACGACACCCGGTTCCGACCCGTTCGCAGACCATGGTGCGCTCGGCCTTGTGGCACCCGCCCATTGGCCGCCGGCCGCGCGACCATGGCCCGCAACCCCGCCCGATCACCTTACGCAGCCGCCCGATGCCTTCGCGCGGACCACGACGGTCTGGCGCATCGAACAGCGGGCGCTGACCACGATTTCGCGTGCCGGCCCGCGCAGTGCCCGCCGCGCTTTGTGGTGCAGGCATCCTGCAGTCTCCTCAGGTATCCCGTTGCGCAGATCGTACAGCTCCACCCGAAAGATTGCGGCTCTTCCCCCGCAAACACGCAGGTCTGTTGCGCCATGTTGCGCACATGCGATCACATTTGCGCAGCGCCTCGGGGATAGTAGAGGCACGCTCCGCTCGCCCATCCGTGCGCGGCGCATGCCCCGGAAAGGTGTACGACGATGTTCACCGTAACTCGACAGCCCAGGATGTGCGCCCCACCCGCGACCCGATATGGCCGCACCGGCCGCGCCACCCAGCGCCTCCGCACCCTCCATCCGCGCTCCATTGCCCGGCCACGCCCCTTCGTCCGCTCCGTCGCGTGTACGGTGCCGCTTCCTGTCACTTTGTGTCGATTCGGTGTACGTTCGGAGTCGGTTCCGCGCTGGTTCTATGTCGGTTCTATGTCGGTTTATGTCACTTTTTCCGGGACGCATCTAAATAACTGAATGCCACTTCGACTCTCAACCCCCATGCTGGAGAACACTTATGCCCGACCTGCCCGGAACAACTCACCGACAGAATGAATTTTTCGCCCCTTCTGTCACAATCCTGCCGGACCCGCCCCGGCTCGCTGGCCCTCCCTGCCCATCTCCCGCCGCTGCCCCGCCAAGCCGCTCGCGGAATGGTCCGAAGTATAGTCCGCGTCCAGAAAGCGAAAGCCGATCTGAAATGCCCGCGCCCGCCGAGGCCTTCGTGTCTTCGCGCCTCCGTGGTGAACCCGATCGCCCGCAAAACGAACCCACCGATTCCCCCGCCCCAAGCCCACAACCTCCCGCCGCGTCAGAGCTTACCGATTCGACTCCCTCTCCCGCGCACGCTCCCCTGCGGAACGAACCCATTTGCATCCCCCACGCCCCCGCCACGGCATCGAACGAGGAAAACACCCCCGAAGAGGTTGACGATCCCCGCCACCCGCCCGATGTCACGCCGGCGCGGGTCATCCGCCTCTCAAGGAGCACCCATGCCTTCCCCGCTATCTACTATCTGCTATCCGCTATCTGCCCTCGAATCTTCTTTGAAATCTGAAATCCTGAAATCTGAAATCCCCTTCGTGTCTTCGTGCCTTCTTGGTCAAGAATCCGTGTCTTCGTGCCTTCGCGGTGAAAGCAAGCGGAACGAACCCACCGATCCCCGCGACTCAATCCCACAACCTTCAACGCCCCCCGCCTTGCCGCGATAACTCTTTTCAACGACAATGCCTTCATGGGCGTTTGGTCTGCGGCGGGATCTCCCCTCAGCCACCAGCGCCCAAGGGCTCGACATTATGAATCACCTACGGAAGTTGCATCGACGTGTGGCGATGGCCGCGCTGGTCCTGTCGGCGGTGACGCTGGCGGTTTACGCTGCGCCCACCGCGCTAAAGACCGACAGCCGCGCGCCTTACGTTCATCAGATTCCCATTGCGGATGAGGAGGGCCAGCCGATCACGCCCTATCCCGCCACCCAGCGGGTGATCGCCAAGCCCTACTCGCCCATGGGCACGTGTTCCAAGTGCCACGATTACCAGAGCATCTCCACCGGCTATCACTTCGGCGGCGGCAAGGCTGGCCGGCCGGGTGAGCCGTGGATCCTCGCCGATGGCCGCACGCGCACGCAGATTCCGCTCTCGCTGCGCGGCTGGGCCGGCACGTGGAAGCCGGCCGACATCGGCCTGAGCGACTTCGATTTCGTCAAGACCTTCGGCCGCCATATGCCCGGCGGGGGCATCGGCGAGCCGAACCTGCCGCCCTCGACCCAGCCGGCCGACGATGATCCCAACGCCAACTGGCGCGCCAGCGGCGCGCTGGGTATTGACTGCATGATCTGCCATGCCGGCGACCAGAGCGCTTACGACTTCCACCTCCGCGCTGAGCAGATCACCAAATACGAGAACTTCCGCGCCTGCGCCGACGCTGGCCGCGGGACTGGGCATGCTCAAGAAGATCGGCAAGCCCAAGGCCGGGCAGAATATCCCGCTGAAATACTTGGAAGGCCGCTTCGAGCAGCAGGATGGCATCTATCACGGCTACCTCAACATCGTGCGCACTCCCGGCACCGACCAATGCTACTCGTGCCACACGGCCCAGGCCGACATTGATCGTGGCGGGTTCTGGCAGCTCGACCGCGATGTACACTTGCGGGCGGGCTTCACCTGCGCCAACTGCCACCGCAACGGCATTGATCATGCGACCGTCCGTGGCTATGAGAAGGAAGGCCAGGAGAAAAACGATGCTTCGGTGGCGTCGCTGTCGTGCGCGGGATGTCACATGGGCGTCGATGGCGCCAAGAGCGCTCCCGCTAAGCAAGGCGGCCGCATGGGCGCGCCGCGGCCTGAGCATCGCGGCATTCCCGCCGTCCATTTTGAGAGGCTCTCCTGCACGACCTGCCACGCGGGCCCGTGGCCGGATCAGATACAGCGCGTGCAGACGGCGTTCGCCCATGCCCTGGGCTATTCGCTGCCCAATCGCGAGGCCGGCGCGCTGCCGAGCATCATTCAGCCGGTCTTCCTCAAGTCGGGCGAGAAGATCACCCCGCACCGCATGATGTGGCCGAACTTCTGGGGCCGGCTTGTGGGCAAGGATGTCAAGCCCATTCTGCCGCAGGATGTGAAAGACGCGGCCGAGGATGCGCTGCCGGAAGTGCGCGAGCGCACCGCCGCCACATCCAAGCCGCTGACCGATGAGCAGATCACCAAGGTCCTCACCGCGCTGACCGATGCCAAGAAGCCCGCGCCGGTCTACATCAGCGGCGGGAAGCTGTACCGGCTCAATGGCAAACAGCTCACCAGCGAAGAGCATCCCGCCGCCCAGCCTTATGCCTGGCCAATGGCGCACGATGTCCGTCCGGCCAAGCAGGCACTTGGCGCACGCGGGTGCGGCGACTGCCACGCCACCGACTCGCCAATCTACTTCGCGAACGTGACACCGCCCGGCCCCGCGACCGGCGGCCAGGCCAAGGCCATGCACCAGCTTCGCGGCGAGGATCGCCTGTTGCCCTATCTCTTCGCCGAGTCGTTCATGTTCCGCCCGATGCTCAAGTGCATCAGCTTCACCTGCTCGGCCCTGCTGGCGGCGGTGCTGGCTCTGTACGCATTCAAAGGCCTTGCGACGCTTCTCGCTCGCGGCCGCAACTCTTGAGTGATCGATATGCCTCAACTCATACTCGTTCTTGGAACTGTCCTGGTGCTGGCTGTCTCGATGGCCAGCGCTCAGTTTCCGGCGACCACGCCAACGGCCGCTAGCGCACGGCGCCGCGGCTTGGGCTGGTTTGCCGGGCTGTGCTATCTGGCGATGCTTCTCTGCACCGCCGGCCTGGCCATCACCGGCATTGGCACCTTGATCGCGGGCGCCAGCCCCATGCGCGGCTGGATCCTCATGCTCCACTGCACGGTCGCTCCGGGTTTTGCGATCTGCATCACGCTCGCCGCCCTGATGCTGGCCGACCGATGCCGCTTTGGCGCGGCCGGGTGCTACCGGGGCATGAGCAGCTTCTTCTTCTGGGCGATGCTGCTGACCGGGCTGGTGGTAATCCTCTCGGCCGTCCTGCCGATGACGCCTATTCCCTCGCAAGAGGGCCAGCACCTGCTTTATCAGACCCACCGGTTCGGTTCGGTCGTATTTACCGTAGCGGCGATTCTGCACGCCGTATCGCTGCTGCGCGGGCCCAAGGCCGACTAAACATAATGGATCTGTCAATCATCATCCCCGCCTACAACGAGGCCGCGAAGGTCCCGCGGGACATTCGCGAAGCGGCCGAGTTCTTGCAGGAGCAAGGGCTTACCGGCGAGGTGATCGTCGCGGATGATGGCAGCACCGACGGCACGGCCGACGCGGCTGAATCAGCGCATGCCCCAGGGCATCGAGCTTCGCGTCCTGCGGCTGAAGCACAGCGGCAAGGGCTGGGCCGTCCGCAGCGGCATCCAGGAGAGCCACGGCGATCTGGTCATGTTCGCCGACACCGGCTCGTGCGTGCCCTACGAGAATGTCCTGCCGGCGCTCGACAAACTCCGCCAGGGCGAGTGCGACATCGCCAACGGCTCGCGCAAGATGCGCGGCAGCGTCATCACCTATCCGCAGGCGCTGCATCGCCGGCTGTTCTCGCGCATGTTCCGCTGGCTGGTCGGGCTGTATCTCGGCCTGCCGCGGCATCTCACTGACACGCAATGCGGGTTCAAGGCCTACAACGGCGAGGTCGCGCGCGAGCTTTACGGCGAGTGCGTCACGGATGGCTTCTTGTTCGACCTGGAAGTTTTGATGCGCGCCCGGGACAAAGGCCACACGGTGGCCGAATTCCCCGTACATTGGACGTGCAACCGCGACTCGCGTCTGAAGAGCTCGCACGAGCTTTTCAAGACGCTCCCCGCGCTGCGTGCGCTCAAGAAACGGCTGGCGCAGGAGCAGCCGGTGCCAGCGGTGGTCGGTTCGGAGTGATCGTCTGAGGCGGAAGCGTAAGAATGAGTTCGTTTTGCGGGCGCACAGTTTCACCACAAAGGCACGAAGACACGAAGAGGATTTCAGATTTCGGAGGATGGGGAGCGGGGCCGGTCGGCCGGCATCCGGCAGGATTGCGATAATCGGCGCGAAAAATTCACTCTTTCGATTCTTTGGGCGGGGTGGGTTGGGCATAAGTGTGCTCCGGCAAGCGGGTTGAGTTTGTAGGGTGCATTCAGTTGGGTAGATATGTCGCGGGAAAAGTGGCCCTAAGGGCCTGCAAAGAAATAAACTGAACAAATTCACGGTCGTGGTGTGACTTGGTAGTTCCATTCTCCGTGGAATCGTTCCGGCTTGAGCTTGAGCCGGGACAGTTCCTCGTCGGTCACTTTCATATGGGTTTCGTACTGATTGGTATCCAGCGCCGCTTTGACGACCAGGCCCGACCTCGTCCTGGTCCCAGCGATCAGGCTGACGATGGCCTGATGGCTCACCAACGGCCGGCCCCGCCAGTTCTGCGTAATGAAGCTGAAGAGCCGATGTTCGATCTTGTTCCATTTGCTGGTGCCGGGCGGGAAATGGCAGACCTTCAGCCGCAGTCCCAGATCATCGGCCAACTGCTGCAAGGCCATCTTCCACAATCGGCTGCGGGAACTGTTGCTGCCGCCCCCGTCGGCCGTGATCAGCAGTTGCGTGGCGCGCGGGAAGCGGCGGCTGCCCATCTCCCGCCACCATCGCCGGATGCTGTTGGCCGCAAACTGCGCTGTGTCGTGGTCGATGCCCACACTCACCCACCCCTGGTTGTTGAGGATGTCATAGACGCCGTAGGGAATGGCCTTGCCCAGCGTCGGGTCCAGAAAGTCATGAACGCGGACGGGCTCGGGCTGGCCCTGCGGATGCCATTCCCGTCCAGCATTCTTGAAATCTCCCACCAATTCCTTCTTTTTCGTGTCTACCGAGATCGCCGGCTGGTTGCCAGCCAGGAAGCGCCCAACCGTGTTGTTGATGTACTGGAACTGGGCGTTGCGGTCCGGGTGGCCGGCGCCTTCGCGGGTTTTGGAGTTGGCCTGAAGGCTGTAGCCGGCCTGGCGCAGCAAAGTCGCGACGGTTGGGGCGCTGACCGGGTGGCGTTGGCGGGTCAGCTCATCGGCCAGACGCCGCGTGCTCTTGCACGTCCAGCGCAGCGGCGATTCGGGATCGCCCCGCGTGGCCGGGTCAATCAGCAATTCCAACGCAGCGATCAGGTCCCGGTCCGTCTGCGACAGCGGCCGGCGGCCCCCGCCAGGCCGACGTACCCGCATCGCTTCGGCTTGACGAACGGAGGCCGGCAGCTCCAGTTCATGCAGGCCAGCCGTGATCGTCGTGCGTGACAATCCGCTGGCGTGGGCTACGCGGGTGACGCCACCCCAGCCCAGCTCCCGCGCTTCGGCCGCTGCCCATTGTCTTCGCATCCGTTCGTCCATCTCCGGCGCGAGTGTACAGTACATCCGACGAATCCGTTCGATCGCTCGTGCATCCTGCATCTATCCAAGATCGGGAAGGCACCGGCGAGTGTATCAACAATTGTCCAGTTTATTATTTTGCAGGCCCTAAACGAAGCCAAAGGGGAGCCAAAACAGACAAAGAGCGACCCCGCAGCGGACACGAACCGCAGCCGAACTGACCCCAAGCGACCCTCGCGGAATTTTCGATTTTTGATTTTTGATTTTCGATTGGTGGTGTTGCGAGTTGCGAGTTGCCGGTTGCTGGTTGCCAGTTGCCAGTTGCCAGTTGCCGGTTGCGAGTTGCCGGTTGCCAGCGGATGGCAGGTAGCGGATGGCGGATCGTGCGCAGGGCATGGGCGCTCCTGGAGGGGCGGGTGATGGTCCGCGCCGGCCAAACGTTGGCCGGTGACACGCGGGAGCGCGCTCCTCTATATATCCGGTGGTGTTGCGCAAATCGGATCACATTTGCGCAACACCGGCGCCGGGGGTGATTGACGCAAGATTCGGTGGGAGCAGGGGTTGTCGTTCGGACGGCCGCGCGGCAAAAAAATCGTGAAAATTTCGCGAGGCATACCGAGCTTGGGCGCTGACGGGTGGCGGGAGACGTGCGGGCGGCAGTTCGTGCCGGCGTGCGGGTGCCGGGCGGGGGATGGGGTTTGGAGGTGGGCCCTGGAGTTCGGGCGGCTGCGCTGCGGACCGCGTGAACGCGAAACTGCGAGCGGACCGCAGCGATGACGCCAGTTCCCTCGCGGAGCCGGGGGGGGTATGAGGGCTGCGGCTTGGTGCCTCGGGGTGGGCGGGTGTCGTCGTTTACAAATGTACTTCATTCCTTCTTTCCGCCTCAATCCGTTAACGCTGGAATGTGTCCGACGAGACTTGACAAGCCACGCCCATTTTGATGACATTAGGTGGATCAATTTCTGCTAGTCTCGGGTTTGGGAAAGGAGAAACACGTGTCTTTGGCTCTGAACCTGCTGTGGATATTGTTTGGCGGTTGGCTCATCGCGTTGGGCTGGGCGATCGGGGGCGCGCTGCTCGCGCTCACTGTCATCGGGTTGCCGTTCGCGTTTGCCGCCTTTCGTATTGCCGGATTCATCCTGCTTCCATTCGGGCGGGAGATCGTGGATGCGCCTGCTGGGCGAGGCTCGCATTCTGGGAACCGGCCTCGCGAATCTGATCTGGATCGTTTTCGCCGGGCTGTGGCTGGCGATAGGGCACGCCGTTGCCGGGCTTCTGTGCTGCCTGACCATCATTGGCATCCCGCTGGGCGTGATCCATTTCAAGATGGCTGGCGTGTGCTTTGCGCCATTGGGCAAGCGCGTGGTCGATAAAGCTCTGGCGCGGGCCGCGATTCAGAACGAGGCTCAGCGCCGACTCGCCGCGGCGCCAACGGCAGTCATTTAGTTAGTCCCACAACGCTACCCCGTCATGGCGGAATACAGCAGCGGAGCGTTTCCACGGGGAGGCGGATGGCCTCCAGTTCCCGCCGACGCTTCTTGGCGTGCGAGGCCCGCGCTGCAGCGTTCTTTCGCTGGTCCTCCCGGATCTCGGCGGCGATCCGCGTCAGGCGCTGCGTCCGGTCCTCCTCGTCGTGAAGCGTCAGCGCATCCAACAGCGCGCTGGTGGCTTGGCGCATCTGGCAGATGTTCACCTCCGGATTTTTTTTCCCGCAGCCGCTCGGTCTGGCGGGCCAGGAACAAATGGCTGACCTGCGTGATCCGCAGGTGTCGCAGCACCGAAACGTATTTCCGCACCTCGAAATGGTCCAGCCCCAGTTCGTCCTTCTCGTCCTCCAGCGTCCGCTCCACCGACCACCGGTGGAAGGCCACGTGCAGAATCACCTCCAGCGGCACCCCCGGCGACGCATCCGAGAGGAAATACTTGATCTCATCCCGGTCCAGAACGTTCCGCGCCGCCACCAGCCAGTACGGACCCACCACCCGTCCGTCCCGTTTCATCCAGAATGGCGCCGCGCGAACTTCCCAGACCATCGGCCCCGCGTCCGTGTCCTTGATGTGATACGGTACCCACTCCTGATCCAGCAGCGGCCGCGACCAGCGCACCATGTTCTGCACCTCGCCCCGCGGCGTGTCAACGCTGCTGGGCTGGCGCACCCACCCCATCAGATTCTTCGGGATTTCCAGCACGAAACGCAGCTTCAGCTCCTCCAGCCCCTCGATGAACGCCGGCTTCTCCGCGTACCATTCGTCGGCCGTCACCCACCCGAAATGCATCCCGTTGCCCACGGCCCGCCGCAACTGCTCCAGCGCGATCAGGTGCTTGGGACGATAGCTCAGCGCGGTGGGGATCCCCACCTCCTTTCGCCGCTGCGCGTCCCATCCCTTTTCCGGCAGGTACAGGTCGCTGTCCAGCATCGCCCGAAACTGCCCGTCGAAGCTGGCGTAGGCCAGATGCACCGCCATCACGCAGTTGTCCTTCTTGCCGGTGGCCCCGCAATACTGCCGCTGCACGCAGGCGGTCTTCCGCCCCTTCTTGGGATAGCCCGACTCGTCCACGATGGCGATGGCCTGCGCCTCGCCGTGGTCGCGGGTGACCAGTTGCTGCACGCGGTCACGCAGGCGATCGTGGTCCCACTCGGCCAGCGACAGAAATTCCTGCAAGGTCCGTGGCGGCACGTCCATGAGCCGCGCGATCGGCTGCACGCTCTTGCGTTGCAGATCGCTGAGCTGGCCGGACACGTATTCCTTGAGATGGTAACGCGTGTCGAAGCTGACAAAGCAGTCGGCGAACTCGTCCAGGTAGCCGGACAGGGCCGGTCTCAACGCGCGGATCTGTTGCACGGTCATCCGTGACCTCCGGGTCAACTCACCCGCGCCTCACGGATGATCTATCGGCACAAAAGGCCGAAAAACATGGGCGGTAGCGCTGTGGGATTAGATGGCATCGTGGTTGTCGGGCGCACCGCCCGCGGCTACACGCAACCAGCATGCCATGCCCCGGCCCACCCAAGCGTGCCTCGGCCAAGTCAAGCTACCGACCAGTCAACCATCGACAGAAAGGGTATTGTCATGTCCGATCAGACAGAATCTCGAGAAGGCCTCGCACACGGAGTCTGCACCGCTCGCTACGTTCCCGACGCCAGGAGCGCGAGCAGCCAACGACGTATCCGGTCGTAACAGACTCAGACTTCCTGATCTCGCGGCAATTGCGATGACACCAAAGTGAAGTGAAGGGTGAAGTTGGTGCCGGGATAGACGCATTGCGTGGCGTTGAGCTTCTCAAGAAGTTTAGCCACGGCGTGATCGGCCTGGGGATTGGTCAGGTGGTGAACCTCGACGAGCAGACGGTTCTGCTCGGGTTGCGGACACAGGTTGACGTCGCGACGGAACAGGTCCCGGACCAAGGGGCGGGCATCCTCCACGCGGCCCAACTCTTCACGCAACAAACCGCATAGCCCGGTTTCCGCCCGGTAGGCGATCATCTTGATGGTGTCCATCAATTGCTTGCGCCCGGCAGCAGACGCTTGATCCGCTGCTGGGCCGGGAGTTCCGACAGGGCGATCCGCTTGGGCACCTCCCGCCGACGCTTCTTGGCCCCTGCCCATTCTTCCTCCAAGCCCACGATCTGCTCACGCAGTTCCGTCTGCGCCTGCTGATAACGCTGCACATCCACCGTCCGCAAGCGATCATCCAACTCCCCCGCGGCATACTCCGCCTGCCGCCGCTGCAGTTGCTGACGCAGGGAACGCACCTGGGCATCCTCCTGCTTCCAGGCCGGGTTGACCACCTCCCGGGTCGCATCCGCCTCCTCCGCCCCATGCTCCACAAGTGCATCAATGGCATAGTGTTCCATCATGTACTTGATGAAGTTTTCCTGAGACCACCGGCTGAACAGATACACCGCCGCCTCACTCATGCTCAGGCGGTATGCCGTGCTCATCAGGCTCACTTGGTGCCCCGATGAACTCAGCTTGCGAACCTCCTGGACCCACAGCCCATTGCCCAGCCGTGTGCCCCGCTCCGCCAAGCTCATGCTCAACGTCTGACCTCCGGGCATCTTCACCTGGCACTCCCGGAACTCCGACTCGTCCCATGCTTCCAGCGGCTGTTTCCGGTAACTGATGCACGCCACCCGATGCTTCGCAAACATCTCCTGGAAGAAACCGGGATGGCTGGCCTCCCGATCAAAGATCACGATGAACCGGTGCCGCCATGGATCGGCCGCCAACTCCTCCGCCGTCGGTTGCCCGGGAACCTCCGCCAGCAGTCGCGGTACAATCTCCTCCCGCAACACCTGCCCCAGGCCCTCGTTGAACTCCCGGCTGACCACGAAGTACGGCTGGCCGATCAGGTCGTTCACCCAGTAGTCCGTCGTCCCCCGCAGGCACAGCCGCTGGCGGCTCACGTAACGCTTGGGCAGCACCGCCAACTCCCCGTGATACACCCGCACGTGACCATCCACGTACAGCACCCCCGCCGCCTCCACATCCCCCGCCATCCAGTGCTCCGCCAACGCCGCGCTCCACGCCGCCAACGCCGCCGCGTCCTGGCTCAGCAGACCCAGCTTCTCCCGCAAGGTGCGAACCTCGGGGATCCGATCCAGCCCCAGCAACTTGCCCAGTTCCCCCGGCGGCTGATGGCGAAGCTGCTCCGCCGTGCGAATCCGGCACAACGCCATGCATGCCAGCAGAACCATGACATGCGTGAGCTGGTAGAACCCCGCCGGCAAGGCCGGCAGCTTCTCCAGGTAGGCAAACAGCCCGTTGTCCTTCAATGCCGGCAGAGCACACAGAACCCCGCCGAAGCTCACGTCCCGGCAGGGCACAAAACGCGATTGGGCCGGACCCAATCCCACGGCCGCCGCCACCCGGCCCACACTGTCCGTACACGCCATCCCCATCCCCGCCGACGCATCGGCCACGCTCCGCTGGCTCTTGTCGCTGGCCGTCAACCCTCCTGCTTCGTCTTTTTTTTTGCCGCCCGCAACAAACCCCGGACAATCCCTTTCCGCACCGTGTCCACCTTCACCGCCTCCTGCCGCGCCGCCTGCCGGTAGGGCATGCCCTCATCCAGCAAGGCCTGCAACGCCGACACCTTCTCCGGCGTCAACACCCCAGGCCCGCGGCCCCGACGCGCCTGAAAGAACGCCCGGCAACCCCCGCCGCTCCGATACCGCTTCACCGCACGTTTCACGCTGATCCCCGTCACCCCGAAGGCCCGCTCGATCTCCACCAGCTTGCAGTGCCCGTTGGCCGCCAGTTGCGCCGTGAACATCCGAAAACTCCGCACGTCCTCGGCCGCGTGCGTGAACACCGGCAACAAACCCTGAAAGTACGTCCATCGTCCCCCCTCATTCAGCACGCTCAGGGTGTCGGTGATCCCCGTGCTCCCCGCAGGCAAAATCGGCAAGAGACGCTGCGCCATGGTCCTCCAAGCTGGCCCACCAGCGTATCATTTCTCTTTCCATTTCTCGCCCCCTCCACCCACCACGCCCCAACCCCCCACTCCGCTGACATATCCGCCGTTTCCCTCACTTCCCGCACCTCCAAAACCACCGCCGAGATCAGGAAGTCTGAGACTGATCCATTCGCTGATCGGGGTCTGTTCGCTCGGCCTCATAGGCTGCTTCTTCCTGCCCTGGATCAGGTTTCTTTTCGGCACGCCATCCGGTTACGACTTACAGCAGGTCCCAAGCAACGAATTCAAGCTGGTCTGGCTCATTCCCGTCATGAGCGGCGTCTCCTTGCTGGCGACGCTCCTCCGCCGGGGCGTTTGCTTGGCAGCACCGCTTGCCGGAGCGATGCCTTTCTTGGCATTGCTCTACTATTGCATTAAACTCAGAGGCGACATCGAGGCGCTCCAGCTCGGGGCATTTTTGAGCCTCTTACTCGGGGCGGTTCTCTTTCTCGCGCCGGGTTTTCTCCGAAGGCCCAGATCCTGATCGTTGCCGGGTATTTGCAGCTTGAAAGCGAGGAAGGCGCATGTGCTCAGCCGTTGGTACGCTGGGTGGTCGCGAGGGAACTGCCATGTTCCCCATCTCAGCCTCTACGCTCAGCCGTGTGGTCTGCAGTGCCGCCGCCTACACGCATTGTGGTTCGCGAGAGGGCGTCGGCGGGGTCGCGCACGGTCGCGCGTCGCTGCCGGGCGGCGGTCCGCGAGGGGCCACGGCTGGCCATCGGCGGGTCCAACGTTGTCGCGCGGCCTCTTGCGGACCTTATGTCGCTTGTTGCGCCATCGGATTGTGCCGAGACTACCGCACGGCTGGAATCTCCCAAAAGCTGCGCGGTGCATGTTTGTTTGGCGGTCCAGCGGGCGACCTCGCCTAGGCTCCTCGGGCGTGCTTCACGCGTGGATGCCCGTCTGGCACAGAGGAAGGAGTGAGTCATGTCTGGCGCTTCGCTTCGGTCAGGTCATCGCGATCACGGGCGTTTGCCCCCAAAATCCGTCCGGCGGCGAACCTCGCGGGCTGAGATTCATGCGGCAAGCCGATACGTTGTCGAATGGCTCGAAGCGCTGGAAGCCCGAACCTTGCTGGCGGCACCCCCGCCAGCGTCGTTCGACGACCCGCTGGCGTATGCCACGGGGAGCGGTCCCTATTTCGTCATCGCGCCGGATATCAACAATGACGGCAAGCCGGACCTCGTCGTGGCTAACTTTTCCCAGAACAGCATCAGCGTGCTGTTGAACCAAGGCGACTGCGTCTTCAGCACGAAGGCCACCTATGCGGTGGGCAGTTCGCCCGCGTCGATTACCGCCGCGGATTTCGATGGCGACGGTCATACCGATTTGGCCATCGCAAACTGGAACAGCAATACTGTAAGTGTGCTGCTGAACAGGGGTGACGGTACGCTTGCCTCAAGAGTCAACTATTCCACGGGTAGCGGTCCCGTCTCAGTGGCGGCGGCGGACTTCAACGGCGATGGCAGGACGGATCTGGCAGTTGCGAATAAGAACGGCAACTCCGCGAGCGTGTTCCTAAACAACGGGAATGCGCACTTTTCCCCGAGGATAGACTATTCCACCGGCAGCCAGCCTTGGTGCGTCGCAGCGGGGCGCATCGATGGTGATGCGACGCGCAACCTGGTGATCGCCAACTACGGTGATTCCACGGTCAGCGTGCTCGTCAACAGCGGAAACGGAACCTTCCCGACCAAAGCGAATTGCCCGGTGGGGGGACAGCCTTGGGCCTTGACATTGGCGGACTTCAACGGCGACGGAATGAGCGATATTGCCACCGCCAACAGCTACAGCAGGAGCGTCAGCGTATTGAAAAACAACGGTAACGGCGGCTTCGCCGCTGCGGTCAGCTACGATACCGCGAATTCTATCGACTCCGTGACATCGGGCGACTTTAACGGAGATGGGAAGATCGACTTGGCCGTGAACGATTGGCACGGTGGCGCCGTCGGCATTCTGGTGAATAACGGTGACGGCACTTTCGCCACGAGGGTCTCCTATCCGGCGGGGAGTTACCCGTACGCAATAACCGCTGCGGATTTCAGCGGGGACGGAATGCTGGATCTGGCCGTAGCTAATTTCGACAGCGACACTGTGAGCGTGCTGGTGAATCGCACCCTCGTAGACCGGAGCGCCCCGCGCCCGTGACCGGGCTCAGTCTCCTCCCTGGGGACCAGAGGGTCGACTTGAAATGGACGCCTCCTGCGGACGCCGATCTGGATGGCGTACTCGTGGTTCGCCGGGCTTCTGCCGCCCCCGACCAAGCGCCGACTGATGGCAATTGCTATTCCGTCAACGATAGCCTGGGAAATGGCACCGTCATTTCCGTCGGTGACACCGCCAGTCTCTCGGATGTCAGCCTCGTCGATGGAACGACGTATTACTACTCGCTATACGCGTACGACACATCTGCCAATTACGCCGACGCTGTCACCGGTAGCGCCACGCCGCAGGGTCCGGCAGCCGTCACGGTAACCTCGCCAAACGGGGGAGAAGTATGGGAGACGGGCGTGGCACAAACGATCACATGGTCGGTATCGCAAGGGACGATTCCCGCCGATCACTACAGCGTCTCGTACTCTTTCGACAACGGCGTCACTTACCCCTACGACGTAGGCACGGTCCCCGGCGCCGACCGCTCAATTCCCTGGACGCCGCCCCTGGTTATCTCCACAGCCCCAGTGCGAATTCGGGTCCAGGCACGCGACGCCACCGACGCGATCCTAGCCGAAGACGCCAGCGACGCGGCCTTCAGCCTGGCCGCCGGTGCTCTCGGCGTCGGCCTCCGCGTCATGGCACGTAGCACTCTGAAGAGCATTGATGTGCTAGACGCGCATTTGGCGTTCATCGGCGTGCAGCCGACCGGCGTACACGGCAAGATCATGGGCGGCCGGGCCTACGGAACGGCGGGCGTTTGGTGGCAGGTGGACTGGGACGCCGGATCCGACGGATGGTGCGCTGAGTCCTCGCTCAGCCCCGCTCCACAGGCCGGAGATATCTCCCCGCCGGACCTCTCAACCAACGCGTACACCAGCGCGAACTGGTTCTGGCGCGACGGACTTGCCCCGACTTCGCCGCCGCCAAATTATCTCGGCGGTGCGCTGGGTAACTGCACCTGGTACACCTATGGGCGCATGCTCGAACTCGGCTACAGCGCGGCACAACTCGCCGCTATCGCGCCCGCTGGGAAGGCTGACGCGTATCGCTGGGATGATAATGCCGGCGCGGCTCATCTTCAGGTGGACAAGCAGCCGTCAGTCGGGTCGATCGCGGAGAGGGATGCGGACCAGAACTACCCCCAAGGGCACGTAGCGGTGGTCGAGTGGGTCAGTGCAGATGGCAAGCAGGTGACGGTCACCGAGTCCAGCGCCTCAATCGACGCGGCCAACCCGACGGGGTGGTACTTCCTCTGGCGACACCGTACCGTCTCGGCGGACTGGTTTACCAATTACATTCACGTCGCAAAGCCGCCCCAGGCGAGCCTGAAGGCAAAAGTGACTGTCGCCTCTGGAACTAGCACGACACGCATCACTGTTGTCTACACCGATGACCTAGCCGTGCGCTCCACGACGATCGACAACGCAGACGTCGTTGTCACCGGCCCTAGTAAGTTCCGTCAATGGGCGAAGCTCTACTCCCGGACACCGAGCAAGGGAAACGCCGCACGCATCGTGGCCGTCTACACCCTCGCCGCACCCGGCGGCAAATGGGACCGCCCTGATAACGGCACCTATACCATCACGCTGTGCGCCGGCGCCGTCACCGACACCGCCGGGGTGCCCGTCACCGGCGGCGCGCTGGGTACCTTCCAGGTTGCGTTGAAGAAGTCCCGTCCGGGCTACAGCGCGGCGGCCATGTCCGCGACCTCCCAGGGCTCTTCCCCGGCTGCGCTTTCCGGCTCCGACATCATTCACACCACGGGAACGCTTAGCAGTCCGGGCACAGTCGGCATCGCGGAGCAAGTGGGCACGAAAGTCGTGTTCGCCAACGAACAGCAAGCCTCTCCGTATCCCGATCCGAACGTCGATATCTACGACAGCGCGACAGGCCAATGGGCGCGCGATACGCTCTTGCCGGCCCGCGCCCAAGTGTCGCTCGCACGCGTGGGCACGAAGTTGCTATTCGCCGGGGGCTGGTCACCTCCCGACACGAGCACGATCACGGACGCCGTGAACATATACGATTCAGCGACAGGGCAGTGGTTGACGGCCGCCCTGTCGCAGGCGCGTTATGACGCGGGGTGGCCGTGGAACGGGGCCTTTGCTGTCCCGGTGCTCGGCTCGAAAGCGTTCTTCGCGGGTGGGATCAGTGACAATGGGTTCCTCAGACACCGTGGACGTCTACGACTCGGCCGCCGGACACTGGTTAACGGCCGCGCTGTCGCAAGCACGCGACGGTGTCGGCTCACTCGTCGTGGACAGTCACGTGCTGTTCCTGAACGGCACCTCCGGCAGCGACACAGTCGATATCTACGACGACGGCACGGGCCAATGGACAAGCAAGATTCTGCCCTCAACCGGATTCCACAGCGGGATCGTGGTCGGTGCCAAAGCCGTGCTTTGGTGCGGGAGCGAGGTGGACGTTTTCGATGCCGGCACCGGGCAGTGGTCCAGCTTCCAACTCTCGCAGGATCGACGGTATTACAATGTGGCGAAGGCCGGATCGAAGGTGCTCTTTGCTGGTGGATGTGCCTTTGACGCCGACTACGACAAGACGGATTACGATGTCGTTGACATTTATGACACCGTCTCCGGACAATGGTCCAGGGCGAAGCTGTCTCAGGCACGCACCTTCATTCAACAGGCTGCAGTGGGATCCCAGGTGGTCTTCGCCGGTGGGTTCGCGGGCAACCTTCCCTCTGCAGCCGTTGACATCTACGATGCCGCCACAGACCGGTGGTCCACAGCATCCCTTTCAGAAGCGCGCGCTGGGATGGCCCAGGCAACCGCGGGCAACCAGATACTCTTTGCCGGCGGAGACCAGGCGGGCCCGGACCACAATGCCGCCTCCGGCGCAGTGGACATTTACGATGCCGCGGCGCATATTTGGTTGTCAACCAGTCTCTCTCAGCCGCGCGACCAAATGGCTGTCGCCACGGTCGGGACCACGGCCTTTTTCGCGGGTGGCTTGGATGCCGGGTCCGCTGCCGTGGATATCTACGACGCATCCAGCCATGTCTGGTTGACCGCGGCGTTAACCAACCCCGCAACCAATCTCCGCACCGTAACGGTCGGTAATCAGGCGCTGTTTGCAGGCGGCTTCAGCAGAAGCGGCGACACCTACACATGGAATGCCGCTGTTGACATATTCCAAGTCCAGCCCCCTGCACCTCATCACGCAGCCCCTACGGCAGCCGCCGACGCCAAACCTATCATCAAGTCCACTACGGCCGCCTACCGCTTTAACGTGGTCTACACCGATGACGATGCGATTAACGCGGCCACACTGCGTACCGGGAATCTGCTCGTGACCGGGCCCAAGGGGTACAAGCAAGTGCCGAAGTTCGTCACGCGCAAGCCGGCCGGCAACGCCGCCAAGATTGTGGCGACGTACTCCGTGGCCGCGCCCAAAGGCGGCTGGAGCCGTGGGGCCAACGGCGTGTACAAGATCTCCGTCTGCGCGAACCAGGTAGCCGATACGACGAAGCTGTATGCGGCCGCCCGCGCTGTCGGCACGTTCCGGGTGACGATCAGCAAATGCCGGCCGGAGCCCGCCTTCGCGAGTTGGCCCGGGGCTGCTGAGGAATCCCTCCGGCCGGCGGCAGTCGCGCCTGCTGTGGAGACGGGCGCGACTCCGGCTACGCAGGGCGCGGACGAATTGCTGCTGTCATGCCCGGCTCTCAGCAGGGTTTTCGCGGCATGAGCGCGATGGGGGGGGCGGTAAAGGAAAAGGCGAAGGGGTCAGGTTCGGCATGATGGACTCACTTATTCATGATCCGCGCCGCTTCATCGAACGCCGCGCGGATCGCTCCTCGTTCTTTCACCGTCAGATTGAGCTGCATCGCCCGCGCGTTCTGCTCGGCCTGCTGGGCGTTGGCGCGCCGACGATGGCGGCCGTGATGCCCGGCTCGTTGATGGTCCAGTTGATCACGAGCTGCGAGAAGCTCGTGCGGTGCATCTCCGCCAGCGGCCGGATTCGCTCCAGCGCCGACATGACGCGCTTGCGGTTCTCGGGCGTGAAATATTTGTGCGTGGCGCGATGGTCGCCGGGATTGAACGTGCGCTCCGGCGGCATGTGCCCGGTCAAGAGCCCGCGCTCCATCGGCGAATAGACTATCACCGCGATGCCGTGTCTGCGGCAGAACGGCAGCACGTCGTTCTCGATGGCGCGGTTGATGAGGCTGTACGGCGGCTGGCTGCTGGCCAGCGGCGCGGCCTGCCGCGCTCGCTCCATCAGATCGACGCCGTAGTTGCTCACACCAATGGCGCGAATCTTCCCCTGCTCCTTGAGCTTCATCAGCGCGCCCATCGTCTCCTCGACCGGCGTGGAACTGTCCGGCCAGTGCACCTGGTAGAGGTCGATGACATCGACGCCGAGCCGCCGCAGGCTCTGTTCGCACTCATGGGCAATGCTCGATGCCCGCGAGTTCTTGCGGATGGTGATCGGCCGGCCCTGATTGTCGGCCTGTGGCCAGGGGTCGCTGCCCTCCTCGCTGTCCCAGCGCATGCCGCACTTGGTGGCGATGACCAGGCCATCGCGCCGGCCCTTGATGGCCCGGCCGACAAGCTCCTCGCTATGGCCCATGCCATAGACGGCCGCCGTGTCGATGGCGTTCACGCCGTGGTCGATGGCCGCATGGATCGCCTCGACGGCGTCCTTTTCATCGCTGCCGCCCCACATCCAGCCGCCGATCGCCCATGCGCCGAAGATGACCGGCGAAACCATCAGGTCCGAGTGGCCGAGTTTTCGGAGTTCCATGGGATAATCAGTAATGACTGAGGGCGATTCAGTAAAGGGGGCTGCTTGGTGGGGCAGACATTCTTGTCTGCCATTGGGTGTTCGCGGACACGGCAGACAAGAATGTCTGCCCCACCATCTCTCCCGAGAGGCCGTTGCGTTTCACGAACCGTCCCGTACGCTATCCGCCGATGATGGATGATGTGCCCAGCAGGAGTGCCGACGTGCCATCGCAGACCAACCCAAGGGTTCTGCCGTACGCTGCGCCCGTCCCCGACGGCCGCTGGGCCCGCCTCAAGACCACGATGCGCAAGCTCGGCCCGGCCGGAATCATGGGGATCTTTGCGGCCTGCATGCCGGCCATCGGCCTGACGGTCATGTGCGTGCTGCTCCAGAAGCTCGCAGACTGGCTGCGCGGGCATGGCGGGGTTGGCATCACCGTCTATATCGTCTATTTCTGGGTCTTCGGCGGCCTGGCGCTGCTGCCAACGTACGCCCAATCGATCCTCGGCGGCTACACCTATCACTTTCGCATCGGCCTGACGCTGGCGGTTTGCTCCATCCTCGGCGCGTTGCTGGTCTCGTATACGGTGGCCCGGATAACCGCGGGCAACGGCGCGATGGACCTCATCAACCAGAACTCCAAATGGAAGGCCGTTCACACGGCGCTGATGGGGCGCGGATTCTGGCGAACGTTTTCCATCGTCATGCTCCTGCGCCTCAGCGCCTCGCCGTTCGCGATGACCAACGTGATCATGGGATCGGTGCGAGCGCCGTTCATCCCCTTCGCCTGCGCCGACACGCTGGGGATGATCCCGCGAACCGCGCTGATCGTCTACACCGCCTCGCGCATGGAGCGCCTCAGTTTCAGTGAACCCAGCCAACTCTGGTCGCTTGCCCTGAGCGTCGGCGCAATGGCGCTGGCCGTGATCGTGATCGCATGGATGGCGCGAAGGGCGATGGACCGTGTCACGGGGTAGGTCGGGCACTCTTGCCCGACACACGCAAGATGAACGGCCCGACGAGACGAACGTCGGGCAGGAGTGCCCGACCTACCGATCAAACTCCACCCGCTTCACATACGCCAGTTCCTTCAGCGTCTTGCCGATGTCGCCCTTTTGTCGCTTGTTCAGCACATAGGTAACCGTCGTCTCGCCGCCGCTGGCGTAGATGGGCGAGACGATCCCGCCCGTGATCTTCTGCCCGTTGACCAGCTCCACGACGTATAGCAGCTCGCGCGGGGTAGGTCTTGCCGCTGTATTCCTTGACGTCGCTGCCGGATTCCTTGAAGTGCCATTCCTTCTCATCGCGCTCCCACAGGATCTGCGCCTCCAGCGACTTGATCAGCGCGAACGGCACGTCGTGATATTCCTTGGCCTGCTCATCCCACACGCGAATGGGCTTCTCGCGCGTGGTGGATAGCTCGGCGTGAATCCGCTCCTTGTTGCTGAGGATGATCGTGCCCATCCGCGCCTCGGGATGGCGCGGGCGAACGCCAAACGGACTGGCCGGCTTGCTCGTGGGAGTCGTGACGGCCGGCGCGGTTGTCGCCTTGCTCATCAGCCAGTCGATCGTGTCATCTTTCGGCGCCGGCTGCGTCGTTTGACCGGCCAGCCATGACGCCAGCGTGAGCACCGCCGCCACGACAGCTACAATTGCTCTCATCGGGAACCTCGGATCTCAGATTTCAAATCGCAAATCGCAAATCGCAGATCTCATTGACAATTCTGATTCGCGGACGATCAATTGGCAATGGATGGACCGCTCGCAACTCATCGGCGCCGTCAACCGCGTGCCGGCCGGCCGCTACGCCGTCGGCGTCTCCGGCGGCGCTGACAGCGTCGCCCTGCTGCATCTTTTGCATCACCATCGGCCCGAGCTTCACCTGCACGTTGTCCATCTCGACCATCAGACGCGAGGTGTGTACAGCACGGGCGACGCGCGGTTTGTCGCGCAGCTCGCGCAGTCCTGGTCGTTGCCATGCACCATCGCCCGGCGCGAGCAGATCGAGCCGGCGCTGCACGAACGACCTGCCAATCGCTCCGCGCTCTACCGGGCACTTCGCCTGGAACTCTTCCGGCAGGTCGTCGTCAGCGAAAAGCTCGACGCCGTTCTCCTTGCGCATCATGCGGGCGATCAGGCCGAAACCATCCTTCACCGCCTCATCCGCGGTTCCGGCTATGCCGGCCTGACCGGCATGTCGTTCGAATCGCAGCTTGGCGGCATCCGAGTCCTTCGGCCGCTATTGGAGATTCCCGGCGAGTCTCTCCGCGAGTATCTGCATGCGGTCGGCCAGGCTTGGCGCGAAGATGCCAGCAATGCTAGCGATGCGTATCTTCGCAATCGCCTTCGCCGCATCCTCGCCGCGCACCCCGATCTCGCTCCCTCGGTCCTCGAAACCGGCCAAGCCTGTCGCGATCTGCATGCCTGGGTCCAATCCGCCGCCCCCGTCCTCGATGAATGTTTCGACGCGAGTCGACTACAAGGCTTGCAGCCGATCATTGCCGAGGCAGCCGCCCGCCGCTGGCTCATCGCTCGCGGCGTCCCGGCCGGCCAGATCTCGCCGCGCACCATCGCGCAATTGCTGGCGATGGCGACCGACGCGGCCTCATCTTCGCGTCTGCATTTTCCGGGTGGGATTCTGGTCCGCCGCAAGAGTGGGAAGATCCGAGCAGAATAGTGACCACGAAGACACCAAGTCAACCAGTGCAGGCGTTGCGGCAACCCATGTGAGTGCGTCTTTGTCAGTAGTCTGTTGTCCGTTGTCAGTGGTTGGGCCCGTCGTTCTTTGGTCAGTGGACCCGCCACTCGGATCTTGAGAACTCGGGCAGGCCCGCAACTGACCAAGGGACCATTGGCCCATCCACGGACCACGGACAATTGACTTTGAACTACCCGATCGGCTCCGGGTGTACCAGCACATCCGCCTTCGGCGCGATCTGCTGGATGGTCCGCTCGATCTTCTCCGTCAGCTCGTGCGCGGCCCGCAGCGTCTGCTGCCCATCCATCAGGACGTGAACATCCACAAAATACTGTGCCCCCGATGTGCGGATGCGGACGTTGTGGCAATCGGCCACCCCCGGCAGCGCCTCCACCGCCTCCGTGATTTCCGCCTCCATCCCGGCCGGCGCGTGGTCCAGCAGCGCCTGCACCGTCCGCACGCCCAGGCGGAAGCACACCCAAACGACGATCAGCGCCACGGCGACGGCGGCCGCGGCATCGGCGTACATCAGGAATGACGCCGCCGGCCAGACCTGCCCGATCTTCACGCACGCCAGCCCAAGGATGACGGCCAGCGACGACCAGATGTCGGTCTGGAAGTGCAGCGCATCGGCCTCGAGCGCCTGGCTGTTGTGTTTCTTCGCCGCGCGCCACAATGCCCGCGAGCGCGAATAGTCAACGATGATCGACGTGGCCATGACGGCGAACGACCATGCGTTCACCTGCACATCGCCGCTGTGGAACATCAGCCGGTGCGCGGCCTCGTAGAAGATCCAGGCGCACGTCGCCAGCAGCAGCAACGTCTCGAACATGGCCGAGAGGTTCTCGACCTTGCCATGTCCGTAGAGGTGCTCGCGATCGGCCGGCTTGTCCGAGATGCGAATCGCCAGGAATGTCATCAGCGCGGCCACCAGGTCCAACGCCGAGTGCGCGGCCTCGGCCAGGATACCCAGGCTGCCCGTGAGCATGCCAACGACCACCTTGAACGTGGTGATGCCCACGGCGGCCCACAGGCTGGTCAGGGCGACCCAGCGCTTCTCCGATTCGGCTTGAGACAGAGGCTCGTGCATCGAATTCCGCATAATATCCGGCGGCGATGGCGGAGAGAAGCGGGAGAGGAAGTACCTCGCCAGTGGTCAGTGGTTCGTTGTCAGTGGTCGGGTCCGTTGTTCATTGGTCCATGGGTCCGCCACTGGGGATCTTGCGACTTGGAGAGGCTCTCTCAACTGACCAAGGGACCATTGACCCGTCCACGGACAACGGACCACGGACAACTGACGAGTGCCGTCATTCGTCATTCGCCAGTACAATCCCCCCATGCTCAGATCGTCCTTCCTCGCCCTTTTCTTCCCCGCTCTGGTTCTTGCGGCCGAGGGCGACATCGCACGCCTTGGCGCCGGCGGCTATCGCGCGTCGCTGCCGCCCGGCGCCAAAGGCCCGCCGGCCGAGTTCTTCGCCACCGAAAGCATCCGCCCGCTGCTGCCAACCAACCGCTTTTGGAGCTCCCTGCTCTGGGCCCGGTTCTCCGAGCGGCAGTTTCCGCATCCACTGGCCGTTCGCGCGCTGCCGGCCGGCTTGCAGGTCTACTATCCCGGCCAGTCCATGACCGTCATCGCCGTCGGCATCATCGCCGGCATGCCCGACGGCGGGGCCGACCTCGTGCTGGGGCACAGCGATGTCGATCAGTTCCCCGATGCGCGGCTTGACAGCTTCAGCGACTGGTTCGTCACCGCCTCGTTCATGTCAGCGGGCCGGGGGATGAAAATCGCCTACGGCCACGGCAGCCCGTTCGTCTATGCGATGTATCAGGGCGGCAACACGAAAATAACATTCCGAGCAGATCCGCAGATCTGGGCCGGCGGCGCGGATAGCGCAACACTCGGTGCCAGTGTCGGCGGCCGGCATTACGGGCTTTTCGCCCCGACCGGCGTCACTTGGGCCGGCATCGGCACCAAATCGCTCATCTGCCGCGGTGGCGCAAAGAACTGGTTTTCCCTGGCCGTGCTGCCGGACAACACCAAAGAGACTCTGGCGATGTTCGCGGCCGTCGCGCATTCGCACGTCGTCGATACCAAGGTGCAATGGAGCTACGACCGGCCGACCAGCCAGGTGATCACGCGGTTCACCTACACGCTCAAGGCATACGAAGGCTCGGCCAACGAGACGCTCTTTGCCCTTTACCCCCATCAATGGCGCAACACCGATGCCGCCTTGCTCAAATCCAGCTACGCGAGCGTGCGCGGCGAGATGAAACTGGCGCGCGGCTCGTCATTCCAGACGAGCATGATCTTCCACGGCGTGCTGCCCGCTCTGCCCGATGCCGGCGGCGCGGACAAGGCCAAGTTGATGAGCTACGTGCAGGATGAGCTGCGCCAGCCCACGCCCAAGGCCATGGATACGTATTGGGAAGGCAAGTATCTCGGCCGCCAGGCGACGCTCGCCGCCATCGCCGCCCAGAGCGTTGACGCCGCGCCGGCGCAGAAGATCCTGGAGCAGCTTCGCAATCGCCTCCAAGGCTGGCTATCGGCGGCCGATGCTCGCGGCGAGGCGAAGAACACCAACGTCTTCTGTTATCACCGGCCCTGGTGTACGCTGATCGGCTATCCGCCGAGCTACGGCAGCGACAACCAGCTCAACGACCATCACTTCCACTACGGCTATTTCATCCGCGCGGCCGCCGAGATCGCCCGCAACGATCCCGCGTGGATGGCCGACGACAAGTTCGGGGCGATGGTGCGCCTCATCATCCGCGACATCGCCTGCGCCGATCGCGCGGATCCGATGTTCCCCTTCCTGCGCAGTTTTGACGTCTACGCCGGCCACTCCTGGGCATCCGGCCACGCGCAGTTTGCCGATGGCAACAACCAGGAATCCTCCTCCGAGGCCACCAACGCCTGGTGCGCGCTGATCCTGCTGGGCCAGGCCATCGGCGATGAGAAACTGCGCGACCTGGGCATCTATCTCTACACGACCGAGGTTGAGGCGATCAACGAGTACTGGTTCGACGTCCTCGGCGAGAACCGCCCCAAGGCCTACGCGCCGCCGCTGGTCACGATGATCTGGGGCGCCAAGAGCGTGAATGAGACGTGGTTCGGCAGCAAGCCCGAGCAGGTCCACACGATCAACTGGCTGCCATTCCACGGCGGCTCGCTCTACCTGGGCCTCTATCCCGAATATGTCCGCCGGAATTACGAGTGGATGGTAAAGGCGAAGAAAGGCGCCAACTGGGAGATGAACGCCTGCCTGATCTGGATGTACCGCGCGCTGGACAACCCGCAGGATGCCATGGCCCAGTTCCAGAAACAGGGCGAAAGCATCAAGATCGAGCCGGGCAACTCGCGCACCAATCTCTATCACTGGATCGCCAACCTGTCGGCGCTGGGACACGTCAACCGCGACGTGACGGCCGACTGGCCACTGTATGCGGTGTTCCTCAAAGATGGCACGCGCACCTACGTCGTCTGCAACATGGCCCGCGAGCCGATTGAGGTGCATTTCTCCGACGGCATGAAGGTCAAGGCCGGCCGGGGCATCTTCGCGCTGCGGAGAAAGATGTAGGGTGGGTGTACTCACTCGCCCACCATTGGTCTGCATGTCTGCTTGCGTCGTGCAGCACCCGCCAACGAACCGGCGCGAGGGGTCCATTGGCCGAGATGGCCTGTTCCCGGCGTTGCGCCATGTTGCGCAATCGCCGTCCGATCTGCGCAACACCACCGGACATACAGAGAGGCGCGCCTCCCGCGGAAGCGGAAATGGCAGCGCAGGAGGTCTCTTACAAGGAGCCTGTATGGACCCCGATCTTGGAAAGCTGCTTGCGGAGGCCTGGGCCAGAGTGGGCCCCATGCTGAAAAACGACCCCGATGAACTGGCCGCCCGCAAGGCCCGGCGCAGGCTCGCCTACATGCAGCGGCCCCACCGCGCCTGGTGCCTGGCCGTGCGCACAACGACACGCGCCTGACGCCATATCGCTTTCCCATGGTCCCCGACCACCCGGTGTCATGGGATCAAGAGAACCACCTCTGGCGCCGAGTCGAGCACGAGGTCACTCTGGAGGCGCACGACCTCGCGTGGCTCTGTCAACCGGTGTCGATACCCTTTCCCGGAGAGATCATTCGCGAGGTGGCCAAGATGCTCGGCACAACTCCCTGGGTCGTGCGTCAGGCCATGAAACGCGGCCAGTTCTCCGTCCGCTACGTCAAGGGCCTCGGCGGGGTGCATGCCAACGTCGCGATCCTCTACACCCGACAACTGCTCAACCCGGCCGGCCTCCCTTTGGACCAGATCGACGATCCCGGCTGGGCCACCATGTGGCGCTGCGTCTCCGAGCACATCCCCGAGGCCTTCACCCAGACGATCATCCGCCGCCCGGTCTACGGCCCCTTCAAATGCGGCCAGCAGTTCCTCGGCTGGCGCTGGGTCTGCCCCGGCTGCGGCAAGCTGGCCAAACGCATCTATTGCCCGATCCCCGGCTTCCTGGCCCACTGGGTTCCCAGAGAGCCCTCCGGCTCGCCCGATCCGCTGGAACCCCATGCGCCGTGTTTCGCATGTCAGAAATGCCACGGCGTGCATGATTATGGCCGGCTGGACTCCAAGGGCTGGAACGAGCTTGTGACCTACCTGAGCGGCGGGTTGCTCTATGGCCGGGAGGTGAAGCGCCCGTCGTGGTATACGCCTCGGCGTAAACGCAACGCCTGCACCAAGCCGGCCCCGTCCAAACGCCGCGCTCAGCTCACGCGCTTTCTGCTGGACACGGACCTGAGCCTCCCTCAGATCGCCGCCCGGCTCGGCCTGGCCCGCGGCACCGTGCGCAGCTACGTCGATCGCGTCTACAAGCGCAACGCCGTGCATTGCCGAAAGGAGCTCCGCCGCGCGCTCGGCACGCAGCAGGTCCAGCAGGCAAAGGCGGCGGGATGAATCTGGAGTGCGGCGATTTATCGCACGCTTTGTTTTGCGGTGGCGCCGCGAGCTTCGAAATGCAGCCGGTCCAGCCAATTCGCTTTCTCCGGCCGAGACCAACGGCATCCCTCACGAATCTGCCTGCGGTCTGCGGTATGATCACGACACGAAACTGCCTCTCTGGCGGCATGTGTCCTCAGCGCCACGACGATGTCAGTGACTATTGACTCATCGGGCGTTGCGGGCATAAAGGTGCTGACCGAGAAGGCCGCTGCCGGGAGGAACCTTGATGGAGTTCACGATATTCTATGCTTGGCAGAGCGACCGACCGAGTGGTGCAAATCGCAGCTTCATCGAGCAGGCCGCCAAGAAGGCTATCACGGAGCTCCAGGCGCAGGCGGAGTTTGAGGATTCGCCTCGCCCCGCGCTCGACAAGGACACCCAAGGCGTGCCGGGCACGCCGGCCATCGCGGACAGCATTCTCCAGAAGATCGACGAATGCGGTGTGTTCCTGGCTGACGTGACTTATGTCGCAACCGGCGACGCGGCGACACAGCGAGACGCCAAACGTCTTCCCAACCCGAACGTGCTACTGGAGCTTGGGTATGCCATCGCGCTTGTTTCCAGGACCGCCAGGGCGCGTCCAGCCGCCGATCAGGTGGAAGCCGAGCGGGCGGTCGTCGCGCGGGCAAACGAGGCCAGGCGGAGTTTCGAGGAGCGCGTGGCGGCAGGGCAATTCAACGGGTTGGTGTGCGATGGCGGCGTCGTTGCACTCAGCCTGATTCCCGCCAAGGACCACGCCTTGCCGTTCCGCAACCTGCCGGAGGAGATGCTGCCCAATACAGCCGGCATGCTCAACTCACACCTTTTCGAGCAGCAGATAATTGCACCCGTCTGCGGCTGGCTCGGCGTTCTCAGGGATCTTGGCCTGGTGGGTAGGTTGTATTTCGGCATGACGTTGTTTGGCGTCAAGGATTTCGCGTTCTACCGGAATTCCTGGGCCCTCAAGTTCCAGCACCCGGGGGCCGTTCGCCTTCACCCGGAAGATCGCATCGTGGTGGACAGCGTCGCCATCGACAACACCGATGCCCTCGACGATCTGCACGCAGTCGCGCAAGCACTGAGGCCGGCTTTCGACGCCATCTGGCAGGAGTTCGGCCACAATGGATCACTGAATTACGACGATGCGGGCAACTTCATCGGCCGCTTCCTGTGAGCACCGTTGGCGTCCTATTCAGCTCTGCTGACCGAACGGCTGCGCTTGTCTCAGGCCCATCCGAGTCGCCTTCGGTCAGTCACTGTGAATCTTTCGTCAAGATAACGCGCCATGGCCCCGACCATGGCCCCGACGAGGATTCCCTTGGCCTCCCCTTCAGTGTAACCTAGCCGCTCCACGAGTTCATGGGCTCGGTCACTGATGGCCCCGGTGATCATCTCACGGCAATCCGTGTAGCCGTTGCCACCCATGTGGGGGCGATTGGTATGTACGTCTTTGAGAACGTCCCCAACTTCGGCGTGTTCCGCGAATCCTTCCTCTCTAACCACCAGCCCAAGCACCGCGTTGAAGAACCCGTCTCCGAAGCGGGACTCGGCACGCTGGAATCCAAAGCGTAGCCCCAGCGCAAACCGGATTTTCTCGTTGTCCGGCGACACCGCTCTGATGCCTCTGGCAACCAGTTCCGAGTTCAGGTAGTCATCCCAGGCGTACTCGGCGGGCGGCTGCTCCTTCCCGTTGATAGTCAAATGGAGGTAGATCCTGGCCGCCTTCCTTCTCCTTGTCAGTCACTGTCCATTCCTCCTGCTCGAAGCGGGCCGCCTTCTTGGCGGGTAGTAACCGCTGTATTACACGATTCTAACGGAACGCCCAAGTCTCGTCGCGCTCTCGCCCCTCCGGTCCTCCAGTTTTCCCCAACACCCGTCCGATAAGCCCTATGGCGCATCGCGCTCTCTCCCTGCGCCGGAAAGCAAGAGTGAGCCCATGGCCTCGAAAGACAACGCCAAACGGCGGATACGCATCACCACCATCATCCAGCTCATCCTCGGCGTCGGCCTGCTCGGCGCGGCGGGCTGGGGCTTCATGCGCGTGCGGTCGCACGTCGAGGGCGAACTGACGCAGGCCGCCGTCGTCCCGGCCGTCGTGCTCAAGAGCCGGCCGGTGTGGATGAGCGAGGCGCTGGCCACCCAGATCGTGCAATGCGCCACGCCCAACCGCCCGGTTTCGGCGATGGACAGGCTCCTGCTGCGCGAGATCAACGACGCCCTGCTGAAGAACGCCTGGGTAAAGAAGGTCCGTCAGGTGCGGCGAATCTTCGGCCAGTCGCCCGGCGACACCATCGAGATCGACTGCGAGTTTCGCGCGCCATCGCGCTGGTTGCGTCGCGGAATCAGTATCACCTGGTGGATGTCGAAGGCGTGAAGCTGCCGGCGCATTTCCCCATCAACGGCGGCAGTCCCCGCCTGATGTTCGCGGCCGACGGCAAGGTGAACATCCGCATCATCGACGGAGTCGCGGCCGCTCCGCCCCCGAAAGATCGCGCGCGGTGGAATGGCGAGGATCTCCAGGCGGGCATCGACCTGGTGAAGCTGCTCTATGGCCGGAATGTCGCGGAGGATATCTATCGCGTGAACGTGGCCAACTTCAAGGGCGCAAGGTCGCGCGCAACCCGCAGATCACGCTGCTCACCAAACACAACACCGAAATCCGCTGGGGCGAGCCGATCCAGATGGCCTTCCATGCCGAGCTCTCCCCGGCCGACAAGATCAATCGACTGGTGCGGCTCCAGCAGCAATTCCATCGCGTGGATGGCGGCCACTCGTGGATCGACATCCGTCTCGACAGCATCCTCTACCCAGCCGAGGAGAACCCGTTGGTGCAGGCAGGCAGCGGCCAGTAGCAGCAGCCGCAGTCACAGCACGCACTTTGCCGCGCACGCGTCATGTCGTATGCTGCTGGCCAGATGTCCGAGCCGATTGTCAGAGCGAGCGCTGATCGGGGTGGTACGGGCTCTCTGTTCGCCCCACTGGCGCTGTGGCTGGGCGTGCAATTGTGCGCGCTACTGCTGGGGGCGATGCAGGTTCGGTTCTCAGAGGGTTTCATCCGGCCGCCCGAACATGCGGCCATGACCGAAATGCTCATCGCGCAGATCGGCGGGGCCGCAATGCTGTTGGCGTTTCTGTTCCGGCGATGGGAGCAGGTGGTGGTTCTTCCCTGTCTCACCCTGCCGTGTACGCAATTGGCCGGGGTGCTATCGGCAACAGGGGCGGCGAAAGTGGGGTGGGTGGCGGTCTATACCTGTCTGTGGGTGTTAATGGCGGGGATGTGGGGACTTATGGTGCGATCGCGCACGGTCGGTTCATCGTCAGCGCGCTTCTGACAATGCTCTCGGTCGGAGGGCTGCTGATGTCCTACCTGCGGCTGGAGTTCGTTTCGCTTGAGGGAACAGCGCCGATGCTCAGCCCGATCATCGGCGCGATGCAGGTTGCCGCTTCCGGGACGCGAGCGGGAGAAGCCTGGATCTACATTATTTCCTGCGTGGGGATGACGATTCTTGCGGCAATTGCGCTACTGCTTTGGCGACGGCGATTTATGCCCCGCCAAGTCAAAATTGCACATTAGTTTAATTTTACGAATATACAGGCGACGCCAGAATTCCTGCCGCCCCTGCGCGATCCGCAACCCCTTGTCACATCGGGCGCAACTCAACGATATCGGCCTCGCCCTCAACGATCCTTGAGAAAAAAAACAGTTTGCTCTTGCAAGTGGGTCAAGCCGTTGTATTATTCCCTGCGTTGACCTATGAAGACCTGATTCGCCCAGTGAAACCCAGAAAATTCCAGAGACGCTTCGCCGGACATTTCAGTGAGTGAGTCCTGTGGCCCAGTTCTACGGCAACTACGAAGTATCCGTCGATAGCAAGAATCGGATGTTGATACCATCCGAGGTCAGGTGCCTCATAAACCCAACGGAAGATGGCGGCGCACTGTTTCTGGTGCGTCAACAGAACAATCGGATCTGGCTGTATCCGGACCGGTATTACCTGAGTCTTGGTGAAAGGAAGAAAGGCGAGATGTCGCCCGAAGAGGCGATGGTCAGGTACAAACGGCTGCACTTGGGCACGGTGAGATGGCTTCAGTGGGACCAACAAGGTCGCATTATTCTGCAAGACAAGGAAATCGCCCGGTCGGCGCTGAATCGCGAACTGGTCATTGTCGGTGTGGACGATCACATCGAGCTCTGGAACCGGCCGGATTGGGACACCGAAGAGCAGGAGCTGCTCTCGAAACAGAAGGAGATCGACGAACAAGCGATGAAGGCGCAGCAAGCGCAAGTGGCGCAGCAGGCGCAAGTCGGGCGCCTGACTGGGAATGGAGCCGCGGGCTTCCGGGCTGAATACTGGCAAATCGCTTCGTTGGCGCGGTGGACTGGCGCCGGCGATGGCTACGGACCCCCAGAGACCATTCGGTCTTGTTAACCCACAATTGGCGGCGGAGCCGCGGCCGACCACGGCTGGCATGATGCCGGCATGGCCAGCCACCACGACCGCCAACGGCTTGATCGCGGTGCATTCGCGGAGATTGGATGCATCCTCGGGTCACGGAGGATTCCGAGTTGAACCGGCTGGGGCGCTGACTTCGGAGAAGAAGGCGCCCCGAAACTTACAGGGCCACAACGAATGACCCAACAGAGCTGTTCATGTTCGACGCGGGGCAACCCACGGATGGTCCTCTCTGGCCTGCCAGCCAGGGAGTTGGGCACGGATGCCCGGCTCTGCTTATCTATCGACCACTCGCGGTGGTAGGGCGTCACGGAGGATGCCCCGAGGGCAACGGATTGCCCGTTCGTGTCCGGCAGAGCATGCCCCGAAGATGGGGCCTGCTTCCCTTGGCCTGGGATCCAAGGGCGGCAGTGGGAATGGATGCCCGGCTCTGTTCGGATACGAACAGTATCCTAATAGCTTGCCAGCGCGGTTGCAAGGTAAATAATCTTAAGTTGATGGATTTTCCCACCACCGGCCACGAAAGCGTGCTTCTCGCCGAGATTATCGACCTGCTCCGCCCTCAGCCGGGGCAGGTCTTTGTCGACTGCACCATCGGCCGGGCGGGCCACGCCCTGGCCATCTCCCAGCATCTCGCCTCCAACGGCCTGCTGATCGGCCTCGACGTCGATCCGCGTAATCTCGAATATGCCCGGCAGCGCCTCGCCCCAGCGCCGTGCCGTGTCCGGCTCTTTCACGCAAACTTCGCCGAACTCGGCGAGGTCTTGAGAGAAGCCGGCCTTTCACAAGTCGATGGCGTCCTCGCCGACCTCGGCGTCAGCACCAATCAGCTCTTTGAAGATTCCTACGGCCTGTCCTTCGCGCAAAACATGCCGCTGGACATGCGTCTCGACCCGCGCCTCACGCGCACCGCCGCGGATTTCCTGAATAGCGCCAAAGAGGAGGAAATTGCCGATCTGCTGTACCAACTTGCGCAGGAACGATTCTCCCGCCGCATAGCCAGAAAGATTACGGATGCACGCCGGCTTTCGCCGATTACAACTACGGGTCGGCTGGCGGAACTGGTCCGCTCGGCCGTCCCGATAAGAGGCGGAGCCACAGCGAAAATTGATCCGTCCACCCGGACGTTCCTGGCACTGCGGATGCACGTGAACCAGGAGATGCAGAACCTCCAGGTTCTTCTGCGCAGCCCCGGCGGCATTATCGCCGCATGGCCGAATGGGCGTGATCAGTTTTCAGTCGATGGAAGACCGGCTCGTGAAGTATGCGTTCCGCTCGGCCCAGCAGGCCGGCGCAGCGCGCATCCTCACGAAGAAGCCGGTCACTCCCACCGAGGCCGAGATGCAGCGCAACCCGCGCAGCCGCTCGGCCAAACTCCGCGTGCTTGAGGTTTAGCCGGCTCGCTCGCGAGCCGTGTCAGTCGAACTGGCAACTGACCCCGGAGTGGCTATGACGCGCGAAACCAAGATCAGCCTGCTCATCGGATTGGCCTTCATCATCGTCATCGGGATGCTCCTGGCCGATTACTCCTCCAATTCAAACCAGCCGCCGCGCGTGCCGCTGCTGGATCTGAAGGAAACGGTGCTCGACAGCACGGCCACTCCATCCCGCGCCAGCAACCAGGGCAATCTCAATGTCAACGGCGTCGAGCCCAATCGCCAGGTCGTCATCGCGGGCGACAACCCGGATCGCACGCGCCAGGCCATCGTCCGCTTTCCCGCGCCCGAACGCCGCGCCGTCCGCACGCCGGGCGATGAGTCTCGCAACCCGGCCCCCCCCACCGAAGATCGCCGCACTCCGACCGGCCGCAGTGAAGAGGCGCGGGACCGAAACTCCCCCTGCCGCTGAAGATACCGTTGCCCAGGGCACGAAGGAGCACGTCGCGGCCGCAGGCGATACCGTCTCCAGAATGGCCGTCAAGTATTACGGTGCCAACTCCAAAGCCAATCGCGATCGGATCATCGCCGCCAATCCCGATCTGGCCACTCATCCGAACCGAATCATCGTTGGAACCAAGTACCTGATCCCGACTGAACCCGCCGCCGACCGCTCCGCTCCTTCGCCGCGTGATGACACCCGCCCGAAGGTCCTGACCAATCAGCCCGAACCCACGGTCACCTACACCACCCGGCCGGGCGACAGTCTTTGGAAGATCGCCATCGAGCAGTGTGGCGACGGCAGCCTCGTGGCCAGGATTCGCAACCTCAACAAGGACGTGATCCGCGGCGAAATCATCCACCCCAATCTCGTGCTCAAGCTCCCGGCCAAGTCCTCGTAGTAGCACAGGCGTCCCGCCTGTGTCTGGCGTCTGGAAATCGGAACCTAACCACAGGCGAGACGCCTGTGCTACAAGCCATGCTCAAGCTCATCATCTGCCTCGCCTGTGCGGCCGCCATTGCCCTGACCACGCTCCAAATGCGCCAGCAGCAACTGGAGCTCAAGCATCAGGCCGCCACCCTTCAGGGCCAGATTCAAGCCCAGCAGTCCAAGCTCTGGACCCAGCAAGTTCAGATCGCCATCGACACCGCCCCCACCGCCCTCTCCAGGAACGTCGGCAGTGAATTGGAACTCGTTCCCCAGGCGGGACTGCCGGCCGACGCCGGCAACTGGCTGAACCCGCCTCCCCGCAAAACCGAACCGTGACCGCCTCGCGGTCGGTGAGCCACGCGACCCGGTCGGCCGGGCGATTCACCGGCCATTCCGCCAACTCCGCGCGTTGCTGCGATCCGTCATTTGCATTTTCGTGGGCTGGGTAGGATGATTCGCCGCCGCATGGAAACGACGGGAGATCACGTCGCCGACAGCACAGCGCGGGACACGGCGTTGCCGGGCGCTCGGCCGGCTTTGGGGCTGCTGCTGCTGATCAACCTCTTCAATTACATCGACCGGATGGTCCTTGCGGCGGTGCTGGTGAACATCGGCAGGGAGATGCTCTCGGGCGATCCGCTGGCCACCACCAAGGAGGGTTGGCTCACCACGGCGTTCCTGATGACCTACATGCTGACGCCGCCCATCTTCGGCTGGCTGGCCGATCGCATGTCGCGATGGGCGATCGTGGCCATCGGCGTGGTGCTCTGGAGCCTGGCCAGCGGCGCATCGGGTCTGGCCAGCGGCTATACCATGCTGCTGATCACGCGCATGTTCGTGGGCGTGGGCGAAGCGGCGTATGGGCCGGTGGCGCCGACGATCATTTCGGATCTGTACCCGGTCGCCATTCGCGGCAAAGTGCTGAGCTGGTTCTACATGGCGATTCCGGTGGGCAGCGCGATCGGATATGCGCTGGGCGGAGCGGCGGCGGGGATCGGGCACTGGCGATGGGGCTTCTATGCGGTCATTCCGCCGGGCATCGCCCTGGGGGCGCTGTGCTTTCTGCTGCCGGACCCGCCGCGCGGATCGGCCGACGCCGTCGTCGCACATAAGCCCACCGCGCGCGACTATCTGGCCCTGCTGCGCAACAGGAGCTACGTGCTGAACTGCCTGGGCATGGCGGCGCTGACGTTCTCCATCGGCGGCATCTCCCAGTTCATGCCCAAGTACGTCCAGGAGTTCCGGCACTGGGGCAATGCGCAATCGGTGAACTATATCTTCGGCGGCATGACCCTGTTCACCGGCATCCTCGGCACGCTGCTGGGCGGCATGGCGGGCGACTGGCTGCGCCAGCGCATCCGCGGCGCGTATTTCATCGTCTCGGCCGGCGGATTGCTGCTGGTCTTCCCGTTCTTCATCGGCATGCTCTTCTGCCCGTTCCCGGCGGCGTGGGTGTTGGTCTTCATCGCCGAATTCTTCCTCTTCTTCAACACCGGCCCGAGCAACACGGCGCTGGCCAACGTCACCCATCCGTCGATCCGGGCCGGCGCGTTCGCCGTCAACATCCTGGTCATCCACGCGCTGGGCGATGCCATCTCTCCGCCGATCATCGGCTTCATCACCGACAGGACGGGCGGGAATATGAACGTCGGCTTCGCCGTGGTCGGCGTGATGATCGTCGTCGGAGCCGTGTTCTGGTTCTGGGGGTCGCTGTATCTGGATCGAGACACCAAGCGGGCGAGGGTGAATCCGAATCGGTGACGCCTTCGACTCCTCGGCTTGTGGTTCGTCGGCGCGCGCAGTCTAATGACCTTTGGAGGCAACCTCATGCTCAAACTCCTGGTGCTGGGCGTCCTGGCCACGATGGCGATTGCCGCTTACGCGGCTGATCCCGAGAATGCGGTTACGCTCAAATCCCGCCGGCGCATCCCGCTGAAGGACAGCCCAACCGATTACGAGGTTATCGAAGAGACGATCAAGTGGGATGCGAAGAAGACCGCCGTCGTCATCTGCGATGTCTGGGACAAGCACTGGTGCGCATCGGCCACCCGCCGCGTCGGCGAGATGGTTGACCGCATGAACGCAACCGTCTCGGCCGCCCGCGCCAAGGGAATGCTCATCATCCATTCGCCCAGCGACTGCATGGACACCTACAAGGACACGCCCCAGCGCAAGCTCGCGCAGGATGCGCCCAAGGCCGCCGACGTGCCCGCCGAGATTCGCGCTCGTGCAATAAGCTCGCCTCCGAGCCCGCCCTGCCGGTGGATTCCTCGGATGGCGGATGCGATTGCCAGCCACAATGCAAACAGGGCCGGGCCTGGAAAGGCCAGCACCCGGCCATCAAGATCGAAGCCGGCGACGCCATCAGTGACCGCGGCGATGAGATATGGAACCTCCTGGCCGCGCGCGGCATCAAGAATGTCATCGTCATGGGCGTCCACACGAACATGTGCGTGCTGGGCCGGCCATTCGGCCTGCGCAATCTCGCTCGCTATGGCAAACACGCAGTGCTCGTGCGCAACCTGACCGACACCATGTACAACCCGCGCAAGGCGCCTTTCGTCAGCCACGCGCGCGGCACGGCGCTCGTCATCGAGCACACCGAAAAATACGTCTGTCCGTCGATCCTCTCTGACGATCTGCTCGGCCAGACGCGCCAGCCGCACGTGGTGTTCATCATCGGCGAGCCGGAATATGCCTTGAAGACCACGCTGCCGGCCTGGTTCAAGGAGCAGCTTGAGCCGCTGGGCATGCGCTGCTCGATCTTCCATGCCGACGAAAAGGATGGCAATGATTTCCCCGGCCTGGATCAGGCGAAAGATGCCGACCTGCTGGTCGTGGCCACGCGCCGTCGAACACCGCCCACCGCGCAGATGGCGTTCGTCCGCCATCATCTTGAGGAAGGCCGGCCGCTGATCGGGCTGCGGACAGCCAGCCACGCCTTCGCCGCAAAACCACCTGACGATCAGCACGTCGCCTGGGACCATTTTGATGTCGAGGTGCTCGGCGGGCATTACGAGAACCACTACAAAGCCGAGGAGGGGCCGACAACCAAGGTCGAACTGGCCGACAAGGCGGCCGCTCATCCCATCCTCCGCGGCCTGCCCGGTGGGCTGTGGTCGGTGACGTCCACGCTCTATCGGTCGCGCAACCTGGCCGAATCGGCCCGTCCGCTGCTCATCGGCCGGCTGGAAGGCAAGGACATTCGCGAAACCGTGGCCTGGACCAACACCTACAAGGGCGGGCGGATCTTCTACACGTCGCTGGGCAGCGAGGATGAGTTCAAGAACCCGGCCTTCCGCCGGCTGCTGACCAATGCAGCGCTGTGGGCGATGGAGATGGATGTGGCGCGGGGAAGATGAAGACGATGCAGGTCGGCTTCGTGGCATGGCAGGCACTCCAAGAGTGTAGTGCCACGCTTGCCGAGGGGATTGACACAGGAATGACGGCCCGCAGACCTTTCGATCTCAGGCCTTTACAAATCGGGGCACGGGGATTTGAACCCCGGACCTCCTGGACCCAAACCAGGCGCTCTAATCCAAGCTGAGCTACGCCCCGCGTCCTAAGTTGTTCTGGGCCAGCATCTTAGCATTCCAGCCCATTTCACGTCTCATCAGTCAATTTCGCCAAGTTGGCTGTAAAAAACGGGCCAGTTGGCTGTAAAGAACCCAAAAAGTGGAAAACACCTGCCGTAGAAAGACGCTCCATGAAGGCGTTGACGGCACAATCCACTGCGACTCGCGGAGAACTCCCCGCGATCCTCTGGCATCTTCGCGCCCGCCAGTGGTACACGCGGATCGGCTACCACCTGACCACGGACGGACAACGCATCAGATCGTATCAGTACCACGGCGACAATCAAGCCGAAGCGATTCTGAGAGCCGCGAAGCTCCAGAATGAATGGCAGGAGATCGTGAGCGAATACAAGGAGCGGAAGGGCCGACTCAAGGATGAGCTTCTCGATCTTGTGGATGATGGTGAACCATACCCCCTCCCCGTCTGGCCGACTGTAGCGCAGAAGTTCGCGTGGTCGGCTAACGCCGAGGAACTCGAAGAGCGCGGCCTGATAATCACCACATCTGAACCCAAAGAGGACGAGCGGAAGGGGCGGCGCATGACCCTTGAGCAGGCGAAGGACGCCTTTCTCTCCTACAAGCGGCAGAAGATCGGTCTTCCCGACGAACAGGGCATCAAGGACAATTCGTTCAACTGCATCAGTGACGCGCTCAAGGCGGTGTTCAACGGCGTTGGCGCGGATGGCGAACCGCTCATCGACACCACCAACATGCTGGACGACCTGACCTGCACGAAGTTGGAGTCCCTGAAAGACGGCTGGATGCGAAAGGTCGCTAATGGCAAGATCGCCAAGCGCACCGCCGTCGATTACCTCCGCACCTTCAGGCAGTTGCTGAACTGGTGTCATGAGAACCCTGCCATGTCCTATCGCCACCCTCAGGGCATCGAGCGGATCTTCCGATTCCGAAAATTCAACCCACGGCGGATCGCTCAGTACGATCCCGTACTTCTCAAGCAACTTCTCGCGTCGGCATCCGAGCGGGTACGGCTTTACATCCTGATGGCGCTGAATTTGGGCTATTACCAGTGCGATATCGCCACGTTGCAGCATGAGCATCTCGTCCCTGTCGATGGTGAGCTTTACATCACACGGAAGCGGGAACGCACGTCGCACCAGAACGACTTCGAGACCACGGCCTACGTCTGGCCTGAAGTTGCGGCCCTACTCCAGAAGCACGCGGCCCCGCGTGACAACCCCTATGGGCACGTCCTTCTCAACGAGGATGGACGACCCTTACGCGTGACCAAGGCTGGCAAGGCGAAAATCTGCAATATCTCCACGGCGATGAACCGATTGCGGAAAAAGTTGAAGGTGAAGTTCGCCTTCAAGCAATTTCGCAAGATCGGGGCCTCCTACTTCGAAAATAACTTCGGAACACACGTCCAGCGGCTTTACCGTGCTGCAACGCCTGGCGGGACCGATGCGGCCTATGTGGCTGACGACTTCAGGAAGCTGACAGTCGCGCTGAAGCGATGGCGCGAAGTCCTGAAGGCGGATGGCGTCATCTAATCGCTTGGCCTGGCGGTCTGGGCCGTCCAACCAGTCTAATCGATCTAAGTGCAGTCTAAGAATACAGCGAGTTCGGCTCTCGCCTCATGCGACAACTCCACTAAGTCTAAGCAGTCTAAGCATTTCCGCAGTAGCTGTTGTTTAACGATAGTTGCTGTGCGGTGCGGGCGGCGTCTGGGTATAATCCCACATGTCGCTACTACGACCATCTGTAATCAGGAAATACGACGAACTGGACCGCCTACGCGATTACTGGCTCGAAGGCGGCATCAACTGCCTTGTGGTCCTTGGACGACCTGGCATTGGCAAAAGTTACTTTTTCGAGGGCGGCGGCAAGTTCCATCGCTTCAAACGGCGGATGACTGCCCCTCGCCTCTACGAACTGCTCCACCAGTACAAGAACGAGCTATTCGTGTTTGACGATGTGCCTGGACTCTTGACCGATACCGAACTCGTCGGGCTACTCGCGTCTGTGACCGATGGCACTTCAACAAAAATGGTGCAGTGGAACATCAAGAAGCCGAAGGCATTCGGTGTTCCCGACGAGTTTCAGACGACGACGCGGACGTGCATCATCGCGAACAGGTTCCCAGACCGCGAGGAACTGGAACCCATTGCGTCGCGCGCCACGGCGTTTCTGTTTGAGCCAAGCATCCAAGACGTACATGCCCACGCGGGCGACTGGTTCTTTAGGAACGTCCCTGATGCCCTCGTCCACATCTACAACGAAGTCTACCTCTTTGTCGGGGAACACCTGTCCTACCTGCCATACATTGATTGCCGCTGGTACAACAAAGCCATCGAACTGTACCATGTTCGCGACTGGCGGGAATACCTCTACGATCAGTGGTTCGGCGATAGAGCCACTGCGATTGTGTGTTCGCTGCTGAATGACCCGCGATACCGAACGCAGGAAGAGCGCGTCAAGGTATTCGTGGAGCAGACGGGCTGCTGTCGGGCGACGTTCTACAACATTCAGGGGCGACTTCAGCCCTACGAGGTTCCCGCATGATACGTCTGCCGCCCACGGCGTCGGAACGACGCCGGGGCGGCAGGCCCCGCCCCCGCCACGCATCCTGCAAGACAATGGAAGAACAGATTATGGAAATGGAAAAGCCGCTACACGCCAAGTTCAGCTTGACCTATTCTCATCGCGCATTTCGACGGCGCGGACTATTTCAACGTCTGGTTCGTTCCCGCGCCAGGCTCGCCCCGTCAGCTATGCGGACTCCTGCGCATCGATATCAAGTTCAACGGGCTGTGCGTCGAACGTCCTCCTGAGCTTGCGGGACGAGGCTATGCATTTGTAATGGCGTGGCTGATGGACAAGCGACGGCTTCTCGAAGCCATCAGGGACGCCTTACCTAACAGCAACCCTAACCCGAAAAGTGCTTAAATCGCCGCTACACTGTTGTTGTTCGATGGAATGGCGGAATTCGCGGCACAAGCTGAACCAGCGACTTGGACGAGCGTTTCGGCCACGCTGATAAAGATGTAGCGCAGCTTTTGGAGGATAACTATGACGATGAATGATGGCATGGTGGCGCTCGGAGCGAGTGCCTGGGACAACGCGAAGCAAGAGGAGGATGTGTTTGTTCTTTACCACGTCAGCTACGACCACATCGGGCTTAGCAACGGGGGAAATCCAGACGCTCCGTCTGGGCCGTTGGTCTTCGCGTCGCGGGAGCAGGCCGAGAAGTATCTCCAGCAGCTTAGGCAACACGATCAGGCGTGGGTTGAGGACGAGGAGATCACTATCTGGAACATCACCATGCGACAGCTACTGAACGAGGAACGGAACGGGGCAGACTGGCGTTACCTGTACACGCTCCGCGACGACGGCAAAGGCAACTTTATCGTTGCCGCTGTGCCCCTTCCGCCAGAAGAAGCATGTGGCGAGGCGGCCAAGGGTTAGCCCCCCCTTAGCAACGCAGTCCTTTGCGCCGACACCCCCTCCCCCGTTAGGGTTGCGCCCAGAAAGTGCCTATTTCGCGGGTATGATGGCAGGCGATCAAGTTGATTGTTGAAGGTCGGGAGAAAATCCGATCACTCAAATAGAGGAAGTGAAAGCTTCCTTCAGTACAATTGGAATAGCGGTTAGCGCCGCTGGTATCGCACAAGGTTGCAGTAGTCCGAAGACGATCAACGACATTTGAGTTTGTCACCGTTCTACCTTCCTTGTGCGAACGGGCTTCCTGCCGCCAGCGCGCTAACGCATGGCGGCTTTTTTTGTTGCCGCCCCGCGACCAAAGAAACCCGCGCGGCTAAAGGATACGGGATGGCTCGAAGGTGAGCTAACAGGTAGACCCGCCCTCTGGAGATCATGAGGGCTATGGATAGACAGGGCCGTTGGGAAATACGTTGCCTGTCGAGGACTCCCCCACAAAGGGATGCTCCTTCACCCATCCTAAAAGCAAGTGGTGAGAACATGCTCGGAAAGGCGTATGGTGTGATCCGCCCCCATGCCATATCCGCCTCATCTATATGAGGCTGACGAGTCCGCTGCGATTGGACCTTGGCACGGTCACTGGAGCTTGTCGCAAGGCAAGAGGAAGATAACAGCGCGGGGTTGTATATCCCCTGCCTGCCAAAGGCACAGGAGTTGCGAGTTGTGTAACTGCCTCCGAAACCAAATGAAAACAAGGTGTATTGCCCGCCAGTCGTATACTGGTGTGCTTCCTGCGGCTCGACATCCCGAAAGGCTTAAACCGCCTGTGATCCTGTCGTATGCTGCGTCCCCCGATGAGCAGGGGAAAGGCTGAAACTCTGTCCTTGTTTCTTCTCTTTCCTTTGCCCGTTGGGGGGCGGTCTGAGCAAGCCCTCAGACATACCCGCCTGCGAAGCCTTTCGGAGCGGTAGCTAAAGCGGCTCAAATGAAGCTCAGAAAAGGCGTCTACGCTGGAGCAGTTGGGGCGGGCGGGCTATGTCTGGTCCCATCGCAGGGGAGACGATAGCTTTTCGTCCAAGTTGACTAGATGTGGGTATAATCGGATATGAAACAGGAACAGCAGATAGACGGCTTCCTTGGCAATGACTTGGGATACATTGAGGAAGATTACGCCCGCCAGTGTGAGCAGTGGCAGAGCCTCTGGCACACCAACCGCTCTTTCGACGACGGTAGCGGTATGCTACCCGTTCTCATAAAGTGCTAAAGAAGAAGCGCAGGATGGCAAGTAATTGTTCGTTGGCGGCAGGGCATGGATGCTAGGGAGCCTTGCGGCCCTGTTGAACTTCTTGAACTTCGGGTATTGACTATGAGCAAAAAGAACAATACGCAATTTGATGTGACCGCGACCATCTCCCACCTTCAGTGGAGCAGGTACGAGTTACGGATGGAACCTATTGGACACAGCGCCAAGCCCACGGAAGATGTGATACGGGCGTGGTATCGGCAGCTTGAGGAAGATCGGGAGAACTTCACGGACGACAAGGGGCGTGAGTGGCGTGTAAAGGTGCTGCGGGAGAAGCCTGATGGGGAGCCGCCCGAAATCGTGGACCTTGAAGTTGATGGCAAACTGCAACCCCGCCGCGCTCGAAAACCGAAGGGATGGTTGCAGAGGGCAATAGCGGGTCTGTAGTAAGCCGACGGAGGAGCGTAACGCTCGGATGTCTTAGGGGTTTGCCGCGCCAGCAAAAGCATTCAAAATCCGATCTTTCAGCTTTGCCGTCTCAATCGCGGCCCTCTTTTCGTTGAGATATTGGTCGAAATAGTCGAGCTTTTCGCGAAAGCTCTCCTCGTCGTCCGAGTCATTCGTGGCCTTCACCGACTGAAAACTCCATCGCCCATCCCTCGGCACGAAAGTCAAGGTAAACGTGAATGTCAGGGTGGATCGAAAATAGTTGCCATCTCTGTCGCCGCCAACCACCTTGCCGCCCGCCGCCTTGATCGCCTTGCTCTCGAAGTCGATGGACGGGTTGATGATGATGGTTGCGAGATACGGCGTCGTGAGGCTATTGGTTTTTGCGACATTTACCCGCGCGGCCTTAGAGTTAAGGCGTATGAAGAACTTGGTTGGGTCCAACTTCACAACGTCTTCCGTGCATTTCTGTTCTGCTGCCTTCAGCGCGCGGCGCAATAAGACTCGAAACTGCGAGCGGGGTCTTCCGTGAAAAGTTTTCGCGCGGCAGCATCATCCTGCTGCGCGGTCTTCCCGACTGGATTTTCGGCGGAACCACCCTTCTCGGACGGACGCTTGAGGGCGATCCATGCGCCAATCACGACGACTAAAACAAGAATGCCGCCGAGGCCACCCCACAGCAGCATGGGGTTCCCGCTCTGGCGGGAGGGGGCCGTCGTTGTCCGATGTGACGGGTTGATCGCCTGAGCGGCAGTCGCTTCCTCCAACGTCGTCGCGGCGGCTGGGACCGCAGCCTGAACGGCCTCAGGAACGGAGGCGAGGCCATCTGGCTGCGGCAATGGTGATCGACCGCCCGCCAATTTCTGTTGTAAAGTGGGTGATGGCACGGTGTTCATCGTGCCGCACTTCGGGCACTTGCCGCCCTTACCGACAAATTCGTCGGGTGCTTTCATCGACTGGCCGCAGCGTGCGCATGCGAAGCGGATCATGGGCGTTCCTCCTAGCTGTCGTTTTCGAGGCGGATCGGTGTGCCCGATCCGCAGCCGAGGACACATCATAGCGTGAATCCCAAGGGGATTCACGCTAGGGCCGAGCGGATAACAGGGGCGTGGCGAAAAGTCAACATTCGCTGATCTACCAGAAAGTCCCCGCTCTCATCCGCGAGATGCGGGAGGCGGCGGGGTTGACGCAGCGCGAATTGGCAAAACGCACTCAGAAATCGCAGTCGTGGGTTTTCAAATCCGAGAGCGCGAGCCGCCGCATGGACATCGCGGAATTTATGGAATGGGCCATCGAGGGCATTGACGAACTTGAGGACGAGATCGCCGATTCCGATGCCGACGTGACGGACGAGGGGCAAGCGGAGGCCCATAATGACGGGCGGATCGACCCCGCGATGCTCAAGGATGAACTCGCCGAGCTACGCCGCTTCGCAGCCCTCGCCGATACGATCACGACCAATGCGAAAGGCGAGAAACTGGTCCCCGCGCTGGCAACGGCGCTCGACCGCGCGGTGAGCCTGGGTGCGGCCAGCAAAGCCGTGGTCTTCACCGAGTCGCGGCGCACGCAGTCGTATCTCTTCGACCTTCTCTCGCGGAACGGATACGACGGACAACTGGCGATGCTCAATGGGTCGAACGACGATCCCGCGTCGCAGGCCATTTATCGGGCTTGGGTCCAGAGGCACGAGGGCGACGAAATGGTCACAGGGTCCAAGCCTGTGGACATGAAAGCCGCTATCGCTGAGGAATTCCGTGAACGTGCGACGGTGCTGATTGCCACGGAAGCGGCGGCAGAGGGCATCAACCTCCAGTTCTGCTCGCTGGTCGTGAATTATGATTTGCCGTGGAACCCGCAGCGGATTGAGCAGCGGATTGGCCGATGCCATCGTTACGGCCAGAAGCACGATGTCGTCGTGCTGAACTTCATTAACACCCGCAATCACGCGGATCAGCGGGTCTACGAACTTCTGAGCGAGAAATTCAAGCTGTTCAGCGGCGTCTTCGGCGCGAGTGACGAGGTGCTAGGAGCCATCGAATCAGGCGTGGACATCGAGCGGCGCATCGCCGAGGTGTATCAGACGTGCCGCAATGAAGCCGAGATCAAGGCCGCATTCGACAGGCTCCAATCCGAACTGGATGAGCAAATCCAAAAGCAGATGGCCGCAACACGGCAGGTGCTGCTGGAGAATTTCGATCAGGATGTAGCCGAGCGGCTGCGCATCAACAAGGACAAAACGCTCGAAAGCCTCAATGACCGCGAGCGGTGGCTCTTGGCCCTCAGCGGCGTACACGATTAAGCCGTAGCGATTACGGCAGTCAGCCCTTCGCCTTGGCGCGCCGCCGCTGCTCGTCGCGAGCGGACTTCACAAGCGCGGCCATCTGCTCCTGCGTTGCCGCCTCGTACACACGCCGCACTAGAGCGGCCTGCTCCTCCACTGGCATTTCCAAGAACGCGAGCATCGCAGCCGCCTGGCACAGCCCCAACCGCCCCAGATGTGCCTCGGTCGCTTCGCGAAAAGCATTAGCAAGCTCAGGGTCCACCAGCACGTTGAACTTGGCCTTTCGGTTCATATTGACCATTACATCGTCTGCTCCAGGCCAGTCCATGTAAGAATTGTTACCACTATTCTGATTTATTCTTACTTTTTCTTCCACGCGGGGGTATAATCCAGCCGTGCTGAGGAGCTTGACCATGACTGAGAGTGTTGAGACCGCCATCGTCGAGGAGCTACAGGACGCGGAGCCAAGCGTTCCTGAAACGTTTTGCGTGCGGGACGCCGAATCCGCCAACTGGCTCGTGCGGCGGATTCTGGAGGCCCGCGCCTACGCCGAGCGGGTCGCCGCGTGGGCCGAACGCGAACGGCGGCGTGCCCAGCGCGAGGAGGAGTTCTTCCTAGCTCGCTTCGGGCCGCAGCTTCGCACGTTCGCGGCGAGGGAAATCGCCAAATCGGGAGGTCGGCGGAAATCCCTCAACTTGCCCTCAGGGCGGATCGGTTTCCGTGCCGTGCCTGCCAAGATCGTGATTGAGGACGAGATCAGAGTGATCGAGTGGGCGCGGGTTCATTGCCCTGACGCCGTACAGAAAGTCGAGAGCATCGCGAAGGCCGTTCTCGATCAGCACGTCGCATCGACGGGTGAAATCCCGCCGTCTGGAGTCCGTGTCGAGGAGGCTGGCGAGAGATTTTACCTTAAGTAGGAGCGTCCATGCAGATCGCGTTAAGGCAGAAAAATCGCGGGCAAGTCCTGTCCATCGCCATAAACGATGGGTGTTGGGCGAGTATCCAGCGGCTAGCCGTCGTGGGCGGATGGGAGAGGCGTCCGTCTGGCCTTAATAAGGGCGACAAGGTCGGGAAGGTGGAGGCGCGCCAGTTGAGTCTCGCACTGAAGTCGGTTCTCGACGACATCCCGAAGCACGACGCCCTTGCGCACAAGACGGTGGAGGTCATTGTGAACGGCGAAGCCATGCGTCGTCCCAAGGACGGGATGTCGTGCAATCTGTTGGAGGCATTCAGTGGCCAAGGGCGAGAGCTTATCGAAACCATCGTCGCCTTTTGTGGGCGGGGTTGTTTCAAGATCAAGTGATACATGAGCATTCGACTTCCACAATGGCTATCCCACAGCTTGCCTGGCCTTTCGTGCCCTTGGTGCGATGGTTTCGTCAACCCGAACGGCGTGACGGCGCTGGGATCGGAGCAGGTGAGGGAAGACCCCGCCCTTTTCGTGGCTCGTCTCGATTATCGATGCCCCAGATGCGGGTTGTCTGTTCAATTCGAACTTCACGTTCCGTTCGCGCCTGAAGGAGAACGTTATGCGCTCGGAAATGCCTGAATGGTGCGCCGATGCATGCACAGTGCTGATGTGTTTCGAGTGCATGCTGAGGCTAACGCCCGCTGACATAACGGATTGGAGGAGGGAACCCGTAACTCGCGGCTCGGTCTATTCCATCGCCGACATTCTGGGCCGCTGCCCCAAATGCAGAAAGAGGATCAGGTTCGCGTTCTATTTTCATCGCCTAGTGACAACGAAGGAACTCGATCCCCAGCAGGACAACGATGGCTGGGATGGCGATTCCGCTTTCCTAGCGGGCATACCAGTCGTCGGCAACCCGCCTGCGCCTCCGTTCGCCTTGAGGCGCGGTCGCGGAAAGCATCGCACCGAGATGGTTGTCGCCCATGAGGATTGGTTCAGACTCCTGCGATTGGGCATGCAGTATGGCTGGCATCTCCAAGGGACACGCCCGATCACGTCGGGGTATTTCGTTCATGAAGGCCAGCGGATGACCGCGCGGGACGCCCGATCTCTCGGCCTCGCGTTGGCCCGTTCGATGGACAACCTGCCTGACCACGACGCGACGGGCGGCAAGGACAACCCGAAGTCACTGACGCACTTCGAATATTTCTCAGGCAACCGAAAGCACAAGGTTTTTCACGTCGCCCACTGGTGTCTCGCGGGAGCTTTCGAGATTTGGTGAAGGTGAGCCATGGAAGAAGAAAATCCGCTGGTGCAGAAGGAAAGTCCCGCTCGACCAAGAACTAGAAGGAGGCGGTTGCCAATCACGATCAAAATGACCGTGCGGCAGCAGACGGCTGAAGAGCAGGCGGATTTCGAGCGCGCAGTCGAGATGCTCGTCATCCAGATGATCGACCGTGAAATTCAACGGAGGAGACCATGAAAGGCAAGGTTCTCAATGGCAAAGGCTGTGTCATCCTCATCCGCTCAGGCGAGATGAGCGAGGAGCGGGTGGAGGCGCAGCGACGGAAGGCAATGGCGTATGCGATGAAGCACGGCCTGAAGGTGCTGAGCGTCCTAGTACGCGAAGGCGTCAGCGGAACTGGCGCGGATAACGCCTCAATGCTCGATGAGATTTTTCAGCAGCGCAGAACCGACGGCAACTTCGAGGTTCTGCTCGCGACAGACTGGACCCGCATTACCCGCGAGTCAGCAGGCACAAGCATGGCGATTGCGGACGAGATGGCCTCGGCGGGGATACGAATCGTCACCGTCGATGAAGGTATCGTCGAGCCATGCGATTGGATTGCGCTCGGCGCAAGGCCGATTTGCAGAGGGGGTGTGGCATGATCTATGAACAGCTTCGCGGCAAGCGGTGCATGGTCTTGATCCGCGTCAGCACAGGCAAGCAGGAGTATTCCGCCGACAGGCAGCGCGCCGATACTCAGCGGTTCGCCTCCGAGAACGGGATGATTATCGTGCGTGAGGAAGTGCGTGAGAACTTCTCCGCTTCCGTTCACGGCCACATGGAAGTGGTAGAGTCCGTAATCGACGAGAAGCGGAAGTCGGATGACTTCGAGGTACTCCTCGCGGTCGATCACAGCCGCTTGACGCGCGAGGGTGGAACTGAGGCCATTCTTCAATGGGGCAAGTTGAAGGAGGTCGGAATTCTGTTGGTGACGGTCAAGGAGGGCATAATTGATGGCCCCGACGTGTGGATGAAACTCGGATTGTATGGAAGCGCGAACAATGCATATGCGGATACTTTCTCCCGTAACTCGGCATCTGGCGCAATCAAGGCGATCAAGGACGGCAGGCGTCCGCACACGGTCATCACGCCCTACGGAGTGGACCGATTGTTCCTGGATTCCCAGGGACAACCGACATATATCCTGCGAGAATGCGCCAATCGCGATCTCATTCACATCAATGTCGCAACAGGCCAGGAGACAAGAATACCGAACTGCACTGGCAAGCGGACGCATCAATGGGTGAAGCAGCCTCAGGAGAGGTCCACCTTCATAAAGGGTGATTCTGAGCGGGTGCGAATTGTTAGGCAGATTTTCACTAGGCGTTTCGTTGACCAGTGGGGCGCATATCGGATTGCCAACGAGTTGAACCGCCAAGGCGCGGCAGCACCGCGCGACAAGATGGGCTGGTGGCTCACCAGTGTTCTCAACGTCCTGCAAAACCCGATCTACCTCGGCAAGGGCTATGCGAACCGCATGGCGACGGGCCGTTATTACGTCAGATCGGCCAATGGCCCTCTACCCGCAAAGCCAATCCGAGAAGCCAACGGGATCGCCGCCAACGACCCGTCCCAGAAGGTGATCTGGCAACCGAGGGAACACTGGATTGAGATGGACTATCCCGATTTGGCGGATGTTCTCGACGAACCAGTACGCAGTGCCGCTCGCGAGTATCAGGAAGAGTGCATGAATGCACGATGGGAGAGGGATGCGAGGAGGGCCAAGGGCGCGCGCCGCGAGAGGAACCGCAACAAGCATGCAGACAGCCCGTACTTCCTGAGAGACGTGCTGAAGATGAAGGATGGGCTTGAGAAAATGAACGGCACGTCGATTCGCAACAAGAACCGCACGCTGCATTACTACGTGCCGCATGTGCAGTTCCAGAGGCCCCTTGGCGGCGTCAGTCACCGTCTTCGCGCCGATGTCGTAGAGGGTAAGGTCAAGGAACTGCTGAAGGAAGTACTTTCAGGCACGCAGGTTCCACTTCCCGCCCTTGAGCAGATTGTAGAACAGCGAAAAAAGCTTCGCGAAAATGATGCATCTCGCGAAAGCGTGCTTAAGGAAAAGGCTGGAATTCAGCGAAAACTCGAAGTGGCCATCGAGAACTGCGGCGCAGTCGGGCGCGATGTGCTGCGCGACAAGATAAAGTCGTGGGAGGCGAGACTCTCGGCCCTGACCCAGCGCCTGAAGGCCATTGACGCTGCCCAGCAAGTGGATCGGGGGACCGCTGGCGAGATCGCTGCCTCCGTACAGGCGCAGCTTGCCAGATTGGGCAGTGACCTGGACCAGATGCCGCCGCAGTCACTCAGAGGTCTGGCGCAGGCTCTTATCAGCAGGATGACGTTTGATGGCGAAGCGCGGGAGGTCGAGATTGAAATGCGATTGCCTGAATGGGCTTTGGCGAAGCAAAGCCGCCTTCTCGACATGATTAGCGTGAACCCCACAAGTAGTCCCTATTCTGGGGTAGACGCTAATACGCCAAACGGCGTCGTTCTGGCCCATTTCCTGTGCCAAAGCCCAAAGCCTTGGGCTTTTCACCCATGTCTAACGTGCCGCCGCATCAAGAAGGCGGCGTAAAGGAGAACAAGATGAAAGCCAACACGAACACCGTCATTTGCCCGCAATGCGGGAACCAGATCGAGTTATCCGAGGCCCTCGCCAAACCCCTCGTTGAACGCCTCCGCGCCGAAATCGAGCAACAGGCGTCCGAAACCATACTGACCATACGTTGACAGGGCCATCGGATATTGATGAGCATTCACGCTTTTTGCGGTATGATGCAGGCTAGGCAGACGCAAACCTCGACATTGAGAAAAGGAAGAGATCATGGAAACCACGACCATCACTTGTCCGAAATGCGGCACGAATGTGCCGCTGACAGCGGCCTTAGAGCAGACGCTGACGACCAGAATCAAGACGCAGCTTGAGGCCGAGGTCGCGAAGAAGGATTCCGAGTTGCGAAAACGAGAGGAGACCCTCAAGACCGCGCAGCAGAACCTCGAACAGGAAGTGGACCAGCGACTCGCTGAGGAGAAGAGGAAGCTCACTGCGGAGGAGCAGAAGAAGGCAAAAGAGGCGGTGGCTGTTCAGATGACGGCCCTCCAAGCCGAGCTTAGCGAAAAGAAGCAGAAGCTGAAGGAGGCTCAGCAACAGGAGTTGCAGCTTGTTAGAGATCGAGAGAAGCTGCGGGAAGCGCAGGAGTCTTTCGAGCTAGAGAAGGCGAAGCAGATCGAAGCAGAACGCGAGAAGATCAGGAAAGAGGCCGAAACGAAGGCCAGTCAAGCCTCAGCTAAGCAGCTTGAGGAACTGCGAACGGACCTCGCGACGAAGGACCAGTTTCTTAGGGAAGCGCAGGAGGCTGAACTGGCGTTACGAAAGGAACGCACGAAATTTGAGGAGGAGAAGAAGGCATTTGATCTTGAATTGGCCCGCCGCCTTGACGTGGCCAAAGAAGAAGTCAAGAAGGAGAAGGACGAGGAGCACCGACTGAGGGAAGCTGAATCGAACAAGAAGTTGGAGGCGATGAAGGCTCAAATCGACGAGCTAAAGCGGAAGGCCGAACAGGGATCGCAACAGGTGCAGGGCGAGGTGTTGGAAATCGACATTGAGAGCGCGCTTCGTCGGTGCTTCGGCGACGATGAGATCGTGCCTGTTCCCAAGGGCGAGCACGGCGGCGACATCCTCCAGCACGTTCGAAACGAACTGCACCAGCCCTGTGGCACAGTCATATGGGAGAGCAAACGCACCAAGAATTGGAGTGACAACTGGATTGGGAAGCTCAAGGAGGACGCCCTGGCGGCTAAGGCGCAGATTGCGGTGATCGTATCAGAGACGATGCCGAAGGACGTTCCCAGCTTCGAGTGCCGAGAGAATGTCTGGATCACCCCGCCGTACCTGGCAATGCCCTTGGCTGCTGCACTTCGCCTGACGATTCTAGAGACCGCGACGGCAAGGCGGGCATCGGAGGGACGGCACGATAAAATGGAATTGGTCTACGATTATCTCAGCGGCTTGGAGTTCAAGGCGCGAGTGACCGCCATCGTCGAGGCGTTCAGCGAAATGCAGGACGAACTCAACGCTGAAAAACGGGCGACGCTCAAGATTTGGGCAAAGCGAGAAAAGTTGATTGAGCGGGTCATGCAAAACACCGTCGGAATGTACGGCGATATCGCGGGTATCGTTGGTGGCGCACTGCCAGCCATCGACAAGCTGGAGCGGCCCGCATTGGCCGACGATTCGCAGGACGGGGACGACAGAGCAAGCACGACCGTTGCCAAGAAGAGGAAGCAGTTGAGTTGATGACGACGGACGAGATTGGGTGCGGCGATGCTGAACGGCAGGAGCATCGACGATCACCATGGGTCTTTCAGGCCCGATCTGCGTAGGTCGGGTGCAAAGTTGGCTGTAAGAAATGATGAAATTGGCTGTAAAACTCGGCCCAGAAACACGAAAACCCCTGAAATCAGGGGTATTTGAGGCGTTCAAAATCCTGGACCCAAACCAGGCGCTCTAATCCAAGCTGAGCTACGCCCCGTATCCGCGCCGCTTCATCCGGCACACTGGCGCTATTCTAAGCCAAGTGGCCGGATTCGTCCAAACCCTCGGACCTGAAAATCCCGCTGGCATTGCTTTGCGTCATTTGACAGCCGCCGAAACGGTGGTACTTTAGTTCGCATGATTGGCTCGTTCGCGGCGGTCGGCTTTACCTTTGGCGGATACTTTTATCCGCCCACAAGCACCGCGCCCTGAGCTTCGGTCATCTTCGGATCATCACAGCCCCGGGACGCGGTCCTGGGGCTTTTTGTTTGGCCACGCGCATCAGAGAACAGAGGATTGCCATGGTTGTCGTCATGAAGGCCGGCGCTTCGCAGGAACAGGTCGATCACGTCGTTGGGCTCGTGCGCGAGATGGGCCTGCGCGAGCACGTGATCGTCGGCACGGAACGTACCGTCGTCGCTTGCATCGGCGACGATCGCCAGAAGGACCGCACCAAGTTTGAAACCATCGACGGCGTCGATCGCGTCGTGCCGATTCTGGCGGCCTACAAGATGGCGTCGCGCGAGGTGCAGAAGGAGCGCACGACCATCCCGGTCAACGGCATGCGCCTGGGCGGCAATCGCGTGGGCGTCATCGCCGGGCCGTGCTCGGTCGAGAGCCGGTCGCAACTTCTGGAGATCGCCCACGGCGTCAAGGAGGCCGGCGCGGCCGGCCTGCGCGGCGGCGCGTTCAAGCCGCGCACCAATCCCTATGCGTTCCAGGGCCTGGCCGAGGAAGGGCTGGAATATCTGGCCGAGGCGCGCGAGCAGACCGGGCTGGCCATCGTCACCGAGGTGATGTCCATCGAGCAGGTCGACCTGGTGGCCCGCTACGCCGATGTGCTGCAGATCGGCACGCGCAACATGCAGAACTACAACCTGCTGTCGCGCGTGGGCGAGCAGAGCAAGCCGGTGATGCTCAAACGAGGCATGAGCTCGACGCTGGAGGAGTTTCTCCTCGCGGCCGAGTACATCATGAGCCGCGGCAACGTCCAGGTCATGCTCTGCGAGCGGGGCATCCGCACATTCGAGGACTATGTGCGGAACACACTGCCGCTGGCCATCGTGCCCGAGTTGCATCGCGTGAGCCATCTGCCGGTGGTCGTCGATCCCAGCCATGGCACCGGCAAGAGTTACCTCGTCGATGCGATGTGCCGCGCGGCCGTGGCGGCCGGGGCGGATGGGTTGATTATCGAGGTGCATAGCGATCCCGAGCATGCGATGACCGATGGGCGCAGTCGCTGACGCTGGCGCAGTTCGCGGAGATGATGCGGTCGGTGAAGCGCGTGGCGGCGGCGGTGGATCGGGAAGTCTGAAGCGAAGGGATGGACCACCAAGACGCCAAGAGGTTCACCCCGTGGTTTGTGGTGCGAGGGTCGTCACTGACCCCCTTCGCCTCACTCATGCAACTCTTGGGAACAGCGGCATGCCTTCGCCGAGCTTGTGGCCGGCGGAGAGCGATGCTGAAAGCAGTTCAGCGAGCGGCTTGCCACTGACGTTAACGTTGAGCTGGCGCAGGCCGTCGGCGGCTTTGTGGGGGAGGATGGGCAGGAGCGCGCACAGGCGCGGTAGATTGCCTGGGCCGAGAGGTTGAGGACCGTATCGAGCCGCTGCGCCTTGGCAGGATCCTTGGCCAGGGAGAACGGGGCGGTGGCGTCGATGTAGCCGTTGGTGGCGCGGGCGAGTTCGATGGGGAGCATGGCCGACTGCTGGAGCTCGATCCGCTCGTAGGCGCCTTGCAGATTGGCGGCCAGCGCATTGATTTTCGCCACCAGAGCGACGTCGATATCCTCCAGGGCGCCAGCCGCGGGAATGGCGCCGCCGCGGTATCGGCCGATCATCTTGATCGTGCGGTTGAGGCAGTTGCCCAGCACATTGGCCAGCTCGTTGAAGCATTTGCCGAAATCGGCGTCGCTCCAGTCGAGGTCGCTGCCGAATGGCGCGGCGCGCAGCAGGTAGTAGCGCAGGGCATCGAGGCTGTAGGTTTCGATCACCTTGCGCAGACGGCCGAGGTCGATGAAGTTCCCCTCGGTCTTGCTCATTTTCCGGCCTTCGCTGGTCCACCAGCCGTGGGCGAAGACTTGCCTGGGCAGCGGCACGCCGAGGCCCAGGAGCACGCTTGGCCAGTAGACGGTGTGGAACCAGAGGATTTCCTTGCCGATGAGATGGACGTTCACCGGCCAGAATGTGCGGAAGCGCGAGTCGTCGTCGGCCGCGTAGCCGAGGGCGGTGATGTAGTTGCTCAGGGCGTCGATCCATACGTAGACGACGTGCGCGGGGTCGTGCAGCATCGGGATGCCCCACTTGAGCGTGGCGCGGCTGATGGACAGGTCATCCACGCCGCCCTTGAGCTTACTGATGACCTCGTTGCGGCGCGAGTCGGGCTGGATGAACTCGGGATGCTGCTGGATGTGCTCGAGCACCTTCGGGGCATACTTGCTGAGGCGGAAGAAATACGTCGGCTCCTTGTAGCGCACGAGCGGCTTGCGGTTGAACGCCAGATAATTGCGCTCCTTGGCTTCGGTCTCGGTGACGAATTCCTCCTGGCCCTCGTCATACCAACCTTCGTAGGCGCCGAGGTAGATGTCGCCATTCTCGAAGAGTTTCTGGACGATGGCCTGGACCGATTTCCTGTGCCGGTCGCTGGTCGTGCGGATGAAGTCGTCGTGGCTGATGTCCAGCTCTTTCCACAGCGACTGGAAGACGGCGACGACTCGATCGGCCAGCTCATTGGGTTGGATCTTCTGCTCGGCGGCCGTCTTGACCATCTTCACGCCGTGCTCGTCGGTGCCGGTGAGGAAGAACGTCTGATCGCCGGCCAGGCGGTGATACCGTGCCAGGGCGTCGGCACAAATCGTGGTGTAGACATGCCCCAGGTGCGGCTCGGCATTGGGGTAGTAGATGGGGGTGGAGATATAGAAAGTCTTGCTCATGGTCGGTTGCCAGTTGTTAGTTGCCAGTTGCCAGTAGTCGGCTGGGCACGGAAACAAGAAAACCATCCTGCGGTGCGAATGAAGCGAAGCGATCGGCGGAGGCGCAGCGGCCCGCGCGGGGGCCATGGCTGGCCTCTATCGCATTCGCATCAGTCGGACCGCACGATGGTTCATGCACGGATTATCGGCGCGCGGCAAGGGAAGATCAAGCGACTGAGTTGGTTGAGTTGGGTGGCATGCTCACGCCGGCCGCGCGGGACGCTCATTCGCTCGACGACTTGAATCGGCCGGCGTGGGCATGCTCGCCGGATGCACGTCGGACGCGCAGCATGCCCACGCCCGGCGAGGAGACTCTCGCTGCAGATTAGCATCAACAGCGCCGGCCGTGAGCATGCCATCCAACTTTCACGGCCACAGCGGCGCACCGGCCAAACCCACCGTCTCATCCAGCCCCATGATCAGGTTCGCATTCTGCACCGCCTGCCCGGCCGCGCCTTTGCCGAGATTGTCCACGGCGCCGATGGCGATGATCAAGTTCCGCTCCGGATCGGCGGCGTATGAGATGAACGCCAGGTTCGATCCCGTGGCCCATTTGCTGTGGGGCAGCGCATCGGTGACGCGCACGAATGGCCGGTTGGCGTAGAACTTCCGCGCGACCTCCAGACACTGCTGCGTCGTCGCCTTGCCGCGGGCATAGCAGGTGGCGAGAATCCCGCGCGTCATCGGGATCAGGTGCGGCGTAAACACCAGGCTCGCGGCTTTGCTGGCGAGCTTGGCGATGGCCTTGGTCATCTCCGGCACGTGCGCGTGCTTGAAGAGCCCGTAGGCGGCCACATCCTCATTGACCTCCGCAAAGCCGAACGTCGATCCGCCGCCCCGACCGGCGCCGCTCACGCCGCTCTTGGCGTCGATGATGATGCTGGCGGGGTCGATCATCCCGCTGGCCGCCAGCGGTGCCAGCGCTGTCAGCGACGCCGAGGGATAGCAGCCGGGATTGGAGATGCGCGACGACTTGCGGATCTCATCCGGCCAGACATCGGCCAAGCCATAGGTCCAGCCCTCGGCGAACCGATGGTCGCCGCCGATATCGACGATCTTCACCGATGCCGGCGCCTTCGCCAGCGCATCCTTCGACTCGCCCGATGGCAGCGACGCGAACAGCACATCCATGCCGGGCAGAGCGGCCGGATCCCACTTCTGAATCCTCAGCTCGCCCAGCTTGCCGATTCCGGGAAACTTCTCGATCAGCCGCGCGCCAGCGCTGCTTTCCCCGGCCACATACACGACCTCAAACGCAGGGTGATTGGCGCAGATGCGCAGCACCTCGCCGCCCCCGTAGCCGCTGACGCCGACGATGCCAACTCGAATGCTCATGGTGGGTCAAAAGAGTAATGATATGCCGCGCGATGGCAAGCGCGGTAGCAGAGTTGAACACAGGCGGGGATGCCCGTGCTACGAAGCCTCAATGCTCCAGTTTCACGTCGCCCTGATACAGCGGCGAGTTCACCGCCGCCTTATACGCCTCCAACGCGGCCGGCGATGAGTTGAACCGCCAGTCCGTCTCGCCCTGCCGGGTCTTGTCGCGGCTGAACCAGTTGACCAGCAGGATGCGCGGGTAGCGCTCGGGGATGTCCTTCATGTAGGTTTGCGTGATCCACGCAGCCTTGCTCGTGCCGGCCGGAGCGCCCTTCTCCGAACTGCCAAACTCCGCGATCATCAGCGGTTTGTTGCTGATCTTCGTGATCGCCTGGTACGAGGCATCGTACAGATCCGGGAAACTTTTCCATTTGGACTTGACCCCGTCGTTGTACCCATCCAGGCCGATCCAATCGACGTACTCGTCGCCGGGATACAGCGCGGCGTAATCCGCCTCGGCCTGCTCGCGAGTGTTGTTGGCATTGATATAGAGGATATTCGGCGACCACACCCAATAGACGTTCTTGGCCCCCGCCTCCTTGAAGATCGTCCACACGTGCCGCCACATGGCCACGTAATCGGCCGGCGTGTTGCCGTTGTGCCGCTGGCCGGGCTGTTTGAACGCCACGCCCCACGGGTACCACCCGCCGTTCATCTCGTGGGCCAGGCGAAGCATGACCGGTTTGTTGGCGGCCGCTCCCCATTTGGCCACGTCGGCGGCGTATTGGCGGATGTAGGCATCGTGCTTGCCAGCCACGATGCCGGCGCAGGTCCAGTCCGGGTCGGCCTGGCCCTCGGGCCTCTTGCCGGTGGGCATCCACACGACCATGAACACGCCGCCGTGCTTGAGGGCGTTGTCGGCCAGCCGGGTGGAGAACTGGCTCCACGGCTCGGTCCAGCCCTGGAAATTCATGTAGACCTTGGCCTGCCGGCCGGTCAATTCCTGCAAGTGCTGAAACGCGACTTCGTCGGCGGGGCAATAGATGCGTTCCTCGTTGAAGTACACGCCCACGGCGATGCGGCGGTCGTGCTTGTCGTTGCCGGGCTCGGCGGCTAGGCTTGGCGGCCAGGCAGTCAAGGCAAGGCATGTCGCGATCAACAGTCCCATCGTTGATTTCATTGCGCGCCATGATCGCCCAGCACCTTGCGGTTGACAATCCCCATGCCGCCAGTGCCCCACTGGCAGAAGGCGAACCGGACAATCGAGCCATCCACCGTCACTCTGAACCCATGAACCGCCCGTGGCACTCATGGCACTCAACATCTGCGCCTGGCACTTGATTACTCGGGCCAACAATGTGATTCTTTCGGGTCAAACACATATGAGACCTTCTCGACGAAAACTGCTCAAGCTTGGCGCCAGTCTCTCGACAATACCTGTGGCGGCCGTCTGGGGTGCGCCCGCCCGTGGTGCCGGCTCAAGAGCGGTCGCAGTGCAGCGCCTGGATAGACGCTGGGATCTGGCGATCGATCCGCAGAACCAGGGGCGGGATAAACAGTGGTTCAACCAGCCGCCGGCCGATGCGAGGCCAGCGCCGGTGCCGGGCATCGTGCAGCAGGTCTTCCCGAAGCATCACGGCGTCGCCTGGTACTTTCATCGCTTCACCACCGCTCTTCCCGCGGCCGATCAGCGCGCGATTCTGCGCTTCGGCGCGGTGGACTATGTGGCCGATGTCTGGGTGAATGGGCAGCACGTCTCGTTCCACGAGGGCGGCGAGACGCCGTTTACCGCCGACGTGACCGGCGCATTGCGGCCAAACCAGCCGAATCTGCTGGCGATCCGCGTGCTCAAGCCGGGATTTGAGCCGATCAATGGCTATCGGCTCAGCGAGATTCCACATCGCAATCAGACGACGTATGACCGCTACACTCCCGGCAGCGGCCTGGCGACGGGCGGCATCCTGCTTCCGGTCGAGTTGCACATCGTGCCCATGGTCCGCACAACCGATGTCTTCGCGCAGGCCGATCATCAGACGGGGCGCGTCGAGCTGCGGATCACGGTGCAGAACGATGGCGATCGGCAAGGCGCTGGCCGCATTAGTGCCGAGATTGCGCTGGCCCCCGGGGGAGAGATGCTGGCCGAAGCACACGGAGATATCAGTGCGCCAGCGGGGTTGAGCCAGCACAGGCTCTCGTTGACGGTTGAGAACCCGCGCCTTTGGAGCATCGACGAGCCCAATCTATATTGCGTGGCCGTCGTGCTGAGCGTCGGCGATGATCCCAATGCGGTCGGCCATCAATACAGCGTGCGCTTCGGCTTTCGGGATTTCCGGGTTATCGACGGCTTCTTCCATCTCAATGGCCGGCGGCTTTTCCTCAAGAGCACGCACACGGGGAACCACTTTCCCATCGGCCACATCGTGCCGCCCACGCCCGATCTGATGCGCCGGGACCTGCTCATGGCGAAGGTCGCCGGCTACAACACCGTCCGGTTCATCTCCGGCATGCCCTACCCCGAGCAGCTCGACTTCTGCGATGAGATCGGCCTAATGGTCTATGAGGAGAACTTCGCTTCATGGCTGCTGGGCGACTCGCCGAAGATGGCCGAGCGGTTCGACCGCTCGACGCGCGAGATGGTGCTGCGCGACCGCAACCATCCCAGCGTCGCGATCTGGGGCCTGCTCAACGAGACGCAGGATGGCGCGGTGTTTCGCCGGGCCGTCAACGCGCTGGCGATCGTGCGCGAGCTGGATCCCACGCGGCTCGTCCTGCTGGGCAGCGGCCGGTGGGATGCACAGCCGACGATCGGCTCGGTTTCCAATCCCGGCAGCGCGAAATGGGAGCCGGTCTGGGGAGTTGAGGGAGACAACGCGCCCAAGGTCAACCCCGCTCTGAACTGGTCTCCCGGCGGGTATGTCGATCGAGCCGGCGATGCCCACGTCTATCCGCTTCTGCCGCTGACGCGCGAGTACCGCCGGATGGTCCGCGAACTCGGGTCGAAGGAAAAGCCGGTGTTCCTCTCGGAATTCGGCATCGGCAGCCAGTTCAATGCCATTGACGAGCTCCGGGATTTCGCTCGGTTCACCGCGCCGCCCGACTTGCTCGACCGAGCCCTGCTGGAGGGCATGAGCCAGCGGTTCATCGCGGATCTCAAGCGGTTTGGCCTCGACGGCGTCTACCCGTTCCCCAACGATTTCTTCCGCGAGAGCTATCGCGTCCACGAGCACCAGCGCCGCATCGCCTTCGACCTGATCCGGTCAAACCCGAACCTCTGCGGCTACAACCTCACGGGCATGCTCGATCACGCCTACACCGGCGAGGGCATCTGGTCGTTCTGGCGACGGTGGAAGGGGAATATCGCCAAGGTCATGGAAGATGGCTTTGCGCCGCTGCGATGGTGCCTGTTCGTCGAGCCGACCCACGCGTATTCCGGCCGGCCGATCGACCTGGAGGCGGTTCTCGCCAACGAGGACATCCTACCGCCCGGCGAATATCCCGCCTGCTTCCGCATCTCGGGGCGCAGGGCGTCGCCTGGGAGCACATCGCCAAGGTGCAAATCCCGCAGCCGACTGAGCCCGGACATCGCCCGCCGCTCGCGGTGCCAGCGCTCAAGCAACAGGTGACGCTCAAACTCCCGGCGGGCGAGTACGTATTCGCGGCCGATCTTCAGCATGGCGGCACGGCCGCCGGGGATCGACTGAAGTTCCACGTATCCGATCCCGCCGACCTGCCTCGTGGCCGGGGCGATCTGGCGGTGTGGGGCCTGGAAGGTCGCATCGTGGAATGGCTGATTGCCCGTGGCTACTCCTGCGGCGACATGGATCCCAAGTCGTCGCCGCGGTCGCTTATCGTCGTCGGCCGGCCCAAATATTCCAAGGAGTCCTGGGACCTGCTCGAAGCCCGCGTTCGCCAGGGCCAGACGGCGCTGCTCCTGTCAGCGCGTCCCTTCCTCACCCAGGCCCCCATCAGCGGCGGGGAAGTGGTTGCCCCGGCCAACCTGCCGCTGGGCGGCATCCTCAAGGGCCGCGAGTTCCACGACTGGCTCTATCACAAGGACATCGTCGCCAAGCGCCACTCGGTCTTCGACGGTCTGCAATCCGGCGGTATTCTCGACTGGCACTACTATGACCAGGTGGTCGGCCACGATCTGTTCGACTGCGGCAAGCCTCCCGACGAAGTTATCGCCGCCGCCTTTGCGGTGGGCTACTGCGTTGGCGGCGGGTACAGCAGCGGGATGGTCATCGGCAGCCAGCGATTGGACAAGGGCCGCCTTGTCTTCTGCTCCATGCCGGTACTCGACCACATCGACTCTCATCCCGCCGCCGATCGGCTGTTGCTGAACCTTGTTCAACACGCGCAGGGGTTGGCGGCCGCCGCCGGGTAGATCGGCGAACAGCGAGCGAGAGGCCGTCCCCCGCCACCGGGCGATTTCGGTGCGATTGGACCGCTCGCGTATCGCGGCCCTCGGCGATAGACTTGGGTGCGATGATCCGCTATCTGGCCTACGCCGAGGGAGGCGATTCCTCCGTTCTGAACCTGCGCATCGTTCTCGTCAGCCTCGGGGTTATTGCAGGCACGGTCATACTCGCCCTGATCCCCATCTGCATCGCCTGGTCGCGACGACACCGGCGCAGCGATGTGATCCTGGCGGCGGCGGTGGTGTGGGGCGTGCTGGCCGGCGCAATCGTCCTGCGCTGGGCGGTGGCCGAGATCCAGTGGTCCCGCGAGTGGACGATGCGCATCAAGAGCGGCTACTTCGATCCGAACGACCAGAGCGACGCTCCGTTGCGCCCGTGGAAGCTATGGACGGGCCTGGGGCTGGGGTATGGCGCGTTGGTGATATGGTCCCTGATCGGGAAGAAGCGACCGTCTGAAGCGGAAGCGTCAGCGCCCGCTCTGCCACGCAGGCCCAAGAGCGGGCGCTGACGCTTCCGCTTCAGACCGCCTCTGGCGTGCTCGCCGCAGCGCTGTGCGAGCTGCCGTGCCGCAGGCCGGCAAACCACAGCCTCAGTCGGTCCAGATACAAGTACACCACCGGCGTCGTGTACAGCGTCAGCATTTGACTGAAGATCAGCCCGCCGACGATGGCGATCCCCAGCGGCCGGCGTAGTTCCGATCCCGTCCCCGTGCCCAGCGCCAGCGGCAAGCCTCCCAGCAGCGCCGCCATCGTCGTCATCGTGATGGGGCGGAATCGCAGCAGGCACGCCTGGAAGATCGCCTCCTTGGGTGATTTGCCATCGTTTCGCTCGGCCGCCAGTGCAAAGTCGATCATCATGATGCCGTTCTTCTTCACGATGCCGATCAGCAGGATGATGCCGATGAGCGAGATCATATTCAGCTCCGAGTCGCAGAGGCGCAGCGCCAGCAGCGCTCCCACGCCGGCCGAGGGCAGCGTCGAGAGAATAGTGATCGGATGGATGTAGCTTTCGTAGAGGATGCCGAGAATGATGTAGACCGTCGCCAAGGCCGCGATGATCAGCAGAAGCTGGTTGGCCTGTGCCTCCTCGTAGATCTGGGCCGTCCCCTGGAACTTTCCCTGGATCGATGCCGGCAGGCCCATCTCGCGCGCGGCCTGCTGGATTTGCGTCACGGCATCTCCCAGCGAATACCCCGGCAGGAGGTTAAACGAGATCGTCACGGCCGGGAACTGGCTCTGGTGATCGATCGACAGCGGCGTGGGCGATTCGGCCTCGTGGGCGATGGCGCTCAGCGGGATGCGCCCGCCCGTGTTGGACCTGAGATAGACCTGCTTGAGGCCTTCAGGGCCTTGTGCAAAACTGTCCTGCACCTCCAGCACAACGTGGTACTGATTCAACTGGGTGTAGATCGTCGAGACCTGGCGCTGGCCGAAGGCGTCGTAGAGCGCCTCGTCGATCATTTGCGCGGTGATGCCCAGCCGCGCCGCCGTGGCGCGGTCGATGGCGATCGAGGATTGCCTGCCGCGCACCTGCTGGGTGCTGTTGAGGTCCGCCAGCCCCTTGAGCGTCCGCATCTTCGCCAGGACCTTGGGCGCCCAGTCGTACAGCTCGGCCAGGTCGTCGCCCTGAAGAGTGTACTGGTACTGCGCTCTCGCCATGCGTCCACCGGCGCGGACATCCTGAACGGGTTGTAGCGTGCCCGTCCCACCGGGGATCCTGCCCATTGGACCGCGCAGGCGGTTGATCACCGTGTCGGCGGAAACCTTGCGCTGCTCGAGCGGCTTGAGCGCGATGAACATTCGAGCGGTGTTGGAGACGTTGCCGCCGCCGGTGAAGGCGATCACATTATCCACGCCGGGGTCGCTGCAGATGGTCTCGACGTACTGCCCCAGCAACCCGCGCATCATTTGAAATGACGCGGACTGGTCACCATCGATGTTGCCCATCATCCGACCGGTGTCCTGTTGCGGAAAGAACCCCCTGGGGATCTTCACATACAGTATGACGCTCAGAGCAATGGTGAGTAGCGTCACGATGAGCATCGCCAGCGGGTGGCGCAGGCATACCGCCAAGGTCCGCTCGTAGGCGTGCAGGATGAACTGAAAGACCCGCTCGCTGGCGCGGAACGTCCGGCCGTGCTGCTCGGGGCGGCGATGGCGCAGGAGCAGCGCGCACATCATCGGCGTCGTGGTCAGCGAGATCACCATCGACAGGCCGATCGCGACCGACAGCGTCACGGCAAACTCGCGGAACAGCCGGCCGACAATGCCGCCCATCAGCAGGATCGGGATGAACACGGCCACCAGCGAGACGCTGATCGACAGCACGGTGAAGCCGATCTCGGCCGCGCCCTTGAACGCCGCCTGCGTCGGGCTCATCCCCTGCTCCAGGTAGCGCGTAATGTTCTCGATGACGACGATGGCGTCGTCCACGACGAAGCCCGTTGCGATGGTCAGCGCCATCAGCGAGAGGTTGTCGATGCTGTAGCCGCACAGGTACATCACCCCGAAGGTGCCGACCAGCGACACAGGCACGACGACGCTGGGGATGAGCGTCGTGCGCCAGTCGCGCAGGAACAGGAACACGACGAAGATCACCAGGGAGATCGAGATGCCCAGCGTGATCTCGACATCCTTCACCGACGCGCGGATCGTCGCTGTGCGGTCCATCACCACCGCCAGCCGCATCCCCTGCGGGATTTCGGCCTGGAGCAGCGGCATGAGGCCCTGCACGCGATCGACCGTGTCGATGATGTTGGCGCCGGGCTGGCGGAAGATGATCAGCGACACGGCCGGCTTGCCGTTGTAGAGGCCGGCGGTGTGGATGTCTTCGACGGTATCGGTGACGGCGGCGATGTCGGAAAGCCGCACGGCGGCCCCGCTCTTGTAAGCGACGATCAGCGGGCGGTATTCGCTGGCTTTGCGCAACTGATCGGTGGCGCCGATGCTCCACGTGCGATGGTCGTCGGCGATGAAGCCCTTGGGCCGGTTGGCGTTGGCGGCGGCCAGAGCGGTGCGGACGTCATCCAGGCCGAGCCCAAGCTGGTTGAGCACCGTGGGATTCACGTCGACGCGCACCGCCGGCAGCGCGCCGCCGCCGACGATCACCTGCCCGACGCCCTGCACCTGCGAGAGCTTCTGAGCGAGGATGGAGGACGCCGCGTCGTACATCTGCGCCTTGGTCGTAGGTGTCGGAGGTGATCGCCAGGATCATGATCGGCGCATCGGCGGGATTGACCTTGCGATAGTTGGGGTTGTTGGGCAGGTTGGCCGGAAGCTGGCCGGCGGCGGCGTTGATCGCCGCCTGCACGTCGCGGGCGGCCGCGTCGATGTTGCGGCTGAGGTCGAACTGCAGAGTGACCGAGGTCGAGCCCAGCGAGCTCGTGGAGGTCATCTCGGTGATGCCGGCGATGCGCCCGAACTGCCGCTCCAGCGGCGTGGCGACGGATGAGGCCATGGTCTCGGGGCTGGCGCCGGGCAGGCCCGCCGAAACCGAGATGGTCGGGAACTCCACCTGCGGCAGCGGCGAAACCGGCAGGAAGAAGTACGCCACCGCGCCGGCCAGCGCGATGGCGATGGTCAGCAGCGTCGTGCCGACCGGCCGGTGGATGAAGGGCGAGGAGATGCTCATGCGCCCTCCGGCTGCGCCATCGGCGGCTCCTCCTCAACCTCGGCAGCTTTGCGACGCCGGCCGAACCGCTGCGCCAGGCGGTCGAAAAGAGGTAGATGACCGGCGTCGTGTACAGCGTCAGGACCTGGCTGAAGATCAGCCCGCCGACCATGGCGATGCCCAGCGGCCGGCGCAGTTCCGACCCGACGCCGGTGCCCAGCGCCAGCGGGACGCCGCCGAGCAGCGCCGCCATGGTGGTCATCATGATCGGCCGGAACCGCAGCAGGCAGGCCTGGTAGATCGCCTCCAGCGGCGGCTTGCCCTCGCTTGCGCTCGCGCGTCCAGGGCGAAGTCGATCATCATGATGCCGTTCTTCTTGACGATGCCGATCAGCAGGATGATGCCGATGAGCGCGATGACGCTGAAGTCCGTCGCGGCAGATCAGCAGCGCCAGCAGCGCGCCCACGCCGGCCGAGGGCAGCGTCGAGAGGATCGTGATGGGGTGGATGTAGCTCTCGTACAGCACGCCCAGCACGATGTAGACCGTGATCAGCGCCGCCAGGATCAGCAGCGGCTCGTTGGCCAGCGAGGCCTGGAACGCCTGGGCCGTGCCCTGGAACTCCGCCTGGATGCTCGCGGGCAGTCCCAGCTCGGCCTTCGCGCCTGTCGACGGCGCCAACCGCATCGCCCAGCGACACGCCGGGCGCGAGGTTGAACGAGACGTGACGACCGGGAACTGCCCCTGGTGGTTGACGGCCAGCGGCGCTGTCGATCTCCTCCAGTCGCGTGAGGGCGCTGAGCGGCACGCTTGCCGCCCGACGGCGGTGCGCAGGTAGATCGTCGCCAGGTCCTCGGGCTTGCTGGCGGAAGCGCGGCTCTGACCTCCAGCACGACGTGGTACTGGTTGAGCTGCGTGAAGATGGTCGAGATCTGCCGCTGGCCGAAGGCGTCGTAGAGGGCGTCGTCGATCATCTGCGGCGTGATGCCCAGCCGCGAGGCCGTGTCGCGGTCGATGATCAGCTGCGCCTGCAGGCCCGCGTCCTGCTGGTCGCTGGCCACGTCGCGGAGCTGCGGCAGCGCCTGGAGCTTGTCCACCAACCGCGGCGACCCAGACGCCCAGCTCCTTGGGGTCGGGGTCTTCCAGCGTGTACTGGAACTGCGTGCGGCTGACGCGGTCCTCCACGGTGAGGTCCTGCACCGGCTGCATGAAGAGCGTGATGCCCTCGACGTCGGCCAGCTGCGGCTGGAGACGGCGGATGACATCGGATGCGGACACGTGCGGTGTCCGTCTGCTGGGGCTCACCGCGGATGTACCGCAGTGCCTTCGAATAAGCTCCAGCGGCTTGAGGTTGATCTGGATGCGCCCGCTGTTGAGGGTCGTGTTGGTGCCGTCGACGCCGATGAACGAGGAGAGGCTCTCGACGGCCGGGTCCTGCAGGATCACCTTGGCCAGCGCCTGCTGGCGCTGCGCCATGGCGGCGAAGGAGACGTCCTGCGGCGCCTCGGAGATGCCCAGGATCACGCCCGTGTCCTGCACCGGGAAGAAGCCCTTGGGAACGACGATGAACAGCACACACGGTCAGGACCAGCGTCGCCACGGCGACCAGCAGCGTCGCGAAGCTGGTGCCGCAGCACGACCTGCAGCGTCCGGGCGTAGAACCCGATGACGCCCTGCCAAACGCCGCTCCGGAGGCCCGGAAGAGCCGTCCCTGCTCGCCGGCCGGCCTGTGCCGCAGGATCAGCGGCGCACATCATCGGCGTGAGCGTCAGCGACACGATGGCCGAGACCACGATGGTGACGCTCAGCGTCACGGCGAACTCGCGGAACAGCCGCCCGACGATGTCGCCCATGAACAGCAGCGGGATCAGCGCCGCGATCAGCGAGACGCTCAGCGACACGATCGTGAAGCCGATCTGCTCGGAGCCCTTCAGCGCCGCCTGCCAGCGGCGGATCGCCCTCCTCGATGTAGCGGATGATGTTCTCGATCATCACGATGGCGTCGTCCACGACGAAGCCCGTCGAGATGGTCAGCGCCATCAGCGAGAGGTTGTTGAGGCTGTAGCCCAGCAGGTACATCACGCCGAACGTGCCCACCAGCGACAGCGGCACCGCCACGCTGGGGATGACGGTGGCGGCCGAGAGGTTCCGCAGGAACAGGAAGATGACCATCACGACCAGGCCGACCGTCAGCAGCAGCTCGAACTGCACGTCCTCCACCGAGGCGCGGATGGTGGTGGTGCGGTCGGTGAGGATGGCAGATCTTCACCGCCGGCGGCAGCGAGGCTCTGGAGCTGCGGCAGGAGCTTCTTGACGCGGTCGACGACCTCGATGATGTTGGCGCCGGGCTGGCGCTGGATGTTGACGATGACCGCCGGCGTCGCGGTTCATCCACGCCGCCTGGCGCATGTTCTCCGCGTCGTCGATGACATCGGCCACGTCCGACAGCCGGACCGGCGCGCCGTTGCGGTAGCGCGATGACCAGGGGCTGTACTGCTCGCTGGTGAGGAGCTGGTCGTTGGCCCCGATGGTGTGCGACTGGCGCGGGCCGTCGAAGCTGCCCTTGGCCTGGTTGACGTTGGCCGCCGCGATGGCGGCGCGCACGATCCTCCAGGTTCAGCCCCAGCGACGACAGCGCGGTCGGGTTGACGCCGGACGCGCACGGCCGGCTTCTGCCCGCCGCTGATGCTGACCAGCCCGACGCCGGGCAGCTGCGAGATCTTCTGCGCCAGGCGCGTGTCGGCCAGGTCCTCGACCTTGGACAGCGGCAGCGTGTTCGAGGTCAGCGCCAGCGTGAGGATCGGCGCGTCGGCCGGGTTGCTCTTGCTGTAGACCGGCGGGTTGGGCAGGTCGCGCGGCAGGTACGTGGCGGCGGCGTTGATGGCGGCCTGCACCTCCTGCTCGGCCACGTCGATGTTCAGGTCGAGCGCGAACTGCAGCGTGATGACCGAGCTGCCGTCGGAGCTGGTCGAGGTCATCTGGTTCAGCCCCGGCACCTGGCCGAACTGCCGCTCCAGCGGGGCCGTCACCGACGACGCCATCACGTCCGGGCTGGCGCCGGGATAGAACGTGAGACACCTGGATCGTCGGGTAATCCACCTGCGGCAGCGCCGAGACCGGCAACTGCCGGTAGGCCACGATGCCCACCAGCAGGATCGCGACCATCAGCAGCGACGGTCGCGACGGGCCGCAGGATGAACGGCCGCGACGGGCTCATCGCTCCACCTTTGTTGTCGTGCCGCCAGTGCCCTCACTGGCGGTCTTGGTCGATGTGCCGCCAGTGCCCTCACTGGCGGTCTTGGTCGATGTGCCGCCAGTGCCCTCACTGGCGGTCTTTCCCAACGGCACCGCCCCCGTCGGCCGCGTCGCCGGCCGGGTTGTCGGTCGGGTTGTCGGCTGCCGCACATTGACCTTCGTTCCCGCCTGCAGCTTGTCCACCCCCTCGACTACAACCACCTCGCCGGCCGCCAGGCCGCTGTCGATGCACATCCGCTCGCCCTCGCTTGGGCCGATGCTCACGTTGCGAATCTCGACCGTCTGGTCAGGCTTGACCACATACACGAAAGTGGACGCCGCCGGGCCGTACTGCACGGCCGCCGTCGGCACAAGGACCGCCTGCTTCCTCGTGTCCACCAGCAGTCTCGCGTTGACGAACTGGTTGGGGAACAGCACCCCGTCCGTGTTGAGGAACTGCGCCTTGAGCTTGAACGTGCCGCTGGCCAGATCGACCTGGTTGTCGATGGCATCGAGCGTGCCGGTGGCGAGCTTGTCCTTAAGGTCGCGGTCATAGGCTTCGACGGTCGGCTGCGTCGTGGCCTTCATGGCGCGCATCACCTGCGGGATATTGTCCTGCGGCAGGGTGAACACCACCGAAATCGGCTTCAGTTGCGTGATTACCGCCAGGCCATTGGGATCGGTGACGTGAACCATGTTGCCTTCATCCACCATGCGCAGGCCAACCCGTCCCGCGATGGGCGCTGTGATGTGGCAATAGCCGAGCAGCAGATTCGCGCTGGCAATCTGGGCGTCGTCGCTCTTGAGCATGCCCTCGTACTGGTTGACCAGGGCCTGCTGCGTATCCACTTGCTGGGTCGTGGCAAACGTCTGTTTTTGCAGGTGCTGGTAGCGGTCCAGATCGATGCGCACGTTATCGAGCTGCGCCTGGTCCTTGCCCTTCTGGCCCTCCGCCTGGGCCACTTGTACTGCATACGGGGCGGGGTCGATCTCGACCAGCCGTGCGCCGGCCTCGACAGGCTTGCCTTCCTCGAACCATATCTTGAGCAGCGGCCCGTCAACCCGGCTGCGAACGGTGACAGTGTTCAGCGGCGTGACCGTTCCCAAGCCCGTGAAGTAGATGGGCAGATCGTCTTTCTGCGCCGTGACAGCAATCACGGGAACGGCCCGCGCACCCGGCGGCGGCCCGCCAGGGGCGCTGGTGGCCAGCAGTTGCCTGATTCGTGGATAGTACCACCAGACGGCAAAGGCGATGGCGCCCAGCACCAGCAGCCATGCCAGCCTACGGACGACAGGCCTGCCGCCTTCGCCCTGGCTGGAGCTTACATCGTCAGTCAATCCTGGAACCATCGCCTCTCGCCTTTCGTGGTCTGCTCCGGCCACACCCGGCTGTGGCGGGCGTTTGAGCATCGGTTTCGGATGCGCCGGCTGAACCTGGATATCGCCACCGTCTTCAAACCGTTCCATGGGTGATCCGACCTTTCGTGGGCGTACGCGCGGAATCCGGAGGGATTCACGGATCGGACAACGCGCACAATTACCATCTATGCGCACGCCCGGCCAGCCCGCAACTGCCCATTGGCAGGCAAGCCCCTATGCCGTTCGGCATACCTGCCGCCAGTACCCGACGTGAGGCGAGAAGGTGACATCATGGGCGCCTCTACACCAGATCGCATGCCTCCGGCGGCATCCAATGGTTCTCCCGACCCTTCCATTTGACGTTGCAGCCGATGGGATTGGTCAGCGCCACCGGCGGCTCTTTGCCGGCCAGTATCGCGTCGAGGGCGTCGCGCAGCTCGTGGGTTGTCTCCTGGCCCGGATTGCGGGGATTATCATCCATCCGGCCGGTGTAGCGCAGGCACCGCTGGCGGTCGAAGACGTAGAAGTGCGGCGTGCGCAGAGCGCCGTAGGCGAGCGCGACCTCCTGCGATTCGTCGCGCACGTAGGGGAAGTTGAGCTTCTTCTCCCTGGCGCACGTCTTCATGTGCTCGAACGAATCGGTGGGATGGTTCTCGGTCTCGTTGGAGTTGATGGCGATGATCCGCACGCCCCGGGGCGCGTAGTCGGCCCCGAGCTTCCTGGTGCGTTCCTCCGAGCCGACGACATAGGGACAGTGATTGCAGGAGAAGACAACGATCAGGATGGGAGCATCGGCGAAGTCGGCCAGCGAGTAGGTCTTGCCGTCAACGCCGGGGAGGTGAAAATCGGGGGCCTTCCGGCCGAGTTCGAGCGTGAACGCCATGGTAAGTCTCCTTCTTCTGAACAAGAATAGCCGCATGAGGCGGTCCGGTCCATGGGACTCCGCGTTCACGAGTTCCACCCCGCTCCTTCATGGCAGGCCAACATTCTTCCCGGTAGGATCGCCTTCATGAGCATCGACCACCATGTCTTCAGCTTCGGCAGGCGGCGGCTTCTTGCGGCGGCCCTCATCCTGGTCCTCATGGCCGTCCCGGCCTCGGCCTGGAACGACACCGGGCACATGGTCTCGGCGTGGATCGCCTGGCGCAAGCTCAAGCCCGAGGTGCGCGCCCGCGTGGCCGAGCTGCTGCGGCAGCACCCGCGCTATCGGCAGGACCTGCTCCGCGACATGCCCGAGGGCTTCGCCGACCCCGACCTGTACGCCTTCATGAAGGCGGCCACCTGGCCCGACATCGTGCGCGACCGGCGCAATCCGATGTACGAAACCTCGCACCATCCCAAGTGGCATTACATCGACTATCCGCTGGTGGCGCCCGCCGACCGGGAGAAGCTCCATCCGGCTGCGCCGGAGGAACAGGGCGGCGAGGTCAACAATGCCCTGAAGGCCCTGAAACAGACGATGGCCGACCTCAAAAGCGCGGACCTCGACGCGGCGAAGAAGGCCGAGGCGCTGTGCTGGCTGAGCCACCTGATCGGCGACATCCATCAGCCGCTGCACTGCACGTCATTCTTCTCCGAGCAGTACCCCGAAGGCGATCGCGGCGGCAACTCGTTCCTCGTGCGCAGCGGCGGCGAAATCACCAATCTGCACTACCTCTGGGATGACATGCTCGGCACGGCCAGCGCCCGCGCCATCGAGCTGATCGCCCGCAATATCCTGGCCAATCCGACCCATCAGCGGGCCAGCCTGGCCGAGATGCTGTCGCACGATGGGTTCCGGGCGTGGACCCAGGAGAGCTTCGCCGATTGCCGCGACATTACCTATCTGGGCGGCAGGCTGCGCGGCGCAGCACGGGAGCGCGAGACCATCGGCGCCGCTGCGACCACCGCCCCGGCCACCCCCGCCGACGGCAGCGGCACGTCGGGCTCGTCAAGGCGGCGTGGCTCTCCGACGACAGCCCCCGCGCTGCCCCCTTCGTATGAGGACGTAGCGCGGCAGTGCGCCTCGCTCCGCATCGCGCTGGCCGGCTACCGGCTGGCCGATCAGATCAATGGCCTGTTCGGCAAACCGTAGGCGGAGCGAGTGGGACAAGGCCATGGATGTACGGAAGCCAAGACAAGCTGTTTGCGGTCGGTATCAAGGATCTGGATCGTGACGGAGACCTATGCTAAGGCGAGGCCTGTGATCCGGAGTGTTCCCCAATGACTCTCGCGCAACTTGAACATCGCCTCGCAACCTTGGAAGCCCAAGCTGCTGCTGACGCAGACTGAGGCAGGGCATGTCACGAGCTTATGTCCGAAGACGCTCTACCTGGCGGTTCGCCGTAGCGAACTCCGCGCCGTGAAGATCGGACGCGCAGTGCGCTACGATCTGGCCGATCTGCGGGTATGGATTGACAAGCTGAAGCCGGGGCAGGGGGTGGCACATGAGTAGCGATTCCCTCCTGTTGGCTGCTCTGGCGTTCATCCGGGCTGGCGTGTCGATCCTCCCGATCGACAGCAGGACAAAACGGCCAGCGATGAACCTGCTGCCCAAGGATGAGAACGGCAAGGCGACGTGGAAGCCGTATCAAGAGAAAATCGCCGATGAGGCGACGGTGCGCGGCTGGATTGCTGCCGGCATCGAAGCCAAACGAGTCTACGGCGTGCTGGCCGAAAGCCCGGAAGATCGTGACCAGCGACGGCTGGTGGAACTGGTGCAGGCCAAAGGCGGACGGGCAACAGTGCGGGAACTGATGCGACGTTCGCGACTGTACGCTAGCTCGGCAGAATGGGAACAGGCCTTGGCCGATCTGGTGTTTGCTGGCGTGGGGCGATGGGAGACCCCCGTAAGCACTGGCCCCGGCAGGCCCAAGCCGAGCGTGTTTGTGCTCCTGACAGAACCACGCGACGGGGCATCTGTTGACACGTTGACAGTTGACACAATTGGCGAAAACAGCGGGAAAACCAGCGATTCTGTCAACTGTCAACACGTCAACAGCGAACCAAGTGGGGCGGCTGTCAACGCGGCGGAAGGTCGGGAACGGGGTGAGCTATGACCCTGTCGAAGCTGCTTGCGGACCTGAAACGGGCCGGGGTGGTGCTGAGTATCGACGGCGGGCGACTGCTGTTCGACGCCCCGGCCGGGGCGATGACACCCGATCTGCTTGCGGCGGTGAAGGCCCGCAAGCCTGAACTGCTCGCCGTGCTGACGGGCGACTACCTTGGCGCGGCGTTCGCGCTGCTGGTGACAATTCCTGATCCCCAGCGTCGGGAAGCATTGGCAGAAGCCTTCGATGAGCGGGCCGGCATCTGTCAGCATGGCGGCGGCATGAGCCGGGGTGAAGCCGAGCGGCAAGCCTACATCGAAGTGGCGCGGCTGGTGGAAGTGGGTGGGCGATGAACCGTTGGCACCTGACCTTCCGCGTCGAAGGCGACGGCCAAGGCGATGCCCCTGGCGTGCCGCAGGATCAACGATCCGCCAGCAGGGTGAGCCGGAAGCCGTCCGAGGGATCAGAACGCGCCAGCGGGCCGGGGATGACCCTGCGGTGTTGTGTGCCGAGCGTGGCCGCAAATGTGAACAGATTGCGGAGTGAACCATGGGCAGACCCCGGAGCATATTCAGCACGCTCGGTCCGTTGCGGCAATACTGGCAAGAAATCAACCGCGCCGGCAGGCAGGCGCAAGCCGAACTGCGGGCAAAGCGGAAGGCCCGCGACAAGCGGCGGCGGAAGTGCCCGTGCGAAGCCTATCCCTGGCCCCATCGGCCTGGCGGCGGCTTGTGCCGCTATCCCAATCCGCCCCTTGAGCGCTGGCAGCCGAAGCCCGGCGGCCGGCCGTACTGGAAGCGTTACGTCGGCATCCTACGGCAGATCGCCCGCGCCAGCGGCCTGCGTCCAATCCGGGACCGGGCCGCGATTGAAGCCCTGATGCCCCGCGTGCTGTACCTGGCCAAAGAGGCGAAGCGGCGCTGCCCGCGACTCAAGTATCGCAACATGCGGGTGACTGAGAACGGCATAGTGGCCCAATGGCAGAGCGCCGGGCCGGCGATGTAGAGCGGCAAGCGAAACTGATACTTGCACTATACAGAAGCATAGGGTAGGATGGTGAATCATGGGACGCAAGACGATCAAGCCGATCAGCCAGCAGTTGCGGGAAGCCATCGACAACAGCGGGATGAGCCGCTACCGCATCCGCAAGGAAATCCGGCTGGGCGAAAGCACGATGAGTTGGTCAAGCCGCTGATGGACGTGCTTGAACGGCAGGGCTTCGCCGCGGGGGCTGATGCGCCGGTCATCACGAATCGCAACATCGGCTGCAACCTGCGGACGCAGTTTCTCCGCATTCTCCAGCGGGCCGGGATTGAGCCGTGGCCGAAGCTGTTCCAGAATCTGCGGAGCACGAGGGAAACCGAACTGGCCGAAACGATGCCCGCGCATGTTGTTTGCGCGTGGCTGGGCAACACGGAAGCGGTCGCCAAGGCTCATTATCTCCAAGTGACCGATGCTCACTTTGAGAAGGCGTTGCAGGAATGCCCGCAAGAGTCGGCCAACGGACAGGCGGCGCAGAATCAGGCGCAGTACGGGGCGGAACAGACGGTAACTGCCGGAACTGATGTAACGGGAAACGCGGTTTTTCCGCCCCATTCCGCTTTAGTCGCATCTAATCATATCGAAAAGTGGCCTCTATCGGAGTTGAACCGATACGTCCTTACGGACAATGGATTTTGAATCCATCGCGTCTGCCAATTCCGCCAAGAGGCCAGAAGCGGCTTTCCCCGCTGGAAAACCGCGATTTCCGCCGATTGTAGCGGCACTTGCGGCGGATTCAACAGCGGGCTCGGTCGAACGGTCGAACTCCACGGCGGAGGTCGCAGAGCGGGCAGGCGAGGGAACGGAAGATCAGCGGTATCCTTGTTCTCCCTGACGCGCAGCATGCGACGCCGGGCACCATGGGGTGCCCGGCGTCGTCTTCAGCGACAAGGGCGATACTGGCAACCCGTTCGCAGCCGGCCGTTCCCATCTTCAGCCTTTTCCTGATCCGGATTTCCGAAACTTTTCCCGCTTGCCCTCTCTCGTGTGCGCTCGTATATAATCCACTGATGGTGTAGCAAAACTCGTGCCTTTGGGAATCAGCGGCAAGTAACCTATGGCAATGCAGTTAACTCAAAGCATGCGGCCGGAGATGAGGCAACTGCTCACTCCGCGCATGATCCAGTCGATGGAAATCCTTCAGCTCCCGCTGATGGCGCTGGAGGAACGCATCGAGCAGGAGCTTCAGAATAACCCGGTGCTGGAACTCGATGCCAATGACGCCGAGGACGCGGGCAAGACGCAGATCACCGATGAGCCGCCGGAGCACGAAGAGGACCGCTCCGAATCCGAGCAGCCTCTGGTCGTGAAGGAGGACGATCCGAACGCCGCGGCCGATTTCGACCGCCTCGAGAAACTCAGCGACTACCTTGAGAACGAGGAGTTCTTCACCAACGCGCCCAGCAACTATCGCGTCGCCTCGTCCGATGGCGAGCGCGACAAGAAGATGGACGCGATGACCAACACCGCCGCGCACGGCGAGGCGCTGTCGGAATCGCTCCTGCGGCAGTGGGCATTCGTCGAGTGCAAGCCCGAGGTTCACGCGGCCGGCGCATGCTCATCAACTACATCGACGCCGAAGGCTATCTTCGCACCGACATGGAGACGATCCAGAAGGAGGCCAGGAACCCCGTCCGGGTCGAGGATTTCAACGAAGCCCTCAAGCTCATTCAGACGCTGGAGCCGGCCGGCGTCGGCGCACGCAGCGCTGCAGGAGTGCCTGCTGCTTCAGCTCGATGCCCTCGAAGAAGATGAAGAGATGTCGGAGGGACACGATTTCGACCTGGAACGGCGCTGGTGCAGGACCATCTCAAGGATCTGGAGATGAACCGCTATCCGCAGATCGGCCGCAAGCTTGGCCGGGAAATCCCCGAGATCAAGTCGGCCGTCAAGAACCTGGCGCGGCTCCATCCGCATCCCGGCAAGCAGGTCGGCGGCGAGGATTCACCCCAGATCACGCCCGACGCCCTCATCTATCTCAACGAGGAGACCGGCAAGTACGAAGTCGATATGGCCAACGACCGCACGCCGAGCCTGTTCATCAGCGCCATGTATCGCAAGATGCTCAAGGAGCGCACCGTCGACAAGAAGACGCGCGAATTCCTGGCCAACAACGTGCGCAACGCGCGCTGGCTCATCGAATCCATCGAGCAGCGCAACAGCACCATCCTCCGCGTCATCCGCGCCGTGGTCGATGCCCAGAAGGAGTTCTTCGACAAGGGCCCGGAGTTTCTCCGGCCGCTGCCGATGATCTCGGTGGCGGATCAGCTCGGCATCCACGTCGCCACCGTCTCGCGCGCCGTCTCCGAGAAATGGGTGCAGACCCCGCGCGGAATCCTGCCGTTGCGGCGGTTCTTCTCCGGCGGCACCACCAGCGCCGACGGCGAGGACATGAGCTGGGACGCCGTCAAGGAAAAGCTCAAGACCATCGTCGGGAACGAGGACAAGCACAACCCGCTCAACGACGATGAGATCGTCGATAGGCTCAAGCAACAGGGCATCGAGATCGCCCGGCGCACGGTGGCCAAATACCGGAAGATTCTCAGCATCCCGCCGGCGCGGCAGAGGCGGGAGTTCTGAGCGGGCGGAACCACAGATGAATCTGCTCACGCTGTCCGCGCCCGATTCCGGACAAGAGCCTCCGAGCGCCTTCCTGGCGCTCGGAGGCCAACCACCGGGACTCACGCGGCTTTCTTGCTGAACTTCGAGAAATCGCCCGGAGCCTGGGAACCAGCGTCATCTTCCAAGGGAATCTGGTTCTTCGGGCTTCCGGCGCGACGGACGGGATTTGGGCTGCTGGAGGAGTCGCGTACGGGCGAGCTTCTACGCTCGCTATGCGGCCTGGCGGAGTCATTGTTCCCGCCGGCCGAGGCACCGTTCACCAGGGCAATCAGCTCCTGGACCATGCCCTTCATCCGCTCGGCCTGGCTGGAAAGCTCCTCGCTGGCGGACGCCGATTCCTCGGCGTTGGCGGCGTTGCTCTGCGTGACCTTGTCCATCTGTGCGACGGCGGTGTTCACCTGCGAGATCCCCTGCGCCTGTTCGTTGCTCGCCGCGGCGATCTCGCCCACCAGCCCATTGACCTTGGTGGCTGCGCCGGTGATCTCTTCCAGGGTCTTGGCGACTTCCACGCTGATGGCCACGCCGTTCTTGGCGTTGTTGACGGATTCCTCGATCATCGACGCCGTGTTCTTGGCGGCCTCGGCGCTTCGCATCGCCAGGTTGCGCACTTCCTCGGCCACGACCGCGAAGCCCTTGCCCGCCTCGCCGGCCCGGGCGGCCTCGACGGCCGCGTTCAGGGCCAGGAGGTTGGTCTGGAAGGCGATCTCGTCGATCACCTTGATGATCTTGGCGGTCTCGCCGGCGGACTTCTGAATCTCATTGATGGCGGTGCCCATCTTCTGCATGGCCTGGTTGCCCTTGTCGGCGGCCGTCTTGGCCTCGCTGGACAATCCGCTGGCCTGCTGGGCGGTCTCGGCATTCCTCTTGGTCATGCTGCTCATCTCCTCCAGCGATGACGTCGTCTCTTCCAGCGCCGCCGCCTGCTCGCTGGCGCCCTGCGCCAGAGACTGGCTGGAAGATGAGACCTGCCCGGCCGCTGATGCCACCTGCTCGGAACCTTCGCCCAGCGTAGTGGCCAGCCGATTCAGCGCACGATTGAGGCCGCGGATGATTACCCACGCGATCGTCGCCCCTGCCACAAGGGCAATCGCGCAACCAATGATGGTTCCGATATTGCCGCTATGAATCGCGACAGCAACGTCGCCAGCGGCGCCGTCGCTCATCTTCTCATTGCAGTCCACGAGCCGGTGAACTGCTTGCTGGTAGGGTTCGAAGGCCGGCAGCAACTGCGTGTTGGCAAGTGCGGTAGCCTCGGCCGTCTTGTTCTGGCGGCTGAGGTCCAGCACTTGCTTGCGGACCTCATGGTACTTCTCCCGGGGCCCATTGATCGCATCCAGCAGTGGCCGCTCCTCCGCAATGGTGATCGATTGCACAAGTTGCTTCATCAGCGCGGTTTGTTCATCGCCGGTTGCCTTCATGTCGATATCGATCTGCTGCTTGGCTTTCTCGTCCGCCGCCAGGATATGGCGCCAGACCCGCGCGTAATTGCGCGTCATGCAGTACTCGACCTTCAGGCCATCTCTGATGCCAGGCAGCGCTTCGGCCGTGATCTGACGAGAAGAGGATTCGATGTGGTGAAGCCGCGTGTAGAAGAACGTTCCCAACGCCGCCGTAGTGAAGATCACCGTCACGAACCCGAATGCAACGCGTTTTCCAACTGTGAGTGCCATGAACTGAATTCCTTTCTTGTCTACCCGTGTTTTTCTTGACTCTCTGTTCGCTTGCGTTCCCTTCTGCGGCCCGCTCACGCTGTCGTGGCGGCCTCGGCTGACTCGGCCACTTGCATGGCTTCCTGTGCATCGAGCACCTTGTCGATGTCCAACAGAATCTTGACGTTGTTGTTGATCTTGCCCATCCCCAGGATGAAATCGGTCTCCACCGAGGCCCCGAAACTGGGCGCCTCCTCGATGCTCTCGGCCGGGATGTCCAGCACTTCGCTTACGTGATCGACGATGATCCCGGTGTTCAGCTTGCGGCCGCCGTGGCGGATTTCGACCACGATGACGCAGGTCTCATCCGTCTTCTGCGTCGCCTCCATGCCGAACTTGGCCCGAAGATCGACGACCGAAATCACCTGGCCGCGAAGGTTGATGACCCCCTTCACGTACGACGGGGTCCGGGGCACGGCGGTGATGTCCATGATCCCGATGATTTCGCGGACCTTGAGGATCTCCAGCCCGTACTCTTCCCTCCCCAAGGCGAAGGTAAGGTATTTCCCAGCGTGAGCAGTTGCCCCAGTGGGCGCTTCCATTGTCGTTGACATGTTTGTCTCCTGGATTAGATTTTCGAATGCGCAGGGACCGCTTCAGCGGATGCGGGTATTGCGTTGCCCTCGCCATGCTGCCGAAACAGGCCCCGCGGTCTTGCCGTCTCAAGCGGCCTTGCTGAACTCGTCGAAGTTGGCCGGCGCTTCCGTGGCGTCCGGGCGCAACGCCTTGGAACGCTGTGCCTTGCTCGTCGCATGCACGCCGGGCCGGCCCGCATGCTGGACGGGATGACCGGCGGCATTCTCGCGGCTGCCGCCGGCGCCGTTGACCAGGGCAAGAAGCTCGCCCACCATGCCCTTCATCTGCTCGGCCTGGCTGGAAAGCTCCTCGCTGGCGGATGCTGATTCCTCGGCATTGGCGGCATTGGACTGGGTGACCTTGTCCATCTGGCCCACGGCCGTGTTCACCTGGTCGATGCCCTGGCTCTGCTCCTGGCTGGCCGCGCTGATCTCGCCCACCAGGCTGTTGACCTTGGTGTTCGACGCGGTGATTTCTTCCAGCATCTTGGCGACCTCGGCGCTGATGTTCACGCCGTTCTTGGCGGAATTGACCGACTCTTCGATCATGGACGCCGTGTTCTTGGCCGCCTCGGCCGAGCGCATCGCCAGGTTTCTCACTTCTTCCGCCACCACGGCGAATCCCTTGCCCGCCTCGCCCGCCCTGGCCGCTTCGACGGCGGCGTTCAACGCCAGCAGATTGGTCTGGAACGCGATCTCGTCGATGACCTTGATGATCTTCGCCGTCTCGCCAGCACTCTTTTCGATCTCCTTGATCGCCGAATTCATCTTTCCCATCGCCACGTTGCCGGTATCGGCCGTTTTCTTGGCTTCGGCGGAAAGCAGCGAAGCCTGCTGGGCCGTCTGCGCGTTCCTCTTGGTCATGCTGGACATCTCTTCGAGGGACGAGCTGGTTTCCTCAAGGGCGGCGGCCTGTTCGCTCGCCCCCTGTGCCAGGCTCTGGCTGGAGGCCGAAACCTGTCCGGAGGCGCTGGCGGTCTGCTCGGCACCGCTCCCCAGGGTCTGGGCGAGACGCCGCAACGTCTTGTTGATCCCACGGCTGATGAGAATGCCCAGGCCCAGCGACAGTACCACGCCCGCGATCATGGCGGCGATCGAGACGGTCTTGATCAGCCGGGCCTCGGCGATCGACGATTGGGTGATATCGGCGGCGAGCTTCGTGTTGAGCTCGACAATCTTGTCGAGCATTCCCAGTGCCTTGTCCATGCCGTCTCGACAGACAATCATTTCCTGATGGTTCATTCGGGCCACAACATCGCGGAACTTGCGCACCCTCCTGAGCTGTCTTGGACACGGTGGCGAATGCTCCAGTGATTGGCCGGTCTATCCCCGTGACGGCATGGTCAACTTCCTGGGCGAACTTGGGACTGGCCTTGTCGGCTTTCTTGAGCGCCTCGCGATACTGAACGCCCAACGCCGCATGCTTCTGCACGGCCTCCTCGGCCACCTTTGTCTCCAGCCCAAGCTGCTGCATCAGGTCGATTGCCTGCGCCATCAGTGTCTGGACCGTCTTCTCCTCCTTCTCGAAGGCGGCAAGATATTTGTCGTACATGGCCGGATCGTGCCCACGCAGCAGGATGTTCTTCCACTCCTGGACCTGGGTCTTGAAAGCCACCTCCACGTCGTTGGCGCGATCGACTGCCATTGCCAGAGCCGGACCATAGGGCACATCCGCGGACTTGGCCTTTTCCGAGTAGACCTTTGCCAGTGCCTCCAACTCGCTGTTCATCTTGAGGAACTCGCTGTTGTCCTTTCGCCATTGGTCCCACGCCGGGACCAACTCCTTCCAGATGGCGGCCTCCTCGGTTGTTTGCGGCAGGGCCTCGTAGATTCTCCACGCCGCCTGGTACTGCTCCCCGGCCTTGGCGATGTGTTCCATCTGGCGTTTGCGGTCGGCTATTGGCAGATCGGAATTCAGGAGCGTGCGCATCGCCGCTTTGATCTTCTCGGCGTTCTCGCTGATGGTCAGCAGGCTCTGTACGTTGGGGATCAATTCGTTGCCGAGTTTTTCGATGGCCCGTCCGGTGACAACCGCTCCGTAGTAGCCCACGCCACCCAGCAGCAGCGTGATTGCCGCAACGCCCAGAAATGATACGACCAGCCTTCTTCCAATTGTCCAGCGCGTTCTCATGTCCGCTCCTCTCAAAAAGTGTTCAACAAACACGTTCATCGCGAAAACGATCCGGCTTTGTTGATCTCAACCGGCACACTACGGTCATCGGAGGAGCGGTTGGACACCATCAGATCCGTGAATGGGTGCTGGACCGGGGATGAACCGGGGAGTGTGCCTACCGGGTCAGGCGGTTATTGGACTCCATCTGACATCTGACGTGCGCGCCACGAGTCCAGGCCGCGCAAGAAAAAAGGCTCCGGCTGGGAACCGGAGCCTTCATGGCCGGGCAGTGATACCCAGCCGCCATGAAACTGGTGCGCCGGCGGAGGGGCTTCCGCGGCGCTACATGGGGTAGTCCCATGTACACGTTTGGAATCGGCTGGCGGAGGCGCCTGCTCAAAGCCTGAGATTGGGGATGCCGCCGGGTAATGAGCAGGTAGGCTCCCTACCCGATTTCGTCCAGAGACTGCAGGTAGGTCGCCAGATTCACCTGCTCGTTGGCGATATTGAGCTTGCGGCGGATGCTCTTGCGGTGCGTCTCCACCGTCTCGGCCGTGATCCCGTCCGCCTGGGCGATCTCCTTGGAACTCATGCCGCGCCGAACGGCCTGGCAGATGCGCAGTTCGCTCGGCGTGAGCCGTGCAAACCGCCGGGCCAATTGGTCGGCGAACGGCAGATCGAGCTCGCCAAGGTGTTCCTCAATCTGGGCCAGCAGCTTCGGAACAGCCGCGGCAATTCCCTCCCTCGCCCGCCGAACCAGCGGCAGCACGGTGGTTTCGACGCGGCTGAGGATGGCACGCTGGCACTCGCGTTTCTCCTCCTGGACGGTGTTAAGAATCTCCCGGAGGGCGACCGCCTTGTTTTCCAGGGCCTGGTTTGCCACCTGCAATTGGGCCGTCCGCTGCCGCACCTGCTCTTCCAGGTTGAGTTGATACTCCCGGACTTGGCGTCGAAGGTCCCGTTTTTCGACCACCTTGTCGATGGCGACGGTCAGCAGCGACAGGTCGTCGATGGGCTTGGAAAGGTAGTCCCACGCCCCGAGGCGCATCGCCTCAACCGCATCCGCAACTTGCCCGGCCCCGGAAATGACGATAACAGGCAGCTCGGGATGCTCCGCGGCCAGATGACGCAAAGCTGCCAGCCCATCCATATGAGGCATGCGCAGGTCCAGCAGGACCAGATCGGGTGCATGGGCCGCGGCCAGGTCGACCGCCTGCCGGCCATCGGTGGCTTGAAGCACCTCGTGGCCGGCGTCGCCCAGGAAGACGGCGAAGCTGCGGCGAATGTTTGCATCGTCGTCGGCCACAATCATTTTCATCGCACGTCTCCCTTGTCTTTGGCAAGCGGCAGGTGGATCCTGAAACACGCTCCCCTGCCTGACGCCGAATCCACCGTGAGGCGCCCGCCATGGTTGATCGTCACGAGATGATAACTGACGAACAACCCCAGCCCGGTGCCTTCGCCCACGGGCTTGGTGGTGAAGAACGGCTCGAACAGCCTGGAGCGATCCTCCGGCGCGATGCCAGGGCCGTTGTCCTCCACCTCAATGCACGCACTGCCGCTGTCGACACGGGTCCGCAGATAGAGCCGGGGGCGACGCTCGGGCGGATTGGCGCGCATGGCCTGGACGGCGTTGCGGATCAGGTTCAGCAGCACCTGCTGCATCTGGCCCTGGTGGCACATCACGGCCGGCGTTTTTGGGGAAAACTCGCGGACGATCTCCACTCCTCCCAGACCGCCATGTTTGTTGATTTCGACATCGCTCGCGGTCAGTTCCAGCGTTTGCTCCACCAGTGCCGCGAGGTCGGCACTGGATCTTCCCTGGTCCCGGCGGCTGTAGGTCAGCAGGTTCTTGACAGTCTGCGATGCCTGTTGGCCCGATACGCGGATGCATTCGAGCGACTCCACGATCTCGCGCTCTTCCGCGAATTTGCGGATGGCCGCGAACGTGGTCCCGTGCCGCTGAGCGGCCTGCTGGCTGGCCGGGGTCTCCTGTGTCAACCGCATGAGAATCGCTTGTGCGTTCTGCACCATGCTCGCAAGGGGATTGTTGATTTCGTGCGCCACTCCGGCGGCAAGCCCTGCGACGGTTCGGAGCTTCTCCGATTCGATCAAGAGCTTCTCGGTCCGTTTCCGCTCCGTGATGTCATGCACGGCAACCGCTCTGGCATTGCGTCCGTGATAAACGTAGTTTCGGCCCTGCGTTTCAATCGCGACAAGGTGCCGTCCGCCAACAAGGCGGCGATCTCGAACACTCCCGTCTCCGGCAATGGCGTTCGTTGGCGAATAACAGCCTTGGACTCCGGCGTCAACGGCAGCACGGCAAAGAGGTCTTTGCCAATCAGTTCCGCCGTCGTCTTGAACCCAAACATCTCCGCAAACACCTGGTTGGCATCCAGGATGATGCCTTGCTCGTGGAACATGAGCCCTTCAAACGCGGCTTGCGCCAACTGGCGGAAACGCTCCTCGTTCTCGCGAAGCGCGGCCACGGCCTGGCGCTCCTGGACGCGGGCCTCCCGGTGCTGCAGCGCCTGCTCCACCGCGGTGCCCAGCCGCGCGAGCCGGTCTTTCAGGAGGTAGTCGGCCGCCCCCAGCTTGATGCACTCGACGGCCACCTCCTCGCTGATGCTCCCGGTAATCACTATGAAGGGTGTATCCGGTGCGCATTGTCTCACCATCTTCAGCGCGGCGGGGCGCTGAAGCTCGGAAGGGTATAATCCGCCAGAATAACGTCCCAGTCTTCCGTCAGCGCCGACCGAAAGTCCGGCTCGGTTTCCACTCGCTTCCATGCGGGATCGAAATCCGCCTTTCTCAGCGCGTGGAGAACCAGTTCGACATCCTCGACCCGGTCTTCCAGCACCAGTACCTTAAGCGATCTGACTGCCATGTGTACCTCCTTCGACGGTGCGAAGGTCAGGACTCGGGCGTTCGGTTCAGCAGGAGCCAATAAAGGCCCAGTTGCCGGACGGCTTCGGTAAACTGGCCGAAATCCACCGGCTTGACGATATAGCTGTTGACCCCCAGATGGTAACTCTCCACGAGGTCGCGTTCTTCATTCGACAACGTCAGGACCACCACGGGGATGGTCCGTGTCTCCGGGTGCGTCTTGATCTGTTTGAGAACTTCCAGTCCGTCAACCTTGGGAAGTTTCAGGTCCAGCAGAACCACCCGCGGCTTGTTTCGGCTGTCGCGTCCGGCATACGCTCCCGTGCAAAATACGAAATCGAGGGCCGCGGCGCCGTCCTGCACCCACTGGATGTGGTTGGCCACGCGATGACGTCGCAGAGCGCGCAGCGTCAACTCGGCGTCGGCGGGGTTGTCTTCCACCAGAAGCACCTCGACGATTGCGTTGACATCCGGCTCGGTCATGATTGGTGTCCTGTCAAACTGAAGTAGAAGGTCGCGCCTTTCCCTTCCTGCGCTTCGGCCCAGATGCGCCCGCCGTGGCGGTGGATGATCCGCTGGACGATGGCCAGCCCCACGCCGGTGCCTTCATACTCCGCCGCGGTGTGGAGTCGCTGGAATACGCCGAAAAGCTTGGGTGCGTATCGCATGTCGAAACCCGTTCCATTGTCGCTGACATGATACACCACCGGGCCTCCGCCGTCGTCAGCGCGGAAACCAATCTCGATGATGGCCCGTTCTCGCAGGCGCGTGTACTTGAAGGCGTTGGAGAGCAGGTTCATCAGCACCTGCCGAAGCAGGCCCGGATCGCCATCGCAGGATGGCAGCGGGGCGATGGCGACATCGATCGATCGCCCGGGCGGTTCGGCCGCGCGCAGCTCATCGACGACCTCGTGGGCCATACGTTCCAGTTCGACATGCTGCAAACGCAGTGGCTGGCGACTCAGCCGGGAGAAAGCCAGGAGATCGTCGATCAGGCGTCCCATCTGCCGCGTGTTGGTCTCGATGATTCCCAGCAGGCGCGCCGGCTCCGGCGGCAACTGTGCCAGGTAGTCCTCCATCAGGATATGGGAAAATCCGGCGATGGCGCGCAGCGGGGCCCGCAGGTCGTGGGAGACGGAATAGGCGAACGCCTCGAGTTCCTTGTTGGCGGCCTCAAGCTGGGCGGTGCGCTCGACCACACGCTGCTCCAGTTCGGCGTTGAGTCTGCGGACCTCTTCCTCCGCCTTCACACGCTCGGAGATATCGATCCCGATACCCACAGCGTACGATTTGCCGTCCGTCTCCATGCGGACAGCGCTGACGTAGTAGGGGATTTCTCGGCCGTCCTTGGTCAGTGCGGTCGCCTCCACCTCGCCATGGCCCTTCAGGAAGACATCCCGGAGGGTCTGCGCGACCCGCTCGCGATCCCTGGGGCTGACCGTGCCGAGGGGGACCATGTTGTGCATGTCGTCGTCGGACCAGCCCCTCTTCTTATGGTAGCTGTCATTCCAGCGAACGTGCCGCCCGCCTTCGTCGAGCACGAAGAACGATCCGGGAAGGGCGGCAAGAAGGGCCTCGGCGAAGCGTTTTTCATTGGCCAGCGATTCCTCCGCCCGCTTGCGATCCGTGATGTCGCGGCCCTCGGGGATCAGCAGAATGACCCGGCCCGTTTCGTCCTTCACGGGTTTCAGCGAGACGTCGATGGTGTGGAGCAAACCGTCGGGGCCGGTGTGCGTCGCCTCGAATCGCACCAGCTCGCCGGCGGCGGCCCTTCGCACTGCGGCACGGAGGCGCTCCTGCATCTCTGTCGAGTGGGCCCACCAGGGCGTCTCCCAGAAGGGCTTGCCCACCACGTCCGACAACCCAACACCCGCGAATTCCAACGCGGTCCGGTTGGCTTCAATAAGCAACCCGTCGGGAGTCAGCAGCCCGACAAACCCGAAAGAAAGATCGAAGATGGCGCGTGCCTTACGCTCACTCTCACGAAGTTCCTGTCCTGCCAGCGCCAGTTCGGCGTTCTTCTGACGAAGTGTGTCGTTTAGAGTGCGGAGTTCCTGCAACTGGTCACCAATCCGCCTTCCCATCTCGAACACGACGGTTCCGAACTGCTGGAACTCACGATACGGAATCTGCTGAGCCACGCGGGGATAACGACCCTCTCCATACGCGCTGACGATCTGAGACAACTTGCCTAACGGGCGGGACAACTGCACTCGAACAATCATGCCCGTCACCAGAAAGACGGAGAGCAGGACAAGCACATCAGTAATGATCGCGGTATGCACGATGCGCCGCACACCTGCGTAGTAGGATGCTCTGGCGAAGGCGACCTCGATCTCTCCTATTCTCTTGCCTTGGTGTCTCACCTCCGCATGGCGTCGTATGCTGTCGCCGGTGCTTCTTCCCCGCAGTGAAAACAGCTTCTCGCCGGCATCCCCGATGCAGGTCAGGTCACTGACATCACCGTTCCTGCCGAACGCCGCGCAAAGAGCGCGTAGCCGCTCGACATCAAAGTCCCAGAGCGGCTTCTCCAGCATTCCGACGAGATACGTGATCGCCTTGTCGGCCTCGCTTTCCAGATTCAGCCTTTCCGATCGGGCGGTGTAACTTGCCAGCGCAGCCGTAACGAGAAGGGAGACAACACTGATGACCAGCGACAGCACGAGGACCATGCGACGCGCGAGCGACACGGATCGTTGCCTGTCATCCATATCGGAGACTCCTGTGCGTTGCGAGATGCCCATGCTTCAAGGTGTAGCTGCGGGACGAAGCAGTCTCTCCGTCTCCGCCTTTGTTCGCCTGGACCACTGTTCTTCAATCCGGCGGAGCGTCCCGTCGGACGCGATGACCTGAAACCCGGCGTTGAACTTGTCCGCCGCCCATGCGCCACGCGGGTGCTTCGTGCTGAACCCGATGTAAGAACCAAGCACGCCGCTCCGAAAGGCGCGGGCCACTTTGTCGCCGACCCCCGCCTTGGCCTGCATGTATTCGGCCGTCTTGGTTTCGTTCCAGGTAACTATGGCCGCATCGAGACGGCCCGCCGCCAGTTTCCTGAGATTGAGTTCCTCCGATGGGGATTCGTCAATCACGACCAACCCTTTGTCCCTGAGCCGATAGAGGGAGGGTGGATACTCATACCCCACGACGGCGCCGACAACGATCTTCGTGTCGATCTCGCCTTCGCTCCTGGCCGCCAGCGGCCTGTCGAGGCGATGGAAGTAGTCGGCGTAGCATTGGAACAGCGGCTTGTCCGCGAAGACGATCTTTCCCTCGAATTCCGACAGCCACGACATACTGAAGCACGCCACCGCCTCCCCCGCGATCGTCATGTTCTTGCCCCGCGCATAGGGCACGACGAGCAATCGGACATCCACTCCGGCCGCCCTAAAGGCCGCGCGGACCACGTCGTTGGCATAGCCGGTCCCGTCTTGGCACGACCACGGCGCGGCATCGTCCTCCGCGAGCACATCCAGTTGCTCCGCCGGCGCGCCCCCCGTGCCGGCGAATGGCATGTTGCGTGTGGCGGCGCGGGTGGTTGCCGTTGCATCCGGGGAGGATGTTGCCACCCCGGGCGCTTCGACCGACCAGGCCGGCGGCAAAGAGCCAAGCAGGGCGAGCCCCAGGACGGCCGTCACGAAAAGGGCCAACACGAGGGAGATGCAACCGATCACCAGCGGCAGCGAACTTCTCATCGACAATTCCTTACTTCGCCGCCCACGCAAACCCGCGCTGCATGATCGTTCTCACCGGCTCCATCTCCAGCACCTCCGGCCCGTGCCCGAGCGAGTTGTAGAACACCCGGCCCTTGCCGAAGAGCTTGGTCCACACCACCGGCATGTCCACCGGGCCGTTGGGCGCGTGCGGGCCATCGGCCAGCGGGAAGCGGCAGGTCGCCAGGACCTTCACGGCCGGATCGACGTGCATGTAATACATTTCCGTGCTTACATCGAAATCCTTCACACCATCGGTGATCGGGCTTTTCTCCGGGCCGATGTGGATCGTGTGGCGGATTTCGTTGCCGGGATGCGATACCCACTGCCCGCCGGTCATGAACTGCCAGTCGGTGTTCTCGCGAAAGGCGTCGCACATCCCGCCGTGGCAGCCCGCGATGCCCACGCCGCCGGCCACAGCGTTGCACACCGCCTTGCACTGCTCGCCGCCGATCTTTCCCATCGTCCACACCGGCACGATCAGCGATAGCTCGCGGAGCTTGCCTTCATCCTCGAAGCTCGCCAGCGTGTTGGAGACTTCGACGTCGAAGCCGTCTTCGGTGAGGATCTTGTGAAAGACCTCGGCCACCTGCTGGGGATGATGTCCATCCCAGCCACCCGACACGATCAGAGCTTTTCTGTTGCTGTTCATGGCCGCGATTATAGCCGCCCGAAGATTCTTTCCATCTCCGCGGCCGTCGGCCGGCCGCCGTATTCGCACAATTCAAAGGCCTCGGCCTCACGCACGCCGCGCCCGCGGCTCTCGCCATAACGAGCCACGAGCTGCGCCCGGCATCGGTCGGCTACCGACGATGTGTGGTGCTTCTGATACCACCTCTCCAGCCAGCGTCGCCGCAACGGCTCGTCGGCCGGCACGGGCTCGGGCTCGCGCGAGACCCACGGCAGCCACTCGTACACCTGGCTTTCATGGCAATGCAACATGCCGATCTTCTTCTGCAGCACGCTGTCGATGTCGATGGCGATCTCGGCCGCGAACGGCAGCGGCTTCTGGAAGGAATCCCACCAGTAGAAGATCGCGGGATTCTTCCGCATGGCCGGCGTATCGGGCACGACGTGCGGCACCATCAGCATGTACGCCGAATCCTGCACGAGCAGCGATGTATAGCGGTGGTCGGGGTGATAGTCATTCGGCCGGCAGGTGATGATCACGTCCGGGGCGAACTTGCGAATGGCGCGGGTGACCGTGAGGCGATTGGCCAGCGTCGGCTCCAGCCCGCCATCGGGAATTGGCAGCACGACGCTCTCGATGCCGATGGACCTGGCCGCCGCGGCCGCCTCGGCGATGCGCCGCTGCACGAGTGCCGCCCCGGCGATCTCATGGTGCCCCGCGCCGCCGTCGGTGACGCTCATGAAGCACACGCGCTCGCCGCGCCCCGACCAGAGCGAGGCGACGCCCGCCGTGCGGAACTCGCAGTCGTCCGGGTGCGCACCGATCATCATGATACGCAGTGGGTCGTTGGCCATGGTGGGTGCGAGTATCGCGGGAGAGCGGCGGGGCCGCAAGGAGCGGACGTGTGCCGCGGACGTGTGCCGCCAGTGCCCGCGCCGACGTTGCTTGTCCGGCATACAGCCGCTAGAATCGCCCAGGCGGGACAGGAATGAGGCGCCGTCATGACCATTACTCAGGAGCGCACCGTGGGCCGCTTTTCTGTGGATGTGGTGCTGACTAACGAAGGGGATCTACACGACGCCAAGACCGGGCGGCTCGATCCCAGCCACGTCCGGAGCGTTACCCTTCGAGGCGTCGTGGACACGGGCGCTGCACGCCTGGTCATCCCTAAGGTCACCGCCGACAAGCTCGGCCTGGAGATCTCCGGCACGGCCAAAGTCCGCGACGCCGATGGTCGCACCGCCGAACGCCCGGTCGCACGCCTCGTGAATCTCTCTTACGCCGGCCGCAGTGGCGCCTTTGCCGCCATCGTCGAGCCCGACCGCGAATCCGCCCTCATCGGCGCCATTGTGATGGAAGACCTCGACCTCATCATCGACTGCACCACGCAGCGTCTGATTCCTCGCAACCCGGACCACATCATCTCCGAGATCGAATAGGAGCAATCATGGATGCCATCGAAGCATTGAAGACTCGTCGCAGCGTTCGCGCGTATCAGTCACGTCCCGTTGCGCAAGATGTGCTGACCGACTTGGTGGACTGCGCGCGGCTCGCGCCGTGCGCGATGAACCAGCAGCTCTGGGAATTTGTGGTGATCACCAGGAGCGAGACATTCAAGCGGCTGGCCGCGCTGATCACGCACGCGACGTGGCTGCCGACCGCGCCGGCCGGGATCGCCGTGTTCGTGAAGGACCATCCGTTCCGTGCCGAGGACGGGTCGGCCGCCACGCTGAGCATCCTGCTGGGGGCCCATGCGCATGGTCTGGGAAGCTGCTGGGTCAGCGGAGACAAACAGCCGTACGCCGAGGAGGTGCGCAAGCTGCTGGGCGCGCCGGCCGAATACAGGTTCATTGCCCTGGCGGTCGTTGGCCACGCCGCGGAGAAGCCGGCGAAAGAGAAACGCGAGCTCAAGAGCGTCATTCACTGGGAGAAGTTCTGATGGGTTGATTTCTGAAGCGGAAGCGTCAGCGCTCGCCCAGAATCAGGGCGGGCGCTGACGCTTCCGCTTCAGACGCAGCCATCACCGCCTGCGGAACACATCCACCCCGGCCGGCAGCGCCTGCTCCACGGCATTGCCCGCCGTCGCGGGGATCTTGTCCGGCTCCAGGTGACGAGCCAGGAAATCGCGCACCTGCGCCATGCCCCGATTGTGGAAGATATTCTCATGCGTCGTCGCGGGGTCGAACATCAGCACCGGACGGCTGGCAAACAGCTTGGCGCAGCGGGTCAGCTCGACATCTTCCGCGTCAACGCTGTAGGCGACTTCGAAAATCCATTTGGAGACCGGCCGCAGCCATTCCAGCCACCGCTGCGGCGGCGCGAGATGGCTGTTGACCAGGTCCTCGACGTTGCGCGGGATGGTCCAGCACCAGCGCGCCGATATGCCCCAGTTTCTCGGCCGCCAGCGCTGCGGCGTTGGCGCCGGTCCCCACGCCCACGATGCCGATGCGATCCGGATCGACTGACGGGTGCCGCGAGAGCATTTCGTACGCGGCCTCAACGTCGGCGGCCTCGCGCAGCCCGAATGTCGATCCCGCGTGGCTGGCGCCGCCCCGCGCAACGTGATCACCAGCAGGATATAACCCGCCTCCCGAAGCGGCGCCACCAGGGGCAACATCTGGGCCCGGCTAGCGCCGAAGTCGTGAACCAGGATCAGCGCCGGCCGCTCGTGCCGCACGGCCTGTTCGCCATCTTTGAGCACGTTCTTCGCTTCCAGGGCCGGCACGAGCCATCCTTCGAGCTGGGTGCCGTCGGCCGCCGCAAAGCTCACGGGGTCGTAGTAGATGCCCACTGAAAGCGGATCGACATTGGGGCCCGTCTGCGGCGGATGCGTGCCCATGTACACCAGCAGGGCCAGCATGGCGCATGTCACCACCGGCAGGAACAGCAGCCGATAGCAGATCCCCTGGACGATGCGGCGCCAGACGGGGGCATCCTCGATCTTCAGGTGCTGACGCCTGCGCGCGAGGTCCAAGAGCAGCAGGCTTGCGATGCCTCGCACCAGTCGGCGCGGCATTCCCCAGATGGACCGCCGCGGTGGCGCGGCCGCCGGACGATCAAAGACGGGGTTCATGATCGGGCGCTGCATAATCCAATATGTCAAATCGGCTTGACCTGCGGCCACCTGAACCTTAATCTATGCGCCATCTGCGTTCCCGCGCACGGACGGCAGGACGTCGTCCGATAATACGCCTCGCCATGCAGGCGGAAAGAGAGGTCACGGATGGCCAAGGGTAAAGATTCCTCCGCGTTGTTTGAGGTCATCAACCGTAGCCGGCCGCTGCATCAGCAGGTTCGGCCGGGCTTCTTCGGCGCCATCGCGTCATGGTTTCGCTCGCGGCCCGCCGACGGCGCGGCCGCGCCGGTCTACCGCGAGGCCCCAGCGCCTGCGCCGACGGCAACCGTCCCGATCGAAGGCGCCTTCGACGTGTCACCACGGTCGCTCGCCCCGCCGATCTCCAGCGACGCTCCGGCTCAGCCGCGCATCTGCCTGGACCGCGTCCGCCACGAGATCGGCCTGCGCATGAGCTACATGGGCGCGGTTGTCGCCACCATGGCAATGGTCACCGTCGTGGCGATCGCGTTCATGGTAGGGCAGAAGGTCGCGCGGCCCAAACCCGCCCTGGCGGATGGCAGCATCGAGCAACTCCGCAGGAAACCCGCCCAGGCCAACGTGGCCAGTCTCGGCGGGCAAAAGCCCACGGAAGGCGCGGGCGATACCGGCTCATCGGCGGGTGGCTCATCGGGCGCTGGGAGTTCTGGCGCCGGCGCGGTGCGGGAACGGGGCAAACCGCCAGCGGCGCGGCGACGGTCTCACGCGACCGCAACCGCACCGTCAACCTCAATTACATCATCATGCAGAGCTATCCCGAGCAGGAGAAGAAAATGGCCGAGGAAGCCATGAATTTCCTCGTCCAGAACGGCATCGAGTGTACGCTGGAAAAAGGGCTGCACTCGACCAACCCCGCTTGGTACAGCCTTGTCGGGACAACCGGCTTTGGCAAATCCTTCTCCGGCTCCGCGGACTACCAGGCATACATGCGCAAGATCAAGGAGATCAGCGACAAATACGTCGGCGGGCGGCGCAGCTTCAAGGCATTCGCGCCCTATGCCTACAAATGGAAAGGTTGAGCCCCGTAGCATGGTCCGATAACCCGATTTTACAACTTTAGATTATGCTTCACGGCCGAGCGTCCGATAGACGGAAATGTTCGCCAACTCCGGGAATGGCGAGCCGAAAGGATGTTCTATGTCATCGGCCAGCATTTCTGGAGTCGGACAGGGGTTGTACGCATTCCTTCAGAGCCTCTCGAACAAGCCGCAGTCGCAGTCGGCCAATCAGACCGACGCGACGGCTGCCGCGTCAGCGACCGGCCAATCCGTGCGCGGGGCTGGACACCACCATCACGGCGGCCATGGCGGGATGTTCAAGCAGATTGAGACGGCGGTGACCAGTGCCGTGCAGTCCGCCCAGTCGGATGGCACCGATCCCAACCAGGCCGTCGAGCAGGCCATCGCCAAGGTCTTCAAGGACAATGGCATCACGCCACCGACGCAGACAGCGGGCGGCACATCGGGCGACAACACCACACCCACAGCCGCTGCCGGCGCCACCGGGACCAACGCGCCGTCCCAGTCCACCTCCGACAGCGATCCGGCTCGCCAGGCATTCCTCGCGGCCTTGCAGTCGGTGGGCATCGATCCCCAGCAGTTCCACCAGGATTTGCTGGCGGCGATCCAGGATGCCCAGAACGGCCAGGCCACGAGTGCTTCCAGCAAGAGCCTCCCGATGGGCATGAGCCTCGACACGACGGCATGAACCGGCGCCTGTATGCCGGCGCGATGTTCGGCCCGGAGACGTGTCGCGCCGGCTCGTTTTCAAGACCTACGGCCGCACGAACACCGCCGCGCCGTCGCGCAACTGGATGCGGTCACCGCTGATCTTCCGTTCCTGGCCCATGAGGTCGGTGAGCGTTGGATTCGGCCAGGGGGAGGCGATCTGCCGGTTGCCGCCGAGGCTCCACATCGCGATGACCGGCTCTTTGCCATCCGCATCGACGAACCGATACGCGATCACATTGGCGTCGAGATCGAGCGGGCTGTCGATGCGCTTGCCCTTGAGCATGCGCGTGACGGTGGCTACGCGCGACAGGCCGGCTTGGGCGCGAAATCGCGCGTGATGATCCCCATGTTGTGCTCGAAGTTGAGCGGGTCGTCGCCGTCGTTGCGGAAGTCGTACCACGAGATGTTCGGCGAGACGCCCGATGCGATGGCGTCGATGTAGGAGCGGGCCAATAGCTGCGCCTGGCGGCGCTGCGTGTTGGGCTGGAAAGTCCATGCGCCATCGCTGTTGTGCGGCGTGTGCGTGGCCCAGCCCATCTCGGTGATCCAGACCTGCCGCAGCGTGCCGTCGGGCCGCTTGACCAGGTCGGCGACCTTCTTCAGATCGCCGATGAACGCCCGGTCGTCCAGCACGCCGCGGTAGGGGTGGATCGTGAGGATGTCGAACGGCCCGCCGAGGTCCATCGTCCGCTGGATGAACTTGTGGTCGATGCCCGGCCGTGGAGCAGCCGAGCACCTGGGCGTTGGGGTTGGCCTTCTTGATCGGCTGCATACGCCTGTCTTGAGCAGCTCGGCGTACATGTCGTGCGGGCCCTGCCAGAAGAAGATGTTGGGCTCGTTCCAGATTTCCCAGTGATGGATATCGTTGCGGTAGTGCTCGACGGCGGCGGCCGCGAAACGGCAGTAATCCTCGATGCCCTCCGGCGTGTAGGGCTTGGTCGAACGGCGCCCAGCCGCCGAGCAGGCCGTAGATGCTGATGCCGTTGCGTTTGGCGGTGGCGACGAGCTTGTCGTAGAAGGACCAGTCGAACTGCCCCTTGCCGGCTCGATGCGCCCCCAGTGGAAGTCCTCGCGCGACCATTTCACGCCGGCCTCGGGCCGCGATCTGGGCGGCGCGATCCATCTGCTGCAAGCCCTCGGGCATCGCCGCCGTAGCGATACAGGTACAGACCCATGCCGAAGGGCGACGCCGGGATCGAGCTCGCGGATCTTCCTCGGCGGTTTGATCGGCGCCGACGAGATACGCACGGGCCGGCGCGGTCACCATTTCCGGCGCGACTCAGTGTCGCCTCGGCTTCGAGGAAACCATGCTCGCCAGCCGGCACAGGAATCCTGCACTCCACCGGCATCGCGCCCGACAGGGAGCGTGATCGGGTTGCTTGGACTCGTGCAGGATCTTCCCATCCCAGTCGCGCACGACCCAATCTACGCTCGCATCCAGCGGCTTATCCAACAGGCTGCGCGCGGCCGCGACGAACTGCGCGCCCTCGGGCGACGGCCGCACCTCGGTCATGATCGAGCACGCCTGCGCCCGCAGATAGGATGACTCGACGCGGATGTCGATCAGCTCGACCTCGCCGGAGTCCGCCTTGTCGCCTTTGTCGAGATAGATGCCCGTGATGCGCAGCGGCCCGTGGATCTTGCCATCGTTCTCGCCGCCAAACCAATGCCAGCCTTCGCCGGGCGGAGTGGCCGCCTCGACGATGCCCTCGCCCTCGCCGACAAACGGACCGATGCTTTTCTCGAATGTCATGAAGTGCGTGGCCAGCCGCAGGCGCACGGGATGGCCAATCGCCGCTCCGACGCGCAATGCTGATCTTCCGGGGCGTGCCCAGGAGCGACTCATCGCGCGGCGAGAGGCCGACCGGAAGTTGCGCCCTTCGTGAAATCAAACCTGAGCTTTCGGCCATCGAGCTTCGACTGGCCAGCATTGCCCGTGGTTCGCATCGACCAGCCTTCGGCCGGATCGAACTTCATCGCGACATAGCTGCTGCTGTCCATGCCCGCTCCCGGTGTGGGTTTGCCCTCGAGAATGCGGATATCGTCGAAGAGGAGCCGCCAGTCTTCAGGCCGCTGTTGCCGATCAGGATGGCGATCTGTCTGGGCGGGCCGTGGACGATGCCGTCGTTGGCGCCGCCCCAGTGGCCGGTGAAATCGCTGATGCTGATGAGGGCGTCGGTCCAGCGATCGTCGGCCGCCATGAAGCTCCTCTGGAGCGTCTGGCCGGTCTGGTCGGTATAGCGGAAGGTGATTTCGTTGCTGGCCGGCTTTTTCACCCAGACGCGAACGGCGGCGATATCGGGCGCATTGTCGAGCTTGAGGATGGCGGCGACGTACGTCGCCGCCGCCGGTGAAATCGAAGGACAGCTTGCCGCCGAACCGGCCGGCGTGCGCGGCGTCGGCGGCGCGATCGAAACTCCCTTTGGCGCCGGGGAATTCCGCGCCATTGGAGAAACTCCACCGCTCCGGCCGGAAGCCATCCTCAAAATCTTCGATAGGTTTCGGCTCAGCCGCGCCGGCGTACGCGAACAGAAAGCCGATCGCCAAGGCGATGGCGGCAACTTTACTCATGGTTACTCCGCTGAGTGCCGCCGGTGCCCTCACCGGCGGGATTCGTGGATTCCGCCGGTGAGGGCACCGGCGGCACTGTTTTACTGCGGCCGAATCATCGGCGGCGCGGGCACCGGGGCCATCTCCATAGGTCGGCTGCGTGCAAACAGCCACACCACCGGGTTCGCCACCAGCGCAGCGGCCATGAAGAGCTGCCCCTGGCCGGCCATCAACTCCGCGCCGGGGAACGGCGAGATGCTCTTGAGATGCAGCCCCGCATCGTCCACCCACGAGAAGCGCCGGCCGGCGCAAGATTCTCCTTGAGCTTGGGCAGCGTGGGCAGCACCATCGGCGGCGTTTTCACGCCAAACAGATCGGCGAAACCCAGAGCGGCCTGCGAGATGAGCAGCCCGATCTGATAGCCATTATCAGCGCCCTTGGGCAGATCGTCGAAGTGGAAGCCGGTGGTGGCCTGGTTGCCGCAGCGTTTTCGCAAGGCGATGAAATCGGGATTGTCGAGAATCGACTTGCCGCCGACATTCTGCAAAGCGGCCGCCAACACCTGCGGATAGAGCGCGAAGTAGATATTGCCGTTCTTGAAGACCCAGCTTGGCCGCACGAAGGGCACGCTGAGGTAGTTGATCTCCAGGTTGCCGATCTTCGCGGTATCGAACATAAGCGCCATCTTGTCCCGGCGCATGGCCTGGTTGGCCATATCCGAAACCCATTTCGTCAGCTTGGCGATCGCCTGCTGGGTCTCGGCCGGCTTGGCCAGACGGTTCACGGCCACGAATCCGAGGATTCCGTTGCCGGCCGATGCGGGGTCCGAGTATAGGGCCCACTGGTCGCCGAGACTCTCCAGCAGGTCGGTCTGGATATTCACGCCGGTCGCCTGCTGCACCTCGGCCAGCGCCTTGTCAAAATCGCGCAGGTCGCCCGGGTCCAGTTGGCCGACGATGTTGCGAATCTGGGCGAAGAGCTTGCCCAGGTCGAGCCGCGCGGCCCAGCCGAACGTGGCGCTGGCGGGGATCGCGCGATAGATGTCGTCGGTCAGCGGCTTCATGTCCAGCAGCGTCATCAGCCCAGCGCGCGGCGCGGGGGCATTGAGGAATGCCTGGGTGCTCCAGTCGCGCCCATCGAAGCCGCAGCTCACCGCGAGCCGCTTGATGCCGCCGAGGCCAAGTACGTCGCGGGCCTTGGTCCAGTCCTGCTGCTCGCGGGGAGCGCCGAAGGCCTTCATGGCCTTCTCAACCAGCGCGATGATCCCTTCGCCATCGGCGTAGAGGCAGAAGACGGGGTCTTTGACGACCTGCGCCATCGCCGACGTGAAGTTGTCGACGGTAGCGATGGACTTGGGCTGGTTGGCGCCGCTGCCGGCGACGGCCATGGCTTCCTGATCGAAGCCGACCTCGATGCCGACGATGTCGCCCATCTTGAACGCCTTGACCGGGAATGGCGCGCCGCCGGCCATCAGCACCAGGGCCTGGAATTGCCCCAGCAGCGTATCGGAGTCGGCGCCGGCCTGGCAGATCAGCGCGGCCTTGGGCACGGGCTGGTTGGCCAGGTCCACGCCGCGGAAGTAGATCGCGGTCGGATGCCGCCAGACCGGGCCGCCAATGGCCTTGAAGATGGCGAGAAACGCCGCGGCCTGGCGATCTTCCTGGCCGATGCGATCCATCAGCCGCGGGAAGAAGTCGTTGATGAGCTGCGGGATATTGGAGCTATCCAGCATCGCTTTCATGCGCGACTGCGCGAAGGCTGGCGGCATCGAGTTCGACGCCCTGCCAGCCGATGTAGACCAGCGAATCGGCGGGGACGCGATCGACCAGCGGCTGGGAGAACGCCAGCAACGGCAGCGAGAGAAGAATGGCGACGGCGGATTTGAAGAGTCGAGGCATGTGGGTTCCTTTCCTTTCGGCAATGGCATGATAGCACATCTGAGACGGAAGCGTCAGCGCCCGGCGCTGGCGGTGATCGGGTGATCGGGGTGGATGGCGGCAGATTGCCCAGATTGAAGTTCGTTTTGTTGGCAAGTTCGTTTTGCAGGAGTGCGGAGCGACGCGGGCTGCAATGGGTTCGTTTCGCACACGAGCGCGAAGCGACGGCGGGTGGACACGGGTTGACACGGATGTAAAGCGCGGCCGAAGTTCGTTTTGCAGGAGAGCGGGGCGATGTGGCCGGGGATTGCGATGGGTTCGTTTCGCACAGGAGTGCGAATCCGATGGCGGGCGGGCGCGGGTTGGCACGGATGTAGAGGCGAGGTTCGTTTTGCAGGAGAGCGGGGCGATGTGGCCGGGGGTCGCGATGGGTTTGTTTGGCACACGAGCGCGGATCGATGGCGGGTGGACGCGGGTTGACACGGAAGTAAAGGGCGGCCGAGGTTCGTTTTGCAGAGCGCGGGGCGATGTGGCCGGGAGGTTGGGATGGGTTCGTTTCGCACGGGAGCGTGAAGCTGACGGCGGGTGGGTGTGGGTTGGCACGGATGTAGAAGCTGGCCGAAGTTTGTCTTGCAGATGCCCGGAGCGATGCGGTCGGTGGTGCGATGGGTTTGTTTCGCAGAATGACAACGGAGGGCGCCTGGGCGATGGGCAGATTGCCCATTTTGAAGTTCGTTTCGCAGAAGCGATGGGGCGATGATCGACAGATGGGCGCATCGCGAAAGGGGTGGAGCGAGGAAGCGACGGGCCGACAGAGGGGATGCGGCGAATGGGTTCGTTTCGCAGAAACAATGAGGCAGTGGTGTGGAACGGAGGCAGGAAAGCGGAGCGACGCTGTGCGGTATGGGTGGGGAAGGGGCGGGGAGCGCCCACGCGAGAGCGCTATCGACTTCCGAATATTTACCGAACCTAGACACTATATATAATACGCATGAGGCGGGCTGATTATTCCCAGGTATACCCAGGTGACGGTGACGGGCCTCAAGGACGTGGACGGGTCCTGGGTGAACGATGCTGTCCTGATGGGCACGCTCCAGACTCGCAGCGGCCAGGTCATCGCCGATGGCATCCCGTTCTTCTACACGGCCGCGTCCAGCGGCAACTACGTCGGCATCATCCCGGCCAGCACGGGCACTCAAGGATCGCACCGAGTACGATCTCTACATCGCCTGCACGCGCGGGGGCCGGCGCATGACCCTCGTGATCCGCCGCACCGCCGTCTACCTCCAGGGCTAAAACGCACGAAGTGCGCAGTTGCGCACGGTGTGTTCTCACCATTTCTGCCATGGCGCACGTCATGCCTTTCCTGCACGTTTGCAGCAACGCCAACTACACCCGACATCGGCAGGGGTCCATCTTGCGCGTGCGATGTTGCGGACAATGCGGTAACCGGATTGTGACACGGAAGCACCTTTGATTATCTTGTAAGCTCCGCCGCAATCTGACGCCCGACGCAATCGGCCGCTGGATATTCCAATGCTCTTGCGCTGACACCCTCCCGTTCCAGACGGTCGAGGATTTTCCCCTTCCAGCACGCTCGAACCACATACCTGGTGGGAGCATACCTGGTGGGAGGATCGGGCAACAGTGTCAGGAGTTTGTCCTTGTGATCAACCGGCCTGCCCGTTGCATCGGCAAGACGCCCAGCAATGGTGAAGAAGCCCTTCTGTCTTTCCAGCCGCGAAAACGGTACGGGATATTCGGTCGGCGCAAAGAAATCTACGGGACGTATCTGGGGATTAGGACTGCGGTCGTCGCGGAACGCAAGGACACTTATATTTACGCTGCCATCAGGTTCGGGCTTGACCCCGAAATTGGGCCAGGCATCGTTTGCCTTCTTTACAGCTTCCTTCCATGGGAACGACCAGACGCATCCGTCAAGATCGTGGTGGTCCACGGCGGCGAAAAAGAGTGCAACCAACGGTGAGAAAGACCAATCCAGCAGGCGCGTTGGCCCACCATAGTGCTGCATCACGGCGACTGATGCTATTTCGCAATGGTTCGCTGGCCCGTCCAAGTGGGCCCTCGCGGTGCCGTCCAAATGTCTCAACGCTCGCTCTTTGAAGTTCTGGAAGCTGCGAAGCTCCTCCGCAAACCAGTCGGAATTGCCTCTGTGGGCATGGCGAGGGTTACGAGTGAGAAACGGCACTAATGACCATGTCACGTCTGCCTGTCCCCTATGGCCCATCTCGCCAGTGGCCGCATACGCCGATAGCAATTTGAAAAGCTCGTCGATGCTTCCAGGCTTAACCCATTCCCAATCAGTCATACGGCCTCCTCTTCAATGCAACATGGTGATAACCGCCTGCCTCGTTGTCAACTGACACACCCTTCCGCGTTTTGTGCCTCGCCCGCAGCGGCTGCCTGCCCTACCGCGCCCTGCGCCAGCATCGCGTCGGCCGGTGGAACTCCTGGCGGCAGGAGCTTTGATTCTGGTGAATCTGGAGGTTTGCCGCCTGTACCATCAGCAGGAGGCAATGAATGTCGCGTCTTCCAGCACAATTTGAGCGGGCTACGGGCGTGGTTGAACAGGTCCGGGTGCCTCCAGAAAGGCTGCCGGCGCATGTTCCGCACGGCCAACGACCACGAGACGGCATGCCCTTATTGCGGGTCCGCCGCCACGTTCGATATCCGCCAGGGGCGGCCAGCGGGATCAAACCCCGCGCGGAGAAGCGCGGCGCTGACGCTTGGCGCCTCGGAAATCAGGGCGGGCGCTGACGCTTCCGCTTCAGATGGACCGTGGCTATCGTGGGCCGCATGCCGCTTGCCGCTGCGAAACTCGCGCTGCTCGACTGGGTCGTCCTGGTCGCCTATTTCGTCGGCATCACGGCCTTCGGCCTCTGGATGGCGCGAAGATCCGCTCCAGCGGCGGGTATTTCCTGGGGGATCGCAAGCTGCCGTGGTGGGTCATGATCGGCCAGGCGTTCGGCACGGGCACGCACGCGGAGAACCCGGTGGCGCAGGCCGGCGCCACCTGCGGCGGCGGCTTCGCCACGATCTGGTATCAGTGGAAGAACATGCTCGTCACTACAAGAGCTACATCGACCCCGACGCCAGCGATCGCACGCTGCTGCGGATGGGCCGGCTTTCGGGCTTCGCGCTGACCATGGGCGGAGTGATCTTCGCGCTGATGGTGGACCAGGTGCTGCAAGCGTTCATGTTCACGGAGACCATCGCGGCGCTGGTCGGCATCATGATTTTCGGCGGCTTCCTGTGGCGGCGGGCCAATCGCTGGGGCGCGTGGTGCGTTCGTGACGTATTACGCCGCGAACTATCACGCCACCGGCCAGTTCATGCTCGTGTGCAAGTGGAAAGCCGTCCCATTCGCATGGGCGATGCTCGTAGGCTTTGGAGCGTACATTCTGGTCAGCCTGCTCACGCCGGCCGAGGATTCACATCGGGTGGAGGAGTTCTTCGACAAGATGAACCGGTCGAGCGATGGGCCGGAGGGGGCGGGCGAGCTTGATGAGCATGTGACCGCGAGTCAGGCCGGCGCTCTGACGGCCGTTGCGACTCAGAAGCACGCGCAAACTCGCGAGGCCGGGCAGGATCTACTGCTACTGGATCTACCGGGATTCTGCACGCTCGCCCGGTGGCGGCGGTTCTTCGTTCGCTACCGTGAGGATCTGGTGGGATTTGTGCTGGCGTGGGGAACGGTGGCGCTACTTGTGCTGACGGCGTGGGGCGTGATGCAGTTGGGAAAGTGATCCGTCACTGATGCTCCGCGACCCACGCTTCGGCGGTCGCGAGTGAGTCGAAGTCCAGAAGCGCATCGCCGAGTTCTTCCAACCGAGAAAGAGACAGAGCTCGTATGGCCCGCTCAAACCCGGGTGGAATGGAACCAAGCCTGCGCCGAAGCAGGCGCAGTGCCATGTCTGTCTGGCCTTCGCGGCAACCCCGCCTCAGGCCCTTCTTGATCCCCTCTGCATCCCAATGGTCGATGGCCTCAAGCACCATCTCCTTCTTCCCAGGCTCCAACGTCTTGATTTCTTTCCTCATCTTACGGTCCTCCGCCGGGCTGAGTTTCAGGTATGACTCCAGAATCACGCGAATGACCCTCATGCGCGCCGGATCCAACCTCTGTGTCACCAGCAGCCGAAGGCACTCCAATTTTACCCGTGGCCGGTCCTCCGGGCGAATCTTCATCTTCGCCATCAGCGCGACGGCCACCGGATTGGGACGACGGACGAAGTCCCGCCAATCCAGCCGATTGAGCTGGATTGTAGCGTACGAGAAGCTCAGTACCTTCCGATCGGGGAATGAGACCTGGTAGATCTCCGGTTCCGGCCGCAGGGGTGCATCATAGGAAAACAGCGCGATGGGGTACACGGGCAACCGGTGCTTCTCGTGCAGCCGCGCGAAGTAGCGGAACATCCTCTCGGGAAAGTCCGACCGAGCCGACGCCTGTGTCTCGACGTGTACCAGGAAGTGCGTTTCGCGCCCCTTGAACTTCGCCTCGGCCACCAGATCAACCTCGTGTGACTCTTCGGAGGCGATGTCGGTGAACAGCTCCTTGTCGAGGAACTGCACACTGTCTCGGTCCAGATACTCGGCCACTTGCGGCAGAAACAGTTCGACGAACTCCACAAAAAATACCGTCAACAACTCCTTGAAGAGGCGATCGTGGCGTATGGGCTGGATCTCTCGTGCCATGGCCAATTGAAAATCGAAACTCAAAAATCTTAAATTCCCCTCACGCTGTCATCCCATCCGCCTCATCCTGCTGCCGCGCCGCCTTCATCGCCTCCCATTCCTCGACGGTGATCAGCGCCTCGCGCGCCTGCGAGCCCTTGTATTCGCCGACGATCCCCGACGCGGCCATCATCTCGATCAGGCGCGATGCGCGCGAATAGCCGATGGTCAGCCGACGCTGCAAGAGCGACACCGAGCCGCGCTTGGTCTCCAGGATGATCTTCACGGCGTCGTCGAACAGCTCGTCCTTCTCCATCTCGCCCATGTCCATCTTGCCCTTGATCTGCATCAGCTCGGGCTCGAACTGGGCCTCGGCCTGCTCGCGCACCAAGCGGACCGACTCGCGCATCTCCTTATCGTCGATGAACGTGCCCTGGGCGCGGATGGGCTTGGAGCAGCCCGGCGGCAGGAAGAGCATGTCGCCCTGGCCCAGGAGCAGATCGGCGCCGTTCTGGTCGAGCACGATGCGGCTGTCCATGCGGCTGTTCACGCGGAACGCGATGCGGCTCGGCATGTTGCTCTTGATCAGCCCCGTCACAACGTTGGCCTGCGGCCGCTGCGTCGCGAGGATCAGGTGGATGCCCACCGCGCGGATTTCTGCGCCAGGCGCACGACGAACTGCTCGACCTCCTTGCCGCTGGTCATCATCAGGTCGGCCAACTCGTCGATGATGATGATGATGTAGGGCATGAACTTGGGGATCTTGGCCTCTTCCTCCTGGCTGGCCGGCTTGAAGCGGTCGATCAGCTCCTCGCGCGTGAGCTTGTTGTAGCCAGCGATGTTGCGCACGCCGGCCTCGGCGAGGATCTCGTAGCGCTCGTCCATCTTCTCGCACGCCCACTCCAGCACCGAGCAGGCGCGGTTGGTGTCGTTGATGATCGGGCACATCAGGTGCGGAATGTCCTTGAAACTGGCCATTTCCACGACCTTGGGGTCGACCAGGATCAGCTTCACATTGTCCGGCCGCTGCGTGTACATGAACGACATGATGATGGTGTTGATGCACACCGATTTGCCCGAGCCGGTGGTGCCGGCAATCAGGCAGTGCGGCATGCTCGCCAGGTCGGCCACCAGCGGCTCGCCGCTGGCGTCCTTGCCCAGGAACAGCGGCAGCGTCATCTTGCGAGTGGCCTCGGGCGCGAGCTGCATCAACTCCTTGAGACGCACCTTCTCCTTCCTCGGGTTGGGCACTTCGATGCCGACGGTGTCCTTGCCCGGCACCGGCGCGACAATGCGGACGCTGATGGCCATCAAGGCACGGGCGATGTCGTTGGCGAGCTGCGTGATCTGCGCGACCTTGATGCCGGCCGCCAGCGACAGCTCGTACATGGTGATGACCGGGCCGGTGTCGATCTCGGTCACGTGGGCGTCGATGTTGAATTCCTTGAGGGCCTGCTCGAGCGTGGCGGCCTTCTCGCGGACGTACTTTTCCTGCTCTTCCGCATAGCCGTGTTCGGCGTCGGCCAGGAAATCCCAGCCGGGCATGCGATATTCGCCCAGTTCCTTCGGCGGTGGCGGCGGAGCAAGCTGCCGCGGCTTGATCTGGTTGGGCAGCCGAACGACGATCTCCTTGCGCTGCTCCGGGGCGTCAGTGCCAGTGCCGCCAGTGCCAGTGCCGCCAGTGCCCTCACTGGCGGAAACCTCCCCGCCGACAATCTCGACCGATTCCGGCCCGGCCGCCGCAGCAAGCTCCTCAGTTGTCGTTGCCTGGCCCTGGACCGTCCTGTCATCGGCGGTCTTGCTGACAGCCGCATCTGCCTGCGTCGCCACCGTCGCCGCAACGAGGTTGTTGATGACCGGAGGCGGCGTGACGACAGCCTGCTGCTCAACCGGCGGTATGGCGACGGACTCCGAAGGCGGCGCATCCGATTCATCGCGATACGCGGTTTCGACGGCCGGCATCTCCACCGGCGGCTGGTCGCTATCGTAGGCGAGGTCGATCTGCTGCCCATTGACAGTCTGCTCGGCCGGCATGCGCTCGTTGATGCCGATCACATTCTGGCGAAGCACGGTGGCCGGCTGAGTTGAGCTGACATCGTCATCGACGGCCGACGTAACAGTCGGCACGACTGTGCGCGAGCCGGCCGAGCCTTTCGTAACAAAACGGGGCAGCGACGGCAGCTTGGGCAGGGCCGGGAACTTCCAGTTGATGACCGGGACGTGTGCGCGAACGGTCTGCACGGCGTGATTGATGAACGCCGGCGCGCGGACCACCAAATCATCGGCCGCCAGCAGCAGGCCGACCAGTAGCGAGACGACAAGGATCAGGCTCGTGCCCGCGGTATGGAAGTAGTATTTGAGGAAGGCGGCGGCCGCGATGCCAAGAATCCCGCCGTGGCCCTCCGGGAAGCTGTCGGCCGAGCCGGGGCGGATCAGGTGTACCAGCGCGGCGAAGGCCACACACATCATCGCCAGGCCGATAGCGCGCAGCCACAGGTCTGATATGCGGTTATGGAAAACCATCAGGGCCAGCAGGATGCCCGTGAAGAAGATGGCCAGGAACACCCCCTGCCCGATGGCGAAATAGATGTAGTAGGCGATCGTCGCCCCGACCGCTCCGCAGAGGTTGTGGACCGGTTGCGGAGGGTATACCTGGTGCGATGGCGGATCGGCGGGGTTGAAGCTGGCGATGGCCAGCATCAGGAACACCCACGCGCCGACGCCACAGAACAACAGAATCCGACGATAAAGGTTTTGCCGGTCCATGGATAGATATCGAAGGCAGAACGCGGTTGTTAATGGCCCAATGCCAGTAGATTAGATCGGCATAGGGGGCTGGAATGGGTTAAGTTATCGGAGGTGCGTGCCGAATCGGAGATGCAGAATCAGCCCTGCCGCCCTTGGTCTGCCAAAGCGCGAGCGACAAGCGCAGCATTTCCGCCGAGTTCGGTTGCAGTTTCACCTCGCACATCTCTCTCTGGCCACATCGCCCATGGCTTCCCGCGGGCATTGTACTGCCTGCGACAGAAATGCGACAACAGCAGATCGTGGTACTTCTTTTCTGGAGGCTCAATCGCCAAAAACTGGAGGTTTATCCGCCATGTTGTGGAGCTTAAACCTCCACTTTCCGATGTAGATCGGGTATAATCCATCGTATGGCGGAAATGTCACGAAGCAAAATCGCGGACCTTCTCCATGAGCTGGCTCAATGGCTTGAATTCGACAACTGCGACCCGATCGAATGGGTCGTCTGCGGCGGAGTGGCCATGGCATTGCAGGAACTGAATCTGCGTACCACGCGTGATGTTGACGTGCTGGGCCAATGGAATGCCAGTCTGATGAAATTCACCCGCGTCAACCAGTTCCCAGATAACGTCAAAGCATGTATCCGCCGGGTTGCCCAGAATCACCCGGAGCTTACTGGTCTTGAGGACAACTGGGTCAACCTCGGGCCGCGACGGCTTGCGGAGTTCGGGTTGCCCAAGGGCTTTGAGCAACGCCTGGCCACAATGAAGTTTGGAGCGAAGCTGACGCTCCATCTGTTGAGCCGGGCTGATCTGTTGCCGCTGAAGCTGTACGCGGCGTCCGACGAGTTCGGTCCCCGTCAAGAGGTTCACTTTCAGGACGTCAAAGCGTTGAAGCCAAGCTTTGACGAACTCGACAAAGCCATAGACTGGATGCGTACGCTGCCAGACTTTGAGAAGACACGAACTGAACTCAAGGGCGTGCTTGAGAGGCTCGACCATGACAACCTCGCTTATTACGTTTGAACGCGATTTCCGGGAGCGGCTCCTCAACGTCGTCTACGCGCAGTGGCACCAACTCGGCGCACCGTTCTCGGATGTCGCCCGACCCGACCGCGGTCATCGACCCCGAGGCTTTGCTCTGGTGTTCCCTGGAGTTTCTGCCGAGCGAGCCGCGCCTCCTCGAAGCCGTCGTGGAGTGGCTGTACGCGCATGGGGACTACCTCATCCGGCAGCGGCTAAAGAAACGAGCAACCAGTGATGATCCGCGCACCCGCATCTGGCACGCGCTGGACAGCAAACAACGGCCCGCCCCGGAAGAACCGGCGCAGTTGCCCCACGGTCTGGAGTCCCCGGAAGAGGTTGCCGCGTTCTTCGCAAGGATCTCCCGACGCACCCAGCGTGTAGCATCATCGGATTCCCGCATTGGAGAAAAGGCTTCGGGTCCTTCCACCATCCTGCTTCGCGCCAGGGATCTGCTGGGCAGCGATATCCGCCACTTTCTTCTCGTATACCTCTTGGCCAACCCGAAAGGTGGAAAACTTCGCACGGTTCATGAGTGGTCAGGATATGCCTACCGCAGCATCTCTGAGGCGGCCGCGCGGTGGCAGGCCGCCCGGGTCGCAGTCGTGGAGCATGGGTACTGCTATCTGACGGAACGCGAGCCCTGGCGCGCCTGCTGCGCCATCGCAGCGGGCAGATTACCATCGTGAACTGGTTCGGAATCTTCGACGGGTGCATACGCCTGCTGCGCGCTCTGGCCAAAGGTCGGCGCAAGGGCTTCGCGTGGGACAATCCCGTTCTGATCGCGCATCGCCGCGATGCGTACGAGGCCCTGTCTTCACCGCTCATCGACAGCACGCCAGGCCATGCGGCGTCCGTGACGCGGCTTCGCGAGTTGTTCTGCGAAGAAGATCGCGTCCGCGCGACGGCGTGACGGGATTGCCGAAAGGCCGCGGCGGGGCCATATCGCTCAACAGCGCGCAATGATGGGCGGAGTTGTGAGCGAAAGGGTCCTCGTGAGCGACAGGAAAAGGCTTCTGACCCGCATGAGTAGTTCGCGGGCGAAAGAAATTGGCAACAAAGCGACAATAATAAAGTGAACCTGACTGACCCCTTCGCACTCTGGATTTGTGACCTCATGGCCATGCAAGCCGGGCTGCCGGCGCTGGACTATGCACTGGCTGGTCGGGGCACTGCAAGGCGGAAGCGCGCTTACCTGCACGCCGTCCTCGCGGGCTATCGGAGAGACTATGCGCCCTTGGCGGCCCTTCTGGCCGAGGCGGTTGAGCGGGCCTTGGAGCGTGGAGAACCGCCATGACTCGACTTGCGCCCCAGCCCGCGTGCGCCCTCGAACATCCTGGAGTCCAGCGCACTGCGGTAGAGCATCCGTCGCCGAGCGGCGGGCGAAGCGAGATACCGGTTGGTCTTGAGAAGCGGCGGCATATCAACGGCCATTATACGCGCGGGCGCTGACATCCGCCATCGGATGGGCATGTCGGTGATGCTGGTGCGGGCGTGGGAGCAAGGCCAGCGCCGCCCGGCGGCGTGGGCGTGCCGGCTGCTGGACGAGATGAACCGGAGCCCGCGGCATTGGCGGGGGATGCAGCGGAAGGCGTCGTGACGTTTGATGAGGTGACTCCGGCGCACCGGGTGCGCACTGCGTGCAGCAGGCGCAGGGGACGGCGCGGGCGAACGATGTGGCAAGACTGCGATAAGAATAGAGTGAACCTGACCCCCTGCGCCCAGGGAAATTGGAAGCAATTCGACGACATCGGGGCCATTCAGACGCGGCCAACAAGCTGACGGAGATCGTCGGGACCAACCAGGCCGTCTTCACGCCACAGTCACGACGCGGCCGGGAATACGACACTCCGGCGTCTTGCTGCTGTCGGCCGGCAAGCCCCAAGATTCCCGATAGCGGCGACGCTGGCACAGAAAACCTCAATCGGCCGTCAACCGTGCCGGCTTTCTTGCGTCTGACTGCCGACAGGTGCGCGAACGCGGCTAAGATAGATGGCCACCTTTCCGTATTCGGAACCCTCTAAAGCACCGAGGGCATGCTCGATATCTTCGTGTCTTCCGAGCTTGCTTGTCCACTCCCCGTTCTTCAGTTGTCTTGCTGCATGAGTCGGGACGCCATTCTTTGCGTAAATCGCTATCTTCTCCAAGCCTTTTTCCAGCCCGTTATCGTCACAAAGCGCATAGCCCAACGTCCCGTACGCAGCCACGAATGCGGCCAAGGTCTCCTCTCTGGCTACCCCTTCCGGCCAGTAGCACATCGCCGCCTGATCAGGCCACCACCAAGCGCTGGCGTCCCCCGCAGCCCAAGCGATGCAGTTGTAGTCTGGTGTCGGATCGCTTGTTCTACGATGGTTATTGGGCTTGAGAAGCGGGAACCACTTGCTCCACATCATAGCGTCAACCGATACCATGCGCCTGTCCCCATTCCAACCACACACGCGTCATCATCTTTACACGCCCTCTGTCCTTGACAGGCACGGGATCGTTTCCGGTGATGAGCTTCAGAGCAGTAAACCAATGATCCGGCCGGCGCTGCAACTCTGCTAGGATCAAGGGTACGACTCGCCAACCCATTGCAATAATGCCCTGATATGCGGGATGGTTCACCAGGGCCGTTGCCGACAACGTTACTTGTGTGTCTCTCTTCCACCACTGAAGCAGGTGTTGAAAACTCCGCCGTATGGCCTCTTGGCTCGTACGTGACAACCAATGCGAATATGACTGTGCCTGACCCCACCTAGCCACGGCCGACATGACAACACCTGAATCATCCGATGATGTCTTCTCCGCGCCAACCCCACCTCCATGACCGCGGGCAGTATAGTTGCGCTGTGCCCCTGGTCTGTCGCCCTGGTGTCTGAGGGAGTTGCAGCACAGCTGGCAGCGACCGAGTCTGCGGTGATGGCTACTCTGACGAGATAGGCCGGGCCGCAATCAGCAACCAGGGGCATTCTAACCTCCGAATTTTTCAGTCAGTCGTCCGACTATCGTCTGTGCATTCTGCATGGCGAACTCAAGGTCCGCATCAAACCGCGGCGCCAGCAACTCGGCGATGTCGAAGTAATCTCGCTTTTCTTTCAGAAGTCGGGCTGTGACATAGTCCGTATTGTACGCGATGTAAACGAGGCTTTTGTCGAGCGCCAAGGGTTGCACATGCACTGTCGTTGATCCGTCAGCACGGGAACTCTTATAATGCAACCAGCAATCCTGATCGCCACTGGAATCAACTGGGAAGCCAACGTCAAGGCCAGCAAGCAACGCACTTAGCGACGCGGCCACATCAGGGATGCTGGTCTCAAGGTCCAAGTTGGTGTTGATGCCGAAATGCATTATGGGGGTCTCAAACAACTTAGTGAACACCATTTTTACGATATCAAATAATCTCTTCCGCGACGAATGTTCCTTTGTTGATACTTCCCAGCGGTTTTCCTGGCATGCGATGCTGATACCCGCCGCTTGAAACGCGCTAAATGGCTGAACGCAGACAATATTTTGATGCGATACTGCCTCGTTGGCCTCTTCCTGAGAAATGGCGCCGATCAGGTTATACCACGCAGGGTGGTGCAACCTCGGATTCATCGGTCCAAGGACCACGATCGAGTACAGGCTTCCGCGAGCTTTTGGACCCTCAGCCATCTATCACCTATATCTGATCTTTCGCAATTGCCTCGGATTGTCAATGGGCGCTACCCGCGCTACCCACCACGAGGGGCGGATAATCCGCAACGTGACCCGCGCCAGCCCCGGCCGAACCGATTGCGAGGTTTGCGGCACGCCGCACGTTCGGCAAGGGGTCAGAAGTCAGCAGCCTTTTCTCTGGACCAGCTCTGCACGTCTCCGTGCCCCTTGCTCGGCTTCTGTGTGGCTAAGCTATGGCGGACATATTCGCGCCGGACAGCCCGGCGACACCCGCACGCTTCCGGCTGTCATTTCACCAGATCATCAAACAGCCCCGGCTCGCGTGGCGACAGGGCGTTGTGCTCATCGCGGAAGAAATCGGCACGCGTCTTGTCGCGCCACCGGCGCTCGGCGGTGTGAACGTCGCCCGCATAGTCCGGGGATCGGCTCGGGATTCGCCCGCGCCGCTGCCAGGTCCGCCTCCAGCGCCGCGTCATCGACAGCCTTCGCGTCGTACACGGGATTCGTCAGGTGATCGGCGTCGCCGTCGCTCGGGCTGGTCAGCGCGATTCGACGCTTGTCCAGGCCGGCCAATAGCCCGCCGCGAAGGCGATGCGCTGGGAGGCGAGGTTGTGCAGGCCGCAGGAATAGTACGGGACTTTTTCATGGTCGAGGATCGCTCGCGTCACCTCATGGACCAGCCACCTGGCGACGCCGCGGCCACGGTAGGCGGGGAGCACGTCAATGCCGACCTGCCACATGTCGTCACTGTCGGCACTGCAGGCCGCGACGCCGGCCAGATTCTGAGCGTCCCACGCGGCGGCGGCCAGGACGTCGGGGCGATCGCCCTGGGTGTAGTAGGACAGGGCCATTCGCAGACCTTCGTGCCGGTAGAGGGTGGCGATGGCCGGGCCTTCGAGCATTTCGAGCCGTAGGCCCGGCGGGCGGGGCACCGGCGCACGCGCCCTTCGATCGCACAGGTAAAGGGGCGATGGGCCGTAGGAGTCGCGGCCGGATGCGGCGAGCCGGCCGAAGATTTCGAGTTTTCCACGTTGGGAGAAGACGGCGGCCGGGGGCAGCGGCGCGAGCACTTCGCGGGCCCACTGCTCGTGAGCCGGGCCTACGCAGATCACCGTGCCGGCGCCGATGGTGATGGCGTGCAGCATCGAGTCAGATACGGGGAAGCGGCGCCGGCGCGGCATGGGGCGGAAGAGAGTCACGGTGGTGCGCGGGGCGGTCAGGTCGGCGACTTCGCAGGCGCAGTCGGCGGCCAGCGTGTCGAGGACAAGTTGGGGGAGGGGCGTGGGCATGGGCGGGGATGATACCACGCGGCGCATCAACCCCTTTATGCCCGCGAAGTGGCACTACGCCTTTTGCGTCGGGAGCGGCACACGGCTATAATCGAAGCGGAGCGAGTTTATGACCTATCGAGGAGTCGTCAGCCATGGCGTAGTCGTCCTTGATGGCGAAAAACCATCTGAAGGGACGCTCGTTGAAGTCACCCCCTTGGCCCAGGAGGCTTTTCGGGGCGGCGACCTGGCCGCACATCCCGCCATCGGCATCTGGAGGGACCGCAATGATCTTCCCACTGACCCGATCGACGCGTCCAAACTGCTTCGACAACGCTTGATGCGGCGGGCGGATGAATAGCGGCATCCTCGACAGTTCGGTGCTCATCGACTGCCTGCGGGGCCACGCCGGCGCGGTTGCTTTCCTCGCGGCCCAGGGCGCCGCTGGGAAGCCTGTGACGCATCTCATGGTGGCGGCGGAGTTGCTGGCCGGGGCGCGGGACAAACGGGAGCAGGGCGTGATCGAATCGTTTCTTGACTTGTTTACGATGGTGCCGCCCGTTGAATCCGACGCCCTGACGGCGCTCGACCTCTACAAGCGATATCGCCTCTCGCATGGCGTGGACTGGCCGGATTGCCAGATCGCGGCAACGGCCCTTCGGCTCGGGGTGGAAGTCCATACCCAGAACGTCAAGCATTTTGCCGCGTTCCCCGGCCTCCGCGCCGTGCGGGCGTACTGACCTGGCTCTTCGGCCCAGGAGGTTCCCCGCGACGTTGCCGGCCGCCTACACCGGTATCGCCCACCCCTGGCGATATTGCTCCTTGAGCAGCGCCTCGATCTCGGGCACGTTGGTGGCCTTCATATTCGGGCCGTCCCACGCGAGCTTCTTGCCGGCGCAGAGCGCGACGTTGCCCAGGAGGACGATCTCGGTGAGCTTCGCGGAATAGTCGAAATTTCCGCTGGCCGGTTTGCCACCTTTGCAGGCGGAGATCCAATCGGCGTGATGGCCCTTGGTGCGCGGGAGCGTCTTTTCGGGGCGCTTGTAGTCGCGGTGAAGGGTCAGCGGGAGCAGGCGGGGCATGCCGGCCCAGCCGCCACCGGTGATGTAGCCCTTTTCGCCGATGAAGAGGATGCCGTTGCCGCCTTCGCCGATGCGCTGCTTGGAGTCCTTGGGGTCGATGCCGTCAGGGGTGGCCGGGCGCTGGCCGCCGCTGTACCACGTGAGCTTCACGGGCGGCATGTTGCCGCGCGCGGCGAAGTCGTAAATGAACGTCGCCTTTTGCGCCACGACTTCCGAATCGACCGGAGCGGTGGCCGTGGCTTCGATGCTGGTGGGATGTTCGAGCTTCAGCGCCGAGATGGCGGGATCGATATTGTGGCAGGCCATGTCGCCGATGCAGCCGGTGCCGAAGGACCACCAGCCGCGCCAGTTGTAGGGCGCGTAGGCGGGGTTGTATGGCCGGGTTTCGCGGGGGCCGAGCCAGAGGTCCCAGTTCCAGCCGGCGGGGACCGGCGGGGTTTCCCTGGGCCGGCCGGGGCCTTTGGACCAGCCGCTGGCATCCGACCAGGCGTAGACTTCCTTGATCGCGCCGATGGCGCCATCCCAAATCCATTCGCAGGTCGTACGGATGCCCTCGCCGGAATGGCCGTGGTTGCCCATCTGCGTGGCCAGGCCGGTTTCCCTGGCAACCTTGGCCACCTGCCGAGCCTCCCACACATTGTGCGTGAGCGGCTTTTCGCAATAGACATGCTTGCCGGCCTTCATGGCGGTGATCGAGATGAAGGCGTGCAGATGGTCGGGCGTGGCGATCAGCACGGCGTCGATGGCTTTCTCCTTGTCGAGCATCTCGCGGAAGTTCTCGTAGGTCGCGCACTTGTAGGTGGGCGTCTTCGCGGAATAGTTCTTCTCGATCTCGGCCTTGGCCGGCCCGCGGCCGCCTTTGCCGCCGTAGTACGTCCGGCCGAGGTCGGTTTCTTCGCAGGCGTCGGCCAGGGCGATGATCTGGGCATCGTTCTCGTGGAAGAGCGCGCGGGCATTGGTCTTGCCCTGCCCGCCCGCGCCGATGATGGCGATGTTCACCTTCTCGCTGGGCGCCACGAACTTCGGCCCGCCGAGGACGTGACGCGGGATGATACAGAGCGCACCGCGGCGGCGGCGGTGCCGAGGAATCGACGACGAGTGAGACGATTGTTGTGTATGCTGGTGGTCATGGTTGTTTTGATGTTCGTAGGGACAGATACCGCGATGGGATGGAGGGCGTTGTCGTGCGGCAACCACCATCGGGCACATCAACTCAAACTGTGCGTCACCGCGATCGTCCGGCATCGGGCGCAGATATAGAAGTCAATCTGCACATCGTCATACAGGATCCTCAAGCCCGTCCTCTCCTGGTTCATAAACGCCGCCAGGAAGCTCATCCTGCAACGAGCGAGGTCCCGAACGTCTTCTCTTACACCATACAACACAGACAGCCAGAACTTCTTTCGGTCCTCCTGTCGATCCGGCGGCACGCACACCGGGCAAATCGGCTCGTGCCGCCCTTGCTGCAGGTACGGAATGCCACCGATCTGGTTCACGGGGGCGGCGATGGGGTATCCGCCGGCTTCGGGGATTGTGTATTCGCCAGTGATACTGGCGTGTTCGGCGGTCTGCGCGTCGCCCAGTTCGTGCTTGTTGTTCAGAATGACATTGAGTCGGTTGAGGCGATTGGGTGCAGGCCGCAATGTCACCCATCTCTTCGCCAGCGGCGCGCCGCCGGTAAGCTGCTGCCAGTCACTCTCAAGCGACCTGGCCCCCACCGTCGCCTCAACGACGCGCACCGAGTTGGCCCCCAGCACCTGATAGGCGAACGGCTCGCAGCAGACCTCGCATCGCATGCAGTAAAGCAGCGGCAGGCGATCGAGATGCATGTGGGCAAGCGAAAGACATGGATCGCCCAGGTCGAGCATCATGTAGAGCGTCAGGCGATTGCGGCAATTCGGGCAGGTCGCGCCGGGCAGATCGTGGTCGCCGCCGAAATGGTGTGCGTACGGCCCGCGCTTATCCACCTCCACCACGTAGGCTTGCTTCAGCTTCCACCGACTGCCCATCGCAACCTCCTTCGCCGAGATTTGCCCGCGCCTGCTCCTCGGAGCAGGCAGCGCAGTTGCGGCTGATGCCGTGCCGCCGCGTCATGAAATCTACCACACCCAAAGCGACATTGCGCACGGCGTCACGCGAACAGCAGAAACCGGAAGTCCGCGGTTCGCTTGGCCAGCCAGCGAGTGTTGTTGTATGATTGCACGAGGTGCGGCGAAAGGACCCGACTATGCGAGCGGTATACAGAAATGGCCTGATCTACCCGTCGGAGCCGGGCCTCATCACTAGAAATTGGTGTTTCAGCATGCGTTGAAAGTGCCATTTTTGATGAATTTGGCCTTGCAGAATGCCGATTTCATCATTATAATTGCTTTCAACAGGCGTTGAAAATGCCAATTATAGTGAAATATCCTAGTTCGCAGGTTCTGGCAGGGGCGGTTGAGGCGCTGCGAGCATACTTGGCCGACCTGCCTTTCGGCACCCTTGAGCCTCAAAGTCCTCCGCTCGGTCGGCCCGACGGACCCGACTGGATCGGCAAGCTGCGCGTGCCCACCGGCGAGCGCCTGCTGATTCTGCAAGCCAAGGCAACCGGCCAGCCGCGAATCGCGCCGATGCTGCCAACCAACTGCTGCGCTGGGCTCGCGAGTATCCCAATGCGGTTCCCGTTTTCGCCGCTCCGTACATTTCGCCGGCGGCGGCCGATATCCTCACGCGCGAAGGTATCGGTTACATCGATCTGTCCGGCAACTGTCGGCTGACGTTCGACATGGTTTACATCGTCCGCCAGGACTGGCCCAACCGGCTTGTCCAGCGCCGCGAACTGCGCTCGCTCTACGCCCCCAAGGCTGAGCGGGTCTTGCGCGTCCTGCTGCTGGAACCCAAGCGGCCGTGGAAGGTGCAGGCGCTGGCGCAGGTGGCGGGCGTGAGCATCGGCCAAGCATCGAATGTGAAGCGGCTGCTGGAAGACCGGGAGTGGATCGGCCGGGTAGCGGGCGACGGAGCCGGGTTGGGCGACGCTAGTGGATACGGGTGCGGGTCTGGATCGGGCGCGGGCTTTGGCGACGGCAGCGGCGATGGTTCTGGCTTAGCTTCCGGTAACGGTTTCGTCGTCACCCAGCCAGCCAAGCTGCTGGAAGAATGGGCGCAAAACTACCGATTCGACCGCAATACCGTGCGCGACTTCTACTCGCCGGATGCGCTGGCCCAGATCGAGGCCAGGCTGGCAACCGCGTGCAGGGATGCCGGAGTCGGCTACGCACTGACAGGCTTGTCGGCCGCCGCGCAAATGGCGCCTACGGTGCGCTACCAGCGGGCGACGGCTTATGTCATCGACAGCATCGACAACATCGCCGGCCGGCTGGGATTGAAGTCCGTTTCCAGCGGTGCCAATGTCAGCCTGATCGAGCCCTACGACGAAGGCGTATTGGCCGGCACCCGCGAGATGGATGGAATCCGGATCACTTCAGCCGTGCAGACGTATCTCGACCTTCTGAGCTTCAAGGGCCGGGGCGAGGAAGCCGCCCAGGCCATTCTTGAACAGGCGATCAGACCCCAATGGTGAATCGAGACATCGACTATTCCGAAGACGCGGTGGAAGCCGCCCGCCGGGTGATGCTGGAAGTGACACGCGTGCTGGGCGAGTACGCCGACAGCATCGTCATCGTTGGCGGCTGGGTGCCGGAGCTGCTGTTGGCCGCCACCGGCGCAAAGCACATCGGCAGCAATGACGTGGACCTGGCGCTGAACCATCGCAAGCTGACCGAGGCCGGCTACCGGACGATCCGCGAGCACCTGCTCCGACGCGGCTATACCCAGCATCTCGACCAGGCGTTTGTCTTTCTCCGCAGCGTCACCATCAACGGTCGCGAGATCGTTGTGCATGTCGATCTTCTCTCCGGCGAGTACGGCGGGAACCTGAAGAAACACCGGCACCAGCGCGTACTGGACGTGATGCCCAGAAAGGCGCGCGGCTGCGACCTGGCCTTTGAGGATGCTCAGGAAGTGAAGTTGGAGGGCACGCTTCCTGGTGGTGGGAAGGACTCTGTCACTGTGCGAGTCGCCAGCATCGTTCCCTTCATCATCATGAAGGGAATGGCACTGGCGGATCGGATGAAGGAGAAGGATGCGTGGGACATCCATTTCTGCATGGCGCACTTCCCCGGCGGCGTGAATGCTTTGGCCGCCGCCTTCAGCCCGCACTTGGGCAACAAGCTGGTTCAGGAGGGCTTGGCCAAAATCAAGGAGAAGTTCGCGTCGCCTGAGCATGTCGGTCCGAAGTGGGTGGCCGACTTTGATGAGCTGACCGACGAGGAAGCCCGCGGCATCCGCCAGCGGGATGCCTTCGAGCGGGTGGCTGCACTGCTGTCGAAGCTGGGAATACCGCCAGCATGAAGGCGATGGCCACGATCACGTGCGTTTCAGTCCATCGCGCCACGCAATCGCTTCGAGTTCCACCCGGACAGCCTCCTCGACGGGAATCACCGGCCGGGCCTGAAATGCAAAAGCAGGGAAGGTCGAGCATACCTTGTGAACGGCCGCCGGATCGTCGCAGTCAACCAGCATGTGCCCTCCCCACTCGCCCACCCGCACGACGAACATCTCGATCTTGAAATTGGCGGGTGCCTTCCATTGACCGAACACTTCAAGGATCCGCTTCTGGAACCTGCAACTGACCACTCCAATCCCCCATTTCCACCTTGCATGCCTTGGGGCGGCGTTATAATCTAACTCACAGCGCATCATCGGGATGCGCCGGCCAGCGCTCCCCACCGACAACCGCCATGCTACCAGAACCTCCGCCCGGCCAAGGACCTGTTGATCCGCACGGCGCCTTCACCCCCCCGCCGCCCCCGCCGCGAAGCTTCGGCGCAGCGCCGCCTTCATCCGGATCGCCGGGTGCGTTGCCACCAGCACCAATGCCCCCCCCGCCGCCGGGCATGATGCCGCCGTGGTTCTTCCCGCCTCCGCCCCCGCCGCGAAAGCACGGCTTCACTCGCGGCATCTTCGTCACCCTCGCCACCACCATCTTCGGCATCTCGCTGCTGCTGAACATGTACCTGCTTCTGTTCGGCGGCATTTTCAAGACCAGCGGCACCGTCGAGACCGTCCTCAAGGAAGGCGCGGCCGATCAGAAGGTCGTCGTCCTGCCCGTACACGGCGTGATCATGGAGGAAACCGCCGCCCAGATGCGCGAGTGGCTGCGCAAGATCGCCGAGGACGGCAGCGTCAAGGCCGTGGTGCTGGATGTCGACACCCCCGGCGGAACGGTCAGCGCCTCCGATGAAATCTATCACCGCCTCCTTGACCTGCGCGAGTCCCGCAGGATCCCCATCATCGTCAGCATGGGCGGCCTGGCCACCAGCGGCGGCTACTACATCTCCTGCGCCGCCGACCAGATCATCGCCCAGCCAACCACGTGGACCGGCAACATCGGCGTGCTCATGCCGCGCTACAACATGACCAAGCTGACCGAGAAGATCGGCGTGGCCGAGACAACGCTGGCCGCCCCTTCCGGTGGATACAAGAACGCCGGCTCGCCTTTCCAGCCCGACTCCGAGCGCGATACGAAATACCTCCAGGCGCTGATCGACAGCGCCTTCTCCCGCTTCAAGGAGATCGTCGAAACCGGCCGCGGCTCGCGGCTCAAGGGCGACCGGGACAAGGAGATCTTCACCGGCCAGGTCTTCACGGCCGCCGAGGCGCTTCAGCGCGGCCTGATCGATCCGAGGGATTCCAAGGATCCCAAGAACCCCTTCGGCTATCTCTTGGATGCCTGCGAAGTGGCGGCCGGCAAGGCGCAGCTCAAGTCGCCGACGGTGGTGCGCTATCAGCGCCGCTCCTCGCTGCTGGAGACGCTCCTGAGCAGCTCCGGCGTCGAGCCCGCCCGCGCCAGCGGCGGCAGCGTCAACGTGAACGTGAACATCGACCCGCGCCTGATCGAGCAGTGGACCACGCCCCGGGCCATGTATCTCTGGCGGGGCCAGTAGCCTCCGGGAGCGCGGGCGTCCCCGCCCGCATTCAGTAACCCCCGGGACCGCCGGCGTCCCCGCCGGCATCCAGTGACCCCCGGGAGCGCGGGCGTCCCCGCCCGCATTCATCACCCTCACCCCGCCGCCTTCGCCTCCTCCGCCGCCTGCCCTCCCATCGTCCGCCGCAACTCCTTCCGCCCGTGTACGCCATTACGCTGATAGATCTCCGGCATGGGCCCCACCCTCGCCCACGCCTCCGCCAGCGCCTTCTCAAGATCCGGGTCCATATCTTCACCTCACGATCTCCGCCGGCGCTGCGCGAACCGGCCAACCTCCGCGCAACTCCGCGCAGCGACGCCTTTTGGACTGCGGGAACTTGTTCCCGCTTTGTCTTCGATATCCGCTCGCCGCACGGAATCCGGGCAATCCGGCACAATCGCAAATGTGCCGATTCCCGCAACCTCTTCCGTTCGGAGTTCCGCGTTTACGCGGTCTGGCGCACAATTCCGGAAAACGGGACATGATTAGAATACTCGGATGGCCCCTTGCCTCATTCCCAAATGCCGATTCGCCCTCAAGCCCTCCCGGTGGGTCCTGAAATCAAACGCCATATCCCCGAAATTCAGCGGGCTATCCGTCCATGCGCTGACTGGTGATGGTTCGCTCTCCAGCAGCACCGTAGCCTTACGCCTCAACCAGCACCCGCACGGCCGGATGGCGCCTGTCCTTCGGCTCCCGCAGGACAATCACGACATCGCGGTCAAGCAAGGTCAGGAACCTCATCAGCCGCCCGGCCGAGAAGTCCTTCAGCCTTCCCCGCATGATTGCCGACACTTTCGGTTGATCGATACCCAAACGCGTGGCGGCCTGGCTCTGCGAGAGCCGCCCTGCGGCAATCAACGCGCAGATCTCATTGGCCAGTTCGGCCTTGGCGAGCCTCTCATCCGCGTCGCTCAGGCCGATATCCGCGAACACATTGCCGCTGCCGCGCTTGATTTGCGCCGCCTTCTTGAGAGCCGGTCTTGTTGCCCTAAGACTCATAGTGCTTCCTGTAGTGTTCTGTGGCGTCTTTCAGCCGCTGCTCTATCAGGTCGATCGCATGCCGGGGCGTCTTGATGCCCGCCTTCGACTTCTTTTGAAACGCGTGCAGGACATAGACCGCCAGGCGAAACCTCACCGTGTAGACGGCTCGATACGTGTTGCCGTCATGATCGGCAACAACTTCCAGAACGCCCGCACCGCCAAACCCTCGCAGCGGCTTGGCCGCCATGTGCTTGCCGCCAAGCTGGGCTTGGAACAACGCAAAGCCGATCTCGTCCTTCACATCCTCTGGAAACGCGCCGAGTGCCCGGCGCGTCGGGCCCATCCACTCCAGGGGCCTGGTCTGCGAATGTCCTTCCCTCATTATGCTAATATTAGCATCAGGTCATCGCGTGTCAAGAACATATCGCGACCGCTTCAGATCGCCCCATACCCGGTACGGCCCATATCGAAATCGCGGCGCATTCCGCGTCTTCGCCCGAACCACCAGCGCCAAGGCCGGGAATAGAAGACGGCATAAGCTTCTTTCAACCTCCTTCTCCCTCGCCTTTTTCGGCCAGCCGCCCGGCCGCAGCGAACTCTCCACCCCCAGCCGCAGCGCCATCGTACACGCCCAATCCGCCTCGCCACACGCCCGGCCGCGATCCCGCGAACGCCGCAGCGCCGTCAGTTCGTTCTCATCCTCCGCATCGACCGCGACCCCGCCATCCGCGCCTGCATCGCCCGCGACGCCACGCTCCTGCGCACCTTCATCCGCACCAAGGACGATTCCCTCGGCCTCTATCGCTACGGCCAGCCCGGCGACGACTACGATCACAGTTGCAGCAACTACGGCGTCCTGGGCATGTGGGCCATCGCCCAGACCAACTACGAACTGCCTCGCGGCATCTGGGAGGCGTTCGACGCCGCCTGGCGACGGCATCACCTTCCCGACGGCGGCTGGTGCTATCAGACGCCCGGCAGCAAGGCCGAAGGCAAGTCGACCATGTCCATGTCGTCGGCCGGCGTGGCAACCCTGTTCATCACCCAGGACTACCTCTATGCCGAACGCGGGCTCAAGTGCGAAGGCAACCTCTATGACGAGGGCATCGAGCGCGGCACATAATTATTTACGGCCCCTTTGTTGGTTCCAGTTGCTGAACGGGTAATGACCGGGATGTCCCCTTTTCTGGTCTTACGACAAGGGCATCGATCGCGACAAATAATTATTTACGGCCCCTTTTTGGTTCTCTCCCCTTTTTGGTTCTCCTGTGCGGCGGCGCCGTTGCGGATCCGACACGACTGGCGACGCGGTGAGCCCCGGTACAGCTATCGCAGGTCCATGGCCACCCGGAAGCTCTGGTCTTCCGAGGTGGTAGGCAGTTGCGGGTCGCGCAACGCCTCGCGGCAGTGCTGTACGCCGTTATTGAAAGACCCACCTCGCACGGCATGCAACGAACCACTCACAGGCCCGCGGGGGTCTGTAACAGAGCCGGTGGGGTCACTGAAGAAATCGGAACACCACTCCCAGACGTTGCCGTGCATGTCGTACAGACCCCAGGCGTTGGGCTGCTTCTGCCCGACCGGGTGTGTTCTCTCTCCGCTGTTGTCTCGATACCACGCCATGTCGTCGAGCTTTCCTGATCCGCCGTAGACGCCCGTCGTTCCAGCGCGGCAGGCGTATTCCCACTCCGCCTCCGTCGGCAGCCGATAGGTCTTGCCTCGCTCTTGACTCAGCTTTCGGCAGAACTTCACCGCGTCGTTCCAACTGACCTGCTCAACTGGTAGATTCTTCTCGCCCTTGAACTTGCTTGGGTTGACTCCCATCACCGCCTGATACTGCTCCTGCGTTACTTCGTAAATCCCCATGTAGAAGGGCTTGGTGAGCTTCACCTTGTGCTGTCTTTCGCCCTTAGTTCGGTTCGGCTCTCGGTTTGGCTCGTTCTCTGGGGAGCCCATGATGAACTCGCCCGGCTCGATGTGGACGAAATCCATCGTGGTGAGGCCGCCGAGATCAATGCGCAGACCCGGGCGGTCGTTCGGGAGCGTGATCTCGACCATGAGGCTGTTGCGAAGACCGAGCGACGCTTGCGTGGTCGGGGCTGTTGCTGGAATGTAAATCGGCCGCTCGACGATTCGTTCCACGATCTTCTCAACCGGCTTCTCGACGATCCGCTCAATTACCCGGTCAACCGGTTTCTCAACGACCTTCTGCACGACCACAGGCTTTTCGACAATCCGATCAATCGGCTTCTCAACGATTCTCTCCACTGACCGCTCCACGATCTTGGGTGAGCCGGTCGGACGCACGATGAAAAGGATGGCGACAACGCAGAATCCAACGACGATCAAGCCCGCCCCGCCCAGCAACAGAGCAATTCGCGTTCTGAGTTGACGACAGGTGGAGCAGCGCCGGTTCGTTCCTCGCCGCTTGCCACACGACGGACAGAAGGTTGACTCAGCCATGGCCTTCCACCTCTCATCTCGGACGGACGCAAGTATACGCTGCCACCGACGCACAACAAGAGGGTGCTGGCATTGAATCGGCGCGGGAAGCCAAGCAGAGTGCCTGCATTCGCTCACCGTTTGGTGTCGGGCGGGCAATAAGGTGGCGCGTTCGCCGACCACACGGGGCGGTTCCCGGGCCCCAGCGGAAAAGGCTAACCGCGAGGCGGGGAGAATCAGCCGTGTCCCCTGCCGCTCCCTTGACCGCTCGAAACGAGAGGCATAGGGTTATAAACGGACTTGGCAGTTGGCAGCCCTTTGATAGCAACCGGCAGTGCTCCTGTGGGAGGCGCATTTGCGGCCGTGCGGGGCTTTTTTGGGCAGAGGCCGCGAGGACGAGCGGTTGTTCCTGCGCGATCAGACAAGGAGCTCACATGACTCGGTGCATGCGCACATCAGGTCTGCAGGTTCATCACAAGCGCCGTGACGGCGGAAACCGACTCGACAATACGCAAGTGCTCTGCGAGGCGTGTCACCAGGAAACTGGCACTTTTGGCGAGCCGGGCCAGAGTCCGCCCGACTTCACACCACTGGTCAAGAAGCTGGCCATAATGCAGGCCGGTAACCGCTGCGAGTGCGTAAGCCCGCGCGGATGTCATTGAGTTGTCGGGTGCGGGGAACCGGGGCGAAGGCGCGAATACATGGTTGATTCCTAGCTATCCGATGATAACGATGGCAGGCTAGCTAGGCTGGAGCACGCCATGATCCAGAAACTTTTCGACAGCATTAGCAAGGCCGACATTGACGCCCTGCTGTCTAATCAAGTGCCCGAGGGGCGTGACATCGAATACAAGACTGCTCTGCCTGGTGCCACAAACGACGAGAAGAAGGAGTTCTTGGCCGATGTGTCATCGTTCGCGAACGCCGCCGGTGGGGACCTGCTGTATGGCATTATCGAAGTCGGGGGCTTGCCGAGGGACGCACCAGGCGTAGCCATTGCCGATTCTGATGCGGAAATCCTGCGGCTCGATAACGTAGTGCGCGACGGCATAGAGCCGCGTATCCCGGCCGTGCAGATGAAGACGCTCGCTGGTTTTCCTAGGGGAGCCATCTTGCTGATGCGCATCCAAAAGAGCTGGGCTTCACCGCACATGGTAAAGTTCCAGAACCTCTCTAGGTTCTACACCCGCAACAATGCAGGGAAATACCCGATGGATGTGGGCGAACTCCGATCCGCGTTTGCGCTATCCGAATCGCTACCGCAGCGCATTCGGCAGTTCAGGGACGACCGACTGGGGAGAATAGTGGCGGGCGAGACCCCTATTCGCCTGCTGCAGAATCCGAAGCTCGTCCTTCATGTCCTGCCGGTTGCATCTTTCTCACCCGGACTGGGCTTGCCCGTCACCAAGCTCCCGGCGCTGCCGCCGATTGGTGATACCGGCTGGAACATGAGAATCAACATTGATGGGGTTGTGACCTTCAGCGGGCCGCGTCAGGATGAACCCGGTTCGCGCGGGTACTGCCAAGTGTTCCGCTCTGGCAGACTTGAGTCCGTGTACGCGGATATCGTGCGAATTCACAACAACACCCCATTTATTGCGAGCGTCGCTTACGAGCGGTACATAATTGAAGCAATGGAGCGGTACTTGCGCCCTAAGCGACTTGGGTATCGCGTTGCCCATCGTGGTCACGATGAGCCTGCTCGATGCCGCTGGGGCGTACATGCTCGTCAAACCGGTGTTTGGGCCCGAGGGCGCTGCGCCGATTGACCGACCGGTCCTGGTGTTACCCGACGTCCTGATTGAGGACTATACCGTAAACGTGCCCACTGCCTTGCGCCCGATCTTCGATGCCGTATGGAACGCCACCGGCTTTGATCGAAGCTTCAACTACGACGAGGCCGGGAACTGGAACCCGACATGACAACGCGGAAAACGGGACCACTGCCCACTGCTGAATTCCGCATAGCTCCGCGACTCTGATGGACTGCCTTCGGGCGCGCCACACTGCGCGTTTGACGCCGCCGCGCCATCGTACACGCCCAGTCCGCCTCGCATACGGCCGGCCACGGTCCCGCGAACACCGCAGCGCCATCGGTTCCTTCTCATCCTCCGCCAAACGCATTTCCGCCTTGCATGCTTCCCCCACGCGTTATAATCTAAACCCCAGCGCATCATCGGGATGCGCCGGCCACCGCTCGCCGCCGACGACAGTCATTCCAACTTGAGGTACCGCATCATGAGACATGTGGGCAACTGCTGCGCGTCGGTTGGGCTTTGGCGGCGGTCGGCATCCTCGCGGGTATGCTCGGCGCCGCCACGCCGCAGGAAGTGGACCAGGCGATCAAGAAGGGCGTCGAGTTCCTCTGGAGCCGCCAGAAGGGCGGAAGCTGGGAAATCGGCCAGGGCGAGGCCGACAATGGCGGCAATCTCGTGCCCCATTCGCCCCAGGGCCTGCAATCCGGCGGCGTCACCGCCATGGCGGTTTATACGCTGCTGGCCGCTGGCGAGAGCGACCAGAAGGCCGAGATGAAGGCGGCCATCAAGCTCCTCCAGAACGCCGACATCCGCGGCACCTATGCCCTCGGCATGCGCGCCCAGGTGTGGCCGTTTCTGCGCGCCGAGCGAGATCGTGCCATTCGCGACTGCATCGCCCGCGACGCGACGCTGCTCAGGGCGTTCATCCGGACCAAGGGCGAGGCGCTGGGCCTGTACCGCTACGGCCAGCCGGGCGATGACTACGACCACAGTTGCAGCAACTACGGCGTCCTGGGCATGTGGGCCATCGCCCAGACCAACTACGAGCTGCCGTGCGCCATTTGGGAGGCGTTCGACGCCGCCTGGCGCCGCCACCAGCTCCCCGACGGCGGGTGGTGCTATCAGGTGCAGGGCAGCCCCAACGATGCCAAGAACGCCGCAACCATGTCCATGACCTCCGCCGGCGTGGCTACCCTGTTCATCACCCAGGATTACCTCTACGGCGAGCGAGGGCTCAAGTGCGAGGGCAACCTCTACGACGAGGCCATCGAGCACGGCATCAAGTGGATGAGTGAGAACTTCGAGAAATTCAAGGAAGGCCACACGTTCTACTCGCTGTATAACATCGAGCGTGTCGGCGTGGCCAGCGGCCGGCGCTACTTCGGCAAGGTCGACTGGTACAAGATCGGCGCCGACTTCATCGTCAAGAGCCAGAACGCCGATGGCTCGTGGGGCGATACCGGCAACACTCACGACAACGCCAATGGCGTTCCCTTCACATCATGGGCCGTCCTGTTCCTCGTCCGCGGCCGCGCGCCGATCATGATGAACAAGCTCGAGTACACCGTCCACACGTTCGGCGACAAGCCCAAGATGCCCACCTGGAATGAGCGGCCCCGCGACATGGCCAACCTGAGCCGCTGGACGGCCAGGCAGGTGGAAGAGGACCATCTCAACTGGCAGATCGTCGATCTTGGCGCTTCGACGGTCGAGGAACTGCACGATTCGCCCATCCTTTACATCTCCGGCAAAGAGGCGCTGAACTTCACCAAGGAAGAAGAGGCCAAGCTCAAGCTCTTTGTCGAGCAGGGCGGGTTGATCCTGGGCAATGCCGACTGCTCCAGCCGGCCTTTTGCCGACAGCTTCAAGAAGCTCGGGACCAAGCTCTTTGGCGGCGAGTTTCAGGAGCTGCGCGACGACCACCCCATCTATACCGCGCAGGAGGCCTTCAAGAAACGCAACTGGAAGGCGCGGTTTTCCCTCCAGGGCCTCAGCAACGGTGGCGCGAGCTCATGTTGCTCTATCCGCTGGCCGATCCGGCCAAGTCGTGGCAGGTGCAGAACTTCATGGGCATCGAGCGCGGGCCCGTGTCCGAGTGCGCGGCCTGCATCTATCTCTACACCTTCAGCCACAGGAAAGAAGACCTCCGCACCAAGGGCGACCTCTACGTGGTGCTGCCGAACAAGGATGTTCCGGCCGGACGGACGGTGAAGATCGCCCGCATTCAATACGGCGGCACCTGGGACCCGGAGCCCGGCGGCTGGCGCAGGCTCTCGGCCATTCTTCATAACAACGCCGCCAATGGCGTCGAGCTTCAGCTCGAGCCCGTGAAGCCCGGCTATGGGAAACTCGACCGGACGTTCGCGGCAGCCCACCTCACCGGCACGACCAAGTTCACGATCACCGAGGCGGGGCGCGCGGAACTCAAGAAGTATGTGGAAGGCGGCGGCACGCTGATCGTCGATGCCGCCGGGGGCGCTGCGGAATTCGCCACATCCGCCGAGGGCGAAATCGCGAAGATCTTCGGCGCCGATGCCGCCGCGAAACTGCATGCGCTGCCTCTGTCCCACCCGCTCTACAGCGCATCGCACAAGATCGAAGCGGTCGAATATCGCCCCTGGGCGCGGCGGCTGCTGATGAGCGTGCGCGCCCGCGCCTTCGCGGCCTCGACATTGGCGGGCGAACGGGCGTGATCTATAGCTCTGAGGACCTGTCCGTTGGCCTGGTCGGCAACCCCGTCGATGGCATTTGCGGGTATTCACCCATGGCGGTCAAGACGAGCGAGGGCAAGACCAAGTACGGCGCCAGCGAGATCATGACCAATGTACTCATGTACGCGGCCAACGGCGGCCCAGCGACCGGCCAGGCGGCCGATCGACCGGCCGACCCGGCTCAGCCGAGCACCCAACCCGCCCCCATTCCCGGCGTCAAGAAGACGGGAAAATAGCATCGCGACAACTACCGTGTCCGTCTGCTTAAACCCCGCGCGTGTTCAGCCGATGATACTACCAGGCGCGAAGCGCGCGGTCCGCTCGGCTGTTAACGAGCTAACGTAAACCGCGCTACCGGGAACCCTCACGCTCGATGGCCGGCCGCCAGCGACGGCGGTTTGCGTAAACGTGTGATTTGGGTTCGCAGTAGAACCCGCAATCGCCACGTCCGTATAATCTTCTGAGGTTCGCAACAGTCCTCCTTCCCTGGGTGGCGTGGAAAGCCGAGAGGTCCACGCCACCTTTTTTGCGCCCTTATTTTGGCTGAAGAGCGGGCTCCGGCGATATCGCCCATCACACTGATCTCGGACAGCGGAAACTGCACCATGCGTCTGCCCTGGCGCGCCGCACAGGCCGTGGTGGGCGTCAACCGGGTCGGGCATCGGTTTTCAGCGGGGCTTGCTCAGATCTTCGATGACCAGCTTGTCGGCTTTCCTGGTCGCCCGCAGAAAGACACTCTTCCTGATAACGCTCGTCGTGAATGACAACCAGTTGTTGGACTTCCCCCGTACCCACCAGTTGCAGCGGTAACGGTCCTCGAAGAGCCACACACATCGGACCTCCTCATCCGGCTGCCGCTGCATCGTCTGTTCGATGGCTTCGGAAAAATCCGCCGTTGCGGTCGGTTGGGGGGCGGGACGTTTCTCGACTGGTTTTTGAGCTTCGGTCATGTCGATCCTTCGTTCGGGCACCTCGGAACAGGTCTACCTCGCATTAACACGATGGCATCTGCGGTCACATGACCGAAAAACGTTCGCTCTTCCAGACGATCTGAAGCCCAAAAATACTCGACACGGCTTTGCCAACGCCACCCAGCATGATGGCATGGCCAACTTCGCCGCCTTCGGCCAGCAGTTCGTATTGAAGCTGGATGGCATCGGCCACGCGGAGATGCACCTGTCGTGGGTGGCCACCCTTCCTGCAAACTTCGGCAGCAGCGGCAGCGATGCGGTCTTTGAGGGTCATGGCGGCATTGTACCCGTTCCGCCGCGCCGCAAACGGTTTGAAAAGGGGAATTCCATGGCCCTGATCGCGCATCCACTCGGTTAGGCCCCTCGCGATGGCGCATGTCACACATTGCCCTCGGCGGGGGGAAGGTCATGATCGCGGTGAGCGGCGCGCGACGGAAGATCGCGGCCGGGGCGGCTCGCTCCACGGCCCGTGTGCGTCATGCGGGCTTGAGGACGATGCTTTGGAGGTTCATCACCGCCAGGCCGGGCTTCTTCGATGGCTTGACAACGATGTTGGTGACGCCCGTCTTCTCGATCTTGATCGTGCCGAGTTGGGCGGTGGCGAAGTCGGTCCATGCCTTGGTCGCTTCGACCTTGCCGGCGACCTGCTGATCGCCGACGACGATGACGTATTCGCTGCCGGCGCTGGCGGGCTCGCAGGCGTAGGTGACCTCGACATTGAACGTGCCGCTCTTGTTGACCTGCACTTGCCACTTGGCCGTGTCGGCCGCGTTCATCCAGAAGCCAATGTTGGCGGCGCCTCCCTTGGATTCCACCTGCAGTTGGCCGGTCAGGTCGGCGTCGGCGGCGCTGAGCGTGATCGTGCCGTCATCGCGCTGGCGGACGGCGGCGCTGGCGATCACCTGCGGCTCGCCTTCGACCTCCAAAGCGATGACCGTGGCGTTGGGGTCGGGCGTGATGGCCGGTAGTTTGAGTTGAATGCCCTGCTCGGTTGCGGTGGCGGTAATCGGCTGGTCCTTGAACGCAAGCAGCGCGGCGCTGGTGGGCTTGTTGCTCAGCGGGACGATGAGCGTGCCGTCCTTGGGCCAGTCGAAGACGTGGAGGTAGAGCTTGGCGCCATTGCGGGTACACCGGCCGAAGGACAGCTTCTTGAACGGGCTGGCCGAGGTGCCGTAGATCGACTCGCTGTTGACCTTCATCCATTTGCCGACTTCGGCCAGGCGCTCGACGGAGGGCTCGGGGATGAGGCCTTCGCCTGTCGGGCCGACATTCAGCAGCAGATTGCCGCCTTTGCTGGATGTGTCGATGACCATGCGGATGATGGCCTGCGCCGATTTCCAGTGGTTGTCATCCTTCCTGAAGCCCCACGTGTCATTCATGGTCATGCAGCTTTCCCAATCGACGCCGGGGAAGCCGGTGGCCGGGATTTCCTGCTCGGGGGTGCCGAAATCGCCGGCGTAGGTGGGGTCTTTGCTCATGCCCTGCATGCCCTGGCGGCCTTTGCCGACGCGGTTGTTGATGATGAGGTCCGGCCGGATTCCGCGGAGATATTCAACCATGTCCCTGGCCATGGGCTCGGTCCAGTCTCTGATCCATTCGCCGTCGAACCAGAGCACGCCGATCTGGCCATAGCCGGTGAGCAGTTCCTTGAGCTGCGGCTTGAGGTAGCTGTCGACGTAACGGGGGAAGTTGGGGTTGCGGGTGCGCCGTTGTAGTTGGGGGCGCCGATGGACTGGGCATCGGGGTGGTGCCAGTCCATGATCGAGTGATAGAAGCAGAGCGTGATGCCCTGTTCCTTGCAGGCGTCGGCCAGTTCCTTGAGCACATCGCGTTTGAAGGGCGTGTGGGCGATGGTGTACTGGCTGACCTTGGAGTCGAACAGGCAGAAGCCATCGTGATGCTTGCTGGTGATGACGATGTACTTCATCCCGGCATCTTTGGCGATGCCGACCCAGCGCTTGGCGTCGAACTTCACGGGGTTGAACTGGCCCTGGAGCTTTTCATAGTCGGCGACGGGGACCTTGGCCGAGTTCATGATCCACTCGCCGATGCCGCCGATCTTCTTGCCGTTCCATTCGCCGGCCGGGACGGCATAGAGGCCCCAGTGGATGAACATGCCGAAGCGGGCCTCGCGCCACCAGGCCATGCGCTGGTCGCGCTGCTCCTTGGTTTCGACGGGCAGGTCGGCCCTGAGGATGCTGGAAAACAAAAGGGCCAGAAGGATCGAGATCAGCCAGATGTGTTTCATAATGACTCCTGCCATGAGCTTCGGATCGCCCGGCGGCATTATATCGGACCATACGAAGACGCAAGCCGGATTGGATTTGCAGCCGACGCGGGTATTCTGTAATCTCTTGTGGCTGACCTCGCTCAACGGAACGTGTCGGCTGGAATAAATACGGGAGGGCGAGCGTTCTACAGTTGTGTGCCGGCTCTGGAACGGTTCGCGACATGTGTCGCATCGTCCGCGGCCGGGAATGCGTCTAGCCGGGTCTATGGCAGGAGAAGCGATCATGTTGCGGTGGAGTCTGCTGACGGTGGCCGGGTTGCTGGTTCTGGGGCTCTGTAATCAGAGCACAGCCAAGGTGAAAAAGGGCGATGTCGATGCCATCAAGCCGCTGGAAGGCGCGGTGGTGAGTGTCGATGGCAGCAATGTGAAGGTCACCAAGAAAGGCGGCAAGAAGACCACGGCGGAAGATGTTGTCGTCGTGACCGATGTCAACACGGTGGTGACGATCGATGGCGTGGCCGCCCGCATTACCGACTTGGCACGCGATATGCGCGTCAAGGTGATTCCCGCCACCGGCACCGCTACAAAGATCGAAGCCACGCAGAAGCCGAAGAAGGACAAATCCCAGAAAAAAGACAAGGGCGCGGCGAACGCCGACAACTAGGCTTTCCCGCGTGCGGTATTGCAGCGGGCCCGCCAATGTGCCCTTGGCGGGCCTTTGCGCTTTCTTAGTCGCGTTTCGTAATGTTTTTCGCTAAACTTCCGGCCGATAATCAGGTATAACTCATCAGCGGGACGACAACTAAGGAACGGACATGAACAAGCGACTGATGGCGCTGGTCTTGGCGGCGGTAGTTGGCAGTGCGGGATTTGAGGCCTTCGGGCAGGAGTTCCAGAATCCCAAGGCTAACATTCCCCCGAAAGCCGCCCCGCAGCGACGCAATGCAGGCGAAGGCGTTCCGCCCCTGCCGCTGCCGGCAACCCCGCTGCGCCGTTCCGAGCGCAAGCGCGAGCCATCGCCACCGGCGCTGCTGGGCAACGTGACCTTCTCCGACCTGGCGGCCAAGAAAGCCGGCCTGCGCTGGGAGACGACGATCATCGACCTGGAGAAGTGGGTTTCGTTCACCAACGACGCCCTCGCCCAGCGATACCGCTTCGTCAACACCGACTTCAGCAAGTTCAGCTACGACCCCACCGAGTTGCCCGTCCTCTATTTCACCGGCTGGAAGCCCTTGCCCCAGATCGACGATGGCACCATCCAGCACATGCGGCAGTATCTCATGGACGGCGGCACCTGGGTAATCCACAGCAACTGCGGCCGGCCGGAGTTCAATGCGAGCGTCAAACGCGAGATCGCGCGGATGTTCCCCGACAAGGAGATGGCCGGGATTCCCACGGATCACCCGATCTACTCCTCGTTTTACCAGATCAAGAGCATGCGCGTTCGCAGCGGCAAGGATCCTTGGAAGACGGTGCCCCCCTACCTGGAAGTCGTCAACATCGGCACGCGGGCGGCCGTGATTTTCTCCCCGATCGACCTCTCCTGCGGCTGGAACGCCGACACCAATCCCATCGAGGGCGGCGTGCTCTATGACCAGGGCGATGCCCTGCGGCTGGGCTCGAACATCATGACCTACTGCCTGGCCGAGTATCAGTATGGCCGGTTCTTCGCTCATCAGAAGGTCTATCACCAGGCGACCGACGCCACGCGCGACCAACTCGTGCTCGGGCAGATCGTTCACAACGGCGACTGGAACCCCACGCCCCATGGCGTGCCCAACCTGCTGAAGACCATCGACCAGAGCACGACACTGCACGTGCAGTTCAAGATGGACTCGGTCGAGCCGGAGAAGGGCGATATTTTCGCCTACCCGGTGCTGTACATGACCGGCCAGCGGGCCTTCAAATTCAACGATGTGATGCGCAAGCAACTGCGCGAATACTGCGACAATGGCGGAACCATCATCGTCGATTGCGCCATCGGCGCCAGCGAATTCGACAAGTCGTTTCGCGACGAGATCAAGCAGATTTACGCCGACCGTGAACTCAAGCCCATCAAGAGCGATCACCCGCTGCTCACTTACATCTACGACACGACGCGCACGGAACTGGCACCGATGGCCAAGAGCCTGTACGGCGCCAGCGTAGCGCCGCGGCTCGAGGTGATCGAAAAGGACGGGACGCTCCCCGTCATCTACTCGCGCCTGAGCATGAGTGCAGGGTGGGAGCAGCTTCCACGGGCCTACAACGTGGGCTACGCCGACGAGGACGCCCTGAAACTGGGCGTCAACGTGCTGATGTACGTCGTATCACACTGACCGCCGCTCGTTCGTTCGTAGTGCGGGCTTTAGCTCGTAGTTCGTAGTGCGAGCTTCAGCTCGTTGTTTGTAGTGCGGGCTTTAGCCCGTTCCTCTCAGCGCCAAGGTGGCTCACTCGGAGGCATAGGAATACTATTGAGCATTCCGAGCCTGCGAGGTTGCCAATGACCGCTTTGCTCGAAACCACTGAGGGCCAGCTCCAGACGATCAGCAACCTGCTGGATCGACTAGGCGGGATCTCTCCTGACCGGGTGCTGCTGCGGCCACCGCCGGGAACGGCCACCGAGGCGGATGTGCTGGCGATTCACGACAAGACCGGGCGGCTCTGCGAGCTCGTTGAGGGCACCTTGGTGGAGAAGGCGTGCGGATTTCGGGAGTCCATTCTCGCAGGCGCTCTCGCGTCCGAATTGCGGGCCTTCGTCCGACCACGAAATCTCGGCATCGTGAGCGGCGCAGATGGCCCTTTCGGTTTGGCGATTGGTTTGGTTCGCATGCCCGATGTCGCCTACATTTCATGGGACCGCCTGCCCGGCCGGCGCGTGCCCGAGGAGCCGATCCCGCACATCGGGCCCGACTTGGCAGTCGAGGTGCTCAGCAAGAGCAACACGCGCGGGGAGATGCGACGCAAGCTGGCCGAGTATTTCGAGGCGGGCACACGATTGGCATGGCTTATCGACCCGGAGTCGCGAACCGTTGCCGTGTACACGTCCCCGCAGCATGCGATCACGCTGACCGAGTCCCAATCGCTCGACGGCGGTGCGGTGCTTCCCGGTTTCGTCCTGCCGCTACGACAGCTTTTCGCCGAGTTGGACGTGCATGGCAGGGCAAATGTCGAATGACGAATGACCGAAATGTCTAGTCAATGCCGAATGACAAAGCTCGAATATCGTAGGCGGCCATTGATTCCGATTTCGGGATTCGTCATTCGGATTTGATTCGACATTCGGACTTCGACATTCGGCATTTCCCGCGCCCCGGCCTTTACTCCCTGCACACTCCGCGTTACTCATTACGTCTGCTTTTTCGACGGAGGCACCTTTGTCGCAGGCCCCAGTGAATTCACCCTCATCCGAGCAGCTTCCCCCTCAGCCGGCGGAGGCGATCCCCATCGCCCAGGCCGTGCCCGGCACGACGCCAGGGGCAGGAGCAGCGCCCGCGCCCGGCAACCGCGAGTCGCAGTTCATCGAGAAGTTCATCCAGGTCAAGAAGATGATGCTGCACGAACTGCACAAGATCATCATTGGCCAGGATGAAGTGATCGAGCTGCTGCTGGCCGCCATGTTCGCGCGCGGCCACTGCCTGCTGGTTGGCGTGCCGGGGCTGGCCAAGACGTTGATGATCTCCACGCTGGCAAGGGTGCTGAAGCTGAACTTCAACCGCATCCAGTTCACGCCCGACCTGATGCCGGCCGACATCACCGGAACGGACATCCTCGAGGAGGACAACACCACCGGCAAGCGCGCGTTCCGATTCGTGAAGGGCCCGGTGTTTGCGAACATTCTGCTGGCTGACGAGATCAACCGTACGCCGCCGAAGACTCAGGCCGCGCTGCTCCAGGCGATGCAGGAATATCACGTGACGGCCGGCGGCAACACCTACGCGCTGGACCTGCCGTTTTTCGTGCTGGCGACGCAGAACCCCATCGAGCAGGAAGGCACCTATCCGCTGCCCGAGGCGCAGCTCGATCGGTTCATGTTCCTGGTGAACATCGGGTATCCCTCGCGCAAGGAAGAGCGGCACATTGTCCGCCGCACGACGATGGAGCTGGAGGCCGAGCCCGAGGCCGTGCTCGGCGCATCCGACATCCTCTACGTGCAGCGCATCCTGCGCAAGTTGCCGGTGAGCGACCACGTCGTGGACTATGCCGTGAGCCTGGCCCGCGCCACCCGGCCGAAGCAGCCGCACACGCCCGAGTTCATCAACGAATGGCTGACATGGGGCGCTGGGCCGCGCAGCGCAGTACCTGGTGCTGGGCGCCAAGGCCAACGCGGTTCTGAACGGACGGCTCAACGTGAGCTGCGATGATGTGCGCAAGGTGGCCAAGCCCGTGCTGCGGCATCGCATCTTCACGAACTTCAACGCCGATGCCGAAGGCATCGGCCCGGATGATGTGGTGGAGAAGCTGATCGGCATCGTGCCGGAAGGCAGCGGGCGGGAAGTGGCGGACGCGCAGGCTGTCTGATTTTCAAGTTTTGATTTTCGATTTTCGATTGGAATTTCAATCGAAAATCTGAAATCTGCCGCCCGTCATCAGCCCTGCTTGTGCCAGTTGTCGCGGGCGGCGATAGCCGACTTGCGGAGCGCCTGGAAGACACGCCAGAGGACAACGGCACCGTAGATCAAGACGCCCACCCGCAGCACCTCCGCCAGGAGGACTGATCGCGTGTCCCTTATCGTGATCATCCACGGGCCGATCTGCAGCAGCAGCAAGCTACCCGCACTAACGAACAGCAGGATGGGTGCATGACGGATCAGAAACGCATCGGCCACGAGCGGGGCCAGATGTCGAACTCGCAGCAGGTAGGCAACCGTCGCGGCGACACCGAGCACGTTCATTGACAGAGGCAATGACGGGTGGGCAAGGTGCGCCCACTGCGGAATGAGGAACTCCAGTATGGCGAGGGCGACTACCAGCACGCGAATCGCTCGGGCCAGGTAACGTTTCCATGGCTCGCCGTGGTGGCACGTCGTGCTGGCTGTCAACCATGCGGCAAGGTAGAAGGCATAACTGCCGAGCCAGTATGAAAGCGACATGGTTGACGCCAGCCACGCGCCGTCGAAGATCGCCGACAGCCACTCGCGAATGATGGTCAGTTCGATCACGGTACGGAGCGACATCGCGCAACACCACAGCACACCCATCACAGTCCCCATCGTCAACTGCGCCACCCACAGCGGGTCGGCATGCGCCACAAAGCCGCCCTCCAATGAGAGCCGTATCTTCTCGCCGCATTCGGGACACACACCGTCGAGTGGCTGGTGGAGAAGGTTATAATCGCAGAATGCGCAGTTCCGCTCCTCGGTGATCAGCGGCGGAGCAGGCGCGGTTTCCGTATCGTTTGAGCCCAGATTCATGGTCCGTTCCCGACTCCACCGGAGCGGGCGCTGACGCTTCCGCCTCCGAAAGGGCGGGCGCTGACGCTTCCGCTTCAGATCGGTTCACACTTGCAGTATTTCCTGCTTCTTATGCTCGATCAGATCGTCAACTTTCTGCTCGTATTGTTTGGTCAGTTCCTGCGTCTGTTCCTTACCCTTGGTGGCGTCATCTTCGGTGATGACGCCGCCCTTTTCCTCGGTGTCGACGATCTTGTTCGCGTCGCGCCGGGCACCGCGAACCGACACCTTGGCCTGCTCGGCGTACTGCTTGCACTGGCCGACAAGCTGCAAGCGCCGCTCCTGCGAAAGCGGCGGCAGGGTCAGGCGGATCTGCTTGCCGTCGCTGTGCGGTGTCAGGCCGATGTTGGCCTCGTTGATGGCCCGCTCGATCGGCTTGATGTCCTGCGGAGTGAAAGGCTTGATGAGGATCTGAGTGGCCTCGGGGATCATGATGGCCGCGATCGCCCGCAGGTCGGTCATCGTGCCGTAATATTCCACCTTGATGTTCTCGACCAGCGCCGGCGATGCCCGGCCGGTGCGGATGCCCCGCAGCTCGTGCTTGAGATGCTCCAGGGCTTTTTCCATGTGCTCTTCGCAATCGAACATGATGTCATCCAGCGGCATGGCAACCTCGCAAGTTGAGTTGGATCAAACCATCTTGATCCGCGTTCCGACGTTCTCACCCTTGACCACCCGCATGATATTGCCTTCGCGCTTGAGATTAAAGACCACCAGCGGGACGTTGTGCTCCATGAGCATGGTGATGGCCGTCAGGTCCATGACGCCCAGCCTCTGTGCCAGGACCTGTTCATAGGTGATTTCGCTGTATAGCCGGGCGGCCGGGTCGTTCTTGGGATCGGCGCTGTAAATGCCGTCGACCTTGGTGGCCTTGAGAACGACATCGGCCTTGATCTCGGTGGCGCGCAGCGCAGCGCACGTGTCGGTGGTGAAAAAGGGGCTGCCCGTGCCGGCCGCCAGGATGATCGACCGGCCCTTCTCCAGGTGTCGCACCGCGCGGCGGCGGATGAACGGCTCGCAAACCGAGTGGACGCTGATGGCCGACAGGACTCGCGTGGGCTGGCCGAGGCCCTCCATGGTTTCCTGAAGCGCCAGGGCGTTGATGACGGTGCCGAGCATGCCCATGTAGTGGGCGGTGGCCTCCTGGATGTGGCTGGATTTGGCGAAGGTTTCGCCGCGGATGAGATTACCGCCGCCGACGACGACAGCCAGTTCCACGCCGAGCTTGGCGACGGCGACACACTCGCGGGCAATCTTGTCGAGCTCAACGGGATCGATGCCGCCAGCGCCTTCGCGGCAAAGGCCCTCGCCACTGATCTTGAGCAGAACGCGTTTGTACTTCAGTTCACCCATTGACGGGATTATAGCAGGAGGCGGGGGGAATGCGGTAATCAGGTAATCAGGTGATCAGTCATCGGTAATCGGTTCACCGATCACCCGATCACCGATTACGCATCACCGTTTACCTCGCCGCTACCGCCTGCGCCGACTCCACGGCCGTGTGAATGCGCTGCGTGCGCACCTGGTTCTGCTGCAGCCGCTGGATCTGCCGCTTGAACTCGCTGAGGCTGGCGATGTTCTTCTCCAGCAGAATGCCCAGCAGCGCATCCAGCTCCAACTGCTGCTTGGCCAGCGCATCGGTCATCTGCTGGTGCATGCTGCGCATCGCGCGGCGGACATCTGAATCGGCCACCATGGACAACTCGAGCCCCGAAGCTTGAGAGGATACATCAGACATGGCTTGCTCCTGACAGAGAGATGTGATCTTGCCGTATTCTAGCCGGCCGGCCGGGCGCTTTCCAGACAAATATATGATCAGGGGAACAATCCTTTTAGCCGGCACGCCTCGGCCACGCGGCTGATGGCGATGGTGTAGGCCGCCGTGCGATAGTCGCAGTCGGCTTCGTCGGCCTTGGCATTGACCGCGTCAAAGGCGCGGTCCATGACCTTTTGCAGCTCATCCTGCACTTGCTTGGCGCTCCAGAAGTAGTTCTGCAGGCCCTGGACCCATTCGAAGTAGCTGGCGGTGACGCCGCCGGCGTTGGCCAGAATGTCCGGCAGGATCGTCACGCCGTTCTCGCGAAGGACCTCGTCGGCGCGCGGCGTGATCGGGCCATTGGCCGCTTCGACGATCGTGTGCGCCTGGATGTCGGGGGCGATGTCCTCGTCGATCGTGTTTTCCATGGCGGCCGGGATGAGCACGTCGCACTCGCAGGTGAGCAGCTCCTCGTTGGTGATGGTTTCGCCGCCGGGGAAATCTTCCAACTTGCCGTTTTCACGGTAATACCGGCCGGCCTGGTCGATATCGACGCCACCGCTGTTGTAGATGCCGCCCTCCTTGGCGCTGATGGCGATGATGGTGGCGCCGCGATCATCCAGCAGGCGCGCGGCGTGATAGCCGACGTTGCCGAAGCCTTGAACGGCGATCTTGACGTCTTCGATGCTCTTGTTGAGCGTGGTCAGGAACTTGCGCAGAACGTTCATGACGCCCCGGCCTGTGGCTTCCTCGCGGCCGACGCTGCCGCCCAGGGCGACGGGCTTGCCTGTGACCACGCCCAGGGCATGCTTGCCAACCATCATGCTGTAGGTGTCGAGAATCCACGACATGATCTGGGCGTCGGTGCCGGCGTCGGGCGCGGGGATGTCCTCATCCGGGCCGATGATGGGCATGATCTCGCTGGTGTAGCGGCGGGTGAGTCGCTCCTTTTCGCCAGCGGAGAGTTTCGCGGGTCGCAGACGACGCCGCCCTTGGCTCCGCCGAAAGGCAGGTCGACCAGGGCGTTCTTCCAGGTCTGGAGCATGGCCAGCGCCATGACTTCTTCGATGGCGACGGATTCGTCGTAGCGGATGCCGCCCTTGAACGGGCCGCGGGCGTTGTTGTGCTGCGCGCGGTAGCCGGTGAAGACCTGGATCCGGCCATCGTCCATGCGGATGGGACAGGAGACGGTGAGCACGCGCTTGGGCGAGGAGAGGACCGCGCCAGGTCTCGTCGAGGTGCATGGTCTGATAAACGCGGTCGAAATAGGAGTGGGCGTTTTGCCAGAATCGGGAGTGTTTTTCCTGGGGGTGGAGGCGATTGGTGATGTCCATCATGCAGAACCTCGGGTCGATGCGGTTCACCGCGGAGGCGCAGAGAACGCTGAGCTATGCGAGATTGTATGACGGCAATCGCTGGAACTGCAATCGTTAGAACTTCTCCCAGTGCAGGACCTTGTTCAGGTCGCGCTTGGGTGTGGGGCCGGAGGGCGAGGCGGCGTAGCCAAGGGCGAGCAGCGAGATGAGCTTGTGGCCGGCAGGGACACCCAGGAGTTGGCGGATCGCCTCGCCGTAGGGTTTCTTGTCACCGGCCACCCAGCACGACTGAATGCCCAGGGCGGTGGCGGCCAGGAGAATGTTCTCGGTGGCGGCACAGCCATCTTCGAGATAATACTTGGTGTCGCGGCAGAAGACGGCCACGCACGCGGGGCAGGTGGCGATGAACTTGCCATAGTCGGCCAAGGTAGCGATCTGGCGGCGCATCTCGGGATTGGTGACGATGATGAATTCCCAGGGCTGCTCATTGCGCGGTTAGGCGCGCCGGCCGGCGTCGATGACCTTTTCGATCAGGTCGCGCGGGATGGGCTTGTCGGTGTATTGGCGGGTGCTGTGACGTTGGGAGATGGCGTCGAAGGTGTCCATGGCGGTTCCGCGTCTTAGCTGTCCAGCCAATCCTGGATCCGCAGTTCGGGAATGCCCTGGAAATCGGCCACATTGTGCGTGACTACCGTCAGATCATGGACGAGCGCGGTGCATGCAATGAAGAGATCGATCCCAGGCTTTGGCCGCCCTTGATCCAACAGCACAGCTCGCACCTCGCCGAACTTGCGGGCAACGTCGTGATCGACTTCCAGGATCGGGACATCCGCCAGCATCGCAACCAGGCTCTCAAGCCGATCTGCGGGAGCATTCGCTCGAAAAGCCCACGAAAACAGCTCGCCAGCAACGAGCGCAGAGGTATAGAGCCCCCCGGTATGCTGCATGAAGCGGGAGAATACCTTGGCGTTTCCTTTCAGGTAAGCCGAAGCGATATTGGTGTCGATGAGAAAGCTCATGGTCTCCGGTTACATGTTGCGGCCAACATCGGAGCGATCACGACGCACATCTTCCAGGAACGCATCCAACGCGGGTCCGTCCTTGGCCCACGCACCAAACGCGCGGCGGAGCCCCTCTCCGCGCGGCCGCACTGGACGCAACGTTATTGCTACCGGCTGGCCCTCCGGCAAACCCGGCGCAGACTCAAGCTGGATCGTGCTGCCGCGAATCGTGCCTCGAAAAACGTTGACGGCTGGAACGTGTGCGCTCATATTGGCTCCGTATCTCGATGAATGTTACGCCGCACGGGGGCACGGCCGCAAGACTGCGTACTCTATACTCGGAACTACCCCGCTTCCACCACCGACAGCACTTCCTCCGCATACAGGTTGTCGCCATCGCGCAGCGCTCGCACCTGCCCGTCGGCCAAGGCGAAGCTTTCGACGATGCGGACGTTGCTGGACCTGGCCCAATCCAGGAAATCCTGGAGGGTGAAGAGGTGGATGTTGGGCGTGTCGAACCAGCGGTAAGGCAGGTCGACCGTCACGGGCATCTGGCCGGTCATGGCCAAGCCCAGGCGCACGCGCCAGTAGGCGAAGTTGGGGAAGGAGACGATGCCGCGCCGGCCGACGCGCAGCATTTCGCGCAGGACATCGACGGGCCGGTGCAGCGTCTGGAGGGTTTCCTCGAGCACGACGTAGTCGAAGCTCTGGTCGGCGAAGCCGCGCAGGCCGTGGTCCAGGTCGGACTGGAAGACCGGCACGCCGCGGGCGACGCACTGGAAGACGGCCGGCGCATCGAGCTCGATGCCCTGGCCGCGGACGCCCTTGACCTGGATCAGCCGCGCCAGCAGCTCGCCGTTGCCGCAGCCCAGGTCGAGCACCGACGAGCCGGCGCGAATGTGGTCTTCGATGAGCTTGTCCTGCCAGCGCTGCGGCGCTGGCCGGTGCTTTCGGGCGCGGCGGCGTGAAGGGCGGAGAGTCGATCCAGCAGCTCGACGAGCTGTTCGAGCTTGAGATCGCGCAGGGCGGGATCGGTGGCCGCGGCCGCCAGGACCTGGCGGAAGCTCTTGCCGGATCGGGTTGTCCAGTTCCTGGCCATGGCTATTTCAGGAAGCTCCTCAGTAGATGGCTGACCGCCTCGGTCTCGACGAGAAACGAGTCGTGGCCGTAATGGGAGGGCACGTCAACGTAGGTGATGGTCTTGCCGGCCTGGCACATCGCCAGCGCGAACTCGCGCACCTGCGGCGGCGGGTAGAGCCAGTCGGAGGAGAATGAGACGGCCATGACGCGCGACTGGATGCGCCGGCACGCCTGCACGAGGTCGCCGCCGGCCCATTTCTCGGCGGCGTCGTACTGGTCCATCGCCCAGGTGATGTAGAGATAGCTGTTGGCGTCGAAGCGTTCGACGAAGGACTGGCCCTGATGGTTGAGGTAGCTTTCGACCTCGAATTCCCAGTCGGAGCCGCCGGCGGCGTTGCGCCCGGAGCGGCGCCGGCCGAATTTCTTGTGCATTCCCTGCTCGGAGAGGTAGGTGATGTGGGCCATCATGCGGGCGACGGCCAGGCCGCCTTCGGGGGATTTATCCTGGTCGTAGTAATCGCCATCGTTGAAGGCGGGGTCGGCGGTGATGGCGCGCCGGCCGACGGCGTTGAAGGCAACTCCCTGCGCGGAGAGGTGGGGCGAGGCGGCCAGCACGATGGAGCGATCGACGCGATCGGGGAATGCCAGCGCCCACTCCAGGGCCTGCTGGCCACCGAGCGAGCCGCCGACAACGGCGCGGAGGCGCGGGATGCCCAGGGCATCGAGCAGGGCGCCTGAAGCTGGACCCAGTCGCCGACGGTGACAGTGGGGAAGCGCATGCCGTAGGGCTTGCCGGTGGCGGCATCGGTGCTGGCCGGGCCGGTGGTGCCGTAGCAGCTTCCGAGGAAGTTCGAGCAGATGACCAGGTACTTGTCGGTATCCATCGCCTTGCCGGGACCGATGACGGTATCCCACCAGCCGGGGTGCTTGGTGCGATAGAGCCGGCCGGTGGCTTTGACGTCGCGGTCCCAGCCGGCGACATGCGCGTCGCCCGAGAGGGCATGGACGACGAGGATGACATTGTCCCTGGCGGGAGCGAGCTTGCCGTAGGTCTCGTATTCGACGACGACGGGGCCGACGCTCTTGCCGCATTCGAGCGGGAATGGCTGCTCGGCCGTCGCGAGCTGCACGGTCTGCGCCTGTGTCCAACCGACGGAGCGCGGGCTGTCCGGCAGATCGTCGGTGATGGCGCGGGCGGGTTTGGCGCTGTCGGGCTGCGGCATGGGCATCTTCGTATAACGGCACGACCGGCCAGTAAAGCCGGTCATGGAGCATTATGGTATGAATTCCGGTTAGTCTCAAGGAGGTTTGTCCGAGGCGAAAGCGCGGGGCCATGCGCCGTAGCTCGACATTCCCATATCGAGGGCGCAGGGACGTCGCTGATGCGGGACTTGGGGCCTGCAAAGAAATAAACTGAACAAATTCACGGTCGTGGTGTGACTTGGTAGTTCCATTCTCCGTGGAATCGTTCCGGCTTGAGCTTGAGCCGGGACAGTTCCTCGTCGGTCACTTTCATATGGGTTTCGTACTGATTGGTATCCAGCGCCGCTTTGACGACCAGGCCCGACCTCGTCCTGGTCCCAGCGATCAGGCTGACGATGGCCTGATGGCTCACCAACGGCCGGCCCCGCCAGTTCTGCGTAATGAAGCTGAAGAGCCGATGTTCGATCTTGTTCCATTTGCTGGTGCCGGGCGGGAAATGGCAGACCTTCAGCCGCAGTCCCAGATCATCGGCCAACTGCTGCAAGGCCATCTTCCACAATCGGCTGCGGGAACTGTTGCTGCCGCCCCCGTCGGCCGTGATCAGCAGTTGCGTGGCGCGCGGGAAGCGGCGGCTGCCCATCTCCCGCCACCATCGCCGGATGCTGTTGGCCGCAAACTGCGCTGTGTCGTGGTCGATGCCCACACTCACCCACCCCTGGTTGTTGAGGATGTCATAGACGCCGTAGGGAATGGCCTTGCCCAGCGTCGGGTCCAGAAAGTCATGAACGCGGACGGGCTCGGGCTGGCCCTGCGGATGCCATTCCCGTCCAGCATTCTTGAAATCTCCCACCAATTCCTTCTTTTTCGTGTCTACCGAGATCGCCGGCTGGTTGCCAGCCAGGAAGCGCCCAACCGTGTTGTTGATGTACTGGAACTGGGCGTTGCGGTCCGGGTGGCCGGCGCCTTCGCGGGTTTTGGAGTTGGCCTGAAGGCTGTAGCCGGCCTGGCGCAGCAAAGTCGCGACGGTTGGGGCGCTGACCGGGTGGCGTTGGCGGGTCAGCTCATCGGCCAGACGCCGCGTGCTCTTGCACGTCCAGCGCAGCGGCGATTCGGGATCGCCCCGCGTGGCCGGGTCAATCAGCAATTCCAACGCAGCGATCAGGTCCCGGTCCGTCTGCGACAGCGGCCGGCGGCCCCCGCCAGGCCGACGTACCCGCATCGCTTCGGCTTGACGAACGGAGGCCGGCAGCTCCAGTTCATGCAGGCCAGCCGTGATCGTCGTGCGTGACAATCCGCTGGCGTGGGCTACGCGGGTGACGCCACCCCAGCCCAGCTCCCGCGCTTCGGCCGCTGCCCATTGTCTTCGCATCCGTTCGTCCATCTCCGGCGCGAGTGTACAGTACATCCGACGAATCCGTTCGATCGCTCGTGCATCCTGCATCTATCCAAGATCGGGAAGGCACCGGCGAGTGTATCAACAATTGTCCAGTTTATTATTTTGCAGGCCCTTGGTTGTCGGCAGCCGGGGTGCTGGGCCGGTTGCCAGAAGCCGGCCTCGGTGGCGCCGGTCCAGCGCTGCTCGCGGAGGGAGATGGGGCGGCGTCCCAGGCTTGATCGCGTTTTGCCGAGGCAGACGAGGCGGGATAGAGTCGGCGGTGAGGATGGGGTTGGGGAGGATCATGGTTCCTTTCGTTGGGGGTCCAGGCCGGCAGGATTGCGACAGAAGGCTCGGAGAAATTCACTCTGACGGCGGGAGGTTCCAGGGAGGTTTGCCATAACCAGTCTCCAGTTGGTGGTTTGCGAATCCGATGGCATCAACGTATTTAGATTCGTCCTGGAAAAAGCCGGCACGAAGTGGCCCTGGGGCGCGCACAAAGCGACCCCAAAGCGGCCCCGATCTGGCCCTGCGGCGGCACGAAGGGGCGCTGGAGCGGCCCGGTCGGGAAGTTGCCAGTTGCCAGTTGCCAGTTGCGAGTTGCCAGTTGCCAGCGGACAGCAGATTGCGGGTGGCGAGTGGCGCGGAGGGCGGCGGGGCGAAAGTCATACGTCGTCGGCGGGGTTGGGTGCGCATGATGGCTCCTTGCGGGGCGCCTCGCTCATTGGTTGAGGCCACAGGGCGATGGATGCGCCCTTCAATATTCCCGTCGGCGCTGCGTAAATCGGTTTGTCTGGCGCAACATCGCGCAGCGCCGGTGGGGTTTTTCGCGGGGAAGGCGGGGGATCTGGCGTGTGGGCCGGCCGATCTGCGCAACGCGCTGGTGAGCGGTCTGAGCCGGGCATGCCGTGGGCGCGGGGTTTGCTTCGATTGTTGGGTGCCATGGCCGAAAGGGGCGGAGAGAAGGAGGTGGAGCGGCTTTGCCTGATCCTGCTATCAGGCGGAACTTACTTGCGTCCCCGTTCCAGCTCCTTCCCTGAAGAAAGGCTTACGACCTTGCGACCCCTTTGTCTGCTCCTTCAGGAGCTTTGCCATCAGCCAACGCTGGCGGCTCCGATTCACAACCCCGTGCATAGCCTCACAATTGCCGTCGCGACTTCAGGCCGGTCTCCGGGGGTCAGGATCGAGAGGTGATCACCCGCGAACAGCACGGTGTCGGCCGCCGGCAGCAAGGTCACACCATTGCGTTCGATCCCGACGATCAGACACCTTCGGGGCATGGCGGCCTGCGCGACTCGCTTGCCCACCACCTGCGAGCCAATCTGCACGCCAATATACATGCTCCGCGGCTCGACGCGCGATACTCCGTGACCGCTTCGCTCCAGATCGGCCTCCAGCAGCGCATCGTAGATCGGGTGATCGCGCAGACCTTCGGCGACCAGGTACGCCGCCAGGGAGGCAATGCAGATCGGGAAAAGCAGGGTGTAACCGCCGGTCATCTCGCTGATCAGCACAATGCCGGTGAGCGGGGCGCGAACGGAGCCGACGAAGACGGCCGCCATTCCCAGCACGGCCAGGATCTGCGCCTGGCCCGCATGCGCTGGCACCAGCACCGTCGTGGCCTTGCCCAACATTGCGCCGAGGAGGGCGCCCAGGACCAGCATGGGGGCGAAGATGCCGCCAGGCGCGCCCGAGCCGTAACTGGTCGCTGTGAACAGCAGTTTGATCGCGAACAGGACCGCCATCGCCACCAAGCCGGCTCTCATCGTGCCGCCCAGCAGTCGCTCCGCCACGACCTGACCGCCGCCGAGGGCATCGGGCATCCACCACGCCAGCAGCCCAGCCACCAGACCGGCGAAGCCCGGCAGCATCCATCGCGGCAAGCGTTGTTGACGCTGGCCGAATCGCTGCGCGGCCAAGAGCAACTTATTGAACAGCACGCCCGCCGCGCCGCCGAACACGCCCACCACCAGCGCCAGTGGCAGCGCACCCAGGGGCATGGCCGCGAGGCCGTGGGCTTCGAACGACGGCGTGTTGCCCGCCAACCACTGGGTGACCACGGTTGCGCATACCGCCGCGATCAGCGCTCCGGCGGCGATGCGCGATGACAAATCCCGGTGCAACTCCTCGACCACGAAGAGCAGCCCGGCCAGAGGCGCGTTGAATGCCGCCGCCAGCCCGGCCCCCGCGCCGGCGGAATACAGTTGCGGCAGGTCGCTCTCCGGCGTTCGAAGCAGGCCGGCAAACGCTCGCGCAACGGCCGCCCCCATCTGCACCGTCGGACCTTCGCAACCCAGCGACAGTCCGGCCCCGATGCCCATAACGCCGCCGAAGAACTTGACCGGGATCAGCCGTCGCCAATTCAGTGTGCGCACGTGGATGAGGACGCCCTTGAGGTGAGGAATGCCGCTGCCGGCCGCCTCGGGCGCCAAGCGGGTGGTCATCCAACCGACCAGTCCGCCGGCGCACAGGCCGATCACCGGCAGCACCACCCAGCCCCACGTTGGATGGCCGTGCAGGATGTCGAGGATGTACCCGCGTCCCGCCTCGGCCAGGGCCAGTGCGCGGCGGAACGCGACGGCCAGCAGGCCGGCACACAAGCCGACCATCGCTGCGCGAACGAAGTGAAACCGGCGAGGGGTGCGTACGATAACGTCCGACGAGCCGCCATCGCTTGGAGCAGGCGCGGATTGGTTTCCTGAAATCTCGACCATTCCCGTCAACGTAATCAATTCGGGATAATCCGCAAGCGATCACCGGCACGAGTCGGAAGACCGGGCGGGGACCAATAAAGGGGTAACAGTTTACCCCCAGGGGGGGGCCAATGAGGGGGATAAAGGGGACGTAGGCAAACATCGTCGTACTCCTTTCCGGGGCATGCGCGGATACGCGAGCGGCGCGTGCCTCTATCTATCCCGGGGGCGCTGCGCAAATGTGATTGCATCGGCGTAACATCGCGCAACACACTTGCGTGTTCGCGGGGGAAAAGCCGCGGTTGTTCGGGCGGAGCTGTACGATCTGCGATCTGCGCAATGGGATACCACTTCTTCGAGCGGCTGACCGAGCGCGGATTGTTCTGGGGCGACGTGCTGGGCGTGCTGGAATCACCAGAGGGGATCCGAGATGACGGATACGATGAATACGACCGCGAGCGGTGGTTCGTGGCCGGAACCGTGGCGGGACGGTATTCGGCGGAAATCCTCTGCGTGTCAAGCCGACGGTCAGCCGATGGGAACGAGGCCAGGTGCGGCCGAGCGCGGCGTCCGTCCGAAGGCTGGGCGCACTGCGGGACGCGGCGGCGAGGAAGGGCGTGGTGGTGGCGGCGTGAGGGGCGAGATGGACGCAGGAGCGATCTCGGAAGGCTCGCAGCGCTGTTACCGCGTGGTGCAATACAGCGCAGCGCGCGAGCATCGCAAAACAAAGCGGGAACGAGTTTTCGCGCTGCAAAGGTCTGCGACAATCAGCCGTGGCCGCTTGGCCTTTTCCCGAAGAAAGGCTTACGACTTACGACCCCTTTGTCTGCTCCTTTTGCAGCTCTCCCCGGAAGAATTATTTACGTCCCCTTTATAAGTCTTCTTTGTCTGCTCCTTTTGCAGCTCTCCCCGGAAGAATTATTTACGTCCCCTTTATAAGTCTTCCGGAAGAATTATTTACGTCCCCTTTATAAGTCTTCCCCTTTATAAGTCTCCCCCTTTATAATCCCACAGCGCTACCGCCCATGTTTTTCGGCCTTTTGTGCCGATAGATCATCCGTGAGGCGCGGGTGAGTTGACCCGGAGGTCACGGATGACCGTGCAACAGATCCGCGCGTTGAGACCGGCCCTGTCCGGCTACCTGGACGAGTTCGCCGACTGCTTTGTCAGCTTCGACACGCGTTACCATCTCAAGGAATACGTGTCCGGCCAGCTCAGCGATCTGCAACGCAAGAGCGTGCAGCCGATCGCGCGGCTCATGGACGTGCCGCCACGGACCTTGCAGGAATTTCTGTCGCTGGCCGAGTGGGACCACGATCGCCTGCGTGACCGCGTGCAGCAACTGGTCACCCGCGACCACGGCGAGGCGCAGGCCATCGCCATCGTGGACGAGTCGGGCTATCCCAAGAAGGGGCGGAAGACCGCCTGCGTGCAGCGGCAGTATTGCGGGGCCACCGGCAAGAAGGACAACTGCGTGATGGCGGTGCATCTGGCCTACGCCAGCTTCGACGGGCAGTTTCGGGCGATGCTGGACAGCGACCTGTACCTGCCGGAAAAGGGATGGGACGCGCAGCGGCGAAAGGAGGTGGGGATCCCCACCGCGCTGAGCTATCGTCCCAAGCACCTGATCGCGCTGGAGCAGTTGCGGCGGGCCGTGGGCAACGGGATGCATTTCGGGTGGGTGACGGCCGACGAATGGTACGCGGAGAAGCCGGCGTTCATCGAGGGGCTGGAGGAGCTGAAGCTGCGTTTCGTGCTGGAAATCCCGAAGAATCTGATGGGGTGGGTGCGCCAGCCCAGCAGCGTCAACACGCCGCGGGGCGAGGTGCAGAACATGGTGCGCTGGTCGCGGCCGCTGCTGGATCAGGAGTGGGTACCGTATCACATCAAGGACACGGACGCGGGGCCGATGGTCTGGGAAGTTCGCGCGGCGCCATTCTGGATGAAACGGGACGGACGGGTGGTGGGTCCGTACTGGCTGGTGGCGGCGCGGAACGTTCTGGACCGGGATGAGATCAAGTATTTCCTCTCGGATGCGTCGCCGGGGGTGCCGCTGGAGGTGATTCTGCACGTGGCCTTCCACCGGTGGTCGGTGGAGCGGACGCTGGAGGACGAGAAGGACGAACTGGGGCTGGACCATTTCGAGGTGCGGAAATACGTTTCGGTGCTGCGACACCTGCGGATCACGCAGGTCAGCCATTTGTTCCTGGCCCGCCAGACCGAGCGGCTGCGGGAAAAAAAATCCGGAGGTGAACATCTGCCAAATGCGCCAAGCCACCAGCGCGCTGTTGGATGCGCTGACGCTTCACGACGAGGAGGACCGGACGCAGCGCCTGACGCGGATCGCCGCCGAGATCCGGGAGGACCAGCGAAAGAACGCTGCAGCGCGGGCCTCGCACGCCAAGAAGCGTCGGCGGGAACTGGAGGCCATCCGCCTCCCCGTGGAAACGCTCCGCTGCTGTATTCCGCCATGACGGGGTAGCGTTGTGGGATTATGTAACGTGCGGGAACTGCACTTCCAATATCGTACTGCGGTGTAAAGATCCCGGTCTTCTTGGGGTCACCCCAGCGCCGGCCTATCCCACGCCAGGTGCAATTCAACCCGGCGCGTGCCGGTGTCCACTTGCCGGGTGTGCGAGGTTGCTTTCGCCTTGATGAAATCGGGAATGGCGCGCAGGCAGGCATCCAGAAACACCAATTCCTCCGCGCTGGCTGAACGCGGCGTGCGGTGCGCCTCGAGCCGCATCACCGCCGGCCACGCTTCCGGCGTAGCGATTGGCCAGCCGAGACGGTCGATCAATTGCAGATCGACGGCCGACATGACCGGCGCTTCGTCGTAGCAAACAGCCAATGCACGATTCTCGTCGGGCGTGGCATACCCGCCGAGCATCGCTCGCGTTATCTCCCAGTCGTCGTAGATGCACAATCCCAATTGAACGCCGGTCCGCCCCAGCACAATCGCAAATCGTGTGCCCATGGATGGATCGTTGCAGCGGATTGCGATCGGCACCTCGCCCGGCACGCGACTCCACGGGGCCTTCCGGAAATAATACTCCGCCGCTTCGTAGAACGATTCCATGTGCGCACGCGTCACGTCTTGTCCGTCGGCCAGCGCACACTTCTCCGACCCGTCAAAGCTCCTCGCCAAACGCAGACAGAAATCGTCCAGCTCGCTCAATTCATCAACCAGCCGGCAGGCAACGCCGGCCGCCTCCAGCCGCGGCCGCAAGTGGTCGTAGCAGTCCGAATCGGAAACCTCGACCAGCCGGGGCCGTTGCGCCGATTCACCGCCTGGCCGGGCCATCGTGCGGACGAGAAACTCCAGCAGCATCTCCGGTACGGGATCGCCCGGCGTATGGGATGTCGTTAAGGCGATCGACCGGGACTTGTCCAGCACGAGCACCGACCACGGCCGGTACGATCCTTCCTTTTCGTTCATAACCCACGCCGGCGAGCGGATGAAGTCTGCCTGCCAGACCGCATCGGATTGCGGAAACTCGCGGATGTCGAGGCCTTCGGCTGGTGGCAATGCATGCTTTTCGATCGCGAGGCTCATCCCTTCCAGCAACTGACCAACCGGCTGGGGATCGTTTTCGTATCGGCAGCGGACCCCGATTTCCGAGAGCAACGGTTCCCAGGCGTCACGAAATTCACGGCGGCACACCACCAACGTGGATGGCCGCGCCGGGTCGCCGTCCATCGGATTGAGAAAAGACTGAATCATCCGGTTCCAGACAACGGTTTCAGTCAGCGGCTGGTCGATTACGGTCATCGCCCGGATCTCCTGACCGCCGACGTTGGCCACGCCGAACAACCACATGGGCACATGTTCGCCGTGTGGTTCGTCGTGTGGCTCGTCGGGACGCGCCATCAGACCGACTTGCCAGGTCTCGCGACGCAACGGCAATGCCCGCAGTTCGTCCCGCGGAAACAAGCGCGGCACATCGTCCGCATCGGCACCGGTGGGCGGGACTTTGAGGACCCGCCGGACCCACGCTGCGGCGCCTGGCACCCCGCGCCACGCCGGCAAGAACAGGCGGGCACAGCTAAATGCCCGTTCGGCGTGACCCGCGTCGAACCGCACCTCGCGGTTGGCTTCCAAGACCTTGTCCCGCAGCAGGTAGTGTTCAAACCCCGGTTCCAAGTGGTTGGCCTCGACCAGTATGCGCTGGGCATCCTCGGTGTCGCCGTGCAGGCGAAAGGCCTCGAGCGCCTGAGCAAACCGCCAGACACCGGAATGGTCATCCCGCTGTTGCAGCAGCTTGTCAAGTTCGTCGTACGATCCCAAGTGGAACAAACATGACGCCAACCAATAGCGGGAAAAGTATGGATCGTCGTGTTCCACTTCGAATACTTCGCGAAAGGCGTCTGCGGCCCGCCTGTATTCGCCGGATTCCCAGAATCGGCATGCCGTTGCGAGCCGCAGCATCAGATCGTTCTTCTTCGCCGCTTCGTTCGCAGCGACGCGAGCCCCTTGTCTTTTCGGCTTCGTGGCAAGACTCGCCCCTGACCTTCTTGAGCTGCGGCTTGCTGAACCATCAAGATGTTGCGATCGCTCTTTTTCATTGTCGATCATCGTTCGTACTCCGTTACGAAAGGCAGGCAAGCATGGATTACATGGCAACGACCGGATTATGAACACGCGTTTGAGAAATGCGATGGGGCAACAACCCATGCGGCTTGCACCGCCTGCGTATCGGCGGCCGCCAATACCGGCTCGATCAAGGGATGCTGGCGGTTCTGGCTCCTGATCAGGGCCTTGAGTTGTTCGGCCGTGGCCATGCCAGCCTCCATCTCATGGGGCGCTACGCCCGTCTGACATGATAACCGACCGAAGATAGTCCGGCCAATCGCAGCGCCGGCGACATCCGGCGCACGCCACCTTTACCTGTGGTGGCTGAGGCGGCTGAGGGAGGCCCCCTCCGCCGATGGCCGATTCCCTGGGCCAGCCTTCTCGACCTTCGCGATCAGCCGAGACGCAGACACCTTGAGCATTGCGCAGACGCGGAGCAGCATGTCCACGGTGGGCGATTGCCGATTTCGTTGGAGTTGGCTGACGTATTCCCGGGCTTGGCTCGATGAAGTATGAAAGCGTGACGCGCATGGTCACATTGATCTCGCCAAGCTCCTGCATCGCCTCCGTCGGCCACGGGATGCGATGCAGGTGTAATTCCTTGGTCTTGTACTCGCTGCCGACCTTCTGAAACGCGGAACTCCGAGCGGGACGCGGAACTCCGAACGGGGCGTCATTCGATGTAAACGTCAACGCCGGCATCCGTGGGAATGACCAGGTACCCGTCCGAAAGAACGAGTTTGCCGCAGGGCTTCGATTCGGCGTGATGTCGGCTGATTATCCGGTTGCGCTCCATGCTATAGCCGCAGATGCTGTCATCGATGGGCAGATAAGCGCGGTCGCGGCCCAGACACGGCTGCGCTGTATAAGGTCCAGGCAGCCCATAAAGCAGATCGCCACCTCGGAATTGATCGTGCGACGGCGATTGTTTTCCGATCACGCCAAAGGCGCCCGACAACTGTGGCTCAAGGGAACCTGTAAAGAAGAGCTTGTCATCAACAATTCCCAGGAATGATCGAATTGCCAGTTGCCGGTCCCCCGCGTAGGGGATTTTGCTCGCCATCCGACTGAGGACTTTTCCGGTCTTCGGATCGATTCGCAGCAGCTCGTCAGAATCGGCCGGCACAACCAGTAGATCACCATCGACGATGATGGCGCTGCCCAGTCCCAACCGCGTCCTGATAACGCGACCACCAAGCCGCCAGGCGCGAGTCGCCTTCAACTCCGGCAGCCGGTCATAGGCAATGGACCATACGACCTTTCCGTCCGCTGGATCGACGGCTGAAACGGTGCCGTAGTTGCTGACCGCAACCGCCCGCCCATCGTGCGCCAGCAGAAATGCCGGGTCTGGCGCGGGCTCATTGACACGGATGCGCATTCGATCGGCCTTGCCCTCGTTGATCCGCACGCACCATTTCTGCTTGCCGCTGCGCTGCTCGAAGCCAGCCAGATAGCAGTCCTCGCTCTCCTGAACAACGAGCGCGACGCAGACAGGGAAGGATGTACGGGGACGTAAGTAGTTTTCCGAGGCTGGTTCGCCGCTCACAGCGGCTCGCAAGCGAGCCGGTTAACGTTAACCATCACGCCTCCTTCGCCTCGCGCCGCACCTCGTCGGCGAAATCGGCCGCGTCGCGCTGGCGGACGAGGCGGACGTGGTAGCGGTTCAGGAGCGGGGCGAGGCGGTCTTCGGGTTCGGGCGGAGTGCTGACGCCGCTGACGAGAATGAGCTGGCCCAGCGAGTGGGTCTGGAGGAGGTCGCCCTCGACGGCGAGGCTCATCGTCCGGGCTTCGGAAGAGCATGCCCACGCCGGCCGAATCACGGCGCGCGAGCGAATTGAAGTCGCGCGCGGCCGGCGTGGGCATGCCCGACGGCGGGAGGAGGTTGAGTTGGCCGCTCTGGTAGGCGTAGGCGGCGCTGAGTTTGCGGCGCGGGCCGGGGAGCGCCAGGGGCTTGGGTTTGAAGACGCGGCCGGCCTGGACGAGTTCGCCGAGGGCGCGGTCAACCCTCGACCAAAACGCGCACGGCCGGATGATGTGTGTCCTTGGGCTGCCGCAGGACAATGACGACATCGCGGTCAAGTCATAGCTGAATGGTCCGCAGGGCGGGCGATGACGGTTTTTGGCAAAGCCAAGTCGCCTCGCGCTCGCCCGGCGGATTACAGGGCTGGACATGCCCAGCGGCTCGCAAGCGAGCCGGTTAACGGCAGGCTTCCGGCATCAGCTCCTGGACTTTCTGCTCGAGTTCCTCGTCGGTGATGGCGCTGATGCGCTTGTGGACCTCGTACTGGTCCATGACCCAGCGGGCGACCTTGTGGACCTTGAACTTGGTGAGGCGCTGGTCGCCCTTGAGGCCGAGGTATTCGTTGACCCAGATGGCCACGCCATCGACGCCGCTCTTGTCGGTGATGGACACGCGGGCGGGCGGCCCAGCAGCGCGGTGGTGTCGAAGATGTTGTAGATGCGCTCATCGGAGCGCAGGCCGCCGGCGTGGATGCCGGCGCGGGTGGTGTTGAAGTGCTTGCCGACGAACGGGTAGTTGTCGGGGATCGGCAGGCCGATAGACCGCATGTAATCGGCCAGTTCGGAGACGACGCGCAGGTCGATGCCGCAGAGGCCGCCCTTCAGCGAGATGTACTCGATGATGGCGCCTTCCAGCGGCGGGTTGCCGGTGCGCTCGCCGACGCCGAAGAGCGTCGAGTTGAGCGCATCGCAGCCGTAGAGCCAGGCGGTGGCGCCGTTGATGTGGACCTTGTGGAAGTCGTTGTGGCCGTGCCATTCGAGCCGGCCGGAGGGGACGCCGCATTCCTGATTCAGCTTGTAGATGAGCTTGGGGATGCTGCGCGGCAGGCGTGCGCCGGGGTAGCTGATGCCGAAGCCCATGGTGTCGCAGAGGCGAACCTTGGCGCGCAGCGCCTCGGGGACTTCGCGGCTCATCTCCATGAGGCGATCGACGAAGGGCAGCACGAAGCCGTCGATGTCGGCGCGGGTGAGGTCCTCGAGGTGGCAGCGCGGGCGGACGCCGGCCTCGAACGCGGCCGCGACCACTTCGCAATAGCTATCGAGGCACTCCTTGCGGCTCTTGAACTTGAGCTTGTTGAAGATGTGGTAGTCGGAGCAGCTTGTGAGCATGCCGGTCTCTTTGAGGCCGGCTTCCTTCACCAGGCGGAAGTCGCCCTTGACGGCGCGGATCCAGCCGGTGACCTCGGGATAGCGGTGGCCCAGGGCGCGGCAGCGGTCGAGGGTCTCGCGGTCGTTCTTGGTGTAGAGGAAGAACTCGGTCTGGCGAATGACGCCGTTGGGGCCGCCGAGTTTCGCGAGCAGGTCGTAGATCTTGACCATCTGCTCGATGGTGTAGGGCGGCCGGGCCTGCTGGCCATCGCGGAAGGTGGTGTCCGTGATGTGGATGTCACGGGTCTTCAGCGCGCTGGGATCGAACTGGACGGGCCGCCCATCAATGTACTCGACGGCGGGACCGTCGAAGAGAATCCTGGGCGGCAGGCTGTAATCGAACGTGTCCTCCAGGAGATTCGGCTCAGTGCGATCGACGAGGGGATGGCGAGTGTGGGGAGTGCTCATGGTCGTGCCTTTCTTGATCCTGGGGTCACGCGACCACGCCCTGCTCCTGGCAGCAGCGGGAGATGAAATCGACGGCGGAGCCCACCGTCTCCACGGCCAGCGCCGCGTCCTCGTCCATCTCAATCCCGAACTCTTCTTCGAAATTGGCGACCAGTTCGACCGACTGGACGCTCTCGGCGCCGAGGTCGGCCGCGAAATGGTGTTCCGGCCGGATGTTGGCCGGATCGATCCCCAAGACTCGTGCCGTTACAACCCTGACGCGTTCCGCGACCGTTGCCATGATGTGCTCCAATCTGAAAAGAGGACTGGAAGCTTAGCATATGGCGAGACGAATTGCGACAAGGATAGGTCTATTTCCTGGCCATCTGCCGACGGCCGCGGCGGATGGCTTCATCGCGCTGCGGCGCGGTCAACTCGAAGATGGCATCCCACATCGCCTGGTCGGCCGGCGTCCACTCGCCCTTGCGGCGGCTCATGGCGATCTTGGCGGTGTCATACAGCTTGCCCCTTCCGAAACCCTTGGTCACGATCCCGTCCAGAAGCCATGAGAAATCGGGGATGTACTTCTGCAGCGGCTTGCCGGTGGTCATGATCAGCGACATCGCCCCGACATAGGCGCCGCTGTTGAAGAGCGTGCCGATCGACGTCTTGGTGTGGTCGCCGATAGCGGCGCCGACCTTCACCGAGCCCGTCTTGATGGGCGTGCGGCCGTCGAGGATCACCTCGACCGAGCCGTAGTCGTTCTTGAGATCGCTGTTGGTGGTCATCGCGCCGAGATTCACCCATTCGCCGACATAGGCATGGCCAAGGAATCCGTCGTGATACTTGTTGGAGTAGCCGTGGATGATGGATTCCTCGACCTCGCCGCCGACGCGGCACATCGGGCCGATGGAGTTGCCTTCGCGGCATTTCGTGCCGAGCAGGATGGACTTCTTGCCGACGTAACACGGACCTTCGATGCGCGTGAACGGATGCACCTCGACGCCTTCGTCGAGATAGACCGGGCCATGCTCGGCGTCGATCACAACCATCGGGTGTACCTTGGCGCCGCGGGCAATGAAGACATCCTTGGCGCTGCCGCGCAGGGCGCTGGGCTGTTCGAGTTGGCCCTCGATGCCGGACCGGCCCCGCGCCTTGAACTCGGCCGCGATGTGCTCGGGGTTGGCGAGCACCAGATCCCAGGTGTACTGCCACGCGGGCAGGTTGCCCGACTTGACCGTCAGCGACTTCAGGGCGGATTCGAGCAGCGGTTCAATCGAGCTGGCATCCACCCGGCCGATGTCGCCGCGGCGCAGCCAGACGTACCACACCTCGCCTTCCGGTGTGGCGGCGACGTGGCTGGGGAGCTGGCGGTCGAGGCGGCCGATCGCCTCCGCCTTGAGACGGGCGTTGACGATCAGCAGGTTGTCGCCCGCCAGCGACTTGGGATCATTGACCGGCCCGATGGCATGCGGCCGGTACGCATCGGCCATGTAGGGCGGGACAAAACAGGCCACGGAGGATGCGCCTGCGCACGCGATGAGCTTCTCGGCGAGGCTGCTCATGCCGCAGCGCAGCTCGAAGATCGGCCGGCTGAGGGCCAGCGGATAGAAATTGCGCCGCTTGTCCGATGTCCGGTCAAAGAGGATGAGACGCATAGACCGCTCTCCGGTTATTTCTGAAGCGGAAGCGTCAGCGCCCGCCCTTGGCCTGAGCGGGCGCTGACGCTTGGCGCTTCAGACAAAGCCAATTCCACTGTGCGGCGATCACGCCTGAGGTGCGCCGGGCTTCTTTTCGTTCACCCAGTCGTAGTATCCGCGCATCTTCAGCTTGGCCGCGGCATCGTTATCGACGAAGACCTTGGTGCTGGGATGGAGTTGAAGTGCGCTGGCGGTCACCATGCTCGGTGACGGGGCCCTCGACGGCGCCCGCAATGGCGGCGGCTTTGCCCTTGCCACTGGCCAACAGCATGCACTTGCGCGCCTCCAGGATGGTGCCGACGCCCATGGTGATGGCGTAGATGGGGACATCGGCTGTCTTGTTGTCGAAGAACAGGCGGGCGTTGTCCTTGATCGTGGATTCGGCAAGGGTCTTCAGCCGGGTGCGCGAGCTGAGCGAGCTGCCGGGCTCGTTGAAGCCGATGTGGCCGTCCGAGCCGATGCCCAGGATCTGCAGGTCGATGCCGCCGACGTCGCGGATGCGCTGCTCGTACCAGTCGCAGAAAGCGCGGTAGTTGTTGGTCGTTCCCGAGGGGATGTGGATGTTCTGCGGCGGGATATTCACGTGCTTGAAGAAGTTCTCGTGCATGAAGTGGTGGTAGCTCTGCGGGTGGTTGATCGGCAGGCCCACGTATTCATCGAGGTTGAACGTCGTCACGTGCGACAGGTCCAGCTCGCCGCGCTTGAACATCCGCGCCAGCTCCTGGTACAGGCCCAGCGGCGTGGTGCCGGTCGGCATGCCCAGGACGGCATTCGGTTTGGCGTTGAGCACATTGGCGACCTCGCGCGCCGCGGCGCGGCACGTGTCCTCGTACGTCTTCTGGATGATGACTTCCATCGAAGCTCCTCTCGGATGTTGATGTGCGGCCTGCAACTGCTACGGCTCTCGAACATTCCACAAGTCCCGCCGGCAGGTCACGGATGCCCCATGATTATGTGCTGCGAACCACGGGCATGCAAGCACGGGACACCGGTGGGTGTGAGCGGAGTTGAGCGGCATTGACTTTCACGGCCCGAAAGCCGGATAATACATACCATGATCTCCGATGCGCTGCACATGCTTGCGGTTAAAGCGACATTCGACGGTCAGCGTATCGTGCTCCCCAACGACATGCGCGGTGTTCCGCCGGGGAAAGTCATCGTGATCTTCGAAGATGTGCCCGATGCGGAGGACCGCACGTTATGGTTAAGCGCACAAGAGGCCGCCTTCGCCAAGGCCTGGGGCGCCCCGAGGACGACATCTATGACCACCTGTGATCCCGGGGCCATCGTTCTCATCCATTTCCCCTTCACCGACCTCAGCAGCACCAAGAGACGTCCGGCCCTCATCGTCAGTCCCGCGTCCTACGCGGCTCGCTTCGGCGATGTCGTCGTGTTGGCCCTCACCAGCCAGGACCAGAACGATCCATTGTTGGCCCTGGGCCAATGGCGGGCGGCCGGCCTCCCCAAGCCCACTTGGATCAAGCCGCTGATCGGAACACTGTCGGCCAACCTTGTCGAACGGCAAATCGGCCAGCTCGACCCGCGGGACAGGCATTGCGTGGGAACCGCGCTGTCCACGCTCCTGACCACGGGCTGGACGTGATGTAAGTTGACGTCGAGTGGGTCGGCGGGCCCGTCAGCAGTGTCTGGGGCTGCGAAAAACAACCAACTCGCCTTGGTCACGGCCCAACAACCTCAAACGGCAGCGCCGGCAACAGGCCCAGAGGCGTGCGGCGCTTCGCGGGCGGCGCGGTCTCGTCGGCCGTTTCCACGGATACGACTTCGATGGCGTTCAGGATCAGATTGCCCTTCAAGCCTGCCTTGGCTTTGGCGCCGTCGCCCTGCAGCAGGATCTCCTTCGCCGAGACGTTGCGAATGCTGATGCCCTCCGGCGGCTCGGCCAACTCAAGCTCAATGCCGCTGTTGGCGGCGACGGGAGCATCGACTTCCAGCCGGACGCTTCCCCCGGCCGGGATTTTCACGGGCGGGCTATTCCGGATGGTGGCGACGGCCCTGGCCGAACCGTGGCCGGTGACAAAGACCTTGAATTCCCTGGCCGGCACGAGGTGCCGATAAGCGAACGCCTGCAGCATGTCTTCGGCCGGCACGGCAGCGTGTACCACGCTGCGCCCTGGACCTTGGCTCGGCCTTCCAGTTGCAGGCTGATCGGCTCGCGCGTGGGTGTCGGCGGCGCGGTCATCGTGATCTTCACCATGTCCTGCCCCGCCGGCACCGTCGCGCCGGTCAGCTCAAATCCAGCCGGCGCACCCTTCAGCGCCACGTCGATGGCGCCGGAGAATCCATCGCGCCGAAGCGCGTAAACGGTCAACACGCCGAGCCCGCCGCCGCGCAGGCCGAGGCTCGAAGGCGCCACGCGCAGCTCATAGTCGTGCCTCGGCGGGCTGATGCGCAGGCGGTAGGCGTATTCCGCGCCGCCATTGCGCTGGGCGTCGCTGAGGTGGATGTAGATGCGCCGTCCGCAGGAAGAGTGGCGCTGATATACGAGTCGGCATGATGCGTGATGAGCCCAGCGCCCTTGTCTTCGTGGTCGTCATTGAATGCGAGCTGCTTGCCGTTGGCATCGGTCAACTTGAGGACGGAATCGAGTGGCGAGGCCAGCCGGGCGCGTAGACCTCGGCAACAACCTCGTCGCCCTTTCGCCCATCGAAACGGAACACGTCAACGTCGCCGGAATAGCCGATGTGGCCATTGATGATGATGGGCAGCGCCACCTGCTGCGCGGTCGCTGGCGTGTTGTTGGGCTCGTGTTCGAGGCACTCGGGCAATGTGTCGATGGCAAAGGGAGTGCGGTTGGAGAGGTGATCGTCCTCGTGGACATTGAGCGGCTGAATGCCCGCATCCTTGCGAACGGTGATGGGATAGATGCCCGGCGCTCTGTCGCGGGCGTTCATCGTCAGCCGATAGACGGGAAGATTCCAGCCCTTGATGTTAACGGTGATCGGGCCGCCGGCCTGGCCCCCCAGCGGGAAGATGCTGGTGATGAACGGAAGCTGGCCAAGAACGATGCGATACACGAAATCTTCGCGGCCGCGGTAGATGGCGTCGCGCACCTCCAGGATGTAGTCGCCATCCTCGGGGAGCTTGCAGTAAAGAACCGGATCGGGTTGGAAGCGGTAGTGATCAGCGTAGGCCAGTTCGTTGCCCTTGGCATCGTAGAGCGCCAGAACGGCCTGGAACCAGCCGGGGACGGCATCGGGGATATACGGGATCAGCTCGCGCGTGCTGGCGGCGGCGACGAGTTGCTGGCCCTTGCGGCCCTTGAAGCGAAAGTGGTCAACCGCGCCGGGGAGAATCTGGCCATTGATGATGGCCGGCGCCGTGACGTTCATCGTCGAACCGGCGCCGCCCCTGGCTTCGGCCTCGGAAAACTCCGGCACTTGCCCGATATAGAAGCCAAGCGGGTTGGACAGCCCGGATGCCGTGCCGAGGCGCAGCTTGCGCGGGCGTGGATCGGCATCCGCCGCGATGGTCACGTGAAGAATGACAACCTCGTTGATCGCGGGGACCGTCTGCTTCCGCTGGGGAACGGCCAGCCTCCTGCGGATGTCGGCGAGCGTCCTCTCGTCGGCGAGAGTCCAGACGGGACGCGTGGCGGGATTGGCCGCGGGAGTGTTCCTGGATGCAAGTCGCTTCTTCTCCTCCAGTGCCCGCTCTCTGTTTCTCAGTGAGCCGGCCTCGCCCTGAGAGAGGGGCTTGAGGGCTTCCACGATGACCGCGCGAACGCCATCGCCCGAGACGCGGGCGTTGACAACGCTCTGGAGATATTGGCCGCCGACAACCACCGTACACTCGGCACCGCGCTGGCCGCCGGCAGGATAGACATAGCCGATGCGGGGGTTGTTCTGCTGCGCGGCCGCGGCGGACGCGATCGCCAGCAGCGCGGCCAATGCCACAACTGCACGGCATCGAGAAGGCATCATGGGAGCCTCATTTGGATTGGTGGGCAGTGCCCACCCTACCGTTGGTGGGCAATGCCCACCCTACATGATTTCCTTGAGACGACCGCCGAGTTTCACGCCATCATTCGGGCCGGGCGTGGTGCGGACGGCGCGCCGCCGGGGTTGGGCAGCGTGCCATCGGGATCGATTCCGAGCATTTCGTACATGCTGGCAATGAGGTCGGCCGGATAGACCGGGCGATTCTTGACGTTCTCGCCCCTGGCGTCCGATTCGCCGACGACGGTGCCGCCGCGGAATCCGCCGCCCGCGAGGACGGCGCTGAAGCACCGGCCAAAATGATGACGCCCGCCGCCCCACGGCGGCTGCCAGTCGATCTTGGGCGTCCGGCCAAATTCGCCGCTCCACCAGACGATCGTCGTGTCGAGCAGACCACGATCCGACAGATCCTGCAACAGCGCGGCCATGCCGCGGTCCATCTGCGGCAGCTTCGTGCGCATCGCCTGGAAATGCTGGGAATGCGTGTCCCATCCGCCGTAATTAATGGTGATGTAAGGGAAGCCCTTCTCGACCAGGCGCCGCGCCATCAGGCAGGATTGGCCGAAGGTATTCCGGCCATAGGCCAGGCGCACATCATCCGGCTCGGTGGCGAGATCGAAGACCTTGCCTTCATCGCCCAAGATCAGGTCGTATGCCTGTTTCTCGGCCTGGTCCGACGCGACCAACTGCGCATCGCCCGGCATGACGTGCTCAAGGCTGTTGAGATCGTGCAGCAGGTCGCGGCGGGCTTCCTGGCGCTGGCGCGTGATGCCGGCGGCAACGATGCCCTCGACGGCAAACTGCGCCGCGCCGGGATCGCCACCCGTCGCGAACGGCTTGTAACGAGGGCCGAGGAAGCCGGCTTCGGAGAATCGCCCCTGCGGCTGCGTGAGCACGATGTAGGGCGGGATCAGCCCCTTGTAGCCGGCGTCGTAGCCCCGGAACAGCGACACGACCGCGCCGACGGAGGGATACAGCACCTTCTCGGCGGGATCGTGGCCGGTCTGCACGAGATAGGCGGCCGTCTCGTGGCCGTCGTTGCCGTGGGTCATGCTGCGGATGATCGAGTATTTGTCGGCCTGCTGCGCCAGCAGCGGGAGGAGTTCGCCGATTCGAATCCCGGGAACATTCGTCTCAATGGGTTTGTCGAGCGGGCCGCAGTAGTCATAGCCGGCCTCGGGCTTGGGGTCGAACGTGTCGAGGTGGGGTGGGCCGCCCCACATCCAGATCTGGATGACGGACTTGGCTTTGCCTTTGGCCAGGGCCGGGCGCGGCGTGGCGACGGGCCGGGTGGTGGGCGATGACAGCCCAAGCACGTTGGCCGGGAGGAACGCCGGCGCGGCGGGGCGAGTGGCCTGGCGGCGCGCAATCGCGCCGCCCGCCAGCATCAGGCCGGCCGCGCCGTAGAGGCCGCGGCGCATGGCGTCGCGGCGGGAGAGAGAGATTTCGTTGATTCGCTTCATACACCACCTTGCCTTTCGTGCAACAATGGACTGCGCCGACACGGCTCGCAAGCGAGCCGGTTAATGCTTATACAAGAACTCCGCGCTGTCGATCAGCGCCCAAGCCAAATCCACGAGGACCTCGCGCTCCGTGGCCACGCCGGTCTTCGCGTACGTATCCAGAATCTTCAGTTCCTCTTCCGTTGGGAACCGCGAAACGATCGTCAGATAAAGCGATGTGGCGGTCTCACGCGGCTTGAGCGACGATTGGAAGAATCCCTGGAGCTTGCGGCTCTGCTCGATGCGCTTCTGGATGTTGCTCGAATTCAGCAGATGCAGCCGCTGGGCCGGCGTGGGGCGGTTGTTGCGCTCGGATTCCAGGCCGTTGTCGCGCGGGGACCGCCCGAACATCTCCAGGAACGGGCTGGTGATGCTCCCATCCGCCAGCGTGATGGTGCGGCGATCTTCGGGGATGAACGTGAACGGCTCGGGGATGGCGCTGGAGTATTTCTCGGTCGTGCCGGTGATCTGGCAGAGCGCGTCGATGAGCACCTCGGCCTCCAGCCGGCGCAGCGGATAGCTGGCAAAGTTGGCCACGGCCTCGGGAGTCTTCACCCTGGGAACCGAGGAAAGCTGATAAGCATTGGAGTTGAGGATCAGCCGATAGATGCGTTTCAGGTCGTATTTCCCGGCCACGAGCTGCTCTTGCAGATACGCCAGCAGCTCCGGATTGCACGGCGGATTGTCGTCGCGGATGTCATCCGGCTCGTGGATGATGCCCCGCCCCAGCAGCCATGACCAGATGCGGTTGGCGATGTTGCGCGCGAACCACGGGTTCTTTGGCGAGATCAGCCAATCGGCGAAGACCTCGCGCGGGTCCTGGCCAGGGGAGATCTGCGCCGGCGTGCCATCGGGGAAGATCGCCGTCGGCGGCACGCCGGCGGCCGCCTTCTCCGGATCGAAGAGCACGATCTCCTCTTTCCACTCGGCCGTGTGCTTATAGGCGATCTGCGAGAAGAACCCGGCCATGCCGGCCAGCCGCTCCTTGGGCCATTTGTCCGCCCGCGTGCCCATCAGCGTGAGCGCCACGGCCTGGGCGACGGTCGGCGGCTCCCTGCTCTGCGCCGCACGGAGGAAGTTGACTGGCGGCGTGCGGAAATTGCTGCCGCTGGACGTGAGCATCTCGCGAACGAAGACGTCGTAGGGCTTGTTCTCCTTGAGGCTCGTGCGAATCCAGCGGTGATAGGCCTGCACGGCATTCGGCCAGAGATTGATGGGGAATTCGGCCTTCACGCGGAGCAGGTCGCACCATCGCATCGACCAGTAGTCAGCGTATTCATCGCGCTCCAGCAGGCGATCAATGAGGATCCGGCGCTTGTCCGGCCGGGTATCCAGCAGGAATTCCTTCGCCTCCTGCGCAGTCGGTATGGTGCCGATGACATCGACATAGACGCGGCGAAGGAACACGGCGTCGGAGCAGATGGCGGCGGGCTGGATGCCGAGCTTCTCCAGCCGGCCAAAGACGAACATGTCGATGGGGCATGCGGCCGCCGGCACAGCAGCGGTTTCAAAAGGCGTGGGTGCGGTTGTCGGCGCCGCGGCTGCGGCGAGCGCGGGCAGCAGAACGACAGCGCAGATCGACGACGCATTCATCGCATTCCCTCCGGCCGCGTGCGGCGGCGGATCGCACGCGTACAGAAGCCCCCTGCCAATAGTAAAACCTCAGTACGGCTTCGGCGTTGCAGGAGACTGGGAGGATTCGGTGAGCCACGATGGGATAGCGTACGGACCGTCTAAACCGCAAATCACCGCGCGAAGAATGGTCCGCAGAGCCGTCGGAACTCTCGCAAGGTATCGACGCTCGTGCGGCACCGCTGTGGGCCCTGCGACCCTAATTCGACGTCAGTCGATCGATGTGCATCGCTTTTCCCTTGAGCAACCAGTTGAGGATGCCCGATTTTTCTTTACTGAGTTTCGCGATCAGTTGCTTTGCTTCTGCTTCGGGGACAACCTTTGACAAACCCACCTCGGAACCCGGATGAGCATCAACGAAGTCCTCCAGTATCTTGGAGACCAACTCCTTGGGTTTCCCCGTTACTTCATGGAGCACCTGAGTCATGATACTACGGGGAGCAGTATTTGTTGGACACTGTCAATGCGATAAGAACGTACGGCAGCCGGATCGCGATGAACAAGATGTCCAACGTTTACCGCTCCCATTAGTATCTCTGTTTGTCATGTTGAGCCTGCAATGTTGCTTTTGCCCAGGTTACAGTCTGAGCACAGTGTCCGGAGGTTCTGCATTTCCGTCTCCCCGCCCCGCGACCACGCAAGAACGTGATCGACGTGGAGAACAACCTGCAAGTGGGTTGCCGGGCTCTTTCCACAGCTCTGGCAGGTAAAGCGATCCCGCTGGAGAACACGGAAACGCAGCCTTAGGTTGACATCTCGCCCCGTTCTGTGCATGCCAGTGCTAGATGCCCGCTCAAGGGCGTAGCCGGCGGGCGCATCGTCCTGATTGACATAGCCGATGAAGGCAGTGAGAGCCTTGTTCCACGAGCCCCAACGGCGGACATAGGGACGGTCGGTGAACTCGGAAACCGCCGTACTCGGGGCGGCTTGCCGATGCACCGTGGCCACCGCTGCACCGTTGGCCGATGGTGTAGGCGGGAGGCAAGCGATAGAATCGCTGGTGGAAAGGCCAGGTGAAAGCATGACTGTTCAGACCTTGAAGCTGGGGCGGGAGCGATTCGTGTTGCTGCGAGAGAAGGACTACCGTGAGTTGAAGGCCAAGGCGCGACCCGTTCGTACGGGGCGACGTTTGAGCGCCCAGGATCGGGGGGACATTGCCGAGGCAACGCGCCGCCGTGCTGAGCCGGCCCGGCCTTACGCCGAGTTGCGCAAGGAATTGGGGTTGGCGTGAGATACACGATCCTCTACCGCGCGTCGGTCAAGCGGGAAATGCGCCGGCTGGATGCCGGCATCGCTCAGCGGGTGGACGTCGCGATTCTGGCGTTGGCCGACAACCCGCGCCCGCCGGGGTGCGTGAAACTGTCCGGATCGTCGGATCTATGGCGCATCCGCGTGGGAGACTATCGCGTGGTGTATGAGATTCGCGACCGCCAAGTGACCGTGCTCATCGTCGCCGTCGCCCACCGGCGAGAGATATACCGTAACCTGTGAACAGGCGGCCGGAGTTCCCTGAATCGCAGGCTTCCACTTTGGCGGCGGAATGCGAAACCGGCTCGCTCCGAGGCGGTGCGGACTTCCCGGCCGGACAGGTCCGTGGGCAGCTTGGCCAAAGCCGGAAAAGGTTCCATGGCTCGTTGGTCGGGTTCGACCTCTGTCTCACCGCCCTCCCCTACACGCCACGCCGGACGAGTGGGATGGCCCGCGCGGCGACTCTCGTTTCCCGTCGCTTCGCCCGCAGGCGCCCTCGCCGCTCTCGACGTGAGTCATCCCGTCACCACCCGCGATAGATGTCACGGCGATGGCCGACTTCCACAACCAGGACGAGCATCCGATCGTCCAGCACCGCGTAGATGATGCGGTAATCCCCCACGCGTACGCGATAGGCATTGAGGGCGGAAAAGGTCCCATGGGCGGAAAAGGTCCCATGGCTCGTTGATTGCTGCTGGCATCGCGGGGTGCGGGCGTGTAAAATGCCTGCGTGAGTACGGTCGAATTAAGACAACACGCCAAAGCGTTGATCGACGACATGTCGGGCGCAGATTGCGCGTGGCGTCGGAATTCCTGGCATTTGTGAAGGATCGGGAGGCTGATGCGGCCACGCTGGAGTTGCTGACCATCCCCGGATTTGCGCCCTCCTACGCGCGTGGTGTGCGGGACATCAGGGCCGGCCACACCAGGCCATGGCGCAAGGTGCGATCCGATGTATAGGGTGGCCTCACCTCGCGTACTCCACCGCCCTCACCTCCCGGATCACCGTCACCTTGATCTCGCCCGGATACTGCATCGTCTCCTCGATCTTCTTGGAGATGTCCCGGGCGACCTTGGCCGACACCGCGTCGTCGATCTGCTTGGCATCGACGATCACGCGCACTTCCCGCCCGGCCTGGATGGCATACGCCTGGCGCACGCCATCAAAGCCTGTCGCCAGGTCTTCCAGATCCCGCAGACGCTTGATATATCGCTCCAGGCTCTCGCGGCGGGCGCCCGGACGCGAGGCGCTGATGGCGTCGGCGGCCGTCACGATAGGCGTATACGGCGTGGTCGCGGGGACATCGCCGTGGTGCGCCAGCGTGGCGTTGAGCACGGCCTCGGGCTCGTTGAAGCGACGGAGGAACTCCATGCCGATCTGCGGGTGGCCGCCTTCCTGCTCGTGGTCCATGGCCTTGCCGATGTCGTGCAGCAGGCCGCAGCGCCGGGCCAATGCGCCGTCGAGGCCGAGTTCGTCGGCGATGATCTGCGAGATGTACGCCACCTCGATCGAGTGCTTCAGCACGTTCTGCCCGTAACTCGTGCGATAGCCCAGCCGGCCAAGCATGGGGATGATCGCCTTGGCGACATTATTGACGTTGGCTTCCTGGACGGCCTCGCGGCCGATGCGCAGCAGCTCCTCGTCCATTTCCTTGGACGTCTGCGCCACCAGTTCCTCGATGCGCGGGGTGGATTCGCCCATCCTGCACGAGCTTCTCCAGCGACTGGCGCGCAATCTCGCGCCGCACGGGATCGAAGCAGCTCACCACCACGACGCCCGGCGTATCGTCGATGATGACATCAACGCCCGTGGACTTCTCGAACGCGCGGATATTCCGGCCTTCCCGGCCAATCACCCGGCCCTTCATGTCGTCGCTGGGGATGGCCACCGTGCTGACCGTGTGGTCGCAGGTCTGCTCGGCGGCGTAGCGCTGGATGGCCTGCAGGATAATCTGCCGGCTCTTGTCCTTGGCCTCTTCCTGCGCCTGCTCGGTGATGCGCTGGATGAGCAATCCGGCATCGTGCCGGCACTCTTCCTCGATGCGTTGAAGGAGAATCTCGCGGGCGTTTTCCGGCGTCAGGCCGGTGATCTGGAGCAGCTTCTGCCGCTCCTCCTCGATCAGGCCGTCGAGCTGCTTTTCCTTCCCGGCCAGCGTTCGATCCCGCTGGGAAAGCTTGGTCTCAAGCTGCTCGAGGTTCTTTTCCTTGACGCCCAGCGTGTCGAGCTTGCGGTCGAGCGTGTCTTCGCGCTTGGTGAGACGACCCTCAATCTCTTTGAGCTCGCGGCGATCGGCCTCGCATTGCTTTTCGTAAGCTTCCTTGAGGCGAATCTGATCCTGCCTCGCGGCCAGCTCGATTTCCTTGGCTTTGCTCTCGCCTTGCTGGACAGCGCTCTGGCGAAGCTGTTCGGCCTCTTTCCGAGCTTGTGCGAAGATGCTCTTGCCCGTCATCGTCAGGAAGGCGTAAATGCCCGCGCCGCCGACGACAAGCCCGATAACCAGTCCCACAACCAACCAGACAAACGGCATGGCTTCCCCTGTCAGTTAATGCGGATCTTTCGGGAAGGCCCTGCTTTGACGTGGCGATGCCGCTGCGCCAGACAGTCACATCCGCAGGCGCGATGCGTCGCCCTGCAGATTCTGACGCTGGCGCCGCCAGGGCGGCGCTCGCGAAGCCGTGGGTGATGGATGCCCGGCAAGCTCCCGGGCGGCCGCAACTGACCGCTGCGAAACAACAACGCATCGCTGCAGGCGCGGAGCGAGCCCCATTGCGCCTGCCTGCCTGCAGCGCCTCAGCAGCACTGCCAGAAACAGCGCCGCGGCGGCCAGAACGACTTGTACACCGATGTAAGCCACGATCATTCAATACCCGCCAGCCCAAAGCCGGGCGGGATGTCACGTCAAAAGGCCATCAACGCCGACGGGTCATCCGCTTTCGGCCCGTCCGACGCCGGGCAGCGAGCAAGTCCCGCCGCCGACTACACATACTAACTATCGGAATGATACGCGGCTTTCTGCAGATTTGCAAGAACGGCGCAAGTTGCGTTGGCCCCCTCGCCCATGGCCAGCGGCCACTATGGCAATCGCCCCCGCAGAAGCTCGACGTTCTTCTCGATTTCCTTTAACTGCCGGTCCAGCACCCGCTTATCCTCGCCCCTGGACTGCTGAATCCGTCGCCGCACGTCGCGAGCCTCAAGCTCCAATCGCTCGATCTCGGCGATTATTTCGGCCTCGGGGTTGTAGACTGCGCTCATGGGCTCCTCGTCGAAACCAGCGCGATTTGGTGAATCTTATAGTCCGAAGGGGCCGGAAAACAACCAAAAAAGCTGCGATTTACAAGTCCTTGACCCTTGGCTTATATCTGGCGAGCAGCCTGACGTTGTGCTCATCGCCGCCGGGGAGGTTGGCGCTGCGGTAGATGGGCGGCTCCAAGCCACGGGCAACCATGGCTGACACAGCTTCCATCACCAGGCGGTGGGCAATGAAGGCGTCGATCATCGTGGACGTCGGCGCTACCGCCCCGTCGAAGCCTTCGACTTTGTAAGCCGCATCGCCAAACGGATTCTCATCGTCGATGCACAGGTCGGCGTAGTCGAAGACGTGCTTCTTGTTGGGATGGCGGATGTGGTGGTCCATGGGCAGCTTCTTGCGCCAGTCGTTGCTGGAGACGGCGATGATCTTCGCGCCGCGCTTTTTGGCCTCGTCGCAGGCGTCGATGGCGCCGGGGTTCATGCCGATGTTGTGGAAGACGATCAGCAGATCATCCTTACCCACGTCGTAGTAGCGAATCAGGCAGTTGGCGTAGCCCGGCGTGCGCTCGACCTCCAGGTATTTCAGCGCCTGGCAGAGCGGCGAGATGTCGTGGCCGAAGATCGGGTTGATGTTGGCCAGGCCGCCGGCGCGGAAGAACATCTCGCAGACCATCATCACCGTATGCCCCCCGCCGCCATAGACGTGGATGAGGCGGTCCTGCGCATACGCCTCGGCCATCATTTCGCCGGCCTTGCGGAAATTGTCGGCCTGATGCGCTTTGACGGATGACATGCGCCGATGCACATCCGCGAGATACTCCTGGCCACGCTGCTGGGTATCCATGTTTCTGCTCCTTTGGAGTGCGGTGATCTATCACCGCCTTGTTTAACCGGCTCGCTTGCGAGCCGCTCGTCGCGCAAAGCTGTATATTGTGGACAAACTACTTTATGGCGGCGATGATGCGCTGGATGGCCTCGGCGTCAAGCTTGCCGTTGCCCCAGCCGTCGCGGCGGGCCGCAGGCAGCAGTCTGTCCGGATCCTTGGTGGCGTGGGTGGCGAAGAGCTGCTTGATCTCTCCCACGGTGATGGCGGGGTTCTTCTGCGATCATGAGGGCGACGATCCCCGCCACATAGGGCGTGGCAGCGCTCGTTCCGTTGAAGGCCCGGTACTTGCGCGGGCCGATGAGCTGACGCGGATCGGGCTCGGAGACGAGCCAGTATTGTCCGGGGGCCACGATGTCCGGCTTGAGGACCGACCCGATCCGGGCCGGGCCGGGGTTGGAATAGTCGGACAGCTCGCCGACCGTCATGGGGACCTCGATCAGCTCTCCACGCTGGCCGAACTTCCTGGGGTTCCAGTCGTAGCTGCCGACCGTGATGGCGTTGCTGGCGCCGGCCGGGAACTCGATCTGCTTGCCGTACTCGCGCGACTTGCCGATAAACTCGGCCGCGGAGTTGTCCATGGGCATGACGTAGGCGTCCTCGGGTTTCAGCTCGCTGCCCCGCTTGACGGTGAAGTGCAGTTCGTGCCGCCCCACGGGAAGGTTCCATCGAGCATCGGTGACCAGGCTCCCCAGGATGCCATGGCGGAACGTCTTTCGGCCGAAGTCCGCCAACACCGCCCGCTTGATTTGTTCCCGCTCCTGCCCGGCGACCGAGGCCGGCAGAACGTATTCGACGGCCAGGTCGCTCTTATCGCCCGCGCCGCTGAAGTAGATGGTCATGGCCTGGCCTGTCTTGGTCTCCGGCCCGTCGGGGCTGCGCGTCTCCCAGATGAGCTTGAGCTTGTCGCCATCGACAAAGGCCCGCCCGTGGTGCGCGGATCGGCCGTCATTCCCGGCCGCGATGCAGATGGCCCGCCCCGGCTTGTCCAGGGGAAATCGCGCGTTCAACTGCCGCTCGAGTACCTGGTTGCCGGCCCGATCGCCCGAGTCGGAGCCCCAACTGCACGAGTAAACGATTGGCCTGCCCTTCATCCGCGGGTCCGTCCGGGCCTTTGCCTCAACCCAGTCGATGATGGCGCCCAGGAGGAAGGAATACTGCACGTCCCGCAGCCAGGCGATGCGCACGACGATCAGGTCGGCCTCGGCCGCCGCGCCCTGAAGTTCGCCGCCGATCGCGGCGGCGGCGGGATTGCCCCGCGCGTTGCCGGCGTTGCCCGCGGCCACGCCCGCGCAGGTCGTCCCGTGGCCCTGGATGTCGTACAGCGGAACGGTCCTCAACTTCTGGCGGAGGTCCCTGCTCAGCCCCTCCCGCGTATACACGATGCCCATGGGCTGGCCGTTGGGGGCGGAGATCGGCGCCAGCTCAGCGCCGAACGCGAACTTCGGATTCATGTAGATCAGCGTGTCCCAGTAATACAGGATCCGGGACGTTGTCCCCGGCCCCTCGATGAAGTCGGAATTCCGAAAATCGATCCCCGTGTCGATGATGACGATGATGGTCCCCTTGCCGGTCAGGCCGCCGATCCTGCGGTCGCCGCTGCGGATGACGTCTTCGCTCGCCCCGCGGGCAGGGGTGGCCGCGGGCCGGGCCGGCCGGCCAGGGTCGGAGGCGCGATCGGCCGCCTGAATGCCGATCAGGCCCGGATTGGGGACCTTCGTCAGGTTCCCGACGTTGATCCATCGAACCGTTGGCCGCCGCTCGATCTTGCGGAAGGAGTCAAGGCTCTCGACAAACAGGTCGGCGAATCGATCGATCCGCGAGAAGACGAACACGCCCTGGAGCTTCTCCCGCTCGAACTCCTCGCGCGCCTGCGGGCTGTCGAACTCGACGTGGAGCACGCCGAATTGGTTGTACGTGCTCACCAGCGGCGGCAGGTTTTGCCCGCGGCTGTTGAAGAAATGCCGCTCGTTCTCCAGCAGGGCGCGATACGCGGGATCCATGGCCGGCGGCTCAGCGCTGAGCTGGACGGCCAGGTGATCGCTGTCCAGCGGCGAGATCTTGAGGCCCGGCTCGGCCGGCTGCTGTGACTTGGCCGTCGCGCTCAACAGCCCCAGGAACAATGACGCCAGGACAAGCGAGAGACGATGGGGCGGGTTCATGGCGGCGACTCCTCGAAATGCGACCTGGGCTGCGATTCGTCATCGGCCGAACGCCCCCAGGGCAGTCCAAGGGCAATATACCGCAGGGCGCGCGCACGCGACAAGGGGCGTAGTTTAACCGGCTCGCTCGCGAGCCGCTCAGCCGCGGCGTCCCATGCGACAGCAACTCATTCGCCGGCAACGCCTTCTGAGATCTGAAATCTGAAATCTGAAATCTGAGATCTGAGATCTGAGATAGCGCCCCATCCCGCAAATGCCTCAGCCGCGGATTCACGCCGCCGAACGCATGATGCACGCGCTTGGTCTGTGACACCATCCGCGCCATCACTTCCTCATTCCCCACCCGCCCCTTCATCCACCGCTCCCGCCAAAACTCCACGATCCCCGCCGTTGGGAGCGCGGGCGTCCCCGCCCGTTCGGAGTTCCGCGTTTACGCGGTCCGGGACCTCCCGCCGCTGATCCGATCTGCAATCCGAGCTTTGACCTTTGAAATTTGAAATCTGAAATCTGAGATGTGAAATCTGAAATCTGAGATGTGAAATCCGGGATTTGCAGCTCATTCGCCGGCAGCTTCAACTCATCCAGCCCACCCCGCAAATGCCTCAGCCGTGGATTCACCCGTTCGGAGTTCCGCGCTTACGCGGTCAGAGGCGCAACCGCCCAGAGGCAGAATTCCGGACAGAGTTTCGGCTGCCCCGCATCCGCGATTCGCCGTCGCTATTACCACGGCTCAAGCCTTGATCCCCGCCGCTCGCCCGGTACGATTGCTTGCCATCATGGGGACCACAACTGCCCGGGCCCGCAAATCCAAGCTCCCGAAGCTCATCGACAAGTATTATGCCGACCTGGCCGAACTCACCCACCAGCACGTCATGTACGAAATGGGCACCCGCCCGGCCTTCCACGCCCTCCTCGCCGCCGCCGGCCGAGAGCACGGCTGGACGCTCATCGCCGAGCATGAGAAGAAGGTCAACGGCAAGACCATCCGCCCCGACGGCACCTTCAAGGACTCCATGAATCTCGTCCGTGGCTATTGGGAAGCCAAGGACACCGCCGACGACCTCGAAGCCGAAATCGAAAAGAAACGCCAGGCCGGCTATCCGCTGACCAACATCATCTTCGAAGACAACGCCACCGCCATCCTCTTCCAGGACGGCCAGCGCATCCTCTCGGCCGACATGAAAGACCCGGCCAAGCTCGCCGAGGTGGTGACCCAGTTCTTCCGCCACGTCGAGCCCGAGATCGAGGAATTCGAGCACGCCGTCGATGAGTTTAAGCAGCGCGTCCCCGACCTCGCCGAAGGCCTCCGCAAGAAGATCGAGGAGTCCCACAAGGCCAACCCCGCCTTCAAGAAAGCCTTCGCCGACTTTTTCGAGCTCTGCCGCAGCAGCCTCAATCCCAACCTCGCCCCGGCCGCCGTCGATGAGATGCTCATCCAGCACATCCTCACCGAGCGCCTCATCCGCGAGATCTTCGACAACCCCGAGTTCGTCCGCCGCAACGTCATCGCGGCCGAAGTCGAGAAGGTCATGCTCGCCATGACCAGCCAGTCCTTCGACCGTCACAGCTACCTCAAGGACCTCGACCGCTTCTACATCGCCATCGAACGCGCCGCCCGCACCATGACCGACTGGTCGGACAAGCAATACTTCCTCAACACGGTCTACGAGCGCTTCTTCCAGGGCTACAGCGTCAAGCTGGCCGACACCATGGGGATCGTCTACACGCCCCAGGAGATCGTTCGACTTCATGTCGCCAGCGTCGCCGAGGTGCTGGAGAAGGAATTCGGTAAGCACCTCTGGTCGGATGATGTCTTCATCATCGACCCCTGCACGGGCACGGGCAACTTCATTGTCAACCTGATCCGGCGCATCCCCAAGGCGAGGCTTGAGGATGTCTACAAGAAACGCCTCTTCGCCAATGAGATCATGCTCCTGCCGTATTACATCGCGGCGCTGAATATCGAGCATGCGTATTACGAGCAGACCGGCCGCTACGAATCGTTTGAGGGACTTTGCTTCGTCGATACGCTGGAACTCGCCGAAGGCCAGCAATTCCAGCTTGCATTCATGACGCCGCGCAATACGGAGCGAGTCAACCGGCAGTGCCGCGCGCCCATCACCGTCGTCACCGGCAACCCACCCTACAACGTCGGGCAGATGGTCCACAACCAGCGCAACCCCAACCGCCCGTACGCCGTCATCGACCAGCGAATCCGCGAAACCTACGCCGCCGACTCCGCCGCCACCAGCGTCAGCAAGCTCAACGACCCTTATGTCAAGTTCTTCCGCTGGGCGACAGATCGGCTGGACGACCGCGACGGCATCGTCTGCTTCGTCTCCAATAACTCCTTCATCGAGCAGGTTGCCTTCGATGGCATGCGCAAGCACCTGCTGCGGGATTTCTCGGCCATCTATCACCTTGATTTGCAGGGCAACGTCCGCCAGAACCCAACGCTTTCCGGCACCCAGTACAACGTCTTTGGCATTCAGGTCGGCGTGGGCATAACCATCGCCGTGAAACATCGCCGCAGCAGGAAATGCATTCTGCGCTATGCGGTTGTGGACAAGACGCTCCGCCGCCAGGACAAGTTGAACTGGGTCAACCGGCAAAAATCGTCGGCGGGCGTGCGTTGGCGCGTTCTGCGGCCGGACGCAAAGCACACATGGCTGGTGCCTGCCAATGGCTCTCAATTCGCATCGTTCATGCCTATCGCCAGCAACGCAGCGCGGGACTCGGCTGACCCTGACGCCCAAGTGATCTTCAAGGATTACTCCTTGGGCGTTGCCACCCACAGAGACAGGATCGTATACGACTTCTCCGCCGAGAGTCTGACCTCACGCATCAAAGGGTTCATTGAGGACTACAACGTTGAGGTCGACCGCTGGCAACGCGCGCCCGCCGATGCCGTCCTTGACGATTTCGTCAAGTACGATCGCGTGATATGGGACGATGACCTGAAGAAGCACCTGCGACGCCGCGCCTACGCGGAGTTCAGGCCGGAGAAGATTCGGACCGCGCTCTATCGCCCGTTCGCGAAACGACATCTCTTCTTTGACCCGCTTCTGAACGCTCGACGGTATGGATTCCCTTCGATCTTCCCCCGGCCCAGTACCTCAAACAAGCTCCTCTGGCTGAAGACGGGCACTGAGATCCCCGTGTACGTCCTCGTGACGGATCGCATCCCCGACCTCATGCCCCAAGGCGGATCCCAGTGCTTCGCCTTCTACACCTACGACGAAGACGGCTCCAACCGCCGCGAGAACATCACGGACTGGGCGCTCAACGAATTCCGCTCCCACTACCACGACAAGAACATCGACAAGTGGTCCATCTTCTACTACGTCTACGGCCTTCTCCACCACCCCGGCTACCGCGAGAAATTCGCCGACAACCTCAAACGCGAACTCCCCCGCATCCCCTTCGCCCTGCCCCTCCCCAATCTGAAATCTGAAACTCCGAAATCTGAAATCGCCTCCTCCGGATTCCACGCGTTTGCGGCCGCCGGCCGCGCCCTTGCCGCCCTCCACCTCGACTACGAAAAGCTCGACCCCTTCCCCCTCGAATTCATCGAAACCGCCGGCCAGCCCCTCTCCTACCGCGTCGACGACAAGATGCGCCTCTCCAAAGACAAAACCCGGCTCATCGTCAACGAGTCCCTCGCCCTCTCCGGCATTCCCGCCGAAACCTTCGCCTATCGCCTCGGCAACCGCTCCGCCCTCGAATGGGTCATCGACCAATACCAGGTGAGCACCGACGCCCGCTCCGGCATCGTCAGCAACCCCAACCGCGAGGACAACCCCCAGTACATCGTGCGGCTTGTCGGGCAGGTTATTCGCGTGAGCATCGAAACCATGAAGATCGTGAACGCCCTGCCCGCCGAGTATTCGGCAGGCAACGAGGCGAGCTAAGCAGAAGAAGATGTCGCCATGGCAGCACTGCAATCCTCAAAGCCCGATTTGCGAGCGGTGGGACGGCCGAGGAAGAAGAGAAAGGAGCAGCAGGCGTGAGATGCCGGGCACAATCAGCAGTGGCCCCTTTTTCGGAAGCCCCTTTTTCGGAAGTGGCCCCTTTTTCGGAATCCTCTCATTCAGTGCCCACCAGACCGCCTGCGGGCAAGGTGCCTTCGCCCTCATCCCCTGCCTCGCTCGCCTGTCTGCTGTCGCGGAAGGGCTGCGGGATCGACTTCTCTGGCTCCTTCCGCGCACTACGCAGATAGGCCGTTATGTTCTTCCTCAGCTTGTCGCCCCAGAATGGGTCGCGGATGTCGTAGACGATTACACGAAGGTGACGAAGGTCGAAAGGGACATCCTCAAGATTGCCGGTGATCAGGATCACTGGCTTGGACACGGCGTGGGCGAGCCCCAACTCGTAGAACACGTTGGCATTCTTGCCAGTTAGGTCCGCCAGCAATACCTTCGCCTTCCTGATCTGCTCCCATATCTGCTCGATCACTGTGCCCGTGCTGAATAGTCCATCCGCGCGCTGTGGTTCGAAGCCGGCATCCTTCGTGGCACCGGCGTATACCTCTTTGTAATACCGGTCGTACCACTCGCCGAACGGCATAACGATGAAGCATGTGTCGAGAGATACGCGCCCTTCGCTCAGGGGTGGCGTCTCCACCACTGCGCGAGGGCGCGTCGCATCAGGCGGCGGTTCGTGAGCCGCAGCGATCTGCAGGATGACGTCCCGCCCCTCGCCGTCTGGCGAAAACGCTTTCAGATAGCGCGTATTCTCGACGAACACCCTGATAAACAGGTCCACATACTCACGAGGTATCGTAAATTCTTTCACCAAGGTATTGGCGAAATACTCATCTTCTGGTATTCGTTTCCCTTCATAGTATTTGAACACTTTCGCGAAGAGCTCTACATTGCGGAAGGCAGCCATCAGGGCTTTGCGCCGCTGTTCAGATGAGTTGGGCGCGACGATGTCTGCGCCGATCGGTTCCAACTTCATCGGCGCCCCGATGCCAGTGCCGCTGACCAAGCCATACAGGCTTGCTGATCGTACCAGCGACTTCATGCGGCGATCTTCCGCCCCTGAGAACCCAAGGGGTTTCGCAACTTGATCGCATAACACAGGCTTGCCGGCGTACTTCTCTTCAATAGCCTGCGCAACCCGAATTGCATCCTCGAGCGTATTCTTGGGGAAGTTCAGGGCAGGTGTAGCCCACCCCGTTCGCTTGGTGCTCTTTGGAACCCCATTCCGCTCACGCCCGGCGGTTCGTCTGGCACCCTCGGTCTTGTGCGCACTCCTGGTTTGCGGCGCGGCTTCGACTCCTGGACGACTCGCCTGTACTTCTTGGCCGTTATGTGACAGTTCTGCCATCGCGTTCCTCCTGCGCTTCACATTATCGTACGAGCCAGCCGTTTGGCAGCACTACGACGACTGAAGAAAACACCTTAGCCGCGCCCATGCCACTGTTGCCTTCGCCGAAAGCTGAGGGCGATGACCGTCATGAGCCGCATTTTGCCGCCAGCCACGTCACGCCTCATCGAACTACGCGCCGGCAGCATACCGCCGCGCCACCTCATCGATATCGCCAAAGGGCCGGAGCTTCTCCGCCGTGGCTTCCCGAATGGTCGGCCAATTGCCGCGCTTGCGGTAGGCCATCATCACAGCCACCAATACGCTGTCCGACTCCGTCGAACCAGTCTCAGCGACATAGCGATGCGCGAGTTCCGCACCGAGTTTGGGCCGGAATATGTACTCGTCCAGCGGAATATTGATGCTGACGTAGATCCGCTTAAGCGAGTCCACACACGCGGCGGGCAATAAGTCAAGAAGCGAGGTGCTGAACCTCTTGGCGTGCTCGCCGAGTTTAGGCCAGTCCGCAGCCTTGCGCCTGTTGAACATGTAGCGAAGCAGCGTGCCCGGATCGATTCTGCGGCTGACGAGCCGTTCGAAGCCATCGGCGATCGCGCCCAATACCTCAGGACAGCGACGGAGTTGGTCGGTGGCGACTCTGAACCGCAGGTAGAGCTTTTCGAGTGCCGGCTTCTCAGTTTCGCGATCGAGCAGATCGCAAATGTGCTTTTTCGGCGACATTGGGTTAAAACTCCTTTTGAGTAGGCAGTTCTCTGAGGTATGCGTCAATTCGAAGATTCGACGAATCCTGCGCGGCTCAAATGCCTCGGCCGAGCCGCCCATCGCGAGAAACACGCGCCGCCGCACGGCACGTTCATCAACGCCCGCAACAGCAGCGATCTGCGCGAAAGTCATCTTCTTCTGTTGGACCGCCGCATCGAATAGCGACTCCATACGGATTGGGCGGTCCGGCGGAACATATCCTGGCTCGTCTCTCCGCCAGCCAAGCTGTCCGAACTTGATCCACAATGTCTTTGAGAGCCCCCTTGGTAGCAATCGTCCCTGTTCCGCGCGATACAACATTGCCGCAAGCGAAATACCGTACCGCTCTTTATACTGGATCAGCCTCACCATGCTCTGCAAACCAAAGGCCTCTCGCAAGGCGGCATCCGGAATAAGGAGATGCGAGGCAAACTCCATGGCGCGACGGTCTGCTTCCTCATCCGACAGGGATGACCCATCCACGCAATCCTGAAAAAGATGGTGCCCGAGCTCGTGGGCGGCGTTCATCCGGATCCGGTCGTTGGAAAGATTCTGGTTTATCGCAACAACGGAAACGTCGCCAAGTCGCGCAGCAATGCCGTCGATTCGAGCATCAGTATGGAGCTGAATCACGCGAATCCCAAAGTTCTCAGCAAGCCGCATGATACTTGGAATCGGATAGTCCCCGAACCTGTAAACGTCGGCGTCCCGCACCCAGCGCGCGACCTCCGCGCCAGTCTCGGACGGCTTTACCCTGAAGTCGGCGGGAACGTGCTTGATCGGATCATGCACAGCTTTCTCTGCGGCCAGATACGCCTGGAACCACCCAAGTGCTTCCCCCTCAAACGCTCGTTTGTCGCCCACCTTGACGGCCTTCAACGCTCGATAGCGAATACCGGACAACATTGGGCCCGAACTGAGGAACCACTCTCGTGAGCGCCCGTAGAGATCTGCCAGAGCGTCGATCAGCGCCACAGGCGGAGGCAGTTTTACGGTTTCATAGTTTGCCAGAGATGTGTGCGAGACGGGAAATCCACGCTCTTTGAGTTTGCGTGCAACGACGCGCGTCGACATGCCCGTCGTCTCCCGAGCTACCCTGAGCCGCTCCGCGATGGACTTCAGCGACAGATTCAAGAGATCACCTCATCCTTATCTTTACAAAAACGTCCTGATTTGTCAAGACGCTTTACAGATAATTCCGGAAACGCCCTTCGTGGAATGCACCGTTCCCAAGCGGTGCGCGACTTTAGCTTTCTTGCGCGATTGCCATCTGGCTCTCCGCCCATCCATCCTGGGCGTCGAAATGCCGATTCAGGCGCAACGTCTCACCGTCCCCAGATGCCTATTCACCCTCAACCCCTCCCGATGCGTCCTGAAATCAAACAAACGCCATCTCCCCGAAATCCAGCGGGCTATCCGTCCGATGCACCGCCCGGTGATGATTCGCTCTCCAGCACCACGAGATTCCCCAGCGCATCCTCCCCGCCCCGGCTCAGCCAGACGATATGATGCGCCTCGTAGATCGAATCGCCGTAAGCAGCGCGCGGGTCCCACAGGCAGAGCTGACACCGCCCCGCGTACATCACCTGAAGCTCGGCCGAAAGCTGCGGATTCTTCGACACGCTCGTGCCGTACAGACACGGAAATATCGCGACCGCTTCAGATCTCCCCACACGATCGAACAAGAGCCGCGGCCGGGGCGGCTCGCTCCACGCGCAAATATCACCATCGGCGGGACGCCGCTGCCACTCTGCCACCCTACCGTCGCGCACTGCGCCAATCGCGCCAATCCGCGCAACACCACCGGTATCTATAGAAGGGCCGCTCGCCGCGACATCGCCGCCCGACGGCGCGCCGGCGGACGCCCCAGTCGTCACCAACGAGCCACCATGCTCACCTTGCCTCCCAGCACGACCACCCGCACCCGGCCGACCCGGCCGGCGGAGAAACCCTGCGCCGGGATCAACCTCCCCGTGCAAAAACGAACTCACCTCTGCAAAAACGAACCCCGCCTTCTACATCTGTGCTCATCCGTGTCCATCTGTGGTCCCACTGCGAAACGAACTGCCATTCTGGCGGCGTCTCCCGCCGCTCGCACTCTCGGATTGCAGAACGAACTCCCGCCACGCCGGCTGCCACCCCCGGCCCCGATCTGCAGATCGAACCCACCGATCCCCCCGCCCCAGCCCCACAACCTCCCGCCGCGCCAGAGCTTGCGGATTCCACCCCCTCTCCCGCGCACTCTCCCCTGCGAAACGAACCCATGGCCGTCAACGCCACCATGGCCAGCCGGCAGCTCCTGGCCAGCCAGTTCCTCAGCGCCGACTCCGCAGTCAATCTCATGCGCGCTCCGCCTGCACGCTTTGCAGCGGCCGAAGCGGCCCTGTAGGCTCATTGCGGCTTTTGCGAGCAGCGACGGCGGCGGATACATTGATTCAGACTATGGCGAACTCCCCGATCAACCGCAGGCAGTTTCTCCGGGCGGCCGGCGCCGCCGCGGTCGCCGGCGCATGTCTTCAAGCCCAATCGCCGCCGACACGGCCGAGCCGGCCCAACATCGTCTTCGTCTTCGCCGATCAGTGGCGCGCCCAGGCCACCGGCTTTGCCGGCGACCCCAATGTCTCGACACCAAATCTCGATGCACTCGCCCGCCAGAGCTTGCGATTTACCACGGCCGTATCCACCTGTCCGGTTTGCGCGCCTATCGCGGGAGCCTCATCACCGGCCAATATCCTCTGACGCACGGCGTGTTCCTCAACGATGTCTGCCTGGGCAATAAGGCCGTCTCGATCGCGCAGACGCTCACCCAGGCGGGATATCAAACCGCCTACATCGGCAAGTGGCATCTCGACGGCCACGGCCGATCGAGCTATATCCCGCGCGAGCGCCGGCAGGGCTTCGACTACTGGAAAGTGCTGGAATGCACGCACGACTACAACAATTCGCCCTATTTTGGCGATGAGAATGTGAAGCGGAAATGGGACGGGTATGACGCCATCGCTCAGACTCGCGACGCGACAGGCTACATCAAGCGGCACGCGGCCGGCGGACCATTCGCGCTGTTCGTGTCGTGGGGACCGCCGCACAATCCGTACGAAACCGCGCCGCCACAATATAAGCGCATGTACGACCCGGGCAAGCTCACGCTTCGCCCCAATGTGCCCAAGGCCGCTGAGACCGGCGCGGCGCGATCTGGCCGGATACTACGCCCATATCAGCGCGCTGGATGCGTGCCTGGGCCAGGTGATCTCGGCCATCAATGAAGCCGGCATCGCCGACAACACGATCCTGGTTTTCACATCCGATCATGGCGACATGCTGGGTTCTCAGGGGATGGCGCACAAGCAGAAGCCTTACGATGAATCGATCCTGGTACCGCTGGTGCTGCGCTGGCCGGCACTGACGCGCGAAGGCCGCGACATCCGCGCCCATCGGCGCGCCTGACCTGATGCCGACGCTGTTGGGGCTCTGTGGAGTGGCCATTCCCAAGACCGTCGAAGGACTGGATTACTCAAAGCACCTGCGCGGCGGGCCAGCGCCGGGAGATGATTACTATGGTGCAGCGCTCATCGCGTGTTACGCGCCTTTCGGCGAGTGGACGCGTGGCGCGGCGGGCGCGAATATCGCGGCATCCGCACCGAACGGCACACGTATGTTCGGACCCTTCAGGGGCCATGGATGCTGTTCGATAACTGCGGCGATCCGTATCAAACGACGAACCTGTGCGACAAGCCCGAGCATGCATCGCTGCAACAGGAGCTCGATGCCCGGCTGCAAGCGAAGCTGCGGCAATGCAACGATGATTTCCGCCCGGCCGAGGAGTACATACGCCAGTGGGGCCATAAGACGGACAAGAGCGGCACGGTTCCCTATACCGAATGAGACTGCCATGCGAGAGAAACCAAACGTGTTCATCATCTGCGTCTCCACTTTGGCCCTGCCCCTGCTCGCGCTGGCGCAGTTCCCCGGCGGGGACGGCGGGCCGAGCGGCAAGCGCGAGAAACGCGAGGCCGAGGCGGACCGGTCGGCCAAGATCGCAAAGGACGCCTATGAGGAGAATCTCAGAAAGTACGAGAAGGACCCGGACATGCTGGTTCGGCCAGGTTTGCTGGCCAGCAAGAAGGACAAGCGGGTGAAGATCTGGGGCAGGGCAACCGGCCTGCCCGGCAATGACATCGCCGAGTTTTTCCTCATCACGGCCGACAGCGGCAAGGACTACGAGTCCATGGGGATCTCGTTCGCCAAGCCGAGCGATGTGCATGCGGCCCTGGAGTTCATCGGAATGAAGAGCGGCCAGGGGTGCAACTATGGGCTGAACCGCTTCTGGCCCAAGGGCGAGCGGGTCTTCATGACCATGCAGTGGGATGAGCCCGGCAAGGATGGCGGCAAGCCCACCGCTCGCAGCGTACGGGCCGAAGACCTGGTGATCGACAGCCGCACGAACAAAACGCTGCCTGCCAGCGGCTTCGTGTTCGTCGGCTCCTACACCTTCAAGTCCGAGGATGGCAAGACGCTCTATGCGGCCGACGTGACCGACTCGCGCTCGATCGCATCGGACTTCAACGATCCGGCCACCGTCCTGGATGTGCCGCGGCAGGCGCCCAAGAGCCAGGTGTACGGCGTGCTGCGGGTGAACGCCGCCTATCGCCTCGCGCCCGACCAGCCGCTGCTGGTGACGCTGGAACCGGAGCACAAGGATGGCAAGCTCCGCGTGCGCGACCTCACGCTGGCCATCAGCATGCCCTCCGGCGGAACGACCGCGCAGCAGGCGAAATACGTGCTGATGGAACCAGGCGGCAAGCAGATCAACAGTGGCGATACACTCATCCACCTGCTGGCGGCACTCGGCAACATTACCGAGGCCGGCCAGGACCCCTTCGTGACGCTTCAGGTGGATGATGCCATGCCGCTGGCGGGCGTGCGTCAGGTCTACGAACTGTTGATGAAGATGGACAACGAGCAAGGCATTCGCATCGACCCGCCACCCGCGGGGCAGCTCTACTACCGCGCGTTCTTCCCCAGCGACGAGTGGCGCGACCGCAAGAAGCGGCTCGGCCGGCCATGGGAGCTGCACCTGGTGGAAAAGGGCCGCCAGGTGGCGGCGACGCTGATCCTGCCGGCCGACGAGATCGACAACAACGGCGGCAAGGGCAACCTCTCGTTCACGGTCGGCTCGGGCGACGAAGCGGCGAAGATCCTGGTGGAGAAGAGCAACCGCTTCTCGCAGATCGTCTACATCTTCGCGCCGCGCTCGATGCACTACGGCGAGCTAATGGCTTTCATCCGGCCGGCGATGAAGACGCACCCGATGATGTATGTGTTTTTCTGATGCCTTCTGCAACTCCCGCAACTCTTTCGCCGTCAATTCCCGCGATTGCCCCGGCTCCAGCCCGCGCAGCGTCAGCGGTCCCATGCGCATGCGCGTCAGCTCGCGCACCTTGTGCCCCATGCCGGCCAGTATCCGGCGCACCTGCCGATTGCGACCCTCGCGGATCGTGATGTCCACGACCGTGCGCTGGCGGTCGCGATGCACGAGCGTGATGTGGCTTTGGCCGGTCTTGAACGCACTGCCTTCGCGGTCGGCCAGCCAAATGCCATGCTCGAGCTCCTCAATCAGCTCCGGAGTCAGATAGCCATCAACCACCGCGCGGTAGGTCTTGGCCACGCCATAGCGCGGGTGCGTCAGCCGATTGGTCAGGTCGCCATCGTTCGTGAGAAGGATGAGCCCCCGCGAATCGGCATCGAGCCGGCCGACGGGATAGAGCCGCGCCGGGATGCCGCGCGGAAGCAGGTCGATCACCCGCAACTGCTCACCTTGCGACACATTGGTCGAGTAGACGCCCTTGGGCTTGTTGAGCAGGAAGTAAAACCGCCGGCCGGCGGACTTGGCTTTCAGCCGCAGCTCTTCGCCATCGACCTCGATCTGGTCCTTCTCCGGGTCGGCCAGGACCGGCAGATTCCGCACGATCTTCCCATTGATCGCGATGCGCCCCTGCAGGACCATCTCTTCGACCTTGCGCCGTGAAGCAACGCCCGCGTTGCCGAGAATCTTCTGGATGCGCTCTTTCATTCGCTCGCCTTCGTTGGGACCGTCACTTCAAGCCACACGCAATCGGACAGTGTCTTGATGATCGGCCCGTTCATCTTCGCCGGCAAGAGCACCGTATTGCCCTTGGACATCGCCACCGCTTCGTCCATACCATTGACCCTGATTTCAGCCCGCCCCTCCAGCATCATCCACACCACGGGCTGATCATAAGGGATCGCCTGCTCGACGCCTTCGCTGAAGCGGACCTTCTCGATCTTGAAATAGGGACAGCTCACGAGTTGCGTCACCGCCGTGAAATATCCGGCCACGTGGGCTCGCTTCTGCACGCGCTGCTCAGCGTGGTTGAAGTCGATGCAGTCCAGCGCCTCGCGGACATGGAGTTTGCGCGGCTTGCCCGTCAGCGGATCGATCCGGTCGAAATCGTAAACCCGGAACGTCGTGTCGCTCGGCGTCTGCACCTCGGCCACCAGAATGCCCGCGCCCAGCGCATGGACGGTGCCGCTGGGGAGGTAGAAACACTGGCCGGGTTTGACGGGAACGGCGTTGATCAGGTCGGAAATCCGCCCATCGCGAACAGCTTGCTCCAATACCTGGCGCGTCGTGCCCGGCCTGAGCCCCTTGTAAAGTCGGGCTCCCGGGTCGTTCTCAACGACATACCAGGCTTCGGTCTTCAAATGCGTGCCAGGGTGATGCTGCGTGTACGCCAGATCGGGGTGTACCTGCACCGACAGGTTCTCCCGGGCGTCGAGATATTTGATGAGCAGCGGGAATTGGCCATGCGGCGAGATGAGAGGCACGTCGCCGTGAAGGTCGCGCCCAAACTCCGCGATCAGCGAGCGCAGCGTCCGCCCGGCCAGCGAGCCGTTGGCAACCTCGCTGCTGATGGCGCGATCCTCGATCACGCCGGCCGGAAAATCATACAATTCCCAGCTTTCGCCTATGAGCTTGCCCGGCGGAAGCGGTTTGCCAAGCGCCGATAATCTGCGGCCGCCCCACATCTTCTCGACCAGCCGCGGCTTGAATTTCAGCGGATACAGCATTCGCGGACCCATTCCTTCCTTCCGGGTTGCCGATAAGATGTTATAGCATGAGCGAAGGCAACGGCGACATCAAACACTTCGTGATCGACACCAACGTCCTCCTGCACAACCCCAACGCGCTGTTTGTGTTCGAGGACAACGAGGTGGTCATCCCCTTCGACGTTATCGAAGAGCTGGACAAGTTCAAGACGGCCAACGACGACCTGGGACGCAACGCGCGCACCGTGATCCGGCACCTCGACCGCCTGCGCGAGCAGGGCAACCTCTCCGAAGGCGTGCAGGTCGCCGAGACTGGCGGGCGCATGCGCGTGATCCTCGAGGAAGACCAGAAGCTCTGCCCCGGCCTGACGGCCAACACCCCCGACAACCGCATCATCTGCTGCGCAGTTCAACCTTCACCGCGAAGGCAAGCGAGTCGTCTTCATCTCCAAGGACATCAACGCCCGCATCAAGAGCGATACGCTCGGCCTGACCACGGAGGACTTTGAGGCGCAGAAAGTCGATTTCGAGCGGCTCTACACCGGCTGGCGCGAGATGTACGTCGCGGGCAGCGTGATCGACCAGCTCTACGCGCAGAAGCAGCTCGCGCTACAGGCCGACCCGCCGATCTACAACAACGAGTTCGTCCTGCTCAAGGCGCAAGGACAACCCGGGCCATACCGCCCTGGCGCGATATCGGCCCGACTTGAAGATGATCGCGCCGGTGCGCCGCGCCGCTCGCCCATCTTCGGCATCCTCCCACGGAACCTCCAACAGACAATGGCGCTGGACCTGCTGCTGGACGACTCCGTGAAGCTCGTCACGCTGATTGGGTCGGCGGGAACGGGCAAGACGCTCCTGGCGCTGGCCGCCGGCATGACCAAGACGCTCAACGAGCAGGTCTATCACAAGCTGCTCTGCGCCCGGCCGATCATGCCGCTGGGGCGCGACATCGGCTATCTGCCTGGCGACAAGGACCAGAAGCTCAACGCGTGGATGCAGCCGATTTTCGATAACATGACCTATCTGCTGTCCAACCGGCTCTCCGAAGGACAGCCCAGCCACGCCTCGCTCACCACGGTCGAGCAGCGTGTGCAGCAACTCATCACCAGCGGCCAGGTCGTCCTTGAGCCGCTGACCTATATTCGCGGCCGGAGCATCCCGCATCAGTTCATGATCATCGACGAGGCACAGAACCTCACGCCGCACGAGGTTAAGACCATCGCCAGCCGCGTGGGCGAGGGTACCAAGCTAGTGCTGACGGGCGATGCGACGCAAATCGACAATCCCTACCTGGACAGCAGCAGCAACGGCCTGTCATACCTGGTGGAACGTCTCAAGGGGCAGGGCATCGTAGGGCACGTCACGCTGGCCAAGAGCGAGAGGTCGGAATTGGCGAGCCTGGTGGCGGAGACGCTGTGAGCGGGCGGTGTGGATGGTTCGAAGCGACATCGGTTTCTCCCATCTGTCCGTGGTCACTTGTCCGTGGTCAGTGGTCGGGTCCGTCGTCCGCTGGTCAGTGGATGTGCCATGTGAGTCGGGACCTGGACCGTTGACCGGTCCACAAGGGGCTGACGCGGTGAGCGAGGCCGCCGGGATCTGCTGGATAATGGACGCCGTCGCGGCGGCGGGCGGGTTGGCAATGGGTTCGTTTCGCAGGGGAGGTTGCGCGGGAGAGGGAGGCGAATCTGCAAGCTCTGGCGCGGTGGGAGGTTGTGGGTGGGGGGCGGGAGAATCGGTGGGTTCGTTCGGGGGATTTTTGATTTTTGATTTTTGATTTTCGATTGGGGAAGGCTGACCACGGAGGCGCGGAGACGTGGAGGAAGGGTCTGGGGTTCCAGGTTCAGGGCTCAGAATTCGAGATTGTGGATTGGGGGATTCGGATTGAAGGGCGGGGGTTTCGGAGTCGGCGGTGAGGATTGGGTTGAGGAGGATCATGGTTGCTTTCGTTGGGGTTCTACAGATACCGGCGTGTTGTGCAAATCGGTTTGCGTGGGCGCAACATGGCGCAGACACTGGTGGAGTTCTTGGCGGGGAAAGCGAGGGATCTGACTTGTGGGCCGGCCGATCTGCGCAATGCGTGTGTGAGGGTCTGAGCCGGGCATGCCGTGGGCGCGGGGTTTGCTCCGGGTGCGATGGGCAAAAGGGGCGGAGAGAAGGAGGTGGACCGGCTCTGCGCGATCCTGCTATCAGGCGGAGACTACTTGCGTGACCTGATCCGCTGCCTTTTGACCCCCTTCGTCTTTCCAAGTCAAGCCGACAACTTCCGCTGGCGGTCCTGCCGCGCCAGGTACAGGCGATAGCGGCTCTCCAATCCCAGCCACATCTCGGCCGAGGCGCCGAACACATCCGCCAGCGCCAGTGCCGTTTCGGCGGTGATCTGCCGCCGCCCCTTGATGATCTCATTGACCGCCTGGATGGGCCGGCCCAGCTTCTGGGCCAGTTGCCGTTGCGTCCACCCGCGGGCGGTCAGCTCCTCCTGAATGCTTTCGCCAGGGAAAACAACCACGGCGTGTATCAGCGTCTGGCGCAGTTTCCGGTCGGCAAACGCGAACCTCATCGCCCGACATTATACACCAGTTCACGGAAAGGGTGAACAGGGACGAACTGACGAAGTGACGCAGGGTCCGCAAGAGGCCGCGCCGCAACTCCTCGATCCCGGCGCCGGCTCCCTGCGGCCTGTTGCGGACCGCCTCTTCCCCGACCACGCGAAACGGTCCGCAGCGCCGCCGACAATCTCGCGTGCGTTATCGTGCGGTGTCTGGCGGCGGCGTTGCGGACCCGGCACGACTGCCGGTAAGGTGGGATGTCCCCCTTCTCCCTTCCTCCCCCTTCTCCCTTCCTCCCTTCCGGCACGACTGCCGGTAAGGTGGGATGTCCCCCTTCTCCCTTCCCGGTAAGGTGGGATGTCCCCCTTCTCCCTTCCCGGCGCCGGTGTCGCCGCCCGCGGTGCTGCCGACGTAAACATCCAGCGCGCCGAGATCTTGGTCGGATCAATGGGGAGGAAAATCATCTGGCCGGCCGCGCCGGTTGCCGTGATCGGCGGCGTCATGCCGGATGCCGCCACGACGATGCGCTCGGCCAGCGCGGCGCCGGCCTCGGGGGAGAGCTGAAGCACCAGGCAATCGGCCCCGGCCGGCGTGATGCGGTAGATCTGCCCGGCCTGCGTCGGGTCGATCGGAATGCCTGCCATCTGCCGCACGGTATTGTCCACCGCCAGGGCGGCCGGCGTGTACGTCTGCGTCGCGGAGAGCGTGAAGAAGCCGCCGTTGTTGAAGCCCAGTTGGTCCAGATAGTCGGCCACGTGGATGAGAAACGCCTGCCCGGCAACGGCATTGACGGTGAACGTCGTGCTGCCCGCGGTAGACCTGCTGACCACGCCCAGGAGGGTGGCGCCGGTTTGATCGTACACGCTCATCACGGGGTCGAATACCTGCGTGGTCAACGAGAGTTGGAGCGGCCCGCTGGCGACGGCGCGGACCTGGTATGCGTTTGCCCTACCTCCCAGATTGCCCGCGTACGAAACCGCGGCGTTGCCCGGCGACACGGGCGTGGGGACCCCCAGGTCGGCGGTGATCACCGGATTGACCAGGGCGCCGGGCGCCAGGAGGGTTGCGGTGGACAGGTCGATCCGATACGGCTGCGCCGCCGTGTTGAAATCCTGGCGCTGGCGGCCAAGAGAAATCGGGAGTCGGTGTCATCGAGCCCCCCCGCGTGCAAGGCGGTCAGGTTCACATTGGGCCCCGAACCGCTGGCGAGTTGTGTCCAGGATCCGCCTGGCGCATCCTGGCGATAGAGCGATGCGAAAAGCTGCACGTCGGGCCCGATGCGGCTGAGCGCGACCGTGGCGGCCAGCCCGGCGTTGGTCAGGCTGATGGGAAAGTAGTTTACGTCGGTGGGGCTGGTGAGCCTGTCCTGGCCCGAGTCGGCCAGGAACGAAGCGATGCCGGCGACCGGGTCCATCTGGATTGTCGAATTGAGCCGCTGCTGGCCCGTATCGACGGTGAGAGTGTACAACCGTTGTCCGTAGTTCGCCTCGTTGGCGCCGAAGACGCCAAGAATGTAGGCCTTGCCCGAGTGAAGGTTGGCCACCAGGGTCTCGGCGCCGTCCGAAGGGGTGTCCACATCCGCGCGCTGCAGCACATTGCCATCGCCGTCGTAGAGCGCCAGGCCGGTGTCGAGCATGGCGGGCGCCCCTGTCGTCGAGAACAAGACGTTGCCCGCCGCGCCATCGGGGAAAGCCGCCGCGAAGCGGTAATAGGTGGCCTGGACCGCGGTGCCGTTGAGGCTGTACTCGGGAAGGTTCATCTGCCCGGCGCGAAGAGCGTCTGGGGAGCCATCATGGGATTGACCCACCCGGGGATGGCATTGGAGATCAACGCGGTGAGGCACAAGCGGGCTTCCAGTGCTTCGATCGTGTTTCCGAGACGAAGATGCCGGGGGCCACCAAACAAACGATTGGCCTTGCGGGAGCGGCCGAAACCGGCGAGGGGGCGACGGCGATACGACATTGGATCTCTCCTTCCGAAAACGACCTTATCAAAGCGAACCGCCCAGACCAGGCGAGCAACCAGGAACACCGGTACAAACCACACATGCAGTGGCTCATGACCGAGTCAGGCCACGATGCAGCCGCGTTGTTCCGGTTATTTCGCCCTGCTTTCGTCCGAATTGTACGCCAGACTCCGTGTGCCTGCCAGAAGCCGCTGCTGGAATTTGGCTCTTAATTTGAGCCATATTTGAGACTGAGGCGCAACCGCAACTGGCGGATTTCTGGACATAGATAGCGCATTAGGACGGATTCCACAGTATAAATCGCACCCAGGCCGGGCGGACGAGACTACTGGCTTCGGGCGTGGAGCGCGGCACAGGCTCGTTTGACTGATGGCTGCACAGCGCCCGGGTCGTGAGATTCTTCACGACACTGGTCGCCGACAGGAGCGCACAAACGATATGGAAGCTGATCGCCGTACGTTTCTGAAACAACTGGGTTGGGCAGCCGCCGCCGGGGCCGGCCTCGCCCCGCGCGCGCCAGCGCCAACGATGGCGGCCATGCCATGGGGCCTGCCGATCCCTACGGAGTGCTGGTCGATCTCACCATGTGCGTGGGTTGCCGCCTGTGCGAACATGCCTGTAAACAGGCCAACGGCATCGAGGCCGGACCCATCGAGTCCTACGACGATCAGAGTGTCTTCCGCGCAGCGCCGGCCGTCGCCCGATGCGTTCACCGTCGTCAATGCCTACGCGCAGGATGGAGCTGCCGATCCCGTCTTCGTCAAGACCAACTGCCTGCACTGCAACCAGCCCGCCTGCGTCTCGGCCTGCATCGTCGGCGCACTGCGCAAGCAGGAGAACGGCGCTGTCACGTACGACGCCTGGAAGTGCATCGGCTGCCGCTATTGCATGGTGGCGTGCCCGTTCCAGGTGCCGGCTTACAGCTACGACGACGCGTTCACTCCTGCCGTGCGCAAGTGCCAGTTCTGCTTCCATCGCGTCAGCGAAGGGACGCCGCCCGGCTGCGTGGCCGCCTGTCCGCGGCAGACGATGATCTTCGATCGCCGCAGCAAGCTGCTGACGCTGGCGCGGGAGCGATTGGCTCGCCCCGACAGGCAGTATGTGCAGTACATCTATGGCGAGCACGAGGTGGGCGGCACGAGTTGGCTGTATCTTTCCAATGTGCCATTCGAGCGGGCGGGCTTTCTCAAGCTGCCTCTGGCCGCGCCGCCCGTGCTCACGGAGAAGATCCAGCACAGCGTGTTCAAGTACGGGCTGCCTCCCCTGCTGCTTTACGGAACGCTGGGCGCGGTCATGTACCTGGCCGACCCCCATCGGCGGGGTCGCCGCATGGCGGCCGCTGCGCCCGTCACCGCCGACCCTCCGCGCCATGCCCAGGGCCGTGCCGACCACGCCGAGGCGCCCTTGCCGGTCCAGCGCAAGCTCCTCACCCCCGGAGTCCTGGTATTGTTGGGGCTGATGGCGGCCGGTTTCGCGTGCATGGCATATCGCTTCCTGTTCGGCATCGGCGCCAGCACCAATCTTGACCAGCAGCATCCCTGGGGCCTGTGGATCGCCATCGACGTGGCCAGCGGCGTGGCGCTGGCGGCCGGCGGATTCACTTCCGCGTTCCTCACACATATTCTGCATCGCGAGCACTACCATGCGATCGCGCGGCCGGCCCTGCTCACGGCCATGCTGGGCTACACGTTCGTGGTGATCGGTCTGCAAGCCGACCTGGGCCGGTACTACAACGTCTGGCATCCGCTGATCATGTGGCAGGGCAATTCGGTGCTGTTTGAGGTGGGCATGTGCGTCATGTGCTACCTCAACGTGCTGTACCTGGAATTCATGCCGATCGCCTGCGAGCGCGTCATGCAGCACGGCCAGCGGTTCCCGCGCCTTGCCAGGCTGGCGGAATACACCCAGGGCAAGCTGGGGCCGGTCATGTTCCTGCTGGTGATCGCCGGCTGTTGCCTCTCGTGCCTGCACCAGTCTTCGCTGGGGAACCTGATGGTGATCGCGCCGTCGAAGCTTCACCCGCTGTGGTGGACCCCTCTTTCGCCCGCGCTGTTCCTGCTCTCGGCGATGGCCGTCGGGTTTCCGATGGTCATCTGGGAATCGCTCTTCGCCGGATGGTCGTTGCGACTGAAGCCGGAGATGCACGTGCTGGGCCCGCTGGCGCGGTTCATCCCCTGGACGCTGGGCGTATATCTGGCCGCGAAGATCGGCGACATGATCTGGCGCGGAAGCTACGTCTATCTGCTGGATGGCTCGCTCCAGAGCATCTGCTGGATGGCGGAAATCGGTCTGGGCGTGGTGTTGCCGCTGGTCATGCTATCGACCAAAGCCGTGCGCCGTTCGCCGCTGCGGCTATTCACCGCAGTGACGCTCATCGTGCTGGGAGTCGTCTTTAACCGGGTCAACGTGTTTCTCATCGGCTACCGACCGCCCTACGCCAGCCACGCCTACGTGCCGTCCCTGGCGGAGATTTCGGTGACCGTCGGCTTGATTGCCTGCCTCATGTTCGCCTATCGCGTGATCGTGACGTATTTCCCCGTCATCAGCCAGCACAAGACGGAGGGCACCGCATGAACCGCGAGCAATCGCATTCTGTGCCGCCAGTGCCCCCACCGGCGGAACCCGGCCACCGAAACACCGCCAGTGAGGGCACTGGCGGCACCTTCCGCCGTCGCATATTTCTCGCCGGCGCCTTGCTGATCTGGCTGGGGCGAATCGGATGGCTGGCCGGACGGACGGAGTTGCCCACGACAGCGCCGGCCGAGAAGGTCAACCTTGGGCCGGATACGGTTGTCCTGCGCGAGCTCAGCGACCGCTATGAGGCGGTTCCCTTCGATCATCGTTCGCACGCGAAGATGTCCCAGATGTGGTATGGCTGCGTCACGTGCCACCATCGGACGCCGGACGCGACCACGCGTCCGGCAGGCATCGCGCCGCCCCACCAACAGGAGGCTTCGGCGGCCGTGCCGGCGTGCAAGTCCTGTCACGCGGCCAAGGCAGCGGATGCCGATGCGGACCTTCGCATGCCGAGCCTGAAGGGAGCGTACCATCGGCAGTGCCTGAATTGTCATAAGGAGTGGATGCACGGCAACGCCTGCGTGGTCTGCCATAAGCCGCGCAGCAAGGGCAATGGCGGACCGCCACCGACGCGGGATGATGTCGTCGGCCGGATGCACCCGCCAATTCCTGAGCCGGAGACGAAGCTCTACAAGGCTCGGTTCACTCCCGCAGATGGCGCCAACGTGCTGTTCCGCCACAAGGAGCACACGAACGACTTTGGCCTGCGCTGCGTGGCGTGCCACCATCGCGACAACTGCTCGCACTGCCACGATCCCAGCGGCGACAAGAGCGCCCAGAAACCGGTGCGGCCGGGGATGACCTGGGCCGAGTCACACGGGCCCTGCATGGGCTGCCACCAGCAGGACCGCTGCCAGCATTGTCATTACAAGGACGAAGAGCAGGCGCCGGTGGCGTTCGCGCACGCCATGACCGGTCAGGACCTGGACAAGGACCATCTGAAGCTGAGCTGCCTGCAATGCCACGCCCGGCTGCAACTGAAGGCCACGCCCACCTGCGGCGACAGCGCCTGTCACAAGGACCCAAGCGTCCTGTACCCCGTCAAGCGACCCGGACCGACGACAAGGCCGCTGATCCGGCCAACGACCCGCAAAGTGCGCCCAGGCTCGGACCAAGTAGGGTGGGCACAGCCGGCACAGCCCACGGGAGCACCACCCGGCCTGGACATGGTTCACCGTTGACTTGATGAGGAGGCGCGAAATGCCGCAGTTCATGGCCATCATACTGGGATTCACGGCGATCGGGACAAGCCACGCCCTGGCCGCCAGCACGGCCGCAACCCGCCCCGCCAGACCCACCACGCCCGTCGCGATGAGCGGCTGCGTGACCAGCGAGTGCCATGCGACCGTCAAGAGCTACAGGGTGCTTCACGGCCCGGTGAATCTGAACACCTGCGACGCTTGTCACAAGCTGACGGATCCCAAGGCGCACATTTTCGAGATCTCGCGCCAGAAGGCCGAGCTCTGCACATACTGCCACGACTTCGACACCGGCGGAATGCCCGTCATTCACAAGCCGGTGATCACCGGCGAATGCCTCGGATGCCACAATCCGCATGGCGGGCCGGCCAACAGCCTGATGCGCGAGAAGTCCATGGCCGAGCTATGCGCCCGCTGCCACGATGTCGCCACGATGCAGAAACGGTTCATGCACAAGCCGGTGAAGGATGGCGAGTGCGATTCGTGCCATCAGCCCCACGCGTCGAAGTATCCCAAGCTCGTCGATGCCGTCGGCCAGGACTTGTGCCTCTTCTGCCACAAAGATTTCAAGGCACAGATGGCCAAGGTGAAGTTCACCCACAAGGCCACGGAGAAGGGGTGCTGCGAGTGCCACGGCGTCCACGGGACGGATTTCCCCAAGCACGTCACCAAGTCACTGCCCGACCTGTGCATGGGATGCCATGAGAAAGTCAAGACCGACACGGCCGCCGCGATGTATAAGCACCCGGCGGTCATGGGCAACCGCGCGTGCATGACGTGCCACACGGCCCACGGAGGCGACCTGGCCAAGCTGCTCGCGGATGTGCCGCTGAAGATCTGCGTAAATTGCCACGACAAGCCGATCAAGGACAGCCGCGGGCAGACTGTTGTCGCGGTGAGCGAAGTGGCCGATCCGGCCATGTTCAAGCACGGCCCGATCCGCGACGGCCAGTGCGGCGGTTGCCACAGCATTCATGGCGGCGACCGGCCGCTCCTCCTGAAAAAGGGCATGAGTACCAAATTCTACGACAAGTTCTCGGCCGACAATTACGAGCTGTGCTTCTCCTGTCACGACCCGCAACTCGCCGCCAGCGAGCAATCGCACGGTCTCACCAGTTTCCGCAACGGCGATCACAACCTTCACTTCGCCCACGTGAACATGCCCCCCAAGGGCCGCAATTGCCGCGTATGCCACTACACGCACGCCGGCAAGCAGCAGCAGGATATCCGCGAGACCGTGCCCTTTGGCAAGTGGCTGCTCCCCATCGCGTTTCGCAAGACCGACACGGGCGGATCGTGCGAGACGGGCTGCCATGTCAACTACGCCTATGACCGCAACAACCCCGTCGCCATCCCAAGTCGACCTGTGCCGACGACCCGCCCGACCGTCGATCATGCCGAGCCCGTGCTGGCGCGGTGGTCCGGCGCGATCTCGGCGGCCGGGAAGTCAACGTTCCCGATCCCACTCGCGCCAGCATTCTCCTGTTCCTCCGCGCCGAGCAGCCCCAGAGCCAGCAAGTGGTGAAGATGGTTTCGGCGGCACTGGCCGATGGCAAGGCCAAGCGGACGCAAGTGGTCGTGATCCTCAGCGGCGAGCGTTCGCAGGAGCATGTCGCGAGTTGACGCACGCGCAGATCATCCCCTGGCCGATCATCGCTGACGAGGATTACGCCCTCTCCAAGCAGTTGGGCGCAGCGGTGTGGCCGGCCACGCTGGTCGTCGGCACGGATGGCGTGGTGGCGGCACATGTCAGCGGCGCGCCGCTTTCGCTGACGGTTGACGTGCAGGCGCAGCTCGATTTCCTGGCCGGCAAGATCAACCGCAACGCCCTCACGCAGCGACTGGCCAGCACGGCCGTCGTGAGCGATGGCCCCGTGCAGAAGGCACAGTGGCATCTTCAGATGGCGCGGAAGCTGATGAGCGAGGGCAAGATCGCCGAAGCAAGCACTCTGTTCGCCGACGGCTTGAGGCTCCAGCCGGATTCAGCGCCGCTGCGTGTCGGGCTGATCAACACTCTGCTGCAATCGGGAAAGGCAAACGAGGCTGCACAGGAGTTGGAGAAGCTGCCGGAGAACGCCGTACCGTCGTGGCAGGTCGAGCTCATGCGCGCGCAGCTCGATATGCTGCGGGGACGGCGGATCGCCGCGCGGCAGCGACTGACGGTCGTGTTGAAGCAGCAGCCCGATTCGGCCGAGGCCCATTACCTGATGGGGCAGATCCATGAGGAACAGAAGGACTGGCAGAAGGCGGCGGAGGAATATCGGGCGGCGGGAAGACGCCAGAATAGCCCATGAGTATCTGGACGATCCTTCAGCCCACAGGTAGTTTGGGGTGATGCCCTTGCGCCGGCTGTTCCTGTCCCTAATCGTGTTCTGCATCACTGCACCTCACGCCAGCTCTGGGCAGACCGCCAGTGAGGGCACTGGCGGCACGCTCGACACGCTCATCTTCGGCGATGCCGCATCCGAGAAAGCCCACGCGCTCGTGCCATCCCGCAGCGACGTGATCGAGGGCCGCCTCGGGCAAACTGCCCGCCGGCTGCTTCCATTGGACCGCCCCGCGTTCGAAGGCGGTACGATCACGTTCGATGTGAAGGTCAATCCCGCAGCGCAGAACTACTTCACCATCAAGCTCTGGGGATCCGACTGTGGCGCCAAGTCCGGCCGGCTGATCCTCCTCAGCGGGCACAAGCAGATCGGCTATCGCCACGAAGGGGACTACGACGTGTTGAACCAGATCGAGGATGACCCATCGTATCCCGGCCGGTTCGTGTACATGACGGCGCCGCTGCCGCCGATGCTCACCAAGGGACAGCGCCGGCTTTCGCTGACCATGGCATCGCTTGGCCCGATGTGGCCCTATGGCACGACCTTTGAGCAGTACCAGAAGGGCCTGACCCAGCCGACGCGCGGCATCTACCGCGCCTATACGCACACCGACTCGCGATTTGTGCCGCCCGCCGATGAGAAACAGGGCGAGCCGCCACCCGGGAAAGTGCGGCCAGCGCCTGGCGAGGAGGTCATCCAGCGCATCCGCGAGCACGTCAACGACCAGCTCAAATCGCTTGCCGATGGCACGGTCAGCGACTTCGGCGATCCGCTGTCGGTTCAGCGGAGCCGCAACATCGCGATCCTTCTGCTCGTCGAGGCGTACACGACTCCGTGGACGGTCACATTTCACGATGACAGCGTGGTCCAGCGCATCATCCGCGAAGGCGACGCCTTCGTTCGCAGCCAAGCCAGGGATGGGAAGTTCCTCACGCGCGACTGGCAGGGCGCTGGCCCGCTCGGCGAGGCCGTGACGAAGCTCCATCCGCAGTTGGGTAGATCGATGGATGAGCTCATCGATGATGGGCACGGCCGGCAGATCGCCCGCAAGAAGGCCTGGGCGAAACTGCTGCTGGCCAGCCGGGACTATTGGCGCATCCATCGCCGCTTCTACACGAACCAGTCGATGATCGTGGATCGCAATATCTACACGGCCAATCGCGGCGTGCGGCTCCTCGACCCGGCCAGCGCTCTGCCCGAGCCTCAGGCCATGCGGTATCTCTACGAGGCGTGTGGCATCGAGCCGTGGCTCGGCAGCGACACGTCCGACGGCCACGGAGAGCGGCCCTATGGCGGCGAATATCGCACCGTCACGCGCAAAGGCCTCACGCGCGAACTCGGCTACGTCGGCACCTATGGCGAGACGATCTTCCGGTTCACGCTGGAGATGGCGCAGTTAACCGGCGATGCGAAGATACGCGAGCAGGTCCGCAAGCTCCAGTTGGCCCGGCTGTATTTTCGTTACCCTTCTGTTAACGCCGACGGCTATCGCGCGATGCGACTGGAGAGCACCATCGACAACCGGACCGCGCACTATCCGGGCGGCCTGGCGTATGCGGCGGCCGACGTCCACGAGAATTGGGGCATGGAGCTGGCGGCGTCTTTCAAGGATGACCCGGCCATCGTGGCGCGGCGCAGCAATGCCTGGAAGACAACCAGTATTTCGCGGCTCCAGCGCCGGATGAACGAGAACGATCTCGTCGGTTTGATGCGATCAGTGGATGATTACGGGGTCGTCAAGCCCCTGCCGCGAAGCGAGCGCCGGCTGCCGATGGCCGATGGCCAGGGCGACTTCGCCTGGGCGGATGAGGAAGATGCCGTGCTCGCGCTTCACCACGGCGATTGCCGCCTGTTCGTCAACTTTTACTATCGCTCGGAGCACGGCATCAACGGCGTGGCGCGGATTCACGAACTGGAGCCACGGATCGAGTGCGTGTCCACAGTCCGCACCCAATTCGAGTACATCCCCAGCGGCCGGGAGTTCACCCGGCCGGATTGGATCGATGGCATCCGCACTCACGGTTTGCCGCCGCCGGGATCGAAGCTGTCACAGGCGTGGGCGGGGGAGAAGCTGCCGATTGCCGCGCGGCCGGCCGATGCGAAACTGCCTCGATATGGCGACTGGGGGCCGTTCGTCGGGAAGGCATCGTTTTATCGGTTGCACTACGGCGATTACCTCATCGGCATGAATTGCGACGAAACGCGCAGCTACGATCTGGCCATTCCACCCGGCCACACGGAGGCACTGGATCTGATCACGGGCAAGACGGTCGCTCTGGCGCGCACCATGAAGGTGCCACCCTTAACGACGATAGTCTTATTGCTGGGCGAGTAGGTTGGGTGCTCACGCCCGGCGCTAGCGATGTTAATTTGACGCAGAAGCCTGTTCGCCGGGCGTGGGCATGCCGGGCGTCCGATGCGCGTCGGACCAGCATGCCCACGCCGGCCGATTCAAGTCGTTGGGCAAATGAGCATCTTGCGCGGCCGGCGTGAGCATGCCACCCAGCAACGTTCGGCTATTTCGCTTCGCCCGCCTTCACCTCGACTTTGGATGCGACGCGATCGTCGCCCTTCTTGGCATAGGTCACGGAGACCTTGCGGTCGGGCTTGATGGCCGCGTCGAAGGTTGACGCCTTGCCGTCGAGCGTAATCTCGGTCTTTTCATCGACCTTCAACGTCAGGGGCCGGAACCCCTCGCGCTCGAGTACGAACGTCTTGGCCTTGGCATCGGCCGACTTGATCGTGCCGTCCTTGGTCATCGCGCCGCCTTCCGCGGCAATCGCAATCGCGGCGAAAATGCCCAGCAGCGAAACCGCAACGATGTGACTGAAGCGAGTCATGAATGCTCCTTCCCGGTAGAACCAGTGAATGCGGGCCAGCGCCGCGCCGCTCCTATCTACTCACGGCCGGCCCATCCGTTATCCGTCTATTGTGGCCGGGTCGTCGCCCCGACTCGTTTCATCTTGAACGTGCCCTTGTCCATGGATGAGTCATATTTGCAGACGAAGTCCGCACCATCGGAGTGCCCCTGATATTTGTAGACGCCGCCGGCAAACACGCCCAGGTCCTGCTCACCCGAGAAATCCCACACACCGGACTTGTTGCCCACGAGCAACGTCACCTCGGATTTGTGCGTGAAGATCTTGGCGAAGATGGCGTCGAACTTCGCGTGATAGGCATCCTCCCGCACCTTCTCAACGCGGCAGGTCAGCGCCCCGCCCATGTCGCATTCGGTGCTGGACCAGCTTCCCGACCAGTTGCCCTCCAGCAGGTTGCCCGCGGTGATTGGCCGGGTTGTCGGCGGGAACTCTGTTCGCGCAGCGCAGCCGAATCCCGCCAGCTTGGTGAGGACCATCAGCGCGCAGAGCAAGACAACAAGGCCCCCGGAAACCCACCGCAAGATCGGGTGTTGACGACGATGCATGCCCGTACCATACCACAGGTTTTCCGGTGGCGGCAACTGCGTTGTGGTGTATTGGGTTTATGCAAAGTGGCAGCGGCGTCTCGCCGCTGCGAAATGCCGCTGCCCCTTGTGAATCAGCTCACGTGGCCTTCCTTCACGGCCCGCAGAAGCCGTTCGTGGTCAATCGGATGACGCGTCTTCAGAGGCTTGGGAAGGCGGGAGGATCCGCGATGCGCCGCAGTTGGCTCAACAGATTGCCCGTAGCGCTCCAGGAACTTGATGACCAGCCGTTGGAGGTTGTCGGTTTCCCGGACATATCGAATGAGCTTCGGGTATGCGCCCCTGCTGCGGTTGAGGGTCGCCAGCAGATGCGTTCCGTTCATGCCCAGCAGCCGCCGCATCGCTCGAAGCGGCTCACGCACCCGCCCGCGTTCGGCTATGGACGTTGCGAAACCTGCGACGTCGTCGCTGAAGATCTCGATCTCTCCATGGAGCGTGCCTCCGTTGACCGGCGATCTCTCAGCGGACAGACGGCGACGCTCTTCGCCTGTGCGCCGATAAAGCTCTATCAACCGCCGCTCGACCATTTCGGCCACACGGGAACGCATCAGGGCTTTCTCGTCCGTGGCCGCGGCTTTCGGCGGGTTGATCAGTGCGCGGGTCATGTTCTGTTTATACCATAGCTGACGATTTTGCCGTCACGCTCAATCACCTCTTTATCCTCGCGCTCCCACCCCCCGCCGTGTGCAGCAGCTCATCCAGAGTAATCTGCGACGTATCGCCGAACGTGCTCATCAGCAGCGCGCCGTGTGCCACGCCCAGATTGGCGCATTCCTGAGGCGTCTTTCCCGTCAGGAAACCATAGGTGAACCCGCTGGCGAATCCATCGCCGCCGCCGACTCGGTCCTCGATCTCCAGCGCAGGATACGAAAGCCCCTCGTAGAACGTCCCATCGTGCCACATGATGGCCGACCAGTCGTTGACCGTCGCGCTCTTTACGCCACGCAGGGTCGTGCCCACGACCTTGATATTCTTGAAATCCTTCACCACCTTGTTGACCATGTTCTTGAACGCGCCGGTGTCCAGTTCGCCCTTCTCCACGTCCACGCCTTCCACCTCGTATCCCAGCACCCTCTGGAAGTCTTCCTCGTTGCCGATCAGCACGTCGATATACGGCACCAGCGGCTTGGTGGTGGCGATGGCCTCCTTGCTGCTCCACAGCTTCGAGCGGAAATTCAGGTCGTAGGAGACGATCGTCCCGGCCTCGTGCGCCGCCTTCACCGCCTCGGCCACCACCTTGCGCGTCGACTCCGACAGCGCCGAGAAAATGCCGCCCGTGTGCAGCCAGCGAACGCCCTCTTCCTTGAAGAGCCTATTGAAGTTGATCTCGCCCGGCTGCAGGCCGGCCGTCGCGCTGTGGCCGCGGTCATACAGCGTCACGCTGCCGCGCTTGGCCACGCCGACCTCCGTGAAATTCAGGCCGATGCGATCCTTCTTCCCCACGCCATCATATTTCCGCACCACCGCGTGCGAGATGTCCATCCCCACCGAGCGGGCGTGGTTCATGATGATCCGGCCCATCGGCGAGTCGTTCAGCCCCCCCACCCAGCCGGTCCGCAGGCCCAGGCGCGAGAGCGCATAGGACACGTTGTACTCGCCGCCGCCCACCCACACCTCCAGCATCGGCGAGAACTCGATGCGGCCGTGCTGCGGCGGCGAAAGGCGGATCATGCACTCGCCCAGGGACATCTGATCGTACTTGCAGCTCTTGGCTTCACGAATATGCATGGAAAATCTCTCCGGTTGAAGTAAGGCCGCCTAATTTAATGATGACGCGGAAACATTCCAGTGCTCCGTGGCACGAGCGGCCCCCGCCGTGCGCAGCATCGCGGCCGAGGGCGGCTCGCTCCACCACGCGCGGCCGAGGGCGGCTCGCTCCACCACGCGCGGCCGAGGGCGGCGCGCTCCACCACGCGCGGCCAAGGGCGGCTCGCTCCACCACGCGCGGCCGAGGGCGGCGCGCTCCACCACGCGCGGCCAAGGGCGGCTCGCTCCACCACCCGCGGCCGAGGGCGGCTCGCTCCACCACGCGCGGCCGAGGGCGGCGCGCTCCACCACGCGCAGCCGAGGGCGGCACGCCCCACCACGCGCGGCCGAGGGCGGCGCGCTCCACAACGCGCGGCCGAGGGCGGCTCGCTCCACCACCCGCGGCCGAGGGCGGCTCGCTCCACCACGCGCGGCCGAGGGCGGCTCGCTCCACCACGCGCGGCCAAGGGCGGCTCGCTCCACCACCCGCGGCCGAGGGCGGCTCGCTCCACCACCCGCGGCCGAGGGCGGCTCGCTCCACGGCGCGCTCCACGCTATCGCCCCTCTGGCTGCTGCGGTATGATGATTGTGGAGACGCTGCCATGCTTAAGACTCTCACCATAGTTCTACTCCTTGCTCTGCTGGCCGGCTGCACCTCAACGTCGCAGGAAGACCCCATCGCGTGGGCACGCGGCGTGAAACCCATCGTCGAGGATCGCGCCATCATCCAGCAGCAGCGGCGCGATCTTGAGCAGCGCAACTGGCAGACCATGCGCCAGCTCAGCGCGGCCGATGCGGCACTCATCCCCTACGAGCCGCTGCTGACCTATGCGCCCGATTGGCCGCGCATCAGCGAGAATCGCAACCGCGCCGAGCAGCCGACTTCGCGTTGACATCGCTGCCGCCGGCGCGACAATCCCCTGCCCTGTTTTGAGGAGAACACTATGTTCGTGCATGTGGTCTATTTCTGGTTGAAAGAGGATGCCACCGAGCAGCAGCGGAAACAGCTCGTGGCCGACTGCCTGGAGATTCTCAAGCGCATCCCGACCGTGCGGCAGATCTTCGCCGGCCGGCCGGCCAACACCCCGCGCGCCGTCGTCAACAACTCCTATGATGTGGGCCTGTGCGTATTGTTTGACAACCGCGCCGGCCAGGACGTCTATCAGGACCACCCGCTGCACCACCAGTTTATCCAGCGGAACAACGCGGCCTGGAAGCGCGTGCAGGTCTACGATTTCGAGTAGAGGCCATGATCAGCATCCTTCATCTCGATCGGCCAGTGGACGAGCTGCGCGTGCGGCAGCTTCTCGCCGGCCTGCGCATCGACCCCGTGCAGATTTCGCTGTCGCGTGGCCAGCTTGCCAAGGCCAGCGAGTCGGTGCAGAAGATCCTCGCCGACGTGGCCCAGCGTGGCGACGATGCGGTCGTCGAACAGCTCGCGCCAGTTTGATGATCCGAATTTCTCGGCCGACCAGATCCGCGTCAGTGCGGATGAGATTCGCCAGTCGATCCAGCGCATCACGCAGCGCGCAGCTCGCGGCCATTCGCCGGTCGATCGCCCAAGTCCGCGAGTATCAGCAGCACGTCATGCCCAAGGACCCGCCGCCGTTAAGGCGGCCGGGCATCGAGCTGGGACTGCGATTCACGCCGCTGGACTCGGCCGGGCTTTATGTTCCCGGCGGGCACGCGGCGTATCCGTCGAGCCTCATCATGCTCGCCGTGCCCGCGCAGGTTGCGGGGGTGGGGCGCATCGTCGCGTGTACTCCGCCCAGCAAGTACGGCCGATCCGAACTGCTCCTGGCCGCGTGTCACGAGCTGGGTCTGACGGATGTCTATCGCGCCGGCGGCGCGGCCGGCATCGCCGCGATGGCCTTCGGCACGAGGACCATTCCGCGCGTCGAGAAGATCGTCGGCCCGGGCAACACCTACGTGCAGCTTGCCAAACGCCTGCTGGCCGGCGCGGTGGGCATCGACGGCTATCTCGGCCCCAGCGAAATCGTGACGCTGGCCGATGACAGCGGCGCGCGGATTTCATCGCCGCCGATCTGTTGGCGCAGGCCGAGCACGACCCGGGAAGCTGTTTCCTGCTGACAACGTCCGAGTCGCTCGCTGGTGCGGTGATCGAGCAGATCTCGCGGCAGATGGCGCAGCGCCAGCGGCGCGAGGCCATCGACAAGGCCCTGGCCGGCTCCAGCGCCATCATCGTCGATGCGTCGATGGACATGCTCATCGGCCTGGCCAACGAATTCGCGGCCGAGCACGTGAACGTCCAGGTCAGGGATGTGCCGGGCGTGCTGGCGAAACTCAAGCACGCGGGCGCCATCTTCGTCGGGCCGTATGCAGCCGTGGCCCTGGGCGATTATGTCGCCGGGCCAAGCCATTGCCTGCCGACCAACACGACGGCGCGATTCTCCAGCGGCATCAGCGTGTATGAGTTCCTCAAGCGCAGCAGCATCGCGCGATATGAGCAGGAGGGTTTGAGGAGCGATGCCCCCGCGGTGATCACGCTGGCCGAGGCCGAGCATCTCGACGCCCACGCCAACAGCGTGCGCATCCGGGCATAGAGCTAGTCGATGCTCGCGAGCTTGGCCTTTGCCTGAACGAGGTTCGGGTCGAGCTGCGCCGCCTGGCGATATTCGTCCTTCGCCTGCTGGCGCTTGCCGAGCTGCTCGTAAACCGACCCGAGGTTGTAGTGTACCTGCGCCGGCGGCAGCACCGCCTGGAGCTGCACGATCGCCTCGTTGGTTCTTCCCAGCCGGACCAGCATCAGGCCGTAGTTCACGCGGCAGGGCACGTTGTGCGAGTCTTTGGCGATGCCCTGGCGGTAGGCCTCCTCGGCGGCCGACGGTTGCCCGGCCAGCTCGTGGCAGAAGCCGAGATTGCTGTACGCCGTGGGCGAGCCGCCGCTTTCGCGCACGTACGCCCGCCACGACTCGGTGGCTTTGGCATATTCGCGCGTCTGCACCTGAATCATGGCGATGCGATAGAGACTCGGCAGGTGTCGCGGGTCGAGCTTCAGGGCTTTCTGGTATTGTTCGATGGCCTTGTCATACGCGCCATGGCTTTCCGCGAGCTGCCCGGCCGCGAAATGCGTCTGCGCGGTGAACGGCGGATCCTGCGAGCTCTCGAACACGGGATTGGCGCGTTCATCGCCTGCGCATCTTTCGGGGAACCGCCGGTGATCAGCGGCTTGCCGCCATCGTCCGCGCAGCCGGCAATGAGCAGGACTGCGGCCAAAATTGTCCCAGGGATGAGTCTTGCGTGGATCATACGGCCGGCCTCATAATCGAGTGTGAATCCGTATCGGTTGTATCGGCTGGGCAATGGCTTTGCATAACAACACCCTTCGCGACCTTGGCCGGCTTCACCGCGTGTTTGCGCTGGCATCCATGCTGCTGCTGGCGGCGACGTTCTGGGCGATCTGGGATGATTCTTATCGGCCCTGGCATGACGTGCAGAAGAAGGCGGCGCAGTGGGACCGGGCGATGAATCTTCGCCCGGCGGCGCCGCCGGGGAGGCACGAAGCGGAATTTCAGATTTCACATTCCAGATTTCAGAAGATCCGGCAGGTCGTCGTCAATGATGTGCTGACCGATCTGTCGTTCAGCTCCGTGGCGACCACCGAGCGCTGCGTCACGTGCCATGTCAACGCCGATCGCAAGGAGTTCACGGGCGACGCGGTCGTGGCGTCGCTGGAGAAGCAGCTTGTGGGCGATGGCGAGGCGGCCGACGCGGTCTCGCAGTTCTGGCAAGGTGAGGCCGCGCACGCTCCCGGCGGGAACGCTGCGGCGTGTTCGTGCCGGCCCCCGGCAGGCGATTCAGGAGCACCTTCCTGCGCAGGCATTCGGCGATCTGATGGAGCGCTACCGGCGCTTCCTGATCGATCAGGTCAACACGATTCGCCAACGGCGAGGCGAGTCGCCACTCGATGCATCCCCCCTGCTGCTGGCGCATCCTCAGCTTGGGCTCTACGCCGGACCGGATAGCCCGCATGCCGTCGAGGGCGTCGGCTGCACAAGCTGCCACGATGGCGCGGGTCCAGAGACGGATTTCACTTTGAGCGGCCACCGCAGCCACGAGTTTTCCGACTGGCCAATTCGCCCGCGCCAATTCGTGGAGGCGAGCTGCGCGATGCCACAAGGACATCCACGACATTCGCCAGGATGCGCCGCGCCTCGCCCAGGGGCGCGTGCTGTTCATCCAGTTCGGGTGCGGTAACTGCCACGCTCTCGACACGGTCGCGTCGCCGCGCAAAGTGGGACCAGACCTGCGGCACGTGGGCCAGAAGCTCTCTGCGGAGTTCATCGATACCTGGCTGTGGGCGCCACGACAGTTTCGCCCGACCACGCTGATGCCGCGGTTCTTCCAGCTCTCCAACAGCAGCGGCCAAGATGACCTGCGGCGAACGCGAGAGGAGATCCGGGCCATGCGCGCTTATCTGCTGAGCGCCGGGCCATCTACGCAGCCGACCACCGCAGATAGGGGCGATCCGCAGCGCATCGATCGCGGCCGCAGTCTGTTCATCGGCCTGGATCGCGCGGGCAAAGGTCTGTCGGACATGCAGGGCGGTTACGGATGTGTCGGCTGCCACGCGAATCGCAACGAGACGGGAGTGGACTGGAGCGACGATGGGGTAAGTCAGCGATACGGCCCGGAGCTCAGCACCATCGGGAGCAAGTTGCTCGCGGGGCGCAATGAATCGCAGGCGCGGCAGTGGCTGCGCGGCTGGCTGCTCGACCCGCGCACGCACGATCCCGCTTCGCTCATGCCCTCGCTGCGTCTCAGCGCTGAGGATGCCGCCGATCTGTCCGAGTATCTGCTGACCCAGCGAGCCACGATCTCGGTCGATATGGCCCCAGCGCAACAGGGCGATCCAGCGCTTGGCCGCCAGCTCATCGCGCATTACGGCTGCATGAACTGTCACACCATCGCCAGCATGGAGAGCACGCCCAGCCCATGCCCCAACCTCTCGGACTGGGGCCGCAAGGGCGCCGACAAACTCGACTTTGGCCCGTTCGTCGCTACCTTTGAGAGCTACACGCGCGAAACCTGGCTGGAGCGCAAGCTGACCAACCCGCGCATCTACGACCTGGGCCGCGATGCGCTGCGTCCCGAGCAGAAGCTGCGGATGCCCAATTTCGATCTAGCGCCGACTCAGATCCGGGCGATCAGCACGTTCATCCTCAGCAATCGCCCACGGCTGATCTCTGAGAAGATGCTGGCCAAGGCGAGCACTGAGCAGTCCCAGCGCATCGCCGCCGGCTGGGAGGTCCTGCACCGCCACAACTGCGTCGCGTGCCATCAGATCGAGAACGAGACGCCGCCGATTCAGCGATACTGGACGCGATTCCACGATCCGGCCGATGTCCTGGCCAAAGCCCCACCGACACTGCGGGGGCTGGGAGCGCGCGTGCAGCCGTCGTGGCTGTTCAACTTCCTCCAGGACCTGCCGCGCGAGACGATCAATGGCCGGATACGCCCGCTGCCGTTCATCCGCATGCCCAGCTTCGCGCTGTCGCCATCGGAAGCGGCAACGCTCGTTTCGTTTTTCAACGCTACGGCGCAGCGCGAATCACAGCGGCTCCAGAGACAACTGGTTGCGATACGGACGGCGGACCGATGGCCGGCGGACAACTGGTTCGCGACCGCAGCGCTCGAGTCTCCCGCCTACGCCTTGCGCGACTGGTCAATCCAGACGGGGCGACTCAAGACCATCGAGTTTGCATCGTCGCGGTCGGCCGCCGATCTGAACAACACCTATAGCACTGCCCTCTTCGATGCCAGCTTCATCGCGGATCTGTACGATGCACCCTATCCATTCGTCAACATTCCCCGCCCGAGCATCAGCGACGAGCGATTCGGCCAGGGCGAGCGGTTCTTCCAGTACCTGGGCTGCACAAACTGTCACATGATGGGCAACCAGCGCGACCCGCGCATGGAGCGGCCGCGCGGGCCGAACCTGGCGCTGGCCCATCGTCGGCTTCAGCGGCGCTGGATCCGGCATTGGGTGCAGGAGACGCAGATCATCCAGCCGGGCGCGATCATGCCGCCGTTCTTCTCGGGGCGATCGGCGCCGTCGGCCGGGACGCTGCGGGGATTGCCCTACGCGACATCGCCGCCCGATCCCGCCAAGTCGCGGTTTGTGGAGGAGAATTTCGGCAAGACCGTCGATGAGCAGATCGATTTGCTGATGGACTACATCTACGTGGCAGGTGCGCGAGAGGGAAGGTGATCGTGGCAGAGCCGTCTCGGCTCTGATCTCTCCAAAGCAGCGGCGGGACGCCGCTGCCACCATCACTGCTGCGGTTTCTTCATCGCCTTCGCATGCTTGTGGGTCGAGCGCTTGGGTCGCCGGCCATAGCGCGTGCCTTCGCCGGTGCTGCCGGACTTGGCGCCGCCCGCCAAGGGGTTCTTCCTTCGGCTGTCGCCGTTGCCCGTCGCCAGAACCAGGGCATCATCCGTCGGCCGCCACCAGTGATGCTTCACGCCCGTCTTGGCGAGCCGCACGGCTTCCTCGGGAGTGTCGACAACGCGGAAGATGTCCAGGTCCTCGCGATCGATGTAGCGTGGCAGGAGATGCTGGCGCATCCAATCGACGAGGCCGCCCCAATAGCGCTTTCCGTAGAGGATGATGGGCAAGGCATCGACCTTGAGCGTCTGGATGAGCGTGATGGTTTCGAAGAACTCATCGAGCGTGCCATAGCCGCCGGGGAAGCAGACAAAGGCCGATGCGTATTTCACGAACATCACTTTGCGCATAGAAGTAGTGGAAGTCCAGGGTGATGGTCTGGTACTTGTTGGCTTCCTGTTCCTGAGGCAGGGTGATGTTCAGCCCCACCGACTCGCCCCCGACTTCGAACGCACCTTTGTTGGCGGCTTCCATGATGCCCGGCCCGCCGCCCGTGATGATGGCAAAGCCGGCCTTGGCGAGCTGCCGCGCGGTCTGTTCGGCCGCGTGGTAGTCCGGGTTGCCGGGCGACGATCGCGCCGAGCCAAAGATCGTGACCGCCGGCCCGAGATTCGCCATGGTCTCGAAGCCTTCGACGAACTCGGACATGATCCGGAAGATGCGCCAGCTATCCTGGCCGTCTATACGCATTGGCATATCGGTTCGAACCTCAGCTAAGCACCATTCGCCCGTACAGTGCCGCCGGCGCCCTCACCGGCGGAATTCGGCATCAACCTACCGAAGAAGGACCACCAGTGAGTGTACTGGCGACACAACTATCATCGGCCATCGCCCAGCAGGCGCTTTCTTTTCTCCTCCCATTCGGCATTTTCGCGCTTGTTCTCGGACGCAAGCCCCTGCCCGCTCCGCAATGCCTCCACCTCAAGCCGGGAAAGAGTTACCGCATCGCAATAATAGTCGAGAAAAGCCTCGCATGCGATGGGCACGATCGGCTGGAAGAGCGCAAACATCGCCCGCGCGTAATCGCGAATCTCCAGTTGCGCATGCTCCTCCAGCCGCAGCGAAAGAAAGTGGAAGAGGTTGTGCAGATCACATTTCCAGTACCACTCGGTGTAGACGCTGAGCGGCAGGCCAATGCGAGCCATCTCACGCGCCACGCCCTTGTCCACGAACTTCTGGTAATCCGCGTACGCCGCCTCAACCCGCTCCAGGTAGTCGCAAAACTCCCTGGCGGTGAGTTCATCAATGCCCTCTTCGCCGCCCTGGCGGTTGGTCACGCTCTGCTTGCGGACCGCATCGGTGGCCGGGTGGTAGAAGCGGTCCGGGACGATCGAATATCGCCCGCTGTACTCGTTGACGCTGGCAGTACGATGGCGGATCCACTGGCGCGCCACGAAGATCGGCATGACGTGGTGGAACTTGAACTCGATCATCTCGAAAGGCGTCGTGTGGCGGTGGCGCATCAGGTAGCGGATCAGCCCGCGATCCTCGCTGACCTGCTTCGTGCCGGCGCCGTAGGAGACGCGCGCGGCTTGCACGATGGCGACATCGGCCGTCTTGCCGGCAGGCACCAGACGCGGCATCACATCGACCAGCGCCACCAGGCCATGGTCGTGGACCTTGGCCTCCCAGCGGGCCGCGCCCAGCATGACATCCACCGCCGGCCCTTCAAACGGCTTGCGATCAATCGCGATCTTCGACACGTCAAGAGCCATAGATCCTCGCCCAAATCAGGACATACATCAGGTAGCGCAATAGGCGCCGATAAGCACGCCGGCCAGCGCGATTGAGGCGAATCCTGCCCTGCGCGATGCCGACATAGAGCAACGACAGGACCAGCAGGCCCGCCGCGTCGATGCGCCATACCAGCCGGGGGAAGAGAATCGCCTCCGCGGGCTGGGTCGCGGCGGCCGGGTTGCCGAGTCGCACGAGCCACGCACGCGTCATGGCAATGAGGATTACGGCCGGCAGCAGCAAGCCCAGGTTCAACAGGACCATGCCGCTGTGCGCCGTGAGCGGCCCCCAGGTCCGGCCGGCGGAAGCGGCCGGCGTGCCGGTGCTGATCATCGGCATCACCAGCGCGATGCTGAAGAGCGTCGTTCCCAGCGATGCGCTGGTGTAGTGTGCGTCGGTCTGCTGCAGACGGGCAGCGCCGACGGCGCCGATCCATGCAGCGACAATGGCCAGGAGCACGGCAAAGACGCCGACGGCCGCCTCGGTCCAAGGCGGCGGGCCGCCAGCCGCCGCTTCGCCCGCCCGGACGGGCTGCGGCGCCGGTTCGTCCAGCCAGATCATCAGGCAGAGGACCCCCTGCGCCAGCAGGAGCATCGCGTTGAACGAGGCCGAAGCTCCCCCCGAAACCGAGAAAGAAAACCACCGCCGCCGGCAGGGGCAGGAATGACCAGACCCTGCGCGACTGCGGCGGGATCTCCACCGGCGGCGCGGTCATGGTCAGGAACCCCGCCACGGAGGAGAGCACGGCCACGGAGGTGCCGAAGATGATTGCCACGGCGCTTTCCAGTTGTCCCAGCGCCGCGGCCACGACGGCCGCAATCGCCACCGGCGTCCAATGGACCAGTGGCGCCGGCCGGGCGATGGCAGTGCATGGGAGAGCAGGCCGCGCGCCAGCAGCATCACGGCGGCGAGCAATCCGGCCGCGCCACAGCCGCAGAGTACGACGGCCGTGCCATGGGAGATGCTGTCGGGCCTGGAAGGCATGGAAGCGCCAATGGTGCGGGCAAACTGTGCAAATGTCCAGTGGCCTTTGACGGGCGGGGAGGCGGCCCTATAATGCCCGCTCGACGGCGCTGGCGGAATGGCGGCCGGTGGAAGGAGTCATTGGGTGCGATTTGGCTGGACGTTGTTGACATGCCTGTTTTGGCCAGGGACGGCGCTGTTGGCGCAATACGACTCGGCCGCCGAAACCTGCGTTGTCACCGCGTCGGGGGCATTCACCTGGAGCGAGGATGAGGGCAAGACCAGCATCCTGCAACTCCAGGGACCGGTTGCGATCGAGCTCGACAAGACGACACTGAGCGCCAAGCAGGCCGTGGTTTGGATCACATTGATGGCGGGCTCGGTCTCCGACACGCGGCGATTCGAGGTGGCGCTGATCGGCAATGCGCAGGTTACGCAGCCCAATGGCGTCGTCCGCAGCGGGCCCAAGCTCTATGTCGATGCGCGTGTCCGCGGGAGCATCCGCCTGGTGGCCAACAGCCGCAGCGCCATCAACATGCACGACTCGCCTCTCTACCAGGAGGCCAGCGAGATCCGGCCCATGATCCTCAAGGGCGGCCAGCCTTCCGGACGCTGGCAGATCGAAGAACCCACGCTGTTTCCCTTGACCATGCCCGCCCCGCCCCAGGGCCCGACGACCCGTCCGCTGCGGCCGGTGCAGATCAACACCCGGCACTTCAGCACCGAGCGCTCGCCGGATGGCAAGGTTGTCGCGCTGCTGGAGGGGAGCATCACCTTGGTTCACCGCGACGCGCACGGCGACCTGATGGAGCTGATGGCCGACCGCGCCGTCATCTTCACGCCGTTCACGAGCCTGACGCAGCTCCAGCCTGGCGAGCAGCTCAAGAGCATCGAGCAGGCCGTGACGGGCGTTTACCTGGAGGGCGACGTGCGCATGGTCCGCACGCCGCACGACCCCATCCTGCCGGAGCAGCGTCTCACGGCCGAGCGGGCCTATTACGATTTTACGACGGACCGCGCGGTCCTCACGGACGTGGTCCTCTACACGCGTGATCCGAAGAACAGCGTACCGATCCTCGTGCGTGCGCAGACGGTGCGACAGTTGTCGCTCAACGAATACCGCGCGGAAAAAGGCGAGATCACGACCAGCACGTTTCACACGCCCTCCTACAGCATCGGCGCCTCCAGCATCTACATCCACCAGACCGAGATCGGCAACGAGGTCACGGAAACGCGCACCGGCTTCGTGGCGAAAGACGCGGCATTCAATATCGAGGGCGTGCCGGTGTTCTACCTGCCCTATGCGGCCGGCAGTATCGCGGAGCGCAACGTCATGCGGGACATCGGGCTGAGCAATCAGCACGCGTTCGGCTTCGGGGTGAAGACGCAGTGGGGGCTCTTCGAGTCGCTGGGCCAACTGCCACCCAAGGGCACCGACGTGACCTACAACGCCGATTATTTCCTGAAACGCGGGCCGGCTTTCGGCGTTAGTGGCAAATATGTCGGCGGCTTCGTGTCGGAGACGACGCTTCAGCCGTGGAGCTACTCGGGCGATTTCCACAGCTACGTTGTCTACGACCATGGCACCGACGACCTGGGCAAGGAGCGAACGGAGGTCGATCCCGATCGGGAGCTTCGGGGGAGATTCTACTGGGAGCACCAACACTTTTTCCCCGGTGACTGGCAGTTGCAGGTGACCGCGGGGTACATCTCCGACCCGACATTCCTCGAGCAATGGTTCAACCGCGAGTTCCGTAGCGATGCGCCGCACCAGACGTCGGTGTATGCCAAGCACCAGGAAGGCACCGAGGCGCTCACCTTCCTGGTCACGGCGCAGCCCAACGATTTCGCGACCGTCGCCGACGCCTACCAGGAGCAGGCGGAAGTGGAGCGCCTGCCCGAGATCGGCTACCAGCGCATCGGCGACAGCCTGTTCAACGATCAGTTCACGTTCTTCAGCGGCAACACGCTGTCGGCGCTGAAGTTCAGGAACAGCCGATATCCGCTCGGGGCAATCGAAGGCGTGGACCAGCAGGACCTTGGCTTTGCCGTCACGAGAACGCCCAGACCTCAACCTGACGGAACGGTGTTTCCCGCCCGGTTCCAGTCGCCGGGCATTCCCTCCTATGGCCAGACCGGCACGTCCGAGAGCATGGACTTCCGCGGCGACTTCCGGCAGGAACTGGATTGGCCGGTGACGCTCGACAGGTTCCGTCTCGTGCCGTACGTCGTGGGCCGCTACACGCAGTACAGCGAAGGCCCCGACGGCGGCACGCCCGAACGGGCCTATGCGGCGGCGGGCATTCGCACGACGACCGCCTTCTGGCGCGTGGACGATTCGGTGGAGTCGGCCGCGTGGGACCTGCACCGGCTGCGGCACGTGATCGAGCCGGAATTCAACGTGTTCTCGTCAGTACAGAGCCAGGACCGCGACAATCTCTTCATCTACGACGAGCCGATCGATGCGATCAACGACATTACGGCGATCCAGTTCGCGCTCAACCAGCGATGGCAGACGAAGCGCGGCGGGCCGGGGCAGTGGCGCAGCGTCGACTACTTCACGCTGAACCTCCAGGCCAATTACTTCATCAACAAGCCCTCCGACAAGGACCTGGACCCCAGGGACTTCCGCGGCCTGTTCTATTCCAGCATGCCGGAGGCATCCATCCCGCGCGACGGCCTTAACGCGTACATGACCTGGCGCGTGAGCGACGCTGTCACGGTGCTTTCGGACATCTATTACAACGCCGATGAGAACGTGCTGTCGGCGGCGTCGATCGGGGTGAGCGTGCGGCAGGACCCGCGTCTGGCCTATTACATCGGGTTGCGTCACATCGGCGTTGACGTGGAGCGGTTGATTCAGAACGGCCCCGCCGGCTGGAACACGTTCATATTTCAGAGCCAGGATCTGTTCCTGTTCTCGGTCGATTACCAGCTCACGGCGCTGTACCGGATCAACATCACCGAAGGCTACGACCTGGCCCAGCACCGCAATGACCGATCGACAGTAAGCTTCATCCGGCGCTTCGACCGCTTCTACGCCGCCATCAGCTTCCGGGTTGACGAGCTGGATAACGAAAGCGCGGTCTTCTTCAACCTCTGGCCGGAGGGCATGCAGCCGGGCGCCGGCAGCGAAGGGCTGCACGGGGTGATGTCGCAGTAGGAAGTGCGTATTGCGTATGTCGTATTGCGTACCGATTCGGCATACGCAATACGCAATACGCGATACGCGATACGCAATACGCGATACGAAGTACGGATCTCACAGCGCCTTCAGCAGCACCCGCACGATCCGCGACAGGCCGCTCTTGGCGTTCCCCACGAACTGCTGGAAGATCTTGTTGGTGACGCTCATGAACTCTTCCATCGCCGCCAGCCGCTGGCGCGTGAGCTTGACGTGTTCCTGGCTGGCGGCGGCCTTGCCGATCGCCTCGGCGTCGATCATCCGCTGGCACTGCTTGATCGTCTCAAGCACGGGGTCCATCTCGCGGCGCTTGCGCTCGGCCGCGATGATGGAGAACATCTCCCACACGTCGCCGAGGCTCTCGAAATATTCGCGCCGCTCGCCCAGGCGATGCACGCGACGGACAATTCCCCAGTCGCACAGCGCGCGCAGCGACATGCTGGCGTTGCCGCGCGAGATGTGCAGCCGCTCCATCACGTCGTCCGTGCAGAGCGGCTGGGCGACGATGTAGAGCAGGGCGTGGATCTCGGCCATCGTGCGGTTGATGCCCCAGGTCTGGCCCATCTCCCCCCAGCGCCGGATGAACAGGTCCTGGGCGGCGTTGAGCTGCTCCCGGACCGGCGACGTCGGCGCGGTGGTAGTCGTGGATGGCACCATCGTGGCTCCTGTTTCAGTAGTTACTGAAATGCTTATACACTAGGGTATACGCTGGGCTAGCACGCCGTCAAGGCCTCCGACAACTTGTGCGCGGTGTGGTCCGTCGGCTTGCGATAACGCCCCAGGTCCAGCCCGCGGAAGTATTCGATGGTCCGCGACAGGCCCTCGCGCAGCGGCACCTTCGGCTCCCACGCGAGCCGCTGCCGCGCCAGGGCGATGTCGGGCCGTGCCTGGCTGGGGTCGTCGGCCGGCCGGGGCAGGTGAACGATCTTCACTTTCGCCCCGGTCAGCTCCAGCACCATTTCCGCAAGCTGCTTCATCGTGAACTCGCCGGGGTTGCCGAGGTTCACCGGCCCGATGAGATCATCCGGCCCGTTCATCATCCGCATCATGCCCTCGATCAGGTCATCGACATAGCAGAACGAGCGCGTCTGCAGGCCGTCGCCGTAGAGCGTGATGTCCTCGCCGGCCAGGGCCTGCACGATGAAATTGCTGACCACCCGGCCATCGTACGGGTGCATCCGCGGCCCGTACGTATTGAAGATGCGCACGACCCGGATGTTCACCTTGTTCATGCGGTGATAGTCGAAGAACAATGTCTCCGCGCATCGCTTGCCCTCGTCGTAGCAGCTCCGCACGCCGATGGGGTTGACGTTGCCCCAGTACCCCTCCGGCTGCGGGTGGACGTGCGGCTCGCCGTAGATCTCGCTGGTCGACGCCTGCAGGATTTTCGCCCGCACGCGCTTGGCCATCCCCAGCATGTTGATGGCGCCCATCACCGACGTCTTGATGGTCTTCACCGGGTTGTACTGGTAATGCACCGGAGATGCCGGACACGCCAGGTTGTAGATTTCGTCCACCTCCAGCAGGATGGGCTCGATGATGTCGTGGCGGATCAGCTCGAAATTGGGCTTGCCCAGCAGATGCAGCACGTTGGTCTTCTGGCTGGTGAAGAAATTGTCCAGGCAGATGACATCGTGGCCCTGCGCCACAAGGCGGTCGCATAGATGAGAGCCGAGAAAGCCGGCGCCGCCGGTGACGAGAATGCGTTTGAGCGTGCTGGACATGTCACGCTATCATGCCGCAGATTGCCCCCGCATGGCAACTGCTGTAAGGAGTCGCGAAGTCTGGTGTACCGCGAAAGTGCCGCCAGTGCCCTCACTGGCGGTCTTCCTCAACGCGTCGCCGTTTGATGCGTAATGTGCGAATAAGGAGAATACCCCTATGCAGGTTGCGATTGCCAAGCTGTTCGCGATGGTTCTGTCTCTCGTGGGCGCCATGCCGGCCGACATGCCCAAGGACCTTCAGCTCAAGGAGGGCAGCACGATCGTGGCCATCGGCGACTCAATCACGCAGGGCGGCGGCTACCTGCGGATGATCGATGCGGTGCTGGCGCAGCAGTATCCCGATCTCAAGATCGCCAAGGTCGTCAACAAGGGCATTTCCGGCCAGAAGGCCGAGCAGCTTGTTACTCGCTTCGAGAAGGATGTCGTCGCGCTCAAGCCGGCCTTCGTCACCATCAGCATCGGCATCAACGACGTGTGGCACCGCCTCAACAAGGACCACGACCCCCAGGTGCTCGCAACCTACAAGGAGAACGTGACGAAGATGGTGGACATGGCGCAGGCCGCCGGCATCAAGGTCATCATCCTGACGCCGACCGTCATCCAGGAAGATGTCAACACCGAGGGCAACAAGCGGCTCAAGATGTACGTGGCGGCCGAGAAGGAGATCGCCGAGCAGAAGAAATGCACGTTCGTCGACCTCTACGGCATGTTCCTCACCGCCCTGGCGAAGAAGCCGGCCGATCAGAAGGGCAACTGGCTCACCAGCGATGGCGTTCACATGAAGCCGATGGGCGACGCGATCATGGCGATCGGCGCGCTCTGCGCGCTGGGCGTGCCGGATGAGAAGACCGCCGCCAGCGACTGGCCCAGCCCGGTCAAGCCGGCGAAGTAGTGGTATGCCATAACCGATTCGGCTGAGTGGAAAAACCCGGCAGCCGTAAAGCTGTCCTTTGGAGCGACGGTCGATCTTGTGAAGGTCCAGAGCGGAAACACGGTGGCAGTCTTTGACATCCACAACAACAAGTACCGACTCGTCGCTGCCATTCATTACGATCACCCAAGGGTTTTCGTGCTGAGGATCATGACCCACGAGGAATACGACAAGAACTACTGGAAGAATGAACTATGAAGGGCCTCACGCATGCCAACAGAAATGCCGTTCCGAAAGTCTTGTCGGAACTCTATGCACAATATCCGATCCGTCCGATTCATGACGAAGTTGATCTGGACAACGCAATGGAGGTTGCAGATCGTCTGGCCGTTCTTTCCAAGCGAACCGACGACCAGAACGACTATCTGGAACTGCTTTCCGATGCTATTGAGAAGTATGAGAAGGAACACCACCCGATCAACACGCGGAAGCTAGACCCCATTGAGACCCTCCGCCTACTGATGCAACAGCGCGGCATGAACCCTTCCGATCTGGGCCGAGTTCTCGGCAACCGATCACTGGGAACCAAGATAATCAAACGTCGCCGCAAGTTGAGCCAGTCGAACATCTCCGCGCTCTGCAAGCACTTTGCGGTCGGGCCACAGGTGTTCTTCAGAGTATGACGCGCATCGACGCGATCCCGTGAATCAGCCCCGACCCCAAGTCGGCCGCCGCGCTACGCCGCGGCGTGAACGAGGCGCATGGTGGGTGCGGCCGGCGTGGCCGCGGCATCGGGCGGCTGGTATTCCGGCACAAACTCGCGCAGGGCCCCGATGACCTGCGCCCGAGAGGCATCGACGACATTGGAAAGGACCCGCAGCATTCTCTCGACGTGCTGCGCGGAGACCGCCGGCAGCCGCCACACGCGAATGCGAGCGTGCGATGTGGGGCAGGTCTGCTCGTTGTCGTTGGCCAGTTCCTCAAAGAGCTTTTCGCCGGGGCGAACGCCGGTGATGCGAATGGCGATATCCTCCCCCACCTTCAACCCCGCGCGGCGGATCATCTCATTGGCCAGGTCGAGGATGCGCACGGGCTGACCCATATCGAGGACGAACACCTCGCCGCCGCGCCCGATGGCGCCGGCCTGCATGACAAGCTGGCTGGCCTCGGGAATCGTCATGAAATACCGCTGCATATCGGGGTGGGTCACGGTGACGGGCCCGCCCGCGGCGATCTGCTTCTGGAAGATCGGCACGACGCTGCCGCTGCTGCCCAGCACATTGCCGAAGCGCACGGCGACGAATCGCGTCGCCGAGGACTTGTCGGCCGCCAGATGCTGGATATAGATCTCGGCACAGCGCTTGGCCGCACCCATGACGCTGGTGGGGTTCACGGCCTTGTCCGTGCTGACCATGACGAAGGCATGGCAGCCGGCCTTCAGGGCGGCATCGGCCACGATCTTCGTCCCAAAGACGTTGTTCTTGATCGCCTCGCCGGGATTGGCCTCCATCATGGGCACGTGCTTGTGCGCGGCGCAATGGAAGATCACCTCGGGCTTTTCGCTTGAGAAGATGCCATGGATGCGGCGCTGGTTGCCGATGTCGGCCACGAGCGGGCGAAGATCAGCGCCGACCCACCGCTCGCGCAGCTCGCGGTCAATCTCGAACAGCGCGTTTTCAGCCTGGTCCAGCAGCAGGAGCCGGCGCGGGCAGAACTTCATGATCTGCCGGCAGATCTCCGAGCCGATGCTGCCACCGGCGCCGGTGACGAGAACGATCTTGCCGGCCAGGAATCGCTGAAGTTCGGGCGTGTCGAGGTTAACGGGCGTGCGGCCGAGGAGCTGCGCAGGGTCGATCCGCTCCGCGAGGGGCTCAGCCGCCTCGCCGCCGAAGAGCGCACGGTATCGCCGTAGCCATGCGAGCATGCCATTGGTGTTTATCGGACAGAATGGGCCCCCCATTTGAGTGTTTTTCATGCGCGGTTCGTCTGAAGCGGTAGCGTCAGCGCCCGCTCAACCTATGGGCGGGCGCTGACGCTTCCGCTTCAGACATGAGTCAATCGTACTGCACCTCGCGTCGCAGCGCCGCGGCGCCGTTCAGCTTGAGGTGGTTGTTGCCGACGGCAATGTCAAGGGTGATGCTCAGGGCGGTGACGACGGTGATCCCCCCGCTGTCGGTGCGCGTGCTGGTGTTGAACGTGCAGCTCGACACGTTTTCGGCAAGCACCGGGTCATGATCCAGCGTCATCTCGTCCGTGTGAAGCGTCAGCTTGCGCGTGCCCGGATCGAATGTGTAGGTCCGGTTATATCCATCGAACGTCACCAGCGACAACTGCATGCTGCCGACGACGTTGGCCGAGTGGGCCCGGCGAATCTCCGCCAGCATCTGGTTCATGGCGATGCGCGTTGCCTGGGTGGCGCGGTTGAACTCGTCGTTTTCGTTGACGAGCTGGGCCGAGGCGCAGAACGAAATGCTCACGGCCGTGAGCAGCATGGCGCAGATCGTCATGCTGATCGACACCTCGATGATGCTCATGCCCCTTCGCGCGGCCCTCATGGTTGCACCTCGTCGTAGGTATCCGGCAGTGGCGCATAGCGGCTGCTGAAGTACACGCCGGCCGGATAGTTGGTCGTTCCCGTGCTGGCGATGATGATCTCGCTGCTGCCGCTGACTGTCATCAGGTTGTTGTCCATGTTGATGACGCTTCCCATGACCGTGCCGGTGGCGTTGCCGGTCATGCTCGTCTGGCTGGCGACGATGCTCCCGTTCACCGTGCCGAAATTGCCCGTGAGGCTCACGGCAAAGTCGGGAGCGAGAATGAACGAGCCAGTGAGTTTGCGCAGGTTGCCATAGGTGTCTGGCAGCGTATCCACGCCCGTAGCGCTGACATTGCCATTGAAGTTCAGTTGATTGGTGGTGATATCGCCCGTCGGGTTGTTCTGAACAACGATCACGCCCTGGATGCTGACATTGCCTCCAAACGTGACCCTGTTGGGCGTCTGGACGTACAGCACCCCCGTGATTGTGACGCCGCCGGTGAAATGCGGATTGGTGTTCGGGGGGATGACGCAGTTGTTCAGGGAGTTTCCGCCGGCATAGGTGTTGGTGGCGTACGCCTTGTATGCATCGGTGTCGATGGTCGGGAACTCGGGGGCGTTGACGCCTGTGTGGACGTGGTTGGCATAGATGTCGCTCAGGTTCGTCGTACCCCCAACCGATGCCCCCGACTTGATCGACACCGAGCCCGTGTTGCTGGTAATGCTGATGTCGCCACTGACCTCCTTGCCCTGGATCGACACCGGAACGGGATCGGTCATGCACGTGGACAGCACGCTGCCCTGCGCAGCATTATTTGCGCCCTTGATTCGCGAGGAGCCCGAGGTTGCGATCTTCCCGCGCGAGGCCACGCCGTAGTTGAAGATGGCGCCGTGCGCTCGGCCAGGTCATAGTCCATCTGGACCGCGCGGATGAAGTTGTTGTCTCGCGACTGTCCCACCACCTTGACCCGGAGCTTCTGGCCCAGGTACTCGATGGTGCCGCTGAACCGGCCGCCGTTCGAGTCCAGCGTCACATAGTTGCCCGCGCCGCCGGGGATGCTGATCACGCTGTTCGTCAACGTGATCGATTTACCCGCGAAGTTGGACGTGTTGTTCAGATTCGTCTGGAGCTGCGAATACACCTGCGCGAACAGGCCCGAGAGCGGTGTGCCGTGTGGAACGACGATCTGCGCCAACTGGTAGCGCACGAATTCCATGCCCGATTCCGCGGCCAGACTGGCGCTGGAGCCCCGCTGCTCGTTGGAGGCTGCCTGTATGCCAACGTTGGTGCCCGCGTAGAAACCCACCGCGAGCACCGCGAAAAGCGCCAAATACAGCATGGCGATCACTGCGGCCATGCCCCGGCGGAATCGACGAAGTGGAGCAGCCATGGCGTTTCTCCTGTTGGCGGGTAACCTACTCCTGCGTGTCAAAGGCCAGCCAACTGAGCGTGCTGATGTTGCGCCCGTTATGACTGACGGTGACAGTGACGCGCGACGCGGGCGTGCTTCCGTTGACGGTGTTGAACGTCAGCCTGTTCTGGTCCACGCTATGGACCGTGACTTTCTGCGTCCACCCGCTGAGATCGGTGAGGACCGTCCGGCGCGTCGATGGGCGGTGAGATGACCGCGCCGTCCAGGTCGTCGAGATCGTTACAGGTGGCAATCGTCTCGCCGGTCTCCAGCCCCCAGTGGGTGGGCTGCGCCGGGTCCGTGAACGCCAGGCCCAGCGAGAGCTCGCGGATGTTGCGGGCGAGATTTTGGGCAATGGTGGATTCGGCCGATTCCGCGTTGGACATCGTGCCGGCCGCGAGCAGTTGCAGCATGGCCACGACGCCGACGCCAACAATGATGGTCACCAGGGCGGCTTCCATGAGCGTGAAGCCCCCGCGAGCGCAATGCGCGGCCGATGTGGAGATTACCGATACCATCGAGGAAGATATCCAATCCAACCGCGATGGAGTCAAACGGGGCAAGGGTGGAAGGGCGGGTCGGCGAGGCCGATGGGAACGGCAGGGCCCATAATGTGTCGCTCCGGGCTTGGTGACGCGCAACGCCGGCCGATCAGGCGGCCTCGCGCAGGGCCACTTCGATGACGAACGGCCCAACCCCGCTTTCGAATGGAATGGCCACGACCGGGCCGCGCGGGTAGGCCACGTCGCGCGTCGGCGTGAGCTTCGGGAGCGAGAGGCTGGTCAGGCCCCCCGGCAGGTGCTGCTTGGCGCCGCCGGCGATCATGTTGGCGATTTCGGCCACGGCATCGTAGCAGTCGGCGTCCAGGCGCCCGAGGGGCGAACCCGTCAGGCCCGAGGCCATGGCCAGCGCGGCCGCTTCCGACATGCTGAGCACGACCATGCCGCTCACCGTACCGGACAGGCCGATGGACACCGAGATCCCGCACTTCCTCCTAACGCACTGATCGGCGTTGCGCAGATACGGCTTTCCCAGGGTGGCCGGCATCTTGACCATCGTCGAGAAGACGTTGCTGGCTGCGCGGATGAACGGGTTGATGTAGGCGACGTTCATGTCTTCCTCATGCAGCCAGCAGGCGGGCCAGTTCATCAAGCGACTCGTCCACCACCGCGCCGTGGCCAGCGGCGTGACCTCACCCCCGGCGCCCACGGCCACGATCACCCCTCCGCCCGTCTCGCGCACCAGCAAGCGGACCGGGCCATCCAACTGGGCCCTGATCGTGGTTTCGCGGCGACCGAAACGGAGCGTGACCCCGGCGCAGACGGACTCGCGAACGACGATCTCAGCGCAGCAGGCCGCCGCCACCTTTTCCGCCGCCGCTTTCAGTGACATCGTTTTAGGCTGCGCCGCATGCTCCAGCTCGCTGGCGCAAAGAGCAGCTCCGTCGCCTTCTCTTTCTGGGCGGCGTTGAGCGACTTCTGATTGTGCATGAGCGGCTCCACGATCTGCCGGATGCGAGCGGCCTCCTTGGAATCCGCCTGGATCTGCGGGATGCCCACGCCGGCAGCCCGGCGCAGGCACTCGTCAATCCCCACTTCGGCCATGATCGCGGCCCCGGAGGCGCTCCCGAGCGATCGGCAGGTGATTCCGCCATTGGCGACGACATGGCCCCCCACCAGCACGCCATCGTCCACCCGCAAGGCACCGCGGCAGATAATGGAGCAGCGGACGATCTCGGTGTCGGCCGTGACGCCGCCGCCGGCCTCAATCCGGGCATTGTTCAGATATCTGGCGCGCACGCTCCCGCCCGCCGAGCATGTCGATTTGTCCTGGCCGGCGATGCCGCCTTCCACCAGGATGTCGCCAAAGGCGCTGATCTCCGCCGCCTCGACATCTCCCAGCACGCGAATCGTGCCTTGGCTCTCGAGGCGCGCGCCGTTGCGGACGCTCCCGTGAACCAGCACGCCGCAGGGGGTGACGACAGGCCCGGCCGACGGATCAACATCGCCGGGGACGTCCACGATCCCGGCAGGACCGGCAGACCCTGAGGCGCAGGCAACCATGGGGATCTCCTCGGCGAGCGTCGTCAGGCCGCCGCCTTCAGCCGCTCGAGTGTCTGCCTGCAGCGCTCGAGCAGCGACTCGGGCGTGAAGGGCTTGATGACGTAGTTGTTCACGCCGGCCTTGATCGCGTCCACGACGCGCTGCTTCTCGGCCTCGGTGGTCACCATGATCAGCGGCGTAGCTTTGTCTTTTTCGCGGATTCGCAGCACCAGCGTGTGCCCGTCCATGTTGGGCATGTTCCAGTCGATGAGGATCAGGTCGAATCGCTCGGCGCCCGCCAGGATCGAGAGCGCTTCCAGACCGTCGCCGGCCTCGAAATACTCGACCGGCGCCATCGCCTCCAACACCTTCTTCTGAATGTTGCGCATGGTGCGCGAGTCGTCTACCAGAAGCACTCGCATGGCGTTCTCCTCTCTCAGCCCTCCTGGGCCGGCTTGATCTGCTTGATGCTCACTTCGACGGCGAACGAGCCCGCATCCGTCTGACACGGGATGACGATGCAGGGCACGTCGGTCAGCCGCGCGATCACGTGGCCCGAGCCGATCACGACGCTCGGGACGGTGATGCTCGCGAGGTTTCCCAGATGCCGCTTGGCGCCGCCGGCGATCATGTTCGCCAGCTCGCCCACGGCATCGGCGAAATCCGGAGTTCCGAACTCGAGGGCGCGCCGGCGAACGAGGCCACGAGCTTTTCCGCCGCCGCGCGCTGAAAGCTGACAACGACGGACCCGATTACGTCGCCCGAGAAGCCGATGATGCTCGACACGTCGTACATGGGGGCCGGGTTTGACTTGAGCTGCGGGCGCTCCACCCGCGTCGCCATGCCCACCATCGTCGAGAAGACGTTTCGCACCGAGTTGACGAACGGCACGATCAACTTCGGCTCGATGACGGCCGGCGGCTGATTCTGCACGGTCTGCATAGTTCCTCCACTTTCGGACTTCAGCACGCTTCAGCGTGCGCATTGGTATTTCGTGACTGCGCCAGCGACAGCAGGGCCGACGCAACCTCGGAAAGCGGCACGATGCGCTCGGCCGCGCCCGTCGGATCGCCTCGCCAGGCATGCCGAAGACAACACTTGATTTCTCATCCTGGGCGATGGTGCGAGCACCGGCCCGCCGCATGTTCAGCAGCCCTTCGGCGCCGTCGGCGCCCATGCCCGTCAGGATGGCTCCGACGGCGTTCGCACCGGCACACTTCGCCACCGAGTTGAACAGGACCTCGACGCTGGGCTTCTGATGGAAGACTTCCGGGCCGTCGCGAATGGCGACATAGTAGCTGGCGCCCGATCGCTGAAGGAGCATGTGCCTGCCGCCGGGCGCAACCAGGGCCCGGCCCGCGACCACCGCGTCGCCATCGGCGGCCTCCTTGACTTCGATCTGGCAGGCGGTATCGAGCCGCTGCGCGAAGGACGCCGTAAAATGGGCCGGCATGTGCTGCACGATCACGATGCCCGGCGCGGCGTGCGGCATCCGGGTGAGCACTTCCGTCAGCGCCTGCACCCCGCCCGTGGACGCTCCGATGGCCAGCACGAGGTGCGTCGTCTTCGACAGCGCGGGCGAGGGGAGGACCTGCCCGGGGCTCTCGGCCGAAACCCCGCGCACCTGGGCCCGGGAGGCCAGCTTGATCTTCTCGATCAGCGCGGCCCCCAGGTTCTCGACCGAGTAGGCCGAGCCGGGCTTGGCAACCACGTCGACGGCCCCCGCCGCCATCGCGTCGATGGCGGTCTGCGTGCCGCGGCCGGTCAGGGAACTGAGCACGACCACCGGCAGCGGATAGTATTGCATCAGTTTCCGAAGGAACGTGATGCCGTCCATCCGCCGCATCTCGACGTCCAGCGTGAGCACATCGGGGCGCAGCTCCACGATCTTGTCGCGGGCGACGTACGGATCGGGCGCTGTCCCGACCACCTGGATCCGCGGGTCGCGCTGCAACTCGCGGGTGAGGAGCTGCCGCACGACGGCTGAATCGTCCACGACGAGCACGCGGATCGGGCGTTGCGCATTGCGAGGATGTGTTGGCACTGCGGTCATGGCATCGAAAGCGTCACGCGGATGGCCGCCGGATACCCATCGGCATCGAGTGCGGCAAAATCGCCGCCGGCCAGCAGGGGCTGCCATTGCGCGGGATCCAGCTCCGCCAATTTGGGGATTGACATCTCGCAGGCATCGGCGGCCCCGCCGCTGGCGGCCGTCAGAAGAAGCCCGCACGCCACGTTGAGCAGCTCGCGCAAGGCGTCGACCGCCCGGCTCTGCGCCTCGGGATCCTGAGGATCGGTTCCCAGGGCATTGGCGGCGATGCCGGCGCCCAAATCGAGCGGGGCCAGCAGTTGTACCGTGCCCGCTTGCTGGCCGCGGAAGTCGATGCTCAACATCACCGGTTTCAAGGGCGCGGGCGGCGGCTCATCCAGCGGCGAGACGCCGATGAAGGCCATTTGCTCCAGCGCTTCGGCCAGGTATTCGATCGCAACCAGTTCCTGTAGCTCATGCATGGGCGACTCCAAGGATTTCGGTGATGACGTTGCGGACGGATTCCGGCGTGAACGGTTTGCGCAGGTGGGCCCGGACACCCGACTGCAGGATCTGCTGGATGCGCTGCGGATTGGGCTCGGCGGACACGACGACGATCGGGATGGTGCGCGTGGCCTCGTCGGCAAGAATGCGCCTGGCCATCTCGACGCCGTCCATTTCCGGCATGTGCAGGTCGGCCAGGATCAGGTTGACCGGGGCGCCGGACAGGAGGCGCAGCGCATCGGCGCCGTTGGGCGCTTCCAGCATGCTCTCCACCGGCACCTGAGCCATCTGGATGGTGCGTTTGATGATCGCCCGCGTCGTGGCCGAATCATCGACAATCAGGAATCGGTAGCCCATAAGTCTTCTTTCAAAGAACGACGCTCTTCCCCTGCATCTTCACGCTGACGGCCCCGTCGGCGATCTGAAGATAGAGATTGCGGGGCACGGTGCCGCCGCAATCCTCGCCGTCGATGAACAGCCCATGCTGCCACAGGACCTTCCGGGCGGCGGCATGGTTGCGCCGGCCGATGTTGAACAGATTGCTGTCCCCGAGCATTTGTGCGGCGCCGGCGATCTTGACCTTCAGGCGCCGTTTTTGCGCGCCCTTCGCAAGAAGCTCCTGCAGAAGTTGCCCAATGCCGGTGTCGGCGAACATCAGCGGGCAGGCCCTGGCCCGATCGCGGTCCATGTCGCACGCCGGCAGTTGATAGTGCAGCATCCCGCCAACCCGCACGACGGGGTCGTACGCGCTGACGGCAATGCAGGATCCCAGCGAGTAGGTCGCCAGGACGTCGGCGGCGTCGCCGCTGGTCCGCATGTCCGAGACGTTGACAACAATCATCACGGGCGCTCTCCTCAATCCCTGGCGTAGATCGTCGGCTGAACGTAACGGAAGCGGTGCGAGATGCCGGTAAGCGATTCGGAATGCCCCGTGAACAGCAATCCGCCACGGTCGAGGCAGTCCCAGAACCGGTTCACCAGCTTCTGCTGTGTCGGCTTGTCGAAATAGATCATGACGTTCCGGCAGAAGATGAAGTCGAAAGGCCCGGTAAATGGCCAGGGCTCCATCAGGTTCAGATAGGCGAACGTGACCAGCCGCCGCGCGGCCGGCGCCACCTCGTACACGCCGCGGCCCTCGGCACGCGACGACGTCAGATAACGCCCGCGAAGCATCGGCGGCACCGAATCAATGCGGGCCTTGTCGTAAAAGCCGGCCCGGGCCGTCTCCAGCACCTTCGTGGAGATGTCCGTCGCCAGCAGTTTCACGTCCCAGGATGGGTCATCGCCGGTCGCGTCCAGTAACGTGATCGCCAGCGAATACGGCTCCTCGCCCGTGCTGCATCCGGCGCTCCAGGCGCGAATCCGGTTGCCGCGGGCGCTGCGCTTGCGACACAGCAGTTCCGGCAGAAAGCTCTGCGTGAGGTGATCGAAATGGCCTATCTCGCGGAAGAAGCTCGTCAGATTGGTGCTCAGCGCATCGATCAGCTCGGTGAATTCGTCACCTTCGCCGGCCGAGAGCACCTGCCGGACGTACTCCGTGGCATTGGGGAAGCCACCCAGGCGCAGCCGCTTGCTGATGCGGGCGCGAACGAGTTCCCGCTTGCCATCGTGCAGGTTGATGCCGCAATGGCGATAGACGGCGTCGCTGAGCCGCTGGAAATCGCCCTCACTGAGTAGTTCGTGCGCCTCACTGACCATTTCGGTCTCCTCGGTTCGGACGTTGCGTGTGGCGCGGCCCTCATGCCGCCTTGCTGAACTCCGAGAAATCATCCGCGCCGGCATTCTCCTGCTTGTCGCGTGGGATCACGGCCGCAGCCGCCGTCTTCGGCGAAGATCTGCGCGGCGCGCGCCGTCGTGGAAGCCACGGTCCCACCCGGAGACCGCCGCGCCATCGCTACGTCGCTCCGATCAACACTGGCTGCGCCTGTTATCATCGCGGCGAGTTCGTGCATTGCAGTACCGCTACGGGTAGCGCTGATGTAACCCAGCGTTCCCACCGCCATGGCAATGGCCATTAGGCCGCCAAAGCCCAATCCGATCTTCGTCCGTAGTCTCATCTGTCCTGTCATCGTCGCTCTCCGGACTGCACCGCCCGAGCCAGGGCAGTCGCAGTTGCCACACGAGCCCCTTTCCGTCTGCTATTTGCCCTGATCCGACTGCACCTGGGCAATGACGTTCATCTCGTCATCTCCCAGGACCCGGCCGATATCCAGCAGGATCTTCACGCTGTCGCCGATCTTCCCCATGCCCAGGATGAAGTCGGTGTCAACGGCAGCGCCGAACTCCGGCGCGTCCTCGATCTTGTCCGCCGGGATGTCCAGGACTTCGCTGACCCGGTCGACGACGATCCCGGTCGAGAGCTTGCGGTCGCCGCGCCGGATCTCCACCACGATGATGCAGGTCTGCTCCGACCGCTCGGCGGTTTCCATGCTGAACTTGGCGCGAAGATCCATGACCGCGATCACCTGACCGCGCAGGTTGATCACTCCCTTGACATAGGGCGGCATGCGCGGCACCGCCGTGATGTCCATGTAGCCGATGATCTCGCGCACCTTGAGGATCTCCAGGCCGTATTCCTCCTTGCCCAGCGCGAACGTCAGGTATTTCCCGCCGCGCGCCGCCGCGGTACGGGTCATGGCTTGAGTTGTTGCCGTGCTCACGTTCTGCTCCTTTCAAGTCATTGTCCCACGGCCGAGTCCACCAGGCCCGGCACGTCCAGTATCAGGCTCACGTTGCCGTCCCCCAGGATGGCGCCGCCTGAAACGCCTTTCACGTGTCCGATGGCATCTCCCAGCGTCTTGATCACAACCTGCTGCTGGCCCAGCAACTCGTCCACGAGCAGGCAGCATCGCCTCGTGTTGTCCTGGACGATTACCACGAGTGCTTCGGTGGGGTCGGCGTGCAGCGGCTCGATGCCGAACAGGCGGTGCAGCCGGTGCAGCGGCAGCAGCGACCCGCGAACCATGCACATCTCGCCACGCCCCGCCACCGTGGACAATTCCTGGCGCTCGGGCGCAGACTTTCCTCGATGCTCGTCATCGGCAGGATGTAGCGCTGGGCGCCGACCTTCACGACCAGCCCGTCGATGACGGCCAGCGTCAGCGGGAGCCGGATCGTGAACGTCGAGCCCTTGCCTTCCTCCGACTGAATCTCGATGCGCCTGCGCAGCGATTCGATGTTCCTCTTGACCACGTCCATCCCGACGCCCCGCCCGGAAACATCCGTCACTTTCTCCGCGGTCGACAGCCCCGGATGAAAGATCAGCGCGAAGATTTCCTGATCCGACAGCTCCTGGCCCTCCCTCACCAGACCCGCGGCAACGGCCTTTTGGACAATCCGCTTTCTGTTCAGGCCCCGGCCGTCATCCGTGATCCGGATGACGATGTTCCCGCCCTGGTGAAACGCCTGGAGCTCGACGCGCCCGTTGGCGGGTTTACCCTGCTGTTGGCGCACGTCGGCCGGCTCGACGCCATGGTCGACGGAGTTGCGAACCATGTGTACCAGCGGATCGGCGATGGCCTCGACGACGTTGCGGTCCAGTTCGGTCTCGCCGCCGGTCATCACGAAATCGATGCTCTTGCCGGCCTTGCGCGACAGGTCGCGCACCAGCCGGGCCATCTTCTGGAAGACCCCCTGCACCGGCACCATCCGCATGGACATCGACAGTTCCTGGAGGCTGCGCGTGATCTTGCCCAGATGCGACACGTTGCGCACCAGTCGCTGGTTGCTGCCCACCAGCGCGGCATAATCCTGCCGCACCATCGACTCGGCGATGACCAGTTCCCCCACCATGTTGATCAGGCTGTCCAGCCGGCCGGTCGCGATCTTCACGGTTGCATCGCCGGTCGCGGCCTGGCTGGCCGCGGGTGGCTTGGGCACATCGGCCGGCTTCGCGGCCGTCGCCGCGGCCATCGCTGGCGCCGCCGCCTCCTCCATCGCCTCTCCGGCCGCACACGCCTTGAGCCGCGCCAGCAGCTTTTCGAGATCCGCGTGCGGTGCCACCGGCGTGCTCTTCTGCATCGCATCCTCGAGCAATGCGATCAGCGCCTTCATGACGTCCACGGACTCCAGCACCAGGTCCACGGCCGTGCCGACGAGCCGCAGGCGCCCCTGTCGCGCCAGATCCAGCAGGTTTTCGGCCGCATGCGCCAGCGCTGAGATTTGCTGGAGATTGAGGAAACCCGCCACGCCCTTGATCGTGTGAAACGCGCGGAAGATCGCGTTGACCGCCTCCGGGTCATCCGGCTGCTCTTCGACCTTGAGGAGCTGCGCCTCGGCGGATTCCAGGTGAGACCGGGCCTCGGCGATGAACTCCTGAACCAGCGAGGCATCATCCGCGCTGATGACAGTCTCGGCCTTTGTGCCGCCAGTGCCCTCGCTGGCGGTTGCCGGCACGCTCGCGACGGCAGGCGCAGCGGCATCCGGCGGCGGTGGCTGGCTCGGCGCCGGGCTGTCGTCCTCTGGCGCGGCGGTAACCCCTTCGCCTGACATCGCCCCCGCGACCAGTCTCTGCAGCCCGGCAACGCTCTGATTCAGTTTCTCCAGACCCGCCGCCGCATCCGCAAGCTCCCCCAGGATCAGCGCTGACAGCAATCGTTCGGCTTCCGAGGCCATGCGGCCAACCGCCTCGACGTGCTGGCGCGGCCCTGGCAACTGCTGCGCCTCGGTGCGGATGGCCTGGCAGTAGGTGTGCATCTGCGCCAGGCCCTGCAGATCGCCGCTGTCGGCCGTCACCACCGCGGAAGACAGCCTTTCCATCAGGTCAATCAAGCTCATATCGCACTTTTTGCGTTGCCGCCGGCATCATGATGCATCCCCGGCGGATAAACCAACCCCGCTTTTTCGGGCAATCGGCGTGGCAACGACTCGACTTAACAAGCATGGGCATCCATAGGTGGAAGCACCGGGTCATCAGGCTCATTCAACCTGCCGCCTTAGGTTGTGTATTACCAGCATGCGAAACCTCTCCATTACTCTTGGCCTGCTGGCGGCGGCGTCGATAGCATGGGCGGCGGACAAGCCCTCCCCAACCTGGAAGAAGACCCAGCTTACCGACAAGTTCTATTGCGAGGGCGCCTACTACGGCGACTTCAACAAGGACGGGAAGATGGACATCGTCTCGGGCCCCTACTGGTACGAAGGCCCGGACTTCACGAAGAAACACGAGATCTACACCCCCAAGGAATATGACCCCAAGGGCTACTCCGATAATTTCCTGACCTATTGTGCCGATTTCAACGGCGATGGCTGGACCGACGTCTTCTACGTGCCTTTCCCCGGCAAGGAAGGCTACTGGTACGAGAACCCCGGCAACAGCGGCGGGGCGTGGAAGAAACACCTGGCCATGAAGGGCATCGATAATGAATCGCCCATGTGGGCCGACATCAACGGCGACGGCCGGCCGGAACTGATCTGCAATCACGGCGGCAATTTTGGCTTTGCAACATGGGACCCGGCCAAGCCGGATGCGGAATGGGTCTGGCATCCGATCAGCGAGAAGGGCAAGTTCGGCCAGTTCACCCACGGCATCGGCATCGGCGACATCAAGGGCGATGGCGGCATGTGCATGCTGGAAGGGGGCGGCTGGTATGAGCGCCCGGCCAACTGGAACGGCACCGATCCCTGGATCAAGCACAACTTCAAGTTCGGCGATGGGCCTTCGCAGATGTATGTCTACGACGTCGATGGCGACGGGCTGAACGACGTGATCACCGTGCTGCACTGCCATCAATATGGCCTGGCCTGGTACAAGCAGATCAAGGATGCCCAGGGTGCCATCAGTTTCGAGAAGCACCTGATTATGGGATCCAAGCCCGAGGAGAATGCCCAGGGCTGGAAGCACTCGCAGCTTCACGCCGTCGATCTGGTCAACCTGACCGGCAGCGGGCTCAAGGGGATCCTCACCGGCAAGCGATTCTGGGCGCATGGCCCCAGCGGCGATGCCGAACCCAGTGCGCCGGCCGTCGTGATCTTCTTTGAACTCAAGCGCGACAAGGACAAGGGCGTGCAGTGGATCGGCCACCTGATCGACGACGACAGCGGCGTCGGCACGCAGGTGCAGGCGGTCGAACCTAAATGGCGACGGGATTCCCGATGTCATCGTGGGCAACAAGAAGGGAACGTTCATCCACCTGAGCCAGGGCAAATGAGCGATCACTTCAGCCGCAGCACGCCATTCTGCGCGAAGGCATTGACCGGCTGCGCGTGCTTTGTCTGACCCGTCTCGATGATGAGGTGATTGGCGATCAGGACGACATCGACCACGAACCGCTCGCGCGGCGTACACGCTTCGTCCGTCAGCATCACTGAGACGCATCTGAGCTTCTGGCACTTGGCCTGGATCGGCGGGTACTCGAAGTTGGTCGGATGCCGATGGGCGAAATCGTTGCGGATTTCGCGGATGAGATTGATGTCGGCATAGACATCGACGCCCAGGATCCCGATGCAATAGGCCAGATGGGCACGGGCACCGAAAGACTCCAGCGGCCGGCCGGCGCCCATGATCTTGTTGACCGCCTCACCATCGTCAACGAAGGCGGCCCGAAGCATGACGTCCAGCACGTCGTCCAGAAATGCGGCCGCCAGCAGCGCCGCGCCGCGGTCGGTCTCCTTCTCGAGATCGTTGACCAGTCGCGCCACGTCGGCCGTCAAATGAGGCAAATCCTGAAGTTCGCGTCTGCCCATGGTGATTTGCGGAAAGAACACCCCCACCGCGTTCAATCTAACGCGATCGATGCGACTTATCAAATGCCCGCCTTCGTCGCTTCGTCGCTACGTCGCTTGGATCATCACAGCTTCTGCCCACATTCCGCACAGAACGTGGTGCCGGTCTTGATCTTCGCCTGGCACTTGGGGCAGTTGGTGGTGGCAAGCCCTGGCAGGCGAGTACGCGCAGGTGCGCGCCGCATTGAGCCCACTGGACATTCCCCCGCCGTTGCTCGAAAATGCTCTCACCGCTGCCCCAAAGGAGAATCGTTTCGTCAACCGAATAGAATCCGCCGGTGAAATCCCAGATACGGGCTGAAGCGCTGAAGCCCACACTACGAACGAACGGCGTGGAAGAAGGCTCGAAACCGTATGGCAGAATCGCAGAAAGCGACGGCGGCATCTTGGCAGGCGCGGTGGTGTTGGACGAAGAAGCACCTGTCGCGGCCGTGGAACTATTACGCGTATTTTCGGCGGGTGGTGGAGCTGAGTGAGCGGCCGCTGAGGGCGAGTGTTCGGATTTCGGCCGATGCGCGGTATACGCTTTACGTGAATGGGCGGCGGGTTCATTTCGGGCCGGCGCGGTCGTTTCCGGAGCATCAGAGTTACGATACGCTCGATATCGCGCAGCATCTGGCGGCGGGCGTGAACACGATCTGCATCATCGCGCATCAGTTTGGCGTGCCGACGTTTCAGAGCATGTATCGCGATTTGTCGGGGTTGATCGTGGATGGCGTGATCGAGGCCGGGGGCGCGGCGGTTCCGGTGCATACGCCGGAGGGGTGGGTTTGCAGGGAGGCCAAGGCGTGGCGGAAGGATGTGGCGCGGTTGTCGGTGCAGCTTGGGTTCCAGGAGCACTTTGACGCGAACGCCGATCCGCATGATTGGATGTCGCCGCAGTATGTGGCAAGCGAGGAGCAGGGGTGGGGCAAGCCATTCGTGATCGGGCCGGCCGGGGCGTTTCCGTGGGTGGCGATGGAGAGCCGGCTGGTGCCGCTGCTGGCCGACCATGTGGAGAATTTCGCGAGCGTGACCGGGCAGTTTACCGGGGAGAATGTGCGCGGGTACAAGATCGCCGATGATGTTTATCATCTGCCGCTGGAGGAGACTCGCAAGCGCGACAAGGCGCTGTTTGAGAATCCCGCGGCGATGTTAACCGGCTCGCTCGCGAGCCGCTCCAAGGACGATGCGCAGTGCTGCACGGTGCTGCCGCCGCCGGAGGGGCATTTTGCGATGCTCGTGCTGGATGCGGGAATCACGCGGACCGGGCATTTCATCCTCGATATCGCGGAGGCGGCCGGGGATGAGATTGTCGATATTCTCTATACCGAGGAGGTCGAAAAGAGCGGCGCGCCGGTGATCCTGGGCACGCCGAAGATCGGGATTTGCGAGGAGGCGCCGGCCGACCGGTATCGCTGCCGGCCGGGCGAGCAGCGGTGGGAGCCGTTCCACTTCAAGGGCTTCCGCTATGCGACGGTGATCTTCCGCAATGTGACCAGGCCGATGAAGGTGCGCTACGTGGGGGTTCGCCAGGTGCATGCGGGCGTGGAGCATATTGGCGCGTTCGAGTGCAGCGATGCGAAGCTGAATGCGATCTGGCTGGCCGGGCGCGAAACGCTGCGAAATTGCATGTTCGATGGATACGTCGATTGCCCCGGCCGGGAGCAGACGCAATGGTGGGGAGATGCGCGGGTGGAGTTCCGGGTCAACCAGTATGCGTTTGGCGACGTGGCGCTGCTGGAGCGCGGCATCCGTCAGGTGGCGCAGTCGCAGGCCGCCGATGGCTCGCTGCATGCCCACCCCCCCACCGATTCGCCGATGCACCGGTTGCCGGACTACATGCTCACGTGGGTGGGCAGCGTGTGGGATTACTTCTTTCACACCGGCCGAACGGAACTGCTGGCCGAGTGCCTGCCGACGATGCGGCGGCTGTTCGATTTCCTGGCATCGCATGAAGTGAAGGACGGGCTGATCGGGAATTTCGATGGGTGGTGGGTGTTCCTGGACTGGGCGGAGTTGTATCGCGGGAACATCAGCGGCGTGTTGAATCTGATGTACTTGCAGGCGCTGCGATGGGCGTCGGCGATCACGCAGATGCTCGATCAGGAGGCACTGGCGACGCAGTATCACGAGAAGGCGGCCGCGCTGGCCGAGGCGTGCGAGCGATATTTCTTCGATGCCAAGGCGAAGGTCTGGCGCGATGGCTTTGACATCGAGAAGAACGCGATGGTGGCGAGCACGTCGCAGCACATGAACGCGCTGGCGGTTTTGCTGGAGCTGCGGCCGGATGTGCAGAGTGCGCTGTGCGCGACGTGCTGCTCAAGCCGGCGCAGTCACGGCGCGGGAAGATCGTGACCGCGTCACCATTTTTCTATGCGTACGTGCTGGATGCGCTGGCCGAGGCGGGGCTGCGCGAAGAGGTGATTCAGCTCGTTTCGGAGAAATGGGGCGGGATGCTGGAGAAAGGCGCGACGACGTTCTGGGAGAACTGGGAAGGCCCGTGCAGCCGGTGCCACGCATGGTCGGCGTCGCCGCTGTATCACCTGAGCCAGCAGGTGCTGGGTGTCATGCCGGTGGAGATGGGCTGGAAGCACGTGCGCATTGCGCCGCTGGCGATGAAGCTGGAGTTTGCCCGCGGGCGGGTGCCGTCGCCACTGGGGGCGATCCGGGTGGAATGGGAGAAGGCAGGCGAGGACCAGTTAGCGGTGCGCGTGGACCTGCCGCGCGGGATGAGCGCGGAGTTCGTGAGCCCGCTGGGGCAGATTCGGATATTGGAGGCGGGGGCGCATGAGTTTCATACGTGAGGTGGTTCGTAGTGCGCCTCGGCCCGCATCCGTTGACAAGGGCGGCCGACAGTGGACCATGACGGAGCCGGGCCATAGACTGCGGCGATGCTGATCGACGTCGCGGTTCTGCCTGAGTTGCTGCCCAGGTCGCATCTGAAGGATCGCACCGTCGTGGTCTTCGACGTACTGCGCGACGACGTCGATGGTCGCAGCGCTGGCGGCGGGTGTCGGCGAAATCCGTGTTTTCGATAGCCTGGATGCAGCTCGTGCCGCCGCGAAGGACGCCGGCCCGCGCGGAGTTCTATGCGGCGAGGAGAAATGCCTGCGGCCGGCCGACTTCGACCTGGGCAACAGCCCGGGCGGTTTCAACGCCTCGCACAGGGGCGCGACGCTGTTCATGGCGACGACCAACGGCACCCGCGCGATCGTCGCGGCGCAGGGGGCGGCGGCCGTCTTCGTCGGGGCCTTGGTGAACGCGGCGGCCGTGGCACGCGCCGTCAGCAAGGACGGGCGCGATGTCACGCTGCTGTGCGCGGGAACGGATGGCCAGATCGCGATGGAAGACCTGATCGGCGCAGGGGCGGTGATCGCGGAGATTCAGCGAAGGATGCCGGTGGAGATTTCGGGCGATGCCGCCCGGGTAGCTCAGCGGCTCTTCGATTCGGCCAGGAACGATCTGCTGGCCGCGCTTCGCGATGCTCAAGGCGGGCGAAATGTGATCGCCGCCGGCCTCGATGCCGATATCGAGTTTGCGGCGAGGCTGAATGCCATCGATGCGGTTGGGGTGGTGCATCCCAACCCGCTACGTGTAGCTGCCGCCTCCGCATTTGGATAGACTATCGCTATCAATAAGGTGTCCTCATGATGGACAGACGCGACTTCCTCCGCTGCTCGTCGGGCGTGGGCATCTCGGCTCGCCGGCGGCGTCTTTCATCGGATGCTCTTCGCAGACCCGCCTGCCACGGCGCCCGCCGCACCACCCGTTCAGTTCCTGGGGATCAAGACCAGTGCCAAGAGCATCGTCTACATGACGGATCCCGGCGGCCGGATGATCGACTGGTGGGATGACTTCTGCAAGGAGATGATCGCTTCGGTAGACAACCTCGTCCCGGAACAGTCATTCAATCTCGTCTATCTCCAGGAGCTCGGGTTTGGCGCCGTAGACAAATCGTCCCTTCTGCCAGCCAACAGCGAGAACAAGCACAGGGCGCACCAACTTATCGAGACATTTACGCCACACGGCGAAACTGATCCCATGCCTGCGCTGAAATTCGCCACGACGCTGAAGCCTGATCTGATCTATCTGCTGACCTATGACGGTTTCACTGGTCCCGGTGACGCCGCTGTTGTCGACTTCTGCAAGCGCAACTTCGGCAAGACTCGAATCTGCACTATCGGCTTGGTTGCCAAACGGGAGGACAAGAAACACGAAGCCGATTCCGAGTGGGTCAAGGCCATCCAAGCCATCGCGAAAAACAGCGGCGGGCAATCCAAGCTGGTCGCCAAAGATGACAAGCTGCGCTGATCTCCGGGCGGCATGCTCACGCAGGCCGCGTATGACGTCCATTTGCTGAAGGACCTGAATCGGTCTCCAGCATGCCACCCGGCGCGGCTCACGGATCGCATGGAGAGGTGCCGCTCACGGTATCGGCAGATCCTTGAACTCCACGGGTACCGTCAGTTCCTTCATCTCCACGGGAATCTGCCAGATCATCTTCACCGGCTCGCCGGGGTTGCCCTCTTCGCCGCCACGGGCTGAGAAGTTCACCGTGTAATCGTAACCCATGCCCCGCCCCGAGCCGCTCGTGCCCGTCACGACGTACGATTTCCCGGCCGCATCGACCAGCCGCAAGTTCTGGTGCAGCGATCCCCCGTCGCTCATCGGCGGCTGATTGCCTTCCGCCGGCGCATTGATGCTGACTTTCCCGGTGTAGGCCGCACCCACCCTGGTCACCTGCTTCAAGGTGTACTTGCCGCTTGGAAGAAGATGCACAACGTCGCTGGCCTTGAGGATGTCCCCGAGTTCCCAGGTGTCCAGCTTCTCCATGACAGAGAAGCTGGCCGATCCCTTCAGTACCGCCAGGCGCTTGCCCGTCCCCGGCTTATACTGCAATTGCGCCGACAAACCGCACTGGAACGGGCTGCCCGACGAGTAGCTCCCGCCCGCCATGGCCGCCCCGATAAGCGAATTGCCCTTTTCGTCGGTCGCTTCATCCAGGCGAAGGGTGGACGAGTAGCGGGCTACCTGGAGCTTTGGATCGACCATCACCGTGAACTGCAAGGAGAAATTGCCCGACACATTCTCCGGGGCCGAGTAGTCGATCGTGTGACTGCGGCTGGCCGACGCCGGCATCACGTAGAAGCACCCCTGCATCTTTCCCGGCAGCCGCGCCCAGTTGCTGCCGCCGGGCATCAGCGTGATCTTCCGGCCGGTGTTCGCGCCGTAGGCATATGGCGCCAAGCCCGTCTGCTGGCAGAACTGCTTCATGACCAGCCAGAACGGCTCGCGGTCGGCGTCGATGGTGACATTCGCCTGCACGACGTTGGCCCACTGCTGGTTGGACCAGAGCCCGATCTCAATGTGGCCCTGCTTGCTCAATTCGGCGGCGACATTCTGCGCGGGCGACTCCTTGACGTGCAACGTCACGAGCGTCGGCCCCCATCGCTCGGTCTGCGCGATCTGCCGCAGCGCGGCCTCGATGCGCATCCGCACCTCGTCATCCGGGGCCTTCCGGGCCGCTTCCCGAAGCAATGGCGCGATGTCCGAGCCCATGTTGGCCAGGCGGTCCTGCGCCTTTTGCCTCTGGTGCCAGTCGCTGCTGTTGAGTTGCTCGATAAGCCCCCTGGCCTCGTCGGCCATCGCTTTGCTCACCGGCGCGGTGGTGGGTGCGGTTGCGGGGGCATCGGCGGCCAGCGAGGCCGATGCAATCAGCCCGATCGACAGAATCAGCATCAGCGAGAACTTCATGACGTTCCTCCACTCGCAGGGTTGCTGAATTAGAGCACGGCGGCGCGATAGGGGCAAGCTTCCGCGGGTGGCATGCTCACGCCCGGCGCTAGTAATGCCCATTTCCAGTGGGAGTCTGCTCGCCGGGCGTGGGCATGCGGGGCGTCCACTGCGCATCGGACGAGCATGCCCACGCCGGCCGAACTCAGATCCCCGAGCTGATGAACGTCTCGCGCGGCCGGCGTGAGCATGCCACCCAAACCACGGTTACTCCAGCGCCGCTACGAGCCGATCGAGTTGATCGGTCGTGTTATAGAAATGCGGCGAGCAGCGCAGCCGGCCCTCGCGCAGCGCGATCTCGATCTTGTGATCGTGGCGGAGCGTCTTGAAGATCTGCTGGTGATTCAGGCGATCGGATACGAAACTCACGATGCCGCTCCATTCGCCATCGCCGCGCGGGCTGACGATGCGATAGCCCTTGTTCGTCAGGCCGGCGATGAGATGATCGGTCAGCACGCGAATTCGATTGGCCGTCGCATCGGCGCCGATCGACAGGAGCATCTCCACGGATGCCTTGAGGCCCAGCAGGCCGCCGACGTTGTGGCTGCCGCACTCAAAGCGACGGGCGTCGCTCTTCAGAGTGAAATCGTAGTGGCCGTAATCGTCCTCGTTGATGACGTTCATCCAGCCGATCACCAGCGGATGCATGGTGGGGATGAGATCGCGCCGGCAATAGAAGATGCCAGCGCCCTCGGGCGCGAGCAGCCATTTGTGGCCGTCGGCCGAGAGGAAGTCGATCTTCATCGCCTGGACATCCACGGGGAGCAGCCCCAGGCTCTGGATCGCATCAACGCAAAGCAGCTTTCTACCTCTACGGCACAGTTCCCCCACTGCCGCGAGGTCGTGGCGCTGGCCGGAGGCGAATTCGACGTGCGACAGCGCTACCAGCCGCGTTCGCGGATGCGCGGCCTCCTTCAGGATCGTATCCAGCGGCACGCGCTGCCGGCCATCGGCGCTCGTCTCTTCAGGGACCATCACCAGCTCGACGCCGAAGCGATCAGCGATGTCCATCCAGGGATAGATGTTGGCCGGGTATTCGACGGCGGTGGTCACGATGCGGTCGCCGCGATGCCAGTCGAGCCCGCCGGCCACGGTCGCGATTCCCTCGCTGGTGTTCTTCACGAAGGCGATCTCGTCGGCATGGGCGTTGATCAGGCTGGCCGACAGCTTGCGAAGATCCTCGATGTCGCGATACCAGGATGTGCCGAGATACGCGGTGGACTCAGCTTGATGGGCATAGGTGCGCACGGCATCGGCCGAGACTTTCGGCAGAGGCGAGACGCCGGCATGGTTGAAGAAATCCATGCGGCCGAGGATGGGGAAGGCTTCACGACTGCCGATGAGCTGGTCGATGGATGGATTCATGTGATTTGGTTTGTCCAACCTGCCCGTATAATAGGCTGCGGATGAAACTTTGATAGCACCGGCGCGTCCTGAATCTGGGATGAGTGTTGACTGGCGAGCTGCGAGCAAAGAGTGACGAATGATGTGCAAAGCACTAATGCGATCGACCCTGGTTGCCAGCGTGTTGTGCCTGCTACCATGTGCTGGATTTGGGCAAGACCTCTCGCGCGAGATGGCGCCGCATAAGTGGCTGGATCAGTATCTGCCGGAGAAGCTGCCGGAGCTGAAATTTCCGGCCTATTTCGACGATCTTGACAAGGCCCGCGCAGGCATTTGCCGGCCGGTACAAGCTGTCGCTGATGACGATCGCCAAGGCGAAGAAGGGCAAGCCGTATCAGATCGCCATCGTCAAAGCCACGGCGCTGGCGGCGCTGGGACGATGTGACGAGGCCATCGCGGCGCTGTCCCAGCCGGACATCAAAGACCAGCTCCGCGCGGAGATTTTCCGCTCGCAGGTGCTGGCCGACATGGGGCGATGCGACGAGGCGATCTCCCTGCTGAAGGCCGCCCTGGAGAAACATCCCGATTCCATTCCGGCTCACTTCTATCTGGCCGCCATCGGCGAGCAGGTTGGCGACGGCAACACCGCCCGCAAGCACTACGAGTGGATTCACGACACCTACTGGGACCAGTGGCAGGGGCAGGGCGCCAAGGACTTCGATGACGCCGAGCAGGCCACGCTCATGGGCCGGGCCTTCGACCGCTGGGCCGTGCTCAACATGAAGTACGCCACCGACGTCAACCTGCACAAGCAGATCCTCAAGGTGTTCGTGCAGGCCTACGACGTGATCGACCGCAACTACTGGCCGGCGCACGTGGCGGCGGCCGAGTATTTCATGTCCCACGGCAACACCCCCGAAGCCGGCAAGGAGCTTAAGGCGGCCCTGGCGGGGAATCCCAACGACGCGCAATCCCACATGCTCGCCGGGCTGATCGCGCTGGAGACATGGAACTTTGACGCGGCCGATGCCCAGATCGCCGCCATCCGCAAGGTGGATGACCAGTCGCCCGACGGCGATATCTTAGAGACGCGGGCGCTGCTTCAGCAGCGCCGGCCCGCGGATGCCATCGGGCCCATCAAGCGGTTGCTGGCCAGGCAGCCGAAGAACCTCGAGGCGCTGGGGCTCTTGGCGAGCTGCCATGCGCTGCTGCTTCAGGAAGACAAAGTGCAGGAGACGCTCAAGCAGGTTGAGGCGCTCGATCCGAACAACGCCTCAGCCTATCTCGATCTGGCCGAGCAGCTCGGCGGCATGCGCCAATATCCTCGCGCTGAGGCGATGTATGAGAAGGCGATCAAACGAGCGCCGTGGCTTTCATCGGCGACAACGGACTGGGGCTGCTGCTCACGCAGAGCGGCGATGAGGACAAGGCGAAGAAGGTCCTCGACGACGCCTACGCCATGGACCCGTTCAACTATCGCACGGCCAACTACCTGATTCTCCTGGACAAGATGGCCAAGATGAGCCGCAAGGAGAGCGAGCACTTCGTCATCTTCTACGATTCGGCCAACGACCCGCTCATCGCCGAGTATTTCACCGACTACCTGGAGAGCATCCACAAGGCCGTCTGCGGCATTTTCAAGCACGAGCCGGGCGTGAAGACCTACATCGAGGTTTTCCCGGATCACGCGGCCTTTTCCGCGCACATCACAGGCTCACCCTGGATCGGAACGGTGGGCGCGAGCACCGGCCGGGTGATCGCGCTCTGTACGCCGCGCGACGGCGAGAACACCCTGGGCACCTACAACTCGGCGCAGGTGCTGCGGCACGAGTACACGCACACCGTCACGCTGTCGGCCACCGACAACCGCATCGCGCACTGGATGACCGAGGGCCTGGCTGTGGGCGAGGAGCATTCGCCCCTGCGCTGGGAATGGGTGCCGATGCTCTACAACGCCGTGAAGCGCAAGGAGCTGTTCAACATGGAGGCGCTGACCTGGGCGTTCGTCCGGCCCAAGCGCCCGCAGGACCGCGCCCTGGCGTACGCCGAGTCGTACTGGGTCTGCACCTACATCGAAGAGAAATGGGGACACTCGTCAATTCTCAAGATGATGGATGCGTTCCGGGCAGGCAAAACGCAGGAGCAGGTGTTTCAGGAGTTGCTGGGCGTCACGCCGGATGCGTTCAGCAAGGAATTCTTCGCGTGGACCGAGAAGCAGATCGCCGGCTGGGGCTATGACGATGCCAGCACAAAGAAGTACAACGAGCTGGTGAAGAAGGCCGAAGATTTGATCAAGGGCGCAAGTTTGCCGAGGCCGTCAAGGCGTGGGAGGAAGTCGCGAAGATCCGCCCCGTCGATGCCATGCCTCACCAGCGCCTGGCCGGGCTGTATCTGCTGCCGGAGATCAACCAGCGCGAGAAGGCCGTGGAGCAGCTCATCCGCCTGGACCAGGTGTCGCTGAAGGACAACCGCTTCGCCAAGCGCATCGCGCGGATGTACCTGGATTCGGATGCGAAAAAGGCCGAGCAGTTCGCGATGGAGGCGGTGTACATCAACCCGTACGATCCCGATGCGCACGAGGTCCTTCAAAAGGTGGCCGAAAAGGCGGGGGACAAGGCGGCCATCGAGCGAGAGCAGCGGGTGATCCCGGTGCTTGGGGAATGGGTCAGGAAGGCCAAGGAAAAGGCGAAGGCAGAGCAACCGTGAGGGGTCAGTTGCCAGTTGTCAGTTGCCAGTTGCCAGACGCAATACGAAATACGAAATACGCACCCATGTCCCCCGAAACCCTCACCATCGCCGCGTTCCAGAAGCACGTCTTCAACAAGTACGAGAAGGTCAACCGCGCCCGCGGCACGCCAAAGACGTTTCTCTGGTTCATCGAGGAGATCGGCGAGCTGGCCACCGCGCTCAACGGCACCGACCGGGCCAACATGGAGGAGGAGTTCGCGGATGTCGTCGCCTGGCTCTGCACGCTGGCGAATATCAACGACATCGACATCGCCTCGGCCGTGGCGAAGAAGTATCTGGGGGAGAAGCCGCCGGAGGGGCATAAGTAGCGGCGAGTGGCGACTCGGGTATAATCAGGCGATGCGGAGGCGTCCATGAGCACATTGTTGGTTTCGTCGCCAGAGATTCCGAGGGTGGCCGACCTGCTGGAGCGGCTGGGAGGGATTTCGCCAGTGCGGGTCCGCTTCTATCCCCTGCCAGGCACCGCGACCGAGGCGGACGTCGTGGAGATAGAGGCACGCGAGAAGCGGCTGTGCGAGCTGGTGGACGGGGTCTTGGTGGAGAAACCCATGGGATTCAAGGAGTCGCAACTCGCGGCTGCGATCGTGACCGCCATCAGTGTTTTTGTGAAGCCAGGGAAACTGGGCGTGGTTACTGGTGAAGGCGGCATGGTCCGGCTGTTCCCCGGCCTGGTGCGAATTCCTGATGTGGCCTACCTTTCGCGTGAGCGCCTGCCGGGCGGGCGCGTGCCGCGTGAGCCCGTTCCACAGCTCGTCCCCGATCTGGCGGTTGAGGTGCTCAGTGCGAGCAACACGTCCGCTGAGATCGACCGCAAGTGCCGCGAGTATTTCGAGGCCGGCGTGCGGTTGGTGTGGCTGGTTGATCCGGATGCGCGGAAGGTGACGGTCCTTGAGGGTCTGGATCGGTCCTCAACCTTGAGCGGAGACGCCAGCCTCGACGGCGGCGCGGTGCTGCCGGGCTTCACGCTCGCTCTGGCGGAGCTGTTTGCCGAATTGGAGGACTGAGGACTGACTCATCCATTTGACGCCCTTCCCCCCTCGCCTTACCATGCTTATCCATGCGGGTGATGCTGGCGGGGCTCGTGATTGTTCTATCATCTTCGGCCTTGCTCGCGCAGGCGGAGGGCGAGGTGGAGAGCATTGGTTTCGCCGGGCTCTACCGGCCGAACTGCTGGACACCGCTTAAGCTGCGGCTCACCTCCAAGACGACTCAGGCGCGGGATTACATTATCCAGGTCATCCAGGAGGACATCGACGGCGATCATGTCTCCTACACCCGGCCGGTAACGCTCAACGGCAGCCCCGAAGGCGGCCGGAATGAGGAGCAGGCCTGGACCTATTTCATCCCGCAGCCGCATGGGTTGTGGGACCCCCGCTCGCAGTTGACGCCGGGCGAGATGTCGGAGCGCATCAGGGTCTTCCTATGCAGCAAGAGCGGCCAGCAGCTCACGCCCATTGCCATCCCCCCCGCCACGCCGATCCTGCGCAACATCAATGCGCCGGGGCTTTTCAACAGCAACCGGGGCAGCCGGCTGATCCTGGTGATCTCCTCCGGCACCGCGTGGCCGTTCCTGGATGATGTCTACTACGGCTCGCGCGGCATCAATGAGGAGCTGGTTTTTCAGCGCGCACTGGCCGGCGAGCTGCCGGATAACGTGATCGGATATCAGGCGGTAGACAGCATCGTCTGGCTGAATCCGGAGCCCGGGCGGTTGAGCAACGACGTGCTGGCCGCGATTCTCGATTATGTGCGCGAGGGCGGGCGGCTGGTGATCTGCCACGGCGACAACTGGCAGAGCGCAAGAACAGCGAGATGGCGGAGCTGATGCCGGTGACGGTGGTGCGCGAGGATGAGGAGAAGAATCTGGCGTCGCTGCGGAAACTGGCGGGGATATCGACGAAGGAGGTGCTGGAGGCCAAGAAGGCGAAGAAGCTGACGCTGGCGCACGACGAGCGGCCGTTCGTCGATGGCGACAAGGTGCTCGATCCGTGGCTCGACCAGACGGATCGCACCAGCGCCATCGGCCGCGCAGTGCCGAGGAGCGGTGCGTTCGTGATCCTCAACAGCGCCAGCGACCCGGCCTCGCCGTATCTGGCGCGATGGATGTACGGGCATGGCACGGTCACCTGGCTGGCGCAGAACCTGGGCAGGCGCAAGTCCAAGCCGGCGGGCAGAATCGCCGCATGGGGTGGGAGCGCATCTGGGACCGCGTGCTCGACCTGCCCAACAAGACCATCCGCGGCGATGGCAGTGACGCCGAGCTGCGCCCCCAGGGTAACACCTACAAGCAGGACTATCGTTCGACCCATAACGTCACCGATCTCAGCACGGCCTTTCTCGGCAGCATGGAACACGCCGGCCGCGGAGCAGCGCTGGTGGCGCTGGCGGTGCTGTTCTTCATCGCCTACTGGATGCTGGCCGGGCCGGTGAGCTTCATCTACCTTCGCTACAAGAAGCGCACGGAGCATGGGTGGGTGCTCTTCGCGCTCTGCGCGCTCGGGGCAACAGCGCTGACGGGGCTGCTGGTGCGCCTGGCGCTGCGCGGCTCGCCCCAGGTGAAACACGTGAGCTTCGTGCAGGTCGCGCCGGATGGAAACGCGATCGTACAGAGCCGGATTGGCCTCTATATCCCGCGCAATGGCGCACAATCGATCGCGCTGGCGGACACCCTGCCAAAGCGTGCCAGTTACATCATGCCCTATCCACTGCATCCGCAGCACGCGTCCGACAGCAGCGCGATGCTGGCATACCTGGAATACGAGGTGCCGCTGCGCGACCGCACGAGCAGCGGCGACCCGCAGATTTCCATCCCGTTCCGCAGCACGCTGAAGAAACTGCAGGCGAGATGGGTGGGGCAGCTTGGGGGGATCAGCGGGCGTGCAGTGGTGAACCGAGACAGCCTGAAGTCGCTTTCGGGCACACTCACGAACAACTCGGGTGTCGATCTTCAATCGGTGTGGCTGGTCTATCACCCGACCGCTTCGCAGGACGATGATGCAGCCGTGCGACTGACCGAGAGGAACGGGCTGGCCTGGCCCAAGGGCGCGAGCATCGATCTGGGTGAGGTGTCCAAGAAGGACATGAGCAAGAATGATCCCGTTGGATCGTCGTGGCTCAATGCGGGGTGGATGAAAGAGGTCTTCGGCGTTCCGCTGCTCGACCGGATGGATGCCGTGTATTCGGACGGCAATCGCGCGGCCGTGTTGCTGAGTATCTTCGATCGGCTCGCGCCAGTGGCAGAAGAGAAGCGCGAGGAGGCCCAGACAACGCGTTTCGAGTTGCTTCGCCGCGCAGGCCGGCAGATCGACGCCTCGGGCGTGATCAGCGCCGGGGCGCTGCTCATCCTCGCCCGATCGGCCGACGATGCCCCCCTGCCGCTGCCCCTGCGTGTCGGAGGGAGCAAGGTTGGCGGCGAAGGCGTTGTATACTATCAGTTCATCGTGCCGCTGGAGCGGACCGGGCCGGCCACTCAACCGTTCAAGGCCGACGAGGATAAGTAACGGGAGTAGCCGCATGGCTGTGGTCATCAAAACCGTGAACCTGACCAAGCGCTACGGGACGCTGGTGGCGCTGGCCAACCTCAACCTCGAAATCGAGGAAGGTGACTGCTACGGCTACATCGGCCCCAATGGCGCGGGGAAGAGCACGACGATCAAGATCCTTGCGACGCTCCTGCAGCCCACCTGGGGCGAGGCGCGCATCTGCGACCAGGTGATCGGGTATCAGTCGCGTCAGATCCGCCCGCTCATCGGCTACGTGCCCGATTATTTCGGCGCCTATGAGGACATGGTGGTGCAGGAATACTGCGAGTTTTTCGCGGCCGCCTACAACATCACCGGCACGGCCCGCACCAAGGTGGTCAATGACGTGCTGGAGCTGACGGACCTGTCTTACAAGCGGGATTCGCTGGTGGATGGGCTGTCGCGCGGGATGAAGCAGCGGCTGTCGATCGCGCGGGTGCTGCTGCACGATCCCAAGGTGCTGCTGCTGGATGAGCCGGCCGGGAATCTCGACCCGCGGGCGCATCGAAATGCGCGAGCTGCTCAAGGAGCTGCGACGGATGGGCAAAACGATCCTGATCAGCTCGCACATCCTTCCGGAGCTGGCCGACCTGTGCAACAAGGTCGGCATCATCGAGCAGGGCGAGCTGCTGTACAGCGGGCCGGTGGCGGACATCCTGCACCGCGCCCGCGGCGGCACGATCCTCGACGTGGGCGTGGCGGAGAAGCAGGAGGAGGCGGCGGCGCTGCTGGCGAAGGACCCGAATATCTCCGGGGTCGTGGCCAGCAACGGTTATCTCCAGGTCTCGTTGAAGGATGGCGTGGAGAATTTCGGGTTTGTGTCGAGGATCCTGGTGAATGAGGGATTCCAGTTGACGCTGTTGCGGGCGGAAGAGGTGAATTTGGAGACGGCGTTCATGCGCCTGACGAAGGGCAAAGTACAGTGATGCTCGGCATCGGCGACTATCTCTGGCGACTCATCCCCGCCAACCCGATCCTCCTTCGGGTGGTGCAGGGCGCCAGCAGGCGCACGCGCGACCTGGTCATCCGCTGGGCGTATCTGGCCGCGCTGGTGCTCCTGGTCATCGTCATGCTCCTGAGCGGGGGCAGCCTGGGCAATGCCGGGCTGGCCGAGCTGACGAAGACCAGCGCGGACCTGTTCTCATGGATGAGCTATCTCCAGCTCTTCCTGGTGGCGCTGCTCGCCCCGATTTTCACGGCCGGCGCAATCACTCAGGAGAAGGACAATCAGACCTATGACATCCTGCTCTCCACGCCACTGACCAACGGGCAGATTGTGCTGGGGTCGCTGCTCTCGCGGCTGTTTTTCGTGATTGCGCTGCTGGTCAGCGGCGTGCCGATTTTCGCGATTACGCAGGTGTTCGGCGGCGTGGCCATCCGCAGCATCGTGTTGTCGTTCCTGATCGCATCGGCCACCGCGTTCGTAACCGGCGCCATGGCGATGGCCATCGCCGTCCTGAAGGTCGGCACGCGCAGGACCATCTTCAGCTTCTATATCGTTATCGCCCTCTACCTGGCGGTGCCGATGGCGATCGAACAGCTCGGCTATCTGCGTTTCGCCTGGGCGCAGACCTCGACCGGCAAGCCCGTCTACATGAGCTGGATGGCCGGGCTGCATCCGTTTCTGGCGCTGCGCGTGATCTTCGGCGATCCCAGCTATCGCCCGCCCGAGCCGGGGATGGTGCAGAACTACACCTGGCCGATCAACTGGTATCTTTCCAGCCCGCACACGTTCTACATCACGCTGATGTTCACGCTGAGCTTCCTACTGGTGGCGCCGTCGATCCTGCTGCTGCGGCGGCTGGCGCAGTCGAGCGTCACCATCCGAAGCTGGATCCTGCAGCTCCTGCGCCTCTCCAAGGGCGATCGCACGCGCCGGCCGCGGCGCGTGTGGGTCAATCCCATCGCCTGGCGCGAGGCCAAGACCAAGGCGTCGGCCAACCGGGCGATGGTCCTGCGCTACGGCTTCATGGCGGCCGGGACCATCGGGGCGATCACGCTGCTGGTGATGTCCACCACCCGCGTGCAGAGCGACTGCTACATCGGCGTCGGCGGCTATCACGAGGCCGACAAGACGATCACCATCGTGGAGGACAAGACGCCGGTCGTCTACAAGCTCAAGCCAGCGTTTCAGGGCCTGCGCATGTCCGGCAAGAGCATCGCGCCATCGGACCTGCGCGAGGACATGGTGGTCGATCGCGGCTCGATGATCGTGGATCGCGGCTCGCGGCCAGCCGTCATCGCCGCTATGAGCGTCGGTTATCCCAAGACGACGTTGGGCGAGGTGGAGACGCGGCGGTTTCTGCTGGGCGCGGTAATGGTGGAAGTCGCGGTGATCCTGCTGATCCTGACGCAGTCGGCCGCTTCGACCGTGACGCGCGAGAAGGAGGATGGGACGCTGGACCTGCTGCTGAGCACGCCGATCACGAGCCGCTACTATATCTGGGGCAAGCTGCGCGGGCTGGTGAGTTTCGCCCTGCCATTGGCGGCGGTGCCGCTGTTCAGCCTGATCCTGTTCATCGTCTACGACATCATGCGCACCACGCCGGGGCGCAGCGGCGCCTGGCGTGGATCGTGCTGCCCGAGGCAATCGTGATCCTGCCGGTCATCCTCGTCATGGTGTTCGCCTTCGCGGCGATCATCGGGATGCAGATGTCGCTGCGCTGCAAGCGCACCGTCATGGCGGTAATGAGCAGCGTGGGGATCGTGGCCGGCGCATGCGGGGCGCTGGGCCTCTGCGGCGCGGGGGCCATCGACCAGAAGAACCTGGAGAAACTCGGGCTGGGCATCGGCGCCTTCAGCCCGTTCACGCTGCTGTCGATGCTCATCAATCCGCTGGAGGCGGCCGGCAAGAGCTTCGGCGACACATCGGCCGACATGATCGAGGCGCGGCTGTGGATCTTCATGGGGAGCTTCCTGGCGGCCGGCGCGTATGCGGCGGTGGTCTGGGCAATGTATGCGTCGATGGTGAAGAATTTCGATATGACGATAAGAAAGCAGGCAAGTTGATCTGAAGCGCCAAGCGTCAGCGCCCGCCCCGGGCCGCGCAGACTCAGGGCGGGCGCTGACGCTTGGCCCTCCTCGGGTGGAGGGACGTTCTTCAGAATGGCGGCGGTGTAGCGGGCGGCGCGGCGGACGTAGTCGTTGTTGTCGGCGCCGGCCTTTTCGATGGCCGGCAGCGCGGGCTTGGCCTTGGCGCCGAGATGGTCCAGCGCATTGGCCGCCTGAAGGCGCATGAATGCGTTGGCATGCCGCAGACATTCCTCAAGCGCCCCAAGGCCCTTGTCCAACTGGCCGATCCAGCACAGGGCTTCGGCGGCCACCACGCGAACGGAGCCGGAGGTATCGCCCAGGCACTTGCCCAGGCCATCGCCGGCCGGCGCAGCTTCTCGCGCAGCATCACGCAGCCCAGTGCGCCCCAGTAGCGCATGCACTCGTTGGCATCGGACATGGCCTCGATGAGCTTGAGCAGATTGGCCGGGTCGCGCTTGATCGCCAGGTTGGCCAGCGGCAGGATTCGCTCCAGCGGGTAGGCGCTGGCATCGCGGCCCTGGGCATAGCCTTCCAGCGGCGAGCCTTCGGGGATGAAGCCGTTGTCGCGCGTGCGGAGCATGTGCTCTTCGAGGGCGGCGCGCATGCGATTGACAACCTGCTGGTGCTCGGGGCTGGCCGCGAGGTTCTTCACCTCGGATGGATCGGATGCCAGCTCGTAGAGCTCCTCCTCGGGCTTCTCCCGCCAGAAGAGGTCCTGCTGCGCATTGAGCTTGCCCTCCTTGTGAAGCTGTTCCCAAACCTTCACGCCGGTCTGCTGCCACATGTACTGCACGTGCTGGCCCCAAATGACGTGCGGCGAGTAGTTGCGGATGTAGCGATACTGCTTGTCGCGCGCGGTGCGCACGAAGTCGTAGCGGTCGTCCATGCGGTTGCGGAAGCAGAAGGCGTACTGCTGTGCGCCCGCGTTCTGCTTGCCGGCGAAGGCGTGGCCTTCCATGTGTTTGGGGATGTCGATGCCGACGAGGCTGAGGACCGTCGGAGCGAAATCGACGAAGCTGACGGGCGACTCGATGTGCGAGCCGGCGGCCGCCGGAGCGAGGTCCTGGAATTTTCTCGGGAAGCGGATGATCAGCGGCACGTGCAGGCCGCTCTCGTAGCAGAATCGCTTGGAGCGCGGCAGGACGCCGCCGTTGTCGCCATAGTAGAAGATGATGGTGTCATCGAGCAGGCCCTCCTCTTCAAGCTGCGCGATCTTCCGGCCGATCTGCGTGTCCATGCGATTCATGAGGTCGTAATAGTTGGCGCGGTTGCGGCGCAGCTCCGGCGTGTCGGGGTGGTAGGCGGGAAGCACGACCTTGGCCGGATCGGTCGGATGGGCGATGGGCGGGTATTTGCGGATGGCCTGGGGGAAAACCTGGCTTTCGTGGGTGACCTCGTGATTGAAGACGGCGAAGAACGGCGCGGCCTTCGGCCGGTTGCGATAGTGGGCCTTGTTGCTGCACTCGTCCCACGCATCCTTGATGTTGACCGGCGCGTTGTAGTCGGTCTTGGAGTTGTTGGTGCAGTAGTAGCCGGCCGCGCGAAGGTACGCGGGAAAGCCGCGGATTTCTCGCGTGATCCGGCCCTGGGCGCATGTGATGAGCCGGGCCACAGCTTGTGGCATAGAGGCCGGTGATCAGCGTGAATCGCGCCGTGCGCAGACGGGCGCCTGCGAGTTGCAGTTCTCGTAGAGCACGCCCTCGGCCGCAAGCTTGTCCAGGACCGGCGTCTGCGCCAGCTTGTCACCGTAGCAGCCCATATACGGATTGTTGTCCTCGCTGACCAGCCAGAGGATGTTGGGGCGGACCTGGGCTTCTGCAGCGCGCAAGAGCGTGCCGGCCAGCATTGTTCCGGCCATGGCGGCGACAAACTCACGACGAGATGGTTGCATGTTAACCGGCTCACTTGCGAGCCGCTCCTGGGGAGGCAGGATACGGACGAGGCGTGTGAGCGGCAATAGACGCGGCAGCGAGGCCGCACGGGTCACACGGAGAGTTGCCAGTTGCGGGTTGCCAGTTGCCAGTGACATCGGCAGGTGACAGTCGCGGGAGGCCGGGATTTTCAACCTCTCCGGAGGTGTTTTTCTGGTTCGATGTCGCGGCGGCAGACGGGATGGAAATGGCTTCGTTCCGCAGGGGAGAGTGCGCGGGAGGGGGAGTGGAATCCGCAAGCTCTGGCGCGGCGGGAGGTTGTGGGTTTGGGGCGGAGCGATCGGTGGGTTCGTTTCGCTCACGTTCACCACGGAGGCACGGAGACGTGGGGGGGAGATCAGATTTCAGATCGCAGATTTCAGATTTCGGGATTTCGGATTTCAGAGGGTCGGATGGAGGAGGGTTGCCGTCGGGCGGCGCGGCGGCGGGGTTGGAGTTGGGGAAATCGTCGCGGCGGGCGTGGTGAGCGGGTTGCAGGTCCTCATCGGAATAGGGCGTGGTGGGGACTTGTTTCTGGACGTGGAAGAAGCGCGTGATGAGCTGGCGAAGCTCGCGGTGCATGCCCTGCTCGTAGCGATTCAGGAGGATGAAGCCGTTGTGGGGATCATCGGAGAAGCGGTGGGCGAGGATGCGGCAGGGGTCGGGCGGGGCGCCGTCGTCGTTGGGTGGGACTTTGGCGGCCTCGATGTCGAAGAGGTGGTTTTCGGCCTCCTGGACGCGGCGGAGCTTCCAGGAGAGGTTGACGATGCGTTGGAAGAGGGTGAGTTGGATGGGGTTGCGGGGGCGGAGGTCACATTCCAGTTCGTGGCGGAAGGTGGCGAAGGTGGCCGCGCATTCGCTGGGGAGGACGGGGGAGTCGGAGCAGACGCCGTGCTTGAGGGCGTTGAGACGGGAGCGGGCTTTGCCCTGGGGCGTGCGCGGGCCGGTGGACTTGAGGGCGTTGGCGCGGTTGGCGGCCAGACGGCGTGGGGAGACGGGTTTTTCACCACGGAGGCGCGGAGACATGGAGGCATCGGCGGGTGGAGGGGCGGGCATTTCATATTTCAGATTGCAGATTTCAAATATCTCAGATTGGAGATCGGCGACTGATGCCTCGAGATCTGAGGTTTCGGATTCGGGCGTGAGGATTGGGTTGAGGAGGATCATGGGTTCCTTTCGTTGGTGGTCCACCCTTACCGGGCTATTGCGCAGATCGCGCCGCGCGGCGCGACAGGCGCAACACTGTTTGCGTTTTCCCGAGGGAAAGCGGCAGTTTTTTTCTGTGGAGCTGACGATCTGCGCAACAGACCACCTAATGGGTATGAAAGCACATATTCGTTTCAGCATATGGCGGGTCAGGGAGAATTGGCGGCCAAAAGGCGATGCGCACCGCGGGCAAGCTCACCATACATCATTGATTCGGCGCATGCTCCACGCCTGCTGCGTGGAGGCTGCCGCCGCGGCCGGGGGCTGATGGATGTAGGCCACGTCGATGAGGTAGAAATCGTCGGCCGAGATCCCGTTGCGATAATCGACGTCGCCGTTAGCCCAGCCGACGTACTGGCCGTCGGCTTGCAGGCGATACGCCACATCCGCGCGGTAGTAGTCATCGGCGTCGATGACGCCGTTGAGATCGGAATCGCCGTTGAGCGTGTACTTCACCTCGACGGATCCGCCGTTCATGGCGATGCCGAGGCCGTGAATGCGCTGCGCGTCATCCCGGGCGGCCGAACTGCCCAACCCCGGGCCATCCCACAACACGGCCGAGTTTCGCGCGGAAGCGATGCGGTTGCGGAGCGTGGCATAGGCGCCGACGTTGTCCACGATCAGCGTGTTGTCGGCCAAATCCATCTTCGCGGCCAGATCGAGCGAGATGCTGCCGACGTGGAGCGTGCGGCCCCCCGGCGCGAGTTTCACAATATCACATCTAGCCCGGTGTCGCAGTTCAGCGTGTCGTTGCCCGAGCCGTTGGCGATCGTGTCGGCTTCGCCGTCGGCCGCATCCAGCGTGTTGTAGCCGGACCCGCCATCCAGATAATCGCTCCCGCTTCCGCCCACGATGCAATCATCGCCATCGCCGCCAAGGATCGTGTCGTTCCCCGCCCCGCCGTCGATGCTGTCGTTGCCGCGACGCAATGCCGAGAACGTGCCGGGCATGGCAGCCGTTACCGGATATCACGCCTGCACATCGACGCCGTCCTCTTCGGCCGCGCCGCTGGGCAGTTGTTTCACTCGCAGCGAGAACGCCTTGTGCAGCGATTCCAGCTTCGTCAGAAGCCACTCGTGGTATTCCGGCCACTTGGCGCGGTCTGTGATGTCGGCCGAGCGACGAAGATAAATGCTGCAAGTCCGCTTCTCTGGTGGGTTGTACCACGTCGGAGTCTCCCCCAGCTCCTTCTCGATCTCACCCTTCGCGCGGGCAAGCGCCTCGAACCGCTGTTTTGAGTCTGGACCGCCCAGGCCCACTTCGGCCCGCAATTCGTTGCTGTCGTAGCTCTCGCTGACGGAATCCCACATTGACGCAACAGCGCCGAGCCCAAAGCCCGTGCGCCCCAATGCGAAGTTCATCCAATGCTGCGCTGCCGGCTTTTGCGGCCGGATCGAAGTCTGGCGTCCCAGCACGTGCTGCCGGAATGCGGTCCAGAATTCAAGCTGCAGCCGCTTCGTTTCAGTCAACTCGCCCTTTTCCATCCGCTCCTTGCCCTCCGCCACGCTCTTGCTCCAGTCGTTCGGCTTGGAGACCACGTTGAACTTGGCGCAAACGGCGAATTACCAATCTTCCACAGCTCCACTTCCAGGCCAAAGAACGTGAACGTCTCGTCGGTGATTTCATTGAGCCAATCGAGGGCGGCGCGATGCTCTTCGGTGAACCGCCGCGCAATCCAGACGATGGTGACTGCCTTGAGCCCTGCCGCATAGGTGAGAAGCTGGCCCAAATGAGTGTGATCAGTGGCCTCCAACTGGTTCTCGATCAGCACCCAACTTCCAGTCACGGTGTCCTTGCAGAGAATATCAGCCCTGAATGGCCCGACGTTCTTCTCCTGTGCCTCAAGCTCCAGGTCCATGCCGATGGCATCGCCGAGCAGCTTGAGGTTGTCGGGCTGCGCGAGCCAAGGCGTAAATTCGCCAGCCTCGTTCGTCCATACATCGCGCAGATCGACAGATTCGAGACGGCCGAGAGTTGGTGTGGCCATTTGCGACTCCCTTTCCCTGAAACACGGTCCAATGGTCGGTATATGATGGCAGGCTCACGCCCGGGTTGCAACCGATTGCCACCCACTGGCCACCGGCAGGGTGCGGGACAGTTCCGGCGGGCAGAGGAGTTAGGTGGCACGAGCGGCCCTCCGCCGTGTGGGGAAGACCGCGGCCGGGGCGGCACGCTCCACAACGCTTTGCGGCGTCCCACGAGCATGCCCACGCCGGCCGATCAGGTCGTGGAGCAGATGAGCGTCTCGCGCGGCCGGCGTGAGCATGCCACCCAACACTGTCGATTTCAATGACGGGATTTGTGGATGGCGGAGCCACGGGGGAGAATGACGCCATGCGCTTCGTCCATTCCGCCGACTGGCATCTCGGCCGGCTGTTCCACGGCCAGCATCTGACCGACGATCAGGCGATCGTCCTGGATCAGCTTGTCGATTTGGCGAACGATGCCAAGGCGGATGCCATGCTGATCTCGGGCGATGTTTTCGACCGGGCGGTGCCGCCGCCGGATGCGGTGCTGTTGCTGGACGATGTGCTGTGCCGGCTGGTGCTGGGGCGCGGAATGCGCGTCATCCTGATCGCGGGAAACCACGATGCGCCGCAGCGGCTGGACTTTGGCGGCCGACTGCTCGCGAAGCAGGGCCTGCACGTGATCGGCAGCCTCAGCGGCAGCTTTGAGCCGGTGGTGCTGGAGGATGCCGCGGGGCCGGTCTATGTGTATGCGGTGCCGTACGCCGAGCCGCCGGTGGTGCGGCAGCGACTCGGTGACGAGAACGTGACCTGCCACGAGTCGGCCATGCGGGCGTGCGTCAACGCGATTCGGCAAAAGCACCCGGATGGGCAGCGGAACATCCTGATGACGCATGCCTTCGTGAGCGGCGGCGAGGAGTGTGAGTCGGAGCGGCCGCTTTCGGTGGGCGGGGCGTACACCGTGAAGGCGGAGTGTTTCGCGGGATTCAGCTATGTGGCGCTGGGGCATCTACATCGGCCGCAGGCAGTGGGCGATGCACTGCATTATTCCGGCTCGCTGATGAAGTATTCGTTCGCCGAGGCGACGCAGAGCAAGTCGGTCAACGTGGTGGAAATGGACGACGCCGGCGCATGCAAGGTGGAGCGCGTGGCGCTGCGGCCTCGGCACGACGTGCGATCAATCAAGGGGATGATGGCGGACATCCTCGCCGGCCCGAAGAATGACGAGAGCCGCGAGGATTACATCGAGATCATCCTGGATGATAAGGCACCGATCCTCGACGCGATCGGAAAACTGAGGCAGGTGTACCCCAATGTGCTGAGCCTGGGGCGGCCGTTTCTCTTGGCGGGCGGCGCGGGCGGCGCGGCGCGTGTCGATCACCGCAAGGCTTCGGATTGCGAGATATTCCAGGCGTTCTTCGACCAGGCCACCGGCGAGAAGATCGCGGATGAGGAACTGGCGGCCTATGCGGGCATCGTTCAACGCGATGCGGCAGGAAGAGCGGGAGGCGGCGCCATGATTCCGCTCAAACTGACGTTGACGGCGTTCGGACCCTATGCGGGGACGCAGGAGATCGACTTTCGCGAGCTGGGCGATCGCTCGTTCTTCCTGATCCACGGGCCGACCGGCTGCGGGAAATCGAGCATTCTCGACGCGATGTGTTTCGCGCTGTATGGCGACAGCTCGGGGGACGAGCGAACCGGGGAGCAGATGCGCAGCCATCTCGCCGATCCGGCCACGGCGACGGAAGTGACATTCGATTTCGCCCTGGGCCAGGAACGATACCGCGTGCGCCGCAGCCCCGAGCAGCAGATCCCGCGCAAGCGCGGCGAGGGCACGAAGACCCGGAGCGCCACGGCGTGCCTGTGGAAGCGTACGGGACTGGCCGATGAGGCCGACGATGGCCTGCCGCTGGCCAGCAACCCGACGAAGGTGACCGAAGAGATCGGGCGGCTCTTCGGCTTCAGCAGCAGCGAATTTCGCCAGGTGGTTATGCTGCCGCAGGGAAAGTTCCGGCAACTGCTCAGCGCCAATTCGGCCGAGCGAGGGAAGATCCTCGAGGCCCTCTTCCGGACCGAGTTCTACACGCGCGTGCAGGACAAGCTCAAGGCGCGGGCAAAAGAAAGCGAGGAAAATGCCAAGCATCTCGCAGCCCAGCAGCAGTTCATCCTCAAACAGGCCGCGGTGGACGGGCGGCCGGCGCTGGTCGAGCAGCAGCAGCGCGTCGCGGGCGAACTGGCAGACGTGCAAGCGAGCATCCCGGGCTTACGTGAGGCCGACAAGGCGGCCCAGGATCAGTTCGCGGCCGCGAAGCAGATTCAGGAGAAGCTGACTGGACTGGAATCCGCGAACACGGCGCTGAAGGCGATCGAGGCCAGACGCCCGGAGATGGCGACGAAACAGCGGACGCTGGATCAGGCGCGGTGCGCGGCGACGCTGGAGGCGGCGGACTCGCTCCTGCGCGATCGGCAGAAGGAATCTGAGAGGCGCGGAAAAGAGCTGGCTGAAGCGCATTGCGCATGGGAGAAGGCGAAGGCGCAGCAGGAGAGCGCGGCCGCGGCGATGGTGCGCGAGCAGGCAAAGCAACCGAAGCGAGATGAGCTGCGTGACCGGCTTACGCGCCTGGCGGATCTGACGGGCAAGGTGGCGCAGTTGGATCAGGCGCGAGCCGCGCACAAGAGCGCGGCGACGAGTCGCGACGAGTTGACGCGCCAGGCGGCGGCGTGCGGGGCGCGGCTGGCACAGATTCAGCAACGTGCCGCCGAGAGAGAGCGGTCGCTGAATCAGGCGAAGCAAACGACCGCGCAACTCGCGGGAGCAAAGCTGGCCGCCGACGCAGAGGGCAAGACGCTCGTCGACCGCAAGGCACTGGCGGCGGTCTGGGCTGATCTGGCCGCTGAGAGCAAATTGATGGAGAGCATCAAGACGGAGGTTGCCGCTGCAGAGGGGCAGCTCGCACAGGCGAAAGCGAAGTCGGCCGCAGCGCAGGAGGCATGGGCGGCGGGACAAGCCGCCGTTCTTGCGGGCAAGCTATCGCCCGGCGAGCCCTGCCCGGTATGCGGCTCGCGCGAGCATCCGCAGCCGGCGGAGGCGGATCATGAGGTGCCGTCGGAGTCGAGCCTGAAGGCATTGCAGAAGCAGGTCGAGAGGCTGGAAGCGGCATTGAATCAGAAGCGCGAGGATGAGGCGAAACTCGCGACGGTGGTCGCGCGTCGCCGCGAGCGACACGACTCGCTGGCGGAATCATTGAAGGATTCGGCGTTGGCGGATGTGTCTGATCTCGAAGCGCGCGTGCGGCAGGCGCAGGCGGCGGTGAGAGAGGCGGAGAAGGCCGCGGCGAGCATCGGCACGCTGGAGCAGGCGATCGCCGCGGATCAGAACCGCGTCGAAACCGAGAAGGCCGAATCGCAATCATTGGAGCAAGCCCAACAGAAAACGGCCGCCGAGTGCGAGCAGCTTGGCGGAATCGCCATCGGATTCGCCCGGGGAATACCGGCGGAACTGGCCGAGCCCGCGGCGCTGCAGACGGCGACCTCAGATTGCCGGTCGGAACTCGACGCCATGGAGGGATCGCTGAAGGATGCGACGGCTGCCCTGGCGACGGCGGACAGGATGCTGGCCAGCGCCGAGGAATCGCGACGTGTCGCGGAACACTCGGCCAGGGATGCTCAGGATCGCCTTGTCGAATCGCGGCGGGAATTCGAGTCGCAGTTGCAGTCGCAGCTCTTCGCCAGCGAGGCGGAATATCGTGCCGCCAGACGCACCGGGTCGCAGATCAGTCAGCTTGAGGAGGAGATTGGCGCTTTCGAGCGAGCGAAGGAAGCCGGCGACGATCGCCTACGCCGCGCGGAGTCGGCCGCCGCGGGGCTGGCGCCGCCCGATCTGCCGTCGATGGAAATAGCGGCCGGCGAGGCGCGTTCGGCGGTGGATGCCGCCATGCGGAAGGAGACGAGCCTGAAGGACCGGCGTCAACAGATTGAAGGCTGGCTGAAGCATTGGGATGAGATCGCTGAAAAGCTCGAGGCTGTCGAGGATGAGTATCAGCGCTTCGGCCGGCTGTCGGAGGTGGCTAACGGCAAGAACGCGGCGGGGATCACACTTCAGCGGTTTGTGTTGGCATCGCTCCTGGACGATGTACTGGTGGCAGCAACCGAGCGGCTGCGCGTGATGAGCAAGGGCCGGTATCTCCTGCAGCGGCAGAAAGAGCGGACGGATTTCCGCACGGGAGCGGGGCTCGACCTGGAAGTCTACGACACATGGACGGGAACGGCGCGTGCCGTGGCCACGCTCTCGGGCGGCGAGAGCTTCCTGGCGTCGTTGTCGCTGGCGCTGGGGCTGGCCGATGTGGTGCAGGCATACGCGGCCGGAGTACACCTGGAGACAATTTTCATCGATGAGGGATTCGGCAGCCTGGATGCCGAGTCGCTGGACCTGGCGATGCGGTCGCTGATGGACCTGCTGAACGACGGCCGGCTGGTGGGCATTATCTCTCACGTGCCGGAACTGCGCGAGCGGATCGGGCGCGGCTGGAGGTGATGGCGGACCGGAAGGGGAGCATGGCGCGGTTCGTGGTCAGTTGATTCTCTGAAGCGGAAGCGTCAGCGCCCGCTCCGGACAAGAGCGGGCGCTGACGCTTGGCGCTTCAGAAATGCCAACCCTTGCATTTTTCGGCACAGTCACTGAGAATCCGCCGCGATGGGCCTATGAACGGATCGCTGCTTCAATCAATCTCGAAGTGGATCAAGATCGTCCTCGCGAGCCTTTTCATCGGCGTGATGACGTGGCTGCTGATTTTCCCGCCGGCCAGCTCGATCCAGTCGCCCCCGGGGCGGACCGTCGTCACCTACTGGGAGAAATGGACCGGCAACGAAGCCGAGCAGATGAAGCAGATCGTCGACGACTTCAACAACACGATCGGCGCCAGGAAGAACATTTGGGTGCAATACCTGTCGGTCAGCAGCGTCGATCGCAAGACGCTGGTGGCAACGGCTGCGGGCGTGCCGCCGGACGTGGCGGGAGTCTGGGATGGCCAGGTGTCGCAGTTCGCTGCGCTGGATGCGCTGGAGCCGCTCGACGAGATGGCCACGGCGCATGGCATCACCGCGGAGTATTACAAGCCGGTCTATTGGAAGGGCTGCCAGCACGACGGCAAGCTCTACGCATTGATCAGCACGCCCGCGGCCACGGCGCTTCACTACAACCGGCGCATTTTCCAGGAGAACGCCGAGGTCCTGCGCAAGGCGGGATGTGATCCCGACCGGCCGCCGCGCACCATCGAGGAGATGGACCGCTACGCGCTGGCGCTGGACCTGAAGGACGAGCATGGCCGGATCGCCCGCGCGGGATATCTGCCGATGGAGCCGGGGTGGTTTATCGTCCACACGGCCTACTGGTTCGGCGCATCGCTCTTCGACGAGAAGGCGCATCGCTTCGACCTGACCAATCCCAAGGTCATCAAAGCCTTCGAATGGGTGCGCAGCTACTCGGCGCGGCTGGGGCCAAAGTCAATGAGCGAATTCCAGAGCGGTCAGGGCGGGTTTGACTCGCCGCTCAACCCGTTCATGGCAGGCACGGTGGCGATGGAGCAGCAGGGACCGTGGATGGCCAACTTTATCGAGTTCCGCAAGCCGTCCATGAGTCGCTGGAACATGCCGCAGGAGCTGCAGGAGCGGCTGAAGCGCGGCGAGAAGGTGCCGATGAGCCAGCGGCGGCAGTATTACGAATGGGCGGCGGCGCCGTTCCCGCCGGCCGAGCCCAGCCTGGAAGGCGCCACCGTCTGCGGTTTCGACGTGCTGGTGATCCCCACCGGCTCGAAACACAAACGCGAGGCCTTTGAGTTCATCGCTTTTGTGAATCGGCAGGATGTGATGGAGAAGCTGTGCGGGCTGCACTGCAAGAACTCGCCCCTGGCCAAGGTCAGCCGGGAGTTCATCGAGAACCATCAGAATCCCTACATCGACGTCTTCGAGGACATGGCCCGCAGCCCCAACGCCCACGTGATCCCCGACTGCCCGATCTGGCCCGAGGCGGCGGATGAAGTGAGCAACACGATCCAGAAGATCTACCTCCTGCGCCAGGACACCGTTCCGGCGCTCCGGGAGGCGCAGGACCGGTTGCAGCAGAGATACGAGCGTTTTATGGCACTGCAAAAAGCGCGGCAGAAGACGGCCAACGCGGAAGGAACACGCTGATGCGCGCCCGCGAGCTCAAGCAGTTCGGCAAGGGCATGGGTTTCATCTCGCCGTGGCTCTTCGGCTTTCTTACGCTGACCGCGCTGCCCGTGGTGCTGTCGTTCTACTACAGCTTCACCGACTACAAGCTCTTGCAGTCGCCAGTCTGGACGGGAGTGGACAATTACCGCCAGCTTCTCTGGGAGCGAAATTCGGAAGGACAGATCGGCGATCCGCACTTCTGGAAGTCGCTGCGCAACACGTTCACCTACGCCGGCATGGCGCTGCCGGCCGGGATGCTCGTATCCCTCGGGCTGGCCATGATGCTCAACGCGAAGATTCGCGGGCAGGCCGTCTATCGCACGATCATCTTCCTGCCGACGCTGGTGCCGGCCGTGGCGTCGGCGATGCTGTGGATGTGGCTGTTCAACGCCAAGCTTGGCCTGATCAACGCGCTGCTGTGGAAGCTGGGCATGCGCGATGTTCCCGGCTGGCTGACGGACCCCAAGCTGGCGCTGCCGTCGCTGGCGCTGATGAGCCTGTGGGGCGTGGGGAACACCGTCATCATCTACCTGGCCGGATTGCAGGATGTGCCCAAGGAACTGTACGAGGCGGCCGAGATCGACGGCGCCGGCGTGTGGGGACGGCTGTGGCACGTCACGCTGCCGATGATCTCGCCGGTGATCTTCTTCAACCTGATCATGGCGATCATCGGCACGCTGCAAGTCTTCGCGCTGCCGCAGATCATGACCAACGGCGGGCCGGCCGAGGCGACGCGATTTTACGCCATGTACCTGTACGACAATGCGTTCACATACTTGCAGATGGGCTACGCCAGCGCCATGGCGTGGATCCTGTTCATCATTATCCTGATCTTTACGGCGCTGGCGTTCTGGAGCAGCCGGAAATGGGTGCATTATCAGGGAAAGTGATGTGGGTTTTTGATTTTTGATTTTCGATTTGAAGGTCCGAGCTTTGGAATTGGAAATTTGAGATTTGTGATTGGATTGCCATGACTCAGACGACAGCCATCATGCCCCCCCCGCCAGCGCTGCGGCAATCGTGGCACGTCGAGAAATGGGTGGCGCATCTGGGGCTGCTGTGCGTGTGCGTCGGGTTCATCATGCCGTTCGTGTGGATGCTGTCCACCAGCATGAAGACACGCGAGAACTCCATGGCTTTCCCGCCGCAATGGGTGCCCAAGCCGTTCGTGCCGGGCAACTATCGCGAGGTGCTGGAAAACCCGAAGATGCAGTTCCGCAAGTTCGCCCGCAACACGCTCATCATCGCGGTGCTCTCGGTGCTTGGCACAACCCTGTCCAGCGCGGTGGTGGCATACGGGTTCGCCAAGGTCCGCTTCAAGGGCAGGGGCTTCCTGTTCGCCCTGATGCTGGCCACCATGATGATCCCCTTCCCCGTCACCATGGTTTCGCTGTTTACGATCTTCCGCTGGCTGGGCGACCATCACCTAGGCCAGTGGCTCGGCACGTACAAGCCGCTCTGGGTGCCGGCGTGGTTTGGTTCGGCGTTCAACATCTTCCTCCTGCGCCAATTCTTCATGACCATCCCGGATGAGCTTTCCGAGGCCGCACGGATCGACGGCTGCTCGGAATTCGGCATCTTCTGCCGGATCATCCTGCCGCTGGCCCGGCCGGCGCTGGCGGTGGTGGCGCTGTTCACGTTCATGTGGGCGTGGAACGACTACCTCGGCCCGCTGGTGTATATCCAGGACCAGGACCAATACACATTGTCTCTGGGTTTGCAGACCTATCAGTCACAGCACGGCGGGACCGAATACCACCTGCTCATGGCGGCTTCGGTGCTCATCATCCTGCCGGTCATCATCCTCTTCTTCCTGGCGCAGAAGACGTTCATCCAGGGGATCGCCACGACGGGCGTGAAGGGATGAGTGATCGGTGATCGGTGATCGGTGATCGCTGATCAGGTGATCAGGTGATCGGGTGATCGGGTGATCAGGTCAATGACCCGAACGTCGCTGTGTCCGTCACTCGGTCGATGCGCACCTTCACTGCCTGGCCCGTCAGGTCTTCGGCGGAGGCGAACGAAACGGAGAAGTAACGCTCGCATCGGCCATGACGACGGACGGTGGTGCCGCCAGTACACTCACTGGCGGTCCTTTCCGTTCCGCCGGTGAGGGCACCGGCGGCACAACGTTCCACCAGGATCTCAACCGTCTGATTCAGAAACTGCTGGCGGAAAGCCAGGCAGTGCTCTCGGGCCCGCGCGTTCAGGATGGCAAGTCGCTCCTGGATCGCGCGCCCGGATGGAAGCAGCTTCGTCCATCGGGCGGCCGGCGTTCCCGGACGCGGTGAAAACGGGAATGAATGGATATGGATGAACTTCGCCCGTTTCACCACGTCCATGGTCTGGCTGAAATCGTCATCTTCCTCGCCGGGGAAGCCGACCATGATATCGGTGGTAATCGCCGGCCGGTCGAAAGCAACGTTGACCCGCTCGATCATGCTCAGGTAGTCCTCGCGCCGATACTGGCGGTTCATGCGGCCAAGAATTCGGTTCGAGCCGCTCTGCAGCGGCAGGTGAAAATGGGGCACGACCTGGGGATGTCGCTTCAGTGTCTCCAGAAGCTCGTGGTCGAGGTCGCCCGGTTCGAGACTGGAAAGGCGAAGTCGCAGCAGATCCGGCACCTGCTGGCAGATCGCATCGATCAGGCGCGCCAGACGTCCGCCACCTGGTGACTGGTGCCGGCGCAGGGCGGTGGGCTGGCCGTAGGCGCCGAGGAAGATGCCCGTCAGGACCAGTTCCCTGTGCCCCGCCGCAACCAGCGCCCTGGCCTCGGCGACTACTTGATCCGCTGGCTTGCTCCACAGGCGCGATCGCAGCGTCGGGATGATGCAGTAGGTGCAACGCCCGTCACAGCCATCCTGGATCTTGAGCAGCGCCCGCTGATGGATCGACTGGCGGCTTGCGAGCTGCGGCAAAAAAATTGTTCCTTTTTCCGATTTTTCTCTTCTCGTTTTGCCGAACTCATCCTTATAATCGGCGTCATAGTAGATAGAAGCGAGATCGCCCGGAGTGCCTGCCCGCATTATCAATCCTTCATCCCTGGCCTCCGGGACCGGCTCGCGGGCGTTATGGTTCGGTTCCCCGGTTCGTTTGGGAGGTTCTGCATCCTCACTCTGCCAGACTGAAAGCAGGCGATCGAGTTCCTCGGCGACATTGTGCTGATGGCCGACCACCGCGCGAACGCCTCGTTGGGCCGCTGCCTGGCCGGGGTCGCTGGTGGCCCAGCAGCCAAGGACGATGACCCGGCCGGATTGCCCGCCGGCCTGCCGGACAGCCTGACGGCTCTTGCTGGCCGCCTGAACGGTCACGCTGCATGTGTTGACGATGTTCAGATCCGCCTGGGCGGCATCGGCAACCTGGCTCAGGCCGCGGGCGCGCAGGAGTGTCGCCACCTGCTCGGCCTCGTACTGGTTGACCTTGCAGCCGAGCGTATGGATGCAGAAGGTTCGCACGAACGAGAAGCTAAACGCAACTGCCCCCAGCCCGCAAGTGTCGCTCACCCTGAGACTGCACCCTGGTGCGAGCGGGGCCTTGCGAAGCCGGACACGCGGTGTCCGACGCTTGTTTCATCCGGCGGGGCAGGTGAGCGCGCGAGCCCCAGTGGCAAGCCTGCCCCGCCGATGACAGGCACAAGAACAGACCGTGGAGAATGACGGCGTCCGCTGTATAATGGAAGTTACGCTGTGCGTGGAAGTTGAAGTCAAACGCTGTAGCGGTTACACCATAGGTTCCAGCACCCGGCAGTAGAGCTGGCCCCCAGCGCACTGCCCAGTTGGGCTTGCCCGGCGATGCGCGGCCAAGCCGCAAGGAGTCAATCGTATGGCCAATTCCGCTTGGGGTATCGACCTGGGCAATCGGGCCCTGAAAGCCATCAAGCTCACACACGACGGCGAGCGGCTTCGGGTTGAGGATTTCGACCTCGTCGAATACGAGCAGATCCTCTCCAATGCCGGCGACAACAAGGAATCCATCCTGCAGACGGCGCTGGCGACGTTCGTGCAGCGCCACGATACGCGCGGCACGCCGGTCGGCGTAAGCGTCAGCGGGCAACAGAGCTTCGCCCGCTTCATCAAGCTGCCGCCCGTGGAGAGCAAGAAGATTCCCGAAATCGTCCGCTTCGAGGCCATCCAGCAGATCCCCTTCCCGCTGGATGATGTCGAATGGGCCTACCAGCTCTTCCAGGAAAAGGACTCGCCCGACGTCGAGGTTGGGATCTTCGCCATCAAGAAGGACCTGGTGAACCGGCAGATCGCCTACTTCACCAACAATCACCTCAATGTCGTGACGGTGCAGATGCACCCGCTGGCGGTTTACAACTCCATGTACGCCGACGGCCGGGTCAGCCAGTGTACGATGTTCATGGACAGCGGCGCTGAGAACACCGACCTGATCATCGCCGACGGCCAGACGGTGTGGCTCCGCACGCTGCCCATCGGCGGCAACAACTTCACGGAGGTGCTGGCCAAGAGCTTCAAGCTCAACTTCGCCAAGGCCGAAGAGCTGAAGCGCAACGCCGCGACCAGCAAATACGCCAAGCAGATTTTCCAGGCGATGCGGCCGGTATTCGCCGACCTGGTCGCCGAGATTCAGCGGTCGATCGGGTTCTATGCGTCGGTCCACCGCGATGCGCGCATCCAGAAGATCGTGGCGCAGGGCAGCACGTTCCAGCTTCCGGGCCTGCAAAAATACCTGCAGCAGAACCTTCAGTTGCCGGTCGAGAAGCTCGACAGCTTCAAGGCCGCCCCGCCGCAGGACTCCAAGACGGCGGCCGCCTATTCCGAGAACCTGATCTCCCTCGCGGGGGCGTACGGGCTGGCGCTGCAGGCGATGGGGGACAGTCGCATCAAGATCACCAGCTCGCTGCTGCCCGCCGCGATCCGCCGCATCAAGATGTGGCAGGAAAAGACGCGCTGGTTCGCGACCGCGGCCGCATGCTTCGTGGTCGCGGCCGTCGGGGCTGGCGCGCGGCTCTACGTTGACAACCAGATGTACCAGTCGAATCAGACCGTTCGCACCACCTATGAAGAGACGCTCCGAAAAGCGAAGAGTCTGGCCGACCAGTGGGACAGCGAGATTCAGCAGAAGGGCCAGGAGGATCGGAACCAGATCCTCAACGTGCGCTCGATCCAGGAATACCGGGACCTCTGGCCATCCATCATGGCCGACATCGTCAAGCTCCTTCCGCCCAACGATCCGGCCAAGCTCAGAGGCATCAAGCGGGACAACCGCGAACTTATCCTGGTGTTCGTCGATCCGCGCCGTCTACAAACAGGATGTGAGCAGGCTCATCAAGACGCCCAAGCCCAGTCTCGACGGGTACACGAGCGAGACGGGATCATACGATCGGGGCGGCGATGTCATCCAGCCGGAGGTGATCGAGCCAGCGGTCGCCGGCGGCCCGCCGGCCGTGCCCAAAGGCCCGCCGGAACGGGGGCTCATCGTCATCATCCGGGGCGTCACGCCGGCCCCCAACGGCCGCCCCACCAGCGACCTGCTCTACAAGACACTGATCAATCCGTTCAGGACGGAGCACTCGCTGGAGAAACAGCGTGAACTGCTGAACACGCGCACGCTGGGCAAGCGTAAGCCGTGCTATTACGTGCATTACGCGCAGGTGTGCGAGATGGGCCCGCGTGCCGCCAAGGCCGGCGCGCCGGCCGGCGGATTCATCGACAACGGCCGGAGCGAAGGCCTTGGGGACGATCTGACGACGTTCCCGATCCTCACACCCGTGCTGTTCGGCGCCCAAGGAGGTTTCCAGCCGCAGCCAGGGCCGCTGCCGATACCGGGCAGGGCAGGCCGGGATGGCCGCGATTGGCGCATTGCGCCGGTGCCGCCGCCCGGCGCGTGCCCGTGTTTCCCGTCAATCCAGCCGATCCCAACGCCGCCAAAGACCCCAAGAACGATCCGGCCCTGAAAGACCGCTGGTTCGATGGGGAGATGATCGACGGGGATACGGAATTCACTGTCGCCATCCTTGTGGTGCTGGACATTCCGCCGGTTGCTCCGCAGGCGCCCGCCGGCAAGTAGGGAGTTGAGTCATGGAAATCGTCAAAAAGAACCTCCTGAGCATCATCTGCGGCGCGGCTTCGCTGATCGCGCTGCTGGCGGCATTGGTCTGGCCGATACCCGGCCATCGGGACGATCTGGACAAGCAGGTGCAGAAAAGCCTCGGCCAGCTTCAGGAAGTGCAGAAGATCAACGGCCGCAAGTTCCAGAAGCCGATCGTGGACATCAACGACACGCAGAACGAGTCCTACCTCACGGTGTTTCCCAATCCCCGGATCATTGACGACGCCCGCAAGGCCGTGGTGGGGCTGAGGGCGCAGGTGCAGGAGATCGTGAAGGCCGCCGGCGAGCGATGTGCGCATTACTATGACAAGCTGCTGTTCCCCGAGGCGCTGCCCAGGCAGTTCGCGCATGCGCAGACACCCGACGAAGGCGCGATGATCAACTTCCGCGACGCATATGAGAAGAAGCTGGCGGAGTTCCGAAACCAGCTCAACGCCGCGCGTCCCCCGACGCAGAACGACATTATGCTGGAGCGGGATGCGCGGTGGGAGGCCTTCCGGGATGGCCAGCGCGAGGATGGGCTTCCCCGCCTGCTGAAGAAACCTGATGGGACCAACAACGAACCGGAGCTGCGCCTGGAATTCGACGAGAAACAGGCGCCGCTGATTCCCGCGCAGGTGAAGACGCGGGTTGCCCAGAACTGCACGGTGTACCTGTGCGACCGAACGGCCGAGAAGGTGCCCGTGGGCTTCGCCGGCGGCGGCGCCGGCACGGTGGTGACGGGGCTGGACCACTGCGAGCAGAGCGGCAATCTTCCCGGCCTGCCGGCGCAGGGCAACGTCAAGTCGCCCGACTACATCGGCGTCTGGACGGCGCAGGTCGCCATCTGGGTCCAGCAGGATGTCGTCGAGGCCATCGAGCAGACCAACCGCATGACGGCGGACCCGGTCGTGTTGCAGAGCGCCGGCCCCAATGCGAAGCTGGCCGCCCTGAAGGTGCCGGTGACGCGGGCGATCGTCAAGCGGCTGGTCAGGATCGAAGCTCCGCGCGGGTATATCACGCGCTATGGGCCCGGCGAGGGGCCCTTGCCAATGAACGCGCCTCTCAACACCGTGCAGCAGCCCAACCCGGTCGGGACCGGTGGCGCGCCCCAGGACCCCGTGATGGACGCAGCGCCGGCGGCAGCGGCCGAGCTGGTGCCGCGGAATTTCGCCAGGAGCTGCACCGGACGGGTGTCCAACCATCTCTACGACGTGGTACACTTCACGGTCGTGGTCGACATCGACGCCGCGCGATATCAGTATTTCCTGGCCAACCTGACCAACGGGAAGCTGATCACGATCCTGGAAACGGGCATGAAGGCCCTGGATCTGGAAAGAGCGCAGGAGCGGGGATTTGTCTACGGGAGTAATCCGGTCATTCAGCTCAAGCTGAAGTGTGAGACGATCTTCATGCGGACTCCACAGTACCTGGATCGATTGCCCGCGGACGTGAACAAGCTGCTGACGGCGGCGCGCGTCGGCGGCCCAGGTGGCGCGGCAGAAACTGGCCGAGGGCGGACGAGGTAAGCTATGGACAACATACTCACGATCCTTGAGAAGAAGGTCGAAGTGGATTGCATTGGCGCTGGCGGGCCTGTGGGTGGCGTGGATCGCCTGGGGCTTCGGGATCTCGCCGCCGGTGTCGAAAGAGGTTCCCACGGCGCCGGGAAAGACGGTCACGCCGGGAAGCGTGGACACATACGTCAACCAGGTCGTGGAGGGGGGCATCGGGCCAAAGATCCTGCCTAAAGACTCGCCGGAGAACAAGATCGTCCTGGGGAACTTCGTGGAGGATTTCCGGCTGGCGCTGCAGTCTTCGCAGCCCCGGATGTTTCCCCACCTCGCGGTGAACAGCCCCCCGCCCATCGGGACGCCGAAGTCCAAGGGAATCAAGCCGCCGGATGTGCCGGTTCCGCCAAAGGGCGGGGCGCTGCCGGAAGTGGTCGCAACCGTGTTGAACGGCGTGGCCAGCGGGCGAAGCATCGTCCTTCTGCCGCTGCCGGTCGGGGCGGCTGGTGGCGCTGATGCCGCCGTCGGTGGCGCTGCGGCCCGGCCGGCGGCCGCCGCGGTCCGGCCCGTCATGGGCGACCCCGCCGCCGCGATGGGCGCCGGCAAGGCCGACAAGTCGTGGGTGATCGTGGGCGGGAAGTTCAGCCAGGCCGAGCAGGAAATCAAGTTCAAGGCCGCCAATATTCCCGACTTCCTCCTGGGGACGACACTCTATGTGGAAGTGCAATTGGAGCGGCAGGAAATCGGTGAAGATGGCAACCCCATTGGCCCGGCCAGGCGCATCGCGCCCCTGCCGATGAATGCGCCGCCGTTCAACCGCAGTGTTGAGAGCCAGCTCGAGAAGTTCCTGGACTGGATGGGCGCGAATCAGGCCACGATCCTCCAGCCGGTGTTCTATCAGATCGTCGGCGGCGACCCGATGCGCATGCCGGATCAGCCCGCGCCCATCGTGGCGGACAACATCCGACCGGATCAGCCGCCGGCCGCCTGGGATGTGAAGCAGGCGCTGATTGAATACAAGGCCATGAAAGACAATATGGCCGCAAAAGCTGAATACATGAAGAAACTGACCGAGGCGCAGCGGACGGCGCTTTTCAAGGCCTACCAGGAAGACCAGGCCAAGGAGAATGAGAAGAACAAGCCCAAGACCACAACCCCGCCGAAGACGCCCCCCAAGAGCCCCGGCAAGAAGACCGACCGGGGCGGAACCAACGACGTGAGCGATCCTCGCATCGGTCGAAGCATGTACAGGAACGCCGCCGGCGCACCGGCGCCCGCGATAACCCGCGCCGGCAACCAACAGATCGACGCGGATGGCAACATCGTGGTGTGGGCGCACGACGACAGCGTCGAGCCGGGGCACAGCTATCGCTACCGCATTCGCGTCGTCGTCAAGAACCCCCTCTTCGGGCAGAAGGCCGACAAGAAGGACCCCGCCAGCGTGCTGGCGCTGCCCGTGGACAACGACGCGGCGTGGAGCGAGTGGTCCACCGCGGTCAGGATTCCCGTGAACATCAAGCTCCAGCTTGCCGGCGCGGTGCTGGGCAAGGAGCAGGTGAAGTTCAACGTGCTCAAGCGGCAGCCCGGTTCGGCCGGCGAAAGTTCGCGATCGCAGCAGGCGTTCGCGGCCGGCGTGGGCGACGCCATCGGCGGGGTCGATGCCAAGACGGGCGCGGACTACCGCACGCGATGGAATGTCGCGGAAATCCGCACCGTCGGGAGCGACACGCGCGTGATGATGGTCAGCGACGATGGCCGGATCGAATGGCGATCGGCCGCCGAAGACCAGAAGAACCCGGAATTCGTGGCACCGACGGGAACCGGCACGATCCCCGGCCGGCCGGGCTATTGACGGGACGATCGGCCACGGCCGTCACAAACCCTCCATCGTACTGAGTATCTCCGCAAGATCAAGAAGGAATGCGGTGCGGATTGATCGCCCGTTCGCGTCATCGGTTCTGGGCAAGGCCCGCATCGCGGCCGGTAGGTACGCCATCATTCTCTGGCAGGAGAACGGGCGTTATCTCGGCTCAAGCGTGGAACTGCCCCAGTGCACCCGGAGGTCTGTCAGCTTGACCTCGACACTGCTGATCGTCCCGTACACCGTGATCTGTCCTTGGGCGGCGTAGTCGCTGCACCATATGGGCACCACAGCGCCGCCGAAATCACCGCTGGCGATGACCTTGAAATAGGACCATGGCCCAGCGTCTCTTGCCGATGTTACCTGCGGGGAGCACGGGGATCACCGACACCCTGAGCGTGCTGAATGAGGGGGGACGATGGACGTACTTTCAGGGTCGGCGGTCACTCCCCACGCCCCGCTAAAATCCAAAAGACGGATTTTGGAGTTGCCGCAGGTGCCAACGTACGCAGGGCGCACTCATTCCTCGTTGGTGCCGAACATGGAGAAGAACGCGACGCCGAAATCGTTGCAGGCGGTAATGAGCAGCGGGTCGAGGTAGTGGCCCATCCCGAAGTACAGGCTGATGATGATGGGGCGCTCGGCGTTCTCGATGGCGTCCCAGACGGGGGCGGGCGGCTCGATGCGGCAACTCGCGGTTGCGGCAGCCACGGCGGCCCGCGCTTCCGGGCACTCGCAGGCGATGTACAGGCTGAGGGCGATGGCCTTCCCCTCGCGGGTCCAGGTCATGACCCCGCCGGTCTGCCCCGCCCACGACCAGTGCAGGTCGATCGCCCGAAACTCCGGGACCGCGATGCGGGCCTGGAATTTGCGGTGGGTGTCGCTCACCTTCAGCAGATCCTGGTGTATCTGTCGGCAGAGGCAACCTGTTTCCGGCAGCTTGAGCACATCCGGCCGCCGTATGCCCTTCAACGCCGACCATCGCCCCAGATAGAACGCCAGCTCACGCACGACCATCATGGCCGCATTGTAACGTCTTTCTCGGTAGCGATGCCCTTGGCGATCTGCTCAAGCTGGTATGATGGTGAACGTTGTGGAAGGACATGATGCGACGCCCCCGCGTGATTCCCCCGGTCTACTTCGCGGCCGCCGTGGCGGTGATGATCGCGCTGCACTGGTATCTGCCACTCCGGCGGCTCATGCCCCGTCCGTGGAACTGGCTGGGTCTGGTGCCGATAGCCGTCGCCGCCGTCCTGAGCGGCTGGGCGATAAGCCTGTTCATCTGGCGCGGGACGACGGTGCATCCCGGCCACACGCCCACGCGATTGGTCACCGGCGGACCGTTCAGGTTCACCCGCAACCCCATGTACGTGAGCCTGACATTGATGCTCATTGGGGTGGCCGTGCTGCTCGGAAGCGTGAGCCCGTGGCTGATGGTCCCGCTATTCGTGTGGGGCATCAACCACAACATCATTCCCGGTGAGGAGGCGAGGATGGTCGAAGCGTTCGGGGAGAAATACCGGCAGTATCAGGCGCGTGTGCGCCGGTGGCTGTGATCCCGCATACCGGCTTTCCACGAGCAGATCGTTCGATCAATCATCGTCATGGGGTGGCGAGAGGCGTCGGCTGCCCTCGGTACGCAGATGGGCTGCTCCAAGAGCACCGCCCGGCAACGCGGTTGCTGCGCGGGCGGTATTGATACCGAACACGCGGAAGGAGACAGCATGCGGTTCTTGAAGCGGCAAATCCTGATGTTCGTGGCGCTGGCGGCGGCCTTTCAACTGGCCCCTGCATTGGCCAAGGCCGACTTTCCATTGAAGGATGGTGACATCTGGGTGATGGCGGGCGACAGCATCACGGCCCAGCACCTGCACTCCAATTACTTCGAGGCGTTCTGCTTCGCTCGCTACCCCAATTTGAAGTTCGCCTTCCGCAATTCCGGCGTCGGCGGGCACACAATCCCCAGCACGCTGGCGCGATTCGACTATGACATCGCGGCCTGGAGGCCGACCGTCATTTCTATCGAACTCGGCATGAACGACCAGGGCGGCACGCCGACCGACAAGTTCGTGGCCAACATGGGCACGATGGTCGAGCGTATCCGCTCGATCAAGGCCCGGCCGGTCATCTTCTCCGCCAGCCCGATGAACAACGGCGAGACCATGGCCAGGCTGGGCGGCAACAAACGCCTGAACGAGTATGCCGTGGCGCTGAAGGAATTCTCCGCTAAGGAGCAGATCCCCTACGCCGACCAGTTCCACGCCCTGGTCAACCTCTGGGGCAGCAACAAACCCAGGGAATTGCTGGCTAACTCGCTGCCGGGCCTCAAGCAGTTGTCGGCGGATGATGCCCTCGTCGGAGTTGAACATCTGCGGGCGTTCCTGGCCGCCCAGGAGAAGAGCCCTGTCCGGGTCGTGTCGATGCAGGGCGATCCAGTACACCCGGCGCGCCGGGGCAGCTCACGATGGCTGCGGCGCTGTTGAAGGAACTGGGCGCGGAAGGCTTCGTCAGCAGCTTGACCATCGACGCTGACGGCAAAATCGCCGAAAGCAAAGGCTGCAAAGTGGACGGGGTCAAGGCCGAGGGCGGCCGGATCGAGTTTGACCGGCTCGATGAGCGGCTGCCGCTGCCCATCCCCGACGATGCCCGGGCCGTTGTCGCTTTCTACCCCACAATCCTTGACCTGAGCCAGTACGCGCTGAAGGTGACGGGGCTCAAGGACGGTAGCTACACGCTGAAGATCAATGGCATCGCTTCGGCCACGCTTACGGCCAAGGAACTGGCGGCAAGTGTGAATCTGACCGCGCCGGGCCCGATTCCACAAGCCAGGGAAGTCAGCCCCATCGTGGCGCAGGCCCGGGCGATTCTGTCGGCCGTGGCGAACAAGGAGGGCCTGGTCAGCCAATGGCGCGGGCTCTCGCAGAAGGCCCACGCGGCCGGGGCGGCCCCCGAGTTGAAGGAGCAACTGCTGCCCCTGACGAAAAAGGTCGAAGAGGCCGACGAGAAGATCCGGGAGGCGGCCCGCCCACAGAAACTGCATTTTGAGCTGTCGCCGCAATGATCGCGCAATGACCGTACACATCAGCGACACGGCGGAGACAAGCCAACGCGGAGGGGTTGCCAGATGCCCCTGTCAGCATCCGGTCCACGTGCCCGGTGACGGACCGTCTGTACAATGCCAGCATGTGGCGAGTTCCACCGTTCCTGCCCAAGACCCACGCCAAGCAGGTCATGAGCGACCTCCACATCCTGCGTAATCCCTTTGGCTGTGCTGGTTGATAGGAAGGCTACAATGGCGGTCACGTGAATGGCGTTCGTCCATCCAACCCGCAGCAATCGGGCCTCTTCGACGGTGCGATGGCACCGGCCGCGCCGCGTCCCGCCCTGCCCGGCGTTACCGTGCGCGAAGTCTCGTGCCGCGGCATTCTCAACAACCGCTCTACCGGCGACTACACCTTCAATTGCTTCACCGGCTGCACCCACGCCTGCGTGTACTGCTATGCGCGGTTCATGCAGCGGTTCCATCCGCACGAGGAGCCGTGGGGCAGCTTCGTCGACGTCAAAGTCAACGCCCCCGATGTTCACGAGCGAGTTCGACGCGCAGCGACCGAGGCGGGAGTCGTGGAAAAGCTGGCGTGAACACGTCGCATGATGGACCTGAGTGGCCTGCAAAGCTATCGTGGCCTGCATCACGGCCAAGACGCGCCGGAGAAGGAGCAGATCATGCGCTGCGCTCTATCACCTCGTGATCGGCAGTGGCGATTCCTCGTGATGTCGGTGGCCATCGTAGCCTTGGTCTTTCAGACCGTCGCGTGGTCCGACCCGCCTAAGAAGGTGCTGGGCTTGGACCGGGTCATTGCCTTCACCTACATCCCCAAGGGCTACGACCCCAAGCAGCTCCGGTCGGTGACCTTCATCGAGCCGACCAAGCCGCAGGACTGGCAATACTGGTCAGGGCGCGGCGCTGTGGCCGCCATCGGCCACACGTGGTTTGACCTGCTGCGAAACCCCGTCGACAAATCCGTGGAGACCCTGACGCGGCTGGATTATGGCCAGAACCCCCAGCCGGTGGTTTCCATCGACGAGTTCGGCTTTGACTTCGGCGGCCAGACCGACCAGAAGTCGGCCGCCATTCTCCGCGAAACCAAGCGCCAGCGCCCGGACCTGCGGCTCAGCGTCTGGGAGATGCGCGGCCCGATCCCCAAGCCCCTGGCCGACGCCTATCGCGACGTCGTCGACCTCGTCATGCTCGAATGCTACGTGGGCGACAAGAAGGACTACTGGTGGATCGCCACCCAGGTCCAAGCCGCGCGGATGCACGGCCTGCTGCCCAAGACCATCGTGGCGCTGGGGCTCGGCAAGGGCGGCAACCCCGGCGAGGACTGGGCACGCACCAGGGAGGAACTCGAACAGCAGGTGCGTTTCGTGCGCCTGATCGCCCCGGAATCGCCAGGCATTGGCTTCTTCGCTGCCGGGGCCACCCCCGAGCTGATGGCCGAGGCCGACGGTCTGTGCGGGCGGTTCTTCGATCTGCCAACGGACGGCACCAAACTTCCCGATGACGTGACCACTCTGGCAAAGCTCTTTTCCACCCCGCCCGGAAAGCCTACGCTCGTGTGCTCGCCAACCTGGGTGGAGCCCGATCGCAGCGCGCAGACCCAGGCAAACTGGTCGAGCCCAAAACCATGCGGGCCTACCTGATGAACCTGGGCGGTCAAGATGCCACGAATGTCCAGGTCCGCCTGCGTAATCCCAAGGACAAAGGAGGCGACGTTTTCGCCGCGGCCACGGTCCCCCTCGTTCCCAAACGCGGCGAGGCAATCGCGGTCCTGCCAGTGACCGCGAAATGGAACGTCTGGAAGACGTGGGACATGGAGGTCGAGGCGGCGGACGTCGAGGTGGTCGTCTACAAGCGATAGCCTTTGCCGGCATGGTGAAGGCCACCCAGCCGGATTCTGCCATGACAACCTCAACGAAACTACGTGTAGCGGTGGTGGGGTTACGCTTCGGGGCCGAGTTCGTGCCCGTCTATCTCGATCACCCCGACGTTGCCAGCGTGGCCATCTGCGATCTCGACGAGCAGCGGTTGAGCCGCGCCGGAGAGAAGTTCGGCGTCCGGCGGCGATTTCGAGACGTGGCAGAAGCCATCGCCTCCAGCGATTTCGACGCGGTGCATTTGGTGAGCGGCATTCCCGACCATGCCGCCCAGGCCGTGGCGGTGCTGAACTCGGGCAAGCACTGCGCCTGCACGGTGCCGATGGCCACCAGCCTGGACGACCTTCGCGCCATCGTCGATGCCCAGCGCCGCTCGGGCAGGAACTACAGCAACGAGGAAACGCAACTCTCGTTCAAGCACGGCGGCGGGCACCACGGCTCACACCCGCATCTGGTGCATGAATTCGTCCGCAGCATCGTGGAAGGACGACGTCCCTGGATCGACGCGGCGACGGCGGCGAACTGGACGGCCGCCGGAATCTGCGCCGACGAATCGGCCATGCGCGGCGGCGAACCCGTCGAGGTGCCTCAATGGTATTGAGTCGATGGCTGCCTCTGCCGGTCCTCGCGACTGCCCTGTCCATGCAGACGCAGGCTGCCGACCCCGCAGCGGCCTTTCAAATCGGGGCCGACATCTCATCGCTGCCCCAGGTGGAGGCGGCGGGCGGTATCTTCAAAGACGCCAACAAGCCGGGCGATCTGATGGCGGTCCTCAAGGCGCACGGCATCACGCACGGGCGGCTGCGGATCTGGAACGATCCAAAGAGTGGGCACTGCGGCCTGGAGCAGACGCTGGCGATGGCGAAGCGACTCAGGGATGCGGGCATGCCGATTCTGCTCGATTTCCACTACAGCGACACGTGGGCCGACCCAGGCCATCAGCCCAAGCCCGCCGCCTGGGCGGCGCTTCACGGTGAGCAGCTCGAAACGGCCATTTTCGAGTACACCCGCAAGGTAATCGTCGCGCTAGACCAACAGGGCACGCCGCCCGCCATCGTGCAAATCGGCAACGAGATCACCCCCGGCATGCTGTGGGATGATGGCAAGCTCGGCGGCACCGGCGATGAGGCGCAGAAACGCTGGCGTGGATTTGCCCGGCTGGTGGCGGCGGGCATTCGCGGCGTTCGCGATGGGCGCGACGGCAAGCCGCCGATCCGGGTGATGATCCACGTGGACTGCGGCGGCAACAACGCGGTCTGCCGCTGGTTCTTCGATCACCTCAAGGCCGAAGGCGTCGAGTTCGACATCATCGGCCTGTCGTACTACCCGTGGTGGCACGGGCCGCTGGAGAAGCTCAAGGCGAACCTCGACGACCTGTCCGGGCGTTACATGAAGGACCTGATCGTGGTCGAGACGGCCTACCCGTGGTCGCCCATCGGAATCGACCCCCAGCGGAAGCTGGGCGAGCGATTTCCGGCCAGCGTAGACGGGCAGTTGGCATTTCTGGCCGAGGTAGTGAAGACCGTCCGCTCAACCGAAGGCGGCCGGGGAAAGGGCGTGTACTATTGGGAGCCGGGGTGGCTGGCCACGCCGAAGGCTGGATCGCCGTGGGCGTACCGCACGCTGTTTGGTCGCGAGGGTGCGCTGCTGGAGTCGATCAGAGGTCTGAGTGGCCAGACGGCCGGTGAGAAGTAGATCAAGCGCCGCGACAGGCCTTGCGGACATTCGCGGCACGCAACGATTCCTCCGCATCGCACGTAACAAGTTGACCTGGCCAAGCGAAGGAGATCATGCATGACCACGCGAACCCTGACGTACGGCTTGGTAGTGGCCATAGCCTGCACATGGCGGGCTTCCGCCGCCGCGCCACAGCCCGCTGAGCCAACCAAGCCAGCTCAGACACGGCCCGGCCTTCAGCAACCGCTGGCCTATGGCAAGGATCTTGTCGAGGTTCGGTCAGACCACACCCTCGGCCGCCGATACCGGCACTGGGGAGATGCCTGCGCCGCGGAACGAGCTCGGCTATTCCCGGGGCGGGAAGGGAAAGCCGTGACGCAGTTGCGATCCCGCAGCGGCTGCGGCTACGATCACCTTTGATGCGGCGACGTGTCGAGCTTCATGCCCGGCTCTTCATCGTCCGGGCGCAGGCCAGCACGCGGACGAATACCTCGTGCCCACGATACACGCCCTCAATCGAAACCTGCGGGCCGTCATCGGGGAAGCCCAGCGACTGCCATGAGCAGGCTATCACCTGCTCAAATTCGCCTCGCAGCCCTTCCAGGTCCAGCGAGAAGCCGGGGTCCACGACCGCTCCATCGTTGGCGCCGCCCACCAGTTCGACGGGCCGGGGATACATGACCAGCTCCCACAAACCATCCTCCTCTCGCCAGCGGAACCTCAGTGGCCCGGCCGCACTGTCGGCGGTGATGTGCCCTGCCACGGATTCGGCCAGGTCGTGCAGCCAGTCGGGAGCATCGGAGATGTCGGGCTGAGACGGACCGTGGAAAAACTCCCGGCCCGCCTCGCTTCGCAGCTCGAACTCTTCGCGATTGCTTCGGTACAGCCGGGCAATTTCACGCTCCCCGCATGCTTTCAGCTTGGCGACGAAGATGTCCTCCCAGGCTGCGTTGTATTCGCGCCGCAGGGCTTCGTATTCCGCCGGCGCCTGGCTGGGCGGCCAGGAATCATCCTCGTTGATGCCGTGGGCTCGCCGAATCGCCTGGATCTGATCCTCCAACGGCCGGAGCTTGGTTTCGGCATCCTCGCTGGTCATGGCGTCGATCTGCCAGGACACCAGGTAGAAACCGGCCTCGGCAGGCAGGCACCCGGAATCGCGGATCGCCTGATAGACCGCCAGGCGTTCGTCGTTGGATGATTGCGGCCGCAGCGCCATCCAGCCCCGATACCAGGCAGGCTCGACGCCGGAGGAGGCGAGGATGCTGGCCAGCTTCGCGTTGACGGGCACGTGCCAGGGGTTGTTGTCGGCGGCGTTCATGGTGGTTTCCATCGGGGGTCACCCGCATGGGACAGAGCATCAGGCTCTTATTCGGGACGGCAGAGTCTATGAGCCGCCTGCGATTGCCGCAACAGGCCCGGTGGTAGTTGGCACGTCGGTCGGGCCAGGTAGCAGAGAATGGTGGACTTCAAGGCTGATGCTCCGTCAAGATACAGCGTCGATCACACGGCTTATCGGAAGACAGGAGATGCGGCCGCGTTTATCGCCGAGCGGATGCGGCCAACCCAATGTCTCGCATCAGTCCGCGATCCACGTCGAACTGATCACCCCGCCCCCGACGGCCCAACCGCAGGGAATGCGGCGAAAGCAGAAACCATGAAGAGACTCGACGTCATAGTCCTCGTGCCAGAGAACGCTGCGGAGGACGAAGAATTGGCGAAACTGATCCGACGGTGCATGGCCCTTACGGGTGATATTGCGTTCGACGACGTGGTTCACCGATCCCACGGACGATTTGAAACTGTGGGCCAGCCGTCGATCTGGTCTTTCCATGTGCAAGAGGGCGCACGAGGCAGACGAACCGTTCACGAGGATCACGGTGCGTAAGTTGATCAAAGACAACCCTGGCACTCCGGTCATCGTCATCGCCATGAACAACACCGGTTACGCCTGCATCCCGAAGAGCAGGATCATGGGGCCGGATGACGCCGAACACATCAACATGGCGGTGAATTTTCTACGGACCCACATCAAGGCCATTCTTGACGATGGAGCGGCCCTTTACTTCCTGTCGCCCAAGAAATACTGGCGGGATCTCAGCTCGCCGCTGGCCCGCCGCCGCTACGAAGGCCGGAACACTTCCCCTCTTCTCGTCTCGCCTGCCCAAGTCACCCCTTTGTTCGCTTGGCCTCCCACGCGCGCGAGTTTGTTGTGCCTGAGCGATCGGACTCCACCGTGCCCGTGATCGTGTCGCCCGTAATAATGCCTTCGTAGTGGTAGATCACCTTCTGGCGCAGCTCGCGGACGACTGTAAACGAGACCTTGTTGTCGGCGACCTTACCCGCGCTGATTGGCGTTTCATCGCCTTCTCGGCTGACGTAGACCCCGGACAGCTTCGGGCCGTCCTGCTTGAGCTTTACTGCCATCGTGACCATCTCGCCTTTGCGCTGGGTGGACCATTTCCATGTGCCCTCGACGGGGGCTTTGGCTTCCACGGTCGGCGCGGGCTTGCGCACCTGCGGCTTTCCGGCTTGAGTCTGCAGTAGCTGGTCCAGTCGCCCGACCTCCTCACGCAGGGCATCGCGTAGTCGCTCGGCCGCCACGCGGGAATCCTGAGCCTTGGCTTCGCGCGACAGGGCCTCCAGGCATAGCCTGAGTCGCTCTACGACCTTCTCCACCTCACGAGCTACTGGGCCGTCGCCCACTGATTCCTGTTGCTTTCCCTCTCTTGGGGGCATGTCCTCGGCTTGACCTTCGCGCCAACCGCGGGGCCGCGCGTCCTTCGGCGTGGCAACATCGGGCCGCCTTGCCGGCGCTGCGCGTTTGGCCCGCTCGCCTCAAGTTCGTCCAGACGTTGGTTGAGCTTGCGCAACGTTTCCCGAAGTTGTCTTAGGTCGCTGGCAATCCGATCCATCTGCGCCTCCCCTTCCGGGCGCACGGCCTCCTCTCTGCGCTCACGGTCTGATTGATCACGTTCCGGGGGGACTGGCTTCGCCTGGGCAATCAACGGAATGGCCGAGAACGCGATAACAGCCAGCCACAGACGCCAATACTGCATGAAGCGCATGAATACCTCCAATACCGTCCCGAGTCCGAGCGTGTATGTAACGCCGAGCAAGGGCGGTTTATTGTCGTTTCCCGCCACCAGATTTGATCGGCAGAGTGAGCGCATCGGTCCAGGTGGAGCCCACTGACAGGTGATGCCCGCCACCGACATAGCCCTCGTGGTTCACGCCCAGGTAGCCCAACCCGTGGGCCGGGGGTGTAGAGACGATCCGCTGCGGCTGGCCGAAGCGGATGATCTCAAGAGCGCTCTGCTTGAGGTTCATCGGAGATTCAACTCGTTCCAATGCTCATGTCGGCGTACACCACGCATATCGTCTCTTCACCCGCTCGATGATCTCCTGGTCTGGCCGAAACGGCAGCTTGGGCGAGGTCGGCATCGCCAGCCGGTGCGACTCGGCAAACGGTGTGACGGCGATCTTCATGTTGTATGCCATCACCAGCAGCACCTCCAGATTCACCACGTCCTGAATGTTGTGCGCCAGCAGCGTCTCCAGCGACCTCGGGTTGCCCGTTGCCCGATAGTCCTGCCACAGCAGCACCGCGAAGAACCCGTCCACGCCGTCCTGTCCGGCCTCGTCATAGTGGCCGTCGGCACGCCATCGCACGGCACGGCCACGGTGCTGGCGGGCCAGGGCGGAGCGCCTCCGCGCATATCTTACGTTCCGGACAGCGGTTACACCGGGACGGACAGTTTAACGTACACGGCCGAGGATGAGGGCGAGAATGAGGATACGGCCACGGTGACGCTGACGATCTCGCCGCCGGGGGCGCCGCCGACAGCGCCGGGCGGGCCACGGGGCATGCCGACGTATCGGCTGAGCGATGGGTTCGTGGTCGGCCCATATGCGACCTTTACGCCGGGGGCGAGCGGCAATTACTCGTTCACGCAGGTCACAACGACAACCGACAGCGACACATGGACCGATGCCAACAACGTCAACCACAGTGTCGACACGGACACTGCCGAGACGCTGACCGTGACGGTCACGCAAGGCGGTGGCGGCGCGTGGGCCTATAGCGAGAGTTTCACGTCAACGGTGGGCACGTGCATCGCGCCGGTTTCGGGGACCCATGGCGTGAATGAAGCTGACTCGACGGATTACGAGTATGCGTTCACGGCGGCCGGCGATGCGGATGAGTCGAGCTACTCGTTCAGCGTCACGACCAGCGGCAGTGGCGGCGGCTCGACGGCCGAGTCGTGGAGTTCGAGCGAGACGGGCGCCAGTGGCAGCGCCTCGGGCGGGTTCAAATGGTCCGGCGGCGATTGCGCCCAGATCACCAGTTACAGCGATCTGGAGAACAACACCAGCACCGGCACGCTGGATGCCAGCGGCAGCGCCGACTTCGAGGCCAGTTCGGGCACCGGCAGCTACAGCTATCCCGCGGTCAGCGGCTCGGTCAGCGGATCGACAACTACAAGCAACTCCTGGAGCGAGTCGTATGTGTATGACGAGACCGGCGGCGCCGATAGCGCAACCGAGACCACGTCCGATTCATACAGCGGCGGCGGAGACTACGGGTACACGACGGATGATTCATCGGTGAGCGGCAGCATCACCGAAAGCGGCTCGCGCACGGATACCTACTCACTGACGATTGTTTCTGCCTACGACGCCGGCGTGTGGGCCGAGACCGGCAGCGCCAGTGGCGAGTCACAGTCCAGCGATGTGTATTCGTACAGCGGCAGCGGGACGTATTCATATGCGGCGGGCGACGGCACGGTCGACGGGAAGATCACCGAGAGCGGGCATGACAACTGGTCGTCGGGCTATACCTGGGAGGAGGAGTTGGGCAGCGGCGGGAGCTGGTGGCTGACGGATGGAAGCGGCGGCGAGTCGTGGAATACGGCCGACAACTGGTCGTACAGCGGGAGCGGCGACTACACGTACGATACGACGGGCGGCTCGGTGACCGGCGCGATCACGGAGCACGGGGGCGATGCGTATTCATCGGTCGGGGGCGTGGATTCGACGGTGGTGGACGGCGACTGGGTGGACAACGGCAGCGCCAGCGGCGGGTTGCAGTCCAGCGATGTCTACTCGTACAGCGGCAGCGGGACGTATTCATATGCGGCGGGCGACGGCACGGTGGATGGGAAGATCACCGAGAGCGGGCATGACAACTGGTTGTCGGGGTACACCTGGGCAGAGGAGTTGGGAACCGACGGCAAATGGGCACTGACGGATGGCGAAGGCGGGGAGGGTTGGGACACGGCCGACAACTGGTCGTACAGCGGGAGCGGCGACTATTCGTACGATACGACGGGCGGGGAGGTGACGGGGACGATCACGGAACATGGGGGCGATGCGTATTCATCGGTCGGGGGCGTGGATTCGACGGTAGTGGACGGCGATTGGGTGGATAGCGGCAGCGCCAGCGGCGGGTCGCAGTCCAGCGATGTGTACTCGTACAGCGGCGGGGGTGATTACTCGTACGCGGCGGGCGACGGCACGGTGAGCGGCAGCATCACCGAGAGCGGGCACGACAACTGGTCGTCGGGCTATACGTGGGAGGAGGAGTTGGGCAGCGGCGGGAGCTGGTGGCTGACGGATGGAAGCGGCGGGGAGTCGTGGAATACGGCCGACACGTGGTCGTACAGCGGGAGCGGCGACTACACGTACGACACGACGGGCGGGGAGGTGACCGGCACGATCACGGAACATGGGGGCGATGCGTATTCATCGGTCGGGGGCGTGGATTCGACGGTGGTGGACGGCGATTGGGTGGACAGCGGCAGCGCCAGCGGCGGGTCGCAGTCCAGCGATGTGTACTCGTACAGCGGCAGCGGGACGTATTCATATGCGGCGGGCGACGGCACGGTCGATGGGAAGATCAACGAGAGCGGGCATAAGGGCCTGCAAAGAAATAAACTGAACAAATTCACGGTCGTGGTGTGACTTGGTAGTTCCATTCTCCGTGGAATCGTTCCGGCTTGAGCTTGAGCCGGGACAGTTCCTCGTCGGTCACTTTCATATGGGTTTCGTACTGATTGGTATCCAGCGCCGCTTTGACGACCAGGCCCGACCTCGTCCTGGTCCCAGCGATCAGGCTGACGATGGCCTGATGGCTCACCAACGGCCGGCCCCGCCAGTTCTGCGTAATGAAGCTGAAGAGCCGATGTTCGATCTTGTTCCATTTGCTGGTGCCGGGCGGGAAATGGCAGACCTTCAGCCGCAGTCCCAGATCATCGGCCAACTGCTGCAAGGCCATCTTCCACAATCGGCTGCGGGAACTGTTGCTGCCGCCCCCGTCGGCCGTGATCAGCAGTTGCGTGGCGCGCGGGAAGCGGCGGCTGCCCATCTCCCGCCACCATCGCCGGATGCTGTTGGCCGCAAACTGCGCTGTGTCGTGGTCGATGCCCACACTCACCCACCCCTGGTTGTTGAGGATGTCATAGACGCCGTAGGGAATGGCCTTGCCCAGCGTCGGGTCCAGAAAGTCATGAACGCGGACGGGCTCGGGCTGGCCCTGCGGATGCCATTCCCGTCCAGCATTCTTGAAATCTCCCACCAATTCCTTCTTTTTCGTGTCTACCGAGATCGCCGGCTGGTTGCCAGCCAGGAAGCGCCCAACCGTGTTGTTGATGTACTGGAACTGGGCGTTGCGGTCCGGGTGGCCGGCGCCTTCGCGGGTTTTGGAGTTGGCCTGAAGGCTGTAGCCGGCCTGGCGCAGCAAAGTCGCGACGGTTGGGGCGCTGACCGGGTGGCGTTGGCGGGTCAGCTCATCGGCCAGACGCCGCGTGCTCTTGCACGTCCAGCGCAGCGGCGATTCGGGATCGCCCCGCGTGGCCGGGTCAATCAGCAATTCCAACGCAGCGATCAGGTCCCGGTCCGTCTGCGACAGCGGCCGGCGGCCCCCGCCAGGCCGACGTACCCGCATCGCTTCGGCTTGACGAACGGAGGCCGGCAGCTCCAGTTCATGCAGGCCAGCCGTGATCGTCGTGCGTGACAATCCGCTGGCGTGGGCTACGCGGGTGACGCCACCCCAGCCCAGCTCCCGCGCTTCGGCCGCTGCCCATTGTCTTCGCATCCGTTCGTCCATCTCCGGCGCGAGTGTACAGTACATCCGACGAATCCGTTCGATCGCTCGTGCATCCTGCATCTATCCAAGATCGGGAAGGCACCGGCGAGTGTATCAACAATTGTCCAGTTTATTATTTTGCAGGCCCTAACAACTGGTCGTCGGGCTATACGTGGGAGGAGGAGTTGGGCAGCGGCGGGAGTTGGTGGCTGACGGATGGAAGCGGCGGCGAGTCGTGGAATACGGCCAACAACTGGTCCTACGCAGGAAGCGGGGACTACACGCGCTCCGTCCAGGGCGGCACGATGGCGGGCGATGTCACCGAAGATGGCGGGGAGAGCTCGTCGGAAGCCGGCGCGATCGACTCCGTCGTGGTCAACGGGAATTGGGTGGACACCGGTGACGGCGGCGGCACTTGGCAGGGGAGCGAAGACTCCTCGTACGGCGGGAGCGGCGACTACACGATCAGCAGCCCGCAGGCGGTCCATGGCGACATGTCGGAAAGCGGCAGCAGCGCCTGGTCGGGGCAGTACGACTGGGACGAGGAGCTTGGCACGGATGGTCAATGGTACTACACCTCGGGCAGCGGCGGCGACTCGACGGCGGAGAGCGACGTGTTCGCGTATTCGGGCAGCGGCACGTACTCATCCGGGCCGATCAGCGGCGCGGCGGGCGAGTCGGGGCAGGATGGCTCATCGTACAACTTCAGCACGACGTCGATCATCGGCCAGGATGGCGACTGGGTCACGGCCGGCAGCGGGAGCGAAAGCTCGTCGGGCTTCGCCGATTCCTCGTACTCGGGCAGCGGGACCTACTCGCGCAATCGACTCCAACCTGACCGTGAACGGCGACGTTGCGGAGAGCGGTAGCTCGGCGGAGTCGTACAACTTCAACACGGCGCTGGCGCTGGGGACGGATGGGTCGATGCACGTCAGCAGCGGGACCGGGCATTGGCAGCAGTCATCGGACGAGTTCTTCGGCTACGGCGGAGGCGGGTCGTATTCCGACACGGTGACGCAGAACACGGGCAATCAGAGCGAGGGGACATCCTATTCGCAGACAACCAGTGAATCGCTGTCCGAATGGGGCGGGCACAGCGCCAGCTCGGCGACCAGCATGGACTGGGTGCGCGACGATAGCGGCTGGCGGCTGTCGGCGTACAGCGGGTCCGATGGAGGCGAGAGCCACGCGGGTTACGGCTATGCGTACAGCCAGGGCACGCAGACGGCCTCGTGGTCGGGCGACTGCTACAACGGCAACCGGGAAAGCTCCTCCACGGAAGTGACGCAGTCGATCGGCGAGTCGTACGGTTACGGCTATTCGCGCCAGTTCAGCGGCAGCGATGTCGGGTACGGCAACATGACGATCACCGGCACGGGCTCGGGGAGCGGCTGGGCCAACGGATATGATGACTACGACAGCGAGGGCACGACAACCGACAGCACGGCCGAGACCGCCAGCGGCTACGCGTACTACTGGTCGTCAAGCGGCTGGGACAACGCAACCGACACAAACGGCTATGGCTATCAGGACGGCTGGGGCGAGACGTATTCCTACGGCTGGGGCGGCGGGTCGCAGTCGGGCGGCGGGACCGCCAGCGGCTCGAACACGGACAACAGCGGCAGCTCGTGGGGCTGGACGCAGTATTCCGGCGGCGCCTGGACTTCCGGCTCGGGCAGCGACAGCACGAGTTCATCCGGCAGCTACAGCGAGTCGATCAGCTCGCCGGGATCCTACGGGATGGGGTGGAGCCCCTTCGCGACGGGCGGGCCGGGGCTGGGGTACGGGATGGGGGCACCGGGCCCGTCGGGCACCGTGGGAGCGCCAGGCCCGACGTCGCCAGCGACGCAGCCAGCCGCCGGCTCTCCCTTCCTGCCCGACCCTAACCAGAAACCCCCAGGTTGGAACGAGAACTGGCCAGAGAGCGTTGACAAGCGCGGGCCGTACACGCAAGACCCGAAAACAGGCACGAGATACTATCCGCATCCGGAGGACAATCAGCACTGGCCCCACTACGACACTGATGGAGGCAACCGTTACCCGAAGAACAGTTTGAAGCCGCGAGACGATCACGGGAAGCCCCAGAAGCGCCCTCCATATGGAAATCAATCGGACCACGACCCTTGGGACAACATCAAACCGAAGCCTGCGCCCAAGCCGGACACCAAACCGCCGGCCGGTCCGGATACCAAACCGCCCCCACCGCCCCCCGACCCACCACCTACAATTCCATGGTATCAGCGGATACTGCCATGGCTGGACACGGTCCCGTTCCCGATGTTTCCGCTTATCCCCGACTTCTTCTTCCGGGAACCCAAGGACGGGGCATAGGATTTAGGCGCGGGTGAGGAGTTGGTCTGGGCGCGGTTCGCCGGCAGGGCTGTTCGATTGCGCCGACTTGGTTGCTTTATGGGCAGCAATGCTTCGGGCGTCCCGAGCGGCTGCTCCGACGGAGATTGACGGTTCATTGGTGAGGTGCTTTGCAATGTCAGAACAACAGAGTGCTGCGGCACGACTCCAAGAGATACGCGTTACGCTCGGCAAATCGCCGGACGAGGTAGCCCAGGCGATGGGGATCAATCTGCCGTCATACTACGACCTGGAGTCCTACGGCGACGAGTTGTACATGTGCCCCTCGCTTTCCGACTTGCGATCGCTATGCAAGTTCTTGGGTATTACGGGGTCGGTGCTGTTCACAGGCCAGGAACGCGCAACCGGGATCAGCCCGTCGGAGTTGGCGCGCCGTATGGTTGAGCGTCGCGAGGAACTCGGCTTGTGCTGGCCCGACTTCGAGGAGCTCGTTGGTTGGGGAATCCAGGGTCTGGTCGATGACCCTAATGTTGCCTGGGAATGGAATGTGGACTGCTTGCGCGATCTGTGCCAGGTGCTTCGATGCGACTGGATCGAGGCTCTCACCGGGTTGTTCTCGGAACCAACCGACCGTCCAGTAACCGTGTAGGATCCCTAACGATCCGGAGGGAAACGTGCATTCGTCGTGACGGCCGGCTCCGGATCGTTCGGGGATTGTTTTGTGCCCTCGACCTCGCGGGAACTGTGCTTTCGCCGCGGTGATCCCCGGCGCGATGATGATCGGCAACGCCGCCGCCGGCCTTTCTCGCGAATCGGCGCGTTCGAGCGGCGGCGTGTGCGAATCTGATGAAGGTGCTGCGACGATGATCCCATCGGTTATTCTCGGCATCGCCCCCGGCCTCTCCGGCGACGAAATCCTCGCCCGGATTCTTGGCCGGCAGGGCGATTGCGATGTCTCCTTCCAGGACCGGCCGCTTCTGCCGTGGGTGAAGAGCCGGGACGGACCGGGCATGCGACAGCGCGTCGGATGGCGCGCCACGGCCTCGGAAGACAACCTGTTTGCCTATTTCGGCGGCGGCATCTATTCCCATAACACGATCGGCGGGTCGGTACACACCAGCGGCAGCGATGTCGGGTACGGCAACATGACGATCACCGGCACGGGCTCGGGGAGCGGCTGGGCCGGCGGGTATGCGAACTATAGCAACGAGGGCACGACTTGCGAGAGCAATTGGACTTCGTCCAGCGGCTATTCGTACAGCGGGTGGTCGAGCGGCTGGGACAATTCGACCGACACAAACGGCTATGGCTATCAGGACGGCTGGGACGAGACGTATTCCTACGGCTGGGGCAGCGGGTCGCAGTGGGGCAGCGGCGGCACGGCGAGCGGCTCGAACACGGACAACAGCGGCAGCTCGTGGGGCTGGACGATGTATTCGGGCGGCGCGTGGTACTCGGGGTCCGGCAGTGACAGCACGAGTTCATCCGGCAGCTACAGCGAGAGCATCAGCTCGCCGGGGTTCTATGGCGGCGGTTTGAATTGGAGCCCGTTCGCGACGGGCGGGCAAGGATTGGGGTATGGGATGGGCGTGCCGGGTCCCGCCACGTCGGGATCTGGCAGCAGCGGGCCGCCCGGCAGCGCGGGGACCGCGGGTCCAAGCTCACCCACGACACGACCCAGCGACCCGTTCCAGCAATTGTGGGATACGTATGACAGGATTCGCGCATGTTCGGCGGGGGGCCGCGCAGGGGCGGCACGCAACCGGATTGGCCGCGGGTGTGGTTCGACCCGGGCACGAGCCATGAGCTGTGGCTCGATCCGCCGTAGCTACCACTTTACCGGTGAGCGAGAGCCACGGCGCAACCGATACCGCGACGGTGACGATCATGGTCACTGGCGAGTCTGCGCCGTGGTATGTCGATGCCTCGGCTACGGGGCAGAACAACGGCTGGACTGGGCCAATGCCTTCGCCGACGCCAAAGGGGCCTACCAGCTCAGCGACCTTCCCGTGCGCACGTTGTGGATCGACGTCCTCGACGGGGCGACGTGGGGCATCACGCCGCGCACGGCAGTGCTGACTCAAAGCCTGGTGGCTGCGGGTTTGACTGTGGATGCGGCCGGCAACGCGCGCTTCCGCGACTTCGATGGCGATGGCACCGCCACAGTGGACATCGGAGCATACGAAGCCGCGCCTGCTGATCATCGTGGACGGCGCCACGGACGAAGCAACGGACACGGATGGCAAGACGAGCCTTCGCGAGGCCTTGGCGCTGGCGGCCGATGGCGGCCGCAACGGGGGGACATGGGCGTTCAACGTCGAGCACCCCTGGAGCGATGGCGGCAGCTTCCCGATCTTCGCGATGAGCGAGGATGTCAACGCCGCGCCGGAGTTGCGCGGAATCGTACCAGTCAAGTGTGGCCCGTCGCAGTATGACCTGCCGATCACCTACGATCTCCTGACGGCGGCCACGGATGCCGTCGATCCCACCGGCCAGGCCATCCGCTTCCGCATCACATCGAACGACATCGGCCAGCTCTGGCGCGATGGAGTGCAGATCAACCTCTCCGACCCCGGCCAGAGCGTGACCTGGAAGCGCCCGGCCAGCACCAGCGGTACGCTGGGGGCCTTTGACCTGAAGCTCGTTGGCGCTGACGGCACGGAAAGCGCAACATCCGTCACCGTGCCCATTCGCATCGGTTCTCCGGCGGGGCTATGCGCCGTGGATGATGTCGAGCTGCTCCAGCAGAACAGCGTGGATGCGGTGGTAGCGGTCCTGGCCAACGACCAGGGCACGGGCCTGCGCGTGCTGCGCGTGGGTACACCGGTGCATGGGCAGGTGAATCTGGATGCGGCAACCGGGCAGGTGCGCTATACCCCGGCGCCGGCATTGTCCTGCGCACCACAAGCCTGAGCATCGCCGACACCGCCGCATTGGACCTGTCCGACAACGGCCTGATTCTCGACGCCCCCGATCCCGCCGCTGCCCTGGCGCTGGTCACCGCGCTGATCGCACGCTCGCGCAACACCAACCCATCCTGGACCGGCCCGGGACTGACCAGCAGCGCCGCACGCAACCAGGCCGCCCAGATCACCGGCCTGGCCGCGATCGTCAACAACGATGGCGACGGCAACAGGATTCGCCAGATCTTCGGCTCGCAACAGCCGGGCTTGTACAGTGTCCTCGTTAAATACACGTACAACGGCGACAGCAACCTCAGCGGCATCGTCGATGCGAGCGATTATTTCGACATCGACCAGGGCTATCGCCTCCAGGCTGATCCGGCCTTCCGCGGCTATCTCCACGGCGACTTCGACTACAGTGGCTCGGTGACGGCCGATGACTATTACCTGATCGACCGCGCGTTTATCCACGAGACCGGCCCGTTGGCTGCTGGGGGCCTCGACGCCACGCCAGCGTCCGAGTCTATGGCCATGGCCACGCCCGCGAAACAGGCCGCGTCTCCAAGGCCAGTGGCGCCGTTCGTCAGCGCTGCGGCGTTTCAGTCGGCTGCATCTCCAGCCGGCGCGGCCGCGACGATCTGGGGAACGCGCCCTGTCGCTGCCGAGGAACCCGCCACCGACTCGATCCTCGATGTCAGCCCGACGCGAAAGGTCTGGTTGAGAGAATGACGGCAGATACGTCCGTCGTCTGTCGCATCCGCATGGCGATAGGCATGAAGCCATGACGTGAATTGCGGAGGCCGCCGTCTGTTCCCGTTGCGTTGCTGGGGCCATTGCCTTCGGCGGCCTCTCTTCTTCTCCTCAACGACCGGTCACAGTCGGCGCGGAATGCGGTCGCGCGGGGATTGGGCCCTGCCGGTCGGCGATCACCCGCCATTCGGCGAAGTCGCCCGCCACGAACGCGTTCGGCAAGCCTCACTTTCAATGGGCCCGAAAGGATTCGAACCTTCGACCTCGTCCTTATCAGGGACGCGCTCTAACCAGCTGAGCTACGAGCCCCTCGCGTGCAGCGCACCGCCACACAAGGGTCACAGATATTATAGCCGGCGCTTGGCATGTCAACCCTCGTGGAATCGCCTCGTGGAATCGCCCGACCAGCGCCGGCTGCCGGTTCCCGTCAATCCGACATCTTCATCTCGCGTGGCCCAAGCGACACGATCGTCTTGGGATCGAAACTGAAGTCGGCCATCAGGTCGCGCAGCGTCTGCGTCGTGATCGACGTCAGCGTCGCCATGTCCTGCTCCAGCGAGCGGTACTCGTGTGTGTAGATCCACTGCCCGCCGATCGTCCTCATCCGTCCGAGCGGTATCTCGCCGTGCAGCACGATGCTGCTGGCGATCTTGTTGCGGGCCCGCTCTACCTCCGCATCGTTGAGGTCGCGCTTGACCTTTTCCAACTCCCCCAGCGCGATGTTCAGCGCCTCCTCGGCGCGGTCCGGATCGGCCACCAGCGACAGGTAGAAGCTGCCGCACCGGTCGTGTGGGTCGAAGCCGAAATCGGCATCTTCGGCGATGGCATTATCGACCAGCGCCCAATAGAGCCGGCTGCCTTCCGAATCCCCGATCACATCCGACAACACGCGCGCGGCAAATCGGCGCTGGTCCTGCGCGCTGGGGCCGGGCATCAGCGCCATCGCGTACTGGCGGTTGAGCTTGCCATCGATCAGCGACCTGCGCTTGTTCCCGTGGGTCGGCTTGCCATAGTGCCGCGGCGCGTTGACCCGCGGCCAATGCCCGCAATACTTGGCCACCAGCCGCACGATCTCGTCGAATTTCAGCACGCCGCTGGCCGCCACCACCATGTTCCCCGGCCCGTAGCGCTGCTGGAAATACTCGTGCATCTGATCGCGCTGAAGCTGCTGCACCGATTTGGCCGAGCCCAAGACGCTCATCGCCAGCGGATGGTCCTGGAAATACTCGGCCATCGCCGTCTCGTAGAGCCGATGCCCCGGCTCGTCGAGATACATGGCGATCTCTTCCAGGATCACCTTCTTCTCGGTCTCGAAGTCGGCCGGGCGAATGGCCGGGCGAAGCAGGTGCGAAAGGTGCTCGATGGTTCGCTCGGTGAACTCCGGAAGCACGTTGGCATAATACGCCGTCATTTCCTGCGTCGTGAACGCGTTGTAGCGGGCGCCAATTTCATCGAAGATGCGATTGACATCCTCCCACGTGTGCTTGTCGGACCCCTTGAACATCATGTGTTCGAGGAAATGCGAGACGCCGTTGACGGCGAGGTGCTCGTCACGCGCGCCCGTCTGCACGAACATCCCCAGCGCCGTCGAATGCGCGTCAGGGTTGATCTCGGCGACGATGTCCAGGCCGTTGGGAAGCTGATGATAGTTGAAGGCGAGGGGCATGGTTGGATTGCGAATTGCGGATTCAAACGAACCACAGATGAACACGGATTGACACAGATTCAGAATTCACATTTCAGCGCTTGTGGGCCGACCGTAACGATTGTAAACGGGCCGGGCGGATGTTCCCTCAGGAAATCGTTGACTTGTTCGAGCGTGACGGCGTCGATGGCCGACTTGATCTCATCCAGCGAGCGGATGCGGCCGCGCATGAAGTAGTCGTGGGCGATGGAGCCGGCCCGCGCACTCGTTGATTCGCCCTGCATGATCGTCGCGGCCTTGAGGCCCGTCTTGGCGCGATCCAGCTCATCCGCCGTCGCCCCGCCTTCGGACAGTCGGCGCAGCTCGGCGATAAACGTATCCAGCGTTGCCTGGGCCCGCTCGTTGCTCGTCCCGGCATAGCCCATGATGCTTCCGTAACCTTTGAGGCTGCTGTAGCCGGCCCAGACGCTGTAGACCAACCCGCGTTTCTCGCGGATCTCGGTGAACAGCCGCGAACTCATCCCGCCGCTCAGCGCCTCGACGCCCAATCGCATCGTGTAGTAATCCGCATCGGTCTCCTGGATCGACGGATAGGCGATCCCGATGTGCGTCTGCTCGCTCTCGTGCCGCTCGTGGTGGACCGGGCCGGGTGGAGCGATCGGCGCCATCGCCTGCTGGACGCCGCCGCGCCAGTCGCCGAAGTACCGCTCAACCTGCTCGCGCATGCGCGGGAAATCGAATCGTCCGGCCAACGAGAGGATGCACCCCTTCGGCTGATAGTTCCGCCGGTGCGACAGACGGCACAGATCCAGCGTCAGCTTTTCGAGATGCTCTTTCTCGCCCATGGTGCTGCGGCCGAACGGCCAGGGAAAGTGCCACTCGCGCAGCTTGATGAGCACTTTCTGGCGCGGCTCATCCTCGACGCTCGAGAGGGATTGCAGGGCCAGGTCGCGCGCGGCCTCAAAGCCTTGCTCGGGAAGCTGCGGCCGGCGCAGGATGTCGGCGTAGGTCGCGAGCGCCGTCTGGACATTCCCGGCCAGCGCGGCCGATGCGAAGCGCGTGTGATGCACGCCCACGCTGCTGCTTCGCTGCAAGCCCAGGCTGTCCAGGTAATCGGTGAGATGACGGCTGTCGCGCTCGCCCGCGCCGCGCAGCACGAGATCCGACAGCACCGTACACGTTCCCGATCCCTCGCGCGGATCGGTGGCGGCGCCGGCGGGGACCAGGAGCGTCATCGCGCCGGACTGCATAGCCGGCATCTGCTCCAAGAGCAATGTAAGGCCGTTGGGAAAGGCATGCTGAAAATATCGGTCGGGCAAAGGTTCTCCTGTGCGTCGTGCGGCGGGGGATTATAGGCGAATGGCGGCCGGGTGAAAGCCGGCATTCGGCGGGATTTGGAGAGCGCCCTCCGCCCGATGCCAACCCGGCGGACATGACGCACAAGACGGCGAACGCCGCAAGCAACGCGCAGGACGCGGATTCCATCTGACAATCCGTTCCCTACCATTGTCGCCGCGAGGAGGGGAAATATTCCGCGGTGGAGGAAGATTTCAACCACGCCGTGTTTCAGCATTGACGGCCGGCTTGCCCGGCGAATGGGTCACACGGCCGCCGTATTGGAGGCTGCGGATGCTCATGGCATATCCGTGGGTCGGGTCATCGGATACAGCGGCACCTTGATGGGGGCGCGGGCGTCGGCTTGCGTGGTTGGCGGCCCGGCGTAGCGACGCGGTCGCAGTGGCGCCAGGACGCTCACGTGCCGCTCGTCCTCGTTGGCCAGGCGCACGACCTCGCTGGGCAGGCGTCCGGCGAGCGTGAAGAGGAAGAGGTTGGAGGCGTTGCGGTAGACGTTGTCGGCCACGACCTTTCCATCGGGACCTGTTGGGCCGTAGTCGTGGTCGCGGCGGAAGTCGCGGCCGGCGAAGCTCTCTTGGGCGACACGCACGCCGGCCAGGGGCTGGCCGGAGAGGCCGTCAACGGCCTGGAAGGTCAGCGGCTCGCCGCGCGGGTGGCAGGCGGTCGCAATCGCGAGGATCATGCACATTGCCACAGCAAGGCGTGCGCATTTCATCCGTTCGGCTCCTTTGGCGTCCTATGGGTTGCGCTTCGGGTACATAGGGATAACGACCAGGTGACGAGCGTCGGCCGTAAAGTCGGCCGGGCCAGGGGGCCGAGGCACGTCCAGTGGCGAGAACAGCCAGACCTCATTTTCGTGTCCGGGCGACGGCACCAGCAGCCCGGCAGCGCTGCGCTCGCACCCGTCGTGCGTGAAGTCGATCGTATTCTGGGTGCCGTAATGGATCCTGGGGCTCACCAATACCCCAAACGGCCCTGAGGGCCCGTAGTGGTACCGTTCGAAGAAATGGAACGGGCTAAAGATGTTCTCATAGAAGCTGTCGTGCTCCGCGCGAACGTCGCCCATGGGATGTCCCGAGATTGCGTCCACACATTGGAACGTTGGCGTGTCCGCGACCCGATGGCATCCGGCGCAACCCGTCGCGAGGGTCGCCAACGCCCAACGGACGATCATGGAGGGAAGGATGCGAATCACAACTCTTCCACTCCGATCCTCAGGAGGGAAATGATCGTGTCGTACTCAACGTCGACAGCCATCGAATGCCCAATGGTGTAGGACTCGCCCGGCCTGTACGCCCCTGTCAGTCGCTTGTTCGTTGCCGATTGCATCGGGCTGCCCGCCGGGTTGATGTTGACCTGCTCTGAAAACGCTGCACCGCTCGAAACCCATTGCCCGCTCGGTGTACCAATGCCAAAAGGCAGGTCGGCGTCCGCCCCTTGGGTGCGGTAGTGGTTCCAGAAGTATCTGACGTTCGCAGAAACTCCGCCCGTAAAGAGCGCGCCATACGGCTTTGGGTCGATCGTGGCAAGAAGGTCCACGGTCTGTTCCCGGAAGAAGTCGCATTCATCCATCTTCCGCGCGAGGAATACTGCCGACCACCCGCCATTGCTGAACCCCAGGATTCGCACGGAGCGACGTGTGTCAGGGCGGGCACTCTGCCCGGCGGGATGAATGGGATCATATTTGCCGTCGTTGTTCGTATCGAGCGCTTGCTCAAGGCCCTGCAAACCAACCTTCCAGTCCCTCGCGTTGTAAAATGTAACATTGGCGTAGGATCCCATTGATCGCAGTAGCTGATTGGCAGCCCCGAGCTTGTCGCCGAGCTCCAGGCCGTAGAAACCTACGGCGAGTGGCTCCGCTCCCACTGTCGCCTCGACCTTGCCCGGACTTGGCACCGGTGGATGCCCGGCCGGTGCCGGAGGCACCACGCTGAGCGTGAATTTGACGTCGAGGAGGCTGCTTCGCTCCAGCCCTTGAACATACACTTCTGCCGGAACAGACGGCGCCGAGCCGATCGTCCATGTGATGCTCGCACCAACGCCCGGCGCAATCAGTGGCGTGGTCTGTTGCTGCACAACGAACGTGTCCCAGATCTTCACGGTTCGAAGCACCGCTGGGTCCACAGCAAGCGTCACGGTGGTTCCCGCAGGCAGATTGCTGGGGTACAGCAAGTCCATCTGGACAAGGGTCTTTCCCTTTCCTGTCAGATCCTGAGGGATGTAGTGATCCGCAGCGCCATCGGTATGCAGTTGGATCCGTACGCCATTCGCCTTGACCGCGTCCGTCGCCGGCCCTGTCCTGGGGCTCTGCCGCGTCACGGAAATCTGCCTGACGTCAACGCCCGCCACGCTCTCGACGAAGATGCGGAAGCCACACCCGACCGCGGTCAGCGCGTTGCGGATCAACCATCCGGGATACGCGATTCCCGGCTCGATCCAGTCGCCGCACTGCTCAAGGGTGCCCACTTTGCGGCTCTCCGGCCCGTCCTTGCTCCACTGGCGCATCAGCCCGTATGCGGGCGAGTAGGTGTAGCCGGTCTGATCGCTGCCGCTACGGGTCACATCCCCCGGGTCGGACGCCGAGTAGGTGAAGGTGACCGTCTCGTCATCGCGCAGGTCGCGAAGATCGATGATGACCGGGACAAACTTGCCATCGTGATCGGCCCCTTCGTTGCCGAAGCGATCAATGCCATCGGCGAAATCCGGCACGCCGTTGCTGTCGAAATCGCCGTTGTCATCCGGCGCGATCACCTTCCCGAGCTGCCCATCGGCGTTCTTGATCATCTCCTCGAACGTGGAGCGGTCCGGGTCGTTGGTGCCTTCATCGTTGTCGCTGTCGATCGCGAGTTCTATGGTGACGCCATCCAGCCGCCGGTACTGGATGTCGCCGCCGACAGTGGTGAGCTGCGCGACGGCCTGGGGTTCGTGGACGACATTGAGGTTGAGACTGGATCGGATCAGGTCGCGGTCGTCGGCGTTGATCAAATCCGCTCGATCAGGCATGTAATACACCACGGCGGGTCGGTTGCTCTCGCTCGTGTTCTGGTTGTATCCCTGGTCCTGCGGCGTCAGCAGGTCATCAATGTAGTAGTCATCCTCATCGGCCGACGAGATCACCTTCAGTTCGGAAAC
>CAWIJX010000009.1:0-721518 GCA_963836515.1 uncultured Phycisphaerales bacterium
CCGAACTGAAGGTGATCTCGTCGGCCGATGAGGATGACTACTACATCGATGACCTGCTGACGCCGCAGGACCAGGGCTATAACCAGAACACGAGCGAGAGCAACCGGCCGGCCGTGGTGTATTACATGCCCGATCGCCCGGATGTGATCAACGCCGACGACCGCGACCTGATCCGATCCAGTCTCAACCTCAATGTCGTCCACGAACCCCAGGCCGTCGGGAAGCTCACCACTGTCGGCGGCGACATCCAGTACCGGCGGCTGGATGGCGTCACCATCGAACTCGCGATCGACAGCGACAACGATGAGGGCACGGATGATCCGGATCGCTCCACGTTCGAGGAGATGATCAAGAACGCCGATGGGCAGCTCGGGAAGGTGATCGCGCCGGATGACAACGGCGATTTCGACAGCAACGGCGTGCCGGATTTCGCCGATGGCATCGATCGCTTCGGCAACGAAGGGGCCGATCACGATGGCAAGTTCATCCCGGTCATCATCGATCTTCGCGACCTGCGCGATGACGAGACGGTCACCTTCACCTACTCGGCGTCCGACCCGGGGGATGTGACCCGTAGCGGCAGCGATCAGACCGGCTACACCTACTCGCCCGCATACGGGCTGATGCGCCTGTGGAGCAAGGACGGGCCGGAGAGCCGCAAAGTGGGCACCCTTGAGCAGTGCGGCGACTGGATCGAGCCGGGAATCGCGTATCCCGGATGGTTGATCCGCAACGCGCTGACCGCGGTCGGGTGTGGCTTCCGCATCTTCGTCGAGAGCGTGGCGGGCGTCAACGTCAGGCAGATTTCCGTGACGCGGCAGAGCCCCAGGACAGGGCCGGCGACGGACGCGGTCAAGGCGAATGGCGTACGGATCCAACTGCATACCGATGGCGCTGCGGATCACTACATCCCTCAGGATCTGACAGGAAAGGGAAAGACCCTTGTCCAGATGGACTTGCTGTACCCCAGCAATCTGCCTGCGGGAACCACCGTGACGCTTGCTGTGGACCCGGCGGTGCTTCGAACCGTGAAGATCTGGGACACGTTCGTTGTGCAGCAACAGACCACGCCACTGATTGCGCCGGGCGTTGGTGCGAGCATCACATGGACGATCGGCTCGGCGCCGTCTGTTCCGGCAGAAGTGTATGTTCAAGGGCTGGAGCGAAGCAGCCTCCTCGACGTCAAATTCACGCTCAGCGTGGTGCCTCCGGCACCGGCCGGGCATCCACCGGTGCCAAGTCCGGGCAAGGTCGAGGCGACAGTGGGAGCGGAGCCACTCGCCGTAGGTTTCTACGGCCTGGAGCTCGGCGACAAGCTCGGGGCTGCCAATCAGCTACTGCGATCAATGGGATCCTACGCCAATGTTACATTTTACAACGCGAGGGACTGGAAGGTTGGTTTGCAGGGCCTTGAGCAAGCGCTCGATACGAACAACGACGGCAAATATGATCCCATTCATCCCGCCGGGCAGAGTGCCCGCCCTGACACACGTCGCTCCGTGCGAATCCTGGGGTTCAGCAATGGCGGGTGGTCGGCAGTATTCCTCGCGCGGAAGATGGATGAATGCGACTTCTTCCGGGAACAGACCGTGGACCTTCTTGCCACGATCGACCCAAAGCCGTATGGCGCGCTCTTTACGGGCGGAGTTTCTGCGAACGTCAGATACTTCTGGAACCACTACCGCACCCAAGGGGCGGACGCCGACCTGCCTTTTGGCATTGGTACACCGAGCGGGCAATGGGTTTTGAGCGGTGCAGCGTTTTCAGAGCAGGTCAACATCAACCCGGCGGGCAGCCCGATGCAATCGGCAACGAACAAGCGACTGACAGGGGCGTACAGGCCGGGCGAGTCCTACACCATTGGGCATTCGATGGCTGTCAACGTTGAGTACGACACGATCATTTCCCTCCTGAGGATCGGAGTGGAAGAGTTGTGATTCGCATCCTTCCCTCCATGATCGTCCGTTGGGCGTTGGCGACCCTCGCGACGGGTTGCGCCGGATGCCATCGGGTCGCGGACACGCCAACGTTCCAATGTGTGGACGCAATCTCGGGACATCCCATGGGCGACGTTCGCGCGGAGCACGACAGCTTCTATGAGAACATCTTTAGCCCGTTCCATTTCTTCGAACGGTACCACTACGGGCCCTCAGGGCCGCTTGGGGTATTGGTGAGCCCCAGGATCCATTACGGCACCCAGAATACGATCGACTTCACGCACGACGGGTGCGAGCGCAGCGCTGCCGGGCTGCTGGTGCCGTCGCCCGGACACGAAAATGAGGTCTGGCTGTTCTCGCCACTGGACGTGCCTCGGCCCCCTGGCCCGGCCGACTTTACGGCCGACGCTCGTCACCTGGTCGTTATCCCTATGTACCCGAAGCGCAACCCATAGGACGCCAAAGGAGCCGAACGGATGAAATGCGCACGCCTTGCTGTGGCAATGTGCATGATCCTCGCGATTGCGACCGCCTGCCACCCTCGCGGCGAGCCGCTGACGTTCCAAGCCGTCGACGGGCTCTCCGAGCAACCGCTTTCCGGCGTGCGCATGGCGCAGGAAAGCTTCGCCGGCCGCGACTTCCGGCGGGACCGTGATTACGGCCCAACCGGCCCCGACGGAAAGGTCGTGGCCGACAACGTCTACCGCAACGCCTCCAACCTCTTCCTCTTCACGCTCGCCGGACGCCTGCCCAGCGAGGTCGTGCGCCTGGCCAACGAGGATGAGCGGCACGTGAGCGTCCTGGCCCCCCTGCGCCCCAGCCGCCATGCCGGCCCGCCGACCACCCAGGCCGATGCCCGCGCCCCCATCAAGGTGCCGCTGTATCCGATGACCCGACCCACGGACCTGCCATGAGCATCCGCAGCCTCCAATACCGCGGCCGTGTGACCCATCCGCCGGGCGAGCCGCCCGAGAGCCTGCCCGCCCTCGACCTGCACATCGACGGCGAAAACGACGGCTTGATCGGTAACACCTACCCGGTCATCAACAGCGCCAGGTCCGCGTCATCCATCGTTCACCCATGGCTCGAATCATTTCGTCCCACGCGCCACGTTTGACCCCCGGACCCCTTCCGTCGGCCTTCGTTGCGCGCTGTTCGCATTCGGCCTCGGTTCGCGCAACACCGCCGGGTAACAGAGGAGTGATGATAACCCATGCCCATCCCCACGCACTCGCCGCTTCCATCCGGCCCGCCAGATCCCCGGCGCGCCGTTGCCAATCCCTCGGATTACCGAACGAACTTCCCCGCACCCGCCCGCAACGGCAAACTGCGTCTCACTGCGAATTACCGAACGAACTTCAATCTGGGCAAGATCAACCCTTCGTCGCTTCGTCGCTTCCGCAGAACCCCCGGCCCGCTCTACATCTGTGCTCATCCGTGTCCATCTGTGGTTCCACTGCGAAACGAACTCCCACCCGCGCCGGTTTGCGAAACGAACCCATCGTCGCTCCGTCGCTCCGTCGCTTTTCTCACTCACAACGTCCGTGTTCATCCGTGTTTATCTGTGGTTCCCACTCCCGCTTCAGGCAATCGGTTGTGCCCGATCCATACGCATGAGACAATCCCCCGCCATGAAGTCTTCCATCCTCACCCTCATCGGCGTCAGCAGTTCCATCTGTCTCGCGGCCGACCTGCCGCGCAGCAGCCCCGAGGCCCAGGGCGTTTCATCCGTGGGTGTGCTCGCGTTTATCGAGGCGGCCGACAAAGCCATCAATGCCATGAACAGCTTCATGCTCCTGCGCCATGGCCATGTCGTCGCCGAGGGTTGGTGGGCGCCATACAGTGCCGAGTCGCCCCATTCACTGTATTCCCTGAGCAAGAGCTTCACCTCCACCGCCGTGGGAATGGCGATCGCGGAAGGCAAGCTGAGCCTGGACGATGAAGTGCTAAAGTTCTTCCCCGACGATGCCCCGCCGCAGCCGAGCGCCAACCTCAAGGCCATGCGCGTCAGCGATCTGTTGCGCATGTCCACCGGCCACCAGGCCGAGCCGCCGCGGCTGGCCGACCAGCCATGGACCAAGACGTTCCTGGCGCACCCCGTGCCCCACAAGCCCGGCACGCACTTCCTCTACAACACCACGGGAACCTACATGCTCTCGGCCATCGTGCAGAAGGCGACGGGCATGACCGTTCTCGACTACCTCCGGCCGCGGCTCTTCGAGCCGCTCGGCATCGAGCATCCGACATGGGAAGCCAGCCCGCAAGGCATCTCGGCCGGCGGCTTCGGCCTGAACGTGCGAACGGAGGACATCGCGCGCTTCGGCCAGCTCTACCTGCAGAAAGGCAAATGGCAGGAAAAGCAGCTTGTGCCCGAAGCATGGATCGACGCGGCGACGGCGCGGCAGACCTCCAATGGCAGCAACCCCAAAAGCGACTGGGACCAGGGCTATGGCTATCAATTCTGGCGCTGCCGCCACGGCGCTTACCGAGGCGACGGCGCGTTCGGGCAATACTGCATCGTCCTGCCCGAGCAGGATGCGGTCATCGTCATCACCAGCGGCGTGAAGGATATGCAGGCCGTATTGGACCTCGTCTGGGACAAGCTCCTGCCGGCCATCAAACCCGCAACGCTTGCGACCGATGAACCGGCGGCGCGGCAGCTTCGCGACACGCTCAAGGGCCTGTCACTCCCGCCGCAGCAAGGCTCCGCCGCGCCCGCGAAGGTTCTGGGCAAGAACTTCGTCTTCCCGGCCAACAAGAGCAAGCTGGAATCGCTCACGCTCGCCAGCGATGGCAAGGACGGAGCAACGACCGTGATCGCGAAAGTGGATGGCGTGGAGCGCCGGGTCGTCTATGGCCGGGGCACGTGGCAGAAGGCCCGCGTGGCATGGAGCCAGTTGCCCGAGCAGCCGGCGGCCGCCACCGGCGCATGGACGGCGGATGACACATTTGCGGCCAAGATCTGTTTCTACGAGACGCCGTTCATCGTGACGATCCACCTGAAACTTGCTGGCGACGAGCTGCGATGCGACTCCGAGGTGAACGTGGGCTTCGGTGCGACCAAGGCCCCGGAACTAGTCGGCAAGGCGGAGTAGCCATCGATGGAACACGGCAGCACCATCGGCGTGATCTTCGACATGGACGGCGTCCTGGTCGATAGCTATCGCGCACATTTTGCGAGCTGGCGGCAGGTGGCGCGGCAGCACGGATTGGAGATGACCGAGCAGCAGTTCGCCGCGACATTCGGCCGGACGAGCCGCGAGATCATCCGCCAGCTCTGGCCGGGCCGATTCGACGACGGCCAGGTGACGAAGCTCGATCAGGACAAGGAGGCCGCCTACCGCGATATCCTGCGCAGGGATTTCCCCGCGATGCGCGGCGCGGGCGAGCTGCTGGCATTGCTGCACGCGGCCGGCGTGCGTATGGCCATCGGCTCATCCGGGCCGATGGAGAATGTTCAGCTCACCAAGGAGCGCCTGCCCAATGGCCAGCGTATCAGCGCCATCGTACACGGCGGCGAGGTGAATCACGGCAAGCCCGATCCGGAGGTCTTTTTGACGGCCGCGAAGAAGCTGCAACTGCCGCCGTCACAATGCGCGGTGGTCGAAGATGCCCGCGTCGGGTTGGAAGCCGCGCGTTGCGCCGGCATGGCAGCCATCGGCCTGGTCGGCACGGCCACGCGCCAACAGTTGCAGCCGCTGGCGGACCTGGTCATCGACTCGCTCTCCGATCTTTCGCCGCAAATAGTCCGGCACATGGTCAATACACTGGGAAGGACATGAGAACCAACAACCTCATCTCGGCACGCTGGCATGCCGCAATGGCCTTTGCGCTCTGCGCGTGCGTGTTGACGGGGTTCGCCTGGGGACCGCCAGCGCTCGCGGCCAGCGCCACCACGCAGGCGGTCGCCGGCCAGGCCGTTCTCGAAAACGCTCACCTCCGCATCGAGCTCGACGGCAACACCGGCGCGGTTCTCGCGATCACCAATCGGAAGGCCAACGCACAGTGCATGGCGCGCCCCAGCGCCAAACCGCCGGTGATCGTCGATGCCTATTCCGGCAACCAGGCGGTCTACGTGCGCGATCCGTTCGAGCAGCAGTCCGGCGGGTTCTGCATGTACAACCCGGCGACGTCGGCCGGCGCCAAAGGCGATCTGTCGCACCTGCGCGATCCCGTCGCCGGCAGCGTGCGAATAGTCCGCGAGAAACAGGCCGACACCTCTCTGCTCACCTGCTCCTATCGTCTGCCTCGCGGCATCGGCGTCTCCTATTCCATCGCGTTGAAGGACGACTCGCCCCTGACCACCTGGCGCGTACAGGTCAGCAACGAAGGCGGCGACACACCGGCCGGCGACCAGCGCGTCTACCGCGTGGCGTTCCCCGTGCTCGATGGCCTGCGCATCGGCCAACGGCATGAGTCCAACTTTTTGGCTCGCCCCTACGCGCAGGGCGAATTGATTCCCGATCCGGCCAACTACGAATTCACCCGCCCCGGCATGCAGGTGCCGATCAACGTCCTCACCTACATCGGCTGGGCGTCGATGCCGTGGCAGGACCTCTACAGCAGCGATGGCGGCGGCCTTTACCTCGCGAGTCACGATCTGTCGTTCCAGCAACTCGACGTTGAAGCCTGGCCCGACAAAGCCGCGGGCGTGGTCACGCTGGGGATGCGCACGCTGGCGTTCACTGAGCCGGGAAAGTCCTGGACCTCGCAGCCGTTCACTGTCGGCATCCACGAGGGCGACTGGCACTGGGCGGCCGACCGCTATCGCCAGTGGGCCCACGCCAATCATCGCCCCTACACCGGCCCGGCGTGGGTGCGCAACCAGTGCGATGGCTGGCTCGGCACCGGCGTGCCCACCAGGAGCTATGGCGACTACCTGGCGATGTTCGACGATGCCAAGTGGCTCGGCCTCGACTACCTGCAGATTTGGTCGGAGATGCTCGAAAACGTCGGCCCCAACAAGTCGCGCAAGAGCTACTACTGCTTCCTCTGGCCCGACCCCGATCGCGGCGGCGAGGCCGAACTCACGCGCGTCGTGCAGGCCATCCGCGCCAAGGGCGGCCACATCGGCTTCTATCACAACATCTGGACATGGGATTCCGAACTGGCCAGGGGCTTGGCGCAATGGCGCGAGCAGCTCCCGCCCGATGTCCACATCCCGGCATGGTGGGGCGAGTCGCGGCGCTGGGCCAGCGTCTTCCCCGACGGTTCGCGCCAGGCCGGCAACTTCACCAGCGGCTACTCCGGCATGTGCCCCTCCGCCAAAGGATATCAGGACTACGTCCTCTCCTGGGTCGTCGACCGCTACGTCAAGCGCTACGGCGCCGACACTTGGTACTTCGACAGCATGCCCGTCACCATGTTCGGCGCATCGCGCATCTGCTTCAGCGACGAGCACGGCCCCGCCCAGCCGCACGGCGTTGGCCGCGGCATGATCGAACTCCTCCAGCGCGTGCGTGATGCTGCCCGGCCATTCGGCGACCTCGCCATCACATCCGAGACCGTCAGCGATGCCCTCATGCAGTACAACAGCCACGCATTGGGCCTCGAACTGATCGACGGAATCACCCGATATCCCCGGCCGGAGATCTACGCCTACACCTTCCCCGAACACGCCATCTTCAGCGGCACCTCTAACGGCGCCGGCAGCGGCCTGAAACACTACTACCCCGACATCGGCAAGCCCCGCCGCGAAGATACGCTCAACCGCGTCTTCCTCATGGGCTACCGATTCGACCTCCTCCTGCACGTCAACCGCCAGGACCCGCTCTGCCAATACGTCCGCCGGCTGATCGCCCTGCGCCAGCAGATCAAGGCCGACCTCTACGCCAGCGATTTCCGCGACGAGATCGGCCTCGGCCCGCTCCCTGAGAAGGTCTACGCCAAGCTCTTCCGCCGCCGCGACGGCGGCAGCCTGACCGTCAACCTGATCGACCGCCGCTCCGGCCAGAAGGCGCCCTTCGCGCTGACCATCGACCTCGCCCAGCACGATTTCCCCAAACCCGCCAGCGCGACGCTGTATCAAATGGACGGCCAACCCGCCGCGTTGCGGACCGGCCTCGACCAGCGCAAGCTGACCATCGAGATCCCCGCCCTCACCAGCGAGGCCGCGTCCCTCCTCATCCGCCCCGTGCCGCCGGTGCCCTCACCGGCGGAATGACGCGGGCAACCTCCAGTGCCGTTCGGAGTTCCGCGTTTACGCGGTCTGGGGCACCACCGCCTAAAGGTGGAATTCTGGAGTGGACTTCCGCCATACCTGATTTCCGCGATACCTGTTCCGCGATACCCTTTGGACCATAGGCCATTCGTGGTATCCTCTGGGTGCGAAGCGATGGCGTGGCGCCCCAGCCTCCGATCGTCATCGACGAGTGACTATGGCGTTCATTGTCGAAACGAGCGGCAGCAACGACTTCGGACCGTGTAGTTGCTGCGGCCATATGAGCCGTACAGTCTGGGGTTATCTGAACCGAGAAGACCAGACGGTTGCCGTCTACTACGTCCAGTGGACGCTTGGCCGACTCGATCATGGGGCCAACTTCGACCTGATTGTTGGCCCCTGGGACAGCGATAGCTCGGCCGACGACCGATCGGTTGTTGCCGTGGCGTATCGCCTCACACCGAAAGGCCCACAGTTCATGGTGATCGATGCTCTGGAGCGACCCGCTGCCAAATCCACACTCGCAAAGACCGCACTGAAGCGGGGCCAGGTAATCGGAACACCGCTGGCTGCCGAGATTTTCGCGATGGTCGATGCCATTTGGCTGCACGACGGGCGGATACGCGAACTGGCCGGCAACCCGAACTGACAACGGTTGCCACCACAGCCGTGCGAAGTGGAATTCAGCGAGAACGGCCGAAAGTTCGCCTACGTCAGCGGCCGCGCCGCCTGCCGAAATCCGAACACGCCCAGGCCGGCGTGCAGCACGAGGATCGCCGACCGCTCGACCAGTGCCCGCGCCGTGTCGGCATCCTCGATCCACCGCTTGTGAAAGCCTTCACGCATCCGCCAGTGAGGGCACTGGCGGCACACAAGAGGACTACCTCGCCTTTCTCACGCTCAGTGAGGCCGGTTCGCCGGTGATCTTCAGCCCCGGAATATTGACGCACCCGGCGGCATCGGCCTTGACCTCTCCACTGCCCGCGCCAAATGCCCATCGCACCGCTTCACCCGGCGCAATCCGCAGCAGTTGCAGCCTGCGCAGACTCACGTCCGCCGTCGCTTCCGCCGGGATGACGAACGTGGTCTTGAGTTCCGACGCCTTGACCAGGAACAGCGACATCTCGACCGCATCCTGCGTGTCCTTCACGTTCTTCCACCGGAAGAACGCATTCACCTGGCCCGCCTTCTTGTCCGCAAGCTGGTCCGGCCAAGGCAGCGGGTCATTCGTCGAGGCGTTGGTGAACACCGGATAGGCCTGGTCCTTCCTGACACTCAGCCAGTCGAAGGAGTTGATCAGGTCATTCACCTTCATGATATTCGCGTGGTTGTTGGCGTGCCCGAACGGGCCCCAGTAGAAGTAGATCGCGTATTTCCGCTCATTCATCGCCTTGGCGAACAGATCGTGATCCTTGGACCACGAGTCGTTCTGGGCCGAGTAATCGACCGCGACCGGAGGGTCGGGAAGAACCACGCCCGCGGGTGCCGTCGCCGGCGGAAAGTACATCCGGCTGGAGACATGCTCGACCCTGGCCGGCACATTGGCCTTGATCGCGGCGAACACATCGCCATGGCGCATGCCAATGCCCAGGGTCCCGCTGCCGCCCATCGAGTTCCCGCAAAGATAGACGCGGTTCTCGTCGATGCCGTATTCCTTGATCGCCCACTTCACGGTATCGATCACGCGCTTCTCCGTGGGGCTCACGTCCGGCCCCTTGTACTTCTCGATGCCCCACCACCAGTCGCCTTTGTTCGCACGGCAATCCAGGTACAGCGCGAAGAAATCATCGGGCGAACGGTAGATGTCGTGGTTGCCAACGGTGCTCGTGCAGGCCAGACAGGAGTTCACATCATGCCCGGCCGAGTGCAGGACCACGTACAGCGGCGCCTTCGCACTCGCCTGCTTGGGATGAAGCACCAGGCAAGTGTCCCGCTGGGGCGCTGCATACCCCCACTCGCTGCGAACGCCGTGCTTGAAGGTCTCCAGCTTTCGCTCGGTGAATACCGACTCCTTCTCCTTCGCCGGCGGCCAATCCGCGGTCTGGGCGTGCGCCGCGGCCGTGAACATCAGGGCAATGCCCAGTCCGATCATCGTCTTCTTCATAAACCACATCCAACTCCGCCCTCGCGCCTTCCTGCACATCATCGACGACCTCGCTGGGCTCGCCGAGCAACATGTCACTTCTGTCCGCAACTGAAATCGTCGAACAGCGTCACGCTGTCGGCCTTGGTCCACACGCCAACTTTGCCGGCATCCTTGAAGCTGTCGTCGGCGGCCTCGATGACCTTCTTCCCATCGAAGATCACGATGAAGTTGTTGCCCTCGAACTCCACGCGCAAGGTGTGCCACTGGCCGGGCGCGACCTTTTCCTCGACGTTCTTGAAGGCCACGCGCCGGCCTTTGATCGTGTGATAGATCGTGACGTTGTCCTCCAGCGCATTGGCGCGGGCAACGTAGTAGTTGTCGGCGTCCACCGTGCGCCAGACAACACCGCCGGCCTGGTCTTTCTTGCCGGAGATAGGCTTAAATTTCACTTCGACAAAGCCGTCCTTGATGCTGGTCTGGTCCTTGATGCAGACGGGATAGGCCGCGTTGCCCGACTGTTTGAGCACGTTCGGCTTGCTGGGCGCGGTGTCATCCTGCACGACCGCCCATTCGGCCGTGCCGCTGCCGGTCTGCGTCGCCGTCCAGCCGGCGGGCGGCTTGCCGACGGGGTCCTTGTCAAAGTTGCTCGTCTCGGCCAGCGCCATGCCGGCCAACAGCGCGGTGGCCAGTGCTGCGGTTGCGAGTGCTCTCATCGGGATCTCCTGGTAGCGGTCACTGCCGTTCCGTCTTGACGCAAGAGCATTTTTCCCATTTTCCAGGAATTTTCCAGCTTGCCTTCAGGTTAGTACGTTAGATACGCACGTCGGCTTGTTTTGCCGACAGAGGAAACAGATGCAGCTTCGATGGCAACATAATCCGCTATTTAGTTCAGCGACAATTATGACGGTCGCTGGCGAATACGATTTGCGCCAGCACTGTTAGCTCCCCGCCCCACCTGGCCGGGAGTTCTTCCCGGCGAGACGAAATCCGTTTTTCAGCTCACCGGGAAGCGATTGGACCTGCGACTGTGGTCTATTCGCAACAGGGCCTGCGCCCGTCGTGTCCGATCGCAGCCGCCGTTGGCGGCAGAGAATTACGCCCGTAGCTCAGTTGGCAGCAGCGCCGCGCTTACATCGCGGAGGTCGCTGGTTCGAATCCAGCAGGGCGTACTGATGGAGAGGTTGCGCGCTGGTAGCTCAGAGGCAGAGCAGCCGCCCGATAAGCGGCAGAGGCAAGTTCGACTCTTGCCCGGCGCATGCGCACTGGCAGCTCAATTGGATGAGCACCGGCCTACGAAGCCGGCGGATGAAGGTTCGAATCCTTCCCAGTGCATAGGCACTCGTAGCTCAACTGGCGGAGCCACCGGCTCTTAACCGGATGGATGCAGGTTCGAGTCCTGCCGGGTGCATTGAGGCGAGACGGTCCAGTAGCCCAACCGGCAGAGGCACCTGGCCCAGAACCAGGCAAGTGCAGGTTCGAATCCTGCTTGGACCACTGGATGCCGCAGTAGCCCAACGGCAGAGGCAGCGGTCTCAAGAACCGCCCACGTGCAGGTTCGAATCCTGCCTGCGGCATGAAAGGAGACGGTCATGAGTAGTGGTTCATCAAGCTTCAGCTCCAGAAACGGAGGGTTAGCCTAACTGGTAAGGCACCGGTCCCGAAAACCGGCACGGCCGAGAGGCCTTGTGGGTTCGAGTCCCTCACCCTCCGCTGCGGAAATGACGAAGGGCGAATGACCAATGACGAAAGAAGGACGAATGACTGAATGACGAACGCTGGTTTCACTCGTTTCGTCATTCCGATTTTCGTCATTCATTCGACATTCGGATTTCGGCATTCGTCATTTGCACCGGAGGGTTGGCAGAGCGGTCTATCGCGCCGCGGTGCTAACGCGGATCCCCGGCAACGGGGACAGAGGTTCGAATCCTCTACCCTCCGCTTTTGAGGTGCGTGGCCGCCATAGCTCAAGCGGTAGAGCGTCCGGTTGTCGACCGGATGATGCGGGTTCGAGCACCGCTGGCGGCGTTGAGAGAATCGGGTCGGTAGCTCAATCGGTAGAGCGGCGGTTTGAAGCACCGCGGACGCAGGTTCGACTCCTGCCTGGCCCACTGATGAGGATGCGCCGGTAGTTCAGTGGCACCAGAACGCCGCCTTGCCACGGCGGAGGCCGCGGGTTCGATTCCCGCTCGGCGCTTGAAGGAACGATGCAGTGGTAACTCAGTTGGCAGAGTGCCGGTCTTCCAAACCGGATGCCGTGGGTTCGAGCCTCACTCACTGCACTGGCCGCAATATCGCTTTGTAGGGGCGGCTTCAGCCGCCGATCGGCACGTGACACGGCGGCTGAAGCCGCTGAAGCCGCCCCTACAAATGCCCGGGTGCGTAGCTCAATGGCAGAGCAGGGGCCTCATAAGCCTCAGGTTGCTGGTTCGAATCCGGCCGTTCACCCAATATGGATAGCGAAATTCAGACGAAGTTCGAATGGATGGGAGCGCGGGTCAAGCTGACCGTGCTTCCCCGGCCGACGCCGCGGCGCGACCGCCGTCCCGCGTGGTGGACGACCAATGCAATGTCCCGTCCTGTCAGCATCGACATCCGGCGCGATGATGCGGGCGAGTATTTCGACCTGCGGCACCGCAGCGACGTGGATGTCCAGGTCCTGGATGATGGCCCATGGAGTCGTAGCTCAAGTGGCAGAGCGCCGGGTTTTGATCCCGGAGGTTCGTGGTTCGATCCCACGCGACTCAACCTGGACAACTGAATACCCGTGTAGCTCAATGGTAGAGCGCCCGGCCGTTAACCGGATGGTTGGTGGTTCGACTCCATCCATGGGTGTTGGCTCCTGTCGTCTAGACGGATGAGGACATCCGCCTCTCCAGCGGCAAACGAGGGTTCGAGTCCCTCCAGGAGCATGAACTTCGGTGCCGGAAGCGTGCGTCGCTGCGTGGTGCGGCGGATGTCTTATCTCGCCGCGTTCCATCGACAGGTTCGAAACGGCGCACGGAACAGGCATACACCATAGCTCAGTGGAAGAGCATCGGTCTTTGAAACCGACTGTCGCGGGTTCGACTCCCGTTGGTGACCGCCCCGGTCAAGGGCGATGGAAAATGCCTAACCAGCATTCTCCGCCACACTCACGCACACGCCGGGGCCGACCAGCCCCGCGCGACGGCCACTCAGGTGGCCACTGGCCAGCCGGCTTCGCAGGCGCGCCAGCGCTGTGGACATGCCGACGACTCATTGTGCCGACGTGCCTTGGGGGGAGGCACATCGGCCAACGACGGATCGGCCGCTGTCTCCAGCGCCCGCGAGCCCTCCGCCGGCACGGTTAGCCGATCCGCGGCGCTTGTCGCGTCCCCGGCTGTGCATTTGAAAGTAGCACAGGCGTCCCGCCTGCGAGGAAACGAAACGACACAGCCGCGACGGCTGTGCTACGAGATCGGAGGTCCATCATGATCGTGACGACTCGCGTCCGCCAGCACGAGCGCGGCCTGCTCTTCCGCTACGGCGATTTCGTTCGCCTTCTGCCGCCGGGCACGCACCGGTTCTGGGGCCGACTCATTGACCCCCAGCGCGCCGAAGTCCAGGTGGTCAGCACCCTCGATACGCGCTTCGAGCACCCGATGCTCGACGTGCTGCTCCAGTACCCGGACGTGTACGCCGCAGTCGAGGTCATCGAGAACTCCGACACCCAGCGCGCCATCGTCTGGAAGGACCAGCGCGTGCTCTGCGTGCTGGGCCCGGGCCGCTCTGCCTTCTGGAAGACGCCGGGCAAGGTGCGGGTTGCACAGTACGACATCGAGTCGTTCCGCTTCGACCACCGCAACGTCCAGGCGATCCTCCAGGCCGCCGACGCCAGCCGCTGGCTCGATGGCGTGAAGGTCGATGCCGGCGAGGTCGCGCTGCTCTTCCGCGATGGCGTGCTGATCGACCGCCTCGGCGAAGGCCTGCACGTCTTCTGGAAGGGCACCGGCCACGTGACGTGGAAGGCCGTGTCGTTGCGTGAGCAGATGCTGGACGTCGCCGGCCAGGAGATCATCACGGCCGACAAGGTCTCGCTGCGCGTGAACCTGGTCCTGACGTACCTGGTCGCCGACCCGGTGAAGTCGGTGACGGCGTCGGCCGATGCCGGCCAGGCGCTCTACCGCGATGCGCAGCTCGCGCTTTGCGCGGCCATCGGCACGCGGCAGCTCGACGACCTGTTGGCCGATAAGGAGTCGGTCGGGAACGAGTTGCGGCAGATGATCGTCGCCCGCGCGGGTAAACTGGGCGTGACGGTTCGCAGCGTCGGCCTGCGCGATATCATCGTGCCGGGCGACATGAAGACGCTGCTCAACCAGGTGATCGCGCCCACCAAGGAGGCCGGGGCCAACGTGATCCGTCGCCGCGAGGAGACGGCCGCAGCGCGTTCGCAGGCCAACACGGCCAAGCTGCTGGCGGAAAACCCGCCGCTGGCTCGGCTCAAGGAACTGGAGGCGCTGCAGCAGATCCTGGCCGGCGCCAAGGCGACGTTCGTCCTGGGCAACGGCGACCTGGCCAGGCAAGTCACCGGGCTGATTCGACTCAGCCGTCGCAATAAGTCAGGGGCCGGGGGTGACCGTGGCGACTGGCGAGGGCGGCCAAGCCATGGTAGTTTTCTTCTACCGGCGGCACAGGGTGTCGCTCGCGCCTCGAACAAGGAGAACCGTATGAGGGTCAGCGTGAAGGACTTGGCTGTCACAATGGAGTTGGGAAACAACGGAATCGAGCTGGATGTGTTTGACGGGCAAGACAATCACCTCGGTGACCTGCGCATCGGCCGAGGCACCATTGAGTGGTGCAAAGGCCGCACGCGTACAGGCAACGGCGTGCGGAAGACATGGGAGCAGTTGATCACATTCTTCGAGCGCCAGGGTGACTGAGGTCCTGGGCGCACGCCGAAGCCGTTGAGTGGCGACCGGCCCCACCGCCGCGAGGAGACGGCCGCCGCGCGTTCGCAGGCCAACACGGCCAAGCGATAGCGGAGAACTTGCCGCTGGACCGACCGGCGGTTCCGAAGGAATTCGAGGATTTTGTTGCCCTCCGGGAATTTCCCTCGAGACCTGTGCGTTACATGATGAGAACATGACGCTTTGCGCCAACAGAGGACAGCAGATGCAGATTCGATGGCAGCATAATCCGCGACTCACGCCGGCGACGGCCATGCCCGCCGGTGTGGAATATTGCCGCCCGCACTGCTGACTCCCCGCCTCAATCGGCCGGGAGTTCTTCCCGGCGAGATGAAATCCGTTTTTCAACTTACCGGGATCGATCGGTGCGAGAAGGTGCGCTCCTGTCGTCTAGTGGCACAGGACGTCCGCCTTTCGAGCGGCCGACGAGGGTTCGATTCCCTCCAGGAGCATGGACATCAGCGTGTAGCGCAGTTTGGCAGCGCACGTGCCTCGGGCGCACGGGGTCGAAGGTTCGAATCCTTCCACGCTGACTGGATAGATATCGCGTAGGTGGCAGAGCGGCAAACGCTGCGGGCTGTAAACCCGCCGGCCTCACGGCCTTCGAAGGTTCGAGTCCTTCCCTACGCACTTTGCACGCGCTGGAAGCTCCAATGGCGGAGCGCTCGGCTCCAAACCGAGAGGCGGCAGGTTCGATCCCTGCGCAGCGCGCTGACGAGGCACAACGGTGAAGGGCCGCTTCCGCGGAGCGGCCGCATCGCGTGTGCTACGGCGATTCGCTTCGACAACGATCCCGCCGTTTTTTGACAACGTGGCCGAGCGGCAAGGCCCGGGACCGCAACTCCCGTGTAACGCTGGTTCGATCCCAGCCGTCGTCTTTGTGGCCGTAGCTCAAAAGGACAGAGCGCCGGGTTGTGGCCCCGGTCGTTGTGAGTTCAAATCTCACCGGTCACCCTGAAGAGAAAGGAGCCAACGATGGTCCGTCAGATCAACAGCATTCACGAGCCGGTGGTCCACGCCCGTTTCGCCGGCCGGAGCTTCGACGTGCCGATGCCGATGCTCGGCGTCGGGCCGGCCTGGCCGGAGGATCAGATCAAGCGCGCCCTCGCCCGGCACCTGGAAGTGAGCGAAGGCGCGATGCAGGATTATGTCATTGACCGGCACCCCAACGGCAACCTCGCGGTTCGTCCGGAGGCGGTCTTCGGATGAAAGAAGGTGATCAACCCGAGTGGATCGAATGCGCAATTCCGTACCCAACGGCATGAGCCTACAAACCCATTAAAGGCGGAAGTTACGGGTTCGAATCCCGTCGGGCACCCTTCCATGACATGGTGCCCGTAGCTCAACGGTAGAGCGCCGAAAAAGTCCGCTCGTGTGACTTGTGCGGAATGGCGCATTCGACCCGCTCGGATCAGGCGGTGACACGGCCCGCGCCCAACGACAGAAGCATACATACACATTCAGGTTCGACTCCTGTCATTTCCACCAACCTGGGAATGTAGCCAAATGGTCAGGCACCTGACTTAGGATCAGGCGTGAAAACGCAAGCTTGTGCGACTTGCGCGGGCTGGTCACCGCCTTTGTCTGAAGCGGACGTCAGCGCCGCTCAGGATCTTGAGCGGGCGCTGACGCTTCCGCTTCAGACACGCGACTTGTATGAGCGGGATCTTTCAGTATCACAGGACGATCATGGCAAACACCATTGAACAGGACCTGCGGCTGCAACTCCTCAACACGCTGCTGACGACCCCCCACCGCAAGCTGGAGGCGGTCTGGCCGGTACACAAGGACATCGTCGCGGCCGACCCGCGCTTCTACGTGCGCCTCGCGGCCTGGTACAACGATCGTGGCGACGTGCGCGACCACAAAGAGATGTTTGCCGTCACGCTGGCGCTCAGTGAATTCGCCGGCCACCGCGATGTCGGCCTGGCCCTGCTGCGGCAGCTTCCGCCGTACGAGGTCGTACGCGTCCTGGATTTCATCCACGGCCGGAAGACCACGCGGAAGGCCCGCGCCAACAAGAAGGATAAGAAGGGCGAGGCCCAGCCCGCTCTTTGTCTGAAGCGGAAGCGTCAGCGCCCGCTCAATTCCCGAGCAGGCGCTGACGCTTCCGCTTCAGATCCCAGACCACGGGTTCTATGGCTCGCAAGAAGAACATCGGCAATGCCCTGGACCGCCTCGCGGCCGCCGAGGATCAGTTCCTCGCCAGCCGGTTTCTCGCACCGGTGGTGAGCGGGAGAAAAGTGCAGGTGCGCATCGCGGCCGTTCGTTGCGAGCTGCGCGTCGAGCCGCAAGACTTCGCGGGCTGGGGCGTTTTTCGGCCATCATCCCACTTGGCCGCGGTGCTGGAACGACCCGCGCAACTGGCCGAACGCCGCCGCTACCTCGATCTGTTCCCATCGCTGTCGGCCGTGCTCTGCCGGCAGCAGGGACAGCATTGGCTGGCCACGCAGGCCAATAGCGACGGCCGCTTTCAGATTGAGGGCTTGCTCCGCGTGGAACTCGTCGAAGAAGCTGACCTTTTCGACACGGTGCGCCTCCGGTTCGACGGCTCGAGCTTCTGGTTCGATCAGGTCGATCCGCGCCGATCCCGGCGCCGGCGCATACCTGCGGCAGTGCTCGTCGCGCATGGCGCAGCCCAAGGACCTGAGCCGGCCCGGCCTGACGGCGCAGCAGATCGCGGCCTATGCGACCGCCTATGACCAGCGCATGCAACAGAAACTCGCCGACGAGCGCCAGCGGGCCGAATATCGCCTCGCCAGCGCGCTGTCTCACGCGGCGCGCAGTTCCGGGACTTCGCCGACCGCGGCGATGTCTACCGCGTCAACTACGACGTGGATGGCCAGCGGCACACGAGCATCGTCCGCAAGAACGATCTGACGGTCCAAAGCGCCGGAATCTGTCTCTCCGGCGAGGATGCGAATTTCGATCTTCACAGCCTCATCGGCGTGCTGCGCGAGGGCGAACACGAAGGTTTGCTCCACCGCGTTCCCGCGGAGTAGGATGACCCATCGTTGGAGTTGAAGATGGCCGGCAAACTGCATCATGAGGAGATCTACCGCGGCCGGGAGCAGATCGCCAGGCTCGCCAAGCTGCGACTGGCACTCTGCGGGGCCGGCGCCCTCGGCTCCAACCTGGCCGACAACCTTACGCGCCAGGGCTTCACCGCGATGCGCGTAATCGACCACGACCGCGTCGAGGAGCACAACGTCAGCACGCAGCTCTACGGCGAAAGCGAGGTCGGCCTGTGGAAGGTCGAAGCCCTGCGCAACCGCATTTTCCGCAGTGTCGGTATCGAGATCGAGGCCATCCGCAAGCGGTTGACGGCCGACAACGTTCGCGGCCTCTTGAAGGATGTTGACCTGGTCATCGACACCTTCGACAACTCCGCCTCCCGCGCTCTTGTGCAGGAGCAGTGCCGCAAACAGTGTACGCCCTGCCTGCACGTCGGCCTCGCCGCCGACTACTGCGAGGTCATCTGGGACGAGCGCTACCGCATCCCCGCCGACACGGCCGCCGATATCTGCGACTACCCCCTGGCGCAATCTCGTCCTGCTGGCCGTCGCCATCGCCTCGGAGACCATCATGGCGTTCGCCCTGGACGGTGCGCGCCAGGACTGGTCGGCCACGCTGCGCGACCTGGCGATTCGAGCGATGGAGGCGTAGAGAAAGGGAGCTGCCGATCAACTGCCCCGCTTGGGTCGCAGCAGCGCCTCGGCGCCGCGACTACACTCGCGCCGCCGCCATCTCCAGCGCCCGTGGGAACAGGATGTTGTTCTCCTTGCTGATATGCTCGTGCAGGTCCTTTTCCATCTCCTCAAGCGACGCCAGCATCACGCGATATGTATTGCACGCGTCCGGCGGCACGGCGTAGTCCTTCGTAAGCTGCCGCAACGTGGCCAGCGCCCGGCCGGCGCTGTCGTGCTCGTGCTCCATCACCATGATCGGCCGGTCGATCCCGCCACAGTGCATCGGGCCATCGCCGCCCTGCTCCATGGCAACGATGGAGGGGAACAGAATGCGCTCCTCTTTCATCATGTGCTCTTCCAGTTCGCCGCGCAGGCCGTCGAACGTCCGTCGAACTTCCTCAAGCTCGCGGTGCCTCTCGCCGTGGACGACCGCCACCTTGGCGCAGATGTCGCCCAGTCGCGGCAGCTCCCGGCGCAGATACTCGTGGTGGGTAGAGAGAATATGCCCGATCAGCTCGGCCAGCGGGGCGGCGCTCCAGTTGCGCACATCGGCGGCCGGGCCATCGGTTGCTTTAAGCATTTGCGCGAGGGTCGTGGCATCCAGTCCCTTGCTGGCGCAGGCCTCCGCCAGGCTTTTCTTCCCGCCGCAGCAGTAGTCGATGCCGAGACGCTCAAAGGCCCGGGCGGCGGCGGGATGACGGGCCACAATCTGGCCGACGGTCGTGCTGGTGTCGATGCTGTCCATGTGAGCTTCCTTTCGGTTGAGTCAGCCCGTGCGGACGGGAGACATTTCAAATCTCAGCTTCCGGATCTCAGTATAACGCGGCCAATTCTGGATGTCAAGGTCCATATATCCTGTTTCGATCTGGACTGGTATCGCCCGACACCGGCACTACGATTTTTTTCATCACGCTACGAACCTTCCCCGCCACCCGGTCGTACGATATATGCGAAGTGTTTCTCCCCTCCTTGCCCCGTAGGTCTCACCCACGCCTACGGGGTCTTTTTTTCGTCATGGCTCTTCCTGATCGCCCGCCGGGATCAAGTTTGCGGTGCTGCTGGGGATATACCCCTGCGGAAACAGGATCGCCAGCGTGCTCGCATCACAGACGATGCAGATTCGACCGAGAGCGTCCAGCCATATCCTGCGTGGATGGCTTGAGTTAGGTATCTTGCCCGCAAAGACCGCATCGACATCCACCTGCCCGGACTGCTCTGGCGGCCGTAGTCGCAGAACCCGGCCCGGCTGGTTGAACAGGAACAGAAAGCCATCGGCCTTGACCAGCCATGGCTCGTAATCATCCCGGCCACAGGCGGAATCGGTAAGCGGGCAAACAATCGGCTCGCGACCTTTCGCCTCAATGATTAACTCTGTTCGGCCATCGAGATACCTCGTCCCATCCGTCGCGACCAGGAGAACCTTCGGCTTTGTCGCCGGCCCGGAAGCCAGTTTCGTGTGAAACGGCTCCTTGGCATCGATCGCCCGCCAGGCGGACTGACCCAATGCCCATGCGCTGTTATCCCGCACCGCCGGAAAGTCGTCCTTGTCCCAGCCTGTCTCGCGATAACTCCGTACCCAGACCGGCAGGCGGGGCGCCGGATCGGGCAGGGATGGATCGACGACCAGCGTAGGCGACTCATCCGTGGGATTGCGGCGGAGAAGATACCCGCCTTGGCGATCCTTGCCGACAAAATGCCGGAATTCGCGATGCTCCTTACGCACCAGGGCCACGGGTTTGCCCACCGGTCCCTTCAGAATACGCGGCCCCAGCACCGCATCGCTGAGAACCCACTCGTCATCGCCCCAGGGCATGAGCCGGCAGGCATCCGGTTTCAGATCCTGTACCAGGTCATTGGGGAGCAGAGCCACCGGCCTGCCCGGCCGGGCCGCCAACCACGCGGGAGCCACCACCTCCGGCGGATCATCGCCCTGGGGAACCGAGACGCTGTCGGCGTAAAACAGCGCCCCGCCATCCACAAACCGGTCCAGCAGCCGAAGCTTGTTATCGGCCGCGTGCATGCCGCCCAACATGGGAGCGGCCTTGCCGCGAAGCACGTCGCGCAGCCGGCCGAGCACCTCGGGGCTGCCGGCTTTCCTGCTGAGGATTTCATCGGCGACGGCCCACAGCGCCGGGCCGTACTGGGTGAGTTTCGTCTGAGCCTCCTGCCGTTTGCGCGGGTCGGGATGGCCGAGTTGGTCGATCAGCGGCAGCAGCGTCTGGCGCAGGTCGGCCGGCGGCGGGTCGAGGCTCACCATGGCCAGGCGCATCTCATCGCCCTTGGCCAGCAGTTGGAGCACCGAGTGATCGAGCATCGGCAGGAGATGAACAATGCCGCCGGGCCAGCCCTGCTCGACGCCGAGCCGGAACCACGCGCCGTCGATGTAGCGAACGATGCCCGCGCTGCCGGGGTGGTCCTTGCCGGGCGGGATCCACGCCAGCGGGCCATTGATGAATGCCACCTGCACCGGCGCATGCGCAGCGCCCGCCTCGGCCAGCGGCGGACTGGTGGATTGGTCGATATGCCGGCCAACGGTAAAGACACACACGCCCGCGCCCATCGGGACCACCAGGCGATTGTCCCATGCGAAGGCGCGCGACCAGTCATAGTCGGTCCCGCCGCCGATGGCGGTCCGGCCGAGGTAGTTCACCAGCTCGTATCCATCGCCGCTCTTGCGCAGCCGGATGATCGAGGGAAACCGTTTGCGCCTGTCCTCCTGCCAATAGACGAACACCGGGCGGTCGGCGGTGAAGAGGCAATCGCCCCAGTCACTGCCTGGAAGGCGACTCTCGGCCGGCTCGACATCGTCGCGCGTGACCCACAGAAACCCATCGCCATCAAGGTAGATGCGGTCCGGGATGATGAACTGGCCGGCATAGTTGAGCGGCAGAGGAACATCCAGCGGCTGTGTAGTCGGATAGCGCGGATAGTGACGGCGAACAAGTTCGGTAAACGTCGCCGGCCCGGTCACGACAGGCTGAGAAGCGGGCGCGGTGGCAGGCGGCGAAGGACGGGTGGCGGGAGCGGCGATCGGCGGCTTTCGCTTGGATTGAAGCAGATACAGCCCCCCCACCAGCAGGATGCCGACGAGCACTCCCGCGAGAGCCAGCAGAGCGATGCGCGGCCGGCCGGTGGACATGGTGAGCAATGTAACCAAGGTCCATCTGAAGCGGAAGCGTCAGCGCCCGCCCCAGCCCCGAGCGGGCGCTGACGCTTCCGCTTCAGACATCGCGTTGATACAGCGGCTCTTCCTGCAGCCGGATCGCCTCTTCGTGGATCATGTGATACACCTGCGAGATGAAGTCGGCGCTCAGGCCCTTCTTGCCGGCCGCATTGGCGCGACTGAGAAGGATTTCCTGAAACCGACTGGGCTGCAGCGTCGAGACCTGGTGTTGCCGCTTGAGCTGGCCCATCGCGCGCACGACCTCCATGCGCCTCGCCAGCAGATCGACGATGCTCTCGTCGATGTCATCGACAGCGTGGCGGAGCTTGCACATCTCGGTGTCGTAGGAGGGGCTGTCGACCGACTCCCTGCGGGTGACCAGGTGCGCGACCATCTCGCGGAACTGCGCGGGCGTGAGCTGCTGCGCGGCATCGCTCCACGCCTCGGCCGGATGATGATGCACCTCGACCATCAGGCCGTCGTAGAGCAGGTCGAGGGCTTCCTGGGACGTGGGCGCCACCATGTCGGCCCGGCCGCACATGTGGCTGGGATCGCAGATGAGTGGGATGCGCGGGATGCGGCGCTTGAGCTCGATGGGAATGCGCCAGAGCGGGGCGTTGCGGTAGCGCGAATCACCCGATGTGGTGAATCCACGATGGATGGCGCCCAACCGCCGGATGCCGGCGTTATGGATGCGCTCCAGCGCCCCGATCCACGCCTCCAGATCCTGGCTGACGGGATTCTTCACCAGCACCGGGATATCCACACCCTTGAGCGCATCGGCGATGTTCTGCACGGCGAACGGATCGGGCGTGGTCCGTGCGCCGATCCAGATGACGTCGAGCCGATGCTTCAATGCGGCCTCGACATGCTGCGGCGTGCCGATCTCCGCGCCGATGCGAAAGCCGAATTCCTCGCGAATGCGCGCCAGCCACGCCAGCGCCTCGACGCCCGCGCCGGCGAATGTGCCCGGGCGGGTGCGCGGCTTCCAGATGCCCGCGCGGAAAAAGCTGAGGGGGCAGCCATCCAGCGCCGATGCGGTCTTGCGAAGCTGCTCCTCGGATTCAGCGCTGCACGGGCCGGCGCACAGGAACATACCGGGCAGCGGCAGGCCCCACTGGTCGAGGCTCTTTACGGATTCGTTGATGGTGTCAGGTGTCACGCTATGGATGAATACACCTGGCGGACGGCGCTGATGATGTAGTCGTTGATCCGCTGCGTGTATTTTGGGCCGATGCGGATCTGGACGAATCTGTCGTAGATATCGAGAGTCTGCCGACAGCACTCGCGGCCATACTGGATGGCCTTGCCTTCGGGACTCAGAAATGTCGGCCAGCTTACATGCCGCGTGCGCTTGTTGATGACCGATTCCTCGATGGGCAGCATGACCGAGCCGCCGACGGCCGATGCGGGCGCCTTGCGCTTGCGCAGCTCCTGGATGCAGCGATCGCGGCCGGCCTTGTCTTTCATCTCGAAGAAGACCGCGTAGCCGATGTCACCCTTGGGGTCGGGCTGGCGTCGCAGGCGAATGCCGGGGATGACGCGGATGCCGTCGTAGATGGCCTCGGCGTTTCGCCGAAGCTGCTCGATCATGGTGTCGAGTTTCGTCAACTGCGCGCCGAGGACCGCGCCAGTAAACTCGCTCATGCGGAAGTTCTCGCCGGCGAAAGTCTGCACGCGGCTGGGAGAGGATGTGCGGTCGAGGAAGAGCTGGCGGATGGTGCCCATGTCGTGGAATCGGGCGGCCCGCTCATAGAGCAGCGGATCGCTGGTGACCAGCGCGCCGCCCTCGCCGGAGGTGATCATCTTGTTGATCTGGAAGCTGTAGATGCCCACGTCGGCGATGGACCCCAGCCGCTTGCCCTTGTAAGAGCCGCCGACACACTGGGCGCAATCCTCCACAACAGCGATCTTGCGCGGCCGGGTGATTTCGAGGACCGGGTCCAGGTCGCACGGCCCGCCGAGCAGGTGTACGGCGATGACGGCCTTGGTGCGCGGGGTGATCCGCCGCAGCAGATCCTTGGGATCGAGATTGAGGCTGCCGTCGATATCGGCGAAGACCGGCAGCGCGCCGGAATGGATGATGCAGGTATAGTCGGACCACCAGGTGTATGCGGGAATGATGACCTCATCGCCCGGCCCAATGGCCAGCGCCGCGATGGCGCAGTCGAGGGCGGCCGTGCCGGACGTCACGCCCAGCGCATATTTCGCGCCCATGTATTTCGCGAAATTCTCCTCGAATCGCTGCACCTTTTGCGGCCGGCCGGGCCCCCAGTAGCGGAATGGCGAGCCGGATTGCAGGACTTCCATCAGGGCCTGCTCTTCATTCTTGTCGAAGAACTGCGGGCCGATGAAGCCGGGATCGATGTTGGGGATGTCCGTGGATGCGGGAGTGTCGGCGGCGCGGAGATGCGGCGATGCGAGCGCGACGGTAGTGAGCGCCGCAGTCGTGAGAAACTGGCGACGGTTGAGGTCAGGCGTTGACATGTCGAGCTCCTTGAAATGCAGTGCCGATTGTAACAAGAACGGCCACGTGTTTCTCGAATGTGGAAGGGGCGCAGATTTGGTGATGCGGGCGATATCGGGTAGCGTCTGCGACAGAAGGAGGTTCTACACGATGAGTGAACAGCACCCCCACGAGGATGCGCCGGCGCCATTTGGCCGGGTTCCGCCGCCCTATGCCTTGGCTATGATCGTATGCGATGCTGTTTATAAGGATCCCGCAACAGGCAAGGCGTCACTCCTTGGAATTTTCTCGATTCTCAATGCAAGGGAGTTTCCCGCAGTCGCACCACAATTAGCAGTATTTGTGACTCTGACCGACGGCCGAGGCAAGGTGCCCATCAGGTTGATACTGGTGCATGCCGATGACGAAGAGGTCGTGTTCGAAGCTCAGGGCGAAGTGGAGTTTCCCGACCCACTCGCCGTGGTTGAGATCGTGATGAGCCTGGGCAACTGCACGTTCCCGCGAGCGGGCGAATATCGCCTTCAGTTTTTTTGCTGGAATACCCATGTCATCGAACGTAGAGTATTATTGAGAGAATTAGGCGAGGACCAGAAGCCATGAACGCCAGGCAACCAATCATTGTGGGCGTCCCTGACCGTTCGACCACGATCAGGGCGCGTGTAACAGCGACTGCTAACCGCGGGCTCGCCCCGGCAATAAGCTCCGCGCAGAATTTCCATGAGGTAAAGCATCTTCTCTCCGGTAAGCCGTTGAGGCGTCCCAACCGCAGCCGGCCTCTCCCTCGATAGGCGATCTGATCTGCCGCTCGAACGATCCGCCGCACGGATTACACGGCCTGCAGACCGTGCGTTCTGGTGGTATATTGGCCGCCATGTGCATTCACCTCTCAACGCAATTACCGGCCGCAATGCTCATGACCGCCCTTGGCACGATGGCCACGACCATCATGGCCGCGGAGCCGCGCGTACCAGCGCCCGCGCCCCTCGGTGTCGCCAAGATCGACATCACGCCCGAGTGGCCGGTGCGCATGTACGGCTATGCCTCGCGAAAGATCGAATCGCAAGGCGTCGCCGGCCGGCTCAAGGCCGCCGCGCTGGCCATCGGCGGCGATGCCGGCGAAGGCCCCGCGATCATTCTCACCGTCGATAACGGCGCCGTTCCGGCCGCGATCGGCAAGGAGGTGCTGCGCCGCGTGCAAGCCAAGACATCGCTGAAAACCGAACGGTTTGTCCTGTGTAACGCTCACATCCATTCTGGACCGGACCTCGACGGGATGGAGTCGCTCGAAGGCGAGCAGCGCGACCACATGGAGCGATATGCCAAGCAGCTCACCGACAAGCTCGAAGAAGTCGTGCTCAAGGCGCTGTCATCGCGTCGTCCGGCTCACCTCGCCTGGGCCAGCGGCGTTGTGACTTTCGCGGCCAATCGGCGCGTGCTCAAGGATGGCAAGTGGAGCGGCTTCGGCGCAGTTCCCGATGGCGCGGTGGATCACAGCCTGCCGATGCTCCGCGTGACCGATGCCGCTGGGAAACTGATGGCGGTGCTGGTCACCTACGCCTGCCACGACACGACGCTTCGGCCGAATTTCACGCAGCTTCACGCCGACTGGGCCGGGTGTGCCCAGGAATTCATCGAGGCCGATCACCCCGGCGCGGTGGCACTGGTGAGCCTGGGCTGCGGCGCGGATTCCGATCCGTGCCCGCATGGCACCGTGGAGTTGTGCCAGCAGCATGGCCGGGCGGTGGCCGACGAAGTGAAGAAACTGCTCGCGGGGCCATTCAAGAGCATCGAACCGACTCTGACGGCGCGGATGATGCTCATGGAGGTTCCCTACGATGCCCCGCCGCCGATGGAGGAGCTCAAGGAGCGCGCTGAAGAAGTCCTATCCTGTCTCGCATCTCCTGAAGATGCTGGAGCGCGGCGAGAAGCCGCCGACCGTGCTCCGATATCCGATCACCACGTGGACCTTCGGCGACGATCTGGCGATGGTGTTCCTGTCCAACGAGGTCGTGGCCGACTATGCCAAACGGCTGAAGCGAGAGCTGGACGGCGGCCGGCTGTGGATCAACGCCTATGCCCATGAGGTGACGGGATACGTGCCCTCCAAACGTCTGCTGGGCGAGGGTGGATACGAGGTCATCAACTCGCTGGGCGCGATGGTCACGTGGGGCCGGCCGGAAACGCAGCAGCCGGCGATGGAAGATCGGATCGTGGAGACGGTGCGTTCGATGCTGCCGGAGAGCTACCGATCCTCAGCGGGCAAGTGAGTCAGCCGCCTTGAGTTTCCCGGCCAGCCGCGCGATGCGCTCGCCCAGCCGGTGCGCGCCATCCAGCTCGGCCTCGCTGATGCCGGGGTCTAGCGGCCCCGTAACGGCGGCCGCGCCGGTCTCGGCCCACACGCTGCCGGTCTTGTCATTCCGATACAGCGGCCCGGCCACGACCATGCGATTGTGGATCATGAACAGCAGCAGCGAGATGACGACATGCTGCTGCCCGCCGACCTCGCCGCCGGCCGTCGCGAATGCGCCGCCGGCTTTGTCGGTGAAATCGACCTTCATCTTCCACGACCAGTCGTCGATCACCACCTTCATCTCGCCGGGGATGTTGCCGTAGTACGTCGGGCAGCCCAGGATGATTCCGTCGGCCGATTCGAGATCGGCCTTGGTCACGTCGGCGGCTTTCTTGACGATGGCGGCCGCGCCGGTCACGCGCTTGACGCCCTGAGCAACTCCGTCAGCCATCTTCTCGGTATTTCCGGTACGCGAGTGATAAGCGATGAGGATGCGCACGGGCGGCGAGTCGGATGGGCGGGTGGTGGCGGCGTGGGTCGGTACAAACGAAAACAGGAGTGTCGCCACTCCGAAAATGGCTTTGGGCAGCATCATGTCTCTCCGAGCTCGATGGTGGAGAGCCATTGTACCGCTTCACGGAGTTCCTGGCGCGGTTGCCGGAAGTTCCGGCAAGATGGGGTCAAACCGCCAGATGGCCCAGGCGCCTCCGCGATTGGACCGGAAGTAAATGGACTTGCCCGAGCAATTCCAGCACGGATGATCATCCCACGATCCGTTGGTCGTTAGCTGTGTCTTGTGCGAGCCGTCGGAACCCATCAGCCAGATATCATAATTGCGGACCCGTTGCATGTCGAAGCCCGCGTCCGATGCGTAGACGATCCATTTCCCATCTGGCGACCATTTGGCGTCAACGGCATTCACGGGGTCGGTGGCATCGCTCTGGGTGAGCTGTGTTTCGCCGCTTCCATCGATATTCATCACCCAGATGTTGCGCTGCCCGGTGTCCTTGTCCGCCCGAACGAAGAGAATCTTGTCGCCCTTGGGCGAGACCTGCGGCTGCTCGCCCTCACGAAGCTCCGTGGCCAGGCTTCCCTTGGGATCGGTGAGCCAGATATGGGTGTTCTCCGCCTTCTTGGGCGGCGGCGCATTGCCGGCGTATGCGATGATGAGGCCATCGCGCGAAACGGACGATGAGTAGTCCTCCGTCGAGCCGTTGGTAATCCGCGTGATTCCGCCGCCCCCTTCGAGCTTGATCCGCCACAGCGTGTTGTAGAGGCTTGTGCGATTGGAACTGAACACCAGGTAAGCGCCATCGGGCGTAAACGAAGGGAACAAGTCCCTGGCCTTGCCGAACGTCACTCGTGTCTTGCCGGCAGCTCCCACCGATTGTTTCCAGATATTGGCATACGGCTCATAGGCGCCGATCTTCAGGCGCGTGCCGGCAGCCAGGTTCTTGGTGCGTATGTTGTTGGTGAATCGCAGCAGATTGGCGGAGGTGTCGTACAGCTTCGCGATTTCATCGAGCGTTTGCCCGGCCGTCACCACGTGTTCCCGCTCGTGCCGCTGTTCCACAATGAGCAGCGGATAAACAAGGACCTCTTCCATGGGCGACATCGTCGGCGGGCCCACCTGGGCAGCCTGGTCTTCGCTGGTTGCCACCTTGGTCACCGCCTTGACATTCGGGGATCGCTCGATGTCCTCGACGTAAGCACGCGTGTAGCGAACGTTGAGCATGAGCTTCAGTCCCTGGTCCGTGACATTCGGATCGAACGACACGAGCGGGATCTCAACGACATCCTGCCGGAGCTTGATCCTGTAGATCTTGGTCGATCGCGGCTCGTAAGTCACCAGCGCTTCCCCCGGCGTATACTCGTCCTTTTCCGCCCGGACGGTATACGTCACAGCCGTCTCCTTGGCTCCGAAATCGAATTTGCGGCTCAGCGGCGAAACGCCAACCAGTTCCGGCGACGACGGCCCACTTGGCTGCACATGGCTCACGTAGATCGATGCGCCCGCCGGTTCCGTCTCGATGGTCACGTCCTTCTCCCGCTTCAGGTCAACGCGGTATGTCGTCCGGCTCTCGGGCTCAAAGGCGATCACGCATTCCCCATCATCATAATCCTGCAACGTGGCGCGTACCTTGTAGGAGCCGTCGCGGAAGCTCAGCTTTCGGCTGAACGGCGCCACACCGATGTCGCTCTCTGCCTGGCCAGGCGCGGTGAGGAAAAGGTGAGCCCCCGCCGGATTACTCTCGATGGTGATGGTCTTGTCCTGGCAGGCGGCCAACAAGCCCAGAATGGCCACAGCGATTACCGGTCGAATCGCGGTTCCGATGTGTGTTCCTACGCACATGATGCCAAGCCCTTTCCGTAAGTGATCGTCCGAATATCGACTCTATCAGGTAAATACACAAAGGCAACCTCTAACTCGGTCCGTCTGGATTCGGCAACGACCGGCACCTTATTCTAGTTCTGCCCGAATATCGACAGCATGACGGCCGACAGCGCTTCGCCGGTGCCGGCAGATGCGCACGGGCGTCATCCGCTGCCTGTGGCGGGTAACTGGTCGGAGATATGAGTCACGCTCCCGCACCCACGCTGTAGTACCAATGGACTTTCCAGGGATTTCGGAGGCAGCATGCGCGCTCGATCACTCGTTTATTCACTCATCGTCTTGATCTTCGTCCCGCCGACCCGCGCCGCCGAATGGCTCATCCGCGAGAACATCGCGGGCGTGGCGATTGTCGAGGGAGACATTCGCCGGGAGCGGCCGCGATTGCTGATGACGGCGCGGGACCTACCGGCGATCCGGGCGCGGATGCCGGCGGGGTTTGTGGGGTCGGCGCCGAATCGGTATCAGGCGTTGCGCAGGGACATCAAGAAGCAGTGGAACCAGGCGTTCGATCCCGCGCGGCAGGGCGACCGGCTGATGAGCCATGCCCTCGTCTATGCCCTTGGGCCGATCAAGCTGCCAAAGGCGATGGCGGCTGGGCATTCGATCGAGGAGATCGGCCGGAAGGGCGTGGAGTTCCTCAAGCTGTCGGCCGCGCACTGGGACAAGCACAGCGCGGAGAACGGGTATGCAACGTATGCTTTGCTGCCGGTGTGCTGGGCGTATGACTGGCTGTATTCGCTGCTCAGCGCCGAGGACAGGAAGGAGATCGTCGGCGAACTGATTTCGGCCGCGTATAACCAGAAGCGCAATGCCCAGCAATGCACGTTCAAGGACTATTCCCTGGCGGCGCACAATTACGTGGCGGTGGCGCTGGCGATCGCGGGCGACAACGTCGAGATCGACCACGTGGCCGGGTGGGATGCAAAGCAGCGCTACAGCGGCAATTCCGATCGCTATGTGCGGGAACTGCTGGGAGATTTGAACGGGATCTACCTCAATCGCTTCTACGCCGGATGGAAATTCGCCACGCAAGGCGGCGGCCAGTTCCAGGGCGTCATGAACCATTTCGGGGATGTCATGATGCTGGCCGAGGTGCTGCGGGCGGCGGAGACGGCGACGGGCAAAGACCTGCTGAGCGACCTGGAGTATCTGACGGCGGCGACGGAGTGGTTCACCTATGCGCAGATTCCGGAGTATGAGTACACCGACGCCAAGGGAAAGCGGCAGACGATGAAGGGCTTGATGTTCGGGACGGATGATGAGAACCCGTACACGAGTTTCTGGTGGCCGCAGGAGGTGGGGCTGACGACGAGTCGATTCGCGGGGACGCAGCGCGCGGAGTTGGCGTCATGGTTCATCCGGAACTACGTGCCGGAATACCGGCGATTGCGGTATGTGCCCGATCTGATCTTCCATGACGAGAGCATCGCGCCCAAGAGCGCGGCCGAGCTGAAGCTCCCGTTGACGCGGCATTTCGGGCTGCTCGCGGGGAAGACGCCGCCGGGCACGCCGCCGGACGTGCGACACCCCGCCGGCGCTGGCATCGTCGTCATGCGCGGAAGCTGGACCGACCCCGCCGCGACGCTGGCGGTCTTCAAATGCCGGTCGTGGCAGTTCACCCACGACCATCCCGATTCCAACTCCTTCATCATCTTCAAGAAGGGCTATCTGGCCATTGACTCCGGCCGATACCAGAACGGCGACTGGAAGCCCGAGGAGGCCAACTACGACTACCGCACCATCGCGCACAACACGATGCTCGTCTTCGACCCCGATGAGAAATTCGGCGAGAAGGGCGAATATGCCAACGACGGCGGCCAGCGCATGCGCGACGGCCAGCGCGACTATCCCGAGGATTACGTCGTCGGCGGCCGCAAGGATGTCGGCGGGCTGGCGCGGCTTGAAGCGGTGGCCGGGCAATACGACTACATGCTGGGCGATGCCACGCGGGCGTACAACTCGACGCTCTTCGCGCTCAAGCCCAATCGCCCAAAGGTCAGCCTGGCCCAGCGGGCATTCGTCTACCTGCGCAGCCCCGATGGCGAGCGTGATTTCTTCGTGGTCTTCGATCGGGTCACGTCGACGAATGCATCCTTTGAGAAACGCTGGCTGCTGCACAGCGTCGAGCGGCCGGAGATTGATGGCAAATGGAGCGAGGGCGGCGTGGATGGCAAAGGCGCGAGCAATCCGGCCAGCGGCACGCCGGGATCGATCTCAACCGATTCCTCGATTGTGACAATCTCCGAAAACCAGGGGAAGCTGTTCTGCCAGACGCTGCTGCCTGAGAAACATCGGACGATTCTGCGCGGCGGCCCGAACGCCCAGGGCGTGCATGCCGAGCCGGACAGCTACGAATACCTGGATGCCACCGGCAAGCAGTGGCCGCTGGACAAGAAGTACACGGTCACGACGTACATCCGCGAGTGCGGTAACTTCCGAGTGGAGATCATCCCGCAGGAAGCTCGGACGGATGATGTGTTCCTGCACGTGCTGCATCCGGCCGGAGCGGCGAAGATGCCGCCGGCGCAGGCCGTCAAGAGCGACGATGGCAGCGCGGTCGGCGCGTGCGTTGATGGCTGGTGCGTGGTGTTTGGCGCGGGGTGCGATTTCGTCGGCGAAACTGGCGATACCGGCGGCCGCGCGGCGCATCCTCATCACCGATTTATCCCCAGCGGGCGAGTACGACGTGCGCGTAGGCGAGAATCAGATTGAAGTCGTTGCGAGGGCGGGAGGCAAGAAGGCCAGCGAGCAGGGGACGATTTTCGTCCAGCGGTAGATGGCGGAGTGTCAAAGCCCGATCCGCTGCAGACCCGTCTGCCATGGCAGCACGTCGATACCCTCGATCTGTCTCGATGTGTTGCCGAGGTAGAGCACCATCGACCGGTGCGGCTTGCGGTAATACTCGGCGAAGCACTTCAAGCCGTTAAGGTCGGTCCGGCCGACATTCGTGGACGCCTTCAGTTCGACGGCGAAAACCTGGCGATTGAGTTCGAGGATGAAATCGACCTCATTTCCATGCTCGGTGCGGAACGTGGAGATCCGCATCTCGGCATCCAGGGCCTGCGCGCTGGCGACGATCTGGGACTGGAACAGAATGCTCGAAAAGCGCGCCGATGCGGTCGGGAGACACCTCAAAGTTGCCGAGCAGACCGTTCAGCACCCCCACGTCAAAGAAGTAGAACCGCGGATGCTGCACCAGTCGCGGGCCGCTGCTTCGCGCAAACGGCTCAACACGGCGGACGATGAGCGTATCTTCGAGGATCCAGTCAGGTAGAACCGCCGATGTCGCCCTTCGGTGTCGATGATCACCTGGATCGTGTTGAGCAGGCTGGGCAGGCGCTGGACCTCGTCGATGAAGATCGCGGCGTCGTCCGGCGGCAGCGCGGCCAGCCGATTCTCAAGTTCCGACGGATTGCGCGAAATCGAGATAGGTCGGCTCGTGCGCGAAATTGATGGTCATCGTTGGCGCAAGAGAGTTGATGAGCGTGGACTTGCCCGTCTGCCTGGGACCGAGCAGCAGAATGCTCCTGGGGGAACGCTGGATCGAAGCCGCAATCGTCCTTGCAATCATGCGGTTAAAATACCGCGTAATTTAACCACATGTCAATCGAAAACAGCAGATGCCGTTCGGAGTTCCGCGTTTACGCGGTCCGGGTCATCACCGCGTAGACTTGAACGAATCACACCCGCCTCGCCAGCCACGCGAGATACTTCGGCGTAGACGCCATGCCGCCCCAGCTTGCCGGGTTGTGGTTGGCCTCGAATATCTTGCGAAGCGTCGGGTCGTAGGGCACGAGCGCGGTCCACAGCACGCCGGGGGAGTTCTTCCAGCGATTGTCCACCGCGCCGCCGTCGATGCGCTGGAACTTCGCGCCCTGGACCTGCTTGTCCCACATGAAGTCGCGGTTAGTCGCGATCAGCCGGTCGATGTCATCCTTCTTGAAGACCCAGCCATGCTCGAAGGCGCAGACGATGCCCTCGAGGTCGATGCCGTAGTAGCCGCCGTTGGGGTGTACGCCGACCCAGTGCTTCGTCGAGCCGTCGGGCTTGTAGTCCCACGGGCCGGCCGGGTCCCAGTAGTTCCACACGCAGTATTTGCCCTCTCGCGGTTTGATGCGCGACTTCATGACGCCCCACCACTTCTCCGCCCGCTGCCGGTACACATCCTTGCCCGTAATGTCGAACATCGCGACCATCCACATGGCGAGGTGGTTCTGCTTGTTGTCGGGCAGCGTGAAGCCATCCGTCCTCCGCTTCTCGTAGCCCTCCGTGAACTTGCCCGTGGCCTGATCGAGGCCGAACGGCGTGACAAGCCACACGCCGCCGTCCTTGACCTCGCGCCAGCAGCCGCGCATCCCACTTGGCGAAGATCTGTTCCGACAACGCGATGTACTGCTCGGCCTTGGCGCCATACTTGTCTTTCAGCGCGGGGTTCTTGCGGATCGCGTCGGCCATCAGCACGATCGGCCGCAGCCCCATCGCCTCGCCGAGAATATTGTCGGTGAAGAGATTCGGTATGACGGTGGTGCTGGTGCCGTCGGCCTTGGGCCAGCCGAGATAGCCATCGGGCTCCTTTACGCCGCGCTTGATCCACGAATCGGCCCAGTCAACCAGCAGATCGACCCACTTGCCATCCTGCGTCGCGAGATAGCCGTAATAGAAACCGTTGAGGAACGGGCTGACAAGCCAGCCAATCTCCTCGCCCACTTCCTTGTCGCAGTAGCGCGTGCGGACGCTGCCCATCATGCTCTTCTCCCAGCGAGCGAGCCAGTCCTTGGCCAGCGCCGGATCGGCCGCTTCCGCGCCAAAGGAAAACCGCCCGCGCATGAACACCGCGCCCGCGGCCAGCGCCGCCGCGCGCGTCATCAGCGATCTGCGAGTCAATGCCTGTGTTTCAAATGTGCCTTCTCGATGTGCCATCGGCACCTCCTATAGATGTAGTAGGCTTGCCAAGCAGCCGCGTTGCCTTCGTGAGTGCCATGAGTGCCATGCCCACGCCGGCCGTAACGGACGTCATTGGGCGAGTGGGCCTGATCGGCCGGCGTGGGCATGCTGCTCGGCGACCCCGACCGGCTGAAGCTCCCGCTACAAACCGTACACCTTCCCCGGCTGCATCGCATGCCCCCAACTCAGCGTCTGCCCATCCGGCAAATCGAATCTCGCCCCGGGAATCCGCCCGCACTGGATCAGCGTGCCGAACTGGAAATACACCGAGTCCATGTCGCTGTGCCAGTTGGCATAGTGCCCAAATCCGCCATCGGCATTGCGGCATCCCATGGCCCAGTCGGCCGCCTTGGCCATCGCTTTTTGCACCGGCTCCGCGTCGCCGCCAAGCTGGCGCAGGATGAACACCGCATCGAAACACGCGTGAACGTCCCAACCGGGCTCTTTGATGTCCCAGCCGCCGTCGGCCTTCTGATCGCGCAACACGCGCCGCACCATCTGCTCGGCCTTCGGCGTCGGCTGGCCGATCAGCCGGAAATAGTGGGCCATGTGGAACGTGGCCGCGACGTGATCGCCCAGATATCCATCATCCTTCTGGCTGCCGATCTGATATTCGCGCAGGGCCTGGTCGTATTGCTTTGGATACGGCTTCTCCAGTGCCGCGAAGAGCAGCGGGAAGAAACTCGTGGTGTACCACGGGAGCTTCCTGTAGCGATCATTGGCAAAGAACCGGTCCATGACCGGCGATGGATCGATTTTCGGTTTCTGGCCAAGCGCCCGAAGTGAAACCACGCCCTGGGTGGTGTTGTAGAGAATCGCCAGATCATCCGCGGCCTTCATTTCGGCCGCCGAGATTTGCGAACGAGCCATTCGGCTTCTGGTGCCGATGAATGAACTCGATCGACTTGCCCACATCCGGCAATGTCCAGTTCATCGTCTTTGCCAGCGTTGCGGCGTAAGTGACGGCAGCGAGGTCGCTCAGGCCGGTGTCGGAGTTGCCCGCATATTTCGGATCGGGCGACGGCGCATAGCCGCCATCGTCGCGCGCAGCGGCGGATGAAGTCGAGTGTCTCTGCGGCGAGGCGATCGCCTTCGGCGGCCGATGCATCGCCCTGCAATCCGACACCCAATGCCGCGGCAGCCGCCGAAGCGGCCGCGCCGCGAAGCACATCACGTCGAGTCTGTTCTGACACGCGATGCCTCCTTCCTTGCATGTTTAACCGGCTCGCTTGCGAGCCGCTCGAGCCAGGTGGATACGGGCTAAACCACCGCGTAAACGCGGAACTCCGAACGTTACGCCACGCCCGCAATGCCCGTCTCAATCCGGCCGCTGACGTACTCGCGAGGATCGGTGACATGCCCGGTCAGCGCGCTGGCCGCCACCGTCAGCGGCGACGCCAGATACACCGCCGACTTCGGGCTGCCCATGCGCCCGGGGAAATTGCGGTTGGTCGTGCTGATGCAAACCTCGCTGCCGTTGAGCCGCCCAAACGTGTCGGCCGGACCGCCCAGGCACGCCGCGCAACCCGATGGCCCGAGATTGCATCCCGCATCGATCAGCGCCTGCTCAACGCTCTTGTCACTCGCCTGGCGCGGCTGCCCACGCAGATTCAGCCGCTTCATGTCGGCATGAACCTCCGTGCTGCCCGGAACCACGAACGTCGGCACCTTCACCTTCCGGCCACTCAGCACATTGGCCGCGAAAATCATGTCCGTGATCTTCCCGCCCGTGCAGCTTCCCAGATACGCCCGATCGATCTTCACGCTCCGGCAGTTCCGCGCTGTGTCCTTGTTATCCGGCGAGTGCGGCTTGGCGACCATCGGCTCCATCTTCGCCAGATCCCACTCGTGCTGCGCGGAATACTTCACGCCGGCGTCATCCTTCACGACCTCCCAGTCCGGCCGGTTCGACCGCTTGCGGACGTACTGCAGCGTCTTCGCATCGACATCGCAGACGCCATTCTTGCCGCCGGCTTCGATGGCCATGTTGGTCAGCGTCATGCGGTCTTCCAGCGTCAGCGAGGAAATGCCCTCGCCCGCGAAATACATCGAGCAATACGTCGCGCCGTCGACGCCAATCGCGCCGATCACCGCCAGGATCAAATCCTTGGCCGTGAGATACGGCGGAATCTGCCCATTGAACGTGAACTTCATCGTCGGCGGAACCTTCAGCCAGAGCTTGCCCGTGCCCAGGACAAACCCAGCATCGGTATTGCCAATGCCCGTCGCGAATTGCCCGAACGCCCCGGCCGTACACGTGTGACTGTCGGTTCCGAACAGGATCTCGCCCGGCCGCACATGCCCTTCCTCGGGCAGCGTCTTGTGGCACACGCCCTTGTAGGTGGTCTTAGTCGGGTCCTCGTAGGGCGTGGGCATCTTCGGTTCCAGGCCGACGAACTCGGCATCGTAGAAATAGCGGATGCCCTGTTCCTTCACGAAATCGCGAAGGATCTGCACGTTGCGATGGCACTTGGCGTCGGCCGTGAAAATATAGTGATCGGGGATGATCACCACGCGAGTCGGATCCCACACCTTGGCGTCCTTGCCGAAATTCTCGTGAAAAATGCCAATCGTCCCCGGCCCGCAGACATCGTGGGTCATGAGGATATCGGCATTCACCCAGATATTCTCGCCGGGCTGCACGCTGGCGCGGCCGGCGTGTTTGGCCAATATCTTCTCCGTCATCGTCATGGCGGGCATCAGCAAACTCCTGTGTAAAACAGCGTGGTAACTATAGCAGAGGGCATCACCCGAATCTAACGGCGACGAGTTGGCGTTTGCCGAGAATCAGGGTGGAGGGTAAGATTCGGATATGGCTAGATCATCGCGGCTGAAGTATCATGCCGAGTGATGCCGATCTCCATGAAGTCACGGATGACAAGGAGATGCGATGGTCACGGAAGACTTGAACAGCCACGCGTTGGTTCTACCGCAAGCACAGCGTTGCATTCTTGAGAGCCTGGTCCGGCGGAAGACCTGTCCGCAGGCGGTGGCCACGCGGGCTCGCGTGATCTTGGCGGCCGGCGAGGGTCTGGGCTCGGTGGGGATCGCCCTTCGGGTGGGGTGCTCCCGCGAACTGGTCCGACACTGGCGAGCCCGCTACAGGGCGGCCCAGCAGGCTTGGGGAGCGGACGTTGCCCAGTGGGATGAGGCGGCCTTGGCCCGGAAGATCGGGCAGACGCTCTCGGACGGGTATCGCTGTGGGTGTCCGGGCAAGTTCACGCCCGAGCAGTACTGCCAGATCATGGCGTTGGCCTGCGAGAAGCCGTCGGACAGCGGCCGGCCGGTGACGAACTGGACGAACCGGGAGTTGGCCGACGAGGCGGTCCAACGGGGGATCGTGCCGTCGATCTCGCCCCGGCAGGTGGGGCGTTTTTTAAAAGGAGGCGGACCTGCGGCCGCACAAGATGCGGTATTGGCTGAACAGTCCCGACCGGCAGCATCCCGAGGAGTTTGCGGCGCGGTCGGGGGCGGTGTGCGCGGCCTACGGCTCGGCCATCGCGATGCACGAGCTGGGCACGCACCTCGTGAGCGTGGATGAGAAGACCGGCATGCAGGCGATAGAACGCGCGGCGCCCACGCTGCCGATGAGGCCGGGACAGGTGGAGCGTCAGGAGGCCAATTACGTTCGGCACGGGACGCTGATGCTGACGGCCAACCTGGAAGTGGCCACGGGGAAGGTAATCTGTCCAACGGTGGCGTTGACGCGGCACGAGGAAGACTTTGCCGCGCATGTGGCCCAGACGGTGGCCAGCGACCCCCAGGCAGCGTGGATCATCGTGCTGGACCAGCTCAACACGCACCAATCCGAGACGTTGGTGAGGCTGGTGGACGAGTTGTGTGGACTGGGGGTGGAACTGGGCGTCAAGGGCGAGTCGGGCCTGCTCAAGGACCTGAAGAGCCGGCGAGCGTTCCTGGAAGACCCCAGCCATCGCATCCGGTTCCTGTACACGCCACGGCACGCTTCGTGGCTCAACCAGATCGAGATCTGGTTCAGCATCCTGGCACGCCGGCTGCTGCGCCGGGGCAGCTTCCAATCCATCGACGAGTTGCGGCGGCGTGTCCTGGCGTTCATCGAGTACTTCAATCAGACGATGGCCAAGCCGTTCCGGTGGACCTATCAGGTCCGGCCCTTGAGCGCGTGACGGACGTGGCGGAAAGGGTCGATCTCAACAGACTGGCCACGATTCCCGGCGGAAAGGCAGGTGGCGCCCGCAAGTCATCATCCCCAACAGGCGATTGGACCGACCGCAACGCCTCCGGCGCGGGCCACGCTTCCGCCTGGTCCGAGCAGCCCCGTTCCGGCCATGCCTCTCGTGCCCGCCGTCGAATGCCTCGATCCGCCCCTCCACACCACCCCCTCCTTACCCGAGGCCACGATATCTCTGCCCTGATGATCTATCATTGTCCCCGATGTCTTTCCTCGCCTATGCGCCGCGCCGCAATACAACCGCGCCCTGCACTGGCTGGCGATCCTGACGGCCGCCGCGACGTTCCCGCTGATCTTCATGGGCGGACTGGTGACCTCTTACGGCGCGGGCATGTCGGTGCCGGACTGGCCCAACAGCTACGGCTACAACATGTTCACGTTCCCGCCGCGTCTGTGGGTGCAGGGAATCTTCTACGAGCACACGCACCGCTTGGCCGGAACGCTCGTGGGCATGCTCTCGATCGCCCTTGCCGCCGTGGCCTGGAGGACGGAGAGTCGCCCCGGCGTGCGCTATCTCGCCTACGGCGTGCTGGGCGCGGTCATTGTCCAGGGCGTGCTGGGCGGGCTGCGCGTCGTCTGGGACCAGCTCGACCTGGCCGTCATCCACGGCTGCATCGCCCATGCATTCTTCTGCATGACCGCGCTGATGACCGCCATGACCTCGCGCTGGTGGTCGTTGGCTGCGGCGCCTGTTGATATGGCTGCCATGCGGAAGACATCGCGTCTCGCAGCCATCGCCGCTGCCATCATCTATGTGCAGCTTATCGTCGGCGCGTTGATGCGTCACTACAAGGCCGGCCTGGCCATTCCCGACCTGCCGCTGGCCTACGGCCAATGGCTGCCGCCGATGTCCCACTCGGCCGTGGACCAGCTCAACCAGCTTCGCGCCTGGAAGTGGGATCTTGAGAGCGTCACGCTGGCGCAGATCTGCCTGCATTTCCTGCATCGTCTCGGCGCGGTGCTCGTCACGACCGCGATTTCGATTCTCGTTGCGCAGGCGCTGCGGCGGCAACGTGGAAATCCGCTGTTGACGCGCCTGGCCGGATTGCTCATCCTGTTGCTTGCGGCCCAGCTTACGCTGGGCGTACTCGTGGTGCTTTGGCGCAAGCCGGCCGACATCACCAGCTATCACGTCGCCGTCGGCGCGCTGACGCTGTTGGTGACGTTCTCGATGATGGTGCGGGCGATGAGGCTCTGTGCGAGTCGGTACGGCAGCCATCAATGCGGCAGTCCGTGCTCGCATCGATCGCGATGCAATTACTGACGCGTAAACGGTATGGAGAACGCTTCACAAACCCCGCAACCACTGGCCGGATTGCCGGCGATGGCGATTGCCGCAACTCCCGCCAGGCGGCCCTTGGCGGATTTCCTGGAGTTGACCAAGCCACGGCTCAACTTCCTGGTCATCGTCACGACGGCCGTGGGCTACTACATGGGCGTGCGCTACGCCTTCCAGTGGGTTCATTTCCTGCACGCCCTGGCCGGGACCACGCTGACAGCGACCGCCGCCAGTGCGATCAATCAATACCTGGAGCGTCGCGAGGATGCCGTGATGCGCCGCACCGAAAACCGGCCGCTGCCCGCCCATCGCCTGGTGCCGCGCGAGTCGCTCGTCTTTGGCGTCGCGCTGGCGCTGGCCGGAGTGGCATATCTCGCGGTCGCCGTCAACGTTGTGACCGCCCTGCTGGGCGCATTCAGTCTCCTATGGTACGTGCTGGTCTACACGCCGCTGAAGCGCATCACGTCGTTCAATACGCTTGTCGGCGCGGTCAGCGGCGCGATCCCGCCTCTGATGGGCTGGACGGCCGCCGCAGGCTTCATCTCGATCGAAGGCGCGGCGCTGTTCCTGATCCTCTTCCTCTGGCAAATGCCACATTTCCTGGCCATCGCCATTCTCCATCGCGAGGACTATCGCCGCGCCGGCTTCAAGATGCTTCCGGTGATCGACGGCGATGGCCGGATGACCTCGCGGCAGATCGTGATCTACAGCGCGGCGCTGGTGCCGGCCAGCCTGCTGCCGGCGGCCATCGAAATGGCCGGTCCGCTGTATCTCGTGCTCGCCGGATTGATGAGCACGGGTTTCCTCGTCCTGGGCGTCGCGTGCGCGGCGATGCGGCGGCGCGAGCGGGCCAGACAGTTGTTCGTGGCCTCGATCCTCTACCTGCCGCTGCTGCTGGTGGCCATGATGATCGACAAGCTGTAGTTTGGGTTTGGAGACATGAGCAACCGACTGGGCTATCTTCTGGCAGGGCTGTGTGCCATCGCCGTCGGGTGCGGCAATCGAGATGATGCCCCGCGCACCGCGCGGCCCCCGCGACCGGGGCTCAGCGCCGGCCACTCAAGGTGTCGGCGTGGTCGCCGGACAGGTGAGCATCGTCGGCTGGAAGCAGACGTCGCCGCGCCAGATTCCCTGCAAGTGCGGCAATCGTGACACAACCGTGCCCGATGAATCGGTCCTGCCGGGCCCCGACGGCATGTTGCGAAACGTCGTGGTCTATCTCAAGGATGCGCCGCCCCTGGATGCCGTAGCGGCCGCGGCCGCGTCTGCGCCGACGCTCGACCAGCTCAGTTGCCGCTTTATGCCGCACGTCATCGCGATGCACGTCAACCAGAAACTCCGCGTGAAGAACAGCAACCCAACGCTTCACAACGTCCACACGATCACGCAGACCAACCCGGCCGTTAACTTCGGCATGCTCGAGTCCAGCCAGCGCGACCTGGACTTTCGCGCTCCCGAGTTCATCCAGGTGAAGTGCGACGTACACCCTTGGATGCTGGCGCACGTCGCGATCTTCGATCACCCGTTCTTCGCCGTCACCGATGAAGAAGGGCGATTTCGCATCGAAAACGTCCCGGCCGGCACATACACCGTCGTGGCATGGCAGGAGCGGCTCGGCGAGTTGCAGCAGCAGGTGACGATCGCTGCGCCGGCGACGGCGCCCGCAACAATTCCAGCGACCCGGCCGGCCGCCATCAACATCAACTTCACATTCCGGCCGCCGCCGTAAACCCATGGCGTCAATCATCAATATCCAGCATCTCAGCCACTCGTACGGCCAGCGCAAGGCGCTGGACGATGTGAGCCTTTCTGTCGAGCGCGGCGAGGTCTTCGGGTTTCTCGGGCCCAACGGCAGCGGTAAGACGACCCTCTTCCGAATCCTCTGCACGCTCATCCCGCCGCGCGAGGGCCACGTCAGCATGCTGGGGATGGACCTGGCGTCGCATCGCAACCAGATCCGCCCGCTCATCGCCGTCGTCTTCCAGTCGCCGAGCCTGGACAGGCAGCTTAGGGCCGAGGAGAACCTGCGCCATCACGCCCACCTCTATGGCCTGCGCGGGTCGGAGCTCGAAGTGCGCATCGACGAGATGCTGGGGCGATTCGGCCTGGCCGACCGCCGCCGGGAATACGTGCAGTCGTTCAGCGGCGGGATGCGGCGCCGGGTGGAACTGGCCAAGAGCCTGCTCACGCGCCGCGCATCCTGCTGATGGACGAGCCCAGCACCGGGCTGGACCCCGCCGCGCGCATCGAGATGTGGCAGGCGCTGCAGACGGCGCGAACGAACGATGGCGTCACCATCCTCGTGACAACACACCTGATGGACGAGGCTGAGCGATGCGACCGGCTGGCGATCATGGACCAGGGCAAGATCGTCGCCTGCGGCACTCCATCGCAGCTCAAGGACCGCATCGGCGGCGATGTGATCACGCTCTCCAGCCGCGCCCCCGAGTCGCTCCGCCAGTCGCTACGGGAGAAGTTCGGCATCGAAGCGGAACAGGTCGAGGGCATCTTCCGCTGGAACGACCTCGCGCACATGAGTTCATCCCCCAGCTCGTCGAGCAACTGCCCGGGCTGATCGAGTCCGTCTCCGTCGGCCGGCCGACGCTGGAGGATGTTTTCATCCACGTGACTGGGCACCGATTCCGCGAGGGAGACAACGCCGTCTGAAGCGGAAGCGTGAGCACCCGCCCTGGGGCAGGGCGGGCGCTCACGCTTCCGCCTCAGACACTGCTCTACGCCGCCACCGGCTCCACGATCCTCCCCTGGTTGTCCACCTGGTCGAACTTCACCGCCACTTTGCGCGAGACGCCCTGCTCCTGCATGGTGATCCCGTAGAGCACGTCGGCGATCTGCATCGTGCGCTTCGAGTGCGTGATGACGATGAACTGCGACTGCTCCAGGAATTCCTGTACGATGAGGTTGAACCGCTGGTTGTTGGCCTCGTCGAGCGCGGCGTCCACCTCGTCCAGCAGGCAGAAGGGCGAGGGCTTGCTCTTGAAGATCGACATGAGCAGCGCGATGCACGTCATCGTCTTCTCGCCGCCCGAGAGCTGGCTGATGGAAACCGGCTGCTTGCCCGGTGGACGGGCGATGATCTCGATGCCCGCATCCAGGATATCCACCTTCTTCGGCGCATGCCTCGGCGGTCACCACTTCGCCATTCTCGCCAACGGTCGGCGCCGGCACTGCATCGGCCGGCTGCGCCAGCTCCGTCTCCAGGTAGATGTCGGCCTTGCCGCCGCCAAAGAGCTTGCGGAACATCCCCTGGAAGTGCTCGCGCACCAGCGCGAACGTCTGCTCGAATCGTTGGGCGCTTTCGTTGTTGATCGTGTCGATCAACTCCTCGAGCTGCTTCTTCGATTGCGTGAGATCCTCGACCTGTTTGGTCAGGAATGTCTGCCGCTGCTCCAGCTCATCCTGCTCGCCGATCGCGTCGAGATTGACGTTGCCCAGCCGCTGAATCTTCTCCTTGAGCTGCCGAATCTCTTCGGCAACGGCGTTCCAGTCCATCTCCGCCGGTTGATAGCCGCCCTGCTGCGCCAGCTCGGCCCATCGCGCGGGCAGATCGAGCTGAATCTCTTCCATCGTCCGCTGAACCAAACCTTCAATTCGAACCCGCGCCTCGCCGGTCTTCACCTCGAGCTGGTGCATCGCCTGCGAAAGCTGCGCATGCTCCCTGGCAACGCCCTCGACCTCCGACGTGAGCTTGGTCAGCGACTCGCCGCTGGCCGACACTTCGACGGCCAGCTTCTCGATCTTGGATGACAACGTTTCCTGTTTCTGATTCAGCTCCGCCTCAGCGCGCTTGGCCGCATCCAGTTCCTTCTCCACCGTCGCCTGCCGCGCCACAGCGCCTCAGCGGATTTCGCGATGCGCTGCGCCTGCTCGATGAGTTCCGCCCGCGAGGCCGAGAGCCGCTCCACCGCCTGCTGGCAGCCAAGCTGCTTCTCCTGAACCTGGCCAAGTTGTACTCGCAGCGAGGTCAGCGCCTCGCCACACTGCTTGAGCAGCTCATTGCACTCGTTCTGTTTGCCCGTGAGCTGCTCCACCTGCTGCTGTCGCGATGCCTGCTCCGACTCCATCGCCTGGCGTTTCTCGGCCAGTGTCGCCTCTTCGTTCTTGAGCCGGCCAAACTGGTCGAGGAAGTTCTGAAGCTCGCGTTCGACGAGCGGCAGCTCGCGACGAAAGGCGCTTTGCTTGTCGGTGTTCTGCGCCACGCGGCTGTTGATCTCCACCTTCTTTGTGTTGGCCTGGTAAACCGCATTGCGCAGGGTGTTCTGCTTCTCCTGAAGGGCCTTGGCCTGCGCATTGCCGGTTGAAAGCTGGCCGGCCAGTTCCTCGATCCGCCGGTCCACATCGGCAATCTGCACGATCAGCGCATCCAGTTCCGACCGGCGCGAGATGATGCCCATGGCCGCCGACAGCGGGCCGGCGCGCATGGTGCCATCCGCCTCCAGCACCTGTCCATCGCGCGTGACATACCGGTATCCCACCGGCGCCACGGCGTGTAGCGACATCGCGTCCGCCAGCGTTTCCACCACGATCGTCCGGCCAAAGAGGTGCCGCGCGATCGGCGCGTTGCCATCGTCGAACCGCACCAGGTCCAGCGCGAACCGGATCGGCTGCGGATGCATGTTCCAGTCATAGGGCGGCGTCGCGTCGGTCATCGTGCCCGATGCCGCCAGCTTGTCAGCGCACAGGATATTCACGCGGCCTTCCAGATCGTCGAGCGCCTCGTTGGCCGCCGCCACCGCCGCCGAATCGCCGGCGATGAGCAGTTGATCGCGACCATCCAGCGCCGCCTCGATGGCCTGGGCGTGCTCGACATCGACGCGCAGCACATCGGCCACCAATCCGCGCACGAACGGGAACTTTTCGCGCTGGCGCAGCACGGCCTTGACGCCTTCGCTCACGCCTTCGCGATTGGCCTCCAGGTCCTGCAGGAGCCTCTGCCGCGACAGCAGCCCCGAGCGATGCTCGCGTGCCGCGCCAAGCTGCTCGCTGATCTGGGCGATCTGCCGGCCCAGCGCCGCCGCCTCGTCGGTGCTCGCCTTGAGCTGCGTCTGCAGCTCGTTGATCTGCGCCAGCACCGTCTGCATCGACTCGTCGAGTTCCTTGCGGCCCGCCTCCAGGATTCCCAACTCCTGCATCACCACCTGCCGCCGCTGACCCAGCCGCTGCTGTTGCGATACGATGTTCTTCCGCTCGATCTCGATGGCGCCCAGCCGGTTGTTTACGGCCGCCGAGCGCCGCATCAGGTCGAGGATCGCCGACTTGTTCTGTTCGATCTCGCGGCCAATCTGGTTGAGCTGGATCTGCCCATCGTGAAACGCCTGCTGCCGCTGCTCGATCTGCGATCGGTGCGCCGACAGCTCGGCCGTCAGCCGCTTGAGCAATTCCTGCTCGGCCGACAGGGATGAACCCACTTCCTTCGACTTGGCCGAGATCGCCTGCTGGTCCTGCTCGAACTGGCCGATCTGCTCGGCGATCTGCAGGATCTGTTGCTGGGCATATTGCTGGCGCTGCTGAGATGATTCCAGCGCCGCCCTGGCCTGCACCAGCTCGTATTCCATCCGCTGCTTCTTCTGCGACAGGCCGTCAAACTGCTGCCGGGTCGCCTGAAGCGCGATCTGCTTTTCCGACAGCTCGTTCTCGATCCGCTCCAACTCGGCCCGGGTCTTGCCCTCGTTACCCACCAGTTCCTCAAGCTGCGTCTGGAGCGTGTGGTATTCCTGCAGCGCATAGGTCAGGCGAAGCTCGCGCAGCCGCTCTGAATGCTCGCGATACGTGCGTGCCCGGCCGGCCTGGATGCGGACGCTCCGCAGCCGCTTGTCGACTTCCTCGACGATGTCCGTCACGCGCAGGAGGTTCTGGTCCACGCGCTCCAGCTTGCGCTGCGACTCCTTCTTCTTCGCCTTGAACTTGCTGATGCCCGCGGCCTCCTCGAAGATCAGCCGCCGCTCCTGCGGGTTGCTCTCCAACAGCAGCGCGACGCGCCCCTGCTCGATCACGCTGTAGGCGTCCACGCCGACGCCCGTGTCGAAGAACAGCTCGCGGACGTCCTTGAGCCGGGCCGGCTGGTTGTTGAGCTGGTATTCGCTGGTGCCGTCGCGGAAGAGCCGCCGGCCGATCGCCACTTCATCGGTATCGAGGTTCAGGAATCGCGTGCCGTCCGGACGCCGCGGGTTGTCGAAAACGAGCACGACTTCGGCCATGCCCGACGCCTTGCGCGAGCCCGAGCCGTTGAAGATCACGTCCATCATGGCGTCGCCGCGCAGGCTCTTGGCTGACTGCTCGCCCAGCACCCACTTGAAGCCATCGACGACGTTCGATTTGCCGCAGCCGTTGGGCCCGACAATCCCCGTGATCGGGCAGTCAAAGACGAACTCCGTCCGGTCGGCGAAGCTCTTGAAGCCATGAACGATCAGCTTTTTCAGTCGCATACAGATCGGTCCTCCGTGACCCGCCCCGCAGTTCAATGCGGTTACGTGCCGATGGCGAGTGCCGAGTTGTTGACCGAAGGTTCCTTCCTTCGTTTATGCTGCCGACGTTCTACCTTCCTTCTCAGGGTTTGGCAACATCCAATGGCGGAGAAAAGGCCGGCCGCGCGGCCGGTTCCGTGATTCGTGGCGCTTCTTCGATCGCCTCCTGCATGTCCGCGGCTTCCTGGAGGACAAACGGCGCATGCATCTGCCGGCCGTCCGCCAGGCCTTGCAGCAGTCCGACGAGGTCCGAGTAACAAAAGCTGAATCGCTCTTCGCCCCCGCCGGTCAGCCGCCAGCAGACTTCCGTCAGGTCGGGCGGCATGCGCGCCTGCACGCCGCGCGGGTCCAGCGTTCGGTCAAACAACGTTACTGTCCTGGCGTCGCTGTTGCTCGAGATCGTGAAACGGCCACCCATCCCCTCGAACATGATCGGCACGTTCAGCGGAATCGTCTTGCCGAAGAACGCGATCCGCGGCTCGCCGCTGCGCCGGGCGAACACGAGCGGCGGGCCTTCGCAGAAGACATGGTCGACGGCAAACAGCCCGCCGGCTTCGCGCGAGACGATCATCGCCGATCCGCGCTCCGACGCCACCAGGATCTGATAGGCCTCGGCCCGCACCAGCGCATTGTCCGCCGACAAGAGCGACTCCAGCATGCGAATGATCCGCGGCGATTCCGGCAACGCGCCCAGCGTCTTCACGGCATTGAGCTGGAAGGCGTGACCACCGGCCTTCGCCATGTCGAGCAGCGCCTGCTCGGCCGCCGAATCGCCGATGAACGCCCCCGCCCGCGCCGCGGCAAACGCCAGCTCCGGCGACGCATTGGCATACAGCGGCCGGATGACCTCCGCCGCCTCCTCCCCGATGCCTTCCCAGCAATACGAGATGTCCATCAGCGGCGCGTCGCCTCGCATCGCCTCGGTCACCAGCGCCCTGGCCTTGACCGCGCCGAAGCCCGGCGAGCCATCGAGGTACAGGTGCGTGCAGACGCCCATGAAATGTTCCCAGTCGCCTTTGTACATCTTGGGCACAAACAGGTAAACGATCGCCTCGTCCTGCGTCTTGGCGACGCCGGTTTCGCCAAAGCGGTGGTTGATCCGCATCTCCATTCCCCTCGTGCTGGAAAGCTGCGGCATGCGTGCCCGCAGCCAGATCGGCCGGTCTTCGCACACGATCCCGCCATTCATGATGGTGCCGGCCCGCAGGCTCGCGCGGCCGATGGGGCGAGTCGTGGAGAAATACGCCGGGTTGACGAAGATCGGCCCCTTCGCCTCCGCATAGATGTTGACCCCGCCGCGCGGATAGATCGGGTCCACGCCGTTGACGCGCAGGTCCGTCATGTAAAGCATGCCGCGCGCCAGGCTGCGCGTCTGGCTGTTGGTGCAGGCCTGGACGAAGACGTCGATCCGCTGCCCGCGCCGCGCTCCACCGGCAGAAAGCCATAGACCTCGACGATCGCCGTGCCCGGATCCTGCAGCACCGTCTCCGGCTTGGTGCCGCGCCAACGGTCGTCCCTCAGCGACGAGCCAATCCCATGCCGCACCATCTGATCGACCAGGTAGTCGCGCACCGCCATCGGCGCGCCGTTGTTGTTGCCGGTCCCGTTCAGGCCCACGACCAGCCCATACGACGACACCAGGTACGGCGCTCTGTTGTCGATGTCCGACAGCTCGAAGATCGTGCCCTTCATGAACGCCGGCACGTTCTTGGGCGGCAGCTTGGGATAGTGCGTGGCCAGCGCGTCGGCCTTCTTCTGGTCATCGCTCTTGTCCTTGTCGCCGCAGCCGCCCCACGAAAGCGCCGCAAGAGCGACGATCAGGGTGGCCAGGCGAGGGAAGTGGCAGCGGCGTCTCGCCGCTGAATCTTCAGAGCCGAGACGGCTCTGCCACGCTGAATCTTCAGAGCCGAGACGGCTCTGCCACGCTGAATCTTCAGAGCCGAGACGGCTCTGCCACGCTGAATCTTCAGAGCCGAGACGGCTCTGCCACGCTGAATCTTCAGAGCCGAGACGGCTCTGCCACGCTGAATCTTCAGAGCCGAGACGGCTCTGCCACGTTGCCCACAGGGCATTTCGTGCCGATCGAACCATGGTGTGCCTCTAGCTGTTATCGGACGATTTCCACTGGAATAATGAGGTAAACGACAGCGGCCAGCCGGCCGCCGGCCTCTCACGATCCCATCTCATTTAGTCGTCGCCGTTCTCGCCCTTGCTGGCTTGGGCCGGGGCCTCCAGGAACAGCCTTCCCTGGCCGGGAACGTCGTAATGCTGGGCATCGATCACCGCGCGTGCCTCGCGCACCAATTCCTCCAGGGTCTTGAACTGCCGGTAGACGCTGGCAAAGCGCACGTACGCCACCTGGTCCAGCCGCCGCAGCCGCTCGGTCACCAACTCCCCGACGACCGAGCTGGGCACTTCCTTGTCGTGGGTCTTGTGGATCTCCTCCTCCACGTCGTCGATCAGTCGCTCGAGATCGTCTTCCGCCACCGGCCGCTTGTAGCAGGCCATCTCCAGCCCTTTGAGGACTTTGGCCCGGTCAAACGGCACGCGCGAGCCATCCTTCTTCACGACCGTCAGCCGGATGTTCTTCTCGACCCGCTCGTAGGTCGTGAACCGCTTCTCGCACTTAAGGCATCGCCGGCGGCGGCGGATGGCACGGCCCCCTTCGCAGGTCCTGGAGTCGATGACCTTCAAGCTCTCCTTGTCGGCATCGCAATAAGGGCAGCGCATCGGACAATATCGTAGCGAGACGCCCTCGCCAACGCAAAGTGTTGTGGAGCGTGCCTGTTGTGGAGCGTGCCGCCCCGGCCGCGGTCTTTCTCGCACGGCGGAGGGCCGCTCGTGCCACCCATCATCGCCGCGTCCTAACGTATTCCGCCCGAAACTCGTCCGCCGCCTTCGCGCTGGTGATGCACTTCTCCCACGGCAGCGCCGGCCTCTGCCCGACCGACCCGCCTGGCACGTGATCTCGCAGCTCTTTCGCCAGCTCCGCGAATCTTCGTCCCCATGCCTTGGTTTTACCCTCGACCGTCACCAGCCCTGTTAGCACGCTCACATCCTTCGCCTGCGGGTGATCGTGGAAGCCCCAGTTCAGCCAGCCGCAGGCCATCGGTTTTGTCGTCTCGATCAACCGCGAACACCACGCCGCCTGGTTGTCCTCCGAGCCCGGTTTGCTCTGCCGAGCGCCCACGGGAATCGTGCCTCCGCCATACCATCCAAACTCCGCGATCACGACTGGCCTGCCGCAAGCCGCCACCTCGCGCACCACCGCTTCCAGGTAAGCCAGATTCCGCTTTCCCGCCTGCGCGTCGCCATATTCATAGCACCCACGCTCCAGCGGATAGAAATGCACCTCCATGAAGTCAAGGTATTTCGCCTGCCGCGCCGGCCGGAATGCCGCATAAGCGCCGGGCGCCCATGTCACGGCCGGCACGCTCCACTGGATCAGCCCCACCGTCACCAGCGCCTCCGGGTCGGCCGACTTGATCGCCGCCGCCTGCCGCCGGGTCCATTCATCGGCCACCTCTTCGCGAAAGAGCTGGTAATCCAGGAGCGCCGGATCGAGGAGCTTGTCCTTGTCGGCGGGAATGGGAATCGCATCGGCTTTCATGCTCTCGGCCGGGACGCCCCATGCCTGCGCCGCTTTCCCGATGGTCCCGTATTTGGCCAGGACGAAGCGGTTCCACCGCTCCTGCATCGCGGGAGTTTTCCAGCGGATGTGCGGCTCGTTGAGCAGGTCGTAGGCGAAGATCACGTTTCGGCCCTTGTACCGCGCGGCGAAGATCTTCCAGAACTCCTCCAAAGCCTTGAGCACGCGCTCATCCGCATACTGATCGGATCCCCACCCATGCCGGCCGGCCCTCCCAGTGGTCCGGGCCCGTCGGGTGTACGTAGATCCCCGTCTGCTCGGCCAGCGCGATGAACTGATCGAACTTCCTCAGCCCCTCCTCCGACACCACGCCAGTCTCTCTGTAGAACGAGTCGAACGTCAGGAAGACGCGCACGCAGTTCCCGCCCATCGACTTAAGCAGCGCGAAATCCTTCCGCGTTGCCTCCGCGTCAAATGTCTTCCAGACTTGCGGCGCCCATCCCGTCCCCGGCCGATAGTAAGTCACGCCGAATGGCACAAAACGCCGTGCGCCCGAGACAAAGCCCTTCTGGTCCGACGCGATCCGCACCTTCTCCGGCCGCGCCGGCGCCGTCGTTGTGCGCCCGCCGCGCCCACCACCATCATCAAGATCAGTGAAAACAGTCGAGCGATCATCCCCCGAGCATATCAGGCCCCGCGCACGCCTCAAAACATGAGCTGGCGACCTCGCGACCGCTCAGGTGCCCGTCGGTTCTTTCTCGCCTTCGCCCTCGCCCAGGTTCTTGGGGATTTCCAGCTCGTCCAGCTTGCGGTAGAGGCTGGAAACGCCGATGCCCAGGTGCCTGGCCGTCTCCACCTTGTCGTAGTTGTGCCGGCGCAGCGAGCAGAGGATGTGCTGCCGCTCGAACTGCCGCAGGGCGTCCTTGAGCTCCTCGCCGACATCGTCGCTGAGCCCCTCCGTGCTGAAGGGCATGTCCTCGATGCCGATCTGCCGGCCTTCGGCGAAGATCACCGCCCGCTCAATGACATTCTCCAGCTCGCGCACGTTGCCGCGCCATTCGTGATTGAGCAGCGCCCGCATGGCGCCGTTGGTCAGCCCCTGGACCTGCTTGCCCAGCAGCCGGATGTACTTTTCGAGGAAATGATGCACGAGCAGCGGAATGTCCTCCTTGCGATGGCGCAGCGGAGGCAGCTCCAGCTTCACGACATCGAGCCGGAAGAGCAGGTCCTCGCGGAACTCGCCTTCCTGCACCATCTTCTGCAGGTCGCGGTTGGAGGCGCCGATGATGCGCACGTCGATGGGCCGCGGATGCGTGTCGCCCACGGGCACGATGACCTTCTCCTCCAGCATGCGCAGCAGCGAGCTTTGCACGTTGACCGGCAGCGTTGAGAGCTCATCAAGGAAGAGCGTGCCGCCGTTGGCGGCCTCGAAATAGCCGACCTTGTCGCGCAGTGCGCCGGTGAAGGCCCCGCGCCGATAGCCGAACAATTCGGATTCGATCAGGCTGTCGGGGATGGCGCCGCAGTTCACGGCAATGAAAGGCTTGTTCCGCGTGATGCCGTTGTAGTGGATGGCGCGGGCGAAGAGCTCCTTGCCGGTGCCGCTCTCGCCGACGATCAGCACGTTGCTCTTCACGGTCGAGAGCTTGCGCACAGTCTCGAAGAGCTTGTGCATGCCCTTGGACATGCCGACCAGATTGTGGAACGTGCTTTCCTCGGCGGCCTGTTCCGTCAGCACCTTCTGCGTGCGCGACAATTCGCGGAATTCCATCGCCCGCTGCACCTTCAGCAGCAGGTCGTCAAACTGCACGGGTTTGAGCAGGTAGTCCGCGGCGCCGGAGCGCATGGCGGCCACCGCGCTTTCGACCGTTCCATACGCCGTGATCATGATGACCGGCGTCTCGGGCGCAGCTTCTGAAGCTGCGCCAGAAGCGCCAGGCCGTCCATCTCAGGCATGCGCACGTCGCTCAGCACCAGGTCCACCGCGCGATGCAGCACCACGTCGTAGGCGGCCTTGCCGTGGCCCGCCTGGACGACTTCGTAGCCTTCCTCGGTCAGCAGTTCCGCCACCGCCTCGCGGAGAACCGTCTCATCTTCGGCAATCAGGATGGTCTTGCGCATATGATTCCTGTCAGTTGACAGTGGTCAGTAGTCAGTGGTGGGTCCAGTAGTCACTGGTCAGTGGTTGGCCGCCCACTGACAACCGGACAACTGACCGACAACGGACTACGGACTACTGACTACTGACCAATCTCCTCATCCGTCAGGTAGCACGCCGGATCGGCCGCCCACGGGTCGCCCGTGCTGATCTCCGCGCGGGCGCGGAGCGATCCGCCGCAGATGGCCTTGAACCGGCACGTGCCGCAGCGTCCCTTCAGCAGCGGCAGGCGGTTCTTCAGGCCGGCCATGATCGGGTTGCTTGTATCCTGCCAGATCTCCGAGAACTTGCGCTGCTTGACGTTGCCGAAACTGCGGAACATCGAGAACTGATCGGCGTGAACGTTGCCATAGAAGTCGATGTTGCCGATGCCCACGCCGCTGGAATAGCGGCCGCCGCCGTTCCAGTTGAGCATATCCAGCACCTGCTGGGCCCGCGGGTCTTTTTCGCGAAGCATCCGCAGGTAGAGATACGGCCCATCGCAATGATTGTCGACGGTGAGGATTTCGACGCGATTGCCGCGCGCCATGAAGTCCTTCGTGCGGTCGAGGATCGTGTCGATGGCGCGGCGCGATTCCGCCGGCGTGAGGTCGGAAACGTCCTTGCCCCGGCCGGCCGGGCACAGGTGATAGAAACACGCGCGGTCGATGCCTTCGCGCTCGATGAAGTCGAAGAGCCGGTCCAGATCCTGCGCGGTGTGCTTGGTGAGCGTCAGACGCAGCCCGACCTTCTGGCCGGCCTGCACGCAATGGCGGAAGCCCTGCATGGTCTTCTGAAACGCGCCCCGCATGCCGCGAAACTCATCGTGAACCGTGGGAATGGCGCTGTCGAGGCTGAGGCCGATGTAGGCGAATTTCAGCTCGACAAACCGTTCTGGCGATCTCGGGATCGATCAGCGTGCCGTTGGTCGACAGCACGACATGCAGACCGAGACTTCGGGCATACGCAGCCAGCTCGAACAGATCCTTGCGCACCAACGGCTCGCCGCCGGAAAACAGGACGGCTGGCACGTTGTACTGGGCCAGATCATCCAGGACCGCCTTGCAGATCTCGGTGGGAAGCTCGTCGGGGTACTTCATCGCCGCCGAGTCGGTGTAGCAGTGAACGCATTTGAGATTACAGGTGCGCGTGATGTTCCATACCACGATGGGGCGCCGATCCTGGGCGGACTTGGCCACCGCCATGCGCTGGTGCTCGGGCGGGTCGATCTGGGTGATCTTTCGGCCGTAGCGATGGGGAGTGCTCGGGGTCTCAAGACCGCCGTAAAGCACGCTGATATCGATCATTAGCAGTCTCCGAATGCCGGACCACCAGCCCGTGAGGCAAGGTCAGCAACGACCCCGCCCTCAGCAAAATCCATCGGCCCGATGAGCTGTTACCATGACCGACGATTTTTGTACGAATTCCCCACTTGCAGGATATACCCATCCTATTGGGTAATCAAGAGCATCGAAAACATGATAACCCACACACCGTCAAGGAAATGCCAGTACATGGCAAGCTGGCGCACGGGATGGAACTGCTCGTGATGATAGCGGCGTCTTGCAGCGCCATCAACGACGCGCACCAGGGCGACGAACCCCCCTACCACATGCAGCGCGTGCAGCATGATCATGAAGAAGATCAGGCCGTAGAGGTGAAACTTCTGCGCCTGCACGGCGCGATGATCTCTCAACAGGCGCAGGAGACACGGTGTTCTGAATGGCCAGGAATCCGATCGCCAGCACCAACGTCGCCAGCAGCCACTGAGACAATGCCTTGAGCCGTTCCTCGCGCACGGCGCTCAGTGCGCGGCCGACAGTGAGACTGCTCCCAATGATGAGAATGGTGCTGAACCACAGCCCGGCCGGAAGGCGAATGGTGGCCGGATGGCGCATGCGGATGATGACATATCCGAACATGCCCGCCGCGAAAAGCATGGTCAGGGCGATCAGGAAGAGCCACATGCCAAGATGCGCGATACTCGCAGGGGAAGCGCCGTGGCCCTCGTCAAGACGGTCGAGATTGAGGTCGTCTGTAGACATGGTCATTGCACCAGCGGGAGATTCTGGCTCGTGTCGAGAATCGCCAGGCCGACGAACAGCATCACGAACGCCAGCGCGATGATGAGGATGATGCCGTTGAATGGGCTGTCCCAGCGCAAGTGCATGAAGTACATCGCCACGAGCGCGGCCTTAACGACGGCGATGGCCAGCGCCAGCAGGATATTTCCGGGGCCGAGATCGACGTACGTGACGGTGACGGTGAGGACCGTAAAGACCATCAGCGCGCCGAAGACGGCCAGGAGCACGCGGGGAGGGACGATGTGGATGTGAGTTTCAGCGGTCATGGGATTTCGTATTTCGTATTTCGTATTGCGAATCAGTGAATCAGATAGAGCAGCGGGAACAGGAAAATCCAGATCATATCGACCAGGTGCCAGTAGAGCCCGACGAGGTCCACCGGCGTGAAGTATTGGCTGCTGAACGCCCCGCGGGCGGCGCGGATGAGCACCCACGTGATCAGGCCCATGCCAATGAGCACGTGCAGCCCGTGCAAGCCCGTCATGAGAAAGTAAATGCTGAAGAACGTCGCCACGCGCTTCTGATCGGTCTGGGCGAGCTGCTGATAGGTGAGCTCGTGCGGCTTGGCGCGGAGATGAGGCAGGAGGCCCCTGGGCGAGGCGGGCGGCGTGATCTTCGGCTCGTCGGGAGTACCGGCATTGGGATCGGTGAGGATTTTCGATTTCTGATTTTCGATTTTCGATTGGGGACGGGGCGGGGAGTCCTTGGCAGGAAGGGCGGGCGCTGACGCTTCCTCTTCAGAGCCTTTGTACCCCGGGCTGTACTTGTTGGAAAACCCGATCCACACCCCCTCCTTCCACTTGTGCTCGTACTCGATGCTCTTGATCCCCATGAAGCAGGCGCCGCCGAGGATCGTCAGCGCCAGGCATACGACCAGTCCACGGCGATTGTTGAGCTGCGCCAGGCGTACGCCCCAGGCCATCGTCAGGCTGCTGGTAATCAGCACGATCGTGTTGATCGCGCCGAGAGTCTTGTCCAGGTACTGGTGCGCGAACACGAAGACGTCGGGATGGTTATGGCGGTAAACGGCATAGACGCAGAACAGGCCGCCGAACATGAGGATTTCGGTGCAGAGAAAGATCCACATGCCCAGCTTGCTGGAGGCCAGTTGCTGCCGGGCCGTCTCGAAATGATGCGCCAGATGAGGATCGGCGCCATGGGCGTTGACCGTGGCCGCGGAATGGGAATGCGAGTCGGTCATGAGTGCTCGGCAGTGGCAGCAGTGCCCTGGACGCTCTCGATGTCTTCGATACTGCGCACCCAGCCGTCGATGGCCGGGTCGTATCTCCAGGACTCCAGGTTGTACGGATCGTCCACAAGCGGCGGAATCTCATCAGGCGGCGGCTTCTGGCCGGCCATGGTCAGCAGATATTCCTCGATCGGCACGGGATTCCTGGGGAAGTTGTCATGAGGCGGAGGCGAGGCGGTCTGCCAATCGAGCGAGCTGGCGCCCCACACATTCGCGGCCGCTCGCCTTCCCCGCCGCGTCGCGTGGATCCAGTTCCCGGCCACGATCACCAGGCCGACGCCCAGCAGATACGAGCCGAATGTCGAGACGCGGTGATAGACCCCGTATTTCGCCGGATAGCTGGCATAGCGGCGCGGCATGCCCTTGGCGCCCGCGATGAACTGCACGAAGAACGTCAGGTTGAATCCGACGAAGACCAGCGTCGCGCCGATGCGCCCCCACCGCTCGCTGAACATGCGCCCCGTGATTTTTGGCCACCAGTAATACATCCCGCCCAGGAAGGCGAAGAGCGTGCTGCCCATCATGACATAGTGGAAGTGCGCCACGATGAAGTACGTGTTGGTCAGGTGAACATCCGTCGCCAGCGAGCCCAGGAACAGCCCGGTCAGCCCGCCGAAGGTGAAGAGCACGATGAACCCCAGCGCATAGATCATCGGCGTTCGCAGGTGGATGTCGCCGCGATACAGAGTCGCCAGCCAGTTGAAGACCTTGATGGCCGACGGGATCGCGACGCTGAAGGTGAGCATGCTGAAGATCATGTTCGCCAGGCGAGATTGGCCGGAGACGAACATGTGGTGGCCCCAGACCAGGAAGCTCAGCATCGCGATGGCGATGGAGGAATAGGCGATGAACTTGTAGCCGAAAATATGTTTTCGCGAGAAGCAGGCGATGAGTTCGCTGATGACGCCCATGGCCGGCAGGATCATGATGTAGACGGCCGGATGGGAGTAGAACCAGAAGAAATGCTGATAGAGGATCGGATCGCCGCCCAGGGCCGGATCAAAGACGCCGACACCCAGGACGCGCTCGGCGATCAACAGCAGCAGCGTGATGCCCAGCACTGGTGTGGCGAGGATCTGCAGGATGCTCGTGCCGTACAGACCCCAGAGGAACAGCGGCATCCTGAACCACGTCATGCCGCGCGGGCGGAGCATGTGGATCGACGCGACGAAGTTGATGCCGGTCAGGATGGAGCTGAACCCCATCACAAATGCGCCGAGCGTCGCGGGCACGACGCCGGTCATGGACTTGGCAGTGCTGTAGGGCGTGTAGAAGGTCCAGCCAGTATCGAGGCCGAAGCCGCCGGGCAGATGAATGCCGAAGGCCGACTGGAGCACGCCGCCGAGGAGCACATACAGGAAGAACAGGCGCCGATCGAATAGAGGTGGAAGCTCAGCAGGTTCAGGCGGGGAAACGCGACATCCCTGGCCCCCAGCATCATCGGCAACGCGAAATTCCCGAGGATCGCGGGGATCGCCGGGATCATGAACATGAAGACCATCACCGCGCCGTGCAGGGTGAACATGTGGTTGTACAGATCATAGAAGCCCTGCTCGGTGGGCGGGTGCGGCCGGATGAGCATCGAGCGCAGCATCAGGGCGAACAGGCCGCCGATGAGAAACGACGCAAGGATCGCAACCATGTACATGACCGCGATGCGCTTGTGGTCCAGCGTGAACAGCCACGACAGGATGCCCCGGCGGTGGGTCAGATAGTTGTCGGTGAGGATGGCGCTTTGGTCAGTCATAGCTTGCGATTCCCGGCCTGCAGCCCGGGAACTCTAGTCTCCGACATTTGAAATCTAATATTTGAAATTTGAAATTTGAAATCTCGTCTCCGCTCTGTGTCCTCTGTGTTCTCCGTGGCTATTTCCTCGGCTGCGTTGTCGGTCGCGTGGTCAGGTCGATCTTGGGCGCACGGTCGCTCAGGGATTTCACATACGCGATGACCGCGCCGACATCCTGCTCTTTGAGGATGCCCTTGAAGCTGGGCATGATCGGGTCGTAGCCGGCCGGGATGCGCTTCTGCGGATCAAACACGAACTCGCGAATGAGGTTCTCGTCGGCGATGGCCCGGCTGCCATCGGTGAAGATCTGCTCGTAACCGAAAAGGTTTTTGAAGGATGGTCCCCTGATCCGCGAGCCGTCAATGGAATGACACTGGTAGCACCCGCCGCGCGTGCGGTAGATCATCTCGCCGGCCTCGATCGGCGTCATGCGCGTCTGCCAGTTGGCGGCCTCCTGCAACCATCGGACGTAGTCGTCGGGGTCGTGAACCACGAGCCTGCTTGTCATCTGGGAGTGGTTGGTCCCGCAGTAGGAGGCGCAGTAGATGTCGTACGTGCCGAGGCGGTCGGCCTGGAAGTAGAGCTTGTTGTATCGGCCCGGAACGACATCCTTCTTCAGCCGCAGGGCGGGAATGTAGAGGCTGTGAATCACATCGGCGCTGCTGAGGATAAGCTGGATAGGCGTGTCAACGGGGACGTGCAATTCGCTATCGACGTAGCCGTTGGGGTAGGTGAACGACCACGCCCACATCCGGCCGTTGACCTGGATCTCGTAGGCGTTGGGCGGCGCGATCGCCATCTGTGTGTACGCGCAAATCCCCACGCAAAAATGATGATGACCAGGATCGTCGGGATCAGCGTCCAGGTGATCTCCAGCAGCGTGTTGTGGATTGGCGCCTGGCGCCTCGCCTGGCCCGGCCGGTGCCGGTAACGCAACACGAAGACCGCCAGCAGCCCCATGATCAGCGCGACGAAAAACACCGCCAGCCAGAAGATGAAGCTGAAGAGGTCGTCAACCCTGCCGGCCGATTCGGACGCCCGCTCCGGCATCCATTGCGCCAGAAGATGGGGAAAGGCGGAAATCATGGTGTACTTGCCGAAATCTTACCCGCGGCCAATCGGCGTTCGCGCCGAAACAGCCGCCAGAGGACCAGCGCCAGGACCAGCACCGTCAGCACGCCGCCGGCGCGCATAATGTTCAAGGCGGTCAGAATGTACCCGCCGGCGCTGGGATCATAATGGAAGCAGATGAGCAGGAGCTGATCGCCCGCCGAGCCGATCTTGCCATCCGAAGCCTCGACCAGCGACAGCCGCAGCGTCTTCTCGTTGAACGTGACGCCATAGAGATATCGCGAAATCCGGCCATCGGGCGTGCAGACCGAGATGACCGCCGGGTGGGAGAATTGGTCATCCGCCTTGATGTACTTGTAGCGGAACCCCACGGCGTCAGCGAGCTTGCGGATGCTATCCGGCTTGCCAACCAGGAAATGCCAGCCGGCCGCGCACTTCGGCCGGCCAAAGGCTTTGATCGAGTTCTCCTTCTTCGCGCGGGCCAGTTCCGGAGTCTCATTCGGATCAACGCTCACCATCACGACCTGGAACTTGCCATCAAGGCTGGAATCCAAGCCCTTGAGCGATTCCACGATGCCCCTGGAGACCTCGGTGCAGAGCATGGGGCAGCGGTAATATCCGAGCTGGAGGATGACGGGCCTGCCCTTCTGGAAGAAATCGCCAAGGGCCACGGTCTTGCCTTCTTCATCCTGAAACGTCAGATTGAGGGGAAGCTGCGCGCTCAGGTGTTCCGTCACGCCGACATCCTGCCATTCCTCCGAAGGCGCCGCCGGTACACTCACCGGCGGAGTTGCCTGCGTGGTGCCAGAGCCGTCCCGGCTCTGGATTGTGGCAGAGCCGTCCCGGCTCTGGATTGTGGCAGAGCCGTCCCGGCTCTGGATTGTGGCAGAGCCGTCCCGGCTCTGGATTGTGGCAGAGCCGTCCCGGCTCTGAAACAGCGGCGGGACGCCGCTGCCACTCTTCGCACTGGCGGCACTCACAGCACCAAAGAGCAGCCCTGGTGTCGGTGGGGCAGACATTCTTATCTGCCATGGAACTCCGCCGCCATCCCGGGAGCTCTCTTGGGTCGTCGGAAACTTCCCCTGTGTCCGCACCATGATCCGCATCGCATCGTCGATGGGGATCTTCACCGTCTGCTTGTCGGCATTGAGCGGGCCCGTGCTTCGCAGCCAATCCTGCTGCCCCAGCCGCAGCTTCTCCAGGGGAGCGTAGACAGCGCCGGCCGACTTTTCGGCATAGATCGATTCCTCCTGGCCGAGGAACCAGCCCTGCATGCCCAGGATCAGCACGAGTAATCCAAGCACGCCGGCCAGGACAACCGTGATGATCACCGGCGAGTTGACATCATTCCTGTCACTCATATGAACTCAGACGTTCTCGAATGCCAGCGACTCGTCCAGCCGCGGGTCGTGCGTCGGCCGGAGCGAATGCCTCGCGGCAATCCACGCCACGGCGGCGGCGAATATCCCGCCGATGCCAAACAGCGTACACAGTTCCATCAGGCCCAGCCTCACGCCGCCGCGCATCTCCGGCATCACGAGCCAGTATAGATCCAGCCAGTGAAAGATGAGCATCCACGCCGCCCAGAACGCCAGGATGGCTTTCCTCCGCTTGATCTTGCGCGACATCAGGCCGGCGAAGGGGATCAGAAAATGACCGAAGAGCAGGAGCAGCGAGATGATGCCGAAGCCGCGGAAGCTGTCAGTCAGCTTTGGCAGCAGCGCGGCGGTACTCACGCCCCGGCGGAAATACCAGCTCGTCTCCTCGGGAATGTTGCCGTACCACATCAGCATGTACTGGCTGTAGGCGATGTAGCCCCAGAAGAAGACGAAGCCAAAGAGGAACTTGCCCAGGTCGTGGTAGTGCTCCTGGTTGATGCTGCGCGTCAGCAGCCCGCGCAATTGACCGACGGCCGCCATGAGGATGAGGCAGGCGAAGGTGGCGACGATCGCGCCGCTGAAGAAGTAGACGCCGAAGATCGTGCTGTACCAGCGGGCATCGAGCGACATCAGTAGATCAAATGCAGCGAGGGTGACAGTAATGGCGTAGAGGACGATGGCCGGCGCGCTGATGATCTCCATCCCGCGCGTCAGCGATGGGTCGCCGGATTTATCCTGCCGCGTGGACTTGCGCCAGTACGAGATGCCCAGCGCCGACCAGATGGCCAGATAGATCGTCAGCCGAACGATGAAAACCGCCGGATTCAGCCACGCGCGTTTGCCGAGCGTGTTGTCCGGCGCGGCCCATGCATAGAGCTGCCCCTTCTGCATCGCAACCGCGACGACGATTGGCAGCGCCAAAACCGCCAGCGCCGGCATGGCGGCGGCGAGCATCTCGGGCAGCCGTCGCACGCTGACGCTCCAGCCGGCGCGGGTGACATGCTGAAGCAGCACGAAGAACAGCCCGCCCAGCGACAGCGACAAGAAGAAGCAGTAGCTCGTCAGATAGGCGAAGTAGAAATGACGCAGACCCAGCGGATCGAACACGGCCAGAATGAGCGACGCGGCCAGCGCAACGACGCCGATGGCCGCCGCGCCGCCGTAGATCACGGCGTAGCGCCGGCCGAGCATCAACTGCTCGGAGGCGGTCGGGTTGTCGGATCCGTGAGCCATCACAACGTCTCCAACATTCATCGCGGAATCGCCTGGAGCCTTTCCGCCGGCAGCACCTTGGCCGGCGCGTGCGTGCTGAACTGGATCGCGCGGATGTAGGCGACAATCGCCCAGCGGTCTTCCGCGGGAATCTGCGCCGTGCGACGGCATCGTGCGGATGCCGTTGGTGATCGTGTTGAAAAGATGCCCATCGGGGCGCTGCTCGTACGCTGGCAGGCGCAGATCGGCCGGCTTGACCCAGCCGTTCACCGCGCCGATTTCCGCCAGCTCCGTCGCGCGCACGTTGATCCGGCCATTCCCCGAGGCATCCAGCCCATGACACGCCGCGCAGTAGATCCCGAACCGTTCCTGTCCACGCTTCAGCAGCTCATCCGTGATCCGCACCTGCTTCGGCAGCCCACTGAAGAAAAAGGGGACTGTCCCCTTTTTTGTGAACCCGCGGTAGTAGTGGTCATCCTCCTGGAGCTGGCCTCGCGCCACCGCGCCCTCGACCGGCGGCCGATCGGACCGCCCATCCGCGAATATCGGGCTGGCGTTCTGCTCCCGATACTTAGGCTGCCGGCCCATGTCCTGTATCAAGGCAATGCGCGGCTCCTTGCTCGTCGAGAATCGCGAGATGGCGATGATCGTCAGCGGCAGCCAGCTCGCGATCACGGCGATGAGCAGCACCGCCTTGAGCCAGAACGGAACCGCTGGAAGGCGCGTCTTTGCAGCAGGCGACGGAATGGATGGAGGTATTGTCGCCATGTCAATCCTCCACCCTTTCGACGGAAAGCGCGCCCAGCGACTGCAACAGCGATTGCGCCGCCACCGCGTCAAACTTGGGATCGTCCGCGTAGATGACGATGAAGAACCGGTCGCTCGTCACCCGGCGGAAAACCGCGTTCTTGAACAGCGGGTTGTAGAGCATCGGCAGCCGGTTGAGCCCCAGCATTCCGAAGACGGCCGTCAGCGCCGCGAACAGCACCGTCGTCTCAAACACCACCGGAATCCACGCCGGCACGCTCAGCAGGGGCTTGCCGGAGACGAGGAATGGATAGTCAAAGGCGTTGGTGTACCACTGAAGCGCCAGGCCACTGATCAGCCCCACGATGCCGCCGCCCAGCACCAGACACGGCAGGATCGTCGGCCGAATCCCCATCGCGCGATCGATGCCGTGGATGGGGAAGGGGCTGTGAACATCCCATCGCGTGAAGCCCGCGTCGCGAACAGCGCGCGCCGCGGTGACGACGCTGTCAACGTCCTTGAACTCGGCCAACAAGCCGGCGAACACCGGCGCTTCGGCCTGCGGCTCGGGATGTTCAACGTGCGTGCTCATGTGCGTCGTTCGGATTCCCAATCTCAGATTTCAAATCTCGGATTTCAAATCTCAGATTCATCATTCATCCTCCGCGACGGCCGTGCCGCCGGCACGCGGCTGTGCTTCGGATCCATGGTGTTCATCCGGCCAGTAATCAAACCGCTTCTCATCCGGCGTGCTGTCGGGCCGCGGGTGCGGATGCGACTCGGGCATGACCGTCTTCACCTCGGCCATCGCCACCATCGGCAGATACCGGCAGAACAACAGGAACAGCGTCAGGAACAGCCCGAAGCTCCCGGCCAGGGTGCAAAGGTCCACCCACGTCGGCCGGAACATCGCCCAGCTCGACGGCAGCGCATCGCGCGTCAGCGATGTGACGATGATCTCAAACCGCTCGAACCACATGCCGACGTTGGCGCACAACGCAACGGCAAAGACCACCCAGACATTCATCCGCAATTTCTTGGACCAGAGAAACTGCGGCGCGACCACGTTGCAGAAGATCATGATCGCCCAGCAGCCGCGATACGGGCCGAAGACCCGGTTGTAGAACGCGAATCGCTCGTGCGCGTTGCCGCTGTACCAGGCAGTGAAGAACTCGGTGCCGTAGGCATACGCGACGATCAGCCCGGTGCCCAGCAGCACCTTGCACATGTTCTCGATATGGCGGAGGGTCACGATGTTCTTCAGCCCGAAAAGCTCGCGCGCGGGCACGGCCAGCGTCAGCACCATCGCGAAGCCTCCGAAAACGGCGCCGGCCACGAAATACGGGGGAAAGATCGTGGTGTGCCAGCCGGGAAGCTGGGCAACGGCGAAATCGAAGCTGACCACGGAATGCACGGAAAGCACCAGGGGCGTGGCCAGCGCCGCCAGGAGGAGGTATGCCTTTTCGAAGCGATGCCAGTGCCGGCTGGACCCGGTCCAGCCCAACGCGAAGATGCCGTAGATGATCTGCTTGGTCCTGCTCACCGCGCGGTCGCGGAACGTCGCCAAATCCGGGATCATCCCGCTGTACCAGAACAGCACCGACACCGTCGCGTAGGTCGAAACCGCGAAGACGTCCCACAGCAGCGGCGAGCGGAACTGCGGCCACATCTGCATCTGGTTGGGGATGGGAAACAGCCAATACGCCAGCCAAGGCCGGCCGACGTGAACGGCCGGGAAAACGCCGGCGCAGACTACGGCGAAGATCGTCATCGCCTCGGCGAAGCGGTTGATCCCCGTGCGCCAGTTCTGCCGCAGTAGGAAGAGAATGGCCGAGATCAGCGTGCCGGCATGGCCGATGCCGACCCAGAAGACGAAATTGACGATTCCGAAGCCCCACGCGGCCGGCTGATTGTTGCCCCACACTCCGACGCCGGTCACGAACAGGTATCCAAGACAAAAGGCGAACATCGCCAGCAGGCACTGCGCCAGGCCAAAGGCGATGTACCAGGCGCGTGGCGGCTTGCGCTCGGCGATGCCGGCGACGGTCTGCGTCACGCCCGCGAAATCGAGCCCGCCCAGCACCAGCGGCGCGCGCGTGGTGGGGTCGTCGAAGGCATTGTCCTTCGGCGCAGCAGTCAAGTTGGCCAGTTCCGTTTCCATTGCTCTATAGCCACAGAGGACACAGAGAATTCTTCTTAGTGTTGGCTTCCGAGTTCTTCTCTCTTATCCATGCTCTGTGTCCTCTGTGTTCTCTGTGGCTATGCTCTTCGGGTTTCGCAGTTTCGCCAGGTAATTCGTTCGCGGCCGGGTGTTCAGGTCTTCCAGCAGTGCATAGCCTCGCCTGGACTGATGCAGCCTGCTAACCCGCGAGTTGGGGTCATTCAGATCGCCGAAGACAATCGCCTGCGTCGGGCAGGCCTGCTGGCACGCCGTCAGGATATCGCCGTCGTGAATCTCCTCGCCGCGGTTGCGCTTGTCGATCTGCACCGCGTGAATGCGCTGGATGCAGTAGGTACATTTCTCCATCACCCCGCGCATGCGCACCGTCACATCGGGGTTGAAGACCATCCGCTTCACCGGGTCGATCGACTCGCGCTGCTGCGTATCCGGCCAGCCCAGCCAGGGCTTCGGCCCGCTCCGCGGGTCCTTGCTGTGGAAATCGAGGTAGTTGAACCGCCGCACCTTGTACGGACAGTTGTTCGAGCAGTACGCGCGTTCCCACGCAGCGGTTGTACACCATTGCGTTAAGCCCCTCGGTGTCGTGCATCGTCGCGCCCACCGGGCAGACCTGCTCGCACGGCGCATTCTCGCAATGCTGGCACATCATCGGCTGCCAGGCAACCTGCGGATTGGGATCCGACCGCTCGCCCTTGAAATACCGGTCGATGCAAATCCAGTGCATCTCGCGGCTGAGCAGCACCTGATCTTTGCCGACGATGGGGATGTTGTTTTCGGCCTGGCAGGCGACCACGCACGCGCTGCAGCCGACGCAGGCGTTGGTGTCGATGGCCATCGCCCACGCGTGAGGATCGGTGAACTTGTGCGGCGGGTCGAAGAGCTGCAGTGACACGCTGCCATCCTCATTGCGATGGAAGACATGCTCATCGCGGGCATAGTCCGCAACGCTCGACTCAAGGATGATCTCGCCGCTATGCGCCTTTCGGCCCACGCGATCCTGGCGCTCGTCGAAGCCGACGCGATCGATCAGGTGATGGTCCTGTGTCAGCGCGAGGTCATGCTTCGTGCCGGTCTTTTCGAGCGATGCTCCATTGGCAAAACCCATGCTCGCCGTCGTTCGCAATGGATAGACGGTGGCGCCGACGCCATCGCCAATGCTTCCGGCCGCGCTTCGGCCATAGCCCAGCGGCAGGCCGATGACTCCCTCGGGCTGACCCGGCATGACATAGGCCGGAACATCAATCGACTTGCCCACCCGGCCGATTCGGAGTACGTCGCCCGTCGTGATGCCCAGCCGGTCGGCATCGTCAATCGAGATGAGCGCGGCGTTGTCCCACGTAAGCTTCGTCAACGGGTCGGGCAATTCCTGGAGCCAGCCGTTGTTGGCGAACCGGCCATCCCACACACTCGCGGAGGGCAGGAATCGCAGCTCGAACAAGCCTGTTGCCGGCGCTTCTTTGACGGCGGAATCGCGCCCTTCCTCAGTTCCGGCGTCGCCGTCGCCCCCGCCGAGTTCGCCAGCAGGCCGTCGTGCAGAACGCGGCGCCATGCCCTTTCCGCATCGGCATCCTTCGGCAGCAGTGGCGCCATCGTCCGGCGCACGATCTGCTCGCCGGTCAAGTTTTCGCCAACGATGCCCGACATAAGCTCGACGATCGACTTGCCATCGTACAGCGGCTCGATGAGCGGCTGGGCAACGCTGATCGTGCCATCCCACGCCCGGCCATCGCCCCACGCCTCCAGGTAATGCGCCCGCGGCAGATGCCAGCGGCACAGCGCCGAGGTCTCGTCTTCGAAATGGCTCAGGTGAATGCTCACGGGAATGCCCTTGAGCAGTTCGGAGAAACGCAGATCGACCGGGGCATCGTATGCCGGATTGCCGCCCAGGATCAGCAGCGTCTTCACCTTGCCCGCCTTCACCTCACCCGCCAGCGCGGCGATCGCCTCTGCGTGCGTCGGCCTGTCCGGCTCGTCGAGAGGCAGGAGCGAGACGGTCTTGCCAATAGCGCCGATGGAGGCGTTGATCGCATGAGCAACCGCGTGCGCCTCAGGCAGCAGATGCCAGCCGGCCGCCACGACCGCCCTGCCGGGATTGGCCTGAATGTCTTTCGCGATCGCGTCGATGAACTTCGTCTCAGCGGACGAAAGCTCGAGCGCTGATTCCACCACCGGAACCTTCAGCTTCGCCGCAAGTGCTCGCAGCAGCGACTCGACTCGCGATGGCTTCACCGGCAGGCGTTCATCGGCGGCCGCCCCGGTGATGCTGAAGCTCGATTCCGCGACGTACATCCGATGGACCGCCGGATCGGGCTTCGCATCGAACTTGCCCCTCATTTGCGCCCAATCGGCCGCATATCGTACATGCGCCGGATGCGCGCCAAGCACATCGGCATCGAACAGCGCCACCACCGCCGCCTGGTCGAGATGCAGCCTGCTCCTCAGCGGTTTGTCCAAGGCGATCTTCGCGCCGGCCGACTCGTTATCGAAGCTGATCGGCTCATATTCATACCAGCGGCACTGCGGGAACACCTCGCGCAGCCGCCGCTTCATATCCAGAACGCTCGGGCTGCTCGTGGCCTCGCACAACACCGCCATCTCCCCCCCGCCGCCGCGCATCGCCGTGAAATGCGCCGAAGCGAATTTCCAGAACGCATCCCAACTGCGGCTGTCGGCTTTACCCTCGTGCCGCTCAATCACAACGCGGCTGCGCTGGGGATCGTACATCTCCAGCACGCTGGCCTGCGCGAACGCATCCGCCGCCCCATATCGTTCGGTGATCCGGGACATCGGATGCGACGGATTGCCCTCGACCTTGATCGGCCGGCCGTCGTAGCTGCTCACCAGCAGCGGCATGGCGACGCCGGCGATTTCCATCACCGTCGCGTACTGCTCACTGACCCCGGGCGTGCGGTTCTTCGGATTCCCCGCATACGGCGCCAGCGCCTCTTTCGGCCAGCGCCGGCAGCCGGATGCCGTCAGTCCCGCCAGGGCCATCGACGCCGCCATCAACTTCATGAACCGCGCACGGGAGGGCGAGGCTCCGGGAGTGTGGCAGAGCCGTCTCGGCTCTGAGCCGAGCAGCGGCGAGACGCCGCTGCCACTCTGAGTCAGCAGCTCGGCGGGAGCTTCGCCCTCCCCATGGGCGTTCTCGGAATTGTGATCGTTTACCGATGACACGTTGAACAACTCGTCATGTATTGAACATCGCGCACACCGTAACGCTGCTTCAACTCCGCGCCGACGCGAGCCTGGTCGCCGCCAGCCGGCTTATACGTCATGCTCGTCACCTGCTCGACCGGCCGAAGGTGCTGTTCGGGCGCCCGGTGGCAATCCAGGCACCAGCCCATGCTCAGGGGCGCCACCTGCCGCACCTGGTCCATCTGGTCGATCCGGCCATGGCACGAGACGCATGCCACGCCATGATTCACATGGGCGCTGTGGTTGAAATAGACGTAATCGGCCAGATCGTGAACCTTCACCCAGTTGACCGGCATGCCGCTGGCCCAGCTTTCCCGCACCGGCAGCAGCTTATCGCTGTTGTGCCGGATGCTCGTGTGGCAGTTCATGCAGGTCTGAGTGGGCGGCAGCGCGGCGAAACCCGTCCGCTCGACCGTTGCGTGGCAGTAGCGGCAATCCAGCCCAAGCTGGCCCACATGAATGGCGTGGCTGTATGGCACGGGCTGATCGGGAGCATATCCGGCCGCCAACGTCTTGGGCGAAAACCCAAACCCGACCAGCACGGGCACATACGCCATCCCCCCCACCACCGCCAAAGCGATGACAGGCAGCAGATAGTTCGCCGATCGTGGAAAGACGTACTTCTTTTCCATGCGCCTCGATCCCAAGCCAGCGGCTGACCTCAGCCGTTCTATATTAGGCACTGGGCGAGGCGGAAGGTCAAAAGTGGAAAGTGGTGTTGAGCACAGGCGCCGTCGCCGCGGAGCGGACAAAGCCCGCTTTGTTCCAGGCGTAGACGACTCTCGCGCTGCCGCATCGGCCCGCCTAAATCGCGGCCGTCGCCATCCACAACGCCTGGAGCATCTGGCCGCCTGTGACCGTCACGTAGCCATCGTCGCGTCCGTCGCACTTCACGCCATCCAGCCCCCAGGGATTCCGCAGCCTTAGCGCCACGGCTTTGCCGGCACGGTTCGTGATCACCGCATCGACGCTATAGGCGTGATCCGCCAGCACCGGCGCGCATGAGGCTCGCGCGTGCCCACCGTCACCGCCCGGCCGTGGTTGATCTCCTGCCCGATCCACTTGAGAAGCGATGCCGCGCTGGCGAACTGCGTCTGCGTCGCCGAGCGCAGCCCCAGCGCCGTGTTCACCTCGCTCATCCACCCGCCGTTCAGCGAGGCGTATGTCCCCTGGCCCGTCCGAAAGATCGCATACGCCTTCTCGTAAAGCGCCACCCAAAGACTGCCGCCCTTGCCCAGGTCGGCATAGGCCAGCGCGCCGGTTGCGCAACCGGCAGGTTGGCATCGACTCGCACGTATTGCGCGCGGCCGGAGCGGTGGAACTCCACGGCATAGGTGCCATCGCCGAGGCTCGTGATCGACTGCTCGAGGACGGCCGGCTTGCTCTTGGCCACGGCCGCGAGCGCCGAGCAGATAGCAGTCGCCCAGCACGCCCTGCGCCACGTCATCGGGCGATGGGCCCTTGGACGCGAAGAGCGGCCGCGAGGAGAAATTATGCCAGGTGATTCGCACATCGGTGATGGCCGGCTCGGTCAGCTTCTGTGACAGCGGATCGCGTGTCGATGAGCGGGCTTTGCTGGAAGCGGGCGAGTAGAACGCGTTGATGCGATGGACCATCCCGCCGGAGATCTCGTCGGCCGAGGCAGTCACCTTCGCGCCAGCGCCGGCCCAGAAATTGTCGTGGCCCGCGCCGCCGATCAGCGTGTCGCGGCCGGCGTCCACATCCACCAGCGTGCAGTCGCCCGCCCCGCCGATCAGCAGATCGTTGCCCGCCCCGCCATAGAGGTGAGTATCGCCGCCGCCGGCAATGATGGTGTCGTTGCCGGCGTCCCCGTAGAGCTGCATGGGTATGGTGATCGACGCATCAACCTCGATGCGGTCGTTGCCCGCGCCGCCGTGGACGGTCAGCCCCCGCGTGCTGGCGGGCAGCGGCGTCGACCACTCGCCGCCATTGCTGACGACGATGCAGCCATCGGCAGAGCGGTTGACGCGAATGTCATCCGCGCCGGCCGTGCCCATGACAAGCCATTGGCCGCTGCCGCCACCCGGCAGCGGGCTGATGCAAAGCGGTCCGCCGCTCAGGTGTGCGCGGCGTTCCAGTTCCTCCAGGGCGCAATATTCAGATTTCTCCCGCTCCACGACAAATCTCCCTTCCAAGTCCGCGGCGCCTGGCAAGCGCCACGACCAAGGGAGACTTCAAATATGTTGTCAGCGGAGGCAAATCGCCCTGAGAGGACGATAACTCTTGGGCCGATAAGCGGCGATCATGCCCGGGTCTTCAGCCGCAGCTTGTTCTCGATTGCGGGCCGGCCCATCGGATAATATTGGAACCCGTTCTCGCGCATCAGGTCGCGATGCAGGCAATTCCGGCCATCGAAAATCAGCGGCTGGTTCATCGTCGCCGCGATCTTGCGGAACGGCAGCGTGCTGTATTGCGGCCAGTCCGTCAGCAGCGCCACGGCATCGGCGCCGGCCGCCGCCTGCACCGGGTCGTTGCACCATTCAACTTCATCCTTGAAGATTTGTTTCATATTGTCCATGGCCTTGGGGTCCGTCGCCTTGACGTGCGCGCCCTTGTCCAGCAACACGCGGATGATGTCCAGGGCGGGCGATTCGCGGATGTCGTCCGTGTCGGCCTTGAAGGCCAGCCCCCACACGGCGATCTTGGCGCCTTCCAGCGGCCGGCCCAGCTTCTCGGCAAGCCGCTGGGCAAAGCGGAGCTTCTGGTTTCGATTCGTGGTCTGGATGGCGTGTACGAAAAGGCTCTCATGCCCGACAGCGCGGCTGATGTGCGCCAGGGCCGCGACATCCTTGGGAAAGCACGATCCGCCGTAGCCGCAGCCGGCCCGCAGGAACGCCGGGCCGATGCGCTCGATCGGTGCCGATCCCCTTGCGGATGTCCTCGATGTCGGCCCCATAGGCATCGCAGAGGATCGTCATCTCGTTCATGAACGAGATGCGCGAGGCCAGCATCGCGTTGGCGGCGTACTTGGTCAGCTCGGCCGACTCCCAGTTCATGGTCAGGAAATTCTCCTCGCGTTTGATGATGGGGTCATATAACCTCCGCATGATTCGAAACGCCTCGGGGCTCTCGCCGCCGACGACCAGGCGGTCGGGATCGAGGAAATCCTTCACGGCCGAGCCTTCGCGCAGGAACTCGGGGTTGGAGACGACCTGGACATAGGCCTTGGTCTGCTCGCGGAAATAATTGTAGAGCTTGCGGTTGGTGCCGGCGGGCACGGTCGATTTCACGATGACGGTAATCATGTACTCGCTGTCGGTCTCGGCCAGGGCGTCGCAGACTTCCTTGCCGGCCGATTCCAGGTAGCTCATGTCGACGGTGCCATCATCCTTCGGGGGCGTGCCAACGGCCAGGAAAACCACCTCGGCGCCCGTGATGGCCGAGCGCACGTCGTCCGTGAACTGGAGTTGGCCGGCGGCACAATTCTCTTTCATCAGTTCGAGCAGCCCCGGTTCAAAGATGGGGCAATGTCCCTCCTGCAGAAGCTTGAGCTTCTTGCTGTCCTTTTCCACGCCGCGGACGTTGTGGCCGAGGCTGGCAAGGCAGGTTGCGGTAACCAGGCCGACATAACCGCATCCGATGACTGTCACTTCCATGGGCAAATCCTCATAAGACCTGTGTTCAGCCCGCCTGGCTGCGAACGGGTGACCCCCATGTTAACTTCAAGTTGCGGCAGGCGGGGAGAGCCAAAAAAAAACACCCGTGGCATAGGCGTCTCGCCTGTGGCCTTCACGTGGCATAGGCGTCTCGCCTGTGGCCTTCACGTGGCATAGGCGTCTCGCCTGTGGCCTTCACGTGGCATAGGCGTCTCGCCTGTGGCCTTCACGTGGCATAGGCGTCTCGCCTGTGGCCTTCACGTGGCATAGGCGTCTCGCCTGTGGCCTTCACGTGGCATAGGCGTCTCGCCTGTGGCCTTCACGTGGCATAGGCGTCTCGCCTGTGGCTTTGCCGGCGAGCGGCCGGACTAGGCGGCATGCGTCGTCGGCGGCGTTTCGCCCGCCGGCACTGCGCCGTCGGACTCATCCTTCACTTCCAGAACCGACCCGGGCTCCAATCCCTGCGGCACGCCCAAGGCACTGTCGGCCGCCAGGGGCCTGCGCGTGACGGCGGCCACGCGCTCGTGGACCATCCCCATCTTGTAGGCCGCGACGATGACCGAGCCGAAGACCACCAGGTAGATCCCCACGGCGTATCGCATCTTCATGTAGACCACGCCCGCCCCCAGAATGCAGAAGATGAGGCTCAGACCATAGCTGATCATGACCGTCTGCTTGACGGTGAAGCCGCGCGCGATGAGCTGATGGTGGAAATGGTAGCGGTCGGCACTGAAGATCGGCCGGCGATTCACCCATCGCCGCACAAAGGCCAGCGCCGTGTCCAGCAGCGGCAGCGAGAACATCACCATGGCTCCCATGAACCACTTTCCGGCCGCGGCCTGGGCAAACAGAATCATCATCGTGGCGCAGCAGAATCCCAGGAACATGCTGCCCGTATCGCCCATGAAGATGGATGCCGGGTTGAAGTTGTAGGGAATGAACGCCAGGACCGCTCCCAGCAGGGCCAGCCCCAGCACCACCCGCAGGGCATCGTCGTTGACCGCCTCACTGGTCATGGCCAGGCTCACCGCCAGGAAGAGGAAGCCGCCCGCGACAACCGCCATGACCCCGCCGCACAAGCCGTCCAGCCCGTCCATCAGGTTGGTGGCGTTGCAGCAAAGCAGCACGACCAGGATCACGAACACATAGTCCGCGCATTGCACAATCAGATTCTGTTGCAGATTCTCCAGCGCCGGCCAGCCGAGATAGTGGTTGGTCCGCAACAGGATTGGATGGATGAAGATGAAGGCGGCCTTGCGCCCCACGCCAAAGGTGAACAGGCACAACGCCACGCAGACCTGTCCGGAGAGCTTCTTCCAGGCGGTCATGCCCAGGATGTCGTCCCACAGCCCCAGGAGCACGATGGCGCAGGCGGCCGTCACGATCCCGAAGTTCACCACCAGATACGGCTGCACCCTGTTGTGCAGGGCGAGAAACTGGCTCAACGCCAGCCCCGCCAGCCAGCCAAGGAACACCGCGACGCCGCCCAGGTACGCCACGGGCGACGTGTGCATCTTGCGAACGCCATCGGGCCGATCAATGATGCCGTAGTAGTTGGCAATCATCCGCATGACGGGCGTGAAGATCAGCGCCGCGACATACGCGATGTAAAACACGTAGACGTAAGGGCTCAGCACGTCGTCAACGGAATACGTGCGTACGCGCAACTCTTCGTTGGCAAGCAGACAGAACATCGTTTAGTATCCCGACTTACACAATGTTTCGGCCCGAACGGCCGCCGACTCCAGCCACGATCAGCCCCGATAACCTCTCCCTCCAGCCTGCGCGCGTCAGCATATCGCAATCGAATAGGGATTCCAGCCCATGGGCTCGGTAGGGCAGAACACAGTCGCCTGTGCCCGGTTGTCAGTTGCCCGTGGTCAGTTGTCCGTAGACGGGTCAACGGTCCCTTGGTCGGTTGCGAGAGCCTCCTGGGTTTCGGTGCTCATGGTGCAATTCTACCTTGCGGGCATGAAGGATCCCAACTTCGCCGGCAGGCGGTTGCGGGCGTCGCGCATGTCTTCGGCCGTTTCGAGGAAGTCCCAGCGCGGGCGGCGGGATGATCCTTTGGACTGCGGCGATTTATCGCCGCTTTGTCTTCGATGGCCGCCTGCCGCAGCCTTCTCCGTTCGGAGTTCCGCGTTTACGCGCTTGACTTCCGTCCAATTCCGCCCGATAATTCCTGCAGAGGTCGGGAACTGCGTAGCGGGTCCCGGCCTTGTTCTTTTCACCGTCGAGGGAGCACCACAAGCCCACATCCATCCGTCTTCCCCAGTCGGTCTCTACGGAACTTCGATTCAACGATGCGGTAATCTTCACAGAGTCTGCCTGCCAAGCACGTGCCGCCCAATGGGGGAGGCGACCAGGTCGGCAAGTTGCAGCCCGGCGATGTTTGCGGACTTGGGACGGTGGTTTAGCGCCATGATTGATCTCCAGACTATGATCGCCCGATTCGTCGAGAAACAGAACTTTCATCGTAGTCCCTCACAGCCCGCACATCGCCGCCACCCAGCCGGAGTGCGACGCGCCCACGAGCCATGACAATAATCTAAAAGGCGGATGCCGGAGCGTCAACCGTGGGGAGACGGATCATGTCCATCATGTCTCGTCAACCGTGTCGCGTTAACCGGCTCGCTCGCGAGCCGTTCTCCCCCCGCTTCCCGCCGCCATGTGTCCCATCGTGCTTTCTGCGGCCGGCGGATTTTCTGGACTGCGGCGATTCATCGCCGCTTTGTCTTTCGATGGCCGCCTCCCGCCGCCCTCTCCGTTCGGAGTTCCGCTGTTCGGAGTTCCGCGTTTACGCGGTCTGGTGGCGCTTCTCGTGGTCCGCGCGACCGCCTATTGACACCCCACACTATACGATTACAATACGTTTATGAAAGCTATGGAAGCCCAGCGGATTCTCGAGGAATGCGAGCGCAATCTCCGCCGCCTTCTCGCCGAGGCCGCCGCCGAAGGCGACTACCCCGGCATCCTGCGCATCACCGATTGGGCCAAAGCCGTCGGCCGACTCGCGGCCGAAGGCCGGCCATCGCCTGCGCCCGCCGCTACACCCGCCGCGTTCGCAACCGGCGATCCTCCCACCACCCGGCGCGCCGCCGCCCCGCCGACGACTACCCCCGCTTCTTCCGCCGCGGCGACGAGCTGGTCAAAGTCGGCTGGTCGAAGAAAGACCGCCGCGAATACAACCACCGCGCCCGCGCCAGGTCGTGGATCTGGTGGCCGCCCTCGTGAGGCAGGTTGGCGCCAGGGGCAGGCGCTTCAATGGCGACGCCCTCCTCCCGGCCAAAGACCCCGGCAACGGCGCGGCCGTCCCGGATTATCAGGTATATGTGGCGATGGCATGGCTCAAGCACTTGGGCGTGCTCGAGCAGCGCGGGCGGCGAGCAGGGTACACGGTGGTCCCCGACAAGCAGATCGACAGCGAAATCACGGCGGCGTGGCCGGTGTTGGAGGAATGGCGTGGAGTGCGGACTGGGTGTCAACCTTAATCATGACAGGAGTGATGGTTTCTACGGGGAGCACTATGGACGACAGCGAAGCAAAAGCGTTGTGTTTGGCGTTGCTGCATGCGGACAGGGAAGCAGAGGTCATCGAACTGCTCTCCAAGGCTGGGTACTGGAATGACCCAAGTGCGTGGCGCCATTACGGCGACATGGAGAACAACTTCAGTGCGGTCGGCAATCGAATGTCACGGCCGGATGCGGCATTGGTCGAGAAGTTGATCAACTCCATCGACGCCCGGCTCACGAACGAGTGCCTTGAACGCAAAATTGACCCGGAAGGGCCTGCTGCGCCCCAACGATTCATGATGCAGTCGCGTTTTTCTTTGGAGAAGCCAAAGGGCTTGGTACGCCGACAGGCAGAATCAGCAACTGGGCGGACACAAAACGCCGGGAGGTTGCGCGGGGCATTACACTGGCGGCAACGGGCCAAGGACCGCGCGAGGGCACAAAGAAGCCCTGCTTCACAGTCGCGGATGCTGGCGAGGGTCAAACACCGGAAATGATGCCCGACACGCTGCTGTCACTGATAAAATCCAACAAGCTGCGCATCCCATTTGTGCAGGGCAAATTCAACATGGGAAGCACCGGCGTGCTCCCCTTCTGCGGCGAAAACCATCTGCAACTTATCGTCACACGGCGTAATCCGAAACTCGTCGGCGCTAACCCAAAGCACAGCAGTGACGACAAATGGGGATTCACAGTTGTCCGCAGAGAAGACCCCGTCGGCTCAGCCAAGCACTCAACGACAACCTATCTCGCGCCATTCGGCACAAGCGGCAGTCCAAGGAAAGGTGGCGTTCTGCGCTTCGGTGCAAACGCGATGCCACTATTTCCGGAGGGCCGTCAACCATATGCCCGAGAGGCCCCATTTGGCACGCTCGTCAAGCTATACGAGTATGCGGCTACCGGATACAGCAACACGAACATCCTAATGGGAGACGGCCTACTCAGTCGCCTCGATCTGCTGCTGCCAGACGTCGCGCTCCCGATTCGCCTTCATGAGTGCCGTCAGACATATGCCGGGCACAAAGGCAGTTTTGAGACGACGCTCACAGGTCTTGGAGTCCGGCTCGACGACAACAAGGGAGAGAACCTGGAGACGGGTTTTCCAAATTCGTGTCCACTCAGTGCCCAAGGCGAGCAAATGACAGCAACGATCTTCGCGTTCAAGAAAGGGCGAGCGGAGACATACCGGCGCAACGAGGGGATCATCTTCACGCTCAACGGGCAGACGCACGGGCACCTAACCCTGGACTTCTTTCGCAGGAAGAACGTGGGGCTCAGCTATCTTTCAGACTCGATCCTCGTGTTCGTCGATTGCAGCAAATTTGCCGTCCGAGCGCGGGAGGATCTCTTTATGGCGAGCCGCGATCGTCTCCGTGGCGGACCACTCCGGGAGGAGATCGAGCATGCTCTTGAAGACATGCTGAAGAATCACGAATCGCTGCGCGAGCTGAAAAACCGGCGTCGCGACCAGGAGATCGCTGATCGGCTCGAAGATGCCAAACCGCTTGAGGATATCTTGCAGAACCTTCTGCGGACTTCCCCAACGCTTGCCAATTTCTTCCTTCGTGGGAACCGAGCGTCAAATCCGTTCAAGAGTTTGAAGGTCAAGGCGAAGGATGTTGAGTACCACGGGCGGCAGTTCCCGACCTATTTCAAGTTCAAGGGGCGTGAGTATGGGCAGCAACTGGCCAAGGAATGTCACTCCAACATGCGATGTCGGGTCATCTTTGAGACCGATGTCGTCAACGATTATTTCAGCCGTGGTTCCGACCCCGGTGAGTTCAGTCTGTACCGTCTTGTCGATGGCAAGCGACAGCCGGCGACGGCATTCGTCGGACCGAATTTGAACAATGGTATCGCCTCGCTGAGCATCGTCTTGCCGGAGGGCTGCCATGAAGGCGAGACGCTCGCCTATCTGGCGGGAGTTACTGATCCGACGCGACTCGATCCCTTCGAGAATTCTTTCACCATCAGGGTGATCGAACCGCACTCTCCAACTGGTCGAGAGGGCCGTCGCCGAAAACCCCCGAGCGAGGAAGAGGGCGAGGACCGGGAGATGCCGGCGGGCATTGCACTGCCAAAGATCATCAAAGTGAAGGAGGAGAAGTGGGCAGGGCAGAACCCACCATTCGACAAGAACACCGCCTTGCGCATAAAGCACGCGACGACCGAAGGTGAAGGTGATGATGAAACCGTTGTCTACGACTTTTACATTAACGTGGACAACGGCGCACCTGAAGGCCGAAATGAAGGTCTCCGCCGCCGATGACCGACTCACCGAAGGTCGGTTCATTTATGGTATGGTTCTGATTGGCCTGGCGCTACTTCAGCAAAAGGCTGCGGATGCGAAGCGAAAGAAGCACATGGGGAACGAAGAAGACGAGCCTGCTGAGGAGGCCAACGAGACGGCAAATGGTGCCGAGGCCATGGTCGAGAATATCACGCGAGCCGTCGCACCGGTTCTCCTCCCCATGATCGAGGCACTCGGAGAAGCTCGATGCCGAGGCGGTCTCCGCAATGAGTGCATTTGGGGAAGCGACGTAGCGCTATGCCCGTCGGTGGAAGAGGACGACTTCCTCGCTCGACGGCGTTGCGCCCTGTTGGTCCGCGTAGAATTTGCGGTTTGGCACGCGCCGCCAGAGACGCCCATTGGGCGCGAAGCCGAGGCCCGAGATTGGGGCTTCGACAAGTCCAGCGCGGTTCATCGTGTCTAGGTATGCGGGGAGCTGCCACGAAGGGTCTGAGAAGGCGATCATTTGCACGACGAGGGTCTTATTGTCCGACAGCCTGGCTACAGATGAGAAGGTCTTGTACGCCGACTCAAAATAGTCAGTCAGGCCGGATTGCTTTCGATCGCCAAATGTATAGAAGCTTGATCCATCACCGTCGAGCGAGCTGGCAATCCAGTATGGCGCCGGCGTCTCTCTGCGTCCCTGGACCTGCCAGCGATGGTAGAGGACATGCACGCCGGGGTAGGGCGGAGAGGTTACGACCAAGTCGCGGTGGCGGAAGCCGTTGCACTGCGCCGTCTGATTCTACGCCAGCGGCGCTGCGATGAAGGCACATGGCCCGCTCTACGCTCGACCCGTGATCGGGTGTTCCTGCAGCAAATGCAAACTCCACCACACCGGCAATCATCTCGTGCGCGTGGCGGAGGAGTTGTTGTCTGAACTGCTCCACGGACGGCACCAATTTGCGGCAATCCAACGCCCACTGGGCGGTCTTGAGCAAGATGCAGCGGGCGAAACGCTGCTGGTGTTCCGACGCAAGCAGGTCTAGCGTGCCCATCGCTTGCTCAAGGGCCTTGCGAATTGGCCACGTTGCTCGATCGTTTATGTTGCGATGGTAGCCCCGCTCTGCCCAGTTTACATCGCGGATAATCGGTTGACGAAGGTTGATCTGCTCCACCGCGCACTCTGCCCATGGCACCAGATCGGCCAAGTCTGCGCGGACTGAGAGTCGTCGTCTTCACCTTGGACACGAATACCGACAGGCTGTTGATGTCGGTTCCCAAAGTGCGCCTACCCGAGGCGCAGGCCTCAACCAGGGCGGTGCCGCCACCCATGAAAGGGTCATACACGACATCGCCTACTTGAGTAAACGCATGGATCGCTGCTCTGGCAAAGCTCGGTGAAAAGCGCCTGGGTATCTGTAAAACCCGTGGGTGAGCCCTGAGACGCGGCGGGCATCTTGTACGGCTTCCATCAGCGAGCTTGTCACTCGTGTGTTCATTGCCGTCTCGCTGCCTTGGCAGGATTACCCGTGCGTCCTCGCTTCACCCACTTATCAACGTTGTCGCGATCAAAGCGCCAGCTTCGCCCAACCTTGTGCCCCGGAAGCCTCTTTGCCTGCGCCAATTTGTAGAGCGTAGACTTCGCCTTCTTGAGGTAGGCAGCAAGCTCGTCGAGATTCATCCACTCGGCCATCGGTCACCAGCGAGAAACAACGGATAACAACGGATAATATCGGCCATTTGTGACGCGGTCTATAGGGATTCATGGGGGTTCATGGATATTCGTTCGGTTTATTGGGGCGCATCAAACGCGGACTGCGGAAGTCATGAACACATGCTCCCGATGCCACGCGATCGCCGCCGGATCGGCGCAAACTGCGCCGGAAGGCACAGCTGCGCGGCCGTCGAGCTCCAGCAGCGCCTGCCGGTGCAGGATGGGCGGGTTGCCGATGCGCAGCCGGGGCGAGAGGATGACGCGCATCGACTCGTCGAACCCGATCAGCCCGCGGTCGAACGCGCGGTCGTACACGCGCGTTCAGCGCGATGCCGTTGCGCGGGTTGGCGCCGGGCGGTGCTCTCCTTCCACGGGATGATGTGGCTGGCGTTGAGAAGCTCGCGGATCGCGATGCCCGAGAGCGCACAGCGATCGTCGTAGCTGGCCAGGACCGTGGCGCGGAAGAACGACTGCACGCGGCGAGCCCGCACTGTTCGCGTTACCTCGGTAGGCCCATCGGGCAGGTCCAGTTCGGTTTCCAACGGTGGCGCATCGCGGCCCGTCAGCCGTGCGTAGGCCGCTTCAGCCTCGGCGGCGGTGGCTTCGGGATTCTCCTGAAACGCCTCCCACAAATCGCGGTTGCCCCGGCCGACGTTGCCCAGCGCTGATGTTTCGCGCTCGCTGGACTAGATCGAGACTGGCGAAGTTGCAGGCCTTCATGCCCACGGCCGACGGAGTGCGCCCGAGGACACGCGACAGGTCGATGATCTCCGGGTTGTGCTGATGCAGCTTGCCGAAGGGCGTGCGGCAGTACAGCCGGAACGCCACCAGCAGTTCATCGCGCGACCAGGGAACCCGCGTGGGCACGGCCATATCATCCGGGCAATGCCAGTGCTACTCAAGGGGAAGTGAAAGGGGAGGCCGGACGTGGTTCTTCCGCGCTCGTAATCTCGCCTCCACCTCCTTCGCCCTGCCTGCGCGGCGGGTTGGAGGCCGAGGCTCCAGCGTCTCGCCGACGTGGGTGTCGGCTTCCGTGCTGCCGAACCACGGCCCCATTTAAGCTTGGTGAGGGCCGGCCGGGGACGCCCGCGCTCCCGGGCTTCCCTGCTGACGAAATACTGCCCCGTTTGACGGCGGTCCCGGAGCGGCTCGCAAGCGAGCCGGTTAAGCACGCAGCGACCGCCCGTGTCCCACTGTGCTGGTCTCGCCCGCTATCGGCGGAATCAAACCCGAACCTCACCGGCGCGACGCCGCCGCCACTTTTCGTCATTCGCACTTCGGCCTTCGTCATTGATTCGACATTCGGCCTTCGGAATTCGTCATTTCCCCGCTCCCCGCTCCCCCAACCCTTCCACCCATCATTCCGCGCTGTTGCGCCACCCGCACCGATTCGCGCAACACCACCGCATATATAGGGGAACCTGTCGCCGCGGTTCCGCCGGCCGATCGTCGCGCCGGCCGCGGCAAAGGTCATTACCGGAGGCGGCCAATGCTCACCCCACGCCCACCCATCCCGTCCAATGCAAAAACGAACTTCAATCTGGGCAACCCCGCCGCCCGCGCCCTCACGACGTCGCTCCGTCGCTTCTTCAAACGAACTCCCAGCCCCTCTACATCTGTGCTCATCTGTGTCCATCTGTGGTTCCCCTGCCCCGCTCCGTCGCTTCACCAAACGAACCCACGCGACCGACGCAGCTCCCGTGCGAAAACAAACTTCAATCTGGGCAACCCTTCCGCCGCAGCCCCCTCCGTCGCTTCTTCAAACGAACTCCCAGCCCCTCTACATCTGTGCTCATCTGTGTCCATTTGTGGTTCCCCTGCCCCGCTCCGTCGCTTTACCAAACGAACCCACGCGGCCGACGCAGCTCCGTGCAAGAACGAGCTTCAATCTGGGCAACCCCGCCGCCCGCGCCCTCACGACGTCGCTCCGTCGCTTCTTCAAACGAACTCCCAGCCCCTCTACATCTGTGCTCATCTGTGTCCATCTGTGGTTCCCCTGCGCCGCTTCGTCGCTTCACCAAACGAACTGCCAATCTGGCAGCCCCCCACCCGGCCGATCCACTGACCAACGAACTAATGACCCAACCACTGACCACTGACCACTGACCACTGACCACTGACCACTGACGGCGCATCCTTGACACCGCACAATTTCGGTCGGATATTAAACCCCTTGGCCACGAGGTTTCCAACCATGGTCCGCCACTGCGCTGCCGCCGGCTGTCTGATTATGCTTGCGCTGGCTCTCTGCGCCGCCGACAAGCCGGACGCCGCGCCCGGGACCCTGGCCAATCCCAGGACGCTTACCACCGATCCGCCGCCGGCCGCGGTTGCCCGGCCCAGGCCGGATGTCCCCACCGCGCCCGGAACTATCGTGGCCTACGTCAATGCCCATGCCATCACCCTGGATCAGCTTCAGCGGCCGCTGGTTGAGGCCTACGGCCTGCAGTTCATGCTGCACCTGGCCCAGCTCGATCTGGCCAGGCAGAAGCTCTCCGAGGCGGCGCTGCGTCTCACCGACGCCGACATCCGCGCCGAGCGCCGATTCACGCTCGACGGCCTGTTCAAGAGCGTCGTCGATGCCGACAAGCTCAAGGCCACGGATGCCGAAAAGGAGCAGTTCCGCGAGAAGCAATACGAGCAGCTCCTGGCCCAGTTTCTCAACAGCCAGCACATCAGCATGCCCGAGTTCGAGATGGCGGTGCAGACGGGCGCGTGCCTGCGCAAGCTGGCCGAGGTGCAGGTGATCGGGAAGATCACCGACAAGGACCTCCTGGAGGCCTTCAACATCGAGTATGGCGAGAAAGTGCGCGTCAGGCACATCCAGTTGGTCAATCAGAAGGAGGCGGCCGAGGCCCGGCGGCGGCTGGAAAACGGCGAGGCCTTCGAGCGGGTCGCCATGGAGATGAGCACCGACGCCAACAGCAAGCGCTACGGCGGCGAGATACGGCCCTTCAGCCGCGCCGAGCGTTTCTGGCCGGCGCAATTTGTGGATGCGGCGTTTGCCCTGCGCAAGCCGGGCGAGCTGTCGGACACGATCAACGACGGCCAGGCGTTTCACATCATCCGCCTGGAGGAGCGCATCCCACCCAACAAGCTCGCCAAGTTCGAGGAGCACAAGGAATACCTGCGCGAGAAGCTCAACGGGCTGATGGTGCAGGCGCGGGCCAAGATACTTCGCGCGGAATTGGCCGTCCAGGTGGGCAAATCGCTGAAGATCGAGGATCCGCTGTTGCGCCGGCAATACCTCGAGCGGCTCGAGCGGGCCGAAGGTTCGGCCGACGCCCAGCAAGTCAGGCGGGACCTGGAGGCGCGGCGCCCCGCGGACAACGATGTGCGGCCGGCGGCGCCGACCACCCGGAGCACCTCCAATGGGCAGCCGGAGGTGGCCCGGCCGCCGGCTACCAGGCCCTGATAAGGGCATTTTTGATTTTTGATTTTTGAGTTTCGATTGGGGGGGGGTTGTCAGTGGTCAGTTGCGAGTTCCGAGCATCTGAAATCTGAGATTTGAAATCTGAGATTTGAAATTTGAAATCTGAGATTTGAAATCTAATCTCTGGAACTTCGCCTTCCGCCGCAGGAGCACGTCATCATGGACCAGCCATTCAAGATAGAGGTTTCCCAGCGAATTCAGCGTCTTCCGCCTTACCTGTTCGGGCGGATCAATAAACTGAAATATGAAAAACGCGTGGCCGGCGTCGATATCATCGACCTGGGCATGGGCAATCCGACCGACCCGACGCCCGCGTCGGTGGTGGCCAAGCTCGCCGAAGCCGCCACGCGACCCGCGCAACCACCGCTACAGCGTCAGCACGGGCATCGCCTCGCTGCGCCGCGAGGTAGCCAAGAAATACCAGGCCAGATACGGCGTGACTCTCGATCCCGAGACGGAAGTCATCGCCACCATCGGGAGCAAGGAGGGCTTCAGCCACCTGTGCCTGGCGCTGTTGGGGCCCGGCGACACGGCCATCGTGCCCGACCCGGCGTTCCCGATCCACCTCTATGCCGTCGCGATGGCCGGCGCCAACGTGATCCGCGTGCAGCTCGGCAATGACCAGACGTTCCTCGACCGCGTCGAGCACACCATCGAGGGTCTCTTCCCCACGCCCAAGCTGCTGATCCTCAACTACCCGCACAACCCCACGGCCATGACCATCGAGGAAGGCTTCTGGGAACGCGCCATCGCCATGTGCCGGCGGCACAACATCATGATCATCAGCGACTTCGCCTATGGCGAGGTCTGCTTCGACGGCTACAAGGCCCCCAGCTTCCTGGCCGCGCCGGCGCCAAGGAAGTCGGCGTCGAGTTCACCACGATGAGCAAGAGCTACAACATGGCCGGCTGGCGCGTGGGCTTCTGCGCGGGCAACAGCGAGATGGTCAAGGCGCTGGCTACCATCAAGGGCTATTACGACTACGGCATTTTCGCGCCGATCCAGATTGCCAGCATCATCGCCATGCGCGAGCACGGCGACAGCGTGGCCGAGCAGGCCAAGGTCTACCAGAAGCGCCGCGACGTGGTCTGCCGCGGGCTGGACAAGCTGGGCTGGACCTATGAGAAGCCCAAGGCCAGCATGTTCGTCTGGGCGAAGATCAAGAGCGAGCACCTTCGCGGCGGAGGCACCATCGACTTCTGCCTGCGCATGATGGAGGAGGCGGAGGTCGCGCTGGCGCCCGGCCGGGCTTTCGGCGAATACGGCGAGCATTACGTGCGCATCGCGCTGGTCGAGAACGAGCACCGGCTCAAGCAGGCGATGGAGAATCTCAGGCGGGCATTGGTGCCCCGGCAGCCCAAGCCGAAGCGCGAGCGAGCCACGACGGCGTAAGGGAGCGTCCCTGCGCCGATCTGGCGGACGGATGGCGGGGACAGCGATAATTCATGTCATCCGGCAGGGACTCACGTCGCTGGAGTGAAGGCATTCTCCAAAGAACTGGGGGAAACCCTCAATCACTTTGATTGTGGCGATTGCCGAATAGAAGACCCGTAGCGCAACGGTGTTACGTGCGTTCAAAAAACCAACGCCGCGCAGGCATTGACGCCGGCCGGACCCTCGGCTCGCGATGCTCGATGATGAGGTCGTACGCGGCAACTCCCAAGAAACAAGGGGAATTCCCCGCCGGGCCATTCGATGGGCACGGCAACGTCTTTGGCCCAAGGAGCCGGTGATGTTTCGCGGACTGAGCTTGCGTACGAAATTGATGGCAGTGGGGATTACGCTGACGATCGTGCCGCTGCTGGTGGTCGAATGCGTCGTCTGGTACCAGCAGCAGACGATCCAATCCACGGCCAAAGCGGGATGTACGGAGCTGGCCACGTCGGACCTGGACCATGTGGCCCAGCAGCTCGTCGTCCTCTGCCAGGCGACCGATGCCGCCATGCACCGTCAGTTGGCCAGCGCCCTCCGGGTCGCCAGCGACATGGTCCGGCGTCACGGGCCCGTGACGATCGCTGCGGACCGCAATGTGCGGTGGAGTGCCACAAACCAGTTCACCGGCGCGTTCAACGGATGTGACGCTGCCCGAGATGCAGGTCGGCGGCAAGGCGTTGGGCCAGGTGGTGGATGCCAAGGCGGAGGCGCTGGTCGTGGACGAAGTGCGCAAGCTGGTCGGGGACACGTGTACGATCTTCCAGCGGATGAACGCACAGGGCGACATGCTGCGGGTCTGCAGCAACGTCCTGAAGAAGGATGGCACGCGCGCGATCGGCTCGTTCATCCCGGCGACGGGAACGGATGGCCAGCCCGATGCCATGATCTCCGCGGTGCTGGCAGGCAAGACCCATCTCGGGCGCACCTACGTGGTGGATGGCTGGTACGCCGCGGCCTATGAGCCCATTGCGGACGGCAGCGGCAAGATCATCGGCATGTTGTACGCGGGCACTCCCGAGGCCGAGGCCGTGGCGGCAACGCGCACCGCCGTGATGGGCACCAAGATCGGCCGAACCGGGTACGTATACGTGCTCAACGCCACCGGGCCGACGCAGGGTTGTTATGTGGTTTCCAAAGACGGCAAGCGTGATGGCGAGAACATCTGGAATGCCAAGGATGCCGGCGGCAATCTCTTCATTCAGGAGGTCTGCCGCAAGGCAACCGGGCTCGGACCCGGCCAGACCGCGGCGCACAACTATCCGTGGAAGAACGACGGCGAAGCCGCTGCCAGGATGAAAGTCGTCCGCATCGGCTATTACCGGCCGTGGGATTGGGCGATCGGCGCGGGATGTTACGAGGACGAAGTCTACGAGGCGACAAACACGATCGCCGGGCTCGGGCGCAAGAGCAACATTATCCAGTACTCCGTGGGCGCCGCATGCCTTGTGATCGCGGCCGTAGCATGGTTCTTCATGGCGGGGCGCATCAGCCGCCGCATCAGCAGGGCCACAGGACACATGGATCAGGGAGCTGCGCAAATCGCACAGGCGTCCGCTCAACTCTCTACCTCGAGCCAGTCGCTGGCACAGGGCGCCAGCGAGCAGGCGGCGGCGCTGGAGGAAACGACCTCTTCGCTGGAAGAGATGAGCCGCATGACGAAGAAGAACGCCGAGACCGCGCAGCAGGCAGCCGGGCTGTCGAACGAGACCAAGACCGCCGCCGACAAGGGCAACCAGGCGATGCAGAAGATGAGCAGCGCCATCAACGAGATCCAGAAATCGGCGGCGGAGACGGCCAAGATCATCAAGGTGATCGACGAGATCGCTTTCCAGACCAACCTGCTGGCGCTCAATGCCGCCGTGGAAGCCGCGCGGGCCGGTGAAGCCGGCAAGGGCTTCGCGGTCGTGGCCGAAGAGGTCCGCAACCTGGCGATGCGCAGCGCCGAGGCGGCGAAGAACACGGCGAGCATGATCGAGGAGTCGGTCAACAACGCCAGGAACGGCGTGGCGATCAGCGTGGATGTGGCCAAGATGCTGGAGGAGATCACGGCGGCGACGACGAAGGTCAACGCGCTGGTGGGTGAGATCGCCGCCGCGAGCAACCAGCAGGCGCAGGGGATTACGCAGGTGAACACGGCGGTGACGCAGATGGACAAGGTCACGCAGAGCAACGCCGCCGACGCCGAGGAATCGGCCAGCGCGGCCGAGGAACTCAGCTCGCAGGCCGTGGAACTCCAGAGCGTCGTGAACGAATTGATCGCCCTGGTCGGCGGCACGGATTACGCGTCGGCCACGAGCACTGCCGCCGCGGCTCCTGATGGCGCCCCGCTCAAGCGGCCAACGCATGTGACCGGCGCCGCGAAAGCTGCCAAGGCCAATCCGGCGGGGTCGATCCCGCCGGACGCACGGGCCGGGAAATGCGGCGCTTTCGCCGAGTTCAGCAAAGCGGCTTAGGTGCCGCTCGTCTATTCCTCGATAGCTTCCATCCTGATACACTTGGGCCTTGGCGACACACGGCTCTTACAGGATGGTGGTTGATGCGCAATCCAGCGGGAACTTTGTGCGCGGTTTTGACAATGCACGGTTTGCTGGCGATCGCCGTCAGTGCGGCCCCGCCGACCAATTCCCCTTCGACCCAGCCGGCCGTCACTGCAAAGGACCTGGGCTTCGACGAAATCGTCTTCGTCAAGCGGCGGCCGTATTCCTCGGACCATTACTACACCGATCTCAACAACGGCACGAGCGGCGACCGCTTCGATCCAGACAACGGCATCTACATCTACAACCTCCGCATGCAATCGGAGCGACCCGTCGTCCGCGCGGCCAATATGCCCGGCGGAAAGGGGTTCATCGGGAAGATCAGCCTCTCCTTCGACGCCAGGAAAATCCTCTTCGACTTCCGCCAGGATCCGGGGAGCGGTTTCCGAATCTGGGAGGTGAAGACGGACGGCACTGCCCTGCGCCAGGTATCCTTTCCGCCGCCGGATGAGAAGGAGAAAGCCGCGCGGTGGCACCCCGGCTGGCACACCGATGACATTCATCCGAACTATCTGCCGGACGGCGACATCATCTTTACCTCGACGCGCTGCGAGCACACGATCCTCTGCGGCGGATCGAGCCACCTGGTTGCCCCGAATCTTCACCGGATGAGCGCCGATGGCAAGAACGTCCAGCAACTCACCAAGAGCCCCGTGAGCGAATTCTGCCCGGTGATGCTCGATGACGGCCGGGTCATGTATCACCGATGGGAGTACATCGACAAGGGCGCGCGGGTGGCGAAGACCGTCTGGTCGATGAACCCCGACGGCGGCCGGCCCGAGGAGCTTTACGGCCTGTCCGACGATGCGACGCCGGTCTACATGTACCCGCAGCCAATTCCCGGCAGCACGACGCGATTCGTCTGCGTTGGCACGTGCCATTTCCCCCAGGGAGGTTGCCTTGGCGCGATCCTGATTGTTGATTGCGGCAAGGGCGTTCGCGTGCCCGGGCCCGATCCGGACGAGGCAGGCTTCGTGCCGCTGGACGATCGGAATGCCGTCGTGAACCTTACGCCAGAGGTGTTCGTCCAGCGTCGCACCGAACCAGGCTGGAACTTCCTGACCAGCACCGGCAAGTACGTCAGCGACAGGGAAGGACAGAAGGGACATCTCTTCACGCATCCCTATCCCATCAGCGATCGCGAGTTTCTGGTCTCCTACAAGGCCAATGCAGCCGACCATTACAAGAATGTCGCCAATGCCTACGCTCTATGCTTGATCGACAGCAAGGGTAGCCGCCGTCTCGTCCATGCCGACGAAAAGCTCTCGTGCTGGCATCCGCTGCCCCTGGTTGCCCGGCCGGTTCCGCCGGTTGTGCATACTCAGCGCGATGGCCAATATGCCGCGCAGAACGAGGGTGTCTGCATTCTCGCGAATATCTACCGAGGCATGGAGGGAGTCGAGCCGGGGAGCATCAAGTGGATTCGCATCAACGAGGCTCTGCCGCGTTACTGGTCCACCGGCCGGCGCTGGAACCCATCGCTGAGCAGTTCCGAGTGGAAGGCCGCGCTCTGGCCGCGCGTGCAGTGGGGAGTGGTGCCGGTTGAGAAAGATGGCTCAGCGCACTTCGTCGTGCCGGCCAGCCGCAGCATCTTCTATCAGGCCCTGGACGAGAACTTCCGCGAGATCCAGCGCGAGAGGACTTATGTGAACTACTTGCCTGGTGAGGTGCGCTCATGCACGGGTTGCCATGGGCAGGCCAATCTCACCGCCTATCCCAGCGCGACGCCGATCGCCTTGAGCCGCCCGCCCAGCGTTCCCCAGCCACAGCCATGCGATCTTGTCGGGAACGGCGGAAATGGCCATGCGGGCCAGGTGATCCACTACCCCACCGATATGCAGCCGCTGTGGGATGCCAAGTGCGTCTCATGCCACGGAGCGAAAACACCTGCCGGCGGGCTGAGATTGACCGGCGAGGTCACGCAGTTCTACAACACATCCTATGAAGAACTGGCCAGGAAGGAGCTGGCCGGCCCGCTGATTTCCGAGTTCACATCTTTCTCCAAAGGCGACCAGGGCAACTACAACGGCGCATATCTGCCGCCCAAGAGCCTGGGGTGCTACGCCAGCACGCTGATGGCGGTGCTGGCCAATCCCGCGCATCCCAAGAACGCCAAAGAAGACCATTCGAAGATGCTGACGAAGATGGAATTGATGCGGGTCAGCCGCTGGGTGGATACGAACTACCAGTTCTACGGCAGCTATTTCGGCCGGCAGCACCCGCAATGGCTCAAGGCCGACCCGAAGAACTCCGCTTACGATCCGGCCGATTTCCGCCGCAGAGCGACGTTTGAGGAAGCGACGAGTTTCCTCGCGCCGGCGTGGCATTGATAGCAGGGCTGCGCGCGATGAAGCGTGATGTCTGAAGCGGAAGCGTCAGCGCCCGCCCTGGGCTGAGCGGGCGCTAACGCTTCCGCTTCAGACGAACCTTGGCGCCGCGCCGCTGTTGAAATTCCCCGACCTCCAAGTCACAGTGGCGCCGTGACAGTTGCGGCCACGAGAGCCCTCACCCGCCACCGCATCATGCAGGCCGTGCTCTGCGCGGTGCTTGCCGCCGTCATCGGTCTGGCCGCGGTGGTCCAGAACTATCTGCGGCAGCGCACTCACGTCGCGCTGGCCCCGCCGCAGCAGTTTGGCCGGCTCTCGCTTTGCCCCCCCGCCGGGTGGCAGGCCCAGCAGCGTTCGTCCCCCGAAGGCGTGATCTTTCTGGAGCCTACCGAGAAACAAATACCCCTGCGGCGACTGGAGATCTGCGCATCAGCATGCCCGCGTTCGTCTCGCCGGCCGAGTATCTGCTGCGAAGCGGCGAGCTGCGCGGGCGATCTTGCCGCCATGGGCGGGCAAATCAAGACCGTCCGCATCGCCGGCTGGAGCGGCATAATGATCGCGCAGACGCGGCTGCTGCGCGGTGCGGATCGCCGCGACTCCCGATCCAAGCAGATTCTCTCCTGCGCAGTTCTGCCCTCCGGCGAGGCGCTGGTCATGCGGCTGGAAGGCCCGGGGGTGGCCGATTCGGCCGACGAGGACCTGCTCCGGAGAATCGGCGAGTCGATGAAGCTCCAGGGCTGCAAACCGCCGATCGTCACAGGCAGTGTGGAGTTGGCCGGCGATATCCGCATCCGTTTGCCCGATGGCCTGCTCACCTGCGCCGGATGACCGCCTTCGCGTCGAGCGAATGCTCCTGGCCAATGGCGGCGATGGCTGGATGGCGCTGGAACTCACTTCCTGCGTGCTGCCGCCCGGCGCCAACGGCGATGTGCTCAATGCCATGCTGCTCTTTCGCGATGGGCTGTTCCGGCCGGCCGGGCTGCAGAAGATCGACGATCATACCTGGGTCTGCCAGGGCGCCGGCAGCGCCGACCAGAGCATCGCTTACCTGCGCACGAGCGATGAAGGACCGGCGCTGTTGGCGCAGTTCCGCTGGGTGACGCCGGGCGGCGGGCGCGATCTCTCGCACGCAGGCGCTCTGGTCGGCCATCAGCCAGGGCATCGAATTCCCCGAGCATTCTTCGATAGCCGAGCAGTTTGCCGCCGGCGAGCGCAGGCGCACCAGGTCACCACCAGCCCCGCCGCGCCAATCAATGGCGAGCGGCTCGTCGAGCGATGGAACTGGTATGAAGAGCACGGCAACCGCGTCTGGTTGACCGTGGCGACGTACAACGTGAGCGCCGACTCGCTCCAAGCCAAGATCGTCACCGACGGCGCTCCGACGTTGGACGGCGGCGAGCTGTGCGAGTGGACGCTCGCTCGCGGCGGCCGCAGCTACGAACTGCGTATCACCCGCGCCGGCGCCGGCGCGGCCCTCTCGCAGAAGAGCACGCTGAGACAGGGCGATATCCAGACACAGGTGCTCCAGGGAAACGAGACGCTGGCGCAGGGCAAGGGCCAGGCGGGTCCGATGTACATCCCCGGCGGGCTGCTCCCGCTGGTCATCGGAAACCTGCCCTTCGAGTCGATGGTACTCCAGACCGAATCCATCTTCGGCCCGCACAATTCCGCCTCGCCGGCGCTGCTGACGCTGCTGCTCGAGCCGGCATTCGATGCCCCGCGATACGAGGCGGGCGAAGATGAGCCCATGCGCTGCTGGACCGTGCGCATCAATGGCAGCAGCGCCGCCAGCCGCTGGTACATCGACTCACAGGGCCGGCTTCAGTCGATCAGCTTCGGCGGCGGAATCAACGCCCAGTGTGCGTCGCGCGATGAGTAAATCTGTCCGTGGTCCGTTGTCCGTGGTCAGTGGTTGGGTCCGTGGTTCTTTGGTCAGTGGAGGTGCCACTCGGTCCAGGAACCCGGGGAGGCAGCTCCCACTGACCAATGGACCATTGACCCGTCCACGGACAACGGACCACGGACAACGAACGAGATTATTTCTCCATCGCGCGTCGGGCCAGTGGCATGTTCTCCGCCACCTTGCGGTAATCCACGTCCATCTCCTTGACGCCGCGCTTGGCCGGGTCGTCAAACACGGAAAACTTCGCGAACTTGGCCGCCAGGAGCTTCGCTTCAACCTGCTTCGTCAGCAGATGATCCACGAGCTTCTTCGCCCCATCCGCATGTTTGGCGCCGCTGACCAGCGAGACGGTACACGGCATCGTCAGCGTGCCAATGCCGTCCTTGCCCTGGTCGGGCAGGATCGCTTCGAGCTTGCCGCCTTCGCCGATCATCGAATCGACATCATCGTTGTCCGTCACGCCCGCCCACATCACGCCCTGGCCGACCATCTCCGCCACCACCGAATTGCCGCCGACGTACTTGATGCCGTTGGCCCGCAGGTCGCGGAAATACGCATCGGCCTTGTCCCTGCCCCAGAGCGCATACAGCGCCGCGACGTGGCCGCTGGTCGTCCCGGCCACCGGCATGGCCATGCAGATCTTGCCCTTCAACTCCGGCTTGGCCAGATCGAGAATGGAATTGATGCCGGTGGTGGCGCCGCCGCCGCGCCCGGCCGTGCTGCGTGCGATGACGCGCACCCGCAGCGCCGTCCCCGCCCAGCGATGCTGCGGGTCCTTGTATCGCGCGGGGATCGCGCCGGCGGCCGGAGATTCGTACGCCGCGAGCACGCCGCGATCGGCCAGGTTGATGGTGCGAAACACCTCGTTGCCCCACCACACATCCGCCTGCGGGTTGTCCTTCTCCGCCTCGAGCCGCGCGGCCAGGCCCACGCTCTTGGTCGCTTCGGTGTCCGTGCGCATCGACACTTTCAGGCCGCTGGCGCACTCGAAATCACGGATGATCGGCTTGGCGACGGGCTCGTCAACGCTGGTGTAGAGGACGATCTCCTGGGCCGCGGCTGCTGTCGTGAATAATGCCACGATCAAATACGAATGACTAAGGACTAATGCCGAATGTCTAATCAATGACAAAATGCGAATGCCGAATGAACAAAAGCGATTCGTGACGGCAAATCGGCCTTCGGTCTTCGTCATTCGGATTTGATTAGACATTCCGTCATTAGACATTTGGCATTTCCTATTCTCTCTGCTGTTTCAGCGCCTGCTCGAGCTGTTCCAGTGAGGCACGCCGCACCTGCCGCTGGTCGTCAACGTAGTTGATCGCCTCATCCGATTTTCCGACTGGCTTCTCGTGCAGCAGAATGGGCGGGATGTGTTGCAAGTCGGCGCCGTCGAGCGACCCAGACGTAATCGGTGTGTTTGTGGAGCCAGTTGGCCAACTCGCCGGCCTTCATATCCGGCGGAACCTTCGTGCCGCTGGAGGGGCAGAAGAAACACTCGGCCGGCACCGCTTTGAAGCCATCGCGTCGATCGACGGCCAGTTCGCTCAGATCATATGGAAACTTCCCACTGTGGCGTTCAGCATAGTCGAACGCGGCGGCCGCGAGCTTTCGCATGTTCTCGGCACACTGAAGATACTTGGGACCTTGCGCCGCGATCTCGGCGGCGGAATGGCGCGATGCCGGCGGCTTGGGCGCGGGCGTGATCGCGGCCGGTTGCGGAGTGGGTTTTCGGAGCTTCGGCAAGAGGAAATACGCACCGGCGGCGAGGACAATCGCCGCCACAGCCGCGAACGTGCCAATCAACACCCCTCGCGATCGCCTGGCATCCGAGGCGGAAGCGTCAGCGCCCGCTTTCCGAGGAGGAAGCGTCAGCGCCCGCGCGTTGACGCCCGAACCGTCATCCGAGGCCCAAGCCCGATCGCCCTGCTCAACGTCTGAAGCGGAAGCGTCAGCGCCCGCCCCTGTCTGCGTGCTCGTCCCCCCTATTCCGCCAGTGGGGGCACTGGCGGCACTAACCGCGACGGCTTCCGTGCCGCCGGTGCCCTCACCGGCGGATGCAACCGGCGGCGGACTGCCAGTGGGGACACTGGCGGCACTGACCACCGACACCTCCCGGCAATGCTTGCATCGCACCTGTTTGCCGGCCAGGCGGTCGGGCAGGCGGTAGACGGCCCCGCAATGCTGGCAGGAAAATTCAATGGCCATAGTGCCTCCCCGCGCGGCGACCGAATCGCACACGCGAGTCTCCTCGTTGGCACTACCGCCGAATCAGTCGAATGTGAACAGCCGGGACAGATCGGCCTTGCCCTTGCGAATGGCGATGCCTTCCGATTCGAGTAACTTCTGCTTGGTCCGCAGCCCGCCGGCGAAGCCGGTCAGCCGGCCATCGCTCCCCACCACCCGATGGCACGGCACCTGCGGCGCGTAGGGATTCCTGTTCAAAGCGTTCCCCACCGCTCTGTATCCTTGTGTGCGCAACTTCCGCGCAATCGCCGCATAGGTCGTCACCGCCCCTTTGGGTATCCGTGCCGTCAGCGCCCAGACCCTTTCGTTAAAGCTCATCTCCGGCGCGAGCAGCCCGGCGAGAATCTTGTCCTTCAGCGGCATGTCAACACCTATCGCCTTTCGCCACTGACTACCGGACCAATGGACCCAACAACTGACCACGGACCACTGGCAACTGACAACTCACTCCACCTTCCACGTATCCGTTCCCGTCAGCAACTCCTGCAGCTTGCCCTCGCCCTGCTGCCTGGTCACCTGCTCGATCTGCTGATGCACGGATTCATCATAGGTCGGCTGCTCCACATCGCGGAAGACTCCGAACGGCTCGGGGAACTCCGGATAGCGCAGCCGGCTGAGCAGGAACGCCAGGCTCGGCTCGGCCATTTTCTCATCGTGATGCAGCAGATCATCGGCCTTGATGTCCTTAAGGCTCACAACCTCCGGCACCAGCCCGTTGAGCCGGATACCCTTCTCGCGAGCGGCCCCGAAGATCAGCGGCTTGCCGTGCTCCAGGTACACCGTATTCTCCGGCCGCTTGGTCTTGTCCGATGCCCACTCATACGCGCCGTCGTTGAAGATTACGCAGTTCTGATACACCTCGACAAACGCCATGCCCTTGTGCTTGGCCGCCCGCTCCAGCACGAACTCCAGGTGCTTGACATCCGCATCCAGCGTGCGCGCGGCGAAGGTGGCCTCGGCGCCGATGGCCACGCTGATCGGGCGAATCGGATTCTCCGGCACGCCGAACGGGCTGCTCTTGGTCTTCTTGCCGTGCTCGCTGGTGGGCGAATACTGGCCCTTGGTCAGGCCGTAGATGCGGTTGTTGAACAGGAGCACCTTGATGTCGAGGTTGCGGCGCATCAGGTGGATGAAATGGTTGCCGCCGATCGACAAAGCATCGCCGTCGCCGGTAACCATCCACACGTTCAGGTCCGGCCGGGCGCAGCTTGAGCCCGGTGGCGATCGTCGGCGCACGGCCGTGGATGGAGTGGAAGCCGTAGGTGTCCATGTAGTACGGGAAGCGGCTGGAACAGCCGATGCCCGAGACGAACACCGTCTTGTGCCGCTCGATGCCGAGCTTGGCCAGCACCTTCTTGGTCACCGACAGCACGGAATAGTCGCCGCAGCCGGGACACCACTTGACCTCCTGGCTGCTGGCGAAATCGGTCGGCTTGAGGCTATAGATCGGATCGGCAATGCTCATATGGTTTGTCCGTGGCTAGTGGTCCGGTCAACAATCGCTACCGCACTCGAGCGGCTCGCAAGCGAGCCGGCTAAACTTCTTTCACTCCCGCGACGATCTCGTTGATGCTGAACGGCTGGCCCTTGATCTTATTCACGCCCAGCACGTTGAGTTTGTACTGCGCTTCGAGAATGAAGCGGAGCTGGCCGAGGTTGATCTCGACGGCAATCACCTTCTTGAAGCTCTTGAGGATGTCCCCAAGGTCCGGCGGCAGCGGATTCAGGTATCGCAGATGGCACGCTGCCGCGTTCACTCCCTGCTGGCGAAGCTGATCGGTGGCGGCGCGAACAGCGCCATAGGTGCCGCCCCAGGATACCAGCAGCACATCGCCGGTTTCCGGGCCCATCCACAGATACGCCTGGCCGGCCGGCTGAATCTTCGCGATCTTCTCCGCGCGCAGCCGGCACATCTTCTCGTGATTGTTCGGGTCGTGGCTGACCGCGCCGGTGACGTCGGCCTTCTCAAGCCCGCCGACACGGTGCTCCAGCCCAGCCGTTCCTGGGATCGCCCATGGCCGGGCGCCGTCGGTGTTCCGCTTGTACGGCATGAACCCGGCCGGATCGTTCGGCTCGGTCGGGTGCTTCACCTCGATCTTCGCCATCTCGCTGGCGTTGGGGATCAGCCACGGCTCAGCGCTGTTGCCGGTGTAGCCGTCGGTCAGGAGGATCACGGGCGTCATGTATCGCGTGGCGATCCTGAAAGCTTCGATCGTGGCGGCGTAGCAATCCGATGGCGAAGCGGCAGCCAGCACGGCCACCGGGCATTCGCCATTGCGCCCCATGATCGCCTGGAACAGGTCCGACTGCTCGGTCTTGGTCGGCAGGCCGGTCGATGGCCCGCCGCGCTGGACGTTCACAATCACCATGGGCAGCTCAGTCATGACCGCCAGCCCGATGGCTTCGGTCTTCAGCGCCATGCCCGGCCCGCTCGTGCCGGTGCAGGCCATTGCGCCGCCGAACGCCGCACCCACGGCCGCGCCCATGGCGCAGATCTCATCTTCCGCCTGGAAAGTGATGACGCCGTGGGCCTTCATCTCCGCAAGGTTATGCAGGATTTCGCTGGCCGGCGTGATCGGATAGCTGGCGTAGAAAAGCTGCTTGCCCGCCAGCTTGGCCGCCGTCGCCATGCCCAAGGCCACGGCCTCGTTGCCGGTCACCTTGCGATAGGTTCCCGCAGGCAGCTTGGCCTTATCGACGACGTACTGCTCCTGGAAAATCTCGGCCGTCTCGGCGAAGTTGTACCCCGCCCGCAGCGTCGCGATGTTCGCCTTGGCCACGGCCGCCAGCTTCTTGCCGAATTTCGCATCAATGTAGTGGATCGTCGGCTCCAGCGGCCGGCCATACAGCCAATACACCACGCCCAGCGTGAAGAAATTCTTGCAGCGGTCGACCTGCTTTGGCGCCAGGCCGAACTCGCCCGCCGCCGTGCCGTTCAGCTTGTCGATGGGGACCTTGATCACGCGATAGCCCGACAGCGCGCTGCCATCGAGCGGGTTGCTGTCATAGCCGGCCTTCTTGAGTTCGGCCGGGTTGAAGGCATCCTCGTTGACGAGGACGATGGCGCCCTTCTTGGCAAACTTGAGATTGGACTTGAGCGCGGCCGGGTTCATCGCCACCAGCGTGTCGCACTCATCGCCCGGCGTGTAGATATCCGTGCTGGCGAACTGAAGCTGATATCCGCTGACGCCAGCGACCGTGCCGGCGGGAGCGCGGATCTCGGCCGGGTAGTCCGGCAGGGTCGAGATATCGTTGCCCAGCAGAGCGGATGCATCGGCGAATTGCATCCCGGCGAGCTGCATGCCATCGCCGGAGTCGCCCGCGAAACGGATGGTGACGGAAGGCAGGCGAACGGTTTTCTTGGAAGTGCGCCCGCTGGTCCCTGATGCAGAAGTAGTGGTGCTCATGATTGTCGAGTTTGGAAACCCATTCAATATCGTATGCGAATAGTACGCTCTAACCAAGCACTCGGTGCCCGGCGACTGATCCTGGCTCTGGTGTCGGCTGGGCGAAAGGGCAAAAGGATACTGTGCTGCAGGGCAAAAACAAGAGCTTTCTTCAGCACCGCCAGTACACTCACTGGCGGTCAACCGGATTGCGGATTGCGAAATGCTGATTGCGGATTTCCGGCCGCTTGCATCGTTGACGTGCTCCGCTAGGCTGTAACTGCTTTTCTCGCCATGACCTCGGCCAATCCAACCTCCTGCACCGGCATTTACACGATCGGCCACTCCAATCACGACATTGCCCGCTTCATCGCCCTGCTCAAACAGCATCAGGTTCACGTGCTTGTCGATGTCCGTTCGCAGCCGCATTCCAGGTATTCGCCTCAGTTCAACGACTCCGTCCTGAAGACGGCGCTGGAGAACGCCGGCCTGAAATACCTGTTCCTCGGCAAGCAGCTTGGCGGGCGGCCGGACAACCCGGAATTCTACGACGCCGATGGTTATGCGGATTACGCGGCGATGGCGCGGCAGAACACATTCAAGGAAGGCATCGCCCGCCTTGAGACCGGCCGGCACAAATGCCGCCTCGCCCTGATGTGCAGCGAGGAAGACCCCGCCGAATGCCACCGGTTTCTGCTGGTCACGCGCGTGCTCGAAGAGCGCGGCGTGAGCGTCACGCACATCCGCGGCGACGGGCAGATACAGACGACCGAGCAGGTGCGCCAGCAGAGCCAGGGCGCGCCCGATCCGCAGCTCTTGCTTTTTGGCCATCCGAAGGAGGAGCCATGGAAATCTACACGATCGGTTTTGCCCAGAAATCCGCCGAGTCCTTCTTCACAACCCTGAAGCAGGCCGGCATCAAGCGGCTGCTGGACATCCGCCTCAACAACACATCCCAGCTCGCCGCCTTCACCAAGAAGGACGACCTGGCGTACTTCCTGCGCGAGATCTGCGGCATCGAATACCTCCACGAGCCGCTGCTGGCGCCGACTCAGGAAATCCTCGACGCATTCAAGAAGGAGAAAGGAAGTTGGGAGGATTACGAGCGGCGATTCTTGGCGGTGATCGCCGAGCGGCAGGTGGAGTCGAAGCTGGCGCGATCGCTGTTCGAGGTTCCGACGGTGCTGCTGTGCAGCGAGCCGACGCCGGAGCATTGTCATCGGAGACTAGTGGTGGAGTATTTGAAGGAGAAGTGGGGAGAGGTGGAAGCGCGGCATTTGTGATCACCACCCGTGCAGATCACGAGAGCCGCTCGGCTGTATCTGCACCGACAGATAGAGATTTCTGGGATGCGGGTGGCCGACAGGATACCAGCCAATCGCGATCTTCCCATATTTGCCGTTACTACGGAAATACCAATACCGGATTCCGCGTTCCACCGGCACGTTGCGTTCTTTGGCGTAGCTGTCGTGCATGCGCCGCAACTCAGCGGACGTCAGTGAAATTTCATTGACGTACCCGGCCAGCGGCGCCTCCGTCATCTGTTCCAGCGGACCGCAACCAAGAAGGGGCGCATATTGCAAGAAGCCGTCTGTCCCGCCTATCCGTAGCGTGATCCATTCAGGCGGGTCGAGATCAACGCTGTCATCTCGCTCCCTGCTCAGCGCAGGACGAGGGCCCACTTGCACGCCCAGCATGCCCGCGGCGAGTTGTGTGATTGGCCCGCTCAGTTCACTCACCGGACGGTACGCCCCGGCGGCCAGCGCCGCGACGTCCACCACAACCAGGCCCGGAGCAAGAGGCGCATCCAGGTAGCGCAGCGGCGGCAGTTCCCGATCGAATCGCGGCAGCACGATCCGGGCTCGCTCGGTGTCGCCTGGCCAGAGCATCCGCACCTCCATCGGGCCAGCGCTTGGCCTGCGGTCCCTGTCCCACTGCAGGAACGAGCCCTGGCTGTACTTGATCTGCCTCGCGCCGTACCCGCGTTTGTGGAAATTCAGCCCGAAGGCATACCCGTGCAGCTTCATTTCAAACTCACGGCTGACGAGCAGTATTTCCTGCTTCGATTCGCACTGCTCACCCCCCAACGGGCGCCACGTCATGTAGAAACGGTCCACGTCAACGAGTACTTCATCAAGCGGTTTGCCCTCATCGTCCATGACAACGCCCCGAAGCGTGATATCCGTGTTCCGCGCTATCGCCGCAGGTAGCGACACCGGAGCCGTAGCGAGTCCACAGCCGGAGGATGCAATGAGCGCGACAAGCAATAGATTGAATTGCAAGTAAATGCGCATGAAGATGCTCCTGCAGAAGATCTATCGGCCGCGAAGATCGCGAGATCCGCCGGGCTCTATCTCGATCAGGAGGTAGAGCTTTTGCTCGAATGTCCCATGAGCTCTACACCACCCCACGGCGAGCTTGCCATGTCGGTTATCGCTCCGAAAATAGAAGAAACGGAAGGCCCTCACGGCGGTGCCCCAGTAGTTGAATGGGTAGCTCTTGCGTATTTCACGCAACTCAGCCCTCTCGAGCTTCACTTCAGCCGAACTCAACGAGATGAAACCGACGATTCACCATGACGGTCTTGTTCCACGAACCGCAATGCTGACCGGCCAGTGGCCCCCACCAGCTAAACTGCATTTTGAGATTCACGAACACGTCATCAAGCGGCTTGCCATCCTCGTCCACCACCTCCCCCTCAAGAGTGATCCATTTGTTCTGCACCACGGCGACCGGGATCGACAACGGTGCGGTCGCGATGCCGCAGCCCGACAGGGCGACAACAGCCATCGCAGAAAGAAGAAGCAGACCATCGGAATGTCTCACCATCGAGCCTCGCTAGCGTTTGCTACAGTGTACCACGGAGGCCGGCTCAGTGCGCGGGCGATCCGGCGGCTTGGGAATCTCGACGGTCTTAACGGTCAGTTTGCCGGTCCGCCCGCGAAGGCCGTCGCGCAGTTCGGTCAGGCTCTTCACGAGTAAGTCGCCAAGGTTGGCCTTGGCTGGCTTCCGCATGGTCATTCTCCGGCAACTCATCCCGCTCTTCGCGTCGCGCCGTGCGACGGACGGGCATGGCAGATCATCGTTTCGAGTGCGGCGGCAATCGTAGCCGACCGCGTGAGGCCCATGCTGCGGGCGAAGCGATCGGTGCGCCGGAGGAGGCCGCGTTCAAGCGTGACGGCAATCTGCTGAGCGCCCTGGCCGACGCGCGGGCGGCCCATCTTCTTCTTGGCGCGTCGCCACTTGGCCAGCTCTTCCGCCGGTGGCGGTATGAGATTATCCGCGCTGAACTCCGCGTCATACTGCTTGGTTGCGCGGCGAAGTTCGGCGGTGGTCATTTCCCAATAAGGCTTCTTGGGCGTCATCATCGTCTCCTGCGGCGAAACCGCCGCTTTTCCCGGTCGGTGAGGGGCCGGGCGTGAATCACGTACACCGTATCGTCGGGGTCGAGGGTATACATCACCTGGATGTAAACCCCAGACGCCGATTGCCCGCGCACGGCCCACTTGCCTTCGCCGAGGTATTCCGGGAAGGGGCGGGCCACGCAGCGGACCACGCTCTCGGCTTCGCCCGGCGCGATGCCGTGCTCGGCGATGTGTTCTGTGTTCCACCAGTTCCAGCGGAAACCACGCATCGCACTTTAGTATATGTAAAAGTTGGCCGAAGGCAATGGCGCGAGGGCTATGGCGCGAGGGCTGGCCAGGCCGAGCCCGGCGGTTTATATTCTCGCCATGGTCGGCACCGTGTCAGGTGCCGGGCGGGACGCACGACAAACCACGTATCAATGACCCCTGACACCATCCAGATCATCTGCCTCGCCAACTCCCGCAAGCACGGCGGGCGATGCGTGGCCGGCATCCGCACCGACGGCGGCGGGTGGATTCGTCCCGTGGCCGACTTCGGCGATGGCAGCCTCTTTTACTATCATTACAAGCTGCCCGACAAATCCGAGCCGCTCGTCCTGGATGTCGTCAGCTTCCATGTGGACCATCCCCAGCCCGGCCCGCACCATCCCGAGGATTGGGTGCTGCGCAATCTGCCGTGGGAGCTGAATGAGCGGCCTGCATCGGCGCGATGGCTCGACATGCTGCACTCCCAGCTCTGCGGCGGCCCGGAAATCTTCGGCAACACTCTCGACCGCATCCCGTCCGCGCAGGTGCGAGCAACCCCGCTCAAATCATCCCTGGCGCTCGTCGAGCCGCAGCGCCTCTCCTGGCGCATCGGGCTGTCTTCCAAGGGCAAGCGCCAGTGCCGCGCCGTCTTCACGCTGGCCGGCGCCGCTACGCCCTGGGCATCCCCGATCCGCTATGGGAGGCTCGCCTGGCGCATCTCCCCGTTGGCGATCACCCTCGCGAATCGGCCGGCCTCCAGCCCGCCCATCGCGTGTGGCTCACCATCAGCCTCACCGAGTTGTTCAACGACGCCTACTACAAACTCGCGGCCGGCGTGATCGTCCTGCCATGAGGGGAGCTCAAGAGGGAATACGACAGGACACTCTCGGAAATCCCGACCGGCGCCATCGCCCTGTACACCTGCAGCCAGAAGCTTGAAGAACGCACTCGCCGGCCAGGTCACTTCGGCGGATTCTGGCGACTGCCCGTGCGGACGGCGATCTTCACGGGGTAGGCGCGCGCCGACTCCACGTCGGTTACGGTCAGCACTCCCGTGCTCTGCTTTTCCGGTTCCAGCAACTCGCCATTGATCCGGACCTCAAGGTCTTCGCTGCCCTTGGCCGAGCCTTCGGTTCTGGCAGGGACAATCCATTTCTCCGAGCTTTCGGCCTTCCAGCGCCGCGGCTTGCCCGTCCAATTGCGCAGTTTGATCTTGAAGCGCCGCCTGCGCCTGCGCCTTGAGGCTGAGCGGTGAACTCGCTCTTGTCCACGTCCAGGCCGACGGCCGCGGCGACTTCGGACGCCAACTGATACATCGCTTTCGAGCGCGCTTGCCAATCCAGGCCGACGGCGAAGGTGCCCTTGTAGTGGCGGGCCAATTGCTCCGTGACCCGCCGCGCCTGCTCCGCGAGGCAGAATTCCGCGGTCGAGCGTCTGCTCGACAAAGATGCGCGCTTCCAGTTCCTGCAGGCCTTCGATCATGGCCTCGAACCGGGCGCTCGGTTCGGCGCCGTCCGGGCCGGGCCAGAGGCACTTCATGATGGAGAACCCGGGCGCTCCGCCGGAATGTTTGCACCCGTCGTGATAGGACTTGGCCCAGTAGTCGCCCCCCATGCGCCCGGTGCCCTGATACCCCGTGAAGATCGCCCGCTCGGGGAAGATCCTGAACGTCCAGGGCGTGCTGGTCCCGTTCACGACGATGGCGCCGCAGTCCGTGCGCGGCGTGCAGAGCAGGATTTGGTCGCGTGGCTTCCAGCCCTTTTGGGATTCCCCGCCGATCAGGAAGCTCTGGATATTCTCGACAACCTTGTAGAACGTCTCCGCGCTGGCGTCCGCCTTGCCTTCCCAGGCTTTCGCCGCGAAAGGCGAGCCCACGTAGAATGGCGAACTCAGATCCGGCATGCCGCCGGAGACCGATACGTTGGCGTCATGGGAGCCGCAGATCCAGAACACCTCCGGCACAAATTGGCGCAGCAAGGGCTTTGAGTTTCGGGTCGCCGTCCTGGTCCCAGCCGATAGCCCCAGAACATCGCCTGGTCCAATCCCTTGGCCGCCATGTGGCTGTAAAGAGAGCAGGCAAAAGGCTGCCAGTATTTCTCCCGGCCCGGCACATTCGGGCCCAGGTTCAAGCGCTCTTCTTTGCCGGAGGCCTCATCCAGGACTTTGACCTCCACGGGAGCCTGAAACCCATGCATGACCACAAACGATATGACGCGCGGCGTGCCGCAGTTCTTGACGATCAGGTCCAGGTAACGGTCCAGCGTGGCGTAGTCGAACGCGAGAGAACCGTCCTTCTTCCGAATCCACTTGATCATCGAGTCATCTCGATTGCCGAATTCCGTGTCGAGGAGCACGGGCACGAACCACACGCCGTTGCCCGCGCGCGCAAGCTGGCGGAGGCTGGCCTCGATCAGCTCCCAGTGCTTGTCGGACCACAGCGGGGTCTTGTACTGTTTCGCGACGCCGTAGGGCGATTGCTCGATGGCGACAATGGTCTGGAAATCGCTGCGGATCCGGGACCCTCCAGTCCAGCACCTCCACTTCCAGGGGCAGCGTGGCGGCCGGGAAATCCGGCCCTTCGACGCGCACGGCGCCGCGGTACAATCCCGGCGCGGCATCCGCCGGGACCTTCACGGACAACCAATAGGGCCGGCAGGAATTGGCCGGAATCCGCTCCGGCAACGCGGAGGAGATCCAGTCGAAGTACTGAATCCGGCCCAGCGCCGCGGCGGCGGCGGCCTTATTCTCCAGCGTTTCCGGCGCGAAACAGACCAGGGCGCGCGTCTTGGGCGCGCTCCAATCGCCGTACCGGGAGTTGCCGCCGCCAATCTCGATCATTCTGCTCCCGACGATGCGTCCTTCACCCAGCGAACTGATGTCGCCCATCGGTTGAGGGTTCATCCCGAAGATCCTGACGGACTTGGCCGGAATCGCGCCGCCCGCGGGGCTCTTAAGTTCGGAGGCGATGACCTTCACATTGGCCAGCTCCTTGTCGGTTCCGACGACCACCTGCGCCGAGTAGGTTCCATTTCGCGCTCCGGCCAGCCGGATCACTCCCGGCGCTGCGCCGGGTTCGAGATACTCCGGCGAGAACATGCGGCGGGTCATGTCCTCGGTCCAAACCTGCACGCCCTTGGGCCGGCCCAGGGACGAGGGCACGTCCTTCGACGCGCAGCGCAGCTCCAGGCGCGACAAGCGCGCGTGCTCCCACTGCCTGATCCACGACGTCCCTGATATCCAAACCATTGCTTTCATCACGTAGGGATGCAGCGGGGCCGCGCGCAGTTCGATGGCCAGGACATTCGTCCCTTTACGAAGCAGTTTCTGGGGAATGGCCAGGGAATTGATGGTGCGGTTGCGAAGCTTGTAGAGCCGCGAGCCCACCGGCGTAAGCTCGTCAGCAGTCCTCATGACCTGCGTTGGCGGCGGTTCCTTCCCCTTGTATTTCGCCTTCTCTTTCTCCGACAGGTCCGCAAACGTCGCGACGTAGGCCTCCTGGGGGTACTCCTCCGCCATCGTCTCGGCGTCGAGATCGCCGGCCGGAAGATGGCCGCGCGCGATTTCCTCGCCATTCACGAACGCTCTGAGCCCGCCGATATAATCGGCGCTGAACGTCACGGCTCCTGCCGCGGCGGGATCGGGAATCTCGAAGCGGAAACGCAGATAAACCCCGCGCAGCCAGCCATTTCTTTCCGGGGTGCCGACGGTATATTGTGCCGGCGAGCCGACTCCGTCCGGTTTCCGCAGGTGCGGCCAGGCCGAATCGTCGAAGTCGGGCCCGCGCCATCCGTCCGCGGGCGGCTCCGTGACGCCTCCGACCCTGATGAACACCCTGTTCTTTCTCGCGAAGCTGTTGTATTCCACCTCCACCGTGACGTGGTCGCGCCAATCCTCCTTTTGCCAGTCGTAGTTCTTGGATGCCAGGCGCTTTTGCACTTCCTTCTGGAGCTTGTCCATCAGGTTGACGCCCAGGATCTTCTCGCCTTCGGCCTTCAGCGCCTTGGGGGCGATTTTCTGCACATCAAATTGGTAGTAGGCCCGGCAATAGGCGGATTCATCAAGAATCAGCGTGCCGCCCTGTGGCAATCCGGCCTGGCCGCGGGCCGTTCCCGCCGAAATCGGCTCCGCCCCCAACGCGAGGCCTGCCAGACAGCACACGGCGGCAATGGAAACGCAGACGCGTACTCGGCCTTCGTGAGAAAAAAGCCGCATGGTTCGTTCCTTTCCCAAGGGTAAACTCGCTATCGCCCGGTCGCTCTAAGACATAGCTTGTCAGGGCAGCTTTGTTGCCCTCTATCGTCGCGCCTGAGCGATCGACGATGACCGGCCATCCCGTGACGATGCGGGCAGGCGGACTCAACTGCATTCGTCTTGCGCCAAAGCACCTGCTGGCCATTTCCACGCTTTGTGGCTGGCCCGAAAAGCCGTGTCGGACTTATAGGGGATTTTCGCCGTTGGCGGTTTGGGGATGAGGGGCCTACAGTCGCCCTGTTCGATCATCACCAACGAAAGGACAGCTACCATGCATATCGGAATCAACCACACCATCAACGACGCCCTGAAATGGGAGCAAACCAAGCAGAGCGTGATGAGCAAGATACAAGGCGGCACGCTCCCGGCGGGATTGAAGCCCGTGCTCTTCATCCCCGGCACGAACCAGAAGAATACCTTCTGCGTCTGGGAAGCCGATTCCGTCGACGCCGTCAGGAAGTTCATCGACGGCGAGTCAGGCACCGCCGCTCGCAACGAATACTTCGTGGTGGACACGAAGAACGCGATGGGCCTGCCGGAAACCGCCTCCGTCGTGCACTGAGTGACGTAGATGGGAACTGGACTGTTGTGTCGGAAACACTGGTCCCGACTCGCGGGAAGGACGAGAAAACCACGGCCGTCGCGGTTGACAGGACAACGGGCGATCTCCTGCTGCTGCTCAACAACTGCGGCGAGTTGCACCGCAGTTCCGACAAGGGCAAGACCTTCCAGCGTATCGACGGCGGCAAGCTCGACCATGGGCGCTGCGAGACGGGGTGGGGGCTTAGTGTCGATCCCAATAACGGCCAGCGCATCGCTTGTTTCGTGATCTACGGCAATGGCGGCCTGACCCTCGATGGGGGGAAGACCTGGACGCAGATCCTCGGCCCCTGGGACTATGGCGCGTTGGATTGGTCCGCCGCCGATCCCAAGGTCATGCTCGGCGCCCGGCACGAAAGCGGCGGGAAGATCCACCTGAGCAAAGATGCGGGAAAGACCTGGAAACCAATCGCCACCGGCGTTGAATCACGCGGCGGGTCGAGCATTGGGATCGGCGTGGTCGATGCCGGCACGCTCCTGCTGCATCGGAAAGACAACTCGGGCATCGAGCGCAGCACGGACGATGGCGCGAGCTGGAACACCGTCAGCCAGCTCACCCCGAGAAGCCGCGTCGCGGTGGTCTTCAAGGGCACGGTCTACTGGGCTGGCGCGGAAGGGCTCATTGTCAGCAAAGACAGCGGACAGACGTGGCAGGTCCAGGGGCGCCGGTCGATGCGATCATGGGGCCATTCTTCGGCAAGGACGAGAATCACATCGTAGTGGTGGGCCGCGCTGGCTTCTCGGAAACGACCGATGCCGGCAAGACGTGGAAGACGATCCTGCCCCTGAAGGGCCTTGAGTCGCAACTGGATCCCGGCAACATGATCGGCGGCCGAAGCTGCAAGATCACGTGGTTCGATGGTTTCGCGTGGGATCCAGTCGGCAACGTCTTCTATCACAGCAGAATGTACGATCCGGCGAGGAAGTGTCAGCGATGAAGGCAGCCCGTGGGCAGGCATGGCGGCTGCTTCTCAGACGGGCTATGTCGCTTGCGCCGCTAGGCTGGCGCAGGATCTTGCAGCGCAGCCAGCCGGGCTCTGGCAGTCATGGCGATTCTCCCCTCTTCCCCTACACATCTAGACCCTCCTCAAGCGTGATTTTCCCGCCCGCTCGCTGATCGCGCAAGAAAAAAGCTCGAAATGCCTCACTTTCCACGCGGAAAGTTGTCTAACATTACATCTATATTAAATGCAAGGAGGCATTTCGAGTGAACCCATCTATACGCCAGCAACTGCAAAACCGCAAGCGTCGCATCCTTCGCCGTCTGGCCAACCGCCAGTGGGAGGAGCAGCTTTCGCCGATGCTGTCGGCCAGCAACATCCACTACGAGCTGTCCGACCGCATCCACGGCCTGGGCTGCGGCGGCATCGGCCTGATCCATCTGCTGGCCCGGCAGACCGGCCTGATCGACGCCATCAACGACTCCCTTCACCTGCTGAAGATCCATCTGCCCTACTGGGAATCGGACCACGTGCTGAACATCGCCTACAACATTGTGACTGGCGGCGATTGCCTGGAGGATATTGAACTGCGGCGTAACGACGAGGTGTATCTCAACGCCCTGGGGGCCCAGCGCATCCCCGATCCGACGACCGAGAGGGACTTCTGCCGGCGTTTCAGCGAGGCGGATGTGCTGGGGCTGATGGAGACGATCAACGGCGTTCGCAAGACCGTCTGGAAGCAGCAGCCGCCGGAGTTCTTCCAGCGGGCGATCCTGGATGCCGACGGAACGATCGCGCCCACCACCGGCGAGTGCAAGCAGGGGATGGACATCAGCTACGATAACCAGTGGGGCTATCATCCCCTGGTGATCTCGCTGGCCAACACCAAGGAGCCGCTGTATCTGGTCAATCGCAGCGGCAACCGGCCCAGCCACGAGCAGGCCGGTGAGTATTTCGACCGGGCGATCGCCTGGTGCCGCGCGGGAGGATTCGAGAGCGTGCTGCTGCGCGGCGACACCGACTTCTCGCAGACCAAGCGGCTGGATGGATGGAACGATGACGACGTGGAGTTCCTCTTCGGCTTCAACGCCATGCCCAACCTCAAGGAATACGCCAACGGCCTGCCGGAGTCGGCCTGGAAGAGGCTGGAGCGCCCGGCGCGTTACGAGGTCAAGACCGAGCCGCGTCAGCGGCCGGAGAACGTCAAGGAGCAGTTGGTCGTCGAGCGCGAGTACGAGAACATCCGCCTCAAGAGCGAAGATGTGGCGGAGTTCGACTACCGGCCGAGCGAGTGCGAGTATCTCTATCGCATCGTGGTGGTGCGCAAGAACCTGTCGGTGGAGAAAGGGGAACTCGTCTTGTACGACGACATCCGCTACTTCTTCTACATCACCAATCTGCGGGGCGAGTCGGCCGCGGAGATCGTGCTGCTGGCCAACGACCGCTGCGATCAGGAGAACCTGATCGAGCAGCTCAAGAACGGCGTGAAGGCGATGAAGATGCCGGTGGACAATCTCATCAGCAACTGGGCGTACATGGTGATGGCCTCACTGGCATGGACGCTGAAGGCGTGGTGGGGCCTGTGGCTGCCGGTGAAAGCGGGGCGCTGGCAGGAGCGGCACGAGGGCCAGAAGCAGAGCGTGCTGAAGATGGAGTTCAAGCGGTTCGTCAACGCGGTGGTGCGGGTGCCGTGCCAGATCATCCGTCAGGGGCGGAAGATCATCTACCGGCTGCTGGCCTGGAACCCGTGGCAGGACGTCATGCTGCGGATGGTGGAGGCGTTGCGGCGGCCGATGAACTGCTGAGAACGCCACCCTGATGTCGGGGTCCGGATGCCCCGATTCGCCGCGGCCGCCGAACGTTGGGAGTAGCAGCAAAAGACACACAAGACGAGAGATGAGCGACCGGCCGGAGCGAAAGCGGCACGGGCGGTTGCTCATGGCGCGGCGACATTGTCGTGTTGGTCGTCGCGTGCGTCGCAAGAACGCGCGGGGGCTTCGCTTGTTTAAGGGCTAGAACATACCTGATCGGATTGGCAGCGCCGCGCTTGCGCATGCTGTCGGGCAGACGCCGTCGGCGATACAGAGCGGCGATCTTGTCTGGCGCCGGATGCCCGATGAATCCCCATCTTTTCCCGGCCAAGACGGCTCTGCCTGGAAAATGCTTGAGTGAATTCTCCGCCGTCGCTTCGACCCACATCTCTGGTTCGAACACGCCAACAATTAACCCTCGAACAACCGCCAGGACCAGTTCCGCTTGTCTGGCTTTCTCAGGATCAACGCGCCAAGCATAGCGGACCGCATCATAGATGTCTCGATCGTCTGCGGTCCGATTCACATTGATGATGATCGCCCTGTGCTGAAACTCAACCTCCTTGGCTTCGTATCGCTCAATTATCTGCCTTGAGTGCATGAGCCCGCGTTCGTCGGAGGCTTGACCGTTCGCCACATTGGCTGCCTCCGGATATGCGTCGATCAGGGCCGCCTCGACCTCGATCGCGGTATCTTCGTCCATGCCGTGCCGATGTATCAGGTGATCGACCTCAAAGCCGTCCAGTCGGATTTCACGAATTCGCTGCATTTTTTGGCTCTCAGGATCGGCATCACTGCCAAGCTCTGCCTTGACGTGGTCGAAGACACGATTGCCCCTTCCCTTCCCCACGTAGAAAGTCTCGCCGTTGCGAGGATCGATCAGTCGATAGACGTAGCATTTCAGGCGATCTGCGACATCTTTTGAAAACACGTTTTCCTCCTCGCTTGTCTCATAGCATACCTATTTTTAGCGACAAGACAAAACGAAAACAAGCTACCCGTTCAAGAGGCGAAGGTTGGACCGAATGGCTAGCGCCGTCCGGAAAAGGTGACATGATTCGAATCACCTCTTTTCTGCGAACGCCGGCCAGAAACGGCGAGCGGCTCGCAAGCGAGCCGGTTAACCGCGGCGCAGACCGGCCAAAGCCGGAGCTCCGAACGATCACCGCGCCGCGCGGACCTCCTGCGCCTGCTGCGATACCAGCGCCTGGCGAAGCTCCGCTCGGCTGGCGAAACGGGGATTGCCACCGCGCGGTTGTCCGCGAAGAGTTGGAGATACCGCTCCATCTCATTCACCATGCGGCGTTGGCATCGCTTCAGGTCCATCGGCGATCTCAGGCTTTGCGCTTCCTGCGGCCCGGCACCAAGCCCAGCTCCCGCATCACCTGCTCGTGCGGGATAAGCGCTCGCCCCGCGTTACGCTTCTTCGAGGCCTCGATGGCACGGAAGTCAGCCTCGTCCTCCAGCCGCGCCCGCAGTGCCTGGTACTCCTTCTCGGGGATAACGACGAAGCGATCCTTCCCGTTGCGGACGAGCACGTCGTATTTGGTCTTGGGCATTGGCTGCCTTTCTCACCCGTCGTACGCCTGCAACCGGTGCTTGATGTCGTGGATGATGATGGCGTTGCCCTTCACCTCGAACAGCACACGCCAATCACCCACCCGCAGGCGGTAATTGGGAACAAATGCCTTCAGCCGCTTCACATCGCCGGCCAACCCGTGCCGCATTCGGTCGATTTTGCCTGCGATCCGTCGTGCAACCTCCGGCGACATCCGCATAAGGGCCGCGTGGGCTGCGGTATGATAGTATATCTCGTATTCCATCACTCCGCGCACCTTCGCTCACTTCAAACTGAATGGGACGAGCATCGGCCGCACGCGCTTGACATTGTCTTTCTCGACCTCTTGCCTCGTGTCGGCGGCACCCAGAATCTTCTCGCAGCAGATCAACGTGTAGTGGTGGGTCTCGATGACCGCTTTGCCCTTGAAGTTCAGCGTCGGCATCGACAACCACCTTACGCACATGCGGTTCAAAATCAACGGATGGCTATGCGATTGTTCCGCAAGCGAAGCAGTCGTTCGACGGTCGCGTCTTCCTCGGGAGACGGCTTACCAGGTAGCGGACAGGATTGCTGGGTCATGGTCGCTCCTTGATCCGAGTTTTCCTCCCCGCGGCAAACTGTGATAAGATCGTAGGTGAAGTGACGATTCCCGTCAGCGGTACAAAGACATGGCCAAGCGCGACTACTACGAAGTGTTGGGTGTTCCCAAGAACGCCAGCGGCGATGAGATCAAGAGGGCTCATCGCAAGCTGGTGCGGCAATTCCATCCCGACCTGAACAAGAGCAACCCGAAGGCCGAAGAGAAGTTCAGGGAGGTGCAGGAGGCGTACGACGTGCTGTCGGACCCGCAGAAACGGGCGCAGTACGATCGGTTCGGCCACGCCGGGCCGCAGGTGGCCGGGGCGGCGGCCGGCGCGGACCCGTTCGAGGCGTTTCGTCGGGCGCAGCAGGGGCGAGGCCAGCGGCAGTGGCAGGCCGGGCCGGGCGTGTCGGTGGAGGACTTTGACGTCGGTGATATTTTCGAGCAGCTTTTCGGCGGGCGCGGCGGCGGCGGCGGACCGTTTGGCGGGGGCGCGGGCGGCCGGCAGCGCGGCGGACGCGCTCGCCCCGAAGCCGCGCCGCCTCCGATGGCTGATGTGGAGTATCCCGTCACGCTGAGCTTCTATCAGGCCGCGCGCGGCACCACGCTGTCCCTGCAGATCAACCACGGCGACCACACCGAGAGCATCGACGTGAAGATCCCGCCGGGCGTGAAGGAAGGCAGCCGCGTGCGTATCAAGGGCCAGGGCCAGCGCGGGCAACCGGGCCAGCGATCTCTACATCATTACCCACGTCTCGCCGCATCCGTATTACCGGCGCGAGGATATGGATGTGTATCTCGATCTGCCGATCAGCCTGTACGAGGCAATCGACGGCGCGAAGATCGAGGTGCCAACGCTGGACGGGCCGGTGACGATCACCATTCCGCCCGGCACCAGCAGCGGGGCCAAGCTCGCCTGCGCGAGCGCGGCATCGAGCGCGGCGGGCAGCACGGCGACCAGATCGTCGTCACCAAGATCATCGTGCCCAAGAAGCTCGACGAGGACGATCGGCGCACGATCGACGCGATCGCTGCCAGGCACCCGATCGACGCGCGGGCGGATGTGAAATGGTAGCGAGGGCCGCTTATGAACAGCTTGTTGCCATGGTGCGCGATGTCGGTGGCGCTGACGCGGCCGCCGTGTCCGCTCTCACGCCGGTTGAGGAAGACTGGCTCATGCAGGCCAGGAGCCGATCGGTCGCGCCGGGCGGCGGGCGCGTCGCCACATGGGCCGATGCGGCCGGCGCTGTCGATGGGGTGAAGGATGGCAAGTACGCCTTTCATACGGATCGGGAACCGAATCCCTGGTGGCAGGTCGATCTGCGCTCGGTTCAAGAGATCGCCCGCATTGTCGTCTACAACCGGCTCGACTACGCGCCGGGCTGCACAACGCCGACAATCTGCTGATCCTGACGAGCGATGATGGCAAGGCATGGACGCGCCGGCATGAGAACAAGAAGCACTTTGGCGGAGTGAGCGGAGAGAAACCGCTGGAGGCGAAGTTCGATCCGGCAGTGCAGCGCGGTTCGTGCGCCTGCAAGTCCCAAGCGAGAAGCCCATCTGGTTTCATCTCGACGAGGTGGAGGTTTACGCCGCGGCCGACGTGCATAAGAACATCGCCCTGAACTGCCCGGCCGACCAGAGCAGCGTCAGCCAGTGGTCAACGGCCAAGATCGCCGAGCCGCGGCAGGCGCAGCCGGCGGAGACGTATCCGATTCGCGATGCGATTCGGCGCGGGCGGATGTTGGCCGATGAGTTGAAGAAGAGCGGCGTGGATGTTGGCAGGTTTGTCGCCGAGATGGACCGGATCGCCGCCGCGGTCGAACGCGAGGGCGAAAGCAATCGCGAACTCTATCTCAAGGCGCGGCAGATGGTGCGGCAGCTCGCGTTTGCCAATCCGCTGCTGAAGTTCGATCGGCTGCTCTTCGTCAAGCGGTTCACGCAGGAGACATATCCGGACATCTGCTTGAACCACATGCCGTGGGTGTCGAAGCCCGGCGGCGATGTGTGCATCCTATCGATGGGCCAGGATGCGAGAGTCACGAACCTGATCGCCGGCCGGCTCGGCCCGGGCCACGTGCATGGCATGGATCTCTGGTGGGATGGCGGACGGGTCGTTTTCGGCTATGCGAAGGCGAAGAGTGACCAGCCGCCCAAGGGTTGGCTCGATCGCCGAACCAACTATGACCTGCGGCGCAGCGAGGAGCCGACGCATCTCTTTGAGATGAACATCGACGGCTCGAACCTTCGCCAGCTCACCAAGGGCGAGTGGAGCGATCTCGATCCGACGTATCTGCCCAATGGCGACATCGCGTTCGTATCCGAGCGATGCGGCTTTTCCCTCCAATGTAACGAACTCGATAAAGACGAGACTTCGTGCAATCTCTACGTAATGCACGGCGATGGCAGCGGCATCCGCCATCTCAGCGTCTCGAAGGACGGCGATTACCTTCCGCACACCTTTGACGATGGCACGGTCGGCTACACGCGATGGGAATACCAGGAGCGGAGCTTTGCCAACATCCAGTCGATCTGGACGATCCGGCCGGACGGCACGTTTGCCGATGCGCTGTTCAAGCAGCACATGAACGACCCGTGGGCGCTGGAGGATTCGCGATCGATCCCCGGCTCGAAGAAACTGGTTGCGATTGCCGCGGGCCATCACACGCTGGCGGCCGGGCCACTCGTCGTCATCGATCCGACCGTCGGCATGAACGACCCGTGCGGCATCGCCATCGTCACGCCGGGCGTACTCCCCCCGGAAGGCGGCATGTCCGGCTTCCCGGTGAGCGAAGGCGGCGTGAGCGATCGCGGCGGGTTCTACATGACGCCCTGGCCGCTCTCGGAGAAGTTCTTCCTCGTCTCCTACTGCTACGGCCAGCAGACCGATCCCAAGGGCTACGGCATTTACCTCGTTGACGTGTTCGGCAACAAGGAGTTGGTCTACCGCGACGAGAGCATCTCGTGCTCGATGCCGATCCCGCTGCGCCCCGGCCGGTTCCACCGGTGCTGCCGGACCTGCGCGATGAGAGCAAGGACTACGCGACGTGCTCGCTGAATGTCGCGTCGATGGGCGCTGCCGGCATCAAGAGCGAAAGCGTGCGCTACATTCGCATCGCCCAGCCGCTTCCCTGGCCCTACGACAACACGCACGGCGGGCAGCGGTTTGCCGAGAAGGCGCATCCGAACAACTGGAACCCCAATCGCGTGATCGGCACCGTGCCTGTCGAGGCGGATGGCAGTGCGCATTTCAAGGTGCCGGTAGATATGGCCGTGTATTTCCAGCTTCTCGACGAGCGCGGGATGGAGCTGCGGCGGATGCGGTCGTTCATCAGTTTTCAGCGCGGCGAGGTGCGGGCGTGCGTGGGATGCCACGAGACGCGGGCGATCGCGCCGGGCGCGCCGAGTCAGTCGATGGCGCTGATGCGCGAGCCATCGACGCCCAAGCCGCCGCCGTGGGGAGAGCGGCCGATCAGCTTTCTGCGGGATATCCAGCCGGTGCTCGATCGCGCATGCGTGAGCTGCCATCGCGGGATGAAACCGGCCGGAGGAGCCGATCTTTCCGGCGGGCTGACGCGCGAGCACAACGTGGCCTTCGACACGATTATCGGCCGGAAGCTCGTGGCGTGGTCCGACCCAATGGATGATGCGAAGATCACGCTGCCGCTGGCGTTCGGCTCGCATCGGAGCAAGATGATTTCGGTGCTCGACGATCCGACACACAAGCCGACCGTGAAGCTGAGCAAAGATGAGTGGGAGCGGCTGGTGACGTGGATTGACGCCAACGCGCCGTATAACGATCGGTTCATCAACAAACGATCGGGGAAGCCGATCTACGACCTGGCGAATGACCGCGATCTGGCCGGGCGAATCACTGCGGTCCATCAGCAGCGCTGCGCGAATTGCCACAAGGCGGCCGATGTGTCGAACCTCGCGTGGATCGACCTGCGCACGCCGGCGGACTCGCTCTTCCTCACGGCCCCGTTGAAGCGGTGTACGCCGCGCGTGTACACCGATACCAGGGACGCGGATTACCAGGCGGTGTTCGAGCTGGTCCGTGCGGCGGTGCAGAAGGCGTGGGCGGCACCGCGGCGCGATGTGGCGGCGCTGGTGGGGAGTTTCTGAAGCGGAAGCGTCAGCGCCCGCCCTGAATGTCGGACAGGGCGGGCGCTGACGCTTCCGCTTCAGAGCAGACAAGACTCGCTGTAGAATACATGCATGAGATCCCGCCATGGCGCCACTCGCTGGTCGGTGCTGCTGTTCGCGGCGTTTGCCGCGGGCGTGACGTTCGTCAGCCTTGAGTATCTCATCCCCATGATCCGCGCGGCGCAGCATGCGGATTCCATGACGCGCAAGCACATCGGCGCGCTGTCGGCCTTGGTCCTGGCGATCCTGCTCGTCTTCCTGCTTTGCGCCTGATCATGATCGTCCGGCCCTTCAGGTTCTTCTTCCCGCCGCCCACGCCCCCGCGGACGCACACAAGATACGTCGATGCCTGGGGCGAGGCCGGCCGTCGCATGGAGACGCCTTCCGCCACGCATGAGAATGACGACAACGACGACGAGTTCTCGTGATGTCCGGGAGCGCGGCCGTCCTCGGCCGCTGGGGGTACGGATGCGCTGGGGCGTGGATGCGGGCGAGGACGCCCGCGCCTCCCAGTTACTTCGGCATCTTCGCCGCCATGGCCTCGAGATGCGCCGGGCTGGTGCCGCAGCAGCCGCCGATGATCTTCACGCCGAGCGCCAGCAGCTTCGGCACGATGGCCGCCATGTCCTGCGGCGTGGCCGGGTGGACCAGCTTGCCATCGACCAGCGCCGGCGAGCCGGCGTTGGGTTGGATGATCACCGGCGTTTCCTCGGCCGCCTGCACAAGCTGCCTGGCCAGCTCGACGTTGTCCTCCAGAGACAGCGACGTGCCGCAGTTGGCGCCGACGACCGCAGCACCCGCTTGACGGGCCGCCGTGATGGCGTCGGCCACGGTCGTGCCGAACATCGTCCGGAAGATGCCATCGCCCTTGCTGAACGCGTAGGTGGCGATGACCGGCTGATAGGACACCTGCCGCGCCGAATTCACGGCGATGGAAAGCTCCATCGGGTCGGACATCGTCTCGATGATGATCGCATCGGCCCCGCCGGCATACAGCGCCCCGGCCTGCTGACGGAAATACTCGGCGAGCATCCGGCCATCCATATCACCGACCGGTTCGAGGAATCCGCCGAACGGCCCGATATCGCCCAGCACCCATCCGGTGTCGCCCACAGCGCCGGGCGACCTCCGCCGCGGCCGTGTTGATCTCGCGCACTTTGTCGGAGTGGTTGTGACGCATGAGCGCCGGCTCGCAGCCACCAAAGGTGTTGGTGGTGACCAGATCGCAGCCGGCCTCGCGATAGGCGCGATGGATCTCCTCCACAAGCTCGGGCTTTTCGAGGTTCCACATCTCGCCGCACGTGCCGGACTCCAGCCCGCGGATCATGAGCTGCGTGCCCATCGCACCGTCACACAGCAGCGGGCGATTGGCGAGTTCTTCAACGAGGTTCATCTTGTTCATGCGCGGTCCTGTTCGTAGCGCGGGCATCAGCCCGTATCAACGCACTCGAGCGGCTCGCAAGCGAGCCGGTTAAACAGATGCGCAACTATACCGTGCGACATCGGCAATAAAAGCCTCCGCCTCAGCAACGCTGTCGAAGGGCTCCCACACATCCAGCCAGAGGCCCTTGGGGCCGAGCTGTTTCAGCATCGTCATCGCATCGGCATGGGATTCGGCGGTGACCTGCAAGCTCTTCCCCGCGCAGGCACCGGCGGTAGACGTCCAGCCATTTAGTACACGGCCCGTGGCCGGCGCCGTAGACCCATTGCACGGCATTGAGCTGCGGCATCTCATGCAGCAGCAGATCCAGATGAGGCAGCGCCTGCGGGCCGTCGAGGTGGAAGATGCTGCGCTGCAGCGGCCGCATTTCATGCAGGATTTCGGGGAGGATCATCTCGCGCGCCATCTTGGGCGAGACCATGCACCAGAAGTCGCAGCTTGGCACGTACATCGGGCCTTCGTGATACGTCGGCGTCCAGGTGCTCGCGCCCATGCCGGCGGCCGCGATCTTCGCATAGCCCCGCTCGAATGCCTGCACGGTGACGCTGGAGGCAAGCCGGCCGGCGCGGAGGATCAGCTCGGGGCAGTCGATCAGGTCGGTGCAGAGCTGCTCGGGGTTGCGCAGGGATGCCAGCAGGTCATAGTTGCCGTGCAGGTCCGTCAGGCCGACGATGAACCGGCCGCCGCATATCGACAGCGCGTAGTCGGTCATCTTCTCCATCACCTGCCAGTACGGGTTGTCCCAATCAGGCTTCATCTCCAGCAGGCGATGCCAGTCGTCGATGCTGTGTACGATCGGCACCGACCAGTGCGTGTGCTCGCCCCACTCCAACTCGCAGCCGAAGAGGGCCGCCATAATTTCCGGCCCGACGTTGGGCCAGAAGAGCGGGAAGCTGTCGCCGACGAAGTCCTGTTGCTGCATGCGCGCGACGGCCGAGTTCGACGACGTATTGCACGTCGAGCCAGCGGTCGCGATGCGTCTCGTGCTGGCGGATGGGTCCGGTGTAGGGCCGCGACGGTTTCACCCGCACGCTCACGGGCGGGCGGTCGAGGACCTCGCCGAGCCACCAGGCTTCGAAGCGGGCGATGGTCTTGTCGAAGTCGGGCTTGAACTTGAGGTGCTTGAGCATGCGGGGGAGAGTATCCGCAGTGTGTCTGAAGCGGAAGCGTCAGCGCCCGCTCGATTCCCGGGGCGGGCGCTGACGCTTCCGCTTCAGACATCATCATTTCGCCCGCTCATATACGATGATCGCCGCTGATGGGCGATCCATCAGCGTCACGAGCAGCCCCTTCTCCATCAGCTCTTTGCCGCTCACGCGCGACTCGCCTTCGACATCGAAATTCCGCAGCCGATACGTCGCCGCCGCGTCGAGCCCGCGCAGCTTGAACCGCGCCGATTCGTAGACGCTCCGCGGCCGGCGGAAGGCCTGCACCATGCCCTGGCCTTCTTCCGGTCGGTCGAACTGCCACGCCATCCACACGTCCGGCTCGGCGCTCCACGCGGTCAGCGGGTAGTAAGTCGCCGTAGAAGTTCGGACCACCTCGCGCCACTCGGCCGACCAGCTTGCGCAGCAGCGCGTAATCGAGGTCCTTGCGCCGCGTGTCGTAGCCCAGGCCGGTCATCAGCGCGATGCCGCAGCGGAAGCCGTACACGTCCACGCGGTCGGCCGGGTAGACGGGCGCGCCGAAGTACGGCTCCCAGAACGCCAGGCCGTAGAGCTGCGTCTGCTTTGAGCGTGAGGTTGGGATATTCCATGTCGCTCTTGTGCAGCGGCACCGAGCGGCGCAGCGTCTCCAGGTCGTTGCGCCGGCCGCCCGATGGCGCAGGTGTCGATGAGCAGGCCCGGGTGGCGGCGGCGCAGCTCGTCCCAGAAGGCCAGATAGCCGCGTGACGTGCTTGATCTCGGTGATGCCCTGCCGGTCGGGCGTGTCGTTGCCGCGCCAGTAGCCCAGCGGCGCGCAAGTTGAAGTCCTGGCGGTAGATGTCGATGCCCTGCTCGGCCATCGTCTTGTCAACGTGCTCGATGAGCCACTGCCGCGCCTCGGCGTTGCCCAGGTCCAGCAGCTTCTGTTGCCGCCGTCCTTGCCCAGCAGCCACTCCGGGTGATTCTGGTAGAGCCAGCGTTCCGGGCGTGACGCGCTCCGGCTCGAACCACACCAGCGTGTTGACGCCGCGCTTGTGGGCGTGGTCGCTGACGGCGCGCAGGCCGTTGGGGAAGCGCTTGTTGTCCGGCTCCCACGTGCCGATGTTCCACCAGCCGTCCTTGAACGGATACCAGCCCGCGTCCATCCACCAGAAGCTCAGCTTCACGCCGTTGTCGAGGTAGCCGTCGATGAACTGCTTCTGGTTGGCCTCGTTGGCGTTCATGCATCTCGTTCATCTGGTTGCCGCTGGAAGCCGGCCAGCAGCGGCGGCGGCAGCTTGCCATCGAGGCGCGGCATGTTGTGGGCGATCATCCAGCGCCGCCAGACGTTCTGCGCGCGGATCCAGTCGCCGCGGTAGAACTGCAGCACGATCAGCGGCGTGCGGACTTCCTCGCCCGGCAGCAGCTTGAAATGCGTCTGTTCCTGGCCGGCGCGGATGCGCAGACCGGTCGTGCCGTCACGCGCGAAGGACCCGTCCCACTGGCCCGGCCAGCCGACGACGACGATCGTGCCGCCGCCGGAATGCTCGATGTTGAAGTAGGGCCAGACGCCGTCGCTGCCGCGCCCGCCGGAGGAGCCAGGCGCAGCGTGCTGTTGGCGCGCAGCGGCGTCTGGAGCGGCCGGTAGTCGTCGCTGGTGGCCTGGCTGCCAGCGTGATGGTGCAGGAGGAACTCGCCCTGCGCTTTGCGGAGAAGGGACATGTCGGCGGCCTGGATGTTGCGAGAGAATCGGCGTGTCCTGCGCGCCGGTGTTCTTGAAGTAGAGCGTCCATTCGACAGTGGGGAATTGCGGTACTGGACCGCCGCGCAAGCCGCACCTCCAGGCCGCTGGGCATCGGTCCAGGTGATGGTGCGCTGCGTCCGCAGATCGTCGAGCTTGCGGACGTCATCCTTGCGCTGCCAGGCGGCCAGCAAGCTCCGCCGATGACCGCCCGCCATAGATGAAGGAGAACGGCAGCCCGCCCGGCGCGGTGCTCGATGAACGGCAGGTCGCCGAGCCAGATTTCCTTGCCGTCGGCCAGCGTGACTTTCGCGTCGGCCCAGTCGCTCTGGTCGCAGGAGATGCCGTCGCCGGCGTCGCCGATGTCGAGCACGAAGATGTCGCGCCGGCCAGGTCCACGCTCACCGGCACGCCGGCCATGCCTTCGCGCATGACCTTGCGACTTGAAGGCTTCCTTGCCGGCGACATTGACGGAGAAGACCACGCTGCCCCGGCCGGCGCTGGTCTGTTCGTTGCTGTCGATGCCGATGACGGCGCTGAAGGTCTTGCCGGGACCGGGAAGGTAGACGACGACCTTGCTGACGGCGTGGCAGTAAAGCCCGCGCGTGTACGGCTTGTCGGCGATGACCATGGGCTTCTCGCCGCGGCCATTGCGAGTGACGGCGTCGTTGTTGGCCAGCACGGCCAGGCCGACGGGCTGCGTGGTCGGCGCCGAGGGATCCAGGTGGGCTTTGACCCACGCATCGCGATCGGCCAGTTCGGCGGGATCGACCGCCGCGGCCAACGCCAGTGAAGAGATGGACATGACCAGAGTTAGAGTGCCAGAGAGGTGACGGGACATGCGGAAGAAAATATAGCGAGCGAAGGCCGGGGTCCAGTGCGCTCAAGCAAAAGCAAGGGCGGAGGCAGCAGCATGCATTTGCGGCCTCCGCCGTTGCTTGAGGGAGTCAGATCATGGAGATCGAATCTCAGATTTCAAATCTCAAATCTCAAATCTCAAATCTCAAATTTCAGACTTCGGATGTCAGGACATTCGCGTCTTTCGCGATCGCCCGCGGGCTTCGCCACCCTTGCGTCCGGCCTCGCGCGCTTCCTCGGGCGTGAACTCGTGCGCGGTGCCTTTCTCATGGGCGGCGCGGCCGCCTTTGCTGGCGATGCGCCTCTGCTTTTCCAGGTCCATTGATGCGAAACCACGTCTACTGGTGTTGGCCATACCGACTCCTATCTCCTCAATTGCCTAGAGCATAGCACCGGTCTTCAGCGAAGCGATCAGCCGTTGAATTCGTCCTGCTCCGGCGGCTCGCGTTGCTGGAACGGCTGGAACGGCTCGAAGGGCTGTGGAGGCCCCGGGGCAATGTTCTCGCCCTGCGGCGGCGGCAGATTGGGCTCTTCGCCCTTGCCGCCACGCGCTTCGCCGCCTTCTCGGCCGATCTCCGACATGTGCCGGCGGTCGCGGCTGACGGCTTCGCCACCTTTGCGGCCAATGCTGGCCATGTGCTCGCGGTTGCGGCTGACGGCTTCGCCGCCTCGGCGACCGATGCTGGCCATGTGATCGCGATTTTGACTTACGGCCTGACCGCCCTTGCGTCCGGCCTGACGAGCTTCCTCGGGGGTGAACTCGTGGGCCGTACCTTTCTCGTGGGCGGCGCGGCCTCCCTTGCTTGCGATCTCGCGTTTCCGCTCGGCGTCCATTGATGCAAACCCCCGTTGACTTGTCTCAGACATAACTGGCTCCCAAAAAACAACTCCCGGCAGCCTTTTCCTCTGACACGATTCAGTGGGGTCAGACCACATCGGTCCGGCTTGCCTGGCGTGAGCCAGACCTGGCGACCTTGTCCAACTGCAACACATGTGCCAATGGCACACTCGTGCCACGGCGTCACAGCGCTCGTTGGCAGTTGGCTCCCTGGCGGAAACGACGCCCCACTGCGCGGTTATGCTGGAAACGACGTTCGGCGCTTGTCACGCCAATCCGGGGTTCCGCAAACCTGCGTGCCCTCGCATGACACCGAACCGAGCCAACCGCAGGTCTGGCCGGCTGGCAAGTTCAGCAGTAGGTTTGCAAACGCCGGACCAGTCCGGCTGCCGCCTCACGATCCTGTTTGCTTGGCCTGGCGCAAGCCTTCGCGTAATATGGACTCACCGATTTCTCACAGAATGGAGCCGTGATTATGGCCGATATGGCAGTAAAGTACGACGATTTTGCCAAGCTGGACCTGCGCATCGCCACCGTGGTCGAGTGTAAGGTCCATCCCAATGCCGACAAACTGCTGCTCGTGCAGCTCGACCTCGGCGTCGAGAAGCGCCAGGTCTGCGCCGGCCTGAGGGAGTATTACGCGCCGGAGCAGCTCGTAGGCAAACAGGTCATCATCGTGGCCAATCTCGAGCCGCGCGCGATGCGCGGCGAGATGAGCAACGGCATGCTGCTGGCCACGACCGACTCGGTCACCGGCCGCGTGCTGATCGTCTCGCCCGCGGAGAATGTCGCGCCGGGCAGCATCGTCAAGTAGCATCGCCGGGTCCGTGGCAGTGGGCTACCCATGCTGCGCGAGCTGCACATCTCCAACCTGGCGGTGATCACCGACGCACGCGTCGAGCTGGATGCGGGCCTGAACTGCTTCACCGGCGCCACCGGCGCCGGCAAGTCGCTGGTCATCGGCGCCATCGAGGTGCTGCTCGCGCTGCGCAGCGCCTCGGACCTGCTGCGGGCCGGCGCGGATGAGGGCCGGGTCAGCGGAGTTTTCGAGCTGGCCCGCGGGCGCATCCTCGAAGCCATCGAGCAGATCACCGATCTGAACCTCCGCGATGAAGGCGGCCAGCTCCTGCTGACGCGCCGCCTGTATGCGTCCGGCCGCTCCTCCATCAGCCTCAACGGCAATCCGATCACGCTCGGGATGCTCAAGCAGGTTGCGGAGCTGCTCATCGACGTGCATGGCCAGCACGATCACCAGTTTCTCCTGAAGCCGTCCAACCAGCTTGATGTGCTGGACCAGTTCGGGGCCCTGAGCGACCTGCGGCAGCAGTACCAGTCGGCCTTCACGCGCCTGCGCGATGCGGCCGCGCGCGTGGCGGAATTGACGGCCAACCGCGAGCTTCGCCGCCAGCAGCTCGATCTGTATCGCTTCCAGGCTTCCGAGATCGACGCCGCCGAGCTGGATGCCACGGAATACCAGGAGCTTACCCACCGCAGCACGATGCTCAAGAACCTTGAGAAGCTCAAGAAAGAAGCGGGCGCCATTCATGCAGCACTTTACGAGGCCGACGGCTCGGTCCTGGAACGGCTCAAGATAATGGTGGGGATTCTCGGGGAAATCTCGGCCATCGACTCGAACCTCCAGAACACGCTGGAATCCATGCGCGGGGCGACGATCCAGCTCGAGGAGGTGGCCTTCGATCTCTCGCGATACCTCGACCGGCTGGACCTCGACCCCGCCGAGCTGGCGCAAGTCGAGGACCGCCTCAACGCGATCAACCGCGTGCTGAACAAGTATGGCCAGACCATCGAGGCGGCCGATGCATTTCGCTCGGACATCGGGCAGAAGATCGCCGAGCTGGAGCGGGCGACGGATGATCTGGCAACGTCAGAGAAGCAGATCGGCGAGCTGCGGCAGCAGGTCTCATCGCTCGGTGCCAAGCTGAGCGATGCGCGGAGGCAGGCCGCCCGCAAGCTCGCGCCGCCGGTCGTGCGGCAACTTTCGGAATTGGGGATGGACAAGGCGCAGTTCAGCGTCGCGTTTGAAAAGGTGGCTGAGGATGCGGGCCTGGGGCTCGCGGCGTCGCCGGCCGGCATGGACCAGGTCGAGTTCCTCGTGCAGACCAACCCGGGCCAGCCCACCTGGCCGCTGCGCAAGATCGCCTCCGGCGGCGAGATGAGCCGAATCATGCTGGCGCTGAAGAGCATGCTGGCGCAGACGGACCGGGTAAGCGTGCTGGTGTTCGACGAGATCGACGCCAACGTCGGCGGCCGGCTGGGCAGCGTGATCGGCCAGAAGCTGCGCGATCTCTCGCGGCATCATCAGGTGCTGTGCATCACGCATCTTCCGCAGATCGCGTGCTACGCCGACCGGCACCTGACTGTGCGCAAGGCGGTGCAGGGCAAATCGACCGAGACGAGCGTGCGCGTGATGAGCGGCGACGAGCGCATCGAGGAACTGGCGGAGATGATCGGCGGTCAGCACGTGACCCAGACCACGCTCGCGCAGGCGAGGGAACTGCTGGACGGCGCAGGCACGGAGGCCGATCGACGCAGGAAAAGAAAGTAGGATTCGCAACGCCGTCTGCCACGGAACTCGCGTGTGTTCGGGGAACAGGAATGGTTGCCCCACCGTTACTCCACATCGCCCGCGTGGACAACTACGGGCTCTTGGCCGCGAACTTTTCCTCCGCTTCCGGCGGGCGGATGTAGACGGGCACGAGCGTGTCGGGATCGGCGAACTGGCCCGCCAGGGCCAGTTCGTGGCCGATTTTCACGACGGCCGAGGCTCGCGCCGTCCACGCGGCTTCGTCCGTCACGATGACCGCCGCGTTGTCGGCCGGGATGAACTTGTGGTGATATAGAATGCCTTCGCCGAGGAGATGCACCGGCCGGGACGAGCGCTGCAATACCCGCTCCAGACTGTCCAGGTGCGCTGGTTCACGCTCGATCCAGGTATCGCCAATGCGCTCGAATCGCGCCGTGAAAATCTGATCTCGCTTGGCGTCAAGGACGATGATCGCCTGCTGCGCATCCGCCGGCGTATTCTCCACCAGCACGCGCACGCTCGGCACGGCGACGATCTTCGCACCCGTCGCCAGCGCCAGCGTCTTGGCCAGCGTGATGCCGATCCGCAGCCCTGTGAACGACCCCGGACCAGCCGAGACATGCACCTGCTCGATCTGCCGGGCCGACCAGCCGAGGGCGCGGCACAGCTCGTCGATGATGGGAATGATGCCGGCCGCGTGTTTCAGGCCATGAGCGAACTGCTTTTCGGCCAGCACGCACGGGCCCTCGGCCAGCGCAATCGAGCCGGTTCGTCCGGATGTCTCGATGGCCAGGGTCCTCGCATCCATCGCTGTCCCACTTATGCAGTGTCTGAAGCGGAAGCGTCAGCGCCCGCTCTGGATGAAGGGCGGGCGCTGACGCTTCCGCTTCAGACGGTCATTCAGAACTCAAATCGGCTGCTCTCCAGCCGTGCGAAATCTCCCCCAGCACCCGCTGCTCTTCCTCGACGCTGGCGCGCTGAACGTCACGCTGAACCGCACATACGCGCCGGCGTCATCCCACGGCACGGTGCTGATGAGCTTCTCGGTGATCATCCACTGGCTGAACGCCTCGGCCGTGGCGAAGCTGATGCGCTGGCCATCCTTACCCGTGGCCGACTTCGGCACGCGAACATAGAGGAAGAACGAGCCTTTGGGTTTTTTCGCATTGAAGCCGAAGCGGTTGAGCACCTCGACCAGGCCATCCATGCGCCGCGAGTATTTCTCGGCGATCTTGCGCGTGATCTCGGGGTGATCCAGCGAGTAGGCGCACGCCTCCTGGATGGCCAGGAACTGGCCCGAATCGCTGTTGTCCTTCACATCGGCGTAGGCGCGGACGATCAGGTCATTGCCGGCCACGAAGCCCAGCCGCCAGCCGGTCATGTTGTAGGCCTTGCTCATCGAGTGCAGCTCGACGGCGACATCGGTCGCGCCGGGCGTGGCGAGGATCGACAGCGGCCGGCCTTCGAAGACCAGGGCCGCGTACGCCGCATCGTGGATGACGATAAGGTTGTTCTTCTTCGCGAACGCCACCACCAGCGCGAAGAACTGCGGCGTCGCCGAAGCGCCCGTCGGATTGTTGGGATAGTTGATGACAAGTGCCTTGGCCCGCCGCAGCTTGTCGGCCGGCACCGAACTGAGATCCGGCAGGAATCCGTTCTTCTCGAGCAGCGGCAGGTTGACGACCTCCCCGCCGTAGTATTTCGAGTGCGTGCCGAACACCGGATATCCCGGCGTGGTCATGAGCACGACATCGCCCGGATTGACGAAGCACGCCGGCAGGATCGACAGAGCGGCCTTGCTGCCGATGGAGTGGCAGATCTGGTTGGCCGGGTTGATCCCATCAACGCCGCAGACATTCTTGAGCCACCGCGCCGCGGCCTCGCGATAGGGCAGGCCGCCGTTGTCGGCATATCCGCGATTCTCGGGCTTGCGGGCGGCGCTGCAGAGCGACTCCACCGACTCGGGAAACGCCATCTCATCCGGCTCGCCCACGCCCATGTCGATCAGTTCCGCCCCGGGATTGGCGGCCAGCGCCGCGCTTGGCCCGCTTGATCTTTTCAAACTTGTAGATCTCGGTGCCCTTGCCGTAGGACTTCCCGCCAATGCGCTCCGCGAAGAGATTCTGGATGTAACTTTCGGCCATAGCGTGTCTCGATGAAGGCGGGGATTCTAAGAAGGCGGCGCATGCCGGTCAATCGGAAGGAATCTCTTCGCGTCCTGGTTGCCCACGTTTCTGCTCGCCGCAGCTCGTCAGTTGTCCGTAGTCCGTTGTCCGTGGACGGGTCAATGGTCCCTTGGTCAGTTGCGAGAGTGGCGAACCCTCAAAGCTCATCCCAGCCGTCATCGTCACGACGAATCGCGCCGACTCCAACATGTCCCAAAGATAGCTCTGCTCGCCCGGTTCACGCGGCATAGACAACCCTCCTGGTCTTGAGGATCTCGTGCCGGCGAAATGGATTGCGCAGCCCGCCCTTCATGACCAGATCGATCTCGCGGCCGAGCATCTCCCTCAGCTCATCCTCCATATCCACGATGTCATAGAGGCTCCACGGATGGTCCGGCGCAAAACTCACCAGGACGTCGATATCGCTGTCCGGCCGGAAGTCATCGCGCAGTACCGACCCGAACAGCGAGAATTCGGTGATCCGCCACTTCTGACAGAACGCCTGGATCTCCGGCAGGGATAAATCGATATTCCCGATCCGCATGGCGACTCCTCGACCTCCATCATTCTAACGCGCCACCGACCATTTGGCGCGATACAAGGCACCACACAACTGACCATCTTCGTCAGTAGTCCGCGGCCAGTGGTCCGTGGACGGGTCAATGGTCCGTTCGTCAGTAGCCAGAGCGCGAAGCGCCTACTGACCAACGGACAACGGACCCAACCACGGACGACGGACCACTGACCACTGACACAACGCCCACTGACACAACGCCGCTGACACGACAACCCTTCTCCTGTATCATCCCCCTCATCCTTTTTTGACGGAGGAACCACACAGTGTCCATCAAGATTGCCATGATCGGCGCCGGCTCCATCGGCTTCACCCGCCGCCTGATGCGCGACATCCTGGGCGTGCCGGAGTTGGCCGACACGACCTTCGCCTTCACCGACCTCTCCAAGCCCAACCTCGACATGGTCACGCAACTCTGCCAGCGCGACATCAAGGCCAACGAGCTGCCGGCGAAGATCATCGCCACCCTCGACCGCCGGAAGGCCATCGCCGATGCGGACTATGTCATCTGCATGATCCGCCAGGGCGGGCTGGAGGCGTTCGCAACCGATATCGATATTCCCCTGAAATACGGCGTCGATCAGTGCGTCGGCGATACCCTTTGCGCCGGCGGCATCATGTATGGCCAGCGCACCATCGCCGCGCTGCTGGACTTCTGCAAGGACATCCGCGAGGTGGCCAAGCCCGGCGCGCTATTCCTGAACTATTCCAATCCCATGGCGATGAACACCTGGGCCTGCAACAAATATGGCGGCGTGAACACCGTCGGTCTGTGCCACGGCGTGCAGGGGGCGCATTGGCAGATCACGCAGGCCATCGAGTGCTGGGCGAAGAAGGAAGGGCTGATCGCTAGGGACTACAAGATGCACCGGCGCGAGGTGGATGTCATCCCGGCCGGGATCAACCACCAGACGTGGTTCATCAAGGTCCAGTGGCGCGGCATGGATCTGACGTCGCGGCTCTATGAGATGATGAACGATATGGAGGACCTGCGTCGAACCGAGAAGTGCCGGCTCGATGTCATGAAGCGGTTCGGCTACTACACAACCGAGTCCAACGGGCATTCGTCCGAGTACGTCCCGTGGTATCGCAAGCGGACGGGCGAAATCGTGAAGTGGATCGACATGTCGAGCTGGATCAACGGCGAGACCGGCGGCTATCTGCGCGTCTGCACCGAGGGGCGAAATTGGTTCGAGACGGACTTCCCCAACTGGCTCAAGGAGAAGCCGCCGAAGATTTCGCCGAACGATCGCAGCGAGGAGCACGGCTCGTACATCATCGAGTCGATGGAGACTGGCCGGGTATACCGGGGATTTTTCAACGTCGTGAATCGGGGGCACATCACGAATCTGCCGGATGGCTGCATCGTCGAGATTCCCGGCTACGTCGATCGCAACGGCATCAACGTGCCGGTGGTCGGCGATCTGCCGCTCGCGTGTGCCGCGACGTGCTCGGCCAGCGTGCGCGTGCAGGAGATGGCGGTGGAGGCGGCCGTTCATGGCGATGTCACGCTGCTCAAGCAGGCAATGCTGCACGATCCTCTGACGGGCGCCGTCTGCGATCCGGAGGAGATCTGGCAGCTCACGGATGACATGCTTGTCGGGCAGGCGCAGTGGCTGCCGCAGTACAAGGACGAGATTCCAACGGCGAAGAAGCGGCTGGCGGAGGCCGAAAAGAACGGCACGCGCGTGAAGCTCATCCAGACTGAGGGCGCTGCGCGGGTGAAGACGAAGACGGTAGAGGAAATGGCTCGCGACGCGGCGGCCGCCAAGGCGAATGCGAGCGCGGCCGATAAGGGGAAGATGACGAAGAGCAAGTGAAGGCGGCTACAATGTGGGCATGAGGATGAAGCTTGTGCGCATCGGCAACTCCAGGGGCATTCGCCTTCCCAAGGCGATGATCCACCGGTACGGACTGGACGAAGGCGTTGAACTGGAGATGCGCAATGACCACATCATCGTCCGCGCGGCTCGCAGAAAGCCGCGACAGGGCTGGGACGAAGCCTTCGCTCGGATGCATGCTGCGGGAGATGATCGGTTGCTGGATGCCGGGCAGGTTCACAAAGCGACTGCGTGGGAGCAATCGGAGTGGCGGTGGTGACCCGGCGCCACGAGGCGTTTGCTGCCCCGATTACGTAGAATGCGGAAGGAGAAGCAGGCAATGTCAGATTCACTCACCGAGCGCATAGTCGAGCGATTTTAGCGATTGCCAGTTGCCGTCGCGGCTGGTTGCTGCAACGTGACCAGCTCTGCCGGCCGGCTATTAAGCTCACCAGGCAGTGGCGCCGGTGGCCAGATGGTAAAGCACATCAGGGCAGATATCGACTCCAGTTGGCCAGACGAGAGTTCCAGCCTCCGCGTTGACCCGGACCCCGGCAAAGGCGCGAACGTCGCGTAGTGGCGCAAACAGCGGGCCTGAGCGCCGCGTCATGGCGGCGAAATCCAGCACAGCGACGGTGCCGCCTTCAAACGTGACCTTAAGGCGGTATTCGCCGAGATGACGGACGTCAACGGGTTGCGGATACATGGTCCAGCTCCTAAGGCAGCGGCGGAATTGCCGGCGGTGTCTCTCCACGTTGGGCACACTCCCACCCTTGAAGCAATTCGGGCTGATGCAGCGATCCCCACTCATTCACAAGCCGCATCGCCCTGATTGGCAGGCCACCGGCAACCAACGCTAACGTTGCGATCTCGACCGCCGCATCTCGTCCGCTGTATCGCGCGTGAAAATGCGGCGGATTGTGATCGTCACCGTAGATGTAGATCACGATGCCGTAGAATCTGCTCACGCGCGGCATCGCATGATGTTATTGCTACCCCTGCCGGTTGTCCATTTCCCGGTTTGTAATCTGCGCAGCTCGGCGATCGTCGCGCGCGGTCTACCGCCCTATTCTCCATGCCGGTACACTGTTGACAATGGACAACAAGCTCCGCATCGGTTTTGTCGGCGTCGGCGGCATGGGTCAGGCCGCGCATCTGCGCAACTATGCCTCGCTGCCCAACTGCCAGGTCGTCGCATTGGCCGAGATTCGCAAGGACCAGGCGCAGAAGGTGGCCGCCCGATATGGCATTCCCAAGGTCTACCCCAGCCACAAGGAGATGCTTGCCAGCGAGAAGCTCGACGGCATCGTCGCTTCGCAGCCGTTCACTCGGCACGGCACGCTCGTACCAGAGCTGGTCAAGTCGGGCGTGCCGATCTTCACCGAGAAGCCGCTGGCCGGGTCGATCGAAATGGGCGAGAAGATTCTCCGCGCGCTGGCCGAGAGCAAGTCATTGCACATGGTCGGCTATCACAAGCGCAGCGACCCGGCCACGCGCTATGCCAAGGCCGAGATCGATCGTCTGAAATCCACCGGCGAGCTGGGGAGGCTCACGTACATCCGCATCCTCATGCCGGCCGGCGATTGGATCGCATCGGGGTTCAATGACCTGGTCCGCGGCAATGATCCCGATCCCGCCCTCCAGTGGGACCCGCCGGCCAGCGATATGGACAAGCCCACCTACGACGCCTACATCGGCTTCGTGAACTATTACATCCATCAGGTGAACCTCATGCGGCATCTGCTGGGCGAGCCATATCAGGTCACCTATGCCGACCCATCCGGCGTTTTGCTGGCCGGCCAAAGCGCCAGCGGCATCTGCTGCGCCATCGAGATGACGCCGTATCGCACGACCGTCGACTGGCAGGAGTCGGCGCTGGTCGCGTTTGAGAAGGGCTACGTGAAGCTCGAACTCCCCGCGCCGCTGGCGTATAACCGGCCGGGACAGGTTGAGATCATGCGCGACCCCGGCGACGGAGCCACGCCCACGGTTCTTCGGCCGCAGCTTCCGTGGGTCCACGCCATGCGCCAACAGGCCATCAACTTCCTCGACGCCATCGCCGGCAAATGCCCGCCGCCATGCGATGCGAAGGAAGCCCTGGAGGATCTGAAGGTCGCGCGGCAGTACATCAAGCTGTGGAAGAACAAGTGAGCCAGGCCCTCGAGCTTGCCCCCGCGCGGTATCCGCCGGGCGCGATCAACGTCAACTGGTTCGGGCTCTTCAACGCCGTCAGTTGGCAGATCGTCCTGGGCGCGCCGATGATCCTCTACGCCAAGTCGCTGGGCGCCAGCGCGACCATCCTGGGCGTGGTCGCCGCGCTGACGCCGCTGCTGGTGATCCTCCAGATCCCCGCGGCGCACTGGCTGCCGCGTTACGGCTATCGCCGATTCATCTTGGCTGGCTGGGGCACGCGCACGGTCTTCATCTTTGGCGTGGCCGCCGTGCCGCTGCTGACGTTCATCCCGCCGTGGTCGCGGCTGGGGCTGGTGCTGCTGTGCCTTTTCGGGTTCAACCTGATCCGCGGCATGGCATCGGGGGCGTGGCTGCCGTGGATGACGGAGCTGATCCCGCACGAGCTGCGCGGCCGGTTTCTCTCGCGCGACAACGCTTTCGGGCAGGCCGGGAGCCTGCTGTCGCTGGCCGCGTCGGCCGTCGTCTTGCGCGGCAGTCCCCGCCCGTGGCAGTTTGCGGTCGTGTTTCTCATCAGCGCCATCGGCGCCACGGTGAGCCTCTACTTCTGCCGGCGCATACCCGATGTCACCGCGGCCGAGACGATGAAGCGCTCCGGCCATCGCGTGCCCTGGCGCGCCATGCTCATGTGGCAGCCGTTCTTTCGCCTGATGGTCTTCAATCTGCTCTGGGTGGCGATGGCCGGCGGGCTGGGCGTTTTCACCGTCGCCTACCTCAAAGCCAGGGCCGGCTATAGCGAGAGCCGAATCCTGTATGTGTCAGCGGTGTCGATCATCGGCGGGCTGGTCACGCTGCGGTGGGTCGGCCGATTCCTCGACCGCGAAGGCAGCCGCCTGGTCCTGCGAATCAGCCTCCTGGTCATGGCGATGATCCTGCTGGGATGGTGGGCAGTGGCGGGCCGGCTCGTCAGCCCGGCGACGGCCACGGTGGCGGTGCTCAACCTGGCCAGCGGCATTGCCGGGACGAACTTCAACATCGCCAACTCGCGGCTGCTGATGGCAACGATGCCGCTGATGGGCGCAATCACTTCTTCGCGATATTCACGGTGATTACCAGCATGGGCCTGGGCATCAGCCCCATCGCATCGGGCATGGCGCTGGATGCCATCGGCAGCTTCGAGGCCCACACCGGCGGCGTGTGCTGGAACCGCTACAGCATCTACTTCGCGGCGTGCGCGGTGATCGTGCTGGCGGCGGCGGCCTACGCCAGCCTGCTGCATGAGCCACATCCGAGTGAGCCACAATCGCCGGCGTCATCGAGCCCCGTCAGCGCCTCCGGCACGCGCGAGGGGGCGGTGGCGTGAAGCCGTCAGTTGTCCGTAGTCCGTTGTCCAGTTTTCGTTACAGCCACTGCTTGCGCATTTCGAGGTTGATCCAGCGATCCGCCTCGGGCATGCCCTTGGCCTTGAGGTTTTCGCTGTCCCAGTCGATCGGCTTGCCCATGCGAAGGGCGACCATGCCCGTCATGGCGATCTCGGCCACCATCGCGGCCGTGTCGAAGCCCTGGAAGGTCTTGCCCTCGCCCTTGCACGCATTGATCCACTCCTGCATGTGGCCGCCCTTCTGGCGCGGCTGCGTGACGGAGACATCCTTGGCCGCTGCATGATCGAGCACGCCGCGGAATTTGGCTTCGCCTTTGAGCTTGAGGATTCCGCCCTCGCCCCAGGCATTGGAGCAAAGCATGCCCTTCTCGCCGACGAACATAACGCCATCGCTCGGCACCTTCGCGTAGGTGCCCAGGTACTCCTTGCCCAGTTCCTCGGGCGGACCGGCCTTGCCGCCGTCGTGCCAGTAGACGGCGACGGCATCCATGCCCTCCCGCGCGGCGAAGTCCCAGCGGAACGTGGTGGCCGAAGGATAGCTGTCCTTCAGCGGCTCGGGGATCTCCACCGACGCCTTGATGGGCGCGGTGAGTTTCAGCGCACGCCAAGGCAGATTCAGCCCGTGCGCGCCCATGTCGGCCAGGTGGCCATCGCCAAAGTCCAGCCATCGGCCCCAGGCCAGGCATCCGCCCAGGTAGTAGTTCTTGAACGGCAGCAGCGGCGACGGGCCACACCAGAAGTCCCAGTTGAGTCCCTCGGGGATCGGGTCGGCGTTGCGGTCGATCTCGGCACTCTTTGGGAACCCCCGGTTGATCCAGGCATGGACTTCGCGGATCTGCCCGAGAAGGCCGGCCTGGATGATCTCCATGGCACGGCGGAACGTGACGCTCGCGCCGCCTTGCGAGCCCACCTGCGTCGCGAGCTTGGTCTTCTTTGCCAGCTCGCGAATCTCGCGCGCCTGGGCGCAGCTATGCGCCAGCGGCTTCTCGCAGAACACGTGTTTGCCGGCCAGCAGCGCCGCCTTGCTCATCGGCACGTGCCAGCGCTGGCCGGCCGCGACCACGACGGCATCCACCGACTTCTCCGTCTCCAACAGCTTGCGGTAGTCCTCGTAGACCTTGGCGTTCTCGACCGCCTCGCCGCCCTGCTTCTTGAGCTGGGCCACGCGGGCGGCATTGACATCGCAGATCGCGACGATGTTCTCGCTCTTGTATGATCCGAAGAGCTGCTGCATGCGCCCGCCGCAGGCGAGCAACGCGATGTTCAGCTTGTTGTTGGCCGCCCCCCATGCGCCCGAGGGCAGGATCTGTGGAAACACACTGGCGGCGACGCCGGCCGCACCGATGCCTTTGAGAAGCGAACGCCGTGAGAGTTGTGAGCGAGTTGGCATGACTTCGGGCTCCTGGCTTGAGTAGTTTGCTGACCAGCCGATCGGCTGGAGGAAGACACATAACACGCGGAGGCGAGGGGATCAAGTTACCTGCGCCGCCGGTGCCCTCACCGGCGCAAATGCGCGATTCGGAATACGCAGGCGCGCAGACCGCCAGTGAGGGCACTGGCGGCACAAGTTGCAACCCCCGCACCGCCGCCCTGTATGTGAGGTTAAGGAGAAGCTCATGACCCACCATTTCTCGCGGCGGCAACTGCTCAAAGGCGGCCTGGCCATCGGCATCAGCGCTTATAGCACATTTCCATCGCTGGCTCAGAGTCGTTCGCCCGATCAGAAGCTGAACATCGCCATCATCGGCCCGCGCGGCGCGGGCGGGACAATCTCCACGGCGTCATGAGCGAGAACATCGTCGCCATCTGCGATGTGGACGAGAAGAACCTGCTCTCGACGGCGGAGAAGGAAACCCCAAAGGCCCGGCAGTACGCCGACTGGCGGAAGATGCTGGAGCAGAAGGACATCGACGCCGTCGTCATCAGCACGCCCGACCACAGCCATGCGCATCCAGCGCTGGCGGCCATCGCCCTGGGCAAGCATGTCTACTGCGAGAAGCCGCTGACCCACTCGGTGTGGGAGGCGCGGCAGGTTCGCGAGGCGGCCGCCAAGGCCAAAGTCGCCACGCAAATGGGCACGCAGATTCATGCCGAGGACAACTACCGCCGCGTTGTGGAGTTGATCCAGGCCGGCGCCATCGGAGCCGTCAGCCAGGTCCACGTCTGGGTTAGCGGCGGATATCACGGCGGCGACCGGCCCAAGGATACGCCGCCGGTTCCGGCGAATCTCAACTGGGACCTGTGGCTCGGTCCCGCGCCGTATCGGCCGTATCACCCGGCGTATGCGCCGTTCCGCTGGCGCGGCTGGTGGGATTTCGGCAGCGGCATGCTCGGGGACTTTGGCTGCCACCACATGGATATTGCCTATTGGGCGCTCGGACTGAAACACTGCACATCCGTGGAATCGCAAGGCCCCGCCGTTCATCCCGAGGCCACGCCGCAGTGGCTCATCGTCAACTACGAGCATCCGGCCATCGGCAACCGCGGGCCGGTGAAGGTCACGTGGTATCACGGCGATCACAAGCCGCCGCAGTTCGCCGATGGGACGGTCCCCAACCAGAAGGAGTGGCAGAGCGGCTCGCTGTTCGTCGGCGAGAAGGGAATGCTGCTGACCGACTATGGCAAGCACCTGCTCCTGCCGCAGGACCAGTTCAAGGAGTACAAGCGGCCTGCGCCGACGATCGCCAAGTCGGTCGGCCACCACCGCGAGTGGATCAATGCGTGCAAGGGCGGTCCGGCCGCGCTGTGCAATTTCGACTATGCCGGCGTGCTGACCGAGACGGCGCTGCTCGGAAATGTGGCTCATCGCGTGGGTAAGCGGCTGGAGTGGGATGCGGTGAAGCTCAAGGCAACCAATGCGCCGGAGGCGGATGCGTACCTGCGGCGGGAATATAGGAAAGGATGGGAACTCGCCGGAATGACCGCATGAATCTTGCGCCGGGGCACGTTTCACTGCGACTTCATGACGCTATAATCAAGCGATGCCAACGAGAGGCACACGATGAGCGCAAAAGAGCAGGTTCGAAAGGTATTGGATCAGTTGCCGGATGACTGCTCGATGGAGGATGTGCAATATCAGCTCTACCTCATCGAGAAGGTCGAGTCCGGATTCAGGGCGATTGACGAGGGCCAGGGCATTCCCCACGACGAAGTCAAGAAGCAGTTCGCGACATGGCCTACCGAGTGATCTGGTCTCCGCAGGCCGTGGCGGACCTAACGGAGATCCGCGCGTATATTGCGCGCGACTCAGATAGCTACGCCGCGGCGTTCATCCAGCGGGTTTTGACCGCTGTTGACCTTCTCGTTGATTTTCCGCGCATGGGACGGCGTGTGCCCGAAATGGACGACGATGCGGTTCGCGAGGTCATCGTTCAGCGATATCGTGTCATCTATCGCGTCAGGGGCGAGGCCATTCACATCGGCGCAATCGTCCATGGTGCGCGGGATCTGCCTCGCGCCCTTCGCGGCCGCGACCTGTAGCCGTGGGCTTTCTGGAATCCTCCAGAAGGAGTTAATCATGCGATTCGCACTCGCGTGGGTATTGTCCATCTTTGCCTTCTCAAGCCTCAGTGTCGCGCAGAGTCTCGTTCCGAATGGCGCATTCGAATCCGGACGAGACCAGCCCGATGGCTGGACGCTGGTCGGCGGGAAGGGCGAGTGGCTGAAGGACGGCCCGCCGGCCGGGTTGCGCACGGTGAGCATCACCGGTGGCGGAAAGGACAATAGCTCCTGGCGCAGTGGCCGGATCGCATTCGCGCCACAGGCCGTCTATCGCCTGCGATTTCAGGCGCGGTCGATGGGCGCATCCGGCGGCACGCCCATCAGCGGGCCGGGGTTCTGCAATCGCGACCTGGGGAGCATCTCGCCCGACTGGCAGACCCACGAGTCGATCTTCGTCACGCCCGCGACGTTGCGCGATGAGGAATGCAACCTGCGCTTCGGACAATGGGAGGTCAACGGCACGGTGGCGTTCGCGGCGGTTCAACTCCACCCGGCCATTCCTCTCTACTCGCGCGAGGGAGAGTTGGAACTTGGCGAGGGGGAAACGCTGATCGGCAACGAATACACGTTTGATGCCCCCTATCGAGGCGAGTCGCGCAACCAGAGCCGGGCGCTGTGCGCCAATGACTGCGATTTCAACACCGACCGATGGTGCTTCGCCAAAGGCTCGGAGGTAATCTATCGACATCGGCTTGCCGGCCGGAAGCAGGCCAGCGCCGAGTTAAACGTATCAGTGGTCTGGCACGCGCGCGGCCAGTTGAACGTCGAGGCTTCGGTCAACGGCAAGACGTGGCAGATCCTCGACAGCATCGACAAGCTCACGGGCAAGAGCTTCGCGATTCCGGCCACGCTTATGCCGGCGGATGAAGTGTGGATTCGCCTGAGCGCATCGGCGGCCGACGGGAATCCATCGCTGCAGGTCGGCTACTACAGCTACCGCGCCACGGTTTCCGGCCCACCGGCGCAGCTCGTGGGTGCCACGCGGTTCCTTGCCGTGACGAAGTCCGATCCGAGACTGGCGGTGAAGGTGGAGGGAATCGGCGAGGCGGTGCCCGGCGGGAAGAATGTGGTCATCGCCGCTGTCCGCAACAGCGGCAACGCTTCCATTGATGCGAATATCACCGTCGATGATCAGAGCCAAGGGCCGCCGGCGGAATTCAGCAGGTGGGCTGCGCCGCAGACGCTCAAACCCGGGGACAACGCCACCGAGCGCGTGTACGCCCTGGAATATCCAGGCACGAATCGGCTGCTCTTCGCAATCAAAGTGGGTGAAGATGCGATCTACTCGGCCGAGACAACCGTGCTTGTGCCGGCACTTCACGACAGCTCTTACGGCCAGCCCTGCTCTCGGCGAAAGACGATGCTGCGCTGTGGTGGGCCAGCAGCAGCTACCGGATCAGCCGCACCCGGCCGCTGCCACTGAGGACTCGGCAATCGGCGGCCATCAGTATCTCCGCCGCGAAGAACGAGGCCGAGGCGGCGCAACTGGTGATCCGGCCGACCAAGGCGTTGCACGGCTTCGTGGCGAAGGCTGACGCGCTGGTCGGGCCGAACGGAGCGACGATCCCGGCCGAGCGCGTGCAGATCCTCCGCGAGCGCTATCTGATGGTGACTCATCCGACCGATTCGACTTCGACCGTCGGGCTCTGGCCGGAGCCGCTGCCGCCGCTGGATGCGCCCATCGATCTTGAGGCCAATCGCAATCAGCCGCTGTGGGTGCGCGTCACCGTGCCGCGCGATGCGCCGGCCGGAACCTATCGCGGGAGGATTCAGCTCAGCGCCGACGGTTGGAGCGACTCGGCCGCGCTGGAGGTGAAGGTCTTCAACTTCGCCCTGCCCGACCGCATGACCTGCGCCAGCGCGCTGGGCTTCTCACCGCATAATGTCTGGCGATATCAGAAGCTGGAGAAGGTGGAGGACCGACGGGCGGTGCTGGAGAAGTACCTGGCCAGTTTCGCATCGCACCATATCTCGACCTACGACCCCGCCCCGCTCGATCCGATCAAAGTCACGTGGGACCGCAAGACCCTCACGCCCAAGCTCGATTTCACCGCGTGGGATTCGGCCATCGAACGGGCAATCAACGTCCATCATTTCAACACATTCCAGATCCACATCCCCGGCATGGGCGGCGGGACATTCCACCAGCGCGTCGATCCGCAACTGCTGGGCTTCCGCGAGGATTCGCCCGAATACAAGACCGCGTTCACCAACTACTGCCGCATCCTGCAGCAGCACCTGCGCGACAGGGGCTGGCTCAAGGAGGCATTCGTCTACTGGTTCGACGAGCCGGATCGCAAGGACTATGCGTTTGTGAGCAACGGCTTTCGCAAGCTCAAGTCGGCCGCGCCGATCTGAATCGCATGTTGACGGTGCAGGTAGAGCCGGAACTTGTCGGCGGGCCGAACATCTGGTGCCCCGTCACGCCCAACTACCGGCACGACCGCGCCGAGGAGCGGCGCAAGGCCGGCGAGAAATTCTGGTGGTACGTGTGCTGCGGCCCCAAGGCGCCCTACGCCACGCTGTTCTTCGATCATCCGGCCGTCGAGCTGCGCGTGTGGCTGTGGCAAACCTGGCAGCGCAAGATCGACGGCATCCTCATCTGGGACACGACCTACTGGACCAGCAACACGGCGTATCCCGACGCAGGAAAGCCGCAGAATCCGTATGACGATCCGATGAGCTGGGTCTCGGGCTACGGGACGGCCACCGGCGTGAAGAGCCCGTGGGGCAATGGCGATGGCCGATTCCTGTATCCGCCGGAGTCGGCGGCCAGCGCCTCGCCACCTGGCCCGGTGCTGGGGGGGCCGGTGGAGACCATTCGGTGGGAAATGCTCCGCGATGGCATCGAGGATTACGAGTATCTCTGCATCCTGCGCGACCTGGTGATGAAACTGCCGCCGGAGAAGCGGAAGCAGTACGAGCCACTGCTGGAAGTCCCGGCGGACATCACGACCGACATGACCAGCTTCACGAAACGGCCGGAGCCGATCGAGAGGCGGCGCAAGAGATTGCGCGGGCAATTGAGGAACTGAGGAATTTTTGATTTTGAATTTTCGATTTTCGATTGGGCTGCTCCCAATCGAAAATCGAAAATCAGAAATCGAAAATCCCCATCACTCGCCCACATTCAGATTGCTGAGATAGTCCTCCAGCGCCTTGCGCTGCTGGTCGAGCGTCTTGGTGAGCTGATCGATGCTCTTGAAGATCTCGTCGATGCGTTTCTCCTGCTCATCGAGCTTTTCAAGCAGCCGATTCTTCAGCGCGCTCTTGTCGGGGACCGTCTTGATGTTCTCGCGGATGCGGTTCTGGTCCTGAGTGATGGCGTTGAGCTCGGCTTTGAGGGCGTCGATCTTCCGCTGCGTATCGACGAGTTGGCCCTTGAAACCGGCGGCCTTCGCCAGAGCGTCGCGGACATCCTTGCCGATCTCGCCGGTCTTGCTGTAGAAGTCCAGCGCGTTGGTGTCCATCGGCAGGATCGCGATGGTTTCGCTGTTGACGATCTCTTCCTTTACCGTGAGCGTGGCCTGTTTGCCCGCGGCAAGGCTTTCCTTGAAGCGATAGAGCGCCTCGGTCGTCTCGGCAGGCTTGGGCGTGCCTTCGACCAGTTTCCAGCCTTGGCGGAAGGGATGCTCGACGATGAGGGTCTTGTCGTTCTCGCTCTTATTCTCGGCGGTGTAATCCTGGGTGAAGACGTTGCGGCGGCGGATGTTCAGCACGCCCTTGATGATTTTGCCGGAGACGATGGCGCTCTCGTTCTTGTTCTTGCTGGCATTGACCAGCACCTGCAGGTCGATGCCGTAGGAGATGAGCCGCTCCTGGCCAGGCGGGACGTTGTCGATGCGGGCATCGCCGGCATAGCTGTTGGCTTCGAGTACCGTTATCGGGCCGGCCAAGAGGTGCTTGCCCGTGGTGTTCTTCACCTTGGCGCCATTGAGGGGATTCTTGGGAAGGACGTTCTGGTTGTAGATCGAGAGTTTCTCGACCTCGATCGGATCGGTGATGATCGGGATCATGGCCGAGCGCTGGCGGGGAAGTGAGACGTTGCCGACGGTGTACTGAAACAGCTCGCCGATCTTGGCCGCCGACGCGACGGATGCGACCGAGGCGGAGGCGTCCATGGACCTGCCAAGGTAATCGTCGCCAGCGGCCGCGCCGGCTTTCTCATCGGCCGCCGCGGCATCCATGGACCTGCAACCTTCGGCACGGTTGAGCGCTCGGGCGGCCATAGGAGGCGCTGCGGGCATGGCGGCCGCGCAATCCGCCTTCTTGAGTTCCATCCCCGCCTCGTACGTCTGCGGTCGAAGACTGGCGTACAACTCCGGCTGCACGACCGGCCGCGGCACGTACAGCGGCTGATACAGTTCCTGAATGAAGCTGATCGGCCGGCCACTCACGAGGCTCATCTGCACATCATTCCAGTCGTTGTCAGTCTGGTTTTCGACAATGGCCCAGCCTTGCAGGTTGCTCTTGTCATTCTTGCCGGCACCGATCATCAGCCGATAGCTGCTCTTCCAGACGGGCGTTTCGACAACGTAGCCGACCCGCACGAGTCTCTCACCCTGGCCCTGGAAACGGATCGTCACGGGCTTCTTGTCCTGGTCGCGGGCCTGACTCAGCGCCGTGAGGGCCTTGTTCAATTCTTCCTGGAGTTGGCGGTCCTCAAGCTCGATCTTGTCGACCTGGTCCAGCGGCATCGAGCGAATCACGCCGCCGCTGAGGATGTTGATGACCGAGACCTCGATGCTGGTCTGGCCGACGGCCTTGGGCTTCTTCTCGCAGCCCAGCACCGTGCCTTCAAGGTTCTCGGTCCCGGCCGACATCTTGACCTTGGCCTCGCGGAGCTGGTTGAGCAGCTCGGCCAGCGAGGGGTTGCTGGTGATGTCGACCTGGAACGAGCGGAGAATCTTGCCGATCGGATCCTGCGACGGATAGACGATGGTGCCGATCTTGCCGCCGCCGGTGTCCTGGAGAACCAGCGATTTAAGGATGTCGTTGATCTGGTTGGTCTTGAAACGCAGCTCGGTGGATGAATCGCCGGTAACGCTGCCGATGTGCTCGAAGTAGCCAACGCCGCTGGAGAAGAGGACGACGACTCTGACGGGGACCGACTGCTGGGCCTTATCGGGCGGAGCGTCGGCCGCGCGGAGGTTCACCGCCAAGGACGCCAGGACCGCAACGATGGACGCAACCTTCATGAGTTTCTCCTCAAGTTGATGGCACAGTCTACTTGGACGAGGGCCGGCCGGGGAAGTTGCAGGTTTTGCCGGCGCGGAAGGAAGCGTGTAAAGTGCATAGCCATGCGATGTCTGTCTGAAGCGGAAGCGTCAGCGCCCGCCCTGCGTTGGAGCGGGCGCTGACGCTTCCGCTTCAGACATGCGCATAGACGTTGGATCGGAAGGAGTATCATGGTCACGAGATTCCGCTGGTCTCTTATCGTGCTTTCGTTGGGATCGGTATTGGGCTGGTTGCCTTCGGCGCAGTCATCGGCTGCGGAAGCAGCGGCCAACCCCGACGCGCCCGCCGAGTTCGCCATCACCACGCAAGTCCTTCGCCCGCGCGAAAAGGTCCTGCCGCTGGGGGCCAACGACTGGGGCCGCTGCGGCGCTGTCGAGTGGGCGGCCAACAACTTCGTCCATAACAGCGGCAACGAGCCGATCCACTGGTGCAACCTGCATCGCGTGAAGAACTGTGGCGCCAACTGGTTCGAGATCGATGGCCCCGGCACGAGTTGGTACGACCTGTGGGCAAGCGGATTCCTCAGCGGGGCGAACCTGCGCATCTACCGACTGGTGGACAAGGCCAATGCTCCGCTGCCGGCCAAGGGCGATTACCTGGACATCGACAAGGCCGACCATGCGCAGTTCATCGGCAAGACGACGGTCATCCCGGAGGGCAGCCCTGGTTTCCCCGACGGCGGTTGGATCGCGAACGTCTACTGCACACCCTATCCCAACGCCAACATTCGCCACGGCAATCTCAGCGTGACGGATGCGTCGGCGCTGGAGAATGGCCGGACATATTGGTATGCGGTGGTGGCGGTGCGGGGAGACAATCAGGAGTCGGACCTCTCCAACGAAGTGAGCATCGCACCCAAGGCCGGCGCCGACGTGCCACCGCACATCATCGTCTCGACAGACGGTGACAAGCTGCCTGACTTGAAAAGCGGCGGCAAGTTCGAGTTCGCGCCCAAGGTTTTCGGCGGTGCTGCGCCGTATCGATGGGAGCTGCTCGACAAGGACCGTAGTCCCATCCAATTCCCCGCCAGCCTGAACCTCAAGGTAGATCCCGCGACAGGGCGGATTGCCGGCACGCCGGCCGCCGACGTCGCCGATCTACGATTCGAGCTGCGCGTCACCGATGCCAAGGGCCGCGCCGACGCACGCTGGTACGTGCTGAATCCCAAGACACCGGCCGCCGACAAGGCGAAGCCCGCGCCGCCGCAGGATCTGACGGCGACGGCTGGCGACGGCTGCGTCACGCTTTCGTGGAAGCCCAGTGCCACGCCAGGCGTGATCTATCGGCTCAAGCGATCGACGGCCCCGGCCGCCCAGCAAGTACAGCGCGTCTTCATCTCCGACGGGGCGCCCAAGCTGGAAAGATGGGACTACATCGTTCTCGAAAAGCGCTTCGACAACTTCGACATGAAGTATGTCAACCCGCGCGTGCGCGGCATCGGCAACCCGATGGACCGGCCGTCGTGGTATTGGAGTGGCGACGTCAAGGGCGTGTCGTTCTCGCTCGTGCCGCATCCAAAGCCTCTTCCCGCCGACATGATCGACCCCGGCGAGACCTGCATGCAGGTGAAGGCGGCCGCCGGCGAGCAGCGCATCAGCCAGACGGTCTTCATCGGCACGCAGCACGGCGGTGAATCGATCTGGTATGGCCAGCTCGAACCCGGCAAGCAATACCGGCTGGAGGTGTGGCTGCGTCAGGAAGGCCTGGGCGGTAACGGCGCCGTCGCGTTCTCCTACGCCAAGGGCTATCCGGATATCACGCACACGTTTCGGGTGAGCGGCGAGTGGCGCAAGTACACCTTCGACTTCGCCGGCCCCGAGCGCCCGACCCAGCCGTGGCATTTCGGCCACACGTTCAGCTTCACCGGCCCGGGCATGCTGTGGATGGACAACTGCCGCATCTTCCGCGTCGATCGCCCGGAGGATGCGGACAAGCTCTATGTGCCCAATCCGACGGTGCTGGATGAGTTGCTGGCTTCGCAGCCGGCGGCCGGGCCGAAAGGCGCGCATCGCATCTGGTTCCTCAATCGCGATGCGACGATGTCGTCGATCCTGAGCTGGCACGCCAACGCCTGCGTCAATCCCGATTGGAGCACCTCCGTCCGCGGCACGATGGACATGACGCTGCCGATGGGGCTGAGCTTCGACCTGCGCACCGGCGATTCGCCGCAGACGCGCATGCGCCCGTGGCTGGTCTTGCAGCACATCCTCCACGGCGAGCAGGACTGGCTGAATTTCATCGAATATCTGGCCGCGCCGTATGACCCGCAGCGCGACACGCCGCAGTCCAAGCCATGGGCATATCGGCGATATCAGCAGCGCGGAATCGCGACCCCGTGGACAGACGAATTCGCCGAGATTCTCGTCGAGTTCGGCAATGAGACCTGGCACAACGGCCACTTCGCCGATTGGCTCGGCTTCAATCGCTACAACATGATCTGGCAAGGCGGGCCGGAGTATGGGCATTTCTGCCGGTATCTCATCGAGGTGATGAAGAGCAGCCCGTATTGGAAGAGCGGCAGACCTCGACGCCAAGATTCGCTTCTGCATCGGGCGCGGGCTACAACGGCACTGTTGACAGGGATGGCAAGGTCCGCGGCTACGGCGAGGAGGCGATGCAGACCTGCCCATATGCCAATGCGCTGGGGCATGCCAACTATGTTGGACCCAAATGGGAAACGGGCGACAAGTCGGGCGGCCTCTTCGACGATCACGGCGTGCAGGGGACGCTGCTGGGTTTCCTGGCCGGGCCGCAGGCCAGCCAGATCAAGATGGGCGAGGCTCGCGATGCGCTGGCGAAGAGTCATCATCCGTATGACATCGTGGCGTATGAAGGCGGCCCCAGCGGCTATGCTCTTCCCGGCCGGGATTCGCCCGAACAGAAGCTGGCCAATGAAAAGTACGGCAAGTCGCTGGCCATGGCGGTCGCGGCCCTGGATGCTTGGATGCGGAGCTACGCCTATGGCTGGACCTATCAGAACTTCCTCGGCTATGGCCAGGGGCTCTACTGGAACAGCCACACGCCGCTGTGGGATGGCCTGCGTCCCAGCCCCGGCTGGCAGGCGTTGGCGATGCGCAACCGTTTCGCCAGCGGCGACCTGATGGCGGTCGAGGACAAGTCCGTCCCGACGATTCGCTGGGACAAGAAGGTTCACCCGCTCGCCAGCGCGTATGCGATGCGCGATGGCGATCGCTGGTCGGTGTTCGTGGTTTCGCGCAAGCTCGATGGTAATCACGATGGCCACGATTTCGGCGATGGCTCGACCGCTGTCACGCTTCGCCTGCCGTTCCAGTCGGCCGCGAAGATCACGCTGCACAAGCTGGCCGGCGACCCGCGGCAGAGCAACCGCGAAAAGCTGACCATCAAGCCCGAGTCGCAGGACATCGCCGCGATCGCGATCAAGGATGGCACGATGACCGTGAATGACACCACCGGCGGCGCGAAAGGCGGCCTGCCGGCCGGTTCGATTCTGCTGTATGTCTTTGAAGGGGCGAAATAGGTTAGGAGTGAACATGTCCAATGAATGCCGATGCTGTGGTGGGCGATGTGGCCAGGAGCCGGAGAACCAGTTCAGCCGACGCGATTTCATGGGGATGCTGGCGGCCAGCACGGCGGCGCTGGCGTTGGCCGGCCAATCCGCAATGGCTGCGGACGTAGCTGGGCAGCCGCCGTTGACCCTGCCCAAGGCGTCAGGCCCGCAGGTTTATCCGCTGACGCCGGCGCGAGTCTACAAAGGCAGGAATCTCGAGGCGGTCGGCATGCCCATCGGCGGCATCGGCACCGGCAGCATCTGGCTCGACGGCCAGGGGCGACTGGCCGTCTGGCAGATCTTCAATAACCTGAGCGAGACGCACATCCCCGACAGCTTCTTTGCCGTGCGCGTAGGCGACGGCAAAGGCGCCGCGGTAACGCGCGTGCTCCAGACGAAAGGCGAGGGCTCGCTCAAGCCGGTCGAGTCGCTCGAGTACGAAGGCGGATATCCGATCGCGCGGCTGGCGTTCCACGATGCCGGCCCTGCCCGTCCAGGTGCTGCTGGAAGCGGCGAATCCGATGATCCCGCTGGATGCGGCCAACTCATCGATCCCCTGCGCAATCTTCCGGCTGACGGCGAAGAATCCCGGCAACTCGGCCGCTGAGGTGACGCTATTCGCGACGCTGCAGAACGCCGTCGGCAGCGGCGGCGCGGGCAACATCCAGGGCGTGCGCTTCGGCGGATACGGCGGGAACCGCAACCGCGTGATGCGCGAGAATGCCATGGTGGCCGTGGCCATGGACAAGTCGGCCGACCCCGTGGCCAGCGGGCCGGTGAAGGTCCGCAACGCCAGCGGCGCGGAAGTGCCTGGCGCGGAAATGCTCTGGCTGGCCGGAGTGTCGGGCCTTTCGCCGCAGGCGGCCGATCCTCTGGCGCGGATCGCCGCGCAGGGCGGCGTGGTGCTGGCGGACGGCGTGTCGGCCGGGTTCTTCTCCACACTGGCCAAGCTGCGCAATCGTCGAACCCGACCGATGCGTTCACGGTGTTCGAGGATTTCGAGAGGCAAGACCTACGAAGGCTGGACGATCACCGGCACGGCCTTCGGCAAGGGCCCTTCCCACGGCACCGAAGCCAGCCAGCAGCCGGTGACCGGTTTCGCCGGCCAAGGGCTGGTCAACACGTTCCAGGGCGGCGACGGCCCGCAGGGCACGGCCACGTCCAAGCCGTTCACCATCGAGCGGCGCTACATCGGCTTCCTGATCGGCGGCGGCAACCATCCCAGGCCAGACCTGCATCAATCTCCGCGTCGGCGGACAAGGTGGTCCGCACCGCGACCGGCAAGGACCGCGAGGCCCTGGAGCCGGCCAGCTGGGACGTGGCCGATCTGAAGGGCAAGGAGGCGGTGATCGAGATCGTCGATCAGCAGCTCCGACGGCTGGGGCCACATCAACATCGACCAGATCATCTTCTCCGATCTCCCGCCCGAGCCGCTGCTGGCCCAGGGCACGGCGGCCGACACGGCGGCCAAGGCTGTGAGCACTGACTTTCACCGCCGCGGAGAAGGCGACGCTGCCGGCGGCGGGCGTGATGCTCGACGGAAGCACGCGCCGGCCGCGCTGAAGAAGATCGCGGCCGAGTGGAAGGTAACTGGCTATACGCGACTGAGCGGCTTCCGGCCGGCGCGATGGCTATCGCGCTCTGGCGAGCACGCCCGATGGCGATCCGCTGGTGATCGAGGGGCCGCTGGGCAAGGGGCGAATCATCCTGGCGCTGGCCAGCGGGCTGCCCTGGAGTTGGGGCAGCGAGCTGCTGGCCGCCTCGCGGGGCGAGCCGCTCAAGGCCGGCGAGCGGCTCGTGCCCGGCAACACCGGCCTGGGGCACCATGGCCCTGGCGGCATTCGATCCCGAGGCGATGGCGCTGCCAGCGTGGTCGCGCGCCGAGGATCTGGCTGCATTCATCGCCGATCCCGCCAAAGCCCAGCCGGCGGCGGAGGCCATCAGCAAGCCCGGCGAGACGATCAACGCCGCCCTCGGCCGTGCCCTTCACGCTGCAGGCCGGCGAGTCGCGCACGGTGACCTTCGCCATCACCTGGCACTTCCCCAACGTGCAGCGGTTCCAGCACGCGGGCAATCTCTACAGCCGGCGCTGGCCCGACGCGCCGGCCGTGGCCGCTTACCTGGCCGCAAACATGCGATGCCCTCTGGGAGCGGACGCGGCTCTACCACGAGACGCGTCTACCAGTCGAACCTGCCCGAGGAGTTCCTCGACGCCATGACCTCGCAGAGCGTCATCCTCCGCGGGCCGACCTGCTTCTGGTCGGAGGACGGCTACTTCGGCGGCTTCGAGGGCAGCTACGGCTGCTGCCCGCTGAACTGCACGCACGTTTGGAACTACGCCCAGAGCCACGCCCGGCTGTTCCCCGCCGTCGGGCAGAACATGCGGATCTCGAACTTCGTCACCTTCCTGCACCCCAACGGCGAGACCTCGCACCGCGAGCATGGCCCGCACGGCGCGTTCATCGACGGCCACTGCGCCTGCATCGAGGCGGCGCTGCGCGAATACCAGCTCAGCCCCGACCGGCAGTTCCTTGAAACGATCTGGCCAGGCGTGAAGAAGGCCGTCGACTGGCTGATCCAGGCCATCGACCACGACCGCGAAGGCATGCCGCACGGGCATCAGTGGAACACCTACGACACGGCCGTCTCCGGCGCCAACACCTTCATCGGCTCGCAGTACCTGGCCGCCCTGGCCGCCGGCGAGCGACTGGCCGAGCGTGATGGGCGACGCGGAGAGCGGCCAGCGCTGGCGGGCGGTCCGCGAGGCGGGCATGAAGAACCAGAACGAGAAGCTCTGGAACGGCGAGTACTACATCCAGATTCCCGAGCCCAAGCCGGCCCGCGACTACAACACCGGCTGCCACGCCGACCAGCTGCTGGGGCAGTGGTGGGCCCACATGCTCGACCTCGGCTATCTGTATCCCGCCGATCGCGTGAAGAGCGCCCTGGCGGCGGTGATGAAGCACAACTTCCGCGAGAAGTTCGCCGGGTTCAAGCAAGATCCCGCGGCGGTACATCCCCGACGACGAAGGCGGGCTGATCATCTGCACCTGGCCGCACGGCGGCCGGCCCAACCCCTTCATCCTCTACGCCGACGAGGTGTGGACCGGCATCGAATACGCCGCCGCCGGCGCGATGATCTACGAGGGGCTGATCGACGCAGGCCCGGCAGATCGTCCGCATGGCGCGCAGCCGCTACGACGGCCGGCGCCGCGACGGGCTGAACTCCGGCCCCGGCGGCAATCCGTACAACGAGCTGGAATGCGGCAAGTTCTACGCCCGGGCGATGAGTTCCTGGTCGCTGCTGATCGCCTCGCCAGGGCCTCGTGCTGGAAGGCCCCAAGGGCATCCTCGGCTTCAAGCCCAAGTGGCAGCCGGAAGACCACCGCTCGTTCTTCACCGCGCCGGAGGGCTGGGGGCTGTTCGTCCAGCAGCGTAAGGAAAACCAGCAGACCGAGCGGATCGAAGTGCGCCACGGCCGACTGCAGCTCAAGGAACTGGTCTTCGCAGTGCCCAAGGCTGCGACGACGGCCACCGTCACTGTAGCCGGCCAGGCCGTCGCGGCGGCGGTTCGAGCGGCCGGAGCTGACGTGCGGCTGGTGCTGGAACGGGAAGCGCTGGTTGCGGAAGGATCGGCGGTTGAAGTCGTCTTGCGGTGGTAAGTCCATGAAGCGGAAGCGTCGAGCGCCCGCCCTGGACTTGGGCGGGCGCTCACGTTTCCGCTTCAGAACACGCATCTCACTCAAAGACCATCGTTCCGAAGTGCCGGAACGCGTGGAAGCTCGGGCCGCCCGGATCGCTCCAGGCCCACTGCGCCGCAGCGCCGCCGTCGTAGTCGATGCGATACATGTTCGCCCGCCACAGAGTTCCGGAAGTGGGCGGGCAGTTGCCCAGCCCGCGAAACAGCGCGAACGGGATGAAGAACTCGGCCATCCACCCGCTGATCCTGGCCATCGACTTCTTCGCCCCGCCCCGCACCGAGGTGGCCCGGCGCACGAGTCGCTCGCCCTCGTAGTGCCACGGCCGCCAGCCGAAGAACGTGCCGTTGTGATTGGGCACGAGGATCGGCAGTTCCACGCCCAGCGGCGAGATCTCATATTCGAAATACAGCGGCTGCGCCTCGTCCGGCCAGAGAAACACCTCGACCACATCCTCGTTGTAGATGTCGTCGAAGTCCTCGGTCTTGGTGCAGGTGAGGATGCGATCGTCGCAGTCGAAGAGGAAATAGATGCCCTTCGCCGAGTAGAGCGACTTGCACCGACTGGAGTAGTCGGCGATGCCGTTCAGATGCGCCAGCGGCTGCCACTGCGCCTTCTGCCAGGCAGCAGCGTCGCCAAGGCCGTTGACCTGGAAATCGTCCACGCGCAGGATCGATAGCTTCACGGGGCCTCCTTCCATAGTGGTGTTGCTCGTATTTCTGAAGCGGAAGCGCCAGCGCCCGCTCAAAGTCTGAGCGGGCGCTGACGCTTCCGCTTCAGGCACTCAGGGCTTGCGGTTCACCTCAAACAGCGGATTGTTCAGCGCCGGCATCGCCGCGGGCGCGGCCGGCTGCTTCCTGCCCGGCGCTGCGGGCGGCGGCGCTGGCGGCACATCCTCATCCGACGGCGGCGGCTCGGGAAACGCCCGCTCCTCCGCATCCGCCGGCGCGGGATCGGGACGATACAGCCGCCCGCCGAACGCCTTCATGTATTCCGTCCAGCGCCCCTCGCCGCCGTTCTGGCCGCGCGTCGCCGCCAACGCCATCTGCAGCTTCGCATCGAGATTGTCGATGTAATGTACCGCGATGGCCTCGGGTGTGGCCGGCGCTTTGATCGCGCCAAACTCCGGCACGCCGTGGTGGCTGATGATGATGTGCTGCAGCACGTCTACCAGCGGCTGCGGGATCGGCTCGCCCAGCAATTCCTCGGCCTTGCGGCGTTTGTGCTCGACCCAGATGGCCGATTTGACGATGTGCCCGACAAGCTGCCCGCCATCGCTGTAGCCAAAGGCGCAGTCGTAGGTCAGCTCCCACGTCTTGGCGATGTCGTGCAGGAAGATGCCGGCAACGACGATGTCGCGGTTAAGACCGGGATAGAAGCGGCAGACGACGTCAGCCACCTCGATCGAGTTCAGCGTGTGCTCCAGCAGCCCGCCGATGAACGAGTGATGAAAACTCATCGCGGCCGGCGCCTTGCAGAACAGGTCCATCAAGTGCTGGTCGTCCAGGTACGCCTGCATCAGCGCGGCCAGATGGCGATTCTGAATGCTCCCCATGATCTCAACCAGCCGGCGCGACATCTCCGGGATATCGCGGCCCGTATGCGGGATGAGTTCGGCGATCTCAAACGTGCCGGCCTTGGCCGGTCCGATCTGCTCGATGATGAACTGAAGGTTGTTCTGGTAATTCTCGATCCGCCCGCGGATTCTCACGAAGCTGTTGTCGGGGATGGCATTGAAGATCTCGCGCGTCGCGTTCCACATCCGCGCAGTGACCTGCATGGTCCGGTCGGAGAGAAAGGCCTTGATGAAATACTTGCCCGTGCTGGTCGCGGAGAATTGCTTGTCGGTGATGACGAACACATCGTCGAGGATGTCACCCTGCGCACAGTTGCAGAGGAAGGCCTTTCGCATCCGGAAGGTTGTACGGCGGCGCACGCATTCTGGCAACCGGGCGGGCGTCGATCACCGCCCCGTCATCGGCCCGATCTCAATATTATGATGTCAACACGGTGGACCGCGTTCGGCGCGTTCGGAGTTCAGCCTTCAGGTTGTCAGCATCGCCGGCAATCCAACGCCGCAGCCGACTTCGCGGTATTGAAGTCAACACAAGGAGTCCTCGAATGCATCGTCACAGCCGTCGCAGTCTGATAAAGAAGTCCGCGGCCGCCGCAGGCGCCATCGCCGCCTCGCGCCTGCTGCAAGGTCCGTTCATCCTCGCCCAGCCCTCGCCCAACTCAAAGCTCAACACCGCCGTTATCGGCGCCAATGGCCAGGGCATGGCCAGCGTCGGCGCGACCGCCGGCGAGAATCTGGTCGCGCTGGTCGATGTGGATGACGGCCGGCTGGCGAGCACGATGAAGTCCCTGGAGAAGAACCCCAACGTCAAGACCGCAAACCTCAAGACCTTCTTCGACTATCGCGAGTTGTTCGACAAGATGGCCAAAGAGATCGACGTCGTCTTCGTGGCCACGCCCGATCACAACCACGCCCCGGCGTCGCTGCTGGCCATCGCGCACGGTAAGCACACCTTCTGCGAAAAGCCGCTCACGCACGACCTCTATCAGGCGCGGACGATCGCGGCGGCCGCGAAGAAGCACAAGGTCATGACCCAGATGGGCAACCAGGGCCACAGCGGCGAGGGCTATCGCCGGCTGTGCGAGTACATCTGGGCCGGCGCCATCGGCAAGCCCGTCGAGACGCACACGTGGATCGGCATGGTCAACGGCGGCATCGGCGGCCGCGGGCCGACCAAACCCGTGCCGGCAAACCTGCACTGGGACCAGTGGCTCGGACCATCCGCGCAGCGCGACTACCATGACGGCCTGCACCCCGCCACCTGGCGCGGCTGGTGGGATTTCGGCGGCGGAACCATCGCCGACTGGGGCTGCCATCAGCTCGACGGCGTTTTCTGGGCATTGAAGCTCAGCGAGGCCAAGTCCGTCACGCTCGAGCTGCTCGATGTCAACGGCGGCAGCGACGAGCGCACGCCGGTGGGAAGCACCGTGCGATGGACATTCCCCGCACGCGGCGACACCCCGGAGATCAAGGTACACCTCTGGGAAGGCAACCGCGCCGGTCCCGATGGCAAGAACCAGGTTCCGAATCACCCCCCTATCGCGGCCGAATTGGAAAAGCAATACAACCGGCAGTTCGACAAGAGCTGGGGCGGCGGCGGGACGCTTTACCTCGGCGACAAGGGCATCATGTACACGGCCAACTATGGCTCCGGCCCACGCATCGTGCCCGAGGAGCGCACAAGGCGTTCCCCATGCCGCCGGCCAGCATCCCGCGCGTCAAGGGCGGCCATTTCGGCGACTTCCTCCGCGCCTGCAAGGACGGCCAGCCCTCCAGCGCCGACTTCTCCTATGCCGGCCCGTTCACCGAGTTCGTGCTGATGGCACAGCTCGCGCTCAAGGCCGGCATCGGCAGGAAGGTCGAGTACGACATCGCCAATATGCAATGCACCAACGTGCCCGAGCTGAACCGCTGGGTGAAGCGCGAATACCGCAAAGGCTGGGAAGTGTAGGTCCCTATGATTGACAACCACGATCGGTCCATTCTGCGCGAGCTGGCGAATCGCGTGGCCGACATCGCCGCGCTCCCCCTGATGGAAGAGCGCCGGCAGCTCTGGCGAAAGCACAATGCACTGGGGCGCGGCCGGCCGCTGATCCTGGTGTTTCCCGAAGGTTCGTGGCAGGAGCTGCTGCCCGACTCGGCGCTGCAATGCCAGGGCGAAGAGGCGCGCAAGCACGAATGGTCGCTGCGCGCGGATCTACCAGCACGAGCACTTCCGCCACGATCTGCCGATCGAGAAGGAATGGTCGGTCCAGAAGATCGTGCGCAACAGCGGCTGGGGCCTGGAATCGAGGCGCATCGCCAGCCCCACCCAGCGCGGCGCGTGGCATTTCGACCCGGTGATCAAAAGCCCGCAGGACCTGAAGAAGCTGCGCATTCCCAGCATCAGTTACGATGAGAACCAGACGCTCGCCGGGCTGGAGCAGGCGCGGGAGCTTTTCGGAGACATCCTCGACGTGCGCCTGCGTGGCGTGTGCCACTACTCGTTTCACCTCATGGGCCAGTACACAGCTCTGCGGGGGCTGGAAGAAGTCATGCTCGACATGTACGACAATCCGGGCATGCTTCACGATGCGATGGCGTTCTTGGAAGAAGGCAATCGCCAGCTCCTCCGCCAGCACGAACAGCTCGGTCTGTTGGATCTCAACAACGACTTCACCTATCACAGCTCCGGCGGCGTGGGCTACAGTGACGAGCTGCCCGGGCGCGATTTCGATGGCCAGCACGTCCGGCCGGGCGACATGTGGGGCAGCGCCGAGGCGCAGGAGATGGCCCAGGTCGGCCCCGACCAGCACGAGCAGTTCATCCTGGCCTACGAGAAGCGCCTGCTCGCGCCATTCGGCCTGAACGGCTATGGCTGCTGCGAAGACCTCACCGCCAAGCTCGATCGCGTCTTCACCATCCCGCACATCCGGCGTATCTCGATCTCGCCGTCCGCCAATGTGGACCGCTCGGCCGAGAAACTGCGGGGGAATTACATCTTCTCCTGGAAGCCCCAGCCAGCGCACCTCGTCGGCGATTTCGACGAGAAGCTGATCCGCGCGTACATCCGCCACACGATCGGGGTGTGCCGGCGAAACGGCTGTGTGCTGGAGATGATCCTCAAGGACACGCACACGTGCCAGAACCGGCCGGAACGATTCGACCGTTGGACGCAGATCGCGTGGGAGCTGGTGGAATCGATGTGAGGCGGGAGCGTGAGCGCAAGGGGGGATTTTCGAGTTTTGATTTTTGATTTTCGATTGCAGATGGCCCACCGCGGAGGCGCAGAGACGCGTGATGGGGATGGCTTCGTTTCGCAGGGCAGTGTGAGCGGAGGAGAGAGTGGAATCCGCAAGCTCTGGCACGGCGGGAGGTTGTGGGTTTGGGGCGGGAGGATCGGTGGGTTCGTTCTGGGGATTTCTGATTTTCGATTTTCGATTTTCGATTTGGGAAAGCTCACCGCGGAGGTGCGGAGAGGCGGAGGGGGCTGGAGATTGAGAATGCGGAGGAGTGGATTGCGGGTTGGGGGGTTCGGATTGAAGGGCGAGAGCTTCAGAGTCGGCGGTGAGGATGGGGTTGGGGAGGATCATGGGTTCGTTTCGTTGGAGTTCCACATTCAGACAAGATTGCGACATAATGCTCGTGGAAATTCATGTTCTCGGCGAGTTGTTCCGGTCGGGTTGGGCATAAATGTGCACCAGTGAGCGGGTTAGAGTTGGGGATTGCATTCAGTTATTTGGATGCGTCCTGGAAAAAGGCGGCACAAAGCGACCCTGGGTGCGCACAAAGCGACCTCCGGTGCGCACAAAATGACCCCTGGCGCGCACGAAGTGACCCCAAAGCGGCCCCGTCGGGCGGTCGGGGGACAAGATGCGCGTGCTCCGGTTGCACAGTGCAGGCTGGAAGCCCGCACCACAATGTGGTGGAGCGCGGACGGAGAGCGCTGGGCGGTGGCCGGGGATGCCGGGCGGGGCGATGTTCGATCGTCGGGCCAGGCCACCGGGCAGGCCATCTCGACATGCAGATGTCGAGCCATGGTTGCTCCTTTCCAAGAGGGACGTGCCAGCGCGGCGGGTCCCTCTATAGATCCCCGGGCGCTGTGCAAATCGGTTCGGATCGGCGTAACAGTGCGCAACACGGTGGCGGATTTTCGGGGGAAAAGCGGGGGATTTTTCGCGGCGGGGTGGCGATGTGCGCAACGGGCCACCTAACAAGGCGGCGGTTTTCGATGCGGCTCAAGGAAGGCATGGACGTCTCGCGGGGCGGGGCCATACCCCTTGCACCGACCCGGCCGCAGAACGGCCCGACCGCGTGGCCGGGCTGTCGCTGGCCTCAGCACCAGCGGTGGCGGGTCGTATTGAGTGTTCACTGTTCGCCGTAAGGAGGGCGGCCTGGATTGCCGTGCAGGTCATGCGGGAGAGTAAAATGTACTTATCCCCTTTTCCGAATCTATCCCCTTTTCCGAATCCAAAACCAACCCGGACAACGAACGCTTCGCCGACCATTTGTTCCGCCAGCAGCGTCACCTGTTCACCTATCTGCGAATCCCCGGAATCGACGCCACCAACTACCGGGCCGAACAGGCGCTGAAGGGACCCATCGTCAACCGTAAGGTGTGGGGCGGCAATCGCACGGAGGACGGCGCGGCGGCCCAGGGCATCCTCGCCAGCGTGTTGGGAACTCTCGCCAAGAAAGCCCTCCAAGCCATCGACTGGATCAGTGGCCTGCTCCGCGCTCCGGCTGCTACGCCGCTGCTGGTCCCAGTTCCGGCCGGATGAGTGGCCTTCGGCCGTTCCGCGACATCCGAAAACCACTTCGTTCTCTTACTCGCCGAGGGTCGGCGCTAAACAAGCACGCCGCCATACACATAGGAGCGGGACGAGATTGCTCGTATATCCGCCTCTGCCGAGGCTGCCAAGGCGCCGAACTTCGAGCTGATCTCGGCTGCCTCTCCCTCCAACTGATAGCATCGGCCCATGGCAGCCGTAAGCATCTTGAGGAGCTGGCTGGCTCTTGGGCACTTCGGTCCATAGCGGGCGTGAAACTCTGCGCAGTCTATACAGATCGCGTTGTACACCGCCTGGTTACCGGCTGAGAGGAACAACTCGACCTTGTGTCGAATCACGGAAAACAACTCGACTTCCCTTGCGGCCGACTCAGGTGGACATCCCAAAATGTCTCCCATGAGCGACTGTACCGCTTCCTTCTGTCTCGCCTGCCTAGCGCGTGATTCCTCCCTCCTCCGCTCTTCAGCTATTCGTGCCGCCTCGGCTCGGCGCTGCTCGGCGACAATGGCTTCGGCAGCGGCTCGTTCCTTCTGTTCGCGTTCCAATCTCGCGCGCTGAGCATCTCGTTCGGCTACGGCAACCCGGACACGTCTGTCTACATCAGCGAAGGGTGGCAAGCCTGACAGGTCGTCGGCTGTAGCTCCCGATACTGACTTGACTATCCATCCACGCGCCCCGACCGATTGTGCGATGTCGCTCTTGGATCGATCTGTGACGACGTAGAACAGCAGCGGCCGATCGGAGTACGGCGGGAAAACTGCCTTCACACGATAGGCAACGTTGGCAGCCATCGGCTCTCTCGTTGATATTTTGACAACCGGCGTGCGTCGCGTCAAGCGTCTTTGCGTTCTGTGGAGGCGTGTGCGCTGTCCATTTCGCATCGGCGGGCGCAGGGCGGGATGCGATAGCAGAAAAGTAACTACGCCACGACGTCGCGGGTTCCTTGCATCCAGTGGGTAGTGGGTAGGGTGGGCGGTAGTCCGCCCACCGATTGGGGCTTCAGAAAGGGAAGGGCGGGCGCTGACGCTTCCGCCTCCGTACGCGGGCGCTGACGCTTCCGCCTCGGTACACGGGCGCTGACGCTTCCGCCTCCGCACGCGGGCGCTGACGCTTCCGCCTCGGTACGCGGGCGCTGACGCTTCCGCCTCCGTACACGGGCGCTGACGCTTCCGCCTCCGTACACGGGCGCTGACGCTTCCGCCTCCGCACACGGGCGCTGACGCTTCCGCTTCAGATTCACTCAACGTAGGATTGTTTGCATGTTCCGCACTCTTCTGGCCGTGATGTTGGCTGTGGCGGTCTTCGCCATAGCTTGTCCCGCTGCGCCTACTACCAAGCCCTCGTTGGGCATCAACCTCTCCGGGCCGGCCGACTGGAATACCGAGCTGCCTTTCGTCGATGTCTTCCGCCTCGCCCGGCCGTGGATCAGCCAGCGCGAGGGCGAGCCTTGGGGCAAGGGCCCGCCGCTGGCGCTGGACGAAAATGGCTGGGTGACCAAGCTCGACGCCGACTGCTCGGCCGAGACGCCGCTATGCACCATTCAGGGCGGGCACTATCCGTCGGGCGTGTACACCGTGCTCTATGACGGTGAGGGCAAGATCAGCTTCACGAATGGTGCTGTCACATCGTCATCGGCCGGCAAACTCCTGATCAATGTCGATTCCAGCAAGGGCGGGTTTTTCCTGAAGATCAACCAGACCAATCCGGCCAACTATGTCCGCAATATCCGCGTGATTATGCCCGGCTTCGCCGATGTCTATGAGAAAGAGCCGTTTCATCCGGCCTTTCTCAAGCGGTGGCAGGGCGTTTCGTGCATCCGCTTTATGGATTGGATGAACACCAACGGATCGAAGATCGCGAAATGGCCGGATCGCCCGACGCCCGCGAACGCCACGTACTGCGGCAAGGGCGTGAGCCTGGAGGTCATGATCGACCTGGCCAACCGCCAGAAGGCCGATCCGTGGTTCTGCATGCCTCATTTGGCCGATGACGACTTCGTCCGCAGTTTCGCCAGGATGGTGAAGGACAAGCTCGACCCGAACCTGAAGGTCTACGTCGAGTATTCCAACGAAGTCTGGAACGGCATGTTCGAGCAGAGCCGCTGGGCCGGCCAGCAGGGGCAGAAACTCGCCTTCGCCGAAAAGCCGTGGGAGGCCGCGTGGAAGTTCACGGCCTATCGCTCCGTGCAGACATTCAAGATCTGGGAGGATGTCTTCGGCGGCCGGTCTCGCCTCGTGCGCGTGCTGCCGACGCAGGCGGCCAACGCGTATGTCTCGCGCCAGATCGTGCAGTTCCAGGATGCCTGGAAGAGCGCCGATGCGCTGGCCGTGGCGCCGTACATCACGTGCAACGTGCCGGTGCAGGGACGGGGATTGACAACGGCGACCGTGCAGGCGTGGACCGTCGATCAGGCCCTGGACTACATGGAGACCAAGGCGCTGCCCGAGTCGATCCGCTGGATCGCCGAGCAGAAGAAAGTGGCCGACGAATTCGGCCTGAAGCTCATCGCCTATGAGGGCGGGCAGCACATGGTTGGCGTGGGCGGCGGCGAGAACAACGACGCCGTGACCAAGCTCTTTCACGCGGCCAACGCCCATCCGCGCATGGGCCAGATCTACGACAAGTATTTCGCCGCATGGGAGGCCGCTGGCGGCGATGCATTCGCCTACTTCTCCTCCGTCGGCAACTGGAGCAAGTGGGGAAGCTGGGGCGCGATGCAGTTCTACGATGAAGACCCGGCCCAATCACCCAAGTTCCAGGCGATCCTGCGCTGGGCGACCAAGTGCGGGCAGAAGGTGGAATAGCGCCGAAAAGGAGTCAATCCATCGGCCACTTCTTCCGTATTCGCCGGCGCGGCGGCAGAAATGACCCGCATGGCGATGAGGGCAATCGCATTTGAGCGAGGTGTCGTTCGTTGGGGGTGGCTTTAGCCGCCGGGAACGGCTCCTACGGCGGCTAAAGCCGCCCCTACAATTCAAATGCGATTGCCCTGCCATGGCGATACCATGGCCCCGCGCAGGCGGGATTGCGCTGCTGCATTTTTCGCCATTTTTTCTCTTTGAAAATCCGCTCGCCTCGCTAAACTGCAGAGCTAGGTGCTGCACAAATGTAGATGAAGCCGCAGCCGTACGTGGACTGTGGTGGGTTATCTTCGAGAGATCAGGTGGCGCTCGCTGCCTGAGCAACCTGCGAGGTGATGTTATGAGAGCACGTCCGATCGAAAGTGCTTCGCTGATGGAACTGGAATCGAGGCTGTTGCTGGCCAGTACAACGCCAGTGCCCCCTCCGCCGCCTCCTCCTCCGCCACCGCCGCCGCCACCCGTCTATGTGCTGGGTGACTTCACCGGCGACGGCAAGACCGATCTGGCCGTCTCCAGCCCCGCCGGCCTGGCCATTCGCGTGGGCAAGGGCGACGGCACGTTCGGCGCTGCGATTGCCGTGGCCAACGCTCCCAAGGGAGCGGTCATGGCCGCCGACGTCGATGGCGATGGCAAGGCGGATCTGCTGATCAAAGGCGTTATGGCTGCGGGCGCCACCACCGTCGCCGGCGTATTCTGGATGAAGTCGCTGGGCGATGGCAAATTCGCCGCGCCGAAACCCACATCGCCGCTGCCCGATGCGCCGCTGCAGCTTGCGGATGTCAACGGCGATCACAAAGTTGACATCGTCGTGGGCGCACCGGTTCCCGCGGCCACTGCCACGGCGCTGCCGAAAATCGCCGTGCAAGTCCTGCTGGGCAACGGTGATGGCACCTTTGCGCCCGTGAAGAACCCGACGATGGCCCCCGCCGGAAATGTGCTGGTCGGCGATGTGACCGGCGACGGCAAGATCGACGTCGTCGTTGACAGCCCCGCGGCAAAGTCGCTGCTCGTCGGCAAGGGCGATGGCACCTTCGCGGCCCCCGCGGCCATTCAGGGCGTGGCCGGCGCCATCGTCGCCATCGCCGATTTCAACGGCGACAAGAAAGCCGACCTGGTCGTGCAGCCTCCGCCTCCGGCGGCTACGACAACGACCGGCGCCACGTCAACCGTTACCCCCACTCCGATCGCGCCGCCTTCGCTGGTCCTGCGGCTGAGTAACGGCGATGGCACGTTTGCCGCGGTCAAGCCTATCGTTCTGCCCACCGGCGTCACGGTTTTCGGCGACCTGAACGGCGATGGCAAGGCCGACGCCATCGTCACGCTGCCTCCCGTGGCCACCCCCGCCACCGCCACGACTCCCGTCGCGGCCGTTGCCAAGGTGTTCCTGGGCAAGGGCGACGGGACCTTTGCGGCGCCCATACTGCTCTGAGTCGGCGATCATCAGGGTCTAGGGTTTAGGGTTTAGGGTTTAGGGTCCAGACATTCAGACCCTAGACCCTACTTGAGACTGCCCGGAACATCGCCAGCAGATTCTCCACCGGCGTGCCATGCTGCACGTTGTGAATGGGATTGAACACGTAGCCGCCGCCCTGGCCGAGGATCTCCACGCGCTGGCGCACCTGCCGCCGCACTTCGTCGCGATTGCCAAAGGGCAGCGTCCGTTGCGTATCGACACCGCCGCCCCAGAAGACCAATCGCCGGCCGTATTTCGCCTTGAGCTGCCCGGCGTCCATCCCCTCGGCCGAGAGTTGCACGGGGTTGATGCAATCCACGCCCATCTCGATGAAATCCTCCAGCAGCGGCTCGATCGCGCCGCAGCTATGGAAGAGCGTCTTCCACCCGGTGTTGGCGTGGACCCACGCATTGACGCGAGTGTAGAACGGCTTCCACAGATCGCGAAACGTCTGCGGCGAGACAAGTAGGCCGCGCTGCGTGCCGAAATCGGTGCCGCTCATGAAGATCACATCGATGCGATCGCCGACAGCCTGGCGATAGAGATCCAGGTTCTTCAGGGCGAATTCGGTATGGATGGCAAAGATCCCGCGTATGTACTCCGGCCGGGTCAGCAGGCATTCGTACCAGAGCTGAGGATCGCGCACACCGCGCGGCCGGCGCAGCGCCACGCCCGGCACATGACTGATATCGCCCAAACCCGCTCCGCCAAAGGAACCGACAATGCCGAAATCTGTGTCGTTGTAGAGCCGGAGCGACTCGCGATTCAGGTATTCCAGGTCCTGCTGTGCGATCAGCGAGAACTGCTCGGCCCATTCCTGCGGGTCGAGACGATCCTCGTCGATCGGCTCCTGGCGAACGATGGCATCGAAATAGAACCCGCCCCTGGGCAGGCGCGCCGACGGCGGGGCGGTCAGATCGCCCTGCGGATACGCCAGCACATCGCCGTTCTCATCGACGCTGCACGCGAAGTGCCGCGAGACGAGGACCGCAGTGCCATCCTGCAACTGCCAGGGCTTCCAGCCATCGCTGCGATAGCCGAACTTGGTGACCGGCGACCACAGGCCGGCGATGTCGATGCCGAGCTTGCGGCGGTCATCGTCATCAACCCAGCCCAGGAGCTGCATGAGATCATGCACCTTCACCGGCCGCCCGCCCATCCCCAGTGCATCGCGCAGCCGGCTGAGCGTACTGGCGGCGATCCCGGAGACGGGCGTGCTGCCCAGATCAATGGGCGGCCGATCGCCAGACTCATGCTTCAGTGCCATCCTGAGACGTTCGCGGCCGGTCATACGGTCCTTTCGCAGAGGCTTGAAGATAGCAGGACAAGCGAGAATGGGCGAGTTGGGCATGTAGTCCGCCCGCGACGCGATGTATAATTCCGGGGAGGACGGAGTGCATTTTCGGAGACCGCGATGAAGATCCGTAACATCGAAGTGCCAGAGGACAGGATTGCGGCGTTCTGCCAGAAGTGGAAGGTCAAGGAGCTGTCGTTATTTGGTTCGGTATTGCGCGATGACTTCCACCCGGAAAGCGACGTGGACGTCCTATTCACCCTTGAGCCCGGCGACACAATGACCCTCCAACGCTTCCTGGACATGCGCAACGAGCTGTCGGCGATGTTTGGTGGCCGCAACGTGGACCTGGTGCAGAAGCGGCTGCTGAAGAACCCATTTCGGCGATATGAGATTCTGACCACGCGCGAGGTTGTCTATGCCGGCTGAGCGTTCCGATGCCGCGGCGCTGACCGACATGCAGCAAGCTGCCCAGACGGTGTTGCGCTATCTGGCAGGCAAGACGCGCGAGGAATACGAGTGCGAGGAACTGCTGCGCCACGCCGTAGAACGGAATATCAAGATCATTGGAGAGGCGGCGCACGGCTCTCCGATGCGTTCAGAGATGCGCATTCCGAGATTCCTTGGCGTGCGATCATGGCGACGCGGCATATTCTGGCACACGACTACGACGAAGTGGATAACGATATCGTGTGGCGTATCGGACATGAGCACATTCCCGAGCTCCTTGAGCATCTGCGAATCCTGATTCCTCCACCACCTCCCGATCCCGAGCCCGACGAGCCATGAGGTGTTCCGCTCCCAACTGACAATCCGTTACGCCCCCGGCTTCTTGCGGATCGGCAAATGTGCCACCAACTGCTGCGCAGGTCGGCACATGCGCTGGAATTCCAGCGGATCGAATGGCCGCGTCGAGAAATCCAGCACAAGCCACCCCTCCGCCAGCAACAGCGCCAAGTCCGGCGGGAGCGGCGCTCGCACCGCCGAGTTGCCCAGCTCGCGCAGGCCAGGCGCTGCTGCCCATACACGGTGAACCGCTCGCCCGGCATCGACGCGTGCAGGCCGGCCGCGGGCAGAAAATCCAGCACGGTCATCGAACGCTTCGACGGGCGCAGGCCCGCGAGCGGCCAGTCGGACTCGATCCTGCACGCCAGCAGATTCCAATGGGCAGGCTGTGATCGGATCCTGCCCCGGCGAACTGGCCGTCTGGACCTGGGCAATGAGGGTCTTTTCGCTCGACAGGCAGAGCAGCATCTTCGGCTGCGGCAGGAATGCCAGCGCCTCCGGCAGCGGCGGCTCCTCCTCACGCGAGAGATGAAACTCGTTGGATGCGGCCCACTCGCTGAGATTGGCCCAGCGCCGCCCCACCGTCCACCGGCGGACCAGGACCCAGTAGATGAACGTGGATGCGGCCAGCATCGGCAGCAGCACGGCCGGGACCACCCACGGGGAAGCGAGCATAGGATCATGGTAGCGGTTGTGGTGCAGGCTTCCAGCCTGCCGACGCGCGAGCAGACTGGAAGCGTGTATCACGAACTAAAGCTCGCACTGCGAACGGCCGATAAAACGAGGCACGATGGTGGATTATCAGGCAATCGTCCGCAGCATGAAATCGCGATATCGCCTGCGGGTGCGGCGGTGGCGGCGGCAGATGAGCGGCTGCTCCTGGCGCGTCTATTACCACAGCGGCCGCGAGGTCAACTGGATCAAGGCGCCTTATCCCAAGACACCGATCAGCCTGGCGATCTTCCTGCACGAGGTCGGTCACCACGCGCTGGGCTTCCGCCACTATCGGGCGCACAGCGAGGAGGAATACCGCGTGTGGCTATGGGCAATGAAGGAGATGCGCAAGCTCGGCATCGAGCCCGATGAACGCGTGCAGAGGCGATTCGAGCGGTCCATACGGTATGCGGTGGGCAAGGACGTGCGCCGGGGGAACCAGGCCGACCTGCCGGAGGCGCTGAAGCGATTCCTTCCGTAATCCGGCCTTCATGTTCAGCGAACTCTGCGACCGCCGCTACAATGGGCTTCTGGCCGCCGGGTTCATCGGCTCGCACATGCGAACCATCGCGCGACATTTCCGACCTGCACTTTGGCCGCGACGATCCGGCCATCGCCGAGGCGCTGGCCGCGGACCTGCGGCGCATCTCGCCGCACGTGCTCGTCGTCAGCGGCGATCTGACGCAGCGCGGGCGGCGACGGCAGTATGCCCGAGCGGCGGAATACCTTTCGCGGCTGCCGCGGCCGCAGATCGTGGTGCCGGGAAATCACGATATTCCGCTGTATGACCTGGCACGGCGGGTGATCTGGCCACTCGGGCGGTATCTGCGGTACGTAACGCCTAATCTGTATCCCTCGTATCAGGACGAAGAGTTGGCGGTGCAGGGAATCAATACGGCCCGGCGGATCGGCTTCAACTGGCGCGGGTTCTGGAAGGATGGCCGAATCTCCCCGGAGCAACTGGAGCATGTCCGCGGTTTCTTCCGCGCCGCCAGGCCGGGATCATTCAAGATTCTCGTGACGCACCATCCGTTCATCCCCCCGCCGGGGCACCGTCATGATGTGGTCGGTGGCGCGAGGGCGGCGCTGGCGGCACTGGAAGAGTGCGGCGTGGACATGGTCCTGGCCGGGCATCTGCACGAGGGGTATCGGGACGATGTGCGGGCCTTTCATCAGGGCGTGAAGCGGCCGATCATCTCGCTCCAGGCGGGAACGGCGATCTCAACCCGCCGGCGCAATGGCGCCAATGCGTACAACGTCGTGGCGGTCGGGCCAGAACGATTCAACATCGCCGTGAGGGTCTGGAACGGGAAGGTGTTCGAGCAGAAGCTCGTGGTGGAGCATGAGAGGCAGGGTTCAGAGGCGGGGGAAATGCCGAATTCCGAAATCCGAATGACTAATCAATGACGAAATCCGAATGCCCAACGCCAAGTCGTCTGATGTCGTTCGGATTTCGACATTCGGATCTGGCTGGACATTCGTCATTGGACATTCGGCATTCACGTACGCGGGATCTGCCGCAGCGCCCTGCGGATTCGCATTGTCGTGATCACCAGCGCCAGCAGACCGGCATACGCGGCCGCCACGGCCGCAGCAAGGACCACCGCGATGGTCGTGAAGTTCCGCCCGCCGGGGGAGAGGCGATCGATCAGCGCAGTGACGCGCGACAGGGCCTCGTGATTCGCGCGACGGCCTCGGTGCTGGCGCGGATTCCCCGTTCGTTGTCAGCAATGGCCTGCGTTGTCCTGTCCACGGCCTGGGCGTTGCGACGGATGGCCTCGGTCGTGGCAGCCACGCCGCGCTCGTTGTCGGCGATGGCCAGCGTGCTCTTGGCCACGGCCTCGGCGTTACGCTGGATCGCATCCGTCGCGGTGCCGACCACGCGGCCATTGTCGCCAATCGCCTTGGTGCTCAGCGAGACGGTATCCGCATTGCACTTGATGGCGTCGCTGCTGGCAACGACAGCTCGCTCGTTTTCGCCAATGGCTTGCGTCGCTTTCTGGACCACATCGCCATTGGTCTTGATCGCCTCGGTGGCGGTTGCGACAACGCGCAGCGTTCTCGGCGATGGCCTGGGTGGTCTTCGAGACGGCCTCCTGGTTGCGCTGAATGGCGTCGGTCGCCCCGGCCACGGCATCGCCGTTTGCGGTGATAACCTTGGTGCTGCCCTCGACGGCCTTCTGGTTCTCGTTGATCAACTGCGTGAGCCGATCGACCCCGCAACCGCTGGCGAGGGCCAGCAGCAGCGAGGCGAGAAGCGATCTGCCGGCCCAATTCGCAGTGAGTTTCTGTCTTCGCACAGTCTTCTCCTTCTTTACCTGAGATGTAACAGAATCGCTCCCGGTCGAGGCGATCCGGGGGAGTTCGCGAGGCATTGTAGCAGAGGATGGGGGGAGGGCAGCCTGGCCGATCTACAGCTCCATCGCATCCGCTCCCGCCGCGGCCATCGTCGGCCGGTGCCAGGCGCGCTCCTTGCCGCCGTTGCGCATGCAGCAGAAGCGGATCACCCGCTCCAGCGTCGCCCGCCAGTCGGGCAGGGGAAGCGGCCCGCCCCACATCGCCTCGGCGCGACTCGTTTCATATATCTTGGGATGCAGCAGGTCCGGCAGGAAGGAATTGATCGACCGAAGCGCCTGGCTCAGCGCCGGATGCCCCAGCGTCTCCGCCGACTGGCAGAACCCGTCGAACTCGCCCTGGCCAACCAGCGGCGGCTTGGGTATGCCCTTGCGCCGCCAGGCCGGCTGCGATGCAAACTGCTCGTAGACGAAATCGACAACCTCGCGCATCGGCGGCGCATGGCGGCCAGCGGCAATATGCCAGATCCGCGGCTCGCCCGCGGGAAAGTTGGCAATCGCCGCTCGCGTCAGGACCCGCGCCGCCGTCTCGGCGGCGATGAGATCGGCCGTCGCGTCCGGCAGGCCCGGCAGCATGGGGATGAGCCCCCGGCCAAACCAGCGGATGATGTTGTGCAGAGCGCCGGTGCGATGAACGAACCCGGTGGCGTGCGAACCCATGACCAGGCTGACGCGCACCAAACAGACTGGCAGACCGCTGGCCAGAGCAAGCTGCTCGGCTTCCCACTTGGTGCGCTGATAATGAGTGACGAACTCGGGGCGGTCGGGAGAAGCCGTCTCCTGGATCCGGCCGGTGCGAGAGCCCGCGACGTATGTGCTGCTCACCAGGATGAACTTGCGCAGTCGCGTGCAGCGGCCGGCCCATTGCAGCATCCGCCGCGTGCCCTCGACGTTCGCATCCCATTGGCCCGCCGGCGATGATGAAAAACCCGTGTCGGCGGCCGCGTGAATGACAACTTCGGTCTCGCGCCGCAGCAACTCGTCGTCGGAGGGACTCAGGCCCAGGGCTTCGGTGCGGATGTCGCCGGCGACAGCGTGCAGGCTCGACAACTCGCCGCGCCATGCCGCCAGCGCCGAGCCGTGCGCGCTGGTCGCGGGCAGAAGCGACGCGACAACCTTCAGCCACCGCTCAAACCGCTCGTCAACTTGCGCATCGAGTGGCGAGGCGGACGGGCGCAGCAGAATCGCCATGCGCTGGGCGGCGCCCGCCGCGAGCAGTTCGGCCGCAAGATGGGGCCCGAGCGCCCGGTTGCGCCTGTCAGCAGGATGTGTCGGTGCATAGTCGGCAATACTCCCAAACAGGCCGAATCTTTCCCGGTTTTGCACATCCTGTCAACCTCAGACCATCTGAAGCGGAAGCGTAAGCGCCCGCTCGACGCCCGCTCGGTACATGGGCGGGCGCTGACGCTTGGCGCTTCAGATGAAATGCGACAGGCACTCGAGGAAGGCGCGGATCAATGCCGCCGCGCGCTGATCGTCCACCAGCGCCGTGCGGCGCATCAGCGCAACGTGGAAGCGATAGACCCAGCGTCGTGATCGTGAAGACCAGCGGCAGCATCGGACCCGTGGGCGACACGCGAATGTAGTCCAGCAACGGCGCGGGGTGGTGCTCGGCGGCCCAGGAGCGGTTCATGTTGACGTTGGACACTCCCGCCGCGAGCGGCATGTACTTGCGGTAAAAGGCGATCCGCTGCTGTGGGGTGAGCATCAGCCCCTGTGCCAGGCCGATGGCCATGCGCAACACGCTGGCCTGTGGCATGCGGCAGCGCTTCTGCCAGGCGTTCTGGGCGGCGATGTTCCGCAGAAGGCTGTCGCTGTCACGCAGGACGGACGGCCTGACGACGACGGTGGTGAATCCGAGGAACAGGCCGAACGTGTCGCTGAGATCGTCGCGCGTGCCGAGCGGAGATCGACGATGGTGCCCAGCGCCAACTCGCGACACGTCCCTGCCGGCGGCGTGGCGCCGTAACGATCGCACGCGCGGGCCATCGCGGCCAGGAACAGGTCGTTGAGCGTCACGCCCCGCCTCCGCGCGGATTCGTGGAGAGCGTCGATCATCCCGTCGGGCAGCGGATGCAGCGAATATCGCAGTTGGAATTCGCTGGAATCCTGCGCCAGCCGCCGGGCATTACAGAATCGTGTGCTGGAGCGCAGCGTCGAGAGCAGGCCGTCGCCCAGGTCCCAACCGCCGCGCACGGCCCGAAGAAATGCCAGTAGCCGCCGTGCGGAATCACCAGCGGCGCCTCGCGAGCGCGGGCCGGCTGGTAGACCCGATCGAACCACTCGCGCAGGACCATGCGCATCGAGACACTGTCGGCGACCCAGTGCTGGTAGATGACTCCAGCGTGATACGTGCCGTTGCCCTGCAACACGAACGGCCGGAACGGGCAGTAGCAACTGGACTGCGCGAGGGCCTCGTCGAACCTCCGGTTCATCTCCTGCGAGGCGAACTCCTCCAGGCTCATGCCGGCGGGAACCACCTGCAGCGTCTGCGGCGAGGCGCGGCCATTCTCGTAGAAGAACCGGGAGCCTTCAACGCACACGCGGCCAAGCCCCAGCGCTGACATCGCGTCGTTCCAGGCAGCGCCAGCTTTCCGGCGTCCGCGATCCCCTGCAAATGCATGATCTGCGCCGCGTTGTACGGGTGCGTCTCCTCCCACACGCGCATGATGCGCTGGAAGACATTCAGCGGCCTGGGCTGCATTTGAAGCATCTTACGACGAAGAAGACTTGTTCCACAGCCTCGGGAAAAACCGTCCAACCCGCGCCGTGTAATCGGCGTAGGCCTGGCCGTGCAGGATGACGAGATACTTCTCCTCCCGCCGGACCTCCCACTGCATAAACAGCAGGTGAAGCGCCACGACGAGGATCATCAGCGGGCTGGGCACGGCCAGCAAGGCGGCGACGCCCAGCACCTGCGACAGGGCGTAGATCGGGTGCCTGACGAAAGCGTAAGGACCGGTCAAGACCAATTGCGTTCGCTCGTTGGGGTCGATCCCCATGCGCCAGGATGTGCCCATCTTGATCCAGCAAACCCAGGTGGCTGCGAACGCGGCGACGGCGACAACGGCCGCGATCCAGCCGATCAGCGGCCCGGCGCGGCCGAGACTCAGCGGGCGCAGGCCCAGCGGCAGATTGTTCACGAACGGCGTAAGCAGCGGGTTGAAAATCCACAACAGGACCACGGGAATCCAGACGATGCGGACGATGCGCCCCAATCGCTCGGGCGGGATGAAGTTGGCGGCCCGGCCAACAGTGCGCCGGCTCCTGCGGACCATTTGCATGACCTTGAGCCAGTAGATCGCGAGAACGGCCCCGATCACAACGGCAGGCCAATTGTTGGGGACCAGCGTAAGCGTCATAGCCACCTCAATATCGGATCGATGCCGAATTTACCACGAAGGCGACAAGTCGCGAAGACTCGATTGGTCGTCAGTTGTCCGTGGTCCGTTGTCCGTGGACGGGTCAATGGTCCCTTGGTCAGTTGCGCGAGTGCCTTCGTGGTACATTCAGGGGTTGCCGGGCGATCTGAGGGCATTAGCCGCCCCCGATGGCCCGATACTCTGGGCGGGCGTGGGCTGATTCCACACGTCCGGCGGGGCGGATGCGGCTTTTCGCCGAGGCGGATGGGCGGCCACCCACGTCGCGCAATCGGGGCAGGTCTCCAGCACCTGCTCGATGATCCTGCGCTGCAGCTTGGGCCCCTTGTCGATGTCGATGTGGTTGCTCAAGGTCTCGCGCAGCTCGCGGCCGTTGTCGTTGAGATTCACGTTGAACAGCTTGCCGCTCGCGCCCTCGTCCTGCTTCAGCGCAATGCCCTGGAGAAAATTGCTCTCTTTGATGACGCCGGGCATGTAGTAGTTGTAGCAGACCTTCACGTTCTTCGGCACCATCGTCTCATTCACCGGGTCCATCGTGATGATCAGGTCCACCGGCACGCCGGCCTTGTCCAGTTCGCGGGCGATGATGAGCGAGTCGTCCGCACCATACGAGTGCCCCATCATGCAGATTGGCTCGGGGTCGGCGGCAGCCTTGTACCGCTCCGCCATCGTCCGGGCCAGCTCGGCGCACTGGTCATTCTGAAACACGCGGGCGGTGACGCCCTGCTCGCCGATCTCCTTGCCGAGGTTGTCGATCCCTCCCGAAAACGCCCCGTACCACCCGCGGATCAGGTAGACACTGCCCGCGCACGGCGCTTCGGTGTACGGCTGGACCCATTCCATCTTGCCCTTGGCCGTCAACCCACAACCGAGAACACAACCACAGGCGGCACATAGTCCCACCAGACCCATCAGTCTCAGGCCTGGCAACGATATTCGGTGCATTGCAGGAACTCCTGGCGAGAAACTACCGTTATTCGCGCAACCATTCAGAATCTGTATCGGTCTATTGCTGGTAAATCGTTAATCGCCCTGCCCTCGCGCCGAGCCGGCACGCCCCGGGCCCGCATTCGACAGACCTGTCGCATCCACCGACCCACGCGCGCCGCTCTGGGGCTGCGTGGCCGGCGAGGCCACCGTCGGGTGCATCTGCACCCACTTCTCCCGCGGCGGGCAGACCTTCAGGATCTGCTCGATCACCTCCTTGTGAATCTTCAGGTTCTTTTCGATGTTGTAATGGTCGGTATCGGGTTCGAGCAGGTCGGTCCGGTCTTTCCGGATGTTGACATTCTCCAGGACGCCCCGGCTGCCTTCGGCCTTCTCGAGCGACACGCCCCGGAAAATAGGGATGGCATCTGAGATGCCATGGGGCTGGTAGATGTTGTAGCACAGCTTGACGTTGCCGGGCACGCGCGGCGGAGTCACCGGATCGAGCGTCACGATCAGGTCGATGGGAATGCCGGCGGCCTCGCATTCCTTGGCCAGGACCAAGGCATGGTCGGCGCCCCACGAATGCGCTACGATCACCAGCGGCTCAAAGACCTCCTGGCCTTTATATCTGGCCAGAATGGCCTGGGTCAGTTCTTCCCACTGTTCATTTCGATAGACGGTGCTGCGCACGCCGGCCTCGGCAATCGAACGGCTCATGGCATCGATGCCGGTGGACCAGATGCCGATGTAGCCGCGCATGAGGTAGACGTTGCCCGCGCGGCTGATCGGAGATGGTTTGCACTCGCGACAGGTCGCCCTCTTTCATCGATTCCTTGGCGCACCCGCCGATGGCGAGCGTGACCAGCATCATCAAACCAAAAACGACGCGACACGGGAAAGCCGAGCTTGCTTGCCGGGTGACGAGCGAGTTGTCAGTAGCTGAGCAGTCTGCCATATCGGCCGTAATTATGGTTGGGCAATGCCTTAAGAGCAACCCCCAAAAAGACCGGGCCGACGACTTCCGCTCGGATGTTGGGTATTCGCTGGTCGCCTTTATCCTTGACTTGCGTCCAGATGCTTGGACAATCATGAAGTCATGCGTCGTACGATGACCTTTCTCCAAGCCACGAGGCATCCAGCCACCATGACCATTTCCTCGCGCCGATCAACCATTTTCCGGCTCGTTCTGCTGGCCGTTACTTTTTCGTGGCCTGTCTCGTTCCCTGTAGTCGCCGACCCCCAGCCTGGCGATTCTCTGGACAAGCTCATAGCCGAGCTGCGTAATCCAGAAGCTTGGTCCCGCGGGGCGGCCGCCGATTTCATACGAGGTCTCGGTTCCACGGGCGCGCCAGCCGTCCCGGCGCTCATCGCCAACCTGCATGACCACGCGGTCATCTACGACGTCCACGACAACTTCAAGAACCACATCATCTATCTGGATGGTCCTCGCTATAGCAAGACGAAGTCGAAGCGTACCCCAAGCAACTCCGCCGCTGCCGCACTCGTTGCCATCGGCAAGACCGCCGTCGATCCCCTGGTCGATTTTATCGAAAAAGGCAGGTACGTCGGCACACCATCCGTCGATCCCACGACGCGCCCGGTCATTGCCCAATTTCCTTTCGACAGGCCTCCCTTCTCAACACTTCCGCGCACCGAGGCCGCCATGCTCGCCAGCATGTCCGATCCGCACGCCATTGATGCGATCATTCCCCTCCTGAAGCGCCAGAACCCCCACCTCCGCTGGGTTGCGGCATGGGCGCTCTCCTATACTCACGAACGCGCCCGTGCCGCTACCGCCATTGAAACCCTCATTTCAATGCTCAAGGATCCCGACGAAGCCGTGCGCTACCAGGTCGCCGTCGCGCTGGGTCGCTGCCATGATCCGCGTGCCGTCGCTCCCCTCATCGACGCCCTCAAGGACCAGGCCGAATCCGTCCGCGTAGCCGCCGCGACCGCGCTAGGCGGCCTCCGCGACCTCCGCGCATCATCCCCACTCGTCGAGGCAACCAAGTCCACTTCGTCGCTGGTTTCCCGCGCCGCGACTGACGCCCTCGGAAAGCTCAAGGACGATAGCGCCCTTCCGGCGCTGCGCCAAGCTCAACGATCCCGACCCTAAACTCCGGCTCGCTACCATCCACTCGCTCGCAGCCCTCCGCGACGTCGCCTCACTCAATGCCCTCGCCGAATCCCTTAAAGACCCCGTGCCCCAGGTCCGCTCCGCCGCCGCGATCGCCCTCGGAGACCTCAAAGACCCGCGCTGCGTGCAGCCGCTCCTCGGCGCAGCGAAGGACTCCTCCGCTGAGGTCCGCCGCCTCGCCATCGCCTCCCTGGGCAGGGTCGCCAAACCTCCAGTCGAGCCGCCCACCATCGACGTCATCCTGCCTGCCCTGAGAGATTCCGACCGCGAGGTGCGGGCCACGGCCGCATCCTGCCTTGGAACTCTCAAAGCAGCACGCGCTGTCGATTCTCTGTCCCGCGCCCTCAAAGATGATAACCGCGAAGTGCAGCGATGCGCGATCAGGGCGCTTTGGTCCATTCGCACTCCCGAGGCCAAAGCAGCCCTCCGCGCGGCCTGGGATGACCCCGAGATCCGGCGCAGTCATCGCGCCATCCTTCCGTCACAGTCGAGCCTGCGGGACTGAGTCTTGACCGACGACGCTCCCTGCCACAGTCGCAAGGGTGCAAGTCCGAGAAATCCATGTCACTTGGTTCCGCAATCGGCAGAAGCCTTTCCCCATAACAGAAAAGCGATTGCTGACAAGGCATATACCGTGAGGAACAACAACGAAAAGACGTAGGCTGCGGTAGTCCACCCTCCTGCCCGGACACGTACGATCAAGAAAAGCACCAACGCCCCGATGGCCCCGGCTCCCAGAAGCACGGCGAACTTGGGCGATCTCTTGCGGAGGACTTGAACCGCGCCGACGATTACCAACACCAAGGCGGTGCTTGTTCCGGCCTCCAAGAGTGCCCGCACGCCCGCCGCCGATCCGTACTTGCCCATATCTTGGTCAAACTTGTCTGGGTCAAACTTGCCATAGTAGTCAGACCTGGTCTCGATGCCGCGTGGAACACGACTTGCCCAATCCCGGGCGGCGCACCACCCTCTGACGTCGCCAATCATCTCATGAAGCGATACAACGAGAAAGAAGACAGTGGGGACAATCAACAGTCCGGCCGTCACTCTTGCGGTCTTGGACAAAGCTCGTCCACACATTGGGATGTCTCCTTCACCAGCCCCTTGTGCCGACGGTATCGGAACAGCTCTGCCCGCTTCGCACTTAGGGCACTTGAGCCCATGTTGGGCGGGTCGCCGGAGCAGCGGAAAAAAGGTCGGTCATTTCCTTGAATTTTCAGCAGGCTTCACATCCCCAAAAATGACCATTGGCACTTTCGCCCCTCGGCCGCGATCGTCGGGATTGAGCACGAACACTGAGGCCATTGTGATCTTTGCCTCAACGATGACAACTGATCCGCGTTCCAGCTTCGACCACTTCGGCGCGGCATCAGCCGACGACACGAAGACAAGCGATGGCAGCACTCGAAATTGCAGCTTCAGCTCGTCCTTGTCGCGTTGAGATCCCTTGAACTCCAGTTTCCACCGAATCTGTTTGCCTGCAAACAGATCGTTGAACTCATTGAATGGTTGCTGGGGATACGACTTTTCTGTGGCCTCTGCCAGGTACTTGGAGAATTGGTCGTAATCCGTTCGCCATGCGTCTGGCGGGCCCTTTGCTTCTCCCGCCGGTTGAGTTGTGGCCAGCTCTGGAGTTCCCACGCGGCGGAACGCCACTCGAGCCCCCTGCACGCCAAGCACCATCATATCAGGTTTCCGTTCGAGGATGTCGAGCGACAGCGTCTCCGCCCCGGACGGGTCCTTCAGGACGATCATCGTCGGGCCGATGGCGTACCGCAACTGAAATGACTGCGACATTTTCGGGTTCTTCAGCGTCGCCGTCCCGTCCTTGGCAAATGTCAGGTACATGTCAGCGGATTGTCCGTCGGCCGACTTGCCGTGCCATTCCCCAACAACGTCCTGTGGCATGCCAGCGTCTGGCTTGGCGCCCGGGGCGGCGATTTCGACGTCGATCATCTTTAGCCAGCCGGTCGCCTTCTTGCCGTCAATTTCGACAGTGCCGCCGACCCAGTTGCCGTTGATCCCGGTGACGCGAAGGGATGTGCCTTTCTTCAACTCGGCAATAACGCTCGTGCCAATCTTGAGCAGCGTGCCATCTCGGATGATGACAACCATGTCGCCGACTTTCAGTTCCTGCGTTGGGCGAGTAGCCGGTGCGATTGATTCACCGGCGACGGCGGACAGGCAGCTCAGAAGGACGATCAGCAGAACGCACGATGAGAAAACGCAACCGATCATGAGAGGCTCTTTCGCTACGTACGCCACATCTTACATATCAGCCCGTGGTGAGGAAACAACTTTGTGCATGGAAACACCAGGGCCGTGCATCTTGACTTGCCTGCGAAGACAACGCGCGTGGAAAGCCCTTGATGAAGCGTGAAGGCATGCGAGAATGTGTGCGCTGTTCGCTGTTGAAAACGCCTGGGCTGGCACCGACTCGTCGGTGTTCGGTTGTAGCCATAGTCACGCATGGCGCGACACACCAGTTTGAGCGAAGGAGAATCTCATGCTTTCTCGGGTTTCAACCATCGCGGCGCTTCTCGGATCGCTGTGCATGACGGCAGCCTCGCACGCGGCCGAGCCAACGCCGCCCAGGCCCGATGCCCTCGCGATCAAGCCGGGAGATACGGTCGTCGTGGTCCAGGACAAGGCGCAATTCAAGCTCGGCGCGAAGGTGCTGGCCGAGTTGGCCAAGGGAACCGAGTTCCGCGTGACCTCGGTGGAAGGTGAATGGATCGGAGGCGTCATCACCCTTGATGGGAAGCAGGAGAAAGGGTGGGTGAGGAGGAATGCCGCAATGCTGAAGGGCCATGCCTCTTCCCAACCGACGCCCGCTACGAATGACGTTCAACGAGCCGAGCCCGCCACTACGCAGCCCGTGGGTCTCTCCGGCTCCTCGCAACAACCACAAGAACGAAAAGCCCTGAACAGCTTTGTCACAATCGGCACAAAGGTCTACGGCTCAGTCGATGGCAAGCTTTTGGTCGAAGTCATCCTGTTCCTGGATACGTTTCCCAAGAATGCGGCTGTTCCCAAGGATCGCGACGTGGACAGAATAGTCCCGTTGGTGGCGGCCAATGGCAAGGATGTCATCGGCAAGGAAGGGCTTGCGTTTGCCTTCGACAAGGCAATGCCGAGTGCCGTCTCTGGGTTGGACAGGGGCGACGCTGTCCGAACCGCAGTCGTGCCAAGGAAAGACGTCAAGCTACAGGAGAAGCTCAACGGGCACAGCGTCGAGACGTTTCTGGCCGGGGAGATACGCACCCTGAACGATCTGGTGGCGAAAGTCGGGCAGCCTGCGTACATGGAAAACTGGAGTACGCCCGTGACCGAGTGGTTCGGCCTGAGCGCCAAGACGCACTGGTGGCGAGGCGTGGGGGTGGCCTGCGATGCCAGGGGCGAGATCACGCACATCCTGATACGCAACTATCCAGGCGACGACAAATAGGAGCGGCAGAAGAACGAACGGCCCTCACGGCGCCGGATATCGCGGCGGGCGGCCTTCCAGCACTTCCACCACGTCGCGCACAACCCAGCTCATGTTCTCCAGCGCTGTGTGCGTCCGCGCGGCCAGGTGCGGGGTGAGCAGGACGTTGTCCAATCCCAGCAGCGGGAGGTCCGCCGGCGGAGGTTCGGGAGCGTAGACGTCCAGCGCCGCGCCGGCAAGCCGCTTGTCGCGCAGGGCGGCGGCCAGGGCCGAGGCATCGAGCACCTCGCCGCGGCTCGTGTTGATGAGGACGGCGGTGGGTTTGAGCTGCGCGATCTGCTCGGCCGAAACCAGATTGCGGTTGCCCGGGCGCATGTCGACGTGGATGCTCAGCACGTCCGCTTCGTGGTAGAGAGTCGGCTTGTCCACGGGCTGGGCCGGAAAATCCAGCAGAGAGCTGACATCGGCGAGATCGTTGTAGATGACCCGCATCCCGAAGCCGTTCGCGCCGATATGGCCGACCCGCCGGCCAACGCGGCCCATGCCCAGCACGCCCAGTGTCAATTCGTTGAGCTGTCGCCCGCGCACCGTGTCACGGATCCGCTTGAACTCTTTGGGCTCATAGGCGCGCTCGCGAAAGAAGGCCCATGGCCTGAGCAACTGGAGCATGTAACCGAAGACGAAATCGCCGACGGCCAGCGTGTTGGCGTCGGGCGTGTAGACCACCTGCACGCCCCGGCGACGGCAGGCGGCGACGTCGATGTTCTCCAGGCCCACGCCGCCCCGGCCGACCACGCCAAGCCGCGGCGCGCGAAAGAAGCTCCTCGTGTACCTTGGTATAGGTCCGCACGACCATCCCCCGGGCCTCGGGAAGGTGCTGCTCGAAGGCCGGGTCACTCACCGAAGCCTCGATCACGCGGACGCGCTCTCTGAGCCACGCGAGCGGCCGGGGGTCGGAGCCTTCGGTTACAAGTACGAGCGGCTGGGATGTCATGCCGGGAATGATGCCCAGGCGGCGGGAAACGTCAACGGCCAGCGCGGGCAGCGCACGGCGCCGCGACAGCCCCCAGGCCGCCGCGACAGACAGCAGGCCCAGCGACGCCGGCTCGGGCACGATGCTGACCGCCAGCAGTTTGTCGGTCTGCGTGAGCTGGAAGCTCATGTTGCCCGGCAGGCTCGGCACGCCAATGGTGCCCGTGTACGTGATGGAATCGGCGACGACCAGATCGAACCCGGCACCAGAACGGGCGTGAAGCCCGGATCCAGCACGATGCTCACGTCGGCCAGCGTGATCGATTTCTTGTCGGTGACGTCGAGTTGATCGTTGGTGAGAAACGGTCCGATCCGCAGCGACAGCAGCGAATTCTGGACGAAGAAGATATCGTCGGCCGCGGTAATGGTGTGCCGCGTCGTGTCGCCGGGATTGCCGACGGTGTAGGCGGTGTTGAACATGATGTAGCCATCACCGCTGAAGTTGCCGCCGCCCCAGACATCGTTGTTGAAGAAGACACTGCTGAATGGGCCGACCTGGAAATCATCGCCGTTGTGGGCGAAGGTGCCCATGAACGTGACGCTGTCGCCCGTGACGGCAACCTTGCCGCCGGCCAGGTTCTGCACCGGGCCGTTCACAACCGACCACGACGAATCGAAGGTCATGTTGCCGCTGTTCTGCAAGCCCTGCGGGACGTTGAGCGTGCCGGCGCCGCCGACGGTGCCGCCGGCGCTGTTGATCAGCGGCTTGGGGAACGTCAGCGTGCCGCTGGTTTGCATGGTGACGTGGCCGGTGTTGGTCGTATCGCCCGGGATCGTCAGGTGATCCGTGCCGGCCGCGATGATCGAGCCGCTGTTGTTAACGGTTGCCGTATTGACGGTGCCGTTGCCGCGAACCGTGCCGGTGTTGACCAGCGCCGTGCCGTTGAACTTGCTGGTGGCGGCATCGAAGCGGATCAGGCCGTTGTTCGTGATGTTGGTGGCCTGGAACTGGCCGCCGTTCATCACGAGGCTCCCGGCGGCGTCGATCGTGGCATCCTGCGTCACCAGAAGTGTCTGGGTCGATGACAGCGTCAGGTCTTTGCCGAAGGGACCCGCGCTATTCGAGCGCCAGGTCCGAGTTGGTAATGCTGATGCTGCCGTTGAGGAAATTGACCACGCCCAGGCCGGTGCTGCGGGTGATGGCGCCGGTGACGAGTTGGCCGTCCTCCATCTGAAGCGTGCCGCCGGTCTGGAGGTCGATGGTGTTGGCGACAGTCACGAGTGCGCCCTTGCGCACCCAGAGCTTGCCGGTGCCCGTACCCGTGTTGCCGGCGGTCACGTTGCCGGCGACGGTGAGGCGGGCATTGGTTCCATCACCACTCATGCCGCTTGCGGTCAGCACGCCGTTCGAAACCGTCATACGAGCCGAGCAAGACACTGTCTGCCCTGATCTCGGCGCCGCTGACGACTTTCACATTTCCATCGCCGCCACAGCCAACGGAGAGCTTGCCGGTGGCGCTGTTCTCGACATACCAGTGCGAGTCGCTGCCGGTCAAGCCGACGCTGGCGACACTGCCGTCCGAGGCGCCGATGGCCGCGACGCTGCTCGTCACCGTGCCGCCGGAGATGACCAGTCGCGGCGTGGCATTGGCGGAAATGCCCATCTTTAGAGAGCTGTGCCCGGAATCGCCCCAGCCGAGTTTGTAGGTCTTTCCGGCCAGCGCCAGCGCCACGAGATCGTCGTCAATGATAAGGCGATCACTTGCCTGATTGGGCAATGCCGGGTCGAAGTTGATCGTGTATCCACTGGCGCCGGACTGGCACCACGCGTCATCCTTGGATGTCGGGACGGATGCCGGGTTCCATTTTGCGGCGTCGGTGTAGTCGCCGTCCACAGGGTATTCCCAGTATTTCGTCGATGCATGTGCGCAGGGGCCAGCCAATCCCAGCCCGATGAGCGCAAGACGGACGGACAGTGCCTTTTTTCGGTCGATCATTTCTGGTGCCCTGCTGCGCACGGCCCTCACAGCACCACCGCGTTGAACTCTTTCTCCGGCGCGGGCGCCCCGAGCCGACCGAAGAGACAGTCTCTCCGGCTGCCCTCGACCCAGACGTAGCACCCGCCCCAGTGGTCATCATAACACGGGAGACAGTGAATACAAACGGAAATGCGCCGGCGAGCATTTGGGGTTCAGGGTTCAGGGACCGGGAAGCCAAGGTCCAGACTCCGAGAGGCGGATAGAATGCGTCACGATGCAAATGGTTTGCGGGGCAAGTCTTATGTGCGATGTTGCCTGAATCGGTCCAGCAGAACGGCCAGCACGATCATCAGTCCCGTAACAACCTTCTGCACCCAGTCCGATAAGTCGATCGATCCGCAGCCGTTGGCAACCATCGTCATGATCAGTGCGCCGATGAAACTGCCAAAGGCCGCGCCCTGGCCGCCGGAGAGGCTTCCGCCGCCGATCACGACCGCGGCGATGATGTCCAACTCCATGCCGTTGGCGGTGCTGGGATCGCCAGTGCTGGTAAGATAGGAGAACTGTAACAATCCTGCCAGACCGGTAAAGCCGGCGGCAATCATGTAGACCAAGAGCTTGGTGCGCTCCACCGGCACCCCGCAGAGCCGAGCCGTCTGCTCGTTTGATCCGATCGCATAAATGTGACGCCCCAGGCGCGTGTAGCGCAACGCCGCCGCCACCAGGACGGTGAGGGTCAGCATCAACCAGACGCTAGGCGGCAGGAACATCCAGGCATTGTCCGCCCGCAACGGCATGAGCAACCTGCCAACCCACGTGCCGGCGTTGGGGACCTTGACGGTGTTGTTCTGCGCGATGCCCAGCGCCAGGCCGCGCAAGGCACGCCACATGCCCAGCGTGACCACGAACGGCGGAAGCTTGAGCTGCGTCACCAGCAGCCCGATCATCAGTCCGCACACCACGGACCCGAGCACCGCCAGCAGCGCCGCCAGGCTGGGCGAGATGCCCGCCCGCATCAACACGGCCACGTTGACCGTACACAACGCGATGGCCGAGCCCACCGACAGGTCGATGCCGCCGGAAATGATGATGAGCGTCATGCCCAAGGCGGCGATGCCCACGACGGCGGTGTGGCGCAGCATGAGCTGGGCATTGTCGAAGGTCGGAAAGAGAGTCGGGCTCAGCGCCGAGAAGAACCCGAAGACGAAGATCAGCCCGATTGCCGGTCCCACCCTGGCAAGGATCGCGCGCCAGGCGAAGCGCGCTCGACGGATTGGGCCTGGGGTGCGGTGCTCATGCGGCCTCCTGGGAGCCTGTGGCTTGGAGCATGATCTGGTGCTCGTTGATCTCCGAGACGTCTCGCGCCGGCGCCAGCACGCCCCGGCACATGACGGCGATGCGGTCGCAGATGCCCATCAACTCGGGCAGGTAGCTGCTGACCATGAGGATGGCGCGGCCATCGCAGGCAAGCTCGTCGATCATCCTGTAGATGTGGACCTTGGAACCGACGTCGATGCCGCGCGTGGGCTCGTCCAGCAGCAGAATATCGACGCCATGGTGGAGCAGCCGCGCCAGCGCCACCTTTTGCTGATTGCCGCCCGAAAGATCGCCCACGGTCTGGCGCGCGCCGCGGCAGCGAATCAAGATGCGGTCGATCCATCTTTGGCACGCCTGGTCCTGCGCCGGGATTCACGAAGGCCGGCAGGCAGGAGAGCGTCATGTTATCGGCGATGCTCAGGCCCAGCGCCAACCCCTCGATCTTGCGGTCTTCGCTGACCATGCCCATTCCCTGCGCCCAGCGGCGGGTGGGCGAATAGGCGCCGACGCAGCCGCCCACGCGAATCGTCCCGCTCTTCACCGGCGCCAGACCGAAGATCGACCGCAGCAGCTCCGTTCGGCCGGCGCCGACCAGCCCCGCGATGCCCAGGACCTCGCCCCGCCGCAACGTCAGCGATGCCGATTGCGGCTTGGCCGGGCCGGCCACGTTCTCGATCTCCAGGAGGACCTCGCCGGCCGTGCGCTTCGATCGCGGGTACATCTCCTGAACGTTGCGCCCGACCATCATGGCGACGATCTGGTCGGTGGTGGCCGATGCCGTCGGACCGGTGCCGACCGTTTGCCCATCGCGCAGCACGGTGAAGCGGTCGGAGATCTCCTGCACTTCCTCCAGGAAATGCGAGATGTAGACGATGGCGTGGCCCTGCTGGCGCAGCCGGCGCACCAGTTCGAAAAGCCGCTCGATGTCCTTGGCGGTCAGACTGCTGGTGGGCTCGTCGAGCACGAGCACTCGGCAGCCGATGGCCACCGCGCGGGCGATTTCAACGAGCTGCTGCTCCCCGACCGAGAGCCGGCCGGTCGGCGTATCCAGCGGGATGTCCGCCCGGTCGAGCTGCTCCAGCGCCGCGCGGGCCTTGGTGCGCACCATTTTCCAGTCCATGAGTGGGCCATGGGTCGGCTCCATCCCCAGCAGGATGTTCTCCATGACCGAGAGGTGCGGGGCCAGCGATAGCTCCTGGTAGATCATGGCCACGCCGGCGTTGCGGGCATCGAGCGGGTTGCGCGGGCCGTAGGGCCGGCCATCCAGCCACATCCGCCCTTCGTCCGGCTTGTCGAGCGCCCGACAGCACCTTCATGAGGGTGCTCTTGCCGGCGCCGTTTTCGCCCACCAGCGCATGCACTTCACCGCGCAGGACCTGCAGGTCCACGCCGCTGAGCGCGATCGTCGCTCCGAATCGCTTGTGTACGCCCTGCATCCGCAGGCGAATGGGACTTTCCTGGTCGCTCACAGCGAGTTAGCCTCCGATCAGCTTCTTGACCTCGGGGTCGCTCAGGTTGTCGCGGGTGATGAGCTTCACGCCCGTGTCGATGACCGGTGGGACCTTCTCGCCGCGCATGTGCCGCACGATCGTGTTGACGCCTTCATACCCCATCTTCACCGGGTTCTGCGCCACCAGGGCGTCGATCTTCCCGGCTTTCAGCGCCTCGACGAGCCGGGGCGTGGCGTCGAAGCCGACGAACCTGACCTTGCGATTGGCGCCCAGCATGTTCAGGTCCTCCAGTGCGCCCAGCATGCCGAGGGTGCTCGATTCATTGGGGCAGAAGATGCCGTCGGCGTTGGCCAGGTGGTGTTTGATGATCAGGGCATTGGTCTTGGCCAAGTCCTCAGTCGCGCCGGCATAGCGGTCCTTGACCAGCAGTTCGTATTTGGCATTGTCGGCGGCCTTGGCGCTGGCATCGTTGATCACGCCGAGGAAGCCCTCCTCACGCTCGGTGGTGCTGGCATGGCCCTGCGAGTACCGGAACAGCACGACCTTGCGCTTGTCGCCCATGGCGCGCAGCAGCTCCTTGCCGGCCATGGCGCCGCCCTGCCGGTTGTCGGTGGCGACAAAGCTCACAAAGTCCTTGCCCGGCTCGCCATCCAGGCCCGAATCGAAGATCACCACCGGGATCTTCTTGCCCATGGCGGACTGGACGTAAGGCGCCAGGGCCGACTTGTCCACCGGCGCCAGCACGATGCCCGTCACGCCCTGGGCCGTGAACTGCTCCACCAGTTTCATCTGTTCGGCGCGGTCATCCTCCTTCACCGGGCCTTTCCAGACAATGTTGACGTTGAGTTCGGCGGCGGCCTGTCGCGCTCCTTTCTCGACCGACTTCCAGAAGTCGTGTGACGTGCCCTTGGGGATCACGGCAATGCGCTGACCCTTGTTGCACCCGCCAAGCATCGCAGCCAGGCAGCACAGTCCCATCAATGCGGATCGAAGCATGGTTCCTCCAAATTCCTGGTGGTTCCTTCATTGTTCGGCCGGCTGCGTGCCGGGGAGCTTGGGCACCGTCAGGCGGATTTCCTGTCCGCCGCCCGCGCGCAGCGTCATCAATTCCGATTCCTGCGTTATCCCCATGCATGTGGCCTTCACGCGATAGTTACCCGGCGGCAGCACGAACTGGCAGCGATAGCGGTTCTCAGCGCTGAGCTTGTCGGTCCACGAATCCTGCGATCCCAGGACCATGATCGAGACGTTCACGGAACCTGGATCGGCGCTGACGACGAGCATGGCATTGGACGGGGATTGCGCCTTCCACCACGACCGGTAATAGACCACGGCCAGCATGCTCACAAAGAGCAGGGCGACGACAGTGATGGCGAGCACAACGCGCGCGTGCCCTGGCGCGACGCCGGCCGGCGGCGCCTCAGCGGCATCCTTCACGATGATCACGGGCTTCTTGCTCAATGCCAACCTTGCGCCAGGACCCAAGCGAGAGGGTTTAGCACATGGGGAGCTGGAATGCAATCAGCCGCCGTTGAGACGTTGAGAAGGAGAAATGCACCACGGACAACTGACGCATCTCACGCCGCCGCCTTGATCGCGAAGACCTTGACGTTGTTGCGGCCGGAATTCTTGGCGGCGTAGACGGCCAGGTCGGCCGCCTTGATGAGGTGGGCATGCTGCTTGAACGGGCTGCCGGGCTCGTACGCGGCGACGCCGACGCTGACGGTCAGCGGCACGGCCATCCCCTGGCACGGGATCGGTCTCTTGGCGACGGCAAGACGAATGTGCTCGGCAACCGCCGCGGCCGTGCTGCGCGTGCTGGAGGGCATGACCAGCACCAGTTCCTCTCCGCCATAACGGGCGGCCAGATCCTGCGCGCGCCGCGGCCTTGAGCACGCGCCCCAGCACCCGCAGCACCTGGTCCCCGATCTGATGGCCGTATTGGTCGTTCACGTGCTTGAACTTGTCCACGTCGATCATCAGCATGGCGAGGGGCTTGTTCTCCTGCATGGCCTTGGCGAAATGCGCTGCGATGAACCGGTCGAAGCTGGCGCGGTTGGCCAGGCCCGTCAGGGCGTCGGTGGTGGCCTCGTGCTGGAGCTTCTGGTTCTGCTGCTGGAGACTGACCGCCTGCTGCTGCGTGCGCAGCGTCAGGTCCACCAGCGCCTCGTTGGCCTTCTTGAGGATGGACTCGTAGGTGGTGGCGGAGGAGATGCTGATCTCGAAGAGCGGGGCCACCTCTTTCGTGCGGGTGCAGATTTCGTTGAGCATCGCGTCGCACTCGCTCTCCGACATGCGGTAGTGCTGCTGGCAATGCTGGCGAACGATCGCGATGGGTTCGGCCGCCTTTTCGTCCACGAAAACATCCGCGCAGCGGGAGGCGAGGTAGACGAGATCGGCCACGCGACGAAGCGATGCGTCGGTGACCGCCTCGGGGTTGTGATGGCTGGCCATCGGCACGGTCAGCAGCGGCGGCAGCTTCCACTGCTCGGCAAGGATGCGCGTCGCGTCGGCGTGCGTCATCGCCAGGGCCTGCATCTCGACTTCGGCAAGTTGCTGGTGGCCCTGCGCCCTGGCGTAGACCTCGCTGTACTGCTCGCCCAGCACCTGGTCCATGACCAGCATGCCGATGTCCATCAGCAACGCCGCGAGGAAGCACTCCTCCTGCTGGACAATCTGGAATTTGCCCGCGAGGCTCCGCGCGGCCGTCGCGGCGTAGATGCTCCGCCGCCAATAATCGAGGTGCTTGAATCCCTTGGGTTTGCTGCCCTTCAGATTCGTCACCAGGGAGAAGCCCAGCACGAGCGTCTTGACCGACTGAAGTCCCAGGATCACCAGGGCGTGGCTGATGGTGCTGATGCTCTGGCTGCGGCCGTAGAAGCTGGAGTTGACGGTGCGCAGGATCTTGGAGGACAGCGCGGGGTCCTTGGAGATGATGCGGGCGATCTCGGCGATGTCGGCGGCGTCCTTCTGCGCCAGTTCCAGCACCTGGATGGCGATGCTGGGCAGCGAAGGCAGCGACGGGCATTGCCGGATCTTCTGGACGAGTTGCTCGTTCATGCACTCTCCGCGCGGGTGCGGGACAAAGAGGGGTCTCCGGAGGTTCATCGGCCGGAAGAGGCGGGGTGTTTATGCGCCGATGCCGCTGATGCAATTTATGAGACCTTATCGTGGTCCGTTGTCAGTGGTCAGTTGTCCGTGGACGGGTCACTGGTCCCCTGGTCCGTTGCGTGACTTGCCGACACCAGACGCCCTCGGAGTGCAGTTCCACTGACCACCGGACCACGGACCCGACCACTGACAACGGACTACTGGCAACTGACCCCACGACCCCACACCGCCCGCTTGGCGATTCAGGCATCCCCACGATATGCTCATCAGTGCCATGACCAATCCGTTCTTCTCCAGGGACATTCAGCCGGATTTCGAGGGCCTCATCCGCTGCATCCGCCGCGATGGCCTGCCCAATCGCGTGCATTTCATCGAACTCTTTCTCGACGGCGAGATGCAGCAAGCCGTCTGCGACCGCTTCGCGCTGGCCCATGGGCTCGACAAATCCGATCCGTATTTCGATCTGCGACGGCAGATCGCCATCCAGCGATTCCTTGGCTACGACTACGTGCGCTGCGGCATCGACAACTTCAACATGCTCGTCAATCGCGGCGTTGCTGACGATACCGCCGGGCTGCAGCGCAGCGGTGGCCGGAGCTTCGTTGATGAGCACACCGGGCCGATTGCCAACTGGAAAGACTTCGAGCGCTATCCCTGGCCAAAGGTCTCGGAGCTGTCCACGCGAAGCCTGGAGTGGTACGAGAAAAACCTCCCCGATGACATGTGCGTGATCGGCAGCGGCGGCTTCGCTCACTATGCCGAATACATGCTCTGGCTGATGGGCTATGAATCGCTGTGTTTCGCGCTCTACGAACAGCGGGACCTCGTGGCCGCCATCATGGACCGCCTGCGCGAGATCTATCGCGGGATCATCAAGCGCATCCTGCAATTCCAGCGAGTGAAGATCATCTGGGGCAGCGACAACATGGGCTTCCGCAGCGGCACGCTGGTGAGCCCCGACGATCTGCGCGAATTCGTCCTGCCCGGCCACAGGGAAATGGCGGCCGCTTCCCACACTGCGGGCCGGCCCTACCTGCTGCACTCGTGCGGCCAGATCACCGCCATCATGGAGGACCTGATCGAGAACGTCCGCATCGACGCCCGCCATTCATTCGAGGATACCATCGAACCCGTCACCGAGGCCAAGCGCAAGTATGGCGGCCGGATCGCCATCCTTGGCGGCATCGACGTAGATTTCCTGTGCCGCTCGACGGGCGAGCAGGTGCGCCAGCGCGTGCGGCAGACGCTGGATGTCTGCATGACGGGCGGCGGCTATTGCCTGGGAACGGGCAACAGCGTGACCAACTACATCCCGGCCGACAATTACCTGGCCATGCAGGATGAGGGGCGGAGGTGGTGAATGCTGATTGCTTCGACGACGAAATCGGTGTACATTTGTAGTCTGTGAGGGCACATATGAAGACTACCTGCGGCGGCTCCATTGGGTTCTTGGCCGCGCCCATGGCGCTGCTGCTGATTGTCGCTGGAACCTGCGCTGCCAGCGGACCTTACGATCACGTTCTGATCCTGTCCATCGACGGGCTGCACCAGGCCGATATCACCGACCCGGCGCTGGCGGCCGACATGCCCAATATTCTGCAATTTGCGGCCAAGGGCATTGACTACACCAACGCCCACTGTGTCACGCCATCCGATTCGTTTCCCACGTCGCTGGCGATGTTCACCGGCGCTTCGCCCAAGACGACCGGGTTGTATTACGATAATACGTATAACCGCTCGCTGATCATGCCCAGCAACACGTTGAGCACCGCGCCAGGCACCGCCGTTGCCTTCGACGGCTCCATCAACATCGCGCCATCGCTGATGGAAGGCGCAACCGGCGGTCATAGCGACGCCACGAGCATTGATCCCACCAAACTGCCCAGGATCAACGTCGGCGGCGTCTTGCAGCCGGTGTATCCGCACAACTACCTCAAGGTCAACACGGTCTTCGAGTTGCGCATGACGCCGGATTGACAACGGCCTACATCGAAAAGCACACCTCCTACGAGGTCCTCAATGGCCCGAGCGGCCAGGGGCTGAGCGACTTCTATGCTCCCGATTGCGACGTCAAGGCGCAGATTGTGGACGGCCAGTTGCAGAATTACAGCCGTGGCGTGAAGATCAGCAAGGATCCTGCCTGCAGCGAGGCGTATGATGACCTGCGCCTGACCGCGCTGATGAACCAGATCCAGGGGAAGGACTCCACCGGCACGCGGAATCCCGGCGTGCCGGCGATCTTCGGGATGAACTTCATCGCGGTCAACACGGCGCAAAAGGCCCTTGGCTATGACACGGGCATTACGCTGGACGGTCAGGGGAACGAAGTGGTGGGCGGCGTAATTCACAACGCGCTGCAGCACACGGACGCCAGCGTCGGAAAGGTCCTGCAAGCGCTGCACGATACGGGTTTGGACAAATCAACCCTGGTGGTGCTTACGGCCAAGAACGGGGACGCGCCTCGGATTGGCGCGGCCACGCTGGAGCCGACCTACAACATCCCCGCGGCGCTGGCATCGGCGGGGATTCAAGTGGCCCACGCCACACAGGATGACGTGGGGCTCTTCTGGCTGGCGAACCAGTCGCAGGCATCGCAGGCCGCGAGTCTGCTGCTTACGCTCAACTCGTCGTACCAGTTCCACATCGCTTCGGTGCTGACGGGTTCGTCGTTGACGGCGGCCGGGTTCGCCAACCCGCTGTCGGATGACCGCTCGCCGGATTTGGTGGTCCAATTCGATCCGGGCATCGTCATCTCCGATAGTTCCAAGCGAGGCGAACACGGGGGGTTTTCGGAAGATGACACGCACGTGCCGCTTATCCTGGGCGGCGGCATCCCGGATGCCCTGATGGGGACGACGATCACCGATCCGGTGATGCAGCAGCAGATCGCCGTGACGACGGCCGACGCCCTTGGGCTGGATGCCTCGCTACTCCAGGGAGCGGTCATCGACGGCACGAGGGCCTTGCCGGTCCCCGAACCCGGGAGCACGGCCCTGATGCTGTTCGGCTGCGCCGCGATGCTGATGAGGCGGCGGAGAAGAGCCTGAGCCAGCTACGGCAGCAGGGCGCAAATGACTCTGGGATATTCCACCAGCGGGTGATCGTCGGTGATCACATAAGGGCAGTTGGCCCATTCCAGCCGCGGATCGTCGAGCTTGATCTTGTGGGTGCCGACCTGGTACACCTCGTTCATCAGGCGATCGAGTTTGGGCACGAGCAGCAGGGCATCGGGATCGTAGGTGAAGGGGTCATTGGAGGCGACAATCAGATATCCATCGCAGAAGCTCTCGGTGTGGGGGAAGACGCTGGCCACGGTCTTGCGGACCAGCCGGGCCTGGCGATCCTCGCCGAAGGAGTTGCTATAGACACAGTAGACGCCGTTCTTCTTCAGTCGCTTCTTCACCAGCTGCATGTGCTCGCGCAGAGCAGGATGCTGCTGCCGGCCTGCTTGAGGTATAGCGGCGTCTGCGTGATCAGGTCGTACTGCTTGTCGCGCAGCGCCACGCCGGCGCGGCCATCCTGCCAGATGATGTGGACCTTGGGGTCGCCGGCCACGTTGAGCGTGCCATCGGGGAAATCGCAGGACCGCCTCCAGGGTGTGGTTGATCTCGTAGACATCCACCGACTTGACCCCGTCACACCGGCCCAGGGTCACCGCGGTGATGCCCGTGCCCAGGCCGATCACCAGCGCATCGTCGATGCCCCGGCCGCCGTGGCAGATGACGGGGATCGCGGCCTGTTTCCAGTCGCTTTGGTAGATGTGATTGTCATCGATCGAGAGCGTGGCGTGGCGCAGGCCGTCCCAGTGGACATCGCCGTTCTCGAAGATCTCGATGACGCCGCCGCGGCCATAGTAGGTCACGCGGCTCTTCTCCATCACGCTCGGCACGAAAGAGCTTGGGTTGCGGTCGTACCTGATGTGCAGCGGCAGCATGTAGATCAAGGATGCGGCCGCGCCCGCACGCGCCAGGGCGCGTCAGCCAGGTGCGCACGGCGCCGACGGCCGGCAATTGGAGCTTGAGCCATACATAGACCAGGAGCACGAGATACCCGGCGGAAATCAGGAACGCGCTGTAGGCGTGGTTGTATTCGTAGCCCACCAGCGTCATCAGCAGGATGCCCAGGCAGCTTCCCAGCGTGTTCAGCCCGTAATATCGGCCGACGTCGTTGCCCCAATTTCGCGCCGAGCGCGAGATGACCTGGCCGAAAAGCATGCCGAAGGGAACGCACGGCAGGCAGTAGACGGCGGCCGAAATCGCCAGCGGCAGGCCCTCCTTGCCGAGCATCTTCTGAAGTTCGGCATGCCACGTGTGCCGGTCGTACCAGTGGAAGAGCGGCATGAAGGCGACCATCAACGCGGAAATGATGAGCAGGCCTGAAATGCCCTCGGGCAGCCGTTTCGCCAGGAACACCCCGATCGACCAGAATAGAAGGTAATAGCAGAGGACCAGTGAGAAGTTATAGGGAAGCGGTTCGTGTGCCAGGGCGGCCACGCGGAACAGATACATCTCATAGCCGAGCGACAGTAAGCCGAACCAGAATCCCAGCACTTCCTCGGGCAGGAGCCGGCCGGACCTGAACTTCAGGGCGTGCTCTCTGGCGGGGGCTGCGCGGCGCGAGCGAAAAGGCAAAGCCCCAGCAGGACGGCGGCTGCGCAGTTGCAGGATGAGCCCACCAGCAGCGAGAGTTGCTGGCCAAAATAGGGCATGAGAACAAACCCGGCGGCCAGCCCGCCGAGCACCGAGCCCAGTGTGTTCAGCACGAAAAGGATAGTGATGAACGAAGGCGTCTCGCAGCGAAGCTGCCGCTGGGCGACTTCGGAGACCAGCGGCATGGTGATGCCCATGAGGGAGCAGGGCAGGAGCAGCACCGCCGCCGCCGAGATGCCATAGACCAGCCGAAGGGGAATGCCCAGCGAGATGGCCAGGCGCTGGAAGGAGTAGACGCTTTCGCTGATGTCGATGGCCAGCGCGCCGGCGATGGCGATGTTTACGGCGAAGAGGGCGAATTCCACGAGGGCCAGCGCGCGGAGGGGGTTGCGGATGCGGTGGGCGATGAGCCCCATGCAGAGCGAGCCGGCACCGAGCCCGAGCATGAACGTCAGGACGACGATCATGGCGCTGGTGCTCTCGCAGCCGGCCAGGTAGACCTTCAGGGCCCGTTGCCAGACGGTTTCGTTGACGATGGCGGCGACGCCGGAGAGGAAGAGGGCGGCAAAGAGCGGGACAAGCAAGAGCCGCGTCGGCCGCGTTTGGGCCGGCGGGCGCATGGGGAGGTTCTCCACGGTGGCGTGCAAGTTCGCGGCGGAGCAGTCTAGGGATGAGCCGGATGGGCCGCAAGGCGTGGAAAGGTCGATAGGATGGAGATTTTTCTTGACCCGCCGAGCTGGCTCGGTGTATGTTTCCAGCAGCGGTTCGCGCATCATGTCTGGACCGTCTTGTGCGATGCACGTCCGAGTGTTTGCGGTAGCCAATGGCAGACGAGGTTGAGATGCGGGCGTTGCGCTTCGCGTTGGTATAGACTGACGGCATGCGCCTCTCGGCCCCGGCCAAGATCAACTTGCACCTGCGCAGTCGGACCGCCGCGCGAAGATGGTTTCCATCCGCTGTTGTCGTGGATGGTGACGATCGGGCTCTTTGACATTTTGGAGATCGAGCAGTCGCCCAGGCCGGGCATCGAGCTTTTCTGCAACTGGCCGGATGTGCCGTGCGATGGGCGAAACCTGGTTTGGAAGGCAGCCGCCGCGCTGGCCGATTGTGCGGCAGAGGCAAAGGATGGTTCCGCCGCCGGAAAGGTGGGCCTGACGGTGCGGCTGCATAAGCGGATACCCGTCGGAGCTGGGCTTGGAGGCGGCAGCTCCGACGGGGCTTTTGCGCTCGTCGGCGTGAATGAAGTGTTGGGACTGAGGCGGTCGCGCGAGGAAATGTCTCGGCTTGCAGCGCGACTGGGAAGTGATCTGTCGTTCTTCCTGTACGCCCCCAGCGCGATCTGCCGCGGGCGAGGAGAGATGGTGACACCGCTGGCCGCCCCAAGAGCGGCATGGGCGGTGCTGATTCTGCCCGGGTACGGAATTGCCACGCCGGCGGTATACAGGCGCTTTGACGAAATGCGGCTGGGCGATAGACAGGCAATCGAATTGGCGCCGGATTTTGGCCGATGGGCGCAACTGGATGCGCAGAAGTTGTTGCCGTTGCTGGTAAACGACCTGGAGACGCCGGCGTTCGCCCTCGAGCCACGGCTGAGAAAACTGCGGGATGACGCGGAACAATTGGCCGGCCGAACCGTCAGAATGAGTGGCAGTGGCAGTAGTTTGTTTACGCTCTTTGATGACGAACACGAAGCCAGGACAGCGGCCGAGACGGTGGCGGGCAAAACGGGCGCGAACACAATAGCAGTTGTAGTAGCCCCGGTAGCTCAACAATAAGCTCGGCCATCTGTAATAGAAGTGCGACCGAGACCGACATTAGTTTCAGGGTCCGGCGGAGTCCGGGAAGGCTTGGTTTCGGCAAAGGAGTACGCAACGAAGTAAGGGAAGCCAAGGCTGCTGACATATCAAGCGATCACGTCTAGACGGCTGTGACGGCGGCGGCGGCTACATATTCCGGGTCAACAGACCCAGGGGTTTGGTTATGCAGCTCACGGAAGTGCGCGTCAAGTTGTGTGATGGCCACGCAGGGCGGCTGAAGGCCTTTTGCTCGCTGACTTTCGATCAGGCATTCGTCGTGCGCAACGTTAAGCTGATCGACGGCAACGACGGCCTCTTTCTCGCGATGCCTGCGCGGAAATTGTGCGATCACTGCGAACATTGCGGGGAAAAGAACCACCTGCGTGCCCGCTATTGCAGCCACTGCGGCGCCCGGCTGGATGAGAACCGTTATCTGCGCTACCAGAACGGCAACGGCGGCAGCCGGCTGAAGCTTCACGCCGATATTGCGCACCCAATCCATGCCGATTGCCGGCAGGACATCGAGGAGCGCGTCGTGCAGGCCTATCACGACGAGGTGGAGAAGAGCAAGCAGCCCGGTTATGTTCCGCCGTCACTTGACGGCGAGGATATTGACTTTTATGATATACCCAGTCCCCGGTTGGCGGGCGGGCCCAGGTTTGGGCTTCGTCCCACGGGGACGGCGCATTAGATGTTCGGAGTGCAGCCTTCAGGCTGCTCCAGACGAAAGTTTGACATGGCCTGCCTGTCCTCTCGACTTACGGTCGTCGTGCGGTAGGCCGGTATCGCGTCCGATGACCTCACCCGCGGGCAATCGCGGCTGGGCTTACGTGTTGCGACCGGCCCGCCCAGAGCCCTATGCGCGCTTCGCGCATTGGGGCTTGGAAGGCGAGATGCCTTCCCGTTTCCCCTTCGCTGATAATCTGATACTTACGGAGAGCCGGAAAAACAAAGGATTTTCCGCTGTTCTCATTGGATTGAGGGTACTGTTATGACCATGGCAGAATCGACCGCATCGAAGTCTGGCGCCGCAGGCGCAGATCCAGACGCAGCCCCAGACCCGATACAAGGGCAAAACCGGGGCGCGAATCTTCCACGAAATGCTCATCGGCCAGCACAAGGTGGAAGTGATGTTTGGCTATCCCGGCGGCGCAATCCTCCCCGTCTTCGACGAGCTTTATAAGACCCCCGCGAAGTTCATTCTCAACCGCCACGAGCAGGCCTGCGGCCACTGCGCCGACGGCTACGCCCGCGTCACCGGCAAGCCCGGCATCTGCATCGTCACATCCGGCCCCGGCGCCACCAACACCGTCACGCCCATCGCGACCGCGCAGATGGATTCCATTCCGATCATCGTCTTCTCCGGCCAGGTTGCCACCAAGGTGATCGGCAACGACGCCTTCCAGGAGGCCGATGTCACCGGGATTACGCCGCCATGTACGAAATGGAACTACCTCATCAAAGATGTGCGCGAGCTGCCGCGGATCGTTAACGAGGCGTTCGCCATCGCCACCAGCGGCCGGCCGGGGCCGGTGCTGGTCGATTTGCCCAAGGATGTCACGACGGCCGTCTGCCCCGAAGAAGTGGACGACACGCCGCGGCCGCACGTGCTGAAGCGCAAGAGCGGCTACAGCGCGGCCGGGCATATGAAGCAGCTCCAGGAGGCGGCCGAACTGATCAACAAATCGTGCAAGCCTGTGCTCTATGTCGGCGGCGGCGCGATCATTGCCGGCGCGCACGATGTCCTGAAGAAGTTCGCCGAGAAAGCGAACATTCCCGTAACGACGACGCTGCTGGGGCTCGGCTCATTCGACGAGCACCACCCCCTGAGCCTGTACATGCTCGGCATGCACGGCAGCGCGTTCGCCAACTACGCGGTGCAGGAGTGCGACTGCCTCATCGCCGTCGGCGCGCGGTTCGACGACCGCGTCACGGGGAACCTGGCGACGTTCGCATCCAAGGCCAAGATCATCCACATCGACATCGACCCATCGAGCATCAGCAAGAACGTCGATGTCGATATTCCGCTGGTGGGCGATGCGAAGATGTCACTGGAGGCGATGCTGCCGTTCATCGAGCATCGCGACCGCAAGGAGTGGCTCGCCCAGATCGCGGCGTGGAAAAAGCGATATCCCTTCCGCTATCTCGACGACAGCATCATGGCCAAGCCGCAGTACGTGATTGAGGAGATCAACCGGCAGACGGATGGTGATGCGATCATCGCGACGGGCGTCGGCCAGCACCAGATGTGGGCCGCCCAGTTCTTCCGCTGGCGCCGGCCGCGCCAGATGATTACATCCGGCGGCCTCGGGACGATGGGCTACGGCATCCCGGGCGCCATGGGGCGCAGCTCGGCGCGCCGGGCAAGCTCGTCATCGACATCGACGGCGACGCCAGCTTCATGATGACCTGCTACGAATTGGCCACCATCGCCGAATTCAACATCCCGGTGAAGCTGGTCATCCTCAACAACAGCTTCATGGGCATGGTGAAGCAGTGGCAGGACCTGTTCTACGGCAAGCGCTATTCGCAGACGGCGATGAAGAACCCCAACTTTGCGGCCATGGCCGAAGCCTTCGGCGTCCGCGGCCTGCGGTGCGAGAAGAAGGAAGACGTCGGCCGCTGCGTCGGCGAGATGCTCAAGCACGATGGGCCGATCGTGGCCGAGTTCCACGTCGAGGCCAATGAGCACGTGTACCCGATGGTGCCGGTGGGCAAAGGGCTGCACGAGATGGAGCTGGGGAGTCTGGCGTAAGTGCGTTCGGGAGCGCGGCCGTCCGCGGCCGCAATCTTCGCATTCGGAGTTGCGGCGGGCGAGGACGCCCGCGCTCCCGAAAAGAGGGGAGATCGACATCGCGGCCGACCGCATCGGCCTGCCGTGCGCCGACCAGTACATTGCCTTCGACTACTGGGCCAACGCTCCGCTGCCAGCGTTCAAGGACCGACTCAAGACCACGCTCCCTCCGCAGTCCTGCCGGATTCTCGCGGTCCGCCCGCTGCTGGACCGGCCCATGCTCATCAGCACGTCGCGCCACATCACGCAAGGCATCGTTGACGTTGCCGAAGAGACCTGGGATGCCCCGGCCAAGTCGCTGCGGGGCAAGAGCCGCGTGGTTGGCGGCGACCGATACGAACTGCGGATCGTCGCACCGTCACAGCCGCGGAGTTGGAAGGCGACCAGCGCTTCGGTGAGCGCTGCCGATCAGGCCGATGGCGTGCAGATTAAGCTGGTGCCACCAGGAGAGTGCATCCGCGCGACGATCAGCTTGACCAAGGGCCGAGAGGTGGAGTGGAGCGTGGCTTTCAAGTGAGGGCGTAGCGCCCTGAAGGCGAGCCATGATTGCAGCCTGAGCCGCCGATCAAGGCAATCTCACGAGACTTCGTTCAAGAACTCTGTCGAGAACCTCTCGGCTTCGCTGAGCTTCTGTCGTACGGCAGGCCAATGGTCGGTTGTCTGCTCGAACTTGGCGCGATAATCCTTCACGGATTTCGCAATACGCTGCCTCTTGCTGATCTGTCCAAGGAGCCGTTCGGGGTCGGGCCGACATTCCCAGTCCGGTCTGGCCACTTCCCGATGCGTGGGAAAAAGGGCCTGTAATACCCACGTCTCCATGCTCTTACTTGGGGTGCAAAGGACGCACCTCGCCGGCACACGGGCTTCGCCCATCCACCGCAGAATGACGTTGCGCAACTCGTCGGTCGTCGCATGGGGCGGAGGACACGGTTTATCGCAGGGAAGATCGGTCGAGTGATCATCCAGATTGGCGCTGGCGTAGGTCATTCCCGCGACATCAGCGTCAACCTGCACAACCAGGATATCGCACGAAAGAAACACCGCCGACTGTGAAACCTGCCCTCCGCCTTCGGCCGCCGCCTGGCGGCACCACAGATAAACGCCGCCCCATCTTCCGGCCAAGGCGCCTGGGACTGGCTGGAAGGCCGCCGAGACCAGTGGCTGAAGATGGCTGAAGACCACTTCGCGGCCGGAAAGCAGCGATCGGATTGCCGCACGAAGCACGATATGGTCGGTTGGTCCCTCGACTGCCAGAGCCACGCGGATCGGATCAGACATCGCCGATGCCTCCTAGATGACCCATGACCCAGAGCCGGGAGAGAGTCCAACCTTCCTTTGCCTTGGCGTGCAATTCCGGAGTTACGCGCACTCGCTGCACGGTCGTGCGGCCCGAATCGGTTCGCGAAACCGTGAAGAGCCGGATTTCATCATTCTGCAGGAGCAATCCGTCCAGAACCAGCGGATTGTGCGTCGTGAGGAGGATCTGCCGATCGGGATCTCCGAGACAGGGATCTACGAGATACCAGTCACACAGCTTGTTCATGAGCGCTCTCGCCAACCGCGGATTGAGGCCGTGGTCGGCGTTGTCCACCGCGCAAAAGGCCGGGCTCTGCGGATGTGCCGCCAGAACGGCGAGGAAAAGCACGAATAGCGCGCCCTCACTGGCGTCATATCCCGAAAGGACATTGCGCCCCTCCGCCATATACCGATCGGTGAACTTCACCACCCGGCGCGAAGAGGCGGCAGCCGGGGAGAGAGGAATCGTCGAGGCCGGCGCGGTCTCGTAGTCCTTTGCCCAGTCGATCAGGCCCAATGCATCTCCCAGGATCCGCTTGACATGCTCGCCCTTGCCGAAATTCCCCGAGAGTCCTGCGATGGCCTCCGGCAACTGGCCCCCTGAAAGCCCCAGCGGCGCACGCGGTTGAGACTCGGGTGCGATCCCGCGAAGAACGGAGGTCGTAGGCGTATAGATCACGTATTGCTGCAGTGCCTCAAGGAGATCACGCGCCACGTCCCCATGCTGTAACTCGACGGCCTTCAAGGCCGCCAGACCCTGCTCCGGGTGCGGCCTCTCCCGCATGTTCGGGCCGCGCCCAACGATGGAGTCCTTATCCTGGTTCCGCTTCAGCTTCTCATGCTTGTACTGCCATGCGGGCTTGGGATCTTTCAGCGGATTGTGCAACGACACCTCGAACTGTGCTCCCTCGTTGGCAGCGCCAAAGAAAATGTGTGGTGCTTGTCGCGCGGGCTGGGTTGCCGACTTACGAAATGCTGACTTGTAGAGAGCTGGAACCCCGGGTCTTACTCCACGTTGCAGAAGGGATTGGTCATCCACTTTGCCATTGGCGGCGGCGGAAAGAACGCCGACCGCCTCCAGGAGATTGCTCTTCCCGCTCCCATTCGCCCCGATGAAGACGTTCACACGGCCGAGTTCTATCTCGACGTTTTCCAGCGATTTGAAAGCTTCAATAGTCAGCGTCTTGATCACGGCGGCACCCGCTGGATTACCCAAAGCGAAGCCGCGATGGCATCGGCAGCTTTGGGCAGCATACGCCAGAGCTTACGCCGGACTCGATCAATCCACAAAAAAAGGCCCAAGCGGCTTGTCGCGGCGCTTCCCTATGGTCATACCCGCGAAACGCCCGCTTGGCAACGATCTACTCCAACCCAAACCTCCTCTGCACCCGCCGCTGCAGCGCCGCGAAAATCCACCGATCTGCCGCCATGCCGATCAGCACCATCACGATCATCAGCGCCACCACGTCGCTGACGTTGAAGTTCGATCGCATGTTGCTCAGCACCGTCCCCAGCCCCAGCCGACTGGCCGAGAGCATCATCTCCGCGCCCATCAGCGAGCGCCACGCGAAGGAGAAGCCCTGCCGCAGGCCGCCCACCAGCGCTGGCATGGCGGCCGGGAGCAACACGTAGCGATACAGCCGCCATCCGTGCGCCCCCAGCATCAGCCCGGCGCGGCGGTAGACCGGCGGCATCATCTTCAGCCCGTCGCGCAGCGCGATGGTGACGGCGAAAGTGGTGCCCATGGTGAGGACAAAAAGAATGCCCGCCTCGTCCAGCCCAGCCATGGCGATGGCTAGTGGAACCCAGCAGACACTCGGCAGCGTCTGCAATCCGAGCAGCGGCCCGCCCAGCAAACGATCCAGTGGCCGAAAGCTCCACATGGCCGCGCCGAGCAGCGTGCCCAGCGCGATGCTGATGCTGAAGCCGATGGCCAGGCGCGACAGGCTCGTGAGCGGCGCCAGGAGCACCGGCTCCTGGTTCATGGTCATGCCCCAGAGATCTTTGAAGGACAGGAGGATCGCGCTGGGCGCGGGATAGATGATGGTCCGCCAGCCGATGAGCCTATATGCCGTCTCCCATATCCCCAAGATGATCATCCACGTCGCCAGGTTTTTCAGGCTGCCAGTGATCCGCGGCCAGCTTGCGGTTGACACGATTCACCTCATCTTCAATTTCACGGCGGACGAGCTTGACTAGCTCGGTGACGGCGGTGCCGTCGAAGTTGCGCGGGTGGGGCAGATTGACGGCGATTTCGCGGCGGATGCGCCCCGGATGGGCGTGCATGACGATGATGCGGTCGGCCAGGCGCACCGCCTCGCCGACGGAGTGGGTGACAAACAGGATCGTCTTGCGGGTGGCCAGCCAGATGTCCTGGAGCTGGGCATGCATCAGCGTGCGCGTCTGCGCATCCAGGGCGGCGAAGGGCTCGTCCATGAGCAGCACGGCCGGGTCCATCACCAGCGCGCGGGCGATGGCGACGCGCTGCTTCATGCCGCCGGATAGCTCGTGGACGAGTTTCTCGGCGCTGCCCAGCAGGTGTACCATGCGGAGCGCATCGTCAATGCGCTGACGTCGCTCGGGGCGGGGGATGCCGAGCATGCGCAGGCCGAAGCCGATGTTCTGCGCCGCGTTGAGCCAGGGGAACAGCCCGTGTTCCTGGAAGACCATCGCGCGGTCGGGGCCGGGGCCGTCGATGCTCTGCCCGTCGAGCGTGACTTCGCCGGCGTCGGGCTTGGCCATGCCGGCGACGAGATTGAGCAGACTGCTCTTGCCGCAGCCGCTTGGGCCGACCACGACGACGAATTCACCCGGCTCGATTGCGAGAGTAATGTCATCGAGCACGGCCGTGCCGTTGAAATGTTTGCAGACCCCGGCGAGAGAAAGGCGGCCGCGCTGGGCGGCCGCGCGGACCGGTGACAGCGCAGCGGCGCGGCCGAGGACACTCTCAGGGATGGACTGCAACAGTGGCACCAGAATCTCCTCTGCCATGGGCGATCAACGGATTCTCTTCAGGATGCTCAAGTCCATCAACCCGTCGATGCCGGTGTCCTTCTGCGCGAACTTCAGCTCGCAGGCCCAGCGGGCCATGGTTGACAGGGTCTGGGGCAGAGGATCGTCGGTGAACTTCACGTTCTTGAGGGCCTCCTGCAGCACGCCCGCCGGCAGCGACTGGCCCGTGATGTCCTTGATGGCCGAGCCGAGCGAAGGGGCGTGTTTGGCGGCATCCTCGGCCAAGGCGACCGTCCACTTGTGATGAACCGAGAGTATTCCCTGGACGACATCGGGATGCTCCGCCAGAAACTTCGGGGTGGTGACGACGACTGCCAGTGTGAGCTGCCCATCCGGCCAGAGCTGCGCGAGCTGGTCTTCGCGGGCGATGATCTTCGCGCCTGCTTCGGCCACGAGGCGCGAGCCCCATGGCTCGGGAACCCATGCCGCATCGATCTGCCTGCGGAGGATCATGCCCGCCTGCTCGGCGTTGTTGATCGGGATGATGTTCTTCGTATCCTGCTGTTTGAGAACGCTCAGCAGAAAGTGGCGCGCTGAGATGTCCTGCGTATTGCCAAGCTGAGGCGTGGCGATCTTGCGATCCCTCAAGTCCTCGATCTTGTTAATGCCACTGTCCGCGCGCGACGATCAGCACGCCATTGGCCGAAGCGCCGGCGATAACACGGATATCGCCCGGGCTGCGGCCGTAGGCGGTGATGGCCGGGCCGGGGCCGACATAGCCGATGTCGATCTGCCCGGCCAGCAGCGCCTCCATCAGGGCGGGGCCGGCATTGAATACCCTGCTGCTGAGCTTTGTCGGCGCAACGGCCTTGGCGAAATCTCCGCTGGAGACGCCCAGCACGGCCTGCGCATGGGTCAGGTTGGCGAAATAGCCGATGCGCACCGTCGGCTCTTTCCTGCAGCCCAGGAGCAGGGTCAACGGAAGGAGCATGAGCGCGATGTATCGCATTGTGACAGTACGGTTGCGGACGAAACAGCAGAGCCAAGGGTGGCGTCCACTATGCTGTTGGGACGCATGGCGGGCAGCCAGTCTATCGTTGAGGCTTGTGCCGGTCAAGAGAAAACAGACTAATTAGGTAGGTTTAGTCTGTTTTAGTCCTACCGACATCAAACGTGCCCAGATCAATGAGCATCTTGGTGGACGGAGTCGAACGGTATCGCACGACCGCTGACTTCTCGGAAGTGGAAGACCCGCTGACGATCCGACCTTTCAACGGATCAAGAATACGCGTCAAGTCCGTCCGGATGTGGCGCCCCGCGGCGCAGGAATAGCGATCAAGCGCCATCACTCGCCGACGTTCTTCGCCTCCACGCGAGCCTTGAGCATCACCCTCTCAAGGCTCACCGGCGCGCCGTTCTGGCGTTTGCTCTCGTCGGCCGCCTCCATGAAGGCCATGATCTCGATCGTCTCGCCGGGATCGATGGGCGACTTGCCGGTCTTGAAGAACCGGGCGATCTCCTCGACCAGCGGCTTGTATCCCGCGTAGGCGCCGGCCGGGGCGACGCCCTTGGTCCCGAAGACCGTCGCGCCGTAGTCGCTCTTGCCCGCCCGGATTCCACGGAACGTGCCAATGCGCCCGCCCTTCCACACGCCCACGACCAGCTCGGCGCCGTCGGTCCGCACGCGCGTCACGCGCTCGCAGCCGCCGCCCATGATCGTATACAGCGTCTCGACACCGTGAATGCCATACCAGTAGAGATCGGGGTGATGCTCTTCGATCGGGCAGGGGCCCCAGGCATCGCAGCCGACGACGTCCCCGATCTTCTCATTCTTCAGTCGCATTGAAAGAATGCCGGGGCTGAAGCGCAGCGACGAGGCCGAAAACCACGGCACCTTGTGCTTCTCGGCCAGCGCGGCGATGGCGATCGCATCCGGCAGCGAGCCGGCGAAAGGCTTATCGATGTAAATCGTCTTGCCCGCCTCGATGACGGGCCGGGCCTGCTGCAAATGCGGCCGGCCATCGACGCTCATCAGCAGCACGACATCCACCTTCTCCAGCAGCTTGGGAATGCTGTCGACCATCTCGATGCCCATGTCGGCCAGCTCCTTGGTGAAGCCGGCGACGCGATCGCGGCTGGCGGGCATGTCGGGGCTTCCGCCGGGAAAGGCCGCCACGATGCGAATGCCGGCCAGGTCGCCGGTGGCCTTGGGGTCGTTGAAGAGCTTGGCGAAGGCCGGGCAGTGCGATGTGTCCAGGCCGATCATGCCGACGCGGATCGGCGGCTTGGCGTCGGCCGCGAAAAGGCACGATCCCGCGAACAGGAGCAGAGAAATGGTCAACAACGTCTGTATCATGATGTCTCCAAAGATCGACTACTCCACGATGAGGATGTCCGTTACGTCGTTCATCGGCAACGCGAGCTGCACGCGCTGCGCATCATCTCTTGTAAACGCGACAGGCCCGTGGCTCAGCGAGGTGATTTTCGCCACCGGTAGTGGCGAATGGAAGCTCACGGCGAGATCGTCGCATTTTCGGCCGGTGAAGTTGACCAGCAGAATGAGGCCCTTCTGCTGCGACCAGAGCGGCCAGGCGAGAATCTGGCTGACCGAAGTGGTCGCGGGGGGTCTGCGCCAGAGCCGAGAGCGAAGCGAGCGATGTTGTCGCGCTCTCGGCCGGCGGGGAAGATCGTGGCCTTGGCAAGCTCGCCTTCCACATCCCTGGCCGCGTCCATGTACGCCTTCCCGGCGCTGAAGGGGACGAGGCAGATCAAGCCGGCGCCGTGGGCGATGCCGTGTACCGGCCGGGTTGTCGCAGGCTGAGTCTGCGGGGCCGGATCGAGCGTAACCTCGCGCGCGAAGATCGGGCGCATCCAGTCGGCCGGCTCGATGGGCTTGCCGAGCCGGCGCAGGTCGCCGGTCGGTCTCCACGAACGCGAGCGCACGCCCAGCATCGCATTCCAGGCATCGGTGGGCGTGTTGTACTCGTCGCGCATGCCGGCCCAGCCGCTGGCCCAGAGTCGCCCGCCGGCGCTCACCCACCGTTCGATCGCGCTGGCGGCCCCCGCGGGGATCGACTCATTCACGACGTAAAGGCATTTGTATCCGCGCCTGCGAACCGCCCATCGACCACCTCATCATCCGAGACGATATCCACGGGAATGCCGGCGTGCAGGAGCGCGAGATACACCATCGTCTGCTCGCATTGCTCGCTATCATCCTCCTTCCACACCGGCCAGCTTTTCGAGTACAGCAGAGCCACCTGGGCGCGCGGCGGCCGGGATTCCCAGAGGATTTCATCGACCCGGCCGATGTCGCGGATCAACTCGCCCACGCCCTGGACCATCGGCAGGTTGTCGCTCCAGTGGTCGAAGAAGGTATAGGCCGGGCCGTAGTAATAGAAGTCGAAGATCTTCGCGCCGCGGGAAAGGCAGGCGAAGGTACGAAGCTTGACCGATGTGCGGTTGGCATCGCGCGTGATGTAGCAGCCCAGCAGCGGCTCGGCCGGCCGGGCGGCCGCGCGCGACCAGTCCATCAGAAGTGTGTTGATCTCCAGCGGCACACGCGCGCTGCCGCCGCCAACCCAGTCTTCGTTGAAGCCCAGCGTGACGCCGCGCAGCCGGCCAAACTCGAAGGCGTCGATGCCGCGCGGCAGCGTGCCGTAGTCGTACCACCACGGCGGGCCGAAATTCACGCGCGTGCCGACGCCGGGGGCGAGGTCTTCCACCTTGCGCGTGGCCATGGCGTAGAGGCGGGCCGTGCAGTGGTTCCAGAAGAGCGTGGACCAATAGAATTTTCGATTTTCGATTTCTGATTTTCGATTGAGGACATCGGCGCGAAGCTTGAAGAAGTCGCGCCAGTTGAGGCGCGTCGGGATGATGGACTCCCACGATTGCTCGCCGAAAAACTGGGGCGTGAGCTCGTGCGAGTGAAGATATTGCCGGAATTCGGCCGCGTACTCAGGCCCGTCGAATGGCTGGCCGGCCGGCTCGTCCATCAGATCGGCGATGATCGTCGGCATGCCATAGGGGTGCGCCTTGCGGGTACGGGCGATGTCGCCGGTGTATGTGCGATCAATGTATTGCTGCAATTGATCCCAGTTCAGATGCGTGCCGCCGCTGATCTTCGCATCGCGCGGCGGGCTCTCGACGCTGCGCCAATAGACGGTGCTGCGGTCGATCCCGCGGGCCATCGCCATCTTCCGCAACTCGCCCGGCTGGCCGCCGTTCTGCTCCCAATAGCCGTTCATGCCGAGCATGCGTATGATGTCGAAGTCCATCTCGGCGATGGCCGGATCGGTGTAGAACTGGCCATTGGAGCGAAACCCCGCCATGCACCAGACCTTCCGCGGCAGCGGGCCATCGGGGAGATTCATCGCGCGCACCTCGTTCAGTCGGCGCAGCGTGTCTTCGCGAATGCTCAGCAGCGACTTGGCGTCCTTGGCCAAATCGCGCGGGATGCGCAGGGCGATGACGTTGCCGGGGTCGTGGTCTTCGATGCTGCGCACGATGGCGGCGGCGTCGCCGGCCGTCGCGATGTCGAACCGCGCCTTCACCCCCCTGCTCTCCAGCGGCGGCCTGGTCTCGAAGAGGAATCGGACGGATGCCATCGGGGCCGTCATCAACGGCGAGAGACCGATCCATGGCGAAGTCTCGCCGTTGATGAGCTGCGCATCGGCCGATTTCGCGCCAGTGGCCTGGCCTGCGAAAATCTCGGCCTGTTTACCGCCGGGGACATTCACGATGATGTGCATGCGCCACTGGACGTCTTTGGGCGAGAGAAGCAAGACACGCGCGAATACCGTAGGTCGAGTCGCGGGAGCGGCGGGAACACGTGATGTGGAAAGGAAGAGAAGTGACACGCAGCAGATGAACCATGCCATGCGCATCAGTGGGTTTTCGGCAGGAAGGCGTCGATTGTCAATGAGAGCAGCGATTAGCAGCGATTAGCTGCGGGCCCGCGCCTCACCCAAAGAGAGATGGAGTTTCGCGCTCCTGACGAAGCTCTGGAAGCTGCGGCAGCAGCCGCGAGAGTGAGACCTCGCCCAACTCCGCAGGTTCCATCTTGTGCAGTCCGCCGCCGTAGACTCGTCCGGCGCGCCGCAGGTCGTCGGCTGTGATGCCGGTGAGGAAGTCAAACACAATACTGTACAGAGACGGCCGGCGCAAGCAGTGGCGCCAGCTCGTTGATCGGGTAAACGAGGAGGTACAGGTTCGTCGCGATCGCGGCCGACTTATTCCAGATGAAGCGAAACGGCTTCTTCTCGTCGCGTCCCCGGCCCATGTACGTGCATAGAAACGGTGCCGGCTGGCGTTGCTCAAGCCGATACCAGGGGTTTCGCTTCCGAAGCAGATACCGATCGCGAATTCCGTTCTGCTCCGCCTTCTGAAGGTATCGCCATAGTGCGGGATGGGTGCCGCGCAGCAGTGACTCGGGCGTTTGACAGTGAATCAACGCCAGTGGATCGTCGAGCAGCGGATAGCCATCGTCTCCTGCTTCGATCACCGTCTGACGAAGATAGCGCGGGCTGGGCAGCACGGGCCTGAGGCATTCCTCGGGCAATCCCTGCGCAGCCGCCTCGCCACGCGGGAGAACGAAAAGATCGTCACACCCCGTCGCAATCCCGCTGCACCCTGAACAGCGTCTTGAACGTGAACTGATCCCCGGAGGATTCCGTGGCCGCGCGTTCGTGTGGCTGGCGAGGGAAGCCCGTCCATTTGGATTTGGGCGAAAGCTGTGATATCGGCACGGTTTCGGAAACGGCAGGCACAGTCAGAGCTCCACCGAACGTGAACTCGACTGCATGCGACGCTGACGGAGTCTGTTTCCGGTAGATGACGACGGCCGATGAGACAATCGCATCGTCGAACTGCCCATCGGCAGGATCGAATCGGTGCAGCCGCAACAGCGTCACGTCTTGCGTCAGATATCGCTTGATCGCCTCGCCGTAGTTGACATCCATGAACTCGGATGGAATCAGCCACGCGGCCAGGCCACCTTCGCGCAACCAAGACGTTGCCAGCAAAAGGAAGTAGACGTACAGCCCGGCCAGGCCATGGACATTGGTCCCCGTCAACTGCTGCGCCAGCCGTTGGAGCCGGACCTTCTGCGCCATCGAGATGGTGATGTCGAACATACGGCGGATTGGCGAGAATGAGATTCGGGCGACGGCTTTGCAGAGCTTGGCGATCGAGTGCATCCGCAAAATCGGCTTCAATGACATCCAGGCCCGTTTCAGCCCAAAGCCGCCTGGCCGCATCGGCAAACGCAGGGTCGATCTCGACGCCTGTCGCCGACGCAATCCGCTCGCGCGGGAAAGCTTCCAGAAGGGCCGCGTAAAATGACCCGGTTCCTATGGCGGGTTCGCCGAAATGCACCCTGGTATCGGCGGGCCAGATCGACGCCACGTAACGCGCGATTTGCAGGGCGAGTGGCGGCGGGGTGGCAAACTGCCCCAGCCGATTGCGCTCGGCGGCGGATCGCTGCGAGTCGATCCGGTCCTGAATCGCCTTCCGTTCCGTCTGCAAGGCTGCCAGTTCCGTCGTCATCGTCATAACCCCGCCTGAGCCAAGTCTTCAATCCTGTGCTCCCAGATCCAATCCAGCCCCTCGGCGGCCTCGTAGCCAAGATAGCCGGAATCGAAATAGCCGTTCAGGCACAGAATAAGCTGCGCCCGTTGCCATAGGTCGCCCGAAGCTGGTGTATCTTCGTCGCCTCCTCCTTGCGTCTCTTGTTCGTATTCGCGAAGTCGCCCGCGGATTTCGCCTCGATGAAAAGCGGCAGCCGCCCCGGTCGAGTAACCCTGGGCTGGATAACCACGTCGATGGGAATGTTGACCTTCCGCTGGTCCCCTACAACGACATTCATCCGGAAGGCAAACGTGCCGGGCTCCATATCGGTCAGCAGTTTCCCGCCCGTTCCCATCTGACGCTTGTAGCCAAGCGAAATCAGATACTTTCCCAGGACCTCAAGTTGCCGCTGTTCCTGCGCATTTCGGATGATGGGGTCCGACACCGCACCACACAGGCGATCCGCGACGATGGTGGATGCCCGTGTTCGCTCATGCTCGCTGGGACTGGCGTTGCTTGCCAACCAAGGAAAAATGTCGCGATCAAGAAGGCGGGCGATGATGTCACAGATCCGCTCCAAATGGGTGGTCAGGTCAGTCTGCTGCATCCGAACCGGGAGTTTGCCTGCCTCCAGTCGATGCACCAGTGCCCGAGTGGTCTGCGCCAGCCCGATGAGCCGATCGCGGGCAATCGGTGGCGCGGTGGCCATTCGTAATATCGGGAGTGCCTCCGGGTGCGAGGTCAGCGTGGCGCAGTCCAGGTTCCGAAGATCGTCAGTCGCCTTAATGGCGGCCTTGACCTGATCGCTCGTGCGGACGCGCGTCTTTCGATAGGCATCGGGCGCGAAACGCATGAACCATCGGTTGAACGAGTCAACGGACTTGGCGATGTCAGTTTTCCACAGGTGAGGCTTGTCCGCGTTAATGCCCATCGCCTGCGTATTCTAACGAGCCACGCCCCGGATGTAAGCAATGGGCCACACCACAGCCACACACCGATCTCACCCCACCTCCACCGCCGCCCCGCCTTTCCTCGCTGATTCATACATCGCCAGGATGATCGCCACCGCCTTGCGCGCCTCGCTCCCGCACGTTTCGGCCTCCTTGTTCCCGGCCCAGGCGCTGAGGATCGCGTGGATGTTGCGCCCGTGGAAGTCGAGGGGCATGTCCGTCGCAGTGGCCGCGCCCGAACTGCTGGCCGGCTTCTTCAGCCCGAGCTTTTCCAGCCCTTCCTCGCCGAACTCGCGCTGGATGCGCTCCTTCAGCCGATCGTGAATCGCCGGGGCGTGCTTCTCCATGAGCTGCTTGTCGTCTGGGCGTTCCTCGCGGAAACGGAAGACCTTCAGGCCCGCTTCGGAGACCGCCGTGCCGTTCTCGCCGCCGACTTCAATACGCACCGGGCAGCCGGGAAACATCGCGGTGGTGCCCATGATCGTGCCGAAGCCGCCATTCTGGAACTGCAGCGAGCACGAGAGCGTATCCTCGACCTCGATCTCGGCGTGAATCCGGCTGGCGCTGTAGGCCGACACCGTCTTGACCGGGCCGACGATCCACTGGAGCAGGTCGATGGCGTGGACCGACTGGTTCATGATCGCCCCGCCGCCGTCGAGCTTCCACGTGCCGCGCCAGCCGCCGTCGCGGTAATACTTGTCGTCGCGATACCAGGGCGTGAAGCAGCCGGCCCAGCTTATCTTGCCGAACCGTCCTTCGGCCGCGGCATCGCGCATGGCGCGGTTGGCCGGATTCCAGCGGTTCTGAAAGATGCCGGCGAGGCGCACCTTGTGCCTGGCGGCCAGATCGATCAGCTTGTCGATGCGGTCGAGCTGAATCTCCATCGGCTTTTCGCTGATGATGTTGCAGCCGGCCTCCATGGCCATGACGGCGGGATTCATGTGGTCGCCGCTGGGCGTGCAGATGTGGACGACGTCGATCTTCTCCTGCTTGAGCATCTCGGCCTCGCTGGAGTAGATCGGCACGCCGCTGAGCTTGTTTTTCTCCAGGGCGGCCTTGGCTTTTTCGGGAATGATATCGCACACGGCCACTAGCTTGGCCCCGGGCACTCGCGGGATGACCCGCACGTGCCATTCGCCGACCACGCCCGTCCCAACGACCGCACATCGCCACTGTTTTGCCATAGAGATACGCTCCCGTACTTCGGAAGCGGGGGATTTTACGGATTGGCGGGGCGCGGACAAGGGGCGAGCCGTGGGCGGTCAGTCGGGGCGCGGGATGGCTTGCCAATGGCCGGAGTTCTTTGAGCCGGCCCAGCGCTGCTCGCGGAGGGCGTTGACGGCGGCGGCGATGGCGGTTTGGGCGTTATCGGGCGCAAAGTGGCTGTTGAGGAGGTCATTGGCAACTCCTTTGGGGAAGGGGTCTGGCTCCGCGGCGGCCGACGTGGCTGGGCAGAGCTGGCCGGCCTTCCCTGGTGCCGGCCGATGTCAAGTTTAATAGTGACCATACGGATGGCGTGAGGAAATGTCAATGAAATCTGTTTGCAATAGATTCGGGTGGATCGGAGATCGGAGTTCCGCGTTTGCGCGGCTGGGCCAACCGACCGCGTACACGCGGAACTCCGAACAGTTCAGGAGAAAAGGCTTGCGACACCTTCTGCGGGCGGGAGGCGGTGAGGAGACCTTCGCTCCTTGCTCCGCCTGAAGAAAGGCTTACGAACCCTTTGGCTGCCATCTTTGGCTGCTCACAGAGCCGAGACGGCTCTGCCACTTTTTTTGCGGGAGAGCCTTGGCTCGGCGTAAACTTCTTCGGAGTGCGATCGCACAGAAACAGGTGATGCGCGGTTTCGCCTTGCATTCGCCGGCAAGTATCGACACACTGTCAGCGCGCTCTGACGGGAGGCGCTGATGGACAGGCCTACTACTCGGTTCGCCATGACGTGGCTGGTGATTCTGGGGTTCTGCGCGGCCGGCGCTGCGGACTCGGCACGGGGCGAGTTCTCCAAAAAGGTGGAGGACTCGATGGGCCGCGCCGAGCAGTTCATCAATAGCCAGCAGCAGAAAGATGGCACATGGGAGGAGGCGGGCCAGCCCAGATCGGTGGTGACCGCGACGGCGGTGATGGCGCTGCTGGACGCGGGTGAGTCTGACCAACAACCGCGGATAAAACCCGCAATCGAATTCCTCAAGCAAGCGACGCTGGACGAGCCGCTGATGGTGGCAAGGCACTTGCCGCTGCTGCGGTTTCTGGAGCGAGGGAATCGCGGTCGCGAGACTTCCATCAAGCAGTTGGCGTACGTCTCAGCGCTCTACGGCAATCGTGAGCAGCCTTGGCCAACGACGCAACGTACGCAAATGGACGTGCCGACCAGCGCCGAGTTGCTCTTGTCGCTACGGGACGATGTAGCTGCATGCACACCAACGCCGCAGCACATCAAATGGCGAAAGAACATGCGCCAGGCCTGGCTTGCCGGGCAGAACGCCGACGGCGGCTGGGGCGATTTCCTGGGCAAGACGTTAACCATCGAGGGAACGTTAGCGGGAATTGCGGCCGTCCTCGAGCTTCAGGACACGCTCCTGATATTGGGCGCGGAAGGCGATATTCTGGAAGATCAGAAGTCTCTGGACCGCGCCTACCGTTGGCTGGGCGATGGAGGCAGGCTCCGCGAGATCAGGTCTTGCCGCGCCCTGTACCTGCTCAGCCGCGCCGGATGCGCCAGCGGGCGCAAGCGGTTCGGCGAGGTTGATTGGTACGGGGAGATGGCGCGGAGGCTTGTCGAGACACAGCATCAGGATGGATCATGGGGCGAGAATCCCGCCAGCCCGCTCGTCAACACGTGCCTGGGGTTGACCTTCCTCGCGCGAAGCCGAGAGCCGATCGCCCTATGCAAGCTTCGATGGGGCGACGATCGCCCCGGAGAGGCACCACCCTGGAATCGCAGGTCACAAGACGCCGCGAATCTCGCGGCATGGATGGGTCGCCAGCTTTGCCACAATTTCTTCGGCTGGCAGGCTGTGAGCCTAAAGCAGGTCGATGATCTTCACGACGGCACCATACTCTATATCAGCGGCAAGGACGCACTGCGGTTCAGCCCAGAGGAGGACGCGACGCTGAGGCGATATCTGGAAGACGGCGGCATCATCGTGGGCAATGTGGAAGAGGCCGGCGCAACATTTGCAGAGAGCTTCAAGGCGCTGGGCATACGGCTCTATCCCGGGCGCAGCTTCCGCCCTCTGCCGGACGATCATCCGATCTGCAAGCACATAGTAGCCCGGCGCCGTTTCCTGAAGAGGGTTCCAAACGTGCTGGCTCTCGGCAACGACTCGCGGTTGCTGATGCTCTTGTTTGACCGGGACGATCCGGGGCTGCTTTGGCACCACGGCAGATTCGACCGCGCGAAGCGACAGAGGGGGAACTGACAGTAAACCTGATGCTGGACGTGAGCAGCGGATGGGGCGGAACGCCGCTTTGGCCCAGAGGCGAGACCTTCATCGTCCGCCCGGATCCAGCCAAGACAGCAAAACGCACGATCAGGATCGCCCGCATCTCATACGACGGCAACTGGGATCCCGAGCCGGGCGGTTGGCGGCGGATGGTGGCGATCTTCCATAACGAGCGAGCGACCGACCTGGATGTTCAGCCGGTGACGCTCGGCACTGGAAAACTGGACGAGAGCTTTGCCCTTGCCCATCTCACCGGCACGGGCGCGCTTGACCTATCCGAGGCCGCACGGAAGGAAATCCGCGCATTCGTCGCCACGGGCGGGACGATATTGTTCGAGGCGTGCGGCGGGTCTGGCGAGTTCGCCACTTCGGCCGAACGCGAGATTGCCGCGATCGCCGGCCAAGCCGCACGCCCGCAGGTGCTCCCGGCAACCCATCCACTCTACAGGTCTGCGCACACGATCACAGGCGCGGACTATCGGGCCGCGGCGCGGATGGCGAATCCCGGCATCGAACACACGCTGACGCTCCAGGGCGCGGACGTCAATCATCGCACATCCGTCCTTTTCAGCCGGCTGGATCTGTCGGTCGGCCTGGTCGGCACGTCTGTCGCAGGCGTGAACGGCTACACGCCGGATGGCTACGAGGGCGATGGCGTGAAATGGGCTGGCGCGACTCGGATCATGACCAACATCATCGTGCTGGCCGCCCAGGCACGGGAGCCGCGTTAAGTGCCGCCGGTGCCCTCACCGGCGGTCCGGTCCAATGTCGGGTGCCCCCGACAAGACCAGCCCTGCCTCCATCGTGATCAGGATGCGATTGGCCCCTTTCCCACCTTGCTGCGGCCACGAATCCCCGGTCTGTAGCCGCGGCGCAAGTTTCGCATGGTCCGCTCGATCCGCTCGCCTTCCGCGGCGGTCGCCGGCAGGTTCTTTGGCTCGTAGTTCGGGTCGTCATATTGCCGCGTGGCATGCCGCAATTGCTTGAGCGTCATCTTCGTGTACGGCTTTGCGACGGTTCGGCTCATCGGTGGTCATTATATCTCAGCGCCGCCGGCGACGACGACAGCAATGACCGCTTGATGCCGCATCCGCGCAGTTCGCCCCTTGAACTCCCCGCCGCTCTCGCCATGATGGCTGCTCTTGCAGGAGAACCACAATGCCAACACGAACCGGGAATTTCGCGATCGGCCTGCGGCGAGTCGGAAGCGAATGGTCCAAGGATATTCGGAAGCTCGCCGCGTGGGCCAGGGAAAGCGGATTTGACGCCATCGACCTGGGCCGGGCGACGCGCGATGAGATCGGCGCGATGCAGTCGGCGGGACTGCGGCTGGGGACCGTCAACCTGTGGCTGAAGTACACCTCGGCCAACGCCGCCGAACGGCAGAAGTCCATCAAGGAAGCCATCGACTGCATCAAGGAACAGGCGGCACTCGGCGCCAGGATCTTCTTTACGGTCATTGGCTCTGATGCCGCGCAGAAGCGGTCGGAAGCTTATGCCCTGGCGGTGGAGAGCCTGTCGGCCATCGCGCAGGCCGCCGAGCAGGTCGGCGCGCATATCGCCATCGAAGGCTGGCCGGGCGGCGGCACGCTGCCCAACCTTGGCTGCAATCCTGAGACCTGCCGGGCGCTCATCAAGGATACCAATCCCAGGGTCGTCGGCCTGAACTACGACCCCTCGCACCTGATCCGCATGGGCATCGACCATGTTCGCTTCCTCCGCGAATTCGCACCCTATGTGAAGCACGTCCATGGCAAGGACACCGAAGTTTTGACCGAGGCGGTCTATGAGTACGGCCTCTACCAGCAGGCGATCTTCGCCAAGCCGCATGGCTACGGCGAATTCGCCTGGCGCTACACGATTCCCGGCCACGGGCAGGCTCGGTGGACGGAGATCCTCCGCATCCTGGAGGCGGCCAGGTTCGCCGGCATTGTGAGCGTCGAGCTGGAGGACGGGAATTTCAACGGCGCCGAGGCCGGCGAGAAGGCCGGATTCCAGCACTCGCTGGCGTTCCTGCGCAGCGCGTGACTCGGACATCGGCCGGCGTTAAAACTCTTTGAACTTTTCGAGGTAGGTAGAATTATGAAACAGCACAAGCGCTTCGCGACGTGGGTCATTGCGGCGACGTTCATCGTCTCGGCGGCGGCATTCGGCAAGGAGAAGGCGGCGCCGGCCGGGAATCTCGAGGATGCGTGGAGCAAGCTGCCCGCATACAAGCTCGGCGACAGCCGCCAGCAACTGGAGGCGATTTCCGACGCCGTGATCAAGGCGGCAACCGAACCTGCCCAGCGCGCTGAGATCGCCAAGAAGCTCGCGTCGTACCTCTCGACCGACGCGACTTTTGATGCCAAGGATTTCTGCTGCCGCCAGCTCTACGTCTGCGCGACCGCCGCTGAAATCCCGGCCGTTGCGAAGCTTCTGCCGGATGAGAAGCTCTCGCACATGTCGCGCTACGTCCTGGAGCGCATGACCGAACCCGCCGCGGGTGCGGCACTGCGCGACGCGATGGCGACCGTCAAGGGCAACCTGCTCATCGGCGTGGTCAACTCGCTGGGCGCGCGCCGCGATGTCGAGGCCGTGCCGGCGCTGATCAAGATGCTGGGCGGCGCCGATGCGCCGCTCTGCGCCGCGGCTGCGGCGGCCCTCGGCCGGATCGCCGGCCCCGATGCGACCAAGGCGCTCGCGGCCGCCAAGGCTAGCGGCAACGCCGACGTGAAGAGCGCCGTGATCGACTCGTATCTTCTCTGCGCCGACGATCTGCTCAAGGGCGGCAAGAAGGCCGAGGCGGTGGCGATCTACGAGGAGCTGCGGGATGCATCGCAGCCGGCCCGAATCCGCCTGGCCGCGCTGCGCGGCATCGTCGTCGCCTCGCCTGAGAAGGCCATCCCGATCCTGATCGATGGTTTCAAGAGCGGCGACTCAATGACACAGGCACAAGCCAGCGGCTTCGTCCGCCAGATTTCCGGTGAGGAAGCCACCAAGGCTTTCGCTGCCGCGCTGCCGTCGATCGCGCCGGCCGGGCAGGTCGTGCTGATCGAGACTCTGGCGGCGCGGGGCGATGTGGCCGCCAAACCCGCTATCCTCGCGCTGGTCAAGAGCGACAACGAAGCAGTGAGGATCGCCGCCATCAAGGCGATCGGCAGCCTCGGCAATGCCTCGGATATCACCCTGCTGGCCGATCTGGCCGCCAAGACCGGGCCGGAGCGCGACGCCGCCCGGCAGGCGATCGCTCGCGTCCGTGGCGCTGATGCCGACGAGGCCATCCTGGGCCTCGTCGCCAAGGCTCCGCCCGAGATGCGTGCCGAGCTGCTCAAGGCGCTCGGCGCCCGCCGCGCTGTCTCTGTCGTGCCCGCGCTGCTGGATATGGCGGCCAAGGATGATCAGGAGACCGTCCGCTGCGCTGCCCTCGATGCCCTCGGCCTGCTCGCCGCGGACAAGGATTTCCCGGCACTGGTGAATCGCCTCGTCGCCGCCAAGACCGACGCGGAGCGCGAGGCCGCCAAGAAAGCCATGGGCGACACCGCCGTCCGCATGAAGAGCCGCGACAACTGCGCGGCGCCGCTGCTGGCGGCGATGGAGAAGGCCAATCCCGCGACGAAGGTGATCCTGCTGAGCGCTCTGACCCGCATCGGCGGCAGCAAGACGCTCGAAGCGGTGAAGGCGGCCACCAAGGATACCGACGCCTCGGTGCAGGATGCGGCCGTCAAGGCGATCACGCAGTGGCCTGACGCCTCGGCGGTCGCCGATCTGCTGGTCATCGCCAAGAGCACAATCAGACCCAGCAGGTGCTGGCCATTCGCGGCCTGGTGCGGATCATCGGGGCCACACAAAAGGATCGCTCCTCAGCGGAGAATCTCAAGCTCTACAAGCAGACGCTGGAAGCCTGCCAGCGGCCGGATGAGAAAAAGCAGGTCCTTGCGGGCGTCGGCGAGCTGAAGGATGCGGCCGCGCTGGCAACCGCCGTGTCGTTCCTGTCCGAAACGGGCGTCGTTGATGAGGCGGCCAACGCGGTCATCCGCATCGCGTCCAATATGAAGGGCAACAAGGCCGCGAAGGATGCGCTGCAGAAGGTGATCGATTCCAGCGCCAGTGCGGGCTGCAAGAAGCGGGCGCAGGACGAGTTGAACAAGAGCAAGTGAGGACTATAGCAGCCGATCCCCCGGCCCGCGCGGGATCAGGCTCATCACCTTGCCGATGATCTGCTCCACGGTGATGCCTTCCGCCTCGGCATTGAAATTCGGGATGATCCGGTGCCTCAGGACGGGCGGCGCGACCGCCTCGACATCCTCGATCGTCACGTGCAGCCGCCCCTGCATGAGCACCGCGCCTTGCCCGCCAGCACCATGTACTGCCCGCGCGCGGGCCGGCGCCCCAGCTCAGCCAGTGTCTCACGAAGTCGCTTGCGCCCTGTTCGTTCGGCCGGGTCGCCCGCGCGATGTCCAGCGCAAACTGGTACACCTGCTCGCCCACCGGCACCCGCCGCACGATCTCCTGCAGCCGCAGGATCTGCTGGCCATCGACCACCTTCGACACATCCGGCGGCTGCGCCTGTCGTGCGCTTGAGCATCTCCAGCTCTTCCTGCCGCTGCGGGTAGTTCACCATCACCATGAACATGAACCGGTCGAGCTGGGCCTCGGGCAGCGGATAGGTTCCCTCCTGCTCAATGGGGTTCTGCGTCGCCAGCACGAAGAACGGATCGGGCAGATCGAACGTGCGGCTGCCCACCGTCACCTGCCGTTCCTGCATCGCCTGCAACAGCGCCGCCTGTGTCTTGGGCGGAGTGCGGTTCACCTCATCGGCCAGCAGCATGTTGGCGAAGATCGGCCCCTTCTGAAACTCAAACTGCCGCCGCCCCGTCTGGGGATCTTCCTGCAGAATGTCGGTGCCGGTAATGTCCGACGGCATCAGGTCCGGCGTGAACTGAATCCGGCGAAACGATAAATCAGTCGCCCGCGCCAGCGTCGAGACTATCAGCGTCTTGGCCAGGCCCGGCACGCCCTGCATCAGGCAATGCCCCCGTGCGAAGATCGCGATCAGGATCTCCTCGATCACCCGCTTCTGGCCCACGATGATCTTGCCCAGCTCGGCCTGGAGCTGCTGGCACGCCTTCTCCAGGAAGCGCGCCGCTTCCACGTCGCCGGCGACCTCCAGAGGTTGTAGCGATGTGTCCTGCGCCATGCCCGTCTGCCTCAAGGCTTGAGAATCTGCATCGACTGCACCGTCACGTCATCCAGCGGCTTTTCCGGGCCCTTGGCCACGAACCGCACGCCCGGCCAGCGCGGCTTGTCCGCCGCCAGCCCGTTGGGGCCCGCGTACAGTTCCTTCTCATCACACTTCACGATGACGAATTTGCCATCCAGCTTCACGAGGAGCGACAGCTCGCTCTTGCCTTCGGGCAGCGTGTATGTGCTCCCGGCCGGCAGCGTGCCCGACGTGAATACGCTCACCTGGCCGTTGCTCACCGTCACCACCAGGTCCCCAGCGCTGGGCGACTTGCCCTCGCCCAGCGGGCTCTGCGTTATCAGGAACTCGACATTCACCGGGCTGGCGCGCTTCGCGATGCGCACTTTCGCCTCAATCGCGAAGGGCTGGTCGGCCGGGATCGCATGCGCCAGGTACAGCCCGCCGCTCATCCCCTCGCGTTCGCTCTCCTTCCTATAGCCGGCCCGGAGCGACTTCTGCGAGATCACGGGCGCCACGCCAAAGGTCTTCCAGTCGCCGCCGATGCTCCCTGAGAAATCCCCGCCGGCCAGGGGCCTGGTACATTGCATGGTCTCGAGGTTCTCGATGCTCGGCCCGCCCGAGCGCGATATCCAGAAACCCAGCCACACCAGCACGCCAATGACCACCACCGCCGACAGGACCGCAATCACATTGGCCAGCGAAAGCCCCGGGCGCTTGGTCGCCGCCTGCTCGATGCTCTCCATCACCTTCTTCGTGAATCCCGGGCCCGGCCGGATGCTGCGATATTCCCGGCCGCTCTCCAGGTCTTCGCGAACGGCCATGAGCAGCTTGTATTCGTTGGCTTCGCCGCTGCCGAGCTGCATTTGTCGCAGCCGCCCCACCGCATCGTGCCACTGCGGGCTTCCCGGCCCGCTGCGCAGGGCCTCGGTCAGCAGTTTCAGGAGCTCGTCATGTTCGAATTGCGCTTCCGCCATGGCTCATGACTCCTGCTGGCCGGCGTCAGTTTCGCCATCGCCGCCGCGGGTTCCGCCGATCAGGCGAGCGAGGCGCTTAAGCCCATGAAACATCCGCAACCGCAACGTCACCGCCTTGGTCCCGGTGATCTCTTCCATCTCCGCATAGGACAGATCCTGGAAGACTCCCAGCACGATCACTTCCTTCTGGTCAGTCGGCAGGTCCTCCAGCGCCTTGAGCACCCGCGCGATCTCCTCCTGCTTTTCGACATCGTCGGTCGCCCGCTGGGCCACCTGATAGGGATCGCCGCTGATCTCGACGCCTTCGAGGTTCAGCTCGGTGACGTTGCGCACCGGGCTGCGCTTGCGGCGGCGCGAATAGTTGATCGCCAGGTTGCGCGTGATCGTGAACAGCCACGTCGAGAACTTCTGCGGATAACGGTAGGTCGGCGCGAAGCGGAACGCGCGCAGGAACACCTCCTGCGCAATGGACTCCACATCCTCCAGGTTGCCCAGCATGCGATACAGGTACGACAGCACGGCCGCGCTGTACCGCTCGTAGAGCAGGGAGAAGGCCTGCGTGTCGCCCTGCTGGGTGCGGCGCATCAGGTCCTCATCCGACGACCGCCCCAGCGCCACCGGCGCCAGCTCCGCGGCCTCGTCGGCCTTGGGCGGCTTGGGACGGGCCGATTTTTCGCCTCTCTTTTGCATCGTCCGAGTCCGAAAACTCACCTGAGCGCAGCTACTGCCCCAGCGACACCACCGAATCGCCGACGATCGGCGGTCGCGGCGGCTGAACCGACAATTCCTTGACCAGTCCATCCGCCCTGGGCTTGCGATCACCGTCGAGCAATGCCGCCAGCCGGTCCATCTTTTGATGCAACTGCATCACCTCCAGGTGCGCCTTGACGTTCACCTGGTAATCCAGGTCGGCGCGGATCCGGTTGCGCTGGCCCTGGCGGTTTTGACTGATCAGCACGAACGTCGAGAGGAAGAGCGCCTCGCTCGACATGACCAGCGCCAGCAGGCAATACGGATAGATATCGAAAGACTGCCCGCCCGCGAGCCGCTGCCACTCGTTGATGAAGATCCACACCGCGACCAGCGCGATCTGCGACACAACGAAAACCGGCGTCACCATCCACTGCGAAACCCGGTCGGCCACGCGATGCCACTGCGTCGTACTCTCCTCGACCGCCTCGTTGACATTCTTCAGCCCGCGCAGCTTGTCGAGCATCCCGCGCGTGCGGCTGCCCAGGACGGTCATCACGTGGATCGCGGCCGTTGGCTTGGTGCGAAGGAATTGCAGGAAATCCTCGCGCCCCAGCGTCAGCAGCGTGGCGGCCGTCCGGGCCCTGGCCGACGCCGTGCGCGGACCGCCATCCAGCAGCGATATCTCGCCGAAAAAGTCGCCCGGTCCGAGCGTGGCCAGTTCCATTTCGTTGCCGCTTTCGTCCGGGCAGGAGAGCGTCACATTGCCCTGCTGCACGATATAGAAATCCGCTCCGGGATCGCCGATCCAGATCACCGGCTGGCTCTGCTGATAGGAGCGCGACTTGAGCAGCGCCGCCAGCTCCGTCCGCTCGGCGTCATTGATCTGAGCGAACAGTGGGATGTTCTTCAGCAGGTGTCCTTCGGTGGATGCCATGGCTCCCTCGCGTCAGCAGCGCGATAAAAAGTCTAGCATAAACCCAAACCCGCGCCCTTCAACCCCGTAGCGACTATAATAAAGGTTGTTGCGGTCGTCGAGGCGGCCGCGTCCCGGCTTCGGCCGGGATGAGGAAAGTCCGAACTGGACCGGGCAGCGGTGCTTGCTAACGGCAAGGCGGAGCAATCCGACGGAAAGTGCAACAGAAAGATACCGCCCGGGTCAGTTGTCAGTTGTCAGTTACCGGTTGCCAGTCAAGTCGCTGGCAACTGGCAACTGGCAACTGGCGACTACTCAGGTAAGGGTGAAATGGTGCGGTAAGAGCGCACTGCGCCGGGGGTGACTCCGGCGGCACGGCAAACCCCACCGCCAGCAAGACCAAATAGGCGGAGCCTTGCCCTTGCCCGGGGCTTTTCAGATTCGTCTGGATGGCTCCGCGGGTAGGTCGCTTGAGACGCGCGGCAACGCGCGCCCCAGAGAAATGGCCGCTCCCGCGGTCGCTTTGCGGCCGCGGGAACAGAATTCGGCTTACGGCCGGCCGCAACAATTCTCACACGAGGCGGCGATGGATCCCCATCGCCGCCTCTTTTTCTTGCCGAGCACGCTGCTCCGTGCGTGCGGCCCTTTTTTCCTAACATCCACTTGACAAAAACCCCTTCGTTAGGGTAAAGTAAACAGAACATGGTCCAAACCATAGGAATCGCTATGAGGAAACGCGTTATGAACCTCACGCCCCGTCAACTGGATGTCATCGTGGCCATCCGAAATTTCCGGCATCTGCACGGGTATGCGCCGACGATGCAGGAACTGGCCGATCAGCTCGGCACGAGCAAGGTCACCATCTTCGAGCACGTCAATGCATTGGAAAAGAAGCGCGTGCTCCGTCGCGACCGTCACAAGGCGCGCTCGCTGGAGATCACGGCCGACGGCAGGCTCCCCGACGAGGAGCGCACCACCAAGCTACCGCTGCTCGGCCTGATCGCGGCCGGCTCGCCCATCGAGGCCGTCGAGCAGCGCGAGGAAATCGACCTCGAGCAGCTCTTCGCCTCGCGCAGCGGCGTCTATGTCCTGAAGATTCGCGGCGACTCCATGATCGAAGACCATCTTTGTGACGGCGACTACGTCATCATCGAGCGCCGCGAGACCGCCCGCAACGGCGAGCAGGTCGTCGCGCTGCTCGACACCGGCGAGGCCACGCTCAAGCGCTATTTCAAGGAAGGCCCCCGCGTACGCCTCCAGCCGGCCAACAGCACGATGGAGCCGCGGATCATCGAGGCCGACCGCTGCCGCATCCAGGGCGTCGTCATCGGCGTCCTGCGCAGTTACACGAATTAGCTCGTCCGTGGTCAGTTGTCCGTGGTCAGTGGTTGGGTCCGTTGCCCATTGGTCAGTAGCTTGGCACTCGGGGCTGGGCGGCCGCAACTGGCCAACGGACCAATGACCCGACCACGGACTACTGACCATGGACTACTGACTTCCTCCGCTGCTGGCCACAGACAACTGTGAACATCTCCCTCGTCATCCTCCACGCCGATCCCCAACGTGGCGGCGCCGAGCGCTACACGATCGACCTCGCCGCCGCCCTCCGCTCGCGCGGCCACGCCATCAGCGTCCTGGCATCCTCTCTCGGTGCCGCATTGCCCATGGGCCCGTCATACCTGCGGCTCGCTTCGCCTGGCCTTTCGCGCGCCTCGCGATATCGCGGCTTTCTCGACAGCCTCGATCGCCATCTCGCGCAGGAGCGTTACGACATCGTCCATGCAATGCTCCCTGTCCGCCGCTGTGATGTCTATCACCCGCATGCCGGGCTCGCAGCCGAGGCGCTCGCCACCGGCCATTCTGAAGTACGACTGTCCCCTCTGCCGCACCGGCGCTCGACTGCTCAACCGCGTCAACCCCCGCCGCCGGCTTTTCGCCAAAACCGAACGCCACCTCTGTGGGACGTCAACGCCTCCTCTCATTCTCTGTCTCTCGAATTACGTCAAAGACACCGTCCGCCGTCACTACGACCTGCCGGATGACCGCCTTTTCACCCTGTTCAACGCCGTCGATCTGAGCCGTTTTGACCCCGCCGCCCGCCCGGATGCAGGGCGCGAGCTTCGTCAGAAGCTTCGGCTGTCGAATCAGGCCATCGTCGCGCTGATGATCGCCCAGGATTTCCAGCGAAAAGGCCTCGCGCAGTCCCTGCACGCGCTGGCCGCGATCGACGATCCCCGCGTGCAGCTCCTCGTCGTGGGAAAGGAAGACACTTCATCATATGCGCGCCTCGCTTCGCGCCTCGGAGTGCGCGACCGCGTCGTCCTCGCCGGCCCCACCACTGATCCACGCCCGTGCTACCAGGCCGCCGATTTCTTCCTGCTGCCCACGCGACACGATCCTTGCAGCCTGGTCGTCCTCGAATCTCTGGCCATGGGCCTCCCCGTCATCAGCACGCGATTCAACGGCGCCTGCGAGATCATGGTCGATGGGCAGCACGGCTTCGTGTTGAGCGATCCGGACGACATCCCCGCCCTCGCCACCGCCATGCGAAAGCTCCTTGATCCCGCGCTACGAGACGAGATGCGCCGCGCCTGCCTCGCCCTGCGGCCCGTCCTTTCGTACGATGAGCACCTCAACCGGCTGCTCCAGGCGTACGAAATCGCCCGGCAATAAGCCCACGGTCAACTTGCATCGAAAGGACCCCATGCCACCGCGCACAGCGAAGTTCATCTGGAACGATCCCCACGGCCAGGGCCGCAACCGCTATGTCCTCTTTCGCAAGAGTTTCAATCTCGTCGATCAGCCCGCAGAGGCGCTGCTGCATCTCTTCGCCGACACGCGCTATCGCCTGATCGTCAATGGCCGGACCGTCGCCCACGGCCCGGCCCGGTTCTTCGTAGTCAAACCTGAATATGACACCCACGACCTTCTGCCTTTCCTGCGCAAAGGCCGCAATGTCATCGCCATCATCGTCAACAGCTACGGCTGCGTCAGCTTTCACAGCGAAGTCAGCATCGGCGGCCTGATCGCCTGGGGAGCCTTCGCCGATGCATCGGGGAACACGATTCAACTCGCCACGGACGAATCCTGGCGCCTCTCGAATCGCCGGGCCACCGCCGCGAAACCGCCCATCTCTCCTTTGCACTCAATGCCGGCGAATTCCTCGATGCACGCGAAATGCCCGCCGGCTGGGACCTGCCCGACTTCGATGACTCGCATTGGCCCTCCGCTGTCGCACACGGAGATCCGCGGCACTGGGGCCAGCTTCAGTCGCGCTCGATTCCCCTTCTCGACGAGCGAGCCATTCTCCCGCGCCGGCAGCTCGGCACGTTCATCGCCGGCGGCCGCGACAATGAGGATGTCTACTCGCTGATGCTCATCGCGGCCGGGGGCAGGAGCTTGCACACTCGGGCGCGCGTGGCCCTCATGACATTCCTGCATTCGCCCCATCCGCAGCAGATCGCCTTTGGCGCGTGGTGGGGCCGCTATTGGCTCAACGGCGACGAGATCAAGGCGACCGCCAAACACAACGACCATCTTCGCCAGGATTTTCGGGCAACGTTACATCAAGGCTGGAACACGCTGCTCGTCTACGAACGCGTCAACCAGGCCTGGTGGGATTTCTACCTCGCGCTGCCCAAGTCGGCCGGCATCACCGTCGCCGCCGAGCCGCGGCCCGACTGCCCCGACGCATTCCTCATCGGCGGCCTGTGGGAAGACGCTCTGGCCGACATCGCCGACCGCATGCCGCTGCCTCTTGCCGGCCCCGATGATCTCCCGGCCGAACTGCGCCCGTGGGGCGCTGGCCCCGCAGCCAATCGGCCAACACCCCCTGCCGCCAGCGCGCCTGGAAGACCTTTCGGCCCATCACCGATGATGGTGCGATACCCGCGGAGGCGCAGAGCATGTCGCTCCTCTTCGATTTCGCCGACGAAGTCCTCAGCCGGCCTCGCATCGATTTCACCGCTGCCGCCGGCACGATCATCGACCTCACCTATAGCGAACGACTCAAGAACGACGGCAGCAGCGATGTCCACCATCGCTTCTTTGTTGACATGGCCGAGCGCTACATCGCCCGCGCCGGCCGGCAGCGCATCCACACATTCCACCCGCGCGGCCTCCGCTATCTCGAACTGCTCGTCACCGGCGACCTGCGCCAGTTTGAGCTTCACGACATCGCGCTCACCCGCGCCAATTACCCGGTCGAGAAGATCGGCGCCTTCGAATGCTCCGATCCGCTGCTCAATGAAATCTGGGAGCTTGGCCGGCGTACGCAGTTCGCCTGCATGGAGGATGCCTACCTCGACTGCCCCTGGCGCGAACGCGGCCTCTACAGCGGCGATTTCCTTGTCCAGTTCTACGTCAACCTCGCCGCGTTCGGCGACACGCGCCTCTTCCCGCGCTGCATCGAGCTCTTCCTCCTGGCCCAGGGGGAGAACGGCCTTGTTCCCGGCGGCGCCCATGGCCTTCCCCCCGGCCGCCACCCCGACTACTCCGCCATCATTCCGCAGGCCATATGGCACTATTGGGCTCGCACCGCCGACACCGACTTCCTCCGCGGCATGTTCCCTCGCCTGCACAAGCTCATGACCGGCCTGGCCGCCTTCCAGCAGTCACCGGGTGAGCTTCTCGACGCCACCGGCCTCGACGCCTACATCGACCTCTGCCACATGGACAAATCCGGCGTCAATTTGCGCTCAACTGCTTTCACCAGAGCGGCTTCGCGTATGCCGCCCGTGTCGCGGATCTTCTTGGCGAGCGGGAAACCGCGCGAGTGGGATGCACGCGCCCGCCAGCTTGCCGACGCCATTCGCGCCGCATTTTGGGATGAAACCCAGGGCGTCTTCCTCGATCGCCGCCGCGCCGATGTAGCCGACACTCAGCCATCCGTTCCCGCCAACGCACTGCCGATCCTCTACGACATCGCCACGCCGCAGCAGTCCCGCCGCGCCGTCCAGTGGCTTTCGCGAGCAATGCTCAATAACTTTCGTGTCCCCGAGCCCCACGCCAACACAGACTGCAACGTGACCCCCTACTTCTCCTTCTATGCGCTGGTGCGCTCTACAAACTCGGCTTGGCCGCCGAGGCACAGCAGTTCATCCGCGCCAACTGGTCGCGCATGCTCGACCACGGCGCGTGGACCGCGTGGGAGTATTTCGTGGACTCGGACAGCCGCTGCCACGCATGGTCCGCCTCCCCCACTCACTACCTCTCGACGGAGGTTCTGGGCGTGCAGTTCCCCGAGCCCGGAAATGCCAATCACGTTCAGATCCGCCCGCAGGCCGGCACTCTTCAATGGGCGACCGGCGTCTATCCCCACCCCGCGGGGCCAATCCATGTTCGCTGGGAGATTCGCGCGGGCAGACCGGCAGTTGACTGCTCCGCTCCGCCTGGCGTGCGGGTGGACTTGCCGGAGACCTGAATCACCGTCCGCAACGTGATGCAACAACCGCCATCGGTCGCCGTAGGAAGGAATGTCCCAACAGAAGGAATCCGATGAACGCTCGCCTCTCGGTCATTGCAATCGCTTTACTATGCGTTGCCCTGCAGGCTGCCGAAGAACGGGGTCGCGTTGCGGATGAACGGCAATCGTCGCGCGGGCCAGCCGATGCTCGCGGCGGCGCACGCGGCGGGGATTTTCTCGGCCCTGTCGGCCGGGGCGAGTTGGCCGGAATCCTCGCCTCCCTCGCCGAGCTGAACTTCACCCCCGATTTCACGCTCACCAGGGAACAGAAGGCGAGGATCCAGGCCGTTCGCGATCAGTACAGGGAGCAGTTGGACAAATGGCGCGGCGAACACGAGGCCGACCTGAAGAAACTGCAGGAGCGCCGGGCCGAGTTGGGCCCCATCTCGGCGACGACCCCACCGCGCGAGAGAAGATGGAGGAATTCGCCAGGGCCCAGCAGGAGGTGCTGACAACGGCGCCGAAGGACGATGACGCCGTCAAGCAGATCAAGGCCATCCTGACCGAAGATCAGCTCAAGAAGCTCGAAGAGAATCGCTCTCGCACCGGCGACAGGCGCCCGGGCGAAGGCCAGCGCGCCGATCTGCCGGGGTTCCTGGCGACCCTGGGCACGTTGGCCCTGGCGCCGGATTTTGAGCTCACCAAGGAACAGCGGGAAACGATCAGCGCCGTTCGCAACGAGCACCGGATTCAGATGGACAAGTGGCGCGGCGATCATGCGGAACAGCTCAGCAAGGTCCAGGACCGGCAGGCCGCCCTGCGGGGCGACCCCGATGCCCGGCAGAAATGGCCCGAGGTCGCCGAGGCCCAGCAGGAGCTGATGGCGACCGCCCCCAAGGATGACGATGCGATCAAGCAGATCAAAACGACGCTGACGGAGGACCAGCTCAAGCGCCTTGCGGCGGAGGAATCGCGCGGAGGCCGGTCGGCGGCCCATGGAAGGCGGGCTGCGCGGCCGGTTCGGCGCGGTCGTCACGGCACTTGGCGAGCTCTGCCTGACGGGCGACTTCGCGCTCACGAAGGAACAGAAACAGAAGGTCCAGGCCATCCGTGACAACTACAAGGCGCAACTGGACAAGTGGCGCGAGGAGCACAAGGCCGAGCTGGCGCAACTGCAGGAGAAGCTCGCGGGCGTGCGGCGCGATGACCCCGACGCCCGCGAAAAGATGCGGGAGGCCCAGCAGGACCTGATGGCCAGCGCCCAAGGACGATGAGTTCGCGCAGCAAATCGTGCTGGTGTTGACGGAAGACCAGCGTCAGCAGTTTGACGCGCGTGGCGAGAGGCGGCGAGGGCCGGGCATGGACGAACCGCGCCGGCCGCGTTGATCGGCCATCGTCGCGTGTTGCGCATCCGAGCTTTGGCTTTCAGGACGTTGGCGGCCGCGAGGCCAGAACGGGCATGTACGGCAGCCCATGCCGTCGCCCCGCCCCACACAACCCGTTCTATGCGCACTCACGTCACTTGTGGAAGACCTTGGACATGTCCTTGAAACTTCCGAAGCTGTCGCCTTCCGCCTTATTGAAGTCAAGGACGTCACTCTTGACGTTGCCGTAGGTGAGGTAGAAGCGATCGGCACCGGTGCCGCCGATCATGCTGTCCAGCCCGCCGCCGCCGCTGAGGCTGTCGTTGCCCGCATCGCCTTCGAGGTAGTCGTCGCCTCGGCCGCCGTAGAGCTGGTCGTGCCCGGCGCCGCCGATGAGGGTGTCGTTGCCATCGTCGCCGAAGAGGAAATCCCCGCCGGTTCCGCCGTCGAGATAATCATCGCCAAGTCCGCCCCTGAGGGTATCGCGCCCGTCGTTGCCCATCAGCGAATCGTTGCCGTCGCCGCCCTGGAGATAATCATCGCCGGGGCCGCCCACGAGCGTGTCCTGGTCGAGAACGATGTCAAAGCCGCCGGCGCCGTTGGTCGTGTCGTTGGCGGCGTGGCCGAACATGGATGTATCCTGCGCGTTGTTACCGTAGAGGTAATCGTTGCCCAGCCCGCCGTACAGCAGATCAAAGCCCTGCCGGCCGTAGAGGTAGTCGTTGCCATCGCCGCCGTACAGCACGTCGTCGTCGGCGCCGCCATCCAGGCGATCCGAGCCTCCATTGCCGTAAAGCACATCCATGCCGTTCCCGCCCATGAGCACGTCGTTGCCGCTGCCGCCGATGAGCGTATCGTCGCCATCGCCACCGGTGATATACGCGCCGAGACGGATCTTGCCGTAGGTCTCGTCGATGGCCAGATAATCATTGCCCAGCGACGTGCCCGGCCCGCCGTCCATGACGATGGCCTTGACGTCAAGGCTGAGCTGGCGCACGTCGTAATAGTAGAGTGCGCCGTTGTCGTTGATCTGCATCGTGTTCTTGTCGCCCGGAACCAGCGAGATGACGATCTGGTCATCGCCATCCGTGCCACTGACATAGAGAAACCCGTCCTGGATCATGACGGACAGCATCCGGCGCTGTTCCAGCGACTGCACCATCTGGTCCTCGAAGCTTCCCGCGCCCAAATGACAAAAGCCCGGCATTGCAAGACTCCTCGGTGTGAAACCACGGGCACCACGCCCACGCAACGCGAATATACCAGAGCCCGCCCGCTCATGTCACGCTTCCGCGAGCGGATTTTTTTGCGGCCGTGCCGCCACCCTATAGTCGAGCCCGGCAGGCGGCCCGTTTCAGAATCCAAGGATGCCCGATCCACCTATTCCCAAGAGCCGCAAGCGATTACCGGGCTCGGGCACCCATCGTCGATGCCGGCGTCGGCGGCGACACCCTCGCGTTGTTACAAGTGTAATGGCTCATGGGTGCGAATCCCGGCGCAGCGACTGCGGACTGCTGCCCTTTCTTGCCGATTTCAATCACAAGGTGAAACCAGTTGCGGCCAGCGACGTCATTAGTTATGATCGGCTGCCTGATTCCACGACGTTTGCACACCTGATGTTGGCGTGAGGAGTTGAATATGGGCTATCGAGAAACATTCGCCGGATCGAAGCGAACAAACGTGGCCTTTACGCCGGCCATCCGGCCGATTCTTGAGGCGCTGGAGTCGCGCCAGCTCTTGTCGGCGCCAGCGCTGGTCGGCGGCGTGCTGACTATCGATGGCACGCCGGGCAATGACACCATCACCGTCCGCAATGCCAAGACAACCAATGTGCTTCGGGTTGACCTCAACAAGAAGGCATTCTTCTTCACGAAGAGCGACGTCAACGGGATCAGCATCCATGGGAAGGCCGGTAACGACTACATCGCCATCATGCAGACGGACGGTGGCCTGAACATCCCCGCCACGATCTTTGGCGACCAGGGCAACGACACAATCACGGGCGGCGCAGGCAATGACCAGCTTCTTGGCGGCGAGGGCAATGACGTTATCTTCGGCGGCGGCGGTGCGGACCTCATCAACGGCGGGGCAGGCAACGACAAGATCGTGGGCGGCCAGGGCCAGGACACCCTCATCGGCGGCCCGGGCAATGACACCATCGGCAAAGGCCCCCTCGCCACGATTGACGGCGGCGCCGGCAAGAACGTGATCCAGAACGTCGCCGTACCAAGTTTTCCCGTCGCGACCTTCACCGGCGTGCCCACGGGATATACGCCGGCCCAGCAGCGGTACGCCTATGGCCTGGGCGACCTCACCGACAAGAACTACGTGAATCGCGGTCAGGGGCAGGCCATCGCCATCATCGACGCCTACCACACCGTCAGCGCCAAGCGCGACCTGACGACATTCTCCAAGCAGTTTGGCCTGCCCCTGCCCGGCCAGTACACATTCACCCAGGTGTCGGCAACGGGTCACCCGCTGCTGGCGAATGAGGGCTGGGCGGGCGAAGCGCTGCTCGATATTCAGTGGGCACACGTCATCGCGCCTGCCGCCAGGATTTACCTCGTTGAAGCGGCCAGCGACATGCCTCAGGATCTGCTCCAGGCCGTGGACAAGGCCGTGTCCATTCTCAACAAGAAATATGGCGGCGGCGTGGTATTCGATGAGCTACGGCTCGTTCGGCGAATCGACCGATGAGGACGCTTTTGATGCCACCTATTCCTCGGTGCGAGCCAAGAACATCACGTTTATCGCGTCGGCGGGCGACACCGGCGCTGTGACTGGTTATCCATCCACGAGCGCTTACGTGACGGCCGTGGGCGGTACATCGCTGTCACTCGACCAATATGGGCTGCGTATCCCCCCGGTGGCGGCGGCCGGCGCTGGCGCCGCGGCGGCGGTGGTCAACGGCACCAGCGAAGTGCCGTGGGTTGACGGCGGCGGCGGCCCCAGCCCGGTCGTCGAGGCCCCCATCTACCAGGCCAACCGCTCTAATCCCGCGACCGGGTTGCCCATCCTCTACCTCGATCCGGCCCATCGCGGCGTACCCGATATTGCATGGAACGCCGACCCCGCGACGGGCGTGCCCGTCTACAACTCCTACGGCGAAGGCGGTACAGCCGGCTGGGCAGAGATCGGCGGCACGTCGGCCGGCTCACCGCAGTTCGCCGGCGTCATCGCCTTGGTCAACCAGCTTCGCCGCGGAGTGCGCAAGAGCTGGATGGGCGGTAGCCTGAACCAACGCCTCTACCGTCTGGGTGGCACAGGCTATGACGCCTATTTCAACGATATCGACCAGGGTGCCACCACGGGCCCGCTGGGCGCGCTTCCGGCCATCCCCGGCTGGGATTATGCCACCGGGTGGGGTTCGCCCCGATGCCAGTCGTTGATCCCGGCCCTGGCTGACCAGCCGCAGCCGAAGCTCGTGAATGCCACGGTCACCCTCAGCGGCTCGCGCTGCATTCGAATCCAATCGACGAACACCGGCACGGGCACGGGCGCGGCCGCGCAGGGGCCGGCGCGGGTGCGGGTGCCGGCACGGCGCCGGTGCCAACGCAGGCGCGGGCGCGGGTCAAGCCGCCGGCAATCAAGTCACAAACACGGTCGAGTGGATCGGATTCAAAGGCGCCAGCACCATGCAGGGGTTCTGGACGCTGAACCTCAACGCCGTCCACTTCGTCCAAATGTTCCAGAGCGCCACAACGACCACCTACACCGTCAACATCTACGGCGTCAACCCGGAGACCGGCGTCTCCACGCCGACGATTCTCGACCCCGTGACCAATGCGGTGACAACCCCCGGTACGCAGATCTATCTCTACCGCACCAACAAGGAGATCATCGGCATCGCGTACTACAAGGTGACCGCAACCACCACCACTACCGACACGGGAGCCGCCGCGGGAGCCGCACAAGGCACCACGACCACCACTACGACCGGTGCCGTGAAGTTCGTCGGCCACGTCAACACCAATGGCTCCGTCGATGGCGATTTCTATGCCATCAACCCCGATGGGACCAAGTTGCAGAATGTCTTCAAGAACCCCAACACCGGCCTGATCAGTGGCAAGTTCTCGAGCTAGTAGTGCCTTCTTGGTGCATGATCCGGGCTATTCGGCCGCCTGGCCGCTCTTGATGAGCTTTGGTCCGGCGGGACAAAGGGCCAGTAGCGGGCATTGCCGGCAGCGCGGCTTGCGCGACTGGCAGATCTGCCGGCCATGGTAGATCAGCAGGTGCGAGAAGAGCGTCCAGTCTTGCGCGGGACGATCTGCATCAGATCCTGCTCGGCCTTGACCGCATCGGCGTGCTTCGTGAGCCCCAGTCGCAGGCTGAGCCGCCCAACGTGCGTATCGACGACGATCCCCTCGCTCTTGTTGAAGGCGTTGCCGAGGATGACGTTGGCGGTCTTCCGGCCGATTCCCGGCAGCTCGACGAGCGCCTCCATCGAATCGGGCACATTGCCTCCGTATCGGGCAACCAGTGCCGCGGCGATGCCGCGCAGGGCCTTGGCCTTGTTGCGAAAAAAGCCGGTGGACTGGATGTCGCGCTCGAGCTGGTCCTGCGAGACCTTCGCCAGGTCGTCGGCCGAACGGTACTTCCTGAACAGGTCCTTCGTGACGATGTTCACGCGATCGTCGGTGCATTGCGCCGACAGCACCGTCGCCACGAGCAGCTCCAGCGGATTGGAGTAGTCGAGGCTGCACCTGGCCGCCGGATAGGCACCTTTCAGGATCGCCAGGATCTTCGCCAGGCGATGCTGTCGCTCGGTGACGGTCTTGCCGGGGTTCTTAGCCATGGAAGATGCTCGAAGGGGCCGTGATAACCGTGCTGAAGACAATCACCAGCGAGAGCACCACGATGATGATCGACAGCACCCGGACGCTTTCGCGATGGTAACGATCGAACTGCTCCCTGGCGGCGTTGGCGATCTCCGGGTCGTCGGCGTCCTCGATGTATTCCTGGCGATAGCGCCAGGCCTTGGGCCACACGAACCAGCGGTCGTAGCACGCCAGCGCCACGGCGACAACGAACAGGACCGACCGGATGGACGCGTGAGTGACGTTCTCGGGCGTGCGGTCCATGAGGATCCACTGGCAGATGAGCATCACCAGCACGACGGCCGCGCAGACGAGCTGGATGGTCGAGAGAATGCGCAGGATGCTGGCGACGATGGAGCCGGCCAGCAGCGAGCCGTGCTCGTTTTCGAGATTCACCGAAAGGACCGTGGGCAGCGTCGGGTTGGCCTCGCGAACGGTGCGGAAGATGATCGGCGCCAGATGGCGATGAACAGCACGCCGCCGAACCACGTGGCCAGGGCCAGCCAGTAGAGCGTCTGGATAAGTTGGAAGACTTTCATGCGCACCCATCATAGAGGATGTGGGCAAGAGGATGAATCTCCCGGCGACCACGATGCGCTGCCGTCGGCCCAGATTTCCTTCTTCCAGATCGGCGCGTGTGCCTTCAGTGCATCGATCACAAACCGGCACGCGGCGAAGGCGGCCTCGCGGTGGGCCGTGGCCACGCCGATCAGGACGCTGGCCTGGCCCAGCGGCACGAGGCCGACACGATGTAGGATGACGAGCTTGAGGACCGGCCATCTATCGCGCGATTCGTGCGCGATCCGCCGAAACTGATCGAGCGCCATCGGCTGATACGCTTCGTAATCCAGCGCGACCAGTTCCACGCCGGCGCTGTTGCGCTCCGCTCGCGTCGTGCCGAGGAAGATGTCGATCGCGCCGGCGCGAGCATCCCGCAGGAACCCCACGGTGGCAGCGGCGTCCCGCCGCTGATTTCCGATCAACAGAGCCGGGACGGCTCTGCCACCCATCAGGAATTCCATCGCTGGCGCGAGATCCAGCGGACAATCGAGGATTTCGATCCAGTCGTCGCTCACCAGAATCAGCCTCCGCTCACGGGGGGAATGATGGCCAGCTCATCGCCCTCATTGAGGATGGCGTCGGACTCGACATAGCTCTGGTTGATGGCGAAGGCAACATGACGATGCTGGCGAAGCTGAGGATAGAGCTCGGCCAGCTTCTCGACGGCCGCGGCGATGGTCGGTTGATTCGGCAGATCGAGGGGAAGCTGCGACCGGCCGGCGCAGTCGCGGAGGATGGCAAAAAGGCGCACGGTGATCCGCATGGGCACATTCTAGATCACTGAACACGATGAGTGCAGTGAAGCGGAAGCGTCAGCGCCCGCCCCGCCAGGGCGGGCGCTGACGCTTCCGCTTCAGACTATCGCTTCGCCTGATACACGCGGACGTAATCGACGTACATGTCGGCCACGCCGTAACGCGACAGATCGACCGGCCAGCCGCCGCCCGTGGCGAGATTGATCAGGAAGAAGAACGGGCACTCCTTCGACAGAGGCAGCGTCGCGTGGCGGCCCACCTCGATGTTGTCGCAGTAGTAGATCGTGTCGGTTTCGGTGATCTTGCATGCGTAGATGTGAAACGCCTCATACCAGGTTGAGGGGATGCCGAACTTACGCATGCGGATCGGATTGTGCATGGCCTCGAACGCCTTCTTTTCGATGGCTTTGCCGGCCGCGCCCTGGTCCCACGCATGCGGGCAGATCATATACGTGTCGAATGCGTTGGGCTCTTTCGGGCCTTCGCCGCCGTAGGCCTCAATAATATCCAGCTCATCGCACGGCACCTTCTTGCCCTTGACGTGGTCGGTCATGTAATCGCTCAGGAGCCAGAAGGCCGGCCAGGTGCCGATGGCGTTGGGGCCGATGAACCGGCACTCAAAATAGCACGGGGCCTTGGCCGTGATGCCGCTGGCATCGTTCTTCAGGGAGGAGATCAGGCCGGAGCTGTGGAGCTTGTCGCTCGCCCGAATCCGCAGATAGGAATCGACCTGAGAGAATGGGTTCTTCGGTGTATCGCGGCCGGAAAATGTGTGGACGCTGAAGTCCTGCGAGCCGCCCGGCGGCTTGTGATCGTAATAGGTCGCTTTGAGGTCGGTGCTGGACATGGAGAGCGGTCCGGTGAAATCGTCGGCAAAGACCAGCGACATGCCTTTCGCGGCCAGCGGCGGCTCCTTGGGCATCCCTTCGTTCCAGGAAACGCCACCCTTGTTGTAGAGCTGCAAGTAGCAGTTGTCCTTGACGGTCCCGTTGTCGCCGCTGATCCGCACTGTGACCGGGCCGTGCGGGTACTGGTCGGCCGGCAGGACGAACGAGCCCTCGCCCTTGGGATCGAGGTCGACAGTCGCGACAGTGGAATCGGCGCCGAGGCCCTCGCCCTGTTTCCAGCATTTCACGGTCACGCTCTTGAAACCAGGTGCTGCGAGGGTGATGGTGGTGTCGCCTTTCACGTCGGAGCAATATTCCGGCGAGACCACAGCCACCTGGCAGCCCAACGTCTCCTCGGCGCTCTTGTCGGAGTCTACGCTGAGCGAATCGAAATACAGGTCGCCCTCGGCGGCCAGCAGCTTCTCTTTTCCATCCGCCTTTTCCATCGGCTGGCCGAGCGTAAGGATGATCGCCGTGATGGGAACATCGAGCTTGCCGTTCTTGTCCCCGCCCCACGTCTCATGCGGAGCGTCCAGGTCGAAGACCACTTCCTTCCAGCCGGTGAAGTCGATGATCCCGCCCTGGCCCGTGCCGCTGGAGAGCGAGCGGTACTGGTGTGTCTCGCCGCTGGCGTCGGTCACCTGCAACCCGTATGAACACTTCGAGTTGTCGCCCTTGAGCCAGTAGCGCAGCTTGTGGATCGGAGCCTGGATCTTTACCTTGTTGGGGATTCCAAGGTATTGGAAACCGCCCGTGCCGACGAAATGGTAATGCAGTTTCAGGCACTGCTTGCCATCGTGTGGCGCATCGGTCGAGATCTGGGCCTTGGCATTGTCGTTGGGAATGTTGACAACCCAGATCGTGGGCAGCGACGAATCCTTCTCGAAATCCTGCACCATCACGGGCGTGGCCCCGCGCGGGAGAAATCGCCCAGATCAGCAGAACCAACGCGAACAACCACTGTTTCATTCTGTTCTCCTCATTTCGCAAGCTTGGCCTGGGTCGGAATCGCGATAATCAAAGGATGATCGGTTAAGGTCAAGACGAGGGAATCGACGTTGTTGTGGGTCTGGACGGGTTCCGTGCCGACCGTCGGATCGTAGACCTTCACCGATGCATGCTTGCCGCCCAGATCGACTGTCACACGTATCCTCGCCTTTGAGCCGCTCGCCCCAGACGACCAACTGAAACGTGCCGTCGCTGTGCTGCAAGAGCATGTCGTGAACGGTGGCCGGTTGCTCCGGGATGGAGTAGTCGAGCTTGCCCGGCTCCGGCAAGCGTGCCTTTGTCGGCCAGGATCGTCGTCAGATTGTGCAGATAGAGCGCGGCCTTTGCGCGGCTTGTAGTCGGGCTGGTAGAAGCCGAACTTCTGATTGCCGCCTTCATCCGTGCGGTCCCGCAGGATGTAGAAAGACGTGTAACTCCAGCCGCGCTTGAACTGATCCAGGTACATGCTCATGAGATTCAGGCCGTGGATCTCCTCCGTGATCGGCTCCGCCGACCTGGCAGCCGGTCTCCGTGGTCACCTTGGGCAGCGTCAGCAGTTCGGCCTCGGAATAGCCGCGGAACTTGCTGCGCCCACGTCACGCCGTAGTTGCCATAAAGCCCGTCCACCTTGCAGGCGGAGCGTGGGGTCGGCGGCATTCCACGTCTTGTTGTCCATCAAGCCGGCCGAGTTGGGATGGTAGATGTAGTTGTGGCAGTTGGCGTAGTCGGCGATACTTCGTGCCGGCCGGCAGCAGCGTGCCGGCGCCCTGCGGGGATGGTCAGGAACTGCAATCCGACGTTGTCCCGCTCGGCGCCGTTCTCGCTGATGGACCAGACCGGGTACTTCTTCAGCACGGGGTCGCTCTTGACGGCCTCGTACAAATCTCGCTGAAGCTTGGCGACGGCCATCCACGATGGCGCCTGGCCGCCGCCCTTTTCGCCCTGATAGGTAACGCCCCAGTTATTCGGCTCGTTATTGCCTTCAAATGCCAGCAGTGCGTCGGCCGCCGCCAGCGGCCTGGCGGTTTCGATGAGTTTCTTGAGATCGGTGCCGCCGCTGACCAGGCCCCAGCTAAACCGCACGCCGGTTCTCTCGTGCAGGTCAAGGTAGGTCTGAATGGTGGTTGGGCCCTGGTCCTTCAGGCCCTCGATGCCGCCCCGCACCCAACGAAAGCCCAGGTACTTGACCATTTCGACGGTCTTCTCGATGGGCTGGCCACGATCGGGAAAGGTGGAGTCTATGCCGATGCTATTAAGGAACTCCGTCGTCTTGACGGCGCCCACGGGCGCGGCATTGGCAACCAGCGGCAGCCCCATTGCCAAGGCCAGAAACGACAGACATGAGAATCTGGGCATACGGTCATCTCCTTCACAAAGCGGTGGCACGATACCCCCGATGCCACGCTATCTCAAGAAAACGCAGAATGCCCGCGCCTCGCCTGGCAGCGAGTCATTGAACACCAGCAACATCCTGGTGAGATATGCCTACAACGGCGACTCCGATCTCAACGTTCATTCAGGGTGATGGCCCGTTCCGGCTCGTTCGCGGACCGTTGTGCGCTCGGTCTTGCGGGAACCCTCGATTCGCCACCGTGATCCCGCGCGATAGTGGTCCGCAACGCCGCCGATCACCCGTTCCGGCGAATCGGGGCCTTCGCGCGGTGGCGTGCCGGACCCAATGGGCACGCACAATGGTCCTACCCGCCATCGCCTCGCTGTAAAGCCGCCCCCTGGCAACCGCCAACCGCCAACTGGCAACTGGCAGCTAACGCCTGCCCATCCCACCCGCCTCGCCCCCGCCTCGCCTCCGCTCCCCGTCCTCTGCGCCTCGGCGGTGAATCCCCCGCGCCTGCGCAAATCGACCACCCGCCACGGCCGAACCCCGCGTCTTCCCCCGCAACCACCACAGCTCCGTTGCGCGATGTTGTGCCGTCCCCAACCGATCTGCGCAACAGCCCAGTAGCTGTGGACCCCCAACGAACCCATTTGCCATCCCGCCCGCCGCCACGGCATCGTCGCGGCCGGATTGTCGCGCGGCGATTGCATGCGACCTTGCGGGGGCTATGCTAGGGACCCAAATGCCGGCTCGACGCGAGCTGGATGATGCGTTGTTTTTCCTGGAGGCAGATAATCCGATGGCCAGTGTTATTCGGCCACCAGTTTCGGCCGGCAATCCCGGCGGATTTGTCGGTTCTGTCGAGTTCAGCCCCGGTTTCCGCCCACGTCCCGGGATCAGCCACGTGCTGTTCGATTTCGACGGCACGCTCTCGCTGATCCGCCAGGGCTGGCCGGACGTCATGGTGCCCATGATGGTGGAGATGCTCCCGCGGCGGCCGGACGACACGGACGAGGCGCTGCGCCGGCAGGTCTTCGAGGACATCATGCGCCTCAACGGCAAGCAGACGATCTACCAGATGATGCAGCTTGCCGATCGAATCCGCGAGCGCGGCGGCCAGCCGCGCGAACCGCTCTGGTACAAGCACGAGTACCTGCGCCGGCTGGATGGAAGAATCAAGGACCGGCTGGAGGGTGTTCGCAGTGGCCGGATCCGCAGCGATGAACTGCTCGTCCACGCAGCGCGGCCGCTGCTGGAGCGATTGGTTGAGTTGGGGCTGACGCCGTATCTGGCCAGCGGCACCGACGAGCCCTTCGTCAAGGCCGAGGCCGAGCTGCTCGACGTGACGCGCTATTTCAAGGGCCGCATCTACGGCGCCTTGGATAACTACCAGAGCTTCTCCAAGAAGATGGTCATCGACCGAATCCTACGCGAGAATGGTGTTCCGGGTGACCGGCTCTTGGCGTTCGGTGACGGCTACGTGGAAATCGAAAACACCAAGACCGTCGGCGGCTTGGCGGTCGCCGTGGCCAGCAGCGAGGCCGAGAATGGATCGGGCAAGGTGGACGAATGGAAACGGCAGCGGCTCCTGGGCGTGGGGGCCGACGTGGTAATCCCCGATTTCCGCGATGCCGTGCGGCTGCTTGACTGCATCCTCGGCAAGACGGAGGCGATCTGACATGAACCCGCAGCGTCAGCCCATCGACATGACGAACATCCGCGCGCTTCCATTGGAGCGGCGACGCAGCCTCACATCCGTGGATGAGATTCTCATCAATCCCGACTCGGCCGCTCCACCGCTGACCGGAGATCTAGCGGGTACGGTGGACGACGCGGCCGATCGCGTGCTCGCCGCGCATCGCAAGGGCGCTTCGGTCATGCTGATCTATGGCGCCCACCTGGTGAAAAACGGCGGCGCGCTGCTCGTCAACCGGTTGATCGAGCGCGGTTGGGTCACGCATCTGGCCACCAACGGCGCTGGCACGATCCACGATTGGGAGTTTTCGTGGCTGGGGCGATCCACCGAAAGCGTACGGGACAATGTTGCCACCGGGACGTTCGGCACATGGGATGAGACAAGCCGAAACATCCACATTGCGCTGCTGGCCGCGGGAATCGCCGATGAAGGCTATGGCCGCGGGCTGGGCCGGTTCATCGCCGAGGATGGGGTGGTGCTGCCCGAGCCGCGCGAGCTGGAAGAGCAGATCAAGCGCGAGCCCCGCCACCCCCTCGCGGCCGCCCGCGCTGAGCTGCTCGCGGTCATGACGCAACATGGCCTCCCAGGCGGACGATGCCAGGTCGTGCATCGCTGGAAGCACACCTCGATCCTGGCCACCGCATTCCGCCACGGCGTCGCCATGACCGTTCATCCGGGCATCGGCTATGACATCATCACCTGTCACCCGATGTTCAACGGCGCGGCGATTGGCCGTGCAGCCCATCGCGATTTCGCCCTGTTCGGCGGCAGCGCCGAGGGCCTGGATGGCGGAGTGGTTTTCTCGGTCGGCTCGGCCATCATGGGGCCGCAGGTGTTCGAGAAGAGCCTGAGCTGCGTGAACAACCTGCGGCTCAATGCCGGCCGGCCCGTCGTCGCCGGCCACAGCATCTACGTGGTCAACCTGCAGGAGGGCGGCGCGTGGGACTGGTCGCGCGGCGAGCCGCCCAGGGACAACCCGGCGTACTATCTGCGGTTCTGCAAGAGCTACAGCCGCATGGGCGGCCGCATGCAATATGTGATGTGCGACAATACCGCCTTCATCCACAACCTTTGCCAGAGGCTCTCGCCATCATGACCAACGAGCGGTTTTGGACAATCACGGCCGGCTATCCCCATCTGCGCATCGCGGTGGTCGGCGACTTCTGCCTCGATCGATATCTGGAGATCGACCCTTCGCGCCGAGACGTCGCTGGAGACCGACCTGCCCGTGTACAACGTCGTGAAGGTCCGCTCGCAGCCCGGGGGCGCCGGCACCGTGCTGAACAACCTCGCGGCGCTGGGCATCGGCGCCATCTACACCGTCGGCTTTATCGGCGACGATGGAGAAGGCTTCGAGCTGCGCCGCGAGTTGCAGCGGATGCCCAGCGTCTGTCTCGATCATCTCCTGCTCACCTCCCTGCGCCGTACGTTCACCTACTGCAAGCCGCTGGTGATTGAGCCGGGCAAACCGCCCCGCGAGTTGAACCGCCTCGACAGCAAGAACTGGACGCCCACTCCGCTCCCCGTCGAATCGCATCTCTGCGAATCGCTGCGCGGCGTGGCCGAACAGGTCGACGCCATCCTCATCATGGACCAGGTTGACCGCGCGGAAACCGGCGTTATCACCAGCGGCCTGTTGCGCGAGCTGGACTCGGTGGTGCGCCAGCGGCCGGGGCTGCTGGTCCTGGCCGACAGCCGCCGTGGCTTGCGGGGCTATCCCGCCGTGAGCATGAAGATGAACCGATTGGAACTGGGGATGCTGCTCGGGTGCGCACCGCCGGAAGGGATCGATCAGATCGGCCGCGCCGCCGCCGAACTGGCCGCAAAGAACGGGCGAAGCGTCTTCGTCACTCTAGCCGAGCAGGGGCTTCTCGCGGCCACTCCGACAGGCGAGGTCCAGCACCTTCCATCGCTGCCAGTGCGCGGCCCGATCGACATTGTCGGCGCGGGAGATGCGGTGTCGGCGAATCTCGCCGCGGCATTGGCCGCAGGCGCATCCCTGCGTGATGCGGTGGAACTCGCCAACGCCGCCGCTTCCATTGTCATCCATCAACTGGGCACGACCGGAACGGCGTCGGTGCCGCAACTTGCCGCTCTGTTGGCGGCGCAATGACGCACCGTCATCACGTCTTGCCTGGGTGCCTCTTTACGTAGAATAGTGAGTCCGTCGCCCTCGGCCCGATGTAGTGCAGCGAGAAGGGGTAGCTCAGACGGCAGCTCGCGAAAAAGTCGTAGATCTTCTCTCCGTGCTTGAACTGCCGCTCGAGATTGGCGTTGATATGGTCTTCCAACTCCGGCGGGATGAGTTCCTGCCGGTCGTAATCCCACTGCGGATCGATCCGCACGAGAAGCTGGCCCTCATCCCATTCGATCGGATAGCCGTGGATGTAGCCCTCGCCGGTGTTGGGCGTGTAGAACCAGTAGCAGATGAAGCGGTCCTTCCAGACCGTCGATGTGGCATTGTCTGCGCCGGTGATCAGCCGTGCATGCGATGTGCGGATGGCCTGTCCGGCCAGCGGTTTGCAGACCCAGACCCTGGCATCGCGCGTGTCGTACAAGCCGACATGCGGGTACTTGCCATTGAAGGACGCCGCGCAGAACTTGCTGCTGACGCGCGGTCCTGCGGTCTGAGGCTCGGTATTGCGAAACCAAGACATTCGTGCGGACCTCGCACGGGCGGTTGGGTCAACATAGGATACGCGACCGTACGCCGAAATGCGAATCACTTGCCGGCCGTGGATGGCATTGGCGGCCGCGAGGGAGTGGTGCCATCCTCCACGGGCTCGTCGTCATCCGGCAGCGCCGGCATGGCGGGCATCGGCGACGCAACCAGGTCCGGCGCATCGAAGGCCCCGCCGAGAGTCTCGCGCTGAACCGGCGGTATGATCGGCATCCGGCTGCTGCCATCCTCGTTGAGAACCGGCGACGAGGTCAGGGCCGGCGCGGAAAGAGTGGCGCGGGCGTGCATCTTTGAAGAGGCATACGGCACGCGAATCGGCGGCAGCGGCGTGGGAACGACGGCCAGCCGCGGGCCCTCCGGCATCGGCGGAAGCATCGCATGCTGGGTGGTCGGGACCAGCGGCGGAAGGTCGGCCGATGCGCCAAATCGCTCCAGGAGCTTCTTGTCTTTCCCAGGCGCGTGGGGCTTGGGGTCGAGCGCCATTTTCGGAAGCACAGGCCGGCCCGGCACAAGCGGCGCGGGCTGAGTCGTGGCCGCCGAACGAGTCGCCAGCGGCGTGGCCATTCGGACCGGCGGCGGCGCGGCCAGCGTTGGCTTGAGCATCGCCGCAACCTGATCGGCCCAGCCATCCGTCGAGATCGACGGCATTGTGGCGGGACCTTCCGCGGCCGGCATCGTCGCCGGGCGCGTCGTGGCGCCGATCGTCATCGTGCTTATGGCCACGATTGTCGCCAGGAGAATTTGTATGGATCGATTATACATGACGCCTACCCCTTGATCTTCGCGAGTTCTTCCCTGGCCAGCTTCGCCCAGTTCGTGTTCGGATAGTCAGCAATCACGCGCCCCAGCAGCGGCACAGCCTGCTGGGGCTGCTTGAGCAGGACGAATGCCCGTGCGGCCTCGCAATACGATGCGGGCGTCAGCTCGGGATGGGCATAGCCGTAGGCAACTGTCAGCAGCGGCTCGACGGCGTCGGCCGGGCGATTCTGCGCCAGCCGGCAGATCCCAGCCTGATACAGCGACTTCACCGCCAGCTCGCCACTGGCCTTCCTGCCGACCTCGGCATAGGCGGCCGCGGCATTCTCGTAATCCTTGAGATTCTGGCAGGCCAGCCCCAGGGCATACTTGGCCTCGGGGATCAGCGCACTTAGCCCAAATCGCGCGATCAGCGTCTCGGCGGCCGCCTTGCTCTCCTGCCACTGGCCAAGCTGGGCATACGCATGGGCAATGCGAAGCATGGCGCGATCGCTCACGCCCACCAGCCCCTGCCGCGTCGTGTGGTTCAGCATCGGCTGCAGCGCTTCGATCGCGCCCTTCCAATCGCCCTGCCGGAACAGCGCCTCGCCGGCCGCCGCCCGCGCATACGAAAGGTAGTAGCTGTTGACATCCTGCAGGATCGGCGCCACGCAGCTCAGGGCCGATTTGCTGTCGCCCTTGGCCAGATAAAGCCACGTCAGCCGCAGTCGCATGCGCTGCATCATTTCCGGCGGGGAGTCCTGGTCGAGCGCCTCCTTCATCAGGGCAATGGCCGGATCGTACTCGTCCCGAATCACGTGATATTCGGCCAGCTCGAACCGGCTGTCGTTGGCGATGCGCGACGCGGGCGAGGCGTCGATGATCGCCTTGTAGCAGGCGCGCGCCTGCTGCTCGGCGGGCTGAATGGGAATCTCGGTCAGAGGCAGTTCGTTGTTGCGAGCCGCGCGGAGCCATCGCTGTGTGCGGTCGCGGGCGGCCGCCTCCTGAAGCCTGGCCGCCGCCTCCTGCGCCAGCTTGCGCCGGGCCGCATCCAGTTCATACTCGGCCACCGTCCGCCAGCACCATGCGGCGTCGTAGTGCATCAGCAGCGGCACGTCGGAATCGGGCGTCTTGGCAAGCTGGGCGACCGCCTGTTTCGTCAGCGAATCAGTCACCTCGCGAAGATAGACGATCGCCTTCTCCATCGCCGCCCGGGCATTGGCAACGGCATCGCTGCCCGACGCGGCGCTCAGCGCCTGTCGTGCCGAATTGATCCCGGCCAGCGCGTTGTCGCGCTGGCACTGTGCCAGCCGCCAAGGCAGTTCGGCCGCCGCCGCGCCATTGGGATAATCCCGCGCCAGCGCCTGGAAGGCATCTCGCGCCGGGGCGATCTTCCCGGCTTCCTTCAGGGCCAGCGCCTGGCTGTAGCGCATCACCGGGACATATTCCGCCCGCAGCGCGTCCTTGAGCATCGCGGCTTCGTATTCCGTGCGAAGGTTTGTCAGGAACGTCGCCGCCTCATCCGGCTTGCCGCGCACGCGCATCGCATCGCCGAGGTGTACCAGCGCCAGCGGCGCCAGCGGCGTGCTCTTCAGCGGCTCGGCCTGGAATTTGCCCAGCTCGATGACGGCAACGCCAGCGGCGCCGGCCTGCGCCGCCATCTTGCCGATCTCGAACACGGCCACCGGATACAGCGGGTGATTGGGGAATTGCTGGACGATCTCCGCATAGATGCGCCGGGCGTTGGCGAACTGCTTGCGCTTCTCCATCGGGTCGCTGAGTAACTCGCCCCACCGCTGATGCACATAACCCAGCTTGATCTGCGCGTTGACGCCCGAGGGCTTGCCTTCCCTGGTCACGGCGAATGCGGTCAACATCGCCTGGATTTTCTCCAGTCGCTCGATAAGCCGACCGGCCGCGAGAGCATCGTCCGCCTTCGCGGGCAGCGTCCTCAGATAGCAGTCGGCCAGCAGATAAGCGGCCGGCGCCAGCTCGCCAGTTCGCAGGCCCTCCGGAATGGCTTCGATCAGCTTGATCGCCTGGTCAAATTGGCCCATCTCGTAATAGGCCATCGCGATGCCCTGCCGGGCGATCATCGCCTGCTCGGTGTCCGGGTATTTCTTGATCACATCTTGGAATCGCTCGATGGCGTCGGCATACGCGGCCGGCTTGCGCGTGCCCTGTGCGACGGCCAACAGCCCATTCTCGGCGTGGCGCAAGAACAGGTTGCCCAGCAGCGTGCTGTTCGGATAGTTCGCGGCAAATCGGCGAAACGCCTGGTCGGACTCGGCGTACTGTCCCGCGAGTTGGAGCGAGACGATCTGCCTCGCCAGCGCCTGTTCCGTGAAAACAGGGCTGACGGCCGCCTGCGCCAGCGTCGCGTATGCCGCCGCGGCCTCCTTGTACTGCGAGGCCATCCGGAGCGTGTCGCCAAGCTCCATCAGCGTGTAGGCCCGGCGAAGGTGCGCATCCGGATCGGTTGACTCGACGGCCTTGGCCCGGTCGGCGGCCTTGCGGAAGTTCTCGATCGGCACGCCGAGGCTCGCGGGAAACACCGCCGCCCGCCTGGCGCGATCCCTCATCCGCACGCCCGGCGGAGTGCCATTGTCGATGTCGAAGCTGGTGGGATCGGCGTCGAGCACCTGCGCTTTGGCCAGCCATCGCAATGCCTGATCCGCCAGCGGCGAATCCTCCGGCACCGTCGCCAGCAGCTTCGCCGCCTCCGGCCATTTCCTGGTCTGCACCATGCAGATGCCGGCGCGGACCTTGGCCTCAACGGCCAGCGGCGAACCGGCGAAATCCTCATAACAACCCGTGAATCGCGGCATCGCATCATCAAACCGGCCAAGCTCGCACAGCAGCACGCCCCAATAAAACATCGCTCGCGCCACATACTGCGGCAATGGCTGCTTCAGCGCGGCTTCGAGTGCGGCCTTCTCCTCGGGCCTAGTCGCGGCCTTCAGAGCATCCTGATTCAGCCGGCGGCGCGAGAGCCACGACTCCACGACGCCCTGGTAGCTGGCCAGCGCCTCGGGCTGCTCACCGGCGAGATGATGCGTGCGTGCCAGCAGGTAATGCGCATGCGGCCCGAAGTCGTGCTGGTTGAACGGCGACAGCAGCGCCAGCGACTTGCCGGCCGCTACATAGTTCTTTCCGGCGAAGCATGCGTAGCCATGGTAGTAATGCGCCAGGTTGTGAAAGCGGCTGCCCTCAAGCTGCGGATCATTCACGAGCGGCGTCATCGCGGCAATCGCATCCGCGTACCGCTTGATCCTGATCAGCGCATCGGCCTGGTCGCACCGCGCTCGGATCGACCATTCGACAAGCTCCGGCAGACCCTTCTCGCCAGCCGGCCGTGTCGATGGCAGCGCCTTGGGAAAGCCATCGGCCGCCGTGCCAAAGTGAATGGCCGCCGAACGCAGCAGCATCTCCGGCTGAGACGATGCCCTGGCGGTCCGCTCGGCCGGCGACATGGCCAGGATCTGCTGCGCCAACTCGCGCTGCGCGACGCCGAGATAATACAGGCCGTAGGGCCGCTCGGCGAAGTTGTAGGCGGTCGCGTTGCCCAGCAGCTCGATCGCCTGGGGATAATCCTTCGCCGGGCCCTCGATGAGGGTCAGCGCCAATCCATATTGCGCGGCGCCGCCTCATTACGCGGCATGTAATTTCTCAAGTATTCGCGAAACTTGTCTGCCGCGAAGGCATAATTGCGGTCGTTGTAGGCCTGGCGGGCGCTGTTGAGCAGCACCGAGCGATCCTCCGCCGCCGGTGCCGCACGAACCGCCAGCATCGCCGCCATGGCCAGCGCCGTCAGCGCGGTGGAATATCGACGTACCGCCGCTCGATCCGATTGCATTACACCTCCGAGGCAACGTGACATGGGTGAATTGACTTCTATGCCGTAGTTACGAGCGAATAGCCTGAGGCGTTGAAGGCTTAAGTGCCGCCGGTGCCCTCACCGGCGGAGAATTGTGTTCACGGACTACTTCTCCCGATCTGTGAAATCTGTGTAATCTGTGGATCTTCCTTCTGCTTCTTTCCGCAGCGCGAAGACGCGGTTGCGGCTTCCGCTCTGAGCCCCTTCGTGGATAATCCACTGCATGGCCCATCCACCGATCAAACTGGCCGTCCTCGCATCCGGCGGCGGCACAACCCTGCAGAACCTCATCGACCGCATTGCCGCCGGCCAGCTCGACGCCCGTGTCGCCGTCGTGATCGCGTCGCGCCCCGGCATCATGGCCCTGCAACGCGCCGTGCGCCGGCATCCCCGCATTCACCGTGCAGCGCAGCAGATTCCCATCGGTGGATGCTTTCAGCCATGAAATCTTCAGACTCTGTGACGAGGCTCACGCCGACCTCGTCTGCCTGGCCGGATGGCTCAGCCTCTTGTCTCTGGCGGAGACCTATCGCGGCCGAATCATGAACATCCACCCCGCCCTCCTCCCCGCATTCGGCGGCAAGGGCATGTTTGGCCACCACGTCCACGAGGCCGTGCTCGCCCACGGCTGCAGAGTCTCCGGCTGCACGGTCCACTTCGTTGACGGCCAATACGACAACGGCCCGATCATCGTCCAGCGCACCTGCCCGGTGATGGAAGATGACACCCCCGACGCGCTGGCCCATCGCGTCTTCGAACAGGAAAAGGAAGCTTATCCCGAGGCGATCCGGCTATTCGCGCAACGCCGGCTCAGGATCGAAGGCCGGCGCGTGCGAATCCTGCCAGTTGTCTGAAGCGGAAGCGCGAACACCACTTTTCCTCACAAAGACTTTGCCCTCTCATTTCCCCGTCCGGGAACTACCGGAACCGGCAGCGGCAGACTTCTGCAGCGCCTCCCAGCCGCTCTGCAACGGGTGCGGATAGACATAGGGCTTGTAATACTCGGGCTTGGGCTCCTCATTGAAGAAATCCCGCCCTTCCTTTACGTGCGCTGCCTGTCGCTCTGTCTGCCGCGGATCTGCCCAGGGGCGCAGGACCATATTGAGCTTCGCCCCATTCAGCGTGTTGTTCCAGGCATAGCAGGGCGATGGTTCGAACACGCCGTCTCCGTCGGCATCCGTTGCCCGACCCGGTTGGCCAAAGCACGGATAGCCCGCCCCTTTCTGGCCCGCGGGAATCTGATTGCCGTCGATCGGGTTTGTGCCGTCAGCCATCCCAAACTCGCCAATGGCCATGAACGATCTTTCGTGACTGACCTGGATCGTGCGGGTATTGTAGGTCGTTCCCGTCACCGTGTTGTTGAACACCATGGCTACGCCGCCGGCGATGAAGATGAACCCCTGCGGCCGGCCCATCTTCAGGCCCTCTGCGGAGAACGTGTTGTCGTAAATCTCGGCGCTCTGGGATCCTAACGCCCCCGGGCGGACCCTGTATACTTCGATCTGGCTATTGGTGATCTTGTTGTGCCGGATGACGACCCGGGCGCCTTGGTACGGCACGATCCACGGGTTGTTGCCGTCCGGGTTCACGACGGCCGGGCCGAAGCGGACCTCATTGTCCTCAAAGTAGACCGCCTGCGCGGTGCCCAGCGTGAGTGGCCTGGTAAAGGCGATCTTGCCCGGCCCCTGGCAGTAGATCGTCTGGGCCTGGTGATTCTTCTCCATGGGGAGAAAATAGCAGTGGTTGACCAAGCCATAGGTGTCTCCGGTGATCGTCATCATCTGATCCATGTTCAGGAACTTGCAGTGGTCAACGCGAAAGTTCTTGCAGTTCCCGCTGATCACGACCTCTCCAGCCCATATTCCCGCGTTGGCGAAACCGGTTCCGTCGAAGGTGATCCCGGTGATCCGGAAGGGTCTTCCCTCGACTCCATTGAGCACGAACGACTTCTCTCCCGGGTTCCTGGTTGTATCGGTGCGAATGATTGTCTTGTCGATTCCGGCCCCCTGGATGGTGATGGCCTTCATCTTGGCCCAATGGCCGGCGTTCCATCCCTTCGTCCACACGGCCGTCCCCTCGGGAAGTTGTACGATGTCACCGTCCTTGGCCGCGTTGATCGCATCCCAGACGGCTTCCGGCGTCAAGCTGGCGGCCGTGCGCGTCTCGGCGTGGACGGCCGAGAGCAGGAGACCGTGCGCGGTGACAAGGAGACAACATGCCAACGACAGTCTCACTCGCGGGTTCTTGATCTTCATGGTCCATCCTCTGTGTTCATCCGTGTTCATCTGTGGTTCCATCATCCCGGCCCCACTCTCCTCTGCAGCGCCAACGTGATCGCCCCGACGCACATCACCACCGGGCCTTCCTGGTACGTCCAGAAAGCCGGCATTCCAACGCGCAAGTCCGTGAAGAGCATCACCACGCCGAAAATGATGAACACCGTGCCGTAGAACCGGATCGGTGTCGCGTACCGGCGCACATCCGTCGAGAGCACCCACGCGAATCCGCCGAGAAAGGCATAGAGGAAGGAGATCGATCGCGCCAAATACTCAAAGACCGGCCCTCCCGGCAGCGGGCCGAGTCCCAGCAGCCGATGCCCCCGATCCATCCACTGACGCGGCATGAAAACGGCGATGATCGCCAGCCAGCAAACGATGGCACTGTACGCAAAAACCAACGCAGTGGGCGTGTCGTATCCATAGGCAAGATGAGACGGTAATATACCGAACAAGGCATGGCAATGCGCATGGCGCGAATGGTTATCCTCTGGGGTCTTGCCGCGGCGTCGCTGGCATCCGCCCCGGCCCTGGCGCAGCGCCCGCAAGCCAGCCGGCAACCCGGCCGGCGGGCATCCGCCTCGCGCCGCCACCGGCCGACGTTCGCGAGCTTCGCCTGGCCGAGCAGCAGATCGAGAAGCTGCTGGCCCGTGCCATCCCCGCCACCGTCGGCATCAGCGGCGCCATGGGGCAGGGCAGCGGCGTGATCGTGAGCAAGGATGGCTATGTCCTGACGGCTGGCCACGTCATCCGCGAACCGGGGATCAAGCTGACGGTGCTGCTGAGCGACGGGCGCAAGGCCAAGGCCGTCGCGCTGGGGCTCAACGGCGACTGCGATGCGGGCCTCATCAAAATCACCGACGCCGGCGACTGGCCGTTCGTGGAGATGGGCAAGTCGCAGACGCTCTTGCCCGGCCAACTTTGCGTGGCGATGGGCCATCCGGGGGGCTTCCAGCGCGACCGGCCGCCCGTGCCGCGCCTGGGCCGGATCATCGCCATGGATGCCAACACCCTCGTCACAAGCTGCACGACCATCGGCGGCGATTCGGGCGGCCCGGTGTTTGATCTGGCCGGCCGGGTCATCGGCATCAACAGCCGGATCGGCCAATCGCTCGTGCGCAACATGCACGTCGCCATCGACCGCTATACCGCCGACTGGAAACGTCTGACGGCCGGCGAATCGTGGGGAACCGCGATCACCTCGCCCGCAGGCCTGGAACTGGGCCTGTCCCTGGCGGAGGATCGCCAGGGCGTGCGCGTGCAGCAGGTGATGGGCAACTCCGCCGCCAGCCGCGCGGGGATCAAGTACCAGGATCTCATCGTCAAGCTGGAGGATCAGCCCATCTATGGCCGCAATCACTTTGCCGAACTGCTCGAGGAGTATCATGAGGGCGATGTCCTCCACATGGAGGTGCTACGTGGCCGGGAGGTGCTGAAGATCGACTTGAAGATGCCGAAGCGAAAGACCTGAGGATGCGTCGAAGCGCAGCCATATTCATGCTCATCGCGCCGCTGCTGGCGGCCGCCGCGCCCAGCACGCGCCGCAGCGGATCACTCTCCCTTCGATGAAGCCGGCCTACCGCGAGGTGGTCCGCCCCGTATCCGCCTGCGTAGTCGCCGTGTGGTCGGATCAGCGCGTCGTGGCTCTCGGGACCATCATTGACGCCGACGGCCTGGTCATCACCAAGGCCAGCGAGCTGCCGGCCAGAATCACCTGCCGGCTGAAGGACGGGCGTGAGCTGCCCGCGCGGGTCGTCGGCGGCGATGACGAGTGCGACCTTGCGCTGCTCAAGATCGATGCGCAAGGCCTGACGCCGGTGAAGTGGGGCGACCCCGCGGCCGCGCGGGTTGGCCGCTGGCTGGTCACCGTCGCTCCCGGCGAAGAGCCGATCTCCGTCGGCATCGTCAGTGTCGCCCGTCGCCGCATCCCCGGCCACGATGTGCTCCTGGGTGCAATGCTGGCAACCATGAAGGGCGGCGTGCGCATCCTGCAAGTGTCGCCGGCCAGCGGCGCCGAGCGCGCGGGCATCCACGTCGACGATGTCATCGTGTCGTTCGACACCCAGCCGATGCGCACGCGCGAGGAGTTGATCGATCGCATCACGTCGCATCGGCCAGGACAGGAAGTGAAGCTGCGCATTCGGCGGGGCACGCAGAACATCGACGTGACCGTCCTGCTGGGCCAGCGCCCACGACCGCGCCCAGCCGTTTCGACGTGCTCAATACGATGGGCGGCGCCATCAGCCGCCGCAACAGCGGCTTCCCGGCCGTCATCCAGCACGACACCGTCCTGCGCCCCAACGACTGTGGCGGGCCAGTCGTGACAATCGACGGCGAGGTCATCGGCATCAACATCGCCCGCGCCGGCCGGGTGGAATCGTACGTGCTCCCGGCCGACATTGTGAGAAGCGTGAGTGACAAGCTGCGCCGGAGGGCGGGGAAAAGTGGTTGATCCGTTGATCCGCGATTTGACGCGGCATTTCCCGCTACGACACGATCATGGCCGCCATCCTCGACACCGCCGCGAAGGCGCGGTCCAGGTCGAACTGATCGAAGTCCCGCTGCCGGAGCACCGGCCGGAGTCGTGCCTCCACCTGCGCTCGCAGTTGCGCCAAGCGATCTTCGCCGATGGTAATCGCGTCGTTGTCGGGAATCGCCAATTTCCGGCGGACAAGGTCCATTAACTCCGGGTCGCTCACGTTGAGACCCATTGCTGCGATGGCGTGATCCAAGTCGAAGAAATCGCGGATCGCCACCTCGCGGCGCGTCAGCGCCGCCCGGAACTTCTCCGCGATCGCCTCGGCGAAAGCAAGGCAAGGCACAGGAACGGGCTGCACCATCGGCTGGCCGCCAATGGGGTCCAGCAGCAGCGTCTTGGCCGGGCACGTGTTAACAGGAAGGAGGACTGGCTCGCGAAGGCTGACCTCGACCTTGATCGTCTCGGCTGCGCCGCCGAGCAGCGATAGGTAGCTGACGGTGCCGTTGTACTGCGACGAATCGTTCGCCCCCAGCAGCGGCTCGGCAATCTGAAAGCAAGCCATCGTCCTGGGGATCGATTGTACGGCGGCCTTCAACTGCCCCGCCTGCCGTCAACGTTCTTTGCGAGAGGCCGTCACCGACAGTGAGATGGCGAAGTCCAGGTCTTCGCTGAGTCGATAGAACCCAGCATGCGCCTTGGCGAGGCAGGTGGCGCCCTTGAAGACCAGTCGCGGGTCGGCCGCCGCCAAATGCGCCAGCAGCAAAGTGCAGAAGTAGTCCTTCTCAATAAGCCGCGCCACGAAGCCTGTGCGAGCGGCCGTATACCGCAGCGATTCGGGAAAGAGGTCGGTATCCTCGTGAAAGGCGATGGCCGGTGGTCGTGCTTTACCCATTGAGCACCACCCCCCAGCGCGGGCTGCTCTTCCCCCGGCGCGGCCGATTGGGCACCCAGGAGATCAGGCTGGCCGAGCGAGTCAATCCGCGATCCAGTCTCTTCAGCAGCGGCTCAGGCACGCCCTCACGTTCCAGCAGCGCGCGAACCCGGCGAATCGTCCCCTGATTGCCATAGCGAAGCGTCAGAGTCACCAGCTCGGCAGCCCGCACCCGGCCCAACGACAGCTCCCGACCGATCCACTCGTACGCCCGGGGCACGGCATCAAACCGAGACCAGTCGTACACCGCGTCCACAAGAGAACGGGCTCGCGAGGAGTAGACGGCCGTCAATCCGTCGGTGGTCTTCACCTCCTCGGTGCCACCCAACCGCTCGTCAGCCACTTTGATGAGCGTCAGTGCCACCGCGCCGATAGTGCGGTCACCGGACAGGCGATTGTTATAGGCGTAGGTGCGCGTAGGCACCTGCTCATCGAAACCATAGCGATTGAAGGCATTGGGGCCGCAGATCTGGTATCGTCCCTGACGGTCGGCGATGAGGGTATCCAGCGCCAGGATCTCGTCGGGGCTCCAGGTGCCGCCCAGCGGCAAGCGCGGCGGCACGAGGTAAAGCTCCCGTCGCACGCGGGCCAGAAGACCGGCTTTGCTCATCCGGCTGAGCAGGTAACGCTCCTGGGTGGGCGTGATGCGGAGCGGCCCGGCCAACTCGCCCAGGCGAACCGTGCAAAGCCGCCGCATCTGGGCATAGCCCAGCAGGCGGCGTTCGAGCTCTCCAAGCACCTTCGGCATTCCTGTATTATATTTCTCTATAATCGCCTGACAAGCGATTATTCAATAATAGAATACGAAACGGGTGTCAGATCTGGTGTATGGATTACTGGCGGCAGCGGGCGAGGCGGCGCGGTATGATCAGTCTGTGCGCAGGACCTGAAGACGTGGGCTTCGAGATCGAGATTGCATCGGATTTAATGCGAATGCTGGTCCGAAAGCTCAGCGATCCACACGTCCGACTGGTGTTCGACATCGAGGGCGCTTGAATCGGATTCCTCAGGAGAAGGTGACAGAACAGAAATGCTTGGATCCCACCTCTCCATCGCCGGCGGCCTTCACAATGCTCTTCTCATGGCCGAGCAACTCCACTGCGAAACCGTCCAGATCTTCACGAAGAACCAGCAGCAATGGCGCGTCCCGCCGCTTTCGCCTCTGATCGTCGAACAGTGGAAGACGCACTCCCGTCGCCTGGGCTTCACCAAGACCGTCGCCCACGACAGCTATCTCATCAACCTGGGCTCGCCGGACGATGCCATGTGGCGGCTCAGTATCGATGTCTTCACCCAGGAGTTAATCCGCTGCGATGCGTTGGGCATCGCCTATCTCGTCGCTCATCCCGGCGCGACATGGGCGCGGGCGAGGAGGCCGGCCTGGCGCGCATCGCCGCCGCGCTGGATGTCGTTCACTCGCAGTTTCGCTCGAAGCGAGTGATCACCTGCCTGGAGATCACGGCCGGCCAAGGCACCGCTGTCGGCTATCGCCTGGAGCACCTGGCGCGGATCATCGAACTGGCCAAGCACCCTCGGCGGCTGGGCGTCTGTCTCGACACCGCCCACCTCTTCGCCGCGGGATATGACTTCCGTGGCCGAAAGTACGCGGGTTTCATGCGAGAGGTCGATCGCATCCTTGGGATCAATCGCATCAAGGTGCTGCACTTGAACGACTCCAAGAAGGCACTCGGCAGCCACGTTGATCGGCACGATCACATCGGCCGCGGGTTGATCGGATTGGAGGGCTTTCGGCCGTTCGTGCGCGACCGGCGCTTCCGCGACATCCCCAAGATCATCGAGACGCCCAAGGAAAAGGCTCCCGATGGCCGGGATTGGGATGAGATCAACCTGGAAACGCTGCGATCGCTGATGTGATCTTCAGCTCAGTCCCACCAACGCCGTCCCCACGGCAATCAGGGCAACGCCGGTCCACATCTTCCAGCCCATCCGCTCGCGCAGGACGAGCCCCGCGGCCAGCACGAGCAGCACGGGGCTGATGCCCTCGAATGGATAGACGAAGCTGATGTCGAGTTTCTGAAGCAGGCCCATCCACAGGAGGAACCATGCCGTGAGCATCGCGATGCCCGCAGCGATGTGGTCGGCGATGCGCCATGGCCGGCGGGCGGGGGCGGTCGTCTGGCTCATGCCGTGCTTGAGAAAGATCTGCCCCGTCACGAGGGCGACCTGCGCCAGAAGCACGATGATGAGCAATGAGAGCGTCACAGCGCCTCCTCCGCGCGCACGAGCGGCTGCGCGATGAAGCCGATGCCAAGCACGATCAGTGCGATGCCGCTCCATCGCAGCGGCGAAATCGTCTCGCCCAGCAGCAGCCACGCTCCCAGCGGGATCAGCGCATGCACCGAACTGGCGATGGGGAATGCGACGCTCAGTGGCACCCAGCGGAGCACGTGCAGCCAGTTCAGAAAGCTCGCAATGTAACAGGCGATTCCGGCCCAAACCCACCACGAGCCCAGCGCCGTGATGCCGGTCCAGGCCAGCCACCGCGGGACGGGCACGTGCGCCGTCGCGGTGGCCCCGCGCTTGAGCAGCAGCTCCGACGCCGTCACCAGCAACCCGTTGATCGCCAGGTGCAGATACGGGCTGAGATACCACGGCAGCTTCGCCGGTGCCAGCCGTGGGCATGCATCATTCGGGGCATTCATCAGAGACATCGACCCTCGCCGCCGCGCCTGCCTCGTCGGCGGGTCCGCCGGTCGATGGGCGTGACGCACAAAGCAATCGTAATCGCAACAGCGGCCGGACTACCAGCACCGCGGCAAGATAAATGCAGGCGCTGCCCAGGGCCATGACGAGCCCCAGGCTTCGCAGGCCGCGATGGTGGCCCATCGCCCAGAAGAAGAAGAAGCTGCTGGACGTGACGAACGCGCACAGGAGCAGCGCGCGATCGCTGCTGTCCCATCGCCTCCAGGCTCGCACCGGGCGGGCGGCCGCCTCGCGGTAGCGGTGCAGCATGAACACGCCATACTCGTGGGCGGCGCCCAGCAGGATCGGCAGCCCGAAGAAATTCGCGAAGTTCCAGCTTATCCCCAGCAGCCCCATGAGCGTGACGAGCATCGGCAGCCCCAGCGCCAGCACACTCAGCGCGGCGAGCGTCTGCCCCAGCCGCCGCAGATCGAGCAGCACGAGCAGCGCAATCAGCGCTGCCGCATAGCCGGTAGCGCGGTAAAACGCGCACTCCACCGCCATCGTGGAGTAGTGAATGTTGGTGGCAATGCCCGTGATGCGCGGGCTCCCCGGCACCGTGGCCACTCGCGCCGCAACCTCCTTGACGAACCTCGCCAGCGGCTGGCGCTTCCAGACATTTCCCCTTGGATAAATGTACAGCGCATGGAATCCGTCATCGCTGAGCAGATGGGTGCGAAGTCCCGAGGGGAGTTTGGCGACATCGAGTGATGTCGGCGAGAGCTGCTCAAGCATCTCCCGCAGTTGCGCGATGAAGCCGTTCTGCCAGGCCGAAAGCCGTAGAGCCACAAGCTGCGGGTGCTGACTGTCGGCGCATGCGGAGGCAAATGCCTGCAGGGCCGCAGTCGCTGATGTCGGATCGGTCGCAGGCTGCGTAACGCCGGCAGTAGCTTCTTCGATGCGTTCGGCCAGCGTCCGGGCCTTGGCCGACAGGCGGGACAGGTCATTTTCATCAATCGGCGCCGGCGCAGACCATTGGATCGGCGCCAAGTCCCCCTGGCTGCTCCCAAGCCACTGCAGATTGTCGTAGGCGTCCAGAATGCTTTCGGTGCGGCCGACCGTCGGCGCGGTGGCGACGGCCTGCCGCACCTGCCGCAGCATCGACAGGTCCTTGGAGAGCACAACCGCCGACCAGGTCTGGATCTTCCCGACAAGTTTCACCGATTCGAGGTCCGGCGCCTGCAATTCCAGCAAGTTGGGATTGAAGCTCATCCGCATCGCAAACGGAATGCCCGCCAGCAGCGCTGCCATCCACAGGCCGGGAAGCAGGAAATATCGCCACTTCGCCTGGCGCTGCGGCCCCGCGTCAACCGGGGCCGGCCTCTCGGCCGGGCGCGGCTTGCCCGGCCAGAGCGTCAGCAACGCCGGGAGCACCGTGTACGCCGAGACCAGGCAGAGCAGCAGTCCTCCCCCGGCGATGATCCCGAGTTCCGCCGCGCCGCGGAAGTCGGTGAGCACGGCGACCAGGAACGCCCCCGCGGCGCCGGAACAGGCCGTCAGCACCGGCGGTCCGACCGAGCCGAACACGCGCCGCCACATCACGCTGCCGTCGCTGATCCCCGAAATGGTGCTGATACGCGACCAGGATCTGGATCAGGTAGTCCATCCCGATGCCGATCATGGCGATGAGGAAGACGATGGAGAGCAGGTTCAGTTCGCCCAGGGATACGGTGGCATGGCCGAAGGTCCAGCCAATCGCCACGATCAGCGACATGGCCGCCACGAAGGCCAGCCACAGCGACCGCATGAGGAGCACCATGCCGACGAAGATGACGGCCAGCGCGACCATCTCCGCGCGATGGCTGTCGCGATCGGTCACGCGCATCTCATCGGCATCGAGCGCCGGCCGCCCGGTGATGCCAACACGGAACTGGGGAAATGGCTTCGCGGCATCCATCGCCGCGCGGCGGATCGCGCGAACTGCGCCGACAGGGATGTCAGGTCGCTGTAGGATTCCCGGAGAAACACCTTGACCAGCAGCAGGCGCCTGGAGGCATCCGACTCGTCGGCAACGTAGTAGTAGCCCAGGGTCGAAGGATCGTCGGCCCCCATGGCGGCGAGATCGGGCAGGCACGGCTGCGTCGAGGGCTGCCGGAGCGTCCGCATCCAGCTATCGGCCAAAGCAAACACGAACTTCGACGTCTCGGCATCCGGCCGTTGCGTGGCCAGCGCCGTCAGGAACCGCTCCATCGGCGTGGTCCCGAGCAGCTTCTGCAGGGTGCCCGGCGCTTCGCTCCACAGCTTCACGAGCGGCAGAAACCGCCGCGCATCCTCCAACTCCTGTTTCAGCTTTCCTGGGTCCTCGAAGAGGACCCCCTGCCGGCCCAGCTCGTGCAGCGGCACCTTCTCATCGACTTGCTTCACATACTGATCCAGACCACGTAGCCGCCGCGCGAGTTCGTCCGTCAGCGCCGCCCACTCGCTCGTCTTCGGGACGTGTGCCGCATCAGCCGGCTCGATCAGCACATAGAGCGCCTCGTTCTCCGGAAATCGCTTCGTGAAATCGAGCCAGTCGCGAAAGAACTGAACCCTGGAGGAGAAGAGCTTGTCCTGATCGGTCGAGAGGCTCAGACGCGAAGCCGCCAGCGCGATGCAGGCCGCCACCGCAACACCCGCCAGCGCCAGCGTCAGCCAGGGATGTCCGGTCACTCGCAGGACCAGGCGAAGCATCCATCAATTCAGCAAACCCATCGCGAATCCCTAGGCGCGGACAACGTTTCTGGCCAGGCCACTGACCGTTTCCCACGCCGCGCCCGGAAAACGCTCGGTATCGGCGAGCACGTCGGCCAAGGCCGACACAAACCAGTCCATGTCCTCCTCGGTCGCGATCATCGGCGGCAGGAACTTGATCACCTCGGTGTGGTATCCCGCCACCTGCGTGAGAATTCTGTGCTTCTTGAGCAGCGGGATGATAACCATCTGCCCAAAAACGGCAAAGTTCAGCTTGTGAAGCAGGTCCCACGCCATCTTGAGCTTGAACGAAGATGAGGGCCGGGCAAAGTCCATCCCGAACATCAGCCCCTTGCCCCGGATGGCCGACACGAACGGGCACGACGCGGCGATCGGCTTGAGCTTCTCCATCACGTAATCCCCCATGGCGGCCGCGTGCTCGACCAAACCGTCCTCCTCGATCACGCGCATCGCCGCAATCGCGGCGGCCATCGCCAGGTCGTTCTGGCCAAACGTATTGGAGTGTACGACGCACCGCTCCATCGAGTCGAAAACCCGATCCATGATCTTTGGCCTGGTCACCAGCGCGCCCACCGGCACGTAGCCGGCCGACAGCGCCTTGGAGACGCAGACGATGTCCGGCTCGACCTCGGGCCAGTGCTGGTAGCAGAACCATTTGCCCGTGCGCCCCATGCCGGTCTGCACCTCATCGATCACCAGCAGCGTGCCAGCCTTGTGGCAGAGCCGTTGCGCCTCGGCCAGATACCCGTCGGCGACCACCTCGCAGCTCTTGCCCTGGATGGGCTCGACAATGAATGCCGCGGCGTCCCTTCCGCGCAGCGCCCGCTCCAGCGCCGCCAGATCGTTGAACGGGATCTCCTCGGTATCCGGCAGCAGGTCGCCAAATCGCTCCCGGAAAAAATCGGCGCCGTTGATCGATAGCGAGCCGTTGGTCAACCCGTGGAAGGCGTTCTCGCAGTAGATGATCCGGGAACGATCCGTGTAGCAGCGTGCGAACTTGATGGCCCCCTCGACCGTCTCGGTTCCGCTGTTGGTGAAAAAGACGCGAGAAAGATCCTCCGACATGTGGCTCGTCAGCATTTGGGCGGCCAGCCCCGCCAGCAGGCTGCAGTCCATCCGCACCAGATTCGGCAGGTCGCGCGCAATAATCTCCTGGAGAATGTCGCGGACCTTGGGGTGGTTCCGCCCCAGCGCAAAGACGCCCCATCCCGTGAGCAGATCCAGGTATCTATTGCCATCCGCATCCCAGAGATAGCATCCTTCGCCTCGCACATAGCCCTTGTCGAAACCGATCGTGCGCAGCATCTTCACGAACGCGGGGTTGATGTGCTCGCGATGCAGGTCGTATTGGCGGCCCAGGTTCTCCTGCAGCCACGCCGCAAAATCACTCATTTCGCACCTTGCTCCAATAGAGTGCCGGCTGAGCCGGCAAAGCCGTCATTATAGCGGATGCCGCCTGGCGCGGTAGCGGCCGCTGGCCCAAATGACAGGTGCCGGTCTCGCATGCTGACTCCAGCGCAACATTTGCTTGCGTTTTCCCGGCCGCTTGCCCATAATACCGCCTGTATGAGACGCAACGGTGGTTGCGCAATGGATCTCTAAGCACATGGAGGTGCCGAATGGCCGCTCGATCGTTCATTCTCGCCGCCGCTTTCTCCGCCCTGTTCATACTCCCCGCACGCGAGCTTGTGGCTCAGGATCAGCCGCAGCCGGAAGTCGAGAATTCCCGCTTCCAGTTCCTCGCCGCCGTCAACGCCAATGCGGTCCAGGTCCGCAGCGGCCCGGGCGAGAACTATTACGCCACCCAGCGTCTGGAGAAGGGCGCGCAGGTGCAGGTTGTCGGGCACAAGTTCGACTGGCTGAAAGTCGTCCCGCCCGAGGGCAGCTTCAGCGTCGTCGCCAAGGCTTATGTCGAGAAGGTCAATGAGACCACCGGCAAAGTCTCGGCCGAGGTGCTCAACGTCCGCGCCGGCAGCAACCTGTTCAACCATGAAAGTGACGGTCCAGTGCAAACTGAAGAAGGACCAGGTCGTCACGATCCTCGGCGAGCAGGATGAATACTATAGGATCAGGCCGCCGGCCGAGGCCTACCTCTACATCCATCAGCGCTACTGCGAGCCGGTCAAGCAACTCGCCGGCCCGGCGACGCGCGGCACCAGCGTCGCCGAGAATACGGGCGTCCGCATCGGCGAGCCGGTCGCGCCCGCAACACAGCCCAGCGAGAACGCCATCGCCATGAGCCCCGCCACCCAGCCTGCCGTCGAACCGACTCGCGAGGAGCAGCAGGCCAATGTCGAGGCCGAGTTTGAGAAGCTCGAGACGCAGTTCCGCGGCCTGGCCGGCAAACTCGAGGACCAGCCCCTGCCCGACCTTCTGGCGGCCTATGACAAACTCGCGAAGAACGACCACCTGCCGTTCTCAATGAAGACGACCGTCGATATGCGCGTCACCACCCTGCGGGTGAAGAACGACGCCCGCAATGAGCTGCTGGCCACCATGCGCGACCGCGAAAAGTCGGCCGAGCAGCTCCGCCTTCTGGCCGACCGCCGCAAAGAGGCCGAGGACAAGATGGCCAATGGCATCGAGGTGTTCACGGCCATTGGCCAGTTCAACGCCTCGACGATCCAGAACGATGGCGCGACGCTCTACCGGCTGACCGACCCCGCCACCAATCGCACCCTCTGCTACGTCCGTAGCAACGAGCCATCCTTCGTGAAGTTCATTGGCGAGCTTGTCGGGGTCAAGGGCGAACTCGCCACCGACCAACAGCTCACCCTGCGCGTTGTCAACGCCACGCAGATCAAGCAGGTCGAGGCCGGGCGCGTTCACGACACCGCCACGGCCCAGATCCTGCCGCCAAGTATGATGGTGTTGAAGAAGACCGCCAGCACCGATAACTAGTAGGCCGGACACCAATACTTGGACAGTCCTTTCGGGGCCTTCCCCCTCGCCGTGGGAAGGCCCCTTTATCTTGCTGCTTTCCGACTCAAACGATCGCGTGCGGTTTGTCGATAATTACCTCTGGAGGCCGATCCCACGCCGCCGGTCGGTCCAGTCATGACGCAGATAAACCCCTTTACGGCCATCATCCAAAGCGGCCAGGTGCAGCAACAGCACAGCGTCGAGAAGAAACGACAGCTCCGCCGCCTGCAAAACCTCGGCAAGAATGCCGCGCTGCAGGGCGACCAGTTGGAGCACCAGGTCGAAAGTTCCGATGCCGTCCAGGCGATCAACGACCAGGGCAATTCGTATCACCCTCAGCGCCGCTCGGGCCACCGACAGCCGCCGGCCAAACCGAATACTGACGATGACAGTTCGCACCTCGACGTGACCGCCTGAAGTGCCGCCAGTGCCCTCACTGGCGGAAATCGGCATTCCGCAATACGCAGTTCGCAACGCCACCGATCGCCTTCCCTTTGCCTCATCCCGCATTATGATGCTCCGGCCCGATGCTGGTATTCCCCTGTCATCGCTGTAAGAGCCCTCTCAGCGCCGATGAAACGCAGGCGGGACAACTGGTTCGTTGCCCCACCTGCTCGGCCAGGTTTCGCGTCCCCGGCGCCCAGGCGCGCCGAGCAGCCCCGAGCCAACTCCCGTGGCCTCCCCGCCGCCAGTCGAGCTGCCTCCACCCCCCGCCATCCGCAGCATCCTTTCCACTGGCCAGATCCGCCCGGCCGGCCGGCACTATGGCTTCAACTGCGCCTATTGCTCTTCGCGACTGGAGGCCAACGAGGCCATCGCCGCCCAGGAAGGCCAATGCCCCACCTGCGGCAACACCATCGTCATCCCCATCCTCGACCGCCTTGGCCGGCTGATTGATCCGATAACCCGGCAGGTCATCAAGCAGGACCCCCACCCCGTCCACGCCTACGCGGCCGCGGGCGATCGCGCCCCCAGGATCGTCCGCTACGACGATGGCCACCAACTGATCGTCTGCCCGCGCTGCTCAGCCAAGAGCCCGATCAGCGCCAACAACTGCAAGAGCTGTCGCATGCCGTTCACCATGGAAGGCACCACGGTCACGGGCATGAGCAATGGCTTCTGCGTGGCCTCGCTGGTGCTGGGCATTATCGGCCTGCCCGCGGGGTGTACCATCCTCCTGCCCATCCTGGCCGTCATCTTCGGGATCGTCGGCATATCACAGACCAGCGCCAAGGCCGAGCAGGGCGGCCGGGGCATGGCCATCGCCGGCATCGTCTGCGGCGGCATCGGCATCCTCATCGGCGGGGCGTACTACCTGCGGTAATCGCCGGGTTGCCCCGGCACGATGCAAGACTCGCTTCGCACGTGCGCGCTACGCTCTGGTGGGCAATCCCTCGCACCCGCTGCGTTTGCAGTGAGAGGTTTCGGCTACGTGTCAGTTCACATGGCGTTCTCCTCGCGAGCTTACTTGGCGCAATCCCCATTTCAGTTCCCGCCTGGTGTCGCTGTCGCATGCCGTGCCCAGAATGCTGGTTGCGCACGTGAATACCGAAAAAACTGATACCCACGCGAAACACACTTGACAAAGGGGGGTCCACGACCGTCGTTGCAGGCCCGATTTTGCCGATAAGAAGGATGGGGAATGGATTCCCCGGGAACTCGATCATGGAGGATCAATCATGCCTCGAATCACGGCAAAAGAACTCAAAGCACGGCGGCAGGATTTCTTGGAGGAGGCCGGCAAGGCCTTCGACGGGATGCTGGGGTCTGACGGGCAAAACGGCCTGGTGACGTTTGAAGAGCGCGAGGACCGAGCCTGTGAGTTGGGCGATGCCCTGACCCGGCGGCTGCTGGAAGAACATCTGGCGGCCGACGAGGCGGCCGATCCCGGTGAAGAAGTGGACTGTCCCATCTGCGGCGGGCCGGTGCCTTGCCAATCGCCGGAGGAGGTGGAACTGGAGAAACGCCAGGTGCAGACGCGACGAGGAGCCGTGGAGTTCGAGCGGGCCGCCCGCCGATGCCCGCCGTGCCGGCGGGTCTTTTTCCCCCGCGGATGAGCGTTTGAAGCTGGGGGGCGAGGGTTATAGTCCGGGCCTGTTGAAGAAGATCGAGTATGCCGGGGGCAACACCCGGTCGTTTGAGATGGGGGCCCAAACGCTGGAGCGGCTGGCCGAGTGTTCGATCAGCGCCCGCCATGTGGAACGTCTGACGGAGCGGCTGGGCAAGGAACGGGCCGCATTGCGGGATGTGGCCTCGGCGGCGATGCAGGTGGGGAAATTGCGTTCGGCGTACAAGCAGCCGCCGGCGGTGGCGGTGGTGATGTTGGATGCCGGCAGCGGAAGATGTACGCGGCCAAGAAGCGGGCGGTGATGGGCGACGGGGGAAACTGGATCGAGCCGCTGGGCCAGATGCACTTTCCGGGCTGGCTGCAGATTCTGGACTTCCTGCACCTGCTGGTGCATCTGTACGCGGCGGCGCGGCTGGCATTGGTCAAGAATCCCAGGGCGGCGTGGAACCTGTATGAGCAGATGCTGCGGGATGCGTGGGGCGGAAAGGTGCAGGCGGTGATCGATGCCCTGCGTGAGCAGGCCAAGCGTTTGCGGGGCGATTCGTCGGCCGGGGATCGTTGTCGCGTGGCGGAGTTGGCCTTGGCGTATGTGGAGCGGAACCGAGAGCGGATGGACTACCCCCGCTACCGGCGGATGGGCCTGCCGGTGAGTAGCGCGCCGGTGGAGTCACTGATCAAGCAGATCAACCACCGCGTGAAGGGCAGCGAGCAGTTCTGGAACCGCGGCGGTCTGGAGGCGGTGCTGCAGGTTCGCGCGGCATATCTCAGCCAGGACGGCCGGGCGGAGGAATTCCACGAGCGGCGCCCGCGGCCCCGCCGTCGGCCGCAACCGCGCCAAGCTACGCCAGCGTACTCGCTGACGCGCAGCGACGGTCGTGGACCCGATTTATTTCCGTTGAGCTTGCGCTAAACCGGATTCTGCCTTACAATCGCGCCATGACTTCGGCCCCGACCAAGGAGGCGTCCACCCGCCCGACGGACGCCAACTTCGACCCCGATGCCTATCGGATGACGCTGGGCGAGCACCTCGAGGAGCTGCGCTGGCGGCTCGTCCTGGGCCTGCTGGGGTTTGTGGCCGCCGCCATCGTGTGCTTCATCTATGGCGAGCAGGTGATGACCATCTTCTGCCAGCCGCTGATCAACTCGCTCCGCAAGTACGACCTGAACCCGCAGATCTATCTGACCAAGATCACCGACGCCTTCGTCGTGTACATGCAGATCAGCCTGATCAGCGCCTTCGCCATCACGGCACCATGGCTGCTGTATCAGCTCTGGCAGTTCGTGCGGGCGGGGCTATATCCCAGCGAACGCCACCTGGTGACCAGGTACATGCCGCTGAGCATCGGGCTGCTGATCGCCGGCATGCTGTTCCTCTACTTTGTGGTGCTGCCGATTACGTTGAACTTCCTCATCAGCTTCAGCATCAACGTGCCGCTGAGGGGGCCGATCTCGCCCGTCGTTCCCAACACGACGCAACCGGTGACGATCACGCAATTCGACGGCGATCCGCAGGACCCCGTATCCAATCAGATCTGGATCGACACCACGCAGAACCGCGTCAAAATCTACTTCAACAAGCAGATTCGCGTGATCCCCTTCGGCCCGCAGAACCTGATGGCGCCGATGATCACGCTGCCCGAGTACATGGAGCTGGTGCTCAAGCTGCTGCTGATGTTCGGGCTGACGTTCCAGCTTCCGCTGGTGATGCTGGCCGTGGTGAAGATGGGATTCGTGGAAGTGGCCAGCCTGCGCAAATGGCGGCGGGCGGCTTATTTCGGCATCGCCATCCTCTGCGGCGTGGTCGTGCCCGACGTCGTCACGGGCATGATCGCGATGATGATCCCGCTGATGGTGCTGTATGAAGTCGGCATCTTCATGGCGGCGAGGAGCACGAAAGTAGAGCCGACGGACGAAGAGAAGACGGAGGCGAGCTGATCGCAGATTTCGGATTTCAGATCTCAGATACCAGCTCCTGGCAACTGACTATTGGCAACTGGCAACTAACAACGCACCATGATCGCTTACCTCGATCTTCCCTCCGGTCTTTCCGGCGATATGTTCCTGGGCTGCCTCGTCGATGGCGGCTGGGCCGTGGATGATCTGCGCCGGGTGATCGCGTGCCTGCCGCTCACCGCCGGAGACATTCGCATCGAGAGCAAGTCCGTCATGCGCGGGCCGATTCGAGCGACGCACGTCGTCGTCGAGGCCGCCGAATCGCATCACCATCGCAATCTCGACAACGTGCGGAAGATCATCGAAGGCAGCTCGCTGCCGACGGAGGTGAAGGCCCGCGCGGTCGCGGTTTTCCTGCGCCTGGCGCATGCGGAGGCCGAGGTCCACGGCACGACGCCGGATCGGATTCATTTTCATGAGGTCGGTGCGCTCGATGCGATTGCCGATATCGTCGGCTGCTGCGCGGGGCTGCACGCGATGGGCATCGAGCGACTGCACGCCTCGGCCGTTCCGCTGGCCTCGGGATGGACCGGGAGCGCGCACGGCCCGCTGCCCCTGCCAGCGCCGGCGACGCTGAAGCTGCTCTCGTCGGTCTCGGCGCCAATCTGCCCCCCACCGGCCCCGCCGCGACCGAGAAGCCATGCGCCGGTGTCCGCATCGGCCGAACTGGCCATTCACAAGCATCACCATCACCACGCGGACTCGGATGCCGCCCCCCCGCCGCCGAAGGAGCTGGTGACGCCGACGGCCGCCGCGTTGCTCGCCGAACTGGCGACATTCTCGCAGCCCGCCATGCGGTTACATCGCGTGGGCATCGGCGCGGGGACGTTTCAGTTCCCCTGGCCAAATATCGCGCGGCTGTGGCTCGGCGAGAGCGACGTCGCCAGCAGTCTCGTCCAGATCGACACCAACATCGACAACATGAACCCACAGCTCTTCGCGCCGGTGATGGAACGGCTGCTGTCGGCCGGCGCGGTCGATGTGTGGCTGACGCCCATCCAGATGAAGAAGGGCCGGCCGGCGCAATTGCTCAGCGTGCTGGCCCCCGCGTCGGCCGAAGCGGCGCTGGCGGAGGTTCTGCTGCGTGAGACGACGACGCTGGGCGTGCGCGTACACCCGGTGCAGCGGCACGAGGCCGCTCGCGAGCTGCGCATGCTCGACACGCCGCACGGGCAGATTCGTGTGAAGCTCAAGCTGCACGAGGGGAAGATCATCGCGGCCATGCCCGAGTACGAGGATTGCCGGCGCATCGCCGAGCAGTCATCGCTGCCCGTGCGCGAGATCTACGAGCAGGCAATGGCCATCGCGCGAGCGAAGTTCTTGGGTGCTGTCTGAAGCGGAAGCGTCAGCGCCCGCCCTGAGCAAAATGCAGGGCGGGCGCTGACGCTTCCGCTTCAGACAATCACGCGAACATCCGGAAGTCGTCGTCGACCTCATCCAGCGCGCGCTCCAGCATCTGGGCGACGAGCTTGGCGACTTCGACCGAATTCCGGCGCGGTTCCGGCAGGAGCAGATAGCAGCAGAACATCGCCTGGCGCAGCGACATCTCGGCCATGTGCGCGAAGTTGAACGAGCTCTCGCTGCCGATCTCCAGTTCTTCGGTGAGTCGCTGGCCCATGGTCTCGGCCGGGAGATCGTGAACCGAGCCCCACCAGTCAAGCGCGCGTTTGAAAAACTCGGATGCGATGCCGCGAAGCGATTTCACCGAGCGATTGTCCGGGGGCAGAAGGATCCACGCCAGGGAGATGGTCTGCCGCACCGCGCCGCTCACCGACATGGGGCTGAGCTGCTTGCGGAAGTCGGCGAAATCGGCCTGGAATTCGGTCATCGCGATTTTCCCTTCCGCTTCGGTTTCATCGCTTTGGCCGGACTTTTCGGAGCTTTGCCGGCCTTGCTGGGGGGCCCCTTGGTAAAGGTCCGCTCGTCATCCACCCACGCATCCAGTTGCCGCTGGAAGATCGAACTCACGACATCGCCCACGACCTTGAGCGACCGCTTGCCGCGCGGCAGCATCATCCAGCACAAAACCAGCGCCTGGCGCATGTGCCCGTCGGCGGCATTCGGCAGGAGATTCTCGAAAAAAGCGGCCGGCGACGCTTTCTTGATCTTCGACCACACCGCCATGTTGCGGTCGAAAACTTCCGTCACGATCCGGCGCACGTTGGGAAGCGTGCGCTGCTCGGCGGGGCATTCGCGCCAACAGGCGTTGCGGGCGTCGCGCAGGAGTTCGTCAACGCCGTGCGGCCCGAGGATGCCGTGAAGCTCGGAGGGCGAGCGGCTGGTCAGGCGCAGTGCTTCCGAGGACATGGCGGTTATCTTACCAAAGCGGGCAGGCAATGGATAACACTCTCGCCCTTGAGGCGCAGGACCAGCCTGCCGGAGTCCTGCGCATACTCGATGGCTTCGGCCGGCGCATCGACGCCGTTGACGCGCAGCCGAGGCTGGGATTTGCAGCCGGCAATGAGGATGTAGTAATTCTCCTTGAAACAGCCGCTGACTTTGAACGAGATTTCGCCGCCGGTTTTCTTCGCGTCGAGGATGCTGCCGGGGGCATGCACGATCAGCCCGCTTGGCCGGAAGCAGTGGACGCTGTAGAGCGGCGGCTGTTTGTAGAAGCGGATGGCGGGCACCTGCACGGTGCCGGGGTTAATGCCGGGATTGGCGCGCATCTGCTGGCGGAGCACGAAGGAGTCGGGGAGCAGGCCCTGGCGGTCCTTCTCGCTCTGTGGCCAGGTCTGCTGGATGCCGGATGCGGTGATGCCATCGGCGATCTTCTTCCACGGCCCGGCCGGTTCGAGCTCGGCGAGGTGATACAGCGATTCGGCATAGACAAGCCCGCACCACTGCACCGGCAGGCCCATCCAGTTGGGCGCGACCCAGCTCGTCGCGCCATAAACGGCGATGGTGGCGTATGGGCCGATCGGCCGCGATGTCGGATTGCGCAGATAGACGAATGGCACGCCCGTCCATGCCCAGTGCCGCGCCATGTCCAGCAGGTGGGCATCGCCCGTGAGTTCGTAGCCAATTGTGTAGCAGCGGACCATATACGCCGATGCGAGGATATCCGGCGTGTGCAGGGGGCATTCCCAGGTCTGAGCGCCACGCGGGGCGGTGTCGGCGAACTTGTCCATGGCGCGAAGCAGGCGGAGCGATTCAGAGATAAGCTTCGCATCGCCGCTGATCGTGGCGCATTGGAGCAACTGATTGACGGTGGTTGCGGTCAGGCCGTTGGCATCCGGCGCGAAATGGGTCTTGCCATAGTCGGTGCCCTGCGGCTTGTAGCGCAGCGTGCCGTCGGGCAGGAATTGCTTGAGCAGCGCCTCGCCGTGTTGCTGTGCGCGGGCGGCGTTTTCGGCGACATGACCATAGAAGAGCGACTGCGCTGGGTAACGATTATGCGAGATGCAGGCGGAGTCGTAGGACGCGGGTTTCACCTGGGCCAACGCCTGCGCCGACCCGGCGGAGAGCTGCCGGCGAAGATCGCCGTCGGCGGTCCTAGCCGCCAACCAGTCCATGAGCAGCGCGGCGTCGGCCGACGCCTGCGGCCGGAACTGGCCGGGCCAGGCGTGGCGATAGAGGTCGCCTTCGCGGGCCTTGGATTGCAGCCAGCCGGCGGCCGCCAGTTTCGCGTAATCGCCGATTTGCAGTTCCAGCGCGGGGAGGTCGGGCAGGCCGCGCATCGCGACGTACTGCTGGACGGCGGGGATGACGCTGGTGGCCTTGCCGCCGATCAGGTTGGCGCGGATTTTGAGGGGCTTGCCCGCTGCCAGAGTCTGCGGTGCTGTCGGGAGCAGGCTGCCTTCCATGCGGTTGGCGCCATTAGCACCGGGGAAAATCAGGCCCATGGCGTGGCCGCCGGATTTGAAGAGCCTGTCGGGGGAATCGAAGACGGCGGCGATGTCGTCATGCATGTCCCAGACCAGGCCGACATAGCGCCCATCGGCCAGGACGGTCATCAGCGGAAACGTGATCTTCAGCGAGTCCGGCACTTGGCGCTGGCGCCGGGGCCAGTGATGTCGGCCTCGGAACTTGAGGGCTCGTTCATGTCCAGATATTCCAGGCCGGGGAAAAGGGCGGCTCTCTTGTCATCACCCGTGCCGGCGGACAAGAGCAGCATGGGGAGGAACGCGATCTGGCGGTCCTTGTTGACCGTGACCTGTGTATCAACACGGATTGTTCCATTGTCGGAGGAGAATCGCTGCTGGATTTCCCATTCTGCCGCCGTCGGAATCCGTGACGATGGCTTTGGCAATGACCGCGTCATTCTCGCTTTGCACGGTTGTCCTGGCGTCTTTGGCCAGATCCAGCCAGCGCTGCTGGCCGGCGGCGACGTAGCCGATGAGCGAGCGGTTGAAGCCGATGGCGCTGTCCTTGCCGTTGACGCTGAGAATCCAGCCGCCGAGTTCCGCTCCGTGGCGCAGGGTCAACAGACCGCCGCGGATGGTGGGCGCATCGGCTTTGACAGTCGGCTGCTGCGGCTTGGGCCAGGCCGGCGCTACGAGTGGCGTGCGCGACTCGAAAGCCAAAGACGCGAGGACGAACTGGCCAACGTCGGCCGGCGGATCGATGCGGATGCGCCAGCCCTTTCCCATGGCCGGCAGCGGCAGGACGAGGTCCTCCCATGCCCCCGCGCGCATGGGCACTCGCACGGAGGCTTCCTCCGTCGCGCCATGCTGGAAATAGAAGACCTGGAGCGAGCCCTCTTCCTGGGACTTTCCACGCAATTTCAGCCACAGCAACTGGCCCGCCGGAAGATCAAGAGGCGGGCTGGTGAAATAAGGATCGGTCTCCGTGATGCGCACGAGCAGGCCTTCAGGTGTGGTCGTCAGCGGCGCGACGGCATGAGTGGCGGTAAAGCCATGCGTCTCGCCACGGGTGAAGTCAAAGAGGGGAAGGCCCTGGGCGGCGGCGATGGGAATCGGAAGGAAGAGGATCGCGAGTGGCGAGTGGAATCTCATGGTGCCGGCATCATAAGGTGTATTATCTGAAGCGGAAGCGACGTGGCGACGAAGGGGTGGGAACGGGGATGAGGGCAGGAGGGCAGGTTGCCCAATGTCGGGTTCGTTTCGCAAAAAAGCGATGGAGTGTCGGCGGAGCGATGTCGTGCTGGATTGGCTGGGGCGGGCACCTGTGCGCGAAGGCAAGGGGCGCGCTGGCAGTTTGCCCAGTTTGAAGTTCGTTCCGCAGAAGCGACGGAGCGACGTGGCGACGAAGCGGTGGATACAGATGTAGCGACCGAGTGGGTTCGTTTCGCAAGAGTGACGACGGCGTGGTGGAGGCGGAAGGACGCTGGCAGTTTGCCCAGTTTGAAGTTCGTTCCGTAGAAGCGACAGAGCGACGTGGCGACGAAGGGGTGGGTACAGATGTAGCGACCGAGTGGGGTCGTTTCGCAAGAGTGACGACGGCGTGGTGGAGACGGAAGGACGCTGGCAGTTTGCCCAGTTTGAAGTTCGTTTCGTAGAAGCGACGAAGCGACGAAGGGGATGCGGCGAGTGGGTTCGTTTCGCAGAAACGGTAAGCGACGGCGCGGGCGGGAGCGTGGGGAGGATATACTCATCGGGGCGGGGGTGGAAGGCGCGTAGAAATTCACTCTGTCGGCGAGTTGTTCCAGGCAGGTTGGGCATAGGTATGCTCCTCAGCCTTCCCGCGGCGTTGCGCAAATCGGTTCGCGTGGGCGGAACACGACGCAACACACTTGCGTTTTTCCGGGGGAGGAGCGGGCAGATTCCCGGGTCGGGCTGACGATCTGCGCAACGGGTCACCTAACAGGCCCGGGCCGCCGATTAGACCGAAGTGCCCCGTGCGATCGGTCGCGTGGGCCAGACCGCGTCAGAACCGGGCAGAAGGTCGCGGCGACGGGCCGGTCATTCTGGGCGGGACGCTTATCACGAGCGCGACAATAGTGGAAGAGAGTCCCTACTGGAGATTTCTCCGCGCGGGGTTTGATCCCGGCGGCCGCCCCTGGCGGATGTCGAATGTGGCGGGCGACCCGCAGTAGGGGCATGCCGTTTCGTGCGGTCGGGGGAGAGGCGGTCCGCAAGAGACCGCAGAAGACCGCTCCGGAATTCGAGGATTTGCGGCGCGGCCTCTTGCAAACCCCGCGTCACTGACCCCTTCGTCTTCCCGGCGTCGGCGTCTGCCCTTTGGACCGCCGCTGGCGAAAGCGATGGGCAATCAAGCGACAATAATAAAGTGAACCTGACCCCCTTCGCCTTCTCCATACTTTCAAAAACCCTCCAAAACCCGCGTTTTTGGGGGCGCCAGGGCCGATTCGCGCGAAAACACTGTAGAAGATGCGTCTTGCTCCCGGCGGGCTGACGTACCACGTCATGAACCGCACGTGGGGGAGCATCGACGATTTTCTGAGCGTGTGCCGGTATGCGGAGCGGAATGCGCTGCGGGCGAAGCTGGTGCGGCGGGCGGAGAACTGGCGTTGGAGTTCGCTGGCGGCGCGGGATGGGCAGGCGGAGGAGATGAAGGAGCTGCTGGCGGATTGGCCGGTGGATCGGCCGAGGGATTGGGTGCAATGGGTCAATGAGGCGGAGGATGAGAAGGAACTGATGGCGCTGCGATGTTCGCGGGACCGCGGGCGGCCGTATGGGGAGGCGGATTGGGTGAGCACGACGGCGCGGCGGCTGGGGGTGGAGAGTTCGCTGCGGCCGGTGGGACGGCCGAAAAAGGCGGGGAGAAGGAGGTTAGAAAAGGCTTATGACCGCCGTAGCCCCATAAAGTTATTGGCCGGCAGGAGCGACGCCGCTCCAAGCCAGATCGTGCCGGGGCCCTCAAACGTGACGTGGAATCGCCCGGCCAGCTCACTGCGGCGCATGGTGAACCGGAACTGCCACGGCCGCCAGTCACCGGGGGCGATCTGCGTCGCTTCTGTCACGTGAATCGTGCCCGCATCCTCGCCACAGATGCGGACGGCGACACCAACTTCGCGATCACTCTTGATCCAGAGCCGCACGTCGTACGCCGCGCCGGCCTTGAGCGGAATCTGCCCCTGGCCAACACCGTCGACGATCCCCGCCTGGCCAACGGTGATCTTCTGGGATTGCGCGCCGGCGAAGACATCCTCGACGCTGGCGACGAACTCCGCCGCCGGCCACCCGATGGCATACCATCGCGCCACCACGCCATCGGCCCCGCCCTGCCCGCGGCAAATCCGGCCATCGGTGCCCACATCGGCAACCGACTCGCCGGCGAACTTGCGATTGGCCAGAAGCTCGGCCGAAAGCCCCTGCCACATCGCCCGCCGGGTGTGTTCGAGGTTGTGGCCGAACAACAGCGGCGAGATCACCGGGCCGGCATTCTTCGGATCAAGGACGATCATGATTTACTCCCATCCCAGGATCGACAGGCCCAGTCGATCGCGCGCGTAGCTCAGGCTCTGCTCGATCATGGTTCGCTCGGCCGCGACCTGTTCATCGAGAGTCATCCGGCTGACCACCGGGAACGGATTCGCGGCCGCGTGCGTGCGAACGGTCCGCAGCGTCCGCGCCAGGTCCGATCCGGGAACAGCCGCAAATGTCGCCCAGTAGCCGTCGGTCAGGACCGGCACCTTCAGCGCATTGCGCGTGATCGACTCGAAGCTGAACTTCACATCCGGCCTGGCTTTCCGCAGGATGGCCACCATGGCGGGCAGATCGAGGAAGCCCTGGCCGAGCGCGACATCGGCATACTCGAAGCCCTCGGCGTACTCGCGCACGGCCTGATCCTTTATGTGAACGCTCATCGCCCACGGCGCCAATCCCTTGACGACTTCGAGGGGATCTTCCAGCAGCGTGAAGCTGTTGCCCAGATCGACACACGCGCCGATGAACTCACTGCCGAGACGTTTGAAGAGATCGAGCCGCTCGCCGAGGCGCTGGTCCTTGTGGTTTTCAACCGCCAGAAGGAACCGGTGCTTTGCCAGGATCGGCTCGGCCAACTGCAGCGATCTTCCCCCTTGTTTGGCCGCCTCGTTGAATTCGTCGAGGGTCTTGAACTGCTCGTAGCGCCGGCCGGGCATGATCGCGGTGCGCGCGACCTTCGCACCGACGGCCATCGCGGCCTGCACGTGCTTCTCGAACCGGGGCACATCCGCGGCATCTCGCGGCGGACTTGTGATCGCCTCGACGTACAGGCCGTTCTGCTCGGCGAATTGCCTGATCTTGGCGAGTTGGTCCGGATCGCGATCGCCGATGGTCGTCTGGATGCCGCCAGCACCCAGGCGATGTGCTTCGCGGAGGAATTCCAGCGGGTCGCCCAGATCGGCCTTGTTCTGCTGCTTCCACGCCTTGCGATGAAACGCAAATGCGTATTCGACGATCCCCATGCCGCATCGCTTCGGCTGAGCATCCGCGGCGCCGGGAACCCATCGGGGCAACGCCGCGGCGGCTACTGCGGCCAGGGCTGATTTCACGAAGTCTCTCCGGGCAATGCGCATCGGATCCTCCATCATCTCAGGGGGAGCGGCAGGAGCTTTGACAGCGCGAGCGTCATCACAATTCCGGCGACGGACAGCACGCCTGTCAGCACCGTCCAACTCGCCAGCGTCTGCTTCTCGGAAAAACCGGCCAGCCGGCTGATCACCCAGAACCCGGCGTCGTTCATCCACGAAACGCCCATCGCGCCGTAGCCCACCGCCATCAACAGGTACATCGGATGGTACGGCAGCGGCCCGGCCGCCAGCGGCGCCATGATCGCGGCGGCCGTGATCATCGCCACCGTGACCGACCCCTGCGCCAGCGAATAACGACCGCGACCACGTACGCCAGCAGGACCAGGTTGATGTTCCATCCAGCGGCGAGGAGCTTGATCGATGAGCCGATCCCGGCGTCTCGCAGCATGGCGCCGAACGCGCCCCCGGCGCCGATGATCAGGATGATGCCGCCCGCCGCCTCCAGCGCCGGGCCCATGCGCTTGGCCACCTGCGCCAGTTCCAGCGCGCGCTGGCGCATGAGCAGCCAGGCCGACAGCCCCGCGCCGATGAGCAGCGCGATGTTGCGGTTGCCGAGCAGCTCGGCCAGATTGCGCACCCCGCGCGGGCAGGCGCTGCCCAGCATCGTCGCGCCGGTGGCGAGCCAGATCAGCAGCAGGGGCAGCACGATGGGCAAGAGCGAACGGGTGAGCGAAGGAAGCGAGAAAGTGCCGCCAGTGCCCTCACTGGCGGTCGCACGCTCACTGGCGGTTGCGGATTCCGCCGGTGAGGGCACCGGCGGCACTACCACAACCCGGCTGTTGATCCAGTGGCACGCCGCCCATCCCGCCGCCAGAGGGATCAGGCCCGTCATCAGCCCAACCAGAATGCTCAGCCCCGCGTCAATTCGTAGCGTCGCCGCGGCCGCCGCCGGGCCCGGATGCGGAATGACCATCGTGTGCGTGATGCAGCCCGCGCAACAGATCGCCATGATGTACAGCACGTAGTCGCGCCCGGTGTTGCGGCGCAGCGCCGCGCCAGCGGCACCAGCAGCATGAAGATCGTCTCGAAGAAGATCGGGATCGACACCACGTACGTCGCCAGCAGCAACGCCAGCCCCGCATGACGCGGCCCGAATGCGCCGAGAAAACGCTGCACGATGCTGTCGGCCGCGCCGCTCTCGGCCAGCATCGTCCCGATCACCGAGGCCAGCGCGATGATCAATCCCACCGTCCCCGCCATGGTGCCGAAGGTGCTGCACACCATCTCGACAGCGGCCACCCACGGATTGCCGCTCACCCCCTGTGCGGATCGGCCGGCCGCCGACATCATCCCCACCGACATGGCGGCCAGGATCAGCGCCAGGAACGCATGCATCTTCGCGACGCTGATGAGCAGGACAACCAGCGCGACGCTGACACCCAGCACCACAAACGGCCAGAGGCGCGTCATGAAATCGGCGGCCGCCGCTCGCCCGCTCAGCACGACCGATGCGAGGATCGCCAGGGCCACCGCGCCGGCGCCGATCATCATCCCGCGCGGGCGTCACCAGTGCTCGCCTTGGCTCGATGGCATACTCGAGGAGCGTCATATCTGCTCCATCAGCTTCCATCCCGCTTCCACGAAGAACGCCAGCGTCCGTTGCGTCAGGCCATAGGACATGAACTCCCCTGGCCTCATCCCATCCGGCTCATGCAACCGAAGGAATTCCGGCAGCTTCGAGAGCCGCGCGATCGCATCCGCCGCCACCGGCCGATCTAGTCGGCTCTCGCGCGGCAACTCCGGCGACAGCAGCGGCTGCTGGAAGGACTTGGCGATAGACATGATGAGATTGCCGCCAACGAGTTCCGTCATGTGATAGAGCCCGCGAAAAGCGGCGATGATCAGGCCAGCCTCGTATCGGCGCTGACGGAAGATCTCCGCCGCACGCTTGCTCACGGCGATCCCGGCCAGCTTGATATCGGCCTCGGTGGCAGCCGCTTTCGCATCGTGCGCGATCTCGCGCAGATAGTCATCCAGCCGCCCCACCATGAGCACCGCAAAACACCCGCCCGGCGCAACGCCCTTGGCCCTTGCCTGCGCGATGCCGAGCCGGTGTCGCTCGGCCACGGCGATCACCTGTGGCACTGTGAAGCTCACCGTCGCCGTCACCGTGATTCCCTCGGCCACGCACTGCTCTAGGACATCCAGGCCTGCCGCCGTCGCCGGGAGTTTCACCGTGACATTCGGCGCCCAGGCGTGAAATCGCCGGGCCATCGCCAGCATTTCATCCCGATCGCCCGCACGGGCGGGATTGACCTGCGCACACCCAGCCCTGTTTCCCGCCGGTGCGGTCGTAGATTGGCCGGAACTGAGCGGCCGCCGACGTGACCGGGATGCGCATCATCGCTTCGGCCCGGCTTTGCGCATCCGTTGCCGCCGCCTTGATCTGCTGGTCCCACACTTGGCGATTGCCCGCCAGTGCGAGGTTCGACAGATAAGGATTGGTCGTCGCCCCCACGGCGCCGTGCGCGATCGCCCACTCGATCTCGCGCGGATCGGCCGAGTCGTGCCACCAGCACGTCGGCGTCTCGCGAATCACCCAAGAGAGATAGGAATCAGAAGATGCCATATTTCAGATTCTAAATTTGCAATTGGATATTTGAAATTTGATATGCCTTCACTACCCAATCACGCCCTTCAACTCCTTATCCCATGGGCTGCGGTACGGCCGCACGAGCATGGCATTGGCCTCGGTATCGCCGACGATCTCCTCCTTCGCGGCGTCCCACACCAGTTTCCGGCCGGTTCGCAGCGAGATATTGGACAGATGGCATACCGTCGCCACCTGATGCCCGCTCTCCAGGTCCGACAGCGGCTGCTGGCGCGACTTGACGCAGTCCAGGAAATTCCGCGTATGCCGCGCATAATCCTGGATGGCGTTACCGCTGTTATCCGACTCCCTTGTGGTCCAGAACTGGCCTTTTTCCTCCGGCTCGAGTTGCGGCCCCCCAACCGGATGGCCTTTCACACCCAAAATGCCGGCGACTGCATTGTTCGGATTGATCTTCCGATCCGGGCTCAACTCGAACCCGCTGCGGGAGATCGGCAGGCAGCCGTGGGTGCCGTAGAACGTCAGGCCGCCCATCCCCATATCGCCCCGGCCGGCGGTGGCCTCGCGATACTGGCAGGTGACGTTGAAGCCGGGGTACTCGATGATCATGTCCTGCGTGTCGGGCACTTCGCAGTTGTCCTTCAGGAACCAGCGCCCGCCCGAGCTATAGACCGACTTCGGCGCCTTCACCCCCAGCATCCAGTGGACCAGGTCCAGCGAGTGCTGCCCGAGATTCGTCGCCTGCCCGCCGGAATAATCCCAGAACCAGCGGAAGTGATAGATGGATCGGTTGGGGTTGTAAGGCCGCTTGGGCGCGGGCCCCAGGAACATGTCATAGTCCAGTTCCGGCGGCGGCGTGCCATCCGGCGGATTGCCGAAGCCCGGCATCACGTTGCGCCAGTTGTTGTTGGCCGCGCCGACGATCTGGCCGAGCTTGCCCTGCTGGATCAACTCGCGGGCGCGCTGGAACGGCGGGCCAGAACGGTTCTGCGTCCCCACCTGCACCACGCGCTTCGTCCGCCGCGCCACATCCAGCATCCACCGGCCCTCGCGGACGAACAGCGTCGTTGGCTTTTCCACGTAGACATCCTTGCCGGCCGCGCACGCCATCATCGTCATCAGCGCATGCCAGTGATCGGGCGTGGTCACGTAGACCGCGTCAACATTCTTGTCCTCAAGCAGCTTTCGGAAATCACTGTATTTCGCCGCGTTGGCCCCCGCCATCTCGGCGGCAGCATCCACGCGACCCCGGTGGACATCGCACACCGCATTCACCTGCGTGTCGGGCTGCTCTTTGATCGCGGCCATGTGAAACCGCCCGATCAGGCCAAAGCCGATAAGGCCCACGCCGATGCGCTCGTTGGCGCCATAGACCCGGCTGTAGGAGGCTGCCGTCAGAATGGCCGCCGCGCCCAGCTTGACCACATCCCTTCGCGACAGCCCCGACCGTGGATTCGCACTGGAAGATCGCATCTCAAGCTCCTTGGCAAGCGCCATTCAGAAACGTCCACTGCCCTTGTCTACCGCGAGTTGCTGTTCTCATTGCACTGGGCGTCGGGCATATTTTCAAGCCGTGCGATACTCGCCCTCGCGTTCACGCGATGATTTGACAAGCCGGCGCGCAGCGGGAGCATCTTGCGCGATCACGGAAATGGAGATGAACATGAGCAAGTGCTGGTGGGTGTGCATCGCGTTTCTGACGGGGCTTTGGTCGGCACAAGCAGCGCCGCAGATCCCGGAGTTGAGCTGGGAGCCGCGATCCGATTGGATCAACGTCAAGGCCGATGTCACGCCCCGAGCTTCGGGCGATGGCATGGCCGATGACACCGTCGCGCTCCAGGCGGGATTGGACGCCTTGAGCGACCAAGACGGCCGCCGCAACACGATGTATCTGCCGCCCGGGACCTATCGGATCACACGCACGCTCATGCTGAACCGTCGCGATGGCATCGCCATCATCGGGCATGGGCGATCCACCCGCATCGTGTGGGATGGTCCCGGCGGAGGCGGCGATGACTCGCGCATGTTCGTCAGCCAGGCGCACGCGCAGCCGGTATGTCGGCCTGACGTGGGATGGGCGCAGCAAGGCCCACGTCGGCTTCGATCACAACTCCAAGTCGCTCTTCGAGACGGAGATCGACCACCGACACGAGGCATTTGTCCACTTCACCGGCAGCGGCCTGCGCGTCGGCCACGACCAGAAGAAGCCGGGGGCGCAGGCCAGCGCCGAGACAACGATCAAGAATTGTCTCTTCGAGGACTGCAACCGGGGCGTGGCGCTGCTGGACTTCAACGACTATGACTTCACCGTGGCCGGCTGTGAGTTCCGCGACTGCGGCACGGGCATGTACGGTGGCAAGGGCTGCAACTTCTATGTGCGCGACGGCCACTTCGAACGCAGCAAGGCGAGCGATATTCGCACCGGCGCGGAGCATGGCTGCTCAGTCCGCCGATGCACGTCGGTCGGCTCGCGGCTGTTCATCGAGCACAACTGCATCGCCCCGCTGACGGTGCAGGACTGCCGCGTATCGGGATGGACCAGCGCGGCCGGCGCAGTCACGCTGAATTGGGGTCCGGTGCTGCTGTTCGACTGCTTTTTCAACGATCCCCCGAGCCGACATGCGCCGATCATCATCGGCGGCAATCAGCGCGTCGTGGTGTCGAGCAACCGGAGCGAGGGCACGGATGCGCTGACGCAGCAACCCGCATCCGCGCAGGTGACGGAAATCCCGGCCGGCAAGCTGGCCGGCTGCCTGACCTCCGTTCGGCAGAGCTTCCTGTCAGAGACCGCCGAGCCCGTGGGGAAGGTCTTCGATGCCCGGCGCGACTTCGCCGCCAAAGGCGATGGCAAGGCCGACAACACGGCGGCGGTCCAGGCCGCCATTGACGCCGCGCGACAGCATGGCCAGCACGCCATCGCCTATCTGCCCTCAGGCGATTATGTCATCAGCCGCACACTTCGGCTGACAGGGAAGGACTATCGCTTCGGCGGCAGCGGCACGCACACGCGGTTGATCTGGAAAGGCGCCGACGATGGCGTGCTCGTACATGTGGATGATCCGCAGAACGTGACAGTCGAGAACCTCGACGTCGGCTCGGCCGGTAATCAGAAGAACGGCACCGACATTCTCCAGACCGGCTCGGGCTCGGCCGCGTATGAGCAGGTATGGGTGTATGGCATGTACAGCAAGCAGCCGTTCCGGAAAGGCCTGCACTGCCGCGATCTTCCCAGGGCGCGGCCATGCGCGCTGACCATCTCACCGGCAACTTGCATTTCACGAACTGCCCACGTGCGAGCATCCTGCTCAATAGTTCCTACGAAGGGGCGATCCTGGTGGAAGGTCGCGACGACACGCGGCGCGACGGCCTGCTGGGTTTCCAGACGCGGCTGGCCACCATCAATCTGCACGGCCTCTACGTTCGCGACAGCCAGAGCCTCATCCTCAGCGATTACTACGTCGAAAGCGCCGACCGGCTGATGAAGCTCGAAGGCAGCGCGGGCAACCCGCCCGGACACGTCACCGTCGAGATGGCGAAGAACCACTGTTTCCAGAACCCGGTGATCGAAGTGAGCAACTACCACGGGCGGATCGCCCTTGGCCCGGCCATGTTCTATCCCGGCGGCATCAACCCCGCGCAGATCGTCCACAGCGGCGATCAGCCGTTCTCGTTCATCCTTATGGCGACGATGGCATACGAGGTGACGCCGACGTTCCAAATGGACAAGAGCGCAAAGCTGGTTCTGCTCGGCAACGCCGGCAAGGGCATGGGCGAGAATGCCGCGCCGGCCGGGACGATGCAGGAGGCGGCCGAGGCCCTGGACGATCTGCGGCGGCTCGGCGCACTCGATCTGGCCGTCAACCACCCGAAGAACGCGCCTCGGCAATGATCACCTCGGCAATGATCATCATGGCACCGCCTTCCGCGCTGCGTTAGACTGAAGTCCGTCCGAAGCCGGGATTTTCCGGTCCGCGCCGCCCATTGCCGGCGGCCGCGAACCGATGGAGAGCCATGAACGTCGATCGCACGAGCCGCATGGGTCACGAGAGCATTCCGCGCCTGCTGTGGAGTTTCTCGGCGCCGGCCATCGTCGGGATGCTGGCCCAGGCCCTGTACAACGTGGTCGATCGCGCGATCGTCGGGCATCGCATCGGCAGCGCGGGGATTGCGGGGATCACGCTGGCTTTTCCGTTGATGCTCGTCCAGGCCGCTTTCGGAATGCTGATTGGGCTCGGAGCCACGGCGCTGGTTTCCATCCGGCTCGGCCAGAAGCGCCGCGAGGAGGCGGAGCAGATCCTGGGCAACGCCATCGTGCTGCTGGTCATCGTGGCCGCCGTGCTGGCCACTGTGGGCAACCTGCTGCTGGATCCGATCCTGCGCCTCTCCGGGGCCAGCGAGGCGATGCTGCCGTGGGCGCGGCAGTACACGCGGATCATCGCCATGGGCACGTTCTTCCCGGCCGTGGGCTTCGGCCTCAACTCGGTCATCCGCGGGGCAGGCAGGCCGGGCATCGCGATGTTCACGATCCTGATCGGCGTGTGTCTCAACTCGGCCTCGCGCCCGTCTTTGTGCTTGTGCTGGGCTGGGGCATGCGGGGCGCGGCGGCCGCCACGGTGCTTTCGCAGGCATGCTCGGCGGCATGGGTACTGGGGCATTTCATCAGCGGCCGCAGCCTGCTGAAACTTCGCCTCCGCAACCTCCGGCTGCAATGGAAGACCGCCGCCGGCATTGTGGCGGCCGGCTCGCCCATGTTCGCCATGCAGTTGGCCGCCAGCGTGGTCAACGGACTGCTCAACGGCCAGTTGCGAACACACGGCGGCAACCTGGCGCTGTCGGTCTGGGGCATCGTCTTCGCCGGCCTGATGGTGGTGGCGATGGTCGTGATCGGCATCAACCAGGGGGTGCAGCCGATCATTGGCTACAACTACGGCGCGCAACCTGGCGCGCGTGAAGTCGGCGCTGCTCACGGCGATCCTGGCCGCAACGGCCGTCACGGTAATGGGCTTCTGCGTTATGATGTTCTTCCCCGGCGGCATGATCCGGCTGTTCACCCGGCCGGATGCGGCGCTGCTCGGCATGGGCAGGCACGCCATGCGCCTGTGCGTGGCGCTGATGCCGCTGGTGGGTTTCCAGATGATCAGCGCCGCCTACTTTCAGGCTGTCGGCAAGCCGCTGCATGCGATGCTCCTGACGCTGTCGAGGCAGATCCTGCTGCTGATTCCGGCCGTGCTACTGCTGCCGCGATGGCTGGGGCTCGACGGGGTGTGGTTGGCGCTGCCGGCGGCCGATGCCGGATCGTCGGCCCTGACGGCCGTGTGGCTTTTCTGGGAACTGCGGCACCTGGACCGGGGCGCCCGTCATGAGGCCGCATCTGAAGCGGAAGCGTCGCGCCCGCCCAGGCTTTGAGCGGAGGTGCGTGACGCATCGCCTTGCGATCCCGCGTCTTTCGCGGGTCTTCAATACCCCCTAGGGGGGTTGAACACCCCCCGGATTTCCGGGGAAAACTGCGATCTTTCGCAGGAAGCGGCGCAGAATCAGGCGCACTTGGCGGCGATCGACCCCGATCTACTGGCCATCAGTGAAGCGTGGCAGGGGCTGCCCCAGCCGATCCGGGCCGAGGTGATGGCGCTGGTGAAAGCTGGCGCGCCAGTAGTCACTGACACTGACAGAACCCCGGAATTGCCGAGAGAAAGAGCCGGTATTGTCAATCGGCAGAGTGTAAAATGATCCATCGGGCGGGCTCGTCGCATTGCAACGGCGAGCCCCAACGCGATCCGGGCGACTGGTAGTTCCTCACCTGTCCTACCAGCGCCCGGATCGGCCCGAACTGAAAGACAGGTGAGTATGCCCAACGATTTCCTTCGGATTGCAGGCGAGCTTCGGACCCTGCCCGCGCAACTGGACGCCGCGCAGGCGCTACCGCGTCCGGACAATGGCCGGCAGATGAATGCCGTGTATGAGCACGGCGGCTATCTGCTGGCCGAAGCGCTGGACCATGGCGCGATGGCAGACGATGCGCAGATACAGGCGATGCGCAGGCAATTCGCGCCCGCTGGCGCTGCCCGGCGGCTTGACCTTTTCTTCCTGGCCGTTGTGCAGCATTGCCTTGCCCAGCGTCCAGAGCATCGGCAGCGGCTACAGGCAACCGGCAAGGTGAAGCAAGAGCGGCGCGGCAAGGTCAACGTGAGCGTGCCTGTGATTCGCCCAGCAACCCGGCTTGCCGATCCGCACAAGCAAGCGTTGACGCTGCTGGCGGACCTGCTGGAACATCAGGGCAGTGCGCCGTTGCCGATCCTCTCGCCGGATGCTGGGCTGGTGCTCGAAATTCTCAGAGAACTCAAGCCACATCAGGGGCTGACCGCACCGCAGATAATTGACGAATTCGGCAAGCGCCATCCGGAGCACAAGATTTTGGATGAAAGCAGATTCAGGAAGGACATCTGCCGCGAGCTGAAGCCATACGGCATCGATCACCAGCCACGTCTCGGCTACCGCATTCTCACGTCAGGCGGCAGGTAGCGAAAAATCCGGTATGCGCCCGGTATGCGCCGCATACGCTGGCAGGCATGCTGCCGACAATCGGCGGCATGATGAGCGATCATCCGAGTCTCGTACCGCTGGGCTATGCGGCCCGTCGCCTCCATGTGCCGGCGCGATGGCTGCGCAATGAGGCGCTGGCCGGCCGTATTCCCCATCTCCGCGCCGGCAACCGGATCGTCTTCGATGCCGAATTGGTCGAGCGCATCCTGATCGAGCGAGCCCGCACTGGGCAGGGGGTGAATCATGCCCGCTGATCCGATCATGCCCATGCTGCTGCTGACCCAGGATGAAGCTGCACGGGTGACGAGCCTTTGCGCCAAGTCTCTTTACCTTGCCGTGCGCCGCGGCGAGCTGCGGGCCGTGAAGATCGGCCGGGCCGTGAGATACACCCCGCAAGATTTGCAGGCGTGGATCGACAAATTGCAGGCGGCGCAGGGGGTGACGCAATGAGTAACGATGCCCCCCAGCCGGAGCCCGTGGCCACGTTCGCAGGCGTTGTATTCCGTCCAGCGGATATCGCGGAAGTGCGATTGGTTCGCGGCGTACAGGCCGAATCATCATGGCACGTCGCCAGTGAACTGCGATTGCTCGCCCCGTGGCTCAAAGAGCAGAATCAAAACGGATGGCACGTCTACGTCGGCGCGAATCCCCGCCCCGCCAATGGCCAACGCGGCGATGACTGCATTGCGCTGGCAAGGTGCGTGTTCGCCGACTTCGATGGCGCGACTGAGGATGAGGCACGTCAACGCATCGAAGCGGCCGGGCTTCCCGCGCCAACGATGCTGATCTTCTCTGGCCATGGTTTTCACGCCTACTGGTTGCTGGCGGCCGCCGTCACCAACTTGGCGGCGTGGCGAGAGCTGATGAAAGACTTGGCCGCCGTGCTGGGGAGCGATCCGAAAATCTGCAATCCGGAGCGGATCATGCGCCTGCCCGGCTTCATCAACTGCAAGCCCGACAAACCAGCGGCGATGGCGAATATTGTTGACGTGGATTCATCGCGGGCGTATTCGTGGGGAGCGATCCGGGCGGTTGTTTCAGCCCGCGAAGTGCAGCCCGCGAAGTCTGCGGTTTCCACATCTACGAACAGGCCGGCGACGGGGCTTCATCCATACGTTGCGGCGGCATTGCAGGCGGAAGTAGCCAAGTTGAAGGCGGCGGCAGTTGGTGATCGCAACGACACGTTGAATCGTGCCGCGTTCTCATTGGGGCAGTTGGTGGGGGGCGGCGAGCTGTCGGCATCGGATGTTGAGCGGGAACTGGCGGCGGCGGCATCGGGCTGGATCGGCCAGAAGATGACTGCCGGCGAGATAACGAAGACGATCCGATCCGGGATGGAATCGGGGCAGCGGGAGCCGCGCCGGATTCCCGACAAACCCACATCGGCCGTGGCCAAGGGCAAGCCCAAACGATCGGCGCCGATCGGCGCATACAAGCCCTTCCCCACGTCGATCTTGCCGCCGGTATTCGCGCGGTTCATCCGCGAGGGCGCTGTGGCGATGGGGTGCGATGATTCGTGTATCGCGCTGCCCGCACTGGTTGCGGCCGCGTCCGCCATTGGGAACACACGCCGAATCCAGTTAAAAGCGACGTGGAGCGAACCTTCAGTGTTGTGGGGCGCGCTCCTGCTGCCGAGCGGGAACGTCAAATCATCTGCGCAGGAACTGGCGTTGAAGCCGATCCAATCTCGCCAGCGCCGGCTGATCCAAGAATACCGGGCCGCGATGGCCGTCTATGACGATGAGCATGCCGAGTGGAAATCGACGCCGAAGGCTGAGCGCGGTGATGAGCCAGATCGGCCCGCCCCACTTCAACACCCACTGGTATCCGATATCACGGTGGAGGCGCTGGCCGACAGGTTGGAGGCGACGCCACGGGGAACACTCGTTGCGGTTGATGAGTTGGCAGGATGGTTGAGCGGGCTCAATCAGTATAAGGGCGGCCGTGGGGGTGACCTGGCCGCGTATCTCAACATGCACCGCGCAGGGCGCTGAAGGTCGATCGAAAGGGCGGGGATCGGCCGACGATCTTCATTCAACGGGCGGCCGTGAGCATCGTCGGTGGGATCCAGCCGCGCACCTTCCGGCGGCTGATGACGGCAGAGTTTTTCGAGAATGGATCGGTGGCGCGCCTGCTACTGGCGATGCCCCCGATCGCGCCGAAGCGGTGGACGGATGCCGTCATCGCGCCGGATGTCGAGACGGCGTACGGCAAGGCCATGGAGTCGATGTTTCAGTTGCAGCCGAGTGCTGGACCTGGCGGGGAGAGCTATCCGGCGACAGTGACGCTGGGGCCGGATGCGCTGGATATCTGGCGGGCATGGTACGATACGCAGGCCCAGCGGCAGTACGAGGCCGCGGACACTGATTGGGGGGCTGCGCTGGCCAAGCTGGAGGGGGCGGCGGCAAGGCTCGCGCTGATCCATCACCAGATACGCCAAGCCGCCGGCGAAGATGTTGATCCATGGCGATGCGGCGAATCGAGCATGGTTGCTGGAATCGCCCTGGCGGATTGGTTCGCCAACGAGGCCCAGCGCGTTTACGGGGTGCTGGGGGAGAGCGATGAGGATCGCGCCCAGCGGATGCTGATCGAATTCATCCGCCGGAAGGGCGGGCGGGTGACGCCACGCGATCTAATGCGGGGCGGCCCGTGCTATGCCACGCGCGATGAGGCAGAGCTTGCCTTGCAGTCGCTCGTGGGTCTGGGGCTGGGCTCGTGGAGCGTGGCCACTGCCGGGGAACAGGGCGGCCGCCCCAGTGACGTTTTTGAGCTGATGCAGAATGACAATACCCCCGCATTCTCCGGGGAATCTGAGGTTGTGTCAGTGTCAGTGACACCAGAGCCCGGCGGAAATGGGCAGGCAGTTGACGAGTACGAGGCGATGGAGCGTGAAGGCATTCTGGCGGATCGGGGGGCGGCATGATCGACACTGAGCCCCTCACGTTGGACGTGCGATTGACGGCCAAGCCGATCGACGGCGACGCGCCGCCTGTCTGCCGGATGCGCCGGGCGTTGAAGGTGCTGCTTAGAAACTACGGCATCGTGGCCAAGTGGCAGGACAGGCCCGCCAGCACGCCCAGCAAGCCGCTGGACAGCGCCGAAGGCAACGGGGCGGGCGATGACACGTCCAGCCCCGCAGACACGCCAGCGGCGAGCGGATGGCCAATGCGTCATGCTCTTGGCCACGGCGATATCCCGACAGACGAAGCCCGTATCCCTGCCGGCGCTGCCCAGCCCATAACGGCAGCGCCGGCATCTACACCAACAACCGCCGGCGAGCCCGGCAAAGGAAAGCCATGTTACGCCTCATGAGTTTCAACGCGGTAATACCGGAAGACGAGCAACGGCCAGACACTCGCCACGTCGAAGCGTGGGCGTGGGGCGAACCCATCGAAGCGAACCGGCGCATTGTGCTTCGGGATGGCCGCGCCTTCCTGGCCCAACGGGGCGAGCGGCACGCGGCTGTCAGCATCAGCCGAACCGTCAGCACAAACGAGAACATCCTGGCGGACGTTGCGCCGATTCTCTCGCGTGGGCTGCCGCCGATTCGCATCGAAGCATCAAAGCCCATCCCGGCGGGCGCGGTCTTGTTCGGCGGCGACGGCGGCCGTGTGACTGACGAGCGCTTCGGCGAGCCCATCGGCACGGCGAAGATGGGCGCGGCACGGGCCGGCGATATCGTCACGGTGGCACCGATGCCGGCGAGCCCAAGGCAAACAACAGCAGACAGCGGCGGCCGCGCGGCCGTCGAATCGGTTTCACCCTCTATTGGAGTTTCAACAATGTCAGTCAGACCCCCTCATGTCGTTTCCGTCACGGAATCGTGGCAGGCCCACATCTCAGCCCGCATGGCGCAGGGCATGAGCCGCAAGGATGCCGTCCGAGCAGTCATAACGAAATACCCGGCGTTGCATCAGCAGTTTCTCGCCGAACAGAACGCCAAGCGGAAGTAACAGGCAACAACCAACAACCCCTTTACCCAATGGTGAAATATGACAATGTTACTGGACGCAATGGAACAAGCACAGGCGGCCGACGAGCGCGACGCATGGCCGAAATACGCTGCGATCATCAGCAACGAAAAGCCCAGCGCCAGCGATGCCGGCGAGCTGCGCGAAATCATGCGGCTGCTGAATCTCACGGCCGTTGACGTGCGACAGCACAGCGCCGTCATCGCCGAAGCGCGGAACCTGGCGCATCAGGCCCGCGATATCGACGGGCTCAGGAAGGCGGCTGCCGATGCCATGGCGGCATGGGTGGCGCTGCGCGATGAGACGGCGAAAAAGGTCAAGGCGATGGAAGACGCTGTCACGGCGGCCGATGGCCAAGCCCGCGCTGCATACTGGGCAATCACTCACGCCGAAGACGCGGCGGCCCGGCTGCGCAGTCTCACGGCTGCTCATGCCTTCCTATTCCCGGCGGCAGTCGAGCCGCTGGCGGCGTGGCTGTCATCCGACCGCAGGCCGAAGCGCGTTGACGGGCGGCTGCTCGCGCTGGACGTGGGGCGGTTCTACTCTCCCGCTGAGCTGGCAACCGTGGGGCTGGACGCTGAAGACCTGGCACGGGCGCAGTTGCCGAACACGGGCGGGCGCATCTTCGGCGGCGTCATCGTCGCATGGGCGAAGCAATGGATCGCGAAGTCGCGAGCCGAGCGACGGGCAGAGCTCGAGGAAGTCGCCCGGAATGCCGTGGATGAGCGGGCGCTGACTGCGCCGCCTGATGCGACGTTCAGCCGCCACAACACGGAAACCGAGTTGGGCGTGTTCCCTGCCCGACTCGCCCACCTGCCCGAGATAGGCGGCAAGTTCAAGGGTGAGAGCATCAGGATATGGGCAGCCAACGAACAGGACCGCATTGAACGGGCCCGCGTTGAACTGGCGGCGATGGATGAACAGGACAAGCAGGACACTGGACCCAAGGAAGTTAAGCAGGACGCGCCTGCTCAGGCTGAGCCGGCGACCACGGGCAAGAAGCGGACGAAAGGTTAGCGGTATAGGTTGGTGAAGGCCAGCGCAGCCGTCAAACTGCGCTGGCCCTTCACTTCCACGGCCGCAACGCCAAGGCACGTCCGGGCATGAACATGATCGCAACGACACGGCCAGCACGACAGGCCCGCAGAATGCGAGCTGTGGCCACTGGCGGACATATGGAGCTAGGTTCTTCCCAAGGGGGTGTACGGCTTGCGGGTAAGCGACGGCCGATATGCCCGTAAGTTGGCGCAGGACAAAATCAGTGTTCCACTTTCCAAAGGACTAGACCTATGCGAAACCAACCCGATATCCCGTCCAACCGAGAGCTTGCCCGGCGGCTTCCCTGTAGTCACACAACCGTAAACCGATGGCGGCGCGATCAGCGCTGGCCCTTCGGCGGCCCGCCCTGGCCGGCGAAGATGCTGCCCGCCATGCGGGCGTGGGCGGCGGAAGAGCTTGAAGACACTGGCGGCCGCGCCTTTGCCGACGATGCGCCCGGCGCCGAGCCAACCATGCCCGCGCCCGGACCGTGGCTGCTCAAGTGGCAGGACGTGGCCGACGATAGCTCGCCGTTCTGCCGCCGGGCGTGGATTGGCGAAACGCTGTGGGGGCTGCTCACGATGGAAGACCTTGAATCGTTGGCCAACCATATCACGTTCGCCATCGGCAGTGTCATGCTTGAACAGGCGCAGGCCGACGGGCAGGAAGGGCTGCTCAGCGAAGTGCCCGAGCGTTACTATCGCGGGCTGATGCACCGCGTGGCGCAGGACAAGCCGAAGGCGATGGCAGAGCGGATGAACCGCGTCTTGCTCATTTGGCTCAGTGACCGATTTATCGACCGGCCGCGCTGGTGGGCAGAGCTGGCCGAGCCGATGGAAGACCCCCCGCCCGCGTGGCTGGCGCGTGCCGAGCCCCTGGCCCATCGTGCGAAGGCGGCAACGGGCAAGGCTCGCACGCTGGCGCGAGAATCGGCGGCTTGACCTACGGGCCGTCCAGAGCACGCAAGGGGGCGCAGCGTTGCAGTGGCGGGGAGAATTTGCGAAGGTGAGCGTATGCCCAAGGCAAGATCCATCATAGATCAGTTGAAGGCGGCGATCAGGCAGGCAGAGCGCCGGGGGGTGACGAGATATCAAATCTCTAAGGGCGCAGGCATCGCGTATTCTGTCATGGCCCGGATCGCACGGGGCGAGAATCTGCCGCGCTTGGATACAGCCGAGAAGATCGCAGCGGTGATCGGATTCCGATTGACGCTATTACCTAATTAGGCTACAGTATCGGACGGGGAAACAGGTGAAAGACAGGTGAGCTATGGCAAGCATCATTGACGATCCGAACGGGTTGAAGCGAATCCTTTTTGTGGATGGCAACGGCAAGCGTCGCGCGATCCGCCTTGGCCACGCCACGATGAAACAGGCCGAAGGCTACAAGCTGCGCGTGGAGCGGCTGTCATTGGGGGAGCCTGATGAGCAGACGCTGGAATGGGCGGATAGTCTGGATGATCGGATGCACGGCCGGCTTGCTGCCGTGGGGCTGGTGAAGTCACGCGAGAGTGGCCGGGCCGGGCTGGGCGCGTTCATTGATGCCTACATCGCGGATCGGACAGACGCCAAGCCGCGCACGATCATCAATCTCAAACAGGCCCGCAAAGACCTGATCGAATTCTTCGGGCCGGGCAAGCCATTGCGGGATATCACCGAAGGCGATGCCGATGAATTCTGGCGGCATCTACTTCGGCGCGGGCTGGGGCAGAACACGGCAAGGCGAATCTGCGGGCGAGCCAAGCAATTCTTCCGCGTGGCGATCCGCAAGCGGCTGGTGACGCGCGATCCGTTCGCCAGTCTCAAGAGCCATGTGCAAGGCAACCGTGATCGGTTTTTCTTCATCACCCCCGCCATGGCCGGCAAGGTGATCGACGCCTGCCCTGATGCTCAGTGGCGGCTGATCTTCGCCCTGAGCCGATACGGCGGGCTGCGCTGCCCGTCCGAACACCTGGCGCTGAAGTGGGGTGACGTGGATTGGAGCGGCAACCGTTTCACGGTTCACAGTTGCAAGACAGAACACCATGACGGGAAGGAAAGCCGACAAGTGCCGATCTTCCCGGAGCTGCGCCCATACCTTGAACAAGCCTTCGATGAAGCCGAGCCCGGAAGCGAGTACATCATCACCCGCGCCCGCGATGGCGGGGTGAATCTGCGGACGGGTTTGCAGCGGATCATTGAACGGGCTGGGCTGGTGCCGTGGCCGAAGCTGTTCCACAATCTCCGGGCGACCCGTGAGACTGAGCTTGCCGAGATTTACCCGATTCACGTTGTCTGTGCGTGGATCGGAAATAGCGCGGCCGTGGCCCAGGAGCATTACCTTCAGGTGACTGATGAGCATTTCGCCCAGGCCGCCGGGCAACCCGTTGGGGCGGGCAAGAAAGCGCCAGCGGAAAAAGCGGCGCAGAATCAGGCGCAGTACGGGGCGGAACGGCAAGGAATGGACGGGAGCCATAAAGCGAAAAGCCCCGGATTTCCGGGGCATTCCGCTTCATTACCATCTACTACCATTGCAACATACCCCCTAGGGGAGTCGAACCCCTGTCCTCTGGCTGAGAACCAGATATCCTGGGCCACTAGACGAAGGGGGCATCTAGTTATGCTGGCGCATTATGGAGGGCACGCCTCAGTTAGTCAAGTGTCCCTCCACCCTTGCCGCTCGCCCGGGTGCATCCGGCAAATGGTTGCAGGCTCGGCAAATCGCCGCGGCCGGGGCGGCACGCTCTACGGAACGGCGAGTGCAACCGAAAATTGGATGCACCCCGCTCGCCCGGGTTGTCCGTGCTGGCTGCGGCGCGGCGGCTATTTCAGGTCGATGCGCATTTGCACCGCCTGGTCCTTGCGGATCACCAGCGCCCGCAGCGAGTCCTCGTCATCGAAGACCAGGCGGCTGCCCTTGAGCGATCCCTCGTGCTCCGGGCTTTCTGCTCCATCGACGACGATCATCGGCCCGGCGTCGCGATACGCCTCATAGGCCAGGTGGCTGCCCCGCGGGCTGAAGGTCATGGTCGGCGGCAGGATTCCGCCGTAGCTCGGGCCCTCGACTTCGTCCAGAACCACCAGCGCGTTCTTGTCGCGGCCGGCGATGTACGCCAGATGCTTCCCATCCGGGCTCAGGACCATGTGGCTGATGCCGGGATAGGCCGGCCCCTCAACACCGCCGATCACCGCGCGCACCTGCGCGCCTTGGCGCGCCAGGTAGACGGCCCGCGCCGTGTCCGCGCCGAACTGCAGCAAACGCACATCGTCATACGGCTTTCCCTCAACGCCATCGACAACGGCCACCTGCCGGCGGTCGCGCATCACGATGCAGGCCGTGTGCCTGCCGTCGGGGCTGAAGATGAAACTGCTGCGCACCACGCCCTCGAACGGCCCCTTGGGCTGGCCATCGACGATGAAATACAGTTTCTCCCCGCCGGACTTCTCCAGCGTCGAAGCCAGGTACGCGACGCGCCCGCCTTCGCGGCTGAATCGGATGCTCTCGGTGGCGATCTTGTCGTATCGTTTCTGCTCCCGGCCATCGAGCACGAGCATGGACCGCTCCGCGACATACGCTACTCGTTTGCCATCGGCGCTGAAAACAGCCGGGCCGACGCTGGCATAGGCCGGGCCCTCGACGCCGTCGATCACCATCGACTGCTTGCCGGCAGAGGCCACCGCGTAGACATGGCGGCTTCCGTCGGAGTTCCAGTGGAACGAGCCGGCAATCACGTGCTCGAAGCTCTTGCCCGCCACGCCATCGATCTGGACAAAATCCCTGCCTTCCTTCTGGAGGGCCAGCGCGACGTGTTTGCCATCATCGCTGAGATGAACGAAGCCGACCTGCTCGAATGGCCCGGTTTCCTGCCCGTCGATCACGGTGAAATAACCGGCGCCGCCGTCCGGCTTGCCCACATAGGCCGTGCGCGCGCCGGCGAGGCTGGTGAGGACAGCGCTGTTGAGGATCTCGGAGTAGGTCTGGCCTTCCTTGCCGTCGATGACGGCCAGCATGCCCTTGCCCTGCTGCACCACGTAGACGCAATGCGCGCTGTCGCCGGTGAACGCGAGGCTGGCGGGCACGATCCACTCATGGGTCTTGCCCGGCACGCCGTCGAGGACCACGCAATCCTTGCCGCTCTGTCGCACCAGGATGGCGACGTGCCGGTTGTCGGGACTCACCGCGACGCGAACGCGCCCCGCTTCGAGCTTGCACAGCGGCGTTTCCACGGGCGCAGAGCCCCGCGCGGCCGCGTAGTTGGCCCAGTGGCCGCGGGTTGGGCCGCGGCCACTGCCACGAATACCGTAAGGAAGCTGGCCGCCGTCAGGCAGCCCATGGGCCTGTTCATGGACAGCTCACTGCGCAGGGACCTCGATCTGGATCTTCAGCACGTCGTTCTCGCGAATGGTGATGGCGTGCAATGTCGAGGGGCTGTCCCAGACCGGGGCGCCCACGCCGCCGTCGTACTCACGCGACTCGTCGCCATCGACGACGAAAAACAACTTCTTTTTTTCCTTCTCGCTCCGCACCGCGGTGTACACCGCGTGCTTGCTGTCGGAGCTGAACGAGATCGTGCCCGGATCCAGGCCTTCGTAGTTCCTGCCTTCGACGCCATCGGTCACGACGAAGACCGATTTCTCGCGCGATGCCGCGTAGGCGGAGTGCTTGCCGTCGGGGCTGAACACGAGATTGGCCGCGCTGACGTACCCGATGCCCTCGGAGTTATCGACAGCCACGTAGAACCGCTTGTCGCGCTGGGCGACATAGCCGAGCTTTCTGCCGTCGGGACTGAATTTCACGATCTGGATCGAGTCATAGTCCTTGCCTTCGATGCCATCGATGACGACCGTCAGATGGCCGCTCAGATTGACGGCAACATAGGCGTATCGCTTGGAATCCGGGCTGAAGATGAACGACCCGGTGACCAGCCCCTGGTAAGGCGCAGTTCCTCGTTATCCAGCACGAAGAAGAGGTGGTTGACGTCCTTCTCGACGTCCTTGACCTTCTCCTTGACCTTGCGCGCGGCGAGATACGCCAGCCGAGCCCCATCGGGGCTGAAGCGGATGGTATCGCCGACGATCTTCTCAAACTCCTTCTGTGCCTTGCCGTCGACAATCACCCTCGATTTGCCGCCGCTGGTGGCCGCGAAGGCGATATGCTTGCCATCGGTGCTGAAAACCGGGCGGCTGGCCTCGTCGGAAACCACGCCACCCTTGTTGTCGACCGCGGTCTCCTTGCCATCGGCCACCACGATGACTTTCTTTTCCTTGATCGCGGCGTAGGCGTTGCGCAAGCCGTCGGGGCTCCATGAGAAGGAGTTGCCGGCGATCTGGTCGTATACCTTGCCGGGCACGCCATCGACCATGTAGAACTGCTGGCCGCCGGTCTCCACGCCATAGGCCCAGTGCTTGCCGTCGGGGCTGAAGCTGAAGGAAAAGACCTGGTCGTACTCCTTCTGCTCCTCGCCGTCGATGACGAACATGCGCTTGCCTATCGGCTTGGCTTTCACGCAATACGCCAGGCGCGCGCCGGCCGGGCTGGGGATGAGCTGGCTGCTGACGACCTCGGCGTAGCGCTTGCCTTCCTTGCCATCGAGCACGACGAACATCTCATTCTTTTCCTGGACGATGTAGGCGAGATGCGCGCTGTCGGCGCTGAAGGTCATGCTCTTGGCGACAATCCAGTCGTATTCCTTGCCCGGCGCATTGTCGAGAGCGACCATGAACTTGCCGACCTTGTTCGTACACACGGCAACGTGGCTGAGATCGGGGCTGATAGCCATCGTCTGCTGGTCCGCGGCGGCCGGCGATCGCTTGCCCAGGACGGTTTCCTTGACGATCAGTTTCGTGGGCTTGGTCTGCTGGGCGAAGGCCTTGCCTCCCGTGAAGGTAAGTGCCGCGACAAGGGCACCCGCCACCAGGAATTTGCTCATGTGAGTCTCCTATATGTACTTGCCAGTGGGCAGCGCGGGAACAAAACAGTCCATGTGCGCCCGCTACATTGATCGGCCGGATAGAGGGCCGGCATCAGCAGCAAGCATACCGCAGGTTCGGATGCGGTTTAAGAGCGCCGGGGTCAAAATCATGCGGATTTTCACGGACAGCGCCGCGAACACCCCGGGGATGGAGAAACCTCGGCAGGTTTTGCGCATAATACCGGACGTGAATCATCACTTGCGGCTTCCATGCGGCCTAATCGTTCTGCTCGCCTGCCTGCTCGCGGCTTCCCCTGCCACGCGTCCGACGCCATCCGCGCAGCCGCCTGGCCGGTCGCTGGCCACTCAGCCGACGACGGCGCGGTCTCACGAGGATCTGGCCCGGCTCATGAAGTTGACCCGCGAGTCAATACGCCTTCTCCAGGCCGGCAAGCTCGATGACGCGGAGAAGTCGCTGGCCGAGGCCCTGGGCATCGCACCCCGGCACCAGGTCAACCTGTATAACATGGCCTGCCTCAGGGCCCTGAAGAATGATCCGCAGGCCGCGATGGATTACCTGGAGCGGTCGGCCGAGGAAGGCTTCACCGACTTCATTCATATCGCCAAGGATCCCGACCTGAACTCGTTGCGCGAGCTGCCTCGCTACAGAGCACTGCTGGCACGGAAGGACGAACTGCAACACAAGGCGGCCGAGGCCGTGCTCAAGTGGCTCAAGAGCGAATTGGGACAGGGCTACATCTTCGAGATCGACGAGAAGGACAAGCTGGTCTTTGCCACCAATACCGATCGGCAGACGCTGGAGGACCTGCGTAAGCTCCTGCTGAGGCAGGCCCATAGCCAGTGGGAGCAACTCTTTGCGCATCGCCCCGATCAATACATCAGCGTCGTGATTGCTTCGGCGGCCGATTTCCGGCAGATCGTCCATATCCCCGGCGTTGGCGGCTTCTACAACCATGAGAACCGGATACTCATCGCAGCCCGCATGGGCCAGGTGATGCTGCACGAGTTCACGCACGCCCTGCACGGCGCCGACCTGGAAACCGTCGGCCAGGAACACGTAACATGGGTGTCCGAAGGGCTGGCGACACTGTTTGAGGCGGCCCATTACGAAGAGGACAAGCTCATCCCTTCCGACGGCATGCGGCTGGCGCAGATTCAGTCGGCCGCGCGTCGCAAGGCGCTGATTCCGCTTCGCCGGCTGGTGGAAATGGACCAGGGGAAATTCGTGGCCAGCGCCACCAATGCCTACGGCCAATCCGGCAGCATCATGCTGTATCTGTACGAGCGGGGATTGCTCCGTCAGTTCTACGAAACTTACAAGGCGACCTACGATCAGGACAAGACCGCGCGGCTCGCGCTGGAGAAGACCACGGGCAAGACACTGGCGGCTTTCGAGGATGAGTGGAAGGCCTGGATGCTCAAGCGGACGGCGCCCCGGCCGGACACCGGGCCGCAGGGGACGGTGCTGGGCGTGCGATTCACGAACTCCAACGATGGCCTCAGGGCCGCCGGGATCGTGGCCGGCGCTCCGGCGGCGAAGGCGGGCCTGCACGAAGGCGACGTATTGGTGGGCATTGACGACACCGATGTGCGCGACCAGGAATCGCTGGTCGCCGTCCTGGCCGATGCCGGCCCGGCGAGCGCGTCATGCTGCGTATCCGGCGCGAAGGCAAGTACATCGAGATGCCTGTCACATTGCGCGCCGGAGTGAGATGACCCGGCCGGCGGGAACGCTCCCGGCGTCGAGGCGTGGTGCGTAGGAGGTTTTGACTTGCCCGCCACCGAACTCGGCTATAATCAGTGCAAGAGCATCGACGTCAGCACGATCAAGCCGAAGGAGAAGCAGGCGAGCGCCTGATCGATACGAAACAGGCGGTTGTGGGAGATGCGAACGCGGCGATGGCCTCGCCGCGTTCTTTATTGGCGCCGGCGGTACGCTGGCACGGGCGGCACTGTCCTTATTGCCACCTATCGCCTGTCCGATTCTAATGAGGCGAAACTGGCCTACGATCGTGAACGACACAGAGCTTGAATTTCGCAGATTGCGCACGATGCCCCCGCCGCTGAAGGTGCGCGTCAAGCGGTTGATCTGGAGCATGGTCAACGCGACGCTCTATCGCTGGTCGTTTCACACCTGCCACCGCTGGCGCGCGATGCTGCTGCGGATGTTCGGTGCGACCATCGGCAGCGGATGTGTGATCCGCCGAACCGCACGGGTGTATTATCCCTGGAACCTGACGATGGGCAATGTGAGTTGCCTGGGCGATCAGGCGGAGGTCTATAACCTGGGGCCGGTCGATATCGGCCACCGCGTCATCATCAGCCAGCAGGCTTATCTTTGCGCCGGGACACATGACTATCACCTGAAATCGATGCCGCTGGTGACCCCCCCTATCATGATCAAGGACAACGCGTGGATCTGCGCCGGGCATTCGTCGGCCCGGGGGTGACGGTCGGCGAGGGCGCGATCGTCAGCGCTGCGGCCGTGGCCATGCGTGACGTGGCGGATTGGACCATCGTCGCGGGCAATCCTGCCGAGTTCGTCAAGCAGAGGCAGCGTCCAGAATGACCGACACACGCGGCTATTATCAAGACTACTGGGATGATCCGAACGCCGCCCCGCCGGCGCTGGATCCGACGACGCCGGTGCGTAAGGAACTGCTGGCGGCGGCGCTGCGCGATCTTCCGGCGCACGAGTGCTGGATGTCGGCTGCGGCGGCGGCATCTTCACGAGTTACCTGGCCAATCTGGGATACCATGTAACCGGGATCGATGTCAGTGAGAAGGCGATTGCCTACGCAACCCGGCAGGCGCCCAGGGCGATGTTTCGCGTCGGCACGCCGGAGCAACTCGCCGGTGACCTCGCGGAGCACTTCGACGCCGTCTGGTGCAGCGAAGTCATCGAACATGTCTTCGATGTGTGGGGATTTCTCACATCAGTTCACCGCATCCTGGCGGAATCGGGAAGATTGGTATTGACGACCCCCTACCACGGGCTGGTCAAGAACCTCGCGCTGTCGCTGCGCGGCTACGCCAATCATTACAACCCATTCGGCGGGCACATCCGGTTCTTCTGTCGGCGAAGCCTGGAACGGTGCCTCAGGCATTGCGGCTTTGCGGTAGAGCAGTGGAGGGGATACGGGCGCTTCTGGCCGCTGTACCGCTCGTTTTTCGTCGTGGCGAGAAAAGCGACTCAGCCGCTGCCGCGCCCCCCGGCGGATTCGTGAGATTCACGGCGCGGGCGTCAACCCGGGTTTGGCCGCCTCGGCGGCCTTGATCTTCTCTCCCTGTTTCAGCTCATAGTATTTCGCCACCGACAGGAACTCATACATGGCCAGCAGCCGGCAGAAGATGTATCCCGCGCGACCATCAAGGAAGCCCAGTCTGAGGATGTACGAATAGAGGAATCGCAGGGCGGGGCGGAAAGGCAGATGCCGTGACCACAGCTTGAAGCGGCGTCGCCAGGCGAGGTCGCGGTTGCCGGCCGGGACGGGGATTTCCTTGGCCCGCTTGTGCTGCACCGCCGCCTCCCAGTTGCTGTAGCGGTTGTGCTTTTCGATGAAGGTGGCGATGTCGGGAAATGCGTAGTGCAGCATGTCACTGCGCAGGTGCCCGACCGGCCCCTTCACGACGATGTGCTCGTGGACCTCGTTATCGCCGCTGCCGGTGTCGCCGACGTCGGTCAGCAGCTCATACTCGCCGAAGCCACGCTTGATCAGCCGCATGTTCCAGCTTGGATAATAGCCGCAGTGTCTGATCCACTGGCCCAGGAACATGAACCGGCGGTTGATGTAATAGCCGACGAACTGGTCGGACTTGATGGCCTCGACGACTTCGGCCGCCAACTCTGGCACGATGCACTCGTCGGCATCGACGATCAGAATCCATGGATACTTCAGGTCGGCGTGGCGCAGCGCCCAGTTGCGTTTCTTGGGCCACTGGCGGTTCCAGGTGAAGTTGATCACGCGGGCGCCGTACTGCTGGGCGATCTGCGGCGTGCCGTCGGTGGAGTTGGAGTCGATCACAACGACGTCGTCGGCCCAGCGGAGGTAGTCAAGGCAACGCGGGAGGTTCTTCGCCTCATTCAGAGTGGGAACGAGGACGGTTATCGGCACCTTGTCGGTTGAGGCGGCGGGTTGTGTGGATGAGGAGTCCATGAGTCTGTGCCGCCGGTGCCCTCACCGACGGTCTGAGCCCCGCCGGTGAGGGCACCGGCGGCACCGCGCACTATCGCTGGGTCCGTGCGGCCTGTCAATTGATCGGTCGGCAGTCACAGTCGGCATGAGCATACGTTGACGTCGGGGTGGGTGCCGCAGGCCATAATAGTTGATCTGATAAAACCTCCCTCGCCGCGTTGATATCCCCCATATCAACCAGATTAGCCATTGTGAGTAGCTGATCCGCCAATCGGGCATTTGCCTGCCTCGCTTCTCGTATCGTAGGTCAACCTACGGAAGACGGGAAGTTTGGCAAAGAAAGAAAGGGAGCAAATGCCTCAGAAAACCGTTAATCTGGGGGGAAATTCGTCTCTATCAGCGCCCCTCTGCGAGCGCCTGGAGCCGCGGCAGTTGTTGTCGGCCGCGCTGGACCACGGATTGCTAACCGTTCGAGGCACACCAGGCGTGGATCACATCGCCGTCTGGGCCGGGGGAGCCACCAACACGCGGTATGTAGTGGACGTCAATGCCGTCCGGACCAGCTTTCCGCGCACGGCGGTGCAGAGGATCCGTATTCTTGGGGGAAAGGGCGACGATCTGATTCAGATCGGCACCCGCAAGAACCCGTTCATGCGGGCATTGGTCACGATCAATGGAGGAGGCGGACACAACCGCCTGCTGCGCTATGACCTGCTGCGAGCGCAAGCAGGCGACGGCAACGCCAAGGCGGCTGTAAGTCCTGATCCGCCTGCGACTCCGCCCAGCCCCCCCCCTGCCGACACCACACCCCCACCCGCCCCCGCAAGCGAGGCCGAGGCGCCGGCGGCCATTATTCCCACTCGCACCGATCCGCCGGGAACGAACCAGCCCGCCGTGCCGAGCGGCGACAAGGCTGCAACGGGTGGGCAGCTCTCGGCCGGCGATGTGACACCGCCGACAACCCAGAGCGACCCGTTCGTGATGTACGACGGCACTGCGTTCACGAACAAGCCGGACATGCAAACGTTGGGTTTTTCGGACATCTACATTAGCAGCAAGGACATTTACAGCGGCACTTATCCGAATTTCGATTTCAGCAAGCCCGACGAGGCGGCGACGCGCAGCCTGGCCCGTCGTGTGGCCGCCGCAGGCGTGCCGCTCGTGCTGGATTGCGAGCAATGGCAGGTGGACCAGCGGGTCGCGAGCAGCAGCGAGGTGGACAAAAACCTCGCGATGCTGATGCAGATCGTGGACTGGATTCACAGTGAGCGGCCACAGGTGAAGGTGGGCTTCTATGGCATCCTCCCGCTGGCGGATTTCTGGACGCCGGTGAACTACCTGTACTTTCTGCCGTATGTTGCCACTTCGCCGTGGGCGGCAGACAACGTGCCGAAATTCGAGGCGGCCTATAAGGACTGGCAGGCGGCCAACGACCGGCTGCGGCCATTGGCGGCCAAGGTCGATTTCGTATGCCCCTCGCTGTATACGTTCTATGACGATCCGACCAACTGGCAGTTGTTCGCGCAGGCGAACATCGCCAAGGCGCATCGCTATGGCAAGCCCGTGGTGCCCTTCATCTGGATGCAGTATCACGACGCGGCCGGTGATGGCCTGGCATTGCAGTACATCGATCAGAGTTTCTGGCGGCAGCAGGTGCAACTGGTGCATGATTCGGCGGATGGCGTGGTGATCTGGAGCGGCGGCGCAATCGACTCCAAAGGCAACTGGTACGTGCCGCCATGGGCCAGCAACCCGCCGTGGCTCGATGCGGTGGAACAGGTCGTCGTGCAGGGGCTTTGATGGGTCTGCGCGTGACGCCGGTTCCGCGGCAGCCAAGGGCTTTGCCTGTCAATTCCCCGGCGCACTGTTACAATCCACGTCCGGAGGGAGGCGCGTGTCGGCCGACCCGGTTCAGGCGGCCATCGGAATCCAAGATGGCATCCGGGCCAATCAAGCTCGTCTTCCTGGTTCCCGAGATTTCCGGCGGGACGGGGACCTTCTGTTGCACGCTGGCGCGGGCGCTGCGCACGTTTCATCGCGAGGAGTTTCGCGTGGGCCTGCTGCTCCTGCGCGAGCAGCTTCCGATGGCGGAGCAGGCGGCCGCGTTTGATGAGGTAGGGGCGATCGGCACGACCGTGGGGACAGGCTGGCGGCGGATTTACCAGGTGCCGCTGAACGTGCGGCGGTTGCGCAAGGCGCGTGCGAGCGCTGGCGCCGGACCTGGTTTTCACCATCGGAACCTATGCCAATGTGCTCGCGGGCATGGCGGCGCCGGGAGTGCCGGTGATCTTCAGCGAGCACATGAACATGAGCCGGCACGTCGCGTCGGCCGGGGGAGGCGGGCTCATGCGATGGCTGATGCGGCGGAGCTATCCCAAGCATCTGATGGTGACGGCCGCACAGGGGATGCTCGACGATCTGCGGAAGAACTTCGGCGTGACGCGCGGGCGGGTGATTGCCAATGGGCTGGATGTGCGGCGGGTGCGGGCAATGGCGGATCAGACCGTTGAGCCACCGACGGGCGAGCCTTACGTGATCGCTGTCGGCCGGCTGTCGGCGCAGAAGGATTACGCGACGCTGATCCGGGCATTCGCGGCGACGCGCCAGCGCGGAGTTAAACAGGACCTGGTCATCGTCGGCGATGGCGAGGAGCGAGGCAACTTGCAGTCTCTCGCGGCATCGCTGGCAATGGATGGCCACGTACACTTGGTCGGGCATCGGGACAATCCATATCCGCTGATGAAGCGGGCGACGCTGCTGGCGCTGACCAGTCAATGGGAGGGATTCGCCTACGTGCCGCTGGAGGCGATGGCGCTGGGCGTGCCGTGCATCGCGACGAGGTCGGATGGGCCGGAGGCGATCCTCGAAGGCGGGCGGTGGGGAATGCTCGTGCCACCGGGGGATGATCGGGCGCTGGCGGAGGCAATCGTGCGGATGAGCGGCGATGAGCAGCGGGCCAGGTTCTCGCGATTGGCCATCGAGCGGGCCGAACAGCTCACCATTGAGCGGATGGCGCGGGAGTATCGCGACGTGTTTGTGGCCGAGATCGCCCGGGCCAAGGAGCCGCCGCATGGATGAGCCGAAGCGCGACAGAGCGGCACGATGGATCCTGATGGCGCTGGTGGCGGCCGTGGCGCTGGCCACCCGGCTGCCGGCGCCGTGGCAGCGAAACCTGATCAATGACGAGATGCATCATCTCGAATCGTGGCGCAACCGATACCGCACGGATGATATCTATCCGCTGTTTCTCAAGAAGCTCGAATCCGGCGGCCGGGTGGACAAGCGGAAGATCGAGATGGTGAGGCGGTTGTATCGCGGCAGCCCGCTGTTTCAGCGGGCGATGCTGGTGCTGGTGGACCCGCAGCCGCCGCTGTTCCCGGCCGTGGCCGAGACGATCGAGGCGGCGACGCATTCGAGCCTGCTGGCGCTGCGAATCCCGTCGATGCTGCTGTCGCTGACGGCGATCGCGCTGGCGTACCTGCTGGGCAGACGGATGTGGGATAACTCGGCCGGGCTTTGGCTGGCGGGGCTGACGACGATCGGCGCGCTGGGGCAATACTACGCGGGGATTGGCCGGCCGTATGCGTGGTCGCAATGCTCGCTGATGCTGGCATTGTTCATTTACGTCCGGCAGCGCGGGCGAGGCGAAAACGGCCGGGCTTTTCTGGCGAGCGCGCTGGTGGCGCAGAGCATTCAATGGATGTGCTGGGCGATGGTGGGGCCGCTGGTGATCTGTCATCTCATCGAGCGATATCGGCAGGAAGGCTTCGGCAAGCTGCTCAAGCGGACGTGGTGGTATTTCCTGCTGAGCGGGCTGCTGCTGGCGGAGATGATGATCCAGCTCAAGAATCCGACGGTGGCCAACCAGGGCGGCGCTCGCGGGGCAATGACGGTGTGGCGCGACCTGCGCGTGGCCGGGCCCTTCGCGCATCTGGGGAGCGTGTCGCGGATCGTTCTGAATATCGGCGCGGCGGCGTTCGTGGCGCTGGCGATCGTCGGTGGGTGGGCGGCGATTCGCCGGCGGATGCCGGGCGGAATCGGGATCGTCGCCAGCGCTGGGTGCGGCCTGCTGGCGGCGATGGTCATCGGCTCTTCGCCGCGGTTCATGGTGAGCTACCTGGCGCCGTCGATGGTGCTGGCGGCGGTGGGGTCATGCGCGGCGCTGAGGATGGCCACCGTGAACCGCGCGATACTCGGGCTGGTGGTGGTGGGAATCGGCACGATTGCGATTGTCAAACCGGCCAGCGAGTACGAGTGGAATACTTACGACGTGCCCTACCCGCCGGTGGCCGATGCATTGCGGTCTCGGCTCAGGCCCGATGACATCTGGGTCGCGTATCCATATCACCTCGGCGATTGCCTGTACCGGTTCGGGCCACTGCCTCGGCCGGTGGCGCCGACGAATTTCCAGGAGTTGCAGGAGGCGTTGGCGAGAGGAAATCCGTCTGGCGAGGTGTATGTGATTACGCTGTCGGACCTCATAGATAGATGCCCGCAGCTCAGGGCGGCGCGGCGCGAGGCGGTGTTCATGGGTCGGACGGTGCTGCTGCAAGTGGATGGAACCACGGATAGGAAGCAGTGAACCCGCGGGCTCATTTATCCTTGGCGCCGTGTACGACAAACTGCTGTGTCGCGGGCCCCACGGTTTCATACGTCTTGCTTTGTTCATACTCGTTGCCCCACACGATCGCATTTGCGTCATGCACCAGCCGGCGCTCTTTGGTGAGGGTCACGCTGACGACCACCGTCCCGCCCGTGCCGTCCGACGTGCCGGTGATCAGCCCGGTGCTGGGGTCGATGCTCATCCAGGCCGGCTTCTGGGTCAGCGAGAACTTCAGGGGTTCGATCTTCCAGAACTTGGCCCCGGGCTTGGGCCGGGCGCCGTCCCTTCTCGTGAAGTCGCCGATGGAACGGATGGCCTGCACCTGGTAACGATACGCTTGGCCCGCGGGCGCGCTCGTGATCGGGCTGCTGTAGATGACCGGCCGGGGAGATTCGACATAGTCCGAGTCCCCGCTGCGCTTGCCCGCGCCATCCACCGCCACGACGCGGTAATAGGCCTTGTTGGCGTTGGGCAGGGTGTTGCCGACACCCAGGACATCCAGGGAAGTGCTTGCGACTTCGGCCACGAAGTTCGCGGGGAACGGGTTGGCCAGCTCTTTCGTGTCGCCGAGTTTGACCTCATACGGCGCGTCGTGGACGGTGAAGCCCTTCTCATCGCTGCCGTAGATCCTGTACCTGGCCGGGGCGGTCCCCACCGGGTTGGCGCTCCACGTCAATGTGCCGATCCCCGTATCTTCGCTATGCTTGATGGCGAGGCTGATGGGATATGCCGGCCCCTGCGCGGTGAAACTCCACGTCTCGCTCCACGGCCCCCAGACGCCGTTGGAATCCTTCGCCTTCACGCGCCAGTAATAGGTCGTGCCGTTGGTCAACAGCCCCGGCCGCGGAAGCGTGTAGCTGGTCGCGCCCTTGTCGGGGGTCTTCGACACGTATTTGTCGAAGTTGGGGGACAGGGGCCAGCGCATGTCGGGACGGTCCGAGAGCTGGAAACGGTAGTCCGCGATGGCGTCGCCGTCGGGGTCGGTGGCCGCCTGCCATTGGAAGACGACATCCGTGCCGTCGCTCTTGCCGCCGCTCGGCGGATAGACGGGCGACTGCGGCGCTTGCGGCGGGCGCGTCCTGGACCGTTCAACCCAGTTGTGCGTGATCTTCAAATGCCTGGCGGCGTTGGTGCCGGTTCGGTTGTCCGGATGTTCCAGATAAGTGAGACTGTTGTTTCCCACGGTCATCGACGGCATGGCCAGCGGCGCCAGTTGGATGTCGTTGGTGATTTTGAGGCCGCTCAGCGAAGCCTTGCCCGTCAGGGTACACTTGAGCCAGTACTCGGTGGCCATGGCCGTGCGGCGCTGGAACTTGCCGTCAAACTCGGCCAGCGTCGCCAGCGCCGCATAGACTGGCTTGCCATCCTTCGGGTTGGGCAGACCGATCTCGAAAGCATAGCCCTCGCCGGCCAGCGTCAGCGCGCCGCCGATGAACTGATACGGCACCCTCATCTGCCACACGATGGTGCCCGTGCCTCCGTCCGCGGCCGTCAGGACACCGTCCTTGCTGGCGATGTTCGTCGCGGCCGCCCCCGCGCGCGACTGCGCATCGTTCTTGAAATCCGGCGCGTATTCCCAGAGGCCGTTGTAGATCGTGTCCGGCGCCATCGGGGGATTTCCCGACATATCGCCGTGATATTTCACCGGCGTCTCATGCCCCCACCTCCACTCAATGGCCTCATGCGGCCGCAGGACCATGCCCATGGCCCACCAGTTCCAGCCCTTGAGCTTCTGCGTCGTGTCGCCCTCGAACGTGTAATACTGCGAGTAGTCCTCATTATTCCGAACAGGATTCATGGGACTCATGATTCCATACTGATGCACACGTTTGATCAGGTCGTGGTCGCGGATCAGGTCGCGCTCGTTGGCCAAGGTGTGGTTGTCGCGCAGGAGCATCATGGTGGCCATGTCGCCATCCAGCGTGTTGTACCGGCCGTCGAAGAAAGCCTGGGGGACGCAATGGCCGGGGCAATGGCTGAATATGAAATTGCCCATGCCGGCCTTGCTGAGCAGGTCGGATACGCACAGCGTGCTGTTGCCGCAGGTGTTGTAGCCGAACACGTTGATCGCCTGGGAAACATCGCCTTGCGATCCGTTGTCGCCATTGCCCTTGTGGTAGCGGTGGGTGATGTAGAAGTAGAAGATCGCCAGCGCCTTTTCCCGGTCGGTCGAAAGGCCCGCCGTCACCGAGTCGGCGATCGTCTGCTGGGAGAAGAAGTCGATCGGCCCGATCTTCAGCCACGGATTATTCACGTTGCGCGGGCCGATGTTCTCCATGCGGATCGAGCGGTTGGATTCCCACGTCTGCTCGTAGGGTTCCCAGACGCCGGGCAGCGTCCGGCACATCGTGCCGTCCATCGTGCCGCCCTGCGTGATGTTGTAGGTGAAAGGCGCGGCCGTGATCTCCTGAACATGGCTCTTGGGGACATCCGTGGGGTCGGTGTTGGATGCCCAGGGCTCGAAGGCGCCCCTGGCCGGGCTCGCAGCACCTTCCTTGGCCAGCAGTCCGGCATGGACCATCGACCCAAGGACAATCGCTGACATCACCAGCTTCGCGAACTTCATTGACGTATTCCTTTCGCGCGATACCGACGCCCGTGGTCCGGGCGCGCTTTGTACCGGCGCTGTCGCGGATGCGTTGCCATCGGCCACAATGGGTTGGTTCCGCAGGGGAGAGTGCGCGGGAGAGGGGGTGGAATCTGCAAGGTCTGGCGCGGCGGGAGGTTGCGGGCTTGGGGCGGGGGGATCGGTGGGTTCGATCGGCAGCAGATCCTCATCGGAATAGGGCGTGGTGGGGACTTGTTTCTGGACGTAGAAGAAGCGGGTGATGAGCTGGCGAAGCTCGCGGTGCATGCTCTGCTCGTAGCGATTCAGGAGGATGAAGGCGTTGTGGGGATCATCGGAGAAGCGGTGGGCGAGGATACGGCAGGGGTCGGGCGGGGCGCCATCCTCGCCGGCCGGGACCTTGGCGGCCTCGATTTCAAACAGGTGGTTTTCGGCCTCCTGGATGCGGCGGAGTTTCCAGGTCAGGTTGACGATGCGCTGGAAGAGGGTGAGCTGGATGGGGTTGCGGGGGCGGAGGTTGCATTCCAGTTCGTGGCGGAAGGTGGCGAAGGTGGCGGCGCATTCGCTGGGGAGGACGGGGGAGTCGGAGCAGACGCCGTGCTTGAGGGCGTTGAGACGGGAGCGGGCTTTGCCGGCGGGGGTGCGCGGGCCGGTGGATTTGAGGGCGTTGGCGCGGTTGGCGGCCAGACGACGGTCGGAGAGGGATTGTTCACCACGGAGGCGCGGAGGCACGGAGGCATCGGCGGGCGCGGGGATTTCAGATTTCAGATTGCAGATTTCAAATATCTCAGATTGGAGATTGGCGACTGATATTTCGAGATCTGGGGTCTCGGATTCGGGCGTGATGATTTCGTTGGGGAGGATCATGGGTTCCTTTCGTTGGCTTCCACATGTACGGCGTTGTTGCGCAGATCGCGCCGGGATGGCGCAAGAGCGCGCAACAGGAGTGAGCTTTTCCCGGGGGGAAAGAGGCGGTTTGGCGGGTGGGGCCGGTCGATTTGCGCAATGCGCGAGGGGCTGGCGTGCCGCGGGCGCGGGCTTTGCTGGAGGTCAACGATCCCTTCTTTTTCGGTTTGACGGGGTGGGAGGAAAGGTTGCGGTAGGGACCGCCCTTTTGATCGGGCGGCCCCCCGCACAGATCCGTACGTGCAGCATTACCGCATACGGCTCTTGCCTCGGGTGCTGGCGTGAAGCTGCACATCGCAGGCGACTTCACGCACAGGAGGTCGCACGATCGACGCGCTGATCCGGCTCTGTGTCCGGCACGCGGCCGACGGCCACCTGTTTCCCTCAGCCGGTCGCCTTTCCTCCACCACCTCCGCGGACGCACTGGGGCCATTCCTTGTTCGGCGGTTTCTCCGGTACTACGCGACCGTCCGACGTCCCGCAGGCGTGCATGCCGGACGTACGGCCAAGGGCCTTCTCCGGCCGGCCCGCCGGCCCATGGCCGACGGGCGTCTGCGGGATCTCCCGGTTCCCGTGCGTGGAGTTTCCACACGTGCTCAGGGTCTGCGACCGCGCAGGACCAGGCTCAGCCTCGCCTTGATCGGCTGTCCCATGTTGCCTTCCGCATATGATTACTGCGTCGGCGCTCCTGGAGAACGGTATTTCGCGGCTCAATGGCTGGCCCGTGTGTGCCCCTGTCAACGCTTCGCCGCCGGCCTCGCGGCCGTCAACGCATGACTCGGGGTCGGTGCGGCTGGACGGCGCTGTACTGCCTGGCCGCCAATCTCCCCGCCGGCGAGCACGCCGTGCAGCTCGTCAAGCGCACCGAGGCCCACACCGGCGTTTTCCAGGTGCTGGGCGTGCAGCTCGAGCAGGCCGCCGAGCTGCTGCCGCCCAACAAGGTCGATCGCCGCGTCGAGGTCATCGGCGATTCCATCAGTTGTGGCTACGGCAACGAGGCCGCCAACCAGAACCAGCACTACACCCCCGACACCCAGAACGGCTATCTCGACAAGGTTGCCGGCGAACTGACCCAAGGCGGCGACAAGCGGATCCATCGCGTCGATTTTGACCCGCAGGATGGCAACCGCGACGGCCTCGGCGGCGACTGGCACCCGAACCTCAAAACGCACAACCTCATGGCCGGGAAACTCGTCGAGGCCATCGCCAAGGAGCTGGGCTGGAAACCGCTGGTTGCCGTCGAGCCGGTCGCCGTACCGCAACCTGCTGCCGCAGCAGCGCCCGCCGCCTCGGAGAAACCCGCCGCGGCCGAGAAGATGATCGTCTGGGACGGCGAGGCCAAGAAAGGCGGCAGCGGCTGGACCGCCCCCGAAAAGTCAGGCACGATCGCCCCCCAGGAGCGCGATGCCCATTCTGCCACTGCGGCCCTCGAATGGCACGGCACGGCGGCCGCCGAGACCTACGCCGGCTGCGGCTGGAACTGGTTCGGCTGGTGGCCGGCCGATTCCGGCACCGACATCAGCGCCTATGGCCAGCTCAGCTTTTGGGTGAAGGTTACCGGCAGCCCGGCCAATCCGGCCATCCAGGTCAGCCTGAACTGCTCGTCAACCAAGAAGCCCACCGCCGCGGTTCCGCTGGCCGATTACGCCAAGGACTTCGCCGACGGCCAATGGCACCAGGTCACCATCCCGCTCCAGGACATCTACAAAAAGGAAAAGACCGACTTCGACCCCAAGACGGCATGGGAACTGGACCTGGGCACCTGGAACATGGACGCGGCCGACCTGCACGTCTTCATCGACGACATCGGCTTTGGCAGGCAGAAGTAGCAGGGCCCCGCTCCCGCCGCTCCCTTGACTCCCGCTCCCCAAACCAGCAAAATCCTGCGGGAGCACGGGATGCCGCTTCAGCCCAATCAGGTCATTGGCCCTTACGTTCTCATCCGCCAGCTCGGCCGCGGCACGTTCGGCGAGGTCTGGCTGGCCCGCCATCACGACCTCAACGAAGAGCGGGCCTGAAGATTCCCACCGATTCGAAGTACGTCCAGCAACTCCGCCGCGAGGGCAAGCTCATCTACAGCCTCCAGCACGAGAACATCGTGCGTGGATTCGACCTCAACACGCTCAACGACCCGCCCTACGTGGCCATGGAGTACATCCATGGAGTCACGCTGCGCCAGAAACTCCAGGCCAGCGGCAAGCTGCCAACGCAAGAGGCCCTGGCCATCCTCCGCCAGATTCTCTGGGCTCTCGTCCATGCGCATGAACATGGCGTCCTCCACCGCGACCTCAAACCCGAGAACGTGCTCCTGACCGCCAGCGGACAGGTCAAAGTGACGGACTTCGGGCTGGGCAAGGTGCAGGCGGAGGTGGCCCAGTCGATCCTCATGTCCGGCAGCCTCGCCAGCAACGACGGCCGGAGCCTGTCGGGAACGATCGAGTACATGTCGCCGCAGCAGAAGGCCGGCGAAGAGCCCGATGTGCGGGATGACATCTACGCGGTGGGAATCATTGCGTGTGAGCTGCTCACGGGATCGCGACCGGACGCGCTGGGCATCGCCCGAATGCTCCAGCGGGCGGGCGCGGACGCTCGTCTCCTGCCCGTCATGGAGAAGGCGTTGGAGCCGGAGCGGGGCGAGCGATACAGCAATGTGGCCGAGATGCTCCTGGCATTGGACGCCACCACCCAAAGCGCACAACGTGACCCGGATCGGCTCCGGCGCGATACGGAAGACCGCGCCCGCCAAGCGGAGGCTGCAAGACGCGCCGAAGCGGATCGCGCAAAGAGAGGAAGCCGCCAGACGCGCGCCATCGCAGCCGGTCTCCGTGGTCGCGGCGACCAGAGCGCCATCGGCGCCACCCGCAACCCACCGAACATCCGCCGGCGAATAGAGAGGGTTCGCGGGCGAAAGTGCGAAAGTCAGGTTAGCCGTCATCCATGGCGGTCGTCTCCGTCACCACGTCACCTCAGAGCGCCTTGGCCCCTGTTGGCGATGCCAAGCGAAGCAGACGCTTCCAGCAGATCTCCGCCAACTTCCGCGCCGCCTCCCATCTGGAGATGCGATCCGTGCGCGTCTGATCCCCCGACTGAAGCACCCACGTCGTCAACCCCGTCTACGCCGCCTGCTGGCATTGCCAAATCGCGTCACATCCCCGAACTCGCCGACGATCAACAACCCCGTCAGCACCTGAATTTGCGGATACCTGGCCGCCAGCGCCTCCAGCCGCTTATCCACAGACGCCAGTTGCTGGCTGGTCCACTTCAGCCGCTTCCGTGCGTGATCGTGTTTGGTCGCCCACCGCCCCGAAGCCCTGGCGACTGAACCAGTACAATCCGCGTTTCCCGAACGGGCTCTTATAGCGACGTTCGCGTTCTCCCGCGCCACAACTGTCTCAGGTGCAGCTTCGCCTGCGGCACCTGCCGCGACAGCCGCGCTCGATATCGCGTCAGGTCTCGCAGCAACTGGTAGTCCTCGCTCCGGATGTACGCCAATGGAATCTGGCTCAGCCGCAGCAGGTTCTCCAGGAGCTGCGCATCCGGCCGGTCTGTCTTTACGCGAGTTCGCGGGGGTGGCCCATGGTCGCCGGGAAAAGGTGGCGGTGTTCCGCACAACCCTAACACAAGGCGGCGACCGGCTATACTGATGTGGGTGTCTGATCGGTGAAGGAACCGGGCGCACGGAGGCGATGACATGCAGGCGAAGGCAAGCCGCGATGGCGTGACGTCAGCGGAGCGGGCGGACGCGATGGGAGTCGTGGAAGGCATTATCCGCGAATCGGAGTTGCAGGCCGACCTTGTGGCCGCCTTTCTCCGCCTTCACGGGATCAAGCCCAACACGAATCACGCGGAATCTGCCCCGGCTGATACGACACGAGAAAGCAGGGCCAGGGAGTTCCTGCTCGACCTGGGCGCTGCCCTGCGGCTTCGTCAGTGGGAATGGTCCGGCCTTCGCCGCGCTCTTCCGAACGACCTGCCTTCGGCCGTGGCAGCATTGGCGGATGCGGCTGCCCGACCCTTCACTCCAGACGTCGACCCCAACAAGAGCGTGGGGCGGCGGGTGCTGCGCGAGTGGCTTCAGTGGTTTGCTCACACCGGGCGCACAAGTCGGGCGCAGACGTGGTGCTGCCCACCGCCAACAGCGCCTCGCTGCTCGACGCCTTTGCCGAATTTCTGTGGCAGCGCCGCCACCTCAGCAACCGGAAAGGAGGTACCTGATCATGCCGGCAAGAAACAAGAATCGCGGGAAAGCCTTGCTTCGGCGGTCCACCAACCGCCAGGAGAAGAGCCTGGAGGAGCAGTTGTCGTGGGCCATCCATCAGGCTGCGGCGATGGACGTGCCTCTCGATGCCTCCATGGCCGACCTGCAGCACATGACTGCGCACAAGCTGCATCACTATAAGGACCTTTATGTCGATGATGCCATCACGGGCTCGGACCTAAATCGTCGCGGCCTCGTGGCCGTGCAGCGGGATGCTCTGGCCGACAAAAAGACCAGCCATCTTTTCATCTATCTGCCTGATCGTTTCGCCCGCCCCGAGGAACCGCTGGAAGCGGCGCTCATGGAGATTAAGCTCCGCAAAGCGGGACTAACGATCGTCTTCTCGAACCGCACTGCGTTGCCTCGGCAGAAGGGAGTGAACTACTTCGCCGACAACGTCCAGCTCCTATACCAGTACACCGAAGCTGGCGAATTTCTGAATCATCTCGCTCAGCGCGTCATCGAAGGGCACATCAAGGCCGCCGAGGCCGGTTGCCGGACCGGCGGTCGGGCGCCCTACGGCCACGCGCGGGTGCTGGTGGACGCGCATGACAGCATCGTTCAGGAACTGGCCGACGGGATGCGCATCCGGATGCCCGGACATCACATCAAGATCATGCCCAAGGACGAGACCAAGATCCACGTCTGGGTGATGATCCTAGACCTGTATTACAACGGAAAGATGGGTGCGAAGGCCATCGCCGGGCGCTTGAACGAGTTGGCCATCCCCTCGCCCGACGCCGGCCGGTTTCGCGGCGACCGCAAGGGCTACAGGCACAAGGTCAGCGGGAAGTGGAACGCGCGGACCGTCATCAGCCTGATCCGCAATCGCACCATCATCGGGCTGAACAGGTACGGCGTTCAATCCCAAGGCAAGTTCCGGCGACTCGGCAAGATCGGTCCCCGCCTGCTGGAGGACCAGGACGTTCGCGAGGATGGCCAGCCGAAGGTGGTGGCCAACCCCGAGTCGCTGGTGATCACGCAGCCGACCGGCTTCGGCCCGGCCGCCGACGTGAAGTTGTTCGACGCCTGCCAGGATCTGCTCGAGAAGCGCGGTCGCAGCCAGCGCGGGATCAGCCGCCGCAAGGATCCGGCCCGTTATCCCTTGGCCCTTCACGTCTGGGACATGACCAACGGCTGTGGCCACCCGATGTACGCCCGGACCTCAGGTTCTCGCCCGCTGTACGTCTGCGGCCGCTATATGAAAACCGACGGCGCTGAATGCGATCACAACGCTGTCGATGGCGAGGCGGCCTTGGCATTCATCTTGAGCGTTTTCCAACAGCGGATCGAGCAATTCGGCGGCCGCGAAGCGTTGCGTAACCGTTTGATGCGCATGGCCGCGGCCCCGCACGTGGAGACTTCCGACACACTGGCCCAGAAGGAACTGCATCGGGTCCAGCAACAACTGGTGGAGGCCGAAGAAGAGCTCAAGGTGATCGGCCGGAATATGGCCCGCGCAAGGAATAACGAGGCTTACAAGCTGATGGAGGCCGAATTCGCGGCTCAGCAGGCAAGAGTTGATCGCTTGCGCCAGGAGCGCGACCACGCCCGCCCCGCCGCGGCCGATCGACCGCAGGATGTCGATCCCGAAGCCCAGGTGGAACTCGCCCTCTCGCTCTACGATGAATTGGAGAAGATCGTCAACGACCCCGCGGCCCGCGCTGCGATTCCGGGTCTACTGGACCGCATTAACTTGCGCCTTTGGCTGAATTTCGCTGAAGGGCAAAACGCCCTCCGTCGGCCTTTCCGGCCTCGGAGAGCATGTTGTTCACAAAGGGGAATCGGGGTGACTGGATTTGAACCAGCAACCTCTTGGTCCCGAATGAACAGGCGAGTAGATGTAACTGCTGACAATACAGCACTTACGAGCGACACCAAACGCGCTTGCACTTCTGCTTGTACTCCCAGCGAGAGAACTGACAAGCCAAACCACCCTACCGGCGATGCCTTCGCCGCTGCCTTGGCCATGATTGCCACGCTGCCACTTTCCGACGTAGAGAAGGCCGAAGCGGTGCGGCGACTCTTGGCAGGAAAGAAAGTGGCGAATTGACCGGGCGGGCATCAGCACAGCCCACCGAGGTGGCACGGCGTATCTGCCCAGTGCGCGGAACAGCAACTGGTCGGACACAGCGACATCAAGACGCACCAGCATTACCTATCGGTGAGGCCGGAGGACACGACCGGGCTCAGGCGGTTCAGGTATCACTCGTATCACTCTTGGGCAACATCCCCGCAGTCGGTGCAGCTGACCAGAAACTGACCAACTCGGCGCCGCAACGCCATTTTCCGGGCCGGAAGGTGATTTCCACCCGTTCACAAGTCATTACATCGCTGAGCAGCCGACAGCCTCTTGCCGAGTTTTTCGCGAAGCACGCGGTTCTCTTCGCGCAGGTACTCGATCGCGGCTTGCTGCTGCCGAAATGAGCCAGCTGGCCAAAGCCATGAGCAGCAGATGCCACGGGCTGGGGAATCATGGCCGGAGATTGTACCCATCGCCGAGTCCGCAGGCCTGACGAGGCACCGAGGTGTCACGAAGCTTGAACCGTCGAGGGCATGCCAGGTTACGATTCGGTCGAATAACGGCACACTACGCCATTGAAGCTCCGACAGGCTCTTCCACGGCCAGCCCAGCGGACGCAAATCTCCACGGCCTCACAGCCGTGGCCCCATTGAAGCGCCTATGCGTTGAGCACTCGTCACCGCTGGACCTCCACCGCCACATCCGTTCTCAGCCGCAGATCCTCTTTCTCCACGCCAATGGCCTCGGTGGTGGGCGGCTGCCTCAGATATCACACAGCTTCGCGGCCTTGGCTAGCGAGGCGAGCGGGTCCTTGGATGCCGGGATGAACTCGTGAGCGACGTAGTCGTCAAACTTGATGTCCAGCAGCGCTTTCATGATGGGCGGATGATACAGCTCCTGGGTCTCGTCGATCTCGTGGCGGCCGGGGACGCCGCCGGTGTGGATGTGGCCGATGTATTCCCTGAACTGCTTGAGCGTGGCGATGACATCGCCCTCCATGATCTGCATGTGGTAGATGTCGTAGAGCAGCTTGACGCGCGGCGAGCCGACGCCCTTGCAGATTTTGGCGCCCCACGCGGTGTGGTCGTTCATGTAATCTTTGTGATCACGTTTGCTGTTCAGCAGCTCCATGCAAATGGTGACCTTCTTTTCCTCCGCGTAGCCGGCGATCTTCTTGAAGCCCTCGATGCAGTTGTTGGCGCCGGTGTCGTCGTCCATGCCCGCGCGGTTGCCGGAGAAGGCGATGATGTTGGGAAAGCCGGCTTCGGACGTGGCGTCGATCGCCTTCTTCAGGTTGGCGATCAGCTCGTCGTGGTTTTCGGTGCGGTTGAAGCCCTTGCCGATGCCGTTGCAGCTCACCATCGAGCAGACTAGGCCGTACTTCTTGACCGTGGCGAAATCGCCCGGGCCGAGCAGGTCGATGCCCTTCAGGCCGATCTGCTTGCAGTAGGCCGCGAACGGGTCGACGCGAAGCCGCCATAGCACCATTTGCAGGCGGCCTGCTTGATGCGGCCGTTGACGACGGCGGACTCGGCTACCTGCGGGATTTCCGCTGCGGAGGCGCTGCGCCCGAGTATCGCGGCCGCTGCGGCGCCGCCGGCGGCCAGAATTGCCCTGCGACGAGAAAATAAGTTGTTCATGTGGTGGTCCTTTCAGGGTGGCATCTTAGCGGGAGGAGCGGGGAGGAACCACAGGGCAACAAAACCAAACGTGTGGGATGAGGCGGCAAATGGAGCCTCCCATCTCCATTTCAACGACTATCTGCTCTATTTCGCCCCGACGCCGGCCAGTCACCCGTTTTGAAGCTCAATCTCCGCCATTTCGGCCAGAAGGCATGCACAGCGGTAATCGGCATCTTCCCCTTCGTGGGATGATTCGGGCGATTTGCTGGCCGCCATCAAGACGCCAATGGCCGAAGAGCAGGTCGCCGGCCAGTGCAACGCGCAGAACGAGAACCTGTGGAATCTCGCCCGCAAGGCCCGGGCGACAACGACGCCGTCGCGATGGAGAAACACGCGAGGTAGATGTGCTTATCCCTTCGCCGGGACGGCTTCCACCTTTGTGGCCGTCAGCGTCTTCTTGCCGTCTGTTTCAGCGACGGTGCCGGTGATGTTGACGGCCTTCTTGCCGTTGCAGACGTGATTGTCCTTGGTCTTCTCGGTCCACACCACGTTGTAGCGAACTTCCTTGTCGCCATCTTTGACGATCAAGACGTCGCCGCACTTGTCGCCTTCACCCAGCGCAGCACTTGGGGCACATCAGATTCCCCTTGAGCGTCACCTCCTTGGATTCATCCGCACGCGCCAGTGAGTAGGCGAACACCACGACGGCCAGAAAGGCGAGAGTTGAAAATCGGGTCTTCATGTCTGCTCCTTATAGAACCACAAGCTGCTACGCCAATGCTCCGTCCCTGTTGACGCTGCGCCGTGTCACGCCGGCGCCTCCCCACCCTCATTAGTGCCGAACATGGTGAAGAACGCATTGCCGAAATTGCGGCAGGACGTGACGAGAAGCGGATCGAAGAAAAGACCCCATTCCGAAACAACCGCCCGCCAACCAGCTAAGCGCTGTCTGCATATTGCTTCTCAAGCTCCCGGAGCAGCAGTCGGCGTTGTGACTTGGATCGAGCGCGGCGCATGATACGCCGCCGATGCAGGGCTTCAACCTGGCTGGCGGGCATCTGGGCCTCTTGGAACGGCAGCAGATCGGCCGCGTCGAACGGTTCCGGGTGCAGTTGATGGGCGTCCAATGCCGGGATCAACGTCGGCCCCTCCTGAACCAGCCGCACCCCCGCGTGAGCATGGCCGTGAATCCGACGCTCATGCCCTTTGGGCAGCCGGAACCATCGCTCCAGGTCCAGATTGTCTTCCGGCAGGTTGATCGGACCCACGAACAGCCCCGGCAACCATGCCTCCATCACTTTGGCCATGTGTTGGTAAACCGGTTCCTCTTTGCCGGCCAACTCTTCCTGCAACGCCTCGAACTGCCGGGCACCTCGCGGGCCATCCTGTTCCAGTGTCGCCGCCACCGCCCGCAGGATGGCGCGGTGACGCCGTATCTCCGCCAACTCCGGCTTCACCTGCTTCAATCCGCGGTCGATACACCCGGCCAGACGCGTCAGGTGCTTCTCCGCAGGCCCCCTTTTTTCGCGTCCAGGTTCTGCTGGATCGAGGCACGCACCTGCCTAAGGCTCTGGGCCATCTCCAGACCCGGCGGTTGCAGCGGCCCGCCCTGATCGTTGTTGAGAATCCCCCGTACCGTCGTGCAGTAATCCAAAGCCACCTGCTCCGGGGTCGAGACGGTGGACGCCGCCTTGCCCACGGGCATCGCATCACTCGGCGCGCCGGCCGGCTCGGGTGCCTCCTGCCCCTGGCCGCCGACCTCCTGGGCCAGGATGTCCTTCTCCATGCTCCGCAGACCCCGCACCTTGCTGCGCATTTGAACCTTGGCCGCGCTGTCGATCTCCAGCACCGGCTTGGCCAGATCACGCAGAAAGTGATTCCGGCAGTAGCGGTGCGGAACTCCCGGAAAGACCTCCGCAAGGCCCGTCACGAACGCCTCCTGCTTGTCCGAGACCCACGCCTTCACCGACTTGCCCAGTCGCTGCACCCAGACCCCGGCCAGTTCCAGCAGACGCCGGACCTCCGCCCCCGAACTGGAGATCAGACTCTCGGCAAACCACACCCGCCGCAACGACAACTCCCGCACCACATACAGCGTCTCATGTCCCTTCTCCGGCTGCAAGCCGTCGATCGAGAGCACCACCTCCTTCACGTTCCGGTACGCCTCGGCCAGAAGTCGCGGATCCTGGTGACGCGCCGCCAACATGCTCTGGTAGCGACGGAGGTACTTCTCGATGGCATCCGCCGACAGGTCGATGCCATGGCTGTCGGCCAGTTCGCCGCGGATCTGAGGCGCGCTCCAGTGCCGGGACAGACGCCGGTGCCCCACCCAGCAGAACACGTCCCAGCCCACGGCCCAGAACGGCGGGGCAATGCCCAACTCGCTTTCCGGGCTGAAGGTCCGGTGACGCCCGACGCAATCCAGATTAACGCAATGCACCAGTTTGCAGACCAGTTGCCAGGCGCCTTGAAAGGTGAACACCCGGCGATAGCGGTGGTCGCAAACCAACATCATGCCGGCGCACTCATCGCAGATGCGATCCTCCGCTTCCAGAACAACCCGATCCAGCGCCACGCCGCTTGGCCAGTGATGAGACATGAGCAGACCACCTTGTCTGTGTGACCATGGGACTGCTCCTTATATCGCCCGACGTGAATCAACTTCTCTAGCCCCTTGGCGGACGGTTGTTCCGAAATACACGCTGATGACCACGGGCCGCTCGGCCGTGTCGATGGCCTGCCAGACCTCGTCGGCCAGCTTGACGCCGTTGCAGCGCCCTGCCGCCTTGACCATCGCATCCCGCGCTTCCGGGCATTCGCACGCGATGTAGAGACTGATTGCGATGGGTTTCTTGTCGCGAGCCCAGATGATTGCACACGCCGTCTGGCCGGCCCATGACCCGCTCAGCTCAACCGGGGCCAGTATGCGTGCGCCGAGATGCCGACGGGGTATACGAGGTCCACCGAAAGATGATGGCGGCGGACATCCTGGTTGAGGCCGCAGTCATCAAGGATCGGTTCTTCTCCGCCCGCTGGAAGACCTTCTGGGATCGCGGGTTCTTCAACAACCATGGTCTCGCGATGGACCGACTTCCTGAGCAGCGACGGCGAGAAGCTCGACCGCGACCGGGAATCTGAGTTTGCAGATCGGCAGTTGACGCGTTCACAACTGCTGGAGGTGTGGAACAGCGGATGGCAGGTGCTGTTCACCGGGTTGCGCGCCCTGAGCGACGACGACCTGCACCGCACGGTCTATATTCGGAAAGAGGCCCACAGCGTCGCCCAGGCGATCACGCGGCAGATCGCTCACGCCAGCCTGCACGTGGGCCAGATCCTGGTGATCGGCAAGCACCTGGTCGGCGAGAAATGGGAACACCTGACCATTCCGCCGGGTGGGAGCGCGGCTTTCAATGCTCAAAAGGGCGTATGAAGTGCTCACTCGCGCCTTCAACCCATCGACCGCTCAGTTTTCGCCGCTGGCGTACTTGCTGGCGGATGCTACGCTATCTCAATCCAGCGAATGGCAAGGAACTGAAGATGAACGAGCCGCAACCGGATCGCGCAGGAGAATAGCCGCCACGGCCGATCAGGTCTATGCGGAGATTCGGGCCAGACTGCCGTGGGTGTCGCGCACATCGGTCTACCGCATGCTGGAGATGCTTGTGGCCACGGGCACGACTCCCGCCTTCATTTCCCCGGAACGTGTGCCGTGTGCCTGCGCAAACAGAACACCAAGCCCCGCAAGACTCGGCCGGTCGGTCGGCCGAGGGCGGGACAGAGGACGACGCCGACAAACTGCTCGGCCAAACGAAAGAGGACTCGCCCATGAGCAACGATAAACTCACCACCAACGCCGGAGCACCGGTTCCCGACAACCAGAACGTCATGACGGCCGGGCAGCGTGGCCCCATGCTTCTACAGGATATCTGGTTCCTGGAGAAACTCGCCCACTTTGACCGCGAGGTCATCCCGGAGCGGCGCATGCACGCCAAGGGCTCTGGCGCCTACGGGACTTTCACCGTCACTCACGACATCACCCGCTACACAAAGGCAAAGATATTCTCCCAGGTCGGCAAGAAGACCGATCTGTTCGTCAGGTTCTCCACGGTCGCCGGGGAGCGCGGCGCAGCCGACGCCGAGCGCGACATCCGGGGATTCGCCGTTAAGTTGTACACCGAGGAAGGCAACTGGGACCTGGTGGGCAACAACACGCCCGTGTTCTTCCTGCGCGACCCGTTGAAGTTCCCCGACCTCAACCACGCCGTGAAGCGCAACCCGCGCACCAACCTGCACAGCGCCAGGAACAACTGGGACTTCTGGACCAGCCTTCCCGAGGCGCTGCACCAGATCACGATTGTCATGAGCGACCGGGGCATTCCCGCCAGCTACCGCCACATGCACGGCTTTGGCAGCCACACCTTCAGCCTCATCAACGCCAACGGCGAACGGCACTGGGTCAAGTTCAACTGGCGCTGCCAGCAGGGCATCAAGAACTTGACCGACGCTGAGGCCGAGGCGATCGTGGCCAAGGACCGGGAGAGCCACCAGCGCGACCTCTACGATAGCATCGAACGGAAGAACTTCCCCAAGTGGAAACTGTGCATCCAGGTGATGCCGGAGAAGGACGCCGCCACCTGCCCGTACCACCCCTTCGACCTGACCAAAGTGTGGTTCCACAAGGACTATCCGTTGATGGAAGTTGGCGTCATGGAACTGAACCGCAACCCGGAGAACTACTTCGCTGAGGTGGAGCAATCGGCGTTCAACCCCGCCAACATCGTGCCCGGCATCGGCTTCTCGCCCGACAAAATGCTCCAAGGACGCCTGTTCTCCTACGGCGATGCCCAGCGCTACCGCCTCGGCGTGAATCACCACCTGATCCCAGTGAACGCCTCCCGTTGCCCATTCCACAGCTATCACCGGGACGGTGCCATGCGGGTGGACGGCAACCACGGCAGCACTCTCGGCTATGAGCCGAACAGCTATGGCGAATGGAAGCAGCAGCCGGAGTTCGCCGAACCGCCACTGGCCCTGGACGGGGCCGCTGACCACTGGAACCACCGCGTGGATGAGGACTATTTCAGTCAGCCCGGAAAGCTGTTCCGGCTGATGAGTTCCCAGCAGAAGGAGGCGCTGTTCGGCAACACCGCCCGCGCGATGGGCGACGCGCCTCGCGAGATCAAGGTTCGGCACATTGGGCACTGCCTCAAGGCCGACCCGGCCTACGGTAAGGGCGTGGCCGAAGCCCTGGGCATTCCGCTCAGTGAGATTGCCAAGTAGGATTCCAAGGTGTGTATGGAGGTCACGCGACGCAGTCGGCCGGCGGAGACAACGGCGGCGGCGCTGCGGGTGCGGCTGGCGATCATACGCAGGATAGGTGCCGCATGGCCGGCACAAAGGAGATGTTCATGTCCAAGACCATCGAGAATCTGAAGGAAGCATTTGTCGGCGAAAGCCAGGCCAACCGGAAGTACCTGGCGTTCGCGAAAAAGGCCGAGCAGGACGGATTCCCCGTCGTCGCGAGGCTGTTCCGGGCAGCGGCCGAGGCCGAGACCATCCATGCCCTGGCGCATCTCCAGGCGATGGATGGCGTGGGCACGACGCTGGACAACCTCAATGCGGCCGTCGCGGGTGAGACCTACGAGTTCCAGACCATGTACCCGCCGATGGTCGAGCAGGCCGCCTTGGAGGGGCACAAGGGAAAGCGCATGTTCGATTTCGCCGGCAAGGCAGAAGCCGTTCATGCCAAGCTCTATGCGATGGCGGTGGAAGCGGTTAAGAACGGCAAGGACCTGTCGGCCACGGCCTTCTACCTCTGCCCGGTCTGCGGCCACATCGAGTTGGGCGACGCGCCGGCCAGTTGCCCGATCTGCGGCGCGAAGCGCGAGAAGTTCCAGAAGATGTGAAACGGATTGTCGCGATTGTCGCGTTTAATTGCCTGCGCTGGTCCGGCGCAGGCGACCAAGCGCGATCTGCGCATGCCGAGCCATGGCCCGCATACCGCAGAAGCCACGCCGTCCGCGGGCATGGCCAAAGTGCGGGCGTAGCCCACTGATCTCCGAGGAAGCGGCTTATCATCCCCGTGAAGGCAGAACATGAACTCGGCGAATATCTGAGGTCACTTGGGCAGGCAGTTTGTGCAGCCTGCCTCATGCACCCCCGATATTAACGGCCCGCGACGGCGCACACGTCGCCGAGCCCTATGCGCCGCCTTCTTCTCAATCATCTCCGCCAGCCGCTGAAGCTCCGCCTTGCGCTTCAGCACCTCTGGCGAATTCACATCGACCATCAGTTCGCCCGTCTTGGGCGTCTTGTTCGGAAGTTTGCGGAACTCGGCGATGTCCTTGGCCATCTGGCTCAGCCAGTCTTTGTCGGCCGTGGCCAGCTTGTCGCAGACCGCCTGCACCTGTTCGAGGGTCTTGCCCAGGTCCTTGGCATTGGCCGCCAGGAACGAGCGGATGTTCTCGCGGGCCTGCACGTCGGGGTTGGGCTCGGCCGGGCCGTTTTCCAGTTTCAGTGTCCAGCGGATGCCGGCGATGAGGTGCTCGCGGAACTTGGGGTCGGCCCAGGTCTTGTCGGTATGCCCGAAATTGTTGTAGAAGAGCCGGCCCTGGCCGATTTCGCGCACCCACGCCACGGGAACATGATAGGGCATCTTCAGCGGCGTCTTGACCATGTTGAGACTGAGCAGCACACGCACGGCGCTGGGGTCGTAATCCTGGTACTGATAGATCTCTTCCTTGTAGTCGAATTCCGGGCCCCACATCTTGGTGATGACGTGATCCGGCTCATGATCGACGACGACGATGGGCGTGCCTTGTCCCCAGGGATGGCCGCCAAACCGGCCGTTCATCAACGCGGTGTAGGTGGGAATAGCGGGAATAGCGGCCACCTTGGGGCCGGCGGTATCGGTGGCGCTGTGGATGCCGACGATTGCCTTGCCGCTGCTGGCCCAGTCGATGATGGCCTTCCAGTTCTCGGGCGTGATGGGTAGGCCGCCGGTGGTGTAGAGGAAGAGGACATCGGTTTCCTTGAGCTTTTCGGGGGTGATGACGGTGGCGTCCTGGGTGCATTCCGCCTCGAACAACCCGCTCTGCTGGCCAAGCTCGGTCATGACTTTTTCCACGAGGCAGAACTGATCGGGCGCGGGCGCTTGACGACGGCGTGGACGAAGCCCTTCGATTGCGTGAGGACGAGCATCTTGTACTTCTTACCGGGCGCGGGTTGGTCGGCGGCGCTGGCCAGGCAACCGAAAACCATCAGCACCGCAGCAGCGAATAGCATCTGAGAGGTGAGCGATAGACGTTGGCTTTTCATGGCATGTAGTAGAGCGGCACTCCGGAGTTGTTTCAAGGCTTCAGCGACAATTGTGGGGGATATTTCATCGGCGAAGCCGACGATGGGCGACTGCAACGGCAGTTCGTAGATTTCCGTCCCTGCAAAGGGCGTGAAGATGCAAAGCCTCTTGTGGAACTTCGTGGTCTTGCCTCTTCAGATGCCCAGCTCGACCTCCACTGCCGGCTGTGTGCTGGGCTTCACGAGTGGCTCGGGGTCGAAGCTCGGAACTCGTGAAATCATGTTGTCGCCCTCGTCAAACGGCTTGAGCGGCTTGACATCCTTGATCTTGTCGCTGGGCGTCGTGAAGGTCACCGACACATTCCCGTTCAGGTCTCGGAGGAACTGGTGGACGAGCCTGCTGCTGTTGTCGATGTACGTCACGGTGACGTAATCGGGGAGGAATCGCAAATGCGTGAAACCGTAGATCTGCCGCGCGAAGGGCCCGCGGTCGCGGCGCATCGGCGTGAACCCGCGCCCGCCCGCACCGGCACCGACAAAGCTGATCGGCCAGCCGGGAATCTCCAAGTGCTGGAGGTTGTGCTCGTGGCCGGCGATGTACAGATCGACGTGGTACTTCCGGAACAGAATGCCCCACTCGTATTGAAGGATGCCCACGTCCCCATGAATGCCGTTGCTGAACAGCGGATGATGCGCCGCTGCCACCATCCACGTACTCCGGGGTTTGGCCAGCTCCGCGTGCAGCCAATCGAGCTGATCGTCATGCTCGCGCTTCGTCAGCTTGTGATAGTCGCTGTCGAGCATGAGCACCGAAACGAGTGGGTTGTCTGCCGGGAACTCGAGGCGATACCACTTGGACGGGAACTTCCACCGCGAGTGGGGATTCTCGATGGCATACGCAAGCTGCACGCGCGGCTTGTCCTCTTCGTAATCGTGATTGCCCAGCACGCAGTAGAACGGGCAGTTGACGCAATCCGGGTCATACATGTCCTCGAACACCGTCTGCCAGTTCATGTCATGGGTGTTCTTGAGCTTGCAGTACAGGTTGTCCCCGACCGACAGCAGCCCATGGAACTGCGTCGGGATCTTGTCCATGTACTCGGCCAGCGCCTTCGCCACCGACTTCTGGTCATTGTTGGCGTCCGACCCCCAGTCGCCCATGCCGATGAGATTGACCTCATTCTCCGGTAGCGGCCGCATTCTCCATGCCCGCACCACCGGCATGTTCGTCCGGCCTTTTCGCGGGGGAACGAGGACGTTGCCGTCGATCGGCACGAGCGATGTTGCCTCGCGCGGCCTTCCCTCACATCCCACCATCCCTGCCAACGCCAGCAACAACATCTCGCGTCGCGTCATGCCAACCTCCTGCTAAGGGCCTGCAAAGAAATAAACTGAACAAATTCACGGTCGTGGTGTGACTTGGTAGTTCCATTCTCCGTGGAATCGTTCCGGCTTGAGCTTGAGCCGGGACAGTTCCTCGTCGGTCACTTTCATATGGGTTTCGTACTGATTGGTATCCAGCGCCGCTTTGACGACCAGGCCCGACCTCGTCCTGGTCCCAGCGATCAGGCTGACGATGGCCTGATGGCTCACCAACGGCCGGCCCCGCCAGTTCTGCGTAATGAAGCTGAAGAGCCGATGTTCGATCTTGTTCCATTTGCTGGTGCCGGGCGGGAAATGGCAGACCTTCAGCCGCAGTCCCAGATCATCGGCCAACTGCTGCAAGGCCATCTTCCACAATCGGCTGCGGGAACTGTTGCTGCCGCCCCCGTCGGCCGTGATCAGCAGTTGCGTGGCGCGCGGGAAGCGGCGGCTGCCCATCTCCCGCCACCATCGCCGGATGCTGTTGGCCGCAAACTGCGCTGTGTCGTGGTCGATGCCCACACTCACCCACCCCTGGTTGTTGAGGATGTCATAGACGCCGTAGGGAATGGCCTTGCCCAGCGTCGGGTCCAGAAAGTCATGAACGCGGACGGGCTCGGGCTGGCCCTGCGGATGCCATTCCCGTCCAGCATTCTTGAAATCTCCCACCAATTCCTTCTTTTTCGTGTCTACCGAGATCGCCGGCTGGTTGCCAGCCAGGAAGCGCCCAACCGTGTTGTTGATGTACTGGAACTGGGCGTTGCGGTCCGGGTGGCCGGCGCCTTCGCGGGTTTTGGAGTTGGCCTGAAGGCTGTAGCCGGCCTGGCGCAGCAAAGTCGCGACGGTTGGGGCGCTGACCGGGTGGCGTTGGCGGGTCAGCTCATCGGCCAGACGCCGCGTGCTCTTGCACGTCCAGCGCAGCGGCGATTCGGGATCGCCCCGCGTGGCCGGGTCAATCAGCAATTCCAACGCAGCGATCAGGTCCCGGTCCGTCTGCGACAGCGGCCGGCGGCCCCCGCCAGGCCGACGTACCCGCATCGCTTCGGCTTGACGAACGGAGGCCGGCAGCTCCAGTTCATGCAGGCCAGCCGTGATCGTCGTGCGTGACAATCCGCTGGCGTGGGCTACGCGGGTGACGCCACCCCAGCCCAGCTCCCGCGCTTCGGCCGCTGCCCATTGTCTTCGCATCCGTTCGTCCATCTCCGGCGCGAGTGTACAGTACATCCGACGAATCCGTTCGATCGCTCGTGCATCCTGCATCTATCCAAGATCGGGAAGGCACCCGCGAGTGTATCAACAATTGTCCAGTTTATTATTTTGCAGGCCCTAATCGCGCGGGTACGTCTCGTAGACCTCCCGCGCATCAGACTTGGACAACTTGGGTGGCTTCGCTTTGCCTGCATTCTCGATCAGCTTCACCATGCCGTTGGTTTGCGCCAGATACAATGCACAATTTCGTCATTGACGTCAAGACATCGCACATCGGCCGACGCCCGTGACAGCTGCAAGCACATCGGACAAACTAATTCACGAATCTACAAACGACTGCTCAGGCGTTTGATGCGGAGTTCTGCCTAGTCGCCCGATTTCTCCTCGCCGTGGCCTGCCTGCGTCTTTCGCAGGCGGGGGAAGGTGCTGAGCAGGAAGTACAGCAGAGGAAACGCGCCCAGCACAATGATGATCGTGTCGGGCACCATGCGCCACTGGCCGAGGGCTTGCACCATCGGCTTCTCGTAGAAGGCGGCGCTGCGGGCGTACCAGAACCCTTGATCGTAAACGTGCCACACCTGAAGGATGCCGATGGGCAGCAATCCTGTCAGGAACATCAGCGCCAGCCCGACATTCAAGCCCCAGAAGCTGACCATGAGGATGCGGTCGTTCCAGTACCTGTTCTCAACCAGGCCGCGCCACGAGAAGAGGATCAGGGCGATGGCCAGCATGCCGTACACGCCGAACAGCGCTGTGTGCGCGTGATTGGCTGTCAGGTAGGTGGCATGCTCGTAGTAGTTGATGATCGGCAGGTTGATGACGAAGCCGAAAAGCCCCGCGCCGACGAAGTTCCAGACGCTGCTGGCGGTGAGGAAGTACAGTGGCCAGCGATATGGGAATTGCCCGCCTTCCTCCTTGATCGACTTATACTCCATCCAGGCCCGGACCACGAGCAGGATGAGCGGGATGGGCTCCAGCGAGCTGAAGACACCGCCCATGGCCAGCCACACGCTGGGGCCGCCAAACCAGTAATAGTGATGGGCCGTGCCGGGGATGCCGCTGACGAAGACCAGGATGGCGGTCAGATACGCCACGCGCAACGCGGACTTTGCCGATACCAGGCCCAACGTCACCAGGAACAGCGAGATGACGGCCACGCCGAAGAACTCGAAGATGCTCTCCACCCAGATGTGGACCACGAACCAGCGCCAGTAGTCGGCCATGCTCAGGTGCGTGCCCCGGCCGTAGACCAGGCCAAACCCGAAGAAGAAGACCACCAGGATGGCGCTGAGCACGTAGAAGACCGTCAACGACCGGCGGTCGGCATCATCCTCGGTGCCGCCCTTCTTGAGCACGGGGGCCATGGCGCGGTAAACGACCACCAGCCAGAAAATCAGACCGCCAAAGAGAAGGATCTGCCATAGACGGCCCAGTTCCAGATACTCCCACCCCTGGTGTCCCAGCCAGAACCAGGCCTTGCCGAGATACCCCTTGATGCCCAGTACCTCACCGAACAGGCTTCCGACGGTGACAGTGACTGCGGCGATGAAGAGGATGTTCACCAAGATGCGCTGGCCGCCGGGCTCGCGGCGGCCGATCAGAGGGGCCAGATAAATGGCCGTGCCCATCCAGGAGACCGCAATCCAGAGAATCGCCAGTTGCAGGTGCCAGCTCTTGGCCCAACTGTAGGGGTACATTTCTCCGATCAGCCTCACGTAGAACGTGCTGGGATGCACCGTGTAGTGGGCCAGCAGCCCGCCGTTGAAGATCTGCACGACGAACAGCAGCCCGGCAATGAGGAAGAACTTGGCGCTGGACCGCTGGCTGGGAGTGATGGGCGTGTCCAGGAGCCGCTTGGCGGCTTCGACGGCCTTCGACTCGCCGTAGAAGAAACCGTGGCGGTGGACGATGTAAACCACGACGCCCAGCACGGCGAGCAGCGCCACGATGGACAGGATGCTCCAGATCAGGGCGTCGGTCGATGCCGTGCTGCCCACGGTCCTGTCCGATGGCCAGTTGTTCGTGTAGCTGTAGCTCTCGCCCGGCCGAGGGGTGCCCGCCGCCCAGGCCGTCCAGAAGAAGAAATCGGCCAGGTCCCTGCGTTCTTCGGCTGTGGGGATTGCGTTCCTGAGGAAGCCGTAGTGCGCATCGCCTTCGGCGAACTCCCTCTCCCAGAACTTGCGCATCTGCTCGAAGGCATACTTCTGGGCGGCCGTCAGCTCCAGATTACCCGATGCGGCGTTGTAGCGGTTGGTGCGCATCTCGCGGGTGACGGTCGTATCGACCTCGTCGATGCCGTCTCGGGGGTTGGGTGGAAGCTGCTTGTACGCATCGAGGGACGGGCTGCCGTTGGCCTGATGATGCTGGCGCATCAACGCTCCCAGGCAGTGGAGCGTGAAGGCTGAGAAGTCCATGCCGCGCAGTGACCCATGGCCCCAGACGCTGCCGTGATCCATCAGGCCATAGCGTTGATAGACATCCTGCCCGCGCAGGATCGCCGCCCGGTCCGTGAGCGCCTCGCCGGCGCTGGTGACCTTCCCAGGGATGGGCGGCACCCGGTCTTTGGCGTAATAGCCTCCCGCAAGCAGAAGGGCCATGCTCAGGATGAACGCGACAACAGCTGCGTTGCGGAGTCCATTGGTTCCCATGTGCCTCGCTCCTTCCCGAATGTGCGGGCCACGCCCGCGATTGACGCGACCAAATCTACATTACAATGTCCGCGCCCCCAGGGTCAACGACCGGAGCGCCGCACGCGCCGCACTGCCGGCTCCAGATAGGTCTCGCCAAAAGCCCCAGAACGCCACGTTGGCAGGCACGGCACGAAAAACCGTCAATATGGAACTTGGCTCCTTGGCTGAGATCTTTCTCCTGATCGTGGACAGGGAAGGAAAGAGATCATGAACACGACAGACATTAACGGCGGTCGGGCAATTGTGGCCATGGCGCCACTGAGTTGGCTGTTCCCGCAGAGCGTTGGGGCGCACTCTGCAGCATCGGGAACAGGTGCGTGTCTTCCTTCCCGTGGTGGCACTTGTCCGCAAATGTCCGCATGAAATCCACGATGCCTCGCAGGTTTCCGCGCCTCCACAGGCTTGCCGCCCTCCAACGCCTCGGCCAGAGCGGCCATGGCCCCCACCACGTTCAGAATAACACGATGCTCCGCTTCCAGCATGTCGGCCGGTCGATTCGTTTCCATGGCAATCTCCCACGCCTAATGGTGGTGATGTCCCGGCGTCGCCTTCACCGGCGCTTCCGCATGGTGTGTGGACTCCACGTATGCCTGCACGAACCGCTGCCCAGCTTCGACGCTCTCGAAGGCGTGTTTCTTCGCCTCGGCCGCCCGCGTAAGCCGCTCGCGGATCTCCGCAGCGACCTTCTCGGTAACCAGCTTCACGAGCGCATCGGCAGAACCGCTCTCCAAGGCCTTGTCGGCAGCCGCGACGGCCGGACCCGGATCGGTGCCGCTGGGCTTCAGCCCCGTGAATGGCGCGCCTTCGGCAGCACGATGGACCCGAACAAGGGTCTCGAAGAAACAGGCGTCAGCCCGCTCTTTGGCATCGGCTCCCTTGCCACGGACGGCCAGCGCCTTCTTGAAAGGGTCGTGGATCTTCTCCTCGCGGTCTTTGGCCATCCACTTGAGTACCGGAGTCATATCCCTCTCCAGGGCCGTTCTGGCGTCTGCCACAACCGGGCCATCCGTTGTGTCGCAGTCGGGGCGTGCCGATCAATGGTTGCCCGCTGGGGGCATTGACCCACGAGCATCAAAAGGGAAGAACGCTGGTTGGCACACTGGCGGATACAGCCAATGCCTTTGCCCAGACCGATAGCCACACCACCCGGAACGGCTTGGTGCAAGTCCTCTGCGAACTGATGACGCTCTACCCCAACCACATCTGGAAAGAGGACTATCTCCTGTTCCCGATGGCCAACAAGCTCCTCACCCCGCCGGAGCAGTATTGATTGCGAGAGCAGTTCGAGGCGGTAGAAGCGGCGGTTGGCCGTCGCGCGGTCAACGCCGTGGGTAGTCGAGGGCGGGGCCCTTCAAGAGCAAGGATTCCCAGTAGCCGTGGGCGCAGGAGGACGCTGTTGACATTCGGCTTCTCATAGGCGAGCGGCCGCGTCGTGCGAATGGGCTGCTGCAGGACCGTGGGTGCCGCCGGTGCCGCCCATCATTTTCCCGCGCTGATCGCGCCGACCGCCTGCTCCATTTCCTTGCGGGCCTTCTCCAAGTCCTTCTGCGTCTGATCCAGTGACTTGCTGAGTTCCTCGCCGTCGCGCTGCAGTTGCGCGATGCGCGATTCGAGCCGGGCGCGGGAGGCGTGCTGCTCGCCAAGCGCCTTGAGGTCATCGCGTGTCTTGGCCTGTTCGGCGGCGTTGCGGTCGAAGTCCGTCTGCTTCTGCTGGAGTTGGCGATACTGCTCGGAAAACTTCTCCTTGATGGCTAAGGCCCTGGTCAGGGCATCGCGCACTTCATTGGATAGCTCGCCATTCCTGGCCGACGACCGCACGGTCTCGGCGTCGGCGGTGGCGAGTTCGATGCCCTCGGTTTCGGTTGTCTGTTCGCGGACCACCATAGCGATGCGCTTGCCGGCCGGAGCCGTCAGGCGGAAACGGTAGAGACTCTCGGTCGTCTGCATTGTTTCGGCCGGTTCCAGAAGGCGCCAGCCGCGGCGGATAGGGTGCTCGATGATGACGGATCGCTGCTGCTGGTCCTCATTCTCAACCAGGTAGCGCTTGGCGAAGACATGATTGCGGGTTGCCTGCAGGAGGCCTTTGTCGATCTTCGCGTCTTTGATACTGGTGACATAGGACTCGCGGGTGGCATTGATCAGAACGGGCAGGTCGATGCCCCAGGTGACCAGGCCCTGGCGGCCGGGGGCCAGGTTCTCGATGATCGCATCGCCGGCGAAGTCGCCCTCGTCGAGGACGGCCAGAGGGCCTTGGAGCAGATAGTGCCTGGTCGTATTGCGGATGCGCGCGCCCTGGAGCGGATTGCGGGCGAGCATCTTCTCGTTGTAGACGACGACGCGCTCGACCGTGATGCCATCGGTCAGCACGGGGACGGCGACGGATGCGCCACGCGGTACGGAGATCCTGCGGACCTCGTAACGGAAGGCCTGACGCGGATCGCTGATGTCTGCCCCGCCGATGTCTCCTTCATCAGGGTCCTTGATCGCGCCGCGCTCGCTGCCGGGATCGAGGTCGCGATCGAGGGCCTGGCGCGACGGGATGGGGCGGGGCCGGCGCAGGGACTCCCCGGCCGTCACACCAGCGCCGCCGGCCGCCTTGCTGACCGCGGCAGAATCAAGCGTGGCGCCCTCGGCCAGCACCAGTGGCCGGCCGCTGAGCAGACTGAGCCGCACATCTTTCCAGTCGTATTCAGTGTCGTTGACGACCTTGGCCCAGGCTTGCAGAGCAGGCTTGCTGGAGAACATCAGCCGATAGCTCGTCTTCCATGGCTGCGCATCAAGCGTGTAACCCATCGTGACCTGGCGCTCGCCCTTGCCCCTGATCAGCACGGTGATGGCCGAGGGGCTCTTGGTCTCCTCGTCGTTCTCCGCGAATGAGTCGTCACTGGGTCCTTTGGCGTCAGAAGCCTTGGTTTTGGAGCTTCCTCGAGGCCGCACAACCACCGACGGCTGAGGATCGCTTTCATCGCGCACGATGAGGCTCTTGAGCACGCCGTCCAACTGGCCGTCCTTGAATCGCAACTCGATGGTGGCATCGTCTTTGATGGTGCCCTTGTGTTCGATGTAAGCGGCGCCGCCCGCATAGAGCGTGACAGAGCTGACGGGCAGGTCATTCTTATGACGCTCACCCGACAGCTTGCCACGATGTCTGCCCGCAAAGCCGCCGTCGCGGCCAGCGCAGGCCGCCAAGGTGGCGATCAGCACGATCATCAACACTCGTCGCATGTCGTTCTCCGTGGTTGGTCCTATCGTTGGGGGTCGTCGCCGTCGTCGCCATAGCGGCGGCGATCCTCATGCGGCTGGGGCGATTTGCCATCATTGCCGCCGTTGCCGTAGCCGTTCTCGCCATGCGCGCTGCCGGTGAAGGCGGCCTTCATCGCCTCGAAAATCACCGTGTTCTCCACGTACTGGCCGTAAAGCGGATCGGTGCCGCTGACTCGCTTGGCCAGCAGATCTGCGCCGGGGCCGCGAGCTAGGAGGGGCACGAGGCTGTTGCTGTGGCCGCCGCTGTTGAACCACATGGCCGGTACATGGCGCGGGCCGCGGTTCAGCATCGGTTGGAAAGCCACCACGTCGGAGTTGCTGCCCCAGATCAGGCCCGTCTCGTGGTCGGCCGTGATGATGACCAGCGTCTCATCCCAGTTGCTGTGGATGTTGACCCAATCGACGATGGCCTGAATGGAATGATTGAAATCGATCTGCTCCTCGATGAGCCGGCCTGGCTGGTTGGCGTGAGCGGCGTGGTCGATGGCGCCGCCCTCGACCATGAGGAAGAAGCCCCTGGGGTTCTTGCCCATGACATTGAGCGCGCCACGCGTCATCGCAACCAGCGTCGGCATCGTCGGGATGAACGGGTCCCCGAAGGGCGGGGCAACCTTCAGATCGGCGCTGTCCACCCGGCCATCGCCGTTCCAGTCGCGCGTGGCCCGATCCTGCTGGAGCGTCGTGTAATTCTGAAACGTCCCCAGCACGCGCGGGCGTCGGGCCCGACATCAGCGCCTCGAAGGCGGCCTTGGTCTCGATCAGCTTCCATCCGCGGCTGTGAGTGCCCGACTTGAGCAGCTCCCACGTGAACTGCCCGCCGACACGATCATAGTGCGATTCGCGCGGCTCGCGTGGCGCACCGTTCGAGTCGTATTCCGGGTGCCCCGCGCCCATGATGACATCCAGCACACCCGCGGTCAGCATTTCGTTGGCGATTTCCTTGCGGTTGCCGCGGCCGATGTTGTGGGCCGCGCCGAAGCCGGCCGGTGTGGCATCGCTCCAGTCGACGCTGGTGATCACGCCCGCCGACTTGCCGAGCGACTTGGCGATCTCGGAGATGCACTTGGTCGTGGCCGGGCCTTCCGAATGGCCGTCGTCGACATAGTTCAGCCGGCCGTTGAGCACCTTGGTGCCCAGCGCCATGGCGGTGGCGGCAGCGGCCGAGTCGGTGGGGCTGGTCTTGAGCAGCGTATAGCCCTTGAACGGCACGCCCGACGCCAGCGCGGACGGCGGCCACGTCGGCATGCAGATCCCAGAAGCTGGCGGGGTCGATGCCGCCGACGGAATTGGGCCTGGTGGTGCTGCTGGGATTGGACCTGATCTGGTTGAGCGAGATCGTGTGGTGCGCCAGCTTGAGCCATTCGGGGCCGTCGTAGACCTGGGCGCCCAGGCGGCCGAATTCGTAGTAGCTGGCCGCATTGAAAGAGTTGAACCCGCAGCCGTCACTGATGCAGACGATGACGTTCTTGGCGGGGGCCGCGAAAAGCGCCTGGGCCGTGAGCAGCACCGCGACCGCTAGGATCCGGCATGGAAACAAGGGACTGCGTATCATGTTGAGCCATCCATTGGTAATCAGGTGCCTGAGGTCCGTGCCACGAATGCTGCATAGGTTACTGGCGGCATGGAGTGGTCGTTGAGATGGACTTCGCACAGCGGCAAACGTCGTCAGCCTCCGCGGCGAGCGCGATGACCAGGGAATGGACGATCGAATTCCTGAGCGGGTCCGCCCTAAACCAAACAAGAACGGTTTTTCCCCCGCTCGCAATGGCCTCAAGAGGATCCCTGGACCATGCGCTTCAGGGAGCAGCAGGCTTCGTGGCGATGGGCAGATCGTAGCTCTTGACCACGAGGTGATCGAACTCGGTCAGTGCGTCGGCTTTGGTCCACAGGCCGATCTTGCCCGGGTCGGCGAATGTGATGTCACCGGCCTCGAACTGCTGGTCATCGAAGGTGGCGATAAACCGCGGGCCGTCGGCCAACAGGGTCAGCGTGTGCCACTGACCGGGCGTTATTCGGGCGGGTATGCCGGCGATCAGGAACCTCTTTCCCTTTTCCAACTTGTAAAACCGCACGTTGTCCTCAAGGATGTTGTGCGCAGAACGTAATAGTTGTTCTTGTCCTGGTAGCGAACGATAACGCCGCCGGATTGGTCCACCTTGCCGGAGATGGGCTTGAAGCGCACCGACGCCTCTACGTTGCGCAGTGACAGCGGCTCGTAGATGCACAGGGGGAATCGCTGCTTGTTGACGGCGTCGGCCGAGGTCTGGCCCAGGACACGCCTTGTCTGCGTGGGATCGGCCACGACGAGCCAGGATGCCGGGTCTCCAACACCAGTCTGCTCCACGCGGAAATCGGCCGGGGTCTTGCCGAGTTCCAAGCTGACGAAATTGACTTCGGTCGTGCGCGTGGGCTGGCTTGGAAAGCTGCGGCCCGGTTGCAGGCGTGCCGCAGGACCGGCACAGCCGACCGTGGCGAGTGCGATGGCCAGCGCCGTGGCCGCCGTTGCGATGAGTCGCGATGAGTGCAGGGTCATGTTCGATCTCCGCGTTGATTGGATTAGTTCGACAGCCAGCCGTCATCTGCGTAGAGCGTGTAGGATCCCCCGTTCTCCGCACGGGCTTGATCGAGGGAGATGCTGCCACCGGCCGAATGCGGGAAGTTGTTGTTGGAAATCTGGTCCACGTGGCCGTCTGCGAACAGGACGTTGGCGGCGTTGTTAGGGTGGCGATACGCCACGCGGTGTTTGCTTTCGCCGATGCGCGTCGCGGATTGTTGGCCCGCATACACTCCGTCGGCCACGGCGATCAGGTTCGAGGTCCTTCTGAAAGCGACCGCCCTGGTGGGGCGTATCTTGGTGCCGTCGGCGGCGGTGTAGCCGACCGACGCGGTGTAGAATTTGTCGTTTTCCGCCGTCGGCTTGGTCGTTCCGATGGGGTTGTTGGCATTGATCCAGTAGCTGCAACGGATGATCTTGTTGAACCCGCGCTCGGGGATGATCACGCCCAATTGGAGCGTCTGATCGACGCTGCTGACGGGCCAATACTGAAAACCGTTGGGGTCAATCTCTGTCCCCGACATGCCGAAGGATTCGTTGGTTTCTGGACACCAGAAGGCGGTGTCCGAGCCTCGTTCCGACGCTGGCATGAGCTTGTCACGGTCCAAGATCGCACACCAGCCATCCAGCGGGTTGTCCGGCCCTCGGCCCGAGCCGATCATGTTGTACGACGGAACGACGTAGCCGGCATTGTTCTGCTGGTACAGGAGCATGGCCATCCCGATGCTTCTCAGATTGGACCTGCACTTGACGGACTTGGCGACCGCCGTGGCGGCCGACAGGGCCGGCAGCAGGATACCCACAAGCAGAGCGATGATGCCGATCACCACCAGCAATTCCACGAGCGTAAAGCCTGTCCGCCTTCGCATGAGTCTGAGTCCAAGTTCAGAGCGCCTTAACGGGCGAGCCCGGTTGAGCTGGCACGCTCTTGTAACCTATACCACCATTCTTGAAGCGGGTAAACATGACACGCCATTTTGCGACCGAGAGATCCGCGACGGCGTGAGTGGCGATGGGCGAGGGCGTGAGCGTCTTGCAGCTTCTTCCGCCGGGCCCTCACGGTTGTCGCTCTCGCCGGCCTCGTCCTGGGTGTTTTCCTCCTTCTCTGGTTCCAGATCCATGCACACCTGCTCGGCCTGGCCGGCATCTTCTCCGTTGTGGTGCTCTACACCCTCGATAACTGGCTCGCCCGGATTACCCGCGTGCGCTACGGCCTGACAACTGTCGTCGTTACCATCCTGGTCTTCGGCGGCACCATCACCATCTCCTGGCGTCCGCGATGTGATGTCCCCCGTATGCCAGCGCCGGTATGGCGTGTAGGTCTACACACCGTCGGAACAACAGGTGCATTGACCTCTGAATCGGCGTCCGTTCTGCATTCGGGATTTCCGAATTGAGAACTGCGGGTCCCGGGTCGGTTTGCCTGCTCGTCGGCCGATGGGGCCGTTCGCGCTTGCCGCGGTCGCGGCTGCGCCCGTAGCCGCGGGGAAACTACGGAAGGATGTGGCGACAACGCAACCAATGTGAGATTTGAAATCTGGGACTTGAGATCCTGAGAGCTATTCCTTCGCGCGACCGAATTGGTGGATCGTCTGGCCTTCGACATCGATGTAGCGCACTTCGGCCTTCTCCGGCCCGATCTGCAGATGAACGAAGCCATTGACGCCGCGTGCGAATGGCCCTCGATCGAAGCGGGCGGGCTGCCGCGCCGGTTTACCGCCGGCTCCGCTGACGATGAAGCTCGTGGAGTAGCCGGGGATTTCCAGGTGCTGCAGGTCGTGATCGTGGCCGGCGATGTAGAAGTCGATCTTGTGCTCCTTGACCAGCGGCGCCCATTCCTTCTGGAGATCCTCATTATCGCCATGCATGCCGTCGCTGAAGATGGGGTGATGGGCGACGATGATGGTCCATACGGCATGCGGCTTGACCAGTTCCTTGCGGAGCCAGTCGTTCTGCGTCTGCCACTCACCCGTCTTGAGCAGTTCCTCGCGATCATTATCGAGCATGAAGATCGTGACGAGCGGCTGTCTTTCGGGCATGTTGACGCGATACCATTTCGAGGGATATTTCCAGCGGGACTTCGGGTTGAGTCGGGAATAAGCAAGCTCGGCATCGAGATTGCCGGCGTTCCAATAATCCCAGTTCCCCGCGATGACATAGAACGGCACGTTCAGCCGCTTGGCGTCGTACATCTCCTCGAAAAGGCGTTTGAAGGCGGGATCGGCCGGGCCGCTCAGCGCGATGGAGAAGTTGTCGCCGACGAAAAGAACCGCGCTCAGAGGCACGCGGTGCTTGTCGACATACCCCGCCATGGCGTCGGCGACGGACTTCTGGGTTTCGTAATGCCCAAAATCGCCGGTCGCCAGGAGATTGACCGGCGGCGCGGGTTGCGTGGCCGGCTGTGCGGAGGCCGTGGCGCAGAGCAGCAGGAGGAGAGAGATTGCGCACCGAGGCATTCCCATGTGAGTGGTTAGTCAGCCGTGACGCTCGCGTTGCGGCATAGGATACCGGGGACGGGGATACGGGCTGAAGCTCACACTACGAACTTCCTCTTCAACCCGACGAGAGAGCCGGCCAAGCCGATTACCAAGTCCAGTGCCACGAGCGTCTCTGTCTGAGGCCTATTGTGGTATTACCATCGCGCTGCGTAAGTCTGGACTCGCCTCCTTACCGCCGTCACGTCCCCGGGTCCCCGTGCACTTTGATTGAGTGCCCTGCGCCAACCCCGGAATCGGCATGCTGGACGGTCTTGAAGGGCTTCTCCTCCGTTCCCGTGTTGGTGTCCGCAGCCGCAGGCGATGCCTGGTGCACCACATAGGTGGCCGCACGCGCCTGCCCAGCGGCACCCACTCCCCAACCCACGAATAGTGCAATCAGGCCCACTGTGATGGTCATGTGCTTCATGGCGACCATTGTAGCGTGAACTGCACAGGCAATCCTCGGTGACTTCTGGATGTCGCTGCTGTGCTCAGGAACGAGCACAACGTGCTCGTCGAGGCGCCGTGACGCGCCTGACCCGGGCCCGGGAAGGTGCGGAGCGTTGTCGCGCGGTTGGAACTGGCTACCATGGGCGGCGTCGCCCAACAGCGCAGGAGGACGACATGGCGGCAGTTTCCATGAACCACGTCGAGCGATTTGCGCGGTGATGAACTTTCAGCCGCTGGACCGGCTTCCACGCTGGGAGTGGGCCATGTGGTGGGACAAGACCATCGCTCGCTGGCACACCGAGGGGCTGCCGACAGAGATGAACGAGGTGTTTGAGATCTCTCAGTTTTTCGGCCTCGATCCCTACAAGCAGTTCTGGTTTAGCACAACTCAGCCGACCATCGAGGCCCGCCAACACCACGTCGAGGGCACGGTGGGGAACATGGACGATTACCTGTCGGTTCGCCGGCGGCTGTACCCGGACCACTCGGTGGCATTGGATGGGATGCGGGCATGGGCAGCGCGGCAGCGCGAAGGCGAGGTCGTCGTGTGGGTTACCCTCGAAGGCTTCTTCTGGTTTCCGAGAACGCTGATGACCTTCGAGCGGTTGATGTACGCCTACTACGACCAGCCGGAATTGGTCCACCGCATCAACCGCGACCTGCTGGAGTTCAACCTGCGCCTGCTGGAGGGGATCGAGAAGGCGTGCGTGCCCACGTTCATAACCATCGCCGAGGACATGAGCTACAACCACGGCCCGATGATCGGGCCGAAGATATTCGATCAGTTCCTGGCGCCGTATTACCGCGAGCTGCTGGAACGTACGAAGGCGATGAAGATGCTGGTGATCGTGGACACTGACGGCGACGTGACGGCCATGGCGCCCTGGCTGATGGCAGTGGGAGTTGATGGTGTGCTGCCGCTGGAACGGCAGGCGGGGGTGGATGGCCTGCAGCTTCGGCGGCGTTACCCGAAACTGCGGATGATCGGGCACTACGACAAGCTGGTGATGCATCGAGGAGAGGCGGCGATGCGAGGCGAGTTTGAGCGGCTCTTGCCGCTGATGAGGATGGGCGGCTTCATTCCCAGCGTCGATCACCAGACGCCGCCGGCGGTGTCGATGCAGGACTATCGCCTGTACCTGCGGCTGCTGAAGGAGTACATGAGTGAAGGGGTGAAGAGGTGAACAGGTAAAGAGGTCAATGCCATGATGAAACGCAAAACAGCGACGGGCCAGTTGGCGGCCGTTCTCGGGACATTTTGGCTTCTTCTGACCGGCATAGCCGCATGGTCAGCGGAGCCGCCAGCGGCGGACGTGGGCAAGTTCGCCGCTCCGCCCGCGTGGCGCGGCCCTGGGTCTATTGGTTCTGGCTGGATGGGAACATCACCAAAGAGGGCATCACCGCGGACCTGGAGGCGATGAAGCGAACCGGCATCGGGGGCGTGCTCATCATGGAGGTGGACCAGGGCGCTCCCAAGGGACCGGCGCGCTTCGCCGGGCCGGAGTGGCGGGAGCTGTTCAAGTTCGTCTGCTCTGAGGCCAGCCGGCTGGGGCTGGAAGTAAACATGAACAACGACGCCGGCTGGTGCGGCAGCGGCGGGCCGTGGATCACGCCGGAGCTGTCGATGCAGAAGGTGGTGTGGAGCGAGACGCACGTCGAGGGCGCTCGTCGCTTCGAGGGCGCGCTGATCAGGCCGCCGGCGGTGAGAGACTACTACCGCGACATCACCGTGCTCGCCTTTCCCACGCCCGCCGGCGAGGACGTCAAGCTGACGGACCTCTCGCCGAAAATGACGAGCAGCTCGGCCGATCCGGGCACCGATCTCCGGAAGGTGATTGACGGTGATCCGAAGACGGCGATCACCCTGCCGCGTCCGGAGAAAGGCGCGCCGCAGTTCGTGCAGATCGAGTTTCCGCAGCCGTATACCGCCCGCATCTTCCGGCTGACCCTGGCGGGGCCGCAGCATCCGTTCAGCGCCGAGCTGCAATGCTCGGATGACGGCAAGGCATTCAAGGTGGTACGCGGGATGAACCAGACAACGCGCGAAGTGGATTTCCCCGCCGTCACCGCGCGCTACTTCCGGGTGTTGTTCACCAGTGCCGATCCGAAACTTGAAAAGCTCTCGATTGCCGAGATGGAATTGAGCCCGCGCTGCCGGATCGAAAACATCCAGGGCAAGGCATCGTTCACGTCGCAGCACTTCACGTCGCCGGCGCAATGGTCGGCCGTACCGGCGGAACTGACGATCCCACGGCAGCGCATCGTGGACCTGACGGCCCAGATGGATGCCAGCGGCAAGCTCGCGTGGGACGTGCCCGCCGGCAAGTGGACGATCCTCCGTTTCGGCCATACCACGACGGGCGCGGTCAATTCGCCGGCGCCGTCGGATGGTCGTGGCCTGGAGTGCGACAAGTTCAGCAAACAGGCTGCCGAGGCGATGTTCGACGGCCTGATGGGCAAGCTCATCGCCGACTCCAAGCCTCTGGCCGGCGAGGGCAAGGCTCTCGTCTCCACGCACATCGACAGTTGGGAGGTTGGCTCGCAGAACTGGACCCCGGCACGTCGCGAGGAATTCCGTCGGCTGCGAGGCTACGACATTCTGCCGTTCCTGCCGGTGTTCACGGGGCGAGTTGTGGACAGCATGGAGATCTCCGAGCGGTTCCTGTGGGACTTGCGCCAGACGGTCTCGGACCTGATCGTCGAGAACTACGCCGGGCATTTCCGCACGCTAGCGGGCCGGCATGGAATGCGACTGTCGATCGAGGCGTACGACGGCGTGCCCTGCGATGAGATGACCTACGCCGGGCAGGCCGACGAGCCCATGGGCGAGTTCTGGTCGTGGGGTAAGTACGGGGCCGCCTACAGTTGCACCGAAATGACCTCAGCCGCTCACGTCTACGGCAAGCGGATCACCGGCGCCGAGGCCTTCACCGCCACCGACGCCGAGAAATGGCTGGGGCATCCGGCCATCGTGAAAGACTTGGGCGACTGGGCCTTCTGCGAAGGGATCAACCGCTTTGTCTTCCACCGCTACGCGCTGCAGCCTTGGCGCAGGCGGCCGCCGGGCATGTCGATGGGGCCGTGGGGGCTGCACTACGAGCGCACGCAGACATGGTGGGAGCAATCCAAGGCCTGGCACGAGTACCTGGCGCGATGCCAATACCTGCTGCAACAGGGGCTGTTCGTCGCCGACGTGTGCTACCTTCAGCCAGAGGGCGCGCCGCGGCGGTTTGCCCCGCCGGCGACGGCTTGCGCAGCGCCTATTGCCGGGGCGGGTACAACTTCGACGGCTGCACGCCGGAAGTGGTGCTGACGCGGATGAGCGTGAAGGATGGCCGCATCGTGCTGCCCGATGGCATGAGCTACCGCGTACTGGTGCTGCCGCAGGTCGAGACCATGACGCCGGCGCTGCTGCAAAAGATCCAGCAGTTGGTGGCGGCGGGCGCCACGGTGGTCGCGCCGTCGCGGCCGCTGAAATCGCCGAGCCTGGCCGACTATCCGCGCTGCGATGAGGAGGTGCAGAAGCTGGTTGAGGCACTCTGGACATCGGGCAAGCTGGTGACGGACAAGCCAGTCGAGAAGGTGCTGGCCGCTTTGGGCGTGCCGGAGGACTTCCGGTCGGACCGCCCGCTGCGTTATATCCACCGCCAGATCGACGACGCCGATGTCTATTTCATCGCCAACGGCGCCGAGCAAGACTTCGACGCCACTTGCCTGTTCCGCATGACGGGGAAACGCCCGCAGCTTTGGCATCCCGAGACCGGGCGGATGACGCCGCTGTCCGTGTATGAGGCGAAAGACGGATGCACGCGCGTCCCGCTGCATTTCGGGCCGACCGAGTCGGTCTTCGTCGTGTTCTGGCCCGGGGTGGATGACCCGTCGCAGCGTATCGTGTCGGTCACGCGCGACGGCCAGGAACTGCTGCGTACGAATGCCGTTCCGACGACGCAGGCCTCGAATGCGATCGCCGGCACGTTCACGATGGCCGTCTGGGTCAAGCCGGACGCCGACACGGCGCTGCCGCCGGAGACGGATCACGGCGTTACGTATCTGAACGCCGCCCGTAACGACGTGCTCTATCCGCCGCCCGGGCACGAAGTGTGGACGGACGCCGACGCCGGCGCGGGCATTGCCGTCGGGCGCAACGGCGTGTGTGTCACCGAGCATGGGGCGAATCACTTCCCCGCCACTCTCGTGCATGCGGCGACGCTGACGGATTGGACACACATCGCCATCGTGTACCGCGACAACCGCCCCAGCCTGTATCTGAACGGCAAGCTGGTGCGCGCGGGCCTAAAGAGCCCCTTCGTCGTACATCCGGGTGTGGGCGTAGTGCATGGGCGAGCGACCAACGCCTTCGGCGGACAGATAGCGGGCCTGCAGCAGTTCGACCGGGCACTCGATGATGCGGAGATCGCCAAACTCGCGCAGTCTGCCCGCCCGGCCGTCACATCGCCCGACATGCCTGCCATCGACCTGGTGGCCCGCGAGATTCTGGCGCAGCGGTGCGTATGAGATCAGGACCGCCGACGGCCGCAGCCGGAAGACTGTCGTTGCTGATCTGCCCAAGCCGCTGGAGGTCACCGGGCCGTGGGAGGTGTCGTTCGATCCCAAGTGGGGCGGCCCGGAGAAGACGGCCTTTCCGACACTGGTGGACTGGAGCAAACGCCCGGAGGACGGTATCCGCTACTACTCTGGCGCGGCCACGTATCGCAAGGCGTTCAACATCCCGCCCGAGATGCTCGGCCCGGGCCGGCGGGTGTACCTGGACCTGGGGCGGGTCGCGGTGATGGCCAAGGTGAAGCTCAACGGGCGCGAACTGGGCATTCTGTGGAAGGCGCCGTTCCGGCTTGACGTGACCGATGTGCTGCGGGCCGCGGAGAACGCGCTGGAGGTCAAGGTGGTCAATCTCTGGATCAACCGGATGATCGGGGATGAGCAGCTTCCCGAGGACAGCGATCGCAATGCCAACGGGACCCTGAAGAACTGGCCGCAGTGGCTCGAACAGGACACGCCCAGTCCCGCCGGCCGTTTCACGTTCACCAGTTGGCGGCTTTGGAAAAAGGACGCCCCATTGGTGGCATCCGGGCTGCTGGGGCCGATCATCCTGCAGGTGTGCCAGAGAGTCGAGGCGCAGTAGCGTGCTGCGGTCTCTGCGGTTCGGCGAGATAATGGACGCATGAACCGTAGAGGCTGCATTTAGGTTAGGTTAGGCAGCTCTCGGCAGTTGCTGCTATACCCCATCCCCGTCGCTGGGCGAGGCATACTGCTGAAATCCCGCGCGCCTTGTTGAACACGATGGTGATTCGTGGCGCGTCATGCCGACAGGCATAGAGAGTTGCTGTTGATCGCTCGACCCTCATCGGCCCGACTGAAACCGCGCCCGTCAACCTGCCGCTCTCTCTGGGAAGCGTCCGTCTGTTTCCCGCAGAACCGAGAGGAGCGATCATGAGTACATCGGCCGATGGGCACGACTTGGATCTTCTGGGAGCGATTGCGGACCTGCGCGTCGTCACCGTTCACCAACTGACGCTACTGAGCGGCCGGAAGGAAGATACGGTCCGCCGCCAAGTCGGCGTCTTGGAGAAGCGGCAGCTGGTGCAGGCTGGGACCATGGCCGCAGGCGAGGGCCGCGGGCGACCGGAGAAGATCTTGAGCCTCACATCCCTGGGCCTGAAGTTCCTGTGCGATGCCGGCCTCGACATGTCGGAGAAAGCGAAGAAGCTGGTGGTGATGTTGAACCCGAAACTGGTGCGACACCAGCTTCTGATTAACACGTTTCGCGCCCACCTCGCGGTGATGACACGCACTTGGCCAGAGTTCCGGAGGAAGTTCGTGCTGCCGGGCAATTCTGACGTTGCCGGTCGTGATGACAATGAACGCGCCAGCCTCGTGCCGGATGCCATCTTCGGGCTCAGCCATACGGGGCTTGGCAGGACTCTGTTGTTCTTCCTGGAGGCCGACCGGGGAACCGAGACCCTGGCCAGCCATGGCGGCAGCGATATCCGCCAGAAGATTCTCAACTACCAGGGGCGGTTTCGGTCCGGCGAGTACAAGCGGTACGAGCAGGTCTTGCAGGCGGAGTTGAAGGGCTTTCGCGTGTTGTTCGTAACCGATCAACAGCCTCGGTTGGCGGCACTTTGTCGCGTGGTCCGGGGAACGCCACCCAGTGATTTCATCTGGTTGACGGACGAGGCCAGTCTCGTAGCGGGCGGAGTCGGCGCCCCCATCTGGTTCCGCGGGGGTCGCTTGGACCTGCCACTCCAGTCAATTATGGGGAGCAAGATGCCCGCCGTACTTCAGGCTCCGCCATCAGCCGCCTGACCCGCCTGACCCCTTGTCTTCGAGCCATTTCTGCTGCCTTCTCATCCGCCGCGTATCACCACACACGCCAGCCGCCGACAAGGGCATCCGTCACCCGAGCGCCAGCCAGAGTACGGTTTTTGACTGTTCCCGAAAATCACGCCGGACTGTCCCGAAAATCACCCAAAACTGTCCCGAAAATCATCGCGAGGAGTGTATTTTCGGGATGGCGGATGAGGGATTAACCGACGGATGAGCAATGAGTTACGAATCTTCCCGAAAATCGAATAGATGTATGATTGGGTATTTTCGGGAAGGGAGAAGTTGATTGGGTGAGAGAGGCGCTGGTTTGTGCGACGGCATGCGAGTGAGAATGAGCGATTGACATGGCCAGCGAAGTCTGCGGGCAGGGGTGAGCAGGTAGGACCGCGGAGCGAACGTAGATCAAAGATCATGCGAAGGGGCGGCGCGATGTGGCGGCCAAAGCTGCTGGACAGATCGGGGATAATCTTCAGCGTGCGGCCATTCCCAACACGAGCAATGGACTCTCGCCTGCTTCATCGAATGCATCGCCTCTTCACTCGAGTCCCAGGGTTGTGATGCAGGTCAATCTGTCGCGGATGGCTACGAGACCGGTGCCGCCACTGACCAGGGGCAGGAAAGGTTTAAGTACCAGTGCGGTTTATCCGTCAGGTGGAGTTGATGCGTCTGATGGACATGGCGGCCTACCTGCGGGAGCAGAAACAGTACCTGGGCAAAGAGTGCGATCAGGTCAAGGACTTCTCGGTCTTCGATTTCAACTATATTCCGCAGGAGCCGGTGCTCCGGGAAGAGTGCCGACAGCTCATCCAGGAGATGCTCCGGTTTGAACTGAGCGGGGTGCCGAACCACATCGCGATCATTGGCAGCCGGGGCTCAGGCAAGACGCTGTCAGTGCGGTACCTGCAACGGGTGGTGCATGCCGAGACTGGGCTGAACGTTCTCTACGCCAACTGCCGGCACCACAACACGAGCTTCAAGATCCTCGCCCATTTCCTGGGGGTGCAGGCAAGGGGCGCGAGCCTGGCGGAACTCTTCGAGCGGTTCTGCGGAAAGTATGCCGGCCGCACCGTGGTCGTGCTCGATGAGATCGATCTGATGAGCATCAAGGACCGGCGCCGGGAAATCCTCTACCTGCTGAGCCGCAGCGAGCGGCCCTTTATGGTGATCATGCTGTCGAACAGCCCGCAGGTTCTCAAGGAGCTTGACGCCGCGACGCGCAGCAGCCTACAGCCATTGCCAGTGCATTTCCGGAACTACAACGCCGAGCAGCTCGTGGACATCCTGCGCAACCGCGCCAGCAAGGGCCTGAAGTCATTCGAGCAGGGCAAGCTGGCGGAGATTGCCGCACTGACCACCCGGCTGACCAATTCCGATGCCCGGGTGGCCATCAAGACGCTCCGCTACGTGGTGACCAGCCCTGAGGAAGAGCTGACCAACTGCTTTGAGCGGGCACGGCGGGACATCGTTATCGACTTGATCAATGACCTGTCGGATGCGACGCTCATGGTTCTGTGGGCGGTGGCGATGGCGAACACGGACTTTGCCAAGGACATCTACGGCCGCTACTGCCGCTTCAGCCTGGACCATCACGAAAAGCCGTTCAGCTACGTCTACTTCTATTCGAACCTGAGCTACCTGCAGAGCGTGGGGCTGGTGGCGCTGGTCAGCACGAAGCAGGGCCGGACCTACACGAATCGCGTGCTGCTCACGTTTGACCGGAGCGTGCTGCTGGAGATCTGCAATCTGCGGTTCAGTTGAGCAAGATGTGTGCGCCTGCTCCGGGGGGTAGTATGTGTGGAGTTTACGCGTGGCCGTCAACTCAAGAGCAGAGGTTCGTGTTCTTCGGCTTCCTGTGAAATCGTCCCGGCGAAAAGCCCTTAATTATCCTTTCCATATTGAAAGTAATTGTAGTAATTGTAGTAAACGAATAGAAGGAAGGGAAGGAAGGGGAACCATTCCGCTGCCGGGGCTGACGCGTAAACTCCACATACTCTACTCCCCCGCGCCAGCCGGTCGCCAACTGACAGCGCTTGATGACACAGGGCCTTGCTTGCGATGCGGGATAAGGGTCGAGACGCCGCGCATTTCAGCAGGATGCCTGGTTGGCGCTCCGGGTTCAGGCATGCCTTTCATCTTGGCGGCTCGCTCAGAATCTGGCGGTCCGCTAAATCGGGCGGCGCCGGGGGACCAAAATGAGCGGAGATGAAGAAGGTGATGACGCCGAACTGGGGAGAAGCGTGGCCGGGCTCAAGGCTAAGGGCTGGGTCCAGCAGAACTCGGGCACGATTTACATCAGCGGCACTCTCAGCACCAATCTCCTGAAGGGCGGGGAGGTGCTCAGCCTGGCGCTGGCGTTAAACGATCGTGCGTTGTCGCGGCCTGGCCGCGATGTGGGTCCTTCGGACCCGGAGTTTTCACCGCGCAGTCCCGCCAATTTAGATCTTTCGGCAAGACGAGAGCGGCCAAGGTCTTGGCCGTTATCCATAATGCTTGCCGAAAGCTGTAAAAGGCGGTTCCCGCTACAGGTGAAAACTCGCAATTCCTCGCCAGTCGTCGGGAACCTGGCATGGCTTGACACGGCACTTATCAGGGCGGCCGCTGCCGCGGCCCACACATCCATTAAACTGGCCGTCCGACTCGCCTGCGGGCGAGCTCGGACTCTGCGCCACGCCAGAACCACCGACCCCCTTGCCCAAAACGCACGACGCGGCGGTTCGCGACAGTAGTGGGCGAACCGCCACAAGCGGTTGAGCAGCCCGGAGGCATGAACATGAAACAGACAGCGGGATTCGAAGAAGTGGATGAGGTTGCGGATGTACCGGCATCACCTCTTCTGGTCAGGGAGCAGGCAAATCGATACGGCAGCGTTCCAGGCCTGGACGACGAGGAGCTTTCCGACCCGGAGGAGCTGGAACGACAGGCGTTCGCAGAACAGTGGGGTCCGATTCTGGCATTGCCGGTGCATCGCAGGCAGCGAGAGATTCAGCCGACTGTCAACGAGAACGGCAGGCCGGATTGGGGAGCATTCGGGACCATGGATTTCCAGCGTACCAGGTCATCGGTTCAACAAGGTGCGGTACAAAGCTCAAAAGCTGAAAGAGCAGCTCAAGGACGTGCTCATCATGTTCAGCATCGTGAAGGAGCGACTGCCAGGCCGAGCCAAGTACGTGGTGCTCAAGTGCCTGAGGATGGGCATCATCGACCAGGAACACATCGAGAGCCCCGACATGCTGGCGTTGGCCAAGCTGCACATGCGGGCACGAAACCTCCAGGAACAAGTCGCGGATTTGGAGGAGGCGAGCCTGAAACGCCGGCGGCAGAAGGCCGAAGCGTGGCTGGCGGCCACGCCGTAGGCGGCGGTCCTCTTCTCCGGGGTGCGAAGAGGCCCGTCACGACAGATGATGGGCTTTAAGGTGAAACAAAATGACAGGACCAGTAAAGAAATTCCAGGCAGGCACCATCAACTGCAGCCTGTGGGAGAACGAGATGACCATCGATGGCCAGAGCCGAACCGTGCTCAAAGCAACCATCGAGAGGCGATACAAGGACAAGACCGGTGAATGGAAGTCGAGCAGTTCGTACAGCAGGAACGAAATCCCGCTGCTGATGTACGTGCTGCAGCAGGCGTTCGGCTACATGCTCCAGAGCCGCAAATCTGAGGAAGACAAGACAGACGTCGAGGAAATCCAGCCTTGAGAAATGCCGCGGCTTGCCGACACGCGCAGGCCGCGTCTATGTTTTTCGGCGTGGCCGGAGCTGAACAGCATTGAGCAGCTCGGGCGCCGCACGGAGCATTGTGGGCGAAGCGGTGAAGGAGGTGCGTGGATGCATCCTTGCCGGATGCATGCGCGGGCATTCCGCTTCGCTTCAGCCCACCGGCCGGGCGTGAAGGGGACATTTGAGGGCTTGACTGCCGGGCGCACCGCCGCCGTCTGCCGAACAGGCTGCCGCTGACAGACCATCTGCTTCTTCTTGTCCTGCGTCTTCATGGCGTTAGCATGTGAAGTGCTTTCCCAAGCCCTTCGCTGGAGATGGCCATGCTCAAGCTCTGCGGGTCGCTCATCGTGATTGTGGCACTGCTCCCTGCCTCTGCCATGGCTCAGGACAAGCAGATCACATTCGACAACAAGGACGTCCTCGCCGGATGGACTGTCAACGGCGATGTCTCCGTCGATCCGGCCACCACCTGTCCCAGCGCCGCCGGCGGGTCCCTCAAGATCGGCCCAGGCGGCCGCGCCTTCTGGAAGCTGGCCGACGCCGATTTGGCCGGCACCGTCGAGTTCTTCGTTCTTGACGACGGCTCGGCCGCCGCCAAACCCAAGATCCACGGCGCCGGATCGCTCTGGGGACTGATGACCAAGGATGGCCACGCGCTGGTCAGCGGCTCCATCTACGCCGCCTACCTCAGTGGCGACGCCACGTACTCCGTGGGCGAGTTCGAGCCGGCCAAGTCCGGCAGCATGCCCTCCCACATCGTCCAGTACCTGGGTCTTCCGCGCAAGGCGGGCTGGCACAAGTGGACGTTCAAGATGGACGGCGACAAGGGCCTGAGCATTCTGGTTGACGACAAGAACATCAACCAGCCCACTGTTCGTTTCGACTGGAACAAGACCCGCCTCGCCGGCATCTCCTCGCTGGTCTTCGTCGGCGACAGCACTCCCGGCGGCAAACAGGTCCTCCACATCGCCGGCCTGAAGGTTTCCCTCGGCGGCGCGATGAAGGCGCAGGTCACGCCCCCACCGCCTCCGCCGCCGTTCATCCCGGCCACCGACCCCGCTCCCAGGGGCGAGCCCGTCAAGTTCGTCGAGCCGGCCGCCGGCAAGCACCCCCGCCTCCTGCTCACCGCGCAGCGCATTCCTCAGGTCAAGGCGCTCTACAACGCCGAAGAAGGCAAGCTCTATCGCGAGCAACTGCTCGGCTACCTGAAGAGCTGCAACATCCCCGTCGACCGCAAAACCTCTCACGCGTGGGGCCAGGAAGTGGGCCTGTTCCAGATGCCCATGCTCGCCCTCCACCACGTCCTCACGGGCGACAAGGACTCGCTGAACAAGTCCGTGGCCTATCTCAAGTGGCTGGCCACCACCGCCAACTGGACCGAAGGCGGCGAGCCGGCCATGCCCGATGCCCCCGACTCCTACGCCAAGACGCTTGAGAGGACGCGCCGTCTTCCCGCCCATGATGAAGACAACAGCGACACCACGGCCTCCTTCACCATGGTCGGCGCCGCCCTCACCTTCGACTGGCTCTACGACGAACTGGATCCCGCCTTCCGCGAGCAGTTCCGCCAGCTCCTGTGGCTCCACGCCCGCGCCATGTACTACGGCGGGCATCGCGGCGGCAACCCCGGCGGAAACTACTGGCGCGGCGTCCCCGCCTACAACCACCGCTGGTACCGCGACTGGGGCCTCACTCTCGCCGCCCTTGCCGCCGCCGAAGGCAAGAGTGAGGAGCAATGGCTCCTGGGCGAGATCCGCAACGAGCTGGCCTTCATGTGCGAATGGCTCCCCGTGGACGGCTCCCAGCACGAAGGTCCCGGCTACGGCTCCAGCGCCGGCGCGCTGGGCATCGCCTTCCAGGCCGCCGACGAATGCCTGGGCACGCGATATCTCCAGTCTCCTTTCTTCCGCAACGCCGGCGCTTACACGCTCCAGGTTTCCGCTCCCGGCATGACCGAGGCCCTGTACTTCGCCGACTGCTTCACTCGCGCCCGCAGCTTCCATCCGTTCTTCCTGAAGACCGCCGCCCTCCAGCGCCAGGCCGACGTCGTCGATGGAATCCGCCATGCCCTCCAAGTCAACGGCAAGGCCTTCGGCACCCGGGATTACGCCTGGCTCTCGCTGCTGTGCGATGACCTGTCGATCAAGGAGGGCAACTACACCCGCATGCCTGCCACCGCGTTTCTCCCCGATCTGGGCATCGCGATTGTGCGCGAAAACTGGCAGGACCAGGCCGTCACCGCCATGTTCAAGTGCGGCCCGATGGGCGGCTACAAGGCCAACGCCTGGCGACCCACCGCCAAGGATGAACGAGGCGCTCTGCCCTATCTCAACGTCGCCCACGACCAGCCCGACGCCAACTCGTTCATCCTTCTGGCCGACGGGGAATACCTCGCCGAGACCGACCGCTACCCCCTCAAGCCCGGCAAGCTCACGACCGGCCATAACACCATCCTCATCAATGGCATCGGCCAGGCCGTCCAAGGCCGGCCCGAAGGGGATGAGTGGCAGCAGCCCGGCAGCGGCGACATGACGCAGATGGGCAGGATCGTCGCCTGGAAAGACGCCGGCGACGTGGTCATCACCGAAGGCGAAGCCGCAGGCTCGTATCTGGCCTACACCGACGCCAAGACCGGCAAGACCCGCCCGCCCCTCGATCGCTTCCGGCGAGTCTTCATCTGGGTCAAGGGTTCCTACGTCCTGGTCCTCGACAACATCCGGTCCCCCAGGCCCGTCACGGTCACCTGGCTCATGCAGGGCGCCAAGCTGCAGGCGCTCAACGAATCGCAAGGCCGCTATCAGCTCGCCAAGAACAAGGCCCAGTGCGAGTTTCAGCTCCTGGCCGATGCGCCCTTCCAGGCCAGGATCGGCCTGTCCACCGCCAACGATCACAACAAGCTGCTCAACTGGCAGCAGCTCCAGGCCAGCCTCGAAACCAGCTCGGTGCGTTTGGCCAGCATCTACGATCCCTGGCACCGCAAGGACCTGAAGCTCACCCTGACCCCCGACGGTCCGGACAAGGCGACGATCGCCGTCACCGGCGCAGAGATCGCGGACACCTGGCAATGGCAGGCCGCCACCGGCAGGTTTCAGCCCGCCACCCTTCACGGCGTGCGCAAGGGCGGGTTTGATGTGACCGTCGATGCAACGACACCCCCGCCGCGAGCACCGTAGACGTCACGAGGAGTCCTCCCACTAAGCCCTGAAACGCCGGCCGAGCGGACGGCTCGCTCCATGGTCAGCCGCGATGATGAACTGTCAAGACTGCGGCCCGCACGCAGCTCGTGAAATCGCCCCGGCGGTGCATGCCATGACAGCACGGACGCCCTTCGCAACGGTATAGAAATCCGGACAGTCATCATGCGCGAATCGCACTGCGCAAAGGACCACTGGCCGGAGGTGACGATGGGAACGGTGTTCTTGACGAACGTGAAGGTCGGGATACTGGCTCTTGCGGCGTTGTGCGGTGTCGGGGTGTTGGCGGCCCAGGCGCCGCTGGCCGCGCCTTTGCCCGCCAAAGATCCGGCGCGGGCACGGGACCTGACGCCGGTCAAGATGATCGACACGCCCGGCCACGCGCCGGTGGCTATTGTTCGCGACGGCGCGCGATCGCCAAGGTCTACGTGGCGGAGCCCCGGCCGAGCAAGACGCTGGCGATCATGGTCAAGGAGCTGGTGGATGTCATCAAGCTTTCCACCGGCGCAGAGCTTGAGGTGGTCCAGCAATTGCCCGGCGCGGATACGCCCGCGATCGTCATCGGCGACTGCGCCGCGTCGCGGGAGGCGGGGATCGACGCAGCGCGGATTCCGATCGAGGGGTTTGTGGTCAAGACGGCCGCCAATCGCGTCTATCTCGTCGGCAGCACGGTGACGCTTCCGGCGGGGAGCAACCCGTGGGCGTTCTGGTCGAACGACGGCACGGCATGGGCCATCGCCGATTTTCTCGAGCGTTTCGTCGGCGTCCGCTGGTACTGGCCCAGCGAAGTCAACGGTCGAAGCATCACCAAGACCAGAACGCTGGTGATCGGGCAGGTCCATTACAGCGATGCGCCGGTCTTCCGCAAGCGCGAGTACTACAACCCATCCTACTCCCGGAAAACCGGCGAGTGGCGGGCCAGGTTTTTCGAGAAGAACGACCCCATTCCCACCGACCGCGCGATCCCGGCCGACATCGACGTGATCCACATGGCCCCGCTCTACGCGACGCTGCGGCTGGGCAACAGTTGGCCGTACACGATCAAGGTCCACAATCCACAGCAGATCTGGAAGAACCAGAAGCTGATTGACGCGCACAAGGGGATGTTTTCCAGGAAGAAAGACGGCCAGCCCAACTTCAGCATGCTCTGTTATAGCTCGCAGGAGACCTTTGATTTCCTACTGGCCGGATGTGAGGCGGTATGGGACAAGGGCCAGTCGAACCTCCCCGCGTGGCACAACCACGGGGTGAGTTGGGTCACCAGCACGTGTGTGACGATCTCCCCGTTTGACATGCCTCTGGACTGCACCTGCGAAGGATGCCAGAGGTCGCTGGGCGATGGCGGGCCATCGAAGCATCTCGCCCGTTTCGTCAAGAAGTTCGCCGAGGAGGTCAAGCGTCGCTGGCCGGGGAAGATGGTGATGTACCTGCCGTACTGGAACTACGCCAGGTGCCCGGAGGACGTGGAGTTCCCGGACAACGTGCAGATCCAGTTGTGTACCACACCCTTTGCGACGATGAAGGACCCTCGTGTGCGAGAGGGAATCGAGAAGAACCTGGCGGCATGGCGGAAGAAATCGCCCGACAAGGTCCAGACCTGGGAGTATTCCAACGGCGTGGCGGGGTGGACCTTCGCGCCGGTGCAGTATCCGCACGTCGTGAAGGACTATTACGCACGGAACCGCGACCTTCTGGCCGGATCGTTCATCAACGGCGAATTCCTCAACGAGTGGTCGAAGACGGCCCCCACCGTCTACTGCTGGGCGAAGGTCCTGTGGAACCCGGACGTGGACGTGGATGCGATCATGGACGAGTTCTGTCAGCGCATGTTCGGCAAGGCGGGTCAGACAACCCGGGATTTGCTGCGCCTGATGTGCGATGCCTGGGAGAAGACGCCGGGATCGGCCTTCAGGAACACGGGGAGGCCCGACAGCGGCGGATTCAGCAGGACGTGGACGCCCAAGGTGGTCGGGAAGATGACCCGGCTCTGGCAGCAGGCCCGACAGGAGTTGCGCGACGACCCGGTTGCGCTCCAGCGGTTGGAGTACCTCACCTGGACATTCGAGCACTTCCTGAAAGAGGCCCAGGAGCACTGGTCCAACGCAAAGATCAAGCAGCAGAACGGATCGGGCGGCAAGACGCCCGGGAGCGACTCGCCGCAGGTCAAGGACCTGGCATCGGTGACCGTTCACGAAGCCCCACAACACCCGCCCTTGGCCATCGTCCGCGACAGCGCGCCGCTCGCGAAGGTCTACGTGGCGGAGCCCCGGCCGAGCAAGACGCTGGCGATCATGCTCAAGGAGCTGGTCGAGGTCATCAAGCTCAGCACGGGCGCCGAGCTTGAGGTGGTCCAGCAACTGCCGGTGCGCGGATGTGCCCGCGATCGTCATCGGCGACTGCCCCGCCTCGCGGGAGGCCGGGATCGACGCATCGCGGATTCCGATCGAGGGATTCGTCCTCAAGACGGCGGCCAATCGCGTCTACCTCGTCGGCAGCACGATCGAGTTGCCCAAGGTGGCCGACCAACCCGGCCCGTACGCCAATGACGGCACGGCGTGGGCGGTGGCGGATTTCCTGGAGCGATTCGTCGGCGTGCGCTGGTACTGGCCCGTCAATGGAGGCTCGACATGAACGAGAATGGAAGCATGGCGATTCGATGTCACGTTGCCTGTCTCGTCGCATTGGCTGTTTGTGCCGGTGCATCGGCCGCTCCGCCCGCGGGCCCCCCTGCGGAGGCGGCCCAATACTGGCCCGCGTCGGGAGTGCCCTCCACGGGCGAGGTTCGCGACGGCTACGTCGTGTGGAACGGCAAGCCGTTCTTCCGCAACCTGCACCACGGCTGGAGCATCTGGAGCCACAAGCGGCCGGACCTGCTGAAGGTTTACCGGTACTACCTGCTCTGCAATGTCGCGAGCATCGGAGCTGAGGCGAAGTCTGGCGCCGTGGCGTTTCAAACGCACGGAGTCGACGCGGCGCTGAAGGATGCGATCGTCTTTCATCGCTTCCGCGAGGCCACGCGCTACTACGACCAGAAGGTCTTGATGAGCCTGTACATCAACGGCCTTCAGTACGAGGTCCCCAAGTCGATGCAGGATCTCTCGCGCGAACAGCTTTACGACCCGTTCAATACGTTCATCAGCGGCGCGGCAATGAAGCTCGCATCCATATGGAAGTACCACCCGGACCTCGGCGGCTACGAGATCAGCGAGGAGTATTGGTTGCCCGGCTACCACAAAGGCTCGTTCTTCCCGCCCGACAGCCACTACTACCAATGGCTGGAGAAGAAGTACGGCACGGTCGAGAGGATGAACGCCCAGCGCAAGGAGAGCTACGCGAAATTCACCGACGTGCCAATCCCGAAAACCCCGGTTTCGCAAGGCTCGCGGCCGAATGAGATGGACTACGCCGACTTTCTGACGGAGGACAACGCCCGCCGGCTCCAAGTCATCTACGACGCGCTAAAGAAGGAGAACCCCACCATGCTCGTGGCGGCGGCCAAGGGCGAATACGCCCGCGCGACTTGGTACTATGCGCCGCCTTGCGACTTGTATGGCTGGTACTGCGCTGTGCCAGCGGGTTATGGGCTGTCGAATGTCGTCCCGCGCACCGCGGCCGAGCACTTCGGCAAGGTCTTCGAGATCATCCACGTCGATTACTGTCGCTACGCCAAGCGCGGGCAGGAGTGGCAGGCCGAGGAGAAGCCGGGCGCCGGCTACGGCGCGCTCGGCTATGCCCATACGATCACCGAGATTTTCGAGGGCATGAAGGACCACTGGCTGGAGGACTACAACGACGGCTCGTTCCACTATTTCCACCCGACGAAGATGATCCGCCAGAAACGCGAGATTCCGCACATGGTCGGGCGAGAAGCTCTTCTTCCACCCGGACTCGGTGGACCTGCCTGACGTGTCCATCGAGCCATCGACATTGGGCATGTCGGCGGCATTCGCGTGGGCCCAGCGCGCCGCGCCGCTCTTTCTGCCGACGCAGGTGGCCAGGGGCAACGTTGCGGTGCTGATGACCGGACGGAGCTTTCAAACCTGGGACACCGCCGGGCTTTGGCGCGATCTGCCGCAGGCGCTGCGGCGGCTGCACGTGAGCTACGGGCTGGTGCGCGACGAGAACCTGGCGGACCTGCCTCGCTATGGCGTGCTCATCGCCGGCGGCCCGGCCAGGGCGGCATCACCCGAAGTGATTGCGGCCGTGCGGAAGTTCATCGCCGCCGGCGGCAAGCTCATCCTTCTGCCGCAGGCGTTTTCGCTCGACGCGCGGACCTATGCCCCGACGCCCGAAATCCGCGCTGAAATGGAAAACGTGGCGACCTCGAAACTCGCCGACCTGCCGGCGTATGACGCGAAGAAGATGGAATCGGCTGACTGGCCAAGCACGCTGAAGCTGTACCGCGACGCGCTGGACAAAGCCGGCGCGACCACGCCCGCGCAGGTCAGTGCCGACGGCGGTTTGACCTCAACGCAGCTCCTCACGCTGGGCCTGCTCCAGGGCCGCGACTACTGGCTCGCGGGCCTGGCGTCGTTCGACTCATCCGACCGCATCGTGACGCTCACGCTCAGCGATCTGGCGGCCGGGGACTACGACGTCGTCGATGTCACCGGCGAGCGCCCCATCCTCCGCCGCGACCAGATGAGCGGCTGGGCCCTGGCCGGCGATCCCGAATACCGCCGGCCGCGCGTGCTGGCTGCATCCATCTCGGCCACGGATCTGAGATCGAAAGGCATCGCGAACATAGAGGTGAAAGCCGGCATGGGACGGATGCTGCTGGTTCGTCTGGCCAGCAAAGCGGTGCATGTCGATTGTCCCGAGTACGAGGTGCGGAACATCGCGCTGCGGAAGGTAGGGACCGAAGTGGTGCTGGGGGCGAACGCGAGTCCGCTCGTGCGAGCCGCCGCCGCGAGTCTCGTCGATGCGATCAAAGCCGCCGGAGGCGATGCAAAGCTGGTCAACGACGCCGACGTGAAGATACAGCCCACCAGGTTCGACGCGATCGTTCACCCGGAGGGCGCGGACTACGAACACAAGCTCGCCGAGTTTCGCAATGCCCCGCTCGACGCCGCGCGCAACCTGATCGTCATCGGCTCCGCCGCTACAAACCGAATCACGGCGCATCTGGCCGCACCCGGGACGTTTACCTACGACAAGATCTTCGAGAGGATTGATGATCAGCACCCCGGCGCCGGGCGCGGCATCGTTGGTGTCGTCGAGAGCGTCAACGACGCATCGTTTGACCCCACAGACCAGAGCCGGGACGCGCTACTCGTCGGCGGGTCGGATGATGCGGGCACCACAAAAGCTGTCGAGGAGGTCGTGCGAATCCTCGGACGAGACCGGAGATGAAGGCGAGCACACTGGCGGTCCGCCGGTGGATTCGGGCAGGCACGACAAAGGAACAGGAACCATGGCAAGATTGTTGACTGTCGCCGGATTCATGTTGTTGTACGCTCTGGGGACTTCATCGCTGCTGGCCGAGTACAAGGAAACCACGTCGCGGAAGGACCTCAGGGTTGACGAGGTTGCCGTGTCCAGGGCCGGCAGCTACGCAGACGCAGGCAAGACGTACGTGCTGACAGTCGACATCTCCAGTGCGATGACCCCGATCTTCCTCGGCAAGGATGTTACGCTGGACCTGAACGGACACGCAGTGACGTTCGCCGACGGCAAGTATGAGCACATCCCGAACTACGGCTTCGAGGAAGACCTCAAAGGCTGGGATGTGTCAAGGGCCAAAGGCGCCAAGGTCCTGCCGTCGTCGGTGCGCCCGATGGTGGGCGAGAAGATCCTGGAACTGAAGGCCGGGGACGAGATCGTCTCATCGTACGTGTCCCTGCCGGTCGCGGACCGCTCTTACTACGCAATGTGTGCCGTGGGTGCCAAAGAGATGAAGGTGACAGTCAACGTCGAGGATGAGAACGCCGACCCCATCACCTGCGTGTTCAACGGCTTTGACGACAAGCGCGTTACGGTGCCGGAGGTCAACAGGAATCCGGAGTTGGGAGGCGGCACGATATTCGCCCACATGCACCACCAGCCGGCCGGCAAATACCGCCTGCGGATCAAGACCCAGACCGACTGCCAGATCGACGAGTGCGACATCCGCCCGGCCCTGGACGCCGGCATCGGCATCGTGGGCGCGATCAAGCCGGCGGCAGGCTACGCCAGCATGACCCGATGGGCCGAATGCGCCTTCTTCGACTACAACATGAAGGACGCCAATGGCGTGGCCGTCGAAGGCATTCCGGTGGTCAAGGGCGCCGGCCGGATCACCATCAAAAACGGAATCATCAGAAACGGAACAGTCGGCATGCGGACGTTTGGCATCCTGTCGAATGCCGCTGACGTGACGGTCACCCTGGAAAATGTCAAGATTCTCAACGCGGGCATCAACGCCAACGCCGCCAGGTTATCCAGGGCGACGCTGAAGAACTGCCGCTTCGAGGTGGATACTCCGTTCATCATCAACCGGCACGATACGTCGGAGATGAACGTGTCGGTCGGCGAGGCCACCGAGGTGGCCAACTGCGAATTCATCGGCGGTCAGGGCAATTTCTCCGGCGGCTGTCCGCTGATCCATGACAACCTGTTCGTAAACTGCCAGACAGTGAGCAACCACTACTCGATCTCGCCCCGCAGCGGAACGAAGATCTTCCGCAACCAGTTCAAGCCAAAGGTCGGTTCGGGCATTTACATCGGTTACGGAACCGGCGTCGAGGTCTACGACAACGTCTTCGAGGTGGAGGCCGCGCCGCCCAACGCCGAGTACCGCTATGGGACCTACAGCACGACCGCCGTCCGCATCAGCGATTACGACGCGAAGCCGACCGAGCCGGCCGAGAAGCGCTGCTTTGGCAACAAGGTCTACCGCAACAAGATCCGCGTCACGGGCAAGGGCTACCCGCAGCTCGAGAAGTACGATCCGCGCGCCTACGCCTTCTACATCACCGTCGGCGGAGGCACGAACGAGGTGTACGACAACGAGATCACTGTTGACAACCAGGACATCGCCCATTGCGGGGCGTTCGCGTTTCTCATCGCGTCCGCATCCAACGGCGGGGAAATCTACCGCAACAAGGTGACGTCCAACTGCCCGGTGGCGTGGATCGGCTCCAACTACGGCAGCGCCAGCAACACACTGTTCCACGGCAACACGTTTACGAAGGCCAAGGATGCGCTGGCCGCAGTGAAGATGGTCGTCCTGGGCGACGGCGGTAACGCCGCCAACGACCTGGGCTTCTACTCCAACAAGCTGGAAGGCTGGACTGACCTGTTCGAGTACCACAGCAACGCCATCAGCTATGCCTGGGGATGGACCGCCACTGTGACGGTGCTCGACCATGACGGCAAGCCCAAGGCCGCCGCCGAGGTGGTCATTGCGGACAAGGAAGGCAAGGAAGTCCGCAAGGCGACCACGGACGACAAGGGCGTGGCCGCTGTTCGCTTGGCCGAGTACACGTACAAGAATGGCAAGAAGTTCGATTGCCGGTCCTACACCATCAAGAGCGGCAAGGCCGAGGCCAAGGCCGAGATGACGGAAGATCGGGAGATCACGTTGCGAGACCCATGACCGAGTGCGGACATGACAGTACGCTTACGGTCATGGTCGTGACAGCGAGTGTACAACCAAGGAGAGATGACGATGAGATACCTCCGATCCCTCGTGATGCCTGCCGTCTTGCTGGCGGCGGCGATTCTAGCGCCCGCGGCGGCCCACGCCTACGTCGCCATCGTCAACAAGACCGACCATTCGCAGATTCACGTGGTCCCGGCGCCGGGGAAGGTGACCATCGACGGCAACCTGGACGACTGGGACCTTTCCGGCGCCATCGTGATGGTCCTGGACGAGTCGAGCCAGGAATCCTACTCGGTCCGCGGCGCGATGATGTACGACAAGGACTATCTCTACGTCGGTGCCCGGGTGAAGGACCCGACGCCGATGGTCAACAACTACAGCTTCGGCGGCGAGGTCAATATGGCCTGGAACGCGGACGCCACCCAACTGCGCTTCCTGGCCGTGCCGGGCGTGCAGTCCAAGGCCACCCTGCAGGGCGGCGGCCCACCGCCTCCGGACATCGACCGGTGCATCAACCACATCACGCTGTGGTACTCGACGCAGGACAAGAAGGCCGGCTTCTTCATCCAGCACACGCTCGGGTTCAAGGATGCCGCGCTGAATCCGCCCGGCGTCGAGGGCGCCTACTTGAAGGACGCTGACGGCAAGGGGTATGCTCTGGAGTACCGCATTTCATGGGCGGTGCTGCGTGCGGCGCGGCCGTTCGCCGGCGGAGATACGGCCCAAGTCCAGTGGCAGTTGCACTGGGGCAACGACCTCGGCACGGCTGTGCGCTGTGGCATGAGCGACGTGCGCAACGCCGCGAGCGGCGATCTCGGGTACATGGGTCCGACTTCGTGGGGCACGGCGCTCTTCGAGAAGGCCGGCAATCTGAAGCTGGCGAAGAAGTCCGCATTGGGCCGCGCGTCCGGGCACATTCCCATCCCATTCAAGCTGGAAAGGGACAGCAAGGTCAGCCTCGCCATCTGCAACGCTGAAGGGAGACTGGTGCGCACCTGCCTTGGCGCCCAGCCGTACAAGGCGGGGCAGCAAACCTACCTTTGGGATGGGCTCGACGATTTTGACAAACCGCTGCCGGCCGGCAGTTACATCGCCAGGCTGCTGACGCACGATGGGATCAAGCAGAAGCTGGTGTGCGACATCGGCGTGAGCGGCACGCCGCCGTACCAAACCGAGGACGGCACGGGCGGTTGGGCTGGTGACTACAACTCGCCGCTGTACGTTGCGAGCGACGGCGACCGCGTGGTCCTGGGCACGGGGAACGCCGAGGCCGCGCCGGCCACCATCTGCACCGATCTGGACGGGAAGAAGCGATACGGTTCGGCAGCCATGGGCGCGGCTCTGGCGCTGCACCAGGGCTTCGGCTATTTTCTCCAGCGAGGCAACGGGAAGCTGGTCAAGTTCGAGCTGGCCAAGGGCGCCCTGAGCCCGTTCACCCGGGGCCGGCCGGAAGTGCCGGTTGCGTCCAGGCGGCCGGACGAGAGCAACGATGCCTGGGGCGGCCGCGCGTGGCAGATGCATTCCCTGGCTGTCCTGGGCGAGCAGATCGTGGTCGGCAGCTTGGCCGAAAACAAGCTCTACCTCGTCGATCTCGCCTCCGGTGCCGTGAAGGGAGAAGGCGAGTTGAAGGCGCCTTTCGGTTTGACGACGTCGCCCGATGACACGCTCTATGCCGTCAGCGAAAACACCGTCGGCCGATACGATCTCAAGTCCAGGCAGTTCACGCCCATCGCCCGGGACCTCGACACGCCGCGCATGCTGGCCTGCGACAAGCAAGGGAACGTGTATGTCTCTCTGCAGGGGAAGACCATGCAGGTGTGGAAGCTGGCGCCGGACGGCCAGGTGCTTCGCAAGTACGGCAAGCCCGGAGGGCGGCCCCTGGTCGGCAAGTACGATCCTGCCGGCATGCTCAAGCCGTACGCCATCGCCGTCGATAAGAACGGCCGGCTCTGGGTGGCAGAGGCGGACGACATTGGTCGGAGCTATGTCGAGTGCGATCCCAAGCGTTATTCCGTGTGGGATACGGATGGCTCGCTGTGGAGGGAGTTCTTCGGCTCCATTTCCTATTCCATGCGCGGTTACGTGGACGCCGCCGAGCCGCGGTACGTCTACGTCAACTCCGTGCGCTACGAGGTGGACTACGACAGGGGCACGTGGCTGATCGATTCGGTCATCCTGCGGCCCAGCGAAGATGGCGGCGTCAAGTTCGGCTGCCCCGGCGGCCACTCGGGCGCGATGTTCGCGACGGTCCAGGGCCGCAAATTTCTCTGGGCAAAGGACGCCGCGGTGCTGTACGAGGTCGTCCAGGATCGCTTCGTGCCGCGCCTGGCTTTCCGCTCGCCGAGAAAGGAGAACTGGTGGCTGGATGACAACAACGACGGCCGGGTGCAGCCCACCGAAATGCGCACCAGTCCGTCGCTCCCCGGCATCTGGCTCGGGCACCCCATGGACGACAAGCTGAACATCTACTGGGCTGAGGGTGTGCAGTGGCACGGCCAGGGTGGGACGAAGACGACGAAGCCCTTTAAGATCGTGCGTTTGGACTTCCTCGGCTTCAACGAGCAGGGCGGCCTCAAGTACGGCGACCCGCGCAAGCCGACCGTGGTCGCCGAGGAGGCCGACGGCGGCGCAGTGTCCACCTACCTGCCCGACGATGAGGGCAACATCTACGTCCTGGTCTCCGGCGGCTCGCTGGAACGCGGCCAGCGCGAGCAGGGCTCCGGCCATCGCGTGGTTGCCTATTCCGCCAACGGTGCCAGGCTCTGGGAATATCAGAACGCACATTGCGCCTTTGCCTGGACCTCGGACGCCTACCGCCCGGCGCGCTCGTCGGCGCCTGCCAGTTCTCGTCCGGCGCAACTTCCGGTTTGGTGGCCATTACCGGCTACTACGGCCAGTATTTTCTCCTGGACAAGAAGGAGGGCCTGTTCGTCGATGCCCTCGGCGAGGACCAGCGCAGCGCCTACAGGCTCGACCAGCACATGGTGCTGACTGAGAACTTCAACGGCGCAATGTTTCAGCATCCGCAGTCCGGCAAGACGTACTTCCTCGGCGGCGACTGCGACCAGCGCCTCTGGGAGTTGACCGGTCTCGATACCCTCAAGCGGCAGAAGTTGACGGTTCAAGTCACGCCGGAGATGCTCGCCAAGTCCGAGGCGGTGAGCCGGCAGAACTTCGAGGCCCAGCAGGTTGCGCTCGGCAAGAAGACGCTCAAGGTGCCGAGGCTCAAAGGCGCGGCCGCCGACGGCAAGTACGACGAATGGGCGCAGCCCAGCCGCTCACCATTTGCATGGAAGGCAATCGCACAGCCCAGGCGCAGGTCGGCTGCGACGACGCCAACCTTTACGTCCGCTTCCAGGTCGGCGACGAGTCGCCGCTGCTCAACACGCCCACCGACCAGCAATTGCTCTTCAAGACCGGTGACGCCGTCGAAATCTACCTCGCGACCGATCTCGAAAAACGTCCGTCGCGCGGCCAGAACCAGCAGCAAATGCGCGTAGGCGATGTACGCATCATCATCGCCCGCACTGCCGATGGCAGACTGCTGGCCACGCGCTACCGCTACGTGACGGCGGAGAAAGAGAAGCCCAACGCGTTCAGCGTCGAGACCAGAAGTTCCGGCAAAGAGAGCCTGGATGAGGTCGTGGCATGGAACGATCTGCCGATGAACGCGAAGGTGGAGAAGGATGGCTACGTGGTCGAAGTGGCGGTCCCGTGGGCCGCGCTAGGCGTGATACCGAAGGGCGGCCTGGCCCTGCTCGGCGATCTGGGCGTGATCTACGGCAACGAAGGTGGTAACAAGAACGCCATCCGCTATATGTGGAGCGACAAGAGCCCCGAGGTCTCGATCAACAACGACATACCCTCGGAGATCCGAATCCGCCCGAACGCTTGGGGAAGCTGGATCCTGGAGTAGATATGCGGCAACAGACCTGGCAGTCCAATCGCGGTGTGCGCGCGGAGAACGTGGGCGACACCGACGTGGTCAACCCGTGGCTCTCGAACGGCCGGAACAACTTCCGTAGCCTCGACGAGATCGTCGCCTCGGCCGTCACCGCGGACATGAGCGACCGGGAGAAGGCCATGGCGCTGTGGTTTCAGCAGATTCAGCACCGCTTCCACCGTTCCGGGGACGGTACGGAACTCGGCGATCCGGTGAGGGTCTTCAACGTCTACGGGCATAACCCGTGCGGCTGCGATGCCTGCATGATGGGCGGGCTGTGGCACGGGGCCGGGCTCAAGAGCGGCGCCGTCCGGCAGACGTTCAGCATTGTCGTCACCCCGTAGCGCCGATTGCGAGGGCGGCGCGGGCTTCAGAAGCGTTGCACGCCGGCTAGAGGCGGCAAGGATCGGGTTTCCGGTACACGCCGCACGAGCGGCAGTCAAGAAACAGGAGAAGAAGCATGAGCAAGATGACGATGATCGTGCTGTCCATCATGGGGCTTGTGGCGGTGGCAGTGCCCTGCCAGGCGCAGCCCACGCCGAGACCCGCTGCCACGGCGATGACGCTTGCGAAGATGGATGAGGTGAAGCAAAAAGACTGGCTCGTCCGCTGGGACAAGAACATCTCCGGGGAGGCCAGGAACTACCGCATGTGCAACCGCGCTGTGGGCGAGGACATTGCCTGGGCCATGACGCCGATTATGGACGGCTTCTACTACGGGTACATGGCCACCCGGGACACCAAGTACGTGGACCTGTGGGTGGACTGGACGGACTCCCTCATCAAGCGGGCGGTGAAGGAACCCGACGGGTACGTTGGCTGGCCGGGCAAAGACCCCCACGGCACGCAAGTGGACAATCTCGACCGTCTCTTCGGGGACAGCATGCTTGCCGAAGCGATGGTGTTCCGCCCCACCGTGCTGTTGTCCGGCGAGATCCTCAAGGCCCCAGCGATGAAAGAGAAGTACGGCGCGAAGGCCGAGGGCTACCTCAAGCTCGCCGAGCAGCTCTGCGAGAAGTGGGTGAAGCGCGGCGGCTGGCGCGAGACGAAGGACGGTGGGATGATCTCGGTGGTGGGGTATTACGGCCTCGACAAGGACGGCAACTGGACTGCCGGGCCCCAGGCGAGGCAGGACCCCAACCTCGCCTTCTCGCACCCTGACAACAAGGCCAACGAGGTTGCCCGCTGGATGCTCGCCCTGTGGGACGTGACGGGCAAGGCGGAATACAGGGACCGCGCGGAAAAATGGTTCAAGGTGCAGAAGAGCCGAATGACGCTCAAGGGCGATGGCACCGACGAGATCTGGAACTACTGGCAGCCGGCCGGGCCGTGGGACTACAAGCCCGGCGGAAGGGCCACCAAACACTGGGTGGGCGTTCACCCCAACGGCGGGTACTACCAGGGCGACACCCGAGGTATCGTCGCCGCCTACGAGCACGGCCTGGTGTTCACCAAGCAGGACATCGCCCACTTGATCGACACGGCTAAGACGAGTTGGGTGGGCGGCAATCCCGGCAGCCTGGGGCCCGGTATGGCGATCTCCGTACAGCCCGCGACGGGCAGGGCCAAGGTGGTCAACGCGTGCTTGCCGAACTCCAAAACCGCGGAGCCGGCGTCCGCCGGCAGCGGGGCCTTGAGCGGCCAGATCGTCAGGGTCGAGTGGGACGTGAAAGCGGTCAAGGGCAAGATCGTCGTGCAGCCCAAGGATCCCGTCGCGGCGCCGGTGACGCTCGATGCCGACAAGGATACGAAGGTCCAGATCCTGCGGATGTGGTCTGCGCTGGCACCCTACGATGTCGAGATCCAGAAAAACTTCGAGGCCACCGAGAAGCCGGATAGCTGGCCAGGCCTGTCCGTCGTTTCGCACTACCTGATGCTCCAGACGAAGCTGGCCAGCAAGTAGGGCTTCGCGGTGGAAGCAAGGCCTCAGCGACGCAGCGGATGGCGCCGACATTCCGCCCGGTATGGGACGGCCGCCCGCCTCAGGAACAGGCACTGGCCTTGTACTTCCTGCCACACCGATCCAGCAAGCCGGTGTTGGCACCCACTCGGCCTCGCATCATCAAGTGCTACTGCCCATTCGCCTGCCAATCGCACTTTCCCACCGGACATCGTTACTGCATCAACGTCTACAGCGGCTGTGCGCACGGCTGCATATGCTCTGTCAATACGCCGCAGTGGAGGTTTTCCGGATTTGCTGGCGGGGCGGCAACGCTAGGAGCGTGCGGCCGGATCGCGGGCTTGGCGAGCGGCGCTGCTGCGGCCCGTGCTGCCGCACCCGCCGAGTCCTTGAGAACATGATGGCTGCTGTGTTGCCCGGGAATCGGGATGCGCTTGAGCTGACCGGTCTTCTGAAGCCCGGCGAGTATGGGACTGGCATTGCCCCTGCGTCCAGCCTTCTCCCAATGCTGTTGGATCTCTTTGCTGGTCGGATTGCCGTCATCATGCACCACGTATCGCCTGACCAGACCAAGTGGTACTGGATCCTCTACGACATTCTGGCCGACGTGCAGAGCCTGCCGAAGAACGTAAAGGGAATCGGCGCGCTCGGCACGAACAGCGTCAACGATCGAACGGAGTATGCCCCGCCGCGATCAAATGGTCCCGGCGCGAAGACCTACATCCTCACTATATATCTACGCGTTTTCGGCGTCGCCGAAGCTCAGCATCCCAGCGGAAAAAGTCGATCGCGAAACGCTGCTGGCCGCGATGAAGGGAATCACCCTCGGCACTGCGGAGTTGAAGGTCGTCTATACGCGCTCGGGCGATGGCGAGAGGCCTGGCGACGAACGCCTCCCGCCCCGGCCGGATGACCGGGCCCCCGACCACCGCGAGCGCGCCGAAAACCGCGATCCGAGGTAAACTTCGGCACAACGGAAGGAGTGCATATGAACCTGGCATCGGCATGTGCGTGCATTATCGCGGCGGCACCGGCATTCGCGGGCGATTTCAATACTCCGGTAGAGAAGCTCGCCGGGCATTTCAAGTTCACCGAAGGCCCGGTCTGGGTCGCTGCCAAGGGCGAGCTTCTCTTCAGCGACATCCCCGCCAATCGCATCGTCCGCTTCAAGGACGGCAAGCTCGAGACCTTCCGCACACCGAGCGACAACGCCAACGGCCTGACGCTCGACAAGCAAGGCCGCTTGATCGCCTGCGAGCACGGCGCTCGCCGCGTTACCCGCACCGAGGCCGACGGCGCGATCACCGTCCTTGCGGAGCGATATGAAGGCAAGCGGCTCAACAGTCCGAACGATGTCGTCGTCAAGAGCGACGGTTTTATCTATTTCACCGATCCGCCCTATGGCGTGAAGGCGGACGATCGGGAAATGGATTTCCAGGGTGTCTACCGGATTGCGCCTGACGGAAAGGCGGTCACGCTGCTGGCGCGCGATTTCGTCAAACCCAACGGACTGGCCTTCACGCCCGACGAGAAGGTGCTCTACATCAACGACACCGAACGCGGCCACATCCGCGCCTTTGACGTGGCCGCAGACTGGCACGGTCGGGAACGGACGCGTATTCGCGCAAACGCCAGGCGCCGACGGCATGAAGGTGGACACCGAGGGCAACATCTACTGCGCATGCAGGCCAGGCGTCATGGTGTTCGATTCCAGTGGAAAGCACCTCGGCACCATCGTCACGCCCGAACAGCCTGCCAACTGCGCCTTTGGCGATGCCGACTGGAAATCACTCTACATCACGTGCCGAACCGGCCTGTATCGTGTCCGCCTGAGCGTGCCGGGCGTCAAGATTCCTTGACCATCCATGCAGCGCGTACAGCAGAACCTCGCGCAATTACTGTGATTTGTCGCCGTGTGCGGTCGGCATTGCCTCGACGCAATACACAAATTTGTTCGACCGCAGGAACACCGCTCCGCCGCTCAGCGAAGGGGACGCATTGAAGTCGCTTCCATCCGACTGGAACTGGTTTCGCGCAATCTCCTTTAATTCGCTCTGTGCCGCCCACACCACCGTGCCGCCCGTGCGAGTTACCGAATAAAGCCGCTCATTCGCCATCACCGTTCCCGCGTAGCACACCTTGCCGCGCCCGCGGATTTGCAGCCTTTCCTGGAAGATAATCTTGCCTGTCCTGGCTTCCATGCAGTAAGCGGTCCCGACATCATCCACCCAGTAGAGGCGACCCTCGTGCAACACCGGCGTGGGCACGTACGACCCCGTGTTGCTTGACCAGAGCACATTCGTTTTGGTCACGTCGTTACGTCCGTTGCGTCGCACCGCCACGCTCCCGGTGCGCGGAAATCCGCCGAATGCGTAGACGGTGTCCTTGTCGGTCACGACGCTTGGGCAGACGTTGCCACTTAGCGGCGACTGTGCGTACCAGACGAGTTTTCCGGTGTCGGGATTAAGGCCCCAGATTTCACCGGGAACGGCCAGCAGCAGTTCCTGTCTGTCGCCTTCGGTGGCGGCCAGGGTCGGCGTGCCATAGGTGAGCTCCAGTCGGTTTCCCGGCGCCTTCCAGATCACCTTCCCGGTCGCCTTGTCCAGGGCATAGATCGTCCGGTCTTCGTCGGCGGCGTTCACGATGACCAGGTTCTGGTGGAGGATCGGACTGGCGGCCGAGCCCCAGCGGCGATTGCCGGACATCGTGCCCACACTGGTTTGCCAGAGCTTCTTGCCCTCCATGTCAAAGGCCAACACGCCGGTCTTGCCGAAAAAGGCATAGATGCGCTGGCCATCGGTGGCGGGGGTGTGGCTGGCGTAGCCGTGCTCGGCGATGTAGCCGGCGTAACTGTCTTCCCGGGCGGCCGAGTCGATGGCTTGTTGCCAGAGGATGGCGCCATCCTTTCGGCCGATGCAGAGCAGATGCCGTTTGAGCTGCGCGGAGTTGCCCTCGCCACGCTCGATGCCGTAGCCGGAATAGCAGGTGACAAGGATGCGATCGCCCCAGACGATTGGGCTGGAACTGCCCGGGCCAGGCAGCGGTGTCTTCCACTTCAGGTTCTTCGAGTCGCTCCATTCGGTGGGGAAGTCTTTTTCGGCACTGATTCCACTGCCGCCGGGGCCGCGGAACTGCGGCCAATTGTCCGCAGACGACGGGCTTGCCGCGTAGAGAGATAGAAGCACCGCGATGCATAGAGTGCGAAGGAAGCTGCGTCGATGGGTTGGGTTTGTCATCGGTCTTGATTCCTGTGGGTGAGTTCATGGGCGTCCGTTGGCCGATTGGCTCAACCGTTCGGCCATCGGCTTGCTGCCTTGTCAATCCGGAGGCCTGGATGCCGACCCTCCGCGTCCTGCGCCGCGAGGTGGGGGCGGGCGACCGCCGCCGCCACGTCCGCCGGGTCCTGGGCCTTGAGTGGCGGCAGGCAGGTCCTGTTTCAGTTCCGCCAGCTTGGCTGTCAAGCGCCTGGCGATCTCGGGCTGGCGTGCGAACAAGTCGGTCGTTTCGGAGATATCAGTGGAGATGTGAAAGAGCGATCGCTCGCCTTCCTGGGTCTCGATGAGCTTCCACTCGCCGTCGATGATCGCAATGTCGTTCGTCGCGATGAGGAACGGGTCGCGGGCGATGATACGCCCCTCGTGCAGTGCGGGCCACATGCTCCTGCCATCGAGCTTCGCACCACTGGGCACCGGTACGGCCGCCGCGGCCGCGAGCGTGGGAAACAGATCCTGCGTGGAGACGGGCTGCTGGCTGACGGTGCCCTGCGGTACGTGTCCCGGCCAGCGAAGGATGCAGGGCGTGCGGATGCCGCCTTCGTAGACACTGCCTTTGCCAGCACGCAAAACGCCGTTGCTGCCGCCCTCGCGCGGCCCAGCGCCGTTGTCGGAGAAGAAGAGAACGAGCGTGTTGTCACGCAGGCCCTGCTTGTCCAACGCCGCGAGAACGCGACCGATCGAAACATCCAGGGCGTCAACGACGGCGGCGTAGGTGGCATCGCAACCGCGAGGATTCTTCTGTCTGGCCACGTACTCTTCCGGGGCGCTGAGGGAAAGTGGGGAGCGTTGAACGCCACCTCCATGAAGAACGGGCGCTTGGGGTCGCGGTTGGCAATCTGGCGAACGGCGTCGTCGGCCAGGAGGAAGGTGGAGTAACCTTCTTCGTTAAGGGTCTGACCATCACGCTGCCAGTCAACATCGCCGCGTCGATTGGTGTGCTTGAAGTAATCCACTTCCGGCCCCATGAAACCATAGAAATGGTCGAAGCCGCTTCTGGTCGGCGGACATGCAATGCCGAGGTGCCACTTCCCGATGAGCGAGGTCTGATAGCCGGCTGCCTGGAAAGCGCGGGGCAAGGTCGGAAGGCCCGCCGGCGGTCCCGGCTGGCGCGGGCCCAGGGGCTCCACGATGCCAAATCGCCTCGGCATCTGGCCGGTGATCAGCGCTGCGCGAGTCGGACTGCAGACCGGATAAGCGTAGAAACGCCCGAGTTCGACTCCGTCTTTCGCGAGGCGGTCGAAGATTGGGTGTGGCCAGAGCGCTCTTGTGAAACGAAACGTCACCCCAGCCCAGGTCGTCAACGACCAGGATCAAAATGTTCGGGGTCGTCGAAGTCGTCGTGGGTTTTGCGTCGCTTGCCCAAAGGACACTGCTGATGAACGGGAAGCCGAGTGTCACTGCCCCGGCAGCCGCGGCCGTGCCGCGAATGAAGCTACGCCGGGAACTGCCGGTTGCCTGAATCGATGGTTTGGGCCTCATGGTTGCCCCCTTCGTCCACCGCCTCGCCGCATCTCAGTCGGCTTCGCGGCGTCGTAATTCGGATTGGGCCTGGGCATCTGGGCCCCCACCGCGACCAGATACTCCGTCAGCCGCCGGTCCAGTTCCTTGACCTTGTCCGGAATTTCGCCGGCCAGATCACGGCGTTCGCCGGGATCTCTGGCGATATTGAACAATCGCAGCGAGCCGGTCTCGTAAACTCGGACAAGTTTGAATTCGCCGAGGTAGAGTCGCCGACGCCGGCCCGATGGGGTCCTTGTCGTAGTGCGGGAAATGCACGACGTACTCTTCGCGCGGCCGCTTCACATCACCGCTGCCCGCGCCGTTCAGGATGGACACGAGGCTGCCTCCTTCCAGGCCGTTTGGCATCGGCGGGCCGGCATGCGCCAGTTCGGCGAGGGTGGGGAACAAATCCACATCAGTTGCTCGGACATGGCAGCATGCACCCGGCTTGATTCCCGGGCCGCGGATGATGAACGGAACGCGCAGGCCGCCTTCGGAGATGGTTCCCTTGCCGCCGACCAGCGGCGGATTTCGGCCTGGCGAGCCGTGGTCTGTCGTGAAGATGACGTAGGTGTTGTCGGCGATGCCCAGTTCATCGAGTCTTTTCAGGACCATGCCCAGCGCGATATCCAGATCGAGATCGGCCGCGGCTTCGGCGATTTCCCTGTCGGTGAGATTGCCGCCTCGGCTCTTCACGGCCGCCATCGCCTCGGGGCTGGCATCGCCGCCTTGCCGTGAGGCATAGTGCGAAAGCTGGAGATAGAACGGTCTTGCCCGCCTTCACCTGCTGCGACATGAAACTCATGCCGCGCTCGGTCATTCCATAGAGCTGTTTCGGGTGGGGGTTGTCGACGTTGTCCGGGCCGCCGTTGTTGGTCGGGCCGTCGCTGGCATCGAAACCATGCCGGCTCGGGTCAACCCGGCCCATGTGCCACTTGCCGAAGTGCGATGTCGCATATCCCGTCTGCCTGAGCAGTTGCGCGATGGTCATCTCGCTGGCGGGAAGCTCCATCGAAGCCATGGGTGGAATAACCCGGCCGTTGGCGTTCTCGCCCGTGTCTCGCCTGCCCTCGCCGATGAAGGTCATGTGCAACTGCGCTGGGCTCTTGCCAGTGAGAAGGGCAGCTTGCGTCGGCGTGCATCGCGGCGAGGCCGCATAGAAAGAGGCGAAGCGCATTCCAGCCGCTGCGAGTCTCTCCAAATTTGGGGTGCGGACGTAGGCGCTCTTTGATGCTGTTACGGCATCGTCCATCTGCACCGATGTGCTCGCCCAGCCGTGGCCTTCGCCGAGAACGAGCACGAAGTTAGGTGGGCGCCGGCCGGTAGTGGCAGACGCACCAAGCACGCGCGCACAGACCAGGGCAGCGGCTCCAGCGCCGGCACGCGCGAGTAGCTGTCTCCGAGTGATGGGGCTGTTCATTGCGCCGGTCTCCTGTCGTCGCGCGGGTCCTGACCTCGTCCGCCACCCCGACCTCCGCCGCGCCCGGGGGGCTGCCGATCGGCCGGGCGCGGTCTGGGCTTCATCGGAAAGGCCTCCGTGATCGTCCCCAGCGGCTTGAGGTCGCGCCCTTTGAGCGCTGGGTCATCCGGGCCATACCGATAGGCGCGGAAGGAACTGTTCACCATCGGCAGTGCATCCGGCAGCACCTTCACCGTGCCGAATTCCTTCGTCACCGGGTTGATGTACTCCCAGACCAGCTTGCCCTCGGCCGTCACCTCGAAGAAATGCCCCTCGGTGTCGGAGCAGATCAGCGTGTTGCCGTTGGGCAGGCGCTGGGCGCTGGAGCCGATGTGGCTGAAGAAACCGTGGCTGTTGATCGACTGATAGCTCCAGACGATCTGCTTCGAGATCAGCCGCGGCTGGTTGTGGGTGTCGTGGTCGTAGGTCTGGCGGCGGTAGCCGGCATCGGGCGGGTTGACGTACTTCCCGATATCTCGTCCGCTGCGCGTCAAGGAAGGGATTGATCTCCAGGATGGAGGACTGCGGGGTCCGCTGGTAGAGGTACTGGCCGTTGTTGAAGATCATGATGTGACCCGCGCCGGGCAGGCCGGGGCGGATCCAGTGAACATCGTGCGCGCCGCCCATCTGTTTGTGGCCGGAGGTGGCGGCATCCCAGTTCTCCAGCACCCGAGGCGGATCGCCCTGGGCATAGCGGGCGGGGTCGCCGAATCGGTAGAGGAAGTCGCCCGCCGGGCCGGCGGCCTTGGCGATGCTTGCCTTCGGATCGCCGGCGATGAACGTGCCGCCGTGGTCGATGACGTAGAACTCGCCCTGCACCGAGTTGATCACGATCTGGTCCAGTTCCGCGTTGTAGTCCATCGAATTGCAGTGCAGCCAGTCGCGCTTCAGCGGCCGGCCCGGCAGGTTGATGTTGATCCGGCCGGGATAAGTCGGCGATCGTCTTGCCCGCCCCGACGTAGTTGGACTTGGCGGAGTCGATATCCTGCACGACATGGTCGAAGAACCGCCACTCCCAGACGACGTTGCCCTTCATGTCCACTTCGACGATGGCATCCATTTGGCCGCCGTCGTAGGGCCCTTTGCGGGGATCGGCGCCGGCGGCGATGGCCTGCTCGTGGGTGATGGACTTGTTGGCGATGTAGAGCGTGGTGGGCGCATTCAGCTTCTTATTGAAGATCCGCACCCAGTCGTGGTGGGGAGCGTAGCCTTCTCGTTTCTCGGCGTATTCCCAGACGACCTTTCCGTTCCAGTCCACTTCCTGGAATCCCTGAAAACCGCTGGGATCGTCCTTGGAGGCATCCAGGAGGTGGCCGTTGTGAGGAGCCGCGGATTGGTGCCGACGCGCCAGGTGTGGACGACCTGGCCAGCCATGTCGATCAGGAAGGTTGTGCCGTGGGCAGCCAAAGAGAGTGTAGCCGTTGAAGGCTTTCTCCTTGTCGTGGAAGAGCAGTTCGGTCGGCCCTTGCAGCCGCTCGTAGGCGAGCGCTGCCGGGGCCAGCAGGACGAAGAGAATCAGTGTGCGTTTCATCATGACTCACTCTTTCAGACGGGATCTGCTCAGTTACGACGTGGACGGTCCGGGCCACCTCCCTGGCCGGGGCGGCCGCGATTGTCGCGCGATGGCTCGCTCCAGTTGTCCAGGCCCGTCTTGCCCTTCTCGGAGGCCGGTAGTTCGATGACGCCCTTGGGCGTCAGATCGCGCCCGGCCAAGCCCGGATAGTCCGGCGCGTAGCGGTGAGCCTTGAAGACGGCGTTCCAGAGGTGCCCGCGCATGTCCTTGCCGGGGATTTCGCCCTGCGCGAGGATCCCGCCGCGCACCATCGGGTTGACGTACTGCCAGACGGTCTCGCCGGCGGGCGTGATTTCGAACAGGTTGCCGATCACGCCCGCGCAGATGAGCGTGTTGCCGTTGGGCAGGCGATGGGCACCGGAGATTTCCGCCGAGAAGAAATCCGTGCGGTTCTTTGCCTCGTAGTGCCAGACGGGCTTGTCCGGGCCGTAGGCCTTGCCGGCACCGAGGACATAGCGGCCGCTGGCGTCCACCGGCGGGACGATCTCCTCGATGCTCGACCAGCCGCGGTCATAGCCGTTGTTGAAGATGGTGATGTGGCCGGCGCCGGGATAGCCATCGGGAATCCACTGGGCGTCGTGCTGCTGGATGAGTTGCTTGTCGCGGATGGTGCCGCGCTGGTAGGCGGCCGGGTTTCCCCAGCGGTAGATCAGGTCGCCGCCTTTGCCGTGTTTGCCGCCCGTGTGGCCGGCGGCTTCCTTGGTCGTCGTGCTGTGGTCGAGGACCCAAATCTCGTTGCAGCCGCGAACGCTGAGCATGATCTGGTCGAGCTTCGGGTTGTAGGCGATGGAATTCATGTGGTTCCAGAACGCGGGAGAAGCCCGGCCGTTGCAGCGGACGTCAACCAACTCGGGGTGAGCGGCAACGTCGCCGTAGTTGGCCTTGGTGCGGTCGGAGTCCTGGATGAGGTGGTCCCAGACATGCCACTCCCAGACGATCCGGCCGCCCTTGGGCAAGATGGGCTCGATCTCTACCACGGCATCGGGCACGAGAGAATCATCTCTGAGGCATCCCGGGATCGAAACCGGCCGCAACTGCCTGCTCGATGGACTTGCGCTCGACCATCAGAGCGAGCACATGGCCGTTAGGCAGCGGCTTGATGTCATGGTGCAACTGATAGTTGCGGGTGGCGTGGTCAAACTCCCAGACGAGGTTGCCGTCCCAGTCGAACTCCTCGAGGCGGCCGCCTTCGCCGCCGCCGGTGCCGCCCTGCACTCTGACCATGCCGGCGCGCAGCAGATGGCCATTGGGCAGAAGATAGGCGGATTGGCCAGGCTCGTAGGCACTCTTCCACTGATGCACAACGCGCCCCTGGTTGTCCATCAGGTAAGTGACGGTGTTGTGTTTTGGCGCGAACAGCGTGTAGCCGGCGAATGCCTTTGGAGTGTTGAGGAACAGGCCGACCGTCTGGCCGGGATTGGGCGAAATCGGCAGCTTGTTTTCCAGCATGGTGGCGCCGCGGCCACCACCGTCATTTCTGCCTTGTCCCTGGCCATCGGGACGTGGGGGCCGATCATCGTCGCTTCGCGCCGGTGGCGGCCCATCACCGCGATCATTGGGGCGCCCTCCGCCCGGTCCATCCTGCGGCGAACGCGGCGGGCGAGACTGCATCAGCAGCTTCATCTGCTCGGGCGTCAGGATTTTCCCCAGCCTGGCTCGTGCTGCCTCCTCCAGATCGTCAATCTGCCGGCGCTGCTGCTCCGTCAGATTCAACGTCTCCTCGACAGCCCTCGGGAGAAGGCGAGGCCCGCCAGGCCCGGCGCCGGCCGGTTCGCCCTGCGCGTCGCCGCGCACCGTCGGCGGGCCGGGACGGCGGTCATCGCCTGGCTGTGCCGCTTCGTCGGGTCGAGAGTAAACCACATCTAGCACCGCCGTGGCGAGGATGCGGTCCTTCATGGCGGCCAGCAGGACATCGCGGCTGACTTCAGCCGGCGGGACGTTGAGTTGCGGTGGCGCCGACAGCGCGTAGACCGTGTAGACGTACGCCTTCGCCCCAGGCCCCTTGGACTGCGGCGGCGCATATCCCTGTCGGTCGTTGACGCTGTTGTTCCCCAATGTTCCAACACCTTTCACATTTCTGGAAAGGCTTAGGACATTGGCCGGGATGTCGTAGAGAACCCAGTACCACTTGGTCTGGTCCGGCGCCACATGATGCATGATGACCGCGAAGCTCTTGGTTCCCGCTGGCGCACCCTTCCATTCCAGCGGCAGGGTCGCACTGCTGCCGTCGCCGGTGTAATCCCTGGGCAGCATCCCACCGTCGGCGACTTCTGGACTACTCAACACGAAGCCGGACTTGCGCTGGTCGGTGTTCTCGCCGCGGCCGGGCCGGTTCGCGCCGCCGGGCGGCCGACCGCCCGGCGCGGAATCGCGCGCGCCACCCGTTGTACCGGCGTCGGCTTGATCACCGGGCGACTCTCAGCGGCGACAGGCAGAACGACGCGGAATCCGATGTGATAATACGGATGGTCCGGGTCCTGCGGGCCGCGGTAGTAGGATGGGTTGCGGTTCGACACGCGGCTGTGGCCATTCTCGCCGTTGTACCAGTTGCCGCCGCGCATGCCGCGATACGGTTGCCATCCGGCATAATGCTGCCGCGATCGGGTCCGGGCGGATTGTCAATGGGGCTGTAGGCGTAGTAGTCTCGCTCATACCAGTCATTGACGAACTGCCAGACGTTGCCGGCCATGTCGTACAGGCCGTAGCCGTTGGCGCCGTTGGCCGTTTGAAAGCTCTCCTGTACGCCGGGCCAACCGAAATCCGCCTTGCGATGCAGTTCCCCATCGAAGAAACCAACCGGCGTTGTCCACGGCAGCGGACCGGTGCGAAACGGATTCCTGGATTCCGGCCAGTTGGCTTTTGTCACATCCGCCTCATTGGCCCACGGGAAATTCCAATAGGGTTTCTGCTGGCCGCCGCGCGCTGCATATTCCCATTCCGCTTCGGTCGGCAGGCGAATGCCGCTCTTGTTGAAATCGCAGTCCCATGTCGTCGAGTTGTAGCAGAGCGGCAGCTTTCTCTGCCCGCCCAACCAGTTGCAGTACGCCGCCGCGCCGGGCCAGCGGATGCAGACGATCGGATGATCCTCTTTCCCGTCCAGCACGGCGAAAGTCCTCCCATCCCAGCCGATGCGGTTGTACCGGGAGAATGCGCGGGTCTCGCAGAGCAGGTCGCGACCGCCCGCGAGATAGACGCCGCCGTCGCGCACCTCGATCTGCTTCTGCGCATACGCCGAGTTCAGGAACTCGCAATACTCCCTGGTCGTGACATCATTGATGCCGATGTAGAACGCATCGAGCCGTACGGTATGGATCGGCGTCTCATCGCCGCCGTGCTTGGGGTCAACAAAGCCGTGGTGGTCGCCCATCTCGAACGTGCCGCTGGGGATGAGCGCCATGCCCGGGATCTTCTGCTGGGCCAAGGCGCTTGCCGACAGGCACAGGACCAACACGAGCGACGGGATTGTGCTGCGGTTCATGGTTCAGCCTTCTTTCCCCGCTCAGCCCTATACTCCGAAGCGATGCGATCTCATTGGGGTGGGCGATCAGGACGGTTCTGGTCTTGGTCACCCGCGCCACCACCGGGCCCACCGCCCGGACGCCCTCCACCCGGATCGCCGCCCGGTCCACCGCCCTGTCCGCGTCGGCCGCCACCAGGGCCGCCGCCCTGACCCGGACGCGGCGGGCGCGCTTCATCCAGGATCTTCTTCTGCTCAGGCGTCAGGATCTTCTCGAGCTTGGCCTTGACCTCTTTTTCCAGTTCGGCGATCTGTTTCTGTTGGTCCTCGGTCAGGTTCAGCTTCTCTTCCGCGAAACGCGGAATGAGATGGAACCCTGCACCGGGACCGCCCGGACCATCCCGCCTGCCGGCCCCCGGACCTCCCGGCCCGCCGCGGCCGCCATCGTCCTGGCCGCCTGGCCCATCGCCTTGCCGCGGAGGGCCTCCAGGACCATCCTGAGCCATCGCACGCATGGCAACAGCATTCGCCGCGAACACGCCGAAGATCACAAGAGATGCCATCAATCGCCGCATGGGAAACTCCTTAAGAAGATAATTTACGATCACGATGGGAACACGTTTCATCACATGGCACTTTGTCACTTCATCTGCGGAATGGCGGACCATCCTCCGTCGGTGGCCGGTCCTCTCCGAGCGGTGGCCTTCCTGGCCCACCCCCGCCCAGACCTCCAGCGCCCGGGCGACCACCGGGTCCGCCGGGCAGCGGAGGGCGAGCCGTCTCCAGTGCTCTCATCTGCTCGGGTGTCAGAATCTTTTCGAGCCTAGCCTTGGCCTCTTTTTCCAGTTCGCTGAGCTGCTGCAACTGCTCCGCGCTCAGGTTCATCTTCTCGCCGGCGAATCGCGGGATGAGATGGAACCCGCCCTCGGGCCCGCCCGCGCCGCCCGGCCCGCCTGCCATTCGCATGACGGGCAGCAGCGTCAGATCCGGCTCGACGAGGCGAACGGCCCTGGGATCAATGTTCCGGACAGGACGGACATAGTTGTAAATGCGGATCGCGTCGCCCTGCGGGCCCCGGCCCTCGGGGAAGTTGGCGGGATCGCCGGCCTTGGGATCGCTGCGCTGGGCACCCGCGCCATGCACATCACGCCATGCGCCCATGTATCCCATGGCCCGGCCAAAGGCGATGTACACCGCCGCGCGCCCGCCGGCCGCACCGTGGGTCGTTCCGGTCCAGTAGCACGGGTAATCGACTTGCCCGGCTTCGTTGGTCATCTGCGTGCAGGCGAAGAGGGGATCGATGGCCGCCGACCTGCTTGAGTCGGGCGAGCGGGCGTAATCGACAATGCTGTGCAATTCCTTCGCGGTCGGCAGGCGCCAGTCATCATGTCCGAGGTATTTCTCCGCGTTCTTTGCCTGCACCCACACCAGCGCCTGCTCCCAGTTCATGCCCTTCCCGCTGTCTTCCTTCGGCCACATCAGGCCCGTGGCGCGGTCGCTGACGGTCTTGTCGCCATTATCCACAAAGTCGTTGACGCCGTAGCTCGGGTTGCCCCGCACGCACTGCACCCAGAAGGCCAGCTCCCTGCCGCCCGGCATGGCCAGGTCGTATCCTTTGATCCGGCCATCGGCAAAGTTCACCCCAAATAGCTTGTCCCAGCCCCGCCAGTTCTTGTTGACGTAGAGGGTGCTGGATGCGTACTGGGAATCGATGATCCGCTGGCCAAGGCTCACCTGCCCCCAGGTGAACTTGAAGAACTTGGCGTCGATGAAGGGCGTCAGGCCGGAGGTATCCGAACCTGAAAACCCGCTCGGATCCGTGCCCCGGAAGTTGATCAGCGAATAAAGCTGCTTGATCGTCGGCAACCGCCAATCGTTGTATCCGCCGTACTTCGCGGCATTAAGCTCGGACGGGCGCTTCTGCGCCAACGCCCAGGTCAGTTTGCCGCCGCGGGGCAGGGCACTGTCGCTGCCGGGGCTGCTCTGCCAGGTCAGGCCGGTGTTCCTGTCGTAAACAGTCAACCTGTCTTGACTTAGCACGTAGCTGGCCGGCGCACTCTGATAGAAGCCGTCCTGACCGAAGAAGCTCTCGCCGGGCTTGGGCGTCTTCAGGAGCTGTCCCTTGTCGCTGAAGATGTGCTTCTGCCCCGTATCGACGATGCGATAGGCCAATGATGGCGCGGCGGACACCGGTGTGTCCTGGCCCCTGCCAAAGCTGCTAAGAGCGGCGATCATCGCGATGGCCAGGACTGCCGCACTGCCGGATCTCAGTTCCATGTCGATTGCCTCGTCTGTAGGTCTCCGAGAGTGTAAACGGAAAGCCGCGTGCATCGTCTACAGCGAGCCGGCGGAAAGTCGGCGCAGAGAGGTTGATTTGGCAGGCGCGCGGGAATTCCTGTAGATTCGTGGCAAGGCAATCCGTTTGACGAAAGGTGGTCCTCCGCAATGCTGGGCGAGCGTGGCGATGAAGAACTGGCAAAGCGGCTACGCGACGGCGACACCGCGGCGCTGGCCGATGTCTTCTCGCTCCACCGCGACCGGCTCTGGCACATCGTACGGTTTCGGCTGAGCCAGCAGGTAGCCGGCCGGATTGATCCCGATGATGTCTTGCAGGAGGCCTATCTGGCGGCCACACAGCGCATCCAGCACTTCGCCCAGACCTCCATGTCGCCGTTCCTGTGGCTTCGCGCGATCGTAGGACAGACCTTGATCGATTTGCATCGACATCACGCGGGTACGCAGCGGCGCGATGCCGGCCGGGAGGTTTCGCTTGGGGCACAGGGCGCCATGGCAAGCACGTCCATGTCCATGGCATCGGTTCTCATCGGTCACCTGACGAGCCCCACCCAGGCGGCCAACCGCGCAGAGATGATGGGTCAGGTGCAGCAGGCCCTGGAGCAGATGGATGAGGTAGACCGGGAGATACTGGCCATGCGGCACTTCGAGGAACTGACCAACAGCGAGGTGGCTGAGGCGCTGGGCATCCAGCCAAAGGCCGCGAGCATCCGCTACATCCGCGCTCTGGCTCGGCTGAAAGCCATCCTCGCGCCGTTCCCCGGATTCCTGGCGGAGGATCGTCATGGCTGAAGACGACCGCCCTGACCAGCACGAAGACCAGCGCAACCCTCTCGAAGTGCTGGCCGAGGAGTTCATGGATCGCCAGCGTGCCGGCGAGTCGGTTACGGTATCCCAATATGCCGAGCAGCACCCGGAGCATGCCGAGCAGATCCGCGAGCTGTTTCCGGCCATCGCGGCCATGGAACGGCTCAAGCAATCCAGTGGCGACGGCACGGTGTCGCTGGGCGCGGCCCGGCCGCAACGACTTGGGGATTTCCGCATTATTCGCGAGATCGGCCGCGGCGGCATGGGCGTGGTCTATGAGGCCGAGCAGGAGTCTTTGGGTCGGCGTGTCGCCATCAAGGTCCTCCCTCGGCAACTCCTCGCCGGCTCGGGCCAGTTCGTGCGCTTTGCCCGCGAGGCCCGTCTGGCCGCGCGGTTGCACCATACCAACATCGTGCCGGTCTTCGGCGTCGGCGAGCAGGATGGCTTCCACTATTACGTGATGCAACTGATCCGCGGCGTCGGCGTGGATCGGGTCATCACAGCGCTGGCGGACCTGCGGCGTGGCCAGGTCGGGCAGGCTGCCGCCGAGCCAGACTCGGCCAGTACCGAGATGCACGTGCTGGCGAATGTGGTCAAGGAACTGGGCGGAAAGAGCCCTGGACTTCTGCAAGCGGCAGAGTCGTCGCACTCGCCGCCGGTCGAGGTCATTTGCGATCAGCGTCACTGGCAGTGGGTCACTCAAGTGGGGCTGCAGGTGGCGGAGGCTCTGCATTATGCCCACGACCAGGGCACCCTCCATCGCGACATCAAACCCGCCAATATCCTCGTGGACGCCAGCAACGCGGCCTGGGTGACCGACTTCGGGCTGGCCAACGTGCTGCACGCCGGCAACAGCACACAGACGCAGGAACTGAGCGGCACGCCTCGCTACATGGCGCCCGAGCAATTCTCCGGCCGCGCCGACGCACGCACCGATGTCTATGGCCTTGGGCTGACGCTGTACGAACTGCTGACGCTCACGCCGGCGTTTCGCCATGCCGACCGCGCCGTCTTGATGCGCCAGATCGTCGAGGGTCATCCAGATGGACTGCGAGCGACCAATGCGCGCATTCCCGTGGATCTGGAAACAATCGTTCTCAAGGCGATTGACCGTGATCCCCAGCATCGCTACGCCTCGGCCGCGGCGATGGGAGTGGACTTGAGGTGCTTCCTGGAAGACCGGCCCATCGCTGCGCGGCGTATCTCCCCGGCCGAGCGGCTGTGGCGGTGGTGCCGGCGGAACAAGGCCGTCGCCTCGCTGGCGGCATCGACGCTGGTGCTGATCCTTGCCGTAGCCATCGTGGCAACGGTCGGCTATGTCCGCACGCGAAGTGCGTTGGCCAGAGAGGCCAGCGAACGGCGACGCGCCGAAGCGGTCGCCGCCGTGGCCGGCGAAGCGCTCGACCGGGTCTTCTCACGCCTTGGACAGAGCCGGGTTGTACTGTCCAGTCTCACCGTGGGCGGCGCTGAGGGCACCAGCATCCAGGTGGTGGGACAGCCCACGATCTCGAAGGAAACGGCGGTCCTGCTGGAAGAGATGCTTCCGTTCTACGACCGGCTGGCGGAGACGACGGGCAATGATGTCAACCTGCAACGCAGGGCCGCCGGCGCCCGGCGGCGCATCGGCGACATACGCCAGCGACTGGGTCAGTACGACCAGGCCATGACTGCCTATCGCCGGGCCATCGAGATGTACTGCGCGCTGGCCACCGCCCAGCCGAGGGATCAAGCCCTCCCGGTCAGCATGGCCGAAGCATACAACGAGATTGGGAAGACCTGCCTCTTGATGCGAAGCGTCGCCGACGCCCAGCAGGCCCATCGCCATGCGCTGGACCTTCTCAAAGCTACTGGGGCAGCCTCGCCAGCGCCGGCTCGATTTGAACTGGCGCGAACACACTTCTTCCTCGGCCAGCGTGTTCCTGCCGAACCCGGCGCCAGGCCGCCAGGCCCCGGCCGTCGGCCGCCGCCTCAGGACGGCCCTGCGGGTCGCCCGCCCGCGGACTTCCGGCCGCCGCCCGAGAACCGCCCGGCCCCGCCCCGGCCAGGGCCAGATCCGGATCGCGAAATCCGAACTGAGCATCTGGAACGGGCCATTGCACTGCTTACGGCCCTCAACCAGGAACAGCCGAAGAACCCGGACTACCGTCACTTGCTGGCTTTATGCTATCGCGAGTTCGTCCCACCGCCACGCCAGGGCCACCTGAACGCCGTTGGGAAGGCCATCGAAATCCTTGAAGGATTGGTGCAAGACTACCCGCAGATCGCGGACTACCGCCTCGATCTGTGCGAGACCTATGCGGCCGTCGAGACCATTGAGCCGGGACCACCTCAGCGCGTGTTCCCCGTCATCGAAGAACGCCTGCGGAAGGCGATGGCCCTCTCGCAGCAGCTTACAGCGCAGCACCCCAACGTGCCCGAGTACCTGGCCTCCCAGGCCCGCCTCCATCACAGGCTTGGCGAGGTCCTCCGCAAGATGCGACGACTGGACGACGCCGAGGAGAGTGACCGCAAGGCCCTGGAGATCCAGGCGCAGTTGGTGAAGAGCTTTCCGGAAGTCGTCACATACCAGGTCTGGGAAGCGGCGTTTCGCAATTCCCTGGCCGACCTTCTCCTCCTCCGCGATAGGCTGGGGGAGGCACGAGCGATCGCGGACACCAACATCGCCAGAGCATCCCGGCTTCTTGACGATCATCCTGAGTTGCGATACCTGCACGCGCTGCTCATGCAGGCCAACCGCACGCTTGCGGCCGCCCTGCGTCGCGGCGGCGAAGCAGAGCAAGCCTCCAAGGCCGACGCCCAGGCCGAAATGCACCGGTCCATGATGGGCGAGGAAGCCCGACTGCCCTCGACCAAGCCAACGGGCTCGCGGCCGTAGCTGCAAGAAGTGCTGGTTCATCACGCCTGGCCGCGGTATGATCCAGCTCGCGTTCAGCGCTTGCGGATCATCATGCGTGTTGCGCGGCGCGCGGGAGCAGCGAATGGGATTTCTTTCGCCAGTGGGCCAACTGACGCTGGCCAGCATCGTTCTGGCGACGGCCGCCTCGCAGTGCAACTCGCCGTACCCATCGTCGGATGAGGGAACGAACACGCTCTATAACACGTTCATCGAGGAACCCAAGCACCTCGATCCGGCGCAGGCATACGGCGCCGAACTGGCGGAGCTCATGTGCCAGGTCATCGAGCCGCCGTTTCAGTATCATCTGCTCAAGCGGCCTTACGAACTCGCTCCGCTGACGGCCGAGGCCATTCCCCGGCCATCGCAGCGAGCGGTGTCATTCCAGGGCAAGACGATCGACGCCACGGTCTACGCGGTTCGCCTGAAACCCGGCATTCGCTACCAGGATCATCCCTGCTTCGTGGAGGCCAATCGCCGACTCACACCCGAAGACGTGCGAAGCGCCAGCAGCGTCTGGGATATTCGGCCGGTTGCGTCACGCGAACTCGTCGCGGGAGATTATGTGTACGCCCTTCGCCGCCTGGCCGATCCGCGGCTGGCCTGTCCGATCTACAGTACGCTGGCCGACAATCTGCTGGGCATGGCGGAGTATCAGAAGTCGCTTCAGGCGCGACTCGAAGAGGCGCGGCGTCAGCGCAAGGCCGCTGCCGGCACGCTCTACAACCCGCAGAGCGATGAGAAATACAACCCGATCCGGCTCGACTACGACAAAGGGGCGGATGCTTTCCCCTTCGTCCGCGAGGTCGATCGTTACACGTTCGAGGTGGTGCTGCAGCGGCCATATCCGCAGATCCTCTACTGGCTGGCCATGCCGTTCCTCGCGCCGGTCCCACCCGAGGCGATCGCGTTCTTCGATCAGGAGGCGATGCTCCAGCGCAGCATCGTGTTCGACCGCAACCTTGTCGGCACAGGCCCGTACGTCATGCGCGAGTTCGATCCCACCAATCAGATCGTCTTCGATCGCAACGCCAACTTCCGCGAGAAGCACTATCCGGATCTGCCGCCTCCGCGCGATGGCGACGTACAGGGCCGCGCCAACTATGACGAAATGAAGGCCGCCGGCATGCTTGAGGATGTCGGCCGGCGGCTGCCGATGATCGACCGCATCGTCTGGAGGATGGAGAAGGAGACGATCCCTCGCTGGAACAAGTTCACGCAGGGGTATTACGACACCTCGCTGATGTCCAGCGACATCTTCGATCGCGCGGTGTCGCTCACGTCCAAGGGCGACTCGCTCCTCTCCGACGAAGCGGCGGCGCTGGGCATTGGCATGGCCAGCTCGTGCTCGGCCACGATGAGCTACTACGCGTTCAACATGCTTGACCCCGTGATCGGCGGCTATTCGGCCGAAAAGCGGAAGCTTCGCCAGGCCATCAGCATCGCCTTCAGCAGCGAGGAGCAGATCGCGATATTCAACAATGGCCAGGGCCTGTCCGCGCACGGCCCGATCGCGCCGGGCATTTTCGGCCACGAGGAGGGCCGCGCGGGCATGAACCCGATCGTCTTCCGCTGGGATTCAGCGCGCGGCCGGCCGGTGCGGCGGTCGCTGGAAGAGGCCAGAGGGCTCCTGGCTGAGGCCGGCTATCCCAACGGCTTCGGCCACGATGGCCAGCCATTGTCGATCCGCATGATCGTGGGCATCAATTCGCCCGAGAGCCGCTCGCTGCTCAACTTCTACCGCAAGCAGTTCGCGAAGCTCAACATCCGCCTGAACGTTGAGACCAGCGATGGCAACCGGTTCAACGACAAGGTGGACGGCGGCAACTTTCAGTTTCTGCGGTGGGGATGGGTCGCCGACTATCCCGACCCGGAGAATTTCCTCTTCCTCCTGTATGGGCCAAACGCGAAGGCCAAGACCGGCGGCGAGAACGTGGGCAATTACCAGAATCCGCAGTTTGATGAGTTGTTCGTCCGGATGCGCAGCATGGAGAACTCGCCGCAGCGGCTGCAGGTGATCCGGCAGATGATCGACATCGCGCGCGAGGATGCGCCGTGGATCTTCAGCGATTTTCCGGTCAACTACACGCTGTACCATCGCTGGTACAGGAATCCGATGCCGCATCCGATCGCGTTCAACACGATGAAGTACCGGCGGATCGACGTTGCGCAACGGACCGAGTTCCGCCGCGAACACAACCGCCCGCGATGGTGGCCGGTCATTTTGGCGGTGGCCGTATTCTCGCTCCTCGGCGCATCCGCCATCCGATCCGCGGTCCGGCGACTGAGGGAGGGCCGATGATCGCCTACATCATCCGCCGGCTGCTCTACGCGGTGCCCATCGTGGTGGGCGTCGTGCTGCTGACGTTCATCCTGTTCTTCGTGGTGAACACGCCGGCGCACATGGCGAAACGAACACTGGGCGAGAAGGCCAGCCGCGAGGCCATCCAGCAGTGGATACGCGCCCACGGCTACGACCTGCCGATGTTCTACAACGCGCAGCGGAGCGGCGCCGAAAAGGTGACAGCCACGCTGCTCTACCAGAAGTGCGCCCGCGTGCTGACGTTCGACCTGGGCCGCTCCGACGTTTCCGATCGCGACATCGCGTCGGAAATCGGCCGCCGCATGGGCCCGAGTCTCGCTATCGCCGTGCCCACATTCCTGCTGGGCATGGCCGTCTACATCTCAACCGCCCTGATCGTCGCCTTCTGTCGCGGCACTCGCTTCGACCGCTGGGCCACCGTCGTGTGCGTGCTGATGATGTCGGTCTCGTCGCTGTTCTACATCATTGGGGGCCAGTTCCTCTTCGCGCGATGGCTGCGGCTGTTTCCGATCTCCGGCTTCGACTGGGGCGGCTCGATGGGCAAGTTTGTCTTCCTGCCGGTCCTGATTGGCGTGGTGGCGGGGATCGGATCGGCGGTGCGGTTCTATCGCACCGTGATGCTGGAGGAGATCGGCAAGGACTATGTCCGCACCGCGCGCGCCAAGGGTCTGGGCGAAGTCGCGGTGCTGTTTCGCCACGTGCTCAAGAACGCGATGATCCCCATCCTGACCAACGCGGTCATGGTGATCCCGTTCCTCTTCATGGGCAGCCTCATCACCGAGTCGTTCTTTTCGATCCCCGGCCTGGGCAGCATGACCCTCATCGCGATCCACGCGCAGGATTTCGCGGTCATCCGCTCGATGACGTACATCGGCGCCATACTCTACATCTTCGGTCTGCTGCTCACCGACATCAGTTACACTCTGGTCAACCCGCGCATCACGCTGGGCCACGGCAATGACCGGACCATCTACGCGCCGCCGTCGCTGCGCGATGCGGCCATCGGCCTGCTGTGCCTCATCGTCCTCGCATCGGCCGCGGCCGGAGTCTACTGGGCGATGTCGCGATTCGCCGCGATGCGGGCGCGCGTGCCGTTCGTGCCCAATGCAATGCTCGCGTTGACGCTGCTTGGCCTGCTGGCGCTGTTGCGCCATGCCGGCCGCAGTGATTTGTGGCGCAGCGCATGGCGGGCAGTGCGGCGTAATCGCCTGGCCCGCGCATCGCTCATCGTCCTGGCCACATACACCACGATTGCCGCCCTCGACACCGTGACCTGGCGCGACATCGAGCGGCCGGCCACTCCAACTGCCGCGGCCGTGATGAGCGAGCCGAGATCCATTCTCGATCGCCTCTGCGCCGGCATCACCAGCAAGCCCGAGAAGACCTACTCATCGCCCCTCGCCGCCTCGCTGTTCACCCGGGAGATGATCGAGACCGACGTGGATGGCCAACCCATCCTCCGCCGCGATTATCCACCGCTGAAGCATCCGCGCTGGCACCTCTTCGGCACCGACAAGACAGGGCAGGACGTGCTCTACATGACGCTCAAGAGCGTGCGCACCGGCCTGATCGTCGGCGGGCTGACCACGCTTATCGCCGTGCCCTTCGCCATGTTTTTCGGCGTCATCGCCGGGTTCTTCGGCGGATGGATTGACGACCTGGTCGTCTATCTGTACAGCACCCTTGCATCGATCCCCTGGGTGCTGCTGGTGGTCAGCTTCATGCTCGTCTTTGGCCAGGGCCTTCCGCAACTCTGCGTTGTGATGGGGCTGACCGGATGGGTGGGTCTGTGCCGTCTGCTGCGCGGCGAAACGTTGAAGCTCCGCGAGCGGGAATATGTCCAGGCCGCGCTCGCCCTGGGATTGTCAACGTTTCGAGTGATGGCCCGCCACATCGTGCCCAACCTCATGCATCTCGTGCTGATCACGGTGGTGCTGTCGTTCAGCGGGCTGGTACTGGCCGAGGCCGTGCTCAGCTATATCGGCGTCGGCGTCGGCCCCGACACTCACAGTTGGGGGTCGATGATCAATCAGGCGCGCGGTGAACTGGGCCGCGACCCGATCGTGTGGTGGAACCTGGCGGCCGCGTTCATCGCGATGCTGGCGCTGGTGCTGCCGGCGAATCTCTTCGGCGACGCGCTGCGCAACGCGCTGGACCCGAAGCCTGCGCGGGCGGAGCGAAGGACCGTGAGGGGTGTAGCTTAAGACAGTAGCGGCTGGAGAACATCTTCTTTCAACGGCCGGGTGGTTGAGTCGCCGCGCCGCCCCATTCCTGACGGGTCGCGATGGGCACGTAGCCGACTTCCTTGCCCGTAGGCGGGGTGACCAGGAGCGCGGGGTCGAGATCGCATAGCGTTCCTACCGTGGGCGGGGCGAGGTAATCGCGATCCTTCGACCAGGAGCGATGGATCTTCTCCGCTCGTTTCTGGAGTTGCTCGCGCTCGTCCTCGGTGAGACCGGCATTGAGCAGCGCAGGTTGATCGGCAAAACGATACCAGTAATACGTCACCACGCTGCCGTCGCCAAGCCGCGCCTGGAACGGGCCAGCAACGGGCCCCGGCTTCTTCCAGCAACTATTCGGTTCCTCGGGCGTCGTGTAGGGCTTGGCCACCGGCTCGGAGGGACGGTCAAAACTCAAGCTCGCGAGCTTCGTGTTCGCGGGCACGTCCTTCGGTGAGACTGGGGTCCACTCCGGCTTCTGTTTTGTGTTGGTGGTGAGATGAAAATACTCCGGCAGCTTGACAACTGAACCGTCAGCGGTCTTGGTGCGCGTCAACTGATCGTTCCACCGGTAGCCGAAGGTCAGCGGGTCGGGCGTGTACGGTGTGGCAAATGTCTTCCATGCTAGCGGCACCGGCTCCTCCCCCTTTTTCGGCGGCCAGATCTTCCATCCCGCACCGCCGTCGCTAACCTTCTGCACCACAGCGCCCTGGGGATTGATCGAGCCGCTGGCCGCGGCGCCGCCATCGAACCATCGCTTCACATCGTTCCAGAGCGCGTCCTTGTTGTAGGCGGTGACACGGTGCATCAGCACGGAGTTGCCATCCGTATCGATGGGGAACAGCGTGGACGCGGCGCGGAAGTACGACCCCTTCTCTGCGTCCTCGAAAACACTGACGGGGATATACGCCGTCTCCATCGAGAACGGCTTGTTCGGCTGGCTCGGACGCGAGTCCAGCAGCTTGCCGGCCCACTCCGGCTTCTTCACCGTCGTGTGCGACCAGAAGTAAGGCGTGAAGAAGGCGACGGGGCCTTTGAAGTTCTTCGTGCTCAGAAACAGCGTCCAGCTATGCTCGCCGGTGGGGACATTGGCGCCATCCGTGGTGGCCTTCGCGGGTGTGAGCGGCAGCGCGAGATACCCGTAGCCGAAGAGCTGGCCGCACGCGCCTTGGCGGACGTTCAGTCCGTCGATGGGGAAAAGCAGCCACGGGCTGAGCTGGGCCACGCCATAGAGACCGTTATCTCCCCAGCCGTGCGACGGGCCGTTGGCGATCGCGCTGAAGTTGGGCCCTACGCCACCCATGATGAACTTGGGCGTCTCGGTGGGAAAACGCGTGTCCGTCCACCAGCCGAGGCCGCCTTCGATGTCGGAATAGAGTTTGTCGGGTCCGCGACCGTCATACTGAGCGAACATCCACGTGCCATAGAGTCCGCTTTGAAATCGATGCCCCTGGTACTTCTCCACCAGCGGCCACGCCGCCGTATAGAAGGAATAGCCAGCGTTGAACGACGCGGGCGCCTGACTGTGGCCTATGCTCAGATAACCACCGATGTTCATCTCCCGAATCTTGTCGGCGGCGTGCGCCTGCGCGGCGAGGACGCTCGCCGCGGACAGCCAGGCGGCTATTCCGGTAAGAAGGCATAGGACGCCAAGGATGTTCACGACGCCTGTCCTGGTATGTTTCATTGTCTCTCCTGTTCTTGGAAGTTCTGTATAGTTGCCAGCGCCTCGGGAGCAGCGCCCCGGACGCTGTTGCACCCGACCGGCGAACGCCTCGCCGCCAGAAGCCCCGGCGGCGGCCGCGTCCATCGTCTCATCGCTTGGACCGCAAGGTCTTCGCGAATCATGGTTTGCCAATCACAATGGTCGGTCTCGACAGGACGCCGTTGGAGAGTCCGCCGTAGTGGTCGGAGCGCCAGTAATGCTTCAGGTCGGCGGCGGTAATGAACTGAAGCCCGGGTGTGGCGATCGCGGGATTGCAGAGGATGTAGAGGTTCTCCTCGGCAATGTATCCGGCGATGGCCAACGTGTGGCCGGCCTCGCCATTGGGGTAATCGGGGCCGGTGAACTTGAAGTCAATGACGACGGGGCGCCCGGCATCGAGTTGGGTGCGCACGAAGGTCGTGGCTTTGTCGAACCCGGCATCGTCGGGCGTGAAACTGACGAGCTTCCAGCGCAGGCCGACCTTCTCCGACGCTTTGAGGAGGTCGCCCCAGTCCGTGCCGGTGCCGATAGGCGACGGGCAGAGCCGCTTGAAATCCCAGCCGCCGAGTTTCCTGCCCTGTGAGCGGGCGAGCATGGCGCAGCTCGTGGCGCCACAGTTGTTCCAGCCCTGTTGGATGTGCGGCATGGCCACGAGGCCAAACTTGCCCGGCTCGGGCTTGCGGCGGCGGCAGTCCATGAGCTTCAGCAGATCGGCGCCCTGCTGGGCGGCCACGTTGTCCGAGGGTTGCTCAGGGTGGCCGGTGAGGCCGACCGGCTTGAGGCGCGACACCTTGGTCCAGTGGGCGCGGGCCTGTTCGATCTCGCCGGCCTGAAACTCGATCTCGCCCAGTACCACGAGGCCCGAGGGATCATTCAGCTCCGCCGCCCGCACGGCGAGCCGGCGTGCGGCGGCCGGATCCGGCACCACGCCTTCGCCGGCAAGGTAGACCATCGCCGCTGTGGAGGCGGCGCACCCGTGGCCCATGGCGGCCGCCTCTTTCCATGCCTCCAGCGCTTTGGGTATATCGTGATCCACGCCCTGCGCGCCGAAGTAGCATTGCCCCAGGTTCCAGGCGGCTTGGGCGGATTTTCCGGCGGCGGCTTTGAAATAACCGGCGGCGATCGTTGGATTGTGCTTTACACCGAGTCCTCTGAAGAACATCCAGCCAACAAAGTCCATCGCCGCCGCATCTCCCCGATCGGCGGCGAGGTGCGCCCAGTGCATCGCCTCGCCGTAGTCTCGTTTCACGCCTTTGCCATCACGGTAGCACAACGCCAATGAGAGCTGGGCGTGGACGTCGCCCTGCGCGGCCTTGGCGACCAGATCTTGCGCCGGGGGCATGTCGTCTGGCGCAGGAGACAAACAGCCGTCAGGGTGACGAGAAACAGGATTGGCGTGAGGCAGTTCTTCATTATTTGTATTTGCCTTCTTGTTTCAGCGGATTGGATTGGCTGTCCGAATAGTTGGCGGTTCCATCACCTGATCAACGCCGCGATCGCCTCGGCGAAGGCCTTGCCGATCGGCCCCATGATCTTGGCGGCGCCGAGATAATGGTAGCCCCCGTTGGAGGTGCCGGCCCGCAGGCGTTTCCATTCTTCCGGCTTGAAGTTCTCAGCCATGACCTTCATCTTGTTCTCCCATGAGGTGTTCTTCTCCGCGGCGACCCTCGCGTCCACCTTCGGCCAGCATGCATCCATCCGCCCTTGCAGCGCTTCCAAGTCATCATCCCAATAGGGTGCCGTCTGCACCGCCACCACGTTGCCCTTGAACTCAGGAAGTGACACCGGTGCGACCTGGGCCTGACGGAAGTACATTCTGGCTGCCCGGCTTTTTGTCTTCCTTCACGCCACCAATCCCCATGACTCCAATCACGAAGGGCATCTTCGGCGCCGACAGGTCCTTGCGCACATCGCGAATGAACTGCGCCAGCAGTTGCCCGTACATGTCGTACCCGCCGGGCTGGTTGCCTTTGTCATACGTCCATGTGCTGACCAGATCGTTGAACCCTTGGAACCAGACGAAACCGGCCAATTCGTAGCCCTGACCACGATCGTAATCCGGCACCACCCGCTTGATGTCCCCTAGAACCTTCCGCACATGCTCGATCATCAGGCGGTAATACACACCGGTGGCTTTGATCTTGTCAGCCTTGTCCTTTTCCATGTCGTCACCCCGCCGCTTGCGCGCGTTAAACTCGAAGTCGCTCCACACGAATGGCCCGGCGCTGGGCGGACGGAAATCCGTGTGCAGATCCTTGCCACCCCACGAGGTCTTGATAATCAGGATGGGCTCGCCCAGCAGCTTCTCCATGCAAATGCCGAACGTGAATTCCGGGCCAATCTCGTTAGCCGAGGCACCGAAGCCGGCTGTCACTTTGCCTTTCTGCTCGGTCGTATCGTTGCCAGCGCAGCCGATCGACGATATCCAGACCTTCTCGCACACCCGTGGTGTGCCATCGGCATTGCGCATCTCCTTGAGGATCGGCGCCGTCTTCGGATCATCGGCCATGGAAACGAACGTCGATACATTCACATGCCCCTGCATGTTCGACTGCCCGGCCAGGATGAACACCTTCAGCGGCTTGGCCACCGCCTGGCTGGCGATCGCCAACATCAGACCGACAACCACTGCGATCATCGTGAACTTCAAACCCGGTCTCATGTTTCTCATGGCTTTCCTTTCCACGTGTTCTTCGAAGCACACCCACTCGCGGACGCGTATGCGACAGGATCTTGTAGAGGCATGCTGAAAAGCGGTCCCTGTTCCGTATCCTACCAATGGCCGCGCGGATGAGTCGCCGAGCCGCCCCATTCCTGACGGGTTGCGATGGGCACGTAGCCGACTCCCCCTTGTCGCATGCAAGCCTCGACATCGTCCAGATCGAGCGGGGCCGCCGCGGTGAAGTTTTCGATGCCTTTCCGGGTGATGACGACCGTGTCTTCGCACCGGATGTAAAGCTCCTCCTCCGGCACCCAGGTCATGGGATCAACCGACAACACCACGCCCGGTTCCAGGGGCCTTTCGCGATAGGTGCAGCCATCGTGAACCGACAACCCCACGGGATGGGAAAGATGGCCCTTGAATTCGAGCATGCGCTGCGCGGCCGCCCTGTAGATGGGCTTCGAGAACTTCGTCCTCCGGATCACCCTGGCCATCTTCTTTGCGGCGGTCTTGAGGATGTTGTCCGCCATCACGCCGGGCCGCAAGAGCGAGAGCAGGGTCTTGTGATACTCAACGACGAAGCCATACAACTCGCGCTGCCATGGCGCATAGGTTCCGTTCACCGGCCAAATTCGGCCAATGTCGCTCGTGTAATAGTTGTAGTCCGGCGCCCCATCCATCAACACGATGTCTCCATCCTTCATGATGGCGTTGTTGCGGCTGTAGTGGCCGAACTGCATGTTGCGCCCAGACGCGACGATCGTGCCATAGGCCTCCCCCGTGGCGCCGTGGGCCAGGTAGATGCGGATGGCCAGGGCGGAGAGTTCGCGCTCGACCATGCCGGGCCGCGTGATGCGCATGGCCTCGGTCACGGCAAGGGCGGTCAGGCGTCCCGCCTCGCGCATCACGCGGATTTCGCACGGGCTCTTGACGCTGCGCAGCTTGTCGATGAATGGGTCGAGATCCCGGATGTCCATCCCGGGGAAGCGTGTCTTCAGCAGAGCGATGAGATGAAGACGCGCGGCAGGGCGGCCGTCCCAGGGGTCCTCGGACCTGCACTTGTTGACGTGCATGGCGGTCCAGCGGGTGACGTGGGGAACCTCGGCCGGCTTGTGCAGAGCATACAAGACCTTGATGCCTTTGAGAGAGTCTGCCAGCGTTTCGACGCCGCATACTTCGTCAACGCCGGTGAAGTGGCGGATCATGCGGGCATCCTCCACGCCAAGGCCCACATCGCCCGGGTGCTTGTCGGCCGGGCGATGCGGGATAAAGAGGCGGGCCGTGCGGTCAGCGCCGGAAAGGAGTAGAAAGGCGCCTGGAATCTCCACGCCGCAGCAGTAGAAGAAATCGCCGGCCTGGCGCAGTGGTGCGCCAGCTTCCCCAGTCTCGCCGCGCAGCAGCGCATGAGATCCCGCGCCGATCGCGGCATACAGCTTCCGGCGACGAGCGGCGAATTCCGCCGGCGGGAAGTCGGTCTTGAAATAGTATCGCGCCTGTTCAATCGTGAGGTTCTTCTTCATCGTCAGCCCTGTTCTGTGTGTGGAGATGGCTATTTCCCGCGACGAGCCTTCGCAACGATGCCCGGCTGGGCGAGCAGTTTCCTGACAGCTCGTTCATCCAATTGAACGCCGAAGCCGGGCCCTTCAGGGACGGGGAGACAGCCGTCTTCAAGAGGAAGCGCCAGCAGCCGGTCGTGCGGGCTCGCCAGCAGGGAGGTGTGCAGGCCGATCTCTGTGAATTCGACAGCAGCGACGATCTTGACGGTGGAAGCCGCCAGATGTAGCTTGGCCGCGCGCTCGATGCCCGTGCCGAAGGCGGTGCCCAGCACGCATTGTAAGCCCGCCGCCTCGGCCATTGCAGTGATCTTCTTGGCGTTGTAAAGCCCGCCGGCCTTGCCGATCTTAATATTCAGCACATCGGCCGCCTCGTGGCGGATGATTTGCATGGCGTCATAAATCGTGAAGCAGCTCTCGTCGGCCTCGATCAAGGTATCCACCGCACGCGTGACAGCGGCCATGCCCTGGAGGTTCCAGGCTTCCACAGGCTGTTCGAGCAACTCCAGCCGCACATCATGCTTCTCTGCCAGTCGGCAGAGGCGAATCGCCTCTTTGACCGTATAGCCCTGGTTCGCATCGGCGCGGATGGACACTTCGGGGCCCACGGCCGCGCGAATGGCGCAGACGGTCGGCATCCTTATCGGGATCGCCGCCAATCTTCGGCTTGAACGCGCGGACGCCCTGCTTTACGTACTTCACGCATTCGCTGGCCATGTTGTCGGGCGACCCGCCCGCGATCTCGACGGCAATAGGAATCCGCTTCTTCTGAGAACCGCCGATGAGTGCGCTGACGGGAACGCCCATTGCCTTGCCCATCAGGTCGTATAGGGCCAGGTCGATGCCCGACTTGGCGCAGGAGTTTTCCCGGTAGTCAATGAGCTGCATCAGGTATTCGCGGTCAAAGGGATGCTTGCCGACGAGCTGAGGCCCCAGGTAGTCTTCGATGGCAACCTGAATGGCTTCCACCGTCTGGCCGAAAAAGCCGATGTCGGCCACCGCTTCGCCGATGCCGGTCAGCCCCACATCGGTGTCGATCCGCACGATCACATACTCCAGGATCGGTCCGGGCCGCTTTGGAGAGGCCCGGCTCAGCCGGCCGCCCCACTCGCGTTTGGTCCCGGCAAACGTCGAGTTGTAGAAGAAGCCGGTCAGCGGAATCCGGATCGGGGTGGTGGTGACCTGTGTGATCTTCATGGCCGCTCCGTGTCCTCCATCGGGAACTCATGCGCATGCTCCATGAATTTCACGAGCAAGGCAACGGTGGCATCCATATCGTCGGCATGGCAGAGCTGAACGGTGGAATGCATGTAGCGCACCGGGGCGCCACGGTGGTCGAGATGACGCCAGCCCTGGACTGCTGGATCGCGGCCGCGTCCGTGCCGCCCCCGACGTTTTTCTGGAAGGGAATCTTGTGCTTCGTGCAAAGCTCGTACAGATAACGCAGCAGCCCCCGGTGGCCGATGGTCAGGTTGTCCACGATGTAGATGCCCGTACCCTCGCCGGGCTCGCAGAGGTTCTGGCGTTCATTGACGTAGGCGCCGTGCGCGATGCTGCCATCCAGCGCGATGCCGATGTCGGCGTCGATCCCGTAGGCCGCGGGCCGCATGCCGCGCAGGCCGACCTCCTCCTGCACGGAACTGACGGCATAGACGTCCACGCAGGTGTGTTTCACCTGCCCCATGGCCTCCAGCAGGCAGTAGGTGCCGATGCGGTCGTCGAAGTTGCGGCCGACCCACATCTTGCCGTTGAGCAGCGAGACATCCTCGTCGAACGTGACGATATCGCCCACATCGACCAGCTTGAGGAGTTCCTCCCTGGGCAGCCCGGTGTCGATGAGAAGATCATCGAGAACGGCGGCCTTGCCATCCTTCTCGGCCGGTTTGGGAACCACCACGCCGCGCACAGGCTTGCGCCCGTGGATGATCATGCGCTGCGACTCGCACACCTGGGCGTTGAGGCCGCCCATCTGGATGAAGTAGATGAAGCCTTTCTCGTTGACATGCTTGACCAGCATGCCGATTTCATCAACGTGGGCGCCGAGCAGGACACGGAGCGGCCGCTTTCCCTTCGCCCCCTTCGCTGGCAAGCGCGTGGCTTTCTTGAGGGCGATGACATTGCCCAACCGGTCGCGGCGCACCTCGTCGCAGCAGCCCCGGAGCACGTCCATGACGACAGCTTGCGCCTCGTCCTCGTATCCGGATACGCCCGGTGCGTTGCACACTTTCTTGAGCAGAGCTTCATTCATCCTGTTTGGCCTTCAGAATACGCGAATGCGAGTTGCATTCACTGATCCTTCCCAAATTGTGTTCGACAGCCACCTATTGTGGCACGGCTTCGTGGCAGACGAGCCCAGGTGCTCATAGTACCCCGCCGAACCGAAAGTGACCACGATCATTGGAGTTGACCAGACGCGCTACGATGCTCGCGAGCCTCAATAGGGGCTGCCTGTCAGCGGAACACCGACGGTTCCGGCCGGTATTCTCGACTGGAAAAGGAACGCCTGCGACCGAACAAGACGGATGCGTTGACTTGCTTCTGCAGGCGGGTCAGACTGCCCGCCACGAATGATGTTCGCAGCAACTGCTCCAGCGACAGCGGTGCGGCAGGGCCAAGGGCATGTCGATCCGTCCTTGCGAGCATCGCCATCTGCGCGATCCTGCTTTCCACGATCAGCGCCGCCGCTCGCACGACGCTTTTCGTTCCGCTGCCGGCAGAGCCATCGTGGCAGGACATGGCGTTCCTGGCAGCGGTGCCGGCGGCCACGGTTGCGAATGACGGTGCCCTGTCGCTCATCGCCCTCGACCAGGCCGCGACCATCTCTCCAGAGATCCAGGACTACCCGCGCCGCTACCGTCCCGAGGCGGTCTACGTGCGTGGCGACGGCGGGGCGCCGAGACTGGCGCTCGCCGGTCGGACCTCCAGCGCGTTGCCGGCGGCATCGGCCGACGAGACAGCGAGTATCAACGCCACCGAGGCTCTCGACTATCGAATCTCCTACGAATGAAAGCGATTCCCCATGCTCATCGTGAAACGCGCCATGGTTCTCAGTGCGATTCTCGTTCAGGTGGCCCTTTTGCCAGGCTGGGTTCGCGCTCAGAATCCCGAGTCTACCGCGACGATCCGTGTCAACCTGCGTGAAGAGAAGTCCGCTGTGCCGGCGACTCTCTACGGTATCTTCCTGGAGGAGATAAGCCATGCCTTTGACGGCGGCATCTATGCCGAGCTGATCCAGAACCGCAGCTTTGAAGAGGGGGTCCCGCCTCCGGGCATGAAGCTGGTGAAGAACAAGGACGGATTTCTCAAGATGGAGCTTGAGAAGCTCCCGGCTGGCGTCCCGGCGAACAAATGGGACATGCCGTGGCCGTGGAATGGCAACTGCGGCTGGGATCCCAACCGCGCGTTGATCGGATGGTCGCTGCTCAATGAAGGCGGCGCCAGGGCCGACATGAGGATCACTGACGCCAATCCCATGAACGCGGCTTCGAGCCGTTCGCTGGCGATGACCGTGGCCCCGCCGGCCGAAGCCAAGGGCCGCGCGGCGCTGGTCAACAGCGGCTATTGGGGCATCAACGTGCAAGCCGGCACATCCTATGCCTTGACGTTCTACCTGCGCCCGGCGACCTATCACGGGCAACTCACCGCCACGCTTGAGGACAAGAACGGCAAGGTTCTGGCCAGCAAGGATTTCGGCCAGGTGGATCCCGCCGGTTCGTGGAGGAAATACACCGCTACGCTCAAGGCGGACAGCACCGACCCCAAAGCTCGCTTCGTGCTCTCATTCCGGGGCAAGGGCGCGCTGCAGGTGGACTGGGTTTCGCTCTTCCCGCCCACATACAAGAACCAGCCCAATGGCTTGCGTCTCGATCTGGCCAGGTACCTGGAGGAGCTGAAGCCATCCTTCATCCGCTATCCCGGTGGATGCTATGTGGAAGGGCTTTCATGGGAATCGGCGCCGGATTGGCGCAAGATGGTCTGCCCTCCCGAAGAGCGGCCGGGCATGTGGGGTTACTGGAAATACCGCTCCACCGATGGCTTCGGCTATCACGAGTTCCTGGAGTTCTGCGAAGACGTCGGTGCCGACGCTATGTATGTTGCCTTCTGCGGAATGACGGTACACCCTGAAAACAACTGGCCGCTCGATCAGATCGATCCCGTCGTCCAGCAGACGCTCGATGCCATCGAATACGCCATCGGGCCGGTGACTTCAAAGTGGGGCGCTGTCCGCGCGAGAATGGGGCACCCCAAGCCGTTCGGTCTGAAATACGCGGAGATCGGCAATGAGCATCCCCCGGTCCTCTATGGCGATTACTACAGGAAGTTCCGCGCCGCCATCAAGGCGAAATACCCGCAGATGACGGTGGTGATGAGCATGTACTGGAGCGGCCTGAACCACGGGGCCATTGCCCGGGCCGGCGACGCCGACATCGACATGGTGGATGAGCACTCGTACCGACCCTCGGGCTGGATCCGCACCAACTTCGACTACTTCGACAAGTACAAGCGCAAGCCATGGACGGTGTATGTGGGCGAGTACGCTCATCATCGCGGCAGCGGTGACTGGAGCGCGGCGATGGACGATTCGGTCTACCTGATGATGCTGGAGCGCAATGGCGACCTGGTGAAACTGGCCAGCTACGCGCCGCTGTTCGCCAACGTCAACCTGCGCGACTGGGGCGTCAATCTCATCGAGTTCGACTCCTCGCGCAGCTTCGCCCATGCCTCTTATTACGTGCAGAAGACCTTTAGTGAAACCCGCCCCGATGTGAATCTCGCCACGGTGGTGAATGTCGAGCCCAAGCCGGACCCGAACCAGCCGCTCATGGCGGGCAGATTCGGCCTGGGCGCCTGGGACACGCAGAGCGAGTTTAAGGAACTCCGCATCTACGATGACAACAACCAGCTCGTCTGTAGCGACGACTTCAAGACGCTAGAGAACTGGGACACGCCGGGCGTCGGCCAATGGCGGGTCGAGAACGGAGTCTTGCGGCAGACAGAGAAGGGCAAATCGCCGGCCATGCTCCTCCTGAAGACACCCGAGTTCAAGACCGGCCGGGTGACGCTCAAAGCCCGCCGTGTCGGTGGCCGCGAGGGCTTCCTGGTGTTTTTCAACGCCAGCAGCATCGACCGGTTTCTGTTCTGCAACTACGGCGCGGCCGGCAACAGCTTCATCGCCATCCAGGACCGGGGCATGCCCGATGGCTGCGCGTTCAAGGGCGGGCGGAGCACGCCGGGAAGAATCGAGGATCAACGATGGTATGACATCAGCTTGGTCCTTGGCCGGGACAAGGCCGAGATTACATTGGACGGCAAGACGGTGTCGGACGCACGGATGGAGTTTCTGCCCTCGTTCTTCGCTACATCCGGCTATCACCGCAAGGACAAGACCGTGATCGTCAGGGCCACCAATTACGGCAAGAAGCCAATGCGGGCCGAGATCCAACTGGACGGCGCTGTGCGGGTCGGCGCGACCGGCCGGCACATCGTCATCCGCTCGGAGAATCCAACCGACGAGAACACGCTGGAAAGCCCCCGCAGCATCGTTCCCGCCGAGCAGCCGCTGCCCGGCTGCGCCAACCGTTTCAGCGTGACGCTGCCGCCCTGTTCCGTCAATGTGTTGAGCATTCCTGCGGAGCGATAACGAGGTTCGCCCATGAAACACCAACTATTCATCGCCGGATTAGCCGCCACGCTGCTCCTGGGAGGGGCACTGCTTCGCGCCCAGGATACGAGCGTAACCGTGGTCTCGAAGCCGGACATTTCTCAATCCAACCCCTACTACCTCGGCAACCGGCCGCCCCTGCTGGCCAGCCCGTTCATCCGCCTTCCCACCGGGACCGTCAAGCCGCAGGGCTGGTTGCGAAAGCAACTCGAACTTCAGGCGGAGGGATTCATCGGCCACATGGGCGAGGTGAGCGGCTTTCTCAGCAAGAATGACAACGCCTGGCTCAAGCCCGACGGCAAAGGCGGCTGCTTCTGGGAAGAGGTGCCTTACTGGCTTCGCGGCTACGCGTCGATGGCGTTCCTGCTCGACGACCCCAAGCTCATCGCCGAGGCCAAACTGTGGCTCGAGCCGTCGATTGCCGGGCAACGGCCTAATGGTTACTTCGGCACCGAGGCGCTCGCTGGCAGCGAAAAGAACGCCCCGGATCTCATGCCTCACCAGAACATGCTCTACGCCTACCGTGCCTACTACGACTACACGGGCGACAAGCGAGTGCTCGATCTGATGACCCGCTTCTTTCACTGGGAACTGACGCTCGACGACAAGCGGTTCTTCAACGGCGGCTGGGGAGCGGCCCGCAACAGCGACAACATGGACATGGTCTACTGGCTCTACAACCGCACCGCCGACCCCAAGCTGCTGGAGCTGGGCGAGAAGCTGATGCGCACCGGCGATCGCTGGATGAATCGCCTCGGCGGATGCCACAACGTGGCGTTTTCACAGGGCTTTCGCAAGCCGGCCGTCTTCTTCCAGCAGAACAAGGATCCGAAGTATCTGGCGCAGATGGAGAGCAACTACAACGACATCTACGACGTCTATGGCCAGGTGCCGGGCGGCATGTTCGGTGGCGATGAGTTCGCCCGCGCCGGTCACACGGATCCGCAGCAGGCGATCGAAACCTGCGGCGCGGTCGAGATGATGTTCTCCAGCGAGATCCTCCTGCGGATCACCGGCGACCTGAAATGGATGGACCGTTGCGAGAACATCGCCTACAACACGCTCCCAGCCACCATGACGGCCGACTTTCGTGGCCTGCGCTACCTCGACCGCCCCCAACCAGAGCAACTCCGATGCGCAGCAAGGCTCCGACTCTGGCCGACGATGGCCCGATGCAGGTTATGAACCCGCGCGACCACCACTGCTGCCAGCACAACGTCGGCTCCGCGTGGCCCTGTTTTGCCGAGAGCCTTTACGCCGCCACGCCCGACCGTGGACTGGCCGCCCTGATGTACGCGCCCTGCTCAATCACCGCGCAGGTGGGCGACGGCGCGAAGGTCGCGATCGAACAGAAAACGCGATATCCCTTCGAGGATCGCGTGGAGCTGGCCCTCGCCACACCCAGGGACGTGGTCTTTCCGCTCTACCTCCGCATTCCCGCCTGGTGCGCCCAGCCCAGGTTGAGCATCAACGGCAAGGCGGTTGGTCTGGCCGCCAAAGGCGGCGATCTGGCGTTTGTCTCGCGCACCTGGTCGAACGGGGACAAGGTCGCGCTCAAGCTGCCCATGGCCGTCACGCTGACGCGATGGGAGAAGAACAAGAACGCCGTCTCGGTCAACCGCGGGCCGCTAACTTATTCCGTCAAGATCCGCGAGAAATATGTCCGGCAGCACCCGGAGCGCAATGACGATAAATGGCCGGCATTCGAGATCGTGCCAACCACACCGTGGAGCTATGGCCTCGTCCTCGATTCGGCCAATCCCGCCTCCAGCATCCAGGTGGTCCAGAAGGAGTTTCCGGCCAGCACGCAGCCGTTCACGCCGGCCGATGCCCCGGTCGAGCTCAAGGTGCTGGCGAAGCGTATTCCCAACTGGACCGAGAATTACTTCGGCGTCGCGGACAAGTTCCAGCCGTCGCCGATCAAGTCGGATGAGCCGATCGAGACGGTGACGATGGTCCCGATGGGTTGCGCCCGGTTGCGCATGTCGGCCTTGCCCACCATCGGCAACGGGCCTGACGCAAGACCCTGGACCAGATGCCCCGAGCCGATCAGCTCGTGGAGCGAGGATGCCGGGATTCTCAAGACCCTGACCGACCCGCGAACTCCGAAGAACTCCGAAGACGGTAGTGTGGGCATGTTCCTGATGTACGGCGGATCGCTCTTCGGAAGCAAGCAGTGGATACGAATGCCACTGGGCGAATCCCGCACCGTTTCGAAATCCGGCACATACTGGTGGACCGAGCACTACGAGCATGGCGGCGTGCGCGAACCGGCCTCGTGGCGGCTGCTCTACAAGGATGGCGATGCATGGAAGCCCGTTCCCAACCCCAGCGGTTACGGCGTGGCGAAGAACCAGTATAACCGGGTCACGTTCGACCCGGTCAAGACCACTGAACTGAAGATCGAAATCCAGTTCCAGGCCGGCCGTTGCGGCGCGCTGATCCGCTGGCGAGTGGAATAGCTGCACAGGCCCGCTGGATCTCCTGATCATGTGCCGGCGGGTCGGAATTGCGCAGTAGAGCAGGTCCGTCACGGTGGCGGATCGTAACGATATCTCAGCATTTGCTTCATCCCGCACAGGAGTCTGCACTATGAGAAAGCATGTTGCCCGAATCATCCTGCCTGCGCTGCTCGGTCTGGCGATTCTGGCGAATCCAGCGATTGCCCAGCCGGCTGCCCCGAGCGGCCTGCCGAAGCAGGCCGGCAAGAGCCCGGTCAAGGTCTTCATCCTCGCTGGCCAGTCGAACATGGAAGGCCAGGCCGTGGTGGATCTCGCGGGCAAGGACTACAACGAAGGCCGCGGCACGCTCGCCGCGCTGATGCGCGATCCGGCCAAGGCCGCGATGCTCAGGCATCTCAAGGATGCCGATGGGAAGTGGACCGTGCGCGACGATGTGTGGGTCCGCTATCAGCGCGAAGGTGCGCCGCTGCTTGCCGGGCCGCTGGCGTTTGGGTTCTCGGTCTACGGCGATCGGCATCACTTCGGACCAGAGTTGCAGTTCGGCCACGTCCTGGGTGACCACTTTGAGAACCAGGTGCTGCTCATCAAGACCGCGTGGGGTGGCAAGAGCCTGTTCAGGGATTTCCGGCCGCCGAGTTCCGGCGGCAGCGTCGGGCCGTACTACACGCGCATGATCGCCGAGGTCCGCGCCGCGCTGGCGAGCGTGAAGACGGACTTCCGCGCCTATGATGGCGGCGGTTGCGAGCTGGCGGGGTTCGTCTGGTATCACGGCTGGAACGACGGCTGTGAGCCGAAGACCGCCGTGCCCGAGTATGAGCAGAATCTCGTGAACCTGATCAATGACGTGCGGAAGGAGTTCAACGTGCCGAAACTGCCCGTCGTTATTGGCGAGATCACCGGCCCGTGGGTCGAGGCCCCCGGCACATGGGACACGCTGCGCAGGCGCAGGCTGCGGCGGCAGCGCGGCCGGAGTTTGCGGGCACGGTCGTGTTTGTGCCCACGCACGACTTTGTCCGCAAGCCCGAGGACTCGCCGAACCCCGGCCACGGCCACCACGAGTTCGGCAACGCCGAGACGTATTTCCTGGTGGGCGATGCACTGGGCAAGGGGATGGTGAAGCTGCTGGCGAAGTGAGAAGTGGCCGAAACACAGTTGGAAGGAAGTCGAAGATGAAGAACATGACCACGCCATCCGTTGCTTTGATCGTGGCCGCATTGGCAATGACGCGCAGCGTGCCCGCTGCGCAGCCGGCGCCGCCGGATCTTACGCAGAACAACACGGTCGACCGCAAGCTGACCTACAATCTGGGCTCCACCGGGCTGCGCGGGTGGATCTACACCAAGCCGGCGAATTTCCTCGACAGCGTGCAGGGGCGGACCACGACGGCCAGCCGGCAGATTCTGGTCACGCACGTCGGGGCAAAGTCGCCGGCGGATGGCGTGATGAAGGTGGACGACGTGATCCTCGGCGCGGGCGGCAAGCTCTTCAGCGACGACGCCCGCAAGAGCATCGCCATGGCGATTCAGGAAGCCGAGAAGGAGGCCAATGGCGGCATCCTGAAGCTGACCCGCTGGCGGGCGGGCAAGACCGAAGAGGTGCAGCTCAAGCTGAGAGTCATGGGGACCTACAGCGACACCGCGCCCTACAATTGCCCCAAGTCGAAGACGCATCTTCGACGAGGCCTGCAAGGTGCTGGAGAAGGAGCCGCTGCACGAGGACCTGTGGGGAGCGATCAACGGCCTGGCGCTGATGGCGACCGGCAATCCCGACTACCTGCCCCGCGTGCGGGAGCTCGCCCGGAAGATGGCGCCGCCGACGCTGAAGCTGGAACTGAAGGACGGCATGGTGACCTGGGACTGGGGATACCGGAACCTCTTCCTCTGCGAGTATTACCTCCTCACCGGCGACAAGGAGGTGCTGCACGCCATCAACGAATACACGACTCTCCCTGGCCAAGGGGCAGAGCATGTATGGCACCTTCGGGCATGGCATTGCACCGCCTGACTCCCGAGGGCAAACTCCACGGATCGATCCCGCCCTACGGCCCGGTGAACGCGGCGGGACTGGTGGGCAATCTGGCGATCGTCATGGGCAAGAAGTGCGGCGTGAAGGACCCGGAGGTCGAACGCGGCCATCGAACGGGCCTCGAAGTTCTTCGGCTACTTCGTGGACAAGGGAGCGATTCCCTACGGCGAGCACGAGCCGTGGCCGTACCACGAGAACAACGGCAAGAACTCCATGGCCGCCGTGATGTTCGCGGATTCAGGGCAACCGGACCAAGGAAGCGCAGTTCTTCGCGAAGATGGCCACGGCCGGCTACGCGAACCGCGAATACGGGCACACCGGCCAGGGATTCAGCTACCTGTGGGGCGCTCTGGGGGCCAATGTGGGCGGGCCTGACGGCCGCGGCGGCCTTCTTCAAGGAAGCCTCGTGGCACCTCGACCTCGTGCGGCGCTGCGATGGCTCATTCACCTACGACGGCGGCGAGCAATACGGCGCCGGCCAGACGGACGACAACACCTACTACGGCAAAAGCAGCTACAACGGCCTGAGCCCGACGGCCTGCTATGTCCTCACCTATTCGCTGCCGCTGAAGAAGCTCTACATCACCGGCCGGGACGCGAATCAGGCGAACTGGCTGAGCAAGAAGGATGTTGCCGGAGGCCATCGCTTCCGGCCGCTTCGATGTGGACCGCAAGACAGAAGAGCGCGCAGGAGCTTGTGGCGGCCTTCGGCGATTGGTCGCCCATCGTCCGCGGCTGGGCGGCGGAGGAGCTGGCCAAGCGTCCCGAGGCCAAGGCGATGGTGCCGCAACTGATCGCCATGGCGGAAGGCAAAGATGCGCATGTCCGCCAGGGCGCCTGCGAGGCGCTCGGTTACATCAAGAGCGAAGAGGCGTTGCCCGTATTGGTCCGCCTGCTGACCCACGAAGACCGCTGGCTGCGCGTCAAGGCGGCGAATGCCCTCAGGAACATGGGCGATGCTGCGAAGCCGGTCCTCCCCGACATGCTCAAGGCGGTCGTCACAACCGCCGAGCCCCTCCAGCCGATCGACTGGGCCGATCCTGTCCAGCTCACCCAAGGCCGAGTTGGCCGACGGCCCTGTTCGCGGGGCTGTTGCGGAACTCCATCAAGGGAATCGACCCGAAGCTGCTCTACCCGGCGATCCGGGCCGTCTCGAAGAACGCCGATGGCATGGCCAGGGCGCAGCTTGTACAGACGCTTGCGAGAACAGTCTGACCCTGGAGGATGTTCAGGCGCTGGCGCCGGACATCCTCGCCGCCGTCAAGATAACGGCGCCCGGCGGACACGATGTTTGGCAATGAGATCCGCATGGGCGGATTCAAGGCATTGACGAAATACCACTTCAAGGAGGGCATCGAAGCGGGTGTCGATCTTCGCAAAGACTCAGGGCGGCCACGGCAGCGAGAGCAGAACCGGGGTGATCATGAAAGAGCTGATCGCCTATGGCACGGCCGCCCGCGGAGCAGTGCCGGAGCTGAAGGAGCTGATCGTCGCCCTGAACGATCAGTGCAGGAAAGGGGAATTCCCCGCGGGCGAACTCAACAACAGGAGGGTCACCGCAGTCGAGGACGCCATCAAGGCCATCGAAGCCGCAACGACCCAGCCCGAGTTGCGGAGCATCGGGCCGCTGCCGCAAAGGTGATGTGAAACTGATCATGCCCCCGAGGATCAGGCGCTATCTGTTCGATGGATGCAGCATTTGAGCCACGATGAGGCGGCTCTCGCGTGGGCAGACGGTGACGCGAAGAATGCATGGGACGCGAGGAGAATCGACATGAAATATATGAAACAGGCATTGACGGTCTTGACTCTACTTGTCATCGGGCAGGGTGCCCCGGCCGAGAACATCGTCTTCCCGCCCGATTCGGGCGTTGTCGATGTGAAGGCCAGCTACGGCGCCAAGGGCGACGGCGTCACGGACGACACCGCGGCCATCCAGAAGGCGATTGACGAAGTGAAAGGAATCCCCGATGCACTCTACTTCCCCAACGGCACGTACCTGATCAGCGACAGCGTTGGGATCTTCAACGGCAAAGCCCACAGCCGCGATCGTTTCCTCACCTACCAGGGCCAGAGCGAAGCGGGCACGATCATCAAGCTCAAGGACAACTGCCCCGGCTTCGGCGACTCGGCCAAGCCGAAAATCGTCTTCTCCGTCTACCAGGGGCAAGGAACCGGTGACGTGATGCACAGCTACGTCCGCAATCTCACGGTGGACGTGGGCAGCGGAAATCCGGGCGCCGTGGGGCTGCGGTTCATGTCCAACAACACCGGGGCGATGTATCACGTCACCGTCAAGAGCAGCGACCCCAAAAAGACGGGCAAGCTCGGCCTGGACATGCGCCAGGGCCAGAACGGCCCGTGCTTCATCAGCCACGTCAGCGTGATCGGATTCGACACCGCCGTGGAAACCGGCGACACGTTCTCCCTGGTGTTCGAGCACCTCACGCTGCGGAACCAGAACGTGCTCGGCTTCTACAACGTCACCGGCCGCTGCACCATCCGCGATCTCAAGAGCGTCAACAGCGTTCCCGCCATCCGGAACAAGTGGGACCATATGACGTTAATCGAGGCCGACCTGTCCGGTGGAACCAGGGAGAACGCCGCTGTTCTCAACGAAAGCACGAGGTTCTTCGCCCGCGACGTCAAGCAGAGCGGCTATGGGCACATGCTCAAGGAAGCCAGCGGCAAGATGCACGATGAGGCCAGCTTGGATGAATGGTACGAAGGCAAGGCCCAGGCGCTGTTTGCGAGTTCGCCAAAGACGCTTCGTCTGCCCGTCAAGGAAACGCCCGAGGTGCCTTGGGAGACGGATCTGACGAAATGGGTGAAGGTGGAATGGTCGAAGGGCCAGGACATCAGCGAAATCTTCCAGGCCGCCGTCGACCAGGCCGCCCGCGAAGGCAAGACCACCATCTATCTTCCTCGCCGCGCCCGCACGTATGAGTATCCGAAGCTCACGAAACCGATTCGCGTCCACGGCAGCGTCAACCGCATCCTGGGCATGTCCAATATCCTCGACATTGCCGACCCGACCGGTCAACTCAAGAACCGAGCTGTGTTCACGTTCGAGAACCTCAGCAGCAATGCGATCGTCGTCGAACGCTTCTTCCTCCTCGGCGGCTGGAAGGCCCCCGAATACGTCTGCATGTTCGACAACCAGTCGGGCAAGGCGCTGGTCCTTCGGAACATCGGTCACGGTGGCGGGAGTACCAAGAAGCCCGGCTCGAAGGGCGACGTGTTCATCGAAGACCTCGCCCCCGGCCGCACGGGCACGCTCTCGGTCGGCCCCGGCGAGAAGGTATGGGCGCGGCAGTTCAATCCCGAGTCGCCCAGGGCCGACATGATCGACGTCAACGGTGGGCAGCTCTGGATCCTGGGCCTGAAGACCGAGGGCCGGGCGCGGCACATCATCGCGAGGAATGGCGCAAAGGTGGAGTTGCTTGGCGGAGTGAGCTACCAGTCCTGGGCCAACCAGCCCTTGGATCCGCCCATGTTCACGGTGATCAACTCCGACGCCTCGTTCACCTTTGGCTTCTATCACTACAACGTGCCATTCACGACGATCGTGACGGAGACTACGGGAAACGAGACCAGATCGCTCTTGCGCAAGGAACTGACGGACTATCATCTGCCCCTGTACCGAGCCCTCGGCGGCAGCGCAACGGGTAATCGCACCGGCAGCATGCCCTGAGAAGGAGGGCCGATCACCGGCACCGCAGCGCCTATCCTCTACGGCAAGCCTCAAGACCCGGCGACGAAGAAGTAATCGCGGGATGCGTCTCCGGTGGCCTCACGGCTGTTGGCGGCCAAGCTGGACAATCCGCTGCCGACCCGCCAGTTCCAGCCGTGGCCGGTACAATGATCCTTGCCGTGAACCGCTTTCGCCCATCCAATCCGCAGCAACCGGGGCTCTTCGACTGCGAGCCTTCGGCGGGCGCAGCGCCGCCCAGTGTCCCGGGCGTCACCGTGCGCGAGGTTCTCTGCCGCAGCGTTTTCAACAACCGCTCTGCCGGCGATTACACCTTCAACTGCTACACCGGCTGCATTCACGGCTGCGAGTACTGCTACGTCGAGGGCTATCTCGGCAGTGGGCCGTCCTCGAAAGCCGATCTGCCCCGCCTCCTGCGGCAGACATGGAGGATCTGGAGCAGTTCGACGTTCCGCCGGCGCCGGTGCATCTCTCCAACAGCACCGATCCATTTCAGCCGCTGGAGGACTCAACCGGCCACACCCGCTGCGCTTTGGAGCATATTCTTGCACACCGCCGACGTTTCACGACAGTGACCATCCTCACGAAGAACCCGCTGCGGCCAGTGAAGCTGGGTTACAGCCAGTTGTTCCGGCAACTGGTGGAGTTGCCGCCGGACCACCCCCGTGCCGAGGAGTTCCGCAGCCGCAGTCAGCCGGCGTTTGTCGTCGAGGTGAGCCTGGCCTTCCGGCGTGACGCAGCTCGGGAGCAATATGACCCCGGCGCACCGTCTGTCGCGGAGCGCATCGAAGGCATCCGCGAACTCGCCCGGATGCAGATCCCGCTGGTCCTGCGGATCGACCCGCTCCTGCCGCGCTCGCCGCTGACCGACCACGGCCAGGACACATTGACCGGCCTTGAGCTTCGTGAGGCCCAGACCCTTGACAACCTGGAAAGTCTCGTCGCTTTTGCCAAGGAAGTTGGCGCCAGGCACGTGGTGTATTCGCCCATGAAGATCGTCAAGCCTCGCGGGCCGCTCTCACCCGTCATGCAGGCCCTGCGGCAGGCTTACCAGATCATGGCCCAGCCCCACAAGCTCGACTTCCATGGCAAGAGCTGGCGCCTGCCGCATGGGATTGCCCAGGCCCGCATCGTCGCGCCGTTCCTGGACATCTGTCGGCGCCACGCGGTGCGAGCCAAATTCTGCATGACGAACCTGATCGGGACGCCGTGATGGCAATTGAGGAGCCTGGAGCAGGAAGATCTTGACGATTGGATATGGCGGCAGGACACGGGAGGAGCTGACCCGGCCGCTGCTCGCCAAGGGCATCGGCGTTCTTGCCAAGGCGAAGGACAGCCTCGCTATGCTAACTGCGTCTTCGACGGTTGGACACGCGGCGCTTCGAGATGCTTGGCTTTCCGTGTCCTTCGAGGGCGAAGTGTATCGCAAGCAGCGCACTGACAACCGCGGTCGCCCGATCAAGCTCTTGCGATGAAGCGCCCTGACGATGCGCGTTGGCATTTATCTGCAACAATTTCGCAATGAGCGGAACCTCCCTCGCGGCTTGCAGAATGTGGCCTTTGGCCCGCCTTGGATTACCCTCGAAAAACCCGATCCATTTCATGAACTCCTCGAACGTCACTTCAGCCAACATGAGGAGTACCTCCGTTCCGTGATTGGTTACAGCGGGGCCTGGCAGACACAAGTCTTGAAGGCTCACAGCCATGATGAGATTCGCGGTGAGCCTACAGGCGCATCGTGCCATGTCACGCAGAAGGGCCGCTGAATTGCCGCTGAATCCCATCATGCCGGCACAGGGATCGGAAGGCTGCAACGCAGTTCTGCCCTGGTTCCATGCGCAGGAAATGTGCTCCGCTGCGAGGCCCGAGTGCCGAGCCGATGTTAAAATCGACAGGCCTCGCAGGCAGGCAAATGGCAGCTGCACCGAAAACCTGGTCATCTCGGCCAAGATGCGTCCCAAGGGGCTGTCCCTGCGGTAGCATGATCCGAACTGGCCGCAACTCTCTTGAGGGCGGCCAAGGGCATGCTCGAGCGGTTTCGGCTGGCGAAAGCCTTCACATTTGGCAGGCTATGGTTGCGGCACTGCGTCAGCTCGGGTTGACGTCGAGAAATACGGAAGAGGCTGACTTCAGAGCCTTGAGTGCCGGTGGGCGCACCACCGTTTCCAGAAAGATCACGGCACCTTTGGCAGGTTCCGTGGCGGGCGGTTGAACTCCAGAAGCAGTTGCTCCTTCTCTCGCTTCTCCGGCTGTTTGGCTTTGCTCCATTGCTCCACTTTTTCGGCCAGCTGACGCAGGGCGCCCGCGAAGCGACTGGACAGCTTCCAGCCTGCCTGGCCGCCGTATCGCGCATTGAGGCTGCTCACATGCTCGATGAGCCCGAGCCTTGCCAGCTTCGCGCGGCGCGCTGGAGTGTCCGGCGTGAAATGGCGTAACGGGCCTCCATCGGGCCCAGACTCGGCACGACGGCTTCGGCCCACTTCAGCTCGAAAAGAATGCATGCGGCTGCGTACTGCAGGTTCCGATTGCCCGGAAACAGCATCGTCACCAGGTCGCTGGCATCGGCCAGATCTGACATCCGCCGGTGGCAAAAGTCGATCTTCGTTGGTTCGATCATCGCGCATCATCAACGGGCGTGGTCGGCCCTGCCGGTCGTGGATCTTTCCCATCTGCTGGCTTGGCCAATCGCCGCGAGAAGACATCCGCGTTCTGGAACCCGGCTTGCAGCGCCTCCTGCCGGAGTGCGTAGCGTTCCTGACTGATCCGGATGGCATTGTCGCGAAGCTCGCTGCCGAAGATGCTTTCCACAGCCAGGATCGACTCGAACGCCGCTACATACATGGCAAACAGATGGTGGAATCGCCAGCGTACGCCCTGGCGGCTCATGTGAAAGGTCTCGTGGATCTTCTCGCCATAGGTTCCGCGCAGCACCATGTAGCTCGGCCTGCCTGGCTTGAGTTCCACGCTCAAGTCCTTGGACTCAAGCAACTGCTTCAGTTTCTCCAGAAACTCCTTGTCCTTCTCGGTCAGTTTCACGTTTCATCACCATGATCCGCGAGCCCTCCTGCCAAAGCTCGATTCCCCCGGCTTGGGCCAGGAACAGGATCGCCACAAACCGCCATATGCGGTCCTGGCGGCTGTCTTCACTCAAGGGTGGCAAATCATCGAATCGGATTGCGATCGGCCCGATATGGGCCTGTAGATGGCCCTCGTAGCGAACAAGATCGAAGCCATCGCGGGGCAACCACAACGGCATTGGCTCCAGCCCTCCGATCAAGCCGTTCAATGCATCAATAAGTCCTGGAAATGCCGCGAGGTCGGCCGGCCCTGGCACAAGGTCTCGTGACCGGCTTGCGGCCAGCATCTCCCGTACCCGCTCCCGCAATTCCTGGCGGCGCTGTCGGCTCTCCGTCATCTTGCGGCCATAGTAGTCCCGGTCCCAAACCAGGCCGTCGAACAGGAACCGCGACGGGACGTCGGCACCGCAGTGTCGACAATGATACCGGCGGATGGACAGCACAGGCTGGCCGCCGCAAGCAGCACATCGCTGGAAAAGCACAGTCGGGTCGAAGTCCTTCCCGCACCGTTCACACCGGCTCAGGCCCTCGCGGACCATCACAACCGGGCCGGCGCAGTCCGGGCAGGCATGACCGCAGAGCACGACGGCGTAAAAGAAATCTCGGACCCGATCGGCCCAGCGCCCGACCCGCTCCGACAAGCTGAATGCGAGCCCGACAATGTCGACCCGCTCAGAATCGCGGATGGTCACTCGCCTCGTCCTTTGGTCCGCTGGCAGCGGATACGTCGTTAACGGGTCCTGAAGTCGGACCTGAACTGCCAGTGCCAGCCTGCACCGCAGCGGCGGGCGCAAGTTCCTTCATTGGAGCTGGCTGCTCTTCCACCTCGCCCGGTTTCTGGTTCTTCGGCGTGAACTTCTTGCCGCAGGCCTTGCACAGCCGAATTCGCCGAATTCCCATGGTCTTCGTCCGACGAACGCCTTTGCCCACGCTGTCCGTCGATCCACACGCGCACTTGAATGGTCTTCCCATGTCTAATCACCTCACGGGACATGGAAGAGGCCTGGATATATAAAGGTGTGCGAGTCCTGAGGCGTGACAAAAACCGCGTGCGACCAACAGCTCCACACCGACATCAGCGGCCCTGAGCGTTTCGTCGGGCTCATAACCCGGAGGTCGTAGCCGCATTATGCGCGAAGCGCCCTATGTGCGCCCGCACTGGTGGTGACGAAACCGCAGCAGAGCCTCTGGGCGTTGCGAGGCTCAATCGTCAGTCAAACTGACGATTTGCCAAGTCCAGTGCAGCCCGGGAAATGGCGGCTGCCTACCCTCACCCATCATCTGGATGATCGCGTCTCGCTCCTGGAGGATTGCGCTGATTGCGTGCGGCAGGGCGTCCAGCGGTATCTTGGCATCGCGCACCGTCGGCGCCACCCAGATTTGCTCGAGCGGATCACCATTGGTAGCCGCACAGAGAATTTGAATCGGCCCCACCTCGCCATCGAGTCCGACGGTCGTTTGAATTCCCAACATCGGCAGCTCATGAGGCCAGTCTTGGCGAGAGGCCCAGACCTGAATCAGCCTGAGCCTGCTTTGGCGAAAGATTCTGGAGCGTCGCCCGGTGACGACGAGGCCAACTGCCTCACATGCGGCGGCAATGCGTCGAACTACATCTTCGGCCGGCTCGCGTCCTGCTCTGGTCATGTTCGCGACGTTATTGCTAGGCAACGGGTGCGCTGGTCGGCACCTGCACGCATGCCGCGTGCAACGCGAAGCACGCGGACGATTCCCATGCGCATGGTGAAGTATAACGCCACACCGCCGCGCACGCATGTCATGCGCTGGTCATTTTGTGGTTGCGAGTCATCGCCAGAAACTGTGGAGGCCCGTGCCTCGGCGGCCATCTCCTGCCGGTGCATCATTCCTGCTGCTTTCCTGCCTTTGCCGCGACGTCACATCCCTGATTCTGGCTCACGCTCCAGAACTGGCCATCCTCGCCAATGACCAGGAAATCCATGACCGGGATGCCGAGTATTTCGCCCGCCTCCGTGAGCTTGGCATGCACCTGCCGGTCCTCATCGCTGGGCTGAGGGTCTCCAGATGGGTGGTTGTGAACAATGATGCAGCGTACCGCACCTGAGAGCAGCGCTCCGCGGAAGACTTGCCCAGGCACCACAAGGGCAGCGTTCGCGGTACCGATGCTGATGGTTTCTTCACCGATGATGCGGTTGCGGTTGTCCAGATCCAGGCGGATCAGGTGCTCCCGGTCGTACTTCTGCAGATGGGCGTAGCGACGAGCCACATCCGCAGATGAGCTCACCGGCGGCGCCGGCTCGGCGATCTTGGTGCGGACCACCTCCAGCTTGTATGTCCTGTGGCCGGCCGGAACCGCATCTGCGCCACTCATGATCTCACTTCTTCAATCTGGAACCATTCGATCCGCACGCCCACAGACTTGGCGGTATGCAGCCAGACTTCCGTATGGTCTTCGCCCTCATTGTGCTCGTATTGAAACTCATATCCTTCCTTCTTCAGTTCATCCTGAATGCTCATCTTATGCCTCCGTGCCTCGTTGCTCAGGCACCGCTCATCGCGACAGCGGTGCCTGGACCGCCTGCGACGGAAGTCGAGGTCCTTTGCCGCAATCCTCAGTAGTTGGCCTATAGGCGCTGCTTCATTCAAGACAGAACAGCACGCCACAGCACTCATATCGCTCGGCGCATTTGACACAGACATCACCGGCTGGAGATTCCTCCGGCAGGATGGCCTGGCAGATGATGCACTGCTTCCTTCTCATTCTCTTCACCTCTTATGCCGCGGCCGCATATGTGCTCGCCTCTGCTGACGGGCTCGGGCCGCTTTGAATCTCCTGGTGCATGATGGCCCCGATGACCTGCGACGCCACGCCGTGAATACGCTCCAGCGATGCCATGAGCATCTTGCGGTCAACCCGATAGGACAGCAGGTAATCGCTGCTGGAGGTCACCACATCCAAGCCGATGGCGAAACAGACCACGCAAGCCACTGCCTCGGCCTCACCTTCGCGTGTCTGCGTATTACCACGCTCCACGCCGGCGCGATGTAATTGTGCGTGCGCCAGCTCGTGAACCAGAACCGCGAATTCCTCTGCGGGCGATAATCCAGTTCGCACCACAATCCGGTTACCGCAGCACCATCCCAAGGCCGTGCCGGTGTGATCGGAGAATTCGAGAGTCATGCCGCTGGCCTGCAAATGTCGTTTGAGCCGGTCTAGGTACTCCGCCGGCTCGCCGTGGACTTGAGCCGGTTCGGGCAGCGCCTTGCCCTCGGTCTGCGAGATATCGAAAATGACAGCCGGCTTGAAGGCAATCGGCTCGTCTTCCTCTTCAGCCGTCTCGCCTACGAGTGGGACCCTTCTGTGCAACATGATCGGCGCCAGAATCCGAATGCCTCTCTCGCCTTTCTTGACCTGCCTGCCCAGGCTCTGCCAGGTGCGATAGCCGGCTACGTGCGTGGCGTCGGATCTTTGCGTGAAAATGGCCAGTTGGTTGTTCACGCTGTACCTGTGGAAGCGCCCCATGACTGCCAGATATTCACGAAGCTGCTCACTCTTGCCTGCTTCCAGCGCATCCATCAACCTGTCAGCAGCAGCCGCAATCAGTTCCTTGACCGTCATCGCAACTGCCCCCGCTTCGCGCCAGCCTCACGCCAACTCTGGCGGGACCGCTTGCCAAACCAGCGGCAGTCCCCGCATCGCAGCTTCTCGTATGGGATTTCATTCTTCGCCTTCATCATCTCGTCCTCCGTTCATCTTGACGATGCCGACCAGCTCACGGCCGACAATCGTCTCAAGCCGAGCTCGCACTTCGTCCATCAGCCATTCCCACGGCACTCGCTTGGTTTGTTCCATCCTGCATCACCTTCCTGTGCCAGCCCTCACGACAGGCTCAGCTCCACGCTGCGAGCTGAGCCGTCGCCAATGATTCCCGGCCCTCCGCCGTCCGAAAAGAATTTCTTGGCGGGCACTTGCGCGCCGGCCAGAGGCGCTATGCTGACCTGTAGGCAACGAATCGGAGGTGCCATGAAGCTCTCGAAGCGGAAGTTGGTCTTACTGCTGGTGATGATTGCGATCGTCGTGCTCGCCAATGCCCTGGCCATCGCCGCATGGTTGAATGACGTTCATCTCGTGCAGGCGGCCCGCCACGTGCGACAGGAATACCTGACTGGCACGGCAATCGCCGTTGTCCTGGCGATGCTGATCCTGCTCAAAGAACCCATTGGCAACGCGGCCAGATGGATTCGCAGGTGCAGCGTGTGCCATCGGCTACTCGTAGGCCCGGCGAAATACTGCCCGAGATGCGGGAATAGGGTGTGACACGGCGGTTGCATCCCATGGCGTCACGCCTTCGCGCCGCCCGTTCACGCGAGAAAGTCCCGCATCGGCTCCTTGCAGAATACATCCTCCAGCAGCCCACCGTATACTCGGTTGCGGTTCGTGCGAAAGACGCGCCAACCCAAATACTCAATGCCGATCTCGGTGAATGGGCCGCGGAGCCGCCGGCCATGCGGCCGCTATGCGTCCATGGAACGGATGGCCAGGTCGCGCAGTGTGACCGACCAGTTCCTGCGGACGGCATCGAGCACGCAGAATAGGATCGTCTCCGAGGCAATCGCGGTGCAGAGCAGGACGAGATTGCGGGCCAGGGGATAGTCGCAGACGTCGGCCGCCGTATCGCTGGGGATGCGGTACTGCTCGTCCCAGATGATCTCGCCGTAGTCAGCGGCGAGGCCGATGTGCAGGCACGCCGTAGCCTGCTTGCGGCACTGCTCCTGCACAAGACGGCGGGAGGCGGAGTTGTCGAAGGTGTCGATGATCAGGTCAACATCCTTCAAGAGGGCGCGAACGTTGTCGGCCGTCAACTGCTTGCGGATCGCCTCGATCTCGATACCGACGCTGCGGAAGACGCGGTTGCGCAGGGCTTCAACCTTCCACAGGCCGACCTCGCTTTCACCGTAGAGCTGAGTGCTGACGTTGTGCTCCTCGACGCGGTCGTGGTCGATCACGCGAAGCGCGGTGAAGCCCTGGCGGGTGAGATTGTCGGCGAGATTCGAGCCAAGGGCACCAGCGCCACACAGCGCAAGGCGGACCTTGGCGAGCTTGGCGATCTGCTCCCGGCCACGATAGATCTCTTCATGATGCAGTCTGCCGGCCATCGCGTTCAACTCCAACAAGGATGCCTCGGGGGAACTCCTCCACACTCGCCAACGGCGCCGGCTGCGCGTCGTCATTATCGAACCGGAAACCGGCAACGCGATCACGGCCTGCGATCACGCACAGCAGGGGTTTGCCGAAAGCGCTGCACCAGGCGCATGGTGCGCAGGTCGCGTAAGCTGGGCCGCAGACCGCCATGCGGATGCGTGTGAAGGAAGCCGATCACGTCGTGCTGGCGTTCCTCTCGCCGCAACGCCCACGGGCCATCGAACTCGACGCGAGCCGGACCGCCCGCGGCGTAGCCGATGCGCCGCGCGAGCCAGATTCGGCCGCGGCAGTGGCCGACCAGAATCCAGCATTGCTCGACGCCATTGCTGCGCGAGCGGCGCTTTCGGGGCCGGAGAGGCTTGCGTTTCACGATGGTCATCCCTCACTACTCCGGATCGACCCGGTGGAGCAGCCCTTCCTCTCGCCCTTCGCGCAGGACTCCGACCAGGCTGTGAAGGTCGAAGTTCGTATCCTCACCAGACAGGCAAATGCCGGCGCTTTGGACCGTCAAATCGTCCTTGCGGACGATGCTGGTGTGGCGAGTGCCGTCCACCTCATAGCTCACGCGGTAAATGTCGCCGCGCTCGGCGAAGTCTCGGAGCTGCGCGCCTGCGTGAGACAACGCGCTTCCCAGGCGGTGCTCAGCCCGCTGCCGTTCGTCGGCCATCTTCCACCGGATTCGCTCGGCGTGCGCGATCGCATACGCGGCGACCTGCTGTGATGTCAGTCCGGGCCGGCTCAGGCTATGGGGATCGGCCATGCGCGAGAGGTTCTGCCGCAGATACGCGCCGGTTCCCGGATCGGTCCGCGGATCGACCTGATCAAACCAGAAGCAGGAGCCATCGAATCGAATACGCACCGTGTCGAACAGATCGACCTCGTCGGCCAGGTATGCGCAGAGGAGCCCATCGATCTGAAACCGGCTGTCGCTGTTGGCCGGCAGCGCCAGCCAATCAGGCCCATCCTGGCGGCAGAGCACCGCGGAGAGGGCGGGGAACAGATCGAGGTAGCGGCGGCGCTCGGCCAGTTGTGCCGGACGATCCATCGTCGCGGCCGAATGCGACAGCGGACGGAACAGGCCCCACCCCTGAAAATCTTCCGGCTCAACGCGAAGCTCGCAGCGAACGGCCGCGATGCGGACCTGCACTTTTCTGCCGCGAATCACCGGCGCGAGAAACCGGCTGGCGAGGAACTGATCCTCGGCCGCCGCCAGGCGGTCAAGAGCCTGGTTGATCTTCCTCTTGCCGGCCATGGGTTGTCCGAGTGAAAAAAGCGAACCGGTCGCTGCGCAAGTTCCAGAAGCGTGTTCGTGATTTTCGCCATCCGTGGGAAAACACATTCAGGTTAACACGCTGAGTGTTTGTATGCTTCTGCGGTCGGGCGCAGCGCCCGGTTCACGCAATGATCATAGCACAAAGGTCAAGGCGTTGCACCATGGAAAGGGCCAGGGAACAGGGATCAGGCTCAGGCGGATTCCTGAGGCCAGAGCCTTGGTCCCTGAACCCTGAACCCGCCATGGTCATGCGCTCTTCCGCACCGGCAGCGGGTACTCCATGATCTCCATGAGCAGTTCCAGCCGGCTGGGCTTGCTCAGGAGAGGCACCAGATTCGGCAGCGAGTAGTAATCGCCGCTGAACTGGAACACGTCCACAGCAATGCCGGCCGCACGGCACTGCTTTTCCAGGCCGTCGAACAGCGCCCGGCGTGCGGACGATGCAGACGCCCGGGTCGGCCTTGAGGCTTTCCCGGTACTTCTGCAGCGTCGGGACAAACAGCGGGCCGGTATTTTCACCCTCATCCGTGACAAGGATGATCTGCTCAACAATCTGGCCCTTGAGGCGCATGTGTTCGACGCCCACTCCGCAGGACGTATTGCCGCCGGCCGTGATGCCCAGCAGCGCCCGTTCCCACGAGGCCAGGTCATCCCCGGCCCGCTCGATCGGGTAGGCCATGGAATCGAAGGCATAGACGTACAGCTCCTTCTCGCACACGGCCGAGATCATCGAACCGATGCGTTTACCCAGCTCGATGGCTGCCGACATCGAGCCGGACTTGTCGATGAGCAGCGCCGTCAACCGCTTGATCCGGCCCTTAGCCTTGATCTGCGTGTCGGCGACGGCTTCGAGCTTGGCCTTGATGTCCTCGGGCATGACGGCCGCCTCGACCGCCTTGCCGGTCTTGAGGGCGCTGACGCGCGGGCCGGACTTGGCCGCTTCGAGCTTCTCGTCAACCAGCGCCTTGATCTCGGCGTTGTCCAGCGCACCGCGCTTCTTCAGCGAGGCGAGGTTGTTGATCAGCTCCTGGGCGCTCATGCTCGACACCAGGGCCAGCAACACCGTCGGCGTCATCTGCTTGACCACCGTGGCGGCCACGCGGTACGGGATCTGGTTATCCACGATGGCGCGGGCCTGATCGGCCGGCGTGGTCGCCTTGGCCAGTTCCCGCAGCGCGTACGGCCGACTGCCCTTGGGCGGATCCTCGGCAAAGAGGATCGCCTGGGCGCGCTCGCCGGGCTTGACGTGCAGCAGCGCATAGAGCCGCTTCATGGCCTTGCGCGCACCAGCACGGTGCCGTCGAACCACTCGGCATCCGCCTCCCGCTCGTGCAGGTAGCGGACGATCTCAGTCTTCAGCGAGCGCGGCGGGTTCAAGAACAGGCCGAACGACTCGGTGACCGGTTGAGCCTCGCCCTTGTTGGCGCGGACCTTCCGCGTGATCTTCCGGCCATGGATGAAATCCACGACGCGCACGACCTCGTATGGCGGAAGCTGCCGCAGCAGGGCCAGGCCGACATCGCGGTGGCCGGCGAATTCACTGAGCGCAAGCGTGGCGGCGAACATCTCCTTGTGGTCGCGCACGTCGCCGCGGTCGTTGTACCAGGCCGCGAGGCGCACGTAGAAGCGCGGGTCGGCCGCGACGATGTCCTTGTGGACCGGCCAGACCGCCTCCAGCTTGCGGTGCGGGGTCGTCAGCAGCGTGTTGAGGAGCTGCAGCCGCAGATCCTGCTCGTTGGTGTTGGCCATGACTTCACTCCTTCCGGCACGCCGTGGTGCCGCATGCTTCGTTCATCCCACTCCTCACCGCGTCAACCTGAGGCCGATCCAGCAATCGCCGGGCGCCGAGGCGCACCAGGGACGCCGAAACCGCGCCGGGCGCGATGGCCAGTTTCTGGGCCGTCGCATCGATCGAAAAACCCTTGCTGTCGGCCTTCCATTCGCCGAGCACCTGGCCATCGAGTTGGAGGTTGCCAAATTCGGCCACGATGATCTCCTTGAGCTTCTCTACGGCCGCATCGCCCTGGCCGGCCGGGAAGAAGTCCCCGCCGGTGTAGCGTGCCAGGCGACTGAACGAATCAGCCACCGCGGCCGTCAGGCCCAGGGCATGCAGCGTTATGTGGCTTGCCTCGGCTGCGGCGGTGACACTTTCGATCGTCTGCCCACAGGGGCAGCCATCGCGAAAATGATCGCCCCGGCGACCGACGCCATGCGGCGGAGCATCGCCGATGAGCACGGCGATGCGGCGGGCATGCGGCGCCCAGTCCATCTCGCGGCAAGCGGCCAGCACGCCGTCCAGCACGGCCTCGGGCTCATCACCGCCGCCGTCGGCCTTCAGGCCGTCGATGACCTGGCGCATCGCATTCACCGTGTCCAGCGCGTGGATGCGATAGACCAGCGTATCCTGCGGCGGATGGTCCCGGTATTCCACCAGGCCCAGCCGCAAACGCACGTCGGCCGCCGCCACGGCCGAGCGGATCATCTCCAGCATCTGCCGGCGCGGCATCCAGGAACGGGCCCATGCTGCCCGTGGTATCAACCACGAAAACCACGTCAAGGTCGTTCAGCTCGCCCATGATCTGCGTCCTCTCCGCACGAAATAGATTCCTGAGATTCCACATGACGCCGGTCTCCCGGTGATTGCTTGCGTAAAGGGAGATCCCGCTCATACAAGTCGCATAAGCCAATCAAGTGCTCTACCGTTGAGCTACGCGGCCGGGGTCGCATCAGCGCTGATCTTTCCCCACATCTCGCGCGAGATCCTCGGGAAATAGAGGATTTCGCCAGTACAACGGGACGGGTAAGCGGCGTTCTTGGCCCCTGACGCCGGACGAAACGCCGCAAACTGCCCTTTCCCAAGCGTTTTCGGGGCCACAAAGATGTGGGGAAAGTTCAGGCATCAGCGGCCGCGACAGGATTCGAACCTGTAACCTCTCCGTTATCAGCGGGTGTTTGTATGCTCGTGCCATTGGGTACGGGCGGGATCTTCTTTGTTTCTCGATTGCCTCATCGTTCTCCACGTCTACGCGGTGAGCAAGTCGGTGACCAGCCTGCGCAAGTCGCATAAGCTTGCGTTCTCACGCCTGATTACGAGTCAGGTGCCTAGACCATTTGGCTACATTCCCAGTTGGGTGGAAATGGCAGGAGTCGAACCTGCATGTGTATGTATGCTTCTGCCGTTGGGCGCGGGCTGTGTCACCGCTTGATCCGAGTGAACCAAAGGCGCCATTCCGCACAAGTCACACGAGCGCACTTCTTCGGCGCTCTGTCCGTTGAGCTACGGGCACCATGTCATGGAAGGGTGCCCGACGGGATTCGAACCCGCAACTTCCGCCTTCTATGGGTTTGTAGGCTCATGCCGTTGGGTACGGAACCGCGCGTTCGACTCACTCAGACTGTCTTCACATCTCTCGATCGGCGGCCACCGGACCGCTCAGAACCGCACAAGTCGCGTAAGCTGCTTCTGGTGTTGCGGAAGGACTTGAACCTTCAACTTCAGTGACCATAGCACTGTGAGCTACCAATTGCTCTACGCATGATTGTAAGGTTGCGCCGTTGGGTGCGGCCCGAGCGGTCCGATCGCCGTCAGCCGAACACCGCCTCCGGCCGAACCGTCAGGTTGCCGTTGGGGTGCCGGTCAATGACATAATCCTTCATCGCGCCTTCGCTCACCTCCAGGTGCCGGGCGAGGGCGCGCTTGACCTGATCATCCGGCCAGGCCGGGCCAATTCCCAGCATCGCCATCGGCACGTCGAAGCTCCGGCCGGCGAAACGAACGTGGACCACCGGCTCGTGAATGCTGTTGATCTGACGCACCATGGTTCTCTCCTTTCAGGGTGACCGGTGAGATTTGAACTCACAACGACCGGGGCCACAACCCGGCGCTCTGTCCTGTTGAGCTACGGCCACAAAGACGACGGCTGGGATCGAACCAGCGTAAGCGGGAGTTGCGGTCCTGCGCCTTGCCACTCGGCCACGTTGTCAAAAACGGCGGCTCGTTGTCGATGCGAATCGCCGTAGCACACGCGGTGCCGCCGCTCCGCGGAAGCGGCCCGTCACCGTTGTGCCTCGTCAGCGCGCTGTGCAGGGATCGAACCTGCCGCCTCTCGGTTTGGAGCCGAGCGCTCCGCCATTGGAGCTTTCAGCGCATCAAGTGCGTAGGGGAGGACTCGAACCTCCGAAGGCCGTGAGGCCGGCGGGTTTACAGCCCGCAGCGTTTGCCGCTTCGCGTTACCTACGCGTCGGTCTTTTAGTCAGCGTGGAAGGATTCGAACCTTCGACCCCGTGCGCCCGAGGCACACGCGCTGCCAAACTGCGCTACACGCTGTCAGCAACTGAGTCGCGTGGGATCGAACCACGAACCTCCGGGATCAAAGCCCGGCGCTCTGCCACTTGAGCTACGACTCGATGGGCCGGCCATCATTCCCCCCGCTGATGGCCGGCCGCGTTCAATCCAGGAACGCCACGTTCTGCATGGCGCGAGCCTGAGTCTCGGTGTTCATGACCACCTGGTGCCAGAACGGCAGCCAGACCGTCTTGTGATCCGGGTGCCGGATCGCGCCCTTGGCGTAGACCCGGGCATCCCGCACCATCGGCCGCCAGGCGTGGCGATCACGCTCATTCGGCGACAACGCCTGATAATCCGTCACCGACAGGCCGTTGGGGTACTTCGCACAGACCCACATCTGCTCGCCGCCGATCCGGTACAGGAACTGGCACACGTGCGGCTTGCCAGCGCCCCGGCGGATCGGCTCGTTGCGGATCACGAGCTTATCGCTCACGTACAGCCGCGGCCGGGGGATGAAGAACCATTCGCCCTGGCGGATGAACGCCTCGGTGCGACGGTGGTTGCGGTTCCTCTTCGGCACGCCGTATTCGCGGAGGGCATCCCAGACTTCTTGGGGCTTAAGCGCATCCTTCGCGCTCTGCACGTTGGTGGCCCGCGCCCGCTCGGGAATCGCCGCCACGAACCACGACCGTTCATCGTGGCCGCAGAGAAAGCGGCTCTTGGTTTCCAGGCCGCTCTGACCGGGCTCGCGCGTCATCAGGAGCAGGTGCCGGTCATCTGCGCGGACATCCAGGACCTGGACATCCACATCACTCCGGCGCCGCAGGTCGAAATACTCGCCCGCATCATCGCGCCGGATGTCGATGCTGACAGGACGGGACCTTGCATTGGTCGTCCACCACGCGGGACGGCGGTCACGCCGCGGCGTCGGCCGGGGAAGCACGGTCAGCTTGACCCGCGCTCCCATCCATTCGAACTTCGTCTGAATCTCGCTGTCCATAGGAATTCTCCATGCAAACACTGCATTTCGGGATCACACACCTGTCACGCTCCTTCGTGCTGGGTTGAGCGGCTTCAACATGCGACACCTCTTCTTTCGCGTTCTCGGGCAGGCCAAAGTGGTCCGCCAGTTCAGGGAGAAGGATTCGAACCTCCATCGTCCGGTTCAGGGCCGGGGATCCTACCGGTTAGACGATCCCTGAATGGGTGAACGGCTGGACTCGAACCAGCAACCTGAGGCTTATGAGGCCCCTGCTCTGCCATTGAGCTACGCACCCGAATTTCCAGAGCCGCAAGCTGGCTTTGATCCAGCGACCTGCCGCTTACGAGGCGGCTGCTCTGCCGACTGAGCTATTGCGGCCAGTGCAGTGAGTGGGGATCGAACCCACGGCATCCGGTTTGGAAGACCGGCACTCTGCCAACTGAGTTACCACTGCATCCTTCATCCAAGCGCCGAGCGGGAATCGAACCCGCGGCCTCCGCCGTGGCAAGGCGGCGTTCTGGTGCCACTGAACTACCGGCGCGTCATCCATCAGTGGGCCAGGCAGGAGTTGAACCTGCGTCCGCGGTGCTTCAAACCGCCGCTCTACCGATTGAGCTACCGACCCGTTCATCTTTCAGCGGTTCGTATGGGGTTCGAACCCATGGCCTCCAGCGTGACAAGCTGGCGCTCTGATCCTGCTGAGCTAACGAACCATGCGCATCTCAAAGGCGGAGGGTAGAGGATTCGAACCTCTGTCCCCGTCGCCGGGGATCCGCGTTAGCACCGCGGCGCGATAGACCGCTCTGCCAACCCTCCGGGTATTCCAGCGGAGGGTGAGGGACTCGAACCCACAAGGCCGTTCGGCCGTGCCGGTTTTCGGGACCGGTGCCTTACCAGTTAGGCAAACCCTCCGTTTCCGGAGCCAAACTGTGATGAACCACTGCTCATGACTGTCTCCTTTCATGCCGCAGGCAGGATTCGAACCTGCACGTGGGCGGCTCTTGAGACCGCTGCCTCTGCCGTTGGGCTACTGCGGCCCTCATGCTCTGAGCAGGATTCGAACCTGCATCAACGTGGCTCTCGACCACGCGCCTCTGCCAGTTGGGCTACCAGAGCGACAGTGGACGCCGGAGGGATTTGAACCCTCATCGCCTGGGTGCAAACCAGGGGTCCTGCCGATTGGACGACGGGCCCATGTTGTATGTCGCGGGAAGGGATCGAACCTTCAACCTCGGCCTTCGGAGGGCCGCGCTCTGGTCCGGTTGAGCTACCGCAACGTATTGTCCTTCAGTGGTCCAAGCAGGATTCGAACCTGCACTTGCCTGGTTCTGGGCCAGGTGCCTCTGCCGGTTGGGCTACTGGACCGTCCATGCGCCTGCTCGCATTCGAATGCACCGAGCAGGACTCGAACCTGCAACCCTCCGGTTAAAAGCCGGCGGCTCTGCCACTTGAGCTATCGGTGCCAAATGCACCGGGAGGGACTCGAACCCTCAGCCGACTCTTTAGAAGAGAGTTGCTCTGGTTCCATTGAGCTACCGGTGCGTCTGTTCTCGGCGGCACCGTTTTCTTCTCGTGTCCATCGCATCACCTCAATGCACCCGGCAGGATTCGAACCTGCAACCACCCGGTTAAGAGCCGGAGGCTCTGCCGTTGAGCTACGAGTGCGTCATGCACTGGGAAGGACTCGAACCTTCATCCGCCGGCTTCGTAGGCCGGTGCTCATCCACTTGAGCTGCCAGTGCGATGCGCCGGGCAAGTTTCGAGCTTGCAACCTGTCGCCTATCGAGCGGCTGCTCTACCTCTGAGCTACCAGCGCGCACTATCTCCGCAGGGCTCTGCATGGAGCCCCTTCAGTACGCCCTGCCGGGATCGAACCGACAACCTCCGCGATGTAAGCGCGGCGCTGCTGCCAACTGAGCTACGGGCGTAACTCTCTGCCACCAACGGCAGTTGCTATCCGATACGATCGGCGCAGGCCCTGTCACGAACAGACCCGCATCGCAGGTCCAATCGCTTCCCGGCAGTTGAAAAATGGATTTCGTCTCGCCGGGAAGAACTCCCGGCCAGGTGAGGCAGGGAGCTAACAGTGCAGGCGCATACCATATTGGCCCGCGACTCTCACGATCGTCGCTGGGCTTGATAGCGGATTATGTTTCCATCGAAGCTGCATCTGCTGTCCTTTATCGGCATACGAAGGCCGAGTGTCTGTGTAGCTAAACATCTAACGTAGACGCCATAGGAAAAATTCCCGGATCCGAGGAATTTCCTTGCGCGATCACCGTCGCAGCCTTCCGACTGCTCGAGCCGCCGTTGGCCGAGAAGATTCGTCCGCACGCGATGGATGTTCGGCTCCAGCCCACGGTAGAGCGGGGGAATAGTAAGCTTTATATACCAGCGCCCCCACACGTCCCTCATGAGCCTCGACAACCCGTTCCGCTATTTCGCCTGGGGAAATCTCTTCGACTCCCTTCTGCCAGATTTCGTTCTCGCCTTCGCTTTCTTCACCGCCCTGATCTACGCTGTTCTGGGCAAGCGATTTGGCCATCAACGGTCCGCCGTCGCTGCATCAGCAGCCCTGGGATTTGCGCTTTCTATGGGGCTGGTCTGGTGGGAACGGCAAAATGGCTTGTCGGTCCGTAATCTCGGGCCATGGGCAGTCGGCTTTGCGGTGATCATTCTTGCCGGCATCATGTACCAGGCGATCAAGCAGACCGGCGGTTCGTGGGCGGGCGGTGGCATCGCCGTGGGAGCAAGCCTGCTGATCGCGACGCTGGTGGGGTTGAGATGGCCTGCCGCTCAGGAGGTTATCCAGACCGTCATGATCGTCACTCTCGTCGGCGGGGTAGTGGCATTTCTACTCCATCAGCGCTCGCATCCATCGCCAGCAGCAGTCCGTGCCGATGCACCTGCGATCCCGCTGTTCGGCGGTGAGTTCCCGATCATCGAGCGCGAGGCGCGAGACATGCCTGAGGAACGAGCCGTGTCGAATCGTCTGGGTTGCCGCTTTCGCGACATGAAGAAGAAGAGCGACCATCTCCACGAGCACCCGCGCGATGCCGAAGACATCATGCTGCAGCTTCGTCGCATGTTGCCGGCCGAGGGCTGGCTCACCGAGCGACTGTCGAAGCTTCGCGTTACGCTCCACCATATCAAGGAAGGAGAAGGACATCGCATCGAGAAGCTGCAGTCCGTCTTCGGCAAGTTGCCCGATGCAGAAAAAGCGCGGGTGGCTCAGGGGCTCCAGCAGAATTACCGCGAGCTCAAACTGGACGTCCGCCTGGATCGGCTGGAGCGGGCGGTGGCGGAGAACGAACGGCGGATCATTGAGCTCACGCAGCAGGCCGAAGCTTCTTTGGCCTCGCACGACTACCGAGCGCTTCACGACATACTCAAAGCCGCAGAGAAACTGCAGAAGCACAACAGCCAGCTCTTCAAGCTCATCGATGGAACCGAGAAGAAGATCATGGCAATCGGTCGGCGCCTCGCCAAAGCTCAGGGCGAGGTGAAGGGCAAGTGACCATTGAGCCCTCCTGCCTTGAGGACCGCCTCGAAGCCCCCGAGAAGCCGTTCAGGTCCCGGGGCGAGGCACAGCTTGGAAGCCTTCTCAAGCACTACGGCATCCCCTTCATCTACGAGCAGGCTACCCTGATCTATGACCGCAGGAGCTATCGCCTGTGGCATCCTGATTTTACGCTGCCCAATCACCGCAATCTGATCGTCGAGTACGCCGGCATGATGGATGTGCCGGACTACCGGGATGGCATTCTGTACAAGCAGCAGGTCTATGCGGCAAACGGAATCCCGGCCGTCTTTGTCTACCCGCAAGATCTATACGGGCGCAACTGGCATCAGCGGGTCCTCGATAGAATCGAGCAAACCTACCGGCAGGCTGAACGACGCGAGATCTACAGGCAGATCAGATGAACCGAGTACCCAGGTGATTTTCTGGTCAGGAGATATCCAGCCAGCTGAAAATCTCAACGGATGCGCCCGGCATTGTCCCCACTACCCGCTGGCAAACGCCCATCGCGTCAGGGGAGGTAGCCAGGAGGATGATGCGGTCAAAACCGCTGTCCTTGAGCTTCTGGAGGTTTGCCTTCACGTCGGATTTGCCGGTCTCGACTTCGATGGCGATCTTCTCGCCCGGCTTCTCGGCGACCATGTCCACGGCGCCGTCGCCGGGAATGAAGTGTTCCTGGGTTACGCTATAGCCGAGTTGCTCAAAATGCTCTTTGGCCGACTTGCACCAGTAGCGGTGCTCCAGGCTTTCGCGGGGCACAGCGCCGGGATCGATGCCTTCCTGCTGGCAGACGGTCCTGCCCAAGTCGGTGAGTTCGTAGAGCATGACCTGGCCGGATCGTGTGGCGATGCTGACGGCCTGGATGATGCTCGCTTCGGCCAGGCGCTGGCGGATGGCGTTGCCCTTCCTTCGCGAGAGGTTCAGCCGCTGGTAACGGGATACGGTGGTGGAGAGGGGGCGGGCAGCTACGTCAGCGAGGAACCGGATGGCTTCCCGGCTGAGCAACTGCCTGGGGGTGGTGGGCGCGTCATTCTGCGGTAATGCAATGTCGTGATGGGTGGGTTGTCGGGGGTGGTTGGGGATTTCAGGATGATTATTGTCCGGGACTGGAATGGGTGAGATCGCCTCGATCGGCTGCAGTGAAAGGCTATCTGGGTTGGACTGGGTGTAATCGCTGAGCATTCGCTCTCGAATCATCGCATCGGTCACGGATCCTTCCACAATCGGGCATTTGGGCAGTCTGACCAGGAAGGGCTCGGGATGCTCATCGGCCAGCCGAACCACGGCCGTGCCGACGGGCAAGGTGCTCAGCGCCTCTTTCTGCTCGTCGGTGAGGTTCATGGCGCCGGCGATGGTTTGAACATCGGCCCGGAGTTTCTGGCTCAGTGCGATGGTGGCGTACGAATTGGCGAAGGCCACCTTGCTGAGAAGCGACGCGGACTGGTCCACGAACACGTAGCCCAGGCCGTACTGGCGGATCATACGGATGGAGGTCTCCAGCATGGATTCCTTCGCTTCGGCCGCCTTGTGCAACAGCAGATTGTGGGCCTCTTCGAGAATGATCAGATTGGAAAGCTGGTCCCGCGGGCCCTGCGCCAGTCGATAGCGGTACAGGTAGAGCGTGAGGGCTTCGGAGAACATGGTGCGGTCTGATGAGCTGGAAAGGCCGTCCATCTCCAGGACGACGTTGTGCTTGAGAAGCTCGGCAACATGCTGGTTGCTCTGCGTGTTGATGACAGCGCCGAACTCGCCGTAGGTCATGGCCAGCAGGATCCTCTCGGCCGAGGCCTGCCACATGGCGGCCCTGCCTCGCAATTTCGCCGCTTTGAGCCAGACCAGAAGCTCCTGGACCGTCGGCCAGCGCGTGGGCCTTTGGTCGAACACGCCGTATTTCGAATAAAGGTGATCGAGCCCGGCGACGAGCAGGCTGATGACACCTTCGCCGCCCAGGTAGGCCGAGGCGATGACGTCCACGATGAGCTTGACCCAGACGTGGGGCTCGCAGCCCTCGGGCGGGATGAGCGGATTGAAGCGGAACGGAGAGACATCTCGGCCGATCGTGTACAGAACCAGGTCGTCCCGTATGGCCACCAGGTCGCGGTATCCGCGTTTCCAGTCCAATGCGAGCACCTTGATGCCGGCGTCCATCGTGCCCAGCATGAGCATGAACGTGAGGTTGGTCTTGCCCGAGCCGCTTCTTCCGGCCACGAGCACGTGCTCTTTGAGGCGGCCGCTGCGTAGCATGAAGGGGTACAGGTGCTGGCCGCCGTAAAGGATGCTGCCCAGCGGGATATCGCCTCTCTCGGCGAAGGCCCGGCTGGGCGGGGGAAACGGCGAGCGGTCCGGCTGGTACGAGCTTTTCAGGTGCTTGGCAGCCAGAAGTTCCAGCGTCTGCTCGATGTCGGCTTTTCCATCCGCATCTGTCTCCGCCAGGTACGCCCGCCATAGCCCATCGACTTGCCTGCCCAAGACGGGCTGCAGCTTGCGGCACAGTTCTGTTACGCGCTGCATCATTCGCTCTCACCCGGCATGCTGCTCAAGATGGCCAGCTTGCGATAGGAACCCAGGTACTGCTGGGCGGCCTCGGGCAGTTCGACGCGGAGCCTGGCGACATCACGCCACAACTCCACGCGTTCGGCCCGCTGCTGCTCGTAGATCTTCTGGATCATCTTGTTGGCCGAATAGCGCTGCCGGACATCCGCCGGATGCCCTTGATCCGCTTCCTGGCGGAAGACGGCGTTGTTGGCCTCGCAGACGGACAAATCAAGCTCGTACATGTTCTGATGGTAGATCTGGTAGCGGCTGCGGATCTGGTGGATCAGGTCGTCCAGCCCCATCCAGGAGGTCTCGGCCCGATCGGTGATGATCGCCTCGCTCGGCTCGCCTTGCGCGGCCGCGAAATACCCTCGGGCGATGATCTGCTCGACGGTCTGCGGCTCGCGAAGTGACGCGACTGCAGGGGTGAAAGACGAGAACTCGTAAGCGGCCCTTTCGCCAAGAGATGGCTGCTGCGATGCGCGGCCGCGGTATTGATCGTAACGGAGGAAGAGCCCTGACTGATAGAAATACGGCGTGTAGCCCGCTGCGGCGGGTTTGATGGGTGTGGTGTAGTTCATCATGGTCAGGATTTCCTCCTGTGGGGTGGTAATACGGTCAGGTATTTAAGCTTTTCGGTTTCAGTCATCACTGGGCGGTGGAGTCCCCACTCGGCTGAGGCAGGCGCAGAAAACGGAAGCTTGATAAATGCCCGGCCACCACCCAACGAGCACGCGGTGAGATCCATGGATGATGTGAAAGATGCGATGTTGGCGCTGATCGCCGCCAAGGCCGAGGCCGAAGCCGCGGCATTGGCCGGCGAATTCGCCCGCGCCAGCGATAGCGAGAAGGAAGCGGTGCTGGCCGCGCTGGAGTTCGAGCAGTGGCTGGCTCAAAGCTGCCAGGAGTGCCGTTATCGGGACTGAACGAGCTTGGCTCCGGTTACCTTCAGGCTCGACTCGGCCCGCCCGCAGGAACGGCCCTTCTCTCGCCCGTTGCCCTGTCTGGGATGACCACCTCCGCAAGCGATCTACTCGCAGTCGATCGAAAACGACTTCAGCCGCTTTCGCTCGTCGTCTTGGACGAAGACGACGATCTTGTACTCCCGAAGCGCCTCCTCGTATTGGCACGTCAGCATTGCCTGAAATCTGGGGCTCAATGTCCTCTTGTACTCGGCGTAGGGATAGACATAGATCCTCTGCTCCTGGAGATGGAACAAGACGATGGGCTTCTTCGCTTCCCACAGGCTGTACGCACACCGGATCTCGTCCTTGAACTGGAATGCCGCAGCCAGCAAGTCATCGGAACCGGGCGTTTCAATTCTCCCGGCGTTCACGCCGCTGTCCTGTGGGCGCGCCATCTGGGGCCGATCCGTTCTTTCCGGAAACCGCCGCCGAGTCGGGTCAAGCGCCATGGCTTCAGTTTACCCGTGACGAACTGGAAAAGCCCGCACGTCCATGTGCCGTGTCATGCCCTCGCCCTTGTCTTTTCGTTCCCCGCTTCCATCGTCGGAAATGTACGGGGTCGACCTGCATCCTCGGACCTGGTGGAATCGCCTGCGCTGGTCACTATTCTTTATACAAGCAGCACTTCTTGTACTTCTTCCCGCTGCCGCACGGGCAGGGGGCATTGCGGCCGACGCGCTTTCCAGCGGCAAGCTGGACGGCCGGCAGGCCCGCCGACGTTTTCGGAGGCAGGGCAGAACCAGGTCGAGCCGCCTGGGACATGCTCCCGGGAATCGACCGCGGTATCGGCTTTGGCGCAGGCTTCGCCGGCGGCTCCGGCTGAAACGCGGCCCAGTGCCGCAGTTCCTCGATGGTGTCATCGAAAACCTTAAGCCTTTTCAGGTGCCGCTGGACGCCGGCGTCGCCCTCCGTGATGCTGCGATCGATGTCAGCCATTTCGATCATGAATTCGTCAACCAATCCCCGCTTGAAAGCCTCCTTGATTTCCTCATGTGCTTCTTTGGGCGCCAGATGGCCCAGCGTGCAGACCAGCCCGGTCAAGATCAGGCTTTCATCCCTCCCATCCAGTTCACGGCGCAGGTGCCGTCGCAGTAGCTCGACGGCTTCCTCTCGCGGCAGACGGCCGCTCCGCACCAGATGCATGTAAGCCTGCGCGGCTTCCCAGCGCACATACTCATTCAGATCCCCATTCCGTATCAGCCCGTCGATCAGGGCGAGCGGATCATCGGACAGCGTCGCCAGGATCCCCGCCAGGACCGTCGTGATCGCATCCTCGAAAAGCTCGAACGGCCCCTCGCCTGGCAGAGAAACCGCCTCCATGATGGTGGGCAGAGCTTCCCTGGCTCTGAACTCGGCCAGCAAGAACAGCGCGAAGAAGTGCGCGTTGCCATCCATTTCGTCACGCGCGCGGACTTTGGCCATGGCATCTCGGATCGCCTGAGTCAGCCGCGGCACCATCACATCCCGGTGCTCCCTCGCTTCGCGTATGGCGGCTTCGGGCAGGCGCCTGTGCGCTCCATTCAATTCGGCGATGATCCTCTCCGGGTCAAACGGCGGCACGGCCGCTTCGGCCGTACCCACTTGCTCTGGAACTGCCTCGGACATCGTGTCCACTCCTTTGTCGAGCATCGTGTCCTCGAACTGCGCCGCGCGAATTGTGACTCGCGCCTCAGCCTGACGCAAGGCCCAGGAAAATGGCGGGTGATTTCTCTTTTCCAATTCCGATCTGGCGGCTCGGCAACTGGCGATTTCCGGCTGATCAGCAGCCGGCGCACGCCGGGATACGCAGGGCGGCACTGGCCGGTGAATTCGCCCGCGCCGGCCATAGCGAGAAGGAGGCAATGCCGGCCGCCCTTGAATTCGAGCAGTGGCTGGCTCAAAGCTTCCGGGAATGCCGTTATCGGGACTGAACGATCTTGTTCTCACGAAGCACTCCTCCAGGGCCGGGGAGCCCGGGAGTGTCTCGCGGTCGCATCTTGATCGCCCGCGTGCATGCGGTATGCTCCTGTTCCAAGGGCGAGCTTTGGGAACCGAAGGAGGCGATATGGCTGGTCTGTCGATCACCAGGCGGCGTAAGGCTTGGCTCATGGGCGTAGCGTATGGGGCCAGCGGCAGAGGCAAGTGCCGGCTGATGGTGGCCAAGCTCAAGGAGATCTACCAGCGTGGACTATTGTTCGGGAAGATGAATTCCGGCACGCCTTACGTGCAGGCGGTTGTCGAGCAGGAGCATCGACGGCACGCTCCTCGCCGCCAGTTGACCGATTCGCCGCGTCGAAGTCGTATCCGAGGCCAGGGACTGGGGCCGCGACCGCGGATCACCCGCTGGGACGCACATCAGAGTTGGAGGGTATGATACGGACGAGGGATGAAAGCTCATGACTCGATTCTCGACAGCGAAGGTTGGTCGGCGGCAACAACCACATTCAGGCGCATGCCGCGACGCTGTGATCAGGAGCGCCCTGGATTTATGAGCACGCGCGACGGGCTTCGGGTCGGCGCAGACGCAGCGCCCCCGAGCCGCGATCGTTGTGCTCGACAACCCTGGCGTGAATCCAGCGATCGTGAAGCGCATCCGCCAGTTGGCTTGCGCAGATCGAGGACCTGTGCCTGACTCGATCATGATCACCGCGACCCACACGCACTCAGCGCCAATACTATCAGCTCTGCGACTTGGCGCGAGAGATCGCGCAGCCCGCTGATTATGTGGACAGAACTGCCGAGAACGCCGCAGAGGCACTGGCCGAGGTGTGGAAAGCGCGGCACCGAGGTGCGCCTGGGGCACAATCGCCGGGTGGTGGATGTCGATGGCAACAAAACATCGGCTCAGCCGTTTGAAGGTATGGCCACATGCACATGAGCGGCTCATCGGTGTTCCACAGACTGAGGAGGACGCCAATGCCAGTAAGAGCCTTGTTTCTGGCCACAGCGTTGCTGGGCGGCGTCGTTTTCAGTTCAGACCAACAACCGGCGCGTTCGGACAATTCGACGCCGGGCAAACCCATCGCCGCGGCGGGAGTGCTGACGGACAACAAACCGGCCTTCGCGATGGTCTGGGTCGATGGGGAAGAGGGTCCGACCAAGTTCGTTTTCGCCGAGGGCTTCGACAAGAACACCTTTGGCTTCCCTCCCAAGTGCAAGGGTGTCTTCGTGCCGGATCGCGTGCGGTTCACGTACGTGAAGGGCGACGACGGCAACAAGCTGCTGGCGATGGACAGAGACAAGACCCCGCTGCAGGGGACTGTGACTGGCGAAGTCCATTTCAGCAATGACTTCTGGGTGGCCGTGAAACCCAGAAACGGGCCGATGGATGGCTACGCGATCAACTGGCCACCGGGGGACATGGTTGCGAAACTGAAGTCCCTGCAAAAGGGCGACTGGGTCACCATTCGGTTCCACACCGATGTCGAGCGACATCGAATCGAGGCCCTTCGGGATGTGCCGAAGCCGCCCGCGCCGGCTGTCCTCAAGGCACCGACCAGCCGGCCCGATTCAGCGAGTACGACCCAGCCGGCAGTCGCCGACCTGGCTGGCGGCAGACTCAGGCTTGCGCAGGTGTACATCGATAACGAGATGAAGGACAAGGCCAGGGAGATTCTGCTGGACCTGGTCAGGTCCTATCCGAACACGCCCGCCGCCAAGGCCGCCGAGGCGAAGCTGAAGGAGCTTGGTGGCTGACCACAGGGGCACCGCGTAGTGGTCGGGCTCGTTGCTCTTCTTCCGCAGATACGCGATTTTCCGTGTTGCCGCGCGGGTGTGATGAACAGCGTGTGTGAACAGTCACCGCGATCGCCTCACCGGATGCCTTATCGTCGGTCGCAAGCAGACCGGAGAAATGCTCGACTTCCGCGGTGAGCACGGGCATGATGGCTTATCTCAGGATTATCACTTCGGAGCTAACCCGATGGAATACGTGAGATTGGGCAAGTCGGGCCTCAAGGTCTCGCGAATCTGCCTCGGCTGCATGAGCTATGGCGTGCCCGAGCGCGGCCCCCATCCCTGGACGTTGGATGAGGAACAGAGCCGGCCGTTTATCCGGCGGGCGCTTGAGTTGGGGATCAACTTCTTCGACACGGCCAACGTCTACTCCGATGGCACGAGCGAGGAGATCGTGGGCCGGGCTCTTCGCGAATTTGCCAAGCGGGACGAGGTGGTCATCGCGACGAAGGTCCATGGCAGGATGCGCCAAGACTGCAATGGCCGCGGCCTGTCGCGGAAGGCCATTATGGCCGAAATCGATCACAGCCTCGGCCGGCTGGGCACCGCCTACGTCAACCTATACCAGATCCACCGCTTCGACGACGAGACGCCGATCGAGGAGACGCTCGAAGCGCTGCACGATGTGGTGAAGGCGGGCAAGGCCCGCTACATCGGCGCATCCTCCATGCATGCGTGGCAGTTCTGCAAGGCGCTGTACCTGGCCGACCTGCACCGTTGGACGCGGTTCGTCTCCATGCAGAACCATTACAACCTGATCTACCGCGAGGAGGAGCGGGAGATGATGGGGCTCTGTCGGGAGGAGGGAATTGGCGTGATGCCCTGGAGCCCGCTGGCGCGGGGCAGGCTGGCGCGGCCCTGGGAGCAGAGGGGGACGACGCAGCGTGCAGGCTCCGACGAGTTCGGCAAAGTGCTCTACAGCAAGACGGAAGAGGCCGACGAGAAAGTGGTGAAGAGGGTTGGCGAGGTCGCGGCCGCCCGTGCGATACCGCAGGCGCAAGTGGCCCTTGCCTGGATGCTCTCAAAGCCGCTCGTCAGCGCGCCCGATCATCGGGGTGACCAAGCCGCATCACCTGGAGGACGCTATCGCGGCATTGACCGTGAAGCTCTCGCCGGAGGAGATCGCTTCACTGGAGGAGACCTACGTGCCCCATCCGGTACTCGGCTTCACGTAAACGGCCCAATGCGATCGCTCGTCGCCATGGTCAAGTGAACCTTTATCGTGTGCAAGCGCACGGCCTTGAGGGCTTGGGCAATCGCCTGAATGTGCATGACTCCTTGGCCGAAATGCACGGGAGTGCGCATGACGCCATCGACGTCGCACATGTGAACGTTCAGCAGGTGCCTGCCAGCCTTGCGGGCGGCCAACCGCTCCCAATCGAAGCCGGGGGCGATATCAATGTGGAACTTTGCGCCCGGCTTGGCGTCGGGCAGGTCGTAATACCGCTGCCGGTATCATCAGGTCGAGCGACACTACGGTGCCGGTGGTGGCGATGTCGTTGCGTCGACGGTCACATCAAACCCGCCCTTGCGGACGCCGTGAAGGATGGCGGGCTGAAACCTGCCGGTGGCGGCTTGCCATTGCCACGTGTCGGCGATGCCCACGGCGGCGACGGTGATCGTCGCTTTGTCCGGACCGTCGGGGGTCAGGGTGAGCTTCAGGTCTTTGCGGTGCCACGGATCGTAGATGCTGGCAAAACGCACCGAGCTGGTTTCGAGGCTGGCCTGGAGCTGCCCCCAGTTGAGAAGCTTGCTGTGGTCGTTGGCAGTGGAGAGGCCGATCCTGGCTTGGAAGGGCGCATCGGCCAGGAGCTGAAACTCGCACTGGGCCTTGTTCTTCGCGAGCTGATAGCGGCCTTGCGATTCGTCAACGGGCTGAAGCTTCGCGCCCTGCATCAGCCAGGTGACGGTGACGGGCCTGGGGGACCGGATGTCGTCGAGGACCAAAACGTAGGAACCCTTGACCCAGATGAAGACTCGCCGGAAGCGATCGAGTGGCGGGCGGCTCTTGCCGGTCTTGCCATCGGTGTAGGCAAGATAGGACCCGGCCGCTTCGCCTTCGGTAATGACCACGTCGCCGGCGTCTTTCCAGGCGACGATCTTGGCCATCTGGGTCATGTCGCCGTTGCCGGGCTGCTGCCACTCATCCCCTTCGGGCCGGCCTTGGACGGCCTGACCGATGCCGTTGATAAGGATCGTGTTGTGGCCGGTCGAAAGCTTGCCCGGCTTGAGGGGATAGTGGTCGGTTTCGGCCAGGTATTCGCCGTCGGCCAGGAGAATGAAGGAGTTGGCGTCGGGCTGGTCGTGGGCGACGTTGAGATAGGGGAGCTTGCCATTCTCATCCTTGGCCGTGGGTCGCCAGGCGTTGGCCTTGTAGCCGCCCATGGGGCCGCACTTGAACATGGCGGCGACGGCCTGGTCCTGCCAGTTTTCTCGCACAATCGCGATGCCCAGGTCGGGGAGAAACGCGGTGGTAGGCAGCCGGGTGTAGTGGCCATCCTTGATCGAACGGATCGTCGCACAGCAGGGAGAGCCACGCATAGTCTTGGACGCCGAAGACCTTGCCGTTGACCTGGAGGGCGTGGCGGATTCCATCGACAACATCGGCCTGACGCTGAATGGCGGCGGTCTTGAGGAAGAAGGGATGGAAGCTGCGGGCGCGCGTAAAGCAATCGGCAAAGTAAAGAGCCTCGGTCATGCCGGGAGCGGAGACTTGGACGGTATAAACGCCGGCGTTGCGGAAGAAGGGAGACTGCAGATAGCGCGTGCCCAGGCATTCGTCGGCGGCCTGGAATGCGATGCCCAGCGCACCGGCGCTGGAGCCGTAGCCGGGACCTTCGTGCTGGGAGCCGTCGACGGGGAGCCATTCGCACATGAAGGCCAGCTCCTTGCGGATTTCGCCCAGGAGCCATTGCTCGTCGCTCTTGCCTTCGGCGGCGGCGAGGGCGGCGAGAGTGAGGCCCCAGTCGCGGTACCAGCGGTGGTTGTAGGCGGGGACGCCGCGCCAGTAGTTTCCGCCGGGGTTGCCGCCGCGATGCCCGCCGTAGTACATGGCGCGGGCGTGGAGCCACAGGAGCTGGCGGAACTGCTCGCGGAAGGCGGGATCCAGTTCGTCGTAGAGCCAGTCGAAGGTGAGGGCGGCGCCGACCATGGTGAAGGAGGCCGTGGTGTCGCTGTTGTCTTCATCATGGGCGGGAAGACGGCGCGTCCTCTCAAGCGTCTTGGCGTAGGAGTCGGGGGCATCGGGCATGGCCGGCTCGCCGCCTTCGGTCCAGTTGGCGGTGGTGGCCAGCCACTTGAGATAGGCCACGGACTTGTTCAGCGAGTCCTTGTCGCCCGTGAGGACGTGGTGGAGGGCGAGCATGGGCATCTGGAACAGGCCCACTTCCTGGCCCCACGCGTGAGAGGTTTTGCGGTCAACGGGGATGTTGCAGCTCTTCAGGTAGCCGAGCAGTTGCTCGCGATAGAGCTTGCCTTCTTCGGCGTTGTAGAGCGCCTTGACCTGAGGAATGCGCCTGCGCGGTAAGCAGGAGGCGGGGGTGTTTGCCGGCGGCCTGCTCGATGAATTTGACGGGTTCGCCCTTGGGAGCGGGGTCGGTGGCGGGGATGAACGGCGGCGGAGGCGGTGGGGGCGTGACCTGCGCCTTCATCGCGCCGCCGAGGGAAACCTTCAGGCCGGCGATGTGGAGGACCTGTTTGCCGCCGGGAGTGCTGTCGCCGACGAAGACCAGCGAGGAGATGCCGGCGAGGCGGGTCTTGTTCCAGTCGAAACGAACAGTGGGCTGGTTGATGTTCTTGTCGTCAACCAGAATGCTCAGGCCCTTGTCGCCGTCCATCTTGAACGTCCACTTGTGCCAGCCCGCCTTGCGCGGAAGACCCAGGTACTGGACGATGTGGGAGGGCATGCTGCCGGACTTGGCCGGCTCGAACTCGCCCATGGAGTACGTAGTGTCGCCACCGAGGTAAGCGGCGTAGATGGAGCCGCTGACCAGCGCGTGGCCATCCTTGGTCATCAGTCCCCAGAGCGATCCGGCGCCGTGGATCTTGGGTTTGGCGGCGGCCGAGCCGTCGTCAAGAACGAAGAACTCGACGGTGCCGGCCAGGTCGGCGTCGGCCAGCTTCCAGAGGGCGCGACCGCCCGGGCCGATCTTGAGAGACCCGCCGGCGGCGCTGGGACAGGTGGTGGCCGGATCGACGGAAACATCGCCGCTGATCGTCCATCCGGCGAGGACGTCCTTGTTGTCGAATGTGATCTGCTTGTCCTGAGCCATGGCGGAGGCAGGGAGCAGTGCCACAATCACGATGAGCAACCCGCAGAGCTTGAGCATGACCATCTCCAGCGAAGGGCTTGCGAAAGCACGTCACATGCTAACGCCATGAGGACATAGGACAAGAAGAAGCAGAATCGACAACGAGCCAAACACGATGCCTCCCACCTGCCGCCGCTTTCTCATTCCCTCTTGGGGCCGCGGATTTCAGTCACGTTCCCGTCCTCTCGCTTGGCTCCGAACTCATACGCTCCGATGTCAGGCTTGTCGTCCCGTTTCCTTCCCAGCACGTCGCTCGTCGGGGCGTTCGCCGCACCGGCGGTTCCTATGGCCGGGCTGCCGGCTTTCAGGCGGAAATCAGCGTTGGCGCCGGTCCCCGGCGCCACGAACTGCGGGTCGGTCCCCACGAGGTTATTGGCCAGAACCGCCTTCCGGTCCGCCCCGCCCGATATCTTCACCGACGGCGTCGTCGGCTTGTCGCTGTCGAAGAACAGGTTGCCGGCCCACTCGGTGCCCCGGTTGCCGCCGCCGTCCATCATCGCCGTGTTGTTGCCGTTCACCGCGGAACTGGCCACCGCGATGTTGTTGTACCATTTCACATCTCTGCTGTTCACGCAACTGAGCTCGCCGCGCCAGGTGGCGTCTTGGGTGTTGTCCCAGTTGTTGTGCCAGGTGGTGTTGTTGCGCACGACTACGTGATCGCTGAGAAAGACGTGTATTCCGTGGGCGCCATTGTTGTACTCCACCGTGCGATAATCTCCATGGTTGAGCTGAATCCCGCCGCCGCCGCAGTCATGGATGTAACAACTCCTGACGATCGTATGGTGATTGAGGATGTGCTTGATTCCCGTCTGGTTGGTCTGGATACCGTTTCCACCGGGCGCTGTGATGTCGAATCCGTCCAGGGTGATGTAGTTCGCGCCTTCTCCCAATCCCAAGGCATCTTTCTTTTGCGGGGCCACGATCCTGGCCCCGTGTTTGTTCGCCGACCGCAGCGTCAGCCTGGACTTCGCAATCCAGATGGACTCCGTGTAGATGCCGTTCTCCACCACGATCTCGGCGCCGCCCTCCGCCGCGTCCACCGCCGCCTGGATGCTCTTGTAGTCGGCCCCCTGTAGCGCCACGCGCAGCACTTTCGTGCTCCCCGTGCTGATTCCCTGTCCGAACACGTACGTGCAGCTCACGCCTGCCCAGCATGCCACTGCCACGACTGCAAGGCCAGTCCAATACCTGCGCACGGTCTTCTCCTTCATCCAGGGCCCCGCCTCTCGTTGTTTCCTCTCCGGCTCACACTTCTCGCTTCACCATCATAGATTCAAACCGAAGACAAGCCAGTTGATCTCGCAAGCTCAATGTCGCGCCGCCAGCAGCCGCGCACACAGCTCCAGCTTTGCCCGCGCGTCATCCAGGTCGCGGAGTTCGCGGGGGAAATAGGACGCCAGACCCTTGCTCGTCACCGAGGCGGCCAGCGCGTCTACCTGCTTGCCCAGCGCCGGCATCGCCTCCGCCGGGGTGGCCGACTTCGCGGCGTCCTCCACCGACTCAAGCAGCGCTCGCACCCTCTTCTCATACACCGCGCTGATCGCCTGCGCCTCGGCGGCGGCCGGGTCCTCTTCCTCGAAGCCGGGAGCAGCCAGCAGGTTATGCCCGGTCCCGCTGGACAGCGATAGATCGTCGAACCATGCCGAGCCTTGGGGTTGGTGGAATTCCAGCAGCACCATGGCCGTCTTCACCGGGCGGGCAGGCTCCACGCGGATGCTCTTCTCCTCCCAGTCGTGGGTGCCAGGCGAGAACAGCACGGTGTGTACCTCGGGCCACTGGCCATCCTGGTAGTCCAGGTAGAGGTGCATGAAGTAGGTATGGCCCTCGCGCGCGTCGAAGTGGCGCCGGCGCGCGGCCGGAGTGTCGAGGGCGATCTGCTCGGAAGCGGCGACATCCCGGGCCTTGCTGAAGGCGCGAACCATGATGGTCTGGGGAGCGGTTTGGTTCAGCGAGACGAACTGCGCTGCACCCTGGCGATTGAAGTACTTCCACTGCGGCATTGCGGCGGTGTAGGTGCCGCCCACCACCGCCAGGCTGCCCTTGCCGGTGTGCGCCACGGTGGCGTCCCACTTCGCCGCCTGGCAGAACCGCGACCACGCCTTGTGCGGAAAGCGCGTGCCCAACTCGCGATCCAGCGCCCGCTGGGTGAGCTGCTGGCGCAGGACCTCCGCGGTGCGTACCAAGAGGCCCTTCGCCAGAGTGGCGCGCTGGCCAACTGCACCACGCTGGGGCCCACGGGAGTCTTGAAGGCAAGGGTGCTTGCGGCGCGCTTCGCCTCCAGCACGCGCCCGGCGAATTCGTCGAAGACCAGAGTGTCCCGCGCACGCCCATCTCCTGCGCATTACAGACCACTCCCTCCGGCTGCCCGGAGTCCACGAAGAGGTAGATGCCGTTGGCGATGTCGCGCCCGTAGCGCACGATGAGCGGCGGCGTCTGCGACGAACGCCCCGTGATGCGGTCGAGGCCGGCCTCGCGCCGCTTCATCTCCTCCACCTTGCCCTCGGCGTTGACGGCCACTCCGGCCGGGGCCGCGCCGGCGTTGTCGGCGGGGGCCGCAGCCGATGCCAGCTTCGCGTCAGGGTCCGTCTGGCGACCGGCGCGCTGCATGGCGCGGGAGATCGGGACCAGCTTGCGCAGCACCCAGCGCTGGTGGTTATACACGTCCGGCCGTGAGCAGTATCCCGAGTAGCTTGCCCCGGCGGCCGTGCCGCCGTTGGTGTAGCCGAAGAAAACGATGCCGTTGAAGAGCTTGTTTTTCAGGTACGCGTCCATCTCGCCGCTGGAGAGGTGTTGCATGGTGAACTCGCCCAGGATGCCGCGCAGGCCCTTCTCGCGCGCCCGGCGGGCGTAGTTGATGGAGAATGGGAAGCCCTCATTGCCGAAGAAGTCGATGTAGCTGAGGTATTGGTCCGGGCAGCCGTTGGCGGCGATGCCCAGACCGCGCGCGTTCAGCCGACGCGCGAACGCTTCCAGGAACTCCCGGGGTACTTTGCCGGCGTTGTCCAGGCCGATGCCGCCGTGAACGATGCCGTCCTTGTCGAACCGCTGCATGTACCTGGCGATCACGGCTTTCACCAGGTCGTTCTCGGACGAAAAATCCATGCTGCCGTAGACGTCGCCGTAGGCTCCCTTGGGGTTATAGCGCACGTTGGCGAACTTCGAGAGGCCCTTCACACCATAGGCGCGCTCCATCCATGCATCGAAGGCCAGTTTTGCCGCTTCGTCCTTGTCGGGCACCCGGCTGAAGTCGTACCCAGAGCCCCTCAGCGAGGTTTCGACAATGCTGTTCCAGTAACGAAAGACAGAGACGCCGAGCGACTTGATGGCACGCGGGTCCTCGCCACCCCAGACGATCTCGTAGCCCAGTTCGGTCACGTCCGCGATGTCGCGCGAGGGTGTGCCAAAGGTGATGCCGATGCCGCCGCGCCAACCCGAGAAGTCGCGCGAGGCCGATGCCGGTTCCGCCACGGCCGACGCTCCCATGCCGACCATCCACAACGATACCGCGACGGCCGCCCACTGCAGGAGTCCCGTCCTTGCCGATAAGCGCCCAGCGACTGCCGGTACTGAAGACATAGCCATCCTTTCAAGGCCGAAGCCTTGATCAAACCATGCGTGCGCAGGCCGCCTGCGCTCCTGCCCGGAGGGTCCGAGCCACCCTTTCAGCAACTACCGTCCGATATCACGCCGGCAAGCGAGTTCACGGCTCTGCTTCCTTCTCCAACCCCTTCGGCCCGATCTTCTCCACCGGTATCGGCTTGAAGCCCAGCTTCAGCGCGGGCGAATCGGGCTTGAGGCGATAGTCGTCGTGGGCGGCGTTGACGAACAGCGGATCGGCGATGAGCGAGTGCGTGTCGTACCCATCCGCTTGCCATTGCGCGAACGTGCCCGAAGGCGTGATGCGCTTCGTCAGCGCCTTCAGGTCGGCGCCCTTGAGCCAGTAGAGGTTGTGGTCGCACTCGGAAAACATGCTGGGCTGATTGGCCCACGAGAAGATCAGGTGCGCTTCGAGGCGGGAATAAGCGACGATGTTCCGCACGAACTTGTTGCCCTTCATGAAATCACTGCGCGGCTGGAGACGTACCTGGTGCTCGTATCCGTCAACGAAGACGTTGTTCTCGAAAACGTTGTTCTGGCCCCCGTGGATGCAGCACCCGCCGCTGGTGTTGCGGGCGATGATATTGCCGAAGACCGTGGTGCCGCTGCTGAAGTCATCGAGGTAGACGCCCCAGGTGAAGTACGGGGTGATGATCTTCCCCTCGGGCGTGGAGATCATGCCGACCGAGTCGAGCACGAGGTTGTAGCGGATGATGTTGCCGCTGTCGCGCTTTTCGTAGCCGAGCGTCTCGAACGCACCGCTGTCGTTGGTCTCCAGGTTGCAGCGGCGGACTTCGTTGAACTCGGCCACGTTGCGATGAGCGAGATTGCTCTCGCCCTGGCTCTTGAGGGAGACGGCGTACCGGGGCACGTCGGTGATGCGGTTGTGGGCGATGCGATGGTCGCTGCCGTGGATGACATACACGCCGGCGACGTGCTTGTAGATCAGCCCCAGGTGCTCCATCACGTTGCCGAGGACGGCGCAGTGGTGCGGCTGCTCTTTCGTGCCGCCGATAGTGACGACTCCGCCCTGGCCCATGTGGTGGACGTGGTTCTCGCGGAAGACACACCGCTCGCTGCGATGGGACAGCTTCAGCGCGTAGCCGCCGAGCCATGCGAATTCGCATTTGCGCACGGTGCAGTGGCGTGCGCCGGCCATCACAATCGTCGCATCCTGCGGGCTGTAATAGTCGCTGGTCAAGCCGTGGGTCGTGTCGGCAAATCGAAAGCCTTCAAAGTTCAGATGCTCGACGAACTTGCCGCTGGCCGAGTCGCCCTGCAGGACGATGAGCTTGTCCAGCACCGCGGCGACCGTGGGAACGTCCGGGAAGCCGGGCTGGTCGGGGATGTAGAGCAATTGCCGCCTGGCCGTGTCGAAGAACCACTCGCCCGGGGCGTCGAGGGCTTCGCGCACGTTCTCGATGAAGTAGCGGTTGCCGATACGCACATCCTGCGTGGCGCCGTTGCCCGCGAACCGGATACGCCGCGCGTCGTAGTCGATGCCGCCGATGGGGATGATGGCGTTGACCCAGCTCCACGCGATGAAAACATGCACTTCCGCGCGCCTTACGTCTTCGAAGTTCGAAAGATCGTTCGGCCGGAAGATCATGTCCTTCATCGTCCCGGGCGGGCAGGGAGTGGGAACGCTGATTTCAGGCCCCTCCGCCTTGGTGCAGGCCTCCGCCTGAACGATCAGCAGGTGTTTGCCTTCTGCTGGTGGCTTGATCTGGACCTCGCCCCACCATGCCGGCGTACCCATGGCTGTAGCCGGGTTCCACGCCTGATCATCGCAGAGCGCCCAGGCGTCAAGGTTCAGGCCGCCGCCTTTCAGGTTTACCCATTGCAGCTCGTGCTCGCCCGCGGTGAGGGTGAGGTCGGCCACGTGCGACCAGCGGAACGTGTTCCAAGCGCCGGTGTCGGGCAGATCGCGCAGTGGAATTGGATGGCCGCCGTCGAGCCGGATGGCGGTGCGGCCCGCCATGTCCATTTTCATGTTCTGGCCATAGCGGAGCCACACGCGGTAGTCGCCCTTGGCTGCGGCGCGGACCTTCCAGGTAAGCCGGGCATTGACATTGTGAGTGTTCTGCACGCCGACGTTGAACTGGCCGCGCTCCCACGGTTCGCCGCCCCAGTCGGCGAAGAGCCAGCCACCGGTATACGGCTTGGCCGGGTCGTAGTTGGGATGACGCACGCGGATTGCCCACTGGTTGCCGACTCGGAGCAGGCGGAAGTCGCCCAGCCCCTGTGGCGCATCCAGCACCCACAGCTTGTCATGCACCTGCCGCCAATCGGCCAGCGGCTTGCCGCCGCTGAGGACAACCTTCGCGCTTTCGGCGGCTTTGTAGGTGATCGGACATTCCTGTGTGCCCGAGTCCTCCGGGCCGAAGGTCAGGGGCTCGGCCAGGTAATACGTTCCCTCCTGCACGATCACTTCGACCGGCGTTCTCAATCCGCCGCGATTCAGCCTGCGAGTCGCATCGCGGGCGGCGCTGAGGGTGGCAAAGGGCTTCTCGCGCGTGCCAGGGTTCGCATCGTTGCCTGTGAGGGCCACATGGAGCCGCACCGCCTTGCTTTCCTGCCCCCAAGACTGGCCGCAAAGCGCCAGGCACAACGTCGGGATGAGGCAATAGCTCAGAGTCATGAGCGTCTCCTCGGAGCTTTCGAGGCTGATCCTGTACGGGAGCCCCGGTCCGCCGAGTTTCTCCGCCCTTCACGTTCGCCGCAACTCGTCGGACGCCGCCAAGGGGATCATAAAACCATCTTACTTGCCCACCGCGCGATTGGCCATCGTGCAGCCCAGAGTGCTTCACGGCTGGTCCCTGGCGCAGACGGTAACGGCGCTGTCCGCCGCTGGCGGCTCCGCTGACCATGAGGCCATGCCGGCCAGGAACAGCCAAAATGTCCCGAGAACGGCCGCCAACTGGCTCGTCGATGTTTTGCGTCTCATCATGGCATTGACCTCTTTGCCTGTTCACCTCTTCACCCCTTCACTCATGTACTCCTTCAGCAGCCGCAGGTACAGGCGATAGTCCTGCATCGACACCGCCGGCGGCGTCTGGTGATCGACGCTGGGAATGAAGCCGCCCATCCTCATCAGCGGCAAGAGCCGCTCAAACTCGCCTCGCATCGCCGCCTCTCCTCGATGCATCACCAGCTTGTCGTAGTGCCCGATCATCCGCAGTTTCGGGTAGCGCCGCCGAAGCTGCAGGCCGTCCACCCCTGCCTGCCGTTCCAACGGCAGCACGCCGTCAACTCCCACTGCCATCAGCCAGGGCGCCATGGCCGTCACGTCGCCGTCAGTGTCCACGATCACCAGCATCTTCATCGCCTTCGTACGTTCCAGCAGCTTGCGGTAATACGGCGCTAAAAACTGCTCGAAGATCTCCGGCCCGATCATCGGGCCGTGGTTGTAGCTCATGTCCTCGGCGATGGTCATGAACGTGGGCACGCACGCCTTCTCGATGCCTTCCAGCAGGCGCAGGTTGAACTCCAGCAGGTCGCGGTTGATGCGGTGGACCAATTCCGGCTGGTCGTAGTAGGCGTACATCAACCGCTCGAAGGTCATCAGCGCTCGCGGGAACCAGAAGAAGCCTTCGAGGGTGACCCAGACGACGACCTCGCCTTCGCGCTGCTGCGCTGCCCATGCCCGCATCCCATCCAATGCCACCGAGTGGTCCGGGTACAGCCGCGGGCGGACCGACAGGTAATCGTCCATGTTCCCCACCATGCCCTCGACGTGGTGCTGGCGGGCCTCGACGGTCGGCTGAGTTGTGCTGAACCAGAACTGCTTGTAGGGATCGAGACCGAAAAACCGAGAGATCTCGAAGACGTCGTTCATCTCTGTCGGCAGGCCTTCGGTGTGCCAGCGCCGATGGTCTTGTCCCACCACATGGCCCACTCCCAACGGGGCAGCCGGTCCACCGGCTGGAAGTTCATCACCGCGCGAAATCGCTCGACGTGGTTCATGGAAACTGCCGCCATGTCGTCCTCCTGCGCTGTTGGGCGACGCCGCCCATGGTAGCCAGTTCCAACCGCGCGACAACGCTCCGCACCTTCCCGGGCCCGGGTCAGGCGCGTCACGGTGCCTCGACGAGCACGTTGTGCTTGTTCCTGAGCACAGCAGTTTCCTAGCGTTGCCGCCCTGTCGGCAAATCTGGAGAATCTTCACTGCGGCGTATTGACAGAGCATATGCACCTGTGTGCACAGCCGGTGAAGACGTTGATGCAGTAGCGGTGGCCGGTGGGAAACTGCGACTGGCAGGCGAAGGGGCAGTACCACTTGATCATCCGGGGCCGAGTGGGTGCTAGCCCCTCCTCAAGCGTGATTTTCGCGCCCTCTCGGTGATGGCGCAAGAATAAAGCTCGAAATGCCTCACTTTCCACGCGGAAAGCTGTCTGATTATTACATTGCTATCAGATGCAAGGAGGCATTTCGAGTGAGCCCCTCTATACGCCAGCAACTGCAAAACCGCAAGCGACGCATCCTTCGCCGTCTGGCCAACCGGCAGTGGGAGGAGCAGCTTTCGCCGATGTTCTCGGCCAGCAACATCCACTACGAGCTGTCCAACCGTATCCACGGCCTGGACTGCGGCGGCATCGGCCTGATCCACCTGCTGGCCCGGCAGACCGGTTTGATCGACGCCATCAACGACTCCCTTCACCTGCTCAAGGTGCATCTGCCCTACTGGGAGTCGGACCACGTCCTGAACATCGCCTACAACATCGTGACCGGCGGCGATTGCCTGCAGGACATCGAACTGCGGCGTCAGGATGAGGTGTACCTGAACGCCCTGGGGGCGCAGCGCGCTCCCGATCCGACGACGGCCGGGGATTTCTGCCGACGATTCAGCGAGGCGGATGTGCAGGGGCTGATGGAGGCGATCAACGGCGTTCGCGTCAAGAATGTCTGGAAGCAGCAGCCGCCGGAGTTCTTCAAGCGGGCGATCCTCGACGCCGACGGGACGATCGCGCCGACGACCGGCGAGTGCAAGCAGGGGATGGACATCAGCTACGATGGCCAGTGGGGCTATCATCCGCTGGTGATCTCGCTGGCCAACACCAAGGAGCCGCTGTACCTCATCAACCGCAGCGGCAACCGGCCAAGTTCCGAGCAGGCCGGTGAGTATTTCGACCGGGCGATCGCCTGGTGCCGGGCGGGGGGATTCCAGAGCGTGCTGCTGCGTGGCGACACGGACTTTTCGCAGACCAAGCGGCTGGATGGATGGAATGACAACGATGTGGAGTTCCTCTTCGGCTTCAACGCCATGCCCAACCTCAACGAGCACGCCAACCACCTGCCGGAATCGGCCTGGTCGAAGCTGCAGCGGCCGGCGCGCTACGAGGTGAAGACCGAGCCGCGCCAGCGGCCGGAGAACGTGAAGGAGCAGTTGGTCGTCGAGCGCGAGTACGAGAACATCCGGCTCAAGGGCGAGGATGTGGCGGAGTTCGACTACCGGCCGGGCGAGTGCGAGTATTTCTATCGCATCGTGGTGGTGCGGAAGAACCTGTCGGTGGAGAAGGGCCAACTCGTCTTGTACGACAACATCCGCTACTTCTTCTACATCACGAATCTGCGGCGCGAGTCGGCCGCCGAGATCGTGCTGCTGGCCAACGACCGCTGCGACCAGGAGAACCTGATCGAGCAGCTCAAGAACGGCGTGAAGGCGATGAAGATGCCGGTGGACAATCTGGTCAGCAACTGGGCGTACATGGTGATGGCCAGCGTGGCGTGGACACTGAAGGCGTGGTGGGGCCTGTGGCTGCCGGTCACGCCGGGGCGCTGGCAGGAGCGGCACGAGTCGCAGAAGCAGAGTGTGCTGAAGATGGAGTTCAAGCGGTTCGTGAACGCGGTGGTGCGGGTGCCGTGCCAGATCGTCCGCCAGGGGCGGAAGATCATCTACCGGCTGCTGGCGTGGAACCCGTGGCAGGACGTCATGCTGCGGATGGTGGAGGCGTTGCGGCGGCCGATGCGCTGCTGAGAAAGTCACCTCGATGTCGGGGTACGGAAGCCCCGATTCGCCGCGGCCGCCGAGCGTTGGGAGTACCAGCAACAGACACACAAGACGAGAAACGAGCGACCGGCCGGAGCGAAAGCGGCGCGGGCGGTCGGGTCATGCGCGCGACGACATTGTCGCGCTCACCGCGAGATGCGCCGCAAGAATGCGCGGGGGCTTCGCTTGTTTAAGGGCTAGCACCGGCTTGCTGGATCGGTGCGGCAGGAAGTACAGGGCCAGGCCTGCCTGCTCCTGAGGTGGGCGGCCATCCCACACGGGGCGGAATGCCGGGTCCACGCTCTGGGCCAGGGCAAGTGCATCGTCTGTGCTCAAGGCAGTAAGTCGCATGGCGGTCTCCCTGCAATACCTCATGTTCGCGATGTCCAGACCGTTTCAAAACCAGACTCCTTCTACCTTACGAGGTCGGGCGCGATCCGGTCGAGAGTCACTTGGCATGCTTTCTCGCCCGCCACGCCGTGGGGGCATTCAAGGGTGAATGCTGTCGCACCGCTGGCGTGGTGAACGGCGCAGACGAAGTTGCCAATATCCGGCGTTCTCCTTCGCTGCCTTCGCGCCTCTACCGCCGCACATCGGCACAGAGCAGGGACGAGAGCGTGGTCGGCAGGCTGCTCTCGCCGCTGGCGAGAGGCACGTTGAAACCCACGGGCAGCAGGTACGCTCTGATCTCGCGGGCTTGCTCGTCGATGCCGCCGGTGACGACGTTCGCGGACCAGGTGCCGTCACTCGCAATGCTGGTGACCGGGTCCGTCAAGGTCGGCTTGCTCCACCAGCCGCCGCCAACGTTGATGTACACACCGACGCCTTGATAGTCGCTGAGTTTGCCGGTGACTTTGCCCGTGACATATGCGTTGGTGGTGGCGCCAAGCGGTGGCACGCTGGTGATCTTGATGCCAGGCTTGGCTACGGGGGCGGGATTGATGGACCGCACCACGACATAGTCCACATCCATAGTGAAGCGTTTGTTGTCGTGCGAACCGGATGCAGGTTTGAGAACGGCATCGTACGCGTCGCCAAATGTCTTACCCGGCGCCCACAAATTCAGGTACATCTGCATCGGCCCTGTGGGGACCGACTTGTTCTCGGTTCGGACCAGCTGCCCATCCACGTACCAGGACACTTGGCCCGGAAGAATCGACATTTGGTAGGTGTGGTAGCTTGTAAGCTTGCCGCCGTGCGGCAGAGCGACGAGGCGTGGCGATCCTGCCGCGGAACCATCGGTCGTATAGGCGTTAGTTTCGACCTTATTAGCCTTCGTCACTTGGTTGCTGAGCAGTTCGGTGTCAACTTCATCTGGGTTCACTGAACCGTGCTTGAACATATACATGAACAGCCCGCCGACCACCCCGCCGGCGATCGGCGAATTGAGATTGGCCCTTACCTTTACCTCCAGGCCGCTGCCGATCCTAAACGTGGCGTTGCTGATGAGCTGGCTACCCCAGAACCACCCCACCGTCCGAGGATTGTAGGTATCGAGCGTGAGATGGACCGCGCCGCCACTGACTGGCGGCGGCGCTGAGTCCTGTGAGCATCGCAGGTGGGTCCTGCCCAGATCGGGTGTCCACGACGCAAGCATGTGCCAGTTGTGGCTGTTCACGCGGCTGCCGCCAAAGTGGTCGTATAGAAGTGTGGCTGTTGAGCCAGTGCTGAGCAGTTGGCGATCCTCCAGGCATTCCATCTGGAACGACGCCCTTTGCGCTGTTGACTTGGCTAGGATTGTCCGAATCATTGTGGCACCTCCAGTAGCATGAGCATCCCCTTCAACATCGTTCCATCGCCCCGCCAAGGTCGCGGTCGCCGGGGATATCGTGGCGGCCGAATTCACGAGGCCGGAGGCCGAGAAGAGGCCGATCATGGGCACCTGCATCCCGCACTGCTGAGTTCGTAGGCATGCAGGTGGAGAGACGGGTAAACTTCACGGTGGTTTATCAGCCCGCCGCAGCGCTCACAGTAACGCGGTTCAGCCTGTGGATCGGGCGGGCCGGCCCGCTCTGCGGAAATCGCCAGATTACCCACCAGAACGTCGTTGGCCGAAATGCCAGTCCCGTCGAGTTTCAGCACATCATCGGCTGGCGGATTTTCCCTCAACAACTCATACAGCTCGCGCCTCTTCTTCAGCAGTCGGTTGATCTTCTGCTGAACGGCGGTTGCTTCTCTTTGTTCCTGTGCCTGCGCATATTGCAGTTGCGCTGATTTGAAAAGATCTGCGTTCTCGACAAGCTGCCGTCGGTATCCTTCGGAGTTGTCACTCATGGCTACACCTCGTTTGTTATGGACTAATAGTTACTTTGACGCCACTCGTATTCATTCATTCTGAAAAGCTCCCGATCTGCAGCCTCGGCGAGTTGAAGGGCGCGTTCTCCCGCCGCTTGGGCCTCTGTTGCCGTTTCTCGCAGTGCGCCAATGTAGCGTCAGGTGCAGTCGGCGGATGAAACGCCCAGCCGTCAGGCGCGCCAGGTGATAGCACGGTCAGTTCCGCGTCACCTTGATGGGCGTCAACTCGATGCATTTCCCTTCCGGCGTGTGCGCGCGGGCCTGGAGCAGGAACGTCTGGCCACTATCGGCCTGCCCGATACGGCCGAGCACAACGCCGTTGAGTCGCCACTCGGAGCCGCTGGCGATATCCACCTCCTGATCCTGCTTGTACCGGCATCCGTCCGGTGCGAGGACAATCAATTCAACCCGAGCTGGTCCGGGTCCCGACCAAGTGCCCGACACCGTCAGATGGCGGGCGGCGTGCGCATCCGCCACTGGCTCCGTGATGGTCAGGCCGTTCGCCCCAGGCTCCGGCAGCGCCGGCGATGGAGCTGGCGAGGTCATTTCCGGCATGCTGGGGATCGTAGGGATGTCCGGCGGCACGAATGCCTTCAGGTCAGACAGCATCCGCTCATCGCGAACTGCCTGGCACTGCTCATCGGGCGCCTGGATGGCCTCGAAAAGGCGCGAGCGTTCGTTGATTTCGCTGAGCTGCCGCTGAATGTCCCGGGAAATCTGGTCGAGCGTGGCCGGAGCATCCCCGATGCAAAGCGAGGTAGCTCCTTCCCGCAGCTTCGCCAGGCTCCTGGTAGCCTGAAGGAGCTGGGCGTTGTTCTGCGCCATTTTCACCTTCGCGGCGAGATCCCGCGCCATCGACTCGGCTTCCTCCAGGCGTCGCTGAAGCTCCGATCTGTGCTGGCGAAGCCCCTTGACAAGTTTGTTGTGCGCGGCAATCTGTGTGTCGTAGTCGCGCTTCCGGGCGAGGAGTCGCGTGGCTTCCCGTCGCGCCTCATCCGCTTGCAGGAACCTGCCTTTGACTTGGACTCCTTTGCCTTGTTCCACGGGACCTGCAAGAACTCCCAGGTCCGCGATGACGTGGCGCTCCGTGTCGTTGAGTTCCTGGAGTGTCGCGTCCTGTGTTGTCATTTGTCGATCTGCGTCGGCAATGGCATCTCGAAGCATGGCGATGTCGCGGGGTAACCGCTCCTTGACTTGTTGCACGACCGTGTCAAGTTCGACCGCTGTGTCCGTCAGATGCTGTCTGACCTCGCGCCGCAGGTTTCCACGCCAGGTTTTCGCGACGTTCATCACCGTTGTCGGTTCCACGGCGATTGTCGCGATAGCTGCCGTTGCCAGAAGAATGCCAGAAAGCACCGTAAGTCGCTTGAACATGGTGAATCTCCTGAAGAATGTCTTGCTGTGGCCGTAGTTCTTCTTCCGGCCATAGAAGAAAACCCGCCCGCGTTCCCTGTAACGGGAGGATTCGGAGAATGCTTTGCGTCGCCCGCAAACCGCAGCGGGAGCAGACGATGTGGACTCCCTGTTACTTTCGCATAGACAATTTCGTAAGGATGTCTATGCTGCTGGCGTGCCGTCGATCGCGTCCAGCGCCGGATTCCCTTGTTCGCCCGAAGCTGTTATGGCCGCATTTGATCGCCTGAAGGCCGGAACAGCCAGTGACGCGGATAAACGCTTACTGTTTCGGTACTTCCACTGCGTTGCGCTGGGGGCAATCAAGAGCCCACGGAAGGAAATGCGCGAGCGGATCGCCACCGAGACTGCGGGAGATATGCTGCTACAGGCCGAGATCTGCAAGCTGCAGGTGCCAAAAGTCCGCCCTCGGCCACCAGACAAAGGCACCCCCGACGACCCGCAAAGAAAATCGCAGTAGCCCGGTTACATTCGGCCGCGGCGCGTTTTGATATTGGGAAGACGCGACTGTGGAAGCTTTCGGAGGACCCCAATGCTCCAGTTAGCAGCGCCCGATGAGCAGCTCAGTGCGATGGACCGTGAGCGAATGCTCCGCAGCTACGTCGCGAAAGGTGCCCTGTGGAGGTTCCATGGAGCGTGGAGGGACGAGGTTACGCATGCATTGGAGTCGCTGCCGGACGATACGCATGGCGGAGACGCCCGATCCGGCGGAGGTGCCGGATCTCCGGTGTCGCTGCCGCCCGATGCGCACGGAGGGGGCACCCGATCTATGGAGGAGGAATATGGCGAAGTGGAACAGCGCAACGAACGCGACTTGGCGGTGCTGGCCCGGTTGATGCGCGGGGACGGGGCGGGTTTCACGGCGGCCCAGCGATTTGTGCTGCTGATGCACCAGGCCCTCGGCTTCTCGCATGCGTTCATCCAACAAATGCTAACACGGCACCCTGGCCTGCACAGGAAGCTGGGCTTCAAGTCGCAGCCAGCCCAGACGCGAAAGGTCCTATCCGATGCCTACCAGAGAGCGGCGCGCAACGCGGCGCGAAAGGAAGAACCATGAGCGATGCCAACGGTGCGCCAGACCTGCGACTCTTCGGAGTCGACCTTGACCAGCCCAAGCCGCCCGAGTGTCCGAGCGACGAGCGGATTATCGACTACGTGACGCAACACCGCTCCGTGCCGGGCGCTGATGCGATCGAAGAGCACATCGCCGGCTGCGATCGCTGCAAGGTGGTGCTGGGCCAGTATGAAGCGGTTCGAGACGTGGAAGAGAGCGTCGCCCGCATGAGGCGAGCGATGCCGCGATCACGGCTGTCGCGCTCGATGATCGCGTTTGCCCTGATCATCGCGGGCGGAATGCTCGCGGGCTGTGGAGTCTTTGTTGTCCGCCACATGATGAGCCGGGACCTCCGCGAATTCTGGAAGCCGTTCATATCGTCCACGTCGATCGTCGTGGGCAACGCGCGCGTCACGACGATCGACAATCAGGTCCGCAACGATTATCTCGGCACCGGCGATGCCCTGTCGGTCGGGGCGATGTGGACGATCCTGGGCGATATGGCCAGCCCTCCGCCTCAGATTCATCTGTACACCAGTAGCGAATTGGAGGCCGTCGGGAAGAAACTCGACGAACCCGCCGTGCTGATCGGAGGCCCGACAGTTAATCGGTTTACACTGGATGCCCTTGCCCGTGCCAGAAACGTCAGCCCTTCCGACACGACTGGTCTGAAGCAGGGCTTTCGCTTCGTGACGCCTAAAGAAATCCCCGAGAATGCCTTCGTCCGTCATACCGTGAACGGCGCAGTAGGCATCGAGGATGTGGCTAGCGGCGAGTTGCTCGCCATCGGGCCCACGGCGCACGACTTCGCGTTGGTTGTCGCCATGAATTTGGATGGCCGGCCGACCGTCATTGTGGCCGGCTATGGCTCAATCGGGACCTATCAGGCGATCCGCGCGATAACCCGGCCAACCGCTGCGCTCCGGCAGTTCCATCGCACGTTCGCGCAGCACGGGTATGCCGAGATGCTCATGAGGATCGACCCGGACGGGGAAATGCACCTGGCCGCATTCACGAAGGCAGACAATCCCCGCTGAGCGCCCCCGGCTGAACTTGTCCCCGATAACAGTGCGCGACGCGTCAGGAGTTCGCATGACAAAGGCACTGCACAGCATCGCCATCTCCTCCTTGCTCGCTCTGGGCCTCTTCGCTGTCACCGGCAATGCGGCCGATGCCGGCAACGTCGGGCCATCGCCCCAGGATCGTGGGTTGGCCGGCGCGATCAAGTGGATCGACCGCCACATCATTCCCTATGCCATCGATGTCCGCTATGGGGAGGATGCGCGGTACCGCATCGTGGCACCCGCCCCGGCTGGCGCTCTTGCTCTCCAGTCATTTGACCTTCCGATGGAACACACCGCCTGGCCGGCGCTGCGGCGCACAAGCGAGCGATGCTCTACGACACCGCTCTGGCAATTACGTTCCTGTCGCTGTCCGGCCGACACGAGCAAGCCCGCGGCTTGTTGCTGACGCTCTCGCATCTCCAGAGCCAGAACGCCGATGGCAGCCTCGGCTATGGGTGGAACTGCTGGGGTGATGGGTTCTATAACAGCAATTACGTCCGGTGCGGGAGTATTGCGTGGGCCGGATACGGGGCGGCCATGTACGAACGGATGTCAGGAGACCGGTCGTTTCGCGCGTTTTCCGAGAAACTGGCCGACTTCGTCCTTTCGCAGCAGGTGAAGGATGCGCCGGATTCGACAGATCCGCGACGCGGCCTCATCACAGGTGGACGCGGACGTTGGGCCGGCGACTACAGCAAATTCGACAAGACAGAGGTCATAAATTGGGCCTGTGCTGAGCACAACATAGATTGCTACTTCCTGCTACGTGATCTGGGTGCGCTGACAGGCACCACACGCTATGAGAGCGCGGCCCGGTCGATCCGCGAGGCCATGCTGCGGGCGCTGTGGAGTGAGGAAGAAGGCCGGTTCTTCCCCGGCATTGCCGCCGATGGCAAGCTCGACCGCGGGCATGCCTTGGACGCCGCGTTCTGGGGCGCCTGCTTTCTTGCGATCAATGAACCAGCCAAGGCTCGCCGCGCTCTGGCCTACGCTGAAAGGACCTTCCGCAGCACTGCATGCGGCGAGTCCGGCTATAAGCCGTATGCCGGTAACTACTCCGAGCACCCGATGCACGACTGGGGGCCACGCATGCAGATGGTCTGGAGCGAAGGCACGCTCGGGATGGCGCTGGCCTACCTTCGCCTGGGAGAGGTCGAGGAGTGCCGTAAACTGGAAGAACAGGTCGTTGCAGGGATGCAGGTTCCCGGCGGCGGCGTCCGGTACTCTGTGTACGCCGACGACCTGCCTATCCCGGAATCGGCCATCGCACGTGTTAACGGGGCGAAGCCGACGGATGTCCTGGCGGATTTTGTCCGGTGCCCCTCCGCCGCCGGGACACTTTGGCTCGCCCTCCTGCAATGGTCGCGAGAGAACCGGTCCACGGCATTCTGGGGGGCTCAGCCGCCGCCTGCTGCCACGCGACCCTCGCAGGCCAAGACCGTTTTGGACCTGCACCAGCAGGACACACCGGTGTCAAAGTTGTTCGAGGCCAAGTGTCGAGCGGCCCGCGAAGCGTACGACGTCCTGCTGGTGCGCGCCGAACTCCAACGGCCCGACTTTTCGCTCGTCCTCATGTGGCTGCAGCGCCTAGGGGCTGCCGAGTATGCCGTCGCCAGAGATCGGGATGCCCAGCTTGCAGCGATCAAGGGGCGCCTGGCCAGGGTCAGGGAATGGGAGAAAATCGCTCTCGTCCGGCACGAGGCTGGGCTGGATGGTAAATCGGATCTGCTGGCGTTTCGTTTCGAGCGGCTCTCGGCCGAGGTGGCCCTCGCGGGGGCTACCAGCCGGCCATCAGACAGCGACCGTGCGGCACTCGTCGCTATCACTCGCGAGGCATGCCTTCTATCCGTCTCCCCGTACGATGTCTCCACCTGGTCCAAGAGATGGATGGACAATGAGCTTCTGTTGGCAGCCGACAAGACGCGGGAGATCGCCGTCGTCAAAGAGCATGTACGGCGTCTCTCGGAATTGGAGAGACAGCTCAACGCCCAGTTTGAGGCAGGGTCGGTGCCCCGTCGGGAGCAGTTGGCGGCACAATCTTATCGTCTGGAAGCGGAGATCCTGCTTGCTCGCATGGAGCGGAAGACGCACGAGATCGTGCTTCTGCAACAGCAACGAATTCAGCTTCTGGAGGGGATATGCAATGAACTACGCACGCCGGATTCCAGGGTGGACCGCGCCGACCTCCGTTTGATCACCTTGTTGATGACGACCGAGGCCAACTTGGCGAATGTGCGCATCAGTCTGCTCAAGGCGCAGCGCAAGACCGATGCGCTGGCTGCCGCCAAGAAAGACTACCTGGCTTCCATGACTGGTTACCGCGAGCGCATCACGAAACGGTTAGTTTTCGATGCCACGCGATTGGACGTTCTGCGCGCCCAGCACGAATGCTTGGAGGCGGAGCTGGCCGGATTCCTTGACGTTGCCGATTAGCCAAGCTGCGGCCATTGGAAGGAACCCCGGTCATCGGCACGCCGGAGCAGGAACGCTGGATCATTGAGCGGAGCTGGGTGGGGCTCCAGGAAGACTTGGGCGAGCAGCTCGCTCATGTCCAGGCAAGGCCCAATGGCTGCGCCGGGATGACCCGGAGCGGCTTTCCTTGCCTCGAATCTCGCAACGAAACCACACGTGCTAATCAAAGTGTAAGGCCCATACCCGGTGGTTGATCAGCGACTGTGATAACCGAAAGGATACCCATCATGGCAACGAGCGACACCTGCATCGTCACCTTGTTGATTGCGGACCTGAAGCAGCTCTTGGGAGATTGGGGTACGAACCGGCATCGCACGCCGAGCCAGGCGAAGTTGTGGCCCGAGCCCACGCTGGACATCGCCTGGTGGTCGGAAGACAGCCCCCGGCGGTTGATCTGGATGAAGGAAGAGGGCGGCGATGGCAAGCCAGTCGGTTCGCTCCACCGCAATCTCGCCGAACAGTTCTATTCGGACGCGACCGATGACATGCTTCCCCCGATCCGTGACCTGGTGCGCCTTGGCATTTTTTTGCATAGAAGCTTCCATCACACGCTTGCACTGGTCTTGAAGGCACGGTGGGAGCAGTTTTTCACCCAGAAGCGGCGGTCGAACCTCCAGGAGCCGCTGGAGGACGTACTGCTGGATGCCGAGGGCGCCGCGCCCGGCGTCACGAGTTCCACCCCGACACGGCAGAGCTGTTCCGCGAGTTTGAGGAGAACGGCGAACAGGCCAGCGCCGCGGGCTACATTGCCTCGGACTTCAGCGCTCTTGTGCTGGAGATGGTCAACCGCGATCTGCACCTGGTCTCCAACGGCAGCCGCGAGTTGGACCAGTTCCGCATCGAGGCCGAGAAGGAGCGCGACCTGCTCCGCCACGCCGCCGAGGAGAAGAAACAGGCATTTCACATCGCGAAATCCATCTGGATCGAGTTGCAGGAAGACCTCGGACGGACGTTGTTGATGGAGGAAGATGCCCGGTTGCGCAACGCCAATGTTCGCCACGACTGGCTTCTTGTCTTCGGAGATGTCTTTCTGCCCTACCAGGAAGCCGCCACGCGCACGGCCGACCTGCGCCGTCGGATTCGGCTGAAAGAGATGCACCCCGAGTTCTCGGAGGAGCAGCTGGCGCAGCAGGTGCGCGAAGACGAGATGCAGGCGCAGCAGCGCCTGGCTGATCTTCGGCTCCAGGCGTCCATGCGGCGTCACCGGTTCAGGGGACCGCCCATGGACCCACAGGAATGGACCAAGCATCGCCGCCAGTGCCAGGAGGCCATCAGCGAGCTATTCCGCCTTGCGCATTCCGACGGCCATCGGATCAGCAAGCTCATGTTCACGGATGCACAGGCACGTCGCCTGACCGAAATACTGGGCTCCGCCAAGCAATACAAGCGACTGATGCGCATCCGACCCAACGAGACGACGGAGCCCGAGGGAACGATCGCTTACGACCAGAGATGCTTGACCGAAATCCTCCGCATCCGCGATGAAGCCAGGAAGATCCTGGAGCACGCGGGACTCTGCACCGACGTAAGCCTGATCGTCGGCGGCGAAACGCTGGAGGAGCAGATCACCTGGCTGCGCGACGCGTCCCATGATGTTCAAGAGGCCATCCTCAACACCTGCTCCCGGATCAGCGCGCTGACTAGCGACCCGGCAACCCTTGGCATGCAACGTGATATCGACGAGATTGAGGATGCGGACCTTGATCAGCAAGGGCGTGGGCAACGCATCAGCGCCATCAAGGCCAGAATCAGCCAAGGCCGGGAGGCGGCCGAGAAACAGGAACTGGAGCTGCAGCAGCATCTGAGTCGCCTGTTCGCGAATGAAAATGCGGTGGCGCAGGGAGGCAGCCGATGAATCGCCCCATGACACTGGAAAAGCTGGAGCAGCTTCCCGAGAGCCTCGTGATCCGCCCCGAGTTGGCAAGCGACGACACCCTGGCGATGGTGCTTGCGAGTCTCGGCCATGCCAACCCGGGGATGCGTGCGTCGGCCCTTCATGCCTTGGCGGCGATGAATCGGGCGAACCTGTCGCTGCGACGCGATGAGCACGTGAACGCGACGATGAAGATGCTGGCCGACGGCGACCCGCTCGTCCGGGCTGCGGCTCTGGACGCTTGGGTATCCCTGCTCTGGGCTGGTGGCGGCAGGAGCCTGGACCACAATTTGCCCCGGGAGGAGCTGCTGCGCATGTCGCCCTCGGGCCCTGAAGGCACCTGCGAATTCGCGATGCTCGCCCTGGCTGCGCTGCTCTATACGGATCGCCCCGACGATCTCTCCAAGTGGACGCTTCCGGGTCCTGCGGTGGCGGTCTTCGCGGACGATGTCGCTCTGGGGCGAACCCGGCGGGCGCTGGAAGATGTGGACCACATGGTCCGAACCCATGCGATCTGGGCCATGGGGCTCTGCGTCAAGTGCCGCCCGGAACGGGCCACGCCGGAGAACCTCGGTCGCGTGCTGGCGCTGTTTCGCTCCAATCCCGAGTGCCGAAACTATCGGCGGGTGGCGCTATGCGTGCTCCCGCAGTTTCTGGAGGCGAATCCAGACTTGGCGACTGCGCAGGTGATCGGCGAAGTAGAAGGGGCGCTGCGCGGCGGAGGCATCATCGAGCGCGGCTTTGCCCTGGAACCTCTTACAGCTCTGATCGGCATCCAGCCGGCACTGGCGACGCCCGACCTGGCGGACGCGGTCATCGACATGGACACCAGGGGCTGGGATCGCCCGGCTTCCGACCATCGCATGGCCTGCTGGGTACTCGCCCGGCTCGTGGCAGCCAATCCCGCGCTGGCTACCGAGAGAGCCTTGAGGCGGCTCGTTGACCTCAGGGGAGTCGAACACCGGGCCAGCATCCAACGGGCATGCATGTGGTTCGTCAGGGCGGATGCATCGTGTTTCTCGCCGGCCAACCTGGCGGTGGTGCTGGAGTATCTCCACGCAGCGACTTCGGAAGTGCGGCAATTCGGTATCTTCGTCCTGGCGCGATTCATCGAAGCCCACCCTGCATGCGCGGACGAAGCGACATTCTCGTTGATCCTGCGCAGCATGGACGATATCCGGATCACTGTGCTCAGCACGGTCCCCTGGTTCATTAACGCCGACTCGCGCTTTGCGGATGAACGCAGCCTGAACCTGGCCATGTCGGGGCTCGTTGACAATGACGCCGCGGCGAGGGAAACGGCGCTGGAGACGGTCGCGGCCCTCGTTCGGGCGAATGATGAGCTTGTCACTGCCGATCGTCTTGCCCTCCTCTGCGACGGCCTCAAAGACCCGGTGGCGAAGGTCCGCCTCGCCGCCCTGGGCGCTATCCGGGCCTTCGTTGAGATGTGTCCATCGCTGGCCACCGGTGAGAATGCGCTGCGGATTATGCCGCTCGGGGTAGACCCAGACTGGACGGTGCAGAGGGAGTGGCGATGGGTCATGTCCCATCTATGGTCATGGGAGTGCTCAGTCGTGCGCCGGAACGTGGATGCTCTTTGGGAGGCCCGGCGAGCCCGATCGACGGGGGATCGTAGTGACCATGTTCGACATCGCGTTGCACTGGTGAGGCGTGGCTGCTGTGGACCCGTATCGGTCGCGCCCGAAGGAGAACTCACATGACTGTTGCCGGAGAACTCGACTTCTTGCCAGGCGAGCCGTCGTCGGGACAAAGCCTTGCTCCACGCTACGATCAGCTCATGGCGGCGATCGGTCGTCCAGCACCGAGGATCGAGCATCGCCTGAGAGGGCGCAGCACGCCCTTCTTCTCGGTGGCGGTCGCGCCCGACGGTCGCACAATCGCTGCGGGAGGGTATGACGGTACACTGTGGGCGTGGGACCTGCCCACCCGGCGCCTGCTTGGCTGCTGCCAGGCGCACGACGCCCCGGTACGCGGAGTCTGTTTTGTTCCCGACGGGAAGGAATTGCTGTCGGCCAGCTATGACAATACGCTGCGACGGTGGCTCATCGAGGGGCTGACACATGTGCACCTATGCGCACCATGAGCGTTGGCACGCGTGGGGCTTGCCCATCGAATATGTCAACAGCAGCAGGATTCGGCCAACGGTTGGGGTGCTTGCCGTCTGCGTCACGAAGGATGGCAAGTGCGCCATAACCACGGGCTGGGACGGGACAGCCCGGCTCCTAAGCCTGGCAAGCGGCGAGTGTCTGCGCGTCTTTCGCGGGCATACCGCACCAGTAGTATGCGCCTGTCTCAGCCCGGACCAGAAACTCCTCTACACCGGATCCTGGGACAGGACCGCCAAAGCGTGGGATCTTGAGGATGCGCGCTGCCTGCGAACCTACCGCGGACACGCTCAGAGCGTCATGGCTCTTGCCGTTTCCGGGGATGGGCGACTGCTGGCTACGGGCAGTATGGACAACGACACACTGGTTCGGCATACGCCGAGCGACCTGCGTTTCTGTAACTGGCGGCCGCATTTCAACTGCGTTCGCAGCATCTTGTTTGTCGAGGCAGGCCGTCGCTTGGTAACGTCGAGCGAGGACGGGACCGCCAAGCTCTGGGACATTGAATGGCGCGAGGCAAAACTGCTGCATACCTTTGAAGGGCACGTGGGCCTTATCTCGTCGGCATGTCTCACGCCGGACCACGAGTGCCTGATTACGGCCAGCAGCGATAGGTCGATCAAGGTGTGGGATCTTCACGGCCGCCGCTGCATGGCGACGCTGGGGACTCAAGCGATTGTTGTTCAGTCCGTCGCCGGTGCCAGCGGTGGCGGCCAACTTGCCGTGCTGGGCCAAGACCGCGTGCTGCGAACATGGGACCACGCTGCTGAAGGCCGGGTGTGGCGCCCTCTCACCGCCGCCGCGAACGCTGCCGGCCGCTGGATCCTGGGTTGGCGACATGGCGTATGTTCGGTTGAAGAGCATGCGGACCACACCATCAGAGTCGGCGCTTCGAGTTCTGCGGCTGCGCCTGCCATCCTGCCGGGGCACTCCTCATGTGTCCACTCCGCGGCCATCAGCGGCAGCGGCCGAACGCCTGGTCGCGCTCGGCAGGGATGGCAAGGTCGTTGTCTATGACGTGCCCGGGAAGGCCGCGATCCGAATCCTCGAAGGCGAGCGACAGGACCTGATGCTCTGTGCAGCCCTGGATGATGAGGGGCAACGGCTGGCCACAGGCGACTTCGGGGGGTGCGCCAAGATCTTGGACGTAGCCAGCGGCAACCGGCTTGCCGGGTGGCACGCCCACGATGTTCCCATACTTCACATCGCTGTGGATGCCACGGCTTCGCGCGTGGCTACCGCTGCAAAGGACGGCACCGTCAATGTCTATCAGGCCACGGGCAAACGTCTACGGTCGCTTCCTCATCCTCACGGCGCCAGACAACTGCTCTTTGTCCCAACGGACGGCCGCCTCATCACCAACGGACACGATGGCATCATGCGCATCTGGGACTTGGCCCGCGAAGAGCCGGTTCAGCAGTTCTCCGGACACGAAGGACCGATGGCGATCCTGGGCCTCCCCAACGGCCGCCAGCGGCTTGTCACGGTCGGGATTGACTGGACTGTGCAGGTTCGCGACCTGGACAGCGGCGAGTTTCTCGCCGCCTTGCACTGCTTGCCGGACGGGTTTCTCTGGACCGCCGGCATCGACCCCAAGGACACGACCGGTCCCTTCTGGACTAACCATGTCGAGCTGATGGAGGTGGAAGAGCGGGCAGACCGAAACAGCATTCTGCCAGCCCGGTCAATGGATAAGGACCGTGCTCGGAACTACTTGGAGGCGCGAAACCGCGAAGGTCAGTTCATTGTCTCGCAACGGATCCTGCACGGCACCAGCGATTCGCCGGCCCCTCCTTTTCCAGATGGGCCACTGCGGTGCCTGCCATACCACGCATCTCCGCCATGACCAATGCGCAACCAGACCAAGGGCTCCGACCGCTCACAAGGTGACCCGCCGTGAAGTTGCGATATCAATGGTTCCGGGTTGATTCCGGTAGTGCTCGCAACCTCGGGTGAATGGCGAGAAGTTCGGAACACAGTCTCGGGCCAGTTGGCCGATCGCAGGCAGCCTGGCGATTTCGTTGTATGGAACGACTGCCTCCGTCGCCGGCGCGTAACATCACGCAGAAGGGCAAGATAGGGTAGCTGCAACGACAGGGTAAGTCAGAGGTTCCTGCCTTCAACTCGTCTCAGCAAGTTGCGGGCATTTTCCTTTCCGAACGAGCGGTCGGCCGGCAGGATATTCACGCTTCGGTGAGCTGGTTGTGGCGATAGTGGTTCATCTGATCGGTCAGTCCCGCCGCACTTCGCATCCGCTCGCGCATGGGCACTGAAAAGGCCGAGATCCAACGCATCCCGATTCCCGGGCAACACAGCAGCCATTATGTTCTCAAGGGCTCGGCGGGTGCAGCAGCACGGGGCCGCAGCAGCGCCGGTCGCCAAGCCCGCGATCCGGCCGCACGCCCGTAGCGTTAACGCCCCGCCAGCAAATCCGGAAAATCTTCACTGAGGCGTATTGACAGAGCATATGCACCTGAGTGCACAGCCGCTGTAGACGTTGATGCAGTAGCGGTGGCCAGTGGGGAAGCGCGACTGGCAGGCGAAGGGGCAGTACCACTTGATCATCCGGGGCCGGGTGGCGCCAACACCGGCTTGTTGGATCGGTGCGGCAGGAAGTACAGGGCCAGAGCCGCCTGCTCTGCTGGCGGACAACCGTCCCAGACGGGGCGGAATGCCGGATCAACACGTTGTACCAGCTTGAGCGCATCGTCGTTGGAGACGGGCGGGTTTTGCATTGTCGTTCATCCTGATTCGAGACCGCATGGACGGATGAAAAGCGTCATCCCGTGTCCCGTGACGGTCTTTCAGCCCAGCATACACCGGCAACCGCGTACAGCGATGACATTTCGCTGACGGCGCAATGGCCGAGCAACCGCAACGCTTATAAACTCCACCGCATTCACCACTGCTCAATCCTCACATACGAGCACGATAAGTGCCGTGGGCGAGCCGCTTCTTCCTACGGGAAAAAGCACAGGGCTCGCCCGAGGACCTTTACACGTGACAGCAGCGCCCCGAAAGGGCCGCTCATCACGAAGTAGGTCTACGACGAGAAATCGGGGTTGGCATAACGCCAGCCCGAGAGTTGTGTAGGTTCTTCTCTAATCCCCTCTTTTACAGTCAGTTCCGACGAGCCAGCGTGCCGTGCCCCGCGAGACCAAACACGCTTCGCGCTGGAACTCATTGGCGGTGTGGCGACTGGCGACTGAAACGATTGTTGAGATCCGGCCGCTATTGAGGCGATGTACCACTCCAGCCACATGTCGTATGATCCGCTTGTCGCCGCCTATCAGGACCTACCCAGCCCCTATCACCAGCCGGCACCCTGGTTTGACGATCCGCCGACCGGACCCGCACCGACGTTCTATCTCGATCCCCCTGCGCCTCCACCGGCGGTCCCGCCAAAGTACAATGATTCGCTGACAATCCCCGAAGATCTCTGGTTGTCGGCGATGCAGCGGATTTACGACGCGTTGTTTGATAACCCCCTCGAGCAGCACTCAGCAGGAGGATTCGCGCTCGGACCGAGGCCCGCCGCAGCAGAATTACTGCCCGACGGTGAGATGAATTCAGCCGTCCAGCCCACTCTCGATCAGATCGCCGAACGAGCATCGCAGCCGACTCCGAGGCAGCGGATGCAGGAAGAAGAGCAAATGCCCAATCCGTTCGGGATGTGAGGCGTAAGGATCTCTCGCCCGTGATGGCCAGGTGAGATCTTCGCCTGCCGCAGCATGCCTCGCGCGAGGACGTGATGCTCTCCTGGTCGCTGTTGGCCCTTCAAGCCCGTGACTTCCGAATACCCGCTGGAACCGTGGATCGCAGAGGACCTGGCCACCCAGGGCAAGGCCCGTTTCACCGCGGTGTCCGGCTGGACTCGCGTGGACGAAAGGCCCGCTGGCGCGGATTCCACGATGATCTGGCACGGTGGTCAATTCGCCTTTGCCCACAACGGCTTTCGCCTGGCGACCGGCGCGCTGCCCGTCGCGGCAGTATCGTCGTAGACCTTTGCCGACCGCGAGATACGAAAACGCCCGGCCATTTTCGTGGTCGGGCGTTGCCGTTACCTCGTTCAGCCGCATTGTTTTGGCTGGATAGATGAAGCTCCGCAGACCGAACTCGAACCCCAAACCCAGCGGTGAACCGCAACCCTTATTAACTCCACCGCATTCACCACTGCTCAATCCTCACATACGGTAACGATAAGTGCCGTGGGCGAGCCGCTTCTTCCTACGGGAAAAAGCACAGGGCTCGCCCGAGGACCTTTACACGTGAAAGCAGCGCCCGAAAGGGCCGCTCATCACGAAGCAGGTCCACGACGAGAAATCGGGATTGGCATGATGCCTGCCCAATTCACGTTAGGTCGTGCTCCATGCGCTCGTTTCCCATGCTGTATCGTCGAGCCGGCAATTCATGTCCCGCGGGTCCGGCATTATTTTTCGGTCCGCTGAAATCCATGCGTGCCCACAACCGCTATACCGGTGTATCAGGATCTCACAAGGAGCACGCGATGTATGATCCATCAACGTTCTTTCAGGAGTTTATTCACAATGGCGGAATTGGCTTGCTGCACGCGTTCGGTCAGGACGAGTTTTCCCCGTTGGAGAAGATCGTCCAGAACCAGTTTGCGTGCATGCAGCCGGCGTCGGACCGCATCACCTCTGCAGCAGGCCACGATGTCGATGCCGACGGCCAGGAGCAGCGGGCGCCCGAACGAATAGTGCATGAGGTTCTGTGCGAGATCGCACAACAGCCGCACGATCCGCCCAGCATTCTCCTGAGCCATTCCGTCGAGCCGATCGATGACTTCGAGCCGATCTCAAGCAGCTTGAAAGAAATCTGGGACCGGGCTCTCGCGCGCCGACCGGGGCCTCTACCGGATGAGGATAGCCCCCTGCGTCGTCAATACAACCAGTGCTTGATGACCGACCCGCTGTTAAACCATCTGATGGGGCAGCTTCAACAGCCTGTCGAACCGGACCAGTTCGAACAGGAGCCGTCGCTCGATGAAGAGCAACAGGAGTTCGCAAAGCTGTTTGAGCCCTACTGGTAGATCGCCAATCCCAATCACGCATCGCCTTGCATATCGCCCCGACTACGGCCGGGACGCTTCACAAGGCGAGCACATCGCAACACTCTGAAGGCACGCCTCGTTTTGAGGCGTGCCATCATCAGCACAGCCAGGAGGTAGAGAACATGGCATGGAGGCCAACACAGTATCTATTAGAGGGAGTTTTGGACAACACGACCAAGGGTTGCGTCACTGGATGGATGCGGTTCGCGGGACTCGACCATAAGGTCACATTCGACCTGAAGGGCGACTTTCATCGGGACATCCGCGGCGCCCGTATCCGCTTCACCGGCGACGGCGACGCATCCGATCCAACCGCAACCAGCTACATGGACGGTTTCTACGTCCACCAGAAGGGCAAGGTCGGGGACATCACCGCAGGGCTGCCGCCCCACGATCTCGGGGTTCGCTACCCGTACATCGAGTGGTACGGCGAGCACAACGGCCGCGTGGTGATCGAATTGACGCCGGAGCAGATGCAGGTTCTTGGAACCCTTCGGCCTTGGACACAGCTCGAGCCTATTTCTCGCCAGGAGCAAGCCGAGAACATGGCCGAATTCCTGGGCCAGCTTGCAGCAGAATTCAATGCTCCAGCAGTTGCCGTCGGCCCTGATGGAGTGGTCGCCGTGGCGAAGCCGAAGGATTAGGACCAGACCAGCAAGCAGGGGAAACCAACGGGATTCACAGACGCGATTACGTCCGCCGGCGTCGGCGGACAACGAGATTCAGTCAGCGTGTCATCTTACACCACCATTCACTCAACATGAGGAGGTAAAGCCATGAAGACGATTCAGGCAAAGGTAAATTCGCGGCTGCTCAGCAAAGCCAGTCGCCTGTTCACCGGCACCCTGGCAGGAAGGATCATCGAGATCCTCCAGAATGCCAGGCGCGCCGGAGCAAAGCATGTGCAGATCGCCAACCGCGACGGCACAATCACCGTGCGTGATGACGGCCAGGGCATTGAGGATTTCGAGAAGCTCCTGGACCTGGGTGGCTCGGGCTGGGAAGAGAAGCTGGAGGAAAGCGAAGATCCGGCTGGCGTGGGACTGTTCTGCCTCGCGCCCGCGAGCTCACGATCCGCTCCAGCGGAAAGAAGATCACCATCAGCGCCGATGGCTGGACAGGAGCGACGGTGGATGTCATCAATGACGTCCCCGAACTCCCTGCCTGCGAGCCCGATATCCGGGCCGGCGCCGGCACAGAACTGATCTTCAAGGACGATGCCTGGGAAGCTTCCGCGGTCAAGCCGTTGGCGGTGTTCACGGGCATGAGCGTGACGGTGAACGGCGAAGTCTGCCCCAAGGAGCGATTTATCACTGGTCGGGCGACGCTTCACCATGGGTTGGGATGCCGCATCAAGGTCATACCTGAGACAGACGTGCGCGATTGGCACCGAAACGCACCCCAGCATCGGGAATACAGCAACAACGTTCTGGTCAACTTTCACGGCCAGGTTGTAGCGCTGACCCATCGTCCCGTCACCGGGCACGACCTGGCATTCCTGGTGGACATGACGGGCCAGCCCACCGGGATCCGGCTGATGCTGCCAGCGCGCACCTGCATGGTGGAGAATGAGGCACTGCATCTGCTCAAGGCCGCTCTGGAACTGGAGGCATTCAAGTACCTTCAGCAGCAGGGCCGACATCGACTGCCTTACAAGGAGTATCTGCGGGCCAGAGAACTGGGCATTGAGTTGCCCGAAGCCGAGCCGGTTTACCGCGTGGGCCTGTTGTATACGGAGATGGGTCCCGAGCCTGTCGAGGTGACCATGCCCAAGGGCCACGCGCTCTCCCAGTGCTATCGCTTGGGCGACTCGGAAGACGGCGACGATAGCGATGAAGCCAATGTGCATCTGCTGGCGGCACTGGGGCGATTCGATCGGCCGTTTGTGCCGGTGGAGATACGCCGGGAGTATGAAGGTTACTCCTGGGCCAAGTTGCCCACGGTCGACCGAGTGGAAGTTTCCGCAGGCAAGACCCTTGAGGAATCCTGGGTGTACGGTGGCAAGCTGATCTGTGTCGAATCGATCCTGGTTGCCGCCCACTGCAGCGATGGGCAGGTCTTTCGCTCGGCCATCTGCATGGCGGTTAAGCCGTGGGATGGCGAGGACAAGAGAAGCTGGTACGGCGACTGCGAAGTGTATGTCACGCCAGAGGCCCGGCGGCTGAACGATGAGCAGATCTGGTTTCACCTCGGCGGATTCAACGATGAGGGCGACACGTATGACACACAGCTCTACAGCTTTCGCGAGGAGCTTGATCAATTCTGGCTGCGGATCACAGGCCCGTATGAACCGATTCGGCACAAGCTGATGGATTGCCTTTCGGAGCTCAAGGACTGGCAATCAGCGACGATTCTTGCCAATGGCCAGGTGACGCTCCATCTCAACGATGGGTCGCAGAAGCTGCTCCTTCCGCCCGAGCCAGCGGCGAGCGAGGAGGTGCCGTCATGAAAAGGCATCACAGCAAGCGCAACTCGGCTGCCCAAGCCTCGACAGCCGAGGGGCGATTCCGAATCCAGGTCAACCGCCGTGAACTGGCCACGATTCTGGCCGCCCTTCGATTCCATCAGGATGAGAACCTCCAAGGCGGCGAACCAATCCCCGACAAGGTCGTGGGCGACATCGCCACGGATGACGGAACGCTCAAACCGCTGGATTCCGGGGAAGTCGACCGGCTTTGCCAGAGCCTGAACCTGGAATCCGAGACCATCGAGCTGAACATCGAGCCGCCTCACCGGGAATCCGGGGCGGAGCCCTTGTTCCGAGTGGTCTATGTCATCGACGTTAATGCTGCCAATCCACGCGAAGCGGCCGAGCACGTTCATCACATCATGACCGACCCCGAATCGATGGCGCCGTCGCTTCAGGTCATTGATCACACCGGCGCCGCCGTGACCGTGGATCTCAGCGACACGTAACCGGCTCTCGGTTCTCCCGAAGATTTCGTCGGATTCATTAACATCACGTCCCGGCAGCGTTTGCCGGGACAGTTCTTGTTCATGCAACAGAAAGGATTACCCATGTCTACCCCAAACACAGCAGATCGGATCACGCTCTACTACTGCGAAGGCAGTTCCAACAAAACCTATCAGGCTGCGATCGAGCCCAAGGACGGCGGCTTCGTCGTCAACTTCGCCTTCGGCCGCCGGGGCAGCACGCTGCAGACCGGCACGAAGACCGCGCAGCCGGTCGACTACGCCACCGCCCGGAAGATCTACGACAAGCTGGTGGCAGAGAAGACCGCCAAGGGCTACACACCCGGCGAAAGCGGTACGCCATACCAACAGACGGACCTGCAGTCCCGCGCCACCGGCGTGCTCCCGCAGCTCCTCAACCCCATCGACGAGGCCGATGCCGAGAAGCTCATCACGGATGATGGGTGGTGGGCCCAGGAGAAGCTGGATGGCAAGCGGGTGCTGGTCCGCCGAACCGCCGAGCAGATCATCGGCATTAACCGCAAGGGCCTCACGACCGCACTGCCCCAGCCGGTCGTCGAGCAGGCCACGATTCTCGGCAGCCAGCAGTGGCTGATCGATGGCGAGGCGATCGGCGACACCTTCGTCGCCTTCGACCTCCTGGAGGAGGCATCCATGGACTTGCGGCCGAAGGCCTATTCCACGCGCCTCAAGGCGCTTTACGACATGCTGCCCCCCAACGGCAAGGCTGCCATCCGCACGCTGGGCACAGCCATCGGCACCAGGCACAAGAAGGCGCTGCTCAAGTCGCTTCGGGAGCGGAATGCCGAAGGCATCGTCCTCAAGCGCCACGATGCACCCTACACCCCCGGCCGGCCAGCCAGCGGAGGCGATCAGCTCAAGCTCAAGTTTTACGCCACCGCCTCGTGCATCGTGGCGGGCATCAACAGCGGAAAACGCAGCGTGGCCATCGAACTGTGCGATGGCGAAAGACGCGTATCCGTGGGCAATGTCACCATCCCCGCCGGCCGACCGATACCCAGCGCCGGCGAAGTGATCGATATACGGTATCTCTACGCCCACGCCGGCGGCAGCTTGTTCCAGCCGGTCTTTCTGAACCGTCGGGATGACTTGGCCGCTGCCGAGTGCAAGCTGAGCCAGCTCAAATTCCGCGCTGGCTCTGAAGACGATGAGGCATAGCACGCGGTTCCATCCAACCCCGCAGTGAGAAAGGAAAGCTCATGAGCGCGAAAGCCAAGACCAAGGCGCCCGCCGGCTGTCGAGTCATCGTGACCGTCAGCGGCGGCGTGGCCGATATTCTGTACAAACCCGTCGGAGTGGAAGTCCAAATCATCGACTATGACGTGGATGGCGAAGACGCCGAACGGCTCGACCGCGACCCCGATGGCCATGCCTGCTGCGTTCAGCGGCATGCGGCGGACGAGAAGATCGTCAGCCACGAAGACTGGCCGATGGTGAAGAGTGCCGCCCGTCGGATCAGCGGCAACGGCCACGCCAAGCGCCGTTGGCAATGCCCGGAGTGCCGTCACATCGTTCATTGCCCCGACGAAAGTCTTGCCGAAGCCGGCACGCCATTGTGCCCGGACTGCGAACTCGACATGCAGATGATCTGACCTGCCTCTGCCAGTGGCTCGCCTGATAGCCCACCTCTTGGGTCGTTCTGACCCGATTGCCTGTAACCCCAAACCTCAAACTCGAAAGGAGCAGTTCATGTGGAAGGAAGATTCCGCGCGCAGCCCGCCTTGAGTGCGCTGCGCGCCCATGTTCGTGGTGTCGTATTGTGTACCTGTGTTCAATAGTAATGTACTTGATTGTCAGCTTTTCTGCAAAGGAGAACATTATGCGTATTCTCGTGATCAACAACGACGGCGCGGGCTTCGCGGACTACCTGGAAGTCGAGCCCAACACCTCGGTCGACAAGCTGTTCGCCCAGCAGATGTCCGGCCGCAAGCCCGAGGATTACCTCATCCGCGTCAACCGGCAGCCGGTGGCGCGGGACCAGGTCCTCCAGGAGGGCGATCGCGTGTCAATGACGCCGACGAAGATCCAGGCGCGCGAATCGCGGCGTGATTCGCGCCGGCTGAATTGCCTGTCAACTGCAAGGGGCGCCTGGCCGCAGCAACGGTCAGGCGCCCCTTGCCTTTTTGAAAAGGAGAACACCCATCATGAATGACGATCATCGAACCCTCGTTCGCATAGCCAATCTTATCCGCGACCAGGTGCTGGCGCAAGAGGCCAGACGTCTGACCACCTTGGCCAGCGACGAACGCAGCATCAACCGCTCGATGACGCGCTACCTCAACCTCTGCCGCAGTGTGGCCAAGGCGCACTGCCGCAAATGGTTCGCCGCAGCCAAGAACGTCTCGACACAAGCCAGCGCGGCTCTGGATGATCTGCACTACGAGATCGAAGGACGCCGGCGACAGCGCCACGATGAGAGCCCGCCTGTCTCCAGCCTTGGCGACATCATCCGCGATCTCCAGCAGGTCGAGGATGAGTTCCACGGCTGGAATTTCGACGAGAATGCCGGGGCGCTTTCCGTCGAAACGGATTCCATCGAGCTCGAAGGCGTCTACCTCGGGCCATTCGAGATCCAGCTTCGCCTCCGCGAACTGAGCCGTTCAGACCTGCTGAGCGCGTTCGTCGTCATCGCCAAGGAGCCCAACGGCGCTGGTGGCCGGGACACAGTCACTCACCCGCACGTCAGCGAACAGCGTCTCTGCACCGGGGATGCCATGATGCCCATCCAAGCAGCCCTGCAGGCCGGCCGCATTTGCGACTTCTTCATCCTGGTGCGCTCGGTGCTCCAGACCTACAACGCCAGTTCCGCCTACGTGCAACTGAGCAATTGGAGCGGAGAGCCCTGCCATGACTGCGGCTACATGCTGACCAGTGAAAGCGGCTTCTTTTGCGAGTTTTGCGATGATAACTTTTGCGAGTCCTGCACCGGCTATTGCACCAAGTGCGACACTGCGGCGTGTATGGGTTGCCTGGAGACCTGCCCGGCATGCGACGAGCGGGCGTGCCCCGACTGCATGACGATCTGCCGCGAGTGCAAACAAAACTGCTGTGTCGGCTGCCTGACCGACGGGCTCTGCCCGAGTTGCCACGAAGAAAAGGAGAACAACCATGACTCAGACGAACATGACGGTGGATCCGCCGCAGCCACAGTCGCTGCATCGGAACAAGTGGCTTGAACGGAGGCAGGCCGAGGGCCCGGTCCTGCGTTTCACGCCCACGGCCTGGGCCAAGCTGCAGTATTTCTGTCACAGGGGCAGCACCGAGATCGGCGGCTTTGCCATCACGATGGCCGACGACCTGCTTCTGGTCGAGGACTTCATCACTGTGCGGCAGAGCGTCAGCGGCGCATCCGTCTCGTTTGACGATGCGGCGGTGGCGGACCTCTTCGAGGCCCAGGTGGATGCCGGCGCAGGCCCGAGCAGTTCGCCCGAATCTGGCTGCATACGCATCCCGGCAACAGCCCCATGCCCAGCAGCGTCGACGAGGACACGTTTGACCGCGTCTTTGGGAGTTGCGACTGGGCAATCCTCTTCGTGCTGGCACGCGGCGGAGCGACTTACGCGCGCCTGCGTTTCAACGTCGGCCCGGGCGGAGCGGCCGTGATTCCGGTGGAGGTGGATTACGGCGTGTCCTTCGGCGCTGCCGATCATGCCGCCTGGGAAGCCGAGTACCGGGCCAACATCTTCCCCGAAATGCAGCGCTGGAGCCTGCCCGACTCCAAGGACAAAGCTGCGGCAACCTCCCTGATCACCACAACCGATTCCACGGATGCTCGATGGAAGTCCGTGCCGGATGATTTTCTGGCAGACCTGGAAGCGATGGAGCCGGAAGAACGGCGCCTTGTGCTGGATGAACTGGCCGCGCGGCCCGAACTGTGGGGCGATGGAGGCGAGATGATGTACGGCTGAACCGAGCGATCTTCGCTTCGGCCAATACAAGTGTCGACCGAGGGCCCGCAAGCATGGGGCCTCGGTCGCAACGAGATCGAGGCGCCGATCTTGTGAAACAAGGAGGTGATGCACCATGAGTGGTGAGAATCCGTTTGAGGATGTGCCGGTTGTATTCAGTTACAGCCGCAAACAGGCCATCGAGGACGGCGTATTGGTGGACTTGAGTGCCTGGGCCAGGGAGACGGGGTTTGTCATTCCCGTGGCCTGCACGTCAGAGGTCTGGCACGGCCACATCGTGCCGCCGCAAGGCACGCGGGAGTTGGGCCAGAGTGAGCGGGGCCGAGCGCATGATGTCCTCTGGCTGCTGTACGTTGCCATTCGCAAGGCGGGAAGCGGTGCCGACCAGCTCATATTCGAGGTTGCATTTCTTCAAGCCTCGGGCCGGATCGAGAGCGTTCAGCTCAAAGCCATCTGCGGCCCGGGCGATGCGGGGGAGCCGGTTCTGACCATTCTTATGTTGCAGGAAGACTGACACGCCTTCTTCTGTCCACACTCACTCACCCATCACATCTTGAGAAGTCAGGGGGCGGCATAGGAGCACTGCGCCCCTGTCCACCCCCAGAAAGGAGTTCATGAAACCCACCTGCATCTGCGACTGCTGCGGCTTGTGCTGCCAGCGGTTGATCGTCGAGGCGAATGTCGTCAACGTGCTTCGCGAGCCGCGGATCGAGACCGAGCGCCCATTGGGCCGCCGGGCTGATTCGCTATCCATCTTGGATGCCTGCTGGATCGTGGCCGCACCCGGCCGGCCCTGTCCCTTCCTCACATCCGAAGGCCGCTGCGGGATCTACCCCACGCGGCCCCACGTATGCGTGGCCTTTGTGGCGGGATCGGCCAAGTGCCAACAGCTTCGCGTTGAATGCGGCCTTTCAGCTCTTATGCCTCTCCCGGCCGCCGATGGGACCGTCGCTGAAATCCAGGCTCAAGTGCTCGAAGAGCAGGAAGCCGACGCCGAGCCAGTCGAGTCGGCCGGCGTAACGTCCGTTTCGCTCTGAAGCGGTGAGTCGAGTCTTTCACCTCGTATTTCACCGGGAGCGGGGACGGCATCGACCGTCTCTCATCCCCATTCACAAGGAGGTCTTATGATAGATGTTCTTCCACAGCGCGATGCGCGCCAGCGCGACATCGTGCCCCCAGATCGCCTGGCCGCGTGCCAGGCGATGGTGGTCGGCGTCGGCGCCATCGGCCGGCAGGTTGCCTTGCAGCTTGCCGCCATGGGTGTCCCGGACCTGCGACTGATTGATCCGGATGAAGTCGAGGTCGTAAACCTGGCCTGCCAGGGATACCTGGATGAAGACCTGGGCCGGGCCAAGGTGCATGCAACAGCCGAGCTTTGCCGGCAGATCAACCCCCAGGTCCAGGTCCGCACGGAAGTGGCCCGTTTCCGCCGCAGCATGGATGTGGGCAACTGCCTCTTCTGCTGCGTGGATGACATCGAGGTCCGCCAGCGCATCTGGCAGGCGGCCAATGGGCGCATCCAGTTCTTCGCCGACGGGCGCATCGGCGCTGAGGTGCTGCGAGTGCTGGCCGCGGCCGATGTTGAAAGCCGCAAGCACTATCCCACCACGCTCTTCGCCTCGGCCGAAGCCTACCAGGGGGCCTGCACTGCCAAGAGCACGATCTTCACGGCCAATATCGCCGCGGGCCTGATGCTCAGCCAGTTCAGCAAGTGGCTGCGGCACCTGCCTATCGATAGGGATCTGACGCTCAATCTGCTCTCTGCAGAGCTGAGCGTCGGCTGATCCTCACGTCGAATCGTTTTCACAAATTTTCAAACCCCTAACAAATCCGCCTTCGGGCGGGCAAGGAGATTCTCTATGTCAATCGTACCGTCTTCCGCATTGTCGGCTTCGGAATTGTCGAGCCTCGGCAACAACATCGGCGCGCCCAAGCGTCGCCGGCGTCGCCGCGTGCTGGCCGCGGTCAACCGCTCTCTGGCGGCAATCGGCGAAGCCGTTGCCGAACTGCGTCACCGGCGGCTGAACACGGCCTGGGGCTACAGCGCCCCGCTGCGCTTCACGCGCAGGCACGGGGGATAGCACACCCAAGGACATCGGAGTTCACATTCACGTTCCCGATTCGAGAAAGGAGTTGATCCATGAGTCATCTCGTTGTCCTCCGCACGCAAGTGCGGGATGCCACAGCCCTGGCCGCCGCCTGTCGGCGGCTGGGGCTTTCCCAACCTGTTCAGGGCACGGCAAGGCTGTTTTCATCACAAGCCACGGGCCAGATCGTGCAGTTGCCCGGCTGGACCTATCCGGTGGTCTTCGACACGGCCACCGGCAAAGCGCATTACGACAATTTCACCGGCGCCTGGGGGGATCAGAAGGAACTGGGAAAGCTGCTTCAACGCTATGCGGCCGAGAAGGCATGCCAGGAAGCGCGCCGAACGGGCCACAGCGTGGTCGAGCAGGCCCTGCCCGATGGGTCGATCAGGTTGACCATTCAGACCGGCGGCGTATCCGCTGGGGGAGGGGTCGCATGAGCACCATCCAGATCATCATCGATCCCCAGGGCCAAGTCCGGTTGGAGACCAAGGGATTCACAGGTGCATCGTGCCGCGAGGCGAGCAAATCGCTGGAGCAGGCCCTGGGGCTGATCCAATCAGATCGGCCAACCTCGGAGCAGTACCAGCAGACCGTCTCGCAAGAGGCGGAGCGGCACAAGATCAGCGGCTGAATTGCCGCGAGGAGACATCATGAAGAAACGAAAGAAAAGGCCGCGCACCTGTACACGGTGCGGCTCGCCGGCAACGGATGGTCTCTGCAGAGACGAGACCTGCCCGTTCAGCGAGCATTTGCAGAGCTGCCCGGCCGGGTGGGTCAATCATCCGGATGGGCCAGGATGCAAAGACAACGCGTGCCATTGCGGCGGCCGGATCAAAGCCGAAGTCCACAGCGATGACCACACGTTTGAAGCCAATGCCGCTCAGCCGCCGCCCACCACCGACATTGAAACCGATCCCGCCGTCGCTCAATCGGGCCGCAACTCCACGAAGCCCAGGACGATCGTCCTGCCGTGCTTCAATATCATCGTTCGCCTTCCCAGCATCGAGCCAAGTCAAACGGGCCTTTCCCTCGCCGGTGAGATCACCTCAAGCCTTCACGAAGGCGACAGCGGTAGTGAAGACGACAGCGATTACGAGGCCGCGATCGACGGCATCGAGTCGTTGATCCTGGCGCACGCCTGCGCCGGGGTGGATATCACCGTTCCCGCCTACGTCGCAGGCATTCAGACCGCGGTGGAAGCGGCGAGCGGCCGTCTTTAGCAGGAGGAACCACCATGCCCACGTTCAGAATCGAAGTCACGCGGATCGGCTACGCCACCCGTGTGATCGAGGTGGAAGCCGTCGATCAGTGCGAAGCCCAGCGCATCGCCCTGGACACGGCCGGCAGCCACGAGTTCACCGAGCACCATGCCGAGTACGAACTCACCCGCGGGTCGCACGCCAATGGCATCAACCACCCAATCAACTCCAGCAGGAGGTAACCATGAAATACTGGGATGAACTGAACAGCAAGTACGGCTTCAGCGACGGGGAAGCGCAACCGCCCGACGCAGACGCTGCCCGCGAGGTGTATCTGCGCGCATAAATGCCCTGGCCGAGGTGCGCAGCTCCAAGCACCGCATCATCGCATGGAACCGTCCCGGCATGCACAACGGTTGCATGGTCGTGGAAGTCAGCGCCGAGTTCTTCGGTTCGCTGACCGACGAACAGCGGTTCGTCACCGGGCCGGAGGAGTATCCGCCGGACGCTGCGAAACCCGAGGAGCAGGACGATGCATTGGCAGAGGCGGTTTCCGACGCGCATGAGCTGGATCTGGACGACTACGTTGTCGCCCGGATCAAGATCGACACGCAGGGGCTTCAGCAGGCCATCAGGGCAGCGGCACAGCGGATGCCGTGACCGCACACCACCCTTCGCACAAGGAGCATCTCAGTCCTCAAGATCCTCGACTCTCCTGACATGGTCCCAGCCCGAAAGCTGAGCGCCAGCACCAGCCGGGGATCATGAAGTTCAACACGATGACACTGTAACGCCGGCCGTTGTGCCGGAAGGAGCCATGCTATGGCCAGAACTGGATTCAAATGCTTGCTCGTGGCGGTGCGCAGCAAGTTGGACACAGGACGTTTCAAGGGAACGCGATTGCAGAAGCCGCTGGAGACACTCAGGGCGGACCTTCGCCGCGAGGGGCTCTTGGGCAACGCGAATCTGGTCTACGGCATCAACTACATGCTCAGTGACCCCATGACGCCCGACCAGGTGGAGAGCATCGGGCCGCTTGTGGCCGCCGTCAACGAGCCACTCAAGCTGGCACGGGAAGCCTATGACTATGTGCTTCATCGCACGGAATCTCTGGAGACGCAGCATATTGGCGCTGACCTGGCATATCTGCTCGGTGCGATCGTCAAAGACCTGGTCTGCGAATGGCCGGCCCGGCGGCCGATCGTGAAGCTGCTGCGCGAGGGCCTGCCCGGCGATCATCCCGTGTGGAAACATGTGCAGATCGAGCCGCAGTCCGGGCGTGCGAAGGGCGCGGTGGACCATGCCTGAGCACACGCATGCACATGCTCACGGCGCCGATGTCGTCCGCGCACGATACCTCTATCGCTCTGCGGGCCACTCCACGAGCATGGGGCCGTGGATGCTCTTGGGCGGGATGGCCGCCAGGAACACCCGTGCGGGCCATGACCGGCTCGTCGCCAGATGGAATCGGCGGGATGCCCGCGAATGGATCTGGAAATGGGAAGAGTCGCTCCCAGGGCACATCGACCATCCGCAACACGCGAATGGCAATGCCTCAAACGCGACGTCGGACATGCCGAAGGAGGGAACCGCCAGACGCAGAGAAAGGCGGTGTTGAACAAGTGGAAGACAACCAACCAAAACACGAAAGGAAAACGTCCATGAGAAAGAACTCTGCTATTGAGACGGCTCTCGCTGCTATCGCCAGCCCACCGCCGGCCCCGGTGCTGGGTGAGAAAGACTTTGGCCGCGTGCGGGGCCAGGAATCCGTGAAACGTGCCATTGTCATCGCGCTCGCCGGCCCGCACTCGACCTGCTTCATCGGGCCGCCGGGGCATGGCAAGACCATGATGATTGAGGCCGCCAAGGCCATTGACCTGAGCTTCCAGGCCAAGGAAATCACGATCTTGAGCACGCCAGACCAGCAGGAGCGCGAACAGATGAATAAACGACTCTACGCGCTGGCCCAGCTTACCGAGATTCACATCGAGGTGCCTGCCGTACCTTGGCGGGAGATCACCAGCAAGCGTCCCGGCACCGACAGCGCCTACATCCGCCGGCAGATCGAACGCGCCCGCGAATTTCGCGCCAACCACCCCGATCTTGGTTTCGACCTGAGTGAGGGCTGCCTGCTGCTGGCCAAGCAGGCTTACGAGGAACTGGGGCTGACGCCGCGGTCTCACACCATGGCCGTGGGTGTGGCCCGCACCATCGCGGATCTGGAGGAATCGGAGCATATCCAGGAGCAGCATCTTGCGGAGGCGGTGCAATACCGCCTGCTTGACCGGCGATGCTGACATGTCGCTCGCGGGCCAATCACCAGATCTCTGGTGATGGAGCCGACGGCGCAACTGGCGGTCTTCGCGTGCTGCGCCAGCAGCCCCTCAACACAAGACAAGGAGGTGTTTGATGCCCAAGCCCGACCTGATTCACATCATCTTCAATGGGGGCACAAGCGACGAAAGCCAGGGGATCGTTTCACTGCGGAAGAAGGCTTGGCTGCTCTACACCTGGGGCAGTTTCTCGGGGCACGACGCCAATGCCAATGCCGGTGTCCAGACGGTCGGCATCACCGACGATGACTTCAAGCTTCTGCTGTCCAACGATGACGATCCGAACCGCTACCGTGACCTGGCCAACTGGGATCACGTCGTTGAGTTGCTGACATGCCCGGCCTTCCGGCTGAGCGAGCAGCTCGGCGAGCAGGAATTCCGGCCCGTCGAACTCCTGGTGGTTGTCCGAGGCAAGGCCACGAGGCAGCAAGTCCAGCAACTGGAGAAGATCGTCGGCCACAGGGCATGCAACGTGTCGTCCATCGGCGGCAATACGGATGTGCTGTTCCACGAGCGAACCGAGGCGGATGCAGCGAAGCTCGGTGCCAAGATCGGCGTCAAGCTCGAGAAGCTGAAGTTCGTCGAGTCCATCGCAATCAACTGCGTGAAGCAGTAGCGACATCAATTTCGGCAACCTCTACGGGGCGCTGCGCGTGCGGCGCCCTTCTTGTTTTCAACACGAAAGGAACATCATGAGTCAGGATGAAGACACGCATCAGAAGATCCAAATGGTCATGGAACAAGCCATCCAGGCGCTGGAGAACGTGCCTGAGGTCGGAGATGTGTATGACCAGCAGCACGCCGACACGCACATGCAAGCCGCTATCGAGCTGCGCGGGCTTATCGGAAAAGGACCGGCCCCCGGCACCGCAGCGGACGATGAGCAAGCCGGCAATCTGCTCACAGCCGAACAACAGCGCCAGTATCTGGCTCGCCGCGGGAATGCCTGCCCGTGGTGCGGCCGCCCAGAAATCGAAGGGACCGGAAAGACGAACAGCGATGCCGACTGGCACGAGAACGAGGTCGAGTGCAAGAGCTGTGGCGCCGTCTGGCTGGACATCTACACCATCAGCGGTGTCCAGGGCGTCAGCGGCCCGGCCGACAAGGCCATCCGCAAAGCGCCAGGCCAGAAATAGAATGCCTGATCTTCGGCGATCCCATTCGGGTCGCCGCAGATAAGCACACACCCAACCAATCTGAAGGAGATGAATCCTATGCGAACAACACAATCGGATAGTCCGGCCATCATGGATGACTGGCTGGCGGTCAGCACAGAAGGATTTGCCAGCATGAACGCCGGGCGCGACCCGGCCCATCTGGTCAAAGAACTGGTGCAGAACTCACTCGATGCCGTAGGCGAGGAGCACGGCACCGTAGAACTCGGCTTTGCCGCCGGCCAGGAACGAAACACGATCCTCGTCACCTGCTATGACGACGGCTGCGGCATGAACAACCTGCGGGACATCCGTACGGTGTTCTATACGTCCAAAACCGACTCGCATCTCAATCGCGGCAGAATGGGCCGGGGATTCAAGGAGATGCTGTGCCTGGCCAGATCGGCCACGGTGCAGAGCGGGCAGAAGATGATCGAGTTCTGCCTGGAAGCAGGCCGGCGCATCACGCGACAGCAGACCGTCGATGGCTCCGCCCAGCCTGGAATGCGTGTGACCATGCTGATGCCCTGGCCTTCGCACTTGATTCCCAAGCTCCAGGCGTATTTCCAGACATTCCTGCCGCCGACCAACGTGCAATTGGTCGTGAACGGCGCGGTGGTCGCGACGCGCAAGGCCCAACACCAGATCGAGGCTGGGCTTCCGACCGAATTGTTCGAAGATGGCCGCTGGATTCGACCGAGCCGCAAGACGGCCGTGGAGTTGGTGCCGGTGCTTCAGGATGAAGAACCGACCGTGTACGAGCTGGGCATCCCGGTATGTCCGGCGGAGTGGTCACTTCCTCTCCACGCCGACGTCCTTCAACGCGTGCCCATGAATCCCTGTCGCGATGCTGTGGCCAGCGGGTATCTGTCCAAGCTCCACCGCGTCTGTCTGCCAGTCCTATTGCCGGACATGGATGGCGAGCAGGTGCGACAGGATTGGGTCGGAGCAGCCGCGCCAGCGTGTGCCAAGCCCGTGCAGCAGGAGGTGATTCGTCGGGCATTCGGCGAAAACCTGGCCCGCTCGGTGCCGAAGATGGGCGCGCGCGAGTTCGATGAGGATGCCCGCGATCTGGGGCTTCAGGTCATCGACACCCGCCACACCTCAGGCGGCCTGCGGGAAATCCTGCAAGAGCATGTGCCCACCAGCAAGGATGTGGTGGACCACCATAACGAGAAACTGGTGGCCGCGGCGGCTGCCGGCGGGTTCCTTCTGGATGATGTCGAACGCGGCGATGAGAAGCTCGTCCGCACCCGGCGCAAGCTCATCGAAGCGGCCGGCGGCAGCGAGCACGTCCAACTCGTGATCGAGTTCGCACGCTGGTTCTGCCAGAAGCTTCTGGACGGCTACGAAGACGGTTCCGTGTGCTCGGTGAAGCTGTCGCTGCTCAAGAGCGTGAACGCCATAGCAACCTGGAACCAGGATGATGTGCTCACGTTAGGGCTGGATACGCCGTGGCTGTGGAGCGATCCGCTGGGCGAAGAGTCTCTGGCGACGCTACTCCACGAGGCAGGGCACCATCAGGCCGCTCATCACGGCCGGGACTTCCACAAGGAACTGGAAACCCTGGCTGGCCGGGCTGCACGCATCATGCTGATCTGGGCGGGGCACATCGAACACGAATACGCGGCGCTGCTGGAGCAGAACCGCTGAACCATCTTTCACCCTTAACCTTTAACCGGAGGAAAGTAACATGACACGTAGGAGATTCCCTGCCAACACCGCAGTCTTGGATTCACCCGCACCCGCGGCATTGCCACTGCTGGCAGACAACGACTTCGGCCGGATCAAAGGACAGGAGGCAGCCAAACGCGCCGTTACCATCGCGCTGGCCGGCCGGCACTTTCTGATCCTCATCGGTCCATCCGGCAACGGCAAATCGATGCTGATCGAGTCGGCGAAGGCCATCGACCCCGAGTTCAAGGCCAAGGAAGTCACGGTCTGGAACCGGCTGCTGAAGGATAATCCCAAGCAGCGCGACCGGCATTTCGAGCCCCTCTGCCGGCTGCAGGCCGACATGCACGTTGAAGTGCCCTGGCTGCCGTTCCGCGAGTGGAGCAAGCCGTGCCGGGGCACAGACACCGGAACGGCTCGCCAGGCAGTGGAGCGCGCCCGCGATTTCGCCGCAGGCCATAGCGATTTGACGCTCAATGAGGGCTGCCTGCTGCTGGCCAAACAGGCTTACGACGAGCTGGGCATGACGCCCCGGGCCCTCGATGCCGCGATTCGCGTGGCCCGGACGATCGCCAACATGGAAGAATCTGAGCACATCCAGGAGCAGCACCTGGCCGAGGCAGTGCAATACCGCCTGTTTGACCGGCGCGGGTAGTACGGGCTCTGAGTGCCGCCGCCGGTCGTGCGACCAGCGGCACCTTTCAACTCTTTACTCAGGAGAAACTTACATGCTTATACCCAAACAGATTCTGGCCCTTGGCAAGATCGCCGCCAAGAACGCCAGCCGTTACGCCATGACCTCGATCCGTATCGAACGCCACAACGGAACACCTCGCGCCCTGGCCACCGACGGCCATCGCGCCGTCATCTTCACCTGGGATGAGCCCGATTCGGCCGAGTACCCGACCATTGACGGCATGAACTGCAGCCACGTCAACGACTTTGCCGCCAACATCCCATTCGACGCACTGGCGGGCGTAGGCAAGGGCCTTCCCAGCCGCAGCGTCAAGCCAGCCTTGAGTCACATGCTGCTGGACGAGTCGGATCGCAAGGCCCTGCGATTGGCCGCCACGACGCTTGACCGCGTGACCCGCGCTGAGGCCACGGCTGACGAAGTTGACTTCCCCCCGCTGGACGATGTGGTGCCCCGGCCGGGTGAGGAAAAGACGCTGTTCGACCCCGTCATTCACGGCGACGTGCCGTTCACGCACGTGCGTATCGCCGTCAATGCCAAGCTCGTGGCCGAGATGCTGAGCGCGATGGTCAGCATGGCCAGCGACCAGGCCGACGATTCGGTGACGCTGACCGTGCCGATCATGTCAAACCGGCCAATCCGGCTGGAGGTCCGCGGCTATGACCGAAGGGCCGTGGGTGCGGTTATGCCGGTCCACCTCCCGCAGGATGGGGAGGAGCCGGTCGAAAGCACCAGCCAATCCGCAGCGTCGGCGACCACACCGACGGCTGCGGTAGCCTGATGTCTTCGCGCGTCATCGCTTGGCCAGGATTGTGCCGGCTGCCGTCAGCAGTTCGCCGGCCAGCTTCAGCGCATCCGATGCCTGGAGCTTCACCGCCACCTTGAACGATGGCGAGGCCACATCCTGCTCAGTCGGTACTCCCTTGCGAAGCTGTAGATGCATGGCGTCGCTGTTGGAATAGACCCAGACGCCCTCGCTATTGCTCAGCTTGAAGCTCACGCACCGCATTCCCTTGGGGGTTGCCATAGGCATTTCCAATACAAGAAGGAGAACAACAACATGATACTCTCAGACAAATTGCGCGAGTATATCGCGGCGTGTTTTACCGGAATTTGGGTTCAGTCGCAGGAGCACGGCGATGCTCTTTTGGAGATCGCCCGGCTCTGCCAGCAACAGAAATGGTCGATGGCCACCTGGGACATCGACCGCGGCCTGCAGGTGGCCGGCCAGGAGGCACCGGGCAGCACCGATCCCCTGGCCGCCATCAGGTCGATCAACGCGCTGGCCAAGCCAGACAGCTCGGCGCTGCTCGTCTTGCCCAACTTTCACCGGCTGATGAATAGCGCCGAGATCATTCAGTGTCTTGCCCACCAGATCGCCAGTGGCAAGCAGAACCGCAGTTTCGTCGTGATTCTTTCAGCAATTGTGCAGATCCCCATCGAGCTGCAGACCCAATTCGTGGTGATTGAACATGATCTCCCGCAGCGCGATCAACTTCAGCAGATCGCCAAGGGCATTGCCACCGAGAAAGGCGAGATGCCGGAAGGCGAGGAGTTGGATCGGCTCCTGGATGCCGCGGCCGGCCTTACTCGGTTTGAGGCCGAGGGCGCGTGCAGCTTGTCCTTGGTGCGCCACAGGAAACTCACTCCCGATGCTGTGTGGGAGTTGAAGACCGGCGTGCTCAAGAAGAGCGCGCTTCTCACGCTGCACCGTGGCGCCGAGCGATTCGCTGATCTGGGCGGCTTGGACGCCCTCAAGCAGTTCTGCCTGCGGGCGCTGGGCCGGCGCAGCAGCATGGCCAAACCTCGAGGCATTTTGCTCCTCGGGGTTCCCGGGACCGGCAAAAGTGCCTTTTGCAGATGTCTCGGCAACGAGGTCGGCAGGCCCACACTCATCCTGGATGTCGGCAGCTTGATGGCCGGGATTGTGGGCGAGAACCGAAAGTCGGACACGCCAGGCCCTTCGCATCATCGATGCCATGGCGCCTTGCGTGGTCATGATCGATGAGGTGGAAAAAGCCTTGTCCGGCGCAGTCCAGCGGCCAGACCGACAGCGGCGTTTCCGCGCGCCTCTTCGGCGCGTTTCTTTCGTGGTTGTCGGATCACGAATCGGACGTGTTCGTGGTCTGCACCAGCAACGATATCAGCAAGCTCCCGCCGGAATTTGCGCGTTCTGAGAGGTTCGACGCAATCCACTTCATTGATCTGCCCGGCTCGGCCGAGCGGGAGAAGATCTGGCCCATCTACCTCAAGAAATTCGGCTTGAACACTGACCAGCCCATGCCTCAGGACCGCGACTGGACCGGCGCCGAAATCAAATCGTGCTGTCGCCTGGCAGCGCTTCTCGATCTGCCTCTTCGTGAGGCGGCGAAAAACGTGGTGCCGGTAGCGGCAACTGCGGCAGAATCGGTGGAGAGGCTTCGCGTGTGGGCATCAGGCCGGTGCCTGGATGCATCCCGTCCGGGCATCTACAACCGCGCCGGCGGGGATGACAAGCCCTTGCGGCGTGTGGCCCGGCCGACCACGAACTGAGCCTTCCACGTCCATTCCTGAACACAACGAAAGGATGCCTTATGAATGACACGACCCATCGTGCCGCTGCGGGTGCGTCTGCGCCTGCTCAGCGGCTTCAGAGGACCATGGCTGCGGCCAGAGTCTCCTTCACCTGGCTTGGGGTGCGAAAAACTCTAAGCCGAGAACAGAAGGAGCAGGCCGCCGAGTCGTTCGGCGCTGAGGGGCAATACCTGTCGGCCGCCAAGAAACTGCTCGATACCGCCCATCCAGCATTCAAGGCGGTTACTGCCATCCGCAACCGCGCCATCGCCTACTGGCGGGCAGTATCTCTGCCATACCCGGAACCGGGAATCCGCCTGATCCGGCAGGACCACATCGAGTCCTTTGACCGGCACATGACTGACATGCGACAGGAGCTGGCCGAGGCAGTGCAGCAGCTCAGCGAACGCTACGCCGAACTGAAAGAGGCGGCCCGGGATCGCCTGGGCACGCTTTACGACCCCACCGACTACCCTGCAGACTTGGGGGATATGTTCGAGTTGGGATGGGATTTCCCATCGGTTGAGGCGCCACAGTATCTGCTGGAGCTCAAGCCCGAGATCTATGAGCAGGAGAAGAGCAGAATTGCCGCCCGGTTCGAAGAGGCGGTGAAGCTCGCGGAAGATGCCTTTGCCGCGGATTTCGGCAAGCTGGTGGCGCATCTGCGAGAACGGCTTTCCGGAAGCGACGATGGCAAGCCCCGAGTCTTTCGTGACTCATGCGTGGAGAACCTGAAGGAGTTCTTCGGCCGGTTCCGAAGCCTCAGCGTGCGATCGAGCCCTCAACTGGATGATCTTGTGGAGCAGGCGCGGCAACTGGTCGCAGGCATCGCACCCCAGGACTTGCGCGACAGCGAGGGTCTGCGTCAGCAGATTCATGGTCAGCTCTCGGCCATGCAGTCCGCAATCGACGACCTGCTGGTTGAGCGCCTCGCCGGCGGATCCTTCGGAGCAGTGCCCAGGAGGCGGCATGATGGAGTTGATAATCGATCCGGCCGGTGCCGTTCGCTGCGTCTATGGCGAGGAAATCGACCTGCACACGCTGGGGTCGATGGCAATTCGCCGCGCCAGTCATGTCGAACCTGATGATGCGGGCGCCTGGTGGGCGGACCTGTCGCCAGTTGGTGGGCCCAAGATCGGTCCACATCGACGTCGAAGCGAAGCCATCGAGGCTGAACTTCAATGGTTACGTGAATGGATGAATCATTGATCGTTACCCCTCGCCATCTCTTCTCTGTTCTTTTCATCGCGGCCGCTTCTTCTGGCCGCGATTTCCCCCGCCAGGTAGCGATAGCGCTAGCCAAATTGGGCCCGTGGGCACACCTTCATCAGTGATTCCATCTTGCGCAGTGTCGGCAGCCAATAGCTTCCCACCGGCTGCGTCAGCGACGGTCGGCCAAACGCAACGCCGTGATGAGTGACAACAACCGGAGGCTTGAGATTCCGCGAGGTCCCAGTAGGATCGAGGAACTGAAGACCGTCGTCCCGCAAGACACCTCGATGCCGGGGTGGCCAAGCGAGGAGGGATCGCGGGAACGCCCTGGGTGGTTTCGGAAGCCGTTTCTTGTGCTTCCTTGTTCTGATGCCTTTGGAGAGTGTCGGATGCGAAGCCTGACGTGCTCTGGTAAATCCCTGATCTGTCTGTTCACGCTCCTGGTGATCGCCAAGTCATCGCTCGGCTCGCCCGAGGCGCCGATTGAAGTCAAGCCCTTGTCGAACCGGCAGGCCAAGGAATATGAGCTGGACGCCGCTTTCTACAAGAAGTGCGTGCTGGTGCAGGATATTCTGATTGCCACCTCGAACAAGGTCTCCGATCACGCCCACCTCGAAGCGGCGTATCTCCTCACTCTGGTCCTGGCGGATCTCAAGCCGCCAATCGCCCAGCGAATCCGGGATCGGAAGGTGGTGTGCATCATCGTGGGCCACGACGAACTGGTTTCCAGTCTGCCGCAGTTCACCAGTGACAAGAAGGGCAAGGAACTTGATTTCTACAACTGGCGAAGCCGTGGATCTCTCACTTCCCAGAACGGTTACCCCACCATCCTCGTGTCTGAGGAAGACGTAATGGAGTACGAAGGCGGTCAGCGGCTGGAAAGCGTTCTCATTCACGAGTTCGGCCATGTCATCGATGGGGCAGGCTTCGACAAAGAGTTGCATGCCCGCTTGACGGACGTCTTCAATCGAGCCAAAGCAAAAGGGCTCTGGAATGACGGCTATGCCGCCCAACGCTTTGAGCGCGTGAAGAGCAAGACACCTGTCAGGCTGCTTGATGCGCTGGTCAAAGCGTTCCCCAGCCAATCGCCTGAACTCCTCAAGAAATGTCTCGATGGCGGAGACATTCTCGTCAATGGCAAGGCCACCCACTCCAAGGTCGAGGTAACGAAAGCAGACAAAGTGCTGATCGTCTTCGGCGGCCCGAAGCAGTGCTATGCCGCATTGAATACCGCGGAGTATTGGGCGGAGTCGGTGCAATGCTGGTACGACTGCGGTCGAATCAACGATCACGACCACAACCACATTCACACCCGTCCCCAACTCAAGGTCTACGACCCGGAGAGCGCCAAGCTCTGCGAAGATGTATTGGGCGACTCCGATTGGCGCTTCGTTTCACCCCGCAACCGCGCTGGTCAAGGACACCTCAAGGGATACGATCCGGCCACAGCGCCAAAGGTCGTGAGACCCGATGACATTGAAAAGGCCGGCCTGGATTATTACGACGAGTATTGGAAAAGCTACTGGAAGCGACTGTGCGAGAAATATGGACTGCCAGTTGAATCCCATGAGAAAACAAGCGAGAAGTAGATGAGAAGCAGATTGCGTATGCTGTGCGGATTAGCCGCGATGCGTCAACAGGATGGGAAGGCACCAATGACCTGTCAGCTTGCCATTGCGGTCGCAGTGCTGGCGGCCCTTGTGGTCCCAATCGGGACTGCCATGGGACAGGCCAGCGTCGACGAGCGGACGGTCGAGCTGATCTTATACGTCAGCCCCGAGGATCCGAAGGCCGACAACCGCGCCGCCGGAACCAGCGAGGCACTGCCGTTGAAGTCGCTGCAGGCGGCGATCGACAAGTCGGCCGGCATCAATGCGAAGATTGTCGTCTTACCCGGAGACTGTCGGGAACTGGTCACGATCCCCCGCGGCAATTCACTGCTGGTCATCGAAGCCAAGGAGAAGGGCAAGTCGGCCATCTCGGGATCCGCCGTCTTCACGGACTGGAAGGACTCGGGAGGAATCTATCAGCGTGACTGGCCCCATGCCTTCGGACCGATGAAGGAGAATCACTTCAACATCGACTGGACGTCCCTGGAGCGGCGGCGCGAGCTTGCGTTCGTGGACGGGGAGCCGTATCGGCAGGTTCTCGCGTCGAACGAGCTTGTGGAGAAGAGCTTTTGCATCTCTGAAACCGACAAGAAGGTGTACATCAAGCCGCCCGCCTCGGTCGACATGAAGAGGGCCCGGGTGGAGATCTCGGTGCGCGGAGCCGATCCCTATGGCCAGGGACGCAACGGCGCTCTTCCTGGTCATCGATGAACACGAGAATGTTGTCCTGCGCGGCCTGGCTTTCAGACACTCAATGGGTGGGATCAAGCAGTCCGCCGTCTCTGGCAGAGGTGCCAACATCCTCGTCGAGGACTGCAGTTTCAGCTGGAACAACGGCATTGGGCTCGACATGTCGCTCAGGAATTCGACCTTCCGCCACTGCACTGCAAACCACAACGGCGAACGGGGCATGGGGCTGGGCCGTTCGGGCAGGATCCTCGTCGAGGACAGCGAATGCTCGTTCAACAACTGGCGCTACGGCGAACGGATCAACGGCCATGACTCCGCTGGATTCAAGGCGTTCTGGGAGAACAGCGATATCACCTTCATCCGTTTCAAAGCCATCCGCAACAACGCCTCGGGGATATGGTTCGATTGGGACAACGGGCCGATCACGATCAAGGACAGCCTCTTCGAGTCCAACAAGGTGGCGGGAATCAACTACGAGGCGAACCCGCACGGGCTGGTTCTGGCGAACTGCGTCGTTCGGCACAACGACACCGGGCTCATGTTCTACGGATCATCGAATGTGACCGTGGAGGGCTGCGCCATCTACGGAAACGGCAAGAAGCCGGACCAGTGGGGCAACGGGGGTGGCCAGATCAGTCTCATCGCGGACGACCGCGTGGTGCGGATAGGGGATTGGTTGCAGCACTACCTGCACCAGGGATACAAGAAACAGGACGGCGACTGGCGCTGCGTGCTTGAGAACTATGCCCTCAGGAACTGCGTGATCGAGTTGACCGAACCGACGCAGTTCATCGTCCACGGGGCCACCGAACGCACCGATGTTACGATCAAGGCAAGCATCCAGTGGTGCAGGGCGGTAACGTCTGACTCCAACACATATTACCATCCGAGCAGCACAAAGGGTTTCTTCAGCAACATGCTGAAGAACAACTGGGAGGACGACTACACCCAGTTGACGCTGGAGCAGTGGCGCGAGCAGTCCAAGCAGGACCTCAACTCCCAATGGAAGCGGAGCGACCTCAAGGCGATAAAGGACCCGACGGCATCAGGAGCATCGGCGGATGTGAAGCGTTGATCCTTGCTTCAGCGGCCCGATATGCCGGTTCAGCCCTACCGCGTTTTAGGCCTGCCTGGCTCGGATGCCTACAATCTGGCCAGACAAACTCACCCATAGAGGAGAAACGCATGTCTCTCGCTACGCTCATCGTTGTTCTCGCCGTCGGTCTTGTTCTTTCAGCCACCATGGCCCGCGCTCAGTCGCCCGCCACGCAGCCGGCCAGTTCGCCCAAGTCCGTTCTCGACCTTTCAGCCAAGGACATGAAGGGAAAGGATGTTCCGCTCTCTCGCTACAAGGGCAAGGTCCTCATGATCGTCAACGTCGCCAGCAAGTGCGGCAACACCCCCCAGTACGCCAACCTGGAGCAGGTCTACCAGAAGTACAAGGACAAGGGCTTGGCCATCCTCGCCTTCCCCGCCAATGAATTCGGCGGCCAGGAGCCCGGCACCGACGCGGAAATTCAGAGCTTCTGCTCCACGAACTACAACGTCACCTTCGATCTCTTCTCCAAGGTCAAGGCCCGCGGCGATGGCCAGCATCCCATCTATCAGTTCCTCACCAGCAATGAGACCAACCCCCAGTTCGCCGGGGCCATCAAATGGAACTTTGCCAAGTTCCTCATTTCGCGCGACGGCCGGGTCGTGGCCCGTTTCGACCCCAAGACCAAGCCCGATGAGCCGGAGGTGATCGAGGCCATTGAGAAGGAGTTGAGCCGGTAGGGGCTGTCAGTCCGCGCATGCCGCGTATGCTTGGCATTGGCACTTGCTCAAGTCATCCGCCGATGCAGAGGCCAAGGAACTGCCTGACCGACCTCGCCAAATCCCTGGGGCACCATTCGCGGAAGAAACGGTGAATGGCCTGCAGAATAAATCACCTTGGGGGCAACCGCCCCGCCCATCACGCGGATCAGCGGCTATTGGCGATGCGGTGCCATACGGAGGAGCACAATGCAGAGAGAGCGTAATAGAGCCGGCTGTGCCGCCGCCACGCCCATCAAATCGCACAAGACCGTGACAGGCCGATTGACCCTGGACAATTGACATGGCCATGCGCGACCAGGAAGTAGAGCAGCGGTGCCGTTGGTCGCAGGCCGAGCTGCCGTGTGCGGCCCCGGCCCGTGGGTGTTCTTGCTGCTGCCGCAGCTCGCGATCGCCGGGCGAACAAATATGCGCCGCCTTATCGAAAGCGGCTGAAAGGCAAGGCGATCATCTCATCGGGTGCTTCACGAAGAACTCCCAGATCAGGTCGTTGGCCGAGATGTTCTTGGTGGACTTGCCGATGAAGCGCACGGGTGGCTCCTGCCCCGGCCATGTATGCCCGCCACCCTCGATGGTGAACAGCACGACCTCGGAGCCGTCCTTGCCGGGACCGTAGACCATTCGCTTGACCTTCGTGCCGTCGTGGGCGATGTCCGGCAGTTCCGTCGTCGTCGGCTCGTTGGGGCAGCCGTTGATCGTGACCCATGTCTGCACGGTCTGTTCGACATTCTTGAACTTCAAGAACCTCGGACTTCTGGCATTCGGCCCCGTGAAGGGCACCATCGTATCGGCCGTCCCGTGAAAGTGCATGACCGGCACCGGACGCTTCGGCTCGCATCGCTCGACGGCGAGGGTCCCGGCAACCGGGGCGATGGCGGCGATCCGCTCGGACAACTCTGCGGCCAACCGGTAGCACATGAACCCGCCGTTGGACATCCCTGTGGCGTACACCCGTTTCGGATCGACGGCGATGAAACTGGCCAAGTCGTCCAGCAGTCTGGCCGTGAACGCCACGTCGTCGGGGCGGTTCTGGCGGTTAGCGATGGGGCCATCCCATGCGTTGAACGTGAGCATCACTTCGCCAATGCCGGTGCCGTTGGGATAGACGGCGACGAAGCCTGCCTCGTCGGCCTTCCTGCTCATGCCGCAGAACATCGTCATGATCACCCCGTTCGTGCCGGCTCCGTGGAAGATCAGCACCACGGGCGCGCGCTTCTTGGGATCATGCTTGGGGGGCAGATGGACCAGATAGGAACGGCTCCTGCCGCCGACTTCGATATACCGAAGCTGATCACCCGATGGCAGCGTCGTAGGCATGGTCGTGGGAACTTGAGGCCGGGTTGTGGGGCTGACGGCAGAGGCAACCAAGGTGCAGCCGAGGATGAACAAGCTGATGTAAATAAGATGCAGATGCATTGCTGGACCTCCTCCGTCGAGTCTCGGCACGTTCGCCCGACCATGATCCGGTCATCCGTCCTTGAGTCTAGCCCGCCCAGCCCTTCGGCGGTAGCTTCTTCGACCATGAGCCCCCAGATCAAGCCGTTGACGATGGCCGACTACGATGCGGTCATTGCTTTTTGGCAACAGCAGGAGGATATCGGGCTGAACGAGTCTGATGGTCGCGAGCAGATCGCCGCCTATCTGCGGCGCAATCGGGGCATGAGCTTTGTTGCGCGGGATGGCGGGGAGGTGGTGGCGCCGTCCTCTGCGGCCACGATGGTCGGCGGGGCTATCTGCACCATCTGGCCGTCGCCTACACGCACCGCAGGAAAGGCCTTGGCAGGCGGCTGGTCAACCTATGCCTCCGGCGGCTGCGTGAAGCAGAGATCAAGAAATGCAACGTCTTTCTGTTCAACGGCAACTCGGAGGGCGGAAAGTTCTGGCGGGCCATGGGCTTCCGGAACCGCACGGACCTGAAGGTAATGCAGCGGACGACAGCGTAGGGAAGAGAACCTCCATGCCACTCAACATCGAAATCAAGGCCAAGATCCGCGACCCGCAGCGCCAGCAGGCGCTGGCGGCCGCGCTAGCCACCGCGCCCGCCGAGATGCTGCACCAGCTGGATACGTTCTTTTGCGTTCCCTCGGGCCGGCTGAAGCTGCGCGAGATGGCCCCGCATCGCGACGAGCTGATCTTCTATGATCGCCAAGATCTGCCTGGACCCAAGGCGTCCAGCTACAGCATCTGCCAGACCGAAACGTCAGATGCGCTGCGTTCACTGCTCGCGGCGGCTCTCGGTGTTCTGGGTGAAGTTCGGAAGCGGCGCACGGTCTACTTGGTCGGCCAGACCCGCATCCATGTCGATGAAGTCAAGGGGCTCGGAGCGTTCCTGGAGCTGGAGGTCGTTCTACGGCCGGGCCAGTCACCAGACGATGGCCAGCGGATTACTGCTGAGCTCATGCACCAGTTAGGCATCGACGAAGGCGATCTGGTCCCCGTCGCCTATATCGACCTGCTGATGGAACGAGAGCAGCGATGAGTGTGTAGTTCCCGATCACGGCACCGCCACCACTTGGTGGGCCTCCTCGGGCGTCGGCACCTCGAGCTTGTCCATCAATCGGTCGATCACCGCCTCGGGCACCGGCGAGGGCCGGGCATGGTTCCGGCGGCGCAGTTCGTCGTGCGGGCATTCGACGTACACGATCCGCACGCAACCTTTGTAGCCGGTGAACAGAGACACAAGCTGGGCCCTCATCTGGCGGGTGATGTCGGTGGCGTCCCAAACGAAGGACTGGCCGCGCCGCATGTAGGTACGGGCCAGCTCCCGGGCAGCGTTGACGACGGCACCTTGGCATCGCCGGGGTCGATGTCCATCTCCTCGCGCACGTCGTCGAGCCCGACAACCGGTTGATCGCCAGCGTGCCGCTGAACCCAGTGTGTCTTGCCCGATGCCGGGAGGCCGGACATGAGCGTGACCTCGAAACGCGTGTCGTCGTAGGGCACGTAATGGTAATCGCGGCCCTCGGTGCAGTAGGCGTAGCGGTGCAGGTCGGACTCGAAGGATTTGGGGCCGCTGAGGCACCCGTACTCGGAGCAGAACTCGCGGAACAGGCCGATGCGGTCGAGGAAGTCGCTGGTGTCGGGACACACCCGGCCCAGCACGTCGGCCTTGGCCAGCAGCGCCAAGTGATCGCAGCGCAGGCTCAGACTGGCGATGGCGACGGCGCGCTCGGGCGAAGGCTTATCCAAGAACATGACCGGCAGTCCGTGGTGGCGCACCAGAGCGGCGATGGCCTCGCGGGTCGCGAAGTCCGGGACCGGCCCGGCCGCCCCCGTCCACAGCAGCTTACGGGCCATGCGCTGGCCGACGCTGGTGTGCTTGGGCGAGGTGATCTTCCCGTCCTCCTGGCGCGTGGTCCGACCCTTGCCGATGTCATGCAGCAGCGCGGCGGCGAAGACCAGGTTGCGGTCGTGCTCGGGCAGAGCCCGCCACTGGGGATCGGCGACCAGAGCCTCCAGGACCATACGTGTATGCGCAAGCACGTCGCCCTCGGCATGCCAGGTGGGGTCCTGGGGCGTGCCGCGCAGCGGCTGGAGCCAAGGCATGGCCGATTCCATCGCTGGCCAGTCCAGCGTCCAGTCCGGCGGCGTGGGGCAAAATGCCGAGGTCCAGGTGCTCATAGGCTCTCCGCGAACAGGTCCACACCGTCGGCCAGCAGGTTGGGGATGATCGGCCGATCCATGTGGTGCTCACCGCCCTCGGTGATCAGGTTCACGAAGTCGGCCCGGACGAACTTGTAGCGATCCCGGACGATGCCGTCCTCCTCAACCTTGATGTACAGGCCCTCCATCAGGCCGGTCATATCGGTCTGCTGGCGGACCAGTTCGCTGTCGAGTCCCCGGCGCTGGCACTGTACCCGCAGGGATTCGGCATGATGCGGCGTCTTGAAGTGCGAAGGGCCGATGAGGGCGGCCAAGTCGATGTTCCGGCTCATCGCCCCGGCGAAGAGGACCTTCACCGGCACGATGGGCAGGCCTTTGAGCAGCGCCGCCCGTGACGGCGTGTCGAGGAAGGCTTGGCGTTGGCGGTCCCAGACATCGAATTCCATCCAGTAGTGAGGCAGGGCGTCGTAGAAGACAGTGTGTTTGGAGTAGAGCCATTCGCCGTAGGCGATGTAGCGATCTTCCAGGGCAATGGCGAGCAGGTCCTGATGCGTCGTCGCCCATTGCTTGAAGAGGGCAAACTGGACCTCACGCGGGCCGCCCTGGAGGAAATGACCTCGGCTTTGGAGATACAGGTTCTCCTCGGCGTCGAAGCTGATGCCGGAGTTGGCCCCGTCCATCTTCTCCTCAGTGACGGCGTGGCGGCCGTAGAGGCGCTCGACGGGCACGATCTCCAGATCCTCATCGCCCTGCTGCAGGCGCGAGCCCGCCAGGTGGCGCATGCGCGGGTACTTGAGGATAGAAAGGCCCAGGTTCATCGTCGCCAATGATAGGCAAATCGGGCCGACCCCGGGCAGCGGCGATGGCGATCTGGTCAACGGTGCGTATCTTGGCCGTCTGTTGGATCGCGCCGCGGGTTGAGTCCACGGCGACGCGCAAGCATTCGGATGAAGGAGGATTCCATGAAGCGTCTCAATGCCCAGTCTCTGGCGGTGGTTGTCATGGCGCTGCCACTCCTGCTTCAGGGCCAGGAGCCTGCCCAACCGGCATCGCCGGGCGTTCATCAGCTCGGCGACTATGGGCCGCTCCAAACTCCCGCACAGGCCCAGACAACCTACGAAAAGGCCGTCCGCGCCCTGCGAGCCGAGGGCGGTGTGCTGCTTGTTCCGGCAACCGTATGGAAGAACCTGAAGGAAGTGCCATTGCAGGGTCTGGTCCGCGCACCGCGCCGCCGGAGCAGACCACACGATGGCGCGAGGGGCCGGGCGTCACCGTGATTGTCGTGGAGGAGAAACAGCCCGTACTGCACGTCTCGCCGCTCTCGGGCTTGCGGTTGGACCGGCAACTCCGGCTGGATGACGGCGACAGCGCGCCGCACTGGGGCACACACCCCATGCTCACGCTCGACAGCAATCTCGTCTATGGCGCGGTGAGCTACCTGGACTGGCTCCAGGCACCTGTGGAGAAAGGCAGCGACCGGCGCTTCTACCTGGCCACCGTGCGCGGGCTGCGGCCGGGGCAGTTTCTCAATATCCACGGCGGCCCGGGCTATGGCGGCGGCGTGACACGGGCCTGCGTGAAATCGCTCGGCTATGACGCCGAGAAGAAGATGCCGTATCTCGTGGCCGACACGAACCTCGACCACAAGGCCGGGGCGATCCTGCACAATAAGAGCAACACCGGATTGATTCACATGCGGCAGACCAGCCACAACGATAATCAGACCTACGACGTGAAGGTCATCCGCAACCAGTACGCCCATGGCGACACGTACGTGTACTACTGCGACTTCAACTACATGAGCAACGTCCACTCGACTGCCGGGGACGAGAACGGCAACTGCTACGGGGCCTTCATCCGCTCGCTTGACAACAATTTCCGGGGCGGCGTCGAGTCGGTGGACTGGAAAGAACGTCGGCTTACGTTCGCGGCGTCGGCGCGGAACGTGGAAACGCTCGGCGACTCGCGGCCGCTGATCAACCGTAACCCGCGCAAGGCAATCACAGCAGGAAAGGCGTATGTTGTGGCGGCCGAGGGTACAGAGGGCATCGACTCGGCCAAATGCCGCTTTGAGGGCAAGACCTATCCGACGCGCCTGATGAAGAATCCGGTGACGGGTGTCGGCGAGAACAAGATGGGCGGCTTGATCCGGGGCGACAGAGACTGCCCATGGACGGCGGCGGTGATCGGGCGCTACTTCGCCGTCGCGGCCCCGGAGGAGATGACGCCGAAGGGCAATTTGCGCTGGTATCTCATCACGGCCTTCCATGAGAACGCCGACGGAACGAAAGACATCGAGATCCAGCGATTCTGGTGGGGAGCAAAGAGCGCGGGGTGTCCCACGCTCTACCGGATCGAGAGCTACTCGTGGGACGGCCACCTGAGGCCGTTGAGCTACGTCATCGCGCCCGGCACGTACGTCAACGACGTGTCGCGCGCCGTCTCCGGCGGGGATCGCGGAGGGCAGCGCCTTCTGGGCCTTGCGCCGTACTGCGACCAGGCGACGCCGAGGGACTTCGAGAAAGGCGACGAGATCGAGCAGGCCATCGGCCCCGATCCGTTCCGTCCGCAGGCGATGCGGGTCTGGATGTGGGAGGATGTGCCCGGCGAGTGGCCCTCGGCGGTCTTCGACCTGGCCAACCATGGCGCGGCTTCACGCCACGCGGCGATGACGATCGGCGGCGGCGGTGCGTCGATGGCGGACGCACTCAAACGCCAGCAGCAGAAGCCCGCGTGGGACAACGTGATCGTGCTGAACGCGGCGGCGGGCGTGGGGATCAACTGCAAGGCCGACTTCGCCGACGCTGCGATCCTGTTCCAACAGCCCTACTCGGAGCAGCCGATCAAGTGGCGATACAGCCACGGCGAAGGCAAGTCGCCGAAAGAGGCGGTCCTCACCGTCTCCAAGGCTACGGGCGAGCTGAATTTCCGTGGCGGCGGCGTCCGTACGAACGGGCCGGTGCTCAACGTGGCGGGCGTGTCCGGCGATGGCACACCAGCGCGCAACCTGCGCGGGAAGAACGCGCCGGTCGAGGAGAATACGGCCACGCTGCGGGTCCGCTTCGCACAACCGGAAGCTGATGGCGACTATGCCGTTTTCGTGGAGCAGTCGTGGTTGAGCAATCGGGCCATCGCCGACAAAGGCCCCGAAGGGTTTACGATCAACTTCGCTGCACCCGCGCCCAAGGGGGCGAAAGTAGACTGGATGATCGTGCGGTGAGGTCCGACGAGGATCTACGGCGGCCTTACGAAAGGCAATCCGTCAATGAAACTGCTTGGGATGGCGCACGATCCCGAGGTCGGGCAGGACGGAAATCAGGCGCGCCCGACCCATCCGATGGCGATGGTGGCCGACCGGCGGAGGCGGACCGAGAGCGCGGCCGCGTGGTGCTGGATGTGCCGGATGTTGACGATCTGGTGTTCGAGGGTGGACATCTTGTACCAGGTGAAGTCGCACTGCGGTGTCGACAGGTTCAGCGCATCGACGCCTGCGTCGATCATGCTGTCGCAGGCCGACCAGTATTTCAGGAGCTCCTCGCGCGTGTAGGGCTTGTGGGGCTTGCCCTCCAATCGCTCGGCCCCTGTGCAGTGCCTAGCCCACGGGGTGAATGCGGCCCGCTTCTGCTGCAAGTAGAAATGGGCATAGAAGAGCGTGTGGTAGGCGACGCGCCAGAGGGTGGCCTCGCCGTCAGCGGGGTCGTTCCACATCGGCTCCGGGCACTTCTCGATCACTTCGCGCAGCGTCTTGAGTGCGGCATGGTACTGTGACTTGAGGACCGCTCGGATCATGATTCACCTCCGGGCAGCACATGCCCATGCCCGCCTATCTCTGCACCAGCAGCTCAGCAACATGCCCGACATTCTACCGGGGCGACCATTATGTCCAGTAGAAGTTGATCAACCTCGACCTGATCGTCTTGGCCTGATCCGTCACCCACGTTTCCATTATCGTCATGTTGGCGCAGGCCATCAGGCCCGTCTTCAATCGCAGAGCCAGACGCCGGCGATGCGCCAGCCCTGTTCGGTCTTCACCCAATCCACATGCAGGTGGCCGAACGAGTGACCACCGACCTTGAATTTGACCGCATCCCCGATTTGCCTGGCCCCGCCCGGAACTAGCCTGGTGGTGCTCTGGTTGGAGCTGTTATCCAGCCATTTGCGATAGACGAGCGTTTCGTTGCACGTTCTGACGCTCTTCCATTCCGAAGCCATCTGAGCAGCAGCATTGGCATCCCTGGCCCACCGGGTTGATGCCGCTTTGGCGTCGTCCTTCTCCAGCAGCGTGATCCAGTCCTCAAGTGCTTCGGCCAGTGACGCAGTCTTCGGATCAACGGCAGCGGGCTGCGTGGTCGCCCCGCCCAACTCCACCTTCTTCACCGCTTTGTCGTTTTCCATGAACTGCACGACGGCATAGTTGCCCTTGTCGAGCGACACGATCAGCGGGCAGGCGAAACTGGCGGTTTCACTCGGCGTTGATGTGGTCGAGTAGCGGACGATCAGCGTCCCGTCTTGAGCCTCGACGCCCTCCGTCTTGTATCTCCACACCGCTTTCCCCCGGTGGATCGCCGCCACTACGATCTTGGTATTGAAGGCATCGGGAGGAAGGCGATGGGACTTGTCCCGCATCACGAACGCCGCCCCGAATACTGCATCAAACGCCTTCTGGTCATTGATGACGACGAAGGAAGTGGGAGCGTCCGGCTCGAACTTGTTCGAGACGAAATAGCCGTCATGGGTGTCGAAGCGGACACGCGTTGGATCAGCGGAAGTCGCAATGCCGACCAGAACGAGAATCGCAACGAAGGCCATCAGGGCATTTCGCATCGGAATCTCCATCATCTCATCCTGTTCACGCTTCTGACTACCGGCATATCCACACCTTCGCAATGCGCCAACCGCTATCGGTCTTCTGCCAATCGACATGCATGTGATCAAAGTCGTGGCCGCCGACCTCGAAGGTCTTGGCGTCGCCGATCTGCTTGGCCCCGCCGCCTTGGCCTTGGCCGTCCAGCCAGTTCTTGTAGTCGAACTTGCTGTGGCAGTCCTTCAGGGCAACCCACCATTGCTTGATCGTCGCCGCCGCTTGGTCGTCTTTCGCCCAGCGATCCGAGGCCGTCTTCAGGTCGTCCTTCTCCAGCAGCGTGATCCAGTCCCGCAATGCCGCGGCCAGAGAAACGCTCTTGGGATCAATGGCGGCAGGCTGCGTGGGGGGAACCGGCAGGTCCTCGTACTTGATCTGGCCGCCGACCCTTCGCTTGAGCGACCGCCCCACGAACTTGCCGTCGAGGATCTTCAGGTAGACCGTGGGAGAATCCCATGCCGCCCCTGGTGTCGGGCTCGCCAGAGCGAACGTCACGTACATCCACGGCGTCTTGTCGTAACCCGGCTCGGTGGAGAGGCGCAGCGTGTCCAGCATCGGCATCGCAAGATCGGCCAGCGCCTCCCGGGGCAGCGTCAGGTCGAAGTCCTTGTTGGACACCCGCAGCAGCGCAATACGACGGCTGTTGTCCTGCCCACCCGTCTGGACCTGCACGGTGGTTTCAGCAAAGGGCTTCCACGGCTGGCAGACCAAGGTCATCGACGTGATGATCAAGTAATCCTCCTCGGACGCCAAAGCCGTCGAGCAGAGAATCGTAACGAGCAGAATGGCTGATTTCATGGCTGTACCCGGGGAGTAGTCTCCACCGCCACTTCCTTAGTCGTTACCTTGCCCATCCAGAATGGGGCCGCTTTGGGTCGCAGCCTGTACGGCTGTGTGTCTTGCCGGTGCAAGTCCGGCCGCGGCAATTGACTGTTGACCGCGTAGTTATACTCGACGTTCCAGTAGAGGTGACTCATGGGATGAAAGCTCGAAGGTAAAAGTCCTTGTCGGTGAAGGGCGAGCAAACATCCGGGCCGCAGCATAAAGCGAACTTTGCAGCCTCGTAAGAACCCCCACATGAACCGATTTGTGGGATTACCGCGGACGCCGAGCCTGTCCGAAAAGGGCGAAGGCAATACGGGTGGAACTCGAACAGTCAACCACCACCCGGTCCGCCGGGGTAAGGGAGACGGCACGGAAGGAAGGACACGCAGATTAAATTAGGGACCTTCTCGGCTCCGGCCGTAAAGGGCAAAGACCCGCCAGCGAAAACCATAAGCTGGCGGGAAGGGCCGAGAACCTCGGATGAGGCCATAGTAAGCGATGACCCGGCGGGACAGAACAACCCGCTGCCGAGCCAAGGGCCTCTGGACCGAAGGGTTCGGAGGGCCCTTTGCCCACACGCCGACTCAGTGGGGCGATGCCTAGGGGCTACGACGGGCAAGGCCCAAAGGACCGCCGCCGGCCTATAAGCTGCCAGGCAGCGAAGGTGGCCGGGGGAATCCGGTTTGAAGCCGTACTGGGGAAAACCCACCGTACGGAATTTTAGAGGGGGGAGAAGGAAACGTGATGCAGGGCCTGGCGGCCATTTGCCACGAAGCCCGAAAGGGCGGACACATCGGAAGTCGCTGGCCTAAACATCAGGCGCGCCTTCTCTCTACTCGACGTCGATGACGCCCTTGGCCGGGCGGGCGAGGACGGATCGTAGACGATCTTCGTTGTTCTCGAATGCCAAACGCATCATGTACTTGCCCGGCTTCGGCCCATTGAAGTGCCAGTTGCCACCCGCCCCGTCCGGGCCGATCAGACGGAGGTTCTTTCCCTCCTCCATCCATTCGAGCGCGGCGTTGCGGGCGATGATCTGGCTCTGGCCGCTCTTGAGGATCAGCGGATCGGGAATGAATGTCGCATCCCGCATCCTGATAAGCCGTAGTTCCGTTCCGCGCGAATCCTCCAGAACGACCTGCATCGTGTCGAACAGATTGATCTGCATCATCTTCTCAGTGCGGTTGGTGACCTTGAGGCCGAGTTGGATTTCCGACTTCTCGCCAGCCGCAGGTACCGGCCATCGGGCTTGCGCCACCGTCTGGAACTCCGCCCCGTTCTCCGTCACCGGTTCGGAGGTTACGACAGCAGCGGGCTGCGTGGCTGGTGCGGCATGAGCGATGCTCGCCATGAGCGCCAGTGGCAGAACGATCATCGAGATGGTGGTGTGCATCGTGTGATTGGACGCACGAATCGCCGGAACGTTGCAGGAGCCGCCGACAACCACAGCGACAGCGAAGCCCTACTCGAAATCTTACGTGCAGAACACGCCTGGGTGGTCGTCTACCCGACGCCAGTTCAACGATGCGTCGGTTGAGATTGGTCTGGCCGATATACACATAATGTCCTCCATCGCACAACGCATTACAGCGAGAGTTCGATCGTTGATCGGCGGCATCTCCAAGGAGACGAAGATCGGGCTGGTTGTGGGGTTGAGTTTCATCACAGTGATCGGAGCGATACAGCCTGCGCATGTTGTCGTGTTGTGGCCTCCAACGCCATGCAAGACTCAGAGCGACAACGCGACGTCGCCCGCCACCCAAGGCCAACGTCCTGACTCTAGCGACAGAACAAGACCTGCGCATCACGCGATCCGGCTGCCATCACTGTAGGGGCGTGCATGGGCACTTGGTTCGCCAGCCGTTGGACGCGTAAACGCCAATTTGGAGGCGAAGGCCAATACGGTTCGGGGTCGTTCGGGCGCTGAGCTGCCGACCAACCGGGCGCGTAGAATGGTCATGCGCTCCGCCCTGGTTTGCATCGGCTTCCTTCTGATCACCTTCATCGCCGCAGGTATCGGCGGTGTTTTCACCGCCCCCGGCGTGCGCGACTGGTATCCGTCGCTGCACAAGCCGACTTGGACTCCACCGGCTTGGCTCTTCGGCCCGGTCTGGACGGTCCTCTACCTGTGCGTCGCAATCGCGGGATTCCTGGCCTGGAGACAGGCAGGCTTCCGCGGAGCGAAGCTGGCGATGGCGCTGTTCATCCTGCAACTCGTGCTCAACGCGGCATGGTCGTGGGTCTTCTTCGGGCTGCGGCAGCCCGGCTGGGGCTTCGTCGAGATCGTGCTGCTGTGGGCAGCGATTCTGGCCACGATGGTTGCGCTGTTCAGCGTCTCGACCTGGTCGGGCTTGCTGTTCGTGCCCTACCTGCTGTGGGTGACGTGCGCGGCGGCCCTGAATTTCGCCATCTGGCGGATGAATCTTCCGGGATGAAGCGTTGTGCTCATGATGCTGGCGAGCGGCGGAATTGGTGAGTGAAAGGTGAATTGAGGATGCCGCCCTCACCGAACAAGCCCGGCACCACCTACGGCTTGGGCGTCGAGATTTTGCTTGCCCTTTTCGGGTTTCGTCGTCAATATGGTTTTCTACTATCCCGCTGCAAGGCGGGAGTGAAGCCCCATGGTGCAATCTTTCGGCCCGAACGTTGCACGATGGGGCAGTTTTATCTGCGCGGCATCTTCGCCGGCTTCATCTTCGCGAGGATGTGGATGCCAAGACATCTGCGGCCAGTCCATCCGCGCCGCCGGTCCGCTTGATCTTCTTCCGCGACGATGAACGCATGTTGAGCGCGGCCGTGATTCACCACTGACCGGGGCTTCTGAAGAATAGCCAGCCGCGTGAAACGTGTTCTTCTCATCGTCGTTTCGCTGCTCCTGCTGGCCATAACTGAGCATTTCGTCGTTGGGCGTCGAGGCGCTGGCCCGCGCTACAGTCCATGCCCGAGTCTGCCGAGAATCTCTATGGCGGGGGAGCCACCACCGCGCCCCGCTGACGCATTTATTCCAGCGGGGCGCATCTTTTTCCCGGAGGCGCTGGCCGTGGCCGTCATTGGCTTGGCCGCCAGAATGATCAGCGCAGGTCGCATGGCTGCGACGTTGACAGGCCTCGCGGCACGCGGTCCGATGGTCGCACTGGCTCGGGAGGCGGTTTCACCGGCGGCGGAGAGGGCGGCGGATGGCGAATATTCATGATCATCGAAGTTCTCCTCAATCAGCAGCCATCTATTGAACGCTCTTCTGGGAGAATAGGCGAAGATGCCGGCATCAGCGCCGTGCCTTGAGCATTTGCGCCTCCCCGGCAGTGGCACACACGGGAGGGGCCGCTTGGTGGCTCCGGCGTATGCCGAATCTGCTATGATACCAGCGGTACGAATGTCGAGCGGAGGACACCATGCCGCGAGCTATCGTGATTCTCGTCTTCCTGGCGGCGGCCGCACCTGGCGGGCAATTCGACAATCCTGCGTACAAGAGCTGGGCCAAGTTCAAGCCGGGTTCGATGGTCCGCGTCAAGCATATTCAAACCAAGGTGAAGCTCAAATGGGTGAAGGTCGGCGACAAGTTCATGCTCGAAGAAGACAGCCAGACGAAGAAGGAGAAACACGCGGAGAAGACCAGAACGCTCATCGAGATCAACGCCGATCAGGCAGTCATCGAGGTCAAGACCTGGAACTTGGTCGATGGAAAGAAGACGGAGACGGCAGCCGAGAAAGAGGTGGTCCCGGCCAGACTGGCCAAGCCCGAGGACGAGCAGGTCAAAGAACCTGACGAGGAGATCACGGTCGGCGGCAAAGCGATCAAGTGCAAGGTCGCTTCCTCCACGACCGTTCACGTGAAGACAGATGTCCTCGTCAGGAGATGGACGAGCGACACCGTGCCCGGTGGCGTGGTCAGGTTCGTCGGGACCATCGACACGTCAACAGACCGGATCGGCGTTGTTCAGGACGTGACCGAAGTCGTCGTCAAGTGAGAGCCAGAGGGAAGTTCTCCTCAATCAGCAGCCATTTATTGAACGCTTCTCTGGGCGATGAGGCGAACAAGCCGGCCTCAATGTGATCGTCGGCGATCCGACTTGCCTGCAAGACAGCTCGGCCGGTGAGATCTTCACGGGAACCTTTCCGCGGCTCGCGCATCCAATTACGGGTACAGCGCCCTTTCCCTCAACAGCAGTGAAGGACCGACCGGACGTGAGCACCGCTCTCAAGACGACGATGATCTTCGGGCTGGCGGCGACGCTGGCGGCCCACCTTGCGTCCGCCCGCAACGTCGATCTCTCAACCGTCCCGAAGCGCAACACGGTCCAGCTCACCATCTACAACAGCGAGGATCTCACCCTCGTCCGTGAAACCCGCACCGTTACGTTTAAGAAGGGCGCGAACCCGCTGCAGTTCTCCTGGGCCAACACCCTCATCGACCCCACCTCCGTCGAGCTGAAATTCATCACCAGCGCCGATAAGCTGGATGTCCTCGACACGACCTTTCCCCACGACAAGCCGCAGATGCTCTACTGGAACGTGCAGAGCGACATTGACGGCGAGGCCACAATCCGGATCACCTATTTCACCAGCGGGATCACCTGGAGGGCGGACTATACGCTCGTGGCCGACAGAGATGAGAAGGCGGTCGGCTTCGAGGGGTTCGTCCGCGTGTTCAACAACTCCGGCGAGGAATACGAGAATGCGCAGGTGCGGCTGGTGGTCGGGACGATCAACTTGGTGGAGAAGATCGCGCAGCTGGCGCGTGTCTCGACTGACGAGGTGCAGACGCTCGATCGCAGGAACAAGACAACGTTCGGCCGCCAGGCCGTTGAGAAGTCGATCGTCGCGTATGACAGCTTCGATATCAACGGTGCCGCGCTCACGCCCGCCAATAAGCCCAAGGAAATCGTCAAGGAGGGGCTCTCCGAATACTTCATCTACACCATCGAGGGCACCGAGACGATCAAGAGCGGCTGGTCCAAGCGCCTGCGATCCATCGAGCCGGCTACCGTGCCGCTGAAGATTCAGTACCGCTATCGTCCGGCCGAGTATGGCGAGCAGCTTGTGCGCATGTACCTGCTCGCCAACGACAAAGACTCCAAACTCGGCACGACGCCGCTTCCCGACGGTGTAGTTCGCACCTTCCGCGACAACGGCCGTGATGGCTTGAGCTTTCTGGCGGCCCAGACTGTGAAATACATTCCCATCGGCGACAAGATCGAGCTGAATCTCGGGGCCGATCCCAACGTCATCTTCGAGCTCGTCAAACTGCGCGCTTTCCGCGATGAGATATGGCTGCAGATCGGCAACGCCAACATTTTCCGGCGCATCGGCGGCGGCGTGCAGGTTGAGGTCAACTCTTCCGTCGTCGGCTGGGATGACCACGAGATCTACACCCAGCGCATCCGCAACTACACGGCCAAGCCCATCGACCTGGAAATCCGCCGGACGTTCCCCGGCCACGTCATCTTTCGCAGCTCGCTCCAGCCCATCCTGCACGATTACCAGACGGTCCAGTTCAGGGCGACTGTGGAGCCTGCGAGGAAGGTCAACCTGCTCTTCGAGATCGTCTGCCACCAGGGGCGCAACAGCAAACAGAACAACTTGACGCTGGAGGCGGGCGAGGTCAAACCCTGAGAAACGTTGCAACCTCAGCCCCAAGCCCCCTCATTCCATCCTGGCCGCAAGACTCGCTTCACGCGTCGTGTCAACGGCCGTATCCTGTCCGCATCGGAATCTCCGTAAGTTGACGATGGCGGATGAAACGCCGCAATTTGACAACGCTACAAGCCTTCGCCTGGCACTGGCCGGGTACATGACCTGCATTCGCCAATACTGGAGCCAACTGCCGCCCTGTGCCCGCAACACGCTGCTGGAACTGACGTGCTTCCGGCGTGATGAGATTGCGGAGAAGGATGGTCTGTTCTTCCTGGTCAAAGAGGTGCGTCCCTTTGCCGGTGGCGGACTTCATCCCCGCATGGCGATGGCGTTCCTGCGGACCATCACCGACGCCGTGGAGATCTTTTCGCCCCGGAAGACTGCCGCAGGCATGCACAGCGGGTTTGTCGCGGCCGACCTCACCACTCTTGTTCGGTCGGCGGATCAAGGAGATCTGCTCTTCTTTCGCGCCTCCCGACGTGCGACGCTTGAGCAGGTTCAGGAGTTCTTCGCCCACTCGCATCTTCTCACGGAGAAGAGCAAAGCGGACTGATGCACAGGGATCAGGCCATCCACCTGCAACCGACAGTGCGGTTCGTGGGTATACTGACAGGCATGGCACTTAGCCGACGCGACTTCATCAAGACCGCCACGGCGGCTGCTACCGCCGGTGCCATCTCCGCACCCGCTGCGCAGACCGATGCCAAAGATGGCTTGCCGACGCGCGTGCTGGGCAAGACCAGCGCGGCCGTCACGATCTTGGGTCTGGGCTGCGCCTGGATTGCCAAGACCACGGCCAATCAGCCGACGCCGGAGGCTCACACGCGCACCATCATCGACGCAGCGATGGAGGGTGGCATCCGGTACTTCGACACCGCGCCCAATTACGTGCTGTCGGAAGAGCGTCTCGGCCGCGCTCTTGCGCGGGAGCGCGATCGGGTGTTCCTCGCGACGAAGCTCGATCACGGCGATGCGGCCTCGGCCGAGCAGGACCTGGCCAGCAGCCTCAAGCTGCTCCGCACCGATCACGTGGACCTGCTGCTCCTGCACGGGCTGGGACTGCCGGAGTTCGCGGACCTGGCGCGGCTGCAGCGCAAGGATGGCGCGCTCACCGTCCTGCGCCGGGCCAAGGACAAGGGCTTGGCGCGGTTCATCGGTTTCAGTTCACACCCGACGGACCTGCCCCGACAACGGCAGTTCGCCATGACTACCGGCATGGATGTCATCATGCCCTGGATCAACTACATCTCGCGAGCCCAGTTCAACGCCGAGGAACTGCTGGTCGAACCATCCCTCCGGCAGAAGATCGGCGTCGTGGCGATGAAGGTGCTGGGAGGTGAGGGGCAGTTGGCCGACAACTATGACCTGGCCTTCGGCTATGCCCTGAGCGCGCCGGGCGTGCAATGCGCCCTGATCGGTGCGAGCACGCCGCAGCAGGTGAAGCGGGCCATGCAGGCCGCCAGGGACTTCCGGCCATTGACGGAATCCGAGATGAAACGGGCCATCGAGCTGGGGCGCAAGCTGTTCGAATCGAAGTCGAACAAGTCCGCGCTGCTGCATCGGCATCGCGGCGTTGACTTCGCCAGCGCAGCACTGGCCTGAAACAACCTGCACGGCAGCGCATTATTACCATAGCCGCCGGTGACTGGCACCAGCGAGCACCCATCTTGAGCTGCATCGCGAAGGAGAAACCATGCGTATCGTGGGTATTTTGGCGGTGTTTGCGCTGACGTTCTTTCTTGCCTCCAGCCTCCGCGCCGAGGAGGGCATCGTTGTCGAGATCAAAGGCGACGGGAAGGTGATCAACGCGGACGCAACCGGCGGCATCGTGGTCATCCAGGAGCAGGCCGAAGATGGCAAGGCGGCCAACCCAGGCACGCCGATGCGAGTGCAGGTCATGTCCGGTGCGCCCGGCATGATTGGCCGCTGGGGAATCCAGGGCCGCCAGGCGTATGACGAAATCCTGTTGCTGCTCGGCAACCTGAACCTGGGCACGCAGTTCACCCTGACGGCAGAGCAGAAAGAACGTTTGACCGCCATCCGCGACGGCGTGCAGCAGGCGGAGGAGAAGTGGCGCAAGGATCACGAGGAGGACTTCAAGAAGCTTGACGAGGAATCCCGCCAGGCAACCGGTGCTGACCGCGCCACCGCGGGCCAGGTGTGGAGGGAGATCAGTGCCAAGCGTGCTGCCCTGATGCAAACGGCCCCGAAGGCTGACGACAGCGTCGCGCAGATCAAGTTGCTGCTCACTGAGGATCAGCGCAAGACGGTGGAGGCAAAGCTGGCGGAAAAGAAGGCGGCCGCCGAGGAGCAGCTACAGCAGCTACGGCAGGCGACGGTGCAGTTGAACCGCCTGCGCAACCAAGTGGGCAACGGGCCAGGCGGCGTGCTCAATCCCAATCCCAATCCCAATCCGAACCCCAAGCCCGAAGAGAAGAAGTAGCTCTATGCCGTGGCTGTGTCGGACAGCCGCTGGCGCGGCTCCAGTGCCTCCACGACGGCTGGGCGACGTGATGGCCGTGGTGTATTACCGGCGGCATGCGATCTGCAAACACCCGGTTATTCCTTCCTGCCGAAAAGATCTCTGCATCTCCTGATGAGCGATTTGAGCATCTCTTCAACACGCAATTCGCTCAGGTCCAGCACCATGCCGATCTCCCTGAATGTCATCTGCTCGGCATAGTGGAGAAGAATCAGCAGCCGCTCCTCTCTGCAGAGCACCTGCGTAATCCAGCGGCGGACTGCCTTTCGTACCGGGTCATCATTTGTGTTCTCGGCCATAACGACTCCGCATTCCCTTGCTGCACCGCACGCCTTGACGCCCTTGCTACGGGCGCTTTGGCGCATCGCGGTGTGAGTAGTTGTGTTTTCAGTTGAACCATTGATGCCGGCATTCTACCCATTGCCGGCCGTCGGAGCACAGGCTTTCCGCAAGGCTAATATCCGGTTGTCCGAGCAATCACCGTGACGGGTGGCGAGAAGCGTCGGCCATTCATCGGCAGCATGGAGCTCCCTCGGCTTCGCGCCCTCCCAGAGCGGCCGGTGCGATGTGCCCACATCCACTCTCTTCGCCACGCGGCGGCCGGTTCCCGGTATTACCTGCGGACGGGATCGAGGCAAAAGGCAGACCATGAGGACAATCGCAGCCATGTTGGGGGCAGTCATACTGCTCGGGGCTGAAGGATCAGCTCAGGACGAGACGAGGCCTGACGATTGGCCATTCTTTCGCGGAGCTGATCGCGATGGCATCTCCAGGGAGAAGGGGTGGAAGTGGGATCAGCCCAAGGTGCTGTGGCGGGCGTCGGTCGGGCCGGGCGTCTCGGCCGTGTCAATCAAGGACGGCCGGGCGTACACGATGGGCAGCGCCCGCCGCAAGGAGTCGGTCTGGTGCCTCGACGCCGAAACCGGCACGCAGTTGTGGAAGCACGAGTACGACGCCCCCAAGCAAGACGAGCAGGAGATGGACACACCTGGCCCGCGAGCCACGCCCACGATCGCCGAAGGACGCGTCTACACCATCGGTCGCGATGGCCAGATCTGGTGCCTCGATGCCCAGTCGGGAAAGGTGATCTGGGAGAAGGACGTGCGCAAGCAGCCCGACGCCAAGGAGCCGACGTGGGGCTTCGCCGCCTCGCCCGTTCTCTTGGCCGACAAGGTGATTTTCGGCGTCGGCCCGGCGGGTCTGGCCCTGGACAAGGCCGATGGGCATGTCATCTGGACCTCCGGCAAGGGCGTGCCGGGCTACGCCACCCCCACGCGCTATCAGCAGGATGGCAAGACGCTCTTGGCGATCTTCAGCGAGAAGGCCATCTATGGCGTGGATCCGCAACTCGGCAAGGTCCTGTGGAATCACAAGTGGGAGACGGAATTCGGAGTGAATGCCGCCGACCCGATCTGCCGCGATGGCCAGATCTTCGTCTCCTCCGCCTACGGCGTGGGCTGCGCGATGCTCGACGTTACCGGCTCGAGCCCGAAGATCCTGTGGCGGAACAAGGAGATGACCAACCAGTTCGCCACGTGCATCCTGTGGGACGGCCACCTCTACGGCGTCATCGCCGAGGAGCCGCGTGGCGATGGAATCAAGTGCATGGATTGGGCCACGGGCAAGGTGAAGTGGCATCAGCCGAAGCTCAGGTTCTGCAATCTGAGCGCCGCCGACGGCAGGCTCGTGATCCTGACCGAAAAGGGCGAACTGGTCATCGCCGAAGCATCGCCCGAGAAATACGTGGAACTCGCCCGCACGCACATCCTTGGCGGGTCCGCCTGGACTGCCCCGTCCCTGGCCGGATGCCGTTTGTTCGCCCGCAACTGCAAGGGCGACGTGGCGTGCGTCGATCTGCGGTGAGATATGGATCAAGGCTTGCCTCGATTATTCCTCTCGTACGCCCGGGATGACGATGAGCATTTCGCTCGTCGGCTCTGCGCTGACCTCACCAGCGCCGGGTTCGACGTATGGTTTGACCGCTTGTCGATGCCGTCACGCTCGCTCACGTTCTATCAAGAGATCCGAGATGCCATCGCCGCCAGAGATCGGCTGATCCTTGTGGTTGGCCCACAGGCGGTCGCGTCCGACTATGTCACACAAGAATGGCAGTTCGCCTATTTCGCCGCGAACAAGTGCGTAAACCCCATCATCCGGCTCGATGGTAGGGATTCCCAGGGAAACAGGATCAGTGGGTACGATCTGGTGCCGGAGGAACTCAAACTGCTCCATGCGGAGGACTTCCGGGACGATTCGCGATATGACGCGCACCTGAAGAGCTTCGTCCGCCAACTCCAGGAGCCGCTGCCGCCGGTGGGCAAGCTCGTGGCCGTGCCCGAGCTTCCGCCGGGATACCGCGCCCAGCCGGAACGGCTCCATGCGTTGCGCGACATACTGCTGATCGACCTCCAGAAGCCCGTGGTCGTGACTGGTGCCGCTGCCCGCTTGGGGCTGCAGGGCATGGGCGGGATCGGGAAGAGCGTGCTGGCCAGTGCCCTCGCCCACCATCCGCAGGTACAGCGTGCATTCCCGGATGGCATCTACTGGGTAGCGCTCGGCCAGCAGCCGGATATCCTGCACGTTCAGAAACGGCTGGCCGCTGCGCTGGGAGGCCATGACAAATTTGAGGACGAGGGCAGCGGAAAGGAACAACTTCGTCGGCTATTGGCCGAGCGTGCAGTGCTCTTGCTTCTGGATGATGTGTGGGAACGCGGTCACGCCGACGCATTCAACGTCATCGGTCCACGCGGCCGCATCCTCCTGACCACTCGTGACGCGGGGCTCGTCACCGCTTTGGCCGCGAAAGAGAACCATTACCGGGTTGAACTGCCCACGCGAGCGGAGGCCCGAGCGATTCTCGGTGCATCGGCGGACATCGGGTCGGATGATCTGCCGCCCGAAGCCGCCGAGATCATCGAGCAATGTGGCCGCCTTCCGCTGGCGCTGGCATTGTGCGGCGGCATGGTCTATGGCGGCAATTCCTGGCACGGTGTTCTCGACGCTCTGCGTGACCACGACCTTGAGTTCCTGTCCAGCGAACACCCGGATGAGGAGCAGCACCAAAACGCCTGGAAGGCCATGGACGTCAGCGTCCGTGTGCTGCAGGAGCGGGAACAGAACCGCTTCGCGGAACTGGCGGTCTTCGAGCCCGGGACTTGGACGCCACAGTCGCTGGTGGTCTCCCTGTGGCAAAAGTCCGCGAGCCTTACGCGGCGCGAAGCCGAGGCGTTGCTCGCGAAGTTCAGCCGACGATCCCTCGTGCAGAAGCGAATTCGCGGCTACGGCAACGCGGGCCGTGAGCCCTGCATTGCTCTCCACGACCTCCTCTGCCATTTCGCGACGGGAATGGCCATCAAGCGGTTCGGCTCAATGGCCGTGCTGCACCGCCGACTGGTCCAGGTCAACGACGACGAGGGCTCCATGAATTGGCGCGATCCGAAGTGCGAGTACTTTCAAAAGAAGCTGATGGTTCACCTGGCTGGCGCTGTATCGCATACTGATCTCGATTGGCATGGGCTTCAACTTCTGACGCACAACGCCGTGATGGACATGCCGCCGATGCAACGCGAGATCGTCCTGCTGGCTCGCTTTCATTGGTTTCCGCTCCGGCAGATCAGCGAAATCCTGAACATCCCTGTCGCCGCCGTCGAGAAGAGATTGAATGCCGCACTGCCACAATTCGTCAAACGATGCCGAGCGATATCCAAGGACCCGGCGCAGCTTGCGGGGACGAAGGCAGGTGTTCATGCACACAATCCGGCTGGCGCCGCTGCTAGCGGTGTGATACAGCAGAAAGACAAAGACAACACGGATCTGATGTGATCGCAACTGCACCGTCTGCGGCTTGGCCAGGATGTCTGGCAGGTCGGATCGAGCACTACACACAGTGCCGTTGCCTACTAGCCCCTAAACCAGCGTGATCCGCGCCGTTTTCGCGCGATCACGCCAATAAAAATGCTCGAAACGCCTGCCTTTCCGCGTCCGACGCGGTCTATGAAAGTAACCAGCTTTCCAACGCAAGGAGGCGTTTCGAGTGAACAGCACTACACACCAGAAGCTCGCCCGACGCAAGCGTCGCATCGCCAGACGGCTGGCCCGCCGACGCTGGCGGAACCAGCCGCGCCCCATCATCAAGGCCCGCAACATTCACTACGAAGTCGCCGAGCGCGGTCGGGCGATCACCGCCGGCGGGCTCGGGGCCATTCACCTCATGGTCCTGAACCTCGGCCTGCCGGAGCTGATCGATCAGCACATCCACGTCCTCCAGCGCCACGTGCCCTATCATGAAAGCGACCACGTGCTCGCCCTGGCCTACAACATCCTGAATGACGGGACGTGCATCGAGGACCTGGAACTGCTCCGCACCAACGAGGCCGTCCTCGACGGTCTGGGGGCGCAGCGCCTGCCCGATCCCACGACCGCCGGCGACTTCTGCCGACGCTTCCAAAGCGATGCCCAGATCGTCCAACTGATGGAGACGTTCAATGAAAGTCGGTTGAAGGTCTGGAAGCAGCAAGGCCCCGAGTTCTTCGCCCAGGCCATCGTCGACGCCGACGGGACGATCGCTCCCACCTATGGCGAATGCAAGCAAGGGATGGACATCTCCTACGATGGCCAGTGGGGCTACCATGCGCTGGTGATCTCGCTGGCCAACACCAAGGAACCCTTGTACCTGGTGAACCGCAGCGGCAACCGGCCCAGCCACGAGCAGGCCGATGAGTACCTGGACAAGGCCATCGTCCTGTGCGAGCGGGCGGGGTTCCAGCACATTCTGCTGCGCGGCGACACCGACTTTACCCAGACCTGGAAACTGGACGGATGGGACGCCCGCGGGAACGTGACGTTCATCTTCGGGGCCGACGACACCCAGGGCCGGCGAATTCTGGCCAAGACGGTGCCCGCGAACGAATGGCGACGGCTCCAGCGCCCGGCGACGTACGAGGTGAAAACCGAGGAGCGGAAGAAGCCCGAGAACGTGAAGGAGCGGATCGTCCGCGAGCGTGGCTACAGCAACTTCGTGCTGCAGTGGGAGGACGTGACCGAGTTTGAGTACCGGCCGACCTGCTGCAAGAAAGGCTATCGGATGATCGCGTTGCGGAAGAAGATCGCTGTGGAAAAGGGCCAGGAGGTGCTCTTCCATCAGTACCGTTACTTCTTCTACCTCACCAATGACCGGGTGAGCACGCCGGAGCAGATCGTCTTCTCGGCCAACGACCGCTGCGACCAGGAGAACCTGATCGAACAGCTCAAGAACGGCGTGAAGGCGATGCGGAATCCCCTGGACAACCTGCACAGCAACTGGGCCTATATGGTGATGTCCAGCCTGGCGTGGAGTCTGAAGGCGTGGTGCGGGTTGCTGATGCCGGTGACTCCGGGCTGGGACGCGCGGCACGAGCAGGAGAAGCGGAGCCTGGTGCGGATGGAGTTCAAGCGGTTCCTGGCTTGCATCCTGCGGTTACCGTGCCAGATCGTGCGGACTGGCCGGCGGATCATCTACCGGCTGATGGGGTGGAACCCGTGGGTGTCCTGTCTGCTGCGGCTGGCGGAGGCCATGCATCGTCCGCTGCGGTGTTGAGGGGACACAAGAGGATGTCGGGGCAAGGAAGCCCCGATTCGCCGCGGCCGTCTGCCTTGGGAGTTGGAACGAAGCGAGCACAAGTCGGGACCCGATGCACATCGCCGAAGCGAACATCGGCGCGTGCGTTGTGGTGTGCGCACAAAAAGCCATGCATACGCGAAGCAAAATCACGAAACATCACGCTTGTTTAAGGACTAGCTCATGCGCGATTACCGCTTCCTGGCAGCAGCGAACTCCTCTTTCGCCTTGGCCAGCTCCTGTTGGAAGCCCGGCTTGGCCAATGCGGATCGGGCTAGCGCCACACCCAGGACCCTGCCTGCCATGATATCGCTGGGATAGTGGACGCCAGCGATGACCCGACTCCAGCCGATCTCGCGCCCACGCTCGAAGATGGCCTCTTTCTGGTCCGGGGCCAACTCCGCCAGCACCACGGCGTACAACATGCCTCGCATGCCGTTCCCGCTGGGGTAGCAGGGATCGTCAAGCCCTTCCAAAGCCGGTTTGATCCGCTCGTCCAGGAACTTCGGCCGCCTGCGGGCAAAATCAGCCCTGGCCTTCGTGCCGATGGGGTTGGCCTCTCTTTCCAGATGCTGGAGCAGTCGCTGCGTGCGGGGCAGATTCACCGGCATGCACCACGCTCCCAGCACGCCCGAGAAACCCGCCACCGTGAGCTGAGCATCGGCCTTGATGCGAGCGATCTGCTCTGGCGTGCGTTGGTCCTGGAGGCGCAAGATGAGATCCAGCTCCGCTCTCGTCTCGGGCGATTGCTCTGTGGAGGGAGGCGGCAACACGTTCGCCGAACGGCTTGCGTTTTCGTCCAGCAACTGCGGCGGCTCGGCAGCATGGGCCGAGGCAAGCATCATGAGCACGGCGGCTGTGAGGCATCGAGCGAGTGGCGTCATGGCATTCCTCCGACAAGGCGAGGGCTTGGGCATTGTCCGCAGATCGGCGCACGGGAGCACGATTACGCGGCCTCGATCGTGATCTTGATCTTGGCCGGTGGATTGGAGCCCAGCGCCCATTTCTGAATGTACTGGGTCTTGAGCACCGGCGGTTTTCCGCCCTCGCCCAGTTCCTCCTCGTATACGTAGGTGCCCTTCGTCTCTTTGGCTTTGGCGAGGATGACTTCGATCTTCTCCATGATTCGACTCCTTGTGATCAGGCGGCGCAGGCCCTGATTCTACGGCCCGCTAGCCCCCAACACCACGGCCACAGGTCGCGCGTCTTGCCGGCCGCCCCCGTTGTCAACGGGCTGCATGCTCTTGAGGTGGTTGATCAGCGCCGATGCTGGCCGGATCGTGAGCGAGTCGAGCTTCACGCCGGTGAACTCACGGATCTTGCCCATCTCAAACAAAGCACCCCCGCCATGCACTTCGCGAACGCACGGCAGGGGCATTCCAGCCGCAATGCGGCAGGAGATGGCCACGGTAGGACGGCTTCACTCCGCCGTCAACGCTCGAAATGCTGAGGAGCCCGCCGGCAGATCACCATGGGAGCCGTTGCCGCCGGCAGAGTCAGGCTCCGTCCCGAAGAGAATTGTCTTGACTGAACCTTGCCCCACATAGATGATGTGGACCTCCTCCCTGTGCAGCCCTGCAATAGGGCTGCGAGACATGGGCAGCCGTCCACCCAACGGCTGCCCCTTTTTTCCGTGACGGCAGCCCGACGTGATGCCGGCAGTTCAGCAGGCCGAAGAGTAAGGCTCGAACCTCATCTATTCTTCCACGTTTCGTCCGTTTCTTTAGCGATCAGCAGCCAAGCTGGCACCGAGAATACCGCCGATTGCCATCATGGGGTTCACGCACCAAATCGCACCGACTCGCGGACGATCCGGCGAGCGGCCTCACCGTCCGAGAGCCTGGCTCGCAGCACCCGCTCCGCGGCATCCTTCGGCAGGCATTCGCTGAATTTCAGGTTATCCAAGGCACCCTCGACCAGCGATGCCGGCCACAGGTCCGCCGCTGCGGCCCGGACTCGATTCAGCAGTCCGGCTTGAAGAGTATCAATACCCACATGCACCACCAGCAGTAAATTGTCGGCCGTCGCTTTGACGCATTCGCTGTGGAACGCCTCTGCCAGCGTTGCATTCGCCCGCAGGCCACCGAAAGTCCACCAGGCACTTGAGCCAGGAGCTGCGGATACCACGGTCGTTTGGCCCGGCCTGCACGACGGCATCTCTGTCCGCAGCGTCTCGATGCCCTCGCAGGCCCGACGCGACCATTGGGATGCGGCGCCGTCACCAACGATGACCCGGCGGATGGCCTGGCACAACTCATACGTTAGCGGAGGGCCACTTCCCATCCATTGGGATCGGCCCCTCAATTTGCTGGGCACGACGAATGCTGTTCGAGCTTCCCAGTCCAAGTGCGTTACCTGCCAGTTTCGCCCCGCTAAGAGAATTACGGGCGTGCTCTCCTGGCGGACCACGAAGGAGATCTGGTCAACCAGCCCGATTTCGCGCTGTCCGTGCAACACGCGAAATAGCGGTGGCGAGGTAAAGCATGACAGCAGTTCCATGAAGTGCCGGCGGCCGTAATCCTTTTCGCCCTTCTCGCCCAACCACAGCAAGCCGTTGTCGCTGGAGAGGATCTGCGAGCTGATCATGAAGTCGATCAGGGATTCCAACTCCTCCCGCGGCATCGCCGCAAAGCCCGGAACCTTCGCCAGCCAGCTCGGCCATCGGTCGCGAGCAAGGCCGCCTTCCTGAAGGGCCAGAGCCATAATCTGCTGGGCGAAGATATGCAGCGGCAGCGGCGGGGGCTGCACCGGCTCAACAAAGCCGCTGGACCAGAGCTCAATCAGCCCGGCGGCCTGCAGCAACGCATCACGATCGGTGGCCAGAAACAGGCAGTTGCGTCGCGTGCCGGTGCGGCGGCCGGTGCGGCGGCCGGTGCGGCCGATCCGCTGGAGGAAAGAAGCCACCGTGGAAGGCGAATCGACCTGAATCACGCGATCGAGGTCACCCACGTCGATGCCCAGTTCCAGCGTGCTGGTGGCCACAATAACGCAGTTGCTCCGCCCGGCGAATGCCGCCTCGGCCTGTTTGCGTTCATCTGCACTCAGCGAGCTGTGTGAGACAAAGGTATCGACATCCCGCTCGCGAAGCATCCGGGCCAGCTCCTCCACTCGCGATCGGCTGTCGCAGAAGACCAGACGTTTTTCTCCCCGATGGAGCGATGCAATCACAGTTGCCGCATTCTCCAGGGATTTCACCTGATCAAGCTGGACTTCCGGCTCAGGGCCGCCTGTGATCGTCCCATCGATGACCGCTCCCTCCTTGCCCGAATCCGCCAGCCACGACAGGAGATCCGCAGCATTCCCGATCGTCGCGGACAGCCCAAGTCGCTGGAGCGGCCGTCCGACGATTCTTTCAATACGCTGAAGGACTGACAGCAGGTGCCATCCGCGATCATCTCCAGCGAACGCATGCATCTCATCCACAACCACTGCACGTATGCCAGCTAGAAACTGGGGATGCTTGCGGTGCCGCATCACGAGCATGACTTCGAGCGATTCGGGTGTGGTCAGCAGAATGTCCGGTGGCTCCGCCAGCATTGCTCGACGCTGGCTGTCGCTTACGTCCCCATGCCACAACCCGCACTGCCGGCCCACCAGGTTGCAGTAGTGCTCCAGTCGCGGTAGCAGGTTGTTGAGGAGAGCCTTGATTGGGCAGATATAGAGGATGCTCAGGCCCGTCCACCCTTCGGCAAGAGCACGCGATAGCAGAGGGAAGATGGCGGCTTCGGTCTTGCCACCTGCGGTTGGAGCCAGAACCAGAATGTTCTTACCGTCCAGAACCGGACCGATGCACCGCTCCTGCACCGGACGCAGGCTTTTCCACCCAAGCGAGTTGACCACGTGGTGCTGAAGGGAAGGATGGAGGCGGTCGAAATCGCTCACGCCACACCACCTACACTTTGAGGTCAATGTCGTCGACGCCGCGGGCGGCATTTCGCTCAGCGTCAGTCATCTCGTTTTCCGCGATCGTCAACTCGTAGTGCTGATTGGGGTCGAAATCCGCATGGATGTCGATCCTGTCCAAGATGTCGCCCACGAGCTTTTTCAGAAACAGACGCGGGGCAATGCCCACCTTGCCCCCCAGCGATCCTGTCACCGTCGTGGCGAGTTTCCTCAGATACGCATCATCGGCCAGGGCGCAGAGCCGCTCCGCGTTCGGGCAATGAGTGGCGTAGATCTGGCGGACGCGGCGGCCCACCTCAATCAGCGAGTCCAATGAGAAGCCCGAGAGGCGGATCTGCACCGCCCGGGGGTTGTCGAAGCGGGCCTGCGTGTTCAGATCCACGTGTAGACGTTGAGCCAGAGGCTCCAGACGCCGCACACCTTGCGGCCCGTCGTAGAACGCCGGCGTGCCCGTGACCAGCAGGTAAAGGCCGGGAAATCGCCCGGCGTCAACTTCATCAATGAGCTGTCTCAGCGCGTTAAGTCCCTTGTCCCGTACATCACTTCGCACACGCTGAAGCGTCTCCACCTCATCGAAAACCAGCACGAGCCCTGCGTGCCCCGAGTCGCGGAGCACCACCAGCAGGCCCTGCAGGAAACTGAGTGCCCCGAAATGGTCGATATCGCCCTTTACGCCAGCCGCCTTCTTCGCGGCCGCCCCGACATTGGGCTGCCCGGCAAGCCAGGCGAGTATGCTGTCGGCTACGGCGCTGTCGCCGTCTGCGACGGCGTGGCGGTAGCCGCGAAGGGCCGCCGAAAACATCGGTGCCGTCCGCGTGACGGATGCCAGTCGCCGCTCCATCAGCTCACTGGTCCGGTCCAATAGCGCTTTGCCATCCCCACGATCGACGTTGCCGGCGGCGAGGACGTCCTCTTCCAGCGTGTAGAACCAGTTGTCCACGATCTCACGCAGCGCTCCCTGCGGCGTACTCGCTGTCGAGAGCCGCTCCATCAGCCGCCGATAAACGGTTTCGAGCTGGTGCAGCGGAGTTTCGGTTTCGGAGATCTGGACTTCTGCGGCGGCAAACCCGTGCTGGCGAGCGTATTCCTGAAGCCACCGTGCGAAGAATGTCTTGCCCGTGCCGTATTCACCTGCCACAGCCTTGAAAACACTACTGCCGGTCTTTACGCGGCTCAACTCCTCGCCAATGGTCGGCTCAAACCGGTCCAGCCCAACGGCAAACGCATCAAGGCTTCGCTGCGGCACCGTGCCACGACGAAGTGCATCGATGATTTCCAGACGACGTTGCGGGCTAATGTTCATGGGCTCAATTCAGGTCAAACTGCAGCTTCAGTCGCTCCACGTCAAGCACAATGGAGTCCGAGGCCTCGTCGATGGACAGCACATCGACCCCGTCCACGTTGAGCAGTCGGCGCACGCCGGCGATCACACCCGGCAGCCGAAGCGGTGGCAGATTGAGCTGGCGGGCCAACGCAGGCCGAAGCATCGTCCCGCCCCGGCTGGCCAAGGCGGCAAGGATATCGCAAAGCATGGCATTTGCGACAGGTATTCGGCCGGCCAGCTTCTTCTGTGCCTCGAACACCGGGCTGGCCAGCAGTTCTGGAATCCACTCGGGCGTCTTTGGCTCGGGCGGCGAGACCTGCAGCACCGGCGGCACCTCGAAAAGCGTCGTTGGGATTTCCTTCGGCGGTGGCGTGACTATCTGCAGCGGTTGAACGGGCTGCTGAGTTTCCGGCCGCTGGAATTCCCACCATGCCGGCGTGTAGAGCCCCAGCTCCTTCCAGCCATCGGGCCGTTTGCCGGTAGCAGGAGCGAGAACCGCCAGCGGGGCCAACATTTCCTGTGGCGAGAGACCGCCGTGATATCCGTTCTTCTTCACGCCAAAGTGGATCTTTTCGGACCAGAGACCAATGAGCTTTCCGCCACCGGCAAGCACGCGAGGACCGCTGACCAGCATCTCGCCGGCCTCGGGCGTACTTGTTGCTTCGCGCCAACGCTCGCCGCCTGCAGCCTCGCGGCCCTCAGACTGTCGGCCGATCACGTGGCCATGATCGCTGACTAGCACCATTGCCTGTCCTGCAACGCCCGCCTCGTGCAGAAGCGGCCGCAGCACACGGATATATTCAAGCGTCCATCGAGGCTGCACCTGATCGCCCTTGAGCAGATAGTCGTCCACGGCGTTGATCACGACGCCGATCACCCTGCGGTTGGAGCCAATCGCCCTGCGAAGGTCGGCAGCGAGATCCTGACCACCGGATTCGGACAGTTCTGCCTTGTGGAATAGCAATGGCGCTCCGCCACTTCGGCTGACACTGAGAAGGCCAGCATGAGACGTAAACCCGGCGCTCGCTTCCGATTGCCCACCTTTGCTCAGCTTGCCACACAACAAGCTCGTCCGCGAGAGCTCGGTGACCGATGGAATCGTGGCCACTGCGGGTTGACCATTTGACAGCCGCTCGTCGGCAAGTTGCGCCCACCCCTGGCGGACAACAAGGTCCTCCAACAACTCGCGAAAAACGGCGAAGCTCATGCCGTCGATCACCAACAGCAAGACCGGGCCCTGCTGAGCGAGTGGCACCACCACCTGGTCCAGAACCGACTCGATGGCGACCACCTCACGGGGCTGTGATCCAGCCGCCGACCAGTTCACCAACGCCTGAGCGAACTGCCGGTTCTGGATTTCGCGTCGTTCGGTTATGACCGCCGATAACTTCGCGAATGCGTCGGCGAGTTCCGCTGAGCCCTCGCCCGCCAGAACCGCTCGTGCCCAATCGACAAATCCACCTTCGTGCGCGTAGTTCAAGGCGAGTTGGTCAAATGGTGCCGGCTGATCATCGGCCGCCGCCGCCCGGTCGATATACGTCGCCAACCGCAGCGACATCTCCACACGACGAACGCGATCCGCCTGATAGCAGGCTTGATCGTGCCGACACGCCGAGAACGCCGCCATCGCGAGGGCTTCCCGATCTGCTTCAGATCTGCTCTGCAGCCAGCTCGACAACCGGCCGGCATACTCGGTCAGCCGTCGCTCAAAGCCTGCCGGCAGCACATCGCTGAGCAGCGCCAATGCCTGCCCCCTCAAGTCCGCGAGCAACTGATCCGCCGAAGCGAGGATCGGCCGGGCGGCGTTGATTCCATCCGACCGCTGGATCTTCCGCACGAGGATCTCAGCGGCCGTCGCCCAGCTACGTGCAGTGTCGGCCGCCAGCGGATGGTCCATCATGTACTTTTCAAGCCGCACTGCCCCGGCTTCAAAAGCGGGTTTGTCTCCGCCCGACTGGTGGAAGATCACGCGGCAGACAAGCCCCAACGCAACTGCCTCGCAACCGTGGCCGGCATCAATGCAGTCGAGTATGGCCGCCGCCGCCAATCCACAGGCGCCAATCAGGTATTCCCTCAAAGCTTTGCGGAAGTCGTCTTCCAAATCGGCGTATTTCTGCAGAGCTTCCGCATTCTGCGTCCAGGCCAGCATCGACTCCAGATCGACCGGGTGCTGAACAATCCCCAGCTTATGCGTCAGCAGTACCTCCCACACCGTCTGCGCATCCAGCACGCCTGCCGGCACGGCGGCAAACCCACCCTCCGGCACCAGCGACAGGAGCGCATCCGCGATCCACCGGTGGGCCGATACCTGCGGATCCACCTGCTTCGCCTGGAACTGCTCCATCAGCATGTCCCACGCACGAATCGTCTCAAGTCGTGAGCGGGCCAGGCGAGCCAGTACGTCGGCGCCGAGATCGCGCTCATCCAGCGGCGTCACGATCACCAGGCCGCGGCCGCTGGCGTCGTGCTCCGTTAGAAGATGACGAACCTGCAGCGGGCCGGTACACCAGGCAATCTCATACGGCTGACCCTCCACAGTGAAGCTATCACCACCGCTCCACTTCGCGGTTGAGTGAATCCCCACGGCCAGTTCGCGGCTGAGCTTTGGGTTCTTCCGCAGCCGCTGCACATGGGCTCGGATCTGCGTGGTTGTCGGGGCAATCTGGGCCATCCTGCGTCATTTCTCGCGGCGGTAGATTTCCCAGCGAACGCTCAATCGCTTCGTGCTGTCGAGTTTCTTCCGCAGCGACTCGACGAGCTTGCTCAAGGCATCGCCATCCAGCTTATCCGCTTGTCCTTCATCAGACTTAATCCAGCCAGGTGTCGGCGGAGCCGGCGGCAATGGCGGTGCTGATGTCGTGGGCTTGGGCTCCGGCGGTTTGACTTTGGTCAGCAGATCCACCGCACGCTGTTGCAGTGCGATCAGGGCCGGGGCCAACGCCACCGTATGCTCGTCGGCGCTCAAGACACTCCGCAGTTCATCCACGATCGCCGCCGCCGCAATTCGCCGGTCATCATCCAGATGATTCAGCCCCTCAAACACACTCCACACAGGCTGATCCATGGCTGCCAGCATCGCAGAAGCCTTCTTCAGGCTGCTGCCCATCGCAGCTTCCGTCGTGGGCACTGACGCTTTCACCAGCGTGGTGATCAGCTTCGCATCTTCGTTTGCGGCGTTGACCGCCTCCAGCAGCGAACCGGTCGCTGCCGCTGTTCGGTATCGGGGGCACTGCTGACTCTCCACCTGCCATTGCGGAAGAATCTGGCCCAGGCGCGCTACCAGCCGGCCGCACGGTTCCCGATATGTTCCCGCCTCCTTTCGTACGTCATCCGCAAACTTCGCCAGGTTCAGCGCGTTGAGCAGCGGCGAGCCGCTCACGCCGAAGATCGCCCCTGCCCGTTTCACTGCCGTGCTCCAGTCGGCGGTATCCGGCAGCGTCTGCTCGCGCAGTTCCAGGTCACGTGGCATGTCGTCCAGCGTTGGTTGATACGGCCCGCCATGGCGGAAGAACGAACGGTTGGTCTGCTCGGCGAATGCCACGATCAGCAGGTTTCGCTGCTCCTTCAGCAGGCCCATTGGCGTTGGCTGGTCGATCCAGGTGCAGAGAGTGTCCACTGTCATGACGCCTTTGGCGGCGGCGTGCTTCTGGAGGAAGTGGTTCTTCCAGAAACTCCCCATCAGAAAATGCGTCTCGGCAGTCATCTCACCGAGCCTCAGCGGATTGGCGATACGCCGCAGCACCTCGCGATTCGACTGCTCAACCAGCAGTCGCCCATCCTCCGACTGAATCGCCTTCTCAATTTCCGGCCACACTTTGTTCTTCAGCACCGACGGCCGCACCTCGATCTCAAAGTGCGGATGCGCCGGATATTGATGCTGGAGGGCCTGTGCTACCAGGTGCTCCAACGCCTGCTTCAGATTCGCCCCCACCGGCGATTGCGGCTTGAAGCTTTCATCCAGTGCGAACACGTGGGTTGGCACCTCGTGGGCCGTGTCCAGCGAAGCCGGCATCGGGTTGTCAATCCCGTATGCTCCCTCCATGCACTTGACCATCTTCTGCCGCAACTGGCTCCGCTGATTCTCCATCATCGACTTTGCCGAAGCGCGATCGACCGGCGAAAGGTGGGCGGCCAGACTGTTAAACCGCTCCTCCTTCAGCACGTGATCGAGCAGCACCAGCTTGCCAAGGTCCCGCTGCACCGCGATGCTGAGGAAAGAGGGCAGCCACAGGATTGTCAGGTGCCGCCCGCCGACTTCGTCGGCGAACCTCTCGATTCGCGACCGATCATCCCCCGGCCCGCGGCCTTCCACATCGAATGGGAAATCCACCACCACCTTCCACGCTGGGCCATCATTCTGCATCGACACGTCCGGCAGCTCACGAATATTGGCGAACAGCACATCAAACTGCCGCCGCGTTCCTCGCCAGACCAACTCGTGGGTAAGCTGCAGCTCGTCAACGTTCTCGATGCCGAACTGCTCGCACAGGATCTCCCATATCTTCCGCCGGCGATTTCCGTGGTTGTCTTCGCTCTTGACCTTCTCCAAGATGCTCTCGGTATCGACGCCGGTGAGCATGATGGAGATGGTCGGGTTCTGATCTTCGCTGATGCGGATCTGCCCCACCTTGCCCGCCCAGTTGCGGCACTTGTTGAGGACTATCTGGCCCTCGCGGCCCGCAATGGGCGAGCGGATCGTCCCGTGGTTGAGCGCTGCCAGCTTGGCCCCGGTCAGGTTTCGGAAAGCCTCAACCTGCGGCACCAGTGCCGCCAACAGCAGCGTCTTCAGCAGCCGCTCGTCATTGCGGAACTGCGTCGCCTGCGGGTCATTCCACGGCCGCTTGAGCAATTCCTCACGCCGAATCCCACAATCCTGTTCCAGCATGGGCAGGAGCTGCTCGTGATAGAGCTTCCGGGCGGCGTCGAAGGATCGCCGCATCTCATCAATGAACGCCTCATCGCCGTGGGCCACGTAATCCCACAGATCTCCGGCCGGCACGACATGCCCCAGCTCCAACGTATCCTTCTGCTTGACCAGCAGCTCCAGCATCACCTTCAACGCCGTCCGCTCCCGCTGGAGCATCGACGACACCGCCACGAGCGTCTCCACCAGCGCCGGGCTGAAGGGATACACCTTGCGGAACATGTCGCGGCTGCCCTGGCTGGTCAGCAGCGTGTCCATCACCTCCTGCCGATATCGCTCGGTTTCCCTGAACGCGGCGTCGATCTGCTGGCGGGCCGCCTCGCTCCTGGGCTTCAGCACACGCTCGGCCGCGATCTCCGGCAGATTGCGGTCCTCCAGCTTGATCGTGGCGAATCGCCCCTCCCAGTGCTTCAGGGCATCGGAAAAACGAAGCTGCTCCACGCCCATGATGTGTTCGCCAACCAGCTCCCGCAGGTCCCTCTGGCGGGCGACGAAACTGACCAGCGGAACCGGCCGGTCCGCGCACTGCGACTCCACCAGCTTGGCCAGCTTCTGCCCCTCGCGGTGGACGAAATCCACATCCGCCGCACGGCTGGCCAGCCACAGCACCAGCTCGTCCAGGAACAGAATCACCGCGTCGTAGCCGAGGTCCGCCGCATGGCGGCTCATCACCGACAAGCCGCTGTCCAGATCAATAAAAGCATTGGCGTCGTTGGCGGCCGCCGCGGCAAATGTCGGCAGCAGGTGCTTCACCAGATCGCCCACCAGGCGCCGCCGCTCATCGGAATTCGGCTGGCTGCCGGCCGCCTTCTCAAACGACGCAACATCCCACGTCGCCTCCAGGTCGCCCCAGCCGCTGGATTTCTGGCCGCTGTTGAGGGCATTGAGGAACGACTTATCTCCCATCTTCTCCCGCAGCACACGAGCGTTGGTCAGCAGCAATTCCGACTTATACACCGCCGGCACGGGCGCCTGCGGGTGCATCCGATGCACGTGCTCGGCATAGCCGCCCAGGATGGCCGACTCCATGTTGGCCGCGCCGATCATGTGATACGGAATCAGGAGAAACTTGCGGTTCTCCGTCCAGGCGTTGTGCCGGGCGACAACTGGCGCCAGCCTGGGGATGGATCGCGCATTCACGTCGCCATGCAGCAGCAGGTGCAGGATGGCCATGAAATGGCTCTTGCCGCTGCCGAAGCTGCCGTGGAGATAGCAGGCCCGCGATCCGTGCGTGTCGATTGCTCCCTTCACGAAAGCCAGTGCATCGTTGAAGCACTCGACGAGCTGTTCGGTGACGACGTACGTGTCCACCGTCGCCTTGGGGTTCTCCACGCCGGCGGCGAGGTTGAGCACGAAATCGCCGCGGAAGACCTTCTCGGGAAGCGATATGAGTTCTTTTATGTGGACCATTGCACCCGCCGCGGTTTTGTCATCGTCCGGGCCTCAACCCTGATCGTCAGACTTAAGATAAGCCAAGACCCAGTCGTTGAAATGTAACACACTTGCCAGTTCTTTAGGAGGAGGCACATCGTGGGGACGGACCAGTGGCACGGGGTCAATGAAGTCGATCCCGTGCATTGCCAGTCCACACCTCCACTCCCAATCGACCCATTTTGACTGGCTCGCGGCCTTGGACCAAAACAGATACAGCACGTCCCGGCGCTCAATCTCCTGCTTGATTCTCTCTTTCCAGTTCTCGCCTGATCGCAGACTCACGACATCAATGAAAATATCCAGCTTCGGAGCTGCCTTCTGGATGCCCTGGATACGGGCCATAACCTTCTCTCGGTCCTCGCTGGCGTACGATGCGAAGGGCCGGCTGTAACGCCGTTCGCGGACCGGCGGTGGCTCGCCCGACGAAGACACGTTCCCGACCTGCACGGTGAAGTTGAGCGTCGCCAACCTCATGCCGCCGACATGGATGATCGCGACAGCCTCTCGCGGGCCTGGGGTAATAGAGGCCGGCACTTGGGCGACAAAGATTGCGTTGCCGATTTCGCCTTCCCAGAGGATGGTGTCCTCCCCTGGCGTCACCACGACATCCGGTATCCGCAAACGCACGGTCAGGATGCTGCCGCGGGCCACTTTCACCGGCCCCTTGCTCTTGATCCGTGTCGGGCTGGGCCCCAACTCCTCTCGGATGCGTTCCGCGACCTCCTTTCGTTGGCTTCCCAGGTGCGCCCAGACGCCAATGTCATGGCGGCTCCCGGGGGACATGACCGCTGGCGCGCCCACGGAAAAATGCACGCGATCGACCGTATCGCCGGGAAACTCGGGTGTTCCGGTCCGCGCAACCGAGTGCCTGTGTGCTTCCTTTGCGTTACCCGCGAACGGCGGATGGCCGCCTGCCGAGCCAAATCCTAACCAGTTGGCCAGCCGGCGGAATATGCCGCGAGCGTCCGAATGCGGCTTCGCAACGCTTCCGGCTTCGCGAATCAGCGCCTCCTCCTGCTGGCGCGAAAAGTCGCCGGATGCTATCCGGATCGCTGCCTGGTTGGCTAGGCATGCTCGGAGTGCATCCGTGCTTCTCAGCTCACGGCAGAGCCGTTCCTGCTCCGCGAGCGAGGCCATCGCAGTGCCGAGCTCCCCGCGCTCTGCGAGAATCACGCCCTGCATGGCTAGGCACGACATCAGCCACTCCTTGTTCCCCATCGCGCGGCAAAGCCGCTCCGCCTCCTGGAGACAGGCCATCGCACCTGGCAAGTCGCCCCGGGTCCGGAGACTGGCGGCATGATCAAGATCGGCTACGGCCTGAACCTCTCGATGCAGCTCCCGAAGCCGGACTTCGTCCGGTGCGAGCGAGCAGGCACGCTCCAGAAATTGGACTGCCCGCTTGTAGTCTCGGTCCTTGTTGGCGGCTTCGGTGCCCATGTGCGCCCACTGCGAGGCCAGGAACTGCTGCGCCACTGCGTGGGCAGCAGAAGACCGGGGGATGCGTTCGGCCAGTTGAATAGCCTTACCCGGGTTGCCCGCTTCGGCCGCGGCCGCCGCCTCGACAAGAAGACCGTGCCCCGGATCCCGCTGCGCACCGATGGCGCCCGCCAGGATACTCGCTCCCATTGCCACAATCCCAAGCTGCCCGCCCTCGACCCGCTTTTCCGGGAATCGCCGTTCCAGAGTCTGCCTCACCAATGGGATCTGCGTGCTACCGCCGACCATCAGGATCGTCGCAATCTGCTTCTCGACGTCCAGATCCCCCTGCCCCGCGACTCTGATTGCCTGGTCAACCGACTTGAGCGACTGCTCTGGCAGGTCATGGATCAAGGTCTCAAACTCGCTGCGGCTCAACTGATCGTTGAACGGGATCGGCTCACTGCCAGCGGCGTCCCACGCCCGAATTGGGAATCGATACGGAGCATCGCCACTAGAGAGTGCAATCCTGCACTCCTCGGCATGCATCCCAAGCCGTGACCGCAGTGCTGCCCGCTTCTCATCCGACGGCTCGGCCAGATGTCCTGGGCTCTTTGCGTGAATCCGGCCAACCATCCAGTCCACGATGCGGTCGTCGAAGCTGCTCCCACACAGACTCAGGTTGCCAGCGTCGCCCAGCACTCGAAACATCCCCTGGGCCATCTGCACCACCGAAACCTTGAGCCCGTCGCCACCCAGGTCGTAGACGAGAACGAATCTTCTCGCGTCGTCGGTCGGCTTGTCTGCCGCATAGGCGCAGGCCGCTGCCACCGGATCATCGACAAGCCCCAGCAGCTCTAGCCCCGCTATCTTGGCGGCTTCTACCGTCGCGTTCCTGAATGCCGCATCGGAGTGGTGCGGGCACGAGATGACCGCACCCGTGATCGACTCGCCCAGTTCCGTCTCCGCCAGTTCCTTGATCCGTTTGAGGATCATGGCGGACACCTGTTCGGGCGAGAATTCCTTGTCTCCCAGGCGGACTTTCACCGCCTGACCCATTTTGCGCTTGACCCCTGCGATTGTGTTAGCGGGGTCCTTCGCCTGCAGCCATTTCGCCGCCCGCCCAGTCACGATCGTCCCATCCTTCCGCATCGCCACGACAGACGGAATAGCGCCATCGCCTTCCAGATGCAGGATCCGCGGAACGCCACGGACACAGCAGGCCGCGGTCGAGTACGTCGTTCCGAGATCGATTCCGATTACTGCCATGTCGTCGGCTCCTTTCGGTCGGCTGCCTCTGCCGGCCGGAGCGCTCTATACCGCTTGCCCGTCATTCGTGACTCGTCGCTGCCTTCTTCGCCCGCCATTCCGCGCCGGCGGCGTCCATGCCTTGATCTGCTCCACCGTCCTGCCCATCTCGCGCGCCTCGTCGTTGATGAAATCCCGGTAGTAGTCGCCCATCCTGAGCTGATGCACCGGGTCCACGTCGTTATGCCACTGGAGCACCCACGGCAGCAGTTCCAGCATCCCGGCCAGCAGCGGCACGCGACGATCCGCCGGCCAGCCTTCGCGCTCCTTCATGTCCATGTAGTACGCGGCCACGCCTTGCAGTTGCTGGAGGTGGTCGAAGCCGGCCCAGGTGATGGTGAGCGTCGGGTCGGCGTCGCGCTGGCAGTGCGGATAGCTCACGAACCGCTCCTTGGGCACGTCCAGCTTGCCGCGCAGCCGCCACATCGGGCCGCTGAGCATGTCGGCCGACTTGTACTTTGGCGGCACGGGGATGGAGGGGAGGTCGGGGATTTTCGATTTCAGGTTTTCGATTTTCGATTGGTCGTTGCCCGCGGCCGCGATCTGGCCGTTGATCGCATCCTCCTGCCGCTGAAGCTCCCACACCTGCTCCCACACACGCCGGTTGCGCAGGCCCGATTCCTTGTACCGCAGCACCGGCAGGAATGGCACGGCCTCGTCTTCCACCAGATCGGCCACGAGCTTCGTCATGTCGAAGTCCTCGCGGCCGCGATAGAGAGCGGCCACCTGACAGAAGAGCTTGTCGGCCCTCACGCGTTCGACGAGCTGGGCAACCGACATCAGCCGCGGCTCCCGCTCGTTCCAGATCAGGCTGCGTGGTGTCTTCCCTTCGTCGCTCAGTCGCTTCGTCGCTTCGTCGCTCTTCTGCTCCAACGGCCACCCCTCCAGCCGATCCAGCAACCACTCCCGCAGCGCCCGCTCCTGCATCTGGTCCCACGGCTCGGTGTTCCACCGCCGCTTGTATTCCGGCCGCTCGATCAACGCGATGTTCTTGTCGCTCTCGATGATCTCGATCCGCCGGCGGACGATCTGGCTGTACGCCTCCGGCCAATCAGCGGGAATCTCCGTGATCGGCGTCGAGCCGTGCCGCTCGAACCATGTCGTCTCGATCTGGCCGGCCGCCATCTTCCGCGCCAGCACGATCTCGAAGGCCCGCTGACCCAGTCGGATGGCGGGCATCACGCCGTCCGCGTAACGCAGCTCCTCGTCTATCAGGCCGTAGAGCCGGTAACACTGCCAATCGAGATCCTCCTGGGCGGCGATCATCAGCCCCAGCACAGCAGCGGCACCGGTGCGGGCCATCTCCAGGGCCTTGGGTGTGGGCACGCCCAGCTTGAGCACCGCGGCAGGCAGGAAACCCGCTCGATGCCCCACCAACTCGTCCAACAACCGCGGCAGGACCAGCGGCCGATCGGCGGGGAGGGGGAACTGCTGGAGCCCAGTGCCGGTAAACTCGTGGAAGTCCTCGAAGGCATCCGTCCGCTGCCGCGCCCCGTGCTGATCCACTGTGCTCCCCTTGTTGTGGAAGACCTGCTTCATCCAGAAGCACGCGGTGGAACTGTTGAGCAGGCCCAGAAGTTCTAGGTGTTGGTCGCGGGAGGCAGCGGCGGGCAGCTTGATCACCGGGGCGTGGCGATTCAGTACATCCGCTCCGTTCCGCAGGCAGAATTGATTGTGAGTCGCGACCGACGCAAAGGCGATGGTATGCTCACTTTGATAGCGATCCTCTCCGAAGTGCATGAACGCGTACCATGCCATCCCATGTTGCTCTGCTGTCTTTCCGAACATCAAGCGTTGACGCAGGGTCAGACGATATGGCCAGAAATGCCGGACGGCGGCCGCGTCTACGAACGCCGCCAGCCGTCGTGTTTCTCCATTAACCGAATACGGAAAGACTATGCACTCTGACGATGTGATGCTCCAGTCGCGCACGGAATCGCCCGTCACAAATCGCCGCACCGGCACCTCAAGACGCGCGGCCGCGCCGCTGGGAAGTAGAAACGCATCATCTTCGCTGACGATCGTCATGAAGCCTATGGACTCGGTTCCATCGCCGAGCACGCTCATCGCCCCCTCGTCGAGCATCTCTTTGAGTTCTGCCGCACCGCCGCCGCCGATGCTCCAAGGGTGGCGGTGGAAGTTCTCGCGCGGCGAGTCGGCGACCGAGACGAATTCGCTCTGGGAGCCGTTTTGGTCCACCTGGGCGAGAATGGCGGACCAGACCAGTCCGCGCGCCGGGTCCTCGGGCGTGGCGGGCTCGCCGCGGATGCCCATGACCGCCCGCACGGTGCTGCTGGCCGGGCGACGGTTGCGGCCAAAGAGGATCACCGTCGGCGTGCCGTGGCCGGGGATGTAGGCCCCGGAGGTATCGATCACGTGGGATAGGTCCCAGCGGGGCAGGTACTCCTCAATGAGCTTTTTGCCGAATTCCCGCTTCATGAAGGAATTGGCGGTGATCATGCCGACGAAGCCAGCCGCGCCGTTGCACATCGCCAGATCGAAGAACCGCTGGAAGAACGGCACGGCCAGGGAGTACTTGCGGTGGCAGGAGGCGAAGCGTTCGCGGTAGGCGTCGTTGAGCGCCTTGTCCTTGGGCGTGATGTACGGCGGGTTGCCGACGACGGCGTGATACTGCTGGCCGAGGATCTTCTGGAGCAGCGGGGCATCCTCGGTGTCGTAGACATGGGCGAGCGGGTCGGCGCCGAGCAGGTACTGCTGGCGGCCGCTGGCCCCCTTGTCGGCTGACAGATGCGGATCGGTTGGCCGCGGGCCGTGCAGCAGCGAATCGCCGGCCGCGAGGTTGATCGTGAATCCCGGGGCCTTGTCCAGCTCCTTGATGTCGCAGGCCCGCAACGCGGCCACCAGCAGGCGGAATCGGGCGATGGCTACGGCATACGGGTTGAGGTCGACGCCGTACACCTGGTTCAACGCGTTCTGGGCGAGCTGGCGGACATTCGTCTTCGGCTCGTGCTTCACCCACAGGTCGAACAGCCGGTGGAATCCACCCAGCAGGAAGTGGCCGGAGCCGCAGGTCGGGTCGATCATCCGCACCTGTTGGAAGCCGAACTCGCGGATGGCCGGCGCGAGCGTACGGTCGAGGATGAACTCCTCGACGAAGATCGGCGTCTGGAGCAGGGCGTACTTCTTGCGCCGACTCGGAGAGGTCCTGGTACAGGTCGCCGAGGAAACGGGTGGGATCGGGAGAGGAGTTGCCAGTTATTGGTTGCCAGTTGCCAGTGCATGCAGCGGCCTTACTGGCAACTGGCAACTGGTCACTGGCAACTTCCGTGGTGAAGTCATGGACCAGCAGGCCGGTGGCCGCGTCGCGTCTGAGCCAGAAATCGCGGAGGGCCATGGCGCCGTCGCCGCTGACGCCCAGCGACCAGAGGGGATTGTGTCGCTTGTCGAACAGCTCCTTCATGGCCGGGAGCTGGGCCACCTGCTCGAAGACCCACTGGAGGTATTCGCGGTCGGAGAGCGTGGGGTGCTGCTGGAAGTAGAGTGTGTGCTCATCCTCGGCCCGTTTGCGCCGATCGCCCGGGCCGGACAGTCGCGGCGGGTCGATCAAGCGGTTGTCCTCGCAGAAGCGGACGAAGACGCAGCCGAGAATCCACGCCACGGCCGCCTGCGTGATCTGCTCATCGCGCCAGACCTCATAAGCCTGTGCGGTGCGATTGTGGTCCTTCGCCGCCGCGTACTGCGCCTGCAGCGGCTTATTCACTTCCGGCTGCATCTCGCACCGCCGGCGGATGTCATCCTCAAGCACCTTGAGGAGCTTCTGAAGGTCGGAGAGCAGGGCTTTGGCGTCGATCATTGTGTTCTATTGCCCTTCGGCCTTCGCGGCATGCACAGCGACAGTCGCCGGTGCATGCCCGTTAGATCGGTGGACGTTTTCCAGCCACGCATCCGGTATCCACGCCCACTGCCCATGCCCGAGCACGGGGACTGGCTTGCCGTCAATCGTCGGCAATGTGCTCTGGTGGTCGGAAGCCACCATCAGCCACAAGCCCGGCACCTTGCCGCTGCGGCCGCAGCCGTCGCGAAGATGATCGAGGAAATCAAGCTGGTCGTAGCGTGCAACCAGGCCGGGGTACATTAGGAGTACCGGCCGCGGATGTGACAGCACGTGCTGCTCCACCTGATCGACGGCGGCTTTCACCAGCAGTTGCAATTTCGGCCAGTCGTGGCCATGCGGGCCTTCGGCATCGGCCCGGAGCACCACCGACCAATCCACCTTCCGGGCGTTGGCCTGGCTCTGCAGCTCGCGGATCAGAAGATCATCGAGGTTCCTGACATCCAGCTCGAACCGGTCGGCCAGGTCGGCGGCCGCCCGACGTACATGGCGAGGCGCCACGCTCAAAGCCAGGAACGAGCCTTTCTCAAGTGACCGAAGCAGGCGCTCCTCAAACTCGCGGGCCTCGGCCACCTCGGGCGTCACGGCCTGCAGCGGCCCAGTGGTAGTCTGATAGCGGGGCAAGGTGGTGGCCGACGAGGTGGTGGCGATGACGCCGCCCACCGGGCGATAGGCGGAGATGGATTCATCCCATTGGAACGGCCAGCCGACTTCGCGAATCAACTTGTCCAGTTCGGGGCGATCGGGCAGTGGCTGGGCTTCGCCATAGCGGCCTTCGACACGCTCGCGAATCTGATCCAGTGTGAATTGCTTGACGCCGGCGAGGGCGCCGAGCGCGAGCTTCAGCGCCCGGCCCGCAGGCATGCCGCGGGGATAGAGTTCCATACGGCTGGAAACGGCGGCATTCTGCGATGCATCGGCGGCGAGTGCCACCAGCTTGTTGTCGTGGATATAGGCGCCTTTTCCGGCCGCTTGATACGGCGGAGCGATTCCAGCACACGCTGCGGCGTGGGGAGCGGCTCGGCGGCCGCGAGCTTGTCGGCCTCATCGCCCAGCCGCAGGCCGTAGTCGCAGAGACTCGTGGCATCATCCTCATCGTAGACCCGGGCGATCAGCACCAGATCGGCGCCGGCGCGAGGCGATGCGCGGCTCCACCATGCCTCGCTCGGTCTCCACGGCGGCACGCACGACCGCCGATGCCATGCGAGAACGCTGATTCTCATCAACCAGATTGGAGCCGCGGGTTGCCAGCAGCGCCCGGCCAAGCCTGGCGGCGGTCATGACGCCGCCGCTGCTGTCGAGGATCGCCAACAACTCGTGGCGGACGGTGGTGATGGAGGGGTTCTTCTGCCAGCGACAACGAGCTTCGTCAATCCACTGATTCAGCCTTGCCTTGCCGATCGAGAGATCGGTGGCCACTTCGGTCTGGGTCGGCCAGTGGCCCAGGGGCGGTGTGTCGATCTGCTCCAGGTTGAGGAATGTACGGATGGCCTTGAGCTCAATATCCTTCTTCTTCGCCGGGGCGCCGCCGGTCAGCGTCTGCACGATTCGATCGACGCTCCAGACCGGAGATTCCGGCTCCTGGCCCTCGGTGGCTGTCGCGCCAGCTTCGAGCGGGCCGGTGGGTTTCACGTCAGGGAACCGAGCGCGAGCTTGGTGACGGCCTCGGCCAGATGACGGCGGGTTTTGTTGCCGACGCCACGCATGCGGTAGATCCGCCGCAACGGAAAGCCGAGCAGTTCGCGGACTGTGTTGATGTTCAGGCGATCCAACGCCGTGACAGCTCGCGACGCGAGGCCCAACTGCATTACGTGCGTCTCAAGTGTCGCATCGGCGATCGCCTTGTCAGGGTCAACGACCGGCTGATCGGCGGGCTTCACCGTCTGCTCGGCTTGCTTGAAGATCTGCCGCCACGCCTCCAGCATGTCGCGGCAGTTGTCGAACCGCTGGGCGGGATCTCGTTTCAGGGCCTGTGTGAAGAACGCCGACAAGCCATCGCGAACTTCGGGATCGAAGCGTTCGGCATCGAGAGTCACTTCGCAGTTGAGCTGAGACGGATCGGTGCGGCCGTCACCCCATTTCAGCGGGAAATCGCTCCCGGCGGCCATCTCGTAGAGAGTCACGGCCGCGGAGTAGCGCTCGGCCGCGAGATCCCATCGGGCCGGCTTGCGCAGGGAGAGAAACGGGTCCATGTAGCGGGCCGTGCCGGCACGGATGCTGTCGGGTGAAGTTCGCGACAGTGAGAAATCGAAAAGGACCAAGTGCAGTTGATCGCCCCGGCCAACGGGCATCACGCCGATGTTGTCAGGCTTGATGTCGCGATGGGGGATGCCCTTCTGTTCAAGCCAATCGACGGTGAGCAGCAGGTCTTCGCCGAACCGCTGCAGCAGATCAGGATGGAGATGGCCATCGTCAGCGATTCGCTTGGCCAGGGTTTCATTGCCGGCCCGTTCCATGATGATGCCCGTCAGGCCGTGCATCTGAACGGTGCGGAAGACCTCGACGATGGACTGGTGGCGGAGTTTCTGAAGGACTTCGGCCTCATCCTTCAGGCGGTTGTTGTGTTCGGGGCTGCGGGCGATCTTCAGCACCCGCTCCTGGCCATCGTCATCCACCAGAAGAACCACCGACGTTGAGCCGGAGCCAATGCGGCCCTTGACGACGAGGCCGCCCTCAAGGCGATCATTCTTCTTGGCATCGAGCGGATGGACCGTCTGCTCCTGCTGCGGAGCGGTGTATTCATCTTCCACCAGGTCCAACTGCTGAAGGAAATCATCCACGCTCGGATAGCGGCTGCTGACCTCAGGGTGAGTGGCGTACTGAACGAGCTCCTGCAATTCCTTGGGGGCGCCGTCCAGCACGGCGGAAATCTGCAGGCCATGCGTCTCGCGAATCCGCTGGTTCAACTCGAAGAACCCGGACGCGGGCGGCTTACCGGAAAACAGGTGATAGGCAAGGGCGCCCAGAGAGAAAACGTCCAGGTGCTGGCCGCCGGTTTGATGCTCAAGCATCGCCTCGGGGGCCATGTAAGCGATCGCGCTGTCCTCCACCAACTGCTCGATATGCACCGTGGCGGTGACCGGTCTGCCTGTTGGATTGCTCGTGCTGCTGGACAGTTCCTTGGAGCCAGTCTGCCAGTTGAAAATCCTGGCCTGCGGAACAGCTTCAGCGGGATCTGTGACCAGCACGCTCTGCGGCGACAGGCTTCGATGATAGATGCCCTTGCCGTGGGCATATTTCATGGCCTCGGCGATCTGCCGCAGCAGGCCGAGGCGAACGTCGATGCCAATGCGGCTGCCGGCTTCGGTGAGATAATGGTCGAGTCGAACCGCCTTGGGGTAGTGCTCGAAGATGATCGCGGGGCCGAATTCGTTGTCGGTGAAGCCCTTTACGCCCAGGATATGAGGGTGGTTGAGGCCGTCGAGGATCTGATATTCACGGCGGGCGGCACGCAGCAGCGTCGATCGCTCCTCGTCGGAGGCGGCGGTGGACAAGGTGTAGCGGCGAATGCGGCGGCGGTTGTCAGGCAGCGAAACATGAACGCCCTCCCAATCCTGCCAGCCCGGGCCCTCCATCAGCAGGGACTTGAGCCGGTAATCACTGATGGTGCGATAGCGCTCGGACTGGCGAATGCCGGCCTGCTCCATCGCCCGGCTGACCGCGTGCATGATGGGCCGGTCGATGCGGGGTGTGCGGGAGGTGTTGACGCCGAAAATGCACCCATCGGTGAGGGCAGCGATGATGCCCGGGTGGGCCTCGCGGCCTTCCTTCGCCTCGCGATCGCGAAGACAAACGCGGGTGCGGGCATGATCGGGAAGCTCACACTGAAGCCCCGGCGCGGAGCAGAACACGAGCGCTTCAAGATAGGGCGACCGCACATCCTTGAAGGCTTTCTGGCGGCGGAGAAGGCCGATGAGCTTCTTGGTCTTGCTGTTGGCGAGAATCAGCGGGTTGTCGGCGCTGGCGAGTCGGCCTTCGTGCTTCCAGGTCCAGGTAGCGGCGTCGCCGGCGAGAACGCCCGGGCGGCTCTTCACCTCGACGAGGAAGAACCCCATCGGCGTAAGGATCAGAACATCGACTTCGTAGATGCTGCCGTTGTCGGAGATGAAGTTGAAGCCCTGCCAGGCGAGATAGGGATCTGAATCCGGCAACTGGCTGCGAATGAAGTCGAAGGCCTCCTGCTCCCACGGGAATTCCGAGGGTGTGATAACCTTCCACCTTGATGGCCCCATCGCCATTGGCCGATCCTTCCCGGTGGTTGAAGCGCGAGCAGCCCGCCCGCGAAGCCCGAACTGCTTCTGAGATAGACGATTACGGGTTCAAGTCTACTCTTGTGCGAGTTGATCCGCCATAGCCACGGCCGACGGCCGACGTTCAGGTCGCCGCGCGCTGATTAAGCCGACGCAGCATTCGGTGGGCAACGAGCCGGGTCGGTGGTAGAACTGGACCCGAAGCGATTGCCTGTGTAAAGAATTGATGCGGCCATCTGCCGTCTGGTGCCATACATGAACGAACGAAACAACCCTGCTCCTTCGCCCAAACGCAAGATGTCCGAGATGATCTCGGAGATGGCGGCAGGTTTTCTTTGGGTGGGAGATACGATGGGCGAGAGGCAGAATCGTCTGAACGCCGCCTGTTCCGCATGGAATATGGCCTGCGCATCGCCCGAAGTTCGGCGGTATCAACTTGAGCAGTACAAGGCGGGATACCTGAAATTCAATCCGGCGACTTCTCCGGCTGATCTAGCCAATATCATGAAGGACATGGAAACGCTGATCGCGCGGAAGCTGGCCATGTTCCCCGACGACAAGAGGCAGATCGTCAGTGCCAGGGTCGTCATGGTCGAGAACAACTACCGCATCGAAGTCGCAGCGGCCACGGGACTATGACGGCTAGGAAAACCGAACCATGACGGCCCAACCCCGGAAGTTATCCGAAATCATGAAGGAAATGTCGGAGCGGTTGCTGCGGAATCCCGCTGCCGTTCCATCGTCGGAAGCCGCCCATGTTGCGCTGATGTTCGCCAACATGGCATGGAACGAAACGGTCGGCCTCGAACATGCACGTAAAGGCTATCGCTCGGCATGGGAAGTGATCGAGGCCGAGAATCCTGAAATGTGGAGCGAGTTCAAGTCGAACGACGTTGACGCCATGATCGACGAACTCAAACGGTTCAAAGAACAGCACTACCCCGACGACCGACGACGGATTCTCACCTGCGGCATACCCGACGGCAAAATCCGAGTGGAATGGTTGGCTGCCACTGCTCCGGGGGTGGATGCGAAATGGGAAATGCGGCTGTATGGGCTGGTGAGAACGGGCGAACGGAAGAAGGCGGTCCAGTTCTTGCAGGAGACCCGTCGTATGTCCCGCAGTGATGCAGCAGTGAAAGTGGCCGCTGTTGCTGCGGAGTTGGGCATGGGGTAAAGGACGTGCGCCCTCCGCACGACAGGAGTTTCTCCATGAAAATCGTCGCCTTCAACGGCAGTCCACGTGCAGACGGCAACACGAGCATCCTGCTCAATCACGTTCTTGAGCCAATCAAGGCCGAGGGCATGCAGACCGAGGTCTACCAGCTTGGCGGCAGCAACATCCACGGGTGCAGGGCGTGCTACGCCTGCGTGCGGAAGAAGGACGGACGTTGCGTGAACGACGATGATGTGGCGAACGAGTGCATCGCCAAAATGGTCGAAGCCGATGGCATCATTCTTGGCTCGCCCACCTACTTCGCCGACCTGACGCCGGAAACCAAGGCGTTGATCGACCGGGCGGGCTTCGTCACCCGTGCCAGCGGCGACCTGCTCAGACGAAAGATCGGGGCGGCAGTCATCGCTGTGCGAAGGGCCGGGGAACTTCATGCGTTCGATTCGATCAACCACTTCTTCCTCATCAACCAGATGCTCGTCCCCGGTTCGTCCTACTGGAACGTCGGCGTTGGCCGGGACAAGGGCGATGTCATGAAGGATGAGGAAGGGCTGAAGACGATGCGTGTGCTGGGCGAGAACATGGCGTGGCTGTTGAAGAGGGTGGGCGGGGAGGGAAAGAAGTGACATCCCTCGAACGAGAACTCCGGCGGAAGATGGCGGGGCTGAAGATCAGCTTCCGCCGCACACTCAACGCCACGTCGATCACCAAGCCGACTCGAAAAGGCAAGGCGTACCGGGATAGGGCCGAGCGGCTGCGGAAGGAGTTGCGGCAACTACGGAAGCAGATCGAACAACTCGCCAAGACACCATGCACGCCGACCGTGATCCAGCCGGGACGTTACCGGCACTACAAGGGGAAGAAGTACGAGGTCATCGGCATCGCCCGTCACAGCGAGACGCTGGAAGAACTGGTCGTTTACCGGGCCTTGTACGGCGAGCATGGCCTGTGGGTGAGGCCACGGAAAATGTCCGAGGAATCAATCGAGGTTGATGGGCGACGGGTGCCGCGATTCGAGTTCGTGGGGCGGGCCTGATGACAACAAACCTGACGATCACGGTACGACGGTTTGGCTTCGGGCGACTGATTTGATCTTACGGCTGGGCGTGGCTCGCACCGTTCCATTGGGAGTCACACGGCACCGGGATCACCCGACACTGCGAGAAAAGCTGTAAATCACAAGTGTCCGATGCTCAAATGCAGCGAAAACGCAGGCTCTCGTCTTAACCCAAGAGCAGCTCTCAGATCGAGTAGCAAAGGAGACACAATCTCAAACCAGTAGTATTCGCCATTCGAGTGAAGGTTGGTGTCACACTGAAAGGGTATCACAAGACCATCATGAAGTCCCCACTTCGGCTTGAACGCATCTGGAGGCTCTTCATCCCGGACAACTGTAACGTGTTCCTTCCAAGCCGGGCGATATAGCTTTTCAAATGTCGCAAGGTAACACAGATAACGGTAATATCTCCCGATATCGGGATCGCAGTCCAGAACCACCCACCAGTTAGGGGAGATTGTCTGGCCCAATGCTGTTGGGCTGTAACGAATTGTGCCCAGAGACTCGAACACGGTATCAGAATGATACGGGCACTGCTCAGGAGCGTAAACGTTCCGCCGACGAAAATTGGACCAAAGGTAATGGCCGTTCCAACCCCATCTGGCCGTCCCCGGCTTTGTGCGATATCCTTTCCCTCGATCAGGAGAATTTGCATGAAGAGACAACTCGGAGCGGTGAACTGCCTCTACCCCATGCCCACGGTCCTGGTCGGGGCGATGGTCAACGGCAGGCCCAACTACATCACCATCGCCCACGTCGGCATCGTCACCGTCAACGTCATCTCGATCTCCAGCCACAAGAGCCACTACACGAACGCCGGGATCAAGCAGAACGGCACGTTCAGCATCAACGTGCCCGCTGAGTCGCTGGTGAAGGAAACCGACTACTGCGGCCTGGTGAGCGGTCGGGACCAGGACAAAGGCACGCTCTTCGAGACCTTCTACGGCGTGCTGAAGACTGCCCCCATGATCGCCGGCTGCCCGATCTGCATGGAGGTTCGCCTGCTTCAAGCCCTCGACTTCACCAGCCATGAATTGTTCGTAGGCGAGATCGTCCAGACCCATTGCGATGAGGGCGTGCTGACCGATGGCAAGGTGGATTTCGGCAAGGTCAAGCCAATGCTCTTCGACATGCCCAGCAGCCGGTATTGGCGGCTTGGTGCATCCTTTGCCAGGTGCTGGGATGCCGGCAAGAGCCTCAACCAGAAGCAGCAGTCGTGATCCGACCCAAAATCAGCCCCGATTGAGTAAGCAATCGCCACCATGAAATCCCTCCACGGCTTCACCCTCGCCGACCTCAAAGCCCGCACCCGCCCGGGCAAGGGCGGCTGCTGGCTCTGGACCGGCAACCGCCACGAGAGCGGTTCTGCGCGGCTCACCCATAAGGGGCGGAACCATTACGCCCACATCCTCGCGTATCGCCTGGCCAAGGGGCCGGTCCCAGCCGGCATGAGCCTGCTGCGCACCTGCGATCACGCGCACTGCATCAACCCGGCACACGTGCGCCCTGCGACCAGCAAGCAGATCGTGCGGCGGATGCTCAAGACCGGCTCGCTCTCTCGCGGCAGCAGACACCCTGGCTCGAAGCTGACCGAGGCCAATGTCCGCCGCATTCGGCGGGTCTATGCCGGAGGCAAGACATCCTATGTCAAGCTGGGCCGCGAGTACGGCGTGGATTCGACGCTGATCGTGCGGATCGTGCAGCGAAAGAGGTGGCGGCATGTTATCTGACGAGGGCACATCCTCGCCCTCCGGCGGCGTCTACATCGCCCTCTTCCGGCTGGCACGCCCCCGTCGCATCCGCGTCGGCCGCCTCGGCATCATTGCCTTCGAGCCTGGCGTCTACGCCTACGTCGGCAGCGCCCAGCGGAACCTCAAGGCCCGTCTCGACCGCCACGCCCGTCGCCGCAAGCCGCTCCACTGGCGCATCCACTACCTCTCGACTCGGGCGGAGATGATCAGTGCGCTGATCTTCGCAGGGGAAGGAGTGGGAATGCCGGTTGGCGCAGCGCTTGGATTGTGCCGGACGCGCTGCCTTGCCGACGTCAGTGTACCCGTCTGCCCGCTCCCCTTGTCGGCATGTGGTGGGGCCAGTAGCATGCTCAAAAGGCGGCGTCTGCCGCACTATACTGTGGGCATCTCTTGCATGCGGGATAGCGCGAGCAATGATCGGGATCGACCTGTTTGCCGGTGCGGGAGGCATGAGCCTGGGCGCGATTGCGGCCGGGGTGAACGTCGCGTTGGCCGTTGAGTGCGATCCCGACGCGGCTGTCACGTACTCACATAACCACCCGGACACGCCCGTGTCTGACAAGGATACCGGTTCAAGGACTGCCTGACGGAGCGCGTGTCTGATGAGTCTAGGCACGTTGTGATCAACGAGATGAACGACCTGCTGCGACAGGCAGGCCTGAAACCGATCCGTGACGTTGATGGATGGCGAGGGAGGCAGCCCTGGCTTTCGGCGGTGTTCCTGGCGGGGGACAAGAGTGGAAAGGGATGAACATGTTGGTTCGCGGGTTGGTGCTCATTTTGGTGTTGGCAGGCGGAGCGGCGGCGCTTGCCCAGGACGGCACGGTGGTCGGCTGGCGCGGGGATGGGACCGGCCACTATCCCGATGCCACGCCGCCGACGGTCTGGTATCAGAAGGAGAACGGCGAATCCAGGAACATCCTCCGGAAGACGAAACTGCCGTGCTACACGTGGTCGACACCGATCATCGTGGGCGACAGGATATTCACGCTCTCGGAACCGTATGACCTGATCTGCCTGGACAAGAACACCGGCAAGGTGTTGTGGGTGCGCTCGTTTCCACCGTTCATGGGCGTGACCGACGCTGAAAAGGCGGCCAATCCGGCCTTCAAGGAAGTCGAGCCGCTGATCGCAGAACTGGATAAGCTCAACGATGCCTTTGTGGCGCAAGGCTGGACGGCCGAATGGTTCAGGCAGAAGAACGAGCTTGTGAAGAAGATCGACGCGCTCAGCGGCAAGGCCGACAGAAAATACAAGCTGCCGCCGGACATGTATGTCGAGAGCTGGACCGGCTACACCGCGCCGACGCCGTGCTCCGACGGCAGATGCGTCTATGTCGTCAGCGGAGATGGGATCACGGTCTGCTACGATCTGGACGGCAACAGGAAGTGGTTCGTCTACGAATCATTGAAGAAAGTCTGGGGCGAGCATGGTTTTGCCAGTTCGCCGCTGCTGGTGGGAGATATCCTGCTTGCACCTTCGACAACTCTGCCGCGCGTTGGACAAGCGAACGGGAGCGGAGCTGTACCGGCAGACCTTCGGCAGCGGCTACTCGATCCTCGCCCTCCGGGCCAATGATACGGATTTCGCCGTCGCGTCGGGCAATTATTTTCGCGTGAAGGATGGGAAGGTGCTTGTCCCTCGCGTAGGCGACATGCCCGCAGGCAGCGCGGTTACCCATGGCAACATGATCTACTACGCGGCCGGGCATGCGAGCTTCGTCAAATGGGAAGCCAAAGGCGATAGCGCCATCACCCTGACGCCGCTGATCAAGGAGGAGTACAACCGGGTCAGCGTGCGATTGGAGGATAGCCCCAGGCTGAAAGTCGACCAGTCGATCACCGGATTCCAGACGGCCTCGCCGCTCTACCATGACGGCCTGCTCTATTGCCTGGGGAATTTTGGCAAGCTGAACGTGCTTGACACAACCAGGACCTGGAACAAGGACGTACTGGTCTACGGCACGTTTCCGCCGTTTGATTTCAGGAACCCTTGCAGCCGCAAGACCACCGGGGTGGGCATTGGCGCCAGCCCCGCGCTGGCCGGGAAATACATCTATATGATCGACTCGGGCAACTGCACGATCGTGATGGAGCCGGGGCGGACATACAAAGAGGTGGCCAGGAACACGATCGTGCAGACCGTTCCCGAGCAGGTCTCGAACACTGGCGGGACCAGGAACTACTGGTCGGGCCCGCACCAGGAGCAGACCGAGGCATCGCCGATTTTCGATGGCAGCCGGATCTACATCCGGGGAGAGCAGTTCCTGTATTGCATCGGAGAGAAGTAGCGATCTCGCGATGGATGCCCAAGGCCTGCTCGTAGAGCTCGATGGCCCTCCCGGCCCGCCCGAGCGCGTGAATCCGCAACGCCCCGGCCGGTTTGGACAGCGCATCGGGGCGGGATCTCTGCTCTGCGGCTGGGCGGTCGCTCGGGGGACTCACCGGGCTACGCCCTGTAGATCATCGTCTTCGGCAGGGCCGCTTCGAGCCGGTTCACGCCGCCGTGGGCAACCGCCCGCGATGAGCGCTGGGTGTACCCTCTTCGCATTCATTCGCATCCAGCGGCTATCTACCGCCGCCGGTGTCGGGTGCTGCGACCATGAGTGGCGTCCCGTGGAAAAATGGCCCATTCGGCATTATGCGGACCGTGGCCAGATATGGCTGATGGTCACGAGGGCTGAGCCGGTGCTTGGTCTTGGCTGCGCGGGTCTGCTGCCGGTGGCATCTGTTTCAGGTATAGTTCCAGACGGTGAGACAAGGAGAAACGAATGGAAAGCAAGACGGACGTGCGCAGTTGCGTTTGCGCGGCATTTCTTGGGGTCGCAGGTCTCGTGATCCTGTTCTCCACGCCACCAGCAGGTGCTGAAGAACAGGCCGTTGCGAAACCCAATCCCGTTCCTGCATCCGGCGCAGTCAATGATCTCAAGATCTTCAGCGGTGAAAAGCGGCTCTTCGCGAGCTATGGCCCATCAACGACTCTGGGCTATCCGGCGCGTCTGCAGCGCAAGTTTTGCCGCTACACCGGCAAGAGCGGGGTCAGTTGCCCGCTGCAAATCTCCAACTATTCCATCGGCGGCGCGCAATGGCGCATGCCCGGCTGGATCAACTGCAAGCCGTCTCAAGCTGATCCCAGCAAATGGGAGGCGCTTCGTAGCGACCGCTATCTCAGGACAGTGCAGAAGCTGATCAAGGACAACCCTGGCACTCCGGTCATCGTCATCGCCATGAACAACACGGGCTACGCCTGCATCCCGAAAAGCAGGATCATGGGGCCGGATGATGCCGAACACATCAACATGGCCGTGAATTTTCTACGGACCCACATCAAGGCCATTCTTGACGATGGCGCGGCCCTTTACTTCCTGTCGCCCAAGAAATACTGGCGGGATCTTGACGATCCGAACGAATGGAATCGCAATGAGGAGTGGTACGCTCTGGCCAAGATCGCGGCGGAGAAGATTCCCCGGTTCATCTATGTGAAAGGCGTCTGGGAGGACACGGCCAAGTACAAGGATATTGCCTTGGTGAAGGATGGCCATCATCCCACGCAGCTGGGCGATGAGATCATCGCCAGCAAGTTCTTCCGGGCGATGCTGGAGCATGACGGTCTGCCGGTGCCTGAATGGGACCAGGAAGAGGTTGACGCTGTTCGGAAGGATCTCAAGAGCGTGCCGTGGAAGCCTTAGCGTTGTTGGTCCTGGTGCTGCTGATGACGGCATCGTTGCTCATGGCCTTGCACCCCGCTGCCGCCACGGCCCATGAGCACCACGGGAAAACCTCGGCACTCAACAACTCGCCACCAATGTGCGCGGAACAAGACCGAGCACACGATGATCGACGCCAAGCCGCCGATCGCGATGCCTTGGGCAGAGCCACGGGGCTTTCTCATGGGGAACGTCCTTGGTCCGTGCGGCCATCTTATCGGCGTGAAGACGACCTTCCAACGCTTGGCCGACGCTTGGGCCGAGCCGGTGCATCAAAACGGCGTCTTCATGCCCATGGCCCGCAGCGCACACCAGCCCTTGCGGCTCTCATAAAGCTGAAAGAGCCCGGCGGCGAGTAGCGTCAGTCCGATTCCGATGAACAGCCAGCGGTAGCCGTGTGCGGCCAGGGCGAGCGCCAGCAGGATGATGCCCAGTACGCAGCACAGAACGCCGGCGGTTCTTCGGATCGCTCGCCCCTTCGCATCAATGTTGCACGTCATGCACCAATTGTAGGTCATCGTGGGAGAATATCGCCTTCGTCCTCCCGATCCTCAGCGCGCCCCTCGGCCTCCAGAATGCTCGAAGTTCGGAAACTTCGTGATCTCGGACGCCAAGCCCTTCCCGCCGAACAAGTCCTTCATCCCACCGACCAGCCGGGCAATCATCGAGTTCCAGTGGCCGACTTCTTCCACGAGCGACTGAACATTCCGGCCTTCCCAATAGCCGCCCTCGTCGGACACTTCGCCAAGGATGCCGATCGCTTGTGCGTGGTCCAGCACCTTGATGACTGAAAGATGGCAGCGGAGGAAGCTCTCGATTCCGCCCAGGTCAGGGTTGCTGGCATATTGCGTTTTGCAGAACGACCGCCAAGACCACCCCGAAGGAAGGCCGGTCGTCACCTTCTTCCCGTCATAGCCTTCGACGGTGCGGGGATATCGGCACAGGCCGAAGTTCGCTGGCCCCGAGCCTTCCCCCGGCCAAGTTGAAAATGCGATCAGCCGCTTCGGGGCAAGGTGGTACGTGTACTCGCCGTGGATGATGACTTGGTGGCCTTGGAGCAAAAGCCAGCGGTTGGGATCGCCCTTTCCCCGCTGCTCGTAATCGCAAGCCGGGCCGGTAAGGTCGAGGACTTCACGCACTTCTTTGAACGGCAAATCCATTGCCCGCTGGCGAAGCTGCACGACCAGTTCCCGTGCGTCTTCGGCGCTTCTGGCGGTCGAGCGAAGCTGATAGTGGATCGTCAAGCCCATCGCTCACCAGTATAGCCCAAGGCTGCTCGGGTCGACGAATGACGGGCTGGATGCCGCCTTTGACTGGCTGCTCGGCGCGTCACCATCGCTGGCGGCGCTGGCATACATCCGGGGCGAGCCGCAGATGGGGCTGGACACGTTGGCGATGTGCCTAGCGGTGATCTTCTTCAGTGCTCCGCCTGATGCCGGGCCATCCGGTTGATTGCAGTTCGGGGAACCGCTGTTGAGGCTCTGAATCGCCTCTCTCATTTGACCGTCACCCGCTCCTGAAGCACGTACCAGCCCTCAGCCGTCCTTCCCCGGATTCCCAGCCGATATGCGGGATTGGCGTCATCCTGGCTCAAGAACAACCCCACGGCAAACTGATACGACCCAGGCGCGGCCGCCGCAAAGCTCGCGTCCGCGATTTCCGCCATACGCTCACCCGGCGACCAACGCCGAGGGTTGGCATCGGCGAGCCAGTGCTTTTCCATCATGCGGTTCTCGGCGTCCAGGAGAGCGACGGCAACGTGGCACGGCTGATACAGGAAGGCAACGCCGTCGTTGAGCCATTGCAGCTTCACCTGGAACGGGGCAGATCGCTGAAAGACGGTCGGGAATATCGCTTTTTCAAGAACGAAGTGATAGCCGACATAGTTGCCCAGGCTCAGGCAGAAGTCGCGGTTCTCCTCGAATATCTTGGAGTTCCACTGCATATACGTTGGCTTGCCGCCCTTGAAATAGGTGCCCTTCAGGACATCAGGTTTCCACCAGCCGCTCTTTTTCATTTCTGCGTAGCCATCGCAGTATTCAAAGACCGCAGGCTGGTGGCCATGGGCGCGCAGGCATTCCGAGCCATCCTTGGACCACTCGCTGAGGATGCCGTCACGGCGGATGCCGGCGCCCTTGGCGATGGCCCAGTCGTAGACGCCGTTGTAGCCGTCATGCCCCCAAGGGACGATGAGCTGGGTACGGGGAAACGCCTCGATATAGGGCAGGAGATAGTTGTTCTTGAGATTCTCCGGCGGAGTCAGAACGATGCCCGGGGCCTTGAGCATGCCGATGTGCCCTTCGCCCCAGTTGCCGTAAGAACCGGATGTCGATGAAGGCGATGTCGGGGCTGCCGTCATAATGCTTGCCCAGCGCCTGGACGAACGCCTTCAGCTTCTTGAGAAAGACCGGATCGTCCCAGGTCTTTGGGATGATCTGCTGACCGGTGGGCGAGGCGGCGTCAGGAACCGCAAGCTGAGCCGCTCCCGCGTCAAAGACCCATTTGGGCGTGACGTACTGCCCCAGCCCCGTGCTGACGCTCATTACGCCGAAGGCGATCTTCTTGTCGTAGCGTTTGAACGTCTTGATGAAGTCGTCGATCTCCTTCCAGTTGAACTGCTCTTCCTTGGGCTCGATGACCGACCAGGCCCAGCGTGTGTAACCGACGCTGATGTAGTCCTTGGTGTATTTGTCGGTTCCGTAATACTGCACCCAGCCCTTGCCGGGATTGAGGAGCATGACGTCGTCCCTGGCTGGCTCGACGGTCACGACCTCTGCCCCTGCAGCGGATGACGATGAAGCGGCGGTCATCAAAGCCGAACCGATCACGACAATGAGCAGGCCTGCTTTCATGCGATTCCCGGATCTTACGTGAACGCGACTGCCGTAGACTCCGGTTGACGATCCTACCGGGTTCACAAGGAGCCACAAGCCTCTGCCCCGGCCCCAATTGCCCGCCAACGGAAACGCCGCCACTGCCGATCGCCGTCAGTTCACTCGCCGTATTTCACCGAGTGCCCCAGATGGTCCTGGAAGTTCTTCTCGTACGCGGCATACAACTCCGCTTTGTCGTGGATGACCAGCAGGTTTTCCGCGTTGTGCTCCTCGGCCGCTTTGGTGAAGTTGAAGCTGCCGGTGATCGTCCTGCCGTCAATGAGGATGATCTTGTTGTGCGCGATTGCGTGTTTGTCGTCGATGGAGACCGGCACGCCCGCGTTCTTCAGGAATGTGGCCGATGAATACTTTTCTGTGCGCTGGCTCTTGTCCAGGACCGCCGTGACCACCACGCCCCGCTTGTGGGCAGCTACGATGGCCTTGGCGATGGGGACCGACGTGAAGGAACATGCCTGCAGGTTGATGCTCTTCTGGGCCTGCGCGATCTCGGCGACAACGGCTTCGGTGCAGCCGCCGCCGGGCGAGAAATACACGGCGATCTTGTCCTGAGTTGCAGATGGCTGGAGATTCCGGCCAGCGCCAGCTGCATACAGGCCTCCAACGACGAGGACCGACAGCAGAAGCGCGATGATGAGTTTCCGCATGGATCACCTTCCGATAGAGCGGACGCGATTCTGCTGATCTTTGGTCTTGAAGGTCAGGCCTCGGTGTCGGTGCGTCTATTCGATACAATCGTGACGTCGTGGGCAGCATGGCCCACCAACGCGTGAAAGCAAGCTGCCTGAGCGTGGCGCTGGCCGATGTAATGCTGACGAAGGCGAGGAGTCAGGAACTCAGCCATGGCGATGAATCGAGCTTCCAGCCGCGTTCCCGTGGGTGTCCCCATTGTCGCCGCGTTGTTCTGGTCGGCTGTGACCTTGCTTTTTGATGTCCACCTGGGCTGGGGCGCCTTGCATCAGCTCTATGCGCTCAGCTACCCGGTGACGCCAGGCATTGTCACCCACAGCGAGTCCGAGTGCATCAGCAGCGATGAAGGCGGGAGCTATCGCCCGAAGATCAAGTACACCTACGTCGTGGCAGGCAAGGAATACCAGGGCGACCGTCTCCACTATGGCCAGATGACCCATGGACCTCGTACGACGCAGCGCATTGTCGATGCCTATCCCGTGGGTAAGCCCGTTGATGTCCATTACGCCTCGCGCGATCCGGCCGACAGCGTGCTCAACGCCGGATGGGAGGGGATCGACCTGTTCTTCGCCATGTTCATGCTGCCGTTCAATCTCATCATGACCGGCTTTTGGGTCGCTGGGGGCAGGTGGATCAACCGCCGCTTTCGGCAACCGAGCGCAGGAGGGGCCAGGGTGCGGCAAGCCGGCAATCGGCTGATGGTGCGGCTTTCGTCGTGGCGGCCGCTGTACAGCGGTCCTGTCGTTGCCGGAGCCCTGGCTTTCGCGGGAGTCTTCATCGTGAGCTTCGGCATCAGCACCAATCCCTCCATGCAGGTGATGTCCATCGCATGGGCCGTGATCCTCGGCGGCGCATCGTCAGCCTATCTATGGCATGCCATGAAGTGGAGACGAGGGCGCTCTCATCTGGCCATCGACACCCTTGGCCACTGCCTGACTCTTCCCGCCACCCACGGCCGCCGGAAAGCCGTGACGGTACTGGCGAGCCAGATCATCGCCATCGAGGTCGACGAGATCAAACAGCGAGATGCGGACGAAGGCTTCTGGTATCGTTACGCCCCGACGCTGGTGTTCACCGGCCAGGATGGATCGACGCGGCGTGAGAGACTTGTGGACTGGTCAAACAAGGCTCGCGCGGAGGAGTTTGCCGCCTGGCTGTGCGAGCGATTGCACGTCGATGACCCCATCGACCCGTTGACGGATAAGCAAAGGTAACCCAAGGCTCACAGGACGACAAGAGCAACGAGGTCCGCGGGGCACAATTCACTCGGCCAGATCGCTGCTCACGAGTGGAGCGATCCAGCGCACTTGGCATCGGAGGCGTAATGTCGAAGTTCGAGAAACCGCTCGCAACGCTCTCCCGCCGCTCCTTCCTCTCCGCTGCCAGCTCTCTCGCTTTCCCATCAATCATCCCCGCCTCGGCTTTGGGACTGGCTGGGCGCGCGGCCCCGAGCAACCGTGTCACCCTGGCCGCCATCGGCGTCGGCAGCAAGGGGAGCCTGGACCTGCGCGAATTCCTCGGCCGCTCCGACGTGCAATACCTAGCCGTCTGCGACGTCGATGCGCGCGCCCGCGACGTGGCGAAATCCGCTGTCAACGCGCACTACGGAAACAACGACTGCTTCGCCACCGCCGATTTCCGCGACATTCTTGTTCGCGACAACATCGACGGGATCAACATCGCCACGCCCGACCACTGGCATGCCATCCCCACCATCGAGGCCGCGCGGGCGGGAAGACACGTCTTTTGCCAGAAGCCGCTGTCGTATGACGTGGCCGAAGGGCGAGCAATCGTCGATGCGATCAACCGTTACGGCGTTGTCTTCCAGCACGGCACCCAGCGGCGCGGCATGGGCGTCTATGGCTTCGTCTGCGGGCTGGCGCACAACGGATATCTCGGCAAGCTGAAGCGCATCTATGCCGCTGCTCCCGGCGCAAGCCGTCGCGGCGACCCCACGCGCGTGCCCGTGCCCGACTGGCTCGACTACGACCGCTGGCTCGGGCCCGCGCCGTTCACGCCGTATACGCGCGACCGCACGTTCAATTTCAACTGGTACTTCATCACCGACTACTCCATCGGCTGGATCAGCGGCCAGGACGTCCACGTCTCCGACATCGCCATCTGGGGCCACGGCACGGAGCACACGGGCCCCATTGAGGTCAGCGGCAAAGGCGATTTCCCGGCCGACCCGCTGTTCGATGTCGCCATGAACTGGCGCGTCGAACTACACGTACACCGACGGCGTGGTGCTGACGCTGGCGAGCGGGCCGGTGGAAGTGAAGTTCGAAGGAACCGAGGGCTGGGTCTCGGTGCTCGACGATCACGCGATGGACGCTGAACCGAAGTCACTGCTCGATGTGCGCTTTGGCCCGCGCGATGAGCATCAGTTCCGCACCACGCCCATCACGGCCGACTTCATCGACTGCATTCGCACGCGGCGGCGGACGCTGGCACCGGTCGATGTCGCCCACCGGGCAACCAGTATCTGCCTCATCGGCGACATCGCGATGCGACTGCGAAGAACTTTACGCTGGGACCCGGCGGCCGAACGATTCATCGGAAGCAACGACGCGAACCGGATGCTCTCGCGGGCGATGAGAGCGCCTTGGCGGGTGTGATGACGGATGGCATCATTCGCAGTCTGGGTTCGCATCCCGGATGGTGACACTCGATCTACCAATGGCCGCTGCCGATGCGTCATGGAGCGGGTCGCAAATGAGCGGGCAATGGCCATGGACGGGTGGCCATCCCCATGGATAATCGCCGTGCATGCCCGCCAGCCATGAGCCCATGCGGAAACCCCATGTCATCGAGATCCACGATTCACCGCTTCGTGCCACTCTGTCTCGTGCTGCTCGCCACTGGCGCATCGGCCACCGCCGAGCCCGCCACTCAGCCCGCAGCCGGACCCTATCTCTTCTGCTACTTCAAGGGCAACGGCGAGGACGGCCTGCACCTGGCCTGGAGCCGCGACGGCTATTCGTGGCAGGCCCTCAAGAACGACCAGCCCTTCCTGCCGCCGCTCGTCGGCAAGCACAAGCTGATGCGCAACCCGTGCATCCTTCAGGACAAAGCCGGGATCTTCCACATGGTCTGGACCGTGAGCTGGACCGACTTCACGTGCGTGGGCTACGCCAATTCGCGCAACCTGATCGACTGGTCCGAGCAGAGGGTCATCCCCGCACTGCCAGATGAACCCACGGCCCGTAATGCCTGGGCACCGGAGCTGTTCTTCGACGACCAGGAAGGCGAGTACCTGCTCTTCTGGGCCACCACCATTCCCGGCCGCTTTCCCGAAACCGACCGCAGCGGCGATGGTGGCTTGAACCACCGGATCTACTGCCGCACGACGAGAGACTTCCAGGCCTTCAGCGCCCGAGGCTGTTCTTCGAGCCAGGCTTCAACGTGATCGACGCGACGATCCTCAAGGCCGAAGGCAAATACCACCTCATCGTCAAGGACGAGACGAAGACGCCGGTGAAGAAGAACCTGCGCATTGCCACTAGCGACAAGGCGCGCGGGCCGTACACCAACGTGTCCGAGCCCATCAGCATCAACTGGGTGGAAGGCCCCTCGGCCGTTCGCGTCGGCGCGGAATATCTGATCTACTTCGACCACTACGCTGGCCCGCAATATTACGGAGCCCTTCGCTCGACCGACCTGAAGCACTGGGAGGATGTCTCATCGAAGATGACGTTCCCCAAGGGCGCACACCATGGGACGGTCTTTCCGGTCAGCGAGGACGTTCTTCGGGGGCTGCTGGCTGCCAGGTGAGGATCGCAAAAGCGAAAAACTATTTTTTGGGCATCCGGCAGTCATCCTAGCGAAGCGCCGCACCCATTCTGTGACGGTGAGTCAGTTGATCTCGAAGACGCTCGGCTGTGTTGGCGGTTTCCCTCTGGCCTTCAGAACTCATTGATCCGCCATGCTGCCGCCAGCTTCGCGGAGGCGTTCTTCGCGCAATTCGGGATTCAGCAGGAATCGCCTCAGCGAAGATGCTCAAGGCATACGACCAGGGCCGGTTCTCCTTCTCGCTCGTTGCTGAATGGGCCAGACGGCAGGCCCAGGCCCACCTCGATTCGGAGGAAACCAAAGCCGACCGCGTGGCTTTCCTCGAACGCCATGTGCGACAGCCTGCAGGATGCCGAGCAGGTGGCGAGGGACCGCATGAAGGCCGGAATGGTCGGTCCGCTGGACACCCTTGAAGCCCAGTTCATCCGCCTGGAAGGCGAGATGTGGTTGGCCAAGGCCCGCGAGCAGTAGGAACTGCACTGGCGATCAGCGGGAGCCCGGCTTCCTGGCCTCGCCCAGCCCAAATCGAACAACGCGCGTGTCCTGCGCCTGCCCCGTGGGCACGGTGATCGGGATATACAAATCAGGGCGTCGGGAAGGAATCCATCGGCGGCCCGTGCTCTGCGAAATCAGAGTCAGATCGAGGTCGGCCACAACCATGTCGTCGGCTGGTTCGTTAGTCTCAGCCAATATTCGCCCGTAGGGATCGAGGATCATGGCGTTGCCCGTGCGCACCTCGTCGTCGTCGATCCCCACCCCATTCGCAAAGAGCAGGCACAGACCATTGTCGTGTGCCCGCGACGGCAGCCAGCGCATGAGCCACGCTTTGCCCTTGGTACCCAGAAGTTCCGAACGGATCGGCCCCCTGTCCACGTGGCGGTTGTGCCAGAGGGCCGGGTCGATGGGCTTCAGGCCATGCGGGCTGACTGATTTGCATCCGCCCGTCTGGTGGGGTGCGAGCAAAACCTGAGCGCCCATCAGAGCGGTGATGCGGACGTTCTCGATGATGTTGTTGTCGTAGCAGATCAGCACGCCCAGCTTCACGCCTTCGGGAGTGTCGAACACGGTGTATTCCCGACCAGCCGAGATGTGCTCACTCTCAAACGCGTGGATCTTGCGGTGTTTTCGGTATCGCCCATCGGCCATGGCGACGATGTAGGTGTTGTACAGCCGATCGCCATCCTGCTCGACCAGCCCAGCCCCGATCGTCGTGCCGTGGTGTTTCGCCAGCGCCAGCAGACGCCGGGTCGATGGCCCATCCGGCACCGGCTCGGCCAACTCAACCAGCTGCTCGCGGGTGAGATTGCGCAGGAACCAGTAGCCGGTGATGCAGCACTCGGGGAATGCCACGATCCGCGCCCCCCGTGTGGCCGCCTGCCGGGCAAACGCCTCGATCTTGGCAAAGTTGGCCTCCTTGTTCCCAGCCGCGTGCTCAAACTGCACTGCCGCTGCGCAAATGGTGTCCATGCGGTGATCGTACTCAGCCCCAGCCGCAGGCGGAAGCAGGACCTGTGGATGAACACGTAACTGACGGTCCATTGTGCGCCGTGGTTCTTCACATCCCTTCACCGCGTCTCGGCCTGCAGTTGCACGCGCGGTAAGATAGGTGTGAAACATTCCCCGTGCTGGAGATCCGAATGGAATGTCCATTCTGCAGGATCGAGTCGAGCCGCGTGTGCAACGAGAACGAGCATGCCGTCGCGATACGCGACAGCTACCCGCTCTCGCCGGGCCACACGCTGATAATACCGAAGCAGCACGCGGCCTGTTTGTTTGAGCTGTCCGAGGCGGCCCAGACGGCGGTCTGGAAGCTGGTCGCTGAGGTGCGAAAGCAGTTGTTGGGTGAGTTTCGCCCTGACGGTTTCAACGTCGCCCTGAACGACGGCGCGGCAGCGGGCCAGACGGTGATGCACGTCCATGTTCATGTCATCCCCCGTTACGCCGGCGATGTGCCGGACCCACGTGGCGGCGTTCGATGGATCATCCCGGCGAAGGCCGCCTACTGGAAGCAGGAGCGATGATGCCGGTACCCACGCCCGAGCAGCAGATCGACTTCCTGCAGAAGATGCAGCGTCTGCTGACCGAGGGCCTCTTCGTCGCCAGCTACAAGTTCGCGCTGCTGCGGGCGCTGGCCGATCTGGCCGTGCTGAAGGGCGATGATTCCGGGGAGGAACTGGAGCTGAGTGTCAGCGACATCGCCAAGGTGTTCGTGGAACTGTACTGGCGGCAGACCCGGCCGTTCTGCGCCCAGGGCAGCTTGGCGGGCCAGGTCCTCCGTCAGAACACCGGCAAGCAGGCCGCCGTCGTTCAGACGATCGCAGCCATGCAACTCCAATACGGTGGCTCCCTTTCACGCCTTCAGCATGACCAGAGCCACTGGCGGGCGCTAACCAGGGAGGTAGCCGATGTGGTGGCGGTCATGCCGCTCTGGAAATTGCAGCGAGTCGGCCGGGAGGTTGTGGATTTCCTCTATCCGAACGTGGGGCAGGGCCGAGGCATCCGGCTGAAGCCCGGCGTGGCCTATTGCCTGCGTCGCTTCTACGGGATTCTCAGAAACCTCGTCGAGGGGGCCTGGATCAACTACGTGCGCAGCCTCAACGGCCCGGTGCTGGGGCACGGCGTGGATGTGGGCGAGTTTCTCTTCGGTGCCGAGCGTGCGGCGCTTGAGGTCTATCGGCCGGTGTTACAGGACGTGCAGAAGGATGTCTGCTTCTACTGCCGGAACTCGATGCGAGTCAAAGGCGAGGTGGACCACTTTATTCCGTGGTCGCGCTATCCCGTTGACCTGGGCCACAATTTCGTGCTGGCGCACCGGGAGTGCAACAGCCACAAGAGCGATTTCCTGGCCGCCGAGGCGCACCTCGAAGCCTGGCTGGAGCGTAATCAAGTTCATGCGCGGACGCTCCGTGAGTTCTTTGCCGAAAATCATCTACTCGGCGACGAACAGTCATCCGTCAGCATCGCGCGGTGGGCGTACTCGCAGACCGCCAGCATCAACGGCCTCGTCTGGATGGACAACGGCGTGCTGGTGCATCTGGCGGGAGATTGGAGCAGGCTACTGGCAGTCGCGTGAAGCGGCCCCCAGGGCTCGCAGCGCGTTATGATGCTGCAGCGTCGGTGGGAGACTGCGCCGACCGTCACCGTCACCATCGCCTCGATCCAACGAGCATCTTCCTTCCCGCTTCGGTGCTGAAGTACCGCTCGTCTGGCGTAACGCAGACCCGTGGCAGATCAAGTCGATCGGCGTCCCAGCAGGTGCCGATCTCAAGGTCCGCAGACGTTCCGCCTTTGTCGTGGTTCGTGCAGCAGATCACCAACTTCTCGAACACCACATCGTCCAAGTCGAACAGCTTGCCGCGAAGCGACTCCGCCAAGTTCGCCGCCCGCAGCCCATGTTCGGGATCGGAAGTCTCGTTCTCTCGGCACGAATCATGCAGAACCGCAAAGAGTCGGACGAACTCAGGATTCGCCCCGTTCTCGTTGGCGATTGCCAGCCCGAACCTCTCGACCTGTTTCCAGTGAACCGGGCCGTGGGTGGGGTCTCGGAGCCGAAAGTGCTGCTCGCAGAACGCCCATAGTGCGGCAAGATCTTGGCTCGTTTCCGCAGCAAGCCTCAGCCGATAGCGGCATTTCTGGCGCACTGCGCCCTCGGGCATCGGATATTCCGGCGGCACATCGACGATTTCAATGAGTTCGGCTCCCAGCCGCTCCAACGTGCTGCGGCTGGCGAGGTTATCGGGGCCGCAGGTTACCCAAAGCTCATCGAGCCCGTGCCGACGCACGAAGGGCAGCAGAAGACGGCAACTTCGCTCTGCATAGTGATGACCCCGGAATGCCTCGTTAACGGCATAGCCAATCTGACCCGCATACTTGATGTTCCAGCGATCGCCAACCCGAAAGTTGACGTGGCCCATCTTCTGCCCGGACGGATGGTGCCGCATATGGAAGATGTAGGCGGGCACGCCCCAGACGGACGCTTGAGCGAGCTGGCGCTGGGCTAGGACCAACTCAAGCTCCGCATCTCGCAGAACGCCGGGGTCGAGGAACTGAAACTCGCCGAGAATCATGGTGCTGGCCTGTGTCGCTGATGCCTTGCCAAGGCACGGTCAATCATCCTGCCTTCAGCGACTCCATGATACCGCCGCTCCGCCGACTGCCAGAACCTCAGCCCTGCATACTCCCGTCAATCAGCCGCTGTTTGAGCGTCGTGAGCCGGGACCGCTCAGGCTCGGTTGACACCTACGACCATGGGGACTACACCGGAACCATGAGATTCCTCAACACCGGCCCGCGACGGCGGAACTTCGTCGCAATCGTCCTGGTCGCTGGCTTTTTCCTGTTGATGTTCGACAACCGCGCCCGCCGCCGGAAAGGCGCAGCATGTCGTCATCGTGGTCATGGATGGACTTCGGCCCGATGCCGTTGCCGATCAGACCATGCCGACCTTGGCCGCGATGGCCCATGAAGGGACCGTCTTCGCCAATCACCACCCGGTCTATCCGTCCATGACCGAAGTGAACGGGACGGCGCTGGCGACGGGCACCTGGCCTGCTCACAGCGGGGTCATCGCCAACCGCGAATACCGGCCTGATGTCGATCCACTGGGGCCGGTCGATACGCAAGGCGACTGGGCATCATGGAAAGGTGACCAGGTCAGGGACGGACAGTGGATCAAGATGCCCACGCTGGTCGAGATGGTTCGCGAGAAGAAGCTCAAGGCCGTGGCGGCGGGCACAAAGCCGGTCATCATGATCTGGGATCGCAGCCGCCAAGGCAGATCCACCGACCAGCCGTTGGTCTTCGAGGGCAAGTCGATTCCTTCTGTGGTCCTGGATAGCGTCATCCCGCAGACAGGCCCCATTCCGCCGGTGGCCAACCCGAAATACCGGGCCAATAGCTCTCAAGACCATTGGACGAGCCGAGTGCTCCTGGAACAGGTCTGGAAGGATCAGGTCCCGGCGCTGACCGTGCTGTGGTTGAGCGAGCCCGACTATGCCCAACACGGCTCGGGACCGGGATCAGCGGTATCCAAGTCGGCTTGGAAAAGCAGCGATGATTGCCTCGCAAGGCTGCGGGCTGCCCTGGCAGAAAAGCATGTGGCCGACAAGACGGACATACTGGTCGTGTCCGACCACGGGTTCTCGACCATCTCGCGGACGGTGGACGTCGTGGATGAACTCAAACAGTCGGGTTTCGACGCCGACAAGGAGTTCGCCGAGCAGCCGAAACCCGGCAAGGTACTCGTGGTGGGATTGGGCGGCTCCGCCTCGTTCTACGTGACGGGCCATGATCGCAAGACGCTTGAAAAACTGATGGACTTTCTGCAGCGAAGCGACTGGGCGGGAGTGATCTTCACCCGGGAAGGCTTGGAGGGGACGTTCAAGATGGGTGATGCAGGAATCGACGCGCCCGGCGGACCCGACGTCATGGTGTCCATGCGGTGGAAGGACGAGCCATGGCTGGATCGCCTGCCAGGAACGATGGTTTCCGACGACACCACCAAGGTCAAAGGCCAAGGCATGCACGGCAGCCTCAGCCGTTTCGACATGCACAACACGCTGATCGCCTTTGGCCCGGACTTCAAGGCCGGGTTCGTGGATGATCTGCCGTCTGGGAATTGTGACGTGACGCCGACGGTGCTGAAGATCCTGGGCATCGACATCAAAACGCCGCTGGACGGACGGGTCTTGCACGAGGCGATGGTCAACGGCGGAACCGTCGAGATCAAGTCGCGGACCACCACCCTCGAAGCCCGGCGCGAAGTGGATGGGAAGCTGTGGCGTCAGTATCTGAAGGTGACGAACGTCGGTGACGCATGCTATTACGACGAGGGCAATGCGGGTGCCCCAAAGGCTCCGTGAAGCGGCAGCGTTTGTTGATTCACCAGCGGCGGCTGAATCTGTTCGATCGCCTGGATGGGACCAGCAACCAGGTTCTGATCACCCGTACCCATGTTTGTCCGCCTCTTCCATCAGCCGCTGCCTGAGCGTCGTGATCCGCTTGCTCGATTCCATCCTCTTCACGGCGATGGCGATGGCCTTCTTCATGCCCACCAGCACGACTAGCTTCTTCCCCCGCGTGATCCCGGTGTAAAGTAGGTTTCTCTGGAGCATCATGAAGTGCTGCGTGTGGATCGGCATGACTACCACCGGGTATTCGCTGCCCTGGCTCTTGTGGATCGTCATGGCGTAGGCGGGCTGAAGCTCGTCCAGCTCGTTGAAATCGTAGACCACATCCCGGTCCTCGTATCGGACCAGGAGTTCCCGCTCGGTCTCGTCGATCTTGGCGATGCGCCCAATGTCGCCATTGAACACGTCCTTCTCGTAGTCGTTCACGGTCTGCATCACCTTGTCACCCATGCGGAAGTTCCAGCCAAACTTCTCCACGGCGGGGCCGGTGGGATTCAATGCCTCCTGCAGTAGCCGGTTGAGATTCCGAGCGCCCAACTCGCCCCGCTGCATCGGCGTGAGCACCTGCACGTCGTTCATCGCATCAAAGCCGAACCTCTGGGGAATCGCCTGCTTCACCAGCCGGATTACTTCCGCCAAGGCCTTTTCCGGTTCATCCGCCGGGAAGAAGTAGAAGTCGGCTTGCTTCACATCCTCGACCTTGCCTTGCGGGTAGACGGGAAACTCGCCGTGGTTGATGCGATGGGCGTTGGTGATGATGGCGCTGCGGGCAGCCTGGCGGAAGACTTCCGTAAGGCGGCAGACCGGCACCACGCCCGAGTCGATGATATCCCTCAGCACGGAGCCGGGGCCGACCGATGGTAGCTGATCGACATCGCCCACCAGGATCAGGGCGGCGTTGGGCGGAACGGCTCGAACGAACTGGTAGGCCAGCATCAGGTCCACCATGCTGGTCTCGTCCACGACGAAGGCATCGCCTTCGAGCGGATCGTCGTGATTGTGCTTGAACCCGCCGGTGCTCGGATCGAACTGCAACAGGCGATGGATGGTCTTGGCTTCGTGGCCGGTGGCCTCGCTCATCCTCTTGGCGGCCCGGCCCGTGGGCGCACACAAGACAATCTCCAGCTTCTTGGCCTTCAGAACCTGCACGATAGCGTTGACCAAGGTCGTCTTGCCGACGCCCGGCCCACCCGTGATGACCATCACCTTGGACTGCACAGCCAAGCCGAGCGCCTCACGCTGGGCGGCGGCAAGAGAGAACCCGATCCGGTTCTCCACCCAGGCGATGGCCTTGGGGACATCAACTGGTGGGCAGGGATGCTGGCCTCTGGTCAACTTGATCAGGTTCTCGGCCAGCATTCGCTCCGCGTAGTCGTAGGGACCCAGGTAGATCAGGGGCTTGCCGTTGTCCAGCCGCTCGATCAACCGCTTCTCGTTCAGCCCGTGGAGAATGGCGGATTCGATGATCTCCGGGGGGATGCCGAGCATCGTCTGGGCTTTCGTTGACAGATCGGCATGAGGAAAGGCGCAGTGGCCGTCCTCGGTCAGCTCGTGCAGCACGAACTCCACGCCGGCCCTTGCCCGCAGATCGGACTGCTTGCCAATCCCCAGCTTCTCAGCGATCTGGTCGGCCGTCTTGAAGCCGATGCCGCGAATATCACGTGCAAGGCGGTATGGGTCTTCCGTGACTTTGGCGATGGCGTCCTCGCCGTAGGTCTTGTGGATGCGGAAGGCCCGGCTGGTGCTGACGCCGTGGCTGTGCAGGAAGACCATGATCTCCCGCACGATCTTCTGGTCGTTCCAGGCGGCGACGATCTTCCCCTGGCGGCCCGTGCCGATGCCATCCACGTCGAGAAGCCGCTGGGGCATCTGCTCGATGATCTCGAACACCTTCACGTCGAACGCATCAACCAGTCGGCCCGCCAGCGCCGGGCCAATGCCTTTGATGAGGCCACTGGCGAGATACTTCTTCATGCCCTCGGTCGTGTTGGGCGGAGCCGTGCGCAGTATGACGGCCCTGAACTGCCGTCCGTATTCGCGGTCGATTACCCACCGGCCCTGAGCATCGACCCACTCGCCCGCTTGGACTTCCGGCAGCGTGCCCAGGACGGCCACCAAATCTTTCTGGCCTCGCACCTTGACCTGCAGGACCGCGAAGCCCGATTCTTCGCTGTGGAACGTGACCCGCTCGATCAGGCCGCTGAGGTGTTCGAGGGGATCGGGGCGGGATGGAACAGGGGCATCGACCATGGGTTGAGGGTGAAATCGTATGGGAACGGCCGCGATCTGTCAGGCGCCAATGCCTTGGCGTGCCTGCGCAGCGGCTCACGAAGTGGCTCAGGGCATCTCCAAGGCGGTCGGTCTATCATTGGCGCTCTCCCGGTTCACCGAACGTGCGAAAACAGGTCGGTCGAGAAGTATCGCTCCATCCGATCGGGCAGAACAGTCACGACCGCAGTATCCGTTGGCAACCGGCCCGCCACCCGTATTGCGGCCGCGAAATTCAGCCCGCTGCTGGGACCCACCGGGAAGCCTTTGCGGATCAGGGCGCGACTGGTCTGGACCGCCTCCTCGTCGTCAACATCCAGCTCAATAAGCCCTGGCAATTCTCGCGGACGATACAGCTTTGAGAGCTTGTCCACCACGCCGGGGATTCGGGAACTGAACGAGCAGCATTCTGCGTCGGTGAAGCATCCCCCGGCGGCAATCCTGGATCGCTCGCCTCCATGAGCCACCGGGCGAGCCACGACCGGACGCACCGGACATCCAAGTGCCTGTAGGCCGAGGTAGACCCCTACAAGGGTGCCGCCGGTGCCCACGCCGCTCACAACTGCGCCCACTCGCTGGCGAAGCTCCGGCTGTAGTTGCTGACCGATCTCGCGAGCGGTGCCGAGACGATGCGCATCGACATTGTCGGCATTCTCAAACTGCCGGGGCAGGAAGGCGTCGTGCTCGCTCCCGAGCCTTTGCGAATACTCGACGGCCCCGGCAAGCCCCTGGTCGGCGGCACAGTAGACTACGTCGCCGCCATAGGCACGGATCATCATCACGCGCTCGCTGCTGACGCCGGGAGGCAACACCGCCGTGAACTTCAGCCCGAGCTGCGCGCACGCCATGGCCAACGCGATACTCGTGGAGCCGCTGGATGCCTCGATGACCGGCTGACCAGGCCGAAGCTGTCCGGTCTGCCAAGCCCTTTGCAGGATGTAGGTCGCCATCCGATCTTTGGTCGAACCGGATGGATTGAGATATTCCAGCTTGGACCAGATCGTGGGCGTTCCTTCGCACAGGCGGATCGGGACTAGCGGCGTCGGGCCAAGCTGTTCAATGTACAAACCCGGCCATGGTGATTTCGGTGCCGTCATGATGATCTCTTTCATCAGCCACTGCAGTATGGCGGGTATGAAGAAGACCGGTGCATCCGCCCATGCTGCTACCGGTACAGATCAGCGGCGTGCCAGTGGGCAGCGAATACCGGGCATAGACGGCGTCAACCAGCTCATCGACGAAGCTCCGGGCCTGCCGGTTCATCCACGACCACGGACCGTAATACGGAAATACCACCAGTCCCCGGCCTTCGCCCAGCCCAGTTCTTCGGTTAACAGGCCGCTCTTCAGCCCGCCGAAGCCCAGGCCATGGAAGGCCAGTACAACGCTCCGAAGGGGCCGCTGCACTCGTTCATCGCCGATCCACGCCACCTGTGTGTCACGATGTCGGTGTTCATGTCGATGGCAGAGCATACCCGACCAACGGGGCAGCCGTCGAAGAAGCCGCCGACAGGTGGTCGCCCACCTACCCGGTCTTCATGCCCGCCGGCGCATACAGATCCAACATCCGCGCCAGCTCCTCGACGATTCTGGAGTCATCGCACAGCCTGCCCCGGACGATGTAAGCCTCTTTCGTCGGCGAGATAGCCGTAACGGCGATGCTGGCGTCGTAGTTACACTCGAACAGCACGCGGAAGCCGCGTTTGCGGATGCGCTCGATCATCGCCCTGGCCGGTCTGTCCATGATCTATTGTAGGTTGCAGCACGCTTCCGGGCGTTCAGCAAGGCACGGAGCATCGAACCGCGGCCGGGTTTGGGTAGAATAACTATCGTCAAGATGAGCGACACCGACAGCAACAGTGCCGAGCCGAACGTCGAGACCGATGAGCGTTTTCCTTCCGGCGAATGGAAAGGCTTCTGGCTTCAGCGATCCTGGCAGCCTGGGCGAAGGGGCTGGATGAAGCTGCGCCTGGCCTTCAGCAACGGCGTTCTCCAGGGCGAAGGGCATGACCTGTTTGGCGATTTCACGATCCGTGGAAACTATGACGTGAAGGAAGGCGAGGTAACCTTCATCAAGAAATACGCGACCTACGACGTTTTCTACATGTCAACGCCAAGCCGAAACTATGTGAAAGCAGCCGATCCGAAAATGGGTCTTCTTCGGCTGCGTCTTCTTCGAGCCCTTCAACCAACTTGTCTTCTTCCGGTCTTATTCCCCTGCTCTTCTTGCCAGGGCACGCACCGGCGCTCGCCAGCCAGCGCAACGACGGACGTAGGCTTCATCCGGCCAGCGATTCGCCTGCGCTGCCAACGACAATTTCAGATCGGCTGGTTTCTGCGGTTTTCGCACCGGCGCTGACACTACAAGGGCTATGCAGAACTCGACAAGGGCGTCTGGGGCCTGTGGGAAATGCCTCATGAACGAGATGGCTTCCACATCTGGCCGAAGGGCATGGCTGATCCGACCGGCTCGACATTGGACGAGGAAGCAGATCTGCCCGCTGAGCAGGAGGAGCCGGTGGTGCTGGTTGATGACGTCTGACTGGCCAGGAAGTGATCTCGCTCGTAATTCGCGGTAGGTCCGCTGCAGTCTGCACCATCATGGCTGTGCATCCGCGTAATCACGGTATCTGTGCGCCGACAGGAGGCTTGTGGAGCGAAGCGGCGAGTGTGACGTTCGCCGATGGCTATTATGCACGCCGGACTGCCCGATGTTGGCCGACACGCTGCTCAGTCGGGCTCGATTCAGTGCGGCACAGCCGGGCGTGTGGTGGGACGAGTGTCCGCCATTCGCTGACCGGGGAAGAAGCGAAAATGCGGGATGTAGGCGTCGCCGCGGCCCTCAAGCTGATCAGCAACAGACTGCATGCGGCCCGAAATGAACTGCCGAAGCGGCGGCATACGCAGGCCTGGGAGACGAGGTGCTTCGCCGGGAAGCGGCGATGTTGCCTTGATCTCCGCATTCGCCTTGTCAACAACCACCTGCAATTGCTCCACCGGTGCCTGCAGCTTTTCGGCGGCAAACACGGTCTGGGTCATGCGCTGGAGGTGCTGGCGATAGGTCTTCCCGACCGACTCGATGGCCATGAGCCGTTCGATAAGGCGATTGCTGCCGACATAGGGCCGAGCGATGCTCAGGCGAATCAGCTCGTCCGCGCTGCCCACCCAGTTGAAGCCGCCGAAGGACATGTTCATGTCCCATGGAATCCAGTGAATCCGGCCATCGTCGGGATTAACGTAGAGATAGAAATTGTGGCCTGTCGCGAGCATGCTGTCCATGTTGGCCATGAGCGCGTTGACCGCCAGGAACCGGAGAAAGGCATCAATGTCGAGGTATTCGCCTATGCGAAGGGCAAACGTCGAATCGTCGGCACGATGGATGAGCGAGACAAAGCTGATGAATCGTTGTCTGGCCTGCTGGTTGCCATCGGTTTCGGAATTGTAGATCGACTCGTATTGGCTCCAGTCATTACCGAGGTAGACTAGTCCGCGTCCACGGAGTTCGGGCTTGAGCAGAAGACCCTTGTTGCTGCCGAAATGCGCCTTGAGGAAGGGCTTGTTGACTGCCTCAATCACCGTGTAGAGGCCAAGACACTGTTTCTGGTAGAGTCGGTCAACGGTGAGATAGACCAAGGCGTATGTGGTGCGCGGAGCCGGCACGCCAGCCCCACGGAGGACGGCGTAAGAGAGTGTCTCACGCATCTCCGAGTCGTCAAAGGCATTGTTGTTCAAGTTGAGTTGTGTCAGGCCGTGGAACTTCTGCCCCTGGATGTAGCGGTTGAAGTTGATCTTGAGCGGGCATTTGAGGCCTCGGGAGCCAAGCTGGTAGGAGGAATTGCCCTTGAATCGCACTCCAACATCGCCAAGCCGCTGGTCGTCGATCTGGACCACGCCATGCACATAGAGGAATTGAAGGCCAAAAGAGTTCGGAGGCAGGCGATCCGGATCGGCGTTGAGGCTGGCAGCAGGCTGGGAAGCAGGACTGGCCGCAAACAGGCGTTGGAGGAAGGATTGCCGCGTGGGCGGCATGCGTTCCCAGTCAGCGCGCGTGACTTCTAAGTGGATCCTATGCAGGGCGGCCGGGTTGAAGAAATCGTCGCGCGAGCCGTTATCTCCAGCTTGTGCCTCCGCGGGACCGGCAGACCAGAGGACGAAGGCCAGGGTGATGGCTCGAACGATGAGGGCCAGTGCTCGTGGCTGCATGATGATCGCCTGTTGTCGCATCGCAAAGGAGACTCCGCCACTACAGCACCGGTTGCACGATTCCCTTCCCAGCCCGGCCTCTACGCCTGCGTCGGCATCGCCCAGCGCACACACACGGAAATCGCGGTTGGCGTCCGAGCTTACGCACCCAGTAGACCTTCTTCCTCGACTGTTCACTTTCCCTCCGCGATCGCGATGATCTCCTTTACCTGCGGGCTGTCCTGCTCAGCTTTCGTAAGAGCGCCCATCGAGTGGGCCAGCAGCGTCTTCAGGATCATCTTCCGATCCAGGTCAGGCTTCGCCGCCATTACCTTCGCCAATGCCGACACGATGTTCTCCCACACGACGACTTTACGCTCCGGGTGCGAGTCCCGCATGAAGTTGATCTCCATCCGTTCCAACGGCAAGTCGTAGACGCCCTTGAGTGCGGCATGAATCGCTCGAATCCGCCGCAGGATCGGATCGGAAAGCGTGTCGTTCCTGATCGGCCCAGGCTTGATCTTGTCGGCGTCGATCTCAATCGACTCGCCGGTTTTCGCATCTATCGCACGAACCTTCCGTCTCGGCTTTCGGCCCGCCTTTTTCGCCTTCTTCGCCATCATGCTCTCGGCCGTGAACATCGAACTGCCGCCGTTGTGGACGAAGAGCTTTCCCTTCAGCGAGCCATCGTCCTGCAAGACCGCCCAGCCCCGACCGGTGATCTGGTCCGACTCGTCGTTGCCTTCAAACGTCCACTCGACGGCAGGCTTTCCGCTCCGCTCCGTCTGTTCGCAGTCCATCTGGCCGCACACGTATCCGAACTCGAATTCGCCCTGTCCGTGCCGGTCGAAGCAGATGTATCCCGGCACTTCGGCATCCACCGAGTCCCGATCCCACTCGTCCATGTGCGTGATGCGGAACTTGCCGAGGATGGGCGTGGGCTTGCTCATGGTGCGGCCATCTTATCGGCGTGGGGAAATGGTTCCAACGCCGGTGGCTGATGCCAGCCAGGGCCACAGTGCATTCCAGAGCGGCGTGGGGTTCACACTTGGTCCTTCGTGACCTGCTCGACTTGCGGCGCCATCGGTTGCGGTGGAACGTCATCGATCTCACAGGGACGCCTCGCCAATCCGATGTCATCAGCGTGATGGCTCAGCCCCCAAGCCACCGCCAGACGGCCGAAAGACTCATCCCGGAAGCTCGCCTCCAACCCGGCGAGGCGCTCGAGGTCGCCCTGATCCCTGCCCACCCTCTTGTCGGCGCAATGTGTAGGGCGGCGGGATTGCTGGAACGCCGCTTACGACTCGCTTGGCGGCAACGCAACCTCACATCCAATCGAAAGACCGCACGAGAAGAGTGGAGGCATGAGTTGTCATCCGAGAGTCAATCGCAGCCTCAGCAGGGAGTAGAGCGGCACCCACGGGATGAGGATCGGGACGGATTGCGTGTAACGCTGGAACTCTGGCATCTGGCCGTAGCGCCGCTGCTGCGCAGCCTCCAGCCGCTTGGTCGAACCGAGCATGATCAGAACGATGCACACCAGTCCGCCCAGCGACGCGGTCCAGTGCCACCAAGCGACGCAAAACGGCGCACCGATCATCCAGTTGCCGATCCAAAAGACGATCTCGCCGAGATAGGCCGGGCAACGTACCCACGCGAACAAGCCGTGATCGCAGAAACGATCGGCGCAACCTTCTTCGCCGCGGATTTCTGCCAGTCTGCGACGCCTTCCAACACAAGACCGCCAGTCATTACGATCAGGCCCGCCATTGCCAGAATCGGCACCATCCCCGCGCGGAGTGCGTGGAAGGCCGCCGGGGAGAACATCATGACGTAAAGGGGGCCGACCGCGATCCAAATGGCGAGCTTTGTTCCCAGACCGCCGGTGACGTCGCCGTAACTTGCCTGCGCAGCCCGCCCATAGGCCGTGTTCCTGTCGCGCATCAGCACATGCGTGCCGAGCCTCACCCCGTAGATGAAAAGCAGTGCCAGTTGCAACGCCAGCAGCCATGACACGCCTGGGCCTGCCACACACGCCAGCACCACAGCCATCGCGGCAATTGCATATCCGTAGCCGACGCTGATGAACCACACCAGCCGAAGGAAACCCACCGCCGGGACTGCGAACGCGGTCCCGAGTAATACTGCAAAGATGGTCGTGGTGTTAGACATGGCCGGACGTTGGTAACCAACGATGAGTGCCGCATTTACCGGCGGGCGGATTTACGTGTGATTGTCGCGATTTGGGGACGTCCGGCAAGTCTTGCACGAACGAAGAGGCTACGAGCCATTCGCTTCCGGTTTCACCTAGCCGGGGTCATTGCCCTTTCCCGTTGCGGGGCTTCACCGCCACCACCTCAATCCCCGTCCTATCCTCCGAATGCGCCAGCCACAACTTCCGCTCTTCTGGCGTCTCGGCCTCGTCAACCATCGGCAGCAACCTCCGATTCCCGAAGAACCAAGCCACGACCTTCTTGAAGTGGCCGCCCTGAAACTGGAAGTTCAGCGTGTTGATGGGCGGGTCAATCAGGTCGGCGGTGATGTGGGGCCGGGCAGCTGGCGTGAAGAGGCAGTAGCGGGTGATCGCTGATGGCGGGATGGTGCCCTTGTAGGCGCAGTTTCCCAAGAACCGCAGGCTGTTTCGCCACTGATTCCGGTACGTGCGGATCATGATCCGCACGAAGCCCTTCTCCTCCGGCGTCAATTCCCGGCCTTCGTGCCTGCCGAGAAGCTCGATGATGAAATCCTCATCCGGGTAGAAGCACTGCTTGTCGAGGGCATCGCCGTCGATCTCAAAGACCACGAGCGTCTTGGTGCTGCGGTTCAGGCACCCGAAGTAAAACGGATACGCCGTCGTCAGATAGACCATCTGCGGGTGGCTGGGGTCTTCCTTCCAGTTCGAGTCGGCGTGAAGGCGGGGGCGAAGCCCGTGCTTCAGGGTGGAGGCGAGGGAGCGGGCGGATGTGCCGTGGTAGAGCTTCACGGGATCATCGTACCGGCTGTGAGCAAGGGGCTGCAACCTGGCCATCCCCAGCCCCATGCGATATCCTCGAATCAGGAGGATTTGCATGAAGAGACAACTCGGAGCGGTGAACTGCTTAGGCGCAACCATGAAAGAACTGGATAGCAGAATATTATCCAAGCGGTAGCGATGTTGATGGCGGGGAAGAAAACCCGACGCTGGCCACGGGAATGCCGATGAGCCTGCAGCAGGGGAAATCGGGTCCACGACGCCAATCCGGCGGCATCGTGTCCCGCTGCGGCTTCAATTGTCGCCGGCCGGCAACAATCTCGATTTCGCCGGCATCCAGCCCGCTGCTCTCCTGGACACCGTGACCGAAGAGTGACGGCGTGACGCCCGCCTTTGGCGTCATCGTGTCGGCTCCAGCCTGAGTTCTTGCCGGCAGGAATCTCAGCTCGGTTGTCACAGGCCGGCCATCATTGTCCCGGGCATGGTGGCAGAGACGGCCAACCTGGCAGAAACCGATTCTGGCGTCATGCGTGTCCGGCTCCGGCCAGAATCATTGCTGGGCGGCGTCGGATGTTCAACTGGCCGTTGTGCTCGATGCTGAGCAGCTCGGGGCGGATTTACAGTCTGTCGTGATCGGCAAGGTGAGCGCAGAAAAACGCCGAGCGGTCGGGTGGGAGGAGAGGTCACCGCTCGGCTAGGGCTCAGGGCTGAGATCATACTGGAATCCCAGACTGGATACAACAAGAACGAGAATAAGCCGAGCACGATAGAGTGCCTGATCAGGAACGACGGCGGCCCAGTATCGGATCGGCCAGTCCCGCGCCGCCAAGGCATCCGGCAGTGCGCCGCGACATGCAGATCACGGATGGCATCGCTGGATCGTGATGGGCCCCGGGGCACTTGAGCACGCACCGAGCTACGTCAATGCGAGGCGGGCATTTTCGCGCACATTTCGCTGAGCCTCACGGCGAGTTGCTCGATATAGGCTCGTCCCTTCGGTCCGTTCTCCAGCATCGTCAGCAGGTGCGAGGGGATGGCGGATACGCCCAGGAATGCTCCGCTAACGGCTCCCGCCATGGCGGCCAGCGTGTCGGTGTCGCCCCCTTGATTGATGGCTCGCGCCACAGCCCCCGCGTACGACTCCGGTTCCATCGTAAAGCAGACGATGGCGGCTATGACCGAGCGATGCGCTTCGATGCCGTTGCCCAGGGCGTGCAGAGAATCATCCGGGGTCAGTTTGCAGGCCGCCGCAAGTTGCCAGCGGTACTCCTCGTCCTTCGCCCGCCGGAGGAGTTCGCCCAGGAACTCGCTCCGGTCAAAGCCCGTCCGTTGAACTGCCATCGCCACGGCCATCGCGAGCAGCTGCGCCCCTCAATGCCCAGGGGGTGGCCGTGCGTGGGCAGGGCGGAGAGGCGGGCCTCTTCGGCGACGCGGTCCAGGTCGTCGCAGAACAGCAGACCCACGGGCACAACACGCATGGCTGCCCCGTTACCGAATGAGCCGCCAGGGAATAATGTCCGGGCCACCTCTCGCCAATCACCGCCCCGTCCCATCGCCTCCAGGATGCGCCGCACTCCCGGGCCGTATCCCCGGCCCGGCTCGTAGTTGAGCAAGAACGAACTGCATAGCCGCTCTTCCTCAATGCGTCCGCACGCCAGCAGCAATTCCGCCACGCCGATGGTCATCTGCGTGTCGTCGGTGTACGTGAGTGTCGAGACGGGAGGATTGCTGATCAGATCACGGCCGCTGCCAAACTCGCGGCAGATCATATCTGCCGGCAATCCCTCGACGGGCGCACCCAGCGCGTCTCCCACGGCAAGTCCCAGAAGGCAGCCAGCAAAACGATCCTGCGAACAGGCCGTTGAGGACGATGCCATAACCGAATTGTACCATATCGCCGGTTCGCCGGCCGATCATCACGCGCTTCACATGCAAGGTGTGGCCGCGCCGTCTCATTGCACCGCGAGAGCACCGCGCGGATTTCGGTGCGATTCACGAGTGATTCGGGATTCTTGAGGCGGCGCGTGGCCTACTACCTCCATGAACAATCGAAACTATTTCTTAGTGGCCTTCTTGTCCTTTTTCGGCTTCTTGACTTCCTTCTTCTGTGGTTTGTTTCCCTTACCCATAGCCAGACTCCTTGTTGGCGGCATCGCCTCGGAAACGACCTCGCACGAGAACGCACCCTTGGCGGATCTTCTACAGTGACTTTCGTCCGATCGGCCCTGGCGCCCTCAAGAACGCGGTTTTTCGAGCATTTTTGAAAAGGTGTCGTGCCACAAAATGAGGGGCATCGGCATATTTGTCTTGACTTCATCGGTTTGGCAGGGCGAAGATTGTCGTGGCTATATTGCACGGAGGCATGCCATGTTCGTCCGCGTCAAGCGCAACGGCAATCACGAGTACCTGCAACTGGTCGACAGCCAGCGCATCGACGGCAAGGTGCGCCAGAGCGTCATCGGCACGCTGGGCCGGCGCGACCTGCTGGAGAACTCCGACGCCATCGCCGGCCTGATGGTGTCGCTGAACAAGTTCACGCGTCACGCGGCCGTGCTGGCTGAACACCGCGCTGGCCGGACCAAGTCGGAGCCCTCGCGCAGCCTGGGGCCGGCGCTGGTGTTCGGGCGGCTGTGGGAACAGCTTGGCCTGCCGACGGTGCTGGCGGATGCGCTCTTGGATCGGAAGTTCGGCTTCGCGGTGGAGCGGGCGGTGTTCCTGACGGTGTTGCACCGGCTGATGGGATCGGCCGGTCGCAGCGACCGGGCGGCGGAGGTCTGGCGCGAGGAGTACGTCATCCCCGGCGTGGAGGAGTTGGAGCTTCAGCATCTGTACCGGGCCATGGCCTGGCTGGGGGAGGAACTGGAGGCGGACCAGCAGAGCGGCGCCACGCCGTTCTCGCCGCGGTGTACCAAGGACCAGATCGAGGAGGCGCTGTTCGCGCGGCGGCGGACGCTGTTCACCGGGCTGTCGCTGGCGTTCTTCGACACCACCAGCCTGTACTTCGAGGGGGAGGGTGGCGAGAGCCTGGGGAAGCGTGGACACAACAAGGACCATCGGCCGGACCTGAAGCAGATGGTGGTGGGGATGGTGCTGAGCGGGGAAGGCCGGCCGATCTGCTGCGAGATGTGGCCGGGGAACACGACGGATGTGAAGACGCTGGTGCCGATCGTGAAGCGGCTGCGGAGTCGGTTCGGGATCCAGCAGGTGTGCATCGTGTCGGACCGGGGGATGATCAGCGACGAGACGGTGGCGACGTTGGAGGATGACTTCCCCGGGCTGAAGTACATCCTGGGCGCCCGGCTGCGTAGCGACCATGAGGTGCGGGACACGGTGCTGGGTTGGCCGGGGGCCTACCACGAGGTGCATGGGCGGCGGAAGCAGAGCAAGGACCCTTCGCCGCTGAAGGTGAAGAACGTGCGGTTCACGGCGGAGGATGGGCGGGACCGGCGGTTCGTGGTGTGCCACAACGTGGAGCAGGCGGAGAAGGACCGGAAGGATCGGGAGGCGATCGTGACATCGCTGCAAGACCAGCTCAAGGGCGGGGCCAAGTCGCTGGTGGGCAACAAGGGATATCGCAAGTACATCCAGGTGGAGGCCGACCGTCCCTTCGGGATCGACTGGGAGAAGGTGAAGGCGGAAGAGCGGTTCGACGGCAAGTGGGTGCTGCGGAGCAACTGGGACCAGGCCAGCGCGGAGGAGTTGGCGTTGCGTTACAAGGACCTCTGGAAGGTGGAGGCGATCTTTCGGGCGGCCAAGACGGCGATCCAGACCCGGCCGATCTACCACAAGCGCGACGCGACGATCCGAGGGCACGTGTTCTGTTCCTTCCTGGCCTTGGTGCTGATGAAGGAGTTGGAGGATCGGCTGTGGGAGAAGGGATGGGACCTGGAATGGGCGGCGGTGCTGCGCGATCTGGCGACGCTACAGGTGACGCGGGTGACCAGCGGGGCGGCGACCTGGGAATTGCGGACAACGCCGCAGGGCGTGGCCGGGAAGGTCCTCGCGGCGACGGGCGTGGCGCTGGGTCCGCCACTGAGATTCATTGACGAGCATGGAAAAGATAAAACGTCGTGCCACAGCCTGGGTTGATGCGCGTAATTACTTGCTGTGGCGATAGTTCCGAAAACCAACTGTCGAAGACGGGCTTGGCAGATCAGCCGCATTGGGCGAGCATCGTAACCGCTGCTCACGCCGAACGCACGCGGTGCGCTCGCCTCGGCCACCGCAGCGCCAGGGCAGCGAAGGCCAGGACCAGAAGTGCGATTAGCCCGCCAATGACCCACACGGTACGGACAGCCGGCTCGGGCCGAGTCTGTAGTGCGCAACCCGCGCCATCCCATCGACCGGCGCTGCGAACACGGCGAGATTGCTCCCGACCGGCCGTAGCGTGCCCGGCACGTTGTTCACGCCCACCGGCAGTTTGACGATACGCGGCATCGGATCAGCCATGCACAACGTGGTCGAGCCGCCGCCATCGAGGTTGATCGCGTCCATCACACCGTAGTCGGCATGTAGCAGAGCGGCTGCCTCGCGCATGGTCAGGCCCTCGGAAATCCCGGGCTGTCTGCCGTCCACCGCCAGCAAGACCAACTTGTTCCCCGGAGCCACCCCGACAACCGTGAGCGGATTGGCCGTGTTGTCCCATTTGCCCGCACCGGCGGTGATGGCGCCTTCGGTGAGGATCTGCTCGTTGCCCGCCACCGCGTTGTGGAGGATCACCGTTTCCGCAACCGTGTGCCCTGTCGGATCGGCCATGTTTCGGTGTACGATGCTGGCCTTGTTGCTGGCGTCAATGTTCAGGGCGGGTGCGTTGGGGCGGATGGCATAGGCCTTGGGCGGACTGCCGTCGAAGGGCGAGTAGACGTGGCCATTGGACGCAGCCAATCCCACCAGATCGGCCGTGCCCGGGTCCGGGTCGGGCGGCGGCCAGGGCTCGAAGAAGTGGGCATTGATTGCGATCTGCGCCTTTTGCTCGGTCAGGAACCGCAGTGTCGTCTGCTTCATCGTGTCCAGCAACCCGCTCTGCGGCGTGACCAAGAAGCGAAGACCGGGGCTCTGAAGCTCGATGACGATGACGTGCATGGCCACCGGCCGGGGCGATGACTCGCGGCGGACGATGTGAATGACGCCCGCGAAGGGACGGGTGATCGACTCTGCCGCCCCGGCACCCCGGGCCACAAGCACTGCCATCGTGACCAGGAGCAGCCCAAGTCTTGCTCGTATGCTCTTCATACTGCACCGTAGGTCGTGGCTGGCGAGCGACAGTTCTTTACGTCGGTCAGGTGATGAGTGGCAGATAGTTCTGGCCGCGAGTTCCTAGGGCGCTTTGGCCAATATCTCCAGCGCCTTGTCGAGCAACGCCTCGGCCTGGCTGCCCTCCTCCGTAAGCTCCGCGCGTGCCCCGGGGGAATTCCATGAAGTCGGTGTGGTGAACGTCGCGACGCCCTTGCTGTTGCCCTGTCGCGGAGCGCTCCTGCCCGCCGGGGGCACCAGAGGGCATGCTCCTTCTTGTCTCCTGCATGGCCTCCCACTCCCTGGCCGACAGTGTCAGGTGAAGTCTGTGGGCCCTGGTGAGGCCAAATACACCGGTGCCCGGGGCCATCTCGGTATGAGTCGCCTGTGTCGGTTGCACCAGCCCGCGCACCGTCCACTCGGCGCAAATCGCCGCCAGCACGAGTCCGATGACGTGCCCACTGCTCATTGAGACCTCGCGGGAGTAATAGACCCGGCCAGCTTCATCCCCCGCGACATCGCTTCGTCAAAGTCTCCGATGAAGATCCACCAGTTATTCAGCGGCCTGCGCTCGTAGTTCAGGCCATTATTAGCACCCGGCAGGTTCTGCATCCAATAGACGAACCACTTGAGGCTGCTGCCGCCCCATCGTTCGCAGTTCATCTGTTGCTTCTTCCTGCTGCCGTCCGGTTTCCAGGCTTCGATGTCGGTTTCCACAAACCGCTTGTTGCCCCAGTCGTAATCGCGCTCGCCATTTGGCGGGTAATGCGCCCAGCCGCAGCCGGGCCGGATAATCTTGTGGCTGCGGTCGCTGCCGACGAACCGGCCCCAGAACAACAGCTCGCCCCATTTCTCCGGTGGGATGCGATCACGGCCGTCCACGTGGTTCAGCACAGCCTCGATCTGGTGTATGTGGTCCTCCACCGCCTCCGATGCTCCGCGCTGGTAGTTGTAGTGGTAGACCGTGTAGGTCTTCTTCAACACCGGCAGGTCCTTGGCATCGCGATTGCTATTGCTGATGTCGCCGAACGGCCCGGCCATATTCGATTCCCACAGCACCAGCACGCCGCCGTGATAGCCCCAGATCCACACCTCTTTCACGCCCTGCTCTTCAACCCAGCGGCGGATATTCACCAGCACGCCGCCGTGATAGCCCCAGATCCACACCTCTTTCACGCCCTGCTCTTCAACCCAGCGGCGGATATTCACCCGCTCCATGATCTTGTTGTAGTCCGTATACGGCGTCTTTCGGCCCGGCTGGGGGATGACGGGTATCGGCTCCAGGAACTCGATTGTCTGCACCACTCGATATGCCAGAGACGGCTTTGCCGCCGGGTCCTTGTACCCATGATATCGCGAGCCCTCTTGCAGCGAGCGGATCACATCCTCGGTCAGTCCGGTGGTCTTCGTCCGCGTCTCATCCAGCGTTTCGCCCCAGTCGCCGGTCACGGCCCGGTCAATTCGGTCGCCCTTGGCCGGGAAGAACTTGATAACCAGGACCGGAATCTCCATCGGCAGTTTCGGCTCAGACACCTCCGCTGCCCGGGCGGCGCTGCACGGCAACAGCAGGCACAACATGAGCGCCGGGAGAACGAGCGTGTTCATGATGGTCATTCTGCCCGCTAATGCACGGGGAGCAAGGACATGGCTCACCGGGCCAATGCCGGCCGGGCAGACACTGGACTTCGATACGGCAAACTGCAAGATTCCCAACTACATCTTTTTCACCGGAGAGTCTCCGAGAAAAGAGATCGCATGAGCAGGCGCGAATTCCTGAAGGCGGTAGCGACGTTGGCGGCCGCCAAGGCATTGCCCGGGCGCATGTTTGCCGCGAGCAACACGCCGAAACGGCCGAATCTCGTGTACGTCTTTGCTGACCAGTTGCGGGCCGACGCGCTGGGGTACGCCGGCAACAAAGAGGCGATCACACCCCATCTGGACCGATTCGCCGCTCAATCCCTGAGTTTCACAAACGCCGTGTCGGTCATGCCGGTGTGCGCGGCGCACCGCGCCAGCCTGCTGACCGGCAAGTATCCCAGCAGCACCGGCATGGTGATTAACGAAGTGAACATGAACCCCAACCATCGCACGATCGCCCACGTGCTGAGCGAGGCGGGGTACAAGACGGGTTACTTCGGCAAGTGGCACCTGTTGGACGACTACAACCGCGCAGCGCTGCGGGGGCCGCAGCGGCTGGGCTTCGACGGGTTCTGGGCGGGGTATAACTTCAATCACGCCAGTTTCAACGAGTATTACTACACCGATGGCCCGGATGGCCAGGTCCAGAGAGTTTCGCTGAAGGGCAAACACGGCCCGACGGAATGGACGACGCTGGCCACCAGCTTCATCGAGGATGCGTCCCGCGGCAACGCCCCCTTCGCCATGTTCCTCTCCTGGAATCCCCCGCACGACCCGTGGGATCGCGCCAACGTGCCAGCGGCGCATTACGAGCGGTTCAAGAATGTGCGATTCGGGCTTCCGGAAAACTTCAAGGACCAGCCCGATCCCTACATGGACCGCTATCCGGACCTCGCGTTCAGGGACGGCCGGTGGCGCAAGGATTTTCTCGAAGGCGGGCTGGAGGAATGCCTGCGCTGCTATCATGCCATGATCAACAACCTGGATGAACAGTTTGCGCGAATCCTAGCGTGCCTGGACCGACTTGGACTCGCCGACAACACCATCGTGGTCTTCAGCTCCGATCACGGCGAGATGTTTGGTTCGCAGGGGCGGATGTTCAAGCTGACGTTCTACGACGAAGCATCCCGCATTCCGCTGCTGGTGCGCTATCCCCGGAAGGTGAAAGCCGGGACCTCGGATGTCTGTATTAACACGCCCGACCTCATGCCGACGCTCCTGGGGCTTATGGGGCTGCGGCCGCGGATTCCGCGGGAGGTGGAGGGGCAGGACCTCAGCCACGTGTGCCTCGGCGAGGGCGGCGGCGAGCCCGAGGCGGCGTTCATGCAGGGCCTTGGCCATACGCATCTCTGGCGCGATGGTTTCGAGTGGCGGGCGGTTCGGGACAAGCGATTCACTTACGCCAGATATCTGCGCGATGGCAAGGAAGTCCTGCTCGATCGCCAGAAGGACCCTCACATGAAGACAGATCTGGCCGGGAACCCCTCATACGCCAGCGAGATCGCGCGGTTGCGGAGTCTCATGGCCCGGAAGATGAACGAATTGAGCGATGATTTCCAGAAATGCACCTGGTATCGCGACCACTGGATGCACAAGAGCTACAGCGTGAGAGCCGCGGCCAAGGGTCCCTTCGGGCCACTTCCCCCGATTGAGCCGAAACGCGTCTGATGGGATGGCTCCTCATTCGTGAAAGACGGATCCAACCGCACTGCCGTCGCCTGTGCTCATCCATACCGGACGGCGACGGCAGACTATTGCCCCGCGCGCGGCGTCATCCCGGCGACGGTGCGGACCCATTCATCCGCCATGAGTTGATGGCCCGAATAGGTCGGATGTACACCATCCCAGATCCAGTAGTCGGCCGGTGCGCGCTGGCAGGCGTCGTCGAACACCTTCTGGAAATGGACCACCGTCGCGTGGTGCTTAGCCGCGAGCTTCTCGACTACCGCCTGCCGCTTCTTTACCTCGACCTGGTACTCATCCCAGCGCTGCTTTACCGGCCCGACCGGCAGGATGAACGGCTCGCAAAGGACCAGCTTCACGTTGGGCAGCGCCGCCACCGTGTCCGCCAGCAGCTTGTCATAGACATTCTCGAACTCCTCGGCCGAGACAGCGGGCTTGCGATTGTTGATCACGCTGCTGGCGTCGTTGATGCCGATCAGGATGCTCAAGACATCGGGCTTCAGATCCAGCGTGTCGTTTTGCCATCGGGCGGCCAGATCCGTCACCTTGTTCCCGCTGATGCCCCGGTTGATGAAGCTCAGGCCCCGCTCGGGGTAGTGGCCGCCGTAGCGGGCGGCGATGATGAACGCATAGCCGTGGCCGAGGATGTGGTTTGGATCGGTGCCGCGCCCGCGATTTCCATCGGTGATCGAGTCGCCTTGGAAGAGGATGCGGGAGTCCTTCGTGAAGATCGCGATTTCGGGTTCGTTGCCCGCCGTCGGTGCAGCGGTGATGTGAACCGGTCGGACCAGAACGGTCAAGCAGACCAACGCGCCGACTTGCCAGCTGTGCGCGATCCTCATTGGCGCTCCTGTGAATTCGCTGCCGTCGCCGCGTCCTTCGATCGCGCGGCGTACGAGGTCGGCATCGTAGATTAACTGCGATGGGCGGCAAGGCCGTGGCAATCGAATTCGCGCAGGGCTTCGCACTCAGTGACGCTTGATCAGCTTCTGGAGTTCGTTGTTTGCGGACACCGCCGGTCCTCGACCGGCGCAGCAGTCGGGTACACCAGATGCGAAAGATGCTTATGATGTCGCGCATGAGAAGTTCCCTTGCGGTTGCCGTCTCACTAATCTGCTTTGCGTGTCGCCCGGCGCTGTCGGATGCGCCCGCGACCAGCACGGCCGAGGCAGATCTGTTCCGACGCTCACTGGTGAGCATTGGTGACACCACCCGGCTGCAGCACGTGATGTCTAAGGCGCGCAACACGGACATCACCGTCGCCGTGATTGGGGGATCGATCACGGCTGGCGCGGGCCAGCACGCCCGACAAGAACTACGGCAGTCTGGTGGCACAGTGGTGGCGGCAGAAGTTCCCGAAGTCGAAAGTCGACTTCGTCAACGCGGGGATCGGCGCGACCGGCTCGAATTACGGCGCGCTTTGCGCCCAGCGCGACCTGTTGCCGAAGCGGCCGGATTTCGTGATCGTCGAATATGCCGTGAATGACGGCAACACGCAAGCCTCGGCCGAAACGCTGGAGGGGTTGATCCGGCAGATTCTCAGCCAACCGAACCACCCGGCAGTGATGATGCTCTTCACCATGAACAGGAGCGGCGGCAATGCACAGGAGTGGCACGGCAAGGTGGGGATGCACTATGGCTTGCCAATGGTCAGCTTCCGCGACGCCCTGTGGCCCGAGATTCAGGCCGGACGCGTCAAGTGGGATGATGTTGAGGCCGATGAGGTGCATCCCAATGACCGGGGACATGCCTGCTGCGCCGCCATTGTCACGGCGGTGCTCGGCAAAGTGCTCCAGGAGCTTCCGCCCACGCAGAAACCGACCGAGGTCCCGCCACTCCCGAAGCCGCTGCTCAGCGATTTGTTCCAGCACACCGCGCTGTTTGAGGCCGATGCGCTGAAGACCGCCGACACCAGCGGTTGGTCATATGATCCCAAACTGAAGGCCTGGAAGAGCGACAAGCCCGGCAGCACCATCGAATTCGACTTCGAAGGCCGGGTCGTGCTCACGATGCACTATGTCGTCAAGGGGCCCATGGGCAAGGCGCGCGTGAGCGTGGATGGTGGGCCCCCGAAGGAGCTGAACGGCTGGTTTGACCAGACGTGGGGCGGTTATCGCCAGACCAACGAAATCGCCCGCATGCCCGAGGCCGGCAAGCATCGCATCCGTTTTGAGCTGCTTGAGGAAAAGAGCGCCGGCAGCACGGGCAACGAATTCCGAATCCTGGGCTTGGGCTGTGCGGGTACGCGGTAGATCGTGCGCGTTGATCTCTTCGCTGAGCGGATGTTCAGCGAAGACCCAGCGCCGACGAGCGGACTAGCGGTTCCCCCTGTGCGCCGCCGTGAAAACCGCGTAAATCAGCCGGGTTGAAGACCGCCGTGGTGGCCGGCGTGAATGTGCGTGTGCAGAGGGGCGGACGAGTCAGGGTTCGATGCGGTCCTTCATGCGGTAGCTCTTGCCTTCGATGACGAGGGTCTCGGCGTGGTGGAGGATGCGGTCGAGGATGGCGGAGGTGAGGGTGCTGTCGTTGTTGAAGATGCAGGGCCAGTGCTTGAAGACCTTGTTGGTGGTCAGGACGATGGAGCCGCGTTCGTAGCGCTGGCTGATGATCTGGAAGAGCAGGTCGGCGCCGTGCTTGTCGATGGGCAGATAGCCGAGTTCGTCGCACGACCAGGAGGTCCGGGCGGGTGTACTTCTTGAGTTCCTGGACCAGGCGGCCGGCGTTCTGGGCGGCGGAGAGGGTGTTGACGATGTCGATGGCGGTGGTGAAGCGGACGCGGAAGCCGGCCCGGCAGGCGGCGTAGCCCAGGGCGATGGCCAGAGTGACTTTTCCCAGACCCACTCCGCCGATCGAGGATGGCGTTGGCCTTGTCCTCGATGAACTTGAGGCGGAAGAGGTTCTGGACGGCCAGGCGGTTGATCTTGGTGGGCCAGGTGAAGTCGAACTGATCGAGGGTCTTGAGCACGGGGAAGCGGGCCTGCTGGATGCGTCGTTGGCGGGCCCGGTCCTGGCGCAGGGCGGCTTCGCCTTCGACCAGGCGGCGCAGGAAGTCCACGTGGGACCACTGGCTCTGCGGCCGCCTGCTGGGCGAGTTCCTCGACGTGTTCCTGCATGAACGGCAGGTTCAGATAGCCCAGTTGCTGGTGCAGTTCATCCGGCGTCGTCGCTGGGTCGTTCTTGTCCTGGCTCATGGGTGTTCTCCGTGGCGTGGGATTCGTCTCGCGGCGGCCGGATCGGGGTCTGCCGTCGGTCGGCATACAGGCCCAGGTTGGGTTCGGGCAGTTCCAGGTCCAGCAGGTCCTGCCGGCGGGTCAGGTGCAAGGCGCCCGGCTTCGGGCAGCAGGCGTTGGCGCTGTTCCAGCAGGTTGGCGATGTATTCGCAACTGAAGGCCTGGAACTCCAGGGCGTCCTCGATGGCCCGGGCGGTCTTCTCGGTGCCGTAGATCTCGCTGAGGGCCACGATCTTGCGGACGTGGTGCAGGACGTTGAGCCGCCGCTCGGCCAGGCCCTGGTAGAACGCTTCGGCCTTGGGCGTCAGGCTCAGCAGCCGCATGCAGCAGCTTCTGATCGCTGGCCCGGCGGCGCTGCGGCAGCAGGGCCCGCGGATGGTCGGGGTCCTCGAAGTCCTGGTGGCGGTCGTAGCAGCGGACGTGGCGGGCGATGAGCTTGTCCTGGTGGTAGAGGCACAGGTGATCGGGGTAGAGCTTGAGCGTCAGGGCGGCCCCGGCGTATTCGGCGGGCACCGAGTAGGTGTTGGTGTCCACCGTGACGCGGAACTGGCTGTTGGCCCGAGCCGGGCGGATGACGCCCACATCGTAGGGCTGCGAGGGCAGGGGCTTGAGGCGGGGCTTCTCGGCCGCGAACAGCTCGACCGGCTGGCGTTTGGTGCTGCCGTGGATGCGGACGTTGGCCACGGTGTCCAGCCACTGGCGGGCGGCCGGGTTGACCAGGGCGAAGTCGGTCAGTTCCAGGCCGGCCAGGAAGTTCTTTTTGACGTAGCCGACGGCGTTCTCCACGCGGCCTTTTTCGTGCGCCTGGCCGACGCCGCAGGGGGCGATGGTGAAGCCGAAGTGATCGGCGAAGTCCTTGTAGCGCGGGTTGAAGACGGGCTGCTTCGCCGACGACCCGCTGCAGCACGGCGCGACTTGAGGTTGTCCACCATGCAGCTTGCGCGGGACCGCCGCCGAAGAAGGCGAAGGCGTTGGCGTGGCAGGCCAGGAAGTGCTCCATGGTCTCGGAGACGGTGAACTCGACGTACAGCATGCGGCTGTAGCAGAGCACCATCACGAAGAAGCTCAGCCGGCGGCGGGTGTTGCCCACGTTGATCGAGCCGAACTGGCCCCAGTCCACCTGGGCGCATTCGCCCGGGGCGAAGGACAGCGTCAGGAAGGCCGGCGTCCGCGGCGGGCGAATCTGGTGGACGTACTCCTTGACGATGGTGATCCCGCCGCGTGTAGCCGCCCTCGCGCAGGCGCAGGAAGATCTGCGTGGCGGTGTAGGGATGGGTCTGCAGCCAGCGGACGATCTGCCCCTTGAACGGGTCCAGCTTGCTGGGCCGCGGGGATGGCCTGCCGCGGACGGAACTTGTCCGCGGCCAGCCAGCGGCCGACGGTGCGGGCGTCCAGGTGCAGTTCGCGGGCGATCTGGGCGACCGTCAGGTGGTGCTTGTCGTGGCAAGTCCTTGATCTGGCAGTACAGTTCGTAGTCGATCATTGGGCATGCTCCATGATCTGCTGAAGGATCTGGCCGAGGCTCAGCGGCTCGCCCTGCTGGCCGGGAGATCCCGGGCCAGGCGGGATGGCGGGGATGCTGCCCGGGTCGGGAGGGTCCAGGGCCAGCACCTGGTACAGGGGCTTCTGGTAGGCGATCAGCCGGGCGGCGATCAGTTCCTGGCGGGCGCGGGCCAGCGCCGACGGCGTCCAGCGGCAGCAGCTGCGCGATGCTGGATCGGAGTAGTAGCTCAGGCCCTGGCCATCGGCAGACGGTGACCAGGAACAGGTACAACGCCAGGCGCCGGGTGCGAACAGCGGCCGATGTGCCTATCCCGAACCAGCCGATGGTCGATCCAACTGAACTGCGGGGGCACTCGCCGCAATCGCTGCGGGCACAGCACTCGTTTGATCACCGCCATGGGCGCTGTCTCCCGGCTGCTGGGGCCTTGAATCTGCTGGCCCAAGAGTATCAGCCGGTGGGTGGCCGAAGCGATGTTCTCTTGTAACGCGCAGCCGGTTAACTGGGCGACAAGTCCTGTCAGCAGCAAGGCCTTGCGTGAGGAAGACATCTTGTAACGCGCGCGGCGTTAAGGTGGGCTTATCTGCCGGCGGGACAAGGGCTTGCGGCGGGCAGTGATCTTGTAACGCGCGCGAGGTCTGGCGCGCTTTCCGCCAGTAGCCCGGATGGGCCTTCCGCCAGGCCTGCACCCGCAGGACGTTGGCCGGCCCGCGGAAGTAGTCCCGGCCCTTGGGCGAGGCCCGCCAGCGGCGCTGGCTGGCGGCCTTGCTGGCCTGGCGGCAGGCCGGCTGCGAGCAGTACCTCTGGTGCTAGCGGTTACGCGGGTCGGGTTCGTATAGCTGTCCGCAGTGGCGGCACTTGCGATGCCTCGGGCGCGTCATGATGCGCCAGAATCGGCGCGCCAATGTCACGGCAGCAGCGGGCCGTTTTGTGAAGAAGACCCGGCGAAGAAAACCCGGCGCGAAGAAAACCCACAAGGGAAGAAGACAAGTTGGTTGAAGGGCTGGAAGAAGACCCAGACGAAGAAGACCCCCATCTTCAGATCGGCTGATTCAAGCTACTTTCGGAACGACGATGACACCCCCCTGCGAACTGACCGTCGGTATGGTATGATTCGTCTTCAAGGAGCATTTCATGACCCAGATGCGAGCGTTCGGTGCCGTGACCCTGGCTGTCGCAGTTCTGGCGTTCGGATCGAATGCTTTCGCCCAACCCGCAGCCGCACAGGCCAATGAACTGAAGATCCGCCTTGCGATCATCACCGGAGGCCACGGCTTCGATACCAGGGTTTTCCCCAAGCTGTACGAGGGCCTGAACGACATGGCTGTGGAGGTACGAGCTGACAAGAACCCCAATGCGGTTTTCGACGACATCACCGACTTCAAGTATGACGTCATCGTTCTGTACAACTTCAACAACACGCTTTCCGACACGCAGAAGCAGAACTTCGTCAAGCTGCTGGACAAGGGGATCGGGCTGGTCGTGTGGCATCATGCGTTCGCGGCATACCCAGACTGGCCGGAGTTCGAGCAGATCGCTGGCGTGAAATTCTGGCTGAAGGCCGGCGAGCGCAACGGGGCCAAGATTGCCGCCAGCGGCGCACGCAATGATGTCAAGCTCAAGCTGCACATCGAGGACACCAATCATCCCATTGCCAAGGGTTTGAGCGACTTCGAGTTGATTGACGAGCCCTACATCCACCAGACGTGGGCGAACGACATCACGGTGGTGGTTTCCACCGACAACGCCGCCAGCGACAGGACCATCGCCTGGACGCGCAAGCAGGGACCCTCGCGCGTTTTCGGCGTCCAGTTAGGCCACGACGCCCGCACTTGGACCCATGCCGATTTCCGCCGGCTCTGGGCTCAGGGAATCCGCTGGGCTGCGGACCGGTAGTCCCAAACCGCCGACACAATCTCCACGGCCGCCGTCGGGTCACTCCACCGGAATACCGGCGACAGGTGGAGGCTGTGTTCTCAGCCGCAGATACACCTGGCACTATGTAGCGAGGCAGGACATGCCGCCCTGGCGGCTACAGAGATCTGGCGATCAGGTTGAGAACAGCCTTCTGCGGTCCAGCGGATACGTCCCGAGTTCCTCGATAGTCGCGTGCATGGCCCGTATGTGCTCCTCGGGCCAGGGCATCCCCTGGTCGGGCGCAGAAATATCCGCCGCTGCGCCCAAGCTGCCACAGGCGCGTGGCCACTTCCCGGCGGATGGCCTCGACGGGGCCGCTCACGAGGATGTCCGACCGAACGCCCCCGCACAGGGCCATCTTTCCTTGGGTGAGGCGCCGAAGCTCATCCAGGTCGTTGGCCGTCGCCTGTACCGGGTCGAGGATGTTTACGCCCAGATCCATGAAGACCGGGAGCATCGGCATGATGTGCCCGCAGCTATGGAAGCGGATGAGCACATGGTGCTGGCGGTAGAGGGCAAACAGCCGCCTGTACTCGGGAATGAGGAATTCGGCCATCATTTCCGGCGAGAACAGCGGCCCGCGCTGCGTGCCCAGGTCGTCACCCAGGGCGGCCATCTCGATTCCCGCCGCCAGGTAGTGCCGCGCGATGGCCATGTCGAAATCCATGATCCGGTGCAGCAGATCCCGTACGGCGTTGGGCACGGTGTGAAACGCCAGCATCAGCGCTTCCATGCCCACGAGCATGTAGCTCTTCTCCCACAGCGTCTCGCGATGCGAGCCGATGAGAAACTGCTCGGAGTGGTTCCACTGCTTTGCGGCCTCGTAGATGCGCCCGCAGATCCGCTCATCATCGGGATCAGGCCAGCGGTAGGTCTTTAGGGTCGCAGGGAAGTCTGTCAGGGGATGGACGGTGGGCCAGCCCATGACGCCATCCAGCTTGCGAACCCAAGTCGTGCCCCAGACATCAGTCCAGGTGGAGCCGACCGGCAGGTGATGGCCGCCGCCAACGTAGCCCTCGTGGTTCACACCCAGGTAACCCAACCCGTGGGCCGGGGGCGAAGACACAATCCGCTGCGGCTGGTCGAAACGGATGATCTCAAGAGCGTTCTGCTTGGGGTTCATGGGATATGGCAGAAGCTATTGCGGAGCATGGCGGCGGCCAGTTTACCCGGCGCGGAATGCGGCACAACCGCCCGCCGATCTCTTGGATTCGCGCCTCTGATGTGCCTATGGTCTGACCATGGCATTCACGCTTCAGCTTGGTCAGACGGCCCCCGATTTCCATCTCCCCGGCGTCGATGACAAGATCTACTCGCTTCGCGACTTCGCCGACGCGCCCATCCTCATCGTCGTTTTCTCCTGCAACCACTGCCCCTATGTGGTCGGCTCGGAGGACCGCGTGAGGAAGCTGGTCGCCGACTACGCGCTGCGCAGCGTGCGGATGATCGCCATCAACTCCAATGAGGCCGAGAATCACCCCAACGATTCGTTCGAGCATATGAAGCAGCGGGCGAGAGAGAAGCAGCTCAATTTCCCCTACGTGTGGGACGAGTCGCAGGAGGTCGCTCGCGCCTACGGCGCGCTTCGCACGCCGCACTTCTACGTCTTCGACCAGCAGCGACGGCTGCGCTACACCGGCCGGATGGATGACAACCCCCGCAATCCGGGGCAGGAGAAGACCCGTGAGCTGCGCGATGCCCTGGAACTGCGCTGCTGGCCGGGAAAGAGCCACCGGTGCCGTTGACCAACCCCATCGGCTGTAACGTCAAATGGAAGGGCCAGGAAAACCACTGGATGCCGCCGGAAGCGTGCGACTTGGTGTAGCGATGGCTGCCCACGAGCCCAGCATCGCTATCAGCCACCGTGGCGTGCCATGTCGGTGATTTCGCGCTCTCCTGCGGTATGATGTCGCCATCGTCACCGGGAAGGAGCCGCCATGGGAGCCGTCGCTGATGCAGTCCATCCCGTACTCGATCCGATCTCGCTCAAGGCCCGCTTCAAGCAGCTCCAGCAGCAGACCAACAACGTCTATCAGAACTGGCAGATCCGCGTGCATCGGGCGCTCTTCCTGGTATCGGCGCGCAGGCGAGTTGCCCGCAGACCAGCCCGAGGCCAGGTTCCTGTTCCTCTGGATCGCGCTCAACAGCCTCTACAGCCGGTGGAACCCGCAGACCAATGCCCCTGACGCGGATCTTCACGCCCGGCGGGATTTCCTCCAGAAACTCTGCCAGCTCGATGCCGAGGGAGCGATTCCGGCCCTGCTCCACCAGAATCGGGGCCTGGCTCGAAAGCTCCTGGGCAATGCCTACCTGGTGCACGTGTTCTGGCGCGATCCGCTCAATGCCAAAGCCAAGGGCTGGGGAGCCGAGGATGCCAATCACATTGACTCACACTTCAAGCACCGGGAATACTGCACGGTGCTGGAGCAGGTGGTGGATCGGCTGTTCGTCTTTCGCGGCCAGCTCGTGCATGGGGCCAGCTCCAGCGGTAGCCGCCTGAACCGGACCACGCTCCGCTACTGCACGGAGATGCTGGGGCGGCTCGTGCCGCTGACGATCCAGCTCGTGATGGAGCGCGGGTGCAACGACGATTGGCCGGAGCTGTGCTATCCGCCGGTGGCATGATGGATTGATGATGCGAGTCTCGCCGCAGTTGATCACGCGCCAGTGCAATATTCGGCCGGACGGCAGATCAAGGCTGCCAGTCCGGCGGCGAGGTCAAAATCGTCCCCCCGGCAAACGCTGACCACGCCCCGGGCTGCATCAAGGACGAGGCCCCAATCGGCTTGCGCAGCGCATCTCTTCACCTCGTCGGAAAGCCGGTAGTGTGGCGGCTGCTTGGCCTCCAGCGAACCGAACACCCTCTGCAGCGTCACCGCTCTCTGATCCGCCGAGATATGCGAAAGTGCTGTGTAGGTGAGAGCCTGCGCCAGAAGCTCATGAAGCTCATTTGGAAGACTCGAAAACCACGAGTTGCGTTCGTCGCAGAACGCCCCCCACGCGGTTCGTGTGCTACGGGGATCAAAAACGCTCAGTTGGCAGCGGACATCATCTGCTCGGCTCCCCAGATGAACCACGGCATGCGCATGCTCATGCAGGCGCACGATCTCAAGAAGCTCGTCTGGTTCGGCATTGAACAGCGAGGCGTCCTGCTCGATTCGCCTGACGAAAATGTCAATTGACCGGCTCTGCGGAAGGTAGCGTCCGTACAGAACGTCGATTGGGCGAAGATGGTCCTCCTCCGAGGTTGTCGGGCTCCAGATCGGCATCTCGGTTGAGAAGTATTCGGTCGCGGCCCCACACAGAATCGGGTTTCGCGCGATCTGTTGCACCAACAACGAGGGCTCAACTTGTGCATTTGCACGCGCATGGCCCCGGGTCAGTATGTCTGCGGCCTGCATAGCCGTTGCCCAATCGTTAATGGAACTCATGTCGTACCTGAAGGCGTTGGTGCCTCTTCCGGTCGATAAGGGTGATCCCGTGCGGCCAGTTTATCGACCGTGGCCATGGGCCGCCACGCGCAGCGGCCGTTGATGCCACCCAGCGCCACGGCTATAACCGGGCCGGAAATCACATGGCCAGCATCGCAGAAATCCAGCAGAAGAGCGGATTCATCATTGATATGGACGGCGTGCTCTATCATGGCAACCGCCTCCTGCCGGGAGCCAGTGAGTTCGTCACCTGGCTGCAGGCGCAGAGCAAGCGGTTTCTGTTCCTGACCAACAGCAGCGAGCGCTCACCCCGCGAGCTGGCCCAGAAGCTGGAGCGCCTCGGCATCGTCGTCAGCGAGGACCACTTCTACACCAGCGCCCTGGCCACGGCCGCCTTTCTTTCCAGCCAGTGCCCCAACGGCAGCGCCTACGTCATCGGCGAAGCAGGCCTGATTAACGCCCTCTACAGCGCCGGGTTCAGCATGAACGATGTCGATCCCGATTATGTCGTGGTCGGCGAGACTCGCGCCTACGGCTACGACCGCATCACCCACGCCATTCGCCTGGTGCTCAAGGGCGCGAAGCTGATCGGCACCAACCCCGATGCCACCGGCCCCGGCGAAGAGGGCGTGGTGCCCGCCACGGGAGTGCTCATGCTGCCCATCGAGTTGGCCACCGGGAGCAAGGCCTACTACGTCGGCAAGCCCAATCCGCTCATCATGCGACACGCCCTTCAGCAGTTGGGCGTCAAGCGGGAAGACTTCGCCATCGTCGGCGACCGCATGGACACGGACATCGTCGCCGGGATCGAGGCGGGCATCGAGACGGTGCTGGTCCTGAGCGGCGTCACAAGCGAGGCGGATCTGAAGCAGTTCGCCTATCGGCCCGATCACGTCCTGCCCGGCGTGGGCGCGATCGTCGGCTGAGCGCCGCTGCGCGAGCGACGCCCGCGCAGCCCGCCCCACGCCGCCCGTGCGTCCCGCATAGTGAGAGGCCACGTGAAGATCCTGAAGCGCGTGCCGCGCCATTACCGCCGCCCGCCGAAGGGGATCGTGCGGCGGGAAGCGCAGCATGTCCATCCGGCGGCAGAGCCGGTTGAGAAATCGGAGCTGGCGCGCCACGACAGCCAAAAGGCGGTAGGCCTGCTCGGGCTGGAGGTTGTCGGAGGTCACGGCCGGCATCGTAGTGCGCCAGGATGGGCCGACAAGCTGCGAGCCCCCGAATTCGATCAGCATGGAACAGACGGCGAGTGTGCGGATTAACGAAAGCGGCCACGCTCGCATTGATCGCCCGTTGTCGTGGTCAAAATGGCGGCCGGAGGTGTGCCCACCGGGCCATCGCATGGGCTTGAGTCTACGGGCTTGGCCGCCGCGAGTATTTCATCGGCGGCAACCCGCCATGACCACCGGCGATGATGTAGAAGATGTCGTGTGCCGAATCGTATCCGAGACTGATTCCCAGATGCGTCTTGGCAAACTCTTCCGGCAGCGAGACGACGAGATTCCACGTCTTGCCCGCGTCCAACGTTTCCATCGGTCCTTCCCTGGATAGGAACACGAAGTGGTTCTCGTGGCGGCCCGCCAGGACGCCGGTCCAGACTTCGCTCCGCATGGGTGAAGGCGGGGCGATGCCCTGGATGGCCCAGGTCTTGCCCCTATCTTTGCTGAGAATCAGCCCCTTGTTTGAGAGCCACCAGGCCCCGTCGCCGCGATGCAGCACCGGACCGTGCAAAACCCAAACTTGGCCACTTCGGCCCACGTCGCACCAGCGTCTTCGCTGCGCTCGATGTGGTTCCAGTAGGTGATGACCAGTTCGCGCGGGCTGAAGACACCCCAGCCCATGACATCTTTGCGGGTCTTCGCGAGGGCGGTCCACGTCTTGCCGAGATCGGCGCTGTAGAAGAGGTTATTCACCTCATAGTTGTAGCCGCGAACCATCACCGCCTTGCCGTCACCCGGCTCCAGGGCTCCGCCGGTGATTCCGCCCCGTGACTTCTTGGTGTTGTTGTCAAAGCTGGCGAACGACTCCCACGTCTTGCCGCCGTCGAGAGAATACCCCGACCCGGACGATCCCGGCAGGTCGCTGAAGCCGAACACTGCCATCTTCTTCCCCTCCGCATGGAAATCCGTGCAGAGCGGAAATGCGCCGCAGTAGCGGAAGCAGTCCGCCAGCAATGCGTACGTCTGGCCGCCATCGGTGCTCTTCAGGGCGGCGTGGCCTTGGACATAGAGATCGCCATTGGCGGCGTTGACCGCCAGGTAGCCGCCGCCGATGCCATCCGGGAAAGCCCTCTTGATGACTTCAGCAGGCGCGGTGATGGCCGTCTTTTCCGACGCAAGAGGAACCCATTTCGGTATTTCCTGGGCGCGAGCCAGCCCCGCGATTGCCCAGAGAAACGACAGCCCTGCCGTGGCAATTGGCATCACAGAGACTGCATATGGTATCGGGTTTTCCAAGCCTATGTTCCGCATTAGCGATTCAGCTCTCTTCTCCCCGCCAACGGCCAGCCAAGGTATCGCCCGGCACGCGGAATGCAATCGGCGCTTTGCCGCCTTGCAGCAGCTTGGCACCCGACCGGCAATCCCATCATGACATCCTTCCGCGAGTAGTTCGATCCCGTCTCACACGTGCAACGCAAGGAGCCCTCTGGTCGAAAGGCTTGAGCAAGATCCTCCTACAGCACCATTCGAGCGGACACGGTGAGATTCGTCTGACTTTTGACGGTGTGAAGCCCAGCATATCCATTCGGCGGCAGAGCCGACCGAGGAATCGCAGCTCCCCGGCGACGATGGCCTGAAGGCGGTGGGCCTGCTCAGGCTGGAGATCGTCGGAGGTCACGTCGGCATCGTAGATCACTGGTGCATATCGGCAAGTGGCTGGTCTGTGGATTCGATCAACATGGAGCAGATGGCGAGTTTGCGGGCTACCGAACGCTGGCGTCCATCACCAGCTTGACTCACGGCGCGTAGCAGCAACCTTACCGCACGTCCATGCAGCACAATCTCTTCAGGCTTTCACGGACCCTCTTCATCTGCCCATCACTTGGATCCGGGCCGACCGACGAGTAATACTCGCTGGCAATGCCCATCTCACCTTGGATGTAGGCAGCGTTCTCCGGCAGATCATCCGGCTCGATGCACTCAACTTCCCAATCGCGGTCCCAGAAGACGCTATCCATGACGGTCTCGACCAACTCGTGCCAGCCGTCCACGTCATCCGAATCCGTGCCGGGCGAACTCTCGTGCAGCACATCGCACTGCTTCGCGGCCCTGCGGATCAGTTTCCGCACGGTGTTCCCGCCTTCGTCGATCTCGACATCCACCTCAAACAGCACCTGGGCGTAGACGGCCGCAGCGGCCCCCTCCAGCACGGCGGTCAGTTCCGGCATCGGCTCTTCCTCCAGCAGCAGTGCGCGAGCGGCGCGCTCCAGGATCGCCAGCTTCTCAGGCCGCGAGAGTGAATCGAAGACAGAAACTCCCACGCGGTATGGCTCGTCGCCGAACTCGTCAATCCAACTCACCAGGCTCTCCAGCCCCGTCTGGAAGAGCTTGCCTTCGGCTCCCCGGAGTACGCGATTGCCAAGCGGCGTATGCCACATCCTGCTTCTCCTGACACCCCGGCCATTACAGCAGCTCTGTCCAGGGCGCTTTCTCCAGGAAGCTGCCTGCGACGCCCGCCTCCATCTTCTGAAACAACGCCCACGGCACCGACACGGTCACCAGATCCTGCCCCAGCCGCCGCACGGCCTTTCGCGCCGACAGATCGTTTAGGCCCACCACGGCGCGCGGCTGCTCCGACGCGGCTTCCCGGTAGGTGAGGATACCGATGCTCTGGCAGCCCGCCGCGTGCGGGATGACCGCGCCGTCGCTGTCGGGCCGCTCGTAGTTGGCCAGCACCACCAAGGCCGACAGCGTCTTCCGGCCGCGCAGCCGATCCAGCAGATCCATCGCGCCGGGCATCGGAGCACAGCAGGTCTCAACGAGCCGCGCGTACTCCGGCGTCTGGCCCGGCTCGGACCAACCCGGCGGACTTTTCATGCGGGCAACGCTCACAGCCGTTGTTCCCGACTTGACCCGGCCGATGTACTCTTCAATCGACTTGGGCGGCTGTCCCGCTGCCGTGATGATCGTCGGCTTCTCGATGTACTTGGCCATCGCTGACTCCTTCGGCTGTCACGCTGGTTCGCTTACCTTACCATGCACCTTGCAGGCCGTGGTATTCTCTCTGCCCGAAGGAGGCCGCTATGACCGACGAACGATGGGAAGAGCTGATGCGGCAGATCGGCGGCCTGTTGCAGCGCGAGGATGTCGACTGTGCCCATCGAATGCTGCAAGACCTGCTCACCGAGCAGATCCGCCAGCAAGGCGAGGAGGACCCGACCGTCGCCGCCACGCGGGTCGTCCTGGCGCTGATCAGCGACCGCCTGGGACGCGAGGATGAAGCACGGAAGCTGATGGTGCTGGCGGAGAAGGCGCTGGTGAAGGCCGGCGAGAATGTGCTGCTCGCGATGTGCCTGAACTGGCGAGCCCAGGTCGCCATGGCTGAACGGAATTATGCAGTCGCCGAACTGCTGTACCGACGATGCCTTGAAGTCATGGAGAAGTCGGAAGAGGCGGAGCGAAGCGACGTCATGGCGTGCCGGCTGCAGCTCGTGGACCCACTTCAGCGCCTGGGTCGGCATGATGAGGCGGCCGAGATTCTCCGTCAGCTCGCGGAGCAGACCGAGGTCCACAGCCCACAGGAAATCGGTGTTGTCGCAAGAGCCGCCCTCATGCTTGGCGACGTGCATCTCCGAGCCAAGCGGGCCGTCGAGGCCACGGTGGCGTTGAGCCGGGCGATGCAGTTGCAGCGGGAGAACTCCGTGCTGGATGATCCCGAAGTGGCATATCTGCACTTCTGCCTGGGGCGGGTGGCTGGATCTGAACTACGCCATGCAGATGCCGAGCGGCACTACACCGAGTGCATTGCCTTGTGCAAGAAAGCGGGGATCGAAGGCGGGCTGATCCTCGGTGCCGCACTGCTGGGGATGGGCTACGTGCGGGCCACGCAGTGCCGGTGGGGCGAGGCGTTGGATTTCCTGCAGCAGGTCACGGATGCCGCATCGAAGGCCGGGGGCGGCGAGGCCAGTCTGCAGGAGTTCGGGTGGGCGACGTTCGGGCGAGTCTACCTTGAGCTGCACCGCTACGAAGAGGCCGAGGACTACCTTCAGCGTGCGGTGGACGTAGCGGTGCAGTCCAAGGCCCCCGAGGCCGATGTGCAGACGCTGCGGGATGATCTGGCGCGGGCACAGCGGGGCAAGGCCACGCCGCTGGACAAACGCGGCGTGCAGACGGTGGATGACATCCTTGATCAACTGCGGCGGGAGCGGGGTGAGGCGGCGCTGCATGACCAGCGATACGGCGGTCGGCTGGTCGAACAGGCCAAAGAGCAGCGGAAGCACGCCCGATGGGACCGCACCCTCATGTGCTACCAGGCCGCCCAGCGGATCTACGAGAGTGCCTTCGGCCACGGGCACGAGGCGATTGCCGATTGCCTGCACTGGCAGGGCGTCACGCTGACCGTCCAGGGTCGGACTGACGCGGCCGAGCATGCCCTGCGGGAAGCGCTGTCGATCCTCAGCGGCATTCAGCGCCAGGGGCGGGTCCCGCGATTTGAGATCCTCAACGCCCTCGGGGCGGTGCTCGTTGCCCAGCGACGCTATGCCGAGGCACAGCAGCTTATGGAGCAGGCGGTCGCCGAGGCCGAGGCCCAACATCGGCCGGAGGCGAAGTTGGCCACGCTGATGATGAACCTGGGCATCGCCTGCGAATACAGCGGGCACCGCGATGCGGCCGAAGACTGGCACCTGCGGGCGCTAGCCCTGCTGGACCGTGCCGCCAAAGCTGGCCAGGCCGAGGCCGACCTGGGGCGGGAGCTGGGCAATCTCTCCAGCTTCTACATGGGCCGTGGCGACTACCGCATGGCGGAAACGGTGCTGAAGCGGGCGCTGGACATCCTGGAAAGGATTCGTGGCAAAGCACATCCCGCCGTGGTGGCGCTTCGGGGCCAGTACGAGTGCATCGCCGCCCGGCTGGCAAGATCGCAGAGATAGGTCGTAAGTCGTTCGATCTGGAGGCGGTGAACCGGGCGCTGCGGAAGGTGTTCCGGTGAGGAGACACATGGCGAAGAAGGATCAGCAACGTGAAGAGCGGATTGAGTCGGAAGTCGTCGTTAACGCCAACGGCTCCGAGGAGCGAGCGATGGGCTGGTACTACTACCTGGATGAGAACATCGCCCCATTCACAGCGGTGTGTACCGCCTATCGGGCGATTTCGCCGCTTCGCAAGGGCGACGAGGTCGAGGTCAGTAGCATGGCACCAGAGGATGAGTGCCGGCATGAGATGTTCGTCATCATCCGGTGGGATCGCAAAGACGGACTGGCCGTTCCGCTGTCGCAGTTGAAGCCGGGCCAGGACGCTGATGACGCAACCCGGCAGGCTGTCGAGGACTGGCTGTACTGGGTGAAACAGGGATACGAGTTCTGACGCTTCACTGCCGGCCTGCTGTCCGCCTTGGATGGGCTGCGAAGAACGTCCACATCGCCCGGCTGGCCGCGATGCCGTGCCGCTGCTGCTGGGGCCACTCGTGCCCGCACTTCTCCACGATGATCAACTCCACCTCCGCCCCGTCCCGGCCGCCGGTGTACAGGGTTCGGGTAACGCGATGCTCTGCGTCGATGGTCTCGCGGGGATGCTTGTCGCAGCCATTGCTCTGCACGAAGAACTGCACGCAATCGGGCACCGACTTGAATTTGTTCTTCGCGGCTTGCCCGCCGACGAACTTCACGATCCCGTCCTGCCGGCCGCAGATGTGCATCAGCGAAATGGGGCCGGCGGGCTTGGGGATTTCCTCTAGCACTGGCTTGCCATCCACCGACGCGATGCCCAGGGACCCGTTGACCACGCCCACGGCCGCCAGGCGGTCCGGCAGTTCCACCGCAAGGCGGTACGCCATGTACGCCCCGGCCGACATACCGCAGGCGAAGACCCGATGCGGGTCGGTGTGAAAGGTCGTCTCGACGTGGGCGATCAACGCCCGGATGAAGCCCACGTCGTCGATGTCGACCGCCACGCCTTGGCCGCCCTCGACCTTTCCGAAGAGAGCGTTCCAGTTGCCGGGGTTGACGACAGCATCGGGGTAGGCGACCACGAAGCCTTCGCGGTCGGCCACGGCGCTGAAGCCGCTGTAGTTGGCCATCGCCTGGCCATTGGATCGCGAGCCATGCAGCACAATGACCAGGGGCATGGAGCGAGAGCCGTCGAAGCTCGGCGGCAGGTGAAGCAGGCACGTTCGTCGTTGGCCAGCGACCTGGATGGAAAGTCGCTGATCGCTCGCCGGGCGTGACGTGGGGGCCGAGGCCACGGACGAAGTCGAGGCTGTCAGCAGGAGCAGGACTGACACAACGATCCGCGATACACAAATGTGAGAGCGTTGCGGCGACATGCAGGGCAGTATACCCCGTTTGTCGGCCTCGCTGGCAAATCCGGGCATCCAGCCCCGCTCGCTGGCTCTCGTTGGCTCGTGAAGCATCCAAACTCCGCCGCGTCGAGGTACAATGCTCGCCTTGAGACATTGGGCATTCAACCTGCTGACGATCCTGTCGTTGGTGTTGGCGTTGGCCATCGCAGTCGTCTGGTTTTTTGGCAGGGAGCATTGGGTTCTGCTCGAATGGACGACTCAGAACGGCTCCGCCGGCGTGGAGCTGATCGACAGTTCGTTCGACGCGAGCTATACGAACTACCGTCACGAGCGATTCCCCCAGCCGGAGGGCTGGAAGCCGAACATAGGGTGGCGCTTTATGCACCGCTGGGTCGGTCCGAAGGCGGGCATGTCGGGCGTGTTGAAGTGGCGGAGCTTTCCCGCTCATTACACGTATGCCCGGTGTCACGTGGAGTACCAGGGCGATGACTGGTTCGTACGCGGCTGGGACTTCGGCCCCTTCAGCTATCACAGAAAAGCCAACCTTGGCGAGGAACCCACGCCGGATGGGCCAGACGTTTGCTGGTACAAGGCTTTTCTGTTTCCCGCCTGGTCCGTGTTGCCGATTCTGGGCCTCCTGCCGGCGCTATCATGCAAGCGCCGGTTGCGTCAGCGGCGGCAAGGGCGTCGGTCGTTGCTTGGGCTGTGCGGAACGTGCGGCTACGATCTTCGAGCCACTCCCGACCGCTGCCCGGAATGCGGAACGCCAGCGCCGGTGGGGCAGGGTTCGAGCGTGAGGCGATGAAGAACCGGAGCACGTCACGACAGGAGGTGCATCGTGAAGGATCGCAGATTCTGCTGGAATAGCGTGATTGCCTGGGCGGCGGCGAGCATGTTGTCGCTGTCCGCCCTGGGCCAGGAACCCGCTGGGCGAAACGTGACGTTTCTGTCCACCTCGGACTGCCACTACGCTGCGTTCGTGAACGAGGATCGCAACGAGCGCAACCGCGACACGATCAGGGCCATGAACCAGATCACCGGATTGGAGTGGCCTCCTGAGCTGGGCGGCGGCCAAATCGACAGGCCGCAAGGAGTGGTGGTGCTGGGCGACTGCATCGACGACGGCGACCGCATGTTCAAGGCCAAGGATGGCACGCTGCAGAACCAGTCCGCCAAGCAGTACGAGTACTTCGCCAAGGATTTCGGGCTCGACGGCTCCGATGGGCTGCTGCGGTTTCCGGTGTTTGAAGGCTGGGGCAACCACGACGGCCCGCCCATCGGCAAGGAGAAGTGCTTCAGCTTTCAGTTGAACATGAAGAAACGGACGGAAACCCGCAAGTTGAAGGGCATGGTCGCCAACGTCTCGGAGAATGGGCTTCACTATTCCTGGGACTGGGACAACGTGCACTTCGTACAAGCGGGTATTTACCCGGCCAACAAGCAGCGTGAGGGCGTCCGGTATTCGGCCGTTTGGCATGACCCGCAGGATGCGTTGTCGTTCTTAAGAGACGACCTGGCGAAGACTGTGGCCAGGAGCGGCCGCCCCGTCATTGTGATGGCACACATGGGTTTCGACACCGACTGGTGGGTCAAGGCGGACTGGGACGAGTTCCACGATACGGTGAAGGACTACAACGTGATCCTCTACCTGTTCGGCCACAGCGGCACGGGCATCGGTCAGTACGCACCGGAGAAGGGGATGAAGCCGATCAACTGGATCAACGATGGCCAGACCGAGAACGGCTTCTTTGTCATCAACATCAAAGGCGACTTCGTGAGGTTCACACAGCGTGCCAAGAAATGGCAGAGCGAAAAGGGCGAGAATGGCAAGTTGGTGCGGAAGTGGGATGGCACATGGAAATGGGCGTGGGAAAAGACGATCAGGATCACAGTTGCAGCGAACAGCGGGGGTAGAAAATAACCGACGGCGGGATCTTCTGCGTCACGCCGCCCGGGGACGCGGCAAGAGCTCTTGCGGAGCACGGCCGTGGGTCGCCCAACTGCCGCTCCAGAACCTTGGCGGTGCCAAAGATCCGCGGGCTGGCCCGGCACGTCGATCATCGGCAACAGCTCGTATTGCATAAGCACACCCGCCCAATGACGTGGAGCAGCGATTGAAGGTCGAACGGCTTGAGCAGATACGCTGTGAATCCAGCCGCCTTGCTCTGCTCGATGATCTTGTCACCGCCGGCCGCGAGAGCAACACTACCGTACCTGCCGGGGCCTGAGACACAACGACGCTCTGTGCCCAGAATCTGATAACTCCTCACAAAACGTCTTTGAGGAGTCCGCCGCCTGGTGAACATCACCGCGATGACAACAAGCGATTGCCCGGTCAGATGCAGGGCAACCATCTCGGAGTCGGGCGGGGCTGCCGTCGCTCAAGCTGTGGCCATCCTGAGAATCATGCCCAAGGCGAACACCTCATCCTCGCACCGCAGGACCGCCTTCACGAACGCCTCCGCCTGCTCCGTTGAGATCGGCAGGAGGTCCATCGCGTTCCTCAGGGCGTTGAGCGTCCGCGTGATCATCTCCCGCGTGTCGGCGTGGATCTTCACCAGGCTCGGCTCCCGCTCTCGCCACTCATCCTGCACCTGATCCAATGCTGTTCTCGCTCGCGGCACATCGGGCACGTCGCCGGCCAGAGACTGGCACAGCGGCCCGAATTGCAGCCCCACGTCGAGGCACACGGTCATGAGCTGCATGCGGAGGGTGTCAGCGAGATGCTGGATAAACCGGGCTTGTAGCTGGGTCGACGAAATCTCTGGCATGGGCGGGCTCCTGAACGATACAACGTACACCACGATTTCACGGCCGGCCAATCGACGATGATTTTTGCGGCGTTGGGCCGACGGTCATCGCCGCCCTGTCCCTGAGCATCGTCGGTCGTCGGCAGAGACCCGGATCAGCACGGCGAGGAAGTCCAACTCTGCCGACGTGATCGAATCGCTGCCATGCCCTGCCTCCCGCACCTCGCGGTACAATACGCCCAGGAGCCGAACACATGGGACGAGAGAAAAGAGTCAATGCGTTGGTGGAAATGCACGGCCATACGCTGGCCAGGGGCGGAACCGTGCGGGTGGACGCCACGATGTTCAGTGTTGAGGAATTGGAGCAGTTGGCCCGTGCTGCCACACGATCGGGCTATCACTGAAAGGTGAAGATCTTCAGCGGGCAGGCGCTCAGTCAACGGGAGAAAGCCAGCATTCTTGCCGCCGTCACCGATCAGAAGCGGGCGACAAGATTCACCTGCCACCGTCACTCCACCTGAACAACCCATCGCTCGCGCCGCGCAGATGGTCCGCACAGGCATTTCGTGCGCTTGGCTGCGTTGTAGGGTTGCAGGCGGCGGCGCTTGTGCGAAATGCGGCCCGCCGTATGATATCTTCCTCGTGAATGGATTCGTCTCTTCCCTGGAAGGAGTCAGCACATGGCCGCCAAAGCCGCCACCAAGAGTGAAATTCTCGCCAGCATCGCATCAACCACTGAATTGCCACGTAAGCAGGTCGCCGCCGTCTTCGAGGCTCTCTCGGGCCTGATCAAGGACAACGTCGGCAAGAAGGGGCCGGGCACCTTCGTCGTGCCGGGCCTGATGAAGATCATCGTGATCCAGAAGCCCGCTACCAAGGCGCACAAGGGGATCAATCCCTTTACCAAGCAGGAGCAGATGTTCAAGGCCAAGCCCGCCCGGAAAGTCATCAAGGTCCGTCCGCTCAAGGCTCTGAAAGACATGGCCAAGTAGTCCAAGACAACACGGACGAATCCTCAGCCCCCGGCCGATGCCGGGGGTTCTTGATTGCGTGTAGCTCACGCCGGCATCTTGCCCGCTCCATCGCAAACCAGTAGAGTTTCCAGCCCAAGGAAGAAGGAGCCCATCTTGAACACACCGTCCTCTCTCACAGATCAGATCCAACAGCTTGTCGACCAGCGGCAACAGCACGTCGATGCCATGACCGCGATCGACAACACGCTGGCGCAGATCAATCAGATCCTGGGCACGCCGATGGCACCGGCTGCCAAACCGGCGCTGGCCGCCACGCCTGCACCGGCCAAAGCCACACGCGGCCGGCCACGCGGCAGGTACGGCACCAACGCTCAGGAATTGTTGCTGGAGTTCGTCAAAGCCAAAGGCAATCCGACCAGCAAAGAGATCCAGCAGCATTGGCAGAACGCTGGACGCCGTGGAAACGCCAGTCCCATCCTCGTCGGGCTTCAGAAGACCGGGCAGCTCAAGCGCATTCCGATTCCCGGGCAGCACAGCAGCCATTACGTCCTCGCGGGCTCGGCGGATGCACCAGCACGGGGCACAGCAGCCCCGGCCGCCAAGCCGGCCAAGGGCCGACGTGTACGCGGCAGCTTCGCCACCACGGGCAAGGAATCCATCCTGGCATTCCTGAAACGGGAAGGTAGCGCCACCAGTTCGGAGATCAAGCAGCATTGGCAGAGCGAGGGACGCAAGGGCAAGGTGGAAAACGAACTGGGCAAAATGTTCAAGGCCAAGCAGCTCACGCGGACGCCGCTGGTGGGGAAACCTGGCAACCGATATGCGCTGGCAGGGGCACCGGCTCCGTCTCGCAAAACGGTCGCCGCTTCGGCCGCCAAGCCGGCGCCATCCAGCGAGGCCGCAATGTCTGGGCGGGAGTTCATCCTGCACGTCGTGCGATGGCAGAAGAACCCCACCACGGCCGACATCGAGGCCCGTTGGAAGTCGGCGGGACGGACGGGGAGGGCCAACAAGACGCTGGGCAGGATGGTCGAGGCCAAGGAGCTGAAGCGCGAGCCAGTCAAGGATGGACAGGGCAGCCGATATTCGCTGGCTTGATGCTGGTGCGCAGGCAGCCCTCGCTGCAGACTGCTGGCACTCGGCTAAGGGATGAATATCGTGTCCACTCATGGCTTTGCATGGCCGGCAAGTTCCTCGCAATCAAGCATGGAAACAATGACGACTTCGGCCGATCTTCCTGAGTCGCCTCATGCCGGTGCCTTGGGTGGAACGGTCACACGCCGCAAGCGTCAAGGCACGAACCATGTATCGTCCTGGATGGCTTTCATGCTCTCGTCCACGGAGAGTGCGTCGTAGATCCCAACCCATTCGCCCGTGTGCCGCATGAAATAGAGGGCAAACCTGGCGTTGCCGAGGTATTCCATCCTGGCGAACTTCGACTCGAACGTGGGTGACACCGCGTTCGGGCCCGGGCAGGCGTAAGTCGAGATGAAGTAGAAATAGTCCCTGTGCCACTTGGCCGCAATGTCGGTGATGTAGTTGAACTGCGCCTCACCAGGCGGCGACAGAACGTGCTTGGGCTTCAAGACGTTTTCGATCAGTTCGGTGGCCTCGGCTTCCAGTTCCGCCTTGACCGAATCCGGCACAGATGGCTTCGGGCTCTTCCCAGGTCTGATCATCCAGGCTTTGCGCTGCTTTGCCATCGTCGTCAGTCCTTTCGATTCAGGGTCATCCTCGGTAGCCGTTTCAGATGATGGCACACAGCCCTTGCCAACTCAACCATAGCCGAAACCCGCTCCGTCGTCGGCGCTTTGTCTGCCACCACGACTTTCGGCAATTGAGCCCCGGAGAAGATGCCGATGAGCGATGCCCCGGCCGCCACCCGGCCGGTCAAGGGCTGGATCATCCTGAGCAGGCCCTCGTTGCGATCCACTTCAATCGTCACCGGTCCCAGCCCGGCATCATCGAGCGAGCGATTCACCCCCGTGTCGGCCTCAAGTCGTTCACCAATATGGCCGCCTCTCCACCGATGCCCGATGACGGGGCCGAACAGCCAATAGCGATGTTGCGGCACCCGCTTCGCCCTCACATGTTCAGCCGGTGCCGCACCGGTAAGATCGACGACGTAGTGATGCTCGAAATGGACGCATAAGTTGTCATCACTGGCGGTGCGGAGAATGTATGCCTCAAACCGACTGATCGGCGGAGCCTCCACATTCAGCTTCCCAAGACAGACCCTCGAACCCGTTCGGGGCATCGCCCGCAGGTCCATCGGCGGCATCCACTCGATTTCTGCCTTGATGCCGATCTCGTTGAACTGCTGGACGAGCCGCTGCACACGCTCCGGGCTGAAGACCAGCCGGGCGAGATTCTGAGAGAGTTCCTTGAGCTTGCCGATGAGGCCCATTTCGGGGGGATTGTACATCCGGCCCCGCTGCGGCGTGCGTAAAATGGATGTGCATTGCGAAGGAGGTCAGACGAGGTCAGACATGCCCCTGTGGCAGAAATTGGCGCAGAGCAGTGCCGGGCCAGCCGCCGTGCTGATCCGGCTGCTCGTGGGCTGGGTGTTCATCAGCGAGGGCATCCAGAAGTTCCTCTTCCCGGCGGCGCTGGGCGTGGGCCGCTTCGTCAAGATCGGCATTCCCTCCCCGCACTTCCTTGCCCCGTTCGTCGGCGTCGTAGAGGTTCTCTTCGGCACCCTGATCGTACTCGGCCTACCTACTTCTCCGCCGGTCCGTCCTTGTCCAGCCGCTGGATACCATGGCCCAGCGGAATCGCACCGCGGCTCTGCCAGACGATCTGCTTTTGCCGCGTGATCTCGAAAAAGCCAACCGTCCCGCCGGCGTTGCACACGAACAGGTTGCCATTGGGCAGGACCTGGAGGCCGGCGAACCAGCGGATTCCGAGTTGCGGCACCTCCTTGCCCTCCAGCGACCAGACCGCCTTGTCCTTCGCATCCAGTTCCACCATCGCCTGCTGGCCGCAGATCAACGTGTCTCCGTTCGCCAGCCGCACGGCGGAATAGGGCGCGAAGTGCACCTTCATCTCACGCAGCAGTCTGCCGTCCGGGCTGTACTCGCGCGCAGCGCGGGCCGACTCTTCGGCAACGAGGAAATTGCCGCCCGCGATCTGCCGGGCATTACGCATACAACTGTGCCCCGGCTTGTTCAACACCTTGATTTCGCGCGAGCCTGCTGTCGGCGTGTACGATCAGCAGCTTGCCCTGGCTGGCCGCTCCCACCAGCGTGCTTCCGTCGGCCAGCCGCTGACACGACCAGACCTGACCTGTGGTGCGGAAATGGAACACCACCCGACGGTCGGCAGTCACCTCCATGACGCCGCTGGGGTTGTCGTTCTTCCTGGCATCGTAGTTCTCGTTGTAGCAGAAGAGGATGTTGCCATTCGGCAGTTGCCACACATCCCGCGACATCGGGGCTGGATATTCCCAGGCCACGCTGCCGTCAGTGGCGTAACGCAGGATCTTCCCCACACCCTCGGCCGCGAACAGAAACGCGGGCGAGCATAGCCGTGTCGTTGTGCCACTGCCAGACCGCAGCGCCTGACTGATCGCCTCGATCCGCTTCGTATCCGCCGAGCCATCAGACTTCAAAGTCGGCACGAGCCACCCTCCCTCGTCGTTCTCATTCCAGGCGTACAGGATCACGGCATTGGCGACGGTCGATTCGCGATTCGCCGCCGTCCATTGCATCGCCTCGGACACGTGCTGCGCAACCTCCTCCGGCGCGGCCGTGCTATAGTGATTTGCCTTGCAGTCTGGCCACCACGGCACGGGGTTGTCCACGCGTGGCCGAGGATCCCACCCGAGACTCACTAGCGGCACGACCTGCGCCCCGATGGCCTTGGACTCCTCCCATCGCCGCCGGCACGATTTCATGCTCTCACGGAATGGCGAGCCCTCCAGCGTGCCTCCCGGCTGGGCATAGCTTGAGATCGCATCCAGCCCCAGTTCCCGCGCTAGCCGCTGCGCCTGCTTCGGGTCGAAAGTCATCGCCACGATGTACGGCTGTTGTCCATGGCCGCTGACGACCAGCTCGCGAAGCTCGTCGATCACCTGGCGGTAGTTGGCCATCGAGCCCCAGTTCTGAGCGACGCGCTCGATCCCGTGCAGGAGAATGAACAGCAGTGGCCGGCCATCCAGCACCTGTTGGTAACTGCTTTCGCGAATCAAACCGGCATACCGCTCGATGATCGCCCGGTACTCGCCCGGCTTGCCGAATCGCTGCCACTCGATGATGAGGCAGAAATGAGGCTTCTCGGACACTTGGCTCTTCAGATATAGATCCAACCCGATACTCATCGCATCTTGCGGCGGATAGGTGACGAACGCCCAGTAGTCGATCCCCGCCTGTTTCGCGTAGCCAATCTCGCGGTCCACGATCTCCTGACGGTTGCCGCGAATCTCGACCTTCTCCGGCCCGTCCACCTTCGCAAAGAATGGCAGGCGGAGGTGATACTTGGCCGGGCCGAGCGACTTCTTCGACCGCCCTGCCTGGCACGCCCCGCTCGCCATGCCAAGCGTCCCAGCGAATCGCGCCAACCACAGGCCGGGCAGGATACGTTGTCGGCACCGTAGCGGGTCGCGTAGAGACAAGCGCCGATGTCCCGGCACGCAGGACGAACGCCAGCGCCTCCGCCGTATCAGTGTAGTTGGTGCTATGCCCGCCATTCTCGCGGTGGATCAGCAGCACGTTCCGATCCAGCTTCTTCAGCGCGGCCGCCAGGCGCAAGATGCTCTGCGGCGGAACCAGGCCATCCTTTCCGCCAGCCGTAAGGGCAATCGGCATCGTCAGCTTTTCCGGCCAGAACTCGGCGCTGCGCCTGCGGTATTCATCGGGCATCTGCGCCTTGGTCCCGCCAAACGACATGGCGATGGCGTCCTGGAACTGGGCGTACTCCATGTGATTGGCCATGCCGTTCTGGCTGCTGACGCCGGCCACCAGGTCGGGATGCAGCACCGCGAAGGTGAGGACCGATGCTCCACCCATGGATGCTCCCACTAGGAAGACCTTCCCCACCTTGTGCTGTTTGCGAAGTAGCCCGATGAGCTGCACGAGGTCCGCCTCAGCCTTTGGCCCCATCCACGACGTGCTGGCTCGGTAATCGGGCGAGATGAAGATCAGGTCATGCCGGGCCGCCATGTCGCGGGCCGCCCGGCACTCGTCGCGTCCATCGCGCACGTATTGCCACCGATCTGACCCATGCCCGTGCAGCGCGATCAGGACATCGTGCTCCCTGGCGGGATCGAACCTCTCCGGCAGCACCTGCACATAGCGCTGCGTAGTGCCATCCATCGCCGCGATGAACGCGAGGTCTTGCGGCTGCCCCAGTACATCGCCGGCCAAAGGCAAGAGCCATACAGCGACGAGCATCAACGGCACAATGCGAGAACGCATCCGCGTATTGTACAGTTGTTCCTGGCCGGGATGCAGATCAGCCCAATCATGGCAGTGCGCCAACAGGATGGCCCTCATCAGTCAGTCTGCGCATGGGGCTGTCCGCGGCCAGGCGGTAGTCGTTCCGGTTTGCGTCCAGGAACTTCGGGTCGGCCACCAACGAGTGCGTATCCAGGCCTCGCTGGCGCTGAAACTCCAGGAAACGGCCCGCGTCGATCTTCTCGTTCTGCCACATTGCCAGCGGGCCTTCCGACTGGAACCAGCAGTTGTGGTCCAACGTGAGGGCCGCCGTCCAGTCGCGCCCGTGCAGCCGAAGGCAACTGTGTCGGGCCTGATGGAAGATGTTGTAGCGGACGATGGCCCACTCGATCCCGCCGCCCCGGCAGCGCCCTCAGCGAACCTGCGGCGGCCGCACGGGCATCGAGTGCGTCTTCTCGGCATGGTAGATCCGCGTCAGCTCCTCGAAGGCCTCCTTCAACACCGGCCCCTCCATCTTGTCCTTCCGCGCGACCAACTCCGCGTCTATGACGGTCCGCAGGCGCAGCACCCGCCACCGCCATCCCGCCAGCGCCTGCGGTGTGAGCTTGGCCTCGGACCTTTTGATCAGCTCCTGGGCCTGAATGCTGGCTGGCCCGCGGGCAGTCCATGTCGTTTCCAGCAGTCGAACCGTCTGGAGCAGATCCTCCACTGCATCCGGCGAGTACTCAAAGGCGATATACTCCCGGACAGTGTCCTCCGCCTTCGTTTCCGGCCGCCAGTAGAACTGAAGGCAGATAGCCTTGTTGATGTCCTCGTAAATCCCTTCGGAATACGACATGCCGCCCGACACCTTCCCACCGGTTTGCTCCCACAGCCGCTGGAATCGCCCCGGCAGCGGGTTGGCCCCAAAGCCGCCCCACGGCGAGCGACCCCACATGCTGATCTCGGGGAAATTCGTCAGCGTCAACCCTCCAGGCACGCCCTTCTCAAGAGGGTATCTCGGAAACTCTGTGTGCGAGTCCGCCATGATCGCATCGAACGCCGGCTTGGTCCCCACCAGGGCCTGGTTCAAGCCTTCCCACTCGCCTGCCGGCGGCGAGTCGAGCATCCATGTGGACAAGATCGAGCGGATCTGCGGAAACCGCTTCCGTGCCCGTGACGTGACATCCTGCGAGATCGTCAGGTATCCCTTGGCTCCCCACGGCCAGCAGGCGGCGCAGCCGCAGCCGCCTTCGTCGTAAGGCCAGCAGACCAGGTAATCCAGCCCGCTGTCCTTGAACTGCTCGAAGAGATCGTCATACAACTTCAGCAGATACTCGCGTCCGACCGGCATGCTGGGACAGCAGTTGACGCCGAAGTTGCCGCGGCGATGCCAGTCGTCCGGGAACTTCGTCGCCCGGATCGACTTGTCTGCCGACGCGAAGCCCTGATTGGGGCATTGCACCAAGCCCACCCGCATGCCCACGGCTTTGGCCGCCGCGAACATGCCCCGGATTTGTCGCAGGTTTCGCTGCGCGGCCGGGTCGTCGAATCCCTTGAAACTCCAGGTGGGGAAATGCACGATCAGCGTGTTGCACCCCCACAGCCCCAGCTCCTGCACATACTGCTGCACCTCCTGCTCCGGGGCCGCCTCGTAGAAGTTCATGAAGTGCGTGGCCGCGTAGATCGCACGGAATGAGCCTGTCGGCACCGACATGCCCCGCCACGAACCGGGCGTGAACCCGCCCCGGTCAAAGCGGCAGGTCCGCAGGAACTTGCCCACGCCGGCCAGCAGCCCCAAGACATCTTTGCCCGCGATGCGAATCGTTCCGGCGGGGGCGTCGGCGATTCGGAACCCCTCTACACCCAGGCCCGGCTCAATGGCCAGTTCCACCCGTAACGGAGCCTCGCCGGTGGTGCGGACGTTCGCGCCAGAGCGCTGGGCGACTTGCCGGGCGAACAGGTCGGCGATATTGCGGATGACCGGATTGACGTCTTCGGGTAGGACCACGCGCACGAACTTGGCCGCGTCACCCCAGACGGTCCCCGTTACAGCAGCGACAATGACAAGCCCATGACTCCAGCGCATGCAGGCCTCCTTCTGCTATCCAACCATACCGCCTCGGGCCTGCGTCATTACCGCCGCAGCGGGTGTTGGTGCATTTGCCAGCTCCAGCAGCAGTCGCCTGAATCGCCAGACGCTACGCTACTGCCTGGACATGCTGGGCGTACTCGTGCCGGTGGTGATCCAGATCGTCATGGAGCAGGGATGCAGTGACGACTGGCCGGATCTGTGCTATCCGCCGGTGCCGTAGTTCCCCGCCAATGCCGGGCCATTCGGACGCCCTCTCCGCCATTTCACCTTCAGCCAGAGCGGATTATCAACGCTTCTTCGGGTGCTGCCGATGAAATGCGAAGCCTTGTGCTTCAGCACGATGCCCTCCGATTCGGCGATGGTCTTGGAATAGCCGAAGAAGTCGGCATACCCCTCGTCTGTGGCTTCCGCGAGCTGCACCAGCTCATGCTCGTTGCCCCGGAAGAGCGTCAGCATTGCTCTGTCTCAATCCTCACAAGTCGTGTGCTCTATTGCACTTCGGTGTTTGGACAGACCGCGATTTCCTGTGGAATTCCGAGCCTGTCGATCTGGGCTAATGCCACATCATCGACGCGAATCGAGGGTCGAGACAGAGCACGTCAGCATCGCTTCCCATCGAGCCGTGGCAGGAATGCTGCGCCGATCAGCGCCGTCGGCCTCCAACAGATCGAACAGCCGAACGCTGTCGGGCTGGCGATCGCGTCGGCTCATCCACTCGGAGTCCAACACGGCCGGGGGCACCACCGACAGGACCGACCGCAGGGCCTCCCGAAGCCTTGCCGTCGCCGGGATGGCTGTCATCCGGCGACTGGTCAGCTTCACGCTGCGACCGTCCCAGGCGATCTGGCACCGCCAGCCATCGTACTTGAGCTGAGCCAGCCAGTCGCCGTCAACGAGTGCCGGGAGGACGACGGCAGTGCAGCGAGTGGGTTTGTCGGGATAGCGTTTCATGGTTGCTGCAGCGTTGCCTGGCGGCTTCACGCCCATCGTGTTGTCGATGGCCATGCCAGCGACGGCACGACCAGCGGCTGGCTCACTTGCGTCGATCCCCCGTCGTTCATCTGTCAGAAACCAACTGCCCGGTCACCTCAGTCGGTGGGCCGGCCGCCGTGGCCAGCCGACATAGGTTCATATCAGAATGTGCGGAGGAAGGAAAGCTCAACGGCTGATCTCGGCGGCGTCAGCGAGAGCAGCCACTCAGCGGCGGGCCTGCACGCTCAGCGCCATCTGCGCGGCCAGCGTCGGATCGCTCTCCTCGCCGTCAATGTCGGCCATCCAGTTGATGCTCGAGGAAGTCACCGCCGAGGCGGTGATGCTAATATTCGACGCGAACCCGACGGGCTATCGCCTAAGCGTCCTTACGTCGCGCGGGTGCTCCGAACCGATCCACCCCTGCATGAGTGAGGGGCAGACGGCGCGGTGCGGCTGCGCCAATCCAAGCATACGTGATCTCCCTTTTCACGTTGCGAGAGTCTCGGTGCGCCGGTGACCAACATAGCCGAAAGAGATCGCTTTCGCCTGTGGAGCCGAGCGGCGCCCGTGCTGTGACGTTCGCGGCGGAAGTCCAGAAAACCTCGGGCTCTCATCACGTATAACCAAACTCCCACCCCTTGCGCGGCTCGCGGCCCAGAAGTGCATCCGCTGGGGCATCGTTCACAAACTTCCCAGTTCTAAAGTCGTAGTTCAGCGCCCGCCCGGCCTTCGCCGCGACGTTCCCCAGGTGCATGATCTCCACGAGCCGGCCGGAGAACACGAAGTTGGAGCACGTGTCCGTCTTCCCGGTCTTCACGGCGTTGAGGAACTCGCGGTCCACGCCCGGCACGCGCAGGAGCACCTGCTTGGGCTTGCCCACTTCCTTCTGGAACGATTCGGGAATCAACCGCACACTGCCCATCCATCCCGTGGAGATCGCCGCGCCCTTGGTTCCCAGATAAAGGCTGCAGAAGTCCGCCCTCCGTCCCTCCTCGAGCATCGGCGGCCGGGGCACGTTCTGCTTCATTCCGTTGCTCCACGTCAGCGTGCACGGCTTCATGCCGGCCCGCTCGGGGAACTTCCATACCACCTTCAACTGCGGCGGGAAACTCTCGCCGGTAATGCGTCCGACCTCCGCATTCACCTCGACGGTATCCGCCTGGTCGAGCTTCAGCGCCCACACCGCGCCGTCGGCGTTGTGGCACCAGAAATCGCCCATCATCCCCGTTCCGAAATCGACCCACGCCCGCCAATTGCCAGGGTGAACCCCCGCGTGATACTCGCGCATGGCCACCGGGCCCAGCCAGGCATCCCAGTCGAGCCCCGGCGGCATCTTTGCCGGCCGCCGACCGCCGTGGGTGTACGCCCCGCCCTGCGAGGAGTACACCTCCGTCACATCGCCCAGGGTTCCCTGCCAGATGTATTCGCACAGCAGCCGGACGGGCTCTCCGCCGTGGCCCTGGTTGCCCATCTGCGTGACGATCTTCTTCTGCTTCGTCAGCTCCGCGAGCTTGCGGGCCTCGTAGATGTTGTGCGTCAGCGGCTTCTCGGAAAACACCGCGATACCGCGGTCAATGGCCCGCACCGCCGCCGCGAAGTGGGTGTGGTCCGGCGTGGCGACCCACGCCGCATCCAGGTCCTTCACTTCGTCGAAGAGCTTCCGGAAATCGGTGAACACCTTCACGTCAGCGTTCTGCTTCTTAACGTTCTCCAGGGCCTTTGCGGCGTGCCCTTGCAGGTCCACATCCGCCACGGCGATGAGCTGTTCGCCCCTGGCAGCGCCCAGCCCGCGGCCGCCCTGCCCGCCGATGCCGATGTTGGCCATGCGGATCTTCTCATTGGCCGCAAATGTGCGTGCCATCGAGGGTGTTACGATCAGGAACGATGCCGCTGCCGCCGAGCCCTTCAAAAACCGCCGCCGAGACGTGGTGTGCTGCATACCCGAAATCTCCTTGATTGGTTCTACTGGATATACACGGCCGCATCGCCGGCGCTGCCATGAGCACCAGATGCTGAGAGCCTGTCAACGCCATGGAGCACCGCCAGCATCCAGGGCGATGCGCTGCGGGTGAGCGGCTCGAAGAAGGACAACCTGCAAGCGGTCATGGCGCACGTGCGGGCCAATCCGCCGGCAATTCCGATTCAGTTCAACAACTACCGTTGAGCAGAGCTATCCTCTTGCCGCGGCACCTGCCGCAAGCAATCTGGAGCAGAAATCGGCGGCAGGAAAACGCCATTCTCCGGACGTCCAGAAAATCATCGGAATCATCATCGGTCACCCGCTCCTGAAAACCCTGCCCGACGGCCGATAAGGGATTGTGAACCGGCGGATGCCTGGTCGGCGCGTCGTCGTTTCGGATGCGCTGGCTCGGCATGCGCCCGATCCGCTCACGTTCTGCGCCGAGGAGGGCCTCGGTGGCGTGAAGGCACTTTGGCATATTGAATCAAGGAGCATTCATCATGGGCTTCGCATCGGGGTCCGTGTCGTTTCGTCGATTCGCGGTGAACGGGAGCCAAATCCCTGCCTCCCCCACGCAGAAACTGCTCGACCAGCTTGCCGGCCTGACCATCGAAGGCGACGGCCTCGGCGTGCCCGAGGAACTGGAATGCGGCTGGTGCGGCGGCCGCCACATCTACGATGGCGAGTTCACTTTCGAGAACAACGTCTACGCGGACGCCATCCACTTCGGCTTGCGCATCGACACCAACAAGGTCCCTGGCGACGTGAAGAAGGCCCTGCTAGCCATGGAAGAAGCCGCCCTGGCCAAATCCAACCGCTCGGGCCGGCTCTCCAAAGCACAGAAGCAGGAGGCCCGGGACAACGTCGGCCGCCAACTCGAAAAGCAGCTCAAGAGCAACAAGTACCGCAAGAGCAAGATGATCCCCGTCCTCTGGGACCTGGCCCACCAGTGCCTCTATGCGCCGGTCTCCGGCGGCCAGATGGAGTGCCTGCTCGATACGTTCCAGAAGGCCTTCGATCTGCAGCTGCAACCGCTCACGGCCGGCACGCTGGCGATGGACCTGCTGCAGCCCTGGGGCATGAGCCAAGCCTACGAGCTGCTCCGCCCCACGCAGTTCGTCCTTGGGCCGGAGGGCGAAGGTCAGATGCCCGAGTATCCCTGGCTCGCCGGCAGCCCAGCCCGGGACTTCCTGGGTAACGAGTTTCTGGTGTGGCTTTGGCACACGACGGAGACTCACGGCGGCACGCTGGATACTGAACGCGGCAAGATCGCCATCGTGCTGGACCGGGCGATGGACTTGGAGTGCGCCTACGGCCAGACCGGCAAGGATGGCCTCCGCGGCGATGGCCCGGCCCGCTCTCCGGAGGCCCGCCAGGCCCTGAAGCTTGGCAAGCTGCCGCGTAAGGCCGGGTTGATCATCGAGACCGGCGGCAGCCAGTATGAGCTTCTGCTGAACCCAGAGCTGATGGCCATCAATGCCTGCAAGCTGCCGGAGGTAGAGGATGCCGAGACGGCACGAGCAGAGTTTGAGGAGCGCATCAAACTCATTCACGACCTCGTGCAGGGTCTGGATGCCCTATTCGCCAGGTTCCTGAAGCTGCGGATCTCGCCGGCATGGGCAGACACCACTGCAGCCATCAGAACCTGGGCCACCTCCTACTCGCCGGCCGCGATGGACGGCAAGACCAAGCCGGGCACGCCGAAGAAATCGCCCATCGCATCGGCGGCCTGAGTCGCTCGACGGAATCGCAGGCATGCTCCGACGGCAGCAATCTCCGCCCGGCCAGTCTGACTGACATGCAGAGTTTCGAGCAGTGCTTCCCTCGCTACTTCCGGCGCATGCCGGCCGGTGCTGGCCGCCGGCTCGGGGCGGCGATCCGCGGCGAAGCTCGCGAGTGCGCCTCCACGAGACGATGATATTCATCGCTGCCCATCAGCCCCGATTCCATCAGGAACTGGCTGGGAAGGCAGGTCTTGAATCGCGGCGTGCGACCCCGAAACGCCGTGTCCGCCCGCTGCTGGCACCAGCTCACCCGCAGCACCTTCCGCGCCCGCGTGAACCCGACATAGCACAGACGCCGCTCCTCCTCCGTTCCCGCATCTCCTCGCTGCTCTACCGCCTTGCTGTGGGGCAGGAGTCCCTGCTCGGCGCCGAGAATGTACACCGCATCGAACTCCAGCCCCTTCGACGCATGCAGCGACATCAGCCGCACGGCATTGCCATCCGTAATGGCCTCCTCCTGGGTGTAGAGCGAGATGCTCTGAAGATAGTCGCCGATACTGGAGCGAGGGTTGGCCCGGCAGAACTGCCCGATGCTGTGGACCAGCTCGTTGATGTTGCGGCGGCGGTCCTCCAGTTCCTGGTCTTCGTACTTCTCCAGAAGATACTGCTCGTACCGGCTGCGCTGCAGCACCTCGTGGGCGATATCGGCCACGGATCGCCCGGCCTGCGGCAGGCCGAAGACCTCCCGGACTTCGCGGCACGCGCGCAGCGCTGCCTCGCCCAGCGACCGGTCGTTCCCATCCCGCAGTTGGGCAAGGCATGGCTCGCTCAGGGCCGTCAGCAGGTCGGTATTCTGCTCCTGGGCCAGCGTCTCCAGCCGCCCGATCAACGCATCGCCCATGCCCCGTGTGGGCTTGTTGGCAATGCGGGCGAAGGAGATGCCGTCGCGAGGGTTGCACAGGAACCGCAGCATCGAGAGCACATCCTTCACCTCCATGCGGTCGTAGTAGCTGCCGCTGCCGATGACCAGATACGGTATGTGCCGCTGCGTGAGTGACTGCTCGATCAAGCGGCTCATATCGTTGGTGCGGTAGAACACCGCGATCTCGCGGGGCGCGAGGCCGGCGCCAATGAGCTGGTGGATGCTGCCGGCCACCGCCTCGGCCTCTTCTTCGGGACTGCGCAGGCCAGCGCACTTGGCCGGCTCGCCCGGCGGCCGAGTCGTGCTGAATTCCACTGGGATGCGTTTGGCGCAATGGCGGATGAGGGTATCGGCCACCTGGATAATCTGCGGCGTCGAGCGGTAGTTGATCCCCAGCTTCACGATCTTGCAGGAGCCAGTCTTCTTTTCCCCGTTGGCGATGAACTGGGGGATGCCATCGGGGCTGGCTCCGCGCCACTCATAGATGGACTGATCGCCATCCCCAACCGCCAGGACGTTGTCCTGTGGCCCGGCCAGCAGTTCAACGATCTCATTCTGGGCGCGGTTGGTGTCCTGATACTCATCCACCTGAATGAACTGGAACTTCTTCTGCAGCCGCTCACGGACAGGCGGATGCTCGCGCAGGAGCCGCACGGTTTCGGCAAGCAGGCCCGAGAAATCGCACTGGTTGCGCTGGCGCAGGATCTCCACGTAACGGCGAATGACATTCATCTCTGCGATGCTGATCCGCTTGGGCACATGGACCTGAAGCTGTTCCTGATCGCCGAGCGCCTCGCGCCACTCGTTGCAGAGCCAGGCCAAGGCGCGAGCCTGGGGCTTCGTCGGCTCCATGCCCTTCATTCGGGCAATCTGCATCAGCAGGTCCACCTGATCGTCGCTGTCGCAGACGGTCATCCATTTCGCATAGCCCAGCGGCGAGCCCATGTGCCGCAGGATCGTGCCGCAAAGGCCGTGGAAGTTGCTGATGAAGACCTGTTCGGCCGCCGGCCCGCACGCAGCGGCGATGCGATGCTGCATCTCATCGCGGGCCTTGTTGGTGAAGGTCAGGCAGAGAATCGTCGCGGGATTGATATTGCGGCGGATCAGCCGTGCTGTGCGCTCGGTGAGGGTGCGGGTCTTGCCCGAGCCGGGGCCGGCCAGGGTGAGCATCCGTCCATGGAGGTGCTCGGCGACCAGTTCCTGTTCTGGGTTAAGCTGCATGAACGACCGCGCCCTCAAAAGGAGCGGAAGGATAGAACGCCGCCCAGTGAAGTCAAGGCAGGTTGGAACCTGCTCCTCAGCATGGGGCTCAATTGGCGGATGGGACGCCCACGCGATCCCAGAAACTCGCGACAATGCCCCTTCACCGCCAGCCACGACTTGCAGCGACCGAGCCGGCCTATAACGGCCCCGGGCGCGGCTGTCAGCCCCCGACGCCGAACTCGTGAAGCCCAACAACGGTTGCCGTGGCGGTTCACTCATCGCTCCGAGTCGAAGCGATAGTTCCATCGCCCGTCCGGCGCGCTGTCGCCGTTGACGTAGAACTCAGACACGTCCTCCAGGCCCTGGAGGTTGTCGGCCCAGTGAAAGTCGAATGCCGGCGTCTTCCCCGCCTGACCAATCAGCCCGCGCGGCACGGCGATTTCCATGCCGTTGCCATTCACCCGATAGCGGGCCATTCCCGCCGGCTGCCATTTGCCCTCCCGCCAAGCCTTCACCGTCGTCTCTGTGTCTGTCGGCACGTCGAGATTCACCACATTGTCGTACCCCGCCCAGCCGGTCTGACCATTCTGATCGGTGTCGATGAACAGCAGCATCCAGTCCTTGTCCGTTCGCGGCGTGAGCTTCTTCAGCGTCTGCACGAAGAAGTACACATTTGCCTCGTCGTATGCCGCCTTGGCGATCACGATGTCGTTGCGGCCGGTGTCGTTGCGATACAGCGTGCCGTAGCCGGGATGGTCTCGGTGGAGCGTGTCGCCGATGGCATCGCGGTATTCGGGCTTGATTGTTCGCCAGTCCTCGAACGAGCCGTCGATTGCGACGCGGCTCGGTCCCGCCGCCTTGGGCCTGGGCCGCACGCCCTTGAACCGCCGCACCCAGCCGGCGAGTTGGAGATAGTAGTTGTCGCCGTGGCCCCCGCGCATCGGCTCGCAATCCCGGCTGTACTCCTGCGTATACTCGTCCACGAACAGCCCGCCAGGCCAGTAACAATCGGCATCGGTGTAGCGGCTCCAACGGGTATACCGGCCGGCCACCCACTCGTTCCAGCCGGTGACGAAGATGAACTGGGGATCGACTTCCAGCGCCCGCTTCCACTGCTCCTTGAAGTTGAGCCCGAGATCCACTGCGCCCGGCCGCTCATCCTTCCTGCCACCATGCCAGCTTCGGCCCATCGCGCCGGCTTTGTGGCTCATGGGCGCGGGGCCGGGCGTGTTGGGCAGCGCATTCTGGGCCACGCCCACGCTCATCTGCTCCGCCTCGCCCCGGCCATTCCTGAAGACGTGCTGCGGATAAACCTCCAGCCAGCTCCACTGGTCCGGCCCGTCGGAGCCCTGCCAATAGTCGGGCATGGGCCGGCGGAACGTGAAGAACCGCCGCTGCTGCTCATCCTTGATGAAGCGGACGTCGGCCAGGATCAGCGGCTTGCCCTCCCAGATGAACCACAGGTCCTTCCATTGGCCCGGCTGGTAGAAGTCCCGCCAGAGCCGGTCGGTGACGGGGCGCGGGTCGCCGAAGGGGGCGACGAAAGCGATGACCGGCGTGCGGTTGCCTTCCTTGCGTATGGCGGCGTGCTCGCGGCAGAGGGCCTCGTACTGCTCCTTCCAGGTGAACGGCGGATTCGTGGTGTCGAAGAGCACCACGTCGATGCCTGCCGCAACCAGCAGGCTGGCGTGCTTGCGGATGACGAACGAATCGGTGGAGAGATAGTAAGCCAGCAGTGGTTCGCCCCAGTGGTAGGTCACTCCCTCGCCGGGCTTGCCGCCACGCGCATCCGGCCAGTCCACCCGGCCGCCTTGGGCTTGGGCCAACACCTTCGTCAGGTCATAGGGGCCGGGCCGGCCGGGCGTGTGCCACGTCCAGTAGAAGATGCCCACCCACTTGTCCTTTCGGACCGGCTCGCAGATCTCGAACCCTGGCACCGCCCGCCTCGCGCCGTCGGCAGCCACCCAGGTGTCGGCCAACAGATCCCCGCCCTCATAGGGCAAGCCCTGGAACTCCGCAGCACCTGGGACTCCTGGGTAAAGCGTCGTCAGGGCTGCCAAGAGGCAAACTGCGGCGGGGGCCTTCATGGTCGTGCATGTTACTCGAAGCCACGGCCGATTCACGGCCGTGGAGTCAACTTGAGCTCCAACGGGATGATTATCTCGTAATGACCCCGGCTGGCTGCAGACGCGGGACATGGCTGTGCCGCCGCCATGGAGCGAGGGCGTAATAAGGCCTGTCGCGATCCGGCAATTGGTTGGAGTAGACAGCCATAACCTCATACATGGTCTTGCGGGTCTGGCGTTTGCGTTGCCCTCTTTTGCCTTCGGCGGCATCGGCGTATTCGCATCGGCCGCCTGGGGATCGTCGCCTTTGCCCCGGCATCTGCGCCTACGTCGGCAGCGCCCGGCGCAACCTGAAACCCCGCCTCGATCATCATGCCCGCTGCCGCAGACCGTTGCGCTGGCACATAGACTATCTCTCGACGCGGGCGGAGATGATCGGCGCGCTGATCTTCGCGGGCGGGAAGCAGTGGGAGTGCCGGTTGGCGCAGCGCCTGCCCAATGCCGGAGCGCAGGCGGTGCCCGGGTTCCAGTGCTCGGATTGCCGGTGCCGGTCGCACCTGTTCCGAATCTGACAACGGTCCTGTGCATCGTCACGTGCCAGCGGTCCACCGGCCCGATTCACCGGCCAGCAGCCGCTCTGAGATCTCGCCCCGCGACAATGCGGCGTGCAGCGGGATCAGGCTCTGCACCGTCGCTTCCACATCATCCGCGAAGGAGAACGGAATCCTGTTTGCGATCTTCCGTGCGATCGCCACCTCGTCTCCCACGACGTGGGCCGCCACCAGCGATCTCAAAAACTCATCGCGGCGGCCGCATCGCTTGCGCCAGCTCCCCGACGCGATCACTTTGTCGCCTTCTCTCTCGCGGGCATGGCGGTAGGCCCACGCGCGTCGGATGCGGCCGTCCCCCACATCCACGTCCATCAGCGTCCTGGCAAAGAGCGAGTCCGCCTGGCCAAACCCACGGAAGCCTTCGATGCGGTCCAACTCCTGCACTGCGCCGCCGAAGTCACGTACGCGAAGGAATTCCCCGTCAACAAGGCTGTCGGTGGTGGCGAGGTCGATCAGCCCCGGGAAGTCGCCCAGATCGAGCAGTCGGCCATGCGCACGGGCCAGCAGCGCGCACTCAATGCCGAATCGCTTGACCACCTCGAAGCGAGGTTCGCCCCGCATCAGGGTGCCGTAGACAAACAGCCCATCTGTCACCCAAGGCGTCGCGGTATTGCGTGCGGCCGCATCCAGGGCGTCGTGAGACAATCCGTATGCATTGAGTCCGGCCCTCACGATGTCCAGGTACCTGGCCGCTGGCGGGACAAAGGGCTCCCGCCGGTCGGCAACCACTTGATACGTGATAATCGGCACCTCCTCGCCCGTATCGTCGATGGCGACTGCCGCTACACGCTCGTAACAGCCCGCCTTCACACCCTCTTTCTCATCCAGCGTGTCCCATCCGCCACTGCCGACCTCGAATAGGACGCCTTCTCCTCCCAGAGCAGCGCCCGCAGCACCTGCTTCACGCGAGGCGCAGTCACGTCGGCCCGAACCGGCCGATCAATGGCCTGACCGGCATGCTGCATAAGCAGTATCCAGCTCTCCGGGGCATTCTGATCGGCAGCGCGGTCGGCTCGGTACTGGTAGGCACTGGAGGCAATATCCGCCGGCTGTCCGACCATCTTCTCCAGAGCAGCCGGCGTGACGGGTTGCGGGATCAGGCCCGCCGAGGCTTGTCCAGCGCCGTTGATGGACAACGCGGAAGACGCGATCACAAGGAACGCCCAAGCTCCGGTGAAAAATGGATCATTCATGTCGGTTCTCGTACCAAACCACCTTGTTGGATCGCCCCGCGCCCACAACGATGTCCAGCCTTCCATCACCGTTCAAATCGACGGCCACCGCCCCTTCAACCGCGATGTCTTTGTCGATCTCGATCTTGCGGAAGGAGTTGCCGTCGGCCGCGGCTTTGTACATCGCCAATCCCCCGCCTTTGCCGCGCCAGCCAGCCACGATCTCATCCCGGCCATCGCCGTCGAAGTCGGCCGCCAGAAGCGCATGCCCCTCGCTCAACGTGTTGTCCAGCATGCGGCGGCTCCAGGTCTTGCCATCTGCACTCGGCACGTAAATTGCGATCTCGTGGCCATGCCACGGCTCGATGGCCGCCAGGATCATCTGGTTCGGCCCCAGCTTGACGGGCACGATTTCGCTGCTACCGCGGGCCGCGCCAGGCTCATCGCTGACTGGCGCAGCGCCCGGCGCAATCAGCGTCTTGTGCCAGCGATTCTGCTTGTAATCGAAGCGGTGGATGCCCTCGAAACTTGCCGTCAGGATCTCGTCGCGGCCGTCGCCGTCGAGGTCGCCGACGTAGATGCCATGCAGCACCGTCAGCGACTCATCGATGACCCACTTTTCCCATGCTCCTTTCATTTGCGGCGGCGGACGGAACGCCCAAAGGTGCGATGGCTGTGCCTTGGCCGGACCCTTCGAGCCGGGGCCGAAGATCGGCGGCGTGGATCAATTCCTTCCGGCCATCACCATCCAGATCGCCGAATCGCAGGCGATGCACTACGGGGTCGGTGGCGATGGGATGCGCCTGCCACATCTCATCGGGCCCGGCAGCTTTCAGCCACTGGATCCGGCCGCCGCGGTCGCCATCGGCAAAGAAGAACTCGCTCGCCAGCACGATCTCCGGGCGCCCATCGCCATCCAGGTCCAGCGCGGCCAAGTCGATATTGGCCTCGGTTCGGGCGATGGGATGCCTTCGCCAGGTCGGATTCTCAAACCAATCGACGCAGTTGCCCTGAGTTGAAAGAGCCAACACATCCGGCTTGCCATCGCCGTTGACATCGGCGACGGCCACCTGGTACACGCCGGGATACACGGCGATCTCGTGACGGATGAACCGTGGCTCGCCGTCCAGAATCGCAGCCGCTGCCAGGAGCATGGCGACGTTCATGGGTTCTCCTCAACCGCGATGCACACATGAAACGAGAACGACAACGCCAGCACAGTTCCCTGGCGAGGGCTTAGATCATATAGGATGCAGTAGTTCGCGGCGAGTTCGAGGCAAGATTGGGGCTGGTTGCGCATGCGGGCGCTAAGGGTGGCGAGTGCTTGGGCTGCGGCGAGGGAATCGGCGGCGAGGTGGCGGAGGCACAGTATCGTTCATTGGTCAGCCAGAAATCGAGGGGGTCGGCATTCACGCTGTCGATTATTCTGTGCGATTCCGGTCCGCATCCGAGTTCTTGGCAACGCACGGCCTTCAAATTGATGGCTCGTGTATTGTTCGCGTTGCCGGCGATGGCGCGATCGGCCAGTTCCAGCGCTGCCTGGATGTTGCCGCGCCCGCACGCGAGTTTGGGCAGGGCGCAATTTGCGGCCGAGTGCCACGCTAGCTCGACGTGGCCTTGTGGAAGGCGTCAACGCCGGGGCTCCTGCCTAAGCGTTCATTGGTCATCGTGAAAAGGATGGATCGTGATCTGCACGGCCAACGCGGGAGGACGAGTTGTCTGTTCGGCGAGCGAAACCGCCGGCCGTTCAGTCATGTTGGTTGTGCCGAGCCCAGGCGATCCCAGCGGCGAGCAGGTCACCGGAAATGCTCTCTGCTACTGTCCATCCACCACGCACCGGAACCCGATCATCGAAGACCGATCTTTGCACGGGGCCATCAGCAGGTACTTGCCGTGCTGGGCGAGACTGGTGTTACGGGGGAAATACCAACCGGAGCCGGTGGGGCGATAGTACCCGCCGCCGCGCACCACCGCCGCGCGGGTGTGTTCATCAACGAATTCATCGGTCCATTGCCAGACGTTGCCGGTCATGTCCATGACCCCGAAGGGGCTGGCGCCCTGTGGAAAGGCATCGACGTCCGTCGGCGGCCGGGGCTGCGGGCCGTCTCCGGGCTTGGGAATGGCGTTGGGATTGGCATCGGCACCCCACGGGAACGGCCGGCCATCCGTGCCCTGGGCGGCGTATTGCCACTCCCACTCGTGAGACAGGCGCTTGCCGGCCCAGGCGGCATAAGCGCGAGCATCCTCCAGCGAAACCCAAGTGACGGGCTTGTTTTCGCAGCTGGCGGGAGGAGCGCCATTGGCCCAGTCCCTGAGGAAATTGTGGTCGTCCTTCGGCCGGTAGTGCGTGGCATCGATGAACTTCCTGAACTGCGCATGAGTGACCGGATATCGGTCGATGTAGAACGCCTTGATGTCCATCTCGTGATCGTGACGGCGGCGCGGCAGGTCTTCCCAGGGGTATTGCACATCAACGCCGGGGCCATCACCGCCTTCGATTTCAACTCCCGAGACCTTGAAGCGGAACTTGCCGGCGGGAATGGCAACCATGCCCTCCGGCGCGGTTGACGCATTGCGCGTGGCGGGGATGTCAACCAGGCGCTGCGGTAAGGTCTGATGCTTTGAGGAGAGGCTGCCCAGCGGGGTCTTGGCCAGTTGCCCGGCCTGCTCCAGTAACTTCTGGAGGTCGGCAGGCGTCTTCTCTTCGAGGTCCGCACACACCGCGCCGTAGCCACGTGCCTCGATGTCGAAGCTGAGAGTCGCGATGCTTTCGGCAATGCCCGGCCGCAATTCGACGCCGTTCCAGAGATCGTGGTACCGGGCACCGGCGCGGTGGGCTACAGCCAGTTGCTGGCCGCGGATGTCCTTGCCGCCGCGGTTGACCAGCAGCCAGAGCGTCTGCGATTTGCCTGGGAAAACGCTGGCATAGACACTCTCCTGCAGCGTGGGCACATGCGGTTCCCAATCCGCGCTGACCAGCAGGCCGGGCAGCGCACGGTAGATCAACGCGATGCGCCGCATCGCTGCGGCGTCGCGCGGTGTGATCTGGTTCCAGAATGCCCCAGACATTTTCCCAGCTTTCATAGCCAACGCCGTTGAAGAAAGCGGATTGCAGGCCGTCGGTGCGGTCCTGTGCCCATCGCTCGCACACGTTAACCATGTGGCGCGGTTCGAGCCACTTGTATTTGCTGACCACTGGAACGGCCTGGTATCTCCAATAGCCCCAGCTCATGGTATTGAACGAGAGCATGGCATCATCGCGCAGGCTATTCTCGGGCTCGAAAACCAGGGGGTAGTTCTGGGCCTGCGACGCGGTGAGGAACTCGCGGGGGATGCCGTTGTAGGTGTCGCCGTTGATGCCGTCAGCGCCGATGGCCTTCATGTCGCGCACGACTGCATCCCAGAAGGGCACATCCGGCCGGTGCGTGCCGGTGTCCCAGGGCATGACCGGGAAGAGCACCCGTACGTTGTGGCGGTGGAATTCGCCGACCATCTGGCGCAGCCCATCAAGCCCGCCGGGCATGTCGTGGAGCAGATCGTGCTGGCTGCGCTGGTCGATGCCGATGTTGGGATAGACCGGCCAGAGCAGCACCGAGTCGATCCCGCCGTATCGCTCGTTGAGGTCGGCCAGGAAACGCTCGACGGTGTAGCGGCCTGCGACCGGGTCGTAGAAGTAGCGATCCTCCACCATGCTCTGCGGCTGAATGAAGCTGCTCTGGCCCCGGCGCAGTTCGGGGCGATCGTATTGGCACCGTCGTACTTGAGCCGGGTGCGTTCCTGCTGGCGCCAAGTCTTCATGGCGGCCAGCCAGGCGGCGCGGTCGGCACCCTTGGCCGGACCGGGAATGGTCTCCCGATCTTCCTGCGGTTTGATCTCCTGGGCGGTGATGGCAAGGCCCAGCGCCAGCATCGCCAGCAGGATGATCGGGCCCGGAATGGTGCGTGAGGTGCTTCGTGGCCGGTGAATCAGGTTTGCCATATTGGGCTCCTCGGTCGAGAGACAGGCGGCGGCAGACATTATCGTTATCCGGGCAAGGCTCTCAACCGGAGGAGACAGATCGCCCACTGTCGGGCCTGCGCGAGTGGCGAGGGATTGCGATTCCGCCGGAGCGGGCGATGTCAGAAGATGGGAGTCAATTCGGGAAAGGCAGGCGAGAAGTGATCCCGATCATTGCCGATCACATGTTTCGCGAGATGTGGTGGGTCCCGCTGCCGCCCATTCTGCCCGTGCTGATGATCCTGGGATGTGTCTTCGCGCTGGGCCTGATATGAGTCGCGTGCCTCTTGGGATATCGACTAGCCGCGTGGACTACCGCAGCACCGGATGCGCGTCTGCCGGGTCGGCCAGGTCGTCGTGGAATCCGAGTCATAGCGACATTCGGTGTCCGCTATGCAAACCCCATCTTCCATTGCCCGCCGCCGGTATGAAGATGTCGCAGCATGAACAAAGCCTCACTCGTGACCCGTGAACAGTGGCGGCAGATCATTCAAGAGCAGAGGAGTAGCGGCTTGTCGGTGGCGCGGTTCTGTCGGGAACGGCAAGTCGCCCAGTCGTCGCTGTTTGCGTGGAAGGACCGCCTGGCACGCGAGGGCCGGGCGGCAGCGGAACCGGCGTTCGTGCCGGTTCAGGTCGCGTCGGTGCCGTCGGCTGGCGCGAGGGTGGCGTCATCCGATGGCTCGATCGAACTGCACCTGGGTCACGGCCGGCACGTGCTGCTGCGGCCGGGCTTCGACGTTGCGACGCTGGCGTTGGCGGTGCTGGAAGGGGCCGACGGCCGAGTGGAGGGCCGCTGATGTTCTCCTTGCCCAGCCTGGCCGATTTCGACCGCGGCAGCCGTCTGCGGATCTGGCTGGCGACCCAGCCGGCCGACATGCGATGCTCCTTCGATCGGCTGGCGCAACTGGCGCAGAGCGTCACCGGGCAGGACCCGCTCTCCGGGCATCTGTTCCTCTTTCGCTCGCGTCTGCCATGGGGTGCTTTTCGGGCCGGCGGAGTATTGTGGGCGGCGCGGGAGTCGGGCCTACCGACTGTCCCGGACTCGACGCACGCAGCGGCAATGAGATCACGCACGGCGAGGCAACCACCCATTACCGAACGAGTTCAATCCGGACATTGGCGGCTGCGACCCTATCAGGACGGGGCGATCGCCCAACTATTTGTCCATGCTCGTCAACGTAAAGCAGCGTCAAGTCCCTGATTTCCACTTCGAATACAGCGGGTGATGCATTCTTGACCTCCTGAGCCGACCGTCGGCGCAGCGTCACGCGCTCAATCATGGCCGTTCCGGGCCGAACTACGCCATACCACAGCTCGGCCCCGCGGCCGATCGGCGCAACTTGTACTGGCGTGTCCTCTTCCATGGTCTGCGGATCGAGGCAGACGAGGCTGTAGCAGTGGTCGTTGCCATTGTTGGTCTTACGGACACCGGGATCGTTGCAGCAGCCCCAGACCAGTACGCGAAGCCCCTTTCCGGTGGCGGGTTCGAAGGGCACGACTCGCTGCAGGTTTCCGTCATGCCAATATTTCCGTTTCGCTTTTCCGGTTGCCCCGTCGAGGATGCTGACCTTGCACGGGGAATGCCCGTTATCATTGCTGATCGCAAGCACATCATGGCTGCCGTTTCCGAAGAAATCGCGTGCTACCAGATGCGAAACCCGCATCCGTCGCGTGCCTTCTGCCTTTTGAAGGGGGGCGGGATACTCCTCGTAGGTCCGATTCTTCCACAGCAGCAGGTCTGTGCCCTCATATGCCCTGACCATCGCTTCGCCCTCGCCAGACGCCTCACCAACGACGAGTGATGTCTTGGCGGTTGGCCCAATCGGAGCTAGGGTGACGGTGTCGTCTACAGCGCCGGGCTCGTAGACCGACCAGATGGGCTCGTGATTGTGGTCAAAAACCCTCACCCAGGGAGGGTCCGCCTTGGCCTCATGGGGCTCGGGTCTAGCAGGTGACCAGAAGAGGCTTGCGGCGACACCGAGTACCAGCACCGCGACTGCAATCGTGAGCAGCAGCCGGCGTTTTGCGGTAAGCCGGCGCATCCACGTCGGGATAATGCTCCGTGATGGGTCGAGCACAGCGATTGGTCTGGCTTGTTGGCCAGGGTCTGTGGATAGACCTGGCTCTGGTCCCTGAGGCCACTGACGAGGCTTCCCGTTGCGTGCTGACCTTGGGAGTTCCTGGACGACCTGTGGACCCGACTCACGTACCCGTCTTTCCACCAGTTCCCAGACGGGGACAGCCTTACACTGAGGGTCGAGAATCTCGGCAACAGCTTGGATTGCTGATTTCAGGTCCGGTGGGACCGAAGTGATGTCGAGGCCATGAGGCACCTCAGCGCTCTGGCCTGCGACCACGAGGAGTCGGTGGTAGCCCCACTGCCTCGCTACCTCGGCCTTGGCTGGCAGGGTGGAGGACGCGACCGAGCCCAGCCGCCCCTCCTCATTCCACACTCCGGTCGCCGCAAGGTCAGGGGGGACACGGGCTCTCAGAATGCTCGCTACGGTGAGAACCACGGCTGGCAGGCTGGCGCTTCGTCCGCTGGTCTGGCCCAGCACATGGAGTTGGATGCAGGGCCAGGCAATGCTGGGATCCAGCAGACGAAACGTGTCAGCAACAGCCTGAGCGGCAGCCTGAGCAGCGGACGCTGACGGTTCCCGGTGGTCTTGCATCTCTTTTTGGGCGAATTTCAACGAGACAAAGCCCAATCGCCCGCCGCCATTGCTGGAGGCCGCCAGCAGAGGGAAGAAATGGTCCGGTGGCGCGAGGGACGACACTCCGTTGCAAGGCGGTGGGAGGAGCTTCTTCCGCTCCTCGCTCAGGCGTTCGTAGACCCACGCGTAGACTCCCTGGAGCCACGGCTGCTCCTTTTTCTCGACGCCGCGCTGAGCCAAGTCCTCAATGCGCCGACGCGCCGACCCAGGCCCAGTTCAAGAACGTCGGGGGTATCCGTCCTTTGATAGGCATTAGGCGATCCGCAAGCGGGGGCCGTTGCGAAAGTTGATGACCAACGGCTGGCGCAAAACTTCCTCTTGTTTCTGCCGATCCAACATATGCAGATCCACGACCCAGAGGCCCCGCGTGGTGGTTGGCCGCCCCGGCAACAGCCCCAGGCGAAGCAATGCCACCTCGGGAACACTACCATCGTCGCTCGCAACGTCAAAGAGGACCTTCCATCCGGGGTGCAGCCGGCGACTAATGAGCATCGTTCCCAGCGATCCCACCGGGAACTCTTGCTCCAAGCACTCAAAGGACGCCATGAGCTCGACAGGTGGCTCTGGATCGTCAAGACGTTGCAGTTCCACCGAGTGCTGTGCCGGCCATTGGCCGTGGATGATTGGCCGCGGCGAAGCGCCGGCGATCAGCATCTCCTGGTCGAACGTGCTCATCGGCGCATCGATTGCTGCCAAACGGTATTCTTCGAGCAGGGGATACTCGTCCAGGAACAGTTCCAACCCTGAGACAGCTTGCTCGTCCAAGGGCGTATATTCCGTTTCTTCGATCCAAGCTCCGAGCTGGTCACGTACGTCGGGCGGCAGGAGTTCGCCCTCAATCGCCAAGAAGCACGCAAAATCCTGCGCCGCGATCACTGCGTCAGCCAACTGCTGCCCTTGCGCCTGCTGCAGCGCGTCAAGCCCTGCTTTAGCGCGACGGATGAGAGCTTGTCCGCAGCTCTGGCCGAACGGGCGAACCAATTCCCGCCAGCGAACAAGCTGGCCTCGCTTTCCCACGCCGGCCAAACGGCTTGCCGAAGCGATGAACTCAATCAGATCATACACATTGTTCACCTTCTTTTCCGCAACCCGGAGGACAAGCTGTTCGCAGGAGGCTGTTTCCATGGTTCACCTTGATCTGCTCGATCCGCAGAATGTCTCCGATCGTATTCCGCCAGCCGCATCCCATCTATATCTGCCAGTCGCTGCACCCACATTACGCAGCGATCTGTGCCGGCACACATTATAGCGGTACGCGCTGTTTCGCCGTTTCTGGTGCGGGGAAATCCCGTGAATCTTCTACCGCTCATTGCATGGGCTACAGGCCACCTTGTTGAGCGTGGGCTAGGTCTTGGCCCGGTCTGTTTTTGGCGTGCCTGACATGGCCGAAGCGCAGTTGGCCGCGACAGGCTCAGCCAAGCCGCGTGCCAGGCATCGCTACGTGTTTCCAGGCGGCGACGGTTGCTGCCTGTGGCATCCAAAGGCCTCCAAGCAGGCGTCCCGTGCGTAGCCGGAGTGCCATCCGTGCGCCGAAATGGATTACGCCGAGCCACGGGGACTTGGGAAACCGGGTTGCTCTGAATGGCACTTCCCGAAGGTGTAATTTGCGTGGACACAATAGCTTACGTCTAGTGGGCTGCGTGCGATCTTCCGGGGCGCCTGACGACGTTCCTTCAAAATGGCCGAGAAAACGCTACTGGCAAGGGCCTGATACGACCAGCACCGGTTGGCTCACTGCCTATCACATCAGCGATAACTAGCTTGTTTGCAGTTGCTTACGCCTTCGGGAAGTGCCATTCGGGTTGCTCTGTCTTGCTGGATCCGTCATAACCCTCTCAACCGGTGCCTCCGCTCTCACGAAGTTCATCCAGATCGTCAAGCAGGTGACGAAGCTGTGGCAGCATCTCGCACAGACGCTCTCGGTATTCCGCCCTGCGCCCGTACGCCGTTGTAGCGTCAATCCCGAGCAGGTTCATCAAGCACTGGGCGTCGAGCGGCTGCAAGACTTTATCAATACGTAGTTTATCGAGTTTCGCGTCCAGGTTTCGTCTCTTCTTGGCTGACGGCGTGCGCGATGGCCTCGTTGATCTTCTGCTCAAACTCCTCACTCGCGGCCTTGTGCAGAGCGTTGAGCAGGTCGATCCCGGCAGAGCCTGGGTTCGACACCGAAGACAAGATCCGTGCCAGATGCTTGTGCAGTTCCTTCATGGCCGACGATGCCCAGTCGATTCGGGGATATAACTGCAGCCCTGCCATTTCCAGGGGCTGGGTGATGCCTTGGCTAGAAACGGGCGACAAGACGAGCCGATGGAGCTCTTCATCCACCTCGGCGAGCTTATCGACAAACGCTGGATGGTCTGGAATGGAGGTCGGAGCCTTTATTCGTAAGCCATCGGGATTGTTGCCGGGACCGCTGTCTATTGGGACGGTTCGCTGGCGTTCGCGCCTGTTACGATTGAGGAACGTGATCGCGCGCGAGCGCAGGCGTTTAGTTCCTGTCAGCAAAGGCAGTGGATGGACACTGTCGGGCCTGTAACTCGACTCGTCGTAATTCGCCAGCAGAGAGCCGTTGATCGCCTGCTTGTCGTACTCGTCCAGCATCCAACTGACAAAATCGTCTCGCTCCTGAAATGAGGGCCACCTAATGAGTCTTGAACTACACCTGGGAAGGCAATCGCACAAAGCGCGGTACAGAGATGCCCAGTCCTCCTCCCATCCGGGACTTCTGTGCTTGATGCGGCGGATCTGATCGGGTGAGAAGCCCAAGATCGTCTCCTGCTGCCTGCATCATAAGCTGGCGTGCGATCCTCCCGCAACATGGGAACGCCGTGGGTTCCGTCGGTGAACTCGCAGGACTGCGCCGCCCCGACTTCCGGTTCGGCGCTTTTTTCTGCGGATTCTCATCCCAGATCGACGCGGCAGCGGCGGATTCTTCTTAGAGGCCATCATGAAAGAGTTGTGCCGAGCTTGCGGCAATCACATTCTGATCTGTGAAGGCGAGATCCGATGCCTAACAGGATCGTACGCCGGCGCACGGGCAAGACAGCGATACCGAATGGCTCGCGGTGCGGCACGCTGCCGCACAGCGTTGCGGGATCCAAATCCCACGCACGCGGACGGCGCAGTCGCCGGACGAGCGATGCTTCGTCAACGAACTGGGGCGGCTGGGCGATGCTCGATGTTCACACGGTCTGCGGTCGGGGCGATTGGCGAGGCGATTTCGATTGCCATGCGGATGATCCACAGACAAGCCAATTGCCTGGGCCTGGTAGGCCCCTGGCTGACGATCTCCGAACACAGTGTAAGCGCTGGCCTTTCCGCATGTTGCGCTCTTTTCGAACGAGCCCATGTCAGGACTGTTGGCGGCGGACGCACGTCGCTCCGATGGAGGCCCAATATGGATCATGAACCTGACCGTAGTGGAAACCGGGTTGTTGTCCCCAAGCGCGAACTGATCGCCATGGTTGACGAAGTCGTTCGATGTCCGGATGGCGAGACCGGCGGGTCTTTGTTTGGGTACTGGACCCACGACGGGACGCCGGTGATCGTTTGGGCGACGCCTCCGGGGTCTGGGCGCAGTTTGAGGTGGCGAGCTTTAGGCAGCACGTTGACTATGTGCGCGCCGCCGCAGCGTTTGTCGCCGATCGCTGTGCGGCAGAGTACCTGGGGAGTTGGCATAGCCACCATTGGTGGAAAACACACGGTCCCAGCCTGGTAGACGTCAGGTCCGTCGTCCGCATTGCCGCCCGGAACGGCCTGCAGCGATTGGTGCAGTTCATCATGACATTCGAGGGTAGGGCGCCCTACGAGATCGCCGCGGATGCGGGCGATGTGACAGGTGAAGATCACTATTGCGCGGCGAGAGCAGAACAACCGATCAACCCGCGGCCGTCAAAAGGCCGTGCATTGCGCGGCGTTGCCTCAAGAATCGACCGTGTCCGTGTGCACTCGTTTCTCTACACCGACGCGCCCAATGGGACCTACGTTCGTTGCGGCTTGCGGATCGTGCCTGGAGCCTTCAGCATCTGCCAGGATCTGGCGGGGCATCCTGTCCTGGGTTCCGCGGGCAAAAGGGATGCTGAGCGGCCGTCTTTTCCTTGGGCACAGATCGTGTTCGACGGCATGGAGCCTCGAGAACTCCAGACGACCGAAGCGGTGCCGGCCAGCCTGCTCACGCAGATTCAGCAGCTGCCTCATTCGGTTCTGGCTGGGCTGGAGGTCAGGCTCGTCTCTGATTTCGTGATTCTTAAGCTTGCGTTCCCCGCCAAGCTTGAGGCCCGCATCATCCTTCGGCGGCAAGTGCCGCACGCTCCCCTGGCGGTGCGAGTATCCCGCGCCGATGTGGGAAACCCCGTGGTTGTGGAGAGGGAGATCCTGTCGAAACTTTTCGCGCGGCAGCTTGACGGCCTCGTCAGCCTGATTGCCGCCTTGCTGCGAGTCGGTGAACCCAGGGATGAAGGGATGCAATGTTCGATGGCGGAACGGGGCGTTCAGAACGAGGAAAACGCACAGGCACGCTGCGCTGCGAAGGATGGCGATCAGCCCGAGTTGTCGGAGGAGTCAACGGACATTGGCGTGATGACATCGCGAACCGGCAACCGGAAGTGAGGAATTTACGACCATGCGGACATCGGATCGGTCTTATCGCCTGAACGCGGAGCGGCGGGTGCTTGCACGCTATCTACCGCAGTACCAGTTCAAGAGCTTCTTGGGCACCGCGTACGTCGAAGGCTGGCAAGAGACTACCCCGGGCTGCATGTACTGCATGCGGCTGGAGTTGCCGGCCTGGTACCCCGACGAGATGCCGGACCTGCAAGTGGTCTCGCCAAAGCCGTTAGGCAGGTGGGACGACCTTGGAAGGTGGGTAACGTCGTGGGGCCATGCTCACAGCACCCATACGCACGGCATGACTCCGGACGGCTACGTGCGCATTTGTCATGAATTGGAATGGCACCCCGCGAAGACGTGCCTAACCGTCTTCAGAAAAGGGATCATTCTGGCTTGCCGCATACGAAAAACATCTAAGCACAGGGCGATCGATGGCAGGCTTTATTTCCGATTGGTTCCTACTCCAAACTTGAGGAGGTGTTTTATGACCGAAGAGGAAGCAGTGCGGAGAATTCTGGAAGACCAGGACCAGGGCGACCAGGTAGGCAAGGTATTCCTGTTCGACCCGGACACGAGAACGCTCCGTCTGAAGAATGTTGACGAGTGTCCTCCGGGAGCTATGGTGTTTGATGGCGAGGACTTGACGCTCGGCTGTCCAGAAACGCCTGATGTGGTGATCACGCTCTCCGGCGACCTAGTCGAGCAAAAACGGCGCACAGGGACCGTGCATGATCTGGGCTTGCTGTGCTGGGACGACGGGGGTGCGTACACCTGCTTGCACGGGGACGGCTACTCGGGAGCCGTCCCCGGGACCCTCCTTTTCGCGGACGAGTGGGTCTCTTTCTGCATCGAAGGCATCGGCAAGCCCGGCGATCAGGTGCGTATCGTCGTCAACGATAAAGGACCAGAACCCGCGGTGTCTGGCGGCCACAAAGTGAATGGGCGGATCGATGCGGTTGGCTACGTTCGACGCGATAACGTGTGGCGCAAGGCAATCCTGGCGATCACGCCGGTGGGCCGGCAGCTTTTTTCACGGTCCCGGGGCCTCCTCGAGACAGACGTGCTGGCGCAAGCGGGTCTTCGTCGCCGGCCTGGGTTCCGTCGGATCGACAGTCGCAATCGAAGCGGCCAAGTGTGGCGTGAACCTGGATTTTATGGACCACGACCGCCTTGAGGTTGCCAATGTCGGCCGCCACGTCGCCGGCCTCTCTCACGTGGGCCGCCGCAAGACCAAGGTGATGGCCGATCTCGTTCGCGAAAAGAACCCGTGCGCGCAGGTGCGGACCTTCGAGACGCAGGTGGACTTCAGCACCATCGAGCTGGTGCGGAACTGCGTCCGGGAGGCGGACGTGGTGATCGGCGCCACCGCCGACCAGAGGAGCGGGAGAATCCTTAACGGCCTGTGCATTGAGGAGAGCAAGGTCCTGATCATGGGCGCGGCATTTCGGCGAGCCCACGGTGGACAGGTACTGCGCATCCGGCCCCGGGTCGGCCCGTGTTATGTTTGCTTCCTGGTGCAGGTGCCTGGCGTGGCCGCGGATCGCGAGATCGCCAGCGCCCAGCAGGCGGAGCGCCTGGCCTACACGGATGTGGCGGTAGCCATCGAGCCAGGCCTCTCCAACGACATCGCGCCGATCAGCCACATGATGGTCAAGCTGGTCATCCAGGAACTGCTGGTGGGCACGGAAACGACGCTGCGATCGCTGGACGAGGATCTGGTGGCCCCCTGGTATCTCTGGCTTAACCGTCGCGAAAAGGGAACCTGCTACGAGCAGCTAAAGCCCATGCGCTTTGACACGGGCGAGATGAGCATCCTCCGGTGGTATGGTATCGATCTGCCACGCAATCGGGCTTGTCCGGCGTGTGCGGATTTTGTGGAGCAGAGCTGCAATGGCCTGGGCGTTGAGGTCTCCGAGGAGGCAGCAAGTGAATCCGCATCCGCTCAATTGTGAGAACCAGGGAACAGACGGGAAAGTCCTGATCTACCGGATCACGGAGATTCCCAATCCGTCGTTCTCCGGGTTTCGGGCCGCCGCCGGTGGCGATGTGAAGGCAGAGATCGCCGCCGGCACCCAGCACGTGCTGCAGATGATCCGATGCCTTCCTGCCGGGCAGGCGTCCTTTGAAATCCTGTGGATCTACACACCGCAAGGCGAAGGCGGCCACAGCCAGGGCCGGCTTCGAATCTACGTGCGGGCCTGCGCCGCGGACAAGGCCCTGGCCAAGGTGTTGGCATCGCTCCTGGAACGAGGCGTGCTCAGCTCTTTCTATGTCCTGCGGCCGGTCGAATCGATCCCGGCCCTATCCACGAAGCTTCAGGTCAGTTGCGATATCCTGCGACAGGAGAGCTTCATCAAGCCGCTTCACGGACCGGAGCAGAACCCGCAGATCCCCGACTTCTACTACTCGATTCGTTCCTTCGTGCCCAACGTGGCCAACGACTATCTCACGCTGGACCGGGTGTTGGGCAACCAGAACGAGAGTGTCGTGATCAGCATGCGTGTGGAGAGTGCCGATGTCTCAGCTGAGCAGATCGCGTACTCCCGATACCTGAGCCGGCTTGAGTCGATCAGTCGAGGTTGCGGTGACGAAAATGAAGATGAGTGCGATGAGCTGGGAAGCGAGTGGCGTTCCGATCAGCCCATTCGCCTGGGTGCCATCCACTGCCGGGACCCGTTGGCGGGTGAGATCCTCCGCACCCGCTTCAACCAGGCCCTGTACCAGCCGAACCTGCTGTTCCACCTGCGCGTGCTGGCCGAAAGCCCGCCGGTGGCCCAGCTGATCGGCTCCGTTGTGGCGGAGTCCGTTTTTGAAGAGGGCATCTACAACGTGGTTGTTTGTCAAAGCGGAGAAGCGATGTTCGAGGAGGCTGCGGCGTGGCAGCGGACCATGTCAGTGGCGCCACTCTCAGTTCACCTTCATCGATGGAAGGGCGAGCAGACCAAGTGCTATCACCCATTTGCCCGCTTGAGCCATCTGGCCACGGTTGAGGAACTGCTCGGGGCCATGCGGCCGCCGGTGGCTTCCTGCGGATCGCCGTGCTGTATCCGCACGAACACGGATCTGCCGCTCCTGAATGAGAGCGACCTGATTGTGATGGGCTCCGACTCAGAGCAGCCGGCCGACACAAAACCCCGACTGCGGGGCATTCAGCAGGATCAGCTCACGTCTCATGTGTCCATCTTCGGCATACCCAATTCCGGTAAGACCACGGCCGGCATGAACATGCTCGTTGACCTGTGGTCTCGCGGCATTCCCTCTATCGTCATCGAACCCGTCAAAAAGGAATACCGGGCATTGAAACTGCTGACGAACCACGGAGACCCCAAAGTCGCAGGTCTGGCCAAGGCATTGCGCATCTACATGCCAGGTGGTGAGACCCTCAGTCCCTTCTGCTTCAACCCTCTGGAGGTGCCGGCGGGAATCTCCCAAGACGAGCATATCGAGAACGTCCTTCAGTGCATGCTGGCGGCCATGCCGGTCGAGGGACCGCTGCCAGCCATCCTGGGTGAGTCGCTCGAGCAGGTCTATGAAGAACAGCCCAATCCGACAGCACCACCTACGGTGAATGACCTGGTGCGGGCTGCCGAACAGGTGGTGGCGCAAAAAGGCTATGCCGCGGAGGTCGCCAGCAATCTGCGCGGCGCCATCGACGTGCGCCTGGGGGTGCTGTGCCGCCGGTCGATGGGCAAGATCTTGCAGTGCCGCCGCTCCATCCCCGACATCGAGGAGTTGCTCAAGCACCCGACGATCATCCAGATGGATGCGCTTGCGGAAGACCAAACCTGCCTGCTGACGCATTTTCTCCTGTGCCGGATCCGCGAGCACATGAAGACCCGACCGTACGCGGGGAAGACCCCGAGGCTCATGACCATTATTGAGGAAGCCCACAACATCGTGGGCAGGGGCGGCGCGGCCAAGCTGTCGGAGGTCGCCGCCGACCCCAAAGCGCATGCGGCGGAGTATGTCGTCCGCATGCTGGCGGAGATGCGCGCCTGGGGGTTGGGCTGGTCATCATCGACCAGTTGCCATCGAGCGTTGCGCCGGAAGTCATCAAGAACACTGCATCGAAAATCGGCTTCCTGCAGGTGGATAAGGAAAATCGCCAGAGCCTTGGCGCCACCATGCTGTTCGGCTCTGCCGAGTCCGAAGACATCGCACGTCTCAAGATTGGGGAGGCATTCATCTTCACCAAGGGCTATTACGGCCCGCGCCGTATACGCGTCCCGCAACCTCCGAAGGGCCTGGAGGATTTGGCTGTGAGCGACCAAGAGTTTCTGGCCGCCATCGGAGGCGAGGCCTGGTTCCGCGAGGCGGCCGTGTCACGAGCCTATGCGGCGTGGCAGCAGTCGCGGGACTTGATGGACCAGTTTGCAGAGCAGCGGCGGGGAATCAAACGGTCGGCTGAAGTGATCTTCCAGAGCTATCTGAAGCTGCTGACACCGGCAGCCGCCGACAAGGCGGTCGGTCTCAAGTTGGTGGCGGAGAAGGCCCAGGAGTTGAGACGCAGGCTGTCCCGGGCGCATTGGACGTTGCTGCGCGGGCCGCTGCGGATGTTGCTGAAGGGTGCGGCGGCGGCGGACGCGATCGACCCCGTACTGGCCAAGATGTCCGCCGCCGCGGCGCGGCGATTTCAGGATGTCGTCAACAAATACACCCTTGGCTTTCTTCAGCGGCTCGATGGGTTGGTCGAGCACTGCAGAGCCGTAATCAATGAGGAGGCACGACATGGCACGGCGAAGTGATCTGCGCAGTCGGGCAGAAATTCAGGAGACCAGTGACAAACACAAGCGCGACATGGATGAAAAGGCGGAGGCCATGGACAAGACCGCTGACGATGCGGAGACCGTCCGCGACACCGGCGATGCTCTGATCCAGGGTGGGACGGCCGAAGGTGCTGAGGAGGTTGAGGCCGCGGTGGATCGCGCTGGGGAGGTCACCGTCGAGATATTTGATGGTCAGGATCGTGAGCTTGAGGGCGTGCAGGAAGAGAGCGACACGAATCGGTCAGACCTCGACGATCGAGGCAAGTCGGCGGAGACGGACATCACCAGGATCGAGAGCGCTGCCGCCGACACTCACACCCGCGAGACGGCTGACGAACTGTCGCGTGCGAAGGAGTTGGCAGAAGAGGACAGGGACTACCTGAAGGACATGGAGGAGCAAGACCAGCAGGCTCTCGAAGAAAGCGAGCGGCTTCAGAAGGTGTACGAGGACAGGGTCCGGGCGACCCAGGGAGCTTAGATGCGAAAGCGAAAGCAACAGTCTCGTCCGCAATATGACCTGCGTGAGACCCGCGCTCACATTCGCGATGCGTACGACCTGATCGCCAAGTTGCTGGCGAAGGTCCGTTCCCTGCCGCCCTTGCAGCCGGACGGCAGTTCCGACTGCCCGGATGCTGAAGAGCTTTACGCCCAGAGAGAAGAGATCGAACGGAAGCTGCGGGGCTGGGTAGACCTGCTGCGTCAGCATCTGGGCCTGGTCGTGAAGGAGATCCAGCGCTGCAAGCTGAACAGCAACGTGATCGAGGCTGCGACAACTGACTTGAACCATGACGATCCCAAGCACGCGTTCACCGAAGCCGAAGCGGCCCAGGCCCGCGAATACGCGCGATGGGCGCGTCTTCGCCAGGAAATCCTCGAATTCCTTGAGGAGGCAGAGGAGGCGCTCCAGGAGGCGGCCTGGCACCCGCGGTTCCCCGGCGTTCCCCATAGGCCGCAGACCGTTCCGGAGATCCTGACGCCGCTTCCGGTGGCGAAGGAAGATCCCGAAAGCCAGTACCACCCGATTGACACGGAAGTACGGCGCCTTTTGGACATGGGACCGCTTCCATAGAGCAGGTACGGCTGTTTTTTCGGAGTTCCGAACAACCATGCTGTTTCGAGCGGATGACATTTTCCTCGGCAGCGGCGGCAACTCGCCCGGCCTGGACGTATTGCGGACGGGCGAGATCCAGCGCCTGGTTGATCTGCCTGCCGGGCACAGTGCATACGCCATCGACTTGGCGCCGCAAGGCAATGCCCTGGCCATTGGCACCAAGACAGGCTTCCTGTACTGGCTTGCGCCCACCGCCGATGATGCTCCGCTGGCTCTGCCAGACCCGCTCTTCCAGGGCGCTCCGGTTTTGTCGATGTGTTTCGTTGACGGCTTGCGGCTGGTGGTCAGCGATGCGGCGGGCCGCTGCTTGTGCTGGGAAGGCCCTGATGCGACCCGACCGCGCCTGATGCACAGCAATCAAGGGGTAATCTGCGCCCTGGTCCGGTTGAGTTCCGACCGCCATGCCGGACTTTCGGTTCTTGGCGGGCTGTTCGTCTGGAACGGGCACGGAGAACTGCTCGATCAGATGTCCGTGCCCGCGCCGCCGCCGGCTCGTGTGCAACTCTGCTGTTGGCCGGCGGCCGCAACCGTGGTCTACCCCGGCTGCAATGGCCAGCTGGTCTTCGCCGATCTGCTGCGCCGTGAGGTGAGCCAGGTCGCGGCACACCAGGGAAGTTTCCAGGCGCTGGCTGTTCGGGGAGCAAGACTGATTACGGTTGGCCATGGCGATGACCCGATCAAGTGCTGGCGAGTTGACGGGACCTGTGAGCGCGTCGTGGCTGCCGACCTGCGGGGCGTGATTGCTGCCGCGGCCGTCCATGACTTGCCCGAGGACCTGCTCCTGCTCGGAAGAACGGGCGAAGTGCAGGTCTGTTCGCTGAGCGACGCTTCCAGGCGGCGAAGCATCCGTGCGCCTGACGATCGCATCTACCGTTCGCTCTGGACAGCGGACGAGGCCACGCGGGCGTTTCTGCAGCGGCAGCGTGAGACGGAGGAGGCGCAGGTCATCGCGGTGCAGATCGCGCAGAGGTCATCGCGTGGCGAGGACGAGGGTGTCGAGGCGTTGCACCGGCGCCTCCAACAGCTGCACTATCGCCATGTTTCACTGGCGCTGCGGGCCCGGGCCGCCCACCGGCATGACAACGTCGTGGGTGAACTGTCCGCCTACCACGGCTTGGATGCCATGCTGCCCGCTGGCAGCGCCGCAACCGAATCGCTAACACGCCGGGCAGAACTGTCTGCCCGGGTCTGGCAGCTCCAAGCCGCGTACGAGCAATACGGCCGCCTTGCCCAGTCAACAGGCGATCCAGAGGCGGTTCGGCTGGCTGGAGAGATGGCAACCCGTCTGGCCGCGGTCAGCAGCGGTCCACACGTGATCGAGGCCGAGCTGCCCATGAAGACGCTGATCCAGGCCGCCGAAGCCATGGGCAGGCCCATCGTCGGGCGATTCCGTCTGGACACATGGAAAGCCTTTGTCTGCAGCGGCGCGGTGATTTGCGGTGAAGAGCTCATCGCCAAGTGCTCTGAACTGCGGGCAGAGTCGAGGTGGTCCGGATTGCCGGAGGGAGTCAGTCAACGGACGCACTGGGTCTCTGCGCAAGCAACCGAACTGGTGGAACTCATCGTATTCGCATCACAGCAGGGCCTTGGGCTGGGTGTCAAGCTGGTGGGAGATGGGCGGCAAACGGTGGCGCAGCTCTATGTGCTGTTCGACAGCGGTCCCATTTCCGGCGATGAGGCGGTGATAGCGCGAAATCAACGCTGCCTGGCCACGGTGGAACAGGTGGAAAGCAAGGAGACATTGTCGATGCGGCAGTTGTTTGACATTCGCGACATGGTGCGCACAGCGTTACGGCGAATCCTCTCCAAGTCCCGCTGGCAGTCCCAGGATCCGCTGGGAGGTCGTTCATGATGCGATTTTGCCATGATTGCGTGAGTCTTGTTGAGCCCAACGGCAGCGCCTGCCCTGGCTGCGGCCACGCGCTGGATGCGCACGCCGCTGGGTATTTCATCTCGGGGTTTTCCGCACAGCAGGCCCCGGCAGTGGGATTGCAACCCGGCCGAGTCCTGCTGAAGCGATACAAGATCCGCAAGGAGCTTGGGCGCGGCGCCACTGCCTGTGTCTACCTGGTTTTCGATCCCCTTCGCGAGTCGGAGGTGGCAATCAAAGCCATCCTGCTCGGCGCCTCGGGGTCGGAGACGGCCGCACGACAACTGCGAGACCAGGTGGCGATGTACGACCGGATTCATGACTTCGAGCACTTCATCCGCGTGTATGACGTCCAGTGCGAGCCCTGGGGCGGAGGAGGCCTGATGCTGTTGGCCATGGAGTATGCCGACGGCGGAACCTTCCGGGACTGGCTCATCGAGCATCTAGCTGATCGTGCCGAACGACTCAGCCAGGGACTGGAGTATTTCAGGCAGGCCTGCCGCGGCGTTGCCGCGATGCACGACGTCGGCATGCCGCATCTGGACGTCAAGCCGGAGAACATGCTTCTGGTGCGCGGCCTGCTGAAGCTGTCGGACCCGTGGACTAGTCAACTGCCCCAGAACGCGCTCTCGTCCAGTGCGGCCATGCGCCAAGACGTCCGCGGGAACGGTGGCACCGCGGCTTACATGAGTCCTGAGCGGTTCTGGGAGAACTGCTCCGGGGAGGTTGATGGCAGGGCGGACATCTATTCGCTGGGAGTGGTCCTCCATGAGATTCTGAGCGAAGATGGCCGTCTCCCTTTCCGCGGCGATGGCGGGCTGTTGCGACGTTCACACCTCCGGTGCAGGCCGCCTGCGCTGCCGAGTGACACGGGCATGGCCGGCGAGGTGGCGATGCGATGCCTCAGCGATCGCCCCGAAGAGCGGTTTGCCAGTGTCGAAGAGCTTCTCAACGCCTTGGAGGGAAGAGCCGCTGCGGAAGATGCCAAGACCGCCGAGCAAACAACGTTGCCGCCGGAGCTTCAGAGAATCTGGGAACAGGCGATGAGCTCCGCAGCCGCCGGCAAGCCGCTGGAGGCCATGACGTTGTGTCAGCAGGTCATGGAGTCTGCGCCGGAGCATGCCGGGGTGCGACTCTTGCTGCAGCGGATGGAACAGAATCATCGAGCAGGCCCGCCGGTTATACGCGGCCATCGAGGCCGGCATCGGCCGTGAACCGCTGGCACACATGACAGACGCTGCTTCAGCAGGCCGCTGAGCTCTTTCCCAACCATCCGGATGGCATGGTGGTCCAGAGCCGTTTGGCCGTGCTCGCCCGCGACTACCGGGAGAGCATGGTGGAGGGTTGTGGGGCACTCGCACGACGGGACTGGGATGGCGCGATGTTGTGCTTTGGGCATGCCCAGAACCTGAGTCCCGGCTCCCGCAGCATCACAAGAGCCGTCAGGTTTGTCAGCGGGATCAAGCAGGCAATCCAAGAGACTAGGACTCGGATCGGTGCCGCTGTTGAGCGTCGCCAGCCCCAGCGAGCATTCGCCCTGGCTCGAGCACTGGATCAACTCATCGACGAAGCCGTTCGGGCCAGCGCCCAACTCCCCGACCCCGGAGACGCAGCATGACCACAGTTGTCAACACAACCTCCACGGAGCTGAAACGGGTACTTGGCCAAGTTCCCCTCGCGCAGCTCATGGCCCGAATTGCGGAGGATGGCGACCCACTGGCTCTTGCCGAGTTCCACAACCATCGCACACCCTTCCGCTGGCGCGGCGGCGAGTCATTGCGTTTTGCGGAGTTCCTGGGGCGATTGCGAGATCTACCGCAGGCGCGGAGATGGTGCGGAAGCAACCCGATGGTGTTGGAGCGGGCCTATGACCTGACCGTGGCGAAGTTCTCAAACCTCCCGCGGGCTTCCGATCAAGGCCAAGTCGATTCGGACCCGAGCCTGAATCACCAGGGCGGCAATTGCCGCTGTTACTTCGCCGCCTGCATACGCCACATCCGCAAGAAGCTCCGTGAGATGACCACCTCGGACAACATCCAGCGGGAGTACTTGGCCGCCCGGTGTGTCCAGGGCCTTGTGATGCGGCATTTCCTGCTGTCGTGCCTGGACCGCCGGCGCCATATGCCCGGCCGTTGGGGCCTTTCCTGCTGGTCGGTCAAGGGGGTATGGTTCATCCTGTACGTACCGTCGGCCATGCGTCCGCATCAGCTGCACGCCTGGCTCAAGACTCACCTCACCGACATCGACCCCACCCGACCTGGCGCACGCGAGCGTGCGCAGGAAATCATCAATAACCTGATTCTGCGGCGTGAACCCGGGTCAGCACGCCACGCCCTCCTGGAACGGGCATCTTCGCAGTCGGCCAGGTCGAAGGACACGCCCGGGGCCATGGTCGAGCAAATGGCCTCGCAAGGCCTGGCCACGACTGTCGCCGAGGAGAAGGGCCGGAACATTCACCTGCTGCGCCCGGTCATCCAGGCACTGGGACCCGAGAAGCTGGCGGACATGATCCGCACGATCTTCGACGATCTTGAGTGCGGCCGTTATCGCGACGGCCGCGTTGCACGAAGCCTTTGGACTCAGCCCGGCCAGCTTTAGCCGTTTTGCCGGCAGCCGGTGGGCCAGCTCGCCGCGAGCGAAGGGTTCCCTCTACATACCGGACCTGTGGCGCAACACGGCGGAGGTGGTCGCCATGCACCCCGACTTTCGCGAAGCCGCCCGGGAGGCCGGAGTCTGGAAAGCTATCGCGGAGGTTCTGGATCGCGACACCATAGGGGCACGGAGTGGCAGCCATGAATGACAACCTGTACTTCATGCCCCTGATAGCTCGCGCCATCGGCCAGCCCCAGGCCAGGTCGGCGCTAAGAGCTGCGTTCTCGCGCATTCTCTCACTGGCTAAGGATCAACATCGGGGAGTCTCGCAGTTCTGCCGATTCATGCTGGCCGGAGGACATAATGCCCAGCGGCAGGACGAGGGCGTTGTTCAAGCGGGGATCGAGCGGCTGATCATCGAGCTGGCGGTGGACAGCTTTGAGGGCGACGAAGATGAAAGGCGAGCCGCCTTGGAAACGGTCCTCTCCGGGCGCAAATGGCGCGATCAACTGGATCAACTCAAGGCCGAACTTGACGGCATCGTGGGACCGACGGCGGTCCCGCAGCTTGTGCTGCGGCGAGAGGAGCATGCACTGGTCACGATTCCACTCGGCCAAGGCGAGCTGCGGCAAGCCGTCGCGAACATCGCTCCGGGGCGCTATCGTCTCGAACTCGACATGGGGCGACTGCTCTGGGAGGCGCAACTGACACGCGAGGACCTGATCTGGTCAGCGGCATTTCCAGGCAAGGCGCTGCCGTTGGCCGCCGACACGGGCCAGTATGCCTCCGCACCCACGCGGCAGGAATCGCTTGCGGGCCGGAAGCTGATCATTCGAGTGCTACCGGGCATCGAAGCGGGATGCATCAAGATCGAAGGACAACTGTGACCCACGCGCTGAGAACATCTTCATGCATGGGCAGAGCCCGCATCGTCTTGGTCAGCGGAGACTGGCAGGAATCTCCGGCCGTGCTGTCTTGGGTGGTGGCCCAAGCCTCCGCGAACCTGCGAAGCCGCCGGCTGCGCTTCGCGGGCCCCGGAACATTGGACAAAGCCGCGGCCCAACATATCCAGGTCGTCATTGTGCCGCTGGTAGATCAGATCGCTACCGGGCTGGGGCTGCCACGCGCAAGTTACGATCTCTCCGTGGCCAATGTGAATGCCGCGGCTGCCTCGGATTTAGGCATCCAGATCTGCGGCTACTCGGCCGATGTCCCCATCTTCCTGGCGATGCTGTCCGCCGCAACCGGGATCGCGCTGCCTGACGATGTCGTTGCCACCGGCCACATCGCCTCCACCGGCGGGGACATCGCCGCGGTAAGAGCCTTGCCCCAGAAGATCGGGCCGGCGCTGGCCGATCCATCGATCCGGCGCTTTATTTATCCTCGGCTTGATCGAGATAGCTCCATGGCGGCCCTTTCGCCGGCAGAACTGGCGGCAGCATCGCAGGCCATAGCCGAGGCGCCAGACAAGCTTCGGATGATTGCCGTCAACAACATCGCTGAGCTGGCCGAATCCGTGCTATCCGACGCGAGCATCGTCCTGGCTGGTCTGCGCCTCGGCTTCTTCGCCAGCCGGAAGACCTCGGGCACCGACGCTGTCAGCTGCATCATCCGCCTGCTGGCCGAAGGCAATACAGGGCGGTTCTGGAATGTGCTGCAGCGCCAGTTGATGGAAGGCCACATCGCCCAGGCGGTTGAGTTGCTCGTGGCCAGAGCGGAATTTCAGATCGCGCGGCGAGAATACCCCAGCGGATTTGGACTCGACCTGCTTCAGTTGTTGCGTTCACTACCTCCAGCCATCCGGCGCCTCAAAGTGAAGTTCCCGCTGCTGCCGATGTCCAGGTGCCTGGAACTGGCCAACCTGGCCGCCGAATCCGACCACCCGGATGTTCAGCTCCTCCTGGATGCGGCCAGCGGGCGCACAGGCGGAGCCGCGAGCCGACAGGAGAGCGTACCCCCTGCCACAAGCGGCAGTGACCCGCAGCGGGCTGCGCTGGACGCGGTGGTCAGCCAGATCAACGCCGAAGCTCTGGCAGAACGCATCTCGCGGCCGATCGACACGGCCCGAGCCTGCTACAACATGGATTCGGTGACCGTTGAGGATCATGAGCAGTTCAACGCCGTGGTTGCCGCTTTCCATCTGCACCTGCTTCGCCATCGCAACCTGGTCGCAGCATCCACTGACGAGGAGGCAGTGCGTGCCGATGCCTTGGCACTTCTGGAGCGCACCTTCGATCGCAGCGGCGGATATCGAGCGGCCTATGCGGAATCGCGTGATGCGGTCGCGGGCGGGCTGAGGTTCGTGCTGGACAGCATGACCGACCAGTTCAAGCGAGAGGAGCAGGCCAAGGACATCAATCGCGTTCTGAAGGACGCCCTCGACCCGCTGGACTGGCAGGCCAAGGTCCAATTCGTGGCAGCGTTGATGAATCGACTAGCCGAACATCTGCCCCCGGACCTATCTCGGCGGCCTGCCGGAGAACTTGCCTGTCACTACGAGATCCTTGCTCGCGCGTACGTTCAGTCGATCGATCAGGTCAAACAAGCGTTTCGCAGACTCTAACCGGAGGATTCCTTATGACCAGCATCGCTAGCATTCTGTCCGCCCTGGAAGAGCGGACTATCGCGCGCCAGATCGGCATCCCCCACGATGAGGCCCGCATGCGTTACCCGCTGCACCGGAACACGGTGGGAGATTTCGAGGAATTCCAGCGCGTGATCGGCGACTATTACATCCATCACTCGGCCAGTTGCATCTCCCGTGGCGGCTCCATGTCCAGGGACGAGGCCGAGGGGCGTGCCAAGGAAATCCTCGCGCGGGACTATCGCCGCCGAGACGGTGACATCGTCGCGGCGTTCAATGACGCATGCGACGGCACCAACGGCGGCCTCCGCGGGGCTCTGGACAAGATCGCCGAGGCCCTGAAGGCCGAATCCGTCGAGCGATACATCCGGGCCGTGTTCGACCGCCACGTTGCCCCCAACGACTGGGACCGGAAGGTGGAGATCATCCGCCAGTTCGTTGCCCAGTGCGGAATGCACCTGTCCAGCTCCATCCGGACCGATCAAATTGAGCGTTACGCGCATGAGTATGAACCGTTAATCAGATCGTACGCCATGGCACTGCAGCGGACGAGCAGCATGTTCCGCCGGATGTAGGAAGGAAGTTCATCATGGAAAGCAAATTGCAGCGGCTGCTGGACAGCATTGACCCGGCCCGTACGCTCGACCTGACGGCGGCTCGGGCGGATGAAGCGGTCAATTCGTTCCGCAGTGATACGGGGATCATCACTGACTGGGGCCAGTTCCGCCGTTGCCTGGTACGCTTCATGCAGCACATGGAATGCGGCATCCTCCGGCTGCGGAGTCACATTGAGGCGTCATTCGAGTTTCACTGGGGCAGGTGTTTGCGGCCCCTGATGCGCGTCTTTGGTCCGTCGGGCGAGAAAGCCGCCTTCGAGATGGCGCGGACGGGATCTGAAGGCGGCCTGTATGCCGTGCTCAAGGCCATCGCCGGCCAGCTTGCCGAGGAGTACGCCGAGAATGAGATCTCGGCCCGGGTTTTGAACTACTGGAACGGCCTTTCCGTCGAAGATCAGCTGGCCGCATCCACTGAATACCTGGCCGAGTACCGCGAGCTGCTGCCTTGGGAGCTGACAGAAGGCAGCGCTGCCAGAATCCGCGGCAATTTTGTCAAGGTACTCGAGGAGCACCCGCGAATGCTCCAGCGCCTGAGAAGGCTTGGGCGGACCTGAGCAAGGCGGGTGTTGAAGACTCGCCACGCCCCGATGCACAGAGCAGAAGTTCAGGTCAGTAGCAATCGCGGCGAGTGAAAGACCAGAGGTGAACAGGGCTCTTGCGGCGGTGGCGATCTGTGTGATGCGCGAGACAAATCCCTCGGAGCTATCATGAACGACGCACAAGACATCCTCAGCCGCGCGATGAAGGAAGGCTTCAATGTGCTTCTCGTCGGTCCGCACGGCGTGGGCAAGACACAGATGGTCTGTGAGGAAGTCCGCCGGCAAGGCCTGACGCTGAAGTATTACAGTTCGGCGACGCTGGATCCCTGGGCGGATCTGGTTGGCATTCCCATTCCCGTCGATGGTGACGATAACAAGTCGAGGAAGCATCTCGAGTTCGTCAGGCCGGCGGATGTGGACGCGGCGCAGATCGTCTTCTTCGATGAGATTAACCGCTCCCACCCTAAGGTGCAGAACGCGGTGCTGGAGATGGTGCAGTTCAAGACCATCAACGGCGCGCCGCTGAGGAATCTACGCATGGTCTGGGCAGCGATCAACCCTCCCGGCGGCATCTACACGGTCAGTGAGCTCGACCCGGTCCTGCTGGATCGCTTCCAGCTGCATGTGCTGGTCAGCGCTGCGCCTTCGGTGGAGTATTATCGCAGCCGCGCTGGAATTCCCGAGCACATTGCCAAGGCCCTGGTGCTGTGGTGGAGGCGGGATCTGAGCGCGGAGTTGCAGCAGCAGATCTCGCCACGGCGTCTGGAGTATCTGGGCCAGGTCCTCGCCAAGGGGCTGCCGATGGAATTTGCCATCCCGACATCGGTGCGTGTGCCATTGCAGAACCTGGTGCGGCGTATCAACGGCGTCGGCGTGCTGCCCTTCGCGATCACGCGCGAGACCCTCGTCAGCCATCAGGACCAGATCCTTGCGGAGATGGAGGACAAGGCGGAGGTCCATCTCCTGGTCGCCGATGAGCTGTTGGCCAGTCCTGAGGTGCTGCCGCGATGCGTGCCGCTCTATCTGGCGCTGTCGCCAGAGTTTCAGGCCAAGCTTGTGAACGACAGCGATGTACGAACCGCCCTCAAGAACCTGGCCCATAACGGCGGTCGCAATGGCTCACGAGACCTGCGCGCCTGGCCGACCGGCTGCTGGCGCTGGGCGCCATGGATGGAAGAAGGCGATGATGCTGCAGACTGCGATGATCCCCGTCACCCCGACCCACGCGCTGACCGACGCGCAGCGCTATGATCGCCTTTATCGAGTTGTCGAAGCCTCCACGGTCGGCGGTGAGCTGATCAAGCGGATCTACCACCTGGGCAAGCCGAACTTCTGCTCGGCGTGCCGAACCGCCTGTATACAGGTGGTCGGCGACCAAAGCGTGCTGTTTCTCTTCAACCGCGCCTTCTTCGACGGCCTTGACGATGAGCAACTCGTATTCGTGCTGTTGCACGAATCGTTGCATCTGGCTCTGGAGCATCACGCCGCAGACAGGACCGCCTCCATGCTTTGTGGAACGTCGCCTGCGACCTGGTGGTCAATGAGTTCCTGCTGGAACAGGTGGGTTTCTCGAGGAATGAACCGACATCGTGGAAGTCCTTCCTGTCTTCAGCCATCACCTTCGGCAACACCGGATTGAGCATTGCCGCTGGTCGGGGGAGCCTCACGGCGGAGGAGGCGTACGACCTGCTGGTGACAAACTTGTCGCACGTTCAGGTGAGAGCGGCCAGATTGCAGGCCTGCGATGAACACCCCTGGAACGACGGCGATGGTGGCGATGGAACCGGCCAGCGCGATGGCGATCGCGCCGATGATTCTGGCGATGACACCGCTCAGGGCGATGCAGATCAGGAGGAGCCTGAAGCATCTGAGGGGTCGATTGACGAGGTCGAAGATCGCTTGCGTCAGATCTTTCACAACTGGATGCCGGGCTGGTCGCCATGTGGCTGCGGCGAATTGCGTCAGGTGCTGTCTCAGAGAACGGCGGTGGTTGACTGGGAGCGGGTCTTGGCCAGGCGCATCGAGGATTCATTCCAGGTGGGCTTCGAGCAGCGTTGGTCTCCACCCAGCCGGAAGATCGCCTGGATGTTCCCGCGCGTCCTGCTGCCGGCGGAGCGTGAGCTGGAAAGGCCGCGAACGTCGGTGTTGCTGGCCGTGGACGCCTCGGGGAGCATATCCCCCGAAACTCTGAGCCGTTTTCTGGCACTGGCCCGCAGCATCCCGGCTGAACGGGCCGACGTGTCAGTGATCATCTTCGACACGGTGGTTCACGAGGTGGATCTGCGGTCGCCCCCGGTGACTGTGCCGGGCGGGGGCGGCACCTCGTTCCAGTGCATTGAGGACTACGCCGCCAAGCTGCAGAAGTATCCGGGGCTGATCGTGGTGCTCACCGATGGCCTGGCGCCAACCCCGCAGGTCCGCCACCCCGCCCGGTGGTTCTGGCTGGTTACCGAAGATGGGACGTACGCCGGCATCCAGAAGGTGGGGACAAGCTGCCGCATTGCGGAGGTAACCCGATGAGCGAGGCTGAATGAACGCCCTCCGTCGCAGCGGCTGCGGGCAGCGGTCGCGCCAATAACCGCACATCTGAAACGGCCAAGGCACCAATGCCGCTTTTCGGTAGGCGGGGGCAGCATCTACGACAGGTAATGTGCCATGACCATCGAACAAGCGATGATCGCCCAAGCCCGGCCCTTCATGCTGGCCTCGCAACTGCACGAGCTGCTGGCCCAGGAAGTTGTCAAGGGCTGCGACCACCAGATCTGGCCCGAGCCGGTGGCCTTGGAACCCCCGTATCAGCGATTGAGCTCCGCCACCTTGGGCCAGCAGTCACCATTGGCGGTGATAGAGGCCCCGCCATCCGAGCAGGAGCTGCTGCGCTTCATTGTGTGGATTTCGCCCGAGGAAACGTTCGGCTGGGCGTACAGCGAGCTGTTTCTGAAGCAGTTGCAGGGGGTCAGTCACCGAATTCTCTGGGAAATCTGCGGCAACGGCGACCGCATCTGCCTTATCGCGAGCTGTCATCGATGCGATCTGCCGGTGCTGACCGCGGCCTTTCACGGCCAGTTCGGCAAGTGCCAGTTGGCTTCTCTTCGCGAGCACCCGCTGAAAGCCCTGCCACTGGCGGCCTGGGAGAAGGCGGTGCTGTGCGATTACTACCCGCCGCACCCGTACTCGCATCTGCTGACCCGGCCGGAAGAGCTGCACGTCTCCACGTATCAGACGCTGTTCTCGTCTCTGGCGGCAATGCCTCACCCGGCTCTGGGCGTCTGCCAGCTCGTATTTCAGCCGGTCGATCCCGGACATGACTGGCACTACAACGTCCAGAAGCTGCTGGACATTGAGTATCAGCTCAAGCTCACACACGGTCCGCAACTGCCCAACCGCTATCCCCAGCAATCCCCCTCCGGCGATCTGCGGCAGATGTCCTCTCATATGGAGAGCAAGGCCCATAACGATAAGCCGTTCTATGCGGCTGCGATACGCATCGCGGTGTTGGGCGCTGAGACCGGAAGCGAGGATTTCCTGCGAGGCCTGATGCCTTTCGCGAGCCTCTTTCAGCACGGCGGCAGCCCCCTGAGGTTCCTCACCGGAACTGATTACATGCCGGCGCTCTCCCCGCAACGGCTGAAAGACATGCTGCTCCTGGGTTTGACGCACCGGCCGGGGTTCCTAGCGAACTCCTGGGAACTGGCCGGCCTTGTTCATGTCCCGGCTGCCAGGATCGCAACCGATCGGCTGCTGCCATTGGAGGTGCTGGACCCGCTCGCTTTGGAAGGGCGCAAAATGGCCATTGGCACGCCGATCGGCACGTGCGACATCGCTGGTGTTCGCTATCCGGTATGCATTCCCGAAGAGAAGAGAAGCCAGCACCTGCACGTGATTGGCAAACCGGGGACGGGAAAGTCACGGATCATGGAGCACATGGTGCTCGATGACGTGAAGCGCGGCCATGCGGTGGCTGTGCTGGATCCGCATGGGGACCTGGTCAACAATCTGCTTGGCCTCCTGCCGCAGCAGTGCATCGAAGAAGACGATATACCTTGACCCGGGCGACCCGCAATGGATCCCTATCTGGAACCCCTTGCAGCCTGGCGCTGGCCAGGACCTTGGGCGCACTGCGGACAACTTGGTGGCGGCCATCAAGAGCTCGGTGAAAGACTGGGGCGATCGACTCGAGCATCTTCTGCGACACGCGATCTTCGCGCTGCTGCACTTGCCGGGGAGCACTCTTCTGGATGTGGGCAACCTGCTGCGCCACAAGTCCGTGGAAAGCCAGCAAATGCGTAACAAGATCCTCGAGGTGATCGAGAACCACACCGCGCGCCGGTTCTGGGAGCACAGTTTTCCCAAATACGACAAAGGCGATTTTGCCCCCGCCCAGCACAAGCTCAGCAAACTGCTCGTGGCCGACACCGTGCCGCTGATGCTTTCGCAGCCCAATAGCGCGTTCTCGCTGCGACAGGTGATGGACCAGGGGATGATCCTGCTGGTGGACCTGTCTCGGGTCGGCCCACGGGTGCGGGATACGCTGGGCGGCTTCTTGCTCTCGCTGATTCACCTCACGGCGCTGGGCAGGGCCAGCACGGCACCGGAACTGCGCCAGCCTTTCCACCTCTACTGCGACGAAGCCCATCGCTTCATGATCGACACCATGGAGGACCTGATCGCCGAGACCCGCAAGTACAAGGTGGGCCTGACGCTGGCCCACCAGTACCTCGGCCAATTTGAGAGCTACAAGACCGATGCCCTCTCCTCGATGGGCTCAGCCTTGGTGTTCAGCGTGGACGAGCGCGATGCGGGCCACCTGGCGAAAGACATGTGCGGCCAGGTCAAAGCCGAGGACCTGGTGACGCTCAAGCCCTGGCATGCGATCCTGCGCTGCGGGAACCAGACTGCTCGGGTGCGGGCGCTGGAGCCGCTGACAATTCCCGAGCGGAATTTCCGGAGCGAGATCATCGAGCATTCGCGCAAACGTTATTGCATGCCGGTGCAGGCGGCGCTCGAGGCGATCGAGCATCGCCAGAATGCCTGCCGGCCGATGCCGTCAGCAGCACCGGAGCCATTGGAGGAGCTTGTGTATGAGCAGTTCTGAAGAGGGCACATCTCCCGCCGAGATCCTGGAGCGCCTAAACGTACTTCTAGATGAATCCAAGCTCCTGCGAGAGATCGACCAGCCGATCGAGGCGGCGTTGCAGGGGTTCCACGTCAATCAATCGCAACCGCTAACCACGCAGGACTTCCACGCCGCCGTCGCGGCCTTTGTGCGACACATATATCAAGAGGGCCTTGCCGCACGGTACACGCTCTCAGCGTCCCAGGCGCTTGGCGAAGCCATCCTGCTCTTGGACAGCTATTACCAGGGACAACAGGTCCGCGGCTATATCGGGGCACTTCTCGACGCGGCGCAGCCGCCGTCACTCGGATTGGGTCTGATCCTGACCCAGCTGGCCAGCATCATTGCTGCCGCAGAACGCCAGAAGTACACGGCGTGGGTCCTGGCCCGAACGCTGGGGCCGTTGTCTTGGCCAGAGCGCTGTCAAGTGACTGGATTGTTGGTGCAGGCGTATGGCCCGTATCTGCCCCAGCCGTTGCGATCCTGCCCGCTGGAACAACTGGCCGGTGATATTCCAGCGTTTCTTGCGAGCGTCCTTGAAGTCCAGAAGGCCTTCCGGCAGATCTGCGGCTGACTATTGCCACCGTTCGCATTGAAAACCGATTCGCCTTTCCACCGCACATCTCAGCGTCAGAGCACCTGATCTGCCAGTTCTTGCCTTCCGTCACGGAAATGAGATCGGCACCCAAGGCGCATCAAGATGACTCAGGAACTCCTGATGCGGAAATCGGTGGTTACCGCTTGGCCCTGGACAGCCCGCGGCGCTGTGCTGGACTTCGCCGGCGCAGCGATTCCGACACTCCTGCCCTTGAAGTAAGCGGATGCGTCGATGCTCTTGCCTGGCCAGCCGCGAGATCGCCGTAGCCGACGGCGTCGCCCGGCCGACCTTCATGGCGAATCCTTTCAGCTCCGCCGCATGCAGGTCTGGGGCGGAGGAGGAAACCCGACCCGGCAGCGCTCGTCGACGAGATCCCCGCGTTGATCTGTGCCCCCGACGCCCCAGGGAGCCTTCTCGCACTGCTGTTTTCTACCTGAAACGAAGCGACTGCAGCCGCCGCTCTTGATGCGGAGAGCCAGCGATGACGCGGCCGATGGCGTCATCGCCGATCTCGGAGTAAGCGACTATGGTCCAAGGAATCAGAAGAACGACCGCCGAGAAACTGAAGCTATTTCACAGCTTCTTTTCCGGCCTTGCCCACGTGTACGGCACGTACGATCCGAACACTGGCCGTGTGCGTCAGGTCAAGGAGCCGGTCACCGATCGAGTCCTGCTGGCCCATCTTCGCGGCGAGCAGCCCTACGGCGTCTACCTGCTGATGGACGATCGAACGCGGGCCGTCGTGGTGGACTTCGACGACGATGATCTTCTGCCGGCCGAGTCATTCGTAGTCGCGGCCGAAGCTCGCGGCATCAGCGCATATGTCGAACGCAGCAAGTCCAAGGGCTACCACGTGTGGATCTTCTTCGAGGAGGTCGGAGTGCTCTGCGCCCGGGCCCGCACGCTGGCCAGAGAACTCCTCGAGGAGATCGGCAAGCGCGATACGGAGATCTTCCCCAAACAGGACCGGCTGGATTCAGCGACGGCCTACGGGAATTTCATCAACGCGCCCCTCTTCGGCCGGCTCGTGCCCAAGGGCCGCTGCGTGTTCCTCAACCCCGCGGACCATATGCGGCCCTACGCCGACCAGTGGGAGCTGCTCGCCACAGTCCGAAGGGTCGCGGGCGAAGAACTGGAGTCGATTTTCGCCAAGGCATCGCCTCGGCCTCGAGATGCAGCTCCTGGAATGGCGGTGAACGAGCGCGTGCCGGACAACAGCGGCCGGGCATTCGGGCTTCCACCGTGTGCTCAGACAATGCTCAGGGCCGGCGTTGACGGATATCAACGGGTGACGTGTTTTCGATTGGCGGTGCACCTCAAGCTGGCGGGCATTCCCCAGGATCTGGCCGGCGTGCTTCTGAAGGCGTGGGCAGTGAAGAACCATCCACCGGCCAGGCAGATCATCACACCGATGGAGGTCGACGAACAGGTTGGCGATGCCTACGCGAACACTTATCGCAGTTGCGGCTGTGAGGATCCTCGGATCAAGGCGTATTGCGATCCCGTGTGCCCTCTGCGGCGGTGCCATCTGGACGGGCCAGTGCCCCAGACGGCTACGGTCCTCACGCATGAAAGGACCGCCCAACCATGAGGAACTTACATCGACTGCCACACGTTCCTCTTCCCTCGGCCACCGCCGAAGTCGGCTGGCCGGAACGTGCATGGGTCCGCCGTTCACGAATGGCTGCAGCGGTGACGGCAAGAGTGGCAATCTTCCGAATGAGCCAGTCACAGACCTGGCGAAGCGCACAGCCTGACCACACAACCAAGGAGCTTCCGATGCAGACAACATTCTATCTTCGCAGTTGGCGCATCGCTCGCACCAACCTCCGCCTTGAACTGCTCCAGCAGCGCTATCTGTTCCGGGATGCTCAGGGCACGATCGTGGAGACGCCGCACGGGATGTTGTCGCGAGTGGCCAGTGCCGTCGCCTCCGTGGAGGCGGCCTACGGCGCTGATCCAGGCCAGGTGCGAAGCGCGGGGCGGCAATTCTACGGCATGATACGCCGAAGGATGTTCCTGCCCAACAGCCCTGCGCTCATGAACGCCGGTCGAAAGGATGGCATGTGCTGCGCCTGCTTCGTCCTGGACCTGGACGACAGCATCGATAGCATCTTCGACACCGTCAAACAGACGGCGTTGATCCAGAAGGCCGGCGGCGGGACCGGCTTTGCCTTCGACAAGCTCAGGCCGACCGGCGACCTGGTCGCTTCCACCGGGGGGCGGACCTCTGGTGCCGTCAGCTTTTGGCGAGTGCTTTCCGAAACGACCCGCGCCATCCAGCAAGGCGCCCATCGGCGCGGGGCCAACATGGCCATGATCGGCATCGAACACCCGGACATCCTCAAGTTCATCGTGGCCAAGACGCAACCCGGCGCCTTCGAGAACTTCAATGTGTCCATCAAGGTGACCGACGCCTTTATGCGTATGCTGCACGAGGATCCGCAGGGCAATCATGTCGTGGTCAATCCGCGGGACGGGCGGCATTACGTCCTGCCCAGAAGCGTCAACATCGCCACATGCGCGATGGACGACCTGCTGATGCCCGAGGCCGCGAATGTGCCTTGCTACACCCGCGGCCAGATCTGGGACCTGATCATCGCCAGCGCCCACGCGACCGGCGAGCCGGGGCTGTGCTTCATTGATCGCGTGAACGAGGACAACCCCACGCCGTTACTGGGGCAGATCGAGGCGACCAACCCGTGCGGCGAACAGCCGCTGTTGCCCTACGAGACCTGCAACCTCGGGTCGATCAACCTAGCAAGCTTCGTGTGCCCCCACCACGCCGAGTTCGACTGGGAGAGGCTGCGGTCGATGATACCTGTGGCAGTGCGCTTCCTGGACAACGTCGTGGACCTGACCCACTACCCCACCGAACGAATCCGCGCTACTTCCACAGGGAACCGCAAGATCGGCTTGGGCGTGATGGGCTTTGCTGACTGCCTCATTTCGCTGGGCCTCAGGTACGACACCCGCGAAGCGGTCCAGTTCGGCCACACGGTCAGCCAGTTCATCCAAGCAGAAGCGCACCGGGCCAGCGAATCGCTCGCCCAGCAACGCGGCTGCTTCCCGAACTGGACGGGGAGCACCTGGCACACTCGCGACCACCGCCCCATGCGAAATGCCTCCGTCACGACCATCGCCCCCACCGGCAGCATCAGCATCCTGGCCAACTGCAGCAGCGGCATCGAACCACTCTTCCACCTGGCCTACCGCCGGCGTGTCCTCGATGGCCGGGAATTTGTCGAAGTCCATCCTCTGCTGAAGATGCTGGGGCAGAGAGATGGATGGATGACCGATGAGGTTCGACAGGCCATGCTTGACGGCGTACCCGCCACCGAAATCAAGGCAATTCCGCGCAAATTGGCCCAAGTTCTGGTAACGGCGCACGAGATCGCACCCGAATGGCACGTGCGCATGCAAGCAGCTTTTCAGGCCAATACCGACAGCGCCGTCTCCAAGACGGTTAATCTGAGAGCCTCCGCCGTAGTCGGCGACGTTGATCGAGTCTTCCGTCTGGCGTACGCAATGCGATGCAAGGGCATCACCGTGTACGTGGATGGCTCAAGAGCCGGTCAGACCTTCGTCGGCGCCAAGGTGGATGCACCTTCTACTGGGTCAACCGTACGTCCCAGAAACCGGGTCACTTGGGGCCAGACGCTCAAGTTCAGGATGTCGTGCGGGACGCTTTTCGTGACTGTGAACCGCGACGATCAGGGCCTCTGCGAGGTCTTCGCCAACTTGGGCAAGGCCGGCGGGTGCAGTGCGCAGTCCGAAGCCACCTGCCGGGCGGCGTCGGTGGCTCTTCGCTCTGGCGTTGACCCCAAGCAGATCGTGGAACAACTCCGCGGCATTCGCTGCCTGTCGACGGCCAGAGCAAAGGTCAACGGCCACATGACGGATGTTCTCTCGTGCCCGGACGCAATTGCCAAGGCGATCGAAGAGGCCATGGGTGATGTCGCCCGGCCAGAACCACGGACAAGAACGTGCCCCGCCTGCGGCCAGATGCTGAGACGCGAGGCCGGATGCTTCGTGTGCGCGTGTGGTTACAGCCAGTGCGTGTAGGCGGGGCCCGGAGCAGTTTGCCTGTTGCCGCACGGGATGATGGTGGAGGCAATCGAGTTGATCATCAACGCGGCGGCCAGCCGCGATCAGCAGAAGCAAAGGAAAGCTCATGAACCCTCACGTGATCGAAAGGCTGAATGACGACAGCGGTCCACGGTATCGCCTGGTTGGCCCGGGCGTGACCAGCAAGTGGTATACGGGCCAGGACCAGCTCGAACGGCTGGAAGACCTTCGTGATCTCATGAACTACGCGGTGCAGGCGGTCTTGGAAGAAATTCGGCGACAGGACAGCACGAAATGATGGTGAACTATGGCTGAAACGGTCACTGCCCGGCTTGGCGACGTCAACGCCGCTGCACTCAAACTGGATCTCTCGGCCAAGACGATCCGTCGCATGGCTGATGCGGGAAAGATGCCGGGCGTGATACGCATCGGGAGGCTGCTGCGCTTCGATCTCGACCTCGTCGATCACTGGATCGACCAGGGTTGTCCTCCGCTTCACAGGTTCAATCGTGCGAAGAGAAATGACAACGGGACCTGAACCAAGGCATGGCGGCGTGCGGCCATCCGCGGATTTCCGATCGACGGGATTGACGATGGGCGCGAGTGTGATAATAATCGCGCGCTATCATGGCACGACCCAGAACGCCAACCCCGATTTCCGATCTGCTCCGGAGCACCATTGCCCAAAGCGGCAAACCGCTGATGATGATCGAACGAGAGACTGGCGTTTCCAGAGGGTCAATCATGCGGTTCCTGTGCCGGCGTCAGTTCCTGCGCCTGGACATGGCGGATAGATTGGCCCAGCACTTCGGACTCGTGCTGGTGAAGAAAGGCAGGTGAACGATGCTGTACCGACCGACGTTCACAAAGGCAATCCCGAGCGGGGCAGAGATCTTCGCCCGCAAGGGCGAGCGGTTCGCGCGTTGGAAAGACGGCCGCGGCAGAACGCGAACGGCAAAGGTGACCAAGACCCGGGTTGGCAAAGACCGGCTGTTATTCGCGTCGCCGTTTTGGCGATTCCGTTACCGTGATGCTGCCGGCGTGGTAAGGGACATTCCCACCGGGTGCCGGGACGAGGTGGCTGCCCAGGGCGTCGCAAACGATCTCCGGCGCCGGGCGGAGTTGGTTAAGGCGGGCACGATCAAGCCCGCCGAAGATGCCGCCGCCGATCACGCCAAGCTGCCCGTTGACCGGCACATCACAGTGTACCTGGCTCACCTGCAAGCCAAGGGTGTGACCGATGCTCACCACAAGACCACCGAACAGCGGTTGTGCCGGCTGGCCAGTGATTGCAGCTATGCTACCCTCGCCAACCTGAGCGTCGAACCGTTTGAGCACTGGCTTGTGCTTCGAACGGGCGAAGGCATGTCCGCGTCGGCGCAATGGCTACCGTGAAGCCCTGATCGGCTTCGGCAACTGGTGCGTCAGGACGCATCGCCTGCCTGTAAACCCGTTCCCGCGAGTGCCCAGAGCGGATGAGAAGTCTGATCCGCGACGCCAGCGACGAGCATTGACGGAAGATGAACTTCGTCGGCTGCTATTCATCGCCCGCCGTCGTCCCGTGGCGGAGCATGGGCGGGAGGTAATTGGCCGTCCAAACGCTCCGCACGGGGGAAGCGCCGCGACACTTGGTTCAAGGCTCCACTCACCGTCAACAACATCGAAGTCGCCGAACAACAGGCTCGGCTCAAGCTGGCCGACAAACCAGACCTCATCGCCCACTTAGATGATGCCGGCAGGGAGCGGGAGTTGATCTACAAGACGTTCGTGCTCACCGGGCTGCGTAAGGGCGAGTTGTCATCGCTCACGGTGGCTCAAGTGGACATTGATGCGGACGTGCCCTACATCGTGCTTGACGCTGCGGATGAGAAGAACCGCCAAGGCTCGGAACTGCCCATCCGCGACGATCTGGCCCAGGACATCCGCACTTGGCTGGGCGATCGGCTCAAGGCCATGCAGGATGCGGCCCGGCTGAAGATCGGCGAGCCGATCCCGATGAAACTGCCGGGCGACCTGCCGCTGTTCAACGTGCCCGACGGGCTGCTGCACATCTTCGACCGCGACTTGGTTGCCGCCGGCATTGCCCGCAAGGTGAAGGACGCCAAGACCGGCAAGACGATCATCGACAAGCGCGACGAGCGTGGCAGGACTATCGATGTACACGCCTTGCGGACCACCTTCGGCACTCACCTGAGCAAAGGCGGTGTTGCCCCTCGCACCGCACAGGCCGCCATGCGGCACAGCGATATCAAGCTCACGATGGGCGTTTACACCGACCCGAAATTGTTGGACGTTCGCGGAGCGCTCAACGTGCTGCCGTCCCTGCCGTTGGGTGACGTACCCAATGCCCAGCCGGCTAAAGCAACCGGCACCGACGACACGAGTTGTCAGAATGATGCTGAACCGCTTGTACGTCTGCTTGCACTGAACTCCGGACAATCAAGGGCAAGTGTGGGCACGACCGGCCATAACGGCAGTCCCGCGCGAGACAGCGGCGACCAAGGGCAGAAGTCGCTAAGTGGTTGTCCTGTCAACGAAAACGGCTCACAGTCCACGTCTGACCATGAGCCGTTGCAAGTCGGGGTGACTGGATTTGAACCAGCGACCTCTTGGTCCCGAACCAAGCGCTCTAAAACCAAACTGAGCTACACCCCGTAGCTTTCCCGCAATCTGCGAGAACCAAGAGAGTCTACGCCCTTGTCGGGGCAAACGCAAGTCGATTGAGGCTCACCAGAAGATATACCGCTCAAAAAGCTGCCTCTGTTTGGGATCCAGCGCATCCAGCTTGGGGATGACGTAGCGGTTCTCCTCGACGTCCAGGAGGATCTTGCCGCCGGTGCCGTAGTCGTGTGCGACGTCGTGGCTCCAGCGCATCACGAAGCCCATCGCGCCCAGGTCCGTTTCGACCTCGAAATCGAGATAGTTCTGAAACGACTTGATCGATCTGATCTGGAGAATCCTGTGGACGAAATAGCGGCGGAGGAGCGAGAGGTTGATCAGTTCCTGCGCCTCCTCCGGCCAGTCGGCCAGGTTGCGGATCAGGCCCACCTCCTGCTCCCGATTGTCCTCGTTGGTCCAGCGCAGGCTGATATACTGGCTAGGGTAGCGCACGGGTAGGCAGCGCACGCGCGAAGACGCCGGGGTAGATGCGCTGGTTCATGAGCGTGACGTGCAGGGCGCCGCGCGAGCCGAGATGGATCTTGGTGAAGCGCGGCTCCAGCCAGCGCGGGCGATGGCCGGCAATGCTGGTCAGGCCGGTGTCGGGATCGGGCGTCATGTTCAGCGGCCGCAGGGCCTCCTCCCGCGCCGCCTTCTCCTTGGCGTCGAGGTGATCGACGCTTTCATCCGACTTGGTAAGGCCCTGGATCCGCACGAGCTTGGCATAGCGCCCGTCGAGCTTCATCAGCTCATCGTGGCTGCCCTTCTCGACCAGCCGGCCATCGTCGATGACGAAGATGGTGTCGCAGTTACGCAGCGTGGTGAGGCGGTGGGCGATGATGATGGAGGTTCGGCCGCGAACCAGTTCGGCGAGGGCCTGCTGGATGGCCAGTTCGCTCTCGGCATCGACGGAGCTGGTGGCCTCGTCGAGGATGAGGATGCGCGGCTCGCAGAGCAGCGCCCGCGCCACCGACAATCGCTGTCGCTCGCCGCCGCTGAGCCCCGCGCCGCGCTCGCCGACCCATGTGTCGTAGCCGTGGACCTGGCGCATGATGAAGTCGTGGGCATTGCCGGCGCGAGGCGGCCAGGACCTGCTCGATGCCGGCCGCCGGCTGGCCGTACGTCATGTTGTCCCAGATCGTGCCGCGGAAGAGGAAGGGCTCCTGCAGGACGACGCCGACGTTGTGGCACAGTGACGACTTGCTGATCTTGCGCACGTCCAGCCCGTCGATCATGACCGAGCCTTCATCCACGTCGTAGAAACGCGAGATGAGGTTGATGATCGTCGTCTTGCCCGAGCCGCTGCGGCCGACCACGCCGATGGTCTGGCCCGGCGCGATCTTGAAGGTCATGTTCTTGAGGATGGGCGTCTGGCGGCTGTAGCCGAAGGTGACGCCGTGGAACTCGATTTCGCCGCGGATGGTGGCCAGCTCGATGGGCTTCTGGTTTTCGGGGATCTCGATGGGCGTGTCGAGAATCTCGAAGATGCGGTGGACCTGCGTTGAGAACTGCGTCAGCCAGGTGGTGAGGTTGGTGAGCTGCTGGAGCGGGCCGTAGAAAAAGGCCATGTAGCCGAAGAAGGCCATCAGCGTGCCGAGGGTCAGATGCGCGCCCAACACCTTGGCGCCGCCGATGTACCACACCAGCCATCCGCCGATCTGGAAGACGAGGCCCATGAGGGGATAGAAGGTGCTGGCCGAGACGTCAACGCGCCGGCGGCAATCGCGCAGGTTGCCGGACTGTTTCTGAAATCGCTCCAGCTCGCGATTCTCCTGGGCGAAGGCTTTGACCACGCGGATGCCCGAGAGCATTCCCGCGAGCATGCCGGCCTGTTTGCTGGACCGGTCCCAGAAGCGGTGATAGTGCGGGTAGACGAAGCGGTAGAAGATGAAGGTGCCGCTGAGGACGAAGGGCGCCGGCAGGAGCGTCCACATGGCCAGGCGCGGCTGAAGGCTGAACATCATGATGGCGCTGGAGACCACCAGAATGATCTGCATCACGAACCCGCCGGTGAGCTGCCAGATGAAGCCCTGCACCGCTTCCGTGTCGTAGGCCACGCGCCCCACCAGTGAGCCGGTCTGCTGCTTGTCGTAATATCCGACGGAGAGCTGTTCGAGATGCTCGACGAGGCGTCCGCGCATGTCGTAGGCAATCTGCGTGCCGACGCGCGAGACGAGCCGGCCGTTGAGCGCGTTGATCAGCGACCGGGCGATCTGCACGGTGGCGACGCAGCAGACGACGGTGAGCAGCAGGTGCGTGACGGTCATGTTGCGCACCGAGGAAAGCCACGAGGGAAGCCGGCCATGGCCCTCGACATTGAGCACGTGATCGACGAGGAACTGCGTAAGCCGCGGACCGATCATGTCCAGCGTCACACCCAGCATCAGAAGGCCCATCATGATGGCGGCCTTGACCCAATATGGCCGCATGAGCGAGGCGATCCTGCCGATGGCCCGGCCGCGGTTGATGCAGCGCGGGCAGGTCTCGCCCTGAAAGGAGAGCATTAAACCGCAGGAGGAGCAGCGGCGGGGATCTTCGAAGTCTTCATCCGAGAGCTCGACCCCGTCGCCACGGCGGAGCTGTTCCAGTCGTTTGGCGGTTCGGCCGAAGATGTACTTGCGGCGGTTGCTGTAGCGGATGAGATCGAGCCACGCGCCATCAATCTTGGCCTGGAGCAGGCCGGAACCGACAACGGCAAGGGTGCGGAATTCCTGCACTTCGCTATGGACGACGGAGAGCACGGGCTCGTTGGGCTGCGATTCGTCAAAGACCCATGCGGCCTGTTTGGTCGCGAGAAGCCATTGAGCGGAATACTGGCCGAGGCGATTGATGTCGCTGGCGATGACGATGATCAGATTCTCGGGATGCTCCCCGAGTCGGCCGAGCGCGCCGGCGATGGCGGGTGGAAGAGCTGGCATCTTGCGAGGCGCGCGCACTTCCGGAGGCGGGGGCGTGGTGGTCAGAGTCATGACTGAAAGGCTCCCTGAGTTTCTCCCGACAGACCTCGAAAAGACACGAGCCCTGCGGGAGATGGCATAGATGATCGCTTGGCCGGTGGGTTTACGTCAAGGTTGTGCCCGCCCGTCGGTCAGGTATAATACACAGGCGTCATCTTCCTGCCTCCGAAGGAGCCGTCAATGAAGAGCTTCGCCTGCCTCATGGGTACGATCCTGCTCGGTCTGTGCTCGCTGGCCGCGCTGGCGGAGGATGAGCAGCCCGGGATCGACACAGCAACGCATCGCGAGGGCAAGCCCCTGGGCAAGAGCAGTCTTCAGTCGCCCACGTGTATGACGATTGACGCCAAGGGAAATGTGGTGGTGACCGATGGCAAAGCCAAGGCAGTGGTCATCATTGCGCCAGATGACAAGGTGGTGAAGCGCATTGAAGTCGAGTTCATGCCCACGGCCGTGTGCATTGGCGCTGTAGGATCGGTCTACGTGGGCGGGCCGGGAACGATCACGAAACTTGACGGCAACGGGAAGGTGCTGAAGACGGCCACCGGCGAAGCGATCCCCAAAGGCGCGGTTTCGTCGCTGTGCGTGGATGGCAGGGACGTCTACGCGACCTTCGCGTATGGCGGGACGGCCGCGACGCGCGGGCTGGTGCTGCGGCTGAGCAGCGACTTGGACAGCCCCAAGGCGATCGCGTCGGGATACCGGGCATACTGCGGTATCTTCGATGCCAAGGCGAAGGACGGGATGGTCTACATAGCCGAGAACGCCGGCCACCATGTGGTGGTGCTGGATCGCCAGGGCAATCTGAAGGGCGAGTTTGGCAAGCGCAACCTGACGAGCGTGGACGGATTCGGCGGGTGCTGCAATCCGGGCAACCTGTTCTTCGGGGCGGATGGTCAGTTCTACACGTCGGAGAAGACACCCAATCGCGTGAAGCGGTATGACGTCAAGGGCCACTACATCAGCCTCGTGGGCTGCGTGGGCGTGGCGCGGCCGGCGGATGAAGAGAAGACGACGGGTTGCATCGCGGGGCCGATGGCGGCCAATGCCGATGGGAGCAAGGTGTACGTGCTGGATGTGCTGGCGGGATGCGTGAGGGTGCTGGAGAAGAAGTAGAGGTCGTGGCATGCGGCCGATATGATGTGGTGGAAAAGGCAGGTGAAGCATGACAACTGGGACGCTGCAAGTGGGTGGGCGGAGGTTTCGAGTTATGCCAGAAGAGGAGTTCCAGAGACTCTGTCGCCAGGCCAAGGCAGCAGGGCCCGCTGCACAGCGGCCCCGCAAGGCCCGCATGACACTCAAGCAGATGGATTCGTGGATAAGCGATCACTGGCGCCAGGTGATTGCCAAGGCCAAACACAACACAAAGCAACTGACCGGTCGCGAAATCCTGTAGGGAGCGGCCCGCCATGCCATCGAGTCGGGAAATGCGGACTGGACAGATTCTACTGGCTGGACGATTGCCCGCCATTGGAGGGTCACGGCGCGAAGAGACGCCCGGTGATCATCGTAAGCCCCCGCGATCGCCTTGAGAGCGAGGTTCTGGTCCTGGTGGTGGCGACATCCACGACTCCTTTACCCAGCGAGACAGACAGGATTCCGTTGCCAAGTCTGCAGGATCAGCCGCAATCCAAGACTCGCCTGCCGAAGAAATGCTGGGCAGTGCCGCGATGGTATCTCGTCGTGCATCGGGAATCCCTGCGGGACTACATCGGCTACGTCCACGGAAACCTGTTGCAGCGAATCGTGGCGGCCGTTCTGAAACGGATGGCGCGCGTGATCGCTGGCGCAGGAAAAGCAAGCCGATTTTCCTTGGCCCCCGCAGATGCATGGGCTATATTCTCAGTGTAGAGCCTGTTCCCACGCAGATTGTGGATTCCTGATCGTAAGGCAGACTACAGACAGAGACGCGGTTTTTCTCCGCCCCGCCGGTGCCTTGTCCCCCCCTTCCAACCGGCGGGGCCAATTGTTTAGTGTGCGTTTTTCAGGGGATCAGCACGACCTTCCCGAACGATCCGCTTTCCATCACGGCGACATGCGCGGCCGGCGCTTGCGCCAGCGGCATTTCGCGGCCGATCACCGGGCGCAGCGTGCGATTCTCCAGCCCTGCCACCAGCGCCATGTGAATGCCGTAAAGCTCGTGCTCGTCGGCATTCATGAGCGTCATGCCGCGAATGTCGGCGTTGCGACCCATCGTCTCGCGAGGGTCGATCTGCACGGGCCCGCGGCTGCCGATGACGACCACCCGGCCGTTCTTGGCCAGGACAGTCAGATCCTTGCCGAGATTGACGTTGGCGAGCATCTCCAGGATCAGATCGATGCCCCGGCCGCCGGTCAGGTCCAGCAACTGCTTGAGGTAATCGGGGGCATGGTGGTCGAGTACGTGATGGGCCCCCTGCTCAATGACGAGCTGCCGGCCGCGATCGGTTCCGCCGGTGCCGATCACCAGCAGGCCCGCCGCCCGTGCGAGCTGCACGGCGGCAGTACCGACGCCTCCGGTGGCGCCATGGACAAGGAGCGTCTCGCCCGGCCGCGCCGCTCCGCGACAGAACATGGCACGAAAGGCCGTGCCATAGGGAACGCCCATGGCCGCGCCTTGGGAGAAGCTCACGTGCGCGGGCAGCGGGTGGACCTGAAACTCCCTGCACACGGCAAGCTGCGCGTAGGCGCCGCTGACACTGCCGGCGATGTAGACGCGGTCGCCGCGTTTGAAGGACCGCGCGGCATCGCCCACGGCAACCACCAGACCCGCGCCGTCCATGCCCGGGACGAAGGGGAACTGCCGTGGCCCATAGACGCCAGCGCGGATGTAGGTGTCAACCGGGTTCACGCCGATGGCGTGGAGGCGAACGACAAGTTCGCCCGATCCGGCCGCCGGGTCATGGACTTCTTCCAGTTGCATGACCTGCGGATCGCCGAATTGGTGGATGCGAATGGCTTTCATGATTCACCTCACAGATAGGCAAATCATAGGGGATGCAGAGCGGAAATGGCGAGATCCGGCGGATCAAGCGGCCACACGCGCCCGCGGGGAAGCGGGCGTGAGCTCCGCGGTTGTGCAGCGGGGCTCGCGCGGGCGTTGAGATGACCGCAGACGTCGCGATGCGAGCATCAGGCCAGTGAAAGAGAGCACAGTCGCTATCACGGCACCGGCGCCGCTGCCAAGCGGCCCAAGCCGCAAGAGCAGCGGGAAGGCTGCGCCGAACGCGGTCAGCGCAAACAACCTGCATGTACTCCACGTGCGCGGGAAGACGTAAGCATAGAGGCGCTGGAGGTGGGCGAGATAGCGAAACTGCTCGCGAGCCGAGAGCTTGGATTGCCCATGCTCGCGCTGCGCAAATCGATGGGGATTTCGATAATGCGGCGCGGCCTGCACCTGGCCATGAGCTCCAGGGCGACCTTGTAGCCGATGGGCGAGAGATCGTCACCGCGGCGGTAGACGCGCTGAGGCAGGGCGAAAAAGCCGGACATGGGATCGCGCACGTGGCCAACCAGCGGTCTGGCCAACAAGGTCGCCAGGAGTGAATTGAGTCTGCGGAAGACCGTCCAGCGGCCGCGAATCCCGCCGCCACCGATGTAGCGGGAGCCGAGAGTAAATTCGGCCTCCTGCCGCTGGAGCGGCGCGAGCAGATCTGGGATTTTCTCGGGCGAATGCTGGAGATCGGCATCCATGACGACGAGGAATCTACCGCGTGCATGGGCCATGCCCGCTAGCACCGCGCCCGCGAGGCCGTCGGCAGCGCCGGCCCGCGCAGGATCCGCAGCGGATAATCGGCGGCAAGTTTCTGCGCCAGATCGACGGTGCCATCGGTGCTGCCGTCATCGACGAGGATCACCTCGTAGGATCGCCACCTCAGGGCATGGGCAATGCGCGGCAGGAGACGCGGGAGGTTCTCCGCCTCGTTGAGAACCGGCACGATGACCGTAAGCTCAAGGTCTGGCACATCGGCAGCATCGGCTGACGTGGCGGGGCGCATGAGAATCGCGTCAATGTTGGGGCGATGCCCACCGAAACCGATCGGACGAAGTCAACAATTCCAATATGCAAGCCGTCCGGCAAGGCGTCGCCGGTGCCTTTAGTCCTGATCTGGCGAGTCGTGACTCGCGATCTTCTCAAGTGCGATGCAGCCGTCTTTGGCCATTTGCTGGGCCAGTTCGGGCGGCAGTTGCACAGGTACGGCCTGCGCGACAATAGGTTCCGAGGCCGCGTTGACGAGCAGTTGGCTGGCCGCATGATAGAGCGTACACATGGCAAGCCCCTTTCTGTGGAGACCATCTCCACGTAAGGGTGGAATCGGCAAGCCTTTGGGGTGTCATGCCCAGCAGTCGGCGAATGGCCCGGCTCTGGGTTGCCGTCTTATCACTCGATCAGGCGCTTCCGCAGCGCCCGCCCATTCCTGAAGTGGCGGGTGATATTCACCACACTTCACCTGCTATTATCGGCGATGGAACGAGCATAATCAAGCGTTTTTTGTGCATTTGCACAAATTCATGGCACAGATGCTACCTAGTGTTTCATATCTATTGGCGCAAACTGCCGTTATGTACTCCGCAGCGCAGTTGTCAATCCTGTTGAAAACTCTGAAAGAGGTGAACAAGCGCCCACGCCGGGGACGTTGGATGGGCTTCGTTGACTGGTCTACTTCACTCCCGCTACGTCCCCGATGACCGTGAGCAGTTGTTGCAGGCTCACGGGCTTGGTGAGATGGGCCTCGATCCCGCGCGGCGGCTGCTGAGCACATCCTGCTCGGTGCCATAGCCGCTGAGGGCAATGCCTTTGACGTCGTAGCGGCTCTTGAGCTCGCGCATGAGATCCAGCCCGCTGCCGTCGGGCAGGCCGATGTCGCTGATAACCAGGTCGAAGTGCTCGGATTGGGCGACCTCCAGAGCCGGCTGGACAGCGGCGCGGTGCGCACGTCGTGGCCCAGGCCCCGCAGCAGTTTCGAGAGCACGTCGAGCGTGGCGGCGTGATCCTCAATCAGGAGGATTCGCAGGCCCGGGCCGCTGCGCGAAATCTCGGCAGAGGACAGCGCCTTGGCGATGGGCCGGTGGGTGGTGGCCAGTTCCACGGCGAACGTGGCGCCACGGCCGCTGCCCTCGCTGAGAGCGGTGAGCTTGCCGCCGTGCTGATCGATCAGCGCTTTGGAGATCGCCAGACCCAGACCCAGTCCGCCGAAATGCCGGCTGACGGCGCTCTCGGAATGCTCGAAGGCGTCGAAGATGCGCGTCAGCGAGGGCGGATCAATGCCAATGCCGCTGTCGGTGACCTCGACGATGACGGCATGGGTCTCGGTGGTGCGCGTGCGGATGGCAATGCTCCCGCCGGCCGGCGTGAACTTGATCGCGTTCTTGAGGATGTTCCAGAACACCTGCTGCAGTCGCGCGGGGTCGGCGCGAACGTGGTGGCGGGTCGCCGCCAGATCGGCATGAATCGCCAGCTTCTTGGCAAGGATGTTGCTGCGGACGATCTCGATGGTTCGGCGGAGGATCTCGTGGGCGTCGATGGTCTCGAAACGGAATTGCATCTTGCCGCGCGAGATGCGCGTGAGATCGAGCAGATCGTCGATGAGCCGCGCCTCCAGCTCGATGTTGCGTTTGATCATGCACAGGTCGTCGCGGACGCGCTGGGGAATGTCCTCGTCCAGTTCCAGCGCGGTGACGGCCATGAGCACCGGCGTGAGCGGCGTGCGAAGCTCGTGGCTGAGAGCGGCCAGAAAATGGTCCTTGGCGGCGTTCGCCTGCGCCAACTCGCCCACGTGGCGCTTCAGGTCGAGCGTCAGGCGCGCGCGATCCAGAGCCATGGCGATCTGCTCGGAGAAGGCCCGCATCAGGTCGATCTGCTGCGCGGAAAAACCACCGCGGTTGCGCGTGCAATACGCCAGCGTGCCGATGAGATGGCCGCTGGCCACCAGCGGATGGCACGCATACGCGCAGATCCCCATGTCGCGAATGCCGGCCACGCGCGGGTCCTCGCTGAGTGTCACGTCGTTGACGATCAGACGGCTGCGCTCGGCCGCCGCCCGGCCGCAGAGGCTCTCGCCGATATTGAGGCTGTGCATGCGCTGGCCGACGGACTCATCAATACCGGCAAAGGAGTTCAAGTACATCAACTTGCCGTCGGCGTTCACGAGATAGTTGAAGTGAACGTCGGCATCCAGGAAATTGCCGAAATCCCGGATCAGCTCGCGGACGAGTTCGTCCGTGTGCTCCTGCGAGAGCAGCTTGGTGGCTGAGTCCGCCAGAAGGCGGGCGCCGCCGCTGCCGTCGCGGGTTGCGGTCATGGGGTCGCTCGGGGCAACGTCGATCTGCTGGCTGCTCAGCCGTACTGAATCGGTCATGGCCCTGCCTTTCTAGGGAACCGGCATCGAGTGCTACGGCGGTCGCTCCTCTGCTGTTCGTCCAGAGCCCAGGCCGCAATTTCCCAGCGGCTGAGGCCGGCCGTGGCGGAAACGGCTCGCTGTTGTTCGTGAGAAAACGCTTCGGAACTTTGCTGCCTTTCAGCCGTCGAAGTCGGTATGATTGGCCTGCATAGGGGGAAAGACGGAGAACACATATGCACCTACCCGCTGCCGTCATTATCTCGGCGCTCTGCGTCGCTGTTGCCGCCGTCGCCGCCGTCGCCGCCGAGCCGGGATCACCCGCGTCACAGGCTGCGCAGAGCAGCAACGCCTTCGGGTGGGACCTGTATGCGAAGCTCGCATCGCGGGAGGGGAATCTCTTCTTCTCGGCCTACAGCCTGGAGAGCGCGCTGGCCATGGCGCGGGCGGGGGCACTCGGCCAGACGGCGCAGCAAATGGACGCGGTGCTGCATATTTCCGCGCCGCCGGAGAAGATGAACGAGGCGTTCGCGGCGATGCTGTCGCAGATCAACAATCCGGCAAGAATACGGGACGAGAAGCCCTATGAACTGGTGACGGCCAACGCGATGTGGGGACAGAAAGGATATCCGTTCCACAAAGACTACAGCTCGCTGCTGGAGAAGGTGTACGGCGCCGGCTTGTTCGAGGCGGATTTCAAAGGCGCCACCGAGCAGGTCCGACAGGCGATCAACCAGTGGGTGGAAAAGCTGACGCATGACAAGATCAAGGACCTGATCGCGGCCGGGACGCTCCATCCGGACACGCGACTGGTCCTGACGAACGCGATCTACTTCAAAGCCGCGTGGGCGTCGGATTTCAAGAAGGGATCGACGAAGGATGAGGCGTTTGAAATCCCTGGCGGCAGCAAGGTGGACGTCCCCACGATGCACCAGAGCCATCGCTTCAGCTACTTCGAGGACCAGCAGATGCAGGTGCTGGCAATGCCGTACAAGGGATATGACCTGTCGATGCTCATCCTGCTGCCGAAGAAATCCGATGGCCTGGCCGCCGTGGAGAAAACACTGAGCAGCTCAAAGTTGGACGAGATTGCCGGCGCTGCGCGGCCGGCAGGTCAACGTGTCGCTGCCGAAGTTCAAGTTCACCTCCGAGTTCTCGCTGGCGGCGACGCTCACGCAGTTGGGGATGACGGATGCGTTCGACACCAGGGCGAACTTCTCCGGCATCGCGACTGTCGAGCAGCTCTGCATCTCGGCCGTGATTCACAAGGCGTTCGTCGACGTGAACGAGGAAGGCACCGAGGCGGCGGCCGCCAGCGCGGTCATGATGGCGCCGACGGCGATGCGGATGCCGGAGCCCCCCGTGACGTTCAAGGCCGATCATCCGTTCATCTTCGTAATCCGGCATCAGCCGACGGGAGCGGCGCTGTTTGTCGGGCGAGTCGTGAATCCGAAGTGAAGATTATTTTCACCGCGAAGGCACGAGGTCACGAAGCGGTTTCTGGTTACCAGCACCTATGCCCCCGCCACACACCGCCTCGGCGTCAATGGGCGCCGAGGCGTTTTTTTTGCGGCGTGTCAAGCTGCGATCATCTCTTGCCGCCACGCAGTGCCCCCGGCAGAATGGCAGCTCTATGGAGACACACGCACAATGATCAACCTCAAGAACGACCTCAAGCCCGTCGATCTGCTTTCGCGCATTCAGAAGCTCTGGCAGGCATCGGCCGCCAAGATCGATTCCATCGAGAGAACCTGCACGCCCGGCAGGGGCTCGCCGGTGTTCACCATCAACGGCCAGTACACCGCGCGCGGCTGGACCGAGTGGACGCAGGGGTTCCAGTACGGCTCGTCACTGTTGCAGTTCGACGCGACGGGCGAGCGGAAATACCTGGAAATCGGCCGGGAAATGACCGTGAAGATGATGGCCAGCCACGTCAGCCACATCGGCGTACACGATCACGGGTTTAACAACGTCAGCACATACGGCAACCTCTGGCGGCTGATGAAGGAAGGCAAGATCGAGGCCAACAAGCACGAGCGGGATTTCTACGAGTTGGCGCTGAAGGTCAGCGGCGCGGTGCAGGCGTCGCGCTGGCGCAACACCTCCGACGGCACGGGATACATCTATTCATTCAACGGCCCGCAGTCGCTGTTCGTCGATACGATCCGATCGTGCCGGGCGCTGGCCGTCTCGCACCTGCTGGGGCACGTGCTGATGGGCGAACGCGATGCCAGGATCTCGCTGCTGCAGCGTGTGATCGAGCACGCGGCCAACACCGCGCGATGGAATGTCTTCTACGGCGAAGGGCGCGACAGCTACGACGTGCGCGGCCGCACCGCCCACGAGGCGATCTTCAACGTCAACGACGGCAACTTTCGCTGCCCGTCAACCCAGCAGGGCTATTCGCCCTTCAGCACATGGACGCGCGGGCTGGCGTGGGCGATGCTCGGTTTTTCCGAGCAGCTCGAGTACATGGCGATCCTGCCGGATGAGCAGTTCAATGATCTCGGCGGACGGGAGAAGATCGAGCAAATGCTCCTCAAGGGCGCGAAGGCCACGTGCGATTTCTATATCGAGAATACGCCCGTGGATGGCGTGCCGTATTGGGACACGGGCGCGCCCGGCCTGGCGAAGATGGGCGATTACCTGAGTCGGCCGGCCGATCCCTACAACGCCTACGAGCCAGTGGACTCGTCGGCCGCCGCCATCGGCGCGCAGGGCCTCCTGCGGGTGGGGCGATACCTCGACGGCGAGGGCCAGAAGGCGCACGCGACGAGGTATTGGCAGGCCGGCCTCACCGTCGCGCACACGCTCTTCGATGACCCGTATCTGTCGACCGATCCGAAGCACCAGGGGCTGATCCTGCACAACGTCTATCACCGGCCCAACGGCTGGGACCACATCCCTCCGGGACGAAAGGTTCCCTGCGGCGAATCGAGCATGTGGGGCGACTACCACGCGCGAGCTGGCGCTGTACATCCAGCGCATGGCCAAGGACGAGAAGTATTACACGTTCTTCGGGCCGGTGGGCCAGTCTTGAATATTCACCCCACGGGTGATACCATCCCATCGCGTGAAGGTGCAGTTCACGCACAGCAACCTGCAGCGACTCGAAATCGACACGTCGTTTCGCGGGCGTTGGCCCAGCGAGGTCGTGAAAGCCTTTCGTCGGCGCATGCAGCAGATTCGCGCTGCTGTGGACGAGCGAACGTTCTATGTGTTGAAGTCTCTGCACTATGAGAAGCTGAAAGGTTCACGGCAGGATGACCGCTCCATGCGACTCAACGCGCAATACCGACTCATCGTGCGGATACTGGAAGAGATGGGCGAGCATGTCATGCTGGTTTGCGGCATCGAGGACTATCACTGATGTTGGGCCAGGGACGAGTGCTGTTGGAGGTGTTATGAGAAAGACGTTTCGACCGGCCGAAGTCTTCCCACCAGGCGACTTCCTGCGCGAGGAGATGGAAGCTCGCGGCTGGAACCAGCGTGATTTGGCGCGCATCCTCGACCGTCCGGTTCAGGTAGTCAATGAGATCATCAATGGGCGCAAGCGGATCACCGCCGAAACTGCCAAAGAACTGGGACTGGCTTTCGGCACGGGCCCCGAATACTGGATCAACCTGGAGGTGGCCTATCGGCTGGGCAAGGCACGCGAGCCCGATCCAGGCATCGCCCAGCGAGCGCGGCTTGCGAGCTGAGGCAGAGAGGTGAACCATGAATCGCGCACGCGGCGGGCTGCGTAGCGGAGAGCCTCGGAGCGGGAGGTTGACTGTGCGGACTGTCACGATACCCGACCCGAATTGGTGCGACGCCAAGGCGGTGCATAAGACGCAGCGTCGCTTGGGTGTCGGCTTGGAAGTCTTTGCCCATCTTCTCGGCGTCTCGGTTCGCCTTGTTAAGCGATGGGAACAGGGCACCAGCGGCCCCAGCGACCCCAGCGGCCCCAGCGCAATCGCCTGCCGGCTGCTTGAGGAGATCAACCGCGATCCGGTGGATTTTGTAAAGCGGCACGTGCTGTGGACAGCGGCGTAATTGCGGCGCGTTACGGTGCGAGCTCGCTCTTCTCACGGGTGGATCCCGTGTATAATTGAGGTGGCTTCCGAACGGACTGCCCATGATCGACCTTGTCGAATTTCACAATTTCAAGCTGCTTCGAGACGCCAAGCTGCCGCTTGGGCGATTCACGCTCCTGGTCGGGCCAAATGGAAGCGGGAAGAGCACGGCCATCGAGGGCCTCAGCTTCCTGGCCCATAGCCCCGCGGGTAACATGAAGTCCAAGCTCTCGTGTGTTGCGACCGGGCAGGGTGTCGAGATTTCGGTCTCGGCGCATTGGGGTGGCGATTGGTCTGGTGTGGTCACCCAGGCCAGATGGAGGGGCAAGTACGAGAGGAACCATGCAGGCAGGACGCTGTCCCATGCTGAAGCTCAGTTGCTGGAAAAGGCGATGGGTGGGCTGTGCGCGTTCTCGTTCACGCGAGAGGCGATCATCAGGCCCGCACAACTGACGCCGACAGTCGCTCTCGAACCAAACGGAGGTAATCTGCCCATCGTTCTGGACCGGCTTAGGGACGAGTACCCAGAACGATTTGAGTCCATAAATGCCCGGTTGAGTGAGTGGCTCCCCGAGTTCGATCGCGTGCTCTTCGATACGCCGGCGCCGGGACAACGCGCCATTGTGCTGCGGACGCGCACGGGGGGCCATCGCATCCCCGCCGCCGAGCTTTCCGCTGGCACACTGCTGGCGCTAGCGATTCTGACGCTGGCCCACCTGCCCGAGCCACCGAGTCTCGTCTGCCTGGAGGAACCGGATCGTGGGATTCATCCCCGCCTTCTTCGCGATGCTCGCGATGCCCTCCACCGCCTGAGTCATCCCGAGGAGTTCGCCGAGCGCCGCCCGCCCGTGCAGGTCCTGGCGACGACGCATTCGCCATACTTGCTCGATCTCTTTGGCGAGCACCCCGAAGAAGTAGTGATCGCCGAGAGGCGGGGGCTCGAGGCCAATTTTCAAAGGCTTTCGGATCGCGCGGACGTGACCGAGTTGCTGGAGGGATCGCACCTGGGCGATGTGTGGTACAGCGGGGTCCTCGGTGGGGTGCCAGCCAACACATGAAGATCGCGATCCTCAGCGAATCTTCCGCCGATGAGGCGGGCGTCCGCGTTGTTCTCGATGTGGCCATTGGGCAACCGACCGAGCCGCTGCCGCTGTCTCTGCGCACGCGTGGCTGGCCGAGCGTTCGTGGTGTTCTGCCGACGATCCTGAGACACCTCTGGTACAACACTGACGCTCAGGGCCTGGCAGTCGTGGTTGACTCGGACCGCTCCACCGTTCACGCGGCAGCGCATGATGCCGCCGCCGACCCGATCTGCCGCTTGTGTGAGTTGCGCCGAGTCGTTGCCCTGTTCCGCGGCCAGGTGCGACCCCGACCCGTTCCGTCGCCTCTGCCCGTAGCCATCGGGTTGGCGGTCCCGACTATCGAAGCCTGGTGGCTCTGTGGCCAGAATCCCCACTATACGGAGCAGGCATGGGCGCGCGGACTGAACTCGGGACAATTGCCATTCACTGTTGCCGAGTTGAAAAGAACCCTCTATGGCAGCGAGCGGTGTTCGCTCAGTCACGAGCGCGATCGAATGGTGGACGCCGCAAAGCGCGTGTTCACCGATCTCGCGCGACTGGAGGCGCCTTTCCCGATGGCTTCGGCGCGCTGCTCCGCGAAGTGCGGACGTGGTCTCTGTCGGCGTGAAGGAATACTCGTATGTCGAAGAAACTTGCCCTCGTCACCGGCGCCCGCCGCGGAATCGGCCTCGGCATCGCCCAGAAGCTCGCGGCCGAGGGCTGCGATATCGCCATTGCCGATGTCGTCGCGCCCGACGAAGCCGCCGACGCCGTCTCATCGCTTCAGAAGCTCGGCGCGCAGGTCCTCGATTGCCAGGCCGATGTCAGCAGCGCTCCCGACCGCGCGAGGCTCATCGAGCAGATTCGCCAGCATTTCGGCCGGCTCAACGTGCTCGTCAACAACGCCGGTGTTGCGCCGAGGTCCGCGCGGATATTCTCGACGCCACCGAAGAGAGCTTCGACCGGCTCATCACCATCAACCTCAAAGGCCCGTATTTCCTGACGCAGCTCGCCGCGCGATGGATGATCGAGCAGAAGAAGGCCGATCGCGAGTTCACCGGCTGCATCGTCAATATCAGCTCCATCTCGGCCACCGTCGCCTCCACCAGCCGCGGCGACTACTGCATCAGCAAGGCGGGCATCAGCATGGCCACGGAACTGTGGGCGGCGCGACTGGGTGAGTTCGACATCCCGGTCTACGAGATCCGCCCCGGCATCATCGCCACCGACATGACCTCGGCCGTGAAGGAGAAATACGACAAGCTCATCGGCGAGGGCCTCTTGATCCAGAGCCGCTGGGGCCTGCCTGAAGACATCGGCAAAGCCGTGGCTATGATGGTCCGCGGGGATATCGCGTATTCGACCGGGACCGTCGTTCATGTCGATGGCGGATTTCACGTGCAGAGGCTATGAACCATGAGCGAGCAATCCCTCTCGAAGAAGCTTCAGATCAAGCCTGAGCATCAGGTGCTCGCCATCAACTGGCCCAAGGGCTTCGATATCGGCCCCCTGCCGGCCGGCGCGAAGGCCTGCGCAAAAGGGCGCTGGACCGTTCGACGTCGTGCTGGCCTTCGTCAAGGACCAGGCCGAACTCGCGCTGATGCGCCCGATGCGATGAAATCGCTCAAACCTATGGGTGCGCTTGGCTGGCGTATCCCAAGAAGACATCCTCGGTGAAGACCGACCTTTCTGCGATGTGGGGTGGGATGTCATGACGAAAGCCGATTGGCGGATCGTTTCGCTCGTCGCTCTGGATGACACCTGGTTGGCCGCGCGTTTCCGGCCGAAGTCCGAAGTTGGCAAGTAGCTACTCCACCCGATACCCCTGCTTCTGATACTCGCTCAGCCGGTAATACAGCGTCCGCAGGCTGATGCCCAACTCGGCGGCCGTGGCGCTGCGGTTGCCCCCGTGCCGCGCCAGCGCGGCCAGGATATGCTGCCGTTCCACCTCTTCCAGCGTCGTCGCCGGCTCTGCGGGTGGCGCGGGCTCACTCTCGCGTATCGGCTCCTCGGCCGTCGGCAGCACCTCCATCAGCCGCAGCTTCGCCCGTCCCAGCGCTGTCTCCAATTCGCCCAGATGGCAGGGCTTGGTCAGGAACTCCACCACGTCGAGGTGAATCGCCCGCTTGGCCGCATCCAGGTTGCCAAAACCGGTCAGGATGATGACCTGGGTGCCTGGCCAGCGCTGGCGGATGATCTCCAGGCACTCCATGCCGCTCATGCCCGGCAGGTTCAGGTCCAAGAGCACGATCGGCCGCGGCTCCTGCTCCATCAGGCGCAGGCCTTCCTCGGCCGTCCTGGCAGCGCACACGTGGAATGACCACCCCTCGATGGCGCGCGTCAGCACATCGCGCATGCGCGGCTCATCCTCGACAATGAGCACGTGCGGATCGGCCGCCGGACTTTGAAGGCTCATGCGGCACCCTTCCCGATCGCCGGCAGTTGCACGATAAAGCGGCTGCCCTTGCCCGGGCCGTCGCTGTAGGCGTCGATGCGGCCGCCATGGCTTTCGATGATAGCGTGGCAGATGGAAAGTCCCAGCCCCGTGCCCGGCCGCGCGCTGCCGCGCTTGGCCGTGAAGAACGGCTCGAAAATGCGGTCGAGCACGTCGCGGCTCATTCCCCGCCCCGTATCCGAGACGCACAGCTCGACCCTATCATCGCGGCGCGACACTCGAATCGTCACGCTTGGCCGCAGCCCCTGAGTCGCCAATCCACCGACCCCGTCGCCGTCCGTCGCATCCAGTGCATTCAGCGTCAGGTTCAGCACGACCTGCTTCATCTCGCCCTCGCTGGCCAGCACGCGCAGCTCCTGCGATCGGCGCGATCTCCAATTTCGGTGGCCGGTCCTTGTAGTCCTTCAGCCCCGAGATGATCGACACCACGCTCCCGGCCACATCCCCCAGCGACACCGGCGCGGCTCTCCTCGCCCGGCCGGGCCAGACTCAGGAGCTTCTGCACGATCTCCTTGCAGCGGAACGCCTCCTCGCAGATCAGCCCCAGCGATTGTCGCGCCTCGGCAACCGTAGCCGGACTGGCCTCTCGATCCAGCTTCTGCATCGCCAGTTCCGCATAGCCGGCGATGATGCCGATTGGGTTGTTGATCTCATGCGCCACGCCGGCCGCCAGATATCCCACGCTGGCCAGCCGCTCCGATCGCACCAGCTCGCGGCTCTTCTGCGCCACCTTCTGCTCCAGGTCGCGATAGAGTTCATCGAGCTCGCTCGCCATGAGATTGAAGTCCGCAGCCAGCGCGGCGAACTCGGCATGGCCGGTCGGCTCGATGCGGCTCGCTGAGCTTTCCCTCGGCCAGCCGGCGCACGCCGTTCCCAAGGCTCAACAGCGGCCGGGTGACGCTGCGATACTCCAGCACGCCGACGACAATCGCGCCCGCGATCACCAGCAGCGAGACGATCCCCATCACGATCAGCGTGCCCTCTCGCTTGTGGCTGGCGTGGTCCTGAGCCTGCTCAATCGTGCGGCGCGTGCTGACCGACAGCCGGCCGACTTCGTCCTGAACTCGCTTCAGCGGCGCCACCTGCTCGGCGGCGCTGTAGGACACGTGAGCCGCGATGAGCATTCGAAGCTGCGTCTGGGCTTCCTTCAATCCAGCGCGAATCGGGCCCGATTCCGCGTGCTTGCCAAACTTCACCGATGCCTGATCGATCTCCTCCAGCGCGGCCTTGGCACCCTGCGCCGAGAGCAGGATGAGCCGCTGGGCGGTGTAGACGTGTGACTCGGCCTCGTAGAGCTGGCGCAGCTCGCGATGCCCGGCAATGGCCGATCCGAAGTCCTGATGCAGACCGACGATACCCCAGATCGAGGCCGCGCTGAGAACCAGCAGCCCGATGATCATCGCGGCGATCTGGTAGGCCATTTTCCGACGCAGCGTCATGGTGCAATCTTTGCAGAGCCCGGTCGTTTTTTGCCCGTTGTCATTATACCGCCTCGGACAGCATCTTCTGTAAGAGTGCCGCCAGTGCCCCCACTGGCGGGGCAGCAGCGGCGAGACGCCGCTGCCACCTTGGAGAACCTCATGAGAAACACGTTTCTAGTCCTGACCTCGATCCTCTCGTTTACCTGCCTTTCGCCAACGCTTCGTGCCGCCGAAGCCGACAAGGCCAAGGATGCCGAAGCCAAGGCGCAGGCCATCATCGACAAGGCGGCCGAGTTCCTCAAGAGCAAGCAGAATCCCGACGGCGGCTGGCAGACCCAGCGCGAGCCTTCCGCGTTCACCGCCATTGCCCTGCGAGCGCTCGTCCGCAGCGGCAAGTACACCGCCAAGGACGAGTTCATCCGCAAAGGCTACGACAAGCTCATCGCCCAGCAGTCGGCCGCCGGCGTCTACAAGGACCTGCTGGCCAACTACAACACGGCCATCGCCGTGATGTCGCTGGCGGCCGCCGACGACCCTCAGTACAAGGCCGCCATCGACAAGGCCGTCGCCTACCTCAAGAACCTCCAGTGGAACGAGAGCATCGAAGGCGGCCCCAAGGGCGAGGCCAAGATCACGCCGGACAATCCCTGGTACGGCGGCATGGGCTATGGCCGGGAAGGCCGGCCCGACGGCTCCAACACGGCTTTCAGCGTGGAAGCGCTGAATGCCGCGGGCGTCAAACCCGACGACAAGGTCATGAAGGATGCGCTGAAGTTCGTCACGCGCATGCAGAACCTGTCGGAAACCAACGACCAGAAATGGGCCGGCGATGATGGCGGCTCCATCTACACGCCCGCCAACAATGGCGAATCCAAGGCCGGCGAATACACCGTCAACGGCAAGCGCATGCTCCGTTCCTACGGCTCGATGACCTACGCCATGCTCAAGAGCTACATCTACGCCGGCCTGACCAAAGACGACCCGCGCGTCAAGGCCGCCTGGGACTGGATCAGCAAAAACTGGACGGTCGAGGAAAACCCCGGCCTGCGCGCCAGCGATCCGTCGATGGCCCAGTTCGGCCTCTACTACTACTACCTGACGCTCGCCCGCGCCCTGCACGCCTACGGCCAGCCGAACATCATCGACCCCCAGGGCAACAAGCACGACTGGCGCGTCGAGTTCATCGACAAAATGGCCTCGCTGCAAAAGCCCGACGGCAGCTTCGCCGGCGACAAGAAGTGGATGGAAGACAGCCCCATCCTGGCCACGTCGTTTGCGCTGGTGGCGATGGAAGATGCGGCACGCGATCTGGCCGGGAAGAAGGACTAATCAGTTCGGAGTTCGCCGTTCGGAGTTCCGGCTTCAGCCGGTCCTCACCATCTACAACGCCCTCAGATCCCTCGACAGGAAATACCCCATCAAAGGCGCCCAAGCCTCCGCCAGCCCCTCGTAGTTGGCCCGTGGGCTGCCATGTGCCATTTTCTCGCAACAGCCCCTTGAAAACCCAGCCGTTATTTCCTAAACTGCCCGGCTCGTTTATTGAGGAAGCAGCCAATGCCACGCGTTTGTTATTTTACCGGTAAGAAGACTCACTTCGGAAACAAGGTCACCCACCGCGGCAAGGCCAAATACCTCGGCGGCGTCGGCACCAAGATCACCGGCATCACCCGCCGCAAGTTCAAGCCGAATATCCAGAAGGTTCGGGCCGTCGTCGATGGCCAGATCGTGCGGATCAAGGTCAGCGCCAAGGCCATTCGCAACGGCCTGGTCATCAAGCCCAAGCGGCGCGTCTATGACAAGCCCGCGGCCGCCGCGGCCAGCGCATAGTCTTTCGCCAAACCCAGAGGCAATGAGCCCACGGACCCAACCCCGTGGGTTTTTCATGCGCTGCGACCCATAGGGCATCGTCCTCGGCAACCTTCCGCTAGTGCAAATAATAAAAGGCCCCCGATGGCGGGCCTTTGTTATCCGGCAACGACCGGAATCGGATTCTCGCGCTCAACCCTTGGGCTTGGGCGTCGTCTTGGGCAGAGGTGGCGGTATGGTCGGATAACCCGCACCGTTGTTGTAGTAATAGCGGTTGTCGTTGCGCCACGCTCCTGGCGATCAATCTCGTCGCACTTGGCCTGCCACTGCGCATAGGCCTGCCCGTCCTTCTCCTTGGCTGCTGCCAGTTCTTTCTCCGCCGTGGCGATGTTCTGCTTGGCCGTGGCGATGTCCTTCATCGCCTGCTGCCACGTCGAATCGCTCTTAACGCCTTCCTCGAACTGCTTCCATAAAGCAGCCACCTTGCTGCTGGCCTCCACCAATTTCTTCCTGGCTTCCTGCGCCTTGGAATCGGCCGCAAGAGCATCGCCTTCCAGCTTGGTCAGCTTATTGCCGACCTCCATGGCCTTGCTGGCGGCGGGAGTGATCTCATCCGGGCCAGCGCCTTTGTCGCGGAGGCTCTCGACCTCCTCCTCGGCCTTGCGATTTTCGGCATCCACATCCTTCCACGCCTTGGTGGCGCACAGCGCATCAAGCACGGGCTTGCGGGCCGCGTCAAATTCACTCTGCGCCTGCTTGAGGGCCGACGTTGCCGCCTGGAATTCGGAGCCCTGCTTGAACTGGTCCTGCAGTTTGGCGCGCAGCGGCTGCAGGCGCCGGTGGCCTTCTTCAGATCCTCTTTGGCCTGCCCCAATTTCTGCAGCGCCGTCCGGGTGGCGGCCGGGTCGGGTTGCGGGGGATAGTTTCGGTTCTGCGCTCGGCCACCGCGGACCAAAAGAGCACGGCGGCGAGAACGCACAGCATTTGTCGCAGCGTCCTCATGGGTATCTCCAATAAGCTGATGGACTGTCCCTGATGCGCCCGTCAGCGGGCGCACAGCCTCAACTGCGATAATTGTCGGCTATTTATCAGGCGTCTGTCAAGGATTTTCCGGCAGGATCTGCCTTCTTCGCCAGCGCCGCCCCAAGCGCGGCATCCAGCGCCGCCGGTTCGAACACCGGCCGAATTGCGGTCAGGATGTTGCCGCAAGCTCGCTGCCGCAGGCAAGGATAGAGGCTGCCGTCGGCGGCGACGCGGATACGATTGCAACTGTCGCAGAATGGGCAACTTATGGCAGTGATGAATCCCGCCGCCACGCTCCGGCCCCACGTCAGCCCCGCGCAGTAGCACCGCGATGCCTCGCGATTGTCGCGGCGAGCCACCCACGAGTTGACGACATCCGACAATCGCTGGCGCATCTCGCTCTCACTGACATAGAGCTGCTCCCACCGTTTCTGCGCCGGCCCGCTGGGCAGCAATTCCACGAAGCGGATCTCCAGCTTCCTCCATTGTGCAAAAAGTAGCAGTTCCGGCAGCTCGAAATCATTCTCGCCCCGCACGACCGTCACGTTCAGCTTCACCGGGGCCAGGCCGGCCGAGATCGCGGCGTCGATGCCCTCCAAGACATGGCTCAGGCCATCGATGCCCTGCATGCGCTGATACTTCTCGGGCGTCAGCGTATCGAGGTTGATGTTCACCCTCCTGAGGCCCGCCGCCTTGAGCGCCTTCGCATGCCTGGCCAGGTCGATGCCGCTGCTGGTCATCGCCAGGTCTTCCAGGCCATCGATGCGCGCCAGCCGGCCCACGATATCGCCCAAGTCCGCTCGCGCGGTGGGCTCGCCACCTACAAGGCGAATCGTCCTCACTCCCTGCCGCTGCACCAAGTGCCGCGCCAGCGACTCGATCTCTTCGGCGCAGCAACTCATCCGTCGTCGGCGCCACCTCCACCGCCGGCACATACCGCGGGCGCAGCGGAGTCTCGCTGGTGACACACAGCCGCAGATACCGGATTGTCCGGCCAAAGGAATCCTGCAACATCGCAGGACGGTGTAACGGCAGCGGGGATGAGAGTCAATGTATCACAGGCGTCTCGTAGCACAGGCGTCTCGCCTGTGGCATTCTCGTGGCATTTACAGGCGGGACGCCTGTGCTACTACGGCAGTGATCCATCTCACCGCATTGCCGGTGCAACGCAGATGTCATACGATCCGGCGAGTTGAAGCTTGATGCGATTGCCGAGAGTCATCATCTTCCTGTCGCTGGTGCTGATCGGTTGTGGCCGATCGCCCGCCGTGCAGCCGCCGGGCGGCCCGCGCATCCTCATTATCAGCATCGACGGGTTGCGTCCCGACGTGCTGCTGCGCAGCACGGCGCCGAACATCCGCGCGCTCATGCGCAACGGCTCGTTCACGTTCTACGCGCGCACGACCGACCTGGCGCTGACACTGCCGACACATGTGAGCATGCTCACAGGCGTGCGGCCCGAGAAGCATCACGTCCTGTGGGACATGGACCGCGACACCAGCGGCCCCTACTTCCACTATGCACAGGCCGCCACGCTTTTTGAGCTGGCCAGGAAAGCGGGCTACAGCACGGCAATGGCGGCCGGCAAGTCGAAGTTCATCGCCCTGGCCAAGCCCGGCACGATCGACTGGCAATTCCTTCCCGAGCGCGACTGCCGGGACGAGCAGGTGACCGCGGCCGCCGTGAAGATCATCGAGGAGCATCGCCCGCAGGTCATGTTTGTCCACCTGCCCAGCGATGACTACACCGGCCACTCGCGCGGCTGGGGCAGCCCCGAGCAAATCCAGACCACCAACGCCGCAGACCAGTGCGTCGGTCAACTGCTGGCCGCGCTGCGCCGGCAGAACCTGATGCAGTCGACGACGGTGATCGTTACGGCCGACCATGGCGGCATGTCCTACACGCACGGCGGGACCGACGTGCGCTGCCGGCTGATCCCCTGGATCATCAGCGGCCCGGGCATCAAGAAGAATCTCGACCTGACGAGCGAGTATTACCTGGAGGTGCGCGTGGAGGACACGTTCGCGACGGCCTGCTGCATCCTGCGCGGCGCTGCCCAAGGGGATTGACGGCAAGCCTGTCACCGCGGCCATGGAGAACCCGCCGACGTATCGCACGCCGGATTACCCGCCGGATGTGCCATCGCCGTATGGGCCGAGGGAGGAGGAGAACAAGCCCATGGAGGAGCAGCGCGAGGCGGAGCCGATGGACGGTGATCGAGTGAAGGGGTGAGAAGTCGATGTGTGCGGCCGCTATGCTTCGAGGCGTCGAAGCTCCGGGACTGCCGCTGCCAACGACGGTAATGGCGGCGGCGGTGCATTCGCGCGCGTCAGTTCGTACAGGGCCTTCGCAACTGGCCCCACCGCCTGATCCGGATTGGGGGCAGGTGCTGTCTCTTGCAGTCCCGCTCTTCATCGACGTCAATGCCTGTCAACACGCATAGCCATGTTTCCGTATGGCGACGGGGTATGGCATGGCTGATCCGCTCATCCGGCTTGCGGTCGTCCTGCTTGTCATCGCGCAATGCCGCCGCCAACTGGTTGACCCGCTGGACCACGGTGTCGGTATCCGCATCCAAATGCACGACCAGGCCCGTCCGCCGATGGCCGGTGCGCATTTCCTTGACTTCTATCGGATATTGCTGGGCCACCCATTTCTTGGCGTCGCCGTGGGCCGATGGGGAGATCTCCTGCCGAACCTGCCGCTGCCCGAGATGCAGCGCGCGCTGAACGTATTGCCTCAGCAGGTTGGCTGAGCGTTCATCCTCGGCCAGGACGATGACCTCCGCATAGCGGTTGCTCATCGGGGTGCCACTCCACTCGTGTCATCGGGCGCACGGCGATCTGGCCCGGCAATCCATCCTCGTGCCACGGCCTCAGCCGGCGTCAGGCTCGTGTCCGGGGCTTGGGCGAACTTGCGAATCCGCACAGGGCCGCAGCCGTCGCGCTCAGTCACCAAGCCGTGATTGACTGCCCATTGATTGAAGATCTCAGGATGATGGGAAACCAGTACCAACTGCCCGGAGCCGCCGTCCACCATGTCCGTCGCGGAAAGCAGCCACGGCTGAATCTCATCAAGAGAGACGAAGTTGTCCGGCTCGTCCAGAAATACCGTTTGCCCTGGGCCCAGGAGGAAGTGCAGAAGGGCGTACAGCAGGATGACGGCGCGTTGGCCATCAGACAGTTCGCCTAGGCGCAGCATCAGCTTCGTTCCCGCATGGGCGAAGTCTGCGCGAAGCAGCCATCGGTTGGGACCGGCGAACTCAAAATTGAGCGCCTCGAAGCCTGGCAACACATCACTCAGCGCATCGTGAAGCACTTGGTCACGGCGCTTGTCAGCCGCACTGGCGGTGTGGTACCAAGCGGCAAAATTGCTTGCGTCGCCGAAGAGAAGAAAATCGTCCCTCTCCACCAAGTCATTCATCTGTTGCGGATTGGGCTTGACCACAGTCATTCCCTGCAGCCATCGTCCGAACCAAGTCAGTTTCTGGTTGTCCGGTCGGGGCGCAATGGTTCCCAAGGCCGAGCGCCCCCAGTCAAACGGATACTCCGGGCCGGCAGTGTGGTCGTCAGAAAAGAGATGCACGACACCCTCTTCGAAGCGAAAGAGCGGCTTGGTGTCGAGAGCCAGGCTTTCGGTGATGATGCGCGTCCGCGGCTGATTGGCGCCGGCGGTGTTGCGATGCTCAACGACCAGCTTGTACTGGTAGGCGCCGTCGGGTCCCATGACGTCGAGCTCAAAGCGCTGCTGCGGAACGTGCTGCCAGCGCGTCAGCGTATCAGGACCGAAGATGTCATCCGTCTTTGACTGGCCCAAGAGCAGCCACTTGACACGCATGAGCGCGTCACCGAACGTAGATTTGCCGGTTCCGTTAGGTCCCATCAGCAGAGTTCGCGGGCCGAGGAGAATCTCGGAATTGACGAGCGCCCGGTAGTTATCAATGTAGAGGCGGCTGAGCATGATGCCGCATTCTATCCGATGCAGCAGGTTTGCTCTAGTTGACGAGGGCAGCGATCGGCAACAGCGTCATTCTCAGACGGTAGCACAGCGTATGAAACAAGAACGGGAAACGCCGGCGTTGCGGTATCTGAGTGCTGCGGGGGAGAGCCTTGCGAAGATTCGGAAGGACATGTCTTCGCTGGTGGACTTTGGCCGGAAGATGGCCGCGCCGCTGCTGGCGGGCGGAAACCTGTTTCTGCCGGCGATCGCGCCGTGGTGGGTCAGCGAGTTCAGCGGGCGAGCCGGAGGGTTGATGGGGCTGAAGCCATCGGAATATCAGGCGACGTCGAAGGATGATGTGGCGTTCATCGCAACTCCCGACGTGCGCAAGTGGGATGCGAAGGGGGACGAAAAGCTCACCGCTCTAATGCGCTCGCCCGCGCAGATCTTCGTCAATGGCAGCGAGCAGGATCTGGCGGGAATTCCCGGCGCGGCCAAGCGCGTCGCGGCATTCACCGGCGGGCCTTCGCCCGACCAGGGCGCGTATCGCACGGGATCGATCGCGCGACTCGTGCCGATCCGGCCACTGGAGCAGTTCGTGCGGGGCTGGTCGGCCGCGGGAGAGATGATCGCGGCGTGCATTCGCGCCGGCCGGATGCCGGTGATCTGGATGAGCGTGTGGCTGGAGGGCGCGTTCGTCCGCAACGCCAGCTTTACGCAGCAGGACAACATGCGCGAGCCGTGGTATCCGCCGCTGTTTCACAAGGACGTGTACATTCCGCCGCTGGCCGAGGGGCACGTGGCCGGCGCGTTCCTCGACCTTGTGGAGCATTTCCGGCAGACGCTTGTGCCGCAGGCGGAGAAGCTGGCGCTGGCCGGGCAATGGCTCGCCGAGGCGAAGCGTGCGGGCAAGCGCAGATTCGCCGTGCTCGTCGGCCACAGCTATCCTGCGATCCTCAAGGGCGACTACGGCGCGGACTATCCGCTGGAGATCGGGCCGTCCATCAGCGATCTGAAGCGTGCCCTGCCTGCGGAATTCGGCGAGGGCGATGTCGCACTACACCTGGGCTATGGCCCGACGCAGGGCGAGGATGTGGAGTATTGGATGAATCGCGGCGTGAGGCTGATCCACGCCTCGCCCTATGGCCGGCTGAGCAGCGTCAAGGACCACAAGAACTTCATCTGGCTCGACCTGCCGTGGCGGCCGGCCGATGCGTGCATCAATGTGCCGGGTTATAGCGTTCGCATCCTGCCATCATCGAGCAGCGCGGAGACGCTGGCGTACTTCGCAATCCTCGCGGAAATGGCCGAGGCGATGGGGTGGAAATAGTCTGCGCGAAGGCGTCATCGCCCGCATCATGCATCGGCCCCGCTGGATTCAAGACGGCCCGACCGTCAACTGATCGCGACGGACGGGCCGATCTCGTTAGAGGAATGGTGCGGCCCTCAATGCTCAATGGGCGGGCTTCGTGGCCGGGCCAAGGTGTGTCGCGGGGACCTTCGGCAGGTCCTCCGGTCGCGTATCGCGCACGCTCAGGTCGGCGTCGATCACTCGGTAGTTCGTCGAGCGCGTCGGGCGATACCAGAACACAGGCACGCCAGCTTTGCCCAACTGCACGTCCTTCCCGGCGTAGTGCCAGTCCTCGCCATTCTTGGGATCGTTCACGAACATGAAGCCGCGCCCAATGATGCTCATGGCCTGCGCGCTGCGAGTCTGCATCGCCTTCCATTCGGGCGTGTCCTTCTTCATGATGAGTTTCGCGAAGGACCGTCCCATCGCCGCGGACACCCCGACGATGTCAAAGGTCTGCGGGAATACGCCGTCATTCAACTCGGCGGCCGCCTTGAACGAATCGATCAGGTCCTTCTCGGTGGCGGGCGCCATGTTCATCTGCATTCTCTGGACGCTATACCCCTCGGGCGCGGCGAGACTGAACTGAGACTCGTCCACCGGCGCATCCCAGACGAAGTCGGTCATCGTCATCATGGTGACGGGCAGGGTCGCGATCTTCAGGGTTTGCTCGACCAGCACCGGAAGGCGCGTCTCCGAATCCACCCAAATGCTCATTTCCGTCGCGGGCGCGACAACCCTGAATCCCCTGGATTTCCGGCCCGCGATCTCCTTTTCCCCGATCGCCGTGCCCGCCTTATCATCGATTGTCCTGAACTCGTCCAGCAGATTGCCCTGGGACTGTCCGGCCGGAACATTGGATAACTCCATCACCGTCGCCTGTTTGTTCTTGGGGTCCAGCGACAGCCACTTTCCTTCCCGCCGGTCGACAATCATGATCATGCCGATCGGCTCGATGGTCTGGCGCATTCGGCCGGAGGCCGTGATGGTTACCTGCATGCTTATCGGCTGTGGCGGCAGGCCGGGCATCTCGATAGTGCCGCTGCCCTTGAAGCTGACGGACTTCGCCGCGCGAACTCCTTTCAGGACGTCGGCGAAAGCCACGCTCGAACCACGGGACAGGAAGAATACCGCGCCTGCGATCGCGACCGCCAGAACGGCGGCCACGGCTAATCTGCGCATGTTTTTCATGGTGAAGAATCTCCGTTTCATGCTGAAGGTCCCGACCGTCGCCACCTTCAATTGCTCGATGGTCTTCGCGAGCACGGGCAGCGGTGGTCCGCCGGGGATCACCATGGCCTTTCGAGCCGCGATCGCGCGCTCGATCACATCATCCGGAACGTTTCGCTGCTCAAGGGACATGGTTCACCTCGGCTCTCGCTGGTCATACGCCACACAACCCAACAGCTCCCGGAGCCTGGCGCGGGCACGATGCAGCGCTGCGCCCACGCCATCGATCGATATTCCCAGATGCTCGGCAATCTCTTCGTAGCTCATCTCGCTCAGATGCCGCAGACAGAACGCCTGGCTTTGCTGCGCCGGCAATTCGGCGACGGCGGCCATCAGCCGGTCGCCCAGTTCCGCCGCCTCGGCTTGCCGCAACGGTCCGGGCTTCCCGGATGGCATCTGCTGGCAGTCGATGGTTTGCACATGGTTTCCGTGACGGATCCGCCGCCGCAACTGATCCAGCGCGGGCCGTCGCCAGCCGCTGGAGCAATCCCGGCCAGCTCGCGACCGGCCCGCGCCGAGCCACCTCTATCGCCGACAGGAACGTCTCCTGAAAGCAATCGGCGGCGTCGGCCTCCCGCGCCAATACGCGATAGGCCGTCTTCCAGACCACGGAAGCGTATTCCTGGACAATGGCCGGCCAATCGACGGTCACGGTGCACCTTTGCGGAAAAATGAGCGCTGCCGTCATGACCCCATACAGTCGCCCATGCCGGCCATTTTCGTACTCGGGCTGTGGTCGTGAATGGTCCGGTTACCGCACCTCGGGCGAGATCTCGCGCAAATACTGAAATGAATAGATCCCACTGCCATGGTCATCCGACCAGTCCAGGCGAATGGCGTAGTTGCCGACCAACTCCGCATCGACCACCACGACAGGCCTGGCATAATTCCCCGGGAGCACCTGCAGCGACATGGCGCGCGCCGGCGATTTCTGCTGGCGGATTTCCCTGCAGATCGCGCAAGGGCACATGGCGCGGAGCATGGCGATCGGATAGACTGAGCGCACGCCGTCCTGCCACTCGATTTCGAGCCTCTCATCCTTCTTCAGATTCAACCGCAGCGGCGTGCTCTGGAGCGACATCGCCTTCATTCTAGCCGGCAAGCGCGAACAGTGCATGGCTGAGGGCAACTGGTACAATACAGCCATGGCAATCCGTTCGATCACCCGTCGTGATTTCCTGGGGGCGGGTCTCGCAGCGCTCGCCGTTCCGCGCTGGCTGACGGCGGCGCAACAGAGCGGAGCCGGCTTCTCATTCATCGTCTTGAACGATCTTCACTGCACCGACAGCAAATGCGTCAACTATTTCGGCCGGGTCTTCCAGCAGATCAAGACCACACCGAAGATCGACCTGTGCCTGATCTGTGGCGATCTTGCGCAGGATGGAACCGAAGCGCAGATGACGCCGATGGCGGAGCTGATCACATCCCTGGGCGTGCCGGTCTACCCCGTCATCGGCAATCACGACTTCAAGACGGACGGCACGCACGCCGCGTTCGATGCCCATTTCCCCGGCCGGATCAACTACACATTCAGTTACAAGGGCTGGCAGTTCGTCGCCATCGACTCGTGCGATTCCGTCAAGGCGCAGGCGGCCGCGCCGAAGACGACGCTGGGTTTTCTGGACGAGACTCTGCCCAAGCTCGACAAGAAGGCCCCGACCGTGCTCTTCACGCATTTCCCCCTGGCGGCCGGTGTGCCCAATACTCTGAAGAATGGTAAGGAGGTGCTGGCCAAGTTCGCCCAGCACAATCTCGTCATCGCCTTCGGCGGCCACCACCACGGGTTCACCGAGAAGAAGATCGGCTCGACCATACTGCTGACCGGCCGGTGCTGTTCGCTGAAAGCCATGAACCACGACAAGACCAAGGAGAAGGGCTACGTCATCTGCCGCGCCAAGGATGGCCAGGTAGCATACGAATTCGTGGAGGCGCCGGCGTGAAGCATGCCACACGGACCCCAAGCCAACAGCAACAGCCCGTATGATTGACGTCGTGGCCGGTGCGCTGGATCATTCAGCGGAAGGAGTAGTCATGAATCATGCATTGATCGTCGCGGTCTTGTTGATCGGCGCGTGTGCGGTGCTGGCCGATGAGAATGTCGTCACGGCGCCCGGGGCCAAGCTCGAGAAATTGGCCGGCGGGTTTCTCTTCACCGAAGGCGCCACGGCCGACGCCGAGGGCAATGTCTATTTCACCGACCAGCCGAATGACCGAATCCACAAGTGGAGCATCGACGGGAAGCTCTCGACGTTCATGGAGCCCTGCGGCCGGTCCAACGGCATGTACGTCGATCCCAAGGGCAACCTGCTGTCGTGCGCCGATGAGAAGAACGAGCTGTGGCTCATCACGCCGGAGAAGAAGCTCACGGTGCTGGTGAAGGACTACGAGGGCAAGCTGCTCAACGGGCCCAATGATGTCTGGCTCGTTCCCGGCACCGGCGGCATCTACTTCACCGATCCGTTCTATAAGCGCAACTACTGGAAACGCGGGCCCAAGGAGCAGGATGGCGAGCATGTGTACTATCTCTCGCCCGACCGGCAGAAGGTCACGCGCGTGACCACCGACCTGCGCCAGCCCAACGGCATCAGCGGCACGCGCGATGGCAAGACGCTCTACGTGGCCGACATCGGCGCGGGCAAGACGTACGCCTACGACATCCAGGCGGATGGGACGCTGGCCAACAAGCGGCTCGTGTGCGGCATGGGCTCGGATGGGATGACCATCGACAGCGAAGGCAACATCTACCTGAGCGGCCGGGGCGTGACGGTCTTCGACAAGACCGGCAAGAAGATCGAGCATATCCCGGTGCCGGAGGAGAACTGGGTCGGCAACCTGTGCTTCGGCGGGAAGGACCGCCAGACGCTGTTCATCGCGGCCGGCAAAGGGCTGTACTGCATCCGCATGAAAGTGAAGGGCGCGGAAGGCGCCTCGAAGTAAGGCTGGGGCGGGAATCGCCAAGACGCCACCGGGATCGCCGGCCCCACGGGCAAGCGATCGCATTCCCTCATCCATATCGCGGCGTCGAGCGGCGTGGCCCTGGCCGCTTCGTTTCTGGCGCCCTGGATGTCGATGATGCCCCGGATGATATTCCGATAGAGTTCTGCTTGCCCGCGGGGGCGCGGGCGCTGTAATCTCTTGCGTTGAAAAGTCCGGCCGGTGCGGGCCGGACGTATGCGCGGCAGCAGAAAGGGCATCGGGCCATGATGTGTCTCCAGCGCCGACGGGCGATCCTATCCGTTCTCTGTCTGTCGTTCATCGCGCCCCTGGCGGCGGCCGCCACGACGCGCACGGCCCGGCCGACGTTGGCGCAATGCGTTCGCGCGCAGATTGCTGCATCGCTCGATCAGCTCGCCAGCAACGGGGATTTCCCCGCAGCGCGTGGGAAGCTCCAGGGCACGTCCGACCGTGTCATCGCCTCGGCGCTCAACAAGGACCTGGACCTCTTTCGCGACGCCGCGTTCGCCGTGCGACTCGTGGAGCAGCTCGAAAAGGCGCCGCCGTCGAACCGGCTGGAGTTGCTGAAGTACCTGCGGGCCAACGACAACCTGGCGCGCACGCTGGCGTTCCTGATCCGGCCACCCAGCGCCCGGGGGATGTGTATGCGATGCTCGACCGCCTGCGCCAGGCCAGGGGCGAGCAGCTCAACAAGTACCCCACGCTGGCGGCCGCTATTTGCGTCGTCCACGACCGGCCATTGGTGCGGCGGTTCAACGAGAACCAGGCCCGCGCCGGCGACCCTGTCGCGATCTTCGATTATTACGTCAAGAACGAGTCGCGGATGGCTTTCGGCATCAAGCCGGTGCCGGCGGAGTTGTTGATCTACGTCGTCAACGCAACCGCCAGCATCGAGGAGATGGAGTGGGCATTGCAGCGATACGCCGGACACCCCGCCGTGGGACGGCTGTTCTTCGACATCAAGTACGACAACGAGCACCTGCGCACCGGCCGGCCCAAGCGCATCACGACGGAAGGCTTCACGCTGAACAACATTCTGGCGTTTGGCGGGGTCTGCTGCGACCAGGCATATTTCGCTTCCAGCGTCGGCAAGGCCATCGGCGTGCCCACGGCGGTCGCGGAGGGCGCGGCGGGCGAGACCGGGCATAGCTGGGTGGGGTTCCTGGCCTCGTCCGGGCGCAGCGGCTGGTGGAATTTCGACACCGGCCGGTACGAAGCGTATCGCGGCATTCGCGGGATCGTGCTCGATCCGCAGTCGCGCGAGCGGATCCCCGACTCGTTCGTGTCGCTGCTGGCCGAGCTGATCGGCACCACGCCGGCCAACCGCCAGGCGGGGACCGCCCTGGCGGACGCGGCACAGCGCCTGATGGAGCTTGAGAAGAGCGGCCGGCCGCTGGCCCCCCCGCCGCTGGAGGATGGGGCAACCGGCGGGCTCTCCGCGCCGCGGCAGGCCACATCCAGCGCCGCGCTGGACCTTCTGGACCTGGCCGTGCGGCAGTCGCCCGGCGATCGCTCGTGCTGGATCCCGCTGCACGAGCTGGCGCTGGCGGGCAAGATGACGCTCAATCAGAAGCGCAAGTGGTCCGACACGCTGCTGCAAGTCTGCGGCACGCGCTATCCGGATTTCATGATGGCGATCCTGACGCCGATGGTGCAGACCGTTGATGACGTGCGCGAGCAGGACCGCATGTGGAACATGATGTTCGACATGTTCCACAACCGTTCGGACCTTGCGGCGGCCGTCCGGATGGGTCAGGCCGCGATGTGGCAGAAGAAGAACGAGACCACCAAAGCCGGGCTGTGCTACTACGATGTGATCGAAAAGTTCCCCAACGCCGGGCCATTCGTGATCGACGCGCTGGCGCATGCGGAGAAAGCGCTGCGCAACTTGCAGCACGGCGATCGCGTGGTGATGCTTTACGAACAGACGTGGCAGCGCATCCACAAGCCGCGCGAAATGGCCGGGCCGTTCACCATGCAGAGCAACTGGTATCGGGTGGGGCAGCTCCTGGCGCAAAAACTCGACGAAGCCGGCGAGGGCCGCAAGGCCGAGACGGTGCGAGCGCAGCTCGCGGGCGCGTGAGCGGGCCCGCGCAATAAGGCAGCAGGCCGAGTTCCGCCAGTGAGGGCACTTGGCGGCACTTCCATTGAATAACAAGCTTGCCGCCGGGGCGCCGGCGCCACCGGCGGCAAGTCATTGGGGGGAGGAGGCTATGTCGAAAACCCGAAGTCCAAGGTCCGGCTGCGCGTTGTCATGCCAGCGTCGGCTTGACGACCGCCGTCACCCACACGACCACCTTGCGGTAGTTATACAGCCCGTACGTGTAGGTGTAGAACACGACCGGGGTCTTGATCTTCACCGCGCTGGTGGCGAAGAGGTAGAGCCGCAGGACGGCCGTCTCTCCCGGCGCGAGCACGGCGTCGCGGAACTGGGTCATGCCCCAGACGCCGCCGAGGAACTGGCCGCGGATGGCGCCGGGGATTGACAGGTCCGTCAGCCGCATCGTCGTCGGGCCGGCATTGCGGATGACCAGGTCGACCGGACGCACCGACGCGCCAAGCCGCACCGTGCCGAAGTCGATGGTCATCGAGGTGTAGTTGCTGGGGTTGACGGGCTGCCCCGTGACCACGTTCAGGGTCTTTCGCGCCGGCAGAGCGTGCCCAAGGTCCTTGGTCACAATGGCCAGGTCCGTGGCGGACACGCCCGGCTTCCCATCCAGGTCGGCATTGGCGTTGTAACCCGGCTGGCCCGGCTTCTTGCCGAGGGAAGCCTGGACGATCGCCTGGTCGGCCACGCTGACGATGCGATCGCCGTTCACATCGCCCGCGAGCTTGAAGAAGTTCAGCGGCAGCGTCACGCCCACCATCGGCGTAATCTGGAGTTGATAATCGCCATCGGCCAACGTCACGCCGTGGAGATCCAGCAGCGCCTGACCCGTGCTGGGATCAAACGCCAGCGTGGCGCCTTTCAGGGACACGGCCGTGGAATAGTCACGCAGCAGTTTCAGGTTCGACAACGCCAGGCTCGGGATGTTCGCCGGCGAGAGGGCAAAGGCGATGGTGTCGATGTGCGATCGCTGTTTGATGCCGCCGTTGATCACGACGTTCTTGAGCACGGGCGGCAGGTTGATGGCGATGTCCAGCTCGGCCGTGCCGACGCCCTGGTCCTTGTCGGTGGCGGTGACCACGACAGGGTAGTTCCCGACGGCCGAATACGTGTGCGTCAGCGAGTACGGGCCGATGTTGTTGGGCGCGACGGCAATCGCATCCGAGGTTCCATCGCCCCAGTCGATCGAATAAGCGAAGCCCGCCGATTGATCCGGGCCGGAAGGGTCGCTGGCGCCAACGCTCAACGTGATGGCGCGGTTGACCAGCGCGGCGCTGGGGCCGCTGAGGCTCACCGTGGGCGCGACGTTCTGCACGTTGACGATGGTCGTGCCCTGCACCGTTGACCCGCCCACGTTGACCACGCCGATGCTGGCCGTATACGAGGCGGGACCATCGATGTACGTGTGCGTGCCGAGCACGTCGAACACGCTGGAATTGCCCGGCTCGGCCACGATCGTGCCGGCCGTGACGGTCCCGTCGCCCCAGTTGACTGTCGCCGTGAATTCGCTGGGATACCCCGTCGGGTTGCCGTCGTTGAACTTGGCGATGATGTCGTTGTAGGGCGTGCCTTCCAGCGGCGAAACCGTGATCGTGGGCATCGTCAACGGCGCGTTGACCACCGTCGCCTGGCCCGTCACCGTCGTGTCCGCGCGGCCCGGAATGTGCAACGTCACCGTGACGGTGTAGCTGCCCTGCCTGGTGTACATGTGGTCGCCCAGGATGCTGTAGATGCCAGTATTCGCATCGTAGGTCAGGGTGGCCACGGAGGTGCCCTGGTTGCCCCAGTCGATATCGGCCGTCGCCCGGTCCAACGCATCGGGACCGATGGCGGTGGCCACGACCTGCCCGCGGAACAGCAGGTATTCGGTGGCATTGAAGTTCACCGGGGTAAACACCAGCGGGGCCTCGGCGATGGTTGCCGTGCTGCTGATGGTATTGGAGTTGCCCGCGGCGTCGAACACGGTGGTGCTCACGACCTGCGTGCCGGAATGCTTGTAGATATGCGACCCGACGACGTCGTAGCCGCCGCCGGGATTGGCGACGATCGAGCCGGCGCTGGGCGCCGACCCGTCGCCCCAGTCGATGCTGGCCTGGCCCATCGGATTGGCGTCGGTGAAGTGCGCCACAACCACGGGCGTGCTGTTCTGCGCCACCATGCTGGGGTTGACGCCAGTCACAAACGGACGCGTGTAGTCCGCGGTCACGAGCAGCGCGGCCGACATCGGGCTGATGTTGCCCGACGCATCCGTCTGCTGCGCCGTGACACTGTACTTGCCGTCGGCCAAAGGCGCCGTAATGCTGATGCTGTAATTGCCCGCCGCATCGGCCGTCCCCGAGCCCGCCAGCGCGGCGTTGATGAAGATCTGCACGGTGGACAACGGCTCCAGCACGCCATCGAGCAGCCAATTGACGCTGTTGGTGATGTTGTCCGTTTGGGAGACGCCGCTGTCGGTCGAGGGATCCAGATCGGGCGCGGCCGGCGCCAGCGCCGTGGTGTCGATGGTGACCGTCAGCGGCGCGGACATCGGGCTCACGTTGGCCGCGACATCCGTCTGCTGCGCCGTGATGCTGTAAGTCCCATCCGTCAGCGGGGTCGTCAGTGCAATTGCGTAGTTGCCGGCATTGTCGGCCGCACCGCTGGCGGCCAGCACGCCGTTGACGTAGATCCGAACCTGCGAGAGCGGCTCGACCGTGCCGGTGAAGGTCGGGGTCGTGACCTTCGTGCGATTGTCGCCCGGCACGCCGCTGTCGGAGGCCAGCGCCAGGACGGGCGCGGCCGGCGCCAGCGCGATCGTGTCGATGCGCACCGAGAGCGCCGCCGACGGAACGCTGATGTTGCCGGCCAGGTCGGCCTGCGACGCGGAGATCAGGTATGTGCCATCGGCCAAGGCATTGGCCAGCGTGATGGACCAGTTGCCCTGTGCGTCGGCGTCGATCTTGTCCAGCACCGAGGCCACGCCGTTGATGTAAAGCTGGACGTGGGCGCCGGGATCGCCGGTGCCGACGAACGTCGGCCGGGTGACATTGGTGACGTTGTCGCCCTGGACGCCGCTGTCGGTCGCCAGCGCGAGCGTCGGAACGCTCGGGGGAATCGCCTGCGTATCGAGCGTGTAGTTGAGCCTGGCGATGGCGCCCTGCCCGCCGGCATCATCCGTGGCGTAAACGCCGATGACATGCACGCCATCGCTCTTGCCATCGGTGGTGAACATGCCCGCGTTGACCTGCACGTTGAAGCGGCCGGCAAAATCGGTCTGGTTGGCCGCCGTGTCGGTGGCGTCACCGAAACTTCCGCCGAACGCCCCGTCGTAGCCGCCCAGATACTTCGGGTTGTTCGGATCGGTCACGTCAACGAGCGTGATGCGGATGGTGCTGCCATAGGCCGTCTGTTCGCTGAGGCCCGTGAATCGCGGTGTGACGTTGTTGCTGTAGTAATCGCTGTTGGAGTCGCCGCTGTCATCCAGCGGATTGAGTTGGAACGAAGCCGGCACGATGATCGGCGAGAGCCGGATGGCGAAGGAGCCGCGGCCGTACGTTGTCGCCAGCAGCGTATCGGGATCGCCGGCCACACGAACGGCGCGGCCGGTCGTGGGGTCGATGTCGCCCTGGGAGACATTCAGGTCCGTCACCCAGACGTTGGGCATGAAGCCGCCATCCTGCAGGCGCCGTCCACGCCGATGTCCGGGAACAACTGCCAGGTCTTTCCCTGGTCCAGCGAGCGCCACACGCCACCTTCGCCGCCGACATACAGGGCCGGATGGTGCGGGCCATTGGGCGCGGCCGGGTTGTCGGGGATAACATAGCGCCAATCGGCGACGACGGACGTCAGCGATGCCACGTGCGGAAGCGCCGTGGTGCCCAGAGACGGGCCATCTTCCTGCATGGCGAAATCGCCGAAGCCCCAGTACGAGAAGTTGTTGAGGTTGCCGGTGATGTTAACCCATTGCGGGTTGGCCACTGTCGAGTTGGCCAGGTGGTAAACGTGCGAGAGGATCGGCGGGTTGGCATCCGGATTGCCCTGGGTCACCGCGTACGCCTCGTACGTCCCGCGCAGCGGGTTGGTGATGATGGCGGCGATGGGCAGGCCGTCCAAGCCGTTGGAGAGGTTGATCCACGCGTTGCCCGAGCCGCCAACGTACGTGACGTAGATCTGGCCGGCCTTCGTGCCGGCGTAGATCACGTTGTTGATGCCGCCGACGGGGTCGTTGATCTGCGGCGCGCCGAAGGCAAAGGCATTGACCTGCGAGTTGCCCATGGTGGCCGGCGCGGCGATCTGGAGCCAGAACACGCCCTGGTTGGTGGTGGCAAAAATGCGGCCGGTGTCCGAGCCGATCACCGCCTGGTCCTTGTTGACCGGATTCACGGCAAAGGTCACGGGGTTGTCCGTCCACTGGCCAATGACGAGATCGGGATTATCGCCGGCTTGGAGCAAGCCGCTGGTGCGGCCGGAGCCGCTGACGCGGAAGAAGTCGGTCATGGTGCCCGTCGTGCTGCTCCAGATGTACTGGTAGAACGCGCCGGACCCGGTCTGGTCGGTGGCGATGTTGCCGACGCGGCTAAAGCCCACGCCGTTGTTCTGCGTCAACGTCAGGCCCCGCTCATCCGCCGTTCGCGAATCGGGCTGCCAGATCTCCTGGCCATTGCTGAGAATGCCTCCCGCCGAGCCGGTGGCGCCGAAGCCATCGGCCGCGCCATAGAACATCGCGCCGGCGGCGTCAGCCGCCATGCTGCTGGGCTGGGCGGCGCCATAGACATACTGCTCAATCTCGAGGTTGCCGCCGCGGAAACCGAAGGGCAACTGAGCGGTGCCGAGGTTCGTCGAATACGTCGCCAGGCCGGTGTCGGACGTGCTATCGACGCCGGTGTAGATGCCGGTGCCGCTGCCGACAATGAGCCGGGCATGGCCGGTGACCGGATCGACCATGGTCACGATCATCTGGTTGTTGTTGCCGGTTTCCAGCGCGTCGAAAGGCGTCCACTTGGCGCGAGCGCCAAGATTGGTCCAATGGCTGGGCGCGAGGCCCGTCACGACGCCCTGCACGTAGACCGTGGAGTCGGACTCGAACGGCGCACCGGGGTCGCGCTGGAAGTTGAGGTAGGGCGTGCCGCCGGGGCTGTAATACTTGCTGCCACCGCCAGCGCCGCTGCTCATGGAAATGCTGCCGGTGGCGCCGTTGGTCGCGCCGCCATCGGCCAGGTCATCCGCGATAAAGAAGGCGTGGGCATCGGTGATGCCGGTGGTGTTAACGCGGATCATCTGCGTCTGGTTGTATCCGGCGCGGATCGTGCCGCCGATGTAGATCACATTGGGATCGGTCGGATCGACCGCGATGGATGCGCTGTTCTCGCCATCGTCCAGAACGGGGAAGTCCAGGTTGGTGTAGTCGTTGGTCGGAACTGTGGCGTCATTGAGCAGCGGGTTATAGCCCGAGTCCGCAATGCGCACTCTCGTCCAGTTCTGGCCGAAGTCCTTGGTCATGTACAGAGCGGCCATGGGCGTGGGCGCGAGGTTCACGCCTTCCAGCATGCCCAGGGGCGTAATGGTGATGGGCGTCTGGCCGGGCGGCGTGACGACCATTGCATAGAGCCAGCCCTGGTACTGGACATCCTTGAAGGCATCTCCCGTCGGGGCGGGCTTGGCGAGCAGAATCCTGCCCGACGCGGCGCCGGGAACCACCGCCGGAGCGTCAACCGGAAATGCCGGGTTCAGCGGCGGATTGATGTCGCGGATCTGCGGATTGCCCACGCCGCCGGCGAGCGCGTTCCACACCACGCCGCGGTTGGGGCTCTGGTAGACGCCGGCCGCACCGTTGGTGCCATTCACCCCGCGGAACGCGGCATAGACGATATCCAGATTGCCCGTGGGATTGTTGACGGCATCGACATGGCCGCTGGCCAGGTCCAGCGTGACATCCGTGGCCTGCCCGGCCATCATGAGCGTCCAGTGCTTGCCGGTATCGAGGCTCTGCCAGATGCCGCCGACGCCCACGTTGTTGGTGTGGGCCAGCGACGTGGCCGTGTCGCTGAGGGCCATGTAGACGATGACCTCGCCGGCGGGCGTCGGATGCGGATCGACGACGATCTTGTAGGCGGTGGCGCCAAGGAACTCGTGATCGCGATTGGCATCGCCCATGAGCAGCGGATTGCCGGTTGCATCCGTGTTGGTGGTCGAATCCAGGAGCGTCCACGTGGCCCCGCCATCCATGCTGCGGATGACGCCGACGCCCGGGGAGCCTTGCGCGCCCTCGCCGGTGGCGGCGAAGATGATCGACTGCCCGGGATCGTTGTTCCGCGGCTGGATCGTAATGCTGCCGATGTTCAGGGACAGCGTGTTGCCGAAGTCGGTGAGCGGCAACCAGGTGGGGCCCATCTTGTCGCTGGTGAGGAAGTTGGTGGTCTTCCACAAGCCGCCGCTGGCGCCGCCGACGTAGACCGTGTTGCCCGATGGATCGGACGGGTCGATGGCGATGGCGCTGATCCGGCCGGTGTAAGCGTCGGGGATCGTCGTATCGGCATTGTCGGCGATGGGCGATGCGCCGACGGGCGCCGAGGCGCTGTGCGACAGGGAGTTGGTGGGGTCTTCGGTAAAGATGCGGAAATCGGTCGAGAATCGGTCGGTGATCGGCTCGCCCAGACCATCGTCGGGCGTGGGCTTATCGAAGGAGATGGACCAACTGTTGAGGGTCCCGCGGAAGCCCGAACTGATCGAGGAGATCTGAAGGATCCATATGCCCTTCGCATCCGTCACCGGATTGACGCCTGTCTGGAGGCTCGTAAACGGCTGCTCGGGGTTGAACCGCCCGAGGAACGGCGCGCCGCCATTCTGGATGGGCGTCGTGGCATTGTCGGCGAAGATCGTGTTGGTGAAGTTCTGCGCGTGCCCGCCAGGCCCACGTTGGTGAACAGCGGCACGACCATCCCGTTGGGCGCAATCAGCGATGCCACCAGGTCCGGGTCATTGGGGTAGGTGATATTGAGCTGAACCGACAGATTGCGGAAGTTGGTCGCGCTATCGGTGACCGTAATCGTGGATTGCGTCACCGTGCCGGGATTGGGCCCGCCGATGGGTAGAGGGACGTTGAAGGAGTTGTACACCTCGGTGACGGTGGACCAGTGCAGCACGTCGATATTGCCCAGCGCAGGCAGGACCGTCATCGCCAACGTTCCGACCAGGTTCGGGTTGGCTCCCCCGGATGTAATCGAATACACGATCGGTATCCCGCCGGCATCCAGCGCAGCCGTGACGTTCGGGATCGTGGCGATCAACTGGCCGCCCCGATCGGTTGCCGTGTAGAGCCCGATATTCCTGGTAGCTCCGACGGCATAGTAGTAGGCATAAAGGGTGTCAAAGCCCGTCACGTTCCGCGTCATCGTCCAGGTCTGCGTGTCGGGGCCGGTGTGAGACACCGCCGCCGCCGTGCCCAGATTCACCTGACTGCTGGCGACGCCGCGCAGCTTGTCCAGCCCGGCGTTGAGGTTGGTGTCGATAGCGTTGCCCAGCGTGTCCATGATCGTGGGCGCCAGCGAGATGTCGTAGGATGAGGTGAGCTGCTGCGGCGGGAACGAGATGCGGTAAGTCCGCGGGTGCGCAGGATCGGGATCGGTGCCCAGGGGATTGCCCGTCACGGTGAAATTACTCACATCCGGCGTAGCGATGATCGACCACGCGTTAAGTGATCCCTGCCGCGTACCGGTATTGGTGATTTCCAGCGTCCATGGGATGACATTTCCGAGGGCATCATCCTGGCGCACGTTGTGGTTATGCAGGGCCGCAAGCATGTTGCCGGCCGGCAGGTAGCCCGCGGTGCGCGAGTAAGGCCCGGTATCCAGGCCAAACGTCACCGTCGAGCGATCATCGATCAGGGTGTTGGTCATGTTGGTGCCCGTGGCGCTGCCCACGGCCACCAGTGGCACGCGCGTGCCATCGGGCGCGACCAGCGCGATGCCCAGGTCCGCGAGATTCGTGTGCGTCAGGTCGATCCGGACGAGGAAATCCCCAGGGTTATCGCCAATCGTGAACCAGTCGAACACGGTCAGGGGCTGCGCAGGATGCTGTTGGCGGCAATGGCGGTCGTGCCTATCGCCGAGTCATAGCGGTGCGGACCATTGATCTGGCCTAGTGCGCCCGACATGGTGACCAGGTCGTCGCGCGTGAACGTCGCCGGGTTCATGTTACGGTCGAACGTCACGTTGACATAGCTGACCGGCGCGTTGAGGTGCAGCTCTTCCTTGTTGTAGAGCTCCCACGAAACGAGCGTGCCGTTGCTGTTGGCGCCGGCACCGGCATCTTCGATCTCCAGCGTCCATGTGCCGTTCATCACTTTGCCGTTGAGCCCAGCCAGTGGCGTGACGGGCTTGAAAGCTCCGTCAAAGGGCGCTGTGCCATCGCGGATCGCGTTCGTCGCGGCGTCATCGAAGGTTGTCCACCAGTAATTGGCGCCGGCCGTGCCTTCGCGGTCGGCCAGCAGGATGCGCGTACCATCGGGCGCGATCAGCGTAATGATCAGGTCCGAAGCCGTCGGATGCTGAATCCTCACGGTGACTGTCAGATTGCTCACGACCGACGAAGCCTGCTGATCATTGACCACGATGGTCGAGGTGGTGATGTCGTTGGCCGTGCCCGTGCCGCCGACGCCAACCGGCGGCACCGGCATGGCCGTCGCGTTCACGTAGGGCAGGCGCACCAGGTGCGGGCCAGGAATGCTGATCGGTGACGTATTGGCGTCGAAGTTCGGCTGGAAGTACGTGCCGTTCCAGGAATAGCCGCTGGGGCGCGGAATGGCGTACATGTCGCCGCCCGGCGCCAGGCCGCCGGTGGCGGTCCCGCCGTGCTGGCCGGCGAAACTGTCGCCGTCCTGGTCCATCGGGTTGGCGGTGGGGTTGTTGGTCGGGATACCCGTCTGAATCTCCAGAGACCAGCTCTGAAGCGTGCCGATGTGGGCTTGATTGCCGGTGGGGGTTACCTCGAGCTGCCAGTTGCCCTGGGGGTTGATGCCGAAGAGGTCGGCCAGCGGCGTTCCCGCAGTCTGCGGGCGGAAGATTCCGGTATACGGAACCGAAGCCGTGGAGATGTTGTTGGGCGCCAGGTCGCTGAATGTGGTGTTGGCGAAGTTGCGCCGGGCATAAGAGTCATACACGCCGGTCACCAGCGGGATTCGCGTGCCGTTGGGCGCGATCAGCGTGATCGCAAGATCGGCCGGATTGGGGAAGTCGATCGCCAGGTGGACCGTCACGTTATTGACGACCTCACCGGCCGGCGCGGCCGGCACGGCAATGGTGGAAACCGCCGGGCCCAGGATCGTGCGGATCGTCTTGCCAATCTGCGCTGGCGCGGCCTGGTAGACGTAGGTGCCGCCACCCAGCATGCGCTGCCCGCGCGTCGCATTTCATCCGTGACCCCCGGACCAATGATGTAGCTGTAGGTTCCGACGGCCGTCTGCGGCGTAGTCAACGTCACAAGATACCGGGCGCGGCGTAAACCAGTGCCGGCCCGAAAAAGCCGAGATCGATCGGGGTAATCGAAGCGACGCCGATCAAGACGCCCGGATCGTTGCCCGTCTGATCGGGGCTGCGGTAGAAGACCTGGACATCAGCGGGGGTAAATGTCGGACCGACCTGTACCCACGGGGACAAGGGATTCACGCGCCAATAGGGATCGATCGGCCGGTCGAAATCAACCTCAAATGCCTGGAATGTCGGGCCGGCCGGCTGGAGTGGATTGATGCGGTCGGTCCATTCCGACACCGGGCCCATCGTGCTGGCCTCGATACGCGGACCGGAAGGGATGGTGGCAATCGTTGACGTGATGTTGAACAGGCCACCGTTGTCGTTGCTGGAAAAGACCGCGTGGACCCTTCCGCCCCAGACTGTGAGGCCCTGACGCTCGCCAATGCCGAACATCGTGTCGCGGGCGCCGTTCCCCGCCGACTGGTTGGTCATGGTGGGTCCCAGGTCCACCAGTTCCTGCGTGATCGAGTCGGTTGCCGTGTTGGGGACGTTGAGATAGGTCTGCGGGCTCCAGGTCGTGCCACCATCGATGCTGGCGCTGATGTAGGTGGCAACGCGCGCATTGCTCCCATCGTTGCGGCCATCGACCCAAGTCATGACCACGGTGCCCGTGGTCTGGTCCACGGCAACCTGAGGCTCGAACTGAGTGCGGCCGCCTTCGGAATAGCCATCAAGCACGGGGTTGTCGTCGTTGACGATCCCGCCGGCATGCCACGTGGTCCCGCCATCATCGGAGTATGAGTAGGCAATGTCCTTGCCTGCGGTCGTGTACGCGACGTAGAGCCTGCCCTCATACGGGCTGAACGATCCCCAGGTGTTATCCGACGCAATGGAGAGACCGGGGCCAACGCCCCGATCCGGCGAGACCAGATCGGCAGTCGGATACGGCAGCCCGGGCGAGCTGCCGATGACACCGCCCGTGATCGTAACGTCCGTGTGAGTCGTCAGTTCCGAGGTGAAATTCAGGCCCCAGTCCTGCAGATAGGCTGGGAAAGGCGGCACAGCATCGGCCACGGTATCGTAGACGGTCAACGTCCACGCCCCATCAAGCTGCGCCCCCGTCATGCCATCGACCCCATCGAGTGAAGACGGAATTTCCGGCTGGAAATGCGCGCCGTACGGCCCGGTAGCGGTGATATCGCAGATCGGGCGCGCGGCGTCCTGGTCGAATACGAGAGGGGCGCTGCCGATAACGCCCAGATCGACACCGCTGGCGCCCTGCCAATGCGGCCACGGAATGAATGGATCAATCGGAGGCCTGGGTAGCAATAGCCAGATTGGCGCTACGCCGGATGTCGCCGGTGGCGTCAGCAGGATAGCAACTTGCGAATCGTTGTAATGATGGATGCGCATCTCAACATCCATGTCGGCGATCACGGCCGTGGGATCGGAGAAGTTCACGTTGATCGTGAAGGTCTGCGAGCCGCCCTCGGGGATAGCGCCGGCTGGCCAGCCCTCGACGTCGTTGAACCAAAAACCACGTCCACCATTGTTCACGTGATCGAACTGGATCGTGTTATTGCCGGTCCCCATCTCCTCGTGCCAGATGACGTTCAACTGACCCGCAGGAACTCGCCCATCAAGGCTGCCCTGGCTGATTGCCAACTGCGGATTGCTGGAATCCCATGCATTGAGTACGTCGTTTCCCGCGAAGATCGTACTATCGTCCGGAATGACTGAAGTTGAGAAGGTCTGCCCCTGGTCATCGGAGGCCATCAGACGGATGACCGACTTGGTCGGTTCGTTGATGGGAAAGATCCCGGTCTGGCCGTGAGTGTTATCCACCGTGTACGCGACGTAGATGACGCTGTCGCGCGCGTACGGCACCGGAGAAGGCGCTGTCGAGGTCAGCACCTTGTCTTCCACCGACAGGCCGGTGACCGGATCGGCTGGCGTAACGTCGGGGTTGTTATCGACGGCAATCACCGGCTGGTAGGCGGCATCATAGTTGATCCACTGGTACAGCGGCTTGCCGCTGATGACCCGCGCGGGCACATTGCCCGTGAACGCAAAACTGGAGATGTCGATCTCGCCGCTGGTGAACCCGCCCGCGTGCGAGTCCCAAACTATGTAGAAATTGTGCGAGCGGTCGTAGGCCACGCCCGGGTCGGAGTCATACGCATAGGCCCCCAGGTCCGTGAGAACTCCCCAGCTTGCGCCGCTGTCGGTGGAGTATGCGATCTCAATCCACGAATCGCCGGCACCCGATCGCTCGGCGTAGACCGCCACGAGCCTTCGTGTATCGCTCGGGTCGTAGGCAATCTGCGGCGCGCTGTCGGACGGTGCGACATGCACCGTCGGCAGGGGGATGCGGCTGTCAACGGTCGGCTGGGGCAGTGTCGGCGCCAGCACCGCCGGGGCCATGGGCAGAGACGGCCCGGCATCGAGCATCATTCGCGATTCCATGGCCTCCGTGATCGCCCGCTGAAAGCGCCGTTGCCGCGGCGTCTTCCTCGCGCTCTTTCTCATGCGCCGGACAGGACCGGAAGCGCCTCCGCCTTCTCGCCGCTGATGAGCCTGGTGATGAATCCCTCGAGGTCGCGCCATGATGCCGCCATACTGTCTCCTTTGCCGGGCGAGACGAGCCTCGCCCGGTACCCAACTGGGGGAACGATTGCGTCGCCATTTCGGACAACCCGGGTGTACGCGCCAGGCGCGGCACGCGCGACCGCTTCACGTTGGCAGACAACGTCTCTCCAGTCGCCTCTCACGCCCTGTCGCCTTGCTCAGAACAGGCCAGTCCCGAACCGAGCAGGCACCCGGCCAAATCTATAGACGACGCTGAGGGCAAATCCTATCGTTGAGCTCGCTCGATTGCAAACTATTCCGGCCCGCCGGCCCGCCGGCTTGCCGAAGCCGCCTTCGCCAAACCCGCCGCCTCGCATGGTCTTATGAGTCCGCGGTTGCGCCGTGGTGGGCCTTACGGACGCGGCGCCAGTTCCGGCGGCACAAACGTGCTGCCCGCCGGCCTCGTGGATGGCGTGTTCACCTTTGTTGGGGACGGCGCGACCAGTTGCGGAGTGGTCAATGCGGGCGGTGTGACCTCGCCACTAGTCGACCCCGCCGGTTGTGTCGTGCCCACCCGCGCCAACTGCTGCTTATTGAGCCGTTCGGCCACCCGGTGCTGCTCGGCCGCCTTCTCAAACACGGGCGCAAGCTTGGGCTGGAGGTCCAGCACCTTCTGGAAGAGGTCCATGGCATCGGTGTATTGCCCCGCGGCCAGTGCCGTCTCTCCTCGCTCATAAATCGCCTCGGGCGAATCCGCGCTCTTGCGGAACATGCTGGGGCTTAGCACCACCAGCAGGACCACGTGCAGCAGCAGCGCCACGGCAATCATGACCCAAAGCAGTGACACACGCTTGGTCGCCCGGATCGACGGGCGCTGATTGCTGATCGTAACCTGACTCATGTCTTCCTCCGGTCCCGCACGTACCACAGGCTGTACGCCACCAGGTTCGTTCCCATTTGGAACGCCATCTCCACCGCGCCTCGCTTCTGACCCAGGCTCACCACCGCCCAGGCGCTGCCCATGTCGCCGGGGCTCATGAAGACCATCAACCGGCCGTCATCCGCGAAAATCCCGCGCGCATCGGCCGACCCGTGCTGACGATAGATCGGGCATCCGCGCGGCAGTTTGTAAGGCATCTTCCGGCCACGGTAGACCTCATGATCAAACTCGATCGGCCGGAGATGCCTGCCCGGCAGCACCTGGGCGATGAACTGCTCGAAGGCCGTCTCGAAAAACCCGCCACTGGAGTCGGCCACGAGCAGCCCGCCGCCCAGGAGATAGTCACGCAGGTTCAGCTTGTCTTGTTCGCTGGCGGCGATCCGGCCGGTGCCGGTCATGAAGAGCATGCTGGGCATGTTCGGCCCGCGATGATGTACCAGTTCCGCGAGCGTGATCGTCTCCTGCTGGCTGGCCACGGGCACTTTCAGCACCAGCTTCACTTCGCGAAGCAGCGTCGGCAGGGCGGCGGATTGGCCGCCCAATCGCCGCCTTCGTACTTGATTCGATACAGCCACAGGGCCCCGCCTTTGCCGCGCTTGGTGCCATAGGGCGATCCCGCGGCCGTGGCGCCGCCGCCCTCGCCCTCGTCCAGCCCCGGCGGCCCGCCGTCGCCGCCGCCTGAATCGCCGACGCTATCCAGCATCCCCGACAATTCCGCATCGCGCCCGATCTCCACCTCGCCGCCTTCGCGCGACTTGAGCAAGGCCAGCAGCCCGTCGCGCGTGACCCGCTGCATGTAGAGCGACTTGCCGCGGTCGGGGCGCTTGCGAGCGCTGACCTGCACCGTTCGCGCCTTGATGATCGCCTCTTTCTGTTGTGCGCCGCTGGCGCTGCCGCCGGTGGCATCCGGCGTGCCCTTGGCGATCCGGTTGCCGCTGCCACCGGGGATGCCCAGCGGCCGTTCGTGAAGCTTCGAGCGGAACAATTCCCAGAGCGAGGGGCTGATGAGCAGGACATGCAGCAGTGCGGCGATGGCGATGCACGCCCAGAATCGCCGGTTGACTGGCCGGCGCACGTGCGGCGCTGCAGCTAACGCCACCGCCCCGCCGCCAAAGCGCGCCAGCACCAGCCCCCCCGCCGCCAGCGCCCAAAGCATCTCAATGGCCGTCAACCAGCTCAAAACGCCTCCACTTTTGCCTACCGGCGGCACGATCACCTGTTGACACCAAGCACTGATGTCGTGGCACGTGCGGCCCTCCGCCGTGCGAAGACCGCGGCCGGGGGCGGCACGCTCCACCGTGCGAAGACCGCGGCCGGGGGCGGCACGCTCCACCGTGGCACGCGCGGCCCTCCGCCGTGCGAAGACCGCGGCCGGGGGCGGCACGCTCCACCGTGCGAAGACCGCGGCCGGGGGCGGCACGCTCCACGCTGTTGACCTGGGCGGCTCATGGCACTTCAATGACGCACAGGAGGCCGGCGTATGAAATCGAGAATGTGGGTCCTGGCGTCTCTCATCGCGCTCTGTATCACAGCGCGAGCCAGTTGCGCGGGTGCCGCATCGCTCACGGCCGCGGAAGCCGAGGCTGTGCTAAACCGCGACTGGCTCTTTCAGGCCATGGGTGAGCCGCTGCCACAGCGGTCGGCGAAAGAAATCGCCTGGGCACGCCAGATCGCGCAGCGACTGGCGCGTGCAACCATCGCCGGATTTCCCGGTGGACCTCAAAGAACTGGATGAACTGTCCCAGCGTCTGAAGGTGTTGGTGGAAAGCCCGCAAACGCGGCCAACCAGCGATGGCCACGCCGTTCCAGCCTGGATCTGGTATCCCGAAGGCAAGCCCGCCGAAGATGCCCCGGCCGCCGCGCGATTCTTCCGCTGCCGTTTCGACGTGCCATCGGACGCTCGCGCGGCCGAGCTTCGCATCACCGCCGACGATGCCTGCGAGGTTTTCGTCAACGGCACGCGCATCGGCGCCAGGATACGTGGCAGCGCGTCGCCGTCTTTCCGGTCGGCAAGCTGCTCAAGGCCGGCGGCAATGTCCTGGCCGTGCGGGCCGAGAACCGTCCGGCACCGAGCAAGAACCCCGCGGGGCTTATCGCACAACTCGACATCACGCTCGCAAACGGCCGACTGATGACCTTCGTGTCGGATGTCGCCTGGCGCAGCGAGAAACAAGCCGCCGATGGATGGCAGCAGCTCGCTTTCGACGACTCGGCGTGGAAGCCGGCCCTCATCGCCGCACCCTTCGGCGGCGGCCCGTGGGGAAAAGTCCCGGGGCTGCTTGGGTCGGATTCGCCCGACGATGCATACGCTGGCGTCGATCCGGCCATCAAGGAGCTGTATTTCGCGGTGCGTCGGACCAAGCGCAGCATCTTGTTCAAGAATCCCCTGCTGGACTTCACGCAACTGCTCTTCATCGATCAGCCGCTGCCGCAAGGCCCTGAATCGCGACATGAGGCCATCCATCGCATGGGCATCATGGCCGTCGCGGGAGGCCGGCTGCTGGTCCTCGACGGCTTGCATCCCGGCGGGCAGCTTCGCCAGCTCGCCCCGGAGAGGCCGGGGAGTTTCTGGCGGCCCGATCTTTCCTCTGACGGCAAGCGGATCCTCTTCTGCTACAAGCCGCACGATGAGAAGAGCTTTCATCTCTATGAGATGAACGTCGACGGCACGGGTCTGCGCCAGCTCACCGACAGCGACTACGACGACATCGATCCCATCTACCTGCCCGACGGCCACATTCTCTTCACCACCACTCGCGGCAACTCTTACGTGCGCTGCGGGCCGTTCATCTATTCGTACATCCTCGCCCGCTGCGACGCCGATGGGCGCAATGTCTACCTGATCAGTTACAACGGCGAGCCGGATTTCGTGCCCGTCGCTTCTGAGCGACGGCCGGGTGATTTACTCGCGCTGGGAATACTCCGACAAGCCGCTGTGGCGTCTGCAGAAACTCTGGACGACCAACCAGGACGGCACGGGCACGGCTCATTTCTGGGGCAACCAGTCGGTCTGGCCGGACCATCTCTCCGAGCCGCGCGAGATTCCCGGGAGCCGCCGCGTGATGTTCTCCGGCGTGGCGCATCACGACTGGTGGCCGGGCTCGATCGGCATCATCGATCCCGAAAAGGGCCGCGATTTCCCCTTCGGGCTGACCAAGGTCACGGCCGATGTGCCGCTGGCCGGAGGTGCCTCCCCCGCCGGTGGATTCAATCGAAGCCGCCGATTACCACGCCTCGGGGCGATTCACCGGCTACAAGACCGCGTATCCGCTTTCGGAAGAGGATTTCCTCGTCTCGGCGCGGGGGCCGGGCGACAAGTTCCGGCTCTATCTGATGGACGTACACGGCAACCGCGACCTGATCTACGAGGGCAGCCATAACATCTGGCACGCCATGCCGGTCAAGCCGCGCATCGCGCCGCCGCGCCAGCCCGACCGCGTCGTCTGGCCGGGCACGGGCAGCGAACGCAAGCCGGTTGAGGGTGGCGTCTTCTTCAGCGCCGACATCTGCCAGGGCGTGCGCGATCTGCCGCGCGGAAAGGTGAAATACCTGCGAGTTCTCCAGTTGGATTACAAGACGTACTCGACCTGGAACAAGACCTATCGCAATTCGGGCCCGCCGGTGTCGATCGTCCAGGAGGAAGGCGTCAAGCGGATCCTCTCCGAGGTTCCCGTCGAGGCGGATGGGTCGGTTTACTTCAAGGCGCCGGCGGGACGGACGCTGTTCTTCCAGCTTCTCGATGGCGACCGGCGCTGCCTGCACACGATGCGAAGCTTCACCGGCCTGATGCCGGGCGAGCAGCGCGGCTGCGTCGGCTGCCACGAGATGCACAGCACGGCGCCGCCGCAGAAGCAGGGCTTGGCGATGCGACGGCCGCCAACAGAACTTTCGCCGCCAGCGTTGGGCCACGAGAGCATCAGCTACGAGCGATTCGCCCAGCCGCTGCTGGATCGCTACTGCGTGAAATGCCACGATGGAAAGGCCAGGGAGGCCGCCGAGCCGAATCTGTCGCTGCGGCCCGGGCGCAGTGTGTTCAAGGAACCTTACCTCACGCTGGTTGGTCCCGCCGGCTGGGACAATCCTGTCCGCGGCGGGCCCGGCTACGGCATCTCCGGCGCCATTCCCGTCGAGAGTGCGCAGAACCAAATGGACCCCAAGGGCCTCACGACACTTCGCCCCATGCAGTATCTCTCGGCCAATAGCCACCTGGTCGATCTGGCCTCGAACGGCAAGCACTACGGCGTCAAGGCAGACCAGGTCAGCTTGCATCGGCTTATCGCGTGGGTGGATGCGTGCTGCCCGTTCATGGGCGAGGAGGAATTACGCGCACTGGGCGACCCGAGTTTCCCGGGCATCGAGCGGCTGCCCATCCGCCCGCGCGTGGCCAGCGCCCCGGTCATCGAGCGGCCATGAGCCATCCGGGCATAAGAAAGGCTGCCACCTCGCGGTGGCAGCCTTGGGAATGCTCTGTCGGGGCGTTGCCGGATCACGCGTAACTTGGTGTGACCAACGCCGCGCCAGCATGCACGGTTCCGGTCGTGCTGCCGTTGATTTGGGCGCTGGCGTTGCGGAAGCCGGTGAACGCCAGCTTGGTGGCCGCCGTCCTGCCGAGATACTCCGTGCCGGCCGAGCCGAGCACGCTGCGGTCGGTGAAGATGTCGGCCCCACCGGCGCCGGCAATCGTCGCCGCACGCGCGAACACGGTGCGCGAGCTGCCGGCGACGTCGAAGGCAATCGTGTCCACGCCCGTTCCGCCATTGAGCACGAACGAGCCGCTGGTGCTGTTGAACACCGAGTTGTCGATATTGGCGAAGTTGGCGCCATTGCCAAGGTTGATCAGCACGCCTTTGTACACGCGCACGCCGGCCGCGCCGCCTTGCCCGAAGTTCAACGTATCGCCATCGGCGCCGCCCGTATAGGTCAATCCGTTGCCGGGGGTGTCGGCGCCGCGGATGCTGCCATTCTTGATCGTCAGGGCATTGGCGCCGGCCGCGCCGTTGACGTTGACGGCGGCGCTCGCCAGGAAGTACGCGTTGGCCCCGGCGCCGAGGTTGATGGTGTCGGCCGCCGCGCCGCCAACGTAGGTCAGGCCACGGAGGCTGCCGTCGAAGTCGAGTTGGTTGGCGCCGGTTCCGCCGGTGAACGCCAGGTTGCCGACCAGCGTGTAGCCCTTGGCGGCAGCGCTGGTGCCCATCGTCAGGGCATTGGTGCCGCCGGTCCCGCCATAGGTCACGTTCTTGCTCCGGCCGTTGAGGGTCACCGCGTTCGTGCCGGCGCCCATGGTGAAGCTGACCGTGCTCTTGGCTTCGAGCCATCCGCCGCCGATGTTGACGTTGTCATTGCCGGCCCCGCCCGTGTAGGCGATGGCGCCGGTGATCGTGGCGTTGGCCATCGTGAGGCTATTGGCCCCATCGCCCACCCCGACGGTGAAGGCCCCGGCATCGGTGAAGCTGGTCGCGCCAATCGTCAGGGCATCGCCATCGGCCAGACCTGTGTAGGTAAAGGCCGTGACGTCGGCGTTGTCCATGGAGAGGACGTTCGCGCCGGCGTAGAGAGTGGCGCTGAATGCCCCCCGGCCAAGGAACCGCTTGGCTCCCAGCGTTATGTTATCGCCGCCGGTTCCGCCGGTGATCGTGAAAGCGCCATCGGCGACCACGTTGGCCGCGGTCATGCTGTTGGCGCTGTCGCCCGCAGTGCTCGTGCCAAGGGTGAACGTCGCTGCGCCATCGATCATGACGCGCCCGCCGAGAGTCACCGTATCCGCGGCGGCCCCGCCGGTGTAGGTCAGGGCGGCGCCGGTGATCGAGGCAAACTCGTAGTTGCTACCCTTGGTTGTCTCCACAATGGATGCGGTCACGGGCCCAGGCACCGCGGTCGCCAAAGCCGACACGTCCGCCGTCAATGGCAGGACGTCGCCGTCATTCGCCCCGAAGGTGAAGGTCATGTCTCCGCCGACATCCAGGGTGTTCCCGCCCACCGTCACGGATTCGCAGCCAGGCAGGGTATTCACCCACGCCTGAATCTCCAGGAGGGTTGCGTCATAGTCGATGGCGCCCGTCTGGACCCCGCCATAACTCAGTTTGAAGGTCCCCGACGCGGACACGTCGCTGGGCGTCAGGGTTTGCACTTCCTGCGTGCCGGTGGTCGTCCATGAATTGGCGCCCGCCCCGAGGTTGATCGTCACCGCATCGCCGAAGTTGGCGCTGCCCAGGAAATTGACCGCGTCGGCGCCAGTGCCGCCGGTGTAGGTGAAGGCGCCGTCGATCTGGACGTTGCGGAACGTCGCAGTGGGCGTACCGGAGGTGCTGTTGCCGACGTTGATGCTCGTAACGCCGCCGATGTACACGGGCGAGCCGATCTGGTCCGCGCTGGAGATCCGGATGGTGCTCAGGCCATCGGTCTGAGTGACGGTGAGGGTCCCTGCGATGCTCGGGCTTTCCGCCAGGTCATCCGAAAGGATGAAACTGTCGCCGGTGGTCGCGTCTCCCGCGGCGAGGGTGGCGGTGACGTTGCCGCCAATGAATGCGCCCTGGATGGCGACGGTGTCGTTGCCGGCGCCGCCGGTGTAAGTCAGGTTGCCGTAGATATTCGACTGCCCGCTTCCGCCAGCGCCCACGCCCAGGAAGTTCGTGCCATCGCCCATGGTGGCCGTGAGGTTCAGCAGGTCGATGCCATAGCCGGTGCCGCCGCTCATGGCACTCGCGGCATCATAAAAACCGGTGACGTCGATCGGAGTATTGCCAAACACGCCGGCAGCGTCGTTGGTGATTGTGCAGGTTCCGTCGTAGTTGTCGACCGCCGTCATATTCAGGTTTGCGGCCGCGTTCACCGCGGTCACGAAGTTCTTCATCGTCTCCACGGCGCTGCCGCCGATGAGGAATTCGTTGGTTCCCGGCGCCGGCCCTTGCGGTGAAGACCAGGGGCGTGTCGGTTCCGTCGTCAAGGGTCACGGTGTCGCCATCGGCCAGGTTCGTGTTGTCGAAGCCGCCGTCGAAATCGACCGAGGCGATCCGCGCGCCGGTGTGGCTGATCGTCGTGTTTCCCGCCAGGCCAAAGGCATTCTGGGTCAGACTGATGCTGCCGTCGCCATTGTCAGTGGCTGCCATGGCCAGGAGGCCGCCGACGGAATTGATCGCCGTGGCAAGGTTGCCGGCGGTCGCCACCGCCGTGGCGCCGATGGGGACCTGGCCCACGCCGCCGCCGAAAGTGAACACCACCGGCGCGTGGATGCCGTCACTGAGCGTCACGGTGTTGCCCGACGCCACGTTGCTGATCCCGCCGCCCGTCATGCCCGTCGCCCGGATGCGCGTGAGCGAGAACGTCGAGATGACGATCGCCTTGTTGCCGGCCGCGCCGGAGGCGTCGTTCTGCAGCGAGCAGGAACCGTCGGAGTTGTCCGTGGCGCCGATGGCCAGCACCGGGCTGGCGTTATTCACCGCGCCCACAAAGTTGGTCATGGTAACGGTTTTCGAGCCGCCGATGTGGAACTGCCCGGCGGCGGCCGTGCCGGTCACCGCGGTGTAGGTGCGCACGTCGCCCGCGCCGTCGTTCAGCGTCACGCGGTCGCCAGCCACCAGATTCGACAGGAAGGTGAGAGTGCCCGCCGCACGCGCGCTGGCGGCATCGGTGATGGTGATCGAGCCGGCGGCCGGGGCGCCAAGGGTCGAATACGGCGTGGCGACAGCCATGGTGGCAGTCGGGCCCGTCAGAAGACTGGCGTCGATCGTCAGCAGTTGCGGGCTGGCGATGCCGACGAACGTGAAGGTCATGACGGGCGAATCGTCGAGGCTGGTTCCGGCGACTGCGACAGTCCCGAGCCCGGGCAGCGCGTTCAACGCCAACTCGATCGTGGCCGCGCTGTCATTGTAGTTGAGGGTGACGCTGTTCCCGTTGTAGCCGAGGTCGAAGGTGCCGGTGGTGGCCACGGAATCGAGCGTCAATGTCTGGACCTCGTCCTGCGCAATCGGCGCATCCAGGAACGCGACCATGCCCGAGGCCGGCGTCGCCTGGAAAAGGCTGTCATTGCCAGCCAGGCCCGTGTAGGTCAGGCTGTGGCGCACGCCGGTGGCATCGACCAGGGACAGGTTATTGGCGGCGACAACGCTGTCATTGCCACCACCCATGTTGATGGTCCAGTCGCCGGTGACCGCGGTGACGGGCGCGGCAACGTCGGTCAAGTAGGTGTGGGCGTTGTAGGTCACCGACGTGCCGTTGGCGCCGGTGATGTTGAACGCACCGGGGGCGCCCTGCTGCTCGATACTGATTGCGTTATCCGCGGTATCGCCGGTGATAGTGATCGCTCCGGCGGTCACCACCACGGCAACGGTGCCGGATAGAAAGACACGGCTTTCAAGGTTCTCCACGAGGGAAAACGGGGTGCAAACCGCCCGCGAACGCTTCTGCTGCTTCTTCCGCCTGGTCATGATCCGATCCTTTCCGCTGGTTTCGCGAACGGTTGCGCCGCCCGCAGGTGTTCCATTGTGCCGTTAATGTTGCCACATACCCACACTGGAATGCCTCATCGGCAAAGTTGGCGTCAATCATTGACTCAATTTGCGCCTGCACGGGCACCTGGTTCTCGCCTGGGATTGCGATCGAATCACAGGGATCGTTCTCATAATCCGGAGCCTCTGCGCGTTGGTGGCCCGGACAACGGCGCCAAGCCAGGCGGAACGAGCTTGGCGGCGGGACAAAACGCGGCAACACTGGGTGTTTCCCCTGCCGCGGTGCGGCAAGTGCATTTTCATGGATGGTGCGGGCCGGCGGAGTTGACTGCGGCGGCATCGCTGGATTCGGCCGAAGGGCGGGGCAAATGTCTTTTGCCCGACGACCAGCGCATGAGTTTCCGCGCAAGAAGTGCGCGAGACGGCGTTGAGGCTGCCCTCAAACACGAGCGTGATGAACGCCGCAACCCTCGCTGATGGCGGGCCTTGCAACCTTCGGAAGTCGGATGTCGCTCCGCATCAACGGACATAGCCAGTGATGAAGTCGACGGCCGAGCCGACGGTCTGGATCTTCAGCGCGGCGTCGTTGTCCATCTCGATGCCGAACTCGCCCTCGAAGCCGGCCACAAGCTGCACGGATTGCGTACTCTCGGCCCCCAGGTCGAAAACGAAGTGGCTGTCCGGCTTGACAAGGTCCGCATCCACGCCCAGAACCTGGCAGATTACTTTCTTCACGCGCTGCTCGATTTCGGTCTTTTCCATGGTCGCTCCTTTGAGTGTGTAACCAGCGTCTGAAGCGGAAGCGTTCGCGCCCGCCCCGAGCGGGCGCTGACGCTTGGCGCTTCAGACAGGACCCAGGCCGATGCGCACGTCGGCGACGGCGTTGCCGACGTCGGCGGGGCCGGCGATCAGCGGGTTGATGTCCAGTTCGACGATGCGATCGAAATCAGTGACGAGCTGCCCCAGGCGCATGAGGCACTCCTCGATGCCGGCGATGTCGGCCGCGGCCTCTCCCCGCATGCCGTGCAGGATCTGGAAGGCCTTGACGCGGCGGACCATGGCGGCGGCACCACTGCGATCGAGCGGCGCCAGCGCGAAGGTGACATCCTTGAAGAGCTCGACGTAGATGCCGCCGAGGCCAAACATCAGGACCGGTCCGAAGGACGGGTCGCGCTCGGCGCCGATAATGACCTCGCGCCCGGCGGGGATCATCCGCCGAACCAGCATGCCGTCGAGCTTCGCCTCGGGCATGACATCGGCGATGTGGCGGCGCATCTGATCGAATGCCGTTCGCACGGCCTGCGCGTTGGCAAGGTTCAGCGCAACGCCTTTGACTTCGGACTTGTGGATAATCTGGCGGCTGATGGCGCGGAGGACAACGGGATAGCCAATGCGATCGGCGAAGGCGGCCGCTTCATCGGCGGACGTGCAGAGCTTGTGCTGCGGCACGGGCAGGCCATAGGCCTTGAGCACCGCAAGGGCTTCATCCTCACGCAGGTAGCCTTTTTCGGCGGAGTCGATGATCGCTTTGGCGGCCGAGCGATCCACCGCAAGCGGCCCGCCGTTGCCGGCGGGTTGATTGCGCCAGGCGCGAATCTTCTGGACATCGGCCATGGCGCGGCAAGCCCACTCGGGCAGAATGTAGTGTGGGATATGCACTTCCTGGAGGAGGCGCACGCCGCCCGCGACGTCGCAGGCGCCCATGAACGAGCAGGCGATGGGCTTGGTGGCATGCTCGCGGACCTTGCAGACGCCCTGGGCGATGGCATCAATGTCCGTCATCGACTGGGGCGTAAGGATGACCAGCACCTGATCGACGTTGGGATCATCCAGCACCGCATCCAGGGCCACCATGTACCTGTCGGCACGGGCATCGCCGATGACGTCAACGGGGTTCTGAAGATTAGCAGTGGCGGGAAGGGCTGGCTTGAGCCGGGCGGTGGTGGCAGGCTCGAATCGCGCGATGTGCAATCCGCTGCGCACAGCAGCGTCGGTCGCCATCACACCGGGGCCGCCCGCGTTGGTGACGATCGCCAGGCGATCGCCCGCGGGCATCGGCTGGTAGGCGTACATGATGGCGCTGTTGAACAACTCCTCGATGCTGGTGACGCGGATGATGCCGGCATCGCGAAAGATGTCGTCGCAGATATTGTCCTCGCCGGCCAGCAACCCGGTATGGCTCGCCGCAGCATGCGCGCCTTCGGCCGTGCGGCCGGACTTGATGGCGAGGATCGGCTTGGCCTTGGGCCCGCGCGTGATCTGTCGAGCGGTTTCGACAGCGCCCGGCCATCGGCGATCTCCTCAAGATAGAGCAGGATGATGTCGGTCTGGTCATCATCATGCAGGTACTTCAGCAAATCCATCTCGCTGACGCCGGCCTTGTTGCCGAAGCTGACGAACTTGGAGAATCCGATCGCCTTGTCACGGGCATAGTCGAGCACGGCAGTACACAGCGCGCCGGACTGCGAGAGGAACGCGATGCGGCCGCGATCGGGCATCTTCCGCGCGAAGGATGCATTGAGCCGCACCGCCGGATCGGTGTTGATGACACCCAGGCAATTAGGCCCGATGAGCTGAATGCCATATTGCGAGCAGATCTCCTTCAGCCGCTGCTCTCGCTTGACGCCAACGGGTCCGGCCTCGCGAAAGCCGGCCGAGATGACGATGGCGGCCTTGATGCCCTTCTGGCCGCACTGCTCCATGGCGCGATCGACAACATCGGCGGGAAAGACGATGACGGCCAGGTCAACCGGCGTGTCGATATCGACAACGTAGCGGTAGGCGCGCACGGCGCAGAATGTTGGACTTGCCGGGGGCGACGGGGAAAAGTGTTCCCCGATAACCGCTGGTCAGCAGGTTGTGGAAGATGTCGTAGGGGACGGTGCCGGGCGAGGCATTGGACCCGACAACGGCGATGGCCTTGGGACAGAAGATCGCATCGAGCGGCCGGCGTGGACGCGAAACGGCGACAAGCTTGGTTTTTTCCGAAGGCTTTTCCATGGTCCTTACACCCGCGCAAGAGTCAGTCGAGAATGCCGGAAGGGAACCGCTCCTCTGTACCCGCTGTTTACCTTCAAGTTGATAGGATTGTCAATATAGATATTAGCATTGATTAGGTACTAGTTCTGCTCTGGTGCGGTATCATCGGATCTGGAGCCCGAGAGCAAATGGCAAATGGCGGATAGCTCTTTCTGGATGTCCCCCGAACCCGTGAAGTGTGGCGCGTGCGGCCGCAGTCTGTGGAGTGCGCTGGGTGCGGGGGCGCCGCGGCGGGCGGGATAGAAATGGGTTTGTTTCGCAGGGGAGGGTGGGCGGGAGAGGGAGTGGAATCTGCAAGTTCTGGCGCGGCGGGAGGTTGTGGGTTTGGGGCGGGAGAATCGGTGGGTTCGTTCCGCAGGCGATCAGGTTCACCACGGAGGCACGGAGACACGGATTTTTCACCACGAAGGCACGAAGACACGAAGGCATTGGCGGACGCGGGGATTCCAGATCGGCGGTTGTGGATTGGAGGTTGCGGATCATGATTTTGAGTGCTCCGCGAGCGGCTTGGCGGGGCAGCGGCGGGAGATGGGCAGGGAGGTCCAGCGGGCGGGGGCGGGTCCGGCAGGATTGTGACAGAAGGGGCGGAGAATTCACTCTGTGGGCGAGTTGTTCCGGGCAGGTCGGGCATAAGTGTTCTCCAGCAAGGGGGTTGAGAGCCGAAGTTGCATTCATTTATTTAGATGCGTCCTGGAAAAAGTGACATAAACCGACATGGAACCGACATCCAAGCAGCACGGAACCGATCACCAAACGACGCGGAAGTGACAGGAAGCGACACCCATGGAGCGGCGAGTTGCCAGTGGCTGGTTGCCAGTTCCGAGTTGCCAGTTGCCAGTTGCCAGTTGCCAGTGGATAGCAGATAGTGCGGAAGGCATGGGTGCTCCTTGGTTGAGCGGTGGCCACCTGCGCCGGCGTGACGTCGGCCGGTGGGAGTCGCGGGTGGCGCGCCCTTCAATCTATCCGCGGGTGTTGCGCAAATCGGTTCGGCCGCGCGAGGCATGGCGAAACGGTGGCGGGGTTTTTCGCGGGAAAGCGAGGGATTTGGCGGGGCGGGATGGTCAATTGGCGCAGCGCGCGTGCGGGGGCCGAGGGCGAACCTCGCGGAAGGCACCGGCTTGGCTGGGCGTCGTGCTCAGCCGGTTATGATGGTTTTCATTATCCTGCTGTCGCTCGAAACTACTCCCCTCCTCTCCCCTCCCCGTTCCGGCTCCCCTACCCCGTTTCGGCTTCTTCCGCGTTTCGGCTTCCCTGGTGCTCGCGTGCAGGGGCGGGCCGTGAGGGGTGCGGAGCCGAGCCTACGTGAGCCCTGGCGGGCACGGATGCGGGCGCAACGGGCTAATCGTCGCAAGAACGAGAAAATAACAAAGTGAACCTGACATCTTTGTCTGGTTCCGCACGAGCCAGTGGGGCGCGACCTGAGGTTATCATCTGCGTCATTTTCTCAAAAATTGATTGAAGACGGCCCAACAGCGGGTATCTATGACCGTAGTAAACGGTGGAGCAGTGTGTTTTCAGCGACTTATTCCCACAGCGCTACCGCCCATGTTTTTCGGCCTTTTGTGCCGATAGATCATCCGTGAGGCGCGGGTGAGTTGACCCGGAGGTCACGGATGACCGTGCAACAGATCCGCGCGTTGAGACCGGCCCTGTCCGGCTACCTGGACGAGTTCGCCGACTGCTTTGTCAGCTTCGACACGCGTTACCATCTCAAGGAATACGTGTCCGGCCAGCTCAGCGATCTGCAACGCAAGAGCGTGCAGCCGATCGCGCGGCTCATGGACGTGCCGCCACGGACCTTGCAGGAATTTCTGTCGCTGGCCGAGTGGGACCACGATCGCCTGCGTGACCGCGTGCAGCAACTGGTCACCCGCGACCACGGCGAGGCGCAGGCCATCGCCATCGTGGACGAGTCGGGCTATCCCAAGAAGGGGCGGAAGACCGCCTGCGTGCAGCGGCAGTATTGCGGGGCCACCGGCAAGAAGGACAACTGCGTGATGGCGGTGCATCTGGCCTACGCCAGCTTCGACGGGCAGTTTCGGGCGATGCTGGACAGCGACCTGTACCTGCCGGAAAAGGGATGGGACGCGCAGCGGCGAAAGGAGGTGGGGATCCCCACCGCGCTGAGCTATCGTCCCAAGCACCTGATCGCGCTGGAGCAGTTGCGGCGGGCCGTGGGCAACGGGATGCATTTCGGGTGGGTGACGGCCGACGAATGGTACGCGGAGAAGCCGGCGTTCATCGAGGGGCTGGAGGAGCTGAAGCTGCGTTTCGTGCTGGAAATCCCGAAGAATCTGATGGGGTGGGTGCGCCAGCCCAGCAGCGTCAACACGCCGCGGGGCGAGGTGCAGAACATGGTGCGCTGGTCGCGGCCGCTGCTGGATCAGGAGTGGGTACCGTATCACATCAAGGACACGGACGCGGGGCCGATGGTCTGGGAAGTTCGCGCGGCGCCATTCTGGATGAAACGGGACGGACGGGTGGTGGGTCCGTACTGGCTGGTGGCGGCGCGGAACGTTCTGGACCGGGATGAGATCAAGTATTTCCTCTCGGATGCGTCGCCGGGGGTGCCGCTGGAGGTGATTCTGCACGTGGCCTTCCACCGGTGGTCGGTGGAGCGGACGCTGGAGGACGAGAAGGACGAACTGGGGCTGGACCATTTCGAGGTGCGGAAATACGTTTCGGTGCTGCGACACCTGCGGATCACGCAGGTCAGCCATTTGTTCCTGGCCCGCCAGACCGAGCGGCTGCGGGAAAAAAAATCCGGAGGTGAACATCTGCCAGATGCGCCAAGCCACCAGCGCGCTGTTGGATGCGCTGACGCTTCACGACGAGGAGGACCGGACGCAGCGCCTGACGCGGATCGCCGCCGAGATCCGGGAGGACCAGCGAAAGAACGCTGCAGCGCGGGCCTCGCACGCCAAGAAGCGTCGGCGGGAACTGGAGGCCATCCGCCTCCCCGTGGAAACGCTCCGCTGCTGTATTCCGCCATGACGGGGTAGCGTTGTGGGAATAAGTCTCCCCCTTTATAAGTCTCCGGACAGACGGGGCGGGCGCTGACGCTTCCGCTTCAGACGGACAGGGCGGGCGCTGACGCTTCCGCTTCAGATTACTCGGGCAGTCCTTTGCTGAGATCGTAGACCCACTGGCGCATCAGCGGTGTCCAGTCGATGAGCTCGTCCGGCCGGAAAAACAGTGCCAGCTCGCGCTGGGCGCTCTCGGGCGAGTCGGAGCCGTGGATCAGGTTGAAGGCGTTGCTCACACCGAAGTCGCCGCGGATGGTGCCGGGCTCGGCCTTGCCGCCGAAGGTGGCGCCCATGAGCTTGCGGGCGATGTTGATGACGTCCTTGCCTTCGACGCCCATGACGATCACGGGCGAAGAAGTCATGAACTTCAGCAGCGGCTCGTAGAAGCTCTTGCCCTTGTGCGGGGCATAGTGCTGCTCGGCGAGGGAGCGCGAGATCGTCATCATCTTCATGCCGGCGATCTGGAGGCCCTTGGCTTCGAGCCGGGCGATGATCTGGCCACAGAGCCCGCGCTGGACGGCGTCGGGCTTGAGGATAATCAGGGTGCGGTCCATGGGTTTCAGATTTCAGATTTCAGATTTCAGATTTCAGATTTCAGATTTCAGATTTCAGATTTCAAATGTCAGATTTCAGATTTCAAATGTCAGATTTCAAATGTCAGATTTCAAATGTCAGATTTCAGATATTAAATTTCGGATGCTCAGGGCTGCGGCTGGGCCGGCCGGGGCGGACGCGGGCGCGCCGGGCGGTCGCGCACCGGCCGATCGCGCGCCTGCATGACGAGGTCGACGATTCCCTTCACCATATCGATGGGAATCACGGTATCGACGCGAACGCCCGCGCCTTCGGCGCCGAGCGACATGGCCAGGGGAGGCATGTCACCCGGCATCTTCACAGGCAGCGGCTGGCCCAGTTGGGCGGCCACGTCGCCGACAGTCGTGAGAATCTGGCCGAGCCAGAGGTAGCCAACCGCAATACGCTTGACGGGGAGCCGGGCGGCGGCGGCCTTGACGGCGGGAAGGTCGCCAACGGCCGGCGAGGCCTGCTTGGCCGCGGCGAGGGCCTCGGCGAGTTGCTGGTCGTCGAGATTGATGCCCTCGAAGAAGGTGCTGTCGTTGACCGCGCCCACGTAGAGCTTGAGCCCAGCGCCGTAGAGCAGATCAATCATCTTCTGGGCCGGCGCGAGTTCGCGACGATTGGGGTTGACGCTCACCTCGACGGTGACAAGATCGAGGGTGACGCCGTCGATGGTCTTGGCGGCGCGAGTGACGCTGGCCTTGGCGTTCATGCCCGTTTCGCCCATCGCCTGCATGACCGCGTTCTGCGTCTCCATGGCCTTGGCCTGTGCGGCCACCATGGCCTTGGCATCGCCGCGGAACACGATCGAGCCGCGCAGCAGGCCGGTCTTGGCGTCGGCCGGCGGCGCGATGAGGGCGAAACTGGCGCCCTTGGTGGCGGCCATCATGGCCTTCGTGGCTTCGATGTTCTCCGCCAGCACCTTGGCCTGGTCCTCCGGCAGTTTGGCGGCCTTGAGCACCTCGATGTACCAGTCGAAGGCTTTCCAGAGCTGCGCGCCGTCCATGGCCCATCCGCCGGCGGCCAGCAGTTTGCCCGAAGGCAGGCCGAGCAGCACGTTGCTGTCGCTGCCGGTGACGCCGGCAAGGTTCTTGCCAATGGCGCTATCGGGGGCGAACTCGGCCAGCATGGTCGTGGTCAGGCCTTCCCTGGTGATGTTGGCGCAGAGGACGAGCGAGTCATCCTGCTCGACGAACTGCTCGACCGCACCGAACATCTGCGAGGCCATGGCCAGCGCGAACGGCGATGGCCCGGGCCCTTGCGGGTTGCGCGGCTGATTGGCGGCCATCGCCTTGACCATGCGGATCATGGGCAGGGCCATGGGCTGGAGGGCCTTCATGTTGAGGTAGAAGCTGACGCATCGGTCGTCCATCAGCTTGCCGGCCACGCCACCGACCTGCACGCCGTCGGCCTTGCGATCGAGCAGTTCCGCGTTGGCGGCCACGACGGCGTAGCCGCCGCGATTGACGCAGAACATCGGCTGGAAGAGCGTGAAGCGGTCGTATTTGCCGTCGTTCTTCACGTCGGTGAAGTTGCCGATGAAGGCGCGATAGTCGCTGACGGGAATGGCGGCCATGGGCAGCGGCGCCCCGGGACCTTCCTGGGTATACCAGGCGACGGCGAGGTCGCCCTTGGTGTTCACGCCCTGAAGGATGTTGAGGTTCCGCTGCAGCGCGCCGAGGGGATCGGCCAGGTCGGGCTGCAATTGCACCAGGCCGGCCTGTTTCATCATGTCGCCGACCTTGGCGCTGGCGGCCTGGAGGTCGTTGACCTTGGCCACCATGAGCGGCCCGGCCGGCAACTGCTTGAGGGATTCGCGCTGGCGAGGGTTGCCAACACGAACATGGGCACGATCAGGGATGATGCACGTCGCATGTGTCCTCCGAATCTGTTCGGAATTCAGCCTTCAGGCTGCTTCTCTTTCCCGCAGGCTGAAGCCTGAACTGGCGAACCGGAACTGGCAAACCGGAACATCTACGCTTAGATTCCACCGGGCTTGGCGCCCTTTTCCATCTGCATCTTGATCTGCAGGCCGAAAGCAACGAGGTTTTCGATCAGCTTGTTGGAGATGAACACGTCCGCCCGCAGGGCAGCGCCCTCGGTGGAGAGGGTCATGCCGATGGGCGGCAGATCGGGTTCGAGCTTGGCCTGGATCGGGAAGCCGAACTGAGCCATGTACTGCAACGCCGTCGTGATGATGTTATCGACGCAGACGTAATAGGCGCACAGCCGCTTGGCCGGAAGCTGCGAGCTGACGGCCTTGACGGCTTCGCTCTGGGCCAGCGACTTGTCCTGGCTCTTGGCCGCGGCGACGGTGGCATTGAGCAGGTCGTCGCTGCCGTTGAGCACCGATACGAAGCTGTTGTCGTTGGCAGCGCCCATGTATCCCTTGAGCCCGCCCGGCCCGTAGAAGATCGAGAGGGCCTGCGCCGCCTGGGCGCCTTCGGGAGTCGTCTGGTCGAACTTCATGTTGACGGAGATCTGGTCCATAGCCACGCCATCGATGGTCCTGGCATCGGGCTTGACGGCCAGGCTTACCACGTCGCCGCCGGCGCCAGGGATCAGCTTGAGCAGATCGACTGTGGCCTGGAGGTATTGGCGCTGGACGGCGGCGATCTTCTTGGCGTCGCCGCGAGCCACAGTCACCTGCTGCAGGAGGCTCTCCTTGCCCGGCGCGCCGGTGGGCATCGCCAGGCCCATGACGCTGCTGCTGGACGCCGCGATCTCGGCCCGCATCGCGTCGATGATGGCCAGGAACGGCTTGCCGTCGGGGCCGGCGCCGGTGAGTTCCTTGCTGATGGGCGAGAAGAAATCGTCAACCAGCCTGGTCACCACGACCGGATCGATGACGGCGCCGCCGAAGACGAAATACTTGCGGTTGGGCAGGCCGGCCAGGAGCGAATCATCCGTGTTCTTGAGGTCGGCCAGGGCCTTGCCGAAATAGCTGGTGGGCTCGAAGTCCGCCAGCAGGTTGAAGCCGATGCCCTGGGTGGACAGGTTGATTCCCAGGCCGGCGGCCTTGCCGGATTCCATGGCGCCCTCGGCGACGTTGAAGAGCTGTGACACCAGCGCCTTGAGGGCGGGCAGCATCTTCTGGGCAAAGGGGCCTTCGCGCTTGAGGCTCTCTTCCATGCTGCGAAGAACGTCCGGCCGCATCTGCCGCAGCGCCGGCAGGCCCTGGGCGGAGAGCGGCTTGACATTGAGGTAGGCGGCCACATCGCTGGAGTCGAGCTGCTTGAGAGGCGCGCCGGTGATATCGAGATTGCCGGGGGCTTGCGTCAGCAGCGCCTTCTGCGGGCTCAGCGCCGCGAATTTTCCCTTGCTGGCCGAATACACAGGCTCGGTCTCATTGGGGAAGTTGAAGGTGGTGATGTCGCCTTCGGTCTTTGCGTTCTGGAAGTTGCCGACGAAGGCTTTGAAGTCGGTCACCGGTACCAGCAGCACAAACGGCGGTTCGCCACCGCCGGCGGGCTCGTAGATGCCGACGAGGAGGTCGCCCTTGGTGTCGAGGCCTTCCTTGATGCCGGCCTGCTGCTTGAGGAAGCCCAGCGGGTCGCCCAAAGCCGGATGGAACTGCTTGAGCCCCATCTGGGTGACGACCGCGACGAACTTGTCGTTGAGGCCCTGGAGGTTGTTCACCTTAATCACGGCGATGGGCGTGCCCGGAAGCTGCTTGTAGGCCGGGGCCTGGGCCTGGGCCGAGGAGCATGCCGCGATGAGCAGTACCGCCAGCAGGGCCGTTGCCGTTCTGCGCAGGAGTTTCATGCTGTTGATCCTTTCCTTAATCCGCTCTTGGACGCGCCAGCGGGCGCAAAGTTCGCCCGGTGACGCACACCACATTATCGGCGTCATCCTAACCAAGCTGCAATACGGATGAAAGTGGGGAAAGGTTACAATCAGGCCGGAGATTTCTAATGAGGCCGGCGGGCGGTTTCAGCGAACGGTGGCGACATGCTCGGTTGGGTGGACATACGCGTCAGGCGGCATAGAGTTGCAGGCGCGTCTGGTCGACAGCCCGGCGGAAGAATGGATTGCGGATCGCGCGATCGCAGACGAGATCGAACGCTGCGTCCGAAGAGATCCTGGAGATCGATCAGCAAGCCCAAATACCGGTCGGCCGCATCTCGCAGACTCAGATCCTCGAAATCCACGAGAAAGTCGAGATCGCTACGTTACTCCTCGAAGCTGCCCTGCGCAGCCGATCCGAACAGATCGAGCCGCCGCACTCGATAGCGGCGGCAGAGTTCGGCCAACTCGCTGCGGTGTTGTTCGATGAGGGGGAGCACGATGCGCCACTCTACCCCATCGCTTCGAAGAAATCATTGCCCTTGTCATCGACGATGATGAACGCGGGGAAATCCACGACCTCGATCTTCCGGATCGCCTCCATGCCCAGGTCCTCGAAATCCACCAGATCGACCTTCTTGATGTTGGTCTGCGCCAGCAGCGCCGCCGGGCCGCCGATGCTGCCGAGATAGAAGCCGCCGTGCTTCTTGCACGCATCGGTCACCGCCTTGGAACGGTTGCCCTTGGCGATCATGATGAGGCTGCCGCCGTGACCCTGGAACAGATCGACATAGGCATCCATCCGCCCGGCCGTCGTCGGCCCGAAACTGCCGCTGGCCATCCCCGGCGGCGTCTTGGCCGGGCCGGCGTAATAGATCGGGTGGTCCTTGAAATACTGCGGCAGGGGCTTGCCACCATCGAGCAGTTGCTTGAGTCGCGCATGGGCGGCGTCGCGCGCCACGATGAGTGTTCCCGTCAACTCCAGCCGCGTCTTGATCGAGAAGCGGCTGAGGACCGCTCGCACCTTCTCCATGCCCATGTTCAGGTCGATCTTCACTGGCGGCGCCATTTTCGGCGCTTCGGCCGGCAGATACTTCTCCGGATGGAACTCGAGCTGTTCGAGGAAGATTCCATCGCGCGTGATCTTGCCCTTGATATTCCGGTCGGCCGAGCAGCTCACGCCCATGCCGATGGGGCAGCTCGCGGCGTGGCGCGGCAGGCGGATGATGCGAATATCGTGGGCGATGTACTTCCCACCGAACTGCGCCCCGATGCCACAGCGATATGATGCCGCGAGGATGCGCTTCTCCATCTCGACATCGCGAAACGCCCGGCCCAGCGCTGAGCCGCTCGTGGGCAGATGATCGAGATAACCGGCCGACGCGAGCTTCACCGTTTTGAGCGTCAGCTCGGCGCTGGTTCCGCCAACGACGATCGCCACGTGATACGGCGGGCAAGCGGCCGTGCCGAGTTCCTTGAGCTTGGCGCCGAGAAACTTGAGCAGGTCCTGCTCGTTGAGAATGGCCGGCGTCTGCTGGAACAGATAGCTCTTGTTGGCCGACCCGCCGCCCTTGGCCACGAAGAGGAACCGATATTCATCGCCGCCCTCGGCCGCGATGTCGATTTGCGCCGGAAGATTCGTCGCGGTGTTCTTCTCCTGAAACATCGCCAGCGGCGCGATCTGCGAATAGCGCAGGTTCTTCTCCTGCCACGTCTGCCAGATTCCCTCGGAAATGGCGGCCGCGTCGTCGCCATCGGTCAGCACGTGCTGGCCCTTCTTGCCGACAACGGTGGCCGTGCCGGTGTCCTGGCAGCTCGGCAACTGCCCGCCGGCCGCCACGACCGCGTTCTGCAGGTGGGTGTAGATGACGAAGCGGTCGTTATCCGAAGCCTCGGGATCGTCGAGTTCCGCGCGAAGCTGCTGGAGGTGGCGCGGCCGAAGATAGAAGGAGATATCGGCAAAGGCCTGTTCTGCCAGGAGCTTCAGCGCTGACGGTTCGACCTTGAGGAGCTTGCGGCCTTCGGCGTCAACCTCCGATATGCCATCGCGCGAGAGCAGGCGGTAGGTGGTGTCATCCTGGCCGTACTGGAAGAGCGGTTCGTAGGCGAAGTTGGGCATGGTTATAGACCCGTCCACGAGCAGTTTCATGCGGTCTTCATCACGACATGGTCCGTCAACTGGGCCGCATACGTGATGGCCGCCAGAATGTCATCGTGTTCCAGAAATGGGTAGTCGCGGAGGACTTCCTCAAACGACGCTCCCGCGCCAAGCAGTGCCAGCACGTCCGTCGCGCGCATGCGCTTGCCACGGATGCAGGGCTTGCCGCCGCATTTGCCGACATCGACCGTGATGCGCGAGAGCAGTTCATCTTGCATGGCACAATTATACGCGATCCACCGTGTTGAGACTACAGGGCTGATATCGCGCTTCGCCCTTGACCGCGCCGAGCCTGTTGGTATGTTGCGTCTGGACGGTCAGGGGGCGATTTGACGGAAGGAGCTATCAATGAAGGGCGACACCACACTCATAAAGACCCTCAACACCCTCCTGGCCGATGAGCTGACGGCCATCAGCCAATACATGGTTCATTCGGAGATGAACGCCAACTGGGGCTACACCAAGCTTCACGAGCATTTCGAGAAGCGGGCCATCGACGAGATGAAGCACGCCGAGAAGCTCATCGGCCGAATCCTGTTCCTGGAAGGCATGCCCGTCGTCAGCAAGCTGAACCCGATCGAAGATCGGGCCCGATCCGGCCAAGCAGCTTTCCGGCGACCACGCGGCGGAACTCGGCGCGATCAAGGGCTACAACGACGCCATCGCCCTGGCGCGCAAGGTGGGCGATAACGCCACCGAGGAAATTCTCGACGGCATCCTGCACGACGAGGACCGGCATATCGACAAGATCGAGGAGCTTGTGGACCAGATCGCGGCGATGGGACTGCCGCTGTTCCTGACAACGCAGGTCGGGTAGGGCGCACCCGGCCCCCCCCACCGCACCATGAGAACGGATCGTCGCTCAGGGCGAATCCGCAATCTGCAATTGGCAATTTGCAATCCTCTGTGCCACCTCGACCACCGGCGCCGTCCACAGCCGCTCCCGATGCCGCGCGAGGTGTTCGCAGAGCTCGGTGAATTCCGCCTCGCTGGTGGCCAGCCAGTCATCCTCGATTCCGTGGAAAGTCAGGATGAGCCACTTATGCTGCACGGCCGCTCGCTCGGCCAGGCCGATCATCTCGTAGCCGCTCAGGACGTCGGCCGGCTGCGACGGCAGATAGCTCAGGTCGCACACGGCGGGCGGAGCGAGGAATCCCCGGTTGCAGGTTCCGCCGCGTCCCGCGATGAAATGCTTCGCGACGATGTGCGTGTACGACCGCCGATTGGTGCCCCGGCCGACATGCTGGTCATAGCACGGGTAGCAGAACGTGTGCGGCCGGATGTCGGGGATCATCTCGGCCAGGCGTTCCTCGGCCAGGAGGATGTCCGCCTCGATGTCCTCCAGTGTGATGTCCTCCAGGGCCTGGGGCGTATCGGGGAAGACGGATCGGCTGCAGCGGTGCTTGCAGGTGTGGTTGCCGATCTCGTGGCCGACGGCGGCCGGGATTCGCCACGGCGGAAGCTGCTCGCGGTAGCACTCATCGCGCGGGTTGAGGTAGAAGGTGCCGCGCAGGCCCAACCGCTGCATGACCGGAAGGGCACGCTTGAGTTGTGAAGGGCAGCCATCGTCGAAGGTTAAGGAGACAATGCCCTGGCTGTCGCCGGGGACAAAACTGTTGGACGTGCTGGACATGGGCGGCTATTGTACGGCATCTCTTGAGACGGCCAAATGCCGGGAGGTGAATCATCGCTACACGAACCGAATCGACCAGTGCCCAGCGCAGTGCAGGAGGCAAGGGACTTTGCGATCGAGGCGGCGCGCCTGGCCGCCAATACGCGCTGCCATAACGTGGTGGTGCTGGACGTGCGGGGGCTGTCGCCCGTGACGGATTTCTTCGTGCTCGCCACGGGCACGAAGCCCGCGCCAGATGCGCAGCGTGGCCGACGATCTGCAGGAATTAGCGGAGGGGCGGGGCTTTGCGGCACTCTCGCACGGCGATCACGCCAGCGACACGTGGATTCTCATGGATTTCGTGGATGTTCTGATCCACATCCAGAGCGAGGACGCCAGGCTCTATTACGACCTGGACAATCTCTGGGGCGATTCGCGGCGGGTGGAATGGCGCGACACACTTACTTGAGCACCACCTCGATGTTCCTGCGGATGGAAAATGCGTTGATGCGGGCGTAATCCCGGCCAGCGCCGCCGTCGAGCACGTCGTGGCCGACATTGCCGGTCAGCACGTCATTGCCCACGCCGCCCATGAGCGTATCGTTGCCGGCGCCGCCATCGAGGCGGTCGTTGCCGGCGCCGCCGTCGAGCGAGTCGTTGCCGGCGTCACCTTCAAGCGTGTCGTTGCCGGCACCGCCCCGCAGGGTGTCGTTGCCCGCGCCGCCGACGAGGTAGTTGTTGGCGGAGGAGCCGACGATCAGGTCGTTGCCCGAGCCTCCCACCACATTCTCGACGTCCTTGCCGACGTTGTCGCGCTCGCCGGCCTGGCCGTCGTTGGCCTTGCCATCCAGTGTGATCGTGAGGTTTTGCGTGCGGTCGCTGTACCAGGCGGTGTCAACGCCCGCGCCACCCGTCAGCACATCGCTGCCGGCGCCGCCATCGAGGGTATCGTTGCCGGCGCCGCCCTGCAGCGTGTCGTTGCCCGCGCCGCCCGTCAGCCAATTGTTGGCGGCCGAGCCGACGAGAAGATCGTTGCCGCCGCCGCCGATGAGATTTTCGATGTCCGTGGCGATGGTATCGTTCTCGTTCTGCTCGCCGCTGTCGGCCTGGCCGTCGATCTTCAGGACGAGGTTGGCCGTGCGCGAGGAATAGTCGGCGGTGTCGGCGCCGCTGCCGCCGTTGAGCACGTCCGAGCCGGTCCCGCCATCGAGCATGTCATTGCCGGCGCCGCCCGTGAGCGTATCGTTGCCGGCGCCGCCCACGAGCGTATCGTTACCGTCGCCGCCGGTGAGGTTGTCATCGCCATCGCCGCCGTCGATGTATGCGGGCACGCTCCCGCTGACGGTGACCGTATCATTGCCTCCCACAGCGCTGACGTTCACGGTCGTGTTGGCCGAGCGGTTGAAGCTCTTGGTATTCCCATTGACGTTCACCGTGATGCTGGTGGCGTCGGAGGTGATCGTGATGGTGTCGTCGCCATCGGTGCCGAGCGCATTGACGGTGTTGCCGGACAGAGCGCTGTAAGGGATGATGATCGCCATGGTGCCGCTGTCGGCAAGCGCGCCATTGCCCGCCAGGTCCGTCACAGCGTCCTCGATGGTGCTGACGATGTAAGTCCCGCTGTCGGAGGGATCCCAAGTGCCGCCGGGGCGCTGAGGGTATAGGTGGCCACGCGCGAGGCGCCGTCGCTGTCAGTGCTGACGCTGGCATAGGTCGCTGTCAGCGTGTCGGCGCCGGGCGTGGTGACGCTCAGCGTGCTGGCCTTGATGGTGGCCACACTCACGCTGGTGTCGTCGGTATAGCTGACCCGGATGCTAAGCGTTGCGGCGCCAGGGGTGACAATGTAACTGACGACGGTCGCTACCGGCGGGGTGGTATCGGGAGTGGGAATGTTGATGGTGAATGTCCCCAGGGTGCTGGCCAGTGCGTCGTTGCCGGAGAGATCCAGCACCTGGCCCGCCCAAAGCGCGACGGTGTAGGTGCTGTTGTTGCTCCCGCTCCAGGTGCCGCTCGTCGGCGTAATCTGATACGTGGCGATCTGTTGATTTCCGGTCCCGGGGGTACTGCTGACGAATGTGGCGGCCTGGCTGAAGCCGCCCAGGCTCGTCACCTGGATATCACTGTTGTCAAACGAACTCGTGAGCAAGCCGTTGTCGTCGTCGTAGGTGACGGTGAAGGTGTAGTCGGTCCCGCCTCCCGTCGTGAGATCGCTGGCCTGCAGCGTGGCCGTGGGCTTGTTGGTGTTGACCGGAATGTTGACGGTGATCGTGCCGAGCGTGCCGAAGGCCACAGCCGCGCCCGCAGTGTTGCGGACCTGACCGGGATTCATCGTGACGTTGTACGTCGCGTCGTCCGTATAGTCCCACCAGGCGCCGGGGCGGAGATCTCGTAGGTGACAAGCTGGGAGATGCCATCCGGCTGGACGGTCGATCGCATATAACGGGCCGGCAGGTTATCTCCGTTCGCCGAGACCGTGATGTCGTTGTTGTCGAACGTCGTGGCGTTGATGCCCACATCCTCGGTATAGAGGACGTCAAAGTCATACACCGTCGCACCTGCGGTGGTAATCGTCTGGTTGGTAAACGAAGCCGTCGGCGGGGTTGGGTCGGTGGGGATATTGATGGCAAACGTGCCGATTTCCTCCGGCGGATTATAGTTGCCGTTGCTGTCGGCAACCTGGTTGGCGGCGATGTTCACGTGGTACGTGTCGTTGTCATCGTGGCTCCAGGTCCCGTGCGGCGCGAATATCTGGTAGGTGGCCGTGATACTCTGATCGGTATTGGCCACCACTCCGCTCAGCGACGCCGTGACCGACCCGGCCGTTAACGCGACGGTGATCTGGGCGCTGTTGACCGTCGCGGCGTTGACGGTGTCATCAACGTCGGAATAGTTGACGCTGAATGTGTAGTTCGTGTCGCCGCCGACCAGCAGGTCCGACGCGATCAGCGCCATCGTCGGTGGGGTGGTATCTCCTGAGAGCAGTTGGCGGCTTTCGAGCGATTCGAACACGGGAATGGCAGAGCGCTGCAACTTGCGACGGCGACGCATGACACCTCCACAAACGGAAACGGCGCAGCCCGTGCCCAGGGGACGCTCGATATGCCGCGCCTTAGCTCGAAACGAGGGCGATACTTGTATCACGGCCGATCGGCGGGTGCAATCGGCCCACAGGAGAGACGCCGCCAGTTCTGCGGACGTTGCGAGCGAGGAGGAAGGATACGGGCTGAAGCGCGCACTACAAACGACGTTTCTAGCGTAGGGAGACGATCAGCTCGCGCAGGGCCGAGAGGCACATTTGCCACTGATCGTCGTTGTGAGGCATCTCATAGATGAGCAGGTCGGCCAGGGCAACATAGTCCCGCTGCTCGAGGAGCTGCTTGATCTGGCGCAGCCGCTCGGAGAACTGAGCGATGAGTTGGCCAATCGGCTGGCCGCCGGCACGGAGCTTCTCCAAGTCGATGCGCAGGAGCTGCGCGGTCTTGCCAACTGACTCCTGCGTATTCTGCCAGCATCGGAGACAGGCGCAGAGGTGCTCCATGGCTTTGCCAAGCTGGTTTTTCTGCAGGAGGTCGGCGGCCTGCGACTTGTGCTGCGACGCCTGGCCGATCTGCTGCGTGGCCTCGTCGAGGACCTCCAGCGCCAATTGGCGCGGGTCGGCCGTTTCGATGTAGATGGTGTGATCGGCGAGTTTGGTCTGGCGAAGGCACTGCGGCTGGGGCTCCTGTCCGTCAACCAGCACCTGCACCACAAGCCGCTTGTCCTTCTGGACATGCGCCAGCACTTGCCCGATGGTGGTCAAGCCCAGCTCGATGGCGGCCAGCGGCTCATGATCGATGGTTACGGACACAATATCTCCTTGGCGAGGATACCCGGTTCATCGGCCAGACTCGCCGCGGGACTTGATCGGGTCCGATAACTTTAATATCCCCCGCCGCCCGCTTCAGCAAGGGCGCGCGGGAAGAAAGATGCTAAACGTAGTGCCATGCCCCACTTCGGAGGCGACTTCGATACGCCCTTTGTGGTGCTCGACGATCTCTTTGCAGATGGCCAAGCCCAGTCCCGTGCCTTTGGCCTCGCCGCGCTTGGCCGTGCCCTTGGTGGTGAAGAATGGCTGGAAGATCTTGGGCAGGACTTTTTCCGGGATGCCGGGGCCGGTGTCGATGACCTGGATGCGGACGTGGTCGTCGCCCTGGTCGCGCGCGGCTTTCACGGTCAAGGAGCCGCCGCCCTTGCCCATCATGGCCTGCCGCGCGTTGATCAGCAGGTTGAGCAGCACCTGCTCAAGCTGCACGCAATCGCCCCAGACCGCCAGTTCCGGCTGCACCTGCACGCGCAGAGCAATACCGTCCTTCCGGGGGTCGCGCGCCATCGTCAGGAGTGTCTCATCAATGAGCCGCTGCACCTGCACCTCGCCCATGATGGACTGCCCGCGCCAGGCCGAGCAGCGACTGGCAGATCTTCCCGGCCTTTTCGGCGTGCAGGCCGGATTTCTCCAGGGCTTTGCGGATGAGGCCCATGTCGGGTGCAGCGCTCTGCGCATCTTTCAGCGCCACCTGGCAGTAGCTGATAATAGGTGTCAGGAGGTTGTTGAATTCGTGGGCGATGACGGCCGCGATGGTGCCGATGGTCGCCAGCCGCTGGGATTCGACGAGCTGCGGCGCAGGTCGTCGAGTTGCTGTTGCATCGTCGAGAGGCGCGACAACAGCGACTCCTCAAGCTGCGCTGCGGAGGGGGTTTCATCGATCACGGGATAGACTGCTCCACCGGATTTATCGGCCGGGATGGCCTGCGGGCTATAGGCGCTCGTAGCTCGACATTCCAATGTCGAGATGGGGTGCCCGGAGTCGCGGCCTCGACATTGGAATGTCGAGCTACGAAACTCTCACCTCACCATCCGCACCAGGCTCTGCGCCACGTACTTCACCTGCTCGGCCGACAGTTCCGGGTAGACCGGCAGCGCCAGGACCTCGTGGCAGGCCAACTCGCTGTTTGGTTGATCGCCCGCCTTGCCGCCAAGCGTCCTATAACACTCCTGGAGGTGCAGCGACCTGGGGTAGTAGACACCGCTGCCGATGCCCGCCTCGGCGAGCTTGGCCTTGACCTCATCCCGCTTCTCGACGCGCACGACATACTGGTTGTAGATGCTGTAGTTTCCCTCATCGATCACCGGCGTGCGAATGCCCGTCCCGGCGAAGAACCGGTCATAGACGGCCGCGTGGGTCCGGCGGGCCTCGTGCCACTTGTCGAGATACTTCAGCTTGATGTCGAGCACCACCGCCTGTAGCGCATCCAGCCGGAACATGCCCCCGACCATCAGATGCTGATACGGATTGTTCGCCGGTGCGCCATGCACGCGCAGCAGCCGGCATTTCTCGGCCAGCGCACCATCGTTCGTGCAGATCGCCCCGCCATCGCCAAACCCACCGAGGTTCTTCGTCGGATAGAAGCTCAGGCACCCGCATGTTCCCATCGAGCACGCCGGCCGGCCGTTTCGCTTGGCGCCGATGGCCTGCGCGGCATCCTCAACCACGGCGATGCCATGCTCGGCGGCGATGCGATTGATCTCCTCCATCCGCGCCAGTTGCCCGAAGAGATGCACCGGAATGACGGCCCTGGTCCTGGGCGTGATGCGTTTGCGGAAATCGCCCACATCCATGTTGAACGTCCGCGGGTCGATGTCGGCGAAGACCGGCGTGGCGCCCGTGCGGCTGATCGACCCGGCCGTCGCGAAGAACGTGAACGCCGGGCAGATCACTTCATCGCCCGCCTTGATCCCCAGTGCCATGAGTGAGCAGAGCAGCGCATCGGTGCCGCTGGAGACGCCGATCGCATGTTTCACGCCGCAATACGCGGCCAGGTTTTTCTCAAACCGTTCCACGGCCGGGCCAAGAATGAACGCCTGGGCGTCGCAGACCTGGTCGATGGCCTGGCGAATCTCCTCGCGGATGGTGCGGTACTGGGCGGTAAGGTCCAGGAGCTTAACTTGCATTCCGGCATTGATAACAGAAAGGGCGGAGAGGGGAAGGGCGCAGGGATCAGCGATTGGGTGGCATGTCCACGCCCGGCGCTGGCGACGTTCCTTCGCGCGGGAGCAGGATCGCCGGGCGTGGACATGCTGAGCTTCCCGAGGCCATCGGACCAGCATGCCCACGCCGGCCGAGTCAGGTTCTTGAGCAAATGGGCGTCTCGCGCGGCCGGCGTGAGCATGCCACCCAACGCAATGGTATAGCTCCCCGGGACAACACATAGTTGAGGCTACGATCTGGAGATCAAGCGGCTTTTCAGGATTCGCAACCCCTCCGCGCCCTCACGCCGCCAGGAGCACCCCTCGCCGCCCGCCCCAGCGAATCCGGCGGAAGGTCTGAATCGTCACCGTCTGCTCGCGCAGGATTGGCGAGAAGACGTGCGGGTCGATTTCGGCCTGGTCGATCAAGAGGCGCAGGCAGGGCAGCTCGTTGGCATCGAACGCGAACTGGGGCAGAGCCATGGCCAGAAGTTGGCGGGATTCGCAGACCCAGGCGTAGGCCCGGGCGATGACTTGCAGATCGGCGAGGTTGGCGCTCCCCAGCGCCATGAGGACCAGCCGGCGGTCGCGAGCGATCGCGAGCCGGGCGGATGACGCCATCGGCGGGCGGATGGGGCATTCGATCAGCTCGCCGGAGGCATGCTGCAAGAGTGCGGAGAGAATGGCGTCGTCGCCGTCGTTGTCGGGAAGGTCGATCACATCGCTTTGCGCCGCGCTGGACGATGACGCGGACTGCACGTGGGGCGCGGGCGATGACACTGCGGCGGGAGCGGCCACCGGCGCTATCCGCATGGGCTCTGGCATAGGGGCCTCCTGCTGCGGCACGGGGGCCGGGGCGGCGGGGGCGGGCTCAGCCGAAGCCGCCTGCTGCGAACCGGCGATCAATTCCGCGATAAGCTGCCAGTGTCCGGCCGACGCGAGCTGGGCCTTGTCCTGGTCCAGCCGGCAGCAGAGGATCGGGCATTCCGCGATATGAAACGCATCGCCCAGTGGCGGCTCGGGCTGCAAGGTCAGGTTCAGGAACTGCTCGCACACGCTCGATAGCCGCCGATAGAGCGATTCCGCCTCGGCCAGTTCGCGCACATCAACTGCCGTCACTGAAATGGCCGGCTTGCCGACATCCACGAGTCCCTTGAGCAGCCGATACGCGGCGATGGCCCCATCCTGATGGCAGCCGCTGAGCAGCACCCAGTTGCCGGCATTGGCCAGCAGCGAGCGCGCCTCGGGGAGCCGCGCGTTGCCCAAGGCGATCAGCCAGCAGTCCAGGTCGCAGTTGAGCTCGTCGATGGATTGCCGGATGACCCGCGCATCAAAGCAGGTCGTGGGAGGCTGCTGGGGCTTGCTGTCGGCCGAGTCGGGCTGCTGGAACGTCAGGATGCGCAGCTCGCCGGCATCGATGACGATCAGGCCGACCCGTTTGCCGCCGGCGGCGACGTTGCGGGCATAGCGCTTGGCGTGTTCGAGTTGATTGCTTCCCAGGTGCGAAATCAGGACGGCCCGCACGGGCGGGGCTGCCATGGCCGGCTCGTACGCGGCCGGCGGCGGCGCCACCGCCATGTGCTGCATCTCTTCAGGAGTCAGATCGACGCTGGCCGCGGGGGGCGGAGGAACGCGCATCGGCCGCGGCGCATTGCCGCCGGCGCGCTGGCGGACAGCGCTGAGAAACAGATGACTGATCTCGCTGAGGCTGCGGGGATGCTTGGTTGGTTCGGGCATAGTTGTCAGTTGCCAGTTGCCAGTTGCCAGTTGCGGCAGGTAACGACTGGCAACTGACAACTCGCAACTGGCAACTTGCGGTCATTCCACTTCGACCACGTTATTCAATTCGCCGAACTGGTTGGATTCGACATACTGGTTATTCGGGTCGGTCAGCCACTTGCCATCGACCACGAGGCGGTAGCGATACCGACCGGGATTCAGCGCCATCGCCTTGCGCCACTCGCCGGGGCGTTTGCCGGGCTGCATGACGGCGGCGTCCACCGACCATTTGTTGAAGTCGCCGGCGATGGAGATGCGCGACGCCTGCTCGAAGCGGGTGGCGAAGACAACCTCCTTGCCGATCTGCTTGACGCCGTAGAAATCGTCGATCTTCTGCTGGATCGCCTCTTCCTTCACCTCGGCCAGCCGCTGCGATTCGGCCGGCGAAAGCTCGGGCTCGGCAACTTCAGCGGCCGGCGCCCGCCTCACAACGGGCATGACGGGTGGCGCGGGAGCTTCGGATGGCAAGGGCGCCTCGGGCGCTTCGACCGCCACGGCTTGGTCGGCCGGCGCTGCCGCGACACTCACGCGCCGAACTGCACGTTGGCGAGCTGCTGGAGCTGTTTGGCCCGCTGCACCAGTTCCGCCGGGCGCGAGAGCTTGTCGAGCTCGACCGGCGCCGCTTCGGCGGCGCCGTGGCCCATCAGCTCGCGCGCCAGGTTGACGAAATCCTTGTATCCCCGGCTGCCGGGGTCGTATTCGGTGATTGGCTGGCCGAAACTGGCGGCTTCCTTGAGCTTGGTGTTGAAGTTGATCGTGCAGGGCATGAGGTATTGCTGGAACTTCCCGCGCAGCTCGGAAAGGATCTCGCGGGCCAGCTTGGTGCGCGTGTCATACTGCGTCGGCAGGACGCGCACGTTGATCTCCTTGTTGCACTGCGTGCGCATGACCTCGAGCATCTCCAGCATCTTGGTCAGGCCGTGCAGGCTGTAGTAGCCGGTCTCCACCGGCACCACCACTTCGTCGCACGCGCAGCAGCGCGTTAAACGTCAGCAGGCCCACGCTCGGCGGGCAATCGACAATGCACCACTCGTAGCGGTCCTTGACCTGCTCAATGGCATGCAGCAACCGGTCCTCGCGGCCATCGCGGCCGGAAAAGACCTGTTCGAACGCCGCAAGCTGGATGTTGGACGGGCACAGGTCGAAATCGCTGGCGATCTGCCACACGATCTCGCTGATGGCCACGGGCTTGCCGAGCGACTCGTCAATCAGCGCATCGTAGATGGTGCGCTCGACCTGGTCTTCGGGCACGGCCAGTCCCACCGCGCAGTGCCCCTGGGGGTCCATGTCGATCAGCAGCGTCTTGTGCCCAAGGCGCGCGAGGCACGCCGTGAGATTGATGCTCGTCGTGGTCTTGCCGCAACCACCCTTCTGGTTGATGATGGCCAGCGTCCGCATAGTGACACCTTCCCTGGCTGTATTCAAAACGGCTCCGCTCAAACGGAGACGGAGTTGCCCAAATCTGCAAACAACATCGGCGAGACGATGCTGCGATCTTTAGCATTATGGGACAGCGGCGATTATATTCAGAGACGTGATCTTTGCCTGGGACGAGCAGAACATTGTTCACATTGCCAAGCACAACGTGACTCCATCCGAGGCGGAGTATATCGTTGTGAATGAAGCCCTTCACCAAGATGAATGCTCGCGAGTTGGCCGATGCGACGCAGGAATTCGACCGCCCTTCGCCGCCGGAACGGTTTGGGCCGATGACCAAGGCCCAACGGAGCGATTGGCAACTTGCACGTCGCGGGCACGGCGATCGCAACTCAGCGGCCAAGCCCATTCGCGTGCTCGTCTCGATGGACCAGTCGCTTCTTCAGCAGGCAGATCATTTCGCGTCCCGGCATGGCCTCACCCGGTCGCAGCTTTTCGCGCAGGCATCAGCGCGGTTCTCGCCGCGGCCGGAGAGCGGTAGAACCATCGAGACGTTGTTTGGCGACCCTGTCGCTGGTCAGGAGGTTTTGATGGCAACTCGCGATCTGCCTCTGGGCAAGGCCGCGCTGCACCCGGACTGGCCGGAAGCGCGGTTCAATGTCTCGGGCATGTTCACGCACCATCCGCTCTTGGTGCAGTTTCTGCAGATGATGAAGCGCGGGTTCGATTGCGCGGTTCCGTTCGAGGCGATCCACGGCGCGCCCGCCATGCCCTGGAACGCCGGCCGACCCTCCAAGACGGCCTTCAACCCAGCCGAACTCGACACCACGCTCAATCTCCTTCACGCGAGGAACATCGGCTACTTCCCCACGTTCACGAACCATCTCATCGACCAGAACGACCTGGCCGATCCCGTGGGCAATGTTATCCTGGAGATCATCTCGCGTCGGCCGGAACTCAACGGCGTGATCATCACCAGCGAACTGCTCTCGAAATACATCGCCGGCAGATATCCCGGGCTGCGGCAGATCGCCTCGGTCACAAAGGTCACCTACGAGCGCGGCACTGGCAAGGTTGACTATTACCGGGACTTGTCCAAACGCTTCCACCGCTTCGTCGTCGATCCTGACGATTCGCGCAACCCGCAGCTCATGGATCAACTCGATCGTGACAAGACCGAGATCATGGTCAACGAGAACTGCGCGGCCGACCGCCCCAGCCGCGCTCAGCATTACGATGCCTATGCCCGCTGGCAGAAGGCCCCCAGTCCGATGGAGCGCGAGATCGTGCGGCAGGAATGCAACCAGATCGTCGCCAATTGCCACTCGCCATTGCACCTCAATCGCTTCGGCGAGCACCGGCGAAGCTGCAATCTTGCCCCCGGCGAGTTGCGATCGCTCTACGCGATGGGCTTCCGGCACCTCAAGCTCCAGGGCCGGCTGGACGATCCGTTCTCCCTTGCCTATGACGTGATCCGCTTCACGTGCGAGCCGGAGTCCGTCGCTCCCGTCATGTTCAAGTCCATGTGCCGCTGGCTGGAGCGGGCGGTGGCGCATCCGGGATTGAGGAGCGCGATCAGCCTGCCGCTCGTTTTCGCGCCACCACGTAGTTGTGGTCGTCGTGTTGCTGCCAGATCATCGGCTCCAGGCAAGGCCGGATGACGTCGAGAATCTGGTCCGGGGTTAGTCCGAACGCCGTGACCTTGAACGGCTGGCCGCTGAGCCATTCCCGCGAACGCGGCTTGAAACTGCGCGAATAAAGAGCGCCGAGCGGCGCCAGCACGCGCGCGATCTCGCGGACGGCCGCGCGGCGATCGGCCTCCGACGGCAGACAGTGCAGGCAACCCACATCCAGCACGCAGTCGAAGCTCTCATTCTGCCACGGCAGCGAGACGGCGCTGCCGGCCACGTACCGGTCGGGGTGTTTCACGAGCTGGCGACAGCGTGCCACCGCGGCCGCTGAAACATCAATGCCATGCACTGCGAATCCCAGGTCTTCGAGCGCCGTGGCGTTCTTTCCATAGCCGCAGCCGAGATCCAGCACGCGCAGCGGGCCGCTGCGCGGCGCTGGCGCAGGCTGCCGTGAGTCGGCGACCAGCCTGGCCATCACGTCCCACTCCCGGGCGGCGAAGTTCCATGGCACGCAGAACGGGTCGCGATACACGTCGGGATTGGCCTCAAACTTGCGCTGCTCGGGCAGCACAAACGACCCGGGCGGGCGCCGCCATTGCGACTGGCCACCCACCGGCGCAAACCCATCCGCCGTCAACACCGCCGCCAGCTCCTGCCGGTCCATGGGCGCAGGCGCCCACAGCGGATACGATTGCCCCGTCTGACGCGAGCTGATCCGCGCGAGCAGACGGTAGGCCTCCCCGAAAGCGGAATCGGGCACCGCCTGATCGGCGCTGACCATCATCTCCACCCCCATCTGCGTCATTTGCGCCATCGCCTGAGCGATGCCTTGGCCATTGCGAGTGACACTGAACGCGCCCACGAGCGCGCCTCTCGTCCGCGGCATCCGTCCCGATGCCAGCAACCGCAACTCAAGCGATGGCCCGACGATGAGATAATCCGAGATCATTGATCAGACCTTGCATTCTCCAACCCACGCCTTACCCCTTTATCCCAGAGAGTTTCACCCCCTGTATAAACGTCTTCTGCGTGAAGAAGAACAACAGGATGATCGGCACGGTCATCATCAGCGACAGGGCCATCATCGGCCCCCATTCGCCGCCGTATTGGCCCTGAAACATGGCCAGCCCGATCGACAGCGTGTATTTGCGGTCCTCCATCAAGTAGATCAGCGGGCCGAGGAAGTCGTTCCACCCGCCGATGAACGTGAACAGCGCCACCACCGCCAGCGCCGGCCGGCTGAGCGGCATCATGATGCGCACCCAGATGCCCAGCTCGCTGCAGCCGTCGATCCGCGCGGCGTCGATGAGGTCGCGCGGGACCGAGCGATAGAACTGCCGCAGGAGGAAGATGAAGAACGCATTGCCCAGGTAGCTCGGCACCACCAGCGGGAGGATGCTGTTGATCCAGCCCAGTTTCCTGAATGTCATGAACAGCGGGATCATCGTTACCTGGCCCGGAAGCATCATGGTGGAGAGCATGATCCAGAACAGCACCTCCCGGCCCTTCCACTCGACGCAGGACAGGCCGTAGGCCACCAGCGAGCAGCTCAGCAGCGTGCCGGTAACGGTCAGGAGGCAGATGACCAGGGTGTTGACGAGGTAGCCGCCCACGCTGAACGGCCGCAGGGCAATCTTGACGACACTGGCCCGGCGCAGGGCGCTGGTGTAGTTGCCGGTTTCGGCATAGACGCGGTCCTTGATCCGATTGCGATCGACAGTCACTTTATCGCCGGGTGTGTTGTCGTCGCGGATGACCTGCACTTCCTGCCGCTCGCCGACGGCCTTGAGCGGCTTGACGCGCACGTCGTCGCCTTTGCGAGCGCGGATTTCGGCCTTGCACGGGCCTTCGGGCAGCAGGTCCATCATCAGCGCCTTGCTGACAAACGACGCCCGCGGCAGGAAATCCATGTGCGTGGATTGGATCTTCTCCTCGACCTTCAGCGACGTGCCCAGCATCCACATGAATGGAATGGCAAACACGACCGACAGCCCGATCACGGCCGCCGTCGCAATCCAGATTTGCCAGATCCGCATCTTCATGAGTGGTAGTAAACGTAGCGGTTGGTCAGCTTCATGACGCCAAGCGTGCCGACGAGGATGATCGCGAACATCACCCACGCCATCGCCGAGGCGTACCCCAGCCGATAGTCCATGAACGCCGCGTTGAACAGGTGCAGCGCATAGAAGAGCGTGCTGTCGTTGGGGTTGCCCGTGCCGCCGGTCATGACGTAGGCCTGGTCGAAATACTTCATCGTGCCGATCAGACCCATCACCAGCGTGAACAGCAGCACGGGTGAGATCATCGGGAGCGTGATGTGCCACAGCCGCTGCCACGACGTCGCGCCATCCAGCGATGCCGACTCGTAGAGCTCCTGGGGCACATCCTGGAGCGCGGCCAGGTAGAGCACCATGCCGCCGCCGCAGCCCCACAGCGACATGATGATCAGCGCCGGCTTGGCCCACGACTCGTGCGCCATCCACAGGGGAATCCACGCCTCGGGAATGTGGATCGCCCGCAGGAACTCGTTGAGCAGCCCGCGCTGCGGGTTGAGGAGCTGACCCCAGAGCATGCAGGTCGCAATCAGCGGCACGATGCTTGGCAGGAAGAACATCGTACGGTAGAACGCCATGCCCTTGATCTTGAGGTTCAGCAGCAGGGCCAGCATCAGGCCGACGAACATCCCCAGCGGCACGGCGAAAATGGCCAGATACGCCGTGTTCCACAGCGACAGCCATACGCGCCGGTCACCCAGCAGTTCCTTGTAGTTCGCCAGGCCCATCCACCTGGGCGAGTCAAACAGCGGATAGTCCATCAGGCTGTAGTACAGCGATGCGCATACCGGGTAGATCGTCAGGGCGCACAGCCCAACGATCAGCGGCAGGCTGAACGCCACGCCCACGGGCCAGCGGTTGTTCTGGCCGGCGACCAGGCGGCGCCGCTGGCGTTTGGACAGGGCTGCCATCGCCGTCGTGGTCATCGGTCCTCCCTTGCTCTGGCGTCTTCCAAACGGCTCGCAAGCGAGCCGGTTAAAGGGCTCGTGGTCATTGGTCCTCCCGTTTTCCGCTGGCGTCGAGGTGCATGCCGATGCGCTCCATGTCATGCTCCAGCTTTTCCTGCGTCTTGCGCGTCACCTCGTCCAGCGACTTCTGAGGATCGGCGCCGTTGTACAGCACGTTATTCACAGCGCGCTTGAGTTCCTGCATCAGCGACCCCTGCACCGGCGTGAGCGTTCGCACGTGCTTGGCGTTGCGCAGAATTTCGTAGAAGACCTTCATCTCTTTGTCGTCTTCGATGGTCTTGAAATAGGGGCTGTTCTTGTAGGCAGGCATCTGCATCATGGCCTTGCCCAGGGTCATCGTGCCTTCGTCGCTGGTACACATCCAGCGGATGAACTCAAACGCCTCGTCGCTGGCCCGCGCACCGCGCGGCACCGCCATCGACCAGCCGCCGATCCAGCCGGTGGGATGCTCACCGTCCGGCGGCGCGGGGATCACGCCGATCCCGTAGTCGATGTGCGCCGTATTTCCTCAGCCAGGTCATTTCCGTCACGTGAAACAGCCGCATCGCCTGGAACCCCAGGATGAACGGGTTGTTGTTCACGCCGGGATAGGCATTGCGAAAGGCGCTGATCCGCCGCACGTCGTAGTTCTTGGAATAGCCGGCCATCCACTGCAGCGCCCGCACGTTGGCCGGATGATTGGCCGTGATCTCACCCGTGAGCTTCCCCGGCGGCGGCGGCTTGTAGAACTCACCGCCGAAGGCGTAGCCCCAGGTGAACATCGAGTTGTCGCCGTCCCAATCCCACGGGATCAACCCCACCTGCACGATCCGGTCGCCGTCGAACTTCATGAGCTTCGCGTTGAAGTCATCCAACTCCGCGATGTCGCGCAGCGCGCGGTCGGGCAGGCCGGCTTTGCGGAAGGCCTCCTTGTTCCAAAGGAAAGCGAAGTTCGGATCGGCGCCCCACGGCAATGCATAAATCCGGCCGGCGAACGTGCTCTCCTGCCAGCGCGGAAGCCAGAAATCCCGTTCGCCCTTCAGGCCGGATTTGTTGACCTGGTCGGTGATATCCGTCAGCGCCCCGCGCCGCCCAGTCGGCCAACTGCTGGCCATCGACGAGCGTCACATCGGGCGGGCACCCGCCGGCGATGGCCAGGAACAGCTTGGGATTGCTGTTGAGGTCATTGGCGGTGTAGGACATGTGAATCGCGATATTGGGGTGCGTGCGCTCGAATTCAACAACGAGCTTCTTCATGGCATCGCCGACATCGCCGCCGAAGGGCTGCCAGAATGTGACGATCTTCTTGCCGGCCGCGCTGACGGGCCTGAAGTTGGTGATGAAATGCCCGATGACGAGGAAGAGGCAGACGCCGAAAACGAGGAACCCCGCGCCTCGCCGGAGCCAGCTTCGCCAGATTGGTTCGCCCGTGTCCTGCACCGGCGGGGATGATACAGGATGGAGAGGGCGGGGAACAGGGAGCGTATCGCGGAACGCGGATTAGGGGATGCTCCAGCCGTCGCTTTGCTTCCGCTCGTCAGGTCGTTAGAATCATGTCGGCAATTTTGCGCTGGGAGGCACTCCGTGGCATATGAATCAGTGAAGGTCCGTGAAGTTGTGGATCGCGCGGTGGCACACAATTGGAGCGTGCCCGAGTTCCAGCGAGGCTTCGTGTGGAAGCCTACCCAGGTGCGCGAGCTCGTAGAGTCTCTGTGGTACGATTTCCCGATCGGCTCATTGCTGGTCTGGAATAGCGTCGCGCAGGCGGAGGAACGTGTGGCCCACGACGCGCAGCGACCGGGTCTATGGGTAGTTGACGGGCAACAGCGAACCACGGCGCTTTGCATTCTCCACGGTCGTAAGCCGTACTGGTGGCCGGAGGCTGAGGAGTGGAACAAGACACTACGTCGGTACGACATTCGCTTCGATGTCGATGCGAGGCAGCCGCCGTTTTTCGTGCTCGCCAATGCAGCGAAACGCAAAGTGAAGGAGAACCGGTACGTTCCGGTATCCAAACGTGTATGAGTTTTCAGGGCGGTACTCCGCCGTGAAAACTCGGTTGGACTGAACGGCTGTCGCCGTGGCGGGCGTGGGAGGGCCGTGGGAACGCCGCGGGACGTGGCGGTTGGGGTGCTGGCGGTGGGCCGGAGGCGTTGGGGCGGCCCAAGGCGCGGCGGTGGGCGGGCTGGGCGCATGCGAGAGCCTGCCGTCGCTGCGAAAGGATCGTGCGGCGGGCTGGAATGGTGGGGTTGGAGCGTGCGAAGGCGGAGCTAGGGGCTGCGGCTGCGTGGGCGGGGGATCTCGCGGACATGCACCAGTTCTTCGCAGCCGCAGTATGGGCAGGTCGGCGCAAAGGGATCGAAGGGCGCCGGCGCCTTGGGCGGCGACTCGACGGGCTCGGGGGTTTCGGCCGGCGCGGGTCGTTGCAGTTGCAGCAACAGGCGGACGCGCTGCAGCAACTCGCGCCGGCGTGGATACCACAGGCCGTAGTAGCGGACCTTGTGGAAGCCCTTGGGCAGGACGTGCTGCAGGAAGCGGCGGAGGAACTCCGTGCCCTGGAGGGTGCAGTTCCGCTGGCAGTTGCCCTTGCGGTCCTTGTACTGGAACGTGACGGTCGCCTCGTCCATCGCCAGGAGACGTCGCTCGGTGATGGCGATGCGGAAGACGTAGCGGGCCAGGTACTCCAGCACGCGCTGCGGGCCCGCGCCCCAGGGGAGGCAGTTCACGACCCAGTCCTGCTGCCAGACCTGCGCCGGCACCAGGGCGAAGAGCTGCGGGTGCTTAGCTTGCAGGGCCTGCTGGAAGAGTTGCGCAGATGGCGGGAGAGCACTCGCACCGGGAGGAAGAACCCCGGCGGGGTGGCGATCCAATGCTGGCCATCGGGCGAGACGCCGCCGCCGGTGACCAGGCAATGCACGTGGGGGTGATACTCCAGCGTGCCGGTCCAGGTGTGCAGCACCGCCAGGATGCCGGGCATGGCGGCCAGGCGTTTGGGGTTGCCGGCCACGTCCATGACGCACTGGGCCGTCAGGGACATCAGCAGGTCATAGAACACCTTCTGGTTGCTGCGGAACAGGTCGCGCAGGCCCTGGGGCACGGTGGTGGTGAGGTGGAAGTAGGAACAGGGCAGCAGTTCATCCTGGCGGTCCAGCAGCCACGGGTGGGTCTGGGTAAGGCCCACGGCCGGAAAGGTCAGGTCAGGCCGTTGGCCAGGTCATCCAACTCGGCCCGTACCTGTTGGCGGATGGGTTCGGTCAGATGGGTGTAGATCTCGGTGCTGCGGATGCTGGAGTGACCCATGAGGATCTGCACCACGCGCAGTTCCACCTTGCGCTCCAGGAGGCGCGTGGCGAAGCCGTGACGCAGGCTGTGGGGCGTGACGCCGGGGAGGCCCTCCTGCACGCGGCGCGATTCAGGGCGCCGCGCACGGAGCGGGGGCTGACGTGATTGCCCTGGCGAGCGGTGGCGAAGACCCACGGGCGGTTGTGGTGGGTCTTCCAGGCCAGACGCATCGCGAGCAGCAGCGAGGAAGGCAGGGGCAGGAGGCGCTGCTTGTTGCCCTTGCCGATCATGCGGATGACGCCCTGCTTGCCGTCGATCTGCTCCGGCCGCAGGGCCACGGCTTCGCTGATCCGCAAGCCGCAGGCGTATAGCAGGGCCAGACAGGCGCGATAGACCGGCCGCCACACGGCGGTGATCAGGCGGCGGCAGTCTGCATCGCTGGGGGCCGTGGGCAGACGCTTGCGACGTGACGAGGCGATTCTTTTTTAAAAAGGCCCCACGGCCGCCGCAGGGTGTTCTGGAAGACGAACTGGAGGGCGGCGCGGGTGGGGGCGATGGTTCCCTGGCACCGTCCGCTCTGGATCAGGCCACGCAGGTACCGGGCCACCTGCTCCTCGGTGGCCTCCTGCGGGCGCGTCCGCGTGCGCCTCACGAACTGCACGACGAGGCGCAGGTACGCCCGCTGGGTCCCCTGGGCCAGGCCGGCCAACTGCAAATCCCGGATCAACTGTTGCTTGACGCTACCGCTCATGGCACACTCCTTGTGTAAGGAACAGCTGGCGGCGGACAACCCCGTGTCGTCCGTCCGCCGGCCTCTGCCATAAGCCTACCTGTTCCCCCACGCGAGGCCCTCCCACGCCCGCCACGGCGACAGCCGTT
>CAWIJX010000010.1:0-467216 GCA_963836515.1 uncultured Phycisphaerales bacterium
CCTTCCGAAATTGGCTTCTGACCTGTCCCCTGGCAGTTGTGTACGACGGTTCAGGAGTAGACCTGACCGCTGCGGAAGTGGTGGGAGGACAATCCAAGCGATCGCAACGATCAACGATCTCCCGCCACGCCCTCGCTTCGGCTGACGACCAAGACCTCGACGGGCCACCCTCCCGTGTCGAAAGATGCGATGGGAATCGAGTTCTGCAACGCCGCTCGCACCAAGCCGCCATCCACATCCATGGCTGTATCGCGCAGCAGTTGCGGTGTCGTGACGATGTAGTCGATCATCCGCCAGTCGTCGTGGAAGACCCCCGACCGAATCGCCGGGTCTTTGAAGGCTTTCCAGTAATAGTGGGCCTCCGGGAATTGCCGGTTTTCGGATGACCTTTCGTGAAGATCGGTCCACATCGAAACGTCGATGACCAGTCGGCTATGTGGCGGTATGTTTGTGGCTGTCCATTTCACCGCATCGGACAAGGCATCGGCTTCCCGATTCTCCCAGAGGGCCGTTGGGTTGTGTCCAAACGGCGCGCTCTGGTTCGAGTATCCACCCCACAATCCGAGTACGCCCAGCAGCACCATCGTCGCCGGAATCCAGCGACCAAGGATGCGCATAGGCGAGGAGACTGGCTCCAGGCACGCACCAAGAGTACGGGACGCAGCCCCAATCGCCAGAGCCAGATTCAGTGCGAGCAGGGGTATCAGCGGCAGGAGGTAGAACACGAGTGTCACGCCCCCTCGACCCAGAAAGCCCCACAAGAACAACGTGCCCAGCCCGATCGACCCAGCCTCACCATCGTGTCTGAAGCGCAAGACGTTCACGACCGCCGCCAAGCTGCCGCCGATTACGAGTAATCGCTCCCATGACGCCCAATATCGACACATGCCCCAGAACGCGCTGTGTGGATCGAGAAAACCCCGGTCGGGGTCACGGGACGCTTGCCATTTGAGAGTGCCGAGCAGGCTCACGTGCTCATGGGTGCCGCCCAGCCACGTGCCGGAAGGAAACAGTTCGCCGCTGAGCCAAGCCATCAAGACATATAGTGATGCGATGGCAAGCACGCTGGCCAGCCATCCCAGCGCCACGAACGGCCTTTGACTACTGCTCGATCGGCATCGCGCCAGCCAGAAGAAGGCGGGAGTGAGCACAACCGTTGTCTCTTTGGACAGAATCGACACCCCGAGCGCCAGTCCGCTGAGGCAAGCGCGCGGCAGAGTGAGCGAACCGCAGGTCAGCATCATCAGGGAGATCAGCATCCAGAAGATGGAAATATTGTCGATCAGCACGCGGCGGCCGTAGTACGTTCCGTAGGCGGACAGCGAAAAGAGGAGCGCGGCCAAGATCGCGGTTGCGATGCTGCCCGAGAGGCGAAACGCGATGCGATACAGCATCAGTAGCGACGCCAGCCGCATGACCAGCATCAGAACTCGGCCCGAGTTGACCGGCGCCCCGAACGTGTGAAACCCGCCTGTTACGCTCGTCCAGGCGGCGATCTGAATCCATCCCGCCGGTGCGTGGTCATACCAATACGTGTATGGCGCAAGCCGCCCCTGGCGAGCTACTGCCCAAGCTTGGGACATGTAAGTTCCCTCGTCGCTTTCGCGATAGGGAAACCCAAACATGTTGATCCCATGTGCAGCACAACAGGCGCAGAGTATGGCAAGGGGCCAGAGCCATGTGTGGATATGTGGGCGGTCGGAGATTGAGTCACGCAACGGTGGCATCTTGCCTTACTCCTCGGTGGATAGCCGGCTGGGCTCGCCAACACCTCGTGGGTCCACGCGCCGATCCGGCGAATCAGCGGCGCGATGTGCGCCGACGTGGTGCGTCTTCTCCCAATTGCTGGCGCGTCGCAGTTCCCGATACAGCGCGCGCATCGCACTGAAGCCCATCAGCAGATGAAATGGCAGGAAGCCTGCTATCGCACGCGGCAGCAGCGTCCACGGCACCTTGCGATTGTATTCCCGGCCAAATATCCTGATGCCGACCAGGGTTGCGACAAGTTGACAAACCAGCACGTACATCGGCAGCCACGAAATCAGGGCGACGGTAAGAGGCAACTTCAGCCACATCCAGCCAGCCAGAGCAACCGGCCAAGCCATAGTGAACAGCGCCTGCACAATCGGATACGAGAAAATGTAGATTGCCAGGAACCTCTGACGCCATTCACGCAGTTGCCGCCACTGGCCCTTGCGTAACACTTGCAGGAAGCCCTGATGCCAGCGCGTTCTCTGGCGGACCAGCGAGGCGACGGTCGGCGGCGTTTCCTCTTGCGTGGCGTGTCGGGGATCGTAGACCACGTGGACACGTTCCCCCGTCGCACTCAGCCGCACGCCGATGTCCGCGTCTTCTGTCAGACATCGCTCGTCCCAACCGCCCACGCGCTCGATCAGGTCTCGCGAGACAAAGACGGTGTTGCCCCCCAAGGGCACCATGCCAATGCGCGCGAAGTAGAGCAGACGGCTCCTGAAATGGAAGAAATACTCCAAGACGCTGTGGATGCAGAACCAGTGATCGTCGAAGTTCATCAACTGAACGCCAGCCTGCACGATCTTGCATCCATCCGCCAGCATCAGCGTGTTTACAATGTTGAAGATGTCGGGGCTGATGTCGTCTTCGGCATCGAAAACCGTTACGATTGCGTTGCGCGAGCGTTGTAGTCCCACGTTGAGGCCGTGAGGCTTGTTGATCGGGCCAGTTGAGAAGATCTCAACGCGCACCGGAGCCAGGCCCTGCGATGCCGCGTCGCGCGCTGCGGCTTGGGCTTCGGCTATCGTGCCCACATCGTCGTCGGTGCAGATCACCACGATTTCAAGGAGCTTCGGCGGATAATGCGCAGAAGCCACGTTGCGGATCGTTTTGCGGATGACCAACTCCTCATGTCGGGCGGGGATGAGAACCGTGAAGGACAACTGAGGGGACAAGAACGCCTCCGGCATTCGCCCCACGGACGGCGGGTTCGGCCTGGCCCACGCATACAGCATCACATAAAGCGAGAACAGCGAATGAACGACCAAGAGTATAGAACCGATCAGGACAAGCCAGGCGACGGTGCTCATACGCCCTCCGCCCGGAGCCTCGCCAGCCGTTGGTCCTGAGTGGGCTTGAGCGGGGGCAGCGGTCGTATGAGGCACAATATCCCGCGCAGAGCCGCCGCCGCGCCGAAACAGAGACAGACCATGCCGACACTTCCAGGACGGCTCATCGTCCCTACAGCCAGAGCCGTTCCCGCGCAGACGAGCCATTCGCCAGCAAACGTCATGGTGCCTCGCCCCTGAGCTTGCGGGATCGCCATGTGGTGCGCGGCTCTTGGCGCGAACAACCGAGCAAGGCACGACGTGCCGAGCACGAGTGAATACGCCAAGATAGTCGCCGATACGGCCTGCAACCCCCCGATCGTCAACAATCTCCACAAAGCCAGCGCCGGCACCCAGGCCAAGCACATCAGAAGGGCAAAGATCACGAGAGGCACGGCTAGGGGATAGCGGAACTCATAGAGGCGGACCAGATGGGCCAAGTACGCCAGTTGTTGTGAGAGCGTCAGTTTCGACGAGCCCTGCGAGCGCACGCCAAAATGAATGGGAATCTCCCGCAAGCGGCGAACAGGGCATTTGCACAACAGCTCCAGACCAATCTTGTAGCCGAGCGGATTGAGCCCTTTGGCCTGCTCGTACAGGTCACGCCGCAGCGCGAAAAAGCCAGACATGGGATCGCGCACGGCACCAGCCAAAGGGGCCGCCAGGAGGGTAGCCACGCGGGAATTCAGGCGGCGCAACAGACCCCAGGAGTCGAGAATCCGCCCGCCGGCAACGTAACGCGAGCCCAGCACGAAATCAGCCTCCTGCTCCCTGAGAGGAGCGACCAGGGCAGGCAGGCACTCCGGCGGATGTTGAAGGTCGCCGTCCATTACGACCAGGATGTTACCGCGCGACAGGGAAAGGCCAAGGAGGACAGCACCACTGAGTCCGCCGACGGGAAAATCACGAACGTGAAGCTGAAGCGGGTACTCCTCGGCCAAACGGGCACAGACAGCGACGGTGCCATCTCGGCTGGCGTCATCGACAACCACCACCTCATATGCCGTCTCTCCCATCGCCACGTCAATACGATGTAATAGAGCAGGCAGGTTAGCCGCCTCATTTAGCGTCGGGATGACGATGGACACATCGACCGAGTCACCGTCGCGCCGATCGCGTTGCGGCAACTCCCCTCCAGGAATCGTCTGGATCGCGGCCTCACCCATGACCCGCACCTCCCTTTTGGCAAGCCCCCTCGCTCGCTTCTTGCGGGAACTGGGTGCTCTCTGGTGGTGGGGGCGGCAACGGCGAGGTGGTCTGCTCATCCGAGTCAAGCCTGGTCCGCCGGGCAACGGGATAGAACTCGCCCGTGTAATGCTTGATAGCTTCCGGCGCTACCGGGAGGATAGCCAAAGGAGCGTTGTCAAGCACTGGTGCCGCCGGCTTGCAGGGGGCAGGTTCATCGGAATGGGAGGGTTCGGCTGCGAGTGCTTCCAGCAGTTCTTGCTCCTTTTCGGCCACAAGCTCCGCATTGACAGTCGCTGGTTCCGCTACTGCGGGTTCTGGCTCGTGCGTGAATCGGTCGAGATCGTACCGGGGTTCCCGGCTCGGGCCAGCCAGGCCCGCTCCGACCATAATCCTCAGCAGCGTCGGCCAGAGCCCCCCGATGACTAGGATTCCGCCCATCCCCCAGATAAGCAGGCCATAGCGAGTCTGCTCCCACCAAGCATATTGATAGGTGAAAGCCGCCTCTGGATGCGCCGCCTTAATCCTGTCGAGATATGCCTGGACAGTTTCCGCACTCCGTCCTTCACGCGCAGCATCGCCCAAACGACGATAGGGGAAAGCAGCGGCGAACCGGAAGATCTCCTGCCGGCGTGGAGAATCGGACGTACTCCTGGAGTCGGGCGACAGGGGATGGAAACGCCGCCCTACGATCCACGATCGCTGGTCGGCATCTGGAGGATGAATCACCATGTCCGTCAACTTCGGCCGGCCCTTCTGATCGACCGACAGCAGTTCCGCCTCGAACTCGCCTTGCGTCAGCACGCAGCCAGTGCCCTGCCCGATGTCCGGTCGCCTCAATTCCTGAATGCCGCCCATTGCAAGCCCCAGTGCGAGGCCAATCGCGATCCAGTGCCCTCGACCTAAGTCCTGTAGCGCCATGCGCGTCTCGCAAAGCCAAGCCTGGCTGCGGTGATTCCGTTATGGGCGTTCATCCGCCACGACAGCGTTCCACGCAACCATCTTTCGCGGATGAAAGGTCATGCACGTCGGATCAAATCGGCGAAACACCTCCACGTGAGTATCATCGAACATTACGTTGTTCCCGCCGCGATGCATCAGGAAGCCGCCGTCTTCAGGAAACGCGACACACGGCACCATTGCATCGTCTCGATCGCAGTCATCCGTAGTCTTGATGGAATCGCCATATGGGGGCGCGTACAGGTGCGGGTGCGTCACATCGCCACTCAACACGAAGCGGCTGTTCATCGCGATATCGGTGATCTTCATCGCGTGGCGATTGTTCTGGCCCGACCAACGAGCCGCCAAGAAATAGTTTATTGCCTTGCACGGAAACGATGGGCAGTTGTAGGCAGGAGAGTCGGGCGACACATACACACGCTGCAATTGCTCAGTCCAGCCGAGTCCGGGCTCGTCCTCATCCGAGGAGCCGTCCGGAAAGACATGCCAGCCACTCCAAGTCGGCAGCCATCCTCCGTTCTCGTTGGCGTACATGATGAGCGCCGCACCCAACTGCCGCAATTGCGAGGCGCATCGTGTTCTCTGGGCGGACTCGCGAGCGCCCCTAAGCGCCGGCATCAGAAACGCGATGAGCAGCGCGATAATCGCCAACACCACCAATACCTCAACCAGAGAAAACGCGCCACGCCGGTAGCACTCCACTCGGCTCGCCAAGTCGCGATCAACTGGGTAGCGCGCTCGCATTCCCGCTCCCTACTGCTTATCCTTCGGCCGCACCGACAACACGAAGGCGTTGGCTCGGCCAATCGTCCCGTCGATGGCCTTCATTCCGCGCCAGGTTCTCGGTGGCATAGGCCAGCTTCTCGTCAGGGGCGATTGAATATGCCCGCTCAAACATGCGCATGGCCTCATCGGGCTTATCGCATAGGAGCAGGAGGTTTCCGTCGCAGTCATCGCGCCGAAGTTCTGCCCGGACTCGCGCCGCAACGCCCGCTCGTAGAGCGCCGCATCTATTTTGGCGCTCGCGAGCACCAGTTTGCCTCGATCATTCGCTGGTACGGCGGCCACAGGTCGGGTGGATGGCCGAGCCCCGTCGATCTGCTCTTGGAGGAAGCGATGGCGGATGTCCTTGTCCTTGGGATACGCCGCCGCCAAGGCATCCGCTATGACGGCCATGGCTTCCTTCGTATATCCCATCCCGCTGACGTTGTAGAGCCCCTTCGCGGCTGCTATGGCCTCGGCCCACCGCTCGCCCTTCAGCAGAGCCCGCGCGCGCGTGGCCTGAAAAAACTCCAAGCGTGGCAGCTCTCCTGGTACTGCCAGTGTGGCTTCCAAGGATAGGTCCGCCGCAATGTCATAAGCGCCGGCGGCCATTAGCTGAGGTATCCAGTGATTCATCAGCCGATTGGTTGTTTCATCGCGCGTCTCCCAACGATCTGTTGCCAACAATCGACGAATGGACTCTACCGCTCGCGCCAGTTGGTCTTTGTTTCCCCAGACAACCTGCGGGGTAAGGTCAGCGGGCACGCGCCCTTCCTCCGCTTTCCGGCTGCTCGGGCTCTGGATGTCGGCACTAGACACGACAGCAGAGCAGAGTAAGCGCATCACGCGCACAGTGATACACCCCGTCGCGTGCCCAGTTGGCGGGCCGATCCCCCGAGAGCATCTCTCCGCATGGCCAGAGCCGACAAGCACCGCCCGGCCGACCGGCCAAGCCACGGTAATCGTCGCCTGTGAGAGAGTATTGTTGATGCCGTGTCATGATCATCGACGCCAGTGGAAACCGTCCCTCTCGTACTGCTCTATCTGGCTCACTGTGGTCCTTCGAGCTTGCCTCCGGCGGCTTTCACATAAAATTGCCCAAGTGTGCGAAACCATGCGCCCTCCCGCTTCAGAAGGGCCCTCCCGTCATCGACTGTCGCCTGCGGATGCTCGTGTATGTATTTTATTACCTCGATCACCTGGTCCACTTCATCTCTTTCAACCGGCCCAACAAAGCTCGAATCGGCGATGCTCGCTGCCTTTGTGGTTGAGGGTATACCCGCACCGCTCTCCCCGAGTCTTCCCCGGCGGCCGGTGACGAAGGCACCGCAGGTGCAGACATCAGTACCAGGTTTCGCGGGCCCACGTCCGACCAGTGGGAGGGCAGGAGGTCTCTTAGCCGCCGGTATGTCGCGTCACCAAGCCAGCGTGGTTCGACCGTCACATCGACAGCCACATGGTCAAGGGGAGGCAGCACTCCAACGTCGCCATACGCCATCTTGATTACGGAAAAACGGCCCTTTATCCTGAGGACGTGGCTCGCGCCCTGTTTCAGCAGATCGGTATCGGCAACGGCCACCTCTTTCTTCGTGACCGCGCCTCCTTCCACTCTCAATCCTGTGTGCGTATCAGTTTGGAATGACACGACACCACTCGCTCTTGCGGATGGAACACCTGCCACCAGCCGTTCAATAATGCGGGCTCGACGCGTCTCACCTGTAGACTCGGCATCGCCCGGCACGGCGTAGCACAGAGCTGATATCGCAAATACCAACGATATACTAATGACGCAGCAACCGGGAAAATCGCCCTCGGATAAAAAGCATTTGCACATATCAAATCTCCTGAAAATTGATGCACTGTTTGTCGGGCATCCAACTGCCCACGTCTACGGCTTGACCACATTCACAGGGGGACCGTCCTGATCCGGGGTCGAAGTGTCGCTTGTGGTGGCAGAGCCATCGCTTGGCTTGGTCGGATCTGATGCCGCGCCTGTCCCAGTACACTTCCAGGGTCCGCCGCCTGCCGTCGTGTCAATATACAGCTTCCAGCCAATCGTCTGGAACGGGACAAACTGCGGCTTCGCGGCATTAGCGTTCGTGACCTCAACAACCAGCCAGTCGGTAAAATCGTACTTAAATATATATTTCGCAATGTCATATATCACGTCCACTGTTCCATTTACGGGGTCGGTTCCCGTACGGTGCCTCGTCCGGCCGCCCGCCGGGAGATCCATGACCGTCACGCCTCCCGCTCCGATAGCTGTAGACGAACTCATCCCATACAGGTAATGGCCGGCTGGCGCGTCATTGACGACCGGCTGGGCCAGGTAGGTGGTATGAACATTGCTCGGGTAGGGTATGGTCGCGCCGGCCGGCACCCCAGCATTCCAGGTTGGGGTAATGACGCTTGGGTTCCAGATCCTATCCATGTTGTCTTTGATCCCCTGAATAATCCCTTGCTTGATGTTCGCCGGATGAGGAGACCCGTCATCCCATTCCAGTACGCCTTTTATCTCAATCCCATCGGCAGGCGGAACGACCCAGTTCGGGTTGCCAGCATCGGCAGTGTAATTACCACTGTCATGCAAGATTACTAGGCTAGTAAACTTAACGGACGCAATCATCACTTCTCGCGAAGCTGAACAGTTCGTGACTCCTTCTCGGGTCACCTTCAATCGCACATCATAGTCCCCTGTGCAATAACCCGATTGCGTATATGGATCGCCAGTACCGAGATCATAATATGAGTCATCTGGATCGCCGTGAATCTTAAATTGCCATGTAGAAACGTATCCTGCACTGGTAGAAAGCTTTGGCCCAGTATATCTGACATCCCAGGTGTCGAGGACCCCAACGACTCCCGTTTGCTCGATGAATTCGTCATTGAGCGATAGAGCGTTGTTTGGCCTGGCCTCTATTTTGGCGATGGCTATCGTGGGCGATATGGCGGTAATCGTGATCGACTTGCTCGACGTGCCACACGTAGCGGTCACGACATAATCGCCCGTATTGTCGGTCGCAATTGCGGCAGTCGTGTTTCCAGCATCAGGAATGACTGCCTCCGAGTCAACTGGTTTCGTAATAGACCATACGGGCTGCGTTGATGGAAAGGAGGCACCATCAGGTGCGGGTATGGCGCGCACGGTAATCATGTCACCGGCGATACAAGTCACTGGCCCCTCGTCCTCGGGTGACGAACCGTCTACTATAAGCTTTTTGACGCCAATGCCAGTTACAGGGATTGTTGCGGGATAGACGGTATCCGGCACTGGATCGGTGCCGGGCGTGCAGGCGCAAGGCCAATGGATCACCACTTGGACTTGGACATTGCTGGTGCCCACAGTGGCACGCCCGGCGGTGAGCGTGACCGAAGCGCCGGTCCCGCTGATGGAACACGGGCTCGCACTATCGGCGTTGATGATACTCCAGGTGTAGTCGGGAGTGTCGCTCTGCCCAACTTTCTCATCTTCGGTACGCGGGTCATCCGGGGGCGTGGCCGTCAGCGTTGATGTCCCACTGCCGCCCACCTCGACAGCAATGGAACTTGGATCGGCACTTATCCCCGCCCAGGCGCAGTTCGCCCTGATAAACGTGGCAATGGCCACCAGCGTCAGAAATCTCAACGTGAAACTGCTCGGCACTCTGCGGTTCATTGCATGCCTTCCTTTCCCTTAGTGCTTGATTGAGGCGGCAAATTGATGCGTGCCCACTCCTCGGCTGTCTCGTAGGTGTTAGGGCTATACTTACGATACTTCTTGGTGCGCAGATCGGGATCATGCAGTTGGCACTTGAACCATGCCCTCGCCATCGTCTGGACCCATGCGCTTCGTTCCGCAGGCGTCCACAATGGCAGAGTCCAGCGCCAATTACCCAATATATCACGGGTGGCATTGTCAGCTTGGGCTGCACGGCAAGCCAGGATACGACTGGATCGTTGCAAGGGAAGCGTCGTCACCACGTCGTAGCCAGCAGTGAGCGCGGACCACAATTCTCGCGCTTGCCCGAGGGAAAGAGCCGTATTGTGAGATGTCTTGACAAATGGGTCTGGCGGCGGATCACACGGCAAGCCGCCCAACCAGAGCAATGACATGTTCTCGGAGGAATCAGGTTCGCCGGTAAGTCGATCCAGAAAGACGCCTGCACAAATCGCATTTACGCTATAGTCTCGCGCAATATGGACGTGGTACTGACCGGGACCGCGGACGGCAAATTGCTTGTATACGCCTCCCCAAAATGCACGGACTCGCGCAACTGCAAGCGGCGGCCGGCATACAGCTCGATTGATATCAGGGTCATGGCTTTGCACAGCTACTCGATAATCCCGGCTTCGGTTGGCGTCAGTGTGACCGTCCTTGTTCATAAAGTATAGGCTCACCCGATGCATCCCGGCCGGCACTTTAACAGCGATCCAAATGTCCGGCCCCTCGTGCTCAATCGGATATGCCTCGCCGTGATCATCCCACTCGGCCTGACGGCGAATGCCGATCAGCGGGTCATAAAGCGAGCGATGATCGTCAGTGGCCGGCCAATGAACCCAGTGGCGAATGCTGTCTCCCGGTAGACAATTCGGGCCAATCCGCGCTGACAGAGGAGAGACGCACGGGGCGGCAGACCTGATGATTCCGTGGAGACTCGGCGGCGCACAAAATGGCGTATTGCCGGCCGTAGCGGCCAATCCAGTCGCCTTGGGTTGTCCAGTCTTCGCCTAAATAAGCTGCCATTCTTTCATCGCCGTATCCGGTCGGTCGTCGGGTTCTTTCAGCGATTACTCCGATCTCTTGTGTTGTTGGCGCCATCGCGGCGGAAGGGAGACTTGATGACCCGAGACCTATGGCACGGCTTGAAGGTACAAACTTCCCAGGAAAAACTAATCCGTCACCATACCTACCTGCGAACAGTCCACCCCTTAGTGATAGCAAGCAAGTAACATACTTGTGCCGTACGTCCCGCTGGACTGCCTTGTGGCCCGCAACTTCGATCAGTTCAGAGCCTCGTTCGCGATACCCCACCCAAAGCTCATTTGCGTCCTCAGCCAGACAGGTCAGGTAGTCCTCAGCGAGATACGCGCCAGGCCGCTCGGTCCACCCGTTCGCGCACCACCGAATAGGCCGCGCACCTTGTCAGCCCAATCCTTGCCGCGAACATACTGCCAGTTCCGCCCCTTGTTATTGCTCCAAGCCAATCCGGTTGTCGTGGCGGCGTAGATCGTGCCGTCCTTGGCGACCAAGACATCGTTGATCAAGTTCGTGGGCAAGCCAAGGCCACACGGATCAACCGGCATCCGATCGGGGCCCCTGACGACACGCCAATCCCTGTAATCCTCCTTAGCATCAGCCATCGCCATGCCATCGCATTGCGTGCCGACGTAGATGTTCCCCTCGGCGTCAAACGCGATCGCCTGAGCCTGGTCGGAAGGAAGCCCCTCCGCCCGCGTGTAATAGCGCCAATTATCCTGTTTCTCCGAGTACCGAGCCAGCCCGCAACTACTGCCAATCCATATATCTCCATCCGTTGGGCAGACAGCGATGCGGAAGACTCGCTCCCCCAGCGGACCGGACAGGCTTGTGGGCATCGAAAGTCCGCCAACCACCTCATAGTTCTGCCACTTGGCCCCGTTGTAGACGCTCACCCCGTGGTTCAAATGCCCCACCCACACGTGCCCCAGACGATCAACCGCCACGGCATAGATGTTGTCGTCACCCAAACCGTCTTTTGTACTGAACTGAGTCCACGCACCTTCTCCTGTCTTGGCCAAGTCCAGGCACCACACGCCCGAGTCCTCGCATCCCACCCAGACGTAACCTCTTGGATCATACGCCATCGAGGTCACGAAGCGACGCGCCTGCTGGCGCTGCACGGCCGTTTGCCCCGGCTCATCTCTCCGCCTCAACTCGTCCGTGATCCCATCGGCCTTGGCCACCGCAGAAAACGGATAGGCCACAGGCACGAACACCTCTTCCGCGCGGTGGCTATCGCGCAACGTGCCCGCAGTAGGGACAAAGACGGGATGAGGACAGGCCAGATCACGCGGCACTTCCGCCAGCGGCAACGCGACTGGCTTTGGGCATGCCGGATTGCGCAGGATCAACGCCTTGGCCGACCCAGAAGCACCCTTCACTCGATCTTCCCCCACAAACCCGGCGGGGCCAAATATGCCTTCGTAGGCGGTAACGACGGCAAACACGAAGAGGGCCGCAGCTATTCCGGCAGCGCTGACGACCGCGATGATCTTCTGCGTGTGCGGGGCCATGTTTCATCCCAGGCATCGTCGCCTGCTTCACAGGAACCGCCGCCAACGACCGATAAAAAAAGACCCAGACGGGCTCGACCAATGAGGAATATAACGAGCCACCGAAGCGATAGCAAGCAAATATAGTAATCGGCAATGTTTAGATAAAGATATCGCCGCGAAGGACGAGCGCGATCAATGTAAGATTAGTAACTAGCGATAGATAGATGCGCAAGCCCACCGACGAGCGATAGGGGGCAAAACACTCAGCGCCGGCAACCGCGTCCCGCTTGGCATACAGGAATTCCGGAATTCCGCTGATTGCTTGCACGCCGACCTTGGGCTTCTCCACCAGGGCTGTCGCCGGGTCGCGGGCGGCGGGGGTTGCAGGCTTGGCGGGCATCGCAACACCCGTTCATAGAGCGCGGTATCCACTTTGATGTTAGTAAGCACGAGTTTCCGCCGATCATTGGTGGGAGTTTCAAGTTTCGGTCGCGGGCCGCGTGGATGGCCGACCTCGTCAACCTAACCTCCACCGCAGTCCTCTCCGCTCAAACTCCCCCATTGCTTACCGCGAGCGACACGTGGCTGTTTCGAGCACGTCTCCGTGCCGACTTGTAGCCGTGGCGATGATTTCCACGACGAGCACATCACGGTTCGGATGATATCCGGGGGCGATATATGTTGTCCTTGTACCGTACACTTCGGTAAAGCTCCCGCTAGTCGCGCTCCACGAGCGACGCAGCCCAATGGTGCCGATCCCTCGGCATTAGCGCAACGATGGTGCCGTGAACGACTGCTTCGTCCCGCATCAACAACAGTAGCAACGCAAGGCATCTCCTGGTTGATAAACAATGTCCAACCATCGGCTGGCAAGACGGTTAGAGCCAGTCTCTTGACTTCGCCCGATGCACGTTTCCCGCCTAATCAAGAATCATCGCCGCGCACACAAATCGGCAACTGGAGCCACAGCAAGCCTCCCGAGATGACCCCCAACGCCACAACCAGTAGTCCAAGGAGGCGGCGCAACAGCCGCCGTGGAAGAACCGCAAGACTCCGGGGTCGTATGCGATTCGCACCGCAATTCCCGACTATTATCCGGTTAAACATGGGCAACACCTCGCAGTCTGGTCGTGCGCACCTAAATTCACACTCAAACAGAAAACATCCTAATATTTATGTGCGCAGTATAACATAAAGCTCATTCAGGGGGAGAGCAACGCAACGTCCGCTTTTGCCGTAGAAACCAGAATGCCGCGACGGCACCAGCGATCATGGCGAGAGCGGCCGCCACAATCCAAATCCATACGCCTTTGCCTCGGCCACTGGCTGAGGGGGCGGGTAGGACTTGCCGCTCGGGGACGGGCTGCTCCGCCCTGGTCGGCCCAGAGGCAGGCCGAGTCGTGCGCATGCGATGCGATTGGTCTATGTGCCGCTGCGCAACTCGCGCCATCGGCGTGCCCGGAAATTTCCGGATGATTTCTCCCATAGCTATATCCACCTGCTCGGGACGCTGTGGGCCAAAACTCAAACCGTACTGCCTTACCGCAGCCTCCACGATCGCGACGCCGAGGCTGCCCATCACATTTCCAGCAACGGCTTCGCGATTCCGTTTTTCCCAATGCGCAATGCGCCCGTCAACTTCGCCCGCTCGCTTGGGGATGACGCACTGAATTCATCTAGCGATGGCTTCGGCGCACTGAGCCAGTCGTTCTTGCGCTTCTCGTAAGTCCACTGTAGATCCTTCATCGCAACCATCAGGTATTCCCTTGCCTTGATCTCGTCGTGCAGAGCGCCAGTTCGGATAGAGGCCGCTAATACAGCCGCACGAGGAACCATCAGCTCGGGCGAGTCGCCGCCGCCTACTGGCTCTTCCTGATAGTACACCTTGTGATCGTAACGAGCAACGATGCCTTCAAAGACGGGCAATGCGTCCAGTGGTCGTACCGGCTGACCGTGGGCGGGGTCGGGATTCTGTGCCACCATCGTGCCGATCTTGAACTCCAAGCCGATATTCTGGGGATCGCCGGGGCGAAGAGCCACGGCCCTCCGGAAGTGCTCGACCTTTCCATCGCGATCAGGCGACGCTGCCGCAGCCCGCAGCTCTTGTTGAAACCCTTCGTCGCCGGCAGGTACGGTAGATGGATGAACATCGGCATCCGCCGCCGCACAACACAACCACAGCACCCCGGAAAGGGCACCACTCCGCAACAAGCAGGCCACGACACGAATTACGCTATTTGAGGTTTCAAACACGCTATTCATGATGCAAAGCTGGGACAGGATCGCCCACAAGTTCCCATTTGTTGTTATTTCCAACATCCAGGGTAAACGAACACTTCCATGTAACCTCGTTCGAGACTTGAGTGCCGGGTGGATTCTCTAGCCGGGTGACAAACGTCATGTCGTACACATAATCCGTCGTCCCGCCCGCGATACCCTTGTCGTTGGTTGCGTCAACAGCCTGACCCGGAAAATCCCAGAGCCACAACAGCCCTTGCCACTGATATAAGTCGTTTGGGGTAATGTCCGCAACGGGCTGCGTCGTGGCACCAGCCGGAGGGAACACCTGAGTCCATGCGCCTCCCTTCTTATATTTCACCGAACCCGCCTTCGTCTGCGCCAGAAAAAGCCCCCCGGCCGCGCCTGCCCTGCCGCTAGATCGACGAAAACGCCAGTGCTCCCATAATAGCCGTCGATCACTCCGTCCCCTGGCTTGATGAATCCAAGCTTACCACCCCCGTACTGGGGAGGAAATCCGCCCATGGGAGGATTATCCGGATTATGACCGCCCATTGACGTAGTGGGTCCCTGATCCACGGATATCTTATACGTAAAGACCTTGCCGGGACTTGGTTTGGTGGCAGAGCCGTCCGGTGCTCCGAGGACGTCAGTGCCGCGATTGACATCCGTCGCGGTCGCGTAGATTGTAACATCGCGAGCATCCTGCCCATCAGCGTAGGGCGGAGCGATATAGGTCGTAGTCGGCCCAAAATACTCCGTGAACGTGCCCTCCGTGGCAGACCAGGAGATATGGTAGTCCTCCGCCGTGTTCCCGCTGGTAACATCATCATAATACGGATACCAAGTCACCCCTCCGTCATTGCTGTACTCGTCACGGTCTGTCGCAGTCGCAGCGCAAGACATTTGCTGGTTGATGTACAACTCCCATCCATCTGCGGTTGGCAACGTAATTGTGACCTCAATGGCATCCGCTACTCGCCATTCAGAACTCGGGCTTGGATCGCCGCCACCGGCCTGTCCCCTTGCCTGGGGTGTACTGACAACAAGAACACACATCAACGCCAAGACTCTTATCCAGAACACCACTCCACTGGGTTGGCCAGAACTAGAGTTACTGGGTTGCCTGTAGAATTGATACTTGCACATACAGTTCTCCTTCACTTAACAGAGGGTGCGCGGCGGTTCGATGGAGAGGAAACCAATGTTTCCTGCGGCACGCGGGGCAGAATCACCGCCTCGGCTCCAGAATCGCAAAGTATCTTTCCATCCCATCGCAGTGACTTCTCGATTTGCCTCGGCGTCATCCAACCCATGGATTGCTGTACAGACTCCCATCGGTCAAAATATCTAAGATGGTACATCGCGTCCGCAATCCTAATGTTAGGACGCGAACTGCCATCATCGGATGCACAATACGATCGGAGCAACAGGGCCTGCATGTCGAACCACACAGGCTGCGGGTTATCGTGTAACAAAGCGCCGATGGAGTCATGCAAGCGGTCGGCTATGCTAGAGGGTGGATCAGGTGCCAATGGCTTGTTACGGAAGTACGCCTCTGGTCGGGGCTCCAATTCGTCCAGCATCACAGCGGCCAAAATGGTATTGTACGAATAGTTCTTGGAGAGATACACGGTTACATTCGCCGGCCCGCGCACGAGGAATCGCTTGTAGCACCCCGACCAAAAATCCCGTATGCGGGTCCTTGCCACCTCCCGGTCCCGACCCGCCTCTTCACTGGTTTCATTATCAGCAACTCGGATAGAGACCAGATAATCTCGATATCGGTTGACGCCTTCTTGGCCGTCTTTGTTGATGTCGTAGAGCGACAAACAGAACGCTCCGTCGGGAATAATCAGGCGAAGTCGAAGGTCGGGGCCCTCCCAGTGCATCGGGTAGTCTTCACCGGCATCATCCCATTCGGCCTGGCGCCGGTTACGTTCCCAGCCTGTCAGGCCCTTCACGACCCGACTATGCAAGTAGACAGGCGGCAATTCGAGCGATCGACAGTCGGATGTGTAGAGCCAGTGTACCCACGCCCGCATGGTATCGCCGCGCACATGGTGCGGCCCCTGACGAACGCGATACCGCACGGTATCGCGCGGCGCTGTTCCCCAAAGGTAGTCTCGTGGAGCATCCACCGCCGCCAAGCAAGCCCAATAACGCCCATACCGTCCAAGCCAGTTGCCCTGCGTTCGCCAATCCTCATCGAGCAGGGCAATTGCCGGCCCGTTTGGGTGAGTGCCAGCTCCGGTCGCCTGGATCTTGGCAAGTGCGTCGCGCAACTCCGCATCGGTCGGCGGCTGGGCTCCTGCGGGCAAGAGCGGAACGGGACGCTCAGCGGAACGGGCGGTCATCCGAATCAGGCTGGTCGCCTCTGGACCCTCGCCGTAGGAGCCAGTCAATGGCTCGCCCGCCATCGGGACGATCCCCCTGACAAATCTCCCATCTGCAAACGTTCTCCGCGTCTCGCCGGTCACCGGGTCAAGTAGATCGCAGCCTTTCCGCCGATGGCCCACCCAAAGCCCATTCGCATCCTCAGCCAGACAGGTCAGATAGTCCTCAGCGAGATACGCGCCAGGTCGCTCGGTCCACCCGTTCGGCGCACCACCATATAGGCCACGCACCTTGTCAGCCCAGTCCTTGCCGCGAACATACTGCCAGCTCTGCCCCTTGTTCTTGCTCCAGGCCAATCCGGTTGTCGTGGCGGCGTAGATGGTGCCGTCCTTGGCCACCAAAATATCGTTGACCAAGCTCGTAGGCAAGCCGAGACCACACGGATCAACCGGCATCCGATCCGGCCCCCTGACCACACGCCAATCCCTGTAATCACCCTTGGCATCGGCCATCGCCACGCCGTCGCATTGCATGCCGACATAGATATCCCCCTCGGCATCAAACGCGATGGCCTGAGCCTGGTCCGAAGGAAGCTCCTCGGCCCGCGTGTAATACGCGCCAGGTGTCCTGCTTCTCCGAGTACCGCGCCAGCCCGCAACTACTTCCAATCCATACGTCGCCATCCGTTGGGCAGACGGCAATACAGAAGACCCGCTCCCCCAGTGGACCGGAGAGGCTTGTGGGCGTCGAAAGTCCGCCAACCACCTCATAGTTCTGCCACTTCGCGCCGTTGTAGACGCTCACCCCATGGTTCAGGTGCCCGACCCACACACGCCCCAGGCGATCAACCGCCACAGCGTAAATGTTGTCATCGCCCAACCCGTCTTTTCTGCTGAACTGACTCCACGCGCCTTCTCCCGTCTTGGCCAGGTCCAGCCGCCAGATACCCGAGTCCTCGCATCCCACCCAGACGTAACCTCTTGGATCATACGCCATCGAGGTCACGAAGCGACGCGCCTGCTGGCGCTGCACGGCCGTTTGCCCCGGCTCATCTCTCCGCCTCAACTCGTCCGTGATCCCATCGGCCTTGGCCACCGCAGAAAACGGATAGGCCACAGGCACGAACACCTCTTCCGCGCGGTGGCTATCGCGCAACGTGCCCGCAGTAGCGACAAAGATGGGTTGAGGGCACGCCAGATCACGCGGCACTTCTGCCAGCGGCAATGCGACTGGCTTTGGGCATGCCGGATTGCGCAGGATCAACGCCTTGGCCGACCCAGACGTACCCTTGGCTTGATCTTTCCCCACAAATCCCGCAGGACCAAATATGCCTTCGTAAACGGTCACAGCGGCAAAGACGAAGAGGGCCGCAGCTATTCCGGCAGCGCTGACAACCGCGATGATCTTCTGCGTCTGCGGGGCCATTATTCCACCCCAGGCACCTTCGCCTGCTTCACAGGAACCGCCGCCAACGACCAAAAAATAACCCAGACAGGCTCAACCAGTGAGGAATATAACGAGCCACCGAAGCGATAGCAAGCAAATATAATAATCGGCAATGTTTAGATAAAGATAGCACCGCGAAGGACGAGCGCACTCAATGTAAGATTAGTAACTCGCGATAGATAGAGACGAGCGAGGCAGAGTGAATCGCTGAAGTAGCGCGGGCCATGGGACAGATGAGCATGAGCCTGGCATCCACTATGCCTTCATCAAGATGGATATCTGCTGACCTGCGCGGCAACTGGAACCGATTGCTGGACGTGGCTGGCTTGACCCCCGAGGAACGGCGCGAGGCCGTCCGGCTGTTCGTGGTCAAGGTCGGCCTCGTTCCCGGTACTGAGGTCTGACCTACAAATGCCAGTGATGCGCTTTGCTCTGTGCGCGGTTTGCTGCTGCTGCTTCGACTCAGGCGGCAGAAACCCAGGCCAGGGTTCTGTCCTGATTGCGGCTATTCCGCCCTGATTCAGGAGAAAGTTGACGCGCTGCGTCAAATATCCCCGCGCATGGAGAATTGCCCAGCGCAGCCTCCGGGGCCGGCGAGATTCATCACGCGCCGCGTGACAAATCCCCCGGTCGGTCAAGTGGAATTGCGCAGCGCGCCGCGCACGGAATCTGGGATTCTCGACGGTGACCGCTTCTACATCGGCCACGGTCTTCAAGTCCTCCCCGAAACTCACGGTCGCGATCAGACTGACAGACTATGTCTTGCCCGGCCCCTGGTCTCCCCTGGCCGCCTTGACCATCGCCGCGATGCCGGCGCGGACAACCGTGGGCAGGGCGAGCCAAGCACGAATCAGAAAAACCACGTCGGCGACAACGCCCGAGCCGTGGTCTAACTGGTGGTCAGCGCCGTGAAAAACACTCGATTCTCCGGGGGATTTTGAGCATTCCGTGTACCCCACTTGGGTTGGCGGTATTGGGCATCAAGACGCATGCAATGACCTCCACCGGCACCCAAAGTGGATACGCGCCAACCACGACGCGGCCGACTTCCCGGCGAGATCCGCACGATGTTCTGCATGTGGTCAGGCAGCCGAGAGGATCTCCATCCCAGTCACCAAGGCCGCCATCGAGGGGCGGAAAACAGCGCGCCTCATGCCCGATCAGACTGCCGTGAGCCAGACACTGGGAACACCATCCGCCTCCGACCCGCTCCTGACCGTAGGCGAGGTCGCGGCCGAACTGCGCATCTCCAAGCAGACGGTCAGCCGCTTGATTATGTCGGGGAGGCTCAAAGCAGAGAACGTTGGGGCCGGAACCGCGAAGCACTATCGTATCCGCCGGTCGTGGCTCGATACGTTCCGAACGGGACCGCTGCCCGTTCAGCGCCGGTCGCGACGCACCATGCCGTCGATCATGGCTCGCATTCCCCGGCGGGTGAAAGGCGCAGTTACGCCTTTTTGAGTAGCCATTCCCGCACCTGGTCCGTCACGGCCCGCAAATTCTCCGCGTCGATGTCCTGGAGATAACGATCCGCCATCTTGGCGATGTTCACGCCGCTGAGCCGGTGCCCCATGGCCCAGGCGATGGCCGCCTGCTCGGCCACGGAGAGATTGCGGTTGCTGAACGCCACGGTCTCGAAGGTGGACCGCAGCGCTGAGAACCCGATGCCGTACATCGGGTCCTTGGTCATGTCCTCCAGCCCTTTCTTCTTTACGCCCGCGCACTCGCACAACTCCCGGAACTTCTTTGTCGTCGGGTCGCAGTTCACGGACTTGACCAGGTTTCCCTCGGCATCGAAGGACTTGGACTGATGGATCAGGGGGAACCCGCGCCGCGTCACGAACACCAGCCCCTCCTTCCGGTCGCCGATCACTTCCTTGAGGGCCTTGACCGTTTCGGGCCAGAGGGTGCATTTGCGACGCTCGCCCGTCTTCACCCGGTCGAAGCGGATGAAGGGGTTCTCGCCCAGGTGAATCTTGTTGGTGGGGTGGTCCCCGAAGGTGATGGGCAGTTCGGCGCAGTCACTCTGGAGGTAGGCGCAGTTGATCCCCAGGTAAATCATGGCCTTCATCTGGGGGTCGGCATGCGCCAACAGCGCGTTGATCTGGGCGGCAATGAACATCTGGGCCGGCTTCTGGCGGATGTTCTCCAACCTGACCGTTTGCCGGGTCGAACAAAAGTCGCTGCCGTAACGGGGAAGGGCGGGCAGGTGGTCGTTGTCCACGGCCCACTTGAACATCATCCGGGTCGTGCTGACGATGTGGTTGTGCTGGTCGGGGCCGTACTGCTTCTGGGCCTTCTCGTCCAGCATGGTGAAGACCTGCGGCGTGAGGTCGGACACCGCCATGGGCCCGACCTGCTCGGACAGCCACCGCAGAGCACGCTCGTAGCCCGAGTAGGTCACGCCGGAGATCCGCTTGCCGGGGTTGTCGTGATCGACGTGCGCAGCGCGATGGTGGAGGTAGAGATTGACCAGATCCTCCACGGTCAAGTTGACCTTGGCGCGCTCCGGCAGTATGCTAATCGCGTTGGATTTGTCTGCGGACGAATTGAGGTTTTCGCAGTGCTGTTTCTTCTCGGCGTAGATTCTGTCCAGTTCAGCCAGGTCGGTGACCGTCCAGCGGCACAGCGATCTGGACTGGCCGGCGATCCATGCCCACCAGTAGCCCCGGTTGGGGATGTACGGTCGAGACTTGAACTGCCGAGGTTTGGGACCGATGTTCTTCAGGGCCATGTTGTGTCTCCTCGGCCCGTAGGATATCCGGTTCCAGGCCAAGTTACAAGGAAAGTTACAAGGCAGGTTACAAGGATCGCTGGGCAAATCGGAGAGTTTGGCGCGGTGAAGGCCGAGAAAAACCGCGATTTTGAGCGAAGAAACAATAGGGCGATTAGTTCAGTTGGCTAGAACGCACGGATCACACCCGTGAGGTCACAGGTTCAAGTCCTGTATCGCCCACTTGATGTAAACCCAGCCGATCCCGATAGTTCGGGATACCCACCGGTGGACGGTGGTGCGGCCGAAGAGATGAAAGTGCGCGTTGCTTCCTTCTCCCGCGCCTGCTTCGGTCGGTCGATTGGCCACAGAGAAGCTGGAACGGGAACGGGTCCACCTTGGCGATGATCGGCCGGGCCTTGGCGTGTTTCTCATTCAAGCAGCAGTTGGGCGACCTGCAGGTCGGTAGCATTGGTGATCTTGAGATTACGCTGCTCGCCATCAACCAGCCAGACCTCCTGGCCGGCCAGTTCGAGGAGTTGCACGTCATCCGTCACCGCTTCCAGCGGCATCGTACATGCCGCGTAGGCGCGCAGCAGGGCCTCCCGGCGCATGATCTGCGGCGTCTGCATCGCGAAGAGCACCTGGCGCGGGATCGTGCGCTGCACGCGCGCGGGGAGCGGGCCCTGCGCCTGCTTGATCGTCAGCGAAACGGGCAGCGCGGGGACGGCCGCGCCGTGCTCCATCGCGACGGCCAGCGTGCGGTCGATGACGGCATCACTGATCAGCGGGCGAGCGGCGTCGTGGATGGCGACCCATTCGATGGAGGAATCGACGGTCTGCAAGCCGTGCTGCACGCTATGGGCGCGGGTCGCGCCGCCGGGGCAGAAGTGAATCCGCGCGTCGAGGCTGGGCATGCCCAGTTGCTCGCGGAAGAGGCGTGTCAGGCCGTGGGGGTCGGAGGTGGGGATCACGATCGAGGCGACGTCATCGCGACGCAGGAATGCAGCCACGCTGTGCGCGATGACTGCCCGGCCGGCCAGAGGCTGCAGCAGTTTGTTCCGCCCATCACCGAAGCGGGTGGACCGGCCGGCGGCAGGAATTATGGCGGCGAACGAGGGCATGGTGAGCTAGATCCGAACTCCAAATCCCGAAGTTCATCTGTGTGAATCTGTGTTCATCTGTGGTTCCCCTCCGTATCTGGAACCTCACGTAATTTCCGACTTCTCCGGCCCGCGGCGTCGGGGCACGGGACTGTCGCCCAGCCGCCCGAAGACCATCCGGCCGGTGGATGTCTGCAGTACGTTCGTGACGGTCAGCTCGACTTCGTTGCCGATCTGCGAACGGCCCTGCTCGACGACGACCATGGTGCCGTCGTCCAGGAAGCCGACGCCCTGGGACGGTTCTTCGCCGGGTTTGATCAGTCGCACCTGGAGCTTTTCACCGGGCAGCACGACGGGCCGCATCGCGCCGGCGAGTTCGTTCATGTTGATGATGTTGACGCCGCGCACGGCCGCTACCTTGCTGAGGTTGTAGTCGTTGGTGAGGACGCGGCCGCTCAGTTCCTTGGCGAGCACCAGCAGCTTTTGGTCGGCGCCCTCGGCGCCCGGGGAGGAATGGCCGCTCCAGTCGTAGACGACGACTTCGACGTGATCGGAGGCCTGGAGCTTGTTGAGGGTGTCCAGGCCGCGGCGGCCGCGGTTTCGCTTGAGCTTGTCGGGGCTGTCGGCGACGAGCTGCAACTCGTCCAGGACGAATCGCGGCACGATCAGGCGGCTGTCGATCACGCCGGTGGCGACGACATCGACGATCCGGCCGTCGATGATGGCGCTGGTGTCGACGATGATCGGGCGTGCGCCGCGGACCTGTTTGCTGAACTCCACATAGGGGATGATGAAACGGAAATCGTCCTTGGTCTGCAGGATGAAGCTGATCGATAGATAGCAGCAGATCATCCCGATGGCCATGTTGATGAAGAGGACGATGGCCTCGCGTCTGGCGTCCACGCCTTCGAGCTTGGCCAGGCGATCCTGCAACTTTTCCCGGTCGCGATCGGAAGTGGTGCGATCCATCTCCTGCTTGAGCTGTTCGATGCGGGCCTTGGTGCCGGGGTTACTCGGCAGGTACTGGTCGAGCATCATGCCAACCAGGAAGCTAAGCGCAAAGGCCATGGTCATGCCGACGATCAACCCCAGAAAGGTGCCGGAGAACACCGCGAGCTTCTTGCGAGGCGAGAGGATGTCGATGGCGACGAACAGCAGGCCGATGGCGATGGCCACCGCGAGGGGCAGCCAGATGTCGTCGCCAAAGGGCCGGGCCTGGTGGTTGACAAAGAACCAACCGACGCCTGCCATCAGCAGGATGAACAGTGCTCGGAGGATGTGAAGAATCATGGCGTCAGGGCGATAGGACTATGATAACCCGAAGCGGTGGGATGACAAGGCGAGGGCGCGGTGCGCGGCGGAGAGGATAATCCGACCTTGTCACGTCCGATATTTTTCGCTTGACAGCCTCCACTTCTCCCATCATATTTGTAGAATTAGGTATGGCCATTCCGGGTGCCATGTGCGTTTGAGGCCACCAGTCGGTTTCGGTTTGATGCGATTTCACAACTAGAATCGTCACAGGTCTCCGTGGGCAGCTTGGGTGCTGCCTTGGTGCGACGCGGTTTCCCTGCGCGGTGCCGGTTCACGTCAGTTTAATGGGAAAGGACGGGCCATGAAAAGCCGCGACCGATTTCATTTTGGCGTCCGTTCGCTCTGTCGCCCGACTGATTGGCGCTTCGGCGGCGGGCCGGCGGCGAAGCACCTCCGGCCGCCGGAAGTTACGCGCGGCGACGGCATGGGTGTGCCAGACGCTGGAAGAACGGCGGCTGCTCTCGGGGTCTTGGACGACCTTCACATCGCCCAAGCCCATCTCAAACATGATGTTGCTGTCCAATGGGACGGTGTTGGCGCATAACGAAGACTGGGTGCAAGTAAATCCCACTGCCTGGTATCCGCTGACACCGGGTCAGCCAGGTGCCACTCCGGGGCTGGACAAGAGCTATATCAATGGAGCGTGGGGGCCGGCAAGCAACATGAACGTTGGGCGCGAGTACTTCCCGTCCGCGGTCTTGCCCAACGGGAACCTCTTCGTGCTGGGAGGAGAATTCAGCGGGCCGCAGAGCTTGCAGAATTTCGCCACAAGCGGCGAAATCTACAACCCCACCAGCGGCCCCAACGGCGGCTGGCAACCGGGCTGGACCAGCACACTGCCCGACCCGGTTGCCCAGTTCGGCGACGACCCCATCGAGGTATTGCCCGACGGGACAGTGCTTTGCGGCGATCTCAGCGACAACAAGACGGAGATCTACCACCCGGCCACCGACACCTGGACCGCCGGCCCGACCAAGAAATACCAGGATCAAAGCGACGAGGAAACCTGGGTGAAGCTGCCCGACGGCAGCATACTGACATACGACATCTTCGCTAGCGCGGCCGCCAATACGTTCCTGGCGGAGCGGTTCATCCCGGCAACGGCTACACAGGCGGCCCATTGGGTTGACGCCAGCAATGTCAATCCCGCTAACCCTCCGACTCAGCTTAGCAACCGGACCACCGTACTTGCTGGCACCAGCGCCGAACTCGGCGGGGCCGTTCTACTTCCCAACGGGAATGTATTCATAACTGGAAACACCGGCGTGACTGGCAACACGGCCTTGTATAACTGGTTGACCAATACCTGGTCGGCGGGGCCGGACGTTCCCAATTCAGTCGCGGGGGGTGATCTGCCCATGGCCATGATGCCCAACGGTGACGTACTCATCGCGGAATGGGGAAGCCCGTTTCCCTCCGCCGGCATTCACCTCTGGGAGTACAACCCGAGCGCCACGTCCGCGCCTGCTACACCGAGGTGCCCCCCCCATCCCCCTTCACGGCCGTCAACTATCCCTATATGCTCGTGCTTCCGACCGGACAGGTGCTGATGAGCGACCAGTCGAGCACGCTCTTTGTCTACACCCCCTCCCCGACAACGCCCAACCCGGTGCAACAGCCGCACGTAACGAGCATCAGCGGCAATGGCGATGGCAGCGCCACGCTGACCGGCACTCTGCTCAACGGCATCTCCGAAGGCGCCGCATACGGCGACAACGCCGAGATGTCCAGCAACTACCCGATCATCCAGCTCACCGGCGCCGACGGCACGGTCCGGTACGCGCGGACGTTCAACTGGAGCAGCGTGGGCGTGGCCACCGGAAACGCCCTGGAATCCGTGGAATTCACGGTGCCCGCCGGCACGCCCGACGTCAACGAACTCAGGGTGATCGCCAATGGGATTGCCTCCCCTGCCGTTCTATACGTCACCGCCCATGCGGGCCCAGGCCCCAACGCGATCACGCTGGACACGGGCAGCGCATCTCAATACCCACGATCGCGGTCAACGTGAATGGAGCGGCTTCGGCTTGGCTTGGCCCTCTTCAATCGAGCGTGTTTGTGGCTTCGGCGGTCCAGTCATTAGCTACCTGTACGGTGACGGTTCGAAGCACGCTCAGTGGCATTCCAACGGTCATCAACGGCGGCCTCTTTGATACGGTCAACGTCGGGCACGACAGCACTGTCCAAGACATCCAGGGATCCGTGAGTATCGAAGCGCCGTTTGGCTCCACCACTGTGAACATCGACAACTCGGCCGATTTGGCAACCGGCGCCGTCACGCTTAGCACCGTCGCGATTGCCAACGACATCGATCCCCAGCAGTTCGGTGAAACCGATCTCTTCGGCGAGATCACCGGTCTGGCGAACGCGCCTATCGCTTATGAATACGCCGATACCCAAAGCCTGACTGTTTCGACCGGTATCGATCGCCCGATGATCGACGTGCAGGCGACAGGAACGACCACGAACCTGTTCACCAGTCACGTACCTTTAGTGTCCGCGGGTACCGCGGTTAGCGTCGGTGCGGGCGGGAGCGTGCAGGGCATCCTGGGCGCGCTGAAGATTGCCAACATAGTGGGGGCCGGGGTTTCAATTGTCGTTGATGATTCCGGCGACAGCGCCCCTCGCACCGTCACTTTGGAAAACGCCACCACCGCGGGCTACGGCGTCATCACCGGGCTTGTGCCCGCGCCCGCCGAGATCGATTACCGATACGCCGGCACAAGCTCGCTCAACGTCCTTCTCGGCACTGCCAGCAATACAGTGAACGTGCAGGCCACCGGCGCTTCCACGGTTGTGCGTGGCAACACGCCAGTAGGCCTTCACGGCGGCCGAGGGAACACCATCGACGTCGGCAACGCCCACAACACGCAGGGGATTCTGGCCGCTCTGACCCTCTCTGACCCGCCCGGGCTTGACGACATCACCATCGACGACTCGGTTGACTCCGGCGGGCGCTCCGTGGTCTTGGACGACTCCGCCACCGCCGGGTATGGAATGATCGCGGGGCTGGCAGAGGGCTCGGTCCCCATTGCCTACGCATACGGGGACACCAACACCCTGACCATCAACCTGGGAAGCGGGCCCAATACGGTTAACGTACGCGCTACCGGCGTGCCGCCGGCGTTCGTCGGCGGGGTCATGGCGAGCATCGACGCACTCCCCAACACGAGCGCCACTCTCTCCGGGGTCACGGTCAGCGCTGGCGGCGACGTTGGCGGCATCGACAACGACGGCACGTTGATTGTCTCCGGCTGCACGATCACGGGGAATTATGGCGCCTCTGGCGGCAGCATTCTCAACTTCGGCTCCCTGACCCTCACGCACTCCACCGTAAGCGGCAACACCGCAACTCAGGACGGCGGCGGTATCGAAAACGTGACCGGCGGCACGCTGCAAGTCATCGACTCGGTGATCAGCGGAAACACCGCCAGCGGCAAGGGAGGCGGCATTCACAACGAAGGAACACTGACCATCGCCGACTCCACCCTCAGCGGCAACTGGGCGAGCAGCGGCAATGGCGTCTACAACATCAATCACGCAACTCTGTCGGTGGTCAACTCCATCCTGTGGGACCATGCCGGAGGCGAGATTGTCAACAACGCCGCCGATGGCAGCACCGCCCAGGTCAACTACAGCGACGTTCAAAACGGCTGGTCGGGCGCCGGCGCCCACAACGTCAACGCCGACCCGATGTTCGTCAGCAGCTCGAACCTGCAACTCAAGGGCGTCTCTCCCTGCATCGACCTGGGCAACGACGCCCTGGTGGTCGGCGGCCCGACCGACTTGGCCGGCAATTATCGCATCGTCGGCCAGGCGGTTGACATGGGGGCCTATGAGTTCCAGGGGCAGATTCCCCCGGCCGCTCTGCAGTTCGCCGTCGAGCCGACCGGCGTCACCGTCAACACCACGACGCCAACCATCGTGGTGAACATCTTGCAGGGCGGCCAATTGGCCCTCAACGATCACTCCTTCGTCTCGCTCTCCATCGCCAGCGGCCCGCCGGTGCGTTCCTGCTCGGCGGATCTACCGTTCAGGCGGGCCTGGTCCAGGCGGGTCAAGCCTGGTTTACCGATCTGGCGTTTAATGTCTGCGGCACCTACACGCTGCGCGCCACCGACCTCAACGATACCGCCGATGTTTCCACCCCCTTTACCGTCCAGTTGCCCAGACTTTTCTTCGCCCAACCCTTTCCGTCCACCGTCAGTGCCGGACAGCCCACGATTGCCATCACCGTGGACGTGACTGACACTGCCGGCAAACTCCTGGGCGTTAATGATCCCGTGTCGTTCGCGTTCAACGGCAATGTCTACGCGACACCCGCACAAAGTGGCGTGGCCACCTTCAATCTGGCGACTCCTCCGCCCAGTAGCACCCCGTACTCGGTCGTGGCCGGCGACCTCAACTATCCAAGCGGCGCCGTCATGGTGACGTCCTTCATTACGGTCAATCCGGTGGTCCAGACCAACCTGGCCTTGATCCAGGGCCCGCCGCCCGGCGGGGTCACTCTCCCCAATACGCTCACGGTCGTCGTGAGCCCTGAACAAAACGGCGTCGTCATCAAGGATGGCTCCACCGTAACGCTCAAGATTTATAAGAGTTCCAGCCTGGTCCAAACGCTCTCCAGCGTGGTGGACAGCAGCGGTCGGGCCACGTTCGCCAACATTTCCTTTAACGGGGGCGGGCTCGGGGCCGGATCGTATTTGTTCACAGCCTCGGACGCCAGTGACACTTCGTTGTCCGGCAACTTCACCGTCAACCCCGCCGGGTTGCCCAAACTCGTCTTTGCCCCACCCTTTCCCTCGACCGTTCCGGCCGGACAGGCCACGATTCCCCTCACCGTGGACATAACCGACGGTGCCGGCAATCCCCTGAGCGTTAATGATCCCCTGGCGCTCGCGTTCAATGGCGGCGTCTACACGGCCAGCGCACAAGGTGGCGTGGCAACCTTCAATCTGGTGACCCCTCCGCCCAGCAGCACCCCATACCAGGTCGAGGCCGACGACGTCAACTACGCGAGCGGCGCCGTCATGGTGACGTCGTTCATCGCCGTCAATCCGCCGCCCGCCGTCACCGCATTGGTTTTCGGCCCGGCGCCCAGCAACATCGTGACCGGACAAGTCATCAATAACCCGCCCATCCACGTCTACGTGACTCAAAATGGCGCGACCATCAACGATAATTCGTGGGTGACGCTCTACGTCAACGGCAACCTCTCCGACGTCGAGCAGGCGATCAACGGCGTGGCAACGTTCAGCCACCTGCAGTTCGCCCAGACCGGCGTGTACACGCTTACTGCCTCGGACGGCAGCGACGTCGCCCCCGCGCCATTGAGCTTCAGCGTGAGCGCGCCGGCCGTGACAACCCTGGTCTTCCCCGCACAACTCCCCGCCTACACGATCAGTTCCGGCCCGCTCACGCCGTTTCAGGTGTGGGTCGAGCAGAATGGCCAGGTCATCAACGACAACTCGCTGGTTAGCATCAGCGTTGCCATTCCCAACGGCGCCCCACTCGGCGGCACAACGAGCGTCCATGCGGTCAACGGCGTCGCCACATTCGACGACATTTACCTCGGACTGGCGTGGCCGACAACACTTGAAGCCACCGACCCCGGCGACGTTCCGGGCATCTCCAACTCCTTTGCCGTCAACCCCGGCGCCGCAAACTATTTTTCCGTCTCAGCGCCGCCGACTACTACGGCCGGATCGAGCACCATTGTCACGGTGGACGCGCAGGACATCACCCGCAACTTCACCCCGAACTACACGGGTGACGTGACGCTGACCATCACCGACTCGCAGGGAAACGTGGTGGCAACTCCCACCGCGACCGCCCAGGGCGGCATCGCCACGTTTGGCAGCATCGTTCTCGACAAAGCCGGCACCTACAGTCTCCGCGCCACGGGTACCGGCGCGGGCGGTTTTGGATCCGCAGGCCTCACTGTTACGGCCGCGGCGCCGACCCAACTGGGCTTTGTCCAGCAGCCCGGCACCACGGTGGTCAGTTACCCATTCGCACCGCCCGTCGCTGTTGCGGTGGAAGACCAGTTCGGCAATGTTGTCACCGATGACAATTTCACCAACGTGTCGCTCTCCCTCGCCGGCGGCCCTGCCGGCGCCGGCCTGAATGGCGCCACCATCGTCCAGACCCTGAACGGAGTGGCCACCTTCACCACCGTGACGGTCAACCAGGCCGGCACATCCTACACGTTGAGCGCCAGCGACGATGCCGGCGATACCATCGCCATGTCCAACAGCTTTAATATCGTCGCTCCAACCACGATCTATGTCGATCAACAGGCCACTCAGGGCAACAACGGCAAAAGCTGGCGCGACGCCTTCACCAGCCTGCAATCCGCCCTGGCCGCCGTAGTACCTGGCGATACCATCGACGTCGCCCAAGGCGACTACTCGCCAGGCAGCGATCCCACCGCCACGTTCCAACTCATCGAAGACGTAACCCTCCAGGGCGGCTACCCCACCGGCGGCGAAGGCGGCCCCGATCCGGCGGCCTATCCAACCATGCTGGACGGCACGGGAACGAACTCCCATGTGCTGACGAGTATCGGCGCCAATTCCACGGCGGTCCTCCAGGGCTTCACCATCACCGGCGGCAATGGCGCTGACAGCCGCGGTTTCGGCGCCGGCATGATCGTGGATGGCGGCTCGCTGGCCGTCAGCGACTGCATCTTCACCGCCAATAGCGCGATCTCCGGCGGTGGCATCTACGTCAACGCGGGCGCATTTGTGACCCTGAACGCAGTCACTATCAGCGGAAACTCCGCCCCTTCAAATTTCGGGACCGGCAGCGGTGGCGGAATCGCCATTGCGGGTTCCGCCATCGTGGCCGTCAGCAATTCCACGTTCAGCGGCAACTCGGCCGAGTTCGGCGGCGGCATTTACGAGGACTCCACCGGTACTCTCACGCTCAGCAACTGCACCCTCAATGGGAACACCGGCAGCAGCGGCGGCGCCATCGCCAGTGACGGCAGCCTCATCGTCATAAACTCCACCCTCAGCGGGAACACAGCCAGCGACGGTGGGGGCATCTACAGCACTGGCAGCCTCATCGTCACCGACTCCACCATCAGCGGAAATTCCGGCCCCTTCTACTTTGGCTTTTACGTCGGAGGAGGCATTTACTCCGCCAGCGGCGGCAGCGGTACGGTTAACGGGACCATTATTGCCGGTAATACGGGTTACGGGGGTGTGCCGGACGATCTGGCAGGCAACTCCGTGGCCGGCACCTATGACCTGATCGGCGTCGATGGCACTGGGAGCTTCTCCAACGGCGTTGACAACAACATTGTCGGCGTGACTCCCGAGCAGTTGCTCCTCGACCCTCTGGCCGACAATGGCGGGCCCACCCAGACCATGTCGCCGTTACCTGGTAGCCCGGCCATCGGCGCCGGCTCTATCTTTAACGGCCCGGACACCCTCCCCATTATCATCGACCAGCGCGGCATACCGAGACCTGCCAGCGCTCCCGACATCGGCGCGCTGCAGACGTTCGCCCTGACTATCACCGCTAACGGGATCAACGGCGCCGACATCTATCTTGAGAGCGACGGGGTGGGAAACCTCGATTGGTGGGTCAGGAACTCGGCATTCACCAGCAACCCCCTGGGGAACCTCAGTCCCGATGGCACGGCCGCCATCGCCGGTCTCGCCGCCGGTGTTCAGGTCACCGGCAGCAACGGCAATGACGTGTTCACGGTGGATTTCTCGCATGGAAGCCCAATCCCTTCGGGCGTCCTGATGCTCAATGGCGGAACGGGCACGAACTCGCTCACTCTCAAGGGCACTGACAGCACGAGCGATATCGCCATCAGCCCGAGCCAGGTCCTATGGGGAGCCAGCCCGATCACCCTTTCCGGTATCAGCGGCGTGATGCTCGATTCGGACGCTGGCCAGCCGGTGCTCTTGCACTCGCTGACGGTCAACGACGCGGCCAACGTGAGCCTGCCCGCCAGCGGTGGCAAGGTCCTCCGCACCAGTAACCTGACCATCAACGGCGCTGGCACCATGAATCTTGGCGATGGCAGCTTTATCGTCGATGCAGACCCTGCCGGCCCACTGCCGGCCAACGTCGCCACCTCCATCGGCACCTGGATTCGGCAGGGCCGCCTCGTTGCCGGCTTGGCCAGTCCCGTTTGCGGGCTCGCCGCGGTGCTCAACGATGATGGGGCGGGCACCACTCTTTTTGACAGTTTCGCCGGCCAGTCTTCCCTGACCATCCGCAGTATTCTGGGCGAGTATACCTACAACGGCGATACCGACTTGGATGGCAAAATCGATTACATTGACTATTTCAACGTCGATGCCGGCTATCGGCGCGGCCCGGGCGGGTATCACAACGGTGACATCAACTATGACGGGTTGATCAACGCGGATGATTACTACTTGATTGACGCGGCTTTCATGGGCCAGACCGTCGTCCTTGCCGCCCAGGCGGCTGCCAAGGCTGCGGTGCCAAGCGTATCCGCCCCGGCAGCGCTGGCCGCGACGCCCCAATGGGTGACTGCGATTGCGGCGGTGTCAATCACGCCTGAAAGCCTGCTGCCGGTCGCGTCGGCTGGGCCCGTCTTCCCCACGCCGAAGGACACACTGCTCTTCTGCGACCAGAGCATTCTGGACTCGATCTGAACTGGCGCGACGTGCATCCATACGCGCTCCGTGTCGCCTCCGGCCTCCGTCGTCTTCGGCTTGACTTTAATCCGCTCATCGCTACAACCATTTCGCTCCGGGCAAGGGCGGCTTCTGGCCGCTGGCCGGAGCGTGTTTTCTTGGCCAGTGAAGACCCGGCGGCGAGACGCCGCCGCCACTTTTCCATATGATCGCTGTTTTCCCGAGCTTGGCCGAGATGTCCCGGACGCTCTTTGAACGGCTGATTTTCGGGGCCAAGCCCATCAGCACGACGGCGCTGGCGATCTACGACATTGTCATCGTGCTCATCGCGTTCATCCCGTTTGTCGGGCTGCTGGGGATGATCGCCATCTGGGGCGAGCGCAAGGTGGCCGGCCACATGCAGAGCCGCCTTGGGCCCAATCGGGTGGGGCCCATCGGCATCCTTCAGTCCATGGCTGATGGATTGAAGCTCATTCTCAAGGAAGATCTCATCCCCGGCGATTCGGATAAGCCGCTCTTCCGTCTAGCGCCCTATCTGGCTTTCGCGCCAGTGTTTGCGGCGCTTCTGGCGATGCCCTTCGCGCCGGATCTGACCTTCGAGCCGCACCTCAATGTCGGCGTGTTCTTTGTGCTGGCGATGTTGAGCGTCGAGGTCATGGGCGTGATCCTGGCCGGCTGGGCCAGCAACAACAAATGGTCCGTCTACGGCGCCATGCGCGAGGCGTGCCAGATGGTCTCTTACGAGATTCCACTGGGCCTGTCGATCATCGTGGCCATCATGGCGGCCGGAACGCTGAATCTGGTGGAATTGGGGCACCTCCAGGGCGGCGGAATGCAGAACTGGCTGGTCTTCCGCAACCCCTTTGTCTTCCTGGCATTTTTCCTCTACTTCGTGGCGAGCCTCGCATCCAACAAGCGGGCCCCCTTCGATCTGCCCGAGTCGGAATCGGAACTGGTCGCGGGCTTCCACACCGAATACAGCGGCATGAGGTGGGCCTTCTTCTTCTTCGCCGAATACTCCGCGATGTTCATCGTGGGCGGCATCCAGGCGGGGCTGTTCCTCGGCGGATGGAATGATCCCTTCGGTGTCGTGGCTCACTTGTACGCCAAGTGCCAGGCCAGCGGGAATACGAGCGGGCTGATCCTCGTCAATGTCATCGGCGCGCTGATCTTCACGGCCAAGGCGTCGATCATCATCTTCATACAGATGTGGCTGCGGTGGACACTGCCCCGGCCGAGAATCGACCAGGTGCTCTACGCATGCGTAAAGGTGCTGCTGCCACTGTCGTGCGCGGTGTTGCTGGGCGCGGCGCTGTGGCAGTTGTTCGTGACTGGAACGGTGGCGTTCATCGTGCAGATTCTGCTGACGGCCGTGGGCGTTGTGATCTTCGGCGCGATTTTGAGTGTGATAGCGCATGCAATGCTGACGGGGCGAAAGCGAATACTGCGGCTGACCGATCCCGCGCCGATCGCCGAGGCAGCGGCGGGTGAAGCATGAGTAACCACGAAGGCACGAAGTCACGAAGACTCAACTGGTTGGCGAGAGGTTTCTCGTCCGTTGTCCGTTGTCCGTGGACGGGTCAATGGTCCGTTGGTCAGTTGCAAGGGCCTCGCCAGGCGTCAAAGTCCGGGTGGCGGATCCACTGACCAAGGAACCAGGGACCCAACCATTGACAACGAACAACGGACTACTGACAGGGCTTTTTCGGTCAATGATCTGGGCGACATGACATTGGCACTGGCACAACTCGATCTCTGGCCCGCTGCGATGTTCTACCTGTTCGCGGCGCTGGCGGGACTGTCGGCCATCGGCGTGGCGGTGTCGCAGAACATCGTGCGCATGGCGGTCTTTCTCCTGTTTACGCTGGCGGGTGTCGCCGGGCTGTATTTTCTGCTTGCCGCGGAGTTTCTGGCCGCGGTGCAGCTCGTCGTCTATGCGGGCGGCACGCTGATCCTGATCGTGTTCGGCGTCATGCTCACGAGCAAGTCGCCTTTCAGCAAGCTCCAGCCGCGGCGCGTGGAAGTGCTCGTGGCGATTGGAGTTGGTGTCGTTCTTCTGCTGGCGCTGGTGGCCGGAACGGTGATGGCGGTCTGGAGCGGCCAGTTCCCCGAGGAGGCGCCGCCGGCCAGCACTGGCTACCCGGTTGACAAGCTCGGGCAGGCGCTGCTGGGCGATTTCCTGGCGCCGTTCGAGGTCGTCAGCGTGCTGCTGCTGGTCGTGATGATCGGGGCGGCCTACCTGGCCAAAGGCCGTAAGCGAAAGGCAGGGGCGTGATGCTGGAGATTGGCCTGGCGCATTTCCTCCTGCTCTCGTCTCTGCTGTTTGTCTGCGGCCTGGTGACGATCCTGACCAAGCGCAACGCGATCGGCATCCTGATGGGCGTGGAGTTGATCCTCAACGCGGCGAATGTGAACCTCGTGGCGTTCAACCGGTATTCGTACCCGGCGCCGCTGCTGACGGGGCAGGTGTTTGCGATCTTCATCATCGTGCTGGCGGCGGCCGAGGCCGCCGTGGCGCTGGCGATCTTCCTGAACTACTACAACAACTTCTCCACGATTGATGTTGAGAAGGCGAAGAACTTGAAAGGTTAGCAGTGGATAGCAGATAGCAGATAGCAGATAGCAGATAGCAGATAGCAGATAGCAGATAGCAGATAGCAGATAGCAGATAGCAGATAGCAGATAGTAGGTAGTGGAGAGTGGATAGCCGTAAGTGGATTGTGATCTATGCCGTCACCAGCCCTTTTGTTGTTGATCGCGACGCTGCTGCCGCTGGCATCGTTTCTCCTGCTGGTGTTTGTGGGCAAGCGCCTGGGCAATCCGCTGGCCGGCTGGGTCGGCACCGGCGCCATCGCCGCGAGCTTCCTGTGCAGCATGCTGGCCCTCACGAACTGGGTGACCGGCGGCGTGTATGACAACCAGAAATGGGGGATGGGCGAGCGCCCAATCAACCTGCCGATCGCATGGCTACCGGTGGGGCAGGGCGTGGACCAGGACCATCCGGGGTTCCTCGACATCGGTATCTACGTCGACAGTCTGACCATCGTGATGTTCGCGATGGTTACGCTGGTCTCGATGCTGGTGTATATCTTTTCCATCGGCTACATGGCCGAGGACAAGCAGTTCCCGCGATTCTTCACCTACCTGGGCCTGTTCTGTTTTTCGATGCTGGGCCTGGTGCTTGGCGGGACCATTCTCCAGCTCTTCATCTTCTGGGAACTGGTCGGTCTGTGCTCGTACCTGCTGATCGGTTTCTGGTACGAGAAGAAGAGCGCATCCAACGCCGCGATCAAGGCGTTCGTGGTCAACCGGGTGGGCGACTTCGGGTTCCTCATCGGGCTGGGCATCCTGTTCTACTACCTCGGCAACGTGAGCCTGCCGGATCTGTGGCGGCTGCTGTTGCCCGACAAAGCCGTGCCACTGATTGCGCCCAAGATGATGACGATCATCGGCATCGGCCTGTTCTTCGGCGCGGTGGGCAAGAGCGCAGTTCCCCCTGCATGTGTGGCTCCCTGACGCGATGGAAGGCCCCACACCCGTCAGCGCTTTGATCCACGCGGCGACGATGGTGGCGGCCGGCGTGTATCTGGTCGGACGAATCTTCCCGATCCTCACGGCCGATGCGCACCTGTTCATCGCCATCATCGGCGCGACAACGCTGACCATGGCCGCGCTGATCGCCATCGCCCAGAGCGACATCAAGAAGGTGCTGGCCTATTCGACGCTCTCGCAGCTCGGCTACATGATCCTCGCGATGGGCGTCGGAAGCTGGATCGGCGGCCTGTTCCACCTCATCACGCACGCCTTCTTCAAAGCCCTGTTGTTCCTTGGCTCCGGGAGCGTCATCAACGCCGCTCATCACGAGCAGGAACTGCCGCAATACGGCGGCCTGTGGCGGAAGATCCCGGTGACGGCGATCACGTTCGGCATCGCCGTGCTGGCGATCGCGGGTGTGCCGTTCCTGTCGGGATACTACAGCAAGGACATGATCCTGACGCACGCGGGCGCGTTCGCCGAGATCGGCAAGAGGTATTACTGGCTGTTTTTCATCCTGCCCACCGCCATCGCGTACGTGACGGCGTTCTACATGACGCGCTGCTGGATGCTGACCTTCGCGGGCAAGCCGCGCAATCAGCACCTCTACGATCACGCCCGGGAGCGCGGGATCATGTACGGCCCGCTGGTCGCGCTGGCGGCGTTCGCCGTGATCGCTGGGTATCCCAGGATGACATACGTGCGCGAGCTGATCGAGAGCACCCAGAAAGAGATCACAGCGAAAGTGCGGGCCGATGGCGGGGCGTCAGCGGCGAAACTAACGCCGTTTGCCCAGTCCTGGCCGGCGAAACCGCCGGAGGAAGCTGGTTCTGAGGAGAAGACGACGCATCGCCTGACCGAATCACAGGAGGCGCATCTAAAGGGCGAAAGCCTCGTTGAGCATATTGTATTCTGGGCTCCTTGGTGCGGCATTCTCGCGGGCATCCTGCTCTACGCCCGCGGCTACAAGACCGTCAACGTCTTCATGAAATTCCGGCCGATGCAGTGGATTCACACCTGGCTGTATCGGCGCATGTACTTCGATGAACTGTACATGGGCGTCTTCGTCGCAGTCACGCTGGGCCTCTCGCGACTCGCGGCCGCCATCGACAAATACGTCGTGGACGCCCTCGTGAATTCTGCGGCCAATGCCGTCCGCCGCATCTCTTTCGCCGCTGGCGTCAACGACCAGGTGGTCGTCAACGGCGCAGTGAATGGCGCCGCGGTCGTGGCGCAGGGAATGGGAATGGCCGTGCGGGCGCCTCAGACCGGCCGGATTCGCTTTTATGTGACGATTGTGCTCTGTCTGGTCGCGATCGGCGCGGGCGCACTGGTGGTCTTTGTATTGGTTTAAGTCATGGACTTCATCCGACAGAATCTGCTGACGATCCTCATCTTCCTCCCGACGGTCGGGGCGCTGGCCGTGCTGTTCGCCAGGAACCGCGACAGCGTGCGCTGGACGGCGCTCGGCACGACGCTGGCGACGTTCCTCCTGTCGCTGCTCCTGCTGCTGGCATACGACTGGAAATCCGGCGGCGTCTACGCTTATTCCGATCAGCACAAGGAAGGCGTCGTGCAGCTCGTGCAGTCCGCGCCGTGGATCCCGGCATTCAACGTCGAATACCGCGTCGGCGTCGATGGCCTGTCGTTGCCCCTCGTGCTCCTGAGTACCTTCGTGAGCCTGCTGGCGTGCATCGCCTCGTGGAATATCGAGAAGATGACCAAGGGCTACATGGCCCTGCTGCTGTTCCTGGAGACGGGCATCCTCGGCGTGTTCCTGTCGCTGGACCTGTTCCTCTTCTATGTCTTCTTCGAGATTTCGCTGCTGCCGATGTATTTTCTGATCGGCATCTGGGGCGGCGAGCGGCGCGAGTACGCCGCCATCAAGTTCTTCCTCTACACGCTAGTCGGCTCCATCGGCCTGCTGATCGTGCTCATCGGCCTGTACCTTTTTAGCCGCGATCCCGTGACCCACGCGAACGGCACCTTCGACCTGATCAAGCTGGCCGGCCCGCAGATGCAGAGCCGCCTGGCCCATGCGATGCCCGGCGGCGCCACCGGCGGCGTCGCCATCCTCTTCTTCTGCCTCATGATGCTCGGCTTTCTGATCAAGGTCCCGGCCGTGCCGCTGCACACATGGCTCCCCGACGCCCACGTCGAGGCCCCCACGCCCATCTCGATGATCCTGGCCGCCATCCTGCTGAAGATGGGCGGCTACGGTATCTTCCGCGTCGCCTACCCGCTATTCCCGGCCGCCGCCAAGGAACTCTACTGGCTCGTTGGCATCATCGGCGTGGTGAGCATCATCTATGGCGCGCTGTGCGCCATGGCACAGACGGACTTCAAGCGACTGGTGGCCTACAGCTCCGTCTCCCACATGGGCTTCGTCACGCTGGGCGCGGCCATGATGACGGACGCCGCCGTGAACGGCGCGTTGTTCATGATGGTCGCCCACGGCATCACCAGCGCCGCGATGTTCTTCATCGTCGGCGTGATCTACGAGCGTGCGCACGACCGCAACCTGAACCGCATGGGCGGGCTGGCGACAACCATGCCGGTCTACACAGGTCTGTCAACGGTGGCTTTCTTCGCAAATCTCGGCCTGCCGGGCCTGTGCGGATTTGTCGCCGAGGTCCTCGTACTCCTGGGCGCGTTCCAGGCCGCCAAGCCCGGCTCGCCGATCATGGCGGCCGGCGCCCGGTACAACATCGTCATGACCCTGGCGATCGTCTCCTGCTTCGGCGTGATCCTGACCGCTGGCTACATGCTCTGGACGATCCAGCGCGTGTTCTTAGGCCCGGTGAAGGAGAATTTTGCCAAGTTCCCCGACGTGACCGCGCGAGAAGGTTGTGCTGGTGCCGCTGACGGTGATGGCGATCCTGCTGGGCGTCCTGCCGACGGCGCTATTCTTCGTCCTGACCAAGACAACGGTGAGCGGGATGATGGCGATATTCAAGGTGTGACCGCCCTTGGCCGACCCCGCCGGTGAGCGCACGGGCCGCACTTTTCTCGGAGGCCGACATGCAGATGCTCCTCGGGTTCGTCCTTTTGCTGCTGGGCGCAGCTTGTGGCGGGTCATTCGGGCTGCCCAGCAAGTACGCCCGCAAGGACACGCCATGGGAGGTGCTTTGGGGGCCATTCTTCTTCATTACAACGCTCGTGATTCCAGTGGTTCTGGGGCCGCTGGCGGTGAAAGAGTTTGCCGGCGTGTATCGCGAGGCGGGACTATCGGCCGTGCTGCCCGTGCTGATTTTCGGGCTGCTGTGGGGCCTGGGATCGATGACTCTGGGGATGAGCTTCGCCTTCATCGGCCTGTCGCTGGCATATTCGTTGAACTACGGGCGCAGATCGCCACCGGAGCGATGCTGCCCATCGCCATTCACTCTCCGCACAAGCTCGTCGAGACCCAGGGGCTCGTGATCATCGCGGGCGTGATCCTGTGCCTCGTCGGCGTGGTGATCTCCGGCAAGGCGGGCATGATCAAGGATCGCGAGAAGTCGGCCGACGAGAGCGGGAGCGGCAATGGTGGTGGCGGCGCAACAACGGCCGTGGCGATCAAGAGCCCCGCGATGCTCATCGGGCTGATCGTGGCCGTCGCATCGGGCGTGCTGTGCGCCTGCTATGGCGTGGCACTGAGCTTCGCGCCGGCGCTGGAGAAAGTCGCCGCGGCGAGGGGCAACAGCCCGTTTGCCGTGTCCTTCGCCAGCATGTCGCTGGTGCTTTGGGGTGGGGCGGTTTCCTCGTGCGGCTATTGCGCTGTGCAGCTTACCCGCAACAAGACATGGGGCCGGCTGGCCGGCGACGGCATCGGGCGCACGCTGCTCATTGCGGTGTCGATGGCCATCCTGCACGATGCGGCCATTCTGCTCTTCGGCCTGGGCGCGGGGAAGATCGGCGGGCTCTCGATATCGGTGGGCTACGCCTCATTCATGTCATTCGCGATCATCGTGGGCAATATCCACGGCTTCCGAACCGGCGAGTGGAAGGGCGCTTCGCCTCGCGCGATCGGCTGGATCATGACTGGGATCGCGGTGCTGATCGGGGGCGTGTGTGTTCTTGCCTGGGGCAACACGCTGAAGTGATGCTCACTTTTCGACGGGCTTGCCAGCCGACTCCCATTCGACAATTCCGCCCTCCAGGTTGTACAGCCGCTTGAATCCGGCGGCGGACATCTTCTGGCAGGCCTTGATGCTTCGCTGGCCGGTGCGGCAGTAGACGAGATAGGTCTTGGTCTTGTCGAGCTTCGCGATCTGCTGCTCGAAATCCTCACTATTGACATCGACGTTGATGGCGCGGGCGATGCGCATCCGGCCGAACTCGGCGGGAGTGCGGACGTCGAGGATGATGTTGGCCTTGTCCTGGCACATGGCCTCGAAGCGGTCGTTGTTAAGGTCCTGCCACGCGGCGGCCGGCGCGGGAGCGGTGGCTGGAGAATCGGCGGCGAAGGCAATCTGGCCGAGAAACAGCGTGGCGAGGAGCAGGAGGAGCGTGCGCATGAGCGGAGTATACCGGCGTGGTTCGCGATGTTGAAGAATGGTAATATCAGGAGCCGCGCGGGTGTTACTATACGTCGGTGGGGTATTGACCGGGGATCACTTGTTGACCGGCGCTTCGACCGCCCCGATATCCGCGGCCGCGCCCTGGTATCGGTCGTTGCCGTAGTGGTCCTTCAATATGTAGCTGACCCGGCCCGTCGCGGCGTCTCTCGCGGGGCTGGCGGCTGTCGGCGTGAACGTCTCCGTGTCCACCAGGCCGGCCGCTGCCCAGTCCCGCAGCACGAGGTTGTTCTCGACAACAAGGCCCGTCTGCTTTCCCGCTCCGAGGTGATAGACGTAATCGCGCTTGGGGTCGAAAGGCACATCGGCTTCGGGCTCGATGACCAGATTGTGCTTGACCGTGACATCGGGCCCGTAGATATCGGCCAGCGTCGCGACATAGGGATCGCCGCTGTCGGCGGCGCGGCGCGAGCGGTAGAGCGTGTTGAAGTAGATCTCGGAGCCGGTGCGCGAAAGGTAAGGCGCTGCCTTGTCGATGTCGGCCTGGCGCACGTGGTTGTGCTCGTACATCGGGTACTTGCGCTTCTCCCAGCTTATGTTGTTATAGAAGCGGTTGACGGCATCGGGGCCGTTGTAGCCCAGGGCATTGAGCTTCATGGGGAAGATGCGCACGTCGTTGGCCCACTGCCGGGTGAAGCGGTTGTTGTAGACGTGGAAGTAGCCGCTGCCGACGATGCAGACGTTGTGCCCGATGGGAGACTTGGCCATGCCGATGTCGCTGAAGGTGCATTCGTGGACGCGGAGATTGAAGCACTTCTCCATGGTGATGGCCGCGAACGCCTGCACGGAATTGTCGAAATGCCGGAAGGAGCACTTGACGATCTCGAAATCGAGGGCAACCGACTTCATGTTGCCGATATTGTAGTCAACGTTGGTGATGGCGGTGCCGTTGACCTTGCCATCGACGACGACATTCTCCCACTTGAAGTTATAGAAGGTGCTGGCCCTGGCGCCGTCGAAGACCTTCTTGGCATCGTAGACGTGAAAGCAATATCCGGAGGCGTCCTTGATCAGGAAGTTCTTGAAGAGGACATCGTGGCTGTCGCCGCTGATCCTCATGCAGGTGCTGTTATAGGTCTCGTAGCGGAAATTCTCGAAGCGGACGAAGGCGATGTTGGGAAAATCATTGGGCTGAGGCGTCGTGGTGGTGAAGATCGTGCTAGCGTCGCAGGTGACGGTGATCGGCTGATCGGCCGTGCCCGAGAGATTGCCGAGAGACAGGCCGCTGTATTTTCCGGGAGCGATACAGAGCGTGTCGCCGGGATGGAGCTTGAGCGCGGCCTGGGCATCGGGATAGTGCAGATGGCCCGATCCCGTGCCGATGACGATGCGCTGCGGCTCGGCGGCGGGTAAATACGGGGCAAGCAGGGCGGAGAACGCCGCGGCGGCGAGAGAGAACAATCGAAGAAAGTAGGTGATCGCCATCGCAGGCCATCATACACGCGGTCGGAGCGGGTGCCACGCGAGTCGACCGGCTTCGGAGGGCGAGGCGGCGAGGCTGCCGCCCGAGCTGATCCGGCGCGAGGTGGCGCTCCCGAGGAACTCGCGTGTGCTCGGGGGACAGGAATGTCCCCCCCTCGCACACGCGATGGCAGACAAGAATGTCTGCCCCACCGTTCCTCTCCAGCACCCGCCACGGCTCGTTCACACCGGCTCGCCTTCGACGATGCTCACATCCGCACTCGTGGGCACGACGTGCGCCAGGCGGAAACCCGCCTGCTCGAAGAGCTTGCCATACTCCTCTTCAGTTCGTTCCATTCCGCCCGGCATCAGGAGCATGGTCAGGTCCAGCAGCTTGCCGAAGAACGGCTCGTTGCCCGGCGGGATGACGTTCTCGGCGAGCAGGAGCCTGGCGCTTGGCCGCATGGCCCGGCGAGTGTTGCGGAGGATCAGCAGAGCTTTCTCATCATCCCAGTCGTGGATGATGCTGCGAAGCAGATAGGCGTCGGCACCGGAAGGCACCTCCTGAAAGAAATCGCCCGCGACAGTCTGACATCGCCGGGCAACGCCGGCCGCCTGGATGCCGGGGAGAGCGCGCTGCACGACGCTTGCCTGATCGAAGAGCAGGCCCGCGAGAGCGGGGTAGCGGCCGAGGATGGCGCACAGAAGGCTGCCGTTGCCGCCGCCGATGTCGGCCAGGACGCGGATGCCGGAGAAGTCATAGGCGTCGAGGATGGCGTCGGTCTCGCGGGCGTGAATGCCGACCATCGCCTGATCAAAGTTCGCCGCCTGCTCGGGGTGGGCGGCGAGGTAGGGGAACACGGGCTGGCCGTAGAGCTTCTCGAAGGCGGTCTGGCCGGTGCGGATGCTGCCGAGCAACTCGCCAAAGCAACGATAGTGCTCCTCGCCCATCATGATGGCGCTGGCCCGCTGCGATCCGGGCGCGTCGCCGCGAAGCAGTTCGGCCAGGGGCGTCGAGCCGAATCGCCCATCGCTCCATTCCGTGAAGACGCCAATGCTGGCGAGAGGCGCAACAGGCGGTACAGCGAGCGCGAATGAGTTTGCGTCTGTTCGGCGAGGCGATCGACGCTCTGAGGGCCATCCTTGAGCAGATCGGCGATTGCCAGCTTGGCGGCGACGTAGATGGCGGCCGTGGTCCAGTTGGCGGTGACCATGTTGAGCAACTGGTCCCTCGGGGAAAGTCGCTGTGCGGCCGATCGCATTTGCGTCGGGACTGGCGGGCGTTGACCTGCCCTGGCGGATTCGCCGGGGTGACTTTGTTGTGCGGCGGGCAGCTTGCTCGTGGGAGAAGCCGACGTCGATGTCGATTCGGAGGCGCGAGTGGCCATATATGGCTCCAGGCTGGTGCGGTATCCTTCCCAAAGGCAGGACTGTAACTCTCCCGCGGGATTCGGCCAACCGAGGAACTCGGAGGATTGTCACGGCCGAGCCCGGCCGGCTGGCGGTCTGAAGCGGAAGCGTCAGTTGGCGACCAGGCGGCCGTGGATCTGCTTTGCCGCAGTTGACAACCGGCCGCGGGCGTTTCACAATCCGCACCCTCGTTATGCGGTACGTGACAGCTTTTTGACGGAGGGCATTATGCCGACCAAAGCGCCTTGGGTTACCTATCGGCCGGAGATCAAGGTATTGGATTGCACCATCCGCGACGGCGGATTGGTGAACGATCATCAGTTTGACGATGTGCTGGTGAAGGCCGTCTATCAGACGTGCGTCGAAGCCGGCATCGACTACATGGAGGTTGGCTACAAGGCATCGAAGAAGATCGCGGGTGGCGCCAAGAGCGGGGCATGGCGATTCTGCGACGAGGACGACCTGCGGCGAATCGTGGGTGAGAATCAGACGCCGCTCAAGCTGTCGGTGATGGCGGACGCGGGCAAGTGCGACTGGCGCACCGACATCCTGCCGAAGGACAAGAGCGTCCTCGACATGATCCGCGTGGCGTGCTATGTGAACCAGATCCCCGAAGCCGTCGACATGATCAAGGATGCGGCTGACAAAGGCTACGAAGTGTCGGCCAATCTGATGGCGGTGTTGACGGTGCAGGAGCCGGATCTGGACCAGGCGATCGAAGTGCTGGCGACAACTCCGGCGCACACAATCGTTGTCGTGGACAGCAACGGCGCGCTCTATGCCGAGCAGATCGAAATCCTGGTGAAGAAGTATCTGGCGGCCGTCGAAGGCACGGGCAAGGAAGTCGGCATCCACGCGCACAACAATCTCCAGCTTGGCTTCGCGAACACCATCGAGGCGATCATCCACGGCGCCAACCGGGTCGATGCGACCATGTCAGGGCTGGGACGTGGGGCGGGCAACTGCCCGATGGAACTGCTGCTGAGCTTCCTGCGCAACCCGAAGTTCGAGCTGCGCCCCGTGCTGAAGCTGCTTCAGGACCACTTCGTGAAGCTGCGGGAAACGGTGGAGTGGGGGCCGCTGGTGCAATACAACATCACGGGTTTCCTCAACCAGCATCCGCGCGCGGCCATCGCGGCGCGTGCCAGCGCGGACAAGGACAACTACGTCGACTTCTATGACAAGTGCATGACGGACGAGTGATGAATCCTTGTCAGTGGCCCGTTGTCCGTTGCCAGTGGTTGGGTCCGTCGTCCTTTGGCCAGTGGGGGTTGCGCGCTGAGTGCCCTCGCCGGCCGCGAGAGACGTCGATCTGCCAAAAGACCCCGACCCGGCCGGCGTGGGCATGCCGTGCGGCGCTCGATTGGGCATGCTCACGCCCGGCCATCAGCCTCCTGCCGCGAACGAGAGTCGGTGGTGCCGGGCGTGAGCATGGGACTTATGTCGCTCACCCCATCCCCGACTGTCGAACCCTCGACCTCCCCCCGCTCCCTTGACTCCCGCCCCCCAAACCAGCAGAATCCTGCGGGAGCACGGGATGCCGCTTCAGCCCAATCAGCTCATTGGCCCTTACGTTCTCATCCGCCAACTCGGCCGGGGCACGTTCGGCGAGGTCTGGCTGGCCCGCCACCACGACCTCAACGAAGAGCGGGCGCTGAAGATTCCCACCGATTCGAAATACGTCCAGCAGCTTCGCCGCGAGGGCAAGCTCATCTACAGCCTCCAGCACGAGAACATCGTGCGCGGATTCGACCTCAACACGCTCAACGACCCGCCCTACGTGGCCATGGAGTACATCCACGGCGTAACGCTGCGCCAGAAACTCCAGGCCAGCGGCAAGCTCCCGACGCAAGAGGCCCTGGCCATCCTCCGCCAGATCCTCTGGGCTCTGGTCCACGCACACGAGCACGGTGTGCTCCATCGCGACCTCAAGCCCGAGAACGTGCTTCTGACCGCCAGCGGCCAGGTGAAGGTAACCGACTTCGGACTCGGCAAGGTGCAGGCCGATGTGGCGCAGTCGATCATCATGTCCGGCAGCCTCGCCAGCAACGACGGCCGAAGCCTGTCGGGAACGATCGAGTACATGTCCCCGCAGCAGAAGGCCGGCGAAGAGCCCGATGTGCGGGATGACATCTACGCGGTGGGCATCATCGCGTGCGAACTGCTCACGGGATCGCGACCGGATGCGCTGGGGATCGCCCGAATGCTCCAGCGGGCGGGCGCGGATGCTCGTCTCCTGCCCGTCCTGGAGAAGGCGCTGGAGCCGGAGCGGGGCGAGCGATATGGCAATGTGGCCGAGATGCTCCATGGGTTGGAGGCGATGACATCGGCATCACCAACGCCGCCAGCGACATCGGCCCGAGCGCCTTCGCAATCGCCAGCTTCGTCACTTGGTCGGGGAAAGCTAACCGGCCCTTCGACCAACTCCATCGGCATGCAGTTCGTTCGCATCGAACCGGGCGAATTTCTCATGGGTAGTCCGGTAAATGAAGAGGGGCGAGCCGACGACGAGCGACAGCACATGGTTCGCACCACCCGACCATTCATGATGGCGGTGCATCCTGTCACTCAGGCGCAGTGGCGGGCGGTGATGGGTAACAGCCCGAGCTACTTCAAGGGCGATGATCGGCCCGTAGAGCAGGTGTCGTGGGATGATGCAGTGGAGTTCTGCGGCCGATTGAGCCAGAAGGAAGGACGGCGTTACGGCCTGCCGACCGAGGCGGAATGGGAATATGCCTGCCGGGCGGGAACGACCGGGCCATATGCCGGCAGTTGGAATCTGGATGAGATGGGGTGGTTTTTCTCCAACAGCGGCGGCGAGACCCATCCGGTGGGACAGAAGAAGGCCAACGCCTGGGGCCTGTATGACATGCACGGGAAGCTTTACAAGCGAATACTCCACCCTGCCCTCAAGTCAGCAAGAAATGTAAATGAAACCGACTTTACACGGTGTCAAGGCGGAAATCCCGTGTAACACGGGTTAGAGTCGGGATGGTGTCCAAGCCGTGAGCCATCGCCCAAGACCTTGCCAGCGGTCGTTCATCTTGGCTTGTCTGGCAGCACAACCGCAGGGTCGATGAGTCAGTCGTCTGATGAGCGCGGGAAGCCTCAGCGTGCGAGCCACAGCAGCCGCGGCATCGCCTAGCCCGAAGGCGAATCGGTGATCCGGACATTGGCCAGTCTTGGCGTGTTCAAGAATGTCTTTCCCGTCCAGCGCACAAACACAAGGGCCAGCGCAGTTCTGCTGGCGGTGCGGGCAGCGGTGACAAATGGCGAGTCGGATCATACCGGGGATACCGTGGCCGTCCCGCCCGTGGCGATGTTGGGGGCGGGGCTGCCCGTGTTGCTAATCACAACCGTGTCGGCGCAGTGGTTGACGTGGCTGGCGGTGCCGTTGAAAACCAGCGGACTTGCAATTCCCGCGCTCACCCACCTTTGGATTCTCCAAAATCCGCTGCTGTAGATGAACAGTGAAGCGCCGTCATTCGTGGCGGGCGTCTCATCGGCGGTGCAACCGAAGTCGGTGTATCCGCGAACGTCAATCGGCGTGATTGCGGCGGACCAACCGCAAGCGCCAAGGTAAGAGTTGTAGCCGCTAAAGTTGAAGGTCCAAGTCCCGTTGAAGTCGCCTGAGAACCACTTGGCGGTTCCACCGCTGACAACCTGGCAACCGGTCAGTGGAGTAACTCCGGCAAAGGTCACGAGCATTTGCCGGTGGAGGGTTCCGGCGGCACAAGCGGGGCAACCGCAAAGTGACAGGTGGCCACTGGTGGTGCGGAGTAAGTGTCCCGTGGTCGCGCTGCGGGATAGGTGAGTGCCCGTGCTCAAGTGCAAATCTCCGTCGCGTCAATGGTGTAGCGGGATTCGGCGCTGGCGGCAATCAAGCGCCCGCTGGCGTCAAAGCTGAGCTTGCGGGCGAATCCATACAAGGTCTTGGCGCTGGTTTCGTCGTAAGCAACCCGCGCGGTGATCCACATGTCAACGGGCGTGTCGCCATAGTCGTTTCCGGCCGCGATGATGCGTCGGTCCCAATCGTGGGTGTCGGCCGTCTCGCTGCCCTCGCTGCTGCTGCCCAATGTCGATGGGGAAGCCGTCCGGGCAGTTCCGTTGGTGATTTCTACGATTTCCTTGCCATCGGGGTCTTGGCCGATGACACGGCCGACGGCGAACGAGCCTGGCTTGAGCCAATGCGTCGGCAACCCGTCTTCCTCTGCGTTGGCGATCAGAACGTCTTCCTCACTTGCTACGGTTCTGCCTTCCGGTTCGGCGAGGTTCTCGTCACCAACGGCGTCCGATGGGTCCGTGACGGAATAGCCGGTGTAGAATCCGCCTCCTGCGGCGTTGGCGTGGATTTTCACGGTGCGGGTGTTGTCACCACCCGTGGGTTCGTCGGTGGGTTGGCGGAGTTCCGCCTATGAATTGGCGCAGACCGTCAAGCGTGGAAGCAAGCCCATTCACGCGCTCGATTTGACGGCGATGACCGTGCGGTTCGGCGGCCGTGGGACGTGGCGAAGTTGGTTCGGAAGCGAAGGACATTATTCAAAAACCACTGGAAGGTTAAGGTTGGCGTAAACCTGAGTTTTGGCAAGCTCAACTTGTCTCCAGCCATTTCCCTCAGTCGCGAATCCGGGAGAGGTATTGAAGCCATCAGCGTGAGGGTCAATGTCCGTGGGCGGTTGGGTCGTGTTGGGCGCAGTGTAGAAGGCGATTGGGTCTTGTGCCTTGCTCACGATGTTTTCCATGGGCTGGAAGGTCGAAAATCTGTAGTGCCGCTTGTGCCACTTCCGGGCTGTTGGGCCAAGCTCGTCAAATTCATCCAGGTCCGCCGTGGAGATGTCTTCGCAAACCCACATGCGTTCGCCGAACGTCTGCCAAGTATCTGAATTCAAGCACCCGCCATAACTCACGGGCCACTTAGCCTGCCCGTCAGAATCCGCGTATTGTTCCCATCGTTCAAATTCCAACACCTGGTGAGGAATCAAGACGTTCAATTTGACCACAGCGCCCATCACGCCGTTGGTCCCAACCGCGTCGCTTGGGTATCCGGTTGCTCCCTTCTTATACTTCACAAGCAGCTTTTCGCCATCCCACGAAAAGCGGGTTTGTTCGTTCACCACGTTCCCGTTCACCCACCGCTTGCAGCCGTCAACTCGCAAATAAGTCAGGTCGATAATCGCGGAGCTTGTGGAATTGAGAAACGCTTTGAAGTCCCTGCGCTCGCAGATGTACTTGGGATGGGTCTGTTGAAGACTTGTGTTCGGGTGAAGATCGCCAACCTTGGGAATTCCGGGAGCGGTGAGGGCGCGGTACACAAAAGTGTTGCCAGGCGCAACGTCAAGACCGTTGACTTTCACTGGAATAGTGAATCGCGATCCATCGCCGGCAATAGTTCCGGTCGATCCTGAAATGAGATTCCAGTCGAGAGTCAACGGCATACATCCTCAGTTCTTAGCGGCGGCCAACAGGGCAGACATCAGCTTCACCATCTCCGTAAACTGCTCATTCATATTCGTCAGGATCGCCGTCTGCGCCTGCGGGCCAAGTCCAAAACTTCCCTGCGATTCACGAGCGCTAGTGATGACGGCCATGCCAGGATTCTCGGCGAACTGCTGGGCTTGAAGGGCTTGTTTCGATCCGAGCGCCTCGTTCTCCGCCGCGACACGCTTTTCTTCCAGCTTGTAGCGCTCAGAACCTTCGGGAATAGCAGCAAGACGAGCTTTCCACTCAGCCTCTTTCGCAACCCGTTCGCCCGCCATCTCAGCGGCCAACGCTCGGGTTGGGTCACGATCAAAACGTGCTGACGCTGCGCGGCCGGTCAGGGTTGCCGTTGCGGTGCCGGATGCGATGCCGAACTTCTGTGCCTCAAATTGTGATGCGTTGATTTTCTCTTGCTCGCCCTGGACAACCTTCAGTCCCTTATCACCGAAGATGTTCTCCTGCATTCCGAGAAGCTCTTTGCGCCTCGTCCATTTACCGATCTTCTTTTCAAACTGCGCATCCTCGTATTCGGTGCTGATGTGCTGTTTGTCGTATTCGCTTTTTTCCTTCTGAATCTCGGCGATGCGCTGATCGGCGAAAGCCTTTTGTTTGGTGATTTCGGCTTGGGTGGTTGGGAGGTTGGCGAGTCCCTGCCGGTCCTTTTCCGTTTCGGCCAGCCCCATTCCTTTGGCCTTTTCAAGTATCTGCGCCTGCTTATCCTCGACAGCAAACGTATGCTCAAGCTTCATCGCCTCGACGGGATTGCCCTTGACCGCCGCGAAAGTCACGGACAACTGGCGGGCATCCGTAACGACCATCTTGTGCGCTTCGCCGAGGGCTTTGGCGGACTCGGCCGCTTTGTTGAGTTCGTTCGCGAAGATTTGGCCAGCAATGGGAATCCATTCGATGACTCGGCCGATACCGGCGCGGCTTTCCTCGACACGGGCAAGCTCTCCCGCAACCTGGTGGCCGACCTGGGCGTTTGCGCCGCCGAACGTCATAGCGCGGTCTTGTTGGCGATACGTCGTGGCGTAAGCGAGTTGCGAGTTGGCAGCGAGGTTGACGCCAGCGATTGCAGCCGTGGCCATCCCCGCGCCGGTCAGCATTTGCGGACTGATTCCCAGCTTGCTCCCGATGGCCTCCATGATGCCCGGCTTGTTCTGTTGCTTCTTCTCATCAGCGAGGAACTTCTGGAATGCCTTTTCCTCTTTGTCAATCCCGAAGACCTTGTTCGGATCGTATCCCTGCGCGGCAACCTGCGCACGGGCCAGCGTGGTGTTCGCCTGTCGCTGTTGGCTATCGGCGTACGATTGGATACCGCGGCCGGCAATGGCGTTGGCTTCGCCAGGGTCAGCCGTCACCTTCAGCACCACTTTCGTCTGCGCTACCTGTTGGGCAATCTGTTTGACCTCAGCAGCGCCCTGCCGCACGCCGTTGGTGTCGGCCGTGAAAGGCACGACCACGCTTCCGCCCTTGGCATTGCTGCCTTTTCCCATGGCTAAGTCCCTCCTGCGATAATTCCAACGGCGGTCTGGCGGTAGCTGGCGAGAGTTTTCCGGACGATGGGCTTTGGAGGAACGTACCGGGCGGTTCCGGTTTGAACACGTCCCTTCTTGTCGGCCTTCTGCCAATCGCGATGCCTTCGGTTTTGCGAATGTGGCAGCCAGATATACCCAAACTCGTTGGCCTTCCAGGGCCAGCCAACGTCCACCGTGAATTCCGGACGGTTGTTCCGCGACGTGTCCTTGACCGTGATCCTACTGGCGGTTTCACCACTGACGGTATGGATGGCAGAGCGGAGCATACCTGCGAACGTCTCGGCAGCGTGGCGCACTCCAGCGGCGGCAGACGATTCCACTTCCGCAACGGCAGCGTCGATCATGTCATCTATTCCGCTGGGCACGTTTCACAAGCTCCTCAATGACCTTCATCCCTTTTCGCCTGCTCTGGTACTCTCGGGTATACCAGTGGCCACAGGCCATCATGTTCAAGTCGTGCATCGCGGCGATCCTTGCGCCACTCTTCACAAGGCAGGTCGAAAGGGTCGCCTATCTGTGGCCAATTGTGCTCAATCCAATAAGCTTCTTCGTCTGGCCAGTCGTCTTTCACACTCCCACGCTCAACGCTTCCGTCGTCGGTGATGTCGTCGTCATCACTGGTGTCGTCGGTGGAATCGGTTGGGTCGGCTGCACTATCGCTTCCGGCGGCCGCACCGTCGGCGTGCTTGACACGAAAGGGGGGGGAGATTCCCACGTGCGCAGGTCGGGCTTCTCGCCAGAGGGTGGAGCGTCTGCCGTTGTGCGATCGCCCCAGCACCTTGTATCGGGCTTGCCGTCCGGCGGAACATCGGCGGGCTTTGCTGGCGCACCTTCCTTACGTCGCTTGCCCTTGGGCTTGTCATCCCACTTCCACCCGTACAGCTCTCTAACCACGTTCTTCGCTTCGCCCGCTTCAAACAATTCGGCGATCAAGTCGTCGTTGTTTTCGGTGGCCAGCTCCAGGGCTTCCACCGTTCCCGCCCCGCCATTGCAATACGCGATGATGTCATTCTCGGTGGGATCGTTCTCCGCATCGAACTGCTCAAGCTCATCCAACATGTCATCGCCATCAATGCCGGAGAGACGGAGGTTGTCGGCCAATCGCTGCTTTTGCCAAGCGTGGGCAGACTCGGCAAGCTGGAGGCGGTGGCGCGGTGGGGGTCTGAGGTAGCTGCGCGCTCCAATCGTTACTATTCTTTCGATCATGGGTTTGACTCCTTGTTTGCTAATGCGTTGATTCTGTCGCACCAGACATTGGGATTCCTGACGCAGGGCAGATTGGCTATTTGGTCTTCCAGACGAGTGAATCGTTTCGACATCCAGATAGCGCTTGTGATCGCTGCGCCAAACACGGGCAGCACGATCAACCCAATGATTTCGATCATTTCGGCCGCGTTGATCTGGGACAGAATGTTCATCATGTGATCCCCAATCGTTTGAGGGCTTCGGTGGTCTTGTCACCCTGAATCAATCGAATCTGCGCTCGTTCCTCCGCCGTCCAAGCAGGGCCAACCGCCTCCCTTGCCGTCGTTGCGTTATCCAGGTGCATCAACGCCTTGGCTTTCCCATTCCGGTACAGAAAGGCGATCAGCGCAGCTATGGCCGTAACGCCCCACTGAATTTCCGTCGAATAGGGAGCGAGAAAAGGTACGGCGGCAGCAACAGCGCCCGTGGCCTTGCCGATCTGCGCCGCCGTGTCCGCTTTCTGGGCTGTCACCAATCTGGATAGCTGCTTTTCATGGTCGGCTGCCAGGGATGCTGCGGCAATGGCTTGCGTTGACGCTGAATGGGCCTTTTCCCGCGCTATACCGGGCGGGAGGGCGTTGGACAGGGTTTGATAGTCAGACGCTCTCTGCGTTGCTGCCAGGTACTCTTTGTGCCATTGCTCAGCGCTGGTTTCCCAGTCCTTGCTGGCTGCGCAGCCAGCAAGGACTAGGGCAAGGGCGAGGTTGGGAATTATCTGGCGTCGCATGGGGAAATTCCGTACAGTACGGTGTTTTGGCCTTGACAGCGCGTTAACTCGGTTTTCACACGGTGGACACAACCGGCCCGTTGTTGGTCAATTGGAACGTGACGGGCCACGCGAAGCCAATTCGGCTTCCGTTGAAGTCGATATCATGGCAGAGGAAGGTTCCCGTGATAGTCCTGCCGCCCGCAATGGTGAACGTGCAAGCTCCGCCCTCCTCGTCGTCGGCGTCGCCTGGTGAACTGATGTTGATGAATCCGGCAGCGTCAACCGTGTAGGTCTGAGTGCCACTGCCTTTGTTACGCGACTCGCCGGTTTGCCCCCACGCCGTAACTTCGCCTTTTGGTTGGGACTTGTGGACGTGCAGCGTTTGAAAATCCGCTGCGTGATCCGCGATAACTACTCCGCCGTTCAATGTTCCGATTGCGCCCATGGTGTTGTTCTCCGAAAAGAGCAGCGGCAATGCCGCGCTGGAAATACTCGGGCTTCATCCTTGGCGGTGTGCCAGGTTGTTTTCGTATGTCGCTCGGCCACAGTTTCAAAACCTCAAGTCCGGGATAGCCCGCTGTCAAAATCCTCCGAATCTCCTCTTCCGTGAAACTGGCTTTGCTCTTGGATTGGAAGTAGTCGAGCATTTCGCCCGTGGCCTTCACTCGCGCTGTCCAATTCCAAAATTTCATTTCCGTTGACTCAGGCGGTCTTAAGCGTCCAACAGGGCACGACCGTCAACATTCGCATCGTGGTCCGTGTCGGAATTGGTGACCACGAGCGTGTCGATATCCGCTGCAATGGGGCAGGGCGCCGCGTCGCCATCCTGCCAGTGAATCGCGTGGTTGGCCCTCAGAGTGATGCTGGCGCTGCCATAGATATTCACAGGCGTGCCGCCCGATCCGCCTGTTTTGGCGACGACAGTGACATCCACATCGGAGGCGATGACAAGCGATGTCAGTTTGCTTTGGTCAATCGGGAAGGCAATGTTCGTGACGGTGGGAGAACCCATATCTTTCAACACGGTTTTCCCGAAGTTCACTTCCTCGCCGTCGGTTTGGGCGCAACGCCATGACTGTGTATTGCCGTTGTCGCCAGTCCAGGATCGTGTCAGGGTATGATTCATCGTGTCTCCAAAAGACTATTCAACGTGCCAGGAAAAGCTGACACGCCAGTGTTTCAAGTTCCGAACTGAATCGAGGTTTTGGTCAAGATCGTCCACGGGCGTGGGTGCATCCGTGCAACGGACCATCGTGTTCTCACGTCCACCCGTCAGCGTCAGCAGGGTGTTCTGATAGGTTCCGGTCAACAGGTCCATGTTGGTTGCGGCGTTGGTTGGGTCTGAGAAGAATCCGTCAAACTGAAGCTCAGCCGTGTACTTCAGGTCGGGATTGCCGAACACCTGAGTGGCCGGCGCTGAGATTGCGCAGTAAATGCAGTAATCTCCGGATGGCTGATTCTCTTCAGACCTGCCCTGATGCAGACCACCTGGAAACGCCGTCAGCAATGCTGGCGTTGCGTCCCATTTGCTCGCGATGGCTTGGAGCAGTTCCTGCACGTTAGAAAATCTCCTGTGCGTCAATGACCAGCTCGCGCTTGCGCCCATCGGGATCGACGGCGGAGAGAATCTTGAGCGTGCGGCCTTGCCAGGAAATCCGCATGGCTTGCGTCACGCCTTCCAAGTATCGGATGCTGATGGCGTGTGTGGCTTCGGCATGCCTTGCCTGGGCGAGCATCAACGGTCGGCCCGTGGTCGCGACCGAACCGTACACTTCCGCGAAGTTGCTCCAAGAGTCGATAGGGGTCTTGGTAGCGCTCATCGTTGGCGCATTCTGTTGGATCGTCAGAAGATGGCGGAGGGTTCCCGCTCGCACTAGATGTTCTCCAGAATGGGTCCGATGGGACCACGTGTTGCCAGACCAGCCACGCCCAGTATCGTGTTCGTCTTGAGAATCTTGGATGCGGCGGCGGTGACGGCAGCGGTGTCCGTCACAAGCTGTCCAGAGGCTGCTGTCGTTGCAATGGCGGTTGTATTGAGCGTCCCGACTTGCCCGAGTAGGGTTGCTGGCCCACCGTCTGCGGGACGCTGTAGATGCGCAACCTGCGCAAGAACGGCGTCCCGATCGGCGGCAAGCTGATTAGCGCCGGCGGTCGATATGACGCCAACGCTATTGAAAGTGTATACTGCCACGTCAGAGGTCAAAGTCACTTGAGGCGCGATGGTCGATGAACTGTCGGTGCTGGTGATGTAAAGCCGTCCAGCCACGGTCCAGTTTCCGCTGAGATGAATCGGTCCGGCGCTGTCCGTCATCGTGATGGTTTGACCGGCATCAACCACGCATGCGGTGTAAGTTCCCGCTGTCCAGGTTCCAACGCCCGATAGGTGCCCGCCAGCGCCAGGTCGCCCGCGACTGTACCGGCATTGACAACATCGCCCGTTGACCAATATGCGGATGATCCAGTCGTGAGGATCGCGCCGGTTTCCAGCGTCACGGAAGCGAAGTTGATGTTGGTGCTGGCCGTTACCAATGCCGTCACGCCAGTCAAGATCGTTACGTCGTCTCCGCTACTGGGCGCTGAGCAACCTACCAGCCCGTCGTGGTCGCTGGACCAATTGGAGGCGGCGTAACCGTTGCCACTGTCATCGAAGGTGGTATCGCTTGAGGTTGTAGCGCGAAAGTATTTCATGTCTAGCTAGGCGTTGGGATGGTCCACACTTGGTATTCAACGGCGTCACCCGCGGTCAGGCCGGTCACAATAATGTCTCTTGGATCAACAGCCGTCAGCCAAAAGCCAGCCTCGTTGTCGCTTGGGAGTTTCATCGCTCCTCCCGCGCGGTTGGGTGCGGCCGTGATCGTGAGGTTATTGCAAGACTTCGCGATGGTGGTCAGGTTGTAGAGGGTCACGATTCCGGCGGAAGGGTTGGCGGCAACGATCATTGTCTGCTGCGCGGTGATGGCTGCAATCAGATTGGTGATCGTGGCGGCAAGGTTTGTACCAACGCGAACGGCCGTACGCGGGCTTGTAACCGAGATGTTGGTGCCGCTGGACATACCAGAAACAGTGATATTCGCACCCACGCGCGTGATAGCAACGTTGTACGACGTGCCGTACGTGGGTGCTGTCAAATCAGCCTGATCGGCTCCGGCGTTCTTCGCGCAGATCAACCTGAGGGCGCTCGCTTGGATGGCTGCAATCAGGGCGAGAATGGCAGACGTGGTTGTGGCTGTCTCTCCGATCCAAACCACGGTGTGCGGTGCGGTGACAGCGATGGCAGTTCCACCCGTCATCCCAACAACGGTGACGTTGGAAACGTCAGCCAGCACCAACGGATTAGGGTTCCATGCTCCAGACTTGTAGAGGGCGAGATTGTAGGCGGTGCCAGGTCCGGGAGCGGTGAGATTGGCCACGGTGGGATCGCCGCCGTCAACAACCGCAGTAATGGTGAGGGCGCTGGCCGTGATGGCAGCAATTAGGTTCGTGATCGTTGCGGCCGCTGTCACGCCGATGGCAACGCGGGTATTCCCGTGCTGATACGAAAAGTCGCTGTCAAACTCGAAGGTAATTGTGTGCGTGCCGTCTTTGATGGTGACGCATTCGCCGTCAGTCGGGACAGCGCCGAGGGCAATGGTTCCTGTTGCGACGTGGGCGGTGTCAAACTCGAAAATGACGGTGGTTCTGCCGTCGCCAATGACGACGGTGTTGCCATCGGCCGGAGGATTGGTCAGCAGAACAGAACCGGACGCAATGACAGCGGTATCAAACTCGTAAACCACCGCTGCGTTGATGCCGTCTGTGAGCGTGAGAGTATCGGCGTCCGCCGGTTGGTTGGCGAACGTGAGCTTGCTCGCGCCGTTCCCAACGAGAATCCTTGACGTGTTGACGCCTGCCTTCGGGTCGCTGGTCGTGGGCGCTCCAAGCCACACGCGGTGCGCTCCGATGGATTCGGACAGCAGGCGCACGCTTGCAGCGCCAGGGACCACTTCTCCTTGAGCAACAATTTTCTCTGGATAGGCGAGCATAGTTCAACCAATCCCACCTTCGCGGGCATGAAGGCGGTAAAACGCATCGAGGAACGGCACAGCAGTCACAGCACCTTGGGCAGCGACTTCCCTGTTCTCAAACAGCAAGCCAATGTGGGCTTTGATGGCGTGGATGATGTCCGCAGGAACATCGCTCGGGTCGTCGCCGTAGCCAGCGTCGTACTCCACGGTCAGCGTCGCGGGAGCGGCCAACGGGCAAATGCGGCCGTTCGCATAGCGGAGAATGTCAACGTTGCCCTGCGCTTCCAAGGTGTAGGAAGCGGACATTTGCGGTGTGCCGTCAATGCTCACTGAGTTGATTTGTTGGACAGGGCCACGAGGCAAATGCAGGATGTCGCCGCTGTAGAAGATGGCGGTGATCGTTCGGGTAAGCAGGGAACATTCCATCACCTGCTCAGCATGCGCGGTTGCGGCAGCGATGAGCGTGCCGAGATAGGCGTCCTGCCTGGCCGCGGAAAAATCAGACAGCCGGAGATGATCTTGGACAGCTTGGGCGTCCAGGAGGGCACTCTCGGGTTGGGTCTGTGTCCACCGCATGGCAGGTTATTGACAAACTTAACGCGCTGTCAAGCGAGACAAACGGCGGGGGCGGTCAGGAGTACACCGCCCCGGCCGGGAGAGTCCTACGCCTTGGTATCGATTGCACTTTCTGAAAAAGCTGTGCATTCTTAAAGCCACCGGCAAGAAAAGCCGGTGACGAAATCACGCGTCTCCGGTCATGATGACTCTGCTTGGATCGTCATCATGATGCGGAGGTCACGGATGGCCGACGGACCGTATCCACAGGAGTGGTCGGAATGGTGGGCCTATCTGGCGATGGGATTGCATGGGCGCTGCCGCTGGCGGCTGCCGATGGTGATCTTCGGCATGCTTTTCGCCGGCGGCCGCCGCACCGTCACCAGTTGGCTGCGGGCGGCCGGCATCACCCGCGATTTCTCCGACTACTATTACTTCATCGCCGGCGTGGGACGCAAGGTTGAGACGCTGGCCACACGGCTGTTTCTTCTGCTGCAACACCAGCTTCCCCCGCAGTCGCGTTGGCTGTTCGCCATCGACGACACGCCCACCAAGCGTTACGGCCCCAAGGTGCAAGGGGCGGGCGTTCATCACAATCCCACGCCGGGTCCTGCCGACGCCAAGTTCGTCTACGGACATGTCTGGGTGACGCTGGCCTGGGTGGTGCGGCATGCGGCGTGGGGCACGATCGGCCTGCCGCTGCGGGCCCTGCTGTACATCAAGCAGAAAGACATTCCCAAGCTGCCCAAGCAACTGAAGTGGACCTTCCAGACCAAGCTGCAACAGGCGGCGGCGCTGATCCAGTGGCTCAGCCAACTCGCCCAGGCTGCGGGGAAAGTGGTGTGGGCCGTGGCCGACGGGGCCTATGCCAAGCGGCCGGTGATGAAGGCGGCCCTGGCCGCGGGCGTGGTCCTGGTGTCCCGGCTGCGCAAGGATGCCGCGCTGTATGATTTGCCGCTTCCGCTCAAGCCCACGGACCCTTCCCGCCGCGGACGCAAACCCAAGTACGGCAAGAAGCGGATCACCCTCTACAAACGGGCCGGGCACAAACGCGGCTGGCAAACCCTCGAGTGTGTGCAATATGGGCAGACGGTGAGCAAAACCTACAAGAGCTTCCTGGCCACCTATCACCCGGCCTACGGCCTGATCCGCGTGGTGATCGTGAAGGAGGACAAGGGCCCGGAGTACTTTTTCTGCACCGATCCGGCGGCCGGAGTGCGGGAGATCCTGGAAGCGATGGCCGACCGAGGCGCCATCGAGCAGGACTTTCACGACCTGAAGGAAGTCTGGGGCGTCGGCCAGCAGCAGCTTCGCGATCTGTGGGCGAACATCGGCGCGTACCATCTGAATCTGTGGATTCACAGCCTGGTGGAACTGTGGGCTTGGACCAGGAACAAAGCAAGCCTCTGTAACCGCCACGCCTGCCCCTGGGACGATCCCAGGCGGCGGCCTTCGCATGCCGACCGTCGCAAAGCATTGCGCAGCACACTCTTCGAGTCACAATTATTGGCAGCTATCGAGCAGCGGCCCATCCCGCGGAAAATCCTCGCCTTCGCCAAACGCCTGATGCGCCTTGCTGCATGAAGGTCAGGCTTTTTCAGAAAGTGCAATATCGAGGGAGCGGACGCCATTGTAAACGAATCCGCAGTCGCCGTTGCCGAATAGCTCAAATCCCGTCTGATCCGGGAAAGAGGACTGAAGGATGTATCGCGCGATGCGCTTCATGCCCGCGTCGAAGATGTTCACCGCTTCGGCGGAGCAGGCAAAGCAGATTTTGTGACCCTGCGCCACGGTCGGGACATAGTCAGAGACGATGACGGGCTTACCATGACACATGGATTGGAAGCTGTTTTGGGGGTCCAAATCCATAATGGGACGGCCGTAAATATCCACCAGCGAGCGCAGGATGAAATACGCACCGTCGGCAATCACAAAACCCATATCGCTTCGATAGGCGGCCGGGACGCTTTGCTCGAATGCCATCCACTCAAGATAAGTGAACGCGGTATACGACGCACAGACCTTGCCCGCCGTCGCGTTGGAATTCAGGGTTGTGCCAACCCACGCCTTTTCCTGGGCCTTGTCCCACCGACGCTCAAGCATGGGGAGGATGTAGGCGAAAATGTCGAAGTCAACCGCATTGACCACCGTGTTGGAAAGCCATTGTTGTTTGCTCGTATAGAGCGTCGGCGTGAGCGTGATGCTGCCGGTAAGGGTCGGATCGGCGGACGTTCCCGACGTGGCATCTTCGGTCTGGGCAGCACCTTCAACACCTGTGTCATCCTGAACAGGCAGCGAGACACCCTCTGTGAGGGTGCGTGTGATCGGCGCGATTCCGTAGTGGGCGGTCAGGGGCGCAAAGCGTTCGGGAGGCGGCGCACGTTGTAGGCAGGCTCAACTGACTTCGGGATGTACGCTGCACTGTCGGACGTACTGGTGATAGCAAATTGCATCTGCGCCGTCGGGCTGGACAAGCTGGGCGCGCATCCGCCCAAGTTGCACGGTGTCGCCAGTTCGGGCATAGAAGTTGAGGGCGTGACGGTAGGCTTCGACATCGAATTCCACCGGAGCGCCGCCGTGGGCGAGTCCGCCGCGCTCGGCATCGAAAGCGGCTTTGCCAGGAGGCGTGGCGGGAAGCTGGACGTTGCCGGAATGCTCCGGATGAGCCATCGCGAATTCGGCGGCAACCGTGGCAAGACGCTGGGCGTCGTCCACCTGCGATTTGATTTCATCCATCCTGCCGAAGCGCTTGCAGTTCTCTTCCTTTTCCTCCGGCGTCAGGTCGCGCTTGGCCTTGCCAGCGGATTCGAGAAGGGCGTTTGACTGACCATGCAGAGACGTGAATTCCTCACGAAGGGCTTTGATATCCATGATTTAACTGCCGGCGGGCGGCTTGCCTTGTGATCTCGGCCACTCGGCTAAGCCATTTGCGTTGCTGCGATGAAAACTCTGCCCATCGCTTTTCGCGGTGAAAACTCTGCCCACCGCGTGCAACTGTCGGTGGTCATTGTACCAAAGTGCGGGTGTCGTTGCAAACGAGTTGTGAGGGTGTTGGGACGGCGGGAGGGTATGTTGGCCCCTTTGGACGGCCGGGCGTGCCAGGATCGCTCCTAATGGGATTTGGGACTTAACGCGCTGTCAAGACCGAAGTAGCTTGCGAACGGTGCCTGTGCAGAGGCTTAAAATCTGCAACCAACAATCCGCCTTGCCCGCTTGCGAATATTGAAAAGCGCATTCCTGACCGATTGATTGTTCGTGCCGAGGCGATGGGCCAGTTCATCCGAATCGGCACCGAACGTCTCCACCAACACCAGAAGCGTCTCCATGAGATGTGGCGCACCCTGTCCGTATGGGCCAGCACTGGACAGATCGGCAAGCAACGCTTGCACGTAAAAATCAACCTCATCTCTCAGCTCAATCCGTCGCGATGGATCAGGCGCGTTGCGGTCCCGGAGTTCATGGTCGTGCCTGAAAGCGGGATTGTCCAAATCGAAGAATTTTACCTTGTCCCGCCGGGCCTGACTCCGCAACCGCATCCGCCGTAGATCGCGCATCGCCGATGACGCCACTAAGGCTGCAAACGCACCTGTCTTGAAATAGGGAAGCGAGCGGAGCATGGCGAGAAGAGCAATCTGATAGCGGTCATCCGGCTCGGTTCCGTCGATAGGATACCGTCGCGACATTGCGCGAAGGTAGTGCCGTAGGATGGCTTCCATCCTACGAAATAGGTCGGAACGAACGCGCGGGTCAGTCGCCTCCTGGCATCGCTTGGCCAGCGCGTTCAATTCGTCGTTGACAGTTGCGGTCAGCATGATCCTATAGGCTCATCATCCCAAGGCGCAGCTTCGCCAGCCTGATCCCATCGTCCACACGCGAGGCAGCAGCGAGGGCAGGTTCCGCCGGTTGATCGTCGCCAGCAACAGCAATCTCGGTTTCGGTGAACGCGGGAATCGCTGTGATTGTAACCTCATCACAGTTGAAGCTCTTCACCACTTGAACCTCATCGGGTGTGTCTGCATTTTCCACGTCGTATTCCAGACCATCGAACAGCATCGAAAAACTCATGCCCCGCACGTACTGTTTGCCCACCAGTTCGGCAACGTCACGGGCCACGCTGGTGTCCGGGAGGTCAATCTCGCATTTGATTCCGTGGTCATCACTGGTCAACCGAAGCGTGTTGTTGTCGGTGTTGCCGAGCACGGCACGGAAATCGTGATGGAAGAGCGCGAGCGTGGGTTGGGCGAACGTGACGGAATCCCGCACGCATTTCACAGCGAACCCGCCCCGGTCATCACTGATGGCGTCCCAAACGATGGCATAGCCGACGAGGGTTGTTCCGTCCGGCGCGGTCTTGTCGGCGGAGAACGTGGCGGTGCGGGGTTTGAGCGCGAGCCCGGCGGAGGCGGTGAAAAATCGAATGCGGCCGTTGTTGCGGGCGAGGAGTTGGGCGATGGTGTCACGGTTCATTTGTTCCTCAATGCGTTGGTGACAATCTGCAAGAGCGTGGGCGTGATTTCGGACCTTGGCTGGTTTCCAGGGACACGCTCCACGGCGGCGCGGCTGCGCACGATTTGCGCGTATTGCTGGCCGATGCCCTGAGCGTCCAGAGTGAATCCGAGACTCGCCAGCGTCGCAGCCACAGGGCCTAGCGTGGTCGTTGTGAATGCGCTCTGCTCTTCTGCGAAAATGTTGCCCCAAGGAACGGGAATTCCGGGATGAGCGGCAAACGCCTTAGCGGTCTTGGACTCAACGCGGGCGCAGGCATCCTCGATGATCGGGCGGAGCGCTGAGAAATCCTGATCGTCGTTGCTGGGCGGTTGCACGGGCTTGGGATCAGCGGGCGGTGTCACTGTCGGGACAGGGAAATTCACAGGGATTCGCAGTTGGTCTGCGGTCGGGTCATCCATGGGCGGAAGGTCCAGAGCAGCGCGGCCTTCGTTTGCTGTAATGATGCCGCCGTTGACCAACGAGAGGGTCGTGCTGGTGGTGGTTGCGGTGTCGCCTCTCAGGAGGGAATCCACGCTGTAACGAATGTGCAGACCTTGGACGTGCTCCTCTTCCGTGAGCAACTTCAGTGAAAGCTCTTGTTCGGATTTTTCGACCCATGGGCGGAGACTATACTTCACAACCTCGATTCCCATGGATTCCACATTTGCCCACGTCGCGCGGGACAGGTCGTAAACGATGTGAGGCGGGATTCGCAAGATTCTGCACATATCCACAACTGAGAATTGACGGGATTGGAGCAATTGGCTTTGTTCGGGCGGGATGGTCGCGTTTTTGAGAGACGCTCCGCCCGTGAGGATCATATGATTGTAGTCGGACTCAATGCCAGCGTGAAACGAGCGCAGGCGTTCCCTGATTTGGTCAACCTGCTCCTTCGTCGCGCTGCCTGGAATTTCGATTGATCCCTGAACCTGAGTTCCGCGCCGAAGGTATTTGGAGGCAAAGCGCTGATTGTTCCTCGCCAATTCCAAAGCTTCGTACATCAACCACACAACCGGAAATCCCGTCATGCCATCGAATCCCAAACCCGGCAAGTGGCAAACGTCTGAGCCATGGAGCGCGAGGTTCTTGGGCTTTCCGTCCTTCCCGCGCTGGCCTCTCAGCCAATAGTATTGCGCACCGTCATAGCGGAACGGCGTCACGGACAGAGGATTCATATTGTGCAAACCAACGGGTCGTTGCGTTCTCTCATCGCGCTCAATAATCAAATACCCATTTCCGTGAACCACACTGTGACTGTGAAAGGTTTCAAACGCGACGAAGGGTGTCTGAAAGGCGTTGGATTTTCGACTTAGCAGCGCGTTAAGTGGGTGTCGTACGGGTCTGCGGGCGCGGCCTTCATCGTCCATACGATACACGGCTTTGGGCAAACTGGCGAGGGTTTCGGACAGGAATCGGACGCCGCACCAGAATGCCGGTATGCTGAGAACGCTGTACTCGTTCACAACCGCGAGGGCAGGATCGCTGAGTCCGCCATTCCAAACTGCAATAACACTGGGTGGTATCGTGGTGGTCTCAATGGATTGAATGTCCGCCATAGCTGAGCCTCTTTCAGACCAGAATCACATCGCCCTGCCACGGTTGGCTATACTTCGCGTCGCCGCTCATGGGTGCGCCAGCGTGGGATCGGCAAAGCAGAGCCATCAGGGTCGCCGCTATGCCGTCGATTTTTCCACGGCTCCGCTTTTTCGTGATGCTGATGTTGTCGGCGTCGTCGCGCTTGGCCACAACATTACTGGCATTCCAACGCAAGACGGGATGGTTGCCATGGTTGACCTTACGGCCAAGTACCAACCGTTCTAGCTCTTTGGCGGGCAGGGATTGAGACACCCATCCTTGGCCAACAGGGACAACGTCACAACCTGCCTGCATTAACCGTGTTTCGACGGCTTGACCTTGGAAGGCGCGATCAATCCCAAGCTGGCGTAGGATGTACAAACGCGATAGCACTTTTATGCTGTCAACGATTTGGTCATAGTCAACGCAGTTCCCGTCGGTCGCATGGAGGAAACCGGCGTCAAGCCACGACCGATAGCTCACTTTGTGCTCTCTTGCCAAGACGTTCAAGTTCGCCAGCGGCAACCAGAAGCGCGGCAGCAGGATCGTCGTATCGTCCGGGCCGTTGAAACACAGCACAAGGGCAGTCAAATCGTTAACGGATGACAGGTCCAATCCGCCCCAACATTCCTTTCCGGAGAGGGATTCCAGGTCGATTGTGTGTGGGCATTCATCCCATGCCTTCATATCGAACCAACCGGCTTCCAGGCTCGTCAGGAGATTGCACGCATAGCGTTTGAATCTCGGTTGGGCGGAGGGAATCTCTATCGCCTCATCGCATTCCCGCTGGACTTCATCAATCGGAACGGTAATGCCCAAACTGGGATTGGCTTTGGCCCATGTGGCGGGTGATGTCCAATCGTCATCCGGATCGGCTTCCCAAATCGCCGCGAGATACGAGTCATCCGTGTAAGCGCCTTCCAACCAACGCTTCGCTCGCGTGTATTCTTCTCCCCAAACTGTTGTCAAATCATTGCCAGCGATGGTTATGATAATCTGCAAGGGCTGTTGCCGCGAGCGGCCAGCGTAGGCCAGCGCGTCGAAAAGCGCGCGGTCTGCCCAAGCGTGCAGCTCGTCCACAAAAATGATACTCGCGTCCAATCCCTCTTTTCCGCCCGCGTCTGCTGACAATGCTCTATAGAACGAATCCTCGTAGATGAGTGTTTTCGTGGATGGTTTGCTTTTGATCTGTTTGGTCAAACCGGCCGATGCCCTAATCATCGCAGCCGCCTCGCGGAAAACAATACTCGCCTGTTCGCGCTCAGTCGCGGCGGAATACAGCTCGCTGCGCGCCCCCTCGGTCAGCAACAGGTAAATCGCCAGTGTGGCGATGAACGTGGTTTTACCAGATTTTTTGGCCGTGCTGATGTATGCTTTCCGGAAGCGGCGTTTCCCGTCGGCGCGTTTCCATCCGAGAAGGCGCGAGGCTAGGTCAAACTCCCACGGCAGTAGTTCAAACGGCTGCCCCTTCAGAGGGCCTTTGGTGTGGCGGAGAAACTTCCGGCAGAACTGGGCATAACGCTGCCCCGGTTTCGGATCAAACCAACATCCGGCCAACAGGGCGTGTTTGTCAGCGTCCGTACGAATCCACTCCGCCCACCCTTCCGTTTCGGCTTTGGCCGTTGCGGCGGCGATCTTCTCAAGCTCTGCGGCAGAGAACGTCACACAACCTCCCTGCGACGCACCAGCGCGAGGTAAATCGTGTATCGACAGGCGCGCGTGCAGAAAATCTCCCACCCGGCGAATTCGGGAAATGTGATGTGCGTTTCGCCCTCGGCGGATTCGTCCAGGTGGAGGGAATGCTCGTCATAGCCAATGACCAGCTCAGGTCCGCCAAACTCCTGATCCACCACAACGCGCTTGCTGTGCATATCGAGGAGGATCGCAACGCAGTCGGCCCCGCCAGCGCGGAACGTGGCGACATTCACAACAGGTTTTCCCTGTTGGAGAATGTCGATTTTGACTGGGTCGCCATAGTTCATTTTGGACTTAGCAGCGCGTTAACTTTGTCAGGATCTTGTCACTATCGCAGTACCTCGGGGATGGTGGTTGAGCCCGCGTTCGGAACGGTGAAATCCTGCCAACCGCCATCAAACGTGCGAAATTGGTAGACATACCCGATGGGCAATGCCAGGAGGATTTCGGCGTTGGAATCCGATACCACAGACTTTTCGGACATAGGTAAGGATTGTCCCGCCTCATCCACTGGCGTTTTCAAACGATAGGTCAACGTTGCGCCAGGGCAGCGCGTTACGATCCAGGTCGTATGTCGTAATCAGGCAATTGCATTTTGTCGGATCGGCAGCCGCCGGGGTCGTCACAGGGTCCAGGTTCATAGCAAAATCCTATCAAAGTTGACGCGCTGCTAAGTGGCGATTCGCATTTGTGGCGCGTCGCCATCCGCCAGGAACGTCCGCAGTTCATCGGCCGATGAGGGCAGGTTCGTCGTGGCGCTGAGGCGTACACGGCTGGATGGCGTCATGCCAAATTCAACCAGCATCCTGCGCAGCGCATCCTGCACCTTGTCCGCGCGGGCATAGTACGGGTTGTCGGCGCGGAGATGGGAGCGATGGCCCAGCCGGATCAGCTCCAGCCATCGCGCGTACGTCTCGCATAGGGTGCAAAATCCCGGTTCATCCAGTTCGGAGATGATGCCCACGGCCAACAGTTTCGGTCCCAGCCTGCGCCACACCCTGCGCCTCGCGCGACAGCTCGGGCGGGAATGTCGGGAGCGATGAGGCAGGCGCGGGACAGTCGGGTATCGGCCGATGGGACACTCCACCGTCGAGGAGGCGCAGCGCACGCGGGATGGGTTTGCGCCCGACCATCACAAACCTCCCATTTCGCGGCTGCGCGGAGGAGGCGGTTGCGGTCTGGCGACGTGTATCTACAATGTTTCTACCGCCCCCTCCATATGTACGATAGTAGATGGGTCATCAGCACCCACCACGGGTACATCGCGCCATCCATCCGCCGCGCGGTACTGGAGGGTCATCGCGCAACCGGATCGGACGAGGCGGATGGGCGGAGTTTCGATTCTGTCGGTCGCGTCCATGGGATCGGTGGGTAGGGTCTGCCGGCGCATCGCGTCATCCTCTGCCTCGGCGGCGCGGGACGCTGCCTCCTCTGCCATGGCCTCATCGTATTCGATCTGGAAGGGAGGGATCATGCTACCTCCCGTGCGATGATGGCGATGGCATCACGGGCCATCCGTCGCATCCGGCCGATGGTTTGGGCTGCCATGGCGGCGGACTCATGGGCGGGTGTCGCATAGGTTCCCACACCATCCGGGACGGCGCAGGCGATTTCCCGGAGGGCAGCGACGGCCCTGAGGGCCGTGTAGGCAGCGACGGAGTAGGCGGCGGAGGCGGAGTAGGCGATGGAGGCGGCGATGGCGTCCTCGGCGGCGGTGACGGAGGCGGCGTAGGCGGCGGCGGGGGTCATCGTCCACCCTCCGCACGCTCTATGTCCATGACCATGTCCCTCTCAGCGTCCCTCGCCTCCGTGCGCTCGTCCCGATGTTCCCGGCGATATTCGTCGGCGCCGACGTATAGCATCCTCTCGCGCGTCATGGCCATGGCGGCGTCCCGGCGTTTGCGGGATGATCGCTGGCGAAGTTTGGCGGTGCGGGCATGGGTCGCGGCAACACCGATCATGGCGATTTCGGCGATGATGAGGGCAGTGACGATCATAGCAAACTCCTATTAAACTTGACGCGCTGCTAACTTTGTCTCGTTTTTGCTGTGTGCGGCAGCGTGGCACTCACGGCAGAGGCTTTCCAGATTGTTGCGGTCCAACCGTAGGTCCGGACGGTCGGCCACACTCCGGACGTGATGGACGAGCACGGCCACGCGCCCACAACGATTGCATACCGGATGCTCCGTGAGGAACTGCTCCCGCAGCGACTGCCAATCTGCGGAATACCCACGACGCGCGGCGGCGGGTCGGGAGTGCGTCCGGGCGGTACGCTGGGCGTATGACATCGCGTGCGTTGGCATCGGTGGGTATTGTACCATGTTTGGGGGGCAGCGCCTAATTTGTTGTGGGAGCCTACACCGCTGGCGGGCATGGCGGACTCTATCCCGTGCATTTTCGGCGGAGGTTCCCCACCGTAGGTTGGACGCGCGGTTGTCCCATTTTCGGCCATTGAGATGGCGGGTCTGCGCGGATGGCGTGGGGCGCTCCCCCCGAAACGCCTCCAGCACGAGGGTATGCACGTATCGCGTTTTCACGCGCGCGCCCTCGCCGACTCCCACCGCTAGATAGCCATTTCGGTGGACGAACGGCGGGCGCAGGCGCATCGTTCCGCTTCGCTCTGAAAAAATCATGCCGTTGCGCGAGGCGTAGATGCCGTGGATGGATGGGACGGGATGGACGGTCATACGGACTCCTCTGTGACGCCGACTGCGCCAGGATAGATATTTTTCGGTGAGGGTGTCAAACGACTAGCGCGGTGGACTTAGCAGCGTTAAGTCGGTTGGTCGGTGGGCATGACGTGAATCCGTGGTTATCTCATTTCATTTATCGGGTAATAGATGGTAGTAGATGGTAGTAGTATCTATCCTCCCGGAGATAGATAATATATAGGATATAGCTACACGGGCGGTTGAGATTCGGCGTGAGCGGTCGTGTTGGCAAATATCCCGTGCTACACGGTATTTCCTTTTACGGTTTATCAAAAAATAGCCCACCATAAGATTTCGATAATGGGCCGTTTGTGATGGTATCCTGCGGTAATTCGGGCCGGTTTCAACCCTTTTGGGAGATTTATCAAAAAATAGCCCACCATAAGATTCTGCAAAACGGACGTGTTTACCGGGCGGAAATGACGCCGCAATCACGGCATTTGAGGCGCTGTTTTCCATCCCTATTCCCGTGTTTGTGAAGGCGCGCCGAACCGCACTTCGGGCAGATTAGCGCGATGGGTTGAGCAGGATGGATGAGCGGTGTCCCTCGCCCGAATAGGGTGCCCGCACGCCAAATCGGAAACGCGATGGGCGCGCCGCGTTCGGCGCGGTACTGGGCGTTCAAATAATTCTGGTAGTGGTTCAACCACTGGAGGATTTCGGGTGTGCATGCCCAGTCGTCATAGGTACGGCATGGATGCCAGCGGGCGTCACGCGCCCATGTTTCCAGACCCACGCCCTTTCGAGAGCATCGCACACTGGCCGATGGCCACGCCTGTTGGATGGCATCGCGCAGGCGGCCAGTGTCCGTGAGGGTATCATCGTAATGTATCCCGATCCGCAGTTCCGCATCCGTGAGCCGGAAGCGAGGGTATGCTCCATGCCCGAGCACGCCAGTCGTCCGGTTCATCGCCCTGGCGAGATCATGCGCGCTGTCCCAAAAATCGGCCATCGCCTCAGCGTCCCGGATCGAAACCGCCAGCGAAAATTCTGCACATGGTCCGCCTATCGTCGCAGCGCGGTTTTCCAGACGTTCTGCGAAATCCCGCAGCAGCTCGCATCCGCCGTGTCGGTCAGCGGGCATAGGCATCGTGCGTACGGGTTGCGCGGCCTCTCGTCGCGCCGATAGTTCGTGCGCCTGCGCCGGACGGCGGCGCGCATGGCGAATCATTAGTCGATTGACGCGGGGGCGGGTCTGCGGTAGTATACATGCGCATTTCCGATCTAAAGCGATGCCTTTGCCGATCAAGCGGGCATCGCTTTTTTTACGTACCCACATTTTACACGTATCCCACCCGCGCTGCGAATTAGTTGTGCCGCCCGCCATTCCCCATAGGACGCAAAATGCGGCGTTGGGGGGAACAGGGATGGGTCGGTGTACCCCCTAAAAGAGAACGCCATAGCTGCAACGCTGTGGCGTCTGGGAGGCATGGTGGTTTGACACGGTGTTAAGCGACATCCGCGTACTGGCGTGTCGCCTCATCGGGATCGTAGATTCCGGCATTGCCGTCCGGATCGGCGAGGAATGCCTCTGCCTCAGCGGGTGTCATCGGTTGGACGTGGCCGAAACTCACGCTGGGTTTGCCGTGCTCACAGTGGACGAATAGGAAACGCTTCCGGCCGTCCTTGAGAGTGATCTCGGCGGCACAGGAACGGATACGGCTGTTGGCTGAGTGGACGATTGTCACTTCGATTTTGCTGACCACACTGGCAATGGCCAGCTTGAGGCGGCTGCGCAGATTGGTGAGGGCATCGCCCTTCAGCGTTCGCATTTGCTGTGCCAGCGCGGTGATGTCGGCGGGAGATACGTCGGGAGCATGCTGTTTAGCCTTTTCGGCTTCCAGCTCTTCCGTCAGCGCCTTCTCTTCCGCCTCCAGCCCTTTGAGCATTCCTACCATTTCGGCCAAAGGCGCTTCCGTTGTCCGCGCCCATGGCAGCCGTCAATTGGTCGATTTTCTGACGGGTGACAACCAGCTTGCCTTCCAGGGCTGCGCTGTGGGTGTCGGGTGCTGCGTCGGTCAGTTTGATTTCGGCAACCCACTTCAGGAAATGGGTTTCAAATTGGCGATACGGGAAGCTTCGGCTCTTCGATTTCCCGTTCGTCCCGGCCACGGATCGCATGAGTTGGGCGCTGCGTCCGTTGGCAGACAGGACCATGTTGGTGCCATCGCTGTCGGTCAGCAGTCGGCCGAACAAATTGGCAATTCCTTTTCCGGTTCGGCCTTGGGTCTTGCCGTGCGCCCGCGTGGCGATGACTGACTGAAGGCGGTAGAACTGATCCTCCGAAATCAATGACGGGAAGTATCCGGCGACTGGCTCACCAGCGGGCGTTGCTCTGCCATTCTCCATGCGCTTGGGCTGGTATTCGCCGATCAATGCGCGGCTGCGAATCACCCACTGCACAACAGGATATCGCCACTCTTTGGTTGTCTGGCGCTGGGCCATGACCGGGACGTTCTCCCGATTCAATTGCTGGGCAATATCGACCGGGCCGTGGCCGTCCAGAGTCATGGCGATGATGCGCTTCATGGTCTGGGCGTGGGCGTTGAAAGTGAACTGGCCATTTTTCAGCGTCAACCATCCGGGACACTTGCCGGTTGTCGGCGTTGTCGCGGCATTCTGCCGGCGCTGGTCCCATGACTCGCAAACGCGCTTGCTCTTCGTCGCGCTTTCTTCGTGCGCTCTCATCATCACGGTAATGCTGATGATGAGGTCGGTTGGGTTGGCATTGACTGAGTCGGCCGTGTAGAGGCGGCGGTCCATCAGCGTGTAGATGTTGATGCCGCTCTGAAGGATTCCGGTGAACAGGTTCAAGGCGGTCAGAATCTCTGCGCGTCAAGCGGTCAAGAGATTCGACTATCAGAACGCTTCCAGCCGGAACGGTCTTGTTCTCCACGGCCTTCAGGAAGATCGCCAGTGCGCCCACCTTGGCGTTCTTGGCTTTGAACGCCGACACGCCCAAATCCCGCAAGGTCAACGTCTCGTCCAGCGTCCACCCGAATTCCTTGGCAACCGCGTCTGATCCCGCCGTCTGCCTCCGCATGCTGTCGCCCTTCGCTTGCTCTGGCGTGCTGAATCGGACATAGCTGTAAGCCTTTACCATGTTGTCCATCCTTTCAATCTAGCAACCCGTTACCACGTTCTCCTAAGAAAATCTTCACTAAGGGTGAGGATACGCCAGTAAGGCAATGTGTGGGAATGGTGTGCGAATTGGTACGGCGATTATACGGCGGGTGCGACTACGGACCCGACGGGGCCAGCTTCCGGCACGTCGCGTGTTCTGCGCGGCGCGTCGTGGGACGACTATCCTCAGTACTGCCGCGCCGCGTTCCGTAACTGGTTCTCGCCCGACGTCCGGTTCAGCAACCTCGGTTTCCGTGTTGTCCTGGGCTTTCCCTGAAACAGAAGGAAGGGGACACTGCTAATTGTTTTCGCCGCCAACTCACGCATAGATCAGCAGTGTCGTGCGCCGTGAAGAAAGGTTCTGGAGTCTTGCGGGTGAGAGTCCCGCCCGGGAGATAGTCACTGCACCCGGTAGCAATCGAGACAGCCGCGCGGGCAACCAGACGGTTGAAGCTCTCGACGGAAAGGGCTGTTTCAGCAGCTCCGCGAGCATGCGGGCCGTAATGCGAGTGAACGCCGACCAGGCCTCGAAAAGATTAGCTAAGAAAAGATGGCATGATTGGTTGTCGGGCGAGCCGGTTGAGGCTACACCCGACAACCTATGACAAACACTTCAACGAAGTCGTGTAGGGTCCGCCACGCCGCCGCCAGACACGCACGATGACGCACGGGGGATCGTCGGCGGCGTTGCGGACCGTCTCGGGTGGTCGGGGAAGAGGCGCTCCGCAAGAGGCCGCACGGAGCCGGTGCCGGGATCAAGGATTTGCGGCGCGGCCTCTTGTGGAGCCAACACGCCATCTACGTCACTGCCGGGTTGCTTGTCTTGCTCGCAGATGAGTATACCATGTGTCCCACATCGTCGCGGGAGAACTATGGCCGACCGGTTCGTAACGCTCACATGCCGGAGCTGCGGGGGCAAACTGGAGGTCCATGATGACATGGATCGCTTCGCATGCAGATACTGCGGCACTGAGCTGCTGGTGCAGCGCCGTGGGGCAACTGTCTCCCTGAAGCCAGTGCAGGAGGCGATCCGGCGGGTACAGGTGGGTACAGATAGGACGGCCGCGGAACTGGCGATTGCCAGATACGAGAAGGAATTGCTCCAACTGCAGAAGGAGCAGGCGGCGGTCCAATCTGCGGCGGGGGATGGTTTGTCAGGTTTCCTGATTGGCGTCGCGTTGCTTGGGCTGCTCATCGTCCTGATCGCTGCATCCGGAGGGAGATCGCCTGCGGAAGTCTATGTGCTTGGCGTGGGGTTTTGTCTGGCGGGCGCCGCGGGACTGCCCGTAACGTTGAAGAGGTTCCGGGATTGGCGCCGGCGGCGACTGGCAGAGCTGAGAGCGAAGATTGACCAACTCGAGGGTCGGCTGCGCCATGACGCGCGGTTGCCGAAAGCTGAGAGGGCGAAGAGGGTCGGGTTACGCCAGCAGTTTCCGCCTGAGCAAACAAAGAAGCGCGTAGTGTGGGCGGTACTCCGCCCACCGCTTCGCTGCAGCCTGCACGATCACCGCACAAGCTCGAATATCCGTCGCGAATTTCCACCATTTTTCGCCGCGCGGCCGCCCGAACGACAACCCCCGCTCCCACCACACCTTGCGTCAATCACCCCCGCACCGGTGTTGCGCAATGTGACCCGATCCGCGCAACGCCACCGGATATATGGAGGAGCGCGCCACCCGCGTGTCACCGGCCAACGTTCGGCCGGCGCGGGATACCAGCCGCCCGTCAAGGAGCGCCCATGCTGCGCACTGGCAACTCAATCCGCCGTCCGCAATCTCCCGCTGCCCATGGAAGCCGGTTCGGGTTGGTTCATGTTCGGTTTGATGTCGGTTCGGGGTCACTTTGTGTTGTCTTCAAGTCACTTCCGTGTCGGTTTTGGTCACTTTTTCCGGGACGCATCTAAATGCATGCATGCACTCTGCAAACTCAACCCTCTTACCGGAGCACACTTATGACCAACCCGCCCCGCCCAACCAACCGACAGAGTGAATTTTTTCGAGCCATTGTCGCAATCATGCCCGACGCCGGCCGGCCAGCAGCCTTCCCGCCCGGCTTCCGACCGGAACCCACCCCAATCGAAAATCAAAAATCAAAAATCGAAAATCCGCGAAACAAACCCAGCGATCCCGCCGCCCCAAACCACAACCTCCCGCCGCACCAGCGCTTGCGGATACGAGTCCCTCTCCCGCGCACTCGCCCCTGCGAAACGAAGCCATTGCAGAGCGAATCAGGCGAGCGGCTTTTGCCAAACGCGGCGGCCTTCGGGTAACATCCCCAGTGCCACGAACCGCCGGTGCGGGCACCGCCGGCACCACCAGGAGCTTCGCATGTCCCACCTCAAACTCATCGCTCTGGCCATCTGCATCCTCTCATCCTTCGCCTGGTGCGACGATCTGCAGGATGCGAAGACCATTCTGAAATCCGTCAGCAACCAGTCCGGCCTCTGCGTGGACTTGGGCGGCACTCTCGCCGCCGACCTGGCCGCCAACAGCGGCTACCTCGTCCACGGCATCGCCCTGGATGATGCCTCGCTGGCGCGGGTGCGAGCGGCCATCAATGCCAAAGGCGTCGCTGGACAGGCGAACGTCGAGAAGATCGCCGTCGTGCCGCTGCCTTACCTGCGCGACCTGGCCAATATCGTCGTGGTCGAGGACATGTCAGCGCTGCAGAAGGCGGGGGTGAAGATGGAAGAGATCCGAGCGCATCACCGCGCCCAATGGCGTCATCTGCATCAAGCAGGCCGATGGCTGGAAGAACACGATCAAGCCTCGCCCGGCCGAGATGGATGATTGGACGCATCCCACGCACGGGCCCGATGGCAACTTGGTTTCCAACGACAAGCTCGTGCAATTCCCGCTCGGGCTGCGCTGGCTTGAGGGCGTGCCGATGAACTTCAACCTGTGGGCATCGTGCCGCGGCGTGGTGGTGGCCGACGGGCGGTGCTTCACGCTGAATACGGCCGAGTATGAGAACATCGCGCCGATGGGCACGATGAAGCACATCGAGCATGAGTATCTGCTCGCGCGCGATGCCTACAACGGCATGCCGCTGTGGAAGGCCGACTGCGAGACGATCAACGACGGCAAGGCGCTGAACTCGCGAAACGTCGCGCCCATCGCCACCGACGGCAAACGCGTGTACATCGTGAAGAAAGACAAGCTCGTGGCGTTCGATGCGGCCACCGGCAAGGTCGTGCAGAACTATGAGACGAAATTCCCGACGGTGCGACTGGCCTTGGACAAGGGCGTGCTGATCTCGTCGGGCTGGGAGGCGAGGCACGCTCCGGGGCTGTGGGATCCGTGGGTCATCAAGACCGATGCGGGAACGACCGAGGCTTTCGATGCGCAGAGTGGCAAGCTCAAGTGGAAGTATCCCTATCCCGCGCAGCATCTGCTGACGGCCGATGGCAACGCGTATCTGCTCGTGCAAGGCGGCGCACCCAGCGGCTATCAGACGGTAGTGGCTCTGGATCTTCAAAGCGGCAAGGAGAAGTGGAAGGTGGAGCATACGAGCTTCCCCGCGCCGCCGCCCGCCGATCCGAACAAGAAGCCGGAAGTGCCCAAGCCGTTCTTCCAGCTCATGGTCGCCGGGCAGGGCGTACTGGTCGTCGGGCGGCCGGCCAACAATGCGATCTCGATGCTCTCGGCCGCGGATGGGAAGGTGCTTTGGGAGCTTAAGTCCGACGCGAACTGGGTCCCGATCGTCGGCGGCCTGATCTGGAGTGGCGACAAGAAGCTCGACCCAAAAACCGGCACGGTTCAGGATACGTACAGTGGTGTCGGCTGGCCGGGCATCTGCACGCCGAACAACATTGTCGGCAACATCGTCACGAATACGCGCGGATGCAGCTACCATGTGTTCGAGGCCGCCAATCCGAAACATGCCAAGACTATCAGCTATCGCGGCGCGCGGCGCGTGCATCGAGGCGGTGGTGCCGGCCAACGGCATGTTCTACACCGCGCAGAACAACTGCCGCTGCTCGCCGGGGCAGGTTCCAGGATTTGTGGGGTTCGGACCGTGCGGCGAAATCCCGACGATTGAGGCATTCAAGGCGGCTCGGACGGTCGAGAAAGGTCCGGCATTCGGCGATGTAAAGGCGATGCCGGCATCGGCGGAGGATTGGCCGACATTCATGGGTAACCCCCAGCGAAATGGTGTTGCGGCGAGCAAGCTGCCGGCCAACTTGACGATGGCATGGCAGACGCCGATCACGAAGCTTTCGGAAGGCCCGCTGTCGCTGGCGTGGAATTCGCGGCTCACGAGCTGCATCAGTGCGCCGGTGGCGGCGCACGGTGTGTCGCTCGTTTGCGCCAATGACGCAGGGCAGGTTGCGGCGGTGAATACGGAGAGCGGCAGGGAGATCTGGCGCACGACGGTCGGTGCGCGGCTCGATAGCCCGCCGACGATCCACAACGGCCTGGCAATCGTCGGCGGCCACGATGGCTGGGTGCGGGCGCTGCGGCTCAGCGACGGCCAGCTCGTCTGGCGCTCGCGCGTGGCGCCCGCCGAACGGCGCATGGTGGCGTTCGGACAGGTGGAGTCCGTCTGGCCGGCGATTGGCTCTGTCGTGGTGGAGAACGGGATCGCCTACGCGTCGGCCGGCCGGACCAGCGAGTCCGATGGCGGCGTGGCGGTGTGTGCGTTCGATGCCATGACGGGGCAGTTGGCTTGGGCGACGACCGTGGGCGAAGGCCCGCAGCGCCGCTGTGACATGCTTCGTTTGCGCGGCGGGGATGTCGTCATGCAGGAGACGGCGCTGGACGCGAAGACCGGCCAGCCCGATTCAACCAAGCCGGCCGGCGCCTATTTCATTCCGGGCCTCGACGGCCTGCTCGATGGCATCTGGACGCGCATCGGCAATCGCCGCTCGGGCGACCACGCCTTCGGGCGGCTCAAGGGCGAGATGTTCGTCTGGGACGATGTGAATGCCTACGGCTACGACTATCGCGGCCGGAGCGTGTTCTGCGCCAATCGCGAGAAGAACGCCTTCGTGCCCGATACGAAGCTTCCCGATGGCCAGCCCGCGCCCAAGCCCGGGGCGGTCTTTACGTGGCGTCAGCAGCTCCCGGATAGCTACCAGGCGGAGGCGATGAGCATCTGCGACGGGAGGATCGTCCTGGCGGGACGGATCTACAACGGCGAGATCAAGAAGTGCAGCGGATTCATCATGACGCTCTCGATGGCGGACGGGAAGAAGATCGCGGAATATCCGCTGAGCTCCGCACCGGCGTACCAGGGCCTGGCAATCGCGAGTCAGCGTCTTTACGTGTCGCTTGAGGATGGCTCGCTGGTGTGCATGAAGGCGGAGTAGCGCGATGAAGTCCGCGGCCGATGTGCAGAGCATCGAGATTGCCGGCCGGCGCAGTCGGGCCGGACCAGCCGACGTTCGTGATTGCCGAGATCGGCGTGAATCACGATGGCTCGGTGCAGACCGCGCTGCGTCTGGTGGAGATCGCGGTCAACGCCGGCGCCGATGCGGTGAAGCTGCAGATCTTTCGCGCGGCGACGCTGCTCCATCCATCAGCGGCGCTGGCTTCGTATCAGAAGGATCGCGTCCAGGAAAACGATCCGGCGGCGATGCTGCGGAAGTACGAGCTCTCGCCTGATGATACCCGGCGAGTGGTGGACGCCATCCGACAGAGAAAGATGGCGCCGCTGGCCACTCCGTTCTCGCCGTCCGACATCCCCTTGATCGAGGGACTGGACCTGCCGGCCATCAAGATCGCCTCACCCGATCTGGCAAACCTTCTGCTGCTCAAGCGGGCCGCGCGGGTGGGCCGGCCGCTGCTGTTGAGCACTGGCGCGGCGACGATGGAGGAAGTGGCCGCAACCGTGCAGTGGCTGACGCTGTGGAAGACGCCCTTTGCGCTGCTGCACTGCATCAGCAGCTACCCGGTGCAAGTGGCGGATGCCAATCTGCGGTGGATATGCCATCTCTCGCAGCAGTTCAACGTGCCGGTGGGCTTCTCCGATCACAGCGCGGTGGAGATGGCGGGCGCCTTGGCGGTTGCCGGCGGGGCGGTGCTGGTAGAGAAGCACCTGACCTACGACCGTGGCGCTCTCGGGACCCGATCATGCCGCCAGTGCCGACCCGGAGCAGTTCAAGCGATATGTCGCGGCGATCCGGCTGGCCGATCAGTTGAGGGGATCGCGCGAGAAGCGCGTGCTGCCATGCGAGGAGGAAGTGCGCCGATTGAGCCGCCAGAGCCTGGTGATTGCGAGGGATCTGCCGGCGAAGCACGTTCTCGGGGAAGAGGATGTCACCGTGCAGCGGCCGGGGACTGGGATTGTGCCGGCGATGCTGCCGCGCGTGCTCGGCAAGCGCACCTCGCGCGATCGCGGCGGGCACGCTCCTCGAATGGGGCATGCTGGTCTGAAGCGGAAGCGTCAGCGGCCGCTCAACGGCAGGGCGGGCGCTGACGCTTGGCGCTTCAGACAAGGCACTCGTAACTCCGCCCCGGTCCCGCTACCATTGTGCCATGAACATGAAGACAACACTGCCCCTGTCGCTGCTCGCCTGCCTCGGCATCGCCGGCTGCAGCAAACCGGAGCCGCCGCGAGAGGATCTCAGCCAGTCGATGCCGAAGAAGGTCCAGCTTTCCAGCAGCGCTTTTGCGCGGGCGCGGCGATCCCCGCTCAATACACGTCGGATGGCAGGGATGTCTCGCCACCGTTGGCCTGGAGCGGCGTCCCCGCGGCCACAAAGGAACTGGCGCTGGTGATGGACGATCCCGATGCGCCGGCGGGCGATTTCACGCACTGGATCGTGTACAAGATTCCGCCGACGCAGACGCAACTTGCGCAGGAGCTGCCGAAAAGGGACAAGCTGACCGACGGAATTCTGCAGGGCCGGAACTCGTTCGCGAAACTGGGCTACGACGGCCCGGCGCCTCCGCCGGGCAAGGCGCATCATTACCGCTTCCGCCTCTATGCGCTGAAGCAGGCATTGGACATGAAGCCCGGCGAAACGATCGACGGACTGATCCCGGCCATGCACGGGAAGGTGCTGGACATGGGCGAACTTGTCGGCACGTACAAGAGGTGAGGAGCGGCCGGCCTGCCGGTTGGAAGCAGCGCCTAGAATATGCCGGGAATCAAGCTTCCGAGGGACGCCTGATATGAGCCGCTATACCCCGTATTTGCAGTGGGTGGAGGGCCAGCACGAGCGAATGTGCCGGTTGGTCGAGCGATGGGTGGGGATCAGCTCGGCAAGCCACGATCTTGAGGGGCTGGCTCGCATGGCGCGGGAGCTGAGCGGCGCGATGTCGGTTCTCGACAAGGTCGAAGAGATCGTACTGCCGGAGGAGCCATGGGTCGATGTTGCCGGGCGACTGCGTTCCCGCCCGCTCGGGAAGGCGCTGTCGATGGCTAAACGTCCCGAGGCGCCGGTGCAGGTGTTTCTCGCGATCCACATGGACACGGTCTACGGGCCGGAGCACCCCTTCACGGGCACGTTTCGCGGGGAAGGCAACCGGTTTTACGGGCCGGGAGTTGCGGATGCAAAAGGCGGATTGGCGGTGATGCTGGTGGCCCTGGAGGCGCTGGAGCGCAGTGAATGGGCGGGGAATGTCGGCTGGCGCGTGGTGATCAATCCCGACGAAGAGCTTGGCTCGCCGTCATCGTCGGCGATCATGGTCGAGCGTGCCCGCGGATGCGCCCTGGCCCTGCTGTTCGAGCCGGCCATGGCCGATGGGAGCCTGGCCGGCGAGCGCAAGGGCTCGGGGAATTTCACCTTTGTTGTGCGGGGCCGATCGGCGCATGCGGGACGCAACGTGACGGAAGGGCGCAACGCCATCCATGCGCTGGCGGGACTCGTGGTTGCGCTGCGCGAACTGCCCGCCTACGCCCCGGGTACGACCGTCAATGTCGGCCGGATTGAGGGCGGCACGGCCGTCAACGTCGTGCCCGACCTGGCGATCGCGCGGCTGAACGTGCGCTTTGAGCGGCCGGAGGATGAGCATCCTATTTCGCAGCGGCTCCAACAGATCGCCGCATATTTCCAGCATGATGGCATTCGCGTCGAACTCCACGGCGGGATCACCGCCCCGGCCAAGCCGCTGGACGATCGCACACTGCGCCTGCTGCAGCGCGTCGCCGATTGCGGGCGCGAGATCGGCGTCAACATTTGCTGGAAACCGGTCGGCGGCGTGTGCGATGGCAACCGGCTGGCGGCCGCCGGCTTGCCCGTGGTCGATTCCCTCGGCGTTGTCGGCGGCGAGATTCACAGCGATCGCGAGTACATGTTGATGGACAGCCTCACGCAGCGAGCCAAGCTGTCGGCGCTCTTGCTGATGAAACTGGCGGCGGGAGAAATCCCCGCGGCGTTTTGAGAGGGCAGGCATGTTTCTGATTCGTCCCATCGCCATCGCCGATCTGGAGGCGCTGGTCGCTCTTGCCGGGAAAACCGGCTATGGCCTGACGACGCTGCCGAAAGACCCGGAACTGCTGCGCAATCGCATTCTCGAATCGCAGATGAGCTTTGGCGCATGTGTCAGCGGCCGCGCGGCGAGACATATCTGTTCGTCCTGGAGGAGCTGCGCACCGGCGAGGTTGTCGGCACGAGCGGCGTGACATCCAAGGTGGGCGGCTTCGAGCCGTTCTATGCGTACAAGATCGAGACGGCGGTCCACGAGTCGGATGTGCTCAAGGTGCGCAAGGAAATCCAGTTCCTCAAGCTGGTGATGGAGCACAATGGCCCGTGCGAGGTGGGCAGCCTTTTCCTTTCGCCGCAGCATCGCCGGGAGGGAAACGGGCGGCTGCTGTCGCTGGCGCGGTTTCTGTTCATGGCCGAGCATCCGCAGCGATTCGATCCCGCGGTGATCTCGGAGCTGCGCGGCATGGTGGATGAAGAGGGGCGCTCGCCTTTCTGGGATGCCCTGGGGAAGCACTTTTTCGAGGTGGACTTTCCGACGGCCGACTATCTCAGCATGGTGAACAAGAAGTTCATCGCCGACCTGATGCCGACGCACCCGATCTACATCCCGCTTCTGCCGGCCGAAGCGCAGGCGGTGATTGGGCAGGTACACCCGCAGACCCGGCCGGCGCTGAAGATGCTCGAGGCCGAAGGTTTTCGCTACAGCGGCATGGTGGACATCTTCGACGCCGGGCCAAGCGTGCGGTGCGAACGCGACCGGATTCGCGCCATCCGCCAGAGCGTGCGCGCGACTATCGAGCAGTTCGGCCGGGAGCCAGTCGAAGGAGAGTCATCGATTTTGAGCAATGTGGATGGCGAGTTTCGCGCTTGTCGGGGCGCTGTGACCATGAGCGGCGGCCGGGTGCGGCTCGGCGCCGATGTGGCCGAGGCACTGCGGGTGAAGGCCGGAGACACGGTGCGGTTCGTGAGCGCGCACCCGACCAATGAGGAGAATCGCGATGCCGATGAAAGGCCTGCATATCGCGAACCAATGGATTGAGGGTGAGAGCGAAGAGTTCTCATCCATTCGATCCCGCGCATGGCGATGTCGTGTGGCGCGGCGGGGCGGCTTCGGCGGCGCAGATTGACCAGGCCGTGACGGCGGCACGGCGGGCGGCGGAAGAATGGTCAGCAATGCCGGTGGATCGGCGTGCTGAGTTCTTGACGAGGTTTGCCGGGCAACTGCAATCGCATGGCGAGGAGTTTGTCGAAGTCATCTGCCGCGAAACGGGCAAGCCGCGATGGGAAGCGCGCGCGGAGGTGGCGTCAATGGTCGGCAAGGTGGCGCTGTCGGTTGCTGCGTATCGCCAGCGAAGTGCGGAAGCGACGATCGAGTTGGGGGACGCCACCGCATCCACACGCTACAAGCCGCATGGCGTGGTGGCGGTGCTTGGACCGTTCAACATGCCGGGGCATCTGCCCAATGGCCACATCGTGCCGGCGCTGCTGGCGGGGAACACGGTGGTGTTCAAGCCGAGCGAGCTGACGCCGCTGGTCGGGCAGAAGATGGTCGAGATCTGGGAATCGGCGGGGCTGCCCAGTGGCGTAATGAACCTGGCGCAAGGCGGGCGCGATGTCGGAGTGGCGCTGACGGAGCATCGTGGAATCGACGGGCTCTTCTTCACGGGTAGCGCGGAGGCTGGGCGGGCGATCAACCGGGCGATGGCGGATCGGCCGGGGACGATCCTGGCACTGGAGATGGGCGGCAACTCGCCGCTGATCGTCTGGGATGCCGAGGATCTGGACGCCGCGGCATATCTCACGATCCAGTCGGCGTTCATCACCAGCGGGCAGAGGTGCAGTTCGCGCGACGGCTGATCGTGCAGCGCGGGCCAAAGGGTCAGGCGTTTATCGACCGGCTTGTGAGAATGATGCGCGGCATTCGGGTGGGCGACTATCTCAGCGATCCCGAACCGTTCATGGGGCCGGTGATCAGCATCGCGGCGGCGCGGAGGCTGCTGGAGGCGCAGGCGGAGCTCGTGCGCCGCGGCGGGAAGGTGATCGTGGAGATGAACTCATTGGATGGATGCGCTGCACTGCTCTCGCCGGGACTCATCGACACCAGCGGCATCGCCGATCCGCCGGATGTGGAGATTTTCGGACCGCTGCTGCAATTGCGGTTGACAGAAGACTGCGAACAAGCTATTCGAGAGGCGAACAACACCGCCTACGGCCTGGCCGCGGGCCTTTTGAGCGATGACCCGGCCCTCTGGGATCGCTTCTACCGCCGCATCCGCGCCGGCGTGCTCTACTGGAACCGCCCGACCACCGGCGCCAGCGGCAAGCTGCCGTTCGGCGGCGTGGGCATCAGTGGCAACCATCGGCCCAGCGGCTATTTCGCGGCCGACTACTGTTCCTACCCCGTCGCCTGCGCGCAGTCGCCGAAGCTCGTCTTGCCGCAGCGCCGCACACCCGGAGTGGACCTGACATGACGCGGGCGCATGAGGTGAACTTCGACGGGATTGTGGGGCCGACGCACAACTACGCCGGGCTGTCGTTCGGTAATGTGGCATCTATAGAGCATACGAAGAACATCTCGCATCCCCGGCGCGCGGCCTTGGAGGGGTTGGCCAAGATGAAGTTCCTGGCGGACCTGGGCGTGAAGCAGGCGGTCCTTCCGCCGCAGCCCCGGCCGGATATCGCGACACTCCGCCGGTTGGGATTCAGCGGCAGCGACGAGCGGATTGTCGAGAAGGCCTGGCGCAAAGCGCCGGAGCTTCTGGCCGCATGCTACAGCGCATCGAGCATGTGGACGGCCAACGCCGCGACGGTCTCGCCGAGCGCGGATTCCGCCGATGGACGGATACATTTCACCCCTGCCAATCTGCTGGCGCAGTTTCATCGTTCGCTTGAGCCGGTCGCGACGGCCGCCGCGCTGCGTGCGATCTTCCCCGATGAGGCGGCCTTTGCGCATCATCCGCCTCTTCCGGCCGCCGCGCATTTGTCGGATGAAGGGGCCGCCAACCATCTGCGCCTTGCGCGCTCCCATGGCGAGGCCGGCCTGGAGATATTCGTCTATGGCCGGCGGGCGTTTCATCCCGAAGAACGCCAGCCCGTACGATTTCCCGCGCGACAGACGCGCGAGGCATCCGAAGCGGTGGCGAGGTTGCACCAGCTCGATCCAGCCCGCGCGCTCTTCGTCCAGCAGCATCCCGCGGCCATCGATGCGGGCGCGTTCCACAACGACGTCGTTGCCGTCGCGAACGAGAATGTGCTGCTGTATCACGAGCTGGCATTCCTCGACGGGCCGGCCGTCATTGGTGAGATTCGCCGGCGATTTGAGCGGTTTTGTGGCGAAGAACTGATCGCCATTGAGATACCGAATCGCGACCTGCCGCTGGACCAGGCCGTCGGATCGTATCTGTTCAACAGCCAGCTCGTAAGCCTGCCAGACGGGACGATGTCCCTGATCAGCCCGATGGAATGCCGCGAAAGCCCGGCCGCGCATGCCTGCATCGAGCAGCTTCTGTCGGCCGGGACGCCCATCCGCTCGGCGCATTACGTCGAGGTGAGGCAGAGCATGCACAACGGCGGCGGGCCGGCGTGCCTGCGGCTGCGGGTCGTGCTGACGGAGGAGCAGCTCTCGTGCGTATCGCCGCGTATGCTCCTCGACGATGCGCTGTATGCGCGGCTGACCGAGTGGGTGAATCGGCATTACCGCGAGACGCTTCGGCCGGAGGACCTGGCCGATCCGCTGCTGATGGCGGAGAGCCGGCGGGCGATGGAGGCGCTGACGCGGATCATCGGGTTTGGACCGACCGCGTTGCGCAAATGAGAGAGGCGGGTGAAAGTGTGAGGTCGTGGCGGCGGGCGTGACGGGAATGGGTTTGTTTCGCAGGGGAGGGTGCGCGGGAGAGGGAGTGGAATCCGCAAGGTCTGGCGCGGCGGGAGGTTGTGGGGCTGGGGCGGGGGGATCGGTGGGTTCGTTCGGCGGGCACTCGGCTTCACCACGGAGGCACGGAGACACGGAGGAAGGGTCTGAGATCCCGGGTCCAGGGCTGGGGGTTCGAGATTTGAAATTGGAGGATTCGGATTGAAGGGCGGGGGTTTCGGAGTCGGCGGTGGGGATGGGGTTGGGAAGGATCACGGCTGCTTTCGTTGGGGTTCCAGTCTCGGCATGATTGTGACAGAAAGCTCGGAGAAATTCACTCTGGCGGCGGGAGGTTGCGGGGAGGCTTGACATAAACGGTATTCAGTTGGGGGTTTACAGATCCGATGGCATCAACGCATTTAGATTCGTCCTGGAAAAAGCGGGCACGAAGTGGCCCTGGGCGCGCACAAAGCGACCCCAAAGCGGCCCCGATCTGGCCCTGCGGCGGCACGAAGGGGCGATGAAGCGGCCCGGTCGGGAAGTTGCCAGTTGCCAGTTGCGGGTTGCCAGCGGACGGCGGACAGCAGATAGCGGGTGGCGAGTGCGCGCGGAGGGCGGCGGGGTGAAGGTCATACGTCGTCGGCGGGGTTGGGTGCGCATGATGGCTCCTTGCGGGACGCGCCTCGCTCATTGGTTGAGGCCACAGGGCGATGGATGCGCCCTTCAATATTCCCGTCGGCGCTGCGCCAATCGGCTTGCGTGGGCGCGACATGGCGCAACGCTGGTGGGGTTTCTCGCGGGGAAAGCGAGCAGTTTGGCGGGTGGGGTTGATCGATTTGCGCAACGCGCGTGAGGATCGCGCGCGGCGGGCGCGAGCTTTGCTGAATGGCTGTTGAACGTCAACCTCTGGGTCCCGACTCCCGACCGCGCGGGCTTCTGACTCTTCTGCGTCGCCAGTAAGGTGGGATGTCCCCCTTCTCCCTTCCCAGTAAGGTGGGATGTCCCCCTTCTCCCTTCCCTTTGAGTTTTCCCGGCTCCCAGGGCAGGTCAGGCTGCTCGATAGTCTGGCGATGGGCGTGTTGAAGGAATTCCGGATCGGGTTCGACGCTGAATCCGGGATCGCGCTGCGGGGCCAGACCGAGAGGCCGCGATGGAGGCGGCGGCCTGGGCAGGGCGCGGGCAGGCGGGTCGTGCCACAGGCCGCAGTGCTGGAGGATCTTGCGGATGACATCCTCCTGGCGGGCCTCGATGAAGGCGATGACCTTCATGGCGCCGCCGCACTTGGGGCAGCGCAGCGGGGCGACCTGGTAGATGCGCTGGATCAGCATGGCCCAGCGGCGGCGATCGAGCAGGGGCGATTCAACAATCGGCGGCGGATTCGTGGTCTGCGGGTTCGGGGCGGACGTTCGGTGCGTCGGCGGCGCGGCCGCGTAGGGGCGGCTTTAGCCGCCGTGGCTGGCTCGCACGCCCCCGTTGTGAAATCATCCGGCACACCCGGCGGCTAAAGCCGCCCCTACGTCGCCCCTACGGCATCCCTACATCATCAGGGCAGAGATATCGTGGCCTCGGGTAAGGAGGGGGTGGTGTGGAGGGGCGGATCGAGGCATTCGACGGCGGGCACGAGAGGCATGGCCGGAACGGGGCTGCTCGGACCAGGCGGAAGCGTGGCCCGCGACGGAGGCGTTGCGGTCGGTCCAATCGCCTGTTGGGGATGATGACTTGCGGGCGCCACCTGCCTTTCCGCCGGGAATCGTGGCCAGTCTGTTGAGATCGACCCTTTCCGCCACGTCCGTCACGCGCTCAAGGGCCGGACCTGATAGGTCCACCGGAACGGCTTGGCCATCGTCTGGTTGAAGTACTCGATGAACGCCAGGACACGCCGCCGCAACTCGTCGATGGATTGGAAGCTGCCCCGGCGCAGCAGCCGGCGTGCCAGGATGCTGAACCAGATCTCGATCTGGTTGAGCCACGAAGCGTGCCGTGGCGTGTACAGGAACCGGATGCGATGGCTGGGGTCTTCCAGGAACGCTCGCCGGCTCTTCAGGTCCTTGAGCAGGCCCGACTCGCCCTTGACGCCCAGTTCCACCCCCAGTCCACACAACTCGTCCACCAGCCTCACCAACGTCTCGGATTGGTGCGTGTTGAGCTGGTCCAGCACGATGATCCACGCTGCCTGGGGGTCGCTGGCCACCGTCTGGGCCACATGCGCGGCAAAGTCTTCCTCGTGCCGCGTCAACGCCACCGTTGGACAGATTACCTTCCCCGTGGCCACTTCCAGGTTGGCCGTCAGCATCAGCGTCCCGTGCCGAACGTAATTGGCCTCCTGACGCTCCACCTGTCCCGGCCTCATCGGCAGCGTGGGCGCTGCGCGTTCTATCGCCTGCATGCCGGTCTTCTCATCCACGCTCACGAGGTGCGTGCCCAGCTCGTGCATCGCGATGGCCGAGCCGTAGGCCGCGCACACCGCCCCCGACCGCGCCGCAAACTCCTCGGGATGCTGCCGGTCGGGACTGTTCAGCCAATACCGCATCTTGTGCGGCCGCAGGTCCGCCTCCTTTTAAAAAACGCCCCACCTGCCGGGGCGAGATCGACGGCACGATCCCCCGTTTGGCCGCCTCCTCGGCCAACTCCCGGTTCGTCCAGTTCGTCACCGGCCGGCCGCTGTCCGACGGCTTCTCGCAGGCCAACGCCATGATCTGGCAGTACTGCTCAGGCGTGAACTTGCCCGGACACCCGCAGCGATACTCGTCCGAGAGCGCCTGCTCGATCTTCCGGGCCAGGGCCGCCTCATCCCACTGGGCAACGTCCGCTCCCCAAGCCTGCTGGGCCGCCCTGTAGCGGGCTCGCCAGTGTCGCACCAGTTCGCGGGAGCACCCCACCCGAAGGGCGATCCCCACCGAGCCCAGACCCTCGCCGGCCGCCAAGATCACGCGAGCCCGCGTGGCCACCGCCTGCGGACAGGTCTTCCGCCGGACCAGGCTCTCAAGAATGCAACGCTGTGCTTGCGGTAGAACCAACGCGTGGCTGTTCAAGTCTTCCGTGACCATCGCATCTCCTTGTCATCCGTGACTTCATGGAGATCGGCATCACTCGGCATGATACTTCAGCCGCGATGATCTACGGCGATCCGGCAACCCCGGCGGCTAAAGCCGCCCCTACGTCGCTGGCGTGGGGTAGTGCTGGCGGTGCTCCTTTTCGGCCTTGTAGAGCACCTGGCCGGCGGGGGTGATGCGGATGAGCCGGGAGAGGCCGAACGGGCAGCGGGCCATGTACTGGGCGAGGCGTTCGACAGCGGCCTGGTTGCCGGCTTCGATGCGAACGGAGCGGTCAACGTTGAACCCGCTGTGACGCCAGGAGCGCATCTGGTCGACCAGCGCGGGCTCGATGCGGCCCTCATCCAGCAGTAGTTGGAAGACCTTGCGTTCCCACAGGCGCAGGAACGGCTCGTGGGTGAGGTTGACGGGAAGGGAGTGAAACGTGCCATCGGGGGCGAAGGCGCCATCGGTGATCAGGCCGTGCAGGTGGGGGTGGAAGTGGAGGAGGGTTCCGAAGGTCTGGATGGCGGGGATGCCGCCGGGAAGGACATCGGGGCCAAGCAACGGACGGTAGACTTCAAGGATCAGACTTCCTGATCTCGCGGCAATTGCGATGACACCAAAGTGAAGTGAAGGGTGAAGTTGGTGCCGGGATAGACGCATTGCGTGGCGTTGAGCTTCTCAAGAAGTTTAGCCACGGCGTGATCGGCCTGGGGATTGGTCAGGTGGTGAACCTCGACGAGCAGACGGTTCTGCTCGGGTTGCGGACACAGGTTGACGTCGCGACGGAACAGGTCCCGGACCAAGGGGCGGGCATCCTCCACGCGGCCCAACTCTTCACGCAACAAACCGCATAGCCCGGTTTCCGCCCGGTAGGCGATCATCTTGATGGTGTCCATCAATTGCTTGCGCCCCGGCAGCAGACGCTTGATCCGCTGCTGGGCCGGGAGTTCCGACAGGGCGATCCGCTTGGGCACCTCCCGCCGACGCTTCTTGGCCCCTGCCCATTCTTCCTCCAAGCCCACGATCTGCTCACGCAGTTCCGTCTGCGCCTGCTGATAACGCTGCACATCCACCGTCCGCAAGCGATCATCCAACTCCCCCGCGGCATACTCCGCCTGCCGCCGCTGCAGTTGCTGACGCAGGGAACGCACCTGGGCATCCTCCTGCTTCCAGGCCGGGTTGACCACCTCCCGGGTCGCATCCGCCTCCTCCGCCCCATGCTCCACAAGTGCATCAATGGCATAGTGTTCCATCATGTACTTGATGAAGTTTTCCTGAGACCACCGGCTGAACAGATACACCGCCGCCTCACTCATGCTCAGGCGGTATGCCGTGCTCATCAGGCTCACTTGGTGCCCCGATGAACTCAGCTTGCGAACCTCCTGGACCCACAGCCCATTGCCCAGCCGTGTGCCCCGCTCCGCCAAGCTCATGCTCAACGTCTGACCTCCGGGCATCTTCACCTGGCACTCCCGGAACTCCGACTCGTCCCATGCTTCCAGCGGCTGTTTCCGGTAACTGATGCACGCCACCCGATGCTTCGCAAACATCTCCTGGAAGAAACCGGGATGGCTGGCCTCCCGATCAAAGATCACGATGAACCGGTGCCGCCATGGATCGGCCGCCAACTCCTCCGCCGTCGGTTGCCCGGGAACCTCCGCCAGCAGTCGCGGTACAATCTCCTCCCGCAACACCTGCCCCAGGCCCTCGTTGAACTCCCGGCTGACCACGAAGTACGGCTGGCCGATCAGGTCGTTCACCCAGTAGTCCGTCGTCCCCCGCAGGCACAGCCGCTGGCGGCTCACGTAACGCTTGGGCAGCACCGCCAACTCCCCGTGATACACCCGCACGTGACCATCCACGTACAGCACCCCCGCCGCCTCCACATCCCCCGCCATCCAGTGCTCCGCCAACGCCGCGCTCCACGCCGCCAACGCCGCCGCGTCCTGGCTCAGCAGACCCAGCTTCTCCCGCAAGGTGCGAACCTCGGGGATCCGATCCAGCCCCAGCAACTTGCCCAGTTCCCCCGGCGGCTGATGGCGAAGCTGCTCCGCCGTGCGAATCCGGCACAACGCCATGCATGCCAGCAGAACCATGACATGCGTGAGCTGGTAGAACCCCGCCGGCAAGGCCGGCAGCTTCTCCAGGTAGGCAAACAGCCCGTTGTCCTTCAATGCCGGCAGAGCACACAGAACCCCGCCGAAGCTCACGTCCCGGCAGGGCACAAAACGCGATTGGGCCGGACCCAATCCCACGGCCGCCGCCACCCGGCCCACACTGTCCGTACACGCCATCCCCATCCCCGCCGACGCATCGGCCACGCTCCGCTGGCTCTTGTCGCTGGCCGTCAACCCTCCTGCTTCGTCTTTTTTTTTGCCGCCCGCAACAAACCCCGGACAATCCCTTTCCGCACCGTGTCCACCTTCACCGCCTCCTGCCGCGCCGCCTGCCGGTAGGGCATGCCCTCATCCAGCAAGGCCTGCAACGCCGACACCTTCTCCGGCGTCAACACCCCAGGCCCGCGGCCCCGACGCGCCTGAAAGAACGCCCGGCAACCCCCGCCGCTCCGATACCGCTTCACCGCACGTTTCACGCTGATCCCCGTCACCCCGAAGGCCCGCTCGATCTCCACCAGCTTGCAGTGCCCGTTGGCCGCCAGTTGCGCCGTGAACATCCGAAAACTCCGCACGTCCTCGGCCGCGTGCGTGAACACCGGCAACAAACCCTGAAAGTACGTCCATCGTCCCCCCTCATTCAGCACGCTCAGGGTGTCGGTGATCCCCGTGCTCCCCGCAGGCAAAATCGGCAAGAGACGCTGCGCCATGGTCCTCCAAGCTGGCCCACCAGCGTATCATTTCTCTTTCCATTTCTCGCCCCCTCCACCCACCACGCCCCAACCCCCCACTCCGCTGACATATCCGCCGTTTCCCTCACTTCCCGCACCTCCAAAACCACCGCCGAGATCAGGAAGTCTGAGGATGGTTTCCCACGCCAGCGGCGGCAGGCGGTCGAGCAGGCCGCGATGGAAGCGGAAGAAGATGCGGAGCCGCTTGGGGATGGTCCAGACGAACTGGCGGTGGGGAACCGGCCGGCAGATGTCCTCGGCGACGTGCATGCCGAAGAGGAGCGTGCGCTTCTGGGTGCAACTGGGGCAGAGGCAGCGCTGTTTGCAGGAGAAGGCGACGAAGAACTCGTGGTGGCAGTCGGGGCAGCGGACGCGGGCGAAGCCGTGCTGGAGGTCGCCGCACTTGAGGAAGGCGGCGACGGCCTTGTCGATGGCGGGGCGCCAGTGGCCGAATTTCGGGGCGTAATGTTGGGGGTAGGCGGCGCGGAAGTCGTCGAAGTGTTCGCGAATCAGGCGATGGAAGTCGGACTCAAGGGGCTGGCGCGGGCGGTAGACGGCGGCGGCGGCTGGGTTGGGGAGGCGGACCATCTCGCCCATCGCACGCACATTCGGTCCGCAAACGAGCCGGCATGCGGCCATTTCGACCCATGGACGTTCGCTGCCGGCTCGTTGACGGACCCTACCGCACTGCAGGCAGGATGCCTGCACAATCACGTCCCATGCCCACGCCGGCCGATCAAGCTCGTCAGGCGAATGAGAGTCTCTCGCGGCCGGCGTGGGCATGGCACTCAGGGCGGGGAAAGACCGCCAGTGAGGGCACTGGCGGCACGTTCCGGTGGCGGGGATTGCACGATTCGTTACAATGCGTGCATGGACAACATCATTCGCGTGGGTATCGCCGGCCAGGGACGCAGCGGGTTTGACATTCATGCCCGGTGGCTCCGGCAGGCGCCGCAGCAGTACAAGATCGTGGCGGTGGCCGATCAGCTCGAGGAAAGACGGTTGCAGGCGGCGGCCGAGCTGGGTTGCCGCGTTTACAACGACTACAAGGAGTTGGTTGCCGACAAGGAGATCGACCTGTTCGTGAACTCGCTGCCGAGTTTCCTGCATCCGCAGGCGACTATTGACGCGATCAAGGCCGGGCACAACGTCGTTTCCGAAAAGCCGTTCGCCATCCGCGTGAAGGATGTGGACCGGATGGTTGACGCCGCCCACAAGGCCGGCAAGCTGCTGGCGCCGTTCCAGAACTCGCGATTCACCCCCATATTCATCAAATTGCGGCAAGTCATCGATAGCGGAGTGCTGGGTAAGATCGTCCACGTCCGCATCAGTTGCAGCAGTTTCGGCCGGCGGTGGGACTGGCAGACGAAGCAGCAGAACTGGGGCGGGAACCTGAACAACACCGGCCCGCATCCGATGGACCAGGCGATCATGCTCTTTGGCGAGGGCACGCCGCACGTCTTCGCTCGCCTGTCGTGCCACAACCCATTCGGCGGCGACGCCGATGATTTCGCGGCCGTCACGCTCTATGGCAAGGAAGCTCCCGTGGTCGAGGTGTTCGTCAGCTCGTACCTGGCGTATCCGCAGGGCGATCAGTACAGCGTCTCGGGGACGTTCGGCGGATTGGCCGCTTCGGGCGAGACGGTGCGATGGAAGTATTTCCGGCCGGAGGAGGCGCCGGAGCAGAAGATGATGAGCGGGTGGTCGGACAACCGGCAGTATTGCCGGGAGACGCTGCCGTGGCGCGAGGAGACCTGGACCGCGCCGAAGGAGAAGGAGGGGATGGCGAGCTTCGATGTGTTGTCGCGCGAGTTCTATAACAATATCCACGATGTGCTGACGAAGGGTGCGCCGCTGGTTGTCACGCCACAGCAGGTGCGGCGGCAGATCGCGGCGATCGAGGAATGTCATCGGCAGAACAAGCTGGCGAGGAAGGGGTGATTGGCGCGGCGTGAGGAGTCACCACGGAGACACGGAGACGCGGAGAGAATTTCAGATTTCAGATTTCAGATTTCAGATTTCAGATTTCAGATTTCAAATCGCAGATTTCAGATTTCAGATTTCAAATCGCAGATTTCAGGATTCGAGGGCATCTACTTGTTCCTGCGGCCGGCACGTTCGCCGGGCGCTCCGAGCGTGAGGGAGACGGTGGCAGACTGGTCGGCGACGACGGTGACTCTGGCACGGGCGATGCCCTTTTCCTTGGAACGCGCGACAACGGCATAGTCGCCGGCCGGAACATCCTTCATCGTGAACTTGCCGTCGGCGTCGGTGGTGGCTGACGCGACCGGCTGGACGCGACCGCCGGCGGCCGGCTGATTGCCCGCGCTTCTCGCGGGTACCATGAGCCGAACCTCGATATCCGCGATCGCTTTGCCGTCCTTATCCAGGACCGTGCCTGTCACGGTGCCCTTGCCCGCGGGCTCGGCCGCGGCGAGCAATGCCGAAAAGGCGAATACCAGTACGAGTGCGGCCAAGGGGGCGAGTAGGTGAGAGGGCTTGAGCATGTGCGGATCCTCGGTCATGCGTTCACGAATGGGAACGGCGGGGGAAGGCGAATATTGTGCCGCGCGGCATCTGAAGCGGAAACGTCAGCGCCCGCCCAAGCGAAGGGCGGGCGCTGACGCTTCCGCTTCAGACGACATTCAGTATCCCGCCACCGCCCGGAGCATTTCCTCCCAGAGGTCGCGCATATTGGCGGCGATGTGGATGACCACGCTGCCATCGGCGCGGTATTCGGTCTTGTAGATGCGCGACTGTTTGATGGCGCGGGTGACGGCCTCGGCGATGCGCGGGTTGCGCTTGGCGGCTGCCGCGACGGTCAGGTCTTGGTCGATCTTGAGCTCGTCGATCCGGCCGCGGAGCTTGACGATGGCGTCGGCCTCGGCCTGCCGCGCGGTCTTGAGCTTGGGCCCGACGCCGGTGGCAGAGCCCTGCACGTTGATCTGGTCCTCAACCCATTCGGGCGGACGTTCGGGCAGAGAAACGGTCGGCGTCTTGGCGGCCGGGCGCTCGACACCGGCCCGGCCGACGGGCTGCTGAAAATGCGATGAGAAATCCCGCTCGATCCGCCGCCAGTCCTCCGGCTCCCTGGGCACGGCGATGACCTTCTGCTTATCGAGGGCGTTGCGGATGATGTTGAGGAAATCGCGCTCGTCCACGCCCAGGCACACCTCGACCTGCAGGTCGTCGCGGAATCGCACATCGGTCACCGGCCGAAGCGACAGCCAGCCCCGGATGGCGGTGTTCACTTCGGGAATCTGATAACTGTCGGCAATGGTCTTGTGATCGGATAAGAGGATCAGACCCGCGTTGGCCATGGCGCGGTTGGCGGCATCGTCATTGGCGGCGGACAGCGCCCGGCGGCGATCGACATCGCTGACGCGATCCCAGGCAGCGCCCGCGCCCGGCTTGATTCGGACCAGGGCGGTGGGCGAAGTGCTGCTGCCCGTGGCGGCGAAGGATGTCTGCGCCCACGCGCGTACGCCGCGATCGATCTGTTGGACGGTGATGTGCGAGCGGTTGGGATAGGCGGCCGCAAACTGGCGGAGAACGTGCGCCACGCGCATTGCTGAGATCTCAAGCTGAACCTGGCAGGTGTATTCGTCGATCCAGCGCGGCCCGCCAAGCTGGTCGGCCTGGCGGAGAAGCCTGGTGAACTCTTCGACGAGCTCCATGTGTTTGAGATACGCGCCGACGTTGAGGTTGGGCGTCAACGGCTGGGCTGCGACACGGTCGTAAAGGGCCCAGACGGCGCGGGCGGTGGCAGCGCGGATCGTGTCGGTCATCATCAGGCGATCGCGCGGCGCGATCGTGGTCGTGGGGTGTTCGGCTGCGAACACCGTGGCCGTCAACAGCAGTATCGCGAGCATCGAGGCGATTGGTCGCATCATTCAACTCCCGGTGGCTGCGGGCATCTTCCCGCAGCGCAGCACATCGGCCGGTATGAGGCTCACGATAACAGCTCGCCTCATCCGGTCCAGAGGGATAGACACCCGTAAAGAGGCCCGGTTAGGAACGTTGGAGTGGAAACTGCGCGGCGCAAAGCCTCATAGCCAAAGGAGCAACGGCGTGGCGGGCGATTGGCGATCGCCGCGGTCGTTTGATTTGTCGGCCGCCGGTCCTTAGGATTGCCAATCATCGACGTGATCGAGCGCTGCCTGCGTCGTAAATGTTGCCAGATACGCCGATTATATCGGAGAGCTGTCATGGTCCCACGCCGATCGACTCGCAAGGTTTTCGTTGGCGATGCCGCCCATGGGATTGTCGCAATCGGCGGCGACAGCCCGGTTTCCGTGCAGTCGATGACGTCGGGCTATACCTATCAGATCGGCGCTTGCGTGGCGGAGATCAACAAGCTCGCCGGCGCGGGGGCCGATATGGTGCGCGTGGCGGTGCCGGAGAAGAAGGATACGGCCGCGCTCAAGGAGATCCTGCCGCAGGTGTCGGTGCCGATCATCGCCGATGTTCATTTCCATTTTCAGCGGGCGCTGGAGGCGATCGAGGCGGGTGTTCACAAGATCCGGCTCAATCCCGGCAACATCCAGGACCGTGGCCAAGTGAAGGATGTCATCCATGCGTGCAAGGCGCGGAAGATTCCTATTCGCGTGGGAGTGAACGAGGGATCGATTGTCGAACGCAAGGACAAACAGAAGCGCGCTGCGGAACTGGCCGGGGTCTTCTCTGCGAATCGCAACGCCCGGTTGCTGGGGCTCATGATCGCCAAGCTCGAAGAGTACTTGGAGATTTTCCAGGCCGAGGATTTCCACGACATCGTCATCAGCGCCAAGAGCATCGATCCGCAGGTGGTGATGGATGCCTACAGCGAGATCAGCCGGCGGTTTGATTATCCGCTGCACCTGGGCGTGACGCACGCCGGGCCGAAGGAGACGGGGACGATCCGGTCGGTGGTGCCGCTGGGGCATCTGCTGTGCAGCGGCATCGGCGACACGATCCGCATCAGCTATGCCAACGATCCGGTGTATGAGGTGCAGGACGGGCTGGAATTGCTCTACGTGCTGGGTCTGCGGCCGCGCGTCGGCGCTGAGCTGATCGCCTGCCCGACGTGCGGGCGGATTCAGGTGGACCTGTTCAAGCTGGTGCAGGAGGTCCGCAAGAAGCTGGCCGAGGAAATCCGCCTGCCGCTGAAGGTTGCGGTGATGGGCTGCGTGGTGAACGGCCCAGGCGAGTGCGAAGGCGCGGACGTGGCGATTTTCGCCGGCGACCGGCGGGGGATCATCTACGTGCAGGGGCAGAAGGTGGCGAATGTGCCCGAGGAGGAGATTCTCTCGCGGCTGCTGGCGGAATGCCGGAGCTTACAGGCGGCGGTGGAGCGCGGCGAGACGAAGCTGGGGGAGAAGCGGGTGGAGGTGGCGGCGCCGGGGGAGCGTGCGCCGGGTTCGACGGCTCTGCCGGTCGTGAAAGAGATCCCGCGGCGGGTTTTCGATTGATGGCCTGAATTCTTCTGGTATATTACACCGAAGCCGGCGGACTCATCAGATCTGAGCCGGCTCATCGTTCGCAACGCCGCGAGGCCAGAGGAACAGGAGGCAATCATGCGCGGTCAGGGCGACCATCGTGGGCTCACTTCGAGGGTGGCGTCACCGCAAGGAAGGCGATTGGAACGCAAGACCAAACCGCACGCGTATGCCATCGAGGCGATGGAATGCCGGATCATGCTGAGTAAGGCGGTGTCGGACACTGCTACTTCTTCTGCGCCGAATGATCCATCTCCGGCGGCCCTGGCGGCCCAGATGAGCGACCAGAAGCTGATTGGGCTTGATGGACTCGTCAGCGGCAACCTGCTGGCGGCATATCGCGACTACCACCAGTCCTACACCGTTGCCGGCAGCCCCGATCTGGCCGCCGGGCAAATGGCGACGCAGCATCCGCTGCTCTGGACCGAAGCGGCCGATTCGCGAGTGGGAGTGAGGATCGTCGTTGACAGCGCGGAGGACTTGAGCGCCGCAGTTGGCGGATTGCGGCCACTGGGCTACGACGAATTCGCCAGCGATAGTCAGTATCTGCTGTCGGAGGGTTCGCTGCCGGTCTGGGCCATCCCGGACGTGCTGCAGGTGCCCGGTGTCTCGGCGCTGGGCGCGATCTACAAGCCCCGCATGGCGACCGGCTCGGTGACAACCCAGGGGGATGCGGCGCTGCGGGCGGACCTGGCGCGCGCGGCGAGCGGATTGACGGGCGCGGGTGTCAAGGTCGGCGTGATCAGCGATTCGGTCAGCCAGTATGCCGGCGGCCTGGCCGACAGCCAGGCCAGCGGCGATCTGCCGGCGGACGTGACCGTCCTGCGCGACGGTCCCGCGGGAAGCACCGACGAGGGCCGGGCCATGATGGAGCTGATCCACGACGTTGCGCCCGATGCGGGACTGGCGTTCTATAGTGCGGATTGGGGCGAATTGGACTTCGCCCACGGGATCGCCGCGCTGGCGGATGCCGGCTGCAACATCATCGTGGATGACGTGGGCTATTTTGACGAGCCGATGTTCTCCGACGGTCCCATCGCCCAGGCCGTGAACCACGTGGTGAACACGCATGGGGTGGCGTATTTCTCGGCGGCGGGGAATCAGGCGGATCGAAGTTACGAGTCGGTCTTCCGGGATGCCGATCCGAGCACTTGGAACACGACGGATTACGGGTTCAACGCGGGCAGCAACGTTCATGACTTCGACCCGGGCGCCGGAGTCTCGCGATCCATGTCGATCACCACGACTTCCAGCACGTTGCTGATCCTGCAGTGGGACCAGCCCTGGTACACCGTGGGCGAGCCGGTGAGCAACTTCGACCTGTACGTGTACAACTCCTCAGGGACGCTGGTCACATCCTCGACAATCGACAATGCCGCTTTCCGGATGCCGTGGGAGATCGTATCGCTGTCATCCGCGGGCACCTATTACGTTGAGATCAACCATGTTTCCGGCCCCGAGGCCGTCCACCTGAAGCTCTCGACCGACACGTCCACGACGTTCAACCAGTTCCCCGCCGACTGTGGCAAAGGCACGATCCAGGGGCACCCGGCCGCGGCCGGCGCTGCGGCGGTGGCGGCGTCGCCGTACTATGGATACAGCGCCGGGCAGATCGAATACTTCAGCAGCCGTGGCCAGCCGACGTTCTACCTGGATGCCAGCGGGCGGCGCCTGGCCACGCCGGAGGTGCGCAACAAGCCCGACTTCACCGCGCCCGATGGCGGGAACACATCGTTCTTCTACCCCGGAGGTGACGATTCGGATCCCGACAGCTACCCCAATTTCTATGGCACCAGCGCCGCAGCGCCCGATGCGGCCGCCGTGGGCGCGCTGCTGTTGCAGAGCGCCCCAGCCTGACGCCCTATCAGCTCTATCAGGTCCTGCGCGACACCGCGAATTACCGCCCGGCGGGAGGATGGAATGCCACCTACGGCGCCGGCCTCATCAACGCGCTCAACGCCTGCAACGCGCTGGCAAACCCTTCGAACTATGTCGACACGGTCGGCCCCGTGGCTACTGAATTCTCAGTCCAGCCGTACGGTACGTACTCAGTGGACAAGTTCACGATCTGGTTTGGCGAGCGGCTGAACAGCCTGTCGGCCGGTACGGCGGCGAACTATGAGGTCCGCTCCGCCGGCGCGGATGGCCAGTTTGGCACCGCCGATGACACGATCTACCCGCTGACCGCCAGCTATTCCGCCGCGACCAACAGCGTGCTGCTGGATCCCACGGGCGTGCTGGGCCAGGGCTATTATCGTCTGACCATCAGGAGTGGCGCGTCGGGCGTGCGCGATCTTTCGGGAAATCAGCTCAATGGCGGGGTCAACCAGACGTACAACTTCACCATCGGGAACACCGACCGCGAGCGCGTGCTGGCGCAACGGATCGGCAATCTGGACCATCCCGATGTGGCCACCAATGCTGCCGGGCAGAGCGTGGTGGTGTGGGCCGAAACGCCGGCCGGCGTCGTCGCAAACACCTGGTATGGCGTCAACGTCGATGTGATGCGGTTCGATGCGACGGGGCAAGCGTTATCGACAGCGCCGTTGGAAATCTTCACCGCCTCCTTCAACTATACGGGCGAAACCGGCCGACGCCTGGTGTCGCCATCGGTGGCAATCGCGGACGATGGGCGGTTTGTGGTGGCCTTCGAGGGGCAGGTATACAACGGCGCTAACTACTACCGCTCCATCTTCGTACAGGAATTCAACAGCGACGGCAGCCCGGGGAGTTCGAATAGTTATTATGGCAGTTACGACGAGTCCAACCCGGATGTGGCCATCCGGCCGGATGGCACCGCGTACATGGTTGTTTTTGAGCGCGGCGGCGCGCGTCAGACGACAGCCCAGAGGTGGATTCGCGCAGCGTCTTCAATTGGGGCGCCACCAGCCCGGCGGCCATCAATCTCACCAGCACCAGCGCCCTGAACACCACGCCGTGGCTCATCGAGCCGGCCGTGGCCATGAATGCCTCCGGCAATTCCTCCTTTGCCTGGGCCAACTCCAACTCAGGCACTTTTTCAACCTACGTCTGCGCCTACAACCAGGCCCTGAGCACGCAACTCGTGGGCGTGACGGCGGTCGATTCCGCCAATCCGGCGCGGCATTCCTGGGACCCGGACATCGCGATGGACGACAGCGGAAAGTTCGATGTCGCTTACGGGAACACCGATGTGTATGTTGCGCGCTATAGCGCCTCGGGCAGCCTTCGAGAGACGCCGTTCATCGTCAATACCACGACCGCCAATACGCAGCAGTCGCCGGCCATCGCCGTCAAGCGGGATACGGGCGATTTTGCCGTGGCATGGCAGAGCCAGGACCAGGCGGTGGTCGGCGCTCTGGCGGTGGTTGCCCGGCGCTACAGCAGCACTGCGGCCCCGGTCACCGGCGAGTACCTGCTGAATCAAACGACTGCATACAACGCCAGCTATCCCGCGATTGCTATGAGCACAACGGGCAATGCCTTGGCCGTGTGGCAGAGCTACCAGACGTCTGCGAGCAATGCTCACGCCATCTACGGCCGGTGGATGCCGGTCTGGATGAACACGTCCACAACGGATATCGCCGCCTTGAGCGTGCAGGCCACGGGAAGCGTTGTACCGGGTGAATCCGTCAGCGTTCGCACCACGTTCCATAATCCGAGTTTCGTGAATACCGGCAGCTTCTCGATTCAGTTCTACCTGTCCGACGATGCGACCATCACGACGGGCGATACTCCGCTTGGCGGCCCTTATACCGTGCCGTCGCTGCTGCCTGGTCAGACCTATGTCGCCAACTACAACATTACGTTACCGCTCGATACCGCGCAGGGAACCAGGTACATCGGCGTGATCGTCGATGGCAGCAATCTGGTCCCTGAAATCGATGAATGGAACAACACGGCGTCACAGGCGATCACCGTGCAGTTGCCCTTTTCTCCGGTTGGCGTCGAAACCGGCGTCAATACCACGACGCTCAATGCGCAGTCGGCGCCGGCGATCGCCATGCGCGCCACCGGCGACTATGTCATTGCGTGGAGCGGCGACGGGCCGGGCGATCCCGATGGCGTGTTCTTCCAGCGGTACAACGCGCAGGGGCAGGCGCAAGGCGTGGAGACGCGCGCGAATACGACGACCAGCGGGGCGCAGACGCTGGCCGCCCTGGCGACCAACAAGACGAGCGGCGATTTCGTCGTCGTCTGGGCCGGCAATGGCGCCGCCGATGCCGATGGCATTTACTTCCAGCGTTACGACGCATCGGGCAATCCGCAGGGAGGCGAGACGCTGGCCAATGGGACAACGACGGGCCTGCAGACCAATCCCACCGTGGGCATGGATGACAGCGGCAACTTCGTGATCGCGTGGCGCACCGGCAGCCCCTATACGATCTACGCGCGCCGGTTCAGCAACTCCGGCGCCGCGATGGGAGGGGAGTTCAGGGTGGACACGCCAACCTACCCTGGCGACGCCGGCAACCAGGACTATCCTTCGGTCAGCATGAACGGTTCGGGCAGCTTCGTCGTTGCCTGGCAATCGGCGCTGGAGGAGAACGTCTCGGCCAATCTGGATGGCGTCTACTTCCAGCGTTTCGACTCGTCCGGCGCCCGCACGGGCAGCCAGACTCACGCCGACCTTTACATGACCTCGTATCAGAGCCGGCCCAGCGCTGCGCTGGCGGACAACGGCGTGCTGGTCGTTGCCTGGCAGAGCAGCGGACAGGAGCAGTTGGGCAGCGCCGATGCCGCGAACTACGGTGTGTATTTCCAGCGATACGACGCGAACAACGTGCTGCTGTCGGCCGACAATGCCGGCTCGTTCTACAGCGGCGACGTGCAGGCCAACGCATACGCGGCCGGCGACCAGAATGTATCCGCGAGTCGCCATGGCGCCCGACGGCGGATTCGCCATTGTCTGGCAAAGCAGCGGGCAGGACGGGGACGGGCAGGGCGTCTTCCTGCGAAAGTACACCAATGCCGGGGCGCTGCTGCGGGGGCTGCGCCAGGTGAACACGTACAGCGTGGGGAACCAGCAATTCCCGGTGGTTGCCGCCGGCAACGGTGGCCTCTTCGCGGTGGCGTGGCAGAGCGATGGCCAGGATGGCTCGGGTGCCGGCGTGTATGCGCAGTCGTTCAGCGAGGCGACGGACACGACACCGCCAAGCGTGGTCACTGTGACGACCAGCGCCGCGGTGGTTTCGGATGCGACCGCGGCGGTGGGGACGTTCACGGTGAGCGTGGGCTACAGCGAAGCGATGAAAGCCATGCCGAAGCCGACGATCACGTTTACCCAAGACGTTGCCGGCACGCTCAACTTCATCGGCGGCAATTGGCCGGACAACACGCACTATGTCGCGACGTATGGCGTGGCTGATGCGGGCGTGACCGTGACCGGGATCGGGATCAATGTCAGCGGCGCCCAGGACCTGGCGGGCAACATCCAGATCGCCTCTGCCGCTACCGGCAGTTTCAGCATCGACACGCAGAATCCGGTGGTGGGCAACATTTCCTCAACGGCCGCTGACGGCTGGTACAAGTCGGGGGCCAGCATTCCGATCACGATCACCTTCAGCGAGGCCGTGAACCTGGCCGGCGGAGCGCCGACGTTGACGCTCAACACCGGGGGCGTTGCCACGTATCTGGGGGGCAGCGGCGGGACGATTTTGAGCTTCGACTGCATCGTTTCGGATGGGCAGAGCGCCGCGCACCTGGACTATGCCTCGATCAGCGCCTTGCTGCTCAACGGCGGCGCGATTGCCGATCTGGCCGGCAATGCCGCAACCCTGACGCTGCCGGCCCCAGGCTCGCCAGGTTCACTGGGAGCAAGCAAGAACATCGGCATCAATGCGGTGATGCCGACGCTCACCTGGGGTACTTCCACGCCGGCCGCGAATGCCGCCGGCTGGAACAACACGGATGTGAGTCTGCCATTCACGGCCGCCGATGCGACTTCGGGCTTGGCCAGCCCCGTTCCGGCCAGCCCCCTGGTGCTGTCGGCCGAAGGCAGCAACGTCAAGGGCACTGTCACCTTGACTGATGTCGCGGGCAATGTCGCCGTCTTCACATCGCCGGCGTTCAAGATCGACAAGACGCCGCCGACCGTCAGCATCGACCCCGTCACAACGCCGACGAGCGGGGCGGTGGATCAGGCTACCATCGTCTTCAGCGAGGCCGTGTCCCTGAGCCTCTCATCGCTGAAACTGACTCGCGAGGGGGTCAACATCCCGCTGGTGGCCGGTGCGCAGACCCTCACATCGGCCGATGGGATCACATGGGTACTCGGCGGGCTGGCCACCTTGACGGACAAGGTCGGGTCCTACGCCGTCAGCGTGCTGGCGGGTCCGGCCGTCACCGATATCGCCGGCAACGCGCTGGCGGCCGGCGCAGGCGATGCGTGGCTGATGGATGCGGTGAACGCGACGGCCGCGACCAATGGCATTCACATCGTGCGCAGCGGCGGGCTGCTCGATATCGCGGTCAACGGCGATCCCGTGTACGCAGTGGATCTCAGCTCGTTGGGCCAGCTTCTGGTCAACGGAACCGCCGGTGACGACACGCTGACGGTGGATGCATCCGGCGGCGATCCCGTGCCGGCCGGCGGACTGGCGTTCCATGGCGGGCCGGGAAACAACTCGGTGGTCTTCACGGGCACCATGGCGACGGACAGCGTGACGGCCGGGCCGACGCAAACGCTCCTGGATGGGTCCGCGATCACGTACGCGGCGCAGGACAGCGTTGGGTTGCTCGCGGGAGCGGATCATGGCGTGACACTCGGCTCGTTGACGATCGAAGATGTCGCCACGCTCGGCTGTATCGGCGGCGGCAATGTTCTGGCCACCGAATCGCTATCGATCGCCGCCACTGGCACGCTCGACCTGCGCGGCAACGGCCTGATCGTCCACGCCGGCAACTTCTCCCAGATCAACTCATGGATCACGCAGGGGCACGGCACCACATGGCCGTTCTGGCACGGCACGGGAATCACCAGCAGCGACGCATGGGTGAACGAATTCGCCGGGATCGGCACGCTGTTGAACAACGATGGCGCCGACAATGCGATTCGCGCCGACCTGATGGGTCACGCGGCGGTTCTCAATGACGTGCTGGCCAGGTTCACGTGGAACGGCGATGCGGATCTGAGCGGAACGGTGAATGCCGACGACTATTTCCAGATCGATCGCGGGTATCGCCTCGTTGGGCAGGATTGGATCGACGGCAACTTTGACTACATGGGCGGCACGACGGTCGACGACTACTACTACATTGACCAGGCATTCATCCATCAGAATCAGCCTCTGTATCCGACGGTGGCCGGGGCAGCGACCGGCGCGAGTTCCGCACCGTCGCTGGTGGAACAGACGCTGCGGCGGGTCTTCGATTGACCGCGCCGCAAGGAGGGCCGGAAGGAGATGAAACATGGATCGGTTCTTTCAGTCGCTTGAGTCTCGCACGTTGCTGAACGCCGGCGACTTCCTCGACGTCGGCCCGTTTCTCTCCGACACGGCCTACCACGCACAGCCGGCCGTCGTGTTGCCGCCGCTGGGCGGCAGCTATGTCGATCCCGTTTTCGGCACGACGGTTCGGCGCATCTCCGCGACGCGCTCACCCACGGCGGGGCACAGCTATCCCGGCACGGTGCCGGAATATTCCAAGGTGCAGGCGTGGAACTGCGACGATACCCGCCTGCTGCTGCGCGGGACGGATGCGAGCTGGTATCTTTACGATGGCCAGACGCTCTCCGGGCGCACGGCGACGAAGCTGCCCGCCGGCGACATCGAGCCGCGCTGGTCGCCGACTAATCCCGGTTGCATCATCTACATGCTGGACGATGCCATCTACAAGTATTCCGTCTCCAGCGGGCGCAGCTATCGCATCGCGTACTTCAAGGGGCTGGGGCCGCTGTCGTCGGGCGCGGAGCAGGAGTTGCCGCGCGACGGCCGGTATATCGCCGTCCACGGGCCGGTGCATGAAGACAAGACCGGCCGCTACCTCTACACGCAGGCGTTCACCGTCGATCTGACGACCGGCAAGCGCAGCCAGCTTGTCACGCTGAAGTCGCCCGGGAACAACCCCGATGACTTTCTGGATTACGTTGCCATCACTCCCGACGGCGCCGACGTGATGGTGATGTGGGCGGCCTATGGCGCCAAGCTGTATACGCGCGACTGGAAGTTGGTGCGCCGGCTTACGACGTGGGATGAGCATGGCGACTTCGCCGAATACGAGCCGGGGCAATACGCCTTCGTGCAGGCGCACTATCGCCCGGATACCAACGACGAGACGATCGAGCTCACGCCGCTGGACGGCTCGCCGCGCCGCACGCTCTTCCGCACCGCCGCGTTCAACATGAACCTGCACATCTCCGCACGCAACACCGCGTTGCCGGGATGGGTCTTCGTCAGCAGCACATGGGACGGGGCGGGGCAAGACCCCGGCCACGTGCCCTTCAGCAACGAGATCTTCGCTCTGAGTCTTTCATCGACGGCCAATGCGCCGATCGTGCGGCGGCTGGCGCAAACGCGCATGCCCTATCGCGCCGACTATTACGACGAGCCCCACGTGACGGTGCGCCAGGATGGTCGGGTTGCCTTGTTCGCCTCGAATTTCGGCCGGTTCATGACCAACGAAGATTACGATGACACGTATGCCATCGATCTACGTGGGATTTGACAGGAGCTTCCCGATGCGACTCATTACAGCTTTTCTCGCAGGCGCGATCACGTTAATGTGGTTGGCTTATGCCGGCCGAGCCGATCCGCCAGCCAGCCAGCCGAACGCGGACCAGCCGCTGCTCGAATTTCGTATCGCGTACGTGCCTGGGCAAGGCACTGCTGAGGATGCTGCCGAGGCGAAAGTGATGATCGACCGTCTGGTGGCCAAGGGTCCCGCTGGCCAGCGGGGAGATCGGTTCGGTTGGTTTGACGCATCCGACCCGCAAGAGCTCAAGTATCCGACGCTACGATCGCAGGGCGGCAAGCAATGGCTGCTGTGCTACGTCACGCCTGCCGAGTCGATGGTGCTGACCGACAAGGATCGTCAATGGGCACTGAGGAGAGTCTACCGCGAGGTCAACCAGCGCACCGGCCAAGCTGCCATCGGCTTCGAGTTCGACGACGCGGGCTCGAAACTCTTTGGCGAGTTGTCGGGGAACCACATCGGGCGGCCCCTGGCGATCATCCTGGAGGGGAAAGTGATCAGCGCACCGAATCTGCAGTCGCGCATCGAGGGGCGCGGGATCATTACTGGGAAATGGACGGCGGCCGAGTTGGATCGCCTGATCCGGATCCTGAGCCTGGCTGTGAAGAAACCGTGACCGCGAACCCCCGCCCGCGCCGGCGCGACGAGATCCGCGCCAACCACAGCACCGGCGGCAGCGCCGTGATGGCGCAGATGGCCCAGAACGGCACGATGATGAACCAGTTGACCGCGCCGCTCGAACGGCCGCTGTAGAGATGGAATCCCGCAAAAGAAAATCGGTGCTCAAACAGCGACAGCAGCGCATGGTGCAGCGACCCGCCGCGGCTGCTCGCGGCATGCACTCCGTACATCTCGTCAAACGCGCCCGGCCGATCCACGCGCGATGCCAGCAACACGCACGAACCGCTCTGGCTCCAAAGACCTACTCGCCCGCTGCTCCCATACCATACCACGGCGTCGCGCCGCCACTGCCCGCGCACCCAGAAGACGACGCTCGCCAGGCACAGCAGCAGCGATACGAGGCAAAGCAGGTTGGTCAGCTTCCGCCTCACGCGCACATCGTAACGCTGACAATAGCCCTCGGCTATCGTACACTTGGGCACATGCCCGTGCCTTATCTCGAAATCCTCTCGCGCCCGCGGCTTTCCGACGGGACCATGCTGCTCGCGCTGACCGGCTGGATGGATGGCGGCCTGGTGTCCACGGGCACCGTGCGCCGGATCATGGAGGGGCGGAGGCTCGCCGAGATCGCGCGCATCGACCCCGACCCCTTCTATATCTACAACTTCCCCGGCTCGATGGACGTGGCGTCGATATTCCGGCCCAAGGTCAAGCACGATGACGGGCTTATCGCCGAGATGGAGATGCCCGCCGACGCCTTCTACGCCGATGTGCCGGCCAATCTCGCCTTCTTCGTCGGCAAGGAGCCCAACCTCCGCTGGCAGGCCTTCGCCAACTGCATCTTTGCCGTGGCGGCGGACCTCAACGTCAAGCGCATGATCTTCATGGGCAGCTTCGGCGGCACCGTTCCCCACACTCGCGAGCCGCGCATGTATGGATCGGTCTCGCATCCGCATCTCGAAGAAACTGCTGAAGACCAACGGCGTGCGCCTCAGCGACTACGAAGGCCCGGCCGGCCTGTCGACATTTCTACTCAGCCAGAGCCGCGGGCGAAATCTGGAGATGCTCAGCCTTGTCGCGGAGATCCCCGGCTACCTGGAGGGCATCAATCCGCTCAGTATTGAGGCCGTCACGCGCCGGCTCGCCAAGCTCATCAATCAGCCGGTGGACCTGGACAAGCTGCGCCGGCCAGCAACCAGTGGGAATTGCAGGTCAGCGAGGCGGTGGACAAGGACGCCGAGCTGGCCGCCACGGTCCGCAAGCTGGAAGATCAATACGATGACGAGCTGATTGGCGAGGAGCCGTGAGGAGTGTCACTGGTCAGTTGTCCGTGGTCAGTGGTTGGGTCCGTGGTCCGGTGGTCAGTCGCTGCGACTGGCGCTTCCGGGGCCGCGAGCGGCTCGCGAGCGAGCCGGTCAAACGCCGGCTAAACGCCGATGACCGCCGCAACTGACTAACGGACCAATGACCCGTCTACGGACAACTGACCAGTGTGTGGCGCTGCAACGTCGAGTCCCCGGTAGACTACTTTCTCCCAGAGGTCCCCAATGCTGACAAACCATGTTGCCACTGCCGCTGCTCTGCTTCTTCTGACGGCCATCCCGGCCGGCGCCGCCGACTGGAAACTCGTCTGGTCGGATGAGTTCGACTACACCGGCCTGCCCGACCCGAAGAAATGGGATTACGAGGAAGGCTACATCCGCAACAAGGAGGAGCAGTATTATACGCGCGGCCGGCCGGAGAACGCCCGCGTGGAGAACGGCATGCTGGTGATCGAGGGCCGCAAGGAGCAGTTCAAGCTCCCGGCCAAGCGCGGCGATAAGGAATTCGCCGATTACACGGCCGCGAGCCTTATCACCAAGAACAAGGCAAGCTGGACCTATGGCAAGATCGAAGTTCGCGCCAAGCTGCCCCAGGGCAAGGGCGTTTGGCCGGCCATCTGGATGCTCGGCGACAACATCCGGCCGGTGGGCTGGCCGGCCTGCGGCGAGATCGACATCATGGAGTTCGTCGGCAAGGAGCCAGACCTCGTTCACGCGACCGTGCATTTCCAGAAGGACGGCAAGCACAAGTCCTCCGGCAACCGCATCACCGTCGAAAAGCCTTTCGATGATTTTCACGTCTACGCGGTGGAGTGGTATCCCGATCGCATGGATTTCCTCTTTGACGGCAAGAAGTATCACACCTTCGCCATTGATCAGGCCGACAACAAGGACCAGAACCCCTTCCGCAAGCCGCAGTATCTGCTGATCAACCTGGCGCTGGGCGGGAGCTGGGGCGGCAAGATCGACGACAGCGTGCTGCCGCAGAAGTATCTCATCAAATACGTGCGTGTATACCAGCAGGCGGAGTAGGCTCGCGCACGCGGGGAGCCAGGAATGGGTGGCTCACGCCCGGCGCTGGCGATGCTCATTTGCGGCGGAGGTATGCTCGCCGGGCGTGAGCATGCTGGGCGCAAATGGGGGTGCGGCGTGCATCCGACGAGCATGCCCACGCCGGCCGAATTGAGACTCCCGAGCAAGTGAACGTCTCTCGCGGCCGGCGTGGGCATGCCACCCAACTTCTCGCCCCCGCCCCCTCCGTTGCACCCGCGCGCCGGCCTGCTACGATGCCATCGTCTCTGGGCAGGAACGACTTTGACTTTTCCCGTTCATCTGCATCTCCTCGGTCTGGATGTCAGCGCCCATCAGGTGCTGGAACTCGTTGCGTATGCCGCCGGATTCCAGCTTTACCTGTATCTGCGTCGGCGCTGGCCGCGCGGGCCGGCGATGAGCATCGAGCAGACAGCGTGGGTGCTCATTGGCGTGATCTTCGGTGCGCTGATCGGCGCGAAGGTCCTCGCGTGGGTCGAGTCGTTCCCGCTGTATTGGGCGCATCGGGGCGATTGGCGCATCCTCATCGGCGGCAAGACGATCGTCGGGGCGATGCTTGGCGGCTGGGTCGGCGTTGAGATCGCCAAACGACGCCTGGGTATCGGCCATCCCAGCGGCGATATCTATGTCTTCCCGGTGATCCTGGGGATGTGCATCGGCCGGGTGGGGTGCTTCCTTGAGGGCTTGCCCGATCAGACCTACGGCATCGTCACATCGCTGCCCTGGGGCGTCGACTTTGGCGATGGCATTCGCCGCCATCCCACGCAGCTTTACGAGATTGTCTTTCTCCTGCTGCTCGCGGGAGTGTTCCTATGGCGCATGAAGACCGGCCGGCAGCGCGGCTGCATGTTCAGCCAGTTCGTCTTCGGCTACATGGCGTTTCGGCTGGCCATCGAGTTCATCAAGCCGCGCTACACGCTGCCCATCGTGCCACTGAGCGCGATCCAACTCGCATCGCTGGCCGGGATGGCGTACGGGCTGCTGCACTGGAATGACCAATGCTGCGGCCGGCGCGAAGCGATATCGGAACCACCGGCCGGCGCGGGCGATGATGGTCCCGTTTTCGTGGAACTCACCAACAGCCTCTGCCTCACCTGCTTGCGGAAGATCGAGGCCAAGGTGCTGATCGATTCCGGCCGGGTTTTCCTGCAAAAGTTCTGCCCCGACCACGGGCTTCAGCGCGTGCTCATCGCCGACGACGCCGCGTATTGGCGCAAGGGCCGCGCGATGTACAAGCCTCCGACCGCGCCGCGCCGGCGGAACACGCCGATGCGCCTGGGATGCCCGCTGGACTGCGGCCTCTGCCCCGACCACGAGCAGCACAGTTGCCTCGCAATCGTGGAGATCACGGAGAAATGCGACCTGGCCTGCCCGATCTGCTATGCCGCGTCGGCCGGTGGGGGACAGCATCGCTCGCTGGCGGAGGTCGAATTGATGCTCGATGCCGTGGTCGTCAACGAAGGCCGCGCCGGCGTCGTTCAGATCAGCGGAGGCGAGCCGGCGCTGCATCCCGAACTTTTCGCGATTCTCGACGCCGCGCGGGCCCGCCCGATCGGGCATCTCATGCTCAACAGCAATGGCCGGCGCATCGCGGACGACCCCGACTTCGCGCCGCGGCTGGCCGGGTATATGCCGGGGTTCGAGGTCTATCTGCAGTTCGACTCGCTCCGGCCGGAAGCGCTGCGGCAGTTGCGCGGGCAGGATCTGGGCGACATGCGCCGCCGGGCCATCGAGGCCCTGAATCAGCACAAGATCTCGACGACTCTGGTGGTGACGCTAAAGAAGGGCGTGAACGATCAGGAAATCGGCGAGATTCTCGACTTCGCGATCGCCCAGCCGTGCGTGCGCGGCGTGACGTTTCAGCCGATCCAGGCGGCCGGCCGGCTCGCCGGCTTCGATCCCGCCGCGCATCGCCTCACGCTCACGGAGGTGCGCAGCGCCATCCTCAATCAGCACAAGCTATTCAGCGCGGAAGACGTGATCCCCGTGCCGTGCCACACGGATGCGCTGGCGATGGGCTATGCGATTCGCGTCGGCGGGACGATGGTGCCGCTCTCGAAGCTGATCGACCCCAGGGCCCTGGCGGAGGTTGGCGGCAACACGATCTGCTACGAGCAGGATGACGAGATGCGCCAGCGCGTGTTGCGGCTTTTCTCGGCCTCGGCATCGCCCAGAACGGCCGCCCGCAGCATCAATCTCGTCTGCTGCCTGCCGGCTCTGCCGAACGGCGCACGAGGGATCACGTATGAGAGCATCTTCCGCGTGGTCATCATGCAGTTCATGGACGCCTGGAACATGGACCTGCGGTCGCTGAAGCGCTCGTGTGTGCATATTGTACATCCTGATGGAAGGCTGATACCCTTCGAGACGTATAACCTGCTGTACCGGTAGGGTGGGCATTGCCCACCATTGGCCGGCAATATCCCCGTTGCCGGCGATGTCCGAAATCGGTGGGCGATGCCCACCCTACACGAGGTGACTGTACTGGTAGGGTGGGCATTGCCCACCATTGGCCGGCAAGACCCCCATTGCCGGCGATGACCGCAATCGGTGGGCGATGCCCACCCTACGAGGTGACGCGATGAGAATGACCATGTCGGTTGCGCTGGTGCTGGTGTTCCTGTCCTCCATGGGTCGCGGGGAGGAGAACCCCCCGGCCGCCATCGTGCGCGAATTGCACGTGCTCTGCGGCTCGTCGATGCGGACGCCGTTCGAGGAGATTGCCAAGGTCTTTGAAGAAGAGCGCCGCGCCAAGGTGGTGCCCGATTTTGGCGGTTCGGAGACTCTTCTGCCGAAGATTCTCACGGGCACCCAGGCCGACATCTTCATCTGCCACGACCCGTTCGAGCAGAAGGTGAAGGATGCCGGGAAGTACAGCAGCTCAGTTGCCGTGGGGTATCTCCGGCCGGTGCTGCTGGTGAAGAAGGGCAACCCCAAGGGCATCAAGTCGGTTGAGGATCTGGCGGCGAAGGACGTGCAGATCGGCATCGGCGATCCGCGTTATTCCACCTGCGGCGAGATGTTCGTGAAGATGCTGGAGGGCAAGGGGCTCAAGGATCGCGTGATGGCCCATGTGAAGCTCCAGGCCCGCACGCATCAGGAGATCGCCAGCGGGCTGATTGTCGGCCCGCTGGATGTGGCCGTCGCATGGAACTTCGTCGCGGTGCTCGATCAGGAGAAGACGGAAGTGGTCAAGACGGATGAGAAGTACGAGGAAATTCGCGTGACGATCGTTGGGCTCAAGGATGCAGCCCATCCGATCATGCGCGATGCGTTCATCGAGACCTGCGGGACGAAACAGGCGAAAGCGGTGTTCGCGAAGCACGGGTACGCGAAATAGCGGGCGATTTGTGATTCGGCAGAGAAAGAACGCGGGGCGGAAGTCTTTGCTTCCGCCCCGCGCGTATTATGCAGATCCAGGATCGAGCAGGTTAGTTCAAACTGCCTGGCCCTTCTCGTCCACGAGATGGACGGCTTTGTACCCGCCCTTACTGGCGAAGTAACCGATCAGGAGCAAATAGCTGACAAGCATGATGATCGGGAACAGGGCCATGCTCGCCAAAGCGCCCTGCTTGGCGGTATCCTCGACACCCGCCAGGGTCTTCTGCTGCGTTTCCGAAAGATTCTTGACCTTATCTCCGTCGACGGCCGAGTACTTGCCAAACATGCCGTCCTTATCCACGGCGACGATCTTGTGGATAGCCGGCTCATCCTTCAGAAGCTGCTTGTGAACGGCATTGTCCTGCAGCAGACCGATGAACGGCGCGCCGAGCACTCCGACCGCCACCATGCCCATGCCGCCGACGGCGTTAAGCGTGAGGGCGCCTCCCTTGGGGCACTGCTCGCTGACCACGCCGAGCATCGTGGGCCAGAAGAAGGTCTTGCCGAGGGCGTAGACCGTCGCCGCCGCGAAAATGGCCCAGCCAGCGCTCTTGGAAAGCAGGAACAATCCGATCGCAGCCAGGATGGAGGAGATCGCCAGCAGCCCCAGGGGATTGAGTTTGTGAGCGATGGGTCCCGCCGCAAACATCCGAAGCATCATCATGATGAACGATGTGTACACCAGCAGGAGGACTGGGTGCATGCCCAGCGGCTTCATCATGTTCTCGACCAGCGTGGTGATCCAGCCATCGGTGCCAATCTCGGTCGTGGCCAACGGCATCATGATCAACATAAGGACGAAGAGCATGATGCGCCCGGGCGACTGCACGATGGCGGCGAAGATAACCACTATGGCGCCGGTGATAATAAGCTGCATCGTCGTGCTGATGCCGAACACCACGCCGACTTGGCGCATGATCAACGCGACCACGATAGCACAGGCCAGGAAGCCGAACTCCTTCAGCATGCCCATGTAGCTGAATCCGGCCGCCACACGTTCGTTGACCGGGAACTTGGCGATCATCATCATCGGACCGTAGATGATGGCCGGGATGAAGATCATGGCGATGGTCCACTGCCAATCGAGTTTCGCCAGCACGGTGACGAGCAGGCCGCCGCCTACCAGGCCCGCGGGCCAACCCGCGTGCAATATGTTCAGCCACTTGACCTTGTCTCGGTTGAACATCGTTGCAACCACGGGATTGATGACGGCTTCGACCGTGCCGTTCGACAGGCCGAGAATAAAGCTGCCCGAATACAGCAACCAATACGCGGCGCAACGTCCGTGATCGATGCTCGCCTGGGAAGCTCCCGCGCCGGCCAGCAGCATCGGGGCACAGATCACCATGATGCCGTAGGCAATGTGCCGCCAGAAACGCGAACATCATGGCCGTTTTGTAGCCGATCTTGTCCACCACCAGGCTGAACAGAATGATGCTGATGGCAAACGGCCAGATGCCGGCGCCCGCAATCTGCCCGACCTGCTCGCCGCTAAGGTTGAACTGCGCTTGCCACTTGCTGAGCAGCGACAGTCGTGAGGCAAAGGCGACGGCCGTCGCGATCAGCGATGCAAAGCATGCCCAGAACAGGAACTTGTTCTCGCGATCCGTAGTCGGCGTCGGTAACGGTTTGCCTAGCGCGATGCTGGTCATGAGGTTGGTCTCCGAAAAAACGCTGTCGTTCCAAGCCCGAAGAGCAGGCGATTTGAGTCGCAAAACTACGACGGCTCAGGAGGTATGTCAAGTCGCGCTCGTCTAAACGCTCCGGTCTCCGCCCCGCGCTCACTCGGCGCGCGGGCGTCGTCGCGCTCTTGCTATCTCACATACGCTTGGTAAGACCAGAGACATGAACATCTGTCTGCTCGTGTCACTGGGCGTCGCTCTTCTTGCGGCCGGCGCGATCGGTGCCGAGCCCCTTCGCCTCCACCCCGGCAATCCCCATTACCTCCTCTTTCGCGGCAAGCCCACGGTCCTCATCGGATCGGGCGAGCATTACGGCGCCGTGCTCAATCTCGATTTCGACTATGTCCGCTACCTCGACGCCATCGCGGCCGCCGGGATGAACCTCACGCGCACGTTCTCCGGCAGCTACCGCGAGGTTCCCGGCTCATTCGGCATCACCGACAACACGCTGGGCCCCAAGCGCTATCAGTCGCCCTGGGCCCGCGGCGACACGCCCGGAAGCTGGGATGGCGGCAACAAGTTCGATCTGACGAAATTCGACCCGGCGCATCTCGCCCGCCTGAAGGATTTTCTGGCGCAGGCCGGCAAACGCGGGATCGTCGTCGAGCTTTCCCTCTTCTGCCCGTTCTACGAAGAGCCCCTGTGGCAGGCCAACCCGATGAACGCGCACAACAACGTCAACAACATCGGCGCCATGCCGCGCACCGATGTCTACACGCTGAAACACCCCGAGATGCTGGCCATCCACGAGGCGATGGTGCGGCACATCGTTGGCGAGCTGAAGGATGTCGACAACCTCTATTACGAGATCTGCAACGAACCCTATTTCGGCGGCGTGACGATCAAGTGGCAGGACAAGATCGCATCGATCATCGCCGATGTCGAGAAGGATTTCCCCCACAAGCACCTCATCGCGCAGAACATCGCCAACAAGGGCGCCAAGATCGACAAGCCCAATCCGCTCGTGTCCATCTTCAATTTTCATTACGCCACGCCGCCGGAGACCGTCGCCCAGAACTGGGCCATCGGCAAAGTGCTGGGCGACGATGAAACCGGCTTCCGCGGCAAGGAGGATGTGTACTACCGCACCGAAGCATGGGATTTCCTCATGGCCGGCGGCGCGACCTACAGCAATCTCGATTACTCGTTCACGCCCGGGCATCCGGATGGCTCGCTCAAGGATTTTGCATCGCCCGGCGGTGGGGGAGTGGAGCTGCGAAAACAGCTCATGATTCTCAAGGGCTTTCTGGAGGGCTTCGACTTCATCCATATGGCGCCGGCGAACGCAATCGTCAAGGGTGGGCAGGTCAGCACCAATCTCTCCGGCACGCCGGCCAGTTCCAAGCCCGTCACGGCTCGCGTGCTGGCCGAATCGGGCAAGGCGTATGCCATCTACGTGTACGGCGGCAAGCAGATCGAGCTGTCGGTGGAGCTTCCAGCGGGGAGCTATTCGGCCGAGTGGCTGAACACAAAGACTGGGCAGATCGACAAACGAGAAGCCTTCGAGCACGTCGGCGGGATCCGCAAAATCGCATCTCCGGCATATGATGAGGACGTCGCCTGCGCCATCCGGGCGACGAAGCCATGATGATATGTCTTCAGCGCCCGCTCCGGTCCAGGGCGGGCGCTGACGCTTGGCGCTTCAGACAGACAGGGCGGGCGCTGACGCTTCCGCTTCGAATGCCCTACTTGCCTTCCTGTGGCATCGCTGGCAGCTCGGCCTCAATCCTCTCCATCCGCTGGAGCACGGACTGCGGGAGTTCCTTGCGCTGCTCGTCGGTATTAACCGGGCCATCGTACACGCGCCGGCCAAAGAGATCGTTGACGGTGAGATAGCGCGAGTTCTTCCGCTGGCGCAGGTGCATCAGGTATTGGCTGTCGTTGAGGAACGCGTCGAGGTCGTCACGCTGGCCCATGATCGAAAGCGTGCCATCCGGCAGCGGGATGAACTTGAATGGTTTGGGCGCTGGCAGCAGCGGGAAATCCTGCGGAAGGCCCAGCTCTGGCACGTCGAAATGCAGATCATCGGGCAGCGCGAAGACCTCGCGCTCGGTGAGTTTCGCCCTCAGCTTCTGCGGCTCGCCCCTGCGGATCACCGTGAGGCCCACCTCGTCGCCGCTCTTGAACGTGCGCACCAGGATGCGTAACTGCTGGCTGTTGATCAGGACCTGGTCGTCGAGCTTCCAGAGCACGTCGTTTCGCCGCAGGCCGGCCGCTTCGGCGGGGCTGTCGCGGTCGATGCGGTCAACCATGAGCCCCACGCCGCGCGGCAGGCGCAATTGCTCGTTGAGCGACGGGCTGAGCCGGGACGTCGAAACGCCGAGATACGTGGCCTTCTCGCGCTGGGGACTCGGAATCTGAGGATACGGCCAGGGCTGGGCGTTCGCGGGCATGCCCGCCAGAAGACCCAGCACCATCGCCACGGCGACGCAAGTCAACCTTTGCATAGGGGCTCCTTTGCTCTGATAAGCAGACGTGCGAGTGGCGCGGTTTGTTACAGAGAAGCTACGCGTCGAACACATCGAGGGCCGGTTGGACCCACTCTGCGATGTGGTCCTCCGCCAGGCGGATCAACGACACGGGGACGAATTCCGAAAGCAGCGGCTCATCCATGACAACGTTGCGGGCCGTCAGGTTGAATGCCACGCCCTGCCGGCAGCAGAGCACGTCGGCCACGTAAACCAGCGCGCCCACGCCCTGCCAGCGCGGGTCGAGCTTCAACGGCGAATCGTGGTGGGCCGCTATGCCGCACACCCCCGGTGGGAACTTCCACGATCCGGCCAGCACCGCGCCGAGTTCCAGGTGCGTCGCGCCGATAATGTCGTGCTCGATCGTCGCGAAATCGGCATCCGCGTCGGCCAGCGCCCTGTCGCAGACCTGCCGGAAGGCAGCTCGGCACACCTGCAGGCTCACGAGCAACCCGATATCGTGCATCAGGCCGCCGAGGAATGCCTCCTCGGCCAGGTCCGCCCCGGTGTGCAGCGCCAGTTGCCGCGAGACGGCCGCGACGGCCACGCAGTGGCGCCAGAGGTCCTTGGCCGAAAAATGCTCGCAGATCTTGCCGCCCGTGAACAGCTTGCCGATGGTCGCGGCGATGGCCAGGTGCTGCACCGCCTGGAACCCGAGCAGGACGATGGCCCGCTCGATCGAACCGATGGATGCCGTGCGGCTGTAGAAGGCGCTGTTGACAACTCGTAGCAGCCGGCTGGCCAGCGCCGGGTCGTGCTCGATGATGCGCTGCAGGTCAACCGCCGTGCTGCGGTGATCGTTGATGCACCGGTTGATCTGGACAACCACCTCGGGCAAGGTGGCGATGGCCTTGACGCCGGAGATGAGCTGGGAAACACGTACCTGCGAACTTAGCGGTGATAGGCTGGTCATGGTTGCGTTCCCTCTGCGCAGGGCGCTTGCTGCCTGATTTATCGGCGTTTGTAGTGCGGGCTTTAGCCTGTATCCGGTGGGGACCACGTTTGAGCGGCTCGCGAGCGAGCCGGTTAAACCGTGCTGAGTACCTGACAACTTACCCCACGTCCGGTAAACTATCGCCCAATATGAAACACTTGCCCCTTTCGACATTTCTCCAGGCCATCTCAATCGTGACCCTGCTGGCATGCGCTTCGTGGGCTGCCGACGAATCACCCCAGCCCGCCGGCGTCAAGCTCAACCTGCCGATCGCGGCCGGGCCGTTCGAGCCGACCATGGATTCGCTCAAGGCCTATAAATGCCCCGAGTGGTTCCGCGATGCCAAGTTCGGCATCTGGGCCCACTGGGGCCCGCAGGCCGTCCCCATGGATGGCGACTGGTACGCCCGCGGCATGTACGAGGAAGGCAACAAGCACTACAAATTCCACCTTGAGCACTACGGCCACCCGTCGGTGTTCGGCTACAAGGACATCATCCCGCTCTGGAAGGCCGAGAAGTGGGACCCCGAGCGTCTGATGGCATTGTACAAGAAGGCCGGCGCGCGCTACTTCGTGAGCATGGGCTCGCATCACGACAACTTCTACCTGTGGGCCTCCAAGCTCCACAAGTGGAACGCCGTCAACATGGGCCCCAAGCGCGACGTCGTCGGCGACTGGAAGAAAGCGGCCGAAAGACAGGGCATGAAGTTCGGCGTTTCGGAGCACCTCGGCGCCAGCTTCACCTGGTTCCAGTCGGCCCATCGCGCCGACAAGGCCGGCCCCAAGGCCGGCGTGCCGTACGACGGCGCCGATCCCCAGTATCAGGATCTCTATCATTTCCCGGCCGATCCCAACGACAAGGGCTGGTACAGCACCAATCCCAAGTGGCAGCAGCAGTGGTTCGACCGGATCAAGGAGCTGGTCGACAACTACCAGCCCGACCTGCTCTACACGGATGGCGGCGTGCCTTTTGGCAATGAAGTCGGCCGGAGCATGATCGCCCACCTCTATAACGCCGACATGAAGCGTCACGACGGCAAGCTCGAGGCCATCTATACGTGCAAGCAAAAGTCGGAAGGCCGCTGGATCGAGGATCTGGAGCGCGGCGTCATGCCCAAGATCAACCCCGATCCCTGGCAGACCGACACGTCCATCGGCGACTGGTATTACGACCGCAACTACAAGTTCCGCCCGGTGAGCTGGACGATCCACATGCTGGCCGACATCGTCGCCAAGAACGGCAACCTGCTGCTGAACGTGGTGCAGCGGCCGGATGGCTCGCTCGATCCCGAGGTGGAGCAGAGCTTGGAGGCGCTGGCCGCGTGGAACGCGGTGAACGGCGAGGCGATCTTCGGCACGCGCCCCTGGCAGGTCTACGGCGAAGGCGCTATCCGTTACAAGGGCGGCCATTTCGGCGAGGACTTCGCGTACAGCGCCAAGGACATACGGTTCACGACCAAGGGCGAAACGCTGTACGCGATCGCGCTCGGCTGGCCGACCGACGGGCAGCTTGCGATTCGCTCGCTGGCGAAGCCCGCCGGTGAGAATATCAACAATATCAAGTCGATCAGCCTGCTTGGCTCAAATGCGAAGATCGAGTGGAGCCAGACCGCCGATGCGCTGATCGTGAAGATGCCGGCCGAAAAGCCGTGCGATTATGCCGTGACGCTCAAGATCGCCGGCGCTGACCTCAAGGCGGTCGTGGTGGCGCCGGTCGTCGAGCCGGTGAAGGCCGACGCCAAGGGCAGCTTCAATCTCGCGGCCGACCTGGCCGAGCTGCACGGCGATCAGATCAAGCAGGAATCGCAGGGCGGCCAGCCCAACATCGGTTTCTGGGACAAGGGCGATGAGTACGTCTCATGGAAGGTGAAGCTCGACAAGCCCGGGATCTTCAAGGTGACTGCAAGCTGCGCCACGCTTCACGCCGACGCCGAGTTCACCATCGACATCGGCGGCCAGAAGCTCAACGGCAAGGCATCCCAGACCGCGCTGGGACAAGTTCGCCGTGATCGACGTCGGCCAGATCGAGATCAAACAGCCCGGCGATCAGGTTGTGAAGATCGGCGCGCGCGACGGCAAGGCATGGAAGGCGATCAACCTGCGGTTCGTGAAGCTGAGCAGAGCCGAGTGATCGAGCGACTCGGTTACGCTTTCGCCGAATGCCCACGCCGGCCGGGAGAGACGTGCATCTGCTGAACGGCTTGGTTCGGCCAGCGTGGGCATGCTCGCCGGACGCCCGGTGGATGCGCCGCATGCCCACGCCCGGCGAGCAGGCTCCCGCGGCGATACAACGTCCACAGCGCCGGGTGTGGGCATGGCACTCATGGCACCCATGGCACTCATCGGCCCATCGGACCGCATTGGCCCGTCGCGATGACTACCAACAAGCCGCGTGGTCCGCTATGCTGCACGCCAAGACGATGCGGCAGAAAAGCAAACCCATGTCAGGACCGATGCGCCGGCGCGGCTACATGCCGCTGTGGATGCTGCTTGTGCTGGGGGCGATCGTGCTGGTGCTGCTGGGGTGGTGGACCAAGCGCAGCAGCAGCGACGTGCAGGCCGATGGGCGCGAGACGATCGTCTTTTGGGGGAGCAGCTCGCTCGGCGAGGATATTTACACCGTCGTCAACCGCTTCGAGCAGGAGTACACCGTCGTCGATCCGAAGACGGGTAAGACGCGGCCCAGATACAAGGTGATTTTCGGGACGGCCGTTTCGCGCAATATGACGGGCGATGCGCAGCGGCTGCTGTGCGCGGTGGCCGGCGAGGTGCCGCCGGACGTGGTGTTCTTCGACCGTTTCGCCATCGGCGAATGGGCCGGCCGCGGCGCGCTGGAGGACCTGACCCCGTATATCAACGAAAAGCAGCAGAAATGGATGGTGGGCGAGAGGGCGCGCGACTCGATCCGCGGAGCGTCCGCGGTGGGGAGTATGCTCGGCGCGTGCGGCGTGCTCGGCAACCTGGCGCAGGTGCGGCATCCGCTGTACCTGGACCTGAGCGAGTATTACGGCTGGTCGGTGCAGGAGGCGAGTTACGCGACGCCGGGGACCAATGAACGGCCCGGCATCTACGGCATCCCGGTGGGCGTGGACATCCGGGTGCTCTTCAGTAATGGCAACCTGTTGCAACAGAATGGCCTGGTCGATTCGGATCGCAAGCCGCGCGCCGCGCAACTGGGCGGAGCTGCGCGAGTATGCCAACAAGCTCACGCAGTACAAGGATGCCGCAAACAAGAGCAAGGGGATGAACCGGCTGGGCTTCGCGCCGAATTATGGCAATAGTTGGCTTTACATGTACGCGTGGCAGGCCGGCGGCGAGTTCATGAACCTCGACCGCACGAAGGTCACGATGGACCGGCCGGAGGTGGCGCGGGCGCTGCAGTTCATGGCCGACATTTATGATGATGTGGGCGGGTTCAAGCAGGCCGAGGCGTTCGGGCAGAGCTTCCAGGGCAACGAGCTGGACCCGTTCCTGCGCGGCCTGATCGCAATGAAGATCGACGGCGACTGGTCGCTGGCGACGATCGCCGACTGGAAGCGCGACATGAATTTCGTGATCACGCCCGCGCCAATGCCCGAGGACCAGCTTCGCGCGAGACGTCGCTGACGAGCATCGAGAAGGTGGACAACGCGATCGCTCGCGTCCGGCGGCGCGGCGGCAGCGATGAGCCGGACATCCGCGATTCTCTGGCGCTGCTGGAGCGGCTGCGGGCGCATGTGGCGGCCGGCAAGGCATCGGCCGATTTCGCATTCACCGACGCCGATCGCGCGATGCTCAAGCGGTGCGGCATCACCGAGCCGATCACCTGGGCCGGCGGCTGGGCGCTGATCGTGCCCAGGACGGCTCGCAACAAGGACGGCGCCTGGAAGCTGATCCAGTACGTACGCAGTTACGAGTCGATGATGCTGCTGGAGCAGGGCAAGCGCGAGCAGAAAGAGAGCGAAGGCCGGCTGTATCTGCCCAGCGCATCGGCCAACCGCGTGTTCTACGAGCGGCTCATCCGCGACTACGTCGATGGCAATCCGCAAATGCCGGCCGCATTCAAGCAGGCGTATGCCGTGCTCAAGCAGATGATGCCCAACACGCTGTTCCGGCCGGTCACGCCGGTGGGGCAGTTGCTCTGGGAGCAGCACCGGCTGGCGTATGAGTCGGGCGTGCAGCACCAATATGCCGGCGAGGCGAAACCGGGCGGCCCGGATGAGATGACCCTCGCGCTGCGGCGGGCGCAGGCACCGGTGCAGAAGATGCTCGACGAACTCTTGCAGCCGCTGCCGGCGGAACGCCGTGTGAACTGGGCGCCGTATTTCATCGCGTATGGCGTGCTGATCGTGCTGCCGTTCCTGGTGATGCTGCGGGCGTACAAGCGGCGCAAGCGGCTCTACAGCTACAAGGCGGGCGAGGTCGGCGCGGCCATGCTCTTCGCCAGCCCGTGGATCATCGGGTTCATCGTGTTTGTGGGCGGGCCGATCCTGTTCTCGATCGTCTTCAGCTTCACGCGCTACGACGTGCTCTCGCCAGCGCACTATGTGGGGCTGGATAACTATCGGCAGATTTTCCACGATGAGCTTTTCTACAAGAGCCTGGGCAACACGATCTACATGATCATCCGCATCCCGCTGACGATGGTCGTGAGCCTGGCCATCGCGATGCTGCTCGACCGCACCATCCGCGGCATCGGCGTATATCGCACGGCACTGTACATGCCGGCCATCGTGCCGATCGTGGCGGCGAGCCTGCTGTGGACGTGGGTGTTCAACCCGCAGCAGGGATTCCTCAACGAGTTCCTTAACTGGCTCTTCGGCACGGCGCCGTTCGACTGGCTGGCGAAGTTCATCAGTCTGTTCACCAAGCAGGCGGTTCACTTTTCGGCGCCGCTTTGGCTCAACGATGAGAACTGGAGCAAGCCGGGGCTGATCCTCATGAATATCTGGGCGGCCGGCGGCGGCATGATCATCTGGCTGGCCGGGCTGCAATCCATCCCCAACCAGCTCTACGAGGCCGCCTCCATCGACGGCGCCGGGCCCTGGCGGCGGTTCCGCCACATCACGCTGCCGATGCTCAGCCCGTATATCCTGTTCAACTTCGTGATCGGGCTGATCGGGACGATGCAGATTTTCGGCGAGGCGTTCATCATGACCGAAGGCGGGCCCAACCAGTCGACGCTGTTTTACGCCTATCACCTGTTCCGCGAGGCGTTCCAGTTCTTCCGGATGGGCGTGGCCAGCGCGCTGGCGTGGATCCTGTTCATCATCGTGCTGGCGCTGACGCTGGTGCAGATGTGGCTGAGCAAGAGATGGGTGCATTATGAACGGGTTTGAGCTGATGATAATCGCTCGGCAAAATGTCGAATGACGAAGGAGAAATGTCTAAGCAATGACGAATGAGCGAAGTTCGAAGACCGAATCTGTTAAGTCTGTGAATCTCTCATCGATCTGAAATCCGAGATTTGAAACTTGAGATGAGTCTTTTGCCCCCTACGCAATACGCAACACGCAATACGCCGCCTCCCCGCAGCGCGCCGGGCCGCGTTACTCGCTACCTCGCCACCAAGGGCTGGGTACACCTGCTGATGCTCAGCACGATGGGGATTTTCCTCTTCCCGTTCCTGTGGATGCTCAGCACGAGCCTGAAGACCGATGAGGAGCTGCCCGCCGTGCGCGTGCTGCCCACGATTCCGAGGTTCCGCGCCAGCTCGCCATACGTGCGCGAGATCGAGCGGCCGGAAAGGCCGCTGGGAGTCCCCGCCGCAGCGTGGGAGACGAAGCTGCCGGGGCTCCTGCGGCTCTCCGAGTCGCGTATCGAGCAGGAGCAGCGGAAGGCAACCGACGCGACGTGGCTGCTTAAGGAAAACGTCGCCGACCAGCGGCAGGCGGCCGGGCGAGAAATGGCGCAGCGCCTCGTGTCCAGGCTCAACATCAATCTCTGGACCGATCCCAGCGAACGCGCGCTCGATGCCGAGTACCAGCGGCTCATGAACGTGGATGATGGCAAGGTTGTCCGCGAATCGCTGGAGGCGGTGACGGCGCGGCTGGAGATTCGCAACGTGCAGATTCGGCCGAAGACCACGCTGCGCATCTACAACGAAGGCCGGGATTTCGCAGGGAAATGGACGGTCGAGAGCGGCCCGGCCAGGCTCAACGGCAACCGGCTGGAATACCGCTTTGCCGGCGGCGGCGATAGCCCGATCGTGCTGCGCTACGACCTCGATCTGCCGGCCGACCTGAAATGCGAAGAACTGTACAAGATGACGGTGTCGGTGAAGTCGGACGATAGCTGGCACCGCATCGACGGCACGCTGGAATGGGGCGTCAGCCATTGGGTGTCGCAGGTCACGACCTACCTGGCGCAGCACCGGCCGCTGAGTGTGATGTTTCAGCCGCCGGGGTTTGACGATGGCACCGACCGCGCCCGCACGTGGGTGCCGATCGTGCCTGCGGGCGCCCGGCAGGATGGCAAAACCGACCGCCAGGCAACGCTGCGGATGACCATCTCGCCCAGCTCGACGGTGCAGGCCAACGCCGGCAAGGCCGCGCGGAATTTCCTGCGGGCGTTCCGGTCGGTGCCGTTCTGGAAATACGTGATCAACAGCGTGCTGCTGGTGGCGCTGACCATGGGCGGGGCGCTGTTCAGCGCCAGCTTCGTGGCGTACGCCTTCGCGCGGCTGAACTGGCCAGGCCGCGGCGTGGCGTTCATGATCCTGCTTTCGACCATGATGCTCCCCGGGCAGGTGACGATGATCCCGGGGTTCATGATCTGGAAGCAGCTCGGCTGGTACAACACGCTGAACCCCATGTGGGTGCCCGCGTGGTTCGGCAACGCGTTCTTCATCTTTCTGATGGTGCAGCACATGAAGACGGTGCCGCGCGAGCTGGAGGAGGCGGCCAAGCTCGATGGGCTCAATCACGTGCAGACGTGGTGGTACGTCATCCAGCCGCAGGTGAAGCCCAGCCTGGCGGCCATCGCCATCATGACGTTCATGTGGGCGTGGAACGAGTTCATGGGCCCGCTGATCTACCTGCGCGACCAGGACAAGTTTCCCCTGAGCCTCGGCCTGTTCGGCATGCGCATCGCCGAGGCCAACGTGGATTGGACGATGATCATGGCCGGCAACATGCTCATGACGCTGCCGGTGATCGTGATCTTCTTCCTGTTCCAGCGCTACTTCATCCAGGGCATGACGATGACGGGGATGAAGGGGTGATGTGGATTTTTGATGATCGCTTATAATGAACCCATGGCCGATGCAGAGGTAACCAATCAGCTTGACCCGGATTTTCTGGAGATGCTGCGCTGCCCGTTGACGCACAGCAAGCTGCGGCAGGAAGGCGATTGGCTGGTGGCCGAGGTCGGGGGCTTGCGCTATCCCGTGCGCGAGGGGATTCCAGTGCTGCTGGTGGAAGAGGCGAAGCTCCCGCCGCCGTTCCGGACGATCGAGGAGTTCAAGGCGCACTACCGGGATTCGATAATCTGAAGCGGAAGCGTCAGCGCCCGCCCTTCATCTGAGCGGGCGCTAACGCTTCCGCTTCAGATACAATATCACGCCATGAAGATCACACGACTTGAGACCATCCACGTTCGTCCCCGATGGCTGCTGCTGAAGGTCCACACCGATGAGGGGATCGTCGGGCTGGGCGAGCCGATCGTCGAGGGGCGGGCCAAGACTGTCGAGATGGCCGTCCACGAGCTGGGGCGGATGATCATCGGCCAGGATCCGCGGCGGATCGAGCACCTCTGGCAATTGATGTATCGCGGCACGTTCTACCGCGGCGGGCCGGTGCTCACCAGCGCCATCTCGGGCATCGAGCAGGCGCTGTGGGACATACTGGGCAAGTCACTGAACGCGCCGGTGCATCAACTCCTCGGCGGGCGCATGCGCGACCGCATTCGCATGTACGGCTTGATCGGCGTGAGGAAAGGCGAGAACGCCACCGAGGCCGCGCACGCGCACGATCCGCGAAGGCGGATTCACCGCGTATAAGTTCGGCCCGCTGGATGCTTCGCATTTCGTGGAGACGCCCGCGACGATCGACCGGATCGTGGAGCGCGTGGCATCCGTGCGCCAGGCCGCCGGCAATGAGATCGACATCGCGCTGGATTTTCACGGGCGCGCCAGCCCCGCCCTCGCGCGGACGCTGGCGAAGCTGCTGGAGCCGTATCGGCCGATGTTCATCGAAGAGCCGGTTCTGCCGGGTGATACGGCGTCCCTGCGCGATGTCGCGCAATCGACCACGATCCCCATCGCCACCGGCGAGCGGCTCTTCACGCGCTGGCAGTTCGCCGAGGTTATCAACTCCCGCGCTGCGGCCATCCTCCAGCCTGACCTCTCGCACGCCGGCGGCATCTTCGAATGCCGGAAGATCGCGGCCATGGCCGAGGCGGCCAACATCGCCGTCGCGCCGCACTGCCCGCTGGGCCCGATCGCGCTGGCCGCGTCGTTGCAGCTCGATGCGTGTACGCCGAACTTCCTGTGCCAGGAGCACGTGACGCTGGGGGCGGATTACCTGCGCAAGCCATTCGAAGTAGCGGATGGATACATCGCGGTGCCGCAGGGACCGGGACTGGGAATCGAGCTGGATGACGCGAAGGTGGAGGCGGGCAGATTCGACGGCGAATGGGAAACGCCGCGGTGGGAGTTGGAGGATGGGTCATTCGCGGAGTGGTAGGCGTGGGGCGTTCGGCGGAATCGGTGTGCCGCACTCGGGGCACCGCTCGGTGCTCGCGCGAAGGTCATAGCTGCAGCGGACGCAAAGACCGTGCTGTGTGCGGTACCGTCGGCGCGAGCGAAGAAGGGCGGCAAACCAGATCACGCCGGGTAGTGCCAGAGGAAAGACCAAGGCCCAATAGGGCGCGGCCAGCGTCGTCTCGACGAGATTGGGATGTCGTTCATACACTTCATAGATGAACCCCGCCCGAGCGCAGACACCTACTGGCTGCGGCAGCCAATACACGCCATAGAAGCCGGCGCACATACGCAGTCTGGCCTCATATGACGAGTAGAAGAGGCTCATGTACGTGTCGGGTCGATACTGAGCGGTGGCCGCAACCACGGCAGCGCGCCCGCGAAAGGAGTACAGGACGTACAGCGTGCCCGCGCGAGGGCGACGATGCACGAATCTGACTTCGTCAGTGTGCCAGCAACTCCGCACCCACAGCACGGTGATGGCCGCGCTCAGCAGCAGGCACAGGCCCGCGAGGATGTTCAATGCCCATCGGACCACACGTTCACCTCCAAGACGGACCCATGACGCGGAATTCGTGTTCCGAATCGTTCAACACAGGCGAAGCTAACGCCTCTTGCACGATGGGCCACGCTTGGCGGCCTCCCAGCGCCGACGAATTGCCCGCCTCATGGACCGCATCTTCTCGGGCGTAAGGCTGCGCGCCAGGCGGTCCAAGGCATCGAAGTTCTCGTCGCTCTTTCGGCTGTGCTTTGCCATGCCGCTACTCGCTGCGCGCCACTAACTACTCGCTACTCGTCGCTCGGAACTCGCTACTGGCACCATACCCCGCCGTTGGACGCCATGCCAGCCATTCGGACGCAACGCCCCGGGGCCAGGCACATCTCGCCATCACTCTCGCTTGATCGGCCGTCGTGGTAACCGAGTCAAACGAGCTGTAACTCGCGGTCCCGTCTGCCTGGTCGAGGAGAATCATCGTCGAATTGCGAGATTCGCACCTCTGCTTTGGGAAATCGGGCGAGGATGCGAACACGCCCGCCTAGCGCTTCGATGATCTTCTTGAGCGTGGAAACCTGCATGTCGTCCTGGCTCTCCAGCTTGGAGAGCGACGGCTGCTTGATGCCCAGTAGCCGGGCCAGCTCGCCCTGGCTCTTGCCCGCCAGTTTGCGAACCTCCGATAGCAGCAGTTCGGCCAGCAGCTCTCTGGTCCGGTGCGCCACGCGGGCACGCGCCTTGGCGGACATCACACGTCTGGCGAGTTCGTCGAAAGACTTGGCCATGTCATTCACCTTTGCCTTTCCCCTGCTTCCGCTTCGTGATACTTCGTCAAGATCGGTGAACCATTCATCATAGTCGTCGGTCGTTTCCGTGGACCACATGACCAGAAGAGTATAGCTTATGGGCTATCGGTTGTCAATAGCCCATAAGCTATGCTCAAGAGATCCCGTGTTCAAGAGATGCCGCTTGCGGCTCCCGAAATGCGCGCATTATGATGCAAGTGGCGCAGAGGTGTGGCGCTATGCTTTCACCACTGAGCCACGCAACTCTTCCGAAAGCGAGAAGCCATGAGATCGATCAGGGCGGAAGCAGGGCTACGTCACCACGTCGGTGTTTACCTGTGGGTCATGCTGTGCGGCCTGTGTCCGGGCATCGTACTGGCCGACACGCTCGTGTGCCGCGACGGGCGGGAGATCACCGGCGAGGTGAAGGAGGAGGCCGGCGGCTATACGGTCAAGCTCCGGGCGGGCGAGATCTTCCTCAACAAGAATGATGTCCGCGAGTGGATCAAGGAGAAGAAGACAGCGACACCGCAGACACCGGTCAAGCCCGTCGAGCCCGTGACTCCCGTCGCACCAGCGCCGCCCATCGCGCCGTCGCGGCGCACCCGGATATCCGAAGCGCAGGCCGATCCGGCCAAGCGTGACGAGGCGCTCAAGCGTTGGATGAAGCAGGGCGAAGAGGCGTTGGAGGCCAGTGAGTTCACGGCCGCTCGCGATCGGTTTTGCGATCTCACGATAGTCGACCCGAAAAATGCGCGGGCGTTTCACGGACTGGGGTTGGCTTATCTGGGGCTGAAGGACCTGCCCAAGGCGCGGGAGTCACTGGGAATGGCCGTGAAGATCCTCTGCCCCGCCGAAGATGGCAAAGGACTGGAGCGACCCCTGGTGATGAACTTCGCCCTCGTTGAGATCGCGGGGAACAATCGCATGCGGGCGGCCATGATCGTCGGCGGGTACATGCGAACCGCCAGCGGTGATGTGGATGAGGAAATGCTCAACACGCTGGGGCTGGCGCTGAATAACGCCGATTTCGCCGCAAGGCAGGCGCAGCTCTTCCCGGAGTTGGCGGATCTGTATGCGGGCCTGAACGCGCGGCTGGAGGCGACGCGGCCGGGCCTCAAGCGGTGGGGCGCTGCGTGGAAATCGCCCAACGAAGTCGCGAAGCTCATGGCCCAGTGGCGCAAGGATGAGGCTGCGCTGTCTGCGCTGGTGGCGACGGCACATGCCAACTGGGAAAACATGAAGGCGCGTTACGACCGCTTGAAGAAAGACCAGGAGATTGCCCGCCGGTTTGGGGCCAGCAGCGTTGCGGGGATGTCCGGCCATCGAACCATGTACGAACGGGCGCTCGCCTTATATGAAGAGTCCATGGCGGCCTGCAATGCCCTCGATGAGCAGACCGTGCGGCCGCCATTTCCGTGGACACTGGTGGCGTCGCCGATGGACCGGCTCAAAGCACCGCCGCAGGCCGTGGCGAAGGTGGAGCCCGATCAGGTGGCGCCGGCGCCGCGTAAGCGCAAAGGACCCAAGCCGCCGCCTGCGGAGGACCCGGAAATAATCGCGGCGCCGGCGATGGTGCAGGAGCAGCGGCAGCTTCTGCCTCCGCCCAAGGTGCCGGGCAAGCACATGGTCGTTCGGATGTCGGCCGCGATTCCAGTCGCACCGATCTGTTTATTGCCTGCGCATCGGAGGTCGAAGGCGCCAGCGAGATCCAGGTGACCAACCTCGATGCCGAGTCCTACAAGGCCGAGGTGGTTCGATCGGCCCACGGTTTGTCGCTGCTGCGGATCTCCGGCGGCAAGCTGCCGTACCTGCCGCTGGCCGAGTCTTTCCGTGGCGGGCCGGTGCGCTGCGTCACCGTCGCGCCGGCGCTGTTCCAGCCGATCGCGGATGCGTTCGTGGGGCAGGTTTCCGGGTCAGCGCCGGATCCCTGAGTCTCTCACTGTCTCGCGTGCCCAACCGGCTGGGCGCAGCATTGATCGTCAGTTCACAGTTGGTGGGCGCGGTGGTCCGAGCCGAGGGCGGCGTCTCGATGGCGAGCCTCGATCAGGTCCGCGAACTGGTAGGCAGCGACCGGCCCCCGGGCGGCGGCACCTCGGGCAAGGCGGAGGATGTGATCTGCGAAGTGACGGCCAAGTCCGAGAAGGAGTGATTCACGTCTTCAGGTCATATTCGGCCGCCGTCACGATGTAGATCAGCGGCGAGCCCTCGCGCCATGCCCGCAGGTTCGCCAGCACATATGGAGGCAGGGTGGGCGGCGGCTCCTGGCCCGGCGGATAGCCCTTGCCATCGCCCACGCAATGCCGCGTCAGCACGGCATGCGGCGACTTGGCCAGCGGCGAGGCCGGCCAACGTTCCTCGTCGTGGATGACATCAATGCCGGCCAGGAGCTTGCCGGCGGCGACGAATTCCGCCAGCGCCGGCTCATCGACGACATCAGCCGCGCGGTGTTGATGACGATCCCGCCCTGGGGCAGAAGCGAAAGCAGCTCGCGCGTGACCGAGCCGCGGGTCTGGTCATTCAGGCCGCAGTGCAGGCTGATGATCTGGCACGTGGCGAACAGCTCGCGCAGCGAACCGCAGCGGCGGATATGCGATGGAAGGTCGTGCGCATACGGATCGTACACGGCGATCTTCGCGCCAAAAGGCTGGAGCATCCTGGCCATATGCCGGCCGATCGGCCCATAGCCGTAGAGCCCGACATCCCGGCCATCGAGCGTACATGGAAACGTCTGATAGATGCGCTCGTCATTGCCGCCCCGCGTGAAGGTGTTGAGCGTCACGAGCTGCTTGAGCTGGCACAGCAGCAGCGCCATCGCGCCCTCGGCAACCTCGGCCACCTGGTCGCCCCAGTTGGTGACGATCAGCCCGGCCTCGACGACCTGCTTGTCCAGCAGGTGCCGGACGGAGCCGAAAAGATGACAATGCCAGCGCAGATTGCCGAAGTCTTTGGCGAGCTGCGGCGGGAGACGGGGCGATTGTCGGCCGGTGAGCACGATCTCCACCGAGCGGATCTTCTCCAGCAGAGTGGCCGGGTCGTAGCCGCGCCAGTCGGCAAAGTCGTGGACATCGAAATCGGCGAGCTGACGGCGCACGCCGGGATCGTTGAAAAGGTCATCGGAGGCGAGGATTCCGAGGTTGATCATGGGGATGGCTTATACCGCCGCCTCGCGAATTGCAACTGACAACAGGCAACTGACAGCCCGCTCCGCATCGATTATCATGCGCCTATGCAGCGCGTCATCGACTACAGCGGTTCGTCAACGAAGCCACCACGTTCGTCTGTGTCCCGCAGATGGGTTGGATGGCTCGTGGTTCTCCTTGTCATCGCAGTGCTGTTTTGTTTGCTGCTGAACCCAAGTTCTGCGAGATCCCCGTCGATCGCCTTGAGCGACTTCCAGGAGTACCTCTCGGCCGGCAAGGTCCGAACGGTGGAGATCGGCACGGATCGCCTCAACGGGACATTCGTGTCCTCGCAGGGAATCGGCGGCGTGAGCACCACACGATTCCGCGTGCAACTACCCAGGGGCATCTCGGGAAGCTGGGCTTTCAGCGAATGGGTGCTCGCCAACCGCCACGGAGCCCAGGTCTACGGCGTCGATGATGAGAACCTGCTTCTCACAATCATCGTGTCGCTCATCCCCTGGGCTCTGATCTTCGGCTTCATTCTGGTTCTTCGTGTTCCGCAAGTTCCGGCAGCAGAAGGAGGGCGCGCCAATGCGTGTGGTCGTCGTCGATCCGCGCGAAGAGGCGGCAAACTCCGGAACCGCGCCGAAGGCATGAGCGTCAACCGGCACAATTTGGCCCGGCAGCCCTTCACCTCCCTGCCCTCACCTTCACAGTGTTCGCGTGCTACCTGACAACGTCCGCTCTGCGGATTATGATCCGTCTATGCAGCACGTCATCCTGACAGCGATCGGGGCCGACCGGCCGGGGCTGGTGGACGAGGTCTCGCAGTTCATCTTCGACCGCAGTGGCAGCATCGAGGACAGCCGCATGGTCAACCTGCGCGGGCAGTTTGCCATGATGGTGCTGCTGGGCGGCAGCGACGAGACCATCGCGCGCATCGAGGCGGAGCTGACGGAATTGCAGCGGAGCAGCGGGTTACATGCCGAGCTGCGGGCGGCGACGGCTCACGCGGCCGGTTCGTCGGCCGCGGCGCTGCCGTATCGGCTCACGGCCACCGCCATCGACCAGCCGGGCCTGGTGCATCGGCTTTCGCACGTGCTGCGCAGCCGCGATGTGAACATCGAGAGCCTCGATACGCGGCTGACCAGCGCGCCGATCACCGGCGCACGGTGTTCGAGATGGAGCTGGTCGTGTCGATCCCCGGCAGCACGAGCGTGGCGAGGCTCGCGCGAGGAACTGGGGAAGGTGTGTGACGAGCTTAACATCGACTTCGAGTTGAAGGCGGTGTGAGTGCCGCCAGTACACTCACTGGCGGCAATCCAGCGGCGAGACGCCGCTGCCACTTTCCGCCAGTGAGGGCACTGGCGGCACAATCCGCATCGACCGGGCTTTTATTTCCGCTGGCGATGAGTATGATCCTTCGCCCCATGACTCCAAAGCAACGGGCGGCCGAGGCGGCCCTCCCACTGGTGAAAGACGGGATGGTCGTCGGCCTCGGCACCGGGTCAACCTCCGAGTGTTTCGTCCAGGCGCTGGCGGCCGCCATCCGCTCCGGGCGGCTGCGCGGCATCCGGGGCATCGGCACGTCGCGCCAGTCGGAGCGACATGCCGCCGAGCTAGGCATCCCGCTCACAAGCCTGCGGGAGAACCCGCGCGTCAACATCACGATCGACGGCGCCGATGAGATCGCCCCCAATCTCAACCTGATCAAGGGGCTCGGCGGCGCGCTGCTGCGCGAGAAGATCGTCGCGCAGGCGTCGCAGAAGCTCGTGATCATTGCCGACTCGTCCAAGCGCGTGACGACGCTGGGCATGCGCTCGCCGCTCCCGATCGAAGTGGTGCCTTTCGCCCATGAAACGCACGTGGAGTATTTCCGGTCGCTCGGGTCCGAGCCCGTGCTGCGCCTCGCGCCGGGCGGCAACCCCTTCGTCACCGACAACGGCAACTACATCTACGACTGCCGCTTTTCATCCCTCCCCGATCCCCAGGCCATCGAAAACGCCATCCTCCACCGCGCCGGCATCGTTGACTGCGGCCTGTTCCTGAACATGGCGAGTCTGGCGCTGGTGGCGGACGATGCGACGGTCGTGAAGATCGAGCGGTAGAGGCGGAACTGCGAATTGCGAATTGCGTAAGGCGTACGCAGTAGGGAATACGCAATACGCAATACGCATCACGCCCGCCCGAACCCTTCCGCTCTCACATTCCACTCCTCCGGAAACGCCCCGCAACTCGCCATCAGCGCCACCGCCGAGAGCAGCGCGCCGTTGCCCGGCAGATACAGCGGCAGCGTGTCGGTCTGGTAGTTGTGCCCGTTGGCCAGATAATCGTTCCTCGGCGCATCCATCATCAGCGCGTCGATGGCGAGCTGCTTTTCGCCCAGTCGGGCGGCCGCCATCGCCACCATCGCGAAATCGCACCCCCAGACCGCCTCGCGCCATTTCCAGACCTTCATCACATGCTGAAGTGTGCGACGCATCGTCTCGACATCGACCATGGGCGTCGGCGGGAGCATGCCCAGGGCAAAGAGCATCGACGGATGATCGGCGGTGAACTTCTCGAATGTGTCCGGGCAGCGCTCGTGGGCCAGGTACAGCCCATCGGCCATGGGCAGCGGCGAGAGGTGCTGGCGGACGTGGTCCCAGCGGTCGTGCCGCGGCAGGTCGAGGCGCAGCCGCCACTGCTGCGCCAGCTCCAGGCCATGCCACCAGTAGGCCAGCTCGAATGCGGGGTTCTGCGTCTCCGCCGGCTTGTGCAATTCCTGCGCGGCGCGAGCGGCGACGGGAGCACGTACGCGCTGGCCGCTCCACAGCGGGAAAGACGCCATGAACTCGGCCGTCTCAAAGACAATCTGCCGGTACTTCTCCAGCGTCTGCTGATCCGGGTGCGCCTGGTAACAGAGCTCGGCCAGCGCGATGGGATGCGGCTGCTGCCAGATGACGAACGGTTCGATCTTGCACGGCCGCGGCCAGCCGTCGGTCGCGACGCACCTGGGCCAGCGCGCGCCGCTGTAGCCCTGCTGATGCGCCATCGCCTGTGCCACCGGCAGGATACGCTGATACCACGGCATCGACCGCTCCAGGAGTGCGGTGCGGCCCCACTGCGCGAAATGCGCTATTGAACCAGTGCGAGTCGAGATGGAACTTGCCGTGCCAGCTATTGCAGGTCAGGCCGGTGTCCTGCGGCGGGATCGTTCCACCGCATTGGATGGCGGTGAGATATTGCGAGAGGACGATGCGCCGCTCCAGTTCGGCCGCATGGGGATCGGCGCTGCCCGACAGGTCGATCGCGCCGCCGCTGTTCCAGAAGTTCTCCCAGTGCCGCTGCGCGGCGGCCTGCGTCTGGTGCGTGTGCGGCAGCTCGCCCGGCGCATTCTCGCGAGCGAACGCCAGCACGAACGACAGCGACGATCCGGCCGGCGTGCCCGCCAGCACGTACTGGTGCGCCTGCTCGGGATAGATGTACGCCGTGCCTTCCCAGCCGAGGGCGACGACATATCGCGCATCGTCGAGCTGCCGATGAAAGTCGAATCGCGCCGGCCCGCGGCGCAGCAGCCGGGTCTGATGCGATTCGGGACGGTCCCAGTCTTCGCCGCGAATGAAATCCTCGCTGGCATAGGGAAAGGCGATGCACACCGCGAGCTTCCCCAGGCGAACCAGCGGCGACTCGATGCTGACGGCCAGCAGGTCCAACTCGGGATGGCAGCACGTGCGCACCAGCACCGGCTGGCCCAGCACGCGAAATCGGCTCGTGAGCAGCCCGCTATACAGATCCAGCGTCTGCTGCGCGTCGAAAACATCTTCCGGCCCGGCCAGCGAACTGAAGCTGCTGACCAGCCGCAGACCCACGCGCGCCAGGTTGAGCCGATGCGGATTGGCGCAGCCACGCGCCGGCCGCCGGGGCGATGTCATCACGCTGCATCAGATATGGCACCTTGCGCCCGCCCACGTCGTAGAACGTTCGCGGATAATCCGACAGCGCATAGCCATTGGGATTGGGCGATGTGTGCCAGCCCCACTGCGACTGCGTCTGCACCGGCATGGCGCCGCGCCCGGCGTGCTGATCGGCGAAGGTCTGCAGGCCCGTGATGTCGGCCGTGAAGCAGAACTCGCCATTGCCCACCGACAACGGACAGCGCGGGTCGAGCCGCGTCAGCGTGGGATTGTGCCGCGCCACCAGGGCGTGACGGTCGATCCTGGAATCGGCGTCGGTCATGTCCTCTTCAGTGCCGCCGGTGCCCTCACCGGCGGATTCCTCCTCGAATCACTCCGCCAGTGAGGGCACTGGCGGCACTCCCGAGAATCTGAGATCTCAAATTTAAAATTTGAAATCTGAAATCCACAATCCGCAATTCCCCCTACTCCGCCAGCAGCTTCGGGATCATCTCCTCCATGGTCTCGCGCGCCTCGACCGAGCGCACCACGCCCTTCTTGTCGATCAGGAACATTGTCGGGATGCCCTGCACGCCGTATTCCGTCGCCAGCTTGTGCCAGCCCTCCTGGCCTTTCTCAAAAAGCTGCGGCCAGGCCATCTCGGGGTTTTCCTTGAGATACTTCTCCAGCGCCTCCTTGCTGCGATCGCACGAGACGCCCAAAAGCTCCAGCCCCTTCTCGTGGTTTTCCTTGTAGATCTTGATCACGCGCGGCAGCTCGGCGCGGCACGGCCCGCACCACGTCGCCCAAAAGTCCACCAGCACCACCTTGCCCTTCCACGAGTCGCTGGAGAATTCCTTGCCATCCAGCGCCATGCCCTTGAGCACCAGCGGCTTGTGTACCAGCGCGTTGAGCTTCTCCTCGGCCTTGGCGGCCTCTTTCGCCGCATCGGCATCGGGGCCTTTCAGGTCCTCGGCGACGATCTTCTTCAGCCGCCCACGGATCGTGTCGTCGGCTGCCTGGCCGGAAATCGACCGGATCAGCATCGCGAGCATTTGGTCTTCCGGCGTCGCCTTGGCCAGCTTCTCCAGGTCGTCGACGACCTTCGCCTGCGCGTCGGCCTTGCCGTCGGTGAGAAACCAGCGGGCCATGACGAGATTCGCCTGGCCCTCCGACGCCGCCTTCTTGTCAGCGCTGGCGGCCATCTTCTCCAGCGCCGCGCGGGCGTCGGCGTCGCCCAGCGAGGCCATCACCGACTGGATGCGCGGACGCACGCTCGCGAGCTGCGCGCCGGCCTCGGGCTGGGCGGCCGACATCTCGACAAACAGCGCATCGAGCTTGCGAAGCAGCGGCAGCGCCTGCGGGGCGAGCTCCTGGCGCTTGGCGGGGTCCATCAAGGCCGCCGGCGATTTCAGCAGCTTCTGAAGTTGCTCGCCGGTCGCCTGAAGGTCGGCCTCGATCTTGTCGGCGCTGCGCTGAGTAGTCGGCGTTGCCGGCGCGGTGGTCGGCTGCGCCGCGGCCAGAGCGGCCATCACCAGCGGGATGATCATCGAAAGAGCAATACGGTTGTGCGGCATCAGGTCTCCTTGAGTGCGGCAAAAGTACCAGAACGCCCGCGGAAAAGATATGATGGGGGTTCGTCAGTGGTCAGTTGTTCGTTGTCAGTGGTCGGGTCATTTGTCCGTTCGTCAGTGGGCGCGGCAGACGCAGACGACGGCGGACAGGAGCGGCTCGCAAGCGAGCCGGTTAACAACTGACCAACTGACCACTGACCCAACTACGGACCACTGACGACTGACTACGGACCACCAACTACTGACCACGGACGAATTATGGACTTCTCCCTCATCCTCGCCCATCCCCGCCCCGGCAGCTTCAACCATGCCATCGCGGCGACAGCGCGGGAGGCGATGATCTCGGCCGGGCATACCGTGCATTTTCACGACCTGTATGCCGAGCGGTTCGACCCGCTGCTCACGCCGGCCGAGCTTGGCCAGGAACCGTCGTCCGACCCGCTGGTGTTGGAGCATTGCCGCCAGATCAAGCAGGCCGACGGCGTCGTCATCGTCCACCCCAACTGGTGGGCCCAGCCGCCGGCCATTCTCAAAGGCTGGGTCGATCGCGTCCTGCGCCAGGGCGTGGCGTACAAGTTCGGCACCAACGACAAGGGCGAGGGCGTGCCCATCGGCCTGCTGCGGGCCAAAGTGGCGATGATCTTCAACACCTCCAACACTCCGCAAGACCGCGAGGTGGCCCTCTTCGGCGACCCGCTGGAGAACCTGTGGAAGACGTGCATCTTCAACTTCTGCGGGATTCAGAAGGTTGTCCGCAAACAGTACAACGTGGTGGTGATCAGCACGCTGGAGCAGCGACAGGGATGGCTGGCGGATGTGAAACGGATGGTGGGGGGGGATAGCAGATAGCAGATAGCAGATAGTAGCGAGCAGATAGCAGATAGTAGCGAGCAGATAGCGGGTCTTACTATCTGCTATCTGCTCTCTGCTATCCACTAATCCACCGGGAACGTCTGCACCTTGATGTCGTTCCGGTTCACGGTCGAGCCCGAGCGGTCGATGTACACGCCCAGCCGGCGCTGAACGACGAGTTGTGGATTATTCGACCCGGCATACTTCCAGCCCTGGACCAAGAGGTAGCAGGTGAAGGAATCGGATCGCGTCGTGATGAGATTGCTGACGCGGTTGAGGAGGAGATACTGCTCCTCAAAGTCGCCGCGAACGTGGTCAACGTTTCCGACGCCGCCTGGCGTAATGTCGCCATCGTCGTCATCGGGGTCGTTGGGCGAGCTCGCGAAATTGTTTATGGACTGCCGGAACTCCGGTACGCGGTAGAGGTCGAAGAGGTTGCGGAACGGTCCGTTCTGCTCCCGGTAACGCACGATTGCCTGGGCCAGGGCTCGATTGGCATCGTCGGGTAGTTTCGGAGGCTGCAAGGTTGGGTCTGGCGGCAGGAACGGCACGGCCGCGAGCACTCGCCACGGCGCGGTGTTGATATTGATCAGCCCATGCGCTCCGACCGTGCGCTCGAAGTTGTCGTTGATGTGGAGCCATTCGGCATTCGCGATGGGAGTCTTGTTCGATTCGCCGAGGACGCCGGGCAGGTCCGGGGTGAAATCATCGTGCGGGGCCTGAACAGTGAAGTAGTCGAAGACCTTCGTTGCCCACTGGTATCGCCAGTTGCCGCTGGCCGTGGACCAGTCGAGCGCCGCGAACGGATCGGGAGGCGGGCTGTCGGTCTGCCAGACGGGGCAGAAGCGGCCAACGTTCTCACAGCCGTCATCTTTCACATCAGTGTCCTCCGCGAAAGCGGAGTCCATTGATACGGAGTTCCACTCCACAAGTTCACTGCCGACCTTGATCTCGTAGCCGGCGATGAACGGAACCTGCATGATGTCGCCAACGCGGGCAAAGCCGCCGTAGGGGAAGACCGGCGGGCCATTTCCAGGAGCCCCGGGCCCCGGCGAGTCGGTATTGGCAACCTGGATCGTAAAGACCTTGTCGTACAGGGCGTTGCTGGGTGCCCCCAGCGACAGGCCTGGATCGGGCTCATTCTGAGCGCCCGCGCCCGGAACGACGGCTGGGGGGGTCTGCCCGTCCATCTTATCCGCCGCCCGCCACGACCGGACCTCCGTGCCCTGATGGCGCGGTATGCCTTCGTCGAGATTCTTTGCATCGTTGCGGGTCGTCTTGCCGAGATTGCCGTCGTACCGGCCGGGGTAGACGCAGCGCCAGCGGTTGCCGTTAGCAGCGTCCGATGGCGTTTCGCGGGTATAGTGCCACGACTGCGCGAAATAGTCCTGAGTCGGATCGGGCGGCTGCTGCAGAACCAGACCGGTTGAGTCGTATTGATCGACGGGCGCCAGTTGGGTCTGGCCGCCGGCCCCGGGAATGTAGGTGTTGGAAGGCACGGGCGCGGGCCGCATGAGCACGAGCTCGCGGCCAATGCCCTTGCCGAGGTCCTTCATGTAAATGCTGTTCGCCGGAGTGAAGGTGCTCAGCAGATCGGGACGAATTTGTGCTGCGTTCGCGTCGTTGGCACCCTGCTTATAGTTCTTGATGACCGCATATTGCCCTGCGGCTAAAGCTGGCGTGTTGGCCGGAAAGGCACCCAGGTCCTCATACTGGAGCCCGCCACTGCTGTAGGGATCGGAGCCTGCCGGGCGGCTCACGGCATACACGTGCCAGCCGTCGCTCAACGAAATGCTCGCATCGCCGTTAACAGCTCGGTCCCTGTATGGATTGTAGATCTCGATGGCAACGTATCCGAACTTATTCTGCTTATTGTTGTGAATAGCCGTGTTCGTCTGCAGATAGACTTCAGTGATGAACGGCTGCGGCCGAACCGGGTAAATCGTCACGGTCGCATTCTGGCGCGATCCTTTGTACCAGACCTGCAGAGGCGCCGTGCGCCATTGCTGGACCAGGACACGGGAATTCTCACCGTCCGGTAAGTGGTCTTGTCCAGCGCCCGGAGTTGGATGGTGTTGGCGGCGGCGATAGCCGCTCGCAGGAGTAACTGCTGCGATGGGTCGAAATGCGCGGTCCCGCTCTGGCGCGTGTCTCGGATGGATGATCGGAACATCTTTGCGGGGTGAACGGGGTCCGTCGTAGTCGCGGTGTTGCCGGTGAACTTCATCCCGAGATAGATGTCGGCCGGCACGCCGCCGATGAGCTGGCGCCAGAACGGCGTCGTGTCAAATGTCGGATCGTAGGGCGGCATGGCGGCATCTCGGATCGTGCGTGGCCGCCGGGCGGTTGCACATCACATTCCAATACGCGCGCCATAGTTCGCCGAATGGGGCCGAGTTGAGCGACGCCTTTACGGGAAAGTTGCCGTACAGGTCGTAGGTCATGCCGGCCTGCCAGGGCAGCCCGTCGTTGAACGCGAAGACCGGGGGCGCCTGTGCCGGGGCGTGGGGGCCCGTGAGTGGCCCCTGGGGCCCTGTCAGCGGCGCGATGGTGATGGAGGCGGGGGAAATGCCGTTGGTCACCGGACTGCGCGCTGACGAGCAAGGCGCGGCGGCTGTAGTCGCCACCATCGGGCAGAGTTGCGCTGTTGGAGTAGTTGAAGTTATCGCTCCACCACGGAAAGGCGTCGCCGGGAAGGTATCTCTGGGAGCGGCCCCAGAGGGTCGGGGGACGATTCCCAGAAAGAGGAGCAAGCAGCGTCAGCGGAGATTCGAGCGTGCTGCCTGTCTTCCCGTCCCAGAGCACGAAATTGCGGGCGAGTGCGAAAGCGTCGCCCTGCGGGATAGCCTGGTAGCGGCTGTTGACAGTACCATACGGAAGTGGGCTGCCTCCAAGGTTATAGCCGGGATAATCGATGCGGCGCCCAAGCTGCATCCAGAAGGCCTCGTATGGACTGAGGAAGGTAAAGCCGGCGTCGGCACCGCCATCCGCGATAGCAGGGCTTGTCTTGGCGATGCCGTTGGCTGCGGGACCGAAGCGATAGCGGTTGAGATTCTGAAGCTGCGCATTTATCTCGGCGGGGGTGCCCTTAATGATGCTCCGCAGGCCTATGTTAGTCGGGAAGAAATTGGTATACGGTGTATTACCGGCGGACCCGGGAACGTTCCATTCCCACGCGGTAGTGGCGTTAATGCCCGAATTGTTGTCAACCACGCGGGCGGCGTAGAACCACGTGACGCCATCCATCTGACCGAAAACAGCGTTGGCCTGATCGCTGGGCACAACCCAGAGAGCGGCGTCGGCGAGTCCATCGCCATCGGTATCGGCGGCCAAGATGCGAAGGCTGCCGGGCGCGCTGTTCGACCTCAAGGGCGGGAAAGACCGTGGGCTGGCCGTTGACCATGAAGGCGCAATAAGTTGGCCTGAGCCCCTGGCGCACGTTCAGCGTTTGGACAAAATTTCGGTTCGTGAGGTCAGGCCCGACAAACGGGGATCCGAACAGGTTGGGTGTCTGGCCGAACGCGAGCGGGGCGTTGATTGGCGTTGGCAGGAGCGGAGCGGAGATCCACGGCCAATACACAATCGGGGGCACGGCCGTGGGGTCGTCGCACTGGGGAACGCGCGAGGAAAGGTACAGGCCGACGGCCAGGTCGCGTCGAGTACCGTTACCCGCGGGGGCGATGCTCGTAAAGGGACTGTAGAAATACCCCTGGCCGTTGCTCTCGCCGGGGCAATAGGAGGAGGAGCGAGGGCGGAAATAGTGATAGCTCGCGGCGTTCAGGCCAATATCGTACCCCGTCTGCTCACTGAGGTCCAACGCGGTGACGGCGCGATTCTTGAGACCTTCCATGTTTGCGTCGGTCTGTGTGTTGGTTAGGTTGGCGGCCGACGAGCCGCGGTCGAAGCGAGTGGTGGCAATCCAGGCCGTGCCCATGAGCGCCAGGAGCACGAGCAGCGCCACGACCATGATCATGATCGATCCACGGCGGGGTTTAATGAGCGTTGGCATAGATGCCTCTGAGTATTCGCGAGGAAACAGACCGGCTAAAGCCGGAACTCCAAACCTGGACTCCAAACTAGTTGGGCCCGATTACGAACTGGTGCCAGGGCCCGTTGACAAGCCGGCCGGTGGGGTCTTCAATCTTCAGATTGATGCGTACGAATGCCGGGGAACTGTTGTACCAGACGCACACGTACGTGTTAGCATCGATCCGGCGCTCGACAAACGGCCAGACGGTGGTCTGGCTCGCCGGAGTCAGAGCCCGGAAGTCGCCGACCTGCCAGATACCGCGACTCGCATCCGTCCTGCCATACCACCGAATGGCGCGGTTCCCGGTGGCATCGACTGGCACGAAGTCGATGACGCCATCGCCAACCTTCGACACGGGCTTGCCAAGGTCAACCCGCCCGTCACCGTCCAGGTCCTGATCGATCTCTTGCGTGACGAAGTCGCCCGCGAAGTCGATGATGCACTGGCTGACGTTCTCGATGAAGTTCGGCGATGCCTGGGCAACCTGCTGCGGACCAATTGGTCTGCTGAGGACGGGACTGCAGAGGAAGCGGTACTGCCCCGTTGCGCCGTAGACGAGCGGCTGCCACCAAGTGCTGGTTAGAGTATCGCGCTGACCATCGGCCTGCCACGCCCGCGTGACATCGACGCGGAACTGCTCGATGGGGCCTTCGGCCGGCTCCATGTTGTTCAACTGTCTGGAGACAGCCAGATCGTAATAGGAGAGCAGAAGGTTCGCGGTGCCGCCGCCGATTGGCGTCAGGCCTGAGCCGGTGCGCTGGTAGCTGTACGCCAGTTCGGCTGGCAGGACCGTGTTCACGTCCCGGAGCAGCAGCGCCATGCGCCCAAAGATGTTGGCGCCTGGGCATCGGCCCCCGTGCAGTGGCCGTACCATATCCACGCTTCGCGGCTCTCATTGACCCGTCCGTTGACACCGACATTGTCGATCGTGTGCCGCCGGTACATGCCTCGTGCCGGGAACGCCATGAAATCGCGTCGCAGGCCCGTGCCGGGGTCCAGGTAATTGACGATCACAAACGCGGGGGCATCCTTCAACCAGTTGCGCCCGTCGTATTGCATGATCGCCTGCGCGGTGCGGGCATCTCGCGCAATCGTGCTGACCGCCTGGCCGACGCCCACGGTCTTGCTGCTCATGTTGAAGACTTCGTACACGCCCAGGATGAGCATGACCACGAGAAACAACGAGACAATGACCTCAACGAGGGTGAAGGCGCGGCGGCTAGTCATTCGAGCTGTCATGTTATCTCGCTGGGACAATGGTCGTGTAGGCGGTGATGTCCATGGCCGGGCCGGCAAAAGCGGGCTGGCTAGCGCCCATGTTGGGATAGTCGTAGCCCCTGCCGACGAAATAGGCTCTAACGGTCACGTTACTCGGGGGGATAAGCTCGCTGGGGTACTTCGGGCCTTCGCCGGGGGAAAAGTAGTAATGGTAGCGGTCGATCTGGGTACCCAGACGATACACACATCCGGCCGTGGATCCCTCGGCGATCAGGATGAACCCTCCCGGCGCCAGCCCGCCCGTCAAATCCGGCAGGTTTGTCTGTGGATTGGCAAACGCGACCTGGTCGGCTGCCAGGCCCGCGATATCCACGGGCCGGGCCATCAGGTTCGGCGGAAAACTGCCGGCGTTGACAATATCCGCCGGGCCGAACCCTGATGCGTTGCGGCATTGAACGGCAATCATGATGACCTGCGCGTGGTCCCAGTGCGGCTCGCGGCGATACAGCGGCACCCACGCAAACCGCAGATCCTGCTGGTTGACCAGATTCCCGGCGATGCGCGGCCACATCGCGCTGTCACAGGGCGATACGACGCCGTTGGTTGGAACAAGAAGCGAGGGGTCCACTTGCTCGAAACACCTGACCGCCGCCATCGCCGTATTCGCCCCCACGCCCTCCTCTACCGTGTTCTGCGTCTGCTGGATGGCCACGGGGAACATGCCGGCCAGGAGGACGAAGCCAATGCCCAGCAGCGCGACGGCGAAGAGGATTTCGGTGAAGGTGACGGCGCGGCGGAATTTTGGATTTGGGATTTTCAATTTTCGATTTGGCAACGCGCACGGCAAGCTCTCGGCAGCGGCCGTCTTCAATCGAAAGTCGAAAATCGAAAATCGAAAATCCATGTCATTCGCCTCGATTGAGCGTGCCGTTGTAGCAGTTCACCAGCAGCGGGACGGAGCTGGAGTCGATCCACGTCGCCTGGGGATCGGTGTCGGCGTTCTCGGCCGTCTTGCCGAAAAGGCTGCGGAAGTTCTCGCGGTCGAAGAGGGTCAGGCCCACCTGCGAGAGCCGGCCGGGCGGGATGGTGGGGGCGGGGGCATACGTGGCGTTGTAGTCGGCGATGTAGAGGAGCTTGCCCAGGGGCAGCCAGGCGATCTGGGTGGGCTTGGTGGTGGGATCGGGCAACCAGCCGATCTGGAGGTAGAAGGGCATGCTGACGAGCTGGCCGCGGCCGTCGAAGAGGATGACGCAGCCGATGGGGAGGGAGGTTGGCTTGCCGTTAATGGCGAAGGGATAGAGCCCGACGTAGCGAGTCGCGGTGTTGGCAGGGGCCGGGTTGATGCCTTCGATGCTCACGCCCTTGGTCAGCATCGTTGCCTCGCGGTCGATGTCGGTGGTGAGGAACACGGCGAGGGTGCCGTTGGCGTCGTAGCCCTCGTCGCCGTACACAAACGCCGCCTTGATCCGATCGGTGCTGGTGTCGGTGAAGAACAGGATTCCCTCGTACTTCTGGATCTGCATGGCCTCCGTGCGGGCGGTGACCAGCAGCGCCTGCACCTGATTACGCGCGCTCTCCACGCTGCGCGAGCCGGTGATGGCGCTGATCAGCGGCACGGACATGACGATCAGGATCATGATGATGCCGATGACGATGAGCATCTCGACGAGGGTGAAGGCACTTTGGAATTTGGAATTTCGAATTTCAAATTTCAGATCTGCGATTGGGGAGAGCGACGAAGCGACGGAGCGACGAAGCGACGAAGGGCCGGAAGAGCGGCGAGTTCCGAGTTCCGAGTTCCGAGCGGCCGATGCCGAAACTCGGTACTCGGTACTGGGGACTCGGTACTGTCGATCGTAGCTCAGCATGGTTATTTCTCGAAGGAGTAAACGTTGTCGTTGCCGGTACCGGGGTGTGTCGGGTTGCCGCCCATGTTGCCATCGGTGCCGGCGGAGGCGAGAAAGGCCTGGTAGTGGCCGAAGGCGTTGTAGATATAGTTGTAGTCCTTCTCGTTGTTGGCATTGCCGGGCTTGGCCGGATATGCCCGGGCGGGCCAGACGATGCGGCCGGAGCCCGTGCCAATGATAAGACTGTAGCGGCTGTACCAGTCGATAACGATCGGGGGCGGACCGTCGCTGTTGGGGACCATGTTTGGCCGCGGAACATAGATGATGGGATTGCCCCAGGCATCCAGGAGCAGCGGCACGTGCTCGCCGGTCAACTCCCAGTCAGCGCCGGCGACGGGCGGGGCCGTGAGCTGCACGCCGTTGGCATTTTGGGTGATGCAGCGGAAGCCCTGCGTGTCCGTCTTGGCGGCCTTGATCAAATCGCCGGGCCAATACGTGACGTTCTTGCACCATAGCAGCGGCATCTGTTGATTGCTGGGAAAACGGGCGAACAGCTCGCGATTATGGGGCATCGTCAGCGCCAGGCGCAACGCCCGCTGCGTCTGGAGAACCGCATAGCCGTAGCGCCCGTTGGCATCGGTCTGCGAATTGACGTTCTCCGTCACGTCGCCGGCCGCTACCGAGCCCGTGAACTGCAGCTTCGTCTTCTGCTCATACTCCTGCAAAATCGCCGCGAAATTCTCCATCGTCACGTGGGTTGCGCGGGCCTTGTTCTGTTCGCCCACGTAGCGCATCCCCGCCACGATCATGCTCATGAGGATCCCGATGACCGCGATCACGATCATGAGCTCCATCAATGCGAATGCGCTGCGGCGACGGTTCATGGTTGCTGCTCCGCTGTATTATTCGTGGTGTCCAGCGCCGGACGCTCGTAACTGTAGAGATTGTCGGCCAGTGTCTTAAACTTGCGATCCGGCCCGGCCGACCAGAAAAACCCGAATCCCTGCGCCGCGATCTGGATATTCAGCGCCCCCGGCGGCATATAGGCCACCGGCATGCCCCAGGCGTCGCGCAGCATGGCCTGATCGTAGAGCGAAAGCGGCAGCTCGCCGAAAATGTCCGGCCCGAGAATCTCGCGGCAGGTGCGCACGAAGTCGAGGCTGTTCTTCTCGGCGCGGCGGTGCAGGTCGTCTTCGGTGTTCTCGCCCGGCTGCGCGCTGACCACCGGCTCGATCTTTGCCAGGGCGGCCTGCAGCGCGGCGTGATTGCGATAGGGGGCCATGATGTGCTCGAGCTGCCCCAGCAGATCGAGCGTGAGCGCGTCGGCCGAGCGGTTGCGCACGTCGCGGGCCAGGCCCACCATCAGGCCCAGGAGGATGATGAGCGTGGCGACGGTGGTCATGAGGCCGAGGAGAGTAAAGCCATTTTTGATTTTCAATTTTCGATTTTCGATTGAGAGGCCGCTGTCCGTCGTCAGTGGTCTGTTGTCAGTAGTTGGGTCCGTCGTCCGTTGGTCAGTGGATCTCACACCGAGCCGATGCGCTGGACTCGTCCAGGCGCGACCGACTGACCAGCGGACCATTGACCCGTCCACGGACAACGGACCACGGACAACTGACGATTCTCGGTTTTCGATTGCCAATCGAAAATCGAAAATCGAAAATCGAAAATGTGCAGGGCGACGGATCATTGCGCGAAGTTGTACATCTCGTCGGAATCGCCGATCTCCCACTGCAAGTAGGGCTTGGTGGGGTCGAAGTAGTTCGTCGCACGCTGGAGGCCGGTGGTTCCGGGCATGGTCTTGATCGAGGGCGTGTCGAGGCCGGGGGAAGCGAGGATGAAATCGCCGGTGAATTTCAGGCCGGCGATGCTGGCGGGCGTGTTGTCGTAACGGTTGTTGTTGATGTCAAACGGTTTGCTCGGGTCCACAAGCGGCGCGCCCAGCGCGGCCAGGAGGACCTGATTGCCGCCGCTGGGATCGAGAATCGATCCGTGGTCCTGGCAGAACATCGGGTACTGGCCGGAGTTGATGCTGGCCCAGGTGGTCACGATGCACGTATAGCCCTGTGGGCCCTGCTTGAGCTTGGGGTAGTATTCGATGGGGTGCTCGTAATCTTCGAGGATGACCCACTGGTTGTTCGGGTCCAACTGAAAGAGCTTGAAGCTATCGGGACGGAGATAAGGGCCGTAGATCTTGCCGCCGGCGACTTTGCGGAAACCGGGGCCATCGGCGCCATCGACCGCCGCGGCCGCCGGCGCCACCAGCCACCGCGCCAGCGCGATGCAGCCTTTTTCGCCGTTGGCCACATCGACGAACGGGTAGCCGTTCCAATCCTGGCGGTACTGGTCCAGGGCCCAGGAGATGGCCTGGAAGTTGCCGCGGACGCGGGCGCGTGCGGCGATCTTGCGCATAGCTGGCCGCGCCGATGATGAGGCTGGCCAGGACGGTCATGATGCCCAGGACCACCAGCAGCTCGATGAGCGTAAAGCCGCTAGGGCACGACCTGGCCGAAGTTGGTGTCGTCGTCGGCGCTGCCATAGAGTCCGTCCATTCCTGCGCTGATGAGAATAAAGGTGTCGGCATTGCGGGCGGTGCTGGTGATTGAGGGATTGCGGAAGTATGCGATGGCGTCGTTGGGCGTACCATCGGCCAGGGGCGGGAGCGTGGTGCTGCCCAGATAGAGTAGCCCCTGGGTGCCCTGGAAGCTATAGGGTGTGTGTACCGCATCGCTGTACCCGCGGTGAACCGAGTTATAGGGATCGGAATTGTAGGATTGATTGGTGTAGCCGCTGATTTGCTTGAGGTCGTACGTTGCCCCCATGCCGTCAGCGATGATCCCGCCGGTGGCGCCTTTCACGGCCCGGAGATAGAGCAGCGGCCGATCGAACCCGGCGCGATCGAGGAACTCCGGCGCGGTCTTGGAGAGCATGCCAGCGTAGTTGCTGATGAACGGCCCGTAGGGCTTGGCGTTGGGGTTATTGGCGTTGAGGTTGAGCGGGCCCTGGCCGACGAGGGCGGAATTGTAGCTGATGGTGCCGTTGACGTTCTGCAGGCCCCCGAGCAGACCCAGGACGAGGTTCTGCTCCATCGTTGCATTGTTGTTGTTGTAAGGGTTGATTTCGCCGTTGCCATACGGTCCCGGATACGCGTAGAACTGCCGCTGGTAGTCTTCGATGGCGCCGGTGACCACCCGGATCATGTTGGCGTTGCGCGTCTTTCGCGCGTAATACTGGACCTTCTCGATGGCCGGCAGGAGGAGGGCCATCAGGATGCCGATGATCCCGATCACGACGAGCAGCTCGACGAGGGTGAAGCCACGGGCGGATTTCAGATTTGGAATCTCAAATTTCAAATTTCGAATTCCAAATTTCAAATCCGAAACCCCTTCGTCGCTCCGTCGCTTCGTCGCTCCGTCGCTTCCGTAATCTGAAATCTGAGATCTGACATTTGAGATCTGAGATCTGACATTCGCATTCATGGCCGTGCCTCCTACTTCTTGCCGCCGCCGCCACCGCCGCCGAGATTGCCGATCAGCGTGATCATGGGCATGAACAGGGCGATGACGATGAAGCCGACGATCAGGCCGAGCATGACGACCATGACGGGCTCGAGAATGCTCACCAGCGAGCCGACGAGCACGTCGACGTCGTTGTCGTAGTTGTCGGCCACCTTGAGCAGCATCTTGTCCAGGTCGCCGGTTTCCTCGCCGACGTCGACCATGTTCACGACGATGGAGTCGCAGACCTTGGTGGCGCGCAGCGGATCGGCGAAGCTCTCGCCCTCGCGGATGGCGTCGTGGACTTTGATCAGGGCGCGGGCGAAGACGTCGTTGCCGCAGGTGTCCTTGGTGATGTTGATGGCGTCGAGGATCGGCACGCCGGCGCTGATGAGCGTCCCCAGGGTTCGCGTGAAGCGGGCCATGACGCTCTTGCCGACGATGCTGCCGAGGATCGGGATCTTGAGCTTGACGACATCGACGAAATGCCGGCCGCCCTCGCTCATCTTGAGCAGCCGCATAATGCCCCAGATCAGCAGGGGCGAGCCGAGGACATAGACCCAGCCATAGTCGTTGGCGAAAAAGCGGCTGATGGTCAGGAGCATCATGGTGATGGGGGGCAGCTCGACCTTGAAATCCTTGAAAATCTGCTCAAATTTGGGAATGACGAAGATCATGATCATCGACACAATGCCGATGGCGATGGAGATGACCACGGCCGGGTAGATCATGGCGCCGACGACCTTCTTCTTGAGCTTCTGCGCCTTTTCCATGAAATCGGCCAGGCGGGCCAGGATCAGGTCGAGCACGCCGCCCGCTTCGCCGGCGGCCACCATGTTGGTGTAGAGCTTGTCGAAGGCCTTGGGGTGCTTGGACATGGCGTCGGAGAGCGAGCCCCCGCCTTCGACATCCTCGGCCACGGCGCCGAGGATGGCCTTGAGCAGGCCGGGCTTCTGCTGCTGCTCGAGGATCTGCAGCGACCGCAGGATGGGCAGGCCGGCATCCTGCAGCGTCGAGAGCTGGCGGGTGAAGGCGGTAAGCTGCTTGGTTGAGACTCCGCCGATCGAAATCGGCATCTTCTTCGTGGAGGTGCTGGCCAACTCCTCCTTTTTCTTCTGGACCTTCTTCTTGCCGGCCTTCTCCCGGACCTTGGTCGGAAAAAGGCCCTTTTGGCGAATCTTGGCGATCGCCTCTTCGGAAGTGGCGGCCTCCAGTTCCTCTTTGACCTCCTGGCCGGAGGAGTTCATCGCTTCGAAGGCGTAAATAGGCATGCTGGGCTTCTCCGTTGCACCAATGACGGGGGAATTATACGGGATGTCCAGTGATGGGAATAGCGGATAGCAGACAGCGGATAGCTGATGGAAGACGCACTCGCTGCCTACTATCTGCTATCCACTATCTGCTATCTACTGCCCAACATGAGCGATATCGACATCGTCTGCAGCGCGATGGCCGCCAGAAGCAGCGGAATGGCCGATGGCTCCGCGCGGTAGACCCAGGCGAGAAAGAGGCTGCCGAGCGACAGCATCTGGGCGATGACGACAAGAAGTTGCATCACGGAGAAGTCGGTGTGATGGTCGTCACGTTTGCGGAGGTGGTTGAGAATCTGCAGGAGCAGCGATTCAACCCTGGACGAGGGCGCATCATCGTCGGGAATCTGGATGTCGCGGGCCGTGCGCGGCGGGCGAAGCTCGCCTCGGGTCTTCAAACGGGGAACGGGCGCCGGAAGATCGGGCAGATCATCGACTTCCATCGCTGGTGGCACAGGCGTCCCGGCTGTGTTCTGAGAAGGTGGCACAGGCGTCCCGCCTGTGTTCTGAGAAGGGCTGTCCTCGACCGTGGCCGCCGAGACGTTTTGGCCGGGTGGATCGGCCGGCGCCGCTGCCGCCGGCGGGGGGGTTGAGCTGGCCTTGGCCTTCGCCATGGGCTTGCTGAAGGCCTGTTTGGCGATCAGGTCCACGGCCTCGCGAAGACTGCTCGCCGTGAAATCCGGCGCGACGCCGCTGGGCTGATCGGCGGCCGGCGATTTCTTTAACTTGGGGTCGGTAAAGAGGATCGTGCGGCACCCGGCGGCATGGCCGGCCTCGATGTTGCGCGGGGCATCGCCGACGACCCAGCTTCGCGCCAGGTCCAGGCCAATGCGATCGGCCGCCGCCAGCAGCATTCCCGGCGCGGGCTTGCGCATGGGGCTTTCCTTGCAATAGGCCTCGACAGTGCCTTCCGGGTGATAGGGGCAATACTCGTGCGATTCTATAACTGCCGATGGATTAGTCAGTTGCAGCAGATCGTCGATGCGCCTGTTTACTGCCCGGACGGCATCTTCATCGAACAGTCCCCGCGCCACGCCGCTCTGATTGCTGAAGGTCAGGACCTTAAAGCCATATTGGCGGGCCTTGGCGACGGCGTCGGCCGCGCCATCGACAAGGATGACGGCGGCGGGATCGCCCAGGAAGCCGTCGCTGGCGATGAGGGTGTTGTCGCGGTCGAAGAAGATGGCCGGGCGCTTGAGCATGGGCGGGGATTATAACGGGGGGAGGGCGGAGTCTGTAGAGTCGGGTTGCGTTCGCTTGGGAAAGCATCCGCCCATGGAACCCCGTGCTGGTCGTCGTGCGCAAGCTGTAGCCGAGCCATTTACGTTGGAGATCGTTGAGGAAACGCCGCCCAGTCACGGTGCCGCGCGTGGGCGGGATCCACGGGCGTAAGCACGAGCATGATCACCGCGTTGCCGCCCAGGGTGACCGTGGTTGAATAGCCCTCGCCCGCGGCGACTTTCTCGTTACCGATCTTCTGTAGCTTGTCATTGGCCTTGTCGTGCATGTAATTGCTGTGCATCTCGTCCACCAGGTAGCGGTCCACCGAGTACGCGCCTGCCGCGAATTGCGGGGGAAGATTCGTGAACGTGATTTTAGCGCTGAGACCGGAGCTGGCGGGCCGCGAGACCATCAGCGCCACCGATCCGTCGTCGCCCATGCTGGCCATCGGGTAAGTATTCCGGTTGTCGCTGGAGGCCTTGATGCGCGTGGCCTTCTGCATCGACATCATTTTGTAGACGTTGTATTCCGGAAATACCTTGCCGTCGGCGTAGTCTTTCCCGGTGGGCGCCACAATGGATTGGTAGTCCCCAACGTAACTGTTGATGCAAAAAGGCATGGGGATCAGCTTCTCCCCAAGCCCCGTCTCCGAGCACCCGGACCATCCCGCGGCCAGCCATGCCCCCTGATTCGCGAACACTTGGGCGCTTTTGCCGCGATCCCAGGTCGTGCAGTTCCACTCCGTGATCAGTTGGGGAATGTCGCCCTTGTGGTGCGCGTTGAGCATGCCCTGGATTCGCAGCGCCAGGTCGCGGCGCCGCGGGGTTCGCCATTGGAGACGTCGTTGTAGCAATGCCACGAGACGAAATCCAAAGGCAGGTTGTTTTTCGCCGCGTATTCCACCAACACGGTCGTGCCCGGCACCTGGGCCCCCAGGGTTTCGGCCGCGCCGCCCACCTTGAAATGGGCCCCGGCCAAATTGGCCTTTTGCACGTCCAGCGCGACATGATGGTACACGGCGCAGATGTCGGCTTGACTGACGCCATCATAAGCCGGCTCGTTGAAGACTTCGATGTACTGGCACCGCGGATAGCGATCCTTGACATGCGCCAGCCAGTCGCCGATCACCCGGTCAAACACGGGCCAGTCGCCGCTCTTGGTGGGCCAGGTCCCCAGCCACTTCGGCGCCTTGCCCTTGGTGGGCTTGAAATCGATGCACAACACCGGCTGCGCTCCCATGGCGATGATGTTGTCCACCATGGGATCGGCTTTCCAATAAGGAGACACTGTGTTGAATATCCCGGTGCCCTCGTCGGAAACAGCATTCCAATTATACTTGCCGGGAGAAATCACAACGGCATCATCAAGGGAGTAGAAGGTGCGTATCAGCCCGCCCTGGCAGACGTCTTTCATCAGCGCGGTTGACGCCGGGCCCGCGCATCTAATATGGCTTGCGAACTTATTGTAATGGGGAAAGCTCCCTTGCTGTTGGGAGCAATCCACCGTTACCGTCGCCACCGACGGGTCCAGCCGCCAGACCCTGACATATTGCACGCAGAACGGATTGTTCTTCCAGTCGGCGCCCTTGTTGTCGTTATCCAACAGAAGAAAAATGTATATCCCGCTTGCCATGTTGGTCGAACTGGCATTCAGGGTATACGGCTTCTCCAATGGTTTCTCCAATGGTTTCCCATCCAGATAGAATTGCATGGAGCCGTATGGTCCCGAACCATCGTCCCTCCAGTATAATCCGTAGGTGTGCCAGTCCGCGGAGAGATCCGTGAGTGGTGAGGTTCCATGGGGGCCACCGTAAATATTGTCACGCCGCACGCCATGGTCACCGTAGTCATGGATGCCGAAGAAGATCTTGTTGTTGGCCTTGTCGAGGTTGGCATCCCAGGTCGGTCTCTCCCCGACATTAATCTCCGGCAACCAGTCAGTGGGGCTCTTAGTGCCCTCCGGGATTGGGTGCATCCAAAAATCGGAGTGAAGGCCCGTACCCTCGCCATGGGTGTTGTGCGGAACCTTGAAGCGGGCCTCCCAATAGCCGAACTTCTGGATGAATTTGGCATTCTGGGCTGTTGTACCACCGGTCTGCAGCGCAGTGCTGGGAGCACCCGGCGACCGCATCTCCAGACCATTCGTGCGACTGAGAGTGCAGCCCTCGTAGTGCTGTCCACCTGGGTCGTTAGTTTCGGCGAACATGGCGGTGCCGCCCGGCTTTCCATGAAAGTCCAGGTTGCCCCAGTCGGTGCCGCCGGCGCCGCCGTTCCACTTGTTCTTATTGATCGAACGGTCCTTCGTGAAATCATCCTCGAACGTCACGGTCCAGTGCTTACCGCTCGGCGGGGATACGCCCAAAGGGTCGGCGCCGTAGCTCTTGGTGACCAGAACGATCGCGAAGATCAGCATGTCGATTCTGTGTGCTTTCATAGTTGTCTTTCTGCGCAAGACTATTTGCCTACGACAGGTTTGTTGCGGGGCGTTCAACTTTTTCGATGGATCGAGGTAGAATACTGGCCGTACTGATTGGGTCGATTCTCCCGCCTGTGCGGGAATGGGACGGTCGTCCCTGTGGAAGCGAGGGCACAACTGTACCCGAAACGTCTGCCGATCGGACACAATCAGATCATGGCCGTTACGGCTATCTCGCCGACGAAAGAGGCCCGCATTGTTCGGGGCAGGCTTTGCGACGACTCAAGGATCATCGTGGAGCTGGCGCGAATCCAAACCGGCAAACTGTTCCTCAGTTGTCGTAGCTGTCCACTTCGCAGGATGAGAACCCAAAGTCGCCGTTGCTCTCCCCCACGCCGTAGTTGAACCCCATCCCCGGATTGCCCGCGGTGTAGGTCTTGTCCGTGGCGGTTATCACTTCCACGCCGTTGAGGTATCCCTTGATCATATTGCCGACGATAGTTGCTTCCACCAGGTTGCCGTCCTTGACTCCATATTGCGAACCGCCGTGCTTTTGCAGCGACGTCCAATCGCCCACCTTCCCGTTCCACCGGACAATCTCCACGTAGGCGTTCTTTGTCTTCAGGCACCGCCAGAACACCTCGTACCCCGTGCAGCGCTGCCGCGTCAACGTGCTTCGCAGGCGTATCTCGACTTCCTGGTAATACTTCTCCGTTTGGTTCCTGCTGAACACCTTCGCCTTCACGATCTGGTTCTTTCCCCATGCGCCTGTGAGCAATGCGGTCGGATCGGTGTACTCCCCCTTGCTCACCGCGCCATAGGCCACCCCGTTCCCGGTGATGACGTTGTACCAGTCGATCCCGTCTTTCGCGCCGTTGATCCACTTGCCGCCTTCCGAGATCGGATCTTCATCGAGTTGGAAACGCGTATTGTATGACTTCACTGATGCGCCCTGGGTTCCCATTTGCCGTCGGGAGCGCTGGCGAGCATGGCGCTGCGATGGCCGATAAGCGGCACGTCGTGTCCGGCCGCCTCGACCGTCACCAACGGCTCTCTGGCCCGCTGAGCTGGCGCGGCCCGGCACAGGGTGAACACCACAGCGGACACGAGCGACAGATATCGGGACATGTGCCTCCTTGGCCGCATCGGATCGATACCATCTGCGGTACGATCAGCCGCCGTGGGCGTTGAAGCCAAACGCGCGAGTTCACGCCATCAAGGGCGACCATGTGCGCGAACGCGATCCTTACGGCCATGCGTCTGTTGGCCGCTGCGCCGACGACAAGATCGCCGAGGCTCCGTAGCCGCGTGACACGGGTATCGGCGAACTGGCCGCTTTCCGGTACGATGGCTCCATGAACGCTGCTTGCTTCTGGATCACGCTTGCCGTGGTTCTGCCTGCCGTACTGAAATGCACTGCCTGGTCGATGGCAGACGAGCCGCGCCCCCGGTTTGCGCGGAGACCGACGCCGCCCGCCAATCCATCACGTTCCTGAGCTGGGACACCGAAGGCGGCGACCGCATTGCCACCAACCTGCTTCGATCCCCGGCCACCATGCCATCCGGCGCTCCGCGACAGGCCATCGCTGTTGCCGTCAATGAACAGGCCCTGACCATCACCGTGCAGTCGGGCCGCGAGCTTGTCCTGCCTTTCGACCCGCGGGTGACACCTACGACGGCGCTGTCCGCCGGATGGACCGATTTAGGCGCGTTCCTTCTCCCAGCGATCATCAACGCCCCGGATTTCGGGCCGATGCTCCTCACGGAAGCCACTGGCGCGGCAGTGCATGGGCGGCTGGAAGGCAGCCGCAAGGACAAGTACGTCAACGTCATACTCGTCTTTCCCGAGGCGACGCCTGAAAGACCTATCAAGCTCGTCTTCACGCCCCTGCTCCTGAGCCCGCCGCCGGGATTGAAGGACCCGGCCATGTGGCGGTTGGCGCGCCGGGGCTGGCTCAACGCGCTTCAGCCCTGCGCCAGGTGGGGAGAGCAGAACAAGCCGTTCAGCTCGCCGCCCGGCATTCTCGGCAACAATGTCATCAGCGATCCGGCCAGTTGCTCGCTGTGGTTCTATACCGATCAGGTGCTTTTTCTGCCGGAGCCAGCGCCGGGAGTCAACCTGGCCCCGATGGTTCGGCGCACGGTCGATTTCTGGCTCGACCAGCGAATGCGCAAAGATGCCGAGGGTCGCCTTACGGGTGAGCTGACCTGCTACTGGGATTATGGCAATTTCCTCGACGCCGATGCCGGGCCGCTCATCGCCGCCTGGGATTATGTCGAATGCACCGGCGACCGCGAGTGGCTGGTCAGGCGCATGCCCAAGCTGGAGATGGTGGCCGACTTCCTGGCGCGGCGGGACATCGACAATGACGGTTTGATCGAGGCGACGCAGAGCGGCAACCTCGGCACGCTGCATCAGCCCAACCGCTCGTGCTCCTGGTGGGACGCCCTCAATTGCGGCCACAAGGATGCCTATACCAACGCCCTCACGTATCGGGCCTGGAGGTGCGGGGCTGACCTGGAGAAGCAACTGGGGCGTAGCGAGCAGCAGAAGCGATACACCATCCTGGCGGATCGACTCAAGGCCGCGTACGCCAAAGCGCTGATGAACCCCGCCACCGGCTGGCTGGCCATGTGGAAGAGCCGCGACGGTGAGTTGCACGACTACGCCGGGCCGACATTCAACGGCCTGGCCATCGAGTACGGGCTGATCGAAGGCGACGCGGCCAGGGCAATTCTGGATCGGCTGTGGGCGAAGATGCAGGCCGTGGGATTCACGCGATGGGACCTGGGCGTGCCGCCGATGCTTCTGCCGGTGCGACGCGGAGACTATCTGGTGGCGGGCGAGCGCGTGCCCGACGGCTTCGGCTGCCCGAAGCGCGACGATGGCACCGACACCTTCGGCCACTATCAGAACGGCGGAATTACGCCCGGGCACGTGCTGCACTTCCTCATGGCCCATTACCTCACCGGGCAGAACGAGCGTGCCGACCGAATCCTGGCGGCCATGCTGGAGCGGCAGTTCCGTGGCGAGTTTCACAACGGCGTGATCGACGCGGCCGAGAAGGGGATGGAGTGGACCACGTGGGATGGCAAGCCCTGCGGCTATGAAGGCTACCTGGCCGACAGCTTCCGATTCTTGCAGGCGGTGCTGCTGCGCCAGCCGGAGTTCCGGGCCAAGCTCTATCGGCCCCTGAGTCCTTCAGGCCAGCGGTGACAGACAACGACAGCATACGGCGGGCATCACTTGTACTTTACGCCGCAGCCGTAGGGCTTGGTCTCGGGGGTGGACACGGATTTGCCGGCCAGGAGCTCGTCCAGGGCCTTGGCGACGTAGTTCAGCTTGTCGCTCTTGCTCCCGCCGGGGTCGTCGTCGATCGCACCGTCGTAGACGAGCTTGCCGGACTTGTTGACCATGAACATGTGCGGAGTGGTCCTGGCGCCGTAGGCGTGGCCGATGTCGCCCGAGGCGTCGTTGAGAATGGGGTAGTTGAGCTTGGCAGCCTCCGCAGCCTTCTTGTCCGATCCGTTGGTGGCCGAGCTGGTCGAGTTGATCGCCAGCCAGACGACGCCCTTGTCCTGGTACTTGGTAAACGTCTGGACCATTGTGCCGGCCCTTGCGTGCCGGGCGGAGACGGGGCAGCCCTCGTTCCACCATTCCAGCACGACGATCTGGTCCTTGTAGTCCGAGAGGCTGACCTTCCTGCCGTCCTGGTCCTCAAGCGTGAAAGTCGGGGCCGGCGCGCGACGGTCGCTTTCGTCTGTGCGGCGCGGACGGCCGAGATGGCCGCCAGGCCCAATGCCGCCAGCGTCGCCACTCCAAGTGCTGTCGTACGAAGATTGTTCCGCATGGGTTGCTCCTATGTTTGTTGTCGACTACCTATGTGCAATCTCTGTTATCGCTCGTTCTTGTTGACGGCGGGCGCCAGGGGCACCGAAATGCTCACACCCAGTCGCTGGCCGGTGGCGTCAGTGAATGCAATCACCGCGGGCAGGACGGCCGATGGTTCCCTGTCACCTTTGAGTCGCCGGGCGGCGAATGCGACTACGCCACCGTCCGGCGTGAGCGTGGTCCTGATGTTTTCGACTCTCAGGTCGTCAGCGGGAGCCGGACAGAACGCCAGATCGCGCGCGGCCCGCCCATGCTGCGCGGCCCAGGTCATATTCACCTGGAACTCACCCGCGCCATCGGACGGCAATCCACCGGCGATCCGCACGCGTAGTGGGCTGTCCGGCGAGGCGGCATCGTGCGGCAGGCGGCGTTCCCAGTCGGCGAAGACCCGCTGGTTGACGGGGAGGGCAGGCGCCCCGGCCTCAACCACCGGCAGGCCCAGCGACAGCACGGCATTTCCGGCAACGCAGCGGTCCTTGCAGACCAGCCAGTGGCACCGGGCCGACAAACTGACCTGCGAGCCGCCCCTGAGGTCCGCCGGGGCTGTAACCTTGGCGCTGAGCAGCACCGAGTCGCTGTAGCCGTAATCGATCGAGCCCCCCGGCTGCGGCAGCGCCACCGGAGCCGGCCAGCGCAGCTCGCCTGCCGCGAAACCCGCCGGCGCGGCGAGTTGCACCTCCGTGGCCATCCCCGTATCGCCGGGGTTCTTCCAATAAATGTGCCAATCCGGTTTGAGTTGAAACAGGACCCCGATGGTAAACGTCGTTCCCGGCGTGACCGCTGAGACGTCGGCCAGCAGTTGCGCACGGGCCAGGTCGCGGGGTAGCTCGTTGGATTGCTCGCCAGCGCACGCGCAGGAGGCTAAGAGAGATATTCCGGCCAGCAGGCCCAGGGCGGGTCTCATGCCGGGAAGATCATAGGCAGCCAGTTGGCCCGCCGGCAAATTGCGTAGTCGGCGCCTGCCACGGGCTGAAGCGCTGAAGCCTGCACTTCGAACGACCCTTTCATCTCTCCATCTTCAGAAACACGTTCTCCACCTCGCCGTCGCAGTCGATCGTGTAATCGCCCGGTGCCTTCATCTCGACCGTCTTCTCCGTCATTTTCCCGCCGATGCTGTAGCCATGCGTGATCTTCATGGCCGGCTCGGCCGGGATTGCGGGTGTGACGTGCAGGCAGGCGCGGACAACGTTCACGCCCGGTTTGCCGGTGAACTTCGCGTAGACCGTATCGGCCGGCCGATCGAGGCGCACGTCGACATCCCAGTTGTACCGCCAGTGGTTCACCCACGCCGGCACATCCGCTTTGTAGACTTCCTTGAAGTCGCGCGGTTCATCCACAGCATATGCGATCCGGTTATCCGTATTCTTCGCGGCTGCGTCCTGGTGCGTGTTGAACGTCGCACCCATGCTCACCCAGGCGATCTTCGTTCCCGGCGGGGCGGGCAGCTTCACGACCACGTTGCCATGGATCCGGTGTAGCTTGCGCGGGGTCGTAGTCCTTGGGCATCTCGACAACGTATTTTGTCAGATCGTCGGGATCGGCGGCGTTGGGCAGCACGAGCACCGGTTCGGTGATCATGTCATAGCGATCGCCAGCATCGTAGCGCAGGTGGTTGATGCCTTTCTTCAGGCGCGGCAGGGAGATTGGCGCCACTTGGACCCACGTGTCGATCGCCAAGGATCGGATCGTCGTATCGGCCGACGGCGCGGCGAATCGGGCTATGCAGCCATAGGTTCCTTTCACCCATTTCGTCAGGTCGATCGATCGCCTGCCCTCGGCTGACCCGACCTCCGTCCAGCTCAGGCCGTTATCCAGCGAGATCGAGACCTGCACCGGCCCGGCCGAATCCAGCGCGATGGCCGACGCCTCCGTATCATCATCCTCGCGCAGGATGTCGTTGACCTTCTGCGCGATCACGAACGGCGTGAAGACGCGGAAGACGGCCTCGCCGCCTTTGCCGATCGCCAGCCCATCGGCCGCGGGTTTCGCATCCTTCGATGTGTACACGCCCTCGGCGAAATCCGTGCTGGCCGTCGTGAGGTTGGGCGCGTAGTGGAAGAGCCCCTCGCCGTGGTTCCACTTGGTGAACTCGCGGTGGTTCGGCTTCATGCCGATCGGCTGGGTCATGATCAGCTTGCGGACCCACTCCTCGTTGTTGTATTCCGGCCGATGGTTCCAATGCCCCGCTTGCGGCTGCCACCAGCGCGTGAAACTCTCGCCCCGCCGAAGCACAAAGTCGGCCGTGTGGCTGCCCTGGAACCAGCGGTACTGAAAGTCGATGTCGCTCTTTGCATAAACGTCGGCGACCCTGGCCGTCCCCTGCGGCGTGGCCGAGTGCGGGAAGAACGGCTTGACCTTCCCCAGCGAGTCGAGCCACCACTGCTTGTTGGTCTGCGCCTCCCTGATGCTGGCCACCACACCATCAGGGCGCAGGACGACGCCGCGCACGTCCACATCAATGTAGTGCCAGGCGTTGGCGTAGAAGATCTCCGTCGCGCAGTGATTCCAGCCGGTGATTCCGAGGCTCCGTCCGACCGGGAAGCCGCAACCGTAATAGATGCCCTCGACAGTTGGGCCGAAAATCCCGCAGTAGCCGCAGTTGTAGACATTGAGCATCTTCAGCGGCTCGCGCATCGTCGCGTACTCGGGAAACGAATCGGGCCCATCCCTCACCTCGTAGAAGTGGTAGAGCCCCGTCTCGTAATCGCACAGGTATTGCCAGATGGCGATGGCCAGGTCGTTGTCGGTCTTGTCCTTCCAGGGCGCGAAGCTGCGGAACCGCCGCAGGTCGGTGGTGTCGGCGTTGTGCTCGCTGGTGATGCGCGGGCAATACGCCCGGCCGGCAAACGCGGGCGAACAAGCGAAAACGAACAGGATGAACAGGTAGCGGTGCATGAGTCCTCCTGATGCGAATGGACAGGGCGACGATGGGATGGTCATTTGACCTCTTCGTCCTCACTCCCCCAGCCTGAGAATTCCCCGCTGAATGGCAATCGTCACCGCATGTGTTCGATCGGCCGCGCCCAGCTTCGCCAGTACGTTCTGGATGTGGATCTTCACGGTGCCGCCGGCCGTTCCGAGGCGCTGGCCGATCTCCTTGTTGGACAGCCCCTCGGCCACCAGGGCGAGCACCTCCACCTCGCGCGGCGTGAGCGCTGACTGCGGAAAATAGCCACTCAGGCGGTCGGCCACTTCCTGCGGCATCAGCCGCCTGCCCGAATGGACCAGGCGGATGGGCGCAGGACTTCTGTGTGTACCATCTCCTTGAGAATGTAGCCCCGCACGCCAGCCTCCAGCGCCCGGTGGATTTCCTGGTCGCCGTCGTAGCTGGTCAACGCGATGATCCTGGCGTCGGGAAACTCATGCCGGATCATCCTGGTCGCCGCCACTCCGTCCACTTCGGGCATGCGCAGATCCATCAGCGTCACGTCGGGCCGGTGCGCCTTGAACTGCGCCACGGCATCGCGCCCATTTCCCGCCTCGGCCACGAGCTGCATGTCCGGCTCATTCTCCAGAATCGACGCAATGCCCTTGCGCACCAGGGGATGGTCGTCGGCGCACAGAATGCGGATAGGTTGGCCGCTTGGCTCTGCCACTTAGACCTCCGCTGATGGCGACTGCACTCTGGCGGGCGTTGCCCCGTCGGCCGGCGCCTGTTTCACCGGCAGCCGGAGAACGATCTGCGTGCCTCTGCCCAAACCGCTGTCGATCCCAAGCTCTCCGCCAATCTGGCTGGCGCGCTCTCTCATGCCGATCAACCCATAGTGGCCCGACTGATGCGAGGCGGTCGCCTGGCTGTCGAATCCCGCGCCGTCATCCGTCACGCGCAGTTCCATGAACTCGGCATCGCACGTCAGCGACACATCCACGCAATTCGCGCCGGAATGCGCGACCGCGTTGGCAATGGCTTCCTGCGCAATGCGAAGGACATTGTACTGAATTTCGGCCGGCAGACTGGGCGTGCCATGCTGCACGTGCAGGCGCAGGCGGATATCCTTCATCTCCGTCAGTTGCCTGGCGAGCTGGGCCAGCGCCTCGGTCAGCGCCGAAGGCGACGCCTCCCCGCCGCGCAGCCCGGCCACCGACCGGCGCGCCTCGCGCATGCAGTTGGCCGCATCCCGAATGATCTCGTCGAGATTCACCCGCTCATCCTCCGTGGCCAGCCGTTCCCGTAGCGCCTGCATCTCCATGGTCACCCCCGAGAAGCCCTGCAAGAGCGTGTCATGTAGTTCGCGGGCAATCCGGCTGCGCTCAACCAGGATCAGCGCCAGGCGCTGCCTGACGCGCCGAATGCGCCGGCGGTAGGCCAGCCACGCTGCCAGCGCCACCAGCGACGCACACAGCGGGAGAAACCACGGCCGCTGGTAGTAGTGCGGCGCGAGGGAAAACGCCACCGAAGCCGGGCTGCTGCTGCGCGTGCTGTTGACGTTGAAGGCGGCCACGAGAAATCGGTACTTCCCCGGCGGCAGGTTGGTATAGAAAGCCTCTCGGCGCGTTCCCGCGTCGATCCAGTCTTTGTCGAAGCCCTCCAGGCGGTAGCGGAAGGTCATGCGCGTTGGCGCGGTAAAGCTCAGGCCCGTGTAGCGGAATTCCAGGTTGCGCCGGCCGGGCGGCAGCTCGGCAATCCTGCCAGCGCTCTCGCTCTTGCCGTCAACGATCACATCCTCAATCACGACCGGCGGCGGCGCGAGCTTACGCTGAAAACGGTCCGGATCGATGGCGACGATCCCTCGGATCGTGGAGAACCATATCTGCCCATCTCGCAGCCGCCACACCGATGGCTGCACGAGCGGCCTGCACTCGATGATGCGCAGCGCATCCGTCGGGCTGAACGGCGTGGTGGTGATGCTCCTGATTTCGCCCCGCGCGAATTTCAGCAGATCGTCCCTGGCAACGTAGAAGATGCCCTTGCTGCACGCCATCCACAGGCGGTCCTGTGCACCGGCGACGATGCCGTAAATCTCGTCGTCGAACAAGCCGTCGCGCACGGAGAAACTGAAGACCTTTTCGCCGTCCAACAGGCGCAGCCCGCCTCCCATTGTGCCCATCCACAACCGGCCTTGCGCATCCTCGTGGAACGCATCGATATTGGCGGACGCCGCGCCAACCAGCGGCACCTCGCGCAGTCGCCCATCGCGGTAGGAGTACAGGGAGCCGTCATCCATTGACGCCATGAGCGAGCCGTCGCGCCGCTCGAACAGCGCGAGAATCTGGCCGCGCAGCGGCTTGTCCAGCCCCCCGGGCTCGATGAATCGGCCGTCGCGGAGCGCTGCCAATCCCGCGGATGTGCCCGCCCACAGCACGCCCTGGCGGGTCGACAATAAGCAGCGGATGCCATCGGCCGGCAGCCCCTGCGCCGTCGTATACGTCTGCTCGACCCGGCCATCGCGCAGGCGGTTCAGTCCCTTGTCCGTGCCTGCCCACAAGTCGCCGTCATTATTACCCGCCAGTGCAAGGATCGTATTACTGGCCAGGCCCTGCTGCGTCGTCAGCGCGGTGAACCGATGCCCGTCGAATCGGCTCAGCCCCGCACCCTGCGTACCGACCCAGATGATGCCGTCGCGGTCCTGGAACACCGGGCCGGTGTCATTGCTCGCCAGGCCCTCGGTTTTCGTGAAAGGAAGCATCCGGCGGTCGAGAAACTGATTCAACCCATGTTTGGTCCCCACCCACAGGGTCCCCTCGCGATCCTCGCACAGCGCAAAGACCGTGCTTTGCGAAAGCCCCTCGCGGCTGCGGAAGCTCTCGATCTCGCCGTTGCGAAGCCGGCTGAAGCCATCCTTCGTGCCGATCCAGAGCGCGCCATCCTGGCTTGCGGCAAGGCAGAACACCGCATTGTCCGCCAGGCCGTCGGCCGTCGCATAGCGACGCTCCTGCCCGCCTCGCAGAGACACCAGCCCGCTGGTCGTCCCGATCCAGATTGTGCCATCATCGGATCTGGCGATGGCGCGCACAGAGGCATGGGCTGGCACCGACTGGAGATGATGGACCGTGAAGCTGGAGCCGTTCCATACGCTCAGGTCGGCGCTGTCGCCTCCCGCCCACAGCGTGCCATCGGCCGCCGCGCATACCGCATGAATGCCGCCGGTTGAGAGGCCCTGGGCCGTGCCATAGGCGGTGATCTTCCCTGCGGCAAGCCTGGCCAGGCCATTGGCCGTCCCGATCCACAGCGATCCCTGCGAATCCATCGCCAGCGCCGCACATCGTCCGAAGGCAGTCCATCGCTCGTCTCATACCGCGTGGCGCTGCCATCGCGCCACCGAATCAGGCCCTTGCCATTTGTGCCCAGCCAAAGATTCCGATCCGGATCCTCCAGCACGCTTGCCACCCATGTATCTTGCAGCGAAACACCGCCCGCCTGGCCGAGCATCGTGAAGCGGACGCCGTCGAAGCGCACCAGCCCCGTCTGGGTCCCGAGCCAGAGATAGCCATCGCGGGATTGCCGGATGGCGTAGATCGTTGCCTGAGGAAGGCCCTGCTGCACCTGCCAGATTCGGTGCAGGCATTGGGTCAGGCTGCGATTGGGGTCCAGCGCCGTCGCGGATGATGCCAGTAGCGCAGCCAGCGCCAATGCCACGTACAGCGGGCACAGGCGGCCTCGCCGAGGGCCTTCGTGAGAGTTTCCCGGATGATGAATCGCGAGCCGATTCCGCATGAGATTGACCCCGGGCGCGGCGGCCAAGCGCCATCGCCCGCGCAAATCCCGACCGACGCGCCATCATTGTATACTGGAGCCAACATGACCAACACATCCCTCGCTCTCGGCGCGACTGCCGCCGCCGTCCTCTTAATCTTGGCCCGGATTGCTTCAGCCCAGTTGTACGCGCCGCCGCCCGAGTTCGCCGGAAAACTGCCCAACCACAAGTCACCCCTGGTCTTCGACAATGGCACGCCCGTGAAAGATGCGGCCGACTGGACCCGCCGTCGTGCGGAGATCCTCGCGACATGGCGCAAGCTGATCGGCGACTGGCCGCCGCTGCTGGAAAAGCCGAAGTTTGAGGTGATCAAGGAGGAGACGCGCGAGACTTTCCTGCAGAAGCAAGTGCGCGTGCAAGTCACGGCCAATGTCTCGGTCGATGGCTATGTGCTCCTGCCGCAGGGTTCCGGCCCATTTCCGGCCGTCCTTGTCGTGTTCTACGACGCGGAGACCAGTGTGGGCCTCGGCAAGGACGAGAAGCGATCGAATCTGGATTTCGCCCGTCAGTTGACCCGCCGCGGCTTCGTCACGCTTTCCATCGGTTCGCCTGGCGGAGATGCACGCCGGCCTGAAACCGGCCAGCCTGCCTGGCAACCGCTATCCTATCTGGCATACGTCTCGGCCAACTGCCACACCGCCCTGTGCTCGCTCCCGCGGGTCGATCCCAAGCGCATCGGCGTGATGGGCCATTCCTATGGCGGCAAGTGGGCGATGTTCGCATCATGCCTCTATGAGAAATTCGCGGCCGCTGTCTGGTCCGATCCGGGCATCGTCTTTGACGAGACCCGGCCCAACGTGAACTACTGGGAGCCATGGTATCTGGGGCTGGACGCGGTCATAAAGCGCAAGCCCGGCGTGCCGAACGCGGACAATCCGCGCACCGGTGCTTACAAAGTGATGATCGAAACGGGCCGCGACCTCCACGAGCTCCACGCGCTGATGGCGCCGCGGCCCTTCCTGGTGTCCGGCGGCTCCGAAGATCCGCCCCAGCGATGGCTGGCGCTGAACCACACGGTCGCGGTGAACAAGCTGCTGGGATTCACCGATCGTGTCGCCATGACCAATCGTCCGGCACACTCGCCAACAGCGGAATCTAATAAGCAGATCGTGCTGTTCTTCGAGAGGTCCTTGAAATAACGAAGGCCTTCTAGGGCGCAACCAGCTCGTTAAGCTGCTCGATACGGGCGATATGGCGCAAAGCGATGACGTCGTAGTTGCCGATTTCCACCGTACCCCTCCGCAGGGGATGGACGATCAGGATCGTGTTCTGCCTGAGCCAGGCGGTGTTAGGATACAGGATGTCCATCGCCTGCCCGCTCGAAAGGTGCAGGCGCAGCGGAATGAATGGTTCGCGATCCAACTCCTGCCTTATATCTTCGGCGGTCATACCGAAATCATAGCAAACGACGCGTGTGCCATCAACCGACCAGGCCCCGGCTCATTTCCCCGCCGCCTGCTTTGCCGCGGCGATCGCGGCCGCATAATCCGGCTCGTTTGTCAGCTCCGGCACAATCTGTATGTACTTGATCTTCCCATCGCGGGTTATCACAAACACCGCCCGCGCCAGCAGCCCGTTCTCCTTGATGTACACGCCATAGGCCTTGGCGAATGCGTGGTCGCGATAGTCGGAAATCGTCTGAACGTTCTTGATCCCTTCCGCGCCGCACCATCGCTTCTGCGCAAACGGCAGGTCCATGCTGATGGTCAGAACCTTGATGTCCTCGCCGAGCTTCGCAGCCTCCTCATTGAAGCGGCGCGTCTCCGTGCTGCACACCGACGTGTCGAGCGACGGCACGGAAGAGAGAATGTACACGGCGCCGCCGGGCTTGAACTCGTAGGCGGACAGGTCGTTGGTTACGGCGGTGAACGCCGGGGCGGGCCAGGTTGCCTTGAGTTCGGGACCGACGAGAGTGAGGGGCTTGCCGCGCATGGCGACCAGACCGGTGCGATCGGCCGGCTCTTTGACAGTCTTGTTGTCGGAGCAGCCGGCCACCATGAACAACGCAAAGACCACGGACACGGTGAGAAGCATCGTCATGAAAAGTCTCCTTCGCATGTTAAGGCGAACATTATAGACAACGGGGCGAGGATTTTCCTTGCGGCGCGTTGATGAGAGAAGGAAACTCGCTCGCCGGGCCGGCGTCCAGGGTCCGGCCAGCATGAACGAACGCACCAGCACGTCGATTCCCTCGTGCTCGCGCTGCTCGCCGCCATCATCTACTGGGTGGCGTCAAAGCCGCGCCGCTTCGTCCGCGAACTGGCGCACCTGCGCCGGGGGTGCTGCATCGCCTGTGGCTACGACCTGAACTTCGACTTCCGCGCCGGCTGCCCCGAATGCGGCTGGCGCCGCGATCGCAATCTATGACCGGTGGAGCGTGCCGCCCCCGGTCGCGATGTTCGGTGGAGCGAGCCGCCCCCGGCCGCGATGTTCGGTGGAGCGAGCCGCCCCCGGCCGCGATGTTCGGTGGAGCGCCGCCCCCGGCCGCGATCAGCACGGCGGGGGCCGCTCGTGCCACGCTCCACAGATCGTCACGTCGCCGCGCCCCGGCCGTCAGCAGTTCCAGCGGCTCCTGCGCCGCCGAGTGGATCGCCGGCCAGATGCTCGCCAGAATCGCCGCGCCGAAGATCGTGACGCATCCCCACCCCGCCATGTCCCATGCGATCAGCATCGGCGGCCTGTAGCCGAAGAGGCGATACGACAGCCCATGGGCGTTAACGCACATCTCCAGTCCGGCAACCAGCCCCAGCACGCATCCAACCAGCGCCAGCAGGCTCGACTCGGCAAAGATCATTCGCATCATCTGCCATCGCGTCAGGCCAATGCTGCGCAGGATGCCAAGCTGCCACCGCCGGGTGCGGATGCTGGCCATGATCGTGTTGGTCACGCCCAGCGCCGCCACGATGATCGCCGCCAGCGCCACCAGGCTGACCAGCATCAGCAGCCTGCGAAATCCCGCCTGGATGCTCATCTTGATCACGCGCACGTCGCCGCTGATCATGTTGTAGGCGCCCAGCTCGCGGCGGATCGCCAGCATCGCCTTCTCTCTCAGCGTCCTGGCGTGCTCGGTGTCCAGCTTCTCGATGGCCTTTCCCATCTTCGCCTGGATATCCAGCCGCTCGGTGCCGGCCACGACATTGGCCGCGAAGAGGCGGATGTCGCTGATGCCGAAGTCCTCCTTCGCATCCTTCAGCGATCCAAAGGCCGTGCCCACAGATCGCTGCTGGAACTGGGAGATGGCGTCGAACATGGCGACGAAGACGTCGATGCCCGGCGACCACACCACGCCCGCGACCGTGTACGTGAGGTTGCGGAATCCCGAGCGCAGCTTGATCTTGTCTCCCTTGTGAATATGGCGCAACTGGCGCAGCTCGTCGGTGACGATGACGTGCTTGCCCTGCTTGAGCAGCGCCGTGGCCTCCTCGCGCGAGCCCTCGAGAAACTCCAGGTGCATCATGTTCAACCCCTTGTCCGGATCGACGCCGATAAACATGGTCGCATCCGCGCCGACGGGGCTGGCCGAGCCGATCAGCCCCGCCCAGTCAAACGCGATCGGCAGCACCTCGCCATGCTGGATCCCGGGGATCTTCTCCAGTTCCTTGACATAGCTCTCGTTCACCCCCCCCGGCGCGAGGATGAACAGATCGGGGAACCTGTCCGGCAATCGCCAGCCTTCCAGCATCGAATTGCCCTGCGTGTGCATCACCACCAGGATCGCCAACCCGACCATCAGCGCCGCGGCCGTTCCCGATGATCGCCAGAGGCTGCCGCTGAGCTGCTGCGAGAGCAAACCATGCTGCACGCGCACGATCACCGCCACGGCGCGGCCCAGCGTCTTCTCGACCAGCCACACCATCGCCGGCGCAAACAGGAAGAACCCCAGCATGAGGCACGGCAATCCCAGGAAGAAGTGCCCGTAATAGGCGAAGCCATCCGGAATCGCTCTGTAGAACATCAGGACCGGATCAACCGCTACGAGCATCACTGCCAGCACCAGCACCCTCCACGGAACGTGCGCCGGCGGCGGCTGGCCCGCGGCGGCCATGCCTTCGACGGGGCTCACGCGCATCGCGTTCCACGCCGGAAGAAACGCGGCCGCCATCGCCGCGGCGATCGATCCAAACGCCCCGTAGATCAGCCCGCCGACATTGGGCACGACGCCCGCCTGGAAATAGTCCGGCCTCAGCCAGGCGAGAATGCGCACCCACAGCAATCCCAGCGGCAGCCCGACCATCGCGGCCACCGAGGCGAGAAGCACCGCCTCCAGCAGCACCAGCGATCCGATCTGCGGCCGCGTCGCCCCGACCGCCCGCAGCATCGCCAGCGTCCGCTGCCGCTCCGCCACGCCCATGCTCAACGTGGCAAATACGATGAACGTCGCCGCCAGCAGCGAGATCGTGCCGCCGAGATAGCTCAGCAGTTCCGCGCCCTGCAGGTGCTTGTCAACCTCCTTGCGGCTTTCGCTGGCCGGCTTGATCTTCATGTGCGGGTCGATCTCGGACAGCCGCGACTTCCATCTCTCTGCGAATGCGTCATCGTTCACGCCCGGCCGCAGGTCGATCAGGATGCGCGTGATCTGCCCTCGGTGGCCCGTGAACTCCTGGAGCGTCTCCAGCGGCACGTACACGGTGGGGTGTACGAACGCGAGAATCTGCGGCTTGTGAATCACCGCGACAACCTTCACCCGCAGCGACGCGGGTGCGGTGGCTGGCGCCGTCGTTGGCGCGGCCGGTTGCGTGCTTACCCACCGCTCTTCGCTTGCTTCGCCCGCCGCCGGTGCGGCGCCGGGGATGAACATGTCATCCCCCGGCTTGACATTCAGCAGGTTGGCCACTTGCTGGTCGATGACGGCCACCCGGCCGCTGGCGCCGGTGAACCACGTTCCGCCCGTGCCCGGCTCCAGCTTGAGGTTGTATGCCTCGATGTCATACGGCGTGACCACCCCGGTGAACGTTGCCACGTGCGTCTCGGGCAGCGGACTGCCCGATCGATCCAGCAGATACCCGCGAACCTCGAGCCGGCCGGCCGCGCTGACGACATCGCGGTCGCGCCGAAGCCCAGTGAGTATCCCCTGGTCGATGTATCCCTCGCGGCGGACAACATTGACGTCGGTCGAACCCCATGAACTCCAGGAAGAACCGGAATATGGCCGCCCGAACCGACCAGTAGCCCGTGGTGACGGCCACGACCAGACTGATGGCCAGCGTGATCGCGCTGATCGTGAGGATCGATCGCGCCTTGCGGCGCAGCAGCTCGGATGTCGTGAGTCTCCATACGGCCATGGTGAATCTGTTCTATAGCATCCTGGGTGCTATCTCCACTGGCAGAGCCAGTCGCGCGGCAATGGTGTGCGATGTGCCAGAGATATCGGCCGTGGCCGGTTCATCGCCGAAATTCTCAATGACGAAGCTGCCATCCTTGAACGGGTAAAGGGCGACGCGCACCGGGGCACGGAAGGCGATGTTCAGCGGCTTGAGCAGAGGCGCGCGCAGCGTATCGATCTGTTCCTGCGGCAGCTTGAGCAGAGACTTCGGGTCGCCTTTGACGGGAAGGATCTGAACATTCGGCCGGTTCAGTTCGACCTTGCCGGCCAGCGCCGCGGCCAGGCCGTCGGTGATCAAGACCGGCTTGCCGGCGGCGATGAACGCAGCGAGCTTCGTTGCCAGATCGGGGTCCTTCATCGCGTGGATCGAGAAGAAGCCGGCCGGTGCTTCTGTGGGAAACTCGTGACACGGAACGAGCGGCAGGCCGATCATGCCGACGAAATCGAAGACTCGCGCCTCCTTCTCCGGGTGGCTGCTGGCGGGCTTGTAGGCCGCGATGCCGACGATGTCGCGTTTGCGAACTTCGGCGGCCACGGCCAGGAGCTGAGGGAGATTGGCGCGGAGGGCTTCGATGTTCTTCGGGCCGGTGCCTTCCAGCAGCGAGCCATAGCAGAAGAGCAGCGACTCGCGGCGCCGCCGAGAATGGTCTGGCGGGCCTGCTCGATGTACGTCTTCTCGGTGGTGCCGTAGGGGTCGTACCAGCCGCCGCCGCACTTGGCGCCGCCGACGCCACCAAGCCAGCGCATGATGAAACAGCCTTCGTATTGCGGCGTTCCGCCCCAGCGGCGATCGGTGAAGTCGCGAGTCTCGGTGCCGACCCAGATGCGATCGAAGTCGGCCGACTCGCGGGCGACGTCATAGCCGCGCTCGTGGAACTGATCGTACCACTGCGGATACTTGATGATGATCTTCACGTTGGGATTGACCGCCTTGGCCGGGGCGAGCATGCGCTGCCGCGAGAGCTGGACCATCAGCTCGCAGCGATAGGCTTCCCAGGTGTCGCCCGCGACGGGGAAGGTCTTGGCGCCGATGGTGACGGTTTTCGCCTTGCGGGCGGCGTCGCACGCGGGGCAGGCGCAGTCGGTGAAGAGGAAGTCATCGATCATGATCTCGTCGAACATCGACGCGGCGTATTGGAAGATCGCCTGGAGCTTCTCCTGCGTGGGCTGGTCGGTAAAACAGGGGATGATCTTCCAGTTGGTGGAGTTCTTGAGGACTTTCGTCGTCGTGATGCAGCCGGAAACCAGAAACCCTTCCGCGCGGAACCGGTCGCGAGCGGCGGTGAGTGCGGCGCGCTCGGCCTGGTATCCGTCGCGGAACGATTCGATGTAGACGTGGGTGACGGCGGTCGCCTTGCACCAGTCGATGGCGGCCTGGAGCTTGTCGGGTTTCGAGAGGTGATCGCGCACCTGCTGGGAGCTGATGAGGGTGGAGAAACGATGGATGGATTGGTTCTTGAGGGCGAGTGTCCACATGGCGGGGCTCGTGGTTGGCTGGCCGAAACAGAAGGCGGAAAGAAGCACGATGGGGAGGATGGTACGCATGACTACCTCAGAAGCGACGAAGCGACGGAGCGACGAAGGGGAGGTCACGGGAGGAGATTAGAGCCATCTCGGAGCACGGATGCAATCGGCGGCCGAATCCGCACGATCGGCATCGAGGCGTTCTGGCGGGCGGTACGGAAACGCGCCGGGCAACGAACGACAGCGCCCGGCCGGAGATCGGGAAGGTGAGTTGAGAGTCAATGATGAGGCGCGAATGACGCATTTGTCATTGAGATCTCGTCATTGATTCGGCATTCCCTCACTCGACATTCGGCATTTCCTCCCCCTGCATTCTTTGCACAAATCCGCTCGACCCCGGTCGCCTGGCTATGCTGCGGTCGAGTTGACCCATTGACTCGATGCTTCGATTGCCGCGATGCGGCGACGGAGAGTTTATGCGCGATATTTTGCATACATGGCGGCGTGCATTCACGCTGGTGGAACTGCTGGTGGTGATTGGGATCATCGCTGTGCTCATCAGTATTCTGATGCCGGCGCTGAGCCGCGCAGGCGCACGCCAGCGCCGTCAAGTGCATGGCCAATCTGCACCAGATCGCGCTGGGGCTGGTGGCGTATTCGAATCAAAACCGCGATTACATCGTGCCTTCGTACAACCTCCCGTGGGTGTCCGGGGCCACGACCAATGTCACCGGCGGGCCGCAGCAGCCGCTGGATGGCTGGGCGTGCATCCTCGACCGTGATCGCCTCGTTCCCGGCAAGGAGAAGGACACCAATTCGATCTTCTGCTGCCCGGAGACGCTGGATATCGAGGGCGTGAAGGATGGCCAGACCGGCACGGATCCGGCCAAGCCCATGGGATGGACCGACTGGCCGCTAATCATGACAACGGTTGGCGGGGACAGTTCGCCGAAGGTGGCGGTGACAATTGACGATCGCGGATTCACGAAGATCATCCGCGTGAGCTACTGGATCAACGCGTACAACCCCATCGGCAGTGCGCCGGCCGACATTGCCTCGGCCGACCTGTTTTATTCGGCGTCGGTGGGGCTGGGGCCCGACGGCAGCGGGCAGTTCATCCGGCTGCACAAGAACAGCCAGATCACCAAATCGTCGCGGATGATCACGCTGGCGGATGGCGTGTACATGGGCCGGCAGTCGGTCGTGAGGCTGGGTGATGCCAACAGCCGCATCGGTTATCGGCACCCCGGAATGGGACTGCTTCGCGGCGCGGCCAATGTGGCGTTCGCGGATGGGCATGTGGAGACGATCACGGGCACCTGCTTTCCGCGGGCGGTCTCCGCCAGCGACTCGGCATCGGTGCAGGCCGACAAGAGGGCCGAGAACCTGTCGGGGCCGACGCTCTATGCCAATCCCGATCTTGTGTTCCCCTGAGGGTCGTGGCAATCAACCGATGAGGCAAGAGATGTTCAGATTTCGGATTGCGGCGACGTTCTGTGCGATGCTCCTTATGGTCGGCGGCTGCGCAGCCGGGATCGGTTGGCTCGCCGCCGCCGAGCACTCGCCCATCGGCCACCACGCGCCCGGACCAGAGCCCCGTGACGGCCGCGGGGTGCATCATCCGGCGCGATGTGGGGTATGTCGCCGATGCCGCGGATAAGCAGAAGCTCGATGTGTATGCGCCGCCCGGCGCCAGCGCTGCGCCCGTCATCATTTTCATCCACGGCGGGGAATGGACCAAGGGCGACAAGCGCGAGGTGAGCTTCAAGCCCAGGTTCCTCAACGAGAACGGCATCGTGTTCATCAGTGCCAACTACCGGCTCAGCGGCACCGACAAGCATCCGGCGCAGGTGAAGGATGTGGCGGTGGCCGTGCGCTGGCGCGCGACCACGCGGCCGAGTTCGGCGGCGATGGCCACAAGCTGGTGCTGATGGGGCATTCGGCGGGTTGTCACCTGGTCAGCCTGGTGGGGCTGGATCCCCGGCCGCTGGCGGAAGTCGGGATGAAGCCGACCGACCTGAAGGCCGTGGTCTGCTGGAGCGGCGGCGCGTATGACCTGATTGAGAAGGTCCGCGCTGGCGGCATGTATGCGGGCTACATTCGGCTCAACTTCGGCGAGAGCGAGTCGGCGTGGCGTGACGCCTCGCCTTCAGCGCACGTGGGCGAGAGCAAGCCGATGCCGCGATTCCTCTTCGCCAGCGCCGGCGCAGGCAATGCCTCGTCGCGCGTGGCCGCCGAGCGCATGATTGAGCTGATCCGGGCTGCCGGCGGCGATGCGCAGGGGGCGATGCTGGAAGGCAAGGCGCATTTCGAGGCGAATCACGAATTGGGCATGCCGGGGGACAGCACGGGGGCCACTCTGCTAAAGTTCGTGCGGGAGGCGTGCGCGAAGTGAGGGGCCGTTTGACATAACTGCCGAGGCCGGCTATCGTTTGGCGGTCCCATGGGGTGACAGCCATTGGATGATTTGCCAAGGTCCGATGGCTACACGAGGGCGCAAGCAGCGCCCGGCACATCCCACCCTGAGCGTATTTTCAAGAAAGAGTTCATGAAGTTTTCAGATTTGCGGCTTGTCGAGCCGATCGTTCGTGCCGTTACGGCCGAGGGTTATTCCATTGCCACGCCGATCCAGGTGCAGGCGATTCCACATCTCCTGGCCGGGCGCGACCTGATCGGCTGCGCACAGACGGGGACCGGAAAGACGGCGGCTTTTGCGCTGCCGATCCTGCAGCGACTGGCCCAGGCGCCGGCCGGGCGCAGCGAAAGATCCGGGCGCTGGTGCTCGCTCCCACGCGCGAGCTGGCCTCGCAGATTGGCGATAGTTTCCGAACCTATGGCCGGTACATGGGGCTGCGGCACACCGTCATTTTCGGCGGCGTGAGCCAGGGCCGCCAGGTGCATGCGCTGCGCGACGGCGTGGACATCGTCGTGGCGACGCCGGGGCGATTGCTGGACCTGATGGAGCAGCGGTTCGTTCACCTGGAAGCGGTCGAGGTGTGCGTGCTCGACGAGGCCGATCGCATGCTGGACATGGGTTTCATCCACGATATCCGGCGGGTGATGAGCAAACTGCCATCGCGGCGGCAGACGCTGCTGTTCTCTGCCACGATGCCGCTGGAGATACGCCAGCTCGCCGGGGCGCTGATGAAGCAGCCGGTGGAGGTGCGCGTGGCGCCGGTGGCGGCGCTGGCCGACAACGTCGAGCAGTTTGTGTACTTCGTCGCCAAGAGCGACAAGGCGAACCTGCTGCGTCGACTGCTGCAGGGCGGGCGCATGCCGCGGACGCTGGTGTTCACGCGGACGAAGCACGGCGCGGACAAGCTGGTGAAGCACCTGCGGATATCCGGGCTGCGCAGGAGGCGATCCATGGCAACAAGAAACAGAACGCGCGCGAGCGGGCGCTGATGAGCTTCAAGTCGCAGCAGCCGCCGGTGCTGGTGGCGACGGACATCGCCTCGCGGGGGATCGACGTGGACGGGATCTCGCACGTGGTGAACTACGACATCCCCATCGACCCGGAGACGTACGTTCACCGGATCGGGCGGACAGCGCGGGCGGGTGCCTCGGGCATCGCGCTGTCGCTGTGCCATCCGGAGGAGCGGGAGCAGTGGCGGGCGATCGAAAAGCTGATCCGGCAGGCGATCCCGGTGCGCAGCGCGACGGACCACGCGCCGGCGGCAGCAGCGCCGGCCGGTGCGACGGTGACGGCGCAGCGGGTGGTATCTGCCGCGAGTGCGCCCGAGCATGTTCCGCAGCAGGCGCCGGCCGCGCATGTCGCCCGGCAGGAACACCCGGTGCGACATCCGCTGTCTGGCATGCGATCTCACGTTGGAGGCAAGCGGCGTTTTCGCGCGCGTCGCGGCATGCTCGTGCGCGGCTGATCGTCCGGCGGGTGGCATGCTCACGCCCGGCGCTAGCGATGTGACTTTACCGCAGAAGCTGGCTCGCCGGGCGTGGGCATGAGTGTCCGGCGAGCATCGGACGAGCATGCCCACGCCCGGCCGATCAGGCTCCCTGAGCGAATGAACGTCTCGCGCGGCCGGCGTGAGCATGCCACCCAACAACCAGCCTATCGCACTCCGCGCTCGGCGGGGTTAGAGTTGGGGTCATGATTGGCAAACTACCGATCGCGCTTCTTGGGGTGTTCTTGGCGTCCGCCTGGGCTGCGCCGGCCGGCATGTCCGCCAAGCACGCCTGGGTGGAGCGTCATTTCACCGGCACACCCAACGCACAGGCCCCCGATCCACTTGTTTTCTCGTTCACCTTTGGCGAGCAGTCTTCCTCGAAGCTCCTGCCCGACTGGAAACCGGCCGTGCGCTCGCGCAAGCTCGATGACACCCGTGCCGAAGTCACATGGACCTGGGCGGATCCCAGAACCGCGCTTGAAGCTCGCCTCGTCGCCGTCGAGTACAGCGACTTCCCCGTCGTCGAATGGACGGTCCATTTCCACAACGCCGGCCAGGCCGATACGCCGATCCTCGCCGACATCCGCGGGATGGACCTGGCATTTGCGAAATCCCCGAGCGATAAGTCCGCGCCTCGCGAGTTCACGCTGCGCACCATCCGCGGCGACGACTGCTCCATGTCCAGCTATCAGCCGATCACGATGAAGCTCGGCGCCGGCGCCGGGCAGTCATCCGCCCCCAATGGCGGCCGGCCCACCAACGGCGTCTTCCCCTGCTGGAACATCGAGTGGCAGGGCGAAGGCCTCATCGCCGCCATCGGCTGGCCCGGCCAATGGTCGGCTCGCATCGACCACGACAAGTCGCGCGGCTTGGTCCTTCGCGGCGGACAGGAACTGACGAAACTGCGGCTCCATGCCGGCGAAACCATCCGCACGCCGCTTTCAGTGCTCATGTTCTGGGAGGGCGATTCCATCAGCGCGCAGAATCTCTGGCGCCGGTGGATGCTCGCCCACAATACGCCGCGCCCCGGCGGCAAGATGATCCAGCCGCTCTCGTCATCCTGCATGGGCCTGCAGCAGAACGAGAAGGGCGAGAAGGGGTTCATTGATGCGTATCTGGCCGCCGGCGTGAAGCTCGACTACTGGTGGATGGACGCCGGCTGGTATCCGTGCGATGGCAACTGGTGGAACGCCGGCACGTGGGAGCCGGACCCCAAGCGATTCCCCAATGGCATCCGCGCCGTGGCCGATCACGCCCACGCCAAAGGCATGAAACTCGTGCTCTGGTTCGAGCCCGAGCGAGCGCATCGCGGAAGCTGGCTGTTCGAGAAGCGGCCGCAGTGGCTGCTGAGCGATAATCCCAACGACCGCCTGCTGAATCTCGGCAATACCGAGGCGCGGCAGTGGCTGACCGACCTCATCGACCGCTACATCACCCAGCAGGGCGTCGATCTCTATCGCCAGGACCACAACATCGACCCGCTGGGCTTCTGGCGCGGCAACGACGCCCACGACCGCCAGGGCATGACCGAAAACCTCTACGTGCAGGGATATCTGGCCTTCTGGGATGAACTGCTCCGCCGTCATCCCGACCTGCTCATTGATAGCTGCGCCTCCGGCGGCCGGCGCAACGACTTGGAGACGCTCCGCCGCGCCGTGCCGCTGTTGCGCAGCGATTTCCAGTGCATCAGCAGCAATCGGCCCGGCATGTGCGTCGGCAACCAGGCGCACACGTATGGCCTGTCGCCGTGGATTGGCTACTACGGCACGGGCGAAGGCTACGACAATCTGTATTCCTTCCGCAGCCATCTCTGCCCGGCCATGGGCATCGGCCACGACCCCGCCAAAGTCGAGTGGCCGGTGCTGAAGAAGCGATGGGAAGAGTGGAAGATCATGGCTCCGCTGTTCTACGGCGACTTCTATCCACTGACGGGCTACAGCCTCAGCGACGATGTCTGGATGGCTTGGCAGTTCCACCGGCCGGAGCAGGGCGATGGCATGGTGCAGGTGTTCCGCCGGGCCGAGAGCGATTACGAATCGGCCCGGTTTCGCCTGAGCGGGCTGGATGCCGGCGCCACGTACAGCTTCACCGACCTCGACACAGGCAAGAGCAGCAAGTTCACCGGGAGTGAATTGACGGACAAGGGCCTTCCGGTGCGCATTGAATCGCGCCCGGCCGCCGTGGTGTTGACCTACCGCCAGGAGAAGTGACAGTTCTTTCGGAGTGCGGGAACTTGTTTCCGCTTTGTTTTCGATGCTCGCGCCACGAGCGGCTCGCAAGCGAGCCGGTTAAGCTGTAGTTCCAGCCCGATTTCCCCCGCCGCACACGTATAACCTGCCATGCTTACAGGGGTTCGCTCGAGCGGGGCGGCGTTTTCTCGTGCAAAGTATACCCATGTAAATGATGGTTTTGTTCTTGATTAGGCTTGGTAGTGTCGATATACTGTGTTCATGTACGTCGAGTCCATCCCCAACCGCTCCTCTCCGCCCGCCATTCTCCTGCGCCAATCCGTCCGCGAAGGCGACAAGGTGCATAAACGCACCCTGGCCAATCTCTCCGACTGGCCGCCGCAGAAGATCGCGGCCCTGCGCCGGGTGCTGCGCGACGAGGGCGTCGGCGTCGATCCCGCCCAGGCCTTCGTGAACACGCGCACGCTGCCGCATGGGCACGTGGCCGCCGTGCTGGGCACGATCCACCGGCTGGGCCTGGACGCGATCCTGGCCTCCCGGCGCTGCCGCCAGCGCGACCTGGTGCTGGCCATGATCGCCGCCCGGATCCTCTTCCCCACCAGCAAGCTGGATACAGTGCAGCGCTGGTCGAGTTGCACGCTGGCCGAGGAACTGGGCGTGGGCGATGCCGATGAGGATGAACTGTACGGCGCACTGGACTGGCTGCTGGAGCGTCAGCCGGCCATCGAGAGGAAGCTGGCGCAGCGTCATCTGCAGGAGGGCGCCAGCGTGCTGTATGACCTGTCCAGCAGCTACTACTATGGGATGCACTGTCCGCTGGCGAAGTTCGGGCACGACCGCGACAGAAAGGGCCTGCCGATCATCGTCTATGGCGTGCTGGCCAATGGCGCGGGATGTCCGGTGGCGGCGGAGGTGTACGCGGGGAACACGTCGGACCCCAAGACGGTGGCCGACCAGGTGGGCAAGCTGCGGGAGCGGTTCGGCGTGGGGCGGGTGGTGCTGGTGGGGGATCGCGGCAGCGTGACGAGCACCAATGTCGAGAAGCTCAGGGCCTGTCCGGACGTGGGGTGGATCGGGGCGTTGCGGACGGAGGCGATCCGCGCCCTGGTGGCGGCGAAGGTGATCCAGCCCTCGCTGTTCGACCAGCAGAACCTGGCGGAGGTCTCCTCGCCGGATTATCCGGGGGAGCGGCTGGTGGCGTGCTTCAATCCGCTGCTGGCCGAGGAGCGTCGGCGCAAGCGACGGGAGTTGCTGGCGGCCACGGAGAAGGAGCTGGCGCGGCTGGCGGCGGAAGTGAAACGACGCAAGACGAAACTGCTGACGGCGGCACAGATCGCGCTGAAGGCGGGCAAGCGCGTGAACAAGTACAAGATGGCCAAGCACTTTGATCTGACGATTGGCGAGAGCACCTTCGGCTACGCACGGAAGACGGCGCAGATCGAAGCCGAGTCGAGGCTGGACGGGATCTACGTGGTGCGGACCAGCGAGGCGGCGGCGCCATGGCCGGCGGGCGACGTGGTCCGCGGGTACAAGAGCCTTTCCGCCGTGGAGCGGGCCTTCCGCTGTCTCAAGGGCGTGGACCTGAAGGTGCGGCCGATCTGGCTGCGGACGGAGGCCCACGTGAAGGCGCACGTGCTGCTGTGCGTTCTGGCGTACTACGTGGAATGGCATATGCGTGCTTCGCTGGCCGAGTTGCTCTACGCCGATGAGGAATTGGAGCCCAGCCGCGCCACGCGCGACCCGGTCCTGCCGCCGCAGACGTCGCCGTCGGCCGCGGCCAAGAAGTCCACGCACCTCACGGCCTCGGGACTGCCCGCGCAGAGCTTCGCGAGTCTGCTGGTCAACCTGGCCACGCTGGCACGCAACACGTGCGCGATGCGGGATGACCCGCAGGGCACCAGCTTCGCGCTGCACACGGAGCCGACGCTGCTGCAACAGCGGGCCCTGCAGCTCCTGGGTCTGTACCCAGTAGCCGGAAAGTAAATCCTTGCACTACGCCTTTGCTGACAGGGATTTACCGGCTTGCCGACGTGGAACTACGGTTTAAGCAGTCACTTCGCCGCCGGCTTGAATGACGCCACCATCTGGTGCGCGGCGCTGTCGAACTTCTTGAAGTTCTCGGGGGTGCCGCCGAAGCTGAAGATGTAGACCTTGGTGCCGATCTTCACCATGAGCTGCGAGAGCTGCACGGTGACGCCGCTGAAGTCGGCCGTGTAGACCAGGTAGTGGGCGTCGTTGCTGCCAAAACTGGCGGGCTCATCCGTGATGAACTTCATGCCCTTGAGCGACTTGGCCAGTTCCTTCTTGGTTTCGGTGACGATGTCGGCGAGGCTCGCGCCGGCGGCGTCGGCGCTGTTGATGTTTATGTTGGTGCCGCCGTCGGCCGCGGTGATCTGCACGGCATCGTCGGATTTCTTGGGAGTCCAGTCGGCGGGATGCTTGATCGTGTAGGCGGGATCGGTGTAAGTCTTGAAGGTATCGGGAACGTCAGCCTTGGAGAAATCGGTCTTCTCGGCCGCATTGGCGGCGATGGCGATGAGGCAAATCAGGGATCCGAGAGGCATCGCGTACTTGGACATGAAGCTCCTGTAGTAAGTACGTGAAGCGTAGTTCGGCTGACAAAAGATGGCAAGCGGAGAAAAGCGGTCGGCGATCAGGGATCGGGCGTCACCCTTTGAGCGCCCGGCCGTAATGCCGCGCGTCAGGTGTTTCTGGAGGAAGACATAGGCCAGGAACGTTGGCAGCATCATCAGCACGAGGCCGGCGAACGCCATGCCCCAATCGCTGCGGTATTGGCTCACGATCGTCACGTTGGCCAGGCCCAGCGGGAGCGTGCGGAGGCTTTCCGAGCCCTGGCCGCTGAGGCAGATGAAGGCCAGGAAAAACTCGTTCCAGTTGCCCAGGAACAGGAAGATGGCGACGGTGATCAGGCCCGGCCGGGCCAGCGGCAGCATGATCCGCCAGAATGCGCCGAACTCACTGCAGCCATCGAGCAGGGCCGATTCGTGCAGGCTCCCCGGTAGCGAGCGGAAGAAGCCGGTCAGGACGAAGATGGAGAACGGGAAGGCGGTGGCCAGGTAGACGAGGAATAAACCCACGCGCGAGTTGAGCAGGCCGAACTGCTTCATCTCGAAAAAGAGCGGGACGATGGCGAGCTGCAGCGGCACCATCAGGCCGGCCAGGAAGTAGAAGAAGATCGGCCGTGCGCCGGCGAAGCGGAAGCGCGAGAGCGCGTAGGCCGCCATGGCCGAGAGGAGCACCGTGGCGATCACCGTCGTGAAGGTCAGCAGGACGCTGTTGAGGAAATATGAGCCGAAGTGGGCCTTGACCCAGGCGTTGGTGAAGTTGCTCCACTGGAGATTGCGCAGAGCGGGCAGGCTGAAGGGCTGGAGGAAGATCTCGCGGTCGGTCTTGAGCGAGGTCGCGAAGAGCCAGAACATCGGATAGACGACCATCAGCGCGTAGGCGATGAGCAGGAGGTAGATCAGGGGGCGGCTGATGGGGATGCGTGCCGCCAGTGCCCTCACTGGCGGTCTCGGCTCCGCCAGTGAGGGCACTGGCGGCACCTGGGCGCCTGCGGGTCTCGCTGCATCATCGTTTCCTTTCGCTACATCTCCACCGCGTCCCGGCGCATGCGCGCAGCGTCGCGGCCGTGCCGAGGAAGACCATCAGGAACAGCAGCACGGCGATGGCCGTCGCCTCGCCGACTTTGAACTCGCTGAACATCGTCTGGACCATGCGGGTGCCGATGACATGGTCCTCGGTGTTTGGCTGTTGGTTGGTCAGGAGCCAGATGACCTCGAAGGCCTTCATCCCGCCGATGACCAGGAACACCACGGAGATCGAGAGAATGTCCCAGATCAGCGGCAGCGTGATCTGCCAGAACTGCCGCCAGGCTGATGCGCCGTCGATCTCGGCGGCCTCGTAGAGGCTCTGGGGGACGGCTTCCATGGCGGCCAGGTACAACACCGTGTAGAAGCCGCAGGCGCCCCACACCGTCATGGGGATCAGCGCCCAGTAGAGGTGGTCGGAGGCGAGCCAGGCAAAGCCGGCGAACCGCTTGAACCCGATGGCTGAGAGGAATGCGTTGACCGGCCCGCCCTGCGGGTTGTACAGGTGCATCCAGAGGAGCGTGACCGCGACGCCGCCGAGCAGGTTGGGGAAGAAGAAGACAATGCGGAAGAACTTCGCCCCGCCGATGCCGCGGCTGATGCAGGCGGCCAAGAACAGCGCCAGCGGAATGATGAACAGCGGCACGACGAACATCAGGAAGAGATTGTTCTTGAGGGCGATCCAGAAGCCGTCGCTCTCCAGCAGCAGCCGCTTGAAATTGAGCAGGCCGACCCAGGGCATGCTGCTCATGTTCGTCAGCCCATCCCAGCGATGGGTGCTCCAGACGAAAGACCGTGCGCAGGGCACGATGAACAGGACGGTGTAGATTACCAGCGCCGGCGTGAGAAACAGCAGGACATTCCCGAATCCTATCCGGCGCGTGCTGAACTGGCCGCGGTCCTTGCGTCGTGCGCCTGGCGGATGGCCCGCGCGGTGGTGATCAGCCAGTAGACCAGCCCCGCGCCAAGCAGCCCGAGCAGCAGCAGCGACTTGCCGACATGGCGGACGATGATGCGATCGGGGTTGAGCTGGCGATTCCTGACCGCAGCGCCGGCCTGTTCCAGGTCCTCGGCCGTTTCGTGGGGCGTTCGCTTGCCGGTGAGCAGCTTGTACCAGGCATCAACGAGATGCTGGTTCATCTCGTCGTAGCCTTCGCCGGGTGCCTCGCCGTAGCTCGCACCGGCCGATTCGATGATGTTGACCACTTCGTCCATGTCGGGCGACAGATTGCCCCGGGCCGTGCCGCGGATGACGGTGGGGATGTCGCGCAACCGCGCGTAAGTGCCGGCCATCCTGCGCGAAGTCATGAACCGCAGGAAGTCCACGGCCTGGCGCGGGTGCTTGCCGTGCGCCATCACAAAGTAGTAGTGCGAGAAGACATGGACGGCCGTGGGGTCGGCGACGGGTGGTGATGGGAGCGTGCCGGGGAGCGGCAGCCGGAATGCGCCCAGCCGGAAGCCGTCGGGGATCTTGCCCATCATCTCGCTCTTGAGCCATGCGCCGCACGGGATCATAGCGGTCTTGCCGAGGAAGAACTGGAGTTGCGCCTCGGTGTGGCTCATGCCCATGGCGCCGTTCTGGAAGAAGTTGAGCGCGAGCCGCTGGGTCAAGGCGAAGGCCTGCTCGGCCTCGCCGTTGGCGTAGCTGCCGGGTTCGAGATATCGCTGATCGTTGTATCGCTTGGGGCCGGCCAGATGATAATACGCCGAGCCGTAGAGGGGCTGGATGTAGTCGGGATAGCGCCCTTGAAAGGCGAGCGGCGCGATGCCGGCGGATTTGATCTTCTCACAAAGATCGAACAGCTCATCCCACGTCCGCGCCGGCTTCCAGCCGTGCTCCTCGAACATGCCCCGGTTGTACCAGATCAGGTTCACGAAATACGCCAGCGGGATACCATAGACGTGGCCCTTGTAGGTGTAGAGATCGAGCGTGCCCGGCAGGAACGAGCTGCGCCACGTGCCGTTGTTCTCCCAGTTGGGCCCGTCGAGGAACTCGTCCAGGGGCAGGATGTCGCCGTTGCGGATGAGCGGCCAATAGTTGATGAAGGCGTTGGTGAGCTCGAAGAAGCTGCCTTCGAGGATGCGGATGCGCACCTTGTCGACGATGCGCGGGTCGCCGTAGAGATCGACCTTGACGTCGGGACGCTGTTTCTCGAATTCGCGGGCGCACTGGAGGAAGAACTCGGAGCCTTCGCCGCCCTCGAAGATGGGGATCTCGATGGTGACCGGCTGGGTCGACGCGGCTTGGGACGGCGACACTGCCAGGATGGCCGCGAGCAGGACGAGAAGAACGACCGGACCCGAGTTGCCGAACTGGTGATGCGGCCGTGCCATAGGCGCAGGAGCCATTCTCATACCCGCTGGAGCCGGCGATGTCACGGCGGATCACCGCTATTTCAGCGGCTGAAGCTTGGGCTTGAGCGGGCTGGGTTTCTCAAAGTACCGCAGGGCCTGCTCGAAGTGGTTGCGCGACTGCTGAGCTGGACCGAGGGCTGCGCCGCGGGATTGCACCAGGGCGTCGATATCGCGCCAGAAGGCCTGGACCCGCGCCAGGTGAAGGTCGCTGCCGCGCGCGGCAGCCTGGCGCAGTCGCAGGCTTCGAGCCGCACCTGATCGGCCCGGCCGGCGAACATCAGGTCGATGAACCACTGCTTCTGCTGCGCGGTTCCCCAGTCGCAGAGCGCCGCGTGGACTCGGGCCAGGTCGGCCAGGGCATCCTTGCGCACGTAAGGCTCATCGCGCTCGAAGAAGGCTATCTGCTCGAGGTGGCCACGAAGTTCCAGCAGGAGTTTCCGCTGATCGGGCGTGATGCCGGCGAGGCCGCCATCGTCGGCCGGCTGGCGCACCGTGATGCCCAGCTCGGCGAAGGGGTCCTTCAGATCGTCATCGGTGCCGGGAATGCCATCGGGGCCGTCGGGGCCGTAGCGCAGGAACGCGTAGAAGCGGTCCAGGTCGCAGGCGTGGCCCTGTACGCTGCGCACGCCGACGGCGATCATCTCAGCGCCGATGGTCTTGACCTCGGCGGGGAGGCAACGGCGGAACGCATCGGCGTAGCACTGCAGGGCCTCCCTGGGATGGCCGGAATAGAGATACATCAGGCGCGGTGACGGGCCGCCGCCACGTCATCGCCGCAGGCGGCGCGGGCCTTGGCGAAGGCCGCTTCGCGTGCGGGATAGGACGGATAGCCTATCCCGGCGAGAATATTGCGGGGGGCGTCGGCTGTGCCGGGGTGGCCATCCTTGCCGGCCGGGCCATACATCTGGAATTCAATGAGGGCGTTGGCGCGGGCGACGTTCTTGTCCAGGTCCTTCAGCGCGTAAACGATGCTATTGCATTCGCCCTGGATGGTCCCCAGGTCGGCCGCAACATCGAAGCAGATGCGCTGCGCCTGGATCGCCTCGGCGAACTTGCCCTGCCTGCGCAGCAGGTCCACAATGCCGCGCTGGGCGTGATTCCAGTACTCGCTGTACTCGGCGTTCTCGATAAAGATGCGCTCGAGCTCGGCCTGCGCCGCGGGAAGCCGATTCTGCTCGATGAGGATGCCGGCGCTGCGCGCGAGCATTTCCTGGCGCAGTCGCTGATCGTCGGTGACGCGATTGAGCTGGGAGCAGAAGGTCTGAAGCTCGGCCGAGCGTTTGAGCTTCGCCATGCAGTCTGCGTAGCGCGTGTAGATGCTGCGCTGCTCGTGTTGCGGGCGCAGGGAGATCTGTTCCGGCTGCATCAGCTCTTTGAGGGTCTGCGCATTTCTCGAAATCGTTGGCCCGCCATTGCGCCTCGACGGTTTGGAGCTTTGCCTGGGCGGCTTGCCTCGCGTCCGGGGCTTCGGGGGCCTTGACCTTGCCCGTGGCCAGTGCGTCCTTGTCAGTGACGTAGAGCGCGATGTCGCCGATCCAATAACTCTGCGTTGCCGCCTCGCCGGAGAGGACCATCGACGCCGCCAATGCGGGGCGGAAAACCAGGTCGCTGGTGGGCGCATCGTCGGGCGGATCCTTCAGCAGTCGCGCCAGTGGCACGACAACATGCCGCCAGGCGTCAGTGATGCCGCCACCTTCGATGAGGTTCTCCTTCTGCAGAGGCACCCTGGCCGTCGTGATGGGAAGCGTATCCGGCGAGCGGTCGCGCAGTTGCACGTACAACTCGGGGCTGGTCTTGGCGCTGGTCCTGATCCAGAAGCCCAGCGCGAAGTGGCCGGTGAAGTTGTGCTCGTACCAGTTTCCCAGCGGCAGGCTCCACAGCTTGCCCTTTGCGACGATCATCAGCGCATCCTTCCGGCCGGGCGGACTGGGCTGCGTGGCCTGGAGCGAGACTTCGATGTCGCCGGTCTTGTCGGGCCAGTCGCGCGAATCGTGCGGCTGCCAGAAGATGGCCGTCTCCGGGCGGTTGTAGAGGCTCAGCACGGCGATTGCGCTGGAGAGGCTGCCATCCGGCGCGATGGCGGTAATGGTCAGCGCCATCGGGCCGGGAAAGCCCCTGCGCCACTCAGCCCCGTCATTGTTGTTCAGGTGATCGACGCGGAAGGGACAGGTTTCGTTGTAGAGCCCCGCGGCGTCCGCCTCAACCATGCGCGTGCGGAACGTCTGCGGCGACATGCCGCGCAGGCGCGACAGATCGACGGTGACGGCGATGGGCTTGTCGTCGGCCGGCAAAGTGGTGGAGCGTGCCGCCCCGGCCGCGATCTGCGTAGTCGGCGATGTGGCCGGTGCGCCTGGTTTGCCAACGCGAGCGGAGATCGCAAAACCGTAAGCGGGCTGGGCAGCGCGAAAGGTGCGGAAATGCTCCAGCAGGTCCGGCGCGGCGAGGGCGGCGCTGCGGACGTTGCGAAACTCGGCCAGGGGAGTGCGCATGTTTCGGGCGGCGACTTGCAGGGCCTCGCGCGAATAGGCGATCACCGGCGGGCTGACGGACGCATCGGCGATGGCGATGCTCCCCGTATGCCGCCGGCCGACGTACACCGCGCCATTGATGGCGGCGAAAAACGTGCTGCCGTTGGAGTTGGCGCGCACGTGCGATCCCTGCTTGACGAACGCGCCCGTATAGAGCCCCCTGCTGAAGCTGTTGAACGTCCGGCCGCCATCCTCGGAGACAACCATGCCGAGCTTCGACGGCTCATAGGCGTAGATGATCTGGCTGTCGGCGGTGGCGCCGTAGGTGACGCCGATGCTGCTCCACTTGGCGGGCTCGGCCGGGCCGATGGGCCTGGCCCCGACGCTGCCGCGCGAGCAGGCGACCAGGCCGGAACCGGCCGTGGCCCAGAAGCTGAATTCGCCGCTGCGGCGAAACGAGTCGGGATCCTTGTCGGTTGCCAGGTTGCGGCGCGGGTCGGCGTGGCTCGCGATCAGCGCGAGTGCGCCGTCGGCGGGGATGACATCCCTGGCCAGTTCCTGCAGGTAGTCGCCAATCGTGCGAGTGTAGTAGATGCCGCGGGTGTCGGGCTCGTCCTTGGAACTGGCGACGATGAAAGCCCACGGGTTGCCCGGCCCGGCCGGAAGGATGCCGTGGATGAAGTAATTGTGCGTCGTCGGGACGAGGTTCCAAGTACGCCCGCCGTCGCTGCTGCGCCAGAGGCCCGGGGCCTTGGCGCCGTGGCCGGTGAGCAGCGTCAGTTGTCGGGGGTCAGCGCCATCGAGGCGGATGGCGGTGGTGGCGTCGTCGGCCAGGCCGGTGGATTTGGAGGCGATCTGGCTCGGCCCCTTGCTCGGGTCGGTGATGGCCCAGATGCCCCTGGTTGCGCTGGCGAGGTAGATCGTGTCGGGAGCAGCCAGGGGAAAAGCAATGTCTTTCACCGGGCCGGTGATCGCCGGCGCGGAGTTGGGGATGTTGCGCCAGGTTTGGCCGGTGTTGTCGGAGAGCATCATGCCGCGATCGGTCAGGAGCACGATGCGCGAGGGTATATACGGATGCGGATAGACGGCGAGCACGCCTTCAAGACGCTCGTCGAGCCGCCAGGTGATGTTGAAGGGCGGATACTCGCCGGCGTGCATCAGGCCCCATTGACGCGGGCCTTGCACGATGGGAGGCAGTTCGGGCGCGGCGGCGGAAAGATAGCCACAGAGGACACAGAGGACACAGAGGACACAGAGGACAGCATTTCGAATTTCAAACCTCAGATTTCGAATTGCAAATTCAACATCGCATATGCGTGCGTTCTTGATCTGCGATATGAAATCTGAGATTTGAAATCTGAAATCTGAGATTTGAGATCCGGTCTGCGACCTGGGATTGAGCAAGCTCATGGCCGCTTCTCCGCGTTGCGCAGGGAGCTTTGGCCAAGGACGGTGCGGGAAGCGAGGTTGCCCTGGTCGCCGCTCTTGCCGAGCGGGACAGGCTCATAGCCTTTGGCGTTGCTGAGGGCCGCCACGCCGTTCTCTTTGCCGGCATCCTCCAGGATTGCGTGCTCGTTGATCACGCGGCGGTGGGCCCAGGCGTGGGCGGTTTCGCCGTCGGTGGGTGTGGCGAGGGCCAGGATCGGATCTTCGGCGTTGGCATCCGACTCGCCCGAGAGCTTGCGCGCGCCGATCTCGCCATCCGCGCCGTCGAAGAGCTTTTTGAAAATCGCGACCGACTCTTTCCCCGTGACGACCCAGTTGTGCTCTTCATCTTCGCGCTGGCGCGAGATCCACTGGCCGGTCTGGTGCGAGGCCCAGTTGAATGCCTCCAGGAGCGTGGTGACGCCGTCCTTGGCGCCGCCGGCGAGCGCGGCTTCGCCGTCGGCCTTGCCGCTTTCCAGGGCGCGAAGGAAGAACTCGCAGAACACCGGCTCGGCCGATTCCTCGCCCTGGGTGGCGGCGATGTTGACCCGGCCCTTGCGCGCAGCGGCTTGAGAAAATCGCCACTGCTGCCGCTGAAGTTGAGCACGACCTGGTTTGCGGCTTGGACCGCGGAGAGGGCCTTGACTAGGGGATCGGGTTCCAGGTCCGGCCCAGGCAGCACAAATTGCGGCCGGGAATTACTGAGGCTGCCATGGCCGATCAGCACGAGGATGAACTGGTCCTGCGCGGCGGTCTTGCGCGAGAGGCCTTCGACGGCTTTCACCACGGAATCGGCCGTCGCGGGGCCGTTGACGATGGCGTCCTTGAAGCCGCTGTCGCCGGAAAGAACGACAATATTGGCGGCCGGGACTGATGCGCTCTTGGTCAGGTGCGCGTGGAATCGCCGGGCCCAGTCCTGGAATCGGCGGGCGTAGAGCGGGGAACCGCTCTGGCCGCAGATGATGAGGGCATGGCATTGGCCGGCGGGGGCCGGCCTGGTGCTTGGTGCGGCGGACTGCGCCAAGGCAGACGTGCCCAGTGCCAGTACCAGGCCCATCGCCGCGCATGCAAGCCTTGCGAGCATTCCCTCCGTCGCTTCGTCGCTTTGTCGCTTCGTCGCTCCCATAGGATCCTAATGGCTGAGGAAATAGATGATGATATTGATCCCCATCTTGATGGCCGTCAGGTTCTTTTCGTGTGGCCAATACATGTCCATCCAGCCGCAGTGCAGGTCGCCGGGCGTGATGAGGGTCATCAGCCGGCCGGTGCCGGGCTCGAAGAGCCCAAACGCGCCGTGTGTGACGCCCTGCATGTGCGGGGCGCCCTTCGGAAAATCGTAGTAGATGTGGAAGATTTCGTGATCGAGCGGGATTCGCCGCATCGGGTTGTCCGGGAAGAGGCGGTTGATCATGAGGGCGTAGTCGCGGAAGAAGCGGTCAACATCGGCCGCGCCCTTGACCGTGCGCGGTGTGACGATGTCGCCGGTGAGGTCGCTGGCGACGATCTTGCCCTTGGCCGCGGGATAGACGCAGTCGTCGGCGTGGATGAAGCCGCCGCGCTCCAGGAACTCGCGCAGGTTCTTCTCCTCGTTGTCAGGGAGCTTGAAATGCCCCTCGGAGGTCATGAAGACGAAGGGGTTCTGGCACAGGTCGTCGAAGTCGCCGAGGCGCACGGTCTTGGCCTCGTCGCTGCTGTTGATGTTGGTCAACTGGCGAAGATGCTTGCGCAGGATGGCGTCGCCGATCAGGCCAGTGTTCCAGATGTCCTTGGTTTCATCGTTCACGGAAAACTTCAGGCGGGGGAAGACGAACTTGCCGGTCTTCACGGCGACATCGGCGCGCGCGGCGTGGGGGATCGCTGCGCCGACGGCGAGGCCGGCGGCGGCAGCGAGGGCGGTCTTGAGAACGTGACGCCTGGAGAGGGCGTCGATCTTCAGCATGCCGCCGGCGAGCTGCTCAGCGCGGCGGGCGACGTCAAGGTCGTGGGTGCGGTGGATGATGGGGCTCATAGGAATCTCGAATCTCAAGTCTCAGATTTCACATTGCGTATCGCGTATTTCGTATTACGTAATCCGTATCGCGCGTCTTCGTGTCTTCGTGTTTTTACATCTTTACGCCAGCCCGCTTCGTCGCCGGACGATCCAGTCGAGCGCGGCGAGCACCAGCAGCGCGGCCAGCAGGATCGGCGTGTCCCAGATGGGCTTCTGCAGCGGCTTCATGCCGGCCACGCGCGCGACCTTGATCGACTTGGCCAGCTCGGCCGGCAGCAGCATCGCCTCATCCGCCGTGAAATACCGGCCGCCGGTCGCGGCGGCCATGCTCTTCAGCGCATCTTCCTTCAGGGCGGCGTCGTTGAATTCCACCAGCGGCTCGGAAACCCGGAACTCGGTCGTCAGCGCCTTGCTCGTCCAGCCTTCGACTCGCGCCACCACGCTGTAGGCGCCTTCCTCCTGCGGGATGTAGCGGCACTGGTAGGCGCCTTCCTGCGAGAGGATCCAGTCCATCGTGAGTTCCTGGACGTTGTTGCTCGGGTCGGTGATCTTGACCTTGACCACGGCGTCGTTGAGTGGCCGGAGGTCCTTACCGAAAACGTTGGCCCTCAGGATGACGGGGTCCTTGCGGGCGTAGAGCTCCGCGTCGGTCTCGATGGTGAATTGCTCGCGCGCGCCGACAACCAGCCAGCGGATGAGCTGCTTCCAGAATTTGCCGTGGAATTCATCCGAGTTGGGCACCGACATCTGCCAGAACCACGATCCGCCGCTGGTGAAGGCGGCCACGCGGCCCTGGCCATAGTTCTGCACCGCGAACACGGGCTGATTGCCGCGATCGCTGGTCAGCAGCACCTGCCCGCCAACGCGCGGACCTCGCACGGGCGTGATGCCGATGAGCTGGGGTGCGTTCTCCCAGAGGTGCTTGTTGAGATCGACATCTTGGGACAGGCGCATGACGGGGTGCTTGAGTCCTTCGTCGGTAATGCGGGCGTTGTAGCGCTCGTCGGAGTAGGGGGGATCGGCCGGCGAAATCTCCAGTGGCAGCATCTTCGCCACGGGCGTGCCGGCATACTTGCCGAGGCCGAAGGAGTTGACGCCGCCGAGCATCAGCACGCCACCGCCGCGCTCGCTGACGAACTGCTCCAGGAGCTGAAGCTGCTGCGGCGTGAAGTACGCCGCCTCAATGTCGCCAAGGATGACGGCCTGGAACGCGAAGAGCTTCTCGGGCGTATCGGGGAAGCCCTTCTGAAGGTACTGCTCGCCGTCGTTGGCGCCCTGGACGTAGAAGCGGTCCTTGGCCAGGCGCAGCAGCCCGACGAGGCGGAAGTCGGTGTCGCGGAACATCACGCGCCGCAGGTAGCGGTATTCGGTGCGCGGGCTGCCTTCGACGTAGAGCACGGGCAGGCGGTCGTCCTGGATGTCGATCTTGAACTCGCGCGAGTTGTTGGTCTTGATGGCTTCATCGGAGGCGACGGGGATGGCGGCCTTGTAGGTCGTCGAGCCGTCCTGGTCGGGGGTGAATGTGACGCGCACCCGCTGCAGGTCGGTGCCTTCGATGGGCTGGACCGTGCGCGTCACCAGCATCGTGCTGCCGCGAAGAATCTGTACGTTGAACGGCTGGTGGTAGCCGGTGTTGCGGACGGTGACGTAAGCTTCCACCTCGCTGTTGCGGCGGATGCGGCTGGGCGCGAAGACCTTTACTACTTCGTAATCCTTGGGCGGGATAGGGTTGCCCAAGCCGACGACATAGAGGGGAACCGAGCGGCTCTTGAGTATCTTGGCCGCCTCGTCGAGGCTGCCGCCGGCGTTGCGGCTGCCGTCGGTGAGCATCACCACTCCGGCCAGCGGCACGCCGCGCAGCTCGGCATCGGCATTTCGCAGCGATTGGAAGACGTTGGTGAACGAGCCATCGGCCTTGAGATCGGCCGGGTTGCCGATGCGCCGGGCCTCCTGGTCGAAGCCGTAGATGAGGATGCGCGACTCTTCGCTCAGCCCCGCGAGCAGCCCCTTGCTCTGGCCGCGGCCCTGGAGGATTTCTTTCGCGGCGTCGATGCGCGGCCTGGCAGCGCCGCCGACCGGTGCGTCGGGGATGGACATCGAGCGCGATGTATCCACCAGCACGGCCGTAAAGACATCATCGCCGCGCGGGCGGGGCGTCTGGATGGCGGGCGTGGCCAGGATGGCCAGGAGCACCGCAAGGAACGCCACGCGCAGGCCGATCAGCACGTAGAGAATGCGCCGCGACACGCGCCCGGCGACGCGGCGGTAGAGCAGCCACACGACGGCCGCCGACGCCAGCAGCGCCAGCACGAGCACCTCGCGCGGAATCCGCGAGAGGAACACTAGGTCACCAGTTGCCAGGCACGTCGCAGTCATAGTTGCTTGCCCATGGTGGACATCATTCTTCAGGCCGGAATGAGCAAAGAGGAATGAGAAATGAGAAAGGAAGTCCGAAGGAAGAAGTTCGAACTTCCTCATTCGATTTTCTTCCCTCATTTCTCATTTCTCATTCCTCATTAGGCTGTACCAAGCTGGACTCCGCACAACTACCTTTTGGCCTCGTTGGCAAGGGCCTCGTAATACTTGTTCACGAGCTGCCGGTAATTCGGCGGACACTCTTCGCGCTGGGCGGCCATGAGCTTCTTGTTCTCCAGCGTGGCCTGGTACTCCGCCTCCAGTTTGTCGCGGACACGGCGAACCACCGTGCCGATCTCATCCAGGTTTCGCTTGTCGTCGGGCCGCTCGGTACTGAACGGACGAGGACTCGCGGCCGCCTTGCGAATCTCGCCGATCTCCTCCCTCGACGCGAAATCGCGATTCTCCAGGTGCTGGGCGAATCTCTCCATATCGTACGAGAGGTCCTCCTTCAGCTCCTTCTTTTCCCTATCCGAGAGGGGCTTGGCCGGCGCGTTCTTGTCGTCATTCCTGGCCGTCGCATTCTTGTTGGCATCATCCGTCTTCGATGGGTCGGTCTTTGCCGGCTGGGTCTGCGGGCCCTTGGCCGTAGGGTCGTCCTTGGCGGGGTCCTTCATGGCCACTGCCGGGCGCGAGGTGGGGCCGGCCGCCAACTGCTTCGGCTCAGCGCCGAGCTTGCGCAGGTCCTGCTCGATCTTCCTGGCTTCGTTGGCGGCGCGCTTCAGCTCGGATTCGCGATCGGCCGCGAGGCTGTCGGAGGCCTTGCGCAGCGCGACGACCGCGCCCTCCAGCGAATTCTGCGCGGCCTGCTGCTCCTGGGCGGCGGCATCGGCGCGCTTGCCGGCGAGTTCCACTACCGCGTTGGCCATCTTCTGATCGGCCTCGCCGCGCTTCAGGTGATTGGCGCCATCCTGCACGTGCTTGGCCGTTTCGGGCTTGGCCTCGCGCTGGGCGAGTTTGTGCAGGTCATCGACATCCTTCATAAGTTCCTTGACGTTGACCTGAAGCTGCGCCTGCCGAACGGCCAGCCGCTCGAACTGCTTGTCCTTCTTCGCGTCGTTGGCGTTGGCCGGGTCTTTCATCGCTTCGGTGTCCTTGCCAAGCTCCTTCTGTTCCTTGAGCGCCTTGCCCGCCTGCGCCTCGGCCTGCGCGATGGCGGCCGCGAGCTTTTCCTGACGGACGGTATCGAGTTTGTCGGCCGCTCGCTGGAGTTCCTGCACCGCGCGCTTGGCATCGGCGGCGGCCTGTTCCATGCGGTTGTCGGTCATGTTTCGCGCGGCATCCTTCATGGCGTGCGATGCATCCTCGATCCGGCTGGCGACGTCCTTTACCTCGGGATCCGTCTTCTCGCCGGTCTTCTTATCGTTAGCGGCATCCTTGGCCTTCTCGGCTTCCTTGCGGGTCTTGTCGGCCAGCTCATCCTGCTTGGCGCCCAGGTCCTTGGCATCCTTCTGCGTCTGATCCGCGTCTTTCTTGGCGGGATCGGCATCGGCCTTGGCCATCTCATCGGCGCGCCTGGCGATCTCTTCCTGCTGCTTTTTCAGATCGGCGGCGGTCTTGCGGAGCTTCTCGGCCTCCTGGGCGAGGGGCGGCTTGTATCCCGGCGGAGGCTGCACCTTGGCGACTTCGACCGTGATGGCCTGCAGCAGTTCGGACGGGTTCTTCTCGCCCGCCAGCCGCGTGCCCCTCGGGAAGCCGCCATCCGGCTGGAAGATCAGAACTCCGTTACGGAGCAGGCCAAGGAGCGTCAGCTCGTTGAGCACGATGCGGAAATCCTTGCCGGCCGATGCGGCGTCGGAAGCGAGCAACTCCTTGTGGGCGGCCGCCAGGTGCTCGTCGAGAACCGCGCGCTTCTCCGGCGGCACCTTCTTGGCGACATAGAAGGGGAACATCGCCTGGGTATCGGGATTGATCATGGACTCGGCCAGTTCCAGGCATCGCCTGGCGAACTCCTCCTTTGGGGTCGTCGGCTTGTCCTGCTCGAGCTTCCAGCAGGCCGCGACGTAGTCACGCACGTCCTTCATGACCCCATAGTGCGGCTCGTGCGGGTTGCTGGCATCGATTGTCGGCCAGGCCTCGAAACTGCCGACGACGATCGAATTGTAGTCCGACACCGTGCGCTGGCCTTTGCGGTCGGTACACTCGATGTAATAGTTGATCACCTCCTGCGGCATGACCTTGGGCTGCAGTTCATCCAGCGCGAAACGCAGCGTCGCCCGGCAGACATCGGGGAACACAGCGGCGCTGGCGCCGCGCCGAAGCTGCATCACGATGCGCCTGGGCGATGGCTCGGAGGACTGAATTCGCTCGTAGATGATCGCCACGGATGCCAGGCCGAAATCGTCGATGGCTTCAACGTCGAAGTCCACCTCGCCCAGCGGATGCGCGATGACGGGGCCGGTGGGGAACTTGATCTCCATCGTGGGGGGATTGTCCACGAGCGCCCGCACTGTCGAGACGGAGGCGCCTTCGGCCTTCTGCTTCATCACGTCCGAGATGGCGAAGTTGTACGAGGCGTCGGCCTTGACCTCGAAGCTGGCCGAGACACTCTTGCCGTTGCCATCGATCTTCATCGGCTGGCGCGAGCCATCCTGCCAGGTGAGCTGGCCCGTTGCGAGCGGGCGGTTGGTCAGCACGCGCACGCGCATTTGCGAACCGATGGGCACCGCAATGTCGCCCGACGAAACAGTCTCAACGCGATCGGGCACGCCGAGATATGCGGGATACTTCGTCGTGAGCTCGACGCCGTTGATGGCGAGCTTGTCATAGACGCTGATCTTGTGTTTGTCTGAACGGTAGGGGCCCGACGACACAAAATACTCCGTCTCATCATTCACGTCGGGCAGGTTGACGTTGTAGCCGTTGAGCTTCGGCGCTTCGGACATGGCGATGGTCCGCCAGTTTGCCTTGGCGTCGCCGGCGATGCGGAAGTTGAGCACGACAGGGTCTTCCGATGGCCGGGAAAGAACGGCTTCGAGATCAATGCCGCCGCCGCGCAGGATGGCCGCGTTTCCCGTGGCGAGGGTGAACTCGATGGGGCGCTTCATCAGCGGCACCTGCGGCATGTCGTCCTTCGCGATGTGCCAGGGAATGAGCACCCGGCCGGCATGCCGGCTGACGCCGGGAAACGCGAGGCACATCGCGCCATACACGGCCAGTACCAGCACGGCCGCGACGCCGTACTTGCGCAGCCGGTGGAAGTCGATGACCGAGCCGGCCTTTAGGTTGGTGGCGCGCGACGGCCGAGCGAATGACGGCATCGACAATCTGGGCGGGCGTGGACTCGGCGCGGGCGGTCTTCAACTCGGCGGCCGTCATCAACGCGCCTTCGAACTTGTCGTTGTGCTCTTCGATGAACAGCGCAAGCTGCTCGTCGGGAATGCGCCGCAGCATCGGAGACAGCACGTGCTTCACGAGCAGCGCCAGGAAGGTGAAGACCACGGCGCTGAAGATGCCCAGGCGCACGAGGGGCGCGGCATGGTACATCCAGTTGACCAACAGCGCGATCGTGAGGATGCCGATCGTCTCAAGACAGACGATGGCCAGACCGCTCAGCGCGGCGGTTCGTTTCCATGCCCGGCGCACCGAGCCGAGATGTTTTTCCAGCCTGTAGTACTCGGTCATGGTTGCTCCTAGTGGCGCAGGGTCCGGTTGGCGAGCGTCAACTCGCCAAATAGCAGAAGCCCCGTGGCCACTATCAGGTACCACCAGATTCCCTGCCGCTCGTCGGCCTTTTCGGCCGCGGCGGCGATATTCTCAGGCGAGAGCTTTTCCGTTGCCACATCGCCGACCTCTCCCGCAACCCGCTGGGCGGCCGCCTTGATCTCCTGGGGCTGCAAGACGGCCGAATCGGCCTCGGCGGCGCTTGTGTTGACGGCGTAGCAGAATTCGCCGTCGCTCTCGCTGGCGACATAGAAACCGGGCAGGTCGGCGATGATCTGGCCTTCTTTGTACACCTTGCCCGCCGGGTCCTTGATCTGCCAGCCTTCGGCGACGGCGAGCGTCTGGCCGACCACATAGGCCGTCTTTTTCTCCGACCGGATGGCCAGGTGCCGCACCGTCTGATGCAGATAGGGCAGGAAAATCGCCCGCAGCGGCAGGTTCGACCAGCGCAGATCGACGCAGCTCGCCAGCATCATCGAGATGCCGCGGCCGACCTGCCGCTCCAGGATCGCCGGCCGGCCATCCTCAAACCGCGCGTAGCACGCGCGAGAGCTGCGAGTCGGTCACTTCCCACCAGCGGAAGAACCGCGGCGAGCCGAAGTCGCCATGGTGCGGCCGCTGGAAGATGTCGAAGATCGGATGCTCGAAATCGAGCTTGCCCAGCGCGATGCCGCCGACCTCGCCATGAATGGGGTCAGAAGCCATTTCGCGGCGCAGCCGACAAGGCGCGATGGCCGCGAATCGCTTGTCCCACTGCTGGGGAGTGATCTTGTCGCCTGGCAGGAACAGCACGCCGCCGCCGCGATTGAGCAGGTCGGCGAGTGATGTCGCGAGCGGCGTGGAGACCGGGCCGATGTTCGATGCGATGACGACGAGGGCATCCTTGATGTCCGCGGGCGTGGCCGATTCGGCCGGCACGACTTTCACCGAGAACGCCGAATCCTGCACCGGTGCCAGAGCTTTTTCGAGGAAGAATCCGGCATCGGTGGCGGGATTGGCCGACGGCGAGCCGTTGAGAATGACGACCGGTATGCGCGGGATGCGCGCACGTTGAAATAGGCGGTGTCATTGGGCCCATGCGCTTCCGGCGGCCCGACGTGAACCGTCCCGGGATTGTCGCCGGGCGAGTTGAATACATGGCTGAATCGCACGGCTGCCGAAGCGCCGGCCTTGAGATTCAGCTTCTGAGTCAGGGTTGTCTTCTTTGCGGCGATGCCGAGCGTGAGCGTCACGGGGATGTCCGCCTGGTCCTGCTTCGCGAGATTGGCGACCTTGACCGACACGGTCCGCGGCGTGTTGTCCATGATCATGCTTTCGGGACAGTCGCTGTCGAGGATGACCAGCCCGCCGCCGGCCGGCGCGGGCAGGGCATGGATCGTGAGCTTGGTGCTGCTGGGAATCCGCCAGTCGCCCTTGATCGGCGACCAGCCGGTCTTCTGCAGGTCGGAGATCAGCACGATCTCCTTCTCTCCGGCCATGGTGTGGCCGAGGATTTCATCCGCCTTGCGCAGGGCATCGACGATGCTGGTGCCGCCGTGACCGATCTGAAGCGAAGCGATGCGCGAGCGCACTTGCGCCAGATCGCCGGTCAGGTCCATCTCGACCGTCGGCGTGTCGGCGAAGGTCACGAGCGCCGCGGCATCACGGCCCTGGGACACGCCCGAGAGCGCATCGGTGGCGAGCTTGCGGATAGTTTCGATCTGGCTGCTGCGCGAGATGGATTCCGAGAGATCGACGACGATCACTTTGGCCGACCGCGCCGAGACGGCCAGGGCCGCCAGCGATGCGCGATCCTGGAAGAATGGCCGGCAGAACGCCATCACGATCAGCGCCACGACGATCATGCGCATCAGCACCAGGATGGCTTCCTGGAACTTCTTGCGCCGGAGCACGCGCCGAACTCTTGGCGAAGAACCGCAACGTCGAGAACGCAACCTTGCGGATGCGGTCGCGCGTCAGCAGGTGGATGAGCACCGGCAGGGCGACGGCCGCAAGGGCGGAGAGGAATATTGAGTTTACGAAGCTCATGCGTGTCACGTATTGCGTATTTCGTATTGCGTAGTTCGTATTTCGTACTGCGTATTGCGTACGCCTTACGCAATACGCAATACGAAATACGAAATATCGTCTCTCATCCCATTCTCGCTCGCCTGAACAAATACTCGCTCAGCGCCAGTTCCAACGGCTTTGTCGTATCGAAGAGCTTGTAGTCGGCCTTGATGTCGGCGCAGCCTTTTTCGTAGGCCGACAGAAAGCCCTTCAACTCATTCATGTACGTGGGGCGGATGCCTTCCGGCGAAATCGTCGTCTTCAGCCCCGTCTCCAGGTCGGAGAACTCGGTCATCGTATCGAACGGGAAGTTCAGCTCGGCATCGTCCATGATATGGAACACGATTACATCGTGCCCCATGAACCGGAAATGCTGCAGCGCCGACATCACGGCCTCGGGGTCGTCGAGCAGGTCGCTGATGACGATGATCAGCCCGCGCCGCCGCAGTCCGTCGGCCAATTCATGCATCGGCTTGGCGATGTTGGTCTCGCCGCCGCTTTTCAGATCATTCAGCGCCGCCAGAATGTGCTTCATATGTGACTGGCGCATGCGCGGCGGCAACACCGTGCGAATCTTGTCGTCGAAAATCAGCAGCCCCGTGGCGTCGCGCTGGCGCATCATGAAATACGACAGGCATGCGGCCATGTACGAGCCGTATTGCAGCTTGCTCAGCCCCGTCTCGCGCGACTTGTAGGCCATTGAGGCGGAGGCGTCGAGCAGGATGTAGCACGCGAGATTCGTCTCTTCCTCAAACTGCTTGATGTAATGCCGGTCGGTCTTGCCGAAAACCTTCCAGTCGATGTGCTTGATGTCATCGCCGGGTGAATACTGGCGGTACTCGGCGAACTCGACGGAGAAACCCCGGTAGGGGCTGCGGTGCAGGCCCAGGATGAAGCCATCGACGACGCCCTTGGCCAACAACTGCATGTTGTCGATTCGGGCGACGATATCGAAGTCGAGATAGCTTTCTGCCATCGGCTGCCTCATGGGAACCACAGATGAACACAGATGAACACGGATATTCTGTTTCGTTATCTGTGTCTATCCGTGTTCATCTGTGGTTCCTCTTTCTCTCTGCGTCCTCTGCGCCTCTGCGGTGAATCACAACCCCGACTTCGGCGGCTTCCACCGCCTCCATCAGCCGTCGCACGATCGCCTCCGAGTCGATCCCTTCCGACTCGGCACGGAAATTCGTGATGATGCGGTGGCGCAGCACTGGCACGCCACCGACTGCACATCCTTCACCGCCACGTGCGGCCGGCCGGCCAGCGACCGCCCGCGCCTTGGCGCCCAGAATCAGGTAGTGACTGGCGCGGATGGATGCGCCCCACGAGACGTACTTCTTGACGAAGTCGGGCGCATCCTCTTTTCCCGGCCGGCTCGCGACGGCCAGCCTCACCGCGTAACGGATGATCGGCTCGGCCACCGGCATCTGGCGGACGATCTCCTGAAAGCTCAGCAGGTCCTTGCCGTCCATCACCACGCCGATGTCCTCAACCGTCGCGCCCGTGGTGGCGTTCATGACCTCCAACTCCTGCTCGCGCGGCAGATAATCGATGATAAGGCTGAACATGAACCGGTCCTGCTGGATCTCCGGCAGGGGGTAGGTGCCTTCCTGCTCGATGGGGTTCTGCGTGGCCAGCACGAAGAACGGCTCGTCCAGCGTGTACGTGTTGCCGCTCACGGTCACCTGGTGCTCCTGCATCGCCTCCAGCAGCGCGGCCTGCGTCTTGGGCGGCGTGCGGTTGATCTCGTCGGCCAGCAGGATGTTCGTGAAGACCGGCCCTGGGCGGAACTTAAGCTGGCGGCGGTGCGTGGTGCGGTCCTCTTCGAGGATCTCGCTGCCGGTGATGTCGGCCGGCATCAGGTCCGGCGTGAACTGGATGCGCCGGAATTGCAGGTCCATCGCCCGGCCGAGGCTCGAGATCAGCAGCGTCTTGGCCAGGCCCGGCACGCCGGTGATCAGGCAGTGCCCGCCGGCGAAGAACGCCGTGATCACATCCTCGACGATCTGGTCCTGCCCGATGATCACCTTGCGGATCTCGTGCAGGATCTTCTCCTTGCCCTCGCGAATTTTCTCGATCGCGTCCACAGTCTGTATCGCTTCAGTCGTCATCGATAACCTCGGATTCACCGCAGAGGCAGCAAAGATCGCAGAGAATAATCTGTGTTGATCTGTGTTCATCTGTGGTTTCTCTTCTCTTCTGCCTCTGCGCCTCGGCGGTGAATTCACGCCTTCGGCGCCGGCACGTGTTTCACCAGCCGCCGGATCACGTCTTCGACGGTCACCTGGTCCACCTCGGCCCGGAACGACAGCCCGATGCGGTGGCGCAGCACCGGCACGATGGCCTTGCGGATGTCCTCAATATTGGCCGTGGCCCGGCCATCCTGCGCGGCCGACGATTTGGCCGCCAGGGCGATGTTCTGGCTGGCGCGGAGCCCCGCGCCCCACGCGACGTACTGCTTGATGAAGTCCGGACAGCCGTTGTTGGTCGGCCGGCTCGCTGCCACCAGGTCCACGATGTACCCGCCGAGCGTCGGCGGGATCGCCACGCTACGCACAGCCTTGACGAAACCAATCAGGTCCTCGCCCGTCGATGGCCTTCTTCAACTCCACTTTTCCCGTGCCGGTGGTGCGCCGGACGACCGACACCTCATCGTCCTCGCGCAGGTAGTCCATCGATACCGAGAGCATGAAGCGGTCCTGCTGCGCCTCGGGCAGCGGATAGGTGCCTTCCTGCTCCAGCGAGATCTGCGTTGCCAGCACGTAGAACGGGCTGGGCAGCGGGTGGGTCTTTCCGCCGATGGTTACCTGCTTCTCCTGCATGACCTCCAGCAGAGCGGCCTGCGTCTTGGGCGGCGTGCGGTTGATCTCATCGGCCATGACGATGTTAGAGAAGACCGGTCCCTTGACGAATTTCGTGAATCGGTGGCCGGTGGTTTCATCCTCTTCCAGAATCTCCGTTCCGCTGATGTCCGACGGCATCAGGTCGGGCGTGAACTGAATTCGGCGGAATTCCAAGCCGACCACCCGGGCGATGGAGGCGATGAGGACCGTCTTGGCCGTGCCGGGCGGGCCCTGAATCAGGCAGTGCCCGCCGGCGAACATCGCCACCAGCACCTGGTCGATGGCCTCGTCAGCGCCGACGATCACCTTGCGAAGCTCCGCGATAATGGCCGAGCGGGCTTCCTTGATCCGTGGCAGCGCCTGATCCGCGTGCGCACGATTGGCCGTCGCAGTCACAGTCGAGTTGGGCGATGGTGCCATCGCGGGTAAACCTCCTGCGGCTTGGCTCTTGGTAAGGGCGGTTACGGCAGCTTGCTCGCATACGCATCGGCAGCGCCGAACCTGATATGCTTACGTACACGCGCCGAGCCGGGAAGTTTGAGGCCGGGTGCGATTTTCTGTACCGCATGCCGCGATGGCTTGGCAAACTGCTGTTGCCCGCCAGTTACGGAGGTTTGCGGGGGTCATCATGCGGTGATAACCTCTCCGCATGGCTGGCGAAGACGAGACTCTGCCGCCGGACGAGCCGGACGCGGCCGACGCTCCGCATCCCGTGCCGTCGCACGGCGCGGGGCCGATCGTGCCGGACTACTTCACCGACCGGGGCTCGCGCCTGGTGACGTTGCGACACATGTCAGTGATGGAAGCGGAACTGGCGCGAGTCCGGCTGGAGGCCGAGAGCATTCCCTGTTTCCTCATCGATCGCGAGATGGGCGCGTATTCCACAGTGGGCGGGGGAATCATCCCGGTCAAGCTTCAGGTCCACGAGAACGATGCCGAAATGGCCGAGGAGATTCTCTCGCGGCCCGCGCCGCCATCGGCCGAGGGCGAGTATGTCGATGAAGACTGGCGATGCCCCAAGTGTCATCGCAAGACGGTGGAGTTGGTCCCGATGAGCCCGCGGCGCAAACAGGCTCGGAACTCCTTTGTGCTTCTCGTGTTTTTGCCGGTGCCGCTGATACTCCTTCAAGAGTTCGGTTGCGATTTTGGGCAGGTGATGCGCTGGGGCGTGTTGCCCTGGATTATCGTGCTGCTCGCGTTGGCTCTGGCGCTGGTCCACCGGCGCAAAAAGCGCTGCACGGAATGCGGGCATCAGTGGAGCGACAAGCCGAGCGATACGCAGTAGGAATCAGCACGCCGGAGTGCGCTCTATTTCCCGAACAACACCAGCCCTCGCTTCTCAGCAAACTGGGCCTGCACCTCATATACGCGCCGCGCCGCCGTCGGTGAAAGGCCCGCTTCACGCTTGAGCAGGCCGATGACGCGCACTTTGCTGATCCTAGGCGCATCCGTGGCTCGGCGGCTCGCTATGAGGATCGAAGCTCTCTGTTGCGAAAGCCGAGCCAGGCGCCGGTCTATCTGCTCCGACAGCTTCTGCGCCGCCGCCTGTTCCGCGGCCGCGAGTGGCCGGTCCTCGCCTGCGCCGGCGGGGCGACGTAGCAGCTCGACCAGCCGCTGCCGCTCTCGGGCTTGCTCCTGCCCCTCGTCCGCCGCACCTTCCATCAGCAGCAGTGCCACCGGCTTACCGAGCGTCTGTTCCAGCTTGACGAGGTGCTCGATCGTGAGCGCTCGCTGCCCCGCAGCCACGCGGCTGACAAAAGACTTGGTGACGCCCAGCATCGCGGCGATCTCCGTCTGGGCGCGTCCCCGGTGAGCGATCTGCCGGATCAGCTCCGCAGAGAATCTGGCCGACGCTCGCGCTTCCTCGGCTTCCAGCGTTTTGATTCCTGTAGATACCATTCGACGCCTCACACCTTGGCAAGATCCTCGTACACATCCACCAGCGCCCGATAGGTCTTCTCGAAGATCGGCGTCATCTTCCGGTATGCCTTCTGGTTCTCGCGATTGGGCGTGCTGATGTGCTCGACCTTGATAAACTGCTCGATGACCTCGAAGCCTTCAAATACCCCCGCGGCCACGCCGCCGATCACGGCCGCGCCCATGCTGGTGGCCTCTTCGAGGAAGTTGAGCGACTGCACGCGGCAGTCGTAGATGTCGGCCATCATCTGCCGCCACAGAGGGCTCTTGGCGCCGCCGCCGATCACCGTAATGGCGCCGATCGGCACGTGCTGGCGGAAGATGTTGACGATGATCCCCAGGTTCATCGTGATGCCTTCCATCACCGCGCGGAGCATGTCCTCGCGCCGGGTGCCCAGGCTCATGCCCACGAAAGCGCCGCGCGCGTTGGGGTTCCACCATGGCGTGCGCTCGCCGAGCATGTAGGGCAGGAACAGCACGCCATTGGCGCCGGCCGGCGATCGCGCGATCGCGTCGTCGATCAGCTTGTATGGCGCTGACGCCGCTGGCTGCGGCCTGCGCCGTTTCGGATGTGCAGATGACGTTCTTAAGCCAGTTGAAGCTCGCGCCGGCCGTCTGCACGCTGCCGGAGGGATGCAGATAGCCAGGGACGCAATGCGCCCAGTTCATCGTGCGCATCTGCTCATCAACCAGCGGCTCTTTCACCGTCAGTGCCACCCAGCTCGATGAGCCGAGATAGTTGTACGCCGTGCCGGGCCTGATGCAGCCGACGCCCACGCCGGCGCACGAGCCGTCGCCGCCGCCCACGGCCACCGGCGTGCCTTCTTTCAATCCTGTGGCCGAAGCCGCGTCGCGCGTGATTGTGCCGAGGATCGCCGTGGACTCGATCGCCTCGGGGAACATCGCGCCGTCCACGCCCGCGAGGTCGATGAGCCTCGCAGACCATTTGAACGTGCCGATATCGAAGGCGTTGGTGCCGGTGGCGTCCGAGAAATCCGTGGCCATCCGGCCAGTCAGGCAGAAATTGATGTAGTCCTTGGCGCAGAGCGTCTTGAATGTCTTGCGGTAGATCTCCGGCTCGTTGTCGCGCACCCACATCAGCTTCTCAAGCGCGTACCCGGCGCTGGCGCGGTGGCCACAGAGGCCGTAGAAATCCTTGAGACTGATCTTGCTGAGGAGGTGGTCGGCCTGCTTCGTCGCGCGCTGGTCGCAGTAGAGGATCGATGGCCGCAGGGCGTTGCCGCTTTTGTCCACAGGCGTGCAGCCCATCATCTGGCCCGAGAGCGCCACCACCGCGATGTCGGCTGGGCTGATCTCGCTCAGCAGTGCCCGCGTCGAGTCGCAGATGGCCTTCCACCAGTCCTGCGGGTTCTGCTCGGCCCATGTGCCGTTGAAGACGTGCGTGTCATACGCGACCGTGCGCGAGGCGACCAGCCGGCCATCGGTGTCATAGAGCGTGGCCTTGTTGCCGCTGGTGCCAAGGTCGTGGGCGAGGAGATATTTCGCCATGGCCTTCCTACTTGATGGTGATCGTGTTCCCGACGGAAACAATGACGATGCCAAGGATGAGCACCGTCAGGCCGCGGGCCAGCCAGCTCTTGCTCTCGGCGCTGGCCTGCTTCCATTCGCCGGTCATGAAGCCCAGCGCCGCGGCGACCAGCAGCGAGCCGGACTGGAAGATCGCGAAGCCCACGGACGTGCCCAGCGGGCCGAGCATCCACCCGCCCAGGCCATAGAAGAACAGGCAGGCGAAGTGGCCGATGGCCATCAGCGCCACCAGGAACAGGTTCAACCCCGATCCGGCGACGGCGAAGCCCTTCCAGGTGTTGTTCTTGCAGAGGAGGAGGCTGCAATAGGTGAAGCTGGAGAGCAGGCCACCGATGAAGACCAGCGTCCACACGGACAGGCCGGCCAGCCACTCGGGATTGCCATACTTGCTGACTGAGAGGCTGCCGATCTTCCCGATAGTTCCGCCGATGTGGAAGGCGACGTTGCAGCCGGAGGAGAGCAGGCCGGCGAGGATGCAGATGATGACGCCTGCGAGCATGCTCTTGCCCGCAGCGCCGCCCGTTGCCGCGTCCGCGCACTGCGATCGCTCGCGTTTCATGCCGGCGAGGCCGTTGATGGCCACTCCCGCGATGCACACGAGGATGCCCGCGATGATGACGGCCTTGCCGACGGCCGACACGTTGGCCGCCCCGCCCAGGAACAGCGGCAGGATCGACCCCATGAGGGCCATGGTTCCCATGGTCAGGGCATAGCCCAGCGACAGGCCGACCATCGACAGGCCGGTGCCCCAGCAGCAGAAGCCGCAGCCCCACAGGAACCCCAGCGCGATCACCCAGAAGATGATGCCCCCCGAGACGAGGCCATAGGTTTGCCACAGCCCGTGCAGCGCCAACGAGGAGAAGCCGATGGGCACGATAAGCATGCCGATGAAGAAGAACGCGCCCCAGGTGTTCTCCCAGGCGTAGTTCTTGATGTATTTCGCGGGCAATGCGAAGGTGCCCAGGAAGATTGAAGCCAGCAGTGTCCATGCGATCCCGACGTACATAACGAAGCTCCTCTGTGCAGGTTGACAAACAGCGGCCAGACGAGCCGGATTCTACAAGAAGCAGGTACGGCCCGCCATGCGGGGCGTCGGGGCATCAGTGAACCGAGTGTCACTCGCGGTCACTTGCCTTCAGCCAGCTTGCGCAGCTCCGACATGGGCTGGCCCCGCCTCAGACTACTTGTTGCTGCTCCCGGCGATCTATTCGGCGAGAATCGCCGCCGCCCGATCCGCAACCTGGCGCATGCGCTCGTCAGTCGCAGGCGAATTTCCTTTCTCGATGCCCAGTTCGCCGACGCACAGGTGGGCGAACCCCTTGAACCCGGCCTGCTCCAGCGTCCGCCGGGCGCAGCCCACCTTGCATCCGTCGATCGTCAGCACGCGCTTCGCCTGGCGCGTCTTGCGCAGCATGGCTTCCACGCGCCCTCCGATGCCGCCCAGGCAGAAACGGCTGGCCACGCCCCGGTCGTCCAGCAGTCGGGCCGCGCGATGGGCGATCTCGCCCACATCGGCCGACCCGCTGCAGCAGAATACCAGCACCGGACCCGGCCCGCCGCGATAGTCGTTCTCGACCAATACTGTGATGCGCACGGGATGCTTCATGGTCCTGGCCTCCACGCAAAGGCCGTCTTGTGCATGAATTTCCGACTCGCTCCGCCCCGACAATGGCGGTGCCGATGCTCGAAATCGGCACAGGGGTTCTTCACCGGCGCTGGCGGATTGGCCAGGAACTCCATCAGCACCTCAAGCGGGTCGCGGCCGCTGTGGCCCACCGAGATCGTGATGCCGATCTGCTCGAAACGATGGCGGCCCACCTCGCCAATCCCGCCGGTCAGGATATGCGTGATGCCCATTTGCTTCAGCCAGTCCGGCAGCGATTCGCATTTGCCCTTGCCTGTTGGCCGCCGGATCGTGCGTGTCCGGCCAATCCGGGGCGTCGGCTCCTCCACATCGCAGAGGAAAAAGCCGTTGCTGCGGCCGAAATGCTCGCAGAACACATCATCAAGAACAGGCACCGCAATGCGCATCGCAACTGCACTCCTCAACTGCCTAACACTGGTCTGGATTCCGGCCCGCGCGGCGTCCCCGCTGCCAAGCCGTTGCCTCGTCCACCTGCTCCATCCATCCGGCACGGGCCTCGGCGCAGATCGAACCGGGGCGCGAAAGGCTTGATGTCGAGCAACGGTGTGCCGTCCAGGATATCCAGCTCCGCGACGTGCAGTGTCGCACCCTCTCGGCCAATAAGCCGCACGATGCTCATCCCGATGGGGTTCGGGCGCGTCGGCGATCGGGTCGCGAAGATGCCATGCTCCACGTCCGCAAGATACGGCTTGACCCGCAGTTTCATTCCGCTCACGCGGTCGAATACGTAAATCAGATGCAGGTGTGAGAAGCCTTCCAGGTCCTTCAACCCCTCGGCGTACTCGGGAAACACCTGCACTCGGCCGCGCACGTCGCTCGCGAACACTGGCTGAATCGGCGTCTGCGCAGGCTCATGGAAGGGCGAATGAACAATCCCGATCGCCCGGAAGTGGAACTCGCTGCGCTGTGGCCCAAGACTGCTCATCAATCTCTCCCGTGTCCATGACAGCCGGCGCCGTGGCCGTGCCGATGCTGATGGCCCTGGCCATGGGCTTCGTGCTGCTGGCAGAGCTGACCCGTCGAGACGAGCCGCCCGGCCAGGTAGTCCTGCACAATCTCCTGCGGCGTGCCGCCGGTCGCGCCCGCGATGGCCTCAATGCCGCAGCGGGCAAGATTAGCTTGCGCCGGCGCCCATCCCGCCGGCAATGACCAGGTTCACGCCGGCCCGCGCCAGGACGGCAGGGATGACGCCGCATCCGCCTTCGCCGGGCAGTGGAAGCTCGCGGCCGTTCGCCGCCGTCTGCGATCCTCCCTCGACATCACAGACCCAGAAGGCCGTGGACTGGCCGAAATGTGCGTTGAACTTTCCGCCGCTGAGCGGCACCGCGATTCGCATGTCACTGCTCCTTTGGTTGGACCCGCGCATTCTATGGGCCTTTCCACGCTGGGGGGAAGCGGATACCGACCACCAGTTTTTCTCGAATTGAAAACCAGTCTCAACTTCTCTGGCTGTAACCTCACGCCGCCCAGCGGATCAAACCCCATGGAGCCGGCAGACCCGCGTGGGCACAAACGCCGGTGAGACGAGATGATATTCCGACTTTTTCTTGGCATACTGATCGGCGGCGGCCTGGGCGCGGCGATGGGCTATTTCGGGCAGTGCTCGTCGGGCGCGTGCCCGCTCACCTCAACCTGGTGGCGCGGCGCGATCTACGGCGGCTCGATGGGGTTGCTGTTGGCGTTGTCGATTCCGGGTAAACTGCCCTGATCGTTGGTTCGCTGGCGCATGATTCATCCCAACGGGTGCGTCGTCCAGCCAGCACACATAACAGGAGACTTCAGATGGCAAGCGATTCAGAGAAGTTCTTTGCGGAGTGGCCGGCGCGGTTCGAGAAAGCCAGGACCGGCATGCCCGACGCCGTGAGAGGATTCATGGGCCTCTTCCAGGCGATCATGAAAGCCGGCGCGCTCAACGTGCGCGAGAAGGAGTTGATCGCCCTCGGCATCGGCCTGGCCGTGCGCTGCGATCCGTGCATCAACATGCACGTGCAGAAATGCCTGGAAGCCGGCGCGACCCCGGAGCAAATTCTCGAGGCGGCCGGCGTGGCCGTCATGATGCAGGGCGGCCCCACCTTCACCTACCTGCCGAAGGTGGTCGAGGCGCTGGAAGCCCTGGGCAAGAAGAAGGAAGCCTGATCGCGTGTTTCTCACCGCTGGCTGGAGACGCTTTGTCTACACGTTGTGGTCACCGTTCTACTGCCCGACGACTCGTCGCCTCCGTGGATCTTGCGCCTTGCGGCACCGCTGGCCAGCCTCTTCGGCACGGAGATTACGCGGCAACTGGGCCCGATCTTGCATCGTTCGGGCCTCACCATCGTCGCCAACGACCCGGCCACTCTCCATGGCTTGTTCAGGATTGTCTTGGTGGAGAAGGGCTTGCCAGGGGACCGCAAACAAGGGAGAAATTGACCATGCCGATCTTCGATCCAGACTTCTGTGAGAAACGCTGCCCCGCTGCACCCGTGCGCAAAAGGCAATCGGCTGGCGAAGTTGCTCCAGACGATCGAGTTGGTCCTCACCTTCGGCGGCTGCCCGTGGGGCAGGGCCCGCCGCCGGAAATACGGCGTGCGCCCGAACGAGCCCCAACGGCCCAGTGCCGAAAGCCGGTGAATCACCTTCCCGTCTTGATCGTTGTCGGGCAACCGGCATTCACAATCATGGGTGCGGAAGGATCGGCCAACGTGCCGAAGTAGCGGCGTTGGAAGTACAGCGCCACGTTTACCAGGCCGATCAGCGCCGGCACCTCGACCAGCGGCCCGATCACGGCCGCGAAGGCCGCGCCATGCTTGATGCCAAACACGGCGACCGCCACGGCGATGGCCAGCTCGAAATTGTTGCTGGCGGCGGTGAAGGAGATCGTGGCCGTCTTGGAATAATCCGCGCCGACCTTCTTGCCCATCCAGAAGCTCACCAGGAACATGACCACGAAGTACACCAACAGCGGAATGGCGATGAGCAGCACATTGAACGGCTGGCTGATGATCTTCTCGCCCTGGATGCTGAACATGACGACGATGGTGAACAGCAGCGCGACCAGCGTGATCGGGCTGATCCTGGGGATGAACCGCTTCTCATACCAGTGGCGGCCTTTGCTCTTCACGAGCACCAGCCGCGTGAGCATGCCGGCGATGAAGGGGATGCCAAGATAGATGAAAACGCTCTGGGCGATACTGCCCATCGTGATCTTCGAGAGGTCAACGTTGTCGAGGTGAAGCCCGACCAGCGGCGGGAGGACCTTGATGAAGAACCATGCATAGACGCTGAAGAACAGCACCTGGAAGATGGAGTTGAAGGCGACCAGCCCGGCCGCGTATTCCGTGTCGCCCCTGGCCAGTTCGTTCCAGACGATCACCATGGCGATGCACCGGGCCAGGCCGATCATGATGAGGCCGACCATGTACTCCTGATGGCCATGCAGAAACAGCGCGGCCAGGCCGAACATGAGCAGCGGGCCGATAACCCAGTTCTGCACCAGCGAAAGGCCCAGCACCTTCACGTTGCGGAAGACATCGCCCAATTCCTCGTAGCGCACCTTGGCCAGGGGCGGGTACATCATGAGGATCAGGCCGATGGCGATGGGGATGCTGGTGGTGCCGACGGAGAGGGCATTGACTTCCTTCGGGATGGAGGGGAGGAACCTGCCCAGCAGCAGACCGGCGGCCATGCCGAGGAAGATCCACAGCGTCAGGTAACGGTCCAGGAACGAGAGTTTCTTCGTAATACCAGACATAAATGCGACTCCACGCTACCGCGCTGCAGGCTTGATCGCCGTGACATCGACGCTTGTGACGAAATCCGCCGCCGTCGTGCCGGCAGGAAGGGCCGCGACGATCTTCCGGTAGAGCGGGTCTTTGAATTCCGCGAGGGCTGCGATGTACTCGGGTTTGGGGCGTAGCACCACATCGCTCAGGCCGGCGGCGATCACCATCTGGCGATAGTCATCGACCAGCACCGCGCCGGCGATGCAGCCGACCATCGCCTCGATCATCTGCTTCACCTCGGCCGGCAGCGGGCGGAGGAGGGCCATGTCGGAAGCAGCGACCCGGCCGCCGGGCTTGAGCACGCGCGCGATCTCGCGCCAGACCTGCGGCTTATCCGGCGAAAGGTTGATGACGCAGTTGGAGATGACTACGTCGACACTGGCGTCGGCCACGGGCAGGTGCTCGATCTCGCCGAGACGGAACTCGACGTTGTCCAGGCCGGTGCTCTTGCGGTAGCCGGCGATATTCCGGCGGGCCTTGGCGAGCATCTCGCTCGTCATGTCCACGCCGATAACCCGGCCGGTGGGACCGACCTTAGGACCGGCCAGGAACACGTCGAATCCGCCGCCGCTGCCGAGGTCCAGCACGACCTGGCCCGGCTTGAGATTGGCGATGGCGGTCGGGTTGCCGCACGACAGGCCCATGTTCGCGCCTTCGGGCAAGGCGCGGATTTCATCGGCCGAGTAGCCGATCTGTTCTGCGAGCGTGTCGGCCGTGAGCTTACTGGATCCACAGCACCCGCCGCTCGTGGCTGCACTCAGTTGTCCGGCCTCGGCGACTCTCGCGTATCCTTCGCGCACTACCTCCCGAACGTCCGAGGCTGGCGTGCAGCAGTCAGTCTTCTTGTTGTCACAGCATCCCATGATGGCACACTCCTGTTTGGGTCAATGGTTCTCGTCAGGCCCGCTGTATTCCGAGGCGGGACCGAGGCCCTTCAGCCACGCCTGAATCTGGTTGTCGATCTGGTCACGCACCTCGCGGAACTTCCGCAGTCGATCTTCGGGTGCGATGTCGAGCGACGCCGGGTCATCAAACGGCCAGAGAAGATGGGCCGATAGGCCCGGAAAGAGCCTTGGACACTGCCGTTCAGCGTGGGCGCAGACAAAGATGACGTAGGTGAAGGTCATCCTCCCCAGATACTCGCTGACGCACTTGGACCGCTGGCTGCTGATGTCGATGCCGACCTCGGACATCACCTGCGTAGTCAGCGGGTTGATCCCCCTGGCTTCCAGTCCGGCGCTATGCACATCAAAGCGGTCCCCGGCGTACTCGCGGAAGAACGCTTCGGCCATCTGGCTGCGGGCGGAATTGCCCGTGCAGAGGATAAGAATGCTTTGCTTGCTCATGGTGTGCCTCGCTTTGTTTGGAGGGAGCCCGGCAGCGTCCGAATGAACACGGCGATCTCGTCGCGCACGCGCCGGTAATGGTTCAAGGCTTCATCTTCCGTCTTGGCCGCCTGCGCCAGTTTCGGCGGATCGTCGAAGCCGACGTGGACGACCTTGGCCTTCTGGCCCAGCCACATGGGACAGGTCTCGTTGGCGTGGCCACAGACGGTGACGATGTAATCAAAGGGCACGTCCCGAAGAGCCTCGACGGTCTTGGACTGATGCCGGCTGATATCCACGCCGGCCTCGGCCATGACCTTCACCGCGCGGGGATTCAACCCGTGCGTCTCGATGCCGGCCGAGTAGGGCTCGATCACGTCGCCCTTGAGCGCTCGCGCCCAGCCCTCGGCCATCTGGCTGCGGCAGGAGTTGCCGGTGCAAAGGAAGAGAATCTTCAGCTTTCGCGATAGCATGCGGCCACCTCTTTCAAGTCCTTCCTGCGCAGGCAGCAGATCTTCCTGGCATCGGCCCGGAGTGCCGGCTCATCCTTGACCGTGTCGAGCGCCCATCGCAACGCCCGCTGTGCCGCTGGCTCGCCGTCGCGCCGAACCAGCCGGAAATAGTGCCATCGGCCTTCCTTGCGCCGCTGCACCAGGCCGGCGTCATGGAGCAGGTCCATGTGCTTGGAGACGGTCGAGGGGGCCATGCCCAGCAGGTCGATGATCTGGCAGAGGCACAGTTCCCCGTCGCGCAGCGACAATAGCGCCCGCAGGCGGGTCTCGTCGGACAGGGCTTTGGTAATGGCGAGGAACTGCTTCATCCGGCTGCTACCTCAATTCGGCAAGTAACGAAGTATAGGCGACGGGGCCAAGTTTGGCAAGTTGCATTTCGGGCTGCGGGAAAAGTGCCGCCAGTGCCCTCACTGGCGGTCCTTTCGCGGTCCATGGCGGCCCGAATTCCGCCGGTGGGGGCACCGGCGGCACCAACTACATGAACGCATTGAACAGATAGCCCACGATGAGGATGCCCGTGGCCACCACGCCGAAGAAGACCGCGATCAAACGGGGCCTGAGCACCTTGCGGAGAATGACCGCTTCCGGCAGCGACAGGCCGATCACCGACATCATGAAGGCCAGCACGGTTCCCAGCGCCGCGCCCTTGCCGAGCAGCGCCTGGACGATGGGGATGATTCCCGCCGCGTTGGAGTACATCGGCACGCCGATCAGTACGGCCAGCGGCACCGACCACCACGCGCCCTTGCCCATGATCGAGGCCATGAAGTTCTCCGGCACATAGCCGTGAATCCCCGCGCCCACGGCGATGCCCATGATCACGTACAGCCAGACTCGGCCCACGATGTCCTTGACGGCCGTCCATCCGTCAGCGAGCCGGCCCGCCCAGGTGACGGCCTCGCCGGGCGCGGCGGCCGTTCCCATCTGCGTCTGGTAGACCCAGCCTTCGACGTGCTTTTCCATACGGAGCCGCCCAATGATCCATCCGGCGACGATGGCGATGAGCAGCCCGGTGCCGGCGTAAATGGCGGCCACCTTCCAGCCGAACATCCCCAGCAGCAGCACCAGCGCGACTTCGTTAATCATGGGGGCGGCGATCAAGAACGAGAAGGTGACGCCGAGCGGCACGCCCGCCGTGACGAAGCCGATGAACAGGGGGACGGCCGAGCAGGAGCAAAACGGTGTCACCACGCCCAGCAGCGCCGCCAGCACATTGCCGATCGACTCGCGCCGGCCGGCGAGGATCGCACGGGTGCGCTCGGGTGTGAAGAACGAGCGGATGATGCCGACGACGAATACCACGACGGTCAGCAGCATCAGGACCTTGGGCACCTCGAAGATGAAGAACTCGACGGCCGTGCCGAAGTGACGACCTCGCGGCAGGTGGAGCAGCGAATAGGTCAGCCATCGGGAGATCGCCGCCAGATTCCAGTACAGCGCCGACCAGGCGAGCCCTGCACCAAGGCCGACTGCGACGTAACGCCACGGTCGCGGGGAGGCAGTTGGCGATGCCGAGCCACCCGCCGGGGCATCGGACGTGCAATCAGTGGTGCAAAGACTGCTGTCGCTGTTGGCGGTCATGGGCAACTCAGGCAAACGAGATTCCGTAGATGCAGGTCAGGCAGTAGTAGATGCCGGCGAGGACGAAGACCGCGCCGGTGATCGTGCGGACCCACCACTCAACCTGCGTGAGCCGATCAAATGCCTTGCCAACCCGCTGGGCGGCGAAGGCGATGAGAAACGCAAATGCCATGACGGGGATGCCGTGCCGATGCCAAAGAGCGCCGGCAGCGCCAGCCGGGACCCATGCGCGGCCGAGAGTGTCAGCAGTGCCCCGAAGAAGAGGCCCGCCGATACCGGGCAGAAGGACAGGCGCGAACAGCAGGCCGATCACAGACGCCCACCAGATGCTGCCCTTGGAGGCCCGCTCCTGGACGCCCTGCCCGGCCAAGCTGAACGAGAGGGTCTCGCCCAGGAGTCCCAGCAGGAGCATGCCCACGAGGATCAGGACGGGGCCAAGTATCTGGTTGAGGTATCGTTGAAGGAACCGGGCGATCTCGCCGCTGGCCAACAGACCGGCGAGGATCAACACTGCCAGTCCGACGTAGGCCAGTGTCCTACCCAACGTGTAGAGCAGCCCCGACAGCAACACTTGCTGCGTCTGGCCCACCCGGCGACCGATCAGGCTGATGGCCGCGATATTGCTCGCCAGCGGGCAGGGGCTGACCGAGGTGAGAATGCCCAGCCACAGGGCGGATGCGATAGCGATCCAGGGAGTCATGGCTGGCCTCCCTGCGCGAATTCGCTGATGGCCTGACGGACATAGCTCTGGAACGCCGCCGGCTTGCCCGCGAGATTCCATACCTCGTCCAGCCGCCTGGCGCTGATCTCCTGGCCGCCTCGAATGCGAACCAGCACCACGGTGCTGGATGCGACATTGTGCTTGCGGGCCAAGCGCTCGTTCTCCTGGAAATCCTCACTGCGCCACTCGATTTGGCCTTGCCGCACCAGGTCGGCGAAGTTGCGCTCGATCACCTTGCGCGTCATGCGCTCCATCGCATTGCAGGTGACACAGTGCATGGTCGGATGAAGGTAGTAGACGATGGTCCTGTCGCCGGCCGTCGCGGGCGCGGTGGCGGGCGATCCCCTGACCTGCGACCTGCGTGCCGAGCGAAGCGTGACCTCCTTGCCGATGGCGAAGCCAATCGTCACCAGGACGAATGCCAGCAGCAGATTGGAGATGGTTTTCTTCAGTTTCATCGACGGCATTCCCGGCAAGCACCGTGGTTACTTGGGCGCGCACTCGCCGATCTTGCAGGCTTTTTGAATCTGCTGGGGCGTGAGCTTGAGCTTATCGGCCAGCGCCTGCTGGATCGTGATTTCGCGGCCGGTTTCGGCGGGATGCGCCTTCGACCGACTTGCGCAGATTCTCCGCGCTGACGAAGAACCCCTGATGGAAGCAGCCGGCCGACACCCATTTGCCCTCGGCATTCTTGCGCTGGCCGAACCAGGCCACGGCCGCCTTGGGTTCCAGCGAGGACACGTTGCCGCCGGCCGTCTTCACCACGATCATCTCGCCCGTAAGCCCGTCCTTCTGATGGACCTCGATGTCCTTGCCAGTGCGGGCGGCGACGCCCATGCCACAGTGCGAGCAGCAGCCCCATGTGGACAGGCCATCGACCTTGACCAGCGCCGCGTCTTCGGGGTAGACGGCCCGGTTGCAGAAGCCGCAACGGTTGGCCAGTTCCTTGGCCTGCAACACCGGCCAGGCGATCACGTTGCCGCCGGCGGCTTGCCGCTCCCTGGCGGCCGCGTCCTTGTCGGCGAACGCCTTGATGGTGGGGCGGGCCGTCTTGTCATCCACGCCGTAGAGATAGAAGGCGGTGGTTGCCGGAACGCTGTTGCCGGTCGCCCAATCCGTCACCGACACCTTGCCCTCAAAGCCAGCCTTGTCCTCGGTCAGACAGGAATACAGGATGAAATAGCAGTGCGGCCCGCAGAGCCGCACGTCGCCCTTGGCGGCTTTGACCACGACCAGCGTCTTGGGCGTGATGTCCCCGTCGCACATGTAGCACACCTGGTCCTTGGGGCGGGTGTCAGCCTTGGCTGGCTCCAGCCGCTCGAAGGGACCGGCGGCGGCCACGGCGCTGTTGACAGTGAAGTCGTAGTTCAACTCCTTCCACTGCGCCAGAATCTCCTCTTTGCCCAGGAAGCCCTGATGCCGCCGCAGTTCCTTGCCGGCCGCGTCATAGAAGATCTGCGTGGGGATGAGTTCGATGCCGAGCTTCAGGGCCAGCGGTACGTTGTCTTTTTCGCTGACATCCAGGAACTGCACGTCGAACCGGCCGGCGTATTCCTTCTTAAGCTCATCGAGGATCGGGGCCATCTTCTTGCACGGAATGCACGTCTTGGCTCCCACGTCCAGCAGTCGCGGCAGCGCGGCGCGGTGGCAGGGGCGCGGATTGGGCCACAAGCCCCAACACAAGCACGAGCGATACGGCGACACCAACTTGCAGAGAGTGTTTCATTTGACCAACTCCGGCAAAAGGGAACCCAGCTTGATCGGTCCTGACTTCATCAGCCGATCAGCCGCTTGATCTCTTCCACATCCGGCACCTTGCCGGAGACCTTGACCACGCCGTTCACGGCCAGTGCCGGCGTTGACATCACGCCGAACGCGACGATCTGGTCGATTTTCGTGATCTTCTCCAACTCGTATTCCATCCCGAGGGCGTCGGCCGCCGACTTGACAGTGTCGGCCAGTTTCTGGCACTTGGCGCAGCCGGCGCCCAGGACCTGCAGTTTCTTCATGACGCTTCCTCTCATTGGGGCTGGACCAATTCCAGAATCACCTTGATCTCCGGGCGCAGGCTCGTGTGGACCGGGCACAGTTCCGCGCCGGCTTTGAGTTTCGCCAGGTCAGCCGGGCTGAATCTGCGGGGCAGGAGGTAACGGGCATGCACCGAGGTCACCATCAACGGGCTGCCTTCCATTTCCAGTTTCATCTCCACCGTCATGCCCACGATGTCCAGCCCATTGGCGTCGGCGGCCTTGCCCATCATCATCGCCGTGCAGGTGCCGTGGGCCAGCGCCAGCAGGTCCATCGGGCTGAGCCCGCGACCGGGCTGCCCGCGCCGGACAGCGGAGTCCACCGGCATCGTTTGCCGCTCGTCGGCCAGCAATGCGTCGCAGTGCATGTCGCCGGTGTAGGTGAGTCCTGCTGTCGAGGTCATGGCCTGTTCTTTCTGTGTAGCTTTGACTTTGCCGAACCGTTGAGTATTATGTGAGCGTATACTCACATAGTCAAGCCCACGCGTGCATGACGCAGGAGAAGATTTTGGCCAAAGCATCCCAGGACCATTTCGCGGTGACGGCGCGGATCATGAAGGCGCTCTCGGAGCCGGTACGGCTGGCCATCCTCGACAGCCTGCGCGACGGCGAGAAGTGCGTCTGCGATATCGTCAAGGCCGTTGGCGCCGAGCGGTCCAACGTCTCGCGCCATTTGGCGGTGCTGACCAGCGCCGGCCTGCTCGCCAGCCGCAAGCAGCGGCTGATGGTGATCTATGAGCTGCGCACGCCCTGCATCCTCGACGTTTTCTCGTGCGTGCGCGGCGTGATCGAGGCCGACCTCAAGGCCAAGCGCAAGACGTTGTGCTGCCTGTGACTCATAACCAGGAGAGAGCCATGTCAGAGTGCTGCTGTAGTGGTGGAAAGAAGAAGACCGTGTTGCTCTACGCCTGTTCGGGCGGGGCCAACGTGGCCGAGGTTTCCGACCGGGCTGCGCGCGAGCTGATGTTCGCGGGCAAGGGCCAGATGTTCTGCCTGGCCGGGCTCGGCGCGGGCATTCCCGACATGATCCAGAAGGCCAAAGACGCCGACCTCAACGTCGTCATTGACGGCTGCCCGATGGACTGCGCCAAGAAGATCTTCGACAAGTGCGGCGTCACCAACTACGTCCAGATCAAGGTGACGGACCTCGGCATTGAAAAGGCCAAGGGCGTGCGCTGCAACCACGAGCAGGTGGAATGGGTCATCGCGCGGGCCAACCAGGTGCTGGCCGCCGCGATTTAACGCGGTTACCTCACGAGCTGCATCTCCGACATTTTCGCCGGAAGTTCGTGCTTGGTGTTGACCTTGTCCGGGCCGGTCACCAGGTCGAAGCAGCTTATGACGAGCCTGCCATTCCACACGCACGGCTCGCCGGGCTGATCGAGCTGGCCCTGCATGCCGTCGGAATCCGGGCTCTGCGCCAGCCGCCGCACCTTGGCATCGGGCGTGACCATCACCAGCGCGTTGTCCGAGAAGTCGGCGATGTACATGTTGCCGGTCTCGTAGTCGATGCACATGCCATCGGTCGTGCGGAGCTGCGTCGGGTCCTTGGCCCAGACCTTGTTGCTGGCTACATTGCCCTTCTCGTCGAACGTGATCTTGTGGACCGCGCCATCGCCGAAGTTGCCGACGTAGAGATTGCCGGCCTTGTCGAAGACGATCCCGTCCGCGCCGTACTGGCAGGCCTTGTTGAGCGTGAGGAACGTGGTGAGGATGTTCCGGTCCTCCAGCGTGTTGCTCACCTTGATGCCTTCATCATCGAGCTTGAACCGGTAGACGGCGCTGATCAGCAGTCCCGAGGAGTCCTTCACCTTGGTCATGAGGCTCTGTGTCACATAGAGATACCCATCGCGCACGCGGCAGCCGTTGGGATGCTCCATGCCTTCGGCGACGACGGTGCATTTGACGACCTTATCGTCCTTGATGCGCAGCCGCAGCATCCGGCCCTTGAAGACCGTCTTGGCGTTGCCGGTCCAGCCCTGATTATCGCAGACATACAGGTCGCCATCGGGGCCGAACTGAATGCCCATGGGGCTGGCCAATCCCGTCTCGGCCTGCACCGGCACATCAACCCATTTGCCGATCTTCTTGTCCTTCGTGATCTTCAGCAGGCAGCCGGGAACCTTCTGGTCAGCGAAGTTGGGGCAGGCGACGATGAGATTTCCCTCGGGGTCAATGGCCATGCCGTCGGGCGTGACGACGCAGTCGGGCAGCGTCGCGAAGAGCTTTGGCGTCTGCTGTCCGGCCGTGTTCTGCGCCATGCAGCCAGCGCCAAGGAGGAACAGACTTGCCAGAGCGGATGTGAGGAACTTGGATGCGTTGCGCACGAGAGGTCTCCGGTTTGTGATGCCGTGAATCTAACCGACGAGGTATGAGCGTGCCACTCCCGTCATCTGGGGAAGCGTCATCGCCCGCCCTTTGTCGGGGGGCGGGCGCTCACGCTTCCGCTTCAGACACACCTAGCTCTCAAGCGCCGTCACGAGCGCCGCCAGCACGCCGGCGGCCGCGATCATCACCGCGATGATGAAGCCGAACAGAATCGCCGCCTGCCTCGGCACCCGGCGCATGGTCTCGCACCGCACCGATTTGTAGACGATCGCGATGCCCAGGCACAGCGGCAGCGCCAGCAGATACCACGCGTTCCAGAGCGGCGCGGGCTTCACGAATGGGGAATACGAGTATTTCTCGGCCGCCGCGAGAAGCAGGCCCATCAGGCTCATGACTTGCTCCCGCTGCGCGGCGCGGTAGGTGGAATCGACGATGACCAGCAGGTTGAGCATGCCTGCGACGGCCGTGTAGAGCGTGCCGATCTCGTTGACTCGCGCGTGCGAACTGACGAACTGCGGACCGCGCCCGATGGAGGCGCAGATGGGCGCGATCGGCCCGGCCAGGATCTGCGCGACGTACCAGGGCTTCTGCAGGACGGCCGCCATCGGATCGCCGAGGAGCGACGCCGGGGCGTCCACGACGCGCATGCCGCCGATGAACAGCCCGCCGATGAACAGAATGAGGATCGTGATGCCGACAGTCAGCGCACGAGCCCGCTGGCCAAGGATCAGGTAGCCGGCTCCGGGCAGTACCCAGCCGGCCAGCGCGACCACGGGCGGAACTGCGATGGGTGATTGGGTCCCGTCGGACATCAGGCGGGATACTGTACGGGCGAATTGGGGATTTGCAATTAACGCACTCACGATGCTTCCGCCAGCATTCGCTCCAAGCCGCGGGCGATGAGTTGAGATCGGCTGATCTGCTGTCTGTCAGCCAGGCGATCGCGCGCAGCAGCAGGTTGCGCTCGACGGTGATCAGGACGCGTTTGGCCCCCGCGCCAATCCTTGGCCGCCCGCGCCGCTGCTCGTATTCGCGCCGTGCGCGAGCGAGGATCTGCTGCATCTCGCGCCGCTCTCTGTCGCTTGCTCGCCGCGGCCGCGGGGTCGTCTCCGGGCGATCATATTCGCGCGTTGCGTCCGCGAGTTCCTTCACAGTCATCTGCGACCAGGGCTTTTGGGTTGCATTTCTCATCGTCGTCTCCTGCGGAGCTGCCGTTTTTCGGGGTCCGTCAAAGGCCGGGCATGGATCACGTACAGCGACTCGGCCTCCACAACATAAACAACCTGCAGATGCCGGCCACTCTCGGTCTGCCCCCGGACCATCCATTTCCTCTGGCCGGTCTTCTGCGGATACGGCCACGAGGCGCGTACGGCAACATCCTCGGCCTCCTCCGGCGAGACACCGTGACGCGCAATGTGCTCAGTGTTCCACCAGTTCCACCGGAAGGCGCTCATGCCGGATGAGTATATATCAAAATACCATGTGCGTCCATGACCGCGCGTGGCCGTGCTTCCGCCTGGGCAGGGTCCGCCGCGACCGCGACAGAGCGATCGGCTCATTCGGCAACGGTGATCCGAACAGCAAGTAGACTGCTCGACGCGGGCAGCCGGGACCGGACGGGGTGGATGGTGCCGACGGCTCGCAAGCGAGCCGGTTAATCAAATTCCCGCCATCGTGTCCTCAAATCCTTTCACGCCGGTCGATGCGCCGATCGCCGTGCAGCAATCCGCCGCCGCGCGATTGGCGAACCGGCCGGCCTGCGGCAGGCTCATGTTGTGCTTGATCGCTGTGAGCAGTGCGCCGAACCACGTGTCGCCCGCGCCCGTCGTATCCACCACCTGAATCTTGCAGGCGGGCACGACTACGGCCTCCCGGCCGTTGTCCAGATAGCATCCCTCCGCGTCGAGCTTGATGCCGATCAACCCCTGCTTCATGTGGCGGCGAAACGCCGCCGCCATCTTCTGCGGCGAGCTTTCGCCGGTCAGAGCGGCCGCCTCTGTGCGACTCGGACAGAAAATGTCCAACTGCGGCAGAATCGGTTCAAGCCGCTGCCATGTGTCCGGCGGATTCACCGTATCCAGTGCGATCTTCGTCTGTGGCGCGGCACGGTGCAGTTCATCGAGCAGCCCCGGCAGATCGGGCGTGAGCGATGGCAGCAGCCCGAAGTAGCCCACCTGCACGAAGCGGCACTGCTGGAATATCGGGAAACACTGGCGAAACGCGACCGCGTCGAGCAGCTTGGTCGCGCCGGCCGTGTGGAAGAAGCAGCGATCGCCGCCTGGCTCGACCGCGACCACCGACGCGCTGGTCTGCGCCTTGTCCGTGGTGAAAACCGCCGTGGTGTCGACGCCGCTCTTGCGAAGCTGCTCAATCAGCGCTGCGCCCAGGACATCCTTACCCACCAAGCCCGCCGCGGCGACCTTCATCCCGAGCTTGGCCATGGCCACGCCCGTGTTGCAGACGTTCCCGCCCGTGGTCAGCGTGATGGAGTTGACGAGCACCAGGCCTCCCGGCGGCGGCGGATGGCGCACGGGCATCGGCTCGGCGATCAGATCGGCGACAATCAATCCAAAGATGGCGGCGTCCATGTCGGGATTATACCGGGCGCATGCGGCGTGTCAGTGGCGGATGAGGCATATCAGGCATATCAACTCACCTGCCCCACGATCGTCTTCAGCTCTCCATAGAGCTGCGACAGCGCCTGGGGCACAACCTGCGTCTCGCCGATCACGTGCATGAAGTTCGTATCACCGGCCCAGCGCGGGACGATGTGCTGATGGACGTGCCCCGGCAGCCCCGCGCCGCGGCACCGGCCGAGGTTGATGCCCAGGTTGAACCCCTGCGGCGACATCGCCTTTCGCAGGAGCTTCAGGGCGCGGATCGACTGCGCCTGCATGTCGTTGAGTTGATCGGCGCTCAGCTCATCCAGTTCGCCCAGGTGCTGCCGCGGCGCGATGAGCAGATGGCCGTTGGTGTAGGGGTAGCGGTTGAGCATGACGATGCAGTGCGGGCTGAGCCACAGGACCTGCCTCTCGCGAAGCTGCTCTTCGGTGGTGGCGGCGCTTGCGTCGCAGATGAAACACCCCGACGTCGCCTTTTCCAAAGAGCGGATGTACTCGATGCGCCAGGGAGCTTGGAGGTTGGCCAGGGGCATGGCGTCATCCTAGAAGCGCCACTTGGTTGCTGCAACAGGCATCGGCTGCCCGGAATTTCTACAAAGGAAATAAAGCACCCCCGGCGGTGCGCCGACGCTGATTTGGTGAGGGCTGCTTTTTGCCGATGAGGAGTAACGATGAGACCGATAACCGTGTTGTCGGCCCTGGCGGTTGTCGCGGTGTTGTTCGTGCCGGCCGCACTTGCCGAGGATGTCGAACCAAAGATCCAGGCGGCGATCGATGCCAGGCTCAAGGAAATGGCCGGGTTCGCGGGGTCCAAGGCGTTGATCGATGCGGTGAAGGCCCAGAACGCCCATCAATCGCAAACCGTGCAGGAGATGACGCAGACCCGCTGGGAGTCTCTGCAGATCATCGACCCCGTCGTCCGGGCGTTCACCCAGAACGAGGTGGGGCGGCTGCTCAAGAGCAGGAAGGACGAGATCATCTCCGAGGCTTTTGTATCCGACGCTTCCGGACGCAAGGTCGCCTTTCTTGCCAAGACGACCTGGTTCTGCCACCGGGGCATGCCCAAGCACGACGTGCCCATGACCGGCAAGACATGGCAGGGGCCCATCGAGGTCGATGCCTCGAGCGGCGTTCGGCAGGTCCAGATCGCATTGCCAATTCTGGATGGCGATAACCCCATTGGCTCGCTGGTGGTGGGGCTCAATGTGTCCAAACTGAGTCACGATGATTGAGGAGGGTGGTCATGCAGACCAAATCCACGATCTCGCGCCAACTGCTGCTGCTGGTGCTGGCGTTCCTGCTGTTCAGCGCCGCCATCGCTCTGATCTACCAGCGTGCCCTCACGCGCCTCGCCGCGCAGTCGTGCGACCTGGTCGATGAATCCATCGACCGGCTGAGCTTCTCACTTCGTCTCATGGACACGCTCACCACGACGCAGAACGCCCTGCAAAAGCTCCTGCGCAAAAGCAACCCCGATGAGGTCGAGCGGCTCACGCAACAGCATGCCCAGCGCGAGGACCTGCTGCGCCGCGACGTGGCCCGATGCGGCCAGGCGGCACAGTCGGTCATCGCATCGCTGGAGGCCTGGGCTGCCGCCTCTCGTTCCGTCATCGGCACCTTCCTGCGCGGCAACACCGCCGATGCTCACTATCAGTTCGTGACCAAAACCACCGAGCGGTACGAGCAGGTCGTGGCGCAACTGCATGTCGTCCAGGTGACGATCCGCGGCTCGATCCGCTCCCGCTCGACACAATACGCGCGCGACGCTGAGGCGCTCCGGACACGCATGCTCACCGGCGTCTGCATCGCCATCGCCGCGCTGCTCGCTTTCGCCATGCTCTTCCGCCGGCGCATCGTGCGCCTGGCGGTGCTCCGCGCCCAACTCGAGGCCAGCAACAAGGCCATCCAGGCCGAAGTCGACCGCCAGACCGGCGAACTCCGCCGCGTACACAAGCAGCTCCTGGACATCGCCCGCCAGGCGGGCATGGCCGAGGTCGCCACTGACGTCCTGCACAACGTCGGCAACGTGCTCAACAGCGTCAACGTCTCCGCCTCCGTCGTCGCGGAGAAGGTCCAGCACTCGCGCGTCAAACACCTGGCGCAGGCGGCGCAGCTTATCCGCGATCACAGCGACCATCTCGGCGAGTTCCTGACCAGCAACCAGCAGGGCCGCCAGCTCCCGGCCTTCCTCTGCCAGCTCTCCGATCATCTCACCGGCGAGACAACCTTCATCGAGAACGAACTCGCTTCGCTCAGCAGGCACATCGAGCACATCAAGGAGATCGTCAGCACCCAGCAGGCCTACGCCCGCGCGGCCGGCGTGATCGAATCGGTGCATCTCAGCGAACTCATCGAGGATGCGCTGCGCATCAACCTGGCGGGCCTCAACCGCCACGAGGTCGAGATCGTCCGCCAGTTCGCGACCCTGCCCACGATCTCCGCCGACAAGCACAAGATCCTCCAGATCCTGGTCAATCTCATCAGCAATGCCAAGTACGCGATGGAGGGCTCGCGCGCCAAGAAGATCCTCATTCGCACCGAACTGCCCGCCCCCGATTGCGTGCGGGTGTCCGTTACCGACACCGGCGTCGGCATCCCGGCCGAAAACCTCACGCGCGTTTTCTCCCACGGCTTCACCACGCGAAAACATGGCCATGGTTTCGGGCTGCACAGCAGCGCACTGGCGGCCAGGGACATGAAGGGTTCCCTGACCGTCCACAGCGACGGCCCCGGCAGGGGCGCGACATTCACCCTGGAGCTTCCCGTGAGCGCGGCGTTGGAAACTCGGAGCACCGTGTATGGAAGCGACAAGCGTTAAGCGAATCCTCGTCATCGACGACAATCGCGCCATCCACGCCGATTTTCGGAAGATCCTCTGCCAGAGCGGGGATGCCGGCGCCATCGACCAGGCGGCGGCCGCGTTGTTCGGCCAGCCCCAGGCATCGAGCCCCGTGCGCCAATACGAGCTGGAATTCGCCTGCCAGGGGCAGGAGGGGCTGGCCAGGGTCTGCGAGTCCCTCGAAGCCGGCCGGCCCTTCGCGCTGGCGTTCATCGACATGCGCATGCCGCCCGGCTGGGACGGCCTTCAGACCATTGAAGCGATCTGGAAAAAGGACCCTGATTTGCAGGTGGTGATCTGCACCGCCTATTCCGATTACTCCTGGAGCGACATCGTCACGCGCCTGGGCGCCAGCGATCGTCTGCTCATCCTCCGCAAGCCCTTCGACAATGCCGAAGTCAGCCAGCTCGCCACCGCCCTCGGTGAAAAATGGCGTCTGGCCCGCCAGGCGCGACTCAAGATGACCGAGCTCGAGGACATCGTCCGCGCACGCACCGCCCAGCTCCAGGCGGCCAACGCCAAACTCGAAGTGGAAATCGGCGAACGCAAGGCCGCCGAGGAACATCTGCGCCACGACGCCCTCCACGACACGCTCACCGGCCTGGCCAATCGCACTCTCTTGCTCGATCGCCTTACCACCTGCATGGAGCGGCTTCGCCGCAACAGCCAGTACCAGTTCGCCGTCCTCTTCCTCGACCTCGACCATTTCAAGGTCATCAACGACAGCCTCGGCCACATTGCCGGCGATCAGCTTCTCGTCGCCGTCGCGCAACGCCTCGGCGCCAACGTGCGCTCGGCCGACACTGTCGCCCGAGTGGAGAACGGCTACCTCGCACGGCTCGGCGGCGACGAATTCGTCCTGCTGCTCAGCGAGCTGCGCGATCCGGCCTTGCGCTGATGCTGGCCGACCGCCTCCAGCAGGCGCTGAGCCAGCCCTTCGACATCGACGGCCACGAGGTCGTCATCTCCGCCAGCATCGGCGTCGCCCTCAGCAACCGCGCGTATCGGCACGGCGACGAAATCCTGCGCGACGCCGATACCGCGCTCTATCGCGCGAAGCGCGCGGCCGGGCCTGCCACGAGCTGTTCGACCAGGACATGCACGCGCGCGCCGTCGCCCGCCTGCAGGTCGAAGCCGAGCTGCGGAAAGCCATCGAAAACGGCGAGCTCCGGCTCCATTACCAGCCCCTGGTCTCGCTGCCTGGCGGGCGGCTTGAAGGTTTCGAAGCCCTGGTGCGATGGCAGCATCCCCAGCGCGGCCTGATTGGCCCCGGCGAGTTCATACCCCTCGCCGAGGAAACGGGACTCATCGTTCCGCTCGGCCAGTTCGTGCTGCGCGAGGCCTGCCGGCAATGCCACGACTGGCGGCAGCGATTCGCGCATTACTCCAGTCTCTATGTCAGCGTCAACATCGCCCAGCGCCAGCTTTGCCACGGCGACCTGGCCGCGAGCGTCGCCCAGATCCTGCGCGAGCAGGGCCTTCCCGGCCAATGCCTCAAGCTGGAAATCACCGAAAACGCGCTGCTCGTCAACACCGACAATGCCCCAAAGATCATGGAATGCCTCAAGCATCTCGGCGTTGGCTTGTGGCTCGACGACTTCGGCACCGGCTACTCGTCCCTGAGCTATCTGCGGCGATTGCCCATCGAGGGCATCAAGATCGACCGCGTATTCATCGAGCCCATCGCAAGCGATCCCCAGGGGCTGCCGGTCGTGCAGGCCATCGTTGGCATCGCCCACACGCTTGGATTGCTCGTTGTTGCCGAAGGCGTCGAGGATGGCCCCCAGCACCAGAAATTGCTCGTGAGCGGCTGTGACGCCGCACAAGGCTTCTACTACGCCCGCCCGGCCGAGGCGCCCGCGGCCGAGTTGCTGCTCTCGCAGGTGCTGGCCGCATGAGCGGCCTCACGCCGCGCACACCACGCCCACTGCGCCAGTCCCAGCACGACCACCGCAACCGCAGTGCCGGCGACGTCGGCCGTCCAGTCGCTGAAATCGCACGTGCGGGTAGTTTACGTTCGTATCCGACCTACGCCACCGCCTCGACCTTTTCCTCAGGCGCTGGCGCCGGGAGAACCGCCGCTGGTTTGTGCATGACCTTGGCCGCCGCCAGCTTCGCCGGATCGATCGGGTTGACCTTTACGCTGACGGGGGGCTTCTCATGCGCCGGCTTCTCGCTGGCCGGCTGCTTGTGGGCCGGCGGAAGATCGAGCACCTCCCGCGCCAGTGCGCGATAGTCGGCCGCTCCGTTGCTCGTCGGGTCGTACTTCAGGACCGTCTGTCCGAAACTGGGGCTCTCGGCCAGTTTGATATTGCGGCGGATCTTGGTGTTGAAGATGCGCGCCTTGGACCAGGGCAGGTTCTTTCCCTGCGCCTGCTCGATGAACGACTGCAGGTCGCGCACCACCTCCATCGACAGCCGCGTCTGCGAGTCGAACAGCGTCAGCACGATTCCGCTGACTTTCAGCACGGGGTTCATGCGCCGGCCGACCAGCGACACCGTCTCCAGCAGCTTGCCCACGCCCTGCAGCGCCAGAAAATGCGGCTGCATCGGGATGATCACCTCCGTCGCCATCGCCAGCGCATTGACTGTCAAGAGGCCCAGGCTGGGCGGGCAATCCAGCAGGATGAAATCGAAATCGTGTTCGGCGGCCTGCACGCGCTCCTTGAGGATCATCTCGCGCCCGGGAATGCTCACCAGCTCGATCTCGGCGCCCGCCAGGTCAATGGAGCTGGGGACAATGGCGATATTCTGGCCAACCTGCTGCAGGGCCTCCAGGAAGCTGCGGTCTTCCACCAGCACGTGATAGAGGCTGACGGCGTCGGACAACGGCTCCAAGCCGTAGTTGATGGTCAGGTGGGCTTGCGGATCCATGTCGATCAGGCAGACCTTCTGCCCGAGTTCCGCCAGGGCAGCGCCTAGAGTCGCCGTGGTGGTCGTCTTGCCGACGCCGCCCTTCTGGTTCATGAAGGCAATAATCCGCATCGAACCACCTCCGTGTGGTAGAGGAGTGGTAAGTCCTTGCACAAATTCTGCCGGATTATCGGACGAAAAACAAGAGGTTGGTTCGTTCGCGCCAATGGCTCCCCCGCGATCCCCTGAATGACGATGCCTCTTCAGCCGACGCGCCGCCGCTTCCGCAGCGCCAGACCTCCCAGCAAGACAAGCCCCATCCAGGCGGCCATCGGCATCGGCACGGACGTCGTCCCGAAGGATTGCGTGAAATCGCTCACCAGAACGTTGCCGCTGACTCCGCCATCGATGTAGACATCCGTCTGCACATGGGCCAGCGTCGGGTGGGGCACAAGGCCCGCACTGTCGCTCCCGTCGCTCGTGCTTGCGATCAGGGAAGCCAACTGCTGGCCTGCCGGGGCGTCATCCGTGCGGATGGTCTCGGTGACATGGGCAGTTCCGCCCTTGCTGCCGGCGGCCGTCGCCGAAATCGTCGCATTGTTCAGGCAGAGGCTGGGCGAGAGCGTCTCGATCCAGTAGTCAAACGTCGTTTCCTGTGTTCCGCCAACGACATTGAACTTTGCGCTCTGCAAATCCAGCGCATACAACCCGTGGTCGCTGTAGCCGTTCACGAAGATGCTGGCCGCCGATACCGGGTCCGCGGCTCCCGTTGCCACCGAAGCAAACCCATGGAAGCCGAAGAACTGCTCGTCGCCGACGGTGATGCTCCCGCCACCGAGCAAATCAGCCAGTGTCGCAGCGCTGACCCGCGTGGCCGGCACGAGCAGGGCCAAGCACGCGAGCACGAACCCCATGAATCTATTCTTGCGCATGGCCTCAATCCCGGCCCACTGGGCCCGTTAACTCTCCTGGTCAGCCACCGTCGCCGACGCTACATTTGCCATCGTTCAATGGCTGCGGCGGCGCAATCTCCAGCCTGCAAGCCCTCCGAGCAATCCCAGGGTCGTCCACGCCATCCCAGGCAGCGGAACCGACACCTGCTCGAACGACTGCGTAAATGCATTCACCTGCGCGGATCCGGTGTTCCGTCCATCCACCGCGATGTCCTTCTGCACGTGGACCTGCTTCACGTACTGCGAAAAGTCCACGTGGTCCGTCAGGCCGTCGCTCGTTAACACCAACATGCCTGCCAACTGCGAGCCGCCAATCTCACTCGTTCGCGCTACCTCCACAATCATGGCGCGCGAATCAGGGGTAGCCGTTGCATCCAGTGTCATGCTCGAGCCGCTGATATACCAGCCCGGTGCCAGCGCCCGGACCCAGAACTCAAGACTCGTGTCCTGCGACGATCCGGCGGACGCAAAAAACTGCGTGCCCGTGGGCTTGGTGGAAAACCGCACGCCGTACTCGCCACCGCTGATGTATGGTTCCACTGTCACGTCCGCCGGGTTCACGGCAGTGGCGTTTCCCGTCACCACCGAACTGAAACCGTGGAAGTCGTAGAACTCCTTGTCGCCGACTATGATGCTCTGACCTGCCAGCAGGTCGGCCAGCGTCAGCGTCGTTGGCAGATTATCTGCCCGCGCACGCGGCGCCAGGCCCAGCACCACCACAAACAGCGCCACCAAGGCGCATCCGAAACTCTTGTTGAACACTGCATTCTCCTCTCCAGAGGTCATCTCCTTCGCCTGCCCACGCATCAGCGCGGGTCGCGATAGCGCAATTATGGCCCGTACCATCCCGGCGTCAAATAAAACGGGCATTTCGTGGCAAAATCATCCTGCTGGCCATGCCAAAGCCTTTCCCGGATCGCCCAGATTGCCCAGATTTCTGAAGCGGAAGCCTCAGCGCCTGCCTTTCGTCCCACGCGTCAGCGCCCGCCCTTACGCGCTCACCCCTTCGCCGCCCTGTTGCTCGCCCCGCGTGAACTCTCCCCGAAACTTCTGTATACTCACCCCTCTTGGATACCGCAAAGAAAGAAAAAACCAGCAGTTCCTTCTTCCGCGCCTGCCGCTATGTCGGCCCGCATCGCGGCATTCTGGCCATCTCCATCGGCTGCGCGCGAGTCGTCGGATTGGCCTTCACCGGTGGCCTGGGCACCATGCTGCCCATCATGCAGGTCCTGATCAACGGCGATACCGTGCCCGATTGGGTCAACCGCAAGATCGTCGAGCAGCGCCTTGACGTGAAACTGGTTGACGATGTCAATCAGGTGCGCCTGGCTAAGGTACACCCCGGCGGCGCGGCCGCACGGCAGAACCTGCAGGCGCTCCAGAGCTTCTGGCCCGTCGGCGATGCGCGTGACCGCGCCGTCGTCACGCGCATCCTCGCCCAGCTCTCCGATCCGGATATCCGAAGCGCCAAGCTGGTCATCGACGACCACGCCGCCGAGCTTGGCCTGCCTGCGGTGACCAAGGGCCTGGCGCTCGGACGGAAATTCAGCAATCTTGTATCACCCGAGCCCATCAAGGCCATCGGCGCCATCATGGGTGTCCTTGTCGGTCTGGCCATCTTCGGCAACATCGTCCGCTTCTTCCAGCAGTACCTGTCCGAAAAAGCCGCCGTCCTCGCCGTGCGCGACATCCGCCACCAACTCTACGACCACACGCTTCACCTGCACCTTTCATTCTTCGGCCAGAAGGGCACCAGCGACGTCACCAGTCGCCTCACGCAGGATGCCCAGTCGCTCCAGGAAGGCATGAAGCAGATCCTCGGCCAGAGCATCCAGGAGCCGATCAAGGCCGGCCTGGTGCTCGGCCTGGCGCTGTTCATATCCTGGCCGCTCACCATCTTCATCTGCTTGTTCGCTCCCGTGATGGGGGTGCTGATCCGGAAATTCGGCAAGAAGGTCCGCCGCGCCGCCAAGGCCGCGCTGCAGAAATCCTCCACGATGCTGGGCCAGGTGGAGGGCTCGCTGTCGGGCATCCGCGTCGTGAAGGGCGCCAACGCCGAGCGCGACGAGCGCCGCCGCTTCCGCAACATCGCCGATAACCTAGTCAACGAGCAGCTTCGCATCGCCCGGCTCGATGCGTTCAACACGCCGATGCTCGAACTGCTCACGCTCATCGTCGTGTGCGTGATCGTCGTCTGCGCCTGCTACATGGTGCTGGTCCTCAAGACCATCGAGCCCAGCACGTTCTTCCTGGTCATGGTGTGCCTGGTCGGCATCGGTGACTCGCTGCGGCGCATGAGCAAGATCAACACGATTCTCCAGAAATCCAACGCGGCCGCCGCGCGGCTCTTTGAGATGATCGACCTGCCCGTCGAGCGCCCGCGCCACCGCGATGCCATGGGCGGGCCCGCGCTGCACCTGGAGCGCCCGCGCATCGTCCTGCCCGTCATCCAGAAGGAGATCCGCTTCAAGGATGTGACATTCACCTACGCCGGCGCCAACGGCCCGGCCGTGCAGAATGTCAGTCTCACGGTCCCCAAGGGCACATCCATCGCCATCGTCGGCCGAAATGGAAGCGGCAAGACCACGCTGCTGGCGCTGCTCCCGCGGTTCTTCGACCCGCAGGAGGGCCGCATCACCATCGACGGCGCCGACATCCGCGACGTGACGCTCACCTCGCTGCGCCGGCAGATCGGCATCGTCACGCAGGACTCGGTGATCTTCCCCGGCACCATTGCCGAGAACATCGCCTACGCCATGCCGCTGGCCAAGCGCGAGCAGGTTATCGACGCCGCCCAGCGCGCCTTCGCCCACGAGTTCATCCTCGAAAAGCCCCAGGGCTACGACACGGTTCTCGGCGAGCACGGCGCACAGCTCTCCGGCGGCCAGAAACAGCGGCTCTGCATCGCCCGCGCAATCCTGCGTGCCACGCCCATCCTCATCCTCGACGAAGCCACCAGCCAGGTGGATGCCGAGAGCGAGCACCTCATCCAGCAGGCCATCGAGAGCCTCATGCACGAGCGCACGACTTTCGTTATCGCCCACCGCTTCAGCACGATCCTGTCGGCCGACACCATCGTCGTCATGGACCGCGCAGATCGTGGGGGCGGGGTCGCATCAATGGCTGCTTGCCAACTGTCCTACCTACCAACAGCTCTATGAACGCCAGTTGGGAGGCGGGCCGGCGTGAGATCATGCGATAGGGGGAACCACAGATGAACACGGATGGACACAGAGGTCCGCCGCCCTTCATGCGCTATTGCACTACCGCGAAGCGCACTGACTGGCGGAACCACCGGCGCAAAAAAACCGCCAGTGAGGGCACTGGCGGCACAATCAGAAATCAAGAGTTCGCTCAAATCTGAGTTACCGAGAACGCTACCGCGCCTCGCTTCTGCTTTCGCGTGCCCCACCAGTTGGCGATCAGGATCACATCGGCAGCGAGGACGCTGAAGGTCACGCCCCAGGCCAGCCGGTGGTGCGGGCCGCTGGCGAAAGTGCCGCCGAACGCGGCCGACTCGTGGGCGAACGCCGCGATGGCGTCGGTGAAGGCGGCCAGCGCGTTGAGCGGGCGAAGCTGCGGCGCTATCACGATCGCCGCCTGCAAGGCCGGCAGGCCTTCGCTGGCGACGTCGGCGACTGCGGCCGCGGTATTCGTTACTGCCATGGACATGCCGTGGGTTATCGTCTGCGCCGTTCCCAGCGGCAGGGCCTGCGCCGTATTCTGCGCTATCACTGCCAGCATCGACTCCGCGGCCCTCCCTCCGCCACTGCCGCCCAGCACCCCGTTGGCCGCCAGCGTTGTGCTGTCGAATGACGCCAGCGGTATCTCTCGCAGAGACATCAATGCCACGGCGATCAGAGAATTCGACGAGGCGAACACGCCGCTGCTCCCGCCCATGCTCACCGCCTGCCCCGCCGGCGCGGCGAACTGCGGCGCCGAACTGGCCGCGACGGTTGGCGTCGCAACCGTAGATCTGGCCGTCTTGGCGGACGTCGTCGTGGTGACCGCGTGAGTTGTCACGGTTGTCGAAGCGGTGGCCGTTGCGCCCACCAGTGCCGCGATCACCTGGGGCACCTTGGGGCTGCCCAAGCCAGTTACGCCGTCGTATCCCGCATGCGCCCGCAGGAACCACGAGCTGGCGCCGCTGACCACATCGTGGAAATCGGCCGTGTAGCTGGCATACCCCGCCGTGCCGGGGGCGCTGATAGAGACTGTACAAAGCCGGCAACGTGCCGGTGGCGCCGTCGAGCGTGCCCTTGCCGGCGGCCACGCGGGCCTGATCGGCGATGGCGATCAGCGCGGCCCACTGCGGCGAGCCGGCGCTGGTGCCGCCGACAATTTCCCAGCCGACGTACCCCTGGTCGTTCACCGAACTGTACATCGCGAATCCCGTGTTGGGATTGGCGTCGTACGCGACATCGGGCGACGTGCGGCCGCCGGTGCTCTGGGCGTTGGTCTGGTAGGCCGGCTCGTTCTCCACGGCGCTGATGCCGCCGCCGCTGGCGCTCCAACCCGTCTCCGATCCATAGGCGCCGCTGGACGTAAGCGAAAGCGTGGTGCCGCCCACCGACAGCACGTTGGGCGAGCTGGCCGGCCATTCCGGGCCGAACCACGACCCCGAGTCGCCCGACGCCGTCACGAACGTCACTCCCTGGTGTCCCGCTGGGGTGGTGAAATACTTGTCGTACTGTGTCTCGCCGTAGAACTCGCTGCCGCCCCAGCTCATCGACACCACCGACACGCCGGCGGCATTGCGCGGCGTAGTTCACGCCCGCCATCAGGTCGTTGAGGCCGGCGGAGTTGGCCTCCACCAGCATGATGTTCGCGTTGGGGGCCATGGCGTGCGCCCATTCCACGTCCAGCGCGATTTCCGTCAACCATCCCGAATCCGCCGGCACCGAACTCACCGACCCGCCCGTCTGGCTCACGATGCTGAGGTTCGGATCGGCCAGCCCGAATTTCTGGTCAAATACGTGCAGGTCGGCCGCGATGTTCGGATCGCGATAGGCGTCGACGATGGCGATGGTCTGCCCGGCGCCATTGCCGCTGACCTGGTTGAACCCATAGGCCTGCTGGATCTGGCTTGGCGTGTACCCCTGGAAGCCGGTCGTCGCGGCCGGCACGAGGGTCAGGTTTGGGTGCATGACGGCTGACAAGAGCTGCCGTGGCTCCAGCATCTCCAGATGCCGCCGCCCCTGACAATCCCTCTTTCGCGCATCGTTATCGGACTGCCTTTTCAGTTTCATAAAATGCTCCTAACGTCGCAGTCCTTCCCGGATTGATATCGAATATCTACTCTTAAAAGGCGAACTCGATGGCCGTTCCATTTCATCGGGACGGCATTGACGCCGGCGCTGGCGGCGAGAGCCAATCTGGCTCATCATTTGCTCCCGGTTGTCCCAGGCGGCTTTGCAGGATGGTCTGGTAGCGCTGCCTCTGCTGTTCCGTGAGCAACTGCTCAGTCCGCTTGACCGCCTCCTTGAATGCGGCGTCGCGCTGGGTCTTCAGCGTCAACATCTCGCGGGCACATTGCGCCTGCGCGGCCGCGAATCCTATCTTCTGCTCATTGGTCAACAAGCTCAGCAGGGCCTCATCCCGCTTCTTCTGCGCTTCCTGAGCTCGGACGAAACACGCATCCACATCGGCACGCACGCTTTCCCATATCTGCCGCATCTTCTCATTCTGGTCGGAGCTGAGTTGCAATTCCTCTGCCAGCGGCGAAAGCTGCACGATTTCCTCCGAGCCGCGCCGGCAACCGCGCCAGCAGAATGCCCGCCGCCACCCCGGAACCCAGCGCCAGAACGAACACCGTGACCATCACGAATTTCGTTTTGTCCATGGCTTTCGCTCCGTTGGAGAGAGGCTGGCGAGCATCCATTCGACAGCCGCCGCGTATTTCGGGGAAAGAAAGGAATCGTCATTGATGAGTTCCGGGCGGGGGTCCGCCCGCAGGGTGGTGGCCACCCTTTCCCATTCCGGCGCCAACGCCGGCGCCGGCCGGCGGGCAACCGTTTCAACCCGGCGGCCCGACAGTTCCGCCAGCCATACCCCGCTGACCAGCAGCACCGACGCCGCCAGCGCCGTCAGCAACCCCGCGGTGCGCATGAACTGCCGCCCCGAATTCCTGTCAGCGGTCTGATCAATGGCCGCGTGAATCCGCTGAAACGCCGATTGCGCATCGGCCGCGCCAACCGCGCTGGAGATGCGCTGAGAGAGGTCCCGCAGCGACGCCAGCTCGGCGGCGCACTTTGGGCAGATGCCCAGGTGCGACTCAAGCCGCCCCCGCGTCGCGGCGTCGAGCTCGCCGTCGTGATGCGGGCCAACGTATGGATGGAACATGCAGCCGTTCATGACAACCGCTCCAGCAAGTCAGGCCTACGCTTCGCCGCGCTCCGTCACCTTCAACTCCGGCGATGGCCGGTAGTCCGTCAGTTTCCGTCGCAGTTCCGCCCGCGCCCGGTACAGTCGCGACTCGACCGTCCCGCGCGGGATGCTCAGGGCCGAAGCGATCTCGTCGTAGCTCAGGCCCTGAATCTCACGCAATACCAGCGTCTCGCGGAACTCCGGCGACAGCGTGCGGATCGCTTCCAGGATGTCCAGCCGCTGATCGACCGACTCGCTGGCCGAATCGACGCTTACTTCGTCGGCCATCGTGCCGCTTGGGTCCCATCGCCTGCTGTCCGCATGAATCGGATCCAAAGGCACCGTCCGCCTTGCGTTTCGCTGCTTCTTCCAGAGCGTTGCCGCGCGGGATATCAGGATTCGTGTCAGCCATGTCCTCACCGATGAGCGGCCCTGGAAGTTCTTCAGGCCCTGGAAGGCCGCCAGGAACACTTCCTGGCAAAGGTCTTCCGCGTCAGGCCGGCTGGCCGACAGCGACAGGGCCACACGCAGCAGCGCCGCCGCATGCCGATCGATCAGCATGTGGAAAGCGGCACGGTCTCCGCCGGCCGCGGCATGCCAAAGGTCAAGATCGCTCGGCTCCACGGATACTATGATAGTCACGCGGATCGCCCCTTTTATTCCCGGATGCGTCAGTTGCCAGTCGCCAGAGTTGCCAGTTGCCAGTCAACCAGCCTCTTCTGGGCACTCGCAACTGGCAACTGGCAACTTCTTCCTAGAACTCCCATCCCTTGCGATAGTTGCGCCGGATGAACTGGTCCGCCTGCGGGCAGTTCTTCGCCTTCAGATTGGCATGTCCCACTCGATCGTGCTCCCGGTGCGGACGGCGACGTTGCCCAGCAGGACCACTTCGGCAAGCGGGCCGCCGAACTCGGCAAAATCGGTCCCGCACTTGGGCCCGCCCTGGCAGGCGCGCAGGAACTCGGCCTTCTGCCCGCCCGGCACGCGCGGAATGAAGGGCTTGGGACGCTCGAAGACCTTCATCTTCGCCTCGGGGATGATCCGCGGGCTGGCGGCGTCGCTCACCACGATCGTGTATTTCTCGCCGATGAACATCGAGCCGTTGGTCGGGAGGTTGCGTTCTTTCTCCAGTTCCTCCGGGCGAGGCGGCAGATTCTGCACCACCTTGAGCATGTTGCCGTTCTTGTCCTTGATCAATGGATCGGTATTCGGCCGGCGCCCGTCCCACCACGTCACCTTCACGGGCGGCAACTCGCCGCGCACGGGGAACTGATAGGTGATCTTCGACCAGTTGGGGCCCGTCTCGGCGCTGTTGCCTTCCTGCTCGGCCGCGATCGTCGCCGGCGCGCCCAGGTCCAGCGCCCAGAAGGCGCTGTCCCAGAAGTGGCATCCCATGTCGCCCAGCGCCCCGCAGCCGAAATCCCACCAGCCGCGCCACGAAAACGGGTGCAGGCTGGCGTGATACTCGCGATAGGGCGCGGGTCCGATCCACAGGTCCCACTCAAGGCCCTGCGGCACCGGCTGGCTGGCCGGCCGCTGCTTGATGCCCTGCGGCCAGATGGGCCGATCCGTCCAGATATGGACCTCGCGCACCGTCCCGATCGCGCCGCTCTTGACCCACTCGACACAGGTGCGCAGGCCGTCGGTCGCGTGGTTTTCGTGATCGGCCTCGGTGATGACCTTGCTCTTGCGCACCATCTCGGCCATCTGCCGCGCCTCCCACACCGAATGGGCCATCGGCTTTTCCGTCGCGCAGTGCTTGCCGAGTTTCATGGCCAGCATGGAGGCGGGATAATGCAGGTGGTCCGGCGTGGAGATCATCACGGCGTCGATCTCCTTCTGCTCTTCGAGCATCTTGCGGAAGTCAACCCAGGTCTTGGCGTCGGGATGCTCCTTCTGCGCCTTGGCAAGACGATTGCGATCGACATCGCACAGCGCCACGATGTTGGCGCCCAGCCCCGCCAGCTCGCGCCGGTTGCCCCCGCCCATCCCATCGACGCCGATGATCCCCAGGTTCACCTTCTGATTGGCCGCGAATCCGCGCACCAATCCCGAGGGGATGATCGTGAAGGCGCCGGCAACGGCCGCGGATTTCAGCAGATTGCGACGAGTGATGTGCGACATGGTTCGTATCTCCTCGTCTACGATACACGCCGTGGTCCCCGCGCGTTGACAATTGCCATGGTCCGCAGGGCGGGCGCTGATTGGGTGGACTTTGCGCTGAAGCATCATCGCCCGGCCTGCGGACCATATGGGCTACAACTGAATCACCTTCTCCGAAGCCGTCTTGCCCAGAATCTTGTCCTTGGGGTCCTTCAGGGTCCGCGCGAAGAACAGGTCCGCGCCGCTTCCGCCCGTCAGCGTATCGGCGCTCGTGTCTGGCGTCAGGGTGGATGACTTCAGGAAATAGGTTCCGTTCAATCCGGCCGTCTTGGTCAGGTGCTGGACACGTTGCGCGTATGTGGCATCCGTCCTGACCCACTCCTTCAGCAGGCTTTCCAGGGCGACCGGGTTGGCGTCGAAGGCCGTCCCGCTGGCCACGAGGACGTCCTGCCCATGGCTGCCGTTTAGGCTGTCGCTGCCATCGCCGCCGATCAGGATGTTCCGCCCGGCGCCGCCGTCAAGGCTGTCGCTGCCCGCGCCGCCGACCAGGATGTCGTTGCCCCCGCCGCCGACCAGTGTGTTGTTCCCATCGCCGCCGTAAAGCTCCACATTCTGCGTGATCGCCGGATCGACCGTGATCTTGTCGTTTCCGCTGTTGCCATACACCAGGATTCGGCCCGTCGGGCTGTACGCGCCGATCTGGGTCGTGCCGAACGTCACGTTGATGGTCCCGCTGCTTCCGGGCGTCAGGCTGATCACGTCGTCGCTGCTGTCGCCGCCCACCCACAGGTCCTGGATGCTGGCGTCATCCGGGTTCGGTTGGAGCTGGGCCTTCTCGATGTCCATGGTCGTGGTCACGGCCGCGCTGACGGGGGTGTTCTGATTGTCCGTCGCGGTCACGCTGATCGTGTACACGCCGCTGGTGTCCGTGGTGTCAACGGTGCTGTACACGTGCGTCGCCGAAACCGTGCCGGTGCCGCTGGCCGTTGAGGTCGCTGAGTCGCCCCAGGCGATGGTGTACGTGAACCCCGCCGCCGTGTCAACCGGCGAAGGATCGGTCGCCGTCAGCGTGATCGTCCGCGTCTGCCCGGGTATCCCCTTGGTGTCGCCGCCGATCGCACCAATCGTCGGCGCCACGTTGCTGACCGTCATGGCCATCGTCGCCGTGCCCAGGCCCTGCGTGTCATCAGTCACCAGAACCGAGATCGTGTAGCTGCCGCTGTTCAGATAGATGTGGTTCAGCGTGAACGCCATCCCATCCAGCACGAGTTGCTCCTTGGCCGAGCCGTCGCCGTAATCCGCGGTGGCGGTATAGGTGTGACCGGCGACCGTGTCGGTGAAGCTGCCCGCCTGGGAGAACACAGCGCCCTCGGTCGTCGTCGCGGAAGTGCTGCCGAGGTTCACCTGCAGGCTCGATCGCCCGATGGTCGCCGTCGTCGTGCTCGTCACGCTCGACCCGCCCGCATCGGTGATGGTGACTGTGATTGTGTACGTGCCCGCGGTCGCGTAGGTGTAGGTGCCCTTGAGGTCGAACTTGCCACTGCCATTGGACGAGAACGTGACCGGCGTGATGTGACCGTCGCCCGTGTCGCCCCAGTCGATGGTCCCCGTGTAATCCGCCACGTTGGCCCGCGTGTCGCTGTCAACCATGCTGACGAGCGTCACGTTGCTCAGCGCCGTGTTCTCGGTGCCCAAGACCGGCGAGGTCGTCGGCGTCAACGTCAGCGTGCCGTCCGACACGATCGCGCGCGACTTGATGTGCGTCGTCGCGCCCAGCGTGTCGGTGACGTCGATATACACCACGTAGTTGCCTTCATGCCGGTACGGGTTCACGCCGTGGATCGTGAAACTGCCATCCTTGTTCTTCGTGACCGACCCGGTGCCCACCTGGCTGTCGCCCCAGTTGATGTTGACGCTGAAGTCGCTGGCCTTGGCCTTGGAGTTGGCGCTGGTAAACGTCGCCACGTCGAAGCCTGTCCCGCCCACGCCTGCCACCGGCTTGAATACCAGGCCCTTTCCTGTGATGGCGCTGGCCCCGACGCCGATCGTGAACGTCTGCGCATCCGGCGTATCGCCGTTGGCGGTCTCGGTGGCATCTGCCGCCGTGAGCTTAAGCTGGATCGGCCCCGTGAAGCCCGGATAGGGCACGATCGTCAGCATGTTCAGTTCGAGCACCGCATAGGCGTTGGTGCCGTTGAGGAACCCGCCGCCCCATTGGATCGAGTCGCTCTCGGCATCATATGCTTTGAGATTGATCGACAGCGGCGTGGCCTCCTTCGTGATCATGTCCTTGGGCTGGGGGTGGAAGAACGGCCGCTCGTTGGTGCTGTCGGCGGCCGCGGTTGCCTTGAACAGCTTCGTTGCCAGGCCGCCGTGACCGTCGCCGACCTTTACGGTGATCAACGTCGAGCCCGTCTTGGGCCCCTGGATCGTGATGACCGAATCCGCCGTGTCCTGGATCACCTCCGCCTTCACGATCGTGACCGTGGTGTTCGGCTTGCCGTTGACATCCGTGGGAACGGCGGCGAGCTGATTCAGCACGTCCGATCCCCGCACGAGTTGCCCGAAAATCGTGTGCTTGTAGTCCAGGAAGCGCGTGGGGTTCGTCGTGATGAAGAACTGCGTGCCGTTGGTGTCCGGCCCGCTGTTGGCCATCGCGAGCTGTCCGTACCCGCTGAAGATCGTGTCGATGTTGAATTCGTCATTGAACGTGAACGGCGGCGTGCCGCTGCCCGTGCCGGCCGCATCGCCTCCCTGAACGATGAACTGCCGCACCGTTCCCTGCCCGCCCGACAGGTCGGTGATCCGGTGAAACGTCAGCCCGTCATAGTATTCCCCCTGCACCAGCCCCATGATGTGGTCCACCGTCGCCGGCGCCACGTCGTGCAGCAGTTCAAAGGTCAGCGTCCCGGTTGTCGTCCCGTTATAGCCCTGCACCGTCAGCCGGATGAACGGGTTGTTCGGGTGGGTGATGATCTTGAACGCCTTGTTGCTGCTGGTGTACGTGTATGTCAGCGCATCGCCGTCCGCGTCGCTGGCGGTGATCGGCACCACCACCGTTTTGCCGGCCGGCACGGTCGCATCCGGGATGTCATCCAGGTACGGTGGCGCGTTGCTCAGCATGCGCCGCTGCTCCAGCGCATCCATGCACGCGATCTGCATCGACCGGCCCGACCAGCACTCCCGCGGCGGATTCAACATGTCTCGCTCCTGCAACATCATAGAAAAGCGGCCCAGCGCCCCCGGTTCACCTGCCGTCACGGATACACCGGGCCACGTCACACCAGGACCCCGGTAAGAGTCGCCGCCGCATTCACGGCGATTACGCCGGCGGCCGCGCCCGTCCGTGACGGGCATTTTGCACCAAATGGCGGGCGGAGTCTAGAATGGTCCGGGGCAAAACTTCGCCGCCGGGCCCGGGTCACTTGTACAACACTCGTCCAACAGCTAACATAGCTCCCACTCCGTCTCGCATCCCAACGCGCGGCGGAACCTGGGAGATGCCCGCAATGGCCAAATCGGAGCCGATCGAAGTCGAAGCCATCGTCGTGACCGCTCTGCCGAATGCGATGTTCAAGCTTCGGCTTGATAAGAGCGACAAGGAGATCCTCGGCCATGTGTCGGGGAAGATGCGCAAGCACTTTATCCGCATCCTCCCGGGCGATCGCGTCCGTGTCGAGCTCTCACCCTACGACCTCACCCGCGGGCGGATCGTGTTCCGACAGAAGTAGCCATGTGGCAGCGGCGTCTCGCCGCCGATCGTCGCACAGCGGCGCAACGTCGTCGCCACGTCGAAATTTGAAATCTGACATTTGAAATCCGAGGTCCGCTTTGACAACGCCTCTCCGCTGCGCACAATCCCCGCGCAGGATTCACCTATGTCGCAGATACCCGGCCCGGAAAGCACGTTGCCCAAGCGCGAAGGCGTTCCCGAAGGATTGTGGATGCGCTGCCCCGACTGCGGCGACATGCTCTTCCGCAAGGTCGTCGAGGAGTCGCTGCACGTCTGCCCCAACTGCCAGTACCATTTCCAGATCGACGCCCGCACGCGCATCGAGCAGGTGTGCGATCCCGGCAGCTTCGAGCGCATGTACGACGACATCGCGCCGGCCGACCCGCTGCAGTTCGTCGATCGCAAGAGCTACTCGGATCGACTCGTCGAGTACCAGGAAAAGACCGGGCTGCTGGATGCGGTCATCTGCGGGCGGGGCTTCGTCAAGGGCCGGCAGTTGATGTTGGCCGTCATGGACCCCAAGTTTATGGGCGGGTCGATGGGCTCGGTCGTGGGCGAGATGATCACCCGCACGATCGAGGCCGCCACCGAGCAGCATCTGCCCCTGCTCATTGTCTCCTCCTCCGGCGGCGCGCGCATGCAGGAATCGACGCTGTCGCTGATGCAGATGGCCAAAACCAGCGCGGCCCTGGCGCGGCTGGACGATGCCGGCGGGCTGTTCATCAGCCTGCTGACGGACCCCACCACCGGCGGCGTGACGGCGTCGTTCGCGATGCTCGGCGACTTCATCATCGCCGAGCCCAAGGCCCTGATCGGCTTCGCCGGCCCGCGCGTCATCTCCAACACCATCAAAGTGGAACTCCCCGAGGGCTTCCAGCGCAGCGAGTTCCTCCAGGACCACGGCTTCATCGACTTCGTGATGCACCGCAAGGACCTGCGCAGCGAGATTGCCCGCCTGGTTGACTTCTGCGCGAAATGACGAGCATCGTGCCCGCCGCCGTGAGCAACACTTGAATTCACCTTTCCCGCCGATTACAACCAAGCACGTGACACATCCGCCATCGTCCTGGAGATGCCCATGAACCCTAAGAAAACCAAGGGCAGGAAGACCGAGGTGGATCCCCGGGTGGTGCTTTCGATCGGGATCGGCTTGCTGGTCATCCTCTGCATCACTGTGACCGTGATGAGCCTGAAGCAGCCGAAGTTCACCGGCTCACGCCAGGCCTGGTTCAGCGTCAACGACGGCCAGACCTATTTTCCCGAAACCGACCGCCAAGTCGTCCCGTTCGACTATGACGGCCGACAGGCTGTGCGCGCCCATGTCTACCGTTGCGGCAGCGGCAAACCCTTCGTGGGGTTCCTCCACAAGTTCAGCGAAGCGGCCCGAAAGAAGCTGGAAGAATTCCGCAGCAATCCGGCCAACAACAACCGGCGCCCGCCGCCAGAGCTCATGAGCCAACTGCTCGTGAAGAAGCCCGGTGGCGAGTGGGTCCCGGAGCGCGACCGGATCAAGGCCGGCGAGATCAAGAACGTGCGCGGCCCCAAAGGCGAGGATGCGACCGAAATCTTCCCCGAGTGACTATCCGCTCTCCGCTACTCCGCGTCCGCCATGGCGTCAATCCGGCGAAGCTGCCGCCGGCTGGCCCAGCGGAACAGCAGCCCGATGCTCGCGAAGCACCCGAAGACGGCGACGAAGATATTGAGCATCCACGTGGGCCGCGCATCGCCATCGCCCGACGAATCGCCGATCAGCCCGGCGGCAGCCAGAGCGTTGGGCACGGCATATACCGCCAGCCAGCTTGCCATCACCGCAAAGGCAGCGAGAAAGACAAGGACGGTGGTGGTCCTGGCCGGGTGGGGCGCGGGCATGCAGTCGATGTCATCCGTCTCTGCGTACATGGGCGTACCTCATCAACTTTCTGCGCTTCCCGTCCGATTGAAAGATATACGATATCCAGGCGAACGGGGCAAAATGGATAAGATTGGCCTATAAATCAGCCGGTTGCCTATTCCAACAACTCGGCAACGCGGGCGTGTGGCCGCGGCAGCGGATAGTCCGTTAGCCGCTTGAGCGTCACCCAACGGCGCTTGGGGCATCGCGCGTTGCTCGTGCTCGCGACGAACACCTCAAATTCATATCTGCGGTGGCTGAGCTCGTGCCGGATCGACGCCAGCCTTCGCAGCCGGGCGATCCGAATGCCCAGACGGTCGGACAGCAACTGCCCGGATGGCTCGCCTGCTTCCGCAGGAATAGTCACAAACTGCCACAAGCTCGCCCAGCGGCCGTTGGCCGGCCGCTGCTCGATCAGCCAGCCGTTTCCCCGCTGAATGCAGATCGTCCAGCGGCGATGCAGCGGTTTGGTGGTGCCGCGGCCCTCTTTCCTGGGCAACTCATCCTGATCGCCGCGCGCGTACGCGCGACAATGGCAACGAACGGGGCATTGATGGCACCGCGGCCGGCGCGGCGTGCAAACGATTGCGCCGAGGTCCATCAAAGCCGAGTTGAAATCGCCCGGCCGGCGCGGCGCGACGAGTTCCGCCGCCGCTTTCCAGAGCCGCTGCTGGGTCGCACGCGAGCGCGGATCGGATGTGACCCGCAGGACGCGGCAGAGCACGCGTCTGACATTGCCGTCGAGGATCGGCGCGGGCCGGTTGAACGCGATGGAGGCGATCGCGCCGGCCGTGTAACGCCCCACGCCGGGCAGACTGAGCAGTTGCGCCACAGACGACGGCAATTGCCCATGGTACTTTTTCTGTACGATTTTCGCGGTTGCGTGCAAATGCGCCGCTCGCCTATAGTAACCAAGCCCTTGCCAAAGGCGCAAGACTTCGCGCTCCGGGGCCGCGGCGAGATCCGACAGCCGCGGAAACCGGGCGATGAAGCGGCGGAAATAAGGCATGACGGTGGCTACCTGCGTCTGCTGGAGCATGGCTTCGCTGACGAGGATCAGGTATGGATCGGGAGCGATCAGAGAGCCTGGGGACTTCCGCCAGGGCAGCTTTCGACCGTGTCGGCGAAACCACAATAGCAGGCGTTTCCGAAAACCGCCGACGTCGTCAAGCATGCTGTTCATTGTAGCCAGCGCCCATCGGCAGCGCAACGAGTTGGGGCCCAAAGGTCCCGATTATCGAGGGTGGAAACGGCAATCCGCGATTTTGCTTGCAACTGCCTGCGCGAGTTGGTACTCTAGCTATCGGACTGTTGCCTTATACAACAGGTGGAGTGGGACTGAGTGAGGCAGCTCGACGCAGTCATGGAGGAATGCCATGCGACAGCCTCGAATCGACGATTTTGTCCGTCTGATGACCGACATCCCCGAGCTCTGCCTGCACCGCGGAGACCTGGGCGTTGTGCGCAGCACCTGGTTCGCGCCGACGACCGCCTATGAGGTGGAGTTCCACCCCATTGGCCTCGATGCCCAGACCCGTGCATTGCTCCTCGCCGAGCAGGTGCAGATTGAAGACGGGCCACTGTTCGACCAGAGCAGGATGTGATCGGTCAACGCCTTCGTGCCACGGCGCTGCCGGTGCGCCGTAAGGCGGGAGTGTACTTCAACGGTGCCGGAGCGCCTGGCTTCCCCGAAATACACAACTCTTCATCCGCACCATCGGCGCCAGATCTCTCGATACGCTGACTCGACCTCCCTGGCATGCCGCCTGCCATCCAGCAGCGGCGTGCCGCCAATCTGCTGCCTCAGTCGTTTCCTGATCTGCGCCAGCGCCGCCACATTCGATGCAATTCCCACCGCCTTGGCCACGTATTCCTCAGCAGCCCCGGCCGCGTAGTCAACCAGCCCACCAGCCGACAGCAGGCTCAACCCCACCCGCGACGCGTGCGTCTGGCCCGCCAACGTCACCACCGGCACGCCCATCCACAGCGCCTCGCACGTCGTGGTCGTCCCGCAATACGGAAACGTATCCAGCGCCACATCCATCTGGCCATACGCCGTCAAATGCGCCGCCGGCGAGGGCTCGTGCGCGCGCAACTCGATGCGGCCTGGCGCGATGCCCTCGCTCTCGAAAATCCTGCGCACGCGCTGGCATCCCTCCGCCGTGGCAAAGCACCTGGCCTTGAGCAGCAGCCGGCTGCCATTTACCTGCCGCAGGATGTTCGCCCATAGTTTGAGCATGGCGGGCGTGACCTTGGCGAAATTGTTGAACGAACCGAACGTGATGCGCCGATCGCGCAGCGCTGGAAGATCATTGACCGGCGGCGCATCGGCAGGGGCGGTATAGCACAGAAAGCACCTCGCGAGGCGCAGAAGCTCTTCGCAGTGATACTGCTCCGTCCGGCCCGGCGGATCGCAGATGGCATCGGTCAGCCGATAGTCGATGCTGCTCAGGCCGGTGGTGCCGGGATAGCCGATGTACGTGACCTGCATGGGCGCGGGCTCGCGCGAACACCAGCAGCCGGTTGTGCGCGGTGTGCCCGGCCAGATCGACCAGGATGTCGATCCCGTCCGAGCGGATAAGCTCGGCCGCGGATTCGTCGCTCAGGCCGAGGATGCTGCGCCAGACATCGCAGTAAGACGCGAGCCGCCGGGTGGTCTCATCGGGCGTGGCGACATCGGAATAGGCGAACACCTCTACGTGCTGGCGATCGTGCCCCTTCAGCAGCGACTCGATGAAGAACGCCACCGAGTGCTGCCAGAAATCCGGCGAGACATAACCGACGCGCAGACGCCGATCGGGGTCCCTGCTATTCGCGTGCGGAGCAATTGATGCGGCCAGCGGCCGGGCGTAGCGCCGCTCATACTCGCGATGTTGGGCGGCAAGCTCCTCCGGCGCGATCCCATCCTGGTAGTGCATCAGGAGCAGCAGCGTGCTGAACGAGCCGGCCGGCAGCGTTGGCACGTCGCGCGCCCGCCGGATGCAGTCCATCGCCTCGTCGCCTCGTCCCTGCGACTGCATCGCGCTGGCGAGATTCACCCACGCGGGCAGCGCGGGGTCGAGTTGAACGGCGCGCGGTGCAGATCGATGGCTTCGTCAAGCCGGCCCTGCGCCGCGAGAATGTTGCCGAGGCTCGTATAGGCGGGCGCGAAGGTGGGCTTCAGTTGGATGGCCTGGCGGAGGCCTGCAATCGCCTCATCATGCCGCTCGACCGCGTCCAGCGCGTTGCCCAGGCTGTGATGCGCCTCGGCCAGCGCGGGATCCAGCTCGATGGCCCGCCGCTCGCTGGCGATCGCGCCGTCGTACTGGCGCAGCTCGGAGAGCGACACGCCGAGATTGTGATGGGCCAGCGCGTAATCGGGCGCAAGCCGCAGGGCCTCCTGGTAGCAGTCAACCGCGCGATCGTATTGCCCCTGGGCTCGCAGCGCGTTGCCGAGGTTCATATGCGCCTGGGCGCAGGCAGGATCGAGTTGCGTTGCTCGCTGGTAACACCCCGTCGCCTCCTCGATCCGGCCCATGGCGTAGAGCATGTTGCCCAGGGCCACGTGAAACAGAGCTGTCGCGGGACTGAGCGCGATGGCTTGCCGGACAAGGTCCGCCCCGTCGGCCGGCTGCCCCCGTTGCGCCAGCAAGACACCCAGCAGATGCAGTGCATCCGTATTCGCCGCATCGTGCGCCAGCACCTGTCGGTAGATCGCTTCAGCCTCGCGCAGCCGGCCGGCGCGATGATGATCCACCGCGAGCTGCAGTGCCTGCTCGAGTGTCATGATGCACTCCGCTCCCGCCAGAGACGCTGGAATAGCTCCTGCATCCGGCCGGCAAAGCCGCGCGCATCACAGAGCACCGACGCCTCCATCCGCTGTCGCAGATCGCGCCGCAGCGTGGTGAGCCTCTCGCGATCGCCGGCCAGTTCCGCCGCCCTGGCGAGATATTCATCGGCCGAATTCGCGACAAGCTCATCCAGTCCCACGGCGTGCAGCAGGCTCGCGCCGACGCGGCTCACGTGCGTCGGCCCGGCGAGCGTCAGCACGGGCACGCCCATCCATAGAGCTTCGCAGGTCGTTGTCGTCCCGCAATACGGCCAGGTGTCCAGCGCGATGTCGATCTGGCCATAGCTGCCCAGATGCTTCTCGTAAGAGGGATCTTGCGGCAGCGTCACGAGCCGCTCGGGCGAAATGCCGCGCTCGCTGAATATCTGCCGCAGCCGTGATTGCGCCGATGCGTTTCGCATCGCCTTGGCTTTCAGCAGCAGCCGCGAATCGGGTACGCGCTGGAGGATGCCCGCCCAAAGCGCAAGCAAACGCGGGGTCACCTTGGCCAGATTATTGAACGAGCCGAATGTGATCTGTCCCGTTGACAGCGACGGTGGGGGGGCTACATCCGGCGACTGCTCCGGCGGGACGTAGCAGATGAAGCACCCATCGAGCCGCGCCAGCCGCTCCACGTGAAACTGCTCCGTCTGCCCCGGCGGATCGCATCGCGCGTCGGTGATGCGAAAATCGATGGCCGGCAGTCCGGTCGTATTCGGATATCCCAGCCAGGTGATCTGCATCGGCGCGGGCTTGCGCGAAGACCAGCAGCCGGTTGCCCGAGGTATGCCCCGCCAGATCGACGAGAATGTCGATCCGGTCGGCCAGAATCGTCTGCGCGAGCTGGTCGTCGTTCATGCCGAATGTGTCGCGCCATTCGTGGGCGGCAGCGCGGAATTCGGCGGTCAGGGCATCAACCGATCGCGTATCGCTGTAACAGACGAAGTGGAATCGCTCGCGATCGTGATGGAGCAGGAGCGGTTGGAGGAAGAAGCCCACGGGATGTCGGCAGAAGTCGCCGCTGACCAGCCCGATGCGCAGCTTTGTGCCGCCGGTACACTCACCGGCGGAATTTGGCCGATGTGCCGGGGAAGAACCGCATCCCGTGCCGCCGGTGCCCTCACCGGCGGAATGCGGCCGATGCGCCGGGGAAGAACCGCCAGTGAGGGCACTGGCGGCACTGAGAACACTGGCGGCACTGAACCGCTCTGCCCAGCAGCGATGCTCGGCCGCGAGTTCCTCACCGCAATCGCCCCGGTCATAATGAAGGCACAGAAGCAGGTTGCTGTGCGCGCTCGGCCAGCGCGGATTCAGCTCAATCGCCTTCTCAAAATGCTCGCGAGCCTCGGCCGCGCACTCCAGCTCCTGCAGGATGATGCCGAGGTTGTTGTGGCCGACGGCGGAGTTCCCGTTAATGGCAATCACCTTGCGAAAGCACTCGGCCGCGGCATCAAACTCGCCGCTCGCCTGGTGGAGGTTTCCCAGGTTGATCCACGCGCTCTCGTGCCGCGGAGCAATCTCAATCGCCCGATACAGACTGGCGATGGCTTCGGCCGTCTTTCCCATGGCCGAGAACGATACGCCGAGGTTGACGTGCGCATCGGCATAGTCAGCCTTCAGCGCCAGCGCCCGCCGACAATACGCGATGGCCCGGTCATGCTGCCCCATGGCCGCCAGGACCGACGCCAGGCTGTTGTGATAGATCGGCGACTGCGGGCTCAGGATCGTCGCCCGTCGGACCAGCGGCTCGGCGATGTCATTGCGCCCTGACGCATGCGCGACCAGCCCCAGCAGGTGCAGCGCATCGGCGCAGTTGGGATCCTGGCTCAGCACCTGCCGATACAGCTCCTCCGCCCGCGCAAGATCGCCGGCGCGATGAAGCGCGGCCGCCTGTTGCAGGACCTGATCTACGGTCTGGCCCATTTGCGCTGGATCATCGCATGGCGGCCGGGGAGTATCCACTGTCGGAGGAAGCGACGAAGCGACGAAGGGGAGGTGAAAGGTGGGAAGGCACCTGAGCGTGTAAGCAGATTGCCCAATTTGAAGTTCGTTCTTGCGCGGTCTTTCCTCCTTCGATGCCGGGGCGGCGGCGAGCGGGACGGGAATGGGTTCGTCTCGCAGGGGAGAGTGCGCGGCAGAGGGAATGGAATCTGCAAGCTCTGGCGCGACGGGGTCTTGTGAGTTTGGGGCGGGGGGATTGGTGGGTTCGTTCCGCTCACGTTCACCACGAAGGCACGAAGACACGAAGGCCTCGGCGGGCGCGGGGATTTCAGATTGACGATTGGCGATTGGGGATTGGCGAACAGGGGTTTGCCAGTCGGCGGTGAGGATTGAGTTGGGGAGGATCATGGTGCCTTTCGCTGGGGGTCCACATCTACCGGGCTATTGCGCGAATCGGCTCGCGCGGGCGCAACATGGCGTAACGATGGTGGCGGTTTTCGCGGGAAAGCGAGGTGATCTGGCGGGTGGGGGCGGTCAATCTGCGCAGCGCGGGTGAAGGGCTGAGCCGGGTGCGCCGCAGGCGCGGGCATTGCCGCGGATGATGGCTTCTGACCGGCATTCGAAAAACTGCGTCCCCGTTGCAGCTCTCCGTTGCAGCTCCCTCACCCCGACGAGTGCGATCAGTCATGTTTGCAGAGGGGCAGGTCCGTCCTGTTGCCTGCTCTCCGCAGACCGCGCGGAGGCAACCAAGCATTCTTCAAGGCACGCATGCACCCGATCAGCCCAAGCGGCCACCAGCGGGATGTCAATCATCCAAGCTGCAGCGCCGCTGCGGCGACTCACCAACTGCGCCCATATTCTTCTGAGTGACTCGGCGTCCGCGTTCTTGAATTCGCCGTGTGTCGCAATTGTGCCCGGACATCCCTCGTTCCACAGCGTTCGCAGTTCGGCCGCTGTTGTGCCGTCAACGCCCGTTCGCGTCAGTGCCTCGTTGACCATCTTCAGGAGTTCCGGATAGGTGAGCTGCACGAAATCATCGAGCCAACGCTGGCGCATTCGTTCGCTCGCCATCGTCTTGAAGAAGATGAACATGTCCTTGTTGATAGCGTAAGTGCCAAGCAGGAGTGATACAATCGACACCGCCTTGATGATGAAAACCGCCGCACCTTCGTCTGAGAAGCCGTACCGGCGCCAGATGGCGAGATAGCCGGCAGCAGGCAATGCCGTGATGGCTGCAGCGACGACAAATAGCGTGGCAGCGCAATAAGCCGTCAGAACCGTGCGACCCACCACGGGCCATAGCAGTTCTTCTCGGGTGAGGTAAGGCCTCAGCTCCCGTATCTTCTGGTTCCGGACACGAAAGGAAAACAGCATGATAAACAAAAAACACAGCATCTCCACGGCTACGATCCAAAGCCGCGCCCCTCCCCAAGCGCCCGTCAAACCAAGCGTGAGCGGCATCAGAAAGAGGTTCCATGTCACAGCAACGGAAAAAGCGATGAAGACGACAAGCGGATCGCCATCGAGCAACTGCCGGTCACTGAGCGATTCCGGTGGGCTCATCCTTGGCGTCGCGCGTGCGGACCCGTTCGTCTCTCGATCGCGGAAGGCGGGCACCGCAGTGCTTTCGTATCGCTTCAGCAAGTCAACCAGGAAGAACGAGAGGGCCACAAACGTCAATCCAAGCAGGGTCGCGGCGATCATGGCGACGTTCATGAGATAGGTGGCATCTTCGGCCGACGTAATTCTAATATCTGCAAGCATGTGTGCTTCCCTCGCCTAAAGCGTCTCGATGATATTCTTGACCGAAGCGAACGCACCTTTGGGAGTCAAGTCAGATCGACAGACGCCAAAATGTGATTCAGGATCAAGAAACGCATTGCTGTCACGGTCGCAAAGCTCATAGATGCCGAACAGAAACCCATTTCCAGGCAGCTTGCGCCGCAATGCAACGGCCGTGGCTTCGATGCTCCGGAAATACTTCGCTTGCCGGGACTCATGCCGCATGACGCAATTGGTGCAGAAGCCCGTCTCCATCACCGCAAGACGACGCCCATGCCAGATGGAATCGGCCGGTGCTGATGCGATCAGGTCGGCAATTTCCATGACGCGCGTCCAATGCTGCTGGTAACCTAATGTCCACGTTCCCGGGTAGTAATCAAGCCCGACGATATCAATGGAGCCGGCAGAGCGAGTGAGGATGTTCCGAAGATATCGGAACCAACCGATCATGTCAACCGTCACGTTGATGGCGGTGCAAGTCTGGGGTGATGCGCGACGGATGATTGAAGCACCCTGGCTGACCGCAATTGCCGCATGCTCGGCCGGAAAAAAGCGGTACGCGGGATTGTTCGGCTCATTCATAAGCTGGTACGCCGCACACAGGTCGCCGACTTCCGTGACGATGACCTCCACGAATCGCCTCCACGAGTCCAGCTTTTGCGAAGTGCCTTGTCGCAGGACTGCGTTGGGTGGGCTGGACAGGACAACCATGTTCTTGAGCCCATACCGTTGTGCGGTTTCAAGGAAGCTGCGATACCACGCCAATGCGGCTCTATCAGGGACCACGCCATCCGGCAGAATCTGGTGCCAGCGCAGGTCAGACCGCAGCCACCCAGCGCCCAGCCGTGTGGCCGCCGTCAAACTCGCCGTGGTGAGTCCAGGATCAAATGCGTGGTACTCAGGATGGTATGTCACCAGCGCCGAGGGGTTTAGGCGCGGAATCTGCGGGGCGCTTTGTTGGGTGCGCGGCCAATCGCCGGATCGGTTTGCTGGCGTATCGATCGCCCATGCATGTCGTGCGCGATACAGTGCGGCCCCGAGAAGAAAGGCGATGAGGGGCAGGGCGCGAGATCGCCAAAGCAGGACGCCAACGCAAGCAACGACGATGAGCACCAAGGTTAGCGTGAGGATACGGGAATGCTGCGGAAAGATAGATGCGGCAATCACCGTCAACATGGTCGTAGCGTTAAGAAATGCGGGACGGAAGAACAGATATGCTTGTGCCGGCTGCAAGATATACCGTAGGCGTTTGGGCGAAGCAGGATTCTAACCAAGTCTGGTGTCCGGCGATAGGATATCGTTCTTCACTTCTCCACGGCAGGCCTCCTTGCTGTCATCCACCGAACGACGGTGTCGTGGCGTGTTTTCCCGTGCTGTTATCGGCTGAGGATGTGGCTCAACGCCAAGCACAAGGTGCGTTGCGTCGGGAACAAGCGGTTCCTGGAGCCTGCAACGATCCTGCGGCTTGGCCTGGAACGCCTGCAACGGCGGAAATGGAGCCTCCCGTGGGCGACGGCATGAAATCCTTCTCCGAGAGCCGGATGCGGGAAATCCGCCCGTCCGTTTCGATGAGCGGGACGTGGAAACGGAGCACGGTTGGGCTCGTGAGGCACCGGCGGACGAAAGGGCCGGAAACGGATAGGCGCAGTCTAAACCACCGCGCCACGTCTCGACTCTACCCCTTTAGGCTTCCTTCCAGGCATGCGCGAAGCAGCGCGCGGGCCTGTTCATCGCACAGGAATCGGCCGCGCCCAAACTCACCAGCGTGACGAAGAACGTGCCGCCGGGGACGTGGGCGCAACGATAGTTGCGCATGCGCGCATTTTACGAAATTGCGGGGAGCAGGCACAATGGTCCGCAACGCCGCCGATGACCTTTCGCGGCGAATCGACGCCTTCGCGCGGCGGCGTGGCGGACCACGACTACACGACTGGCCCGAACATTGAGACATCGGCGGCCTGCGGTCAGAAATCCACCCGATTCTTCTGTTTTCGCTTCTGCTCCTCCTGCTTCTTCTGGTCTTCTTGGATTCCCCTGCGCACTTCCCAAGCCTTGCTCTCAAGGACGCTATCGGTGGCCCTGACGTGCATCTCCCACTTGGGTCGCGGCGGCCCACCATCGGCATGCCTCCAATACTCCCTCTTGAACGTCAGAGACCACGCCGGGTAGGGCGAACCGGAACCGTAGTCACGCCAAGTCAGGGTCCACTCGGTCTTGGCGCTACTGCTGCCGTCGGGGTAGCGGCAGGAGTCGCATGTCTTCTTGACACTGGGCTCCGGACCATATTTCCCTCTGAGCTTGGCGAGCAGCGGGCCCCAGTCCGGCTCCCCCTCGAAGTTCTTTATGGCGAAGAGGCTGTATATCTTCTCGCCCGATGCGGGCGCGCTGCACCCTATCATGCAGAAGTTCCAGCCGTCCATATCGAGCCACCGGTTGCCACCGGCGGGGTCGTGCGGGTTCTGGGCGTCGAACTGTGCGAGCTTGACGCCCGGCACGGATAGGGCGCTCTTGAGCTCCATGCCCAACCGGACACCAGCCAAATCCCAACCCCTGGTGTCTGGCTGTGACGTGGGCGGGGGGACGGAGCGCGGGGAAATCGGGTCGGGCTGGCGAATAAACTTCGTGCCCCTCCCGAAGATGCTGTCGGTGCGCCTGTCGTAGGTTAGCGGCAGTGCGCCGAATGCTTCAGGCGCTTCAAGCACGGATAGGGAGCCGTCGCGCTCGAGTCGGGCCTTTAGCTTGTGGCGCTGCGCCGTCTTGGCGAGCCCGAAGATCGCGAGGGTGATCGTCACCTCGAAATCGCCCTGCCGCGGCCCCCGACGGACCAGAACGACATCGGTGGCGTCCTCGGAATTGTCCCATTCGCCGAGAAACTCGGATCCCGGCTGCCCGCCGGATGCTGGCGGGGTCGTCGGCGTCGGCACGGTGGTCGGCCGCGCAGCTTCGACGGGGTCATTTGCCGGCACTATCGGCTGTGTCGCTGCATTGTCCTTCGGGGCGGGCCTGTCGGGCTGCGCCGTATCTTGCGGGTCCGCGCGTTGGGGCGATTTCTCTGCACTGGCCTTGTACAGCACGGCCAAGAGGTGGGACCGAGCGCGCCCCGGGTCCTGCTTCACGAACAGATACTCGCTGTCGAGCACCTTGCGCGTGTTGTCTTTCATCGTCATGGACGATCCCGACTTCACGAGACAGAACCAGCCCGTGCCACCCTGCCAGCACTGAGTTATCACGCCGGCGATGTCCGCGCCAAGGGCGGGCGCCGTTTCAGACGCGCTCAGTTCGCGCATGCGCTGGGCGGCCGACCAGCCCGTGGCCGTCCTTTCGAAGAGGTAGAAGGTCCCCGACCGCTTCTCGACTCGGCATTGTTCGATCGGATTTCTGCCCTTAACGCGAATTGAGTACGAGCCGGTGAGGTCGGTTTCGGGCGCCTCCGAAGATCGGATCGCGCCAATGCCGGCCAAAAGCCCGAGAATCGCCGCCAGAGCTCGCATCGTGCCCACTGCGCACTCCTTCCTGCTGCCCAACTGCTGACCTTGAGGTGGTGTGCTGACTATCCTTGGACAGCTTGCATTGGAAAAGGTTAGCGATTGGCGAGCGTTATTCAAGTGAGCGCATGGCAATCTCCACGGCATTTCCCTTTGCACTTGAGCATCCCAGGCGTGATAATCGAGCAAGCCGAGCCACTGGGTGTCTCGGCGACCGGGCCTGCCACCGGAACGAAAGTGGCATTTTGCGTATTATCCATGTCGGCACCAGCCGATTAGAGTGATGCGCATGGCAACAGCGCGACAGGCGCCACGCAGAAGAGAGAGACGGAAGATGCAGCAAATCCGGATTCAGCTTCGGGCCGTATTCTATCGGGAGTCCGGTTTCTGGATCTGCGCACTGCCTTGAAATGGATGTCATGGGTCAAGGGCGAACGAAGGAGCAGGCGTTCACGAAGATGAACGAGGCCATCGCCATTCAACTCAGCGCCAGCATGGCCCATCAGAACCGGGCTAACATCTTCCAACCAGCCGATGCCAGGTTCTTCGAGATGTATTTTGCGGGAAAGGATAGCGCGATTGGGCAGGTGGTTGGCCGCCGGAAGGGCGGTCTTCTGCCGCATGCGAAACAGGCCGACGAGCCTGTTGTTGTGGACGATGTCCAAACGCGGGAATACGCCTTCGTGTAAGGGCCATGGGTGATCGGTCAATCAAGCTCCGCCGTCTGCGCCAGATCCTCAAGAGGTTTGGGGTCGAGTGGGACCCCGGCAGGGGCAAGGGATCTCATGGCATGTTCGAGAAGGTGATGCATGGGGGCGTCTTTACCTACCCCGTTCCCGATCAAACCGATGTGCTGGTCTGCTATGTCCGTGGCTGCCGGAAGAAGTTCAAGCTGACGGCCGAGGATGGCGTCAGCGATGACGAGTTCTACAACGGTTGAGTGACACTGAAGTCGGGAATCACTATGCAAGTTTGTGGCGCGGCCTCTGGCGGACACCGTCGCTTGCAGGGCGCATGACCGTCATTGCGCGAAACCCGTGGCACGAGCGGCCCCCGCCGTGCTGGAAGATCGCGGCCGAGGGCGGCACGCTCCACGGCCATCGCTTGCACGGCGTCTCGTCAATGCACATGATGCTCCCATGCAGGACCACCAGCTTTCATGCGACATCCTTGTGGCGGGCGGGGGGCCGGCCGGTGTGGCGGCGGGTATTTCCGCGGCGCGGAACGGCGCGAAGGTCGTTCTCGTGCAGGATCGCCCCGTCCTTGGCGGGAATGCTTCCAGCGAGGTGCGGATGCATATGTGCGGGGCGGATCAGCATGGCGGGCGGGGACGTGGCGGGGAGCTGACATCGGAGACGCGCGAGGGCGGGGTGATTGAGGAGATTCGCCTGGAGACATCCGTGCGCAATCCGCAGCGGTGTGCGCAGATGCTCGACCTGATTCAGCTTGAGAAGGTGCGCGCGGAGAAGAACATCACGCTGATGCTGAATACGAGCATCGTCGGCGCGGCGACGGCGAAGTTGTCGCTGCCGGCCAATGCGGAGCTTGGGCCGACATCCACCATTACCCATGCGCTGGCCGAGCGGCAGAGTAGCGAGGACCGATTTCGCATCGCCGCGAAGATCTTCGTTGACTGCACCGGCGACGGGCGGCTGGGGGCGGAGGCCGGGGCGCCGTTTCGACATGGCGCGAGGCGAAGGCCGAGTTTAATGAGAAGTACGCGATGGATGTCGCGGACAACAAGACGCTCGGCAGCTCGCTGCTGCTCACCGCGCGCGACTGGGGCAAGCCCATGCCGTTTGTCCCGCCGAGCTGGGCACGCAAGTTCACGGATGCCGATTTCAAGCATCGGCCGATTAGCGGCTATGACTATGGCTACTGGTGGATCGAGTGGGGCGGGCAGCTCGACACCATCAAGGACAACGAGAAGATTCGCGATGAGCTGCTGGCCATCCTCATGGGCGTGTGGGATTACGTGAAGAATTCCGGGAAGCACCCCAAGTCGGCCAACTGGGCACTGGACTACTTTGGCTTCTGGCCGGGCAAGCGCGAGAGCCGGCGGTTCGTCGGCCAGTATATCCTGCGCGAGTCGGATGTGGTCGAGTCGCGCGCATTCCCGGATGCGATCGCGTATGGCGGCTGGAGCCTCGACCTGCATCCGCCCGAGGGTGTGGATGTGCCCGATCGGCCGCCGTTCACGCCGTTTGGCGTGCCGCACATCTACGATATTCCGCTGCGAAGCTGCGTGAGCAGGAGCATTGACAACCTCATGTTCGCCGGCCGGAATATCTCGGCGACGCACGTGGCGCTGGGCTCGACGCGGGTGATGGCGACGTGCAGCGTGATCGGGCAGGGCGTGGGCACGGCGGCCGCCCATGCGATCAAGACGGGCATGTCGCCGTTCATGATTTCGTTCGATCCCAAGGCGATCAACGCCATACAACAGCGGCTCCTGCGCGATGATGCTTACCTGATCGGGCGGGTTAACAGCGATCCGCTCGACCTGGCGCAAGGCGAGCGTGACGGCCTCTTCGCAGCAGGAGAAAGGGCCGGCGCAGAACGTGATTTCCGGCCAGACACGCGCTGTACACGGCACCAAGGCAGCGCCGCCCGATCGCGCTAATCCAGGTGTTCATCGCTGGATGAGCGATCCGGCCGCCGGCCTGCCGGCGTGGATCGAACTTCGCTGGGCTGCGCCGGTGGTGCTGTCGCAGGTGCAGCTCATCTTCGACACGGGAATGCACCGCCAGTTGACGTTGACCCAGGAATCTTCGCAAACCCGCGGCCAGCAATGGGGCCAGCCGCAAAGCGAAACCGTTCGCGATTATTCGATCTCGGCGCAGGTTGACGGCAAGTGGACTGATGTCGCGCAGGTGAAGGGCAACTACCAGCGGCGGCGCGTACACGATGTGCAGAAGCTGCAAGGCGTCTCGGCGGTCCGGATCAATGTGCAGGCGACCAACGGCCTGGATCACGCGCGGATCATGGAGGTGTGCGCCTACGAGGAATAGCCATGTCAGACAATCCAGAGAGCGGTCTTCCTCCGCAGCCGACGGCGTACAAGCATCCGATCAAGGAGTTCTGCCTGGAGTGCGGCGCGCCGCTCGGCGATGGCAACCGGTTTTGCTGGAGCTGCGGCGCGGCCAAGGATGGCGGAAGACGGCGGGCGCCGGCCGGGAAGCGGAGGGAGGAGATAGCGGCGGATAATGCGGCTCCGTCGGTGCCGGGTGAATGGAACGCGATGGATGCGCTCATCGGCGTGGGCTGCGGCATCATCTTCCTGTTTTTCTGCCCGCGTCTGCTGCAGTTCGTGTTCCATAAGCTCTTTGGGACGAGCTTCGCGCCGTTCATCGATTCGCAGACTGGGGCGGTCGTCGGGTATACGGCCACCACCGCATTCTGGAGTGACCTGGCGGTAACGGCGTTTGCGTTAGTGATGATCGTGGACGGGCTGCTGATGTGTTTCATGCGCCGGGCGGTGGTCGTCATCGTGGCGCTGGGCTTCACGATCCTCACTACGGCGGGGAATCTGCTCTACTTCGTCCTCACGTTGCAGCAGGGGATCGCGATGATGTCGGTGATCGCGGTGGTCTTCGGGATTATCACGGCGGCGCACCAGTGGCGGATGCTGCCACGGAAGGTGCCGCCACTGCCCTCACTGGCGGAATGAACTCGCGCGTACAGAACACCGCCAGTGAGGGCACTGGCGGCACGTCAGAAATCGAAGATTCGCATCAGCAGCAGCCCGCAGATGAGCGCATATCCAATCGCCACGATCCACGCAATCGCGCGGCTGGAGCGATTGCACACCGCTGCCTCTTCTTCGATGAACGTGTCCGTGGGTTTCATCAGATTTCAGATCTCAGATTTCAGATCTCAGATTTCAGATCTCACACGTCACGTCAGACAGCCGACCAAACGCGAGGTTTGCGGAATTTCCGCCTTGGCGGCCAAGGCGCCGGATGTTAGTTTTCCCGCGATGGACCCAAGGGCATTTGGATTACGCAGCGGATTCTCCGTTCCGCGCGCAACATCGGCGCGATGCGGCTTCCCCCCGATGAGCAGCAGGCGATCGCGCTGATTCGCCATGCCATCGACAGCGGCATGAAGTACATCGACACGTCGCGCGGCTACGGCAACAGCGAGATCGTCCTGGGCAAGGCACTGAAGGACGGCTATCGGAAGAAGGTGCTGCTTTCGACGAAATGGTCGCCGTGGATCATGAAGGTCGAGCCGTCCGATAATGCCTCGGCCGACTGCGTGCGGCGGCGGATCGAGGAATCGATGAAGCGACTCGACGTCGATTACCTCGACTTCTTCCAGATCTGGAACATCGACAGCCGCGAGCACTACGAGCTGGCCACGGCCAAGGGCGGCATGCTCGACGGCATCCGCAAGGCGATGGACCAGGGACTCGTCGGCGACACCGGAATCACGTCACACGACGCCGTCACCAATCTGCTGGCCTATCTGCCGGAGATGGACTGGTGCAGCATCATCCTCGTGCCGTACAACGTCATGAACACTCACTATGCCGCCGTGCTGGAGGCGGCCAATCAACTTGGCATCGGCACCATCGTCATGAACCCCATGGGCGGCGGCCGGCTCGCGCAGCACAGCGAAATCCTCGACCAACTTGCCCGGCGCATTCGCGTGGCCACCGTGCCCGATCTGGCCATCCGCTACATCATGTCCAACCCCAAGATCGACACCATCATCAGCGGCATCTCAAAGACCGACGATGTGGATGACACGATCCACGCCGTTGAACGCCGGGCCGTTCGATGCCGAACAGCGCTGGCAGATCGACATGCTGCTGAGCAGCATCGACAGCGAGCGCGGCCGATTCTGCACCGGCTGCCGCTATTGCATGCCCTGCCCCGAGGGCATCGACGTGCCGGCCATCATGGGCGCCATCTTCGACGCCCGCGTCTGGGGCCACCGCGAAGCCGCCCGCCAGCGCTACCACGCGCTGAAGACGCCGATGGCCGACCGATGTGGGCACTGTGGCACGTGCGAAGACAAGTGCCCGCAGCACATGGACATCATGGACGAGATGGAATACGCGAATATGACGTTCGGCCCGAAACCGAGCGTCTGAAGCGGAAGCGTCAGCGCCCGCTCGGCGCAGGGCGGGCGCTGACGCTTCCGCTTCAGATATCTCACTTGACTGTTTTCTGGGCAAACTCCCTCGCCATATCCAGCGCCGCCGCGAGCTTGCTCGGGTCCTTCCCGCCAGCCTGGGCCATCTGCGGCCGGCCGCCGCCGCCGCCGCCGGCGACTTTCGCCGTCTCGCGAATCCAGTCGCCGGCCTTGAGGCCCTTGGCGATCAGGTCATCGCTGACGGCCGAGACGAAATTCACCTTCGCCTCATCCGCCGCGGCCAGCATGATGCCGTAGCTGCCGGCCTTCTTCTTCAGCGAGTCCATGGCCGAGCGAAGCTGCTCATCGCTCGCCCCCGGAATCTCACCGACGATCAGCTTGCCTCCGCCCAGTGCTGGCGCATCATCGAGGAGCTTGGCCGCCACCGCGGCCGGATCGACCTTGGCGCCGCGCCGCTGGCCAGCTTTTTCTTGAGTTGCTTGATTTCCTCGTGCAGCAGGGCGATGCGCTTGGGCGCTTCCTCGAACGATGCGCTGACCGACTGGCACACCGGCGCAGATTGCTCTCCATGTGCTGCACGTACTCGACCGCGCCGCGCCCGGTGACGCCCGTCAGCCGCCGCACGCCCTTGCTGACGGATTCCTCGGCCGTCACCTTGAAGAACCCCACCTCGCCGGTGCGCGAGAGGTGCGTGCCGCCGCAGAATTCGACGCTGTGGTCGGCCGTCGCCTGATGAATGGGATCGTCCGTGCCGATCGTGATCACGCGCACGGGGTCGGGATACTTCTCGCCGAACACCGCGCGCACGCCCGCGATCTTCTTCGCCTCGGTCAGCGGCATCACGTTGGCGGATACCGGCAGGTCGGCGCAAATCTTCTCATTCACCAGCCGCTCCACCTGCGTGATCTCGGCCGCCGTCAGCGCCTGCGGATGGCCAAAGTCAAAGCGCAGCTTGTCGCAGTCCACCAGCGAACCCTTCTGCTCGATGTGCTCGCCGAGGACCTTGCGCAATGCCCAGTTCAGCAGGTGCGTGGTGGTGTGATTGCGCATCGTGTCGGATCGGCGCGAATCCACCTGGACCATGGCGCGCTGGCCAGCTTCGATAGCGCCTTCGGATACCACGCCCCAGTGCAGCACGTGATCGCCCTTGCGCTCGGTGGCGGAGACGTCAAATCGGCCGGTGGCGCTCTGGATCGTGCCCACGTCGCCGATCTGGCCTCCCTGCTCGGCGTAGAACGTCGTGCGGTCCAGCACCAGCGCGGCCTGCGCATCCTCGGGGAGGCGACCGCCGTGAATCGCCTGGCTCTCGGTGATCCATCCGAGGATCGTGGCCTCGGTGCCGAAGCCCTGATACTTCAGCGAGTCATCCGTCTTGCCGAATCCGCCCAGATCGACCGCAACCTGCACATGCTGCTTGCGCCCTGGCCCGAGATCTTCACGTGCTCATCCCACAGGCGGTTGTACTCGTCCATGTCCACCGACAGGCCACGCTCCAGGGCGAGCTGCACCGTCAGATCGGCCGGGAAGCCCAGCGTCGCATGCAGGCTGAACGCATCAGCGCCAGTGACGATCTTGTTGGCGGATGTCGCGGATTTGGCGGCCTGATCGAATACGCTCAGCCCGCGCTCGATGGTGCCGAAGAAATCCTTCTCCTCGGTCTGGATGATCGACGCGACCTGCTGGGGCCTGGTCTTCAGCTCGGGGAAAGCGCTGCCCATCTGCTCGACGAGCACCGGGACCAGTTTGTACAGGAACGGCTCGCGCAGCTTGAGCACCTGATATCCAAACCGCACCGCGCGGCGAATCACGCTGCGCAGGACCGCGCCGCGCTTCTTGTTGCTCGGCACTGCGCCGTCGGTGGTGGCGAATGTGCTCATGCGCGCATGGTCGGCGATCACGCGGAAGGCGATGTCCTTGGGATCATCCAGCCGCGCATCGTACCTGGCATGGGCCAGATCGCCGATGGCCCCGATGAGCGGCGAGAACACATCCGTGTCATAGTTGCTGCTTTTCCCTTGCAGCACGGCCGTCACGCGCTCGAAGCCCATGCCAGTATCAACGTGCTTGGCCGGCAGGGGGGTGAGGCTGCCGGTCGGTCCCGCGGTTGAACTGGATGAACACCAGGTTCCAGATCTCCATCACCCGCGCATCGCCGGCGTTCACCAGCCGGCGCACCGGATTTGTCGGGCGTCAGATCGATGTGGATCTCGCTGCACGGCCCGCACGGCCCGGTGTCGCCCATCTCCCAGAAGTTGTCCTTCTTGTTGCCCAGGTGGATGTGCGATGGGTCGATGTCCGTCACGCTACGCCACAGGTCCGCGGCCTCGCGATCCGCTTCCAGTCCCTCGGCCGCATCGCCCATGAACACCGTCGCGTGCAGGCGCGACTTGTCGAGCTTCCACACATTGGTCAGCAGGTCCCATGCCCAGGTGATGGCTTCCTTCTTGAAATAGTCGCCGAAGGACCAGTTGCCCAGCATCTCGAAGAAGGTGTGGTGATAGGTGTCCTTGCCGACGTCGTCCAGGTCGTTGTGCTTGCCGCCGGCGCGGATGCACTTCTGGCTGTTGGCCGCCCGCACGTAGGGGCGTTTCTCGGCGCCGAGGAAGATCGGCCTTGAACTGGTTCATCCCCGCGTTGGTGAACAGCAGCGTCGGGTCGTCCATTGGAACGACGGGCGAGCTGGGGACGAACGTGTGCCCGTGTTTGCGGGTGAAGAACTCCAGGAACTGCTGGCGTATTTCTTGAGAGGTCATGGCGTCCAGTTTGGCAAAGTCCCGGATTATTTCCGAACCGGGCTCGCGGTTCAAGCCGTCGATGTATCATCCACGCACGGCGGCACGGCCGCTGACTGATCGCGAGAAACGCCGCTACAGTCGGAGAACCCAGCCATGAAGAAGAACGCGAAATCGAACTACCAGCGATTCATGGAGATGACCGACGCGCAGCGCGATGCCGAGGTCAGGCAGTTCGACCAGGAGTTCATTGCCGACACGTTTGGTCCACCGATGCCAGCCCAGTGCCGTCAGTGGCAACGATTGAAGAAGAAGATGGGCCGGCCACAGATGGGGAAGGGCGTCAAGGTGATCTCATTGAGCATCGAGCAGGGTCTGTTGGCTCGGGCCGATGCCATGGCCAAGCGCCAGGGCATCAGCCGCGCGCGGCTCGTCGCCCGCGGGCTGGAGCGCATGCACGCGGAAGCGAGCTGACATCGCGTCAGCGGTCAAACTCGATCGACCGACACGTCGAAATGATGGACGCCGCAGAGGCTCTGGGATGCTCGGATGGCGGATGGCTCGGATGCTCTTGCAGCAAGATGCCGCTCACGATACACTCGTCACGCGAAAGGGCATCATGGTGATCCTCGTCGAGTGTGATTGCGGGCGAGAAGTGAGGGTCACGCCCGCAGGCTCGCGGTCCTGCCCGAAATGCGGGAGAACCCTCAATCTCGCAAAAGGCCGCCGGCGGAGCTTCAGATTTGTTGAGGCTCAAAAAAGGCACCGGCGCACGATATGATATTGATCATGCCCGAGCCGATCCGCCAGATCGACCCCGTCAATCCCGCCACCGGGCGATGGTGGCGTGGGCGGCCGCTCTCGCCAGTCATGGAGGCGCAATTGTTCTTCGACGATCAAGGCCCCGTGCCGGAAACCTATCGCCGGCTTCGCGAGTCGCTCGAGCACGAGAGCATCCCATTCGTGATCATCGGCGCCATGGCCGTCAATGCCCACGGATTCGTCCGCGCGACCAGTGACATCAATATTTGCATGCGCCGGGCGGATCTGCAGCGGTTCAAGCAGACGCTCGTCGGCAAGACCTTCCTTCCCGTCGAAGGCCGGCCCCGGCACTTCATCGACGCGGAGACGCGAACCAACATCAATATCCTGATTTCCGGCGAGATCGCCGGCCGCCGCGACAGGAACCACGATATCCTTTTCCCCGACCCTGACGAAACCGAAATCCACAACGCTGCGCCCACCGTCTCTCTGGCGCGGTTGATCGAACTCAAGCTCGTCACATGGCGACTGAGGGACTGGGCCGATGTGATCGATCTGATCCGGCACCTCTCTCTGAACGAATCCTTCGCCCAGAACCTTCACCTCACGGTGCGATCGGCCTATCTTCAGTGCTACGACCAGCGGATGGAAGAGGACAAATACCATCCCGAGCTGCAGGACGATTGAGTTGGACGATTTGCCGTTTTCACCCCCAGCCGCGCCGGCTGTCGCCGGAGGAGTATGCCCGGATTCGCCGAAGCGTGCGCCCATGAGGCTCTACTTGGATGAAACTTCCTACAGATGTGTCTGCGCCGTCAGCTCGTCGTAGGCAACCTTCTTCATATAGGCCCGGTACGCCGCATCGAGTGACTTGATATCCATCCCCGTGTAGTATTCGATCATCGGCCGCACGCCCCGGCGGTTCCACGGGGCGCTGGCGCGATTGTGCGAGTGCGTGGGATCCTGAACCGTGCCGGCGGCCGTCTCGGCCAGCCAGCGCTGCAGCGCGGGGCGATATTTGCCGTTCTCACCCTCCCACAGGAACCGCGCGAACGCCCAACTCTGGGCATAAAACGTGTCGATCTTCTCGTTGGCCTCGCCGACGATGTCGCCCGCGTGCATCACGCAGAGCTTTTCCAGCGGATACAGGTCGTTCGTATCCATCGCCTTGCGAAGCATCTGTGCCCGCGGCGCGTTGAGCGACAGGTTCCATCGCGGAAGGTTGTCCTTCCACGAGATCGTCTCAAACATGCACGCGATGCCTTCCTCGAGGAACGGCGGCAGGCGGCCCTTGAAATGCCGGCCAAGATACTGGTGCCACCCTTCGTGCGACGCCACCGAGAACGTCCCCAGCCGGCCGATATAGTAAGCCACGTAACGGTCGTGCAGGGTGTAGCCGCCGCTGCGAATCTGCAGGTAGATCTTGGCATCGCTGCCGGTGTGCCGCTGCGTGTACGAATCCCACTCGCTGCGCCAACGGAAAATGAAGCAGTCCAGCGGCCGATCGGTCAGGGCAACCTCCGGCGACAGCTGCCGGTACATCTGCAGCGCGCCCTCCATTACCTGCGGTAGCAGGTCCAGCGTGTCCTCTTCGGCAATGGTTGTGTAGATGTGGTAATGCGCCGACTGCACCAGCCGCGCCTTCTCCTCGCCATAGGTCCACTCGACCACCCGCGCCGTGGACATCTTCTGCGGGCCGTCCCACTGGCCAAGATCGCTCTTGGAAGCGCAGCCGCCCAGCATCAGGGCGACGAACAGCACGCTTTCGAGGATGGCCCGTCCCAGCCGCAGCATAAACACCTTTCCGCGCCGAGTTGGCCGCGCCACACGCCCTGCGTGTTGACGCCCACACTCGGTCTGGTCAACAATGGCCTGTCATGGCTTCCGTTCGCTTCGACATCATCAGCATCGGCACGCTCAGCCGTAACCGGCTGTGGAACGAGGCCGAGGCCGTCCGCACGCCACACGCGACAACAACGCTCATCCGCGTGGGCGGCCGCTCGATCCTGGTCGATCCCGGCCTGCCGCCGCCGGCCCTGGCTGCTCGCCTTTACGAGCGCACGGGCATGCGCCCCGAGCAGATCGACACCGTTTTCCTAACCAACTTTCGTCCCGCGCATCGAGCCGGCTTGAGCCTGTTTTCCCGCGCCAAGCTGCTCATCAACGAGGCCGAACAGCAGGCCATCCGCGAGCACCTGGAGAAGCTGCTCATCCAGGCGCCCGCCGAAGACCTCGACCGTCGCATTCTCCAGCAGGAGCTCCACCTGCTGGAACACCTTCAACCCGCGGCCGACCAACTTGCCGAACATATCGATCTTTTCCCGCTGTTCGGCTATACGCCCGGAAACAGCGGGCTGTTGCTTTCTCTGCCGACCGTCACGGTCATCATCGCCGGCGACGCCGTGCCCACGCAGGAGCACTTCCTCGCCGGTCAGACGCTACCGGACGCCTACGACCTGAACGCCGCCGGCCAATCTCTTCAAGAGGTCTACGAGATTGCCGACCTCATCGTTCCCGGCCACGATAACGTTTTCCTCAATCCCCGCTCCTATGGCCTTTGAGCGGTTTGCCCGGTTGCTGCCTGACTGCCTCATCTTCTGCGAAAGGCCGCTGCGATCAAGTAAAATCTGGAAAGATTACACAATGCCTGCCTGGCAGCCAACCGAACACAGCAATTCAGTGGTCTCTCACTGGTGGAAGCCCACAATCCTTCGTCAGTAGTCCGTTGTTCGTTGTCAGTGGTTGGGTCCGTGGTTCTTTGGTCAGTGGATTCGTCAGGCGGACTTTGGGGTTCGGAGAGGTCGGGAAGGCTGTGGCAACTGACCAACGGACCATTGACCCGTCCACGGACCACGGACCACGGACTACTGACGGGCATTGGTGCCTTGGTGCGTTAGTGCCTTCCCCCCGCATCGATCGCCTTGACGATCTGCTCCTGAAGATGCTTCGCGCGCGAATTCGTCCCCTTGGGCAGGCCGTTCATGAGAATCGAGAACGCATACCACTGGTCATCCTTGCTCTTCATGTAGCCGCTGAGCGCACTCACATTGTTGATGAATCCGCTCTTGGCGAAAACCCGGCCGCGCAGCGGGCTGCCCTCGAACCGCTTCTCAAGCGTGCCTTCCTGACCCGGCGCGGCCAGCGAGTCGATGAAGACATCGCGGTTCTTGCCATAGAAGTTGTGCTGAAGGATCTGCATCATCACGTCGGCGCTGATGGCATCATCGCGCGAAAGCCCGCAGCCGTCGTCGATCCGGAATTGCTTCTCATCGGCACCAATCCGAATGAGAAATGCCTTCACGGCGGCCGCGCCGTTCTCCCACGAGCCGCTCTGCTTGCTGGCGGCCGCTCCCAGCCGCTTGAGCAGGCTCTCGGCGTAGAGATTCACGCTCTCCTTGTTGGCGCGGGCGATGACTTGCATCAGCGGCGTTTCGTGGACCGCCAGCAGCTTGTACCCGGCCGGCAGCGTCTTGCCGGTGATGGCGGCGCGCAGCGTTCGGTCCTTCGTCGCCGCTTCGACTTTGATCCCATTGGCGATGAGCGTCTCGCCCAGCACCGTGGCGGCGAACAGCGCTGGATCGTGAACCGTGATCGACGCCGGCACCTCGTTGTTGGCCGGCGCCGAGCCGGAGAGGCTGACATTGTTCGTTTCCAACGCGCGGTCGAGGATGATGTTGTTGCCCCCGCCGCTGGCGCAGGTGTTGTGGACGGTGATGTAAGCCGTCGGCGGCACCGTCGTGTATTCGACATGCTGCCCGCGCCGGGTCACGCGCAGATAGAAATCCACGCACCCGGCGTTGAGATTCATCCCGGCCGTCTGGCGCAATAGCGGTTATGAAGCTGCTTGGGGTCCCAACGTGACGGCACGAACTGCTCGTCGAAGATGCTGTCATCCACCAGGACGTTGTCGAACTTTGTCAGTCCCGCCTTCTTGAGCTCCTTGGCCCAGTTGTCGAAGATGGTCGTCGCGGTCCAGCCGGATTTCTTCAGGAGCTCGGCATCGCCGAAAGTCGGGTCGCCATCGCCGATGAGGATCAAGTCCGCTCCGCGCGACAGCAGCAGCGTACGCAGCTTGAACTCCGGCCCAAAGTGGTCCAGCGCGGCCGAGGTCGTGACCACTTTCATGTTGCTGGCCGGCATGAGCGGCACGTCGCTGGAGTGTCTATAAAGATCCTCCCCTTTCGCGGATCCGAGCCGCGCAATGTGGATCCCGACCGTCGCCTTTTCCAGCAGCCGGTCGCGCAGGACCGCCGCGATATCGCCTTCGAGACTTCCCGATGTGGCCGGCGGGGCCGCGCCAGACGAGCGCGCAGGCCATGGCTGTGAGGACAAGCGGTGCATAAATCCGTTTCATCCGTGAAACACTCATGGATCGTTCTATCCTTATGATTTGGTGGGCGGGTCGTCCTTGCCCTTCGCGGGCGCATCAATGTGATTGTTGCGCCGCTCGGCCGGTTCGTCCCTGGCCTTGGCGGGCATCGTTGCGCTTTTCATCTTCCTTCGCGGCGGGTTCCTTCGGTGCCGGCTCCGCCCTGGGTTTTGGCTGATTGTCCAGGATGAACACCACGGCCGACACCACGCTGGTCCACAGCCCGCTCTTGTCGCCTTCGGCCGTCTGCACGACCGCGCGCGTCTTCACGATTTCGCCGCTCATCTGATACTGCTGCTCGCGCTCATCCCACGCCTTGTCGGCGTCGAAGGCAATCCCCAGCGTCGTCGCGAGCATCGTCGCGGCCAGGTCTTCGCAGAGATCCTCCGTCTTCTTTTCCGTCATCCCATAGCCGTGGTGCTCGGCGATGTAACCGTGGTCGTGGCTCTTGGGGATGGCGATGCCGATGCCCGAGCAGATCAGCCGGTTGGGCTCGTCGGTGGACGCCTCGGCCAGCACCACGTAGGTGATCTGGCCCGACTTGAGCTTGGGCTGGCCATCCTTCATCGGGAGGATCTTGCACGAGGTGGGATAGATGGAGGAGACGCGCACGAGGTTGAGCTTTTCGATGCCGGCGTCGCGAAGCGCCAGCTCAAAGCTCATCAACTTTTGCGAGTGCCTCCCGACGCCCTTGGTGAAGAAGCATTCCTTCGGCACAAAATCGTCCGCATTGATCATCGAACCGCGCTCCTCATCGTCTGCGTCATCGCCGCGCTGCAACCGATAGCGATTATATCGGCGCGGGCTCGCCGCGAAAGATACGAATTGTGCTTCAGAGGGTTCGCGACCAGTCGGGAGGAAGCAACAGCACCGGCACCTTGGTGTTCTTGATCAGTTCCACCGGGACATTGCCGGCCAGCAGGCGCGCGAAGATGTTCTTGCCAGTCAGGCCCAGGACGATCAGGCTCGCCTCGCGTTCGATGGCCGTCGCCAGCACCGCGCGGGCGACGTCGTCGCTGAAGAGAAGCAGCGTCTGCACGACGATGCCCTTCGCCTGGAGCTGCTCGCGCAGCGCGTTGATTGCGGCCTCGCCGTCGGCCTGCTCTTGCTCGCGCATTTGCCCGGCGCTCGGCCGCGAGACGTGTACCACCAGCACCTCCGCGGCCAGTCGCTTGGCCAGATCGGCCATCGGCTCGACGGCCTTGTTGGCCGCCCAGGGGCTGCTCACGGCTACAAGAATCCTGCTCATAATGTGACCTCCATCATCCCCCTCAGCCGCCGCAGCGCCTTGCCGCGATGGCTGACCAGGTGCTTCTCCTCCGGCGGCATCTCCGCCGCCGTCCTGCCCAGGCCTTCCACCAGGAACAGCGGATCGTACCCGAAACCGTTTGCGCCGCGCGGAGCGGTCAGAATCCGCCCCTCAACGCTGTCGTGCGCCGTCAGCAGGATTCGCCCTTGCGGGTCGGCCAGCGCCAGCACGCACACGAACCGCGCGGTGCGCTTGGCTTCCGCCGTCGCCGCAAGCTGTCGCAGCAGCAGCGCGTTGTTTGCCGCGTCGCCCCGGCCGACATCGTGCATCTCCGCCCACCGCGCTGTGTACGCCCGGCCGGCCCGCCAGCGCGTTGACCGCCAGCCCGCTGTCGTCCGCCACCGTGTACACGCCCAGCAGACGGGCGTAATGCGCGGCTTTGAGGCACGCGTTGGCCCGGAAGGTCCGGCCGATCTCCTCGGCCATCGGAACCGACGGGTGCGCCCCCAGGTCATCCCACTGCACGTCCTCCCCGAGCATCTCGCGGAATTCCCGGATTTTCCCCTTGTTCGTCGTGGCAATGAGCAATTTCACGGCTATCGATCCTCGATCGACTTGAGCTTGCCACCCTTGGACGCGGGAAGCTTGTTCGTATTGGCCGGCGGCGCTGCCGGAGTGCGATCGTCGGCCGCGACGTTCGCCGGAGCCTTCGCGGGTGGCGCATCGGGTGACATATCCACCTGCCGGCCAGCGCCCGAATCGACAGTCTGCTGCGGGATCACCACCAGAAAGCTGCGGTACTGAATCTTCTTCACATCGCCAGTGCGGCCGTCTCGGCTCGTGAAATTCTCCAACCCGTTGACCGCCATGATGGGAAACTTCTGCATCGTCGCCAGGAGCGATGCATCCAGGATTTCCGTCCGCTCCTGAAGGACCTCGATCGGCTTCCCGTCTGGCGTCACCAGGTCTTGGGGCATGGACACGGACGGCGGCACGACCATCAGGACGTCGTTGGGGCTCCGGGGCTTCACCTGCGGCTTCTTCACCGCCGACTCCGGCCAGACGCCGATGCACACCGAACTGGACGTCGGCCCGTGGAAATAATACGCCTCGTAGCCTTGCTGCCTCGCCTCGCGCACCGCATCCACCGCATAGACCTTGCGCTGGGGGCTGTCCTTGTAAACGCCAACCTGCAGCGAGTAATAGCCTTTGGCCCGTGCGCCCGCCAGGTTCCATTCCGCCGGCGCCACGGGGTCGGCCTCATCCAGCGCCACCACCAGCACGCCGCGGAACATCTGCCCGCCCGTTCCCGGATCGACCAGCCCCGCCAGCGCCTTGCGGTCGGCCTGCACGCGCGATGCCTCGGCCTTGTCGACGTGCTCGTTGATCTCACGATAGAAACCGTAGTACAGCGTGCTCTCCCCGCTGCCGTGTACGAGATAGAAATTCTTCATGCCCGTCAGGCCCTGAAGCTGGTTGCACCAGAGCTTGGATTGCGCCACGTGCTCCCGGCCGGTGATCGTGGCGCAGAAGATCGTCCACCGCGCATCCTTGGGAATGGACGACCCCGTCGCTGCCGGACTGCCCGCCGCCGCAACTCCACTGTTGGCCGCCGGCGCGCTGGCCCCGGCGCCGGGTCCGCCCTGGCCAGTCGGCGCACGACCACGCAGCCAGGCATAGCATCGCGGCCGTGAGAATCGGACGAATCGTCATGGTGCAATCTCCGGTCGTTGAGGCATCAGTCTACCGCGCCGGCCGCGATTCTTCACCACTTCTGGAGTGCTGAAACTTGTTTCAGCTTCGTTTTTGAAATTTGAAATCCGAAATCTGGCATTTGGAATTTGAGACTTGAAATCCCAATTCCCTCCGTGTCTCCCTGCCTCCGTGGTGAACCATTATCCACATGCTATCATTTCGGCCATGACGCCTGCCCAACTCCTCTCGTCTTTGATCCTCGCGCTGGCCGCGCCTCTCCATGCGCAGCTAACGACCCTTCCATCCCCGGCTTCCCAGCCGGCGGCACACCCCTCGACCGCACCCGCGCCCAAGCTCACCGACAAACTCTCCGTCACCGAGCACGAAATGACGCTGGCCGGTCAACCGCTGCGATACAAGGCCAGCGCGGGCTACATGCCCGTCAAGGATGAGGCCGGCAAGGAGAAGGCCAGCTTCTTCTACGTCGCCTATGAAAAGCTGCCGGCCGCCGAGGCCCGGAGCCGTGGCATCACCTTCGTCTTCAACGGCGGCCCCGGCGCGGCGGCCGTTTGGCTGCACCTTGGCGCGCTGGGTCCCAAGCGCATCGAGCTGAAGAACGATGCCGGCGACCCGCCCGCCCCGCCGTATCGCCTGGTCGATAACGATTCCACGTGGCTCGACCTGACCGACCTGGTCTTCATCGACCCGGTCGGCACCGGCTATAGCCGCCCCGCGGCCGGTGAAAAGGGCGAGAGCTTCTTCGGCGTCAACCAGGATGTCGCGTCGGTGGCCGATTTCATCCGGCTGTATCTCACGCGATTCGAGCGATGGCCCTCGCCCAAGTTCCTGGCCGGCGAAAGCTACGGCACGACGCGAGCGGCCGCGCTCTCGGAATACCTGGTCGATCGCTACGGCATCGCCCTGAACGGCATTGCCTTCATCTCGTCGGTGCTCAACTTCCAGACGCTCGATGCCGCCCCCGGCAACGATCTTCCTTACATCCTCTACCTGCCTTCCTACACGGCCGCCGCCTGGTATCACAAGAAGCTCGCGCCGGAGTTGCAGGAGGACCTGCCCAAGACGCTGAAGGAAGTCGAGCAGTTCGCGCTGGGCGACTACGCCGCGGCGCTGTTCAAAGGCCCCTCCGCGATCTCGGCCGAACAGCGCAAGGCCATCGCCGAGAAACTCGCACGCTACACGTCATTGCCAGCAGCGTGGCTGGAGCGAGTGGACCTGCGCGTCGGCCCGGGCGAATTCCGCAAGATGCTCCTGGCCGATTCCCGCCGAATCCTCGGCCGCTACGACGATCGCATCACCGCTTTCGACGCCCAGCCCGCATCCAGCGTGGCGACCTACGACCCGAGCTTCACACCCTACCTGGCCGTCTACAGCGCCACGTTCAACGACTACATCCGCCGCGAGCTGCGTTACGAGAACGACCTGCCGTATGAGGTGCTCAGCAACAAGGTGCAGCCTTGGGACTGGTCGCGCGGCCACGGCGGCAGCGGTGGCTACCTCAACGTCGCCACCGACCTTCGCTCGGCGCTGCTCAAGGTTCCCGGCCTGAAGGTGCTCTTCGCCAGCGGCTACTTCGACCTGGCCACACCCTACCTCGGCACGATCCACACCGTAAACCACCTCGATCTGGCGCCAGATGTCCGCGCCAATGTCATGCAGACCTATTACCCCGGCGGCCACATGATGTATCACAACCGCGAAGCATTGGCGAAGCTCAAGGAGGACGTGAAGCGCCTGATGTCGCCGGCGGGGAAGTGAACGTGCCGCAGGAGGCCACGCTGCTTGATCTGGAACCACAGATGAACACGGATAAACACGGATAAGATAGCGCTCGCAGAAATCGCTATCTGAATCTGTGCTCATCCGTGTTCATCTGTGGTTCCTTCCTACTTCGGCAGCCCCACGACCGTCGCCTCGCGCGCCGCTCGGCCTGCTCCAGCTCCGAAGGCACAACGGGCTTTTCGCGCAGCGTGCCGGCGTAAACGACCCACGCAACCCAGTCGCGCGTGATCAGGTTGCCGCGAAGCTTGTATCGCCCGCCTTCGGCGACAAATCGGATGCCCGGCAGCCTGGGGTCGGCCTGCTTGCCGAGCAGCTTCGCCTCGCCTTCGCTGCGCTGCATCGTGACGAGAAACCCGGCCATCGCCAGTTCATCGTTGACCGGCAGCGGCATGTGAACGTGAATGATGCCGTAGGCCGTGTCGCCGCTCGGGCTGAGCCAGAGCTGATGCTGGTGGCGGGGCGATTGCTTGAGGGGCTCGGCCTTCCACCCCACCGGAACGACGGCGATAGCTTCGACGCTCTCCATCGGAGTCGGCGGACTCAGATCAGACGGGAGCGTGGCCGGTGGCGATGTCCGCGCGATCTGGCGCCCATGGCAACCGGCCAGGATGGCCGCGACCAGGCAGCCGCAAAGGAGGCGAAGCGGGGCCATGGAAAAGGGCAACGCCGTTGTGCTCGCTTGACGGGGGCTGCATAGCACAACGGCGTCGCAGTATCGAATAGCGCGACAATGCTACTTCGTCGCCGGCGCCGCCACGGCTGTGGCCGGCGCTGCCGCGGCCTTGGGCGCGGCGGTCTTCTGGAAGCTGTACGTGCCGCCGAATTTCTTGCTGAATCGCTCCACCCGCCCGGCTGTATCGACAAACTTCTGCTTGCCGGTGAAGAACGGGTGGCAGGCGCTGCAGATATCGACGCCGATCTTGGCGGCGGTGCTGCGCGTGGTAAAGGTATTGCCGCAGGCGCAGCGGACGGTGCAGGTCTGATAACGCGGGTGCAGATTGGGTTTCATGGCCGACTCCTGACTTTCACGGAAAATAAGGGGGGAAATCTTACTCAGATGGTCCGGCGATAGCAAGGGGTGATGCAAGGCTTTATGGCACGGACAGGTCAGTAGTCCGTGGTCAGTTGTCCGTGGATGGGTCCATGGTCCGGTGGTCAGTTGTGGAGCCTTGGCGATTGCACAGGAGCAGCCGATGCCGCCTCCACTGACCAACGGACAACGGACCCAACCACTGACAACGGACCACTGACCACTGACCGGATTTGTCATCGTCCGATTGCCCACAATCCCCCCTCGCCGCGCAAACACATCCGCTGCCCGTCGAACACGGGGTTGGCCATGAACCGCTCCTGCCGCTCGGCCCAGTGCCCGGCCATCACCACGTTCTCGATCTTGTTCTTGGCCACCTGCTTATAGCTCCGCCCCGGCTCGAGAACCACGCCCGCGCCGTTGTTCCCGAAGCAGTACAGGTATTTCCCCGCCAGCGCCAGGCTGATGCCCACGCCCCGGGCCGCGCCTTCGTTGTGCGCCTGGAACACATCCAGGTCCAGCATCTTCTGGTAGACCACCTGCCCCGCCCGCACATCAATGACCGTGAGCACGCCCGCGTTGTTCACCAGGTACGCCAGGCCATCGTGTATCACCGGCGAGCACAGATGCCATGGCAGGTAGTGGTACGGAAACGCCTTCGTATCGAACGCCACCTTGCGGATCGTCACCGCCAGCGGGTCGGCCATAACGTCGGGCAGTTTGGCCATGATGAGCGTCGAGCTCGACGAGGGCACGGTGAAGATCTCGCCGCCCTCGACAACCGGCGAGGCGACGGCCTGTGCGCCGGCGTCCTTGCCGACGTGGATCATCTTGCCGTCGCTGGCGCGAATGACGCCGCCCGTGGGCAGCGCGATCACCGCAACTCCGCCGACATTGGCGGCCACCGGCGACCCGTGAAAGAACCCGCGCGGGTTCAAGCCGTCGGGGTCGGCGATCGGCGTGCGCCAGGCCGCGCGCCGGTCTTGGCATCGAACGCCATCAGGTCGCGCATGAACACCACGACCTTCCTGTTGACCAGCAGGGGGGCTGACGAGAATCCATGCTCCACCGGCTTCATGCGATCCACCCGGATCCACCGGCGGTTGCCGTCGAGGTCATAGCATGCCGTCACGCCGCTGCCCGCCCAGACGTAGATGAACTCCCCGTCGGTCGTCGGAGTGAAGCCCGAGAACCCAATGTCCGGCAGTTCTGGCATCGCGTATTTCTTGGAGTCCACCCGCTTCATCTCTTTTTGCAGGCTCTTCTCCAATTCCCCCTTGGCCAAGAGATGCGCCGCGCTGGCCGTTCCCGCCACGAACGCCGCGTTGATCGCATCGATCTTCCCGGCCGCGCCGGCCGCATCCTTCCCCGCCTCGCTCTGCCGCTCCTCCTCGGTGGCCGCCTCAAAATAACTATGCCGCCGCACCCAAAGCACCTTGCCATCGGCCTTATTCAGGCAGATGAGATCAAACGGCTCGCTCATGACATAGATGCGCTCGCCGACGATCAGCGGCGCCGCGAGGCCCTCGCCGCCGCCGTAGAACCCGGGAATGACACCCGGCAGCGAGACGTGCCATGCGATGCCATTTTCGGCGTAGGTCGCCGGCGGCCAGGCGTGAAACACCGGCACGGCATACCAACAAGTGCTCGTCTCACCACCATTGGGGGCGACCTTCAGCAGAATCGTATTCCACCCCTTGGCCAGGACGACTTTCAGCCGCCCGGCGAACGGCGCCAGAGGCTTGCCATTGACAAACATGCGAACGCCGCCGGGAGAGGTCAAGTTCAGCCGAAACGTCCCGCCGGCCTCAGAGTAGATCCGCGTGAACGCAAACGCCACGGCCTCATCGCTCTTGCCGACGAGGCTGGCGAAGTCGAGGTAGGCGGTATCGAACGCAACCTTCTTCCACGTGCCCGCCCCATTCTTCTGCCCCTCCTCCGGCGTCATCTCCGCCTCGCCCGGAATCGCCTCCTGCTCGATCTTGTTATTCTTCGCGAATGGCACCGGTCCCAGCACGAGCCACTCCCGCGCCACGCCGTCGGCCATCCCCTGCCCGGCCGGCGCCCCATCGGCCGGCTTGGCCACTTGGCAACGCAGCCCCTTCAGCACCTCGCTGACCCGCCCCCACGCCACCGGCGGATCGGCATCGGGATATTTCCCCGTCCCATCCCCGCGCCAACCGGCCGGCCGTTCACCAGCCAGCGCCGCCGCCGAAACCAACGCCACGATCATCACTACGCTTCGCCATGGGTGCATGGGAGGCATGGTAGGGGGGAGAAGTGGCAGGAGCAAACGAAGCCCACCATCCTGCCATCCTGCCATCCTGCGTGACCATGCGAATGGCTCATTTGGCCCGTTTTCCGTGGGCCTCGGTTTTTGGTGTATGGAAGGACCTGAGTCAGGTAGGGTCGGCTTACTTGGCTTACTTACTCGCCCACCGCACCGCCGTCCGCCACATGCTCACCGTCAGCGTGACCCGAGTAGGTTTCTAGGCAGTGATCATCCGCTCGAGTGTGTCGAAAAGTCTCAGACCATGGGCCAACGTCCGAACCCTATCCGGTCTTACGAACTCCATGATCTCGTGGGCTTGGCCGTGCTGGTAGGGGCCCTTTCTCGTGTCTTGCGTTGCGCTATGGAGTGCCTGTTCAATCTCAGCCTTCGTGCGCTGCTCGAGGTTGGTGGTGGGAAGCCGGTCGGCTCTGAATCCGTCCCTAAAGTACGTTCTTAGCGCATCGGTATCTGTCAGTAGCCAACTCTCCACGAACTGCACCATCAGGAAGAGATGATCGGCCTTGGCCCATCTTGGCCTTCTCCATTGATCTCCCTCACGTTGGGCCGCTACGTCCCATACCTCATAGCGAACCGCTACAGCAGTCTCCGAATCGACCAGAAGGACGCACAGATCGTCTGGATGATCATTCTTGTGATGAACAAACTTCTTATATGCGTTTCCGCGCCCCTTGCCGCGCACAACTTCCAACGAGTGGTACCCATGCTGTCTAGCCAGCTCGTGCAGTTCGTTCAAGAACTTCTTCCATCCACGACGAAAGTCATGGTCGGCCGTCCTGCCTGTGGCGCCGCCCTCGATATATAATCGCACGCGACGTTTCACCAGCGATTCCCTCCAATTTCGCCAGACGTCCACAACTCGCCCAATGAATGCTCCTCGCGCCAGCGAGCAAAATCCTTCCGGCTGAACCGCCTTACCGACGAGCCGCCGGTGCCCGCGTCAAATGCGAACAGTGCGTCAAAATCGTCTTGCAGAGAGGTGAGCAGCAATTCCGAATGCGTGGCGACGATTAGCTGAGTCTTATCAGGCACCTCAGCAATCATTTCGCGACACCATTCGGATCATGTCTGGATGCATGCCAAGCTCCGGCTCCTCGATGCAGATGACTGGCGGCGGAGTCGGCTGCAGTAGAATGGCTGCCATCGCGAGAAATCGCAGCGTTCCATCCGACAGACGGCTCGCGGGCACTGGCAGCTTGAAGGGCGCCTCCACCAGCTCCAGCCCGACTCGCCCGAACAGAATTCTCGTCACATAGTCTCTATAGGTCTCCTTCAGTTCGGGCAACAACTTCAGCAGCTTTTCGTGAGCGGTCGTCTGCTCAAGCGCGTTCAACGCGACAGGCAGATCGTCCATGGACTCGGACAAGCTGGCATCCGACCGCCCCGCTGGCGCGGCCTCGCGGAGTTTGGAACCGCGCCCAAAGGACCACTCCGAATAGACCCGTATACTGGAGTACAGGTCCGCCAGGCGCGTGATCTCGGGGTATTGGCCGACGTCACGAACTTGGCTGAGAATCGACTGAAATGGGTTGTAGCTCTTGGGATCTAGTCGCTTCTCGCGGCGCCGCCGGCCGGGGCCCGCTACGCTGATGGTTGCTGCACTGCGATATGACCCGACGAAAAGCGGCGTAGTTTCCCCAGGCTCCGTCCGCGCGGTCGTTATGAGCTCTTCGATCTGTGCGCGGGAATGACTCGCGGGCCCCAGCCTCATTTCATGCCGCACCGCCTCGATTGATCCGGGCACACGCACGGTGGCTTGCAGACGTGCGCTGCTAGAGTCCTTGTCCAGTGCATTATGGAGCCACGCCTCGAAGCCGCCATTGGCAAACGCACGCTGAATATCGCGCGGGGCGTACACAAGGACGCGCAGGCAGTCAATCAAATTGGACTTGCCCGAGCCGTTTGGCCCGACGAGCAGATTGAGCCTGCCGAAGTTGAGCGTTGTCTCTTCACTGAACGAAAGGAGCCCCTCAACACGGAGTTCCTGCAGGCTTGGCCCATCATGGTCGGACTCCTCGCGGCTGGTTAGCAGTTCTTCGGCCGTAAGCTGACGAATGGGCTCAGCCGTGCGCAAGAGCTGAATACCATTCGCCTCGGCCTGAGCGTGCGGGTCACCAACACCCGGCGGTGGAGCCTCGAGCCACGTGTCATCGCCTTCGCCGGCAGATTCCACCCGGAACAGAATCCTGAACTCCTCGCTTAGGGCCACGTCGCCGCGCCGGGCATAGCCAAACTCCATGGCGAAGCAGTGGAGCAGATCGTCATTCGCCGGCGTCTCGGCAACCACGCCGAAATCGCGGTAGAGAAACACTGCGAGGTCCGCCACCGGCACCGGCTTATTGTAGAGAAGATGCCTGAGCGGCACGCTGCGCATGGTCGGGCGGAAGAGAATACGTCTTGTCCCGCGTGACTTTCACTACCTCGCGAAACGGTTGACCCGGCCGCAGAGAACTCGGCGCGTAAGAGCCGGCAACGTTCTCGTTCAGCCAAAGGTTCTTGTCGCTCGGCGGGCTCGCGGTGAAGGGCTTGATGTACGGTGTGCCTACTGGATGGTCCGTCACCCAGAGAAATCGTTTGTAGAATTCCCCAAATTCGGGTTCGAGATTCTCCAGCCGTCCAAGCGTGGCTGCTCGTTGCTTCAGGTGCAGGTACCCGGCGAATAGCGGATGGATCCTCTGCGCACGCAGGCGACTCAAGGAGCGGGCGACGATGAGCCTCTGTATGACTCGTATCATCTCGTCGCTTCCTTCAACTGTGATAGATCGAGGTCCACTCCGATCGCCGAGCGTCCCATCTCATTCGCAACATCCAGCGTCGTGCCAGTGCCCATGAAGGGATCGAGGACCACTCCGGGTTCAAACGGCGCACAGCACGGGCACTTCTCCCATCGCACCATTCTTCGCTTGGTGAAAGTGAACTCGCGGAAATAGCCGCCAAGCATCAACTTCGCTTCCTTGGCCAACTCCTGCACTCTTTCGGAATTTCTGTCCGTGCCCGTCTGTATATGCCTGGCCTTGCCCGCGTCCGATATGCCAGTCGCTTGGATAGCGGCGATGTGTTCATGTGTCAGATGCTTCTCCCGTGCAATCTCAAGGGCTCGCCGTGCCTGAGGGCGAGTCGGATCCAACTCCATTTTCGTGCGCTCAGTCAATCGCCGCTGCGGCTGCCCGCATTTGGTGCATACGAGTTCGGGGCATGCCAGCAGGATGGCGCGCCTGGCGATCTCGGCAGGGAATGGCGCAAGGTGCGTTCCGAGATCGCGCTTTGGGACTATCTCCCAGACATCCCCCGGGTTCGCTCCTCTTTGCTGTACGCTGAACTGCTGCGCATACCCAAATAGATCATAGTAATAGCCGTTCAGCGCGAAGTGCAGGATGTACTCGTGCCTGCTGGCCAAGCGGTCTCGAACAGGGTCGGGGCTCCCGCTCTTCTTCACCCAAACGATACGATTGCGAACGATGAACCCTTCCTGGCGGGCGCTCGCCTCAACCAGGCTTGGGATGCCCTGAAGACTCTTCTTCCAGTACGTATCGCCGATATTGAGAAAGATGGAGCCCGACTGGCGCAGCACCCGCCGCCATTCCTTCAGCGCCTTGATGAGTTCCGCCACATACTGGTCGGCGCTGTTCTCTTGTCCGATTTGCCCGTCAAGCCCGTAATCGCGTTTGCGCCAGTATGGCGGTGAGGTGACGACCAAATCGACCGAACGCTCGGGCAAAGAGACGACCGCCCGCTGCTCTCCATCGGATCCGAGCTTGCGAAGGTCGCGTGCATCGCCTTTGAACACCCTTCTGAACGGCCTCATTACGTGGAACCTTTCGTCTCCTTGAACACCACAGCAAGAGACGGATCCCACTGCCCGCAGCGGCACTCGCGATCCCATGGCGCAGTTACCCATGAGCGATGCTTTCTTCACGGTTCTCCTGCCCAATCGCATGCGGTCCTCAATGCAGGCATCATGACAAGAAGCGCATCGAGCCACAATGCCGCGTCCATGCATCCACCACGGCATTTTCGCCATTCACATCGCCAATGCAAGGTTGGCTGTCGGCTGAGTTGGCCAGTCCAAGCACGCCCCGGAACTCCCGGAGGGCGGTCGGAGTTGGCCCGACATGATTTCGGATGCGGCAGTGAAAATGTGGCGTCCTTTCTTACGCCTTTCCATCTCCAGGAACTCGACGCCGACACCGACAGCACTCACGCAAGAATGGCCACCCTCACCGATCACCCGATTTCCAGATTTCTGACTCGCCTCGGACTTCGGATTTAGCTCTCCAAATTCCGTCGCATGACATTTCCACGCATTACCCTTTGACACAAGGCTAACTTACGCCCAGACTACGCCCGCCATCACCGCCTCATGCCCCGCCTTTCCACGCGAGCACCACGATCCAGAAAATCGTCACGTCCCCTACCACATGCGCGATCCACGGCCCCAGCAATCCCGCGGACCGAACGCGGATCAGCCCCACCATCAGCCCGAACACGCCGGCCATGACCGCGCCGATTGCGCCGGGGGGATAGCCCTTGGCATGCCCAAGACCAAAGCCCGCGGCTTGCGCGAGGAGCGCCCCCGCGGTCCCGATCTGCGACGTCAATGCATCAAGCAGAACCCCGCGAAAGACAACCTCCTCCATCAAGGCGTTCACCGTCGCAAAAACGACACACACCACGGCCGCCCGACCCGACAGCCACCACGGAAGCTCTCGGTACAGATGGTCCACAGCGGGGTGGAACCAGCCTTGATAAAGCACGAGCACCCGGGCCGACGCCGCGGCCATCCCGATGGCCACCAACAGAATCCACCCCCGAAGCCGGCCAAGCCGCATCCAACGAACGCTGCGCCTGAGTTGCGGTACGAGACAGACCACAAGGGCATATACGCCCAGCGGAGCCAGGAAGTACCAAGGCCAGCGCCAGCCCGCGGAAGAAGTACGGGAGCGTCAGCGCTGCCAGCAAGATGCCCCCATGCGCGGGCTGCAGTTTGCCCTCATCACTCGCCGATCGGGCCACCGCCAGCGGTTCCTGTTTGGTCATCTTCCTGTTCTCCCGAACCGTGCAGGCGCACCGTCCGCCATCCTACCGCGCGATGCGGCGCGCATCGTCAGACCAACTACGCAATTCACGCAACCAATTGCTAACGAATAACTTATGGAGAATGATGCCCTGTTCTCTGATCCCTGAACCCTGTACCCCGCCCCCAGCCCCCGTGCAGAATCTGCTGGCCGGCGGCTCGCATATATCGTAGATGAAGAAGACCGCTGGGCAGTGTTTTTTTGAGCGAGGGGTCTTTTGACGCCTCTCCGGAGGGTATGATGTTGGCTGGAGGTTGTGCGACGATGGCATTGGCTGAGCCTGGTCATGGCGAGTTCCCACGCGACGTGGAGTTTGTCATCAGTGCGCTGGAGGCCGGCCCCCGGCCGGTGGTTGACCGGCACAAGCTGCCGCGCGCCGCCTACCGCGTCCGGGCGACGCTCAAGCTCTACAGCGATGCCGATGGCGAGAATCCCAAGCTGCTCTACACCCGTCACGTGAACACCCAGGCCATGGGCTTCCTGACCGATCGCCCGCTGACCCTCAGCCATGGCGGCGTCCTCCGCATCCCCGATCCGCAGGGGAATGTCATGGAAATCGCGGTAACAGTGCTGCGCTGCCGCGAGGCCGCCCCGGGATGGTTTGAAGGCGCGGTGTATTTCAATCGCCCGCAGTCGATGTTCGCGGCCGAGCGCGTCATGGATGCGGAGGTTAGCGGATAGTGGATAGCAGATAGCAGATAGCAGATAGTGGATAGCAGATAGCAGATAGCAGATAGTGGATAGCAGATAGCAGATAGTTGATGCCGGAAACACAGGACAATTCCGCCGCCGCAGCGCGCTTGCTCCTCAGGACAAGCGCCGCCGCGTGGCGAGCGACGCTTGTGCCGTTATCGCTGGCGATCGCGTGGACGATCGTCTGCCGCATCATCGCGGGTGAGGGACTGGGGCTGTTCTTCGGGGGCGTTCTGGTGGTGACCTTGCTCGGACCATTCCTGGTCATGGGCGAGGAGGACTGGCGCCACCGCGCCTTGGCCGGGGGCTCGATCCTTCTTGGCATCGCCGCCGTGTGCATGGCCTCCGTGGTGGGGGGGCGGTTGCGTTTCGCGCTGGCTTGGCGGCGCCATGGTGATCGTCGCCTATGCCTTGGCCCTGCTGGCCATCGCGTGGATGTTCGAACGCATGGGCATTCCCGCGCCGCTGGCGGCGACGATCGTGATTCTGGTGGCGCTGGCGTGGCTGAGCTGGCCGATCTGGCTGTCGCCGCGCCTGGGCGGGCCCAATCGGCAGGTAGTCGTGGCATGGCTCGTTGGCCCGCATCCGCTCTTCGCGCTGAACAGCATTCTCAAGTCTTCGCATGCGCCCGTCGGCGTGTGGCTGCAGCAGCCCATCGCCTATGAACTGACCACGCTCGGCCAGGATATTCCCTATCGGCTGCCCGACAGCATGCTGCCGTGCCTGTCGATCCACGGTGCGCTGGCGGCGCTGGCCGCGGCCGCGATTGCCTTGCTCTCGATGCTGTCAGAGAGACCCAAGCCCGCGCATCAGGTCATCCCCTCGTTATAGAAGATCATGAGCCCGTCTTTGCCAGGGGCGATGATGTCCAGCCGGCCGGTCTTTCGCAGGTCGGCCAGGGCAGAGCTGGATGCCGCACCCCGCGCCGCCCTCGCCGATCGGGCCATAGGCGATCACCTGCTTGGCGAAGCCCTCGCCGGTCCACTTGAAGTAGTAGATTCCCACATCGTCCATGCGCCCCGGGTTGCCATCGCAGTGGGCGCGATAGCGCTTGCCCGTAATCAGTTCCATCTTGCCGTCGCCGTCGATGTCGGCCCACGCGAGGTCGTGGTACTGGCTGTTGAACGGATCGATCGGGTGCTTGACCCAGCTTCGCCGGCCCGATGAGTCGCGCTTCTGCTCCCACCAGTCGAGGCCATAGGCGTGGGATTGGCCGACGATCAGGTCGTTGATCCCGTCGCCGTTCACGTCCACGACGAGCACCGGCACGCTGGCCGAGCCGAGGTCGAAGTCTTCGTGGAAGACCCACTTGCCCTTGGGATCGGCCGGATGCTCCAGCCACCCCTTGGCCAGGACAAAGTCGCCCCGGCCGCTGCCGCTGACATCGCCAAATCCCAGCCCATGCCCCTGCGGTTGATCGAAGACGACATGCTTTGAGAACTGGCCGGTGCCCTTGCCGCTCTTGTCGCGAATGAGCTTGTAATACGCCAGCAGTTGTGGCGGCGTGTTGGGGACGATTTCCAACTCGCCATCGCCATCGACATCCCACGCGCGCGTCGTCTCGACATTGCCGCACTCGGCGATGATGTGCTCCGGCCATTCCTTCGCAGGATCGCCGGGGTTCTCGCGCCAGCGGATCGTGTTGCCCCACCAGCCGCCGGTGACGACGCTAAGCCGGCCGGTGCCGTTGATGTCCATCGGAATCGTCGAGAATTCGTCGTAATACTCGCCATATCGCGCGGCCTTGCCGATGAAGTGGCGATTGGCGAAGCTCGGGCCTTCGTACCAGAACTCACCCGACACGATGTCGAGGATCCCGTCGCCATTGACATCGAAGACGCCGGCCGATTCAAACGTCTCGGTCGAGACAAGCACGCGGCGAAAACGCAGGGGCATTTGTTCTCCTTGGTCTGATGGAAGCGGTAGTGTAACGAAGGCGCCACGCTGGCGGAAGGCGACCGCGCGCTGTAGAAATGGACGCGAGGAGATTTCGGATTTCAGGATTTCAGATTTCAAAATTCAGATCCTGAAATCCGAAATCTGTGTAATCTGCGAAATCTGTGGTTCTCCTCCTCTGCGATCTGAAATGTGAGATCCGCGATCATGACCACCACTGTCCCCCAACAGCGCCAATTCCCCTGCCGCCAGTGCGGCGCGCAGCTCCAGTTCGCCCCCGGCCAGGATGCCCTCTCCTGCCCCTACTGCAAGGCCGAGAATCACATCCCAACATCCAACCAGCCCGTGCTGGAGCAGGATTTCCTCGCCGCACTGGCGGATCAGTCCGATGTCGATGCCACCGAGGAAGTGTTCACGATCCGCTGCGACGGCTGCGGCGCGCAATCGACCTTGCCCCCCGACACCACCGCCGGCCTGTGCCCGTTCTGCGCATCGCCCGTCGTCGCGGCCGCGCAGTCGCATCGGCATATCAAGCCCAGGTCGCTCCTGCCGTTTAAGATTGCCATGGACCAGGCCCTGGCCGCGTTTCGCGCATGGATCGCCTCGCTCTGGTTCGCCCCGAGCGAGCTGAAGGCGGCCGCCAAGGCCGGCCGGATCAACGGCATCTACATCCCCTACTGGACCTACGACTGCCGCACCGAGTCCGACTACACCGGCCAACGCGGCGAGGATTACACCGAGACCGAGACCTACTGGGATACCGAGACCTACACCGAGACCGAAAACGGCGAGTCTGTCACCAAGACGCGCCAGGTCCAGAAGACCCGCACCGTCACCAAGACGCGCTGGTGGCCCGTCAGCGGCCACGTCACCAACCGGTTTGACGACCTGCTGATCCTCGCCAGCAACACGCTCCCGAGCAATTACATTCAAAAGCTCGAGCCATGGGACCTCGACCAGCTCGTCGCTTACGCGGATGAATACCTGGCCGGGTTTGTCGCGCAGAGCTACCAGGTGGATCTCACGAATGGCTTTGAGCAGGCCAAGCAGGTGATGGTCGATCCGATCCACTCGTCGATCCGCTCGCACATCGGCGGCGACCACCAGCAGATCGACTCGGTCAGCAGCCGCTACTTCGACATCACGTTCAAGCATATTCTCCTGCCGCTGTGGCTGAGCGCGTATCGCTATCGCGAGAAGCTCTACCGGTTCCTCGTCAATGCCCGAACGGGCCAGGTGGCCGGCGAGCGGCCGTATAGCTTCTGGAAGATCACGATCGCGGTACTGATCGTGGTGGCCATCATCGTCGCGGCCATTCTCATATTCGCGCGTAAGTGACATACGTTCTGAAGCGGAAGCGTCAGCGCCCGCTCAGGCTCGGGGCGGGCGCTGACGCTTCCGCTTCAGATGGTGCGCCTGGAATTGGTGAGCTATGAAAAACCCCATGAACCGTCGTGAATTCGTCGCTGCCGGCGCCGCCACCGCGGCGATGGCCATCTCATCGGGTGCTTCCGCCAGTGAGGGCACTGGCGGCACTCCCGCAACAACACGGGGCCTGTGGCGTTGTATGGGCGTCGTTTAACATCTACTGAGTGGCTCCCTCTGAGTTTGGCATGAACAAACAGTCTCCCGATGGCGCATTCCGCAGGCGGGACGCCTGTGCTACGGATTCCAATCGATTTCTACCGTTGTTACTTCTGTTGTTCGTCGGCAGCGGCTGCTCGGCGCTGATCTACGAGATCGTCTGGTTTCAGCTTCTGCAGCTCGTGATCGGGTCGTCGGCCGTTTCGCTGGGCGTGCTGCTCGGCACGTTCATGGGCGGCATGTGCCTGGGGAGCATCCTGCTGCCGCGGATGATCTCCGGCCGGCAGCATCCCTTGCGCGTGTATGCGGCCCTTGAGGCGGGAATCGGCATCATCGGCGTACTCGTGCTTCTGGCGATGCCGGAGATCGATCGGCTTTATGTCACAAACGTCGGCCACGGCCTGATGGGGATCGCGTGGCGCGGGGTGATCTGCGCTGCGTGCCTGCTCCCGCCAACGCTGCTGATGGGAGCGACGCTGCCGGCCATCGCCCGATGGACGCAGACGACGCGCGACGGCGTTGCATGGCTGGGTTTCTTCTACGGCGGCAACATCGCCGGCGCAGTGTTTGGCTGCCTGCTGGCCGGGTTCTACCTGCTGCGGGTGTACGACATGGCCACGGCCACGTATGTCGCCGCGGCGATCAACGGATCGGTGGCGGCGATGGCGCTGGTTCTGGCCGGGATGGCGAAGCATCGCGCGCCGGAAGAGAAGCCACTGACATCCGATCAACCGCACGAACCCGGCGCCAAGTCGGTCTATATCGCCATCGCGCTGTCGGGCCTGAGCGCGCTGGGCGCGGAAGTCACGTGGACGCGCCTCCTGTCGCTGCTGCTGGGCGCATCGGTCTACACCTTTTCAATCATCCTGGCCGTGTTTCTGGTGGGACTGGGCATCGGCAGCAGCGCGGGATCGATGCTGTCGCGGCGGGTGGCGAGCCCTCGCCTGGCGCTGGCGTGCTGCCAGATTCTGCTGGCCGGCGCGATTGCCTGGACCGCGTTCATGATCGCGCGGTCGTTGCCCTATTGGCCAGTGAATCCGGAGCTCTCCACCAGCGTGTGGTTCAACTTCCAGATTGACTTGGCTCGCTGCCTGTGGGCCGTGCTGCCCGCGGCATGCCTTTGGGGCGCGAGCTTTCCCCTGGCGTTGGCGGCCGTCGCCTCGCGGGGACAGGATCCCGGCGCATGGTCGGCGGTGTCTACGCCGCCAACACCCTGGCGCGATTGCCGGCGCGATCGCTTTCAGCATGCTGGTGATTCCGCGCATGGGCACACAGCAGGCGGAGCGAATGCTCATCGGCTTGGCCAGTGCCGGCGCGATCGCGGCGACTGCACCACTCCTATGGCTCGGCCGAAGGACGGTGGGGATCATCGCTCTGTCGGCCGCGTTGGCCATCCCCGCGCTGCTGGCATGGCGCGTCGTGGCCGTCCCATGGGAACTCATCGCCTATGGCCGGTACGCGGTTACGTGGCTCGGCCAGGGCAAATCGCTGTACGTCGGCGAAGGCATCAACTCATCCGTCGCGGTGACGGAAACGGCCGCGGGCGTGCGAAACTTCCACGTGAGCGGCAAGGTGGAAGCCTCCAGCGCCGCGCAGGATATGCGGCTGCAGCGCATGCTGGGGCACCTGCCGGCACTGGTCCACAAGCGGCCGGGCTCCGTCCTTGTCGTGGGCTGCGGCGGGGGGGTGACGGCGGGTTCGTTCACGGTACACCCCGACGTGCGGCGGATCGTGATCTGCGAGATCGAGCCCCTCATCCCCAAGGTCGTGGCCAGGTTCTTCGGATACGAGAACTATTACGTGATGGAAGATCGGCGCGTGGAGGTGGTCAACGACGACGCCCGCCACTACATGCTGACGACGCGGGAGAAGTTCGACATCATCACATCCGACCCGATCAATCCCTGGGTGAAGGGCGCGGCCACGCTCTATACCAGGGAATATTTCGAGCACTGCAGGCAGCGCCTCAACCCCGGTGGCGTGATCACGCAGTGGGTCCCGCTGTATGAGACGAACCTCGCTGCGGTCAAGAGCGAGATCGCGACCTTTTTCGAGGTCTTCCCCAACGGCACCATCTGGAGCAACGACTCGTGCGGCCAGGGCTACGACATCGTCCTGCTGGCGCAGGTGGACGAGACGCGGATCGACCTCGACGCTCTTGGCGCGCGGCTGGAACGCGGCGACCACGCCGACGTGGCCGAATCGCTGGAGGAAGTCGGGTTTCACTCCTGGGTCGATCTGCTGGCCACTTATGCGGGGCAGGCATCCGACCTGAACGGCTGGCTGAAAGGCGCTGAAATCAACCGCGACCGCAACCTGCGCCTGCAATACCTGGCCGGCCTGTCGATGAACGCGCAGCGCAGTGAGAGCATCTTCGACGAGATGGTGCTGTATCGGCGTTACCCGCGCGATCTGTTCACGGGGTCGGCCGAAGTCCGGCTGAAGATGCAACTGGTGATGGCCAAGGCCGCCGCGAACAAGTCGCGGTGAAGATCAGCCACGGGGCACGCCGAGCTTCTCCATCAGGCCCGTGACGTACTTGATGTAGTGCGGGAAAGCGACCTCGGGTTCGGCTAATTCCGGCTGCCACTTCTTTTCCCACTCGAAGGAGAGATATCCCTTGTAGCCGCCATCGTGCAGGAGGCGCATGGCCAGCGGCATGTTGACTTCGCCCGTGCCCGGCAGGACGGAGTGCTCCTTGCCAGCGGCATCGCGCTTGCCGTCCTTGTAGTGAACATGCGCGATGTCGTGATGGATGGCCGCGTGGGTCTGCCGGAGAGGCTCGGCGAAGAACGAGTTGCCGACATCCCAGCAGATGCCCAGCGCCGGCGACCGCACGCCCGCCAGCACCGCGCGAAGGTTCTCGCCCTTGCACCAGTCATCGTGCGTCTCGATGGCCAGGCGCACGCCGAATTTCTCGGCCTTGCCGGCCACGCGCTTCACTCCCTCGATGACGCGCCGAAGGCTTTCCTCCCGGCCGGCCTGGCAGAACTTGCCGGCGAAGATGCGCAGCACCGGGCAGCCGACATCGCGGGCGACCTCGACGAACTTCAGGCCGTCGTCGATGCTCTGCTGCTGCTTTACGGGATCGTCCAGGGTGAAGGTGCTGTAGCCCATAATGCTGGCGACCTCGATCTGGTGCTTCTCGAAGAGCTGGCGGATGGCCCGGCGCGACTCTGGCGTTTCATCCGGGCCGATGTGCTCGCCGGGAGCGCCGCGAAGCTCGACGCCGTCGTAGCCAAGGCTCTTCGCGTTGTCCGCGATCTGCTTAAGATTCCAGCGGGGGCAACCAAGGGTGGCGAATGAGAGTTTCATGGTTCGTCCTTTCACCGATTACCGATTACCGATTACCTATCACCTTCCCAGGGCGGGCGCTCACGCTTCCGCTTCAGATGGAATTATCGTTGGCGGCTCGGCTTCACATCCGGGCTGCTGACGATGAGGTAATCGACGTTGATTCCCCGGCCGTTGGTGTTCGTCAGCCGGATGGTGTTCTTGCCCTTCGCGAACTTCAGGAGCAGCGGCTTCTCGGTGATCGGATCGATGGCGGTGAACAGCCGCCAATCATCCGAGCCGTTGGCCCAGCCGCCGGTTGTCGGGAAAACCATCGGCGCGAAAGGCTCCTGCACCTGGCCGTTGATCTGGATCGCGCGCTCGCACAGGGCCATCTCGGTGCAGTAGCAGGCCGAGAGGTTGTAGTATCCCTTGGCCGGCACGTTGACAGTCCACTCGATCCAGTGGCCGGTCGTATCCCAACTCCAGATGCACTTGCCGATGGCCGCGAACTTCTGGTCGGAGACCTTGATCTTCCCGCCGCCTTCGGCGGAGAAGTCCTCGGCCTGGACGACGATCGCGGTGCCGGCCGGGATTGGCTTGGCCTTCGCTTCATCGTTGCGAGCTTTGGAGCGGGCGGCCGCCTCGTCGCGCGCCTTGGCCAGCGCGGCCTCCTGCTCGGCCTGGCGCTTTCGCAGCATCTCCTGACGGAAGTCAAAGACGCTCGGCGCGCCCTTGGGCGCCAACTCGATCTTCGAGAGTGGCTTCATGCTCATGCTGCGGCGCCATCCTGCGCTGAGACAGTCGCGGGGCCGGTGCGCTGGCCATTGGCATCGAGCTGATAAGCATCCAGACCGGCCAGCGGCGCGAAGTTCAGCGTGATCGTTGCGTCACCGGACGATGGGTTGGCGACGATGTACGCGCCCGTCTCGGTCCTCTCGACGCAAGCGAGGCCCGGCTCATTGCGTGTGACGGAAATGTTCCCCACCCGCAGTTCCTTCCCCCCGCCCATGTACATCGCCCGGACCTGCGGGCCATCCATCAGCACAAACGCCTGCTGGGCATCGGTGGTCAACTCGCCGATCTTGTAGGATCCAGGGCGATAGCTGGCGAAGCACAGGTCCGTGCCCCGGCCCGTCTGCACCTTGAGCAGGGCGTATCCCTTCTCCAGATCGCCTTCGGTTGAGACGCCTTTGACATAGCCATCTTTGCTTCCCGAGATATCCACGGCATTGCCGTAGACCGTCGAGCCAGCGACGCGCCGCTGCAGGATCGTCGGCGGCTTCTCCAGATTCAGCAGTCCATCGCCGACGATGACCTCTGTCTGTGTCCCGCCGGCCGCGAAAAACCGAGCCGCTCCGTTCTTGCCCGTGATCGTCGCCGACCAGGGCTGGTCCGTCGTCGCATGGCGCAGATTCGTGAGCTCGCTGTAGCCGACTTCCAGCGGGCCGGCGAACTTGATCGGGTCCATCTTCAGGTCCGATGCGAACTGCCCGCGGATATGCCACGCCAGGTCCATCTTGCGCGGGAGCTGCGCAAACGCGCCGAAGATGTCGGCCAGATAATCCGGCGTGAAGAACAGCGCGCGGTCCATGCTCACGCCGGCGTACGCCTGATCCGTCCAGGCCCGCTGGATGGCCAGCGTGTCGGCCGGCCCGTACACAATCTGCGTCGCATCGCACGGCCGCTGCTCCAGCTCATCGACATCGAGCGTGTTGTGCGCCAGCGTCGTGTGATACCACGCCTTGTACGCGGGATCCTCGTACCAGACGCTGCCCGGATCGGGGATGAGCCGATCGCCGAAGGCATACAGGTCGATGTTCAGCTTGTCGGGGTGGCCATGCGAGCGGTTGGGCCCGTAGTCAAGCAGGAGGCTGTTGGTGCCGCGCTGCGTGGTGTTGCGCAGGACGCCGAAGCCCACGCCGAAGAGATTCACGCTCTTCCACTCGCTTGGCGGCACCTTCGCGCTGGCGTCGCGATCGTAAAGCACCGACACCGGGAACTTCTGGAATTGCGCATCCAGCGCCATGCCGCACTGATTGAGGATCAGCAGATAGCGCGGATCGCGATAGCGGCGATAGGCGTACTCATACAGATACGAATCCCTGCCGACGATCGAGCTGTGGCCCGAATCATGGATGGCCGGCGAGGTCAGATCGGGATAGGCAAACTGCAGCGGCGAGTCGAACAGCCGCTTGAGCGCGGCGTCGCGGGCGCGGTACATGTCCAAGCCGTGATGCCAGAGCACCTCGGCATCCATGATCAGCGCTTGCAGTGCCATGAACTGATACCCCATGGCGCCCTCGGCCCACATGCCATCCTCGTCGATGGATTTCGGGCCAAAGTGAAGCTGCAGGCCGCCGGTTGGTTTGTCCTTCGTCCCGCGCAGGCCGTACATGGCGACGTCGATGATCTCATGGTCGTCGGCGGCATAGCCGGCCATCAGGACCGCGCACGTCGCGATGGCCGACCAGTTCGTCGGCGCTTCGAGCATCGCATGATTGCCCATGATGTGCCGGGCCGAGGCCTTGATCAGATCATCCTCGATGTGCTTGCGCTCGGCCGGCGCGATCGAGGGCGAGTTATAGATCAGGTCATAGCCGCGGCAGACCTGGATGCCCCAGGTAGCATCGCCGAGGCGCTGGTCGAAGACCTTGCTGGGATCGTGATTGAAGCCCGCCCGCGCGCCGATGCCATAGTTGGCATACACATCCGCGTAGGCCAGCAGCAGTTTCTTGGCGAACTCGGCGTATTTCTCCTCGCCCGACAGCGCGTAGGCCGTGCCGAGATTGGCGATGTCCAGGCCAAGCTGGTTGTGGATGCCGCCGTACTTCTGGTCGGGCAGGTGCATCCACTTGCCGTCCGCGCCCTGCTGCGGCTGGGGAATGCCCAGAGGCTGCGTGAGGCGCTGATCCATCGTGCCCTTGATCGCGGCGTACTGCTCGGCCAGCAGCTTGCTGGTCTTGAGCATTTGCTTGTAATGCTCGATATCCTCTTGGTCCCAGAGTGTGCAGGGGTGGCCCTTGGTGATGCGCGGCTGGCCGACCACTTCGACCTTCCCCTCGGCCATCGCGCCGCTGGTGGGGGCGATGTTCTCCGCAGCCGCCTTCACCTGATAGGAATCTGGCCGGGCCATCATGGCGGCGACGTCGGTTGTGGTGAGCACGCGCAGCCGCTGCCAGCCGCCCCAGTTGGGGCCTTTCTTGCCATCGGGCAACGTGCGGATGGGGAAATCCTCCGTCACGAGAATGCCGACGTTCTGCCCCTTGCCCTCGACTGCAATTCGAAACGGCTTGCCCGGCGTTTCAGGCAGATCGGCATGCTTGACCATCGCGCCGTCGATGAAAATATCGATGGCCTTCGGAACCATCGTGCCGTGGTAGTCGAGACCAATGACTTCGATGGCCTTGATCTCGACGGGGACAACCAGGCGAATATCGACCCGGCCGCCCTTGAGCGGGCTGCCGAAGATGGTGCCGCCGGGCGCTGAGTTTCGGGGCCGATGGCGTTATTGGGCGGCCAGTCCTTGTTGAAGGCCGAGCCGGAGCCTTTGGCGGTGGCGCCGAGACTGGTCTGGGCGACGTTGTAAAGGCCGCCGAAATCGGGATCGCTCGGCTGTGGCGTCGTTTGTCGCTGGGCTGCGCTGGCGGTAAGAGCGATCGTCAAGATCGGAACCGCGTAGAGTATCCGCACGTGTGCCTCCTGTGAGGAAACCGGCAGACACAGTCGGGGAAAGGCGCTCGCGTGTCAACATCGCCGTGGAGCGCATCGCCGTGGAGCGCGCCGCCCCCGGCCGCGGTCTTCGCGTGTGGAGCGTGCCGCCCCCGGCCGCGATCTTCGCGTGTGGAGCGTGCCGCCCCGCCCGCGATCTTCGCGTGTGGAGCGTGCCGCCCTCGGCCGCGGTTTCCCCTGCACGGCGGGGGCCGCTCGTGCCACATCCCGCAAAACGCGTCTCGCTTTCCGCTTCAGTTATCACCGTTCCCTGGCTACGATCCGAGATCATGAGCCAGACGACCACACCAATCGCCCCGGAGTGGTGGGATGCACTCGGGCGCGTGCCGGTGGAGCGCATTGTATTGGATCCTCTGCCGGGCACGGCCACGGAGGATGATGTGATCCGCCTGAATGATCACGGGAACCACCTCTGCGAACTGGTTGACGGCACGCTGGTGGAGAAGACCATGGGCCGGGAAGAATCGGCGATCGCTGCGCGCATCGTTTATCTGCTGTCCGCGTTCGTCATGGCTCGACGGCTCGGAGTGGTGACGGGTGCTGACGGGATGATCAGAATTCTTGGGAGAGTTCGGATTCCGGACGTGGCGTTCGTCTCGTGGGATCGCCTGCCCGAGCGGCGCCTGCCCGGCAAGCCCATCCCGGACCTGACGCCCGATCTGGCCGTGGAAGTGCTCTCCGACAGCAACACGCCGCGTGAAATGGCCAACAAGCTCCGCGAGTATTTCGCGGCCGGAACCCGGCTCGTGTGGTATGTCAACCCACGGACGCGATCGGTCGAGGTGTTCACATCTCCGGAGTCGAGCGTTCGCTTGGCAGAGCGAGATGTACTCAGCGGCGGAGAAGTGCTGGCGGGGTTTGAAGTGCGGGTAGCGGAGCTGTTTGAGATTGCGTGAAGGCCATCACTCCCCCCTCACAATCTCCAACTCCAGCGTCGCATACCCATCGATCTCGAAGTGCTCGACCGTAATCTCCACGATCTTGTCTGCCGGCAGATCGAGCGTGCCCGTGTCGCGCGTCGGGACGTGCCAGGTCCAGTTGTCGATGATGTTCTTGCCATCCACCGTCACGCGCACGCCGTCGTCGCTGAATGTCTTGAACTGCCATTTGCCCTTGGGCAGCGGCAGCTTCGTCGTGGCGATCATGCCGAAGTAGTCGCTGCCGAGCTTGGCGGCCGTCACGGCCGGGGAAAGCCCCAGGTCGCTCGGGCCGCGCATGCCGTACTTGAGCACCAGTTCCTTCAACTCGGCTTTGGCGGCGGTCGGGCCTTTCGCCAGCTTGCGCCACTCCTCAAGGTGCTGGCGCGGATCGTTGACGTCCTTGGTCCATTGGAAGAATGTCGCGTTCCACGTGGTGGCGAGTAGCGTCCCGCGGATATCCTTGCGGAAATCGCCTGCTTCGACGTGCATGATGTAGGGGAAGACTCCGCCCTGGCTCGCGGTGATGGTGTAGGTGGGCGGGTCCTTGGAATCGTCGAGCTTGCCTTCGATGCCCGCGCCTTCCAGGCGCACACGCGGCGTGGCCGGCAGGCCGCAGAGGGCATACTCGGCCGATCCGCCCTGCGAGCGCGAGATGCGCACCAGCGGCGAGCGGTGGTCCCACGGGCCCCATTCGGTCATGATGATGTTCTTCCGGCCGCGGAGTTCGGGGCGAGCGCCGACGGGGTGGGTCTTGCCGTAGGCCTGATATTCCGGCGTTTTCGGCTTATCGACCTGGAGTTTCTCATCTCGCGTGATCTTCGTTTCAGGAACGGTGACGAGTTGCTGGCCGGCGTCGCGGATGAGATTGAACCCGATCGTCACATCGCCCGGGCCGCGGAAGTGATACACCGTCGTCTCGCGCTCGAACGTGTTGCCCGCGATGAAGTTCTGGGTCGAGTCGGTGCCGTTGGCTTTGGCCCACGGCTTCTGGGCGAAACCGGGGTTGGCCCCGCCCCAGAGATGCACGCCGCATTTGTCGCCGGTGAATGTGTTGTGGACGATCTGGTTGGCCCGGCCATGCTCGATGTTCACGCCGCCACGCTCCAGACCATAGCCCATCTCGCCATTGCCCTCGAACGTGTTGCCGGCGATGAGCGTCTCCTGCGAATATCCGCCCCACACGCCACAGATCGCGTTCTCGACCAGGCGATTGTTGATGAGCTTGTTGCCGAAGGAGAAGGTGATCTCGATGCCGTGAGCCGGCGCGTAGGAAAAATCGTTGCCGATGAGCAGGTTGTCGCTGTTGCCGCGGCGCTTGTACCAGTCGACGGGGTGCTCGCCGGCTTCGCCGAGGGCCTCTCGGCCGGCGAATCCAAAGAAGCAGTCGCCGCCGTGGGTGGCGGAGTTCTCGGCGATGATGTTCTGGTTGTTCTGCTCGAACATGAGAATCCCGGCCGAATCCTGGCCGCGGTTGTAGACGCCATGGCTGTAGCCGCGCACGCAGAAGTCCATCGCATTGCGGCTGATGACGTTGCGCTCGCATCGCCACAGAGCGATGCCCCAGGCGGAATTGAATGAGAAATCATTGTCGTAGATTTTCGATGTGATGACCCGGCTGAGGCACAGTGCATTCTGACCATCATGCACGCGGCAGTCGTGGATCGTGACGTTCTCCGACTCCTCGATGTACATCGCGGCCGCGTAGTTCGTCAGCCACTCGTTCTTGTCGTTGTTATGGGGGAAGAGCCAATCCGCGCCATCTTCGGCCACGGGCGTGGATTTCAGATAGGCTCGGCGATTGTCGGAAGCGTCGACACCGTCGAGCGTCAGTCCATTGGCCTTGGTTGCCCACAGGCCGCACCAATAGCCGCTGACGCGGGCATTGCGGATGGTCACGCCGCTGTGGCCGTTGAGCCGGATGCCGTAGCCCTTGTATTCATCCGGCCGGCGGTCCCTGGGCGAGCCGCGCAGCACCGCGCCGGCGACGAACTCGATTTCGATGTTGGATGCGCCGATCTGGATGACGCCGTTGTTGTTGGCATCTTCGATGATCGCGCCGACCGGAATGGCGATGCGGCAGGACTTGTCGATGACGGTGTTGGTGCTCGTCACCTGGATCAGCGGGAGTTCCGCGGCGCTGAGGGTGGAGGTCAGGGCGAAGAGAGCCGTCATAAGCGCCGTGCGAGAGGACATGGATGCTCCTGAGTTGATTGGCAGCCAGCGTATCGTCGGAAGGTCGGGCAATCCAGCGACGATGCCGTCGTTTGATTCGCTCCTGGCTCGTGTATACCTTGGGACAATCTGCTGCCCTACGCCGGAGTTTATGCGACGACTCGCTGTTGGCACCGTGCTGCTTCTCGCGCTAGCCGCGTGCATCGTCTATTTCCTGCGCAGCGGGCGTGGCGATGCGAAGGCCGGCCGCGCCGCACCCACCATCCTCCGTGTCGCCAACTGGGGCGGGCCTTCCGTCGATCCGAGCTTCCTCAAACAGGAGCGCGAGATTCTCGACGAATTCGAGCGCGCTCACCCCGATATCCAGGTCCGGATCGAGAACATCCCCGGGCCGGGGCAGTATGTCCCCAAGCTCCTCATGACCTACGTGGCGGGCAATCCTCCCGATGTCATCGCGCTGGATGCTTCGTCCGCGGCCGTGTTCATCGACAATGATCTTCTCGCCGACCTGATGCCGCTCGTGCGGGGCGACAGCTCGTTCGACCTCAAGAGCTACTTCCCGAATGTCGTCGATATCGCCCGGCGCGGCGAGTCGCTCTTCGCGATCCCGTCCGACTTCACGCCGATGGTCGTGCTGTACAACAAGCGGCTGTTCGATCAGGCGAAGGTTCCGTATCCGCGCGAGGGATGGTTGCGGGAGGAGTTTCTGGCGACGGCGTTGGTGCTGAAAGGGGACAGGGACCTTTCACCACCGGCGCAGATTCCACGTTCAGCGTCAAAGGTCCCTGTCCCCTTTGCCTTCGTCCTCCAGAAGGACATGCCCATGTGGTTTCCGTGGATCTGGGCCGGCGGCGGAGATGTGCTCAGCGGCGATGGCCGGCATGCGCTGGGCTATCTGGATTCGCCAGCCAATATCGACACGATCCAGTTTCTGGTGGACCTGACGAAAAAGCACAAGGTTGCGCCGACCCTTTCCGCCGCCGCGGCTTCGGGCGTTGACCTGTTCCGCGCCGGCCGGGCGGCCATGACGATGACCGGCCATTGGTCACTGATCGAATATCGCGCCGATCACATGGACATCGGCGTAGCGAGCGTCCCCAGCGTCGGCGGCCGGCGCGTCACCGTCATGTACGAGGCGGGGCTGGCGATCTCGCGATCCAGCCCCCATCAGCGCGCTGCCTGGGAGTACATCAAGCACATGACCGGCGCAAGCGTGCAGCGGAGGCACATCGCCAGCGGATTGGCGATCTCCGCCCATCGCGAGGTCGCTTGTGGTGCAGGCTTCCAGCCTGCTACTGCCGCGACGTCGCAGGCTGGAAGCCTGCACCACAATACTTCGCAGGCTGGAAGCCTGCACCACAACGAGGTCGAGGATGCGTTCCTCGCCGAGGTCAAGCACGCGCGCCAGCCATGGGGCTCGCGCTGCGAGCGCTACGAACTCGTCGAGGACCTCGGCCGGGAGATGATCGAGGATATTCTCAATGGCGATGTGCCGGTGAAAGAGGCCCTGGCCAGAACCGCAGCCCTCGTTGAGGCGGAACTGAGGCGACAGTGAGCACGATGCGATCCAACTGGCGCGGCTATCTCTTCGTCGCTCCCGCGACGCTGTACCTGCTCGCGTTCACCTTGGTCCCCATGGTCGTCGCGGCCGTGCTGAGCCTTCACCACTGGCACCTGCTGCGGCCGGAGCATCCGTTCGTTGGCCTGGGCAACTATGCCGAGGCGCTCAAGGATCCGTTCTTCCGCGGCGCGCTGCTCAACACGTTTCTCTTCGCCGCGATGAGCGTGCCGCTGGGCATGGCCTTTTCGCTGGCCGTCGCCGTCTTGGTCAATCAGAAGCTGCGCGGCGTCGCGATCTTCCGCACGCTCTTCTACATCCCCGCCGTCAGCTCGGGCGTGGCCATCTCGATGATCTGGATCTGGGTCTTCATGCCGCAGGATGGTCTGATCAACTCGCTGGTGCGACTGCTTGGCGGCCGGGGCGATGTCGACTTCCTCAACGACACGCGATTCGCCCTGCCGGCATTGGTAATGATGAGCATGTGGATCGGGCTTGGGCCGCGCATGGTGATCTTCCTCGCCGGCCTGCAATCGATCCCCGACAGCCTCTACGAGTCGGCCCAGATCGACGGCGCCGGCGCCTGGCAGCGCTTCCGGCACATCACGCTCCCGATGCTCGCGCCGACAACGTTTTTCGTTCTGGTGACGTTGACGATCTCGGCATTCCAGCTCTTCACGCAGGTCTACGTCATGACGCGCGGCGGCCCGCGGCGAAGCACCGATGTCGTCGTCTACCACATCTACAAGGAAGCGTGGCACCGCCTGCACATCGGAATGGCCAGCGCGCAGTCGTACATCCTTTTTGGCGTGTTGCTGGTCATCTCGTTGATGCAGTTCCGGCTGATGCGGCGGCAGCTTCGCGCGGCCGAGGAGGCGTGGCAATGAAGACCATTCGCAAGGCCATCCTCTATGCCCTCCTGATCCTCTTGGCGCTGACAACGATCACGCCGTTTGTGTGGATGCTGCTCACATCGCTGCATCCGCCGCTCTCGCCGATCCCCACGGCCGGCCGGCTGATCCCAGCGCAGTGGGCGTGGGGCAATTATGCCCGGGTGCTCTTCTTCCCCGAGCTGCCGGTGGCGCGATTCGCGCTCAACAGCATTGTGGTCACCGCCGCGGTCGTGCTCCTGCAACTCATCATCTGCTCGCTGGCCGCCTACGCATTCGCCCGCATGACATTCCGCGGCCGCGATGCGCTCTTCGCGCTGTTCCTGCTGACAATGATGATCCCGGCCACGGTCATGATCGTGCCGCTGTTCCTCACCACGCACAAGATGGGGCTGCTCAACACCTATGCGGGGCTGATCCTGCCCTATCCGTATCTGAGCACGGCCTTCGGGACGTTCCTGCTGCGGCAGTATTTCGTGTCGCTCCCGCGCAGCCTCGATGAGGCCGCGCGGCTCGACGGCGCATCCGACCTGCAGGTCTACTGGCACATCGTGCTGCCTTCGTCGAAGCCCGCGCTGGCGACGCTGGGCGCGTTTGGGTTCATCTGGACCTGGACCGATTTCTACTGGCCGATGCTCGCCACGAGCAGCACCGAGATGCGCACGCTGGAGGTGGGGTTGTCGATCTTCAAGGATGCCTATGGCGGAACGAACTGGCCGCTGCAGATGACGGCGGCCGTGATCGTCATGGTGCCGGCGCTGCTGGTGTTCCTGGCGCTGCAGCGGCACTTTGTGAAGGGTGTGGTGCTGAGTGGGATCAAAGGTTGATTCTGAATGACCGCGGAGAAAACCACAGATGAACACAGATGAGCACAGATTCAAAGGCTGTTTCTCTGAGCGTCAACTCATCCGTGTTGATCCGTGTTCATCCGTGGTTCCTTCTCTGCCTGTGCGGTGAATCTACTGCGCCCCCGCGACGCCGCTCGTTGCCCCGGCCGACGAAGTGGTCGGCGGATCGGGAAGCTTCAGGATCATTCCGAGCTTGAGCGCTGCGCGGTTGGGGCCGATGGCATCCTTGTTCAGCTCATAGAGCCTGTCCATCTTGTCGGTCTTGCCGTAGAGCTTCTTGCAGATGGCATAGAGGCTGTCGCCGGCCTGGACGCGATATTCGCTGGCGCTGTTGACTGGCCGGCTGGTGGGCGTGCGTGATGTGGCGCGGGCGACGACGGCGCGGGCGTTACCACGACATCGGTCTTGTCGGGCACGATCAGGATCAGCCCCGGGCGCAGCTTGTTGGCCGGGACCTTCGGGTTGGCGCAGCAGGTGCGACATGTAGCTGCCATTGCCGTACTCGGCCGCGGCGATAGACCAATAGGTGTCGCCGTTCTTGACGACGTAGTTGCGCCCGGCGGGGCGGGTTGTCGGCAGCATCACATCGCCCGGCGTGGGCGTCCGAACGACGGCCGGCGATGGAGATGGAGTGAAGCGGTCGCCGGGCGTCTCGCTTCGCGCCAGGAGCGGCGCGGCGGGCGCCCCGTGATCCAGGGCGCTGCTCCAGTCGAAGCCGCCGGTATTGTTCGACGCATTGGGCGACGGCGGCATTGGGTCCACTGTGTCGCCGCTGCGCAGAATCAGTGGGCGGCGGGACAATCCCGACACGGTTATCCGGATCGGGTGGCGGAACGACCGAATCCGTCCGCCCCGGCGCGGGCTTCATGGCCGTGGAATTCTGGCCCTGCTTGTCCTTGGCCGAGGACTTGGCCGCGATGGGGGGAGCTTCTTTGGGCTTGTTGCCCTTGGTGAAAAAGAGGACGTAGGCAAGCACCCCCGCGAACAGCAGACCGCCGATCGCCAGACCGATTCTTACATCCTTGCGCATTGCGGGACTCCTTTCCCAAGCACCGTTCCTTCGGTTTTATCGGCCGTCGGCCCTTCGGCTGATGAGCGAATTGCCCATCACCCATTCAGCCCTCGCGCTGCCGGATTGCGCCGGCGGGCGACGGCCTTGACCTTCTCGGCCGGCCCGGATGACTGGGCCGCGGGCGGTTGGGACACCTGCGCGAGCGCCATGCCGGGTCGCTGCACATCCTTGCCGCTCCACAGCAGCATGGGTGCCGCGATGGCAACGGTTGAGTAGCTGCCGGACAGTATGCCAATCAACAAGGTAAAAGTAAAGCCATGCAGGCCCGGGCCGCCAAAGACATACATCACGAAAACCATCGCCAGCGTGATGCCCAGCGTCAGCATCGTTCGCGACAGGGTCTGGTTGATGGAGTCGTTGATGACCTGGCGGTTGATGTAGCCGTATTTGCCGCGGTTCTCGCGGATTCGGTCGAACACCACGATCGTGTCCATCATCGAGTAGCTCATGACCGTCAGCACGCCGGCCACCATGGTCAGGTTCATGCGGAATGGCTCCAGCAGCAGCACGTTGCGCCCGAACCATGTGTTGGCCAGCAGATGTGCCAGGCCGACGCCGCCGATCACGAATAGCGCATCGTGAATCATCGCGACAACCGTGGCCGAGCCGTATTTGATGTTGCCGAACCGCAGCCAGAGGTAAGCCATGATCAGCACGAGAGATACGCCCAGCGAGCTGATGGCTGCCCACATCATCGTACGCGCCACCTGCGGATCGAAGCTGCTGACGCTCTTGAACGCCACGGGCTTGTTGATGGCATCCTTCACCAGTTCCCACATCGGCCGGGCCAGCTCCGATTCCCACTTGCTGGAGTTGCTGTCATAGGAAAGCCCCTCGGCCGACACCAATACCAATGCGTCGCTGGTGGCCAGCTTGCGGTCGCCGGGCACCTCGATCTCGATCTTGCCGGGAATGGCCTTTCGGCCGGCCTGCATGCGCCCCTGCTTCAGGCGGTCGGAAAGCTGCTGCGGCGTCAGCTTCGGATCCAGGTTCTTCAGATCGATCAGGACGCCGCCCATGTTGGCCTGGAGCTTGTTACGGGCCCAGGGATAGGTGCTCAGCAGGTTGTTGTTGATGGCGCGGATCGAATTGTGGTCCCACGCCTGCTCATATTTGAGATCGACGCTGTCGTACTTGGAGGGCTCGTCAACCTTGAGCCTGCCCTTCAGGGCCTTCTCCAGGGCCACGCGCACCTCGTCCTTGAGATTGTTGGGCGTTATGACCTCGTATTGCATGTCGCCGGTTCCGCCGATGGCCACGGCCTGCACCGCTGGCAGCGCCCTCTGCTTCTCGGCCTTGCCGGCCTCGCTCTTCTCCAGCCATTCCACCACCTGGGCGCGCGTCGCGGGCTCCTTCAGCTCAAACTGCACGCTCGTGCCGGATGCGAACTCGATATCATACATGTTCCGCCCCTGGACCAGGTACATGATGGTGCCGATGGTGAGCACCGCTCCGCTGAAAGTGACGCCCACCCACGCCCAGCGAATCCAGTCGAAGTTGGGGTGCAGCAGCTTCTGCCATTTCGGGAACGTCAGCGGCAGGCTGCCAAACGGCTGGCTATGCCCGCGCTCCAGCATCAGGTCGAAGATCGTACGCGTGACAAACAGGGCCGTGAATAGACTGCTGGCGATGCCGATGAGCAGCGTCAGGCCGAAGCCCTTCACTTCCTCGGTGCCGAACCAGTAGAGGATCACCGAGGTGATGATGGTGATGACGTTGGAGTCCAGGATCGCGCTGAAGGCGCGGTCGTAGGCGTTGCGCACGGCCAGCCGCACCGACAGCCCGCGCTGCTGCTCTTCGCGCAGCCGCTCGTAGATCAGCACGTTGGCATCCACGGCCGAGCCCAGCGTCAGCACCATGCCCGCGATGCCGGGCAGCGTGAAGGTGGTGCCGAACAGCGCCAGCACGCCGACGATGATGATCATGTTCATCAACACCGCGACCATCGCCACGCCGCCGGTGACGTAATAGTAAGCCAGCAGGAAGATCGCCACCACCACCAGGCCGATCATGCACGACATGAACGCGGCGCTCAGGTTGTCGGAGCCGAGCTGCGGGCTGACGATCCTCTCCATGATCGGCTCTTCCGCCAGGGCGCGGGCAGGCTGCCCGCGTTCAGCGTGCGGATCAGGTAATTCAGGTCGGCCTCGCTGCGCTGCCCGGTGATGATGCCGTTGCCTTCGATGCGGCTCTGCAGGTTTGGCGCGCCGATCAGCTTGTTGTCGAGCACGATGGCCAGGGGCCGGCCGATGTGGCTGCCGGAGAGGTCGCCAAAGAGCAGAGCGCCGCGCGGGTCGAATGAGAATGCCACGACCGTTTCGCCGCTGCGCTGGTCGGTATCGCGGTGGGCCCGCGTCAGCCCCCATGGCGCTTCGCCTTCGCGGTGGATCATCGACTCATTGGGCGTCACGTAGCACAGGGCCCAGTATTTCTCGCCCCAGGTCTGCATCTGCAGGTGGACCTGCTCGGGGTCGTCCACCTCGTACCAGCGGAGGCGGTCGCCCGGACGAGGCAGCGGGCCTTCCTCGTGAAGCCGCTTGATCAGGGCCTGCGCCTCGATCTGGTCCTCGGAGGAGCCCTGGCCGCCAACGTAGCCGATGTGGAATTCCAGCACGCCCGAGCCGCGCAGCAGGCGCTTGAGGTCCTCGGCGTCATCCACCGAGCCCTTGATCTTCACGAACGTGTCAAATCGCGTCTTGAGCTCGTTTAGTGCCGCCACTCGCGCGGGGAAATCCTTGTTGTCGTCCGCGACCTTCTTCAGGGCGGCGTCGCGCTCGGCCAGCTTCTTCTGGGCCAGCTTCTCGTCGCCGGCCTTGCGGGCCTTCTCGATCTGCCCCTGATACAGATCCAGGATGTTGTTCTGGATGGCGGCCGCCGAGATGTTGGTCTTGCGGACATCCTCCAGGAGCTTCTTCTCCTGCCGTCTGGCCTGCACTTTGATCAGGACCAGGTTCTCCTTGCCCGCGGCGTCGGCGACCTTGTCGTAGTCGGCCTGCGCCTCGATCACCAGGTCGTGGGCGGCCGCGAATTTCTCCAGCAGCTCCCGCCGGCGCGGATAGCCCATGGCGAGCTTCTTAAGCTCTTCACCGCGCTGCGCGGCGGGCATGTCCATGGCGGCGATCACCTCGCCTTCGCGCGCATTGGTGTCCTCCAGGCCCTCCTGGGCGGCGGCGAACTCCTCGCGCAATTTTTTGATCTGCTCTGAGTTTTCGCTCAGGGGCATCTCGGATTTCGAGCATCGTCGCGCCCTGCGGGCGCCACACCAGGTTGCGCACGCCGTCGGGGTCAACGCGCTTCTTCAGCGAATCGGCCACGCTGGCGGCCAGGTTGGCGTCGGTGTTGCCCGGGGCCTTGATCTCATAGAGGATGCTGATGCCGCCCTTGATGTCGATGCCCGGCTTGAGGCTGGTCTTCTTGGACCACGGCAGCGACGTGTCAAAGAGCCTGCTGGGGTGCTGGAAGATTCCATAGACACCCAGCAGGAGCACGATCACGATGGAAATGAGCCGGCTTCGGTACTTTTGGTGCAGCATGGCTTACTTGGTTGGGGTCTTTTCCGCTTCGATCACGCGATGAACGGCGCTGCGCGTGAAGTGGATCTTGGTATTGTTGCTCTCGTCGACCTTCACGACAACCTCGTCATCGCGGGCCTCGACCACCGTGCCCAGCACGCCCCCGATGGTCTGAATGCGGTCTCCCCGCTTCACCTGGTTGAGCATCGCCTGGCGCTGCTTCTCCGTCTTCTGCTTCGAGCGGATCATGAAGACGTAGAAGATCACCAGCACGACAACCATCGGCACCAGCGGGTTGGCCAGGAAGTTGAATCCCCCGCCCGCCTGGCCATCCGCCAGCATTGTGAACGCGTTCGTCAATAGCATTGCCACCTCTGTCTCCAATCCCTTCTCTTTATCCCGAACCAGCGTGATCCGCGGGTTCGCCACGACAAATCATCAAGTCCAAGGATCTACCCTTCGCCGCCCGGCCCCAGCGTGCAGCGCACATCGTCTCGCCTGAACAAATCATACCGGCCCAACTCGATCGCCTGCCGGATGTCAGCCATCAAGCGCTGGTAGAAACGTATATTATGCACGGAAACGAGCACGGGGCCAAGCATCTCGCCCGCGAAAAAATAATGGCGTATGGCGCCCCGCGAAAAATGACTGCATGTGTAGCAGTCGCAGCCCTCTTCCAGCGGCCGGCGATCACGCTGATATTGCGTGTTCCGCAGCCGCAGCGGGCCGGCCGCCGTGAACGCATAAGCATTCCGGCCATTTCGCGTCGGCAGCACGCAGTCGAACATGTCGATGCCGCTCGCCACCGCCGCCACGATGTCCCGCGGATACCCCACGCCCATGAGATACCTCGGCCGATCGGCTGGCAGAAGCGGCACGGTCTTCTCCAGCGTCGCCAGCATCGCATCGAAGCCTTCGCCCACCGCCAACCCGCCCATGGCATAGCCGCCGAAATCCATCTCAACCAGCCGGCCGGCGCATAGCCGTCTAAGATCCTCATGCACCCCGCCCTGAACGATTCCGAAGAGCGTCTGATCGTTCTTCCTGCCATGCGCCCGGCCACATTCCTCCGCCCACCGCAGGGTCCGCTCGACGGCCTGCTGATGATATTCCCGCGGCGCATCGGCCGGCGGGCACTCATCAAACGCCATGATGATGTCGGCCCCCAGCTTGTTCTGCACCTCGATGCTCCGCGCCGGCGTGAGGTGTACCGTGCTGCCATCAATGTGGCTCTTGAAGGTGACGCCGCTGTCGTCAATCTTGTTGAGGTCGGCCAGCGAAAAGACCTGAAACCCGCCGCTGTCGGTCAGGATCGGCCCATCCCAGGCCATGAACGCGTGCAGGTCCCCCAGCTCGGCCACCACATCCGCGCCGGGGCGAAGCATCAGGTGGTAGGTATTCGCCAGAATGATCTGTGCGCCCGCGGCCGCCACGTGGTCGGGCAACACGCCCTTGATCGTCCCCTGAGTGCCCACGGTCATGAACGCCGGCGTGTCGAAAATGCCATGCCGCGTCCGCACCTGCCCCCGGCGCAGCGCCATCGCTGGCCAGAAGCTGCATCTTCAGGGGCTTGTCATCCGCTGGCGGCATTCCGTCGAGAGTACGCAGGAGCGGCGGAAGTGCAAGGGCCGGCGTGGAGCGCGCCGCCCCGGCCGCGATCCTCTTGTGGAGCGCGCCGCCCCGACCGCGATCCTCCTGTGGAGCGCGCCGCCCCGGCCGCGATCCTCCTGTGGAGCGCGCCGCCCCGGCCGCGATCCTCTCCGCACGGCGGAGGCCGCTCGTGCCACACATGCCACATGCCCCAAGGCCATTGACCGCTTATGACCCCTCCCCGAGTTTCATCCCGCCGCCGCATGCTTGTCGATAATGCCATCAACGTCGGCCGGGTCGCGGGACACATCCCAGGCCCAGCGGCCGCCGGGTCACGCCCGTTACGCCGGGATATCCCGCCTCGCGCCACGCCTTCACGCGCGGCCGGATCCGGTTCACGATGGGAAGCTCAACGAAGATCCCCGGATCCTCATGCCCCCGGAAATTCGGAGTCGCCTTGATGTACCCCGCGGGGCGGCGCTGCCCGCGGACGCGCTCAAACATCTTGCGCTCGCGCACATAACGCCAATACTCGCCCGGCTCCTGGAAGGGGGAGTTGATAATCAGGGCATCGGGTTGGAACTTGAAATCGCCCATTCTCGCACCGTCTATTCTGGCTGCTCGTCGCCACCGATCAGTCCCGCTGCGTCTGGTCCGTCCAGTTCCAGCTTGGGCGTAGCCTGCTTCAGTCGCTTTTCCACCTGCTTGATCGGCTCGGCCGGCGGGATATTCTCCGGCATGGTCCCGCCGATGCGCTCAATCGCCTGGCGCACTTCCTTGCCCACCTGCTCATGGGTCTGGATCGCCTTCTGCTGGCCCTGGATGTTTTCTCGCTTCAGCTTTTCCCGCGTCTGCGTCATGCGGAACTGGTTGGCCGCAAGCTCGGTCGTGTCCATGCGGTCCAGCAGGTTCTCATCCTGCGGAAGCTTCTTCCGCGCCTTGATCTGCGCCTGCCGATGCCGCCATACAGCCCCTTATAGCCGGCATCATGGAAGACGCCGAACATGGCGCTCTGCACGCCCGCATCCTGGGCCGCGCCCGACAGCGCCTTGAACTCCTCGGAAGTCTGCTTCCGCAGTTCCAGTCGCTCCAGGTCCTGCTGATACTCGTCGCTGAGTTCCTGCCGGCGGGTCTGGACGGCGAAATACTTCTGGGCGAAAGCGATCTCCGGCTTGCGCGGATCGCCGTTCTGGGCGATGAGGTAGCAGGCGAACCGGGACAGGTCGAAATCAGCAACTTCCTGTACCGCGCCTTTCCCCCCGACGATCGGTTTGCGCGCGTGCGCAAAGTGATGCTCCGGATCATTACCCGATTGCTGGCAGGAGGTTATGGCCTTGGTGATTGCCTTGTCAAAACTTCGCCAATGGTTATATCCCAGCATCTCTCGTAGATCGTGCGCGCTCCAATACTCCGCCCCATGCTGATTGACGCGCTTCAATTGCTCGAAGCTCTTGCCTTTGGGCTGCGGATCGACGGGTACAGATAGATTCTCCTCAGTCATTTCAATCTCCTTTCGCTAGTCCAACCTTCAGCGCCCGTCGGGCGCGCTTCAGGGATTCCTCAGCGCGAGCCAGTTTCGCCTGCGTTTCGCCCAGCTTGTTTTCCGCCAGCGTTGACGCCGCCGGCGCGGGATCGGCAGCGGCCGCAGCCGCATCATCGCCAAGCCCGTCGTCGATGATCCTGGAGATGGTCTGCCGGATAGCCTGCGGATCAAACGACAGGGCCGGGTCGAGGTGCGGATCGTAGATGTAGGTCTTTTTCGGCGACTCGGCCGGCTCGGTGTCCTTGTTCACCAGCCCAACCGGCGGGTTGTTCGGCCGGGTCTTGTCCTTGTGGTCGTACTGCTCGATGGGTTTCCTGGCCATGCGGGTACTCGATGAAGATCCTGTGGCCGGAGCGGGGGCTGGATCGACCACGCCGTTGCCATCATTGCCCAGGATGCGGTCGATCAGCGGCGACTTTTCGCGCCCGCCCTCATCCAAGCCGCATTCCCCGCAGATGGCCTTGAGTTCATCGCGGGTGAGGGCTTCGAGGATGCCGCGCGTCGGGACCCGCCGTGCGCCGGCCAGCGCCTCGACGACCTGGTCCTTGGATTTGCCGGTCAGGCCCGAAAGGCCGTTTGCGTTCGCCAGTTCCAGCAGCCGGGAGCGGGAGAGACAGCCGAAAACAATGGAGCGTGTCGCCATGGCCGATCTCCGTGAGCATCGGGGCGGCGGGCTTGCACGATAATAGCTTAGACCACCCGGAGCATACCCTATCACCCAACCGCAAGCCCTGTGATCGGCGCTGACAATAACGCTATTGGGCGTCCATTGCCAGCCGGTGCTGAACGCAGCGCGGAAGACGCCAGGGCGATTGCCCTGCGCAATCCCCCCGACGGCGTTACACATGCGGGCAATCTCGGCCGATACTTGGTATTATGGCCGGCGGAAAAACCGTCCCCGGCGGAACACGGTTGCGGCCGCCGTCGTCTTATACTTCGGCTGTGACTGAGGTTATCGGTGCTTCGGGGCCTGTTCGCTAAAAACCAACGGAGGCTTTGGCGTGATGCGCAAACTCTTGTCGTCGCTTGTCTCTCGTCGTGTCACCAGGAATTCGACGGGGATGATGGAGGCCCTGGAAGACCGGCAAATGCTGGCGGCCGCGCCGCCGCACGTGATCGGCATCGTCGCCGATAACCGCGGCTTCGTGAGCATCACGCTGGACGCCGCCATCTCCTCCGCCTCGGTCAAGGCGCTGACGCAATCCGTTCAGATCTACGTCGGCGCCACGCGCATGGCGGTCGGCGTTTCGTACAGCGCCACGACCCACGTGATCACCGCCAGCGCCGGGGTCGCGCCAGACAAGCTCTACAAGGTCCGCCTGATCGCGTCGATGATCAAGGGGGCCACCGGCCTGGCGCTCGATGGCGAATTCCACGGCGCGACAACGCGCAGCGGCAATGGCAAGGCCGGCGGCGACTTCATGTGCTACTCCAAGGCCTCGGCCGACAAGGTGGCCAGATTCACGACCACGCTGGGCATCGTCGATGTCCACCTGTTCACGACCCAGACGCCGCTGACCGTCGGCAACTTCCTGGACTATGCCAACGGCCAGTTCACCCGTCCCAAGGGAACAGGGACCATCCAGGGCGGCGCCTGGGACATCACTCAGACCTATTTCAGCGGCGCGCAGTGGGCCGGCACCCTTGCGAAGCAGAAGTGGATCGGACAAGGCTACTACGACAATTCATGGGTCACCCGAAACGTCGCCAACTTCGTGGTCCAAGGCGGCGGCTACAGCTTCTTCGTTGATTCCAACAACAAGCTGCAGGTGGGCGCGACGTTGACGCAGGATCCCGTCCCCAACGAGCCCAATGCCGATAACCCGGGCAATATCGCCTACACCATTGCGATGGCCAAGGTCGGCGCGGGCGGCACGGTCACTGCGGACCAGGCGGCCAATTCGGCAACCAGCGAGTGGTTCTTCAACGTGGCCGATAACCGCTCCAACCTCGACGATCAGAATGGCGGATTCACCGTCTTCGGGCAGGTAACCGACCCCAACAGCCAGCGGGTGATTCGCTCCATCGCCGGGCGAAAGGACATCAATCTCAACCCGACCACTCAGCCGAACTATCCTTTCGGCGAGGTGCCATCCACCAATACCGCTGCGCTGAAGGGGAAGGACTTCTCCACGCTGACCGTCGCTGATCTCAAGAACCTGATCTTTATCAAGCGCGTAGCGGTGCTCAACGACATCCTGGCCATCGGCAAGTCTCGCCCGGCGGCCGCCACGTTCGCCACTCAGCCGATCAAGGCCCAGTCGTACGTGGTGCCAACCATCGGCGCGACAGCCACCCCTCCGTCGGCGACGCCGCTGACGTCGAATCTTGTTCCGGTCCTCGGCGCCACGCCGTGGCACCTGTGAAGGTTCACGCCCACGCGTGCGCCGGCGTCTGCTGCTCGATCGTGCCGCGATAGCCTTCCATCTCCACCTGGTTGATGCTCTCGGCGGGCAGGCCCATCTTGTTGAGCCACGCCGCCACGGCTTCTTTGTCGGCCGCTTCGAGGATGCAGACGATCTTGCCCTCGGACAGGTTGATGAAGCTCCGATAGCCCTGCACGTCGGGGTCGTTCTGGGAAGCCTGCGCGAACCCGTTAACCTGCTGCGCCGTCACGGCATTGGGCGGAATTGAGTGGACACACATAAACTTGGACATAAGAGTCTCCCGTAAATGGGGCTAATGCGAAGCCCGAAAGAGAAAGCGTATCATAATGGTATGATATGGTGGAACGGGGAAAAAAGAAGAAGCCCGACCATCAAGTCGGGCTGGACGGACGCATCACTCTGCCTGTGTATCGGCGGATGGGCCGGGGGGCTTAACAGATCTGGGCGGGCGCTTGCGTTTCCTCTTCCTCTTCAGTCAAACCCAGCGGTCATTGCAGTACCGGCAGGATTGTGTCCAGCGACTTCTCCCCCAGGTCCAGCTCGCCCGCCATCTTGGGCTCGTGGCTTCGATACCCGAGGTAATTGATCCAGGCGTCGAGTCCGCGAGTCATCACGTAGCCTGTCATGTGGTATTTCGCGTTCTGGCACTCAAACCATTGCCGTCCCGCGGAATCCGTCCACTGGCGGATGATCTTGCCATCGGCCGTGCGCTTGCCTGCTTCGTTCACGACGAACCACACCAGCGTCTCCGTGCTCAGCGGCAGGGGCATGCGAATATAGGTGATGCCCACGGCCGTGCGGCGGCTTTGCGAGCGCCACTGCTGGTGGGTGTAGAGCATGGCCTTCTGGAGCGGCAGGGGGTGCCACTGCGGCGGCACCTCCAAACTGGCCCTCAGTTCCTGCACGGTGATCGCCGAGGACAGCCCCGCATCCGCCAGTTGCTCGCGATGCTCGATGAGCGCTGACTTGGTCAGCGGTGGAAGCGCCTGGCATGCCGAAAGTGCTGCGGCGGCCATCGCCAATCCAGCAACGGTCCTCAAGACGATAAGAAATCTGGCTGCGCCCATGCTATAAAGCCCCAGTTGGTCCGCTCGGAGCGGACGATCACGCCTCGACAGTCACGCGACGTATTCCTTCCCTTGGGATGCCCTGCCGGACCCCATGTAGTCCAGCATGTCGGATCGTACTGGAATGGAAAAGAGAATCAACGAAAATCGGCGATGGAGCGTAGAACGGCTCTATTCCGCAGAACCTTGGCGAGGTATCTCACGGATGTGGTTCCATGCTCTTCGACTGGCGGCGTTGCGGACTACACCGGATTCGCCACAAATTCCCCACCCCTGCAACTCTTCAAGTATCGCAGTCCATGTACCTGCCCCGTCATCTCCAGTTCATCGCGGTAGACCGGATCGTGCCAGCCTTCGATGTCGATCGACCCTTTGAATCCGTTCATCCGGAGGATGCTGATGATGTCCGTCCAGTTACAGTCGCCGAATCCCGGCGTGCGGTGCCGAATGTACTGCTTGCCGCCGCGGATGCCGTAGGTGCGGATGACGTCCCAATCCACCGTCGCATCCTTGCCGTGGACGTGAAAGATCTTCTTCACCCACTTGCGCAGGTTGGCGATGGGGTCGACGAATGAAGTCATCTGATGGCACGGCTCCCATTGCAGGCCGATGTTCTCGGAGGGAATCGCGTCGAACATCATCTCCCAGGCGGCAGGGGAGTGCGCCATGTTCCAGCGCGGGTCGTGCCACCATCCGCCCATGTCGCAGTTCTCCCAGGCCAGCCGCACGCCCTGGTCGCGCACCGCCGGGCGAGTTCGCCCCAGACTTTCTTGAATGCATCCATCGACTCCGGCAGCGGCCGGCCTTCGATGCACCCCGCGAAGCCCGTCACTAGGTCGGTGTTGAAGAGCTTGGCCACATCGATCATCCGGGCGAAATCCTTGGCCGACTGCTCATCGGTCAGCAGGTTGCCGAAGAGGCCGATGCTGCTGATTTTGCGCGATCGCCGATCGTGTCGAGCACCTCTCTGGCCGTGCGCTGCAGGTCGATGCCGCCGATGTATTTCCAGCAGGTCAGCGAGAAGCTCTCGAATCCATGCGGCAGAATCTGCCGGATGTACGAAGCGCCCTTGTCCATGCCTGTCAGCGTGCCGATGCGAATATCGAGTTGAGACATGCCGGAAGATTAGCCGCACCACGGGCCAATTCAAGTTGGGCGGTCTTGTTAACCGGCTCGCTTGCGAGCCGCGCGACTGGAAATTCCGCGCAACCTTATAGTTCACTGCGGCTCGCAAGAGGGTACAATATGACCATGGCCAGGTTCTGGATTTTCGCCCTGTGCTTGGCGGCCGCCGGGCAGGCTCCGGCGGCGCCGGCTACCGTGCCCTCCACCCGCCCGGCTTCCACTGCCGTCGTCATCCCCATTCGCGGCCAGATTAACGACCAATCGCGCGACGGCTTTTTCCGCCGGCTCGACCGCGCCAAGGCCATGGGCGCCCAGGCGATCATCATCGAGCTCGACACTCCTGGCGGGGCGCTCGGCCCCACTTTCGACATCACTCGTACCATCCGCGGACTGGACATCCGCACCATCGCCTTCGTCAATCCCCGGGCCTACTCGGCCGGCAGCATGATTGCCGTCGCCTGCAACCAGATCGTCATGTCGGGCGGCGCGATGATCGGCGACTGCGCAGCCCATCCAGATCAACGAGCGCCAGGAGCTTCAACCGCTGCCCGCGGCCGAGCGAGCCAAGATCGACAGCCCCGTTCTGGCCGACTTCTACGCCAGCGCCCGCAGGAACCACTACCCGCCGCTGCTCATGGAGGCCCTGGTCCGGCCCGATCCCGTCGTGTACCTGCTGGAGAATGCCAAGGGCGAGTATCGGGTCGCCGACGAAGCCGACTACAAGCGGCTGGTCGATGGCGGCCAGTGGAAACTCACGCCCAATGTCCAGCAGCCGGTGGATAGCGCCAAGACACTGCTCACCGTCGATACCGACCTTGCGATCATGCTGGGCCTGGCACGCTATCGCGCTGACAACACCGCTGCGATCGCCTCGCGCGAAAACCTGACGCTGCTCGCCACGCTCGATCCATCCTTCGGCGAGATGGCACTCGACGTGCTCAATGGCAGCGTCGCGCATGGTCCTGCTGGCCCTGTTCCTCACGTGCCTCTACGCCGTCTTTCACGCGCCCGGCCACGGCATGGCCAAGGTCGCGGCCGTCGTGTGCCTGGCCGCGATGATCGGCATCCCCCTGCTCACCGGCTATGCCCAGTGGTGGGAGATCGCCGCCATCCTCGTCGGTATCGGCCTGATCGCCCTGGAGATCTTCGTCATCCCCGGCTTCGGGATCACCGGCATTGCCGGCATCGTGCTGTTTCTGGGCGGGCTGATGCTCACCTTCGTCGCGCCGCAGTCCGGCACGCCGCTGAACCTGCCCAGCGCACCGGCCGCGTGGCTGGGCATTCAGAACGGGCTGTTCGTGATCGTCTCGGGGCTGGTCCTGTCGCTGTTGCTCTGCTGGTGGCTGAGCCGCTATCTGCCTCGCCTGCCCTATTTCCGCAGGCTCATTCTCGACACCTCCGTCGGCGGCAGCGCCACCGCCATGACCGGCAGCCTCACCAACATCGACCCCATGCAGCTTTCCCCGGCCGTCGGCGCCCACGGCATCGCCCTGACCGACCTGCGCCCGGCGGCACGGCGCAGTTCAAAGACGCCGCCGGCGGCGCCACAACGTCTCCGTCGTCAGCGACAGCGGGTTCGTCGAGCGCGGAACCGCTATACTTGTAGCCGAGGTGTCCGGCAATCGCGTAGTCGTGCGGAAGGCCTAATGTCTAATGAGCGAATGTCTAATCAATTCCGAATGCCGAATGACGAGCATCGCGTCTCCCATTCGGCACTTGGAATTCGTCATTCGTGCTTCATTAGACATTGGGCATTAGGCCTTAGACATTCGCGGCTGAGCAAATGGATCCAAGTACGCTGGCAATCCTCTTCGCCGTAGTCGGCCTGGCGCTGCTGCTGGCCGAGCTGTTGCTCCCCGCGCACGGCGGCGCTGGGCATTCTTGGCCTGTGCGGCATCTTCGCCTCCGTCGCGTTCTGCTTCATCATCAACCGCTGGCTCGGGATGGGCGTGCTGCTTGCCGTTCTTGCAGTTGCTCCGTTTGCAGGAGCTTGGTTCGTGCGTATCTGGCCCACCACTCCGCTCGGCCGCCGGATCGTCCTCCAGAACACCGTCAACCCCGCGCCGCTCCTCCCCGTGCGCATCGGCCAGAGCGGCACCACCACCAGCGAACTCCGCCCCATGGGCCTCTGCGACTTCGATGGCCAGCGCATCGAAGTGAAATCTGAAATCGGCATCATTGAATCCGGCCGGCGCATCACCGTCGTCAACATCGACCAGCGCCTGCCCATCGTCCGCAAAGCGGATCAATAAGGAAAGGAAGAACCATGTTTGGGCCAGCAGCTTCCAACGAATTCAGCACCGTCTGGGTCGTCGTCGGCATCGCGATCCTTATCATCGTGCTGGTCATCGTCGCGGTGCTCGGACGATTCATCAACCTCTACATCCGCGCCATGGTCAGCGGCGCCCGCGTCAGCTTCTTCGAGCTCATCGGCATGAGCCTGCGAAAAGTGCCCTCGGTCGTCATTGTCAACTCGCGCATCCAGGCCACGCGCACCGGCCTGGCCATCTCCCAGCCCGAAATGGAATCCCATGTGCTGGCCGGCGGCGATGTCGAGCGAGTCATCCGCGCCATGATTGCCGCCAACAAGGCCAACATCAATCTCTCCTGGAAGACCGCCACCGCCATCGACCTGGCCGGCCGCGATATCCTCGAGGCCGTGCAGACCTCGGTCAATCCCAAGGTCATCGACGTGCCCTCGGCGGCGATGGGCCGTTCCAGCATCAATGGCGTCGCCAAGGACGGCATCCAGCTCAAGGTCAAGGCCCGCGTTACCGTGCGGACCAACATCAAGAGCCTCGTCGGCGGCGCCACCGAGGAGACGATCATTGCCCGCGTTGGCGAGGGCATCGTCAGCGCCATCGGCACTGCCATCAATTACAAGCACGTCCTGGAGAATCCCGACAACATCTCCAAGGCCGTGCTCGCCAAGGGCCTCGACGCCAACACGGCGTTTGAGATCCTGTCAATCAATATTGCCGACATCGACGTCGGCGAGAACCTCGGCGCCAAGTTGCTGGCCGATCGCGCTGAGGCCGACAAGCGCCGGTTCCAGGCCGAGGCCGAGCACGCGCCGCGCCATGGCCGTCGCCCACGAGCAGGAGAACATCGCCAAGCAGGCCGAGAACCGCGCCATGGTCGTGCTGGCCGAGGCCGATGTTCCCAAGGCGATTGCCGAGGCCTTCCGCTCCGGCCACCTCGGCGTCATGGACTACTACCGCATCAAGAATATCCAGGCCGACACCACGATGCGCGAAGCTGTTGCGAAGCCGTGAACGCGTGAAGTCCTAATCCACAATGCTCGCCGAATCCTCCATCTTCCCCTTCCTCGTCTTCCTCGTCTTCGCCCTTATCTGGGCCGCCGCCGCCATCGCCGCGCAGAAAAAGAAGCAACAGGGCAAGCCCCGCCGAAGTTGGGAGGAGATCCTGCGCGAGTGGGCCGGCGAGCCGCGCCCGCAACAGCCGCGGCAGCCACCGCCCCTTCAGCAGCCTCCGCCGCTTCCACCGCAGGCCCAGCGACCCGCGCCGCAGCCCCAGCGGCGCAGGCCTATTCCCAAGAAGCCTGCCCGTCGCGCCGCGCCGACCGCACCGACAGAGGAAGTCGTCCAGCTCGTCGCGGCGCCGGCCGAACGAGCGCCGGCCGATCCTCACCATCGTGGTGCGCAGATGGCTACCGCCCCCGCCATGCTCGCGGCCGACCGGACCGCCCCCATGGCCGCCGACCTCAAGACGCTCCTGCACGGCAAATCCCTCCGCCGCCAGATCATCGCCAGTGAGATCCTGCAACGGCCTGTGTCTCTGCGCTCCATCCAGGATTTGCCACGGGGCACGTGACGCTGCCGAGCCAGTTCGCCGTGCAGGATCGGCGAGCGCCACAACTACCATCGGGGCAACCCAAATGAAACTAACGAACGACAGCTATGTCGTCTTGATTGGAACCAAGAACTCCACTGAGCGCTATTACCGCGACAAGATCGGTTGGAAAAAGGTCAGCGCACGTGGCCGAACGTTCCGGATGACGGCAGAGCAGATCCTGAATCACATTCTGCCTGCGCTGGCCGGCATCAGGCCAAGCCTGACCATCAAGGTGGAACATCACGACGCTCCGCAGAATGGACGAAGCGCCTGACACCGCGCCGGGTGGCTCCCTTGCCGCGGGGGCCTGCTCGCCGGGCGTGAGCATGCAGGGCGTCCGGCGTGAATCGGACGAGCATGCCCACGCCGGCCGAGTTTAGTCGTCAGGCGAATGAACGTCGATCGCGGCCGGCGTGAGCATGCCACCCAACAAGCGAGCAGATAGCAGATAGTCGGATTCACTATCTACTATCTGCTATCCACTTTATCGCATTACGCCTTTAGCACCGCGTGCTCCTGCCATCCCTGGGCGTCTCGGCCGCCTTGAGGATCACCTCCAACACCGCCCGGCCTTCCTCGACGCTGTGCATCGGCCGCGTGCCGTTGTGCAGGCAGTCGGCGAAGTGCTCGATCTCGGCCTCGAACGTTTCCACCGGCTGGAACTGGCGCTTGGCCGGCTCGCTGTAGCCCTTGGGCAGGAAATACAGCGTGTTGTCCGAGCCGAAAATCTGGCCATTCTCGCCAATAACATGGATGTGGTGCGTGCCATAGGGCAGGTTGTACGCCCAGCTCGTGAGGATCTCGCCGACCGCGCCACCGGCGAACTGCACCTGCACCGATGCCGAATCCTCGCCGTCGATCGGATTCGCATATCGCTGCATCGTCGATCGCACCGCCAGCACCGGGCTGCGGCCCAGGAACAGCAGGCGATAGGTGGGATGATAGCCGGTGTCGATCAGCTCGCCGCCGCCTTGCCGCTTGAGGATGGCGCGCCAGCCCCACTTTTCGCGCGTGTCGTTGCCGGCGCGGAAGCAGTCCTGGCTGCGCAGCCAGAAAACCCGGCCGATATCGCCGGCCTCGATCATCTTCTTGGCCTCTTGTACGACAGGCATGAAGAGCTGGTTGTGGGCGGACATATACGTGATGCCCGACTGCTTGACGGCCTTGGCGATCTGGTCGGCCTCGGCCAGCGAGGTACACATCGGCTTCTCGCACAGCACGTGCTTCCCCGCGGCCGCCGCGTCGAGAATGGCCGGCCCGTGCAGATCGTGGGGCAGGCAGATATCGACGGCGTCGATCCGCTCGCCCATCTCCTTGAGCATGAGCTTCCAGTCGGTGTATTCGCGGATCGAGTCATCGCCAAGCTGCGCCTTGCGCTGCTTGTTGCGCTCGGGAACAATGTCGCAGACGGCGACCACCTTGATCTTCTGCGGGTACTTGATGTAGCCGCGGGCATGCGCTCCGGAAATCCCGCCGGGGCCGATGATCGCAACCTTTACCAATCCGTTTACTTTCCCTGCCATAGCCTTGGTCCTTTCGTTGTTGTCAGTTGTCAGCAGTGTCTGAAGCGCCAAGCGTTAGCGCCCGCCCGGTCCTGAGCGGGCGCTGACGTTTCCGCTTCAGACTGAAGGAAAGTCTAATGGATTGGCGAAAGGGAGCAAGGGGCACGGCGGGCGCGGCAGCCTCTGAAAACCGAAGAAGCCGCGCATCCGCTTGCATCTCCTGGAGTTTTCGCCATTGTGGCGTGGAAATACGACGGCAGCTTACGGCGTCTTTCATGCTGAGGCGCCTTTGTGCTGTATGCCGGGCTGATTAGCACCAATGGCAACCATTCGTCATGGCCGTGAAAGGAATGGCAGAAGACATGCGCAACGATACGAGGCTTGGACACCCAGCGCCGCACGGTAATCCAATGCGCCAAAGACCCGTCCGAAAGCAACGACGCATCCTCCACGCCGTCTTCGAGGGCCTTGAAGAGCGGCAGCTTCTCTCGGGCTTGCCTCCCGTCGCCAACGACAACAGCTTCCGGACGCCAGTGAACGTGCCGCTGGTCAAGGTCGTGCCGGGCGTTCTGGCCAACGACACCGGCGCCGATGGCGATGCCCTTTCGGCCATCCTCGTGGACGGGCCCTCCCACGGCAGCCTGACGCTGAATTCCGATGGCTCCTTCACCTACACGCCCGAAGAGGATTTCAATGGCCCCGACAGCTTTACCTACCGGGCCAGCGACGGAACCGACCAGAGCAACCTCGCCACGGTGAGCATCATGGTCAACTCCGTCCCCGTCGCCAACAACGACAACTTCATGACCGACGAGGACGTGCCCCTGAGCATCGCCATGCCCGGCGTGCTGGCCAACGACACCGATGCCGACGGCAACGCCTTGTCCGCCGCGTTCGTGGACGGCCCCTCTCACGGCGGCCTCACACTGAACTCCGATGGCTCCTTTGCCTATACCCCGGATGCGAATTTCAACGGCGCGGACGTCTTTACCTACCGCGTCAGCGACGGGGTGGAACAGAGCAACGTGGCCACCGCGACCATCACCGTCAACCCGGTCAATGACGCTCCCGTGGCCAACGGGGACAGCTTCAGGACGCCGGTGAACGCGCCTTTGGTTGTGTCGGCACCGGGTGTTCTGGCCAACGACACCGATCTCGATGGCGATACGCTCTCGGCCGTCCTGGTGGACAACCCATCGCATGGCGCACTGGCGATGAACCCCGATGGCTCTTTCACCTACACGCCCGATGAGGACTTCAACGGCCCCGACAGCTTCACCTACCGAGCCAGCGACGGAACCGAGCAGAGCGACCTCGCCACCGTGGGCCTCATGGTCAACGCCGTCCCCGTCGCCAATAACGACGGCTTCACGACCGACGAGGACACGCCGCTGACGATCGCCGCCCCCGGGGTGCTGGCCAACGACAGCGATGCCGATGGCAGCGCGCTATCGGCCGTGCTGGTGGCTGGGCCATCTCACGGCGGCCTGACGCTCAACCCCGACGGCTCCTTCGCCTATACCCCGGACGCGAATTTCAACGGCACGGACGTCTTCACCTACAATGCCAGCGACGGGGTGGAACAGAGCAACCTCGGCACCGTCACCATCACGGTCAACCCGGTCGAAGACGCTCCCGTCGCCAGCGACAACAGTTTCAGGACGCCAGTGAACGTGCCGCTGACCATCGCCAGTCCCGGCGTGCTGGCCAACGATACCGACGCCGATGGCGACACGCTCTCGGCCATCCTGGTGAACGGGCCAACCTACGGTAGCCTTACGCTTGGCCCCGATGGGTCCTTCACCTACACGCCCAATGCGGGCTTCAACGGCGCCGACAGCTTTACCTACCAGGCCAGCGATGGGACCGACCAGAGCAACCTGGCCACCGTGAGCCTCGTGGTCAACTCCGCGCCCGTTGCCAATGACGACGGCTTCACGACCGACGAGGACACGCCGCTGACGATCGCCGTCCCTGGGGTGCTGGCCAACGATACCGATGCCGACGGCACTGCGCTGTCGGCCGTCCTGGTGGACAGCCCCTCCCACGGCGGCCTCACACTGAACCCCGACGGCTCCTTCGCCTATACCCCGGACGCGAATTTCAACGGCACGGACGTCTTCACCTACCGCGTCAGCGACGGGGTGGAACTGAGCAACGTCGCTACTGCGACCATCACCGTCAACCCGGTCAATGACATCCCTGTCGCCAACAACGACAGCTACGTCATCAACGAGGACACGCCGCTGAACATCGCCGCCTCCGGCGTGCTCGCCAACGATACCGATGCCGACGGTGACACGCTCTCGGCCGTGCTGGTGGACGCGCCCTCAAACGGCGCCCTTACGCTCAACCCCGATGGCTCCTTCGACTACACGCCAGCCGCCAACTTCCATGGGACCGACACTTTTACCTACCGCGCCAGCGACGGGACCGACCAGAGCAATCTCGCCACCGTCACCATCGTCATCAACTCGGTCAACGATGCCCCAGTCGCCGGCAACGATGCATACAGCATTCTTTCGGGGCACACGCTGACGGTTGCGGCCCCCGGCGTGCTGGCCAACGACACCGATGTGGACGGCGACACGCTCACGGCCGCGGTATTCAGCAGTCCCGCGAACGGCGTGCTCTCGCTCAATGCGGACGGCTCCTTCACGTATACCCCCAACGCCGGTTTCTCCGGGACCGATACCTTCGCCTATAAGGTATTCGACGTTGCGAGCGCAAGCGCAACCGGCACCGCAACCATCAGCGTACTCAACCAGGCTCCCAAGGCCAGTAGTCACTTCGTTGCCACCCGCAAGCCAGGCGCTGGCGTGGCCGTGAACCTCTGGCAACACGTGAGCGACCCCGACGATCACGAATTGACATTCCGCATCCTCACGAAGCCCGCGCACGGCAAGGTCACCCTTGCCAATGGCATCGTCCGGTACACGCCGGCGGCGCGATACTATGGCGACGACAGCTTCAGCTATCAGGTTTCCGATCCGCACGGCGCCACTGCCACGGGAACCATCCCCATTCAGGTCAGCGGCGCGGGCCTCGTGCCCAGCCCATCTGACCCGGAGATCAAGGACTTGATTGTCTTCGGGACCAACCAGGCGGATACAATCCAGCTCACGCCGGGCAGTTCGTCCGGCAGCGTGAAGGTGGTCCTCAACGGCGTGACACAAGGCGTGTTCAACCCCACTGGCCAGATCATCGTCAAGGGCCTGGACGGCGACGACGTGATCACCGCCATCGGCTTGGGCGCCCGCGTTCTGATGTACGGCGGCCGCGGCCAGAATCAGCTCACCAGTCGTTGAGCCGACAGCGACCCGATTTGCCTGGGGACCATGTCCGGGCGACCGAAAGGCGAGGAAGCTAGAATCATCGTAATGAGTCGCACGACCTGCACGGCTTCCGCATCCACGGGAGAGATCGAGAGCCTGGCCCCGGAGGCGATCGCGCTGGCGTCCGATCTTCTGCGCAAGGCCAACCGGGGGCTGACTTGGCAGGAACGCCGCCAGGCGGGGATGATGGCGCGGCTCATGCGCGATCCGGCCGGGAAGAGCTTTACGCTGGCGACGACGGACCAGGTGTTCCGCAGCCGCCGGCCAGCGCGCGCGGCCAGCCAGTTCCGGGAAATCCTCCGAGAGCTTGGCATCCCGAAGTACCTGCCGTGGCGCCAGCGGCTGGCGCTGCGGGTGGCCGCCGCCGCCTCGCACATTGCGCCCCGCCTCGTGATGGCGGCGATCTCGCGTCAGATCCGGTCAGAGAGCAGTCGAGTCATTCTGCCAGGCGAGGATCAGCGGCTCATGCCTCACTTGGAAGCTCGGCGGCGCGCGGGCTTTCGGATGAACCTCAACCAGCTTGGCGAGGCGATTCTGGGCGAGGGTGAGGCACAGCGGCGTTTGCAGGCGGTGCTCAACCGGCTGCGCACGCCGGGGATTGATTGCGTGTCGGTGAAGATCTCATCGATTTGCAGCCGGATCAACGTGCTGGCGTGGCGGGAGACGGTCGATGAGATCAAGGGCCGGCTGCGGCAGCTTTACCGCGCGGCCATGGCAGACAAGAATGTCTGCCTCACCGACCGATTTGTCAATCTCGATATGGAGGAGTACCGCGACCTGGAGCTTACGCTGGCGGCATTTCAGGAGACGCTGGATGAGCCGGAGTTTCGACGCCTCAGCGCCGGCATCGTGCTTCAGGCGTATCTGCCGGATTCGCACGATGCGCAGCGGCGGCTGACGGAGTGGGCGATGCATCGCGTCGATGAGGGCGGCGCGCCGGTGAGACTGCGGATCGTCAAGGGCGCGAACCTGGCGATGGAGCGCGTTGAGGCGGAGCTTCACGACTGGGAGCAGGCGCCTTACGTCACGAAAGCGGATGTCGATGCGAGCTATAAGCGGATGATCGATTACGCGATTCGGCCGGAACACACGCGGGCGGTGCGCGTCGGTGTCGCCAGTCACAACCTCTTCGACATCGCGCTGGCGATGCTGCTGGCCGAGCGGCGCGGCGTGACCGATGCCGTGGACCTGGAGATGCTGGAGGGGATGGCCAACCACCAGGCGCGGGCGGTGCTCGCGGCCAAAGGCGGTCTGCTCCTCTATGCGCCGGTGGTAAGCCGCGCCGAATTCCACAGCGCGATGGCCTATCTCGTGCGGCGGCTGGATGAGAACACCGCGCCGGAGAATTACCTGCACGATCTGTTCAGCCTCCGGCCGGGCACCGAACCGTGGGCCAGGCAGAGCGAGGCGTTCGTCGATGCGTGTCGCCGGGCGGCGGCCATCGACGCCACGCCGCGGCGCATGCAGGACCGCGCGGCCGGCAGCGCATCGCGATCAGCGGACGAAGACGGCGGCGCTTTCCGCAACGAGCCCGACACCGACTGGGTGCTGGAGCACAACCGGGATTGGATTGCGCAGATTCGCGCCCGCTGGGCCGAACATGGCGAGCGGCGCGTGCCCCTGCATATCGCGGGAGAGTTCATCACCCGTCACCTGGGCGGAACGGGACGCGATCCATCGCGGCCGGGTGTGGTGCGTTATCGGTTCGAGGTTGCCGGCGCGGAGGATGTTGATCGGGCGCTGGATACCGCGCGCGACGCGGTGGCGAAGTGGGCGAGTCTCGGCGCGACGGGCCGCGGGCGCGTGCTCCGAGCGGCGGCCGATCGCATGGCGGCCGAGCGCGGCGAGACCATCGCCTGCATGATCCTCGACGGCGGCAAATCCATTCCCGAGGCGGACCCGGAGGTCAGCGAGGCCATCGACTTCGCCCGGTATTACGCGATGTCAGCGGAGCAGTGGCACGGCATCCCAAGTTTGATGGCTCGCCCCCTGGGCGTGGTGGTTGTCGCGCCGCCATGGAATTTCCCGTACGCCATTCCCGCCGGCGGGGTGCTGGCCGCGCTGGCGATGGGCAACGCGGTGATGCTCAAGCCCGCGAGCGAAAGCGTGCTCGTGGCATGGCAGCTTGCCCGTCAGCTTTGGGATGCGGGCGTGCCGCGCGAGGCGCTTCAGTTCACGCCGTGCCGCGATCACGAGGTCGGCCGGAAGCTCATCACCGACCCGCGCGTTGCGGCGGTGATACTGACTGGATCGTGGGATACGGCGCAGCTCTTCCTGGGATGGAAACCTGATCTGTATCTCTGCGGCGAGACCAGCGGCAAGAACTCCATCATCATCACCGCCGCTGCCGACCGCGATCTGGCCGTGAAGGACCTCGTGCAGAGCGCCTTCGGGCATGCGGGACAGAAGTGCTCGGCCGCCAGCCTGGCGATCCTGGAGGCGGAAGTGTATGACGATCCGCGATTCCTGTCGCAGTTGCGCGATGCGGCCGCCAGCCTGATCACCGGCCCGGCGTGGGAGCCGGCCAGCGAGGTGACGCCCCTCATCCGCGAGCCGGGGGACGAGCTTCGGCGCGGCCTGACGCAGCTCGATGAAGGGGAAAGCTGGCTGCTGGAGCCTCGGATGATCGGCGGGAACCCGAATTGTTGGAGCCCGGGCATCCGGCTGGGGGTTCGCCCGGGGTCGTGGTATGATCGCACGGAGTGTTTTGGGCCCGTGCTCGGGCTGATCCGGGCCGAAAACCTGGAGCATGCGGTGGCGATACAGAACGCTCACGATTTCGGCCTGACGGCCGGCCTGCACACTCTGGATGAACGCGAGGTTGCCTATTGGCGCGATCGGGTCGAGGCCGGGAATTGCTATGTCAACCGGCCGATCACGGGCGCCATCGTGCGGCGGCAGCCGTTTGGAGGATGGAAGAAATCCAGTGTCGGGCCGGGCGACAAGGCCGGCGGGCCGAACTATGTTGCGCAGTTCGCACACTGGGAGCAAGCCGCGCCAGCGAGCGCCAGTGAGACTGCGGCCGATTCGTACGCCCAAGCGTGGGCGGAGCATTTCTCGCGGGAACACGATCCGACGGGATTGACCTGCGAGTCGAATGTCTTCCGCTATCGCCGGCTTCGCGAAGTGTTCCTGCGAATCGACGGGCAGACGCCGCGGGCGATGCTGGAACTGGCGATCCTGGCCGCCCGGACGACCGGTAGTGGGCTTTACGTGAGCCTGTCCAGCGCATCGCCAGAGCTTGAGACGGCGCTGAAGGGCGCCGGGTGTGCATATGCCGTGCAGGATGCCGCCTCGGCCGCGGGTACACTGGCGGCCAGGCCGGTTGAGATGCTTCGCACGTTCGGTCCGGCCGAGGAGCAGGTGCTGCGTGCCGCGAATAGCAAGGGCATTCGCCGCGTTCACGCTCCGCCGGTAGCTTGCGGGCGGCTCGAACTGACTCGCTGGCTTAAAGAGCAAGCCATCAGCCGGACGATGCATTGATATGGTTGGACGAGAGGAATGAAATGAACGACCAAGTTGTGCGCGTCCGCTGCCGTGGCGGCGATGTGCTTTCGAATCCGCGGCTCAACAAGGGCTCCGCTTTCACGCCGGAGGAGCGAGCGGCCCTGGGCCTGGAAGGGCTGCTGCCACCGCAGGTCTGCACGATCGAGCAGCAGGTCCAGCGCGCCTATCAGAACATCGTGCGCAAGTCGGACCCGCTGGAGCAGTACCTCGGCCTGGTTTCGCTCCAGGATCGGAATGAAACACTCTTCTATCGACTTCTCTTCGACCATTTGGAACAGTTCCTGCCAATCGCGTACACGCCGACCGTCGGGTTGGCGTGCCAGCGATTCAGCCACATCTATCGCCGGCAGCGCGGGCTGTGGATCACTCCCGAGCATCGCGGCCGGATCGACGATGTGCTGGCGGATGCGCCCGCCACGGATGTTCGCCTGATCGTCGTGACCGACAACGAACGCATCCTGGGACTTGGCGACCAGGGCGCAGGCGGCATCGGCATCTCGATCGGCAAGACCGTGCTCTACACCGTCGCCGCCGGCATTCACCCCAGCCAGACGCTGCCCATCAGCCTGGATGTGGGGACGGACAATCAACAGTTGTTGGATGATGAGCTTTATCTGGGCTGGCGACACCCTCGCCTGCGCGGCAGCGAATACAGCAGCTTGGTGGAGGAGTTCGTGGTTGCCGTGAAGCACTGCTTTCCTCTCGCGCTGCTGCAATGGGAGGATTTCAAGCAGCGCAACGCCTTTGACCTGCTCGAACGCTATCGCAATCGGCTGCTGTGTTTCAACGACGATATCCAGGGCACGTCGGCCATCGGCGGCGCCGCGATTCTCTCAGCCTCCCGCGCCACCGGCACGCCGCTGACGCGCCAGCGGGTGCTCTTCGCCGGAGCTGGGTCGGCCGGCATCGGCATCGCACGGCAGATCCGATGCCTGCTGGCTCGCGCGGGTCTGAAGGACGATGCACTGCGCGAGAGCATCCTGATGCTCGACAAGGATGGCATTGTTCACGATGGCCGGGAGATCGTCGAATCCAGCGCCCGGGAGTTCGCCTGGCCGACAGAGTTGGCTTCGGCTCGCAAGCTGCCATTGGACCAGCCGGCCGACTTGGAGGCTATCGTGCGTGCATTCCGGCCGACGGTCTTGATCGGCGTGTCCGCCCAGGGCGGCATCTTCACCCGCTCGGTCGTGAGGGCCATGGCAGCTTTGGTGGACCGTCCCGTGATTCTTCCATTCTCAAATCCCACCAGCAAATCGGAAGCGACGCCGGCCGATTTGACTGAATGGACGAGCGGCAGGGCACTCGTGGCGACCGGCAGCCCATTCGGTCCCGTCGAATGGCAGGGCAGGAAGATTCGTATTGGCCAGGGCAATAATGTCTTCGTATTTCCGGGCGTTGGTCTCGGGGCCTTGGTGGCCGAGGCGTCGCGAATATCGGATACGGTGTTCACGGTGGCGGCCGACACGTTGAGCCAGCTTGTGTCGGATGAGGACTTGGCGGCGGGCTCGATCTTCCCGCCGCTTTCAGACCTGCGCCGGATCACGATGCGCATCGCCGAAGCGGTGGTCCGGCAGTCGCGGGATGAGGGAGTCGGCAGGGCCATCGCCGATCGGGACATCCCGCGCTGTCGAGCAAGCCATGTGGTTCCCGGAGTACCCGCGAATGCTGCCGAGCCAGAATGGGCGAGAGGGCGGGGCGCAGAGTTGAATCGCCCGGCAGTTTCGATCAGAATCGGCCGTACTGATGGTCTGAAGCGGAAGCGTCAGCGCCCGCTCAGGCCCAGAGCGGGCGCTGACGCTTCCGCTTCAAACAGTCACCAGGTTTGGAAGGAGAGCCATGGCTCAGTTCACACCGGATCCCAAGTTCAAGTTCACCTTTGGCCTTTGGACCGTCGGCAATCCCGGCGGCGATCCGTTTGGCGGGCCGGTGCGCGAGCGCATCTCGCCTGTCGAGATTGCCAATCTGCTGGGCGACGTCGGCGCGTATGGCGTGAACTTCCATGACAACGACCTCGTGCCGATCGACGCCACGCCGGCCGAGCGCGATCGGATTGTCAGCGATTTCAAGAAAGCGCTGAGAGCCAACGGGCTGAAGGTGCCGATGGCGACGACAAACCTCTTCAGCGATCCGGTCTTCAAGGACGGCGCGTTCACGGCCAACAACGCGAAGATCCGGGCATACGCCATCCAGAAGACCATGCGCGCGATGGAACTGGGCGCGGAGTTCGGCGCGAAGATCTACGTGTTCTGGGGCGGCCGCGAGGGCGTGGAGTCGGATGCGACCAAGAACCCGGTCGATTCGATCAAGCGCTTCCGCGAGGCGATCAATTTCCTCTGCGAATACAGCATCCAGCAGAAATTCGGCTACAAGTTCGCCTTCGAGGCCAAGCCCAACGAGCCGCGCGGGCATATGTACTTCGCCGTGACCGGCTCGTACCTGGCGATCATCCCGACGCTGGACCATCCCGAGATGTGCGGCGTGAATCCCGAGGTGGCCCACGAGCACATGGCCGGGCTGAACTTTGTGCATCAGGTGGCGGCCGCCCTGGAGGCCGGGAAGCTGTTCCACATCGACTTGAACGACCAGGAATTTGGCCGGTACGACCAGGATTTCCGCTTTGGCTCGGTGAACCTCAAGCACGCGTTCTTCCTGGTGAAGCTGCTGGAGGACTACGGTTACAACGGCTCGCGCCATTTCGATGCGCACGCGTATCGGCAGAGCGGCTACGACGATGTGAAGGAGTTCGCCCGCGGCTGCATGCGGACGTATGCGCTGCTGGCCGACAAAGCGCGGCAGTGGAACAGCGACAGGAAGATTCAGTCGCTGCTGAGGCAGATCAACATCGACGATCCGGAGACGGCGCGGCTGACGAAGAAGTTCAACCCGTCCAACGCGAAGAAATTGCTGGCGATGGATCTGCATCGCAAGCGGCTGGCGAGCATCGGGCTGCCGTATGAGGAGTTGGATCAGCTTACGATGGAAGTGATAATGGGGGTGCGGTAGCGGACCAACAGAGCATCGTTTTCGCATGACTCAGATTAGCCGCGCGCGTCTTCGTTACTTCGTGCCTTCGTGGTAGATTCCGCATTAGCGTGCTCAAGAGCGTTTTTTTTCGACGGCTGTTTCTCTCATACCTGGCGCTGATCGTGGCGGCGGCGGGCATCGTGGGGCTCTTTGCCGCGCTGCGACTGAAGGAAAACTACCTGGATACGCGGCGCCGGGCCCTGCGCGACGATCTTCAACTCGTGGCGGACCTCACGCGCGATGATGTCAACGCCGGCCGGCTTCCCCATCTGAACGAAGAACTCAAGAGGTTGGGCAAGGAAATCGACTGTCGCATTACGGTGATCGCCGCGGACGGGACGGTGCTGGCCGACAGCCGGGCCAATCCCGCGGAGATGGAAAACCATCTGGGTCGGCCGGAGATCGTCGCGGCCACGCGAGAGCGCGACGCCTATAGCGCCCGCTCCAGCGGGACGATCCACGAGGACCTGCTGTACATGGCGCGGCAGATCAGGCGGGCCGACGGCTCGGGCTATTTTCTGCGGCTGGCGGTCTACGTCCGGGAGTTGAACCACGAACTGCGGCTGATCTACGGGGCCATCGCCGGCATTGCATTGGCCGCGGTCGCGGCGGCGGGGCTGCTCTCGTGGCATTTTGCGCGGCGACAATCGGCGCCCATCGTGGAACTCACCGCGGTGGCGGATGCGATTGCACGCGGCGAGCTGGCGCGTTGCGCGGACCTGAGCGGAACTGCGCGGTGGCGAGGTCGGCGTCCTCGGGCTGTCGCTGAACCACATGGCCGACGCGATCGGCCGGCTCCTCGACGCGGCCGCCAAGGACAAAGCCGAGCTGCTGGCGATCCTGGCCAGCCTCACCGAGGGCATCATCGCGACGGACGATCAGCAGCAGGTGTTGATCGCGAATGACGCCGCCGGCGCCATGCTTGACTTCTCGGCCGATGATGCGCGGGGCAAGCCTTTGTGGCGCGTGCTGCGACTGGACTGGCTGATCAAGGCGGCGGGGCAGGTGCTGCAAGACGGGCAGAAGCGGCATTTCGATCCGGCGCTCATGAATGGGCGGCAGGTTGAGATATGGGTGGTCGCCTATCCCGCGGGCGGGCCCCTGCAGGGCCTGGTCCTGGTGGCACATGATGCCACCGAAGCGGTGCGCTACCAGGAACTGCGCAAGGAATTCGTGGCCAATGTCTCGCACGAGCTGCGCCACGCCGCTCAGCGTGATCAAGGGATATGCCGAGACGCTGCGGCAAGGCGCGTTGCGCGATCCGGCCAGGGCGGAGCAGTATCTCGCGACCATCGAGCGCCATGCCAACCAGCTTGCCAATCTCATCGACGACCTGCTGGCCTTGTCCAAGCTCGAAAGCCAGCCGCAGCTTCCCGGCGCACGGTCGTCGATCTGAGCGAGATCGCCAAGCGCGGCATTGAGATGCTTACCGCCGCCGCCCAGGCCAAACGGCACAACGTCATCGCGGAGATTCCAAGGGTTCCCGCCGTGGCGGGCAATCCGGCCTATCTCGAACGGGCCGTGTGCAATCTGCTCGATAACGCCATCAAGTACACGGGCGACGGGGGCGAGATCCGCGTATGCACCGGATCCGACGGCAAGAGCGCTTACGTTGAAGTGGCCGACAACGGCATCGGAATCCCCGCGGCCGACATGCCCCGGATCTTCGAGCGGTTTTACCGCGTGGATCGCTCGCGATCGCGCGAGATGGGCGGCACAGGGCTGGGGCTGGCCATCACGAAACACATCATGCAGGTACACGGAGGCTGCGCGGAAGCCGAGAGCACGGTGGGCAAGGGATCGGTGTTCCGGCTGCGCCTGCCGCTGATCGCAGCCGCTGGCTTGGCCGCCGTGCCCCCCTGACCGCTCCCAATGGGTGCGGCCCGCTGATTGCTGGAGGTTGGAATAACTTCAATACCACGCTCCTCAAGGATGGCATCAAACGCATTCTGTGTTCGAGTTGAAATGAAAACCTTGGCGCTCGTTGCGTCTTGGCGGTTCACATCCTCCATGGCGGTCACACCTCCACCGCCCTCCACCTCCCCTGCAAGAACCTCCCGTACATCATCGCGCCCCGGCAGAGAAGCTCGAAGCACAGCACCAGCCACACCGCCAGCAATCCCCCGTGCCACCAGGCGCCACCGCCACCACGCCCAGCAGCCGGACGAAGATGATGCTCGCCAGGTTCAGCACCGCGACGGCCATCGTATCCCCCGCGCCGCGCAATGCGCCGCTGAAGATGATCGACGCCGCGAACGCCGACTGGATGAATCCCGTCACGAACAGGCATTGCCGCGTCAACTCCGCCACCTGACGATCGGGCGAGAGCAATCTTGACATTGCGCCGCCGAAGAAGATGAACAGCAGCCCGAAGACCGTCATAATGCCCCCGCCCAGCGCAAAGGAGAGATACGCGGCCCGCGACGCCCGCCGCGGATTGCGCGCCCCCAGGTTCTGCCCCACCAGCGTGGCCGCGGCCGTCGCTACCGCGAATCCCAGCATGTAGCTCAGCCCTTCGATGCGCACCGCGTCGGTGTGCGCCGAGGGGACGATATTGCTGTTGCGCTGCAATCCGTTGACCACCTTGAGCACGATGAACTGCGCCACCCACATCAGCATCACCTCGACGCCGCTGGGCACGCCGATCCGCAGGATGCGCTTGAGCGTCAGCCAGTGCAGCCGCATACGGTGCAGGTGCAGCCGCACGCCGCCCCGGCCGATCAGCAGCACCGAAAACTGCAGGAGCCCGCCGACGATGTAGGCGGTGGTCGTGCCGATCGCGATGCCGTCGAATCCCAGCCGCGGCATGCCCAGCGTCCCGCGCGTCAGCGTACACGTCAGGAACAGATTGATGCCGTCCACCACGAGCATCGACAGCGCCGGCGTGAGCGTGTCGCCCGCGCCGCGCAGGCAGGCGTTGGCCACGAACATCACCGTGCTGAACGGCACGGCGAATGCCAGCATCTGCAGGTATCGATGCGCAAACTCCGGCGCCCGTCCGGCGTGCAGCCCCGAGACATGCACCAGCGGCCAGGCCAGGGCGAAGATGACCGCGGCGACCACGACCCCAAGGACGAGCACGCCGCTGATGGATTGTCCGCACACGCTGTTGGCCAGCGAGCGGTGCCGCGCGCCTTTGGCCCGCGCGATCAGCGCCGTCGCTCCCGTGCCGAATGCCGACGTCGTCAATCCGATCAGCCACAGGAAATAGGAAATCGTCCCCACTGCCGCCGTCGCATCGGGCGCATCCTTCGGCAGGTAGTTGGCCATCGCCGTGTCGGTCAGCGACACCAGCAGGTGCAGCGCATTCTCCCCCATGACCGGAAAGGCCAGCAGCAGAATCTGACGGAGCAGCGATGGCTCCGATTCGGGCGCGGCGCAGGTTAAGGGGATGGGTCCGGCTTGGGCCATGCGTAGGTCGTATCTCTCGTGCAGTCTGAAGCGGAAGCGTCAGCGCCCGCCCCGAATTCGGGGCGGGCATGACGCTTCCGCTTCAGATCAAGCGCAATACGAAATACGCTCAGCCCTGTTTCTTGATCCGATTCAGAATCAGCGTCTTTACCCGCTCCGTCGGCAGCGTCAGCGCCGTGCGCTTCGGCCGCCGCCTCGCGCACTTCCTTGGTTGCGCCGGCCTCGACCAGCTTGGTCAGCGGATCGAGCTGCGACGCATCGAGCTGATTGCCAAAGAAGCGGGCGCTCACCGCGAGGCTCTTGAGCAGGCTCACCTTCACGTCATCGGCCGTCTTCTCATCCGTTCCGTTGATCGCCAGTTTCTGCTGGCAGGCCTTGAGGCTCATCAGCGCCAGCACCTGTCCCGCCGCCTTCACAACCTCCGGCCGGGTGTCATCCACCGCCGCCAGCAGGGCGTTCTGCGCCAGGCTCAGGTCCAGCACCTGCCCGCGGCTGATCGCCAGCCGCTCCAGCAGCGCGGCGCTGCGCAGGGCATATTCGGTCGCCTTCTTCTCATCCATCGGCAGGCCGCCGCTGCGCTTGCGGGCTTCCTCGATGGCCGCCTCGAAGCCCGCTTCATCCTTGGCTTCGGTCACGGTCACCAGCGGATCGTTGATCGCGATGCTCGCATAAGGCGAGGCCACTTTCGACGCCACGATCACCAGCAGCGCCGCCCGCTCCAGTCGGGCATTGCCGCGCGTCTGGCTGAGCAGCCGGTCGATCTGATCCGCGTTCTTTTCGTTGGCGATGATCACATCCACGCCCGGCAGCCCCGTCGCCGAAGCCACCGTCGTGTCGGCGCTGATTCCGCCCTTCACCAGGTACTTGCCGGATTTGCCGATCATCTCCAGCCGCTGGTTCAGCTCGTCCTGGCTGCTGGCGAGCACCAGCACGCCCGGCTTGCCGGTTTGCATCAGCACTTCGGCCAGGATCGGCACCACGTTGTCCTGTCCGCCAAACGCCCGTTGCGGCAGCGCCGCCGCGATGGCCATCGCCGCCTCAAAGCGCACGCGGCGGTCGGGATAGCGCATGGCCGCCAGGATCGGCTGATCCGACGGCCCGCTGAAGAGATTGCTCGTGCCGACGATATCCTGCAACGACTTGATCGCCTTCAGCGCCACGGCCGACTCGCGCTCGCGCAGGCGCTCGCGAAAGCGTGGCGTTGAGGTGCCCCGTGCCGGACTGCACGGCGAAGAAATGTGCCGAGGGCTGCTTGTCGTCCCACGTCGGGTCAACCGCGCCTTCGGGCATTTCCACCTCGCGCTTGAATGCGTTCAGCAGCCACAGGCTCACCGCATCGGAGCGGCTCGGATCCAGCGCCAGCACGTACTCGCAGCACCGCAGCGCCATGTCCTCGTTGAATACGGCCGCGGGCACATCCTTCTTGTCGAGGATCGTGCCGTTCCAGGCCCACATGAATCCCACCGGTGAGCCGGCCGGCGGCGCCACGCTGCACTTGCCGGAATAGAAACGCTCGGCCAGGTTGTAATAGAGCTGCGCCGGATCCAGGTCGCGCACGTTGGCGACGTTCAGCCGCAGCAGCGCATCGCTCACGATCGCCTTGGTCGTCTGGGGAACGTCCTTGTCCTTCACCAACCGCACCAGGTACGGGATGGCCACGTCATAGCCCAGGTCGCCCAGCGCCGAAATCACCCAGGGCAGCGTGTCCCAGTCCTTCATCTCCGTCGCTGCCAGCAGGGGATTGAGCGAGCGATAGCCCAGGCCGCGCATGGCCGTGCGGATGTGGGGAGCGAGTTCCTTGCGCCGGGTCCTTGAGGAACCGCAGCATCACGGGGATGGCCATCTCGCCGCTCTCGCGAAGCTGCTCCATCGCCAACTGATATGGCCGAGTGCCGCGGGCCAGCCGTTCGACCTGCGACTCGATGAACACGGGGTCATACGCCCGCGCCTTCTTAGCCTTGTTGAAAGTGGCCAGGAACTTGGGGGTAATGTCCTTCAATTCCGCCACGCGAGCCCACACGAGCATCCGGTCGTACAATTCCAGCCGCAGCGCGGTGGGGACGTGCCGATTGCGCCACTCGACAACCTTCTCGAAGGCATCGAGAAACTTGGCCGGATCGGCCTCGCCCTGCGGCAGCAGCTTCTCACCCTCGGCCTTGGCCTCGGCATAGCGGGCGATCGAGGCGAAATGCCAGAAATCGTCGGCCGATTGCTCCAGCGCGCTCTTCACGGGCTCGCCGGTGGGGGTGGTGGCTTCGGCGGCCGGCGTCGTCGGCGTTGCCGGGGTCGCCGGCTGGGTCGCCGCCGCCGCATCCGCCGGGGTCACCGGCGTCGCGGGCGCCGCGGGCGCGGTAGCGGGGGCGGCCGGTGTTGCGGCCGCCGGCGCTGTCGCCGGCGCCGCGGCGGGAGCGTCCTGCCCCCTGACTCCACTTGTGACAAACAGCGGTGAGCAGAAAACAATGGCGACGGTCAAGATTAACGACTGCCGAGCCGTTGCAACCATGGTGCCGGCCTCCAGGGTGTGAGTGCCTTGATGACTTTTCACTATCAGCCGCAACGAGCATAAAAGTAGATGCCGCCTGAGTCAAGGAAGAGCCGCCGCGAAGACCCGCCGCATGACACAGGCCGCCCGGCGGCTGCTCCCGTGATGTAAGCCAGATTCGACGCTCCCGGCGGCAGGGGCGATCCGCGGCGGATGCCGCCAGGGTCCGCTCCTCACGATATCACATCCACCCCATCGTCGTAGTACAGCGTGTCGTTGCCCGAGCTGTTGGCGATGGTGTCGGCCTGGCCATCGGCCGCGTCGATCGTGTTATAGCCCGAGCCCCCGTCCAGCGAATCGTTCCCGCTTCCGCCGTCGATGCTGTCGTTGCCGCTCCCGCCGGTGATGCAGTCATTGCCATCGCCGCCGGTGATTGTACTGGCCGTTCCCCCGCAGATATCGTCGTTGCCGTCACCGCCATTGATCGTGCTCGCGTCGGCGCTGGTGCTGATGCTGTCATCACCGCCGCCGCCATCAATTGAGGCATACGAACCGCCGCTGTCGCTGATCACGTCGGCGCCGTCACCTCCATAGATGGTGTCACTGCCCGATCCGGTGCTGATGCTGTCCGCCCCGGCCCCGCCGTCCACCTGGTTGTTGCCGTCGCCGGCCGAGATCGAGTCATCGCCATCGCCGCCGCTGATGCTGTCGTTGCCCGCGCCGGCGACGATCGTATCATTCCCAGCGCCTCCGCTGAGGCAGTCATCGCCGCCGCCCCCATCAATACTGTCGTTGCCGTCATCGCCGCAGATCGTGTCGTTTCCTCCTCCGCCCACGATCGTGTCATTCCCGGCGCTCCGCTCAGGTAGTCATTTCCGCCGCCGCCGTCGATGCTGTCGGCGCCGTCATCGCCATAGATCGTGTCGTTGCCCGACCCGGCCGCGATCGTATCGTTCCCATCGCCGCCGCTCAGGTAATCATTTCCGCCGCCGCCATCAATGCTGTCATTGCCACCGCCCCCGGCTATGGTGTCATTCCCGTCGCCGCCTGCAATCGTGTCGGCGTCGGCGCCGCCGCTGATGGAGTCATTCCCGCCGCCACCGTTGATGGTGTCGCACCCAGCGCCCCCGTCGATGCTGTCATTGCCGCTTCCCCCGGCAATGCAGTCATTTCCATCGCCCCCGTTGATCGTGCTCGCATAGCCGGCGCCAATCGTGTCGTTGCCAGCGCCGCCGTCGATGAAGCCCGATCCGAAAATGGTATCATTGCCATCCCCGCCGAGGATCGTCGAATTCCTGCCATTGCTGGTGATGTCATCATCCCCAGCGCCGCCCTCGATGCTGTCATTGCCGCTCCCGCCGATGATGCTGTCGTCGCCCGCGCCGCCGTCAATCGCGCTGGCCGCCCCGCCATAGATCGTGTCGTCGCCGTCGCCGCCAGCAATCGTGCTGGCGTCTGCGCTGGTGCTGATGCTGTCATCGCCGGCCCCGCCATCGATCAACGCAAATGATCCGCCGCAGTCGCTGATCGAGTCGCTGTCGCCCGTCCCAGAGCCGCCATCGCCGTAAATCGTATCGTTTCCGCTGCCCGTCGAAATGGTATCGCTGCCGCCGTCGCCCTCGATGGTGTTGTTCCCGTCGCCGGCCGAGATCAAGTCATTCCCATCGCCGCCGTAGATCGCGTCGTTGCCCGACCCGGCCACGATCGTGTCATTCCCGTCGTCGCCACTCAGGTAGTCGTTCCCGCCCGCGCCGTCGATGCTGTCCGCTCCGTCTCCACCGCTGATCGTGTCATTCCCAAAACCGCCCAGGACCGTGTCATTCCCGTCGCTGCCGCTCAGGTAGTCATTCCCGCCGCCGCCCTCAATGCTATCCGCGCCGCTGCCGCTATCAATGTTGTCATCGCCATCGCCGCCACAGATCGTGTCGTTGCCCGACCCGGTCGTGATCGTGTCGTTGCCGTCGTTGCCATAAACGAGATTGGTTCCATCACCGCCCGAGATTGAATCATTGCCCGCGCCGCCATAAATCGTGTCGTCGCCCGACCCGGCGCTGATGCTGTCCGCCCCGGTCCCGCCGTCCACGTAGTTGTCGCCATCGCCGGCCGAAATCGCGTCGCTGCCCATCCCGCCGGTGATGCTGTCGTCGCCCGCGCCGCCGTCAATCACGAGGCAATCGTTGCCGTATCCCCCGCCACAGAGCGTGTCATTTCCCGTACCGCCGAGGATGGAGTCGTTGCCATACCACCCGCCGGTAATGTAGTCGTCGCCCGCGCCTCCGACCAGGACATTATCTGCGTTAGACCCAATGATCGTATCATTCCCGCTTCCGCCGACAACGTTCTCCATGCCGACGAGACTCTCAAGCCCCGCATTGCCGGGCACGGTCGCAGCGCCATCGGGCAGATCCACGTACATGCCGCCCGTTTCATCGGAATAGTCGCCCGTATCGCTGCCCAAGCCGCCGTCCAGCGTATCCGTGCCCGGGCCCCCCATCAGTGAGTCGCTGCCGTCGCCGCCGACGAGCGAGTCATTCCCCGCGCCACCGATCAGCGTATCGCTCCCGTCCCCGCCGCTGATCGTATCATTGCCCGCATTGCCAACCAGCAGATTCGCTCCGCTCGTCCCGGCCATCGAATCGGCTCCGCTCCCGCCAATCGCGTTCTCAATCCCGCTCAGCGTGTCCGTCTCGCTGCCGCTGGTCATCGTCCCGGCCGAGAGGTCCACGTAGACCCCCGCCGTGCGCGCGGAGTAGTCAACGGTGTCCACGCCGGACCCGCCATCCAGCGTATCATTGCCCGCGCCGCCGATCAGCGTGTCATTCCCCGCGCCGCCCTCCAGAACGTTGTTGCTTGAGTTCCCGACAATCACATCATCCCCACTCCCGCCGCGCACATTCTCAACGTCGCTGGCAATCGAATCACTCTCCCCGCTCTCGCCATCGTTGGCCGTCCCATCCAGCGTGATGCTCACGCTGCTCGTACGGCTGGAATAATCGACAGTATCGCTCCCGGTCCCGCCCACGATCGTATCCGTCCCCAATCCGCCATCGATCACATCATCCCCCGCCCCGCCGCTCAAGCTGTCGGCCGCGCTCCCGCCCACAATGCTGTCATTCCCACCCTCGCCGTTCAGGGTCACCGCGCCATCGCCGCCCATCAGCGTATCCGCGCCATCTCCGCCGTTCACCGTGGCGCTCCCGCTCTCCACCGTTACCAGATCGTCGCCCGTGCCCGCATTGATCAGGATCGCAGCCTCGTCGGCATTCACCGTGATGATGTCATCGCCAGAGCCGCCGTTCAACGTGACGCTCTCGACACCGTTGTAGCTGATGTCCTTCTCAGTCCCATCGGTCTCGATGAAGATACCTTGGCCGGAACCGACGCCCATGGTGTCGGCGCCGTCACTGCCGTCGATTTGCACGGTGTCATTCCCCGCACCGCCATCGAAGAAGACGCCGCTGGTCGGCAATCGATCCTCCGCCACTTGGCTCACCAAAGCGTCATCCCCGGCACCACCCGTAAGGTAGATCTGCCCACCGTCCGCCGCGAACTGGTACGCTGCCCCGCCGGTGCGCGACGCCTGAACTTTCCCTGTTTCGCTGCTGGCCTGCAGCGTGAACGTGTCGCTACCCGATGTCCCGTGCAGCACCAGGAAGCGTACCACAGGCGCCGTCCCAGTCAGTTGATTCCCCGCAAGATCCGCGACAACCCCCGCGCCGAGGCTCAGCGTATACTCGCCGTCGCTACTCAGCAGCGATGAAATCCCGGAGATCATCCATCGGTCGCCATCGAGTTCCAGCGCCTGATCGGACCAGTCCAGAGCGGTGCCGTCACATTTGAGCGTGAGATCACTCAGGTCCACGTCCGTACCGCTCACCGGCTCCGTGAACTCGATAAACATAGCGTCGGGCAGATCTTCCTCCGGTGAGGCAACTGCGCTGGCCGCCAACACCTCGGGCGCGGTGTCATCGTGGATGATCCTGAAGATCGCCGACACGTCGCCCGATTCCACCCACGGATCCCCCTCCGTGCCGGAGCCGGTCACTTCCTGCGCCACAAAGTCAACACCCTGATTGCCCGGCAGCGAATCCAACGGGCAGTCCACCGTCCAAGTGCCGTCATCCGCGACAGTCACCGGGCCCGTCCACGTGCCGTCAACCCGCTTGATGCGAACCTGTGTACCCGGCTCAGCCAGGCCCGTGATCGACCAGTCCATCGACGCCGTCGTCTCGCCGGCCCCAATGGTGACGGTCTCCCCGCCCGCATACGCCTGCAGTGCGCCGATGATCGGTACTGGCGGATCAGTCAACCCGACATGCACGACGAAGTCGCTGCTCTCCAACGTATCCGGCCCACTGTCATCATCCGCGATAAACGTATAATCCCCGGCGGAGAGTTCCGTGGCTGAATAGTCGAATGACCACTGCCCGTTACTGCCCGCGGTGGTTGACCCGATCGCGCCCAGGTCCGACCGGTTGATGGTCACATCGTCCCCAGGCTGCGCGTAACCCCAAAGAACCAACGTGGTGTCGGTTGTGTGCGCGCCTGAGCCCTTTTCCGGGCCACTGTCGCCGATTCCCGAGATACGCACAGTCTGTGGCGCTTTCTTGGTCTTTGCGGGCGGATAACTCCCAGTTGCGGAGGCGCTCGTGTTCCCGGCCACGTCAATGTACTTGACAGTGTAGGCCGCCGTCCCGCTGGTGTAGGTCGTGTCGTCGTAAATCCATTTCCCATACGCATTCGCGGCGATCGTGGTCGAGAGCCACTTGCTGCCCTTCTTGACGCAGACGGTGGCGTTCGGCTCCACGTACGACCACAGCCGAGGCTTGCCCGACGCCACGGCGAAACTGATGCCCGGGACCGAGGTCTGCGTGTCGATGGTGATGGTGGCGGGCCCCATGGCTCTGCTGATCCCACCCGAGGCGTTAATGGCGCGCGCTGAGACGTTATAAACACCGTCGGCCAGCGCCCAAACGTGATGTTGTAAGAGGTCGCCGCGCCCACGGTCGCCGACGCCGTCGCCACGTCCGCCCAGCCCGTCGCCCCGCGCTTCCCCGCGATCAGCATGAGGCTCGACGTCCCGCTCCCTGCAGCGCGGCTCACAGCGAAGATCGGTGTCCTGGTCTTCGTTATGTTGTCCGTGCTTGACTTTCCCGTGTCGCTGGCGGCGGTCAGGTTCGGCGCTGACGGCGCCGGCGCCGCCGTGCCGTTCCATGAGAACGTCGTGGACAGGTTGCTCGTCGGGTGGTTTCCGGCCTGGTCGCGAATGCCGGCCGCGCTCACCGTCACCGTGTACGTCCCGCTCACCGTCAGCGTCGGCAGAATGAGGTTGATGGCACTGGTTCCCGAGCCGTAGGCCTGAATTGAGCTGCTGGCTATGGCGGCATTACTCGGGTCCGTGACGGTTATGTCGGACGCGGCCCATACCGCCCGCTCGCTCAGGCTTACCTGCAACAGCAGTCTCTGGTCCGATTGGGTGGCGGCAATGTCGCTCGGGTTGTGTGCCGATCCGTGTCCGGTGATCGACGGTGCTTTGGTGTCCGCGCTGACCAATGCCAGCGATTCGTTGGCGTTGATGCGCCCGTATCCATAATACTGATTGAATCCCGACGTGTACGTCACGTTGCCGATGTGCTCGGCCTTGCTCTCCAGATCACTCCTGATCTGCGACGGCGTCAGCCCCGGGTTCCTCGAGAGCATCAGCGCCGCCACGCCCGCCGCCAGGGCGCGGCGAACGAAGTGCCCACCTGGTTCGTGTAGTCGCCGCCGTCGGCCGAACTCACATTGTTATATCCTGAGAAGGCCGTGCGATCCGTGGTATACACCGAACTGTTGTTGAAAGTGTCGGAGCCGACGGGAGCCACCACGTCAAGCTCAGACCCGAACTGGCTGTACTGCGCCGCGCAAGCCGTAGCTCGCCGACAACCCGCCCTGCGGGGTGGATGCGCCCACTGCGATCACGCTGTCGAGGCGCCGGGGAAGGCCACGGCCGTCGTGAACGAAGGGCGAAGCGCGATCGTCCCGTCCCAATGGTTCACTTCACTGTAGGTGCTGGTCTTGTCATCCCTCTCAAATAGCGTGAACCGGACGTAATCCCCGTGAGTGTCGTCTGGCACGTCGAGCCAGGCACGGAACGTCGTGGCCAGCGAACCACTACAAACGAAATCGGGCGCCTGCACATACGCGTCCTGATTATTGCTAAGGGCGGCGGACTTCAACTGATACCGCGCTGTCCCATACGAGTACGTGGGGTTGTCCTCGATCGCCCAGCCGGACTGCCCGCTCACCGGCGTCAGGTTCCAGCCGCTGGGCGTCGTGAGCGATGTGAACTCCGTGCCCTGAAAATTCGCCAGGCGAACAGCGTCGGTGCTCGTTCCGCCCGAACCACGGTGATAATCGATCCGCCAATGGTATGTCTTGCCTACATCGCCGTTGCCGGCCGGCACCGTGGTCGGGTTGTAGGGGTATCCGCTCGCGCTGTTTCCCGACGCGGCGAAAATCGGCATCCCCAGCCCGCCGCGCCCATTGGCGCTGGCCCAGTCCATAGCATTGCCTATAGCGCTATCAGACCCAGGCTGGCCCCAGCTCGCGTTGATGACGTCCGCGCCGCGCCAGACCGCGACCGGATTGCCGCTGGCATCGACCATCGCTCCAGCGGCGTAATAGATCGCACTGCTGATGCCAACCCAGTCGCCATCTTGCGGATTTGGTCCGTCAAACCTCGTAATCTTTAGTGGCATGATCCTCACACCCGGGGCAGCGCCAGAAATCCCAAGGTCGTTCCCCCGCACCGCTGCGGCGACACCGGCGACTGCAGTCCCGTGCTTGTCATAGACCGTCGCCGGGCTGGGGTCGTTGTCAGGGATACCGTCGGCTCCTCCAACAAAGTCCCAGCCATGCATGTCGTCTACGTATCCATTTCGGTCATCGTCGATGTGGTTCCCATCAATTTCGTCCGTGTTCGTAAAGATGTTGGCCGCCAAATCGGGATGGTCCATCTGCACCCCGCAGTCGAGGACCGCGACGGTCACGTCCGCGCTCCCCGCGGTGGTGCTCCACGCCGCTTGCACGTTCGCCCCGCCCGCATTGCCGGAACTGCCCGGCCCCAGGTTCCAACCGGTCAACTCGGTGAACCAGAGGATCGGCTGATAGAAGCCGGGCTCCGACCAGACGACGTTCGGATCTTTCCGGAGCCGATTGGCCTCCGCAATGGCCGCAGGGCCGCCACCCGCCTTGAGCGTGACTGCGAACGTATGAACGCCTATCGCCTTCGTCTGCGCATAGCGCCGCCCAAAAAACAACCCGGGGTCTACGCCATCCTCTAGACGCACCTTGATGAGATTCGTGATGCGCATCCGCGCACCGCTGTCCCGCCACAGAAACGCCGGCGACGACCAGGACACCCCCGGCACTGTGTCGGCCTTCGACTGCAGCAACTGGAATAAGCTCACCCCAAGAGGCCCTTTGCGCACGAAACGAAGAGACCCAGTCGGGCTCGGAGCGGTACTGTTTGAATTTCGCCATCTGGTGGATGCTCAGGAGCTTCTTCGCCACCTGCGCGGCGTCCGCGTGGGGAGCCACCCCGACTATCAGCTCGTTCGTGGCCCGGTAGAGTCGCTTTTCCCCTTCATAGTAGTTCCAATAGTGATCACCCGCGTCCCAAAGCCCCTTCGGCACCGCCGGCGCACCCGCGCCAGCATCGCCCGCCTTTCCAGTGACTCAACTTGAGGCACCGCACTCACAGCCCTCGCAATCTTCCTGCTAATCCGCCGCGCGCCTGCCATCTCATTACTTCGATACGACTTTGACATGTCACACCTTGCCCTTTCGACCATTTACCGCAGACCCATCGTAATCGCAGGCTCCACCAATCGGTTGCTCACACAAGCAGCGCCACCTCGCGCCATTTCCTCGTCAGCCTTCACCGCGACATCGCACCAGACCACGGCGCACTCGCCCTTCGCATCGACCATGGCCCCAGCCGCGTAATAGATCGCACGGTCAATGCCGGCCCAGTAACCATCGCCGTCCTTGGGCCCGTAGTACCTGGCAATTTTCAGCGGCAGGATACGAACGTGCTGGGCAGCACCAGAAATGCCGACATTGTTCCCGCCAACGGCGGCCGCGACCCCGGCCACTGCGGTGCCGTGGTTGTCGTAGGCCGTCGCGGGACTGGGGTCGTTGTCGCCATCGACGAAGTCCCACCCGTGAACATCGTCCACATAGCCGTTTCGGTCGTCGTCGATGCCGTTGCCGGGAATCTCCTCGGTGTTTGTGAAGATGTTCGCCGCGAGATCCGGGTGGTCCATCTGCACGCCCGTGTCGAGGACGGCAACGGTGATGTCCGAGCTGCCGGTCTGCGAACTCCACGCCGCCTGGACGTTTGCCCCGCCGGAACTGCTCGGGCCCAGATTCCAGCCGACCGTTTCGGCGGTGAATATGATCGGCTGATAAAAGCCGGGCTCGGACCAAACGACCTCGGGGTCCCTGCCGAGGCGATCAGCCTCGGCGATCGCCGCCGGACCGCCCCCGGACCGTAATGTGACCGTGAATGTGTGGACTCCGATCGCCTCGGTATGCGCATACCTCCGCCCAAAAAACGACGCGGGATCCACCCCCGCCTTCAACACGACGTTGACGAGGTTCGTGATGCGCAGGCGCGAGCCGCTCTTGCGCGACACGAATGCGGGCGACAACCATGTAACGCCCGGCACCCGCTCGGCCTTCGACTGCAGCAACTGGAACAGCTTCACACCGAGAGGACCCTTGCCGCGAAGCGAAGCGACCCGTCGGGCTCGGAAGGGTACTGCTCGAATCTCGCCATCTGGTGGATGCTCAGGAGCTTTTTCGCCACCTTCGAGGCGTCGGCGTGCGGCGCCAGGCCGACTATTAGCTCGTTTGTGGCGCGGTACACGCGCAACTTCCCTTCGGCGTTCCACCAATATTCACCTGCGTCCCAGAGTCCCTTCGGCACCGCCGTTGCGCCCGCGTCCAGGAGCGCCCGCTTCTCCAACGACTCAATCTGCGGCACGGCACTCACAGCCATCGCGAGCTTCTTGCTGATCCGCCGCGCCCGCGCCACTCCGCCGTCTCGATACGAGCCCAACATGTGACACCGTCCCTTTCGATAGACATGCCAAGGATTCCCTTGGACCCACTGCACCCGCGAAGTCCACCAGCCGTCCGGTTACCCAGACAGCACCACTAGACCGCACCGTCTCCTCGCGAGCTTTCGCCCCGACATAAGGAAAGGTCAAAACAACAGGCCCTTGATTGTGCCGTGCGCGAGCCCGCGCATCGTCTTTTTCGATCCCAGCGGCCCTTGCCGCATCTCCCATCCTAACTAACATATTCGACCATCAAGCAAACAGCCTGTAGTATACCCCCCCCCCCGTTGTGATGTCAACAACAAATGTGCATTTTTTCTTTAGGTTTGCAGCAAGGACTGTAAACACTGCCCCGCACGCCACATGCAACCGGCTTCCATTGTGCCGCACGTGTCTGACAGCCGCCCCATCCAATTGAAAATCGAAACTCAAAAATCGAAAATCCACCCCATGCCCATCTACCTCCTCGCCCCCGACTTGCCGCATCCTTCCGGCGGCCTGCGCGTCCTCTACCGCCACGCCGATATCCTCAATTCGGCCGGCCACGCCGCCTTCATCGTCCACCACGCCGCCGGCTTTCGCCCCGCATTCTTCGAGCATTCCACGCCCATTCTCTATCCTCCCGTCAACATCCGCCCCGACAACATCCTCGTCTTCCCCGAGATCGAAGGCCCCGCCATCGCGCTGGCCGCGCCGGGCGTGCGCAAGGTCATCTTCAACCAGAACGCCTACATCCGCCAGAACCACACGCCCGAGATCGAGCGATCCGATACGCTGGCGGTTTGGCGGCAGATCCTCCGCTCCGCCTGATGAGGATGGTCTGTGGCAGCGAGCACAACAGGCGATCCGCGCCGGATCTGCAGCGGATTTGCCTTGAGCATGGGCGGGCATTACACTGACCGGTCTATGAAAGCGGAACGCAGGCACGAACTCCAAACCAACGCCCTGGCGCTGTGGATACGCTGGCGCCTCCCCCAGCTCTGGCAACAATACGGCACGCGCATCCTCCTGGGCCTCATTGTGATTCTGGCCATCGTCTGGGTCGTCCGCTGGCGGCTCGAGGCGCCCAACAAGGCCCGGGCCGCCGCCCAGCAACAGCTCGATAACGCGCGGCTGCTGATCGGCGCTCTCGATCAGAATCGCGAGCACGCCGAGAGCGAAAAAGTTCCCGATCTCGTCCGCAGTGCCCTGGATCAAGCCAGCGATCCCGATATCCAGGCACAGGGCTATGTCCTTCTCGGCGATTACTTCTACAAACAGGCCGAGCACCGCTACATCCCCGCTACCAATCCCTCCGCCCCCAGCGAGCCCCCCGGCGCCGACCTCTATGCGAAGGCCAAAGAGGCTTACCAGAAAGCCATCAAGACCAACGCCACCCAGCACGATCTCATTGCCACCGCCCACATGGGCCTCGCCGTCATCGCACTGACCGAGGCCCAATACGACGACGGCCGGCTGGCCAACAAGGCGCTGGCCGGCGAAAGCCAGTTCTGGAAGGAGGCCGCCAGCCAGTTCACCGCGGTTGCCGACAACCCCAGCGCGCCGCCCGCCATCAAGCTCATTGCTCAATCGCGGCTGAAGGCGCTGCCCGAGCAGAAGAGACCCGTGGCGCCTCCCAAGACGGAAACCCTGGCCGACCTGCTGCCCTCGATCAGCCAGAACATGCTCGAATCCACGAGCCAGCCCTCCAGCCGCCCCGCGCTGCTGCCATCCACCGCGCCCCTTGGCCCCGAGCTGCCCGCAACTCCCACGACCCGCCTGTCGCTGCCCACGCTTCGCCCCAGCGCCAGTCCCACCACCAGCCCCGCGACATCGCCAGCGCACTAAGATCCCCCGATGACCGCGACGCCAGACGATCTTGCGCCTGCCCAACTGCCCGAAGACGAGCAGGAGCAGGATGTCGAGCACTTCCGCTTCCGGGTGAGCAGGAATCTCATCCGGCGTATCGACCAATATCTCACCGATCGCGTGCCGTACTTGTCGCGCGCATCCGTGCAGAGGCTGATCGATGAAGGGTGGGTGACCGTCAACGGCAAGGTCACCACCAAGGCCAGCTACCATCCGCGCGAGGCGGATATCGTCGAGATGGTCGCCCCGCCCGAGCCGGTCACCGAAATCGTCCCCGAGCCTATTCCGCTGGACGTGATCTACGAAGATGACCACATGATGGCCATCAATAAGCAGGCCGGCCTTATCGTCCATCCCGCGCGGGGGAAATGGACGGGCACGCTCGTCAATGGCCTGGTCTACTACGGACAGAAATGGAGCAGCATCAACGGCAACTGGCGCCCGGGAATCCTGCACCGTCTCGACCGCAACACCACCGGCATCATGCTCATCGCCAAGACCGACGAGGCCCACTGGCGGCTGGCCCGCCAGTTTGAGAACCGCACCATCGAAAAGACATATCTCGCGATCATTCATGGAGTTCCGCAACTCGCCGGCGATGTCATCGACATGCCCATCGGCCGGGACCGCTACGTCCGCGAAAAACAGGCGGTGCGCAAGATTGAAAACGGCGGCCGGTCGGCGGTTACGATCTACCAGGTCGAAGAGGTCTTCCGCTCGCCTTCTGGCGATGCCTTCGCTCTCCTGCGCCTTAGCCCCAAGACCGGCCGCACCCACCAGCTCCGGGTGCATATGAGTGTCCGCGGATTCCCCATGGTTGGCGACACCACCTACGGCGGCCGGATTGTCGAGAGCGGCGGCTGGCGATTCGACCGTCAGGCCCTGCACGCCTGGCAGATCAGCTTCGTACACCCTGTCACCCTCCAGCGCATGACGCTCCAAGCCCCGCTTCCCGAAGACTTGCGCAAGCTCCTGGAAATTTTGCGGGGTGGAATGCCCTTAACGGCGGCGGCTTCCTGACGTATAATCTTCCGACCGATTTGTGGGATAAGCCAGGTATTGAACTGAGGTATACGAATGGCCCAGCCGATAATTTCCATGATGAGCGATCCTGTCCAGTATCTGGCTTGGATGCCCAGCATGGGTGAGTGGATCATTATTGCCGCCTTCGGGCTGCTGCTCTTTGGCAAGCGACTGCCGGAAGTCGGCCGCAGCCTGGGCAAGGGCATCGTGGAGTTCAAGAAGGGCCTCAAAGGCGTCGAAGATGATGTCGATAAGGCCAGCGATGCCCAGTCGCAGCCGTCCACGCCGGAGATCGAGCAGAAATTCGATCCTTATACCGGGAAGCCCAAGCTTCCCACCGCGTATAAGTTCGATCCGTACACGGGCAAGCCGGTTGAGCAGTCCGCCGAGAAACCCGCAGAGCAGGCGTCTCCAGGCGCCAGCCCATCCGCGGAATCCGGCAAGATGAGCTGAATTACAGGAAAGCCGCCGGTTTGTGCAACCCGGGGGCTTCTTCTTTAGCTCGGGACCCCCATCATTCCTCTTCCGCCTTGGGCTTGTACAGCGCCACGATCTGCGCCTGCACCTGCGGCGGCACCGGATCGTAGTGGCTCAGTTCCATCATGAACGAGCCCTGCCCGCCCGTCACGCTCTTGAGCTGGCTCTGATACTGCATCACCTCCGACAGCGGCGCCTTCGCCTTGATCACCGTCATCCCGCCCGGAAGCATGTCGGTGCCCATGATTCGGCCGCGCCGGCCCGAAAGATCGCCGGTGATCGCGCCCACGTTTGCCTCGGGCACCGTGATCTCCATGTTCACGATCGGTTCCAGCAGCACGGGTTTGGCCTTCATGATGGCATCCTTTGTCGCCTGCTTGCCGGCCGTGCGGAACGCCACTTCCTTGCTGTCCACCGGGTGGTGCTTGCCGTCGGTGATCGCCACCAGCACATCCTGCATCGGATAACCCGCCAGCACGCCGGCCTCGACGGTGTCATGAATTCCCTTTTCGACGGCCGGAATGAACTGCCCCGGGATCGACCCACCGAACACCTCGTTGGCGATCTCCAGTCCCGGCCCGCCGTTGGCTTTTCGGTTAGGTGAATCATCCGCCAGCGGCTCGACGCGCAGAAAAACCTCGCCAAACTGCCCGGCGCCGCCGGTCTGCTTCTTGTGGCGATGGTGGCCATCGGCCTTGCCGGTGATCGTCTCTTTATACGCGATCTTCGGCGGTTTGGTCTCCACATCCAGCCCGCGGTTCTTGAGGCGTTCCAGCACGAGCCGCAGGTGCAGGTCGCCCATGCCCGAGATCACCAGCTCGTGCGTCTGCCGGTCCATGATCGACTTGAACGTCGGGTCCTCCTCCACGATCTTCGCCAGCGCACCGCTGATCTTCTGCTCGTCGCCGCGCAACTTGGGCGAAACGGCCAGGCCGTACATGGGCGTCGGGAAGGCCGGCAGCTTGTACCGCACATCATCCATCGCGTGATCGTCGTGCAGCACATCGTTGGCCTTGATCTCCTCGATCTTCGCAACCGCGCCGATGTCGCCCGCGATGATCGCATCCGCCTCCGGCTTGTCCTTGCCCTGCAGGTTGAACACGTGCGACAGCTTTACACCCTTCTTCGATCCGCTGACAAACGCCTGCACCTGACCTGTTGCCTTGCCCTGATGGACGCGGAAATACGCCAGCTTGCCGATGAATGGGTCTGTCGTGACCTTGAAGACATGCGCCAGCAGCGGCTTGCCCGCGTCCGGCACATAGGCAAACGGCTTTTCTTCAGCGCCTTGCCCCGTCACGAACGGCCGGGCGATCCCGTCGAGCGGGCTCGGAAAACGCGCGACGATGATATCCAGCAGTTCCTTCACGCCCACGCCGGTCTTCGCGTCCGTGAAGCACATCGGCACCACGTGCCCCTCCTTCATCGCCTTGACCAGCGCGTTGTGGATCTCCTCGGCCGTCGGGTCCTCGCCATCGAGATACTTGGCCATCAGCGCCTCGTCCAGCTCGACGATCGAATCGAGCACCGCGCTGCGCGCCTCGGCCACCGACGAGAAATCCGCCTTGCCCTCCTTATTTGTGAGGCAGTCGACGATCGCCTTGCCGCCATCGCCGGGCAGATTGATGGGAAGACAGCTCTTGCCGAACGCCTCCTGCACCTGAGCGACGATGGCTTTGAGGTCCACCTCGGGCATGTCGATCTTGTTGACGATCACCGCCCGCGGAATGCCGCGCTGGCCGGCGATCTCCATCAGCCGCCGCGTGACGACTTCGACGCCCGACTGCGCATTCACCACGATCACCACGGTCTCGATGGCCGGCATGCACGCGATCGCCTGGCCGATCAGGTCGGGCGAGCCGGGGGCGTCGATGATGTTGATGCGCTTGCCCTGGTGGTTGGCGTGCAGGATCGACGCGTAGATCGAGTGCTGGTGTTCCTTTTCCTCTTTCTCGAAATCGCTGAAACTGGTGCCATCCGCCACGGACCCTTTGCGGTTCACCGCCCCGGTGGCGAACAGCATCGCGTCGGCCAGCGTTGTCTTGCCGCTGCCGCCGTGGCCGGCCAGAAGAATGTTGCGGATGTCACCGGTGCTGTAACTGGGCATAAGCGCAAGCTCCTCTCAGTGTCGTTAGCGTCATTGGATCGACAAGCCCGGCTAGTATAGAGAACGGCAAAATGGAATCAAACACCGGGCGAAGTGAAGCCGGGCGGGGCGCAACCGCACGGGAGGGCGCGAGTTGGAATGAGCTGAGTGCCATGCATGGCACTCGTCCTGTGATCGCCCGGAAGACTGGGCACGCCCGCCGGCCAGTCAACTGTCTGAAGGGGCTGCTGGCAGGGTGTAGCCGCGTAGCGGCGTAAGAGGATAGGGACGTGGCGCGAGCGCCCCTCTGAAATCGAGATCTGAAATCCGAAATTCAGCTCCGGCCAGGGTGCGTTGCGCAGATCGGCCAGCGCTGAGTCCGCGCCGAGGGCTTTTCCCGCGAAAACGCCAGCGTGTGTTCCGTCATGTTGCGCCGTCCCGTCGCGATTCGTGCAACGCGACGGGGATGGCGGATGACAACTGGCAACTAACAACTGGCAACTCAAACCCCGAAAGGCACTGCCATGAACGACGACAACCCAATCCGCAAACCGCTGGCGCAGATCTTCACGACGGCCTCCCAGCTCCGGGCGTGGGTGCAGGCCCACCTCTCCCTGCGCGTGCCGGCCCTCCCCGTGTGCCCGGGGCATCAGGCCCCGCTGGAGTACCTCTGGCGGGCGTATCACGAGCCGGGCAGCGACCTGGTCGTCTGGCGCCGCGCGGCGGTGGCAAGACGCGCTGGGCGCGGTGGCCAGCCTGCTCGATCTCCTGCACAAGCCCCGCTGCGCCGTGCGCATCCTCGGCGGGTCGCTGGAGCAGAGCCTGCGCATGTGGGAGCACCTCTGTGCTCTGCCTCCGGCCGAAGCTGGAGAACTGCGTCTTCCCGCGCTTCTCCCCCGACACCCACGTGCGCGAAACCGTCGACGGCATGGACAACAGCGAGCTGTGGCTGGGCATGGACTTCGGCTTCGCGTCGCCGCTGGTGTGCCTGTGGATTCGCCAGGTCCCCGGCGGCCTCGTCCACGTCATCGACGAGTACGTCCAGCCTCTCCGCACCATGGCCGAGCACATCGACCACATCCGCCAGCGTCCCTGGGGCGCGGTCCACGCCCTGGCCTGCGACCCGGCCGGCGCCGCCCGCCACGAGCAGACCGCGCTCTCGGACGTGCAACTGCTCCGCTCGGCCGGCTTCGCCGTGCGACACCGCACCAGCCGCCTCCAGGACGGCGTGGAACTCATCCGCACGGCCGTCTGCTCCGGCACGGGCGCGGTCTCGCTCTACATCCACCCGCGCTGCCAACGCCTGATCGCGGCCATGCGCGCCTACCGCTACGCCGACGGCGGCAGCGAGCTACCGATCAAGGACGGCACGCACGACCACGTGATGGACGCGCTGAGGTATTTCTTCGTGAACCGGCATGGCTATGGGTTGGCGGGGAGGGCGTATTAGCTGGAATGGCTGTGCGTGATCCGTGTCGTTCGATCGGGGTGCTGACAAGGTCGCCCGCAGTCACATGGGCGGCTCATGCGTACGTATAGACCGGGGTTTCCATGACCCGATCGGGTCTCGTGCCGCCCTTGATAAGGGCTTGGATGCGCTCCACGGTCTCGGCCGAGAAAAGCTGTTCCCCGGTCTCCTGGCAGACGCGGGCGGGAACGTGCTCAATCAGGTAGAACTTCCCGCCCAATTGAACCGTGTAGGTGACCTCGGTGTCGATCATCGTCTCTTTCATGAGTCTTGCCTCTTCAAGGGGCCTTCCTGATTCTTAAGTCAACCCAGAGATCCGGGTCCGGTTCGTAGAGTGTGACGATCTTGATCAGCGCGCGACTCGGATAACTGCATTGTATGTGCAACGGCCGGCCCGCCTTGGTAAACCCAAGGATCAGGCAACTCGGACCGTACTTGTCATGCGGGTAGTCTTCGATCACCTCGCTTTGTCCCGAAATCGCCTCCTCGACGTCTCGCACGCTGATGTCACGGAGAATACTCTGGTCCACGGCATGCTTGGAGAACTCGTATTGCCGTCGGCCAACCTTCTCCCGGATGCCATCCAGCAGGGCCATCCCAACACGTTACGCCTTGGGTGCAGGTCCGTCAATTTGAGCAGGCAAACACGTCGTAAGCTCCGGCGCGGGCCGGCACGAGCAGACGGCGATGTCGGATGTGCAGATGCTGCGATCGGAGGGGTTCGTGGTGAGGCATCGCAAGAGCCGGATCCAGGACGGCGTGGAAATGGTGCGGACGGCGGTGTGCTCGGGCACGGGCGCGGTCTCGCTGTACATCCACCCGCGCTGCAAACGGCTGATCGCGGCGATGCGGGGATACCGCTACGCCGACGGCGGGAGCGAGGTGCCGATCAAGGATGGGACGCACGACCACGTGATGGACGCGCTGAGGTATTTCTTCGTGAACCGGCATGGGTATGGGTTGGCGGGGAGGGCGTATTGAGGCGGGGGAAAATGCGTGCTCTCTCGATGGACTTTCGAGGCTCAATCGGACGGCTTGACGACTCGCTGTTTACGCTTCACGGCGCCGCACTTGCCCCGGCACGATGCAAGACTCGCTTCGCACCTGCGCGGCTACGCTCTGGTGGACGGGGTTCGCACCCGCTGGGTCTGCAGTGAGAGGTTTCAGCTACGTGTCAGTTCACATGGCGTTCTTTCGCGAGCTTACTTGTGCAATCCCCCTTCATTTCCCCGACGTGGAGACGTTCGCAGCAAGACAATCAGCAGTGTCCGCCTTGATTTCCCCTGGGATGGGCCGAGCCTGAAGATCAGCAACGACGATGCGGTTGATCGCCACCTTCACCGCCAATACCGTGAGGGCTGGAGCCCGTAGCCGACGTTCGCCCCGACTTTCCGCGCAACTGCAACGACATCGTGATCGAATGCGCCCTTGGCCAGAAAAAGCCCCTCCGCGATGGCTGCCAGCTCATTCCTATCTGCCCGAATGTCAGCATATCTACGCGAATGTACGATTTCCTCTTGCAAATGATATTGCGTTGTCTATAACGTCATTCTTGTCGGGCTGTCTCCCGAAGCAGGCGCGGAAGAGTGGACAAAGCGGAAGGGCCATTCTCGCTGAGGCTACAATCCGACCAGCTTGTCAAGCTGGCGCGGCTGTTCGGCGTGCCGGAAGGCTCGGAGGAATGCCTGCCGCAGGCCGGCCAGATCGTCCTCATCCGCGGCGCCCCGGGAAGCGGCAAGACCACTCTCGGTTTGCAGCTTCTCCAGGAGCATCGTCGCGGCGAGAAAGATCCCTTCGGGCTAGACTTCGTCAGGGTTTTCGTGTCGCTGGAGCACGAGGAGAAGCCAACTCGGTTGCGGCTGAAGAGGCACTACTCATCCTCACTAGATTCGGTGCCGGACGATGGCGCGGAGGACAAGAACTGGGTCGGGATCAGCCGGCCCGACGTGGAGTTGGCGCTGGCACGGCTGGACGTTGACGAGCGACGGATTCCAAGCGTCATCGCCAACCTCCTGCTGTCTGGGCCCGAGTCCAAAGTCCGAGCCAGAGGAGAAGACGACCGCTACCTCATTTTCGTCGATTCGCTGAATATCCTCGCGGAAATCGTACTCGCCAAGGTGCAGGATGAGTTCCGCCTGAGGGGCGTGTTCCAGCGGCTGGCCGACGAGCTTCGAAAGAAGGGCACCAACGCGATCGTCCTGATGAGCGGCGAGTACCATGTGGACGCGAGGGATAGCGTCAGTCAGATGGCCGAGAGCTTCTTCTGCGACGCTGAAATTCTGCTGTGGACAGAGCCGGTGGCGGGGAGGGCGCGGACGCCGCTCGGGGCGCGCTCGGGCGTCGGATACACGATGGACGTGGAATTGCCCAATCCGGCGGGGGAACAAGGCCGCATGCAGACCGTCGAGAGTCGGTCGTTTTGCCGCGTCTTGAAGAATCGCTCCGGCATGAATCAGTCGCGACGGTGCGCCTATGACATCGTGCCCGTGCGGGGCTTTGAGTTCTTCGAGACGTATCCGGGTGACGGGCATCTGGTCCTCTTCGCCGAAAACGCCGTGCAAAAACAACTCTGGGAGGATTTCAGGGCGCTTGACCTGCGCCAACTCTATCCGGCGCTGCGCTTCGACGTTTTTGACCGCAGGAGCATGGACCAGACGTTCGCGGTGACACGCCGCACTAAAATGATGCCACCCCGCACGGACCTGCATCTGGCAAGTTTTGACACGCATTGGGTGGGCCAGTTGTGCGCGCGGCGGCAGAGGGCGAATCGCGCAGGTTGCTTGCTCCCTTGAGGCGGCAGTCACTGAAGTTCCTCGGCCGAGCCAGCAATCCGTTGAGATATTTCGTCGGGGCGATAAGGAAGTGTCACAACCTCAACGCCTACCCGAGGGCGAAGGCTCAGACAGACGATTCTTGGTCGGTTCCCTACAGCCACAACCTCGGTCTGATGATCTGCCGACAGGATGTGCTGCAGGAGCTGCGCGCACCCGATATTCCCATCGCCGACACCCTGTACAAGGTCGCCGAAGAGCTGTGGGGCGGCGATGTGGCGAGCGGCTGGCGCGGCTGGTTGCGGAACCGGGCGATGTTCCTGCAGCAATGGATCAATGACCCAACCGCGGGTCCGCCGGAGGTCCTTCTTTGGGAGGAGATCATCGCCTTGTGCCGCCTGGCGCAGGCGCGATGTCTGTTGGAGACGCGCATGCGCGAGACGCTCACTATTACATTCCTGGAAATGTTCTGGGCATGCCTGCCCGGCTTAGAGCGGGCGTACGACTACGACCGCAAGAATTGGAGGGATGGAATCGAGCGGAGCTTGCGGATTTGTGATCTGCTGTTCGCCACCGGCGACCAAGGGGCACCAATCGTTCCCTTGGATTCGTGTCTTGAGCCGGAATACCTGCAGGATCTGACAATCGGAGGCGCGGCCGGAAAATGGCTGTTCGCGCGGCAGTGGTATTCGACGCTGGTGGATAGCCTGACGGCCCAGCGCGAGACGACCGAGCACGAGGTCCGCCACGTTTGGCGTCCCAATGGAGATTCTGAGGGGCGCGTCGTGCTGCACGCGCTGGCCACGCCAACTACGTGCTGGGCGTTTCGTAAACTCAGCACGCAGGGGATCGAGCTGAACGGCGAAAAGCTGGATAAGGAGCTTGCTAAGGCGTCACGATCATGCGCTGGAGAATGGCACCTGTGCGTGGTGGCCGGCAGCGAGAACCGCGCTCTCGCGTACGACCTGATCGAGAACCTGATGACGCGCGCGCGGACCGAAGAGCGCGCCGCTCGCGGCGCCGATCTTCCGACGGCCAATTGGTTCTATCGGATGCATCGCAACGAGGCCTGCTTTGCCTGGAACCGGCGCTCGGATGTGGTGATAACGCCGCGCAGCTATGATTGGATATGGGCGCGCCTAAAGAGGTGCCTGCCCCGGTACGGAAACGAATTGGGCGTGGAGGGCTATGACGACCTCAAAGAGACGGTGCTGGCGGCGCTTAACGAACTGCGCACGCGGCCGGCCGGAGGGCGAAGGGAACTGGCGAAGATGGTCAAGGCGATCAAGGACCGCCTGAGGGCGCGGCGGGCGTGATATGAACGATGCGACCTGGACAAGGATCCGGCACATTGCGGCCAATGCGTCGCTGGAACTGGCGGCGCGGGTCCGCGCGGTTCTCGATCTCGTCTCGCGCGAGGTGTGTCGCGGTCCCGTCATCGTCTACATGAAGGATTGGCGAGCGCGGTACCCGGGCCAGATGGGGATCTCGGATTATGCTCTCTGGTACATGACGGGGGTGCGCATACGAGCGCCTATGTACGGCGTCCTCCCAGCGGATACCGAATGGGTCAGGGACATACAGAAGGCCGAGTGCAAGGACGCGCAGCTGGGAGATCCTAAGGGGGACTTCGCGAAGCGGGAGGGCCTGCTCAACCACGCGCGCTGCCTGCTGGACCAACGCCAGATTGTTGTCTTCTTCAATCGGCGACGGGACGACATCCGCGCCGAGACGCCTTTGGAGCATGCCGACTGCGAACTGCTGATGTCGGTGGCGACATTTGTCGAGCCAATGCTGAGCGAGATCCGCCGGAAAGGGCCGTCGGCGGCCGAGCGACGGCGTGCCAGGAAAATCCGGCAGCACCTTTCCAAGCTCCATGAAGTGCTGGTCACGACGCCGCAGTTCGCTGTCGGGCGCGACGAGGCGTTCGGAGTTCACCGGAGCGGTCAGGCTGCGCCCGAGGCGCCCCCAAGGGCTATGGAGCTTATCCAGTCGCAGATCCTCATCGCCGCGTCCGCCATGTACTGCGACAGGGGTCCCGTTCTGGCACGCATCTACGATCTGGAGCGGGGAAAGCTGGAGGAAGGCGAGGCGGCTTCCTGTCTATACCTGCGTCCCGGCAGATTCTTTGGCGTGCCGGAAGACTTGCTTGACCCCTCGCAGGAGACAAACGAGCGCCCGGTTGACCCGAAAGCGGACGGGAGCTGGGTGGGCATTACGGCGTGGGTGGCCTACAACAACAAGGCGCTGCTGGTCGAGGATTTCCGTTCGCCCGAGGCGGAGGATCCGAAACTGCCCCTGTCCCCTTGGTCGATCGATACCTTTCGCCTTGGGTCGTCGGCCCGGGATCGACACCCACGCATGCTGCGTTCAGAACTGGCCGTGCCCATCCGCAGCCCGTCGGGGCACGCGTCGTCGGCGTACTCAACCTGGAGTCGGCAGTGGCAGGGATCTTCCAGCTAGATGACGTCTACTGGCTCGAATCGTTCGCCCAGCACATCGGCACCCTGTATCACCGGGCACGCCAGCAGGACATCCTTGTGATGTGCCAGGGATATCAGGGGCTGTTCGATAGGATCCCGGAGACTCTGAAGGAATTCTTCCTTGTGGATGAGGTCGTGGTCTTCAAAACGCTGTACCACGCCAAGCCGGATTCCGTCTCCCTCGAGCGCGTTGGAGCGTTCCCACGCGCCCTGAAGCCCTCGGACGGAGCATCCGGACTCTACGGCTTTGCCAAAAAGCAGTTCGGAGAGCGGAGGATTCCGCCGCTCTATTTCAGCGCGAACCGTGCGTGGGCCTACGATCAGCCAGACGACTCTCCGCCTAAAGCAGGCCAGGAGGACTGGGCAATCGCGATTGAGTGCCGCCAGTGCCCTCACCGGCAGGATTCCGCTCCACCCCCTGGGTGCCAGAGAGCCGAAGCCGACGACGCCCCGATGCCCAAACGCGGTTGCCCTGACAAGGAGGACCGTTGCGCCTCCGTCTGGATCGCTTGCCCGAGGCGCTGCCAAAAGGCGATTCGGTGTTCCTCCTTCCCCTGTATCTCGCCAGGGAAGGCGATCCCGAACTTAGAGGTTTGCTTTATTTTCGCTGCGGCCCCTGGAGGCGGGAACTGGTTAATGGGAAATGGACAGAGCGCCCGCGCCCACGCCCAGACCCTGATGACATGGAGCTCATCGTGCTTGCCGGAAAGAGCGTTACCATCCTGATCGACGCCTGGGAGACCATCGAGCGCGACCCGAGCATGGGCATCGATCATGAGCTGCGGGGCGCACTGAGTACTCAACTGCTGCCGTGGGCAAAGCCGCCGCTGGAGCCTTTCCTGGATTACGTGATCCATCTGCCCGACCTGTACCATGCGCAGCCTGCGGCGTCGTCGCTCTCGAAGCGCCAAAGAGACGACCTGCGTCGCCCCTTTGAGTTCTACGTGCGCGGGGCACTGGCCCTGGGCACGGTGAATGTCGGCAGTTACGAGACCATTCTGGAAACGCCGCCGGACCAGCTCGACCTTGAGTACGATAAGACCCTGCTGTTTCAGTTCAGCCCCGACTTGCCGACCGGCGGCGGCTGTGATGGCGCTGCGGTATTCGCGATGACCCTCAACCTCATACGCAATGCGTGGCTGAACCGAGACACGAAGTCGGATCAAAGCACGAAAGTGACCTACGCGTTCAAACCGTGGGACAGCAATTCGCCGCGGCCCTCCGGTTCCATCTATCAGACGCCCGACCGCGATTACCCGGAGCAGGGCATCCTCATTCGCGTGACGAACGCCGCAAAGGAACCTCAGCGGTCTAAACTGACTGACACGCTCAAGGATACACCAAGGGTCAAACGCGGCCTTGGTCTGGTGCGCTTTCTAGTCGAGGATCGATTTGGCGGTAAGATGGCATGCGCGATTGAGGGGACTATTGTGGAGATCACTATCGTCTTACCGACCTGAGTTCACCTTGGTGTGGGGAAGGAGCTTCTCGTGTGGAACGTTATCTGGACCGACAACTGGTGGAGCAATCTGACGCCCGGGACCCAGGCTCTTGAAATCTTGGCGCAGACCGGCGCGCTTCCTGCACCATACCCTATAACCGCCGCCGACCTTGAGTCGGCCATCGGCGCTCAAGTTGTGGTGCAGAGCCCGCAACTCACCGCAAAATCGCTTGTGCCAGAACTCGTCGATGATCCCCGCTTCATCTACACTCTTGGCCATCTGGAGTACGCGTACACAACGCAGCAGGCTGCTGTTTGCCCATACGTGTTGGGCAGACTGAACAAGCGTCCATTCACCGATACGGACGTCGAGAACGCCTGGATTGCCGATCTGGCCCTTGCGAATTATGACAGTCGGGAGGCCGCGCGGCGTGGCATAGAAGAGATATCCAACGTACTCAAGGCCGTCGGCTCAGGTCAGTGCAAGAACCTCAAACGCATCATCGTCGTGTCCGCGTTTGCCAACCGACTGCGAGATGACCTTCACGCTTTGGCGGCCGACTTTGCAAGACACGGGGCAGCCCTGTGTTGGTTTGACAAGGGCGACTTCCGTTCGGGCTACCAAGCGAAGCAGGTGTTTCGGCTGTTGGACCAAACGGGTGTCGCCGGGGAGTTGGAACGAGGACGCAAGTAGGTTCCGCCTGATAGCAGGATCAGGCAAAGCCCGTCCACCTCCTTCTCTCCGCCCCTTTTGGCCATCGCACTCAACAAGCAAAGCAAACCCCGCGCCCACCGCAATGCCCGGCTCAGACGCCTCACACGCGCGTTGCGCAGATCGGCCAGCCCACACGCCAGATCCCGCGCTTTCCCCGCGAAGAACCCCACCAGCGTTGCGCCATGTTTCGCCCACCCAAACCGATTGGCGTAACGCCGACGGGAATATTGAAGGGCGCATCCATCGCCCTGTGGCCTCAACCAATGAGCGAGGCGCCCCGCAAGGAGCCATCATGCGCACCCAACCCCGCCGACAACGTATGACCTTCACCCCGCCGCCCTCCGCGCGCACTCGCCACCCGCTATCTGCTATCTGCTATCTGCTGTCCGCTGGCAACTGGCAACTGGCAACTTCCCGACCGGGCCGCTTCAGCGCCCCTTTGTGCCGCCGCAGAGCAAGTTTGAGAACGACGAGGAACGTCTGGTGGCCGAACAGGCCTTGCTGAACTATCGCGAACTGAAACAGGTGATGCGGAATGCTCCGCATGGCCGGGGGATGGCGGTGCTGGAGCAGGCCGTGCGAGAGAAAGGGTTCGAGCAAATGCGGAAAACGCTCAGCCTGCTGGTCAGCGCCCACGATGAGGCGCAAAAAAGGGGTAAACAGCCGGCCGTGTTCCTGTGGGGCCAAGGCCTACTTTAAGGGCCTGTCGAAGAAGACGCTGCTGACCGTGGTGGGCGAGTTCGAGGTGAGCCGGCGGTACTACGCCTGCGGCAAGTGCCACGAAGAATGTCCTGCCGTTCGATCAGTGGTCGGGTTTGGTCGGCAGCGGGATGGCGACGCCGGCGGCCCGGCGGATGCTGGCGTTGGCGGGAATGAGTTGGTCGTTTGACACCGCCGCCGAGCGTCTGGAAGAGCTGTGCTTGCTGAAGGTCAGCAACGACACCATCCGGCGGGTCAGCGAGGAGGAGGGCCAAGCGGCGCAGCGGTGGATCGCCCAGTCCGATTGCCCGGCCGAGTTGTTCCAGCAGGCCTGTGGCGATCAGGAGTTCTACACCGACGGGGTGACCGTCAACACCACCGAAGGATGGCGTGATCTTCGGCTGAACGTGGTGGGCAAGCGGGAGGCCGGCTTGCCGGCGACGCCCGAGCAATGGAAGGATCGGGTGCTGCCCGAGCCGAGCGTGCGGATCGCCTGGGCGTCGATGGCGGCGTGCGAGCAGCAGGGCCAGGCGTGGAAACGCATGAGCCGCAAGCTGGGGGTGATCGACGATGAAAACTTGAGCGTGCTGGCCGACGGAGCGAAGTGGATCTGGGATCAGGCCGGGCATTGCTGGAAGAAAGCCCAGTGGGTGCTGGACGTGTTCCACGTGAGCCAGCACATCCACGGCTGCGGCAAAGCGTTGTTCGGAGAGAAGAGCCCGCAGGCCCGGCCCTGGTCGCAGGCCCAATGGTATCGCCAGCGTCTGGCCGATGGCCGCCCGATCGGCTCGGGGCTGATCGAAGGCGCCAACAAGACGATCGTCAGCAACCGCCTGAAACTCAACAGCGCCCGCTGGACCCCGAGGCATGCCGAAGCGATGGCGGCGCTACGATGCCTGGACTACAGCGGGCTATGGTCCGACTTCTGGGCTGATCAGGCAGCCTAAACCGTAGTTCCACGTCGGCAAGCCGGTAAATCCCTGTCAGCAAAGGCGTAGTGCAAGGATTTACTTTCCGGCTACTGGGTACAGACCCAGGAGCTGCAGGGCCCGCTGTTGCAGCAGCGTCGGCTCCGTGTGCAGCGCGAAGCTGGTGCCCTGCGGGTCATCCCGCATCGCGCACGTGTTGCGTGCCAGCGTGGCCAGGTTGACCAGCAGACTCGCGAAGCTCTGCGCGGGCAGTCCCGAGGCCGTGAGGTGCGTGGACTTCTTGGCCGCGGCCGACGGCGACGTCTGCGGCGGCAGGACCGGGTCGCGCATGGCGCGGCTGGGCTCCAATTCCTCATCGGCGTAGAGCAACTCGGCCAGCGAAGCACGCATATGCCATTCCACGTAGTACGCCAGAACGCACAGCAGCACGTGCGCCTTCACGTGGGCCTCCGTCCGCAGCCAGATCGGCCGCACCTTCAGGTCCACGCCCTTGAGACAGCGGAAGGCCCGCTCCACGGCGGAAAGGCTCTTGTACCCGCGGACCACGTCGCCCGCCGGCCATGGCGCCGCCGCCTCGCTGGTCCGCACCACGTAGATCCCGTCCAGCCTCGACTCGGCTTCGATCTGCGCCGTCTTCCGTGCGTAGCCGAAGGTGCTCTCGCCAATCGTCAGATCAAAGTGCTTGGCCATCTTGTACTTGTTCACGCGCTTGCCCGCCTTCAGCGCGATCTGTGCCGCCGTCAGCAGTTTCGTCTTGCGTCGTTTCACTTCCGCCGCCAGCCGCGCCAGCTCCTTCTCCGTGGCCGCCAGCAACTCCCGTCGCTTGCGCCGACGCTCCTCGGCCAGCAGCGGATTGAAGCACGCCACCAGCCGCTCCCCCGGATAATCCGGCGAGGAGACCTCCGCCAGGTTCTGCTGGTCGAACAGCGAGGGCTGGATCACCTTCGCCGCCACCAGGGCGCGGATCGCCTCCGTCCGCAACGCCCCGATCCACCCCACGTCCGGACAGGCCCTGAGCTTCTCGACATTGGTGCTCGTCACGCTGCCGCGATCCCCCACCAGCACCACCCGCCCCACGCCGAACCGCTCCCGCAGCTTGCCCACCTGGTCGGCCACCGTCTTGGGGTCCGACGTGTTCCCCGCGTACACCTCCGCCGCCACCGGACATCCCGCGCCATTGGCCAGCACGCCATAGACGATGATCGGCAGGCCCTTTCTGTCGCGGTCGTGCCCGAACTTCGCCAGCGGACAGTGCATCCCATAGTAGTAGCTGCTGGACAGGTCATACAGCACGCTGGCGCCCTCCTGCAGATGACGCTGCGCCAGCTTCCTCTCGATGGCCGGCTGACGCTCCAGCAGCCAGTCCAGTGCGCCGTACAGTTCATCCTCATCGGCATCGCCCACGCCCAGTTCCTCGGCCAGCGTGCAACTCGACCAGCGCTGCACTGTATCCAGCTTGCTGGTGGGGAAGAGGATCCGGGCGGCGATCATGGCCAGCACCAGGTCGCGCTGGCGGCAGCGCCGGGAGGCCAGGATCGCGTCCAGGCCCAGCCGGTGGATCGTGCCCAGCACGGCGGCCACGTGCCCATGCGGCAGCGTGCGCGTGTTCACGAAGGCCTGGGCGGGATCGACGCCGACGCCCTCGTCGCGCAGCACCCGGCGCAGGGCCGCGATCTTCTGCGGCGGCCAGTCGGAGAGATTGGCCAGGGTGCGTTTATGCACCTTGTCGCCTTCGCGGACGGATTGGCGCAGGAGAATGGCGGGCGGAGAGGAGCGGTTGGGGATGGACTCGACGTACATGAACACAGTATATCGACACTACCAAGCCTAATCAAGAACAAAACCATCATTTACATGGGTATACTTTGCACGAGAAAACGCCGCCCCGCTCGAGCGAACCCCTGTAAGCATGGCAGGTTATACGTGTGCGGCGGGGGAAATCGGGCTGGAACTACAGCCTAAAGTGCCGGAAACGTGAGTTAGACCCGTGCCCTCACTGGCGGTCCTTTCGGCCGGAGAATTCCGCCAGTGAGGGCACTGGCGGCACAATGAGCTGCCCTATACTCTTGCCCTCATGCGGGTGCTGCTCCTCATCACCGACCTGGAGATTGGCGGCACGCCCACCGTGGTGCGGGAGTTGGCCATTCGCCTGCGCGGCGCGGGTGTCGAGGCGGAGGTGGCGTGCCTTGGCCGGTGGGGGCCGGTGGCCGACCAACTGCGGGATGCGAATGTGCCGGTGACGGCGCTGGGCGCGTGCTGCGCGATGGATGTTCGGATCGTGCCGAGGCTGGTGGAGCTCTTGCGGCGGGGGGGATTCGACGTGGTGTTCAGCTTCCTGATCCACGCCAACGCACTGGCGGCCGGCATTTCCTCGCTGTTTCCGAACGTGCGGTTCATTCAGTCCATCCAGACGACGCAGCCCTGGCCGGGGTGGCACTGGCGTCTGCAGCGGCTTATTGCGCTCGTGGCCGAGCGGATCGTCGTGCCCAGCGAGTCGGTGAAGCGCGCGGCGATGGAGTGGAGCGGCGTGCCGGCAGAGCAGGTCGTTGTGATACCCAATGCTGTTGAAGTGAGCGACGAAGCGACGAAGCGACGAAGCGACGAAGGGGGAGGGGGGAAGGTGGTCGGGTTCATTGGCCGGCTGGATCCCGTGAAGCGCGTGCCGGATCTGCTTGAAGCGATGTCGATGCTGAAAGAGGCGAGGCTGGAGATATTTGGCGAAGGTCTAGAGCGGGCTGCGATCGAGCGGAGGATCGGCCAACTGGGACTCGCGGATCGCGTGACGCTTCATGGCGCGGTAGGCCGGCCGGAAGATGCGCTGAGTCAGATCGACGTGCTCGTGCTGCCATCCGAAGCCGAGGGGTTTGGGCTGGTGCTCATCGAGGCGATGACGGCCGGCGTGCCGGTGGTGGCGACGGATGTGCCGGGGATACGCGATGTGGTGCGCGATGGCCAGACGGGATTGCTCGTCCCTGTTAGGCGCCCGGCCGAACTCGCGGCGGCCATAGCGCGGGTGATGGACGATCGAGCCTTACGGGAGAAACTCGTCATTAACGCCTACGCCAACGTCAAGTCGCGATTCTCCTGGCGTGTGGCGTTGCCAGCGTATCTGGAGATCATCGGAGTGGCTACTCGATCTCCGAGATGAAGTGGTCGGGGTCGCGGGGAACGAGGCGCTGGCGGTTGCAGTCGATGATCAGGTCGAGGTCCTCCATCACGATGGCACCGATGAGGGCGGATTCGCGGTCGGGTTCGAGGATCGCCTTGAAGATACCGTCGCGGCCGGCGCAGGCGAGCTGAACGGCGCGGGCCACCGGGCGCTCGGCGGTTCGGCCGTCGGCGTAGGTGACCTTTGCGGTGGAGGAGATCTCAAGCCCGAGCTGCTGGGCGATCTTGGCGGGAATAACGAGGTGCATGGTCCCGCTGTTTACGTCGCCCTGAACGGTCACGCGCCGGACGCGGCTTGAGTCAAGGCGGCCATCTTTGGCGAGCACGACATCCCTGTGATTCGTCAGCACGACTTCGACAGAGAAATGGCTCGCGGTTGTCTGCTGCGAAGTGATCATGGCGGCACGCGGTTTATCCTACTCATCGGAGTGCCTGCCGAGCAACTGCTGCAACATGGCGGCATCGTGGATCTGACCATCGCTCCGGAAGATCTCTACCTCGATCGATCCATCCTCCATGAACTCAATTTCCCATCGCTCCCCAGGCACTGCGACATCAACCAAAATGGCGTCATCGCGAATCTGGCCGAGTTTGTAGTGAATGTGGCTGGTGCGGAGGTCGTTAAGGAAGCTCAAAAGAGTGGCGGGAGTCGTTATCATCTGTCGAACCTCTGGTCCGTAAGAAGCTCTCGTATGGTCTTGAACCCGGGCGTATTCAGCCGGGCTGCTTCGTCGATCTCCTCCCAGATCATCTCCTCGATACGCTTCCAACTCGGCGAGCCGCGAGGCAGTGGAGCGGCTCGTACGCTGCTCTTCTTCAACTGCAGTATTTCGCGCCCGCTCATCCCGGAATACTTGTGCATCACCCTTCCCTTCTCGTGCTCATTCTACCTGGGCAAGTTCTCTCTATCCACCGGTCGAGGCCTGTGATTCCAAAACGCGATGCGGAGCAATAAGATGATCAGGGCCAGCGTTCCATAGTCCACAATCACGGCGAGCCACGCAAAGGGTCGGGTTTTCGGGAGTAGTGCCAGTCCAGAACCAAGCAGCGCCGCGCCGACCAATGGAACAGAAGAAACGAACCGCCGGCGGCGCCATGAGAGGATCAGCATGCCCCAGTTCATGAGGCAGAAGATGCCGCCGACAACAATCAGCACGTAGGTCATGATCAGCACGGGCTCGCTACCCAATCTTGATAAATGTTCGCGGCTTCAAAGAGCCCAGGGTGGTCAGAAGTGCCGGCACCAGAGGGCGGATGTCGTCCAGTTTGTTCGTCTTTGCTTGGAGTACGATCACGGCGAGCGGCAGGTTCGTCAGGTTCTGCTCATATTCGATCCCCTGGTCCTTGGTGACGAGCGCGTCAAACCCTCGGGCCGCGGCCTGAGACAGCAGATCGCCGTTCTCCAAAGCGGACCAGCCGAGATAAGCCACGGTGAAGACCTCATGCGGCGGCTCAAGAAGGAGCCGCAGGTCATGCGGAAGGTTCTCGTCGAGCAGGACCTTCATCGGGTTGCCACAGCTTCCTCTTCCACCTTCCGACGCGAGTTCTCCAGCACGGACAACACCTGCTCGCGTTTGACGCTGGGGAACTGCGTTAGGAAGAAATCCACCGTATACGCCGCCTCAAGATGATCGAAAAGAGCCTTGACCGGCACGCGGGTGCCGGCGAAGCAGGGCGTGCCGCCCAACACTCTGGGGTTGCTTGTAACGTTCGCGGCCATGATGTCTCATTCTATCGCGAAGAGCACTGGATGTGGAGCGACAAGATTGCTGAACGTCATGGCATTGCGCCGTGTCGCACGTCGAGGCCCGCCCATCTCTTTCTCTCGGAGTGCTGAAACTCGTTTCAGCTTTGTCTTGCGTCTGCCAAAGAGCCGGCCCGGTTGCGGTTCCCAAGACAAAGCGGAAACAAGTTTCCGCACTCCAAAGGCCGCGCAGATCACTTCACCAACTGGCTCAGCTTGAAGATCGGCAGGATGATGCGACATGGCGATGAAGCCGACGACGCTACCCATGGCCACGATCATCAGCGGCTCGATCATGGCGGTGACGCCCTTGATGACCGCACGAAGCTCGCGCGAGTAGAACTCGGCCACTTCGTCCAGCACTTCGCCCAGCTTGCCGGATTCCTCGCCGGCCGAGATCATCTGCACGACCGACTTGGGCAGCAGGGGGCTGCGCGTCAGAGGGGCGGAGATTTTCTTGCCCTGTTTGACGGCCGTGTAAACCGCGCGCCACATTCGCCTGTAGAGGGTGTTGCCGCTGATTTCGGCCGTGATGGCCAGCGTGTCGAGCATCGGCACGCCGGCGTTGATGAGCTGGCCCATGGTGTGCAGGCTGCGGTTGATGTAGAGCGCGCGGAACATCTTCTTGAACAGCGGCACGGTGAGCTTGGCCTTGTCCCACCAGAGCCGGCCCCAGTCGGTGCGGAGCATCATGAAGAAGCCCCAGATGCCGGCGCCGGCGGCCACAGCAGCACGTACCAGTAGTTCACCATGAAGTTGGAGCACGGCCAGCAGCAGCTTGGTGGGCGCGGGCAGCACGGCCTCCTTGCCCTTGAAGATGACCATGAACCGCGGCAGCACGAAGGTCAGCAGGAAGATCGTCGTGCCGATCGGCCATGGTGCCGATGATGCCGGGGTAGATCATGGCGCCGATGACCTGCGCCGGCGTCTCGATCTGCTGGGTGAGGTAGCTGGCGATGCGGTCGAGCATCTGGGCGAAGCCGCCGGAGAGCTCCGACGCCTTGACCATGTTGATGTACAGCGGCGAGAAGACCCTGGGGTAGCGCGCCAGGGCGTCGGAGAACTGCTTGCCCGCCTCCACGTCGCGCTTCATCTGGTTGAGCATCTCCTTGAACTTGGGATTGGTGATCTGGTCGGCGATGCCTTCGACGGCCGCCCGGATGCTGATGCCGGCGCGGATCATCACGGCGAGCTGGCTGGTGAAGCCCTGGACGTCCTTGGCGCCGGGGCCGAAGTTGATCGAGATGCCGCCCAGCCCCTTGGCCTTCTTGCCCGAATCGGCGGGCATGAGCGAGAGGATGTACCCGCCGCGTTTTCGCAGTTCGTCCGACGCCGCGGCCAGGTTGGCCGCGGCCAGCACGCCCTGCGTGATGGCGCCGTTCGTGGCCTTGATCTCGTACCTGTAGTTGGGCATGTCCTGAGATTTTCGATTTCTGATTTTCGATTTTCGATTGGGACGGTGCGTTCAATCGCAAATTGAAAATCGCAAATTGAAAATTCCTATGCTACCAGCGCTCTCTCCAGCTTCTCCGGGTGGGCGGCCATGGCGATGGCGTCCTCGCGGCTGATGTAACCGTTCAAGTAGAGCTGCTTGATCGAGCTGTCCAGCGTCTGCATGCCCAGCGCGCGGCTGGTCTCGATCACGTTGGGGATTTCAAAGATGCGGTTCTCGCGGATGCAGTTGCGCACGGCCGGCGTACACAGCATCACCTCCAGCGCGGGGATCATGCCCGGCTGGTCGATGCGCTTGAACAGCGTTTGCGAGATGACCGCCTGCAGGGTGTTGGCCAGCATCGACCGAATCTGGTTCTGCTGGTCGGCCGGGTAGATGTCGATGATGCGCTCGATCGTCTGGGCGGCGTTGTTGGTGTGCAGGGTGGAGAAGACCAGGTGGCCGGTTTCGGCGGCCGTGATGGCGGCGGTGGTGGTCTCCAGGTCGCGCATTTCGCCGACGAGGATCACGTCCGGGTCCTGTCGCAAGGCATGGCGAAGCCCCGAGGCGAAGCTCGGGCACGTCGCTGCCGATCTCGCGCTGCTCGATGGCGGACTTGTTGGAGACGAACGCGTATTCGATCGGGTCCTCGAGGGTGATGATGTGGACGAACTCGCGCTTGTTGATCGAGTCGATCATGGCGGCCAGCGACGTGCTCTTGCCTGAGCCGGTGGCGCCGGTGACGAGCACGAGGCCGCGCGGCAGATACGTCAGCCGCGAGCAGATCTCGGGAAGGAACAGGTCTTCGATGGGGCGGATCTTGTCGTTGATGGTTCGGAACGACAGCGCCACGGTATTGCGCTGGTAGTGGGCGTTGACGCGGAAGCGCCCACGCCGGTGATCTCGTAGGAGAAGTCGGCATCGCGAAGTTCCTCGAAGCCTTTCCAGCGGTGTTCGGCGAGGATTTCCTTCAATGTGCGCACCACGCCCTCGGCCGTGATGATCGGAAAATCCGACGGCTTGAGCACGGTGTGGATGCGGAAAAGCGGCGGCTGGCCGACGTTGAAGTGAACGTCGGAGGCCTTGGCTTCGACGGCGGTCTTGAGGATGTCGTTCAGAAGGCTCATAGGGAAATCCGAATGTCAAATGTCAAAGTTCAGATTTCAAAGTTAGGAGATACTGTCGGTCACTCTCAGGATCTCATCGACGGTGGTCTGGCCGGCGATGGCTTTCTGGAAGCCATCCTGGCGCAGGGTCACCAGGCCGCGCTCGCGGCAAAGCTTGCGTAGCTGCGTCACGTCGGGATTGCCCGTCACCAGGTCGCGCAGCGAATCGTCCATCACGAGCATCTCATAGATGCCCAGGCGGCCCGTATAGCCGGTCCTGCGGCACTTGTCGCAGCCTTTACCCTTGTACGTCTGGTGGTTGTCAAAGCCCTGCAGCGAGAGGAACTCCTTCATCTCATCGGTGGGCGAATAGACGTCCTTGCAGTGGGTGCAGATTCGCCGGACCAGTCGCTGGGCGATGATCGCGTTCACGGCCGCGCTGATCAGGTACGGCTCCACGCCGATGTTGATGAGCCGGGTGACGGACGACGGCGCATCGTTGGTGTGCAGCGTGCTGAGCACCAGGTGCCCCGTCAGGGCTGCCTGCACGGCGATGCGCGCGGTCTCCGGGTCGCGGATTTCGCCGAGCATGATCACGTCGGGGTCCTGTCGCAGCAGCGCACGCAGGGCCGCCGAAAAGCTCATCCCGATCTTCTCGTGGACCTGCACCTGGTTGGCGCCGTCGAGCTGGTATTCGATCGGGTCCTCCACCGTGCTGATGTTCAGCTTGTTGGCGTCCATGCAGCGCAGCGACGAATAGAGCGTCGTCGTCTTGCCGCTGCCGGTCGGCCCGGTGACCAGCAGGATGCCGTGCGGCTGGTCGATCTGATTCTTCCAGATGGTCAGCGCGTTCTCGGAGAACCCGAGTTGCTCCAGGGGCACGTTGATCGAGCGGTTGTCCAGGATGCGGATGCACGACCTTCTCGCCGAACGCCGTCGGGCAGCGTGCTCATGCGCAGGTCCACCTTGCGGTCCTGCATCATGGCGCGAATGCGGCCGTCCTGCGGCAGGCGCCGCTCGGCGATGTCCAGGTTGGCCATGATCTTCAGGCGCGAGACGATCGGCGGGGTGCATCTGGTACGGCGGGTTCATCGCCTCGAAGAGAATGCCGTCGATGCGGTAGCGAATCTTGAGCTGCTTCTCTTTCGGCTCGATGTGGATGTCGCTGGCGCCCTGCTTGATCCGCGTCGAAGATCAGGTAGTTGACGAAGCGGATGACCGGCGCTTCGCCGGCCCCTTTTCTCCAGGTCGGCGACGTCCTCGTCGCTGTCCTTGATGACCTGGACGTCGTCCTCGGCCATGTCCTTGATGATGTCGTCCACCTGCACGTCGCTGGTGCCGCTGGTGATCTGCTCGACCACCTTGTTGATGTCGGCCGGCGTGCAGACGACCACCTTGATGTCGCGCTTGAGCCGCCGGCGCAGCTCGTCGACCAGGAAGACGTTGGTCGGCGTGGCCATGCCGACGATGAGCTTCTTGTCCTCCATGCGCAGCGGGATCACCTGCTGTTTGCGGATGTAATCGGCGGAGAGCAGGTTGAATGCGGCCTCTTCGACCGTGGATTTGTCCGGCGTCTCGAATGCCAGGTTCAGCGTCTCGGCCAGCGCGGAGAGAATCTGCGCCTCGCTGGCGGAATTCATCGTCAGCAGGATTTGCGCCAGGCTCTTGCCCGGCGTTTGCTGCTGGACATTGCGCGCCTGCGTGAGCTGCTCCTCGTTGACGTGGCCGCGCTCCAGCAGCAACTGCTCGACGGTCTTGCGCGATCGCGCCGTGGTCGGCGTCCAGATGGCCTCCGTCTCCAGCGAGGCCTCATCGGAGGCCTCGCCAGTGGGCGCCGCTTTCGGCGGGGGGGCCACTGCAACGGGATTGGGCCGCTTGCCGAACATCATTTCTGCATCCTCAGCTCGAAGCGGTAGCTGCTCTTCTTCACAACCACGCTGCTGGGTTTGATCTTCTCGATGGTGAAGCCATCGACTTCCTGCCCCTCGGCATAGGCCTGGTTGCCGATCATGCAGGTGGGTTTCGATCCGCTGATGATCGACTGGAGCTTGAGCCGATTTGCCTGCGCCGCGACCTCGTCTTTCAGCTTTTGCAGCCGCAGCAACCGCAGCCGTTCCTCCTCCTCGTGCTTCTTGCGTTCCGCCTCACCGTCGTCCTTCTTCTCCGCGGCAAAGCGGAAGGGGTTGGTCTTCAGGTCATCCAGGCTGATCTGCGTCGTGCTGGGGTAGTTCAGGAACTGCTGCACGACCTTCTCCGTGTTGCGCAGCAGGTCGCGCATGAGCTTCAGGTTCTTCCCGCCGTCGCTGAGAAACTCGTTGATCGTGTTCTGGGCGGTGCTGGCCTCGGGCGTCGAAGCCGAGGCCGCCGAAGGCCCCGCCTTCATCCGCATGAAGTAGATCGCCGCCGCACCCAGCATCAGCAGCCCCACCAGAACCAGCGCCGTGCTCCGCCTGCCCGACGTGGAGGGCGCTACAAACGCCATCTCCGACTCTTCGACCTCGGTCGCGCCGATGGCTTCCTCGTATTGCTCGCTGGGCGGGGCTTGGTCTTGTTGGTTGTCCATTTCTTCCTGCATGGCTGTACTCCTCAGGATGCCGGTGCGGCTAGTTGCCGGAGCTCTTGCCGTCGGCCGATTCAAAGAAGATGCTCAGCGTGAGCTGGGCCTGCATGGCGCCGTCGCGCTCGGGGCTGCGATCCAGCTTCATGTGCGTGAGCTGCGTCAGCCGCGGCAGCTTCTCGAGCTGGAGCAAGAACGAATAGAAGCCTTTGAAATCGCCCGCCAGGCCCATCGTGATGGGCTGGTCGCAGTAGCCCGCGGCGCGCTCTCCCTTGACCGTTTTGATCGTGCGCGTCTGCAGGTTGTTCTTCTCGGCGAGCTGCCACACTTCCTTCAGGATGTTGTCCAGGTCCTTCTGCTGCGGCAGCTTCTGCTCGAAGAAGCGGATCGCCTGCGCGAGTTCCTGGTTCTTGCGCTCGATGTCGCTGATCCCGCTGGTCATCAGGCGCAGGTCTGTCAGTTCCTTCTTCTTCCTGGCCGTGTCGGCCTGGATATCGATGCCCTCCTGCCCCTCGGGGCGCAGCACGTAGAAGTACGTTGCCGCCAGCATCCCCAGCATCAGCGTCACCCAGATCAGTTCGCGTATTCCGAGTTTCATGGGTCACTCCTTTTCCACGTCCTTAAGTTCCACGGCCGTGGTCTGGATCCGTTTGGCGTCCGACGCCTGCACCTCCGCGGCGGGATTGAGCATCATCTCGATCTGGAACTTGCGCACCTTCTCATCGGCGACCTTCATCTCTTCGGTGTAGACGAGGTTCACGTCCTTCAGCAGCGGCGAACGCGACAACCGGCTGAGGAACTGCGCCACCTGCACGTCCGTAGTCGCAATCCCGGTCATCTTCAGGTTGACGTCCACCAGCTTGGGCTCCGCCGCGGGAATCCCGCTGATCGCCCCTTTGCCCGGGTCCTTCTGGCGGGCGGCCTTGCGCGCCTCGTAGCTGTTCTTGGCCGGCTCCGCGGCGGCCGGCTTGCTCCGTGGCCGCGATTCCAGCGAGAAATCCAGCAGCGCCGCTCCCGCCGGCATGGCGTTGGTCACCTCGGCCAGCAGGAAGCTCCTGGGCACGCGCTCCAGCAGCGAAGCCGTGAGCTCCGCCTGGTGCGCCATGCGCTTCTGCTTCTCCTGCATCTGCCGCACCTGCTCCAGGCGTTTGGCCTCCGAGACGTATTCATCCGTCGCCTTCGTGTTCTCCGCGCAGCGCCTTCTTGGCGTTCTTGCAGAACACGCAGGCCACCACGCATCCGCCGATCACCAGGATCGACAGCACGGCGCAGATGGCGTTGGTCCGGCGCTGCGATTTGCGCTCCATGTAGTCGTCGGGCAGAAAGCTGAGTTGGTTGGGCGATGCCATATACAAACGCCTCCGTGGCGCCGCTTGGCGCCGTTCATGCCGCCTCGTGTACCTGCCGGGCGGCGGCGGGCTCGCCGAGGCTCAGGCCTATCGCCACGGCCCAGTTGGGCTGGGGCTGACGCCGGTCGATGCCGCTTTCGATTCCCACGTCGCTTAGCCGCCCCATCCGGAGCAGCGGATCGCCTACCTGTGCCGCCAGCCCCATGCTCTGGGCAATGTACTGGCACAGCGAGCGGTGCCTGGCCTCGCCGCCGACGAAGATCAGCCGATCGACCGGGCGATTGGGGAATGTCGCCTCGTAATAGCGGCGGCACAGGTCCAGTTCCTCCACCAACTTGTCCAGAGTCTCCCGGCAGGCGAGGTGTACCTGTGCGGCCTTATCTGCCAGTGCCGCCGGCACCCCCACCGGCGGAAGTTCCTCTGCCGCGGGTGTCTCCATTGCCGCCGGGCGCACCATTGTCTCCGCGCGGCCGTCCTTCCGCGCCGCCGCCATGGCGGCATCAAGGACCGCGAAGCCTCCCGCGCCCTCCACCGCCGCCTCTGCCGGCGCGGTGACAATCTCCTGCCTGTTCTGCCGTGGGATGGGCGCGGGTTGATCCGATGCAATCTGAAACCGCAGGAGCTTGGCGTCCTGCTGGCTGATCCCCAGCGCCGTGGCCGTCGCATGGGTGAGGTGCTCGCCGCCCATGGGGATGCTCCGGGCAAAGAGAATATGCGTGCCACGCGCGATGATCGCCCGCGTGCCGGCGCAACCCAGGTCCACGAAACAGCTTGTCATCTCCGCGTCGCTCTTTCTCCGGTAGATCTGCGCGAAGCAGTCCACGATCACCTTCGGCTCTACGCTCATTCCCACTACGTCCAGTCGCGCCTTCGATGCCAGCGCCAGGAACTGGTTGACCGCATCCCGCGCCGCCGCCATCAGGATCACCTCCTGTTTGGCTTCCTGCTCCTGATAGACCTCGCCGGCCACGTGATGGCGGATCAGAGCGTGCGAAGGATCGATCGGCAGCTTCCCGCGCGCTCCCACGGGATTGCCTTCGTGAGGGCATCCTCGTCCATCTTGGGAAGACGCAGGTGCTGCAGGAACATCGAGGCGATTGGCAAGGCCAGTACGGCCTCCCGCCCGGAAAAGCCGCCCGACGAAAGCAGTTCGCGCGTCGTCTCGACAAAGAAATGCTGCCGACCCGCCGGATCGCGACGCACGTGCAACGGCACGTCGGCCGACGCCGCCGCCAGAAGTTTCCACTCTTTCCCGGCCGGCGCAACCTGGGCGAGCTTCAGGCTGTCGCTGCCGAAATCCACGCCAATCGGATTGGCCCGGGCTCGAAAGAAGCTTCTTACGAAGGACAACATGCTCACCGCTCCGCCAGGCCACGCACGCCCAGCACTCGACGTACGATACATTCCCCTCACACGTCAAACGGCACAGGACGGTCAAGGCACGCAGTCTGCGGGGATCGCGCACGATTGGCCGGTCCTGTGGGACTTATCGACGGTGAGGGCAGGGGGGTTTAGGTGGTGTGGTCTGGTTATCGGCCGCCGGGGAATATCCTGCCGCGCAATGGGCGCGGTTCACAACTATCACATCGCCGCACGGTAGGTAAGATACGGGGATCTTGCAGGAAGGATGCTATGCGCGGATGCGTGCGACTTGCGGTTGCGGTGATTCTGCTCGGCGGCGTGTTTGCTCTTGCCGCGAAAACCGATCCGGCCCATTACCAGAAGAAGGATACCTGGCAAAACACCATGCTCGCCGCTCGCGAGGCCCTGGCCAAGGATGATGCGCAGGCGTCGAAGCCCGCCAAGATCTCCGGCCGGCCGGCCGACGAGCAGTGGACGCCCTGGTATCACATCGGCCCATTCGTCAGCCCCAACGGCGGGCATGCCTTCGCGACGGCGTATCCGCCGGAAAAGGAGATCGATCTCGCCAAAGTGTATGGCGGCGCCAAGTGGGTGCTCCACCCCGAGTGGACTGATGGCGTCGTCCACAATCTCCAGACGCCTGGCGAAAGCGCCACCTACTTGTATCGCACTATTACCGTTGCCTCGGCCAGGACCATTCCCGTCTATTGCGGCAGCGACGATGGCATGGAATTCTGGCTCAACGGCAAGAAACTCATTTCCAATGACTCGCCGCGCGGCGTCACTCCTGGCTCGGATCAGGCCAGGCTCCAGCTTGTCGCTGGCGAAAACAAGCTGCTCTTCAAGATCTACAACAACAGCGGCGACTGCGGATTCTACTTCTCGACCTCACCTGATCCGTCAGGCGTCGCCCGCCCGCGCGACCAGAAACGTGACGATCTCTGGAACCTGCTCCAGCGCGATTTCGGCGATGCCGAGTCGCTCCGCCAGATGGCCTGGGAAAGACAGGACACTATCTGGAGCCAGGACTGGCCCGCCGGGGAGGTTGCCGTCCTTGCCACGCGATATGCCCATGCCACGCGCGGCGCTTCAGCGCGCAGGCGAAGGAGATTGCCCGCGATGCCAAGGATTCGGCCGCTCTCGATTCCGTCCGTAAGCTCTACTACCGCGCTCGAACTGTCGAGGATGCCGTCGCCAGGGTGAAGCTCTTCAATGGCGACTCGCTGCGGCTGGCCATCAGCAGCCTGATGCAAACCTACGGCAACAAGTACCCCGGGGGCGAGCAGTATCTCCAGCGGATCGACGCACTCATCGCCGCCGTCAACACCGCCGCCGCCAACGCGGGCAAGACCGGCGATTCCGCCGCTCTGGAGAAGGCCGTCAAGGATTTCGACGCGCTCCGTCAGGAGGCCCTGCTCAACAGCCCGCTCTTTGACTTTGACAAGCTATTGCTCGTGCAGCGCAACCCGCAGCCAACTCGGCCTGCCGCAGAACTGGCAGGGCAACTGCGCCGTCTGCGCAGCGCGGCTACGACAACGAGATCGCCGTGCTCTCGCCGGTGAATCCGTCCGGGCAAGCTGACGACGCTCTTCAAGCCCGAGAAGGCCGAGTTCGTCGGCGACGTGGACCTGAACTTCGACGCCGACAAGATGCTCTTCTCCATGCCCGGCAGCAACGGCCGCTGGCAGATCTGGGAGATCAAGGCCGACGGCACCGGCCTGCGACAGGTCACGCTCGGCGAGGAGCCCGACGTGGACAACTACGACCCCTGCTATCTGCCCGACGGCCGGATCATCTTCGGCTCGACGGCGTGCTTCCATGGCGTGCCGTGCGTGGGCGGCGGCAACACCGTGGCCAACCTGTTCCGCATGGACGCCGACGGCAAGAACGTCCGCCAGCTCTGCTTCGACCAGGACCACAACTGGTGCCCGACCGTCCTCAACGACGGCCGCGTGCTCTACACCCGCTGGGAATACTCCGACACGCCGCACTATTTCACGCGCCTCCTCTTCCACATGAACCCCGACGGCACCGGGCCAGATGGAGTATTACGGCAGCAACTCGCTACTGGCCGAACTCGATCTTCTACGCCCGGCCCGATCCCCAACCATCCCAGTCCGTCGTCGCCGTCATCTCCGGCCATCACGGCGTGCCGCGCATGGGCGAGCTGGTGATCTTCGATCCCGCCAAGGGCCGCCACGAGGCCGACGGCGCCGTGCAGCGCATTCCCGGCTACGGCAAGAGGGTCGAGCCGATCATTCGCGACAGGCTGGTCGACGGCTCCTGGCCGAAGTTCCTCCATCCGTATCCGCTCAGCGACAAGTACTTCCTCGTCTCCTGCCAGCCCACGCCGAACGTCGCCGTGGGGCATCTACCTGGTCGACATGTTCGACAACCTGACGTCCCGCTCCTGCGAAGTGCCGGGCTACGCCATGCTCGAGCCGATGCCGTTCCGCAAGACGCCCGCGGCCGCCGGTCATTCCCGACGCGTCGACCCGAGAGCCGCGAGGCCACGGTCTATCTGTCCGACATCTATCCGGGCGAGGGCTGAAGGGCGTGCCGCGCGGCACGGTCAAGAAGCTGCGCCTCTACGAACCGCACTACGCCTATCCGGCGATGGGCGGCCACATCAACATCGGCATCGACGGCCCCTGGGACGTGCATCGCATCATCGGCACCGTGCCGGTGTACGACGACGGCTCGGCCGTCATTCAAGCGTGCCGGCCAACACGCCAATCGCCGTGCAGCCGCTCGATGCCGAAGGCAAGGCCCTGCAGTTCATGCGCAGCTGGTTCACGGCCATGCCGGGCGAAGTCGCTCTCGTGCGTCGGCTGCCACGAGCAGCAGAACACCAGCCCGCCCCAGAAGGCGAGTCTCGCGTTCCGCAGGCCACCCAGCCGACATCACGCCCTGGTACGGCCCCGCGCGGGGCTTCAGCTTCAAGCGCGAAGTTCAGCCGGTGCTCGACAAATACTGCGTGGGCTGCCACGACGGCACGCAGAAGCCCGGGACGCCCCTGGCCGCGGTCGATCCGCGCAATCCAAGTCGCCCCGACTTCGCCGATCGCATGCCCGACTTCACCGCCAAGCCCGCCAATGGCTGGCGCAATTTCACGCCATCCTATCTGGCCTTGCACCCTTCGTGCGCCGGCCCGGGCCGGAAAGCGACTACCACCTGCAGATGCCGATGGAATGCCACGCCGACACCAGCGAACTGATGCAGATGCTCAAGAAGGGCCACCACAACGTCAAGCTCGACGGCGAGGCTTGGGACCGGCTTGTATACCTGGATCGACCTGAACGTGCCCGACCACGGCACGTGGGGCGAGCATCGCAGCATCGCCAGCAACTATCACCAGCGCCGGCTGGAGATGCGCACCAAGTACGCCAATCGGCCCGAGGACCCCGAGGCGATCCTCACCATCCCCGCCGAGGTCGTCCTTCATCAAGCCCGAGCCTCTGGCGCCGCGAAAACAGGATGCGATCGCCGTTGCCGGCTGGCCATTCGACGCGGCCGAGGCCAAGCGCCGCCAGGGCGCTGCCGGCATGACGCCCGCTCAGAAGATCGACCTGGGCGGCGGACTGTCGCTGGAGCTGGTGCTGATCCCCGCGGGCGAGTTCGTCATGGGCGATGCCAATGGCGAGGCCGATGAGTCGCCGCTGGCCGCCGTTCGGGATCGCCAAGCCGTTCTACATGGGCATGCACGAGGTGACCAACGAGCAGTATGCCGCTCTTCGACGCCGCGCACGACAGCCGCTACATCAGCGTGCTCAACAAGGACCAGAACACGCCGGGCGAGGTCGCCAATCGCCCGCGCGCAGCCGGTGATCCGCGTCTCCTGGAAGCAGGCCATGGCCTTCTGCCAGTGGCTCTCGCAGAAGACCGGCAAGCGGTTCTCGCTGCCCACCGAGGCCCAGTGGGAATACGCCTGCCGCGCGGGCACGGCCACGGCCTTGAACTACGGCGATGTCGGCACCGACTTTGGCAAGTTCGCCAATCTGGCCGACTCGCGCGTCGACGCGCTCTGCCGCGGCGATTCGCCCACGTGGATTCCCGCCATCACCTCCGTCAACGACGGCGCGGTTATCACCGACACGTCGGCCGATATCCCGCCAACGCCTGGGGCCTCTTCGACATGCACGGCAACGTCGCCGAGTGGACGCGCACGGCGTACGCCCCGTATCCCTATCGCGAGGACGATGGCCGCAACGGCCTGGCGCTCGATGGCGAGAAGGTCGTGCGCGGCGGCTCGTGGTACGACCGCCCACAGCACGCGCGATCCGGATTCCGCCAGGCGTACAAGCCGTATCAGGGCGTGTACAACGTTGGTTTCCGCGTGATCTGCGAAGAGTAGGGTCCGCAAGAGGCCGCGCCGCAAGACTTCACCTGGTTAACGGACTCCATCGCGGCCTCTAGCGGACCGGGCATGTGCGCCGGCGGCCGAAACGGTCCGCAACGCCGCCGACCACCTCACGTTACCCATCGTGTGTCTGTGGCGGCGGCGTGGCGGACCCACGGGAGATGATCATGAGATGGTTCAATCGCTCGATGAGTCTGGTGGCGTTCTGTGTGTTGCTCCCGGCCAGCGGCGCGCTCGCTCAGGGTGGCGCTGATATCGATGCCAGGCGACGCGAGATCGACGCGAAAATGACGGAATTGAACGCCCGATCTCGCGAGGTGCGCCATGTGCTGACCAAGGGCGGAGAGTTCGCCGAATCGCAAAAGGCGATGGCGGCAGCTCAAAAGGCGCTTTGGGACAAGCTCGCGGGCAATGCGAAGCTCGCGGCCGCGCGGCAGGAGGCGGATACGACCCAGAAAGCGGTCAGGGAAATCGCCGATGCCGAGGTGGCCAAGAACCCGGACGGCGCAAGTCCTGGCCCAGATCAAGGAGCACAAGCAGGCGAGCCAGAAGATCTTCGAGCAGCAACAGGCTGCCAACCGCGAGCTGTTCAAGATTCGCAGCCGCCTTGCCGAGAGCCAGGAGTTCAAAGCGGGCGCCGACGCAATGCGAGCGGCGAATGCGGCCATCGATGACGCCGCCAAAGCCGATCCCAATGTGACGCAGGTCGCCCAGAAGCTGGCCGAAGGCGCAAGGCGCTCGATGAGAAGATCAAGGAACTCCCCGAGAAGCAGGCCGTCGACGCCGCCGAGAAGGCTCGCGACGATGCGATGAGAACCTCTCCCGCGGTGACGGCGGCCAGGGCGAAGCGCGCTGAGGTATTCGATTCCCTGGAAGAGCAGATCCAGGCCAGGCTGGCTGTCGATCCGGAGGGCACGGCCCAACTCCGGAAGATCGACGATCTCGTCCAGCAGCTCAGGGATGCGCAAGACTGCTCAACAGCCGCTGAACGCCAAATTCCAGGAGGTGCTCTCGCGCATCTCTCAAGGCAATGCCAAGATCACTGATTCGCGCAAGGCCGCCGACGCCGCTGAAACGGCCTGCAACGACATCGTCAACGAATACGCCAGGGACGAAAGGGCGAAGGTCGATGCGGCACAGAAGGCGTATTTCGAGAAGATAGAGGAAAAGGTTGCCTCTGATCCCAAGGTCGCCGAGCTGAAGGCGCAGATCGAGGATCTGCGGCAGCAACTGAACGAACTGCGCAGGTAGCAGCCCGCGCCGCATCTCCTGTTACTTTGGCCCCAGTTGCTCCCCCTCCGCCGGGCTGCTATAGTCTGACCGAGGCCGTGAATGTATCAGTTCGATTGGGCGTCAATCGGGCCATTTGCTCAGGAGCAGGAGGTCTTCCCAGCGGGGCCGTCGCGGCTCCCGCGGGAATCCGTGTCCCACACGATGCTGTTGAGCTGGGCCGAGCACTGCATCGAATGCGCGGTGCCCCAGTGCTACTCCGTGTGTCCGCTATACGTCGCCCGCGCCGACCGCAAGTGCGCCAGGTTTGTTTACGGCATCATGCCCAACCCGGGCTTCCGTGGGCTGTTCGATGCCGGCGCCGATCTGCATTCCGCCGCTGGGGCAAGCTCGAAACACGCATCTATGGGAAGGCGATCTCAGTGCCGCGCCACGTCCTGCTCGGCCGGCTCGATGGCTGGGCCACCGCCGCCGTGAACGCCGTCGCCGGGCCGCTCGCAACCATCAACCCCAGGCGCAGGCTCAACGGCGCATGGGTCGTCCTGCGCGAATCGCTCATCTCGAGAGTTGGCCAGCAGCGCGATGGCGACTACGACGAGTTTGTCGTTGAATGCCATAGCGCCGATCCGCAGCCTTTCCGGCTCATTCTGGAACTTATGCGTCATCAGGTCGTGTCGTTTCGACATGCCTTCGAGATCCGGGCCGGACCCAACTACCACACTCTTCCCGCGGCCAGTTTCGGCTTCCTGGGAGTGCAGGACCACTGCAAGCTGGCGATCTACCCCGACAACGACCAGGAACGGCGGCTCGTCTTTACGTGGCTGGACTTCGTGAAGTACGCCGGCGGTGCGCCCGTGCCGACGCTGCCGGCCGGAACGGCGGCAGCTCCCGCTGCCAAGGTCAAGTGTGTCGCATGGGACCTGGACAACACCCTGTGGCAGGGCATTCTCGCTGAGGCGAGCCCCGAATCCCTCGCCGCCCGCCCGGAGATGCTTGCGGCCATCCGCCAGCTCGACGAGCGCGGCATCCTGCAGACCGTTGTCAGCAAGAACAACTACGATGATGCCTGGCCCGTCATCCAGCGATTGGGCCTGCAGGATTGCTTCCTCTACCCGGCCATCAACTGGGGGCCCAAGAGCGAGAACCTGCGCCAGATCGCCAAACGTCTCAACATCAACATCGACACCTTCGCGCTCGTGGACGATTCGCCCTTCGAGCGCGCCGAGGTCGCTGCGGCGCTGCCGATGGTCCGCACCTACACCGACCAGCAGGCCGGCCAGTTGTGCTCGCTGCCCGAGTTCGATGTCCCCATCACCGATATGAGCCGCCAGCGCCGCCGGTCCTACCTGGTGGAAATGCAGCGCCATCACGCGCGGGAATCGTTCCAGGGCGACAATCTCCAGTTCCTCCGTTCCTGCCAGATGCGCATGCGCGTGTTCGTGCCTCGCGAATCAGCGCACATCGAGCGATGCCTGGAGGTCATCCAGCGATCCAACCAGCTCAACCTCTCCAGCCGCCGTTACACGGCCGGGGAATTCGCGAAGCTGCTCGCGACGGCGGGCATGCTTTGCATCGCCATCGAGTGCGAGGACCGTTTCGGCAGGTACGGCATCGTCGGATTCGCCAGCGTTGACGAGCGCGGCGCAGACCCGCTCGCGATTGACTTCGTCATCTCCTGCCGCGTCGCCCAGAAGCGCGTCGAGCACACGTTCTACCAGTGGTTGGCGCGACGCGAGCTGGCGCGTGGCCAGCGGCGCCTGCTGGCCGAACTGGTCCGCACGTCACGCAACGAGGCTTTGGTCCGCGTCTTCACGCAATTGCCCTTCCGCAAGCTCAGCGCCGATGGCGCGAAAGAGCTGCTGGAACTCCCCCTGGATCAGGCGCGGCAGATCGAGGAGACGATCGAACTGCGCGATGAAGTGTAGAGCTGAGGGCCCATGAGGATCATCATCAATGCCGATGACCTGGGGATCAGCCCGGCGGTGAACCAGGCCATCTTCGGCCTCATGGACAGCCGCCGCCTCACATCCGCTACGCTTCTGGCCAATGGCGCGGCCCTGGAAGAGGCGGTCGCGAGGATCCCAGACTATCCCCATTGCTCGTTCGGCGTTCACCTGAATCTCACCGAAGGGCGGCCTCTGACCTCCAACAGCGATCTGCGCCTGATTCTCGACGAAACCGGCCGCATTGTGCCCGACGCCATCCGCCGTGTCCCGCTCACCTCATCACTGCGCCGCGCTGTCTATTGCGAATGGGCTGCCCAGATTGAGAAGCTTCTCTCACTGGGTGTGCCCATCAGCCACATCGACTCGCACCATTTTGTGCATACCATCGCGCGGCTCTTCTTCGTGCTCAAGCGATTGCAGCGACGATATGGCATCCGGCGTGTGAGGCTCTCCAAGAACCTCTACTCCCCGGCCGAGGGCGCATCCTGGCGGCTTCTGTTGGCCAAGCGATTCTGGAACGCCGCCCTGCGCAACTACCACCGCACGGCCACCACGTGCGACTTCACTTCCCTGCAGACGTTCATCGAACTTGCTTCATCCCGCCCATTGGCCTGTGAATCGGTGGAGCTGATGACTCATCCCGGCCATCCGGAATTTGATGCCGAGACAAGGCTCGTTTGAACCGATTGGGAAGAGCAGTTGCCCTCGCCCCAGTTCATCAGCTACCACGAGCTATAGCGCCGCCGCCCGCACCAGCCGGCTCCTCACCCAACACCCACTGCCACGTCCGCCGCCCCGCGGCTGGCGGCAGGCCCAGCCGCTCGCGTAGCCGCGCCACCCACGCCGTGCGGAAATTCTCCGCCGTATGAAACTCGGCAAATCGCCGGCCGGCCGGCGACAGGCTGAATTGCGCCGCTCCCTCGATTGCCGTTTCGATCGCGCTCGACAAACGCGTCGCGATCGGTCACGTTGCACAACCGTCCCAGCCCGAACCTCCTGGTTACGAATCCGAGCCAGCCGATGTCCGACCCTACCAGGGGCCGCGCGGCCGCCGCCGCCCTTACCACGATGCTTGCCGGGCCGATGTGCCACGGGTATGGCGTACAGACCACGTCCATCGCCAGCATCGACAGGTTCGACTCCATTTCGTTCACGTATCGGTCCAGCGTGCGGATACGCCCCCTGGCCAGCAGTGCGCCGCACTCGCCCTCCAGCACCCGCTTGACGCCGGGAGACTGCGCCCCGCCAGCAGCAGGCGATCGTCGCTCTTCAGCCGCGCGGCCGCGAATGCTCGCAACAGCAGGTCGATCCCCTTGCGCTCGTCCATCGCGCCGCAGCACCCGATGTACCGTCCGTCTTCCGGTATTCCAAGGCACCGCCGCGCCGTTTGCTTGTCCACCGTCGGCATGGGCTCCACGGGCTCGGGCATCGGCCGGCTTCGATGAGCCAGTCCCACGGCCGATCGCAGCACCAGGGCGTAGAGCGTGGGGTCCAGGAAATGCGCGACCGTCCACGGTGCGCGGCGAAGCAAGGTGCATACAAACTGGAACTGCAGTGCCCCGCGCAGTCCCAGTTCGGGGTGCGGCATTCCGCCCCGCAGCATCAGTCCTTCCGTCTCGATCGATGCCGGGATGCCCTGCCATCCGACCGATCCGCACGCCACCACGAGCTGCGTGAGGCCATCCGCATACGGGATGTAGACATGATCGGGCTTGTGCTGCCGGATGGTGCGCACCAGGTTGCCCATCATAAGCGACGCCTTCCGCAGCGCGCCGACGCCCGGCCGCGGACACGATGCGTCAAGCCGGAACCGCTGGGCGATCGGCGCCAGGTGTACCGCATACTCCGCCGAGCCCGGTGCGGCTTCGCTCGTACACAGCACCACGTCCTGCGATAGCTCGTGCAGCGCCGACAGCATCAGCCGCACGTACGCGAAGCGATGGCCTCCGTGGTCGGGTTCTAGAACCAGGATTCGCATACGTCATCGGCCGCGGCGGCCGCGCGAAAATCAGGCATGCGCCGCCCGCCAGCTCTGCGCGATTTCCTCAAAGATATTCGCCAGTGTTTTCGTCAGCCCCCAGCCGGGGTAGTGCGACCGGGCCTTGGCCAGGTTGCTGATGTAGCAGATGTGGTCGCCTTCGCGGTTGCGATCGACGTATTCGTAGCTCATCTTCTTTCCCGTGACGGCCTCGGCCATCTCGAAGGCCTCAAGAATCGAACAGCTATTGTCCCGGCCGCCGCCCATGTTGTACACCTCGCCGCACCGTGGCGAGCGGATGAACGCATGGATGAACCGGGCCACATCCAATGAATGGATATTGTCGCGCACCTGCTTTCCCAGGTAGCCGTAGATCTTGTACGTCCGCCCCTCGACGCAGCACTTGACCAGGTAACTGAGAAAGCCGTGCAGTTCCACGCCCGAATGGTTCGGGCCCGTGAGGCATCCGCCGCGCAGGCAGCACGTCTTCATCCCGAAATACCGGCCATACTCCTGCACCATCACATCGCCGGCCACCTTCGATGCGCCAAACAGCGAGTGCTTCGACTGGTCGATGCGCATCTGCTCGGTGATGCCCGCGTAATCCTCCGCGCGAGCGTATTCCCAGCGCTTGGCCAGTTCGACCAGCGCCAGTTCGTTGGGCGCATCGCCGTAGACTTTGTTGGTGGACATGTGGGCGAACGGCGCCTCGGGGACGTACCGCCGCGCGGCCTCCAGCATGTTCATCGTTCCCACGGCATTGGTGTCGAAGTCCTCAAACGGCATCTTCGCCGCCAGATCGTGCGAGGGCTGGGCCGCCGTATGTACGATGGCATCCGGGGAAAGCTGCTCGACAGCGCCAGGACCCCTTCGCGGTCGCGCAGGTCCAGCTCGTGGTGTTTGAACCCGGCCAGCATCCGCTCCAGCCTGCGCTGGTTCCATCGCGTGTCGCCCTGCGGCCCGAAGAACGTGGCCCGCATGTTGTTGTCCACCCCATGCACCTCCCATCCTTCGCCGGCAAAATATGCGCAGACTTCCGAGCCGATCAGGCCCGAGGATCCAGTCACCAGCAGCTTCGCCATGGTTTTCGCTCCAACGGTTGCGCGATTGCCAGCCCCCAGTCCAACGCGTACAGCCCCTGCCTCGCTCCTCTGCTCTCCCCTGGCTTCATATACACGTCGGCATTTCGAAGATCAAGCTATACCGGATTATCGGGCGCTGGCGCTGTCGTTGGTGACGGCCTCGTTGCAGCGTGCGACCCCAACCGCTTCAGCACGGCCGCCAGCCGCTCTTTCGCCTCGGCCGCCTCGCCTTGCGGTTTGGCGATCAGGGCTTCGGCCTGCGGTGAGCGGCTCACGTCGAACAACTGGCCATTCTCGCGCAGCTTGTACTTCGCGTCGTGCGCGAAGAATCGGTTCACGTAATGCACATAGACCCACTGGCGTGACGGGCCGGGTGTCGAGAGAAGCTGAGGCGCGAAACTGACCCCATCCATGTTGGCCGGCCCGTGCGCCCCGATCAACTCCAGGCACGTCGGCATGAAGTCGCTGAAATCCACCAGGCCGGATGCGACTTTCCCGGCCGCCACAGCGCCCGGCCAATTCGCGATCAGCGGCACCCACGAGCCGGTGTCCTTCATACCTGCCTTGCCGCCGGCCACAACCTTCCCATCCGCCATCTCCGTCGTCACCTTGTCGGTCCCGTTGTCGCCCGAGAAAACGATCAGCGTATTCTGCCGCATCCCCAATTCCTCGAGTTTCTTCACGATCTGGCCGACCTGCTGGTCGAGGTACTGCACGAGCGTCGGGAAGAGCCCCTTGTCCTTGGCCGGCGCATCCGGATTCAGTGGCGTGGGCTTCAGCGGAAAATGCGGAATGGGTGAGGCGTAGTACAGGAAGAATGGCTCGGCCTTGCCCTTGCGGCCATCGAGAAACGTCATCGCCCACTGGTGGAACCAGTCGGGCGTGTATTGTCCCGGCAGAGGCTGGCCATAGTCTTCCAGGTGCGCGCCGCCGAAGACGTACTGGTGGTCGAAGCCGCAGGCTCGCACGTGCGGCCAGTTCGTCCCCGCCTCGGGCTTGGCCGTGATCTGCTTGCCGCAGGGGCCCAGGTGCCACTTGCCGCAAACGGCCGTGACATAACCGGCGCTCTTGAGCGCCAGCGGCAGGGTCGGATGCTTGACCGGATCCAAGCTCGATACCGCGCCGTTGCGTCCGGCAATGTCGCTGAATCCACTTCGGAAGCTATATTTGCCGGTGAGCATTTCCGCTCGCGTCGGCGAGCAGACCGGCGTCGCGAAGCATCTTTCAAATCTCATCCCGCCGGCCGCCAAGGCATCGAGATTGGGCGTCTTCACCGGTCCCATTCCCTTGTACGTCCGGCCGCCGTAAGCGCCGACGCACTCGAAGCCCAGATCATCGGCGAGAATGACGATGATGTTCGGCCGCGCCGCGGCGGCAGCGCCTTCCGCCGGCGAGACACGCGATAGCAGACCTGCGGCCGCCGCGCCCGCTCCCATCGCTGCGCACCCCTTGAGCAGAGCCCGACGCGAAACCGTGGATTCTGGCATATGAGCTATTACCGGGGCAACGAGTGGCGGTTGAGGTCCGTATCAGCGCCGCAACCAACGACACCTCATCCAGCTTCAGGTCATTCTGATTCTTGCGATTGCCTGCGCGGCTTGCGCGAGCACTGTGGCAGAGCGAAGATCATGGGCTGGCCGAAGATGGTGGTCGTCACGCAAAGAGCAGATAGTCGGCGGGTGCGAAGAGATTGCGCCGCTTCAGCGGCCAGGGGGACTCCGCCTCGCACATCCGCCGCAGACGCCTCATGGTGGCGGCGGAGCGAAGCAGGAACCTCGCCTCAGGCAGAGCGGAGACGTCGCTCGTCCAGGCGGGAGGCGACTGGCCGGTGCGCTGGGCGAAAAGCTCGGCCAGCGCGGCCGACACGGCCAGCACTGCCGGATCGCGCGTCGCCGGGCAGGGAACCTCCGCAAGCGATGGACCCGCGCCCAACCAGTCCTGGACCAGACTGCGAAGCGCCAACGGATCACCCTCCAGCGCTGTGCGGGCGATGTCTTCAAGGCTTGCCATGCAAATCCTCCCATAGATCATCGAAAGCGTAAGTTGCCTTCAGCTCTTTGCCGGGCTGCAGCAATGGCCTGACTCGGTCCCAGATATCCTCCCGCGATCCGCTCAACTCCTGCAGCAGGCGGCGGGCGTCGGCGATGTCCACATCGTCACGCCAAGCGCACAATTTCATCACGAGCAGTTGCTCGATGGTCGGGCGGCGCACGATAATACCACGCGACTGGAAGATGGGCGGCCCACTGGCGGGACCGGCCAAGAAACCCTTGGCCGCATCGTTGAGCCAGTCAGAAGGCCAGTGTTGCTCCTCGGCCACGACGGCCGCAAGGTCCCGCACATGCGAGGTGTCAGGGGGCGAGAGAATCACCACATCCAGGTCGCGGGTGGCGTTGCGCGTGCCAAACACGATCACCATGACCCCGCCGCCCAGGAGCAGCAGGTCCAGTGGCTCTCCTCGCGCGGCGGCCAGTTCGCCCAGACGAGTTAGAGCAGCGAGGATCTCTTGCCTATCGATGGTCGCCATCCGTGCGGTATTGTACCGCAGTTGCGGCAGGGGGCGAATCCCGAGGGTCTTCTTCGCTCGATCTGACCACCCCTCATTAGGAACCGGCTGCCGGCGTCGTTGCCTCATCCTTGTCGCCATCACCCGGCGGCTTATCATGGTCTGCCGTCTGCATAGTGCAGATCAGTGTTGACCAGAGCATCGCGCCCGCCGCGGAAAGGAAACCGTCGATGAACGTCCGCATTGCTCCCGCCGTCTGGCTCGTGTCAATCTGCGTGTTCCTATGCGGCTTTGCCGCGCCCGCCCTTTCCGATCCGCTTCTGGGCGCGCCCGATTTTCAGCCCACGCCCCAGCGTCCTGTCGGCTGGCGCGGCGACTGGACCGGCCGATTTCCCGGCGCTACGCCGCCGACCGACTGGTCCCGCCGCGTCGTCGGCATCACCACTGAGATTCGATACCAGGCCGGCAAGCCCGCTGGCGAGCCGGGCGCCGACAGCCGCGCCCTGGAGTATTTCACCATCAAGGACTGGCTCGTCGCCGGGCCGTACGCTGTCGAAGATCCCGCCAAGGACATCGACAAGGACTTTCTGGGCGGCGAGGACAAAGTCGAGCCGGCCGCCGATGGCAAGGCGGGCGATGCCACCTGGCGGCCGCTGCGCACTGGCATCGACACCCAGAGCCGGCACGAGCACAACGAGGGCATCTGCGGCGATCTCAACGTCGACTTCGTCTACGCCTTCGGCAACCTGCCCGCGAGCGGCGCCATCAAGACCCTCGAAGCTCCCCTCGACAACAAGCTCGCCTACGCCCACACGTATATCCATGCGCCGTCGGCCGGTCAGGTCGCCCTGCGCGTCAACTACTCGGCCGCCGCCATCAAGGTTCTGCTGAATGGCCAGGTCCTCACGATGAAGCGCGGCCAGGAGCTGAAGGTCCCGCTGCAGAAGGGCTGGAACCGTCTCATGGTCAAGGCCACCAGCGGCCGGGCCGTCGTTCCCGAGGGGCAGAATCCCTGGGTGAGCCATTGGCGATTCGCAGCGTATCTTGAGCCCGTCGCGCCGGTCTCCTACCAGAGCCGCAATATCGCCTGGATGACGCCGATGACCGGGCGGAGCATGTCGCAGCCCATCATTGTCGGCGATCGCATCTATGTCGGATCGGGCATGACCGACCTGCTCTGCATCGACAAGAAGACCGGCAGGATTCTCTGGCTGCGAACCAACACGCCCTACGACGCCATGACCGATGCGCAGCGCACCGCTATTCCCGAGATCAAGCAGAATATCGAGCCACTGGTCGCCACGCTCAATGCCCTCAACGATCAGGCCGTGAAAGCCATCAATGCGGCCATTTCGCCCTCGGGCCTGGCCTCCGACCAGCAGGCCGCATTGGACAAGATCTTCAAGGCCAAGGCCGACGCCGAGCGCGCCCTCCACCTGGCCTTTCGCTCCATCGACCGCACGCAATATCCGCCGCTGAACCTCAACGAAGTCTCATCGAGCAACGCCACGCCGCTCAGCGATGGCCAGTACGTCTGGTGGGCCTGCGGCGGCGGGATGAAAGGCCCGGGCGCGCACGTCATCTCCTGCTTCGATCTCGATGGCAAGCGAATCTGGAGCATTCACGATTCCACGCTGGGCTCGCAGGAGCACGGGAATCACATGTCGCCCAATCTCGTGGATGGCAAGCTCATCTACTCGGCCAATATGAAACTTCTGGCCTACGATGCCAAGACCGGCCGGGAACTCTGGCGGAACAGCCCCAACGACTGGCAGAACGGCGGCCACGGCAGCAACTCGCCCCTGCTCGTGAAGGTCGGCGATGAAAACGCGATCATCTGCATGCGCTACCTACATCGCGCCTCCGACGGCAGCGTGATCTGCCCCAGCAACACCGAAGTCTGGGGCGTGCTCACGCCCATCGTCGAAAACGGCATCATGTACAACCCGTGCCGCTGGCGCGGCTTCAATGCCCCCGTCTCGTTCATCGCCGTAAAGGTCCCCGCCAGCGCCAGCCCCGGCGCCAAGACTCAGACGCTCTTCGACCTCGACGGCAAAGACGCCACCATGCCGGTCCGCATGGGCGGGCCGATCTTCATGGTCGCCTCGCCGCTGTACGTCAACGGCATCGTCTATTCCATCGAAATGGGCGGCGGGCTGGCCGCCATCGATACCGTCGCCCAGAAGCCGCTCTACCGCCAATATCTCGACGGCTACAATCGCTACAATCGCTACACGTACGGCATCGCCGCCAGCCCCACCTTGGCCGGCAGGAATATCTACATCGCCGACGACGCCGGCTATACCCACATCATTCAGCCAGGGCCGCAGCTCAAGGAGCTTGGGCGCAACATCATTGAGAACGTCCATCCCTCCGGCCTGGGCGGCAATCCGGGAAAGCAGGAGTCGTTCTACACGTCCCCGTATTTCGAGGGCTCGCGCATGTACCTGCGCGGCGAGGAATACCTCTACTGCATCGGCGGATAGCCGAACGCGGGCGCATGAAAAAGGGCACGGCTTTCGCCGTGCCCCGGGGTTGCATCAGATACGGGCTGAAGCCCGCACTACGAACAGGCGAACGAAGGCTATTCCTTGCCGGCGCCCACGGTCTCCTTTTCCGCGGCGGCGCCGCCGCCGAGTTCGGCGTCCACCTCGCGCATTTCGGCCGTCTCGCGCTTGCTCTTGATGACCGCCCAGATGATCAGGAGCACGGAGACGACCACGATGATGAGGCCCGTCGTCTTGATCGTCGTGAAGCCGGGGATGGGGGTTACGCCCACCAGGTTGTACTTCAGCACCACCGAGACCAGCGAGAGCATCGCCACCATGTTCATCACCTTGACCAGCGGGTTGATGGCCGGGCCGGCCGTGTCCTTCAGCGGATCGCCGACGGTGTCGCCGGTGACGGCGGCCTTGTGCTTCTCCGAGCCCTTGCCGGTCAGTGCGGTCCTCGGCTCGTCCTCGATCATCTTCTTGGCGTTGTCCCAGGCGCCGCCGGCGTTGGCCATGAACACGCCGAGCATCACGCCCGACACGATCATGCCGGCCAGGAAGCCGCCCAGGGCGTACGGCCCAAGCAGGATGCCCACCAGGATCGGGCTGAGCACGCCCAGCAGCGCCGGGCCGATCAGTTCGCCCTGCGCGGCGCTGGTGCAGATGTTCACCACGCGGCCGTAGTCGGGCTTCTTCGTGCCGGCCATGATCGCCTTGTCACGGAACTGAAGCCGGCATTCCTTGATGATGTAGAAGGCTGCGCGGCCGACGGCCCGTACCAGCATCGAGCTGAACAGCCAGGGCACAACGCCGCCCAGGAGCAGGCCGATCAGCACCATCGGTTCGGCCACGGTGAGCTTGCTGGCGAAGGCGTGATACTGGGCGGTCGTCATGTCCACGATCTTGTCCTCGCTGCCCATTGCCAGCACGGCGATGAAGCTCGCGAACATGGAGACGGCCGCGATGACGGCCGAGCCGATGGCGATGCCCTTGGTCTCGGCCTTGGTGGTGTTGCCCACCGCGTCGAGGTCGGCCAGCACCTGCCGGGCGCGCTTGTAGTTCTCCTCGCCCATCTCGACCTTGTCATAACCCATTTCGCCGATGCCGTTGGCGTTGTCGGCGACCGGGCCGAACACGTCCATCGAGATCGTGTTGCCGGTCAGGGTGAGCATGCCGATGCCCGCCATGGCGACGCCGTAGGCGATGAAGACGGGCGACGAGCCGTGGTAGACGAACACCGAGAGGGCGATGGAGGCGGCCAACACAATGGTGGCCATGACCGCTGACTCATAGCCGACGGCGAAGCCCTGGATGATGTTGGTGGCGTGGCCGGTCTGGCAGGCGCGGGCCAGGCTCTTGACCGGCGCATGCGAGGTGTGCGTGTAATAGCTGGTCAGCTTGTTCAGGGCGATCGCCAGCACGATGCCGATGAAGCACGTGATGATCGGGCGGACATCGGCGCCGAGGACCATGTACCAGTGGTTGAGCGTGAACACGCCGTTGACATCAAGGAAGCCCGCGATCGCCTGCGGATAGCTGGTGAAATACGCATCGTTGAATCGCAGATACCCGAGGCCCAGAAGCACGAATCCGGCGACCGAGATCGCCGAGCCGATCCAGAAGCCGCGATGCACGCTGTGCAGGGCGGTGTCGGAGGTGTCGTTGGGGCCGGCCTTCACGGTGTAGGTGCTGATGATCGAGCCCAGCACGCCGATGCCGCGGACCAGCAGCGGGAAGATGACGCCCTTGTGGCCGAAGCTGGCCATGCCAAGGATCATCGCGGCGACGATGGTGACTTCGTAGCTCTCGAAGATGTCGGCCGCCATACCGGCGCAGTCGCCGACGTTGTCGCCGACGTTGTCGGCGATGGTCGCGGCATTGCGCGGATCGTCCTCGGGGATACCGGCCTCGACCTTGCCGACCAGGTCAGCGCCGACGTCGGCCGCCTTGGTGTAGATGCCGCCGCCGACACGCATGAACAGCGCCAGCAGCGTGCCGCCGAAGCCGAAGCCGAGCAACGCCTCATAGGCCTGTTCACCGTAGATCAGGAAGATGAGCGTTCCGCCGAGCAGCCCCAGGCCGTCGGTGAGCATCCCGGTGACGGTGCCCGTGCGGTAGCCAAGCTGCATGGCCTCGCCGTAGCTCTTGCGGGCGGCGGCGGCGACGCGCAGATTGCCGGTGGTCGCCAGTTTCATGCCGACGAAGCCCACGAGCCAACTGAAGATGGAGCCCATCAGGAATGCGCCCGCCCGGCCGAAGGCGAAGGCAGGATCGCTGGCCTTGGTCCAGTACAGCACACCGGTGATGACGATGATCAGAGGGAAGATCTTGCGCACCTGTGCCCAGACGTACGCATCGGCGCCTTCGCGCACCGCGTCCGCGATTTCCTGCATCTTGGCCGTGCCTTTGTCGGCGCCCATGACCTGGCCGACGAGCATGTAGGCGTAATAGAGCCCGCCCACCGCGACGAGGAGCACGATAATGAGCGACAGCACTTCGCCCCAGTGATAGCTGAACGGGGCGAAAAACTTGAACGCGTGGCTGTGCGCCGGCGAGGCCGCCATGGCCGGCATGCTGGCCGCCAGGACCGCCAAAATGGCCATGACTCCCAACCATACTCTGCGTTGCGATAGCGTGTGTTTCATCAGACTCAACATGTTGAACATCCTGTGCTAAAGCCGTGGGTTGATCCCTGGTTGTCCCATGGTCCTCATGGACCGAATTACTACTAAAAGAGTATTAAATAGGACATAGTTGTCCTATTATGGCGAGCGGGCGTCGTTTTGCAACTGAGGGAAATCGGCAAAGAAGCTAACGGAGGCAGTTCTGCTTGGCAAACTGGCGGTGCGGCTGAACAAGCGCGTCGAATGGGATAGCGCCGGCCTGCGAGTGGCGAATGCCCCCGAGGCAACGCCGCTGGTCAAACGCGAGTATCGACAGGGATGGCTGTGAGGATTTCAGATTTCGGATTTCAAGTTTCAGATTACAGATTTCGGATTCTCTAACGGAGTGATTCATGACTCGATTCAGCCGACGCGGTTTGTTCAAGCGGGGTCTGGCACTGGGCGGCGCTCTTGCTGCTACCAGGTTCTTCCACGGGCCGTACATCATGGCGGCGGATTCGCCGGCCGAGAAGCTGCGCGTTGCCGTCATCGGCGCGCGTGGGATGGGCGGCTACAGCCTGGACTGCGCCTTGAAGGAGCGGTGCGTCGCCATCGTCAACGTGGACGACAAGCGGTCGCAGGAGGCGATGCAGATCGCCGAGAAGGCCGGCCAGACGCCCAAGACGTTCTTCGACTATCGGAAGATGCTTGACGAGTGCGGCAAGGACATCGACGTGGTGCTCGTGGCGACGCCCGACCACAATCACGCGCCGGCCGCCATCCGAGCCATCCGGATGGGCAAGCACGCGTTCTGCCAGAAGCCGCTCGGGCACAACATCCGCGAGTGCTACGAACTCGCCAAGGCCGCCAAAGAGATGAAGGTCTGCACCCAGATGGGCAACCAGGGCTACTGCGGCGAGCGGATTCGCGTGATGTCGGAGTTCCTCTGGTCCGGTGCGATCGGCAACATCGTCGAGAGCCACACGATTTTCGGGCGGAATTTCGGCGGTTCGCGACTCCGCCCCGCCGGCAAGCCCGTTCCCGCCGGCCTTCATTGGGATGAATGGCTCGGCCCCGCTCCTTACCGCGAATACCACGATGGCTTGCACCCCTTCTCCTGGCGCGACTGGCGCGACTTCGGCACGGGCACGATCGGCGACATGGCCTGCCACGACAACCAGGTGGCGCCGCTGTTCATGGGCCTGAAGCTCAATCAGGTGAAGAACTTCACCATCGAGTGCATCAACACCAAAGGCGGCAGCGCCGACATGTTCCCGCAGGATAACGTCGTCTGCTACCACATCCCCGCGCGCGGCGACATGCCGGCGTGCAAGTGCTATTGCTACGACCACGGTGGTCTGATGCCGCAGGCCATGAAAGATGCCCAGCAGAAGTACAACCGCAAGTTCGGCGAGTACACGCTGTTCATCGGCGACAAGGGGATGATCGGCTCCGATGCGCAGATCCTCGATGAGGAGCAGCGCAAGGCGGCGAAGAAGCCGGAGAAGATGATCGCCCGCGCTAAGGCCGGCGGACCCATCGAGGACCTCTACGCCTGTATCCGGACTGGGGGCGCACCGGTTTCCAACTTCACCGACGCGGCCGGCCCCTTGACCGCCACCGCCCTCGCCGGACACCTGGCCCAGTTCGCCGGCATCGGCAGCAAGGTCGAGTGGGACGTCGAAAAGATGGAATGCACCAACAAGCCCGAACTGAACAAGTACGTGAGGCGCGAGTACCGCAAGGGATGGGAAGTCTGATGTGACTGGCCCCTGATTCTGGACACCAATCCGCTTCGCCCGCCGTCATCTGACGCGCGGGCGATTCTTTTATCGTCGAACGCGACATTCTGTTCGCCTCGCTCGACTGGCGGGTCGCGGTGCGCTTCGGCATCGCCGGGCCGACGGGCATCTTGCCGTCCAAGCGGGCGGATTCGTGGCGCCGAGCACGATATTCTCTCAGGCATAGGCTTTGCTGTACCTTCTGGCGGACGCGGTTAGGCGATCTCCAAGGAAACGGAGCAACCACTCATGCTTGCATCATTGCCCATTTGCTGCCAGCCCCAAGCCTACCAAATGCTGGCCTCCAACGTGAACATGATTCACGCGCCCGATGCCCTGATGGGCGGGGCCATCGCGGTGTCGATGCACGCGCTGCACGACATCAACGCCGCCGCCGTCGATGCGCAGCTCCAGAAATACGCCGACACCATCCGCTCCCGCGTGAAGGGCCGCCAGCCCCAGGCCCTGGTCGCTCACCTGCACGATGTGCTCTTCGAGGAAGAAGGCTTCGCCGGCAACACCGAGGACTACTACAACACGATCAACAATTTCGTGCCGATGGTCTTGGAGACCAAGCGCGGCCTGCCGATCACTCTCAGCCTGATCTACAAGAACGTCGCCACGCGACTGGGGTTGAGGACGCACGGGATCAACCTGCCGGGGCATTTCCTGGTCGGAGTCGAGGTGTCCGGGACGGTCATGCTGGTCGATCCGTTTGCCAAGGGCCGCGTGATCAATCAGGAAGAGGCCCACGAGCGGCTTCGGCAGATTTTCGGAGACGAAGTCGAGTGGACGGACGAGTTGCTCCGCCCCGCCTCGACGCGCCTGTGGCTGACTCGCATGCTGCAGAACCTGCTAAACACCTACGGCAGCAAGGGACAGTACCTGGACGTCGCCGCAATGCTCGAGATGGAGATGCTCCTGTGGCCGGGCGAGCTGCGGCTACAGCGCGATCTGGCCCTGGTGCTGGCGCGTTGCGGGCTGTCGCAGCCGGCCAGCCATTGGCTGGACATCTACCTCAAGAGCAACCCCGACGATCCCCAACAGCACGATCTGAAGCAGCTCCTGGATGTGCTCAGCACCTGACGTTTAACCGGCTCGCTTGCGAGCCGCGCGGCCGGACCCGGATGAAACAATCGGCGATCGCCCGCGCGGCTTGCGCTGCGGGCGATTCGCCTGATAGGCTGGGTAGCACAGGCGTCCCGCGCGTCCCGCCTGTGGAGATACCCGCCACTTGACGCTCCCACGGCATCGGTTAGCCTCCATCGTCATGGGCGAGAAGCCGGCTCTGTCTGATGCCGAACGCGCCATCTACCAGTGGCAGATGTGGGTTCCCGGCTTTGGTGAAGAGCAGCAGAGGGCTCTCAAGGGATTCTTCGGTCCTGATCTCGCGGTGCGGCGGCGTGGGCGGGGCGGCCGCAACCTACCTGGCCGCGGCTGGCATCGGCCGGCTCATTCTGGCTCACGGCGGCGACATCAAGCCATCCGACCTGAACCGGCAGACACTCATGACCGATGGGGCGATCGGCACATCACGAGTGCAATGCGCCCGGCAGCGCCTGCTGGAACTGAACCCGCGCCTCGCCATCGAAGCCGTTGCCGAGTATGTCACAACGAATAACGTCGAATCGCTCGTCAGGCAGGCCGATCTGGTGGTCGATGCCGCGCCGATATTCTCCGAGCGATTGCTGATGAATGAGCAGTCCGTTCGCCAGCGCAAGCCCATGGTCGAGTGCGCCATGTACGAACTGGAGGCGCAGATCACGACGTTCCGGCCGGGCGCAACGGCATGTTTGGCGTGCCTCTACCCGGCCGACCCGCCCGCGTGGAATCGCCGGTTCCCGGTATTCGGTGCCGTCGCGGGCATGGTCGGGTGCCTGGGCGCCATGGAAGCGATCAAAGTCCTCACGGGGCTCGGCGAACCGCTCTATGATCGGCTGCTCACATCCAACCTGCGCGATATGACGTTTCGGACAGTGAAAATCGCGCACAACCCGAGATGCCCCGTGTGCGGCGGGAAGGAAACATGAGCGACGATGAGGAGACCGACCCCGATCTGCCGGATGAGTCGGACATGGACGATGACGAGCAGCCGGACCTCATGCCCTGTCCCCACTGCCGCCAGATGATCCTGGAGGATGCGGTCTACTGCCACCACTGCCGGAAGAACGTCAGCGACTACGCCGATCGCGCCAGCACGCGCTCGCTGGTGGTGGTGATCATCATCTGCGCTCTGGTGGTGCTTGGAATGCTGGGTTGGCTGATGGGGCGGTGATCAGCCGCCGGATGAGTTGCGCCTCGGCCGCGTCGAACGGCCTGCCGTCTTGCCGCAGGATGTCGTGGAACCAGAGCGGCGGCTCGGCCGAGCCGGGCTTGCTGCCCCAGGGGTAATAGGTCTGCGTCCGTCCGGCGACGAGGCCCCAGTTCCAGCACCCGATCCTCCGCTCCTTGAAGAACGGGAGATGAGTCTCAAAGCGGCTTCCGGCCGTCCTGGCCATCCATTCGGTGCAGATCACGGGCCGGCCCGTCCTGCTGAGCCTTTCCACATCGTCCTTCACGGCCGTCAGGGCGCTGTAATTGTGAAAGCTCACGATGTCGCACAGCTCGGGGATGCGCTTCCGCATCGGCGGCGGGCCGAAAATACACGTGGTCAGCGGTTGCGATGCGCCCGCCTCGCGCGCCCAGCGAAACGTGGACTCCACCAACTCCAGCGAGAACTGCGGCTCGTTGTACAGGTCCCAAATGACGATGCGACCATCGTTGGCGAACTGGCCGACAACGTCCTTAACGTACTTCTCCAGCATCGGCCATGAAGCCTTGTCGCCGATCCGCCGTTTGCCGGGACTCATGACCCACTGGCTGTTGTGTACGCCGGGCATGGGATCATCCTGCTTGCCCGCGGCGGGCTCGGGCTTGAAGCAGTCATCGAACAGGATCGGCATCACCCGGATCGAGTGTCGCTCGGCAATCTCGAGAAAACGCGCCAACCGCTGCTTCAGGCCGGCGGCGTCGGCCTCCCACACGATGTAGTTGATGAAGATGCGGACGGTGTTGAAGCCCAGGCCCTTCGCCCAGGCAAGCTCGCGGTCGATCGTAACGGCGTCAAACGTCTCCGCCTGCCACATCTCCACGTTGTTGACGGCCGTGCTGGGGAGGAAGTTGCATCCCACGAGCCAGGGCTGCCGCCGATACCACTGCGAAGCTTTCTCAGCTGCCCAGGGCGCGGTGGCTGGGGCTTCGGCCGACATGGCCATGGATAGCGGGATCAGCAATACGCCCAGAGCGATGATCAATGTCACGGTGCCATGCTCCTTCGTGCGACGGGAGCATTCTCGCCGAAATCGATCGCTGCGGCTATCTTCCGCCGGTCGCGGTGCTTCCACCGGTGTGGGGCAGGTTGTAGTTACGCGCAGTATGCGCGGGAACGAGGCTGTTGCCCGGGACCAGGAACGGATTGAGCGTGTTGCCAGGCGGCGGGGGATTGAACGAAGTTGGAGCGCTGCCCGTTGGCAGGTTCGGAATCAGCAGCGGCGACACCGGCCCCCACCAGGGATAGTAGCCGCCGCGGCCGTTGACGTAGATATCCACCGGGGACCGATAGTTGCTCTGGGTGAGACGTTCGGCCCTCTCCGCGGCGTCGCGCAGCGACTGGACCGTCTTGAGAATGTCGTCGCGATCCTGCTGAGCCTGCGAGAGCCGGGTGCGCAGGGCGGTGTTTTCGTTCTGGAGCCGCTGCATGTTCTGGCGGAGATTGGCGATCTCCCGACGCAGCGCCTGGATCTCGGTCAGCGCGGGCTGCGTGGTTGAGTTCTCGGCTCGCTGCCGTTCGTCGAGCCGGCGCATAGCCTGGTCGATGACGGCCTGGTCGATCGGCGGCGGCGCGTTCTGTGCGCTGGCGATGCCGGCCATCAGCAGTGCAATCACAACGACGCTCGGTGGGAGAATGGCGCGCATCATGACAGAGTAATGCCGCAAACTCTGTTCCGCAGACGGACTGGGGTGCGAAACGGCTGAGGCTGCCCGACGGCAATGCTTTGTTCGCACGCGAGTTGCTGCGGATGACGCTGCGAAGCGGCAGTGTCTGATGGGCAGATCGGCATGCCAGAATGGGCTGTCAAAACCCCGTTCGCTTGAACTGCTTCTCCAGGTCGCGCAGTGAGAGGCGCAACGTCGTCGGCCGGCCGTGCGGGCAGTTGCTGGACCGCTCCACCAGCTCGCGCCGCGCCAGCAGCGCCTGGATCTCGCCGGCCGTCAGCGGATCGCCGGCCTTGACGGCCGCCTTGCACGCCATCATGTCGAGGATCTCGTGGAGCAATTCCTCCTCGTGCAGGTCGAGCAGGTCCTGCTCGCCGCGCTCGAGCAGTTCGGCGACGAATCGGCCGGGCTCGATCTTCTCCAGGAATGTCGGAAAGGCCTGGACGGCAACACTGTCGGGACCGAAGACACTCAGCTCGATGCCCAGTCGATTGAGCAGAGCCTGTAGCTGTTCCAGAAGCGCCAGTTGTTTCTGCGAGACTTGCACTACTTCCGGGATCAGCAGTCGCTGCGATTCCAGTGGCCCGCGCGACAGCCGCGAGCGAAGGTCCTCGTACATGATCCGCTCGTGCAGAGCGTGCTGGTCGATGATGACCAGGCCATCTTCGCTCTCGGCGACGAGATAGCTGTTGTGGAACTGAATCGCGGGCGATGTTGGGGCCGGCGTTTCCAGCAGAGCAGCGCGATCAGGTGGTTGGGGAGCGGCTGACGGCAGCGGCACGGGATCAGGCCGGAAGGGCGGCACCGACGGTGGCATCGGCGCTGCGATCACGGGCAGGCTGCGCGCCGGCGGCAATGGAGCCGACGATGCGGGCGCCGACGCGGCCGGAAGATCGGATGTCGGTGCTGGCGCCGCCGGCGGCGTGTACTGCTGCTTGAAGAACTCGGCCAGCTTGGCACGGAGATCCTGTCGCTGCTCGCCGGCAGTCTCGGCCGATGGAACCACTGCCGCCGGCGCCAGATCGCTGCCCAGGAGTTTCTCGCGAATCCCGGCCATCAGGATGCCGTGAACCCGCCCGCTGTCGCGAAACCGCACCTCGCTCTTGGTCGGGTGTACGTTCACATCCACATCCTGGGGCGGCATCTCGATGAGAATGATCGCGGCCGGCTGTCGGCCGGGCTCGATCAGCCCGCGATACGCCTCGCGCACCGCGTGCTGAATGAACCGGTCGCGGATATGCCGGCCATTGAGATAGAAGTACTGGTGCTTGGCCGTCGGGTTGGCCAATTCAGGCAGTCCGATCAGCCCTGTCAAGCGGATCTCCGCATCGCGCAGGTCCAGCGGCAATCGCTGATCGCGAAATTCATCGGGCCACGCGGCCAGCAGCCGCTCCTCAGCGCTGGCGGCCGGCAGATCCATGTTGGTGCGCCCGCCGGACATGAGCTTGAAACTGATCTGCGGATGCGGCAGCGCCAGCCGCAGGAGCATGTCGCTGATGTGCCCGCTCTCGGTCGGCCCGCCCTTGAGAAACTTCCGCCGCGCTGGCGTGTTGAAAAAGAGGTTCCGCACCTCGGCGATCGTCCCGACATTCCCGGCCGCCGCTTGCGCATCCGAGATCGCGCCGCCGTGGTCGGTGATCTCCCAGGCCGTATCCTCGCCGGCCAGCCGCGTGAGAATGCGCGCCTGCGAAACCGCCCCGATGCTGGCCAGGGCCTCGCCGCGAAACCCCATGGTGCCGATGCGAAACAAATCCTCATCGCAGGTCAGCTTGCTGGTGGCGTGCTGCGCAAAAGCCAGCGGAAGCTCGGCTGCGGGGATGCCGCCGCCATTGTCGGTCACGCGAATGAGCTGCTTGCCGCCATCGTCGATCTCGACCAGGATCTGCGTCGCGCCCCCGTCGATACTGTTCTCAACCAGTTCCTTGACCACGGACGCCGGCCGCTCGATCACCTCGCCCGCGGCGATGCGATTGACCAGCGACGGCGAAAGCTGTTGGATGCGATTGCGCTGCACTCGGCGGATTATAGTGATGGCCGCCCGGCCGGCAAAAGGAAGCCGGCGAGGCGACAACGGGTGCGCAGTGCCTGGGGCGCATGGGCCGCCGCACATGGGTTCGTTTCGCAGGGGCGGGTGCGCGGGAGCGGGAGTGGAATCTGCAAGCTCTGGCGCGACGGGAGGTTGCGGGATTGGGGCGGGGGGATCGGTGGGTTCGTTGTGCGGAAGCGACGGAGCGACGAAGCGACGAAGGGAGGGGCGAGGGGGCGGAGGATGAGGGAGATCAGGGGTTTCGGAGTCGGCGGGTGGGGGGCGGTGTGGCGTGCGCGAAGAGGGCATAGGGCCTCCATGGCTGAGCGAGGGGCGGGCGGCGGCGCCGGCCAAACACTGGCCTGTAAAACGCGGCGGGCACGCTCCTCTGTATGTGCGGGGACGTTGCGCAGATGGGGCGCGGCGCGCAGCGCGGCGCAGCGCCGGGTGGAGGATTGGGGGGAAGATCGGCTGAATTTTGGGTTTGGGCGGCGGTGGGAGGCTGGCGGTGGAGACGATTTGCGCAACAGCCCATCACCGATCGCAAGGCACGCGCGGTGAGCCGAGGCCAAGCCAATCGTCTATGAAGACTGGGTGTTGACCTCCGAACTTCTGGGTAGCCTCCCGGCCGGGCGAGCGAAGGGGGGTGTAAGAAGGCTGCTGACTCGCTGCTGACCCTCCACTCACTTGACAACCTTCAGGTGATAGAGCGAGAATGATCTGGAGGTCGCCGATATGGCCGAATACCGAATCCAGAAGTCGAACATGCAGAATGTGATGGCCCGTGCCGAAGGCATGGGCTTCGTCCGGGTATCCTCGAACGCAGATGGGGTCACGCTCGACCGAGTGAGCTTTGCCGAGTTGCCAGTGGTAAAGCACCGCACTACCAGGCAGCTTGGGCGTCGTGCGACCCTCATAACAGACATGAAGAACGATCCAAACGACCCGGAATACGTCCTCTGCACGACAAGCGATGTTGTACTTCCGTATCAAGAAGAGGACCTTCGGGCGGGTCCGGAGAGCGACTGGAAGAAACTCTAGCGTTACCTTACTTCGGGGTGACAAAGAGTTACTGTTCCCCATTGCAGCTTTCTCGAAGGGACAAAGAATCACTGACGTCCCGGTTTCAGCTTCCCTTGGCGAAGAGAATCGCCCGGTTTCTGATTTCGTTCCATGAAAGGGGCATGGGCGGTATTCTACCTCGCGGGCGGGCTGGGCCAAAGAGCGAGGGCGAGCGCGTGTGCGGGAGTTGGGTGACATAGGGCTATGTTCCGCGGTAAACACCAAGGGCATCTGGATAAGCCGCAGATGCACTTTCTTCGCCAGCGCGTCCAGTGTTCGGGCTTCGAAGTTCCGCCTTCGGGATTGGCTCTGGTTTCGGGTTTCGGCTTTCGGATTTCCCCCGCCACCCGAGCGGCTCGCAAGCGAGCCGGTTAAAACCCCTTCGCCTTCGCCTCTCACGCCGCCACCACCACGCCCTTTCTCGCCGCCGCATCCCGCAGCGCGCCAGCTTTCGGATGGACGAGGCGCTGGGGCGGACCTGCCCTCGTTCCCACCGGCTGACCGTCAGCTTGTCCACGCCAACCTTCTCGCCCAACTGCTTCTGCGTCAGCCCCAGAGCCCCTCGCAACGCGGCGATGTGCCCTGGCGTAGGGCGATCACCCGTGCGCATCGCCAGGGCGCGAAGCCGGTCCAGCAGCCGCATGCCGTCGGCCGTGTACCCGATCGAACCGTCGCGGTCCACGCGCACCATGGCGGCCGGAAGCTCCACAAACAACATCCGGCCGTCGTTCAGGCGGATCGTCAGGGGATGAGCAGTGGTTGTTGATGGCATGTCATTTCTCCCAATAGAGGGTGATGAAGACGGTTGTCGGACCATCGGCATCGATCACGCAGAGGATTTCCGCCGAATACCGTCCCGCCACGGTCCCGGCCAGGAACCATCGCTCGCGATCGTATTCATCGTATCCGTCATCTCGGATTCCGTCCGGTGATTCCAGAACGCCCAGCACATCGCCCCAGAACAATCCGCGCTCGGCCAGTCGCTCAAGGAAGTGGTCCTTGATGATGACGTGATCCGCCGCGACGCAATCTCGGATGACGTCGATGGCCTGTTGCGGCGACACACCTAAAGTATACAAGGTAGTATACATTGAGTCAATTGCTCGGGTGCTTGCCTTCGGCGATGGGCGATTGGGCGCTTGCCGCGCCAGCACTGGCAAGGTGTAGGGTTTCATGGGAAGATCGTCCGCATGAGGAAGAGTAGCAAGCGCAAGCCCGGCCGGCCGAAGCGCATCTCGGCCGACCAATATTACCTGAACATCGCGCGCGAGGTGGCGCGGCGGAGCACGTGCCTGCGGCGGAAATTCGGCGCGGTGATCGTCAACAACAAGCAGATCATCTCCACCGGCTACTGCGGCGCCGCGCGGGACCGTTAACTGCTCGGATGTCGGCTTCTGCCTGCGAAACGAACTCGGGGCCAAGCCGGGCGAGCATTACGAGTGGTGCCGGTCGGTGCATGGCGAGGCCAACGCCATCATCCATGCCTCGCGATTCGACATGCTCGGCGCAGCGCTCTACCTCGTGGGGCTGGATGCGCAGACGGAGCAGTGTACGGCCGATGCCGAGCCGTGCCGGATGTGTAAGCGCATGATCATCAACGCGGGAATCGAGACGGTCGTCATCCAGGCCGGCGAAGGCAAGATCCGGCGGGTGAAGGTCAGCGACTGGATGAAGAACAGCCTGGGCGAGTTCAGGAAGGTGAAGGGCAAGCTGATCCCCGTCCGACCCTCGGGGTACTGATCCGTTTCCGGCGGCTAAAGCCGCCCCTACGAACTATCTGCTGCCCATGCCCATCCTCGACTGCCATTCTCACGCGTTTCCCGATCACGTCGCGCCCGGCGCGATGAAGTCGCTGGTGGCCGAGGCCAAGTGGCAGCCGGTGACGGCGTATCACGATGGCACGGTGCGCGGGCTGCTGGCGAGCATGGACCGCGCGGGCATCGATTGGACAATCATGTGTTCGGTGGCCACCCGGCCGGGGCAGGTGGGCAAGATCACCGATTGGTGTGCGAGCGTCGCATCCAATCGGATCATCCCGTTTCCGTCGATCCACCCGGATTTCGCCGAGCCGGAGAAAGAGGTCGAGCGTATCGCGGCGATGGGGCTCCGGGGGCTGAAGTTTCATCCCCAGTACATGAATTGCGCCATCGACGATCCGCGCACGATCCGCATTGCCAAGGCGGCCGCGGAGAATGGCCTGGCCATGGTCTTCCACGGCGGCTACGACCTGGCGTTTGAGAAGGATGAGTTGGGCTCGCCGCGGCAGACGCTGAACCTGCACCGGGCCGTGCCGACGCTACAAATGCTGGCCTGCCACGTGGGCGGCTGGGAGCGATGGCGGGAGTCGCTGGACTACATCGCCGGCGAAGAGATCTACATCGAGACCAGCTTCTGCCTCGGAGGGCAATGCCCGCCGGAAATCCTCGGGAAAATCCTGGAGAAGCACCGGCCGGAATATGTGCTGTTGGGCACGGATTCGCCGTGGAGAGATCAGGCCGAGGAGTTGAGGCAGTTCATGGCGCTGCCGATTGCGCAAGAGACGAAGGCCGCGGCGGTATGGGAGAATGGGATGCGGTTTCTGGGGATTTCGGAGTGACGACCGCCGCCGCTTCAGAAGAAGGGCGGGCGCTGACGCTTCCGCTTCAGACATGCACCTCATCCGCGCCAGCGCGTATCGCGATAGGGCGAGACCAGGGGGCGGTCGTTGGGGCAGAATGGCTTGCCATCGCGCGCCCAGCCGCAGTTACGCGATTCCAGCTCGGCGGCCAGATATCCGCGCCATCTTTCGACCTCCGCCGAGCGGGCCGGATCGGCGATGAGATTGTGGCATTCGCCGTGGTCGGCCTCCAGGTCGAAGAACTGCTCCTCGCCGATGCGCGGCAGCCAGACGAGCTTACGCCGGCCGTCGGTGACGTACTGCATCTCCTGCTCGGGGGCGTAGCAGGTGCAGTGCTCGCCGTGAATGCACTTACGCCATGTATCGGCGGCGGACTTGAGTAGCGGCAAAACGCTTTGCCCGTCAACGGTGGCCGGCGATTGCATTCCCGCGATTTGCAGCACCGTCGGCATGATGTCGCGCAATTCGACGACTTCGTCGGCCACCCGCCGCGCAGCCTGCTGCCCAGGCGGCGTCACGATGAACGGGATGCGCGCTGAGCCTTCATAGGCATAGGTCTTCCGCCAGAGATGGTGATCGCCCTGCATGTCTCCGTGATCGGATGTGAAGATGAACCACGTGCGCGAGAGAATGCCCGAAGCAAATCGACTCATCCAGTTCATCAGCCGGCCGATCTGCGTGTCGATGAAGCTGATCTCGCCATAGTACCCGGATCGCGCGCGGTGAATCTGCGGATCGGTCATGCGGCCGCACCAGGTGTTGGGATTGGCCGCGATTTCAGGCCGGTCGTTCATCTTCGCCCAGTCGCCGACGAATGGCGGGGGAGTCGCGCCGCGCAGGTACATCTCACAATACGGCTGCGGAGGCACGTAAGGCGAGTGGGGGCGGGCAAAGGAGATGTTGAGGAAGAATGGCCGGTCGGGTTTGCATTCCGTCAGGAAGCGGATCGCGCAGCATCGTCCAGGCGGTGGGATGGAGGTGCTCCTGCGTGTGCCACGGTCGCGAGAGCCACGAATTCCAGTCAACGCCGTGATCGTCGGGCGAGAGGTCCTTTGGCGCGTTCTGCTCGAACCAGGCGCGGTATTCATCCTTGAAGCCGGCCGACTCCACCCGGCCGGATTCGTCGAGTTCCGTGGAGTCGAATCCCATGAGAGCGCGCTGGGGATGGAAATGGCCCTTGCCGATGAGGTGCGTTCGATAGCCGGCGGCCGAAAGCTCGCCGGCCAGCATGTGGGGAAAATCGTTGGGAACAGGTCCCTGGCCGCGGCCCATGCCGAGCACGCCGGTGTGCCACTGGCTCATGCCGGTCCAGAGCGTCGCGCGGGCGGGGAGGCACGAAGGGCAGGCGGTATAGGCGTGGCGGAATCGCGTGCCGCGCGGCGAGGAAGTCGATGTTGGGCGTCTGCACGCAGGCGTTGCCATCAGCGCTGAAGGCATCGCCGCGCAGTTGGTCGCACAAGATGAGAATGATGTTGGGCCGGCCAGTGGGGCGCGAAGCCGGCTGTGCGGCGTCGGAGTCGCGCGGCGCGATGCTCGGGACGGCAGCCGCCGCGGCGGCCGCGAGTACGGTTCGGCGGGAGAGGTCGGGCATGGACCGAGATTGTACGAAGAGGCGGGGGGCGTTACGAGCGTGACGCAGCGAGACGGTTCTTGTAGATCGGTGAATATGTCTCGATCTTTGCCAGAGCCTCGGGGTCGAAGAGTTGCTCGCCGCAGTCAGGGCAAACGTAGAAGCGGAGATTAGGCACGGTATACGTCTGGCCGCACACGGTGCGCGTCACCGTCCGGCGGACCTTGCGAATGCGCTTACTGCCGCACGTCGGGCATGTCTTGATTTCGATCATTGCCATTCCTCGTCTCGCTTGGAAGATACGAGCAGGTAGTAGGCGTCAACGCCGCTTTCCACGACGAGCTTACCTTTCGTATAGACCACGTGCCTGCAGATCGCCAGCGCCGAAGCCGCAAACGGCGTCGCCACAAGCGGATCGTCTTCCTTGCCGTCGGTGAAACCGTTCGTCCACGAACCGTCGGTGCGCTGGCGCTTCATCAGCTCCTGCGCCAGCGCGACGGGCCAATCGACCTCGCCGCCCGGCGTCTGAATGCGCCGCTGATTCAGGTGCATGAGTGCATGCGAGAGACTCCAGCAGTAGTAGTAATACGTCGCGTCGCGCAGGTCCTCGCTGGTAGGCGCGAAATGACCGGGGTTGTGCTCGACCGTGAAATTACGGCTGATCCAGTTGCGCGCGGCGGCGACTCGCGGATGACTGAGCGGCAACCCGCAAGCCAGCAGCGCCCGCAGGCCGTCGCAGGTCATCGAGCCGTAGGAGTTGATGATCTGCCGACCGGTGGCATCGCGCGAGATGCCCGCCTTGTTGTGCATCGGCGCGACAGAGCTGAAGAAGAAACCGCCATCGAGGGATCCCCCGGCCGATTCCGAGTAGTTCTGACAGCGATGGACGAAGATCAGGGCCTGCTGATAGACGGGATCCTGCGGTGGCACGCGCGCTGATCGCAGTGCGCCGAGCGCGTACAGTGTAGCGGTGAGATTCGACCAGTCCCATGGCCCGCGGAATGCGCCAGCCTGGGGCTTGCGCGGCGGCCGCTGGGCGAATCCCCAGCCGCCATATTCCATGTCCGCCGGCCGCCAGCCGAGCGATTCGACGAGCTGGTGTTTGCACAGGTAGGCCAGCCACGCCGCCTGGGCCGCGAGACGCTGGGGCGTGCGGCCGGCTTTCACGACCATGCGGCTGGCTTCGGCGGCGGTGTAGACCGGATAGATGAGTTCGAGATCCGGCGGAACAGCGCCGTCTTTGACGAGAGCGACGAAATACTCGGCGCCTTTGTTGAACGGACTGACGCACGGGCTCGCCGGCCTGTGGGAGGAAGTACATCGCCGAGAGCACGTGCGGCGTCAGCGATGGGCCATCCTTGAAGAATCCGTAGACCTTGGATCGCCAGGCGCGATCCTCGGACTGGCGCGAGACGAGGAACAGGCCGGCGCGAGCGAGGGAGCGGTCGATGCTGGCGCAGAGTGCATCCGATGGGCTGGTCTGGGGTGATCTTGCAGCGCACGAGGCCAGAATCAGCAGAAGAGCACCAGCCAGGAGCAGTCTCAAAGCGCGCTTCACGGGCCGTTCACCTCGTTACTGACGATTCGCCTTGGACTTCTCAACGGCCGCCGCCACGGGCATCGGCGAGCGGTCGATGGTCAGCACCATCAGCGCCGCGGCCGAGCAGAATGTCCGGCCGGTAATGCAGTGATGCCCGCTCCAGCTTCCATCGTCATTCTGCACACGTTTGAGGTTCTCAGTCATCGACTTGTCCCATTTGCCCCAGGCATCGCCGCCTTTGAGAATCAAGCTCTCGCCGATGTTGAGGTAACTGAGAAATTCCTCGCCGCCGTTGGAGCCGAAGCCCTGGACAAACTGCTTGTCCTGCATGCGGACAACCAGGGCATCCTGTGCCTTGGCCAGGTCCTTGTCGTTGTCATCGAACCGGTGAAGCATCGCGAGCGCCTCGGCCTTGGCGGCGGGGGCGGTGGTGGGGGCGTTGGCGATCGCGAAATACTTGGCCCGAAGCGTGCCGTTAGTGATGGCGGATGAGTTCATTGATGCGAGCTGTGCCGCCCGGCTATACAACTCGACGCCGGCATCGCCGCCGGCGGCGATGGTCACTGGGCGGGTTGTGGCGCCGGACATGGTGACGATCCGGCCACTGCTTGCCGGACCCGCCGAATCCAGAGCGAGCGTCCCGCCGCTAAAGCCGCCTGCGCCGCCCATCCCTCCGCCGATCGCGCCCTTTTCGCCCATGACCGAGAACTCGGCGCGTGCAACCTGCTCGGCCGCCTCGCGCACTTTCTCGTTGACGACCACGCCGTTGACCGCTGCCGCGTTGATGGCCTTGGAGGCCTGCGCCTGCGCCAGCACGGGCGCCCATCCGTCGCCGGCCCAGCGACCATCCTCCTTCTGGTTCAGCTCGATCTTCTTCATGACCTTGGCCAGGGCATTCTCGACGTGCGCCTTGCCGATCGAGTCGGGCATGTCCTTCTTGATCTCGGCGAGCATCTGGGCGGCCATGAACGTATCGATGTACGTGCCCAGCTTCATCTGAGTGCGCGTGCCGCGCAGATCGGTGATGAACAGCTCCTTTTCCCTGGATTCCTCGATCTGGCCACAGACGAAGTTGACGGCCTTGAGCGCATTGTCCTTGTATTCGCCGGTGGACGGCGTGCTTCCGCTGCGCACCAGCGCCATCACTGCCATGCACGTGTCGGCGATGTTGGGCGACGCCTTGATCTTCTCCAGCGTGTTGCCCATGGCCGCCGACTCTTCGCCTTGCGCCCAGCGCCGGAGGGAAGCTGCGTTTTGGCCAGATAGGCCAGGCCCTTCTTCACATTTTCGCTGAGGGGCTTGGGAGCGGGACGGGTTGCCGGCTGCGCGGCGGGCGGCATCGAAGTCTTTTCCTCCAAGGCTTGTATGCTGCCCGTGCCGATGAGCATCCCACAGATCATCCAAGTTGCTGTTCGGACTGTGCGCCTCATGAGGCCTCCTTCGTCGAAGTTTGTAGATGAGGCTTGGACGCCCACGGCCGAGGGAAGTTCCAGGGGAGGAAGATCAGGCCGACGAAAAGTGCCGCGGCCGCGGCGATGCACAGCGGCGCATCCAGGCTGCCGGATACCAGAAAGAGTAGTTGGCAATGTCCGGCACTGCGCCGATCAGCAGGGCCACGGACGATGCGCCGAAGACGGTGGCCGGCCACCTCGGAGCGGCGAGGTAGAGGGCCGCGAGTGCTGGCGCCATCGCCATCTGAACGAGGAGCATGGCGCTTGGGCCGTTCGTCGCCCGCTGCATCGCGAACGGCCAGAGGATGACAAGGGCGAGCATGGCGGCACTGCCGGCCTTCTGCCAGCCGAAGCGGTCGGCCAAGACTCCGCCGAGGAGCTTGCCGGTTGCTGCGCTACAGACGAGCAGGCCGGGCATTGCCACGGACTCGCTGGCCCACCACGCAGTGATCCAGGCAGCCAGGAACGATCGCGTGGCGGTGCAGAAGAGCAGAAGCAGCACGCAGCAGATGACCAGCAGACCGATACGGCGATGCGGTGTTGCGCGAGGCGTCGCGTGATTATCAGGAAGTAATGCCGCAGCGAAGGCGCTCGCGATAACCATGAGGATTGCCATGGGCCAGCGCCACGCGAATTCACCCGCACCCAGGCGAATGCCTACGAAAAGCCCGATAGCGCCTGCGCGACGAAGATTGCCGGCGCAGTAGCGAGGCCGGGCCATAGCCGAAGAACAGTGCCGCCAGCGCCGGCGTGGAATAGCGCATTGCCCACGGCGACGATGATCGCGGAACCCGCCGGCCATCGGCCACAGATGATGACCGCCAGGAGCGTGATCAGCAGGCCCACGACGGTTGATGAGCGATAAAGTCGCAGCCGATCGATGACGAAACCAACCGGCAGTTGGCCGGCGAATGCGATGCAGTTGTAGATGATGACCGATAGCGCGATGGTCTGCGTCGATCGTGGAGCCGTCGTGTCGTACAGGACGGCGAGCGATGCGCAGTCCACCAGGCAGTGCATCGCCCCCAGCGCAACGGCACTTAGCGTCGCGCTATATGCTGGCGACTGGGGAGTTTTTGCGGCCGCGCACATCACCTCTCCATGCGATCGCGGAGCCGGATCACCATCTCCATGTCGTCCTTGGGCCGCTCGTCGCGCAGCTCGCAGACCCACTTGCCGTCGCGCTCGACAAGTTTCAAGGAACTCTGGGGGAAGCTGAGGTGCAGCGAAGGATCGGCCTTGACGCTCACGGTCTCAGAGCCAATAGGGCTGGCCCACATGCCGCCGGTGCGCAGAGCGTAGCGGAAGAAGCTTGCACCATCGGTAATTGGCAGCGACACGTCATAGCGTACTTTCACCCGGTAGGTTGCGCCTTCCCGCGCGGACAGTTGCCAGCGGTAGCCGCTGTAGGCGATGGTCTTCCCCGGCAGGTCCGGTTGCCAGTTGTCCAGCGTCTGAAGGTCCTTGACCGCGTTCCCGTCAACCTCGACCTCGAAGCGCGTCACGTCGCCCTTGGGGTCCTGCGACGGCGCACGGGAAAGGCGACCCAGAACGTGTCATCCGCGCCGCGGGCCCTTGAGCAGAACAACTCGAACTCGCAGGCGGCACTGGCCGAAACGCGCGGCATCGGGGCGCGATTGGCATTCTCGGCCTGGATGCGGGTCAGTTCGATGTTGACCGTGGCCGAGCGCATCTGCACGTCCAGCTTGCGCTCAGCGACAGGCGGCAGCGGCCGCGGGCGAGGACGAGGCCCCGGCCCGGGGGCAATGTCAGCCAGGCACAGTGACAGCGAGACTGTGAACAGTACGGCAACACTCGCAACGTGAAGGACGGTCGTGGATCGCATGATGACTCCTTGCCTACTTGGACATCTCAGCCGCGGGAAGGTTCCACTGTCCTTCTGAGGCGGAAGCGTCAGCGCCCGCCATGGCCTGAGCGGGCGCTGACGCTTCCGCTTCAGACACTGAGAATTCGCCTGCGCCATCAGCCCTGGCCTTCGGCCCGCTTCTGGTCGAGCTCTTCCCAGCGTGCGTAGAGCCGGCGAACGGTTTCCTCGGCCTCGTGCATCGACTGGCAGCAGGCCGTCAGGCGGCTGCGGTCGGCCAGGATCGCGGGATCCTCCAGTTGCTGTCGGAGCGACTGCACTCGTTCCTCGGCCGACATGATGTTCTCTTCCATTTGCTCCCACTCGCGAAGCTCCATATAGGTGAGGCGCTTCGACGGCGGCCGGGGCGCTTCGACGGCCCTGGGCGATGTCTTCTTCGGGATTTCGGCGGCGCGGACCGCCTGCGACTGCGCCCGCTCCCACTGAGTAAGGTCGGCATAGACATGGGCGTCGCACTGGCCATCTAGCGACAGCAGATCGGTCGTCAGCCGGTCGAGCAGATAACGATCGTGCGTCACCAGGACCAGCGCCGGGGAAGTCCTCGAGGCTTTCCTCGAGGACTTCGAGCGTGGGAATGTCCAGGTCGTTGGTGGGCTCGTCGAGCAGCAGCAGGTCGGCCGGCTGGAGCATGAGCTGGGCGATGCGCACGCGCGCCTGCTCGCCGCCGGAAAGCATGCCGATGGGCATGTCGAGTTGCTCGGGGCGGAAGAGAAACCGGCGTGCCCAGGATGAGATATGGATCGCGCTGTCGCGATAGACCACCGTCTCGCTGCCGGGCGACAGCGCCTGGCGAAGGGTGATGCTGCGGTCAATCTCGCCGTGATATTGCTCGAAGTGGACGATGCGCAGGCCGTCAGCGCGGCGGATCAAGCCGGAATCCGGCTCGATCTGGCCGGATAGCAGCCGCAGGAGCGTGGTCTTGCCGCTGCCGTTGGGGCCGAGCAGACCGAGTTTCATGCCAGGCGAGAGGATCAGGCCGAAGTCTTCAAAGAGCACGCGCCCGGCGAGGCTCTTCGACACGCCCGCCGCGACGACGAGCTTGCGGGTCTTGCGGTCGGTGGCGGTGAAGTCGATATCGACGGTTCGCCCGGCCGCGTTGCGCACCTTGAGGGCGGCCAGTTCCGCGATCATCTCCTCGGCCGCTTCGATGCGCCCCTTGGCCTTGGTCGTGCGCGCCTTGGCCCCGCGGTGCAGCCATTCCAGTTCGCGACGCACCTGGCTTTGCAGCGATGCCTGCTGGCTGGCTTGGGCGGCAAGGAACTCCGCACGCTTTTCGAGAAACGTGCTGTACGGGCCGTTGACGCTGAAGAGGCTATCGGGGTACACGGCGTTCAGCTCGATGATGCGATTGGTGGCGTTTTCGAGGAAGTACCGGTCGTGGCTGACGAGCAGGAACGCGAACGGCGCGCCGGCCAGCAGCTTCTCCAGCCAGAAGATCGCCTGCATATCAAGGTGATTGGTGGGCTCGTCGAGCAGCAGCAGTTCGGGGCGGCGAATAAGCTGTCGCGCCAATGCCAGGCGTTTACGCCATCCGCCGGACATGTCTTCGGGCCTTTCATCCGCGCGCGGGAAGCCCATCTTGCCGAGCATGATGGCGGCCTGGGCGTGCTTCTGGTGTTCTTCGATGTGGTCCTCGGCCTGTGCCTGGACGAGCAAATCTTCGGCGGTGACATCGGGCGGGAAGGACTCTTCCTGTGGGAGATAACCGAGCCGCAGGCCGCGCTTGGCGATCATCTCGCCGGAATCCGGCTGCTCAATTCCCGCGAGGATCTTCAGGAGCGTGGACTTGCCGCCGCCGTTGGGGCCAATCAAGCCCACGCGCTCGCCTTCGGCCAGGGACAGAGACAGGTTGGACAGGACGGTCCGCGCGCCATAGGAGCGGGAGATTGATCGGCATGTGAGCAGCAGGGCCATCGCGGGGTATCTTACGCGATGTGGACGGAGGATGCGGAATGTGGCACGAGCGGCACGCGTGGCACGAGCGGCCCCCGCCGTGCAGAACGCGGCCGAGGGCAGCTCGCTCCACAGGCACGCGCCACAACCGCTTGCCCCGTGCCGCCCCCTCGCTTACATTCCTGCGCATGCGGTTTCTTCCCCTGCTGCTTGGCATGGTGATTCTGGGCGGCTGCACGCAGCCCGCGATCGATGAGCCTCCGCCCGCCGAGTCGAGCCTGTTCGGCCCGACGGCGATGCGAATCCACCCGATCTTCACGCAGATCAAGGATTTCACGGGCGACGGCAGCGACGACGGCATCGAAGTGCTGCTGGAGTTCCAGGACCAGTTCGGCGATCCGACCAAGGCCTCGGGAACGGTTATGTTCGAGCTTTACGACTATCGGCAGGGAAACGCGGAAATGCGCGGCCAGCGCCTCTCGAATCCCTGGATGGGATCGATCAATACCGTCAACGAGCAGAAAGTCCGCTGGAACCGCACGAGCCGGACCTATACTTTCCAGCTTTCCTATCCGAGCATCAGCCGGTTCAAGAGCTATGTCCTGACAGCCACGTTCCGCTCCAATGCCGGCGGGCGGTTCTCGGATAAGATCGTGCTCAAGGGCGAGGAGACGCCGACGACCAAGCCGACGACCAAGCCGGCCAGTCCGTTTGGCATGTGATGCTTTCTGAAGCGGAAGCGTGAGCGCCCGCTCGGAGCGGTGATCGGTCATCAGTCATCGGTGATCGGTCACACATAGATAACCGATCACCGATCACCGGTCTTTTGCCCGTAATACGCGCCGGGCCCATGTTTGCGGAGGAAGTGCTTATCAAGCAACGCCTGCGGGACCGGGCCGATACCGGGACTCAGCATGTAAGTTTCCAGCGCCAGCTTCGCAACGGCTTCAAGCGTGATGGCATTCTCCAGCGCCTTCTCAGGTGAATCGCCCCACGCGAATGGCCCGTGACTGCACACCAGCACGCCAGGGAAGTGGATGGGGTCGAGCTTGCGCTGCTGAAAACACTCGACAATGACCTTGCCCGTGTTCAATTCGTAGGCATCCTGGATTTCCTGCACGGTCATGGCCCGCGTAAGCGGCACGCAGCCGTAGAACGCATCCGCGTGGGTGGTGCCGAGGCAGGGAATTTCGCGCTGGGCCTGGGCGAATGCCGTGGCGTGGGTCGAATGCGTGTGGACGATGCCGCCGACCTTCTCGAAGCAGCGATAGAGTTCCAGATGCGTCGGCGAATCGGACGATGGCCGGCCAGCGCCATCGACGACCTGGCCGGTTTCCAGCGAGACGACGACGATGTGCTCGGGGCGAAGCTGGTCATACGGCACGCCGCTCGGCTTGATGGCGACAACGCCGGCGCTGCGATCAATGCCACTGGCATTGCCCCACGTGAGGATGATGAGGCCGGCTTCCACCAGCCCCATGTTGGCCTTCCACACGCGCTGCTTAAGCTCGTCGTACGCCATCATGCCCTCGCCTCGTCGCGGATTTTCAGAAGCTGCTTCATCAGCCCGGACAGATCCTCGCTGTGGCCGCGCACGCCGAGTGAATCGTGAAGGCTGCGGTAAAGCAGGTAGAGCTGGTCGTAGACGGCCACGTTCTTCGCGATGGGCTTGAAGACCTTCTGCTGCACGCCCGTCATCGCTTCCATGGCGCAGGCAAAGTTCGCGTGCCCGCCGGCCGATTCGCCCGCGACCACTGCGCCGGCGATGGCCGCGCCGAGCGCGCAAGTCTGGCTGCTGCGCGAGATCATCAGCGGGCGGCCCATCACATCGGCGTAGATCTGCATGGCCATCGGGTTCTTGGCCGCGATGCCGCCACAGTTGACAACGCGCTCGACTTTCAGCCCGTATTCCTCGAATCGCTGCATGATCACGCCAGCGCCAAACGCGGTGGACTCCACTAGCGCCCGGTAGATCTCGGCCGGCGTGCTGTGCAGCGTCAGGCCCAGGACCATGCCGGTGAGGCGCTGATCGGTGAGGATGGTGCGGTTGCCATTGTGCCAGTCGAGGGCGAGCAGGCCGCTTTCGCCGGGCGTCATTCTCTCAGCGGCGGAGGTGAGGGCCTTGTGCGAGCCGGCCTTGGCGCCGCCGGGCTGGATGATATTGACGAACCAGTTGAAGATATCGCCGACGGCGGATTGGCCGGCCTCCAGGCCATAGAAGCCGGGGAGGATCGACTCAGGCACGATGCCGCACAGGCCGGGAATGTCGGGCAGATCGGTGGTCATCGGCGCGACCATCATGTCACAGGTGGAGGTGCCGATGATCTTCACCAGCGCGCCCGGATTGATGCCGGAGCCAACACCGCCGAGGTGGGCATCGAACGCGCCGACGGCGATGGCGGTGCCTTCGCGCAGGCCGAGCACGGTGGCCCATTCCTTGCACAATGTGCCGGCCGTGTCGGCGATGCTGTAGGTTTCATCGGGCAACGTCCCACGGAGTTTTCCCAAACGGGGGTCCAGCCCCACAAGGAATTCCTCATCGGGGTAGCCGCCCCAGCCGGGATTGCACATGGCCTTATGGCCGGCCGCGCAGATACCACGCTTGAGATCATCCGACCCGCATGTTCCCGCCAGAACCGCGGGAATCCAGTCGGCGATCTCGACCCACGTATAAGCGGCGTCGAACACCTTGGGCGCGACGCGGGCGCAGTGGAGGATCTTGGACCAAAACCACTCGGACGAATATCGCCCGCCGCACTTGGCCAGATACTGTGGGCGATCCTCGGCGGCCGCCGCGGTGATCTCCTCGGCCTCGGCGTGACCGGTGTGGTCCTTCCAGAGCCAGGCCATGGCGGCCGGGTTGTTCGCGAAGTGCTTGTACAGCGTCAGCGGCTGGCCGCGCACATCCACGGGCAGGGGAGTGCTGCCGGTGGTATCCACGCCGATGCCGATGACCTGATCGGGCGAGAAGCCCTTGATGTCCCTGGCCTGTTTGAGCACGGCCTTGACGGTCTTCTCGATGCCCTCGAGATAGTCGGCCGGGTGCTGGCGGGCGAGATTGGGGTCCCTGGCATCGATGACCACGCCGCTGTCGCCGTGCTTGTAGTTCCACACGCTGGTGGCGATCTCCTTGCCGCGGCTAACCTCCACGAGTAGCGAGCGAACCGAGTTGGTGCCGAAATCGAGACCGAGTGCGTACCTGGGCATGTTGACTCCGTTTTCCTCTTCAGATATCGACTATCACCTTCACGACGCCGCTCTCATATGCCGCATTCATGGCAAATGCACGGGCCGCCTGCGCCAGCGGGAATCGGTGGCTGATGAGGCTGGCCAGATCCACCCGGCCGCTGGTCGCCAGGCGAATGACGCGCTGGCACACGTGTTTCATGCGGCGGACCATCACGATCGTCAGCTCTTTTCGCCGCGCGAGCGAATGCCGCAGCTCAAGGCGATCGTTGCCGGGGATGCCGACGAGAACCAGTCGGCCGCCGGGACGCAGCATTTCGGCCGCCTGCTCGGTGGCACTCCCGCCCCAGGCGGCTTCGATGGCTACATCGACACCCTGGCCGCCGGTTGCTTTCATGACGGCCTTGACGGGATCGCAGTCGAATGGAACTACCATCGCACCGAGTTTTCCGGCCAACTCCGCGCGCCAAGGCAGCTTTTCCGTGACGAACAGATCGCTTGCGCCAGCCAGCTTGATTGTCTGCACGATGCATAGCCCGACCGGCCCCGCGCCGAGTATCGCGACGCGCTCGCCCACGCGCACGCCCGCCACGTCGGCCGTGTAGAGCGCCACGCCGAGGGCTTCGAGCAACGTGACGACGCCCGGATCCATTTCGGCGGGAACCGGAAAGCAAGTATGCGCCGGAACGAGCATCCACTGGCAGATCGCGCCATCGTCGGGGTATAGGCCGCAAAAATGCAGGTCCAGGCAAAGATTGGGATTGCCCAGCTCACATTGCTCGCACGCGCCGCACGGCTGGGATGGATCGACAGCGACGTGCGCGCCAACCTTGAGCGCATGGAAACCGCCATCGAGGGCGCCCTCGCCGACCGCCTCGACAATGCCGCCGAACTCGTGGCCGGGGATGAGCGGGCCGGCGAGTTTCGTATCGCCGATCCGGCCATCCTGATACGTGTGCAGGTCGCTGCCACAAATTCCGACCGCGCTGATCCGCAGGAGCGCCTGTCCCGGCCCCGGATCGCGCGGGCGCGGCATCTCCTCGATTCTCACGTCGGCCGGGCCATGAAGTCGTGCTGCAAGCATTTGTTCGTTCGTAGTTCCGGCTTCAGCCGGTCCTCTCTACCCACGATGATGGTACACATCCCACCCCATGTACGTGCCCAGGGCATCCTCAACCGCCTCGGCCACCGCCGCCTTCGTGGCCGCCACGTGGTGCTCGAAGCCCTGCTTGCAGATGTACGCCAGCAGCTTCTGCAACGCGGGGATCTGGAACACGCCGAAGCCGCCGAAGGTCTCGAGTTTGTCCTCGGTAAACTTGCCTTCGCCGAGATACGCACATACCTTGCCGTTTAGTTCATCCGTCGAGACGCGGCAATACGTGAACGGCCCGGGGCTGACCCGGCCGACGATCGTGCCGTAGGTGTTCTCCTTGCCCACCGTCCCGGCGATGATCGCCTGGAAATCCATCTTGTGGTCGCCGAAGAAATCCTTGGGCAGGTTCGAGCAGTGGAACAGCACGCCCTTGTCGGGGTCCGTGTCGTAGTTGTTATTCCAGTCGAGCAGGGCGGCCGGCCGCTGCGATGCCGCCTGCAGGGCGTACATGCCCACGAGGCCGGTGATGTCCGTCTCGCAGGCGCTGGGCAGCAGGCTGTTGGACATCATGCTCATCAGTGTGCAGGGCACCACGCCATAGAACTCTTCCAGCGCCGTCCAGCACTGGATGGCCGTGGCGACAAGCTGGCGATCCGCGACGAACCGGTCGATGGAGACGCCGAGCTTGGCCATCTTCAGCATGCCCTCGGTCGGCACGGCGCTGGTGTTGGTGTAACCGCGCAGAGCGGCGACCTTCTCCTGCACATCCTTGTCGGTGTCGTTCATCTTGCGCGTCCAGCCAAGGATTTCCGAAAGATCGATGGTCTCGACCGTGATGCCCGCGACCTCCAGGAGCTTCTCGCTGTAGCGGACAGTGTTGAACGCGGCCGGGCGTGCGCCGATCGCGCCGAACCGTGCGCCGCGCAGCTTGCGGACGACGTTGCAGGTGGCGGCGAACCGCCGCAGGTCCTGCGTGAAGACGTCGCTGCTGGGATCCTCGGTGTGGAGCGTCGTCAGAGAATACTTGATGCCGTATTGTCTGAGATTGTTACATACCGACATCTTCCCGCAGAAGCTGTCGCGGCGGTTGGCGGCGGTCATCTTGCCGGCTTCATCGTTGAACGCATGGACGAGCACCGGCACGTTCAGGCCGGCGAATCGCAGCGTATTCGCCACCGCGCGCTCGTCGCCGAAATTCGGCAGTGTCACCAGCACGCCATCGATCTCCTCGCGATGGGCTTTGAACAGGTCGGCGCACTTCTGCGCATCGGTGAGCGATTCGCACGCGCCGAACTTGGTGGCCTCGGGCGGCAGGGTGATGGCTTTGATGCCGAGCTTGCCCAGAACGGCCAGGATCTCGCCGGCCCGACTCGCAAAGCTGCGCGGGGAAGAAGCCTCGATTTCCAACGATTACGCCAAGGGTTGCCATAGCCGATTACCTCTCTCTGGATGTCATTGTCTATCTGAAGCGGAAGCGTCAGCGCCCGCTCCGAATCTGACTGGCCCGTATGTTCGCCCGAAATCCGGTTCTCTGCAAGCCCAAGCAGAAAGGACACAGAGCATGTTGAAAGAATGCTCTGTGTCCTTGAATTGTCGCCGATAAAGTGCCGCCAGTGCCCTCACTGGCGGAATCCTTGGCTACGCAAACAACTCCGCCAGCACCTTCTGCGCGGCCGTCACGCCAGCGCCGAACGTCACCGGCTTCTTCAGCGCCTTCAGCGCGTGCTCGATCGCCGCGACGGTTGCCAGGCAGTCATAGGCGTCGGTGTAGCCCATATGGCTCACCCGGAAGATCTTGCCTTCCATGGTGCCCTGGCCGCCGGCGATGTGGATGTTGTGCTTGGTCTTGAGATGGCCGCGGAACTCCTTGTCCGTCATGCCATCGAGATACTTGATGGCCGACACGGAATCGGCCGGATACTTGCTGAAAAGCTCGAAGCCCAGCGCCTTCATGCCGGTGCGGAATGCCTCGGCGATCGTGTGCGACCGCTTCCACACGCCTTCGAGCGTCTCATCCTTGATCATCTTGAGGCTGACGCGCTGCGCCTCGATCAGCGTATTGGCGGGCGTGAAAGGAGTATCCCCGTCGGCCAGGCTCTTCTTGTACTTCTTGAGGTCGAAGTAGAAATCCTGGCGTGCCTTGTTCTTTTCGATGGCGGCCCAGGCGCGATCCGACAGGGCAACATAGCCGAGCCCCGGCGGAAGCATCAGCGCCTTCTGGCTGCCGGTGATCGACACATCCACGCCCCATTCATCCATCTTGTACGGCAGCGTGCCAACGCTGGTGATGCCGTCGACGATCAGCAGCGTATCGCCGCTGGCGCGGACGACTTTGCCGATCGCTTCGAGGTTGCACGCCGTGCCCGTGCTCGTCTCGGAGTGGACGAGAATGACGGCGTCGTACTTCGCCTGCTTCAGCTCATTGCCGATCTGCTCGGCCGTCGCGTGATCGCCATATTCGAGCTTCAGGTCCTTCTTGTCGATGCCGTAGGTCGTGCAGACCTGCGACCATCGCTCGGCGAACTTGCCGTTGACGACGCACAGGGCCTTCTGCCCCGGCGCCAGGGCATTGATGATCCCCGCCTCGGCCGCGGCCGTGCCCGAGCCGGTGATGGTGTAAACCGTGCTCCTGGTCTGGAAGACGTATTGCAGCAGGCCCTGCACCTCGGCAAACATCGCCTTGAACTCGCCGGTGCGGTGATGGTGAACGGGCTTGGCCAATTCCAGCAGCGTCGCTTCGGGAACGCTCGTGGGGCCGGGTGTGAACAAACGGTACTTCATCAACATGATCAGGTTCTCCTGGTTTGGTTCGCGGTGTAGTTGCCAGTTGTTAGTTGCCAGTTGCCAGTGGCGGAGCGGGTATTGGATGAAATCCGACTTCTGAAATCTGAACTTTGAAATCCGAAATCCGAAATCCGAACTTTGAAATTTGAAATCCGAAATCTGAACTTTGAAATTTGAAATCCGAAATCTGAACTTTGAAATTTGAAATTTGAAATCCGAACTCCGCATCTCCTCCGTCAACTGGCCCACTCTCTATTGAAAAACTCGACGGCCTTGGCCGCCATCTCTCCCGTGCCGTTAAAGCCACTGGCCTCGATGCTCAGCGGGCCGTCGTAGCCGCCTTGCCTCAGGGCACGGAAGAAGGGGCGATACGGCGAGTCGCCGCTGTTGCCCGGATTCATGCGCCGGTCCAGGTCGGACAGGTGTACATGTTTGATCCAGTGTACAGCGGGTTGCAGTTCCTCCAGATTGTCGTTGTTGACCCAGAAATGGTAGCAGTTGACGAGGCACATGAAATTCGGGTGGCCGACGGCCCGCACATAGGTCATGGCCTCGCCCACCGTGTTGACGATATTGCACTCCTTGCTGTTGAGCGGCTCGATGACGATCGTGACATTGTGCTTGCCCGCGATCGGGGCCGCCATCTTCGCAAAATCGACAATCTGCTGCCGCGCCCTGTCGCGATCCCACCCGGCCGGCACCTGCCGCGCCGCCGCTGCCGAACACCAGGGTCTTCATCTTGAGCTGCTCAGCGCGCCGCAAGACATTCTGCATATACGCGCCAAGCTTATCCAGCGACACATCCGGCCCGGTGATCTTCAACGCGCCCGGTACCAGGCAATTGGCCGCCAGGATCGGCAGGGCGGATGCACCGGCTCGCTTCGCGCCGGTCCACTCGACATCGGCGACCTGCCCCTGCAGCAGGCCCTGCACGTTCTCTTCGATGAACGCAAATCCCGCGGCCTTGGCGGCCGCGCTGTTCTCGATGCTGGTACACACGCCCAAAAGCATTCCGGTCCTTTCGGCGGCGGAAATAATAGGGGAAGGCCGGCTCGGATGGAAGAGACGCGCGTCTGAAGCGGAAGCGTGGGCGTGCCCATATTTCCGGGCAGAGCGCAACCGCACGGGAGGGCACGAGTTGGAATGAGCTGAGTGCCATGCCCACGCCGGCCGCCAGAGATGTCCTTTGGTGAGTGGGCCTGATCGGCCGGCGTGGGCATGCGCGTCGGATGCGCAGTGGACGCCCCGCGGTCCATGAGGACCTGAGCGGGGACTGACGCTTCCGCTTCAGATGACGGGCAGGACCACTGGCGCGCCGGGCTGTTCGATCCGCCTCATCGGGATTCCATATACTTCGCCCAGCAACTCGGGCCGCAGCACCGCATCGGCATTTCCTTCGGCCACGACGCTGAGGGTGACGCAAAGCGCACCGCCGGCACCCACACCAATTGCAACACAACGCAGGGACGTACGCGTTCGCGGCGCGGTATAATCCTGCCTTCCCACGTGGCCGGGGCCGCCCTTCGGCCACCCCATGGCGTGGACGGAACTGGCCTGACGACCGGAGTGTGAGGAGAAGCTCGATTTCCAGCGATTACTACACGTCGGTCGGCCCCGACCCGGATGACCAGCAACTCAAGAGGGTGCGTGAGAGCCTCAAGAGGCTGTGCAGTATGGACGTGCGGTAATGGGTTCTGCTGCGTTCGGAGTTCCGTGTTTACGCGATCCGGGCGCGCCCGCCTCAAGCCGCAACCCCGTGGAGCGAGCCGCCCCCGGCCGCGCTCCGCTCGTTCGGAGTTCCCTGTTCGGAGTTCCGCGTTTACGCGGTCCGTCGCGCCCGCCTCAAGCCGCAACCCCGTAGAGCGAGCCGCCCCCGGCCGCGCTCCGCCGCTCGGAGTTCCGCGTTTACGCGGTCCGAGGGCGGCCGCCTCAAGCCGGAACCCCGACCGATCGAAGCCATCGGCAACCGTCCCGCTCATGCTCATTCGAAGATCGAACAGACCGCCCGAAACTCGCCTTGACGCCCCGGCCGACGCGGCCACGGGTGAGGGAACAACCGTGGCTCTCTCGATGGACTTTCGAGGCTCCATCGCGTGCCTTGATCCCGGCGTGCGGGACTGTCTACACTTCAACGCGCCGCACTTGCCCCGGCACGATGCAAGACCCGCTTCGCACCTGCGCGGCTACGCTCTGGCGGGCGATCCTTCGCACCCGCTGGGTTTGCGATGAAAGGTTTCAGCTACGTGTCAGTCTTCACATGGCGTTCTCCGCGAGCTTCCTTGGCGCAATCTCTTTCCCGTCCCCCAGCTATCGGGATGGGCGCAATACGCCGGCCAAGCTTGACCTTGTGCGCGTGATCTTTGGCTTCTTAAAAAATGGCCCGGTCCGCGGCCGTCAGCGGTTTGCCCACCTCAAATGTGAATGGGTAATCGGACTCGCGAGTCGCCCTGCGAAACTCGGCCGCGGTCATGTCCGAATACGGCTTGCGCGGCTTCATCGTCGTCTCCTGCGCCGCAACCGGCGTTTCTCGATGTCCATCAGCGGCCTGGCATGGATCGCGAACCGAAGAAGGCCGAGGCGGAGCGGGGGCGGTAGGCGAAGAGAACATGCCTAGATCCACTCTTGTTTACGGCGTGCTATTCGGTATACATATCTGACGCGGTCATTCAGACAGGCGGACATGCGCATCTCGATCCTCCATGCATCCGATCTACATGGGCGCCCGGACAGGGCGGTTGACCTGCGTATTGTCACTGACGCGCTCTTCGCCAGATTGGAACAGATTCAGAGAGGGGCAGACCCGCCGATATCGCTAGTCTGCTTCACTGGCGATCTGGCGTACCATGGCCTCGCGGACGAGTACCCATTCGCAGCCGCCAATTTTCTCGATCCGCTGTTGCACGTCTTGGGCTTGGGAAAGGAATCGCTCTTTTTTGTGCCCGGCAACCACGACGTGGTCAGAGTAACCGCCGGGGAAGAGCTGGACCACCACAACCATCTGCTCCGAACGTTGCGTGATCGCGACAGCGTGAACCGCTTGCTCGACAATGATGCCGAACGCGCGCGAGCGTTTGCGCGACTGCGCAATTATGCGGACTTTTCGCAGCAGTATTTGGGTCACCTGGCGCGACACGGAGACGTGGTGTATTCGTTGGCGCGGCGCGTTGACATTGCTAGTTCGCCTATAGCTGTCGCTTGTCTGAACTCCGCTTGGCGGTGCAACTCTGATGATGATTGCCGCCACCTTCTGCTGGGTGAGAGACAGCTTGACAGAGCAGCTGAGGCAATGGGCGACGTAGCGTTGCGCATCTCTCTCCTCCACCACCCGTTTTCCTGGCTATGCGATTTTGAGGAGAGGGAGGCAGCGCGCAGGCTCGTATCCCAAAGCGACCTGATCCTGTCGGGCCACATGCACGATCCTGAACCAGAGGTGAGGCTGACACCGTATGGCCGTTGCCTGGTCTCGGCGACCGGCAGCACGTTCGACGGGCGAACGCTGAATGGCTTTTCTATCATCGATGTCGATCTTGATTCGCTTGCCGGGCAGGTCCACCTATTCAGGTATTATGACCAGCGACGGGTGTTTGACTGCGATCTTTTCGTCGCTGACCGTGGCGTATTTCCGTTCGACCTTGGGCGGCCGCTCCCACGTTCGCCGTCTGCGCAGGTGGAAATCGCTGCCCGTACGCGAGTCGTTTCTGGAGCAACCCTCATGGACGGCGCTGCGAGAGATCGTCGCGTTGTGGCGGTGTTTGATGGGGTCAAACACAAGAGCGGCGGCGCATGGCTCCTGGGAGTATCGCTAAACCTGATGGAGCACATGCCGCAGCTGCAGGCAGATGGGAGTGTTGTGCCAGGCAGTCTACTGCAAGGCGCGGCGACCGATGGCACCGTGGAGCGCTTCGTGGGGCGGCTCCACAGAATAGGCGACGAACTCCAGAACAGCCAGCGTGCAGTTAGCGATCTCATCAGCGAACTCATGGAGATAGTAGATGCCGCCTCCGCTCGATGGGCGAGTAATCCCGAACAGATTGCGATACGGCAATATGACAAGATTGTCTCCACGATGATAGATCATGCGTCCTCGGAGAAGGAGATGCTTATCGCCACGTTGGCACGGGCAGACGAATTGCTGGATGAACATCGATATGACGCGGTGGTGGAGCTTCTGGGTAGTGCGGTGGGTGACGCGCAAGCGGTGCGACAAAGGCTAACCCGCGCTTTATGCCAGCTACAGCGTTATGAGGCGGTGATCGGCGTTCTCGGTGCGCTCCTTCCCGACACGCTGAGTGAGGAAGAGGTTGAGGATTTGGTATGGTCTTATTGCGGAAAAGCCAGACTGGGTGATGCGGAGCGCCTGCTCGCCCATCATGCGACGCGGTTCAGGACGACAATCGCTCGCATCTTCCGGCGTGCGGTCCATCAGCAATTCCACGACTTGGCGTGATTGCCTTGAGGAGATTCGTTATGGGCGAGCATGGTCATCCGATTCAGGTTAACCTAGAGACGATTCTTCCGATTTTGGCGAAAGAGATTTACAACACGCCACATGCCTTCCTTCGAGAAAACGTGCAAAACGCCGTTGACGCCATTCGCATTCAAGCGTATCTGGATGCGAGCGCCGGCCACCCTCCACATGCACATCGGGTAGTGGTGAGGATTGATGGAAGCACTGTGAGCATTTCAGACACTGGCATCGGAATGGGGCGAGAGGAGCTTCAGTCCTGCTTCTGGAACATAGGTCAGAGCGGAAAGCACACTGCGGAGGCCAAGGCAGCAGGGGTGGTAGGGACTTTTGGGATCGGTGGGATGGCCAATTTCGGCGTCTGTTCGCGCCTTGAGATCACGACCCGTAAGGAGACGATGGCCCGCGCATAAGATGCCATGCGGACAGGAGTAGCCTTTCTGCCACCAAGGAGTGCGTCTTCTATTCTGACGGCCCCGAGGACGCTCCTATTGGCACGATCGTGACGGCCCAGATTATGACGCCAGTGCTTCTGGATGCAGCGGTAGCGTACCTAGAACCGATCGTCCAGTACTTGGACATTCCGGTCTATGTGAACGATCGCGTGTTAAGCATGAAGCCATTTCCCTCCAGCCGGCGCGACGGCAGCGAGACAGCGATTATCACCGAAGGCTCCTTGGTTGCGGAACTGGCAATCACCGCAGATGCCAGCGGCCGGGCGGCAGTAGACATACTCGGTATGACTTCAAACGGCGCCCGGCTTGAACAGGCAAGAGGGCACCTTGCCATGAATGGTGGGCCGGTCGCCACCTATCAGCACGGTTTCATGCTGGCAAGGGTCCCTGTCGCCTCCATCTTCCAACTCGGCGGCAGTATCGATTGTCCAATCCTGCGCCCCACCGCCGGGCGCGAAGCGCTGGTCAACGAGAGCCATGCGGTTGTGCAGGCCTGCGTTACGGCAGCAGACCGGGCGGTTGCAGAATGCATCGCCAAGCAGCCCGATTTGGCAGACAGGTTTTCTGCCCTGTTCAATTTCATTGTCGCGCGAGGTCGGTATGATCTCGCTACCAACGCAACTATCCGTCGCTACGGTACGGATGCCAGAATGGGACTCGGCGCGGTAAAGGAGGCATCCGGCAGTCGGGAGGTGTACTTCTGCCAGGAAAAGCACGACCGAGCCATTATGGAGACGTTTCGCGGACAGGGCAAGCTGATCGTGCAGCTCTCCACGGAGTCGAAGAGACAACAGGTTGAGCGTCAATTTCTCCTTCACTATTGCCGAGCGAAGCAGTTGGCGGACCGGGTACAATGCCTCCGCGCTCTTGACGATAGTGAGCTGAGCTTCAATCAGGCGAGCTTCTTGGTCAAGCTGAAAGAGAAACTGCGATACCAATATTTTGTTGAAGGCATTGGTGTTCAGGCGGGGTCATTGAGCCACCAAGCGATGTTCTGGGCTCCACCGAAATCACCAGGGATTGGAATGATGCTGTTTGTGGACGTACAGCACCCGCAGATCCGACGAATCATGGATTTTCGGAGCTCGCTAGCTTATGAGTCAGTTTTCGACGTGTTTTTGAGGGATTCGGTTTTTCCACACTTGGAGGGTGCGTTTCCGGAGCTCCGCACGCGAGACTTCGATCTCATGCTGAAGCGGCTTCAATCCACGATGGAGTATTGGCAGATCGATCCCAATGACGTTGAGCGATTGCAGCTATTGGCGACGGTAACAGGTGTACCGCCTGAGGAAGTTGCTGTAGCTCTCGGCGCCTCACAACCGGGTCGGCCTGCCGGCTCTGTGGTTTCGCGCAGTGAGGTCGTCACGGTGGGTCAGGTAGTGGAGGCCCCAGCTGAGGCGGAGGTATCCGAGGATGGAGTCGCACGGCAGCGCGAGGAACTGCTCACACGGTTAGCGACAGCCGAAACCAAGGCAAAGATTCTGGATGCTACTACCTTGGATCCGCGATTCGGCCTCACCGGATACTACATGGCGATGACGCCCGACGCCCACGTCCTCTACCGGCGCGTTCTGGAGCGGCGTCCGTTAACGGACTTCTTCTGGGGCGGGTATCGTTCCGGTTTTGCACTTTATGAGGAGGGGAGTTGCGTCGTGTATTATGACATCGAGCTGCCTGTGCTGATCGAGCCGGCATTTCTTCCGGAGGAGCAGCGGAGGGCCGGTACGCTCCGCATCAGCCGTGATCCGGTCCTATCAAAGAATATGGTGTTTCTGCCGATCCCGGACGGATTCGAGGGGTACTTCGTTCCGACGGAGAGCACACTCAGGTTCACCATTCGTCATCAAATTCTTGGTGCGGCGGCCATTGAAGGTGAGCATAACGTTCGGCTTGCTTCATCATCATGACATTTCTGAAAGGCGAAGGGGGTCAGAAACGCGAAGCGGGATGGCGAAGGGGGCCTGAAAAGGCGAAGGGGGAAAAGGCGAAGGGGTCAAAAAGGCGAAGGCGGTCAGGTTACGCAAGTAGTTTCCGCCTGATAGCAGGATCAGGCAAATCCGGTCCACCTCCTTCTCTCCGCCCTTTCGGCCATCGCACCCAACGCCCGAAGCAAACCCCGCGCCCACCGCATGCCCGGCCCAGACCCCTCGCACGCGCGCTGCGCAGATCGGCCGGCCCACACGCCAAGATCCCTCGCTTTTCTCGCGAAAAACCCCACCAGTGTTGCGCCATGTCGCGCCCTGGCAAACCGATCTGCGCAACATCCCCGGAAAGGTCGAAGGGCTCGCCACCCGCTGCTTCCACCGGCCGACGTTACGCCGGGGCGGGCTCTCCGCGCCTCAAGGAGCACCGATGCCTTCTGCACTATCCACTATCCACTATCCACTATCCACTATCCACTATCCACTATCCGCTTCCGCACCCCTTCGTCGCTCCGTCGCTTTGTCGCTCCATCGCCATTGCAAAACGAACTTCACACTGGGCAATCTCTCCAGCAGCTCGTCCCTCTACCCCATTCGCCATCATGGTCGCCTCGGCTTTTTTGCAGAACGAACCCAAACTGGCCCGATGGCGGAACTCCGAACCGACTCCGAACACCGCTTCGTGCCTTCGTGGTGAATATCTTCTCGGCGTCCTCCGTGCCTCTGCCGTGCATCCCCGGCATCAGACCAGGGGCGTGATGACGGGCGCCCGGTCTGTTCGATCCGCCGCATCGGGAATGCCATTGGGGTCAGGTTCACTGCTACATTAAAGCATCCGCCGCAATCACCCGCGTCTCACTTCCCGCCCGCCGGCGCATCCGTCAGCACGATGCTCCCGAACGCGCTCGTGTCCTCGGCATTCCTCCCCGTGCCGCGCCACACCTGCTGGTTTGCGGCCTTCTCGCCCTCATCCACGGCGATGTCGAATCCGTACACCGACTTGGCCGCGAACGGCAGCACCGCGCTTTGCCCAGGAAGTACGCCGTGCCGATGCGCATCTCGATGCAGTAGCCACCGTCGATCTCGGCCGCCGCCGATTGCAGGAACCACCACGGCGTGTGCGACTTCACGAACGTCGCCTTGCCGTCGCTACGGCGGATGACCACGTGCATGTCGTCGGCGTTGTAGATGACCTCGCGGTTGTGGCGGGCATCGAGGAAGATCTCCACCGCATCGTCCTTGCTCTTGCCGGCCGGGCCGTCCATCACCTTGATGCCGACGTACAGGCCCTCGGTCGTCCAGAACGCGCCGAAGGTCGCTTTGACGGCGGGGTTTCCCTTCACGGCTTTGGCGATGGGATTCACCGGCGACCAGCACGGCTCATCGAGCTTGCCGTCGAGCTTCACCGCGTCGCTACGCTGCCCCGCCGGCCGGGGGAGCCTGGGCACCAGCAGGGCGGTGGGCGAGGGCGCGGCGATTGTCCATGCGAACTGCTGCGCGGCCGAGCGCGGGCCGGCCGGATGCGAATCGGCGAGCTTCAGCGTGAAGCGGAAATCGCCCGCCTCGCCGGGGGTCCCGTTGAGGATGCCGTTGGGCATGAGCGCGATGCCGTAGGGCAGCTTGCCCTCGGCCACCTCCCATCTGAGCGAGCCCACGCCGCCGCTGGCCTTGAGCTCCTGGAAGAAATAGTCGTCCAGCGCGATGCTCTTGAGATCGGCCGCGATGATCGTGGGCGGCCGGTCTTCGCTGACGATCAGGTCGATGGTTCGCGTGGCGATTGCCTTGCCGTCCGACACCTTCAAGGTCAGTGGATACGAGCCCGCGGCCGTCGTCTTGCCCGAGATCACGCCATCGCCCGAGAGGCTCAGGCCCGAAGGCAGCGAGCCCTTCTCGATGCTCCAGCTCAGCGTTCCCGTGCCATTCAACGCTTTGAGCGAGTGCTGATACGGCTGGCCGGCAACCGCCGGGGCGAGATGCCGGTCGGCGATCACAAGCGAATTGGCCATTCCCGCCGGCGGATAGGTCTGAAGGATGTCCCACGCGACGCGCTTGATGACCGACGCGGTCTCATCGGCCAGCTCGATGCTCTCGTACCAGCCTCTGATCGGCTTGCCGGCGGGGTCGGTCTTGTAGTAGTGGCTGGGATATTTCAACGGCGACTCGTCATACAGCATCGCGGCCACCAGCACGTCGATGGCGTACATGCCCGATTCGCTGAGATGCCCGCCATCGGAGAAGAGCACGAAGCGGTTGGCCAGGCCGGGGAGCTTGCCTGCATCGGCCAGCCGGCCCAGCTCGCGGATCAGCATGCTGCTGGGGATGACGCGCGGCCGGGGAGCATCGGGAAATGCCTTGGCGACGGCCGCCGCGACCTTCTCGGTGTGCGCCTCGGTGCGGATGGGCGAGGGCTTCTCCCAGTCCATGTTCGCATCCGGCCAGATGGTGTAGATGAAGACCTGGCACTGCGGGTTGCCTTTCAGCGCCTCGCCGGCGAACTTCGGCGCGTAGGTCTCATCGTCGCTCGCCCACGCCAGCAGCGTGATCGCATCCCACTTGTTGCCCGCGGCCAGCGACTGCTGCCACTTGTTCTGCTCGGGGTGGTCCCAGTTCCAGCGCAACGGCGCGCCAAGGATGTTGATCTCGCCGTCCTTGTGCTTGGCGTGGCCGGTCAGCAGACAAAGCGGCTCCAGCAGGCGCAGGGCATGCGAATGGCTGTTGCCGACGTGCATGACCTTCAGGCCGTCGGAAGATGCCTTCGCGGCCGGCTGCGCGATGCACGGAATGCCCGACCACGCAATGCTGAGAAGGACCAGACCTGTCAGTCGCAAGCAATGTTGACGCATAGCCCATCTCCGGTGATTAAGCCGCCCCATAATCCGACCGATTGTACTTTGGGATGCGATATAGCAACACAGCGACGGCCGATACGCAGCGACTGCAGAAGCTGCTGGCGTTGGCGCTGGACCCATCCGCCAGGGACGGCGAGGCCGAAAACGCCGGGCTGCGGGCGCTGCGCGAGGCGCGACGGCTCGGGCTGAATATCGAATCGCTGGCGGCCGCGCTGGCTCAGGTTGAGCGAGATGACGCCCACATCGTCTACTGCGTGCCGCCCGAGGACATGGTGATCCCGCTTGGCCGCCATCGCGGCGAGCCGCTGGGAAAGGTCTTCGCCGAAGATCCCGCCTATGTCCGCTGGTTCGTCGAAAACGCCACCATGGCCGACCCGGCGCTGCTCAATGCGGCGTGGCAACTGCTGAGGGGTGATACGGATTATCGGAACGTCGCGGCATGAACGGCAGCTCTATTTCTGAAGCGGAAGCGTCAGCGCCCGCTCAGATCCCCGGGGCGGGCGCTGACGCTTCCGCTTCAGACGCTACAGGTCATTCAGGGAATCGATCAGCATCCTCAGTTTCCCGCTGTCGCGCCGGTTGTATCGGAAAACCAGCCGCGTCAGAGCGGCCAGCGCCGGCTCGTCGCTCTCGACCGGCAGCGCCTCGCTCAGCCGGAAGCCGCCGCCCATCGTGATGCCGCCGAATCGCTCCTCGATCTGCTTAAGCTGTTGCTCGCTGGGCCGGCGCTGCAGCCGAATCACCAGATCATCGCGCACCGTCCGCAGGCTGTGATAGTTGCTGTAGAAGTGCGCGATCTCCTGCGTGGCATCCTGGACGTTGTCGAAGATCCGGAACAGGTGCAGATCGTCAGGCCCGATGAATCCGCCGGCCAGCAACTGCTTCTCGACATACCTCATCCATCCGCGCCAGTACGTGCCGCCAGGATGATCGACCAGCACGACCGGCATCGGCACCGACTTGCCCGTCTGCACCAGCGTGAGCACTTCGAAGCCCTCGTCCAGCGTGCCGAACCCGCCGGGGAACAGCGCCAGCGCGTGCGCCGATCGCACGAACATGAGCTTGCGCGTGAAGAAGTATTTGAAGTTGATCAGCTTGCGGTCGTGCGCGATGAACTCGTTCGTGGCCTGCTCGAAGGGCAGGCGGATCGCCAGGCCGAACGAAGGCTGGGCGCCGCGCCGCCGTGGCCGGCGGCCATGATGCCGCCGCCCGCGCCGGTGATGACCATCCAGCCGTGCTGCACCATCGTTCGCGCGAACTCGGCGCACTGGATGTAGTCGGGATGCGACTCGGGAGTGCGGGCGCTGCCGAAGATGCTCACCTTGCGCACGTCGCGATAGGGACCGAAGACCTTCAGCGCATAGCGGATCTCCTTCATCGCCTTGTTCATCAACTTGATGTCGCCGCGGTTGGTCTGGTCGCGCAGGAGCTTGATGCTGTTCTCGACGATCTCGCCAACGAGGTCGCCATCGGGCAGCGCCTGGAGCTGCGCTATCAACTGATCGGCGAGCTGCCTTATACCGCCCAGGTCCGCCTCCGCGGCCTTGTGCGGCGCCTCGACTGATTCCTGGGTCTGCTCAAGATTTTCAATGAAGTCGTCTGTGCCTGCCATTACCTTCATTGTAGTTGGTCCGGTGATGGAGTGAATCAGGAAATTCGTGTGCTGAAGCACTCGCGGCGATATACTCATCAAACGTGAACAGCACCCAACGCCTCCTGGCCTGTCTGCGCGGCGAACGCATCGACCGCGTCCCCATCAGCACATACGAGCTGGTCGGCTGGAACCCCGATGCGTGGGAGAACCACCAGGAGAGCTATCGCCGCGTGATGAACCTCTCGCGCGAGGCCACCGACTGCATGTACATGTGCGATGTCGGCGTGCCGAACATCCGCGCCAAGGACCGCTGCCTCACCGAGACGCACTGGAATGAGGGGGATCAGCACGTCACGCGCACGGTGATCCACACGCCCACGCGCGACCTGACCTGCATCCGCAGCCACAGCGATGCGGTGAAGACCACCTGGACTCGCGAGCACTTCATCAAGGATCTCGATGACCTTCGCGCCTATCTCGATCTTCCCTGGGAACCCGGGTCCGCTGATTTCTCATCGCTTGAGAATGCGTGGAATCGCCTGGGCGAGAGCCGCGGCCTGCCGCTGATTTCAGTGGGAGACCCCATCTGCGAGATCGCCGAAGCCTTTGAATTCGGCGAGTTCCTTGTACACGCCATCACCGAGACCGACGCGATCGTCGCCGCGATGGACCAGTTGCACGAACGCTACACCGAGACGCTCCGGCGCATCCTCAAAGGCCCGGTGCGTAATGCCATCTTCCGCATCTGCGGGCCGGAATATGCGACGCCGCCGTACCTGCCGCCCGAACTGTTTCGCCGGCTGGTGATGCGCTACGACGCCCAGTACATCCGCATGATCAAGGAGGCCGGGGCGTTCGCACGGCTGCACTGCCATGGGAAGATCGGCCGGGTGATCGATCAGTTCATCGAGATGTCGCCCGATGCCACCGACCCCATCGAGCCGCCGCCCGATGGCGACATCAGCCTCGCCGACCTGAAGAAAGCGGCCGGCAAGCGCATCTGCCTCATGGGCGGCATCGAGCTGCGCCACCTGGAAAACGCCGAGCCGGCCTGCATCGACCGCCTGATCAGGGACCTCATCGAAACCGGCAAAACCGGCGGCCGGTTCGTCATCATGCCGACGGCCGCGCCCATCAACATCCCGCTTTCGCCGCGTACCGAAGAGAACTACATCCGCTTCATTGAGACAGCACTGGAATGCGGAAAATATTGACTGAATCGAGGCTAGCTATGACATTGCGCAATATCCAGATCGGCAAACTCAGCATCAGCAGGACGATCATCGGCGGCAACCCCTTCAGCGGCTTCGCCCACCAGACGCCGCAGCGTAGCATCGACATGAAACGATGGTACACCGTCGCGCGGATCAAGGATGCCCTGCGCCAGGCCGAGGCGCTGGGCATCAACACGCACATCTCCCGCGCCGATCATCACGTCATGCGCTACCTGATGGAATACTGGGATGAAGGCGGCAAGATCCAGTGGTTTGCGCAGACCTGCCCCGAGTTGGGCACGATCGATCGCGGCATCGAGAACGCCATCGCCGGCAACGCCTCCGCCTGCTACATCCACGGGGGCGTGATGGACAACCTGCTGGCGAACAACGGGCTCGACCAGGTTCCGCCGGCCATCAATAAGATTCACAAGGCGGGCATCCCGGCCGGTATCGCCGGGCACAACCCCGAGGTCTTCCGCTGGGCCGAGCGAACCACTCTGCCCGTCGATTTCTACATGTGCTCGTACTACAACTCGGCCCATCGCGACAAACACGCGGAGCACATCACCGGCATGGCCGAGTGGTTTGATGACAAGGATCGCGACGAGATGGTGGCGACGATCAAGGGCCTGAGCAAGCCGGCGATTCATTACAAGGTGTTGGCCGCCGGCCGAAACAAGCCGCAGGAGGCGCTGTCGTTCGTCGCGAAGCACCTTCGTCCGCAGGATGCCGTATGCGTCGGAGTCTTCACCGGGGACAAGGCCGACATGCTGGCCGAGAACCTCCGCATCCTGGAAGAATGCCTGTAGGGTGGGCACTGCCCACCGCGTACTCGCCCACCGCCCCGATGCTCATCGTCGACGCCCATCTCGACCTCGCGTACAACGCCGTCCGCGGCCGCGATGTGACGCTCCCGGCCGACCAGCAGCTAGGCGACGACGAAGGCACCCCCAGCGTTGGTTTGCCCGATCTTCAGCGCGGCGGTGTCGGGCTTATTTGCGGTACGGTCTTCTGCCAGCCCGCGACGCCGCATCGCCCGGACGGCTACCACAGCGCCGATGAGGCGCACGCCGTGGCGCTGCGCCAACTCGCCTGGTATCGGCAACAGCAATCCGCCAGCGCCATGCAAATCGTGATGTCGCGAGCAGATCTTCCTCAATCGAAAATCGAAAATCCAAAATCGAAAGTCATCGTGCTTCTCGAAGGCGCCGACCCCATCCGCACTCCCGCCGATCTACAAGTGTTCCACGACGCCGGCCTGCGCATCATCGGCATGGCCTGGCAGGCGACGCGTTTTGCCGGAGGCACGCACGCGCCAGGCCCGCTTACCTCCGAGGCACAATGGCTCATCCGCGAGATGGACGCCCGCCGGATGATCCACGATGTCTCGCACCTCGCTGAGCAGTCGTTCTGGCAGTTGCTGGACCTGACGCGAGGCCCCGTGATGGCCTCGCACTCCAACTGCCGCGCGATCATTCCCACCGACCGGCAGCTCTCGGATGTGATGATCCGCGCCATCGTCGCGCGCGGCGGCGTGATCGGCATCAACTTCTATGACAAGTTCCTCATCCCGCCATCGGAGTACGGCACGCGCCGCGCGACGCTGGCCGATGTTGTCCGCCAGATTCGGCACATCGCTGATCTCGTCGGAAACACGCAGCACATCGGAATCGGCACGGATATGGATGGCGGACTCGGGCGCGAGAAGATACCGGCCGAGATCTCGACGTCGGCCGATCTGCCCCGGGTTGCCGACTGCGCTGCGCGATGCTGGCTATCGCGATGAGGACATCGTGGGGATCATGAGCGGGAACTGGATGCGGTTCTTCGAGGCGTCGTTGCCCTCTGTCTGAAGCGCCAAGCGTCATCGCCCGCTCTGGCCAGGGCGGTGCTGACGCTTCCGCTTCAGAAATGTGATCGTGCGCGTATCGCTGGCGACAGAATGAGAATTCCAGCAGGCAGCAGGGCGGCCGCCAGCATTGCCGCCACCGTCCACATCGCCGGCGCCAGGCCCAGCAGCGGGATCCACGCCGCGCCGGCCAGTATCGCCCCCGCGGCCGCGCCGGCCAGATCGGCCGCGTAGACCCATCCGCCGAATCGCTCGCCGTCGCCTCTGGATTCGCTGTCGCCCAAGCACGGAAAGAGCATCCCTTCAAGCATGCCGACGGCGAGCGACAGCGCCAGCATCCCGCACGCGCCCGCGGTACTGCCCATCACGGCCAGCATCCGGAAGATCCAGACCGACCCCGCGCTCAGCGCGATCATCAGCCCAACAATCGCCAGGATCAGCGCCATCCTCCGCCAGCGAATGCGCGGCTGAAGATATGCGCCCAGCCCAAGCCCGCCCATGAACGCCGCCGTGAGCAGGCCGATTTCCTGGTACACATGGCCGCGAATGCTCTGATACCAGTTCAGCAGTGCCACCTGCATCGCCATCGTGAACAACCCCGTCACGAAGGCGATCAGAAGCATCGGCGGGCGCTGCCATTTGATCGCGCGGGAATACGAACACTGCCGCGGCCGCGGTCACCAACGCCAGCGGCAGGCCGATCGTCCATCCCGGCCACGCGTGCAGGAAGCTCACGATCCCCGTGCCGCCGGCAATCTCGGCGCTCACCAGCAAATCCTCCGCGACCGCGGCCGGATGCTCGTCCCGATTGCTCACAACCCGCGCCTCCCGCAAGGCGGTCTCAAGCTGCTCGACGTACGCCTGCGAGTCCGGGCCGTCGAGCGAGCGGCGGATCTCCAGCGCGCCGCCGAAGATCGTCCCGAAATACGTCTGCGGATCGACGGGCATGGTTGGCGCGCCGCCGACACGCACGAACGGCTGCGCCGCCAGCCGCCGTGACAGGCGCTCCGCCAACAACGAGGGTTGCAGCGACATCGCCTCGCCGCCTTTTCGCGCAATCAGCACGTGCCCGCCCGTCGGCGCTGTGCGCACGGTCCCAAAGGTCTCGCCCATTGCCCGCCAGATCGCGGCAGTGGGGCGGGCCACCCGCGCATCGACATATTCGGCGCCGCTGCCATACACGGGCACCACCACAACGAGCACGCCGCCCTCTTTCAAACACCGCCGCGCCTGGCGGTAAGACTCCGCCGTGCAGAAACGGTTCGCGGCCGCATTGGCCGGCCGGCCCGCCGAGATCACCATCAGGTCATATTGGCCATCCGCCGCCCCGCGCAGGAACGTCCGCCCATCCGCCGCAATCCGGGCGATTCGACCATCAGAAGCCGGTGCGCCATATTTCGCCGCCACTTCAAATAGCGCCCCGTCGAGCTCCAGTGCATCCACGTGGTCAATCCCGTGTCGCAGAAGTTCGCGCGGGAAGCTCCCCAGCGTGTCCCCCAGCAGGAGCGCGCGATGTGGCGACGGGTGCAGGCACGCCACAAAATCCGCCAGCTCGCGCGTGACGCTCAGGGTAGCGTTCTTCTCCAGGCTGGCCACCAAAGCGCCATCGTGAAACACCGCCACCTGCGAGCCATCTTGCCGTGCCATGGCGCATACTCGGCCATAGGGCGTGTCGCGGCGCTCGGCCAGCTCATATCCCTCCAGCCGTCGCCAGCGCAGGCGTTCCGTGGCCCGTTCCAAGGGCAGCAGCGCTGCGCCGAGAAGCAGCGCGGCCGGCCAGAGCCGCCAGATCACCCACCGCGATGAAAGCGCAAGAAATGCTCCCGCGCCCAGCGCCGCTCCGCAGACCAGCGCCATGGGGATTGGCCAGAGCCACCGCACCAGCACGAAGGTGAACGCTACGCCGGCGGCCGCCGCGCCCCACGATTCCGCGCCATACGCCGTGCCGAGTTGCTGCCGCCGTAGGACACGCAGCACCATGGGGAATTCCAGGCCGCACAGCATCGCCGCCGGCGCGATTCCCGCGATGCTCAGCAGCATCGCCCGTCCCAGCTCGACAACTTGCCCGGGGCCTTGGGCGAACGACCCTGCCAGCAGCCGCACCAGCATGATCTGCCCCGCCAGCACCGCGCCGTTGACCCACATCAGATCGGCGAGCGCCCGTTCGATGCGCTGAACATCGCGCCCGCCCAACCAGGGCCGCTCCGCACGCGCTCCCGGCCGCCGTGAAAATCAGGCTGCTGGCCAGCACGATGCCAAAGAGCAGCTCCGTCCCGTGGCAGATCGCGAAGATTTCACGGAACATCAGGATCTGCGCCAATTGCGCAAAAACTCCGAGCATGGCCGCCGCCGCAGCGCCGCCTCGCGATTCGCCGGACGCCGCGTCGCTCATGCCCAGATTCCCGGCAGCGCCTTGCCGCAATGCCCACACCGCCCGTCTCGAATCTCCTGGTGCAGCACCTTGAACCCCAGCCGCGTGATGACCGCCTTGTGGCAGGCGCCGCAGTAGGTGTGATTCCCCTCGTGCGGCGCGAGGTTGGAGATGTAGACGTATTTCAGCCCCGCATCGAAGGCGATCTGCCGCGCCTGTTCCAGCGTCGCCTGAGGAGTCGGCGGCAGGTCGGCCAGCTTGAACATCGGCACGAACCGCTCCAGGTGCCATGGCGTGTCGGCGCCCAGGTTCTTTACGATCCATCGCGCCATCGCCTTGAGCGACTGCGCATCATCGTTGTACGATGGCACGACCAGCGTCGCCACCTCCAGCCACTTCCTCGCCGATTTGACGGCCAGCATCGATTCGAGCACGGGCCGGAGCGCCCCATCGCACACCTTGTCGTAGAACTCCTCCGTTGCACCCTTGTACGTGATCGTGATCGCCTCGAATGGCGCGATCAACTCGCGGAACGGCTTGGGCATGATATAGCCACACGTACACAGTGCCGTGCGCAGCCCCTTGGACCGCGCCAGCGTCGCCAGTTCGATCGTGAACTCGGCCGACGCGCCCGGCTCGCTGTACGTGAACACCACGCCGCGCAACTGCTTCTGCCGCGCCTTCTCCACGGCCGTGGAGCTGCGGAAGTCGCGGATATTGGCCGTCTCAAGCGGCGATTTCTGCGAGAATTGCCAGTTCTGACAATAGAGGCATCGCACGGGGCAGCCCGCATGGGCCAGCGTGAGCATCTCCGACCCCGGCAGCACGTGCGCCATCGGGCCTTTCTCGATCGGGTCGATATTCAGGATGCATGGCCGGTTGTACCCCCAGGTGACCATCCGCCCGCCGACGTTTTGGCGCACGCGGCATCGCCCCATCTCGCCGGGCGCCAGCGCTTCCTGGTTGGGGCACAACTCGCATTCCACGGCCGCCCCGGCCGGCCGCCAATACCGCGCCTCCGCCGGCTCTTCAGGCTTGTCCGCGCCGAATAGCTCGTGTTGAGCAAGCGGAATCGCCAGCACGCCCCCCACGGCCGATCCGATCAGGCGATGCAGAAATTCACGTCGAGCGATCACCGGATATCTCCGTAGCACATTATCTGAAGCGGAAGCGTCAGCGCCCGCCCCGATGCGGAGCGGGCGCTGACGCTTCCGCTTCAGACGAACGCATTATCCCGCCGCCCCTTCAGAAACTCAACTTGAGGACGAACGCCTCCCATTTCTTCTTGAAGGCATCCATATCCTCCTCGCCAAGCACCTTCTGCAGCGTCTGATAGCCGGTGGGGTCGTCCTTCTGATTGGCCACGAAATCGCGGTAGAACTTCACGAGCAGCCCCTTTTCCTGGAGGTAATAGCACAAATATCGCGACTGGCCGTAGTTGGTTCCGCGATCGTCGTTGTAGAACTTGTCGCTGTCCATCGACGCGAGTTCTTTGAACGACGGCACCTTTCCCTTGCGGATCGACTGCTGCAAGCCCGCCAGCCGCCAGTTGGTGTAGCCCCAGATATGCCCGTTGCGATCGCCGCACTGTTCGTAGAGGGAGCCCATGCCCTCGTTCAACCACGATGGGCAATCGGGGAAATTGGCGTGCATGAACGGGTGGACGATTTCGTGGACCAGCGTCCCGCCGCCGGTCGCGATATTCATGATCAGCGACTTGTGCTGATACGAGAAATATCCGAAGGGCGTGCCGGGATTGTCCTTGAAGATCTCGCGCGTGTACTTGTCGTAGCTGGCCTTGTCCTTGAAGAGCCAGATGGCGAGCACCGAATCGGGGTCCTTGGCGAAATAGTCGGCCTTGAGGCGGTCGACGGCCCACTTGACCGTCTGTTCCGCGCGCTGTGCCACCGTGCCTCGCGGCTCATCGCCCACCACAACGAATGGCGGCTGAATCACCACCGAGAATCCCTTCGGCATCTTCTGCTTGAGTTGAAATACATGCAGCGCATAGTCGGCGGCCGTGAACCCCTCGGCCGCGCGCGGCGGATCGCCGATCTTTCCGGCCTCCAGCCGAAAACGGATCGCCGTCGATGTGCGTTCGTCTGTCTTGAGCGGCCAGAGTTTCTGGAAGAGATCTCGCTTCATCCGCCGGTACGCGGCATTATCCTCGGCCGGCTCGTTGTAGATGACTTCATCGCTCTTGGCGTCATATCCCAGGATGAGGCGGAAGTGCTCTGTCGTCTCGGGCTGATCAGAGTAGTGGCCGCACGCGATGGATGGTATCCCGGCCATCAGGTCCGCGTGCATCGCCTTGAACTGCTCCTCCAATCCCGCCTGCAGCTTGGCATTGTCGATCCGATACCACGCCGGCCCGACGCGAAAGCCAATCCGTTCCAGCGCGGTCTTGAGTTCGGCCGTCCAGCATCCGCGCCCCTGTGTTGGGTCCAGCCCCGAGATGTTGAACACCTGCTCCTGCGTCCAGGGCTTGCCGAGCTTGCGCAGGAACATCTCCGCGCACGCCTCGCCGCAGAAATCCGGCTTCTGTTTCACGTGGGGTACGTCTTTGATGCAGACGCTCTGGTAAGCAGGCTGGGTCGGCGCGGCGGCCAGAAGAAAGGTCAGGAGCGCGTAGATGACGATGCGGGAGTCGAGGGTGCGCATACTGAGGCGTTAGACGTTGACGAACCAGAAAAGTTTGGCATCGCCGGAGCAGCACCGATGGAGCTATGCACTGCGAGATGACAGATAATCGCTCGGACGAAGGATGAGCACACCTGATATCACCTGTCCGTACAGTGGGCCAAAATGCGCCTTATCGCCCGTCAATAGATGAGTAGCATTGCCCGCGATTGCAGCCGCAAGAATGGGTCGATCCTTGGCCGCCAGATTCGCGGCGGGTAGAGCTTGTTCGGACGCGATCTGGACAACCTCAAGATCGAGCAACAACTGCCCCATCCGCGTTCGCTGAGCTGGTTCCGCCGTATTTCGCGAGGCTTCCGCAATGGCATAGTCGCTGGTCAGGAGTTGTACGTCATCAAGCCCCCAGAGCTTTGCCAAACGAGACCCCTCTTTGTACGCGGCCGACCAGAGCACGTTTGCATCGAGGAATACGCGGTCCACGCTCAGACTCCTGCCGGTTTCCCATGAACGATGCTGTCGGGATCAAGCCCCATTTGGCGAACCAGTCGCCGTGCCCTCGCATAGTCCTCCGCATCGACGGCATTATTCAGAAGGAACTCGGCCTTGCGAACTGGCGTGTAGATTTCGACAGACGGCTTTCGAGCAGACCTGTGGCCGTCGGGTCGCCGGGGCGATGCACGTTCCTGAAGAGCGCGATACTCCTCTTTCGGCAGAATAACGAACTCACGTCCGGCCAGTCTCACGGTTTGTGCTCGCATGACGTTTCCTCTTTGTCTCTTCGTAGATCATAGTCCGCCCGCCCGTCCCGCCAGCCGCTCCTTGAGATGCTCCAGCCATGCCCCGTCGCACATCGCGTATGGCCGGAATTTCTCCATCACGCCCTGCTCCTCGCTGTACGCCAGCGCGCGATGGAACCCCAGCTTGTTGGCCATGGGCGAGTCGATCAGGTTGCTCGAATCGTTGGCGCTCATCTGGAACAGGATGCGGTTGTCGAACTCGCGCATCGAGTTGCGGTCGAACGTCCGTTCGATCGTCGCGGGCGTGTCGGCCCACACGATCACGTGCATCCCCAGCGCCGGCCCTTCGCGCAGCAGGTCGGCGAAAATCTTGTCGGCCTGCGGGGGCTTCTCCTCGTCGCTTGACGAGAGGCTGAAGCTCTCCTCCTGCCGGCGCAGCATGCGATAGCGCTGCAGGCCGTAGACCATCAGGTAGATCGATGGCGCATTGCTCGTCTCTCCCTCGCGACGCGTATTCATCTCCCTGGCCAGTTCGCCCATCGTCTCCGGCACCGCACGCCACTCGATCATCCGCGACTTGTGCGGCAGCGCCGCCGAGCATGCGCCCAGCGCCCCGGCCAGCGGCGAGTCGGCCGCCGTCCCGTCCATCACGATGAACTCCGCGCCCGCCGGCGCTTGTTGCGACGCCAGCGACACCGCCGCCGCCGAGATGATCGCCAGGGCCGACTCTTCCTGCTGGCCGATGATGATCATGTTCGAGCCGCTCTGTCGCCGAAACGTTACCGATGTCGGGTCCTTGATCGCCACCGGCTCGCCGATCCACGCCATCGGCGCGGTCGCGGATGCCGGCCAGGCCGGGGCCTCGATGAACGTCGCCAGCCTGTGATTTCGCGCCAGGTCGGCCGGCGCATTGCCCTCGAACACGATCGGCGCCGGCGTCTGAATCCTCTCGCGCCGGGTCCGTTCGATTACCTGCTTCAGGTAGATGTCGCGCTGCTCTTCGGGCAGCCACGAAATCTGAAAGGGGCTGTTGGCTTCGACCAGGCCACCCGCGTCGTTGTAAATCGCCTCGCCCGGCCGGGAAAGCAGCCGCGCCGCCGAGTTGTTGTCGCCCAGGATGAGCTGCGAATCGGCCTCCGAGCACTGCAGCGCCATGCGCACCGCCATCTGCCCGATGGTGCTGCGCCAGGCCGGATGTCCCGCCGATGGTCTGCGAGCCCAGCAGCACGTGAATGCCGAATGCGCGGCCCTGCCGCACGAGCCGGTCCAGCAGCAATCCCGCATCCTGCGCCAGCTTGTCATCTTCGGAGAAGAACTCCTGGAACTCGTCGATGATCAGCAGAGTTCGCGGCATCACAGTCGCCGGCTGGGCCTGACGAAAGGCCGCGATGTCCTGCACGCCGATGTTCCGGAACAGCGCGCCGCGCCTCGACAGCTCAGCATCCACCCGCTGCAGGACGCTCAGCCCGAACTCGCGATCGCTCTCCACGGCGATGGCCCGCGCGTGCGGCAGGATGTGCGTGGCATAGGTCTTGAACTCGACGCCTTTCTTGAAGTCGACCAGGTAGAACTCCACCTCCTGCGGCGAGTACCACAGCGCCAGGTTGGTGATCAGCACGTGCAGCAGCGTCGATTTGCCCGAGCCTGTCTTGCCGGCCAGCAGCGCGTGCTGCGCCACGCCGCGCCCCAGCCGCAGGTTCTGCAGGCGCGTGGCGCCCATGCGCCCATCGGCACCACGATCTCCGAGTTGCTCTTGCCGCTCCAGAAGTCCTCGCTGCTCGGCGCGATCGCCTCGAAGGGCACCTCGACACGCTTGGCCACCTTCGCGTGCCGGCCGACGACGTCCAGCATCCGCGTGAGAAAATCCTCCGACGGCGGCGGGTCCAGCGTCAGCGGAAACTTGCGGAACACCTCGTCCTTCCACACAAACGCCCCATCCTCGCGCACGATGTTGACGCTGCGCGCCTCCAGCTCTTCCACGTGAAACCCCGACGGCAGCGGCTGGCGCAGGTCGCGCATGATCAGCGTGTACACGCCGCACCGTGCGCCGGTTGACGCGATGCTGCTCAGCCGGTGCAGCGACTCGCCTTCCATCCCCGCCGGAAAATCCGCGATGACCAGGAACCGGTACGGCTCGGCCAACTCGCCCGCCTGCGCGTTGTAATCGTCGATCGTCTCGTACTCATTGCGCAGGTATTTCTGGATGACGGTCTCCATGTGCTCGGTCAGGTCCGTCAGCCGCTGCTCGATGTGCTCGCCATCCGTCCAGATGCGCCCGCCCACCAGCGCATCGTCGTGGTCCGCCAGGTGCATGAAGCCCGCGAAACTCTGCCCGAGCCCCACCGGATCGATCAGCGTGAACCGCACCCGCCCGGCCGGCAGGCACGTCAGCAGCCGCACCATGAGCATCTGCAGCGTCCGCATCGCCTCCTCGCGCCCCTCGTGGTCCGTCTGGATCACCAGCGACGCCTGCCTCGGAAACGCCAGCGACGTCGGCACCGTGAACGCCTCGGGAAGCTGAAGCTGCCGCGCCGCCTTCTTCGGCACGCTGTCGGCGATCTTGTTCAGGTCCACCCGCAGCTCGCCGAATCGCACCATCGCCGCAAACGTCTTCGGCGGCATCCAGTTTTTCCACACCGGGTCATCCCACGAGTGAAAGCTCAGCTCATCCTTTTCCTCGATCGGCGCCTGCACCTGCGCCAGGCCTTCGTTCAGCCGCCGCTCCAGCGCCGCCCGCGCCTCCTGATAGCGCTTGAGGCTCTCGGCATTGTGCCGCTCGTGACGGTCCTTCACGGCCTTGAGCTCGCCGTCATAGCGCGATTGCAGGTCGTCCATCGCCTTGCGATGGCTTTCCTCAAGCTGGGATTTGGCGTCTTGATACTGCTGCTCCATCGCCGGCTTCTTCACCAGGAAATCGGCCGCCAGCGCCGCGATCGCATCGTCTCGTCTCTTGGTGATCTGCGCCATGAGCGGCGCGGCCTTCTCCCGTGCCGACTGCTCTTCGGCCTTGCGCTTCTCGACGGCCTCGGCGTATTTCGCCTCCTGTGCCTTGCGCGCGGCCTCCAACTGGCTGGCCGCCGCCTGCCTCGCCGCCAGCACCGCCTGCCGCAGCGGCAGGAACTCGCGATAGGTCTGCGATTTGCCCACCAGCCGCAGCGTCACTCCGCCTGCCGTCAACAGCACCGTCGTGCCCCCCAGGAAGATGCCCAGCCCCTTCCACGCCGGATTCAGCAGGTCGTTGCCGCTGTACAGCGCCTGTGCGAACACCACCGCCATGGCGCCAAAGAACAACACCGTCAAGATCGGCCGCGCACCCACGAACATCCGCGGGATCTGCAGCCGCGTCAGCGCGCTCAAGTGGCCGTTGGCGCGTTCTCGCTGGCTCTCGAATTCCGCCAGCGGATCGGCCGCGGGCGATTGTGGTGCGGGCGCCTTGCCCGCAGCCGCCTCTGGCCCCGCCGGCGCCGCCGCCGTCGGCTCTGGCGGAATCGGGTGCCCATAGAGCTGCAGGAGCTTCAGCGTCCTGGTCTCGATCTCCGCCAGCGACTGAATCTGTCCGGCATACGCCTTCTTGGCCGCCTTGGCCTCATCCTTCACCTGGATCTGCGCCGCTTCCAGCACGCTGTCGGCCAGCCAGGTCGCCTGCTCCAGCTTCTGCTTGATCTCCTGCTCGGCGCTCTCGCAGTCATGAGCCACCCGCTGCTTGGCCGTCTTGTCGGCCACCAGCAACGAGCGCATCTCGGCCGCGTGCCGGGCCTTCGATCTGCTCGATGCGCTGCTGGTATTCCGTCACCAGGCCATCGCGCAGCGACTTGAAGCGCGTGTTGACGTCGAGATTGGTTCGCTGCGACTCCTTCTTGCCGGCCTCCAACGCCGCCTGGTATTTTTTCTCGATTTCCGCCTCGGTTGTCGTGCATTCCGTCGCGAGCTGCACGAGGTCGCGCAGCGCCACCCGTTGGATGTCCCGGTATGTTGGCTTGTCGGTTTCGGCCGGTTGCGTTTGTTCAGTGGTGTCGAGCATGGTCAGAGCTTCTAATCTAACAGAAGCTCATCCCCGTTTATAGTGCGCGACCGATTCAGCTCGTAACCCCCGTTGGTGGTGCGGGCATCAACGTGCGCCGAACCAGACGAACCGTGCCGGCGCCGCCCACGCGAACGCCATGGCAAGCCCCAGCGATCGGCTTGGGCCCGATTGGCCGTTCTCAGCACATCGCGACAAACGTCGCCAGCGTCAGGATGCCGATCTTCCACTTCATCTGCCAGAAGAGCGGATTCAGTAACATGCTCATGGATACCCTTGATCAAAGCTCCAGTACTCTCCCCGTAGCCACAAGAACAATGCCAGCAGCCCGGCCCAGCACTTCAGGCAGCCGCTTTCGCCAAACCAGGGCGATTTTGCCACGGAGATCATTTTCGCTTTATGACGCCTGTTGAGCTATCGCAACAGGGAAAACCCCCTCGCCCATGGAAATGGTGTCTGCACGCAACAGCCGGGCATGCTTAACTATAAGGAATGTAAGCAGTAACACGCGCGAGGTCACTGATGATCCCGCGATGTGGGAAAATCCAAAATCCTGTCATTTACGCGGGTTGTTCTTGCAATGCCACTCGTTTTTTTGTAAGTCTTGTCAGTATTGACTATCTGGGCATACAATAGGCAATGGTGTCGGCTTGCTCCCCGCTGTTTGGGGATAATTCCGAAGTCTGCGCCGATTTCTGTAAACCTATTCGTTTTTGATGCGTATTTAGAACCATGATCCAAAGAATCAACCCTGACGAAATGGGGGCCGGCAATTCTGGCAAGGCATCGAAGGACACTATGGCAGGCCGTCAAGTTTTCGACCTCATCGGTCAAGTCGTTCCCTTTTCCCAAGGTCTGATCATCTCCGCACTGCCTCGCGGCAGTGTGAACGTGGTTCAGCCGGCTCGCGTAGCTGACACGCTGGTCAAAGGCTACACCCGCGACTTCCATCGTGAAGACCGCGTGACGTGGCAGGCGATCTTGCGCGGCCAGCCCATTCGCGCTGTTGACTGCTGGACGGCGGTCGATTTTCAGTCCAGCCCTTATCTCCACGGCTTCCTCCAGCCCAACGGGCTGAGGTTCGCCGTCGGCGCTCCGCTCTCGGCGCCCGTCCTCAACGGGTATCCCGGCGCCGCGCTGCTGTTCCGCGGCCCGGACGAAGGCGAATTCACCGACGCCGAGGTGGCCAAGCTGAAGAACTTCGGTCGCGACGTCGATGACTTCCTCACCAAGTTGCGCCAGGCGCGCAACACGGAGCTGGCCGTCAACACCGATCCCTGGACCCACAGCGCCCCCGTCCGCCAGTTTATCTTCAACAATCAGGTCAAGAACGTCTTCCCCAAGAAGGCCGATCTGGGCCTCGACCAGCGCGTCGTGCAGCAATTGCACCAGCACGCCCGCGAGGCGCTGGAATACTGCAAGCGCGGCCAGCAGTACGCCGACCGCCTTCTGCTGCCCGACTCACGCGGCGAACTGTGGATCTTCCACTGCGTGGTTTACCGCGAGTTCCCCGCCCTGGGGCAGGGCACGTTCGTCTTCTTCATGCTCCAGCCCGAGAGCTTCGAGTGGGTGTCCATGCGGCCGCAGGACATCGCCGCCGACACCGAAATGGCCCGGCTGCTGCCGACGCTCAAGTTCATGCAGGGCGAGTTCCATCGCAACCCGACCCTGGACGAGATCGCCAAGAAGGCGCACCTCAGCCCCTTCCACTTCCACCGCCGCTTTACCGACCTGGTGGGCATGACACCCAAGCACTTCCTGCTGGGCTGCCAGATCCACGAGGCCAAGCGGCTGCTGGCATCGCGCCGCCGCGAGCTGGCCCAGATCGCCACCGACTGCGGCTTCGCCCACCAGAGCCACTTTACCAGCCGCTTCAAGCAGGCCACCGGCCTCACGCCGACCCGCTGGCGCCGGCTGGCCGCGGATATTGTGCGCAGTGCTTGAGCCGCCGCATTTGATCTGAAAGAACCGACCGGAGAGCCGTTGAGGCTCTCCGGTTCTTGCTGCGCGTGGCAGACGGAGTCATTCGAGTCATGTCTGGATACTAATGCTCCAGCGCTGTTGCGCGCGAGCATCCAGGGGCGGCGCCTGGGCGCCGATGCTCTGGACCAGATCGTCGGCGGCCCGGCGCATCGCCGGAGAGAATTGGCCGAAGGCCGGCAGTTTCTTTTGCAGTTCCGACGCCATCTTATAGCGGTCCCCATTGCTCATGGTGGACAGCCACCAGGCCAGCATCTTGTGCTCGACTTCGCCGCGCCACTTCGCAAGGCTTGCGGGGTCGCCCGGCTTTGGGGGCGTGTCCGGGCGAAGCGACGGCGGAAGCTGCTCGCTGCCGCCGAGCCCCTTGGCCCAGCGGCTGAATTCATCGGTCAGTTTCTCCAGTTGATCGGGGCTCACGCCCTGCTGCTGCAAACGGCCGATCATGTCGTCGATGGCCTTCCGCTGCGCGTCGGCGTCGGCGGACCGCGCATCGGGCTTTCTCACGCTCTGCGAAATCGGGGCGGGCGTGCGGAAACGCGGCCGGTTGGGGCAGTAGGAGCCCGTGTTGGCGTTGCTGGTCTGGAGACATGCGCCCGATGACGCCGTGCCCGACTTGCCGCCATTGGGACCGGCCGGGTCGGGCTCGTCGCGTCCCCACACGTAGCGATAGACATCGCCCACGTTCTCATTTGACTCCTGCGCAATCTGGCCCATCTTCTTGCCCGGTTCCAGCAGGCGATCGCAGACGAATTTGGCCGCTACGTGTTGCCCGCGCCTGTAGTACTCCTTGGGCGCGAACAGCATTTCCGTGCCGAGATTCTTGCGCATTTCCTGAAGTTGCTCGGTCGTGGCGGGCGTCTCAAGGCGTTTGCCGTCCTTGTCCTTTTTGGTGAAGTCCATGACGCAACCCGCGATCACCACGGCCCGCAGCTTGGGCGGCTTGCCTTCGCGGCCGAAGTGCGTCCAGAAATCCGCCCATGTCGCCTGGCCGTCCCAATCGGCGAAAATCTGTGGGTTCGAGTGGCAGTTGATCACCAGCATGTCGCCGTCTTTCAGACCCTGCACCGCTTTTCTGATTTCATCGTGATCGCCGATGACAGGAACTCCGGCCACATGCGGCGGATCGTTCATCGCAACCGCCGTCCCGCGCTTGTCCGTGTTCTCTTCCTTGATGCGGATGATGACCATCTTGCCGCCGCCCGAGCCGCCGGCCGCAGTGTCGCCGTCGGCCATCAGGAGGAGCACACGGGTCCCTTCCGCCGTAGCGCCGGTTCCTTCGGCCGGGCGCGTGGCGGGCAAGGCCTGGGGCCGCACGAGCGTATTTCTTGGGCCGAATAGATCGACCGCGCCCAGGCGTTCAATCTGCATCACGCCATCGCCGCCGGCGACTTCGAGGTCTGGCGCAGCACCCGCATCCAATTGACGCGAACAGGTAACCCGCCGCGCCACGGTGTTGGCCGAGCCGATCTTGTCCGCGGCCATCGCTTCGATCGTCGCAGCGCCGAAAGACAGAGGCAGGTCGATTTCGCCGACGCCGTCCGCGATCTCCATCCGCCTCCACGCACCGCCGTTGACCCGCAAGCCCACCAGGGCTGCGATCGCATCGCATTTGACCTTGACCGTCGTACGGTGCGCGTCGATAACGGCACCCTCCGCCGGCGCGACAATCTGGACATCCGGCGCTGGCACATCCACGGACAGCTTCAGGGCTTTTTCAATGGCAGTGCCCCCGCTGTTGATGGCCCGTACGACGATGTCATGGCGGCCGGGCTGCAACAACACGCCGGCGGAAGAGGTCTGGCCGGCATTCAGATCCTGCCACAGGCCCCCGTCGATTCTCGCCTGCACTTTGGCGATTCCCGCTTCGTCGGCGGCTTTGACCTTTAACGTCGTAACAGTGCTCTTCAACGCGGCGCCGTCAACCGGTTCAAGGATATCCAGCGTCGGCTTGGTGGCATCGCCGGCGATGCTCACCGTGATGTACGCCTCGTTGTTGCTTCGGTCCGCATCGTCGGTGCTCTTGTCGGGGTCGATGACGATCTTGAGCCGGTGCGTACCAGGCGCGGCTTTCCACGGCAGCCGAACGATGGCGGCTTCGGTGGAGGAAACGTCGCGTATCACCTGGCGCGAGATCTCCACCTCATCCAGTCCCAAGTCCGCCAGGACGAGCGCGGCCGTCACCTCGGCGGCGGTGCCGGCTCCGAGGTTGCGCACGGGCGCGGTCACGAACAACTCCTGGCCCTTCCGCGGCGCGGCGGGCCCTTCGATGCGCGCGTCGGCCGAACAGATGCTGAAATCAGCCCCGGCCAGGCTCAGGCCTTCGCCGGCGAGGACCGACTGGAGCGCCTTCTCGCGGTCCTCCGCGATCGTCCACACCGTCGTTCCCGTCAATTTCGTCTTGATCCGGAAGTTGCTGGTGATCAGGTAATGTCCGCCGCGCACGAAGTGCGATTGCAGCTCGACTTCGTTGCCTTCGGGCGTGCCATCCGGCGCGAACTTGATCGCCCCCGGCGGAAGAAGGAACCGGTAATTGCCCTCGGGGAGCACCTGCCGCATCGTCCCGACCGTCTTGTCGTTGAGAATGATATCAATGTCGTGTGGCTCGTACATCTTCCGATCGCCCCACGGCAGCTTGAACTCCATTTCCAGCCATGCCTCCAGCAGGTTCGTCCGCACCCAGGTGTCGCCCGACTTGTACGCCGAGTACTGGAAGATGCCGTGGCCGCCGATGTCCGCGTGGACAAAGTCGATCTCGCCGTTGCCGTCGGTGTCCTCGCCCACCCAGACGACATTGTTCTCCTCGTCGCGCACCGACCATCGATCGGCCTTTCCATCGCCGTTCATGTCCTGGGGGTCGGTCTTGCGCGACCAGTCCACGGCGGCCGGGTCGAGCGCGTCGGCCGCCAGCGAGCGGGCCAGGTTGACGTCCGCATCGGCCGCCGGCCGGCCGGATTTCGTATCCACGCCCGGCAGCAGCGACACGCAGAACACCTGCTGACCTTCCGGCAGCGACCATTTCAGCGGCTGCGGTATCGAGGTATCCACCGCCCGCGCCACGACCTTCCCGTCCAGGCTCTTGAAGCCGTCATGGAGCCGCGGGTAGGCCGTGACATCGACCGATCCGCCGGCCGGCAACAACCCATGGTGTATGGCCGGCGATAGCAGCACCTCGGGGTTCTCCGAGAGAATGTCCAGGTCCGTCAGCGCATCGCCTTTGTTGGTCAACTTTAGCCGCTTGCCCATTCGGCTCGCCGCCGGCCCGACGTCCTGCCACTCCAGTTTCACCACCGGCAGTTTCACGCTCAACTCCACCTCGGCCTCGTCGGCAAAGGCGTCGCCCGAGACTGAAGCAATGCGGATGGGGAACTTGTGCATCGACTTGACCACATCCTGCCGCACTAATCCCCAGCAGGAACTCGCGCTCTTCGCCACTGGCGAGTGTGAAAGGCGCGCCTTCCGATCCATCACCCACGAACCCCACCAGCAGCCGGCTTTCCTCGGCCGGCTTGCCGCATTCCAGCGTTACCGTCAATGGCTTGTCGGCATGATTGCGAACCGAGATGCCCAGCCGCTGGTCGTAATCCCGGTTAATCGTCGCACCATAGCGATTCTTGCCGAAAGCCAGTCCTTTCACGCGCGTCACCGTACGCAGCGGTCCCGCCTCACGCCCGCCGATCGGCTGAAATTCGTAGGACTTTCCGCTCTCCATGTCCTCCAGTGCAATGCGATGACTCCGCCCATTCTCGCCGATGGCTTCTTTCCACTCGCCCTGGCCGGCGGCGCGATAACGCACTTTCGTCGCCCCGAAGGCGCCTCGCCAACTCACCCGCACCGCGTTACCCGAAACCACGGCGCCGTCGGCGGGCTGAAGATCGAAGTAGTCCGACACGGCGCAGGTTCGCTCCAGCGTCTGCGACTGCCCCCTGGCATCCCTCGCCGTGAACGAAAGAACATGTGAGCCCGCACCCAGGTTCATCCACGGAACGTCGAACTCGAAGGGCGTGCGATGGGCGGTGCCGAACGGCTTGCCGTCGATGGCCAGGGACATGGTCTTGATCGTCCCGCCCGAGTAGCTGATCGCCCGCGCCATCACCGGCCGGTCTGCCTCGATCATCTCTCCCTCAAATGGATGGTCCACGAAAACGTAGATGCCCTTTCGCTCCCGCGGCCCGATTGCCTCCACCCAGAACGGCACGCGCAGTCACACCGCCGGCGCCCTCCACAATCGCCACGGCCTTGTAGTTGCCTTCCGAGGGATAAGTGAATGTCCCCGTCCCACTGGTGACATCGACTATCGTCTTCCCATCCCCATCGGCATCCACGCTCATCTTGATCCCGCCCGGCATGCCGGGCACGGCCTTGCGCGTGAACACCACTTTCGTCGGCTGATAGGGATCCGCCTGCGCGGTGCAGATCTCGCATGGGATATCCCGCCCGGCCATGTCCGCCATCACAAATCCGGGGAATTCCCCGTGCCGGTCAGTGTCCCCCCAATGATGCACTTCCATCCGATACCGCGTGGGGCCTTTCACCTCAAACTCGGCTCGTCCCTCACCTGCGTAAAAGGACTGCTCCTGCACCAATTTGTTCTGCTGATCGTCATACAGCCGATAGAACGTCGGCAGCGGATTGCGGAAACGCAGCGTCCACTTCCCCGCCTGGGGAATCGAGAAGACGTAGTGGTCCACATCGCCCACATGGTCGATCCGGAACGTCTGTGCCTCGCCCGGCTTCAGGATTCGCGGCGGATCCTTCGCCAGCGGCACCCGCTCCTGCGGCTCAGCGCGAACCAGACGCGCAACCAACTCATAGGGCGTCGATGAGGCGTCGCTGTCCCCCCACTGGTGCATCTCGATGAAATAGGCGCCGGGGAAGACGGGTATCTCCCCGTTCAGAACGTTCGTCGCATAGGCGCACCATTCAGCCTGACTGCGCTTCCTGCCGTCCAGCATGCGCACCCGGAGCGAAGTTGGGCCAACCGCCCTCACCTGCAAGTAGCCGGGGTGATCCACCTCCACCCGGTAGAAATCCACATCGCCCACCGGCATGATGCTCCCGCGCACCGGCTGGTTCAACTCAATCGGCGTTGCCGTGTCGGCCGAGTCGTTTCGGCCCGCCAGTTCCCTTTCGTCGCATGGCTCGAAACTCGTGCTGATCTGATATGGCCAGGGCGATGCGTCATTGTCCCCCCACTGGTGTACTTCCAGGAACAGCGTAGAGGGCTTGTGTATGTCGAAGGCAATGTGCCCCGGATCCTTTGCGTACACCGAGTGCTCGGCCAGTAAACTCCCCTCACTGCCGCGTAGCAAGACACGCATCGTCGTGAACGATCTGAAGTCCACGTGGAATCGCCCGGCCGACGGCACCGACACCGCATACACATCCACGTCGCCCACCGGCCAGATCGTGCTGCCCGCCAGTTTCCCGAGTTCGATCGTCCGCGCTGCCCGCATGGGTCCGCCCGCTACAGGCGGATCGTCAATCCCGTCATCCTCAATCGCCTCCAGCCGAAGCATGTAAGGCTTGACCGACTCGCTGTTGTCCCCCCATTGATGCACCTCGATGGCGTATCGTCCCTTCCCAAGCTGCACCACGCGGCTCAACACGTCGCCGGCGTACGCAGAAGTTTCGCCGAGACGCTTGCCGTTCTCATCGCAGATCGCCAGCCACCGCCCCAGGTCCGTGCCCGGCATCGTCACGCGCACCTGTCCCGGCCGGCGCAGTTCAAACCGATACCAGTTGACGTCACCGATCGGGAGGATGCACGCGCGGACTTCTTCCCCGACCTGGATGATTCGCGCTGTCTGAGCTGTGTTGTTGGGCTCGAGCGCATCAGCCCCCGGTTCGCAAACCACCCGGAACTGCAGCGGCTTCTTGCTCGCGTTGTTCTGTCCCCACTGCTCAATGCTCACGTAATAGTCGCCGATCGGCAGGCCGCCGAGCCGCAGCACGTTGGCATTTCCAGCGTAAGCTGGCTGCTGCCGCGTCTCCTTGCCCTCGGCGCTGTATACCCGCATCAACGTCGCAATCTCCGCGCCCGCGGCGATCTCAAGGCTGACGATCAATGGATAGCCTAAGTGGAACTTGAAGAAACTCCGGTTGTCATTCCTGGCGATCTTGAACGACACCGTCGCGCCTGTCGGCAGCGCCTGTGCAGCGGCCAGCGAACCGTTCGGCTTGCGCTCTTCAATCATGGCCGTGGAATTCATCCGCACCGTCGCCGTGGCGTTGTCGTCCAACTGGGCATTGACAATCGTCTTCTCATACCCCTTGGCTTCGGCCAGTACCGTCACGTTCCGCCGAGCCACGGCCAGTTTTCCCTTGGCATCTTCCCAGTTGAGCCGGCCCAGCTTCAGGTCCTTGAAAGCCACGCGACCGCCGGCATCGGCTGTTGCTTCACCCAGCACGCCGCGCGTGCCGGCTTCGGCCAGTGTTACCTTGGCCCCGGCCACCGCCGAGCCGTTTCCGGCATCCACCACGCTCACCGTCATCGCCGCCGGCCGGGTCTCTGCGGCCAGTTGCCAGGCGATCGCCGGCATCGGCGACTTCACGGCCAGGTCAAATGTCGTCGTGATCGCACCCGCGGCCGACACCTGGGCCCCATAGGCGCCCACCGGCACATCCATCGCCTGGAACTTGCCTTCCCAATCAGTTCGGAATTCGATCACGCCCTGCCGCACCGCCGCCACCTGCGCCGGCGTGAGCACCACCTTCGCGCCCGCCAGCCCGCCGCCATGCCCCTGCAGCGTCAATGCGCCCGCCAGATTGATCACTACCGTCGGCGATACCACGATCTCCACCGGCTCACGCTTCCCGGCCGGGGAATCCATGGCCTTCTCCAGCCGGTCATACCCCGGCTGCTCGATGAGCAACCTGGCCTGCCCGGCCGGCAGGCCATCAAACCAGACCACGCCCTTGTCGTCCGTGACCGCCTGCCGTCCGCCGATGCGCACCACCGCGCGCACCGCCGGCTTACCTTCGGTGGTCTTCACCGTCACCTTCACCGGCCCCGGCGCAATCCGCGGCCCGCCGCGCATCGGCGGCCGAAGCCCTAGGGCCCTGTGAGACCCAGAGCATGAACCCGATCAGGATGAAGGCGAGAAGCCAACCCAGCGTCCGTTGACATCTCATGGCATCTCCCACAGATGCAGAGCCGGTTTCGATCGACAATCAGATGTGGCAAAATCCGCTAACGGAGAGGGCGGGATTCGAACCCGCGGTACGGTTTAAGCCGCACACAGCATTTCCAGTGCTGCTCCTTCAGCCACTCGGACACCTCTCCAAAACTGGGCCGCAACGTTGGGGACCAGACGCGCCAATCTTACCGCACGCGCCGCGCGGAATCCACCGAGTTCCGCAGACCCACAGGCCACGGGCCAGCGCCGTCAATGGCCATGGTGGGTGTCCGCCGATCCGGGCGGCTCGTCGTGAGAATGCGCCTGAGGCGCCTCCTCCGGCGCGGCCGGCCGAATGAGCAGGCCCGCCGCAATTGCCGCCGCGAACATCGCCAGGATTCCAATCACTACGGGCCGGGCCCACCTCGCGTCCGCGCTGGGTTCGGCATGTCCCGACGGCTCCTCCATTGCAGCAGGTTCAACATAGGTGGGCGCGGTGCGCGGCGCCTCCGACCTTGCCGTGCAAGCCAACGCCAGCAGTCCAATCACGAAGAAGATCGCTTTCATAGGATTACCGGTACATCTTCAGGCCCGGAATCTCTTTCTGGACCACGTCCGGGTCCAGCGTCTTCACGATCCAGTTGGCCTGGGGAAACTTGTCGGCCGGGTGCGTGCTGGTTACGGCCAGCACGGGAAAGCCCGCGGCCCTTGTCGATTTCACCACGGTCGGCGCATCCTCGATCACCAGGCAGTCTCCCGGCTCCAGTGCCCGGCGGAGGCGCTCGGCGACCATGCGCATCGCCACGCGGTATCCCTGGGGGTCGGGCTTGCCCACCGTGACATCCTCCGATCCGACAATGACGCCGAAGCAGTCGCGCAGGCTCACGCCTTCGAGCATCGCCTCGACCTCCTCGCGCAGCGACCCCGAACAGACGGCCAGCGGGTAGTGCCGCCACAGTCCCCGCACCAACTCCTCCACGCCCGGCAGCGCGCGATAGGTACGGCTGCGAATCTGGGTGAGCATGACCTGGCTCTTGCGCGTCATGAGGCGCAACGACGTCTTGGGGTCGAGCGGCCGGCCGCTCTTCTCGAACACCCGTCGCAGCGCGCCGCGGTCGTCGAAGCCGATCAGTTCCTGGTAATACTCGGCCTCGGTGAGATCGATCTTCTCGGCCTTGAGGACCTCCTGAAATGCGAAGAAATGCAGCGGCTCGCTGTTGACCAGCGTTCCATCAAGATCGAAGAGCAGTGTCTGCGGCCAAAGCGCCATAGCTTGTGAAGAGTATCCCCGCGCCGATTCTGTCGCAAGCCCGGCGGCAGGCGGTCACAGCAGCGCATCCAGGTCCGTCACCAGTTTCTCGAAGTGCTTCATGGCGGCTTCCACCGGCTGTGGCGTCTGCATATCCACGCCCGCGCCGCGGAGGAGATCCAGAGGATATTTCGAGCAGCCGCCTTTGAGGAAGCCGAGGTAGTCCTCCAGCTCGCGCCGGCCGCCGCTCAGTACGCGCTGACTCAGCGCGATCGCGGCCGACAGGCCCGTCGCGTACTTGTACACGTAGAACGCGCGGTAGAAATGCGGAATCCGCAGGCACTCCATCTCAAGCTGCTTGTCGATCGTGAAATCCGGCCCGAAGTAGGCATCGAGCAGCTTGCGGTATTCCTGGCGCAGCCGGTCCACCGTCAGCGGCTCGCCGCTTTCCACCAGCGCATGCGTGATCTTCTCGAACTCGGCGAACATCGTCTGCCGGATGATCGTGCCGCGGATGTCATCGATGGCCAGGTTGATCAGATACGCGCGCTCGCGATCGTCCTTGGCCTGGCCGAGCATGTGATGTGTGAGGAGCTGTTCGTTGAAGGTGCTGGCGACCTCGGCGACGAAGATCGTGTAGTTGTAATACTGATAGGGCTGGCTCTTCGCCGAGTAATAGCTGTGCATGGAGTGCCCCGCCTCGTGGGCCAGCGTGAAGACATCGTCCAGCACCTCCGGATCGTAGTTCATGAGGATGTAGGGCTCGGCGTCGTAACTGCCGCTGCTGAAGGCGCCACTCTGCTTGCCGCGGTTGGGATAGCGATCGCACCATCGCGCGCGGGTGAGGCCGCGCTCCAGCTCGCGCACATACTCGTTGCCCAGCGGCTCCAGCGCCTCGGTCACCAGCCCGACCGCCTGCTCCCACGTGTGCCGCTTCTGCAAGTTCGAGAGGATCGGCACGTATGTGTCATAGTGATGGATGTCGCGGAGCTTCATCTTCCGGCGGCGCAGCTCGTGATAGCGATAGACGGCCGGCAGGTGATGATGAACCGAATCGATCAGGTTGGTGTAGACCGACGCCGGCACCTTGTCGTGAAAAAGAGCGGCCTCCAGCGCGCTGGGATACTGCCGTGCCCTGGCATAGTACACATCGCGCTGCACGGAGCCGTTCAACGACGCTGCGATCGTATTGCGGTGCGCCTCGTACTGGGCGTAGTAGGCGTGAAACGCCTCTTCGCGCACGGGGCGACTGGGCGAGTGCAGCAGCGTGTGATATTGCGAATGGCTCAGCTCCACGAGCTGCCGTTTCTCGTTGCGGATCATGCCCCATTTCAGGTCCGCGTCATTGAGCTGGCGGAAGATGTCATTCGACGCCTCGCTCATCTGCCCCTGCATGGCCAGCAAGTGCTCTTCGCCGGGGGCAAGCGTGTGCGGGCGATAACGGAGGATGCGCTCCAGGGCGATCTTCCAGTCGGCCAGTTCCCTGGACCGGAGAAACGTCCGCATCTTCTGCGCGGGAATCGCCAGGATCTCCGGCCGGATGAACGATGCCGCTTCGGAGGCGCGCGTGGCCGCGTGCTGATAGCGCCCTTTCATGCGCTGATAGTCGCTGTTGGCCTGGTCTTCGGAGGTCCTGAGAAAGGCGTAGGTCCCGATGCGCTCGCCGGTGCGATCGAGCCGCGCGTCGAAGCTCAGGCAGTTGGCCAGGTTCTTGGCGCTGCGCCAGCTTGCCCTTGAATTGCCCATACCGGCCGATCTGCTTCTCCCATTTCGTGAAAGCCGTCTCCCACTTGGCATCGCTCTTGAACAGGCTGGCAAGGTCCCAACGGTCCTGCTCCGGCACTTGGCTGCGATCCGGCAGTGTGTTCGCTTTGCGCATGGCTGGGCATCCTCGCGAGAACTGGGTAATTTGGCAAATGGAGATATCTGAAGCGGAAGCGTCAGCGCCCGCCCTGGTCGCCGACCCAGTGCCGGTGCTGTCAGCGTCTGCCCTGACGGCGGAGCGGCAAGGGCGGGGCTGATCGCGGTTTGGCTTGCAGGGGATGACTGTTGGACAGTCGATGCGGCCGGGGTGGCGGGCGGGATGGCAATGGGTTTGTTCCGCAGAGGAGAGTGCGCGGGAGAGGGAGTGGAATCCGCAAGCTCTGGCGCGGCGGGAGGTTGTGGGCTTGGGGCGGGGGGATCGCTGGGTTCGTTCCGGCAGGCGCCGGCTTTTACCGCAGAGGCACGGAGGGCTCGAAGAAATTCGCTCCGAGGGCGAGTTGTGCGGATGAGGTTGGGCATGGAAGGCATGGGTATTGGCTTGCGGGGCGGCCACCTGCGTCGGCGTGACGTCGGCCGGTGAAAGCGGCGGGTGGTGCGCCCTTCAACCTATGGCGGGTGTTGCGCAAATCGGTTCGCGCGGCGCAACACGGCGCAACGGTGGTGGCAGTTCTCGCGGGAAAGCGAGGGATCTTGGCGGGGCGGGGAGATCGATGTGCGCAGTGCGCGTGTGTAGCGGGGCTGAGCGGGGCTCGCGGCAGGCGTCGGCTTTGCTGGGACTCTACCCCGTTTCGGCTTCTTCCCCGTTACGGCTTCCCTGGTGCTCGCGTGTAGGGGCGGGCTATGAGGGGGGCGGAGCCGAGCCTACGCGAGTCCTGGCGGGCACGGATGCGGGCGCCACGGGCGAAACGTCGCAAGAACGCGACAACCATAAAGTGAACCTGACCCTCTTACTCCGCAAAAGGTGCGGAAGGGCTGAACTGTTACCACGGTGAGCGGGAAAGAATTATTTACGTCCCCGTTTCAGCTCTTTAACAGATTGCGGCAGGATGCCTGCACCACAAAGCGCGGCAGGCGCGCGCGGGCCATTATGCGAAGTCGCGATCGGCGCCCGCGCTTCGATGCGCCAACCGTCGCGGTCCGCGCGAAGGCATCGGCCCGCCGCGCAAGGGGATCGGGCGGCGTTGCGGACCAATGTCGCGGGGCCGGCGGCCAATGGGCGGTTGCCACAAGGCCGGGCGCACCATGGTCCGCGAACGAGCCGGAACCGGGTGTCGTCGCGAATGGAAGGTGTCCGGCGGCTCGTTGGCGGACCCACGACTTGAAAAGGCCCCTTTGTCTGCTTGAGCGTGTGCCGGTATGTGGAGCACAATGCGGTGCGGGCGCGCCGGAATAATTATTGACGTCCCCTTTGCAGATCCCTCCCCTTTGCAGATCCCAAAAGACACGGCTGATTTCTGCGTGAGTTGGCGGCGAGAACAATCAGCAGTGTCCCTTTTGTTTTCTTTCTTTCCGGCGGCGTTGCGGACCATCGGTTACGCGGGGTGCATTGGTCCGCAAATGAGCCGGAGCCGACCCTCACGGCGGATCGACCGTTCGCGCCGGCTCATTTGCGGACCCTACGCCACTTAGCGTCGTTGCCTATTGACCTATCGCTAGGCCAATGTCAGGATGGCGCCGCTCAACACTAGGCATTCACGGTCGGAGGAATCATGAAATGGTCACTGATCATCGTGCTGGCGGTGGCCGGGGCATGGTCTGCGTATGGTGCTCCTGCAACGAACCCGGTCGAAGAAGAGTTGAAAGCAGCCCCGGATGCGCTGTGGCGGATTATGTATCTGATGAGGACCGCCCATCGTCAAGCGGTGCGCGACGCGACTGACAAATTCCGCGCCTCGGCGGAGTGGCATGCGCTGCAAGCCAGACTCGCGGTTGCCGAGAAGAAGATAACCGAAATCCAAGACAGCTCAGCTCCGTTTGAGAATCGCTCGGCCGCGTTGGACAGGGCTTGGAGCGATGTTGCGGCGGCCGAGAAGCGAGCCGTTCGATCCGACCCCCTAGTACAGCTTGCTGCCGCGCGGCTCAAGAAGGCTGAGGAGGAGGTGGCAAAACTGCCGCCGACCCCGGAGCAGATCGAAGAAGAGTTCAAAGCAGCTTAGGATGCCCATCGTCAAGCGGTGCGCGACGCGACGGACAAATTCCGCGCCTCGCCGACGTGGCAAGTGATCCAGACCAGGCTCGCGGCCGCTGAGAAAAGGAAAGCCGAAACCCTAGACGGCTCAACTCCGCTTGAGGATCGCTTGGCCATCGCTAGGGCCGTGATGGCGGCTAAGAGCGCTGTTGCGGCGGGCGAGGAGCGGGCCGTTCTATCCGACCCCCTGGTACAGCTTGCTGCCGCGCGGCTCAAGAAGGCTGAAGAGGAGGTGGCAAAACTGCCACCGACCACGCCGACCCCGAAGCAGATGCAGGAGAAATACCCCTTCCTGCATGAGTACATCGCAGCCACGCGGCCGCCCAACATTCATCTTCACGAGCAGGCGCGCGAGTGGGATACGATCTCGCACGAACGAATCGCTGACTGGGCCAAGGCGTGGTTAATAGGGCGGGAGTTCTATGTGCGTGGCATCATGGTCAAGGGGGAGGGCGGGTTTGATCAGGTGTTCAACGACAACAACGAACAGATCGGCGTTCGTGCAACCATCGCCTTTGAGTATCAGGTGGTCGGCACCCTACGGCGGGAGAACCTGTATATCGCCTATGGCTCAGAGGACAGCGCGTTCGGCCAAGGTCGCATCCTTCTTAGCGCCGTGCTTAAGTTCGACGCGGTAAAAGGAAAAGAGACGGCAAGTACAAGGAAGGACGAGCTGATCTTCAAGGGAACGGTCAACGCGGTATCGCCCGGCACCCTGACCATACAGGGCCAGAAACACGGCCTGTTGTTGATCCGTCTGAAAGACGTGAAGATCTATCTGGACCCTAGTTGCGCGCGGTATTGAAAAAGGCGAAGTGAGTGCCGCCACAGCCTTTCTCCCCAGGAGGTTCAATGGGCATGGATGAGCAAGTCGTAGAGTATGGTAATGCCGACGCACTCTTCGAAGCTCTCCGCGTTGAGTGGGGCCGCGATCCGACGGGATATAGGGGACAATCACAGCAGAGGTGGTCGCTCGTCCCGAAGCTTACCCGAAGCAAACCGAGGACTAACGACCAATGGTTTGACATAGAACTTGACCTCTTTCGCGACTTCAAAAAGGAAACCCAAAGGTATTTTGGCGCACTTGAGAGGGCGCATTTGCTTCAGCAGGAGAATCATCTTCAGATACAATCCGCTGCCGTCATGCAGCATTACTGTGGCCCGACTCGGCTGCTGGACTGGTCCTATAGTCCATTTGTTGCGCTCTTCTTCGCGGCGATCGATGATCACAACGACGATGGATGCGTATGGTCGTTCCCGTGGAAGCGCCGAGGAGGAGGCCAATGATCGTTGGGATACGGAGTTTCGAGGGATGGTCACTCGCCAACGCGACGGAACGGTCAACATCAGCGATCTCGCCTTCCGCACCGACAGGGATCCGGTGAAGGAGAAGAGAGCCGTCAACTTCTTCGCGCCGACTCAATATCCAGATCCATTTCCGCGATTGAGCAAGCAGAACGGCTTCTTCACAGTCGCTGGGCGCCTCGCCATCGAGACGCACGCCGTGGACCACAAGGAGAAACTCCTGAAGTTGGGCGTGCCGCTGCGCAAAGCACATCGTCGACAGACGCTGGAAGCAGGACATCCTCGTCCGGCTTGAGTCTAAGGAGATCAACGCAATGACCTTAGTCCCACAGCGCTACCGCCCATGTTTTTCGGCCTTTTGTGCCGATAGATCATCCGTGAGGTGCGGGTGAGTTGACCCGGAGGTCACGGATGACCGTGCAACAGATCCGCGTTGAGACCGGCCCTGTCCGGCTACCTGGACGAGTTCGCCGACTGCTTTGTCAGCTTCGACACGCGTTACCATCTCAAGGAATACGTGTCCGGCCAGCTCAGCGATCTGCAACGCAAGAGCGTGCAGCCGATCGCGCGGCTCATGGACGTGCCGCCACGGACCTTGCAGGAATTTCTGTCGCTGGCCGAGTGGGACCACGATCGCCTGCGTGACCGCGTGCAGCAACTGGTCACCCGCGACCACGGCGAGGCGCAGGCCATCGCCATCGTGGACGAGTCGGGCTATCCCAAGAAGGGGCGGAAGACCGCCTGCGTGCAGCGGCAGTATTGCGGGGCCACCGGCAAGAAGGACAACTGCGTGATGGCGGTGCATCTGGCCTACGCCAGCTTCGACGGGCAGTTTCGGGCGATGCTGGACAGCGACCTGTACCTGCCGGAAAAGGGATGGGACGCGCAGCGGCGAAAGGAGGTGGGGATCCCCACCGCGCTGAGCTATCGTCCCAAGCACCTGATCGCGCTGGAGCAGTTGCGGCGGGCCGTGGGCAACGGGATGCATTTCGGGTGGGTGACGGCCGACGAATGGTACGCGGAGAAGCCGGCGTTCATCGAGGGGCTGGAGGAGCTGAAGCTGCGTTTCGTGCTGGAAATCCCGAAGAATCTGATGGGGTGGGTGCGCCAGCCCAGCAGCGTCGACACGCCGCGGGGCGAGGTGCAGAACATGGTGCGCTGGTCGCGGCCGCTGCTGGATCAGGAGTGGGTACCGTATCACATCAAGGACACGGACGCGGGGCCGATGGTCTGGGAAGTTCGCGCGGCGCCATTCTGGATGAAACGGGACGGACGGGTGGTGGGTCCGTACTGGCTGGTGGCGGCGCGGAACGTTCTGGACCGGGATGAGATCAAGTATTTCCTCTCGGATGCGTCGCCGGGGGTGCCGCTGGAGGTGATTCTGCACGTGGCCTTCCACCGGTGGTCGGTGGAGCGGACGCTGGAGGACGAGAAGGACGAACTGGGGCTGGACCATTTCGAGGTGCGGAAATACGTTTCGGTGCTGCGACACCTGCGGATCACGCAGGTCAGCCATTTGTTCCTGGCCCGCCAGACCGAGCGGCTGCGGGAAAAAAAATCCGGAGGTGAACATCTGCCAAATGCGCCAAGCCACCAGCGCGCTGTTGGATGCGCTGACGCTTCACGACGAGGAGGACCGGACGCAGCGCCTGACGCGGATCGCCGCCGAGATCCGGGAGGACCAGCGAAAGAACGCTGCAGCGCGGGCCTCGCACGCCAAGAAGCGTCGGCGGGAACTGGAGGCCATCCGCCTCCCCGTGGAAACGCTCCGCTGCTGTATTCCGCCATGACGGGGTAGCGTTGTGGGATTAGATTGGCAAGCTGCGGATGCCGTTGGCCGCCTGATCGCGAAGAGACTGGCTGACATGCGATGAGCCGGGATTTCGGGGCGCGGCGAAAAGAGCTGGAACGGGGATTACACCGAGGAAGCTCGCGAAAGAATGCGATGTGAACTGAACACAAAACTGAAACCTCTCATGGCAAACCAAGCGGGTGCGAAGGATCGCCCACCAGAGCGTAGCCGCGCAGGTGTGAAGCGAGTCTTGCATCGTGCCGGGGCAAGTGCAGCGCGTTGAAGCGTAGACGGCGAGTCGCCAGGCCATGCGATTGGGCCTCGAAAGCCATCGAGAGAGCCACGGTTGTTCCCCGACCCGTGGCCGCGTCGGCCGAAGCGTCAAGGCAAGTTCCGGCCGGTCTGGCCGATCTTCGAAGGAGCACGAGCGGGGCGGTGGCCGATGCCTTCGATCGCTTGGGGTTCTGGCTTGAGGCGGCCGCCCCCGGACCGCGTAAACGCGGAACTCCGAACGCGGCGGAGCGCGGCCGGGGCGGCTCGCTCTACGTGGCCACGTCTGCAGGCGAAATCACCGCATCAGCACCGGCGGGCGGCGATCTCTGTTTATGCCGATGCCTTCGATCGCTTGGGGTTCCGGCTTGAGGCGGCCGACCCCGGACCGCGTAAACGCGGAACTCCGAACGCGGCGGAGCGCGGCCGGGGCGGCTCGCTCTACGTGGCCACGTCTGCAGGCGAAATCACCGCATCAGCACTGGCGGGCGAGTCAACGCGCGACGTCAAGGGTAGCGCGGTTGCCCCAAGCATGGCGCGGCTCAGGGCTTGAGGCCGAGGCTGGCTCTGGCGAGAGCGCGGACGCGCCGGCAAGTGAGGAAGGAGGCTTGTGCGCTGGCGCTGTCGGACCACATGCCGGGATATCGGAACTCCACAGCGGCATCGGTCAACGCGGCGAGGCCGGGTAGAAGGGCACCCCATGTGGGCTCGACAAGCGCAAGCAGCGTGAGCAATGCGTCGAGGTCGTGGGTCTTGCCGAAGCGGATGCCGGCTTCCTGAAGGCGGGCTTTCAGGTATTTCTCGCGCACTGCTGACAGTGGAAGCGGATCGTGTCATACCGGCTGGGTTTGCGGGATCGCCGCAGAAGCAAGACGGCGTCGTAATCGGCTTCGGCCTTTCGCGCCCACTGCCCGGTTTGAGCGGTCATGGAGGACAATTCCCTTCTCGAGCACATCAATCACAAACCAGTCGTTCTCCAGCCTGCCCTTTTCCAGTTGAGCCGGCGAACGCACCAGCAAGTCCATGGGGAACCGGGGACGGACGGCCAATCGGATTCGGGTGGCCAGTTGGCAGGGCGACCCGGAGTGACGCTTGACGACCATCAAATCCACATCCGAATCTTCTGTCGGGGCGCCATAGGCATAGGAGCCAAACAAGATGATCTTGTCGGGATTGAACCGGCGGGCGACTTCACCTGCGAACTGGAGGATCGTGCGTGAGTCGGTCAACCGCATTCTGTTATCATAGCGTCATTTGGAGTGGCCGAAAAGGGTCGGGCGTGAGACGGTGAGGCGGGGAAAACAGGCGGAGGTAAGGGCGGGCGCTGACGCTTCCGCTTCAGACAGACAGTATGCGCTTTTGCTCGTCGGCCGTCAGGGGCGAAGCGGCGGGGCGGGCGTGGAGAAAGCCCTGTGTGATGGGGATGCCGGCCGCGATGGCCAGCTCGGCGTCGTGGTGGGTCTCGATTCCCTTGGCGACAACTGTGGTCTGGACCTGCGATGCCGTGTCGAGCAGGTCGCTGACGAGCGCGGGTCACCTCGTCGCGCTCGCAACGGCCCAGCAGATCGACGTGGATCTTGAGGTAGTCGGGGCGCACCTCGTACAGAAGCGTAGTCGCGTCGTGTGGCTGATCGACATCATCCAGGCACACGCCCGCCTGTGCCTCGCGGCAGGCGCGGGCGACACGCGAGAGGTGCCGGCGGTCGGCCATGCGCTGACTGCCGACGAACTCCAGGACGATCTGGTGCGGTGTCATGCCGGCCTCTGCAATCGCCTCGAATGTGGACCGCAGGCAGTGCTCGGGCTCGAAGATGACCCACGGATCGAAGTTGATGAAGAGCAGCGCGTCCTTCAGGGCTGCCTGACCGGCATGGCGAACGGCCGCCAGACGCGAGCGGCGGTCCAGCAACGGCACGAGATCCAGCATCCGCGCGGCCTCGTACATGCGAAGCGGCGCAACCTGCCGCCCCTGGCAGTCGATGCCGCGCATCAGACATTCATAGCCCGCGATGGCGGGGGGGCTGTGCTGCACGAGCGACTGTAAGTGTACCGTCAGCGCGTCGATCTCCAGAACATCGTAGAGCCATTCGCTGCCCAGTTGCCCGGCATAGTCGGCCATGCTCGCGGATCGCAGCAGCGAGAGGGAGGATGGCGCACCGTGGCCGGCCACGGGCACAATGCGAATCTCCTGTCGCGGGCTCCGAGAGAATGTCGGCCAGGAGCAGCAGCACCTTCTTCCAATCGTGCCCGCCGGCCGCCAACTGCACGCCCAACTCGTGCTCTCCGGCGGCAACGCGCGACTCGCGCAGATATTGAACGATCCGCTCGCGCGTCGGCTCGTGCGATGTACACAGCAGCACGCTGTCGGGCGCATCGCGCGGCAGCAGGACCTCGCATCGCAGGCAGGGCATGAGATGATTGTAGTCGCCGATCGCGCTGCATGGGCAGGGGCAAAGTGCCGCCAGTGCCCTCACTGGCGGTCTTCGGATTTGCGGATTCCGCCGGCGAGGGCATCGGCGGCACTACATGGCGTTTTTCGCCCGGATGCTATAATCCCGCCATGGCGAAGCACACGATCGTCCTGATTCCCGGCGATGGCATCGGCCCCGAGGTGTCGCGCGCGGCGTGTACCGTGCTCGAGGCAGGCGGCCTTTCGGTGGAATGGGCCGTGCTGCCCGCCGGCGCTTCGGCCGTCGAGCAGGGCTTCGGCGACGTGCTCCCGCAGCGCACCCTGGCGGCCGTCCAGGCGCACAAGGTCGCCCTCAAAGGCCCCGTCACCACGCCCATCGGTGGCGGCTTTACTTCCGTCAACGTCCAGCTCCGCCGCAAGCTCAATCTCTACGCCGCTGTCCGGCCGGTGCAATCCATCTCCGGCGTGCGGACGCGCTACGAGAACGTCAACATCGTCACCGTCCGCGAGAACACCGAGGGGCTATACAGCGGCATCGAGAATGAAGTCACCCCCGGCGTCGTCACCAGCCTGAAGGTGGCAACCGACCTGGCCTGCATGCGCATCTCGCGCTATGCCTTTCGCTACGCCACGCGGCGGCACCGCAGGAAGATCACCGTCTTCCATAAGGCCAACATCATGAAGATGACCGATGGCCTGTTCCTCAAGTGCTCCCGGCGCATCCACGAGGAGGAATATCCGAACATCGACTACGAGGAGACGATCGTCGACGCCGGCTGCATGAAGCTGATCCAGGACCCGACGAAGTTCGACGTGCTCCTGATGGAGAACCTCTACGGCGACCTGGTCTCCGACCTGTGCGCAGGATTGGTAGGGGGGCTCGGCGTGACTCCCGGCGCCAACATCGGCGACGAGGCGGCCGTCTTCGAGGCCGTTCACGGCTCGGCCCCGGACATCGCCGGCAAGGGCCTGGCCAATCCGCTGGCGCTGATCATGTCGGGCGTCATGATGCTCCAGCACATCCACGAGGACGACGTGGCCGAGCGCATGCGCAGCGCCTACCTGGCGGTGCTGGCCGAGGGCAAGACGCTCACCCGCGACCTGGGAGGAACGGCGGGGACGGATGAGTTCGCGGATGCGATCATCGCGAGGATGAAGAAGTAGGATCCGACTGCAGGCTGCGCCCGGCTTCGCTGCTTGCCATTTCGCTGCCGGACACCAGTCGCGGCCCGGAGGCCACGGCCGGAGGCAGTGCTTTGCCGCAGCTCTGACAGAACTCGGCATTCAGGGCATTTGAGGCGCCGCAGTGAGGACATGCGGTTGGCGACATGACGATCCTCCCGGTGTTCAAGGCCGCCTTCCCGGCGGGCATCGCTGGAACCGTTCCCGCAGTGCCTTTGGTCAGGCCGCCCGCCCGGCATCATAATCCAAGTCAACGCCTTCGCAACCGCGCGCGGCCCGCTCGTCCGTGCTCCGTGATGGGCCGTTCGCGCCGTATCCCCGCCCGTTATTCTTAATCCTCCGGCCGGGTTGGACCGAAGAAAGAAGTGGCGAGCGGTATCGGCGCGTCCGATAAACGCGCTGTCGCGTCGCCGCCGGGAGGAAGCAGGATGAACTTGACCGCCGAGCAACTTCTCTCCATCGTGCAGTCGTGGCCGGAGGTCAGCGGCGAAAGCCGCAGGCGCGAGAAGCGGCGCCGGCCGGGTGGCCCGCGGGGGGTGGGCGCGCATCACGCCCTGCACGGACGAAGCCGAGGCGCGGACGGCATCGGTCTGCGTGCTGGTCTACGACCTGTCGCCACGGGGCGTGGGATTGCACTCGCCGGTCTCGCTTCAGCACGAACAGAATGTTCGTCCTGCACCTGCCGGGCAAGGACAAGCGCACCCTCAACATCCTCTGCACCGTCGCCTACTGCCGCCGGCGCGAGGGAGAGGCCTTCACCATCGGGGCGGAGTTCACCTGCATGCTGGACGCCCGGTTGCCGTCCGTGGAAGAAGAGAGCAAACGGGTGGCCAACAGCATCCTGGGGGCATCATCGTAGAAATGGCCTGATCGGGCAGGCGAACCGGCTCGGGGGCGAGAACTGTCACCAGTCTTTCAATGGTTTGTCGCTCTCATCGCTGATGGCTATATTGTCCGGCCATGACAACCGCGATGCTGCAAAGCAATCTGCCGCTGCCCGTTCGCCGGGGAAAGGTGCGCGATGTCTACGATCTTGGCGAGTGCCTGCTGATCGTCGCCACCGATCGCATCAGCGCTTACGACGTGGTCATGCCCAACGGCATCCCCGACAAGGGCAAGCTGCTCACCGCGCTCAGCCTGTTCTGGTTTGAGAAATTCGGCGCTCAATTCGAGAACCACCTTATCGCATCCGATGTCTCGCGGTATCCGGAGAACCTCCGGCCATTCGCCGAGCAGCTTCGCGGCCGGTCCATGCTGGTGCGCAAGGCCGCCGTCATGCCGATCGAGTGCGTGGCGCGCGGCTATCTCGCGGGCTCGGGCTGGAAGGAATATCAGAAGGGCCAGACGGTCTGCGGGATCAAGCTGCCGCCGGGCCTGCGCCAGTGCGAGAAGCTGCCCGCACCGATCTATACGCCAGCCACCAAGGAAGAGACGGGGCACGACATCAACATCAGCTTTGAGGAGATGTCGCGGCGGATCGATCATGGGATCGCCACGACGCTGCGCGACCGCACGCTGGCGCTCTATGGCCAGGCAGCGGAATACGCGGCCGGCCGGGGCGTGATCATTGCCGATACCAAGTTCGAGTTTGGCCAGCTCCCCGATGGCCGGATTATCCTCATCGACGAGGTGCTCACGCCCGACAGCAGCCGGTTCTGGCCGGCCGAGCAGTACGAGCCGGGGCACGATCAGGCGAGCTTCGACAAGCAGTTTGTGCGCAACTATTTGGAGGCCCAGCCGTGGGACAAGACGCCGCCCGCGCCGCGCCTGCCGGACGATGTCGTGGCGGGGACGCGCGCGAGATACGTCGAGGCGTACGAGAAGCTGACCGGGCGAAAGTGGGAGTAAGCTACGCCGGCTTCCATTTGACGAACCCCTCGATGGCTTCATATTCGGCGAGGCCGAGCTTGTCATAGAGCGCGGCCGTGGCGGCGTTGCGCACCTCGGCGCGTTGCCAGAACTCGCGGTCGTCGATGCCGGGGAAGAGGGCCTTGTCCTTCTGCGACTCGTGCTTGAAGATCGCCAGGCGCTTGCGCATGACCTCCTCGGGGCTGAGCGGCACGGCCATCTCGATCTCCTCGATGCCCCATTCCTGCCACGCGCCGCGATAGAGCCACACCTGGCACTGCTTCATCCACTCGCGGGCGCGCAGGCGCTTGAGGGCCTCGAAAACGGCTGCGAGGCACACGCGATGGGTGCCATGCGGGTCGGACAGGTCGCCGGCCGCGTAGATCTGGTGGGGCCTGACCTGCTCCAGCAGGTTCAGCACGATCTGAATGTCATCCTCGCTCAGGGGCTTCTTGCGAACTCGCCCTGTCTCGTAAAATGGCATATCCAGGAAATGCATGCGTTCCGGCTTCACGCCGCAGTAGCGCGCGGCGGCGGCGGCCTCGGTGCGCCGGATGATGGACTTGATGTGCTGCAGTTCGGGGCTGTCGACCTCGCCGGGCTTCTTGCGGCGGATGAACTTCTCGATGTTCTCCTCGATCTGCGAGGCCGGCTTGCCGCCGATCTCGAAGAACTGGCAGAACTCGGTGACGAAATCGGCGTGCCAGAGCGCCACCTCGTCGAAGACGGCGATGTTGCCGGAGGTCTGGTAGGCCGTGTGGACCTCGTGGCCCTGCTGGCAGAGGCGGATGAACGTGCCGCCCATGGAGATCACGTCGTCATCCGGGTGCGGGCTGAAGACCAGCACGCGCTTCGGGAAGAGCGTTTTCGATTCGCCTTCGGTGAGCCACGGCTCGGTGCCGGAGAGTTCCTTGTTGGCGGGCTTGCCGCCGGGCCAGCCGGTGATCGTCCGCTGCAGGCTCTTGAAGACCTCGATGTTGATGTCGTAGGCCGAGCCGCGCGTGGTGAGCAGTTCCTGCAGGCCGTGCTCGTTGTAGTCTTCGGTGGTGAGCTTGAGGATGGCCTTCTTGAGATGAAGCGCCAGCCAGGTGGCGGCCTTGCGGGTCATGCGCTGGTCCCATTTGAGGCCGAAATCCGCGATGGGCCCCAGCAGCCACGGCGTCTTGCAGCGCGTGAGTTCGGCGGCGGCCGCCGGATCGAGCACCATGCGGGCGTTGGGATGCTGCTGCAGATAGCTGGCGGCGACCGAGCTGGAAATCTCGCCCTCGACGGCGCGTTTGATGACCTCGGCCTTGTGCTCGCCGAAGGCGATGAGGACGATGCGCTTGGCCGAGAGGATCGAGTCCACGCCCATGGTCAGGGCTTTGTGCGGGACGTTCCACTCGCCGAAGAAGTCGGATGCGGCGTCGATGCGCGTCACCTTGTCGAGCGTGATCATGCGCGTGCGGCTGTCGCGCGGCGAACCGGGTTCGTTGAAGCCGACGTGGCCGGTTCGGCCGATGCCCAGGAGTTGGAAGTCGATGCCGCCGAAGTCGCGCATCAACCGTTCGTAATGCTGGCAGAACTCGGCCACCTTGTCGCGCGCGATGGTTCCGTCGGGGATATGGATGTTCTTCGGGTTGATGTCGATGTGCTCGAAGAGGTTCTCGTGCATGAAGCGCGCAATAGCTCTGCAGGTCGTGGCGGGGCATGGGCCAGTATTCGTCGAGGTTGAACGTGACGACGTTCTTGAAGGACAGGCCTTCGTGCTGGCGCATGCGGACCAGCTCGTTGTAGACGCTGGTGGGTGTGGAGCCGGTGGCCAGGCCCAGGACGGCGTTCTGCCCCTTGGCCGCGCGATCGCGGATGAGCTCGGCAATCTCGCGGGCGACGTCCAGGGATGCGTCGTGGCTGTTCTGAACCGTGACGGGGATTCTCTCCGTGCGGCAGGCGATGCGGTCTCGGTCGATCACGTTGGCAGTGCTCATGCGGTCAAACTCCGGGTTGCTGAATATTCGCGGCCCGTTCGGCCGGGGCGGGTATTAGAAACGAAAAGGGCGCGCAGTTCCAATGCGGGACGGTGGGGTGGATCACGCTGGAAAGAGGACGGAAACGGTGGGTGATCAGTCGGGGTGCGGGACGGCTTGCCAATGGCCGGAGTTCTTGGAGCCGGTCCAGCGCTGCTCGCGGAGGGCGGGAGGGAGGATTCACCGCAGAGGCGCGGAGGACGCGGAGAGGATTCGGAGGTGGGATCGGAGAGTTCGGATGTCAAATTACAAATGTCGGATTTCACAGTACAAATGTCGGTCGGCGGTTCGGTCAGCGGGTTGAGTTCGTTTTGTGACTTGGGTTCGTTGTGCGCTTTGAGTTCGGCGAGTTCGTTTTTCACTCGGGCGACCTGGAGGGCTTTGAGCTGGGAGAGGTTCTTGTGGTAGGAGCGTTCGAGGGAGGCTTCGTAGCGTTGGAGGCGGGCGAGGGGGTTCGACTTGTCGTCGGAGCTGGAGAAGCGGTCGGCCGCGGATTGGGCGGCGGTGAGGGCGCTGGGCGCGTTGGGTTCGTTTTGGCATTCATCGTCGTCAGCGTCGAGCGATTCCTCGACGAGGCGGCGGGAGATCTCCTCCTCGGCCTCCTCGATTCGGAGCAGGCGCCAGGAGAGGTTGAGCAGGCGATGGACGAGGAAGTGCTCGGTGATGGTGGCGGGCTTGTGCTCCTCGAGCAACCGCTCGGCGAGGGCCTGGTATTCCTGGGGGTCCTCGCCGGGGAGGATGACGTGAAGGCGCGCGGTGAAGCCGTGCTTGAGGGCGTTGAGGCGGGAACGGGCTTTGCCTTCGGGGGTTTTGGGGCCGCCGCGGGGTTTTTTGACTTTCGATTTCTGATTTTCGATTGCGGCCAGGAAAACGCGGTGTCGGGCCAGATCGTCGGGGTCGCAGGGCTGGCAGCGGGCGTGGAAGAAACCGCAGAGGTTGCAGAGGCCGCTGAGCTGGTCTTCTATATTTTGAACAGATGGGGATGTGGCGGGGGCGAGGGGAGGTTCGATTTGTGAATTGTGGTTCTTGATTGCGGAGGCGGCGGGTGGCAGGGCGGAGGCGATGGTGGCGTTGACGGCTGCGGCGATGGCGGTTTGGGCGTTATCGGCGCGGAGTGGCTGTTGAGGAGGACATGGGTGACTCCTTTGGGGAAGGGGCTTGGCTGCGCGGCGGCCGACATGGCCGGGCGGAGCTGGCCGGCCTTCCCTGGTGCCGGCCGGGGTTGTGTTTAATGTTTAGTATACGGCGGAGGTGGTGAGATGTCAATGACAAATGTTTGGAATATATTCGGCTTCAGGGTTCAGGGTTCAGGGTTCCGCGTTTACGCGGGCGGGCCGGCAGACCGCGTACACGCGGAACTCCAAACGGCTCAGATGAAGAGGCTTGCGACACCTTCTGCGGGCGAGCGGCGATGATGAGTTCTTGGCTCCTTGCTCCGCCCGAAGAAAGGCTTACGACCCGTTATGCCCCCTGCAAAAAGCGGTGTTATCGAGGGAGGTGTTGCGCCTCTCTTTCCGTGCGCGAGCCAATGGCGATATTTGCGAATCGATGCAACCTGGGAAATGAGGGTCTGTGTGACTGACGGCAAAAACAGCGATGCCACGTTGTCCATACGCGTATCACGGCACAACTCGGTGAACCAAGATTGCATGTTAAGCCCAAGAGGATTGGGCATTTCTCATTCGATGTGAGGATTCAGAGAACAAGCGGGATGCGACCCCTCTACCGCAACTCCAGAAAGGGACTCATTGAGTCAGCGGCGCAAGAACCCGGTCCCAAAGAACTTCGAGGCTGAGGGTCAGAATCCGGCTGCGCTTGGAGTCTGACCACGCCCATCCCTGCGCTACATTGTCGAAGAGGGGACGGGTGATCTGAGTCTCTTGATCGCTAGCGGAATCCTCGGTGATTTCCAGAACCGGCCCTCCAGCCTCGACCCAAACCAAGACCTCGCGTCCCAGGCGGCTTCGAACATCCACTCGTCCGTGTGCGCCAATAACAAAAATTCCGCGCGGCACAAATCGCACCGCCGGAAGACCGGGTATGGAAACATCAAGCGATTGGAGCTTGTAGACGCCGACGGATTCTTCAGATAACTCGACCTGTGTTTGGGAAAAAACGGCATCCGGGCGGCGATCCATGATCCAGCACCGAACCTTTTCGTAAAGTTCGTCCACGCGCGGCGGTAATTCGCTTTACCCAAGCCCATCGACGGAAGAGATACCGATTGGTACAGTGATCGCCGTGAATGAAAGGGAAGTCAAACAGCGAAGGTTGACTGTAGAGCAATTTACCAAGCAGGCCGTGCCGTTTGCGCAAATGCCCATTCACAATGACGAGGACACCAATCGACTGGTGATCGAGACGGCAGGAATCAGCTCGAATGACACGGTGCTGGATGTGGCGTGCGGCCCCGGCCTCATCACCTGTGCGGCGGCAAGGGTCGCCCGGCACGTTACCGGCATCGACATTACTCCGGCCATGATCGAAGAAGCCCAAAAGAAGCAGGAGTCGATGGGGCTGACGAACATGGACTGGAAAGTCGGGGATGCTCTTCCTCTGCCGTTTTCTGGATCATCGTTCTCTAATGTCATCACCCGCTATTCCTTCCACCACTTCCTTGAGCCGCAGAACGTGCTGGCCGAGATGGTGCGAGTCTGCCAACCGGGCGGCGGAGTCACCGTTGTGGACGTATTCATGTCTTCGCCGGAAGAAGGCGAGGCTTACGACCGAATGGAAAAACTGCGTGACCCGTCCCATACACGGGCGTTGCTGTTGGCGGAACTGACGGGGATGTTCCACGATGCCGGGTTGAGGGAGATGAAGACAGCGTTCTACAAGCTCGACGTGGCGTTGGAAAAACTGCTGACGGCCTCATGCACGAAGTCCGACGACGCCCAAGTGGTCCGACAGCTCTTTGAAGATGACCTCGGCGTGAATCGGCTCGGCGTTGGGGCGAGTCGGCGGGATGACGGGATTCACTTCGCCTTTCCGATTGTTGTCATGACGGGACGAAGACCTCTGTCGTGATCTCCCTCATCTGGCGTGAAGTGCTTGGGGGAAGAAAAGGGGTTTGCGCCAAGTAAGCTCGCGGATCGCGGAAGGAGAACGCCATGTGAACTGAACACGTAGCTGAAATCGTCCATCGCAGATCACTACTTGTTCACATCGTCGATCACCTTCTGGATCCGCTCGGTCGTCCAGTCCTTGGGGCGGTCGCCTGCGAGGTTGGCTTCCATGACCTCAACGGTGGGGCGTTTGGACTGGACGCCGTCGGCCGGGACCTCGATCTTCGCGATCCAGCAGATGGCGTTGAGCAGGACCTTGCGGAAGTTGTCGTTGGCGTAGTTCCAATGCTCGTGGCCGCCGGTGAAGCCGAAGCCGCGGCCGCCGTCGGGGCGGTCGTAGCACCAGCCGATGTGCTCGGCCATGCCTTTGCGGGCGCGGACCTCGGGGTTGCCGCTATGGGCGCCGTCCTTGCCCTGGCGGGTGGACTCGGGCGGAATGGCCGAGAGGATCGGCGTCACGCCCTTCATGTCGTCCTGGAAGCGCATGTGGTAATACCACTCGTCATTGATCTTGAATGGCCGGACGCCGCGGGCGATGGGGTGATCGGGCAGCGTGGTGAAATCCGCCTTCCAGGAAGGATTCACCGACCAGAACTGCTCGTAGTAGCCGCCGATCCAGGCGAGTTCGTACTTGCCGAGGTCCTTGCCCACATCGAGCGAGTAGTGGATGAAGGCGACGCCGGCGCCTTTCCTGGCGATGGCGTCGAGGGCGTCCCAGTTGGCCTTGGAACCGATGACGCCGTTGGCGTCGCAGGCGATGACGATGGCAGCAGCGCCGTCGAAGACCGAAAGGTCCTTGGGCCAGCCGCCCTTGAGAACGACGGCATCGACGCCGGGGACATTTTCGTTGAGGGCGTTGGCGAGGATGGTCAGGTCGGCGCTGAAGGCGTGGCCGCTCCAGCCGTGGCTCTGGCGGCCGGGTAGAAAGACGATTTTCTTCTTCGCCGGCTCGGCGGCTTGGGCGGGATTTGTGAGAGGCGTTACGGCCAGGAGGACTGTGGCGAGGATAATAATGCAGTGGCACATCGGTGATTCTCCTGAATAGTCGATAGAGGATACCGCGTCGGCGGCGGGCACGTTGAGCGTCTGTCTGAAGCGCCAAGCGTCAGCGCCCGCTCTGGAATAAGGGCGGGCGCTGACGCTTCCGCTTCAGATGGGACTTAACAAGCGGGCGTCGATAGTGTAAACAAGAGGGACGAATTTCCAGCAAGGAGCTTCATGCACGAACAGCATCGGTCGGCGTGTCATCAGGGACGGCGTGATTTTCTCAAGCAGGTCTGCGCGGCGCGATTGCCGCGGGACTGGGCTCGGGCGCAGCACACGCGGATGAGCCCAAGGCCGCGGTGGCGGGCGTGGCCCCATCGCCGAGCATCGCCGACGAGCTGCCCCACGTCACGATCTGTGGCCAGCGCATCCCGCGCATGATCATCGGCTGCAATCCACTGGGCGGCTGGAGTCACCAGATCCGCAATATGACGAGCGCCATGCTGGATTACTTCAACCTGGAGACGACGACGCAGTTCCTGCGCAACTGCGAGAAGGCGGGCATGACCGTCTTCATCTGCCCCTACCAGGACAAAGCGCTCAAAGCCGTGAAGACCCTCTGGAGCGAAGGCTCCAAGATGCGCGTCTACTTCCTGGGCGAGCTGGGCCGCGACGGCAAGCTCTCGAAGGACGTGATGGAGTACAAGCCCCTCTGGTATCTGCACCACGGCAATACGACCGACTATCTCTTCAAGGCGGGCAAGCAGGAGCAGGTCCACGACTTCGTGAAGAAGGTCCACGATGAGCTGGGGATTCCAGCGGGCGTGTCGGCCCACAATCCCGACTGCATCAAGTACATCGAGGACAAGGGCTGGGAAGTTGACATGTACCAGTGCTGCTTCTACTACGTCACCCGGCCAAAGAACGAGATTCGCGAGAAGCTCGGCGGGGCGATGCTGGGCGAGAGCTTCCTCGACAACGACCGCGAAAACATGGTCAAGGTCATCCGCCAGGTGAAGAAGCCCTGCCTCGGCTTCAAGATTCTGGCTGCCGGCTGGCTCTGCGACAGCGACGAGACGGTCGAGGATGCCTTCCGTTACGCCCTGAAAAACATCAAGAAGACGGATGCGATCCTCGTGGGCATGTGGCCCAAGTACAAGGATGAGATCGGCCAGAATGTGCGGCTGGTCAAGCGATACGGGCAGGTGGCGTGATGAGGCGGGGACGCATTCGTTCTGCTGGCATCCCGGCATTGTTTGTGGCAGCGGTTGGGGTGTTTCTCCCGGCCGGCGCCGATGAAAAAACGCCGGACGTGGCGATCGTCTATCCGCTCGATCACTCGGCCGTGAGCGGGGATGCCGTGCTCATCATGGCGGTGGCCAGGTCGTCGAAGAAGGACGCGAAGATCCTCGTCGATGGCAAAGCGGTCGAGGTTCGCGTGATGCCATTCGATCCCGAATGGCTGGACGAAGGCGCGCGGCTCTATCCCACGAGCCGCCCGGCGGACACGCGGCCGGCTGTGGCGATGCTGAAGGACAAGAAGGGCAAGATGCTGCTCCTGGCCGCGCCACGCTTGGCGTCGGCCAGCACATCATCGAAAGCGGCGACTCGCGCATCGTCGTGCTGCAGCAAGCCGCACCCACCACGGCGCCGGCCGGATGGACTCGCTTCCGTACGCACGGCATCCCCAAGAGCGCATCGTCGGCGATGGCCTGCGGCAACTGCCATGAGACGTCGGAGATGGACGACGTTGTGGCGCTGGGTCTGCCAAAGTCGGGCGGCTGCCGCAAATGCCATGAAGACGGGGAGCTTCAACTGGTCCACCGCCACGTGCTGGACAGCCTTTCGCGGTGCCACAACTGCCACGATGGGCACGGCTCGCCGAGGCCCAGCATCCTGGCGGATTCTCCGGAGAAGCTGTGTACCCGCTGTCACGAGTCGGGGCATTCGAAGCGATAGCCGCGGAGTTATCTGCATCGGTGATTGACGTAATCTGCCGCACAGTGGTACTGTGATCTCTTGATCTGTGCCGTGCTTGGGAGCGAGCGCTCCCGGGCGGGCACATTCGCTCTATCCGCGGAGGTATCATGTCTCTCGGCAAACGGCTGGGCGCAGAGTGCGTCGGGACGTTCTGGCTGGTTTTCGGCGGCTGCGGCAGCGCCGTGCTGGCTGCGGCGTTCCCCGGAGTCGGCATCGGTCTGCTGGGGGTGTCATTTCGCCTTCGGCTTGACGGTGCTGACGATGGCCTATGCCATCGGGCATGTCTCCGGCTGTCACCTCAATCCGGCGGTGACGATCGGCCTGGCCACGGGTAAGCGGTTCCCCTGGAACGAAGTGCTGCCGTACATCGCGGCGCAGTTGGTCGGCGCGGTGATCGGCTCGAGCATCCTCTATGCCATCGCCAGCGGAAAACCGGGATTCGTTGCCGGGCAGTTCGCGGCCAACGGCTACGATAAATACTCCCCCGGCGGCTATTCGCTTGTATCAGCGCTGATTGCCGAGGTCGTGCTGACCTTCATGTTCCTCATGATTATCCTTGGCTCGACCGATGCACGCGCCCCGGCCGGCTTTGCGCCGATCGCCATTGGCCTGGGGCTGACGTTGATCCATCTCATCGGCATCCCGGTGACGAACCTGTCGGTCAATCCGGCCCGAAGCACCGGCCCGGCGATCTATGCCGGGGCGGAACTGCTCAAGCAGCTCTGGCTCTTCTGGGTCGCTCCCATTGCCGGCGCTGCGATTGCCGGCGTGGTTTACCCGGCCATCGCCGGAGAGGCGTCGGTTGGCAAGCCTTAGGTGGAGACGGCGACGGTGTAAGAGAGATTCCTGTTTTTTTTATTTCTCGGGGCGCAACGCCGAGCCGAAACTCCATCGCCCTGTTACAATGCCTCGTGGGCGATGGAGACATGGTGAAGGTACTTCTGCTTAATCCCGACGCACCCGAGACATTCTGGAGTCATACACACGCGTTGCGGATTCTGGGCAGGAAAGCGCTCGTGCCCCCGCTGGGTCTGCTCACCGTCGCGGCCATGCTGCCGCCGTCCTGGCAAAAGCGGCTGGTCGACATGAACGTTCGTCCCCTCACGGAGGCGGACATCGGCTGGTGCGATTGCGTCTTCGTGACCGGCATGGCCGTCCAAAGACGGACCGCGCGGGAGGCGATCGCCCGATGCAAGGCCGCGGGCAAGACCATCGTTGCGGGGGGCCCGCTGTTCCTCAACGAACACGCCCTCTTCGAGCAAGTGGACCACTTCGTCCTCAACGAGGCCGAGATTACGCTGCCGAAGTTCCTGGCCGATTTCGAGGCGGGCTGCGCCAAGCGCATGTATCGCACGCGCGAATTCGCCGACATGGCCCAGTCCCCCGTGCCGCAGTGGGACCTGGTGGACGTGCGCGACTATCAGTCGCTGAGCGTCCAGTACTCGCGCGGCTGTCCTTTCGACTGCGATTTCTGCAATGTGACCAAGGTGCTGGGCGCAACCCCCGCATCAAGACCGGCCAGCAGATCACGCGAGAACTCGACGCCATCCGCCGGACCGGATGGCGCGGGTATGTGTTTTTTGTCGATGACAACCTGATCGGCAACCGCCGCGCCGCGCGGGAAGACCTGCTGCCGGCGCTGTCGCGATGGCAGAAGCAACATGGGCGGCTGGGCTATCTCACGCAGGTGTCCATCGACCTGGCGGATGACGGGAAGCTCACGGCGGCGATGGTGGAGGCCGGGTTTGACATCGTGTTCATCGGTATCGAGACGCCGGTGGCCGACAGCCTCGCCGAGTGCAGCAAGCGGCAGAACCAGAACCGGGACCTCGTCGCCGACGTCAAGAAACTTCAGCGGGCGGGCCTCGATGTGCAGGGCGGGTTCATCGTGGGTTTCGACGGCGACACGCCGCAGACTCTCCAGCGCCTGGTCGATTTCATCCAGGAGAGCGGCATCGCCACGGCCATGGTGGGGATCCTGCAGGCCTCGCCCGGCACGCGGCTTTACGAACGCATGGGCCTGGCCGGGCGCCTGGTGGGCCACTCTTCCGGCAACAACTCCGACGGGACCACCAACATCCAGCCGGTGATGGGGCTGGAGGCGCTGAAGGACGGCTACGTGCAGCTCCTCCGGCAGATCTACTCGCCGCGCCTGTTCTATCAGCGGGTGCGACATTTCCTCCGCGAGTATCGCTCCTCGCGCAGCCGGCCCGTGAACATCGGTGTGCTGGGGATCTTCCTGCGAACGCTGCACCGCCTGGGCATCGTCGCCAGGGAACGCGGGCAGTTCTGGCGCCTTCTCGCCTGGACCCTGCTTCGTCAGCCCACGAAGATCGCGGCCGCCATGCGACTGGCCATCTTCGGGCACCACTACATGCGCCTCAGCGCCGCCGGCCTGCCCGAGCACGTCGATATGCCCGAATACTAGAACCGCACGGCATGCGGTTACAGCCCGCCCCGCCACATGGCATACTTCTGCATGGCCATCTCGATGGCCGTATCGACGTTCTTCTCGTGGATGCGCCAGACGGCCTTGGCCATGAGCTTCTGCTGCTCCTTGCGGCGGAGCTGCAGCCGCTGCTCGTTCTCCATTCTCCTGCGAATGTCCGCCTGGACCTTCTGGTCCTCGAAGGGCCGGACCTGGCCTTCGCGCTTATCTTCGAGCTTCGCGATATAGAGGTAGCCATCCTTGCCGTCGATGGCATCGGTGATGCCGTTCTTCTCGATCTTGAACAGCGCACTCTCGAGCGATTCCAGGGCCAGCGTCCCCTTGTTGTACCAGAGCGGCGCCTTGCGGGTGCGCTTCTCGGGCTTCCGGGCGTCCAGCGCGGCCGGGTCGTCGCTGGCCGGGTCGCTGTCGCCTTCGTCCTTGACCTCCTCGTCAACGATCTCCATGTAGCCGTGGTTCTTGGCCCAGAGCTTCTTGTCGTTGAACATGGTGGCCAGCGTGCCGAAGTCGTCCCCGCGCCGGGCCCGCTGAAGCACGTCGGCGATCTTGGACTGGGCCCGCTCGGCGGTGCCGCTCTCCCGGGCGCCGATGGCGATCACGCGGAAGCGGATGGCGGCCTTTTCGGAAAAGATGTCCTGGAGATGCGCGTCATAGTAGCGGCGCATGTCGTCGGCGCTGATCTGGATGCGCGGCCAGACGTGCTTGTGATAGTAGATCATCACCATGTAGAGCCGGTACTGATCGAGGACGCGCTCGTCGAACTCCATGCCCGAACCGGCCACCTGGTCGGGCGGATTGAGCGAGCGGTCCCGCGCCACCGACAGCGAGCCGCCCGCCTTGGTGATCTCGCGCTGGCGCCAGACCATGGTGAGGGTCTCGGCCAGTTGTCGCTCCTCATCGCTCAAGGTCTGCTGCGCCGCGGCAAATTCCAGCTCGTTGTGAATGGCCTCCTGCACCTGCTTCTGGAGCGACGTGGCCGCGAGCGCGCGGTAGACGTCGGGATCCTTTTGCATGGCCTGCGCGTATAGCTCGTTGTTGATCTTGGCGAGGATCCTGTCGGCATACAGCGCCTTGCCGTTCACCTCGGCGATGATCGTCCCAATGATCATGAACACGCCGGTGGACCGGCCGCGCGCAGGCTGCGTCGCGGGGCCGTCGCCGGAGGCCACGGGCGACTCGGCGGTGGCCGGGGAGAGTCTCGGCTCGGGTTGGCGATTGCCCGCCACGGCCTGGTCGGCGGCGCCGGCCGCGGGAGCCACCGCCGGCGCGGGCTGCGTGGCCGGCGCCTGCCCGCGGTAGAAATCCCGCGCGCTGAGATTGACGGTGGGGCGGTCATTGCCGCCGCAGCCCAGAACCAGGGCGATCAGGGGGCCTGCCAACAAGTGTCTCTGGCGCATGGTTCAACCGTAACAAGACGGACGGGCGGGGGCAAGCGCGCCCCTCCGCGTCCCTCCACATGGCCGACGGTTTTGCGCGAAGCGGTGGTGAACGGCGCAGCGGCGCAACGATATCGCGGGTCTGAGCGCGAGGGTAGAGGGCCGTCCAGCGCTGCGCGGGAATTCGCACAATTAGTATACTCATTTCTATGTTTGTAGTTTGTTGTAATAATTCTCTTGACAATCAGAATACTGAACCGCTAGAGTGCCGCTCGTTCGGTCAGTTCTTAATTGGTTGTGGGCTCGAAGACAGGGGAACGGTTTCACTCCTGCCGCGGGCCGGTTCCCTTAGGGAAGGAGTCGGTCATGTCGTTATTCTCGAATTGGCGTCGCGCCGCGCGCCGGTAACCCGTCGGGCAGGTCCCGTTACAAGCAGCGCCCCATCTCGCGCGCTGTGTTCGAGGCGCTGGAGCAGCGGCAACTGCTCTCCGGCCTGACGGTCAACACCATCAACGACGCCGGCGTCAGCCTGCTGTGGGATTCGCCTGCGCCGAGGATGCCGTCACCGGTTTCATCCTCCAGTCCAGCACTGACAGCGCCACCTGGAGCCAGATCGCCACGCCCGCCGGTGATGACACCTCCGCCTGGGTGGACTCCACCTTCGCGCCCACCACGACGTACTATTTCCGCATCGCGGCCGTGAACGAGTCGGGCCAGTTGCCCTGGAGCAACCCGCCGGCCTCGGTCACCACGCTGGCCGTCCCGTCCGCTCCCGATACGCTTGTCGTGTCCGCCATTGACTCCGGCGACCACGCCGATGTGGCCTTCGCCGACAACGCCACGAACGAAGACGGCTTTGTCCTGGAATGGAGCCTGGCCGATAGCCCATTCGCGGCTGACGGCTCCGCCTGCGCCCCGGCCAATACGGGCACCGGCACTGTCAGCTTCATCGGGGCCGGCAGCTTCGTGCCAGACACCGACTACTACTTCCGCGTCTGCGCCTACAACAGCTTCACCAGTTCCGCCTGGTCCAGCATCGCCGGCCCGATCACCACGGCCGACTATCCCGATGCGCCGAGCGACCTGGAAGCCACCACGATCAGCACCAGCGAGATCGACCTCGTCTGGACGGACAACTCCGACAACGAGACGGGCTTCTACCTCTGGCGCAGCGATGATGGCGAGACTTGGACGGCCTGCCCCGACACCATCACCGCCAGCCCGTATTCCGACACATCGCTGCCGGCCGGGATGACCTACTACTACCGCGTGGCGGCATACAGCGACGACGGGACGTCGGATTACGCCTACACCCAGGCCGCCACCGTGCCCGATGCCCCGGCCAATGTCGCGGCAACGGTCGTCAGCGCCTCCGAGATCGACCTCGCCTGGGACACTCCCACCGGCAACAGCAGCCTGCTTTACTGCGTCTACGGCGACACCAGCAGCGCCGGCTTCACGCCGTCCACCGGCAATCTGCTGTCGTCGGACGTCGTCGATCCCAACTTCGCCGCGTTCGGCCTGGACCCCTCGACCAC
>CAWIJX010000011.1:0-734983 GCA_963836515.1 uncultured Phycisphaerales bacterium
AGTCGATGCGGCGTTGCCGATTGCTCCGGCTCTCACGGCATTTCCGGTGCCATAGGTGTGACTCGGATCATCCGTAATCACGCTCCATGGCGCTCCCGAAGGTGTGGAATATGTCGACCAGCCGACGGGGAGTGTGCTGCCGTTGAAGAACTCGTGCCACCCATCGGGAAAACCCATCGACGCCAACCACACAGTATCAGCTCCGGCGTAGTTGGCCTGATCTTTGGTATACTCCCAACGAACTTTGAAAGTTGCGGCACTATCAGGGTTTGGTGAGTTATCAATGGTTAGTTTCTTTCGCAGATACCCGCTCGCGAAATTGCCGGACGAGACAAAGACCAGCATCCCGAGGCCCCCGCACCCTTAGTGGCGGCGGTCGCGAATGCCTGTGTGACTACCTCATAGGAAGGCCACCCCCAACTGAAGTTGAGCACGTCAGCTCCGTGCCAGCTCGGGCGCCATTCGAGTCCAGCCCCGCCGCATAGTAGATTGCATCAGCGAGATGCTCGGGGGTCGCATAGTGATCTACGGTTGGGTTGTCCGTGTCTGCGATCTTGAGCGGCATGACCGAGCTTCCATAGGCGACGCCCGCAACGCCCCGCCCGTTGTTGTTACCGACCGCCGCCGCGACGCCAGCGACAGCCGTCCCGTGATTCGCGCCGGCGGTGGATGGGCTCGGATCAGAGGTTCCATCCAAGAAGTCCCAGCCGTGAACGTCGCCCGGATAACTGTTGTTGTCGTCGTCCCCGGTGCTACCAGTGGGTTGACCAGGATTCTGCCAGATCGAGAGGTCGAGATGCGACAGGTCCACACCGTCGTCCATGATTGCTATCACGACGCCGTTCCCTGGCTTCTGGCCCGGATGGGCCGCCGAAAGCAAATCCCAAGCCGCGGGGACGGAAGCATTCGGCATGTTCCATTCATAGGAATAATACGCGTCGTTCGGCGCGGAATCCTCGCGTACCTGAACGTAGGCATTGGGTTCCGCCCATTGGACGCCCGGCAGCGCAGCATACCTTCTGATCGCCGCCAGAGCATCCGGCCCGCGCTCGTCAAGCTTCAGTACGTATTGATTCGTCGATCCCGTCAGGTGGTGCCAGCTTATTACATCTGGACCCACGATACCCTGGATGCTCACCGACCCAAGAGCTACGATGACCTCGTCGGTCACAATCTCCTTGAGGCCCGACTCGCGGTCCAAATACACCGGTACAGCCCACGCTACGCCATCCATGTGCCCCAGTGCGCTCAAGAGCCCCTCGTTTTCGGCCGTCGGCACATCCCGGCTATCGGGCAGCTTTGCCAGAAGTGTGAAGCTCGCGCTGTCGAGGATGGACCCGTCAACAAGGTCGCTGAGTAACCCGCCCGAATTCGCCAGTTCGCCCAACACATGGGCCTTCGAAGCACCGGGCGCGAGGCCAACTGCCACCTCTCCGGCGACGCGCAAGAGCGGCTGAGTGTCCGTAGCGCGCCACGATTGCTCTCCAACGTCGTAGGTCTCTACTGCCTGGGGCTCGGCCTGAATACTTGAGCCCCCGAGCACTTGCACATTGCTCAAGAGGGCGCGCTGTTCCAACGCTTCAGCGACTGATCGAGCGGCGTCGCCCATTACCCGAACTCTTCGCCTGAGCCCACAACTGCCGCCAACTCGCGGCCTACCGCCATTAGCCTTCACCGCCATGACATGTCTCCTTTCCCTATGCGCAGAGGCGCGCAGAACATCCCTTCCAGCCTTGAGTTTCCGTCGCAAGGCCTAACGTTGTCGTCAGTTGTTCATCAAACCGCCCGCCCCCGCGATCCCACTCAGGGCCGACGCCTGCGGCGCAGCGTCCAAAGCCCGGCACCAACCAGCGTCACGCCCACGCCTGACGGCTCGGGTAGCACAGTGATCGGCACCGAGATGCTTGATCCGTCGCCGTACAACACGCCCGTCACGTCGTATTGCCCTGGGGGAACGAACTCGCCCGCATTGTCGCGCAGATCCCACGTATACTGCGACTCCCAAACATCTCCCGGACTCAGCACAACCTTGGGTCTGGACATAGCAAACGGGGTCGGCCGCTCCCATATCAGCTGCCCGTCCTGCTGAATTTGTAGGTTCTCCCACGGTTCGCAGTTAAACTGAAACGTTCTTGTCAACTCGCCGATATTGCTTACCCGGTGGACCACGTTTACTTGCTCTCCCCACGAATAGAATGTCTTGTCCGTTCCAATCCGAAACTCCACTGAAGCGAGTTGGTCTTCAACCCACCCGGTAGGGGTGATTCTTATCGGCGAACCGCTGTGATCGATGAACGAATTGGAATTGACGAAGCCGCCTTGAGCCGTCGCATCGCGCGCCATCGCCAAGGTCAAGAGCAGTCCTAGAATGCGCACAAGACAATGCCACACCCGTGTTTGCAACTCGCGACGCGTCGCCTGTTTTGTTCGCACGACCTGCTCCTTTCCACCTCGCGCACCATCTCCTCGCGAGCTTTCGCCCCAGCGTAAGGAAAGGTCATCAGCCGGCCCTTGATTGCGCCGCGGTTCCACCCGCTCAACTTTTCAAGCCCAGCGGCCCTTGCCGCATCTCCCATCCTACCATATTCGGCCATCAAGCAAGCAGTCTGTAGTATACCCCCCCCCCCCGGTGGTGATGTCAATGACAAGTGTGCTATTTTCTTGGAGAATTTCAGCAAGGATTGTAAACACAGCCCCACCAGCCACATACAACCCGGTGCCTATTGCGCCGCACGTGTCTGACAGCCGCCGGGAGCCAATTGAAAATCGAAACTCAAAAATCGAAAATCCACCCCATGCCCATCTACCTCCTCGCCCCCGACTTGCCCCATCCTTCCGGCGGCCTGCGCGTCCTCTACCGCCACGCCGATATCCTCAATTCCGCCGGCCATTCCGCCTTCATCGTCCACCACGCCGCCGGCTTTCGCCCCAGTTTCTTCGAGCATTCCACGCCCATTCTCTATCCTCCCGTTGACAGTCATAAGCGGCCTAAGCCGGCATAAGCCTTTTTTGCCCCGCCGCCGCTCCCCGGCCTCCGCGCCTCGGCGGTGAATCCCCCGCGCGCTGCGCAAATCGATCACCCCGCCACGCCGAACACCGCGTCTTCCCCCGCAACCACCACAACTCCGTTGCGCGATGTGCGCCATCCCCCACCGATCGGCGCAACACGCCAGTAGTTGTGGAACCCCAACGAAAGCAGCCATGATCCTCCCCAACCCAATCCTCACCGCCGACTCCGAAACCCCTGAGATATTTGAAATCTGCAATCTGCAATCTGAAATCCCCGCCCCTCCACCCGCCGATGCCTTCGTGTCTCCGCGCCTCAGTGGTGAAGGTGATCGCCTGCCGAACGAACCCACCGATCCCCCCGCCCCAAACCCGCAACCTCCCGCCCCGCCAGAGCTTGCCGATTCCACTCCCTCTCCCGCGCACTCTCCCCTGCGGAACCAACCCATTGCCATCCCGCCCGCCGCCGCCGCGGCACCCCCATCCAGTGGCTCCAGTCCCCATTCCGAAATCCCCGCCCCCCAACCCTCGACCCTCAACCCTCTCAGGCGCCTCCGCCCCCTCGTCGGCAATGGGCTGACAGGACAGCTACCGCGCCAGCCGCCGGCGGTAGTAGTCGAGGATGGATGCGCCGATGATGACCGAGCCGGTCACGAGTTTCTTCACGTCGTCCTGAATGCCCTTGGCCGCCAGGCCTGCGCCGAGGACGACGATCACGGCCGTGCCAAAGATCGTGCCGGCGACGCTGCCCCGGCCGCCCATCAGGCTCGTGCCACCGACGACGACGGCCGCGATCACCTCCAGCTCGACATCCTTTCCGGCGATGGGGCTGGGGAAGCCCTGGCGCGAGCTTTCGATGATGCCGCCGAGAGCGGCCAGCAATCCGCTGAGCGTGAACACGGCGACCTTGATGGGGCTGGGGCTGATTCCCGAGAGGCGCACGGCCTCTTCATTCGTGCCGACGGCGGTCATGTACCGGCCAAAAACGCTGCGGGAAAGCACGAGCTGCCCGGCGATGATGATGAAGATGGCGATCAGCAGGGCGGGCGTGAGCCCCGCGAACAGCGGGCGCAAAGCTCCTCGATTCCCGAGCCGAGCATGTTCTGCTTGTGGGAGCCGGTGATCAGGTGGGCGATGCCGCGCGCGATCAGGAGCATGCCAAGGGTGACGATGAACGAGGGCAGCTTCCAGCGGACCGTGACCAGCCCGTTGAACATGCCGCAGGCGATGCCCGTGAGCAGGCCGGCGGCGATGGATGGGCCGACCGGCCAATGGTGGATGTCGTAGAGCACGCCCATGACGCATGCCGACAGCGCCATCACCGAGCCGACCGACAGGTCGATGCCGGCGATGATGAGCACGTAGGTCATGCTGACGGTCATGAGGACCATCGGCAGGTTGGGGTTGACCATGGCGCTGAACTGGCTGCGGCTGAGGAAGTTGGTGGCGGTCAGGGAAAAGCCGACGATCAGAGCGGCCAGGACGATTACCAGCGCGGCGTAGTCCAGCACGAATGCGGGGATGCGCGGTTTGGCGGCGGGCGAGGATGTCGAGGTGTCAGTCATTGCCGTTTAGTCTCGTAGCTCGACATTCCAATGTCGAGTTCGGGTTCCGCCACACCAACTCGACATTGGAATGTCGAGCTACGGCCTCATTCGATATCCGCTGAGGGCCGCGGCCATGATGGCATCCTGCGTCCACTGGCCGCGCGGGAACGTGGCGGCGATTCGCCCGGCGGACATCACGGCGATGCGATCGCAGATCATCATCAGCTCCATCAGGTCGGAGGAGACGACGACGATGGCCTTGCCTTCGCCGGCCATCCGGGCGAGCAACTGATAGACCTCGAACTTGGCGCCGATGTCGATGCCGCGCGTGGGCTCGTCGAAGATCAGCGCGCGGCAGTCGCGGTGCAGCCACTTGGCGAGCACGACCTTCTGCTGGTTTCCGCCGCTGAGCGAGAGGACTTCCTGCTCGATGGAACGGCATCTGAGCGACAATGCCTCGCTCAATCGCTGCGCGGCCGATCGCTCGGCGCGCGGCGAGATCCACGCGAGGCGCGAAACCTGCGCCATGTCGGTCAGCGTGACATTCTCGCGGATGGGGCGGGGAAGCAGCAGACCCTGCTGCTTGCGGTCTTCGGTGAGCAGGGCGATGCCCAGGCGCACGGCGTCGCGCGGGCTGCGGATGCGAACGGCCCGGCCATCGAGGAAGACCCGGCCGCCATCCGCGCGATCGGCCCCGAAGATCAGCCGCATGGTCTCGGTGCGCCCGCTGCCCATCAGGCCGGCGAAACCCAGCACCTCGCCGCGGTTGACGTGGAAACTCACGCCGCGGACGGCCGGCTCGCGACGAAGCTCCTCGACGCGCATTGCCACGGTGTCGGCAGAGGAGGAGCGATGCTCGATGCGCGTCAACTCGCGGCCGACCATGAGGCGGATCACCTCGTCGATGCTGATGTCGGCGGCGCGGCACGTGGCGACGAGCTTGCCATCGCGCAGGATGGTGATCCGGTCGGCGATGCGCTTGATCTCCTCCATGCGATGCGAGATGTAGACGATGCCCGCGCCGCCGGCCCGCAGCGCCGCGATCTGCTCGAACAGCAGGTCGGTTTCGCGCGAGGTCAGGGCGGCGGTGGGCTCGTCGAGGATGAGCACATCGCAGCGCTGCGACAGCGCCGAGGCAATCTCGACGAGCTGCTGCTGGCCGACGCCAAGCAGATCGACATGCTGCGCGGGATCGATGCCCTGCAAACCAAGCCGCGCGAGGATGGCCCGGGAGTCGGCGTTCATCCGCCCATAGCTGATGAACCCCAGCCGGCGCGGCATCCGGCCCATGAAGATATTCTCGGCGACGGTAAGCGTGCCGATGAGGTTCAGCTCCTGCATCACCATGCGCACGCCGTGTCGCGCGGCATCGATCCGGCTGGCGGGCGCGTAGGGCTGGCCACGCAGTTGAAGCAGGCCTGAGTCGGGCGATGTCAGCCCACAGAGAATGCGCGCGAGGGTGCTCTTGCCCGCGCCGTTCTCGCCGACCAGCGCGTGGACCTCGCCCGCGCGCACGTCGAAGCCGACACGGTCCAGCGCCACGACGCCGGGGTAGGTCTTCACGATGTCCACCGCGCGCAGGAGACAATCCGCCCGCGCCTGGGCCGGCGCTACATCGTGCGGGAGCGGATCAGCGCCAACGGTTGTCATCGTTTGAGGTTCTCGCCGGTGATCAGATCGACCTTCGTCTGCTGGTCCTTCTTCTGCAGGATGGCCAGGGCGTATTCGATGCCGTTGACGGCGATCTGGTCGGCGTGCTGGTCGGCGGTGGCGAGCATCTTCCCCGCCTTGATCATCGCCTGGGCGGCGGTGGTGTTGTCGTAGCCGACGATGAGGATCTGAGGGCCCTTGCCGGCCGCCTGAACCGCGGCGACCGCGCCTTCGGCCATGCTGTCGTTGGCGCAAAGGATGGCCTTGAGATTCGCCCGCGCGGGCAGCAGAGCACCGACGACTTTCTCGGCCTTGGTGGTGTCCCAGTCGCCCGCCTGGACATCGACAACCTTCATGCCGGCGGCCTTCATCGCATCCTCGAAGCCGAGCCGGCGCTGCTCGGAGTTGAACGCCCCGCGCAGGCCTTCGATGATGACGACCTCATCGCCGGCCTTGAGCTTGCCGGCGAGAAAGTCGCCGACCATTCGCGACCCCTGGCGATTGTCCGGGCCGACGAAGGGGACGCTGATCCCGACGCTGGCGAGGGTCTTGGCGTCGAACTTGTTGTCGATGTTGACGACGACGATTCCCTTGTCGATCGCGCTCTTGCAGGGGAGGATCAACTGCTGCGAATCGGCCGGGGCGATGACGATGGCATCGACCTCCTGCGCGGTCATCTGCTCGACAAGGGCGATCTGCTTGGCGACGTCGGACTCATCGGGAATGCCGTTGCAGATCAGCTCGTAATCGCCAGCGTGCTGCTTGTTGTGATCGACCGCGCCTTTCTCCATGGTCTTGAAGAATTCGTTGGACAGCGCCTTCATCACCAGGGCAATGCGCGGCTTGCCGGATTTCTTCCTGGACTGCGAGGACTGGTCCCGCCGGTTGCAGCCGATGATCGACAGGCCGAGGAGCGTCACGACGAGCAGCATGCACTTGCGCATAGGAGCCTCTGGTTTGCTCTGGTTTGAGAGCTTCGCGGGGCTATTAGGTCATGGAAGCATGGAGCCGTCAAGGTGCCGCGGGAGAGGATTGGGATGCGGCATTTTCGATGTCTGATTTTCGATTTTCGATTGAGAGAGCGGGCGCTGACGCTTCCGCTTCAGAGGCAGCGAGCGGGCGCTGACGCCTGGCGATTCGGAAAACGACGCGACAAAAAACATTGACGCGGAATTTCGCGGGACATACATTGGGCGAAGAAAGGAGGTACGCGCGCCATGGCAGCAACGAAAGCGAAGAAGCCGGCTAAGAAGGCTTCGGCAAAGAAAGCGGCCAAGAAGAAAGCGAAGAAGTAGTCTTTGCGACGGGGCGCGTGGCTCTTGAAAAAGACGCCCCGGATCTTCAGGCCGGCAGGTCAGAATCGAGAATTCAAACGCGCGGTCCTGGCTCCAACAAGGACTGCGAAGCAAAAAAGCTCCCCGGCCACGGCGGGAGCTTTTTTGTTGGCCCATCAGGTTTCGGGCGGAACTTCCATCTCGGTGGCCGTTTGAATCCCGGTGGCCACTTCGCGGATGACGCCCTTGTCGCGGTAGATCGGCCGGACGAGGTCGCGCAGGCGCGGGAGCTTCAGGGCGAAGATCGCGCCGCCCAGGATGCACACCGCGCCCGTGATGGCGACGGTGCGCGACGGGCCGATGTAGCGGGCCAGCACGCCGGCGAGCAGGCTGCCCAGAGGCGACATGCCCAGGAAAGCCATGCCGAAGAAGCTCATCACCCGGCCGCGCAGGTCGTCGGGGACGATGGTCTGGAGCACGGTGTTGGCGGATGCGAAATGGGTGATCATGCCCGCGCCGGCGAGCAGCAGCGTCAGCAGCGACAGCCACATCATGTGCGACAGGGCGAACGCGATGAGCGATGCGCCGAAAGCGATGGCGGCGAGGGCGATGATCCTCCCCAGGCCGATGACAGTGCGCCGGCTGGCAAGGTAGATCGCGCCGCCAAGGGCGCCGACGCCCGAGGCGGCCATGAGGAAGCCCAGGGTGCGCGGCCCGCCGTGCAGCACTTGATCCGAGAACACGGGCATCAGGACGGTATACGACATGCCCATCAGGCTCACCAGCGCCAGCAGCAGGAGGATGGCGCGGATCGGCGGGAAGCCGAAGGCGTAGGCGAAGCCCTCGCGCAACTGGCGCAGGGCGTTGGCCGGGGGCGCTGCCGCGGCTGCGGGGCGGATGTGCATGGCGAGCAGCGCCAGCACGACGGCGATGTAGCTGAGGGCGTCAATAAGAAAACAGAGGCCCTCGCCGACCACCGCAATCAGCACGCCGGCGATGCTCGGGCCCAGCAGCCGCGCGCCGTTGACCATCGACGAGTTGAGGGCGATGGCGTTGGGCAGGTCGGCGCGGTCCTCGACCATCTCGATGACGAACGCCTGGCGGGCGGGCATGTCAAAGGCGTTGATCAGCCCCTGGATGAGGCTGAGCACGAGGACCTGCCAGACGGTGATGATGTGCGGCAGCGTGAGCAGCGCCAGCGCCAACGACTGAAGCCCCGCGAGAATCTGCGTGACGACGAGGATGCGCTGGCGATTGTGACGATCGACGAAAACGCCGGCGAAGGGCGCCAGCAGCAGCATGGGAATCTGCCCGGCGAAGCCCACGAGCCCCAGGAGCAGCGCGGATTTCGTCAGGCGGTAGACCAGCCAACTTGTGGCCACGCGCGTGAGCCAGGTGCCGACCAGCGAGATGCTCTGGCCGGTGAAGAAGAGGCGGTAGTTGCGATGCCGCAGGGCGCGAAGGATGAGCCGAAAGCCGCCATTGGGCCGGCTCGAACGCAATGGCAGAGGCTGGCCGCCGGAGGTCATGTCGCTATCATATGCGGCCAATCCGCGGCCGAAACGGCCGTTCCGTGATTTCGCCGCCGCGCGACCGCGCCCAGGTACGGGCTTGAGCTTTTCCTGAAGATACCGGGGTGAGACGGCGTGTTGGGAGGAGATTACGGCGCGACCGGCTGCGTTGTCGCGGCGTGGCCGATGAGCGTGATGGCCGGCGGCGTGGCATATCCCGGACTCGATGTCGCCGGGGCGAGACGCCAAACCATGGTCGGCGGGGCAACCATCGGCTTGATTGCCCGAGCGAGCGGCGCTGGCTGTGACGCCGGCGGCGCCGGGGTCGGCGCGGATGCCTGTACGCTTTGCGATGCCGTTGGCGAGGACTGCGATGACGAGGGCGCCAGCCAATGCCACAGCCCCATGGACAGCGCCACCATGAACGCCCCCGAAAGAACCACCGAGATGAGCTTGATCCGCACCGCCGTCGCCACTGCGCCCGCGACGGCGCCGCCGGCGTTTCCCATGCCCGCCAAGGTGAGTTTGCCCAGTGCCGCCTGAAGCGACACCGGCGCCGCCTGCGCTGTGTTGTCCAGCAGCATCGCCCCGAGCGCCACCGCGGGCAGCGCCACGCCCGCGCGCGTCAGGGCCTTTCGCAGGTGTTCCAGCGCCGAGTCGATCCGCCGCGACAGCGTGGCCGGGGACACGCCCAGTTCGTCGGCGATCTCGCGCTGATGGCGCTGGCGCAGGAAATGCTCGACCACCGGGTATCGCAGCTCTTCGGGCAGTTCCTCCAGAGCGAGGTCCAGGTCGGGCGCGATCTCCTCCCACACCTGCCTGGCACGCTCCGAATCCGCCAGCAATTCCAGCCGCCGCGGCGACTGCTCGCGCCGGCATCGGGCCCTGGTCCTCTTCAGATCATCCAGCGAGACGTTGGTCGCGCAGCGGTGCAGCCATCCCGCCAGCGATGAGCCCACCGCATTCGCATGGCGCATCAGCCTCAGGAAGCATTCCTGCGTGGCATCCTCGGCCGACGCCCGATCGCCCAGCACCCGCAGGCACGTGCCGTACACCAGCGACTGGTATTGCTGCACGATGTGCAGGAACGCCTTGGGGTCGCGGGCGGCCGCGTAGCGCTCGATGGTGTCAACGTCTGCGGGCATGGGAGTGTCTCCGGCGATCTGAAGCGCCAAGCGTCAGCGCCCGCCCCGGAAACAGAGCGGGCGCTGACGCTACCGCTTCAGACGGACCATCTACAAAGACGAACCCGAGTTCCCGCAGTTGCACGAAAACCGCTCCGATTTTCATTCGCCGAGCACGAACGGCGCCGATCGCGTCGGGTCGGAGAACATCATCCCGGCCGGCCAGGTGGCCTTGAAGTCCTGCTCGCGGCCGCTGACGGTGACGCCGCCGATGCTCACGCCCACGCGCAGGATTTCGCCGGGCTTGCCGGTCATGTTGAGAACCTGTTTGCCCTCCCGGCCGGCGATGCCGCCAACGAGCTTCACCTCTGCCATGGGAATCTTGCCCATCACGGCATAGCCGGGCTTGTTCTTGAACGACACGCCCGTCAGCGCCGCGAGTTGCCGGCCCAGTGGGTGGGATGAAAGATCGTCGAGCTTCGCCGCCCAGACATTCTCGCGCGGCAGGCCGTAGTTGGCCGACCACTCCTTGCCGGCGAGGTCGTGGTAGCGGTACTTGAACAGCGACGGCGTGCCGCCCTTGGTCATGCCCAGCCCGATCTGCTCTTCCTCAAGCCACAGTTCGACGCTGTCGAATTCCCACATCCGCCCCGGATTGGCGGCGTCGAAGTGGATCGTATCGTCGGTCACCAGGAAGCAGGTGTAGAGGTTCTGCCCGTCGTGCGCCAATGCCCCGATGGCCGTCCCGGTGCGGAACGTCTGCCAGAGGTCGTCGCCGGGATCCTGGTGCTTGTAGGTCAGGATCGGAAGGACCAGGATTTGAGGCACGACGCCGGCTTTCTCCCATGGCGTCCAGTCGCCGTCGATCTTCACCGGCGGGATCTTGGGAATGAGTTGCGCGGCGGCCGCCCTCGGCTTCTCGACAGGCGCGGTCGCAATGGCGGGAGTTCCCGGCCAGTCGAATGTCGTCGAGGTCCTGCGGATCGTGTCGGCCCCGTCAATCCGGCAGCGGGCGAATCGGCCGATGGCGTCATCCTCGACATACGCGCCGACCTTGCCGTCCGGCCGGAGATACGCCTGCACGCCGTAGCGAAGGTCGACGAAGCCGATGCCGTAGTGGCACGGCCAGGACCAGTTGCCGGTGGTGAGGCGCAGGCCGTCGCTGTCGAAGACATCGATCTGCCCGCCGAAGGATTTGCCGGCGAGGACGAAGAGGTCCTTCCCATCCGATGCGCTGGAGATGGACATGTAGTTGCCGCCGGAGGAGAGCGAGAACCACAGCGGCTTGCCGTCGGCCGTCGATCGGCCGACGCCCGTGCCGTCCGCGCCCCAGGCGGGCACCATCTTGTTGTATTGCGCGGTGACGGCGAGGTAGTAGATGTCGCCGGTGGCGCGGTCGGGCGCCAGCGCGCCGATGCACTTCATGTCACGGGGCGTGGGGTCTTTCTCCTCGCCGAGTTTGATGGGGTGATCCAGGTCGAACATCGGATTGCCCTGCGCATCGAGGCCCTTGTAGGGGATGCGGTTGAACGCGAGCTTGTAGCTGCTGAAGTTGGCGAGGATGTCGCCGCCCCTGGTGAATGCGATCGTCGAGTACGCCCACATCGCGAACACCTTGTGCGCCTGGTCGAAGGCGAGGCGCGGCTTGAGCGGATCGGAGACGTCGAACATCCGCAGCCGATCGCCGTGCGTGTAGGCGATGAATGGCTTGCCATCCAGCACGACGCTGGTCGAAGGCGAGCCGTAGCTGAATTCCTTCTCGCCCTTGTCGGTCTGCATCTTCATCCCCTGCGGGCTTTCGACCAGCCACTGCCACGCGCCGGTCTTGCCATCGACGTGGAACACGCCCGGCCAGCAATAGACGTACTCGCACTTGATCGGATGCGGCACCGCCACATCCATGAAGTTGCTGAGGATTTCGCAGTGGACGGCCGACAGGTCGCCCGAGTAGATGCGGACGCGCGTGCTCCGTCAGGACGAATCGTCCATCGGCCAGGAAGGCGCAGCCGCGCGGATCGGCGAACAGATCGGCCGCGACGGGCATCCACTGGCCGGCGGGACGATCCTGGCCAAAAGTCTTGACGACCTTGCCGGTGGCGGTATCCAACAGCGCGATGCGTGCGGCCTTGCGATCCACGACAGCGATGCGGTCTTTCGAGACGGCCAGATGCCGCGGCGAGGCCAGCCCGGTGGGATATCGCGCGCCGATGCGATTCTCCGACAGAAGCGAGACGACCTCGCCGCCGCTGATGAGCCACAGCGTTCCATCCGGCGCGGCCGCGATATCCGCGGGAGATTGCGCGGGCCGGTCGGCCTTGCGCTGGCCGGTGGTCAGGTCGATCACGCGCAGCACATCCGGCGATGCGATGCTCACGTAAGCGGTGTTGTTAACGACCGCCAGGCCCATGACCGTCGCCAACTTCTCATCCGGCGCGAGGATCGGGTAGGAGTCCGCGCCGTTTGGCATCTTCACGCGATCGCCCGGCAGGGCGAGCCGCTGAAGCGCAATGGCCGCACCCTTGCCGACGGCGGCGTAAATATCATTGCCGGAAATCGCCAGCGCCGCGAAATCCTTGTCGGCGAGGTTCGACGCGAAGATCGGCTGGCCCGTTCAACGAATAACGGCGAAGGGCATAGCCGGCCTCGTCGTAGACTGTGGTGACGATGAACCCGCCACCGGGCAGTGCGATGACGCGATCGGCGTTGTCGCAGTTGTAAGCCCCCATGGGATTGCCGTTGTCGCCAAAGCCGCCATCATCGACGAGGCGCACGTTGTGCGACACGGCCTTGAGCACGTACTTGCCGGCCGGCGCGGGCTGGCCCAGATCGTCGAGGCCGTCCCAGTAGAGATCGCGCACTCGCGTGGCGTCCGCGAAGAGGCTCCGCACGAGTGTGCCATCCTGGCGATAGATGCCCGCGGACTGGCGGAAATTCTCATCCTCGATCACTGCCTTGAGCTTCGTCCACCCGGGCGCGGGAGTCGCATCGGGGTAGGTGTACGCGCCGGCACAAGTCCAGCCGCCGCGCACGTGGATCCGCTTGCCATCGCGGTCGTATTCGATGCCGCCAGCGAGGCAGTAGCAGCCGACGTTGAACCCCGGCAGACCGCCGGGCCATGCGACGGCCGCCTGGATATGGAAATCGTCCTGCTCAGGATTCGCAAAGGAAGGAACGATGTACACACTGCCGCGATCTTGGCCGCTGGCGCTCGCCCACTCGTGGACTTTGGCGATGGCCGGGACTGAGCCCCACGGGCCATTCGTGCCTTGGATGACGTTGTAGTCGCTGCTGAAGGCCTTGGCGGAAACGTCGTCGGCGATGAGATTGGTGTTGTTGTCGGCCAGAATGCTGTTCAGGACGCCTCCCTTGCCGCACGTCAGCGCGACGACGCCCACACTGCTGCAGTTGACAACAGTGGTATGCGCAACGACGACATTGACCGAACTCTGGAGGAACAGCCCGATCGTGCAGCGAGAGAAGACCGACGAATGCACCCTGACATCGTCGCTGGCAGACACGGCCAGGCCGCGGCTTGGGCCAAAAAAGGAGCATCGCTCGACTGAAGCCCATCTGCATTTCTCCAGTTTGAGCCCCTGCCCCGCGCCTCGGAACGTGATCCCCTCGATGCGCGCGTGATCAAACCGAAACAAGTGCAGCGCCGGCTCGGTGGGGCTATTGGCCTCGATGATCACCGCGCCCGGCGCATCGGTCGTGAGTTGGCCGCTCTCATCGCCGGTGATGCGCATCTCGACTGTCTGATCGGCGCTGAACCGCTCGGCCAGGAAGATCGGGCCCTTGTACGTGCCCGGGCCGATCACGATGGAGTCGCCGTGGTTCAGCGCCTGCGCCGCGCAGGATCGTCTTAAAAGCGGTCCGGTTGGTCTTGCCGTTGGCATCGTCATTGCCGCTGGCCCTGACATACCACGTCGCGCCCGCGGCCCAGCCCGCGAACCAACAGCAGAACACGATCATCAAGCGATACGAGAGTCTTGACATGTACACCTCAAATGCTCGGGAATTGGCCGATGCCGTAGGTTGTACGCGCGGAGATGCGAGGGTGTTGGCGGCAGTAGGCTCGCTTAACCGGCTCGCTTGCGAGCCGCTCACGCGCGCTACACCTGATACGGGCTCAAGCTCGCGCTACGAGCCACGAACGGCGTGCATGAATCCCCCCTCATCCGCCACCCGCATTCCGGGCAGCGGCCGTTGCTAGCGCGAAGGTCGTAGCCGCATGAAGCACATCGGCCGTGCTTCATCCATCGCCGGCGTCTCAGCAGCACCCATGCGTATCGGGCGGCCGGCGCGGCCAGCAGTGTCATCAGCAGCCAGTACGGCACGCGAAGGAGTTGATACCCATGCTGGCTCTGCCGGTATTTGTCGCCCACCTGCTCCACCGGCCCGGCCATCGTTCCGCTGGCCAGAGCCACGCCGCCCAGCCCGCGCCGCCATGTTGGCGAGAGCGAATCAATGGACCAGACATCCTCGCTGCTGCGGGGATCGAAACTGCCATACAGCAGCGGGAGGGGCTTGGTCCATTGGCCCAGAAGCATGTATTGCACGGCTCCGCGATACGATGCCACTTCGTGGTGCAATCGGCCGGTGCGGTACATGATCTCATCCACCCGATCGGCGCTGCGGTGCCACAGCCATCCCATGATGCATGCCATCGCGAACAGCGCCAGGCATAGGCCGCCGCCCAGGCCGGCGTGCGGTGTCCTCACGCCGAGCCGGCGGTGGATCAGTCGCGCCACCCACGCACCCAGCGCGATGAGGATGGCCACGCCGCCGGCGATGCCGCTCGCCCACGCCCATGAGCGATGCACGGGCTGGTGCAGCACGAGGGGCCCGTACATTTCCGGCGCCGGGAGTGTGACGCCAAAGCCGGCCAAGGCGCGATGCGCCCGATCCCGCACGTCGTACTTGCCCGATTTCCATTTGCCGGTCCTGTTGGGCTGCGTGATTCCCGTGTCGTCGAGCATGCGATTCAATGTCGCGATGCTCCGTTCGTTCTGGAATTGCGACAAACAGTTGACCGCCACAAGTCGCAGATGGGGATCGCTCGACCGGGCCCACTGATGGGCATCATTCTCCACAACCGCCGTATGTGGCACGGCAAGCCACCGGACGCGCCGGCCCCAATCGCCGGGGAGCATTGCGGGAGGTACGTGCGTGAGGAGCCCCCACCACGAATCGTGCTCGGTCGATTTCAGGCTTACCGCCGCCCGCGCCGGTCGAGGATCTGCTGCCGGTCTCTCGGGCCCTCCAGGCGCATGCTGAAATAGGTTGTCTTCCCGTCCAGAAGCATCGGCTCGTGGCAATTCCACGCATATGGCGCAGTCCAGGGCTCCGCAGGCCGATATTGCCTGAGGCAGGCGAGGACTTCGCCACCGACTGGGGCCGGCGGGCCATACCAGTAGAATTCGACTTGCTCGACACGCTCGCCCTTGAGTGTCTCCAGGACCTTTAGGCGGCATCCGTCGGCTTTATCTTTGTCTGCCTTGATCTCGATAACCATTCCCCGCACGACGCGCGTGCTATTTTGCACGGCCGACTCGATGCTGTACTCCGGGCAGGCGCCTCTGCGACCACTATCGACAGCGTCGCGATGAGGATCGCGCTCCACACCCGCAATCGGCTTGGGCGGATCATCGCAATAGTATACCACAGAAACGGCGCAGCGCTCCCGGACAGGCTAAAGCCTGCACTACGAACTACGAGCTGAAGCGCTGAAGCTCGCACTACAAGCCAGTTATTTCCTCGCCGCGCAGCCGCGCCATTTCCACGCCCATTTCCGCAAGCTGCGGGCTGACATCGTTCCGCGGCAGCCGCACGTCGATCACCCGGAGCGACTGCGTCCGCAGCGCCTCCCCAAGCTGCGCATCGAGATCGCCTTTCGTTGCCGCGATGCTGGCCGAGCCGGCGCCGATCAACTCGACGATCTTGCCGTAATTCCATCGCGTGATGACGTTGTAGTCGCCATCGAGAATCTTGCGCATCGTGCCGTAGCCGTCGTTGTTGAGAATGAGGATCATGGGATGTAACCCGAGCCGAGCGGCCGTCGATAGCTCGCAGCCGGTCATCTGGAATGCGCCATCGCCCACCAGTACCACCGGACGCAGCGACGGCCTCGCGATGGCGATGCCCACGCTGGCCGGCACGGCGAAACCCATCGAGCAGTAGTAGGCCGGGGCGATGAACTCGGATCGACGGGCAGCACGCAGTCCCGCGCGCCGAAGAGCGCATCGCCGACATCGGCCACAACGCAGCAGCGCTCGTCCAGGTGCAGGGAGACAATGCGGAAGACATCACGCATGGTCAGGCCCTCGCTCCGCTGCGCCTCTGTCAACGGCGCGGGCTCGACATTCGGAGCGGGATGCTTGAACTTGCGCGGCGGCAGATCGATGGCCGCCAGTTCGCTGAGAAAATCGGCGAACTGCACGTCATCGTAGCGGTGATAGCGAACGCGGATCGACTCGGTGGTGGCGAGGATGGCATGGCTGCGCGAGAGCTTGGCCGTGCCCAGGCCCATGCTCATGTCGGTGGTGAACGCGCCGAGCATCAGCAGGCAGTCGGCCGATTCGACGTACTCGCGCACGGCCGGATCGCTGCTCATCGCGCCGCCGTAGATGCCCAGGTACATCGGCTCATCCTCGTGGACGGTGGCCTTGGAGAGGAGGTCGGCGGCGATGGGGATGTTCATCCGCCGCGACATCTTCAGGACGATGTCGGTCAGGCCGAATCGCTGCAGCTCGACGCCCGCGAGGATGACCGGCCTCTTCGCGGTGCGCAGCATCTCGCCGGCTTCGGCGATGGCGGCCGCCAGCACATCGGGATCGGAGCGCGGCTGCACGGGCGGCGGGACGTGCGCCGTGGCAATCTCGCGATCGACCATGTCGCGCGGCACCTCGATGTAGACGGGGCTTGTGGCGCAGGCACGCCTCGACGCATCGCACGATCTCGGCGGTCGCCCGCTCTTCGTCCAGCAGGATCGTCGAGGCAACGGTCACTTCATCGTAGATGCGCCGCTGCGTCTCAAAGGTGCGGACCTTGTGGTGCAGCAGCGGGTCTTTCTCGCGCTCGGCCCGACCCGGGCGCCGCTGACGACCACGACAGGCGATTCCTCGGCATAGGCTCCGGCGATGGCGTTCACGGCATTCAGCCCGCCGACGCAGTACGTCACGCACACCAGACCGATGCCATTGAGGCGTGCGTAGGCATCCGCAGCGAAACCAGCGCCGGGCTCGTGGGTCATGGTGATCGAGCGGATGGGCGAGCCGCCAGACACGCGAAGGTCGGCAGGGCGAAATCGCCCGGCACGCCGAAGCTGTGGCGCACGCCGCTGCGGTAGAGGTACTCGAAGAGGAACTGGCCGAGTGGCATGCAGGCCGGCAGGCTCGGCGATGATCGGCGGCCGGGCGATTCGGCGGTCTTGCGGGGATGTCCGTTGTCCCTGCTGCCGAGCCTCCAGGACGTGGCGGCCGCCGCACGCCGAATCAGCTTCATCGTGCCTCCGTGAAATTTCTGTCTGAAGCGGAAGCGTTAGCGCCCGCCCCGGAGATCGAGCGGGCGCTAACGCTTCCGCTTCAGACTGATTGTATGCCGTGCGATCGTTCGGTTGCCGGAGGACTACTTCTGCTCCAGCGGATTGCCGCTCTGCGTCAGCGTGTACGTCGTGCCGCCGCTGGTCAGGGTAATCGTGCCGTTGTCAAACGTCGCGATGAAGGCGAAATGGTCGCCGCCGCTCTGGAAGATGCCATCGAGCTTGTTGCCGTTGGCCTGGGCGAAGAACGGGAAGGACTTGCCGCCGAGCTGAATCGTGCCGGTGCATTGGCCGCCGGTGCCGCTCTTGATCTGCATGCTCAGCTTGTCACCTTTGAAGCTGCCGGAGAACGGGCTGGCGGGAGTGGCGGGCGGGACGTTGCTCAAGAGCACCGGCTGGCCGGCGATCGGTTTATTGCTGCCGCCAAAATCAAGCTTTCCGGTGCTGGAGACCTCGAGGTTCATCGGCCCATTGGGGCCCTGAAACGGTTGGGTGCCGTTGATCGCCGTAAGCGTGGCCTGATCGAGCTGGCCCTTGAAATCGTTGGTGATGTTGCCATCGGCATCCTTCCTGAGCGCGACGGTCTGGCCGGCCAGCGCGAACGGCTGCGCCTGCTCCCTGCCGTTGGAGTTGACGCGATTCCCGCAGGTCGGGTCGAAGGTGATACGCAGCTCGGTGGGCATGCCGTCCTTGACGGCCAGCACCTGCATCGTGCCTTTGCGCACGTGGGTTGTCTTCTCGCGAATATCCGTAATCTCATTGCCCGCCGAAGCCGTGTTGTGCGTATCGCAGCGCATGGTCTGGTCGAATGTCCAGGACATGCCCGGCTGGTAATTGGGCTTGAGCTCGAACTTCTGGGCATCGGCGAAAACGGGGCTCAGCAGGAGCAGACCGCAGACGACGCCGAGAATTGAGGTGAGGCGCGTGGGTAGGTTCCTGGTCATGATGCGCGATGATAGACGCGCGGCAATTCGGCCCGGAATGATGATATTTGGCATTTTCAGCAAACACAGTGGCGGGCGGGCGCGCCGAACAATTTCCCCCTGCGGCAGTCCCGCAGTATCATGACCTGGCGAACGAGGAACCCCCGATGCGCCTCTATCTCGATGCCTGCTGCTACAACCGGCCCTTCGATGATCCGGCAGTTGCCCGCAATCATCTCGAAGCAGAGGCCGTCGTCGCGATCCTGAGCCATGTTCAGGAGGGAACATGGACATTGGTCGGCGGAAGTCCGCTGGAGCAGGAGTTGGGTGCGATTCGGGACGCCAACCGTCGTGAGGCTGTGATGGCCATGCTGTCGGCCCAAGACGAGTCGATCGTGGTCGGACAGACTGAATATGATCGATCTGTGGAGTTGATGCGTCTTGGTTTCCGGCGGCTTGACTCGCTGCACGTCGCGTGCGCCGAGTCTGCCCGATGCGACGTGCTGCTGACTACAGACGATCAGTTGCTGCGCAAGGGAGCGAGGCACGCAGACCGCCTGCGTGTCGAAGTGAGAAACCCACTGGATTGGTTGTTGGAGCAAGAACCATGAGCCCCATGAACGTGACCATCGAGGAAATAAAGAAGAAGGGATTTGCAGCGCTGATGAAGGAACTCGGCCCTGTGGGATATGTTCGCTTCATGCAGCAGTTTGTCGGGCGAAAGGGCGATTACACGAAGGACCGCGCCAAGATGCTCGACGAGGTGGACTTGTCCGACCTCGATCGCAAGTTCGGGCGGAAGCGAACTCGCAAAGGCCGTTGATCCATGGCGCGTGGGGCCGATCGAGCGAGGCCAGAAACGACGGCTGCGGCGCAGCAGAAAGAACACATGGACGGTTCGGATACGCTGAGTTTCCAGATTGCCCTTGCATCCGCCGACCAGGCTCATATGATGCTCGCCCGCAGGGCCCTGAAAGGCCGATCACTCCCAGATTGTTCAATCTCACCTGCCACACAGCCAACTTACGCAGTACGGGCGAAGCGCAGCGATTCGCCATGGTAGGACGTTTTGAGAAAAACCGGCCCGAGCGGCCGGGCGGCAGGATTTTTGTTTTCGCTGCAAGCGAGGATTTGCGTGCGACTCTCGGTGCTGGACGTAGCGAAGTTGTGCAAGGTGCCGGAAAAGACGGTCTACCGGTGGATCAAGCAGGGCAAGCTCCCTGCCCACCAGGTCAACGATGAGTACCGTTTCAACCGCGCCGAAGTCCTGGAGTGGGCCACCGCGCAGAAAATCGAACTGTCGGCCGACCTGTTCACCGATCCCACCGACCTGTCGCCACTGCCTGTCGTGTCCGACTCGCTTCAGCAGGGCGGCGTCTTCTACGGCGTCGGCGGCCACAACAAAGCGTCGGTCCTCAAGGCCGTGGTTGATGTGATGAAGCTTCCGCAAGGCACCGACCGGCAGTATCTCCTGCAGATTCTGCTGGCCCGCGAGTCGATGGGGTCCACCGGCATCGGCGACGGCATCGCCATCCCGCACGTGCGCACGCCGATCGTGCTGAATGTGAGTCTGGCCACCATGAGCCTGTGTTTTCTCGAACACCCCATCGACTTCGGCGCGGTGGATGGCAAGCCGGTGCATACGCTGTTTACGCTGATCAGCCCCACGGTGCGGTCGCACCTGCACCTGTTGTCGAGGCTGACGTACACGGTGAGGGATGAGAGCTTCAAGCAGGCCCTCGCTCAACGCGCGGATGAGGCGGAGATCGTGGCGGGAATGAGACGATTGGAGGGGGCATTGAAATGACGAATGCCGAAATCCGAAGGTCGAGTCAATGACGAATGACCCAATGTCGAAGTCCGAACTGGCGTTCGCTGGCTTCGTCATTTGAGCATTCGGCTTTCGTCATTGACTAGACATTCGTCCCTAGACATTGGGCATTAGCGTTTACCGAGACTGCTATGGCTTTGGTGTTGATCGCAATCGCTCTTCTCGCATTCAGCGGCTTTCCCGGGCTGCTGATCCGCCGCGGCTCGGCCGGCCAGCCGCTGTCGTGCGCCATGATGGTGCTCGGCGCGGCGCTGGGCGTCGTCGGAGCTTTCACCTGCCTGTTTGGCGGGGAGCAGCAACTCGTGCTCTCCTGGGGCCTGCCGATCGGCCGGCTTTCGCTGGGGATCGATGCGCTGAGCGCCGTGTTCATGCTGCCCGTCTTCGTGGTTGCGGGCGCGGGCAGCGTCTACGGGATGAGCTATTGGAAGCAGGAGGAACACCCGGAAAATGGCCGAAAGTTGAGGCTCTTTTACGGCCTGCTCGCGGCGTCGCTGGCGATGGTTCCTGTGGCGCGCGACGGCGTGCTGTTTCTCGTCGCGTGGGAGGTCATGGCGCTGTCGGCGTACTTCGCCGTGACAACCGAAGATGATGACCCGGCCGTCCGCGAGGCCGGTTGGATCTACCTGATTGCCACGCACCTGGCGACGCTCTGCCTCATGGCTATGTTCGCCCTGCTGTGCAAGGCAACCGGCTCGTTCGCGATCGCGCCTATCGCCTCGGTCTCCCCTGCCCTCGCTTCGGCCATCTTCATCCTCGCCATCATCGGCTTCGGCATGAAGGCCGGCATCATGCCCCTGCACGTGTGGCTCCCGGGCTCTACGCGAATGCCCCCAGCCACGTTTCGGCCCTCATGTCCGGCGTGCTGATCAAGATGGGCATCTACGGCATCGTCCGTATCAGCGGCATCCTCCCCCATCCGCCGATCTGGTGGGGCTCGACGCTGCTGGTGCTGGGCTGCGTCTCCGGTGTCCTCGGCGTGGTCTTCGCCATCGCCCAGCACGACCTGAAGCGTCTGCTGGCCTATCACAGCATCGAAAACATCGGCATCATCGTCATGGGTTTGGGCCTGGCGCTGGTGGGCCGCGGCCGCGGACGGGTCGATTGGATTGTGCTCGGAATGGCCGGGGCGCTGCTGCACGTGTGGAACCACGGCCTGTTCAAATCGCTGCTGTTTTTCAGCGCCGGCAGCGTGATCCACGCAACCGGCACGCGCCAGATCGACCGCATGGGCGGGCTGGCGAAGCCGATGCCGAAGACCGCGATGCTCTTCACGATTGGCGCGGTGGCCATCTGCGGGCTTCCGCCGCTCAACGGATTCGTCAGCGAGTTCCTCATCTACATCGGCCTGTTCCGCACGCTGGGCTTGGGCGAAGCACCCTGGCTGTGGGGGACTCTGGCCGCGCCGGTGCTGGCGATGATCGGCGCTCTGGCCGTCGCGTGCTTCGTGAAGATCGTGGGCGTCGTCTTCCTGGGCGAGCCGCGCACGGACGAAGCGCGGCACGGCCACGAAGCGCCCGCGAGCATGACCTCGCCCATGGTGCTCATCGCGAGCCTGTGTTTCGCCATCGGGTTGCTGCCGATCCTCATCGCGCCGGTGATGGATCGGGCGATCCGCGCGTGGGCGGGCGACATCCCGCTTCAGCCCGTCATGAGCTGGGCGCCTCTTGGCTGGATCAGCGCGATGGCGCTGGCGCTCGGTGCGCTGGGCGCTGCCGGTTACATCGCGCTCCGCAGGCGCATTTCGGCCGGCGCTTTCACGAAGGTCGGCACCTGGGATTGCGGCTATGCCGCCCCGACGGCGCGCATGCAGTACACCGCATCATCCTTCGCGCAAATGCTCGTCGGCATTTTCGGCGGCGTTCTCCGGCCGCGCGTACACCGCCCGAAACTCGAAGGCGTCTTCCCCGCGAGCAGTCACTTTGAAAGCCATGTTGAAGATGCGGCGATGAAGGATGTCATCGAGCCGTCGCTAAGCTGGATCGAGCGCATGCTGTCGAGCCTGCGATTCCTCCAGCAGGGGCGCGTGCAACTCTATCTGCTGTACATCCTCATCGTCGTCGTGGTGCTTCTATTGGTTTAACCGGCTCGCTTGCGAGCCGCTCCGCAGCCGCCGAACGGCTCGCAAGCGAGCCGGTTAAACAGAGCCGAGTGAACATGATCGCGATCAACTCCATCATCCATGTCCTGCTGCTGGCGGCCATGCCGCCGCTGCTGCTGGGCATCATCAACAAGACCAAGGCGTTCTTCGCCGGGCGCGTCGGCCCGCCCATTCTCCAGGCCTACTACGACCTGCTGAAGTTGTTCCGGAAGGACACCGTCGCCAGCCGAAGCACGACATGGGTGTTCTTCGCCGGCCCGGTGATTACCGCCGTCGCGGTCGCGATGGCCGGGCTGATCATGCCGATGGGCCGATTTGCCTCGCCGATCCATTTCACCGGCGACCTGATTCTCTTCGCCTACCTATTGGCGCTGGGCCGGTTTTTCACGGCGTCGGCCGCGCTGGATACGGGCTCGGCCTTCGAAGGCATGGGCGCAGCGCGCGAGGTGACCTTCGCCTGCTTCGCCGAGCCGGCCATGTTCCTGGCGCTGCTGGCTTTGGCGCGGTTCTCAGGGTCGCTCTCGCTTACCGGCATGCTCCAACCGCTTGGGTTGGGCACCTGGGCCACCGGCGGCGCATCGCTGGTGCTGGTCGTCGCCGCGCTGTTCATGGTACTCTTGGCCGAGAACTGCCGCATCCCCTTCGACGATCCCAACACGCACCTGGAGCTCACCATGATCCATGAGGTCATGGTGCTGGACCACAGCGGCCCGGCGTTCGGCGTGGTGCTCTATGGCGCGGCCATGAAGCTCTTCGTGCTGGGCGCGCTGGTCGTCCGCATCCTCCTGCCCGTCAGCAGTGGCTATCTCATCATCGACTGGTGCGCCTTCGTGACGGCCATGTTGCTCCTGTGCGTCATGATCGGCGTCGTCGAATCGGTCATGGCCCGCCTGCGGCTGGTCAACGTGCCGCGCCTGCTCATCGGCGCCTGCCTGCTGGCGGGCTTCGGTTTCCTTCTCCAGACAAGGTTGCACGTATGATGCCGCTGCTTAATAGCCTGCTGGTTGTGGTGGTGCTGCTGAATTTCCTGATGCTCGGCACCAGCCGCATCCGCTCGATGATCCAGACGGCGGCCCTGCAGGGCATTCTGCTGGGATGCATGCCGCTGCTGGCCCATCATGATATCGGCGTGGGCATTGTCTTCATCTCGATTGCGACGATCGCCATCAAAGGCATGGTGATCCCCAACATGCTCGGCCGGGCCATGCGCGAACCTGGCCATCAAGCGCGAGGTCGAGCCGCTCGTGGGGCTGGTCAGCTCCATGCTCATCGGCGCGCTGGGCACCGGTCTGGCGGTCATCTTCGCGCGCGCCTGCCCCTGATGGGCCAGCACGCCGGCGGCATGCTTGTCCCCGCCGCCCTCTCGACAGTGCTTACCGGTTTGATCATTCTCACAACGCGCTTCAAGGCGATCACCCAGGTCATCGGCTACCTCGTGCTGGAAAACGGCATCTTCATCTTCGGTCTGCTGCTGATCGAGGCGATGCCGCTGCTGGTCGAGATGGGCGTGCTGCTCGACCTGCTGGTGGGCATTTTCGTGATGGGGATCATCATCGGGCACATCAACCGCGAGTTTGCCTCCGTCAACACGAATCAACTCTCTGCATTGAAGGAATAGCACCGTGGCAATCGTCATCATTCTTGGCCCTTTGATCGTGGCGCTCGCGGCGTTTCTCCTGCCGTCGGACCGCTGGCGGCCGTGGCTCCTGCCCGCCGCGGCCATCGGACACCTGGCGGCGACGTTCGCATCGGTGTACTCGCCCCCAGCGCCTCTCCTGGGCGGGTGGCTCGTGCTCGACCCCGCCGGCCAGCTCGTGCTCATGCTCGTCAGCGTGCTCTTCGCCCTCTGCGCCTTCTACACCGTCGGCTACCTGCGCCATCACCCCGACCGGCCCAACCGCATCTTCTGCGCCTGCCTGCTGGCGTTCCTGGGCACCATGGGGCTGATCGCGTGGTCGCACCATCTCGGGCTGATGTGGGTGGCCGTCGAGGCGACGACGCTCGCCAGCGCCCCGCTGATCTACCACGACCACTCGGCCCTGTCGCTGGAGGCCACGTGGAAGTACCTTTTGATCTGCTCGGTCGGGATCGCGCTGGCGCTGCTGGGATCGTTCTTTCTCGCCTACGCGTCGCTGCACGAGGGGATGCGGTCGACGCTGCTCTTCGGCGACCTGTTGGCGCAGGCGCCGCGGTTGTCCAGGGCCTGGCTCCATGCGGCGTTCGTCCTGCTGCTGGTGGGTTACGGCACGAAGATGGGCCTCGCGCCGATGCATACCTGGCTCCCGGATGCGCACAGCGAGGCGCCCACCCCGGTGTCGGCCATGCTCTCCGGCGCTGCTCCCGTGCGCCTTCCTGCCGATCCTCCGCGTATACGCGATCTGCCAGAGGGCCGGCGATGGCGCCTATGCCCAGCGACTGCTCTTGCGCATTGGGCTGCTGTCGGTTGGCGTCGCGGCCGTGTTCACGCTTCGCCAGCGCGACATCAAGCGGATGCTCGCCTATTCGAGCATCGAACACATGGGCATCCTGGCGATGGGCATCGGCATCGGCGGCGCCGGCGCTTCGGCGGGCTGCTCCATATCTTTAACCACGGGTTCACCAAGGCCCTGCTGTTCCTCGCGGCCGGCAACATCGTCCTCGCCTGCGGCTCGAAGAAAGCCGACGAAATCGGCGGCGCGATGCGGCGCGTTCCGCTGTCGGCGGGCTTGTTCCTCGTCGGCCTGTTCGCCATCACCGGCTCGCCGCCCTTCGGCCCGTTCGTCAGCGAATTCACCATCCTCAGCGCCGCCTTCCTCGGCAGCCGCTACATCGCCGCGACTCTCTTCCTGGTCCTGCTGCTGGTCATCTTCATCGGCATGGGGCGCACGGTGCTTCTGGCCATCCACGGTAAAGCCACGCCGCAGGCGGCCGCCAACACATACCGCGACGGCCTGCTCACAACGCTCCCGGTGATCGTCCTGATGGGCCTCGTGCTGGTCCTTGGGGTGTACGTGCCCGCGCCGCTGTCCCGCCTCATTCATTCCGCCGTGCAATTCCTGGAGGTCTGACCATGCCGCAAGTCGCAAGTTTCATCACGATGAGCAACGGTGCGGCGATCGAGCTGGCCTCGATTCCCGCGCACGAGCCGGCCGATTTCTTCGATGAGCTGGCCGAGCGGATCGAAGATGGCGCGAGTCTCCGCGTATTTCGCCGATGTGGCACGTGCGGCCTCGGCCGTGCAGAACGAACCGCAGCCCGTGGCACGTGCGGCCCCCGCCGTGCAGAACGAACCGCAGCCCGTGGCACGTGCGGCCCCCGCCGTGCTGAGCGCCCCGCCCAACGAACCGCGGCCGGGGCGGCACGCTCCACTGACGCTCTACGCTGTCCTGGCCGAGGATGCGACAGGGCAGTTGCACGTCGGCCGGACGACGCTGGACAAGAACAGCTTCCCGTCACTGGCCGGGCAATTCCCGCAGATCCAGCTCTTCGAGCGCGAAATCGCCGAGCAGTATGCCCTGCGGCCGGAAGGTCATCCGTGGCTAAAGCCAGTCCGCTATCACGCGCCCTATGGCAAGGGCGCTGCGCCGTGGGGTGATGTAGCGCCGCCGGTTGGCACGGGCGAGCTCTATCGCGTCGAGGGCGAGGAAGTCCACGAGGTGGCTGTCGGGCCCGTTCACGCCGGCATCATCGAGCCAGGGCATTTCCGGTTCCAGTGCTTTGGCGAGGAGGTCTTCCATCTGGAGATCGCGCTGGGATATCAGCATCGCGGCATCGAGCCGGCGATGGCCGGCGGGCCGAATGCACGATCGCTGCACCTGATGGAAACGCTCGCGGGCGACACGAGCATTGGCCACGCCACCGCATATTGCCAGGGCATTGAAGCGTTAACACAGACCCAGGTGCCCGCCCGGCGCAGGCCTTGCGCGGTGGCGTTGGAACTGGAGCGACTGGCCAATCACACCGGCGATCTGGGCGCGTTGGCCGGCGATGTGGGGTTCCTGCCGACGATGTCGTACTGCGGCCGGATTCGCGGCGACTGGCTGAACATGACGGCGCTGCTCTGTGGGAATCGTTTTGGCCGGAGCTTGGTTCGCCCCGGCGGCGTCGCCTTCGATCTCAATGCGGCTGCCACTCAGCAGCTTTCGGAGCGATTGGAGAAGGCCTGGCGCGATGTCGAGTCGGCCGTGAATCTGCTGTGGGAGACGCCGTCGGTCATGGGCCGGTTCGAGGACACCGGGCATGTCTCGCCGGAGATCGCCCGGCAGATCGGCCTGGTCGGCCCGGCCGCACGGGCCTGCGGCGTCAACCTGGACATCCGCCGCGATTTCCCCTTCGGCATCTTTCGCTTCAGCCATATCCCCGTCTCGACCTGGCACACCGGCGATGTCTTCGCCCGCGCCTATGTCCGCTGGATGGAGATCAAGCAGTCCGTGGCCTTCCTGCGCGAGCAACTGCGGCTTCTGCCGGCCGGCGAAGTCCGCGCGACGCCGGCGCAACCTCTGCCCAATCGCATTGCCGTCTCACTCGTCGAAGGCTGGCGCGGCGAGATCTGCCACGTCGCCATCACCGACAATCGCGGCCAATTCCGCCGCTACAAGGTCATCGACCCATCCTTCCACAACTGGTTCGGCCTCGCCCAGTCGCTGCGCAGCCAGCAGATCTCCGATTTCCCGCTGTGCAACAAGAGCTTCAATCTCTCCTACTGCGGCCACGATCTTTAACTATCTGCTATCCGCTATCTACTATCTGCTCTCTGCCATGCTCAACATCCTCAAATCGCGACTGCACCAGGGCCATCAAACGATGAAGTATCCCGCCGGCCCGCCGCCGGCGCTTCCCGACCGTTTTCGCGGCCGGCCGCGCATCGCGCGCAGAAATGCCCTGCCGGCTGCTCCGCCTGCGCCGATGCCTGCCCAACCCGCGCGATCCATCTCAACGGCGGCGTGAAAGTCGATCTTGGCCGCTGTCTCTTCTGCACCGATTGCGCCGATGCCTGCCCCAACGGCAGCATCACGCACGCTCGCGAGCATTCTCTGGCCGCGCGAAAGCGCGAGGATCTCATCATCGAAGGCGATGCGACGAAGCTGGCCACGGCTTTGGATGACAAGCTCCGCCGGCTGCTTGGTCGATCCCTCAAACTCCGCCAGGTCAGCGCCGGCGGCTGCAACGCCTGCGAAGCCGACACCAACGTGCTCGGCACCGTCGGCTGGGATCTCGGCCGCTTCGGCATCCAGTTCGTCGCCTCCCCGCGCCACGCCGACGGCCTCCTCGTCACCGGGCCAGTAAGCCGGAATATGGAGCTTGCCCTTCACAAGACCTACGACGCCGTGCCCTCGCCTAAGATCGTCATTGCCGTCGGCGCATGCGCCATCTCCGGCGGCCCATTCGTGGATCACCGAGCAGGTCTGCAATGGCGTGACGAATCTCCTCCCCGTCGATCTCTACATCCCCGGCTGCCCACCGCATCCGCTGACGATCCTCGATGGTTTACTGCGCCTCATTGGCCGGATAGGATGATCGTTGGGAGTGCCCATGACAGTGGCCCAAGCCCCGATCGTCGATGAGCAACTTCTGTCCACCATCGTGCGGCGAATTCGCGCCGTCGGCGAGCCGCTCTCGATTGTGCTGTTTGGCTCGCATGCGCGGCGCGATGCTGGTCCCGAGAGCGATCTTGATTTGCTGATCGTTGAGGAACACTCGGACGTGCCGCCGCACAAGCGAGGCACGCGCTACTGGATCGCACTGAAGGACATCCGTATTCCCAAGGATATTGTCGTCTACACACAACAAGAAATTGATGAGTGGAGCAGAGTGCCGATGGCGTTTATCACCACGATTGCCCGCGAGGGAAAGGTCCTGTATGAAAGACCCGCGTGACCTCGCCAAAGCCCTGCTGAAGAAAGGCAACGAGGACTTGCGCACCGTTCGTCTCGTCATGGCTGCAAACGGCCCTTATGCCGTCGCGTGCTTTCACTGTCAACAAGCCGTCGAAAAGTACATGAAGGCGTTTCTGGTGAGCCGTGGCGTGAGCTATCCGTTCACCCACGACCTCCAGGAGCTTGCAGAAGCCTGCGAGAGCGGCGAACCCTCTCTGTTGCTGAACTCACCTGACGTGGTGGCACTCACAGCCTACGCCGTTCAGCTTCGGTACGATGATAACCCGACCGTGACGCGGGCCGATGCCCGGCAGGCATCGCAGGTGGCGCAGCGCGCCTGCGCTATGGTCCTGCGTCTGGTCCCACCGGACTTTCAACCATGATGCAGCACTCCGCGACATCCGACTATCCCGAGCTCTTCTCCCCCTTCCATCTCAATGGCCTCGTGCTGCGCAACCGCATCGTCGCGCCGCCAATGCTGCAGATTCGGCCAATCACATCGGCCGAGGGCATCGCGTGGTATCGACGTCTGGCCGCCGGCGGCGCTGCGATGGTCACGGTCGAGGTGACGTCCATCCTCCGGTTCGGCACGGAGTTGACGGCCGACAATCTCCGGCCGCTTGTCAAGGCGATCCACGACCAGGGCGCGGCGGCCGCCATCCAACTCTTCCCGATCCAGTTCCGCGCTGAAGTCGATCCCAATACCCTCACGGCCGCGCAAATCGACGACATTCTCCAGCGTTACGCCGCCACCGCCCTCATCTGCCGCGATGCCGGCTTCGATGCCGTCGAGCCCCACGGCGCCCATGGCTACCTCATCAACCAGTTCTTCATGCCCGACCGCAATCGTCGCACCGATGAATATGGCGGAACGCTCGATAACCGCTGCCGGTTCGGCGTGCGCATCGTCCAGAGCATCCGCCGCGCTGTCGGTAATGACTACCTGCTGTTCTACCGCCACACGCCCACCGGCAAGGCCTACGGCGTCGAAGACAGCCTCGAACTGGCCCGCCGCCTCGTCGATGCGGGCGCGAATCTGCTGGACATCTCCCCCGCCAAGCAGCAGATCGAGGCCGATCTGGCCGCGCCGTTCAAGCAGCATTTCAAGGTGCCGGTCATCGCCGTCAACGGCATGGAAGACCCCGACGCCGCCACGCGCGCCTGCGCGATGGCCGCTGCGATCTGGTGGCCATCGGCCGGGCGCTCATCGCCGACGCCCAGCTTCCGCGCAAGATCCAGGAGGGCCATCCCGAGCGCATCATCCCCTGCATCAAGTGCGATTCGGGGTGCTTTGGAAACATCCGCAAGCCGGCGCCGGTATATTGTACGCAGTGGGAAACAGACCAAGTCGCGCCGCATCTGGCGTGACTTCACGTTTGGAGGAGTGCCATGAAATCATCCTTCGCATTGTTCATTGGGAGCCTGCTCATGACCGAAATCGCCCTCGCCCTGCCGCCCGGCGTGAAGGAGCTTCCGCCGGCCGATCAGCTTCCCGCCATCAAGGAATTGCCCGACCCGTTCCTCTTCAACGACGGCAGCCGCGTCAAGAGCAAGGCCGATTGGGACAAACGCCGTGCCGAGCTGCGGGCGCTCATCCTCTACTACGAATATGGCCACATTCCGCCCGCGCCGCCATCCGTCACGGCCCGCGAACTGCCGGCGCACGTGAACGACGCCATCAACGCCACCGAGCGCGAGTTCCTCCTGAGCATGTGCGATGGCAAGGTGCAGTTCCACGTCTACCTTACCGTGCCGAAGGGCAAGGGTCCGTTCCCCGCCATCATTCGCGGCGATGGCTGCTGGCAACGACTCGGCGATGCGCAAGTCGCCAACGTCATCAAGCGCGGCTACGTCCTGGCCGACTTCGACCGCACCGAGATCGCCGCCGACAAGAACACCCGCATCGATCCCATCTACCAGGCCTATCCCGATTACGATCCCTCGGCCGTCACATGCTGGGCGTGGGGCTTCCACCGCGTAGTCGATTTCCTCTACACGCTGGACATCGTCAACAAGCCGCACATCGCCATCACCGGCCACTCGCGCGGCGGCAAGGCGACGCTGCTGGCCGGCGCGCTCGATGAGCGCATCGCCCTCACCGTCCCCAACAACAGCGGCTGCGGCGGCGCGGGGTGCTATCGGTTCCAGGCGGCCAAGAGCGAGGACATCGTGGCCATTACAAAGAACTTCCCCTTCTGGTTCACGCCGCGCTTCCGCGAGTTCATCGGCAAGATCGACCGCCTGCCCATCGACCAACACTCACTCAAGGCGCTCGTCGCGCCGCGGGCGCTGCTGAGCACCGAGGCCCTGGGCGACCTCTGGGCCAATCCCGAAGGCACCCAGCAGACCTATCTGGCGGCCAAGGAGGTCTACGACTTCCTCGGCGCCTCCGACAAGATCGGCATCTACTGGCGCGAGGGCAAGCACGAGCACAACGTGGACGACTGGAACGTCCTGCTCGACTTCGCCGACAAGGTGTTCTTTGGGAAGACCGGCGAGAGGAAGTTTGACACGCTGTCGTTTCCGAATTCGCCGAAGAGCTGGACGTGGGGTAAACCGTGAATGTCGAATGCTGAATGCCGAATGTCTAATCAAATCCGAATGCCAAATGCCGAAGTCCGAAATTCGTCATTCGTCATTCGGCCTTCGACCTTCGGCATTGATTAGACATTCGTGCTTCGACATTCGGCATTTCCCCACCAGCGCGGTATGATACCCGCCGCTATGGTTATTCCCGATAATCAGCGGCAATTCCTGCTTGATTCAGCGCGCATGGGAATTCGCGAGGCCCTCCGGGGTAATTCGCGTTACAAAATTCCGGGCACTGACGATCCCGTCCTGCTCATGCCGGCCGGCTGCTTCGTCACGCTGCACGAGCGCGGCACGCATCGGCTGCGCGGCTGCATTGGCCGGCTGCAGACCAGCGATCCGCTGATTAAAACGATTCACGAAACGGCCCAGTCGGCGCTGTACGATCCGCGATTCGTTCACAACCCCATCAGCGCCGAGGAACTGTCGCGACTCGATATCGAGGTCAGCATTCTCTCGCCGCTCGCGCCGGCCGCCAATGTGCTGGATTTCGACCCGCCCAACGACGGGATCTATCTCATGTGCCGCGGCCGGACGGGCACGTTCCTCCCGCAGGTGGCGCGCGAGACCGGTTGGACGCGCGAGCAGCTCCTGACGCGTCTGTGCAGCGAGAAGATGGGCATCGAGCCGAACGCCTGGCAGGGCGCGGATGCCAAGCTGCTGACATATCAGGCAATCGTCATCGGGCCAGAGCCGTTCATCAAACCGGCGGTTCCTGTTGCCCAGCCGGCACCAGTATCCAACGCAACGCCAATCTGAATAATGTGCCTAATTCGCGCAGGTTCGGAGTTCAGCCTTCAGGCTGGCAGGATCCTGCAGGCTAAAGCCTGAACTCCGAACTGATTTCGCGCGTCCTTAGCAAGGTTCCAAGTCATGCGCCATCTCCCCATCGACCCCAAGCTGTTCTGTGAGAACCGTGACCGTCTGCGATCGCTGCTCCTGCCCAACTCGCTGGTGATCGCCAATGCCAACGACGTGCTGCCCACCAACGCCGATGGCAGCCTGCCGATGCAGCCCAACTCCGACCTGTTTTACCTCACCGGCATCGAGCAGGAGGAGAGTGTTCTGCTGCTGGCGCCCAATGCCTTTGAGGAGAAGCAGCGCGAGATCCTCTTTCTCCGCCAGCCCAGCGATCACCTGAAGATCTGGGAGGGACATAAGCTCACCAAGGAGCAGGCCACCGAAATCTCGGGGATCAAGAACATCAAGTGGCTCTCCGACTTCCCCGGGACGTTCCGCGGGCTGATGTGCGAAGCCGAGAACGTCTATCTCAACACCAACGAGCACAAGCGATCGGGCAGCGAGGTCGAGACGCGCGATGACCGCTTCGTCCGCGACTGCCAGGTGCGCTATCCGCTGCACCAGTATCATCGGCTGGCCAGGGTCATGCACCGCCTGCGCATCGCCAAGGGCGAGCGAGAACTGGAGCTTTTGAAGAAGGCCATCGAGATTACCGGCAAGGGATTTCGCCGGCTGCTCAAGCACGTGCGCCCCGGCGTGATGGAATACGAGCTTGAGGCCGAGCTGGCGCACGAGTTCACGCGGAACCGCGCGCGGTTCGCCTACAGCCCGATCATCGCCTCGGGCAAGAACGCCTGCATCCTCCACTACATCACCAACGACCAGCCCTGCAAGAAAGGCGAGCTGCTGCTGCTGGATGTGGCCGCTTCGTACGCCAACTACAACGCCGACCTGACGCGGACGATCCCGGTGGGTGGGCGATTCACCCGCCGGCAGAAGCAGGTCTACAACGCCGTCCTGCGCGTGATGCGCCAGTCGATCCAGAACGCCACCGTCGGCAAGCTGCACCGCGACTGGCAGAAAGAGGCCCAGAAGATGATGAACGATGAACTGCTTGCCCTCGGGCTGATCAAGCGCAAGGACATCAAGAAGCAGACCGAGGATGAGCCGGCGTGTCGAAAGTACTTCATGCACGGCCTCGGCCATCCGCTGGGGCTCGACGTTCACGATGTCGGCTATACGACGGAGCCCTTCGCGCCCGGATGGGTACTCACGGTCGAGCCCGGCATCTACATCCCGGATGAGGGTTTTGGCGTGCGCCTGGAGAACGACATCCTCGTGACCGAGCAGGGGCCGGTGGATTTGATGGCCGATATTCCGGTCGAAGCGGAGGAGATCGAATCACTGATGCAGCGCCGGTGAGCGTGCCGCCAGTGCCCTCACTGGCGGTCCTCTCGGCCGAGCGATTCCGCCAGTGAGGGCACTGGCGGCACTGCCGATATAATCCACGACATGAAGCGGATCGCCTGGCTGACGGACGTGCATCTGAATTTCGTGATCGTCGGCCGACAGCTCTACGAGTTCCTCGAAACCATTCGCGTCAACGGTCCCGATGCGGTCCTGATCAGTGGCGACACAGGCGAAGCGAAGGATTTCGGACTCTATCTGCAGGAGATGCAGGAGGTATTGGAGTGCCCGGTCTACTTCGTTCTGGGCAACCACGACTTCTATCACGGCTCGATCGCGGCCGTGCTTGCTGAGACCGAGCGTATCGTTCAGCACGCGCCCCGGCTCTGCTGGCTGCGGCAGGCGGGCGTCATATCGCTCACGCCGCAGACAGGGCTGGTCGGTCACGAGGGCTGGGCCGATGGACGATACGGCGATTACGCGCGATCGACCATAACGCTCAATGACTATCTCCTGATCCGCGAACTGGCGGCCGTCGGCAAGACAGACCGGCTTCGCCTGCTGAACCGGTTGGGCGACGAAGCGGCCGACCACTTCCGTAGCGTGCTTCCGCAGGCCCTCTCCACGCACGAGCACGTGGTTCTTGTGACGCACCCGCCGCCATTCCCGCAGGCCTGTCGGCACGAGACACAGCCGACGACCGACGATTGGCTGCCGCACATGGCCTGCAAGGCCGTCGGCGATGTGCTCTACGACATCATGCTGCGTCATCCGGAGCGCAGGCTCACGGTGCTCTGCGGCCACACGCACACAGCGGCCGATGTGCGGGTGCTGCCGAATCTGCGGGTGATCGCTGGGGCGGCGGAGTATGGCTTGCCGACGGTGCAGAGGTGGATGGAGGTGGAGTAAGCCATACTGCGTATTTCGTATTGCGTATTGCGTATTGCGAACGGCTTACGCAATACGAAATACGCAATACGCATTGCCCCACCCTAGACCCCAGACCCCGGACCCTATTACAATCCGCCCGCCAAACCCAAGGAGCGACGATGATCAGACTGGCCGCTTTTGCCGATGAGATTTCCCCCGACCTCGACGAGCAGATCCGGGTCTGCCGCGACAACGGCGTGATGTTCTTCGAGCTGCGCGGAGTGGCCGGGAAGAACGTGCTGGATTTCGACCAGGCCATGCGCAGCGAGATTCGCGCCAAGCTGTCGGCCAATGGCATAGGCGTCGCCAGCATCGGCAGTCCCATCGGCAAGGTGAAGATCAACGACTCGTGGGAGGCGCACTTCGACCGCTTCAAGATCGCCGTGGAGCTGGCCGAGTTTTTCGCCTCGCCTTTCATCCGCATCTTCAGCTACTACCCGCCCGAGAAGGACCAGGACATCCGCAGACATCGCGACGCCGTCATGAAACGCATGCAGGCGAAGGTGGATTACGTGAAGGCCGGCAACGTGGTGCTGGTACACGAGAACGAGAAGGACATCTATGGCGAGAAGGGCGCGGGTTGCCTGGATCTGCTAAAGACGATCAACTCGCCCAAGCTGCGGGCGGCGTTCGACTTTGCCAACTTCGTGCAGGCCGGCGAGCGGCCGATGAGCAACTGGCCGATCCTCCGCCCATATGTGGCGCATATCCACATCAAAGATGCCAAAGCAGGCACCGGCCAGGTGGTCCCGGCAGGTCAGGGCGACGGACAGATCGAGCCGATCCTGGCCGATGCGTACAAGAGCGGTTACAGCGGATTCCTCAGCCTCGAGCCGCACCTGAAGGTGGCGGGGCACTCGCATGGCGAGACCGGGCTCGAGCTGTTCAAGGTGGCGGCCGATGCGCTCAAGGGCATCTGCCGCCGCGTCGGCATCACGCTGCAATGACGGTGTCGTGCGATCCAACTTCGCCACGAGGCTACGTGATCCAGATGCTGGGGGCGCTGTTTCCCATGGCCGCCGGCTCGCTGCTGTACGGCTGCGCGCAATGGCGCTGATGCTGGTGCTGGTGATGTTGACGGCCGGGGGGATTTGCATCTGGCGGCGCATCGGCCGGCGCGGGGCGTGCCTGAGCATCGAGTATGGCCTGTGGCTCGCCGTGCTGCTGGGGCTGATGCTTCCGGCGCATCTCATGAACAATTTCGACCCCGGGATGTTCACGCAGGACCGGGCGCCGTGGGCGATCATCCCGGCCGCGGGCCTGCTGCTGGCCACCGCGATCTGGCTGCTCGGGAATGTCGGCCACCAGCGCGGGCATCCGTTGCTGGTGACCTATCTGCTGCTGGTGGCGCTCTTCGGGCAGCTCCTCTGGCCGCACGTGGTGCTCCACCGCAAGCGCATGTTCATGGGCGATCTGGCGAACTTCGTGCCGGCCGACCACCCGCAGATCCCGCGCGAAGAGGGATGGGTGAACTGGCACTCGCCCGCCCCCGCCGACGCGGTCGTCTTCGACAGGGCCGCGGCCCAGCAGCTTTCGCAGTACACGCAGGCGTGGCGGCCACACCACCACTGGTGGCTGTCGCTCAATGCCCTGCTCCGCGACGCCATGCCGCCCCTGGAGGACCTGGTAGTCGGCGGCCATCCCGGTCCGATCGGCGCCAGCTCGGCCATCGCCGTGCTGATCGGCGGGTTCTTCCTGCTATACCGCCGGGTGATCAGCTATCGCATCCCCCTGCTGGCTATCCTGGCGGCTTATCTGGCATTCCTCGTGTTGCCTGTGCCCGTGGCGATCAGCGATGCCGGCGTGCAGTGGCGGCCGATCTTCCTGCCGTGCGCCCACCTCGACTGGGCCACGATGCTGACATTCGCCAACTACCAGCTTATGGCCTCGCCGCTGTTGTTCATGGTCTTTTTCCTGGCGCACCCGCCCCATTCTGGGGCCAACGCGCCCCAAGGCCCAGGCGATCTTCGCCGTATTGCTCGGTGCGGCGGCGGCGGCAGGCCAGCTCTACCTCTCATGCCTGATCGGGCCTTATGTTGCGCTGCTGATCGTCACCCAGCTCACGCCGTGGCTCGATGGCGATCAGGGTTTGTCGTACACGCGCACGTAATCGACGTACATGCTGTCGGGCAGATTGGCCTTGGCGATGTCGCCGGCCCACTTGCCAACCTCAAGGCTGAGGATGATGAACTCGCCTCGCTGCGAGACGCCCTTGTCGGTCTCCCACGTGGGCTTGTCATCGACGTAGAAGATGTACTTTTCGGCCGTCCAGAGCAGGCCGATCGTGTGATAGCCGTCGGCCAGGTCCTTGCCAGTAGCCTTGAAGGCGGCGGTCTGATGGTCCTTGCCGTAACCATCCCAGTGCAGCGTGTGCTGGATGCCATCCTTCCATCGCGAGTGATACTCGAAGACATTGATCTCGGTGCCGGCCTTGGCGACATCGCCGACGGGCTTGCCCATCGTGGGCGTCTGCAGCCAGAACGCCGACCAATGGCCTTCCTGCTTCTGGAGCTTGACGCTGACCTCCCAATAGCCGAAGGCATGCTCGAACTTGCCCTGGGTGGCGATCATGCCGGTCTGGTACTGCGTCTTGCCGTCAGCCACCGCCTTGGACGTGGTGATGACCAGGTGCCCCTGGCCATCGAGCTTCACGGCGTCTTTCGTGTTGACGGCATCGCGGCGCGGGCCAAGCCCGCGATACGTCCACTTGGTTTGGTCGAGCTCCTTGCCATCGAACTCATCGCTCCAGATCAGCTTGTATCCCGGGGGCGGAGCCGCGTGGGCCATCGAGAGCAGCAGGATGCTCAGGGCTGTGGTCGTGAGTGCTATTCTCGTCATGTTTCACTCCTTCTTCTGTCGGCTTGCCGGATGCTGTAGAACGGTGGGGCGGACATTCTTGTCTGCCATCGCGTGTGCGAGCGGGGACATTCATGTCCCCCGAGCACACGCGAGTTCCCTGCGCGGCCTCGCCCTCCCCAATTCCATCGGGCGTCGCGGGCGGCCCGCCAAGAATCGCCTTAAGCTGCGACTCCAGCGCGAGGCCGGTCTGCTGGAGATTGGATAGAAGCTCCGCCGTCTTTGCGGCATCGCCGGATTTGTGGGCTTCCAGGCATTGCTGCACCTGTTGGCCTATCTCCGCCGCCGTGGTCAGGGCGACGCGGAGAGCGTCGGCGAGTATTGCCTGCAACCGGGCAGCCTCCAGTTCGGCCTGGCGCTTGCGGGCATCTTCAGCGCGGCGCAGCTCCTCCTGGCGAAGCCGCTCGATGTAATGCGCGAAGGCTGGCAGATTCCGATAATGTTGGGCAATGGCAGGCCAGTCGCGCGACAGCAGCGTAATCAGGCTCTCGACCTCGCCGGGATCGCCCGAGTCGGCGATGGCTGGCGACGCCGGCCGCAGCAGCACGCGCTGGGCAAGGCAGAGTCCGATAACATAGACGATGGCCAGCGCCAGCCACGCGTATGTCACCCGAAGGAGGAAGCCCCAGTCGGCCACGTCGCCCAGGAGCACGCCAAGTGAGGCCAATATCGCCACGGCCGCCGAATGGGCCAGGGCAGGCTTGACGCCCGCGAAACGCCGGCCAAGCACCCGATGCGCCGCCCATGCCGCGAGCATCGCCGCCAGTGCGGCGACCACCGCCTGCACCGGCCAGGTGAGGCGGAAGATGGCCACGAAAAGGTAGAACATCGCCACCACTCCCGCCGGCGCCAGGTTGAAGAATAGCAGCACCCGCCGCAGGCAATTCTCATTCGCCTCGACTTCGCTCCCCGTCGGGCGGAGCTGAGCGGCGCAATCGGACCAGTACACGCTCTGGGGCCATTGCCATCGATCCTGAAGTGCGCGGGCCTGCGACAGGTACGCATCGCAGAGCTTGTTGCGAAAGGCATCCAGAAGCAGGCGATTGGCCGGCCGCAGCAGGCGCAGGCCGGCCACCAGCTCGGCGCCGTCAAGTTGCCGAATGGCCGCCTCGTCGATGTTCTGCTGGGGCGATTGGTCGGCCGGTGGGGTATCCACGATGTCGGCATTTTCCGGCCGCGGCGTTGTGGTGTCAAAGCGTTGAGATCCGTGGAGCGTGCCGCCCTCGGCCGCGGTTCTTCTGGTACGGCGGGGGCCGCTCGTGCCACAAATGCTGGAGACGCGCGGCCCCCGTTGCCGAAGATCAATACGTGTTGGAACCACTCGAAACACGCGCGTTGCTCTCGATCACCGTATCCCTCGATAACGGATTGCTCCTGATCCAGGGAACAAGCAAGGACGATGTCATCACAGTCGATGCCGCCAACGACCAGGTGATCGTCGCGATGAACACGTTGACATTTTCGACGCTGGCGGCCGACGTGAAGTTGATCCGCATCATGGCGGGCGGCGGCAACGACCGCGTGATCGTCACGTCGGCCGTGCAGGCCAAGGCGGATCTCTACGGCGAGGCCGGCAACGATTACCTGCAGGCGGACGACCGCGGCTGCCGGCTCTACGGCGGGCCGGGCAACGACACGCTCGTCGCGGGATTGGGCCAGGACGTGCTCAGCGGCGGGCCCGGCATCGACAAGGCCGACTATTCAGCGCGCACGACCGCCGTGAAGGTCACGCTCGATGGCAAAGCCAACGACGGTGCGCCCGGCGAGCGTGACAACGTGATGGCCGACGTGGAGAATGTGACCGGCGGGTCGGGCAACGACTGCCTCGTGGGCAACGCCGCGCGCAACACGCTGATCGGCGGCGACGGCAACGACACGCTCATCGGCGGCGCGGGAGATGACGTGCTGGTGGGCGGAGCGGGATCAGATTCGATGGTCGGCGGCGAAGGCGACGACCTATTCCTGGCGATCGACCTTTCAGCCGGCGACACGATCGACGGCGGGAATGGCTACGACTCGTATGCGATCGACAGCGTGAGTGGGGTGAGAGATACGGTGCTCAACGTGGAGAATGAGCTGTCGGTGCTGAGCACGTGAGGAATGAGCATGAGTGCCGCCGGTGCCCTCACCGGCGGATCGGGGACCGCCAGTGAGGGCACTGGCAGCACACAGCTCCCATCATTCTCCCAGCCGCGCCCCGGTGATGTGCCATCGGCCAGCGGAATGAGACAGGTCCAGCGTCTGCCGAAGCTGCTGGCCCTGGAAGCGGGCTTCCACGTGCGCGGCGAGGATCGGCTGAGTCGAGGCAGGCTCTCGCCTGATCTGGATCGAAAGAGATGCGCCGTTGTCGGCCAGGGGCTTGGGCAGCGCTACCGCGAACGCCTGCTCGCCGGCTTCGGCAGGCCAGGCGGCGCAGCGGTCTTCGAGAGCGACAGCGCTGGCCAGGAGAAGCTGGCGCAACTGGGCGTCGCGGCGGGCATCGGTGGTGCGGCGGGCCTGTTGGGCGAAAAGGGCGGACATGGCGGCCAGAGCGACGCCGACGAGGCCGAGCAGCACCAGGCCGGTCAGCAGGGCAAAGGCGCGAGGTCGGGGCCGTGCGCGTGTCATGGGGCGGTCCTTTCCACCAGTTGCGCCTGACTGATCAGAAGCACTTCGTCGGCTCGCTTTGTGGGCGAATCGATGAGCTTGAGGACAACTGCCTGGCTGCGGCACTCAAAGCTGAGGCCGGCGCCAACCTCGGCCCAGCATCGCTCATCGTTCTTGCCGGAAATATCGGCCGCGCGAATCACGGAACCATCGGTCGCCGCGCCATGTGATGGTGCCTTGCGGCGTGGTGAGAACCAGCCGGCCGTCGGCCACACGCATCTCCGATGCGCTCCAGACATCGGCGCGGATCACGGCGATCATGTGATCGACACTCGCGACCTGCGACTGTGCATCGCCCGCGGCGTACATGGTCCCCAACGTCAGCATGAAGAGCTTGCTCGCCAGCGCGGCGAAGACCGCGAAGAAGAACAGCGATGTCACCATGCCCAGGAGCGTGAATCCTCGCTCGCGATGGAAGTGACGCACCGTGACAGGACCGCGTAAACGCGGAACTCCGAACAGCGCGGTCATGGCGCCCTCCCCTGCTGTGGCAGCGACTTGGCGGGAACGAGGGCGAGGAGCCGCGCGGACGAGTCGCGGCGAGTGACGGTGATCTCGGCCCATGCATGGCCGGAAATAGCGGCGGTGTCGAGCGCGTGAATGGTCACGCTGACATCAACGCGCGCGGCTTTCTCAACCGCCGGCGCGGGCTGGGTCTGAAGATCGGTGGCAACTTCCTCGGCCATGCGGGCGGCGGCGCGAATGTCAGCGAGTTTCTGCTCAGCGCGGCTCTGGCGGTTGATGGCGACTGCGAGGATGGTGGCCAGGGACGCGACGAGAATGATCCCGCCGAGTGCATCCATCAGCATGAAGCCGCGCCGGCATGTCAGAGCTTGTAGCATGGCAGGCCTATCTTCTGGAGCAACTCGGTCATCGGCACAAAGAGGCTCAGGGCCACCGCGCACACCAGGGCCCCAAAAACCAGCGCCGTAAGCGGGGCGATAGCGCCCTGCAGCAGAAGCAGCGAGCGGCTGAATCGGTTTTCGTAGTAGCGGGCGAGGAACTCAAAGGTGTCGCTCATGCCGCCTGCAACCTCGGCCGCTCCCAGCATACCCACGAGCAGCCGCGGGAGGCCGGCATCCCGGGCGGCATGGGAGACACTCTGGCCGCTGCACGCGCCGTCGAGCCAGCGCAGCACCTTCGAGCGGAGAGCGGTGTTGATATCGAGAGTGAGAGTCTGGCTGATGGCCTCATTGAACGAGAATCCGGCCTGCAGGCCCTGGCTCATCACATGGCAGATATCGGCCAATCCGCGGCTGCACCAGGCCACGGGCGAGCGGCGCGTGCCACGTGAGCCAGTCGGTGAGGCTCCATGAGTAGCGGGTGAAGTTTCGGAGTGAGAAGATCTCGAAGAGCCGCATGCCCAGGAAGCCCAGCGCCACCACGCCGGCGACGATGAGCACTGTCGGGGCACACGTGTCCCCAAAATCCGCCATCCATCGCATGATCGCGGGCGGGTAAAGCCCAAAATCGCGGAAGATCCGCATCAGCTTCGGCATCACGAAAACCGTGTGCAAGGTCAGCACGGCCGAAATGAGCACCAGCAGCAGGAGCGGATAAACCAATGTGAACGTCGCCGCGCCCTCGCGCTCGGACGATCGGTGCGCTCTTGCATCATCAGCGTGCGCAGCGTTTGCGGAAGCCGGCCGATCCGCTCGGCGGCACCCGTCATCCGCATGATCCGGCGCGGCATTTCCGGCACCTGGGTGGCCAACGCCGCGTAGACCGAGGCGCCGGCTTCCAGCACCTTGCACACATCCTGCAGCCGCCGTGCCGTCGCGCACGTCTCACTGGCTTGTGCGGCGCGCAGCGACGGCACGAGAGGCAGGTTCTGCCGCACGGACTGTTCGAGATAGCTTAGAATGGTCATCGCCCGGGCGCGACGAATGGCCCGGATGGCGTGCGTGACGCAGAATGACGAGGAGGATAAACGCCAGGTCTCCGAAAGGAGTAAAGGCGACGATGCCGCCGGCGGCCACCAGGGACCACATGCCAATACTCAGCAGCCGCTGCCACCATGGCGGATTGCCGCTCAGCAGGGGCGTGGGCGGAGGCCGGTAAGAAAGCGTCGTCAATGCCTACCTCATCTCCGCGAGCCCCCGCCGAGATTACCAATCAGGGTCAGAAGTGGCGCGACCAGCGCCGTGATCACCACGGCCACCAACGCCGCCGATATCAGGATCAGCACCGGCGAGAGGATGCCCGGCAGAGTGCGCAGGCGCATCTCGGCCTGTTGCTGGTACATCTGGCTGAGGCCGGAGAGCGTTTCGGGAAGACTGTGGTTCTGAATGCCAATGGCGATCGCCGCCGTCGCGGCGGGTGGAAGAATCCGCCCGCCAGACACCGATCCCGGCATCCGGCCCGCGTCCAACTCGACGATGAGCGAGAGGCTCTCCCGGCGCAGCGCTGGCGAGGTCGATGAATCGTCGGCCAGCTCGATGGCCGCGCGAAGGTCCAGGCCCGACTCCACGCCAAGCTTCAGCGCATTGCACCAGCCGGCCAGCAGGTTCTTCCTGAGAATCGGGCCGATCAGCGGCAAAGGCAGGACCAGGCGGTCAACGAGGCTCCGGTCCATCCCGTTGCGCCTCAAACACAGCCCCAGCACGGGAACGATGAGAACAATGGCGAGGATTCCCAGCATCACCCAGGGCAAGAACCGGCCGGCGACGAGGACAAAGGTGGTGATCGCGGGCAGATCGACCTTGAAGCCGCTGAAAATCGTGTCGAACGCGGGCAGCACGAACCACGAGAGAAAGATGACGACGATGGCCAGGCCGCCAAGGACCATGAGCGGGTAGGCGATGCTGCGCCAGAGGGTCGCGCAAGGCGCTGGGTCAGTTCCAGGTGTCGCGACAGGTTGAACAGCATGCCAGGAAGGTTGTTGGCGCGGACGCCGGCTTCGATGAGCCGACCGTACATGGAGGGGAATTGCCCCTGGTGTTTGGCGAGGGCGGCGGGGAGGGAGACGCCGCGGTCGAGTTCATCGGCGATCTGGCGAACGGTGGTGGCGAGCCGGCCGCTGCGCATGTCCTGGGCGATCAGGCGCAGGCCCTGCTCGATGGGCAGGCCGGCCTGGGTGAGATGGGCGAGCTGCTGGTTGAAGGCGATGAAATCATCGCCGGTGAGCGGCTTGGCGGCGGGGATCGCGCCGGCCGGCGAAAGCTCCAGCACGCGCAGGCGCATGGCGGTGAGGCGCGAGGAGGCATCTTCGGCGGTGGCGGCGTCAATGGTGCCTGAAAGGGGCAGACCCTCGAGTGTCTGCGCCCGATACGCGAACGTGCCGATTGGCTGCGTGGAGGCTGTCATGATGCAAAGCCCTTGGTTCGAGTGGCCGCCGCACTCTCAACGATCCTCGCCGAAGATGCGCTGCACCTCGGCTGCGTCCGTCACGCCTCGGTCCGCCAACGCATCCGCCACCGCCCGCATGGTAACATATCCCTGCTGCGAATGACAGCCTTGGCGCAGAATTTGAGCATCAGCGCGGCGGAGTATGGCCTGGCGCATGGGCTCGTCGAGCATCGCCAGCTCCGCAGCGGGAATCCGGCCATGGTATTGGCCATCGGCTGATCTTCGTCGCAGCAGGCGCTGGGCGAGGATGCCGAACAGCGAGCTGGTGAGGTGGTAGGGCTCCAGACCCATTTCGAGGAGGCGCGCGATGGCCGCGGCGGGGTCGGCCGCGTGGAGGGTGCAGATGAGTCGATGGCCGGAGAGGGCGGCCTGGATCGCCAGCGACGCGGTGGCGCCATCGCGGATTTCGCCGAGCATGAGCACCTGGGGATCCTGCCGGAGGATGCTCTTGAGCGCGCAGTTCGTAAGTCATCTCGCCGAAGCGCGAGACTTCGATCTGCGTGACGCCCGGGACGTGGCGCTCGACGGGGTCCTCCAGCGAGATAATGCTCAGGCCCGGCGAAAGCTCGGCGATCTTCTGCAGCAGCGCGTAGATGGTCGTGGTCTTGCCCGAGCCGGCCGGGCCGACCAGTACGAGCATCCCTGCATCCGTGCGGGCGAAGCGCAGCAGGCCGTCCATGACGTGATTCGGCAGGCCGAGTTCATCGAGCGTGCGCGGCTGGATCAACTCGGCCGGCAGGCGCACGGCCGCGCGGATGCCCAGGGCCGTGGCGATGGTGGCCACGCGCATCTCCAGCGGCTCATCGCAGCCGGGCAGGATGGTGCGCAGTCGGCCTTCCTGCGGGATGTCCAGCCGGTAGGTCAGAAGCTGGGCCATGACCATCAGACGGTTGACGAGGCTCCGTCCCACCGTCGGGTCATAGCTGCCGGCGGTTTGCAGCAGGCCGTCGATGCGCAGGCGAAGCTCATAGCCTTGCGCTGTCGGCTCAAGGTGAACGTCGGACGCTCGCTGTCGCAGGGCGGCGGCGAGGATTTCGTCAACAAGCTGCCGGGCATCGGACTGCGTGGGCTGCTCCTGCGACATGGGCGGGATTGTAACGCGCGGTAGTCGTCAGTTGTCAGTTGTCAGTTGTCCGTGGTCAGTGGACGGGTCATTAGTCCGTTGGCCACTCGCGGACTGAGGCCGACATTACCGAGTGGCGGATCCACTGACCAACGAACGACAGACCCAACCACTGACAACGGGTGCATAGTAATCCTGGAAAGCCGTATATTGAGTTTCATCGGGCAGATAAGCGATGCGGTTGAGCCGGCAGCCTTCTTTGTGCATCACGTCACGAATCCAGGTGTGACATCGGCCGGCAACCCGACGACCGTCTGCCCGTCGCGTCGCGCAGTTGCTCCTCGGCGTTGCTCCTCGGCGTTGACTTTGCCCCGCCGGTGAAGGAAAATCGCATGGGCTGCAAGTTCCTTCGCCCAGTGGCTTAAGGCACCGCGGATTCGGCATCGTCGCAAGGAGACGCACACTCATGAGACTGCACCTGAACCAGCTTGGCAAGTTCGCGGCGGCGGCCGGCTGCGCCGCCCTGCTGCTCGCGCTCGCATCCTGCGAGAAACAAGAGGCGATGGCCGACAAGCGCGTGAAGGCAAAGCTCGGCGAGAGCGGGGCCATCGCACGCGGCATCGAAAAGACCGTCGCCGAGCCACAGCGCGAGGAGCAGGCCTACCTGCGTCTCAAGGCCGCGACCGAAGAACGCGCTGCCTCCCCCGCCGCCAAGGTCAACGCCAAGGCCGCCTTCGCCCAGGCCAACTATGCCAGGGGCAATTCGTTCATCCCGGCCATCAACAGCCACGAGGCCGAGGCGGCGCTGGCGCTTTACGAAATCGAGCACCTCACCGCCCGCGTTTCCGCGCAACTGCCGGCGATCGCCGCCCAGCAGGGCAGCAATCCCGACACCGACGATGCGAACTCGCCCAGGAAGGCCTACCTCAAGAACAAGGACACCCACCTCGGCGAGTCCAGCGCCGCGGCGAAGAAAATGGATGACCTGAGCAAGCAAATCGCCACGCAGGCCGCCGCCATCAAGGACATGGAGCAGAAACGCGCGGCCGCCTTCGACGCCGCCAAGGCCCTGATGGACCAGTCGGAGCGCACGCGCGCCGAGGAGTCGGTCCGGCTGCACGCCCAGTCGCTCGAGAAACAGCAGGAAGGCCAGAACCTCGACGCGAAGCTTTTCGGCGAGCGCCTCAGTCTCCAGCGGCTTCAGGCCGACCTTGACGCCGCCACCAAGGCCAAGAGCGCCGCGGACAAGGCCGCCGAGGATTGCCAGAAACAGGTCGATGCGATCGATCAGCGATGGCAGAAGACCCGCGAGATGACCAAGCAGCAGCAGAATGAGGCGGCGGCCATCGCCGGTTCCATCCAGACCGGCGCCACATCGCGTCCCGCGGCCCTGCCCCAGTTCACCGCCGCGTTCGCCGAAGCCAACAGGCAGCGCCAGCAGGCGGCCGAATACTACAAGCAGGCGATCAGCTACTTTGACCAGGCGGTGGTCGAGGCCACCGGAGTCATCAACGACATGGGCAAGCAGCTTCGCGACGCGGCCAATTCCGAAGCGCCGGGCCGACGTGCCTGGGAGGGCCTGCAGAGCGTCTTCGATCCGTTCAAGTTCCGCGTCCAGAAGGCCCGCGCCAGCCAGGCGCTGGGCATGCTGTACCTGCAGGAGAAGATGCTGCTGGAAAAGCAGAAGAACGCGGCCGATGGCATGACGGCGGTGTTCGCATTGGCCAAGCTCACGCCGCCGGCCGAACTGGTCAAGCCCACGTTGCAGCAGGAGATCGACGCCGCCGGAAAGAAGGCCGCCGACGCGCTGAAGACCGCCGACGACGACCTGGCCATTGTCACGGCGGATGCCCGCGAGGGCGCCCTGCGCACCGAAGCGTCGCTCCTCCGCGTGGCCGTGCTGTATGCGATGTTCACGGCGACAGGCGACCAGAAGGCGTTCAACAACGCGGCCAGCGAGTTGATCAAGGTGGCGCAATCCAATCAGAGCATGACATTCCCGCTTTACGCCGCCGATCTCGAGGCGGCCGTGCGGGCCAAAGTGAACCTGCATCCGGGAACGGCCGCCCCATCGACGATTACCGCGCCCACGCCGCCGCCGACAACGAACCCCACCACGCCGTCGGCGGATGGCAACGTCGAAACGCCCACGACGAATCCGACGATCTTTGTGCCGCCACCGGATGGCGCAACGCCGCCCACGACCGCGCCGGCTACCGGCGACGCTCCCACCACGGCGCCGGCCGCTGGGAATCCCTGAGCGAGCTGGACCGCGAGGAAGCCATGGCTCAGCGGAAAAGGTCCTCATTTGTCCCGTCGGCCAACCCTCGATACCTCACAGATCCCCTGGACAATTGCGGCGATCGGACGACGAAGATGATCGCGCCGGCTTACCGCTGAAGCCGTGCGCCCGCACCAACCAGGCAGGTTCATGAACCCAATGCGTCGTGCAAGTCGCCGGCAATCCAGTTGGGATCGCTCGTCGCAAATGGCGGCCGATCCGGGGCATTGCGCTTGCTGCCCAAAGCGCCCGCTATGGGTACCCATACTTCCGCCCGGCAGCATACAAGTCGAAGGCTTCACCTCCGCAGAGCCATCCCGCCCTGCCTGGAGGAACTGGAGAGCCGCAGGTTGATGAGCCTCGTCGCCGCCTACGGTTTCAACGAAGGCAGCGGCTCGACCGCGTTCGACGCCTCGGGCAACGGCAACAACGGAACGATCGCCAACGCCACGTGGTCGTCGGCCGGGAAGTACGGCAAGGCGCTGTCGTTCAACGGCAAGAACAGTTGGGTGACGATCAACGATGCGCCGTCATTGCACCTGACCAATGGGATGACATTGGAGGCGTGGGTCAATCCGACTTCTCGAACCGGCTGGGAGACCGCCATCCTCAAGGAGCGGACGGGCGGGCTCGCCTATTCGCTCTATGCCACGGACAACAGCAACCGTCCGCCGGCCGCCTACATCAACACGGGTGGAAGCGATTTCAGTTCCGTTGGCAGTTCCGCACTCCCGCTGAGCACGTGGACTTTCCTGGCGGCGACGTACGACGGCTCGTCGCTGAAGCTCTATGTCAACGGCACGCTCGTCAAGAGCAGCGCCAAGACCGGCAACATCGTCACGTCCACCGGCGCACTGCGCATCGGCGGCAACTCGGTATGGGGCGAGTTCTTGGCCGGGCTCATTGATGAAGTCCGCGTCTACAACAACGCCCTGAGCCAGTCGGCCATCCAGACGGACATGAACACGGCAATCGCGCCGGCCGTGGACACCACGCCGCCCACGGTCACCGGCATGATGCCGGCGGCCAATGCCACCAACGTCGCGCTCAACACGACGATCACCGCGACGTTCAGCGAGTCGATCCAGCCGGCGACGCTGCTGTTCACGGTCAAGGACGCCGCGAACAATCCCGTGGCCGGGACGGTACTCTACACCGACGCCACGCGCTCGGCGACCTTCACGCCCACATCACCGCTGGCGGCTGGCACCCAGTACATCGTCACCATCGCCGGCGCCAAGGACCTGGCCGGCAACACGATGACCGCGCCGGCAACGTCGTCATTCACGACGGCCGTACCGGACACCACGCCGCCCACCGTCATCACCGAGAGCCCATCGCCCGGCGCGGCTAACGTGCTGACGACCACCACGGTCACCGTCACGTTGAGCGAGCCGATTCAGCCCTCGACCCTCTCATTCACGCTCCGCGACGCGAAAGACACGTCGGTGCCGGGCACCATCACATATGACCCGACCTCGAATACGGCGACGCTCACGCCCGTATCACCGCTGGCGGCTGGCATAACATATCACGTCATCGTGAGCAGCGCGGCCGACCTCGCGGGCAACGTGATGGCCGCCGAAGTGGCGTGGTCGTTCTCGACCCAGTCTCCCGGCACCGGTCCGTTCACCATTTGGGGGACCACGGCCATCCCGGCCAACCCGTCAGCGAACGATCCCAACGCGGTCGAGCTCGGCGTGAAGTTCCAATCGGACGTCGGCGGACTCATCACCGGCATCCGGTTCTACAAGGGTACCGGCAACACCGGCACTCACACGGGAGAACTCTGGAGCAGCACCGGCCAGCTTCTGGCCAGCGCGACGTTTGGCAACGAGACCGCCACCGGCTGGCAGCAGGTGACCTTCGCCAGCCCCGTCGCCATCCAGCCGCTGACGACCTACGTCGCCTCGTATCACACGACAACGGGGCACTATGCCGGAGACAACAACTCCTTCACCTCCGCCGGCGTGGACAACGCCCCGCTGCACGCGCTGTCCAACAGCGCCGCCGGCGGCAATGGCGTCTACGTCTATGGCGCCAGAGCTTTCCCGACGAGTTCGTATCTGGCCAGCAACTACTGGGTCGATGTGGTCTTCAACAGCACGGGCGTCGTGGGGCCGCTGGTGACGGCGCAGACACCCGCCCAGGGCGCAACAAACGTGGCGTCGAGTACGACGGTGTCGGCAACCTTCAACGAGTCGGTGCAGGCGGCGAGCATCTCGTTCGTCCTGCGCAACCCGGCGAACAACCCTGTTGCCGGAACGAGCGTCTATAACGACACGACGCACACCGTGACCTTCACCCCGACCGCAGCGCTGACTGCGGGCGCGACATACACGGCGGTCGTCAGCGGCGCCACCGATGCCGGCGGCACCGTCATGCCCAGTCCGGCACAGTGGTCATTCACCGTAGCCGCGCCGGCGGCCGATCCATCCGTGGTGGGCCAGTGGTCGTCCGTCATGAACTGGCCGCTGGTGGCAATCAATCAGGTCCTGCTGAAGGACGGGAGAATCCTGATGTGGGATGGCGGCCCGACGTGCATCGGCTCTTCGTCGGCCACCGTTTACAACCCGGCGACGAACACCTTCACGCCGGTGCCGGTTCCCGATCCCAACAACAACAACGACATCTTCTGTTCCGGCCAGGTGGTGCTGTCCGACGGCCGGGTGCTCGTGGTCGGCGGGCACGACTGCTCGGGCGTGAACCTGGGCACGACGCACCTCAACATTTTCGATCCGACCACGATGACCTGGACGCGCGGGCCGGAGATGGCGTATCCGCGGTGGTATCCGACGGTGACGCTGCTGCCCGATGGCCGGGCGCTGATCACGTCCGGGTCGGTGAAGACCAACTCCGACTACGTTCCCATCCCCGAGGTGTACGATCCAGTCGCCAATACCGTAACAACCCTATCGAAAGCCAATAGGTCGGTGCCGAACTACCCGTTCGTTTACGTGCTGCCGAATGGCAACATCGTCCAGGCCGGTTCGGATGAGGGCGTCACCAACACCGCTGTGCTGAACGTGACAACGCAGACGTGGACAACCGTCGATACGCAGTTGCTGAACGGAGGCAGCTCGGTGATGTACCTGCCGGGCAAGATTCTCAAGACCGGCAGCTCGTATTACGCGGACACCAGCATTTACGACACCAACCCCTCGGTCGCCACCGCATACACGATCGACATGACGCAGCCCAACCCGACGTGGCAGCCAACCGCGTCGATGGCGTACGGCCGGGCGCACCACAACCTGACCATCCTGCCCGATGGGACGGTGTTCGCCTCGGGCGGAGCGAACACCCTGGGCGGCTATGACCCATCGACGGCGATCTTGCCGACGGAGATCTGGTCGCCGAGCACGGGGACCTGGCAGACCGTGGCCAGCATGGCGACGCCGCGCATGTATCACTCGACCGCCCTGCTGCTGCCCGATGGCCGGATTCTCTCGGCCGGCGGCGGGCGCAACTACGTGAACAACGCCGACTATCTCAGCGCCGAGATCTACTCGCCGGCGTACCTGTTCAAAGGCGCCCGGCCGACGGTCAGCTCCGCGCCGTCGAGCATCGGGTACAACGCGAGCTTCTTCGTTGGCACACCCGATGGCGCGAGCATCAAGTCCGTCGCATTGATACGCAACGGCGCCGTCACGCACAAGATCAACATGGATCAGCGTTACATACCGCTGACGTTTACGCAGACGGCCGGCGGGTTGACCGTGCAGGCGCCGCCGGATGCCAACACCGCGCCGCCGGGCTATTACATGCTGTTCATCGTGAACTCCAATGGCGTGCCGTCGGTGGCCCCGATCATGCACGTGGGGTGATCGTGGAGCGCGCCGCCCCGGCCGCGTCCTCTTCGCACGGCGGGGGCCGCTCGTGCCACAGACGGGCATGCTCGGTATGATTTGGCCCCATGCTCAAGATCGATCTATCGGGAAAGATCGCGCTGGTCACCGGCGCCAGCGGCGAGTTAGGACACGTGATGGCGCGCACGCTGGCCGACTGCGGCGCGGCCGTGGCCGTTCACTACCTTCAGAATCGCGACAAAGCCGCGCAGGTTCTGGACGATATCTCGCGCCAAGGCGGGCGGGGCATCATCGTCCAGGCGGATGTGACCAACGCCGAATCGGTCGCGGCGATGCAGCGGGAGGTCGCACGTCAGCTTGGCGACGTGGACATCGTCGTCAACAACGCCGTCGGCCAGTACAAATGGACCAGCGTGCTGGAGCAGCCGGTGGCGGATTACGAGAGCCAGTTCCGCACGTGCGTGCTGCAGAACGTGCTCATGGCCAAGGCGTTCGCCCCGGCCATGATCCGCAAGCGCTGGGGCCGCATCATCGCCATCAACACCGAGTGCGCCATGATGAACGCGCCATCGCAGTCGGCCTATGTCTCGGGGAAACGCGGCATGGATGGCGTGCTGCGCGTGCTGGCCCGCGAGATCGGCGAGCACCAGATCACGGTCAACCAGGTCGCGCCCGGCTGGATGATCAGCGACCGCCAGCGCGCCGCCGGCGATACGCGAAACGAGGGATATGAGAAGACCGTCGCACTCAAGCGGCGCGGCGACGACCAGGACATCGCCAACATGGTCGCGTTCCTGGCCTCCGACCTGGCGGGCTTTATAACCGGCGCGTACATCCCGGTCTGCGGCGGCAACGTCATGCCGACGATCTGAGCTTGTCACCCCCGCCAACTTCACTACAATCAGCCGCTCTGCCGAAATGGCCGGATTGTGGCCACGGCAGACAACCGAGAGAGGATATGACATGCCCGCGGTAGGAAAAATCACGCAGGTGATCGGCTCGACCTTCGACGCCGAGTTTCCCGAGGACCAGCTTCCCGCCATCTACAACGCCGTCGTGGTCGATGCGAAGAACAGCAACATGAGCATTCATCTGACCGGCGAAGTGCAGCAGCACCTCGGCGGCAGCAAGGTGCGCGCGGTCGCGCTGGGCTCGACGGATGGCCTGCGCCGCGGGATGGATGTGCAGGATACCGGCAGCGCCGTGACGGTCCCCGTGGGCAAGGAGACGCTCGGCCGGGTGTTCAATCTTCTCGGCGAGCCGGTGGACAATCGCGGGCCGGTGCAGGTGAAAGAGCGCCGGCCGATCCATCGCGAGCCGCCGGCTTTCACGGACCTGATCCCCAAGGCCGAGGTGTTCGAGACGGGCATCAAGGTCATCGACCTGCTCACGCCCTTCGTGCGCGGCGGCAAGGCCGGCCTGTTCGGCGGCGCGGGACTGGGCAAGACTGTCGTCATCCAGGAACTCATTGCGCGAATCGCCCAGCAGCACGGCGGATATTCGGTATTCGCCGGCGTGGGCGAGCGCACGCGCGAGGGCAACGACCTGTGGCTCGAGATGCAGCACGCCAAGATCGGCTCGACCGGCAAGAGCGTCATCGACCAGACGGTGATGGTGTTCGGCCAGATGAACGAGCCGCCCGGAGCGCGTCTGCGCGTGGCGCTGAGCGCGCTGACGATGGCCGAATATTTCCGCGATGAGACCGGGGCGGACATGCTGCTGTTCATCGACAACATATTCCGCTTCACGCAGGCCGGGTCGGAAGTGTCGGCGCTGCTGGGCGCATGCCGTCGGCCGTCGGATATCAGCCGACACTGGCGACGGAGATGGGCGAATTGCAGGAGCGGATCACGTTCGACCAAGCGCGGCGCCATCACGTCGGTGCAGGCCGTGTACGTGCCGGCCGACGACCCGACCGACCCCGCGCCGGCCAACGCGTTCGCCCACCTGGATGCATTCATCTATCTGGAACGATCCATCGCCTCGAAGGGCATCTACCCCGCCATCGATCCTCTGGCGTCGGCCAGCCGGCGCTGGACCCGCAGATCGTCGGCGAGGAACACTATCGCATCGCCCGCAAGGTTCAGGGCATGTTGCAGCGCTATCGCGACCTGCAGGACATCATCGCCATCCTGGGCATCGACGAGTTGAGCGAAGAGGACAAGCTGATCGTCAGCCGGGCGGCAAAATCGAGCGGTTCTTCAGCCAGCCGTTTTTCGTGGCCGAACAGTTCACCGGCAAGACGGGCAACTACACCAAGATCGCCGACACGCTGCGGAGCTTCAACGAAATCTGCGAGGGCAAGGCCGACGATCTGCCGGAGCAGGCGTTTCTGTATACGGGGCCGATCGAGGAGGTCAGGGAGAGGGCGAAGGCGCTGTGAGGACGGGAACTGTCATGCAATCAGGTATTGTCGCCCGGCGAAGATAATGCCGGCGGCGGCGACTCTACGCCGCTGCGGAGCGTTTGGCGGAAGAGCGATCCGGCCGGAAGCAACCCAGACAAACCGCCTCGACAGTCGCTGCAGTGCCCGACCATCGCCATTCAGCCAAGCCTTGAGCCAGGTGCGCTTGGCTATCACCTCGTCGACATGATCTGAACTCGCCGGGTGTATCTCGATCCATACCGCTTCGCAAACATGAGCACGCGTCAGGGCGCCAACCGTGTAGTCCCAGCGCGCCTCGTTGGGGTGGTCTGCTGCAAGCGCCTGATCTATGTTGACGCTGCCAAGCAACCGAACGCCGGCGCCAGCAGAGACGCACCTCCGATCGCCCGCCCGCAATGCCTGTAGACCGGAATGATAGCACATAGAGATGCAGGGGCAGCTCAGCACGGCACGTTTGAAGGCACTTGTCTTACTCATCGCTTTCGCCCTGCTGGACCGACCTGGCAACGATCTCCGCCTGTGCGCCCGCTGAACTCAGTCAGTCCGCCCCAGCCGGCTTCGGCACGATCGTTCGCCCCCGGGTCCAACTCCGAAATATCACGAACTGTGCTCGGCTTGCCTTCGAAGTAGTACACGCGCACATCGCGTCGCATGATATCCTGCGCAAGGCTGATCAGGTTCGGAACATGGGGGAGCTGGAAAAGGTCCAGAAGCGCTGAACCGTCGCTATCGTGCCGCTGGAGCGCCTTGACAGCCCAGATCACGTCTATGACCTGAGGCGAGTGTGTCGAGAGACATACCCGATAACCGCGGTGGAGCAAGTCGAGCACTGACACCATCACTGCTGAGATGCCAAGGGGATGCAAGCCCATCTCCGGCTCTTCAATGACGACCCACTTGACGTCCCTGCGCATGGACGTGGCACTTGGGGGCAGCAACCAGTAGAGGCCGAGGAGCAATGGCACAAACTCGCGCTGACCGGCAGACCAGACCATGAACGGAAGGTCCACTGCGCCTCCGTGTGGCCCGAGTACCAGTCGCTTCTGCGAGCGGTCGCTCGCAATTCGGAGGTCAAAATCGCGGAACAGTGCTTTGTTGAGCAAGTCTCTCAGTTGTTTCTTCAGTCGTTTCTTCACGGGAAAGAGCGCTCGTGTTCCAGCGAATTCAGTCTCCATCAGCCATCGGAGCCGTTCGCTGAAATCGCGAACGGCAAAGGGATCCCCGGGGCGGTAATCCGTGAACGGACGCGGCCATCCGTCGCGCAAGGTCAAGACGCGCTGTGCCGGGATAAAGAAGAGCGACTCGGCCTTGTCCCTCCTCTGACGCTGGACCAATCTGGCCAAGTCAATGTTCTTGCCATCGCGCGATAGGCGTGTCTGGCCGCTCTGCCAGAGTGACTTCATTCCTTCGCCGAAATAGATGTCAAAGAAATCCTCGACGCGCCCACCCCAGTACAAGCCATGGCGTTTGAGCTCTGCCAAAACGTACCCCGTATCCTCCACGAGCTTGAGGAATTGCAGAAGGATGCTCTTGCCGGTTGCCTGCGGACCAACCAGCACAGTCAGATCGCCGAAGTTGACCTGGGCGTTCCCTATCGGTCCAGCGTGACTGAGCGATAGCGTGAGCATGATCGCTGACAGTATAGGTTCCGGAGCGCATGCCGCAACGCCGCGCGTATTGATCTCGTGCATTCGGCGCACAGGCGTCGAGCAACGCCCTGAGCCCTGAATCCCGCTCGCCGATCTGGGGCAACCCGTGCCATCCTCCGCAGTAGCACATGATGAGCCTGGCTCTGCCGCTGAAGTTCCTCTTGGCCGCGCAGTTCCCGTGCTCCCGGAGGACCGGCCATGGTGCGTGCGATTCCCGTTGCTCTGCTGGCACTGGCCATCCCCGGCCTTCTGCACGCACAAGCCGCCGCGCCCAAGCCGATCACGTTTCGCAATGACGTGATGCCGCTGCTGGCGCGATTCGGCTGCTCCAGCACGCAGTGCCACGGCTCGGCCAACGGCAAGGGCGGGCTGGCCCTGTCGATGTTCGGAGCTGATCCGGAGACGGATTACGAGAGTTTGACGAAAGCGATGCGCGGGCGGCGAATCAACCGGTTCGAGCCGGCAAAGAGCCTTCTGCTGGAAAAGGCGTCCGGCGCAATCGCGCACGGCGGGAAACAGCGGCTCGCGCCAGTCTCGGATGAATACAAGCTCGTTCTCGCGTGGATCGTACAGGGCACGGCTTACGATGACGAGAAACAGCCGCGACTGGTTTCCGTCAAGCCGTCGCTGCAAGCCAAGATCATGTGCGCCGGCGAGAAGGAGCAGCTTCGGCTGTCGATGATGCTGTCGGACGGCTCAAGCAGAGACATCACGCGACATGCCCTGTTTCGCTCGACCGATCCCGCCATCGCCTCCGTCGATGAAAACGGCGCGATCGCCGCACTGGCCAGCGGCGAATGCTCCATCATTGCCAGCTACCTGCGCCAAAGCGCCATCATCCGCATCACCATCCCTCAGCAACTCGCGGGGCCATTCCCCGCCTTTCCGCCGAACAACAGGATCGACGAGCTGGTCCTGGCCAAGCTCAAGGTGATGGGCATCCCCCCTTCCGATCTCTGCACCGATGCCGTGTTCCTCCGCCGCGTCTACCTCGACACGATCGGCCTGCTGCCGACGCCCGACGAAGCCCGAGCCTTCCTGGCCGATAAAGAGCCGCAGAAGCGGGCCAGGCTCATCGACCGGCTTCTGGATCGCGATGAATTCGCCGACTACTGGACACTGAAATGGGGCGATCTGCTGCGCATCAAGGCCGAATATCCCGTGAAACTCTGGCCCAAGGCGGCGCAGTGCTATGCCCAATGGCTGCGCGACAGCATCGCCACCAACAAGCCCGCCGACGAACTGGCACGCGAGTTGATCACCGCTACCGGCAGCAATTTCCGCGTGGGCCCGGCCAATTTCATGCGGGCGGTCAATACGCGCGATCCGCAATCCGTGGCCGAGGAGGCGTCGCTGGTCTTCATGGGCGTGCGCATGAGCTGCGCGATGCCATGGCCATCCCTATGAGAGCTGGACGCTCGATGACAATCTCGGCATGGCCGCGTTTTTCGCCAAGGTCAGGTACAAATCAACGCAGGAATGGAAAGAGGAGATCGTCTACGTCGATCCCGATGCGACGCTGCGTTATCCGAGAACGCGCGATCTCGTCAAGCCGCGTTATCCGACGACCCGGCCGATGGATCTCGACCCGCAGATCGATCCGCGCATCGTGTTCGGGCAGTGGCTCACATCGCCAGAGAATCCGTATTTCGCGCGAAACCTGGTCAACCGCATTCTGGTTTTGGCTAGTCGGCCGAGGGATTGTGCATGAGGCGGATGACCTGCGCCCCAGCAATCCCCCGAGCAATCCGCAGCTTCTGGACTATCTGGCCCGCGAACTGGTCGATCACAAGTACGACATGAAGCACATCTACCGGCTGATCCTCAACAGCCGCACCTATCAGCTCTCCAGCCAGGGCAATGACGCCAACAGGAACGACGCCGCCTTCTTCTCGCACTACGTCGTGAAGCGACTGCCGGCCGAACAACTTCTCGATGCGCTGCTCCAGGCCGGTGAGACGACGGAGACGTTTTCGAGCATCATCCCGGAGCCCTATACTCGACTGATCGATTTCCGCGCCGTTCAGCTCACCGACGGCAGCGTGGGCAACCCGTTCCTGGAGCTCTTTGGCCGGCCGCCGCGCGATACGCCGTATGAATCCGAGCGGTGCTCGCAAATCTCCATGCGTCAGACGCTGACGCTCTTCAACTCCAGCGACATCGACCGCAAGGTGAACAACAGCGCACGGCTCAAGCGGCTCATCCAGGAAAAGAAGACCGATGCACAGGTCATCGAGGAATTGTACCTGGCGGCGCTGTCGCGATTTCCCACGCCCGATGAGCTGCAGAAGGTCGGGCAATACCTGGGCAAGGACCCCAAGGCCCGCATGCAGGCGGCGCAGGACCTGCTCTGGGCCATCTTTAACACGCGCGAGTTCCTCTTCAACCACTGAGTCACGAGAGGCAGGCGAATCATGTTCGATATTCATGGACAGCACGCGGCGCTGGCATCCGGCGGCTTAAGCCGGCGCAGTTTCCTGCGCCTGGGCGCGCTGGGCTTCGGCGCATTGACGATGGCCGACTGGTTCGCGCTGCAGGCGCGCGGCGAGGTCAAGGCCGGCAGGGCCAAGTCGGTCATCCAGCTCTGGATGAATGGCGGGCCACCGCAGACCGACACGTTCGATCCCAAGCCCGAGGCGGGCGAGGAATACTGCGGGCCGTTCAAGAAGACGCTGAACACCAACGTGAGCGGCATCCGCATCGGCGAGTACCTGCCTCTGCTGGCCAGGCAAGCCGACAAATACACCATCATCCGCAGCATGACGCACAAGAACGATGGTCACGAGACGGCCACGTACATCGTGCAGACGGGCACGATGCCCTCCGGCGATCTGGTCTATCCCGCCATCGGCGCGGTCGTCGCGCTGAAGAAGGAGGAAGCGGGATACAAGGGCCTCTTGCCGCCATACATCACGATGACCTCGCCGCTGGGGCGATTCTCAGAGGCGGGTTTTCTCGGGTCGCGCTATCAAACCTTCGCGACCGGCGGCGATCCCAACGCCAGGGAGTTCATGGTGCAGGGGCTTGTCTCGCCGAAGAATCTGACGGAGAAGCGATTGGAGGAACGCAGGTCGCTGCTGGCGGCCGTCGATGGCATGGCCGCTCAGATGGACAAGGAGCCGACCTTCCAGACGATGAACCAGTATCAACAGAAGGCCTACAGCCTGATGCTCGGTGAGGCGAAGAAGGCGTTCGACCTGTCGCAGGAGAAGGATGAACTGCGCGACAGATATGGCCGGCATCGCTTTGGCCAGTCTTGCCTGATGGCGCGGCGGCTCGTGGAGAACGGCGTGCCATTTGTGACCATCAACCACGGCGGGTGGGACACGCACCGCGAGAATTTCGAGGCGATGAAAAAGATGCTGCCGGTGCTCGACAGCGGCTTCGCGACATTGCTTGAGGATTTGGCGCAGCGCGGGCTGCTGGAGAGCACGATCGTCCTGTGGATCGGCGAGTTTGGGCGCACGCCCAAGGTCGCCACCGAGCCGCCATGGGAGAGCGGCCGCCACCACTATGGCACGTGCTTCTCGGCCGTGGTCGCAGGCGGCGGGTTCAAGGGCGGCACGGTTGTCGGCTCCAGCGACTGGCGCGGCGAGCGCGTGGCATCGCGGCCTGTGTATCCGTGGGACTTGTCGGCCAGCATCTACAAGCTCATGGGCATCGACCCCGCCGGCAGGCTCCCCCACCCGCAGGGATGTGTGGCCTATGTAACGCCGCTGGCCGGCGGCGATGTGCCTTCGGGCGGAATGCTTTCGGAGATCATGTGATGAACCGGAAAACCGCCATGGCCGGGTTGTGTGTGCTGGTGTTTCTCGCCGGCGCGGCGGTCGCGCAGCCGGCCACGCAGCGATCGATCATGGTGAAGCTGTCGGCCACATCAGGACGATCCGTCGAGTTCTTGCTCCCGCCTGGGCCGACACTGCCAGCCGCTGCGATTGCGTTCAGTTCTGACGGGAAATCGCTGGTCTCCGGCGCATTTCAGGAAGTACTCGTGTGGGATTTGGGCGAGGCCAGGCTCGCCAGGCGCATCGGCACAGGTCAGATCACCGATCTGGTTCAGGCAATCGCCATTCGCAAGGGCGGCAAGATGCTGGCCGTCGCCGAAGGCGTTCCCGGCAAATCCGGCGCAATGCGCCTGTTTGACTGGGACAGCGGAAACCTCTCCTTCAGCTTCGACCAGATCAAGGACGTCGTCTACGCCGTGGCGTTCAGCCCTGATGGCAGGCTGGTGGTTGCCGGCGGCGCGGACAATGCCGTCTATGTGTGGAATGTCAACGAGAAGAAGCTCCTGACAACGCTCAAAGACCACAGCGGCCCGATCAGCGGCGTCGCCTTCAGCCCCGATGGAAAGCTGCTGGCGTCGGCCAGCGCAGACCACACCGCGCAGGTCTGGCTGGTTGAGGATTTCAAATCCATTGCCAAGTTCCAGCAGGCCGATGCCCTCCAGGGCATCACGTTCGGCATCGACGGCGAGATGCTCCTGCTGGCGGTCGGCGGCACAACCGAACGGGCTGTGCGCACGAAGCTCGTGGAGATTCCCACGACGGCCCCGGCCGATCCATCGCGGCGGCGAAGCTCCTCCTACTCGCGCACGTACGACACCGCCGGCGGCTCGCCGCAGGCAGTCGTATTCGCCGGCGGGAAGATCTTCGTCCCATGCTCGGACGGCGTCGCGCGCATCTACGACACCGCGCCAGCAGCATCGGCCTCACTCTGGCCGGCCACGGCGACGAGGTGTGCAGCGCAGCCGTTACGCGCCGACAATACGCGCATCGCGACCGGCTCGGCCAACGGCGCCGTTCGCGTCTGGAACGCGGCCGACGGCAAGCTCCTGGCGACATTTATCCAGCTTGCCCCGCGTACTGATCGATGGCTGATCGTCAGCGCGAGCGGGCATTTCGCAGCGTCAAATCCGGCCGGGGTGAAATGGAAGGCCAATGGCATCGCAGTGCCGCCGGACAAACTTGCGGCAGAGCTGGGCAATAGCGAACTGGTAAAACAGGCGCTGGCCGGCAAAGCCGTTCCGCCGGCGGGATCGGGAGGCAAGCCATGAGATGGCTGGCGCTCGCGATCTGTTTGGCCGGCTCGCTTGCGAGCCGCGCCGCCGCAGCGACAACCACCAGACCAGCCTCGCGCCCGGTCGCTTCCACCAAACCCGCAACCGCTCCCGCCAGGATCGCCGCGACGCCCGAGATCCAGCAGGCGCAGCCGTGGATCAACTATCTCTTCCCGGCCGGCTGCCAGCGCAGCGCGACGACGCAGGCGACGGTCACCGGCAAGGACCTCCAGGGCGTCAACGACGTTCGCGTGAATGGAAGCGGCGTCGTCGCGAAGATCGCCCGAGTCATCCCCCCCACTACGCAGCCGGTGGCGCCGGCCAGCGTCGTGCTGGACATCAGCGTCGCGCACGACGCCGCCATCGGCCTGCGCGATATCCGCCTGCTCTCCCCGGCCGGCGCTTCCAATCGGTGCCGATTCTCGATCGGCGATCTGCCGGAGATGATGGAGAAGGAGCCCAACAGCGATCGCGCCCATGCGAATCTCATCCCGTCGCTGCCGATCACGGTCAATGGCCAGCTCATGGAGGGCGATCGCGACTATTACCGTTTCGCGGCCAGGGCGGGGCAGACGCTCGTGTTCGATGTCGAAGGGCGGGCGCTGCTGCCGTTCATCGCCGATGCGGTGCCCGGCTGGATCGACGCCTGCCTGACGCTCTTCGACGCCGACGGCCGGCAGCTTGCCACGATGGATGACTTCCGCTTCCGGCCCGACCCCATGCTGATCTGGACGGCGCCGAAGGATGGCGAGTACATCGTCGAAATCCACGACATCCTCTTCCGCGGCCGGGGCGATTTTCTATACCGCCTGACCATCGGCCAGCTCCCGCGCATCACGCACATCTTCCCGCTGGGCGCACGGCGCGGAACCACGGCGAAGGTCGAGTTGTTCGGCGCAAATCTGCCGGCGAGCAGGCTCGAACTGCCCATCCCGCAGGACTGCCCGCCGCTGCGCGAAATCTCCATCCTGAGCGGCGCGCTACACTCCAACTCCGTGCGCTTCGCCGCGGGCGACTTGCCGGAAATCCTGGAAACAGAGCGAAATGACACGCCCGCGTCGGCGCAGAAGATCGCGCCGCCGGTGATCATCAATGGCCGAATTGACCGGCCCGGCGACGTCGATTGCTTCGCGTTTGCCGCCGAGGCAAACCAGAAGCTGCTTTTTGAGGTCCAGGCGCGGCGGCTCGATTCGCCGTTGGATTCCATCGTGACGCTATATAACAAGGCGGGCGCGAAACTGGCCGAGAATGACAACACGGTCAACCCTTCCGAGGGGCTGATTACGCACCACGCCGATTCGCGGCTGATCTACACATTCACGGCCAAGGGCGAGTACCTGCTGCGTCTGCGCGACGTGCAGGGCAAGGGCGGGCCCGAGTATGCCTACCGCCTCATCGTCGCGCGGCCCAGCCGGATTTCGCGCTGCGCATCTCGCCGGACAATCCGCGCCTCGGCCAGGGCGACAGCACGGCGATCACGGTCAGCGCCGTGCGTAAAGACGGCTTTGATGGCGACATCACGATCTCCCTGCCCGACCTGCCCAAAGGCTACATCGCGAGCGACGGCGTCATCCCCGGGAAGCTCGACCAGACCACGCTCACCATCACCGCGCCACGTGACGCGGCCTGCGGCATCCTCTCGCCGGCCGTCGTCGGCACGGCGGCGCTGGGCCAGCAGACCCTCGTCCGCCGTGCGGTGCCGGCCGAAACGGCCATGCAGGCGTTCAGCTACACGCACATCATCCCCACCAGCGAGTTCGTGCTGGCGGTGGCGCGATCGCCGCTTTGCACGCTGGAAGGCAACTGGTCGCCAGTGAAAGTCCTGGACATCGCGCCCGGCGCCGAAATCGTGGTGAAGGTGAAGGCGAAGCGCGAGGAGCGAGGCAAGGGCCCCATCACGCTGCGCAGCGCAACCTCCTCGGCCAACACCTTCCTCGTCAAGCAGGTCGTCATCCCGGCGGACAAGGATGAAGCCGACGTGAGCATCACCGCGAGCAAGACGCTGGTCGCCGGGCTGCGCCAGAACCTCATTCTGACAGGCACGCTGCGCCGGCAAAGACACGATCACACGCACGCTCCCGGCCATTCCGCTGCGCATAGTGGCGATGCCGAGCACCAGGCCGAGCAAGTGACTCGTGCCTTCGTAGATATCCCGGCAATACTGGTTCTTCTGGCAAGGTTTCTTGTCAGTTGTCCGTGGTCCGTGGACGGGTCAACGGTCCCTTGGTCAGTTGCCAGAGCCTCCCAGAGTCTCAAAATCCCCAATGGCGGATCCACTGACCAACGGACAACGGACCCAACCACTGACAACGAACAACGGACCACTGACAAAGACGCATTCGCTTGGCTTGAGGGCAACGCCTGCGCTAAGTGCCTTCGTTTATCGACGTTTCATCATCCCCGCCCGTCGCGCGTATCACATGCAGGAGAACACCATGTCCACTTCGCCCATCACCCGGCGGCGATTCATCCAGACCTCGGCCCTGCTGGCGGGCATCGGCTATGTCTCGGGGCTCCCGGCGGCCGAGTCCAGCTCGCCCAATGAGAAGCTGAACATCGGCGTCATCGGCGTGGCCAATCGCGGCGCCGACGACACCAACGGCGTCATCACCGAGAACATCGTGGCGCTGTGCGATGTCGATGAGAAGCACCTGGCCCGCGCCAAAGCCAAGTTCCCGAGCGCCCGGGAGTATTTCGATTTCCGCAAGATGCTCGATGAGGACAAGGGCATCAATGCGGTAGTCATCGCCACGGCCGACCACGTTCACGCCCCGGCGAGCATCCGCGCCATGCGGCTGGGCAAGCATGTGTACGTCGAGAAGCCGCTCGGGCATACCGTGCAGGAGGCGCGGTGGATGCAGGAGACGTGCCGCGAGAAGAAGGTCGCCACGCAAATGGGCACGCAGATTCACGCCACCGACAACTACCGCCGCGTCGTCGAACTGGTGCAGGCCGGCGCGGTCGGGCCGGTGCGCGAGGTCCATGTGTGGTGCGATCGCGTCGGCCCCGGCGGCGAGCAACCCAACGGCGAACTGCCCGTGCCGCCGAATCTCCATTGGGACCTGTGGCTCGGCCCGGCGCCCGTCCGGCCGTACAACAACGGCTATCACCCGGGGAATCTCACGTGGAATAAGTTCTGGGACTTCGGCAACGGCACCATCGGCGACATGGGCAGCCATCTCATCGACCTGCCGTTCTGGGCGCTGAACCTCAAGCACCCCAAGACAGTCGAGGCCCGTGGAAATCCGGCCACGCCAAGCTCCGAGACCAATCCCAAGTGGCTCATCGCCAAATGGGAACACGAGAAGCGCGGCGATGGCCCGCACGAGCAGGCGCTGACGCTGACGTGGTACGACGGCAAGCAGCGGCCGCCGGTGCCGAAGGATTACGATCTGAGCAAGTGGGGCATCGGCGTGGTGTTCGTGGGCGATGACGGAATCCTGGTGGCAGACTACGGCAAGCGCGTGCTGCTGCCGGAGGAGAAATTCAAGAGCTACAAGCCGCCAGCGCCGACGATCAAGCCGTCGGCCGGACATCACAAGGAATGGATTCTCGGCTGCAAGACCGGCTCGCCGACACTGTGCAACTTCCAGTATTCCGGCCGGCTGATCGAGCACAATCTGCTGGGAAACGTCGCCTATCGCGTGGGCAAGAAGCTGGAGTGGGACCCGGTGGCGCTCAAGGCAACCAATGCGCCGGAAGCGGACAAGTACATTCGCAAGGAATATCGCAAGGGGTGGGAGATTTGAAGCAGGAAGGCGATCCCTATGCTTGAACGCGCGTTCCCCTGTTTCTCCTCACGAATTGCCTCACCCGGAACTGCTCATTGGCCACGACGGACGCCGGCAGTGTGATCGGCTCGATGAGCGTTTTTTCTCCCATGAGCTGCGGCAGGAGTTGACTGACGCATCCCTCCGCCAGTCGCGGCACATCCTGCACGCTGCACACGATGGGGATCGGCAGGAGGTGCATCATCGGGATTTCGTCCAGACAGCCAATGATCACCGGATTGTCGTTGATCCCCGGCACCGGCCGATCCAGCACAACCAGCGGCAGGTCCGGCGGCAGCGCTTCGACCAGCGACTTGCGCGTCCGTTGCACCGGCACGATGATCAGCCCGTCGATCCCCTTGGCCGGCAGGAGTTGCAGGTACTCGCGTTCCAGATCGGCGTCCTCGGCGCTGTTGCACAGCATCAGCGAATAGCCGTGCCGGTGCAGGCTCTGCTCGACGAGGCTGGCGATCTGGCCAAACCAGGGATTGGCGATGTCCGACACGAGCCAGTGCCACCGTGTTGGACCGGCGCGTGCGGAGCGAGCGGGCAACCAGGGTCGGCCGGTAATTCAGCCGGCTGGCCACCTCCTGCACGCGCTGCCGCGTGGCGTGACTGATGCGCGTGGAACCCGACCCGCCGGTCAGCACGCGGCTGACGGTGCTGACACTGGTCCCGGTTGCTCGCGCGATGTCGATCAACGTCGCTGACATAACTGCTCGTCCTGCGAAGTCCATTCCGCGCTGCAATGCCTGGCCCACGCTGCGGCAGGCGCATAAAGAAAAGCCATCCCGGGCAAGGACGGCTCTATGGGGCTTCTGAAGATCGCCCTCGCAGGGGATGAAGACGAGTCTTCACATGGGGTAGGAATGGCTGATAAAGCGTCCTGGTCATTGGCGATCGTCTTCTCAAACCATGCCGTTGACCAGGACATGGGAAGGAATCGCAACGGCGGTGCCGTTGCCGGGGCTCGTCGCGGAAACACTCGATTCCGCAACCGCTCTCGTGTCTCAGGGCCGACATCGCAGTTGAGCTGGTTACCAGGCTGCCTCTGCCAAGGGCACTTTGTCGTCCGCGCCGCCACGATGTCCGGACAAAACGCTCCTGTATTCGACATGCTACCCTTTGTCGCTTCGTCGCTCTGTCGCTGCGTCGCTCGTCCAGACGATCCCTTGCGCCAGCGGCAGCTCACTCGAATAATTGATGGTGTTGGTCGCCCGCCGCATGTACGCCTTCCACGAATCCGAGCCCGATTCGCGTCCGCCGCCTGTCTGCTTTTCGCCGCCGAATGCGCCGCCGATCTCCGCGCCGCTCGTGCCGATGTTCACATTGGCAATGCCGCAGTCGCTGCCGGCGGCCGAGAGGAACGCTTCCGCCTCGCGGAGATCGCTGGAAAAGATGGCACTCGAGAGCCCCTGAGGCACGTCATTGTGAATCGTGATAGCCTGCTCGATCGTCTCGTACTCCATCACCCAGAGAATCGGCGCGAATGTCTCCTGACGGACGACGGTGGCATCGGCACGGATCTGCACGACCGCCGGCCGGACGTAGAATCCGCCCGCCGGAACACCCTCGGTCACACGCTGGCCGCCGCATACGGTCGCGCCATTGCGACGCGCCTCGTCCAGCGCTCGCTGCATCGCCAGAAAAGCGGCCTCATCGATGAGCGGCCCGACGAGTGTTGGTCCGTCGCGCGGATCGCCGACAGGCAGCCGCTGGAAAATGCCAGCCAGCCGCGCCAACACCTGCTGCGCGAGTGAACGGTGAACGATCAGCCGGCGCAGCGTCGTGCAGCGCTGGCCGCAGGTGCCGGCCGCCGCGAAGACAATCGCCCGGATCGCCAGCTCCATGTCGGCCGATGGCGTGAGAATCATGCCATTGTTGCCGCCAAGCTCCAGCAGGCTCCGCCCGAGCCGCTGCGCCACGGCGGTGCCCACCGCCCGACCCATCGCAATGGAACCGGTCGCAGAGACCAGTGGCACCTTTTCGGAAAGAGCCAAAGCCTCGCCGACATCCGCTCTTCCGATCACGAGGCTGAAGAGCGACGCCGGCGCGCTGACTTCCTCGGCCGCCTCGCTGGCGATGCGATGCGCCGCCACCGCGCAGAGCGGCGCCTTCTCCGATGGTTTCCAGATCACGCTGTCGCCGCAGACGAGCGCGATCATGGCATTCCATGCCCAGACCGCCACGGGGAAGTTGAACGCGGTAATCACTCCGACCGGCCCCAGCGGGTGCCACTGCTCCATCATCCGATGCCCCGGGCGCTCGCTGGCGATCGTCAGGCCATGGAGCTGGCGCGACAACCCCACCGCCAGGTCGCACATGTCGATCCATTCCTGCACCTCGCCCAGGGCCTCCTGGGTGATCTTGCCCACCTCCAGAACAGATCGTCTCCGCGAGCTCCGCCTTGTTCTGGCGCACGCGCCGGCCGATAGCGGCAACCAGCTCCCCGCGCTCGGCGCGGGAACCATGCGCCACCTGAGGAACGCCGCGTGCGCGGCATCGACGGCGCGAAGGACATCGCCCGCGCCGGCGGAACGTATCGTAGCCAGCGTCTGCCCATCGATCGGCGATCGCACGACGATTGGCCGGCCCCCGGTGTTTTGAGCCATTTGGCCAATGAACAGACCGCTCGATCGTTCTGATGATTCCGGGAGAAGGGCTGCCATGCACAATTCTAGCCCGACGGACGAGGAACCACGGATGAACACGGATCTATCTCAGTGTTTATCTGTGTTCATCCGTGGTTGCTCAGCGCCTCAGTTGGTCGAGGGGTCTTCGGGAATGCCTTTGGGGTTGATCCCGCCGAGCCCGGCCGAGCGCGTCGCATCCATCAGAAGCTGCCACGGATCTTCCGGGAGCTTGAATACGAACTCGGAAGAGGCGGGCAGGCTGATCCACGAGGCCTGGTTCATCTCGCCTTCGAGCTGCCCCGGCGCCCAGCCGGCATAGCCCACGAAGAACTTCATCGGGCGGTCGGCCCGCGAGATGAGCTGCCGGATCATCTCGCGGTCGGTGCAGAAGTGTACGCCGGGAAGCACCTGCATCTGCGAGAGGTCATCCTCGGCGTGCAGGACCATCAGCGGCCCTTCGCACGGGCCGCCCTGGTGGATGAAGCCCTCGACGGCGCAGGCGCCTTCGCTGATCTGCTCCCACGCCGACTGGATCGACAGCTCCAGCGGCCGGTTGAGCACGAGTCCCAGCGCGCCCTCCTTGCCGTGCTGGATAACGAGGATGATCGACTTGAAGAAATTCGGGTCGAACAGCCGCGGCGTGGCGATCAGAAGTTGCCCTTGGAGAGATTCCATCCGCAGGCAGTCTACCCGAACGGGCAGGATTTGGGAGCGGCCAGACCAGCTTGACCGGCTCGCCTGCGGGCCACGATATCGTCACGCAAGGTCCCGCTACCGGCCGCGTGACGCGCGTGCGAGCGGAATGACGCAAATGGGGCTTGAAAAACGGCTCACGTCACGTCATCGTGGAGCCATGGCGGATCCGGGAAGAATCTCGCCACGCGCAGGTGCGCTTCGATAAAGGTGCGCCGAGACTCTGGATCGATGGCCAGCCGACGGGGGCGATGGCGTACATGACATTCAACATGCGGGAGAAGCACCTGCGCCCTTCGCCGACGCCGGATGCCGCCTGTTCACCTTCGCCACCAACTGCGACTACGACTATTACCGCTTCTCGGCTGATGCCTGGCCGGAAAAGGACCGATTCGACTACGCGCAATTCGACCAGCGCATGGAGATGATCCTGCGCCTGCTCCGATGCGCTTGTTTTTCCGCGCGTCTACATCTGCTCGCCGCCGTGGTGGGATCAGGAGCATCCCGATCAGCTCATGCGGGGCAAGGATGGCGTGTACAATCCGCAGCCGAATTTCGGCTGGCTGCCGCGGACGGTCAAGGAATCGATGCTCCAGCCGGGAAAGATGACCGTGCCGTCTTTCGCGTCGCGGCAGTGGCTGCGGGACAGCGGCGCGGCGTTGCGCCGATTCATCGAATATGCCGAGTCGCGCTGGGGCCGGCACGTCATCGGCTATCACCTGGTCAGCGGCGGCTCGCAGGAATGGTATTACTGGGGCGCGTTTGAGGATGCCTTCGCGGATTACAGCCAGCCGCAGCAGGAGGCGTTCGCGCGATGGCTGGAAGAGCGCGAGTTGGTCGAAGGCTCCCATACGGCCGATCTGCCGGGCACCCCCATCCCGTCCGTCGATGCGCACAAGCTCTGAGTTCGGCGTCTTCCGCGACCCGGCCGACCCGCAGGCGCTGCTGGCGATTCGCTACTGGCAATTCCACAGCGAAATCCTCGTCGCCGCCATCAGCCATTTCGCCGCCATCGCGAGGCAGGCCATCGGCCCGGACAAGCTCATCGGCGTGTTCTACGGCTATTTCATGGACCTACAGCGGCACCGCACGTGCTGGCCCAACAGCGGGCACCTGGCCCTGCGAAAGCTGCTGGCCGATCTGAACATCAACTTCATCTCCAGCCCCACCGCCTACAAGAATCGCGAGCCGGGGCGCGGCTTCGCCATTTTCAACTCGCTCACCGAATCCATCGCGCTGCATGGCAAGCTGTGGTGGAACGAGAACGACATCCTCACGCCGGGTTCGCCGCCGCTGAAGGACAAGCTGTTCTACAAACCCAGGGATGCCACCGAATCCAGGCATCTCCAGCGGCGCGAGTTCATCAACAGCCTCTGCCACGGCGCCGGCCAGTGGTGGTTCGACATGTGGGGCGGTTATTACGACGATCCGCGGGTCATGGACGATGTTCGCAAAATGATCCAGATCGCCGACCGCGCCGCCAACATGGACGTCTCGCCGGCGGCGCAGATCGCGGTTGTCCTTGACGAAGAATCGATCTTCCATCTCAAGGCCGACAACACGCTGACGGTCCCGCTCATCGCTGATCAGCTCATCGAGCTGGGGCATGTCGGTGCGCCGTTCTCGATGCTGCACGTGGACGACGTGGCCCAGGCACGGCAGCACAAGCTCTACATCTTCCTGAATCTTTTCCATCTCGATGATGAGAGCCTGGTACAGCAGGTGACGCGCCGGCCGGGGGTCAGCTCGTTGTTCGTCTATGCACCCGGGTTGATCGGGCGTGGCATCAGCGCTGACGGGATGCGCCGGCTCACGGGCATTCGTCTGCACGTCGAGCGGCGCGAGACGCCCCTGATGGTGACCACGGCGTGGGGCCGCTACGGACTGGCGACGCCGATCGCGCCCGTCGTCTACGCCGAGGATGATGAGGCCGAAGTGCTCGGTTATCTCAACGACTCCAACCGCGCCGCCCTGGTGCGCAGCGCCTCGCGGGACAGTCCGTGGCGATTTACTCGGCCGCACCGTGCCTGCCGGCCGACCTGCTGCGGAAGCTCGCGCGCGAGGCGGGCGTCCACATCTACTGCGATGCCGGCGAGAGCATCTATGCCAACACGTCCTTCCTCGGCGTCTGCACCTATCCCGGCCGGCTGGCGACACTGCGCCTCCCGGAAGACCACATCATGTATGATGTCCTGGAAGACCGCGAGCTGAACGCCGTCGGCGCATTGATGCTGCCGCGGTCCTCCGATGGCACGTGGCTGTTCTATCGCGGCGGCCGCGAGCAATGGCTGACGCAGGGACGGCTTCAGCCGCCGGCTTAGGAGACTTCATGGTTCAGATCGATATTTCGTATCAGGGCGCAAGAGCCTGCACCCCGACGTCGAGATGCCCGTGACATTCAACTGGGCATGGGCAATGCGGTTTTGTCAGTGGTCCGTTGTTCGTGGTCAGTGGTCGGGTCCGTTGTTCGTTGGTCAGTGGATCCGCCACTCGGATACTAGAACAACTGACCAAAGGACCATTGACCCGTCCACGGACAACGGACCACGGACAACTGGCGAGTTTAGTCCGATATCAGATGCGCGATATCCAGCGTCAGATCTCCCCCAGCGCTTCATCGACCGGCCACCGCCGCGCCGGCTGGGGCTGCATCATCGTCGGCGCGGCGATCATCCTCTTTTGCGAGGCGCTGCTCTTCACCGATGTCGCACTGTCGCATCGCGGCGCGATCCACACGCACGCGCAGATCGAGGCCCTGCACGTGAAATTCCCTCCGGCCACGCGGCTGGCGCTGACTCGCGCGATGGATCGCCGAGGACATGACCGCCATCGTCTGGATCGGCTACGTCATCCTGCTCGAAGGCGTGCTGGCCCGACAGCGCCGCGGCAGCCCCGCTCGCCGCCGCCCCCACCATTTCACGATGCTCTGTCTGGCCTCCATCGTCATCTGGTGCGTCTTCGACTGGATCAACTTCTACTCCATCCGCGCCTGGCGCTACATCGGCATGCCCCCCAGCGGCTGGGAACGTTACGCAGGCTATTTCCTTGCCTTCGGCGCGATCGTGCCCGGCATGCTGATGAGCGGGCAGGTGCTGCTGAACATCGGCGCCCTCAACTGGGCCCGCTCGCGGCCGTGGCGGTTACCGCACGCCGCTACAGCGCTCGTCCTGCTGGTGGGCCTGGCGATGTTCAGTTGGCCGCTGGTGCATGGTGATCCCATCACCAACCTCACGCTCTGGACCAGCCTGGTCTTTCTGCTGGACCCGATCAACCTGTGGCTCGGCCGGCCGAGCATGCTGCGCGACTGGCAGAATGGCTGGTATGGCCGGACCATCGCGGCATTCGCGGGCGGGCTGATGTGCGGGCTGCTGTGGGAATTCTGGAACTACTGGGCCCTGACCAAGTGGACGTATCACCTTCCATTCCTCGGCGCGGCCGGAAATGTTCGATATTTCGAGATGCCGGTGATCGGCCTCATCGGCTTCATCCCGTTCGGCGTCGAATGCTGGATCATGTGGCAGACGATGCGCATCCCGCTCGACGGCCTGGTGGAGCCGCTGCCCAACGAGCGGACGCTGCTGTAAGCGTGGCACCGTGCCACAAGCGGCCCCCCGCCGCGCGACATCGCGGCCGGGGCGGCACGCTCCACGGTGGCACGAGCGGCCCCCGCCGTGCAGAACCGCAGCCGAGGCGGCACGCTCCACGGTGGCACGAGCGGCCCCCGCCGTGCGGAAGACGCGGCCGGGGGCGGCTCGCTCCACGCACCAGCCAGCCGACGTCATCAGTAATAATCTGACTATTTTGATACTTCGCGACTGGCTGCGGCGCTGGCTAGACTGCCTTCGTCAATTACCGGAGGTAAACGATGTCACGTCAGCAAGTCTACCGCGAGATCGAGGACATGTTCGGCCTGGTGCCCAGCATGTTCAAGGAGATGCCCGACTCGTCGCTGGAGATGGAGTGGCGGCTGTTCAAGAAGGTGCAGCTCGACGAGAGCCCCATTCCCAACAAATACCGCGAACTGATCGGCGTGGCGCTGGCGGCCGCCACGAAGTGCCGCTACTGCGAGTTCTATCACACCGAGCTGGCCAAGCTCAACGGCGCGACCGACGCCGAGATCGAGGATGCCGTTCACTACGCCAAATCCAGCACCGGCTGGAGCACCTACATCAACGGGCTGCAGATCGACTACGACACGTTCAAGAATGAGGTGCTCCAAGCCTGCGAGCACGTGCGCGCCATGCAGGAAGGGCAGGTTCCGGCGCACGTGTGATGGCCGTTCTACCCTTCCTTCCACTCGATCAGCTTTCCGTCGATGTTGAGCTGGCCGACGTTGCGCCATTCCTGGCTCTTGCACAGGAACAGCCGCGCGCGGAGCCGGTCCAGGGCCGCCTCGGCGCCGCGGAGCTCGTCCGATGCCTCGTCAGGCAGGGTGCGCTGATCGTCGGTGGCGTGCATCAGCAGGGACCATCGCCCGAAGATCGTGGCAAAAGCCGCGAACGCTTCGTTGGGCGTGAAATCTCCGAACCCCCACGAGCTCTCCCATCCGCGCACGACGATGTCGCCGACGTGCTTGTCGTTGATGAACAGCCGCGCTCGCTCGAGTGTCTGCCGCACCGGTGGTGAATTATACGAAGTCCTGTGATGCGCTTCACGCCCTTTACGCTGCCGGCGCGGCCTGCTAATCTCTTCCCTTTTCCAGGCGGGACGCTTCGGTGGCCGCAAGCGGAGGTTGATTCATGCAGTTGGCGACGCTAATGACGTTCTTCTCGGTGCTGTGCCCCACCCGGCTGTGGTATTCCCCGAACCAGCCGCTGACGATTTCCGTGAAGACGGAGCAGCCGGTGACGCTGGTCCTGACGGAGTTTTCCGGGCGGCCAGTGGAGGCCAAGGGCTCGGCCGAGATTGCCGCGTCGCGCGAAGTGGACCTGCGCCGATCTTCCCTCCGATCGCGCAGGGCGGCACCTACATCCTGTATGGGGTCCCCAAGGACAAGACACTCAAGGAGTTCGTCGGCACGCCGCTGGTGATCGAGGTCCGCGTCGATCACCGCCCCGGCATGGGCAACCCGGTCCTGGTCATCCGGATTGAACCGCTGCGCTACGCGGTGATTTCCACGGACGCCGGCGACATGACGGCCGCATTCTACTACGACGTGGCCCCGAACACGGTCGATGCGTTTCTGCGGCTGTCCTCCGAAGGCTATTACGACGGCCTGAACTTTCATCGTATCGTGCCCGATTTCGTGGTTCAGGGCGGCGATCCGATGGGCGACGGGCGCGGCGGCCCGGGCTATCACCTCGAAGCCGAGTTCAGCGATCGCAAGCACAAGGAGGGCGTGCTGTCGATGGCGCAACGGCGACCCGCTCGAGCCGCAAATGGAGCCGCGCTATCAGTTCGCCAACAGCGCCGGCAGCCAGTTCTTCATCTGCCTGGGGCCAGTCCCGCACCTGGACAAGCGCTACACCGCGTTTGGCAAGGTGGTGGATGGCGTGAATGTCGTACGGGCACTGGGCAAGACGCCACTCGTCGGCAACCCGCCCAGGGCAAGCCCAAGACCCTGCCGGTCATCAAGAAGATCAAGATCAAAGCCGTCACGGCGGCGAAGAACCCGTATCCGGAGCTGCTCAAGGTGGAGACGGAGAAGTAAAGGATGACTTTAGCCGGCTCGCTTGCGAGCCGCCGAACTCCGTCCACACCGAACGCCCGTTCGGCCTTGACACGCCCGTTTCCACTTCTATCATTTCCCGCCTTTCGGGTCCGGATCGGCCGGCCCGTGCAAGCGAAGGAATGTCGAAGATGTTCGGTTCATGGAATCTGTTGGCCTGTATGATTTCCCACCTGCGAAGCGAGCGGAGCCCCGCGCCCCGCGAAGAGCAGCGTCCCGCCCACTGGAACGTCGATCTGATCCCCGATCACGATGAGCCACCCGCGCCGCTCGGTAGAATCGAGCCGGCCAGCAACATGCCGCCGCATCCGCGGCGTGCGGTTGCCTGATCATCCCATGCCCTTGACGCTGGCACGTTCGTGGCGACGATTGATGTGCGATGCGCATCCTCGTCACCGGCTCCTCGGGGCAGATCGGCACGAACCTCTCGCTGGCGCTGGCCGCGCGAGGCGACAGCGTCGTCGGGCTGGACAATCGGCCCAATTCCTGGACCGATCGTTTTCCGACGCACATCGTCAACCTGGTAGCCCTTGCCCACGACAGCTCACTACTGTCACTGCCATTTTCACCGGATGTCATCGTTCATCTGGCCGGCTGGGCAAAGGTCCATCAGCTTGTCGGCGAGCCGGCCAAGGCGTTGGAAAACGTCGAGATGAGTTTCGCTGCGCTGGAACTGGCCCGCGCGTGCAAATGCCCGATCGTCTTCGGGTCCAGCCGCGAGGTTTACGGCGACATCCATGAGCACGTCACGCACGAGGCAATGGCCGATTTTGTGGTGGCCGGGAGCACCTATTCGGCCAGCAAGATCGCCGGCGAAGCGTTCTTCTATTCCTACGCCCGCTGCTACGGCCTGCCAACGCTGGTCTTCCGCTTCAGCAATGTCTATGGCCGATTTGACAACGACCTGGATCGCATGGAGCGCGTGATCCCGCTGTTTGTGCGGCGGGTCAATGACGGGGCGCCGATTGTCGTGTTTGGCCGGGGGAAGATGCTGGATTTCACGTACATTGATGATTGCGTTGCCGGGGTGATGGCCGGGATCGACGCGGTGGTTTCCGGGCGCGTGGTCAACGAGACGATCAATCTGGCGTTCGGGCAGGGACAGACACTCTTCGATCTCGTGTCGCTGATCGAGCTGGCGCTGGGCAGGAAGGCCAACGCCCGCTACGAGGATGCGCGCACGGGCGAAGTGACGCATTACGTCGCCGATATTGGCAAGGCGAGGCAGCTCCTGGGCTACAATCCGCAGACGCCGCTGACGGTGGGCATCGCCAAGTACGTGGCGTGGCTGCGGCAGAGCCGATGGATATAATGCGATTGTGAGCGAGCCTTCACCACAGCCCGATCTTGGCCTGGATGATCCCCCGCCCGTTGACGAGAACGGCGTGGATCTCTCGCTGATCCGCGAGAACCTGCGGCTGACGCCGGCACAACGCGTTGAGCAGTTTTCCCGGTTCCGCAATGACGTCCTGCAACTGCGTCGCGCCGGGGAAAGGTACTATGGACGGCCTCATCCAGATCCTGAAGCTTTTGCATAGTAGGGGCGTCGATTTCGTCGTGATCGGCGGCATAGCCGCGATGCTTCACGGTTCGCCGATGATCACATACGACGTGGACGTGTGCGTGACATTCGACGAAACGAATCTCCCGAGAATCCTCGAAGCTCTGCGCCGATCCGCCCGTGCTTGCGCCACCGGCCCGATCGCATGCCGCTGCCCGAGGATCCCGCTCGCCTCAGGGGCCTCAAGAACCTGTATCTGGACACGGACTTCGGCAAGATTGATCTTCTGGGAGAGCTTCCCGGCGTGTGCTCGTTCGCCGAGTTGAGGGACCGCGTAATTGAAATGGACATCGGCGGCTTCCGCTGCCGCGTGCTGGACCTCGATACACTGATCCAGTGCAAGCGCGTCGCGGGCCGCGTAAAAGACCGCTACGCGCTGATCCACCTGGAAGCGATCCGGAAAATGAAGATCCAACAACCGGGGCTGTTCGACGATCCGCCGAAGGGGTCATAGCAGAGCATCCTGCTTGGGCCGCCGCGCCGAGAGCAGGCCTGCAAACCGCAGGTCCTCCAGCGCATCGTACAGCGCCTTTCGGGTGACGCCGCACTCCTCGGCGAGTTCGCTGATCCCGCACTCCCTCCGGCCGGCCGCGTGCAGCGCCGACAGAAGGCTGGTCTTCAGCGCACTTTGAAGAGACATCGCGTGCGCAACATCCGGTTCACCTTGAACACCCAGGTCGGGGGCCGGATCGCGTCCAGCTTGCGATCGATCGGCAGGCACCACAGGCCCCATCGTCGCGAGACATCGCTCGCCTCGATTGCAGCCAGTCGCGCCATCGCCGCACTTTCGCGATCCGCTTCAAGCAGTGGCTCGGGAGAATACGCAGGATGCAATCTCCGCAGGCTTGCTACGAATACCGGAATTCCCAGCCACCCATCCACCGTTTGGAGGATGATGCCCAGGGTTGCCTGCTCGGGCGCCGGTGCGTTGGCAGCCGATGCCATGAGCCGATCCCGCCCGACGCAACGCCAGTACACGGTGAGCCAACTCGCCATAAGCACGAGCAGCCGCGCGTTCGTGGGGATCATGCTCAGGCTCCGTACGATCAGCCGCTCCACATCGGGGAGACGCTGGGCGGGACGCACATTCCAGGCGATGCCCAGGCGCGACCAGTCGGCGAGAATCTGGCGGTCTTCCGCAGTCATTGATTCTCCAGGGCATCGAGAAGCGCAGCGCTGACTCCACCTGATCCAGATTGGCCTGACGGCTGGGCACGCGCAGTTGGTCCAAGTACCGGCGCACAAAGCGTAGTTCATCAGAATGACGGCTTCATGTCCCTCAGATCAGCCCGGTCCTGCATGCGGCCCGCGTAGGCCTTCATGGACAGCAGATCGAGCCGGCCAACGCACCAGACGCACAAATTCCCAAACTGGCCGGCGAGGACGCGCCGCTTGCGCCAACCCGAAGGCAGGACATCCAACGCGGCCACCTGATCGCTGAACCAGTCCTCCGGCAGCCCCCATTCGCGGGCCAGTTCCGCTGCCAGCGGTCGGAGCCAAATCATGCCCTGCTCCGGTTCCGTCCGAATTACGTCGAAGTCAATGGTGGTCCGCTCCACCGGCAATTGCCCTGTGAGCATGCCGGCCGAGCCGCCCACAAGAGTCAGCTCAACAGGAGGGCACGACTGCGCTTGTTGGCCCAGTTCGCGGAGGAGTGCCACCAGCATCCCTCGTCAGCGCTTTCGCCATGCGCATAGTATAAGTAGGCGCAAGCAAGCGGGCAAACCTCCCGGATCCAAACCGCTTCTAGTGTGGTGTCCGAGAAGTCGCTTTACAACGCATTCGCCACCCCATGGGGCGCCCTGCCCGTTGTAAAGGACCGTGAGGGACAGCACGCCAGCTCTAGCGGCAGTCCCACGGACGAGCTCAATCGCTCATCCAATCGTCCATAGTATGACCGAATCCTGGTCCTTCACGAACACGCGCTTGCCCGAGAGAATGGGGTGGGCATGCGTCGGGCTCTCCGCCACCTTGATCTTGGCCGTCTCGGTGTACTTGTCGCCGGCCTGGAAGACGATCAGCTCGGAAGCCGGCGTAAGCGCCACGAGCACCAACCCGGCGTCGATGATCGAGCCATAGCCGCCGCGCCCGCCGCCACGTCCGCCTCGGCCGCCCATACCGCCGGCACGTCCCATGGCGCCAGCTTCGCCCATGGCGCCACCGCCTCCCCGCATACCCCCACCGCCACCGCCGCCGCCGACCGCGTTGCTCCAGGCCGCCTCGCCGGTCTGTTCCTTGAGGCAGAACAGCTCGTTGGCCTGGCTCAGCCCATAGACCATGCCATCCTTCACCACGGGCGTATTGAACTGGACTGATTTCTCGGCATTGCTCCAGATCTGCTTGCCGGTGAAGGCATCGCCTTCTTTCTGAATCTTCACCGCCTTGGTGCCCCGGCCGCCGCCGGAGTAGATGAGCGTCTGGCCATCCACCACGGGCGTGGCCGCGTTGTAGGCGCCCATGCCGCCGGCCGCGAATGGCGTCTCCCACACCAGCTTGCCATCGGCCAGCGTGAGCGCGACGATCCGCTGGTCGGTCATCGCCAGAACCAGTTTCGTGCCATCGACCGTCATCAGCGAAGGCGATGCGTAGGCCGGGGCGTCGCCGGTCCATTTCCACTTCTGATCTCCGCTTGCCAGGTCATACGCGACGATCCCGCCGTTACCCCGGCCGCCAAGTTGCAGGATGACCATGCCATCGACGATCATGGGCGAGCAGGCCGTGCAGAAGTTGGGCACGGCCTTGAAGTCATCCTTGCGCCAGAGCACCTTGCCGGAGGCGGCGTCAACGCATGACACCATTCCGCGCACGCCAAGCGTGACGGCCTTGCCATCGGCGACGGCCGGCGAGCTTCGCGGCCCGGAAAAGCCCGCGGCCGGGCCGGATGCGCCGGCCGACTCGTATTTGTTCTGCCAAAGCTCCTTGCCCGTGGCGGCATCGAGGCAACGAAGCACCTCGTTGCCATCCTGCCGGGCGAAGACGTAGAGCTTGTCGCCGACGAGGGCCGGCGTAGACACGCCATCGCCCACAGCCACCTTCCACTTCTGCGTCAGCGTCTTGGGCCAGGTCGCCGGGGCGGTGAACCCGGCCGCCTTGTCATCGCGGTTGGGCCCGCGCCACTGCGGCCAGTCCTGCGCCCAGAGGGGGCATCCGAGAACGGTCAAGGCCAGCACCCACGCCATGGTTCGAGTTGCGCGATTCATCTTGGCTCCTGTGCGAATAGAGAGTGTCTCCTACCAGTTCCGCATACGCATAACGGTCGAGGGGGGTGGTTTGTTGCCGGGCGGGCTGGATTTGTCGTTCGCAATGATCGTGGGAGCACCACGGAGTTGCACGTGGTCGCACTTGCCGTTGACAACTGCAGGCGGAATTGCTGTGCTACGGTGGTGTCTGACCGGCATCTCCTAGACCCGCTGAATCGAACGATCGTTCTTCACGATCACACCTGGTATGGCCACATAATCAAAGGCCACCCCGAAATCTCCATGGAACGGGCACAGGTCGAGCGCGATTTCCGTCCCGGATGAAATCCAGTTCAGTACCGCCGATCCGGATTGCCGCGTATACTATGGTACAGCGTCAAACAGCGGGCAGGCTCGCCGTCGTGGCCAACGTCGTGACAGGCGTACTGCTCACGGCTTACGCCACCATGAAGAAGAAGACTGGAGTCGTCGAATGGTCGCGATAGACACGCTGGAAGGAATGATCAATGGCGGGCTGTGGTACCACTACGACGTCGGCTCGGACGTGCTCTACCTGCGCCTTGCTTCTGAGCGCGACACGGCCGCGGTCGGCGAAGAAACCGACGATGGCTTCATTCTCCTGCGCAGCGAGGCTACCGCTCGGCCGATTGGGCTGACCATCGTCAGTTGGTGGAAACGCTTTGGACAGGGCCAGTTGCCGGACTCCATCTCCCAGATTCAGAGTCGCATCGAGCCGTGGGCGCGGAAATTGGCCGCATGAACGATTGCGGTAAGATTGTAGTATGTGGCGTGCGGCTCGATGGCTGTGGAATGGCCTCTGCGCCTGTCGCTCGTGATATGCGTGGCGACGGTTGTGACGTGGGTGCGAACCTCGCTCCATTATCACGAAGGCATTCTCTACATCCGCAGCAGCGGGTTCCGTTATTCGATTCTCTCCGATCGTGGGCGGCTGATGTTTTTTCATGTGAAGGAGGATCGCGTGGATGCTCGGTATCTGAGCTTCTTCTCCCAACAGGATGAGGTGCCGGCAGCCGTGATGTGCAATTGGCGATACTCTTTCTGGCGTGGACTTCAAAAGCGAGAACGAGGTGGGTTTGCCATGGCCACGGGCTCGGTGCTCTGTCTGGACCTGCGGGATGGAGACTGGCCATCACCGCCATCACCCTATTTTCCAGCCATCGGAATCGCTGTTCCGGACTGGTTCGTCGTTGTCCTGACCTCCATCTTGCCGGGCTGGTGGCTGGTCGGCATTGCGGTGAGACGCGGTCGTTTGCGGCGTCGTCGCCGATTGAACTTGTGCTTAATCCCACAGCGCTACCGCCCATGTTTTTCGGCCTTTTGTGCCGATAGATCATCCGTGAGGCGCGGGTGAGTTGACCCGGAGGTCACGGATGACCGTGCAACAGATCCGCGCGTTGAGACCGGCCCTGTCCGGCTACCTGGACGAGTTCGCCGACTGCTTTGTCAGCTTCGACACGCGTTACCATCTCAAGGAATACGTGTCCGGCCAGCTCAGCGATCTGCAACGCAAGAGCGTGCAGCCGATCGCGCGGCTCATGGACGTGCCGCCACGGACCTTGCAGGAATTTCTGTCGCTGGCCGAGTGGGACCACGATCGCCTGCGTGACCGCGTGCAGCAACTGGTCACCCGCGACCACGGCGAGGCGCAGGCCATCGCCATCGTGGACGAGTCGGGCTATCCCAAGAAGGGGCGGAAGACCGCCTGCGTGCAGCGGCAGTATTGCGGGGCCACCGGCAAGAAGGACAACTGCGTGATGGCGGTGCATCTGGCCTACGCCAGCTTCGACGGGCAGTTTCGGGCGATGCTGGACAGCAACCTGTACCTGCCGGAAAAGGGATGGGACGCGCAGCGGCGAAAGGAGGTGGGGATCCCCACCGCGCTGAGCTATCGTCCCAAGCACCTGATCGCGCTGGAGCAGTTGCGGCGGGCCGTGGGCAACGGGATGCATTTCGGGTGGGTGACGGCCGACGAATGGTACGCGGAGAAGCCGGCGTTCATCGAGGGGCTGGAGGAGCTGAAGCTGCGTTTCGTGCTGGAAATCCCGAAGAATCTGATGGGGTGGGTGCGCCAGCCCAGCAGCGTCAACACGCCGCGGGGCGAGGTGCAGAACATGGTGCGCTGGTCGCGGCCGCTGCTGGATCAGGAGTGGGTACCGTATCACATCAAGGACACGGACGCGGGGCCGATGGTCTGGGAAGTTCGCGCGGCGCCATTCTGGATGAAACGGGACGGACGGGTGGTGGGTCCGTACTGGCTGGTGGCGGCGCGGAACGTTCTGGACCGGGATGAGATCAAGTATTTCCTCTCGGATGCGTCGCCGGGGGTGCCGCTGGAGGTGATTCTGCACGTGGCCTTCCACCGGTGGTCGGTGGAGCGGACGCTGGAGGACGAGAAGGACGAACTGGGGCTGGACCATTTCGAGGTGCGGAAATACGTTTCGGTGCTGCGACACCTGCGGATCACGCAGGTCAGCCATTTGTTCCTGGCCCGCCAGACCGAGCGGCTGCGGGAAAAAAAATCCGGAGGTGAACATCTGCCAGATGCGCCAAGCCACCAGCGCGCTGTTGGATGCGCTGACGCTTCACGACGAGGAGGACCGGACGCAGCGCCTGACGCGGATCGCCGCCGAGATCCGGGAGGACCAGCGAAAGAACGCTGCAGCGCGGGCCTCGCACGCCAAGAAGCGTCGGCGGGAACTGGAGGCCATCCGCCTCCCCGTGGAAACGCTCCGCTGCTGTATTCCGCCATGACGGGGTAGCGTTGTGGGATTAAGATGTGGTTACGACCTTCGCGCGACGCCGCAGACGTGTCCCGAATGTGGCACGCATGCTCTCTGCCCGTCGAGTGCCGTCCACTCCGTCAACTCGCCTCCGGGCTCATAGAGATCCTTCAACTCCGCAGCCCGCGCACGCAGACGGTCATCTGGGCACTCGGCACTGGCCATATCTTCGCGGATGAAGCGACTCGCGGCCTCAATGACAGCCAGCCGGCCCCCATTGTCGAGGTTGCGCAATTGCTCAATGAGTTCCGTTGTGCTCATGCCATCATTATACAATGGCAGCATTGTGGAAGCGCAACGGAGTGATCTGCATTCGACCAGCATCACGAAAGACGGGGCAAGCGAACTGCAGCGAGCTTTGCCCAAGTGCCGAGTCCTGCTCAATGCGCGAGACGCCGACCTCCGATCATAGGCAACCGAGAACTTGGCTAACAACTAACCGTCCAAGGGCACTGCTCGGCCGCCTGCTGTACGTCTTCTCTTGGCAATCCCTTCGCCTTGGATGAGAATACCGCCATGAGCAACCTGGATCTGACCGACCGCCCGCGGCGGCTGCGCATCAATCCGCAGTTGCGCCAGATGCTGCCGCGCATCACTCTCCGCCGTAGCGACATCATCGTGCCGGTCTTCGTCTGCGAAGGCAAAGGCACCCGGCGCGAGGTGCCGTCGATGCCCGGCGTCTTTCAGATGTCGGTGGATGTTTGCACCGAGTGGCTCAGCCGCCGCGCTGAGGACGGTTTCAAGGCGTACCTGATCTTCGGCGTGATCGACCGCGCGAAGAAAGATGCGATGGGCTCGCCGGCATTGGATGAGAACAACGTCGTCTGCCAGCTTCTCTGCTCGGCCGCGGTCGCGAAATTGCCGATGGCCGGGATCACCGACCTGTGCTTCTGCGAATATACCGACCACGGCCACTGCGGTCCGATGACGGCCGACAAGACCACGGTGAAGAATGACGAGACGGTCGAGCGGCTGGTGAAGCAGGCCGTCAATCACGCCAAGGCCGGAGCGGCCGTCATCGCCCCCAGCGGCATGATGGATGGCACAGTCGGCGCGCTGCGGAGCGGGCTCGACGCGGCCGGTTTCGCCGATGTTTCGGTGCTGTCATACTCGGTGAAATACTCCAGCGCCTTCTATGGCCCGTTCCGCGATGCGGCCGACTCGGCTCCCGCGTTCGGCGATCGCCGCAGCTACCAGATGGACTGCACGCGCGGCGCGGATGAGGCCATCCACGAGGCGACGCTCGATGTCGAGCAGGGCGCGGACATGGTGATGGTCAAGCCGGCCGGGCCGTATCTGGACATCATCTCGGCGGTGCGATCCGCCGTTCGCGTGCCAGTCGCTGCATATCAGGTGAGCGGCGAATACTCGATGCTGGAGGCCGCCATCCGCAACGGCTGGCTCGACCGCGACCGCGCCGTCATCGAATCGCTCATCGCCATCAAACGCGCAGGGGCCGATCTGATCATCTCGTATTACGCCGAGCTGCTGGCCAAGCTGCTCCCCATCTAACATGCGCAAACTCATTCTCATCAAGCACAGCAAGCCACAGGTCGACGAGCATCTTCCATCGCACGAGTGGAAACTCTCAGATGAGGGGCGGGCGCAATGTGACGCACTGGTGCAGAAGGTCCGGCCCTACGAGCCGGCCATCATCATCGCCAGCGAAGAGCCCAAGGCGGCCGAGACGGGGCAGATCCTCGCGACAGCGCTGGGCAAGCCCTTCGAGACTGCGGCAGGCGTGTACGAGCACGACCGCAGCAACGTGCCGCACATGCTCTCGCGCGAGTTCATCTCGTGGGTTGCTCTGTTTTTCAAGAAGCCCGACGAGCTGGTGCTCGGGCGCGAGACGGCGGCCGGAGCGTTGGCGCGATTCGAGGCCGCGGTCGATTCGATCCTGCAGGCACATCCCGACGGGAATCTCGCCATCGTCACGCATGGCACGGTCCTGGCGCTGTTCGCGCAAAAGCACGCAGGGATCGATCCATTCACCAATTGGCGGGCCATGGGACTGCCGGCGCTGATGGTTTTCGAGGAACCGGAGATGAAACTGGTGGAGACCGTCGAGAGGATGGGGTGAATGTGCCGCCAGTGCCCTCACTGGCGGTCCTCGAACTCCCGCCGGTGAGGACACCGGCGGCACCATCAATGTCGCGATACCAGCGCGTTCATGCCCAACTGCGCCCGCCTGCGGTTGACGTGCATCCAGAGCGGACCATCATCGTGAAGGAACCGCAGCAGCGCGCTGTAAGTCTCTCCCAGCAGAGCGGCGGCCGGCGTGACTTCCCAATGCACGGCATTCAGCACGTCCAGGACGGCCGCGATCGTGGCCGGATAGAGCGGGTTCTTCGGCGACATGTGCAGCTTGGGGTAGTCGGCAAACCACGCGGGCGGCCGGTAGGTATGCGGATCGGCGATGGTCTCGCGGCGCAGCTCCATGGCTAGTTTGTGGCGAAGCTCGCGGATGGCGTGGATCTGGTTTTCCCGATGCGAACGCGAATCGGCCGCGACGGCCGATATGCGCGTGGGCAGATGCGTGGCGCGGACGGCGGTGTTGGTGCGATTGCGGTGCTGGCCGCCGGGGCCGGATGCGACGAAGGAGTCGAGACGACACTGGGCCAGGAGCTTGTCGTCGGGGAGGGAGTATGGAGGAGAATGGGGGATTTCGGATTTCAAAGCCAACTCATCCAAGGACATCTTACCAGATCCGTTCGGCAAAGCTGATTTCCCGGCGCACGCACATCGCTCAACTCGATCTGGCGGACCCCGAGCCGACGCCGCATGTGCGCATTTCACTGGGCAACAGCCTGCAGGGTATGCTAGAGTGGAGAAGTCCGATGTGCTGGGCTGGCTTGCGGCCGGAATGTCGCACGAGCAGATCATCTGCGACTATCCGGAACTGACCGAGGATGATATCCGTGCCTGCCTCGCCTTCGCCGCCGATCGTGAACGCCGCGTCTTGACGGTATCGACATGAAGCTGCTGTTCGACCAGAATCTCAGCTTCAAACTCGTGAGCCGTCTGGCTGACCTTTTCCCGGATTCCGACCAGGTGCCTCGATTAGGCCGATGACCGCGCCATCTGGCACACGAAAGATGAGTGACAAACAACCGCCGCCGAACTACACCGGGCTGTGGACGATCAATCGCCCTGGAGGTTCGCGGATTGAGATCGGATACGTCAATGGCATTCCCAACGGCGTCTACCGCTATTGGCATGAGTTCGGTACTTGCCTTCGCGATGGCTTCAAGAAAAACGGTCAGTGGCACGGCACCTTGGTAACGCGCAGCGCCGACGGAACCGTCCTCGACGTGAGCGAGTTCGACGAAGGCACAGGCGTCTACCGTATCTTCAATTCGAACCACCAGCTAACGGACGAAGTCCCTCTGCTTCGAGGCAAGCCACACGGCGTAGTGCGATGCTGGTGTCTCGGCAAACTTGTTGTCACAATGTACTATGACAACGGGCAGTGCAGCGCGGCGATCTGGGAAGCATAAGACCAAGAGATTCCATGGATCGGTTGACCGTGTCGGAACTTTCGGCCGGAAGCATCGGCATTTATTGAGCAGTTCAGACGAGCGACAATCGCTCACGTGGCGAGGAGACTCGATGCGTAATCCCGTGGTGCGAGTTGATACTCGAAGGATCACCGACTGGCCCAGCTTCCATACCGTGTTTTCTGCAGCAATGGGATTTCCGAGCTTCTACGGGCGCAACATGAACGCATGGATCGACTGCGTGACCAGCCTGGATAAGCCGGCAGATGGGATGACGTCGGTCCACGCTCCGCCCGGAGGCGTACTTGTTGTCCAGCTTGACCATGTGGATGAGTTCGCGGCACGTTGCCCCGAACAATACACTGCACTGCTTGAAGACGCGGCGTTCGTCAACTGGCGCAGGATTGAGATTGGTGAGGAGGCGGTGCTGGCGCTCGCATTCCACAGAACATCTCCCCCGTGACTCAGGCATTCCAGTCTCACGTCGCGCAAGTGCTCATCCTCGCCTCACGCCACCGCCTGAAACACTCGCCCCACTCTCCGCAGGTACGCCAGGTCCCCTTGCTCGGCATGCCGCGCGATCTCGTCCAGCCATCGCACCGTCGTCGGCTCCAGGCACGGCTCGGACGGATCATCCGCCGGGTAGATGACTTCCACTTCGACTTCCACGGCGTAGTCGCCCCGCTGTACCCAGCGCTTCCGCTTCTCACGTCGCTCTGCCATATAGCACCGTCAAATACAGACTCTACGCCAATTCCCACCCCTGCCGGTATTCGCGCGTCAGGAGCTTGTTGGCTTCCGGCACATTGGCGATCTTCGCATTCGCGGCATCCCAGAGCAGTTTTCGGCCGCCCAAGCGTAGAGACACCGCCGCCAGGTTGAAGGCGTCGGAGATCGGCCCTGCGAGCAGGAAGTCACCGTAGGTGCTCTTGCCGCTCTTGAATGCGGTGACCCAATCGCCGGTGCGGCCGGGGCCGCGGGTGGCGGCGCAGGTTGCACCGCTTTGGCCGCCTGGTAATCGCGCATCTTCTTCTCGGGGATGATCTGCGGATTCGCGCCAAGGAACTCGGCGATGATCTTCCCCTTGTCGCCAACGAACATCATCCCTTCGGGCTGGAACTCCTTGTTGTCGGCCTCCAGTTCCTCCGGAACCGGCGGCTTCATCGAGCCGTCGTACCAGAACAGATCCAGCGCCGGCCGGTCGGCTTTGGCCGCGAATCTGAAGCGGATCGTGCAGGCGGCCGGGAAGGACCAGTCGTTGCGAATCTTCACGCTCACGTTGTTGCGAACCTCGCAAACGTGGCTGGGGGTGGATTCAACACTGATGGGCGCATCAAGGGCGAAGAGTTGGAAGACCGGCCAGAGGCTGTAGTGGCCCATGTCGGCCAGCGCGCCGCCACCGAACTCGTACCAGCCGCGGAACACGGCGTGCGTGTAGTGCGGGTGATACGGGCGATCGGCTGACGGGCCGAGCCAGAGCGGCCAGTCAAATCCCGCGGGGACCGGCGGCGTGTCGGTGGGAATCGTCGGATACTGCGGCCAAACCGGGCGATTCGACCAGTTGTGAATCTGCCGCAGTGTGCCGATGGCGCCATCGTCGATCCAGCCCTTGATAGCGCGGATGTTGCTGCCGTCGCTCGCGGCGAGGAAGTGCGTGGCGAGGCCGGTTCGGCGCGCGGTTTCAATGACGAGTCGCGCCTCAGCCAGGCGATTGGCGATGGGCTTGTGCATCACGACCTGCTTGCCCTTCTTCATGGCCGCGATGGCGACGGTGGCGTGAAGATGGTCGGGCGTCATGACCTTGACGGCAGTGACGTCCTTTTCCTTGTCCAGAAGCTCGCGGAAATCGGCGTAGGAGGCGCAGCCCTTGAAGGTACCGGATGCCTTGCGAGCGGCGTAGGCGTTTTCAATGAGTTCGATCGCGACATCCCGGCCGCCGGGGATGCCGGGTGCGCCGCGCCGCCAATCAGGCTTGCCCAGCGCTTTGGCAATCGACGACCTCATGCCATCCTTGGACCAGTTGACGTAGTCGTTGCCATCTTTGACCGGGTCACACACCGCGACGATCTGCACATCCGGCATACTCAGCAACGGCAGCATCTCGCGCAGGCCCTGTGTGCCGCAGCCGATGTAGGCCAGCGTGATCTTCTCGCTGGGGGCAACGGAAGTCTCGCCGCCCAGCACGTGACGGGGGACGATCGAGATCGCCGCGGCTGAGGCGGCCGCGGTCTTGAGGAATGTGCGACGGTTGATGCTGTTCTTCATGGTCCTTCTCCTTGTGCCGCCGGTGCCCTCACCGGCGGGTCTGCGCTCCGCCAGTGAGGGCACTGGCGGCACTTGTTCTATTACCGCGATTTCCGCCAAGGGTGGTCGTACGGACCGATTTCATCGACTGGTATCGCCTCGAACAAGATACGGCGAAGCTGCGGGTTGCCGTTCACGGCTTTCTGGTCGCTCAGCGCCGGAAGATCGATGGATTCCGCGGCCGATGTGTTGAGCACGCCACGCTCGATGCCGCCATCGCGTAGCAACACCGACCTACATCGCACGAAGACATTTCGGCTGATGTGGTTCACGTTGGCATCGCTCGTCAGCCGCGCCAGATCGGGATAGCGTGCCAGCGCGGCCGGCAAACTCGCCTCGTCCAGGAACTTCTGCACGCCTTCCAGCCAGCGTTTCTCCGGCCATCGCGAGAAGCTGATCCCGGCGAAGCAGTCGACAAAGACGTTGCCATCGACCAGGTTGTCCTTGCCGCCGTGAATCTGCACGCCGCCGAACTGGACCGCGCCGCACCGTTCGAAGACGTTGCCGTAGATCGCAGTGCCTGAAATCATGTCATCGAGACGGATGCCGGCCGCTCCGCATTCGGTGCCGCCGCGGATGTCGCTCCAGCGGTTCCAGCGGATCACCACGCCGCGATAAAGCGGGTTGCCGAACATGTCGATGCCGCCCTGGTCGTCGGACTCCTCGACGACGTTGCGAATGTGATTGAGCTCGATGAGATGATCGTTGCCCTCAATGCGCATCGCGGATGACGGGATATGCTCGAAGAGATTGTGGGCGACGCGATTGCCGCAGCCGTCGAGGAGGACGGCCGGCGTGTAGGTGCGCTTGTAGCGGGAAATATCGGAGACGGTGCAGTTCTCGACGAAATGCCCGCCCGGGGTGAAGGTCTTGCGATCGCCGCCGGCCACGCGGCAGCCGCCGCAGCCGAGCGTCTGCATGACGCAGCCGAAGATACCGTGGCGCAGGCCGCCGGAGACGATGATGGCATCGCCGCCCAGACGCTGGACGGTGCAGCCGGCCAACAGGCAATCCGCGCCGCCGGTCATGCGGATGCCATCGCCACGGGCTTCCTGAAATGTCAGGCCAGAGAGGACGACGTGCTGAACGTTGTCCATCGTCACGAACGGCTTGGCGAAGACGCTAAAGGTGACGATGGCTTTGGACGGATCGACGCCCTGCGGCGGCAGCCAGTACATTATGCCGCTGCGCCGGTCGAGATACCATTCGCCGGGCGCGTCGAGTTCACGGAAGATGTTCACTCCGTAGTATCGCTGGTTCTTGCGGTAGCCGTAATTCGAGTAAGGCGAGGCGAGCGTGAAGACGCGGGCCGCGGCATTGATGGATGCGACCTTCTGGTATTCCTCGAACCAGTCCCAGAACCAGTAGCCGTAGAGGCGGACATCGGGCTCGTCGGTCCATTGGCTTGGGCGATCCTCGACGTACTGGAACCTGCCATCCTTGCAGCCCTCAATTGTGTTCCAGACCTTGAATGTGTCTTTGCCAAGGACCTTGCCGGTCTTGACGAAGCCTTCGTTGGGCCAGCGAGCAAGCGTTTGCGGAATGCCATCGCAGTACAGCTCCGGCCGCCGGCGCAGGGCGGTTGCATCGCCAAGGTCGCTGCAGCCGATCGCTTTGAGATCAGCCTCGATGACGCGGCCTCGCACGGATGGATCGAGGTTTTCGCGGAGCTTGGCATCCGAGATCGGCCGCCATGTGGAGATGCGCATGCCGCCATCGAAGATGGGCGCCTCGCCGGGCCTGGCCTGATAGACAATCGGCGACTCCGCCGTGCCGGAATCCGCGGCCGCAAGCTCAAAGGTCTGCCGCGCGGGGTACGCGCCGCCGCCGATGATGATGCGCACACCGCCCTTGCGAAGTTTGTCGTCGCCGGATTTCCTCATGGCGCGAACGGCATCGCGAGCTCTGGCCAACGACAGGAACGGCCGAGCCTCCGACCCCTCGGCGTCATCGCGCCCAGTGGGGGAAACGTGCAGAGTCTTTGCCGACTCGGGCAGAGCCGGAAGCTGTGCTCGATACGCGGAAGGATCGCGCGCGGGGAGGTTCTTCTGCACGCGCTGCATCTCCGCGATGCGGCGGTTTGCGATATCTCGGTAGAGCTGCGGCAGCGCCGCATCGCCGGCAAGCTGCTGCCAGGCGGCAACCGCGGCGGCGCGGTCATTGCCCGCCAGGGCGGTTTCGGCCAGCCCGAAGAGGGCCAGGCTGCGGGCAATCGGCGCGGCGGCACTGTCCTTGGCGACTTTCTCAAAAGTCTCGCGGGCGGCGGCGAGCCGGCCCGCGGCGAGGTCGGCGCCGGCCTGATCCAACGGCGGCGAGGAAGAGGGGGGAAGGACTCGCGCATTCCTGGGCGGATCGGCGGCATGAACGTGCGCCGCGATCAAGAGGACACCCGCGATTGTCCAGCCGATCAGGCAAAGACGTGTTCCCATGATCCGCTGTTTTACCGCGGAGATGGCCGGCCGTACATCGGGAGCGTTCCGATCCGAAGGTGATTGCAGGAGATTGGGTGGCATGCTCACGCTGGCCGCATGAGACATGCACTGCTGCAAGGAGTCTGGATCGGCCGGCGTGGGCATGCTCGGATGCGCGGTGGACGCCGCGCGGATGGACGGCTGAGAGCACAACGGCTCGCAAGCGAGCCGGCTAAGACTTCATGGCTTCCGAAAGCGCGTGTGGCAGCCGCCACGGTGGCGGCGATATCGTCGGCCGTGTGCGCCAGTCCGACGAACCACGCCTCGAACTGCGATGGCGGCAGGTAGACGCCTTCGTTGAGCATCACGTTGAAGAACTTGCCATAGGCGGCCGTGTCGCATGCGACCGCATCGTCGAAGTTGTTCACCTTCGCCCCACTCTTGCGTACGAAGAATGGCGTCAGCATCGACCCGGCGCGGTTGATCGCGAGGGGTACCTTGGCGCTCTTGGCGGCACCCGCCAATCCGTCGGCAAGAGTCGCCGCGGAGTTCTCCAAAGCCGTATAGCTTTCCTGCTCGAGCAGGATCTCCAGCGTTGCGATGCCCGCGCTCATCGCCAGCGGATTGCCGCTGAGCGTTCCGGCCTGATAGACCTTGCCGGCGGGGCTGACCATTTCCATCAGCTTTTTCGGCCCGGCATACGCCCCCACCGGCAGGCCGCCGCCGATGACTTTGCCCAGGCACGTCAGGTCGGGCCGGATATTGTAGAGCGATTGCGCCCCGCCGTAGGCGACGCGGAATCCGCTCATCACCTCGTCGAACACCAGCAGCGCGCCGTACTGGTCGCACAGCTTGCGCAGGCCTTCGAGGTAGCCCTTCTTCGGCGTGATGACGCCCATGTTGCCGGGGATGGGCTCGACGATGAAGCAGGCGATGCCCTGGTTGTATTTCTCGAACGTCGCCTTGGCGCCGTCCAGGTCGTTGTAATGGACCAGCAGCGTGTTGGCCGCGACGGATGCCGGCACGCCAGGGCTCGACGGCGCGCCCAGCGTGAGCGCGCCGCTGCCCGCCTGCACTAGCAGGTTGTCAACGTGGCCGTGATAGCAGCCGATGCACTTGACGATCAGATCGCGGCCGGTGGCGGCGCGGGCCAGGCGCATGGCGCTCATCGTCGCCTCGGTGCCGCTGTTGACGAACCGCACCATCTCCACCGACGGGATCGCATCGACCACCATGCCGGCGAGTTGCGTCTCGCCCTCGGTCGGTGCGCCGAAACTGCTGCTGCGGCCGATGGCCTTGGACAAGGCCGCGACGACACGCTCGTTGGCGTGGCCGACGATCATCGGCCCATAGCTGGCCACGTAGTCGATGTAGTCGTTGCCGTCGATGTCCTTGAGGTGGCAGCCTTCGCCCTCGCGGATGAAGATGGGCGTCCCCCCCACCGCCTTGAAAGCGCGGACGGGCGAGCTGACGCCGCCCGGCATGACCTGCTGGGCCTTGGCAAATGCCGCCTGGGAAGCTAACGTCGAACGTGAAGTGCTCTGGGCCATACGAGTATGATAACCGTCAACAACGCAAGATCAGCAATCGGCCACGCCAATTGCGATTACTTGTTCAACTTCAGGTAGACCCCTTCTTTCTCCCACTGCTCGATCAGGCGGCGCAGGTCGGCCATCATGAGGCTCAGCTCCTTGCTGCTGTCGAGCAGGTTCTGGTAGAGCTGCGGGTCATTGATGAGCTTGCCGACCGCGCCTTTGCCCTCGTCCATCTTGCGCGACATCGATTCGAGATTGTCCAGGATTCTCGCCACCTGCACCAGCCGCTGGCCGGTCGAGCGGGCGATCTCATCGACCCGGACCTGCGCATCGGCGATGAACTTGTCGCCGCTGTCGGCGAGCTGGTTCAGCCGGTTGTTGGCGGTGGCGCTGAGCTTCTGAAGATCCTGGCCAATCGCCATTGCCGTCTCGGAGACTTTGCGCAGGTTCTCGGCCGTATCGTGGACGTTCTTGCGCAGTGTTTCGTCGGCCAGGAGCTTGTTGGCGCCGTCGAACAGGACACCGGCGCGGTCGGCCGTGGCGCGCAGTGAGCGGACGGTGTTGGCCAACTCGGCCACGATCTTCTCGTCGCGCACCTCCGCGCCGATAAGGCGCACCTCGCGGGCCGTCAGGCGCAGCTCCGCCGCCAGCTCCGTGAACTCCTGCGGCAGTATTTCCAGCCCGACGAACTCGGTCCGGAGTCGCTGGTGCGGCTTGAGGCGGCCTTGCGGCTCCGCCGGCAGGTGCAGCTCGCCCTCCGGCAATGGCTGAGTCGCGGCCGGCGGGATCAGCACGAGGTGGACCGACCCGCCGCCGCCGATCAACTGCGACCGCACGCGTCCCTCCAGGTTGCCGGGCAGTGGCGGATCATTTTGCACGTCGGCATGCAGGATGATCTGCCGGTTGTTGGGGCTGCGCTCCAGGCTGGTGATCCGGCCGACATTCATTCCCCGGTAGATCACCGGCGAACCGCCGCTGATGCCTTCGGCGTTGTCGGTCACCAGTTCGATCGGCGTCTGGGTCGCCGCGAACGGTTGGATCAGCACGTCGTTGAAGCGAAGGATCATCCAGGCCAGCAGTGCCAGCGCGAAGACAGCCGTGACTCCGACCATGAGGTTTTTGCGGAAGCTGGTCATGGGCGATGTTGTCCAGAATACAAAGGGCCCGCATCATATGCCAGATGCGCGGCCCGTAAGATTGGGCACACCCGCGAGACATGTGCGGCCCCGCCGTGCAGAACGCGGCCGGGGCGGCACGCTCCACAAGCGCCGGGATGTTCACGCCCGTGTGCATGCACGTGTCCGCTACCGCGGCATTGATTGTGGCGGGCGGGCGTGCTACACCATGGCCCGTGCAACCGTCTCGGAAGATCGAGGTCATCGGACCACCTCTGTTCGTGCCCGACGAAAAGGGCCAGGCCCCTCGAATCGCCACCGCTTTCCCCCGACATGATGTGCTCGTCACCGAGGGCTGGATGCACGTCTGGCAGCGCGACCTCTTCATCAAGGTCTGGAACGAACGACACCGGCAACAGGGGTTGCCGCCGCTTACGGAAAGCGAGCAGATGCTGGAATGGGAGCAGTCGGTCAACCTGATCATCGACGACACCCCGCAGATCCTCATCCGGCCCGACCCCGACAACATGGGCCTGGCGTTCGAGGCCGATGAGATGCTCCAGGCGCTGGCTCCCCGGCAGCGAATCCGGTTTCTCTTCGTGCTGGACCCCAAGGTGCGCGACGCCATCAAGCGCCGCGGCGAATTCTGGCGCATCACCCCACTGCCGCGCACCACCGATCAGATGAAGGACATGATCGCCAAGTTGCGCATCGCTCTCGGCGGCGGCGCAATCTACTACTACAACAACAGCACCGGCACCCGCTTGGTGACGTGCCAGGAGTTTCGCAACCTGGCGGCATTGGATGACGAGGGCCTGCGGCGGCATCTGCTGGAGATTCAGCAGTTTTCCCTCACGACCAACCGGCAGCGGAATCCCGACATCGCCTTTTTCATGAGCGGCGAAGGCTTCACCGCGGAGCACCTCAAGCCGCACGACATCGCGGCCATGCCCGCGGACCGGCTGCGGGCGGTACACGAAGTGCTCTGCCGGCGCTTCCGCGACGCAACCGGCCCGGAGTTCCATCGCGATGACGCGGACAACGCCCAGTGGCGGTGCAAGATGTTCGCCGCGCTGAGCGAACCGAAGGACGTGCTGGTGCCCGAGGAAACGATGCTGGGGCTGGGGTCCGAGTTCTACATGCAGGTGGAGTGGCTGCCCGGCGGGCGCATCGAGAGGCAGGAGTCCATCCTGGAGTGCCCGATCAATGAGGTCGCCCTGAACGAGCAGGAGCGGCTGCGCCGCACGCAGGCCCGCGCCATCGTCTTCAGCCTCATGTGCGAGTATGGCAACCTGGAATACGTCAACATCGGCTGCGTCGTCAACCCGCTGTCGCTGCGGCCGCAGAATGGCGGGCGGCGCGGCGTCTACATCGTCGAGATGAAGCAGCGCAGCGCCGATCGCGACATCGTGCTCATGATCCGCATGCAGAAATTCGGCATCGCCGAGCACCTGGAGGAAGGCGACGACCTGCTCACCGCCATCCAGCGCACCGACGAGTACACGCAGTATATCCTCAACCGGCGTTTCGGCTGCCGCCAGCTTGGCATGAACCTCCCCCCGCGCCTGCACGTCGGCCGGATCACCGAGCGGTACAACGGAACGAGGAAGGAGTACCGCGGCCAGCCGTTTGCGGCAGTGTATTTTTGGCGCGATTACGTGCGCGGCCTCGCGACGGACAAACTGCACCGTTCGCGATTTGAGGATGAGGAGTTCGCGGCGCGATTCGCCAGATTGATGGGCCAGGCGGCCGCGCCGAACATGATCGTCGGGCGCGCGGTGCTCGCGAACAATGGCAGCAGTTTCCGGATCATCTTCGATGACGGCGACGAGGTGGTGTTTGAGGACGAGCACCGCCTGCCGCAGAGCATCACCGTCTCCGACCACACCGGCACGTTTGCCGACTACGAGCAACCGCTGATGGAGGCGGCGCCGGTCTATGCGGGGCCGATCAACCGGCGCCTGCCTTACGTGAAGGACAGGAAAGCCTTTGCCGACGCCTACGTCGGCTCGTTCATCGAGCGATTCCGGCAGATTCAGGATGAATATGAGAACCGCAGCGAGGCATTCGACCGGCTCTTCAGCGACGAAACGCCCAATGGCGAGGGCAACTTCGCCGACCGCTGGCAGAAAGTGCTGCGGCGATTGCGACAGAGCGATGCACAGGCCATCGGCGATGGAATCCGCGAGAATATCAGCCTGTAGCCGGGAAGAAGGGCTCCATGTCGGACGAACAGCGCACCAGGGACATGCTCAAGACCGTCTTCGGCTTCGACGAATTCCGGCCGGGGCAGCAGCAGGTTATCCAGCGGCTGCTCGAAGGCCGGTCCGCCCTGGCGATTTTCCCGACCGGCGCCGGCAAGAGCATCTGCTATCAGCTCCCCGCGCTGATGATGGAGGGCCTGACGCTGGTCATCTCGCCGCTGATCGCGCTGATGAAGGACCAGATCGACTTCCTGCTGGAGAAAGGCGTGCCCGCGGCCCGGCTCGACTCCACCCAGGAATGGGAAGAGGCCCGGCAGGTCCAGCACGACCTGCACACCGGCAAGCTCAAGCTGCTGTATGTCTCGCCCGAGCGCCTCGGCAGCGAACGCTTTCTGCAATCGCTCAAGCGACTGAAGATCGCCATGCTGGCCATCGACGAGGCGCACTGCATCAGCGAGTGGGGCCATAACTTCCGCCCCGATTACATGCGGCTGGCCAATATCGCGCGGCAGATTGGGGTCAAGCGAGTGCTGTGCCTGACGGCAACCGCCACGCCCTCCGTCGCGAAGGACATCGCGAAAGCCTTCGCCATCGCCGACGGTGACATCATCCACACGGGCTTTCACCGGCCGAATCTGCACCTGCACGTCACGCCCGCTCCGCTGGAGCACCGCCGGGCGCTGCTGCTGGAGCGCATCCGCTCGCGCCTGCGCGGGCCGACGATCGTCTATGTGACGCTGCAGCGCACGGCCGAGGATGTCGCGGATTTCCTGGCGCATGTCGGCCTGCCGGCGCGCGCCTATCACGCCGGCATGGACGCCGGGCCGCGCAGCGAGGTGCAGGACTGGTTCATGCTGTCGGCCGACGCCATCGTCGTCGCAACCATCGCCTTTGGCATGGGGATCGACAAGCCGGATATCCGCTACGTCTTCCACTACAACCTGCCCAAGAGCCTGGAGAGTTACGCCCAGGAGATCGGCCGGGCCGGCCGCGACGGCCAGCCGTCGATCTGCGAGATGCTGCCGTCGCTGGAGGACACGATCGCGCTGGAAAACTTCGTCTACGGCGACACGCCCACGGCGCAGGCGGCCGGCGCTCTGGTCGATGACGTATTCTCGCGCGGCGAGACGTTTGACGTATCCGCCTATGAGCTGGGCGGCGAATACGACATTCGGCCGATCGTAGTCGAGACGATGCTGACCTATCTGGAACTTGAGGGATTCATCGAGCTGACCGGCCCGTTCTACAACGAGTACAAGTTCCAGCCGTTGCGGCCATCCAAGGACATCCTGGCCCGCTTTGACGAGCACCGGGCGGATTTCCTGCGCAAGATCTTCGCCCAGGCGCAGAAGGCAAGGACGTGGTTCACGCTGGACATCGCGCAGATCGCCGCGTCGCTGGATGAGCCGCGAGGACGCATAGTGACGGCCATCAACTACCTCGAAGAGCAGGGCGATCTGGTCCTGCAGGTGGCCGGATGGCGTCAAGGCTATCGCCGGAAGAAGTCGCCGCAGGAAATGCCCGCGCTGAAGAAGAGCATGGCCGAGAAGTTCGTCGCACGCGAGAAACGCGACATCGCGCGACTCGCGGAGGTGCTGCGGTTCGCCGAGCACGCGGGATGCAAGACGCGGTATCTGCTGGGCTACTTCGGCGAGAAACTCGAGGCCGACTGCGGCCATTGCGCCTGGTGCGACGGCCAGCGTCCGCCGCCGATTCCGGCCGCGCCGCCGCGCAAGCTGGGGCAGAGCGAGATCAACCTGCTGGGTATGCTGCGCGCTGAGGGGCACGAAGGCGCTGGAGGAACCACGGCAACTGGCGCGATTTCTCTGCGGCATCAACTCACCGAAGGCCATCCGCGCCAAACTGACGAGGCATGGCTCGTTCGGAACGCTGGCCGATGTGCCGTTCCGGGATGTGCTGGCGTTCGTGGAGCGGCACGGGGGCGGAACTTGAAATTCCCCCAATCCATGCTAGTCTGAGCAAGCCCTCGGGCGGCTGCGTAAGCTCGCCGCGCACATGCGCGGCGATGGGAAGGCGGTGAAATCCCGCCGCGGACGCGCCGCTGTAAAGGACAAATGTGGTCGCGGGCATGCCACTGCCGCTCTTGCGGTGGGAAGGCCGCCCGCCATGCGAATCTCTCATTCGCATAGACCGTCCTGAGCCAGAAGACCTGCCCGACGGGTTGTGTGCCGGTTCGCGTGAGCCGGCAGATTCGGCTTTCGTCCTCGCGAAACGGGACGGCCGGGTGAACGACAACCTGCGGGCGCTTGGCAGTCACTTGGCGCAAGCCCCACAAAGCTGGACGCTCAACCCTCGGCCTCGCCCTCCACTTCAAGTGAGAAGTGGTTCGCGGGGCGGAGGGTTTCTTTTTCGGCCGCGCGATCGGCCGAGGAGCGTTTCATGCATCCCGTTCTCAAGGCGGCCGTCGCCGCCGTTCTGGTCGGCCTGCCCGCCATCGTGCAGGCCGACCCGCCCGTGTTCGTCTCTTCCGTCCCTGATGGCACCTACGTTCGCGGCACGCTGTACACAGGCAGCGGCGCGGAACTGACGGGGTACACCGATCCAACGGTGTGCCTGGGCAAACCGGGCTCGCTGGTCGCCGGCGGAGGCGGCTATCCGCCCAACGTGCTCAACCCTTTCAGCGCCCACTATGAAACGACCGCGCTGGCCGCCTTCGGGCAGACAGGCTCACTGACGCTGGAGTTCCCCAGCGCCGTCCCGATCCTTTCCGGACCGATGATCGGCGTCTACACGAATGCCGGCTTCAACGATGGCGATTGGCCCAACGGCCAGGTGGCCGGGACGTTCGCGCAGGTCGAGTACAGCGCCGAGCGCACCGCCGTCGTCGAAGTCGCCGATGACCTGAGCAACTTCAAGTCGCTCGGCCGGGTGAAGTTCGACATGCCTGTCAACTACTACAGCAATCTCACCGACCCCTACGCCAGCGTGGCGCCGGCCTCGCCGGTGGAGGCGGATTTTGCCAAGCCCTATACCGGCTCGGCCACGGATTTCGACGGGAAGACCTTGAGCCAGGTGCTGACGCAACTGGACGGGTCGGCCGGCGGCACGTGGATCACGGTCCCGCAGTCCCTCGGGCTCAGCGAAATCAAGTACATCCGGTTCAGCGACCCGATGTGGGAGGCGGCGGACCGCTCGCTGTCGGAAACCGCTTACTCGTCGTACTACGCCAGCCCCGGCCCCAAGTACGCGGACCTGTTCGTCAATGGCGTCTCCGCCCGCGTGCTTCCCGAGCCGGGAACGGGCGCGACGGTCCTGCTGATCTCTCTGGGCGTCTGCCTGCGTCGCCGCCGACGGGCGTGATTTACGGGAGAAACCACAGATGAACACAGATGAGCACAGATTCGCAAGCCGGGTTGCCAGGCGCAACCTTATCTGTGTCCATCGGTGTTCATCTGTGGTTCCATCTTCCGCGTTCACCCTGGTCGAACTGCTGGTGGTCATCGCGATCATCGCGATTCTGGTCGGCCTGCTTTTGCCGGCGCTGAGCGCAGCGCGCGAGTCGGCCACGCGCGTGCAGTGCCTGTCCAACCTGCGACAGATGGTCACGGCTTCCTGGAGCTATGCCAACACGAACCGCAACTCGTATCCCAGCGCCTACTACAGCGTATCCACCGGAACTACGAGCTATGGCTACAACTGGGACTTCACTCTCGTCACCGACCTGGGCACCGGCGCACGCACCATTGTGCCGGGGCTGCTGTGGCAGGGGATTACCAACCCGAAAATTCAGCAGTGTCCCTCTTTCGACGGCCGATCCAATACCCTGGCCGATCCCTACACGGGGTACAACTACAACACCGACTTCATCGGCGGCGGCGACATGGAGCCTACCACCGACCCGGCGAAGATCGGGACATCACCGGCCAAGGTCACCCAGGTGAGAAACCCGACGCGCTGCGCGATCTTCGGCGACGGCCAGTGGCGCAACGGCGCCGACAAGTACATGCGCAGCCCCTCGCCGCCTCCCGGCGTTCCGGACACCGGCGTTCGCACCGCCGGCACCCAGGGATACCGGCACGGTGGCTTCACCAATGTCGGCTTCGCGGACGGCCACGCCGAGAGCCTCAAGGCCTGCTACACCGCCGGTTTCCGAAACCTGGCCCCAGCCACCGGCTTCCTCTCGCCGGACAACAGCCTCTATCAAACGGATTGACCGCATGACAAATCCGTCGGTTTCCGTACAATAGGCGGCCGTGGCGGACGAACGTGTTGACAGGCTCCGGGAAAACATCGCCTCTGTCTTCTTCGGCAACAGGCGAGCGGTCGATCACCTGCTGATCGGGCTGATGGCCCGCGGGCACGTGCTGATCGAGGATGTTCCCGGCGTGGGCAAGACCGTGCTGGCACGCGCGCTGGCCCGCAGCATCGACTGCAAGTTCTCGCGCCTGCAGCTCACCCCCGACCTGCTGCCCAGCGACGTGCTGGGAGTCTCCATCTACAACAACGAGACGCACTCCTTCGATTTCAAGCCCGGCCCGATCTTCGCCAACATCGTGCTGGCGGACGAGATCAACCGGACCACGCCGCGCACGCAGTCGGCGCTGCTGGAAGCCATGAGCGAGGAGCAGGTCAGCGTCGAGAGCACGACCTTCCCGCTGGCGCGGCCGTTCATGGTCGTCGCCACGCAGAACCCCTTTGAGTTCGAAGGCACGTATTACCTGCCCGAAAACCAGCTCGACCGGTTCCTGCTGCGTATGAGCGTCGGCTATCCCGAGCGGGCGGCCGAGCATCGGGTGATCACGCTGCAGCCGGCGCGCACGCGGTTGGAAGACCTGCGGCCGGTGATGAGCGCCGCCGATATCGTCGCGATTCAGGACCGGGTGCCCAAGGTGCGGCTGGACGCGGCCATCGTGGATTACGTGCTGGATCTGGCCGAGGCGACGCGGCATGACGAGGACCTGCACCTGGGCGTTTCGCCGCGCGGGCGCTGGCACTGACGCAGGCTTCGCAGGCGAGCGCGCTGCTGGAGGGACGCGATTATGTCGTGCCCGACGACGTCAAGTCGCTGGTGATGCCCGTGTGGGCGCACCGCGTGATCAGCAAGACCTACCTGCACAACGGCGACGCCAAGGCCACGCCGGGAATCCTGCAACGAATCCTGGACCACGTGCCGACGCCGGGGTGATCCGAATCTGAAATCTGAAATCTGAAATCTGAAATCTGAAATCCATGCTGTGTTCTCTAGCCCTCATTTCCGCACTGCTCCTGGCCGCTTCGGCCCACGCCGCGTCGGCACCCGGCCCCACGACCGGCCCGGCGGAATGGGGCAAGAGCGAGGGCGGGCTGGCCGCCAGTGGCTGGATCGAACAGGAGCCGCGCCGGCGGGAGTCATGTTGTCCGCTGCACCATCCGGAATGAGTCGCCTTCGTCCGTTTCGCTGGAGAAGGCCACGGTCTGGCTGTTGCTCGCGGCGGGCCGCGATAACGTGCTGTTCACCGAGAGGCTTCCCCTTGTTTTCGATAAGCCGCAGCTCGCATCCGCCCAGACTGCCCAGGCGACGATCGACCTGACCGGCAACAAGCTCTTCAAGCTCGCGCCGGGCGTGAAGATGGCGGATGGATATCCCGCGCCGGCCGAGGGTCAGCCGCCGATCCAGCCGGCTGGCGTTGCCCGCGAGTTGCTCGGCGAAGGCAGTGTGAAGGCAAAGGCGACGATCACCCTGGCATCACTCAAGCCGCCGGTGTCGCTCGCCTCCAACGTGGTCACAATTCTCGTGGGCCCGCCGCTGCTGAGCACGCTGGCGCCGAGAAGCGAAAGCAGTATGTCGGTGATCTGGTGAAGGCTTTCAAGCGCAGCGCCTTCGCCGCCATGGACGCCCACAATCGCGCCGCGATCATCGGGCCGGAGATCCTGCCGGAGCTCATGCAGGCCGCCGACGATGCCACCCTGCCGGATTTCGGGCGCATGTGGCTGGCCACCGCGCTGGTTGATGTCCACGATACCCGCGCCGTGCCGGTGCTGCTGAAGATGCTCGAGAATGACGCCGCGGCGCGGAACGTCATTGCCTATCACGGCGCCAAGCTGCACAACGACAAGCTCAACGCCGCCATCCAGGCGCGAATCCGCGCCGGCGGCGATCCCGCCTTCGCCGCATGGGCCTGCGCGGCCAGGCCGCTTTCGCCGGCGCCACGACCCGCAAGTCGCCGTGACCCATGCCGTGGCTCCGGTTCATCCTCGTGCTGCTGGCGTGCGGCGCGCTGGCACTGCTGGCGGCCGCATGGCTGATGGCCCGCCTCCTGCTCCATCCGCCGCGATACACCGACGCCCGCGCCGCCTGGCTGCTCAAGCGGCTCTCCCCCGGCGACCTGGGGCTGGCGTTCGAGCCGATGGATTTCCCGGTTCGCAGCGCCAGTGCTGGCAACGTTGACCTCGCGGCATGGTGGATCCCCAATCCCGCCGCGGCCGGCCGGTGCATCCTGCTCATTCATGGTTTCGGCAGCACCAAGGTCGTCGCCATCGGCTGGGCTCCCCTGCTGCACGCGCTGGGGTGGAACATCCTGGCGCTGGACCTTCGCGGGCATGGCGCAAGCGGCGGAAAGCGTATTGGCGGTGCTCCGGTGGAGGCCGAGGATGTGATCCAGGTCATCGACCAGCTTCGCGCCGGCGCTGCGCAGACCCGCCAACTCGTGCTCATGGGGCTGAGCTACGGCGGCGTGGTCGCCGCGGCGGCGGCCGCCGCCCGCGATGACCTCCGCGGCGTAATCCTCGATTCCCCGCCGCTGGAGCTTTCCGAGGCCGCCATGGCCCACTTCGACAAGGCCGGCCTGCCCGGCCGCCCCGCCCAGTCCCTGGCGCTACGCATCGCGAGCATGATGATGCACCGGGAATGGTCGGAAACCAAGCCCGTGCAGCTCATCGAACGTATCGCCTGCCCGCTGATGCTCATCACTTGCGGGCAGGACCGGTTCGTCAAACCCGCGCGGCTGGTCGAACTGAAAACGGCGCTGGCCCGCCGCCAGGCCACAGGCAAGAAAACGACTTACTGGCATCTGCCCGATACACATCACATGGGCGCCAGAGAGAGCCGCTCGCCGGAGTATGCACGGCGCATCGCCGAATTCCTGGCCGCTTTGTAGCGCTATTCCGCCGCGGAAATGTCCGAGTCATCCACCGGAGACTGTCCCGGATTCTTCACCGGCACCTGGTACTTCCCCGACAACCACCGCCCCAGGTCGATGAGCTTGCATCGCTCGCTGCAGAATGGCCAGGTCGTTGCGGGCCTGTCTTTCTCCCGATCATCCACCGGCTTTTTGCAGATCGGGCATTGCATGGCGCCCCGCTATTTCGTCCGCGACTTGGCGGGTGAGGGTGCGGATGGAGTTGCCGCCGGCGTGGACGAGGGCGCGGGGGTGACATCGAGGACAACGAGGATTCGGCCGCGCTGGGCTTGCCCGCGCCGTTCGATCCGGACCCACCGCCCGTATTGCCCGTGCTGGCAGGCGTCGTCGCGCCGCTCTCGCTCTTGGCGGCCGATTTATAGCTGTCGGACCGATAGTCGGTGGTGTAGAACCCGCTGCCCTTGAAGATCAACCCCGCGCCCATGCCGATCAGCCGCCGCACCTTGCCCTTCTTGCAGTGGGGGCACTTGCGGATCGGCGGCGCCATGATCGACTGAAACAGCTCAAACTGTTTCCCGCAACCCTCGCATTTGTAGTCGTACGTCGGCATGACTCGGCACACTTCCGGGATCGGTCAACTCGCCTGGCTCACGGCCACCTGCGCCGGGCGCAGCGTTCGACCATACACCACGTACCCCTTCTGGAACAACTGCGTTACCGTCGGCTGCGAGTATTTCTCATCCGGCTGCTGCATGATGGCCTGGTGCAGGTTGGGGTCGAACGGCGTGCCCGGCCGGGGCTCGATGGTCTCGACATGCTGCTGCCGCAGCACGGCCACGAGCTGCTCGTGGACCATCTGCATCCCCTTGATGATCGCCGCCGTATCGGCCTTGGCCGGGCCCACTTCCAGGGCGCGCTCGAAGTTGTCCAGCACGGGGACCAGCGCCTGGATCAGCTTGCTGTTGGCGAACTGGATCGACTGCTGTTTCTCGGCCTCGATGCGCTTCTGGGCATTGCGGAAATCCGCCTGGACGCGCCACCTGCTCGAAGAGCGCATCGCGCTCTTCCTGCAACTTGCGCAGGTCCGCATCAAGCTCCGGGTGCGCGGTGTCCTCGGGCGGCGGCTCCGTCGGGGCGCCATCGCCGCCAAATCCTGCCGACTGTGACTGCTGGTTGTCATCCACTGTCATGGCTCGTCTCTCTGTTCCTATTCTATTGCCTCTCTGCGCCCTCCGCACTCGGCGGTGAATTCCTCGCTAGCTGCCCGACAGCTTCTGCCGTAGCCGCTCGAGGAAACTCTTTCGCTGGGGCGTGACCGATACATCCTCCGTGGCCGCGAAATCGCGCAGCAATTGCTTCTGCCGCTCCGTCAGCTTGCGCGGCACTTCGACGATTACCTGCACCAGTTCATCGCCAACCCGCCGGGTCCGCAGATCGGGCAGCCCCTTGCCCTTGAGCGTGAAGACCTCGCCGTGCTGCGTGCCCGAAGGAATCGTCAGCTCATGCGCGCCGCTGAGCGTCGGCACGTCGATGCTCGCGCCCAGCGCCGCCTGCGTGAAGCTGATCGGAAGCTGGCACACCAGGTCGTTGTTGTGCCGCGTGAACAGCTCATGGGCCTTGACCGTCACGTAGCAGTGCAGGTCGCCGTGCGGGCCGCCGCCCATCCCTGGCTCGCCCTCGCCCGGCACGCGCAGCGCCTGGCCCTCGTGAATCCCCGGCGGGATCGCGATCTTGGCCATGCGCTTCTTCGTCTCGCGGCCGGTCCCGCGGCACTGGGGGCAGTGCTCGCGCACGGTCGCGCCGCGCCGCGGCATGCCGGGCAGGTGGTCACCATGCGGAACATCCCGCCGATGCCCTGTTGCACGCGCCCCTGCCCGCCGCACTGGGGGCAGACGACCGGGCTGGTGCCGGGCTTGGCGCCGCTGCCGTGGCAGACGCCGCACAGATCCTGTCGCTCAAATTCGATGGTCTTCTCCGTGCCGTTGGCGACATCCTCCAGCGTCAGCTCAACCTGCGTTTCGAGGTCGAAGCCGCGCTGCGCTGCGCCCCCCGGCCAGCGCCGCGCCGGCCGGCAAATCCGCTGAATCCCCCGCCGAGGCCGCCGAAGATCTCGTCGAACATCGAGAAGATGTCCGACACGTCCATGTGCGAGAAATCATGCTGGCCCTGCACGCCGGCGTGGCCAAACTGATCGTAGCGCTGGCGCTTCTGGTGATCGGAGAGCACCTCGTAGGCTTCGGAGCATTCCTTGAACTTGATCTCGGCCTCGGTCTTGTCGCCGGTGACGCGATCGGGGTGATGCTTCAGGGCCAGCTTGCGGAAAGCGCGCTTGATCTCCTCCTCGCCGGCCTGGCGGGTCACTCCAAGGATCTCGTAATAGTCGCGTTTGGCGGGCATGGGTTACAGGCTGCAGATCATCATCGACTTTATCAATTGCGAGGCGAGTTGATCACCATCGCGGCTTTGACTGGAACGCGCTGGCCTGCCGGTGTGCTCAGGACCATGGTCTTCTCGCTGGATTCCTTTATTGTCAGTACGATCTCCGACGAATCGGAATCGGGATGCAGCACAATGGAGTTGCCTCGAACGCCCCAGTCCCCCGCAGCAGATTCGGGAAGCCCGTTCATTCTCACCGTGGTGAGACTGAACGAAGAACCAGCCCCTGCCTTGAGCGTAAGCACGAAACCGATGTCGTCCTGGCTGGACGACCACATGCCGGCGATCTCGCCTGCGCGCTCAGCCTCTGCCGTGCTCATTGGCACCGGCCGTGCCGATTTCCGACTACAGCCCATCACGACCGCGATGAGCAGCATCGCTGACGGAATAACAACCGATCGCACGAATACCTCCTTAATGCTGAGCGTCTTCGTCCGGACCAGTCCTTGTAGGACTAGACACTAACCTCCACCTGATGAGTCTCCACTGTCAGCGGCGTCCTCTGCGCCGCGCAGTTGGAGGCACAGCTTGATAGCGTCCTGAATGTTGCCCAATGCCTCTTCCTTGGTCTTGCCCTGGCTAACGCAGCCGGGAATCGACGGGCATTCGGTAATCCACATTCCATCTTCGTCCCGCTCAATCGTCACGGCGAATCGCACATTCACCTCGGTTCTGCCTGCGCGGCTCCGCTTCCGCAGCCGTTGCCGCTGTGGTCGAACCATCTCAGTGATCGCGTCGAGATCCCATTCCTCCGGCGTGTACGCCAGCAGCATGCCGACGCGATTGACTGCGTCGGCACCCATTGCTCGCTCCAGCGCATCCCAGATCATCGTCTGGCGTTGGCTGTCGGTCTTGCGTCTGAACGTGCTGGATATCACGGATCCACTCACTCGACCGCTGTACATCTCCAGCCGGAACCGCGGCTGCCGCAGCGCCAGCTCGCGGCTCAGAATGCGTTCGAGAATGGCCTTGGTCAACCTCCGCATATGAACCGAATGCTGAGTGCCGGGCGCCGAGTGATCCATATGACCCAGCAACCGACACTCAGCACTCATTGTGTCTCACGAAGACTATTCTACGCCACCGCGCCGGCCACCGGCGTTGTCTCCTCGCCTTTCTTGGCTTCCTTCAGCTCGGTAATCAGCACGTCGGTTGTCAGCGCCAACCCGATGGCGCTCGCGGCGTTCAAGCAGCGCCGTGCGCGCGACCTTGGTCGGGTCGATGATGCCGGCCTTCATCATGTCCACGAACTGGCCATTGGCCGCGTCATAGCCCCAGTTGGGGTTCTTGTTTTCCATGATTTCGGCCACGACCACCTCGCCATCCTCGCCGGCGTTGTCGGCGATCTGCTGGGCGGGAGAGGTCAGCGCCTTGATCACAATGTCATAGCCGATGCGCTCATCGCCCTTGGCCCTGGCCTTGGCCTTTTCCACTGCGGGAATCGCCCGCAGGAAGACCACGCCGCCGCCGGGTACGATGCCTTCCTCGGCCGCCGCCTTGGTGGCGTGCAGCGCATCGTCGATCAGGTCCTTGCGTTCCTTCATCTCGGTCTCGGTGGCCGCGCCGGCCTTGATCACCGCCACGCCGCCGACGATCTTCGCCAGCCGCTCCTGGAGCTTCTCGCGGTCGTAATCGCTGGTGGTCTTGTCGATCTGCATCCGGATCTGGTCGGCCCGCGCCTTGATGTCTTCCTTCTTGCCAGCGCCCTGGATGATGAGGCACTTGTCTTTGTCTATCACGATGCGCTTGGCCCGGCCAAGCTGCTCCAGCTCGACGTTCTCCAGCTTGATGCCCAGGTCTTCGCTGATGAACTGCCCGGCGGTGACGCAGGCGATGTCGCCCATCAGGGCCTTGCGGCGATCGCCGAAGCCCGGCGCCTTGACGGCGCACACGTTCAGCACGCCGCGCAGCTTGTTGACCACCAGCGCCGCCAGCGCCTCGCTCTCGACATCCTCGGCGATGATCAGCATCGGCTTGCCGCCCGTCGCCACCTTGTTCAGCAGCGGCAGCAGTTCGGCCAGATTGCTGATCTTCTTCTCGTGAATCAGCACATACGCATCCTCAAGCTCGGCTTCGAGCGTGTTGGGATTGGTCATGAAATAGGGCGAGAGATAGCCCTTGTCGAACTGCATGCCCTCGGTGTATTCCAGCACCGATTCGGTGGACTTGCCTTCGTCGACGGTGATGACGCCTTCGCGGCCAACCTTCTCCATCGCGTCGGCGAGCAACTGGCCGATGTGCTCATCGCCATTGGCGCTGATCGTCGCGACGCGCTTGTAGTCCTCGGTGCCTTTCACCTTGCGCGACAGCTCGGTGATCGCCTCGGCGGCGGCCTCCGCGGCCTTCATGATGCCGCGCTGAATGAGGATCGGGTTCACGCCGGCGGTGGTGTACTTCAGCCCATCGCGATAGATCGCCTCGGCCAGCACCACGGCGGTGGTCGTGCCATCGCCGGCCACATCGCCGGTCTTGCTCGCGACCTGGTTGATGAGCTTGGCGCCCATGTTCTCAAAAGGCTGGGGCAGCTCGATTTCCTTGCTGACCGTTACGCCGTCCTTGGTGATGCGCGGGCTGCCGTAAGACTTCTGCAGGACGACATTCCGGCCGCGCGGGCCGAGCGTCGCCTTCACCGCCCTGGAAAGCTGAGAGAGGCCATTGCCGATCTCGGCCCGGGCATCCACGCCGAATTTCATCTGTTTCATTGCCATGATAGTTGTCCTTTGTCAGTTGTCAGTGGTGAGTCGTAAGTTGCCAGTTGTCAGTTGCCAGTTGCCAGTTGCCAGTTGCCAGTCACGCCGCGACTGACAACGGACCACTGACAACAAACAAATCACTCCAGGATGCCCAGCAGATCCGACTCGCGCAGGATCACGAACTTGGTCCCGTCAACCTCGACTTCGGTGCCGGAATACTTGCCGTAGTACACCGTATCGCCTGTCTTCACGGGCAGCGGCATGAGCTTGCCCTTGTCGTCGGTCTTGCCCGGCCCGGCGGCGATGACCTTGCCCTTGGTGGGCTTTTCCTTGGCCGCATCGGGCAGGAAAATGCCGCTGGGGGTCTTGTCTTCCGCTTCGGTCTGTTTCACGATCACACGATCCTGTAGGGGTCGAAGTTTCATATCGGTCAGTCCTCGTAGGTTGATAGTTCTTCGTGCTGGCTATGACGCCTTTCGCCTTCGCCTTGCCACCAGACGCTGTCGTTCCTCTTCGCCAATATCCACGCCTTCCGCCATCATTTCCTCGGCCATCTTCGGCGGCAGCGGAATGACTTTGACCGGCGGCAGCCTGCCTTTCGAGTAATAGCTCAGCCAACGCCGGAACGACTTGGCGCACTCTCCGGATCGCCGACCCTGGATGATGCCTTCATAGCTGAGATCTTCGTCCAAGTCGGGCCAGTGAAGGCCCATCGGTCCGATCTCCACGTTCGCGCGGTGCCCCTGCAACCCACAGGCCAGTCGCGGGAACCAGGACACCGGGAGCGACACAACACGGCCGTCGTTGAACTCGACGGTCAGGTAATGCTGAGTGACCGTCACGCGAGTTGCGATCAGATCGTCGCTCTGCTTATTGGCCAAAGTACTCATGCCAGAGTCTCAGCAACAATGTCCGGTTTGCGTTCACGATGATCAGTATCCGCCGCATTTCGTGATCCGCGAATCCGCGATTGGCCGCCAGCGACACCGCCGGTTCCAGCCATATCTTCGCTAATTGCCTGTCCCGCCGCACATGCACATGCGGCGGCTCGGTTCCGTCTGCGGCATAGAAGCCGATAGAATACGGTCCTATCCGCAGACGGTACGGCAATCGGCGTCTCCTTCCTCACTCGGCACGCTCTAGCGCCCGAAGGGCCACGCGTGCAACCAGATGCGATCACTTCTTCTCTTTCTTCCGGCGCGTTCTGGCAAGCCCCGCCAGCCACTTTCTCAGCACCTTGGCCGGCTCGTGTGCCTTGTCACCTTCCAGCAGCGCCACCACGGCGATGCCGAAGTCCAACGCGTTCCACATGACGGCACGTCCGTCCATCGTGAGCCGCCAATCATTCCGCTCGACCGGCGTCGCATGCTTCAGCCGCGGAAACCAACTGATCGGTGCCTCGACACGCCGGCCATCATGAAGCCTGAAGGCAACCGATCGGTCATCGACAACCGCGTATTCCGCCGTGGGCGAGCGTTCGCCAAAGAAGTCGCGGAAGTAGATGCCGCGCCCGACTATGCGGACCCATTTACGGACGATTCTGCCGCGCCCGCGCCGCTTCCGCGGCGTCTGCTTGCGTCTTGTCATGTTCTGCCGCGTCAGCCATTTTCGCTGCGCGGGAGTCAGAGTCACCTCGCGCTCTCGGGTCAGAAACCAATTCCGACCCCGTTTCTGCGTACTTGTATCGATCTTCTGTACCGGAATTCCATGGCGGGACCGCTTAGATCCCGGTCTCCTGGTTCATCTTCAGCGCCGCCGCCAAGTCGCTGGGCTTCAGCTTCACATTGCTGGTGATGAAGGCCAGATATCTGTACAACTCATCCCAGCCATCGTAAGTCTTCCCGAGTGACTCCTCCAACGCATCCATGCAGGCGCCTTTATGGGCGAAGAGCACCTCGCTTTGTGTGCTTGGAGCCACCGTCTTGTAGACCACACCCGCCAGGCTTGCATCCGCGATACGTTTGCCGCAAGCGTCGCAGAACAAGAACGGAATGGTGCGTCCTTGTCGGTTTTCCACTTTCAACATGGTTTGGACCTCCGTCTCGATGAACCTTAGTAAGGATAGGCTACCGCGTCGATCCATTCCCGCAATCGCTGGTGCCCGAAGGCCGCATTGGTTGGTTCGTACCACACGAGCTGGCCAGCGTCCGCTGGTGCATGTCCAAACTCGCTCGCCGGATCGAAACCCGACGATGACTGGACATCGAGTGTGTATTTAGACAAGGCGCACCCCGACGTACAGACGAACGCGCGAAACAGCATCAGCGCCGGGATGACATGGTTAAACCAATCCTCGACTGGCTGTTCGCTGCCAAGCCGCGGATAGCGGTACGAACTACCGCCCAAGTTCTGCCAGCCGAACCGTTCAAAGAAACTCTGAATACGATTCCGCTGCAGGGGCGTGGCGTCTCGAAGATCGAAGGTCAGCACTACCGGCATGAGCCACCTCCAGACGTCGCGCCCTTCTACATCATGTCATCCATCCCGCCCATGCCGCCCATGCCACCTCCCATGCCGCCGCCGTGGCCGTGGCCCGCGTGGTCATCCTTGCCCTTGGGCTTTTCCGTCACGATGCAGTCGGTCGTCAGCAGCAGCACCGCCACCTCGGCCGCGTTCTGAAGGGCGATGCGTTCGACCTTGGTCGGGGTGAGAATGCCAGCCTTGAACATGTCCACGTACTCATCCGTCAGGGCGTTCCAGCCCTGGGTATCCTTCGATTCCATGACCCGGCGGACGACCACCGCGCCGCTCGTGCCGGCGTTCTCGGCGATGGTCCGCAGCGGCACCATCAGCGACTGCCGCACGACCTTCACACCGATCGCCTCGTCGCCTTCGGTCTTGACGCTGCCATCCAGCGCCTTCATCGCGCGGATCAGCGCCACGCCGCCGCCGGTAACAACGCCTTCTTCGACGGCCGCCCGGGTTGCGTGCAGCGCATCCTCGATGCGAGCTTTCTTTTCCTTCATCTCCGACTCGGTGGCCGCGCCGACCTTGATCTGCGCCACGCCGCCCGAGAGCTTGGCCAAGCGCTCCTGGAGCTTCTCGCGGTCGTAGTCGCTGGTGGTAATCTCGATTTCCTTGCGGATCTGGGCGATGCGCCCCTGGATCGCTTCGCTGCTGCCAGCGCCTTCGATCACAGTCGTATTGTCGTTGTCGATGCGGACGAGCTTGGCCTGGCCGAGCTGGCTGACCTCGATCTTGTCCAGCTCCAGCCCCAGGTCCTTCATGATGGCTTCGCCGCCGGTGAGGATGGCGATGTCCTCGAGCATCGCCTTGCGGCGGTCGCCGTAGCCCGGCGCCTTGACGGCGCACACGTTAAGGATGCCGCGCAGCTTGTTGGCCACCAGCGTCGCCAGCGCCTCGCCTTCAACCTCGTCGGCGATCACCAGCAGCGGCCGCTTGGCCTTGAGAATCTTTTCGAGGAGGGGTACGAGCTTGGTGGCGCTGGAGATCTTGTCTTCGTAGACCAGCACGAAGCACTTCTCCAGTTCGCAGACCATCTCATCGGGATTGGTGATGAAGTTGGGCGACAGGAAGCCGCGGTCGAACTGCATGCCCTCGACAACATCCACGTAGGTATCGAGACTCTTGCCTTCCTCAACCGTGATCACGCCGTCCTTGCCGACCTTCATGAAGGCGTCGGCCATGATGTTGCCGATTTCACGGTCGTTGTTGGCCGAGATCGACGCGACATTAGCGATGTCGTCCTTCTTTGATACATCGATCGGCTTGCTGTGCTTTTTCAGCTCGCCAACCACGGCGTCAACGGCCTTGCGGATGCCTCGGGCCAGCGCCATCGCATCCGCGCCGCTGGTCAGGGCGCGATAGCCTTCGGTGAAGATGGCTTCGGCCAGCACGGTCGCGGTAGTCGTACCATCGCCGGCGACATCACTGGTCTTGGTGGCGGCTTCGCGCACCAGGCGGGCGCCGATATTCTCGTTCTTGTCCTTGAGTTCGACTTCCTCGGCGACGGTGACGCCGTCCTTGGTGATGTTCGGCGCGCCCCAGCCCTTGTCAATCACGGCATTTCGGCCGCGGGGACCCAGAGTTGCTTTCACCGCCCGTGCAAGCTTCTGCACGCCTACCAGCAACGATTTTCGCGCTTCCGCATCGAAGGCCAACATTTTCGCGGCCATGCCACGTCTCCTTGTGAAGTTATGATTTTGCTCGATTCGGTTTCCGCCACGCGATGAGAACATCGCTGTAACGTAGCCAAACACAAAACAGGTGCCGGGCCTAGAATGACGGACAATCGAGTCGCAAGACAAGCCATTGCAGTCACTTACAGGCGCATGTGAGTGGAATACCGCTTTGTCTCTCGCCTGTCATGGTGGCAGGAGCCTCCGGAGGACACGGCACGCGGTTGCCATTTCGGCAGTGACGTAGCACAGGCGTCCCGCGCGTCCCGCCTGTGTTCCGCAACTAGAGGCGGGACGCGCGGGACGCCTGTGCTACGGCCAATTTCATGGAAACGAACTATTGACGGTCGCCTGTCGGCCGTTATATTTGTATGGAAAGCTATACTAGTGGTGCCGGCCCCCCCGCTGGCATCAAAGATGAAACTGTATTGCCCGCCTAAATTTATACGTGGTCGGCCTCCCCTTTCGGCTCAGACGGTGCAAACCCGGGACGCCGCGAATCTCCACCCGACGGATCGGACAGATAAAAACCGCTTAATTCGCTTTGATTTAGCAGCGAATTGGAGCATAATGGCCGTCGTAAGGACTTGGTGGACTGAGGTATACGCCGGCCACATGCAGTGAAAACGCGATAAGTGCCATCAGGCTGATAATTTGCAGCCGCATGGCACAAGGAGCACACTAATGGCAATAACTCCGCCTCCAGTTCCCGGTGATGTGAAAAGGGCCAAGCCGCCGGCCGCCACAGTCCAACCCAAAGCCCCGCCTCCCACAGCTTCCACCCCCGCCCCGCCTGATTCCGAAACCATTCCCGAAGTCAGTTTCTGGCAGACGCCGTTCGCCCAGAATGTCCTTCCCTTCATTACCTCGCTGGTGCTGCATCTGAGTCTGATCCTCCTGGCGGTGCTGACCGTCAAAGCTGTCGAGGCCGTGACGCGCATGAAGAAGGTCACCGAGCAGGTGATCGTCGCCGAGGCGTCGATGATGGATGATCCCGATGGCGACCCCAACGGTATCATCAACCCCGGCAGCGGCGGCGACCCCACCCGGCCGATGTTCCAGGACAAATACAAGGATGTCGATCCCAGCAGCAAAGGCATCGCCGAGGAAAAAGGCCCCAACCTGATCCCCAAGATGGCAGGCGGCGGCGGCGGCGAAGGTGATGATGCGGCCGGCGCGATCGCCATCGGCCCCGGCGGTGCATTGGGCTCGGGCGGCGGCCTGGGACTGGGCAAAGGCAAGGGCATGGGCGCGGGCGACGGCGATGGCACGGGCGTGCTGGCGCCGTTCGGCATCCCCGGCGGCGGCGGCGGCATCGGCCCGCGGGCCAACTTCATGGGCTTCAAGGGCAATGCCCGGCGCATTGCCTACGTCTGCGACGCCACGGGTTCGATGGTGAGCTGGTTCGACGACCTTCGCATGGAACTGCGCAAGAGCATCGAGAACCTGCGCGTCGTGCAGTCGTTCAATGTCATCTTCTTCCAGGAGCAGGGGTTCGGCTGCGTCGAGCGATCGTCGCTGATGCCGGCCAACTCGGACAACAAGCGCAAGTCATACAAGTTCATCGAGGAATTCACGCCGCACGGCGAAACCAACCCGCTGCCAGCGCTGGAACTCGCGGCCGCTCAGAAACCGGAACTGATCTACCTGCTGACGGACGGCGACTTCTCCGGCCCGGGCAACCAGGCGGTCATCGACTTCTGCAAGACCAAGTTCAGCGACGGCAAGACCAAGATCAACACCATTGCGTTCGTGAGCAAGCAGACGGCGCAGACCGATGCGGCCCAAGCCGAATGGGTTAAGGCGCTGCAGTTGATCGCGACCAACAGCGGTGGAAAGTTCAAGTTTGTGTCGAAGGAAGACATGGGACAGTAGGGAATTTTCGATTTGAGATTTGAGATTTTCGATTGGCACATTTTGAAATCTGAGATTTGAAATCTGGGATTTGGAATTTGCGGTCTGAAGTTCGTAGTCTGGGACAGGTAGCACCACTGAAGTAAACATCAAGGCGTTGGAGGACCAGGCGGCAAGAAGGCGGCTTCGGGTGACAGAGACAATGTTCCGGTTCGAAGCCGCCGGACGGTTTGCCTGCCAATGCCTTCTCCCGGCCGGGGCGCGGTAGCAGTGAGATCGGCTCCAGCGCTGACGTTCCCGGGGAGTCTGATCCTTACATCTCCTGCGCGGAGAGAGGTATGGTTTCATGCGTCGTGTCAAGTTGCGCTGGGTGCTGTTGTTTGTGTTGACCAGCACGGTGCTTTGTTCGTGGCAGTGGGCGCCCGCACAAACAGGAGGAGCAGGCGGAGCGAATGCGGACAAGAAGGATGAGGGCATCAAGGCAGCGCCCGGTCCGTTCACGCTGTTGTGGCGACAGATGGCCAAGGGCGACTTCGTCGGATGGACGGCGTTGCTCCTGTCGATCGCGGGAATGACACTCATCGTTCAGGGGTTCATCAAGGCCCGGCCAACGGTCATGATCCCCGAGGCCAGCAACAATCACATCCGCGAGTTGATCGGCGCACGGCAGTTCAAGGAGCTGATCGAGTTCACCGAGAGCGACCCGAGCTTCGTCAGCAAGGCGCTGAATCCCGCGCTGAAACGCGCTCCGAGCTTTGCGGCCATGAAGGAAGCCATGGAAACGGCCGTGGCCGAGAACAGCGCCCAGGAATTCCGGCGCATCGAATACCTGAACATCATCGGCAACCTTGGCCCATTGCTCGGCCTGCTGGGCACCGTCATGGGGATGGTGGACTCGTTCGGCCAGGTGGAAGCCGCCAGCGGCGCCGCCAACCCCAAGGCGCTGTCCGGCGGTATTGCCCAGGCCTTGGCGCACACCTTCGCCGGCCTGATGCTGGCGTTGCCGTGCCTGGCGTCCTTCGGCATCCTGCGAACGCTTATCGACCGGCTGACGGTGCAGGCGCGCTGATCGCGGAAGAATTGCTGCTGATGGTCAAGCCGGCCGAGGCCAAGCCCGCGGCAACGGCGGCCGCGGCGGCCCCGCGTCCGGCGGCCAGCCCTCAGCCCGGCGCGCGGTCGTGCGCAAGGCGCCGATCCCCGCCCCGCCGGCGGTTCCAGCTCAGTAATCCGGTAATCAGTGATCGGTGATCGGTGATCGGGTAACCCCCGGTCACCGTCCAACGATTGCCATTTGCAGACCCTGAAAGGAGCACTGCAATGAAAAACAGGAAAATGCCGGAAACGCACGATATGAACCCGAACGTCACGCCGCTGATCAATATCGTGATGTGCCTGATCATCTTCTACATGCTGGTGGCCAAGATCGGCGTGAGCACCGGCAGAATGGAAGAGATGATCCTGCCCAAGAGCGATATCGGGCAGATTATGAAGGACCCCGGCAATGCCGTGACGCTCAACGTGCTGGAGCCCGAGGCGGCCAACATGCCGCCCATCGTCAAGGCGCTGGACGAGACCGGTGAGCTGAACAAGATCCCCCTGCTGATGGAGAAGGATGGCAAGACGATCTATCCACTGCGCAGGCAGCTCGAGCAGGTCGGCAAAGACCCGCGCACCGGCAAGATGAGCGACGAGTTCAAAGTCATCATCCGGGCCAACGAGAATATCGAGTACAAGTATCTTCAGCCCGTGCTGGTGGAATGCGCCAACGCGGGCGTGAGAACGCTGGACTTCGCGGCGCGGATGCCAGAATAGGAAAGGGGCGCGATCATGAGACTTAAAGCTGCACAAAAAGTCCGATTCGAGAGCGGCCCGAACATGACGCCCCTCGTGGACGTCGTGATGGTGATCCTGATCTTCCTGATGTTGACCGGGACATTCGCCGCCGGCGAGTTCTTCCTCCAGAGCAACATGCCGATGGCGCAGAAGGGCGCTGGCACCAAGGACCTGCCGCGCAACTGGCAGGAGCCGACGCCGATAGAGATCCGCGTGGCGTCGTACAACGAGCTTCAGACGGGCGAGGAGTCGTGGGTGGCCAGCATCACCGGCCACGGCACGCAGATCAAGAACTCGCGCGAGAAGCTCACCGAGCTGCTGGTGTGGAAGCGAGACCAGCTCAACAAGGCCGGCACGCCGACGGAGAACATCCAGGTCTTCCTCTCGCCCACGGGCAAGACGAAGTACAAGTACCTGATCGAAGCGTATCAGGCGGCGATTTCGGCGGAGTTGAAGAAGGTCGGATTCGGGAAGTCGACCACCAATTGAGAAGTGTTTTCGATTTACGATTCAGAAATCAGTCAGCGGACGTTGGACGGGCAGTAGCTCATCCAACGGCCGCTGCTTCGTTGGCTCGCACAGCGAGCCACGGTGTCGGGCGCTTGCGGCGTCGTCACGCTTGAGTTTGCGGCGCGCTTGCCAGAGTGAGGCGGAGGTTGACCCCCTGAGCGAGCATCGCCTCCTCGAATCGCCGGCGTTGCAGGTCCGTCAGTCGCTCTCCACGATCGCGATACACCTCGGCCATCATCGCAGGTGCGCGGCACATCCGGATGAGCTGGTCATGCACCTCGTCCTGGAGGGCGCCGCCTTCGTAGCGATAGAGGGTGGTCGGGCTCATGCCGAGTAACGCGGCAAAGGCTTCCCGGCTTAGCCCGTAGCACTCACGGATCCGGGCAATCTCTTCCGGAACAAGCAGCTTCCTTCGTTTTCGGTACTCCTGGAACGCCTTCTCGACGGGATCGCCATAGGCTTCGTTCACCACGGTCTCGCCGCAGATCGAGCATATCCACAATGGCACCGTCAGCGAGATGCTCTCGCCACGGACCTCATGCTCTTCGAGGCGCTCCTCGAAACTCGCATCGCGATCTGCTTCGCAGTTGGGGCAATAGATGGTCGCAGTGCGATTCACGGGCGACCTCCTTTCAGGGGCCTGGCCAAGGGGAAGACCATCGGAAACTCAGCGGGGTGGCAGGCCCAGACGATGCCCCGGTGCAGGCCATGTTTACTGTCGTCGATCCGTAGCTTGACATACGTCATAATGCCGCCAACGCGGCAACCGAACTCCCAGACCGTCTTTGACGAATCGGTGTCATCTGGTTTGGGGCCAGCATGGTAATCCTCGCACGTCAGGAGAGAGATCAGTTCCAAGGCTTGGTACTTCGTAATCCCCAGCGTCTCAAGGCCCCGTTCTGTCTTCTCCCGACTCTTCCAAGCGACTCGCTGGAACTCAATGGCCACACGAAAGCTGACAAGGAACTCCTCCACCTCTGCCTTGGTCGCCATTTGCCTCTCCCTGACTGCGACGGTCACTTCGCGATTGCCTACTAGTCTATCATATGGTAGGCTTACAAGTCAAGTATGGCTTGAACAATCGACTGCGGAAGGACCGCAAGTGAGGGCATGGCGGCGCTGAGATCAATGCGCCATGACCTTGCTGATGGTGAAGATCGGCATGAGCAGTGCCAGGCAGATGCCGCCGATGATGAAGCCCATGAGAATGATCATGGCCGGTTCGATATAGCGGGTGAGGGCCGCGATCTGTTCCTTGAGCTCCTGCTCGGCGTAGCCGGAGACCTGGTCCATGACCTGGGCCAGCTTGCCGCTCTTTTCGCCGCTGTAGATCATCTGGGCGACGGACCGCGGCACCAGCGGGCTGTCGAAGAGGGGGTCTGAGAACTGTTTGCCGGACTGGATCTGCTCGCCCGCTCGGCGCCAGAGCTGGCGGAAATGGCTGTTGGCACAGAGATCGTGGGCCACGTTAATGCAGTCCATCAGCGCCACGCCGGCGCCGGCCATCGTGCCGACCATGCGCAGGCCGCGGGCCAGGTGGACCTTGCGATAGAGGGCGCCGAAGAGCGGCACGTTGAGCTGCATGGAATGCCAGATGGCCGCGCCGGCTGTTGAGCGGAAGAAGGAGAACCCGACGGCAATGAGCGCGCCGAGCACGGTGAGAATGCCCATCCAGTGATGTACAAGGAAGTTGCTCATGCCCATGAGGATCTTGGTGGGGAGGGGCAGCGCGGCCTGCTTGGCGGCATAGATGACGGTGAAGCGGGGCAGGACGAACGTCAGGAGGAAGATGGTCGTGACCATCGCGAAGCTGAGCATGATCATGGGATAGATCAGGGCGCCGCGCACCTTGCGGATGGTCTCTTGCTCGTCGCGGAGATAGGCGGTGGCGCGAGAGAGGAGTCGCGCAAGCATGCCGCTCTTCTCGCTGGCCCGGATCAGGGCCAGATAGAGCATGGGGAAACTGCGCGGATGCCGCGCGAGCGCTTCGCTGAAGCTGGCGCCGCCCTGGATGCGCTGGCTGACGTCCGCGACGAGGGCCTGCACCTTGGGGCGGTCGCTCTGTTTGGCGATGCAGTCGAGGGCCTCGGTGAGCTGCACGCCCGTCTGGATCATGATCGCAAGCTGGGTGGAGAGCTGGATCAACTCCGCGCGGGATATCCTGACGCCGCCGCGGGCCACGGACGCCTGGGAGACGGCATCGTGAACGGCCGTCGCGGGCTTGACCGAGACGGGGAACCTGCCCTCGGCGCGGATGGCCTGGATCGCCTGGCCGATCGAGTCGGCGGCAATCGTGCCGCTGGTGGCCTGGCCATCGGAGGTTCGGGCTGTGTAGGTGAAGTCGGGCATGGGTAGAGCTCACATTTCAGACTTCAGATTTCAAAGCTGGTCATGCCGTCACACGGAACACTTCCTCCAACGTGGTCAAGCCGGCCTTGACCTTTTCCATGCCGTCGACGCGCAGCGGTTTCATACCGCTGGCGCGGGCGAGTTCGCGGACTTCGTTGAGGCTGATGCCCTGGCTGATCTTCTCGAACATGGTGTCGTCGGGGACAAGCAGCTCGTAGACGCCGATCCGGCCGGCAAAGCCGCGGTTCCGGCATCGGCGCAGCCGTGGGGGCGATGGAGCGTCTCGACCGGCCCGACGACCTTCTCCAGTTGTCGCTTCTCGTTGACGGAAGGCTCGTAAGGCTCCTTGCAGACCTGGCAGATCTTGCGAACCAGGCGCTGCCCGAGCACGCCGGCAACGGTCGCGCCGACGAGGTACGGCTCGATGCCCAGGTTGTACAGGCGCGTAACGGCGCCGGCGGCGTCGTTGGTGTGCAGCGTGCTGAGCACGAGGTGCCCGGTCAGGGCCGCCTGGCAGGCGATGCGGGCGGTCTCGCCGTCGCGGATCTCGCCCACCATGACGATGTCGGGATCCTGACGCAGCAAGGCCCGCAGCGCATTGGAAAAACTGAAGCCGATCTTGTCGTTGACCTGGAACTGGTTCACCCCGGCCAGGGCGTACTCGATGGGGTCCTCGACGGTGCAGATGTTGACGTCGACCTTGTTCAGCTCGTGAAGGCTGCCGTAGAGCGTGGTGGTCTTGCCCGAGCCGGTGGGCCCGGTGACCAGGAGGATGCCGTTGGGCAGGCCGATCAGACGACGCCACTGCTTGAGCGTGTCGTAAGAGAACCCGAGCCGCTCGATGTTGATGGTGCCGCGGTCGTTGTCGATCACGCGGATCACGGCCTTCTCGCCGCACTTGCCCGGCAACGTGCTGACGCGCAGGTCGATCGGCCGCTTGTCCATCATCACATGGATGCCGCCGTCCTGGGGCAACCGGCGCTCGGCGATGTCCAGGCCGGCCATGATTTTGATACGCGAGAGGACGGCGGGGTGCATCTGGAACGGCGGCCGGAGCTTCTCGACCAGCCGGCCGTCGATGCGGTAGCGGACGCGCAAGCTGCGCTCGCCGGGCTCGATGTGGATGTCGCTGGCGCCCTCCTTGACGGCATTGTAGAAGCAGTAGTTGACGAGCTTGATGACGGGCGAATCGCCGGCCGCCTGCTGCAGGTTGTTGATGTCCAGCGCCTGCTCTTCGACGAGGGCGAACTCCTCGAAGTTGACCTCGTCGATGATGTCGTCAATGACGAAGACGCTCTCGTTGGGCAGGTAGGCCTGGAGCGTGGCGCGGATGTCGTGGGCGGTGGCCGCGACGACCTGGGCATGGTATCCGCTGGCGCGTTCGATCTCCTCGAGCAGGAAAACGTTCGCCGGCTCGGGGATGGCTACCGTCAGGATGTTCTCGACCAGGAAGAGCGGCAGGGCCTGGTGCTTCTCGATGAAGGCCTTGGGCAGGGAGGCGATGACCTTGGGATCGGCGATCTTGGGGCTTATACGGGCATAGGGCACGCCATAGACCTGCGCGAGGGCCTCGGTCACCTGGTCTTCGGTGCAGATGCCCAGCTCGATCAGGATCTCGCCAAGGAGCTTCTGGTGGTTGGACCGCTTCTGCTCCTCCAGCGCGCGCTCCAGGTCCTGGGGCTTGAGAAGGCCCCGGTCCACGAGCAGTTGGCCAAGAGGTTTTCGTTCAGCGGCAGCGATCATGGGAATTTTCGATTGTCGATTTTTGATTTTTGATTGAGCGGACCCATCTCAGGTTTCAAATCTCGGATTTCAAATTTCGGATTTCGGATTTCGTCATTCGGATTTCGTCATTGATTAGGCATTCGTGCTTCGGCCTTCGGCATTTCGGGTTTCGCCTCACCGCATGATTTTCAGTGCTCCGGCCAGGTCCTGCTGGCACTCGAAACGGCACTCCAGCCGCGTGATCTCGAGGATCTTGCGGCAGTTCTCGTCGAGGCAGACCAGCTTGATCTGCCCGAAGAGTTCTTCGCAGCGGCGCTTGAGCCAGAGCAGCGCCTCCAGGCCCTCGCTGTCGATGAACGAGCATTTCTCGAGATCGACGATGAAATCGGCCACGTGCCGCGCCTCGATCTGCTCGTCGACGCTCTTGCGGAGCATCGCCGCGTTCTCGCCGACCAGGTCGCCCTCGACCGACGCCACGCAGACGTTGCCATATTCATCGCAGCGGATGGGCATGGGCATTCCTCTCACGCGGCGCGGAGGATCTCCTGAAGCTCCAGGAGCCTCTTGGCCTGCAGTTCGTGATCCCGCAGCAGCAGGCGGAACTGCTCGGGCGTGATCTTGAGGAGAACTTCGGCCAGCGCCGGATCGAACTGGGTGCCGGAGCAGCGTCGAATCTCGGTCAGGGCGACCTCCGGTGGCAGGGCCCGGCGGTAGGTGCGGTTGGACGTCATGGCGTCCAGGCAGTCGGCAAGGCAGATGATCCGTCCCATGAGCGGGATGCCCTGCCCGTGCAAACCGGCGGGATAGCCGCGACCGTCGTAGCGCTCGTGGTGGTGAAGCACGCCAGGGATGACGTCCTCGAGCTGCTTCACGTCGGCGAGGATCCGGGCGCCGATCTGCGAGTGCTTCTTCATCTGCTCGAACTCTTCGGGGGTGAGCCGGCCGGTTTTCTGGAGGACGCTCTCGGGGACGCCGATCTTGCCGACGTCGTGGAGCAGGCCGGCCATGTAGATGCGCTCAACGTCGTCGTCCGCCAGGCCGATGCGGACCGCCAGGTGGCGCGCCAGCAGGGCGACGCGCTCGCTGTGGCCGCAGGTGTAGGTGTCCTTGGCATCGACGGCGCTGGTGAGGGAGTGCAGCAGCCCCATCATCAGGTCGTGAAGGTTGGCGAAGAGCAGGGCATTTTCGAGATAGATGGCCGATTCGTTGGCGATGGAGGTGAGCAGCTTGGCGTCGACCGAGTCGAACTCGCCGCTGAGCTTGTCGAGGGCGAAGAAGCACCCCAGCAGGTGCTCGCCGCGCAACAGAGGAACCGCCAGGAGCTGCTTGGCCTGCGGCTGCAGCCACTGGTAATTGGGGTCGGCGGCGGTGTTGTTGACGAGCAGATAACTGCGTCGCTGCGCCAGCGCGGCGAGAAGCTGGGTCGAAAGGCGGTGCAGGTTGGGCGACGGCAGCGGCAGGTCGCCGTGAAGCATCGGCTGCTGCTGGCACTTCTCGGGCGAGAGCGCCGCGCCCATGGCACGGACATTGATGACCTGGATGACGTCCTGGCAGGCCTGGCGGAAGAAATCCTCGACGCCGCGGTTGACGCGCATGCCGCCGCTGACCTGCTCGATCAGCGTGAGCTCCTCGTAGGTGTTGGCGAGCTGCGTGGAGAGGGACTTGATCTCGCCTTCCATCTCGGCGATACGCAATCGCGCGGACAGCAGATCCATGAAGGGCGCGATGCCGGCCGCCGGGCGGTCGGCATCGCAGGGGACCAGGTCGGAGGACGTTTCGATGAGATGCGTGCTGTCGAGCCCGAGATGGCCGCAGACGTCGCGGGCGGCCGCCGGCGCCTCGTCGCCGCCATGGCGCGAGGCGACGAGCATGATGGCCTGCACCTGCCGCCGCTCGACATAGGGCATCGCCCAGAGCAGCGCTCCGGGCAGGAAATCCCATGCCTGCGGGGCGTCGGCGGCCGTCAGACGCGAGGCGTGCTGGCGGAGTTGGGATTGGAACTCATTCGCCCCGCTCAGCGCCGGCACGACGTAATCGAGGTGGAACGGGGACGCCTGCCGGTCGTGAAATACGATGGCGCCGTCGCCCTGAAGCATGATGAGGCACCTGCCGTCCCTGCGGACGTGCGAAGCGACGTGCTGCAATACGGCCGGCGGCAGCGCCGGCTGCTCCTTGCGATCGGGACTGAGAACGATTCCGGACGGCATACGAATCACCCTCACCTCCGCCGCGCCGCTACGCGGCGGGGACGCGGCTGAGCACCTCGTTCACGGTGGCCAGGAGCTGACGCGGGCTGAACGGCTTGCTGAGCATGCAAAGGATGCCGCTCTTCTCGGTATCCTGCGGCTCAAGGGAATAGCCCCGGGCGGTCAACATGATGGCCGGGATATCCGAAGTCGCCGGCTCCTCTTTCAGCCGGCGGCAGAGTTCCAGGCCCGACAGCTCGGGCATGTGATAATCGGTGATGAGCAGATCCGGGCGCTCGTGCTGGGCGAGCTCCAGGGCCTCGCGTCCGTCGCGGGCGGTGACCACGCGATAACCGGCGTTCTGGAGCTTCAGCGACACGACGTGCAGAATGTGCGATTCATCGTCGGCCACGAGAATGAGCTTGGGATCCATAGTTTCTCCGACGAAGCTACGGGCTAAAGCCCGCACTACGAACTACGGGCTGAAGCCCGCACCACGAACGGAAGCTATTCGATCAGGGCCAGGTCGAAGCCAAAGGTACTGCCCTTCCCGACGTGGCTTTCGACAAACAGCCGGCCGTGATGCACGGTCTCGATGATGCGCTTCACCAGCGACAGTCCCAGGCCCGTGCCCTTGGCCATGTGGTTGTTGGCCTCCGACCTGTAGAACTTATCGAAAATAAAGGGGAGGTCCTTTGGCGGAATCCCCACGCCGGTGTCGCAGATCCGGCAGGTGACCGTCTTGCGCAGTTTCGTCGACGAGGCTCTGCACGGTGATGCGGCCACCTTCGGCGGTGTACTTGACGGCATTGGACAGCAGGTTGAGGATGGACTCGTAGAGCATGTCGCGGTCGGCGAGCGTCTGATAAACCGCGGGAGCGATCTGCTCGTCGATGGAAATCTGCTTCTGGCGAGCCTGGGGCGCGATGACTTCGACGGCCTCCTTGAGGAGCACCATCAGGCTGAGCGGCTGCTTGTTGACCTTGATGACCCCCGACTCGATCCTGGAGATGCTCAGGATGTTGTCGATGAGACGCCCCAGCCGGTTGGCTTCGTTCTGGATGACGTCGTAGAACTCATGGGCGGTCTTCTCGTCGGCGGCCTCGCCGTCGATCAGCATCTCGGCGTAGGCCTTGATGCTGGCCAGCGGCGTGCGCAGCTCGTGGCTGACGTTGGAGACGAAGTCGCTCTTCATCTTGGCGATCTCGCGTTCGCGCGTCATGTCGTGGAGCACGGCGACGACGCCGGAAGGCTCCTCGTTGGCGGTGTTGATGCACGAGAGGGTGACCCGGTAGATCCGCTCGCCGCCGCTGCCCGCCGTGCGGTGCTCGACGATCCGGCGCCCGCCGCGGCTGTCGCTCTGACGCATGTCGCGGATGAGCGACACCATCTCATCGTCGCACAGCACCTTCTCCACCGGCGCGCGTGCCACGGCGCCCAGCTCGAACTTGAACAGCCGGGCGGCCGAGTCGTTGGCCAGCACGACCTCGTCGAAGCGGTCGGTCACGAGCACCGCGTCGCTGATGCTGTAAATGATCGCCTCAAGGTGCTGGCGCTCGGCCGTGACGATCTTGAGCTGGATCTGGGCTTCCTTGGCTTTGACCTGGGCGTCGGCAATCGCCTGGGCGGAGGCGTCGGCCATGGCGTTGATCGCAGCGCCCAGGGCGAGCAGGTCCGGGTGCGGGCCTTCGATGCGAACGGCGGAGCCGGGGCGCACCTGTGCGATCTGCCCGACCACGCGGCGCAAGGCGCGGTGGAGCGACGCCACGCCGAGCATGCAGGTCAGCGCCGCGCAGAAGAGCAGGGACGCGCCGCAGAGACGATCGACCTGGGAACTCGCCGGCCGCCCGGCGAGGCCCGGCGACACCAGACGCCAGATGCCGGCGGCGGCCATCAGCAGCCCGAGCAGAAACAGAACCTTTCCACGGCGCACGACAGACGCTCCAATCCATGTCCCTTCCGGAGGACATCGCACGCGGCACGCGCCCGGCACGGGCCCGTGCCGCACTTTCATTCGTCCAGGCGCACACTGGACATCAGGCTGGCAGCCAGATCATCGTCGGGCTTGATCTTCAGGGCCTGCGCATAGTAGTCGATCGCTTCACCGGCCTTGCCCATCCTCTCCAGCACATAGCCGCACATGCAGAGGCTGACGGGATCGCGGCTGTTGGCGGCCGCCTTCTTGAACGCCGCCAGGGCCTCGTCGAGCCGGTTCTGCTGCAGCCGCACGTATCCCAGCATGAGGTTGGCTTCGCTGTTGGCGGGTTCGAGCGACAGGGCCTTGCGCAGCGAAAGCTCGGCCCGGCCCTGGTCCTTGAGCTTGATGGCCGCCTTGGCCAGCCCCAGCCAGATCGCGCACGATCCTCCCTGAAGCTGGGCGGCGCTTTCGAAGCTGTCGCGGGCCTCGCGAGCCTTGCCCTGCTGGAGCAGGCATTCGCCCATCGCGGCCTGCAGGTCGGCGCGCGTCGCATACTTCTCGTTCTTGAGCAGCCTTTCCAGGACGGTTTCGGCCTCCGCGTAGTCCGCGGCGTAGTACAGCGCCAAGGCCAGGTGCTCGCGGATGCCGAGCTCGTCGGGAGTCAGGATGCTGGCCTGCTTGAGCACCTTGGCCGCGTCGGCGTACTTGCTTTCCTGCACCAGCAACTGGCCGACCGCGTCGCGAATGGCGGCGCTGTTCTCGTGATACACGAGCTTCTCCCGAAGGATCGCCAGGGCCTCGGCGCGGCGGTCCAGCGCCACGAGCATCTCCGCCCGCGCCAGCACGTAGGCCAGCTCGGCGGGCGCCTTGGTGGATGCGCGCTCATAGCACTGCATCGCCTCGAGGGGCCGCTGCCACCGCTGGCAGATGACGCCGGCCAGATAATCGATCTCGGGGTCCTTGCCATCGATCGTCCGGGCGGCGCCCAGCGCCCTGTCGGCCTGGTCAAGCTTGCCCTGCTCGATGCAGAGCCTGGCCCGCAGGACGTGCAGAGGCGCGCTGCGGGGGTCCAAAGCCAGCGCATCGTCGATGGACTTGGCGCACGCATCGAAGTTGCCGGCGTCGTACTGGCTCCTGGCGAGGCTCGCCAGCACGGCGGCCCGGGCCGAATTCCACTGGCGTTTGGCCAGCTCTTTCTGGTCGGGTGACCTGGCCCCGCCGGAAGCGCAGCCGGCGATCGAACACGCCAGCACGATGGTGATCAGAAGTCGGACGAACATGAACAACTCCTTCCTGAACTGCGAACACGAGACAGATCACGCCGCGGGTGCGGTCCGCTGATGCCGGCGAATGCTATTTGCCGTTCTGCGCAGGTTGCCCGGCGCCTTCGGCCTCGTCAGCGGGGAGTTCCGTCACGACCACGCCGCCATCGCCGCCGTCCGGCCGGGCGGGCCGGGTCGTGGGGCTCGGGGGAGCCGCGGAAATCGGCGGCATGGCGGGGGCTACGTTTTGAATCGCGGCGGTCCGCTCGACGGCCGCCTCGCCCTCGTCGGCCACGTCCAGAGGATGGATCTGCGTCGCGGGAGCCGACGGGACCGGGCCCTTGCCGCGGGCCCAGGACAGGTCAAAGACGCTCGAGAGCTTCAGCGACCAGGGTGCGGCCAGATCGGCCCGCGGGTCGGAAGGCCGGGTGGTGGCCGCGGCCGGTTTGGGAACCAGCACCACCTCGGGCTTGTTCAGCGCGGCAACCACGATCGGCCTGATCGTCTGGGAATCGGCGCTGCCGGCCGCCGCGGCGCGGTCCGCGAGGATCTGGCGCTTGACGAAGTACCGCACGCTGCTGTTGTCGACCGATGTCACCTCGTGCCGCGTGAGGGTTTCCTTCATCTTGACGGCTTCCAGGAACATCGGGTTGAGGTTGGTGGCGCAATCGAGACACCACAGGGCCTTCTTTCGGTCGGGCAGAGGCTTGCTCATCTCCTTGACCGCGTCGTCGTAGCAGCATTCCGCGAGGCGCTCGCGCCCCCACGGCATCATGCCGCGGCGGGTGCCGACGCGCAGCTTGTCCAGGTCCTTCAGCGCCTGTTCGGAGACGGCCGAGTAGGCGCTGTCATCCTTGATGATGTGCGGCGTGAGCATGATGATGATCTCTTCACGCGTGGTGCTGTCCGTCTGCTGGCGGAACAGGGCGCCGATGAGGGGCAGATTGCCCAGGCCCGGCGTCTGGCTGCGGTCGATGAGGCTGCTCTCGCGGAAGAGACCGCCGATCACGATCGTGTGGCCGTCTTTCACCAGAATGTTCGTGGTGACTTCCGTGGTGGTCTTGCTGGGCAGGCCGGAAACGACCTTGCCGTCGGAGTCCTCGGGGTGGACCTCCATGCGGATGTAGCCGTCGTCGGCGATGAACGGCCGGAAGATCAGGCGCGTGCCCGTCTGCAGGAACTGCACGCTCTGCACGGCGGTGCTCTCGGTGACGGTGGTGGTGAGATAGCCGTCCTCGCGGCCGACGAGCACCTCGCCGCGCTGCTTGTTCGAGCGCCAGGACCTTGGGGTTGGCCAGCACGGTGGTGTTGGTCACCTGCTCGAGGGCCTGGACGAACAGCGCGAGGTTGTTGTACACCACCGCGACCTTCATCCCGTTGGTGCCCAGGGGGAAATTGGTGCCAACCGCGTGATAGTCGGTGGCGCCGTTGCCGCTGGCCCCGTTCGTGACCTGGCCGCTCAGAGCGGTCTGGCTGGCGTCGGCGGCGCCACCCTTGAGTTTGCTGAAGTCGATCCCGCCGAGAATCGTGAAGTCGATGCCCAGCGAGTTGTCCTCGGTGAGCCGCGCCGACAGGATGGTGGCCTCGATCAGGATCTGCTGCGGCCGGCGATCGATCTCCTTGATGACCTTGCGCACGCGCTCGACGTATTCGGGGTAGTCGCGCACGACGATGACGTCCTCGGCAGCGTGCGTGTTGCCGCCGGCATCCTTGCCGCCGGAGTCGATGCCGCTGGACGCGGCGGCGGAGAAGGAGACCTGCGCCTCGTTGCTGAGGGCGGGCTTGATCATATTGACGGCGTTGGCCGCGGGCGTGTAGTGGAGGCGGAAGACCTCCGTGACGGGCTGCCGCTCGCTTTTCTCGATGTCGGCCAGTTCCTTGGCGCTGTAGACGTAGATGAAGTTGCCCTTTTCGCGGTAGCCATAGCCGTTGGACTTGAGGATCGCGTCGAGGGCCTCCTTGATCGTGACGTTGTAGAGGTTCACGCTGACGCTGCCGCGCACCTCCTTGCTGGCGATGATGTTCTTCTGCGCCTGCATGGAGAGCAATCGCAGGACTTCGGCAAGGCTGGTGTTAACGACGTGGATCTCGACGGTGCCGGCATCGGAGACCTTGACCTCCCTGGCGCCCGCGGGCTGGGTGGCGGGGTTGGCGGCCGGCGCGGCGGCCAGCGGGCCGGCAGTCTCATCCAGCAGCTTCACCTCCGTGCCGGTGGCCCTGGCAGGCCCGGCATCACTTGCCTTCCTTTCCGGGGTTGCCGATAGCGCCCGAACCGGATAAACGGACATCGCGAGCAAAAAAAGAAGCGACGTTCTGAACTGCACGCCACACATAGCCTACTCCTCATCAAAAACCACGCGGGGCAACGCAACGTCCCGCTCATCTGTCAAGATTGAACAGCACTTCGAGCTTGACGCCTTCCCGCTCCACGATGATGCGGTTGGCTTCGATCTTCAGAATGCGAAATCCTTCCACCACGCTGCCTTCACCTACCGTCTTGTCGTTCACCACGGCCTTCGGCGACCCGCTCACGAACGTGCTTTTGAGGCCGAGCTTCTCGCGGGCCAGGTTGCTGATGTTGTCGGCGAGGATTCTGTCTCGCCTTTTCCTGATCGGCTTGCGCGGCGCGCGACTTTGCCAGTTCGTCCACCAGGCCGTTCTTCTCGTTCCTGGACACGGAGCAGGTGGGGTCCACGGGGTAGTAGTCCATCCGGATCTCGAAGAAGTTGCGCGAGGGCGCCGGAAGCGGTTTGCCAAGCCACTCCTGCATCGTCCGCATGCCGGCCTGGGGAGCCATGGCTTCCGATAAACTCGCGGCGGGCGCGACAGTCGCCTGCGCGGCGCCGGGGCGGCCCCCCCCGCCAGAAGGTAGCGCGCCCAGAGAATCCCCATGGCCGCGAGCAGCACGGCCATGATCGCCGTGCGCAAGGGCGCTCCTGGCCTGCTGAAGGAGCCGGTCCCGCCAGGATGTCGCGGTCGCGTCCGACATTATCCCTCCGAGAAATAAATGTTCATCGCCATCTCGACCTCGACCGCGCCGCTGGCGCCGCTGCGGCCCTTGATGCTGATGCGCTTGATCCGCGTCAGCCTCTGCATGTCCTCCACCTGCCGCAGAAACGCCTCGACGTTGGAAAACTGCCCCTGAAAGTGCATTTGGATGGGCAGCTCGAAGAACGCATTGCCCCTCCGGGCGTGCGCCGGCTGGTACTTCCACTGTCCCAGCGACAACTGCTGGCTGATCTGCGTGATGTCGCGGATGAACTGGCCCAGCTCGGGCTGCCGCGGGAACTGCCGGTCATACATCTGCACCTGTCGTTCGAGCTGCTGCACTTCCAGGGCGAGGATGGGCAGGTTCCGGGCCTTGTTCTGGTTCTGCTCCAGCTCGCGCTTCTTGGACTGGATCTGCATCCGCAGCGTCTCCATCTGCCGCGTCGCCGGCAGATACCCCAGCGCGTAGAAGCCGACCATCCCGGCCAGAATGGCGCAGCCCAGCGCCCATTGCATCCGGGTACACCAGCCGATCTGTTTCTGTAACGATTGCATGGCGGTGCTCAGCTCCCGGCCGGCGCGTTGAGGTTGATGGTGAACGTGAGCTCGAACTCGCGCAGCACGTGGCCGGCCTCCCGGCGGTCGCGCGCGTAGGTGGGCGCGACGTGTTCGAGGAACGGGACCTTGTTGAGCTCGGTCAGAAAGGTGGCCAGCTCGACGTCCGTCGGCGCCACGCCCTGGAGCCGAACGCGCAGATTGCGGTCCATGACGACGGCCGACGGGTCTTTCATCGACGCCTTGGCGGCGCTGGAGAGCTGCCGGGGCAGTTCCTCGGTCTCGACGCTGAGGTTGACCAGCGCGATCTCGCGCGGAGCGCCTCGTTGAGTTTGGCGATGAGGCGGGCCGACTGGACGTGCAGCCCGAGCTTCGCGAGCACCTCGGCCTTCTGCCGCCACTGCCGCCGCAACTGCTCGAGTCGCTCCATCTGCTGGAGCTGCGAGTCCGTCTGGACGAGCTGCCCGCGCAGGGCTTCCAGCGACCGCTCGGCGACGCGCCGGTTGCGGTCGATGAGGAACATCCACAGAGCGATTCCGCCGGCGAGCGCCAGCAGCGCCCAAACCTGCAGGACGACCATCCGCCTGCGGCTCTGTAGCTGTCCGTACCACGTCGGCAGGAATTCCAGTTCACGCATGTTGCATCGCCTCCTCGCGCGGTGCCGAGGCCTCCGCGTTGTCCGGCGGCTGGGCGGCCCGCTCCAGCGAGGCGGCCTGACGCGACTTGCCGTTGCGCGGGGCAAGCCGGCCGGCGGCGTGCCGCAGCGCCAGCCCCATCGCCAGCGCCCATTCGGTGGCGGCCCCGCGGCGATCGGCGGCCTTCATCCGGCTGGTATCGACGCTGCAGAGCGGACGCGCCGCCTCCACGGGAATCGTGATGATCGACGCCAGCAGCGACTGGATGCACGGGTCGGCGGCTTCCCCGCCCACCAGTGCACTGCGCATCGGGCGTTGTCCCCGGAACGTGACCGATTGATAGCGCAGGCACAGGGATATCTCCCGCGCGAGCTGTTCCACCACGCTGTGCGCCGCATCGTAAGCCGCCTGCCGCACCGGATCGCGCTTCTCCGGCGACTCCGTGGCGGGAGCGGTTCCGTCGGGAACCACTTCCGCTCCCTCGACCAGCCGCCGCCGCAGCGATTGCGCCTCGTCCGTGCTGATGCCCAGTTTCCGCGCGACCGCCTCGTGGCAGTGCAGCCCGCCCAGGTCGATCGTCTTCAGAAAGCCGATGTCGCGGCCCTTGCCAATGATCACCTGCGTGCAGGAGTAACCGATGTTCGCCAGGACATAGACCTCCTGCTCGTCCTCGCGACGCCGGATGAACCGTTCGACGCTGCGGAAGATCGCGCAGGGTTCCAGGTCCAGCGACACCAGACGCACGCCCGCGCGATGAATCTGCTCGACGAAGTTGTCGGTCTGCTCGTTCCTGGCGGCCAGGAGGATGATCTCCTGCAGCACGTCGTTGCTCTGCCGGACCTCCCCCGCCGAAAGATAACGAATCTGCGCCTCGTCGCCCTCCAGCGCGAAGATCCGTCTGCGCCTCGTAATCCACCGCGGCATCCAGTTCGGCGGCGGGCATGAGGGGCAGGCGCACGTTCTTCACCAGGACCATGTTGCGCGGGATCGCCACGACGGCCCGGCGCCCGTGAAACCCGCCCTGCCGCAGCATTGGCCGGATCATCTCCACGGCGGTGGCGATGCGCACCTGCGGCTGCGCCTTCACCTCGGAGGGGAAGGCCTGGTGCGCTGCCGCATGCACCGCCAGCGAGTTGCCCGTCACCTCCAATTGGAGCATGCGGACGGCATCGCGGCCGATGTCGATGCCGATGGGCTGAATCTGTGATCGCGCGAGTCGGATCATGACGCCTCAGGGAATGTTCGTGGCCTTCACCTGGCCGCTGAAGGGTTCGATGTCGATCTTGATCTTGTAGCCGCCGCACTGCACGACGATTGCTCCACTCGTGATCGGCTGCGTCGGGAAGCCGGCCGAATAGACCAGGGGCGTGCCCAGTTCGTCGAAGCCGATGGTCGCCGACGTCAGCGTGCCGCCGGTGAACGTCGCGGACACCAGGCTGCACTCCTGCATGCCCGAGCTGCCGCCGCTGCCGAATGTCTGCGTGTATGGGTTCTGCGTCACCGGGTGGGTAATGACGGTCATCCCGGTCGATTGCAGCACCTGGTAATTCTGCGCTGGTGCTGAACGCGACGTAATACTTCTGCTGGCGGGTGATCGCCATGTTCTGCGCGTAGATGAGGTCGGCCATCAGGACGCGCGAGGCGGCGGACGCCTTGAGATCGTCGCGCGAGCTGAGCTGGGGAACGATCAGCGCCGGCGATCCCCAGGATGACGACCACCATGAGGATCTCGACGAGCGTGAAGGCCGAGGATGGGCGGGCCCTGTGCCGCATAATGCACTCCGGCAAAACGACCAACGCCGCGGTGCTCCGGGTAAACCCTACTTCTTCTCATCGGGCGGAAGGACCTTCACCTGAACCTTCCCGTTCTCCAGGCTGTCCAGGAGCTTGTCCATCTTGCTGTTGAGCGATTTCAGCTCGTCGATCATCTGGAGCTGCCGCGACGCGGGATCGGGCATGGTCCGCTCCTGGGCCGCGGCCGCGGGCAGCCTTATCGGACCGCCTCCCGTGAACTGCCCCGCGAGAATCAACGACTGAAGCACGATCATCACGACGAGTGGTTTCGAGTTCATTCAAGGCTCCTTGTTCATTGGTATGAGAGTAAGACCACCGAAGGCGGGGGCAGCGTTTTGTCCAACTGCACGCCGCCGACATTGGCGGCGTTCCACGTCACGTAGACCTTGCCTTTGGAATTGCTCCACTGGATTTGTCCGGCATCGTCCATCAACAGCGCACCGTTGACGTTGAACGAGCCGTTTTGGATCAGCGTCAGAAGGCCCGATGTCGTTGAGTTGAGCTGCCCATGGACCCAGACCAGCCCGTTGAAGGTGACCTGAGGCGTGGCGATCGTGGAATGGGCCAGACAGGCGTTGTTCTGCAGGATCGCGGCGGGGAAGCCGGGCTGCGGCGTGATGGTGTTGCCGCCGTTGTTGATGGTGAGCCTGTCACTGACGATGAGCGTGCCTTTGATCGTGACGCCCTGGGTGATGGTGAGCTGTCCCTGGTACGTGAAGATGCCCGCCGGGTTGTCGGCCGTGGGCTGGAGCACGGTTCCGGGGGCCAGCGTATTCTGGGTGAGGGCGCGGGCGTTATAGGATTGGCCGTTGTACGTATAGGTGGTGTAGTCGCGGAGATTCGACGCGACGGGCACGTCGTTGGCGTCGGCCGCCTGGATCGCGTGGGCGGCGCCTCTAAACGTGCCCTGGTTTACCCAGGTTGGCGTCCACACATCCTGATCCATGATCCCCTTGTTGGTGATCTTGCCATGGCCCTGCACCGCGCAGTTCAGTTCGCTGCCGGCGGGGATCGTCACGTCGTTGGCGCGAAACGCCGCGCCGTGATTGACGCGGAAGCCGGGCGTGAGCTGGATCGTGCAGGTGCGTGTCCGGGCAATCGTGCCGCCGTTGGAGTCGGCCGCCTTGCCCGTCGACGTGATCGTATAGAACAAATGCCCGTTGGCATCCTGACTGGCAAAGGCAACGCTCACGTCGAAGCTGCCGCCCGTGCCGGAGCCCAGGGCGAGATTCGTGGCGCCGGCCCAGTAGTCTCCGCTGAACGGCGGCGCATTCCATGGCTTGATCAGGTAATAGCAGGCAAGGTCGATGCCACTTTCGGCCAGGGCATCGGCCTGCAACGACGCGCTGGCATTGTGCGCCGCGACCAGTTGCAGCGACGCGGAGGCCAGCATCGCCAGCCCCAGCACTGCCGCCAGCGCAACGGCGCCGAGCACCATCATCATGGCGATGCCACGTCTTGTGCGATGAATGTTGCTCATGGGCTGTCCGTGGGAACCAACGCCGCCCGCAGGCTCACGCAGCCGTATTGGGGTGGTGTCTGCTGTTGCGCGGCGCCGTTGTCGCCGGCGAAGGTAAGCCGGAACTCGATGGTCTGGCGGTCGGCGCGGCTGCCGGTGTAATAGGGGCAGAAACTGGCCGCGCTGATGTTGCTGCCCAGCGTGCAGCAGGCCATGTACGGCAGGGCCTTGAGGACGGCGACGCTCGTGGAATAGCTGATGTCGGTGGTGTGGAAGCGCGTGCCGGCGTTCGGCGCGCTCGCGGGCACCCGGTACAGAAGCAGTTTCTGGTTGGCCACATCGTGCTCGATGACCGCCAGCTCGGAAAGCTGCATCTTCTGATCGTTATTGGCGTCGGTCCAGATGATGATGGCCGCACCGGCGCTGCCCGCCGGAACGGTCGCGGTGGGCACGGGCGCGGCGCTGTTGGCGCCGGTGGACATGGCTGAAGCGATGACGGCCTGACTGTCGCCCGCGGCCATGCCGACGTAGTTGGCGCTGCGCAGCAGCCGTTCGAGTTGGCTGGTCGCCTGAAAGCTCGTGGTCTGCAGCGACTGCGTCTGCCCCGCCGCCGCCCACCCCTCGGTGACCGCGCAGGTGATGCCCACGACCGCGCCGACCACCAGGGTCATCACCGCCAGGCTGATCGACAGTTCGATGAACGTGAAAGCGGCGCGGCGGCGCGGCCGTGCCGCCGGACCCCGCACCGGCGGAACAACTGGCGTCGAGAACTGCCAGTGGGGGCACTGGCGGCACCGCGAAGATGGATGGCGCAGACGGTTCATGGGGTCATGTAACTCGACATCCTGGGAAAGTCCGCCATCAGGCGCTGCACCCGGACCTTCTCGCCATCGGGCGCGGTGACGGTAACGGTCACCAGCGCGAAGGGGCCGCCGGGCGATGCCGGACCACTGGGCGTAGCCCAATATTGGACGGTGACGTTTCGCTGATAGACGATGTTGTTGTTCCAGGCGACGGAGGCGCCGGACATGCCGTTCATCGTGGTCGTGGTGTCGGCGTAACCGTCGTAGTCATCCGCGTTGTTGAAGTCCTGGCGGTTGACCTCGCCGCTTTCCGGGCCGGGATTCGTGTTGCCATCGACAGGATCAACCAGGGGCTTGGCCGTGATCTCATCCAGCAGTTGCTGGGCCAGCAGATTGGCATCGCCGGTGCGCTGGGCAAAGCGGGCTTGCGAATAGGAGGCGGTGATCGGGCCGACGACCCCCACCACGGCGACGGCCAGCACCGTGGCCGCCATGAGGCTCTCGGCCAGCGTAAAGCCGCGACGGCGACATGGCGATTCAGTAGTCGATATAGCGCGTCCCATCGGCATCGGTCCCGGGTGAATTCGGGAGGATCTCCAGCGTCTGCGGCTTGTAGATCCATCCCGTGGAATCGTCCGGCTTGCCGGATGGGGGCATGTCGCCGCCGTTGGCAATCATCAGAACGGTGGTCAGCCCGTTCAGTGGATTGGGCGGCATGCGGCTCAGATAAGGCCCCAGCTTCGCCCCGGCCGTGCCGAACTTGCAGAACTCGTCGCTCGCCTTCGTCATCTGGGCCAGAAAATCGTCGAACGTGGGTTGCGCGCTGGTGACGCCGCCTGGGTAGCCCGGAGGCACATCGCGATGCTGCGCCTTGAAGACCACGATCTGGGTCCGCAGATAGCGCAGGTCGTCCTTGAGGGTGTTCTCGCGAGCCACATGGGAGGCGTCAGAGAACCGCGGCAGAACAATCGCCGCCAGTATCCCCAGGATCGCCACCACGATGAGCAGTTCGATCAGGGAGAAGCCGCCCGGGGGCCCTGCGCGTGGCGGGTTGTTTGGTTCTGGCGTCATCAGGCTTTGCTCCCGGCGGGATTTTTTACGTCGTCTCCCGCCGCCGCGGGCCGCAACCGGCACGCGGCAAAACCGGCGATTGCCGGCATGGCTGGAGCGAGTCGTCTCCGACCGCCCCAGCCATGCCGGCCTCGCAGCGGATGACGAATCCGCCGGCCGGCGAAGGACCTTTACTCAACGTAGATGGTCTTCATGTCGGTGTCGGTGCCCCAGATCTTCCCGGTGCCGGCGCCGCCATTGTAGTCGTAGATGAAGCCGCAATTCGCCGCGGCCGGTGCGGTGCCATCGCCGTTAACCACATTGGGCTGGCTGTTGAGCGGGTTGGTGGGGTTCTGCTGCATGTAGGGACCGAACTGCAGGTTGGTTGTGAACCCGCCGCTATCATCGGTCTTCTTGGTGAGATAGTCCCACTTGGTGACCAGGTCCGGCAGAACGTCCTTGTGCTGCAGCTTGTACAGCTCGATCTGACTGCGCAGCGTCTGGAGCTGGCTCGTCAGGCTGTTCTTGCGGGCGTCCTGGCTGGCGTTGGTGAACTGCGGGATCACGATCGCCGCCAGAATGCCCAGGATGATCACGACAATCAGAATTTCGACCAGCGTAAAGCCTCTGTTCTTACGTGACATGTCAAAGTCTCCTGTGAAGGGTTCTGCATGGGGTCCTGCCGTCGCGGCCGGCCATACAACGTGCCGGCGCCGCGAGTGAGGACGCTGTGCCTCCGAACGAAACACGACCAACGATCCATCGGCGGGCCAAACATCCGATACCGCCGGCGGAAAGCTACACGGCCCTCCTTTCTGCCGACTGCCGCGACGATCCGACCCCGCGGCATGCCGCGGGTGCGGAGCGGGCGGCGATCCGCGAATCCGGGTGCCCTCCGGCGTCCGGCTTTGGATCGCTCGCCGCGCTCGCGCCGATCGGATCGACCGGCTGGCCGGGGCCAAAGGGCCCCGACCTCTCCCCACATCGGCGCGGGGGAGCAGTCACTTAAGCACCGGAAACACTCCGCGCGGTTCCCGCGGCCAAGCCACGGGCGCGACACTTCCGGCACCGTCCCTTCGACAAGAGATGCTCAGTCAGGAGGTGGCTCGGCGACGGGCGGGTCTGCCCGTCGAGCATCCTTTCGGCAACATCCTCGATCCATCCCACACGGGAGGGACCGGATGCTTTGCGCATCACCGGGCCATTGCAGGCTTTCGCCGCCGCGGACCCGATGAGCCGGGCGATTTCTCTCGCCCGGACGCCGCCTTACGGCGGCTTAGCCCTTGTCGGGGATTCTCAATGCCGCCTCCGCAACTCAAGCTCGCGAAGGCAGCATCTGGGACTTACGATTCGCCCCGGCCACCTGTCAAAATCGAAATGGGAAAATCAGAGGTTCAGATAATCTTAATGGTGCTGCCCGCCCGGCTGGGATATTATCGCTCGCATCGCCGCGTGGCGATGCCACGGGGGCATTTGGAAAGGAGATTCTCATGAAAGCGTGGATGATGCTCGGACTGCTGGCGATGGGTGCGTTCATGACCGCAACCTGGGCCGCCGATGACGCGGACCTCAAGGGCGGCCTGGTGGCGCAAGTCTGGGACATGGGCGGCGCGGTGGAGGAATTCCCCACCATCCCCGCCGACAAGAAGCCCACCGTCAAAAAGGTGGATGCGCAGATCAATGTCGATACCACCGGCGACGAATGGCCGGGCACGAACCTCAAGGAACACTACTTCATCCGCTGGACCGGCGTCATCCGCATCGCCAAGGATGCGCAGTACAAGTTCTTCCTCGCCTCCGACGACGGCTCGCGGCTGTTCATCGATGGCAAGCAGGTGGTCGATAATGGCGGCCTCCACGCCACCGAGGAGAAGGATGGCCAGGTTGACCTCAAGGCCGGCGACCACGAGATCAAGGTCGAGTTCTTCCAGAACGAAGGCGAAGCGGCCTGCAAGCTCTCCTGGCAGGCGGGCGACGGCGCCAAGGACATCGTGCCGGCGTCGGCGCTGTTCCACAAGAAGAGCGCGGAGTGATCGCGGATGACGAGGTACGGTGGCGAATGTGCAAGTGGGTGACAAGGTGAATGGGGAATTCACCCTGTCACCCACCCTTTATTTGGCCTGTGACCGCAGCGCCCCCTGCCACGCGGGAATACCGACGTACCAGAAGGTCGGCGTGGTGTAGACCCAGCCGTAGCCGTCGGCGGGCGTGTAGGCGGGGAAGGTGCTGCTCATGTAGTCCGCGCCGAGGTTGACGGCAGGGGCATCCCTGGGGATACCGGAGTGGAAGCCCTTCAGTCGCTGCGCGAACCAGGCAAGCGCCTGCCTGTCACCCGTGTTCTGATAATAATGGGCCAGCATCGGCCCCGCGCCGATGTTGTTGGACCAGGCCGTGCGACGCTTGTTGTCGGGGCCAGCGCCTTCGAGCACGCGCGTCCACTGGCAGATCATTTGATGCAGCGGCCGATTGTCGAGGAGATCCGCAATCTCCATCAATGCCACGTGCCCGCCGAAGGACCAGATCCAGATATCGTCGCGCGGATCGGCGGGCGCAGCGCCGGCTTGGTTCGTTGCCCAGTCCCAGTTGGCCTGTGCCGCGGGAATGCCGCCGTTCTTCGCGGCGAAATCCACCTGTAGCTTCGCGTAGGCCGTCATGCGATCCAGATATTCCTGGTCCAGCGTCATCTCGTAGCCGGCGATGACCGCCCAGAGGATCGCCTCATCGCCGTCGGCCGACATGTACTGGCTGCGCCTGGTCCTCATGGCCGAGTCGATCAGGCGCGTGAGGTGGTCGCGCATGACGGGGTCGCCATTCTGGTAGTAGCACAGACGGAAGCCCGGAGGCGAGCCGACGCGCGGGCCAAAGTAACCATCCGACCAATGCTGGCAATTGTGGCGATGCCCGGCGAGGTCGATGCCGCTGCTTGTGGCATTGCTATATCTGGCATCGTTCAGCTTGCCGTTGGGACCGAGAAACGGCTGGGGGCTGCTGTGGGCGACATCCACCTCGACGACGTGGGATGACATAGTCTCGGCCGACTCCCAGATACGGCGGTTGCCGGTCATCAGCGCGGCCAGGTGATAGTTGTAGTCGCGGATCGGCTCGTTGTTATACCAGCCATACCGGCCATCATCCCTGGCCCAGCGCTGGCGGTCCCCTTCGTAAACCTGAATCTCATCGCCAAAATCCCAGAATCCGAACCACCGCCAGAAGTCGCGGTTGTGGCGGTGCATGCGCGGCAGGTGATAGGTGACGGCATCCATGTGCGCGTCATTGGTGGGCGCGCCATATTCGGCGACGTGGCCGATGGCCAGCGTATCGGCGACGTAGCGTGGCCGGACGCGCGGCAGAGGCGGCGTGAGCATTTCCTTGACGGTGTTGGCGCATTGCGCGGCCGGCTCGGCGGCCTTGTGGAAATACCAGACGACCTCGTGCGTGCGCATGGCGCCATTGGCGCTGCCCCAGCCATGGGATTGCGACTCGCCATCGCCGTACTTCAAGGCGTAGCGGCGCAGGTCCATGGGCGGGACGCGCGGGGAATAGAAGTGCGTCCACACGCCGGCGTCATCGACCTGGATCTCCTGGGGGAACATCTCGCGCATGTCGCGCAGGCCGACGGTGACGCCGAAGCGGTCGTTGGAAACATCGAGCCAGCCATCGGCAAAATGGCCGCGGGTAATGTTGTTCTGTCCCGCGCCAGACCACGGCCGAGTCGGGGTCTTCCTGGAGCAGGCCCATAGTCGCCCGGTCGAGCATCACGGTTGCGCCATCGAGCCCGACACGCACCTTCTGATTCGGCGATGGCGGCAGGGGCAGGCAAACGCCGAGTTCGCGCAGGTAGTCGTAGCGCACATCCCCGGTCAACATGAATGTGTGCTGGATTCGCACGAGCGGCGAATTCGCGTAGAGGTGAAACCGCACGGAAACCGGCGTGCCGGCCGGCGGACGGTTCTTCGCGTCGATGGTGCTGGCCAGCAGCTTGTGCTTGAGATTCGCGCGGAGAAGGATGACCGCGCGCAGGGGCGATCGCTCTTCGATCCTCAAATCCGTAACCTGCACGATGCCCGGGTCGGCTTCGCCATCGTCCGTCCAGACGCCGGAGCGATATCGCTCGGGATCTTTGACGTGGCTGAACAGGCAAGTGAGCCACTGCCCGGCAGATTTGACTACCGTGTCTTCTCCCATCGAGATGGAAAGCGACGGCTGATCGGCGGACCTGGCCAGAGTTAGCTTGATCTTCCCGGTGTCAACCGAGACGGCATCAGGTGATTCGGAGACGGTGAGCGGTCTGACGGGCAATGCACCGGGCTTCTCGCCGACAACGAGCTTGAGCTTCGACACTTTGCCGGCCTTGAGCGCTGACTGGAAATCCAGGAGGAGCCACTTGATGCTCTTGTCGGGCCAGAATGCAACTGGGCGGGCGACGCACGCGAGGGGCTTGCCCGACTCATCCAGCAGTGACACAAGCTTGGGATCTGAGAGAACGCCGCGCACCAGTGGGATCCCGCGCATGAGCGGGAAGCTCTCGATGTCGCAGCCCTGGGTCTCATCAACCCACAGCGGGATCTGCGTCATCGAGGACTTCTCGTGCGAGAGGAATTCGGCATCGGCCGTTGTGCCGCCAGTGCCCTCACTGGCGGTTGGTGCGGTCTGTCGCGCCGGCCCTTCCGCCGGTGGGGGCACCGGCAGCACAACGCCGAAGTTGCACTGAGTCGGCGGAAGCTTTGGAATCTGTTGGCCGATGCGCCAGCGGACAGAGCTTCTGAGGGTCGCGCCAGCCTGCGGGTTCAATCGTTGCTGGTGTTGACGGCTCGATGTAGAGGTAGGCGGGCCCGGCCGACAGGTTCGCGGGCGCTGACGCAAGATCGAGCGGCCGGCAATACGAAGACTGGAAGCAGATTCTCAGGACCTTCGCCTGGCCGTCAACGTAGATTTCCTTGGGCGCGATGCGGTCAATGCCCGGCATGGCGGCCGCGACGGCAAAACTCGTATCGGCGACGGCCATCCAGCCGGGATGCATGTTGTGCTGCTGGAGGATGAAGGGCGGCGTCTGTGCGTTCCACGCTTCCCAGACCTGGAAGCTCGTCGGCGCGGATTGGCGAATGCCCGCCAGCGTCCAGAGAATGGTGCCCCAGACGCTGCTGTGGTCCTGCTCGGCGGCGAGGCGGCGGATTTCCGGGACAGTCGGGCCAAAGCGCGGGAGAATCGCGGCGGCGCAGGTCTTGTCGAACTTGACCTTGGGCCCGGGAGCGGGATGGAAGTTGAGATTCAGCGGAACAGCCAATCCGAAACTTGCAAGACGTGTCTTGCGCAGCGATTGGGGGAGTTCAAGCTCGGCGGACAGAGCGGCGGGTCCGTCGTGAGGGACAGTGATAGTGACGACAAACGGGGCGCCGCCCGCCGGAAACGAGACCGTGCCCATGATGGTCACCGTCTGGCTGGTCTTGTCGGCCGCGACTGTCTTGACAGTCACCTTTCCGGAAACCTCGGCCGCCCCCGTGGGCTGCAGCGGCCGGCCGCTATCGGAGGGAATGATCGAGGCGAAGAGGCCGCTATCGCTGTTGGCCAGGGCAACCTGCTTATCGCCCAACGTCGCCGAGCTGACGCAGCCATTGCCCGATGGATCGAAGACCAGCGTGAGTGGTCCGCGGGTGACGGTGGCCGTGTTCCGCTCCGTCTGCACGCTCACAGGCTGCGCCGAAAGACAGCAGACAGTGGACAGTAGATAGCAGATAGCAGACAATGAACGGCAGATATATCTGTGTGAATCCGTGTTCATCCGTGGTTCCTTCCCAGTTCCTCCCACGTCATCTCCACCAGGTCGTCCGCCGCCGCATCGCGTTTCGCGCCCCATATCTCGTACAGCAATTCCCGCACATCCGTTTCAGTCAATGCCTCGACTGAATCCGGCAATTCCATCTTCGTGACCGGCCGATGCGCGATCAGCGAAGCCACCGCCGCCGCAGCGCCTTTGGCCATATTGACCGGCCGAATCCCCTGGGCCAGGGCCAGGCGCATCGTCCCGTAGAGCCGATCGTCATAGCCCAGTTTGCGAACGTGATCGCGAATCACGCGAGCGACCAGGTCGTTGAGGTTTGGCCGGATCATCCGCTCCAGGAGGTCCTCCGCATACTCGCGATATCCCTCGCTGGTGAACAGCGGATCCCCCATCGCCGCATATTTGCGGCACAGGGCCAGGCCCGATTCTTCCAGGAACGCCCGCCGCGCGATGGCCATGATCTCCGGCCGGTCCCCCGCCTCGGCCATCGTCTCCAGGCCCTGCCGGTCGGCCAGATAACCGATCAGCGCATGGACCGCATTGTGGCCGTAGAGCTTGGCCTCCTCGAAAGGCAGCAGGTCGTCCTTTTCAATGAACACCCCAATCCCGCGCGAGTATTTCGGCAGCGTGATGCGCGAGATGAGAATTCGGTTGAACTCTTCCACCAGGATCGCGCGCGGCGACTGCGGCGTCATCGGCGTGATGCGCTGCATCATGCCGCCTTCGGCGATGACGCCGCTCATCTTTCCGATCACCGTGTTGAGGATCTGCACGTTGCGCAGCACGTCGGCCGTCGCGTGCGTCAGCAGCGTTTCGCCCAGGATTTCGGCCGCGTGATTGTGGTTCTCGGCCGTGTAGATGAGCGTCGGCTTGCGCACCGTCCGCCGGCCCAGCCCCTCGGCCAGCAGCCGCGCCACGCTGTTGGCGCCGCCGGCATCGAAGAAGCTCACGCTCGGAAGCGCGGTGGCGATCTCATCCGCCTCGGCCACCGCCGCGACGATTTCCCCGCGATCCTCGGCCACGCGCGGGTTGTGGATATCGACGCCGCGGACGGTCACCGGATCGATCCGGTCGCGTCGCGCGATGTTCACCGTGTACACCCCACCATTCGCCCAGATGGCGCTGACTAGGTCGGCATCAATCTCAGCCACAACATATCGCGAGAAATTCCCCGACATGTACGCCTCGTAGAGGAACAGCGCACTCTGGATGGGACCGAAGCCGAAACCGACGAACGTTTTTCCCGATGCCATGATGGACAACCACGTTATCAAATCGGCGCAGCGTACCCAAATGTGCCATGCACTGCGGTAGCCGCGGGAGTCGAGAAACGCTAGAATTTATCCATGGTGCTGCACGACCTCATCGTCAGAGACCCCGCAATCTGTGGTGGGGAGCCCGTCTTTCGTGGCACTCGGGTAACACTGCGTACCATCCTGGCCTCGCTGGCAGATGGTGATTCCATTGAGCAGATCCTGAAGAGCTTCCCCACGCTCAACGAACATCAGGTGCAGCGAACGATTGCTTTTGCCGCGGCGTCAGTGCAGGAGGATCTGCCGCTACCCGAGATTCCATCCATAGCATGAAGATAAAGCTCGACGAGAACCTGCCAACCGAAGCGGCCGATCTGTTTGCCGCACAGGGCCATGACGTGCATACGGTACCGGGGGAAAAACTAGTTGGTCGCGTTGACGCAGCGATCTTCGCCGCAGCCACAGGCGAGGACCGCCTGCTGATAACACAGGACTTGGACTTCTCCGATGTGCGCAAGTTCAAGCCGGGCACACACCCAGGCATCGTCCTCATCCGCCTGCGCGATCCGAGCCGCCGGCGCATTCTCGACCGTCTGCGACAAGTCGTGGGCTCCGTATCAATCGAGTCGTGGGCACAGTGTTTTGTCGTAATCAGTGACCTGAAGCTGCGCATTCGACGCCCATGATCCCGCTCACACCAGTCCCAATATCGGACACAACACACGCAGCCCCGCAACAATGACGATGAAACTCAGGATGTCCATGAGGATTCCCGTGCGGATCATCGCCGTGATGGGAACCCGCCCGGAACCATAGACGATCGCGTTGGAAGGCGTGGAGACGGGCAGCATGAACGCCATACTGGCCCCGAGGCACACGCCGATCGTTGGCGGCACGGGGCTCACGCCGAGCGACTTGGCCAGCGCGATGGCGAGTGGGACGAGCATGCTGGCCGTGGCGGTATTGGAGGTCATCTCCGTAAGGATGATCGCCATGGCCGTCACCATGGCTGTCAGCCCCCAGAGCGAGCGAATGCCGCTCATGGCGACCACGCCAGTGCCGACACTGTCGGCCAGTCGCGTGTCGAACATGAGACCGCCCAGTGATAGACCGCCGCCAAACAGGAGAATCGTGCCCCAGTCGATGCGCTGCGCATCGGACCATTTGAGCGTGAACCGGCGCTGCTTCCAGTTGGTCGGGAGCAGAAACAGCAGCAATGCCGCGATGAGCGAGGCCACGCCTTCGGGGATGTGGGCCTCGCAGAACTTGAATGCTTCGGACTTTGGCCCGGCAACCGCCCCGATCATCCCCGGCCCAACCCAGAGAACGACCGCGACCAGAAAGGCCACCAGCGTGTTGCGTTCGCCCCGCGACCATGGTCCCGCCTTGGCCCGCTCGGCGCGGGCATAGGCAAGGACGCTATCCCCGGATGTGCTGGCGCTGCGGAAGCGCAGCGAGATAACGGCGAACAGGCAGCACGCCAGGACCAGCATGATCGGAATGGCCACGGCCATCCACTGCACGAAGGAGATGCGGATGTGGGCCAGCTTCTGGAGGCTACCGACGCCGATGAGGTTCGGGGGAGTACCCACGGGCGTGCCAATGCCGCCGATCAGCGCGGCATACGATATCGTCAGCAGCAGCCCCGCCTGAAAACGTGGCTCGGCGCCGCCGGCTTTCGACTGCGCCATCGCCGCGAAAATCCCCAGGAGGATCGGGTACATCATCGCCGTCGTGGCGCTGTCGCTGATCCACATCGACATGCCCAGCGGGATCAGCCCCACGCCGATGATCAGGCCGTAGCGGCTGCGGGTCAGCGCCTTGTGGGAGAGGACGAAGATAGCGATGCGTTCATTGAGCCGGTGGGTGATCATCGCCTCGGCGATGATGAAGCTGCCGATGAACAGGAAGATGATCGGGTGGGCGAAAGGCGCGAAGACGGCCGTCGGGCTCGCCACGCCCATGACCACGCACAGCGCCGGGCCGAGCAGCGCGGTGGCCGGGATGGGGATCGGCTCGCCGATCCAATAGATGAGGACCCACCCGATGATGGCCGCCAGCCGGTGGGCCGGCACGTTGAGCGCCGGCATGGGCAGCAGCAACAAGATCGCGAAGAGCGCCGGCCCGACAAAGAGGCTCACCGTGCGGCGGATGTGCTCGAATTTCTCTTCGGCGACCGTGAGGGTGGCGGGAGGGGATGTCATAGGCGACTGCTGTGAAGGACACGCGACGTGACTGTTAGCCGCTGGCTGACAGGCCAGAGCGTAATGGGGTGTGGGGAGGGAGTCAACGACCGGTGTGATCCTGATGTGGCCGATACAACACCTGAATATCATCGGCCTCTGCACGCCGTCGGCCAATTGTGCTATGATTGTGCGTATGCTCGCCAAGCATTCCGTTCTTGAGCGCGTTCTGCGGCCCGCCGAGGGCGACGTGCCCGTGGAGTTTGCCCACAAGCTGTTGGGGTTGGACTTCGAGCCGGGCGATCATGCGCGATACCGGGAACTGTCGGCCAGATCGCAGGTCGGAGCGCTGACGCCGGACGAGCAAGTTGAATTGGATGACCTGCTCACAACCAACGACGTCCTGATGATTCTACGGGCCAAGGCGAGGATATCACTCAAACGCGCATCTCCGGCGGCATAGGGGGCTGATCGTGGCCGAGGGCATGGAACAGATCATTCGGGCGTGGGCAGCCGACCGCTGCGAGTATTGCCGCATGCCGGAGGGTGCCTCCGCATTGACACACGTTCTGGATCACGTCATCGCCCGGCAACACGGTGGACAGACTGCAATTGACAATCTGGCGCTGTGTTGCGGTCGGTGCAATCAGTTCAAAGGGCCGAACATTGCAGGCATCGATCCGCAGACGGGAGGAATATCCCGCCTGTTCCACCCGCGAAAGAACATGTGGCCCGAACATTTTTCGTACATGCAGGCGGTGCTGACGGGGCTGACCCCCATCGGTCGGGCAACGATCGCGACATTGGCTATCAACCTGCCCATCCGCATCGCCGTTCGCCAATCGCTGATTGACACCGGCATCGACTTTTGAGTTCAGCTCTAAATCGCCGCATCCTTTGCAGCAGCCCTCCATGCTTCGATGCGTCTGCGCAGCTCCTCGGCCTGGCGCTTGTCGCAGGCCACCTCCGCATCCACTGGCTCGTGACTGAAGAGCCAGACGGACACGCAGCGCAAATGCAGCCTGTGCCGATCCTTGCCCTCCGGACTTACCGAGATCTCATGCATGCTGCTCCACGGGCTCAGAATGCAGCCACTCGTCGTGGTCTTCGCATGAGTAATCCAGCGGCGTAGCACGCGGCCCTGGCGGGCGACGGCATACCCCGCCACAGCCACCAGTGGTACCCAGTGCGTTGGGCCGCCCGCCCACCATCGGATCAGCAGGGCGCCCGTCACGATGACGGCCACCCAGTGTATTGCGCTCGATATCAGTCCCCACGCCGATGGGACGGTCGGATTGTCGCGCTGGCCGCAGCCGCGAGCATCGAGCCAGACCTGGACGCGCCCTGGATACAACGTGGGCTGCCGCCGTTGCCACCACGCCTCCAGGCCGGCGAACGCACCTGCCAACAACAAGACCAGTCCCCCACCCACGGAATGTGCGCCAATGCCGAGAACAAAGAGGCCGAAAAGCACACTGGTCCCGAGAAGCGATGCCGGGCTGCAATTGGTCAGAGTCGCATGATTCCCACAGCCCCACCCGTAGAGGACCACCAGGCTGCGGCCATAGTGCTGCCCGCATTCCGGGCAGACGCCATCCGCATCATGACCAGTCAGCGAGTACCCGCAAGTCGGGCATACTTCCGCGTGCAGCAACTCCTCGTCGCTGGGTAGACCGGCTGGCACGATGGGCAAGCATACAGAAGCCCGAAAAGCACCTCAAGGCCGCGTCGTTGGCAATGCGGACGGCGTTGGCTCGATGGACAACGGCGGGAGGGGCGGGTAATCAACTGAATAGTTCAAGGGCGGTACATAAGCCGGTAGAGTAGCCATGCCGCCGGAGATCCGGAGTAACCCGTGAGGATGTCATTGCGATGATCGCGGAGTCAAACACCCTGGCCGTCATCCCGATCCTGGTGGGCCCGCTGCAAGTCGTGCTGGCCATCCTGCCGGCGATGCTGGCGGCGCTGGTCATGGGCATCATCCGGCGGCTGAAGCCCTTGGCCCTGGCGGCCACCGCGAAGCTCATGTGGCGAAAGAAGCTGGCGACGGCCAGCGTCGTCGCAACGATCGCGCTGGCGGTGTGGGGACTGAGTTTCGTTCGCAGCGCACTGGGCGGCGGCAGCGGCGTGCAAGGCGGCAACACCGGCGACTGGCCGGCGTTTCGCGGAGATATTCAACGCAGCGCCTGCGCCGCCGGGCAGGACAAGTTCGAGGACCCCGGCAGCGGCGGCGTGAGGTGGACATTCGACCGGGACATCAAGACGTTCTACTCCTCGCCAGCGCTCGTGGGCGACCAGCTGTACATTTCGGCGGCCGACAAGGGCGTGTTCACCGACCAGGGCGCCATCTACTGCATCGACGCCGACAAGGGCACGCTCATCTGGTCGTGGAAGCCGGGCGGCTATCGCGCGACGTTCTCCTCGCCATCCATCAGCGGCAAGTACCTGGTGTGCGGCGAGGGGCTGCATTTCGTGTACGATGCGCGGGTCTTCTGCCTGGATATTTCCGGGAAATTCCCCAAGAAGCTGTGGGAGATGGCCACCTCCAGCCACGTGGAGAGCTCGCCATGCATCTATAAGGGCAAGGCGTATGTCGGTTCCGGCGATGATGGCTTGTGGTGCATCGACCTGGAGCCGCAGGGTGGCAAAGCCAACGTGCGTTGGCACCTGAAAGGCACGACGGAAAAATCCCGCACGATCGGCAAGGATGCGTTGACCGACGTATTCGCCGATTGCGAGGCGAGCCCAATCGCGTTCGACAACAAGGTCTTCTTCTGCCTCGGCGAGGATCCCAAGGATGGCAAGCACCGCGCCCTGCGCGATCGTCTGTGCGGATGCCGATACCGGCAAGGTGATCTGGAAGACCGATGCGCCGTACCCGGTTTTCGGCAGCCCCGCCATCGCCGACGGCAAAGTCTTCGTCGGCATGGGCAACGGCAACATGGTCGATTCGGCCGAGACGGTCAAGCAGAAACATATCCAGGAGCTGCGCAAGCAAGGCATGAGCGAGGCGAAGATCGCGGAGGAAGCCAGGGACCTCGATGCCGTGGGCAAGATCTGGCGCTGGACCTGGCCAGCGGCAAGCGGCTGTGGGAATACACGGCCAAGGAAACGATCCTGGGGACGGCGGCCATCGACGAGAAGGCCAAGCGGCTCTACACGGCCAGCCGCGATGGCATGATCACCTGCCTGGGACTGGATGGCCGGGTGCTTGGGCAGTTGAACTCGCATTCGATGATCGTCACCAGCCCGGCATTGGGCAGGCAGCGTCTCTACGTCCTGACGGACAATGGCAGCCTCTATGGGCTGTCGCGCCAGACGATGCATCTCGATTGGGAGACCAAGGTCGCTTCGGCCGGGCCGTTCATCAGCAGCCCGATCGTCGGCCGCGGGCGCGTCTACGTCGGCACGGCCGGCGAGGGCATCAAGTGCCTGGGTCAGCCGGGAACGCGACAACCGGTGTGGGCTGGTTTCATGGGCGGGGGCGGAATCGCCGGCTGCATCGACGGCAGCATGATGTCCCAGCAGGGCGAGCGGGCCTGGCGCTTCCCGCGCGGCGCGGGCATGAACGATGAGCCGCCGGTCGAGATCACGGCGGCCGCCGCTTGCCTGAGCGAGCCAGTGGATACACAGCAACCGGAGACGAAGAAACTGCTGGGGATCTACGCGCCACTCAAGTGCGCCCAGCGCACGGGGCTGGTGAAACTGACGGCGGCGGAGACCTCGCGACGAAGCGAGGAGAAATGGTTCTACCCGACGACCAATCCCGTGCGCCAGTCGGCGGCGATTAGCGGCGGCCGGGTGTTCGTCGTCGATGGAACGGCCGGCGAGAAAGGCCGTAATCTCCATGTGCTCAGGGCCGCCGATGGCGCGTGCATATCGAAGATGTCGATTGCGGATAATGCCAGCGGGCAGTTCGTCATCTCGGACGGGAGCATTCTGGTCTACGACGGTGCAGATGGCATACGTTGCCTCCGGCCGGCAGGCGAGGCAGGCTATGCGCCGGCGTGGTCGGCTTCGGTCGATGCGCCGGTGGGCAGCCCGCTGGTACATGAGCACCTGGCGTGCCTGGCCAGCGGCGCGGGCAGAATCGTCATCGTCAGCATGGCCGGCGGACAGAAGCTGGCGGAACTGAAGCTGCCGGCCAGGCCGACCACAGGCGCGATCGCCTTCGGGTATTCCATCGTGATCGGCACCGAGCAGGGAGTCGTCGCATTGGGGTACGACGGGCAGATCCACTGGCGCGACGACTGCGGGTTAATCGCCGCGCCGCTGGTGGCCACCGACGAGCGGCTGGCGTGCATCGCCGACAATCAGATTCGCCTGTACAGCGCCGGTGGCAGGCGTCTGGCGGCGCCGCTGCCCAAGGCTTCGCCGGAGATGCCGCCGATCATGTCGGGCGATTCGCTGCTGTATTCAGCGGGCAAGGCGCTGATTCGAGCCGAGGTGACCGAGGAAGACGTGCGGCCGAGCACTGCGCCGGCAACGGCGCCCGCGACCGCGGCAATCGCGGCGAAGAAGCAGATCAAGGTGACGACCTGGACCTGGGCCGGCAAGACGGAGGAATCCGACTCCAGCGATCTACTGGATGCCATCATCACGGCGCCGGTGCTGGCGGATGGGAACGTCTACTTCGGCACAAAGGAGAAAGGCCTGGCCTGCATGCGGGCCAGGAAGCAGTAGCATGACGAACCGATGGGTCTACTTTTTCGGCGATGGCTCGGCCGAGGGCCAGGGCGACGACAAGCTCACGCTCGGCGGCAAGGGCGCATCGCTGGCGGCGATGAGCGCGGCCAAGCTGCCGGTGCCGGCCGGTTTCACCATCGCCACCGAGTGCTGCCGCGTATTCCTCGAATCCGGAGGCAAGTGGCCCGAGGGGCTGATGGATCAGGTGCGCGCGATGATGTCGCGCCTGGAGTCATCCACGGGCCGAAAATTCGGCGACAGCATCAATCCGCTGCTGGTGTCGGTGCGATCGGGCGCGGCGGCGTCGATGCCGGGGATGATGGATACGATCCTTAACTGCGGCCTGTCGCCCGCGATGGTGTCGGCACATCAAGACGCCAGCGCATTCTGGAAGGTCTATGCCCAGTTCTGCCGGATGTTCGCCAAGACCGTGGCCGACATTCCCGGCGACCAGTTCGACGCCATCGATGCCGAGGTGCAGGACCAGCAGCAGCGGGGAGAGCGCTATCGGCAGCTCTATGCCCAGAAGACCGGCAGGCCATTCCCGACCGAGCCGTGGGATGCGCTGGTGCAGTGCATCGAGGCCGTCTTCCGCTCGTGGAATACGCCGCGCGCCATCACCTATCGCAAGGAGCACGACATTCGCGGCCTGGCGGGAACGGCCGTCAACGTGCAGAGTATGTTCGCGTCGCAGGTGTCCGGCATCGCCTTCACGATTAACCCCAACAACCCGCAGTCGGATGAGCTGATCATCGAAGGCTCGTATGGGCTGGGCGAGGCAGTGGTCTCGGGCGATGTACACCCGGACAATTTCGTGATGGATCGCAAGGACCTGTCGATCAAGCGCCGCGCCATCGGCCACAAGACGCACGCGGTCTCGGCGCTGGGCGACACCGCGCAGGCGCGATCCCGATGCGCCGAGCCTGAGCGATGCACAGCTTCGCGAGTTGGGGGAGGTCTGCCTCAACGTCGAGAAGTTCTTCGGCAAGCCGATGGACATCGAGTGGGGCCTGGCGGATGGGCGATTCTCGCTGCTGCAGAGCCGCCCCGTTCGCGGGCTGGAGATTTTCGAGGATGTCGAGGTCGGCCGGAAAGCGGAGATCGATCGCCTGCGCAGCCTCGTCAATGGCTCGCGCAAGGTGTGGGTGATGCACAATCTCGCCGAGACGCTCCCCGCGCCAACTCCGCTGACGTGGGACATCATCAAACGATTCATGAGCGGCGACGGCGGCTTCGGCCGGATGTATCGCGATTTCGGCTATCGGCCAAGCCCGCAAGTCTGCCGCGAAGGGTTTCTCGACCTGATCGGCGGCCGCATCTACGCCGACCCTGACCGCGCGGCCGACCTGTTCTGGTCGGGCATGCCGATGAGCTACGACCGCGATGCGCTGGCCAAGGACCCGCGGCTGCTCGATGCCGCGCCAACGACATTCGATCCCGACAAGGCATCGCTGGGGCTGGCGGTGCGCCTGCCGGGGCTCCTGTGGCGAATGCTGCGCTGCTCGCGGTCGATGAAACGAACGCGGAAACTGGCCGTTGACCGCTTCGAAAAGACGATCCTGCCCCCCTACCGCCAATGGGTGAAGACCAAGCGAGCCGAGGATCTCAAGCCACTGTCCACCGCCGCGGTGCTGTCGGAACTGGATGCGCGCACCAAGTACGTCCTCGACGATTTCGGCGGCGAGTCGCTCAAGCCCGGCTTCTTCGCCGGCCTGGCCCAATCCAATCTGGAACAGCTCCTGGTGCAAATCCTCGGCCAGCAGGCCGGCACGCAACTGGCGCTGGGCCTCACCCAAGGTCTCGACGGCGACACCACCGTGCAGCAGAACGAGTGTCTCTATCGCGTGGCCCGCGGCCAGGAGAGTCTCGATCAGTTCATCGAGCTTTACGGCCATCGCACAGTGGAAGAGATGGAGCTGTCGCGGCCGCGCTGGCGCGAAGACCCTTCTTATCTCAAGCAGGTGCTCTCAACCTACGCCGACGAAAAGATGCGCTCGCCTCACGAGATGCACGAGCAGAACGCGCGCAATCGCCGCGAGGCCGAGCAAAAACTGCCGGAAACGCTCCGCAAATGGGGCGCCGCCAGCCTGCTGGAAGACATCATCTTCGAGCTGCGCGACGCCCAGGCGATGCTACCGTATCGCGAGGCCGGCAAGCATTACCTCATGATGGGCTACGAGACGATTCGCCTGGCCATCATGGAACTCTCGCGCCGATGGGACCTCGGCCGCGACATCTTCTTCCTCACGCGGGACGAGCTGCAACAATTCGAGTCGCGCAAGACGGAACTGGCGCCGATCATCGCAAAGCGCAAGCTGCGATGGCAGTCATCGCGGCGGCTGGAAATGGCGGAGGTGATCGACTCGGCCAAACTCGAAGAGCTGGGCCTGCCGCGCAAGTATGAGGCCGCGCAGGAACTGACCGGGCAGAGCATCGCCTCCGGCGTCGCCAGCGGCGCAGCGCGGATCGTCAGCGACCCCGCCAACTGCGGCGACCTTGGCGTGAATTACGTGCTCGTGTGCCATTCCACCGATCCGGGTTGGACGGCGCTCTTCGCGCATGCCCGCGCGCTGATTGTCGAACAGGGCGGCGTGCTCAGCCACGGCGCCATCGTGGCGCACGACTTCGGCATCCCGGCCGTCGTCTGCCCCGATGTCACAAAGCGCATCCCCGAGGGCACGACGGTCCGCGTCGATGGCAACCGCGGGCTGATCACGCTCTTGAACGGAAAGGAATAGACTGCCGCCGTGATCGACCAACTGCACAACATGCTGGTCAACGCCCTCGACTGGGCCCTGGGTTGGATTCTCTGGCTGCCGCGCGACCTGCGCCTGGTGGCCATCGCCCTGCTGACGGCCGCCGTCCTGGTCATCGCGCGCCGGTTCAGCACCAACCAGGACTGGCTGCGCCGCGCCGACGATGACAAGAAACGCCTGCGCAAGCTGATCCGCGAGGCGCGGCGGGCCAAGGATAAGGAGGCGAAGAAACGATACGCGGCGACGCTGAACCTCATCAAGCTCCGCAGCCTGAAGTTCGAGGGCATGCCGCTGGTCTGGGCCCTGGTGCCGGTTGCGCTGCTGGCGACGTGGGCATTCTCGCGCCTGGCTTACGTGCCGCCAGGCTCGGGTGAGCCGGTGGAGGTAAAGCTGTATGTCCCCACATCCGGTATCGCGCAGAACAAGCTGGCGCATATCGTTCCGATAGACGGCGTGGAGGCCGGAAGCGGCTGGATCAGAAATGTCGAAGCCGATTCTCTTCCCGGCCCGCACAATGTCTGGGACAAATGCAATCAGGGCATCGTCAACTATTTCGGCATGGCCCCGCGCACCGAGGGCGTGGCTCGCTGGACGCTGGTGCCGCCGCCGGGGCAACACCGATATGACTTGACGATCATCTACGACGGCCGACAGTATAGGCACGAGGTGCTCGTGGGATCGCGACACTACTGCGAGCCGCTCCTGACAACCGACGCTCTGGCCAGTCAGCCACTCTCGGCCAACGAGCAGAACACCCCGGCCGTGCAGGGCGTGGAGGTCGTCACGCGCCCGTTGAAGCTCTTCAACTGGGTTGGCTCGATCGATCTGCTGTTCCTCCCGCCGTGGATCGTGGCGTACCTGCTGATCGCGATCCCGGGCGTGCCACTGGTCAAGCGATTGCTGAGGACGTATTGACTCGCATTTTTGATTTTTGATTTTCGACTTTCGATTGGGGAGACTGGGAACTGATCACTGACTACTGATCACCGTTTACCAAGGAATTCCCATGGGTGATGCATATCCAATTGAACCCGTACAGGTCCCGCCGGTGCGGACGAAGCACCGCCAGATCGTGACGGCCATTCCCGCGCCGGGAAGCGTGCCGCTGCTGGAGAAGCTGCGGGCCATCGAGCCGGCGTGCATGGAAGGCCAGCCGCCCATCGTCTGGGACCGCGCTGAAGGCTTCTCGGTCTTCGACGCCTGGGGGAATAAGTGGATTGACTTTTCCTCGGGCGTGCTGATCACCAACGCCGGCCACGGTCCCAAGCGCATGGTTGACGCCATCACGGCCACCGCCCACAAGCCGCTGCTCACCAGCTACTGCTTCCCGCACGAGCTGCGCTACCAGCTCGTGACCGCGCTCAGCGAGGTATCGCCCAGGGACTATCGCATCATGCTGCTGTCGACGGGCAGCGAGGCCTGCGAGTTGTGCATCAAGCTGGCCCGCGAGCATGCGAGGCGGATCGGCCGGAAAGATGCCATCATCGTCAGCTTCACCAACTCGTTCCACGGCCGAACGCTCGGCTCGCAGCGAGCGGGCGGCATCCCGAGCCTCCAGGAGTGGATCGGCTACTCTGATCCGCATTTCGTCTATCTGCCGTTCCCGGATGGCGGCGTGCGCAGCAAGCCCCAGGACAATGACTTCAGCGCATTCGAGCGATATCTGGCCGAGCTGAAACTCACGCCCGACCGCATCTGCGCGGTGATGAGCGAGACGTACCAGGGCGGCAACGCCAGCTTCGCGCCGCCGGCCTACATGCAGGCGCTGCGCCGCTGGTGCGACAAGCACGACGTGGTGCTGGTCCTCGACGAGGTGCAGGCCGGTTTCGGCCGAACGGGCACGTTCTGGGGCTTCGAGCACTACGGCATCGTCCCCGACCTGATCGCCTGCGGCAAAGGCATCAGCGGCTCGCTGCCGCTGTCGGCCGTCATCGGCAAGGCATCGCTGATGAACCAGTTTCCCCCCGGCAGCATGACCAGCACGCATTCCGGCAACGCCATCTGCTGCGCCGCGGCCATCGGCAGCCTGCGCACGATCCTCGAAGAGAAACTCGTCGGAAACTGCGCCAAAGTCGGCCAAGTCTTCCAGGACCTCGCCGCCGCCATCCAGAAGCGATTCAGCAAAGTGATCATCGCCTATCACGGCAAAGGCCTGGTGGGCTCGCTGCACTGCGTAAAGCCCGCCGGCCGCGAGCCGGATGCGCACCTCGCGTGGGAGGTCGTGGGCGAGTGTGTCCGCCGAGGCGTGATGCTCTTTGCGCCGGTGGGCTTCGGCGGGGCGAGCGTGAAACTCTGCCCGCCGCTGTGCATCACGGAGGAGGCGGTGAGAGAGGGGATGGCGGTTATTGAAGAGAGTTTCGCGGACGTGGTGGAGAAGCGAAAATAGTTGACGTGCCGAAGAGCCCGACCGAGAAGACCACAATCATCTGCAATCCGCGTCGAATATAGATCGCAGCGTCTTGCGATCGGCCTCAAGATCCTCGACCGAATAGTTCAGGTCAACACCACGCTCGGCGAGCCAACGATCCGCCGCGATAACGCCGATGCCGAGAGTCTCGGCGAACAATCCAATGCTGAGCTTGCCGGCTCGGTAGCTTTCGATGAGCAGGGCCTCGCGCGCTGCCTGCTCGAGATTGCCCCATTCGGCCCGGAGAGCTTGTTCCGTCTTCTTCGGGATGTCTATTGATAGCGACATTAGTACACCTTCTGTTCCGCGCCCTTCTCCATGTCATGCCGCGATGTTATGTTTGCGGAGAGAGACCCGGGCCTTGGACTGCAAGATGCTCAGGAAGGCGTCGATGTCGAGGTAGTCATCGAGATCTGACTGTTCCTCCGGACTGAGACTGCCCTGCTGGGCCTTGTCGGCGAGCATGGCATATCGCTCGTGATCCGATCGTGGAAAATCAAGCCGGAGCAGATAACGTGCCAACTCCGGAGCGAGATCGCCGCTTTGCGCTTCCATCACCCGTTCGAGAATCGCCGCGTTCCTGACCATGATCTGATTATACCGCATCCAGGGGCCCGAAGTGAATGGCTCGTCGGGTTCCGAGGCCGGCTTGTTGCGATTTGTCTCAAGACATCTGCGGCCCCGACGTCACTCACGCCGGCCGCAATGCCGCCTCAACCCCTCGCGCCCCGACCTCCTCCAGCGTCACCGCATCGTTAATCGCGCACAAGCCCACCCGCGTGCGGCGCAGCGACCTGACATACCCGCTGCTCCCCAGCGCCTCGCCGATGTCGCGCGCCAGCGAGCGGATGTACGTCCCGCGCCCGCAATCCACCCGGATCGACAGCAGCGGCCAGGCATAGTCGGTCACCTCGATGCCATACACCCGCACCGTGCGCGGCGTCAGTGCCACATCCTCGCCGCGACGCGCCATCGCATACGCCGGCCGGCCCCGCACCTTCAGCGCGCTATAGACCGGCGGCCGCTGCTGGATTGCTCCGATGAATCTGGCGACGGCGGCATCCACCTGCCCGCGATCCACCGGCATGGCGCCCTCGATGGCCAGCTCCGGCGAGGTCGGATCGAGTGTCGCCGTCGTCGCCCCGAGCTTAACGATGGCTTCATACTGCTTCGGCTGCGACATGAACTGCTCGGACAGCCGCGTGGCCTTGCCCACCAGCAGCACGAGCACGCCCGTCGCGAACGGATCGAGTGTCCCCGCATGGCCGATCTTCACGCCGCGCGGCAGCAGTCGCTTGACGCGCGACACCGCGGCCGCCGATGAAATGCCCGCCGGCTTGTCGAGGTTGATGATGCCGGTCATGCCGGCCGATTGTAGGCGACTGTGTCTGAAGCGGAAGCGTCAGCGCCCGCCCTGTCCTGCCTCGGCCAAGGGCGGGCGCTGACGCTTGGCGCTTCAGAAAGATGAAAGATGAAAGATGTATTGACAAGCGACTTCGGCCGATATTAAATACGGCACCCTATGCGGCAACTGTCCCTGCAATCCGCTCGACTCGACCTGGCCCTTGGCTTGGTGCTTGCTCGCGCAATCGTAGGGACGTTGCTCAAGATGAACCCAACGGCCCTGCGAGACGCTCGCAGGGCTTTTTTGTTTTGACGAGGAGCTGCACATGGAAACCGTACGAATCTTCGACACCACGCTGCGCGATGGCGAGCAATCCCCCGGCGCCACGCTGAACCTCAAGGAGAAGCTGGAGATCGCCCGGCAGCTCGAACTGCTCGGCGTCAACATCATCGAAGGCGGTTTCCCCATCTCCTCCGATGGCGATTTCGAGGCCGTCCGCGCCATCGCCGCCGAGATCACCAAGAGCACCGTCTGCGGCCTGTCGCGCTGCATTCCCAAGGACATCGACCGCGCTGGCGAAGCGGTCAAAGGCGCCAAGCGGCCCCGAATCCACGTCTTCTGCGCCACGTCCAAAATCCATCGGGACCACAAGCTCAAGAAAGGCAAGGAAGACATCATCGCCATCAGCGTCGCCTCGGTGAAACAGGCCCTGCAATACGCCGGCGACGTGGAGTTCTCGCCCGAGGATGCCAGCCGCACCGAGCTGTCGTTCCTGGAGGAGATCACCCACGCCGTGATCGAGGCTGGCGCGACAACGGTGAATCTGCCCGACACCGTCGGCTATGCCACGCCCAGGACCTATGGCGAAATCTTCGCCTACCTCATCGGCAAGCTGCCGATCATCCGACAGAAGGGCGTAGTGCTCTCTTCGCACTGCCACGACGATCTGGGCATGGCCGTGGCCAACTCGCTGGCGGCCGTCGAGAACGGCGCCCGCCAGGTCGAATGTACCATCAACGGCATCGGCGAGCGCGCCGGCAACGCCTCGCTGGAGGAAGTCGTCATGGCGCTGAAAGTCCGCCACGATTTCTACAAGGTCACGTCGCGCATCGACACCAGCAGGATCTATCCCACCAGCCGCATGGTCAGCACCTACACCGGGCTGAATGTCCAACGAAACAAGGCGATCGTCGGCGAGAACGCCTTCGCCCACGAGGCCGGCATCCACCAGGATGGCATCCTCAAGTTCCGCGAGACCTACGAGATCATGGACCCGGCCGCCGTCGGCATCTCCAAGAGCTCGCTGGTGCTGGGCAAGCACTCGGGGCGGCACGCCTTCCGCGATCGCGTAATCCAGCTCGGCTACAACCTCAGCGAAGAACAGATCGAAGGCGCCTTCAACCAGTTCAAGGCGCTGGCCGACAAGAAGAAAGAGGTCTTCGATGAGGACATCGAAGCCCTGATCGACCAGCAGCTCAACCTGTCGCACGGCGTCTTCCAGTTGGTGGGCCTGCAAGTAGTCAGCGGCTCCAACACGATCCCGACTGCCACGGTGACGATCAAGGACACCAATGGCGAGCAGCTCCAGGATGCCTCCATCGGCGACGGCCCCGTCGATGCGATCTACAGCGCCATCCAGCGCCTGACGAACATCAAGGCCAGCCTGACCGACTATCGCATCCGCGCTGTCACCAAGGGCAAGGAAGCACTGGGCGAGGTGACGCTCGAATTGGAACACAGCCAGCGCAAGATCCGCGGCCGGGGGCTGAGCACCGACATCCTGGAGGCCAGCGCCCTCGCGTATCTGTCGGCCATCAACCGGCTGCGAAGTCTCAGTGCGAGGCTGAACCGAACGGAGCAGTTTACGTGAGCGATAGTTGGAAGTGGTGGACATTGAAGCAGACTGCGGAGTAGCTTGGTCAGCCCGGGCAGCACCATGCGCGGCACAGACGCTCGCCTGATACGAGGTTCATGCCATGAAGCCGACTCAGGGATATCTCGTGGTTCTCACCCAGCTTGGGACACAGTTTGGCCCCGGCATCAATCCTCGCTATCGCGGTATCTGCAGGATTCCAACATGGCCGTCGGCGTTTGCTGCCGAGAACTCAGCACTCGAAAGATACGTGCTCGAACTCAGGAATGAAGACGGGTTTATCGACAACCTTGCCGTGGCGCGGGGCTTGCTTCTTGACCTTCGCGACTCGCCGCGTGAATTCGAGATCATCAACTGCGTTCAGGTGAGCAGTGCATTCCCGCAGGTGGCTGCCAAACACCCACTCCTCGGTTACGATATTATTCCGATTCGGGCGGATTACCTGTCTCGCGTGGGGTGCTTTCCAGCCGACCTCCGCGTAAAGAAATATCGTTCGATGCTGAATCGCTTCGGCCTGTTCAATGACTCCGCCGACGCGTTTGCCTACCTGAGCGATTATGTTGCCAACCGGCTTCCGGAATGGAAAGTGCCGGCAGGCATATTTCAGGTTGCGCTTGTGGAGCTCTGATCTGGACTGCTGCTGCCCTAATCTCTACCCTTCTGTCATGGATATCGCCCCGCTGCTGGATTCCCATCTTCCCAGTCTGCTCGATCTGCGACATCGCCTCCATCAGATCCCCGAACTGGGCTATGCAGAGTTTCAGACTGCCGAGGCAATTCGCGGGGAGTTGGACCGGCTGGGGATCAAGTACGTGGCCGGCGTTCCCAACGCCCCGACCGCCACGATCGCCTGGCTCGGTGATGTGAATAAGCCATGCCTGGCCTTTCGCGCGGACATCGACGCACTGCCGATTGTCGAGCGGACGAGCCTGGCCTACCAGAGCACCCATGCCGGAAGGATGCACGCCTGCGGCCACGATGGGCACATCGCCACGCTGGTCGGCGCTGCGTCGGTGTTCAAACAGATCGAAGCCCCGGCTTCCCGTTTGCGTGAAGTTCATCTTCCAGCCGGCCGAGGAAGGCGGCGGCGGCGCTGCGCGGCTGGTGGAGGCCGGCGTGCTCGATGGGCGGATCGGCCCGAAGGTCGCCGCCATTTTCGCGCTGCACGGCTGGCCGGGATTGAAGTTGGAGCTCGTCGCGACGAAGAGCGGCGCACTGCTGGCCTCGACCGATAATTACAAGGCGACGTTTGTTGGCCGGGGCTGTCATGGCGGATTCCCGCACATGGGCCACGACCCGATCGTCGCGGCGGCCGAGGCGGTGCTGTCTTTGCAGGCCATCGTCAGCCGCGAGATCGACCCCACCGAGCCGGCCGTCGTCACCGTCGGGCAGTTCAACGCCGGCACCGCGGTGAACATCATCCCCGACACCGCGACGATCTGCGGCACCGCCCGCGCACTGACCAGCGCCACGCGATCTCACGTTGGCAAGGCCATCGAGCGCCGCTGCGCCGCCATCGCCACGGCCCACCAGTGCTCGCTGAGCTTCGAGTGGTTTGAGGGCTATCCGCCCACGATCAATGATCCCGCCATGGCCGATTACGTCGGCGCCACCGCCCGCGCGGCCTTCGGCCCTGACCGCTTCATTCCCGTCGGCCGGCCATCAATGGGCGGCGAGGACTTCGCGTACTACCTGGACAAAGTGCCCGGCTGTTTCTTTCTCGTGGGCGTCATGCCGCCCGATCTGGATGAATATCCGTCGCTACACAGCGATCAATATGATTTCACGGACTCGGCGATGCCTGTTGGCATACAGATGTTCGTCGAACTGGCGATGGGATGGAAGTAGCATTGCAGATGCCAGGTCGCAAATCTCAAATATCAAATATGAGATTCCAAACTGCAGAGGAGCAGAACCACAAATTCCTCAGATTCGGATTGCGGATCAGCTTTCGGGCTTCGGATCTGCGATCCGCGATCTGAGATCTGAGATCTACTCCGCCTCCACTCTGAGCAGGATTCGTTTGATATCCGCCGGCCCGGGCTGCTTGATCTCCGGCGGGGTCGATTCGCGGATTGCGAAGATCGACAGCCCGCCGTTCTCGTCGAATGCCAGCGGCTGCGGCGCCAGCAGCGCATCGTACGGCTGGCTCTCCATGCCATCCATCACCAGCACGCGCTGCTTGCCTCGATAGGCGATGCACGCGAGATGCTTGCCGTCGCGCGAGAAGGCCAGCGATGCCGGCTCGGCCTGCACAAACGGCCCGATCTCCCGGCCATCGCAGGCGATCCACGTCCCCTCGCCTTTGACACCCACCACCGCCAGTCGCCGGCTGTCGCCGCCGAATCGCATCTGCAACACGGCGTCGTATTGGCCGACAATCATGTCATCAAGTCTCACCGCAATCCGGTTGGCCGGCCCGCCCAGGCGCACCGCGCACGCCAGCCGCTTGCTGTCGGGGCTGAAGAGCATCGCCTGCGCGAAGCCTTCGCTCTTCTTTCCATCCACGACCACAATCGGTTTTCCCGATTCATCCGGCCAGCCGCTGTACGCCACGCGCTTCCCGTCGGGCGAGAACACCGGCGGCTTGTCCAGCAGTACCCGCTCAAACGGCAGGCTCTCGTTGCCATCAATGATGAAGTAGCCCTTGCCCTCGCGAATGGCCGCATAGGCCCATCGCTTGCCATCGTCGCTGAACCGCACCGGGCCGATCGCGTCGTAGAGCCCGCCTTCCTGCCCATCCACGACCGTGCGCCAGCGGCCGCCGCGCAATGCGCGATAGGCAGATCGCCGGCCGTCCGGGCTCAGCCGGATGTCCTGCACGGAATCGTAGAACTGGCCCTCGACGCCGTTCACGACCGCGCACTCGCCGGCGCTGCTCTTGGCGATGTACGCGGCCAGCGCCCGGGGCCGCCGATCGCCCCCATCCGCACGTAGTCATAGCGCTTGCCCTCGACGCCATCGACCACAGCCATATACCGGCCATCCATCGCTGCCGCGTACATCAGCCGGCCGGTTTCGCCGCAGACCCACTCCGTGATGCGCTCGTAAGCCATCACACGATCGTTGGACTTGGCTGCCGCGCCATCGATTACCATGCATCGCAAGTCGCGGTTGCGCGCCTGATAGACCGTATGCCGGCTGTCGGCCGTGAAGAGCAGCCGGCTATCGACGATCCAGTCGCACCGATACTCGTGCTCGATGCCATCCACAACCACGACAACCTTCCAGTCCACGGGCTTGATGTACGCGTAATGCCTTCCATCCGCGCTGACGCTGATCTGCACGGCCGTAACATCCTTGGGCAATCGACAGATCGCCTCCTCGCGCACTGCAAGAGACGGTCGAGTCGCCAGCTCCGCACGAGCGGCCATCGCCACCAACGAGAGAAGTATCACCAACGCATATCCCATAACCCGGATTATATCTTAACCGGCTCGCTTGCGAGCCGTCCTCGAACAACCTCGAACAAGTTTGCCAATCTGTCCCGCGCGTGCCGCCGTGGCCCAGGGCACGGGCACCAGCGGGCGGCCTCAGCAAAGTGCCGCCAGTGCCCTCACTGGCGGGAACCAGCTACCCTGCTTCAGCTCGCTCGTCCGTCTTACAGGCACCGCCCTTGCATTATCCCGCCGCAGAGGAACCCTCATGAAAAAGCTCCAAAGACTCTTCACCGTGCTTCTCGTGGCCGGCACCGCGTCGCTAGCGTCGGTCGTTGGCTTCAACCTCTATCCGAATGCGAGCGTTCGTGCCGACACGGCCGCGGGCAATCCGAACCTGACGCAGCACCAGGTCCAGACGCTGACGGATGTCTCCGCCGCCTTCAAAGCGGTCGCGGGCCAGATCAGCCCGTCGGTGGTCAACATCCGGGTCACCAAGACTATCAAGGCCCCGCGCGCGCTGCGGCATTTCTTCCGCGATTTTCGCAATGACCAGGACCGCAACGGCAAGGATCAGGACCAGAACAAGGACAATGACATCCTGCCCAACATCCCCGATCTCCCCGGTCTGCCGCCGGGGCTGTTTGACGACGGCGGCAGCATGAAGGAAATCGGCACCGGCAGCGGCGTGATCATCGAGACCGGCAATGGCGTCGGCTACATTCTGACCAACAACCACGTGGCCGGCGGCGCCTCCGAAATGGACATCACCCTCGCCGATGGCCGGCATATCAAGGATGGCAAGGTCCTCGGCACCGACCCCAACACCGACCTGGCCGTCGTGCAGGTCAAGGCCGACCACCTCGCGCTGGCCAAGTGGGGCAACAGCGATGAACTTCAACAGGGCGACTGGGTGCTCGCTTTCGGCAGCCCCTTCGGCTACGTCGGCTCGATGACCCACGGCATCGTCAGCGCGCTGCACCGCCAGGCGGGGATTCTCGGCCAGTATGGCTACGAGAATTTCATCCAGGTGGATGCGCCCATCAATCCCGGCAACAGCGGCGGCCCGCTGGTAAACTTGCACGGCGAGGTCGTCGGCATCAACACGGCCATCGCCACCGAGAGCGGCGGCTTCCAGGGCATTGGCTTCGCCATTCCCTCCGCCCAGGCCCGACCGATCTATGAAACGCTAAAGAGCAAGGGCCGCGTCGTGCGCGGCTGGCTGGGCGTCGAGATCATCGACGTCGCCAAGGCCGCCAACGAGTCCAAGGCCAGCGGCTACAAGGGCGATCAGGGCGTACTCGTCAAAGGCGTGCTGCGCGACACCCCGGCGACCGGCAAGCTTCAGCCCGGCGATGTTATCACTGCGCTGAACGGCCAGAGCGTCAGGGATTCGCAGGAACTGCGCAGCGCCGTCGCCGGCATCGCCCCCGGCACCGAGGCGAAACTCGAGGTCTATCGCGACGGCAAGAAGGATGAAGTGGCCGTCAAGCTCGGCGAGCAGCCCGGCAACCCGGTGATGGCCAGCAGCCGCGGCAACCCCCAGGGCGAAGGCGCTGACAAGATCGGCATCCAGCTCACCGACCTCACCAGTTCGCTGGCGACCAAATATGGCGTGAACGTCAAGACTGGCGCGGCGATCACGGCCATCGAGCCTCGCTCCATCGCATCGCAGGCCGGCCTGCACGTGGGCGATGTGATCACCCGCGTCGGCAGCAAGGAAGTCCACAATGCCAAGGAAGCAACCGACGCGCTGCACGGTATCGACCTGAAGAAAGGCGCCCGGCTGTTCATCGCCAACCGCGAGGGCAGCGAGTATGTGTTCCTGCAATCGGAGACATGACCCTCTCCGCTCGTCAAGAGGCGGCCGGCGCCGGTTCAGGGCTGCGATGTTTCAGGCCAAGGGTTGCCAGCAGGATGACCACCGGCGCGATAGTCAGGGAGGCCATCGCCAGCGGAAGGCTGCCGCTGACTTGGCCGACCCAGCCGACCACGGCTGGCGCGGCCGCGCAGCCCAGCGAGCCGGCCGCGGAAAGCGAGGAAAACATCGAGGCGCCGGCGTCGGGGAATCGATCGCCGGCGGCCGCCAGCAATGTCGGCCACATGCACGCCACGCCCAAACCGACCAGCGCGACGCATGCGGTGCGATACGCCACGCCCAGCGGCAGCGCCGTCGCCGCCAGGCAGATGATGCACAGGCTGGACGTGATCAAGAGCAGCGGGCGGATGCCCCAGCGGCCGGCCCTCGCCGAGGTGAGAAACCGGCCGGTGGCCATGAGGATGCCGAAGAGGACCGTTCCCGCGCCAGCGGCCAGCTCGGCCATTCGTGCCGATTTGCCAGGGACCAGGCCCTGCACGAAAGTCGGCAGCCAGTTGAATGGGCCCATCTCGGTCGCGCCGGCCATGAGCATCGCCAGCACGAACAGCCAGAAGATCGGCCGGGAGACCAACGAGCGAACCTTGACGCGAACCTGGCCATGATGGGCCTGCCGCGGCAGCACGAGCAGTGCGCTCGCCACGCCATAGGGAATGCACAGCACGCCCATTGCCCGCAGAATCCATCGCCAGGAGAGGCCGGCCTGCTGCATGAGGATCACCGCGACAACCACCGCCACCAATCCCACGCAGTAGAAGCCGTGGAGGAAGTTGGACATCCTGGCCCGCTGCCGGGGATAGACCGCGCAGACGATGGGCGTCAGCAGCGGATCGACGATCGACCCGCCGACGCCCGCCAGCGCCGATGCCCACATGGCCTGGCTGAAGGTGCGCGACTGGGCAACCAGCATCCATCCGCCTACCTGGATCAACGACGCAAAGAACAGAAGGCCGCGAAAGCCAATGCGGTCGGCGAGGCCCGCCGCCAGCAGCGATAGCGGGAACGACCACATCACTGCGCTGAAAACCAGCCCCTGGGGCGCATAGTCGAGTTGCAGGTCGCGCGCGATGGCGGGCATGCACAGGGCCAGCCCGCCGGTGCCAAAGCTCATGGTCACAATCGCGGCGCAGCAGACCGTCAGCACGGCGGCGGGTCGGATGCGGGTGGTTTCTGCGAGGCTCTCCACTGGGGCGCACTGTACGTGAGGGACGTGAGTGCCGCCAGTGCTGTTGACCGTTTGCCGCGCTCCGCACATGATGCACGACATGGGAAATGGCGTTATGGCCTTTTTTGGAGGATCCAGGATGTCAAGCGTAACGAAGCTCGCATCAGTCATTCTTGCGATGGGCCTGTTGGGTTGCGCAGCGAAACCGGCCAGGCTGCTGGTCGCCCTGCCCCCCTACTGCAACACGCCCGATGGCATGTCGCTGCAGCCGGATGGCAGCATTATCTTCTCGGTGCCGAATTTCAACGATGAGAAGTCGCCGCCGCTGCTGATGAAGATCACGCCCGACAACAAGGCCGAGAAGTTCTACGAATTCCCCACGCCCTATCCCGGCCTGGCCGAAGGCACCAACCGCATCGGCTGCATGGGCATCTCGCGCGCCCAATGGCGACCTGTACCTGGCCGACATGCAGTACATGAAGGACAAGAACCAGAAGTCGCGCATGTGGAAGATCGTGCTCAAGGATGGCAAGTTCGACAAGATGGTGCTGGTGGCCAAAGGCTTCAACGTGGCCAACGGAACGGCCATCAAGGGCGGCTATGTCTACATCACCGAGTCGGTCATGGAAGAGGATTCTCACCCCCTGACCAGCGCGGTCATGCGCTTCAAGCTGGACGAGGAGAATGTCACGCTCAAGACGCCGCTGAAGGAAGATCCGCACATCATCGCGACGTTCAAGAGCGCCGCGAGGATTGGCGCTTCGGCGCGGATGGCATCGCCTTCGACAGCAAGGGCAACCTGTTCATCGGGCTCTTCGGCGAGGGCGAGATCTGGAAGGTCGCCTTCGATGCCGATGGCAAGGTGACTACCAATACGCTCTTTGCCAAGGCCGCCGACAAGCTGGTCAACTGCGACGGCATGAGCTGCGATATGCGCACCGACAAGCTGTACGTGGCGGACTCGGCTTCCAACGCCATCCGGGTCATCCATCCCGATGGGAAGGTGACGACACTGTCGGAGAACGGTGATATCACCGACAAGATCACCGGCTTGCTCGACCAGCCGTGCGAGGCGCTGGTGCGCGGCAACACGATCGTGGTGTCGAACATGGATTGGCCGTTCCCCAAGTTCAAGAACAGCAAATGGCAGATGCCGGCAACGCTGTCGGTGATCCAGTTGGATGATGAAGATCTTAAGAAGTGAAGGCTTTTTGGGAACCACAGATGAACACAGATTAGCACAGATGGAGAGGAGCTCTTGCTCAGTCTCTTTGCTATCTGTGTGCATCGGTGTTCATCTGTGGTTTATCGGAGAATGGGTATGCGATTTCTAGCAGTTGTGGCCAGTTTGTTTCTTTCGACCAATATCACTCTTGCGGCCGATGCGCCGCAGGGCAAATGGGTTGACCTTTTTGACGGCAAAACGCTGGATGGTTGGAAGATCATCACTTGCAAGGCCGAGGTTCAGGATGGGTGCATCCTGATCAAGGCCGGCAATGGCGTGCTGCGCCCGAGCGCAAGTTCAAGGACTACGTTCTTGAACTGGACTGGAAGGCGCTGAAGCCCGACAACTGGGATTCGGGCGTGTATTTCCGCTGCATTGATCCCCAGGGAACCTATCCCTGGCCCAGGACCTATCAGGCCAACCTCCGCAAAGGCGATGAGGGAAATGTCGAGGAACTCAAGACGGCCCGCAGCAAGGGCCTGTGCAAGGACCACGAGTGGAACCATTTCAAACTGACGCTGATCGGCCCGACGGCCGAGCTTGAGATCAACGGCAAGCCGGCGTGGAAGGCCGATGGCGTGAAGGACCTCGATGGCTATATCTCGCTGCAGTCCGAGGTTCCCGGCGGCGGGCAGTTCCTGTTCAAGAACATCCGCATCATGGAGTTGGAAAGCAAGTGACATGTGGAGCGGGCCGCCCCCGGCCGCGTCTCTTGGCTACGTCAAGCGATGAAGAGGTGGTCGATGAGCCAGTCTTCCCGGCGGGATTTTCTCAGGCGCTCGGCGGCGCCGGGCGCCGGCGCCTTGGCGCTCGGCAGCATGAACGGAGGCATGGCGATGGGCGAAGACAAGGTCGGCGCGAAGATTCGCTTTGGGATGGTAACATACCAGTGGGGCCGCGACTGGGACCTGCCGACGCTGCTGCGGAATCTGGAAGCAGCCAAGGTGCTCGGCGTCGAGCTGCGCACCACGCATGCCCACCATGTCGAGCCGAGCCTCAACGCCGACCAGCGCAAGGAAGTGCGCAAGCGTTTTGAGGACAGCCCGGTGAAGTTCCTGAGCCTTGGCACCGCCGAGGATTTTCACAAGCCCGATCCCAAGGCGCTGGAGAAGTCTATCGAGGCGACCAAGGCGTTTATCAAGCTCGGGCAGGATATCGGCGCCAGCGGCGTGAAAGTCCGGCCGAACGACCTGCCCAAGGGCGTGCCGGTGGAGAAGACCATCGAGCAGATCGGCAAGGCGCTCAACGTCGTCGGGGCGTTCGGCGCCGACTATGGCCAGCAAATCCGGCTGGAAGTCCACGGTGGCTGCGCGGCTGCCGGTGATCAAGCAGATCATGGACGTCGCCACGCACCCGAACGTGGCGGTGTGCTGGAACTCCAACAACTCCGACCTGGAAAAGCCGGGGCTGGAGTACAACTTCAACCTGGTCAAGGCGCGGCTGGGGGCGACGACGCACGTGCGCGAGCTGGACACGCCGGGCTATCCGTGGCAGGAACTGGCGACACTCTTCGTCAAGGCCGGCTACCAGGGGTGGTGGCTGCTGGAGGCGGGCGGCAAGGACCCGGCCGACCGCGTGGCGGCGATCGCGCATCAGCGCGAGCTGTTTGAGGGATTCATGGCCAAAGCGGGCGCGTGAGGGCGCGGCGGCGCCCGACGGCGCAAGGGATACCCGACGATCGAAATTCACGAAGGATGCGCAGCACGGCCGGCGGCACGGTGATCGGCGCCAGGCAGGTCTTGCGCACGGCGGGCCGGGCGTGCGCGAGATCGCGCGTCCAGTTGCGCCAGGTATCGTTCAAGCAGGCGAGTCATGGCTTGCCTCCGGTCGGGTCAGTGGATCAGGAGGGAATCGAACCCTCATCTCCTGGCTGCAGACCAGGCATCTTCCCGTTAGACGACGGACCCGTTGTTTTTGTGCCGCCAGTGCCCTCACTGGCGGAAAGTGGCAGCGGCGTCTCGCCGCTGTATTTCCGCCAGTGAGGGCACTGGCGGCACTCATCAGCCCATGCTCTTCCCGGCGCTCAAATTGGGTATTTTCGCCGGGAAGAACTCCCGGCCGACAAAGGCGGGAGTCAGGAATGCAGGCGCGTGCCGTTTACAAGCCTGCGCCATGCTTGGGCACCTGGCTTGACGGACAAATAGTGTCTGCAAATCGACTGCACGGTACTCCTTATAACCTGAAACGCGCAGCAGCCCCGGATTATTCCATACGAGGTGGAATTCCAAGCTGCCAATCGAAAATCGAAACTCGAGAATCGAAGATCACTTCACCGCGTCCAAAACCACCGTCGCCGGCTTGTCGTCGATTTCGACGGCCTTGGACATCTTCTGGCCGCCAGGGAAACGCCACTTCATCGTGTACTTGCCGGCCTTCTCGATGCCGAAAAATGCCGGCGCTCCCCCAGCCACGACTGTTGCCGTTCCCATGCACCGCTTGCCGCTGAACAGCGACACATTCACCGGACCCGCCGTGGGCGATTTGCCGCTCAGTCTGGCCTTGATGCACATGCCTTCCTCGCCCAGATTGTTCAGCGCGCACCAGACATCGCCGCTGTTGGTCGCCAGCAGCAGGTCCTGCGCCCCACTGCCGAACAGGTCGGCGAGCATGCCCATCCGCTGGCCCTTCTGAAGATCGGGAGCCGCCTTCAGTGCCTCCTCCAGCTTGGGCGATTCGCCAAAACTGCGGAAGCCGCGGTTGAAGTAGAGCAGCGCCGGCTGGCCGCCGAACGTGATCAGCAGGTCCGGACGCGAGTCGTTGTTGAAGTCGCCCACGGCGCACCACGACGCCAGCGGCTGGCGCTTGTAGCCCAGCTCACCCGAGAGCGCCAGCGCCTCTTCAAAAGCGCCATTCCCGAGGTTCTGAAAGATCCGCACGCCTTCGGCTCCCGCCACCAGCACGTCCGGCAGGCCATCGCCATCGAAGTCGCCGGTGGCGGCCTTTCCGCCGCCGGCCGTGCAGCAAACCCCGCACGGCTTGCTCAAGGCGAACGTGCCATCGGCGTTGCCGACGTAGATCAGCCCGCCTTTCTCGAATGGCTGGATGATGTCGATCAGCGAATCGTCGTTGAAATCCGCGACGATGCACGCCTGGGCCTTGCCATACTCCTTTGGCATCTCGGCCGTGGCCGGCAGCGTCACCGCCTCAAATGCGTTCTTCCCGGCAGGCTTGAGCAGGATCGGTGCCCCGAAAGCCGGGCTGACCAGCAATCCCGGCGTGCTGCTTCCGGCCACGCCGATCGTGGCGAGGCCCACGCACTCCGCCGGCAGCGTGAAATTCCCGCCCGGTTTGCTGGCAGTGAATGTGCCATCGGCGCTCTGGCTCCAGATCGTCAGCGATTTGCCGTCCCATGATGCCAGGTCCATGAGCCCGTCGCCATCGAAGTCGCCCCACGCGGCCAGGCGGCTCTTGGACGCCAGCTTGACCTTGTCGGTAATATCCTCGAAGGCATCCTTGGACGGCTTGAGAAGGCGGTCGCCTTTCTCGCTGGCGATGAACAGGCACAGCTTGCCATTTCCCGCCAGATCGACGGCCATCATGTCGCGCGCCTCGCCGCCAACACTGGCCACCTTCCTGACCGCGCGCCAAGTCGTACCCTCCACGGCGGGGACCTTGGCGTCGTTGCCGGCCGCGATGACGTACTCGATGCAGCGCATGAGCATGTCGGTGCCGCCGGCCCATGTCCCCTGCATGCTCGGATCGACGATGTCCAGCCGCCACTTGCCGTTGGTGCCGACGATCTTCATCCAGGCGCCGTCTGCATGTACGCGCATGCTGGACACCGCGTCGTTGATGAACAACGCCAGCGGCTTCTCGCCCAGCGCCTTGAAATGCTCCTTGGCTGCCGTCGCCTGCGCTTCCGCGGCCGTGCTGAAATCGACCAGCATGACGGCCGGGGCGCTCCCCTTGATCGCCTTGACGAGCTGCAGCTCAATGCGGCTGCCGATCTCCTTGCTCTTGACCCTGGCCAGCAGGATGACCTCCGAATCCTTTACGAGCTGGACGGGCGTGAAGTTGATGTTGATCAAGCCCCAGGCCGACAGCGCCGGCGTAAGCAACAGGCTCAGGAGGGTAGTCCGGCACATTCCGCGACAGCTCGTCATCATATGACTCCGTAGATCATCGAAGAGGCGATGGTGGTGCGGGCATCCTGCCTGCCATCCCCGCTCGCGCTTCTCCCATGCGGCATACTGGCGGGGCACGTCGGGCGTTGCCGTCAAGCACCGCCTTTGGCGGGGCGAATCAGTACGACCTTGAACGGCCATTTGAGTTTGGCCCAGTTAGCGCCATCATCCGCGCAGCACAACCTTGGCCTCCGGCTGGTAGACGATATCCACCATCCGCCCCTTGTGCGCCAGCGACATACGCGCCGCTTCCGTCACCAGCTCATTGACGAAACTGTTGGCCGGCGTCGCCAGCAGCCCGTGATCGTCGATCTCCTTCAGCATCGCCTGCCGTCGCGCCAGTGTCGAATCGAACGGCCCGGCGGCGTGGAGTTGCGCCGCGGTTTGCACGGCCGCCTCGACCGAGTCATACCCGTAGCCCACTGGCCGGAGTCCCGGGCCGTTCCACGGCACCAGGCGGAAGTAGTCGGGGTTCACGAACCGGAAATGCGCCCCGCTCTTGGTGTCGATGTAGCCGTGCTGCACGCCGCGGAACTGATCGTCGTGCTTGATCGTCGCGCCCTTGCCATTGCCTTCGCAGAAGAGGCACATCCCCTGGTCGTTGCTCCCGGCGCCCTCATCCGGATAGCCCAGGCCGTTGACGACGTTGAGCACGGCGCCGTTCTCCCACACAACCTGGCCCGAGCTCCACAGGTAGCCCCGGTTGCCGTTGGGGAACTCGCCCTCGACGCCCAGGATCGAGACGGCGGTCGGCCGCAGGCCGGTGATGAAATAGACTAGATCGACGTAGTGGCAGCCGACGTAGGTGAAGGGATCGGCCTTGTCGATGGTGAACCAGTTCTGGAAATTGGAGTGGCGGTAGTAATAAGGCTCGACGAGCTTGGCCTGCCCGACCTTGAACTCGCCGAACCGGCCGGCGCGGTACAGTTCCCGGGCCTCCAGCGCGCGGCGGTCGAACCGCTTGTGATATTCGACGATCACCGCCACGCCGCGACGCCGCGCCTCGGCCTCGATGGCCCGCGCATCCGCCAGTTTCTGCACCAGCGGCTTGACGCACAGCACGTGCTGATCGTGCCGCACGGCGAAGTTGACCAGCTCCGCGTGCAGATGATCGGGCACGGCCACCACCACCATGTTTCCCGGCGGCATACCGGCCACGACGCCCTGATATCGCTTGATGTCCACCTGCGATGGATCGGTCTCCAGCGGCGGAACTGACTCGAAGCTCTGATCGGGAAAGGCCGAAGTGAACCGCGGCCCGGCCAGCGAGCGCAGGTTGGTCGAGTTGACCTCGCATACGGTCAGTTTGCCGAACAGGGCATTACGCCGCAATTGGTAGAGCGAGGGCAGGATCTGGTCGTGGACGATCATCCCGCCGCCGATGAGAGTGATGTCGATGGGCATGAGGGAATGTTAACACGGGAAAGGCGGGGAGGCACCAACGCGCCCGACGCGCCAGCGCGCGAACTCCGACAGCCGGCGCCACAAAGGGCCAATCCCCACTATAATGCCCCCATGCCCCAGCTTCGGGAGCAGCTCCAATCCATCTTCGGCCTGGAGGATTTCCGGCCGGCGCAGCGCGAGGTCATCGAGGACGTGCTGGCCGGCCGCGACGTGCTCTGCGTCATGCCCACCGGCGCGGGCAAGAGCCTCTGCTTCCAGTTGCCGGCGACCGTCGGCAAGGGCCTGACACTCGTGGTCTCGCCGCTGATCTCGCTGATGCAGGACCAGGTGCAGCAGCTCCGCGACCAGAACATCCCCGCCGCCCTGATCAACAGCAGCGTCTCGGTCAGCATCCAGCGCCAGATCATCGAGGAGTTGGCAGGCGGTTTTGAAGGGCTGCTTTACGTCGCCCCCGAACGATTCTTCTCTCCGGCTTTCCAGGCGATCATGCCCAGGCTCCGCCCGCGGCTGCTGGCGGTCGATGAGGCACACTGCATCAGCCTGTGGGGCCATGATTTTCGGCCGGAATACTCGAGGCTCGGCGACGTGCGCAAACTGCTGGGCTCACCCACCACCATCGCGCTGACGGCAACCGCGACGGCCGACGTCCGGCAGGACATCGTGCGGCAGCTCGCCCTGCGCGAGCCCAAGGTCTATGTGACGGGATTCGACCGGCCAAACCTCCGCTATGGCTGCACTGCGATCGACAGCGATTATGAGAAGACGCGAACGCTGGCGACGATGCTGCGCCAGGACCAGGGCAGCGGCATCGTCTATTGCGCCACGCGGAAAATGGTCGAGACACTCGCGGGCCATCTGCAACAGGCCCTGGCCGGGCGCACCGTGCTGCCATATCACGCGGGCATGGACCTGCAAGTGCGACACGCCAACCAGGAGCGGTTCATGGCGACGGCCGGCGCGGTGGCGGTGGCCACCAACGCCTTCGGCATGGGCATCAACAAGCCCGATATCCGTTTCGTGGTCCACTTCAACATCCCCGGCCGGCTGGAGGCGTATTACCAGGAGGCCGGCCGCGCGGGCCGCGACGGGCTGCCGGCGCGGTGCCAGCTTCTCTTCACCTACCAGGACCGCTTCACGCAGGAGTTCTTCATCGAACGGATCGGCAAGGATGCCCCGCCGGCGGAGCAGCCGCACATCGACACTCTGCAGCGGCACGCCTACGAGAAACTGGAGATCATGATCCGCTACGCCAAGTCGCATCGCTGCCGGCGAAGGATGATCCTCGACTATTTCGGCGATCCCGCGCATCGGCGATTGCGAGTGCGACGTGTGCGCGATCAACCGCGGAGGCGATGGCACGAGCGCCGCGCGCAGGTGTCGGACGAGGTGACGACGCTCGTGCGCCAGCTCCTTTCGGGCGTGGCGCGCGTAAGCCTGCGCCACTCGTTCGGACTGGGGCTGATCGCGTCGGTGCTGGTGGGCGACGGCGATGAGCAGGTGCGGCGTTGGGGGCTGGATGAGCTGTCCGTCTTCGGGCTGCTGCGGACGCACGAGAAGAACCGCGTGATCGCGATGCTCTACCGTCTCATCGACGCCGGGCTGATCGACCAGCGCCGCTGGAGAACACAAGTTTCAAGGTCGTGGCGATGACGGCCAGCGGGATTCAGGTGATGAAAGCCGCGCAGCCCCCGCCCGCGCCGCTGGCGGATCTGGTCGGCCGCAAACCCGCGAAACGTCGCAAGCGCGGCAAGCGACGGCGCGCGGCGCGTGAATAGCCACCATGACGGAGCGATGGCGAAAGCTGACGCTGGAAGCCAGCAGGATATGGCAACCTGCCGGGCAAAGCTCAAGCGAGACAAGCTATTTCCCCATGATCGGCGCCGGGGGACCGGGCTGACTGGGCTGAACTGGAGGCTGCCCCGGCTGCGCATCAAGCTTGGGGATGTCGGCAATGTCGCGGGCCACCGGGTGCAGGTAGAGCGGATTGGCGCCGAAGTCCACCGCATATTGTCCGGCCGTCAGTCCAAGGTCCCTGAGGTATGCCTCAATCGCGGCCTTGCGCGAAGCGTTTTGCGCGTCGCTCGCCGGCGACTCGATGTAGACCTTGAGCGGCAGCGCGCAGTCGCTGTCCTCGAGCATCAGCGAGAGCTTCTCCCGGCCGGCGGAGTTGAGCCGGCCGGCGTCGAAGTGCATGGGATAGAGCGTCGCGCTGGCGCGGGCGCCGCGGGCGGCCTGCAGCGTCCAGTTTCGCTGGATCAAACCCGACTCGTCGCTGAAGAACGATTCGGGCGGCGGCGATGGCGGGTTGTTCGTACACCCGGCCACTGACGTCATCGCCAGGATGCCCGCCGCAACAGGCCAGAATATGCGCGATCGGTGTCCGAACATGTTTCACTCGCTTTCTATTTGGCAAACAGGGCGCTCTTGAAGAGGCCGATGGCGGCCGGTCCCGCCAGCACGATCAGCAGCGCCGGAAAGATGAACAGCACGACGGGGAACGACAGCTTCACCGATGCCTTGGCCGCCATTTCCTCGGCGGCGTTCTGCCGCGACGCGCGGAGACCTTCGGCATGAATCCGCAGGGACTGGGCGATGCTCGTGCCGAAGCGCTCGGCCTGGATGAGCATCGTCGCCAGAAGCTGGAGCGACGGCGTGCCCGTGCGCTGGCCGAGATTTCGCAGCGATTCCGTTCGCGACAGCCCCACGCGCGTCTCCATGTGGGCGATTTCCAGTTCGCGCGCCAGCCTGGGATGGGCCAGCGTCAGTTCCTGCGACACCCGCTGGAGCGCTGCATCGACCGTCAGCCCCGCCTCGACGCACACGACCATCAGGTCCAGGGCATCCGGCAGGCCGATCTCCAGGCCGCGGCGATGCCTCTTGATCTGCGATTTGATCCACATCGCCGGCAGCAGGTAGCCCACAAGCCCGCCCACCGACAACCCCAGCAGCAGATTGTCCACCCACAATCCGAGCCCATAGCCGCCGGCCAATCCCAGGATCAGCAGGATGAACTTCAGGCCGGTGACCGTGCGGATGGCCGATGCCGAATAGATGCCGGCATGGCCCAGTTGCCGCCGCAGCGCGGATTGTTTCTCCCGCGACTTGGGCAGGAACGGCCTGGCACAGGCCTGGCCGATCGCCTGAAATGCGCCGCTGATCTGCGCCCTGGCCGAAAGGTCCTTCTTGGGCGCAGCGCCGGGCCGCCGGTCCGCGGCGAGGCGCCGCTGCAGCCGGTCCCCGCCCTTGTTCATCAGCACCGCCAGCGCCCACCAGCTCAGCGCACCGACGATTCCGGCCGTACACGCGAAGAAAATATTCGCTTCGTTCATACCTTCACCGTCACGATCTTTCGAATCACGAACAGCCCCAGCAGTTGCAGCACGACGGCCGCGCCGAGCAGCATCCGGCCGATGTCCGTATTCAGCAGCACCGACGCATAGGAGGGGTTCAGGAAATACGAGACCGCGAACAGGATGGCGGGGAACACGACGAGGATGTAACCGGTCATCCGGCCTTCGGCCGTGATCGCCTTGACGTGCTGCTGCAGCCGGATGCGCCCGCGCACCATCGAGCTGATGTTGGAGAGCACTTCCGACAGGTCGCCGCCCGTCTGCCGCTGGATCAGCACGGCCGTGACGAAGAATGCGAAGTCGTTGGACTCGATGCGGTTGGCCGTCTCGCGCAGGGCCTGCTCGATGGGCTGGCCGAGGCTGTGCTGGTCGAAGCACTTGCGGAACTCGGCGGCGATGGGCTGGGGCAGTTCCTCGCCCATCATCTGAATGCCCGCGCTCAAGCCGTGCCCCGCTTTGAGCACCCGCGAGAGGAACTCCAGCGCCTCGGGAAGCTGCTCGGCCAGCAACCGCTGCCGATGGCTGCGTTTTCGGTTCAGCCACATCACCGGCAGATAGAAGCCGCCCGCCCCCGCGGCCAGGCCGACCAGCAGCGAATCCATCGCCATGGCGCCGACCGCGAACAGCAGCGATGCCGCAACCGACATGACGATCAGAAAACGATTGAGGCTCGTGTCGGGATAGGCGGCCTTGAGCTTCCGCGCCAGGCCCGCGAACAGGCGCCGCGCCCCTCCCCTGGCTCACCCTTGAGCGACGCCTGCACCGCGGTCGGACGCTTCAGCAGGGCATCGACGCCGTTACGCCCTGGGCTGCTCAGGCGACTCTGGATGCGATGGTTGTCGCGGCTAAAGCGAGAGAAGACGAACTGGGTGATGCCCCACACGGCGAGTGCGACGGCCAGGGCGATCAGGAGGATGAGGTTGTAGCTGTCCATAGTGCCAGACCCTAGACCCCAGACCCCAGACCCTCTCCCAGCACCCTCCGCTCAAACAACCCCCCCGCCAGCTCGATGCCGCGGTGCTCGATACGCTCCATGCACTTGGGGCGGATGCCCGTGGCGACGAAATCGCCGGTGGCGTGGCCATCGGCCGACACGCCTGTCTGCTCGAACGTGAAGATCTGCTGCATCTGGATCTGCTCGCCTTCCATTCCCGTGATCTCGCTGACGCACGTGATCTTCCTTTTGCCGCCGGTCAATCGCCTGGCCTGAATGACGAGCTGCACGGCGCTGGAGATCTGCTGGCGGATGGCGCGCACGGGGATGTCAAAGCCCGCCATGGCGATCATGACCTCCAGGCGCGAGATCGCATCGCGCGGCGCATTGGCGTGAATGGTCGTCATCGAGCCCTCGTGGCCCGTGTTCATGGCCTGGAGCATGTCCAGGGCCTCGCCGCTGCGCACCTCGCCGATGACGATGCGGTCCGGCCGCATGCGCAGGGCGTTGCGCACCAGGTCGCGCTGGGTCACTTCGCCTTTGCCTTCGATGTTCGGCGGCCGGGTTTCCAGCCGCACGACGTGGAGCTGCTGGAGTTGCAGCTCCGCCGCATCCTCGATGGTCAGCACGCGCTCGTCGGAGGGAATGTAGCGCGAGAGGCAGTTCAGCAGCGTGGTCTTGCCCGAGCCGGTTCCGCCGCTGATCACGATGTTGCAGCGGGCCTTCACCGCCGCCGCGAGGAACTGCAGGACGTCGGGTGGGAACGCCCCGTGTACCATCAGGTCCTCGGCCGACATCGGTTTGGCGCCGAAACGCCGAATCGACATGGCCGGGCCGTCCAGCGCCAGCGGGGGGATGATGGCGTTGACGCGGCTGCCGTCGGAAAGGCGCGCATCCGCCATCGGCGAGATCTCGTCGATGCGCCGGCCGACCTGGGCCACGATCCGGTCGATGATCTGCCGCAGGTGCTGGTTGTCGCGAAAACGCGTCTCGGCCAGCTCGATGCGCCCCTTGCGCTCGACGTAGACGCGGTCGAAGCGGTTGACCAGGATGTCGGTGATGCCCGGATCCTTGAGCAGCGCCTCCAGGGGCCCGAGACCGAACGTCTCGTCCATCACTTCGTCCATCAGCCGTTCCTGCTCGTTGGAGTTGAGCAGGCCCTTTTCGCTCTGGCACAGGTCGCGGGCCACCGCGCGCACCTCCTGCCGCACGACATCCTGCGGCAGCGCCGCAGGTTCTGCATGTCCAGCCGCTCCACCAGTTGCTGGTGGATGCGCGACTTCATTTTCTGGAAATAGGCCTGACGTTCCGTGTTCTGAGGCGGTGGCGCAATCACGGGAAGCTCGGGCGGGGACGCGATCGGCGACGTCGGCAGCTTCGCCTCCGCCGGCGCCTTGGGCGGCACGGGGGCAGTCGCGGTTGCAGCATTTCGAGAGAACAGACCCATACATACCTCAAGCACGAAATTGTCCGAATCCCGATCCGGCTGTTGCTCAAGCGGCGACGGACAACGCCCGCTCGGAAAGCAGTGTCTGCGCCAGCTCGATGAGGCTCACGCCCATCTCCGACCGCGGCGCCTTCAGCACCACCGGCTCGCCGAGGTTGATCGCGGCGATGGCATTCTTGAAGTCGTTGGGCACCAGCCACGAGAGCTTCAACCCCATCGACCGCTCCACATCCTCGGGGGCGATGTCCCAGCCTTTCTTGACGAAGCGGTTCACGACGATCCGCATCTTCTGCCCGTCGACGCCGATGCGCCGCAGCGCGCCCACAAACCGCTCCGTGTTGCGCGCGCTGGGCACCGTGAGCTGCATCACGAGCATGTTCATGTCCGATGACTGGATGGCCGCGGAGTAGATCGGGTCAACGCTCATCAGCGAATCGAGCACGACATAGTCGTAGACGCGCCCCAGGATGCTCAGCAGCCGCGTGAGCCCGGGCGGGGTGATCCGCTGGGTGTCCTCCGGCTGGTCGGGGCGGGCCAGGATGGATACGCCGCTCTGCGGGTGCAGCGTCAACACGTTGTCCAGGAGCTGCGCGTCGAGCCGCTCGGTGGAATCCATGATGTCGGCGATGGTGTAGCGCGGGCGCAGATCGAAGTAGCTGGCCACCGCGCCGCGCATCAGGTCCAGGTCGATGAGCACCGTCTTGCCCGACTGCGCCAGCGACGCCGCGATGTTGCAGGCGATCGTCGTCGAGCCGCACCCCCCCATCGTCGGCACGAGGTGGATGATCTTCGCGCGCTTGCCCATGCCCTGCGACTGCGCCACGCGCTCGATGCCCGCGGCGAACTTCTCCTCGATGATCGGGAGCGGCACGAACTCCTTGATGCCCAGGTGCATCGCCTCCATGAGCAGGTTCGGGTCCATCACCTGCGAGAGCACAAAGAAGCTGACGTTGCCGAACTGGCGCACGAACACGCCCACGCGCCGGAGCGTGTCATGCTGATTGGGATCGAGGTTGACGACGACAAGCTGCGGGCCGTTCGGCCGCGCCAGCACCGCCGGCAGCGCGTCGAGATTCGGAAGCTGCGTGACGGTGCTGGCGCCGTAGTTGGCCAGGAAATTCGCCATTTCCTGGCGGTTGTTCGCATCCGCATCCACGACGGCACAGTTCAGTTGGACCAGCATGATTCTCCTTATTTCACCGGCACAAAACCGTATTGGCCGTAAAACGGCGGGGCCGCCGCGGAATGCGAGGCGGGCATCGTGGTCGGGCGCGGCGAGGACTTCGCCGGGCCGCCCAGGTCCTGGTTCAGAAACAACTCCGCCTCGTTGGGATGGCGCCAGTTCTCGCCCGGCGCTGGCGGCACCTGCTCGGCGTTCATTCCTTCCACCAGGCGCGGCGTCACCAGCACCACCAATTCCGTCTCCTTGCGCTGGTATCTGACCGATCGGAACAGGGCCCCCAGCACCGGCAGATCGCCCAGCACCGGCGTGACATCCTTGCTGGAGGTCACGTTGTGATTCAGCAGGCCCGCGATGGCGAAGGTCTGACCCTCGCCCAACTCGATGGTCGTCGAGATCTTCCTTGACGTCAGGCCGGGGATGACGAACCCGCTGAAACGCAAGGAGTTGGTGTTATCCACGTCGCTCACTTCCGGCGCCACCTTCAAGCGGATGCGCCCGTTGCCAAGCACCACCGGCAGGAAGCTGAGCCTCACGCCGAATTCGCGGAACTCCACCGTCACGGACGGCTGGCCCCCCACCGTCCCGCCGCCAGTCACCGGCACCGGGAATTCGCCACCGGCGAGGAAACTCGCCTCCTGGCCGCTCATGGCGAGCAGGTTCGGCTCGGCCAGGATTCGCAGCAGGTCGTTCTGCCGCAGCGCTTCCACGAAATAGTCGAAGGCGACCCGCCCCGCCTCGCCCCGGCCGAACAGCGTCACGGCCGCCGTCGGCGTGGGCACGGCCAGCGCGGCCGCGCCCTTGCCCAGATCGGTGATTCCCAGGGGGCTGACCTGGCCGATGTTGTTGCCGAAGATCGTGTGGCCATCGGTGAAGCCGAAATTCACGCCCAACGACGAGCTGGCCGAGCGCGAGACCTCCGCGAATTTCACCTGTAGCATCACCTGCTGCCCGCCCGAGACCTCCAGCATGTTCAGCACCTTCGACGCGTATGGCCCCGCCACGGCGACCGCCTGCTCCGCCGCCTGCGTCGAGCCCACCCGGCCGCGCAGCACCAGGGTGCCGTTGGCGCTGCTCACCTCGATCTGAGATCCCGGAAACAGCGCCTTGAGCTGATCGGAAAGCTGCGCGGTATCCGCGACAACGCCGACATCGATCATCTGCGATCGCTCGTTGTCATCCCAGAGGATGAGCTGCGTCTGCCCGGCCTTCTTCGGCGTCAGCAGGATGCTCGTGATGCCAACGGGGCGGGCATCGGCCACCTCCGGATCGGCGATGCTCAGCCGCTTGTACGGGCGATTGGTCGTGAGCACGGCGCTCTTGCCGCTGAGCAGTCGAATGCGGCCGTTCTCCAGGCCGTTGCTGACGAGCAGACCTTCCTTGCCCGCGATCGCACCTGGCGGCGCAGCCTCCTCCGCTCCGCGAGCGGCGCTGCCCGTGATGAGCCACAGCGTCAGCAGGCATCCCGCAAACGCGGCTGGCAAGCCCAGGGGCTTGCCGGTCGTTCCATTGATCTTCGAGCTTCGATTCATGGGTGCTCCACGCACAGTGTCGCGCTACGGGCGCGATTCGATCCCCGTTCCCGTTATCGCCTCCTGCGGATCCTTCGGAAGCTCCAGCTCCACCCGAGTCAGGGCCGTACCGGCGATCACTTCCACCGTGCGCTTTCGCACGGGCGGCTTGATCGGCGCGGCCGTCGCAGTGGTCTTGGCAGGCGCCACCGACGCGATCTGCCGTGCCGCCAGGACCGGCCGGGTAGTGGCGCCCAGCAGCAACGCAAGGAAACTCTCGCCTTCGGGCCTCTCGCGCCCAACAGCTCGGCAATGGTCACGCCCTTGCTGCTACTCGTCGCGCCATCCATCAAGCCGCGCATCAGCAGACGGCTGCGGCCCGAGCTGGTGGCCAGCTCAATGGCCTCGGCCTGTTGCGGGCTGACCAGGAGCGTCACGCTGTGCGCCAGGCCTTCCTCACCCTCCCTTTTTGCTCCGCCGCTCATCAGCTTCTGGCCCACCGCCAACACGCGCACGTTCTGCACGATGGTTTTGGCGATGGGGTGATTGTCTTTGGCATCCGAGAGCGTCGAGACGATGTCGACGAAGCAGCCGGGCACCAGCAGGCCGCCCACGCCGCTGAATTCGTTGACTTCCATCGTGACCGCGCGCATGCCGTGCGGCACCAGCGCCGCCGGCCCGCCCGCGGAACCGGCCGGCGCCAGCACCTTCTCCACCAGCACCTGCTCCTTCACCATGCCCGAGATGAGCACGCGCCCCGTGACCTGGCTGACGCCGCCGAAGGAATCGGCGGGCGCCTTGTTGACCGCCACCATGGCCAGGCCGACATCCGCGTCTCCCAGCACCTGGCCCGGCGTGAGGTCGCGCTTCACGACGACGACCTTGACGGTCTTGCCATCGGGCGTGGACGCGGCGCGATTGCGCAGAAGCACGTCGCGCCCGACCTTGGCCGCCACGAGCCCCAGCGCCAGTGCCAGCACCAGAGGAACCCAGGTTTTCCAGTTCATAAGCAACCTCAATGTCCCACAGTCTGAATTCGGTCCGATGTGCGGGGCGGTTTAGAGGAAGGGAGCAGGGGCGGGGAAATGTCGAAGGTCTAGATCCGAATGCCTAATCAAGGCCGAATGCCGAAGCCCGAATGACGAATGCGGCAGATTCATCATTCGGCCTTCGTCATGCTTCCGCCGTCACCCTTCTTTCCTCATCACCGCCGTGCCCACCACCGTCTTGTTGGCACTCATCAGTTGCAGCGGCCGAATGCCCACCGTCCCCCACGTGCATTGCACGGTGACGGTGATCTGCGAACCCTCGGCGGCGCCGCTGACGTCGCCGGGCGTGATGCTCACGGTATAACCGCTGGCGCTCAGGCCATAGCTGCTCATCGCGGACGCCACGGCCGAATTCACATCCGAGTTGCTGGCGGTCGCCACGATCGCCGCGCAGACCCCTCGCGCGCCGCTCCTTGCAGGTTGTTCTTCACGTAGAAGAAATACCCGAACTCCACCATCCCAAACGCCAGCAGCAGGAGAATCGGCAGCACGAGCGCCATTTCCAGCACCGCGTTTCCCCGTCGAAACCTGTCGCGTCTCATGAGACCCTCCCGTTCAGCAACAACACCAGCACCGTTGCCACCAGCACCGGCACCGCGTACGGCAGCGGCTTGTCAACGCTGCGGCACGACTCACCCGTCGCGCTGGCATGCGCCGTTCCGAGCTGTTGGATGTGTACCAGGTTGATCGCCACGACAGCGCTGTTGCGGCAAAGCAACCGCAGCCGTCCCCTGGCCGCGCACTGCGCTGTCACAATAAGCATGCCCACGACGGCCTCGGCCAGGAAAACCTCAAAGACCTGCGTCGTTCCCAGCCATGCCCCCACGCCCGCGAGCAGCTTGACATCGCCGCCGCCCAGCGCGCCGATCATCAGCAGCGCCACCCCCATCCCGCCTCCCGCCAGCATGCCCAGCAACGATTGTCCAGGCGAGGCAGTCGCGCAACGCGTGAAGCTCAGCATGATCCCGCTCGCCACGATCATCAGCGTCAGCGAGTTGGGAATACGCCGGCTGCGCAGATCCACGGCGGCGACGCACGTGAGCATCGCCAGCAACGGGAGGTACGGGATGAGGCTCTGGAAGCCCATGCGGATGAAAGACGCGGACCCTTCGCGGCGGGGAACGCATTCCCGGCGCTGGGGGTCCGGTTCTTGTGTTGGCTGCCCTGTGATGACGGCCGACTACAGCGAGCTGTTCAGCGAGTTCCACCGGGCCAGCACCTTCGTGCCGACAGTGCCGATGACCGCGATGGCGGCCACGACGATCAAGCCGGCGATCAGCGCATATTCCAGCACCTCGCCGCCCCGCTCGTCCCGGACCAGCCGCGTCCAGAAGTTCTTCAAAGCACTCATGACTGCTCCTCTGTGCAAAGACCTGCACGTGCCCTCGTGTTCTCTCCCCGACCATCTGGCCGGTTTCACGAGCACAGGCGCGACGCTGCGCCGATGGCCGCTGGCACACGCCAACGACCCCGCCGGCCAAGCCCGCAGGCGCAGAACTTGCCGACTGCACGAGTTTCATCGGAGGTGCGTCACGGCCACTTTATGTGTTTGAGGAAAACGCGACGCCCGATAACAGGCTACTTGACCTTCGGAATGTCCCCCGCGGTCACCGCCAGCTTGCCGCTCTTGACGCGCTCGTATTCTTCCTTCACCCAGGGGATCCGGGCTTCGTTGCGCTCCATCCAGAGCGGGATCGGCGTGTGCAGCCCCTTCTTGTCCAGCTCGGTGAACTCCACGACGACGTCGGCCCGGCTGTAGGAGCTCAGGTCGTGCAGCTTGCCCATGTGGATGCAATCGGTCGGGCACGGCTCGGTGCATAGGCGCAGAACAGGCACTTGCTGTAGTCGATGGCGAATCGCAGCAACTCGCCGCCCGTCGCCTTGCCGGTGGCCTTGTCGATCTTCCGCGGCGCGGTCTTGTCGATATAGATGCAATCGACCGGGCAGGCCTTGGCGCACTGGTCGCACGCGATGCACTTGTCCGCCTCGAACTCGTGGATCCCCCGGTAGCGCGGCGCCAGGCTCAGCCGCTGCTCGGGATATCGCACCGTCACGGTCTTCTGAAAGCAGTACTTCAGCGTGATCTTCATGCCGATCGCAATGGACCGGACGTTGTCGTGGATGTCGCGGAAATATTCTCGAACGCTCATGCGGACCTTCTCCAGAGCAGCGTAGAGGGTTTATTATCGCGCCGTCCTGGAGGAAAATCCACTCCCCGCCTACGAGCTGGTTGACGAGGATGAGGATGAGGACGACGACGATGTGATCACGCTCAACGACGACAGTGCCTTTTGCTGCGACTGTAACCCCGCCAACACCGTCTCCAGGTTCGCGAACTGGCTCTCCAGCCGTGACCGCTTGGCCGCCAGCAGCGTGTCCATTTCGTTCATGCGATCCTGAAACTGCGTCGTCTGGTCATCCAGGTTCTTGTTTTCCAGGGTGACGATGCCCGAAACGGGATCGATCAGCGTGTTGATGCTGTCTTCCATGATCGCGCCGAGGCCCTTGAGATCGACCGTGCTGCTGCCCGCGCTCTTGTTGTACTGCGTGAACAGCGTCTTCACGGCGTCGGGGTCGGCCGCGTAGGCCGCGCGGAACTTGTCTTCATCGAACTGCAACTGCCCGTTGTCCCCGCTGGCCGTCAGCCCCATGTCCATCAGCGTCTTGTACTGACCTCCGCCCGGCGCCGTGGCATAGAGCATTGAATAAACCTGCGTCTCTATGTTCTGCACAGTTCCGTCGCCCAGCAGGAGCCCGGCCGTGTTGGTGGTGCTGTCCCAACTGGTCAAGTCGTTGATCTTGCTGATCATGTCGTTGAACGTGCTCACGAAGTTGTTCATCTCCGTGACCACGTTGTCGACGCTGGCCGACACGTTCACCGTCACCGGCGTGTTGCTGGCGCTTTGCAGGTTGAAGGTCACGCCCTTCACGATGCTGGCGATCTGGTTGCTGGAACTGGTGATCAGCAGCGGGTTGCTCCCGCCGCCGTAGAACACCACCGCATCCTGCCCTTCGACCAGGTTGTGCGTCTGCAGCGACGTGTCGCCGCCGTCGATCACGATGCGCCCGGCCCGCCCCGAGTTTCGCGCCGTGAGCGACAGCCGGTATCCACCCGCCCCCGATCCGTCGTTGATCACCGTCGCCGACACGCCAAAACCCGGCGCGTTGATCTTGTCAATCGCGCTGGCCAGCGTGTCGTCGGCCGTCAGCGCGATCGTCTCCTCGAAGGTACCGTCGATGGTCGTGTCCGTCGCCGTGCCCTTGATGTTCAGGTCCGCCGCCGTGGTGCTGCCGTCCTCCGCCACCGTCAGCTTGCCGCCGCCGCCGGCCGTGTCCGTCAGCAGCAGGCCGTCGCCGTTGGCATTGATCGACGCCGTCACGCCCAGCGCGGCCCCGTTCACCGTCGCCGCGTTGATCTTCTGAATCACATCGCCGAGCGTCACGGAACCCGTGAGATCGATCTCGGCCCCCATGCCGGCGGAGTTGGTGACGCGGATCTTGCCTGCCGTGACGCCTTTCCCGCCATTGTAGGTCGAGAGCTGCGTATTCTCGTTGATCCACTGCCGCTGGAGATTGGCCCCGCTCACGTTCGCCACCGCCGCGTTGAACGTCCCGGCGATGCCCAGTTCCGCCGCCGTCGTGGAGCTTGCATCGGCAATCACCAGGTCGCCGTTGCCGCCGCTGGTGTCCGTGATCTGGATGCCGTTGCCCGAATCCTTCAGACTTGCCGAAAGATGGGCTACGCCGTTGTTGTTGATCAGGTCCAGCACGTCCTGCACGGTCTGGGCGGAGGAGAAGTCGATCGTCGTACTGGCGCCGCCGCGGTCGGTGATGTTGACCGTCCCCAGGTCCAGGCCCGAACCGCCCCGGAGGCTCGACAGCAACACCGTCCCGATCGAAGCCATCACGTCCTTGCCGCTGAGCGTCCCGCCGGCAGGCGTGCCATCCAGGCCCAGGTCGGCCACGGCGTCGGATGAATTCAGGGCGGCAATCGCGACATTGCCCCCGCCCGTGTTGTCCGTCAGGGCGATGCTCTTGCCGTCGCTTCCCACGCCCGCCGTCACTTTGCCGCCGGTGGCCGTGTTGATGGCGTCGAACATTGCGCCCAGCGTGTTGTCGCCGCCGATCGCCACGTCATAGGTGGCGCCGTTGCCATCGGTGATGCGGAAGTCGGCCGATCCGCTGGTCGTGCGCACCCCGCGGCCATCGTTGAGCTGCGACAGGAGCGTCCCGCGCCCGATGGTGTTGATATCGCTGCCCGTGATCGCGCCGGCTGCGCTGCCCACGATGCCCAGGTCGGCCGCCGAATGACCGCTCCCCAGGTCGCTGATGGTCAGATTGGTCGTCGTCTGTCCGCTCTGGTCGGTGATCTGCAGGTGATCGCCCTGGATTTCGGCATGAACGCTCACATCCAGGCTGGTGTTGATCTGCTTGACGACGTCGTCCAGCGTGGTGGACGCGCTGATGTTGACCAACCCGGACCGGCCGCTGCCATCGGTGATGCGGAAGACGCCCCGGCTCACGCCGTTGCCGCCGTTGAGCTGGCTGAGCGGCGTCTGCGAAGACACCTCGCCGCCGCCCATCTCGATGGTAATGGTCCCGGCGCCGACCTTTTCCTGGTCGCTGGCGAAGCCGTTCGAGATCGCCTGCTGGGCCGCGACCAGCCGCGCCACCTGAAACTGATACGACCCCGGCGCCGCGCCGAGGCCCGTGCTGACCGTCAGGACATTCTCGTTGCTGCTGCTGGCCGATGTTTTCTGAAAACTCGTCGTGCTCTTCAGGGTCTGCGCCGACATCCGAAGGGTTGTCAGCCGCGCCACGAGATCGGTGTACGCCAGCTTCTGCTGATTGGCCTTGTCAACACGCTGCTGGAGCAGTGTCTTGGGCTGCTCCTCGATGGCCATCAACTGGTCGATGATGTCCTTGGTGTTCAGCCCGCTGATCAACCCGATGCCGGAGGTAATCGTTCCCATAGAGTTCCAAAGGCGATAATCGCCTTTGCCTTGATCGACCAAGCGGCCGGTCAAAAACAGCGCGTTCTTGGCGCATGCCCTGCGCTGGCCGCTGGGAATAGTTATCGGACATCTACCCCCCGCCTCTTCACCCCATTGGGCTTTGCCCTATACTTGCCTCATGCGACTCGACCGCCCCAACGACCAGCTCCGCCCCATCACGATCACCCGGAACTTCACCCAAGCGCCGGCCGGCTCCGTCCTCTGGCAGCAGGGCCGGGCCATTGTTCTCTACACGGCCGCCATCGCTGCCGAAGTGCCGCCGTGGTTCCCTCCCGACCGGCCCGGCGGATGGACAACCGCCGACCATGTCATGCTGCCAGCCCGTGCCGGTGGCTACTTGGCGGTGCGCCGCCGCGCCTTGAGGCTCTTGCGCTGCTTGCGGGTGAGGACGGCGGCGGGTTTGATGGCCGCCCTGCGGGCCGCCTCGGCGTCCTGCACTGCCTTGGCTTCCGCCTCGCCAAGCTGCCCGGCGGCGGCCTTGCGGAGGTTGGCACGGTGTTCGATCCGACGAGCGTGAGCGTTCATTGCCATGAGACTTCCTTAGAGAAAACAGCAGCCATGAATATCCCCCGCGGTCGGCATGGGGCAGGCTGACAAGGATCTCATCATACCATAACTCCGGGCCCGAATCACCACGGTTCAGTTCCCCTTTTTCCGGCTACCGTTGTTCCTTGATGCCAGCAAGGAGTAAATGCGGAGGGCTCCAAGTCCCTCACCCTCGCGCCCCAACCGCGGCGCAACGCCCCCGCCCTTCCCCTTCGTCGCTCCGCCGCCTATTGTAGAAAATCCAGCAAGCTCGTATTCAGCAGCTTGCCCGTCGTCTGCAGGTTGGCCTGCAGAGTCGTCTGCAAGGTCTGGTATCGCGAGACCGCCTCGTTGTAGTCGGTGTCTTCCAGCGTGGAAAGCAGCGACTGCGTGGCGAGGGTCTGGTCCGACAGCCGCTGCTGGCGGGCCTCGAAATCCTGCACCTGCGCGCCACCTGGCCGCGAATACTGATCACCCGATCCAGGTCTCCCTGGAGCGATTCGGCCGCGTTGGTAATGCCGGCCTGGTCGTTGTGGATCAGAGCGTCGCGCAGCGCGGCGAGGTTGCCGAACAGGCCGTTGGCCTGGATGCCCGTGGTGTTGAGCAGGCCGAGTTGCGACGCCGTGTTGCCGCCGTTCTCGGCCACCGTCATCGTCAGGCCCTGCACGCTGTTGGTCAGCTCGATGCCCGTGCCGTCAGCATTGATCTGCGCCACCGCGCCCGTGCCCGAGCCGTTGATCGCGTTGAGCAGGTCCTCGACCGTCGTGGCGGCGCTCAGATCGATCGTCGCCGTCTTGGCGCCGTTGGTGATCACCATGCCGGTGGTATCAATGCCGGCGCCGCCGTTCAGGTCGGCCAGCTTCGTCAGCGGGGTGATGGCGCCGCTGGTGGGGGCGACATTCGCGCCGGCAATGCTGGCGTCCATGGCGCCGAAGATCTCGGCGCCGTTGGCCGTAAAGGAGAGGGTCGTTCCGTCGTCGTAGCTGTTCTGCAGCATGTGGTCGGAGCCGGCGAAGCGCACGCCGCCGAGATCCGCCACGAACGGGGCCTGCGTGGAACGGTCGCCGCCGAAGATGTAGACGCCCTCGGATTGCGTGTTGGCCAGGCTCAGCGCCTGGTTGTAGTAGCTGGCGATCATGTCGGCGGCCGAGGTGCGGTCATCCGCCGAGACCGTGGAGGATGCGTTGGCCGACGCCACGCTCTGCGCCTGGCGGAGCAAATCCGTGAGATCGCTCAGCGTGCTGTCAACTTGCGAAAGCTGCGAGCCGGCCTGTTGGAGATTGGCGGCATAGCCCGTCTGCTGCTGGAGGGTCCGCCGCAGGATCATGGCGGCCGAGGCGTCGCCGGGATTGTCGCTGGGCACATTGAGCTTCTTGCCGGTGGTCAGCTCGTTCTGCACCTCCAGCAGGGACTGCTGCGTGCGCGTAAGCGATTGCTGTGCAACGCTCATGCGGAGCGTGTTACTGACGCGAGCGAGGTTGAGTGGTAGGACGGCCATAGTCATGTCATCTGCAAGAGCGTTTGCATCATCTCATTGACCGCGCTGATGATCTTGGCAGCGCCCTGGAACGCCTGCTGTTCGCGCATGAGATTGATCGCCTCCTCGTCGAGGCTCACGCCGGAGAGCGATTCGCGCTGGGCGCTGAGCGTGTCCGTGACCGTCTGGGCGGCCTGGACATTGCTATTGGCGTTGGCGGTCGCGGTGGCGATGCCGGTGATCATGGCGTCGTAGCTGTCGTTGAGCGAGCTGCCTTGCAGCCCGTCCAGCGCCTTGGACTGCAGGTTCGCCACCGCCAGCGCGGTCTGATTGTCGGCGGGTTCGCCATTGCTGGCCGCGGCCAGCAGCCCGGGGCTCGCCAGGAGCTGCGCATTGACATCGATGTCGCTGGCATTGCTGCCGGTGAAAAACGTGTTGATCCCCAGCGCCGCCAGCGTGCCGCTGCTGTCGTCGCTGAAGGAGAATTCCAGGTTGGGGCTGGCGGACTGGATCTTGAGCTTGCCGTTGACGATCGAAGCCTGCACGCCGGCGATGCCGTTGAGACTGTCCTGCAGCGACGTCAGCGAAGTGTCATTCCCGCCCTGCCCATCCAGATCGACCGGTACGAGCGTGCTCGTCACCAGGCCCGTCGCCTTGTCTTTCACGTGAACGACGAAGCTGCCGCTGGTCGGCGCAAACTTGAGCCCCGCCGTGGCCAGCAACGCGCTGGCATCGTTGACGGCATAGCCGCCCGTGACCTGCGAAAAGCCCTCGGTTCCCTGGCCGGAGGCATAAACCTTGTTCAGCTCGAAAATGAGGTTGCCGGCGAGGCCGTCCAGGTGGCTCGCGACGCCGGAGAAATCCTCGCGCAGCGAGCCCAGCGCCGCCAGCTCGCCCGAGCTGACCGTCAGCGGCGTGTTGTCATCCTTGATGACGATCTGATTCTGGATGCCCTGGGCCGTGCTGGTTTGCCGCACCGCCAGGCCGCGGTTGGTGGTGCCCATGACCACCGCCTCCGAGCCCACCAGCACGTTGACCATGCCCCCGCCCATGTCCTGCACCTTGATGTCCGCATACTGCGAGAGCTGCTTGAGGATGGCGTCGCGCTGATCGCGCAGCGAATTGGCGCTGGCGCCGCCGCCTTCGGCCTGCGAGATCTGGCCATTGAGCTGCGCCACCTGGTCCAGCAGGCCGTTGGCGACGCCGACCGCCGTGCCCAGCCGGCTGTCCAGATCGCCTTGCAGCTTGTTGATCTGACTCCGCGCGTCGCGGAACGCCGATGCCAGCGTCTGCCCGTCCTGCAGCACGATCTGCCGCAGGCTGGCATCCTGGGGCTTGTTGGCCAGGTTCGACCAGGCATTGGAGAATGCCGTCATCTTCGTCGAGAGGTCCGTGTCGCTCAGCGACTGGAAGACGCTCTCGAGCTGGGAGAGCCACTGCTGGGTGACCTGCGCCGACTGGGCGTCGGCCGTGCTGTCGCGCAGCCGGCCTTCCAGGGCGTCGTCGATCTGCCGCTGGATCGATGTCAGGTTCACGCCGCTGCCAAAGAGCAGCCCATTGGCGGACTGGTCCCCGGCGGGTGTCAGGGTCGGGACCTCGCGCGTGTAGTCGGCGTTGCCCGCGTTGGCCACGTTGTTGCTCGTGACCTGGATCGCGGCCTGCTGGACGGCCAGGGCGGACTTGCCGAGGTTGAGAACGGACATCAGGGACATGGTGATTGTCGATTTTCGATTTCTGATTTTCGATTGCGGAAATCCGCAATCCGCAATTCGCAATTCATCCGACCGTTTCCATCACTCCGATCCTCGATGAGACCTTCGCCGTTCCATGTTTCGTATAAAGACCGGCCTGTTCGACCGCGCCCGCGAGAATGCGCACGGCCGTGTTCAGATGGCCCAGCACCGCGCCGGCCAGTCGCCCGGCGATGTGGCGCGCGACGAAACCTGGATCATCGTGCTCCGGAGCCGGTCGCGCAGGCCCAGCAGCCGGCTGCGCATCGGGCATGGCCTCGGCCAACGCCACCAGCGACGGCGCCGAATCCATCCGCAGCACCCGCCCAAGCTGCGTAACGATGGCGCGGCGGCGCGATTCCAGCGCGGAGATGCGCAGCCGCGCGGCTTCCTCAATCCGCGAGATCCGTCCCAGCGCCTCGTGATCGAGCTGCTTCATCGCGGCCTGCTGCTCGTCCAGCAGGCGCAGGAGCTTCTCGTGCTCGGCGGCGAGCTGCTGCATGACGGTCTCGAGCTCGAGGGTTTGCGAGGCCATGGGTCATCCCAAAGTGTCGATCGTCGAGGGACGCTGAAGCGCCGGCCGCACGATATTCACGGGCTTCACGCCCGCGGCGTTGGCGCGTTTCTCGATCCGCTTGACCATGCTGTCGGCGAGGCGCTTGCCGGAGCGCGTTCCCAGGCGTTCGGCCAGGTACTGGTCGCCAAGGGCGCCGAACGCCTGTTCGCCTCGGCCGCCCGAGAACAGTTTGCTCTTGAAGGGGCTGTTGCGCGTCTGCTTCAGCAGCGTGCCGAAGAAGGTGCTGCCCACCATCTGACGGGCCGTCTTCGTCAGCCGCGCGTGGCGGATCGCCGGGCTGTTCTTCACGGGTTGCGTGGCTGAAGCATTCATCACAGAGCTCAAATCTTGAAGATCCCAAATCTCAAATCTCAAATCTCAGGTTCATTGTTCTTCCAGTTTCGCGTGCAGTTTGCCGGTCTTGTGCAGTTCGCGGATGATGGCGATGCGGTCCTCGGCGGGCACCTTGATCATGTCCATCGCGTCCACCAGTTCCTGGAGCTTGGCGCCGCCCTGGTTGGTCGTGTCCAGGCCGATCGTGCGCCTTCGCGCGTGACCGGGTTCCGCGGCGTCGGCGTCGGCGCGGGGAGGACCGTGGTGATCGTCAGGCCCTTGTGGCTGATGACGCAGGGGCTGATCTCCACGTCGCCGGTCATGATGATCGTGCCGGTCTTTTCGTTGACGACCACCCTGGCCTCGTCGGCCAGCACGCGCACCGGCAACTGCTGGATGTGCGCGATGAAGCTGTCGGGCTGCTGTCGCTCGTTTTTGGGGATCATCACGATCACGTTCTTGCGGTCGGCGGCGATGGCCAGGGCCTCGGCGGTGCCTTCGGCGTCGTTGATGATCTTGGCGATCGTGCTGGCGGTGCTCCACGTCGCATGGGCTTCGTCGATGATGAAGTTGAGCCGGCCGTCCTCGATGACCTGCACGGGCATGTCGGCCTCCATCGTGGCGCCGGCCTTGATCACGCCATGCACCGGGCTGGTGGGGTCCTCGAGCGTGACGGGCCCTTCGGCCATCGCGAAGATGCCCGCATCCGGGCGCGGGCCGGCCAGCGGCGCCAAAAAGAGCCGCCCGCCCTTGAGGCTCGTGGCCGCCCCGGCCGAAACCACGTGCGCATCCAGCCGGTCGCCGTTGCGCGCGCCGTTGGGGACCGTCACGCTGATCATGACCAGCGCCACGTTCTGGACGCTGGCCAGCTCGCGCATCTCCACCCGGTTATCCAGCTTTTCCAGGAGCTGGCGCAGGGGCTTGGTGATCGCGGCGAAATCGCCGCCGTCGCCGGTGCCTTTGAGCCCGAACACCAGGCCCCACCCGACCAGCTTGTTGTCGCGCTGGCCCGAGAGCCGGGTGATGTCGGCGATCTTCACCGCGGTGCGCGCGCCGCAGCCCAGAAAGGCGACCAGGCCGAACATCAACAGCATTCGCCGCATATAGGCCCACCGTACCGGCAGATGGAGACGCATCAGAACGGATTTATGAAGTCCAGCACTTGTGGCACGATCCCGCGCTTTGTCGTGTCGCGCACCGCGCCTTTGGTTGTCAACGAAATGTCGAGATTGTGTACCTGGGTGCTGAGGATCGTATTGTCGGGCGTCAGGTCCTTCGCCTGGCACACGCCGGTCATCGTGTATTCCTGTTCCTCTTCATCGTACTTGATGCGCTTGTGCGCGGCGATCGCCAGCGTGCCGTTGGGCTTCACATCGACCACCTCGGCCTCGATGCGGGTGACAAAACTGTCGGTGCGGTCCACCTTGGCCTCGCCCTTGAAGTTGCGGGTGCCGGCCATCGTCGCGGCGATGTTCTGCGACAGCGCGTTGCCGCCGCTGATGTTGCCCAGTTTGGGCAGCGCGCTGACGTTGGCGTCCATGTCGGCATTCTTCTTCAGGTCCGACGTGCCGTCCGAGGTTATCGTGCTCTCCTCGCGGATGATGATCGTGATCAGGTCGTGCTTCTTGAGCGTCTTGGGAACGGGCTCGGGGACGGTGTAGTAGCTGATCGACGAGATCTTGGCCCGCGCCGGGTCGGGCGGCAGCGCCATGCTGGCGCAGGAGCGATCCGCCGTTGCGCTGCATCAGCTCCGCGACGGTCGGTCCGGCCGGAAGACCCGAACTGGACGGCTCATCGGCCGCTGTCGCGTGATGCTGCCCCTGCGCCACGGCGGCCAGAGCGAAGATGATGATGGATACGCGGAGCATGGTGATCTCAAATCCCAAATTTCAAATTTCAAATTTCAAATTTCAAGTCTCACTTCGCCGTCGCCAGCGGCGCCGATCCGGAACTCGTCAAGACCAGCCGGCCTTCCTGCGGGCCCGTCATGATGATGTTGAACTCCTCGCGGGTGTTCGGCCGGCGCACGCGGATCGTCTGGCCCACGGCGCCGCACTCCCGCGCTTCGGCCACCCATTTCAGGTGGACGCGCCCTGCTCGACGATCACATTCACCAACTCCCCGGCGCGGACCACCTGCACGGGCTCGAGCATCCGCGGCGTGACGACCGAATTGACGGCCAGGTCGCGCGCCGCCTGCTGGCCGATGGCCTGCTCCTTCACAAACGCGCCGTTTTCGGAAACATGGTCCACCAGCACCCGCCGCTCGTTGAGGTCCTCATCCCTGATCACCTGGCGGTAGAGGATCGGCCGGGTGGCGATGAGCTGCATCTGCCATGCCCGGACATAGGCCTTGATCGTCGCCTTCTGCTTTCCCGCGTCGCTGGTAACGGTCACATCCCACGCCATCGGCCCGATATTGGGCTGCCGCCTCGGCTCGATGGTGAACCGGCACAGCGGCTCGGCCAGCTCCACGAGCTTCTCGCTGTCGGGATCGAACTTCACCTGCAGCGATTCGGCCGGCAGAGCAAAGCGGTTGACGATGTCCGCCAGGAGAATCTCGCGAAGGCTTCGAACCTCCTCGGCCACCGCCGGCGGGTCATCGACCGGAGTCGAGCTGAGGTTCGCCAGCGGCTGGGTTGACGGGATCCGTGCGGGCGCCTCGGCGGGAACCGGCGCAACGGCCGGGCCGCTGCGGATCACCTTGCACTCGACCGCGCCGCTGAAGTTGATCGCGCCCAGGTCCACTCCCGCATCCTCCAGCGTCGACCTGATGTCCGCGAGCTGCACCGTCCGGGTCGGCTTGTCCTCATAGAACCGCGCGACGGCCAGGTCGGCCACCGCCGAAAATGCGGTCGCGTCCTCCTCCGCCCACCGCGCGACCTGCCTGAGCGTGATAGCCGGGCCCTCGACGACGGCATCGCAGCGGATCTCGGCGACCGCCGCCCTGCGCACGTCGGCCAGGGGAACGAACAGCTCGGCCGATGGCTCTTCGCCGATGCACGCGGCCGCACAGAGGAGCATCGCGGCGACAGGAATCGGCCCAACGTGCCGGAATATGGTGGGGAAACAGGGCATGACAGGTTTATGATTGCAAATTGCAAATATCAAATGTCAAATCTTAGGATCTCCTCAGGTTCCCGATCGTCTGCAGCGCCTGGTCCGCCGTCTGGATCGACTGGCTGTTGAGCTCAAACGCCCGCTGCGTCTTGATCAGCGTGACCAGTTCCTTCACCGGATCGACGTTGCTGCCTTCCAGGTAATTCTGGAGGATCGTGCCGGCGCCGTTCTCGCCGGGCTTGCTGTCGATCGGTTTGCCGGATGCCGGCGTTTCGACGTAGATGCTCCCGCCCAGGAGCTTGAGCCCCTGCGGGTTGATGAAGGTCGTCAACTGGATGGGCCCGGCCTGCTGTTTGGTAATCTGCCCGGGCCTCAGGTACTCGATGAGGCCCGACTGGCTGATGGTGATTTGGCTCGCATCCTGGGGCATGGTGATCGGCGGATTGATCAGGCGATATCCATCGCCCATGCCGACGACAAGCTGGCCCTGGTTGTTCACAAAGAAGTTGCCGTTGCGGGTATATCCCGTGCCATCGCCGATGGAGTCCAGGATCTTCACCTTGAAGAAGCCGGATCCCTGGATCGCCACGTCCAGGTCGCGGGTCGTGCCCTCCATGGCGCCCTGCGACAGGTCGAGCTGCGTGTTGCTGATTTTCACGCCCAGCCCCACGGCCGTGCCGGCCGGCGAGACTTCGTTGGCGTTGTTCATGCTGCCCGGCTCCTTGAGCGTCTGGTACATGAGGTCTTCGAAGTTCATCCGGCTGCCCTTGAAGGCGGTCGTCTCCGAGTTGGCCAGGTTGTTGGCGATCACGTCGATTCGCGTGGATAGGGCCCGCAGGCCCGTGGCGGCGGAATTGAGTGCGGTGATGGCCATGTCGTGATTTTCGATTGCCGATTTTCGATTTTCGATTTTCGAGTGCATCCAATCGAAAATAGAAAATCAAAAATCAAAAATTCAACCAATCTTCCCTACATCATTCACCAGCCGCGCCAGCGTCGCGTCCTGGTAGCGGATCATGTTGGCGTTGGCGTCGATCTGCCGCTGGACATCCAGCAGCGCCACCAGCTCGTGGGACGGATCGGCGTTGCTGCGCTCGACGGCGCCGCTGTGGATCGAACTCTCGCTCGGCCGCAACGTGCGCTCGGGATCGGCGGCGGCGAAGAGCAGCCCGCCCTGCTTGCGCAGCGACTGGGGGTTGGCGACGTTGAACACGCCCACCCGTCCCATGGGCTTGCCCTTCTGCACGATCCCGCCATCCTGCCCCACCGACGCCGCCTGATTGGGCAGCAGCGTGATCGGCCGGCGCTTGTCATCCAGCACCTGCCCCTCGCCGCTGGCGAGAATCAGCCGGCCCTCGCGATCGAGCATCATCCGGCCATCGCGCGTCAGCATGACCTGCCCATTGTGCTGAACGGCGAAGAAGCCCTGTCCCTGGATCGCCAGGTCCATCGGGTTGCTGCTGTCCTCAAGCTCGCCCTGCGAAAAGTCAACCGATGTCGGCGCGGCGGTCAGCCCGCCGCCCAGCATCTCGAGCTGCGGGTTGCTGTGCTGAGCGGGATTGAGCTGCCGCGTCTGGCTCTCGGTCAGCCGCTGCCGAAACGGCGTCACATCTCTCTTAAAGCCAACCGTCTCGACGTTGGCCAGGTTGTTGGCAATGACGTCCTGCCGCTGGGAATTCGCCAGGACGCCCGTGGCCGAAAGGTACAGGCCGTAAATCATCCGGCCCTCCTCTCGACATGAGCGCTCGCCGGGCGCCACGGCCGCTCGGGCCGTGGCTGCCGGCGCGCATCGTCAGACGACAGCTCTCCATCCTTGGAGAGTCGCATGGCGGCTCCGCCGTGCGCCTGTTGCTGCCGTGCTGTGCTGAGCATGTCGGATCGGAGGTGCATCGCCGTCGCCAGTTTCGCAGCCATCAGGATCCGCTGTCCCAGCGTGGCGTGGGTCTCATCCATGAGATACTCCAATCCAGAAAATCAGCCATGCAGCACAGGTCAAGGGGCGTGCCATGGAGTTGCGGAGGTCCTGGATTGGCGGAATACCTTACTGGAGAGACACTTACGCAGTGGCGGGTTTTCCCCCGACCAAGCTCTCCTGGCGCACGCGCCGCCTCGCCGGCGCAGAATCTGCGCCTATCGCAAGAATAATTCGGATTGCAGCCCGAAATAAGCTGAAATGCGCACGATCACCGACTTGCTCCAGTCTCTGCGCCCATTGAGCATGTCGCTCAGCGAACTCTGTGAGGTGTCCAAGACCTTCGCCAGAGCGTTAACGCTGAGGTTGCGCTCAGCCAGCAAATGCACGACGACCTCCGCCGCTGTAACGTTCGATGTATCCAGACGCAGGTTCGCCGATCGCTCGTAGTCGGCGATGAGAGATGCCAGGACGGTCTTGTAGTCCCGGACGGCCGACCCTCGCCTGCCGACGAGGCTGCGCAGCATGGCCTTGGCGCGATCGTGGGTGCTGCGCGTGCGAATGGGCGCAAAGGGAACGACCCTACCAGTTCGAGGTACGGGTCATGTGAAGCGGCCGCAAGTGTGGTCGTTGTCATGTCCAGTATCTATCCTTCCACGACTGCTTATCGTATTCGCCATGCGTCAGAACGTCGAGGATTTCGGCGAGTCCCGCGTCGTAATCGATCCATATCAGCAGCCGGTATTCGTTTCCCTTAACGTTGAAGACGGTCACGACGAATCCGTCTTTCAATTTGACACCGTCGGCCGTGGGATAGGTTTTACGCACGTCATCAAGGCTGTGCCATGTGGCACTTTCGACCGTTGCCGTCCACGTTGTCAGCCACTTCCGTAGAGAGGCGTTTCGCCGACAGGCGCGGCTCAGGATGTCCTGGCCGACCAAGATCATTATAGCATTATGCGATAAGCCCGGGCGATTTGGAAGCGGGTTACCCGCCCTGGCCTATCCGCACCAGCATCACCGAATTCCCCGAGATTTCCAGCCGAAGCATGCCGTCACCGCCGATGTCCTGCTCGCCCACGCGATCCAGGTCGTGAGTCGCATCAACCACGGAGATCTCCGCTCGCATCTTGCCGTTCCAGGGGACGTTGCGCAGCGCGATCGCAACAGGTTTCGCCGGCGCTTTGAAACTCGCGATCAGGATCGTCGCTGTCTTGCGGTCCTCCGACAGTCCAGCGCACATGACGATTCCATTGCCTGCATTTCCTTCGACTGCCACCCGGCCGGCCATTTTGCTGAGCTGATTGAATCCCCGGAAGGCGTGATACACCTTGCTGGGGATGCCGAAGCCGTCGAACATGCTCCACGGCGATGTGTCGCCGCAGTAGAAATTGGCCACGTCGATCGGGGCATCCTGCAGCAGCATCAGGACCGAGGCGCAGAACGCCGCGCCTTCCGGGCCGTTGGTGGCGGCGAAGTTCTCTTTGACGGCCGGGTATTTGGTCGGGTCGGCGGGGCGCAGCCAGCTCCACGTCGGCCAGTAGCGCCATTCGTTCACGTGGCTCTCGGTCTCCTTGAAGCCATATTCGTCGAGCAGCTTGCGCGGTCTTGGCGGCCTCGACGATCCCCTGCGGCGAGCCGGTGTAGATGTGCCACGTGAACAGGTCCAGTGGCAGCTTGCGGTCGCGGCAATGGGCGAGGAATGGCCGGACCAGCTCGCTGGTGACGCTCGTGGCGGCCGGCCCGCCAACCTTCAGCGCCGGGTTGTACGCCTTGATGGCCTTGGCCGTCGTCTCGTAAAGCTCCAGATACTGCTCGCGCGTGCCCGACCACATCATGCCGATCTCCGGCTCGTTCCATATCTCAAAGTACCGGATATTGTGCTTGAATCCGTTGGCCCAGCCGTCGTTGTAGTGGCGGATGATGTTGACGCAGACCCTGGCCCACTTGGCAAAGTCCCTGGGCGGGTGGTTGTGGTAGTGGGTCCACGGCTCGATGCTCTCGCCCAACCTCCAGATGATCTGGCTCTTGTTCTTCACAATGGCCGCGATGTAGTCGTCGGTCTTGGCGAAAGTGTAGTTCTTCGGGTCGTCGGCATCCGCATCGAAGATGGGGAAGATCGTGGAGACATCCACCGCGTCGGGACATGGCCAGTGGATGTCGTGCAGTCGCGTGTAAGGGAACGCGGCTTCGGCGTGGTAAATGCCCAGGTTGGCGTTCTCGCCGATGGCGAACGGCCCGTTGCAAATGCCGTGAAGGGGTTTGATCTTGCCGAGAGGTTCGGCGAAGGCGATGGCGATGTCGGGCTTGGTGTCGGCGGCGTGCGATGCTGTGGACATGAAAAACGCCAGGATAGCGAATATTGCCTTAATCATGGGCGTCCGTATCTTAGTGACAAATGCCGAAATCTGAAACTCGGATGATCCCTTCGGCATTCGTCATTCGACCTTGATTAGACATTCGTCATTCCGACATTCGGCATTCTCACGCGGAAGGAGCAGAGCATGAATCGCATTTTGTCACTCGGCCTGGGCGCTGTCATAATGCTGGGCATTATGGCAACCAAAGCACGCGCGCAGCAGGGCGAGGTCAATGTCATCGCCCAGCCGTACCGGCTGGACACCGGCTTGATCTCGCGTTCGATCTCCTTTGAGAACCCCACCGGCGAGACCGGCTCGGCCGGCAAGGCGTCGAGCAATCTCGGCGCAGGGCGCAAGGGCGCACCGGCGCGCGATATGAAGCCGGGCGAGTCCGTCCAACTCTGCGACATCGCCGGCCCGGGCACAATCCGCCACATCTGGGTCACCTGCAATCACAAGCCCGAGGACCTGCGCAGCTTCGTCATCCGCGTCTGGTACGACGACCAGGAGCACCCCAGCGTCGAATGCCCCCTCGGCGATTTCTTCGGCATGGCCCACGGCAAGGTCATGCCCTATCACTCGGCCGTACATTCCGTCGGCCCCAGCGCGGGGATGAACCTGTGGCTGCCGATGCCGTTCGCCAAGCGAGTGAAGATCACGTGTACGAATGAATCGGCCAAGAAAACGCCGCTGTTCTACCAGATCGACTACACGCTGGGCGACAAGCACCCGGCCGATGTCGGCCGGCTGCACGTGATGTTCCGCCGCGAGAACCCCACGACGCTCAAGCAGGATTTCGAGCTGCTGCCCCTGCGCAAGCAGAAGGGCCGGTTCATCGGCTCGATCATCGGCATCCGCAACCTGCACCCGGACCAGTGGTGGGGCGAGGGCGAGATCAAGGTCTACATGGATGGCGACAAGGACAACCCCACGCTCTGCGGCACCGGCAGCGAGGATTACGTCGGCCTGTCGTGGGGCATCCAGCAGACGCCGTACCTGTACAACGGCTGCAGCCTCAACCAGAAGCATTTCGTTTCGATGTACCGCTGGCACCTGCCCGACCCGATCATGTGGCAGAAGGAGGCGCGCATCACCATCCAGCAAATCGCCTACAAGAAGGGCCTGGAGGAGACGCAGGATGACTGGTCGTGCGCGACGTTCTGGTATGAGCCGGTGCCGAGTGCGCCGCTGCCGCCGATGCCGGATGTGAAGGCGCGGACGGCGGATATTTGGAAGGATGAGCCGACGAAGTGACTGGGATAGCGAAATGTGAAATCTGAAATGTGAAATGTGAAATCTGAAATGTGAAATCTGAAATGTGAAATGTGAAATGTGAAATGTGAAATGTGAAATGTGAAATGCGGATCGTATTTCCTATTGCGTGGGAGCGGGTATGTGCGCGAGAAGCTCCCGATGGGCGTTGGCTTTCCTTGGTGGGCTGCTCGTGCTGAGCAGTCCGACGAATGCGCTCGTGCCTGTGTCTTGGACCATCTCGAGTGTCGAGCATAGCGTGGGCACGTCGGCATTCGTCGGGCGCGGAATCGTCATATCTGCCGAGTATGATGGCGATTCCGGGACGGGCCTGCGGAGTCTCCGGGTCAGGTTTGCGGAGATTCTGAAAGGAACGCGCGTTGATCAACTGATCCTGACACCACAGTACAACACCTTTGAATTTCCGCCCGTGCTCAAGCCTGGCGCAGAAGTGCTGGTATTTGCCGACCCCGTCAAATCTGAGGAGCATCTCGAAGGACTGATGCCGTTCGCGCCTCTGCTCCTGGATGGCGCCACGCGGCGTACACTGTTCAACCTGCAGGCGATTACGGACGCACGGGCGATTATGGCAGTCGCACGCAAAGCACTGGTCGCCCCAACGACCCAAGAGACTCTGCGGATTCCGATCTGCGTCACGTATTCCAGCGGTATCTTCCTGATGAACCTGATCTGCCTCAAGGACGAAAGACTTGAGGAAGCTATGAGCCGAATTGCGCGGGCGTGGGAACATCGAGTTGCGCCGGATCGCCGTGCAGGCGTTGGCGAATTACCCGGATGAGCGCACAAGGGACCTTCTTCGCGGCCTCCTGAGTGACATGGCCGTGGTCGGCGATTGCGGCCAGGGCAAGTGGGCCCAAGGCGAGTATCTCGTCCGCAGCGATGCGGTGTGGATTCTCCGCGACTACCGCTCCGACGGCTGGAAACTCGTGCCACTGACGCCACCGCTGCGTGGCCCCGTGCTGGATTATCGCCCGATCGGCGCTGGTGCCCTGTGGATAGCGACAGTGCCGATCCTCGCACTGTGTTGGTGCCTCGGATATGCGGCCGTCCGCGGCTCATCCCGGCACTCGTTTGGCACCTTCCTCTCCGCCACATGCATTCTGCTCGCCGCCGCCCTCGCCGCGCTGTGGTGGCGCAGTTACCGCGCCACCGATGAACTGATGCTCGCCGGCCGCTGGACACATCACGAGTTGGCGGCACATCGCGGCGGCATCCAGTACACCGTCCTGCACGATTGGGAGCTGACCCAGCCACAGCGCGACGATGATTGGATGTCCCTTCGCGGGCTGCTCGTTGGGCACTTCGGGTGCGACACCGCCGACTGCTGGTCGATCTCATCGCTGCCGGCCACATCGCGATGGGAGCATCTCGGGCTGGGCTTCGCGCGAGGCGATGTCAGCGGCCCATTTGGCCGGATGCACGCATACCGGGTGCTGCGCATGCCGATGTGGCTGCCGCTGGTCGTCTTGCTGCTGGTTCCCTCTCGCCACCTTCTGTACGCCTACCGGCGGCGTCGCCGCCGGCTGCGCGGGTTGTGCATCGTCTGCGGATATGACCTGCGCCAGCAAGGACCGCTGCCCCGAATGCGGCGCGGCGATCGGGTAAATCCGCAACTTCCATCCCTCGCGCAGCCGATAAGACGATATGCTCGGCTCCGCCATCTTCGGGGGAACTCTGCGTCATCGTCTGTGGCTGGGCGGCGGCGCGCTGGCGCTGTTCCTCTTCATTCTCGCCGTTGGCAACTTCTTCATCGCCTCCGACCGCGCCGTCACGGCTCGCATGATTGGGCATGATTTCCTGGCCTTCTACACCGCCGGCCACTTCGTGCGCACCGGCCAGCTTGAGAGAGTCTACGACCTGAAATCCGTGCGGGAATTCCAGGCGCAGGTCGGCCGGCGCGAGGACTTGGAAATGAGCGGCGGCGTGGCGCCGTACTGGAACCCTCCCTTCTTCGCCTGGCCATTCGTGCCGCTGGCGAAACTGAGCTTTCTCCGCGCCGTCACCGTCTGGTGGGCCTTCAGTCTGCTGTGCCTCGCAGTCTCGCTGGTGCTCCTATGCCGCATGCTGCCGGCCGGCGTTGGCTGGAAGAACTGGGCGCTCGTGCCGGTGCTGTTCATCATCAGCGTGCCGTGCCAGCAGGCGTTGAGCCATGCCCAGAATACGTTTCTCTCGCTGCTCGTTCTATGCGTGGTCGTGACGCTTTGGCGGGCGGCGGCGCGCGACAGGGATGAAGGGCGCGACGGCGGCTGGAAACCGCTGGCGGCCGGGATCGCCGCGGGATTGCTCTTCTACAAGCCGCAGCTTGGCGCGGTGGTGGCGCTGGTGCTCTGGCTGAGCCTCGGCCGGCGCGCCCTGCTGGGCGTGCTGATTACGGGAACGGCACTGCTGCTCATCACCGCGCTGACCATGCCGACGCTGATCGAGCCGTTCCTGTTCAAGATGCCGGTCAACCTGCGCTGGATGCAGGAAGAGCACGGCTATCGATGGGAACGCCACGCGACATTCAAGGCGTTCTGGCGATTCCTCATCCAGGGCCACGGCCTGGGCGCTACATGGATGAGCGTGAAAGTGCTGTGGGGTCTGTCGTGGCTGGCGCTGGCGTCGTGGCTGGTGTCGGGGATGGTGCGCGTGATCCGGGCGGGCTGCAGGTTCCCCGGCATTTCAGATCTCAGATTTCAGATTTCAGATCTTCCTCAGCCAATCGAAAATCGAAAATCGAAAATCGAAAATCCCCGTCGTCGCTCCGTTGCTTCGTCGCTCGACAATCTCATTTCCGCGACCATCGTCTGTTCGCCCCTGCTCATGCCCTTCTATTTCGACTATGATCTTCTCCTGCTGGCCGTGCCGGCGGTGCTGACGGCGGCTCGGCGGCTCGGCGGCGAAGATGCAACCGACCGCTGGCTGGTGCGCGCGTGGATCGCGTTCTTCGCCTGGACGATCGTAGGGCCGGGCCTGGTGGCGATCCTGCACGTACACATGACGGTGCTGCTGCTGACGGCGCTGGCGGCGCTGCACATTGCCCGGATGGGCAGCGTAAGTGCCGCCAGTACACTCACTGGCGGTCTTGGCAGCGTAGCGACTCGGGCGGAGCCTCGCCCTCCCGCGGAGCCTCGTGCCGCGGCGTGATCTGAAAGGAACGGTCATGAAAATGAACTTCTGGCAGGTGCTGGCGATACTGCTGCTGATCGTGGGCGTGGGCTATATGGTCTACGAGAAGAAATTCAAGACCCCCGAAACGCCGACGACGCAGAGCACGCAGAAGAAGTAGTAGAGCGTGCCGCCCCGGCCGCGGGCTGTGGAGCGTGCCGCCCCGGCCGCGCCGTCGTGGAGCGTGCCGCCCCGGCCGCGATTCTCTCCGCACGGCGCCCGGCCGCTCGTGCCACCATGCCATCCGTCATCCGCGACTATTTCGACCGCTCCGCGCCACAGCGCGACCAGCTCATCGCGGCCAATCCCATCATCGACTACGAGCAGGCCGTCCGTGCGCGGGCCGTATTTGCTCTGGCCGACCTGCAACCTTCCGATTGCGTGCTGGATGTGGGCTGCGGTAGCGGCCGGGATTTGCCCTTCATCGCGCGGATCGCCAGTCGGTGCGTCGCGCTGGACTATTCGCTGGAGATGATCCGGGCAGCCAGGAGTCAGGGATCGCCGATCAGGGAACTGCTCGTCGGCGATGCGACGGCGCTGCCGTTTCCCGATGGATCGTTCGACAAGGTCATCGCCAGCGAGGTCATCGAGCACATCCCCGACTGGCGGCGAGCCATCCGCGAAATGGCCCGCGTGCTGCGCCCCGGCGGCCGGCTCGTGCTCACCACGCCGAATCGGCGAAGCTGGTACGGGCTGGATCGCTTCCTGATCGAGCAGGTCCTGCGGCGGCGGTGGAATCATCCGTATGACCGGTGGAAGACGCACGAGGAGCTTGCCAATGCCGTCTCGGCCGCCGGGCTGCGCATCGTGGATTCGCTGGGCGTCTGCTATGTGCCGGGATTTGCGCTGACGTATCGGGCGCCGCAGGCGCTGCAACTCGCTCTGGTCCGACTCATCTCGCAGGCCGAATCGGCTTTGTCCCGCAGGCTACCGCACAACGGCTACATGCTGGCGCTGGCGGCGGAGAAGCCAGCGTGAAACCGGTCCGCCGGGGCGAGGCTTTCGCCGTCGGCGCAATGGCTGCCGGCCATCGCAGGTCCCCGCCAAAATCTATCAGCGCGAGCGGCGGCGCCGGCCGGCCAGCGTCAGGCCCGCCAGACCCAGCACGACCAGTCCCGACGGTTCCGGAACGGTCAACGTCACGGAGTAGTTCGATGTGCCCGAGAGGGCTGCGCCGTCCTGGTTGCCCGGGATCATGGTCCCGCCCAGGCTGAATTCCGCCAGCAGCCTGTATTCGCCCGGCTCCAGCGTGCCGCTCAGTGTATTGGTCCCAACATCCGTGGGGAGCTGCCGATTGAGAACGGTCCCGTACGGCGCCGTCTCCAGCGTGAGCAGGATCTGCCCCGCGGAGGTGCCTGATCCCTGGCCGGAAACTGAGCCGTCCAGCGAGGTAATAAGTTCGTACGGAAGCGAAGCATCGACCGTGAAATACGTGAGAAAGCGGCCATAGGTGTTGGCGGACGCACCGGGCCGCCGCGATGCTAACCCGCCAGCGCACGCGAAGCTCAGCTCGCCGCTGGCGTTGATGGCCCATGCGCCGAGGGTCGATAGCTGATGCGAACTGGCGGATGCGGAGGCCGACGTGACGCTCGCCTGACCGGAGGCCGTGGCATCGAACGGGCCAAAGTCGGGCGATGAACGGTTATCCTGAGGCGAAGTGACGGAGCTATCGATATCCGAGGCGCCGGCCTGCGCCTGGACAAGGCGGTCTTGGGACTGGTACAGAAGCCCCGCGTGCAGGGCCGCTGCGGAAAGCAGAAGAGTCCCAATCGCGGCAAGCCAGCACGCCGATCTTGAACAGCCGGACATAGATACCTCTCCTGCCGAGGTCTGGACGCCGCAATACGTAAGATACGAGACCTCCTTGGTTCTATATAGCCCGGCATTTTCGGAATGCAAGGGGAAAACACGCGTTTCCGCCTGCCCGACCACCGCAGACTGAACCTCTCAGCCGCTGGCGCACTGCACGGGAAGAACACTGGAGGCCCCACCCAGCGGCCTGAGATAATACACCCACAACGCCGCCACCTCCCGGCCGATCTGCCATGGCATGTTCGCCAGCGGCCGGGCTTCCACCGCTGGCACCGTTCGCACCGCCCATCCATGCCGCTGATACGCCAGCTTGATGCGCGGCAAATGGTAGAAGTGGCTGACGACCAGGACGCGGCGAGAATGAAGTCCTTCGAACATGAGGACTGTGTTACGCACCGTCGCCTCGGTGCTGAGTCCCTGCCGATCCATGATGATCGCCTCGTCGGGCACACCAAGCCGCAGTGCCAATGCCCGCATTGCCTCGGTCTCATGCACTGTGCCTTCGCCCGGCCCGCCGGAGAAGATCAACCGCGGCGCCAGGCCATCGCGATAGAGCCCGCACGCAGTGCGCACGCGATCGTCCAGCGCCTGCGAGAGTTGCCCATCTGCATGCACCTTCGCGCCCAGGACGACGATCACATCCGCCGGCCGTCGATAATCCGTCTTGCCGAAGCAGTAGATCTGCGCCAGTGGGAACAACACTGCGGACGCCGCCAGCGTCATGCAGAACGCAAACCAACTCATCCGCGCTCGCTCCTGCGCCGCCGGCCGGATCGCCGACCACAGCACGATGATGAGCCATGCGAGGATCAGCATCGACAGAGGCACCCAGATGCCGGGACGAAATGTTCCCCACACCGCCAGCACATAGAACTGAGCGACGTTGGCCACCGCCACCAGCGCCAGCACGGCCACCGCAACCGCTGTCGTCGCGCGTCGCCAGTTGACGATTGCCGGCCGGATGGCATGGGCGATCATCGCAACCGAAGCCAGCAGCAGGAATGCCTGCCCAACCACCGGCGGCACAAACCGGAAATCCAGCCACCACTCGTTGGCGTCAAAACCCGGCGTGCGCAGCTCGCCAAGGATATTCAGCAGCGAGAACACGCCGAAGAACAATGCGATGGCCCGGGCGATGGAGAGCGGGATGGAGTTGGGCATGAGACATCCTTGCCGTTACGGAACACGTCGAGAGGCTGATTTACGCGTATTCCTGCGTGACTTCGGCCGCGATTCGCGCCCATTCCCACAGCCGCCGCGGCTCGTAGCGAACCGTGCTGATGTCCTTCATGATGAGCTCGACGATGCATCCGCGCGTGCGATCCAGCACGCGGATGAGATCATCCTTGGCCCGCCGCGGATCCCATGTGTGTTCCGCCAGGACGGCCGGGCTGGGCTTGCGCGAGAAGACATAGCGGTCCTGCATAATGCCGGCCGATTTTTCGATATCGGCCCAGGGGCTCATCGAGATCTTCCGCAGGTTGGGTACGGTCTGGAGGATGCCGAGCTTGAGGTGCAGCGGCTCGCAGCAGCCGTAGTAGGTCAGGCCGAACCGGTCCAGCCAGCGCCGCTCGTAGTTCAGCGCGAACTCCACGTGCATCTCGGGCGAGACATCGGAGAAGATCTGGGCCGTCGCAGAACCCCAGAGGTCGGCGGCAATGATGTTCGCGGCGTCAAAATTCGCCGATGGCAGCTCGTCACAATAGCCGACGCCGCCGGAGCCGATGCGGACGTTGTTGTTGTTCAATTCGAGTAGATGCAGCTTCTCCCATTGATCGAGGCGCACCAGGTAGGCCTTGACCAGGCGATCCATGGCCGCGTGGACAAGCTCCGGCCGCTCCACCAGATCGACCATCGCCTCGGCCACGCCCCACCAGCGAATCAGCTCATCCCACGGCGCGAACCAGCTCCCGGGCTTGCCGCGCTTGCGGATGGGGATAATGTCGCCGATGAGGTCCTGCAGGATCTGGTAGCGGCGTCCGGATTCCTCCGCGTCATGTGTGATCACGGGCGTGAGGATTTTCTCCAGGTCCTTCTCGTCATGGATGACCGGATGGAACTCGCGCGAGACGACGTCGTTGGCCTCATCGGTCTTGACGATCCGCACATCCTCATCAATGCCGAAACCGCTGTCGTCAACCGCCAGCGGGCAATAGACGACGTTCTCGACGACCATGTTGACGGGAAGATGCTCCCACTGGTAGATGGTGCGCCGCATGTCCCGCTCGATCTCGCGGAGGAACCTATCCTGGATCTGGCACTGAAGCTCGCTCTCGGGAAACTCGTTCCAGCAGATCTCGTTGATCCAGACCATCGGCTTGCCGGGCTTGAGGCTGTTGAGGCGCTTCCAGCCCTCGATGGTCCGCTTGTGGACAGGCAGTGCGGCGATTTCGGCCTGCCGCTCGGCGAGGGGGCGGAGAATGTCACGAGCGTTTTGCATAGTCAGTCGTCCGTGGTCCGTTGTCCGTGGACGGGTCATTGGTCCCTTGGTCAGTTGTGCGAGGCTGGCGAGTCCGGAACATCGACCGAGTAGCAAGGCCCACTGACTAACGGACAACGGACCCGACCACTGACAACGGACAACTGACCACTGACCACTGACATCAGTGTTTGAAATGCCTCTGTCCCGTCAGCACCATCGTCGCGCCGCGGCGGTTGACCAGGTCGATGGTCTCGTTGTCGCGCAGGGCGCCGCCGGGCTGGATGATCGCGGTGATGCCGGCATCGAGCAACAGGGCGGGGCCGTCGGGGAAGGGGAAGAACGCATCCGATGCGGCGACGGCGGACTTGGCGCGCTGGCCGGCTTTTTCGACGGCCAGGCGCGACGCCGCGACGCGGTCCATCTGCCCAGCGCCGGCACCAACGAGCATGCGGTCCTTGGCGATGGCGATGGCGTTGCTCTTCACGTGCTTGCAGACGAGCCAGGCGAATTTCAAGTCGGCCATCTCCTGGGGCGTGGGTTGACGCGCCGAGACGATCTTCCAGTCACGCTCATCCAGCCCCAGCAGGTCGCGCTGCTGGATGAGGTAGCCTCCTGCAATCTTGTGCATGTGCAGCTCCGATCTGTCGCGATGATCGGTCGGGCCGACGGCGAGGATGCGCACGTTCTTCCAGCGCGAGCGGAGCAGGTCGAGGGCGTCGGCCGCGTAGGATGGCGCGACGATGACCTCCAGGAGCTTGTCGATTGAGGTGATGGCCTGCGCGGTGGCCAGATCGACGGGCCGATTCAGTGTGACAATGCCTCCAAAAGCGGCCAGCGGATCGCCCTGGAATGCGCGGGTGAACGCCGTCGGCAGGTCGGCGGCCTCCGCGCAGCCGCAGGGCGTCGTGTGCTTGACAATGCAGGCCGCGGGACCGCTGAATTCCTTGACGGCGGCCAGGGCGCCGTCGGCATCGAGGAGGTTGATGTAGGAGAGTTCCTTGCCATGGAGTTGCTCGGCGAAAGCGACGGAGGCTTCGGCGGGCTTGCGGTCGATATACAGCGCGCCTTTCTGATGGGGATTTTCGCCGTAGCGGAGGTCGAAGGCTTTGGTGAGAGAAAGGGTGAGCTTGGGAGGGAGCGGAGACGGACCGGCGGCTGAAGCCGCCCCTGCAGCCGCCCCGATGGCTTTCGCCAGATACTCCGCGATCTTCCCATCATACGCCGCCGTGTGTGCGAACGCCTTCTGCGCCAGCTCTCGACGCTGTGCCTGCGTCGTCGCGCCTTTGTTCTTTCGCAGCTCGGCCAACACGCCCTCATACATCGCAGGCGAGGTCACGACCGTGACGTATCGGTGATTCTTGGCGGCCGATCGCACCATCGACGGCCCGCCGATGTCGATGTTTTCGATGGCCTCCTCGAACGTGACGTTGGGCTTGCTGATGGTCTGCTCGAAGGGATAGAGGTTGATGCACACCAGGTCGATCGGGGCGATGCCGTGCTCCCGCATGGCGGCGGCGTGCTCGGGGTTGTCGCGCACGGCCAGCAGCCCGCCATGAATCTTGGGGTGCAGCGTCTTGATCCGGCCATCCATCATCTCGGGAAAGCCGGTGACCTCCGACACGTCTTTGACACTCAGTCCGGCCGAGCGCAGGAACTTGGCCGTGCCGCCGGTGCTGATGAGTTCGACGCCGAACTCATCGTGCAGGGCCCTGGCGAATTCGGCCAGGCCGGTCTTGTCGGAAACGGAAATCAGCGCCCGCTTGAGAGGGACCAGATCGATCACGCTCGCCTCGCTTCTCCCGACTTATTTTGCAGGCCGATACCCACGTTACCGTCAGTGCCGCCAGTGCCCTCACTGGCGGAATTCGGCCGCACTCCGCCAGTGAGGGCACTGGCGGCACCAAAACGCTACCGGGATACCAACTCGCCCACCGTGCCGGGCTTCAGGACCGGCCGGATGCCGTAGATGATGCCATTGGACAGGCCGGCGTAAACCGTGCCGTCCTTGGGGTTGACGTTGGTGGCGAAGACGGCGAAGTCGCCGCGGTTGGAGCGGAACTTGACCTGCCCGGTGGCACGGTTGACGGCGGCGATCCGGTTGTCGGCCGTTCGGATGAAAGAGAACGCCTCATCCGAGGCCAGAAACTGCCGGCCGTCTTCAAGGGCCCACTTGGGCTTGCGAATCTCCGCTCGAACAGATTTGTCGATGCACGCCAGACCCACTTCGGGGACATAGATGTACACCGCGTTGGCGGTGGCGATGGGTGAGCTGGGCTGATCCAGGCGACGCCCGGTGTAGTAAATCCAGCGAATCTTGCCCGCGAGCAGGTCCAGGCAATAGAGCTTGGAGTCGGCCGAGGCGACATAGACGCCGTCCTTGTCGGCGAAGATGTCGGCGAAGATCGGCCCGCCCGTCTTGAAATAACCATCGTCCAGCCCTGGCCACATCACGCCGCGGCTCTCGGTGCGCAACGCATACACGCCGCCGCTGCGATCGCCCGCGAAGAGCAGTCCCTGGTACACCGCCGGCTTGGCGGAAATCTCGCTCTTGGTGCTCAGGTCCCATTCGGGGCTGATCTCGTAAGGCTGTTCCTTGGTGTTGATGGCCGACAGGCGCTCACCGGTGGGATGGTTGATGCCCATGAAAATGAGCTGCCCGTAGCCGACCGCGCCACTGGACGGCTTATGGTGCAGGGGCACATCGTGCATGAATTTGCCGGTGCGGTCGTAGAAGGCGATCTTCGCGGTCGAGACGAAACCGATGCGGTCGGACAGGCTCACCACGTCGATGACCCTGTCGCCGGCCTTGGCGACTGGCGTGATCGCCAGCATGGTGCCGTTGTTGCGGTTGACCCAATAACAGAAGTTGTCGCTGGCAATGCAGAAGAGACGGTCTTCGTCCAGGACCATCTTCTGAAGGGCGCCGTGCGAGGGAAGCTCGGCCCGCCACGCCGCGGCGAGGCTGTTCACGGGCACCTCGACAAGCTTGGGCGCTGCGGGCTGCGGCGCCTTGCCCTTGTCTTTATCTTTATTGTCCTTGGCGAAAGCCCCGGCGGAGAGAACTGCTGCCAGGAGGGCCATCGCCACGATTCGCGGGAGGTTGGTGTGGTGCATAGTCACAGGGGTGCTCCTCGTCGGCAGCATTCTTACCGGGAACGGGCCAAATCGCAATGGCGGCGCGGCAGTCAGTAACCAGTTGTCAGGCACATGGTGCAACTGACAATCGCCGATTAAACATCATCGCGAAGAACCCGGCCCCGAGAATACCGGCGATGAATGCCGTGATGAAGACGGCACCCGGCCCGCCCGCCAGCCAGATCACTGCGCCGAGGATCGGCGCCAGCATCACCGCGAACGTGCGCAGCGACCAGTACAGCCCCGTGGCTTCCGTCTTGGCGTCCTGCGGGAGAAGCTCGGTGATCATCGCCTTGCGCCGGCTCGCCGATCTCGCGCAGGCCGGCGATGACATAGGCGACAAACAGCCCCCATGTGCCAAAGTATCGGCCGGGCCCGGCCGCGCCGAGATGCCCGCCCAGCAACCAGAAGGCCAGCGGGAACGACGCGAAGAACACGAACGTCAGCGCGATGAAGGGCTTCTTCCCGCCGCCGGGGCGCGAGGCGATGTAGCCGATGGGGATGTAGGTCAGCAGCGACACAAATGCCTGAAGCGCCAGCAGCCGGCCGAAGACCTTGGCATCGACGCCATAGACGCCGAAGCCGCTCAAGTTCGCCCCGGCCGCTCCGGCCACGGCATACAGGATGAACAGCTCGCGCGGCATGCCCTCGGCGATGCGGGCCAGGATGTCGGCCGCCAGGAGCTTGCGCAGCTCGGGATGGAACCGCCGGAAGAGCGACAGGCTGAAGGCCGGAGACTTGGGCGCTGTGTCGCGAGTGTCGCTGCGCAGCAGCCAGAGTTGGACGGCGACGGCGAGAACGACCAGGACGATGCTGATGGCCACGCCGATCTTCACGCCGAGCGTCGCGCCGAAAGCAGCGACGAGCAGCCCGCCGGCCAGGTACGCCATGATGCGCGAGATTCGCCGCTGCACCGCCTGGAGCGAGAAAGCCATCGTGCGGTGCTGCGACTTGAGCGTGTTGCCAACGACTGTCAGCGCGGCCGGTTGGGAGATCGAGTCGTAGGCCGAGATGAAGGGCAGCGACGCGAATGCCATGATGGCGGCCAGCGCGGGCGTGATCGCCGACAGCAGCAGGGCATAGCCGATCAGCGGCAGCAGTGCGAAGAGGATCAGGCTCTTGCGCGTGCCCAGCGAGCCGCCGATGCGCCCGCCGAGGTAGTAGTAGACGGCTTCCTGGAAATCCTTCCACGAGCCGAAGATGCCGACAACCAGCACGATGATGGCGGCGGTCGAGAGGCCGTGCCGGCCCAGGTGATGCCGCAGCCAGCCCTGCACATTCTCCTGGATGAACTTGGGCATGAACGGCGACCAGAGTTCCTGTCCCATGCCGATGAGCAGGATTGCCAGCAAAAGGGCGATGGTGGAGCTGTTCAGGCCGAGCCGCGCCAGCCACGAGGGCTGGGCAGCGGCCCGGTCATCAAACGTTGGCGGAGCCATGGGTGGTGATGTTAATGGGGCGGCGTATCGCGTGCCACTGTGGCCGCGGCCATCGCCCCGAAATCCGTTCGGCGGCTGTTGAATTGCTTGCGCCATATGATATAAGTTACAGAAGCTGGGCTTATACCAATGGCGAGCTTGTGGGTCGTCTTGCGGGAGGAGGCGCGGACATGTTGGGCACGGTCAAGTGGTTCGATAACAGGAAGGGCTACGGGTTCATCATCAATCCCGACGGCCAGGACGTCTTCGTGCATTTCTCGGAAATCCAGGGTGATGGTTTTCTGACATTGCGCGATGGCGAGAAGGTGGAGTACGAGCAGGCCGAAGGCGAGCGCGGGCTTCACGCGAGGAACGTCAAGCACCTGCGCAAGCCCAAGCCGCGCCGGCAAAAGGCCCGCCGCAGCCGGCCGCCGCGGAATCAGGGAACGCCGTGGCGTCATAGGCCGCTGCACAGGTCGATGACGTGCGCCGTCGGCAACTGCCGGGCGACGATCTCGCGCGCCAGGTTGATCCACGGCCCGCAACGGTCGAGCACGACGCTGTCGGCCGTTGCAATGAAGCCGCGGCACGGCCACGTCGGCGAAGAGGGTGGCGTCTTCGGGGTGCGCGCCGCGATGACGACGGGAGTCAGGCATGACATTGGCTCAGGAATCGATCCCAGTCAACTGACCAAAACCGTATAGATCTCTCAGCCACCGCAGAAAGGCGAGAGCCTGTGGCGAGTCACGACCAAGGATGCGGTCATTGACGGCTGCGCCGAACGGCGCGCCTGGGACCCGCTGCCACGCGAGCCACGAATGGACCTCCGCCTTAATCCGGTCAACATCTCGGAATCGACGCCAGCGATGCTCCTCCGCGGCAATCGCGGCGTTGGCAATATCGATGAGCCTGGCGGCCTCATTCACACTCGATTGCGCGTGGGGCCAAAGCGGATCATCATGCTGCATCAGCAACCGGCAGAGGTGCTCAAGCTTCAGATTGTCCGTCGCGCAATCGGGCATCAGCCAGACACCGAATCGGTGCGGATATGTCGGAAGCTGCCCAAAGAAACCAGTCGGCGGACAACTGGCAGGAGGCGCGATGCCAGCTTCGCTGAGCTTGCTCTTGACCGCGTTCCACCGGTCGGCAATTTGGATATCAATGTCGATCACGAAACCGACCGGGCGATCGGTGCTCGCCCTGATGGCATCCGGCATTGCATCGAGCACTCGTTCTGCGCTATCCAGGTCCCTGATCTGCAAGTGTTGGCTGCCGCGGTTCGTATCCACGCCATGCCGTAGCAGCAGCGCGTTGATCACGCTGATGTCGTCCTTGCCTTCGACACACAGGATCGGGAGTTGGCTGGCCATGGTCGTCAGCGGGGGTCGATGTCAGACTTGGCCATCCGTACGATCGACTCGCCCTTGAAGGCCACGCTGGCCGGTATTGCGCGGTCAATCTTGTGAATGGCAACCTTGGAGACCAAATCCGGCTCGCGATCACAGAGCACCGAGAGACCTTCGATGCAGTCCCAACTGTGGGTGGTCGCGAACACCTGAACGTTTGTGGCGGCGGCCTTGGTGATGACGAGCTTCCACATGTCTGCCATCACGGAATAGTGCAGGCCAGTGTCGATTTCGTCTACAAACAGCGACCCCTCTCGCGTACTCACCAGGGATGTTGAAAGGGCAAGCAACCGCCGCATGCCGTCTCCGAGGCTGCCGAGCGGAATGCGCCCCTGCTGGCCCTTGATGCCGACCACGGCCCCCGCGCGGCTGCCGACCTGCGCGTAAGGCAGCATGCCGGTCAGCATCTGCACCGATTCCAGGTTGGGCTCCAGGATGCGCAGCGCATCGTCCACTTCCCGTTCCTGGCCGGCCAGCACCACCTCGTCGCGCATCGCGGCGAGCGTCGCCGTGTCCAGTGAATCGGTGCTGATGAATCGCACTGGCCCGCGCTCATTCCGCCGCATCACGACGGGTCGCGCGGTGAACGGGCCGAAATGAAAGGTGACCGCTCCCTCCTCCAGCACCACGCCGCCCTCGCGGGTAAGCCGCAGAATTCGTGGTTCATGCTCGCCCGAGCGTCCCCCTTCGATCTTCAGAGCAAACGTCGGCACCGCAGCCTGCGGGGACCCTGACTGCCCGCCCTTCTTGCCCTCGCTAAGCGTCACCACCCGGGCGGTGACGGCTGGATTGCTGTTGTCGCCCCGAATCGAGAAGGAGCTATCCAGCGCCAGAATGTGACCGTGGAAGAAATGGGATACTTCAAAGCTCGGCACGCGCCGGTTGAACTCAATATCATCTCCCCACGGCGCTCCGCGGTCTCTGCCAGGATGGAGATGTCGCCGCCGGAGGTCAGAAATTGGATCGCTTCCAGCAGGGCGGTCTTGCCGCAGTTGTTCCGCCCGACAAGGAGATTGACCTGCGCCAGACCCGTCATCCCGTAGGACTTGAAACCGCGGTAGTTCGTGATCTCAACTCGGGTCAGCATGGCACACACTCTTGTCGGAAAACATTGTACATGATCGGCAGGGCGTTAGCCATTCCATTGCTTTTTGTACCCGCGCCGCGAGCGGCGGCGCAAACTCGTCTTGTTCGCGGCCCACGCCTGATGATTGCAGTTTCCTCCGCCTACGCTCTAATGATCGCGCACACACCCCGGAGTGCCCATGGCAAAGTGGATCGTCGTTACCGCAATTGCGGTTTGCATCACGGCATCCTCAAGCTTCGCAGCCCCGAAGGTCATTGGCGAGTCGGCCCGCAAAATCCCCATCGCCTATGACGTCAACGTCGTCATCGTCGGCGGGAGCACCGGCGCGGTTTCGGCCGCCATTGCCGCCGCGCAGAACGGCGCCAGGGTCTTCCTCGTGGCCCCGCGCCCTATCTCGGCGAGGACATGTGCGCCACCATGCGCCTGTTCCTTCTCGACGGCGAGCGCCCGACCACGCCGCTGGCGCAGCGGATCTTCGCCGATGAAGGCGGCGTGACGGCCATTCGCGATCCCCGAACACTGCCCATCAAATACTCCGCCAGTCTGCCATCCTCCGGCGTTCACAAGGACACCAACCCGCCCACGCGCCTGACCGACGGCCTGTTTGAGAAGGCCGAAACGCAGAGCGTCCAGTACGACGGCGATGTGACGATCACCGCCGAACTGCCATCCGCCCAGTTCGTCGAAGAGGCTCGCATCGTCCTCTTCACGCGCGGCGGCGGCGACTTCAACCCACAGTCGGTTATCTTCCAGAGTGGCCAGGACAAGCAGACATGGAAGACCATCGGCGAAAAGACGTGCAGCGATTTCTCCGGTACATCCGTCACGCTCTCATCGCCCATCGGCGAAAGCGTCCGCTACGTTCAGTTCCAGGTGAAGCGGGCCGAGGGAGCCAAGCGGATCCTCGTCGGCGAGATCATGCTCTTGGGCAAGTTGGTCGCAGTGGCGCCGGACACTCGCCCCGCCGAGGCGAGGTTCAACACCCGCCCCGTTCGCCCCATGCACGTAAAGAAGACGCTGGATGATGCGCTTCTCGCGGCCAAGGTGCAGTATCTCTATAGCTGCTACGCCACCGACGTGCTGCGCGACGAGAAGGGTAACCTCTGCGGCATCGTCATGGCCAACCGCGCCGGCCGCCAGGCGATCCTCGCCAAGGTCATCATCGACGCGACGGACCGCGCATGGGTGGCGCATGGCCGGCGCAACTTTCGCGGCCCGGCCGGCCGGTGCGCAGACGGTGCAGTGGACAACCATCGGCGGAGCGGAACGCAGTGGCGATAGCTACGCCGCGAAGAAAGTCGCCACCGGCTTCGGCGACACCGGCGCCCGCAGCGGCGGCGATTTCGCTGGCTACCCGCTGATCGAGTACACGCTCAAGCTCCCGATGAAGGATGGCTCTTTCGCCAGCATCGCTGCGGCCGAGCAGACTATCCGCGACATCGCCTACAGCCCCGATTGGGAGGCCAACACTGAAGAGCTCTTCCAGGTTCCGCCCGATTCGATCAAGTCGGCAGGCAGCGGCATCTTCTACGAGATCAACAAGGGCGGCGGGATCGTCGCCACCGGGCCACGTGGCCCGGTCCCGTTTTGGGCTCCATGGAGCGGCAGCGGCGAGGCGCCCATCGATGTATTCCGTCCCGAGAAGATGCATCGGCTGCTGGTCCTGGGCGGCTGCGCGGATATCTCGCGCGAACTCGCAACGAAGATCCTCCGGCCGTGCGCGCTGATGGAACTCGGCCAGCGGATCGGCATCGCGGCGGCCAAGGAAGCGGTCGCCGCAACTGCCGCCGTCAATCCCCGTGTCGCCAGCGAGAAGGCCGAACTCGCGCCCAACAGCGCCATCGCCGAAGTCCTCTCCGGCGTGCGCCCAGCCAGCGCAACCTCCCGACGGTCGAACTCGCCCCAGCGCGCCATCCCGGTGCTCGGCGAATATGACGTCGTTGTGGTCGGCGGCGGCACCGGCGGCGCGCCAGCCGGCATCGCGGCCGCGCGCAACAAGGCGAAGGTGCTGGTGCTGGAATACCTGCACGGCCTCGGCGGCGTCGGTACGCAGGGGCTGATCACGAAATACTACTGGGGTTACCGTAAGGGCTTCACCGCCGAGATTCCTGGCGGCGAAAGCTGGCATCCCTTCGAGAAGGCCGAGTGGTTCCGCACGACTCTGCGCAAGGCCGGCGGCGAAATCTGGTTCGGCGCGATGGGCTGCGGCGCGTATGTCGAGAGCGGCGCTGTCCGCGGCGTGGTCGTCGCCACGCCCCAGGGCCGCGGCGTCGTGCTGGCCAAGGTCGTCATCGACTCCACCGGCAACGCCGACATCGCCGCGGCCGCCGGCGCGCACCACCGTCAACACCGGCGCTGACGAAATGGCGCAACAGGGCACCGGCCTGCCCCCGGTGAAGCTCAGCCCCAGCTACACCAACACCGACTTCACCATCGTCGACGAAACCGACATGCTCGACATCTGGCACCTCTTCGTCTACGCCAAGAGCAAGTACGCCAGCGCCTTCGACATGGGCCAGCTCATCGACACCCGCGAGCGACGGCGCATCGTCGGCGAGTTTACGATGACCCTGCCCGACCAGATCAACGATCGCACTTATCCCGACACGATCTCGCTCGCCTATAGCAACTTCGACACCCACGGCTACACGGTCGATCCATACCTGCTTGTCGAGCATCCCGAGCACAAGGGCGTGACCGTCAACATTCCGTATCGCTGCCTCCTGCCCAGCGGCCTTGAGGGAATCCTCGTCACCGGCCTGGGCATCAGCGTTCACCGCGACGCCGTGCCGCTGACGCGCATGCAGCCGGATATTCATAACCAGGGCTACGCCGCGGGGCTGATCGCCGCGACGGCGGCCGCAAAAGGGCAGGCGCTGCGCCGATCGACTTGAAGGAGATCCAGAAGCAGCTCGTGAAGATGGAGATCATTCCCCAATCCGCGCTAACGGCGGTCGATTCCTATCCTCTGAGCGATGACAAAATCGCCGCGGCCGTCGCCACCGCCAAGGACGGCAAGGGCATGGCCGTCGTCCTCACGCATCCGGCCAAGGCGCTGCCGCTGCTCAAGCAGGCTTACGAGCAGGCCGCCAACGACAAGGACAAGCTCGCCTACGCGAAGATTCTCGCGGTCATGGGCGATGCGGCCGGCCTGGATCGTCTCATCGCCGCGCTGGATGCGGCCACTTGGGACAAAGGCTGGAACTACACCGGCATGGGCCAGTTCGGAAGCTCGCTAAGCACCACGGATCGGCTGATTGTCGCCATCGGCCGCACACGCGACAAACGCGGCCTGCCGCCGATCTTCAAGAAGCTGGCGCTGCTGGACGCCACCAGCGAATTCTCCCACCACCGCGCCGTCGCGCTGGCGCTGGAGACCATCGGTGATCCGTCGGCCGCCGACCCGCTGGCCGAACTTCTGGGCAAGCCCAAAATGCGCGGCTACGCCACGACGAATGTGACCGAAGCCGCCCAGCGCACCGGCAACAATCCCAACGACAACACGACGCGGGCGACGTCCATCCGCGAGCTGTCCCTGGCGCGGGCGTATACCGCTGCGGCGACAAGGACGGCCTGGGCAAGAAGATTCTCACCGAATACGCCTCCGACCTCCGCGGCCACTGGGCGCGGCACGCGCAGGCGGTGCTGGAGGAAAAGGGGAAATGATCGTGGTTCATTGGCGTGAAAACGTGAAGGAGACCCCATGCTCGTGAGAATCGCCACGATCCTGTGCATCGTGTTCGGATCGGTCCCAAGCCTTCGGGCTGCTGACGCCGATGCCCCGCCCGCGATCGGCTGGCGAGGAAATCTGACGGGACTGTTCCCGGACTCGAAGGCGCCGTTGACCTGGTCCCTCGTCTCGACGGGTCCAGCCGAAGGCATGAGCTGCGCCGCGACGCTCCCGGCCGATGTCGCCGACAGCAACTCCACGCCCGTCGATGGCGGACTGGTGACCAAATGGCTGGCGATCGGGCCGTTTGCCGTGAAAGACGGAACCGCGGACTTTGCCACGGAGTTGATACCCGGCGAGGCGAACATTACGCCGAAGGCCGGAGACAAGGTGGGAGACCTCGAATGGAAGCCCGCCGAACCCGCCAGTGACGGCGTGAGTTTCATGAGCGTCAACGCGATTGGCGCCAAAGCCAGGGAAAGGTCAACCAGGGCGCTCTGGCGACGTCGTGTCTTTTCGTGAAGGCCGCGGGACGACTCCGCGCTGTGGTCGAGCACCCGGTCCAGATGAAGGTGTTCGTCAACGGCAAGGAAGTCTACTCCAAGCCGCGGCAGGCCATGGCCGTGGGCAGCGCCTACGGGCTGAGCAACAACCGCTGTGCGAACGTCTGGCCGGTCGGATCGTCGTTCGAGTTCGACGTGAAGCAGGGCTGGAACCGCATTGTCGTCAAGCTTATGAGCCCGCCGCGCGAGGGCTGGAACGATCTGATGCTCATGATGCGCCTGGGCGATGTTCCCCCGGTGAAATATGAGCGCAAGAACATCCTCTGGGAAACGCCATTGCCGGACCACAGTCACGGCGCACCCATCGTAGTTGGGGAGCGCGTCTTCGTCAGGAGCGAGCCGGACGAGCTGATCTGCATCGACAAAAGCACCGGCAGCCTGCTGTGGAGCGCCACGAACAACTACTATGATGCGACGCCCCAGTCGGAGCGCGATGCGAATCCAGCGTTCAAGGAACAGGTCGAGCCGCTGGCGCAGCAACTCGCGGCGGAGAAGGACCCTGTTAAGCGTTGGGCGGCCCGCAAGAGACTCTACGAAGCCCTCCAGGAGGTGGACAAGAACAGGTACACGATCAAGTTCGACGGCCACCTCCAGGGGCATTTCGATATCGTCGGGTTCACCAACACGCCGACCAGCGATGGCAGATACGTCTACTTCTGGAACGGCGCCGGCGTGGCCGCCTGCTACGACCTGGACGGCCGTCGCCAGTGGATCCGGCGTCTCGACGCGAAGATGCTCTTCTATTCGGCCGCACCGGCGGTCATCGGCGGCAAGCTCGCGGTGTATTTCGGCCGGATGTACGGGCTCGATGCGAAGACCGGCCAGATCGTCTGGGAGCAACCGGAGGTCAACAAGACCGTGGCGTCGCTCCTCTCCGCGCGACTTGCCGGCGTGGACGTGTTCATCAGCCAGCAGGGCGAGGTGGTCCGCGCGTCCGACGGCAAAATGCTCTGGAAGAATCCGCACAAGATCACCAACGATACCGGCTGGGCGCCGCCGACCATCATTGGCAACGTGATGTACATCCCGTGGTTCGGCACGGGCATGCTCTGGGTGCTCGACTTCTCCGGCTGCACGGGCGATGAGTGGAAGCCGAAGGAGGATTCCGTCGGCGGGATCGGCTCGGGCTTCCCTCGCCTGCCGACGGCGCCGCTGGGGATCGCTCGCGAGCAGACGGCCGGCTCGCCGCTGATCCATGACGGCAAAGCCTACATCATCGACTGGTGCGGCGGATACTACGTGGTCGACCTGAAGACGAAGAAAACGCTCGCCTGCAAGGCGCTGCTGTCCGGGGGCGATGCCAACTATGTGGCCATGCCCGCCGCGGCAAGCTGCACGCTGATCGGCACGCACATCGTCGCCATGGACAACCAGGGGAACTCGGTCGTGCTGGAGCCGGGTGGCGAGTGCAGGGAGGTCGCCCGCAACCGGATCGCGATGCAAATCCAGCGCGAGTGGGCCACCACGACCCAGGAGTACACCACCTATGCCCCGCCGGTGGCCGACGGCAACCGCCTCTACATCCGCGGCGAACGTCACCTCTACGGCATCGGGACACCGGCCAGATAGCCACGCGCCCGCGTCAGTTCTTCGCCCCCGGCGCGAAATGCGGATTGTCGAATCGGAACGGCGGGCGCTGGCCAAAGAACACGCTGTAGATGTCGTAGTTGGTCTTCGTCATCTCCTCGATCATGGCCTTCCACGGGCGATCGGCGACGGAGATCAGCCCCGTGTTGGCCGCCTCGCCGTTGTACTTCTCGAAAAATCGGCCGGTGGTCGCCTGGTCGATCAGCGTGAACCACTCGATGCCGACAACGTAGCCCAGCGCCGCGGATTGCTCGACGTAGTGGCGATAGGCCAACCCGCGCTCGCGCTGGCTGGCCAGGTCCGGGCCGCCGCGCAGGCCGCTGTCCGTAGGCGAGCTGAAAAAGAACTCGCTGAAGAACATCGGCCGGTCGCCCATCCAGCCGCGGATGCGCGACAGCATCGCGTGGTCCAGGCCGTGCGTGTAGTAGTTGAAGGAGACCACGTCCATGTATTTGCCGCTGAGCCGGCACAGCGCCTCGTTGTCGATCGTTCGCGGCTGGAAGCGGTTGCCGAGCAGCATGTGGTTCTTGTCGTACTTGTGAAACGTCTCGGTGACGAGGCGGAAGTAGGCGTCGAGGAAAAGCTCGGTGAACGCCTGAAGGTCCTCTTTGGCGGCCGGCGTCGTGGCCGGCAGCCCGCGCACCGCGACATCACCAAATGATGTCAGCGCGGTTCCCCAGACGGCGTTAAATGCCGCGATAGTCTTGTATTTCTCCTCCAGCATCCGCGCCAGCCGCTGCTTGCACGGGTGCGAGCCATCCAGCGCGGCGATGGCTGCCGGGATGCCCTCGTAGAGCGGCTCGTTGGCCAGGAAATAGCCGATGATCAGCGGATCGTTGGCCTGCGGCGGGAGTTTTTCGGCGAAGAGCTTCTCGCACTGCGCCGGATTTTGTCCGAGAACGGATCGAACACGCCGTGCGTGCCGGGCACCTCGGGGAAGCCTTCCCACACCGACAGCGGGAGGTGCGCCACCTGCGGGAAATTCGCCTGCCGCCGCGCCGCCGCATCACCCGCGCCAAACGCGCCGGCCGAGTTGAAGCCCCATCTTCGGAGCCTCTCGATCATTCGCGCCGTGTAGGTCGCCGAGTCGTAGGGCCGGCCGGTCTTGCGGATGGTGTTGACGAGGTGAAACGAGAGGGCCAGCGAATTCCAATACCGCTCGGGATGAAATGCCGTCTTGAACTCGCCGTCGCGCTCGGGCAGCCACTCGTAGATTCGCTCGCGGCCGGCGAACCAGGTGTAGTCGTCGGAGGGGCCCATGGCGCAGACGCCCAGGTGAAAGAAGGCGTTGCCTTCGGGGTCCACGAGAATCCAGCGATCGCCTTTCTTCTCGACATGGAAGAAGCCCGTGCGTTTCAGGCCATGCTTGGCGCCGCTGCCGGGCAGGCCGCCGAACGTGTCGAGCGCCGGCGGTTGCAGGCTGGCCAGCCACGCCGCTTCGGACTGCAAATCCTGCTTCAGTTCCGACTCGACCTTCACCTTGCCTGGAAAATCGGCGAGCGTCGTCTGGCCAAACCGATCGACGAGCTTGATCGTCTCGGAAGCCGCGCCAAGACTGAGTTTCACCTGCATCGGCTGGGCGCCGGTTCGGCAGGGGGCCTCAAACTGCCACGCGAAGATCTTCCATCCCCACTCGCGGTTGTCGGTGAGTTGCTGATAGCTATTGGGCGGAACGGCGATCGTCAGCGTCGCGCCCTCAATGTTGCGCAACATGAGCGATGCGGCGTTGCCCTGGAAGATGTGCGGCTTGGGTGGCTTCTGCGCGGGGAACGGCGTCTCGGCGCCGTCGCCGATCTTCCACGAGCCGCCGCCGGCGTAGCTGAAATCGATGAGCATGGTGACGCGGAGGCTGTTGACGCCGGCCGGCACGTTGACGGGCGTGAGCACAAGCGTGCCGTCGGCCGGCCGCAACGCCACGTCGATCCGAGCATCGCCGTCGAAGCGCAGCGTCGCGGTGTTGCCCGAGACCTTTCGCTCGATCGGCTTGCGAACGTCATCCCATCTCGCGCCAACGAACACCGGATGGGTGAGCGTGAACTGCCCCATGCTCCCGGCATCGACCGACAGGCCATCCTGCGTCAGCCGCAGCGAGATTCTCTGCTCGGGCGCTGCGGCCGGCGCAGTGTTCTTCACGGGCTCGGCTCCTGGCAACGGCATGGAAAAGAGAGCGGCGAGCATGAAGCCCACCAGCGGAACGTGCTTGCGAGCCGACGCGGTGGGCGAGTACGCCCACCCTACATGACTGCACGGAGGTTTGCTGGCCAAGCCGAGCGGGGTGTTCATGGACAGGAGCATAGCACGGCGCAGAGCGCATCTGAAGCGGAAGCGTAAGCGCCGCTCTTGGTCTGCGCGGAAGCGTCGAGCGCCCGCCCAGCGGGAGGATGGGGTGTTGCGCTTTCGGGCGGCGGCCGGGCCCGCAGCGCGTGCTGGAGTACCTGGCCCGCTACGTCTTCCGCATCGCCATCACCGAGCGACGCCTCCTGGCGATGGACGAGGCAACCGTCACGTTCCAGTACAAGGACCGCAAGGGCAACTGCCAGCGGAACTGCACCCTCCAGGGCACGGAGTTCCTCCGCCGCTTCCTGCAGCACGTCCTGCCCAAGGGCTTTCACAAGGTCCGCTACTACGGCCTGTGGTATCCACGCCGGCGCGAGTTGCTGCAGCGCGTCCGCCTGTTGCTGCAACTGCAACGACCCGCGCCGGCCGAAACCCCCGAGCCCGTCGAGTCGCCGCCCAAGGCGCCGGCGCCCTTCGATCCCTTTGCGCCGACCTGCCCATACTGCGGCTGCGAAGAACTGGTGCATGTCCGCGAGATCCCCCGCCCACGCAGCCGCAGCCCCTAGCTCCGCCTTCGCACGCTCCAACCCCACCATTCCAGCCCGCCGCACGATCCTTTCGCAGCGACGGCAGGCTCTCGCATGCGCCCAGCCCGCCCACCGCCGCGCCTTGGGCCGCCCCAACGCCTCCGGCCCACCGCCAGCACCCCAACCGCCACGTCCCGCGGCGTTCCCACGGCCCTCCCACGCCCGCCACGGCGACAGCCGTTCAGTCCAACCGAGTTTTCACGGCGGAGTACCGCCCTGAAAACTCATACACGTTCGACGTCGTCTTGCGGTCACTTTCGGTCGGTTTTCGGTCACTTTTCCCAGGACGAATCTAAATAAGTGAATGAATTTTCTGCCCTTAACCAGCTTACTGGATGATACTTATGTGCAACCTATCCGTAACAACTCACCGTCAGAGTGAATTTCTCCGCGCCTTTTGTCGCAATCATGCCGACATCGGGGCCGCAACGAATGCAGCCATGATCCTCCCCAACCCCATCCTCACCGCCGACTCCGAAGCCCCCGCCCTTCAGTCGGAATCCTCCAATGTCCAATCCAAAACTCTGAGCCCTGAACCCGGAACCCCAGACCCTTCCTCCGCGTCTCCGCGCCTCAGCAAGACCCTCCCGCCCTCACCCTCCACCCCGCCGTCCCTCCCTTTGTCGCTCCGTCGCTTCGTCGCTTCCGCCGAACGAACCCACCGATCTACCCGCCCCAAGCCCACAACCTCCCGCCGCGCCAGAGCTTGCAGCTTCGACTCCGCATCGACAATTGTCGCCCCGCCCGCGACGGCTATACTTGCCGCCCCTATGTCAACGGATTCGCCCTCGCTCGCCGCTGTTTCAGCCCTTGGATCGATCGCGGCCGACCGGCCGGAACCCGCCCTGGTGCTGCTCTGGTGCGTGATGACGGTCATCACCGCCAGCGCCGCCATCCTGACCCGCTACTGCAGGATGCCCGCGTCGAGCATCGGACTGTGGCGCGTGTTCGGGGCGGCGGTCGTCCTTTCGCCCGTATGGCTGGTCACGGCCCGGCGGAATCCCGGCCAGCCGCTGCTTTCGCGCGGCGCCATCCTCGCCGGCATCTTCCTCGGGGCGCATTTCGCCACATGGTGCTGGGCGCTGCTGCACGCGCATGTAGCCAATGCGGCGCTGTTCATCGCCATGCAGCCCGCGATAACACCGTTGGCGGGCCGGTGGCTGGCGGGCGATCGGCTGAATCGCTGGGAATACGCCGGGACCGCCGGCGCCTGCGCCGGCATGTTGTGGATCATCGGCGGGCAGGTGATGTTCACCCCCGACCAGTTGCCGGGCAGCATTGTCGCCTGCGTCTCCACCGTGTGCTGCGCGATCTACTTCGTGTTGGGCCGGCATACCGATCGCGCACCGGCCAGCACGTGATCCTTTTCGTGGTGCCGGTCTATCTTGCCGCGGCGCTCACGCAGGCGATTGCGGCGATAGCGATCAATGGCCGGATTTCCGGCGGAACGTCCGTGGCCAGTTGGGCGGCGCTGGTCGCGCTGATTCTCGTGCCCACCGTCGGTGGCCACACGATGAGCATGTACCTGGTTCGCCACATCAAGGCCCACACAGTCGTGCTCTCCATTCCCGTGCAATTCGTGCTCATCGCGGTGGCCGGCGTGATGCTCTTTGGCGAATGGCCGCGCAGGTGGTTCTATCCGGGCGCCGCCGCGGTGATGGCGGGTGTGCTGCTGGCGGTGGCGGCATCGCGCCAACGGCCGGCGACGGCAGCGCAGCCGAGACAGGGGGCCATCCCACCCATGCCACCTCATTGACGCCGCGATATCGCGCCGATAGCCTTCCCCCATGACCAGACGGGCGCGCAACCCGCGTGCTCATATGCACGCCCCAGGCTTCTGTCGGAGGAATCGACCATGATCAGGTGGATTGTCGCGGCGGGCATAGCGGCGGGTCTGTCCGGGTGGGCCACATCGGGGCGGGGCGATGATATTCACACGATGGTGAGGTTGCTCGGCTCGCCGATATGCGAGAACGCCACGGACGCGGGCAATGCAAACAAAGACATTCAACTGATGCTGCAGATGGAATTGGCGCGGCAACTGCTCGCAACGATCAGAGTCACGCCGGAGATGGAAGCAATCCGGAAGCGGGCGATTCGGCATTTGGATCGTTTTCATGATGGCATGGTGGAATTGCGGCGTTTGGGCGCGCAGTTGCCGGACGTCGAAGGCCTGATTAGAAAGGCGATCGATGCGACGCCCGCGGCGATTGACGCGTTGCGAAAGAAGGAGTTGTCCAAAGAGGAAAAGGAGGATGTGGCGGCATTGGTGCTGAAAGGGTTTGGGGAAACGATCAAAGCGGGGATCGTCGCGTATGAGAAATCGGAGGCATTGGACAAGTGCCGCGAGGAATACCAACTGGTGCGGGGGGAAAAGTGGGCATTGATTAATGCCGCCGTCAAACACTGCAAGGCGCCGAATGCGATGGTATTCGGCATTGGCCTGGCAACCGAGCCGGGCGAAGACGGGCTCAAGGTGGTCGAGGCCCTTGCCAACGGCCCCGCCGCTTTGGGCGGCATCAGGAAAGGCGACCAGATCGTGGAGGTCGATGGCGTGCGCGCCGGAAGGACACAGACGGAAAAGTCCGGGCGGACGAGATCATAGCGCGGATTCGGGGCGATATGGATACGACGGTGAAAATCACCGCGCTGCGGGACGGAAGGGAGATGAAGTTCCAGTTGAAACGCGCGTTGTTCGTGGAGCAAAAGCCCCTGGTTGAGGTGGATTTCGTCGCCTCGCGGAATGCAACCCGCGACAGCGATCTGCTCTTGTTGAAGAACGTATCCGGGCGCGATCTGACCAACTGCATCGTCGCAGTGACCCTGGCGAGCCGCGACGGTCCGGACCTTAAAGACGACGAGTCAAACGACCACGTGCATTTCCTTGGAACGTGGCGCGACGGAGAACGGCGGGTAGCTCGTTACATGTCGTCGCGCGCAATGGAATCGTCCGCAACGAATCGGTTGACATTGTGCGGAAAGTGATCGTGGAGGTTCTCAGCGATCAAATCAGAGGCATGGTGGAATACGACGTGAAATAGCCAGGCCGATCGCTGCCCCTTGAGCAGCAAGGGCATCGTCACCCTCGCCGACCGCGAATTCCGCACAGCACGACTCCCACGCCCAGCACGCCGATGGACCAGAACGCCTCCGCGCTGCGATGCGCCAGCGCGTATGACACGCTCGCCCAGAGCATGAACGCGCTCGAGGCGCAGAACACGGCCGGAATCAGCGGATACATCGGCACGCGATACGGCCGCGATGCGTGTGGTTCGCGCACGCGCAGCACAAACAGGCTCGCCCCGATCAGCAGGAAGAAGATCCAGAAGACGGGCGTGGTGAAGTTGACGAGGCTGTCGAACCCGCCGTGCTTCCAGCCGAAGGCGACCACGAGCGTCAGCGTGATGATCGCCTGGACGGTGAGCGATCGAATCGGCGTGCCACGGCGTTTGTCCCAGCGGCCCATCACCGCGAAAAGCCGGTGCTCGGTGCCCAGGGCATATGAGATGCGCGCCCCCGTGAAGATCATGCCGTTGATCCCGCCCAGCGCCGTGATGCAGATCAGCGCGCTGATGAGCCCGGCCGCCTTGGGCCCGGCCGCAAGGCGCATCACGTCGGCCGCAATCGCGTGCGACTGGCGCGCACCATGGAAACCCAGTGCATGCACGAAGGCGACGTTGAGCACGAGATAGATCAGCGTCACCGCGACAGTCCCCAGCACCAGGCTGCGGAGGATGTTGCGCCGGGGATCGCGCACCTCGGCCGCCACGTAGGCCATCTCGTTCCAACCGCCATAGGCGATGAAGATGAAGATCAGCGCCAGCCTGAGATCAGGCGGATCGCCCGGCGCCTCGATCACAAATCCCGCCGGCGAGGAGTGAAAGACGCCGACGGCCACGATTGCCCCAAGCCCCAGCACCTTCAGCGCGGTGAGGATATTCTGCGTCCACTTGCCCTCGCGCACGCCGAGCATGTTGACCAGCGTCAGCACGATAATCGCGCCGGCGGCGTAGACCATCAACCCGCGCGCACCGCCGCCCAGTGGCACGAGCTGATCGGCATATCGCGCGAACACGTACGCCAATGCGCCCAGCGAGCCCGGCCGAACGATCCAGAGCTGCGCCCAGCCGAAGAGAAACCCCATCGGCCGGCCAAAGGCGCGCGTGAGATAGACGTAATCCCCGCCGGCGGTCGGCCAGGCCGTCGCCAGCTCGGCATAGCACAGCGCACCAATCAGCGAGATCGCGCCGCCGAAAAGCCACATCCCCGCCAGCCACAGGGGCGAGTGAACATTGGCTGCGATGGCGGGCGCCATCTCGTAGATCATCGACCCGATGATGATCCCCACGATGATGCACGTGGAATCGAACAGCGAGAGCTGCGCGCTGGGCGCAGCGGTCGTTGCGGATGCCGGGGCGCGCAGGTGGCGGGGTGACGAGGGTCATGTGTCTGCCAAGGCTACCCGCGGGCCGGGAGCGTGTTGTGCAAGTGCCGCCAGTGCCCTCACTGGCGGAAGACAGACCGCGCGAATGACCGCCAGTGAGGGCACTGGCGGCACCAGGCGAATATGCGCCTCACGCCGTGCCCGCGCTGAAATTGACCATAAACGAGAGCTGTTCGAGTTGCACGGCCAGGTCCACCGACGCCATCCCCACCTCCGGCGGCACCGTCAACGACACCGGCGCGAAATTCAGGATGCCGCGCACGCCCGCCGCCACGAGCAGGTCCGCCACCTCCTGGGCGTGGTCCGCCGGCACCGCGATGATGCCCATCCGGATCGCCGATTTCTGCACGGTGGCGGCCAGCTCCGATATGCTCTGGATCACGAAGCCGCCGTATTTCTTCCCAACCTTGTTTGCGTCGGCGTCGAAGACGGCCGTGAGCTTGAAGCCTTTTCGCTCGAATCCCTTGTAGGCCAGCAGCGCGCGGCCGAGGTTGCCCGCACCCACCAGCAGCACGCTCCAGATTCGGTCGGTGCCCAGAATCTTACGCAACTGGGCAATCAGCTCGTCCACGCGATAGCCAATGCCGGGGTGGCCGAACTGCCCGAAATACCCGAGGTCCTTGCGGACCTGCGCATCGGTCAGCCCCAGGCTCTCGCCAAGCTGTTTGCTGGAAATGGTCCGGCGGTCCTTGCGCTTGAAGCCTTCGAGCTGCCGCAGATAGAGCGACAGGCGGCGGACCGCGGGGTTGGGTATGCTTTCCAGTCGGATGTTTTCCATGCTCGGCTGCTCCCAACACGAGGCGACTGGGCGAACGTGCGACGCCCTATACCTTTATCGCATCGGCGCGCCGGGGTCAACTTGACACTACCCATGGCATCTGCTACGGTTCGGCGCCTCGGAGACTCGCGGTGGTGACCCTCTGACGAGTAGCACTTTGATGAACCACAGCTATCGTTTCTCACTGCTGATTGTTGCTTCCATCGTGTGCGCGTGGGGGAACTACGTGACCGGCCAGCCGGTTCCCGCACCCGCGGTCGCGCCTGCGCCGGCGGTGACACTGTTGCCAGCGCCCGCGACCACCATCCGCGAAGCCACGACCATCGACGCCGCCCAGGCCAAGGACATTCGCGCATTTATCGACGATAGCGTCGCCAGGCTGGCCGATCCCGACGGTGATGTGCTGGCCAAGGCCCGCTCGGCCCTGTGCGAGGCGTCCAAGAACGGCCTCAAGCCGCCCTCGGCGATGTACGGCCTGGAATATGCCAACGCACTCAACGACGCGCTGCTGGCTTTCCTGGCGAAGAACAAGGAGGTCCGCGGCACGCTCAACGCGGCGATCGTCGCGGCCAGGGTCGCCCAGGACTGCGCCAACGCCAAGCTGGTCCCGGTGGTGGCCAAACTGCTCGATGACAAGTGCGAAGCCATCAACCTCTGGGGCATGCGCGCCGCCCGCTACGTCCTGGCCGATTCGATCAAGGCGGGCACCCACAAGCAGTTGCTCGCATCGGTCATGGCCGTGGCCGGGCGCTACATCATTCCGCCGGTCGCCGCGGCGGATCGCCCAAGCGTCGGGCCAGCGATCATTACCGAGGCTGTCAAGGCCCTCACCCAGAGCATCGACAAAGCCGTTGTCCAAGTCGTTGCCGATCCCCTTCTGTCGCTGGCGCAGAAGCGCATGACGCTCTACGGCAACAAGAACACCATTCCCGACGAGGCGCAGGGCGAAAGCGACCCCGTCAAGTTCCTGTCGCGAGCGGCCGTCTGGGCCGGCCTGACGCCGCAGCAGCAGAAGAGCACCCGACAGCTAATCGCCGACCTCCTGGTCCTGCTGGCTGATCGGTACGACGACAAGATCCCCAATCATCGCGAGGACCTGCTGGAATACGCTCACGTTGCGATCCAAGTCACTGCCGTAATCGCTCAAGTCTCAAGTGATAAGAATCTGGAAACCGTGGCCCTGAAGGCAGACCAGGATACGCGCACCGCGCTCGCCGGCTCACTCGCGGAAGCCCTCAAGCCGCTGCGGGACGCAATCAGCAGCTCGTGGAAGGATGTCACGGTTCACTTGCCCGGCTGGATCCCCTGAGAAACCACTGCCATGCTCCGCCTGCTGGCCATCCCCCTGGCGATGATCGCTCTGCTGGCCGGCGAAGTCATCTGGTCCGGCGGCGCCGCCCGCCATCGCGCCGACTTTGTCTTCATCAACCGCGGCGAGATCGGCACCCTCGACCTCAAGGACATGTCCTGGCTCCAGGACATCCGCATCGCCTACGCCGTCTGGGAAGGCCTCTACACGCTCGATCCCGTAACGCTCGACCCCATCCCCGGCGCGGCCGAGCGCATCGACATCAGCCCCGACAAGAAGGTCTACACCTTCCACATCCGCCGCGAGGCCCGCTGGCACGATGGCAGCCCCGTAACGCCGGCCGATTTCATCTTCTCCTGGAAACGCTCGCTGGAAGAGCCCGGCGACTACACCTATCTCATCGCCACCTATGTTCGAGGCGCGCGCCAATACCAGGACGACTTCGAAAAAAGGGGACGTAAATTGTTTTCCGACGTCGGCATCGAAGCCCTCGACGAGCACACTCTCCGCGTGAGCCTCGAAGACCCGCTGCCGTTCTTTCCCGAGTTATGCGCCTTCCCCGCGTTCTTCCCGATGCACGAGCCGTCCATGCGCAAGTTCGCGCAGCCGGCGGATGAGAAAACCGGCCGGGTTTCCTACGACACCAACTTCATCCGCCCGCCGAATCTCATCGGCAACGGCCCCTATCGCCTCTCGGCGTGGGAATTCAAGAAGCGCACTCGCCTCGATGCCAGCGAGTTCTACTGGAACCGCGCCAGCGTCAGGAGCAAGGCGATCGAAATGGTCAGCACCAGCGACCCGCAGTGGTCGTTCCTCACCTACGACCGCGGCGGCGTCGACTGGCTCTCGGATGTTTCGGCCGACCTCGCCGCCGAGCTTCGCGCCAAAGGCCGGAAAGACTTGCACATCTTCCCCGGCTTCGGCACGTATTTCTATTCCATCAATTGCCGCAAACCCCCGCTGAACGATCCGCGCGTCCGCCGCGCCCTGTCGCTGGCCATCGACCGCGAAGGCATCGTCCGCAACATCACCCGCCTCGGCGAGCCGGTCGCCAGCAGCTTCACTCCGCCCAACGTCTTCCCCGATTACCGCCTGCCGCGCGGCCTCCTGCTCAACATCGACGAAGCCCGCAAACTGCTGGCCGACGCCGGCTTTCCCGGCGGCCGGGGTTTCCCCAAGATGTCCATCCTCTACAACGCCGAAGGCTCCCACGCCGATATCGCCCAGTTCATTGCCCGCCAGTGGCAGCACAACCTCGGCATCCAGATGGAAACCGAGACGGTCGAGATCAAGTCCTTCCGCCAGCGCCTGCACAAGAAGGAATATGACATCGCTCGCGCAAGCTGGTACGGCGACTACATGGATGTCTCCACCTTCACCGACAAATACCTCTCCGACAGCGAGAACAACGACTCAGATTGGAAGAACAAGCAGTACGATCAACTCTGCGAGCAGGCGCGCAAACAACCCGACGCCAAGAAACGCCTGGACCTGCTGAGTCAGGCCGAGCAGATCCTCATCAACGAGCAGCCCATCATTCCCCTTTACCATTATGTGAACTGCTATCTCTTCCGCGATAATGTCACGGGCCTGCCCCTCAACGTGCGCGTCATGCTCATGTTCAACTCCGTCCACGTCCAGCGCTGATGTTGAAATACACCCTCTACAGGCTCGTGCAGTTCCCACTGATCCTCACGATCATCTATCTGGTCACGTTCGCGCTGGCGTGGGTCGCTCCCGGCAGCCCCTTCGAACGTACCGACCGCAAGCTCGACCCCCGCGCCGAGAAAGTCCTCAAGGAACGGTTTCACGCCGACCAGTGGTACAAGTTTCTCACGTACTACCCGGCCAACATGCTCCGCGGCAACTTCGGTCCCAGCTTTGAATACCCCGAGTGGTCCGTCAACGACGTGCTGAAAAGCTCGCTGCCCATCTCCGTGACGCTGGGGCTCTTCGGCCTGACCATCGCCACCTTCGCCGGCGTGCTGATCGGCACTCTGGCGGCCGTCCGCCGCGGCGGCATCCTCGACATGCTCTCGCTCGGCATCGCCCTCATCGGCGTCAGCCTGCCCAGCTTCGTCGCGGCCAGCCTCCTGCTGATTTTCCTGGCCGTCAAGGCCAACTGGTTCCCCGTCGGCGGTTGGGGCGCCATCTCCAACATGGTGCTTCCCGCCATCGCCCTCTCGCTCATGCCCATGGCCTACATCGCCCGGCTCACGCGCGTCGCCATGATCGACGTGCTCAGCAGCGACTACGTCCGCACCGCCCGCGCCAAGGGCGTCTCGCGCCTTCGCGTCATCTTCAAGCATTGCCTGCGCAACGCCTTCCTCCCCGTCTTTACGTTCCTCGGCCCCGCAGCGGCCGCCGCCATGACCGGGTCCTTCGTCGTCGAGACCGTCTTCAACATCCCCGGCCTCGGCCAGCACTTCGTCAACAGCGTCCGCAACCGCGACCAGACGCTCATCCTCGGCACCGTCATGATCTATTCGGTCTTCCTGCTGACGCTCAACCTCCTGGTCGACATCGGCTACGCCTTCATCGATCCGCGCATCGAGGTGGGAGCGAAAAACCAATGACCGCCATCGCCGACATCCCGACAACCGCCACGACGCACGATGCGCCGCCCGATTCGATCTGGCGTCAGGTCCGCGCCAGCCGACGCATCCTCATCGCCGGCGGCATCCTCGGCATCATCCTGATCCTCTGCCTCGCCACGCTTCCCCTCACTCTCAATCGCAACAGCGACTTCTATTACAACGGCCAGAAAATCGAACTGGCGCGCCAGCGCCGACGCGCGCTGCGTGGGGCTTGTTCGGCGCGGACAATCTCGGCCGAAGCTTGCTCGGCCGCTGCCTCCTCGGCGGCGCGGTGAGCCTCGCCGTGGGCTTCGCGGCCGCCGCCATCGCCGTCATCCTCGGCGTGAGCATCGGCATGATCGCCGGCTATCGCGGCGGCTGGGTCGACGCGGTGCTCATGCGCATGGTCGATGTGCTCTACGGCCTGCCCTACATCCTCCTCATCATCCTCTTCAAGGTCGCCTTCGAAGCCCGCATCGCCGCCGGCCTGTTCGCCGGCAACCAACAGAAAGCCAGCCTCGTCCTCCTCTTCGCGGCCATCGGCTCGGTAAGCTGGTTGACCATGGCCCGCGTCGTCCGCGGCCAGGTTCTCTCCCTCCGCTCCCAACCGTTCATCGAAGCCTCCCGCGCCCTCGGCCTCTCGCCGCGCGCATCTTCTTCCGCCATCTCCTGCCCAACCTCGCCGGCCCGATCATCGTCTACGCCACGCTCACGGTGCCGCAGGCGATCCTCCAGGAGTCCTTCCTCAGCTTCCTGGGCGTCGGCATCCAGCAGCCGCTGCCAAGCTGGGGATCGCTGGCCAGCGAGGGGCTATTGCCCGCCCTCAACACGGTCTTCTCCCGCTGGTGGATGCTCCTATTTCCCTGCATCCTCCTGGCCATCACGCTCCTCTGCCTCAACTTCCTGGGCGACGGCCTGCGCGACGTGCTCGACCCCAAGCGCGAAGCGGCCAAGGTGTAGGACCGTTCAGCGCCCTCCCTCTTTCAGCGTGTTCGTCACCGTGATGCCCTCCACCTTGATGTCCTTCCCGCCCAAGTGCATCCCCTGCTCGCGCACCACCGTCTCGAAGACGTGCAGCCTCGGGTCGCCGCCTTTCACCGTGATCCGCTTGGCAGTCTCGTCATAGCCGAACTCAACCCAGGGCTGGCCATCGCGGAGGATCTGCTTCGGTTTGGCCGGCAGCGGCGCCGACCAGCTTCCATCGGCCTGGCGCTGCCACCCCTCGATCAAGTCCGCGCCGCTGATCGTGACGCTCTCGCCCTTCATGGCGCGGATCGTCACGCCATCGCTGCGGAGCCGCAGCGTCTCGCGATACACGCCGCCGCGCAGGACGATGGACTCGCCCGCGTCCGGCAGGCGCATACCCCGGCCAGGCTCGCCAGCGGCACGGCCGGATAGCCCCACGCCGGCTGGTCGGCGGCCGCGGGATGGCGAGGATCGACATAGTACACGTTGGGATACTCCAGCGCCCCGATCGTCACGCCGCCCTTGCCCGCGCCGATCGCCGGGCTGCCCTTCTGCAGGCGGAAATCCCGCTTGGCCGCATCCACGAAGAGTGGGTCCTTGTTATTGATGTTCGTCGCGCCGGCGAGCGGCCAGTCCTTGGTCTTGAGGAAGCAGAGGTTGTACTCCATCACCGGATTGGCCGGCGTGAAATCCTTGTCGCCATGGATCACGGCCCTGTCGGCGTCGCAGAGAATGTTGTTGCGGATCTGCCCATTGGTGGATTCCTTGCCCCGCAGGCCAATGGCCGCCCATCGCACGGTCGCGATGGTGTTGTTTTCGATTGTCACGTCCAGCGTCTGGATGATGTCCGGCCCCCAGCCCCCGCTCATCGTCGGCGAGTTGGTCGATGCGATGTTGCCCCGGAACGTCCAGCCCCTGACGCTGCCGATGTGCGGCGCGCTCTCCACCATGCACATCTGGTGGAAATCGAAGCAGGTGTTGTATTCGAACACCAGATCCTGCGCAATCTCGCCGTTGTTCGTGAAGGTCTGGAGGCAATCGACGTGGGCGACCTTGATCTCCGCGGCCGTGCTGCCATGGTAATAGTTGTACCGCTGCACGCAGCCCTTGCCGAAGAACCGCGAGTAGTCGCAATCGTCGTTTCGATTGCCCGGCGTGTACATGAACAGCCGATTGACCTCGTTGTTCTCCACCAGCCAGTCTTCCCCGCCCAGCATGAATCCGTATTGGCTGTGATAGACCTTGTTATACGCGATGCGGTTGTGCGCCACGGCCGAGTAGTCGCGTGTCTGGCGGTCGTCGCTCGGTATGCCGACCGTTCCGGCGACGCCGACCATCATGTCGTGGATGTAGTTGTCAAGCACCTCGCAGTGGCTCCCGCTCAACTGCACCGCCGTGGCCGGTTTCGCGGCCGTGATCTCGAAGCCCTCAACGCGGAAGTAGCTGGCCTGAAGGTCGAACCCGCCCACGACCACCGACCGCCGGGGCATCGCCCGGAAGGTGATCGGCTGGCCCTCCGCGCCGCTGGTCTTCACCTTGACGCGCTCATCGTACTTGCCCGCCATCACGTAGACAGTGTCACCCGGCTTGGCCGAGTTGGCGGCATGCTGGATGGTCTTGAAGGGCTTCTCCTCCGTTCCCGCGTTGTTGTCCGCCGCCGCGGGCGCTGCCTGGTCCACCACATACGTGGCCGCCCGCGCCTGCCCGGCCGCACACACTGCCCAACCCACGAATATTGCAATCAGGCCCGCAGCGATGGTCATGTGTTTCATGGCGGCCATTGTAGCCTGAGTTGGCCCCGGCAATAAGGAGCGCGGTCCGCCGGGCGGCGCGCCACCGAGAACGGGCAGGCCAATTCCGATTCATCCCCAATCCCCCCGGCGGCCGATAATACCTCACAGGCTGAAGCTCTGCCCTGAGAATGCCCATCGTCGCCACACAGTCTCCTCCCGCCGAGTCGGCACAGGCCGAACTCAAGCGCATCCTGCGCCTGCACGTGCCGATGATCGTCAAGCTCGCCGAGCGGAAGCTGACCCTCAACGAGGTCCTGCGCCTCGGCGTGGGCGCGATCATCGAATTCTCCAAGTCGAACGAGGAGCCGCTGGAACTGCTCGTGAACAACAAGAGCATCGCGGTCGGCGAGGCCGTCAAGGTCGGCGAGAATTTCGGGCTTAAGATCACGCAGGTCGGCGATGTGCGGCAGATCGTGCGGTCGCTGGGGAGGAAGTAGCCAGTTGTCAGTGGTCAGTTGCCCGTGGACGGGTCATTGGTCCCTTGGTCAGTTGCGAGCCACCGGCGAGGCAAATGGCAGACCCACTGACCAACGAACCAGGGACCCAACCACTGACAACGGACCACGAACCACGGACTCATCAACCGTTGATCTTCATCGCCATCGCCATCGCCATCGCCATCGCCTCGTCGCGCATCGTGACCCGCCCCTCTAGCTGGGCATCATAGACGGTGTCGAGAATCCTCTTGAACGCCGGCCCCGGCGTCAGCCCGGCCGCCGTCAGGTCATCGCCCGTGATCAGCGGCGGTGGCGCGACATCCTCTTTCTCCAGTCGCGACAGTTCGCCCTTCAGCCAGTCGATCCGCTCCGGCTCGATGCCAACCGCCCGCAGCGCATCCATCAGCGCCCGCGATTGAGGCGACGTGGCGCGGGCGAGGAACCGCTTCATGGCCGCCACGCGCGACGGCTCATCCCGCAGCAGCGGCTCGATCCCGTCGAGCGTCTGCTGCATCTCATCCATCTCATCGTTGCTGATCCGCAGCGCCTGACGCATCGCATGTACATCATGCCGCACGGCCCGGCCAGTCAACAGCAGCCGGATGTCGCCCCCCGCCTGCCACCGTGCGCACAGCACTCCACCCGCCAGCGCCAGCCCGAAGCCGATCCCCCTGCCCGGCAGAAGATTCAGGAAGATCGAGCGGGATGGATCGAGCGTAACTCCCGCCTCCAGCGGCAGGAAGCGATACACCACGTGCAGCAGCCGGTATTGCCACAGCAGCCGCCAGGCCCGATCGCGCGTCGGCGGCATCAACGACAGCCGCAGCTCATCGGCGATGCGCTCGGGGCTGATCTGCTTGAGCAGCGGGGAGGCCGCCGCGATCGCCGCCGACGTGGCCGGCTCAATCTGAAAATCGAATCGCGAGGCGAACCTCACCGCCCGCAACAGCCGCAGGTGGTCTTCCTCGAAGCGTTTGGCCGGATCGCCAATCGCCCGCAACACGTGATCGGCCAGGTCGCGCTGCCCGCCGACGTAGTCGATCACGCGATCGTTCTCCAGCGGATCGAGAAAGAGGCCATTGATGGTGAAATCCCGCCGCGAGGCATCGTGCTCGGCATTGGTGAAATGCACCTGCGACGGCCGGCGGCCATCGAGATACTCGCCCTCGGCGCGGAACGTCGCCACCTCGACCACGCTCCCGCCCTGCCTGACCAGGATCACGCCAAACGCCGCCCCGACCGCCTGCGTATTGGGGAAAAGCTGCCGCACCCGCCTTGGCGGGGCGTCGGTGGCCACATCCCAATCCTTGGGCTTGTGCCCCAGCAGCAGGTCGCGCACGCACCCGCCGGCGAAATACGCCACATGCCCGGCCTCGCGTAGCCGGCGCAGCACCGCCTCGGCATCTTCGCGGCGGCACGGAGGTTTGCTGGCCAGGCCAGGCGGGGCGTCCATGGACAGGAGCATAGCACGGCGCGGAGCGCATCTGAAGCGGAAGCGTGAGCGCCCGCCCTGCCGGCAGATAGTGGATAGTGGATAGTGTGGAGGACATGGTCGTCCTTGAGAGGCGGCCGCCGGCGCCGGTGTGACGTCGGCCGGTGAGAGCCGCGGGTGGGCGTTCGATGCCGCGGCGGCGGGCGGGTTGGCAATGGGTTCGTTTCGCAGGGGAGGTTGCGCGGGAGAGGGAGGCGAATCTGCAAGCTCTGGCGCGGTGGGAGGTTGTGGGTGGGGGGCGGGAGAATCGGTGGGTTCGTTCGGGGGATTTTTGATTTTTGATTTTTGATTTTCGATTGGGGAAGGCTGACCACGGAGGCGCGGAGACGTGGAGGAAGGGTCTGGGGTTCCAGGTTCAGGGCTCAGAATTCGAGATTGTGGATTGGGGGATTCGGATTGAAGGGCGGGGGTTTCGGAGTCGGCGGTGAGGATTGGGTTGAGGAGGATCATGGTTGCTTTCGTTGGGGTTCTACAGATACCGGCGTGTTGTGCAAATCGGTTTGCGTGGGCGCAACATGGCGCAACACTGGTGGAGTTCTTGGCGGGGAAAGCGAGGGATCTGACTTGTGGGCCGGCCGATCTGCGCAATGCGTGTGTGAGGGTCTGAGCCGGGCATGCCGTGGGCGCGGGGTTTGCTTTGGTTGTTGAGTGCGATGGCCGAAAGGGGCGGAGAGAAGGAGGTGGACGGTCTTTGCCTGATCGTGCTATCGGGCGGAAACTACTTGCGTAACCTGACGCCCGTCGGTTTCCGGGCGGCTGTGCGTGAGCCGGGAGAGTCGAGCGGCATCAGCGCCTGCCCTTTGCAGCGCCGCTGGCGAAATCGATGGGCAGTAAAGTGATAACAATAAAGTAAACCTGACCCCCTTCGCATTCCCGAACCATTTTCACCTGGTGCTGTGGCCGAAGCACGATGGGGAGCTTTCGCGGTTCATGCAGTGGCTGACGATGACGCATGCCCAGCGATGGCATGCGCACCGTCACACAGGCGGCAGGGGGCACCTGTATCAGAGCCGGTTCAAGAGTTTCGCGATTCAGAAGGATGGGCATTTTCTGAACGTGTGCCGGTATGTCGAGCGGAACGCGCTGCGGGCGAAGCTGGTGCGGCGGGCGGAGAACTGGCGATGGAGCTCGCTGGCGGCGCGGGATGGCAAGGCGGAGGCGATGAAGGAGCTGTTGGCGGACTGGCCGGTGGATCGGCCGACGGACTGGGTGCAGTGGGTCAATGAGGCGGAGGATCCGAAGGAACTGATGGCGCTGCGCTGCTCGCGGGACCGCGGGCGGCCGTATGGCGGGGCGAGTTGGGTCGGGACGACGGCGCGGCGGCTGGGGGTGGAGAGTTCGCTGCGGGCGGTCGGACGGCCGAAAAAGGCGAAAAAGGCGCGGGAGAAGGAGGTTGAAAAAGCCTTATGACCCCTTTTCTTCCCCCTCCTCAATACTCGTCCTTGAACCGGAGTGGCCCGTCGCGAACCTTGAGCTGGATGGACTCGAATTTGCACACAGGCCCGAACAGCGTAAGATGAACGCGCTGGCCGGGGTTGCGCAGCCAGCCATCGATCGTTCCCCGCTTCCCGTCCAGCTCGTAGCCGATCGTGAAGTGGCTGGCATCGGCATCGTCCGGCTGCCCGGCGAAGATGCGCAATGTTTGTTGCCGGTACACCCTCACGCCGTAGAAAAGGTTGTCCGTGCAGCGCGTCAACCGTGAACCCGGCTTCCATGTGGCCGGTGTCTCTATCCTGGCTTGGATGAAAACGGTTCGTCCTACGTCATCGATCTGCACCTCCGCGACCCACACCACGACGAGCCGCCCAAGACCTCGCGCGGTGCGACGCTCGTGGCAAAAGGCCATCCCCTGCGCCTGGCCCCGCAAATACCCAATTTCGGCGAAGATGGGCGGGCGGTAATACGCTGGTGGCGACCACCACGAGGGCTGCGGCACCAGGAAGAACTGATTTTGCGGCGCGTGGTAGTCGGTGGCATTCGCCAGCAGCTTCCGGGCGAGCGCCGGATCCTGCTCGTACACGGTCTTGGTCGGCGGCAACCGCAAATTGAGGCACTTCCGCTGTTTCTGAAGATAGACCCCCTGCCTCAGCACTCTCGGCCCCCAGATAGCGGCGGGCACGAGCAAGATCGCCACCAAGAGGCCGAGCACAATCCAGCGAACGGCCCTGCGCTTCGGTGCGTGCGAGCTATACCAGAGCCGCAACATGGGCGCTCCGCAGCGTGAAATCGTGGGTCCATCAACCGACTACCGCCTGCAGCAACAGCGTGCCGATCTCCTCTTCCTGCGTAATCACTCCCTGGAGCGGATCCATGAGTGTGCGCGTTCCACTTCCGGCCATCTCAAATTCAGCAACGCCCGGATGGACCGCCGCAAGCCAGATCTGCCTCTCGGAGATAGGGAGCGAAACGCCAGGTGGCGGCGCCTCGCAACTGTATTGCCCCTGGCCAATGGCGTCGTTTGGGTCAAATAAGACGTCCACCGAGAACAATCCCCACCACGGGTCCTCCAACTGCGGGAAACAGGTCGGAGTGGGCGTCAGTATCCCGCCAACGATGTTCACAGTGAAATTGGCGGCGCCGATGCTTCTGCCGGATCGGGAGGCGTTCACCATGCTCGCCACTGCCATCTGGAGTTCAAAGTGGTCCTTGAATGGGTCTTGGTTCGCCATCGCTTGGTAGTCATTGGCAAGTAGCGGGTAGGCCACAAGCCAATCCCGCAATTGGGCGCAGGCGGCATTGAACCGTTGCTGGTTAAACGGGTCTGTTGCCATGAGGGTTGCACTTTCTGAAAAAGCTGTGCATTCTTAAAGCCACCGGCAAGAAAAGCCGGTGACGAAATCACGCGTCTCCGGTCATGATGACTCTGCTTGGATCGTCATCATGATGCGGAGGTCACGGATGGCCGACGGACCGTATCCACAGGAGTGGTCGGAATGGTGGGCCTATCTGGCGATGGGATTGCATGGGCGCTGCCGCTGGCGGCTGCCGATGGTGATCTTCGGCATGCTTTTCGCCGGCGGCCGCCGCACCGTCACCAGTTGGCTGCGGGCGGCCGGCATCACCCGCGATTTCTCCGACTACTATTACTTCATCGCCGGCGTGGGACGCAAGGTTGAGACGCTGGCCACACGGCTGTTTCTTCTGCTGCAACACCAGCTTCCCCCGCAGTCGCGTTGGCTGTTCGCCATCGACGACACGCCCACCAAGCGTTACGGCCCCAAGGTGCAAGGGGCGGGCGTTCATCACAATCCCACGCCGGGTCCTGCCGACGCCAAGTTCGTCTACGGACATGTCTGGGTGACGCTGGCCTGGGTGGTGCGGCATGCGGCGTGGGGCACGATCGGCCTGCCGCTGCGGGCCCTGCTGTACATCAAGCAGAAAGACATTCCCAAGCTGCCCAAGCAACTGAAGTGGACCTTCCAGACCAAGCTGCAACAGGCGGCGGCGCTGATCCAGTGGCTCAGCCAACTCGCCCAGGCTGCGGGGAAAGTGGTGTGGGCCGTGGCCGACGGGGCCTATGCCAAGCGGCCGGTGATGAAGGCGGCCCTGGCCGCGGGCGTGGTCCTGGTGTCCCGGCTGCGCAAGGATGCCGCGCTGTATGATTTGCCGCTTCCGCTCAAGCCCACGGACCCTTCCCGCCGCGGACGCAAACCCAAGTACGGCAAGAAGCGGATCACCCTCTACAAACGGGCCGGGCACAAACGCGGCTGGCAAACCCTCGAGTGTGTGCAATATGGGCAGACGGTGAGCAAAACCTACAAGAGCTTCCTGGCCACCTATCACCCGGCCTACGGCCTGATCCGCGTGGTGATCGTGAAGGAGGACAAGGGCCCGGAGTACTTTTTCTGCACCGATCCGGCGGCCGGAGTGCGGGAGATCCTGGAAGCGATGGCCGACCGAGGCGCCATCGAGCAGGACTTTCACGACCTGAAGGAAGTCTGGGGCGTCGGCCAGCAGCAGCTTCGCGATCTGTGGGCGAACATCGGCGCGTACCATCTGAATCTGTGGATTCACAGCCTGGTGGAACTGTGGGCTTGGACCAGGAACAAAGCAAGCCTCTGTAACCGCCACGCCTGCCCCTGGGACGATCCCAGGCGGCGGCCTTCGCATGCCGACCGTCGCAAAGCATTGCGCAGCACACTCTTCGAGTCACAATTATTGGCAGCTATCGAGCAGCGGCCCATCCCGCGGAAAATCCTCGCCTTCGCCAAACGCCTGATGCGCCTTGCTGCATGAAGGTCAGGCTTTTTCAGAAAGTGCAAATGAGGGCGAATTGCACCCTGATATCCCCCGAGGTTGGCTTCGCTGGCTTTACCCACCCGAGCACCGTGACGACGATCGGCAGATCCTTTATCGTCGCAACGGCCTGCGTTGCTTGGGGATCGACAGGGTATCCTTCGGCCAGAACGGATACCACGATGGTCTCATCCCCCTCGTTGTAGGGATCGTTCAACGGCTTCATCGTCACATCGACGTGGTCTTCCCCCGCCGGGATCGTCACGTGCATCAAACCGATCTGCGGCGTGACGACCTCGCCGCCGACAAGTACGAGATAGTCATCAGGTGGCAATTGGCTTGCCTGTGCATCGTCGGGCGTGGCGGTGCCCGAAAGAGCATAGGAGACATCGAGCGCAGGTGCATTGTCGAAGCCTCCACCGTTGACCTTCCTCCGCGTGAACCGAAAGATTGCCGGGCGGCGGCCCTCTTCGGCGGCGTCGGACTGGACTGCCGTGACGCCCACCATGGCCGGCGGATCATCGGCGATCACCGCATGGGCCGTGGTCATCGCCCCCGCCACGACGGTCGCTGGCACGTTTAGCGCCATGTTGGCGTTCTCGTTTCCCTCGACGAGTGCGTCGATCAGTGGCGTCAGGGTCGCCGTGGCGCTCGTACTCCCTCCCGGCGTGAACGTAAACGAAGCCGTGCTCATCGTGTAGTCAGTGGTCGGCGTCGCCGTCCCGCTCATCGAATAGCACACGTTCAGCGTCGGCGAGTCGCTGGAGATTGGCCCGGAAATGTTTGCCGTGAACGTCGCCGGGTCCGGCCCCGCCTCCGACGCATTCGGGTCGGTGGCCGATACGCTCACGCTCAGCTTCTCCATCGTGAACGTCCACTCGTTGGATGCGCACACCTCATGACAGCAGCAGCCCATGCACGGGCAGACGTACTCGGTGTCCGCGAACGAGACCGTCACGCTGTAGCCCCCCGATCCGTCGTAGCTCGGACACACCGCGAAACAACCGCTGTCGGGGAACGTGCGGGTGCTGAGCGTCTGGCCGTTGTCGGTCACGCACACTTCGCCCTCCAGCGCGCTGGCGACAACGTCCTCCGGCGAGCCGTAGACGTACTGGCCGGCGTATTCGCTCTTGACCTGGACCGATCCGTCGCAGCTCGTGCCTTGGCCGGAGCCGCCGCCGGAAATCATGTAATACCCCGCGGCCGGCGCGCCCACGTTCACGGTGATCTGCTCGCCGTTGAATGTATACGTGCCATCCTCATCGCTGGCGGTGAGGCAGACGTAGGCGCAGCACCCGCTTGTAATGCTGAAGGTGTGATACACCCGGCCGGTGTCGCCGCTGACGGTCTGTATCTGCGAGCCGTCGCCCCAGTTGATGCCGAACGTCAGCGTGTCGGCCCCGGGGTCGTACCAGCACAGGTCCAGGGGATAGGATGAGCCTTCGGGCACGGTGGACGGGCCGGTGGCCCCAAGCGACGGCGGCACGTCGTTGACCACCACCGTGCGCGAGGCGTACGCCGAGGCGCCATAGGCATCCGTCACGGTCACCTGCAGCGAATAGCCGTAGCTGCTGTTATCGGCATAGATGTGGCCGATCGAGCCGGGGCTGTCGTGCAACGTCTGGCTCGCCCCGTCGCCCCACTGAATGCAGTACGTCAGCGGGCCATCGCCGCCAGGATCGGCGGCCGACAGGCCCAGCGTGTACGTCGAGCCTTCGTCGATGCTCTCGCTGCCGGAGATGCAGACGGTGGGCGGCAGGTTCGTCACGCTCACATTATACGTCGCATCGTAAGTGCCGCCATCCGTCACCGCATGCGCCGTAATCTGGTACTGGCTGAAGTACGCGTCGTAGGCGTGGTAGTCGTAGGCCGGATTACCCGTGAGGCTGGCGCTGGCGCCGTCGCCGTAGTAGATGACCCATTGGCGGATGGTGTCGTCGCTGCCGGGCTGAGTGGCCGAAAAGGTAAAGCACGTTTGCGCCTTCATCGACTGAATTCGAGCCGGAGATGGTCAGGACCGGCGTGACGTTGTTGACGGTGACATCGCGCGTGACGGTGACCGAATCGCCGCCGTTGTCGGTGAGCGTGGCGGATAGCTGGTAGGTCCCGTCGGCCGGGTAGGTGTGCTGCAGGGAATTGCTGTAATTGCTGCCGGAGGCGCTGTCGCAGGAGCTGCATGAATCGCCCCAACTGACGCACGCGCCGTTGAGCGAATCGATGCCGTCCCAATATCCCGAGAGGCTCAAAGTGTAACATGAGCCCTCATCGGGCGAGCCGGAGTCGCTGAGGCTCAGCGTGGGCGCGGCCGATGAGACGTTCACGGAGACGCCGTTGGCGTTGTACGTGCCTTCGCAGTCGGTGACGCTGAAGACGACCGTGTAGGAGCCGCTGTCGAAGGTGTGAGAGGCCGATGAATCGTACGCGGACGGACAGGAATATGAGCCATCGCCCCAGGCGATCTGCCGGGCGGTGATCTCGTCGTCCGCGTTGGTCACGCCGATGGAAGAGATCACCGGTGCCGAGAGCAGCCGGCGGCTTTCCAGGGGTTCCGAGCATTCATGCGGCAAGAAGCGGACGCGGGAATCCGTGCTCCTGTAGCGTGCCAGAACCGAATGGACTGCCGAGCGAAGAACGCGATGCAACCTGCGCAACGAGAGAAATGACATGACCGACTCCTTCCCAGGGGAACCGGCTCGGAGGCAGGAGCAAACCGCTCCTTCCGCCCTCGAACCCACCAACCCACGAACAAACAAGCGGCAATGGTATCGAGTTACGACCCTTTATCAAGTGTATTTCGCGTGGGTATCAGTTTTTTAGATATTCACGTGCGCAACCAGCATCCTGGGCACGACATGCGACAGCGACACCAGGCGGGAACTGAAATGGGGATTGCGCCAAGTAAGCTCGCGAAAGGAGAACGCCATGTGAACTGACACGTAGCTGGAACCTTTCAATGCAAACCCGGCGGGTGGGGAGCTGGAACCCTGATAGGAAATTTGATTCCGGGGGGCGCAGCGCCGGGCGGGGGTGAGGGGTTGGGGGGGAGAGGGGGAGTTTGGGGCGTCCATGCTTCATCTCCCGGAACCCCACTCGAATCGCCTGACACGCGGTTGGCCGATTTCGCGGATATTTCCTGGCCCGGGGACCGTCCCCGGGCAGTCCAAGAGCAATATACCACCAGACTCAGGGCATGCAATGGCTGAGTTGGCTTTTCCCGTGCGGTGGATTATCGCTCCCAGGGCAGATCGGGCTGGTCGAGGTGCTCGCGGCGGGCGTGTTCGATGAAGTCGCCGTCGGGCTCGACGGTAAAGCCGGGATCGCGCTGGGGAGCGGCGGCGGAATGCCGCGATGCGGGCGCGGGCTTGGGCGGGGCGCGGGCAGGCGGGTCGTGCCACAGGCCGCAATGCTGGAGGATCTTGCGGATGACATCCTCCTGGCGGGCCTCGATGAAGGCGATGATCTTCATCGTTCCGCCGCATTTGGGGCAGAGCAGGGGATCGGCCTGGTAGATGCGTTTGACCAGAGTTCACATTTCACATTTCAGATTTCAGATTTCAGATTTCACCTGGTAGATACGTTTGATCGGGATGGCCCAGCGGCGGCGGTCGAGAAGGGGCGATTCAACGATCGGCAGCGGATTCGTGGTCTGCGGGTTCGGCGCGGGCGTTCGGTGCGTCGGCGGCGCGGCCGCGTAGGGGCGGCTTTAGCCGCCGTGGCTGGCTCGCACGCCCCCGTTGTGAAATCATCCGGCACACCCGGCGGCTAAAGCCGCCCCTACGTCGCCCCTACGGCATCCCTACGGCGATCCGGCAACCCCGGCGGCTAAAGCCGCCCCTACGTCGCTGGCGTGGGGTAGTGCTGGCAGTGGTCCTTCTCGGCCTTATAGAGCACCTGGCCGGCGGGGGTGATGCGGATGAGCCGGGAGAGGCCGAACGGGCAGCGGGCCATGTACTGGGCCAGGCGGCGCAGGCCGTCGCGGTCGCCGGCGGCCAGGCGCACGGAGCGGTCAACGTTGAATCCGCTGTGACGCCAGGAGCGCATCTGCTCGACCAGCGCCGGCTCGATGCGGCCCTCATCCAGCAGTAGTTGGAAGACCTTGCGTTCCCACAGGCGCAGGAACGGCTCGTGGGTGAGGTTGACGGGAAGGCCGTGAAACGTGCCATCGGGGGCGAAGGCGCCTTCGGTGATCAGGCCGTGCAGGTGGGGGTGGAAGTGGATGAGGGTTCCGAAGGTCTGGATGGCGAGGATGCCGCCGGGAAGGACATCGGGGCCAAGGAGCGGACGGTAGACTTCAAGGATGGTCTCCCACGCCAGCGGCGGCAGGCGGTTGAGCAGGCCGCGGTGGAAGCGGAAGAAGATGCGGAGCCGCTTGGGGATGGTCCAGACGAACTGGCGATGGGGCACGGCGAGGCAGACATCTTCGGCCACATGCATGCCGAACAGGAGCGTGCGCTTCTGGGTGCAACTGGGGCAGATGCAGCGTTGTTTGCAGGAGAAGGCGACGAAGAACTCGTGGTGGCAGTCGGGGCAGCGGACGCGGGCGAAGCCGTGCTGGAGGTCGCCGCACTTGAGGAAGGCGGCGACGGCCTTGTCGATGGCGGGGCGCCAGTGGCCGAATTTCGGGGCGTAATGTTGGGGGTAGGCGGCGCGGAAGTCGTCGAAGTGTTCGCGGATGAGGCGATGGAAGTCGGACTCAAGGGGGTGGCGCGGGCGGTAGACGGCGGCGGCTGGGTTGAGGAGGCGGACCATGGTTGGCCTCGGGGCCGGAAAGCGCCTCGGTGCGGCAGAATACGATGTTTCTATTTTGTTAGGGTTGCAGTGTAGCCAGGTCACGTGGGCACGCAAGGGGGCCACGGTTGTTCCCTCAGCCGTGGCCGCGTCGGCCGGAGCGTCAAGGCGAGTTCCGAGCCCCTCTCCGCCGCGAGCTGCGCTGCTGCGTAACTCGTGGCGACTCGCTCAATACCACCGATACCGCTTCGCGAGCGGCGTCATCTTGCAAATCCGGCCGAGCCTGGTCACAATAGCCTTCGACGTATCGGTTCAACCGGCTCGCGCCGTTTGTCCGATAAATCGTGTATCAATCGGCTTTCAGCATTGATTGATCGTCGGCCAATGGATTGACCGATAGACCCATTTGCCCGGAGCTAAACACCTCTCCGGGCAGTATTTCGGGCCACGAAGCCCAGGAAGGGCTAGCGATGGACAGCTTCCTTATCAAGGGCGGAAACCCCCTGCGGGGCATAGTTGATATCAGCGGCAGTAAGAACAGCTCGTTGCCGATCATGGCCGCGTGCCTGATGGCCGAAGGCAGGACCCGGCTCAAAGGCGTGCCGAGGCTCTCGGACATCGATTCGATGTCTACGCTGCTGGGCGAATTGGGCTGCCAGGTGGACCGCCACGCGCCGGCCATCGTCAGCGGCGCCAGCGGGCCGGCGCTCGATGGCAACCTGGACATCGAGGTCCTCAGCGAGAAGAAGAGCGAGGCCAAGTACGAGATCGTCAAGACCATGCGCGCCAGCATCTGCGTGCTGGGGCCGCTCTTGGGCAAGCGAGGAAAGGCGATCGTGTCGATCCCCGGCGGCTGCGCCATCGGCGATCGGCCGGTGGACCTGCACATTCGCGGCCTGCAGAAGCTCGGGGCGCAGTTCCGCACCGAGAACGGCAACATTATCGGCACGGTACCCAAGCGGCTGAAGGGGTGCCGCATGTACCTGGGCGGCGCGCAGGGGCCGACGGTGCTGGGGACGATCAACATCATGTGCGCGGCCGCCCTGGCCGAAGGCGAGACGATCATCGTCGGCGCGGCGTGCGAGCCGGAAGTCGTCAACTGCGCCGACCTGCTTAACAAGATGGGCGCGAAGATCACCGGCCAGGGCACGCCGGAGATGAAGATCGAAGGCGTCAACCATCTCACCGGCTGCGAGCATCGGGTGATCCCCGACCGCATCGAGTGCGGCACGTTCATCATCGCGGCCGCCATCAGCAACGGCGAGCTGGAGCTGAGGAACGCCAACCTCGACCACCTCGTCGCGGTCATCGACCTGCTGGACGATGTGGGCGTGCGCATCCGACAGCAGAATGGTTCGGTCTTCTGTTCGGCCGCCCGGCGGCTGAATCCCATCGAGATGACAACCCAGCCTTATCCCGGTTTCCCCACCGACTTGCAGGCGCAGCTCATGGCGCTGCTCTGCCTGGCGGATGGGATCAGCGTCGTCACCGAGCGCATCTTCCCCGATCGCTTCCTGCACGTCGGCGAGTTGAACCGCATGGGCGGGCGCATCCGCAAAGAAGGCTCGACGGCGGTGGTGCAGGGAGCGAAGGAACTTCAAGGGGCGATCGTCATGGCCAGCGACCTGCGCGCCAGCGCCGCACTGGTGCTGGGCGGCCTGGTGGCCAACGGCACGACCCAGCTCGACCGCGTGTATCACATCGACCGCGGATACGAGAAGATCGAAGAGAAGCTCAACGCGGTTGGCGCGCAGATCGAGCGTGTGAAGGAGGAGAAGCTGCGAACGATGGTGCCGATGTCGATGGTGGCGGCGGCGTAGCGGATACCGTCCGTGGTCCGTTGTCCGTAGTCAGTGGTTGGGTCCGTTGTCCGTTGGTCAGTGGATTCGCCACTGGGGATTTTGGAACCTGGGGAGGCCCTCGCAACTGACCAAGGGACCATTGACCCGTCCACGGACTACGGACCACGAACAACTGATGATTTGTCGTTCGGAGTTCCGCGTTTACGCGGTGTGGGGAACAGCCGCCTGAAGGCGGAACTCCGAACGAGCTACGAAAGCCGTGGGCGACGGTTGTGCCACTCCGTCGCCTGTTCGTACATCCGCGCGATACGCAGGAGCTTGGGCTCGCCGAACGCGGGCGCGAGTAACTGCATCCCGATGGGCAGGGGCTTTTCGCCGGCCGTGAAGCCGCAGGGGAGGCTGATGCCGGGCAGGCCGGCGATGTTGCACGTCACCGTGAAGACATCCATCAGGTACATCTGAAGCGGGTCGCCGGTCTTCTCGCCGATGCGGAATGCAGGCGTCGGCGATGTGGGTGAGAGGACCACGTCGCAGCTCTCGAACGCCTTGTCGAAGTCGCGCTTGATCAGGCGCGCATCTTAAGGGCGCGGACGTAATAGGCGTCGTAGTAGCCGCTGGAGAGGGCGTAGGTGCCGATCATGATTCGACGCTGCACCTCCTCGCCGAAGCCTTCGACGCGGGACTTGCTGAACAGATCGATGATGTCTTTCACCGGCTGCTTCGTGCGGTGGCCAAAATGCACGCCGTCGTAGCGGGCCAGGTTGCTGGAGGCCTCGCACGGCGCGATGATGTAGTAGGCGGCGATGCCGTATTCCATGTTGGGCAGGGAGATCTCGACGACCTGCGCGCCCAGGTCCTTGTAGCGGGCCACGGCGGCGTCGATGGCGGACTTCACCTGCGGGTCGATGCCATCGCCCGACTGATACTCGCGTGGCAGGCCGATGCGCAGGCCCTCGATCGGCCGATCCAGGTCGTGCGCGTAGTCGGGGACCGCGTCGGGGGCGCTGGTCGAATCGCGCGGATCGTGGCCGGCGATGACGTTGAGCATCAGCGCCACATCGGCGACCGTCCATCCGAATGGGCCGATCTGATCGAGCGATGATGCGTAGGCCACCAGGCCATATCGACTGACCCGGCCGTAGGTCGGCTTGAGACCGACGATGCCGCACAGCGCGGCCGGTTGGCGGATCGAGCCGCCGGTGTCGGAGCCGATCGACGCGCGGCACATGCCGGCCGCCAGCGCCGCGGCCGAGCCGCCGGAGGAGCCGCCGGGCACGCGATCGGTATCCCAGGGATTTCGCGTGGGCCCAAACGCGCTATTCTCGGTGCTGCTGCCCATGGCGAACTCGTCGAGGTTCGTCTTGCCGAGGATGATGGCGCCGGCCGATTCGAGCTTCTGCACGACGGTGGCGTCGTAGGGCGAACGGAAGTTGGCCAGGATTTTCGAGGAACAGGTCGTGGTGCCAAAGGTGGTGCAGAGGTTGTCCTTGATGGCGATGGGGATGCCGGCGAGGGGGCCGGTGAGCTGGCCTTGATCGGCTTGTTTCGCCCGGTCCAGCGCGCGATCGGCGTAGACGCTGTTGAAGGCGTGGAGTGCGGGGTCGAGCTTCTGGATGCGGTCGAGGGACTGGCGGACAAGGTCTGTTGATGTGATGCGTTTCTGCACCAGCGCGTCGCGCGCATCGATCAGTGTTTCAAAAGACGTCATTGATAAGCCCAGCGAAACCATCAACCCAGGAGCGCCAGCTCAAACTCGCTGATACGCTCAGGCAACCGAACTGCCAGAGGCAACACGACCCCTTTGGCCACGACCTTGCGGCCTTCCATGAGCTCGAATCGTTCGCCCTCTTTGAGCAGGTCCTTCGGCCCCTCGGGGCTGAGGAACTGGATTCGTGCGTCGATGACCTCCGCGCCGTGCAGTGCGGATGCATCGGCGATGCGCAGACTCCACGCGCCGAGTTCGCAATTGGGGTCGGCTTCAAACCGAGCGACGGTGCAATACCCAATCGCCGGGTCAGGCGGATGCTGCCGGCCGCCGCGTTGGGCCGGGACCCATCGGATGATCGCTCTGATCTCGTCGTTCATTCCGATACCTCGTCGGCAATGACCTTCGGCACTTTGAAGAACGGCCCATCCGTCTCGGGCGCGTTCTTCAGGACTTCCTCCAGCGGCAGCGACGGCTGAATCTCATCCTCGCGAAGCACGTTGTGCAGCGGCAGCACGTGGGCCATCGGCTCGACGCCGCTGGTGTCGATCTGGCCGATCTTCTCGACGTAGGCGAGGATCGAGCCGAGCTGGCCGGCGTATTTCTGCACCTGCTGGTCGCTGAGGTCGAGCCGCGCCAGCTTGGCGACGTGGCGGACCTGCTCGAGGGTAATTTTGGGTTCGGGCATACGCTCCTTTGTTTAACCGGCTCGCTTGCGAGCCGCTTGGCACCCCACGCGTTCAACCGCGGTCCGCTTTGTTCTTCGATAGTCGCGCGACAGGCGAGTCGCGACCGAACCAGCCAACGGCGCTGAGCGGCTCGCAAGCGAGCCGGTTAAACCAAAACCTATCCTCTCAGTCCTTGGCTCAGATTCCTGTCAATCAACTCAATCCGCTGCCGTACGCACTCCGCGCTGCGCAGCGGGTCCTCGGGCGTATTCGTGACATAATCGAGCATCTTCTCCACGCTGGTCGCCGCCACGTGGCAGCGCGTATCCGAAGAAGCATAATAGATGAAGATCGTGCCGTCCTGCCGGCCAACCGCGCCGTTGCAGAATGTCACATTGGACACATCGCCGACGCGCTCCTCGCCCTCGGGCGCGATCAGGTATCCGCCCGGCCGATGCGTCACCTTCCACGGCTGCTGGAGGTCGCTGAGGAAGGCGTAGATCACGTATCGCAGCCCGGCCGCGCACGGACGGACGCCGTGGGCGATGTGCAGCCAGCCCTTCGGCGTCTTGATCGGCGCGGGACCCTGGCCGTTCTTGCCTTCCTTGATCGTGTGATAGAGGCGCGAGTCCATGATCGTCTCGTCGCCGATGACGGCGTGTTCCATGTTGTCGGCCAGCGCCCAGCCGATGCCGCCGCCCGAGCCGGCGTCGATGAACGTATCCTGCGGCCGGGTATAGAAGGCGTACTTGCCATCGATGAACTCGGGATGCAACACGACGTTGCGCTGCTGGGCCGACTTGGACACGAGGTCGGGCAGGCGCTCCCACGTCTTCAGGTCCTTCGTCCGCGCGATGCCGCATTGAGCCACGGCGGCCGACAGATCGCGACTGGTCTTGTCCTTGCGCTCGGTGCAGAACAGGCCATAAATCCAGCCATCCTCGTGCTGCACGAGCCGCATGTCGTAGACGTTCGTGTCCGGCTCGGCCGTTTCCGGCATGACCACCGGCCGATCCCAGAAGACGAAATTGTCAACGCCGCTCTTGCTCTCGGCCACGGCGAAGAACGATTTGCGATCGACACCCTCGACCCGCGCCACCAGCAGAATCCGCCCGTCCAGCTCGATCGCGCCGGGGTTGAACACGCCATTGATCCCCAGCCGCTCGATGAGAAACGGATTGGTCTTCTCGTCCAGGTCATACCGCCAGAACGGCGGTGCATGATCGCGCGTGAGAATGGGATAGCGATAGCGATCGAACAGCCCGTTGGACCAGTTCGGATCGACCTCATTCCTGCGGCCAATCAGCGCCCGATATCGCTCGCTCGAGCTTTTCAGCCGTGTCTTGAATATCGAATCCATAAAATGCCTTCGCGTCTTCGCGCCTTCGTGTTTTTACTTATTCCGAGCCGAAGCGATGGCCGAGACGAACGCCTTGGCGCTGGCCGCGATCGCCGCCCAGTCTTTCTTCGCCATGGCGTCCTTGGTCACCAGCGCCGAGCCCACTCCGACGCAGACCGCGCCGGCCTTGATCCAGTCGCCGCAGTTTTTCAGATCGACGCCGCCGGTGGGCGTGAGTTTGAGCATCGGCAGCGGCGCCAGCAGGTCCCTGATGTACTCCGGCCCGAGCTTGGTGGCCGGGAAGACCTTCACCACATCCGCGCCGGCCGACCACGCCGTGAGAATCTCCGTGGGCGTGAATGCGCCGGGCACGCTGATCTTGCCATAGCGTTTGGTGGTTTCGATGACGGACAAATCCAGCGTCGGCGAGACGACGAACTGCGCCCCGGCCGAGATGGCATCGCGCGCGGTGGAGGCGTCGAGTACGGTGCCGACGCCGACGATCGCGCAATCGCCGTATTTGTCGGCCAGTTTCTCGATGGCCGAGATCGCCTTGGGCGTGGTCATCGTGACCTCGATGGCCGGCACTCCGCCGGCCAGCAGCGCCTGGCTGATGTCGGCGAGGATTTCGGCGTTCGGGGCGCGCATGACGGCGACGACGCCGGACTGTTCGATCTGGGCAAGAAGCTCCTGCTTGGTTCTGGGCATGGGTGCTACTCCGATTGGGATGGAGTTTTAGCGGAAGAGGAGGCGGTTGTCACGAATGACGCTCACGCAGCAGAACAGCGGCCCCGCCACACGGGCGGGAATGAGTACGCCGAGGTGGCATATCCGCTTTGCGATGTCCGCCGGGCGCTGGAGAAACGGCGGCTGGAGCGAATGCGTCCCCGACTCAAGCCACCTTCTTGAAGACAGCCGAAAAGATCTTCGCCGGGCTCTGCCCCGGTTCGAGCGTCACTTCCCAGCGGATCTCCTCGCCATCGATCGAAAGCACGACCACACCCGAATCTGCTGGCAGCGTCGTGGGTTTGCTGAAGATCAACATCCCGCCGCCGATCTGGGCCGGCTTGAAGCTTTCGCCCGCCATGTGCAGTACAATCCGGACCTCAGCCGAGTAGCCCGAAGTGGATACGCCCGACGTGTGTGCTCTCTCCGACAACATCGAACAACGCGCCTCCGACTACGCGGCCAAGTATTCGCTTCAACTGGAGCGAAGACTTGGCTTCGGCAAAGATGGTAGCATATACGCAATCCAGATCGAGTTGATGTGCGCAAGCTCAGGCGGTTCCGACGGCCGTGTCGATGGCATGGCAATCTGACCCGCTGGAATCCTGATCATCCTGAACTCGGCGAGACACTGCTTGATGGGGATACGGATTGTCTCAGCGGGAAGCGTGGCCGGCGCCGCGAGGCCAACTGATGCCAGGCCGACGATGATCGAAGCGGCCGTGAGGTGAAGGAGATGCACCATTTGAGGTCCCTCTGTGAGCGTTGCTACGGTAGTTACTGCCCCGCTAGAGCGGACGTTGCTCGGCCTCACTCATTGTAGGGCACGCCGTGCGCGGCGTGATCTTCTCGCTCGAGCTGCTTGGCAAGCTGTTCTTCGCTCATCCCCGACGCCAGGAATCGCTGTTCCACATCCCCGCTGATCCCGCGCAGGATGCTCAGCGGCGATGCCTGGGCCTCAAGCACCTCGCCCACAAACTGCTCCAGCGGCTTGGCCGCGGCCTTCGCCTGCCGGCGAAGCAACTCCTCTGTCGCATCGGGAATCCTTACAGTGATTGTGGCCATAACGCCTCGGTTCGCTGGAGATCAACTCGGTATTATACCGTCTCTTTCGTGTTCCGCCGCCTTCCCTCTGCACGGGCTCGACGATCGCGGGTCTAGCGCGCATTTCTGGCACTTTTGGTACAAGAGAGGGTGATGGGGGTAATTTCACGGAGGATTGCATGCGATTGGAGAACGACGAGGAACGTCTGGTGGCCGAACAGGCCTTGCTGAACTATCGCGAACTGAAACAGGTGATGCGGAATGCTCCGCATGGCCGGGGGATGGCGGTGCTGGAGCAGGCCGTGCGAGAGAAAGGGTTCGAGCAAATGCGGAAAACGCTCAGCCTGCTGGTCAGCGCCCACGATGAGGCGCAAAAAAGGGGTAAACAGCCGGCCGTGTTCCTGTGGGGCCAAGGCCTACTTTAAGGGCCTGTCGAAGAAGACGCTGCTGACCGTGGTGGGCGAGTTCGAGGTGAGCCGGCGGTACTACGCCTGCGGCAAGTGCCACGAGAATGTCCTGCCGTTCGATCAGTGGTCGGGTTTGGTCGGCAGCGGGATGGCGACGCCGGCGGCCCGGCGGATGCTGGCGTTGGCGGGAATGAGTTGGTCGTTTGACACCGCCGCCGAGCGTCTGGAAGAGCTGTGCTTGCTGAAGGTCAGCAACGACACCATCCGGCGGGTCAGCGAGGAGGAGGGCCAAGCGGCGCAGCGGTGGATCGCCCAGTCCGATTGCCCGGCCGAGTTGTTCCAGCAGGCCTGTGGCGATCAGGAGTTCTACACCGACGGGGTGACCGTCAACACCACCGAAGGATGGCGTGATCTTCGGCTGAACGTGGTGGGCAAGCGGGAGGCCGGCTTGCCGGCGACGCCCGAGCAATGGAAGGATCGGGTGCTGCCCGAGCCGAGCGTGCGGATCGCCTGGGCGTCGATGGCGGCGTGCGAGCAGCAGGGCCAGGCGTGGAAACGCATGAGCCGCAAGCTGGGGGTGATCGACGATGAAAACTTGAGCGTGCTGGCCGACGGAGCGAAGTGGATCTGGGATCAGGCCGGGCATTGCTGGAAGAAAGCCCAGTGGGTGCTGGACGTGTTCCACGTGAGCCAGCACATCCACGGCTGCGGCAAAGCGTTGTTCGGAGAGAAGAGCCCGCAGGCCCGGCCCTGGTTGCAGGCCCAACTGCAAAGCTTGATCGAGCTGGGGCCGGTGCAATACGTCAAAAGCCTCAGGGATCTCAGAGCCCTGCATACGGCGGAGGAGAAGGTCAAAGCCATCGACTCGCTGCTGGGCTATCTGGAGCCGAACCTGGATAGCCTCTGGTATCGCCAGCGTCTGGCCGATGGCCGCCCGATCGGCTCGGGGCTGATCGAAGGCGCCAACAAGACGATCGTCAGCAACCGCCTGAAACTCAACAGCGCCCGCTGGACCCCGAGGCATGCCGAAGCGATGGCGGCGCTACGATGCCTGGACTACAGCGGGCTATGGTCCGACTTCTGGGCTGATCAGGCAGCCTAAAGTGCCGGAAACGTGAGTTAGACCCGACGATCGCCAGTCCGGCGCCTCCGCCGGCCGGGCACAGCCAGTCGCCCATGGCGCAAACGCAGCCATGGCCGGAGCTGCCTGGGCACAGCTCTTGCTCGGTTCGCAAAGTGCCACATGCCGCTGTCCTTATCGAGCCAGCGAGGAGGTACGGAATCGCTGCAAAACGAGAGATCTCCTGTAGCTATTGCCCGCAACTCGGTATAATCCCCGTTGAACCGCACATCTAACCACAGGAGCGGAACATGAGTGAACTTCGCCCGCCGTCGCAGCCGACGCCAACTCTTCGTCCACCATCGCAGCCAGCGCCGGGCCTTCGGCCGCCGGCCGCAGGGCCGGCCGCGCCCAGGGTGCCAACCCTTCCCAAGTCCGACCCGGACCTGGCGCCTCTCACCCTTGTTGACGAGCCCACACCGGTGCCCACAGCGCCCGGGGCCGCCCCCGCCGCTCCAGCCCCCAGCAAGATCAAGGCCTTCGGCATTGCGGGCGCTGCCACGTCGCACACATACAAGCGCCAGCCCAGGGCCGACGGCACCGGCGCCATTCGCGTGCGGTCGTTCCATGGCCGGCTCAGCGACGAGGGCCTGGTCTACATGGATGACAAGATCAACGAATGGCTCGACGGTCACCCCGACGTCGAGGTGAAGGTCGTGACGACCAACATCGGCGTGTTCGAGGGCAAGATCCGCGAGCCCGCCCTCATCATCAACATCTCGGTATTGAGCGTCAGACCGCGGGATTCCTGGGAGTGGCAGCGGCGTCCCGCCGCCGCGCCGGGCGTTTGGCGGGCGCCTGGCTGTCGCCGGCGGGCGCGGGGGGCTGCTGGCCGGCGGCGAGCATTTGCCGCACGGACGGGAGCAGTTCGTCGCGCTTCTGGCGGATGTGCCGCTGAAGCACCCACGGGTACCTATCGTGGTCGTGCCGGTACATCAGTCCCTGTTGCCAGCAGAACAAGTGCATGCAGTACACGGCCGCGAACAGCAGCGGAATGCTGATCGGCGGTGGCAGGTGGATTTTGACTAATCCGCCGACCAGCGGAGAGAGCGACATCGCGAACTCGGTGGTGCAGGTCATGGCCACCAGGTAGAGCCCTCCGGCCAGGATCCACAGCGCCAGCGACAGCACGTAATTCGGGCCGCTGCGCAGGAAGACGGCGACAAGCCGGTCGGGGCGGAGGTTCAGCAGGCTGCCGCTGGTACACATCGTCTGGCACACGGCGGGGAATGCCAGCGTTCCCAGCCCGACCACCGCGGCCCATGCCGGCATCGGCCCGTTCTTGCCCCAGATGAGCAGCGCCGGCAGGTAGCACAGGAGCAGCGCGCCGCCCACGTGCCCGATCGGCCGCAGCAGATCGTCGATCATCGACATGTTGCGCAGCGGCGTGGGCAGCTCATCCCGTTCGGACGGCCCGACCTCGTCTATGACGTTCCCATAATGCGCGAAGATTGCGAACGTGGTGATCAGGGACAGCCCGGCGACAAAGATGAACCCGTAGAAGGAGATCACCTGCAGGCCGAGGTTGACGATGTGCATCAGGAAGATCATCAGGAGCACGGCGATATTGCCGCCCTTGCAGAGCGTCAGCGGCACCCAATAGAGCGGAAGCTGGGGTTCGCCGGTCGCGTAGGGCACGACCCGTCCCAACTGCGCTGCCGGCGGCTCCTTGACCGGCACGACCTTCTGCACGGCGAGTTCCACCGGCCGGACGATCTCGCCTGTCTCGGGGTCGTATTTCGGCGCGGTGGTGGGAAGATTGTCGACGAGCTGGATGGGCTCGACATACCCGGCGTTGGCGACGTCGTCGAGAGGCGAGCGCAGGTCCGGTTCCTCGCCGTTCTCATCGCGGCGGTCAGCGCCAAAGGCGCGGGCGAGCTTCTGAATGCGGTCGGGTTCCTCCTTCACCTGGCTCGGCAGGACTTTGATGGTGCCGTCCTTGTCCATGTCGGCCAGGTCGGTGGGCAGAGGGATGTCGGCCAGCAGGTGGCACTTGGGGCATTGGATGGCGCCGCCGGCCAGTTCTTCCGGCAGCTTGAAGACGAACCCGCATCGGCAGGGGAATTCCATCATAGGCACGCCCTTCTGGTTCATTGTAGCAAAAGCTCAGGGCCTTGGACAATCAATGCGGCCGCGGCGGCGGGCGGGATGGCAATGGGTTCGTTCCGCAGGGGAAGGTGTGCGGGAGAGGGGGTGGAATCTGCAAGGTCTGGCGCGGCGGGAGGTTGTGGGCTTGGGGCGGGAGGATCGGTGGGTTTGTTCCGCGGGGGATCAGCTTCACCACGGAGGCACGGAGACACGGAGGGGAGAGCGGGTGGACGGGCGGGGATTTCAGATTGCAGATTGCAGATTTCAACTATCTCAGATTGGAGATCGGCAACTGATACTTCGAGATCTGGGATTTCGGATTCGGGCGTGATGATTTCGTTGGGGAGGATCATGGTTCCTTTCGTTGGGCTTCCACATCTACGGCGATGTTGCGCAGATCGCGCGGGATGGCGCAACATCGCACAACATCTCTTGCGGTTTTCGCGGGAAAGAGAGCGATTGGGCGGATTGGCGTGGTCGATCTGCGCAACGCGCGAGTGGCTGGCGTGCCGCGGGCGCGGGCTTTGCTGGAGGTTAACGATCCTATGAGCAATAGCTGTTGACTTCCGACGCCTGATCCGCCGAACTCCGACCGCGCGCGGGGTGAGCCAGCGCCTGAATAGTTATTTACGTCCCCTTTGCAGCTCCCTTCCCAATAAGGTGGGATGTCCCCCTTCTCCCTTTCCTTTGCAGCTCCCTTCCCAATAAGGTGGGATGTCCCCCTTCTCCCTTTCGGCCGGTGGGCCGGCCGAGAAACGGCTTTTCTGCGTCGCCAATAAGGTGGGATGTCCCCCTTCTCCCTTCTGCGTCGCCAATAAGGTGGGATGTCCCCCTTCTCCCTTCGGTCATCGAGCAGGCCGTTGACGGTGCGGTGGTCGAAAATGTCTCCGATTTTTTGCTTGCAACGGCCAGCGGAGCGGGGGTATAAATAAGATGTTCCTCGGCGGCTTTGAGCGGGTGCGAAAGCCGTGCCGCCGAGTAGGGAAAAGAAGGATGCGCGGGCTCGCGCACGGCAGAATCAAGGGCCTTTCGGCTCGACCTTTCCTTATGCTGGGCGGCAGCTCGCCAGGGTGCCGTCGCCACATGTGACGATGGCGGGAGGTGAAACATGTTGGCGCGGATGCGTTGGCTGTGGGTGATTGCAGTTGGATGCGGTCTGGTCTGTGCTGTGGCGGCCGAGGCGGCCATCTCGTTTCAGGGGCTGGGCGATCTGCCGGGCGGGACGGAGTACAGCCAGGCCAGTGCCGTGTCGAGCGATGGTTCGGTAGTCGCAGGTTACAGTTGCGTTGATGTGCGGCAATCGTCCGACTGGCCAGCGTATTACGAGGAGTCGTTTCGCTGGACGAGACAAGCGGGGATGATTGGGATTGGGAATTTCCCCGGCGGGTGGCCGCCGCCGACAGGGGCGGACGGGGACTTTGGCGGGTACGCATATGCGGCTTCGGCGGACGGCTCGGCGATTGTGGGCGAGTCGCTGCAGCAGCCGTTCATGTGGACTGCCGCGGGCGGGATGGTGAACCTGGGGCGGCTGTCGCCGACGGACACACAGGGAAAAGCAGTCGCGGTATCTGCCGATGGGAGCGTGGTCGTGGGTACGAGCGGGGCGAAGCTGTTCCGCTGGACTGCCGCCACCGGCATGATCGGCCTCGGAGCCGGCGGCGCGTCTCAGGCGATCTCCGCCGATGGCAAGGTGATTGCCTTTGACAATGGCGATGGCGGGAAGCTGTATCGGTGGACGGAACAGCATGGTGTAGAACTACTCGCCGATCTGAACGGAAATGGGCAGGGGGTCACGGGCATCTCGGCGGACGGATCCGTGATCGTCGGGAATGGGACGGACCCCCACGGTATGACGGCGGCATACCGATGGACCCAAGCGACGGGGCTGACGTGGTTGTCGTTCCCGTTTCCCGATAACGTGCGTTACAGCTACGCGTACGCCGTTTCGCCCGACGGACGGATGGTCGTTGGCAGCTACTCCGGAGGTGGCGCTTTCATCTGGGATGAGGCAGATGGCGCTCGAAACCTTGCGACGGTCCTTGGCGATCTAGGCGCTGATGTGGGCGGCTGGTGGTTGAAAGAGGCCAGGGGCATTTCCGCGGATGGGCTGACCATCGTGGGGAACGGGACGTCACCATCGAATCATGCGGAGGCTTGGATAGTCACCATCCCGGAGCCGGGATTACTGGGCATGGGTCTGGGGGTTTCGATCTTCCTCGGTTTGCGCAGACCGGGCCGTCGGGCCTCTGTTGGTCGGTGAGTTTGATACAAGGAGCAAATCATGCTGCGACTGGACCATGTGCGTCGTAGCGCGGAGCGCATCGTCACCGCTTGCTGCCGGGGTGCTTGTGCGGGACTGACCGGGGCGCACCCGCTGGTTGAGGCACTGGAGCCGCGCAGGTTGCTCACGGCAACGCTGACGCCGCAGGAGATGGCGGAACGCGGGCTGTCGCTGATGGATTGGCAGGGACAGGAAATAACGGTGAAGACGGACGAATGGTTGGTGCGGTTGAAGCCGTCGGACGGGAACGGACCGGCCAATGCGGCTTCCATCGTCGAGGGGGCGGTCTCCGGCGCGGACGGAGGAGGTGCTGGACCATGATTTGGTTCTAGTTCGTCTGCTTCCCGGCATGGGATACGATGACCTGTGCGCGTCGCTGGATGTTCGCGGGATGTTCCTATCGGCTGAGCCGAATCAGGTGGGTTTTCTCGATGCAAAGCTGCCAGATGACCCCCGGTTTGATGAACAATGGGCTTTGAATAACACGGGGCAAGAGGTTGAAGACACGTATGGCACAGCCGATGCCGACATCGATGCCCCCGAAGCCTGGGGCACCACGACTGGATCGTCGGATGTCGTGGTAGCGGTGATCGACACGGGTGTTGACTACACGCATCAGGATCTGGCAGACAGGGTTGATTCCAGTGACTGGTACGACTACGGCAGCGGCGATAACAATCCGATGGATGACAGTTGGCATGGTACGCACGTGGCGGGGATAATCGGCGCGCATGGCGGCAACGAGAGTGGCGAAGTTGGGATAACGGGAGTCAACTGGGATGTGACGCTGCTTCCGCTGAAGATCACCGATGGCGGTGGTCCCATCCTCAGCGCGGCCGTGGCTGCGCTCGACCGTTGCGCTCGACTTCGGCAAGAGGGCGTGAACATCCGCGTGGCCAACATGAGTTGGGGGTTCACGGCGTTCTCTGGCGAGCTTTATCAGGCTGTTGAAGCGTGCGGTGACGCAGGGATTCTATGTGTGGCGGCCGCGGGAAACGATGGAAAGAACATTGACGACTTCCCGACATATCCTGCGGCCTTTGACCTTCCGAATGTCATAACCGTCGCGGCGACAGACAACAACGACGGGCTGTGGGCGTCCAGCGACGTCGGTCCGATCAGCGTTGACCTTGGGGCGCCAGGCGTAACCATACTGAGCACTACGCCGGGAAATGCCTACTACTACGCCTCCGGCACATTGATGGCCGCCCCGCAGGTCTCGGGGGTGGCGGCGCTGGCGTTTGCCGTCGATCCGGATGCGGATTGGCAGACGGTAAAGGACGCGATCCTGAACGGCGTGGACCCTTTGAACGACTTGAAAGGAGAATGTGTTACGGGCGGACGACTGAACGCGAACAACGCCGTCGGCGCGATGTCGAGCGGGACCGTGAGGGTGTATGGCGACAGGTCCAAGTCGGACACGAATGACGTGATCGAAGTGCGATTGAATCCGCTGGACTCCAGCGAGTTGCAGGTTGTGTTCCACGAGGGCGTGAATGAGACTGTATGGTACAGGGGCGCCGTGTCCAGCATTCCCGGTGTCGTGGTGTACGGGCTGTACGGGAACGATGAGATCACGGTGGACTCGGCGGTGACCGTGCCAGTGACCCTTCGCGGTGGCGATGGGGACGACACGTTGTGCGGAGGCGGGGCGGGCATAGTGATGTCGGGCGGAGGCGGCGACGACTCGCTCGTCGGTACGAGCGGCAACGACACGCTCTGGGGTGGCACCGGCGACGACACACTTGTGGGCGGCGGCGGCGATGACTGGATGAATGGCGGGCCGCACGACGACTCCATGCTCGGCGGGGATGGTGACGACACTCTCGAAGGCGGCTTCCACGACACGGTATGGACGTCGAACAGCAGTGACTTTCTGGATGGCGGAGCCGGGGACAACTCGCTCGTCGGCGGGATGGGGAACGATACGGTTCTCGGCGGCGCGGGCGATGACTGCATGCTTGGCGGAAACGGTGACGACGTGCTGATCGGCGGAACGGGCACGGATACGACGTCGGGCGGCGACGGGGTGGACGAGGTGAGTTATGAGGATCGGACCGCGACGCACCCGGTGAGCATCACGGTGAATAGTGATGGGACGGCAGCCGGTGGAGAGGCAGGCGAGGGCGACGTGATTCTGGACGCGGAGCAATTCCGCGGCGGGCTGGGGAACGACACCCTCGAGGGCAACACGGGCGCGGACTGCCTGATGGGCGGCGGCGGGAACGACTCGCTCGTCGGAAATGGCGGCAACGACGCTCTAATGGGCGAGGCAGGCAATGACACGCTGGAGGGCGGGGATGGGAACGACGCGCTGATTGGCGGAGATGGAGATGACTGTCTGGCGGGAGGTGGCGGGGTGGATTCATTGAATGGCGGGGCGGGCAATGACACGGCGGATTTCTCCGACGATGTGTCGGGCTTATGGGTTGACCTGCCCGGCGGGTACGCCTTGGGCAGTTGGACGGAATCGGCAACCGGGATCGAGACGGTCATCGGGGGCAGCGGCCCGGATACGCTCGTGGGCGACGGCAACGCCAACCTGCTGGTCGGGAACGGGGGCGATGATTGTCTCAGCGGCGGAGCGGGTGACAACACGCTGATCGGCGGGAGCGGGGCGGACACGATGCAGGGCGGCGACGGCAACGACACAGTCGATTATTCAGAGAGGACGGCGTCGCATCCGGTGAGCGTCAGTTTGGACGGGACCGCAAATGATGGAGAGAGCGGTGAGGGCGACAACGTCGGGAGTGACGTCGAGACGATCATCGGCGGGGCCGGAAACGACACGCTGGTGGGCGACAGCGCCGCGAACCTGCTCGTGGGCGGCGCGGGGAATGACAGCCTGAGCGGTGGAGCGGGCGACGACACGCTGATTGGCGGAAGCGGCGCGGACACGATGGCCGGCGGCGATGATGACGATACAGTGGATTATTCGGACAGGACGGCATCGGTCAACGTGAGCCTGGACGGCACCGCGAACGATGGCGAGAGCGGCGAAGGCGACAATGTCAGCGCGGACGTGGAGACGATCATCGGCGGGGCCGGAAATGACACGCTGGTGGGGAACAGTGCCGCGAATCTACTGGTAGGCGGCGCGGGGAATGACAGCCTGAGCGGCGGAGCGGGGGACGACATGCTGATCGGCGGCAGCGGCGCGGACACGATGGCCGGGGGCGATGGTAACGACACCGTCAACTATTCGGACAGGACCGCGTCGCATCCGGTAAGTGTCAGCCTCGACGGGGCCGCGAACGACGGGGAGAGCGGCGAGGGCGACAATGTCGCTGGCGATATCGAGACGATCATCGGCGGGGGCGGCAATGACACGCTGGGCGGCGGAAGCGGCGCAGTGTGGATCTATGGCGGGGCCGGCAATGATCTGCTGCAGAGCGCCAGCACCACGAGCAGGTTGTTTGGCGCCGATGGAGACAACACGCTCGTGGGCGATCCGGCACGAGACACGATCAGTGGCGGGGCGGGCAATGACACGATGGACTTTCCGTTTTGCACGACGGGACGCACTGTCGATCTGCCGATGCTGAATGCGTACGGCCTGAGCATCGAGAACGTCATCGGCGGGAGCGGCGCGGACTCGATCGTCGGAACGGATGGCGATAATATCCTCATCGGGAACGGGGGCGACAACACGATCTGGGGCGGCGATGGAGGCGATTGCATCGTGGGCGGGGACGGGGCGGATTCGCTGGTGGGCAATGATGGGTGCGACACCATCGATGGCGGCGCGGGCAACGACTACGTCGAGGGCAATGACGGCGCCGATCTGCTGCGCGGAGGAGGGGGCAACGACAGCCTGGTAGGCGGCGACGGAGCTGACTCGATTGATGGGGGTGACGGCGACGACATCATTCATGGCGGCGACAGTACAAACTACGAGAGCATGGGCGGGAGCAACACCATCAATGGGGGTAGCGGGAATGACGCGATCTACGGCGGGCGCAACAGCGACAGCCTCATCGCGGGCGATGGAAACGACAGCATCGTGGGTGGCGGCGAGAATGACACGATCGACGGGGGCGCGGGGAATGACACTATCAGCGGCGGGGATGGAAGCGACTCGATCGACGGCGGGGAAGGCAGCAACTACATCGATGGCGGCGCGGGAAGCGACACGATCACGGCGGGCACGGGGAATGACAACATCTACGGCGGGGACGGTAGTGACGCGATTTCGGCAGGCGATGGCGACAACTATGTTGACGGCGGGGCCTGCGCGGACAACATCAGCGCTGGGTCGGGCAACGACACGATCTACGGCGGCGATGGCGACAACGCGATTTCGGCGGACGATGGCGACAACTATGTTGACGGCGGAGCCAGCGCGGACAACATCAGCGCTGGGTCGGGCAACGACTCGATTTACGGCGATTCGGACAACGATTCGATCTCTGCCGGCGATGGATGCGATGTCGTTTATGGCGGCGACGGCAACGACACGATCTCGGCGGGCTCGGACAGCGAGACGATCTATGGCGGCGGCGGCAACGATACGATCACCACCGGTTCGGGCAATGACACGATTTACGGAGATGACGGGAATGACTCGATCAGCGTGGGCGATGGGAACAACTACGTCGAGGGCGACGGCGGCCGCGACACGATCACCACCGGCTTGGGCAATGACACGATCTACGGCGATGGCGGCTATGAGACCACCGACAGGACCCCCGACAGCGATTCGATCAGCGACAGCGGCGGACAGACGGCGTACATCGACGCAGGAGCGGGAGACGACACCGTGTCGAGCCAGGCGGGCCAGGAGACGATCCTGGGCGGGGATGGCAATGATTCCCTCTCCGGCGTGGGGAACGACACGCTCTACAGCACCCTTGGCGACAGCATCGACGGCGGCGCGGGCAACGACACGATCGTGGGCGGCCCCGGCAACGACACCATTTGCGGCGGCGATGGCAACGACAGCATCGACGGCGGCGCCGGTAACGACAGTATCAATGGCGGCGGCGGGAACGACAGCTTGAGTGGCGGCGCGGGCAATGATACGATCCAGGGCGGTGGGGACAGGGACACCATCTGCGGCGGCGATGGCAACGACAGCATCAATGGCGGCGGCGGCGACAACAGCCTCAGCGGCGGCGCGGGCGATGACACGGTCGTGGGCGGGACCGGCAACGACACGATTTACGGCGACGATGGGAACGACACCCTCGATGGGGGCGGAGGCAACGACTGCCTCAGCGGAGGCGCTGGGAATGACACGATCGTGGCCGGCGCGGGCAACGACACGATCTATGGCGGCGATGGTGACGATTCGATTTCGGCCGGGGATGGCGACAACTCCGTCTACGGCGGCGCCGGCGCGGACACGATCATCGCCGGGTACGGGAACGACTATATCGAAGGCGGCGACGGCGCGGACAGCATCAACGATAGTGGCGGCTGGTACGCCACTATCAATGGCGGCGCCGGCAACGACAGTATCTGGAGCGATGCCAATGCCAGCACGATCAATGGGGGAGACGGCGATGATTACATCAGCGCCGGCGGCACGGGCGCCAGCACGATCGACGGCGGCGACGGCAATGACAGCATTTGCGGCAACAACGGCAGCGATTGCATCAGCGGCGGAGCCGGCGATGACTTGATTCTCGGGGGACCTGGAGATGACACACTTCTGGGCGGCGATGGCGACGATTGCATCGTGGGCGGAAGCGGCAACGACTTGATCGACGGCGGATCGGGTTACAACACGCTGGATGCGGCCGACGGCGAGGCCGACACCATCGCCAACAGCTCGGGCAACGACACGCTATATTACGATAACGGGGTGGACGTGATATTGTGAGGCAGGTGGGGAACCAAAGGTCAGCAAGGGTCGACACGGATCGGATCTGACATCTCAGAGATCTGATTTCGGATGTGGTGGTTGAGGATTTCCAGCACCCTCCGGATCCTCTGCGCCTCCGCGGTGGTATTCCCCAATGGTCTTGATCGCTCGCTGGCGGTAGAATCATGGTTGGTCGGGAGGGCGAGGCTCCCGCCGAGGCACGGCGTTGGCGAAAGCGGCTCGGGCGGAGCCTCGCCCTCCCAGATGGGATACGCGCGGGATGGGCGAGCAGATCACCAATCACGACCCCCAGCCGGCCGCTATTTGCGGCTATGGCGTGCAGCGTTTGCTGGGGCAGGCATCGTATCTGGTGCGGGCGGAGGGGCGGGAGGCGGTGCTGAAAGTCTTGGATGATGATTGCATGCTGCGGGGGCAGCTTCATCCGATGATCCGCGACCGACTTGGCCGGGTGCGTGAGGTGGCCCACATTGGCGTGGCCAATCTGCTGGGGGCGCAGCGTCACGAGGGCGGGATGTATCTGGTCTGGCAGTTTGTCGAAGGCGTGCCGCTCGATGAGTTCGCGGCGCAGCACAAGGATGATCCAGCGCTGCTGCGGCGGGTGGCGCCGATCTGGCGATCGGGCTGGAATCGCTGCATGCGCTGGGGATCGTCCACGGCGCGATCCATGGGCGGAACGTGATCGTGACGCAGTCGCAGGCCGTGGTGCTCACGCACGTCAGCCCGTATCTTTACAACGATCCGGATGTGGATATTGATGCGCTGCTGGATGTGCTGAAGGTGGTGGGGTGCGACATGAGCGTGCCGACGGGGGGGAGCCTGCCCTCGCTGCGGCAGATCATCGCGCACCTGTCGCGGCGGCCGGAGAATGGCAAGGCGCGATGCACGGTCGTTCCGGAGGATCTGGATCGTACCGGCGCTGGGGTGAGGTATGGCGCGATTCTGGGCGCGATCGTGGCGGCGATTCTCGGGGCGGCGCTGGCATGGGGGCTATGGCGGCTGGCGTCGCGCGCGGGGCCGCAGCGAGCGGCGATGTCGGATGTGTGGCGGGGACACGGGGAACTCGCGTATGTTCGGGGGACGGGGATGTTACCGGTCACATGCGCGACGGCAGACAAGAATGTCTGCCCCACCGATGCGGCCTGCCCCATCAAGGCACTAGCGGAGAGTCGATCGTGAGCAGCGTGAGCCGATATCTCGAGCCGGCGCTGGTCGAGCACCTCAACCACATGCAGCTCTCGGCGCGCAGCGTGGTGCAGGGGACGACCAGCGGGCTGCACCGCAGCCCCGTCAAAGGCGCCAGCGTGGAGTTTCGCCAGCACCGGTTCTACGTGCCGGGGGATGAGCCGCGGCGGCTGGACTGGCGCGTGCTGGGGAGAACCGACCGCCCGTACGTCAAGGAATATGACGAGGAAACGAACCTGCGTTGCGTGCTGATGCTCGATTGCAGCGGCTCGATGGCGTATGCGCGGGCCTATGGCACGAAGTTCGACTATGCCGCGCGGCTTCTGGCGGCCATCGCCTACCTGATGCTCGGGCAGACTGAGAGCATCGGGCTGGCGCTGTGTACGACGGGGCTGTCGCGGTGGCTGGCGCCGCACGGCGGGCCCAAGCAGCTTTCGCGCGTGCTGGAGGCGCTGGAGGAATCCGCGCCGGCCGGTCCGTCCGGCATCGCCCGCGCGATGCACGATGTGGCCGACCGGATGGAGCGGCGCGGGCTGGTCGTCATACTCTCCGACCTGTTCCTGCCGGTGGAGGACATTCGCAGCGGGCTGGCGCACCTGCGGCACGAGCGGCACGAGGTGATGGCGATCCAGGTGATCGATCCCGACGAGCAGGAGTTCCCGATGCGCAACTGGACGAGGCTGAGGGGACTGGAGGGCGAAGGCGCGCGGCTGTGCGAGCCGGCGGTCATGCGGCGTTCCTATCTGGATAGTTTCAACCGGCACCGCCGCGCACTGGCGGAGACGTGCCTGTCGCTGGGCGTCGAGCTGCAGAATTTCGCGACCGACCGGCCGCTGCTGGAGACAATCCGTTCGATGATCAGCCGGCACGATCTGGCGCGGGCCGGCACCAGGCGATGATACGGAGCTTTCTCAATCCGACGATGCTGGCGGCGCTGGGCGGTGCGGCCGTGCCGCTGGTGCTGCACTTGCTGGCGCGGGCGCGTTACCGCAACGTCAACTGGGGCGCGATGATGTTCCTCTCCTCGCGGCGGCGCGGGCAGACGCATACCGCAACGCTCAAGCAGTGGCTTCTGCTGGGCATGCGAATGGCGATTGTCGCGCTGATCGCGGTGGCGTTGGCGCGGCCGCTGGTGCCGGGGCGCTGGGGCGGCATCGCCCAGGATTCGCCGCTGACAGCGGTGATCGTGCTGGACTGCTCTTACAGCATGGCTTATGAGGAGGCCGGGCGCTCGCGGTTCGAGAAGGCCCGCGAAGCAGCCGCGCAGGTGCTCTCATCGCTGCGCAAGGGCGATGAGGCAGCGCTGGTGTTGCTGGGCGATCGCATCGAGGTGCGCGAGCCGACGGCCAACCTGCCGCTGTTGCTCCGGGATGTGGGGGACCTGGCGGTCTCCAACGGCCAAGCGGATGTTGCCGCCGGCCTGGCCAGGGCGAGGGACGTCCTGGCCGCCGGCCGGGCCAATCGCGAGCTTTATCTGATCTGCGACCGGCAGGCGATGAGCTGGCAGAATGTCGCCGCGAATCTGCGGCAGCTCGACTGGATCAAGGCGCCGCCTAATCCCACGCACTTCTATGTCGTGGCGGTGGGAGGCGAGGAATCCGAGAACGTCGCTATCGAGAGCGTGGAGCTGGCGGCCGGCGTGGCGGTTCGCAACCAGCCCGCGGAGATCGACGTGCGCATTCGCAACTATGGCACGTCGGCGCGCGCGGGGATGGACCTGGCCATCAGCGACCTGACGCCGGGCGACTGGTGGCGGCCGGTCAAGACCCTCGGCGTTGCGGTCCCTGCTCGCGGCAGCATGACCGTGCGGGTGCCGGCCACGTTCGACCAGCCGGGCTCGCATGTCCTGCGGGCGGAGATCAACGCGCCGGGGCTGGAGACCGACAACCGCCTGGATAGCGCGGTGGATGTGGTCGACCCGATTGAGGTGCTGATCCTCAGTGGCGATGAGAGCGGCAACGAGGCTCGGCGCGAGTCGTTCCTGCCGAAGCTGGCTCTGGCGCCGTTTCAGACCATACGAAAGGGCACCGGCGACCCCGCCATCGTCACGGTGAAGCCCGCCGAAGAGTGGCCGTCGCTGAATCTCGCCAAATACCAGGTCATCATCCTCGCCGACGTGCCGCAGGTGACCAGCGAGCAGGCCCGCGCGCTGGAGCAGAAGGTTTACGAGGGCGGCGGACTGCTGATCTGCCCCGGCAAGCTCTCGCGGCTCGACAACTACAACAGCGTGCTCTATCGCGAGGGTCTGGGGCTGCTGCCGGCGAAGCTGGATGCGCCCACGCCGGCCGACGGCTCGGATGCCACGTCGCTGGCTTCGCTCGACGCCGCGCATCCGATTTTCCGGTTTCGCCGCGGCGGCGATGCGCTGCCGCCGGCCGTGTTTGGGCGGTATTTCCCCGCAACGCCGCGCGTGAAGGACGCGCGCGTGCTGGCGGGCTTCACTTCGGGAAAGCCTTACCTGATTGAAGGCCCGCGCGGGCGTGGCCGGGTGCTGCTGCTGACGTCGCCGCTGACGGCGGACTGGAACACGCTGCCGGCGTTTTCGTTCTACCTGCCGTTCCTGCAGTCGGCGGCGCGGTATGCCTGCGGGCCGCCGCTGCCGCCGCGCAATCTGGCGCCGCACCAGCCGCTGCTGCTGACGCTGGATGAGGGCATCGACGAGGCGCGGCTGGAAGTGCTGGAAGACCCCAGCCCAAGCCGCCGTGCCGAGCGAAAAGCCGAGCGCATCGAGCAGCGGCTGCCGCTGGCCAGCGCCGGCACGCAGGTGCGCTACGCCCAGACCGATCGCCCGGGCATTTATCGCCTGCGCCTCGAGGAGCAAGCCGCTGGCCGGTGCGTGGCGCGTCGTACACTACGTCGTCCAGCCGTCGCACGCCGAGTCGGACCTGACATCGCTGACGGAGCGGCAATGGAAGCAGTATCAGCGGTCGCTGGAGTTCACGCGGCTGGACAGCCAGGCCGAATCGCTCGCACCCGCCATCGCGGCCGACCGCGGTGGCCAGGAGCTCTGGCTGGTGCTGCTGGTCGCGGCGGCGGTGCTCTCCGTGATCGAGCTGGGCGCGCAGCGCCTCTGGGCGAGGGAGGGTGGCGCATGATCGCGGCACTGGTCTGGCGCGCGGTGGAACTCTGGCCGGTGGCATTGGCCGTCGTGGCGCTGCTGGTGTCGTCGCTGGCGTTTCTATATCCGCGGCAGGTGCGCTTGGCGCCGGCGCGGTGGCGCTGGGCGCCGCCGGCGCTGCGCGGGCTGGCGCTGCTGGCGCTGGCCGCGTCGATCCTGCGCCCCAGCGTGATCCGCGCGAAGAATCCCGAGGAACAGGGCACGGTGGTGGTGCTGCTGGACCACTCGCTGAGCATGGGGATTCTCGACCGCTCGCTGGAATTCACGGGCGCGGACCGCTCCGCGACGGTGGCGGAGCTTGTGGCGCTGGCCGACGGGCTGGAGAAGATCCTGCCCGGCGCGCGTCCGGCCGCGATGGTGAAGGAGATCCACAAGCTTTCGTTGCTGGGCGAGGACATTGCGCGGGCGCGGCGCGGGTGGAGTTTGCGCGGCTTTCGGGCGCGAGCCGCGGGAAGCACAGGAGCGGCTGGATCGCGCGGTGGACAACTTCCTCGCGATGGCTCGAAGCATGGAGCAGCGGTTCAAATCGCGCGGGCCGCGCAGCGCGCTGGAGAGCCTTGCCAGACTGGCCACGCCCCCGAAAATCGAGGACCGCAACCGCTGGCTCGACCGGCTGGCGCAGCGCCTGGCGCGCGCCCAGGAGGAGGCGCAGCACTCGCAGCGCGCCACCGACTACGACCTGTACCAGAACGACGAGCACGTGCGGATGGTCTGTGACAACCTGTCTCGCCTCTCGCGGCTGGGGATGAGCTGGGAGGCACTGGTCGGCCGCGGTGGATCGCTCCTGTCGCAACTGGAGAAGAAGATTCCCGTGGCGGTCTTCCTCGTGGGCGATGGCGCGGTGCGGCTGACATTTGGCGGCGCGGCCCGTCCCTCGGGCAACCTGACGCTGCAGGCGGATGCGCCGCAAAGCGATCTGCCCGGCGGCATCGCCAGCGCGCTGGCGCAAATGAACGGGCAGAACGTTCAGGCCATTGTGCTGTTCTCGGATGGCCGGCAGGTCGGCGGGGACAAGGCCATGTCCGCCGCGCTGGCCGCGTCGGGCGTGCCGGTGTTCACCGTCAGCGCCGCCTCGCCGGCGGTTCGCGATCTGGCGATCGATGAGATCCAGGTGCCGTCGGCCGTGTTCGTCAATGAGCCACTGCCGCTGCGCGTGATGGTGCGCGCCTGAACATCGACCCCGGCACGGCGCGTGGCGACGTTCGCGTGAGCGTGGGCGATTCGCCGCCGGCGACTCAGCCCTTCGCGCTTGCGCGGGCCCAGGCGTGCAGGCGCTGGACATTGCGGGGCTTCGCCTGGGCCGCGCCGGCCCGCAGAAGATCACGATCAGCCTGCCGATTCAGGAGGGCGAGGCCCATGTCGCCAACAACACGGCCCAGCGCTGGGTCAAGGTGCTCTCGCAGAAGCTGAAGGTCGCGATGATCGCGGGCGCGCCGACGTGGGATTACCGCTCGCTGCGCCACACGCTGTCGGGCACGCCGTGGGTGCAGGTGATCGATGCCGTGGCGCCGGCGGCAGGGCGAATCACGCCGCAACTGCTGCTGGAGCAGGACCTGGTCATCCTGAGCGAGGTCGCGCCCGACACGCTGCGGGGAGAGCAGTGGCAGGCGATCCGGCAGCTCGTCCACGAGCGCGGCGGCAGCATCATCCTGCTGCCCTCGACGGCGCAGCGGCAGCAAGCGCCGGGCGCTGTGCTGCGGGAACTGGCGCCGTATCCTCCCGAGGCGCAACCGCAGTGGCAGACCTGGCCGGGACAGAGCCCGTACTATCACGCCGCTCCCGCCGCGGGGCAGGAGTCGCTGGCGGCGCTGCGTCTCGACGACGATGCCGATGCGAGCACGCGCCGCTGGGACAACCTGCCCGCGTTCTACCGGTATCTGGCGCTGCCGCAGCTCAAGAGCGGCGTGCGACTCCTGATGGTGGAGCGCGAATCGCAGCGCCGCTCCTGACCGAGCATCGCTTCGGCAGCGGGCGCGTGTTCTTCCTGGCGATGAACGAGACCTGGCGCTGGCGTAAGGCGGGGGCCGACCAGGATCGCCTGTGGCTGCAATTGCTGCAGTATGCGATGGACGAGCCGTATGCGATTGTGAGCGGCGCGATCTCCTTCGACCTGGGCCGGTTTGTCGCCGAGCCCGACCAGAGCGTGCGCGCGGGCGCGGTTGATCGCCACCGAGGGCGAGCCGGCGCTGCCCGTGCAGCTCGATATGGCGATCTTCCGCGACGGTGAGTTGTACCGGCGCGTGGCGCTGCGGCCGTCGGGCGTCGCCGGCGCGGGCGCTACGAGCTGGCGCTGAACGATCTGCCCCCCGGGCCCTACGAGCTGAAGCTCGCGCCGCCGGGCGCCGAGGCCGCCGGCGAGTTGACGCTGCCGCTGGAAATCCAGCGCAGCACGCAGCGGGAGACCGCCAATCTCGCCGGCGATCCGGACTTCCTGAAGTCGATCGCCGAGAGCACCGGCGGCAAGGCGATGACGCTGGAGCAGGCGGGGTCGCTCCCGCGGCTTCTGGCCGACCTGCGGCAGCGCCACCGCGCGCCGTGGAGATGCGGCTGTGGGACAGCGGCTACCTGTTCCTGCTGGTGCTGGGATGCCTTGGGGGCGAGTGGGCGCTGCGCAAGAAGTTTGGAATGCCATGAGCCGACCGCAGCTTTCATCCTCGATTCTCTCGCGCCTGCGGACGTACCTGGCGCTGCGGAGCATTGTCCTGCTGCTTTGCGGCGCAGGCTGGGCCATCGCGTTGGGTGGCGCGATCTTCCTGCTCGGCTGCATCGCCGATCGCCTGCTGCAACTCCCGCCGACCTCCAGGCTGTTGCTCCTCGTGATGGCGGTGATGGCGTCCCTGGTCGCGCTGGCGCGGCCGATTCTGCGCATGATCGGCAGCGTTTCGCCATGGTTGACTGCGGCGGGCGAGATCGAGCACGCTTCGGGCATCTTTTCGCAGCGCCTGGAGACGGTGGTGTCGCAGTCGCTGGAAGATGCGCGTTATCGCGGCTCGCCTCAGTTGCTGCGGGAGCTGGCCGAGGGTCTCGTGCCGCCACTGGCGACGGCCAATCCCCTGGCGTGGGTGCGCTGGCGGCGCCTGCTCCGGCCGACGGCGCTGGCGCTGGCGACGGCCGGACTCTTTGGATCGCTCTGGTCCGTGCGATGGCTGGAGATGCCAACGCTGTCGGTGCGGATGGTCCGGCCATTCGAGCGGATCGCGCCCGTGACGTACACGCGCATCACGGTTGGCCCCGGCGACGCCAGCCGCAACCGCGGCGAGAGGATCGAGATCGTGGCCACGGTGTCGCGGTTGGAGGGGCTGCCGCCGGAGATCTACACAAGCCAGACGCGTCAATCCTGGACGCGCATCCCCATGCAGCCGGTGGGGGAGGGCCGCTATGGCTTCACGCTCAGCCAGCTCGAGCGCGACGTGTGGTATTACGTGAAGGGCGGCGATGCGACCACGCCGCAGTACAAGGTGACGGTGCTGCGACCGCCCGGCGTACTGGAGTACCGCATTCGCTATGAGTACCCGGCCTACACCGGGCGAGTTTCGCAGACGATTTCGTGTACGGATGGCGCGGTGGACGCGGTGGTGGGAACGAAGGTGACGCTGGACGTGGTCGCGACCGAGGCGGTGACGTCGGCGTCGTTGAACATGGGCGGGCGCAAGCAGCCAATGGCCGCCGCGGACGGCGCGAACGTAAGGCGGGCCCAGTTTACCATCCAGGGTGGCCAGAGCGGCGAGGTCGAGATTGCCGGCCCGGGCGGCCGGACGCGCGCGCCCATCAGTATCCACGCACAACCGGATCGCGAGCCTTCGGCGCGGCTCGTGGAGCCGGCCGAGGACCTGCGGCTCTCGCCGCGCGACCTGCTGCCGGTGTATTACGAAGCGGAGGATGACTATGGCCTGGCGAGTGTCGCGCTGTCGCTGCAGGTGAACAACGGCGCGACGATCATGGCGCCGCTGGCGATCGAAGGCGATGTGCGGAGGCAGGAGGCGCGAGTCGGCATCGATCTGGCCGACCTGCGCCTGGCCGCTGGAGACCTGCTGAAGTTGTCACTGCGTGCGCAGGATGGTTCGGGCAAGAAGGTGGCGACGCCCGCCGTGGAGGTGCTGATCGTGCCGCGCTCCGTCGATGGCCGCTGGCAGGCGCGTCTGGCGGACTTGCACGCATCGAGCGCGTACGTGGCGGCGGCTCGTGACCACTGGCAAGCCGCGGCGACGGCGCTGGAACAGGCGCGGCAGGCGGCCCAGCGCTCGCAGACCGAGCACCTGTCGGCGCGATTGCAGGTGAGTCGCGCGTTGGTCTCGGCGGTGGAGAACCTGGCCATGGCGCATCAGTCGCTGCTGCGAAGCAGCGCCGGCGCCGAGCAAGGGCCGGCCATGCTGGCGGTCGCGGGCTTCGCGGATCACGTGCGGACGCTCATGTCGGCCGCCGAGCGGCTCACCGGAGCCGATGCGGCCGGCGCCGCCGAGCAGGACCTCGCCGATCGGCTGCGGCCGCTGTTGGAGGCGGTGGTGCAGCTCGCCCCGCAGGTGAAGGTCCTGTCGGATGCCGAGCAGGCGAGACTTCTGCTGGCGGAGCGAGCCAACCTGCGTGTGCCGCCCGCCACGCAGCCCGCCGACCGCGCGCGGCTGGAGCGGCTGCGCGAGTCGCTGCGGCGGGGGTACCAAGAACTCGCCGGACGAATCACCGCGATGGGTCTTTCCCCCGATGCCGGCGACCTCGATGCCCAGCTCCAGCGAAAGCTCGACGCGGCCGCGCGAATTGTTCGACCGGCGTCCGTGGTCGAATTTGATGGTGCGGCAACGGCGTGGGCGGGGGCGACCGGCCGGGGCGAAGCGGGCGCACCTCCGCTGGCCGAGCGGCTGCTGACGGCGGCCGCAGTCGAGGCGGTTCGGGCCGATGGAGATCCGATTCGAGCCCGCGATCTTCAGCTCTGCGCCGGGCGGCCGAGCGCATCGCCGAAATGCCGGCCGACGAAAAGCGGGCATCATTGCTGGCGGAATACCCCGGGCTCGTTCGGGCGGTGCAGCGCGAGCACCGCTTGCGCAGCCATCTGCTTCTGCCCGCGGAGCAAGTGTATACATTATCGGCCGGCGCGATCAGCCGCGCAAGGCTGGCGGAGCTGGCCGGCCAGACCGCAAAGCACTTTGCGGCGGCGAAGCTCGAGAGCATCGAGCCGGAGGACCTGGCGATGCAGGCGACGGCGTACACATCGCTGCGGGACTATGCACGGGCCGCGGCGCTGGACCAGCGGCTGCTGCAATCGGCGGCCGGCGCGGGCGAGTCCCATTCTCCGCTGCGCCAATCCATGGACGTCGTGCAGGCCATCGACGGGCTCCTTGAAAGGCAACGGGCACTGCGAGGACGCCTGCCCACGACCGCGCCGACAACGGCGCCAACTGCCGCGCCGGCCCCAGCCGATCTGCCCGATATCGCCGATGCGCAGCTCGCCCTGGCGAGGGAGATCGAGAAGCTCGATAGTTCGCGGCGGCAGGTCCTCACGGTGGGACCCAAGGCTTCGCCACGCAGAGCGGCCACCCGGCCCGCTCAAACGCCTGCGGAGATTCAGTCGCTGCATCCCGATGCGCTGGTGGCGGCGCGATGGCTGGCGCACGCGGCGGCCGATGCGCTGCGCGTGTCCGATGATCTGCCGCGGGCCTGCGAGCTTCAGGACAGCGCGGCGATGGCGCTGGAGATGGCCTGGGAGGCGGCATGGCGCAAGGCGGCCATGCAGCGGCTGGAGTTGGCCGGCCCGTTCCGGGCGATCCTGGAGTCCCGTGCCGCCCTGGCAGGAGACACCGACCCCGCCCGCAGCCTGGGCCAGCTTTTCCCGCTGGTGCGGCAGTGGGGCTTCTCGCGTCCGCCGGCAGGGCCCGCATCATCCTCGGGTGCCGAGAGCGACCCGCCGGCATATCAGGAGGCGCTGAAGGTCTATTTTGAGGGGTTGCGGAAGGCGCAGAAGGGAAGATAGCTATCGCGCCCCGAAGAACGCTCCCCACGACCTCTCCGGCCGGCACCATTTGGCCAGCTTGTATTCGGTTGCCATATTGTCGTCCGTGATCACCCAGCGGTCGGCGCGCGCCCGAAGCTGCTCGCCGACATCCAAGAGCGGGTGCTGCGCCAGCGACAGGATGCTGTTCATCGCCTGTTGCCGGTAGCCCTCGCTCTTGTCGGGCAAAAGCTCGGCCATGCGGAACTTACGCAGATTGTCTTCGATCTGCGCGCGCGACAGCGCAAACGGCGCATCGCTGGCGGCCACGAAGGTCCTGTAGCGCACCACGTGCTTGAAGACCTGTGCCGCCGTGACGGCCACGTCGTCGCACCAGGTCGTGTTGTAATACATCACGCCGCCGGGATTCAGGTGGCGCTTGCAGAGCTGAAGGTACTCCACCGACAGCAGGTTGGTGATGTTGCTGCGCCAGTGCCACGTGGTGTTCTGGAGGATGAAGTCGAATTTCTCGCCGTCGTTGCGGTTGAGCCAGCGCCGGCCATCGTCGATGTGGATAACGACCTTGTTGTCCTTCAGCAGGTCCTTTTGCGGGGTGTAAAGCCCGATCAGTGGAAGATAATCCGGGTCGATCTCGACGATCTGGTGGCGCTGCACCGGCGCGTACGCGGTGATGACGCGCGACCACGAGCCGGTGGCCAGCCCGATCTCCAGCATCGAGCGGGGATTCGGATGCAGCGCCGCCACGAAGTACGCGCGATCGATCAGGTTCACGTTGTTAATGGGATCGACGTTGAAGTTGCCATCGTACATGCCGCCGCCGTACATCGTGTCGCAGCCGCTGATCCAGTCGTCGGAGATAGCGACGATGCCGCTGCGGTTCTGGCGCACCTGTTTGTAGTGCGCGGCGGGCGAATAGTGGGTGTTGAAATTCAGTTTCTCCAGCAGCCCGTCGTAGAGCCGCGCGTGGACCATGACAACCGCCGCGATGCACGCCAGCGCACCGGCCGGCGCCCACGACATCGACGCCTTGAAATCGAAGAGGAACGCGGCCGCGCCAGCACGAGCGTGGCCGCGCTGATGCAGAGGATGATGCGGTCGGTGGGGAGATACTGCATCAGGACGAATCCCGTGAGCAGCGGGCCGAGCGTCGAGCCGACGATGTTGGCGACGTAGAGGCGCGACACGGCGAGCCCCACCGATTGCCCCGCCCGCGCACCGTAATGGCACAGCACGGGAAAGACCGCGCCGAGCAGGAACGACACGATCGTGACCACGACGTACATGGTCGCCGTGCCCAGCGCGGATGAGACGGTCAGCAGATTGGCCGTCAGCGCAATCGACAAATGGTAGAACAGCGCCGAGATAATCAGCATCAGGCCCACGAAGCGCACGGGCGACGTGCCCGGCCGGACGAAGTAGCGATCGCAAAGCTGCTCGGCGAAGAGCGCGCCCAGGGCCACGCCGATCAGGAAGAATCCCAGCACGTGCGCGAAGACAGAGGGCTCGCCGCCGGTCATGTACGACACGGCCCGCATCCAGAGCATCTCCTGGCTCAGGGAGATGTAGCCGCTGGCGGCCGCGAAAAACAGCACGAAGACTCGTCGCATGGAGGTGGACATGGTCGGCGGCGGGTCGGCGGCGGTCAAGGGCATTGCGGATTGCGGAGGTGGCCTGGCGCACCAGAATGTGTTACGTCATTAGAAAAAGAGCAGCCGCGGTTCAGACGGCTGCTCATCCCGTAGCAGCCGTCGGTTGTGGCTGCTACGAGTGTCTTGCGGAGCACTCTGGGTAGTGGGTTCTCTGCTCCGCCAAAACGACAGCCCTTCGAGTCGAATGAAGGGCTGTTCCTCGGGGAAGGAAGCTGCATTATCCAATCGGCGGCACAAAAAGCAAGTCATGCGCTCGCAAGGAGGTGGGATCCGGTGTCGGGAACGACAATTCGAATGTCCCCGACCTCGGCCGCACGCTGCTTCAACTGCGCGACATCCACCGTGTTGAAGTCGAACATGCCAAAATGATGGGCGATCATCGCCGGGATGTGCGCTGCGCGGCACAGGTCCACCGCCTCGTCGAAGTTCATGTTGCCGATGATGCCGCGGCTGGTGCGATACTCATCCCGGCCATTGACGGGCAACAGTGCCAAGTCGATGCCCGCAATCTTCAGTTTATCAGCCAGCCCGTCGTACACGACACAGTCGCCGCTGTGATAGATCGACATCTCCGTCCATCGCAGCACAAAGCCGAGGAAGTGGTGCTCGCCGCGCGCGTTAGTCTTGATTTCCTCGTGTGCGGCCGCAAGCACGTCGATCGCTATCCCGGTCCATGACAGCGAATCGCCTGCGTTTGCGGGGATCAGACGGTGCTCAGCAATGCCGGCGACGATGGCCGCGGCCCATTCGGCCCTGGGAATCACGAATTGGCAGCGGGGATTGGTCGCCGCCAGGTCGGGCAGGGTCAGCGGGTCCATGTGATCCGAATGCCGGTGCGAGCACAGCACCAGATCAATCCCGGTCAGCTCGTCTGGCGCGATGGGCGGCGGCATCATGCGGACATGCGGGAACTCCGCGTCCTTGTACTTGGCCGCGAGATAATCGGAGAGATACGGATCGATCAGGACTCGCCGGGTGCTGCTGCGGATGGCGAATCCCGCCTGTCCCAGCCAGGCCAGAGCGATCGCGCCGGCCGGGATTTCAGCCTGCCACATCGCGCGAACGCCGCCATCTCGCCGTGTCAGTTTCATCTATTCCTTCTCCGTGCCTCCGTGTCTCCGTGGTTCATCTTATGACGATCTCGCCACTGTTCTTCCTGAACACGCGCTGCGGAAAACCCTGCTGCTCGATATCGCCGTAATTGTGTCCCGCGTCGGCCGGGTACACGCAGAAGGAGATCAGCGGCTCATCGCCGGTGTTGATCAAGCGGTGCGCCCAGAACGGCGGCACATGCACCATCCGGCCGCGGCGCATCTCCTGTGCATCCCACGCGCCGTCGGCCGTCTTCATCGCTATGAGGCCCTGCCCGGCGATGCAGAGATACACCTCGGCCGTCTGCGCCACCGTGTGATAGTGGCCCTTGGTGATAAAGCACTCCTCGCCGACGCGCCCGGGATAGAGCTTGCTGATGCAGAAGAGGAGCTGGCCATAGACCTCGGGGATCTTCTTCTCAAACACCTCGTAATGCACCGGATCGCCATCGGCGATGATCCGCGCCAGCGCGGCCGGATCGGCGTAATAGCCCTTCATGTCCGACGCGCGGCGGACGAGATGCCGATCAGCATCCGACATCGCGCCGGTCAGCAGATCAATATCGAGGCCAAACGGCTTCATGAGAATCCATAGGTTCCTCAAGTTGATTTGGAGTGCGGCGATTTATCGCCGCTTTGTCTTGCATCGTCTGAAGCGGAAGCGTGAGCGCCCGCCCATACTCCGGGCGGGCGCTGACGCTTCCGCTTCAGACACCCGCGCGAGCATCGAAAATCGGGTAGGAGGGGGCCTCGCGGCCCCCGTCCTCCCACACCACCGGACGTACTTACCGTATCCGGCGGTTTCCTTCAACGGTTCAACTGCTCATACCTCCGGACCAGGCTCTGTAACCCCAGCGAATCGAACCACGCCAGCGACATGCCCTCCGATGCCGGGGGGCTGGCCGCCAGACGCCACCAGCCTTTGCCGCTCAGCGCTCCGATCCAGGCGCGCCACGTCGGCACGCCCAGCCGGTGAAGAAAATCGACAATGGCTTTCACCCGCTTGCAGGCTTTGAGGCGAAAGCAGCGCAGCCGCCGCCGAATCCACCCGTCCAGTCGGTGCAGGTCGGCGCGACCTTCCGCATGGCGAAAGTACGCCACCCAACCAACCAGAAACTCGTTGAGTTCGGCGATGATCTGCTCGAAGCTCACGCCCCGGTTGCGTCGGGTGATCTGCCGAAGACGCCCCCGTCGCGCAGTTCCAACGACTGCGGCGCGATGCCGAGTCGCCCGCCCGGCAGAAGACGGTGGCCCAGGAACTTGCGTTCCATCACCGGCGGCCACCGCGCTCTTCTGTCGGTTCACGCGCAATCGCAGTTGGCCTTCAAGGAACCGCGTCACGCTCGACAGCACCCGTTCTCCCGCCGCCTGGCTCTGCACGTAGATGTTGCAGTCGTCGGCATAGCGGCAGAACTGGTGCCCGCGCTTCTCCAGTTCCTTGTCCAGGTCGTCCAGCAGCAGATTGGCCAACAGCGGCGAGAGCGGCCCGCCCTGCGGCGTGCCTTCCTCCCGGCTGCACGCACACCCCATCTTGCATCAGCCCGGCTCGCAGGAACCGGCCGATGATGCGGAGCATGCGCTGGTCCCCCACCCGTCGGCCCAGACGCGACATCAGAATGTCGTGGTTGACCTTGTCGAAGAACTTCTCCAAGTCAAGGTCCACGACGATGTCACGTCCTTCCGCCACGTACTCCCGACCCTTCTTCAGCGCATCGTGCGCACTGCGTCCGGGCCGGAAACCGTAGCTGCTGGCCGAAAACGTGGGGTCCAGGATCCGCTTCCAGCACCTGCCGCATCGCCTGTTGCACCAGACGGTCCACCACCGTGGGAATGCCCAATTGTCGCATTCCCTTCCCGCCCGGCTTGGGGATCTGCACCCCACGCACCGGCTGCGGTTGGTAGCTGCCATCCAGCAGCGACGCGATGAACGCCTGCTTGTGTCGGCGAATCCAGCCGCCATTGCTGACAGGATAGCCCTGGCTACATGCGCTTACGGGCAGGCGGGCAGATCTCCCAAGGTAAGTCGTCTGTCCTTCGTTCAGGCCCCGCCGGATTTACCCTCATGGCGTCCGTATGAGTATGGGCGCCCCGGTCCGTTGCCCGGTGACCCACGCCATGCTGGCCTTGTATCCGGTTCCTGTTCGTCGGGTCTGAACTGCCGTCGTGGAGGTCGTGCCTCCTCGCTTCCTTCGGATTCGGCCTCACGACCGACACCCTTGCTTAGACGGACGGTTCCGCTCATCACGGCCCGTAGAGGACTTGCACCTCCTGAAAAGACGACCTGCTTGGCGCACAACAAAGCTGAAACAAGTTTCAGCACTCCAAAACGCCTCATGCCGCAGTCCGCTGCGCGAACGGAATCGGCGTGCCGCACTCCGGGCATCGCTCGGTGCTGGCGCGCAGGTCGTAGCCGCATTGCAGGCACCGGCCTTCCCGGGCCCTCCGCCGAATCCGCAGTCGCCGCGAGATCCATATGCCCGGGCACAGCGCCAGCGCCCCCACTACGAACCACGCGGGAAACCAGACGCGCCGGCTGCTCGCGGTGTAGCCCGATCCATATCGAGCGATCCAGTACCCGCAGCCCAGCCAGCGCCAGGGAGTCTTCACGGCATCGACCGCGGGGTACTTCGGCTCGGGGTCCGTCTTCCAGGAACATTCCAGCGTGGGATGCTCCCAGTCGGCCATGGCGAAGCTCTTGCGGGGGTAGATGGAATCCTGCAGGCGAACCTCGACGGCGAGGCCGCCTCGGCTGGAGATAAGAAACACCGCCGTTTCGTGCATCCGCGTGGCGCTGGGATTGCCAGGCGCTGGCGTGAACATCCAGCGGCTGCGGTAGATCTGGTCGCCCACCCAGTAGCTGCGTACGGCGATGGCCGTAATCGCCGCGCACAGTATCAGCGAGAAGACCGCGAGGACCGTGAAAAGCCGCCGCATGCGGGGCGATCTTACCTTGCATCATCTCCGGCGGCCCACGGCGATTCTCGTGGTCTATCTGAAGCGGAAGCGTCAGCGCCCGCCCCGGGCGGCGCTGACGCTTCCGCTTCAGACATTACGGCAGCGCCTCGGCGTCCTCAAGCGTCACATTGTTCTGTTTGCTGTTACGCCCTTGATGGCGGAGGATCTCGAAGAGCAAGTCGGCCTTCTTCGCGGGCTCTACGGCCGCGGTGAATTGCACCGTCTGGTAATCGTGCAGGGTCGGCTTGAGCGCACTGCGGAAGATAACGTGGCCGGGGAATGTGCGGCGGATTTCCAGGTCGATGGGCTTGGCGGTGTAATTGCGGATGCGCTGGGTGTAGATTTCGTGATCGTCCCAGCCGACGACGGAAGAATTGACCTCAACCTGCGCGCCGCCGCCGACACGGCGGAAGAGGTTCGCGCCGTTGACTTGCAGCCAGATCTCGTCGCGCGATGCCTTGAGCTTGACCAGCTCGAAAATCACGTTGGGATCGATGCCAAGGTTCAGCTCGATCTTGTCACCGATGGGGATGTACTTGACGCTCTGGGCCGCCAGGAACGAAAGGCCATCCCGGCCGTTGTCGCGGAAGGTGCGGACAACGCCGTCTGGCAGCGGCGTCGTGCCGAGCTTCGAGTCTTTGTCGTTGGTCAGCAGGTACATCCGCACGAGCTGATCGCCATACTCGGCCGGGCGATAGCGGTACTGGATCTTCAGCGGCACGGTCGCGGGCTCGATGGAGCGCAGGCGTTTGGACCAGCCATTGGGAATCGTCTCGGTGCCTTCGATGGTGTAGATGAAATACTCGCTGAGGCCCTCCTTGACGATCTGCCTGGGCTTGAGGTGGGCCGCCGGCTGCGACATGGGCCTCTCGGCCCATCCTTCCCCATTCCGATCGAGGGACTCTTCAAGAACCTTGTTGCGCAGCCCGAGTCTCACCTCATCGCCGAGTTTTTCCACATCCCGCATCGGCACGCGCGCAAGCTGGGCGATCTTCTCCACAAGGTTGATCGTGCCCACCACCAGCCGCACCTGTGCATCGTCGTACTGCTCGCCGCTGTTGTTGAAGACGCGCACGAAGCCTTCGAAGCCGATCGTCTTCTCGTCCCTGTCGGCGATCAGCGTGTAGTCGGCCTTCCATGTGATGCCGCTGGTGAAGTACGTGATCTGGATGGTCGCCTCGCCGTCGATCTCGCTGTTCACATTCCAGTAGAGCAGTTGGGGCTTGTCGTGGGGAAACGTGGTGTCGAGCACGTCGAGCTTGTCGGCGCTGGTCAGGAATCTCAGCTCGACGGAGCTGGGATCGATCAGCGTATTGGCCCATGAGAACTGAAGCGGATTGGCGCCCTTCTTGAATGTGACCGTGCGCGTCTCACGAACGAGGGTCAGGTCTTCGCTGTTGTAGATGGTGAGCTGGACGGTGTTGCGCTTCGGGACGGTGGAAAGGTCAACATTCCGGGCCAGCGCGGCCTGCGCCAGACGATGACCGCTAGGCCAAGGGACATCGCGAGTCTGCTGGAGATGCTCATCACCCGTGGTTTGATGCACGAGATAAGGAAAGGTTCCCGCTGGATGAGAGAGGTAATCGGTGACCAGGTAATCGGTGATCAGTCAGCGACCGATCACCGATCACCGATTACCGATCACCTCGCTGTGCCGCCTGATACAGATTCCACGTGAGGTGAATCTGGCCCTGGTGATGCGCCTCGTGCCAGGCCATGAGCATGGCGGATTCGGCGATGCTGCGCCGGCGATCGGGCGGGCCGACCTGTCGCTGCATGTCGGCCGGGGAAAGGCCCGCGAGATAGTCGCGGAACGCGCGGTAGTGGACATCCAGCGCCTGGCGAATCGTGGCGAGGGTCGGGACATTCTGGTCCGATGGCGTGCTGCCGCCGCCGAAGCCGCTCACCAGCGATGGATCGGTGGGCGAGGCGGCGCCTTTGACGTTTACGTTGAGGTATTTGTCGTGGGTGGCGGCGCAGTGCATGGCCTGCCAGCCGATGTGGCGCGGCCAGGCCCTGGCCGCCACGCCAGCACTTTGGCGGCGTTCTGGCCGCTCTTCTCGATGGTTTCCAGGCTGCCCAGCAGGCGCTGGCGAACGGTGTCCATCATCGCAATCAGCGTGTCTCGGTCCATGGGGTTGTCTCCGAGGAGAATGGTAGCGGGTACCGAGGGGAGATGTAAATGGGATGTACTGTGCTTTGGTGAAGGTGATGTGTGGACGCGCTGGCCACCAGCAGGCCAAGGTGGTAGCCTGCCGGGTCACCGGGAGGATTCGCATGGCAATCGGACACTCGTGGATGCGCCAGATCGTGATAGTGTTCGTCGCCGTGCTGCTGCTGTCGCCTGTTGCGCCGTCCGCGTCGACCCAGCCCACGCGCTGGTCAATCTTCAATACTGCCGGGAACAGGGACTACGACGCGTGCCGGTACGTGGAAGCCGAGAAGATGTACGCGCTGGCCCTGATGGCGGCAGAGGCATTCGGCCCGACGGATGGACGCCTCGCCACGACCCTTGAAAACCTGGCTACGCTGTACGCTACACTGGGCAGGTACGATCAAGCCGAACCACTTTTTCAGCGAGCGGTGGAGGTTCTGGAGCAGGCTGCGGATGTTTCCCCACCGTCGATGGCGACGGCCCTGGGCAACTTGGCCGCGCTCTATTGCCGGCAGGCCAGGTACGACCAGGCTGAGCCGTTATATGAACGGGCACTGGAGGTGCTGCACAAGTCAGCCGGTACGCATCCCCGGTCCATGGCTTCCACTCTGAACGGTCTGGGGGGCCTCTGCATGAGCCAGGCCAGATATGGCGACGCCGAAGCCCTGTATCACCACGCGCTGGCGGGCCTCGAGAAGGCTTTGGGCACTGATCATCGGTCTCTGACACCAACCCTGAGCAATCTCGCGTCGTGTTACAGGACGCAGCGTAAATATGATCAGGCTGAGCCGCTGTACAAGCGCGCGCTGATGATCGACGAGAAGGCCCGAGGCGCGGACCATCCCGAGGTGGCTGCGCGTCTTGTTGATCTTGCGGCAATGTATCATGCTTACGGCAAATACGACGACGCCGAGCCGCTCCTTCAGAGGGCGACGGCGATCATCGAGAGAGCGCGTGATCGTCCCGACGTGGCAACGACTCTGGCTGAGATTGCCAATCTCTACGTAGGACAGCGTAAGTGTGATGAGGCTGAACCCCTGTATAGGCGAACACTGGCGATCCGGGAGAGGATGCTTGGGCCAGACCATCCTGACACGGCGTCGAGCCTGAATGGCCTAGCCACGTTGTCTTTCTTGCGGGGCGACCTCAATGAAGCCGAGGCGATGCTCAAGCGGGAGATGGCCATCAGGGAAAGGGCCCTGGGCTCGCGTCATCCGGACGTGGCGAGGAGCCTCAACAGTCTCGGCAGGCTTTACCGGATCCAGGCCAGATACGAGGCTGCCGAGCCACTGCTCAAACGGGCGCTGGCGATCCGGGAGAAAGCTCTGGGTGTGAACCATCCGGATGTGGCCGCGACACTCGTGGAGTATGCCGCCCTGTTGAAAGCCACGAATCGCCAGGCAGAAGCTGAGCCGCTCCTGAGGCGGGCGGAGGCGATCCGCAGGGACCAGCAGCAATAGCCGCCAGTGTCCTCACCGGCCGATCGCGAACCGCCGGTGAGGGCACGTGAGGGCACTGGCGGCACTTTCACTCCCGCGCTGCATCCGTCATCGCGTCGAGATTCGCCTTGGGCACGCGCTGCGGGTCGAACGTGCAGCCGGGGGCGATGATGATCGGCCGGTTTCCGGCCTGGCGAATCGCATCGCGGACCTCATCCCGCACCTGCTGAGGCGTGCCGCTCACCAGCGTGCCGAGATTGTCCACGCCGCCGGCCAGGGCGGGCTTCAGCCAGGCGCGACGTCACGAATCGCCGGCCCGGCCGCGCGATCCGCCCAATGCAGCACGGCCACGGGATACTCGGCGAACGTCTTGAAATCCACGGCCTTCCCGCAGACGTGAAGGATATTGAAATGCGCCTGACTCACGGCCGCCAGGACGGCGCGATCCGTCGGCCGCACGATGCGCTCGTATAGGCCGCCATCGGATGCGGCGGGCAGATCCACCCAGTCATCGCGCACCGACAGGAATATCCCATCGGCCCCGGCCTGAACACACCGCGCGGCGAAACGGGCCAGATTCTCGCCGATGGTTCGCAGCGCCGCCGTGACAAGCTCCGGCCGCGCCGCATAAGCCTCGCGTATCCAGCGGCTCGGCGCATCCGATGCCGCATCGAGGTTCGGCGGCAGATGGACCTTTGGCGGCCGGACCAGCAGGCGCAGCACCATCCAGGCATTGAAGATCGTCGTCGCCAGATACACGGTATCGCCGACGGCCGATTTCAGCGCCGAGATCAGCTCAAGCTGCCGCCCGAAGCCCTCCTCATCGCCTTGCAGCGGCCCGAGCGCCGCCAAGTCCTCCACCCGCTGGATTCGGCCGGGATGCGGGTAGGGGTTGTCGTTCATGGCCTTCAGGAAATCCATGTCGTAGCGATGGAGCTGATCCAGATGGGCCTGCACCGCGGCCGCCCCGGCGATCTGCTCCTGGGGGAAGTGATACCAGAAGCCAAACGGCGGCCGATCGGGCCTGCACCGGCCAGCACGGCGTCTATGCGATCTCGATGGGTCATCGGTGTCTCCTGTCTCCCGATGATAGACCGTCAATGGCTCGCGGACACACTTGCCAACGGGATACAGGAGCGATGAACGAAGAAGGCACGTTATAATCCCGCCATGGGAAATCCCACTACAACCATCCTCATCGGAGCCGCACTCATGTCTCTCGCCTCGTTTGCCGCGCAGGACGCGGATGAAGGCCTGCGCCTGAGTTGGAAGGACAATATCCTTACGATCGCCGGCCCGCGTCTGCCCGGCAAGGAGATGAAGATCCATTATCTGGAGGCCTATTGCCGGCCAGGATCGACGACGCGAAAGTGGGACCAGACCGTGATCGGGCACAAGACCCGGCTCGTGTCGGCCGACGCAAATGCCCAGCGCGTCGAGTTGGAGTGTACGCTCAACGATGGCGTGGTGGTGCGCCACGAGATTCGCGCGGCCGCGGATGAAGTGGATTTCCGCCTGACCGCCACCAACCCGACCACCCGGCCATCGCAGGCCCACTGGGCGCAGCCGTGCATCCGCGTGGACAAGTTCACCGGATGCGATCAGGCGACATACCTGGCCAAATGCTTCATCTTCCTCGATGGCAAGCTCACCCGACTGCCGACGCGGGACTGGGCGACGACGGCCCTCTACACGCCGGGGCAGACGTGGTGCCCAAGGCACGTGCCGCGCGACGATGTGAATCCGCGGCCACTCAGCACGCTGGTCCCGGACAATGGGCTGATCGGCTGTTTCTCGGCCGACGAGAAGACCATCATGGCCATCGCCTTCGAGCCGTACCAGGAGCTGTTTCAGGGGGTGATCACCTGCATCCACTCGGACTTCCGCATCGGCGGTCTGGCGCCGGGCGAGAGCAAAAAGATCCGGGGCAAGCTCTACATCGTGCCGGCCGACGTGGAGGCACTGTTGAAGCGGTACAAGGCGGATTTCCCGGAGCACTTCAGATAGAGAGGGCGGGCGCTGACGCTTCCGCTTCAGATGCTCGCTTGGATTCTGATGGGCTTGATCGTGAATCTCGGGCATTGCCCGAGCATGCGCGGGGCCGTTATGGAAGATCTCCAGGGCTTCCTGCTGGCTGTGGCCCCGGCGGAGGAATTCCATGATGCACTCGAAGAGCGTGAAGGGCGAGCTGGGGCCCCAGTCGGCCGAGGAATTGACGAGAATCCGCTGGCCGGGGTAGCGCTCCAGGATGTCCACCGCGCGGCGGGGCGACATCTTGGTGAGGGGATAGAGCGTGAGCCCGGCCCAATAGCCGGCTTCGAGAACCGGGCGGATCGTGTGCTCTTCGCAGTGGTCCACCCACACGCGCGACGGCGGCGCCTTGGTCTGCGCAGCAGGTCCATGGTGATGCGCGCGCCTTTGGCCTTGTCGCCCAGATGCGGCGTATGGATCAGGATGAGCTGGTTGTGCCTGATGGCCAGCTCGAGCTGCTCGCGGAAGATGGTGATCTCGTTGGCCGTGTTCTTGTTCAGGCCGATCTCGCCGACGCCGATCACCGTGGGCTTCTTGAAGAACTCGGGGAGCTGCGAGATGACTTCACGGCTGATGGTGAGGTTGTCGCTCTCCTTGGGGTTCATGCCGACCCAGCAATAGTGCTTGATGCCATACTGGGCGGCGCGTGTCGGCTCGAATTCGCTGATCTGGCGGAAGTAGTCGATGAACGAGCCGGCGTGGAGGCGGTCGAAACCGGCCCAGAAGGCGGGCTCGCCGACCGCGACGACTCCGGACATGGCCATGCGCTCGTAGTCGTCAGTGGTGCGTGCGATGGCGTGATAGTGGGGTTGGATGACGTACATGGGAAGTCCCAAATCGCAAATTTCAAATCTCAGATTTCAGATCACTCGGGGGCGGTGTACAGGCGGAGGATTCGCTCGGCGCGGTTGGGTTGGTCGGCGCGGGAGGCGATAAGGGCGACGGCGTCGCGCAGGGTTGAAAGTCGCGCATCGCCCGCGGCGGGTTTCTTGTCGCGCGCGGCCGCTTCTTCGAGACGATCCAGCAGAGCCGCCAGTTCCAGCACGAGATATCGGCCATTCAGGAGCTCATTGCTCACGGTTTGCTCGTAAGACCACATGCCGTCATCTTAGGGCAGGGACCGCCGCTCTCCAAGCAGTGCGCAAGGTTTGCATTCCGTGGAAGCCCTGTTCCCCAAACCCCGCGACCCGCGCCCTTCCCCCCTTCCCCGAATTGGCATCCGGCCATCGCCGCATTACAATACTCGGCTGCAACCGGGTCTTGGACAATAGAGGACGTGATGATGCATCCTGCCGTTTCCGTGGTCGAAGTCACCGGGTACATCAGCATTCTGAAGCTGGTGCCGCTGCTGGTGTTGCTGATGCTGTGGGCCAAGCTGCTGACCTGGGCCGACAAGGACACCGTGGCCGCCCACCTGCCGCGCGAGGTCCTCAACGCCATCTTCTTTTTCGCGGGAATGGCCGCGTTCCTGCTGTTCTTTCTCATGCCCAACGTCTGGGTCGCCTATGGCGAGGTAATGGTGGTTCTATTGGGCTCGGCGGGCACCTATCTGGGGCTGCGGAACCAAAGCGTCGGCCTGAAGGACCTCAGGAAGGAGTTCGGCAAGGCGTTCACCAGCGGGAAGAAGGCCAAGAAAGAGGCCAAGCCGGGAGAAGTGGAATTCTGGACCAAGGGCGGCCAGAAACTCGCCGCGCCCGAGGGCGAGGATCCGGAGCGCGCCGGCTACGATGCGGCCGAGGAATTCCTGACCGCGCCGTTGCGGCGCAACGCCGAGCGCGTTCAACGTGCGCCCCGGCGGCGGCGAGGCGGCGGCGGTGCAGTATGTGGTCGAACGGGGTGGCGTACAGCGCGCCGGCGATGACCCGCGTCGCGGCGACGGCCGGCATCACCTGGCTCAAGCAGGGCGCTGGGATGGATGTGAATGACAAGCGCAAGCCGCAATTCGGGGTCCTCAAGGGGATGCTCGACGGCAAGCGCCATGATCTGGAAGTCGCGACGGCCGGCAGCACCGCGGGCGAATCAATGCGCCTCCACATCGACCCCAAGAAACGGTTCGATTTCAAGCTCGAGACGATGGGAATGACCCCCGAGCAGCTTGCGGCGGTCGTCGCGAGCATCACCGAGAACCGGGGCCTGGTGCTCGTGTGCTCGCCGAAGCAGCAGGGCCTGACCACGATGCTCTATACGATCCTGCGCCGGCACGATGCCTTCCTGTCGCACATCCAGACGATCGAGCACGGCGCCAAGGAGGACCTGGAAGGCGTGACGCAGAACCGTCTGGCCGCCAATGTCACCAGCGCCGAGGAATACAAGCAGGTGGAGTGGGTGGTCAGCCAGCAGCCCGACGTCATCATGATCGATGAGATCGCCAATCCCGAGAGCACAGGGATCTGGCCAAGTATGCCATGGAAAAGCGTGCCTATGTCGGCATGCGGTCGGGAAGCACCTTTGACGCGCTGGCGGCGTGGCGGCGGCTCGTGGGCGACGACGAGCTTGCGGTCAAGCCATTGACGATGGCGCTGTCGGGGCGGGTGCTGCGGCGCTTGTGCATGGCGTGCAAAGTGGCGTATCAGCCCGACCCCGAGACGCTCCGCAAGCTCAACATGGACCCGGCCCGCGTCACCAAGCTCTACCAGGCGCACGCAGCCCATGAAGGACCAGAAGGGCAACGTGGTGCCGTGCCAGTTCTGCCAGGAGCTGCGGTACAAGGGCCGCTTTGGCGTGTATGAGCTGCTGCTGGTCAACGAGGATGCCCGCAAAGTGATCATGGGCGGCGGGTCGATCAACCAGCTCAAGACGGTCTTCCGCAAGCAGCGCGGCTACTACCTGCAGGAAGTCGCCCTGGCGCAGGTGGAAGCGGGCGAGACCAGTGTTCAGGAAGTGCTGCGCGTGCTGCGGGGCGAGCAGCAGGCGGCGGCCGCGCCTCCCACGGCGCCGGTTGCGGCGGCGGCGCCCACCAAGGCGGAGCGGGCATAGAGCGCGAACGTCAGCGATTGAATATCGAGGAACAAATATGCTTCTGGGAACGGTTGTACTCATCCTGATCGGCGTCGTGGCCTATTTCCACTATCTCCAGGGCCTGTTCAGTGCGGGGCTCTCGGCGATCATCGCCGTGATGGCGTCGGTGCTGGCGATCGGCTGGCATGAGAAGCTGGTCGATCTGATCTCGGGCGGGAAATTCAACGACTACGCCGCCTGCATCATGATCGTCGCGCTGTTCGCGATGATCTACCTCATGCTGCGCTTCATCTTCGATTCGCTGGTGCCGGGCAACGTTCGTTTCAACGTCATGGTGGACAAGATCGGGGCGGCCGCCTTCGGCGTGATCGCGGGGCTCTTCGGCGTCGGGACGCTGGCCGTGGCACTGCAGAGCATGCCCCTGGCGCCGTCGCTGGCGATGTTCGACCGATACCCCATCAAGGAGGTCAAGGATGTGATGTATGTCCCCGATAGACGCCAGCAGGTCAACATGACCTACGACGAGATCGACGATGCCGCATTCCGCGAGGACAAGGCCAGGGGCCTGCTGATCCCCGCCGATGAACTGGTGCTGGCGCTGGTCCGCTTCGCCAGCGATGAAGGCCATTCCCTCAGCGCCGGCCGGCCGTTTGCGTCGGTGCATCCGGACTACCTGCAGGAGTTTTTCGGGCAGCGCGTGGGGCCCAACGTCGAGCGGCGGTGCGTGCTGAAGGACAAAGTCGCCATCACCGGGCAGTTCGTTGCCAAGTCGCTCTGGGCGGTGGACCCCGAAGCCTTGCGCCAGATCGACGGAAATCGAGAGAACCCCCTCGGCCTGCGCATGAAGAAGGTGGACAAAGGCAAGCAGGCCGGCGGCGAGGCCAAGCCGCAGAACGGGTGGTTCCTGATTCTGCGCATCACGTGCGGGGACGTCAACGAGAAGATGGGCAGTGCGTTCGCGTTCAGCCCGGCATCGGTCCGCCTGTTGGCCGGGGGCAAAAACTATTTCCCCGTGGGAACCCTGGAATGGCGGCCGGTGCCGCTGCTGAAAGACCCGGCCGCCAAACCGCCGGTGCTCTTCCGCGCCATGATCAATGACTACCTGCTCTGCAAGCAGAGCCAGCCCATGGACCTGGTCTTTGACGTTCCCGAATCGGACGTCTTCGAGCCGCGGGCCAAGGACTCGGCGGCCGACTGGCAGATTCGCGGAGGCGGCGAATATCCCGCCGTGATGCTGGAGGTCAACCGCCTGGCGCGCAACGCCGCCGCGGGCAGGGTCGCGCCGCTGACCGCCAACACCGAGCACAAGGATGTCGCGATGATCCGCAAGGTCGGCCTGTTGCCCGAGGAGAAGAAGGACAACAAATAGGCGTGAGCACCGACCTCTCCCAACGCCCCCCGGTAACGCCAGCCTTATCGGCGGCGATGTCGCGGTCGCAGGGGCTTGCGAGCGCACACTACGCCCTGCTGGCGCTGATCGTCCTTTACGCCGTCATCGTGCGCGGCGTCCTGCTCGATGTGCCTTTCCACGAGACGCCCGAAGGCTGCGGCTCGTTCTACGGCATTCTCGCCCGCAATTACCTCCGGCTGCCGTGGAGCGTAACGCGCGGCGTGCCCGTGCAGAACACCGGCTACCGCGCCGGCGTGCCCGTCAAGTTCTACTCGCACCATCCGCCGCTGGCGCCGCTGCTGATCGCGGGCTCGTACAAGCTCCTGGGAATGGGCGACTGGCAGACGCGGCTCGTGCCGGCCATGTGCTCGGTGGGTACGGTCGTGCTCCTCTACGGACTGCTGCGCCGCTGGGGGCGGCCGCGTGCGGGACTGCTGGCGGCGGCACTGTACGCCGCCATCCCGATGGTTGTCTATTACGGCGGGCAGCCGGAATTGCTGAATGCGCAGTTCGCGTTCTTCCTGCTGCTCAGCAGCGCGGCGTTTCTACGGTTCGAGCGATGCCCATCGCTCTCGAACCTCGCCCTGCTGTGTGGCACGTTCACGCTGGCCGCGTTGACCGACTGGCCGGCGTTTTACCTGGCGCCGGTCGCGGTCGCCTACTGGCTATGCCGACGGCGCCTTTCGGGGTTGCACTGGATCGCCGCTTTCGGGATCTATGCGGCGGCCCTGTTCTTCCTGATCTACGCCCACATCGTGCTCGTGGATACGCACGACTGGAAGTGGATGCTGGCCAACCTGCGGGCGCGGGCCATCGGCGATTCCAAGAGCGGGTCCTTCACGCTCCTGAGCTGGTTCTCGGCCGCGGCCGACTACAACCTGACCTATCACACCATTCCCGTGCTCCTGCTGGCATTGCGATGGATCCTCGTGCGGAGCTGGCGTCGGCTGGACGCGGGCGGGGAACTGACGCGGTTCATGTTCATCGTGGGAGTCCTGCACGTGCTGGTCGGCCGGCAGGGCTGCTATGCGCACGCATGGTGGTGGTGGCCGCTTACGCCGCCGATCGTGCTGGCGGCCGCGCTGACGCTGGACGAAGCCTTCACCGCGTGGATGCGGCGACAGCCGGATGAAGGGCGGGCCGGGCGGCGCGCGGGAGTTGAACTGGTAGCGGGCATCGTCGCGTTCGCCGCCCTCAGCGCCTGGGCGATGCTGCCGCGGCTGCTGTACGTGAAGTACACCGACACCGGGCAATATTGGAGCGGTGTGCGCATTGCGCAGGCGGTGAAGGCGGCGTCGCCTCATCCCGGCGCCACGGTGCTGGTGGTCAGCGGCGACAGCGAGCCGTCGCTGTGGTATTACGCCGATTGCCCGCTGGTCCTTGGCGTGTGGAGCGTGGAAGAGCTCAAGGACCGGATGAAGGCGGGCATCGCGGACCTGCCGTTCGGTTTCCAGCAGGAGTGGCCCGACGCGCCGGTGGCCGCGGTCTTTCCCAGGAACTATGCCAAGGATGCGCCGGGGCTCCTGAAGTTCCTGCGGGACAACGCCCGTCCGATCGATGCGCCGGCCGAGTTGGCGAAGCAGTATTTCCTCTTCGACCTGCGAGACGTGAAGATGCGCTGAGCATATACTCTCGCCCGGTCAACGAGAACCCAGGGATAGAGAGGAGCCTATGGCATATCTTCTTGGCATCGACATCGGCACCAGCGGCACCAAGACACTCATCTGCGATCAGAAGGGCAAGGTCCTCGCGACCGCGACGGCCGAGCATGAAATCTACACCCCAAAGCCCGGCTGGTCGGAGCAGGAGCCGGAGGATTGGTGGCAGGCGACGTATACTGCGACCAAGGCCGTGCTGAAAAAGGCGAAGGTCAAGCCCGCGGACATCGGCGGCATCGGCCTCTCCGGGCAGATGCACGGCTCGGTCTTTCTCGCTGACGGGCCCAAGGCGCTGCGGCGGGCGCTGCTCTGGAACGATCAGCGAACGGCCGCCCAATGCGCGCAGATCACCGAGAAAGCCGGCGGGCGCGAGGCGCTGATCGAGCTGGTCGCCAATCCCGCGCTGACCGGCTTCACCGCGCCGAAGATCCTCTGGGTGCGCGAGAATGAGCCGAAGGTCTACGAGAAGACGAAGCACATCCTGCTGCCCAAGGACTACATCCGCTATCGCATGACCGGCGAATACGCCACCGAAGTCTCGGATGCTTCGGGCACGCTCCTGCTGGACGTCGTCAACCGCGCCTGGTCGGACAAGCTGCTCTCGATCCTCCAGATTGATAAGGCGCTGCTGCCGGAGGTTTACGAGTCGCCCCTAGTCAGCGGCAAGCTCTCGGCCGGTGGCGCCAAGGCGATGGGCCTGGTGGAGGGCATTCCCGTCGTCGGCGGCGGCGGCGATCAGGCGGCCGGCGCGGTCGGCAACGGCATCGTCATGTCCGGCATCGTCAGCGCGACGCTCGGCACCAGCGGCGTGGTCTTCGCGCACGGCGACCAGCCCACGCGCGACCCCGAAGGCCGCGTCCACACCATGTGCCACGCCGTGCCCGGCAAGTGGTGCGTGTTCGGCTGCATGCTGGCGGCCGGCGGGTCGTTCCAGTGGTTCCGCAACCAACTTGGCCAGAACGAGATGGCCGAGGCGAAAAAGAAGAAGGTCGATCCTTACGAGCTGCTGGTGGCGCAGGCGGCATCAGCGCCGGCCGGCGCGGAGGGGCTGTTCTTCATGCCCTATCTGACGGGCGAGCGGTGCCCACATCCCGACCCCGCGGCTCGCGGCGGCTGGATCGGCATCACGGCGCGGACAACCCGCGCGATGATGATCCGCGCCTGCTCGAAGGTGTCACATTCGGCATGCGCGACGCCATCGAGATCATGCGCCGGATGAGCATCCCCATCGCGCAGGTCCGCGCATCCGGCGGCGGCGCCGCAGCGCCTTCTGGCGGCAGTTGCAGGCCGACATCTACAAGGCGCCGATCGTCCTGACCAATTCGACCGAAGGCGCGGCCTACGGCGTGGCCATCCTCGCGGGCGTCGGCACGGGCGTGTGGAGCAGCGTCGAGGAAGCGTGCCAAGCCGCCATCAAGCAGACGGCGAAGATCGCGCCCAAGGCCAAGGCGTCGGAGTTCTATGACCGGCAGTTCGCGACGTATGAGAAGCTGTATCCGGCGGTGAAGGGGTTGTTCCCGGAGATGGGATGTGCGTGAGTTGAGTTGCGATCCCTGCTCCCGTCGGGGAGGTTGCCGTGTCTGGGAATCAGAGTCCAAGGCCCTCGCCGGAAGATCGGCCGCGCAACTGAAGGAGCCTTGACTGGGGTGTGTCGAGTTCTCATAATGAGAACTCCGGGAAAGAGGATGCGGATCATCACGAAGAAACGCCTGAACGAATTCGCCTTGCGTCACCCACAAGCGAGATCCGCGCTGGAGTCATGGCACGACCTGACGGAGCGGGCAACCTGGCGCAGCTTAATGGAAGTCAGGCGCACCTATCCGCAGGCAGACGGCGTGCGGGTGCATAGCGGCAAGACCGCAACCATCTTTAACATAAGCGGCAATGCTTTCCGCCTGGTCACGGCAATCCACTATGACAGCGGCAAAGTCTTCGTGATGCGGTTTCTTACACATGCCGAGTACAGCAAGGGTAGTTGGAGCGAGACGCTATGATCAAGCCCCTGTCAAGCCACCGCAGCCACGGCCAGGCCGCCGTCGCAGACGATTACCTGTCTCTTGTCAGACAGCTCCCTCTGCGCCCGCTTCGCACCGGTCGCGACTACGATCGGGCGGCCGCCATGCTCGACCGGCTTGTCCTGCGCAGCGACCTCACGCCCGGCGAGGCCGACTACGTCGAGGCACTCAGCGTATTCATCGAAGACTTCGATCGGCGCCACCAGACGTTCAACACCTCGTCGCCGATCGCCGCTGGACATGCTGGTTCACCTGATGGAGTCCCGCGGCATGACCACCAGCGATCTCGGGCGGCTTATCGGCAGCAAGGGCGTGGCGTCCGAAATCCTCAACGGCAAACGACAACTGAGCCGGATGCACGTCCTCAAGCTCGCGGCGCATTTCCATGTCGATCCGGGGACGTTCCTTCCAAAACTGAAGTATCGCGTCTCCGCATAGGCCAGAGCAGCTCACTTCTTCGCGCGGTCGAGCAGCGACTGTGCTCTCTTCAGGACATCCTTGTTCTGGGCGGCCGCCAGGACTTTGGGCATGGCGTCGGCGACGGCGGGCTTGTTGTTGATGATGATGCGCTCGGCGATGGTGACAGCGGCCGCGCCGGCTTCGTCGCGGATGGCCTGGTTCTCAAGGTGCGGGAGGGTCATGGCCAGGGCGTCGGCATTGCTCAGTTGACCGAGCGCGCCGAGCAGGGAACGCTTCTCTTCGTTGCGCTCGACGAGCGCGGCCGCTTCCTTGCACATGGCCAGCTTCTTGTCGGCCGCAAGACTGCCATCGCCCGCCAGGCGGAGATAGCCGCGGAGGGCGAGGACTTTGGTGTTGGTATTCGCGGCGGCTTTGGCTAGGTTCAGCATGTCGGGGGCGGCGTCGGTGGTTATCCAGTCACAGATGACGCGGGTGGCGGCCTCCTGAACGTCGGCCGCGGAATCCTTCAGGGCCTCGCGAACGGCGGCCAGGGATTTGGCGTTGGGGCAGGATCGGATGGCCCGCAGGATGGCGCACTTCTGCGCGTTGCCCGCCTGCGGTAGCGCGGCGATGAGCTTGTCAGCGCCCCCTTCCGGCGTGCGCGAGGCCATGGCTGTGATCGCAGCTTCGGCGGCCGAGAGGTCATTGGGGGACTTGGCGCTGGTCAGGGCGGCGAGCATCGCGGGAATCTCGTTCACGCCGCCGAGATCGCCGACGAACTTGATGGCGACGATGCGTGTCGGCTCGGTGTCGGCCGCCAGCGATTTGACCATCGCGGGCATGGCGGCGGCGATCCGGCGCTGGCTGACGATGTCCATGGCGAGCGGGCGAATCTTCGGATCGGGGCTGTCGAGAAGCGCGACGATCGCGGCGTTCACGTCCTTGCCTGAAAGCGTGGCGAGCGTCAGCGACGCGGCTTTGGCCAGCTCGGCATCCGCGCCGGTGGCCATTTCCACGAGCATCGGGATGCACGAGGCATCGCCCACCTGCGCCAGCACGCGAACGGCGGTTTGGCGCACCTTGGCGTCGGCCGCCTTGGTGGCGCCGATGATCGGCGCGAGCACCGACGGGTCCTTGCGATCGCCGAGCGTCTGGAGGATCACGACCTGTTTGGCCGGATTGCCCTTGGCCAGCTCGGCCACGAGCGCGTCGTTGACGGCCTTGCCGGGGACCTCGTGGGCGATGCGCAGGGCGACGGCGGACATGGCGGGGTCATCGCCGGCCAGCAGTTCCGCGAACAGCGAGACGCCGGCCGGGCCGCGGGCGATGATCGCGCCGCGTGCGGCCGCCATGACGACATGGCGCGGGGCGTCGGAGGCGCGGACGAGGTCGTACAGAGCGACAGCGGCATCGTTCTTTCCGGCGGCCGTCAGGACATCGGCGCAGCGGACGCAGCCATCGCCGAGAACGCCCTTGTTTGCCACTGTTGCGCTTTTGAACGCGGCTTCCAGGGACTTGGCGGCGGCGTCATCGCCGATCTTGCCCAAAGACGTGGCGGCCGCACCAAACGTGTCGGGGTCGGCATCGCCCAGGAACTTCGCCAGCAGATCGACCGCCTTGGCATCGCGGCGGACGCCGATGGAATTGATCACGCCCACGAGCAGCTTGCCCTTGAGCTTGCCGGCGGCATCGCGCAAGGCGTCATCGACGGACGGATCGGGAATGGGCTCCAGGGCATATCGAGCCATGTGCGAGAGCTTGTCGTCGGCCAGCAGCGACGCCAGAACGGGCACGACGCTCTTGTCGCCGATCACGGCGAGCTGGCGGCAGGCGGCCTGTTTCTGATCGAGCGTGGCATCGCTCTTGAGGGCTGTCACGAGCTTGGCCGCGAGTTCCGAGCGCGACTTTTCATCGGCGGGGAGGGGGAACTGGGCATGTGCGGCCAGCGCGAGAGCTATCGTAAGGCCGAGAATCCAGCGAGTCTTGAGCATGGGGATCTCCGTGTGGCGTATTGCGTATTTCGTGTTGCGTATTGCGTACCGGGGATTGCGAGGGAAAGCAAATCCGTCAGTGGTCAGTGGTGAATTGTCCGTTGTCAGTTGTTCGTTGTCAGTGGTCGGGTCCGTGGTCCGTTGGTCAGTGGATGGGGGCTCGCGTGCGAGCACGTCGGACGCTGCGAAGACCGAAGGTGCGCCTGAGGCAGAACTGGACGAGGGGCTGAAGCGGTGCGCGACGCCGCCGGAAGCTCTTGGGTATTCGATGCCGTGGCGGCGGCGGGCGGGATGGCGATGGGTTCGATTCGCAGGGGAGGGTGCGCGGGAGAGGGAGTGGGATCCGCAAGCTCTGGCGCGGCGGGAGGTTGTGGGCTTGGGGCGGGGGATCGGTGGGTTCGTTCGGGAGATTTTCGATTTTTGAATTTCGATTTTCGATTGGGGAAGGCTCACGACGGTGGCGCGGAGACACGGAGGGGGCTGGAGAAAATTCACTCTGACGGCAGGTTGTTTGGGGCAGGCTGGGCATAAGTGTTTCCCGGTAAGTAGGTTAAGGATCGAAGTTGCATTCAGTTATTTAGATGCGTCCCGGAAAAAGTGACATAAACCGACATAGAACCGGCGCGGAACCGACCACCAAACGTACACCAAACGACGCGGAAGTGACAGGAAGCGAGCACGTCTGTGCGGCAAGCGACGGAGCGACGGAGCGACGAAGGGGTGGCGGAAGCGGATAGCAAATAGAGAAGAGGAGAGCAGGAGAAGGGGAGAAAGTGCGGAAGGCATGGGTACACCTTGGTTGAGCGGTGGCCACCTGCGCCGGCGTGACGTCGGCCGGTGAGAGTCGCGGGTGGTGCGCCCTTCAATCTATCCGCGGTGTTGCGCAAATCGGTTCGGCCGCGCGCAGCATGGCGCAACGGTGGCGGGGTTTTTCGCGGGGAAAGTGAGGGATTTGGCGGGGCGGGGTGGTCGATTTGCGCAGCGCGCGCGCGGGGCTGGAGGTGACGGCGCGGGTTTTACTGCGATCGGTTCTTCGCGATCTTCTGCGGGCGCGCTTGCCGCATCACTGGCAACGCAGTCACACCGCCCAGTCCTCGACCCGCAACGCGGGCAGCTTTCCGAAGTCGGCCAGATTTCGCGACAGCAGCACCGCATCATGCACCAGCACGATTGCGGCGATCTTCAGATCCATCGTGCCCACGCGCAACCCAAGCCGCCGCAGCCGCTGGAATTCCACTCCGGCCGGTTCGTCAACACTGTCTCCAGTGATGTGACCCGCTGATCCAATGGCGACATCGTCATGCTGTCACCTGTTGCACGGAATATCATGCCGCCTGACTCGGACATTTGCACAGACGCAGTCGGCAGTTCCACCGGCATTCTGTCAGCGCCTTGCCGGGCGAGGCGTGTTGTGGGAGCTGCGGCGGGCCATCAGGCTGACAAATCAGCGGGTCTCTTTCCGCGCATCAGCAGTGGCCCCTTTTCCGCCACGCGCAGATCAGCAGTGGCCGCTTTTTCCGCGGCCCTTTTGTGCGCCGGCCGTCTCGGGCCATCGGTCGAATGGGGTTGCATCGCACGCCAGTCGAAGGGCCGACCACGGATGGCGGCGGAGGAGTTGGTTTCGATGCGTGCCCTGACCTGACAGGGCTCCCGAGCGTCCTCGTCGCTGACGCTGTAGCGGCACACCTTTGACGCCGCAATCGCTCTTGGCGACAATGATCGCGTGATCCAGACGCAACAGGATCCGTCGGCTCAGGCCTCAGTAGAGACCGCGCCGCCCTATGGCCAAGATCGGTGGGGCGGGCAGACAAAAGGCCGCATTCGCTGGGAGGTCCGACGCGGCGACGCAGCGCAGGTGCTCACCACCCTGATTGCGGACACCTATCAGTGTGTCGTCACCTCCCCGCCGTATTACTGGCAGCGTGACTACGGGGTTGCCGGGCAGATTGGCAAGGAGAGCACGATCGACGGGTACGTCAGATCCATTGCTGGTGTGATGGACCAAGTGCGACGGGTTCTTGCACCGGATGGAGTGCTCTTCCTGAATCTCGGCGATACGTACTACTCAGCCAAAGGGCAGCCGAAGGGCAACGACCGCAAGAACGGCGCGAGGCGCTTTGGGCTTCGCGCAGTTGACGCGAGTGGGCTTGGTGTGCCGCGCAAGACAGCGATTGGAATTCCATGGCGCGTCGCGATCGAGATGATTACCCGTGGCTGGACCCTTCGATCTCCGATCGTCTGGCAGCGGGACGGGTCGATTCCCGAACCGACCGCTCACGACCGGCCGTGGCGCAGTTACGAAATGGTCTTCATGTTCAGCAAATCTCCGCGCTACTATTTCCAGCGCAAGGCGCTGAAAGGCGAGGAGGACATCTGGAACATCTCGTCGCGCCGAAAGACGACCAATGGTGTACACTACGCGCCATTTCCGGACGAGTTGGTGGAGCGTTGCCTTGTCGTGGGCTGCCCAGAGGGGGGCGCGGTTTTGGATCCGTTCGCGGGGAGCGGTACGGTCCTCCGTGTGGCCGTAGGCAGCGACCGTCCAGCGCTCGGGATCGATCTCAGCGATAAGTTCTGCCGATTCATGGCGGACCAACTTGGGAACCTATAGGAAAAGCATGTTTATCTCGGCGGCTCAGATATTACGCTCGCTGCAAGCTCTCGAAGGCCTGCACCCCTTCTTCGGAATGTCGTTCCTTGCATTCAAGGAGAACGAAATTCCTGTCGGCGCGACGCGCCCGCTGAATTTCTCAGTCATTGCCGATCACGTTCTCAACCGATACTATCGCCCGGCGTTAACCTATTCAGGTTTCTACAATCCGTTCTTGACTTCGCGGCGCAGCAATCGGTGGCTCCGGCCTCGGTACGGTAGTACTTCGCTTCAGCGGATCACAAAGGACACATTCTCTGATGCGCTGCTGCATCCGAGCGAGCAGGAATGGGGCTGGCGGAACGATTATCTGCACACGCTGGGCGGTCACCACCTGAAAAAGCGTCGGATTCCGGGTTTCGATCTGGCGGTGTGGCTGTTCCGGGAAGAAGAATGGCCTGATCGGGCAACTCCGCGCAAGGTGCAGGAACGGCTTCTGCGACAATACAAGATCACGCCAGAAGAATACGGGAAGCTGTTTGAGCAGGATGGATACGAGCCGGTCGCGGATTGGCGCTCCCCAGTTCCGATCTCAGAAGTAGAGCTACTCGGCATCATTGGAAATCCGCCTGGGTCTCCTCCGCCGTCAGGCGCGGCTCTCCGTCACCTGGAGTTGCGGGGCGTTGGGCCAGCGGCGCGCCTCAGCTACGCGCCTGCCGAGCGGCTAAACATCATTGCGGGCGATAACAGCCTTGGGAAGACGTTCCTTTTGGACTGCATTTGGTGGGGACTCACAGGGAGTTGGGTATCCGAGGCGGCCTATCCGCAGCGCGATCTACCCAAGAGATTCCCTGCTCTCGCGGTGCGTGTGGGTACGCCAAGCGGAAAGGGACAAGCATTCCGCGTTGGATATGACTGGGACCGCCAGGAGTGGAACACCCCGCCCAAGCGAGATGTTGTGGCTGGCCTTGCGGTCTACGCGCGACACGACGGTTCTTTTGCTGTCTGGGGCCGGGACATCCGCGATGAGGACGTTGCGGCAGAGTTCGGGGATGACAGCGAGGTTGACGAAGGAGGGGCCTTTGATTTTCACCCGGTAGGGGATGGGGCCGCCTTGGGACTCGATGTAGAAGCCGAGGCGGCCGCGGGGGTTTTCGGCTTCGACGTAGACTTCGCCGGGGGGGACTTTCAGCGAGCGCTGCACCTTGGCGCGGAAGGTGCCATCGGGCATTTGCTGGAACTGGTGAGCAGCCCGCACTCGTATCCGGAGAAGGGGCGGTGTAAGATCGCGGTGAAGGTGATCGAGATGTTCGGGAATGACGCGATCAAGGTGGTGGAGGTGAAGGCGTGATCGAGATCAGGTATTATCACAATGAGGAAACCGGTGAGCCGCACATCTACGATCACGGCGTGAGCGAGCGGGAGGTGGAGGAAGTGCTGCGGAACCGCGCCGAGGACCAACCGGGGAGCGAGGGATCGCGGGTGGCCTTGGGGCAGACAGAACAGGGAAGATACCTGCGCGTCATTTACGCGCCGGACTGGTCGGGACAAGGCCTGTTCGTCATCACCGCGTACGATTTGACGGGCAAGGCGCTGGCGGCGTATCGCCGCCGGATGCGAAAGCGAGGACTTCGATGAACAAACCAAGAAGCACGAAGGTGAACCGTTTCCCCAAGGGATGGGACGAGGCAAAGGTGCGGCGGGTTCTGCGCCGATTATGAAGGCCAGAGCGACGAAGAGGCCGTGCGTGAGGACGAGGCGGCCTTCCACAAGCCCGGGGCGACGATGATGCAGGTGCCGACGAAACTCGTGCCGCAGGTGCTGAGGCTCATCGCCAGAAAGACGGGCGGGCTCTGACGCATGCGCAAGAAGTAACGCCCCTTCGCGGGGCGTTGACCTGTGGATGCTATCCACGGGAGGGGTTCCCATTATATTATTTGGTTCCATGGACCCCGTCAAAGCAGATGACGGACGTGAACCTCGCCACCGAGATGCTGAGTGATGCCTTCCTGGATCAATACGACACCGCATTGCTGGTCACCGCCGACAGCGATCTGACCGGGCCGCTGCGGCGTATCCGCGAGCACTTCCCGCAAAAGCGCATCATCGTTGCCTTTCCGCCGGACCGGTTTTCGGTGACTCTGCATCGCGCGGCGTACAAGTCGCTGTACATCGAGCGACACCACCTCAATGCGAGCCGCTTGCCCGACGAGATCACCAAACCCGATGGCTTCATCCTGCGCCGCCCTGCGGAGTGGCGATAGAGGGCGATCACGTTTGCGGACCGCGTAAACGCGGCACTCCGAACGGCTCCGAACCTACCGATCGACCTCGCCCATGACGACGTCGATGGAGCCGAGGATGGCCGGGACGTCGGCGATGAGGACGTTGCGGCAGAGTTCGGGGATGACGGCGAGATTGACGAAACTCGGGCCTTTGATCTTCACGCGGTAGGGAATGGGGCCGCCTTGGGATTCGATGTAGAAGCCCAAGTGGCCGCGGGGGTTTTCGGCTTCGACGTAGACTTCGCCGGGCGGGACTTTCAGCGAGCGCTGGACCTTGGCGCGGAACGGGCCTTCGGGCATTTGCCTGATGCACTGGCGGAGGATTTTGCAGCACTCCTTCATCTCGTCCATGCGGACGAAGTAGCGGTCCCACGAGTCGCCGACTTCGCCCATCCGGCCGTCGCCGACGACGACGTTGAAGTCGAGCTTGGGGTAGACCGAGTAGGGTTTGTCGCGGCGGAAATCAATGGGCAGGCCGCAGGCGCGGACCGTTGGGCCGGAGATGGCGTAGTTGATGGCCATGTCCTTGGGGAGCGTGCCGACCTTCGACGTGCGTTTGATGAAGATGTGGTTGAAGCTGAGCAGATTGTTGTACTCGTCGATTTTGGGCTCGAAGTAGTCGAGGAATTCGGTGAGTTTTTCGAGGAACTGCGGGGGCATGTCGTAGGTGACGCCGCCGACATTGATGTAGGAGAGGGTGAGGCGGGCGCCGCAGAGCTGCTCGAAGAGGTCGAGGATGTATTCGCGCTCGCGGAAGGCGTAGAGGAAGGGCGTGAAGGCGCCCATGTCCATGCCGTAGCAGCCGAACGAGACCAGGTGGGAGGCGATGCGGTTGAGCTCGGCCGCTATGACGCGGATATATTCAGCGCGCGGGGGGACTTCGAGGTCGGCCAGTTTCTCGACGGCGATGGCCCAGGCCTGGTTGTTGTTCATGCCGGCCAGATAGTCGAGGCGATCGGTGTAGCCGATGTACTGGTAGTAGGCGAGATTCTCGGCGATTTTCTCCTTGCAGCGATGGAGATAGCCCAGGTGAGGGACGGCCTCGAGCACCATCTCGCCGTCGGTGCGCAGGACGAGGCGCAGCACGCCGTGGGTGGAGGGATGCTGCGGGCCCATGTTGACGAGCATTTCCTCGGACTCGACGTCGATGTCGTCATCGACTGCGCCGGGGGCGAGCTGGAAATCGATGACCTTGGCCGGCGGGTCGAGTTGCTTGAGGTCGTTCATTGGCTGCTCCGAAAACGAGGGGGAATTCTAGGGGAAAATGGTGCGGATTGCCATACGTGGAGCGTGCCGCTGTTGTGCGAGCCGCCCTGGCCTTGGGACTGAAGACGAAATTCCAGTCGCTCAGAGAGTCGATCCGGCTCATGCTCTGGGTGCAGATTCCCTGCATCACCATCCTCATCGTCATCCAGTTTGTCATTGCCATGGTGTGAGCGATCGTCAGTCGAGGCCATCACGGCCTTACTTCCGGCATTTTGCCTTCACGAACCTGACCAACTCCTCGCTCTGGAAGAACCCCGGCCACATGTTGTGGCCCTGGCCTTTGGGAACGATCAACTCCATCGTGCCGCCAAGGGCCTGGTATCGCCGCCTCATCAGCCCCGAATTGGCCTCCAGGGGCACGACTTCGTCAACGTCGCCGTGGATCGCAAACAGCGGCACGCCGGCCGTGGCCAGGCCCGCGAGGCGGTCCACCGGGTTGTGCTCCGCGAGATGCTCCTGCAGGTCCTCGGGTTTCATCCCATACGCCGGGGCGGCTTTGGCGATGCCGGGGTAGGTCGTGATGTTGCACACGGGGTAGATGCCGGCGAACGCCGCGACCTTGTCCGGATTCTCCGCGGCCCACGTGAGGGCCATCAATCCGCCGCGACTGCGCCCGATCAGCACCGGCTTGCGCGAGTGGCCGCGCCGAGCGGTCATCTCTTCGTAGAGCGCCGTGAAGAGCTTGCGGCCCGCGGGGCTGCCGCATGATTCACCGACGTCGATGCCGGCGATGGCGATTCCGGCATCAAGGAACTTCTCGAACATCCAGCGTTCCTCGACGCCAGGCAGGCCCGGCAGCGTGGGCGCGTACCAAAGCCAGGGCCTGTCCTTGCCGGCCGCGGCCACGTTGGCGGAGATGAGGAAGGCGGTTCGCCCGTCAACCTCGAAGACTTCCCCCGGCAAGGGGAGGTCTTTCACCGGCATGACCTTCCCGGTGGGCCGCGATGTCGGGTGATCGGCAGCGCCGGAGATGTCCCTGGCGAATGCGATCGAAGCGGCACAGAAGCCAAGCGTGAGGAGAATCAGGGTCATGGTTCGGTCCGATTTGAGTCATTCTACAGCGTATGGAGTGGATAGTGGGTAGTAGATAGCGGATAGTGTGCGGCGGAGTTCGTTTTCGCATGGAGAGGTTCATTCCCGCCGGAGCGCGGCTCCGCGGGGTGGGCTGGCCGGGTAAACGCGGTCAGGTTGGGAGGCAAGGCGAGCATGGTGGTTTGTCGTGACGATCGGGGCGTCCGCCGGTGCGCCGCCCGGTGGTGTTGCGCGAGTTGGCGCGACTCGCGCAACAGCGAAGTGGCAGCGGCGTCTCGCCGCTGGCGATGTTTGCGCGTGGGGCGTGCCGCACCAGCCGCGTCTCTTGTTCGGAGTTCCGGCTTCAGCCGGTCTTCCACTCGAATGAGGCCGTGGCGCGTCTCGCCGCTGGCTGGCGTCATCCTCCCCAATCGCTATGGTAGCGCCAGATCCTCACCAACCCGCCCTTCGGCGGCGAGGAAGAACGCGGCATTCTCAACAACTTCCCGGCCGACAGGCAGACCAGCGAGACCGCGCTGCTGTTCCTCCAGCTCATCATGCGCAAGCTCCGCCGCCACCCAAGACCCGGCCGGGCCGGCGTGGTCGTGCCCAACGGCGTGCTCTTCGGCGATGGCATCTGCGCCCGCATCAAGGAGGAGCTGCTGCGCGAGTTCAATCTCCACACCATCGTCCGCCTGCCCAATGGCGTCTTCGCCCCGTACACCAGCATCCCGACCAACCTGCTTTTCTTCGACCGCGGCGGGCCGACGGAGCATGTTTTTGGAGCACCTTCCGCCGGAGAAGCTCGTGGAAGACATCGCGGCCAAGGAAGGTCGAATCTTGCAGATCATGGAGGAAATAAAGATACTGCTGGCGAAAGGGCCATGAGAATGAAACCGACTCGCGCAGATCAGATCGTGAGCACCCGCCCGGGCAAGGCTCCGGCGGGCTACGCGGCGCTGCTGGACCAGATCAAACAGCGCATCCGCCAGGCGCAGACCCGCGCCATCCTCTCCGCGAATGCCGAGATGGTTCGGCTCTACTGGGAGATCGGCGGCATTCTCGTGGGGCAGCAGAAGCTCGCGGGGTGGGGAGCCGGCGTCCTGCGTCGGCTGGCCACCGACCTTCACAATGAACTTCCCGAGGTGAAGGGATTCTCTCACCGCAATCTGAAGCTCATGGCGCAATTCCACCGCGAATACCCGCACCTGAGCGCCGTCGGCTGCCGGCATGCCGATCCGTTGGAGGCTTCAAAGGACGCGACGCCAATTGGGCAACCGCCTGTTGCCCAATTGTCGTCCGGCGTTCCGCGCATCGCTTCCCCGCGCCCGGTGAGCAACGACACCTCAATTGGGCAACCACTGGTTGCCCAATTGCCCTGGGCCCACAACGTGCTGCTCATGCAAAAGGTCAAAGACCTCTCCACGCGCCTCTGGTACATGCAGCGGACAATCCAGCACGGATGGAGCCGCAACATGCTCGCGCTGCAGATTGGCGCTCGCGCCCATGAACGTCACGGCAAGGCCATCACTAATTTCCACCGCCAGCTCCCGCCCGAGCAATCCGACCTGGCCCTGCAGGCGTTGAAGGATCCCTACATCTTCGACTTCCTCACGCTCGAAGAGCCGTTCCACGAACGCGAACTCGAAACGCAGCTCCTCCTTCAGCTCGAGAAATTCCTCCTCGAACTCGGCCAGGGCTTCGCCTTCGTCGGCCGCCAATATCGCGTGCAGGTCGGCCAGGAAGACTTCTACATCGACCTGCTCTTCTACCATCTCTTCCTGCGCTGCTTCGTCGTGATCGACCTGAAGAAAGGCGCCTTCAAGGCCGAATACGCCGGCAAGATGCACTTCTACCTGAATGTATTGGACGACAGGCTGCGCCACCCGGCCGACGCCCCCTCCATCGGCCTGATCCTCTGCCAGGACCGCAACCGCGTCGTCGCCGAATACGCCCTGCGCGGCCTGCCCAAACCCATCGGCATCTCCGAATACGAACTGACCCGCGCCCTGCCGCGCGAGCTGCAATCCAGTCTGCCGTCAATCGAGGACATCGAGGCCGAGCTGCGATCGCAGCCGCGAGCGCCGAGAGCCGCACCGGGAAAGCGACGTGCTATCGCACGCGCCGTTTCCCGGCGGAAGGGGAAGCGAAGATGAATGGTGCTTGGCCGATGGTCCCGCTTGGGGAGGTGCTGACGCACCGCAAAGAGTTCATCCAAGTGGATGACCTCGCCACGTACAAGCGCTGCCGAGTTCAACTGCACGCTCAAGGAGTTGTGCTGCGGGACCAGGTCATCGGGGCCGAAATCAAGACGAAGAGCCAGCAGGTCTGCCGCGCGGGCGAGTTCTTGGTTGCTGAAATCGATGCCAAGCTTGGCGGCTATGGGTTGGTGCCTGACGATCTCGACGATGTCTTCGTGGTCAGGGGCAATGGTAGCAAGGATCTCGTCGGGCGGGCAGGTTGTGTCGAGAAAGCCGCGCCGGGGACCATCTTCCCAGATCTCTTCATCCAAATACAACTGCCGAAAGAACGGATGCTCCCACGGTTCTTCGCCGCCGTGTGGAACTCGCAACCTATGCGAGATGTAGTAGAAGACCGCGCCAAGACCACGTCCGGCATCTGGAAGATCAACCAAGGACACATCGCCAGTATGGGTGTTCCGGTCCCGCCACTTGCCGAGCAGCGCCGCATCGTCGCCTACCTCGACAGCGTCTCCGCCAAGGCCGAAGCCCTCACGCAGCTTCAATCCGCTACCGCCGCCGAACTCGACGCCCTGCTGCCATCCATCCTGGACAAAGCCTTCAAGGGAGAGCTATGACGCCACAAGAGGCTCATGACTGGATCATTAAGATTGAGTCACTCAAGAAGACGCTCGTTGCCCACGCGACCGGAGGTTCTGGCGACGATGGCGACTTTCAACTGATCCGTCGACAACTGATCGCGCATCCAATCCTCCGGCGGAACTCACCTGGTTTTCTCTCAACGTGCCGCAGCCTGAGCGATGTCCACGGCAAAGGCAAGGCCAGTGTCAGGCCACAAGCACGCCACGCACAACTGGCAGTGAACTTGGCCGGGAGTGTTGCGATGTTCCTTATCGAGACGTGGCAGGCCCGGCAGAAAGCTCAGCCATTGGGTGTTCTCTGATGGCTGGGGCGCTGGGCCGCAGTCCGGAAACGGCCGGCCTGTTCGGAGTTCCGCCTTCAGGCCGCCGTGCCCCGGACCGCGTAAACGCGGAACTCCGAACAGAACGCGGAACTCTTCCGATCCCTACGCCTCCGCCTCGATCAGCCGATCCACCACCAGTTGCCGGAACTCCGGCGAAAGCGCGGCGAAGTACGCCGTGAATCCCGTGACACGAACCACCAGGTCGGGGTGCTTGCTCGGGTCTTTGTGCGCCTCGCGGAGCTTGTTGGCGTCGAGGATGTTCACGTTGAAGAGCGTGCCGCCCAGGTCGAAGTGCGTCTTGATGAGCGACATGATGTTCGACACGCCCTCATCGCCGCGCACCAGGCCGGGATCAAGCTCGATCTGCATGGGGCAGGTGTTGCCGTAGCCGCACTGGATGGCCGCGATGGCGCGGGCCATGGCGGTGGGCGCACCGTCGCGGCGGAAGCCAGGGTCGGGGTTGGCGCCGTGCGAGATCGGCAGGTGGGCGCGGCGGCCGTTGGGCGTGGCGCCGACGTTCTTGCCCAAGGCGATCGTTGACGACCAGGAGAACCAGCCGGGGATGAGGTTTCGGCCGGCGGGTGTGGGGTTTTCCTTCACGAGGCGGGTGAAGAGCTGAGAGATTCGCACCGCCCATTGATCGCCGAGCGAGCCGCCGCGGCCATAGCGATCGCTGTTTTTCATCATGAGGCGGATGCGCTCGCCTTCGGGGCCGGCGTAGTCGCTCTTGAGATGCTCGGCGATCTGCGGCCAGGTCAGCACCTTCTCGCGCTCGATGCGCTGCTCCAGCGCGGCGAACGAGTCGGCCACGGTCGCCAGGCCGGTGCCGTCGATGCACATGTTGTAGAACTCGACGCCGCCATCGCTGGCGTCCAGGCCCTTCTCGATCGGCCCGTGGCACAGCAGGTTCAGCAGCAGTTCCGGCTCGTTGAACTTCTGATGATCCAGAATGCCAGTCCAAGCCGCGGGCGGTGCAGAGAACCGCGCGGCGGAGATGATGCTCGAAACGGGACCAGAGAGAGGAAAGAGATTTCAAATCTCGAATCTCAGATCTCAAATCTCGAATTTCAGATTTCAAATCCCCTCCCTTCGTCGCTTCGTCGCCTCGTCGCTCCGTCACTTCCTCCAGGAACGCCACCTCAAACACCTTCGCCACGTTGATCTTCACGCAATCGTTGAGCGTGTATTCCCGGCCGGGAATGGCCATCCAGTGGCAACCCACCGCGATGCGCTGCCGAGCCAACTCGGCCGGGTATCCGTTGCGGCAGAACCCCTCCACCAGCCCCTTATCCCCCGAGAATCTCGGCCATCCCTTGCGGTCCTCAAAAAGATGCCTCACGCCCTTACGGAAGAGGTCCTGGTCCAGCCCATCGTGTACGCGCAGTGTCAGGTTCACCGCGATGCCCAGCCGATGGGCGGCCTCGAAGATGAGGAACGACACCTTGCTCGTCAGGTCGCGGCCGGAAGCGTCGGGGCCGGCAATCTGGTAGTAGCGCGTGTCGATGATGAGCAGGCAGGCGATGTAGAAGATGGCCTTCTCATCATCGACGATCCCGGCCGCCAGGTCGCGCTCGTAGTACGGCGCAGGATCTCGTCGAGCTGCCCGCCAGCGCCGTCGCGGTTGTATGTGCGCGAGGCGATGTTGAACCATGCCAGCCACTGACAGGCTTCGCGCATCGTGCGAGGCGGGTTGTCGATGAGCCACTCATTCATCTCGGCGATCCGAACCAGGTTCTCGCGCAGCTCCGGCTCTTCCTGCCGATCGGCCGCCACGCGCGCATCGCGCACCGTGCGGCGGATCAGGTCCTGGATGCCGATGATGACATCTTCCTCGGCCTGATAGAACTCGGCCTTGCCGACACCGTGCTGGGCGCGACAGCGGCGCACCTTGGCCAGCAGTCCGCCCCAGCCGAGCTCCAGGCCGATGCGATAGTCGCCGCCAAAGTGCGAGTCCGCGCCGATGCCGGGGTTGATGTTATACTTCTGCTGCTCGTCGCGCAGGTGAGGGAAATCGTGCTCGGGCGGCCAGGTGGGACCGGCCTTGGCTCTCATGCGCGGGAGGAAGAAGATGATTCGCCCGGCCAGCGCAGCTGTAAGGATCAACCCAGGTCGGGTGCGCCTCCATGAGCGAGCGGAAGTTGCTACCCCAGCCGGAGGCGCCATAGAAGCCGCCGCTGGGATGATTGGGGGTAACCTGCCAACGAAAGTCTTTGGGCGGCAGGACGGTGCCGTAGTCATCCTCGTCCATGTGGCCATTGGCGGCGATCTTCTCGCGCGTCTGGCGGAGCTTGTCCTGTTTGAGTCTGTCGAGTTGGTCGGCGAGAGTGATCATGGCGTGGTCCACACTGAGCGGCTCGCAAGCGAGCCGGCTAAGCAATACACGCGCGGCTCGCAAGCACGTTTAACCGGCTCGCTTGCGAGCCGCTCACATGTGCTATGCGACGCGCACACGCGGCTCGCGAGCGAGCCGGTTAAACGCGCGTTCCGCCTCTTCCGCCAGCGACCGCATCGTCGGCGCATCGGCGCGCGCAGGTTGGCCGGCGCATCCATCCCCAGGCTGCGGTACTTGCCTGCGCCAGGGGATGATAGCTCAGCAGCTCATAGTACAGCAGATTCGGGAAGCGCACCACCAAATCCGCGATCGCGCCGATCTCGCGCGGGTTGTCGTTGATCCCGGAGATCACGGGCGTGCGCACGATGAGCTTGGCGGCCGAGTTGCCCAGCCGCCGGGCATTGTCGATGATCCGCGCATTGCCGCCGCCGGTCCATCGCTCGTGCAGGGCCGGGTCCATGATCTTCACGTCGATCATGAACAGATCGGCCAGGGGCAGCAGCTCGGCAAGGTCTTCCCAGCGGCAGGCGATGTTGCTCTCGATGGCCGTGTGAATGCCCTGTGCCTTGCACTGCCGGAGAACGTCGATTGCGAATGCCCGCTGCAACAGCGGCTCGCCGCCGGAGAGCGTGACGCCGCCGGTGGAAGTCTCGTAGAACGGCCGATCTTCCATCACCTCGGCCATCACGTCTTGGACGCTCATCGACCGGCCGACGAGAATCGACGCCTGCGCGAAACAGACCGGCACGCACTGGCCGCAGGCGATGCACCGATCGCGGCGAAACTTGAGGTGTCCATCGTTGGCAACCTTGCCACCGTGCTCGCAGATACTGGCACATTGCAGGCACCCGATGCACTTCTCGGGAAGAAACTGCACTTGCGGGCGCGGCGAGATAGCCTCGGGATTATGGCACCACGCGCAGCGCAGGTTGCATCCCTTGAGGAACACGGTCGTGCGGATGCCGGGCCCGTCATGGACGCAGAACCGCTGGATGTCGGTGATCAGGCCCGTCATAGTGCCAGCACGGATTGTCCGCCGTCGCCCGGCCGGTTTCAACTACGTAATCTCGATGCTCCGCGTGCGGGGGCTGCGCGTCTCGATCCTCACATTGATGCGATTCTTCGGCAGGAGATCCTGCACGCGCTCGGCCCATTCCACGACCACCACGCCGCCCTGCTCCAGCAGCTCAAGGAAGCCGATCGCCTGGAAGTCATCAGCGCCGTGTACGCGGTAGGCATCCAGGTGATAGACAGTCAGCCGGCCGGTGTCATAGACGTTCAGCAGGACGAACGTCGGACTGGCAACCGAGCGGCCATTGCCCTCCAGGCCGCGCACCAGCCCGCGCACGAACTGCGTCTTGCCCGCGCCAAGATCGCCGTAGAGCGCGATGCACTCCCCGCCGACGAGCCCGGCGGCCAATTGCCGGGCGATCGCCTCGGTCTGGGCCACGCTGCGCAAATGGTGCCGCATCGGCCCCATAATAATGCATCTCACCGACTGTGCCACGTGGCGCACCGTGCCGCGCGGTTGCCCGTGGCGATGGCACCCGCTGAGACAGAGCGGCACACTCGGCTGTCATTCATGCAGTTGTGTCCGATAGTACGCTTTGACGTGAAGATATGACGCGGCGAACCTGATTTACCCTAAGTGTATTTATTAAAGTAAGTTATGATACAAGCGACCGCATGGCCTGGGAGAAAAATCGGCTTTCTTGGACCTTAGGCATCCCAGTTGCTTAATCTCCATACGTCAACACACCGGTTCGCGTGCGACACCCACCGCACCCACCGGAGTAACTCACTCTCCATTCCCTCCTCCTGAACGCCGGGTCGAGCCCCCCGGCGTTTTTTATTGCGCCAAATCGGAACCACAGATGAACACGGATGAGCACAGATAACTCTCATTTCTAAGATCTGAAATCTGGAATTTGAACTGGACCTTCTATCCGTGTTTATCCGTGTTCATCTGTGGTTCCAACTCCGCGTCCTCTGCGGTGAATACCATGGGGATCACCAACATCGTCAACCACTCGACGGCCGTCGCCGATGAGCTTTCAGCCGATCAACTCATCGCCGGGGCGGCGCGCCTGCGGCGAAAGGTCCTGCGCTACCGGCCGAGATTCCTGGCGCTGCTGGGGATCAGCGCCTATCGCACGGCGTTCGGCCAGCGCAAGGCGCGGCTCGGATTGCAGGAGGAGAGGACCGGCGGGACACGGCTGTGGCTGCTGCCCCATCCGAGCGGGTTGAATGCGCATCACCAGCTTGCGGGTTTGGCGAAGTTGTTTGGGGAGTTGAGGAAGGCGGCGGGAGCGGGATCCTAGCACAGGCGTCCCGCCTGTGAAGCACTGTCGGGGACCACAGGCGTCTCGCCGGCGAGACGCGCGAGACGCCTGTGCTACGGCAGCGCTGCCGCCCGCCGGCGCGGAGCATACAGCCCACGACTCGTACGGAATTGCGTTATTACAAAGGTAGATTTTCCGCAAACATGTTGCACCACCCCCCCGATGAGCTGGTATGCTTGGCGCAGACTTCTGCAAGTGGGCTCGCTGGGGCGCGTCACTGTTGGTGTCGGATCAGCGGGCTTCTCTTGGGATCGACGTTGGATACCAATTAGCCGGGAGGAATCATGGGCCGGAGGCAGCAGAGCGGAAAACGTGGCGGTGGCGAGGTCACGCGCACATCGAAGCATGCGATCGAGGCTCTGGAACGTCGCGTGCTTCTGGCGGGAACGCTGAGCGTGGCCGATGCGTCACTGCTGGAGGGCGACAGCGGCACGAGCAACATGATCTTCATCGTGACGCGCAGCGGGGCGGATATCTCCGCGCCGCTGGATGTGAATTATCAGACGATTGACGGCACAGCCAAGGCTGGGATCGACTACGTCGCCCAAGATGGCACGGTGCATTTCGACGCTGGAGCAGCGACGGCAACCATTGCCGTGCCCATTCTGGGAAACATGCTCTCTCAGCCAAACCGGTCGTTCACGCTTGCTGTCGGTGACTCACAGGCTCCAGCGAGCTTCGCAGCGCAGCAGACGTTCGCAACAGGGTCCACCGGCGCTGCTGCCAATGTGGGCTATACGGCGCAATCGACGTTCCCCGCAGGGGGCCTCGGCCACCCAATGGCCGTAGCTGATTTCAACGGCGATGGTCGCCCTGACCTGGCTATTGGGGGAGCGGTCGGCGCCAAACTCGTCGTTCTGCTCAACACGACGCCTGCGGGTGCCAGCACGAGCAGCTTTGCTCCCAGGCAGATTATCACGAGTGGGTACTCCGTCGGGGTGGGCGACTTCAACGGGGACGGACAACCCGACTTGGGCGTGCCCAACTATGATGCTGGCACTGTCTCGGTGTTGCTGAACACGACGGTGCCTGGGGCACCGACGGCGAGCTTCGCTGCTCAACAGACCTTCGCGATTGGGAGCCACGCGAATTCCGTTACGGTCGGGGATTTCAACGGCGACGGTCGCCCGGATCTGGCAGTGAGGAGCGCGCAGTCAGTCTCGATCATGTTGAACACGACGGTACAAAGCGCAGCAACGCCGAGCTTCGGCGCACCGCACGTCATATCGTCAGGCATCGACTTCGTATACGATATGTCTGCGGACGACTTCGACCGCGACGGGCGAACGGATTTCGCCGTCTTGTACGAGGATTACGACGGCGCGCCTGGGCGGGATTACATCTCCATTTGGTTGAATACGACGGCCGCGGGCGAGGCGGACGTTCACTTCAGTTCGCTGCAGATTGTAATGGGAACTCTTGGGCGCGTGCTGGCAGTCGGCGATTTGAACGGCGACGGGTATCCAGATCTGACCACGGCTGATTTCAATTCCAGCGCAGCCTCCACAGTACTGAACACCACGAGCGGCCCTGGCGCAGTCAGCTTCGTCTCCCCGCAAACTTTTGCGACGGGTACGGGACCTTGCGGTGTGTCCCTTGGCGATCTGAATGCAGACGGCAAGCCGGACCTGGTCACTGCAAACGACCGTGACCTGTCAGTACTGCTGAACACCACCGCAAAGAGGTCGTCAACCGCTAGCTTTGCTCTGCAACAAACCTCTTCCACCGGCGGTGCAGACGAGTCGCTGGCCGACCTCAACTCGGACGGGCGGCTGGACTTGGCAGTGGCGACCAGCAACTTGCGGATTTCCGTGCTGTTGAACACCTACGGCACTTCGGCCATCGGCATGATCGTCAACGACGACACCACGCCAACTCCCACCGCATATTACGTTGGGCAAGACACTGGCCACGCCAATGTCGAGATCTGGCGCACGCCGGATTTCACCGGCAGTCCGATCCTCGCCCAGCCTCTCACCAGCCCTCGCGCCATCTGCATCGCCGGCAGCACCGGCGACGATACGCTCACGCTGGACTTCACGAACGGAGATCCCATCCCCTCCGCCGGCCTGACATTCGGCGGCGGCGATGGAGACGATGAGCTGGTCCTGAAGAGCGTTCCTTCCGGTAGCGACATCAGTGTCGGCCCGTCGCAGGTCCTCTTCGGCACATCCGCCATTGCCTGCAACAGCGTGGAGGATGTGCAGATCGGCGGGAGCGGCGACGTGCTCCTCGGATCGCTGAATGTTGCGGGTGGGGCGACGCTGAAGATCGCGGCGGGGGGCCGCACGCTCCACGTGGGTTCGATATCACTGGATGCGGCGGCGAAGGTGGATTTGGCCGACAATACGCTGATTGTGGATGATGTGGGGGCGTACGGCATGCTGCGGGATCGGGTCGCGTCGGCGAGGAATGCGGCGGTGATGTGGGATGGGGTGGGGCTGGGGAGCTCGGTTGCCAGGGATGATGTCGAGGGGATTCATGGGCTGGGGATTGTCGTTTCGGATTTCAGATTTCAGATTTCAGATTTCAAATCTCAGATTTCAGAGGGAGGGGATCCACAGATTTCACAGATTCCACAGGTTGAGAGTGCTGGGGTGTGCGTGATCGTGAAGTACACGCTGAATGGCGACAGCGATTTGAACGGCGTGATCGACGCGGATGACTATTACCGCATGGATGTGGCGTATCGGTTGCAGGGCGATGGGCAGCACGAGGGGTGGGGCAATGGCGATGTGGATTATCTCGGCGGGATCTCGGCCGATGATTTCTACCTCATCGACCGGGCATATGTGCGGCAGGCGGCATCGCCGGCGGCCGGAGCGGCCGCCACGCCGCTGTCGGGCGACAGCAAGATCGACGGCGCGGGGGCGGTGTGGGCGTGAGGATGTGAGTTACACCCTTGTTACCGCAACCCACCACGTGAGCGCGTGTCTAACGCTCTTGTTCAAACAAGGAGCTTTCATGACACGCAGAGACCTGCTGATGATCGGGACCTGGGCGGCGGCGGCGTTTGGGCTGACGCTGGCCGTCACATTGCCTTCGCGGCTTGAGGCTGTCGATGCCTCGGCCAATGCGAAGATCGCAATACCCACGCTTACCGCCAATGGCTGCCAGCTTTCCGTCCGCTGCGCCGATGCGCAAACGCTCAAGGCGGGCGATCAGCCCGTGCTGGATCTGGTTGCCACGAACACCACCGATGCCAGCGTTGAGTTCAAGTGCAACGTGACGATGGCGGCGAGCCAGCCGCCGTCGTGCGCATCGCGCGTAATGCCCATGCCGCGGTCGATCTGGAAGATGGAGCAGACGATCGCTCTCGCGCCTCACGAGTCTCGCACGATCAAGGTCGAAACCAGGACGCCGCTGCCCAACGGGACATCCATCTCCATCACGCTCGGAGTGGACAAGCAGCAGATCGTGGCTGCGCGGTTTGGCGTGGGGTCCATAGCGGGCAAGATGACCCAAGTTCAGGCGGCCGGTTCGCAGCTTACCCGGAAGGTGACACAATGAGCCCCACTCGCGTGCGGTTCTTCGGCGTGGTTCTGGGTCTGGCGATGGCGGGCGTCATGCTGTCGGTGGGCTTCCGCCGCGGCTCGACGCCCGCCCCGATGCTCTCCGAATGCGACGGCGCCATCCGAAGCATCGTCATCCAGTATGTGAGCGGCGCGGACTTCGCCATTCCCGTCTACCGCGATTTCCTTACTCAGCTTCATCCCGATGTCACGGTCTACGCCGTGTGCCCCGATCTCGCTGCCTTCGACGAGCTATCTCGCCAACTCGGCGGCCTTTCGCATCGACTGACGCCACTGCTGGTGGGGCACGAGATGACCGCGTGGTCGCGCGACCGGTGGGTGGCGCTGCGGCCGGCATCCGACGGGTTCACGCACCTGCTTTACCCGCGCCAGGAGTCTGGAGCGGAAATCTGGCCGGCGCGGGCTGGCGATGGACGCCTCGCCGAGGACCTTGCCAAGGCGCTGCACGCAACCGTTTCGGCCGAGGAAAGCGGCCTGTACTTCGACGGCGGCGACCTCATCGCCGATGACCACACCGTCTTCGTCACGCCCGACGTGATCTGGCGGAATGTCGAGCAGACGGTGAAGAGCACGGACGAGCTTGGAGCGCGGCTGAGTCGGACGCTCGGCCGGCCGGTCGTGCTGCTGGAGGAGGCGCCGCGGCATCACGCGGGCATGTTCATGATGATGGCGGGAGATCGCACGGTGCTGGTGGCCGATCCATCGCTGGGCCGCGAGCATCTCACGGCAAGCCTGCCCGAGCTGCCCGATGGAGCGGACTTCACGCCTGGGACCCAGCGGCTCTACGACGCCGTGGCCGAGAAGGTGGCGGCAGCCGGCTACCGCGTCGTCCGCATTCCGGTAATCCCCTCGTGTGATGGCAAGACGTTCCTCACCTACGTCAACGTGATCATCGACCGGCGCGATGGGCAAAAGATCGTCTACATGCCGGTGTATCGCGGGGCGGAGTCGCTGAATGACGCGGCCGAGGCGGTGTGGCAAGGCCTGGGGTATGAGGTGCGCCGGGTGGATTGCACGTCAACGTACCGGTACTTCGGGAACCTGCACTGCCTGGTCAATGTGCTGGAGAAGTGATGCATGTCTGAAGCGGAAGCGTCAGCGCCCGCCCTGCCTGGTCGAAGGGCGGGCGCTGACGCTTCCGCTTCAGAAGGACTCACATCACCTCTTCACAACAATGGCATACCACACGGTCGGCGGCGTCTTGAGCGGCAGGGTCCATTCCTCGCCGGCCTTTTTCAGCTCGATTGCTGCGCCCAGTGCCGCTCCCGCCCCGTCCAACGGCTGAGCGGAAACCGCTTTCGCGCCTTCCAGCCCGCGCAGAGCGATTGCACCGGCAACCGGTTCGATCCGCACGGGCGGCTTGCCCCACGCTTCCAGCGTCGTGCGCTTCTCGTTCCAGCGCATGTCGGTATTCGAGACGGCCGAGCCGGCGGTGAGCAGCAGCTTGGACGCGCTGCGGATGGGGCGATCCTCCATCGCACTCAGCGTGATCGCGCAGAAGTCGTTGTCCACGCGCCGATCACGTTGCCGATGCCATCGCCTGATTTGCACGAGCCGATGAGTGATTGTGAGCGATCGGTATTGATCGTGACCAGTCCCCGCTTGTCCTTCATGCCCGACCAGGTCAGCTCCGACGTATCCGAGCGGATCGCATCGGGCGGGTCCTCGCCGGCATTGTCGAAACCGCCGGCCGGCGCATCCAATGCCGTGATGCGCGTGCCGTGGACCAATGGAACCCACGTGGGGAAGCTCGGCGTGAACAGCGGCGATTGCGACCACGTCAGCCGGATGCTCTGGCGCACCTGTTCGGCCGAATACCAGCGGTTGATGGTGCGCTGCGCCGGCTTCACATCGCCGCGCAGGAAGATCAGCGCCGGCCGAGAGCTGGGCCATTTTCACGGGGTCGGGCGCGAGGTCGAAATGGGCGGCCGGTTTGCCATCGGCGGTCTTCGCGGCGCCGGGTCCTCGTGGGCCAGCGTGTACCAGAAGATGCCGTCCCAATCCTGCAGGCTCGCGTACGCCGCCAGGATCGGGATGCCTTCGCAGCCACGCTCGGCCGGGAACGGATGGTTGACCTCCGAGACGATGTACGGCTTGCCGGCGACGGCCGACCGCGCCAACTGCACGATGGTCGAATGCAGCGGGTCGTTGACCATCGCGGTATTGGGGATGTCGAAGCCCGTTTGTCTGCCCCTCGAATCGGTGGTGTAGTGTGGATGCTGCCAGTAGACATGCCCATCGACCACGTCGAGCTGCGACGTGGAGCTGAGCAGGGGATAGCCGCTGCGGCCGTGATTGTGGTCGCTCGTGCCCAGCAGAGGCGGCCGGACTTTCAGCTCTTCCTTGAGGAACCTCGCCATGTCGGCGAAGTACCGTCGCTCCAGGTCCATGTAGAACGATGCCTCGGTGTGGAATCGCTGGGCGTCAGCCTTGGCGAAGTCCCTGGCCCGCAGACGCGGAATCGGCTGGCCATCGGCGACTGCCGCGGCCTTGCGAATCGCGGTCAGCACCTCGGGCTTGCAGTGCTCGGGCAGCCAGGCGTTGTACTTGGCCGTGAGCTGCTTCTCGTAACTCGGCGGGATGTCGTGCCAGGTTCCGCTGGCCTTCTGCGTCTGCTCGCCCGACAGGCGATCGCTGAACCACGACTCGACAACGGAGTTCTCGTTGAGCATTTCGACCAGCGCCACGGCCGGCTCGCCGCGGTATTCGTTGCCGGTGTAGGGGTTCTTGTGCGTGAGCAGTTTTCGCGCGTAGTCGCGCTGAAGATCCAGCAGGCGATCGTCAAAGTAGGTGACAGCCTTGGCGAAGCCAAGCTGCTCGTATTCGTTGACGTTGTCGCCGGCCTTGTAGCGGCGGGCGACGTTGAGATTGATGTCACTGTATATCCCGCGCTCCTTGAGCCGGGCAATGAAGAAGTCGAGCCGATCGATTGCGGCGGGATCGAAGGCCTGCGTGTCGTTGCGTGTCGAGTCGAGGATGCCGCGCGGGGCCGGCTGGTCGAAGAAATGAAATCGCACGCAGTTGACGCCGCGCTGTGCCAAAAGCGCCGCGATGATCGGCGCGTGGTCTTTCTCGGGAAGCCCGGCCGCCATGGTCACATTGACGCCCCACAGGCGAATCCGCCGGCCGTCGCCGCGCACGAGATGCCCGCCAGCGACGTGGATGAACCCGTCCTTCCCCGCGGGGGCATCGAGCAGGAACGCGAGGCTGGCGGGGGAATCAACGGCGCTGCGCCAGTCGACGGGAAATGCGACGGGCTCGGCGGCAGCAATGCTCGCGGCACATAGCGTCGCGATCAAGGTGGCAGACAGAATGCATGGACGCATCGGGACCTCCGGTGAGGCATGTGGCGACCTCTCACGGCCTGCTGGGGAATTCGAACTCGTCAATGCGCGTGGACATCGGGTAGTCGGTCAGGAACAGGTCCAGAGGTGTTGTGAACTCCCACGGGCCGGATCTCGCGAGCGTGCGGAAGAGAGCCAATGCACTCCGCACAGCCTGTACTCCGGAGTCTTCGAGGGAAATTTGCTCTGCGGCCGCCTCGATCTGCCTCCGCGAGACGCACCACGCCGGGTACTCGCTATTGACGGATATTACGCTGAGTGGTTGCGGTTCGGATCTTCTCACCTGGTATGCCTGGCGAAGCTGTGCTAACGCGTTTCGGAATGCGGCATCGATCGATAACGAGTTGAGTTCGGCCAGCTCATCGTCGGAAAGGCTGCCGCGGAGCCACAACCGCCCCAAACTGCCGTCGAACCAGACATGGTCGGCGTACGGTCCCGGTATCGCAACCCCCGACGGCAGCGACGCGAGTGGTACCGAGACCTCCGTGTTCACCATTCTGGGGCGTTGAGGCGCAAACGCCTCCAGCCACCGCAAATTCCTGACGAGCCCGTTGTTGCGGTCGAGCACGAGTACGAACTTCTGCATCTTCCCCAGCAGGGCGCGACCGGAACTGAGCAGATCGGTCAAAGGCGTATGGCTGCCGGCCGGATCGAAGGTGCCATCGTGGAAGAGGATCAGGCCCTTGGTGAGCTTTTCGACAGCTTGCTGACACTTCGCCACCACCGCGTGTCCGAAGGTCGTTGTGCGGCCGTTGACGATGCACTTGGCCGACACCAGCAGATACCTGGCGACAAGTAAATCGGCACACGCTTGATCGCGCAGGGCGGCCGCCAGGAGTTTGCGATCTTGCCAGATCATTGTCATGTACTGGCGAAGAAGGGAAACTGGCGCACCAGACTGGCCCAATCGTCCGGTGGATGCACGATGATACACGCGTGGTTCCTGATGTCTTCCATCGCCGGGTGATAGGGATTGACCTCCGCCGCCTTCTTCACTTCCGATGCAGACGCAAGGTAGATCACGATCGCCCGCGCCCGGGCACCGAGCCGCTGGCCCCGAGCGATACGCCCTCCAAGGAACCGTCACCGGGATCGACTACGCCGTCGCATATCTCCAGCAGATGCACGTCGCGCATATCGTCCAGCCTGAACCAAATGGCAAAGTGCATTCTCAGTTCGGGGTCCGCCAGATGAGCGGTAACCAGTCGCTGGACCGCGTCCCTGGCGGCTTGGCTATCGCAGAGCCGCTCGCCCTTGAGCCGAAAACCCGCGCGTTGTACGGCAGCGCGTACGTCCGACGCCGCGGCCTCGCTGACTTCAATGGAGAAGTCGCGCACCGTGAAGGTACCGTCCATATTGAGAGTGACACGGTTCAGCAGGCGGGGACTGGCTGCGACGATCTCAGGATGCGAGTTCAGTTCCAGCCGCAGAGCCTCCAGCTTGGATTGGTCCGCCACATCATCCGCAATTCGAACCGAGACCCTACGCGCAGATTGGAGCATGTTGCCGATCAGGCGATGGACCCGGTCCGCCACATGATGCTGTTGGGCAAGTTCCTCGGGGGCGAAGATGTCGCTTGCTGAGCCGAAGGGGTCAGACAACGTCAGAACCAGCATATCGCGGCCCCGCTCGTCACGCCTGACATCCCAGGTTGCTTTGGTTTCGCGGGGTGCGAACGCCTTGAGCGTCTCGGAGACGACGCCCTGGGCCTCGTCAATGGCCGCGCCGAAGGTGTGTTGGTCCAGGGCCTGTGTCTTGTGCATCATGAGCACCTCATGAACATGGTAGCTGGCACGGGGCGCTCGTTCCTGTTTGTGCGGCGAAGATTCTGGCTACTCCGGGCCGACTTCCGTACCCTGGGCCACGAACGCTCTAACTAACAGCCTACCGCAAGAGGCCCCTTGATGGAAGCAGAGCTTCCGGAACTCCGGAGCTTCCATTGCCTGGTCGGGATCCAGTTTGCTGATGGGGTGGCTCGCGAAAGAAGCACGTGCGCCAGGAGTCGCTTTAGTCAATTCGGAAACAGCCCGCCCCCGCCGCCGCTGCCGCTTCTCCGCACATTCTCCGCCACCTGGATGCGCACGGGGACGGAAACCAGCCCGCTGGAGCTGTAGTCGTAGCGGCTGCGGGCCAGTTCGTCGGCCGGTGCGTAGGAGATGTTGACTTCGGCCTTGCCGGCGGGCTTGTCCAGGGCGATGCTCACATCAGCGACGGCCTGAGAGACGGCGCGGGCTTCGGAAGAGCCTTCGCGATACCAGAAGGGCCGTTGCCCGGATGCTTCGGCAGGCTGAACCAGATCGTCAGACCGGCGACGATGACGATGCACGCGGCCATCGCCAATCGCAGGCCGACGCGCATGTACGATGACATCTTGTACACGACCGGCGCTTTCCTGCTCCTCGACGGCGTCGGAGATGTGCTGGTGCAGCGCATCGAAATCGACGTGCGGCAGGGGCCAGCCGTGCTTGAGGACCACATCGAGCGAGCGGTGCTGGGCGAGGAGGCTGCGGGCGGCCGGATCGGCCGCGACGCGCGCTTCGACGGCTGAGCGATGCTCATCGCTCAACTCGCCCTGAAGATACTGCGTGATCGCCAATTCCAGCTCATCATCATGTTCGGCCGGCGCGACATCGCCAGCGCCCTGGGCCACGGCGGCGTCAGAGATGTGCTGGGCGAAGCGGTCCCAATGCACCTCCGGCAGGGGCAGCGACTTCATCGCGGCATCGAGCGCCTTGTGCTGCTCGAAGAGGGCCCGGGCGGCCGGATCAGCAGCCAGCCGCTTCTCCAGAAGACGGCAATCCTCGGCCGGCAGCGAGCCGTCGAGGTATTGGCTGATGAGAAATTCCAGTCGCGAGTCGAGCATGGCGGATCCAGAGTTCAAATCTCAAATTTCATATCTCAAATCTCAGATTTCAAATTTCAGATTCCAAATCGAAAATCGAAAATCCAAAATCACAAATATTCCTTCATCATCTCCTTCAGTCTTTTTCGGCCCTGGAACACGTGCCACTTGATGGCTTCGACCGAGCATCCCAAGGCTTCGGCCACTTGTTTCTGGGGCAGCTCTTCGATGGTGAACATCACGATCGCGAGCCGCTGTTTCTCGGGGAGCTGGTCGAGGGCCGCTTTCAACCGGCTGCCCATCTCGACACTTTCAATGCGATGGGCAGGATCCGCATCCCGGGCCATCCATTCGCTGCCGCCGCCGCTGTCGCCCTGGTTTTCGGCGGGACCGAGGCAATCGTCCAGAGGCAGTTGCGTTCGTAACTTCCGGCTCCGCCGGTAGTTCAGCGACAGGTTGGAGACAATCCGCATCAGCCAGCCACCGAAAGCCTCCGGCTTCTGGAGCGACTTGAGGCTGCTGAAGGCCTTGAGAAATGCATCCTGCGTAACCTCCAGCGCATCCTGCGTATTGCCCAGCAGGCGGTAGGATACCGCCACCGCCTGCCGCTGATAACGAGCGATTAACTCGTCAAAGCTCCGGCGGTCCCCGGCGATGCACTGGCCGACCAGCGCGCCGTCGGTTGGCGAGGGTGCGGCCGCCGCCACACCGGGATTTCTCGCCTTGACGTCCATAGGTTAGACACTCCACCGAAGCAGCACGTTAGCTGCGGCCTAATAGTATACCTGCCGGAGTGGCGGAGTGTTACGACGAAGAGGGTCTCTGTCAGTGGTCCGTGGTCATTTGTCAGTGGTTGGGTCCGTTGTTCGTTAGTCAGTGGATCCGCCGTTGGGGTTCTTGAGACTCGGCGAGGCTCTGGCAACTTACCAAGGAACCACCGACCCGTCCACGGACCACGGACCACGGACCACGGGCAACTGACGACCTCTACAGGTGTTATGATCCGTCTCACGCGACGAGTTCCCGGCAATACCCCCCCACCACGGCCGCCAGTTCATCGGGGCTCTTACCCAGGTTCTGCTTGATCCGCTTGACGAACGCGCTGCCGACGATCGCCCCGTCGGCCACGCCCGCGAGCTGAGCGACATGTTCGGGCTTGGAAATGCCGAAGCCCACGCACACCGGCACCGGCGAAACCGACCGAAGCTGCCGCACATTATCGGCCAGGTCGGCCGGGAGCTTGTCGCGCTCGCCCGTGATCCCGCTGACCGACAGGTAATAGACGAATCCGCTGCAGAGTCGCGCGATCTCCGCCCGGCGCTGCGGCGCCGTGGTGGGCGAGACGAGCAGGATCGTGTCGAGGCCGGCCGAGCGAACGATCTGGCACACGTCGGCCGCTTCGGGCGGCGGAACATCGGGAAGGATCAGCCCGTCAAACCCGGCCGCGCGGGCATCGGCCGAGAATTTCGCCGGGTCGTAGCGATAGACGATGCTGTAGCTCACCATGGCGATCAGCGGGATACTGACGGCCGGCCGAACCGACGAGATGGTCTTGAAAATATCCCGCACGTGCAGCCCGGCCGCCAGGGCCTGGGTGAAAGCCTCCTGAATCGTCGGGCCATCGGCGATGGGGTCGGAGAAGGGGATGCCGATTTCGATGGCGGTGGCACCGGCGGCCTGGAGCGCGGGGAGGATGGCGGCGGTGGTCTTCAGATCGGGATAGCCGGCCGGTATGAATGGCAGAACGCCGATCCGCCGGTCGGATCGGAGCTGCGCAAAGGCCTGGGCGAGGGTTGTTCTGGACACGGTGGGCGGATGATAACGAGGCGGTATGAGTGCCGCCAGTGCCCGCGTTGTGGAGCGTGCCGCCCCGGCCGCGTTCTCGTGGAGCGTGCCGCCCCGGCCGCGTTCTCGTGGAGCGTGCCGCCCCCGGCCGCGGTCTCGTGGAGCGTGCCGCCCCCGGCCGCGGTCTCGTGAAGCGTGCCGCCCCGGCCGCGGTCTGCCTCCCACCGCGCCCAGCAAGCCACGACAGAGCCGCTCGCGCAACGCATTTCCGCATTTCCCGCGCGTCCCGCTGATTTCCTGCCGGCGTGGGCAAGGGAGAACGCTAAGCAACCCCTGACGCTGTCGGACTGGCCGGTGGACCGCTCGGCCGGCTGGGTCGCGTGGTTCAACGCCCGATCACCACGGTCCCGCCGTGATTGTGTGCGTAGTCTCTGATATAATATGAACATGTCCGTGACCCGGTCTCAACCTCTGGCGCATCCGGCGAAGAAGCCGGTGCCCCTGTTGCAGAACGGCGACAGGATGACGCGCGCCGAGTTCGAGCGACGCTACGCGGCGATGCCGTGGGTGAACAAGGCGGAACTCATCGAGGGCGTGGTCTACATACCATCGCCCGTGCGATACCGATCTCATGCCAAGGCGCATGCGCTGATGGTCCTCTGGCTGGGGTCCTACGCGACGAAGACGAAGCTCGAGATTGGTGACAACGGCACCGTTCGCCTCGATGAGGACAACGAGCCGCAGCCGGACATCGTTCTCTTCATGCCCGCCGGCCTCGGGTCGGCCGAGGTCGATGCCGACAACTACATCAGCGGCTCGCCCGAACTGGTGTGCGAGATCGCCGGTTCGAGCGTCAACATCGACCTGCACGATAAGCTCAATGCCTACCGCCGCAATGGCGTGCGCGAGTACATTGTCTGGCGGACTGAGGATGAGGCGATCGACTGGTTCTGCCTGTGCGAGGGAAGATACGAGGCGATGGCCGCCGACGGCGGCATTCTCAAGAGTCCCCTGTTCCCCGGCCTGTGGCTCGATCCCGCGGCCCTCCTGCGCGGCGATATGGAGCAAGTTCTGAGGATACTCGCCGAGGGCATGGGCACGGCTCAGTGGAAAGAATTTGCCCAGCGGATCAGCCCCCCGAAATGAACGGCAATATTATTTACGTCCCCGTTTCGGTTCCCTCCCCGTTTCGGTTCCCTGGGCACGGCTCAGTGGAAAGAATTTGCCCAGCGGATCAGCCCCCCGAAATGAACGGCAATATTATTTACGTCCCCGTTTCGGTTCCCCCGTCCCCGTTTCGGTTCCCGTCCCCGTTTCGGTTCCCGTCCCCGTTTCGGTTCCCGTCCCCGTTTCGGTTCCCGGGCATTATCGGCCTGCCCGCGGGGTGTACGATCCTCCTGCCCATCCTGGCCATCATCTTCGGCATCGTCGGCATGTCACAAACCAGCGCCAAGGCCGAGCAGGGCGGCCGCGGCATGGCCATCGCCGGCATCGTCTGCGGCGGCATCGGCATCCTCATCGGCGGGGCGTACTACCTGCGGTAATGGCGTTGGCTTTATTCTCCCGTGCTTCGCCGCATCACACCCGTTCTCCCCTCCGATCTGCGTCGCCAGGAATCGGTCGCGGGCATGGGCGGCGGCATGGCAGACAAGAAGAATGTCTGCCCCACCGACGTCTGGGCGATTCCGGCCTCAGCGGCCCCATTATGCCGGGGAGTTCGCGGCGGGGAAGGCAAATCCGTGACATCGCACGCGGCCGCAGTCCGGCTTGGCGAGGATCGAAAAGGCCACACCGACCATCCTTGACAAAATACCTAACTAGACCCGCTGCAACTCCCTCTCGCGATCGGTATCCATCCCGGCCGGCTCGATCCACATCCGCTCCAGCGCGGTCCAGACGCGCCGCTGCGCATCCTCGGCGACTTCCTGGCGAAGCTTTTCCATCGTCAGGTCAAACTCGAGCTGGCCGCAGAAGCTCAGGGCGAGGCGGTAGTGCAGTTGCGCCGAGCGCATGTCCAGGACCAGCGCGTTGGCCAAGGCCGTGGTGACCTGAGGCAGGCCCAGCCGCTCGTAGAGCATCAGGGCCAGTTGGAGCCACACATCGCTGCTGTTGCCGCCGGACAGCGCGGCCGTCCGCAGCGTCTGAAAGCTCTCGGCCTCGCGCCCCACGACCCGCAGCAGCATCGCCTGCGTCAGCCAGACATCCTCCCACTGCGTATGCGCGGCCAGCGTCCGCCAGTTTTGCTCGATGGCCTCCATCACCCATTCTTCGGAGACACCCCAGTCATCGCGATCATCTTCGAGCCCCATCTCAACCAGCGCCAGCTTGGCCGCCAGGCGGTCGCCGTTGCGCATCATCCGGCCGGCCGTCGCCAGGGCGCGCGTGGCCTGGCTTTCCTCGCCGCCGCGGCCCATCGCCAGCGCCAGGCGCTGCGTGAATCTCCACGCGCTGGCGGTTGATGGCCAGCGCCAGGCGAAGGTGGCCGCCGGCCTGTGATGGCCGGCCCATCCGCAGCTCGTGCCGCGCCATGGCCACGTGGCACTGCAGGTATTCCGGATGCAGCGCCAGCGCCTGGCGATACTCCGCCAGTGCCGCGGCATCGTCGCCCCGCTGCGAATAGACATCGCCGAGCCTCACCCGCAGGTCGGGCACCATCGGCCCGGCCGCGATGAGGACCTGGAGCAGGTCAACGGCCGCCTTGCTCTCCTGGGCCCGCGCCAACTCCCGTTGCACGTGCGATGGAATCTGCCACCGCTCGGGCGAGAGGCCGAGTGCCCGCTCATATTCGGCCAGCGCCTGCTCGTATTGTGCCGCCGCCTGATAGAGGTGACCGAGGCATGCCCTCGAACGCCTGGTCTTCGGGAGCGACCTGAAGCAGTTGACGCAGCGCCCACGCCGCTTCGGAGAGCCTGCCTTCGCTCAGGTAGACGGCCGGCAGCCGGCGGGCCGCGAAAAGCGAGCTGTCCGACTCGCACGCAGCGCGATAGCGCGCGCCGGCGACGTTGGACGCCGCCCGCTCATGACAGAACCCCGCCGCGGCCAGCAGTGACGGTCGCTGCGCCGGCGCACTCAGGAGAATCGCCCGATCGACATGTTCCGCGGCCAGTTGCAGCAGCCCCAGCGCCTCGCAGGCCACGGCCAAGCCCAAATGACATTCGGGATCGCCGCTACGGCGGTCGGTGGCCTCAAGGAGCCTCTGCCGACCCAACCCGAGCTCATAGCGGGAGATATGGCTGACGCCGAGCCGGAAAAGCTCTTTGCCGCTGGCCAGCCCCAGCCGGGCCCGCAGCGCCAGATTCTCGTGCTCCCGGGCCGACAGCCCGGCCAGAGGGATGTCCAGCAGTTGCCGCAAGGTGCGGGGAAGCTGAGAGCCGAGGATGCGCCAATCGAGGCTCATGAACCGTCCTTGATTCACGCCAGCCCGGGCTGGCGGGGGGAATCCGTTCCCCAAGGCATATCGGCAAAAGCTGCCGCTTTAGTCCAGCGGCCGGAGGGCGAGGGTCCGCCCGAGCCGCATATTCGTGGCTCGGCGAGCCTCGCCGTATCGGATAGTAACGTACGGACAATCGGGAACACAAATCCGGGCCGACCTCCAAACAGCTTGCCCACATCAGGTTCGTTTTTGGAAAACGGAGTTCGTTTTCGCGTGGGGCCGGGGCGATGAGATCGCTGCCAGACTGGCAGTTCGTTCCGCAGAAAGCGACTGGCGACTAGCGACTGAGCGTGCTCATTTGCGCATTGACGGAGCCCGCTGCTCACCGTACGTTGTCCTAGTCCTAGTCGGCATGAATTGCCAACGGAGCGGATATGCGGCAACCATCGCCGGACAAGTTCCTTTCTGATGGAGTGTGATCAGCCAAAGGAGAAGACACATGTCAACCGAAACCAAGTGCCCGTTCAACCACGCCGCCAGCGGCGGCACGTCGAATCGCGACTGGTGGCCGAACCAGTTGAAGCTCGAGCTCCTGCACCAGCATTCCTCCAAGTCCAATCCGATGAGCGAGGACTTCAACTACGCCAAAGAGTTCAGGAGCCTCGACCTGGCGGCTGTGAAGAAGGACCTGGCGGCGCTGATGACCGACTCGCAGGGCTGGTGGCCGGCGGACTTCGGCCACTACGGCCCCTTGTTCATTCGCATGGCGTGGCACAGCGCCGGCACCTACCGCACCGGAGACGGCCGTGGCGGCGGCGGCAGGGGCCAGCAGCGCTTCGCGCCGCTCAACAGTTGGCCGGACAACGTCAGCCTGGACAAGGCGCGTCGCCTGCTCTGGCCGATCAAGCAGAAGTACGGCCGGAAGATCTCATGGGCCGACCTGATGATCCTCGCTGGGAACGTCGCCCTGGAAACGATGGGATTCAAGACGTTCGGTTTCGGCGGCGGTCGCGAAGACGTCTGGGAGCCGGACCAGGACGTCTATTGGGGCGCCGAGACGACCTGGCTGGCTGACAAACGCTACTCCGGCGACCGGGATCTCGAAAACCCGCTCGCCGCGGTGCAGATGGGCCTGATTTACGTCAATCCGGAAGGCCCGAACGGCAACCCGGATCCAATCGCCGCGGCGCGGGACATCCGCGAGACCTTCGCGCGCATGGCGATGAACGACGAAGAGACGGTGGCGCTCATCGCCGGCGGCCACACCTTCGGCAAGACCCACGGCGCCGGCGATGCCAAACTCGTGGGGCCTGAGCCCGAAGCGGCCGGCATCGAGGAGCAAGGGCTGGGCTGGAAGAGCAGCTTCGGCACCGGCAAAGGCGGCGACGCGATCACCAGCGGCCTGGAAGTCACCTGGACCACCACGCCCACGAAGTGGAGCAACAATTTCTTCTGGAATCTGTTCGGCTACGAATGGGAGCTGACCAAGAGCCCGGCCGGTGCGCAACAATGGAAACCGAAGCATGGCGCGGCGCCGGTACCGTGCCGGATGCCCACGACCCGTCCAAGCGTCGTGCGCCATCCATGCTGACCACCGACCTCGCCCTGCGGTTCGACCCGGTCTACGAGAAGATTTCCCGTCGCTTCATGGAGAATCCGGATCAGTTCGCCGACGCCTTCGCCCGGGCGTGGTTCAAGCTGACGCACCGCGACATGGGCCCGCGCGCTCGCTATCTCGGCCCGGAGGTGCCCGCGGAGGAACTCATCTGGCAAGACCCCATTCCCGCGGTCAATCACAAACTGATTGATGAGAAAGACATTGCCTCCCTCAAGGCCAGGATCCTGGCTTCGGGCCTGTCAGTCTCGGAGCTGGTTTCGACCGCCTGGGCGTCGGCGTCCACGTTCCGTGGCTCCGACAAGCGCGGCGGCGCGAATGGCGCCCGCATTCGTCTGGCGCCACAGAAGGATTGGGAAGTCAACCAGCCTGCCCGGCTGGCGAAGGTGCTCAAAACCCTGGCGGGCATCCAGAGCGCGTTCAACAGCGCCCAGTCTGGCGGCAAAAGGGTTTCGCTTGCCGACCTGATCGTTTTGGGCGGTTGCGCCGGCGTCGAGCAAGCTGCGAAAAATGCCGGCATCGAGGCCACAGTTCCTTTCGCGCCGGGACGCATGGACGCCTCGCAGGAACAAACCGACGTGGCCTCGTTCGGCGTGCTTGAACCGGTCGCCGACGGCTTTAGAAACTATCTCAAGGCCGGATTCTCCGTGCCGGCCGAGCGTCTCCTGGTCAACAAGGCGCAACTGCTGACGCTGACCGCGCCGGAGATGACGGTTCTCGTGGCCGGCATGCGTGTCTTGGGCGCCAACATCGGACAGTCCCAGCACGGCGTCTTTACCAAGCGGCCGCAGGCGCTGACCAACGACTTCTTCGTGAACCTGCTGGACATGGGCACGGAGTGGAAGGCGGTCTCGAAAGACTCGGACGTGTTTGAAGGGCGCGATCGCAAGACGGGTGAAATCAAGTGGACCGGCACGCGTGTCGATCTCGTTCTCGGTTCAAACTCCCAACTTCGCGCCTTGGCGGAAGTCTACGGAAGCTCGGACGCAAAGAAGGAGTTTGTCCATGACCTTGTAGCAGCCTGGAATAAGGTCATGAACCTGGATCGCTTCGACCTGGCGTGATCTCAGTTTGTAAGGGATGCCGCCAAACGCCGTGAACTAAGCCGCTAGCGCGCTCCCCGGCAGCTCAGCACGGCCGGGATGGTCTGCAGGAGCAGGCGCAGGTCGGTCAGAATGCCGCGATGCCGGATGTAATCCAGGTCCATCCGGACCCACTCGTCAAACGTCACGCGCGATCGGCCGTGGACCTGCCAGAATGCACGTCAGCCCCGGCGTCACCTGCAGCCGCTGAAACTGCCAGGGCTGGCAGCGGGCGCTCTCGCGGATGTCCAGCGGTCGGGGGCCGACCAGCGACATGTCGCCCCTAAGCACATTCCAGAGTTGCGGCACCTCGTCGAGGCTGGTTCGCCGCAGGAGCCATCCGACACGCGTCAGCCGCGGATCGTTGTCCATCTTGAACACCGGCCCGTCAACCTGATTGTGCCGGAGCAGATCGCCCTGCAGCCGCTCGGCCCCGTCAATCATCGTGCGGAACTTGTAGATTCGGAACGGCCGCCCGCCCAGGCCCGCGCACCATTGCCGGAACATGACCGGCCCGCGCGACGTCAGCTTGATGGCGATCACGACAGCGATCAGCAGCGGCAGAAGCAGCAGCAGCCCCAACGACGCCCCAACGATGTCCATGGCCCGCTTCCAAACGGGGATCGGGTGAATCGCAATCTGGACGATCGGCGCCGGCGGCGGGTCGCACGCCTCGGCGCTGGGGGCCGTCCGGGGCCGGTTGTTACATACCGGACCCGGCAACTCCATCACCAGCGCCCGGTGTGGCAGGCGCACTTTCCCGCGCACCAGGGATGCCTCCCTGCATTCGATCCAGCTCAAATTGCCCGCAATCGCGCTCATTGATCCCTCCGGAGGAGGCCGACCTCGTCAGGCCGCCACACTCGGCGGCACCTGGCGGTCGAACCTCAAGCCCTGACCACCCGCCGCACCATGCTCGCGGACCGGCCGGCGGGCGTAACAGCATCGCCACACGGCTTTCACCTGATCGCGGCGCGATACGCCGTTGGCAACCACGCCCAGGACATTGGCGCCCACGGCGAGGAGTTGTTCCACCGCCGACGAGCCCGCCGGTTCGGTGGAAACGCCAGGACGAACGACCAGCAGCGATGCATCGCACGCGGCCGCGATCTCGGCCGCATCCGGGTCACTGCCCAGCGACGGCGAGTCAACCACGATCTGGTCATAGTGCAGTGAAAGCTCCGCCAGCAGGAGCGCCAGGGTGCCGGCGTCAACGCCGGCGTTCGATTTACGATCAATGATGCCGGCAGGCAACACGCTCACGTTTGCGTGAGACGTGCGCTGGATCGCGTCCCGCGCGTTCAAGTTGCCCGCCAGGATATCCGCCAGGCCCGTCTTGTTGTTCACGCCCAGCGTATTGTGCAGGTCAGGATGATGCAGGTCGGCATCGATGACCAGCACGCGCTTGCCACTCCGCGCCATGCCGACGCTCAGCGCGGCGGCCATGGTGGTGCGGCCTTCCTTCGCTCCGGAAGAACACACTGCCAGCTTGCGCGCGGCGCGAAACCCGCCTCGCACTGGATCGCCGCGTGAAGTGCGCGGCATCGGTCCGCCAGCGCGGCGAGACTGCCCTTGTCGCGGCGCCTGGGCAGGATCCCCAGCACCGGCAGGCCCAGCGAGGCCGCCACGTGCCGCGAAGACCGCAGCCGCTTGTCGGCATGATCGGCCAGCGTCGCCAGCAGCAGCCCCAGGACCAGCGCGCCCCCGATCGAATAGCCCATGGCCTTGACCCACTTCGGGTCGGACGCCTGCCGCGGAGTCGCCGCCGGCTCAAAGACGTTGATGCTGTTGAACAGCCCCACCGCTTCGGCCAGCTCGGTCTCCTTGATCTGGCTGTCGACGCTGTCGCACAGTCGTTCGATGCGCTTGACTTCGCCGTCCAGCGACGCGCATTCCGCCGACTTGCCACTGATCTCGACGACCAGCTTCTGCTGCTGTTCGAAGAGCTGCTGCACATCCTCCTGTCGCTTCTGCGCTTCGACCAGGCGGTTCGACGCCGCCTGCACGAACGCCCCCGCCAGCCGCCGCTCCAGTTGCGCGATGGCGAGCTTGCGCTGCTCGATCTGCCCGACGATCGCCTGAACGTTGGGATGCTGATCGGCGAATTTCCCCGCCATCGCGCCCAGCCGCGATTCCAGGTCGCTCATGGCAGCGCGCTGGGCCGTCAGTTCGCGCTCCAGCGTTCCCACCTGCTCCCCGAACTGACCGTCGGCCGGCCCACGCAGGACCTCCGGATGCGCCGCAACGTCCTTCGCCGCCTCGAGCGAGGCACGCGCGGCGATGGTTTCGATCTGGGCGGCGGTGAGGGCGTCGGAGAACTTCCCCAGCCGCTGCAGGACGATATTGCCGCCTTCGTTCTCGAATCCGACGATGCCGCTGGACTTGCGGGCCGCCGTGAGCTGCGTCATCTTCTGCTTGAGCATCGCCTGCAGCGCGTCGCGTTCCTGCCTCAATGCCTGCCCCGCGGCGCCGGCCATCGCGCGCTTCTGTCCCGCCGCCCAGTCGCAATACGAATCCACGACCGCGTTGGCGATCCGCGCCGCCTCGTCCGGATAGGGGCACGCGAAGGAAACGCTGACGATCAGGTCGGTGCCGGCCAGTTCCACCTTCAGATTGTTCCGGCAGAACTCGTAAGGATCCTCCACCTTCTTGAACGTCCGCAGCCGTGGCGAATTGACCCGAGCCAGCGCGCCGTTGATCACCGGCCGCGAACGGATCAGCTCACGCTGTGTCGCGAGAAACGCCGTCATGCCAAGCTGGCTGGCGGGCATCGCCGCGTCGCCCGGCAGCTTTGCGGCCGACAGTTGCACGCACACGCGCGAGGTCGCCACGTACGTCGGCGGCGCCTTGAACATGTAGATCAGCCCCGCTGCAACACCCGCGATCAGCGACAGGGCCAGCACCCACCCGCGTCGGCGCAGCACACCCGCCAGGCTGCGCTGCGGAGATGCAGGCGCCGCCCAACCCGCTGTCTCTGGCGCCTCGGTTGTCTGCTGTTGGACATTCATGGCAAATCCATCTACTGGTGGCGATACGTCAACGTAACCAGCTTCGGATAAGCCGCGCGGTGGGTTTATGAGATGGGGGCAATTCGGGAGATTACAGAGCCGTTTCGGTCAGGTCCGATAAGCGTCCTTGCCCGGATTCCTGGCTTGGTTCACTTGCTATCGGCGGTCCGGGCCGCCTCGATGAACCGGACAACTTTTTCGCGCGACTTGCGGCCGACGGCGCTCTCGACGCCGCTGCTCACGTCGACCGCCCACGGCCGGATTGTTGCGATCACTTCCGTCACCGTGCCGGGGGAAAGCCCCCCCGCCGCCACGATCGGCGGCAGGCCCGCCAGCGCACCGTCCGCCTGGAGTTTGCGAATCCGCGGCCAGTCGTTCGCGATGCCGCTGCCCCCCGCCGCGCCCAGCACCGCGGTCTCCAGCACGATGCCGCACAGCGCGTCGGCGTCGGCCGAAAAATGCCGCCAGAGCTGCACGTTCTTCTCGAAATCGCCATCGACGCGGATGCTCTTGAGGATTCGCAGGCCTTCGCGGCGAAGCTGCCGCACCTGTTGCGGTGTCTCCATCCCGTTCAACTGCGCCACCATGAACCCCGCCGCCTCGGACGTCTCCATCACGGTATGCTCGTCGGCATCCACGAACACCCCCACCGGCGTCACAAACGGCGGCAGCGCCGCCACGATGCGGCGGGCGATGTTGATGTCGATGCAGCGCCGTGCCGGCGGATGGAAGATCATTCCGATGGCGTCGGCGCCCGCCTCGGCAGCCATGCGGGCATCGGCCGCCGACATCACGCCGCAGATCTTGATCCGGGTTCGTGCCACGGGGGCATTCTACCGCGCGGGCCGCGCCGATAGAACGACAAAGTGGCAAAGTGGCAGCGGCGTCTCGCCGCCGTTGGTCAAGAAGCCCAGAGAGAAGCCCAGAGCCGAGACGGCTCTGCCACTCTTCCCTCTCATCCCGCCTTCGCCGACCTTCTCCGATAGATCTTCCACCCGCCCCAGCCGATCAACACCCACGGCACCGCCACCAGCACGCCGATCAGCAGGATCTGCAAGCTCCCCAGCAGGCCGCGGATGCTCGTCGACAGACCGCGGCGGAATGTCGCTCCGACCCCCTGTTCCGTGGTGACGAGCACGTCCGGATTGGCCAGCGTCACGTCGAGCTGCGCCTGCGCCAGCGAGCCATCCGGCGCTGTCGGATTGCGCTTCCAGTCCTTCACGCGCAGCGTGCCCATCCGCTCGATGTTGGACTGGATGCCATCCGCCTTGTCCAGCGGCACATCGACAACCACGTGCGACGATGCCCGGCCGCTGCTGTCGGTGGATTGGGTCGATGAGATGATCCGCCCGCCCGCCTTCAGCGCGGCATCGCCGATCTCGCCGGCCAGCTTCTCCACGTCGCTGGCTTCCAGCTTCAGGATCGTCCGCTTCTTGGGCTCGAGCTGATCCACGCTGCTGATCGTCACCTGCATGCGCATCTTCACATCCACCGTGCTCTGCAGGTCGGCCGAGCGGCTGACGCTACGGCCGAACACCACGCCGGCCGCGCTCATCGCCTTCTCAATGCCCTCACGCGCCGCCTTGTCGCTCGGCACCTCGAAATCCAGAACCCCCGTGATATTCGGCCGGTTTTGCTCGTTGACCTGGCTGGTGAGCACGCGCCCTCCGAGGTCGCGAACGGCCGATAAGATCGAGCCAAACGACGACTGCACATCCATCGCCGCCAGCGAGAGCGTCTGCATCTCGCGCAGCGCCGATCGATCCAGGCTGATCACCTGGATGTTCATGCCGAGCTTGGTGTTAACCGTGTTTTCGGCGTCGGCCGAACGGGTGATGGTGCGCGCCATCAGCATGGCCGAGCTTTCCATGGCCGCACGCAGGTCGTTCTCCTTGTCGCGCGGCAGCTCGATCTGGAGCGTGCCGCTGATGTTGGACTTGTCGTTGTCGGCAATCTGCGACACCAGCACGCGCGCCGTCCTTGCGCACCTCATCCAGCAGCTTGTTGAATGTCTCGGCCACCGGCGCCTTGGTCGCCAGAATGATCGTCTCGCGCTGGCGCGGCGGCACATTCGCCAAGGAGCTGAGCTGCACCTGGAACCTGCGCTTGGCCGTCGTCACGTTGTTGGTGTCCGGGTTCTCGTTCACGGTGAACGACAGCACATCGCGTTCCTTGCGGAGCTCGGCCAGCGTCGCATCCGCCTCGGCCGTCGGCACCTCAAGGCTGACCGTGGCCGTCGTCTGCTCGGGCTTCTGGCGATTGAGGTTCGAGGTGACAACGCGGCCCTTGTGCTGGCCGACCGTTGCGAGGACCGCCCGATAAGCATCCTCGACGTTCGTCACGGCCATGCTCAGGTTATTGGTCTGTCGCGGCGCGACGTTGGCCAGGTTGTAGAGGGAGATCGAAGAATCGCGTGTCCTTGCGCTCGACGCGCATGTTGGCAGCGGGGATGGCGGCATCGGGCGTCGTCTGCTTGCGGTCGATATCCATGCGGGAGACGCGCCCAAGCTGCCGCAGCCGGTCGATCAGCGGGCCGGCGTCGTCGGGTTTCACCTCGCACACGACCGTCGCCGCGAGCTGGCCGGCATCGTCCTTCTTGAGGTTCGACTCGATCACCCGGCCCTTGGCCTCGTCGATGGCCTTCAGCGCATCGGTGCGGCTCTTCTCGACATCCTCCGTCTCGATGCCCATGCTGACCAGTTCCGTCTGCGCTGCAAAAGCGGCCGCCTTGATGTCGCGGTCGGTCATGGTGATCGACAGCGTCGACAGCGCCACCAGGTTGTTATAGTAGCGGACCTCGCCTTCGAGCTTCTCGATCTTCACGCGATACACGCCAAGCTGCTTCTCGGCCTCCAGCAGGTCCTTGATCTCGCCCTTGCCGGATTTAATGATGTTCAGCAGCCGCTCTTCCATGGCGCGGTCGGCCTTGAGCTCGCTCTCCATGTCGTAGTAGACCTTGGTGACATCCTGCGCGGTGATGCGCTGGCTCTTGAGATCGCCCAGCGCGCGGAGTTTCATCACCAGGGCATCCAGATGATCCGGCGGCACGCGCACGGCGACCGTGCCGCGCACCTTGCCGTTGGCGATCTTTTCCGAGCTGGTCGATGAGACGAATCCGCCTTCCTCGGTGACGATCTTGTTGACGGTCAGGAAGGCCGAATCGAAGCTGTCAACCTCGAATTCCATCTCGCCGTTGCGGATGATCTTCCGCTGCTGCTGGGCGGCGATTTCCTGCTGGGTGTTGACAGGGGTGGTCGGGGTGGCCGACTGCGAATTGGCGGGCGGAGTGACGGGGGGCTTGCCCTCGGCGGGCTTGTTCTTGTCGGCCTCACCGCTAGTGTCGGCGAGCACAAGCGTGCCGGCGCTCAATTTCTTGCCACTCTCGTCCCACCCGGCTTCGGCTTTGCCGTGAAGGCCCTGGGCGAGCTTGGTGGGCTGGAAGTAATGCAGCGCGACGGCCGGCTTGGCATCCGCCTTCGTGCCATCGAGGGATTTCTGGACATCCGAGCCCGCGAGCACATTGAACTTCACGGCCGCGTCACCCGCAACCAGACCGCTCTGGTCTCCGAGACTCACGGTTCCATTGGCAATGAGCGTACCGTTCCCATACGTGGTCGCGCCGCTTCCGCTCCCCGAAATCCCAAACGGTGCGCCGAGCGCGGCCACAGTCCCGCCGTTCGTGATCACCTTTCCATCCTTCACATTGCCGGCGACAATCATGTTCCCCGCAGCGTTGACGGGGGGGGAATACATATAGCCAAGCTTCACCGATTCCAGATCGCTGACATGTGCCTGGACCGGCGGCGGCGACGAATCGGCAACATCCCCCGCGTTGACTCCCTCGACGCCCTTGATTCTCGACTGCAGATAGCCCCAGTCAGCCCCACTGCGCTTCCGATCGCTCTCCGACAAACCGCGCGTCGTTTGTCCCTCGCGGCTGCTCGCGTCCTTGCCGAGCGACTCGGCAACCGTCTTCTCGCTCTCCTTCTCCCGGCCGAGCTGCACTCCGTATTTTTCGGCCGCCGTGTTGTGCCTGCGATCGAGCCCCTCCGACTCGTGCCAGAGCCCGGCATCGGCAAGCCCATCACCATCTTCGATCGGCGGCTCGCGCCCAACCCAAGCGGACTTCGTCGTTCAAGACGCGAGCCGATTCATCGACAGATATCGGGCCGGTTATCAGGCCGTTCGCATCCGATGCGTACATCGCCAGGAGTTGGTGTACCTGCCGCAGATTCGACGCCGACTTTACCCGGGCCGTCTGTTGCGACATCCCGCCCGGGTACATGCCCCTATCGATCATCGAACTGGCGCCGTATCCCAGCGCGCTCAGTCCCACAGCCGCCGCGATGCCCGCGGCGATGCGCCACGCGACCGGCCGCAATACCCATCGCCGCGGCGCTGCTCGCACCGCCCGGACCACGCGATCCTCGAAATCCGGTGCCGGCCGGGCATCGGCCAGAAGATCATTCATCGTTTTCTCCAGTTCGCGTGCCTCGCCAAGTTTCGCCTGGCAGTCGGGGCAGGCTCGCAGGTGCTGTTCCATGGCATCCAACTCCGCGCCTTCCAGCCCGCCGGCCAGATAGGCGGCGATGCGCTCGGTTGTTTCAATGTGAGTCAGGGGGGATTCGGTGGACATGGCGTGCCTCGGATTCCAAATCGCAAATCTCAAATCTCAGATTTCAAATTTCAGATTTCGGCCTTCGTCATTGATTAGACATTCGTCATTCGGCCGTCGTCATTACCCGTCGCATCATTTCCATGCCTCTCCTCAGCAGTCCCCGCAGCGAGCCGTTGGTGAGGCCCAGCTCCTGGCCAATCGTCTGGTAGTCCGCGCCGCCGATGTATCGCAATGTCAGAGGCAGCCGGTACTCCTCCGGCAGCGACCGCAGCGCCCCCAGCACGCGCTGACGCGACTCCTCCCGTGCGGCCGCTTCGGCGGGCGGCGGCTGCGCCGACGCGAGCTTGCCCAGTTCCTCCGCCGGCGCTCGTGACCCCCAGCGTTTCTTGCGCATCTCGCGCCGCTGCGCATCCACCATCGTCGAGTGCGCGATGGAGAACAGCCACGGGCGGAAACCCGTGGGATCGGTCATCTGCCCCACGCACCGCCAGGCGGTCAGGAACGTCTCCTGCACCAGGTCCTCAGCGCGATGGGCGTCGCCGGTCTCCAGGTAGATGCGCGCGTACACCGCGCGTGCGGTGCGGCGGACCAGCTCTTCAAAGGCCATCCGGTCGCCGCCGCGGCTCCTGCTGACCAGCAGTTCGTCGGGGTCGCTCAAATTGGCTCTCCGTTCATGAGGTAGAACGCCAGTTGGACGCGAGGCGCGCGCGGAAAGTTCCGGAGTTGGTCCGCTCAGCAGCCAACGAATCGCGCCGCCAGCGATCGGGCCGCGGTGAGGTCGGTCGTACCTTTGATGATGAGCCGCCCGTCGGCGAAGAGTGTCAGCGTAATGCCGGCCGGATCGCGAAGCTGGCAGCGCAGCAGCCAGGGGGTGCGCTGCACATCGCCATGAGGTGCGAGCCGCCGGGCGGCCGTATCGAGATCGAGCGCACCGGAGGGGCGAATCTGCACGGCGTCCTGGCCGCACAAGGCCAGTGGCGCGGCCGGCGAGGGTGAGTCGAGGAACTCGAAGGTTCGCCGAGCGCAGCAGGGGCAGTCTTCGCGGCGAGCGCCGGCCAGATCGAGCGTGCGATAACGCGGCGGCCAGGCGTCGAAGGTCAGCAGCATCGGCGGATGATCGGCGCTGCCGCCGACGAGCATGCGGATGGCCAATGCGGCGGCCTGCGCCGGCGATGGCGGCCGCGGAAGCGAGAATGCCGGCGGTGTCGCAGGTGGGCAGTTCGCCGCGGGCGGGAGGCGTGGGGAAGATGCAGCGGAGGCAGGGTGTCCGGCCGGGAACGATGCCCATCACGCGCCCCTCGGTTCCGACACAGCCGGCATAGATCCAAGGCAGATTTCGCTTGATGGCGAGGTCATTGATGAGATATCGCGTCTCGACATTGTCCGTGCCGTCGAGGATGAGCTCGTCGCTATCCAGCAGTTGCTCGATATTGGCAGGGCCTACGTCAACGACCAGCGGCTCGACGGCGATGGATGAGTTGATGCGGGCGAGGCGCTGGGCGGCGGCAATGGCCTTGGGGGTTTGCTGGCGGGCATCCTCTTCATCGAAGAGGACCTGGCGGTGGAGATTAGCCGGATCGACCAGGTCGCGGTCGGCAATGCGCAGGCGCCCGACGCCGCCGCGGGCAAGTTGATCGGCAATGGTGCAGCCGAGCGCGCCGCAGCCGATGAGCAGGACATGGGCGTCGGCCAGTCGCTTCTGGCCGGCCGGCCCGATCTGAGGCAGCAGAACCTGCCGGTGGTAGCGATTTTGCCAGGTGTCGGGGCCGAGCATTACAATTCCGGTTGCGATCCGCTATGATCGTGAGACATTTTACGGATAAAGGAAGCACATGCCTGTAGACACGCAACAGATTATGGACGCCGCCGAGCAATTGGGAAAGCTGGTGGCGCAGCATCCGGCCGTGGACCGGTATCGCCAGGCGCAGAAGAGCCTGGGCGAGGATCCGGACGCCGCTCGCCTGCTGAACGACTTCAACCGGCAGCTCATGACGCTGTCGCGACAGGAAGAGAGCGGGATGCCGGTGACGGATGCTCAGCGACACCAGTTGGAGGTGCTGCAATCGCAGCTCTCATCGCACCTGAAGATCAAGGCATGGAACGCGGCGCAGGTGGAGTTCGTCAACATGTTGCGGCGGGTGAGCGACACGATCCGCAAGTATGTCTCGGACAATGCGGCCGCGGCGCCGGCCGCGGGTGGCGCGGCACCGGCACAGCAGCAGAGCGGGCCGAGGATTGTGATGTGAAGAAGGTCGGAATCCAGAGATCAGATTTCAAATTTCAGATTTCAAATTTCAGATTTCAAATTTCAAATTTCAGATCAGGTGACGGAGAAAGCCATGACCGAACAGAATCCGCCGATGGGTCAGGAGCCTCAGGGCGAGCATCCGCACACGCCCGCGGATGATCGCGAGGTCATCTACTTCGAGGGCTCGCCGCTGTTGGCGCGGAAACGGGGCGATTCTTTTTGCTGACGCTGGTGGCGGCGGTGCTGATCGCCATCCCGATCATCCTGCGGATCTACAAGCCCCACATGGCTCCGGCATGGGTGATCGCCATCTTCGTGGTGGCGGGGCTGCTGGTGCTGCTGATCCCGGTGCTGTTGGTAAAGAGCGTGCGATATCGGATCAGCAACTACCGGATCGATTTTGAACGGGGCATCCTGTCGAAGAACATCGACACGCTGGAAATGTGGCACGTGGAGGACCTGGTCTTTCACCAGTCACTGATGGACCGGATTCTCAACGTGGGCACGATCACGATCGTGTCGCACGATGAGACCAACCCCAAGCTGCCGATGTACGGCATCCCCAACCCGCGGCCGCTTTTTGAGATGATCAAGCAGCGCGTGATCGCGGTGAAGCGACAGCGCGGGGTGATCAAGATGGACATCGGGTGATCGCGATCTTTGATCCGCGATTGAAGACGGGCTTGATCGTGCCTACGCCCGCAGTCTCCGCACCCATGCCCGGAATACCTTGATCCATTCTGTCTCGTTCTGCATGCGACCGGCCTCCACAAATCGCGCAAGCTCGTCGAGCGGCGCCTGCGGGAATGTTGGACTCCGCGCCGCCTGCTCATAGGCGCCATCGGCTCGCAGCACGTGGATACTCAAAGTGCCGTCCCGGTAGCGCCAGAGCTCCGGGACTCCCAACTCGGCGTAGATGCTCAGCCGGCCCTTCAGTCGCTGAGTGATCTCGACCTCGACCGCCAGATCGGGCGGTGGGTCGGCCGGCAGCTCGATCTCATCCTTGCCGCGCACGCGCGACTCGTTCTGGATGTAGAAGCACTCATCGGCCTCCAGGGCAACGCGCAGGTCCTGGCGCTTGAGCGTGGTGGAGCCGGCGCTGGAGATGGGCAGGTTCATCTCCTCGGCCAAGACCCAGATCATTCGGCAGATCAGCCGCGAGCTCTTGTCGTGCTTTTGAGAGGGAGACATGAGTTCCAGAGTCCCATGGTCATAGGTTACAAAGACGGGGCGGTTGTCGAGCCGCGCCAGCAGCGACTCATAGAATTCCCAGTCCAGGTCGTACAGCACGAACCGTTCTTCGGATGGAAGCGCCATCACCGTCATAATCGCTCCTGTGCCATATCATACACCAGCAACCAAAAAGAGGCACGCAGACCCGAAGCCAGGCTCTGGCTCCGTGTCTCCGTGCCTCTGTGGTGAATCTTCCGAAGCTTACTTGCGCTGGCCGGGATTCAGCGGCAGTTCGCCGAACTGCTGCTCGTAGCGCTTGACAAGCTGCCCGAGCGACATGGCCAGCCGCTTGGCGTTGACGTAGCTCATGATCACGCGGTCGGTGACCTTGAAGAGCAACGTCGCCCCTGCTGCTGCTGTTGCTGGGGATTGGGATTCGGGTTGGCCATATTGAAGCCAAGATCGATCACGACCTCTTCGGGGGCCGTGTGGATCCGATACGCATTGGTGTAGGTGGTGCGCAGCTCGCGCTCGTCGAGGAGAACCTGGACCGACTGCTGGGGCTGCTGCTGGCCTTCTACCTGGATGTCTTCCGCCATACGATGTCCTTTCTTCCGAAAAAGTTGAGCGGGCATTATGCCGTAAACTTTCCTTTTGTCCATACTCCCCAGCTTTACAAAAAGAAATTTCCTTTGCACTTGGCGTAGAATGCCCGTCGCTGTAATTGAAGAAGCAGAGGAACCACAGATGAACACGGATTCACACGGATGATTTCAGATTTCAGAATCCAGATTTCAGATTTCATATCTGTGGCTCTCGCCGAAAGCCCGGCAGGCGTACTCAACCGCCGGCGCAGATGAGCCCTATGCAGGAAATCCAACCCAACTGGCAGCAGCCCATCGTCTCCCGGCCGGCGCATCAGGCGTCGCTCGACAATGCGCTTGGGTATGAGGCGCCCCCGCCAGGCGCTGTGTTCGTGGCGGAGCTTTTTCATGCGACGCCGCGCGTTTACATCACGCCGCTGATTCTGGCGGCCAACGTGATCGTCTACCTGGTCATGGTGCTGTCTGGGGTGGACTGGGCCCAGCCGGGCAGCGATGCCATCCTTAGGTGGGGCGCAACTTCTGGCCGGCCACCACCAGCGGCCAGTGGTGGCGTCTGATGACCAGCGCGTTTCTGCACTACGGCATCCTGCACATTGGCGTGAACATGTGGGCGCTGTGGAGCGGCGGCGCGCTGGTGGAGCGGCTTTTCGGCAATGCCTTCTTCGCCATCGTGTATCTCTTCAGCGCCCTGACGGGCAGCCTCGCCAGCATCGCCTGGAGACACCAGGCCATCAGCGCCGGCACTCGGCGCGATCTTCGGCGTTTTTGCGCACTGCTGGCCTACCTGCTGGTCCGCCGGGAATCGCTGCCGCAATCCATCTTGAAACCGCTGATCGGCAATACGCTGGCGTTCGTCGGCTATAACATCGCCTTTGGGCTGGTCAGCAGCATGACCGACAACGCCGCGCACATCGGCGGGCTGGCGGGCGGATTCGTGCTGGGCGCGATCATGGCCCGGCCGCTGGAGATGCAGCGGCGCAAGAGGCAACTGCTGCCGCGACTGGCGGCGGGGCTGTTGATCGGCGCGGCCGCGATCGGGGTTTGGATACAGCGGCTGCCCAAAGCCCCGCCTGGCGTGTGGGCCGTCGAGCAGCTCGTGTTCTGGTTCCGCACCGAAGCCGACCAGCTCAACAGACGGCTTGATTCGCTCGTGTCGCGACTCGATAGCAGGTCGATCACGCGGGGAGACTTGGCGGTGCAGCTCGACAAGCAGGTCATTCCGGGATGGCAGGCGGCAATGGCGCGCCTTGAGCGAACGAGTCGCGACAACAGTTCGCCGATGGTCAGGGGCGCGGCAGATGACTACCTCCGCTATGCGACGCTGCGCCGCAGCGCAGGCATTGCGCTGAGCGATTGGGCCAAGAGCGGCGACGCGAAGAAGCTGGCCGTCTACCAGAAGGCTCGCGCCGAGGGCGACCGGATGTGGGGCGGGGCCAAGCAACCGCGGGGCAGATGAGCGAGGATAATCGCGTGACGTGGCACGAGCGGCCGCCGCCGTGCGAAGATCGCGGCCGGGGGCGGCACGCTCCACAACCGATTCACGTTGCATGCAGGTTGCACGCGATCTGCCGTTCAGCGATGCGGCGCAGCTCGGGGGTGAGTTGCGAGCAGATCTCGCGGCACTGCGGGCAGCGAGGATGGAACGCGCAGCCGGCCGGCAGGTTGCCGAGATCGGCCACTTCTCCACGCACGCTGAAGTTGATCTTCCGGTCGGGGTCGGGGTGGGGCACGGCCGACAGCAGCGCACGCGTGTAGGGGTGCTGGGGGTGCTCGAAGAGCTGCTCGGTCTCCGCCAGTTCAACAATCCGCCCCGCGTACATCACGGCCACGCGATCACAGATGTGCCGCACCACGGACAAATCGTGAGCGATGAAGATGTAGGTCAGGCCGAATTCCTTCTGCAGGTCGGCCAGCAGGTTGATGACCTGCGCCTGGACGGACATGTCCAGCGCCGAGACGGCCTCGTCGGCGACGACCAGCGACGGCCGCATGATCAGCGCGCGGGCGATGCCGATGCGCTGGCGCTGGCCGCCGGAGAAGGCGTGGGGATAGCGGTTGCGGTACTCGGGGCGAATGCCGACCTTCTCCAGCATGGCCGCGACGCGCGCGTCCAACTCCGACCCGTGCGCCAAACGATGGATGACCAGCGGCTCGCCGACGATCTGTGCCACGGTCATGCGCGGGTTGAGCGAAGAGAACGGGTCCTGGAAGATCATCTGCATCTTCGTTCGCAGGGGCTTGAGCTGGTCGTCGGGAAGGGAGGCGAGGTCGATGTAGTGATCGGTGATCGGTAATCGGTCATCGGGTGATCGAAAAAGGACGCGGCCGCTGGTGGGCTTGATGGCGCGGAGGATGGCCCGGCCGGTGGTGGTCTTGCCCGAACCGCTCTCTCCAACCAGCCCGAGCGTCTCGCCGGGCATCAGGTCGAAGCTGATGTCATTGCAGGCCTTCACGGTGCCGATCTGACGGGAGAAGAAGCCGCGCGAGAGGATCGGATAGAATTTGCAGAGGTTGACCACGCGCAGAAGAGGAGCGGGGGAGATTTCAGATTTCAAATCGCGGATTTCGGATTTGGGGATCATCGGGGAATCTCCTCGGCCAGGTGGCAGGCAACGGCGTGGTCGGGGGCGATTTCGCGCAGCGCGGGCTGCGTGCCGCGGTCGCACAGGCCGGCCCGCGCGTGCGGGCAGCGGGGGTGGAACGGACAACCGGGCGGCATGTCCGAAAGGCCCGGCACCGAGCCGGCGATGGACGGCAGGCGCTGGCCGTGGCTGAGGCTGGGCAGGGAGCGCAGCAGGCCGATCGTGTAGGGATGGCGCGGCGCTTTGAGCACGCTGCGCACATCCGATCGCTCGACGATCCGGCCAAGGTACATGACCGCCACCTCGTCGGCCGTCTGCGCCACCACGCCCAGGTCGTGGGTGATGAGCAGCACGCCGGAGTCGAGCTCTTTCTGGAGGTTCTTGAGAAGCTGGATGACCTGGGCCTGAAGGGTGACATCGATCGCGGTGGTCGGCTCGTCGGCGATGAGCAGTTCCGGCCGGCAAACCAGGGCCATCGCGATGACCACGCGCTGGCGCATGCCGCCGGAAAGTTCGTGCGGGTACTGCTTCATGCGCACGGCCGCATTAGGGATGCCGACCTTGGTGAGCATCTCGACGGCGATATCGTGGGCCTGCGGCTCGGTGACCTGGCGATGCAACAGAATGGCCTCGCAGATCTGGTTGCCGATGGTGTGGACGGGCGAGAGCGCGCGTCATCGGCTCCTGGAAGATCATGGCGATGGCGCCGCCGCGGATGTGATAGAGCTGCTCGGATTTTTCCGGCAGCGCGAGGATGTCGACCGCAGTGCCCTGGCGCGGGTGGAGGATGATCTGCCCCGCGCTGATCCGGCCGGGCGGTTGAATCAGGCGCAGGATCGAATAGGCCGTCACGCTCTTCCCGCAGCCGCTCTCGCCGACCAGCGCGAGGATGGTCCCGCGTTTCATGCTGAAGGACACGCCGTCGACCGCGCGCAGCTCGCCCTCGTCGCCGGTGAAGACGGTACGGAGGTTGCGAACTTCGAGGAGGATGTTCTGGTCGCTTGCCATCATCTCTATCGCGAACGGCGAATGAGCAATGAGGAATGTGAAAAGAAGCTCGAAGGAGCAAGCTCCAAGGAGGAAATGCGTCTTTGACGTTCGAGCTTTCTACTTTGCACTTCTTTACACATTCCTCATTCCTCCTTTCTCGTTTCATCGTGCGCGATACGGATCCGCCGCATCTCGTAACCCATCGCCGAAAAAGTTGAAGCTCAGCACCGTGAGGATGATGAACCCCACCGGCAGCAGCAGCCACGGATAGTTTGCAACCGTCTGCATGTTCATGCAGTCCTGGAGCATCACGCCCCAGCTCACCACCGGCGGCCGCAAACCAAGGCCAAGGAAGCTGAGCGAAGTTTCGCCGAGGATCATGCCCGGCACGCTCATCGTCAGCGAGACGATGATGTGGCTGGTGAAGCCGGGGAGCAGGTGGCGGAAGATGATCCGCGCGTGCCCCGCGCCCAGCAGCCGGGCAGCCACGGCATAATCCTCTTCGCGCAGGGACAGCAGCTTGCCGCGCACGACGCGAGCCAGGCCGGTCCAGCCCAAGAGGCTCAGGACAATCGTGATCGCGAAGAATGTCTGGATGGGCGACCAGTCGCTGGGGAACACGGCCGCCAGCGCCAGCCAGAGCGGCAACTGCGGGAGCGACTGGAGCACCTCCATGCCGCGCTGGATGAAGTTGTCCAGCCTGCCCCCCACATAGCCGCTGACGCCGCCGATGCTGACGCCAAGCAGGAACGTGATGACGATGGCGACCAGGCCGATCGTGAGCGAGATGCGCGCGCCGTGGATGATGCGGCTGAAGATGTCGTGGCCGTATTTGTCGGCGCCGAGGAAGTAGAAGGGCTCGGGATTTTCGATTTTTGATTTTTGATTTTTGATTGCGGACTCGTTCACTCCAAAGAAATGGCGGCTCATCGGGATCAGGCCCCAGAGCTTGTAGGGCTCGCCTTTGACGAAGAACCTCAGCGGCACGGTTTGCGCCGGTCTTCGTAGTAGGATTTCTTGAACGTGATGGGATCGACGCTGCGGCGTGCAGGATGCGTGTAGAAGCCGCCGGTGAAGCTGAATCGCACCTTCTGCGGCGGGCAATACGCGTGCGGCAGGTCCTTCCAGTTGGCCGAATACGGCGCGAAGAACTCGGCCAAGATCGCCATCGTGTAGAGCACGACCAGCAGCAGCATCGACACGACGGCCAGCTTGTGCTTGACGAACTTGCGCTGGATGAGCTCGAACTGGGAGAGGGCGCCGAGGGAAGAGGGGTGCAGGGATCGGGGTTCAGGGATCAGGGCGGTTGACGTCCCATCCAAAGGCTGATCACTGAGCCCTGAACCCTGAACCCTCTGCTCGCTCATCTGCTCCCCCCTTCGAATCGAATCCTCGGATCGAGCCAGAGCAGCAGCAGGTCGGTGACCAGCGTGCCCAGCACGCCCAGGGTCAGAGCACCATCAGCATCGAGCCGGCCAGATACATGTCCTGGCTGAGCAGAGCGTTGACCATCAGCGGGCCGACCATCGGCAGGCTCATGACGATCGAGACGATCGCGCCGCCGGAGACGAGCTGCGGGAAGAGGCCGCCGATGCCGGAGATGAACGGATTGAGCGCCAGCCGCACGGGGTATTTCAGGAGCAGTCTTCAGCGGCCGGACGCCCTTGGCCCGTGCCGTCACGACGTAAGGCTTCTTGAGTTCATCGAGCAGGTTGGCGCGCATGACGCGGACCATGCCGGCCGTGCCGCCGACGCCCAGCACCAGCAGCGGCATCCAGAGGTGCTGCAAGCAGGTCCACGAACTTGGCCCAGGTCCACTCGGGTTGCGCCGCGAATTGCGCTGAGAACAGGCCCGACACCTTCACCCCGAACACCGCCGAGCCCACGTACATCAGCAGCAGCGCCAGCAGGAAATTCGGCACGCACATGCCGATGAACCCGATGAACGTCGCGATGTAGTCGCCGATGGAATACTGGCGCACCGCCGAGTAAATGCCGATGGGCACCGCGATGGCCCAGGTGAACAGGATCGTGCCCAGCGACAGCAGCACCGTCAGCAGGATGCGGTCGCCGATCAGGTCATTGACCGCGCCGGTGGTCTCCATCGACCGGCCCATGTTGCCCTGCAGCAGGCCCTGGTCCTGCTCCTTCCACGTCGTGAAGTAATAGAGGCCCGACCAGCGCATGTATCGCTTCAAAGGTGCCTCATCGAGCCAGAAGCTCTTCTTCAGCTCCTCGATCCGCTGCAGGTCGGCCTGGTCGCCGGATTCCTGGAGCCGCGCGATCTGCGCCGTGAGGAAATCTCCCGGTGGGAGTTGGATGATCGTGAAGGCGAATATGGAGATCAGCACCAGAGTGGGCACCATGATGAGCATGCGCCGGCCGATGAGCGGGTGCTTCACCGCCGCCATCAACACCAGCGCCAGCGCGATCGCCACGAAGGACCACGTGAGCACCTTGCCCAGCACGCCGCTGCCCTTGACGCCCTTGGCCGAGGTCGGCATCGGCTGGCGCGGCGTGGCGACGAGGATCTCCTGTTTCATCTGCTCGATGGCGCCGCGCGAATCCGATGGGCGCTCGAAGTAATACGTTTCAATGCCGGTATTTCCCGGCGACTGGAAATCCCAGCCATACACCGCATTCCGGGGGACGTTGCGGAATCCCTTCTTCACGATCGTCAGCATCGGCGGAGGGGTGGAGAGGCCGATGGTCCAGACGTTCTCGGCCGCGATCTTCAGGGCCTTGCGGAAGATCTCCGCCTGCTTTTCCGGGGTCGGCGCGGCGATCGCCTCCTCATAGATCTCCATCGCCTGCCGGATCGGCCCCGCTGGCGGCTCCTGGCAGCCGGTCAGGCGCGAGGCAGGATCACCATAGAGCCCGCCCTGCAAGTACCACTTGGCGTATGCCCGCGCCCACTGCGACTCGTTGACCGGCACGAACATCCGCGGCTGGATCAGCGGCATGTACTCGTCGTTGCCGGTCCAGACGCAGAAGTCGTGGTTCAGCCCCTGCACCTGCGTGTCGTACAGCGTGCGCGACCGCTCGCGCGCGATGGCGCGAATGCCGACCTTGGCCCAGTCCTCCACCACCTGCTGTGCCGGCCCGGCCCCGGTGAAGGCCGAAAAGTCGATGTAGAACTGCATCCGCGAGCCGTCGCGGAACGTGCGATAGCCTTCGTAATCGCGTTTCGCCAGGCCGATGCTGTCGAGAAGCCGATCGGCCCGCTTCGGATCGTACTGTGTGAAGGCAGTGTGCGCTGAAGGCTCGTAGAACGGCGATTCTGGCCCCGGCGACGCCTGCGCCGGCGTGGTCTGGTTGTCGTATTCGGCGAGGATGATGCTCCTGCGGTCGATGGCCAGCGACAGGGCCTGGCGGAACTCGCGGACGTTGAGCAATTCGCGTTTTTGCGATGAATGCGGCTCGGCGTCGCTCACCTTGCGGTTGAGGTTCGGCTGGATGACGTAGTGGAAATCGGCGCGATACCAGTGCAGCACGTCGTAGCCATTGGCCTGGCGCTGCGACATCAGCAGCGTGTAGTCCTCGGGCTTGATGTGCCGGGCCTGCATCGTCAGCTCACCGTTGGCGGCCGTCACGCCGATCATGTCGGTGCTCTTGACGTCGAAGAGCATGCGATCGACGTACGGCAGTTGATTGCCCTGCGGATCGACCGCGAAGTAGTAGGGGTTGCGCACAAACGCTATGCGGCGCACTTGGCTTGTATGTGCGATAGACCCACGGCCAGAGGTGCGGGTGCTCGGGGTTCTGCCAGAGCTTGATCGTGTCGTAGAGGTTACGCGGGCTCTGGGCATTCATCGCAGCCATGCCCTTGCGAATCAGCTCCGGATCGCCCATGTACGGATGATACTGCCGCAGGTAATGTGCCGGCGAGTTGCAGATGTCCGCGCCGTTGACTGTAGCGATCTGGGCGAGGAACGAGCCGTAGGGGTAGTCGAACTTGAATCGCACGTGCAGGTCGTCGATCTTCTCGACCGTGCCGTTCCTGCCGTGGATCTTCATCCACGTCGGCGGGGTGGCGCCGAGGGCTTGTAGTTGAATTCGCAATCCCACCAGTACATGATGTCGTCGGCCGTGAACGGGTGGCCATCCGACCAGCGCATCCCCTTGCGAAGGGTGAAGGTGAACTCCTTGTTGTCGGGCGAGACCGTCCATGACCTGGCGATGTGCGGCACGATGGGATAGCCCATCGGCGACCACCGCACGAGGTTCGCATAAGCGAGGCGGGCGCCGACGATGCTCACATCGCTGTCGGCGTTGGCCGCGCGAATCCACGTGCCGCCGTAGGTTCCGATGCCCTCGACGCCCGCGAGGACGAGCGGCTCGGTCGGCATGCGCTGCTCCAGCGGCGGCAGCTTGCCCGCTTCGACCAGGTCATGCAGGATCGTCGCTTCGTTCTTCGGATACCACGGCGCAGCGGCGCCCTGCTGATAGTCAACTTCACGATAGATGACCTGGGGATTCTTCGGATCGATGGCAATCCGGCGCGATTCCTCGGCCTCGCGTACCTTGTTGGCCGGCGGCGGAGGCAGCGCCTTTGACATGTCGGGGCGCATTACCGCTGCGCCGAGGTACAGCAGCAGGAAGAAGCCCGCCGCCGTACCCACGGTACACGCAATGAATCTCCAGGTCCGTGCCAGCTTCATGCCATTGCCGCTTGCGCCACCGAATGAGGCTCATGGTACTTGGACGGCAAGGAGGGGGCAAACTCAGCCATGCGGGCCGTCCGAGGCGGAAGCGTCAGCGCCCGCGTTGACCTGCGCGGGCGCTGACGCTTCCGCTTCAGATGCGTAGGTCTGTCGCAAAGGTGCCGGATCGGTTACAGTGATCGACGTATGGGCCACGACCACCTCTTCAAGGAAATGCTGACTACGTTTTTCGTGGAGTTCATCGAGCTGTTTTTGCCGCAAGTGGCCGAGTATCTGGACCGGGAGAGCGTGCAGTTTCTCGATCAGGAGCGGAAGACCGACCGAAGGTAAAATCAGAGTGCCTGAGATTGCTGGTGACGCTGAAACTGGATCCGGCGCGCATGCGGCTGATCCGCGTGTTCCTGGAATCGTACCTGAAGCTCAGCCCGGCGGAGGATCAGAAGATGAGAGAGCAAATAGAGACGTTGGAGCCTGAGAAGAAGGAGATGGTTATGACCGCCATCGACCATTGGGATGAAGAGGGGATCAAGAAGGGCCTGAGCCAGGGTCTCAGCCAGGGCCGCTGCGAGGGCGAGGCAGCGATCATCTTGCGATTGCTTCGCCGCAAGTTCGGCTCAACGCCACCCGCACTGGAGCAGGCAATCCGGGCATTGCCTTCTTCCCGCCTGGAGGAGCTTGGCGATGCGCTGCTGGATTTCGGCACGTTGGTGGCCGCCGAGGCATGGTTGGCTGAGCATCAGTAAGGGTTACACGGTTCTACTGGAACTGCAACTCGCCCCACGCCGCTGGCGTCATCTGGACCAGTCACCTTGTTGCTGACGCTTCCGCTTCAGACAGTTCATTCCACGCTCAGTCTCGCATCACCCAGATCCATCCGATACATGATCTGGTTGTAGTCATACAGCGGGGTCGCGTCGTTGTCGCGCGAGAACGTGGTCGTGTACGTGCCCTCGAAGTAGATGGTGCGGCCGCCGTTCTCGTCGAAGAAGGGATGATGCACCGGGTTGTAGAACGAGTAGCGGTCGTGCGTGACGATCTTCACCGCCTTGCGCCAGGGGCCTTCGGGGCGGGCGGCCTCGCTGTACCAGATCTCGCCGAGGAATGATGATTTGCCGCCGGATTCGCCGGCGATCATGACGAACCGCTTGCGGAACTCGTTGAAGAACACCGAGCCGGCGTGGATGCGCACGCTCTTGCCGCCGCGGGCATCCTTCATGTCGAACCAGATTTCGCCCGGCTTGATCCGGCCAGCGCGGAGCAGTTCCTCCTGCTCCTTCTGCATGACGGGTTCCGTGTTCTTCTTCCACGCCCAGATGAGCTTCCCGTCGGCATCGCGATCGAGCTTGGGACTGCTCTTGTCATAGCGGCTGCTGGCTGACAGGCACGTGAAGGCTTCGTACTGCGCGCGGTCTTTCATCGCCTCTAGTTCGGCCCGCACGCGGATGACGGGATAGGCCGTCGCATAGTAGCACCAACCGTCGCTCACGAATGCCTGGCCGTCGGGGCGGAGCCGCTCGTGGATGTCGAACCGCGCCACGGGCTGCAGCAGGTCCTTGGCATCGTCATACGCGAGCAGGCCGCGCTCCATCGCCTCGCCGAGGCTCTTCATGCGCGCATACCCGGCCACCAGGCGATCCTGGCCGCTCTGGTCCTTCACGACGACCACGCCGTCGATCCATTTCATCCCTTCGCCGGGCACGTTGCACATCGGCCGGCTGAAGCCCTCGGGGTTGGCGAAGTAATCGAGATCGATGCCGACCTCCGGCCGCAGACCGCCGCCGGAGGGCAGCAGGGATGTCGCGCCGGCCGTGCCGAAATGGCCCAGCGGATAGGAGATACGATTGGTGTCGCCCCAAAACCAGTAGATCTTGCCGCGATAGACGGCCGGCTGCACCGAGTCCTGGCCGGTCACCTGGGCATTGAGCAGCGGCTGCTTGATCGGCGCGGTTCGCCCGGCCAGCACGGCGTCGCGATAGATGCCTTCGCCGGTGGCGCGATAGAGCCGCTCGGCGATATTCAGCCGCTTGATCTTGAGCGTTACTTCACCCCCCGCGCGCACGTCCATCGCCTTGCCGCGGATGCCGAATCCGTCGGCCGGGTATTCGTAGCCGTGGCTCTGGACGTTGAAGAAGACTTTGCGGCCCATCAGGGCAGGCTCGTCGATGGCGGCCAGGCCCAAGCTGTCGGTATAGAACCGCTGCCCGGCGACGGTGCGCAGCTCGACGAGCGGCACGCCGCGCGCGGTCTGGTCGTCGATCACCTGGATGACGAAGTACCGGCTGGGCTGGGTCTGAGGCGCGGCGGGGGCGAGCGCGGCGACGGCAATCAGCACGAATGAGAGCGGGAGTATGGCTTTCACGGCGGAATTCTACCACAACTCGCGCCACCTTCATGCCGCCGGCTCATCCCTTCGACGAGCGCACATGCGGTGCCTCTTCCCATCGGCTCTTCCCATCGGCCTTGGCCGGCGCCGACGTCGGTGGCAAATTGCCCCCGGATCCAGGACCAAATGACCGGCCCGCCCATTTGGTACTCAATTTATACGGTTGCCTGTTCGTACGCCCCATGGGTACTTTCCTGCCTGTGACAGTTTTCCGCATCTCACACCCTTACCTTGGAGGTCCTGTTATGACCAACCTTTCCCTGCGTCTCCTGAGCGCCTGCTGTCTCGTGTTTGCCCTGGCCGCCGTGGCCGCGCGTGCGGACGAAAAGATCGACAACGCGCAGTACAAGCAGTGGTCGAGCTTCAAGCCCGGAACCTGGGTCAAGTTCCATCAGACCATCGAAGCGGCCGGGCAGAAGACCGAGATGGACACGACCACCAAACTCGTCGAGATCAATGCCGACAAGGCCGTCATCGAGACCACCATGAGCATGACCGTGGCCGGCAACAAGATGGACATGCCCGCCCAGAAGATGGATGTGCCCGCGAAGGTGGCCAAACCCGCCAGCACCGGCGATGTGAAGTCCGATGTGAAGGCGGAAGTGAAGGAAGGCGCCGAGGAACTCACCATCGGCGGCAAGACGGTCAAGTGCAAGACCTGGGAAAGCACGAGCAAGACCGGCGAGACCACCATGTGGACCAAGACCTGGACCAGCGAGAGCGTGCCCGCGGGCACGGTCAAGATGCATGCCAAGGCCGATGGCCCGAACAAGTCCAGCACCGTGATGGAGCTGACCGCCTTTGAGGTGGCGCAATCGCGCTGGTAGCGCCGCACATGATCGTGGCAAGCGGGCCTGGGCTTCCCGATTTGCGGGAACCAGGCCCGCTTGCGCGATATGCCGTCCAGATCGTGGCAGGCGCGGGACACCGCCAGCGGTTATGATGGCCGCCGGCACTGGAGTGAAAGATGATACCCACATTGGCATCCCGCATCGTTGCACTGGCGCTGGCCGTCTTTGCCGGCGCGATGGACGCCGCCCCGGATCGCGGCGCGACCGGCAACCGCATGGTCCAGGAGGCGCAACGGATTGTCGCCGCCGTCAAAAGCTCGAGCTACAGCCACAAGACCCGCATCAACGAGGCCGAGGGCAGTTACCTCTGCGATTGCTCGGGGTTCGTCGGCTGGATTCTCAAGAAGGTGGCCCCCGACGCGCTCAAGGCGGTGAGCGTGTCCAAGGGACATTCGCACGCTCTCGCAGAAGATTTCTACACTGCGTTCTCAGCAGCGGCCGATGATGCGGCGAGCACGCCGTGGCGGCGCATCCCACGCGCGATGGACGCCCGCCCGGGCGATGTGCTTGCCTGCGCAAGGTGCCCCCGCCCACCAGCGGCAGCACCGGGCACGTGATGATCATCGATCAGCCGCCGGTCGATGAGGGCGCGGGACTGATCCGCCTCGTCGTCATCGACTCCACCAGCGGCCCGCATGCCGATGACTCGCGCAAGGACGGCGCCACCGGCGTCGGCCGGGGCACCCTCTGGCTGCAAGTTGACAACGACGGCCGGCCGATCGGCTATCACTGGCGGGCGCGCAATGGGAAGCTCAATGCCGCGACGATCGCCATCGGGCGCGTCGGGCAATGACACCAAGTGATGAGAGGAGCGACTTCGATGAAACTGGGCTATGTGTGGTGTGGGCTGGTCGTGTTGGCGAGTGCGATACACATGGCAGATATAAAGGGGGGAAGCTGAGGGTCCTGCTTGCCGACAGGTGACGACAGCGCGGGTCCGCATCGCATATCCGGGCATGACATTCGTAGCGATTGGCCAGCAACAATCATGGCTTCCGGGAATTTTTGACTTGAAATGGGAGGGCGTATCGTTACACTGCCTCAGGCTTTCGTGGGAAAGGGGCCATTGTGGAGCCGAACGCAAGTCAGTCTATCGGTCGATCGACGTGGCAGCTTCTGGCGCTCTCGGATGAGGTGCTGGAGCAGGCCGACGTTGTCGAAATGAACTTGGCTGTCGCGAAGGAGATTCCTCGCCTGGCGAAGCTCGACGTGGATAGATACTGCCGCATCGTGGATGAGTGGACCGAGCAGTTCGCAAGCCACCTGCCAGAATGGGAGGAAGGCTTCGCGAAGACGCCGTGGAAATGGAAGAACGACATCCGCTTCTTCCGCGTCGGAATGTTGGCCGGGTTCATTGGGCGGGAACTCAGCATTGATTATATCGAGGACCAAAAACACGTCACGGCCATCGCCTACACAAACCCCAGCGACCTTTTCCTCAACGGCCTCATAGACACGAAACGCGGGACGTGCGGCAGCATGCCGACCCTGCATGTCGCCATGGCTCGCCGCCTGGGTTGGCCAGTGGGCCTGGCGGCGGTCAAGTCGCACCACGTCAGCCGCTTTGATGACGGCGCCGTCAACTACAATGTCGAGGCCAGCGTGGCCCATCCGGGGGCTTTTTCGTCGGATACAGACGAAGCTTATCTAAAGAGGTTCGAGTTGCCGCGCAAGGCCATCACGAGCGGCTCGGACCTGCGCAAGCTCACCGCCCGTGAGATGATGGCCATCTTCATTGGCCTGCGCGCGATACTTCAGCGACGTTGGCGATCTGGACCAAGCTGACCGCGACTACTGCCTCGCTCGGGCATTTTTTCCACGCCACCGGTGCAGCTATCGCGGGGCCATCATCCCAATGGTCAGGCGGGGCGAAGCGATCTATGAAGCGGAGGAGGTGGGGCACCCGTCTTGGTTCGCCGACGCGATTCGCGAGTATTATGGTGGCAGGGCTTCGGGCCCCGCCGATCGCGAACTGCCGCGCGCGATGTATAGTATCTCCCTTGACCCGGCGGACGACGCCGATCGGCTCGTGACGGCAAGGCGATCAGATCAGCCGCTTTTTGCGACTGCAAAGATATCTGGAGATCAGACGCCGTTTGCATGAAAGGATGACAAGCTCATGTCTACTACAATGTTGCGGAACTCCGCTCGTCCCAATGCATCGCGGCTAACGAATCTTCGCCCGCCACTGGGATATGTTGACGGGATGAACCTATATGAGTACGTTGGATCCAGCCCAGTCAACCACCTCGACCCGCTCGGACTAGCAGAGCTGGAAAATGGCGAATGGTACGATGTGAAAGATGTGGGTACGGCTCCGTATCTGGATGACGCTGCGTTGCGAAGCTGGATCATCAATGGGCAATGGTCGGAATCCGCTCCCCCCGAAAACTACAGTCCCCCAGGTGGGTTGAAGAACTTCTTCAAGCTCCCAGGCTTTGAGAAATATGCGGGGTGGACGATCGACCAGAAAACCGTCAAGTTTACCGTGACGCAGTTCAAGTTGGCTTCAATCAAGCTGACGGCATCGATCCATGTGACGTTCAAGGTGACGGGGGGCACCGCAAGAGAGAAGGATGGGCTCCCGGAGCTGCTGGACATCTTCTCCAAGCAAAAGTTTGAGTTGCGCCATGTATATGTCAGGGGCACCGCATCCTTTGTTGCATGCGGTCCCAATAAGGAGCGCCAGCAGATAAATGATGTGCCCTTTCGGTGGATGCTAGGTGTTCACCGCATCGTGAACGGTGTGGCCGTCCAGGCCGAGATCGAGAAACTGAAGGAGATCGAGCTTAAGGAAGCAATCCGCAAGTTCGGCGAAGGGCGCAGCTCGAGGTGTACCAGGTTGATGTCAACAAAGACAATGCCTGAGCAATCCGTTCGCTACTGCCGCACCTGCGGGTACTCGCTTCGAGGATTGGTCGCTGAGCGTTGCCCAGAATGCGGGCGCCCTTTTTCGCGGTCGGACGCTCGCACTACGTCGCGCACGCCACACGTGGCGTTGCGCCGGTGGCTGCGCCGCGCGTGTTGCGCTGCCGCCATTCTCGTACTATGCCTGTTCGACTGCTTGCCTTTGGCTGTACTGGGGATGGCGATCGGAGCAACCTGCGATTGAGGCGATCTGTCGTGCCAAAGGTAGGGTGAGCGTGGAGGCGATTGTTCCCGATCGCGTGAAGGCCATGCTGCCTCCCCTGCTGCTGCGCTGGTCACAACGAGCCTTTGTGGTTGACCTGAGCGGCACGACGCCAGATAAGGGCACGCTCGGTGGCATCGCAGGGCTGACGCGGCTGCGGGAACTCGACCTCACAGAAACCCAAGCTGACGATCAGGTCGTGCTGTGCCTGAGCTGTTCGCGCCTCCGCATGCTGCGTTTGGGTGGAACAGCGATCACGGACGCTGCAATGCCGAGAATTGTGGCGCTCCAATCTCTGGAAAGCTTGAATCTCGCGGGCACGCGCGTGACCGGCGCTGGCATAGCTCAATTGCGTGGCGCGCTGCGATTGCGCAGGTTGGGGCTGATGTCGCTTCGCCTGTCGGATGCGGGGCTCGCGGCTGTCGGGTCGCTTACTAGCCTGGAAGGACTGGATTTGGGCTATACTGCTGTCGCGGACCCTCAAATGGCTCATTTGTCTGCGTTGCGCAATCTCGAATGGCTTTCACTGCAAACGACTGGGATATCTGACGCGGGCCTGAGAGATCTGCGACGTCTGACGAAGCTGAGAATCCTGTACCTCGGGCACACTGCTATAAGAGGCCCCGGTCTGAGTCAGTTGGTGGCGATGAAGAACCTTGAGGAACTTTGGCTGGGCCTGGCACCCGTCACGGATGAAGGGATTGCTCATCTGAGCAGCCTAAAGAACCTCAAGGTTCTCGACTTGGTCTTTTCTAGCGTCACCGACGCTGCAGTAGACGACCTTTCGAATTTGAAGGGATTGCACACGCTTAACCTCCGTGACACCAAGATCACCCAGCGCGGGATCGAGACGCTGCAAGCAAGGCTGCCTGGGACCGGGATTATCTACTGATGTCCGTGTCGCCCCCAAGATCGGTCGCGCCCGAGCCTCGGTCAGGAGCGAGCACACGTGAATACCATGATCGGTTCTCAGAGCCGTTCCCTCGTTGCCACCCTCCGCCCACAGTGCCGGCACGTCCGTACACGCAGGAGATAACCGCTCTTCGGCCGCGAGTAGTATGCTGGCATAAGGTCAAAGAGGAGGTCGAGAAGCAGTTGACCTCGCTCGGCAACGTTATTGGTGCCAAATGGCAGGAGTTGGAAGATAATGACGCGCGGCGTCGGGGACCGGGAAAGGGTGCGCGCCGCCCCAATTGGGGCACCAGCCAATGGCAGAAGATCGTGCTCGACATGGGAGAGGGCGTACCGGCTTGGGCAGCGCCCGGTACGACGCAGCCAACAACTCAGCCATCACCGAGCAAATAGGAATTCAGGCATGTTCTGTCACTGGGTTTTCGTTTCTGGTATCGTCTGCCTTTTACGAGGCTGCACCGTGAACAAGCCAACCGGCCCTGCGTCAGGTTCTGCGAAGGTTCCGTATGGCGACCTCCTCGTCGGGAATCCCTACACCGTGGAAGCCACGGCACACCTCTTCGACGGTGCTCAGCAAGCAGCGCCAGCAACGTCGAAGGCGCCGACTGATGGCGGCGAAGGCGCAAGCCCGCCATTGGATGGTAAGAGCAAATAAACCGGCCCCTCCCTTTCGAGGCGGCAGGCTCAATCCGGCGCTTCAGCCGCACGAACCAGAGCAGGTTGCGGGGCGTTCTTGGCGTGAGTCGCAGGTATACACCGAGTCTCATCGGTTCAGGGCCGCGCGCTCGCTAGCCTCATCGCTCCATCATCTGCGCCACCTTCGAGCGGAACTGCCGCAATTCCACCTCCTGTTCCGGGCTGAACGACCCTGAACGCTGGGCGTATGTGTCCATCCGCGTCACCAGCCGCTCACAATCATCGCCGCTGATCTGCACCCTGTAATGCCCGTCGCTTTTCTGGAGCAGCGCCAGCAGGCGCGGGTGTGCGATGGGCCGGCGTGCGGCATCGACCGGCCTTCATCGACAGATAACAAGGGGACAGATGACAAGGGGATACGTATACTCATCCCCTCTATTCAGAGCGCGGGCGCTGACGCTTCCGCTTCAGGGAGGGGCGGATATGATGGTCCGCATGAGAACCAATCGTGCGTTGTGTGGGTTGGCGATGCTCGTCGCCGCGATGCTCGTACCGGTGAGGCAGGCCAATGCCCAGGACAGCGGCTATCGCATGCTCGACCTCAAGGCCATCGTCAACATGGATTGGCGCGACGAAGTCTGGGGCGACGGCAAAGGCGGCTGGACCGACCAGGGCGATACCGACATGCGCGGCATCGAAGTGGGCATCCGCAAATTCTTCGGCATCCCCTTCGAGGTGATCGACCCGGCCGAAGAACGGCGGCCAAGGCCGTGCTCACGCTGAAGTCGAAGAAGTTCCGCGCCGGGCCGGCAGTCGGCCACCGTGAACGTCGGCGTCAAGGCCCGCAGCCTCTATTTCCTCCACGCCTCGGCCTGGACCGGCGGCCACATGGCCGACTTACATCGTCCGCTATGACGACGGCACCGAGGCCGAGATCCCCATCCGCGCCAAGGAAGAGATCTGCGACTGGTGGGGTCCCACGCACGGCGCGAAGTACCGCGTGGCATTCCTCATGCCCAACGCTCAAGACCGACGCCGTGGGGCTGCTCGTCTTCGGCTGGGACAATCCCGCATCCCGACAAGACCATCAAGAGCATCGAGTTCAAGAGCCAGATGGTCGACGGGATCGTGCTGGTGGCCGGCGACGACGCTGTCGGACAAGCCGGTGGCGCTGCCCGATCCCAAGGACATCCCGCAGCCGGAGTATCTCCAGAGCGACCTCGACACGCTGGACGCGACCCAGTGGTTCCCGGTCGCGCCAGAGCCGGACAAGTTCGAGGCCTACGCCGATCGACCAGTCGGCGACGCTGGATGCGCCGGCCGGGCAAGCACGGGTTCATGAAGACGGTCGACGGCCGCTGGGTCTTCGAGGACGGCACGCCGGTGCGCCTGGTGGCCACAATGCGCGGCACGCCGCGCGACAAGAAGGAGTCGGCGTACCTGGCCCGCTGGCTGGCCAAGTACGGCTTCAACATGGTCCGCATCGGGCACCTGGTGACCGGGCCGGGAGCAGGACTCGGCCGTGGACTGGAGCCAGCCGGACAGCGGGCACCTCAACGCGAAGGTCATGGACCAGCTGGACTACTTCATCGCCGAGTGCGCCAAGCGCGGCATCTACAGCCGCCCCACGATGCTCTGGTATCGCAAGCATGAAGCAAGGGCGACGGCGTGGATGATTTCGACGAATCCGCTGGCCGCCCAGAAGGACAAGCAACGCCAGGAACGCTCACGTCGATGGGCATCACGTTCTTCGACCCGAAGGTCATGCAGCCAACATCGACCTGGAGAAGGCGATCATGACCCATCGCAATCCTTACCGCGACAACAAGACGTACGGCGAGGACCCGGCCATCTGCCAGATCGGAGGTCACCAACGAAGACGGCATGTTCTTCTACACGATCGACGGCATTCCGCCGCGCTACAAGAAGAAGCTCGACCGGCTCTGGGGCCAGTGGCTGCTGAAGAAGTACGGCTCGCGCGAAAAGCTGGCCGCCGCCTGGGGCAGCGGACCTGGCGGCCGACGAAGAGCCCGCCGACGGCACGGTAAAGCGCGCTGATCATCTGGCAGCTTCAACAACGCCGCCGCCGGCGATGCTCGCGCGGGCTCGCGACCAACTGCGGTTCTACTTCGAGCTGAACAACGGCTACTTCACGAAGACGCAAGGACGCCCTGCGGGCGGCCGGCGTGAAGCAGCCGATCTGCGGCACGGCTGGTTCGGCGTGGGCGCGGGCTTCTAGCCGGAGCTTTACTCCAACGTGCCCGGCATGGACTACATCGACCGCCACCACTACTACGGCGGCGGCCCGGGCGGCTGGCAGATCCTGCCAGGGCATGACCTTCAACTACGAGTCCGCCCTGACCAAGCCCGAGTACATCCTGAAGCTCAGCCAGGAGCGCGTGCTGGGCATGCCCTACAGCATTTCCGAATGGGCCAACGTGCTGCCCAACCAGTGGCGGCTGGAGGCGCCGCCGCTGATGGCGTTCTACGGCAACTGCCTCAACGGCTGGGATGTGCCGCATGCACTTCGCCATCGAAGGCGACGGCGGCGGATTCACGCGATTCCTCAAGTGGATGTGGCCGGTCAACGAGCCCTCGCACCGCTCTGCCAGTACCCGGCGCTCTCGCAGGTCATCCGCCGCGGCGACGTGAAAGAAGGCCCGATGGTCTTCGCGCGCAACCTGTCCGAGGCCAAGGTCTTCAGCGGCGGGCAATCTGAAGGACGTGGCGATCAAGATCGACATCTCCGGGCCCTTCGAGATGTCCAGCCGAGCAGGGCATCAACGCCCGCTCGCCTGGCCGCGCTACTATGCGGCCGCCGTCGGCAAGACCGGCGTGCAGTTCACCAAGGACGAGCAGAGCCGACTTCTCCATCGACCTGACGCAAGTACCTCGACATGGCGAAGAAGGAGATTCGCTCGATCACCGGGGAGCTGTACTGGAATTACGGCAAGGGCTACGTCACGGCCGACACGCCGCGCACGCAGGCGGCGGTGGGCTTCCTTGCCGGCGGGCCGGTGAAGCTCGGCGACTGCGCGATCAGCACATCCAACCGCTGCGCGTCGATCCTCGTGACAAGCTGGGACGGCAAGCCGCTGAAGGAATCAAAGCACATCCTCATCACCGCCGTCGGCCGGAGCCGCAACACGGGCATGGCCTACAGCCGCGGCGGCCAGCGGCTGCTGCGATCTGGGCAAGCCGCCGGTGATGCTGGAAGGTATCAAAGGCACGATCACGCTGAACCGCGACGGCAAGTGCAGTGTCGTGGGGCTTTCGCCGAGTGGGTACAAGACGGTTGACGTCAGCGCGACCGTGGCCGGCAGCAAGACGACGATCCCGATCACCGGCGAGAACAAAGCGGCGTACTACGAAGTGAAGTTTGAGTAGTGAATGTGGCAGAGCCGTCTCGGCTCTGGGATCCGTGCGGAACCGCGGCGAGACGCCGCTGCCACTTTGTGCCGCCAGTGCCCTCACTGGCGGAACGGAAAGCATACCGCCAGTGAGGGCACTGGCGGCACAAGGAGAGTCCAACATGGACGCCAGAATCATCATCTTCTTTATTCTCATCGCATGCGCTATGCCATGCCTCGCCCAACCCGCCGCGCCGGACGCTTTCGAGCAGAACAAGCGCCTCGGCCGGGGCGTCAACATCATCGGCTACGACCCGCTCTGGCGTAGCCACGACCTGGCCCGTTTCAAAGACGAGCATTTCAAGCTCATCCGCGAAGCCGGCTTCAATCACGTGCGGATCAACCTGCACCCCTTCCGCGACACCAAGGTCGGCGATGACAACAAGCTCCCCGAGCCGTATCTCAAGACGCTCGACTGGGCCCTGGACCAGTGCCTGGCCAACAAGCTCTTGGTCATTGTCGACTTCCACGAGTTCAACGAGATGGCCGCGAATCCGGCGGGTCTGAAAGAGCGATTCGTCTCGACCTGGCAGCAGATCGCCGAGCGCTGCAAGGACCGCCCGGCCGACGTGCTCTTCGAGATCCTCAACGAGCCCAACGGCCGGCTCACGCCCGAACTGTGGAACCAGTACCTGTCCAGGGCGCTGGGCGTGATCCGCGCCAGCAATCTCACCCGCACGGTCATCATCGGGCCGGGGCAGTGGAACAACATCGGCCAGCTTGAAAAACTCCGGCTTCCCGAAACGGACCGGAACCTCATCGTCACCATCCACTATTACAGTCCGATGACCTTCACCCACCAGGGCGCATCGTGGACCGGGCAGAAGGACAAGATCGGCATCCCCTGGAACGGCACCGACGCCGACAAGCAGGCGATCGCGCACGACTTCGACAAGGCGCAGGCGTGGGCAACCCAGCAGCGCCGGCCGGTCTACCTCGGCGAGTTTGGCGCCTACGACAAGGCCGAGATGGCATCGCGCGTGCGTTATGTCAGCGCCGTGGCGCGCGAGGCCGAGAAACGCGGCTGGAGCTGGGGCTATTGGCAGTTCACCGGTGATTTCGTGCTGTTCGACATGAAGGCCAACCAGTGGGTGCAGCCTATCCGCGATGCGCTGATCCCGCCGCAGAAATGAGGAGATGCGTATGCGTTTGGCCGCTGCTCTGGCTATTGTGGCGCTGGCATCTTTCGCGCAAGGCGCGGATCGGCCGACAACGCGAGCCATCGTCGAGATTGAGGAAGATGTCTACCGCTACGACGATCCGGCCAACGGCTCGGGGCCGTTCTGGTGTGCCGGCAATAGTTGCATCGTGCGCGTGGGCGAGCATGTGCTCGTAAGCGGGACCGAGACGATCGCCGATGCCAAGCCTCTGAACAACGTGCGCTGGATGTTGCTCTCGCGCACGGCGGCCGGCTGGCAGGTGCGGCAGAAGGACCCCACTGGCCGGACGCGCGAGCCGTGCCCGCTGGTCTGCTTCCCCGATGGAAACGTGTTTCTCTCGGCTAATCCCACCCTCGCGGCGCTCGACGCGTATTCAGGGCCGGCCCAGCCACAGATCCTGCGATTCCCGGCCGACAATCCCCAGCAGCCGCCGCAGACGATTCTCCCCGAGTGGGATGGCAAGCCGGCGTTCACCGAGCACTCGTATCGCACGTTCGTGGCCGACGGCCCGCGGCGGGAGATGATCCTCTTCCAGAACATCGGCTACACGCGCACGGAGTGGGCCTTCCGCGATGCGGCGGGGCAGTGGTCAGCGCAGGGCCGGCTCGCCTGGCCCTGGGGCGCTGACTATGCCAAGCCCCAGGCGATTCGCCTGGGCTATCCGGCCGTGCAGCTTCGCAATCGCGCTGTGTACTTCATGGGCGTCAGCGACATCGTCGAACCCAACGTCGCCTGGCGCGACTACAAGCGGCAGCTCACCAAGCGCGAATGGGACTATGATTTCCGCCGGCTGTTCTTTACCTGGACGCCCGACATCACCGAGGAGCCGTTCCGGCCATGGGTCGAAGTCGCCAGCCGCGAGAAGACGGCCGGCTGGATCTTCCCCTGCGACCTCTACACCGACGCGGCCGGCACGGTGCATCTGCTGTGGACCGAGCGGGCCATCGACACTCGCCTGCGCGACAAGTTCTTCCCCGGCGAAAGGCAGGACGAGGCCCTGAACTATGCCACGATCCGCGATGGCGCGGTCACGTCTCGCAAGGCGATCCTTCGCGCTGAGGAAGGCGACGGTTTCACCCCCCTACCCGGCCGCGCGCAATTCCACATGGCGGCCGATGGGCGGCTGTTCATCTTCTCGCACGTGCTGGCCAGAAACTCGAACGGCGGGCGCAGCGGCGAGAACCGACTGATGCAACTGCTCCCCGGCGGCGAGCTGGGCCCGGTCATCCCCGTGCCTCTGAAGAAGCCCGTCGGCACGTTCTTCACCAACAGCGTCCGCGCGGGGTGCGAACCGTCGGATGCGCTGGATGTACTGGGCGACGCAGCGGGCGAGGTGCGGTATGCGAGGATTCGGCTGGGGCGACGAGGGAATTGAGTCCTGCTGCCCGGACTCTTCACGCCGAGAACGAGCTTCCACACCCGCACGTGCTCGTGGCGTTGGGATTCTTGAATACGAAGCCCCGGCCCATGATCTCATCCTTGAAGTCGATCTCCACGCCGTCGAGGTAAAGGTAGGACTTGTTATCCACGAGGATGCGAATCCCGTGCGAATTCAGCTCCTCGTCGGCCTCGCTCCTGGCCTCTTCGGTCAGGTCCAGCGTATAGGTGAAGCCCGAGCACCCGCCGCCCTTCACGCCAACACGAAGGCTGGTGCTGTCCTGCTTCAGTCCCTGATCGGCGAGAATCTTGTGAATCTCCTTGGCGGCGGTCTCGGTCAGAGCGACTGGCATGAGCGTGGTCTCCTTGCGGTTGGCAACCGAACGATGCTAGGCGGCCAGCGGATATAGTTCAAATTCAGTGCTGTTGTCTCGAAAGGGCGGGCAACCTTGAGCGGGCAGAAAAAAGGCCCAAACGCCAGAACTTCCCGGCTGTGGCGTTCGGGCCCGGAGGCGAGCGGCACGGACGGATCAGTTCGACCGCTCGTCGGCAAACTCAAGCGACGCCTCGATGTCCTCGCCATCGCCCACAAGAATATCGGCCAGCATCACTTCCTTGAGGAAGCTGACGAGCTTTTCGTGCAGAATGCCGATGGGCGCCTGGATGGGGCACGCCTTGCCGATCTTGCACGGCGCATCACCGCTGCCTCGGCCACGCTCGTGCTCCATGACGCACTCGGCGAGCTTCACCGGGCCTTCCAGCACCTCGATCAACTCGTGCATGGAGATCCTGCGCAGGTCGGCGGCGAGGCGATAGCCGCCTTTGGTGCCTCGGGTGCTGGAAAGCATGCCCGCGTGGTGCAGGGTCTTGAGGATGTTCATGACCAGCGCGGCCGGCATGTTGAACGCTTCGGCGATCTCGCGAGCTGAGACAGTCTGCCTGCGGTGCTCCGCGAGATAGCCCATGGCGATCAGAGCATAATCCGTCTTCTTCGTGAGCGATAACATAGATCCTTAGCCTCTCAGGCGCGAGTGCAGCGAAATCGTCAGCCCGTGGTACGATAGGTCCGCGCGGAATCCTTTTTCCAGCAGGCCGGCTTCAACAGCCATCGTTGAGTAGCCATGCAGGGCGAGCGCCCTTGACGTGGCTCGTTGCCCTTGAGGATACTGAGCCCATGGCCACACGCGCTGTGTTCCATTATGTCATGCCAGGCACGCCCCGTGCAAGTACAGAACGAGCGCATTTCATACATTTTTACTACGGCTTATTTCCACTTATTCTACTGGTTTTGTTTGGTATCCCCGCCCCGTCAAATGCGGCAGAGCCCAATCCGGACCAGATAACCTTCTATTTGCTCACAATGGGCGAAGGCGCTCAGGTTTACGAGCGGTTTGGGCACAATGCGCTACTGGTTGAGAGCCCGGAATTCTCGGCCGCGTTCAACTACGGCATTTTCGACTTCAATCAGCACAATTTCATTCTGAGATTCCTCGCGGGACGGATGTATTACCGCCTGGAGCCGTGGAATAAGGATGAAACCATCGCTATGTACGTCGGCGAGGACCGGTCGGTCTGGCAGGAGAAACTCAATCTCACGCCCGAGCAGAAGATGAAGCTCTACCGGCTGCTGGAGGCGCAGCTCAAGGCGCGGTTCATCGGCGCGCCCGAGCAATACAAGGACTTTCAGGGGACAAATCCCGGCCCGGGAACGAGTTACTATCGGTACGATTATTATGCGGACAACTGCTCGACGAGGATACGGAATGCGTTGGACCAGGTGCTCGGCGGCGAGATGCGCGCGCAGCTCGACGGCGTGCCGACCAGCGCGACCTATCGCTGGCACACGCGCCGGGCTATGGCATGCGACCCGGCCATCTACACGGCTCTCTATTACGTGATGGGGCAGCCCGTGGACCGGAAGATCTCCGCGTGGGAGGAGTGCTTCCTGCCATTGCGGATGCGGCAGCACTTTCAGCGGGTCATGGTCAGCGATAGTCAGGGGCGCCGCCGGCCGCTGCTGGAGCCGGCCGCCCCGCTGCACCAAACGCGGACCTTCTTCGTTCCGGCCAAGCCGCCAACTTGGTGGCCATGGTATCTGCTGTGGGGGATTCTGATCGGCACGGCGCTGGCGTGCGGGGCATGGGCCGGCACTCGCTGGCGCGTCGCGCGCATTGGCTTTGTCGTACTGGCAATTCTCTGGCTGTTTGTCCTGGCGTTCGCCGGATGGTTCCTGGCCGGCGCATGGGCGATCACCAGCCACGCGGCGGTTTACTACAACGAGAACCTGTTTCACCTGAGCCCGCTGGCCTTGCCGCTGGTTGTCCTCGTACCGGCGATGGCCCTGCGCAAGCAATGGGCGAGGCGCTGGTGTACGTGGCTCACGTGCGCGGTGCTGGCCAGCAGCGCCCTGGGGCTTTTGGCCAAGGCCCTGCCGTCGTATTATCAGGTGAACTGGGAGATCATTGCGCTGGCATTGCCAGCGCACGCGGGATTGGCGATTGCGGTTTGGATGATGGGCAGGCTGCCGGCGCTGGCGCGCCGGGCGAAGCCTGCCCCGGGCGAGGGCGGAAAGGAACGTCATGAGCTGGCTACGGGCGATGATGGGGCTGGGTCTGATTCTGAGCGTCATCGGATGCGCCGGAGGCGGGAGCGGGCCGGAGAAGAAGGATGAGAAGCCCGTGGCCATCCAGCATACGCCGCCGAAGTGGCCGGCGCCGCCTCCGCCAAAGAATGTGACGGTGGACGCGGAGCACCGCGAGGCGGCCAAAGCGGAGTTGGCGCGGGCGATGCAGGACAACGACCCGGTCGTGCGCGCGCACGCGATCGAGGCGATGCGCGAGTCGATGGGCAAGTCCGCCGCGGAGCAGGTTGTCAAGGGCCTGGGCGACCCCAGTCCCATGGTGAAGTTCGCGGCCGCCATGGCGGCCGGCGAATTGCGCATCGGCGAGGCGTTGCCGCTGTTGCCGCCACTGGTGAAGGACGAGGACCCAAGCGTGCAGATCGGCGCGATCTTCGCGCTGCACCGGCTCGGGGATGTGCGCGTACAGCGCCGGCCTGGAGGAGTCGCTCAAGAGCCTGCGGCCGGAGGTGAGGTGCAACGCGGCCTTCGCGCTGGGGCGGCTGGGCGAGAAGAGCGCGCTGCGCATCCTGCGGGTGGCGCTGCGCGACCCATCGCCGGTCGTGAGGCTGCAAGTGGCGGAGGCCATGTGGCGGCTGGGCGACGAAGACGGCCTGAAGATGCTGGCGGCAGCGGCGCTCAACCGCAGCCCGGACAACGAGATCACGGCGATCGCGGCGCTGGCGGGGCCTCGCGATGCGCGGGTGATCGAGCACGTGCGCACGGGCAAGGATTCGGACTATCTGGAGGTGACTCTGGTCACGGCCAGGGCGCTGGGCATGCTGGGGTCGGACGAGTTGTATGTGCCGGCCATGGATGCGGTCAAGAGCAAGGACGACCGGCAGAGATACCTGGCAGCGCTGGCGCTGGGCGCCATCGGCCGGGCCGATGCACAGGATGCGCTGGCGGGGCTGCTGAAGGATGCCAGCTCGGATGTGCGGGTGGCGGCGGCGGCGGGGATATTGATGCTGAAATAAAGTGGCAGCGGCGTCCCGCCGCTGGTTCGGAAGGACACAGAGCCGGGACGGCTCTGCCACACGGAGCACAGAGCCGGGACGGCTCTGCCACACGGAGCACAGAGCCGGGACGGCTCTGCCACACGGAGCACAGAGCCGGGACGGCTCTGCCACGCACTATCAGCTTGACACCCATGGCCTGTACAGTACATTTACGCTGGCTTGGTGCAGCACCCTTGATGGACAACCGGTCCAAGGAGCAACTTTGAGCGCTCTAACCAAACTCTTCGTGGTATTACTGGTCGTGACTTCGTTGCTGCTGACGGCGGCGACAGTCGTGTTCGTGAACCGAACCGACAACTACAGGAAATGGGCCGAGAATGCCATGGAAGAGACGCGCCGCGAGCAACGCCGCGCCAACGTGGCGGAGCTGGCGCAGAAGGCGTCCGAGACGCGAGAGCAGGATGCCAAGCGAGACGGCGAGGACCGCGCCAAGGCGCTGCTGACCGACATCACCAAGCTCAAGACGGACATCGGCCAGCGCGACCAGATGATCAACGTGCTGGAGAATGAGAAGCTGGGCCTGGTGGCTTCCATCCAGATCAAGGACCGCACGGTCGAGGCCCTGCGGGCCGACCTGGGCATCGCGGAGAAGAAGACCAAGGACCTGATGGATGAGAACAACAAGCGCATGATGGAGCGCTTCGACCTGAACGCTGCCGTCGCCGATGCCACCAAGAAGATCGAGGCGCTGGACAAGGAGCGGCGCTGGCTGACGGAACAGCTCACTCAGGTCAAGGCTGATTACGCTCAGCTCCTGGCTGACGCTGCCGACCGCGGAGTCGTGCCGACCCGGGCCGCCGTCGCCCGCAACCGCGGGGTCGAGGTCAAGGGCGTGATCCGCGAGGCCCGCACCCTGAACAATGGCCTGGTCTACGCGACGATTTCCGTGGGCGCGGCCGACAAGGTCAAGAAGGGTATGCAGTTCACGGTCTATGACGAGACCGGGTTCATGGGAATCCTCACCGTCGAGACCGTCGATCAGAACAGCGCGTTCGGCCGGTGCGAGGGCCCGCGCGTGAAGCAGATCAAGCCGGACAACCAGGTGCAGACGCAGATGACGCCGGCGCCGGTGGTGGGTCGTAACTAAAAGGAGCGAACCATGGCCAAGACTCGAACCAGCACGGGCGATACGGTTTTCGTCAAGCCGTCGAGCAATGTGTATACGATCCTGGCGGCCGTGGCGACGGTGGTGGTGCTGCTGGGCGTGATCGTCGTCGTGCTCAAGGCGCACGGCCTCTGGGGAAGCCCGACCGGTTCCATGACCGACGGGCTGCTCACGGCGCCGCCACAGCAGACGACGGTCGGCCGGACGACGGGCCGTTAGCCGGCTCGCTCGCGAGCCGCTCTTGCCTTCGTGATTGGTGCAGTGTCTGAAGCGCCAAGCGTCAGCGCCCGCAGATCATACCTTCAACGAGAAGTGCAGGCCTGGACGCCCCAAGTTCCCCCTTTCTCGCACGCGAACCCGGCCCCGGCGGAATCAAATTTCCTAACAGGTTATCGCGAAATACAATCGGTGGGCAGCGTACTGCTCACCCACCAAGAGCAGTCGATCATTGGAGGTCTCCATGCGGGTCGCCGACAAATCGCAAGTGGAGCGGGTGCTCTTGCCGCTTCTGAAGTGTACGGCGTATTTCTTCGGGTTCTGTTTCACTCTGGCCTTTTTGAGCACGTTGGTGGGACTTGCATCTCCTTACATTGAGAGACGATCTCTTCCTGAGCGGTCGTATATCAATGAACGGTATCGCTTCGCGTACGCGCCTGTGGCTCGTCTTGATCGCGCCCCTACAGACAACAAGAACAGCCCAATGACGTTCCCTCTCCAAGGCGCCAAGCTGCTGGCGTTCTTTGTCAACCCGGACGCGCCGGAAAAGAAAGAGTGGCTGTTTGTAAAGGATTACCCTGACGGCTCCGAGCCCGACGCCTCGAAAATGCGCAAGTCATGGCGGCGGGAATCGGATGGGGCGTGACCGGCGAAGACATCGAGCACCTCATCAACGGCAATTGGAACGTGTCCGTGGAAACCAATGCGGGGAAGCTCATCACTCCCTCCCCTTTGAGCTCCCACGGCGCCTCAGATCATGATGGATGACGCCGTAGATCGACGTTGGCTTATGCCGCTGACGGCAGGACAATGCGCACATCGGCATCCTCGAACCGCGCAATGATCTCCAGTTTTCCTCCCAGCGCGGCGACGATCTTCCGCAGCGTCGCAATCTGCATATCGCTCTGTCTCTCCAGCCGCGAGAGGTTGGACTGCTTGATGCCGGCCCCCTTGGCCAGGCGGCTCTGCGGAACCTTCAGCGCCTGCCGGAGTTCGCGCAAGAGCATCTCCTGGCGCAGTTCCCGGTAGCGAGCGTCTGCCTTCTGCAGCACTTCCCGGGGGAATTGTCTGGCGACGTGAGCGAAAAAATCCTTGGCCATGGTTCACCTCGTTCGTAAATGAGCGGCGTACAGCGTGTCCGCTCTGGCAATCAACTGACGGTAGAACCGCTTTTCGTTCACACCTCGCTTGTCGCCGGCCACCAGCAATATGGCCCGGCGGCGCGGGTCAAACGCAAAGGCGATGCGGAGTTCCGCCGACGCGGTCCGCACGCGCAATTCCTTCATGTTCGCGAAGCGCGATCCCTTGAGTGTGTCCGCGTGCGGCCGGGAGAGCTGCGGGCCGTACTGCTGAAGCAGTCGCACGACAGCGACGATCTCCGACACGGTTTCGTGGCCTATCTGGTCGAGCCATTGGTCGTACTCATCGGTCGATGCCACCTTCCACATGTCAACGGATTATATCATAATTGATAATATCGTCAAGTGCTTCTACGTTCACGGGAAGAGCTTCTCTCCGGAATACTCGATCACCAGCGCCGACACGCGGGGCTGCTGGGGGTTGATCTCCAGGCTCTTCTTCCACCACTTGATGGCGGCGTCGCGCTTGGTTTCATCCAGCAGCGAGCTCTGGCGATAGCGAGCGATTTGCACGTCGCCCAGGCCGTTGCACGCCTGATAATTCTGCGCGTTCTGATCCAGCGCGAGCTTGAACTGCGCGGCCGCATCGTCCAGCCGCCCGGCCTGGAGCAGCGCGAAGCCGAACCGCTGCCGCAACAGCGATGAATCGTGCCCCTTGAGGACGTTGTCGTAGACGCTGATGGCCTCGGAATATCGCTTCTGGGCGACCAGGCAGCCGGCGAGGTTCACGGCCGTTTCCATCCGATCCGAATCCAGTTCCATCGCCTTGCGGTAGGCATCCTCGGCCGCCGGATACTGCCCCAGCGTGTCGAGCACCACGGCATAGTTGGACATGGTCTCGGCCGATCGCGGCGCGAGTTCGGCCGCGCGGCGGACATAGGGCAGGCCGAGCTCCGGGTTGCCCAGGGCTGCGTAGACCATTCCAAGGTTCATGTTCGACTTGGCATCCTGCGGATTGAGCTTGAGGGCCTGGAGATAGCTGACGGCCGCCTCCTGCAGGCGATTAAGCAGGTGATACATCAGCCCCAGGTTGTAATGGTTGGTGTACGTGTAGGGGTCAAGCTCGATGACGCGCTTGTACTGGTCGGCCGCGGACTCGTATTCGCCCTTGTCCCTGTAGATCGAGCCCAAAAGGAAGCGAGCCATGATCAGGTCGGGATTCTCCTGCAGGGCATTGCGAAGCGCAGTAATGGCGCGTTCGCGATCGCCATCCTGATAAGCCAGGGCGGCCTGGACGTAACTGCCCTCTGCACCGGTGACGGTGGGCACAGTGCCGTTTCGCGCAGGCCTACGAGCAGCAGCGGGAAGAGGGCCAGGAGATAGGATCGACGTCGATGAGGAATGATGGAACGCATGTCGCTGCTTGAGTTTCGGCCGCCCGGCACCCTGAATATAAGGCAAACGGCCAAAAAGGAAAGCGGGCGGTTATTCAGACAAGCAGAGTGGCTCGCGAGCGAGCCGGCTAGACGCCGATAATCGGCCGAATCTCAGCCAAATCTGCCGCGAACAGGCCGCTCACTTGCGGGCCTTGGCCCGCTTCTGCGGCATGGGCCGCGGTGGCTTGCGCGGAGCCTTATCTGTGCCGGCCGCCGCAGCGCCCTGGACCGGGCCCACCCGCTGGAGCAACTGCTCGCGTCGCGCACAACGCACATCCCGAGGCTCGGTATCCCTTACAGACCAATACGAAAGGACTTCGATGAAACTCTTCGCATGGGCTCTCGCCGGGCTGCTGGGCTTCTGCCTGACCGCTGCCGCCGCCGACAAGATCAACGTGCTGATCATGGACGGCCAGCACAATCACAAGTGGCAGGAGACCACCCCCGCCATCAACGAAATCCTCACCAAGACTGGCCGGTTCAACGTCGAAGTCCTCACGTCCCCCGGCCCCAAGGACACCGAAGGCTGGGCCAAGTTCAAGCCCGACTTCGCCAAGTACAACGTCATCCTCATGAACTATCACGGCACGCTTTGGCCGGAGGATGTGCAGAAATCGTTCGAGAAATACATGGAGGCCGGCGGCGGCCTGGCGTTCTATCACGCCTCGCTGTTTACGTTCGAGAAGTGGGACAACTGGAACAAGATGATGTGCCTGGGCTGGCGCAATAACAAGTTCGGCGACCGCATCAGCATCGACGACAGCGGCAAGATCGTCCGCACGCCCAAGGGCGAAGGCCCCGGCGGCAGCCACGGCCCGGCCCACGAGTTCACCGTGAAGATTCTGGACAAGGACCACCCCATCACCAAGGGCTTCCCCGAGAGTTGGCTGCACGTGAAGGATGAGCTGTATCACGGCCAGCGCGGCCCCGCCCCGGAAACGATGCACATCATCGTGACAGCCTTCAGCGCGAAAGAGAAGGGCGGCACCGGCACCAACGAGCCCATCGCCTGGACCAACACATACGGCAAGGGCCGGATCTTCGTCACGCTTCTCGGCCACGACCTCCCGCCCACGACCGAAGCCCAGGCCGCGGCGCTGCTCGCGCGGCTGCGAATGGGCGGGGTCGGGGGAGGTGACGATTGCGGCGCCGGCACCAAAATGACAAGGTGACAAGGTAAACGGGCGACGAGGTGAACGCTGGGCCTGCGCCAGTCTCAGAAAGCACGGAGGCATCTCCAGCCAGGAGATGCAGCGCCGATTGGGCATCGCCACGCGCAATGCAGCACTGCGGCACCCTATTACTGCTAACACCCCTGCCTTTTACTTGCTCGTCTCGCGCAGGTCCTGAAGCAGGCGCTCGAGCTTCTCGTGCACACGTATCGGAGCCGTGACGATGAGCCGCCCGCTCCAATAGCACATAGTGCTCTGGCCGCCATTCTCCGGCCAGCAGGAGGGTTCCACGCTTCTCACTATAGACCTGGTCATGCTTTCCACAACGTCCGCCTCGATACCGGTTCCTGACAGCCAACGGCCCGAAATGTATGGGGTGGGAGCGGGAGGGGGAACGCCCGGGTTGCGCGGCGGTTCGACCGCCGCCACGGCCCGGCGAAACGTGGCCGCGTACGCGATCAGGTCCTTCACGTCGTAAACACGCTCCGTCCGACGACTGTCCACGTGCATGCGAGTTGTAACGTTAACCACGCCGTATTCCACATAGTAGTCGAGGAGGTCATCGCGCCTGTCTACCTGACGGAGCAGCGACCGGAGTACCTCCGCTGCGGATGCTCGCCTCAGGTCCAGCGACACGGGTGTCTGCTGAGTCACGCCAGTGTCTTCAATGCGATGCCATAAGGCGTGAACGTTGACTCCCGCCATCTTCCCAAACTGCTGGATCGCCTCGCTGAGCGAAACGTTCTTCCACTCGACGAGGGGGATCGGCTTCTTCATCGCCTCCAATGTCCGCTCGCTGCCGGGGTAGAGCGGCGGTGTCGCCCACTCGCCTTTGGGCGCGAACTGCGCCAATTCGCCGAGCGGTGATGCCGCGCCGGCGTCCCTGGGCGCTGGTCTCCAGAAGAGGACCAGCAGCAGCACCGCGATTCCCGACGTGACCACCGATATCGCCAGTTGCCTGAGCATGTGTGCCTCACTTGCATCTTTCTGAAGCGGAAGCGTCAGCGCCCGCCCCTGCGTCTGACGCTTCCGCTTCAGATATCAATCGCGCAACGATCGCAGCATCGCAAGCAGTTTATTGATTCTCTCGTGGACGGCTGCGGAACGGGTGACCAGCAATCTCCCGTTCCAATATTGAAGCGTGTTGTCCCACGGAGGCTGGCCTCCCCACCGCGACTGCGACGGGTCGATCGTCGTCTGGATCAGGAGCATCAGGTCCTCAACGGCATCATCCTGTGGCGTGCTCGGCAGCTCCGATCCCGCCTGCTCCGCAGCCCTCGTCCGGCGCAGATGTCCCGCGCATATTCGCGAGGGCGGTGCGAAACCTCGTCCCACGAATGATCAAATCCCGTACATCGTAGACGCGAAGGATCGGGTGAAGCGACTCGATTTGCCATCGGGGGCCGATGCGTATGATGTTGCCATCGGCCGCGTAGGAAAGACGCTCGCTTAGATCTGCCGGCAGGAGCCGGTCTATCACAACGTCAAGAACCTGTTGGACCGTGACGTCCTCGATCTTGAGCGTGACGTCCAACGGCGAATTGCCATGGATCGATTCGACGCTACCCGTATCGACCACGAGGTTGACATCCGCCATTTGACCCAGTTCGGCGATCGCTTTTTCAAGAGGCGTCTTCTGCCACTGGACCTTCGCCACGACGGCGCAAGCGATGGATGGGTAGTCGGTCGCGACGGAAGCTGCGCTGGGAGCGCCAGCTGTCCCTTGGGCATGAACGACTCGATGCGCTCCATCGCCAGCACGGATTCGGTTGCGGGTGCATGCGGTGACTTCCAAACAAAGACCAGAAACACGACCGCAGCCGATATGATGGCCGCGATGACTGCCGAGATGATGCTCTGCCTCACCATGATTCGCCTCGCCTGGTCATTTCATCCAAGGTGGGAGTGCTGCCGCGCAGAATTTCCAGGATCGCCCGGATACGGTCGTGGTTCGCCACCGTCTGGATCACGATCATCCGCCCGCCCCATTGTGCGACCGCGGCGTCTCCAGCTTCGTACGACGAGCCTATCAGACTCGACAGCAGAAGCGGTAGCGGCGACCTCGGGCACTGGTACGGATTGAAGATGAAGGGGGTAGATACGAAATTGCTGCGTGTCGCCTTCCTCGCACCCCATCTGGGAATGAATTTGGAGCCCCCACTCGCCAACAGCTTCGTGCGCGCACCCAAGTCGCGGCTCGTGCGCCATCACGTCCGACACATCGTAAAGCCTTGCGCATAGTTTCTGAGCCGCCCATAAACTGACGACCAGCCGATTCCCCTCGACCCTGGCATGCAGGTTCCACGGGCCGATGGTAACCAGCATTCCGTCGAGCGACTGCCGCAATGTTATATTCTTCAGGTGCATAGTGGCCTTGGGCAGGCCGTCCATAGATGGTTTCGAAAGCGCTGACAGGTCGAGTTCAAGGCCCGCCATTGCCGCGACCCGCTCTATTGCCTCTGGCCACGGCACCCCGTCTAGGTGTAGCTGCGGGATCACCCTCATCATGACGGGCGATACCGGCTCCGGCGTGCTGAGCTTCTGCGCCGGCCGGGGCCGCGCCAGCCAGCCGCCCACCAATACGCACGACAACATGAGCATGAGCAGCGGCATCACGGTGCGCGACCCTCGTTCGCAGCGGCACGCACGGCACAACCCGCGGTGTCCCGCACTCCGGGCACCGTTCCCGGCTCTCGCGCAGATCATATCCACAGTGGGCGCACCACCCCCGCCGCAGCCGCCGCCGATCGCGGAGCCATCGCCGCAGGCGCACCGCCGGAAGTATCGCCGACCCGGCCAGCACGAACCATAGGGGCAACACGATCACGCGGAACCGGCATCCGTCGATCCCGAACGCATCATCCGGCCCGCGCGTCAGCCGGAAGCCCAGCCGCTTGATATCGGCCTTGGGCGACTCGAAGAGCAACTCCCCGATCGGCTCGAATGACTTGGCCGAATCGCGGGCGTAGTCGGCCGTCCAGCGCCGCTCATCGCCGAGTTGGAGGTTGCTGAAGAACAGGTACAGCGAGCCCCTGCACGAGCCGGCCGCCTGGAGCGTACCCCTGGAGGCGAACAGGCCGGCGATGTCGGCGAATTTGTACGACCTGACCCACAAGCCGGCCGCCAGAATCGCGCCCAGCAGCGACAGGCCCGAGAACGCCCTGAAAATCCGGCCACCAGAGCCCAAGCCACTCCCGGTTGACTGGCGATATGTTAACCGCAAACAGCTTGGCAAAGAAGGGCGGCGGGATCACGTGTGGGCCTTGACGAACTGGGCGGCACGGGCGGCGATTCGCCCCACCTCGTCCGCCTTGGCGCCCTGCAGCCCGTGGCCGGCGCCGGTCACTGTGATCAGCTCATGTTCGACGCCGATCTCTTTCAGCTTGTCGGCCATGTTCTTCGATTCGGCATACGGCACGTCGGTATCGTTGGTGCCGTGAATAAGCAGCGTCGGCGGATATTTCGCCGTGACATTGCGGATGGGGCAATAGGGGTCGAACCATTTCGGCTCGGCCTGCGGGTCGTGGCCGGCCACTTCGTTGGGCCAGATGCCGTTCTGGCGCGTATAAAGGTAGAACCGCCCGCGCCGGCTGGGCGTGGGTTGCTCCGAGAGAGGCGTCTGCCCCACCGCCCCATATGCCTCTTCCCTGGGCACCAGTGGCTGACGGCGATAGAACTCATCCGGCTTGGAATACCACGGCGTTGTGATGTCGCCGTAGCCGTAGTACGACACGAGGGCGCGCGGCGCGGGTCGAGACAAAAGCCCGCCATCAACGTCAGGTAGCCGCCGGCCGACCCGCCGGCCGTGGCGATGCGGTCGGGGTCGATGCCGAAGCCGGGGGCTTCCTTGCGCAGCCATTTCCAGGCATCCTGAACATCTTCGATAATGCCCGGCAGCTTCGTCTCCGGCGCCAGGCGATAGTCGATGGACACGATGGCGAACCCGGCCTTGACCAACTCGGCCTGGAATCGCCCGTCCACTCCCCGCCGGCCGCCCATGATGAGCGCGCCGCCATGGATCCACATGACGGCAGGCTTTCGCTGGCCGGGCGCGGCCTGATGCACGTCGGCCTTGATCTGGCAGCCGCCGACGGTCTTGTAGACGTGGGTTTGCACGGCCGGCGCCTGGGCGCGCGCCCAGCGCGGCAGCGTCGCCGCGACAGCGCCGCCCGCCACGAGTTGAAGGAAATCGCGTCGCCGCATCGAACGAGTGGTTGTCGTTGCCATGTTTCACCTGATCGAAGATCGAAGATCGCGAATGCCTACGGCTTCTCCACGCGCATCGCCGCCAGTTTGTGCCACGGTTTCTTTCCAGCTTCGCGCCACTGGAGCATGGCGCCGTCCTTCAGTTCGGGGATGAAGACGTCCATTCCCTCATCGGGCAGGCGCCGGATGACGTAGCCCTCGCCCAGTTCCGAGTCCCATCGCGAGAGCACGCGAAACTGGTGAAGACTGCCGTCGGGCCAGGCTTCCTGCCAGAGGCGATCGCTGAGCTTGCGCCAGGTCCTCTTGCCCGCGGGCTGCACGCCATAGTCAAACCAGAACTGCTCATCGGCGGCCGGCGCGGGGTGTCGTGCCTGGTTGATGCCCACGAAACACATCAGGAGATAAGGATCGAGCGGCTTTTCCGGTTCCGTCGCCTGTTGCGTGCCCAGGAGCGTTGACAGCTCCATGTAGGCCCAATCGAGATTGCCCAGCACCCACGCGCTTCGAGCGAGCGTCAGGCTCGTCCCGGCGCGATCCGGATGTTTTCCGCGTCAGCGCGGCAAACGCCAGGGCCCATTGGTTCTGTGACGCGTACCATTCGCCGAGGCTCTTGAGGAGCTGCGGCTCGGTTTGCCCCGGGGCGGTCGTGGGACTCGTCGCGGGCACGCCGGCGCTTTGGCCCGCGAACGCGTACGCTGCCGGCTCGCGGAAGCGCCAGATGATGACCGTCCCATCGGCGGCGCCGGCGACCAGCGTTCGTCCATCGCCCGCCACGGCCAGCGCGGTTGCCGCGAATGGGACCTGCCGCAGTTCCCGGCCGGTCTCTGTGTCCCAGAGCCGGATCTTCTCGTCCTCACAACGAGAGACAGCCAGCGTGCCGTCGGCCAACAACGCGATCGAATGGACAACGGTGCCGAAAGCAGGCCAATCGGCCTCCGCGCGACGCTGGGCGAGGTCCCACCGGCGCAGCCGGCCATCCCGCCCGGCGGTCAGGGCGAATGCTCGATCTCGCGACACGGCCAGCGCACCTGCGCCTTCGCCGTGCGCCGCGATTCGCTCGACTAGCGCTGCGCTGCCGGCATCCCAGAAAAAGAGGTTGCCCTTGCCATCCGCGGCAACGATCTGCCTGCCCGCGGCAAAATCCGCAGCCAGCGCCGGGCCTTTCTCGACGGCGAATTTGCCCGTCTGCTCTCCCGTTCTGGCGTTCCAGAGCCTAACGGTTGCATCGCCGCTGGCCGTGAGGACCTGGATCCCGTCGGCGCTGAACTTCACGTCGTTGATGAGGCTTGCGTGCCGCCGCACGCCCGCGTACTTCTTCTCTTGGGCGATCTCGGTCATTTCGATCTTCGGGCCGCCGAGATCGATTTCACCCAGCCGGCCATCCGCGCCATCCGCGCGGGCGAAGATCAATGCATCGTGTCCCCTGAACCTGGCGAATTCCTTGCGGCCAAGAAGATCCCACAGCCGCGCCGGGCCATCCGCACCTCCGGCGAGCAGCGCCGCCCCATCAGGCGCGAAGGCAAGGCTCTTCACCTCATCGGGGTGTTTGGATATGACGCCGAGGTTCTGCCCGGTTGCCACATCCCACAGGCGGATCGTCCGATCCGCGCCCGCGGAAGCGCCCATGCGCCCGTCGGCCGATACCGCGACCGCGGACACCGAACCTCGGTGTCCCTGGCAGAGTTGCACAGCCGGCCCGTCCGACAACCCCCAGAGTATCAGCTTCCCGTTGTCGCTGCCCGTAACCAGTTTCCCCGTCGCGCCCAGCGAGCACGTTGACACTGCCGCTTCGTGGCCGACCAGCGCCACTCCCTCGCCGCTGCCGATGTCCCATACCATGGCCCTGCGGTCATCGCCGGTAGAGATGACATATTGGTCGGCCATCGCAAAACGCACGCTGCGCACGATGCCACGGTGTGCAAAGCGATGCACTTCCTTGCCGCTGTGCGCATCCCAGACTCGCACCGTCTTGTCGGCACTGCCGGAGACGATCTGCTTGCCATCCGACGACCAGGCCGTGGAAGTGACGTACCATGAGTGTCCCTCGCACACGACTGGCCGGGTGGTGGGGGCGGTTACGTTCCAGACTTTCACGAGCCGGTCGTCGCCGCCTGTCGCAATGTACTGGGCCTTGGGAGAGAACGCCGTGGCCCAGAGCCAGCCGACGCCCGCCTTCTGTGACTGCTTCTTCTGGCCGCTGGCCATGTCCCATTGGGTGAGGTTCCCCAGCATGTCGCCCCCGGCGATGAGGCTGCCATTGGCGGAGATCGAAGCGGATACGATGAGACCGTCGATGTCGAAACTCCGGGCGACGGCGCCGGCCGGCAGATCCCACACGACAGCTTTGTGACTGGCCGAATCGAACACGATCGCCGACTTGCCGTTTCCTGCGAAGGTCGCGCAGCTTGTGCCCTCTGTCTTCGTCCCGAACTGGCGCAACCTGGCCCCGGTCAGCGCATCCCATTGAGAGCACACACCATCCCGGGTGAACGCGTAAAACCGATGGCTAGCATTGATCGGACCGATGGCGGTGAAGGGTTTACCTCCCGCGCCGAACCGGAGCAGCGGCGGAGGCGATGACTGGAGGGCGATCGCCAGGGCCGAGTCCGCCCAGATGGCCTTCCCGCGCGTGGCCTGCAGGAGCGAGGAAGCTTCGCCATACGCTTTGCGTGCGGCGTCCCACTCCCTGCTGCCGCTGTAGGCATCGCCCTGGGCCATCAGGCTTTCGACAAGATGACTCTGAGCGATGCGTTTCTGCTGCTCGGCTTCGCTCGCCTTCATGTCCGCGCGTTGTTTCTCCCCATCGGCCCGGTCGCGCTGCGCCTCGGCCTGGTCTCTTTCGCGGATCACGTTGCGTTTGGCTTGATCGGTCTGATGCAAGGCGATCGACAGCACAACGGCCGCTGTTGCCAACAACAGTGCAAATGCCGCCGCGACGGCTGCGGGCACGCGGTAGCGGCGCAGCATCTTCCTGAGCACGTACAGTCCGCTGTCGCGCTTGGCTTCGATGGGCTCATTGGCCAGGTAATGCCGCACGTCGGCCGCCAACTCGCCCGCGCTCTGGTATCGCCTCTCGCGCTCCTTGGACAGCGACTTGAGCGCGATGGTTGCCACTTCATCGTCGATCGGACATCGGCGTCGGCCGCGCACCGACTGCGCCACGCCCATGTCTTTGGTCCAGCTTCGGGTGGGTGGCTGTGGGTCGGTTTGCGCGATATGCCTCAACACCTCCGCTATCTCACCGACAACGGGATACGGGTACGCTCCGGTGAGTATCTCGTAGAGGATAACGCCCAAGGCATAGACATCCGTCCGCGTGTCGATCAGATCCGGGTTGCCCCGGGTTTGCTCCGGGCTCATGTACGGCAATGTGCCCATCACCTGTCCGGTGACCGTCGCAAGGCTCTCGTGCCGTTCCGTTACCGCCTTGGCCAGGCCGAAGTCCAGGATGCGGACGCTGCCGTCGCCATCCACGAGGATGTTGCTGGGCTTGAGGTTGCGGTGGATCACGCCCTTCTGATGCGCGTGATTGACGGCATCGCAGATGGTTGCGAAAAGCTCCATCGCCTGCTCCAGCCCCAGTTTCTGCTGGCGCACATACTCGGTGACCGGCAGGCCGCGCACGTAATCCATCACATAATAGAGTCGGCCGTCGCTCGTGGTCCCGCTGTCAAAGACGGCGATGATGTTCGGGTGCTTGAGGTGCGAGACGAGTTCCACCTCGCGCTCGAAGCGCCGTCTCGCGTGTGGCGAGGCGTAGGGCCCTTCCAGCAGCACTTTCACCGCGACTTTGCGCTGCGTGGACTTCTGGATGGCCTGGTAGACCACGCCCTGCCCGCCGCGGCTCAATTCGCGAAGCACCTCATAGCCGGGAATGACCCCTGCGACAGGGCCTGCGGACGTGGCAGCGGCGGGATCCACCTGCGCCATGGACATGGTTTCGGCCGGGTGCTGAGATGGCGTTGAGGCCTTGAGCAGGCGATCGCCGGGAACTCCGGAGTCGGTCATGGAAGCACCGGGGCTATTTGTACAGGATATCGTCTCTCAAAGCTACGAAATGACGCAGCCCGAAATGGATGACCCGCGCTGGTCCGGCCCGTGCATCATTTGGCGCCCTTCTCGGCGGGGTTCCTCTGTGCCCGTGCAAGCACCTGGATCTCATTGGCTCGCTTGCGGACAGCTCTTGCGGATCTCTTCCAGCCGCGCCACGATCTGGGGCATGTCGGCCGGGCGGTCGCGGGGCTCGACCTTGAGGCACTGCATCACGAGCTGCGAGAGCTCGCGGGGGATGCTTTCGTTGAGCACGTGGGCGCGGGGAACTTGCTCTCGATGACGATGTCACGGCGCTGCTTGCTGACCGTGAACAGCGTCGGCACGCGATGCCCCGACAGCGCCCAGTACAGCGTCGCGCCGAAGTCGTACACATCCGTCTGCACCGTTACCGGCTTGAGGATCACCTGCTCTGGCGCGATGAAATCCGGCGTGCCCTGGATGCGCTGTTTGATGGTGCCAACGCGCACGGCCTGGCCGAAATCGATGAGCTTTACCCGGCCCTCGTGGTTGAGCAGGATGTTGTTGGGTTTCAGGTTGCAGTGGACGAACAGCAGATAGTGCAGCCCGCCGGCCGCCTGGGCAACCTGGATGAAGCAGTCCAGCATCGGGCCAAGCTCCTGGGGCTTTTGCTGGTCGAGCGGCGTGCCATCGAACAGTTCCATGAGCATCATGCCCGACTTGACCCGGCGGAAGATCGATCGGGTTACTTTCATCTCCAGGCAGCGCCGCAGGCCGGGGTGGCGAAACTGGCGGCTCACGGCGAATTCGTTTTCAAGTTGCGTGATGTATCGCAAGTCGCGCTCGTTGCGCCGGACGATGTGCTTGAGGGCGAAAAGCTGGCCGTCCTTGCGGCTGCTGACGGCGTAGATGGTGCTGCCAGCGCCTTCGCCGAGGCGCTCTGACGACGTCGTACCCGAAGAGGCTCTTCGGAACGCCGTTGTGGGAGGCCTTGGTTGATTCGGCTGATAGAAACAAACGTCTTTCTCCAGGGACCAAAGACGGGTTGATCAGATCATCATAGCCAATGTGGGCGTGGGCCGCCACGCTTGACCGGTCCGCTTGCGAGCCGTTTATTCCTCGGTACCGGATACGGGCTGAAGCCCGCACTACGAACGGCGGCACGCGATAAGAACAATGCATTATTGGACTTGTCCAGTGCTCCCGAAAAATCCGCCTTGCTCCGGATTGTTAACGTGACATGAGCTTGTCCGTCGGTTATTATGGAGGTTTGTGGTTCCCGCGTGGGGAACGGAGGTTCATGTGAAACGGTCAACCGCCAACTACGGGCGCGGCGGCACTCTCTTGGATCTGATGGTGGTCGTCGGCATCATCGGCGTCCTCCTGGCGATCTTCCTGCCGATGATGTGGACCGCCGGCGAGCGCTCCGGCCGGTATAAGTGCGCTGACAGTCTGCGCCAGATCAGCGGCGCGATGCACCGGTATGCCCTCGCGCACAATGGCCAGTTCCCCACAACGCGCCCGACCACCGGGCCAACCGTCCTCCCTGACATAACGAACCTTGGTTTCGATGCCGCCGACCCTAACGGAATCGGCGGGCCACCGTCCAATAACGTACCGGCTGTCATCTTCCTGCTGGTTCGCGGCGAATACCTGCCGGCCAGCGCGCTGATCTGCCCCAACACCATGGCCGTACCCGATAAGTTCGACGGCAAGTCGCCGCTCCTGCGAAATAACTTCACCGATCTGAAGCTCAATCTGAGCTACGCCATCCAGAATCCCTTTGCCAACGATGCCGCTATCGCGGCGGGTTTCCGGTGGGATGAGACTGTGCCCGAGGCCTATGTTCTGGCGGCTGATCGAGGGCCTAACCTCAGCGGCAATAATGATTTGCTGATGCTGACACCATCGTCGCCAACGGAGCTCATTCGCATCGCCAACAGCGCCAACCACGGCAAGAGCGGGCAGAACGTTCTCTTCAAGGATGGGCGGGTTGAGTTCTGCGAGACGCCGTTCGTGGGCATCAAGGATGACAACATCTATCTGACGCGGGATGCGAAGGTGCTCGATTCGCCGGTCGATGCAATGGATGCGATCCTGCTGCCGCCGGATGAGCCGGTGAAGGTCATGCCATAGTTGGTCAGATACGGGCTAAAGCCCGCACTACGAGCAAGTTACGCCTGATGCGACAAATGTCGCGTGGCGCACGGAAAATCGTTGCTCCCGATCCAATGCTGAGGTACAGTTTCACCGAAGTGCGCATGGTGCGGCTCTGCGGGTAACTGTCGGCCCGTCGGCGGCGTCCCTTGCTGCAGTTGCAGGAGGTCTCTATGACGGCGCGGGTTTCTGCTATGGTCAAGGCTCGCCGTGCAATCCGGTCGGCCGTGCAGACGGTGGCATGCATGGACGGGCTTGAGTCTCGCCTGCTGCTGTCTCGCTCACCGGCCATCTGGCACATCAACGGCGACTGGAACGGCCGGCATGTGGATGACACCATCACCGTGCAGGTCGATCCCAACGACGCGACGAAGCTGCAAGCTGTCCGCAATGACAAGGTCATCGGCACGCGCGAGCGCGACCGCATCGGCAAGATCATGATCAACGGCGGCGCGGGCAACGACAACATCACCGTGGACCTCGGCCCGCAGGACGCCGACATCCAGGTGAGCATCTACGGCGGCGCGGGCGATGACACCATCACCGGCGGCGCTGAGAACGATTCCATCTGGGGCGGCGGCGGCGATGACTCCATCGACGGCGGCATGGGCAACGACAATATCAACGCCGGCAGCGGGGACGACATCGTCAGCGGCGATGAGGGCGACGACTATATCGTTGGCGGCGGCGGAAACGACACCCTGGCCGGAGGCACCGGCAACGATTCCATCGATGGCGGCGCCGGCGCCGATCAGCTCTCCGGCGGCTATGGCGACGACACTGTTGATGGCGGCGCGGGCGCTGACACGCTCCGCGGCGGCGATGGCTCCGACACGCTCATCGGCGGCAAGGACAAGAGCCGCGATGTCGTCTATCGCCAGCTCGCCGACCACTGGCATTACGACAAATACGATGTGTCCAAGCACGACACCACGGCCAACCCGCTCACGCAGGTGACCGACCCCGAAGCCCTCAAGCAGTGGATCATCGATAATGCAGTCCAGCAGTGGCAGTCATCCTTCGGCCAGCCGGTGTGGTACTGGGGCTGGGGCGGGCCCATGGAACCCGGCAAGCTCTATGCGATGGACGGGGCCGTGCCCATGGCGGGCGCTGATGTCGCCGGCAACGACGTCCAGAACCATTCCACCACCAACACGCAGGAAGCCAACGTTGACGAGGCCGACATCGTCAAGACCGACGGCAACTACATCTATCTCATCTCCAACCAGAGCCTCATTATTCTCAATTCCTGGCCGGCCGACCAGACCAGCATCGTGTCAACCACTCCGCTGGATGGCTCGCCGGACGGCATGTATCTCGACGGCGACAAGCTGGTGGTGATCTCGGATGAGTGGCAGATGGCGACACCCATGGATGCGACGGGGAATCCCGTTTCGGCCGTGGCGACGAACGGCCTCTGGTGGGGATGGTCAAACCCGCAGGTAAAGGTCACGATCTACAACGTCGCCGACCGCACCGCGCCCGCCGTCATCTCGACGACCACGTTCGACGGCTCAGTGTCCGACACGCGCCAGGTTGACTCGCGAATGTTCATGGTCATCAACAACGATCTCAACGTCCCGCAGCCGGAAATCCTGCCCGATCCGAATGCCGGCACCACGCCCCCTGATAGCGGCGGCAACACCGGCGATACGACCGGCGGCGGCGCTGTCGGCGACGTTGGCGTTCCCAACATGATGCCCATCTGGAACAACGGCACCGGCTACATCTACGAGGATGAGGCTTCGTATCGCGCGCGACTGGAGGCGATGAGCCTCGACGACCTGCTACCGCATTACACCACGACCATCAACAACGCCGACGGCACGACCAGCACCACCACCGGCTCGCTGGCGCAGCTCCCGAATTTGTACGTGCCCGCGACTGATCGCGAGCAGAACCTGTTCTCGGTGGTGCTGATCGACACGGCCGACGCCGTCCCGCAGCCCAAGAGTTCCACGACCGTCATTGGCATGAGCGGCACAGTTTATTCGTCGCAGACGAGCATGTACGTGACGGCCGAGGAATGGCAGTCGCCGATGGGCGACTGGCAGGGCGACCTGCAAACCAACATCTATGAATTCGGCCTGTCCGACACCGGCGCGGACTACGAGGCCAATGGCCATGTGCCCGGCTGGACGATCGACTCGTATTCGATGAGCGAGGATGCCCAAGGCTACTTCCGCATCGCGACGACCACGACCTCCGAGGGGCTGTCCAACAACGTTTTCGTGATGCAGGACCAGGGCAGCAACCTGGGCATCGTCGGCGGGATCACCGGCGTGGCGATGGACGAGCGCATCTACTCGGCGCGATTCGTCGGCGATCGGCTCTACATGGTGACCTTCCAGCAGGTTGATCCGCTGTTCACCATCGACCTGAGCGATCCGACCAACCCCACGATCCAGGGCGTGCTGGAGATGCCGGGATATTCATCGTACCTGTATCCGATCAGCGACAATCTGCTGCTGGGCTTTGGGCGCGATGCCGACGCCAGCGGCCACGTGCAGGGCCTGCAGGTGTCGCTGTTCGACGTGAGCGACATGCAGAATCCCAAGCTGGTGGACCGCATGTCGCTGGGCGACAGCAACCCCGACCAGTGGTGGGGCGGGAGCTATTCGACGGCCGAGTGGGACCACCACGCCTTCTCGTACTTCGCCAGCCAGAACCTGCTGGCGCTGCCGGTGCTTGATTGGGGCTGGTGGAACGGCTCGGGAAGCCTCGATTTGATCCAGGTCGATCCGGCCGCCGGCAAGTTCAACAAGCTCGGCGAGGTTCAGCACGACGGCGAGGTGCTGCGCAGCGTGCAGATCGGCGACTATGTGTATTCGATCGGCACCGACGCGGTGAAGGTGGTCCAGATCGGCAACCCGCTGGTGGATGTGGCCGACGTGCCGTTGCCGCAGCCGGCGCCGCCGACGCCGACCCCAATCGATGGCTCAAATGGCGATGGCACGCCCGTCACGCCAATTGCGCCAGTGGCACCCACGGTGACGACGTCGGCGGTGACGAAGTAGGCATTCGAGCTTTGCAAGGCAGTGGCGGGCGGACCGGCCAATGTGGAAGATAGGGAGCGGGGGTGGGCGCTGGTTCAGTCGACTCCGTGATATAATGCTGCTATGGCTCTGCCCCCCGACGGATCTCGGTTCAGTGTTGCCGAATATCTGCGGCGTGAACGCAAGGCGCTCGAAAAGCACGAATATCGCGACGGGCGCATTGTGCAGATGGGCGGCTACACGGCGAGCCACTCGTTCCTGATCGTCGGCGTAACGGCCGAGTTGAGTAATCGCCTGAAGCACAAAGGCGGCGACTGCCATCTATATGCCAGCGACCTACGCCTCTCTATCCCGCGCCAATCTCTACACGTACACCGACGGCATGGTCATCTGTGGGCCGCCCCAGCTTGATCCCAATGACTCGGAGCGAGAAACAGTCACCAACCCCCGCCTGATCATCGAAGTCGTGTACCCCGAAGCAGAGGCGTACGTGCGCGGTGATAAGTTCGCCTTTTACCGCGAGATCGAGTCGCTGGAGGAGTACGTAATCGTGTCCCAGCGCATTCCGCAGATCGAGACCTTCTTCCGGCAGAGCGGCAGCACGTGGCTTTTCACTCCGACTACCGGGCTGAGCGCTGTTGCCAAGCTCCGCTCATTGGATATTCAGTTGCCTCTCGCCGAGGTCTATGCGGGGATCGAGTTCAGCGCCGGCGCAGGAGCCCCAATCGGAGACGTGACTTGGGTGGCGTCGCGCCGGGTCTTATGCGACAATTATGTGATATGGATGAGCCTCCTCCGGAACGGCCGAGGATCCCACGGCAGATCCAAACGCTGGATTACGAGGTGCCACCGGATCGAAGCCCGGGAACGCCGACATGGTTGGTACCCGACATGATTGCGGGGTTTGCCGTCTTCCTCATCATCGGCCTCGTGGCGATCGCCATTGGCGCGGCGTCCGGCATAAGCAGCAGGGCCATGGATTACGTGCTGTTCTGCGTCCTTGCGGCGGTGCTGGTGCTGGGTGTCGTCCAGTGGCGGATGTCGCAGCGGCCCGGTTTCCTGGTCGGCATTCTGGTTGGCGTGGGGCTGCTCGCAATGGTCTGCGGATATCTCATCGCTGCGCGGTGAGAGCCTGATCAGTTTGGCTGCTTGCTTGTTGACATCTCGGCGCTTGCCCCAAGTGCAAGTGAGAAAGGGCCGTGCTTGTCTGTTCGAATGCTGGCGCCGAGTAACTTCTTTCAAGACAATGGCTTGCGTTTCTCGCCCGAGAGCCCTCCACATTATGGCTCCCGCCACTGCTCCGGCCTTTGCATGGTGCATATTATCAGTCAGTCTTTGCAGGCGCTTATGCCCAGCACCTTCCAGGTCGATGCAAAGGAAGCACCCACTGTACGCGTGGTGCAGGATGGGAGAACTGCGCCCATGACAGCCTTTGTCGAGTCGTGCGTCGAAACCGCGGCCGGGTCGGCCGTGGCCGTCGAGCGGCGCTCGCTCCAGCGCCACCGGGCCCAGCGGCTCATCCGCGCCTGGAGGGCAAGCGCAACATCCTGGTCACGACCCATATGCACCCTGATCCCGACGCCCTGGCCAGCAGTTTCGCGCTGTGCCATTTGCTGGAGGCCAAGTTCGGCCCGGATGTGCGCGTGAGCGTCTCGGTCAAGGGCCCCATCGGCGGCGGGTACAACGCGGCGTTCCTCAAGGAAGGTGACATCAAGCCCATCCCCTGGCCCGAGGGCGATGCGCTGGGCGAGTATGACGCCATCGTCCTGCTGGACGTGCAGCCATCGTTCAAGCTCAGCCCGCTGCCCGCCGACGTCGTGCCCGATGCCGTGATCGACCACCATCGCTCGCGCGGGCGGCGGCCGGGCTGGAACTTCTGCGACATCCGTGCGGAGGTCGGCGCGACCTGCTCGATCATCTTCAGCTACTTCATGGAGCTGGAGGTGGACATCCCGCCCGAGCTGGCCGCTATTCTGCTGTTTGCCATCGAGACGGACCTGGCCGGGGCGGCCGGCAAACCCGGCGACCTGGACAACGTCGCCATGAGCAGCCTCACCCTGCTGGCCGACTCGCGCAAGCTCTACCGCATGCGCTATGCCGACCTGCCGCAGAGCATCTACATCGCGTACGCGGCAGCGCTGGCCAATGCCGTCTTCTACGACAGCGCGCTGATCACGCACCTTGACAGGGTCGAATCGCCGGAAGCGCCGGCCGTGATCGCCGACTTCCTGCTGCGTTTCGACCAGGCGCAATGGGTGCTCGTGACGGCGGCGACCACCCAGGGGCTGGTGATGAGCCTTCGCGTGGGCAGCGCCAGCCGCTCGGCCGCGGACATCATGAGGAGGCTGGTGCGCAAGATCGGCGAGGGCGGCGGCCATCGCGCCAAGGCCGGGGGATTCATCCCATTCGAGAACGGCTCGGACGCTGAGATCGAGCGCGTCCGCAAGGTCGTGCGGCGGCGGCTCCTGCGCTCGCTGAAGATCCGCATGTCGCGGGGGCAGCGGCTGGTGCCGAAGGAATAGGTCAGATTTTGCCTCTCGCCGGCTCGGCCCTGAATCCCATACAATGCGATTGCTGAGACCGCCGCCTTACCCAAGGGCTTGGAGGCTTTGTGTGCGGACCTGTTCAGGCATTGCTGGAGCCGCTGGAGGCGCGGATCGCGCTCTCTGTGCTCACTATTTCGCAGGAGAATGCGCTGCTGGGTACGCCGCAGAGCCAGTGGGATATCAGCGGCGCCGGAGACGCCAGCATCCAGGGGTTCGCCACCGACATCAGCGTGAATCAGGGGCAGACCGTCAGCTTCAAGATCAATGACACGGCCGTCGCGCCCTATCACATCGACATCTATCGGATGGGCTGGTATCAGGGCAACGGGGCGCGGCTGGTGACGAGCATCGCATCGGGCCAGACACTGGATGTCAACCAGCCAGCGCCGCTGAGCGATGCAACCACCGGTCTCGTCAACTGCGGCAACTGGTCGGTGACGGCATCGTGGGCCGTACCCGCGGATGCAACCAGCGGCATTTATTTCGCGAAGGTCATCCGCGACAACACCGGCGGCGCCAGCCATATCGTCTTCATCATTCGGAACGACGCGGGCCACTCGGACATCCTGTTTCAGACCTCGGATGAAACATGGCAGGCCTATAACAACTGGGGCGGCAAGGCGCTGTACGATTACCTCTCGACCAACAACCAGCCCGCAACCCAGGTAAGTTACAACCGGCCGTTCAACACGCGATCGGGCAGCACTGCGGAAGACTGGGTCTTCTCGACGGAGTATCCGATGGTGCGCTGGCTGGAGCGCAACGGGTATGACGTGAGCTACTTCACCGGGGTGGATGCAGCTCGCTACGGATCGCTGATCCAGAATCACAAGATATATATGTCGGTGGGGCATGACGAGTATTGGTCGGGTCAACAGCGTGCAAACGTCCAAGCGGCGCACGATGCGGGCGTGAACCTGGCTTTCTTCAGCGGCAACGAAATCTTCTGGAAGACGCGCTGGCAGAACAGTATTGACGGCTCGAACACCTCGTATCGAACGCTGGTGTGCTACAAGGAGACGCACGCCAACGCAGTGACGGACCCAACGGATCCGCCGACCTGGACGGGGAGCTGGGAGGATCCACGGTTCAGCCCGCCTGCCGACGGCGGGCAGCCACAGAACGCGCTAAGCGGCACGTTGTTCACCGTGAATCGCGGCATCAGCGATGTCGGAAGCGCGATGACCGTCCCGGCCGCGTACGCGAATCTGCGATTCTGGCGCAACACGAGCATCGCCTCGCTGACCGGCAACCAGGTGGCGACACTCGGTACGAACGTGCTCGGCTACGAATGGGATGAGGATGTGGCCAACGGCTTCCGGCCGGCGGGCCTGTTCGACATGTCGGCGACAACCCAGAACGTGACACAGAAGTTCGTGGATTTCGGCAACACGGTCGCGCCGGGCACGGCCACGCACAGCCTGACGCTCTACCGCGCCTCCAGCGGCGCGCTGGTGTTCGGGGCGGGAACCGTCCAGTGGTCGTGGGGCCTGGACGGCGCACACGACGTCAACGTCTCCGCGCCCGTCGTTGACATGCAGCAGGCGACGGTGAACCTGCTGGCCGACATGCAAGCGCAGCCTGCCACGCTGCAGAGTGGATTGGTGGCGGCGACGGCATCAACCGACACGATCGCGCCAATGTCGTCGCTCACGGCGCCGGCGGCGGGAGCACTGGCGCAGATCGGTCAGGCCGTGACAATCGCGGGAACTGCGGCCGACACCGGCGGAGGCGTGGTGGCGGGCGTCGAGGTGTCAACTGATGGCGGCGTGACGTGGGAGCCGGCGCAGGGGACCAGCAGTTGGAGCTACAAATGGGTGCCGGGATCGGGCGGAAGCACGACGATCCTGAGCCGGGCTGTCGATGACAGCGGCAATCTCCAGACTCCGTCGGCCGGTGTCAGCGTCAACGTTGCCGGGCCGAGGGGCATCACCATCTGGAGCGACAGCGTCCTGCCGACCGATACATCCACCAGCGACACCAGAGCGGTGGAGGTGGGCGTGAAGTTCAAGTCGGATGTGAGCGGCCTGGTGGATGGCATCCGATTCTACAAGGGCAGCCAGAACACCGGCGTTCACACGGGGGAATTGTGGAGCAGCACGGGTCAGCTCCTGGCGACGGCCACGTTCTCCGCCGAGAGCGCCAGCGGCTGGCAGAAGGTGTTGTTCTCCGCGCCGGTGGCGATCAACGCCAATACGGTCTACGTGGCGTCCTACCACACCAACACGGGGTACTATGCCTCGGACCTGAACTATTTCGACGGGCTGGGCGTCAACAACGGACCGCTGCACGCGCTGAGCAACAGCGTTGGCGGCGGCAATGGTGTGTTCGTCTACAGCGCCGGCACCGCATTCCCGACGAGCATATTCCAGTCAACCAACTACTACGTCGATGTGCTCTTCACGCCTACCGTGACAGTCGTGAATGGCGCTGCGGCGGTAAACCTCGCGCTACTGCGCAATGGCACGCTCGTCAACGTTTTCGCCGGCGGCGCCTATGTCTATTCGATCGACCCGCAGTACCCGTCCCAGGTTGCCGTGAATCTTGGCGCCGGCAATGATTCGCTCACGCTCGATTTTTCCGGCGGCAGCCCCATGCCAGCGGCCGGTCTGGCGGTCACGGGCAGCGCGGGCGTCAATTCCCTCATCATCACCGGGACCGGCGCATCCGACAGCGTCACGCTGGGACCGAACCAGGCGGTGTTCGGCACGGTCCCCGTCTCGTTCAGCAGCATCGAGGCCGTGCAGTTGGGTGTCGGCGACATCCTCATCGGTTCATTGACGCTTGGCGCGAATGCCAGGGCACAACTGCCGCAGGGCGCCGGGACCGTGCTCAGAACGTCGAGCCTCAGCATCGACAATACGGCCACGCTGGACTTGGCCAATGGCGGATTGATCGTGGACTGCGCCGATGCCCCGACTGCGGCCGGCGTGCTGGCTACTCTCTCTGCCAAGATCGCGCTGCGCGCAACAATGCCGCCGGCTCGTGGACGGGCGCCGGGCTGACCAGCACGACCGCGCACGACAGCGCCGCCCAGATCACGGGCCTGGCGGCCATCGTGAACAATGACGGAGGCCAGCGCATCGTGCTGAATCTCGGCACGTATCAGCCCGGCCTCAACAGCGTCGTGGTCAAGTACACCTACAACGGCGACTCGGACCTGAACGGAACGGTCAACGCCTTCGACTACTTCCGTATCGACCAGGGCTATCGCCTGCAGGGCGATCCCAGCTATCGCAACTACCGCAATGGCGATGTGGACTATGGCGGGAGCATTAGCGCGGATGATTTCTACTTGATTGACGCGGCGTTCATCCACCAGGGGGCGCCGCTGGCGCTGAATGCCGTCGCATCGCCGCCGGCGATCGCCGCGCCAACGAGACAGATGGCGGCCAAGCCTGTCGTGGCGCCATTCCCGCCGGTGCCATCGCTGCAACAATATGAAGCCGTTGCAGTTCCCATCGCAGCCGCTCTGCAACATGACTACTTTCTCTCGTTGTTCGCGTCTATTGACGGACCCACCGGACGGCCCGATTACCAACAGCCGGCTGGCAACGGCGTATCAGGTGCGAGGAGAAGGTATGCGGGCGCTGGTGCTATTCTATCTGATGACAACTGGAGCGGGCGGCCTGGCAAGCGCTGACAACTGGCCGCAGTTTCGCGGGCCAACCGGCGACGGCATCGCCACGGCGAAGAATGTCCCGCTGAAATGGAGCGAGACGGAAAACATCCGTTGGAAGACGGCGCCGCCGGGCCGGGGACGATCTTCGCCGGTGATCCTGGGAGATCGGATCTACCTGACCACGGCCGTGGAGGGAAAGACCCGGCGGTTCAACGCCGGCCCGGACGACATGCAGCAGGCCGACCGCGTGCAGGTCGGGGCGGTATGCCTCGACCGCGCAACGGGCAAGCTCCTCTGGCACACCGAGCTGTTCCCCATCGACAAGCCGGTTGCGGTGCATTGGCTCAACAGCTACGCCACGCCCACGCCGGTTGTCGAGAAGGATCGGCTCTACTGCGATTTCGGGACATTCGGGACGGCGTGCGTGGATACGGCCGACGGTAAGGTGATCTGGAAATGCCGGCTGCCCCTGGACCACATGGTCGGGCCGGGCAGTTCGCCGATCATCTACCAGGATCTGCTCGTCCTCGTGCGCGATGGCACCGATCAGCAATACGTCGCCGCTCTGGATAAGAAGACCGGTCAGCAGGCGTGGAAGACCAACCGCCCCGACATCCGCATGAAGAGCGGCCCCATGCGCAAGTTCTTCTCGACGCCGCTGGTGTTCCCGGCCGCCGGGCGCGAGCAGATGGTCATACCTGGGTCGCAGTGGATCGTGTCCTACGAGCCCCAGACCGGCAGGGAAATCTGGCGCGTGGATGATGGCACGGGCTTCTCCGGCGCACCGCGGCCGCTGTATGGCAACGGGATGGTCTACATCTGCACGGGGAATAACGGCGGCCGGCCACATCTGCTGGCGATTCGCGTTGATGGGCAGGGCGATGTCACCAGGACCCACGTCGCGTGGAAAGTGACAGCGCAGATCCCGATGGTGCCTTCGCCGCTGCTGGTCGGCAAAGAGCTATTCGTGCTTTCAGATGAGGGCATGATGGTGTGTCTCGATGCGCTCACGGGCCAGCCGCTGGGCCGCCAGCGCGTCGGCGGAATGCACATGGCCTCGCCGATCTGCGCTGAAGGGCGAATCTACACGTTCGCGCAAGACGGCAAATGCGTTGTGCTGGAAGCCAACAAGCAGATGACGAAACTCGCGGAGAACCAGCTTGACGGGCAGATATTCGGAACGTCGGCCGTGGTCGATGGGGCGATCTACCTGAGGACGGATACGCACCTGTATTGCATTGGTGGCGCAGGGGCGGTCACTCCCGCGCGGTGAGATTGAACCCGACATTGCTGGCCGGCCGATCGAGCACGTCCGAGCGCGCCCTTACTCTCCCGTCGCCGAGATCGTGAGCGTCTGGCCCTCATCGACCGACTTGGACTTGTCCGCGCCGTTGAACGTGTAATCGACCTTGAGCTTCTTGGTGATGCCTTCGGCCGGATCGCCGAAGTTGTCGTTGCTGGCATCGACCGACAGCGCGCCATCCTTCACCATGGCCTTGACCTTGTCAGTCACGTCGGTCTTGCCGCCGTCGGGCAGGTCGCCGTAAACCGCTTTCTTGATCGCCAGCTTTCCCGACGGCGCCGGCTTCTCGTTCGCGGCGATGGTCAGCGTCTCGCCCTCGTTGACTGTCTTGCTCGCGGCCACGCCGTCAATGGTGTAATCGACCTTGAGCTTCTTGACGATGCCATCGGCCGGATCGCCGAAGTTGTCGTTGGTGGCATCCACGGAGAGCGCGCCATCTTTCACCATGGCCTTGACCTTGTCGGTCACGTCGGTCTTGCCGCCGTCGGGCAGATCGCCATAGACCGCCTTGACGATTACGAGCTTTCCGGCCGCCGGAGCATCGGCGGCGCGGCCCGACGCCGCCAGGAGGCCAATGAGACCGCATGCGAGAGTCGCCAGGATCATCGAGCGGGAGATTCGGTGAGAGAGTGACATGTTTGCTCCTTCCAATGGGTTGCTGCATGATCTGAAGCGGAAGCGTCAGCGCCCGCCCCGGAGTGAGGGCGGGCGCTGACGCTTCCGCTTCAGACCTTCCAGTACCTCCTGCAGTTCCGTGCGGCACTCCTCCAGCGTGGCCGCGTTGGCCCAGACGCCCTGGCACTCGGGGATGTGCCCATAGAAAGTCTTGTCGTCGGGAAGGATCTCGTACTTGGCCCGCTGCATGGCGGCCTGGATGTAGTCGAGCAGCATCGGAAACTCCTGCACCCCATTTGACACTGGCCGGCGCTATCCGAGCGATAGGTGCCGCGGCATCACACGTTCAACCCAAACCCGATGCTGCCGGCCAGCCGATCGAGCACATCGGAGCGGAGGGTTCGCTCACCTGTGAGGAACTCATCGAGCGCCAGCGTCGGGATGCCGGCGCTGGCCGCGATCTCCGACAGAGGTTTGCGGCTGGCGTGGACAGCGCGTCGCAGTTCGCCGCTGAGCGTCGGCTCCAGGCGAGCTTCATTGCGCATCTGGTCGCGCGCCTCGAGATCGGGCAATTCGCGGGCAATTCGTCGTCGCTGCTGTTGCAGTCGCGCTTGTTGTTGGGGCGAGAGAACTCGCGTAATGCGATGCGCCTTTTGTTGCTTCATAGCGCCTTCATTTCGGTTCGGCCACTTCGTATGCCGTGACCGGCAGAATAGTTACTCGGTCGATTTCCTCGTATACCAGCATTATATAGCGCCCGTCTTGCGTATATCCCCAGACTACCGGCAGTCCTGTGGATCGGCTAATGCCCCTGCTGACCGGCCGGCGGAAGACACATTCAAAGTCATCCTGCGAAATACCATGTTCGCCCAGGTGATCGACGATCTCGTCTGTCCAGATGAAGTATCTCGCCGCCATAAGCCGCCGTTGCCGCCGTATGGAAAACTCCTGCCCTCCATTCTACACTGGCTGGCAACCTGCGATAAGTTCGTCACGGAGGACGCGATGCCGCTGGCTTTCACGCTGCTCGATTGGGGTGTGCTGGGCGCATACCTGCTGCTGATGGCGGCCATCGGGACGTGGGCCGCGCGGAAGAAGACCGATGCCGAGGGCTATTTCCTCGCCGAGCGCAAAATGCCCACCTGGGCCGTGGCGCTGTCGATCATCGCCACATCGCTCAGCGTCGCGACGTTCGTCGGCGTGCCCCAGGAGTCCTTCACCGGCGACCTGTCCTACCTGAGCCTCACCCTCGGCGGGTTCGTCGGCGTCTTCATCGTCGCGATCCTCTTCATCCCGCGGCTCTACCGCGCGGGCACCGTCACGATCTATGGCTTCATCGACAAGCGCCTGGGCGGAAGCTCGCGCATCGCCGTCAGCAGCATGTTCCTCTTCGGCCGGCTGCTCTCATCGGGCGCGCGGCTGTTCATCGCGGCCATTCCGACCTGCCTGCTCATCTGGGGCGCATCATCCTTCGCTGAAGGCAAACCGTTCGAGCCGACGCAGGCCCAGATCGTCAAGGCGATCCTGCTGATCGGCGCTGTCGGCACGGCCTACACCGTTTTCGGCGGCATCCGCGCCGTCATCTGGACCGACACGGCGCAGATTCTCATCGTCATGGGCGCGGCCGTCGTCAGCATCGCGCTGCTCCTGCATCAGATTCCGCTGCCCTTGGGCGGCATCTGGCACACGCTGGCCAACAGCCCTGGCGGGACGGATGGGCACAGCAAGCTGCGCCTCTTCAACATGACGCTGGATGCGACAACGCAGTACACCATCTGGACGGCGCTGATCGGCAATACGTTTCTGATGGTGGCCGCGTATGGCGTGGACCACGACCTGGCGCAGCGGATGCTCACGGCCCGCTCGCCCATGCGCGGGTCGCTCTCGCTGGTGACGGCGCAGGTGCTGGGGCTGGTGGTCGTGGGCATGTTCATGGTGCTGGGATTGCTGCTGTGGATCTACTATCGCCAGCCGGACGTCATGAAAGCGGCTGCGCCTTTGGATAGGCTGCACGGCAGTGACAAAGTCTATCCACAGTTTCTGCTGAACCACATGAGCACGGGGCTGGCGGGGCTGGCGATGGCCGGCATGCTGGCGGCGGCACAGGGCAGCCTCGACTCGGCGATCAACGCCATGGCCAGCAGCGCCGTGGCCGACCTGTACTGGCCGATCCGCCGCCGCATGGGCCGCCCGGTCGACACCAGCAGCCGCACGTCGCGGGTGGCCGTGCTGGGCATCGGCGCGGTGCTGATTCTCTTCGCCATCGGCTCGTCGTTCTATTACAAATCGAAAGACCAGACGCTCATCCAGTTTGCCCTGAGCATCATGTCATTTGCCTATACCGGGATGCTCGGCGTATTCCTCACCGCGCTGCTGACTCGCCGCGGCAACGGCGCCAGCGTGCTGGCGGCGCTGGCCACGGGCCTGGTCGTGACAACGCTGCTTCAGGACAAGCTCATGGCCTGGTGGACGCTGCGCCTGCTCAAGCACAGCTATACGCTCTCCAATTTCTGGTGGATGCCCATCGGCACGGTGTGCAGCTTCCTGGTCTGCATTTGCGGAGGGGAGCGGGTCATCGGTCATCGGGTCATCAGTGATCGGTCCTCGGCAATCGCTCGCCCGACCGATCACTGATAACTGATCACCGATATCACCGATCACCGATCACCGATCACCATCCCAGTGCTACGCCAGTGGTCACGGCCGCGCTTCCCCGTTACGATTGAGCCCCACATGAGCACTGTCGGCAATCTCTGCATCGTCCTTCACGGGCACCTGCCCTACGTCCTGAACCACGGCACCTATCCCCATGGCGAAGCCTGGCTGTACGAGGCGGCGGCCGAGACCTACCTGCCTCTGCTTGACATGGTCGGCGAGGTGGCGCTTCTGCGTGGCCGGCCGGCGCTCACCATCGGCCTCACGCCCGTGCTGCTGGAGCAGCTTGCCCACGAGCGATTCAAGACGGGCTTCGTCGCTTACCTTGACGAGCGCCGCCAGCGGGCCATTCGCGACCGCAAGGAATTTGAGCACCAGAACAACCTCCACTTTGCCTATCTGGCCGGCCGCTGGGAGCAGTGGTATCAGAAGTGGCTGGAGCGATTCGAGTCCATCGGCCGGGATATCCCGGCCGAATATGGCAAGCGCTATCGCGAGGGGCATATCCAGGTCCTCACCAGCAACGCCACCCATGCCTACATGCCGTTGCTATTGAATGACGAGGCGATCCGCGCGCAAATGGCCGCGGGAACGCTCACCAGCGAGAAGCGTCTGGGCTTCAAGCCGCGCGGCATGTGGCTGCCGGAGTGCGCGTATCGGCCAACGTGGGACCACTGGCTGCCATCCGTCCTCTATGACAACCCGCGTCATCGCCAGGGGCTGGAGACATTCCTGCCCGCTTGCGGCGTGACGCATTTCTTCGTCGACACGCATTTGATCTCCAGCGGCCAGCCCATGGGCATCATGGAAAAGAGCGAGTTCCGCCAGGTGGGCGATGCCCAGCTCTATTGGGACAATCGCCGCGGCTGGCGCAGTCCGCTGGAGGGCGTCGGCGTGGTAAGCGAGCCCCGCCGGCCCGAGGTGTACGCCTTCGCGCGGCACCCCCAGGTCTCCGAGCAGGTGTGGAGCGGCACGATCGGCTATCCCGGCGCGGGCGTCTACCTGGAGTTCCACAAGAAACACAACGACCGTGGCCTGCGCTACTGGAAGATCACGCACAACAAGGCTGGCCTCGGCGAGAAGGACCCCTATTACCCCGACGACATTTCCGGCAAGGTCTTCGAGCAGGCGCAGCATTTCTGCAACGTCGTGCGCGATGTTCTCGGCGGATACCAGTTCGCCACCGGCCGCACAGGCACGGTCGTGGCGGCTTTCGACGCCGAGCTTTTCGGCCACTGGTGGTTCGAGGGGATCCAGTTCCTCCGCGACGTCATCCTCACTCTCAATAACAACAAGGAAATCCGCCTGATGACGGCCGAGGAGTCGCTGTACAACCAGCCGTGCGACAAGGTCATGCGCCTGCCCGAGGGCTCGTGGGGCAAGAGCGGCAACCACAGCGTCTGGATCAATGACCACACACGTTGGATATGGGAGATGGAATATCGCGCTGAGTGCCGCATGCTCAAGCTCCTGCACGAGCTGCCTTGGCAGACCAACGCGCAGATCAAGGAAATGCTCCACGCGCCGGCCGCGAGCTGCTGCTGCTCCAGGCCAGCGACTGGCCGTTCGTGATCGACTCCCACGGCGCGGTGGACTACGGCATCCAGCGCTTCGCCGGCCACGCCACGCAGTTCGACCGCGCCACGCTGCTGGCCGAGGAACTCGCCGCCGGCCAGAGCATCTCGCCCCTGCGGCAGGTCGAGATCACAGAGATGGATGCGCACGATAGCATCTTCCCGGAGATCGATCTGGGGTGGTGGATGTAGATCTGTGATGAACCCATTTCGCCGCCATGAGATCCTGACCGCGGCGAGGTGGTGTAGGCCGCCTGAGAGTTCCGACAGCTCCAGCTCGTTTGCCTTCGGAGTGTTCGGAGTTCCGCGTTTACGCGGCCTGGCGCCTCGAGTGACCGTTCGGTTTACATGGTCCGGGGCACAGCCGCCTGAAGCCTGAAGGCAAGGCGAAAGAATCATGTGCCCGTTTCCAGGGCAAGATTGTAGCTATCTTGTATCTTGTATGTCGCGTAAAAGGCTTATGACCTATGACCCGTTTTATGCTTGTCCCTCTCATGCTTGAAGGGATTCGGCCAGGGGAATCAGCATGGTGATGCGGCTTCCATTGCCGGGGCTGGAAACGACGTCGAGCCGACCGCCCAGAGCCCGAAGCCGTTCGCGGATGTTGAACAGACCGAATCCGCCGGGTGTTGACGCGGAAGCGGAGACGCTGCCGGGATCGAATCCCACGCCGTCGTCCTGAACCGAGAGAATCAGCAGGGCGCCATCGCTGACTCCATTCACTCGCACTGTTTGCGCCCGCGCATGCTTGACGATGTTGGCCAGCAACTCTCTGACAGCCTGGTAGAGCGTGCCGCGCATGTCGGCATCCAGGGATGGCACATCTCCGTCCATGGCCAGATGGCACACGACGGGGTTGCGCGTCTGGAATTGCTGGACCAGGCGTTCGAGGGCGGGCTTGAGGCCGATTTCGTAAAGGACCGGTGGATACAGTTCAAACGTCAAGTCGCAGGTATCGCGAATGGCCTTGTCGAGCAGGGCCAGGGTTGGGGCCAGGGCTTCCGGGCCGCAGTTCCGCGGATCGCCGTTTTGCAACGAGACCAGGTTGGCGGCGGCGGAGAAGAGGATCTGGCCGATGCCATCGTGCAAGACCGCCGCCAGTTGGCGACGTTGGCGATCCTCGGCCCGCGCCAATTCCGACGCCAGCGCCTGCAAACGGCGCTGATATTCCATCGCCTCGCGTTCCGCCTGCCGTTGTTTCTGGCGAACAATCCGTGCGTCCAGGGCCTGCCGCACGGCCGGTCCCAGCCGGGTCAGCCGATCCTTGAGCAGATAGTCCGCCGCGCCGCGCTTCATGCACTCGACCGCGATCTCTTCGCTGATGGTGCCCGTGACCACCAGGAAAGGAATGTCCAACCCCCGCTCCTGCAAAAGAGCCAGCGCCTGCGGAGCATTAAACTGCGGCATGGAGTAGTCGGCCAGGATTACGTCCCAGTTCGATTTCAGCAGCAGCAGGTATTCCGCCTCGTTGTCAACGCGCGCGAAATCGAGAGCGTAGTCCGCCTCTCGCAGCGAGCGCAACATCAACTCGGCGTCTTCCACGCGATCTTCCAACACCAGGACTCTTAACGGTATTGCCATGGGACGATCCAATCTCAGAAGAGTCTTCCGGCGTCACGCATGTCGAACCCGGCGCCGTTGTCTTTCACAAGATACACGGGATTCGCCGTCGTGTCACCTGTCCGGCAGCCATGTCCCATGTCCGGCAGCCAGGGATCTTGCCGCCGGAAGTAATCGCGCCGGCGTAGCCCTCGGCCGCGCCGCCGATCGACGTGGTGACCACAACCCCGCCCGTGCCGAAGGGCGCGTCGAGCGAGCCGCTGCTGGTGAACGATCCGCGATCTACTTTCCAATCGCCTCCGCCGCCTTCCTGAAGGCGGGGACGATCTTGCCGCCGTCGGGCCCGAGATAGCCGGCGTGCTGCACCATCCAGACCGTGATGAGCTGGCGCTGCGGGTCGATGGACATGTCGGTGGCCTGGGCGCCGCCATGGCCGAACGGGCCGGGGCTGACCGTGTCCTTGGCGCTGGCGGCCTTGCGGCTGGTGGACCAGCCCAGGCCATAGCCGCCTTCGCCCTTGCCCTTGTTCAGCAGGTCGCCGGTTTGCGTCGAGGTCATCTCGCGCACGGATGCTTCGGAGACATAGCGCCGGCCGGCGTACACGCCGCCGTTGAGGACCATTTGGCAGAAGATGCCCATGTCGGCCGCCGTCGAGAAATAGCCGCCCGCGGGGCATGGGCCGCGTTTGCTGTCGTTCAGCGGATAGGTGAGCTGGCCGATGGGAATCTCCTGCAGCGCGGTCTTCTCCTTGTTCGGCCCGTAGGACTTGGCCAGGCGCTTGATCTGCTCATCGCTGGGCCAGAAGGTCGTATCCTTCATGCCCAGCGGCTTGAAGAGGCGCTCTTCCATGAATTTCTCGTAGGGCATGCCGCTGACGACCTCGATGATCCGCCCGGCGGTATTGATGCCGGCGTTGCTGTAAGCGTAGGCGGCGCCGGGCTCGGTCTTGAGCGGGGTCTTGGCGTAGCTGCGGGCGGCATCCGCCAGCGACAGCCCGTCGATCTTCTTCTCGGCCGCCGACATGAACGGCAGGCCGCTGGTGTGGGAGAGGACTTCGCGGACGGTGATGGGATGGGCGGGCTTCTTCAGGACGGCCGGGCCATTCGGCGCGGGCACGGCCAGAAGCTGCTCCTTGAACTCGGGGAGGTATTTCTCCACCGGATCGTCGAGGTTGACCTTGCCCTCGTCCACCAGCATCATCAGCGCGGTGGCCGTGAGCGGCTTGGACTGCGAGGCGATCCAGAAGAGGCAGTCGGTGCGCATCGGTTGTTTGGCCGCGATATCGGCATAGCCGACGGCTTCGAGGCCGAGGACCTTGTCCTTGGTGGCGACGAGCGTCACGGCGCCGGCCAGCGCGCCTTTGTTGAACGAACGGCTGGAGAACGGCGGCGATGCTCGCGGGCGCGGTGGTTTGCGCGCGAGCGGCGCTGGCGAGAAACGATGAGAGAACTGCGAGGAGTACGGATAGCTTCTTAATCATGGCTCACTTCCCGGAAAAACCGTTTACACTGAATACATCGGATTCGGCTTTGCGCTGATCGTCGGTTACGACATGGATCAAGCCTTCGCTCGCGGGATAGCCCAGCGGCACCATGGCCAGCACGCGCACGCCCTCGGGGATGCCCAGGATCGGTTTGACCTGCTGTTCGTAAAATGCGCCGATCCAACAGGTGCCCAGCCCTTCGGCGACGGCCGCCAGCGTGAGGTGATCCAGCGCGATGGCGATGTCGATATCGAGGCTGCTGTATTTGCCGCCCATGCGCGGGTAGGCCTGCGCGGGATAGCCGCAGGCGACGACGATCACCGGCGCGTCGGCCATCCACATCTGCTCCTTGGCTGCGCGGGCCAGTTCCTGGCGCATTTTCGGGTCGGTCACGAAGATGAACCGCCACGGCTGGATGTTGCAGGCCGACGGAGCGTAGCGCAGCGCTTCGAGCATGCGCTGCATCACGTCGTCGGGAATCGGCCGGGGTGAGTACGCACGCACGCTGCGCCGCAGCTTGATCGCCTGGTGTACGGTCATGATGCGGCATTATGCGTCGTGAGCCCCCCGAATCCAAGGCTGCGGCGACCGAGATTGGGAAAACGATTGTCCCGGAGACCCCCAGGCTACAATGGTGATTTCCGGGAATATCCCCGCGACCAGGACATACTACTGTTCAGGAAGGGCCGAGATGCGCGGCGTGATGGACGCTGCCGGACCCGGACGACGGACACAGGGCTTCACAGGAGACGCCATGCAGGCCCCCGAACTGAACGAGACGGTCCGATTGGCTCGCAGCGTTCCCGAGCTTTTCCTGGCATCCGGCGCCGAAGGTATCGTGCAGAGTGTCTGGTTCGCCCCCACTCCCGCCTATGAAGTGGAGTTCCGTTCGGAGGGCGGTGGTTATCCGATCCGGGCGCTTCTGCTGCCGGAGTACCTGCAGCAGACCGAGTAGCGATCCATTTCGAGCAGGCGTCGCGCGATTCGGCGGCCAGCGCCGGCAGACTCAGCCATTCTGTCTCACCGCGTCAGGTCCTCGATGACCAGACCGTCCGGAGTGTTGACCACCCGAAGAAAGCGGCTCCTGACGACCCGGCCGCCAACGCTATCGATCGGGTCGCTGCCATCCTTGACCCACCAGTTGCATCGGTAGAAATCGCCGTATGCCCGCGAGCAGCGAACTTCCTCGCCCGCCTGCCTTTCCGCCGACTGCACGATCAGCTTCGACAAGTCTTCCGATGAAGTCTTGGTTGAGGGCACAGCCGTAACGGGCGCCTCGTGGGTCTTGGCCATCGCGTAGCCTCCATAAATCGGCGGGCAAAGCTCGCCTCGCCAGGGAGACCATGGGGCAAGAACCGTGCCAGCACCTGTCTTTGCTCTTCGGGCCGTGGCGCGACCGCACAAATGCGCTTCGCTGACGGGTACGCGCGGAATCTGCCTGCTGAATAGGCGGGTTAGAGTCGGTGACCTGCCATCGGGCGTATCACCTGGCCGGCGCCTCCTGCTTCGTGGTGGCTTCCTGGCTCCCCGATTTCTGCTGGAGCATGGCCGCTCCCAAGCGAATGAGCGTCAGCGCGATCTTCGTCACCGGGAGGAGCAGCAGCAGCACCATGAGGAATCCCGACAGCACGAACGCGTGTCGGGGCAGCTCGATCTTGCCGGCGGGCACGATGATCGTCAGATCTTCCGTGCGGGTCGGCATGATCCGCTGCACGAGATGGACTTCGTTGGGGCTGGTCACGATATGGTAGACGATCACGACGAGCCAGATGCTCAGCGCGATCCCGGCCGCGAGCAGGACGGAGGCGAAGAAGAGACGCAGAGCATCGGCGGGGTCCGTACGCCGGACGGGGCGGTTAAAATCGGCGAGAGGGTCGAAGGGTGATTTTGTGGTCATGGCAATCCTGATGGTGCTGAGAGAAGATACGTGGCAAGGTTATATCGGCTCTCATCCGGCGGCCGCAAGCGCCGATGCAACGCGATGGTGAAGGGAATCGTTGATGCTCTCGCCACGTTCAGCCCTGGGTTATGTCCTCTGGCGGATCGGCCTCCGGCCCGTGCTGCCGCGCCAGGTGATTCATGCTGTCCCCATCGTCGAGTGCGGTCAGCCGCTCGTGCCGGCCAGCGCTTCGCCCCGGCTCTTACTCCATCCTGTGGCCGGCGCGGGCTTGCTTCTTCGCGAAGATGCCCTGCGGCGGCTGAACGCGGCGGCCGAGCGACTGCCTGACGATCTCAGGCTCGTCCTGGCCGAGGGCTATCGCAGCCCGCAGCGTCAGGAGGAGCATTGGAACCAGCGGCTTGCCATCGTTCGCGCCGAAAACCCGCAGGCCAGCCAGGACCAGGTCGAGCGTCTGACCCGGCTGTGCGTTGCCCAGCCGACGGGCCGCGGCGGCGGGCATCAAACCGGCGGAGCGGTTGATGTGACACTGGCCGACGCGGCCGGCCGCGAGATCGACATGGGCACGGGCGTTGACGAGTTCACGCCGCGGACGCCGAGCTTCGCGCGCGAACTCCCGCCCGCTGTCTCCCGCCACAGACGGCTGCTGATCGCCGCCATGCACGACGAGGGATTCAGCAACTATCCCGGCGAGTGGTGGCACTTCAGCTACGGCGATCAAATGTGGGCGGCGTATCTGCGGATACGATGCGCGATTTATGGCCCGGTGGGCACGGAGTCGGCGTGCCAACGCGGTGCCAGCGACTGACGCCACGTTGCCACCAGCTTGTGGTATCAACTTATGCGATGGCCGGCGGGCACGTCACCAATAGCGTGTTCATTTCCGACTTGCTGCCGAGGCGGCATCCTCGGGTTGCCGACGCTCTCGTCGCCATCTTCGGCCAACGCCTGTGCCTGATCCCTGGCACGAAGGACATCTGGTGCCGTGACTACATGCCCGTGCAGCTCGGCCCGGGGCGGTTCGTCCAGTTCCGCTACGCCCCCGACTACCTGCGGCGCTACCCGAAGGAGCGGACGGATCGCGCCGCTGACCTGCTCGGGATGGAGGGGTGCCGATGGTCGGACCTGGTGATCGACGGCGGCAACATCATCCGCCATGGCCGCACGGCAATCGTCACAAGCAAGGTCTACCGGGAGAATCGGCATGTCAGTCGGCCCGCTCTCCGCGAGCGGCTGCGGCAGGAACTGGAGGTGGAGCGGCTGATCGTGATTCCGCCCGAACAGGACGATGTGCTGGGCCACGCTGACGGCGTGTTGCGATTCGTGGATCAACGGACGTTGCTGGTGAATGACTACCGGCAGGTCGATGCGGATTATGGCCAGCGCCTCTACCGCATCCTGCGCCGCTACGGTTTCGAGCTGATTCCTTTCCCTTACGCGCCGACCGATGAGATCGGTCCCGTTGGCATTCCCAGCGCAGTGGGCGTGTACATCAACTTCCTTCAGACGGACGACGTGATTGTTTGTCCCGCCTTTGGCTTGTCGCAGGATGGCGAGGTCCAGCGCCTCCTGGAAGAGTGGTTCCCAAAGCGCCGAGTCTTGTCCCTGCGGTGCGAGAAGCTGGCCGCCAAGGGCGGAGTAATCAACTGCGTGACATGGAACCGCGCCGGATAGCGCCATTGCGTGCTGCCTACGTTACGTCTGGGGCGATGTCAACTGGCACGAACACTTCATGCACAAATCTCTCTAGGTCGCTCTTGCCCGTCAAACCAAGCGCATCATGCACGATCCTAAGCTTGGGTCGCCACTCCTGAGCATCCTTCGGGCATTTCTTTCCCGTGAAATCGTCGCCCACGAAGTAGATCAGGAGCAGACGAGCTCCGATCTGCTCGCGCCTCAGGAAATGGAGGGTCGCCAGTCGGTTGGCATATTGATAGTAGCTCGTTGTCCAGTCGCGGGATGCATTGACATGCATCATTCTCTTGGTCTCATCAAATGCTGATAGGATCTTGGCTCGCCCACTGCCTTCCGCCGTTGTCCCGTCCGGCGCAGCTCGTCAAGGTGCCCTTTTGCTTCGACGAGCAGGTACTCGCGGTCGCCAGCGAAGAGGCCCTCGCCAACTGCATCCCAATTCTGTTGGGACCCCCTCGGTGGCCAGAACTCGTCGTATTTGCGTTGTAGGCTCTCGTCCTCTATGAAATTGAGGCGCGTCCACTCCGCATCGCGCACGGGTTTCCCGGTGCAATAGCGTGAGGCAGTGCGACACCGATCGAAGTCTAGCCAACGAGTAACCTTCGCGGAGTCGCCAATCGCCGCCTCCACTGCCGCGTTCAACTTCTCGCGATGGTAACCAAGATATCTGAGCAGGTGCCAGGCACTGCCGTACCCGAGAGCAAGACGGTGATCGGTGTTGGACATATCAATTTCTCCTTGAGATTGTTCTGAGCCAGCTCGTCCGCACGGGATCCTGGGGCAGGCGCTATCCGATCGACCACGGATCCCTCAGCGCCTCCGACCTGAGCCGATTCGCCTGCTCATCATCAATGAACTCGTTCTTCGCCGGATCCCAGCGCACCTTGCGGTTGAGGAACAGCGCGATATTGGCCGCATGGCAGGCGATGTGCGCCTGGCACGCCACGTCCGCGTTGGCGCGGGTGCTCGCCCGCGACTTGACGCATTCGAGGAAGTTGCGCACGTGGGGATTGGCGGGATAGCCGGCGATCTTGTTGTGCCGGCCGGCCAGCAGCGTCGCGGGCTGGGCGATCACGTTGCCGCTGTCGCTGGTCTCGACCCATCCGGCATCGCCCTCGAATCGCACCGGGCAGGTGTCCGTCTCGACCCAGCCGCTGTCGCGCATGGTGAGCGTCACGCCGTTGGCATAGCGCGCGTGGCATGTGCCCTTCTCGGGCCAATACTCGATTGGCGCGGTGTCGTCGGCCTTGTTGGCCCACTGGCAGAGGTCAACCGTGTGCGAGCCCCAGGGCAGCGTGCCGCCGCCGACCATGCCGCCGCCTTCCTCGAAGTTGAAGCTGTTGAGATTGCCGCGCGCGTATGGCCGCCATGCCGCCGGGCCGAGGAAGAGGTCCCAGTCGATCTCCTCGCGCGCGGCTGCGGCTCGGCCGGCAGCCAGCCGCTGGAGTGCGGCGGCGTCGTCAGCGGATGCGCGGCCATGGCCAGGAGCTTGCCGAGCCGGCCGGTGTGCGCCAACTCGACGGCGAAGGTGAACCCCGGAAGGCTGCGCCGCTGCGTGCCCGCCTGAAAAATCCGACCTGTTCGCCGGACCACATCGCGAAGAGCGAGCGCGTCGGAAATGGTCTTGGTGCAGGGCTTCTCGCAGTAGACATCCTTGCCCGCCCGCACCGACAGCGATGCCGCCAGCCCATGCCAATTCGGGCCGGTCGCCACGAGCACCGCCTCGATGTCCTGCCGAGCGAGAAGCTCGCGCAGGTCGATGTAAGTGGCGCAGTCCTGGTTGCCGTATTTCGCATCGACGGCCCGCTTGGCATTCGCTCGATGAGGTCCCTTCACATCGCACACCGCCACGCACTGCACGACCGGCTCGGCCAGGAAGCAGCTCAGCACGTAGCCGCCCCGGCCGCCGACGCCGATGGCGCCGAAGGTGATTCGTTCGCTGGGGACAATGGCGCCATCGAGTCCCAGCGCCCGACTCGGCACGATCATCGGAGCGGCCACCATGGCACCGGCGGCCGCCACACCCCGCAGAAACTCCCTTCGGCTCGAACGCAACTTCGGCTCGTGCATGTGTTCTCCAGTTATCGGCTTTCTCTTACTGCTACCGCCTTGCCGATGTAGTGTTTTGCTTTCACCGATCCACGATTCGATGAGAGGCAGCTTCATACTCGTGTTCTGCGTCGGGGCACTCCCTCATTCGATCAAGATCAGCCACGACTTCGACGTGCGCTGCCCCAGATGCTGGCGGATCCGCGGCAGCATCGGTGCCACCGACCCGGAAAATCATCCGGGTAATATTTGACTTCCGATTATTACCCGGATAAAACCTTCGCATGGACAGATCATTGGCCAGCACCACGCTCGAGTGGAACGAGGCAACGCGCTGCACAGCCTTCGACGGCAACCGGCGGATCGCGTCGGGACCGCTGAGAGAGGTTGCTGCCGAAACCAAGGCGGCGCTGGACCAGCGAGTCGAGCGGGCGGTGGTGCTGATCTTCGACGATGCCACCGGCCGGCAGATCGAGGTGGACTTCCGCGGCTCAGTGAAGACGGTACTGTCGCGACTCCCCAAGGCCGATGCGCCCGCGCCAGATGCCGATGCCGCCACCGAGCTCAGCGCAGCGTGGCCCCGGCCGCCCGCGCTTGGGAGTGGTCGCCCGGGAGGTGACCCTGCTGCCCCGGCACTGGAAGTGGCTCAGCGCCCAGCCCGGCGGCGCTCGGTGGCCTTGCGCAAGCTGGTCGAAGGCGCGCGACGCACCAGCGCGGACGCCGATCGCAAGCGCCGCTGCCAGGAGGCGGCATACCGATTCGCGACGGCCCTGGCCGGCAATCAAGCGGGATACGAAGAGGCGATGCGGGCACTGTTCGCGGGCGATGCGGGGGCTTTCGGGAAACACATGGCACGTTGGCCGGCTGACGTGCGAGACTACGCCAGGCAACTGGCTCGTGAGGCGATGGGAGATCTGCCCTGACCCGCGTGCACCACACCAGGATGGCTGGCTCAGTCGGGGCAGACGCTGAGCCCTACGGCAGCTCCGCCGATCCTCCTTCCAGCATCCCCAACCTCCACGGAATCTTCCCATACCCCCCGCTGTTGCGATATTCATCATCGCTCGCCCCCTGAAACAGGAATTGCACGTGCGCGGGGTCCACTTCCATCAGCTCATCGGCGCCCGTGCGTATCAGTTCGCCATGGCTGATGCTGGCCGTCCACGGCTGCTCCTGCTGGATATTGGCCAGTCCCGCGAAAGGCTTCTTGATCGTGTCGGCCAGCGGCTTCCAGATGCCGTCGAGCCGGTCGGCCAGGTAGGCCTTGTAGTAGCGCCGGTTCTCGCCCTGTGCTTCGACGATGGTGAGATACTTGTCCAGGCCCTTGAGCTTGTACGTGTGCGACGCCTCGAAAATGTCGGCCGTCAGCACCACCGCCGGCTCGCTGAAGCCCTTGGGGAAATCCGCCACGCTCGTCCCGCTGCGCCACATCCGGCCGTCCAATGACGTGAACAGTAGGTACATCTTCTTCCCGTCGCCGATCATCCAGTAATCCAGGCCCTTGTATTGCTTGTCGAAAATCCACGTCGGCTTGGTCCAGCTTTTGGGGTCGCCGATATCGCTGCTGGTCGAAACCGCCGGCCCCCACGGCGGGACGTGGTCCTTGTCGCGAATCTGGTAGAGCAGATACCACTTGTTCTGCGGCCGGAAGAAGAACACCTGCGGCGCGCAGTAATACTGGTCGTGCAGGTTCAGCGGAGTCCTGGCCGCGGCGTTGGCGTTCTTCCAATCATCGAAGCTCAGGTACTGGGTATCCACCTTGCCCGAGGCCATCCGCACCGTGCAGAACAGATGCCACTTGCCCTGGTGCCGCACGATGGTGGGATCCTTGATGCTCACGTGCGGGTCGGCCGCCTTGCGGTCAAAGTCGATCAGGGGCGGCGAGCACTTCCAGGCGAAGCGGCCATCCTCGAAGGCCTTCCATGGCCCGGCCGGGGCATCGTCCGTGCCGCGCGCGATGCAGATCAGGCATCCCCAGATCACGAGACCCACCAGAGCGGAACTGAGTTTCATCGCAAGCTCCCATGTCAATCTTGCCGCGGCGAGGGTCATCTCACCGACAATGGCAAGTCCCCCGGCCATCACGTAACACCCAGTTCTACCGCCACTTACGACAGGCGTTGACCAAATCATGTGCTCGCTGCCCAAACTGGTGTATGATATGACCCCCGAGAGAGAGTGGGAACCCTGGAGAGATCGATGTGGCGCTGTTCCGATAATGTTCTGGCCGCAGTGTTGATTGCTTCGTCCGCGGTGTTTCTGGGCGGTTGCGAGACCAACGCACAGACCGGCGCGCTGGTCGGCGGGGCCGGCGGCGCTGGCGTTGGCGGGCTGATCGGCTCGATGTCCCACGCCCGCGCCGGCGAAGGCGCCCTGATTGGCGGCGCCATCGGCGTCGTCGGCGGCTACATGGTGGGCAATGAGATGGACAAGGCCGAGCAGCGCAAGGCCGATGCCTACGGCCGGCCGGTATCCGCCCCGCGCCAGGCCGTCTCCCAGGACCAGCGAGTCACCAAGAACGACGTTATCAACTGGACGCGCCAGGGCATCCACGACAACGTGATCATCGACCGCATCGAGCGCAGCGGGACCGTCTTCCGCCTGACGGCGGCCGACGAAAACCAGCTCCGCGACGCGGGCGTGAGCGAAGAAGTCGTGCGATCAATGAAGAACACGGTGCGGGGGTATTGAGGGAGTCAAAAACCAAGACTGGAAAACCCCGGCGCTCCCGCATCCCGTTGGGAGATGATTGGCGCCGGCGGCGCATACCAATTCGCCGGCAGTCGCAGGTCCGGGTCGTCCCAGCGCACCGCGAATTCGTCGGTGTTGTCGTACTCCTGATCCAGCAGATACATCAGCGTCAGCTCGGTCTGGGCGCGAAAACCGTGCAGCACGCCCGGTGGGATGACGAGCCCCTGCGGATGCGCGCTGTCCAGTTCCACGCAGATGGCCGCGCGGAACGTCGGCGAATCGCGCCGCACATCCACAAGCCCCGCCAGCAGCCGCCCCTCGACGGCCACCCAGTAATCTGTCTGCTTCTTATGATAATGCAGTCCCCGGACGACGCCCGCATGCGAGCGCGAAAGGTTCCACTGCACCCAGCGCTGCTCGGGCCCCAGCCAGCTCGCGCGGAACGCCTCGTAGAACACGCCGCGATCGTCGCCGTGGGCGGTGAGATTCGCGAGGCTCACGCCGGTGATCTGGGTATCGGTCAACTGCATGATGGTCACTTCCCACTTCCAAGTAGGGGTTCGCTACTCGCTACTCGATCAACGGCTCCCAAGCGAGCCGGCTAAAGCTCCGCCTTCTTCACCGCCGCCTTCATCTTTTCCAGGCCGGTCCTGGCCGCGACCAGCGCGTCCAGTTTCCAATACTGCGCGTTGAACAGCTCCAGCGACAGCACGCACCTGGGGTTGTTGGCGGCCACGTCCCGCAGGATCTGCGTGAGCGGTGCGATGCCGTCGCCCGGCCACACGCGATCGCGATCGGCGATCTTCGCACGCGGCGGGTCGGCCGGGTAGTCGTTCACGTGCATCACCTGGAGCATCCCCTTGGGGAGCTTGCCCAGGTCGGCGAAGTCGCTGCCGCCCTTGTACATATGAAACACGTCGGCCAGGATGCAGGCCTTGGGCCGGCCAGCGTCGCGGGCAACTTGAGCGGCCTCGGAAAGCCGGCCGATGGTCTTGCTGTGGCCCCAGAACTCGAGCTGCGGCACGATCCCCATCTTTTCGCCGAGATCCAGCACCGCGGCGTAGCGCTCGGCCGCTTTCTTCAAATCGAAGCTCGCGATGTCCGTGGCGCCCAGCGGCGGCGCGGCCAGGCGCTTGCCGCCAATCTGCGCCACCAGTTCCATGTCGTGCTTGAGCTGTTCCATGCCCTTCTTGCGCACGGCCTCGTCGTCGACAATCCATTGCGCGAAGCCGATGGCGTCTTCGACGCTCAGCCCCAGGTCGGCGATGCGCTTCTTCAGCTCGGCCAGCGACTTGCCGCTCTTGATGTAATGCTCGACATCGCGCATCCACGGCTCGATGGCGTCGTAGCCGGCCTTGGCGACCGTCTCGATTTGCTGTTCGAGGGAGAGCTTCTGTCCGGAGATGGTGCTGGTGTTCAGCGAGAACTTGAACATGATCGGCTCCTGTTGTGCTCCCCGCGCCATGGCGGCGGCCAGCGCAGCCGACGCCGATGCCAGAAACATACGTCGTGAGATCGTTTTTTGCACGCCCATGCGAGGGCGATATGATGCTGGAAAACCGCAGCCAATGGAAGGGGAGGTTGGCAGGTTTAGCCGGCTCGCTTGCGAGCCGTTCAATCCGCCCTGCAAACTCATTCTACGAACGTCTGCGACGCATCAGCAGGAGCGACGCCGGCAGCGCCAGCAGCAGCGTGGAAGGCTCGGGAACTGCCGTGGCATAGGCGATGCCATGACTGCCCGCGGTTGCGGTCCGCCCGGAGGAAGCCGGCATCGCCTTCGTTGACGCCAGGTCGCTGTCCCACGCCAGACCGTAGTATTCGCTCATGTCCCCCGTGACCATAAGGCGATACGTGCCCGCGCTGAGGCTCGGACGGAAGATCTCTTCGACATTGTCCTTCGTGCTGAGGCTGCGATCGACGTTGCGCCAGGTGCTCCCCACCTTCTGCTGGAGGTAGAGATTGAGGTTGGCGAGGATCTGGGTCCGCTGCGTGAACGCGATGGTGCCGGCCACGAAGCGCCGGTTCCACGCGAGCACGGCGACGAAGTTCTTGACCGCGCTGGTCAGGCTGATTTGGTAAGTTGGGCTGCGCGTGCGACTGGCCGAGTTCACATCCCACCCGCGGCGCGGTACCGACGTGTAAGCGGCCCGGCGGCCGGCCGTAAGGATGTTATAGGAGCGATCGATCCGGAGCTGGCCCGCGCCCTGGGAATAGTCCAGGGGCACCATCATGTCGTCCACCGAGCCGGCGGCGCCATGATGCCAGCCCGCCAAGTGCTGGGCGCCGGCCATGATCATGGCCTTGATGCCCTGAGCGGTGACGGGGAGCTTGCGGGTCTGGGCCTCCGACAGCAGCATCGCCGCCGCGCCCGACACGGCCGCCGCGCCCTCGCTGGTGGTGCTGGCCGGCACGATGACATCGGGCTTGGCGCGGGCCGCCGTCGTAGTAGGTCGGGCCCACGCTGCTGCCGCCGGCAATGCCAACGGCGATGCTGTTGTAGCCGCTGGCCATGAGGATCGGATACGAGCTGGTCGCGCCATTGTCGACGGCGACCACGGCAACCATGTTGTCGCGATTGACCAGGAAATCGAGACGGCGGAGGATATCGCGATTTTGCGTTGGGCTGCTGGCCGCGCCCACCCAACTGCAGTTCAGCACCGACACGCCCAGCGACTTGGGGTCGCCGACGCCCAGCGCGTTGAGCCCATCGGGGCCCGTGAACGAGGTGTCGCTGAAAATCTGGATGTTGGTGACCTTGGGCGCCAGCCCCAGGGTATCGCCATAGATGCGCGAGCCGACCATGGTGGCATGCCTGCTCGCGGGCGTTGCCGAGACGCCGTGCAACGTGAAGGTCTTGCCCGCGAACTCGCTGTTGAGCTGGTCTGGAGCATAGCCGCCGCCGTTGAGCGCCTCAACCTGGCCGACCACGATCCCCGAGCCAATTGCCGTTGGCGGATGGGGGCTGTCCACCAGCGCGGTCCATCCGACGTCGTCGAGCAGGCTGCCCCAGGCGCAGCCGCAACACGCGACGGAGACGAGCACGAAGATGAAATGCCGAATGGTCCTCACAAATCAGAAGCCCTCGTAACTAGAGTCGGCCAAGAGCCCAGGCTGTTTCATTATTGACTGAAAATGGGCAAAAGGAAATAGGCATGAGTCCGCTGGAACGGGACATTTGTAGTGAAGCGAGCGGCCGCATCCACCGCCTGCGTCGCCACGCGCCTTCTGTCCAATAATCCATTGGCCCGACGGGCGGCCAAGGGTTATGATGTTTGCAGGAGGATTCGAGATGAGCCAGCGGGCGGCATTCCTGGTGCTCCTTGCCGCATGCGTCGGTAGCGCGGCCGGGCAGGCTGATGCGCCGCGCGCGGGCCCGTTACCGTCTTGCTGCTGAAATTCGAGGCCCTTGGCGACGTCGCGCAGGCCGGGTGGGTCGCCAGTGCGATTCAGCAGAACCTTGCCAACGACCTGGAGCGCAGCCGCCTCGCCTTGACGCGGCTGCCGGCGGCGCAGCCGCCCGCCGCGCCGGACGCCACCGCGGCCCGTCGCCTCGGCCGCGAGGCGCAGGCGGCGCTGGTGGCCTATGGCGCCTATCAGATCAACGACGGGGAAATCCGCATCACCGCGCAGCTTGTTGAACGTCGCGAGCGGGCAGGTATTCGGCGCGATGAAAGCCACCGGCGCACTGCGCGATCTGTTCACGGTGGAGGATTCGCTCTCCGAGCAGACACGCAAGATTCTGCGGCAGATCACGGGCCGGCCGGCCGAGCCGCCCGCGCCCGTGATTCCGGAGGTGATTGCCCGGATCGCGGATGTGGGCGGGCTGATCCAGCCGGCCGGGCCCGTCCGGGATGATTTCTGGTGGGCCCGGGACGATCTGGACCAGGCGATGCTCCGCGCTCGGTTGGATCGGGAGTATGACACCTCGTATTACCGCTACAACCTTGGCTACCCGCCAACCTGGTATGGCGCGTGGCCATACTATCCCCGGTACGGCTATGGCTGGCACGGCTATGCCTACCGATCGGGGCTCTCGATCAGCGGCGCCTATTACTTCCCCAACGGATACGTGCGGTTCTCGCACTGAGCCCGCGGCTCGCCACGCCGGCCGCGATGCGCCCCAAGGAGTCTTCACGACCATGCAGCGACTGGCCTTCTCAACCAATGCCTTCAAGAAGAACACGCTCGATGAAGCGATCGACGCCATCGCCTCGATCGGCTACCGCGGCGTCGAGCTGATGGCCGACGTTCCGCACGCCTATCCGCCCGAGATGACGCCACAGCGCATCGCCGAGCTGCGCCAGCGACTGCATCGCCTGGGCCTGGCCATCAGCAACATCAACGCCTTCACGCTCTTCGCAGAGGGCGATACATATCACCCGACCTGGATCGAGGATGATGCGGCGCGGCGGCAACTGCGCATCGACCACACGCTGCGGTGCATCGACATGGCGCGGCAACTCGACGCCCCCAGCATCAGCCTCCAGCCCGGCGGACCGATGATCGGCGCCGGCCTCTCCCGCGAGCAGGCCGGCCAGCGATTCGCCGAAGGCCTGCGCCAGGTCCTGCCGGCCGCCAAAGCCGCCAACATCGTGCTGGCCATCGAGCCCGAGCCGGGCCTGTTCATCCAGTCGGCCGATGAGTACACGCACTTCAAGGACACATTCTTCCCCGGCGAGGCATTTCTGCGGATGAACTGCGACATCGGCCACCTCTTCTGTGTCGGCGACGACCCGGCCGCTGTGATCCGCGCCATGCCGCCTGAGATCGCTCACGTTCACCTCGAGGACATCGGCAAGAATCACGTCCACCAGCACCTGCCGCTTGGCCAGGGCGTGATCGACATCCCGGCCGTTTTCGCGGCGCTGGAGGCGATTGGGTATGGAGGATGGGTGACGGTGGAATTGTACCCGTATGAGACGACGGCGGCAGAGGTGGCGAGGGCGGCGTTTGGGTATCTCAAATGTCGATAGCTGTTCTCGCGGTTCGGCGCGGAGTATAATGTGCATGCTTGCTTGGAGTTGCTTATGAACACGAGCTACGGCCCGGATATAGAGAAGAATGGTTGCCTGTTCCCGTTGGTGCGGCAGGCCAATCACTGGCTGGAAGAGGTGCTTGGTGAATCTGCTGGCTCGGTGAGTGCAAAGTGGGACATGGCCACAGATCCGCAAGGGCGCCAACTGATCACGCTCCGCATTTCCGACTGGACTTGCCCCCGAGGCGTGCAAATAGAATTCACGCCCGATGAACTCGAGAACCGCAATCTTATGCTTGCCAGCCTGCATCACCTCTGGGGCGATGTCCTTCAGGCTCGATCGCATCGGCAATTGGAGGAGCTGCTCAAGTCAGCAGAAAGCGTCTGATGAGCAGGGGCGCCGGTGGTGGTCGATCGTGCCTGCCGTGATTGGCGCCATCATCGGCAGTGTCCTGACGCTCCTCGGGCAGCTTCTGATTCGTCACCTCGGCAAGTGAGGCGAACCGGCGACTCGCGATGCCCTTCATCCGATGCGAGCGCCGCCATACAATTCCCCCGCCCATGGACCTCTTCACCTACCGAAATAACGAGCTGTTCTGCGAGGACGTGCCCGCCGAGACCATCGCGCGCGAGGTCGGCACGCCCGCGTATGTCTATTCCAAAGGCACGCTGCTGTATCACTACCGCCAGATCGCCGATGCTTTCGCGCCGGTGAATGCCACCATCTGCTACTCCATCAAGAGCTGTGGGAATCTCCACATCTGCCGCATGCTGGCGCAGGGAGGTTGTGGTTTTGACGTCACCAGCGGCGGCGAGCTCTACCGGGCGCTGCAGGCCGGCGGCGACCCGAAGAAGATCATCTACGCCGGCGTGGGCAAGACGGACGCGGAGATCACCCAGGCGATCGAGGCCGGCATCGCCGCGTTCAATGTCGAGAGCGAAGAGGAGATCGAGAACATCGACCGCGTCGCGGCCGCCATGGGCAGGCAGGCGGTCGGGGCACTGCGCATCAACCCCGATGTCGATCCCAAGACCCACCACTACACCAGCACGGGCAAGAAGGAAACCAAGTTCGGCGTCAACATCGACCGCGCCGAGCGCGTCTTCCAGCAGTACGGCTCCCTGAAGCACCTGCGCCTGGCCGGCGTCCACATGCACATCGGCTCGCCGGTGTACGAGATCCAGCCCTATGTCGATGCCGTGCAGAAGCTGACGGCGCTGATCGATCGCCTGGCCGCACGCGGGCATCGCATCGAGTGGCTCGACATGGGCGGCGGCTTCGCTGTCAACTATGAGCATCCCGAGCAGGCGCATCCGGTGACGGAGCACGCCAAGGCGCTGCTGCCCATGCTCGTGGGCAAGCCCTATCGCATCGCCATCGAGCCCGGCCGGTACATCAGCGGCAATAGCGGCATCCTTCTCACGCGCGTGCTGTATCGCAAGCAAGGCGGCAGCAAGCGGTTCGTCATCATCGACGGCGGGATGAACGACCTCATGCGCCCCATGCTCTACGGCTCGTTCCACTTCATCTGGCCGGCGCGCCCCGAGCCGTCCAATGTCCCCACGCGCCGCGACAAGGGCATGACGCCGAATGATGGCGAGATGGTCGACGTGGTCGGGCCCATTTGCGAAAGCGGCGATTTCCTGGCCAAAGACCGGTTGCTGCCGCCGACCCGGCGCGGCGATCTGCTGGCCGTCTTCACCGCCGGCGCCTACGGCTTTGCCATGAGCAGCAACTACAACAATCGCCCGCGCGCCGCCGAGGTGCTGGTGGACGGCGCCAATTTCCGCGTGGTCCGCCGGCGCGAAACATACGAGGACCTCGTGGCGCCCGAGCGCATCGCCCCGTAGCTGGCCGGAGCCGTGACATGGCCTCGCACTACTACAAGTGGCACCACGGCCGGATTCACTACGACCGCCGCGGCATGGGCGAGCCGATGCTGCTCGTCCACAACGTCTACCCCGGCGCCAGCAACGCCGAATTCGAGCGGAATATCGGCGAGTTGTCGCGGCATTTCACGGTCTACAGCCTCGACCTCATGGGCTTCGGCAAAAGCGATGCGCCGCGCATGAAGTACACGGCCCAGCTCTATGTCGAGCTGATCTTCGACTTCCTTCGCGAGGAGATCGCCAGGCCCGCCCACGTCGTCTCGGCCGGCCTGAGTTGCGCCTATGTCTCCGAAGTAGCCGCGTGGCGCGCCAACCTGTTTTCCAAGCTGGTGTTCATCTGCCCGCGCAGCGAGCCGACCGGCCTGGATTCGCCGCGCTGGTTCGCGCCGGTGCGACATCTCTTCCTCAGCACCCCGTCGCTGGGCAGCGGCTTCTACGAAACGATGGCCAGCGAGCGCGAGCTTCGCCGGTTTCTGCTGGAATGCTTCTACAATCCCAAAGCGGTCACCGACGACCTGGTCGATCGCCTGGTGGCCAACGCCCGCCAAAGCGGCTCGATTTATCCCTATGCCAGCCTGGTCACCGGCTATCTGGACTGCTCGATCCTGGCGTCGCTGCCCAAGCTGGACCTTCCGCTGCTGCTCATCTGGGGCAGGCAGGCGCGCCCCACGCCGGTGGAGCACAGCGTGCGGCTGCACGCCATTGCGCGGCACTGCCGGCTCGAAGTGGTCGAGCGCGGGCGCCTGGGTCCACAACGAGCAATCCGCGAAGGTCAGCAAACTCATCCTGGATTACTGTGCTTAGCCGGCCCGCTTGCGAGCCGCTCAGTTTCGCCGGATATGGGCTGAAACGCCGAAGCCCGCACGACGAGCGCCTTACGACAGGATCGACTTGCGGATCCGTTCGGTCTCGCTGGCCTGCTTCAGCAGCCCCGCCACGAAATCCTCGGTAACCTCCTGCAGGAACTGCACGCCGACCGTGAAAAGGCTGTCCGCCAGGGTCTGGATGAAAGTGACCTGCGCCATCACCAGGATCTTGCGGGTGCCGCACGGCAGCGTGATCACCATCTTCTCGCCGCGCAGCAGTCGCCCGACTGCATCAGCCCCATGCCTCCCATCGAAATGTCGCGCGATAACGCCGTGTACTGTCGCGAAACGGTGCCTTCGGTTGCGGTTACGATCTGCAGCTTTCCCTGCACGGCGATGCGCGTGAACCGCCGGCGCTCGTCCGCCGAAGCCTTCTGGGCCGAGCGGCGGATCGTGGTTACGATATCTCCCAACTGTTGCGCGGTCAGTTGCATGTCCGGTGCGTCTCCTTCAACCTTGCATCCGCGTTCTTGATTAGGCAAGCTATTATCATTATCGGCAAATAGATGGAAGCTTGTCAAGCCTTTCTCACTTCTCCTAACGTCGAAAAAACGTTCGGCCGCGCGCATTGAATTTGCCGAGCCGGTTGTGTACGTAGAGCGCCTCCAGCAGGAACTCGCCCGCCGCCGCGACCATCGCGGCGTCGTCCGCCTCCACCTTCAGCTCGCGCCAGCGCCGCCGCCGCGGGGTGCAAACCCTTGATTGCCTTCATGTTCGCGACGAACTCCTCGGCCGGCAGGTCGTCCCCCGCCGGGAACGTCAGATTGCCTTTGAACTGCTCGGCGATGCCCTCAAGACGATCCACATCGCCATAACGCGCAAAGACCGCCTTGACCGCCTCGCCGCATAACGACGCGATGAGCTTGTCTTCCGCGCCGTCCTCCTCCGCAAGCGTCATCTCGATCTTCCCCCGGCAGGACGCCACCATGTGGTTGAGGTCGCAGATTCGCGGGACCACCCGCTTCTCGCCCGTCACGATGCCCCGGCGCTCGGCATTCGACGTCACCGTCTCCATGTTCGCGATGCTCGTGCGCACGGAAACTCCCGATGCCTGCGACACGTGCGGCGAGCAGCGGGCCAGACGCACGATTTCCTCGATGATCTCGGCCATGAACGGCGGCATCTGCACCTCGACACCACTCGTGGACGCCGTTCGATGCCGCTGCAGCCAGGCATTCTGCTCCGCGATCTCGATCCCTTCCGCGGCCGTTTCAGGATAGTGAGTGCGAATCACGCTGCCGATGCGATCCTTCAACGGCGTCACAATCCGCCCGCGGTTGGTGTAATCCTCGGGATTGGCGCTGAAGACCAGGCACACATCGAGGTTCAGGCGGATGGGATACCCGCGAATCTGCACATCCCGCTCCTCCAGCACGTTGAACAGCCCCACCTGGATTCGCGGCGCCAAATCCGGCAGCTCGTTGATGGCGAACAGCCCGCGATTGGAGCGGGGGATCAGCCCATAGTGCATCGTCGATTCATCCGAGAGATACCGGCCCTCGGCATGTTTGACGAGATCCACCTCGCCGATCAGATCGGCAATCGTGACGTCCGGCGTGGCCAGCTTCTCCTGGTAGCGGTCGGCGCGGTGTACCCACTCGATCTTGGCCTCGTCGCCCTGCTCGGCGACGATCCGCCGGCCGATCTTGGTCATCGGCATGAGCGGATCGTCGTTGATCTCGACATCCGCCAGGATGGGGATCCACTCATCCAGCAGGTCGGGAAGCATGCGGATGATGCGCGTCTTGGCCTGTCCGCGCAGCCCGAGGAAGAGCAGGTCGTGGCGCGACAAAATGCCGTTAATGATCTGCGGGATGACGCTCTCGCGATAGCCGACGATCCCCGGAAAGAGGGGCTCCTTCTCCCGCAGCTTGCGGATGAGATTACGCCGAAGCTCGTCCTTCACGGAGCAGGGCTTGTATCCGGTCTCCTTGAGCTGGCCGACGGTCGCGAACTTGGGATGCGTCATGACTGGGGTCTCTCCGGTGGACACGCACGATCATAGGCGCGGGCCGGCGGCGGGGTCTGTGCAGTTGGACTGTCGCATCGTCGGGCCGGCCTGTAGAATGCCCGCAACTGCACCGGGCGTGCAAAGGTAGAAGCTCCGATGGCGGTGACCGAATCGCATATTCAATTTCTACGGCAGTCGGGCTGGGACCTCTGGGTCGCCATCTGCATCATTGCCTGCGTGGTCCTGGTGAGCTATGCCCTGCTGGTGCGGCTCTGGCAGACGGTCGCCGGATGGATCGCGCTGGGGATGATCGCGTTTGGCGTCACGGGGACAGTCTTCGTCGCGGCCGTGCCGGCGTGGCACACGCCCGAGGTCGGCCTGTGGTGGACATTGACCCTGCTCGTGCTGCTGTCGTGTACGTTCTACCTCAATCTGCACGAGCAGCTCGGCACCGGAAAGATGCTGGCGCTGTTGGCGCTGCGCATCGTGGCGCTGGCCATGCTCGTGCCGATGTTCTTCGAGCCGGTCTGGTTTTTCGTCAGCAAGCCCAAGCCCGAAATCCCGGTGGTCTTCGTCATGGACACCTCGGGCAGCATGTCCTTCCAGGATGTGCCCAACGGGCCCAGCCGCATCCAGTCGGTCTGGCAGACCCTGCGCCCGCAGATGGAAAAGGTCAACGAGCATTTCCTTCCGCATTTCTACACCTTCTCGACTCGCGACAACGTGAAGAAGCTGGCCAAGCTCGACGAGCTTGTGAGCAAGCCGGCCGACGGCAAAGCCACGGATCTGGCGGCCGGACTGGAGGAGGCCGTTACGAAAAGCTCCAAGCTCCTCCGCGCCCAGGAGCGGAAGATCGTCCTGATCAGTGACGGCATTCACAATGCCTCGCCGGAATTCCTGGCGCAGATCCGCCGCTTGCAGATGCCGATCTACACCGTCCGCGTCGGCTCCGAACAGGCCCAGCCGACGGATTTCCCCAACGTGGCCGTGGATAACGTCGAGGTCGTCGGCGGCGAGATGGTCGTGCGCCACGAGAGCAAACTTCGCGCGACGGTCAAATCGACCGCGCTGGCCAATCGTGTCGTCGAAGTCGAGATGGGCAACCTGAACCAGGCTGACGGCAAGGGCAATCCGAAAAAGGTCGCTGGCAAGACGCTCGTGCTCCAGGCTGCGCCCGAAGGCCAGGTGGTCGATCTGGCCTACACGCCCCAGAAGGTCGGCATTCAGAAGCTGCGCGTGTGGATCAAGCCGGTTCCCGGCGAGCGCACCACGGCCGACAATCAGCAGGAGATCCAGGACCTGGCGCTGGACCCGCGCATCAAGGTGCTCTACATCGAAGGGCGCGTGCGGCCGGAATATACGCAGCTCAACCGCGCTGGCCCGCGATCCGAACATCGAGCTGGCCACGCTCCTGCGCACGCAGGAGAAGATATTCAAGGCGGGCGGAAATGTCGATGGCGAGGCGATCGCCGCCATGCCCGCGACGGCCGATGAATGGAAGAAGTTCGACGTCATCATCCTCGGCGACCTGGACGCCAGTTTTCTCACTCCGGCGCAGCAGATCGCCATCGAACAGCGCACGCTCAACGCCGGCGGGCTGCTGATGATCGGCGGCCAGAACAACTTCGGCCCCGGCGGCTACAGCGGCACGGCCATCGAGAAGGCGCTGCCGGTGTCCGTCGGCGACGTCAAGAGCTTGCAGGAGCGCACCCCCTTCGTGCCCAGCCTCGCCACCGAGGGCGAGACGCATCCGGCCATGGAGGGCCTGGCCGAATGGTTCGGCCAGAAACGCGACAACAAGCACCAGCTTCCGCCGCTGCGCGGCAACGTCGTCGTGAGCAAGCCCAAGACCGCCGCATCCGTCCTGCTGGTCCACGCCGACCGGCCGGGCGCCGACGGCAAGCCGCAGATCGTGCTGGCACTGCAGCGCTATGGCGAAGGCCGTTCGGGGGCCTTCACGGCCGACACGACCTACCTGTGGTATCTCCCGCTGCGCGGCATGGGCCAGGACAGCCCCTACAACCGCTTCTGGGGCCAGCTCGTGCGCTGGCTGGCGCGAGGATGTGCGCAACCGCTCGCGCGGGCCGGGGCTCGACGGGCTGCTCAACAAGAGCGTCTACCAGACCGGCGAGAGCGTGCGCGTCCGCGCGATGGTCCGCGACGAGCGCGGCGACGCCACCAAATACGCCCAGGTCAACTGCATCCTGCGCCGCGCGAAGCCCGATCCCAAAAAGAAGGAGGAGTCCCAGTATCCGCTCAACCCCGTGGAGACGCGGGTGGGCTTATATGACGTCACCATCGAAAACCCCGACAAAGGCGACTGGGTCGTGGAGCTTTCGGCCAGCAAGGATGGCAAGCCGCTCGGCAAGCAGGAGCTCAAATTCCAGGTGATCGCGCCGCCGGAGGAAATGTACAAGCTGGCCGCCAATCCCGATCTGCTTCGCAAGATCGCCACGGATACCAAAGGTTCCTTCTACGAGCTGGCCCAGCTTCCCAACCTGATCGACGAGATGATCCGGTCCGACAAGATCAGCGCCAAGCCAACCCAGGAGACGGTCGCCATGTCGAACACACCCCGCCTGCTGGCGGCGATGTTCGACAGCAACCCCAAATGGGACCCCAACTACGACCTGCCGATCCAGGCAGGGCTGGTCTTCCTGATCCTCGCCATCGAGTGGATGCTCCGGCGAAAATGGCAACTCCCGTGAATCACTGACCACCGATCACCCGATCACCGATCACCGATCACCGATCACCGATCACCGATCACCGATCACCGATCACCGATCACCGATCACCGATCACCGATTACCGATCACCGATTACCGATCACCGATCACCGATCACCGATCACCTCACCCCATGGCCCGACTCACCGACATCCCCAAGGTCCACCGCTCCATCGGCCTGTGGGAGCTGTCCAAGCGCGTCATCCAGCAGCTCGACGAGGACAACATCCTCTCGTTGGCCGCGGCCATGGCCTACTCGTGGCTGTTCGCGATCTTTCCGTTCCTGATCTTTCTCATCACCCTGCTGCCTTTCATGCCCGACGTGGTCAAGGACAAGGCCCGGACGGAAATCCGCCAGGTCGTCTACGAGTGGCTGCCGCCCAGGGGCGCCGGCGCCATCTGGGACAACGTCAACGACGTGCTCAGCAAGCCGCGCAAGGGACTGCTCAGCGTCGGTCTGCTCTTCTGCCTCTGGAGCGCCAGCGGCGGGCTCAACATGAGCATCTCGGCCGTCGAACGCTGCTACGAGATCACAGTCGGCCCGCCGTTCTGGAAACAGCGGCCCAAGGCCATCATCATGACCATCGTCATGGTGCTGCTCATGCTGCTGGTCCTGGCGCTGCTGCCCATCGGCACGCTCGCGATCCACGGCATCGAGCGGCACTGGCCACAATTCGCGGGACATTCGGCCTTCTGGTTCGGTAAAATGGCCCGCTACCCGCTGGCCATCCTGCTCATGTTCAGCGCCGTACACCTGCTCTATTACTACGGCCCGGCCATCCGCCAGCGCTGCATCTTCTTCACGCCCGGCGCGGTGCTCTGTGTCGCATGCTGGTCGGCCCTCGGCTTCATGATGCGGCTCTACGTCGAGAAAGTCGGCGGATTCGACGAGACCTATGGCGCCGTTGGCGGCATCGCCATCGTGCTGATGTTCTTCTATTTCGGCTCGCTCGTGCTGCTTGTGGGGGCGGAACTCAACAGCGAGATCGACTTTTGCGTCCTCGGCGTGCCGCGCGGCAGCCGCGACTTCACGCAGCGCCCGCCGCAGGAACCGGTGGCGATGTAAGATGCCGCCGCCCATCTCGCGGCGGTCGCTCTGCTCCAGCGGCGCACCCACGACGGCCTGAATCTCGAATCGCTCAACGAAATCGACCGCTCGGCCGACGAGATCAACGGCATGATCACGCGCTTCCTGGGCGATGCCGATGCGCCGGCGCTTCTCAAACACCCCGGCGAGCAGTGATCGTTGGCCCGTCGCCCGGCATGACGGCAACGTCATGCGGCCCCGCGACATACCCGCGACGTGGTGACATCACCTCAATGTCGCCCTCGCCGTCATCCCCGAACTCTGCCGCAACGTCCTCATCGCCGGCGTCGTTCGGAGTTCCGCGTTTACGCGGTCCGGGCGCGTCGTCGCCCTCTATCGCCACTCCGCAGGGCGGCGCAGGATGAACCCATCGGGTTTGGCGATCTGGTCGGGCAGGCGGCTCGCAGTCACGTGACGCTTTGACTCCCCCGTGGATAGCATCCACGGGTCAACGCACCGCCGCGGGGCGTTATTTTTCGCGCAGGTGGACCGCTTGAGCGCGGTGCTGTCGCCGCTTTCCGACATTCGGTGAGCGGTGAGCAACCAAAGAATTATTTGCGTCCCCTTTGCAGCTCCCTCCCCTTTGCAGCTCCCTTCGATCTGACGATCGGTGAGAGCAGCTTCGCCTACGCGCAAGACCGCGCAGATCGAGGCCGAGGCGCGGCTGGACGGGATCTACGTGGTGCGGACCAGCGAGGCGGCCCAGACGTGGCCGGCGGGCGACGTGGTCCGCGGGTACAAGAGCCTTTCCGCGGTGGAGCGGGCCTTCCGCTGTCTCAAGGGCGTGGACCTGAAGGTCCGGCCGATCTGGCTGAGGACGGAGGCCCACGTGAAGGCGCACGTGCTGCTGTGCGTTCTCGCCTATTACGTGGAATGGCATATGCGCAGTGCCCTGGCCGAGCTGCTCTATGCCGACGAGGAATTGGAGCCGAGCCGCGCCACGCGCGACCCGGTCCTGCCGCCGCAGACGTCGCCGTCGGCCGCGGCCAAGAAGTCCACGCACCTCACGGCCTCGGGACTGCCCGCGCAGAGCTTCGCGAGTCTGCTGGTCAACCTGGCCACGCTGCGCGCAACACGTGCGCGATGCGGAATGATCCGCAGGGCACGAGCTTCGTGCTGCACACGGAGCCGACGCCGCTGCAACAACGGGCGATGCAGTTGCTGGGTCTGTACCCAGTAGCTGGAAAGTAAATTCTTGCACTACGCCTTTGCTGACAGGGATTTACCGGCTTGCGGGCGTGGAACTACGGATTACGCTGGCTGCGATGTGAACGCCGTCCAAAGGATTTTGGAATGTCGCGATTCAAGCTTCTTCTTCGAGGTGTCACGGTTTTGGCACTCACGCTTGTGCCCGCCGGATGCAGTGTGCATCCTTCGCGGAATCACGTCGAGCCGGAACACGTGTACCGCCCGGCAGATAGGTTCGTATGCGGTTGTGCGATTAGCGCGGATGGTCGGCTACTGGCTGCCGACATGGGAGATTTCGACGGGGTCGCCGGCATTTGGGATTTGCGTTCGGGGCAGATGATACGTCAGTTCAGAGCCGACCAGAAGATATGGCGTCTGGCATCTCCGCAGATGGCACAAAGCTGGCTGTCGGCGAGGAGGAACCGTGGCCTAGGGTGAATCCGTCCGTCTTGGTGTGGGATGTGCGAACTGGCGACACGGTTGCCCGTATCGAGAACACAATTGGGGGTGGTCGCATCTTGAATATGGCTTTCTCGCCGGATAGTCGCGTACTGGCATGGACTCGCTTGGGTGAGGGTTGGGGCAGTCTGCGCGTCTTCATCTACGACCTCGATCTGAAGGAGAAAGCGACGACGAGGGTAGCCTTTGCCATGAATGACGAGGTTCAGTTTCTCCCCGATGGCCGACATCTGTTGAGTGCATGGACGGTCTTCAGCATCCGGAAGCAGCCGGGGATTTCGCTGCATCGTGACCGCAAACTGGAAGCGGACTGGGTTTCAGCCGATGGCAAGATCGGCATAGCCTGGTGGAACGGACAGACAAGAGTTGTGTGGGTGGCTCGTGACGCGCAGGTCGCGAGGCTTGATGCACGCACTGGTCTTACCATTCGAACATGGGACATTGCGGACAGTACCAGCACCGTCATCAGCTCCGTGGAGGTCTCGCCGGATGGGACGATCCTGGCCGTGAGTGAAAACGATGGAGTCCACCTCTGGCAACTGCCAAAGGGAAAGGAGTTCGCGGTCCTCGTGCGATCAGCGACGGAGGAGGGGCGGTCGTCCTACGGCACTGTTCATTTTACTCCCGATGGCCAGAGGATCATCGGTGCGGGGGGAGCAGAAAAGGGGTCAGGAGCAGAAAAGGGGTCATAAGCCTTTTATGAGACAGGCCAGATAACATATATCTACATTATTGTCCGAATCATCTCGGGAAACCCTCTCCTCACACGTCGATCACCACATCGCTGTCCGCGAGCTGGATCTGACAGGGCTTGCCTTGCGAGTGCCTGGCGAGCTGGTGGTCGAGGTCCACCCGTTCCTGCCACGAGCGCTCGGGGTCGTGATGGCCCACCAGCGTCCGTTTCACCCCGCACTGCTCGGACCGCGCCAGGATATCCTCGATGCAGCCGTGGCCCCAGTCGATGCGCGGGACGGCCGGCGATTCGCCGATGGGCTTGTGGCCGAGGTACTCTTCCATGAAATACTGGCCGTCGATGTAGAGCAGGTCGGCGTCGCGGCAATGCTCGCGCAGGCGCTGCTCGGCCTGCTGGCTGCGCTGCTGCAGCTCGCCCGCGCGGCCGTGGCGCAGCTCGTGGTCGGTGCAGAAGACGAAGGTCCGGCCGCCGTGCTGGATCTTGTACGCCAGGCATCGCGTGGCCGCGTGATAGACCTCAAACGGCGTGATCACCGTCTGGCCGATGCGGATGGGTTCGTCGGCGTCGCGCACGTCCCAATAGCGCTGGCCCGGCGCGGGCTCGCCGGCGCGGGCCAGCTCGGCGCCGATGAAGTTGGCCGACATGTGCGTGTAATCCACGGGATCGTCCACGTGCGCCGATGGGCCGAGCTCGCGCGAGAACATGGCGTAGTGATGGTCGAGCGATTCGAGGAACTGCCACGAGCCATAGATCCGCAGCGTGAAGGGGTTTTGCCGATCGTAGCAGAATCGCGAGAACGTCAGGCCGCTGCGATGGTCGAGGTGCTCGTGCGAGCCCAGGATGTGCAGCGTGCGGTCGCGGCGGCCGGCCCAGGCCTGCACGATCTCCAGCGAGCAGCGGCGGATGCCGCTGCCGGCGTCCAGCACCAGGATATTGCCCTCGGCTGTCTCCACCTGCACGCACGTTGTCTCGCCGCCGTAGAACGGCAGGTCGGGCAGGCCGATGCGCTGCTGATATGCGGCGATGTTCTCCGGTGTTGGCGGGCCGCCGAGCAGGTCCTCAACCGAGCGGCGCTGATCGTGGATCGCGGCGAGCGTTCTCTGCAGGGCATCGACCGCGATGCGGCGCGAATATTCGCGCACGCCGAAGGGAGTGGGAAAGATGGGGCAGCTCCCCTGCACGCCCCAGAAGCTGATGCGCAGGGCCGGGATGGGCCTGGAGGGGCGGTGGTTGGGGGAGAGCTCGTCGGTCATGTGTCAGCGCCTGCGATCGCGTGTGCGTCAACGCACCGGCACCAGTGTAATGGATTGCGGACAAAAGGACAGGGCGCGAGGCACGTTGCGCGAGCTGCATTCCAGACCGCCAGTGAGGGCACTGGCGGCACGTTCACGTCACCGCCCGCTGGATGGCATCCTCCAGTTCCTGCGGGTTGACCGGCTTGGCCAGGTGCTCGATGAAACCGACGCTGCGGCTTTTCTCGGCATCTTCATCCATGGCAAAACCGCTGAGGGCGATGCCCCTGACCGGCCGGGAAGTTCGCAGCGTCCGCATCAGCTCCCATCCGGTGCCGTCGGGCAGGCCGATGTCGCTGATGAGCAGATCAAACTCCTGCGCGGAGGCGGACGTGATGGCCGATCTCACGTCGGCCGCCGTCGTGACAACATGCCCGCTGGATTGCAGCAGCCTCGACATCGCGCGAAGCGTGTCCTGGTTGTCCTCGACCAGCAGGATGCGCAGGTGGCGCAGGCCGATGGCGGGCTGCGGCGCCGCGCGGGCTGGCGCACGCTGATGGATATCGTGAAGGTCGCGCCGCGCCCCTTGCCTTCGCTGGCCGCCAGCAGCCTGCCCCCGTGCATCTGCATCAGGCGGCGCGAGATGCTCAGGCCCAGGCCAAGCCCGCCGAAACGGCGGCTGAGCGACTGCTCGCCCTGCTCGAAGGGGTCGAAGAGGCGCTCCATCACGTCCGGCTCGATGCCGATGCCGCTGTCGCTGACCTGCATGACGAGCGAATCGTCCTCGTTGCGCGAGCTGACGCGGATCTCGCCATGCACGGGCGTGTATTTCACGGCGTTGCTGACCAGGTTCCACAGCACCTGCTGGAACCGCGCCGGGTCGGCGCGGACGTGGTGCCTGGTCGCCGACAGATCGGTGATCAGGCGCAGGTCCTTGTCTTTCATCTCGGTCTGGTAGATTTCCACCGCATTGCGCATCTTTTGGTGCGCGTCGACGTTCTCGAACTTGAGCTGCAGGTTGCCGCGCGTGATGCGCGTCATGTCGAGCAGGTCGTCGATCAGCCGCGCTTCCAGTTCCACGTTGCGCCGGATCATCTCGATGGCCGACTGCACCTCGGGCGAAAGCCCGTTGTCGCGCCGCAGCAGTGCCAGCCGGGCAATGACCGGCGTCAGGGGCGTGCGCAGCTCGTGGCTCAGCACCGCCAGGAACTGGTCCTTCTTGTGGTTGGCCGCCTCGGCCTCGGCGCAGGCGCGCTGCTCGCGCGCAGCAGCTCGCTTCGCTCGATCTCGGCCAGCTTGCGTTCGGTGGTCTCGCGCGTGACCCCGATGATATGGGTCGCCTGCCCGCAGGCGTCGCGCAGCACGTCGCCACGGCCCACCAGCCAGTGGAGGCTGCCGTCGGGCCAGACGGCGCGATATTCGCAACGATACGATTCGTGCTCGTTGACAGCGCGGCGCGCGGCGGCCTCGACCACGGGGCGGTCGTCGGCGTGTACCAGCCGCAGGAAGGCCTTGTGGGTTCCCTCGAACGTCCCGGCCGCCAGCCCGAACAACGACTCGTGCGTGTCGGACCAGATCTCCTTGTCATTGGCCAAGTCCCGCTCCCAGGTGCCCATGTCGGCCGCATCCAGTGCCAGCCGCAGGCGCGCTTCGCTGTCGCGATAGGCGGCCTCCGCCCGCGTGCGCTGGCTGAGGTCCTGGATGATGGCGATGTAGTATTTGGGTTGCCCGGCGGTCCCGCGCACCAGCGTCACGTTGATGCCGACCCAGACGGGTGAGCCATCCTTGCGGATGTAACGCTTCTCACGCGCGTAGCTGTCCGCCTCGCCGGCGATGAGTCGCTTGCGCAGCTCCAGTTCCAACGGCAAGTCGTCGGGGTGCGTGATTTCCTGCCAGGTTCTGCGCAACAGCTCTTCTTCGGAATAGCCCGTCAATTCGCAGAGCTTGGAGTTGAACCGCAGCCATCGACCGGAGATCGATACCTGGCTGATGGCCACGGCGGCCATCCCGAAAACGGCATGGAAGCGTTCTTCGCCTTCGCTCCGCCCGTCGCGGGAGCCCGCGAAGGGATGCGCCACCCTGTGAAGAAGATGACGGATGGAGCTGACAGGCTGAAAGGGGCTTCTCGATCGGTCGTTGCGCGGGAACATCGGATCAACTATATGCGCACATCGGGACGGCTCAACGCCGGCGGGAAATTCCGCGGGAAGCGGGCTCATCCATGGCTACAGCGCGTCGAGCATGGCCAGCACGTCGGCGTTGCGCCGCAGGAACAGGCTGTGGGCGCCGATGGCCGCGCCTGCGAGATGGTAGCCGGGGATGCACTCAAATCGCCGGCAGTTGGTCGGGCGATCTTCGTAGATTCGGCAGCGGTCGTCATCATCGAGGAAGATGCATCGCCCGTCGCGATAGGGGAGCACTCGTTCCAGTCGTCGAATGCCGTTGTCATCGATCGCCACCTCCTGGCAGAAGGCCGCGAACTTCGTCCGCTCCGCGCCTTCCAGCAGCACGGCATAGTCATGCCCGTTCTGCTTGCAGCAATTGGCGCGGCAGATATGGCACGGGCTGGCGCCCAGAATGGCCAGGCGGATGTGCGCCATCATGGCTCCCACGCCAGGAGAAGTTGCTCGCCGGCCGCCGGCATGCCCGGCATGATGCGCAGCCACTCGGTGCGCTCGTATTGGTGGGCGAGCACCAGGCGCGGCGCGATGCGCTGGTCTTGGCAGAAGAATCGGCGAAGCAAATCGGGGCAGTTGCACTGCCGGCTGCGATGCAGCAGCACGATGTGCCGCGGCAGCCGGATTTGGCGGCGCTGGTGGCCGTCGAGAATGCTCTGGATGGCGGCCATCGCCTGCTGATTGGAGAGATGCCCGCGCCCGCCCATGATCCGGTGCTTGAGGAAGATCGGGCGGTTGCTGGCCAGTTCCATCGCCGAATCGTAGTTGCTTTCAAGGGCCAGCAGGTCCAGATCGGAAAAGCAGTCGATCAGCGCCGCGGGCACGTGGCCCAAGTCGGTCGCGTAGCCGATGCGGCAGCCCAATGCCTCCAGCACAAAGCCGTGCGAGCCGGCTTCATCGTGCTCCAGCGCGATCGAGGAGATGCGCAGCCCGTCCACGGGAGCGAAGGCCTGTCCGTCGAAGGGCGCGATCAGGGATGAGAACGCTTCGGCCTTCCCGCTGTCGCCATCAATGGCGCGGCCGGGACCGATCACGAGGCTGAGCAGATCATTCACGCGCGAGCCGTGACAGAAGATGGGGATGCGCAGTTTGAGGATGGCGCCGACCCAGTGAACGTTGAAGTGGTCGCGGTCGAGGTGCGTGAGGCAGATCGCGCGAATGTCGGCGAGGGTCAGGCCCGTGCCCTCCAGTCGTTTCGCGGTGCTGCGCGGGCCGATGCCGATGTCGATGAAGATCGCCCCGCCGGGGCAGCGCACGGCCGCACAATTGCCCGCCGAGCCGCTGGCGAGGATGCACAGGTCGATCGACATGGGTTACTGTCAGTTGTCCGTGGATCCACTGACCACTGACGACTGGTTCATTCTGTATTGCAGGCGCTGTACGTCAAGCCGAGAATGGTCTGTGGCATGGATTACCAGATCGCCATCATCGGCGGCGGCGCGGTAGGGTTGGCGACGGCCATGGTCCTGGCGCAGCGAGGACGGCGATCGCTGATCGTGCTCGAAGCCGAAGCCCAACTGGCAGCCCATCAGACCGGCAACAACAGCGGGGTCATCCATTTCGGGGCTCTATTACAAACCAGGCTCGCTGAAGGCACGGCTGTGTACGGCCGGCCGGGAGGCGATGTACCGTTTCTGCGCCGAGCACGGCATCGTACACGAGCGATGTGGCAAGCTGGTCGTGGCCAGCGATGAGAGCGAGTTGCCCGCGCTGGCGGAACTCCACCGCCGCGGGATTGCCAATGGGCTGACCGACGTGCGGCGTCTGAGCGCCGAAGAGTTTCGCGAGCATGAGCCGCACGTCATCGGCATCGCCGGCCTGCTCGTGCCGCAGACCGGCATCGTCAACTATCGCCAGGTGACGCAGCGCTATGCCGAGGTGGTCCGCAGCGCCGGCGGCGATGTGCGGACGAGCGCCCGCGTGATCGGCATCAGCACGCGCGCTGACGAAATCACCCTCGAAACGACCATCGGCGAGATCCACTGCCGCGGCCTGGTCAACTGTGGCGGGTTGCAGAGCGACCGCATCGCGGCGCTGGCCGGCATGAAGCCGGATGTGCAGATCGTGCCGTTCCGCGGGGAATACTACAAGCTCTCGCCGCAGGCCTGGCTGCTGGTGCGGAACCTGATCTACCCCGTGCCCAACCCGGCGTTCCCATTCCTCGGCGTGCATTTCACGCGCATGGCGGCCGGCGGCGTCGAGGCGGGGCCCAACGCCGTGCTGGCGCTGGCGCGGCACGGCTATTCCTGGCGCGACGTGTGCGTGCGCGACCTGCTGGAGACGGCGCGGTTCCCTGGCTTCTGGCGCATGGCCGGCAAATACTGGCGAAATGGCCTGGGCGAGATGCATCGCTCGCTCAGTCGTAAGGCCTTCCTCCGAGCGCTTCAGAGACTTGTGCCCGAAGTGCGGATGGAACACCTCCGGCCCGGCGGCGCCGGCGTGCGCGCAGGCGCTGGATCGCAGCGGTGCGCTGGTCGACGATTTCCGCATCCAGATCGCGCCGCGAATGGTCCATGTCCTCAACGCCCCTTCGCCCGCGGCCACCGCCTCGATCAGCATCGGCCAGTACATTGCCGATGTGGCGCGTCAGGCGCTGGGGTGATTATCGTGGCAGAGCCGTCTCGGCTCTGCGCCTTGCCCAGACAGCGGCGAGACGCCGCTGCCACTTTGTGCCGCCAGTGCCCTCACTGGCGGGCTTCTTCCTGCCGCCCCTGGCGACTCCTGCGAATCGTCGCCACCGCCGTCAGGCAGACCGCCAGCCAGCCGATTCCCGCCACCATCGCGGCGAGGATATCGCTCAAATAGTGCGCGCCGATGTAAAGCCGGCTGAAGGCCACCGCGAGAACAACCACGATGGCCAGCAGCACGCAGGTGATCCGCCATCGCCAGCTTTGGATGAACCGCGGGCACATCGCGGCGCAGAATCCCCAGAACAGCGTGGCGGCGATGACGTGGCCGCTGGGGAAGCTCGGATCGCTCAGGTACATCGCGATAATCGCGCCGGCCGGGCGATGGCGATGGAACAGGACTTTGAGCAGGAGATTCACTCCGATGCCGCCGGGAACCGCCAGCATCACCGCGAGCAGCTCATACCGCCGGCGGTAGATCGCAAAGAGGATCGCCATCGCGCCGGCCAGGGCGAGCATCAACCCCGATGCGCCGAGAACGCTGACGCTCTGCATCACGCGGGTAAGCCCGGCCGTCGCGTGGTCGTCGATCCACCATTCGACGGTGAAGTCGAAATCGGCCATACGGCATGCGCGACGAGCCGGCGACGAACGGCGTGAGCGCGCGGAGGAATGCCGAGAACCGGCCGATGAAGACCGTCTTGCCGCCGTGGTGGCTGAAGAAGCCCTCAACGCGTTCGAGGTGCTGCTCCCTGAGACCCACCACGCGGCCGTGGCGCAGCAGCCACTGACGGCCGAAATGCCAGCCGATCTCGTAGCCGATGCTGTCGCCGATGATCGCCGCGACCGACACGATCACCATCAGCTCCCACAGATTCGGCACCTTGCGCCCGGCGAGAAACCCGCCGAGGATCACCAGGGTCTCGCCCGGTATCACAAACCCGAGGAACGCGGCCGATTCGAGACACGCCCCCAGGCCGATCACGAGATAGCCCCAGTGGCCCAGGTGCGTGACGAAGTTCACGATGCGATCGACGAAGGAAGCGAGCACGATACATATGCTGCACTGGAGGGCGTGAGGCGGCAAGGGGAATTGCGGATGCCTATTTGAGCATCGCCTCAATCTTTTCCATATCCGGATGCGTGATCCCTCGCTTGCGAAGGCCGGCCAGTTGCTCCAGCAGGACCTGCCCCATCGTCTTGTTGTCGCTGAACTTCACATTGCGTATCAACTCATAAGTAGCTTTCGCCTTGTCGAACTGCCCGTCGAGCAGCAGCGCGTGGGCCAGGTACGCGCGCAGCTCGAGGCTCGCCGGATCGGTCTTGAGCCCTCGCAAGGCCGATGCGGTCGCCTCCTTGGGCTTGCCCGAATAGATCTGGACAAGCACCAGCGTGGCGTGCGCCTCGGAAAGCTCTTCCTTGGCCGGCGCTGATGGATCGCCGGCGGCCAGCGCCACGGCAATCTCCGCTCGCTTGAGACAGATGCGCTCGGCGCTGTCCATCTTTCCCAGGGCCTGCTCGGACATGATGACATCGCTGACGGTGTCGCGGTAGGCCTTCTGCACGGCCGATGATTTCGGATTGGCCGGCGCCAGTTTCTCCAGGATCGCCAGCGCCTTCAGTCCCCAATCGCTCGATTCCGGAAGTTGTTTGAGCACCAAGTTATATCGCCAGAGCTGATGAAGCTCGGTGGCCAGCGAAAGCAGGTCCTCCGTGGACGTGGTCTTCCCGGCTACTTTACGCTGCTGGTCGGCGGCTTTCTGCATGTGCTGCGCGGCCGCCGCGAAATCCTTGCGCCAGCCATGATAGATGGCGACGTTGTAGTAGCTGTTGGCCAGGTGTCGCGCGTATTCGACATTTTCGGGCACGGCCGCGACCAGCCTTTCGCGGATCTCGGTCGCTTTGCGCTGGCTCACGAGCGATGCGTCCATGTCGCCCGCATCGGCCTGCTGTGATCCCAGGTTCACAAAAGCCATCGCCAGGTCCGACTGATACTCCAGCACGTCGCGATGCTCATCGGCCACTCGTTGCCGTATCTCCAGCGATTTGGTGAGGCTCTCCAGCGCAGTCCTTGGGCTGTTTCTGATCGCCCTGGATGTTGGCGATGTTCCCGTGGATGCCCGCCATGATGCTCCAATACTCGACGACGGCCGGATTCTCCTCGGCCAGTTTCGCCACAACGGCGAGTGCCGTGCGATAGCTTTTCAGAGCGGCATCATCCTGGCCCGCGCCGCGCTGTGTCACGCCGAGCGTGGCGAAGGCCCGCGCCATGTCGACCTGGCGGTCGCGGTTGGATCGGTCCTTCTGCGCCAGTTCACCGAAGATGGTCGCCGCCTTCTGCGTCATGGTGATGGCCAGGTCCCACTGACCGTCGGCGGAGCTGAGTTGGCCGATGGTCTGATACGTGGCCGCCAGCCGCAGGCGATACTCATCGATGACCGACTTCCCCTCGGCCAGGCGCTCCAGGATCTTCACGCCAAGGTTGAGGTCGCTTATGGCCTCTTCGCGGCGGCCCACCACCGTCAGGGTGTTGGCGAGATTGTTGTGGGCCGCGGCCACGTCCGCCTGGTATTCCGCGTTGTCCGGCTCCTCCTGCGACAGCTTCAGGCGCATGGCCAGCGAAGTCCGCATGTGTACCAGCGCCGCCTCGACCTGCCCCGACGAAGCTTCCAGGTGCGCCAGGTTGCCATACCAGCCCGCGATGCGCGACCGATGCTCACCCTTCTTCGGCTCGCGCGTGGCGATCAGTTCTCGGAGTTGGATCGCCTTCTTATATGCCTCGATCGCGGCGGCGTGCGAACCGATCTCGGCGGTGATGCGCGCGACGAAGAAATACCCCGCCGCCACATCGCCCAGGAGGCGCGGGTCGTCCGCATGGGTGGTGATGAACGAGCGGTAATAGTTAAGCGCCTTCTCCAGCAGTTCCTTGCGCAGCGGCTGGAGCCCCGGCACGTTCAGCAGCTTCTCCTGGCTGATGCGCGTCATGTACTCATCCACCGTGGCCCGGGCCGCGTGAAAGCTCTCCTCCGCCTTCTGCCGCTGCACCTGCTCGCGGCCGAAGGCCGCCTCGGCCGACTTCTTCGCCGAAAGCGCCTCGTCGCGCGAGATCGCGATGAGGATGAATGCGACCACCGCCGTGGTGAAGATCACCAGCGCGGCCGCGGCGCTGCCCATCACCGTCGAGCGATGCTGTCGCACGTAGCGCCACACCATCTCGCTCAGCCCCGGCACGCGGATCGGCAGCGGCTTGCCATCGAGGTAGAACTGCAAGTATTCGGCCAGTCGCGCGGCCGACGCGATGCGGTCGCTTGAGCGTCGCTCGGTGGCGCGGGCGACGATGGCCTCCAGGTCGGCGTCGAAGCTGGCATCGACGCTCCGCAGCATTGGCACGTCGCGGTCGTGGATCATCACCGCGAGTTGCTTCTCATCCTCGGCCTCGCTGAAGAGCCGCTTGCGCGTGAGCAGTTCCCACAGCACCGCGCCAGCGCGCGCACATCGGCTTGCGGGCCGACCTTGAGCGTGGCGGCCGCGAGCTGCTCGGGCGCGGCGTAGCGCATCGTCCCGATGAACCCGCTGCCCTGGCTAAGCGTCTGCGAGAGGCCCTCCTGCTTGGCCAGCCCGAAATCCATCAGCACCAGCCGCAATCCATCGGCCGTGAGCATCAGGTTGGCCGGCTTGATGTCGCGATGCACAATCTGCTGCTCGTGTACGGCCGCCACGGCCAGGGCGGCGTCGCGAAGAAGAGCGACGATCCGGCGGATGTAGGTGATTTTCGATTGTCGATTGTCGATTTGCGATTGGGCGGAACTCACCACGGAGGCACGGAGACGCGGAGGAGATTCGGACTTGGGATCTCGAATTTCAGATCTCAAATCTCGAATTTCAGATTTCACATCACGGATTTCGGTTTGAGATTTGAGATCCGAGATATGCGATGCGCCTGCCTTCCCTTCGTCGCTCCGTCGCTTCGTCGCTTCGTCGCTCTCTTCTGAAATCTGAGATTTGACATTTGAAATCTGAGATGTTTGCGCTCCCCTCTTGCTCTTCCCACTCGCCGACATCACCGCCCGGCTGAACTCGGCGCCCGACAGGTTCGCCGCCCGGCCGGCGCCGGCGTGATCGCTCAACTCGCGCCACACCTGCTCCAGGTCGCAGCCGTCCACGTGCTCCATCGTGTAATACAGCCGGCCGTCGGGAAAGCTGCCGCTGGCAAGCACCTTCACGATGTTGGGATGCTCGCACCGCGCCAGCGCCCGCATCTCCCGGCGAAACCGCTCCAGCGCCACCTCGTTGCCGCTCAGGTCGGCCGTCAGCATCTTCATCGCCACGATCCGGTTCAGCGAAAGCTGCCGCGCCAGATACACCACGCCCATGCCGCCCCGGCCAAGCTCTGACACGATCTCGTAATCGCCGAGCACCGGAGCAGTGCCGAGTTCCGGCTCTGGCAACTGGCCGCTGCCAACTGGCAACTCCACACTCCCTCCCGCCTGCTTCAGCAGCTTGGCCAGTTCCCCCGCCATCGACGCATCCTTGTCCGTCCGGCCGGTGCTGTAGGACAGATACTCCACCTGCTTGCCGTGGCGGTCGCGATTGAGGAACAGCACTTCCTCGGCCAATTCGCTCTCGCGATACAGCAGCAGGGGATCGAGCCGCAGCGGCCGCTTCTGCCCCGGCCAGATTACCGCGAGCACGCCGGGCGAGAGGTCGGCCGCCTCGCTATCGCCCAGCGCGATGGGAGCGAGTCGTTCGCTGCTCAGCCCCGTCAGCTCGCGCAGCGACAATTCCCGCTGGTTGTCGGCCACATGGCGCAGGTCGGACAGGTAGACCAGCCGCGCGCCCTTCGGGCCCAGAATGTCGAGCGTGCCTTCGTCAAACAGCTCGTTGATGGCCGGGAAAAGCAGCGGGCCCATCTGGGTTTCGTAGAAGCTCTCAAATCGCGCCCCGCCATGGCCGAACACGGCGTTCCGATATTGCACCAGCGCTTCGATGAGCTGCTGGACCGAGCAGGTGCTATCCCCGGCCGGGGCGCCGTCGGGGCCGTTCTTGATCCGGCGATACAGCGCGAGCATGCCGGCGCGGTCGCGGTGGCTTGTGGTGAGCTGTGCGTAAAGGTGTCCCAGCGGATGGCTGGCCGCGTCGGGCCTCGCCCCGAAGTGTTTCGCCAATTCCCGGCCGATGCCCACCCACTGTCCGAGCGACGGCAGCGACAGGTCCGTCAGCAGGCGATCAATGGCGGCGTCGCGCTGGCCGGCCGTGGCGATCTCCCGTCGATAGCCCGCGACAAGCACCGACGCCGACAGCTTGATCATCGCCTCGAAGAGATAGAAGGCGTTGTCATGCCGGCCGCGCGCATCCTTGGCGTTGTGACAGCGCACGTAGAGCTGCGCCAGCGGCAGCGGCAGGTGAAGAAGATAATCGCGATGAAACGAATCCATGGCCCAGTGCCGCCAATGCCCTCACTGGCGGTCCGCGGCGCAGGGCCGGGACGGCTCTGCCACCATCAGAGTGGCAGCGGCGTCCCGCCGCTGCATACCTCCGCCAGTGAGGGCACTGGCGGCACAAGAGCATACCATGGAAATGGATGGGAATCCGGGATCGACGATCAGAACGGCGGCTGTTTCCCCTTCTTCCACCAGTCGGCGGGATCGGTCCGGCCTTTTTCGTCGTCATCGTCCTCGTCACGCTCTTTTGTTTCGGCGCCGCCTTCCACCGGGGTCTGCTCTTCGCCCGCGCCCTCCACTCCGCGCACCGCCTTGGCCAGGGCTATCGCAAACAGCGGCGCCATCGTCTTGATGGCTCCGATATCCTCTTCGCTGAATGGCGTCTTGCGGTCGCGGAACAGCGCGATCACCCCCAGCGTGTCACCCAGGTAGGTGCAGTTGATCGCGACGACCTCCTGCCCCTCCAGGTATTTCAGCTCCGGCGTCGTGAGGTGCTCCTTGGTCTGTGGCTGCCGCAGCCAGACAAACCCGCGCCGCTGGGCCATGCGCAGCAAGTTGCGCTGCATGGCCGCGATCAAGTCCTGCTCCGCGGGCACCGTGTATTTCATGTAGGCGCCGAGCTGCAGCTCGCCCTCGCCGCTGGCCAGCCAGAATGCCGATGTTGCTGTAGCCCACCTGCCGCAGCAGCCAGTCCATGGAGTGGCAGAGAAGCTGCTCGAGGCCGCCGGCTTTCTCGATAAACTGATGATAGCCTTCCTGCAGCCTCACCGAATCAAACTGCTTTGAGAGGTCCCCATAGGCGCCGATCAGGTCGTTGCACAGCAGGTCGACCTTCTTGGTCACGAGCCGCCGCGCCGCATTCAGCCGCTTGAAGGCCCCCTTGAGCTTGACCAGGCGCAGCGCCGACTTCTGTTGCTTGCGCTGGTTCCACATCGCCTTGCGCACGCGGTCGATCAGCAGGTCGGCCGATACGGGCTTGGGGAGGAAGTCCACCGCCCCGCCGCGCAGCGCGTCGATGGCCAGGTTCATGTCGGCGACGCCCGTGGTGACCAGCGTGGCGGCCAGCGGCTGGCTGGCCCGGACCTCCGCCAGCAGCGACAGGCCGCTGCCATCGGGCAGAATCACGTCGGTGACGACCAGGTCGAAGCTCTGCCGGGCCAGCAGCTTCCGCGCCTCGGCCAGATTCGCCGCCCCCGCGAGTTTGCACGGCATCGAGCGAGCGACGATGTCGTTGAAGATATCGATCATCGCCGGCTCATCATCCACGACCAGCACGCGCGCCGGCCGGGCCGAAATTGCCTTGCTGTGGGCTGTAGCCATAGAAAATCTCCCGCTCCGCTTACCCGGCTCGCACGCGAGCCGCTCACTGCCGTCCTCAGCCTTCCGCTGCCTTCCGCTGCTCCTGCTTTCTCTCCGCGGGCACCGGCCATGCCGCCGGCAGCAGGACCAGCGCTTGGGTTCCCTGCTGCACGTGGCTCTCCAGCCGAATCGAACCATTGCTCGCCTCGACCCATCGCATCGCCTTGGCCAGGCCCAGTCCGCGCCTCCGACCGGCCGGCTGGCTGCTGAAGAACGGGTCGAATGCGTGCTTCAACGTTTCTTCATCCATGCCGTGGCCGTTGTCCGCAACCGTGATCACCACGCGCGAGCTGAATGTGTCGTATCCCGCGTGGACGGTGATCTGTCCGTTCTTCTCATCGGTTGCCAGCAAGGCATTATGAAGTATTTGCGCCAAAGCGCCCTGCACTTGTCCCGCATCCACCACGACGGGCGGCACCTCGTTCATCGTCACTTCCACGCGCCGGGGCCCCACATCCGACATGTTCCGCGCGTCATAAAGCGCACGATCGATCAACTCGGCCACATCCGTCTTTTTCGGCTCAGGCGGCACAGGCCGCGCAAATTCCATCAGGTCGGTGATGATCTGGCTTAGCCGGTGCGACTGTTCCACGATCACGTTGGCGGCGTGCTTGAGCTTGGCATCGCGAACCTGCCCGGCGATGACCTGCGCCCGGCCGCTCAGCACCGCAAGCGGATTGTTCATCTCATGCGCCGCCCCGGCCGCCATCTCGCCCACGCTCACCAGCGTGCGGCTGCGCAGCAATTCGTTCTGCACGCTCTGAAGCTGGCGGTTGGCCTCGGCAAGTTGCTCGGCCAGCGTGCGCGATTCATCCCTCACCTGCGCCATCCGCAGCGCCAGGCTCCAACCCGCGGCCAATGCCGTGAGCTCCTGCGCCTGCGGACTGAGCCGCTGAGACTCGCCGCTCCTGCGCACCCAGACGATCCCGCCGATGCAAACCCCGTCGGCTTCGAGGCAGATCCAGAACCGCTCGTCGGCCGCCAGCCGCGGCGAGATTGCCGACAACAGCCATTCCATCTCCTCGGCTCCCTTGAGCACGGGCCCGTCGCCCTCCATTGGCCGGGCGATCGTCGGCGGGCAATCCACGATGGTAGTCGCGATCACATCCCCTCCATCGTCCACCAGGGCCACTTCCGCATATGCCTGTCCCGGCTGCGTCGAGAATACGCCGACGGGCGCTGAATTCAGCACGCTGGCCGCGGTCTGGCCGATCGCCTGCAACACCAGCGACGGCGGCGCATCGGCCCGCAGCTCGCCCTGGAACTGCGCCAGCGCATCAAAGAACCTGGCCCGCACCGACAGCCGCCGGTTGCGGGTGGCGAGCTGGTCGCTCAGCCGGCCAAGTTCCTGGTTGGCGCGGGTCAGCGCCTGCAAGTACATCTCGCCGCTGCTGGCCGTTCCCAGCCCCAGGAGCTGCGCCGCTGCTCGATGCGCGCCAGCAATTGCTGCTGCGCCTCGGCCAGGCTCTCCTGAGTCAGGTTCAGCGCATCCCGCAACGGCTCGCGCAACGGCGCGAACACATAATTTCCGCTATAGCCCAGGTGCTGCTCGCGGGCCAGCAGGTCCGCCAGCGACACGACATTGACGATCCGCCCATCCTTCACCGACGGCGGCAGCGCCTCGGGGCTCTGCCCGTGCAGCCACATGCACTCGCGCAAGAGCGCCGGCAACCGCCACTGCTCGGCCAGCCGCTTGCCCACCAGCAGGTGGTCCAGGCCGATGATCTGACGTTCCAAGTCCGCGATGTTCCCCCGCAGCAGGTCGGCCGCCTCGACGATCTTCTGAAAGCTCTTGGGCAATACGGTGTCGAGCGCGATCTTCCCCAGGTCGTGTAGCAAGCCGCAGACGAAGGCCTCGGATGGCTCAACCAGGTTGCTCGCCCCGGCCTTGTGAAGCTGCTCGGCCAGCAATTCGCTGCAGCATGCGACGGCCAGCGAGTGCCGCCAGAACTCGTCGCGGTTGAAGGCGGCCCGCGCGCCGTCGGCCATCTGCCTGGGCTGCTCGCCGGTGTCGAATGTCTGGAATACCGACAGTGCGAACGCCGCGCTGCGCACGATCTCAAACCCCAGCAACACCACGGCGCGGTCCACCGTCGCCACGTCGCCGCGCACCCCTTTGTCCGCCCGATGCACGAGTTGCAGGATCCTCGCCGTCAGCGATGGATCCGACTGGATCAATTCGACAACCTGCCGGACCGACGCCTCATCGTGGCCGGTCACCTCCAGCACGCGCACGGCAACGGCCGGCAACGTCGGCAGTTGCTCAAGCTGCTGAAGGATCAGCTCGATTCTCTTCTCTTTGACGTCCATCCCGTGAGTTCCGAGTACCGAGTTGCGAGTTTCTGAGTTTCCCCAATCAAGAATCGGAATGCCTTCACACTTCCAGCATCCCCCCGATCTTCTCCACCAGTTTCTCAATATTGAAGGGTTTTCGCACGAACTCGTTGGCCCCTTCCTTCAGCAGATCGTTGATCTCTTCCTGGTTGACGACGCCCGAGACGATGATGATCTTAACGTGCTCGAAGTCGGGGTTCTGGCGGATGGCCCGGCAGACGACGTTGCCGTTGATGTCCGGAAGCATGTAGTCGAGGATGATCAGGTCCGGCGCGAATTCCTGCGTCACCATGCCGGCATCGTAGCCCGAGTTGGCCGTCCGCACCTCGAAGCGCCCGTCGCGCTCCAGCACGTCCACGAAAAGCTCGACGATCTCGGGGTCGTCATCCACGACGAGGATTCGCCGCTTGCCGTTGTCCAGCGCATCGGCCGGGATGCCGTTCTCCTTCATGAATGCCAGAAGCGCATCGCGCGGTATCCGCCGAAACCGGCTGCCCGGCACGCGAAAGCCCTTGAGCCGGCCGCTGTCGAAGCAGCGGATGATCGTCTGTTGCGAGACCTTGCAGATTTCAGCGGCCTCGCCCGTAGTGAAAACACTCTTCATCTGACCCTCTCAATCCGGAGAGCTTGCTGTCTGTGGCAGGCTCCTGTTGGGCACCCTGACTTCGCCGTCTTGCCCATTTTTCCCATTTAACCATCGGCGCTGCCCGATAGCAACTTGAGACAAGACGCCCGTATGGCCATAATGATTACTCGTGCGGAGAGTATTCGTTCACCATGTGCGAATGGGCAACGTGGCGCTCGGCCCGGCCGAAGCGCACCACCTGCGGCATGTTCTGCGCCTGGGCAGCGGCGAGATTGTAGAGGTCTTCGATGCCAGTGGACGCAGTGGACGCGGGACGCTGCTGGTGCCGGCCACTGGAATTGGCGCGGATGTGAATGTCGAGCAAGTGTATGAGCCATCACACCTTGCATTCCGATTCACCGTCGCCAGCGCCGTCCCCAAAGGCAATCGCGCCGACTGGATGATCGAGAAGTTATCGGAGCTTGGCGCTGAGCGATTCATTCCGCTGGCGGCCGCCCGCAGTGTAGTTCGCCCCGAGGCCGGCAAGATCTCTCGATGGCAGCGCATCGCCACCGAGGCCGCCCGGCAAAGCCGCCGAGCGGGAATCATGCAGATTTCCGAACTCGCCGATGTTCCGAATTTTTTCGCCGCACTGACGCACCCCGCCTGGATTCTCTCGACCGTACCCGACGCGATTTCGATTGGCCGAGCCATTACGAATGTCGATCTGGCCAGCCCGCTTGCGTTGGTTATCGGGCCGGAAGGTGGCTGGACCGACGATGAGCTGTTCCTTTTTCAAGAAGCCGCCTTGACCAGCGTTCGTCTCGGCACGACCATCTTGCGTATCGAGACGGCGGCGGTGGCGGCGGCCGCCATCGTCTCATCGCTGCTCCCGCCCGCCATACAGGAAAACATCGCGTGAGCCAGTACCCTTCGCCATACCAGCCGCCCCAGGGACCGCTGCCCTATGCCGCGGGCAGTCCGTACGCATCGCTCCTTCAGCCGATTCGCCGGGCGAGCATGATCATGATCGTCATCGGCATCCTGGGCCTGACCTGCGGCGGCTTATTGCTCCCGGGAATCTACGCGATGACCAACGACCAACTCGCGATCCTGGCCAGCCGGGTTCCGGGAATCTCGCTTGAGACTCTGCGCAAAGCGATGTTCGTGGCAGCCTGGGCCATTGCCGCCACCAGCCTCGCCCTGCTTACGTTCGGCATTTTGGCGCGACGCGGCACCCGAGCAGCGATCATCCCGGCGCTGGTGCTGTGCATCCTGCTGGGGGCTTACATGGTCCTGTCAGCGCTGGGCGGGCTGGTGGCGGCCCGCTCCGGCATCGAGGCCATGAGCGGGCTCTTCTTCGGCGCGCTCTTCGGCGTACCCCTGATCCTGGCGGCCGTGTGGTTCATCTCCGGCCTGCGGAACCTACCCCGCATGCAGCAGGCGCAGCAGCAGCAGTACGAGCAGCAATACTGGGCATACATGCAGCAGTACAACCAGTGGGTGCAGCAGAGCCAGCAGCAACAAACGCCGCCGAATCCGCCTCCGCAGCCACCAGCGCCGAGCCAAACCTGATCCGGCCAAGCACTCGTACGGCTTATGCAGAGGTAACGAATAGAGGAGACTTCTATGCAGCGAACGACGTGGATGATGATCGGCCTTTTCCTGGCGAGTGCGGTGGCGGGAGCGGCGGACCAGCCGCTGAACAAGGCGCCAGAGGGATTCACGAATCTCTTCAACGGCAAGGACCTGACCGGATGGATCGGCCGGCAAGGGACCTACAGCCCCTATGCCGAAGCGAAGCTGACCCAGGAGGAGCATGACGCCAAGCAGGCCGCCTGGAACGCCGACCGCGACAAGAACTGGCGCGTCGATGCCGACAAGGGCGAGATCGTCTCCAACGGCCACGGCGTCCACCTCGTCACCGACAAGCTGTACGGCGATTTCGAGTTCTACGTTGACTGGCTGATGGTCAGCCACAACGGCGATTCGGGCGTCTACCTGCGCAGCATCCCGCAGGTGCAGATCTGGGACCCGGAGAACCCCAACGAGGTGAAGAACGGTGCGCCCAAGGGCTCGGGGGCGCTGTGGAACAACAACAGCGACAATCCCGGCAAATGGCCGCTCGTGAAGGCGGATAATCCGGTGGGCCAGTGGAACACGTTCCGGATCAAGATGATCGGCTCGCGCGTGTGGGTGTGGTTCAACGGCAAGCTGACGGTAGACGGCCAGATCCTCGATAACTTCTTCGACCGCTCGCGCCCGTGCCGCTGACCGGCCGAATCGAGCTGCAGACGCACGGCTCGGAGATCCGCTTCCGCAACGTCTACGTGCGCGAAATCCCGTCGGTCGAGGCCAACGCGACGCTCGACAAGCTCGGCGAGGATGGATTCCAGAGCATCTTCAACGGCGCCGATTTCACCGGCTGGGCAGGCCCGATCGACGAGTACCAGGTGAAGGACGGCGCCATCATGTGCAAGCCCGGCAAGGGCGGGACGATTTTCACCAAAGACGAATACGCTGACTTTGAGGCCAGGCTCGAGTTCAAGCTCCCGCCCGGCGGAAACAACGGCCTGGCGATCCGCTATCCCGGCAGCGGCGACACGGCCTACGTCGGCATGTGCGAGCTGCAGATCCTGGACGATACGGCCAAGCAGTATGAGAAGCTCGACCCCCGGCAGTATTGCTGCTCGATCTACGGCGTGGTCCCCGTGGTGCGCGGCCACCTGCGGCCGGTCGGCGAGTGGAACTACGAGCACGTGACCATCAAGGGCAGCACGATCAAGGTCGAGCTGAACGGCTTCGTGGTCATCAACGCGGATGTGAGCAAGGTCCAGCAGTACATGGCCAACAGCAAGCATCCGGGCATCACCCGGACCAAGGGTTCGTTCGGCTTCGCCGGGCACAGCGACCCGGTGGCGTTCAGGAATATCCGGATCAAGAAGCTGGAGGGTGGTTCGCCGGGCAATCCGTGAGCGGTTCTGCACGTCTGGCTGGAGCTGCAAAGGGGTAGAGTCGAGACGTGGCGCGGTGGTCTAGGTTGAGCCAGCTACTGAGATATACTCCCGCAGGAGGTGCATCCCCGTGCCAAGGCGCAGCACCCATCCTCGCCGATTCCTGACGTCCGACGAAGCCGCGCAGGTTGAGGCCGCCATCAAAGAGGCGGAGTCGCAGACGTCGGGACAGATCAAGGTGGTCCTGGTTCGGCACTGTTGGCTGAGTTTGCGTCGTAAGGCACAGAAGCTGTTCACAAAGTTCGGACTGGACCGGACCTCCCGGCACAACTGCGTCATGATCGTGCTGGTCGCCAGCAACCGGGAATTCCTCGTCTATGGTGACCGCGGCATCCACGGCCACGTTGGCAGCGAGTTCTGGCGAGACATCCGCAGCGCCATGCAGGCGCGGTTCCGCAGCGGAGAATTTGCCGCGGGCCTGTGCGATGGCGTTCGCGAGATCGGCCGGCAACTGGCCGAGCATTATCCACGGGAGGAGGGGCGCAATGAGCTTCCCGACCAGATCGAGTATGCCTGATCGTCGCACGATGGCGCGGTGCCTGTGTGTGGTCGCGGCCATCGCTTCATTGGCCGCCACGCGGCCCGCGAACCCGGGCGGCTATGCGCCCTTCCCGACGCCCGACTCGGGGTATGTCACGGACCTGGCGCATGTGCTGACGCGCGATCAGGAAGAGGAGATCGAACAGTGGTTGTGGCGCGTTGAGGAGAGGACGGGGGTCGAGATGGCCGTGGTGACAATCAACTCGATTTCCGACTATCCCGGCACGCCCAACGAGAGCATCGAGAAGTTTGCCACCGCGCTGTTCGACCGATGGGGCATCGGCAACCGGCCGAAAGATGACGGCGTGCTGCTCCTGGTGGCCGTTGGGGATCGAAAGGCGCGCATCGAGCTGGGCGCGGGCCATGGCCACGCGCGCGATCGTGCGGCCAGCGCGATCATGGAAGGCGTGATCGTGCCGCGATTCCGGAAAGAAGATTATCGCGGCGGCCTGAGGGAAGGCGTGCTGGCGTTGATGCTGGAATTCGCGCACGTGCGCGTCGGGTGGAACTGGCCGCTGATCGTGCTCACCACCGCAATTCCGGTGATCGCGTTGACTGCTGTCAGCCTCTTTCGACATGGCAAACGCGGCTGGGGCTGGGTCTTTGTCGGACTGGGGCTCGTAGCCGTTCTCGCCGTGATCTGGGTGATCAGAGTGTTTAGGCAGTCTGATGGCGACAGCTCATCGTGGTCGGCCGGCGGATTTGGCGGTGGCTTTGGCGGCGGGTCGTCGGGCGGCGGCGGCGCGTCGGGAAGCTGGTGAGGAGCCACTTATGAAGTGCCCGAGATGCAAGACGATCGAACTCGAGCAGGTGGTGCATCGCAGCAGCGGCACCATCGTGCATCGCTGGCGCAATGCAAGGGAATATGGTTCGAGGTTGGAGAACTGGACCGGGTGCTGGACGTGGCAGCCAAGGACCTGCGCCCGCCAAGGCACGACGAGCAGCCGGCGACGACGCTCTGCACGAAATGCTGGCGGCCGATGGCGGCGTTCTATTACCCGCAAACCCTCGTGACGGTGGACATGTGCCGCGAATGCCGCGGCGTGTGGCTCGATGGCGGCGAGTTGGAGGAGATCGGGGCGGTTCGGCGCCACCTGCGCCAGGAAGAGCGGCTGGAGCGATATGCGCCGGTGCCGGGGATCAAGGGATCGCTGCTGCGGTTCATCGACCGGGCGTTTGCGAGCCTGACAAATTACGAATAGAGCCTCCGCCACCACCCAATTCCGGCTCTCGGAGAAGGAATTCATGCCGTCGCCCACCACCTCGTCTCTTGATCGCGGGCGAGCGGATCGAGTCTTCGTGCCTTGGTGTCTTCGTGGTGGATGGTTCCGGCTACACTACGGTTAGCCGCCGGCCGAAATAATCCTGCTTCAGCGCCTTCTTCGCCAGGGCCAGCGTCTCCTCGGCCACTTCGTTGGCCTTCTGCGTACCCAATCGCAGCGCATCAATCACATCGGCCGGCCGCTGCTCATACTGCTTTCGCCGCTGGCGGATCGGCTCCAGGAGCGTGTTGAGAATCTCGACGAGCTGCTTCTTGATGGCCACGTCGCCGACCTTGCCCTGACGATACGCCGCCTGCATCTCCGTGACCCACTGCTTGTCGGGGTTGAACGTCTTGTGAAACGCCCACAGCGGGTTCTTTTCCGGGTCGGCCTCGCCGGGGTCGGTGGCGCGGATGCGCTTGGGGTCGGTGTACATGCCCATGACCTTCTTACGCACCGTCTCGGCATCGTCGGAAAGGAACAGGGCGTTGTTCAGCGACTTGCTCATCTTGAGCAGGTTGCCATCAGGGCCGGGCGCCCCCAGGCCCACCAGCCTTCGCACCCGGCCGAGCTTGGGCTCGATCACCGGGAACAGCCCGCCGCGACTCACGTAGTCCTTGTCCTCCGTCTGCGGATCGACGCCGCAGTAGAGCTGATCGAACCGCCGGGCCACCTCGCGCGTCATCTCCAGGTGTGGAAGCTGGTCCTCGCCGACGGGGACGTACACCGGCCGGAATGCGAGGATGTCGGCCGTCTGCCCCACAGCGTAGAGCGGGAAGCCAAAGGGATAATTGTCGCCCAGCCCCTTGTCGCGAATCTCATCCTTGAGCGTCGGGTTGCGCATCACGCGGTTGAACGGCAGGAGCATGGCGAAGAAGAATGTCATCTCATCGATGGCCGGCACTTCGCTCTGCACGAACATCCTGCTCTTGTTGGGATCGATGCCGCAGGCCAGGTAATCCGTCGCGATCTCGATGACGCTCTGGCGGATATCGTCCGGCCGCTCAGCCCGCGTGGTGAAGGCGTGCTTGTTGGCGATGATGAAGTAGCAGTCGTAGGCATCCTGCATGGCCAGGCGGTTCTCGACGCTGCCAACGTAGTGGCCCAGGTGGAGCTTACCGGTGGGGGTGTCGCCGGTGAGGATGCGAGGTTTGATCGGTTCGGTCATGCGGGATTTTATACAGGTGGGAATGGCCAGTTGCCAGTGGTCAGTAGACGGGTCCGTTGCCAGTAGTCAGTGGAGCGTGCCGCCCCGGCCGCGGTGAACACGGCGGAGGGCCGCACGTGCCACAAGACGATTTGAAAATTTCATATGCCGTTCCAGTTTTGCACGGTGCGCGAAATCCCGCCGACTGCCGGCGCATCCGACGGAAGCACCGGATCACCGCCTTTGCATTTTGTGAAGCCTCGTTTGACTTCGCGCCCGATCATTCACATAATGTGAAGACTTGAATGTGATCAGCCGAAAGAAGCTTCGGGAGTTCTACGAGGCCAAGCCCCAGCGCCGCCAGCATGCCGACGCCTTTGAAGGCTGGTTCAAGCTCGTTCGCAGGGCGATCTGGCAGACCTTCCAGGACGCCAAGGCGCTGTTTGGGCAGACCGATGTGGCATCGGACACGACATCGAAACGGACGGCCACGATCTTCGACGTCGGCGGAAATAAGTACCGGATCATCACTCTGATCGATTACACCCGTCAGACGGTGCTGATCACCCATGTGCTGGACCACGCGGAATACGACAAGGAAAACTGGAAGGACGACATCTAGTTGAGCGCAATCATGGCAGTCAAAGCGAAACCATACAAACGCTCCGAGCCGGATAACTACGTGGACATGATCCGCCGCTTCCCCCTCAAGCCGATCAAGAACGACGACGAGCACGCGCAGGCCGTGGAGATCATCGGCGAGCTGATGGGCAGGAAGCTCGACAGCGGGACGAGCGACTATCTCGACACGCTCATCCTGCTGGTCAACAAGTACGAGGATGAGAACCACACACCGAAAGGCGTCCACTTGTCGCCGCAAGAGGCGCTCAGGGCGATCATGACCGCCAACGGCATGTCGCAGGCCCAACTGGGCAGGATCATCGGCAGTGAGTCGGCCGTCTCGATGTTTCTCAAAGGCGAGCGTGGGCTGTCCAAGGCGCACATCAAGGCCATCGTGGCGTGGTTTCGAGTCGATGCGAGCCTCTTCCTTTGACTCGTATCTGCACGGTGCTCCTATTTCTTCAGCGTCCCCACGTACTCCTCCCACAGCTCATCGGCCGTCTTGCCGGTGTACTGTTTCCACAGGTCATCGCTGTACTTGCCCTGGCGCATGGCCGCATTGAGCTTGGCGACGATTTCCTTGTCGTGCTTATCGACCACGAAATTCAGGAATCCCGCCGTCGTGCGATAGCTGTCGGTGTACTTGGCCCGGTCGGGGTTTCGCGGCCGCGTGCCCGTCGGCGTCGGCTCGTACTTGAACCAGCGGATATAGTCGGCGATGCCTTCCACCAGCCAACCCGGGTTGCGCGTTCCGCCCCTGGCGCGACCGTACTGCTGCACCACGTGGACCAGCTCATGTACCACCGCCCCGACCGCGTCGCCGTCGAGGTTCTTTCTGAACCAGTCCACGCCGCAGACGACGCGCGTTCCCATGGTGACCGCCACGCCGTTATAGTCCCCGGTGATGGTCACCGTGAACTGCGCCGGCGCTGTGTACCCCTCGCTGGGCAGGGCCTTGACGATCAACGGATACCACTTGTCCAGCGTCGGCTGGAGCTTCTTTTCCACCCAGTCCTTGAGCTCCGGCGCATCGGTATAGTCGATGGTGATCTGGTAGTCGGCCGCGGCGGGCGACTTGGAGACCAACTTCGCGGCGGGCGCTGTGCTCGCGGCCTCGACGACGGCCGGCCCGGCCGCGTCGATCACGTCGATCTCGCTGTAGAAGGTGTTGCCGAAGGGATCATCCTTCTCGGTCGCCGAGATATCGAAGAGCAGGTGGCGATACTTGCCGATGATGCCGGCCGGGTCGGAAATGCTCACGCCGTACTGCCCGGCGAGTTCGCCGGTCTTGGGGCGGGTATCGACGGCCGCGACGAGCTTCCATCCACAGGTGGTTGGGTCGGTGCCTTTCTTCGGCTGCGTATTGAAGCCGGCGGAGGCGCCATCGGCGGCGTACAGGGTGTAGACCTGCGGCCCGCGCGTGCCGCCGTGCCACGAATAGGTGTTGACCTGCTTAACGTCGATGACCTTGCCCAGATCGAGGGCAATCCGGCCGCCATCCGCCTGCTGGGCGAAGAAGAAGTTCCGGCCGGGCTGATCGCCGTCGGCGGGGAGCGCCCGTCGTTGAGGGCGTTGAGATTGCCGCCGTTGGGGTCGCGCCGGCCATCGACGAGCGTGAATTTCGCCTTGCTCGCCGCGTCGTTCTTTGCCGGCGCGGGGATGTTCTTGAATCTGAACGCGGACGTGGCGCTGGCATCGTCGTTGCGCTCGGCGACGACCTTGATCTCCGCCCGTGCGGCCAGAGCGGTCAGGAATACCAGCGACACTCCAATGATTGACCGAATACGACGAGTCATGCGAATCTCCATAATGACAACCTGAGCCTATTATGCCAGAAGGGCTGGAAACAACACGTACTCGGTGATTGGTATTTCCTCTGGTAATCAGGTTAACGTTGTGCCTCGGGCCCCCGGCGGTAAACTGGATAGAGCAAGATATGGAGCGGCCGATGTCGATGTCCTTCCGTTTGGCTATGATCTCGCTGGCGCTGCTTTCCCTGGCGCGCCTCCGTGCCGCTGAAGACGATGTTGTCCGATTCGACTTCGAGACTGGCGATCTCCAGGGCTGGCAAATCGTCGAGGGCCAGTTCGACTACATCGTTTCCGACCGCGAGTTCTACCACAACCGCTACCCCGAGGCCCCCGATAGCAAGTACAACAAGCAGGGCAAGTACTACCTCTCGACCGTCGAGCAGCAGCCGGGCAAGCCGTCCAAGGATGCCATGATGGGGGTGCTCGAATCGCCCGTGTTCGTGCTGGCCGGGCCGGAAATGTCGTTTCTGGTCGGCGGCGGGACGATGGAAACGGTCTACGTGGCGCTGTGTACGGCCGATGGGAAAGAGATCATCAAGGCGCGCGGCCGGCAGACGGAGATCATGTGGCGGGTGCAATGGAACCTCCCGCAACTTGTCGGCCAGCGGGTGTTCCTGCGGATCGTGGACCATTGCAGCGGCTCGTGGGGGCATGTGGCGTTCGACGACTTTATCGCGAAAGGGAAGATCGACGCGGAGGCCACGAAGTCGCACTTTGCCGGCCTGGCACGCAGGCGGGCGCTGAGCGAGCTGCAGTCGCGCCTGCGGGAGATCGATCTCAAGGCGCTTTGCGCTGCCATCGAGGATCTGTCGCGCACCTATCCCGATCGGTATCAGGGCAGCGGCTATCTTCAGCGGCTGGCTGAGTTCGAGAAGCAGGCGGATCGGATCGCGGTCGTGCTGGCGGAGGGAGGCGCGGCGGCCGGGGAAGACGCGGAAGAACTCGCCAAATCGCTGGCGACGTTCCAGCGCGAGGCGCTGGTCGCCAATCCGCTGGTGAGCGGCCAGCCGATCCTCTATATCGTGCGCCCGCAGTATCGCAGCAGCTACCACGCGATCGATACGCTCTTCCACACCGGCGAGGCCAACACGCGCGATTTCGTCGGCGGCGGCGCGATGAAGACGATCGACCTCAAGACTGGCGCTGTGCGCACGCTGTTCGAATCGGCCCAGGGCCTGCCGCGCGACCCGGAAGTACACTTCGACGGCAAGCGGATCGTCTTCGCGCTTCGCCGGCACATCAACGAGGACTGGCACATCTTCGAGATCAACGCCGACGGATCGGCCCTCAAGCAGCTCACCTTCGCGCCGGGCGTGTGCGATTTCGACCCGCTCTACCTGCCCGACGGCGGCATCGTCTTCTCCTCGACGCGCGAGCCCAAGTACAACATGTGCAGCCAGGACATCGCGGCCAATCTCCACCGCATGGACGGCGACGGGGCCAACATTCACCAGATCGACCGCAACAACCTCTTCGACAACCAGGCGTCGCTGATGCCCGATGGCCGGATTCTTTACGCCCGCTGGGAGTACGTCGATCGCAATTTCGGCGATGCCCACAGCCTGTGGACGTGCAATCCCGATGGCACCAATCACGCCATCTACTGGGGCAACAACACGGCCTCGCCCGGCGCGGCCTACACGGCCCGCGCGATCCCCGGCACCGACCGCGTCATCTGCATTTTCGGCCCGCACCACGACCATCTCTGGGGCGCCATGGCCATCGTCGACCACGCCTGGGCGATGGACGGGCGCGAGGCCGTCATACAAATCTGGCCGGCCGACTCGATAGACCGCGTGCGTGCTGGCGGCGGGTTTGACTGCGACAGCTTCTCCGCCATCCGCCTGAAATATGCCGATCCCTATCCGCTGAGCGACAAATATTTCCTCTGCTCGCGAATGACCGGCCGGGGCGACCAAATGGGCATCTATCTCGTGGACGTCTTCGGCAACGAGCTGCTGCTGCACGCCGAAGGCCCGGGCTGTTACGACCCGATGCCGCTCGCCCCGCGCCCCGGCCGCCGGTGATTCCATCCCGCCGCGATTTCACCAGCCCCGTCGGGTATTTCTACGTGCAGGACGTCTATCGCGGCACGCACATGCAGGGCGTGAAACGCGGGTCGGTGAAGTCCCTGCGCGTGGTGGAATCGCCGGAGAAGCGTGCATGGTCGGACGGCCGGTGGTTCGGTCAGGGCTACACCGCGCCGGGCATGAACTGGCACAGCCTGGAGAACAAGCGCATCCTCGGCACCGTGCCGGTGGAGGAGGATGGGTCGGCGTATTTCGCGGTGCCGGCCGAGAAATTCGTGTATTTCCAGCTCCTCGACGAGAACGGGATGATGGTCCAGTCGATGCGCAGCGGCGCGTTCGTGCAGCCGGGCGAGCGCACGGGTTGCGTGGGCTGCCACGACGACCGCCGGGGCGTGCCGCCGGAAAGAGATCATTCCCTGGCGATGCGCCGCCCGCCCAGCGCACTCGGTGGATGGCACGGCGAGCCGCGGCTCTTCGGCTACATGGCCGAGGTGCAGCCCGTCTGGGACCGCCACTGCGTGCGCTGCCACGATTACGGCACGGAAGGGGGCAAGAAGTTGAATCTCGCCCCGGACCGCGACATCACGTTCGCCACCTCCTACATCGACCTCTGGCGCAAAGGCTACACGGCCGGCGTGGGCGCCGGCCCGGCCGAGATCCAGCCGCCGTACTCCTGGGGCTCGCACGCGAGCCGTCTGGTCAAGACGTTGCTTGAGCCGCACTACGACGTGAGGCTCAAGAGCGAGGAACTTCGACCGCGTCGTGACGTGGATTGATCTCAACTCCGTCTATTACGCCGACTACTTCTGCGCCTATCCCGAGAGCCTCACCGGCCGCTGCCCGCTGGACCGCGGGCAGCTCGCCAGGCTGGGGCAGCTCACGGGCGTCGAGTTCCTCAAGCAGAACAGCTTCAATGCCAGCCCCGGCCCGATGGTCAGCTTCGACCGGCCCGAGCTGAGCCCATGCCTGGCACCGTTGGCCGACAAGTCAGACGCGAGATACAAGGAATCGCTGTCGATCATCCAGGCCGGCCGGGAGCAGTTCATCAAGCGTCCCGAGGCCGACCGCGCGGGCTTCGTCCCCTGCGAAGCCGACCGGCGGCGGCAGGAAAGATACCTGCTACGCCGACAGGTTGAAGAGCGCAACTGCGCGGCCATCGTGGCGGGCGAGAGGGTTTATGACGATGGGAAGTGAGGGATCGCGAAACCTGTGGTGAAGCCGGGAGGGAAACGATAGAATCGCTTGTGGAAGAAGAGGTGAAACCATGACTGTGCAAACCGTGAAACTGGCCGGCAAGCGATTCGTGATCGTGCCGGAAAAGGACTTCCGCCGGCTGCAAGAACAGGCTGAGGAAATCTCCGTCCAGGACAAGGGCGACATCGCCGAGGCCAAGCGCCGAGAGCGCGAGCCATCCGTGCCCTTGGCAGCGGTGCGCAAACGGCTGGGGCTGTGAGCATGAGCTACCGCGTCAGGTTCAAGGCCAGGGCCAGGGACCCTATTCACCTCCGCCCCATCCTGCATTACTATCTTCACCTTCAACCGCGGCCAATTGGGCATGGGCAATCGTCCGCCTCCCTCGCCGCGATAACCACAGGAGATTCACATGGCAGTTGTCGGCATTGATATCGGCGGAACCAACACCAAGATCGCCATCATCCAGCACCCCGACTTCAAGGTGCTCCAGCAGACCTCCATCAAGACCCAATCCGGCGATGCGGCCGACGTCTACATGAAGTGCATCGCCGACGCCATCAAAGAGCTGGCCCCCGGCGTGCAACTTGCCGGCATCGGCGTGGGCTGCCCCGGTTTGATCGACCCCGTCAAGGGCCTGGTGCTGCGCCTCGCCGAATCTGCCCAAGATGATCGGCTTCAATCTCAAGGACGGGCTGAAGAAGGCCACCGGACTGACCACCGAGATTCAGAACGACGCCAACGCCGCCGCCCTCGGCGAGTTCATCTTCGGCGCCAGCAAGGGCTGCCCCAATCTCGTCTTCCTGACGCTCGGCACCGGCGTTGGCGGCGGCGTGATCGCCGATGGGCATTCGGTCTGTGGCGCGGACAACGCCGCCACCGAACTTGGCCACCTCAAGGCCGAGTGGCAAGGCGGGCCCGTGTGCGGCTGCGGCCGGCCGGGCTGTGTTGAAGCTTATGTCGGCAACGCCGGCATCACGCGCACTGCGCAGCAGATGCTCAAAGGCGCCAAGAGCATCCTCTCGCCCGACAAGCTTACGCCCAAGGACATCTTCGACGCGGCCGAAAAGGGCGATCATCTCGCCAAAGACATCTTCATCAAGACGGGCTACTACCTCGGCCGGGGAATCAGCCTGCTGATCGAGACATTCAACCCTGAGAAGATCGTCCTCGGCGGCGGGACCAGCGGCGCGTTCGATTATCTGATGCCCGGGATCAAGAAGGCGCTGGATGAGTACGCGTCGTTCCCGTTGACGCGAAACAAAGCCGTGATCGAGCGATCGAAGTACCCGGATGACATCAATGTGATCGGCGCGGCGGCGACGTATGTGAATGCCCAGAGATGATGTGAGGCAGCCTGGATTGACCGGCGGCGGAGCGTAGGATCTTCACATGCCCGTGAACTGGCGCGATTACATCGTCAGCACGCCAACTGTTCTGCATGGCAAGCCCAGGATCAAGGACACGCGCATACCGGTGAGCCTGATCCTCGGCTATCTTGCCGCCGGCAAGACTGCCACGCAAATTATTGCGGAATTCCCCGATCTCAGCAACGCCTCGATCTCGGCATGCCTCGATCTCGCGCGTGATCTGTCTGAAGCGGAAGCGTGAGCGCCCGCCCCGACTCGGGGCGGGCGCTCACGCTTCCGCTTCAGACAGATCACCCCTGCATCGACATCGCGTGCGCCTCGATGCGCTCGAAGATCTTATCGGTCGGGTCGCGCTGATAGACGAAGTTGTCCAGTTTGACGCGCCCCGTCCTTCCGTCGGCCAGCTCGTACTCGATGTAGGCGATGCCCTTTTTCTCCCACTGCCGCTTGTCGATCTTCCGCAGGCTGTCCAGCGGAATCGGCGGGTGCCCCGGCACGCTTAGCACGCCCGCCTCCAGCTTGTAGCATCCTCGCGAGCTGAGCAGCGCCCGGATCACCACAAAGAGCCCCAGCGGCGGCAGCAGGCACCCCAGCCCCTGGTTGATCGGAATGTCATAGCCGCCGTGCTTGGGCGGCCGCTTGGCGGCCATCTTGATGCGGTTCTCCTCGGGCCACTTGATGAACCCGTCGTAGATGCAATACACCCCGAAGCCGATGAACAGCGCGGACATGATGTAGCGCGCGTTGCGGTAATAGTGCCCGGCCCTGGCGACGATCGGCGCATCGCTGCGCGGCGCGGCGCCGGGTGTCGGCTGCGGATTGCTCTCACTGCTGGGGAGGTTGTTTTCGGTCATGCTCGTCCTTGCCTGCGGGCTGGTCACTGCCTGCTAGAGCATTATCGGCAATTTCGCCCATCCGCGCCAGTGCGTCAATCGCCCGCCGCAGCGCCGACCTGCCCTGCTCATCCTCCGGCGGCTCTTGTCGGGCAAGCGACTTCGCCAGCCGAGCCGCATTCTCCCGCGCTTTTCTCAGCAGGTTGTCATTCATGCCAAAGATACGGGCTGAAGCCCACACTACGAACAACGGGCCAAAGCCCGCACTACGAACGCGACGAAATCACCGACGAGATCGGCCGCACGATCCTCGGCACCACCCGGCTGGCGCACAGCATGTCGGCGCGCTCGAACAGGTCGGCGAACAGGTTCTCCATCGGCTCCTTGGGCCGGTCGCCCCAGTATCGCCGCACTGTCAGGTACACGCTGATCTCCTCGTCGTTGTACTCGCCCGTGCGCACCTGATAATTGTCGGTGCGCGTCAGCACCTCCACGTGCGCCTGCAGGCGGCAGTCGTCGTTGAGCGCCACGGCCACGCTCGGCTGCACGTCCACCGCCCGGGTGCCGGGCTCATCCATGAGGCACGCCAGGGGCGAATCGGCCAGCAGGCTCTCCACCACGATGTCATCGTGATTGCCCCGGTAAGCCAGGTCGAACCCGAACAGCACCTCCAGGTGCTCGATTTCCAGCGGGCTGATGCCCAGATGATACGGCGCCAATTCCAGCAGGAACCGGTGCAGCGACAGCGCATCATCGAGCTGCGGCGGGTTTACATACCCGCTCACCAGCCGCTTGGATTCCAGGCGAGCCCAGCGATAGTTGCCGTCGCGCCGGTCCTCCTCCAGGTTGAAATCGCCGTTGTCATAACGCCGAAACTGCGTCATCGACGGGAATTCCTTCTGGATGCGCTCGAAGAAATGCAGCACCGTCTCCCGGTTGTGAGGGAGATTGAGCTGCGTGTTGAGACGCATGTTGATGTAGAAATCCTGGCAGAACGACGCGTAAGGATTCGACATATTCCGCTCCCGTACCCATGGCCCAAGCCCCGTAACATCCCGCGGCAACGTCCTCGGCCGCGTTGGCAATAGTCTATCCGCTTCTCCGCCACGCGAAAGCTCATCCATTTCGGGTTTGACGCCTGTCGAGATGCGACGTAAAACGTTCGCTCTCATGCTCAAGCCCGTTTACGCGCTGGTCGGGACCGACCTGTTCCTTCACCTGGAGAACCTCAAGGCGATCCTCGCCCAGGCGCCGCGCGACGTCCAGCGGATCGATCTGGAAGGCGAATCCGCGGCGCTGGCCGATGCCCTCGACGAACTCCGCAGCTTCGCCATGTTCTCCAGCGCCAAAGTTGTCATCATACGCGAGGCGCAGGAGTTCATCACGCGCTTTCGCGAGCCGCTAGAACACTACGTCGCCAACCCATCCGGCGGTTCGGCACTGGTTTTGCGGACGAGTTCGCTCGACGCCCGCCAGCGCATCCACAAGCTCATCGCCAAGGGCGGCGAGATCGTCAACTGTAATTCACCCGACACTGCGGCCATTCCCGCGTGGATCGTGAACCGCGCCAAGACCGCCCACAAGCTGTCGATCGGGTTGCCCGAGGCGACCCTGCTGGCCGACCTGCTCGGGCGCGACCTGGGGCGCATCGACAGCGAACTGGCCAAGCTGGCGCTGCAGACCGACGGCAAGGTGGATGCGGCGTCCATCTCCAGGAACATCGCCTTCCAGCGCGAGCAGGAGATGTATGACATGACCGACGAAGTGGCGGCCGGCAACATCAAGTCGGCCCTCGGCCGGTGGCGGCACCTGGTGCAGCTCGACAACTCGGCCGAATATCGCGCCACCGTCTGGCTGACGATGTGGCTGGAGAAGGCGCGTAAGGCGCTGGCGTTGCGCAAGCGCGGGGTCAACGAATATCAGATCGCCAAAGACCTGAAGATCTGGCCGCAGGCCAAGCAGGCGGCGTTCTTCCGCAACATCGCGGCGCTGGGCGAGGGGCGGATCGGCCGGCTGATCGAACTGCTGACGGAGCTGGACCTGCGCTCCAAGAGCGGGCTGGGGGACATGGCGGACAATATAGAGAAGTTCATTTTGGCGGCGCGATAGGCATGGCAGCCAAGGAGGCAAGGCATGCTTCTCCGATGCAACTGCGGGGGCCTGGTCGATTCGGCACGCGGCGAGGGCAGTCCGACCGTGGCGTGCCCGAAATGTGGTCAGCAGCTACCGATGCCGGCTGCCGCATTGCTTCAGCAGCGGCCTGTCAGTGGTTGACAAGGCCGATCCAATGCCACCAAACCGTGGGTGGGGATTCTCTGCGGCAGTCTGATGCTCCTGACCGTGATCCTGCCGATGGGCGTCGTAGCCAAGCGTCTCATCTGGCCATGGCGGATCATCGCGAGATCGCTTGGGGTCGGCATTCCGCTGATCGGGTTGTGGCTGGCGGCAGTGGCGGTCATTGTGCTTGCCGCCATTTTGCGTCTGCACCGCCTCGCAGTCGCTTACCTGGCGATCGCGGTCGTTGGGCTGCTCCTGTTTACGGCGGGTTTCGTGATGATGATTGTCGGACCGGACTTCCGTCTGCCCACGGTCCCGTCCGGCGCCAAGCTCGATCTTGCGCTCAATGCCATGCTCTTCGCCGCAGCCATCGGCACGCTCACTACGGCCACGATCCGCGTGCGCGCCGGCAGCAGCAGGCCAATCGAGCTGCTCCAGGTGTTGTTTGGCTTCTGGTTCCTGGTGATGCCGATCGTCTTGTATATCGTTGTCGAGGCGCCGCACATGAGCGATCCTGCGGGCATGTGCGGCGGTCTGGTCGGCAGCGCCATCATCGGCACGGGCGGATTGTTGGCGATGCTCCAGGGAATCCAGCGCGTCCGCAGCGGCATTCTTGCCAGGGTTGCGATGGGGTTCGTGCAGGCCTGTCTGATCTTGAAGGCCGTCTCAATTGCACTCGCTCCGACGACCATTCCCCTTCTCGCCTTGCCGCTAATATTCGTTGGTGTGGAAGGCGCGGCGGGACTGGCCGCCGCGCGCCAATCTCGGACGGATCGACAGGAAGGCTTCAGACCATTGCTGCGTGAGCAGAAGAGGTAGGTCGATCCTCATAGCTTGCCTGTAAAGGGCCTGCTCTGGCCGGCCGCCCTGGCCGCCTTTCCGTCGGCCTTTACCGCCTTGCAGGCGCGCTCCGCCTGCTCGTCGCTCACGCCGTATTCCTGCCGGGCATAATCCTCGGAGTGAACCGCCACCGGGCGCAGCGCCACCACCCGGCCTTCAACCAGGAAGCCGACATCCTCGCCCCGAAGGGCGCGCTTGAGCCAGGCCCCAAGGTTCTGTCTGCCTTCGGTGACGGAGAGAGTCTTCATGATGACATTATTAAGCCTGCAGATTGGATGGCAAACTCGCGCGAGGAAGATCAACGGGCTTGCCGGCTCGGGGAAAGGCGCGGGCTGGACTTCCGGCGGCGCTGATACGGCGGTGGCGCGTTGAAGAGCTGGTCCACGCGGCGACCATGAGCGGGGGGATTAGAGCTGGAGCTGCTTGCCGAGTTGTTCCCGCGCCACCCAATGGTTGCGGGCCACGACCTGCGCATTGGTTCCCTTGGTTTCATTGCGGTAGGTCTGGGGGCCCAGGGCGCTGTCGTTGCTCCAACTGAGGCGATCGCCCAGCGCAATGCCCTGGTCGGCGGTGATGGCGATGATCGTGAAGTCGTGGTTACGTGTGAGGATGGCGACGATGCCTTGCTCGGCATTCATCGCGTGAACGGTTCCCGAAGTGGCCATGTTTTCCTTTCAAAGCGGCTCAAACTTCCGCCCACGCAACCGCTCATGGATCCCATCGGAGATCCTCTGTGGCGCCTGGCGAGAGCCATGCAGCCCTTGACGAGTTTTGCGTGCATCCGGTCGCGTGGTGGCAGGAGAGGCGAGAGACAAGCGTATTGCGTACCCTGGCTCGGTCGTCGAACCAACCGGTGCCATTATACGGATTGGCCATGAGACAGTACAGGGCCAGTCAAGCCCAGCGCAAATTCGAGTTCCTGATCCGGCGGGGCCGCCTCCGAGAACTCGGCAATCCGCCGTCCGTGCTCGGTGAGCTGGAGTTCGAAGCCGCTGATCCAGCCGCGCCGCCGGCAGGACTCCAGCGCATTGGTCGAGCATTTGCGGAGATCGCGGTGCAGCAATTGATGCAGCAGGAGACGGTCTCGCGAGGACAAGAGGAGTGCTTTCCGCGGCGCGGGCCGCTCGTCGGAACTGAGCGAAGGGTTCATGCGGCAACTCTTTCGTAAGAGCCCGGCCAGCCACGTCGCAACGGCCGAACTGTTCCCTCATTGTCGATCATAGGGACCGGCCGCGAGACAGTACACCGAAATCCAGGCGGATTGCGCCCACGCCGGCGGCTGCGGGGCGGATATCCCGTGGAATCCGGCGATCTTGCTATGGACAGCGCAATGGAATCATGTTAGCATAACCGTAGTCAGTACGCGCATCGAGTCAGACTACGCGACAGCATTTCCTGCCCCGCACTCTCTCTCAATCGCCTCCTGCCTTTTTTGGGCCAAAACGTCGGCCTCTTTTAGCTCGACCTTAAAAGTAAAACCCAAGGTCGAATGGCCTCCTTGATTGAGGAAGAGCATATGAACAAGAAGCTCTATGTAGGAAACCTGAGTTATGATGTGGACAGCTCCGCCTTGCAGACGATGTTCACGCCCCACGGCACCGTCGAGAGCGCGACCATCATCGCCGACCGCGATACGGGCCAGAGCAAAGGATTCGGATTCGTAGAGATGAGCAACGAAACAGAGGCGCAGGCGGCCATCACCGCCCTGAACGGCCAGCAGCATGGCGGCCGCGCCCTCACCGTCAGCGAAGCCAAGCCGCGGGAAAACCGCGGCAGCGGCTACAGCGGCGGGCGCAGCGGCGGCAGCGGCGGCAACTTCGGCCGCAGCCGTTCCTGATCGCCGGCTCGAACATGGGAGGGCCGCATCCGTGCGGCCCTCCTTTCTCCTAACTCTATTGAAACTTTGCCAAGGAGAAATCATGCCTCGATTCACGGTACGCATTGAGCTCTACAACGGCTCCAACGGAGCGGACCAGAAGGCGCTGGACGGCGCCATGACCGAGCAGGGCTTCACCCGGGTCATCCGGAACGAGGGCAAGCAATTCCGCCTGCCCACGGCCGAATACCGCATGCTGGGCGATCGATCGCGCGCCCAGGTCTGCCGCCGGGCCAGGGCGGGAGCGGCCTCCATCGAGAAGGATTGCGGCATCCTGGTCACCGAAGGCCAGTGCAGTTGGCACAACCTGCGCGTGGCCTCCGCGTAATGGCGGCGGCCATCGCAGATCTGCCGCCCCCCTCTGCGCCGCCACCCTCTGCGCTCGGTTCGGAGTTCCGCGTTCACGCGGTCCGGATCACCGCCTAAAGGCGGAACTCCAAGCGCATCCTTCCTCCATCCATGATCCGCGGCAACACGACCCGCGCCTCTGAAATCTGATACTTGATATACTCCTTCCCTCCGGCCGCTTGCTCCCCCGCCCCTCTCCCGTTATCACATCACGCCAGAGAATGGGACCCGGGGCTCCATGCACGAACACCGCATCCAACGCCTCTCCGAATTCGTCAACTGGACGCGCCAGCACATTACCGGCGATGAGAAAGGCCAGGCCCAGGTCTTTCTCGACCGCCTCTTCCAGGCCTTCGGCCAGCAGGGCGTCCACGAGGCCGGCGCCTCCTTCGAGTTCCGCGTGAAGAACACCAAAGGCGGCACCGCCTTCGCCGATCTCGTCTGGAAACCCAAGGTCCTCATCGAGATGAAGAAACGCGGCGCGAATCTGGCCGACCATCTCCAGCAGGCCTTCGACTACTGGACCCGCCTCGTTCCCGGCCGGCCGCGCTACGTCGTCCTCTGCAACTTCGACGAGTTCCGCATCTACGACTTCGACGTCGACATCTCCGAGCCCGAGGACACGGTCGCCCTCGTCGAACTCCCCGACCGCTTCCTCCCTCTGGCGTTCCTCTTCCCCACCGACGAGAAGCCCCAGTTCCGCATCGACCGCGTCACCGTCACGCGCAAGCCCGCCGACAAGCTCGCGGCCGTCTACAACCGCCTCGCCGGCAAGCCCGCCGTCGGCCCCGACACCGCCCAGCGCTTCGTCCTCCAGATGCTGCACGGAAGATCCCTTTCCGCAAAGGCTCGCCCTGTGCCACGATTCTGCTAGAATAATCACCTGAATCTCGGATCAGTAACGGTATGGCAGAGTTTTTCGCACAATCCGCAGCCCGACATCTGCATGATGCGCAGCTCCTCATTGCCAGCGGAAGATGGGACAACGCAGTCTACTTGGCTGGCTACGTTGTCGAGTGCTCCTTCAAGGAATTGGTCAAGGCGCATCTCGGCGAGGACGCCGCTAAGGCCTACTGCCATGACCTGGGGGCCCTGCAAGGGGAAGCCATGGCTCTATTGCGAGCGATGTTTCCCCAACTGGAACCCAAACTGCCTGCAACCAGGACTGCGGGCACGGTCTTGGAGACGGATCATCCCGTACGGCGCTATTCAAAGACCGGCCGCTGGAACGAAACGGAAGCGAAAGACGCTGTGCGCAGGGCTGGAGAGATTCACGCGGAGGTCATTCCGCCTCTCGTACTGGACGGACTCTTAAGCGCGGGAGATGTTTGATGGCCATATCATTCGAGAAGGTATTGCCAACTATCCAAGCCACCGTGGTCGAAGACGAGACCCTTCGGCGCAGCTCTTCCCGCGAGTTAAAGCAGTCACGATTATCCGTGATGCCATCGGCCTCGTGCGTCTGCTCGTCGAGCCCGCCGACGGAAAAGAGCTGAAAGAAGACGACGCACATGTCGAGCGATTGCGTACGCTACTCAGCCGTGAATTGAGCGACTACTTCGGCAAGGACATTCTGGTACACGAAAAAACACTTCGCTGTACTGGAGAAGATCATCGACGTAGCTCGAAAGGACCGTGTGCCGGCATCGTGGGATGCAGCCGCTGCAAGCCCCCGTTGGTATCTGGTTGAACGCCACGTCGCCAAACATTTGTGGACGGGTCACGTCGGTCGAGAGCTACCTTGGCCGCTCGAACCCGTGGAACGCGGGCAGCGGCCTGCGGTGGTGACATTCTTCTCGTTTAAGGGGGGCATCGGCAGGACCACGGCCCTGGCTGGCACGGCAATCGCCTTGGCGCGCAAGGGCCACCGCGTCGCCATCGTCGATCTCGACCTGGAAGCGCCGGGCCTCAGCACACTGTTCACCAGCGAGGACACAGACGATGTTGGCGTTCTGGATTACCTGATCGAAAAGCGGGTGCAGAAGAACGGATGGCCTCTCCGCCCGTGGGTAAAGCAGATCAATAATACTGCGGTGGTCGGGGCCATGGGGGAATCATTGCGATTGCTGTCAGCGGGGAAGGTGGACCAAAACTACCTTGAGAAACTCGCGCGCATTGACTTTCAGCACTTGGCCGATGGGTCTTTGTCTGGGGTTCTTGTCCAGATGCTCTGCGAGTTGAACGCGGCTGCCCAACATTTGGATTTCATCTTCCTCGACTCGCGAGCAGGATTCCACGACTTGGGTGGTTTTGCGCTTTCGTCATTGTCCCACGGCGCGGTGTTGCTAGCGTCGCACAGTCGGCAGAACTGGGCGGGTGTGACGTACGCCGTGCAACTATTAGCACGACCCCAGGAGGCCCAGGCGGAGCCTATCCCGCTGGTCCTTGTCCACGGGATGGCGCCGCCTCTCAACGCGTCTGGCCGAGAGCAATCCATTAAGGAATTCAATGATAGGGCCTATCAGGTCTTTCGTGACCATTACTACAGCGAGGAAGAGACGATCCCGAACTCGAACGATACTGATGCACCGTTTACGCCGGTTGAGATGCTGTGGCAAGACGAATTCCGCTACGACATACTGCTGGCATCTCGGGACGATACGCAAGAGGAACAAAAGCGCGTTGACCTACTAGCAACCCGATTGGCACTCACTTGCGACCCAATTGCCGCAAAGATCTGCCGGTTGTTCGGCAGGTCCTTCGAGAGAACTGAGGCGTAGCGTGGCTAGCGTGAACAAGGAACAACTACTGAGATTGATCCAAGGCATTGCGCCAGGCGGGGCTACTGCCGAGCACGAGAAGAACGACAGTGCCTTCTATCTGAACTTCCTGCCGATCGCGAACTACAAGTTCGTTCTTGAGCCCGATATTCTGCTTGTGCTGGGCGGTCGTGGAGCTGGAAAGACGGAGTTATTCCGGCTCTTGGCAAGAGAAGAAGGGCGCCGCATCCTGGTGGATCACACGGGCGTGCGGGCATTGCCCGATCTGAAGAGCACGATCTGGATCCCGGCGTTTGGTCGCGCATCGCAGCAAGGAAAGGAGTTTCCTCCGCCGGAAGTCGTGGACAAAGCGATGGCTAAAGTCGGAGGCGACGAATGGCGTAGATTTTGGATCGGTATGGTTCTTGGCGTTATCCTCAACGGAAAGCAACAGATAGGTTGCCAAGACTGGTCCAGCGACCTGAGCGGCGATACTCGGGTCGCACTTGGCAAGCTTCCCATGCTGTCGCAGTGGCTGCAACTAGTCTCTCGAGATCTGGAGCAGGTCAACTTCTCTCTGGACCGATTGGACGAGCAACTGAAGCGGGAAGACAAATGGCTCTTTGTTACGTACGACGAGTTGGATCGACTGCTGCCCCAGCATTCCGCTCTGGCGCTGCCAATCCGTGAATTGCTCGCCTTTTGGCTCGACCGCTGGCGGCGATGGGAGCGCATCCGACCAAAGATATTCCTCCGAACCGACCTGTTCCAGGAGGAGTTCCTGGGGTTTCCCGACGCATCCAAGCTGTTGGGTTACCAAGTGCGACTCGAATGGCAGGCAATCGATCTCTATCGGCTCTTGGTTAAGCGATTGGCCAATGCAGGCCAGGCCATGACCGATTATGTGCGTCAGGTGCCGAATCTGATTCCGAAACAAGCGCAACATCTCGGATGGCTGCCCGCCTCGGACAAGCCGCTCTTTGAGCAACTGATCGAGCAGATGATAGGCAAGTTCATGGGCGGCAATCCAAGAAAAGGGTATACATATAGCTGGATTACGAACCACCTGCAGGATGCGGGGGGCCGCATTGCACCCCGGTCATTTCTCAAGTTATTCTCGCTCGCCGCTGAAGAGCGACTGGAGGAGCAACTCGCGTCAGTTTCCGGCGAACGGCAACTGTTTCAGCCGACGGACCTCCAAGCAGCCCTCATGCAGACGTCGCAGGACCGTATCAGGGAGCTACAAGAGGAATATCCCTGGCTTGAGGCGATGAAAATGAGCCTCGCTGACCATGAAGTTCCCATGCCGACATCGCAATTTCGTAAGGCCCTGCGCGACACCCTATGGTCGCAGAGCGCGAAGCCCCCGGCGAGCGAGCCAACGGCGATTCTGCAGGTAATGCTGCAACTTGGGATCGTAGAACAGCGCTCCGACGACCGAATCAACATGCCAGAAATATATCTTTACGGCTTCAAGCTGAAGCGCCGAGGCGGTATCAAGCGTCCGAAATAGGGCATGGCGTTGAAAACGGGAACGCATCGCCTCTGTCTTGAGCAACCCATGCCGGGAAACGTCTTCGGCACCTTCCCCTGGCCCCAATCTCCAACCAAGAAACAGATCGCCGCCGCCCTCGACTCCGCCGTCCTCGACGCCTAGGGCTTCGATCCGAACCAAGACCTCCTCGCCCAGCCCCTCGAAGTCTTCGAGCCTTCACGACGAGGCCGGGATTATCCAGGCCGATGCCGCCTCCTTTCGCTCGCCGGGCGGCAGCGGTATTCTGCCGCACATGCCGCTCCTCAGGCCCCATCACCTCCTGCTGGCTCTGCTCCTCAGCAGCACGCTCCTGGCCCAAACCACCGCCCCCACCACGCTGCCCGCGTTGGGCATCGCCAATGGCCCGTATCTTCAGTGCCCGTCCGAAACATCCGTCATCATCGTCTGGACAACGACGCGCCGTTGCGTCTCGAAAGTCGAGTATGGCACATCGCCCGATGGGCCGCTTATGCAGCGCGCAGCAGCCACCATGGCCTGGTGGACGCCAACCAGACGTTGCACCGCATCACCATCCGCGGCTTGCAGCCGGCCACGCGCTACTGCTATCGCGTCATCTCCACCGAGATCGTCAAGTTCGAGCCGTATAAGGTGACGTACGGCGAGAGCATCCGCGGCCCATTCCATCCGTTCACCACGCTCGACGCCGGCAAGGACCGCTTCTCCTTCATCGCGCTCAACGATCGCCACGACAATTTCCGCAATCTCCGCAAGGCCCTGGGCAATGTCGCGTGGGATGGCATCGACCTGGTTTTTTTCACCGGCGACATGCTCAATTATGTCGAGAGCGAGCAGCAGATTTTCAGGAGCTTCGTCGATCCGTGCGTCGAGGGATTCGCCAGCGTCATGCCCTTCATCTTCGTCCGTGGCAACCACGAAGCACGCGGCTTCATGCGCACGAACTGCTGAACTATTTCCCCGGCGACACCGGCCGGTATTACCGCTCGTTCGATCACGGCGGCGTTCACTTCATCGTGCTGGACAGCGGCGAGGACAAGCCCGACAGCGACAAGGAATATTACGGCCTGATGGATTTCGGCCCGTATCTTCAGCAGGAGACGCAGTGGCTGGCCAGCGACGTCAAGAGCGAAGCGTTTCGCAAGGCGCAATGGCGCATCGCATTCTGCCACGTGCCGCCCGACCCCAAGCCCGATCGCAAGTTCATCCGCGACAAGTACGTCCACGACAACTGGGTTCCGCTGCTCAACGACGGCGCGCTGGATCTGATGATCTGCGGCCACACGCACCAGTACGCCGAGTTGCCGGTTCGCGCTGGCAGCATCGGCTTCCCGGTCATCGTCGGCGGCACGGACACGGTGATTCGCGTGGATGTGTCATCGGGGCAGTTGAACATCGCCACGACGCTCAACGATGGCTCGCTGAGATCCGTGCCGTTCAGCATATCGAGGAGGAAATGACCGGCTCGACATGGTGATCGGTGATCAGTCATCGGTGATCGCTCACTGATTACCGATCACCGATCACCGATCACCTACGGCTTTGTCGTCGCGCCCTTCAATCGCGCCTCGATGCTCTGCGCCAGATCCTCTTTTTTCAGCTCGCGAAGGACCGCCGGATATTCCTTGAGGATGCGCTGCATGGCCGGCTGCTGCGGCGAAAACCGCTGCTCGACAATTCGCAGCGCCTCGGCATAGCGGCCTTCCGCCGCGGCCGGGTCCTTGGCGACCGTGTCGAGTTCCGCCATCGCCACGAGGCACGCCGCGTAGTTCGGGTGCTCCTTGCCCGACGTCTTGTTCATGATCGCCAGCGCGGGCCAGCAGCGGCCGGGCCTGCTCGAGTTTTCCCTGCTCGCGATAGCACCCGGCCAGCGCCACCAGCACGTGCGCCACGTCAGGCTGGCTTTCCCCCATCGCCTTTTCGACGATGCCCAGGGCCGTCTTGAATGCCTGCTCGGCCTGCTCGTATTCCTTCTGGCTGGCGTAGAGCTCCCCGAGATTGCCATAGGCCGATGCGCGCGCTGGATGGTCGGGAGCGAACCATTTGTCCCTCATGGCCATGGCCCGCTTGAGCATCGTCTCGGCCTCCGCCAGTTTCTGCTGTTTGAAATACACCAGCGCCAGGTTCTCAACCGTGATGGCGATGTCGGGATGGCTTTCCCTGAGCACGGCCTCGCGCATCTTCAAGGCCCGCTGGTAAAGCCGCTCCGCCTCGTCATAGCGCTTCTCGACCTGGTAGAGGCTGGCGAGGTTGTGTACGGCCTGCGCCACCTGTAGCTCATCGGGCCGGGCCGCCTTCTCGCGAAGCTCCAGCGAACGCTTGAGCAGCAGCTCGGCCTTTTCAAAGAAGCCGCAGGTCTGATAGAGCATCGCGAGGTTGTTCAGGACGGTCTGCAGCCGGCCATCCTTGGCGTAGGTCTTCTCGGCCACAGGGATGCACTGCTCCAGCAGCGCCTCGGCATCCTCATATTCCGCCATTCGCGCCAGGCGGGCCGCGCCGGCCATGCGCTGGTCGATGCTCAGGTTGACGGCCAGCCGGGTTGTCGCGGAGGAATCCTTCACCGCGCGAGACGCCCGCCGCCAACACATCGAGCCGCGCGGAGAGGGGCTTGGCATCGTCGGCCTTGCCGCCGGCGGTCAACACCTGCACATAAAGCCGCAGGATGGAGATGGCCGCCGGATGATCGGCGGGGAGGCTCTTCTCGGCGATCGCCAGCGCCCGCTTGAGGCCCTGCTGGGCGTCGGCCGCGGCGCCCTGCTGAAGCTGGCACTGCGCCAACCCGCACAGTGGCTCGATATTGGCGGGATGCTCCGGCCCCAGCGATTTGGCCAGAGCCGCCAGCGCTGCGTTATACGATGCGGCGGCTTCGGGTTTCTTCAGCAGCCGCTGGATATCCCCGGCCGTCACCAGCGAGTCGGCGATCTCGGGATGGTCCGGCGCGAAGTTCCTCCGGCGCACGTCCGTCGCCTGCTGCGCCAGGGGCTCGGCGTCCGCGGGGCGATTGGTCCTGCAATAGAGCTGCGCCAGATCGTCGAGGCTGCGGGCCGTGAGGGGGTGGCGCATCTTGAGCGTGTAGCGCCGGATGGTCAGCGCCTTGCGCAGCAGCGGCTCAGCCTCGGCATATCGCTCCTCCATCATGTACAGCAGGCCCAGATCGGCCAGGCTGCCGGCCAGTTCGGCGGTGCCGGGGCCGAAGACTTTCAGCCGGCTGTCCCACGAGTCGCGCAGGACCTTTTCGGCCTCGGCCCAGCGGCCCATTCTCACGTACACCATGCCCAGGCGCGAGAGCGTCTCGCCCGTGGCGGGGCCATCGCCCGCAGCGCTGTTGTCGAGGATGCCCACGGCGCGCTTCGCCGCCGCCTCGGCGTCGGCGTACCGGCCCGTGGTCAGATACAGCTCGGCGAGCTGGTTGAGGCTGAGGATGAGCTGCATACTGGTGGGCTTGAAATACTTCTCGCGCATCGCCAGCGCGCGGCGCAGCAGCGGCTCGGCATCGGAGTACCTGGCCATGCGCACGTAGAGATTGGCGAGATTGTTGACGGCCATCGCCAGTTCGGGATGGTTCTCGCGCAGCGCCTTCTCGCGAATTTTGATGACGCGATCAAGCAGGGGCTCGGCGTCGGCGAATTTCGCCTGGGCGGCCAGGTTCGCGGCAAGATTGTTGAGGCTCGCCGCGACCAGCAGATCGTCGCCGCCGAGGGCCTTTTGCCGAAGCTCCAGCGCCTTGCGGTTGGCTTCCTCGGCCTTGGCAAACTGCTCGTCCTGCTGATAGATGACGGCCAGGCTGTGCTGCGTGATGGCGACCTTGAGCGGCCCTATCTTTTCGGCCAGTTTCATCGCCAGCAGCACCTGGGTTTCGGCGTCGCTGTAGCGGCCCTGGTTGACGATCTTCGCCGCCTCGCGCATCAGCTCATCCCACTTGACCTGATTGGCGTCGGTCTCAAACTGCGCCAGCGCCGGCGCGGCAAGGATGGCCAACGTGGCTATTACGCGAAACGTGATACTCATGACTTTTTCAGCTCCTGACACATGCGGGGGAAGGGTAAGCTAACCGCGGGGGACAGCAGGGGCAAGCGGAGGAGAGTGTCTGAAGCGGAAGCGTCAGCGCCCGCCCCGCCTCAGGGCGGGCGCTCACGCTTCCGCTTCATACCTCACTTGCGGATGGCGTCCTTGCCCACGACATACACATACAGGTTCACGCCCAGCTCGAATCCCGCTCGATTGGACAGGTCGCGCGACTGCCACGTCTGCGTCAGGTCCCTGGGCGAGTGCAGCATCAGGATGCGCTTGCCGCTGGTGACGGCGCGAAGCTCCGGCTTATTGGCTAGGCGATAGTTGATCGTATAGAGCGCGTGGTCGCGCGGCAGAGGCGCCAGGGTCGATCCGGGGAAAAGCTGCTTCGCCAGCGCGTCGGCGAACGTGTTGAAGCTCGCGCTGCCGCCGTCGGCGTGGGTAAAGATCGTGCCGCCGGCCAGCGCATACTCGCGCAGCCTGGCGCACTGGTCATCGGTGAGCTTGGGGGGTTGATGGCTGGAGATGAAGAGCACCGGCGCATCGGCCCAGTCCTTCCACGGCCGATCGATGCCCACCACCTGCCAGCGCAGCGGCCGCTCCAGCTCGATACTGGCGAATCGCGAAAGGTTGGCCACGTCGCGGGCGCGGTTGTTCCACGAGCCGTCGAACCGCAGCTTGTTGACCATCACCGGCTGGCGCCCGCGCGACAGAAAGAGCACCACGTAAGCCGTGTCGATCAGCGTGTCGTTGCCATCGGGCTTGCGGCCCCAGGCGCCGTTGGGGAACTGCGACGCGATGGTCTTGGCGGCCAGCTCGCGATACCAGTCGTGTGCGCCGAAATGCCTGTATCCGCACGCCAGCGCCGCGCGCGACAGCCCGAAAAGGTTATAGCCCAGGTACTGCACCGGCCCGCGCCCGACATCGACGCTGTTGTCGCCCTTCTCCAGCCACGCCAGTGCCATGGCCAGCGGCTGCGAGTAGGGATCCTTGCCGGCGTTCTTCGCCTGCTCCGGCGCGTCGAGGTAGTCGTAAGCGGCCAGCAGCGAGGCGGCGCCGCCGACCGTCATGGCATAGGAGCCCGAGTTCTGCCGGCCGTCGTAGCCCCACTGGGCCGTGGGCAACTGGCAGTTGAGCCAATGCTGCTCGGCTTTGATCCAATAGGGCTGCGGAATGGGGATGCCGCTCTCCGCGCCGCACCACACGCCAAAGAGCCCATAGCAGGAGTTGGAGTTGTCCCAGGGCAGGTTGGCCGGCTCGGGGATGGCATAATCGGGGATCAGCGAGATGCGCTGGCCGGTTGAGCCGCTCAGATCCACCGGCGGGATCACCGGCCGGCCCATCGCCGGAGGATCGACGGCCGGGCGCCGCACGGGAGTCCCACCTTCGCCATTGTGAAAGAGCGTCCGCTCGCTGGGCTCGAAATAATAGAGCTGGCGCGAGTCGAACAGCGCTGGGTCGATCACGTCGCGCTGGTTGCCGCCCCGGTCGCGCAGCCTGCCATTGCGGCCCAGGGCATCGATGTAGGTATACGCGCCATCGGTGGAGGCGCGAACCAGCCAGTAGACATCGGCCTCCATCGCCGCGCGGTCCTGCGGGCGGTTGTACACGCTCAGCGCGGCCACGCGCAGGCTGTGCGCATACGTCAGCGGTTCGCGAAGCTCACCCTCCTCCGCAAACAGCAGGTGCTGCTTCATTCGCTCGATCAGGCCCTGCATGAAGGGATGTCGCGGATGAAGCCGCTCGTCCCGGGTCACTCTTCCCGCCTCAAGCAGCGCGTATACGCACAGCGCATTCACGCCTTCGCGATAGGTCTCGGTGCGCCGATCCGGCAGTTCGATCTGATCGCCCAGGAATTTGGACATGAGATAGTTGGCGCCGCGGGCGATGGCCAGGTCGATCGGGTCGGCCGCGGGGGCCGTCGCGGGACGGGTGGCGGGTTTTGTCGCGGCGAAAGTGGGGCGGGTGCTGGGCAGGGTCGATGGCGTTGTCGCGGGTGTGAGTACAACCGGCCTGCTCGCCGGCGGCTCCAGCACCGCCACCGACTGAGTCGTGGCCGGCAGCACGGGACGGGTCGCGATGACCGGCTCGATCTTGGCCGGCGGCTCTTCGACCTTCAGCAGCGCCAGGTCGGCCGGGTATTGCTCGCGCGGTAAGTTCGGGTTTGGCGCGGCGGCCACGGCGGCGAGCTGCGCCTGCCGCTGCGCCAGCAGCTCGTTCTGCGCCTTCATGAGCAGCAGGCCATAGAGCTGGTCCTGGTCCTGCTTGGCCCGCTCGACGATCTCATGGATGCCGGAATCCTTGATCGCCCTCCCGCCGGCGAACTGCTCCAACTCGCTGTACTTCGCGTGGGCTTCCTGAAGTTTGCCGGCCAGCGCCATCCGCTCGGCCTCCGCTTTCAGCGCCACCATGCGCGGCAGCAACCTGGCCCACTCTTCCTGGGTTGCTGCACTCCGACCGCGCGGAAGGAGCAGGCCGATGCCAACGCCGAGGGTGACCAGCAGCATGCCGGCCGCGCCGGCCGCGATCCATCGCGCCCGCGAGGATCGGGCGGGTGCTGGCGCTTGTCCGGCCGAAGCCGACTTGCGTCTTGTCGACGCCTCGCCAGTCTTGCGGATGATCCCGACGGGCGGCACGCGTATCCGCGCGCACAGGCGCTGCACAGCAGCTCCCTGCCCCCGTCGCTGTCGGCGAACGGCAGGATCTTCCCGCACTGCTGGCACGTCACGTTGAGCATCCGCCCCGACAGTGTAATCGGCCGCCGGGTTGGATGGTAGTTTTCTTTGTGCCGCCGCTGGAAAGATGAGGGGGTGAATGGGTGAGGAGGTGACGGGGTGAGGATTTCCGATTTCTTTCACCCCCTCACCCGCTCACCTCCTCACCCCCTCATCGGTCAGTCAAGGCAGGGTGGGCAGACTGCCGCCCACTAGCCGCTGGCGTTCGATGAAGCCCTCGATTGCGGATGCCGCAGATCATCGCGTATAATCAGCACCTGAGGCAATGACCACCGCCGCCCCATCCTCCCCGCAGAGCATCGTGATGGACAACATCGCGTGGCAAACGTACGAATCCATTCTGGCCGAGCTGGCCGATCAACATATCTCAATCACGTACGATCACGGGAGGCTGGAACTCACCTCGCCCTTGCACCAGCACGAGCGGTGGAAGCGCATCATCGGCGGCCTGATCGAGACCCTCGCGCTGGAACTGGACATCCCGATGGAGCGGTTCGGCTCGATGACCATGAGGCGGCAGGCCTTGGATCGCGGCGCCGAGGCCGACGAGTGCTATTACATCCAGAACGAACTCGCCGTCCGCGGGCGAGACGACATCGACCTGGCCGTCGATCCTCCGCCCGACCTCGTGGTGGAGATCGACCTTACTCACCGCAGCGTTCCGCGCGAACCAATCTATGCTGCCTTGGGCGTCGGAGAACTGTGGCGCTATCGCCTCGGGCACGTCCAGTTCCTCGGTCTCGCCGGCGGCAAGTACGAGCCCATCGACCGCAGCCTCGCCTTTCCGTTCCTGAGTACCGCCGACCTCGACCAATTCGTCCAGCGCGCCGGGGGCAACACCACCCGACTGCTGCGGAGTTTCGCACAGTGGGCGAGAAAGGCAGCAGGCCCGCAATAGGTGCTGCTGCCCGAGCATCTCCACCTGCTCCAGGAATCTGCTACAACCCCGTGAAGCACAGGCACGTGAAGTGCCCGCACGCCTGGCCACACTCCTCGTTCCATCGGCTCGTGGCCGAGGAACGCTATCGCGCGGAATGGTGCTGCCAGTGCGAGGGCGAGCCTTCGAAGAACCGCCCGATTTCCAGGCGATCGCCCGGTTGGCGGGCGAGTGAGACGCTTGCAGGATCAGCGCACCGCCCCAAGCGGTGGGCAGACTATCCCACCTTCTGATCGGCTCTCGGGTCCGCTGGCACCGCGCTTTTTACCTCCCGTACACGGCTGGCCAAGCTACCATGTGTCATCCGATGCACCATGCTTCGCAGGTGCGACCAGTAAAAACGGAAGGTGAACGTGATCAGGTGCGCAACGACACGCCACGCTGGCACATCCTCTAGCCTGTAGTTCCAGCCCGATTTCCCCCGCCGCACACGTATAACCTGCCATGCTTACAGGGGTTCGCTCGAGCGGGGCGGCGTTTTCTCGTGCAAAGTATACCCATGTAAATGATGGTTTTGTTCTTGATTAGGCTTGGTAGTGTCGATATACTGTGTTCATGTACGTCGAGTCCATCCCCAACCGCTCCTCTCCGCCCGCCATTCTCCTGCGCCAATCCGTCCGCGAAGGCGACAAGGTGCATAAACGCACCCTGGCCAATCTCTCCGACTGGCCGCCGCAGAAGATCGCGGCCCTGCGCCGGGTGCTGCGCGACGAGGGCGTCGGCGTCGATCCCGCCCAGGCCTTCGTGAACACGCGCACGCTGCCGCATGGGCACGTGGCCGCCGTGCTGGGCACGATCCACCGGCTGGGCCTGGACGCGATCCTGGCCTCCCGGCGCTGCCGCCAGCGCGACCTGGTGCTGGCCATGATCGCCGCCCGGGAAAGATTAAAGGGGACGTAAACTATTTCCGCTTCTTCGGGAAAGATTAAAGGGGACGTAAACTATTTCCGCTTCTTCGGGAGCGAGACAGACTGTGATTCGACGCCGCCCTCGCTCGCCTCACTCATAGCCTCCGCCGGCACATTGGCTTATGGGTTCCACAGGGCATCGAAGGGCCAGTCCCGTCGGCCAGTCCAGGCTCAAGAAGCCTCCCGGAACTGGCTGATTCGCACGTCGCCCCGGGGCAGGTGGGCGACGATCTCCAACTCCCCGCCCAGCGCCTCGATCAGCCTGCGCAAGGCGGGAAAAGGGGCCACTGCTGATATTTCCGCGGCGGAAGCTGCAAAGGGGAGGAAGCTGCAAAGGGAAGCTGCAAAGGGGACGGAAATAGTGTTGTCGGGGTACAGTCGGCCCCAACAGAGATCGTTCAAGCCGTCTGCGGCCCGGATCGCAGCCGTTTCCTGAACCTGCGGAACTTCTCCGCGTTTCCCTCAGCGTCCGACCAACGTTTGACGTCGTCCAAGTCGATCTTCTGCGCTCGCCACGAGTACGGCCTGTTCCAGTGCCTGCCGGTCGTTCCAGTGGAAGTATGCCGCAAGCCGGTCTTTGACGCAGTCCGTCGGACAGAGCAATCGCAGTTGGCCGGCCGACGTGTCGCGCGTGCTGCGCGCTCGACACGCTCGTCGCCGACCATCAGCGGGCCTGTCGGGAACTCAACGAAGATTGGCGTATCCGGATGCACAAAGAAGCGTCCCTCGTCGGGCTGGAATCCAAGCGTCTTCATCACCTCGGCAACCCGGCGCCTGGGCACGGGACCTTCCTCGATGAAGTCCAGATCCGCCGAGACATATTTGCCGCCGGACCAGATCGCAACGCAGGCGCCGCCGCTCAGGGTCACGGTGATTCCAGCCTCCCGCAGCGCCTGGCAGACAAGTCCGGCAAGCTCCTCCGGCGACATCTCAGCGATCTTCTTCATGCTGGCTTGCCTTTGCGTCGCGGCCGTGATCGGGTCAGTAGCAGTTGGTCGCGAAGTGCCGCCGGATAGAGTTCCAGAGCACGCTCCAGCAGCGCTGTCAGTTCCGCACGCGCCGGGTATCGCGGATTGAACTCGTATTCCTGCGTGCTGCCTACTGGCCGGCTTACAAGCACGCCCGGTTCCTCCAACTTCTCGACGGCCTTCTGAACGGGGGACAACGGCGCACCGTAGAGTGCGCGATCTGCGCGCGTACCCTCTGCCTCGCGCTGCGAGGTAGACCAGCACCCGTTCCTTATTGACCGATCCAAGCAGGCTGCCGAGCATGAGACCGACTCACATTCTGCATCAAGCGACCTACGCCATATGTCAATCGACCTGTATATTAGGTCGGGACGGAAAGCACATGGCGCCGGCGCGAACACCGCGTATCGGTGATATTATTCAACAGAAAACTGGGTATTCAAGCACAATTCCGGCGTTTGGGGCTTCTGGCGATGGGTTTCGTTGAGGATTCAGGCAAATCGGCTCCACCTCCTTCTCTCCGCCCCTTTTGCCCATCGCACCCAAAGCAAACCCCGCGCCTGCGGCATGCCCGGCCCAGGCTCCTCACGCGCGCGTTGCGCAGATCGGCCGGCCCACACGCCAGATCCCTCGCTTTCCCCGCGGAAAGTCCCACCAGCGTTGCGCCGTTGCGCCGACGCAAACCGATTTGCGTAGCGCCGACGGGAATATTGAAGGGCGCATCCATCGCCCTGTGCCTCAACCGGTGAGCGGGGCGCGCCTCGCAAGGAGTCATCATGTGCGCACTATCTACCACCTACTTTCCACTATCTACTATCCGTTTCCCGCCAACAGGGGCCGCTCGAGCGCTCCTTTGTGCCGTGGTGAACCCCAACGAAAGGAACCCGTGATCCTTCCCAACCCCATCCTCACCGCCGACTCCGAAACCCCTGCCGTTCAATCCGAATCCTCCAATCTCCAATCTCGAACCCCCAACCCTGGATCCCAGACCCCAGACCCTTCCTCCGTGTCTCCGTGCCTCCGGGGTGAATCTGATCGCCTGCCGAACGAACCCACCGATCCTCCCGCCCCAAACCCACAACCGCCCGCCGCGCCAGAGCTTGCAGATTCCACTCCCTCTTCCGCACACGCGCCCCTGCGAAACGAACCCATTGGCATCCCGCCCGCCGCCACGGCACCCCATCCCATTTCTCCAACTACTTCATCTCTCCGCGCTGCGCAGCGTGTTCTGCAGGAGCATCGCCACCGTCAGCGGCCCGACCCCGCCGGGAACCGGCGTGATAAACGCCGCCTTCGCCGCCACGGCATCATAATCCACATCGCCCACCGTCTTCTTCGTCCCATCCGGCAGCGTGATGCGGTTGATCCCCACATCGATCACCACCGCGCCCTCGGAGACGTGGTTACCTGTGATGAACTGCGCCTTGCCGACGGCCGCCACGATGATCTGCGCCCGCCGGGTGTGCTCTTCGAGATTCTTCGTGGCCGAGCGGCAGATGCTCACCGTGGCGCGCTGGTCGCTCAGGAGCAGGGCGACGGGCTTGCCGACGATCTCGCTGGCGCCGATCACCACGACCTCCGCGCCGCGCACGGCAACGCCGGTGGAGGCGATGCACTCGACCGCGGCGGCCGCCGTGCAGGGGATGTTGATCGGCGTGCCCAGCAGCAGATACCCGAGATTCGCCGGGTTCACCCCCTCGACATCCTTGACCGGATCGATCCGCGCCACCAGCGCGGTATTGTCAACCTGCGGCGGGACGGGCTGATGGACCATGATGCCGGTGACCCGAACTATCCGCATTGAGCCGGTCGATCTCGGCAAAAGCCGCGTGCTGCATAAGCTCGGCCGGCAAAGTCAGCAATTCGTAACCGATTCCAACCGCCGCGCAGGCCTCGCCCTGTCGCTTGGCGTACATCTGCGCCGCGGGCGTTACGCCGATGATGATCGCCACCAGGCGGACATTCCGGCCTCTGCCGCGAAGCTCGGCCACGCCCGTTTGAACCTGCTGCTTGATACCTTGTGCCAGCGCATTGCCGTCGATGATTCTTGCCATAGGCGGCGAATTATCCGGGGCGGCGGTATAATGGCAATGTCTATTACCAAGGGAAGCCATGAAGCGATTCCTTCTGCTCGTGCCGCTGCTGATGCTGGCCGGTTGCGAACTGCCCGCCGAGACGTTCTGGTCGCCGGATGGGACCAAAGCGGCGTATATGCCGCCCAGTGGCGCTAATGGCGAGGCGATGGTCTTTGACGAGAACGGCAAGATCCTCGCCAAGCTTGGCCCGAGCCTGGGGGGATTCGCATGGTCGCCCGACTCCAGGAGCTTGTATTTCGCGACGGCCGTCGACGACCCGGCCAAGCTGCCCAAGACGAAGATCCTGCGCAACTGGGCCAACAGCGACAGCGCTGCCAGCACACAGCCCGCCACGCAACCGGCGCAGGAGGACAAGGAGAAGTCGCACAGCCTCGTCAGCAGCCTGCGCGATGGCAAGGTCACTCCGCTGATCGGCCTGCCGGCGGAAATTGTCTGGTACATGACCCTCTCGCCGGACGGCAAGTGGCTGGCCATCCGAGCCCAGATGATGAAGGGCGAGCACGGCGAAGACAAAGCCGCGCACCTCTACGTCTATTCCATGGCGAGCAGCAAGCTGTACCTGCTCTCCAGCGGGACATCCTATGGCGCGGCGTTCACGGCCTCGGGCAAACTGGTGTTCGTCGAGCCGGGCGACGTTGAGCGCGATGTGCCCTCGCCGATTGGCCAGCTTGTGGCGGTGACGCTGGATGAGAGTGCCGTCAACGCGCCGCGGGAGGAACTCGCGACGGTCGTTGCCACCGGCCCGTGGGTTGACTGCGTCGGCGAAGACATCCTCCTGACCAGCCAGCCCGTGACGCTGCCGAGCACGCAGCCCCTGCGCGACAAGGATCAGCCGGTCACGCTGTATCGGTATGCGCGATCGTCTCACAGCCTGCACGCCCTGGCGGCAGATATCAATCAGCTCTTCAAGATCAGCCCCGACGGCAAGCTCGTTCTGCTCCAGAAACTGACGCGCAAGGAGAAGGATGGCGATTGGCGCGGCGAGCTGGCCGTGCTGGAACTGGCCAGCGGGGCGCAGCACGTGCTGAACAACACGGCCGTCGAGAGCAAGGGAACGATCCCCGAAAGCGGCGTGTGCGCCTATCCCGCCTGGCGCACGGGCGACCAGATTTCCTTTTATGACGTCGCGATGAAATCCAATGAAATTGAGGACAGGATCTGCCACGACCTGGTGCTCTTCAAGCTCACGCCCCAGTGGACGCTTGAGCCGGTGCGAACGCTGAGCAAGGACTGGCCGCCGGAGATCAAGCCGTCATTCAAGAAGGAAAAGCCCGCGGCGCCGGCGCCGGCGCCAGTCCCGGTACAACCGCCGGCCAATCCGCCCAAATGAAGATCTACACCCGCAAAGGCGATGACGGCACCACCGGCCTGCTCACCGGGCAGCGCGTCGGCAAGGACGATGCGCGCGTGGCGTGCTGCGGCGAAGTCGATGAGCTCAACGCCATGCTCGGCTGGGCCGGCGCGGCGGCCGATGAAGTTCCGCTTGCGCAGCTTCGCCAGGTCCAGAGCGATCTTCTGACGATCGGTGCGCATCTCGCCGTTGTTGGCTCAACGCAGCCATCCGCGAATCTCCCGGCGCTGGATGCCGCGATGGTTGCGCGGCTGGAGCAGCAGATCGACGAGGCCGAAAAACAGCTCCCGCCGCTGCGCCAGTTCATCCTCCCCGGCGGCACGGAACTGGCATCGCGCCTGCACGTCGGCCGGGCCGTCTGCCGCCGCGCCGAGCGCGCCATCGTCGCTCTGCACAATTCCCAGCCCATTCCACCGCTCGTGCTGACCTTCCTCAACCGCCTCAGCGACTGGCTCTTCGTCATGGCCCGGCTGGCCGACCATATAGCCGGTGTCGCCGACGTCGGGTGGCATGCCCACGCCGGCCGCGCCAGACCTTGATTTGCCCAATGACTTGATTCGGCCGGCGTGGGCATGCGCGGGCGGGATGCGGGTGTCGCGGATGTGATTTGGACTTGACTCATCCGCCGTCTGATTTACCATCTACCCCGGCAAGAGGAGCAGGAAGCAACTTGGCATCCCCGCCGAATGAGACGAAAGGAGTCGCTCGTGATCACCTCAACAATCCGCGGTTTGTGCGCGATGGGTCTTCTGGCCCTCGCGGTGGGCTGTTCCAATGGCGGCGGGCTCAAAGACGAGAACGCCCGGCTGAAACAGGAAGTCGCCGGCCTGCGCCGAAAACAGCGAGCTGCGCGGCCGCCCCGATGCCGCCCAGCTTCAGGCCAAACAGAACGAGATCGCCCAGCTCGAACAGCGCCTGCGCGAGCTGGAGAGTCAGCTCCGCAAGCCCGAACCCGGCGGCGCAAGCGAACCCGGCATCGAAGGCATCGCCACCAGCTACGACCGCCGCAAGGGCGAGATGACGGTGAATCTGCCCAGCGACATCCTGTTCGCCTCCGGCAGCGCCCAGATCAAGCCCAGCGCCCAGGCCACGCTCAACAAGGTCGTGGCGGCCCTGAAGCGCGACTACGCCGGCAAGCGGATCCGCGTCGAAGGCCACACCGATTCCGATCCCATCATCCGCAGCCGCGATAAATGGATCGACAACCTCGACCTGTCGCTCAACCGCGCCGCGGCCGTCACGCGCTACCTCGCCGAGAAGGGCGTGGACAGCCGCAACATGTCGGCGGTCGGCTACGGCGAGGCCAAACCCAAAGCCAGCAAACCGGCCAGCCGGCGGGTCGAAATCGTCGTGCTGGTCGGATAAGATCGCCCCGGCATGATCGCGATCCTCGACTATGGCATGGCCAATCTCCGCTCGGTGCAGAAGGCCTTCGCGGAGGTTGGCTTCGACGCTCAAATCATCTCCACCGCCCAGGAGATCGAGCGAGCCGACAAACTGGTCCTTCCCGGCGTGGGCGCATTCGCCGATGCCGTGCGCACGCTGCGCGAGAAGCAATTCGCCGGCCCGATCCTCCGCCACATCGAGCAGGACAAGCCATTCCTCGGCATCTGTCTCGGCCTGCAAATGCTTTTTGACACCGGCTATGAAGACGGCATCCACGAGGGACTCGGGGTGCTCCGCGGCAAGTGCGTGCGCTTCGAGGTGGACAAGACCCTCGGGCTGAAGGTGCCGCACATGGGTTGGAACCAGCTCATCTTCAAATCGCCCTCGCCGCTGCTGCGCGACATCCCGGAGGGAAGCTGCGTCTACTTCGTCCACGGCTATCACGTGCAGCCCGACGACCCGGCCGTCATCGCCACGATCACCGATTACGGCGGCCCATTCGTCAGCAGCATCCGCCGCGGCAATCTCATGGCCACGCAGTTCCACCCCGAGAAGAGCCAGACAGTGGGACTGAAGATGCTGGAGAATTTCGCCCGAATGGCAGAAAATCCGCTGAGCACAGGAAGAAGCCAATGAAGAATTCCTGGTCCGCCATGATCCGAGCGATTCGCGCCATGTTTGTCAGCGCGATGGCTGTGCCGCATTAACGAGATAGGCATTGCCGCTTGCTCCCCGTAAGATCTCCGGCATACACTGACAAACCCCCAACCGACCAACCCGCCTTTTTGACACTCGCGCCCGGCCGGCCTAAACTACTGGTTTTTCACCGGGAGCATCCGGCATGAAGGACATGGAACTGGCGATCCCCAAGGCCGCCGCGCTCGTCGAGGCACTTTCCTACATCCAGCGGTTCCACGAGAAAGTCGTCGTCGTGAAGGTGGGCGGTTCCATCATGGACGATGAAGAGGCCCTCTCCAACATCCTCACCGACATCGTCTTCATGAACTACGTCGGCATGCAGCCGGTGCTGGTTCACGGCGGCGGCAAGGCCATCAACAAGGCCATGGAAACGGCCGGACTCACGCCGCAGTTCATCCAGGGCCGCCGCTACACCGACGAGCGCGTACTCGCCATCACCGAGCAGGTCCTCTGCAACCAGATCAACCGGTTCATCGTCAGTTTCATCCAGGCCCAGGGCTGCGAGGCCATGGGGCTGCACTCGCTCTCCAGCGTCGTGCTCTTCGCCGAGAAGACGTATCTCAAGGGCGAGGATGGCCGGCGCATCGACATCGGCCACGTCGGCGACGCCACGAGCGTCAACGCGCGGCTGCTGCAGCTCCTGGTGGAGGTCGATTGCATTCCCTGCATCGCCACCATCGCGCGCGACGCCGCCGGGCAGAAGCTCAATGTCAATGCCGACACGGCCGCGGGTGCTGTGGCGGCCGCCATGAAGGCGGAAAAGCTCGTGGTCGTGTCGGATACGCACGGCATCCGCTCCGATCCCAAGGACCCCGAGAGCCTGCTGCGGTCGGTGAACGTCGGCCAGATCGAGCAGATGGTGCGCAGCGGCGCGATCAGTTCGGGGATGCTGCCCAAGGTCGAGGCGTGCATCCAGGCCCTGCGCGGCGGCGTGACCAAGACCCACATTATCGACGGCCATATTCCCCATGCGCTGCTCCTGGAAATCTACACCGAAGCAGGCATCGGCACCGAGATCGTCCTCGGCTAGCGCTCCTCAATCGAAAATCGAAAATCACAAATCGAAAATCCACATGAAGCACTTCATTTCCATCGCCGACTGCACCGCCGAGGAACTGCGGAATCTGCTGGATGTCGCGTCGCGGCTCAAGAAAGAGTATCTGTCCACGCGGCGCAACGAGCCCGTCCTGACCGGCAAGACCCTGGCGCTGGTTTTCGAGAAGCCCAGCCTGCGGACGCGCGTGAGCTTCACCGTCGCGATGCACCACTTGGGCGGTTACGTCATGATGCTGCGCCAGGAAGAGGTGGGCCTCGATACGCGCGAGCCGGTCAAGGATGTCGCGCGCGTCCTTTCGGGCATGTGCGATGGCATCATGGCGCGGACATTCGCCCACCAGAAGGTACACGACCTGGCCAAGTGGTCGAGCGTGCCCGTGATCAACGGCCTGACCGACTACAGCCATCCCTGCCAGGCGATGGCCGACATGATGACCATCGAAGAGCACTTCGGCGCGCTGAAAGGCCGCACGCTGGCGTTCATCGGCGACGGCAACAATGTCGCGCGGTCCTTGGCCACCGCCTGCGGCCGGTTCGACATGCGTTTCATCCTCGCCTCGCCCAGTTCCTATCAGCTCCCGCAGGACGATGTCGACCGGATCATGTCGCAGGTGCCGGCGCTGGATTTCGTGACGGTGGAAGACCCCTTCGAGGCCGTGCGCGAGGCCGATGTCATCTACACCGACACATGGGTGAGCATGGGCCAGGAGTCGGAAAAGGCCAAGCGCATCCGAGATTTCAGCGGATATCAGGTGGATGAGAAGCTGCTGGCGACGGCCCCGAAACACGCGATCGTGCTGCACTGCCTGCCGGCGTATCGAGGCATGGAGATCAGCGACGGCGTGATCGAAGGCCCGCGCTCGCGCGTGTTTCCGCAGGCGGAAAACCGGCTGCATTTTCAGAAGGCGCTGCTGGCGGTGCTGATGAAGTAGGCTATCATAATGGAGTTATGGCTTGGATTGCCGAAGACCGCCGCGTGGCCAGCTTTCCCCGATCCGAGCAGCCGCTGCTGACGGACGAGATGAAGAAGGAACTGGCCGAAAAGTACCTGCCGCGCTATCCGACGAAGCGCGCCACCCTGCTGCCGGCACTGCACATGCTTCAGCATCATCACGGCTGGATCCCGATGCAGGCGCTGGAAGAGGTGGCCGCTTTCCTGGAGATATCGCCGGCCGAGGCGATGGACACGGCCAGTTTCTACGAGGAATACTGGCTGAAGCCCAAGGGCAAGTATCTCTTGCAGGTCTGCCGCTCGCTGGCTTGCGAGATCTGCGGGTCGAAGCGCCTGACCGATCACGTGCGGGAGAAGCTTGGAATCGAGGCTGGCGAAACGACGGCGGATGGGAAGTTCACGCTGGTCGAGCTGGAATGCCTCGGAAGCTGCGGCACCGCCCCGGCCATGCTGTGCAACGAAGTGCTCTGGGAAGACCTGACGGCCGAGAAACTCGATGCGCTGCTGGCGGCGCTGCCGGACGATCCGCACGATTTGAAATCTGCGATTTGAAATCTGAAATCTGCGATTTGAAATCTGTTCCCCATGCCCAAGCTCGTCATCCATCTTCCCAAGCCTCTCCCCGCGAGCAACGACTGCCTTCCGCACGCGGCCATGAATCTCGGCAATCCGCGAGCGCTCAGTATGCGGCCGAGCGGCGCGATGGTGTACTGCCTGGTGCTGGAGGAGCAACTCGGCAACTGGGTGCTGTATCGGATGGATGATCGCGGCGGATTCGTCGGCGACACGTGGCACGGCACCCGCGAAGATGCCCTGTGGCAACTGAAGAAGGAGTTCGGAATTTCTGAAGCGGAAGCGTCAGCGCCCGCCCTTCTTTCTGGATCGCCCGCTCAGGAGTGCTAATGGCCGAGCGCAAGCATGGCACCGGTCTGTGGGGCTGGCTGGGACGCCAGTTTGGCCACGTGCGCAAGGCCATGCGAGCCGACGTGACTAAGCAGGTTGTTCATCGCCAGGAGCAAGTGCAGGAAGCCAAGCTGCCCGAGGCGCCGAATGTGACGCTAAGACGAACAGTGATTGATGAGGTGATTGTCGATAAGCAGCTCGGGAGGGGGCCGGGTTCGGCGCGATCTGCGAACACCAACGAATCGACACGCCCGAGCTGAATGGGTCGGGCCGCAACTACAGTCCCAGCGTCTGCCCCAACGCCGCATCCACGGCGGTCATGTTTTGAAGCCTGCCGATCGTGCGATCAATCTCCGTATCCAGCACGGTGGCCAGGTTGTCCGTCATCATCACCGAGTCGGTGAGCACATCGCCGCGATTATAGCTCATCGTACACATCCATCTCCGGCCGGTCCCAGTCCTGCTGGAAGGACTTCAGGCGCGAACGAAGATCGGCCGCCTTTTCGGCGTTGATCCCGCGCGAGGGCAGATCGACCGGCCCCGGCACGGACAGGAACGTGACGATCACGCGCGCCTCACCCATCTGGGGCGCGGGCTCCAGCAGTTCCAGCTTCCCGTTGCGGTATATGCCTTCCACCGATTTGACCATCATTCAGCTCGTTCACTTATGAGAGCCGTTCCTCTATTATAGTCGAACTGGCCCACAACGCCTATGCTCACCGAACCCGTCCTCACCAAACGCATCCCCCTCGATCCCGCCCGGCGGAAGCTGCTCTCCTACGACGACTACGTCGCCACCGGCGGCTATTCATCCCTCCGCAAGGCGATGGACCTCAAGCCCGAGGAGATCATCAAGATCGTCACCGATTCCGGCCTGCGCGGCCGCGGCGGAGCGGGTTTTTCGGCCGGACAAAAATGGTCGTTCATCCCCAAGGCGAAAAAAGGCCCGCACTACATGGTCGTCAACGCCGATGAGTCCGAGCCCGGCACATTCAAGGACCGCTACCTCATCGACTACGACCCTCATCAACTGCTCGAAGGCATCGCCATCGGCTGCATCGCCACGCGCTGCGATGTCGCCTACATCTTCATCCGCGGCGAATATCACCGGCAGGCGAAAGTCCTCGAAGCGCGCCATCCGCGAGGCCTACGAGCACCAGATTTTCGGCCAGCAGGGCATCTTCGGCTCGGTTGCCAAACTCGAGTGCTATCTGCATCGCGGCGCCGGCGCCTACATCTGCGGTGAAGAGACGGGCTTGCTCGAAGCCCTCGAAGGCAAGCGCGGCTGGCCGCGAAATAAGCCGCCTTTCCCGGCCATCGCCGGCGCGTTCGCCCGGCCGACCGTCATCAACAATGTCGAGACGCTCTGCTGCGTGCCGCACATCATCGAGCGCGGGCCGACGTGGTTTAAGTCCATGGGGACCGACAAGTCGCCTGGCCCCAAACTCTTCGGCATGAGCGGCCACGTCAACAAGCCCGGCGTCTACGAGGATGAACTCGGCATCACGCTCGACTACGCCATCAACAAGCTGGCCGGCGGCATGAAGGGCGGCCGGTACAAGGCGGCCATCTGCGGCGGCATCTCCATGGGCGTGCTTGGGCCCGACCAGCTCGATATCAAGCTCGACTTCGACGATGTCCGCTTCCGCGGCGGCTGCCTGGGCCTGGGCACGGCCGGCATGATCGTCATGAACGAGCACACCAACATGGTCGAGGCGCTGCGCAACTGCGTCCGCTTCTACGCCCACGAATCCTGCGGCCAATGCACCCCCTGCCGCGAGGGCTCGGCGTGGATGTACAAGATCCTCAACCGCATCCTCGACGGCGGCGGCAAGGCGTCCGACCTGGAAATGCTCCTGGAGTTGGAAAAGACGCAGGGCATCATGCCCGGCACCACGATTTGCGGCCTGGCCGACGGCACCGCATGGGCCATCCGCACGTTCATCAACAAGTTCTATGACGACTTCGCCGCGCTGTGCCCCGAGCAGCGGCCGGTGCAGATCTCGATCAAACGCGGCAGCGGGAACGTGGTGACGCCGATGGGGTCGAATACGCGGTGATCGCCAGCTCACCCGGCAATACGCGATACGCGATGACCTAACGGAACACATATCGAGCGGTGCCGATCATGTCCGATGACCTCACGAAACGACTTCAGGAAGTCAATGATGAACTCGCAAGGCGAACCCGGATGAACCCATGTTTGCCGGAAGCAGACATCCGGCAGTTCGAGCGTCAGTGGAACGTCCGGCTGCCGGAGGACTACCGGCAGTTTCTCCTGACGGTGGGCAACGGCGGCGCAGGACCGCCTTACTACGGCCTCCTCCCTCTCGGCGAGGTCCCCGCGACTACCATCGCAGTGCCGTCGATGTGTGCAGCAATCCCTTGACCAGCTCCCACCCCGCATCCGCGTCAAGAACTCGCTTCCTTGCGATGGTATCCATGCCCACCAGCATACCGCATGGCAAAATCATTGTCATGTCAAGTTAACGCTTATGCCCGCCCCGCCTCCGCTCCCCGTCCTCTGCACTCGGCGGTGAATCCCCCGCGCACTGCGCAAATCGACCACCCGCCACGGGCGAAACCCGCGCCTTCCCCCGCAACCACCACAACTCCGTTGCGCAATGCTGCGCCATCCCCAACCGATCTGCGCAACAACGTAGTAGATGTGGAGCCCCAACGAAAGGAACCATAATCCTCCCCAACCCAATCTGCAACCTCCGCCCCCGCAACCCCATCCAGATCACCCTCTTCCAGCGCATCGTCAACCTCACCTGGAAGCTCCGCCGCGTCCAGGAGGCCGAAAACCACCTCTTCGAGATCGAGGCCGCCAAAGTCCCGCCGAGCGCCGACGGCGACCCGCCCGACCTCTGCCGCATCCTCGCCCACCGCTTCTCCGATGATCCCCACAACGCCTTCATCCTCCTGAATCGCTACGAACAGAGTATCCGCGAGCTTCGCCAACTCATCACCCGCTTCTTCTACGTCCAAAAACAAGTCCCCACCACGCCCTATTCCGATGAGGAAACTCTGAAATCTGAAATCTGCGATCTGACATCTGATCTCCCCTCCGTGTCTCCGTGCCTCCGTGGTGAACCCGATCGCCCGCCGATCGAACCCACCGATCCCCCCGCCCCAACCCCACAACCTCCCGCCGCGCCACAGCTTGCAGATTCGACTCCCTCTCCGGCGCAAGCTCCCCTGCGAAACGAACCCATTGTCATCCCGCCCGCCGCCGCGACCGCATCAATTGTCCACCAGGTTCCCGGCGGCGTTGCGGACCCCTTCAGCCCCTCGTCCAGTTCTGCCTCAGGCGCCGTTTGCCTTTTCGGTTCCGCCGGGCGAAGATTAGGATGCGCCACCCGGCGCGGGAGCATAGCTCAACGGTCAGAGCAGGGGACTCATAATCCCTTGGTTCTCGGTTCGAATCCGAGTGCTCCCAATGGAATGGTGGCTGTGGTGTTCGACGCCTTCCGCGACTGGGTGCAACTCCACCGGGCGGCCCGCTTTTGTGGCTGGTACAGGACACGCTGCCGGTGGCTATGGCGCAGGGGGCAATGGCACCTCTTTCCACCCCTCGCTGCCCAGGCCGATGTCGCGCTCGGTGAACTCCCAAATGATGATGCGCTTGCCCTCGAGGATCTCGCCGTTGGCGCTCAGCTTCTGCCGCACATGGGTCGAGGCGCCGCCATCGCTGATGATATAGTCTACCGCCGACTTCAGCGCCAGCGACAAATGCGACGGGAACCCGGCCGACCCCGGCAGCAAGCGCTTGCTCGCCCTGGCCTCATCGCGATTCGGGTCCGATGGCCGCGTCTGCGGCTCGCCCGGCGCCAGGCCCAGCGACTGCGGCTCGGGGATCTGGTAAATCCGGCAGAAGCTGTCGCCCAGCAGCAGGATTTCCGGCCGCTGCGCCTCGCGCAACTGCCGGTTCATCCACGTTCCCTCGGGCCCGCCAGCGCGGGGAACCAGCAGGCCGGCGGTCTTGTCGATGATCTGCTCGCAATCCACCACCTGCCGTGGGAAGCGCCCGTGAAGATTGCCGACCTGCATCATCTCCAGGATGTCCCCGAATCGCTCGACGCGCACGGGCTTGCTTTGATACTCGCGCTGGTTCCGCGGCGTCCAGCCCAGTCGCCGCAGCGCTTCCGCCACGGCGGCGGCCGCGAGCTTCATGCCCGCGGGCGTCCAATGCGTGTCATCCGCCAGGTAGAGATCCTCGCCCGATGCAACCCGCGCCTCGCGGAAGGCGGCAAACAGGTCGACGCTCTCGACTCCGCGGCCGCGAAGGTCTTCCAGCAGTTCGAGCGTCGGCGAATGAAAGTCGGCGTATCGTCCCTCGGCCCGGCGCGTCAGGCGATCGGGATAGACGCTGGCCTTCTCGGGAACCGGCACAATCAGAAGCTGGATGCCGCGATCCCTGAGCTGGTCGCGAAACCGCACGATCGCCCGAACCGCGCCATCGCGCTGTGGCCGGTTGCTCTCCAGCAGATAGCGCACGCCCGGACGATAGAACACCCAGCCGTCGAGTCCCGCCAGCGCCTTGGGGCCGGGATCGTGCAGCAGCGAGAAGCTGAGCTGCCGCATCGCCGGCCGGGCGAGCGCCGTCGCCCACGAGTTGTCCTCAAGGGACTTCTCGTACTGCCGGAGGTTCTTCTCCGACGGCCGGTATCGGAACAGGTCCGTGTACTGCACGCGCTGCCCACGCCAAAGCTCCAGCGCGATCTGCACGACGCCCACGCTGGCGATGATCGCGGCGAATCCCACGATCAGGGCGATCTCGGCTTTTCGGCCAGGGCGGGGCAAGTGCTTCTCCTAAAACTGGAAGTACAGGAACGGATTGAAGGCCTGCGCCGACATGCTCATCAGCGCCAGCACGAACAGCGGCAGCAGCAGCGACACCGATCCCCACGACGGCGGATGGCGCTGCACCCAGTCGTACGCCTGGACGGGTTGCCAGACCAGCATCGCGCAGGCGCCGGCCAGCAGCAGGTACATGGGCCCGTAGAGGTCGGCGGCCAGGAGCAGGCTCGATACACTGCCGCCACGGCGCCGAACATCGAGGCGAAATAACTCCCGGCGTGCGCGAGGCTTTCCGAGCGGAACAGCACCCACGAGAAGAGCATCAAGACAAATGTGAGGCCGATGCGCAGGCCGCCAGAGCTTCTCATAGGCGCTTCTCTTCCCGCGCCATCGCTCCCACGCCAGCAGCAGCCCGTGATACGCGCCCCAGATGACGAACGTCCACTTGGCGCCGTGCCACAAGCCGCCCAGCAGCATGACGATGCCGAGATTCACGTACGTGCGGCCGGCGCCTTTGCGGTTGCCGCCGATCGGCACGTAGAGGTAGTCGCGCAGGAACGTTGACAGCGAGATATGCCAGCGGCGCCACAGATCGGTGATGCTCTCGGCGCGGTACGGCGCGTCGAAGTTCCGCAGCAGCTCGAAGCCCAGCATGCGCCCCAGTCCCACGGCCATGTCCGAGTATCCGCAGAAATCGAAGTAGATCTGAAACGCATAGGCCAGCACGCCGAACCACGCATCCATCGCGCCGGGGCTGGCCGCGCCGAATACGGCGTCGGCCACGTGGCCCATCGGGTTGGCCAGCAGGATCTTCTTGGCGAAGCCCAGGATGAAGATCGACACGCCCGAGCTGAAGCGGCTGACGGTGTGCTCGCGGCAGGCCAGTTGATCGGCGATGGTGTGATAGCGGATGATCGGCCCGGCCACCAGATCGGGGAACATCGCCACAAAGCACGAGAAGTCGGAGAACGATTTGGCCGGCCCGGCATCGCCGCGGTAGAGGTCGATCACGTAGCTCATCGTGTGGAAGGTGTAGAAGGAGATGCCGATCGGCAGCGTGACTTGCAGGACGCGGAACGTGTCAGCGCCGACGAGCCGCAACAGGTAGTTGAGGCTCTCGACCGAGAAGACGTAATACTTGAAGAACGCCAGCAGACCCAGGTTCGTGATGCAGCAGGCCAGCAGCGCGGCCAGCCGCATGGCCCGCGTGGAGCGAGGTGCGGCGATGATCTGGCCCCACATGAAGTCCATCACGGTCGTGATCATCATCAGCAGCACGAACCACGGCTTCCACCAGCCATAGAACACGTAGCTTACGAGCGTGATGAACCAGTTTCGCCAGCCGTACGGCAGGTTGTAGTAGACCAGCAGCACCGCGGGCAGGAAGTAGAAGACGAAGATGTGCGACGTGAAGACCATCGCGGCATCGCGCAGATCAGTAGGAGGTCGGATTGGCCCAGATGGCGAAGAAGCGGTTGACCTCGGGCGGATAGGAGTAATCGAGCGCGCCGCTGGGGGCCAGGTTTTGCAGCGGATAGTCCAGCGCCATCCGATGGGCCTCGCCGGTGGCGAATCGCGCCAGGTTCCCTCCCAGCGGCGCATCGCCCCAGTCAGCATCCTTGATCTGATTGCGCGGCATCCACGGCTTGTAGTGGCCGACGAAGATACGATCGCCTTCCTTCAGACGATGCTGGCCTTCGGGGTCCTGCCGATGGATCCGCAGGACTTCATACTCCAGCACGTACGTGTAGCGATAGGCGCCGAGGTTGGGGAAGGAATCCGGCCGCTTCACCAGCCGCGCCGTCACCTCGAGACGGCCGAGCTTACGAACCATTTCGTCCTCGCCGGTTTCGACGCGGGATGCCAACAGGGCGGTGCCGGCGATGAGGCTCCCGAGAACGCACAGTGCCCGGATGCGACCCGGACCGGGCGGGTATCGTGGAGGCTGGACCGCCGGCGGTGCGAACTGCGGCGCGGTTTGATCCGGTGGCCGCGCCATCACTTCTTCTCCCCGATCTCGGCGCTGGTCCAGTGCGGCTCAAAACCTCGCAGTGGCGTGCCGTTGGGCAGCTTCAGGTCCAGCACCGGCCCATCCCTGGCGTTGGGATACTTCTCCTTCAATTCGGGGAACGGCGGTTCGGGCGCCACAATCGGCGTGTCGGCCAGGCGGACCAGGTGCATCTCGCCCACGACCAGACCGTCGGTGGGGTTGTCGGCGAAAATGACGTACTTGTCATCCGGCGACGTGCAGGCGTAGTACTCGTGCTTGCGCAGCCGGCCATAGAGCAGCGTGCGGCTGAGGCCATCCGCCGTCGCCTGCATGAGGATCGTGAAGCCATAGTTGTCCAGATCTCCGCCGAGGCGGCTGGTCATGTTGGGCGTGCGACTGGAGTAAACCACGCGATTGGCATCCTGTTGGAACCAGTCGCCCGTGCAGTTGAGGTTGCGAGAGAGCAGCGTGACCTTCTGCGTCTCAAGGTCGATGGCCACGATGTTCCAGTCACGCCCGGCAACATTGGCGGTGCCCACCATCCGCTTGCCGTCGGGCGACCAGTAGAGCTGCTGGAACACGCCGTGGTTGCTCATCTCCTTGACAACTTTCTTGCTCTCCAGGTCATAGATCCGGATCTTGCCCTGCCGCCTGAAGAGGCAGGAAATCTGCTTGCCGTCGGGACTCAAGCATGCCCAGGGGTATTCGCCGTCGCCGCCCTGCGCGACGGGATTGGAGCCATCCGCGTCGGCCATGATGAGCTGGCCGAACATGCCCCACTGATCGTGGTTGATCCTCGCGCCGGCCGGCAGGCGGCGGTACAGGAGCTTCTTGCCATCGGGCGAGAACCTCGCGCCATATTCGGAGAACCTGGGCGTGTTGGTGATGTTGCGAAGCTGCGAGCCATCGGGCCGGCAGAGATACAGATCGCTCTGGCCGCGCCGGCCGTGGTCCTGGATGAGCTGGCCGCCGTCGATTTCCGCCGGATGGGCGGTGAAGACAATCCAGCCATTGTTGGCCACCTCCTTGCGCAAGTCTTCCACCGCCGCATTTTCCGCAGCCAGCGACGCGGAGCCAAGCAACATCGCCATGCACCCCAAGACCGCGGGAAATCGTCTGAGCATGCCGATCCTCCAGTTCATCATTCTCCGCCTGCGTCGGAGGTTTCGCAACGCAAATCCTCTCAGGCCCGCCCGATCTGGTTATCGACGCCATCGACTCGCTGAGGCCCAAGCTGGAACTGCTGAGCGCGGCGTTGTTGTCGCGGATACCATTGGTGGCTTCGATGGGGGCGGCGCTGCGAACCGACCCGTTGCTCGTGCGCGTCGGGCCGTTCAACGAGATCACCGGTTGCCCGCTGGTTGCCAGGCTGCGCAAGCAACTTCGGCGGCGGAACGTGCCGATGGATTTCCCCTGCGTCTATTCAACCGAACCGCTGGCACACCTGCCGCCGGCGGCGCTCGATGCGCCAGCAGAGCCCAATCCCGTGGAACGCGGCCGGCCCCGGCGCGTGCTTGGCAGCCTTCCAACCTTGACGGGCATCTTCGGGCTGACGGCGGCCAATGTCGCGCTGCGGATGTTGTTGGGGGAGTGCTTCCCTTCTGTCACGCCTCTGTAACAACCCAATTCTCCCGGCAACTTATCCAGGTCGATCTCAGTCTAAGGATGCAGCGGCGCGAGCCGCACCAGTCGCCCCGACGAACGGGCGAGCTTGACCGCACAATCGCTGGAGGTTTCATGCTGAAGCATCTTCTGAGTCTGCTCGTTGTCGCGATCCTGCCGTCGCTGGCCAGTGCCCAGGGCATCATCATCCCGCCCGAGCGCGTGCCCATCTGGGGCAGCTACGCCGTGAGGAATGTCACGCTCGACGCATCGGTGAAAGACCAGATCGCCGAGGTGCAGGTGTCGCAGGTCTTCCGCAACCTCTCCTCGCGCGAGATGGAGGTCGTCTACATCTTCCCCACGCCGCCGGATGCCACCATCAACCAGTTCACGCTCATGATCGATGGCCAGGAAGTGCCGGCCAAGATCTACACCAAGGAAGAGGCGCGGCGGATCTACGAGGGCATTGTGCGCACCCGGCGCGATCCGGCGCTGCTGGAATACGTGGGCTACGGCGCGGTGCAGACCAGCGTCTTCCCGCTGCCGCCGAACGGCGAGCGCAAGATCTCCCTGCGATATTCCCAGCTCTGTCGGCGCGACCGGGATGTCACCGAGCTGCTCTTCCCGCTCACCAGCGGCAAGCTCTCCAGCAAGCCCATCGAAGAGCTGCGCGTGACGGTGAGGATCGACAACCCGCTGCGCATCAAGTCGGTCTATTGCCCCACTTTCCCCATCGGCATCGAGCGGCCCAGCGAGAACAGCGCAATCGTCCGCTATACCCAGAACAACCTCTCGCCCAGCGAGGACCTGCGCCTGTTCTGGAGCCTGTCGGACAAGCCGATCGGCGCTTCGCTGCTGACCTATCGGCCCGATGATCGCGAGGATGGCTACTTCCTCCTGCTGGCCAGCCCCGAGGTGAAATCCGAGGGCAAGGTGACGAACAAGACGATCGTCTTCGCGCTGGATCGCTCGGGCAGCATGGCCGGGCAGAAAATCGAGCAGGCCCGCAACGCGCTGAAGTTCGTCCTGAACAACCTGCGCGAGGGCGACACGTTTAATCTCATCGCGTTCGACGATCGCATCGAGACGTTCAAGCCCGAGTTGCAGCGATACGACAACGAATCGCGCGCCCAGGCGATGCGGTTCATCGACAACATCCACGACGGCGGATCGACCAACATCGACGGCGCGCTGAAGCGCGCTTTGGAACTCGTCGGCGACACCGGCCGGCCCAGCTACGTCATCTTCCTGACCGACGGCCTGCCCACCGCGGGCGAGACCAACGAGAGCGCCATCGCCACTAATGCGAAGAACACCAATCATGGCCGGGCGCGGCTCTTCACCTTCGGCCTGGGTTTCGACGTCAACGCGCGCCTGCTCGACCGCCTCACCACCGACAACGGCGGCAGCGGCGAGTATGTCCGCCCCAACGAGAACATCGAATCATCTGTGGCCAAATTTTACGGCAAGATGACCGCCCCGGTGCTCACCGGCGTCAGGATGGAGCTCGCCGGCGCTGAGGTCAACCGCGTCTATCCGCGCGACCTGCCCGATCTCTTCGCTGGCGGCCAGATTATCGCGGTGGGGCGGTATCGCACGGCCGGCCCGGCCAACATCCGGCTCAGCGGCAGGGTCGGCGATGTTCAGCAGACCTTCGAGTTCCCGGCGAGTCTCGTCGGCCGGAGCGGCGATGACAACTATGGCTTCGTGGAGAAGCTCTGGGCCTCGCGTCGGATCGGCGAGATCCTCAACGAGCTGGACCTGAAAGGCCGCAACCAGGAGCTGATCGATGAACTGGTGCGCCTGAGCACCCGTCACGGCATCCTCACGCCTTACACATCATTCCTCGCAGATGAGCGTACCCGGCTGCACGCGACAGGCGAGAACGCCAAGGAGGCCGAGCGGTTCGCCTTCGACAGCGCTGACTCGTTCAAGGGAAACGTGACCGGCCAGCGGGGCGTGGAATTGCGGAGGATGAAGCAGGAGTTCCAGAACACTGACCAGGTGAATCAGTGGGCCGTTAATGGTGGCGTCGTCTCTGGCGGCGGCGGAGCTCGTGGTGGCCCGTCGGCTCCGTCAGCCCCGATGTCGCGGCCGGGCACCTCGGGTAACGTGATCGCGCGCGATGCTGAGGGCAATGATCGCCAGGTCCTGAATGTACAGGTTGTCGGCAACAAGGCGCTCTATCGCCGGTCCAACCGCTGGGTCGATCCAACGGTCACGCCTGAAGACGAGAAGAAGGCCGAGCAGGTCGAGCAGTTCAGCGACCGCTACTTCGAGCTGGCACGTAACAACGCCCGCCTGCGGCAGTACCTGTCGCTTCCCGACGGCTGCACCGTCCGCATGGATGGCAAGGTCTACCAGATCAACGCGCAGCAGAACCGCGGCGGTTGAAAATGTCCTCAGGTTTGTGGCAGAAGATGAAGGATGCGGACGGCTCCGCATCCTTCATCTGTCCGTGGATTCCCCATCCCTGCCTCGCCAAACCCATCCCTATAATCGGCTTTATGCCCAACACTCTCGCCGGCCGCATGGCCCATTACGGCGTGGAACTGTCCTACGAGCAGCTCCCTCCCGCCGCCGTACACGAGGTCAAGCGCAGGATCATCGACTCCCTCGGCTGCGCGTTCGGCGCCTGGAATGCCGAGCCGTGCGCGATCGCGCGCAAGGTCGCCTCGCGTATCTCGGCCGAGAACGGCGCCACGTTATGGGGCACCAAGCGCCGAACCTCGCCCGACTGGGCCGCCTTCGCCAATGGCTGTCTCGTGCGCTACCTCGACTACAACGACACGTATCTGTCCCTTGAGCCAGCGCATCCCAGCGACAATATCCCGGCCGCCATCGCCATCGCCGAATCGTTCGAGGCCACCGGCAAGGACCTCATTGCCGCCATCGCCATCGCCTATGAGATTCAATGCCGGCTCTGCGACGCGGCCAGTCTGCGCCCGCGGCTGGGACCACGTTACCTACGGCGTCTTCTCCACCGCAATGGCCGCCGCCCGGCTCATGCGGCTGGGCATCGAGCACACGCGGCAGGCCGTCAACATCGCCGGCGTGGCCAGCGCAGCCTTGCGTCAGTCCCGCGTGGGCGAGCTCTCGCACTGGAAGGGCGTCGCCTTCGCCAACGCCGCGCGACAGGGCGTCTTCGCCGCCATGCTCGCCAGCGAGGACATGACCGGGCCATCGCCCATTTTCGAGGGCGACAAAGGCTTCGAGAAGCTGGTCAGCGGGCCGCTCAACCTCGACGGGCCCTTCGCCCAGAGCCCCTCGCCATCCGAGCCGATGATCCTCAAGACGCTGATCAAGTTCTGGCCGGCCGAATATCACTCCCAGAGCGCCATCGAGGCCGCGCTGAAGGTCCGTGCCGCCATCGAGAGCATCCCCAACATCGACTCCGTCATCATCGAGAGCCACGACGCGGCCGTCAACATCATCGGCAGCGACATGGAGAAGTGGCACCCCACCAGCCGCGAGACGGCCGACCACAGCCTGCCGTATATCGTGGCCGCGGCGTTGATGGATGCGCAGGTCACGGCGGCGCAATTCGAGCCGCGCCGATTCACGGATGCGTCGGTGTTGTCGCTGCTGCAGCGTGTCGAGGTGCGCCGGAATAGCGAACTCACGTCGATGTACCCCGACGCGGTGGCCAACATCGTCACGGTGAAGATGCACGGCGGGCGGACCCTAAGCCATCGCGTCGACTATCCCAAGGGCCACGCGAAGAACCCGCTCTCAGATGAGGAGGTCGAGGCCAAGTTCCACCGGCAGGCCGAAGGCCTCCTCGGCAAGAAACGAGCGGCCGACGTGGTGAAATGGGTCTGGAAACTCGAGGAAAAATCCAGCGTCGCCCAGCTCATGCCGATGTTGGCGGTGAAGGAGTGATCCTGTTTGGATGACATACTTGACATAGATGATTGACGGAAACTAGAATCGCTGTCGCATGCAGGTCAAGATCAACGACGATGCGATAGCGGATATCGAGCGACTTGACGGCGTCATTCAGGAGCGTGTCCTCGGCATCGTCGAGCGTCTTGGGCGATGGCCGCACGTAAGCGGTGTCAAGGCGTTGACTGGACCATGGCGGGGCTTTAGCCGCATTCGTACTGCCGATTGGCGCGTCATCTTCCGTGTTGCTACGGATCGCGTCATCGTGGTTCGGGTTGCGCATCGGCGGGAAGTTTACGAGTAGGTGTGACGTGACCATCGGTACGCTGAGTATTCGTGGCGAGGAGTACGTTGTGGTTTCGCGGCGCGAGTTTGAACGCCTGCGGCACGAGAACGCACTGCCTCCACTGCCGCCGCCTGACGAAGAGGGGCATCGTCCTGCAGTGGAGACGATCATTGCCGTGATGGCGCAATCCCTGATCCGCCGGAGACTGGCGGCCGGCCTCGAACAGCGTGAACTGGCTCGACGCGCCGGGGTGCGGGCGGAGACCATCAGCCGAATCGAATCCGGCCGGTATCGTCCCCGTCGCGAGACGGTGATGCGGATAGAATCCGCGTTGAAGACGGCACGCGGCAAGAGCAGGCGAGGGCGCACTTGACATGGCCCGCAACGCCGCCACTGCCGGCCGACGTCTCCGCCGCGCCATCGCCGCCGGCTGCGTCGCCATGCCCGGCGCGTACAACGCGCTGGTCGCGCGGCTCATCGAGCAGTGCGGCTTCCAGGCCGTCTACATCAGCGGCGCTGGCCTGGCCAACAGCGTGGCCGGCGTGCCGGATACGGGGCTGCTGACGCTGACCGAAGTCGCGCAGCTTGCCGGCTACATCGCCCGCGCCATCCACATCCCGGCGCTGGTCGATGCCGACACCGGCTTTGGCGGCACTGAGAACGCCGCCCGCGCCGTGCAGGAATTCGAGCGGGCAGGCCTCGCCGGCATGCACCTGGAAGACCAGGTGTTTCCAAAGCGATGCGGCCATCTTGCGGGCAAGTCGCTCGTCCCCTCGGATGAGATGGTCGAGAAGATTCGCTTCGCCGTGCGCGCGCGGCGCGACAAAGACTTCCTCATCATGGCCCGCACGGATGCCCGCGCGGTTGAGGACTTTGACGCCGCCATCGAACGTGCCCGCGCCTATATCAAGGCCGGCGCTGACGCCATCTTCCCCGAAGCCTTGCAGACCCAACAGGAATTCGCGCGCTTCGCGAAACTGATCGACGTGCCTCTTCTGGCCAACATGACCGAATTCGGCAAGAGCCCGCTGCTGAGCGTGCGGCGGCTCGCGCGCATGGGCTATCGCATGGTCATCTTCCCCATGACGGCCCTGCGTGTCGCGATGAAAACCACGCGCGATCTGCTCAACGACATCAAACGATCCGGCACACAGAAATCCTGGCTGACGAAGATGCAGACCCGCGCCGAACTCTACGATCTGCTGGGATATCAGCCGTCTGTGCCGCCAGTGCCCTCACTGGCGGAATCACGGCCGCGCAACCGCCAGTGAGGGCACTGGCGGCACATTTATTCATATCTCGTGCCATCCACCCCGATGACCACTTCCTCCAGCGGTATCTGGCGCCCGCCTGCGCCATCGCCGCCTGCACCGCGCGCACGATGCCCATGCAGCAGGGAACTTCCATATGGGCCACGGTGATCGAGCGGATGTTGTTGTTGGCGAAGATGGCCGCCAGCTTCTCAACATAAGGCTCGACGTCGTCGAGTTTCGGGCAGGCGATCGCCAGGCTCTTGCCGGCCAGGAGCTTCTCGTGGAAATCGGGGTAGGCGAAAGGCACGCAGTCGGCCGCGATCAGCACGTGCGCATTCTCCCAAATGCGCCCGCCGGTCGGCAGAAGAGCGAGTTGAACCGGCCAATGGGTCAGTCGTGACACATGATCTTCCGATGTCGGACAAGCCGCGGCCGCCGGCTGCCGCAGCATCTGCATGCGCGAGCCGGGGCAGCCGCCGCCGTGATGGTGTGGCGGGGCCGCAGGTTGAGGCGATGCCATTCTCGCGTGCTGTTCGACGGCGTGCTCGTCGAATCCTTCGGCCGGCCGCTCCTCGATGGTGATCGCGCCGCGCGGGCAGTGGCCCAGGCACATCCCCATGCCATCGCAGAGCTTGTCGGCGACCAGGCGGGCTTTACCGTCGATGATGCGCAGAGCGCCTTCGACGCAATTGGGCACGCATTCGCCGCACCCATCGCACTTTTCCTCATCGATGTGGACGATCTTCCGGGTAGTCTTGCTGGTCAGGCTGTTCATGATGCCCCGATTATGCCATGTCGGTCGCCGGACTTCCTTGATCTGGATCAAGTGGTGTTCTTTCTGAAGCGGAAGCGTCAGCGCCCGCCCTGCACCCAGGGCGGGCGCTGACGCTTCCGCTTCAGAAATCACACTCAGAATGGGTATTCCACCTTGATCGTCGCGGCCGTGCCGCCCCGGACTGCGAATTCGCCTACGACAACCATCTTCCTTGGCTTCAGCACTGCCACGAGGTTGTCGAGGATCGTGTTGATCACGTCCTCGTAGAAGATGCCCTTATTGCGATAGGCGAAAAAATAGAGCTTGAGGCTCTTCATCTCCACGCACAGCCGGCCGGGCACGTAGGCGATCGTAATCGTCGCAAAGTCCGGCTGGCCGGTGATCGGGCAGACGCTGGTAAATTCCGGAAAGGTGAACTTGATCTCGTAGTCGCGCCCGCGACGCGGGTTCTCGAAGGTTTCGAGGATCGACCGTGGATGCGCGATCTGCGCATCCGTGAGGATGGATTTGTGGCCGAGATGGGTAAAACGCGGCTGCATCACAATAACCGCCGGGTTGCGACGGGTGGCATGCTCACGCCCGGCGCTGACGACGCTGCTTCGCAGCAAGAGGCTCACTCGCCGGGCGTGGACATGCTGGACGTCCTGCGCGACCATCGGACGAGCATGCCCACGCCGGCCGAATCACGTCTTCGATCAGATCAGCGTCGCGCGCGGCCGGCGTGAGCATGCCACCCGGAGTCTCACGGTTGCGTCGTCGCCTTCGTCGTCGGCGTCACCGCCGGCGTAGGCTGCGTCTCCGGCAGGAGCGGCCCCATGATCGGCTGGGTCGAGGCGACCTTCTTCGTGATCGCCTTGCGATCCAGCTTCAGCTTGGAATATGCGTCGGCCGACACGATGTAATACCACTCGTCGAATTTCTTGGCGAGTTGATCGCGGCGTTTCCGGCCATCGGCGATCTTCTTGTCATAATCGGCCAGCTTCCTCTGATATTCCGCCACGGCCGGATCGGGCTGCGTGGTCGGGGCGGTGCTCGGGCCGGTGGTGGCCGCGGCTACCGGCCGGGTTGACGGCTGGCTCGTCGGCCGGGTAGCCGGCGGCGCGGGCTTGTCGCCAAGGAGGCTTTCATCAAAGTCAACCGTCACGAACACATAGCGATGCTCGCGGCCCGGCTGGGTTGTCGGTGCCGTCGCGGGACTCTTCGCGGCGGGCTGGGTCGTGGCCGCGCCGGCCAGGTCATCCGGCTCGCCCATCAGGATGTCGCCCATGCGCAGCGTGTACACCACGCCATCGTCGCAGGCGACGCGCACTTCGCCTTCGTTGGAAAGAATTCGCAGCTTGCCGGACTGCTCGTTGGGGGCCGGGAAGAACCCGATGCTGGCGAGCTGGCCGAGCCTGCGCCGAAGATCGCGGATGAACTTCTGGGCCTCGATGCCCGTGCCGATCTGCCGCTTCTCGTACTTCGAGATCGCATCGAGCAGCCCGGCGGGCTTCCGTCGCACGCCCACCAGCGTCAGCGACGAGAGCGTGCTGTTGGCCGTGTCGAGCTTCTCTTTTTCCAGTTCGTATCCCGCCGGCACGCCGCCATCCAGCGTCCACGTGCCCGACGCATCGCGATTGGCGTTGACGATCTCGCCGCGCTCCACGCGGGCTTCGTCCTGATCGATCCTCACCTTGTAGTTGTCGAACGTGATCTTGCGCACCTGCGACGATCCGATCTTGAGCAGGTCCGTCTCGACCCAATCCGCGAAACGGGTCGAGATCGCCGAGCCGTCGAGCTGGCAGGTGTACACGCGCTTGCCCTGGGGCTCGCGCACGTAGTACCAACGCCATTGGCCTTCGACCTGCTTGCCGATGATCAGGTCGGCCAGCACCTTGCCGCCCTGGTCGCGCACGGTCACGCGCTTGCCGCGCCCCTTGTTGCTGGGACGGCTGTCGTTCGGGTCGATCACGCCGAGCGACTCAAAGTCGCTCTCGCGATCCGACCTCAGATCGCCTTTCTTAAGATCAGTCAGCAGCGCCGTCGTGCGCCCCAGGCGGTCCTTCACCTCGGCCGCGTAGCCTTCGGCCGACGGGATCGTCCAGCGCCCGCCGGCGAATTCCACCTTGAACGGCTTGGGCTGGCCCTGCTCCTCGTTGAAGCCGGTGATCTCGATGGACCCGATCTGCTGGGCGCGAAGCTCTTGAAGAACGCCTGCCCCTGGTCCTTGAAGATCTCGGGAACGGGCTCGGGCGGCACCAGGTAACACGCCAGCACCACCAGCACGGCGGCCACGCCGACAAAGATGCTCGTCTTGGTCAGTTGATTCATGGAGTCTTCCTCATCGACCGCGCCAGCGGCAGGCCGCGCCGCTCGCGGTATTGCTGTAGCATGAAAACCACCAGTCCGATCAGGATCGGCGGCAGCGACGGCAGCAGGATCGCCCAGCGCCGCGCCTGGTTCTCAATCTGCCGGATGTGCAGCAGCATCTCCTCGCGCGCCCGCTGCACGCGGTCCTGTTTGCGCGAGTCGATCTCGCTGTTGTGCGCATCCAGCCGCTTCTGCTCGACCTGCCGCACCTGCTCCTTGAGCATCTCCTTGCCGCGCTCGTCCAGGTCGGTGCGTTTGTCGATCTCGGCGACGACCTCTTCAAACCGCTTCTGCGCCTGATCTCGCTCCTTCTTGGCCGCGTCCTCCGCCGCCTTCTGCTCGGTGAGCATCTGCTCGCGGTATTCGCGGCGGCGGGCGTCGATGGTCTCCAGCTCCCGGTAGTGCGGATGGCGGCTGCGCACGCCGATCAGGTCCCGGTCGCCGGCCAGCCAGTCCACGCAGTTCAGCACGAACTGGATGTTGTCGAACCGCAGGTCGCGCTCGGAGGTCTTGCGCAGGCGGAACAGCTCATCCGACATCAGGTCCGAGTCCGCGACGACGATCGCGTTGACCTTGGCTTCAATAGTGGGCTGCGTCGAGGGCTGAGTGCTGGGCGGCTCGCCGCTCTGCAGCGTGTATTTGCCCGCTTTCCCGTTGATCCGCGCCGCCATGGTGTAGCGCGTGTCGCCGGGCGGGAACTTGAGCCCCAGGCGGCTGCCGCTCATCAGCATCGGCAGGGCATCCGATGTGTCCATCAGCCCGGCGACCGTGCCCGTCTGAAGCAGGGGGATGAATTCCGTCGTGGCGCGCGAGCTCTGGCTGATCGTGCCTCCGTAGAACATCACCAGTCGCGAGAGGTCCCTGGTGATCTCCTCCTTGCGGCTGAATCCCTTCACTGTCTCGCTGATGAAGACGTAGGCCTCGGGGACGTCCGGCAGCGTCTCAATGCGCGAGGATGCGTCGCAGACGATCCGATCCTTGTTGAACGCCACGCCCATCGGCCCCAGCAGCCACTCATCGTCGCCGCCCATCGGCGGCTGCATCGGATTGAACGTCATCAGCGACAGCGGATCCTCGAACAGCAGGATCGGCCTGCCCGACATGACATAGTTGCTGACATGGGCCTGCTGCTGCGGCGAGAGCGATCCCGGCTGCACCGCGATCAAGACGTCGATGTCCTTGATCGGCGCCTCGGCCGTCACCTCGCTGACCTCATACTGCTTGCGCAGCTCCTCGACGATCTGCCAGGGCGGCCGCTGGCGCGGCTGCATGCCCATTTGCATTTCCATCGGCGATGGCATCGATCCCATCACGCCGGCCTGCGTCTTGAGAATGCCGACCTTCCGGCGTTCGGCCTTGGCGACCGTCCGGATCGCCCGCGCCAATTCGTATTCCACCGACACGCCCAGGTCGAAGAACGGGATGACCTCCTGCCGCGGGCCGCAGGTCACGGCCACGCCGAGGAACACATCGCGCTGGCGGTGCCGGCCTTCGGTCCGCCCGTACACCGACTGGGCCTTGATGCTGTACATCTCCTCCGCGTCGCGCGCCTCCCTGGTATACGGCTCGGTTTCCTTGATCTGCACCGCCACGCGGTTGCCCGCGCTGGCCTGAATGGTCTTCAGCGTCCGGAGCAGCGTTTCGCGCACGGGCAGGTAATCTTCCGGCACATCCTCGCTCCTGCTCACGAACGCGCGAACGTAGACGGGCTCCTTCCCCGGCAGGCTCTTGAGCAGCGACACCGTCTGCGGCGCCGGCGAGTTGAGCCCCTCCGCCGTCGCATCCATTCGCGCCCGCTGCATCCACCGCCCCGCCAGCAGGCCCACCGAAATCGCGCACGTGACCACCGCCAGCCCGCGCACGAGCTGGTGCCAGCCCATGTGCGGGCCGTCGCGGCCACCCCACCAGTGCCGCCGGCCCACCATGACCGTGTTGATGTAGAGCATGGCGGCCGCCATCAGGACGAAGAACAGGATATCCGCCAGGCTGATCACGCCCAGGGCGGTGGTCTCAAAGTGCGACGGCAGGCCCAGGCCTCGCGCCAAGCGGCTGGCGGGCCCCAGCATCAGCGCCACCAGCTTCTCGGCCAGCACCGTCGCCGCGCAAAACGCCGTGCCCAGGATGAACGACACGGTTGTGTTGCTCGTCAGCGAGGATGCCACCAAGCCCAGCGGGATCAGCGCTGCGCCCAGCAGCCAGTATCCGACGTAGTTGGCCAGCAGCAGCCCGGGATCCGGCCGGCCAAGGCTCACCAACACCAGCGCATGCGCCAGCGAGAACGCCAGCGACACCGTGTACACGGCCAGCGCGGCCAGGTATTTTCCCAGCACCACCTCGATGTCGCGCACCGGCAGCGTCAGCAGAAGTTCGTGGGTGCCGAGCTTGCGCTCCTCCGACCACGAGCCCATCGTCACCGCCGGCACGAAGATCACCAGCAGCCAGGGCATCCAGCGGTTCAGCGCCGCCAGGTCGGCGACGTTCGCGGCGAAGAAACTCTCTCCATAGAACGCCACGAACCCCGTCGCCACCACGAACACCGTGATGAACACGTAGCCCGTCGGGCTGGAGAAGTAGCTTCGAAAGTTCCGTTTGAGAACGGCCCAAATGGTTCGGAAGCGTATGTTCACGGTCGATGCTCCGCTAAATTGCGAACCGAAATCTGCAATCTGAAAGTTGACATTTGAAATTCCGTCCCGCTCATCCATGCGACCCGGCGGCCGTGAGCTGATGGAACGCCTCGTCCATCCCGCCCTTGCCGCCTCTCTGCTCGAAATCGCCGGGCTTGCCGTCAAACACGAGCCGGCCGTCGTTGATCACCAGCACGCGCGTCGCCACCGCCTCCACTTCCTGCAGGAGGTGGGTCGAGAGCAGGATCGTCCTTTCCTTGCCGATCTGCTTCAGCGTCCGCCGCACTTCGCGGATCTGGTTGGGATCCAGCCCGTTGGTCGGCTCGTCGAGGATCAGTACATCCGGCTCGTGCAGCATCGCCTGAGCCAGCCCCACGCGCTGGCGATACCCGCGCGACAGCTTGGCGATGCGCTTGGTGGCGACATCGCTCAGCCCGCACAGAGCCATCACCTTCTCGATGCGGTCATCGAGTCGCTCCCGGGGCATGCCGCGCGTCTCGCCGAAAAACCGCAACATGTCATTGGGCGTCATGTCGGTGTAGAGCGGCCCATTCTCCGGCAGATAGCCGATGCGCTCGGCCGCGGCGATGCGATCCTCCAGCACGTCGATGCCGGCCACCTTGGCCCGCCCCGAACTGGGCGAGAGGTAGCCCGTCAGCATCTTCATGGTGGTGGATTTGCCGGCGCCGTTGGGTCCGAGGAACGCCACCACCTCACCGGCATGGATTGTGAAGGACAGATCGCCGACGGCCACGAACGAGCCGTAATACTTGCAGAGGCCCTGGGCCTCGATCATCGCAGTGCCTGCGGAAGCCATACTGCGTCTCCTGTGTGCGGAAACCGCTGTTGCCTGTTCGCGTTGCGCCAGTTATGCGCCCGTGACCCCAGGCCGCGTTCTTCCCGGCCCAGGCGAAAAGGCCGCGTTTATAACAACCTTGCCACGCCGGGGAGGGGAAGTCTAATGTGCCGTGAAATGAATTGCAACGGCTCGCACGCCCTCATCGCCATCTAATTCGGTTTGTGCAAAGGCGCTCGGGCGGACCCAGGCGAATGTCTGAAGCGGAAGCGTGAGCGCCCGCCCTGGCCCGGAGCGGGAGCTCACGCTTCCGCTTCAGTCATCCACGCGGGCCCAGCCGCACCCGCGAAGGATGAAAATGCTCGAATTCGGTCTGCGGACTGCATTTTCAGACCAGACATGGCTACTTGCCTACCGAAAGATCTCCCCCACCCCGCACTCAAATCCCGGCACCACATCCTCCCCGCTCAACCGATCTCCCGCCCGCAAGATGCTTACCTGCGTTCCCGGCCGGTACACCGTCACCGTCCGCTGTCGCGGGCTGACCACCCATACCAGCTTCGTGCCAGCGCCTAGCCAATCGTTGACCTTCTCGTCCACGGCTTCGAACGTGTCGCTTGGCGACACCACCTCCACCGCCAGGTCCGGAGCGCCGGGGAAAAATCCCCGGACCAGCGCGCCTTCGATTCGCTCCGCCCGAATGAACGCAACATCAGGACATCGCACCGTGTCGGGCGAGCGCCCGATCACAAAGCCGGTGTCTGGCCCCACCACGTGCCCAAGCGATCTTTGCCTCACCACCTGCCACAGCAATCCCAGCAGGTTGCTCCCGATATTTCCGTGCTCGAATCCCGCGGGTGCCATGGTGCGCAGCTCCCCTTTCACAAGCTCGTGGAGATTACCGTCGTCCGGCAATCGCCACAGATCCTCTGCCGTTGCTATGCTGACAATCGTCGTCACGGCCTACCTCGGTCGAGGTTCAATTGTATCATCCTGCCTACCCCATCACCACCGCCGCATATCCCACCGCGTTGTTCGGCGGCTGCGGCGCGACATTGGCCAGTGTCTCGTAACTGGTGGTGTGCCGCAGCACTTTTGCGCCGTTGCGCCCGCCTCGCGACACGCCGCCACCAGCGCCGCGATCGCCCCCGCGCCGCACGCGTTGTGCCTCTGGCGAACTTCCGGCACGATCTGCGTCGCCTGAAATTCGGTGATCAGCTTCAGCAGCCGCCGGTCATTTTCCTTGGTCCATTCCATCGCCGCCGGTCCCACGCCCGCCGGCATGAAGCCGTAGTTGGTCCCATAATGCGTCAGGTTGCTGCTGGCGAAGTAGGCCGCCTTCAGCCCCGCCTCGGCCACCGCCTGGGCCGTCTTCGCCCGATCAACTCGGCCACCTCCAGCACCGGCGCCTCGATCGGTACAATCGGCACGCCGGGAAAGGCAAGCTGGATCATCGGCACGCACACCTCGATCGAATGCTCCCGCTCGTGCATCCGGCCGTCTACCAGGAAGAGATTCCCCCGCGTCAGGAGCTTGCGCTGCAAGTCCTCCGCGAGCTGCGCATCGCCCGTCGGCAGCCGCCACGCGCCATGCGAATCCAGCGCGCCATACTGGATCGGATACGGCGAATGCACCGCGCCGAAGACGATGACCACATCGGGCTTGCCCCTGGCGGCCACGCTCGCGATCCCCTGTCCCGCGACGGCCGCGCTGCAGATCCACCCCGCATGCGGGATCATCGCGCCGAGCCACGGCTTCTCGGTATCGGCCGGCGCCGAATGCAGATACTGCTGGGCCTCCTGCCGGCACTGCTGCCCGTCGGCCGGGTAAAACCTTCCCGCCACCACCGGAAAACGCACGCTGGAAAGACTTGGCCCGGCCATAACTTCCACTATAATCACGCCCCGTCTGCACAATCAACCTTGAGGTGTATGGATGGCGGAACACGATAAGGACCACCTGGCAAACCTGCTGAACGGCATGTTGAATGGCGAGCACCCCCAGGAAGAGCCTGCTGAGGCCGCCCATGAGCAGCCGGCCGCGCCGCCGGCGCCCCGGCCTGCTTCGCCCAAGCCCGCCATTTCTAAACCCGCAGCCCCTAAGCCCGTGGCGGCAGCGCCGAGAGTGACTCCCAAGCCGGCCGCCGCACCCCGCCCCGCCTCGCCTCCGCCCAGGGCCGCCCAGCCCCGTCCCGTGCCGCCTCAACCGCGCCCGCAGCCTCGGGCTGAGGCTCCCGCGCCGCGGCCGGCCGCGCCGGCGCCCGCCCCGCAAGCCGCCGCTCCCCGGCCGCAGGAGCTGGCCTCATCCCGGCCGGCGATGCCTGAAATGCCGACGGTCGAACAACAACCGCCCGCCGAACAGGCCGTCGCGGAGCCTGAGGCCCTGGCGCCGAATGAACCCGAGGAGGATCCCTACGAGGAGCAGATTGATCAGGCCGACGATCAGGTCATCGTTCCCGAGCCGGACAAGACGGTCTTCATTCCCAAGAAGAAGATCCAGGCGCCAAAGGTCCATCTCATCCAGTCCATCGAATTCAAGCGCACCCTCATCCCGGTCCTCCTCACTGTGGGCGTGGTCTGCTTCGCCATCGTTGGCCTGGGCTTCGTCAGTTCCGACGAATCCACGCTGTCCCGTTTTGCCACGCTGTGGTTTGCCCTGCCAGTGTCGCTGATGGGTATCACGCTGCTGGCGTTCGGGGTTGTGACCATGTTCCAGGTCCGCCACGACATGGAGCATCAGCAACCCGTCGAAGCGGAAGCGTGAGCTCGGGAGCGCAGGCCGTCCCCGGCCGCATCGGCCCATCTTCATGCGACGCCGCGTGTTTCCTCCCGCCGGCGCGCCGTGAGATTTCTCCGAATTATCTGTTGTGCATCGCACACGCGCTCGTTACCATTCTCTGCTGTACTTGTCTGGTTTAGCGGCTCGGCTTTCTGACAGGTCAGGAGGAAAATCATGTTTCGTGGGTCACTTCGCGCAACGCGTCGCAGTGGGCAGGTTCGTCGTCACTGGGGGATTATCGACAACATCGAAATGATGGAATCGCGCCTGCTGCTCAGCGGCGGCAGCGCGTTCACCATCGCCACGCTGCCGGATACGCAGAACTACGTCAAATACTACCCCGACGTGTTCATCGCGCAGACGCAGTGGATCGCCGACCAGGTCCGCGCGGGAGGCGACATCGCCTTCGTTTCCCATCTTGGTGACGTGGTGACGCGCGGCTTCCGCAACTTCCACATGGAAAACGCCGATGCGGCCATGGACCTGCTCGACGGCGTCGTGCCCTATTCCGTCGCCATGGGCAACCACGATTACGACTGCTACAATAACGATCTCCAGGACCACAACACATCCGCCAACTTCGACCAGTGGTTCGGCGATGCGCGCTACGCCGGACAGAGCTGGTATGGCGGGTCATCGCCCGACCAGAAGAACTTCTATCAGATCTTCGATGGCGGCGGGCGCACCTTCCTTCATCTGGCCCTGGAATTCGAGGCGCCCGATGCCTCGCTCGCATGGGCGCAGAGCGTCATCAATTCGCACCGGCAGCTTCCCGTCATCCTGACCACGCACTCGTATCTGACCACCTCCGGCCGCAATACCACCCCCTTGTCCAGCGACGGCGGCAACGACGGCGAGGACATCTTCCAGAAGCTCGTCAAACCCAACCCGCAGATTTTCATGGTGCTGTGCGGCCACGCGGGCGGCGAGTATCACCAGGTCTCCACTGACAGCGCCGGACTGGCCGTCGTGGAGATCATGGCCGACTATTCCGGCCGGGTGAACGGCGGCGACGGCTGGCTGCAGTTGCTCTCATTCAACCCGGCGGCCGATCAGATCTCGGTGCAGACCTACACGCCCTACGAAAACCAGTACGAAACCGACTCCAACAGCCAGTTCACCATCGGCCTGAACTTCGATCAGCGTTTCGCCTTCTCCTCAACCGGCACGCCGGTCGGTAACGACAACACCTACGTCATCGCGACCAACGGCACCGCCAGCGGCGCCGTGCTGGCCAACGACTTCGATTCCATCCCGGCCACGCTGACGGCGGCGCTGGTCAGCGGCCCGGCCCATGGCACGGCGTCGCTCAACGCCGATGGCACGTTCACCTACACGCCCGCCGCGGGTTTCCACGGCACCGACACCTTCACCTACACACCCAGCGACGGCACCACCGTCGGCAACGTCGCGTCGGTGATCGTCAAGGTGAACGATGCGCCGGTGGCCGCCAATGACTCCGCCAGCACGACCGAGTACACGCCCGTGACCATTCCGGCACTGGGCAACGACAGCGATATCAATGGCGACTCGCTTGCCCCGATCGTGGTGAGCCTGCCGGTGCATGGCGGCGTCGTGCGCAATGCGGATGGCACGCTGACTTACACCCCGCACCCGAAATACACCGGCGCCGACAGCTTCACCTACAAGGTCTTCGACGGAACGGCCAACAGCAACGTGGCGACCGTCAACCTCACCGTTACGGCGGGGACTGCCAGCTTCAGCTCCGCCGACACGGAAACAAAGACCGAGGGTGCCTTCACGGGCAGCTACACCGACACCACCAATACAGACGGCGTGGTCGAATCGATCCAGGAGGTCGGCGGCTCGGCCGAGATTCGCTGGCATTTCAACGTGACCGCGGCCAGCACCATCCAGCTCGGGATCAACTCCAACTGCACGCCGGGGGAGAAGTGGAACCTGGATTATTCCACCAACGGCACGACGTGGACCAATTTCACCAACGTCAGCCGGCCTCAATATGACGAGACCGAGCCGGATGAGATGTTTGCCCTGCCCTCCAATCTCAGCGGGTCGGTGTGGATCCGCGCGGTGGATGCGGGCGGGGGGGCCGATGAAGCCACCCAGCATACGCTGAACGTCGATGAGATCTTCATCCGTTCAGGCAGCATTGCGCTGCCGCTGGTGGCGATCGGCGCGCCCGTGGCCAGCGCCGCCGAGGCCGGCGCCAAGGCCGGTCTTTTCCTCGTGACGCGCACCGGGATCACGACCAATGCCCTGACCGTCAGCTACTCGATCGCCGGCACGGCCACCAAAGGCACCGACTACAGCACGCTCTCGGGCAGCGTCACCATCCCGGCCGGCACATCGTCAGTCGCGTTCTCGCTCACTCCGATCGCCGATAGCCTGATCGAGGGCAATGAGACAACCGTGCTGACCGTATCTTCTTCCAGCTCCTATACGCGCAGCACAACCCCGGCAACGGTGACCATCGCCGATGACACCGCCCGCACGGCCCCCGGCAATCTGGCGGCCAGCGCCGTCTCGACCACCCAGATCAACCTCACCTGGACCGACAACTCCTCCAATGAGAGCGGCTTCCGCATCGAGCACAGGCGCCGATGGCGTGAACTTTGCGACAATCGCCAGTGTCGGGGCCGGCGTGAAAAGCTACTCCAACACGGGATGCTCCCCGGCGACGAAGTACTACTACCGCGTTCAGGCTTACAGCGCGGCCGGCAATTCCGGCTATTCGGCCATCGCCAGCGCCACCACGCTGACGCCGGATACCCAGGCCCCAACCGCGCCGACGAATCTCGCGGCCAGCAACATCACCACCAGCAGCCTCTCCCTCTCCTGGGTCGCTTCGACGGATAACGTCGGCGTGGCTGGCTATGACATCTATCGAAACGGCGCAAAGATTGGCACGACCACGGGCACGAGCTACGCCGACAGCGGCCTGGCCGCCTCGACCACCTACAGCTACTACGTCGTTGCCTTCGATGCCGCCGGCAACCGTGCGGCAAGCAACACCATCTATGCCACGACGGCCGCCGTGGTTCCCGCGGCGCCGAGCAATCTGACGGCGAAGGTCACCTCCAGGAAAGCCGCGCTGACCTGGCGCGACAATGCCAACAATGAGAGCGGGTTCTACGTCTATCAATCCAGCGACGGAATCAACTGGACGCGGATCGCCACGGTTGCCGCCAAGAGCGGCACCGGCGGCACGGTCTCCTACACCACCGGCACGCTGGCCAAGGGCACGTGGTTCTTCAAGGTGACGGCGTACGCCGATGGCGAATCAGCGGCGAGCAACGTCGCCTCCGTGACGATCTGATCATCGAATGGCACGGACAGGCTTGATCGGCTCGCTTGCGAGCCGCTCGTCGGACTCATCGTTAACCGGCTCGCTTGCGAGCCGCTGAAAACGCAACGCCCTGCGCCGGGGCTGGTGCGGCGGGCCGAACGGTGGCGCTGGTGCAGCCCCCATCGCCGGCCGAACGGCGACGCCGAGAAACTGCTCGCCGACTGGTCGGTGGCGCGGCGGGACGACTGGATCGAGTGGGTCAACCAGCCCCAGACCGCCAGGGAACTGCAGGCGCTGCGAACGTGCGTGGCCCGCGGACGGCCGTTCGGCGACGAGCCCTGGGAGCGCGGGCGTCCCCGCCCGCATTTCCGCCAACGCCATGCGGGCGGGGCCGCCCGCGCCCAGCGCCTGAACCTGACCCACACGTTCCGCCCGCGCGGCCGACCGGGAAAGCCGGCGAAGCGAAAAGTCAGCAAGCTGTGAAACATCCTGACTGCCCATCACCTGAAAATGTGCTCATCCCCTCATCGGCCAAACCACCCGCGTCCTCTCCGAAACCATCCCCGAAGCCCCGACCGTCACCACCCAGCCCAAACCACCATGTCACTCAGTCATAGCGTATCAGACTAATACCACATAAGAATTTCTTTCTGCTTGAAAAATTGTAGTTGACAATCCGAAATACCCAGCTAAATTGCCGTTTGTTCGGTGGGTTCAAGTGGTGTGGGCTTGAAGACAGGGGTTCCTGCCTCCAGGCCGGTTCCTTCGGGAAGGAGTCGGCAATGTCATTACGTTCATTCTGGCGCAATTGCGCCGCGCGGCTCGCACGGTCATCGATCGCGCCGTTCCTGAGCCCTCGGATCGCATAGACCCGCAAACCGGCCCGGCCGCGGCCCTGTTGCCCATCCTCGAGCATCTGGAGATTCGCCAGAATGCTCTCCACGTGGATTTCCGGCACCAGCGGCGCCGACACGTTCGCCGTGGCGCCCGACTCGGGTAGCGGCGGCGTGGCCGTCACCGTCAACGGCGGCACCCCCATGATCGTCGGCCCCAGCGAGGCGCTTGGGCTCGACACGCTCGATGCCCCCGAAGGCCAGAGCGACAGCATCACCATCGCCGCTGACCTTCTCAATCCCCTCGATCTCATCATCGCGGGCGGCTCGGGCAGCAGGTCGCTCACCATCAACGGCGGCACGGTGAACCTCGACCTGATCCCGCGCGGCGGCGCGGTCTCGGTCGTAATGAATGGCGGCGTGGTCAATCTCCAAAGCACGCAGCGCCTCGGCGATCTGGACCTGAACGGCACATCTCGCCTCAACCTGCCCGAGGGCCGGTTCAAGGCCCTGATCCTCGATGGCCTCGATATCGCCACCAACGCGACGCTCGACGTCAACGACAACGCCCTCATCGTCAACTATCCATCCGGCCAGGGCGCGACCGTCCTGGCCGGCGTCACCGCCTGGCTGATCACCGGCATCAACGCCAGCAGCGGCTGGTGGGATGGTCCCGGCATCGCCAGCACCTCGGCGCACAACGCCGGCGGCCCCACGGACTTGGGCGTCATGAACAACGTCTACGGCGGCCAGCCCTGGTGCTCCTCGTTCATGGGCCAGCCCGTGGGCGCCAACGCCATCCTCGTGCGCTATACCTACGACGGCGATGCGGACCTCAGCGGCGTGATCAACAGTGCCGACTACGCGCGCATCGACAATGGTTTTGCCAACGACCTGAGCGGCTGGGCCAACGGCGACTTCAATTTTGATGGCGTCGTCAACGCCAACGACTATTTCGAGATCGACCGAACCTATCGGCTTCAGGCACACGCGCCGGCCGTCAGCATCGCGGGCAATCCATCCGTCAACGAAGGCTCGCAGTACGACCTCAGCCTCAACGCGACCACGCAGGGCGTGGCCGCCATCAGCGCCTGGACGGCCTACTGGGGCGACGGCGCGGTGGACACGGCAACGGCCCAGAGCAGCGGCCAGACGCCCGCCAGCCACATTTACGGCGACAACGGTACCTACACGTTCGCGGCCTTCGCCAAAGGCCCGCAGGTCTATTACGTCGCCACGGGCACGGTTCAGGTCAATGCAGTTGACCCCCACATCCCCACCGGCCTCGCGACCGACTGGATCAGCGCCTTCGGTGTCGGTCTGTCGTGGGACTCCCCGCGCCAGGCCGACGCCGTGACCGGCTTTGTCCTCCAGGTCAGCGATGACAACAACACTTTCGTCGCGCTGACCACGGCCGCCGGCGATGAGACCTGGGCCTGGGCCGATTACGCATTCGCTCCCAACACCACCTATTATTTCCGCTTCGCGGCGCAGAATGCCCTGGGCCAATCGGGATGGAGCACGCCGTCGGTCTCCGCCACCACCGGCTCGACGCCCGCCGCGCCGACCGATCTCTCCGTCTCGGCCATCACATCCGGCTCGGCCGCCGCCATGAGCTGGGCCGACAACGCCGATAACGAGGACGGCTTTATCGTCCAATGGCCCACCACCACCAGCTTCGACGACCCGGCCGGCTACGACTACGCGCCCGCCAACGCCGGAACCGGCACGGTCAGTTTCACCGCCGCCGGCCCGTTCGCGCCGGGCACAAGCTACTATTTCCGCGTCCTGGCCTACAACGATTACAGCGCGTCGGATCCTAGCAACACGTACGGCCCGGTCACGACGCTCGGCTATCCCGACGCCCCGAGCGATCTGGCCGCCATCGCCGTTTCGAGCACCGAGATCGACCTCACATGGACGAACAACGCGACCAATGCCACCGGGCTCTACCTGCAGCGCAGCACGGATGGCAGCACATGGGGCTCGGCCGCGTCGCTTTCCACGAGCGCCACCACCTACGATGACGGCTCCCTCACGCCCGACACCGTCTATTACTACCGCCTCTACGCCACCAATGCCGCCGGCCAATCCGCCTACGCCTCCATCGACCGCGCCACGCCCGGCGATGCCCCCGATGCCCCGACCGTCGCGCCCGCCAGCGCCTGGCACATCGACCTGAGCTGGACGGCCCTGACGTGGACCAATCTCGGCGGATACCGCGTCTATCGTGGGACCGCCGACACGTTCACGCCCGATCAGGATCACCTCATCGCGGACGGCGTCACCGGGAACGAATACGCCGATACATCGGTCGAGCCGGACGGGGTGTACTATTACAAGGTCACGGCCGTGACGACCTACGGCGACGAATCGGCGCCTTCGGATGCTTCGGATGAGGCCGATGCGCTGGCCGCGCCAACGATCACCGGCGACAGCACGGCCGACGAAGGCGATCAGTACGAGATCACGCTCACGCTGAACGGCAACACCATCGACACGTGGGATCTCGACTGGGGCGATGGCGCGTTCGACGCCGACTTGGGCGCTGCCACTTCCGCCCAGCATGCCTTCATGGGCTCGATTTCCAGTGCGGACATCGCCGCCTACGTGTATGATGCCGACGGCATGCACGAGCTGACCGGCCCAAGCGTGACCATCAGCGACCTCGCGCCGACCGTGAGCATCTCCGGCGACTCATCGGTGAACGAGGGCGCCGTCTACACGCTGACCCTCTCGGCCACCGACCCCGGCGACGATCCGATCACGCACTGGGTCATCGACTGGGGCGCGGGCGGCTATCCCCAGACCATCTGGGGCAATCCGAGCAGCATCACGCACATTTATCCGCATCACAGCACCAGTAGCCTGACGATCTCCGCCACCGCATTCGACGCCAACGGCGCTCAAAGCAGCGCTGACACGCAGAGCGTCACCGTCGATGACGTGGCCACCACCGTTACCATTACCGGCGCCGCCACCTTCGAGACGACCTTGCCGTATTTCCTCGACGTCACCTCCAGCGACCCCGACCCCAGCGAGATCGCCGCCGTCACCGTGTACTGGGGCGACGGCAACAGCAACGCGGTCTGGAACGGCAACGGCCTCCTCTCCCACTACTACTACGGCGACGGCCCATACACCATCACGTTCGACGGGCCGGTGACCATCTCCGACAAGGTCGTCAGCCTCGCCAGCCCCGCGCCGCACCTGTATTGGTTCTGGTTTCAGCAGTCCACCCAGCTCTACGACAGCGGCGGCCTGGACATCAAGAGCGCTGTGAGCCCCGACAACTACACCGTCAACACGACGTTTGGTGACTACCGCACCAACGGCTACATCTCGGTCACCCCCACGGTCAGCGCAGTGGCCGACCGCGTTCTGGGCCTCATCGAGGGCAGCGTCACCATCAACTCCGACTGGCTCTGCCCGACGGGGCACACGTGGGACTTCCCCGACGATGCCAACACCGACGACAGCGAGCCGTTCAGGGTCGTCATCACGAGCGACCCGATCAGCCCCGGCTCCTCGATCAGCGGGCATATCGACCTGCGCCGCCACCAGGACTGCCCCGAAGGCCCCTCGGACTACTATACCGGCTGGTCCTTCACCTTCTATCCCCTGAACGTCTCGATCAATGCCAACGGTTCCGCCCGCGAGGGCGCCAGCGACAGCGGGCGGTTCGGCGTCTGGCGGCTCGTCGGCGGGCCGCCGGTGGTTGTGCCCTTTGCCCTGGGCGGCTCGGCCGTCGAGGGCGAGGATTTCACGGCCATCCAGCACAGCGTCTCGTTCACCACCTGGAACCAGACCTACGCAACGAGCGACCCCATCGCCGCCATCGACGACACGACGCCCGAGTGGACCGACAGCGTCATCGCGACGCTGGGCGCCTCCAGCGGCATCTACATCACCGGCGATGACCGGGCCGTCATCACCATTGGCGACAACGACATCGGCATCAGCGGCATCCCCGACGGGCTGCTCTGGGCCAACACGGACGATGACGATGAGAACGGCGTCCCGGATTGCGAGGATTACAGCGCTGCGGGCGACGACGACCTGATCCCGATCACGCTCGATTTCCCCGCCGAGGAGCGCCCGGCGCGACGGTCACGGTCTCGCTGACCACCGCGACGGCCACGCTCTGGGCCTCGGCCGACAAATCGCAGGAACTGCTCGGCCCCAACGCGGGCAGCACCATGACGATGGTGATGGGCAGCACGCCCGTCTATCGCACGATGTACCTGGAGGTGACGCACGGATCGGAATGGGAAAACGCCCTGAGTGCGCAGATCTGGGACAACGACTGGCAGGCCATCGTGCCGGGAACGCATCTGATGGCCATGGGGGCGACGATGGCGTCGGGGCAGGGAGGAGCGAAACGTGGGGGATATCGAACTCATCTGGACTGACCCCAACAACGCGGGGCCGAACGGGACGTCTATCGCGGGGGCGAAAGTGCCGGATGTGCTTGTCGGGCAGTACATCAATCCAACGGTGGATGTGATCGCGCCCGCCGACGTGCTGTACATCCTGTGGGATGCGCCGCCGGGGCGGACCTTCGACCGGTGGGACGAGTCGGCGGACTTCAAGACGGCCAACCTGGTTCCCGGGCCAAGCTCGCTGCTGCTGGGTACTGACTCGCCGCATTGGGTGTGGGCGGACCCGGGTGACAATCGGGCGATCACGGTGAACGTGGAAACGAGTGGAGGCGCCTATTCCCTTACGACGCACGTAAATGTGAAGGCACCGACCGTCTCTTCTGGAACAAGTATTGGGGAAGCGGAGTTTGTGCCGACGCGCCAGAACGGCGTGTGGCACTTCTTTATCGCAGGCTCACGGTTTGATTTCATGTACGCTGCGGCGGTTTCGCAGGCGCCTGGATTTGCGCAGGGAGACTGGAAGTTCCTACAACTCGCCAGCAACGACTGGCGCCAGACGGTAAATGGGCGCCAGGTGAAATGCACCTTCGGCGGCGTTGTTGCAGGCTTAGACAACGGCAACCCATACGGTGGTGGAGCAGGTCGGCAAACTGTCCAACCACGGCCGCTCCTCAAGACGGGAGAGGCCGGCGAGGCACACGATGCCCCACATTTCCCACTCCTGCCAAGATCCACCGGAGTGAGCGTCAACAGCGTCTTCGAGACCTACATCATGTTCAAACCGCCGGGATCCAACTCGCAGTGGGTGCCGCTGCAGGTGGCACTTTGGGAGTGCCATTCTCGGACAATCGGTGCGAATCTGGTTGACGACAATCGTGTCAACGGAACACCGGAGTTCCCATCGGCGCCGCGGTGGGACGCCCTGATCGAGAATGGCAGAGCACAATGGATCTAGGACATGCGCAAGGTGCTAAGAGCGATTATCCTGCTGGCTCCCGCTGTACTCTGCGCCGCCTGGGTGCAGAGCTGCGCGCGGCCGACTGAAATCGGCCGGCGGTGCGCAGTGCCAGTCTATGTGCCGCAACGGCAGCTAGAACTGGGCGATGCCGGGTCGGCTCCAAATGTGCGCTACGTGGAAATGGGTGAGTACCGCCTCATCTCGTGCCGCGGACGCGTTGTGCTCCGCCTCGGTTCGGCCGAGATGCCGCGCCGACGCGTCTAATCGGTTAACCGCCGTCGAGGCCCTCGCCGCATTTTCGGTTGAGGTGCCGCCATGGCTGAAAGAGGACGCCACGGGGCTGGGCGGAGCTTTCGACCCAGATGCGTTCGATGTGCGGGGTGCCCGCAGGGAACTGCCGATCGACCCGGGGCCGCCGGCGCCAAAGCTGGCACTGTGGCCAACATTCAGCCGCGCTCGTCTCCCTTCGACGTGCAGTGGGTTTCTGATGACGATTCAGGTTCCGTATTATTGGCTGGTCGTCTTGAGCCTTGTTCCCGCCTGCTGCAGTCTCGGACGCAGAAAGGGGGTCGGGTTCGCTCTGTTGCTGTCGCTTTCTTGCGACGATTCGCCCGTTGCGCCGCGCGGAAAGGGGATGAGTACATTTATATGAGCTGTGTGCGGTCCGCCGCAGTACCGCCCGCGATGACCCGAGCGCCATTCACGGCCTGGCCGCCATCATCAACAACGAATCCGGCGTCAAGCTCGTCAACCAGGTCGGCTCCCAGCATCGCGGCCTCTACAGCATCATCGTCAAGTACGCCCTCAACGGCGACTCCGACCTCAACGGCCGCGTCAACGCCGACGACTACTTCCGCATGGATGTCGCCTATCGCCTGCAGTCCGACGGCCAGCACTCCGCCTGTCGCAACGGCGACATCGACTACCACAGCGGAATCTCGGCCGACGACTTCTACCTCATCGACCAGGCCTTCGTGCATCAGCCCTCAGCGCCCGCCGCCGGCGCAGCTCCCGCGGCCAGGCTCGACGCCGCGAATCTGCTGGCCGAGGAGTTCCCGCCACACGCGCTGCGCAGATCGACTTCCCCGCCCCGCCAAATCCCTCGCTTTCCCGCGAAAACCGCCGCCATCGTTGCGCACTGTTGCGCCTTGCATGCACGATTGGCGCAACGTCCCGGGGATATTGAGGGACGCGCCGCCAACGGCATTCCCCGGCCAGCGCCGTGCTGGCCCCCCTGGCCCCGTCCCGCAAGGAGTCAGCAAAACCCTAACCATTGTCAGGTCAACATCCTGCGCCACGCCTCCCTCCAATCACGGGTCCCCACCAATCTTTTTCGAGCGGCCTCAACCCCAACGAAAGGGACCATGATCCTTCCTAACCCCATCCTCACCGCCAACTCCGAAGCCCCTGCCCTTCAATCCGAATCCTCCAATCTCCAATCTGGGTATGAAACGAGACCGAACTTGGGCGGACATAAACGGCTATAGGCGAACAGGAAGGTCTGAGCGGGCAGGACTTTACGCATGATACATGAAAGCAGCTACACTTGACGAGGCGAACCCAAAACCAGCGTAAGTCCTTATTTTTCCGTGGGGACTTTTCCAAAGGCGGTTTTGGGTATTTTCGCTGTAAGGCTGTTCAATTTCTTGATTTACGGCGGAATTGAGTACCTTACGTACAGCTAACTAAGAATCGTTCATCCTTCACGAATCGTTCACTTCATCAGGGCTTGGAAGCGCAGGTTTTGCGCGGGCGGTGGCAAGATGGGGAGGATGCTTCGATCGCCCGTAGAAGATCGTTCAACGTGCCGTGCATCATCGCCGTGCATGCCTCATCAATGTCGATCCCGTGGGCGACGGCGGCCAGGACGGCGGCCGGATCGGGATCACCTGCCCCCATGTCGCGCATCCAGCGCTCTGCCCAGTGGATCATGCGGATGGCCTGGCGAATCCGGCGCATCGCCTGGCGGGTTGTCGGGGGAAGATCGTTGAGCAGATCGCGGGCGACGGCCATGAACCAGACCGGATCGCGCACGCGCCCAAGCTCAGAGAGGATCATGTCCTTGCCCTTGCCGATCAGCGCGGGGGAGTCTCAACCTCCAGGAGTTGGAACATCGCGACGGCCCGGCCGATGAACAGCTTGTTGAGCAGGCCGCGCTGGGTCTGGATCGGATTGCCGCTGTTGCGGAAGCGCTGATCGTCACTGTGGCGAAAGCGAACGATCGCCCAGTCTTCCTGGCTGAATACCGGCGGCCTTCCTCGTTTCGTTGACATCAATTTCCCGGAAATGGCTCACGTTTTCACTAACTCAACTGGCGGTTTTCCAGACTCAGTTGGAGCCTGGCGAGAGGGCCAGATTGGATCGAATTTCGACCAACCGCGTTTGCGGATCAGGTACTCGACTGTCGCCGAATTATAGAGCTTCTTCTTGTATTGACCCTTGGTCAGGTCAAAACGCAGGTGGCCTGACTTGGTGAGATGGTTCAGCCAATTCTGGGCCGTTCGCCCGCACACGCGATACGCCTGTGCGACATCGTCAATGGTCACCCAGAAAGCCATCATCCAATGGACTAGCAGGCAATCGCAGAATGTCAAGGCCTCTGAGGGGTGCAATACTTCACCCCTCGGAAGGGTAGCGAAAAAGCGACGGCGCAACGATAGTCGGATTCAGAAAGGAACACGACTATGGAACAAGAGCGAATCCGGATCACGACGGACAACATCGACGACTGGATTGCGGACCCGGAGAGGCCGTTCCTCTACGATGTGTACGCCACGCACATCTTCTTGACCCGAGGCGGGGAACGGCGTGCCACGGCGAACCATCTCAAGGTGCGCGCTTCCGACGTCAAGGAGGCGGTCTACCACACGGAGATCTTCTTCAAGTACGTCCAGGGCGTGGGCGACGGAGAGGTGTTGACCATCTGTGAAGTGATGATCGATCGCCGGGCCCAAAAGGATGAGAAGACCTTTGCCAGCGATGGAGATCCCAACGCCAACGCGAACGTGAGGCTCGAAGCGTCGCTTATCCTCAAGATCGCGTGACGCGGTTACAGTGCTAGGCGTTTCCCCCCATTGGTGGATGAAAGCGAAAGGTGAACTATGATTATCACAGTGATGATTCTTGCGGCGGTGGCGTTGATGCTGGCGGCGAATCTGGGGCCGACGATCCTGGACATCCTGAGAGCGAACCACATGGACGCGCAAGTGGGGCTGCTCGATGAGTCCGTTCGGGTGCACCCGGAGCTGGGGATGGCGCCAGCGCGGACGATTCCGGGCACGGGCTACCACACGCTGGTGCGCACCCAGGTGGGCAATGCCGCTGGAAGCTTCCGGGAATACAACGCGGGCACGGCGCCGATCAGACACACCTACGAGACCCGCCGTGTGGAGTGCTACGTCATTGAGCCGCGTTTCAAAAGTGACGTAGCCCTGGCGGACGCTTATCTCGACGGTCCGAAGGCGTACATGGCGATCAACGCGACGGGCACGATGGAAGGCGAGACTCAGGGTCTGTGCACGCAGTTCTACTATGGCGGGACTGCGCTGGGACATCCACTGGGATTCCCCGGCCTGCTGAAGGCGTACGATGCAGAGAACAAGGTGATCGACGCTGCAGGCACAACCGAGGGCACGTGCAGCTCGGTGTGGCTGTTGTGCTTCGGCCCGCAGAAAATCCAATGGGTCTGGGGCAACGGCGGATCGTTCGCTCTTTCGCCGATACGCATCGAGAGCCAGTTCGACCCGGATGATCCGACCAAGCAATTTGACGGGTACGTGCAGACCATGGTGGCTCGGCCAGGCCTTCAGATCAACAGCAAGCTGTGCGCGGTGCGGATCAAGCACATCACGGAGGATACGGACTGCACGCTGACCGATGACATGCTCGCCGACGCGCTTGAACTGTTCCCGGCCGGCTGGCAGCCGGATGTCATTCTGATGACTCGGCGATCGCTTCGGCAACTTCAGAAGTCGCGGGTTGCCGTCTCGCCAACGGGGGCGCCGCCGCCGTTCCCCAGCGACATCGTCGGCCTGGCCGGGCAGAACATCCCGATCCGGCTGACCGATGCGATTTTGAATACCGAGACGCTGGCGCTGTAATTCTGGGGTCCACCGAAAGCGCACTGGTGCGCCGGCCCACGTCCGCGAGGAGCTACGATGCCATTTTCCGCTGGATCGATCGTCGCCAAGCTCGGGCTGGACAGCTCGGGGTTCACCCATGGCATGCTTCAGGCCGAGTCGATCGGCTCGATGTTCCCGGAGTTCGTGCGGAGCTTCATGGCCGAACCGTTGCTCGGCCTGATGGACATCGTGCGTCAGGCGACGAACGCGGTGAAGGAGTTCTTCCACTCCAGCCAGGACCTGGCCCACCAGGTGGGGAAGCTCTCGGAATCGCTCGGGATGGGCGCGGAAGAGTTCGGCGCCTTTGGCGCTGTGCTGGGCGGCGGCGTGGCGGGCATGCAGCAGGCGGCCGAAGTGCTCAAGTTCCTGCAGCGCAATGCCGCCGAGGCCGTTGGCGGGAACGAGGCGCTGAGGCAGAGTTTCCACCTGCTGAAGATCGGCGTGGGCGAGCTGCGCGGATTGATGGCGAATCCCGAGGGCCTGATCATGCGCGTGAGCGATGCCCTGGCGGGGATCGACAATCCTTCCAAGCGCTTTCAGCTCGCGTGGGACGTGATGGGCCGGGGCGCACTGGAGAATCTCGACAAGATGATGATGGGGTCGGCGCAGCTCCGGGCGGCGATGAGCCAGCAGGGCAAAATGGGCGGCGTGGTCAGCGAAGAGGATGTGCGAAGGTCCGAACGGTGGCACGGGCAGATACGGCTTCTGCAGGGCGCGTGGCAGGGGCTCAAGATGGCCATCACCGCCCCCATCCAGAACGCGCTGCAGCCCATGCTGGAATCGTTGACGGCATACGTGCAAAGAAATCTCCCGGTGATCAGGGAGAAGATCGCCGAGCTGGGGCGGACGGCAACCGACAAGTTCTATTCGATGGCGATGGCGGCGATCGACTGCCGACAGTCGATCATGGCGGTGGCGTCGGTCCTGGGGCCGGGCATGCTGGGGGCGGCGGTCGGTTCGCTCTTCGGGCCATGGGGAAAGCTGACTGGATTACTGGTCGGGTCGATCGGCGGATTCAAGGCGATGGAGCCCCTGGTCAAGACGATCGGGGCGGTCTTCACAGCGCTGGGCCCGGCGATCACGGACATAATGAAGTCCCTCGATGCGCTGTTGCCCAAGCTGATGCCCGTGATCGAAGCCTTCGGGAAGATCGCGGAAGCCGTGGCGAAGATCGTGGGGCCGATCATGCAGGTGGCGACGTTCCTCCCGCGCGTGGCCCTGACGGGATTGAACAAAATCCTGCCCGGTTCGTTATCGACCACGTTGGACAAAACTCCCCCCGCGTCATCATCGGCCGAGCCGGGCGGCGATGGAGGCGGAGCTGGACGAAGCGGAACATCCGGCCTGGTCGGCAACACCTATCAAATCAACATCAATGCGGGCCTGGCGAATCCGCCGGAGCTGAACGACTTGCGGCGTCGCATCGAAGGATGGCAGCGGGACAATGAATCGGCGCGGGCTCGGGAGCGGGTCGGCAAGGGACTTTGAGGCGGAGCGATACACGCGGCAACGCGTGGGCCACTGGGGGCCGGCGTCGGGAACGCATGCGGCGCCGGCCCACCCAGTTTCTGAGGAAACCACGGATGGTCGGTCGCAACAACAGATCCTTTCCGCCTGTGCGTCGCCAATCTGAGTTGGCGGCGCCCGGCCTCTCGCCGGGCGGGCGCTTGGCCCCCCGGCGAGATTTTCATATTGCGGATGGCGGGGGAGGGCGATCAGGACGGCTTGCGAGCCTTCGGTGCCGATACGCGAGCTGCAGCGGGCGCGTGTTGCTGTTCCGCTTCCGTAACGTATGCCTCAACAGGCGGTCCAGCAAGTCGCTACGAGTTCGCCCAAGCCGATCGGCGATGGTATCCAGGCGTTCGAGAAGGTGCGAGTTCAACCGCACGCTCGTCAATGTCTTCGTCGTCTTTCGAGGCATCTCCACCATGCTCGCATTGTACCATGCGATTTCAAGATGTACACCCCTTGTATTACAAAGAGGAATGTAATACACTGGTGTTACACAAGCCCGGTCTGCCGGGTGTTCCGGCGGGTCGAGGCTTCAACGGAAAGGCTGCCCGATCGGGCAGAAGGCTGGTGTGACGTGGCAAAGCATCGGAATGCCGGAAGGGTCTACCTGGCGGTGTCTTCGTTGGACCATCAACCTCGCGGGTTTATGGTGGAAACTCCGGATCATCGTCCGAGGGCGTGGATTAACCTGGAGAAGGACGATGATTTCGAGTTGGCTCTCGGGGCGGCTTTCGAGATCGCGGCGGACTATCGGATTGCCGCACGCATGGACGTCCCGAGAGTGGGGTTGGACCTGGCCAGCGGGCGTCGCGGCCCGCATATATCGAGATTCCCGAGCGGCTTTTGGCTGAGGCTTCTTTTTCTGGTGGATGAGACGGGGTCGATCGTGCCGGATCGGGAAAGGGCGGGTCGAAATGATCGGCGGGCATTACACGGTTCTGCACGAGGCCGGGTACGAGCCGGTGGTTGTGCGGGGTTTCTTCACGGAGGCGTACTGGCGGATGCACAAGGCCAAGAGCAAGGCGTTGAAGGCGCTTCTGGCCCCCGTGCTCGAAAACAAATGATCGCTCTGCCCATCCCATCCTCTCTCGCGAGCGAGCCGACGAAATCTCCCCCGGCGCCACGGGGCGTTGGATTCATCCCCCTGCGCGAGGCGTGCTACCGATCGGGAATGCCGATGGAGACGCTGGCCCACAAGTGCCGGGGCGAGTGGGCCGCGCAGGGGCTTGCCGCCATCCTCAAACCGGAGGTTGGCGGCAAGCCGTGCTGGCACGTACGAGAGGATGCTGATGCCGGGAAGTTTGCCCGGATCAAGTCGCCGGGGTGTCTGCCGATCGACCGGGGCAAGCTGACCGAAGCCCAGCGGCAGACGGTGCGGGCGCGAAAGAAGATGCTGGATGAGTGGAGCGATACGGTGGCTGAGCTGCTGACGGGCGGCGCAACCGAGCGTGAGGCGACGGCCGTATTTCTGCGGGGTCTGGCCGAAGAGCAGGGGGGCGGTATCTCGCGTGAGACGTTGTATCGGTGGATGAAGTCATGGCGGGCGGCGGGCTGGGCTGGGCTGGTGGATGGGCGGCGGGATCGCGGCGGCGATCGCGAGGGCGAGCAGTTCATCGAAGAGCTGAAGCGGCTGTACCTCTCGCCAAGGCAGCGGGGCGCGAAGTTGTGTTACGACATGGCCAGCGACAGGGCGGAAGAGGAAGGCTGGGCGATTCCCTTTGGCCCACGGCGGGCGCAACAGGTATTGCAGGCGCTGGACCCCAAGGTGGTGGCGTTCCATCGGCTGGGGCCGAAGGTCTATGACGGCAATTTCGGAAAACACATCCAGCGGGACTACTCCAACCTTGCCACCAACGACCTGTGGGTGAGCGACGGGCACGATTTCAACGTGTTTGTGGTGTACAAGGGTAAGCTGATCCGGCCGGTTCTGGTGAGCTGGATGGATGTCAAGAGCCGGTTCATCGTGGGCTGGCGGATCATCGCCGGGGCGGAGAATTCGGATGCGATCCGGTCGGCCTTGAAGCTGGCGATTCGGGAGCACGGCACGCCGCTGACGGCGTATCACGACAACGGGCGGTCGTATGACGCCAGGAGCTTGCAGGGCGATCGCAAGCGGCCGCAGTTGGACCTGGGCGTGTTCGAGCGCCTGGACATCCGCGTGCGCCACGCGCGGCCGTTCAACGCCAAGGCCAAGGTCATCGAGCGGTTTCACCGGACGCTTGACGAGCGATTCAGCAAGCGGTTTGACACCTACTGCGGCGGCGACACGGGCCGCAAGCCCTTTGACCTGGAAGAGCAGAAGGCGGCGGGCAAGGCGCTGACGCTGGAAGAGTTCATCGCGTCGTTCACTGACTGGCTGGCGGCCGACTACCACAACAAGGCGCACGGCGGCGAGGGCATGGAGGGCAAGACGCCGGCGCAAGTCTATCGCGACCACCTTGGCCAGAAGCGGATTGTGCCGGCGGATGTGCTGGACCTTGAGCTATGCCGGCGGGAGCTGGCGACGGTGGGGCGCAATGGCGTGACGATACGCGGCATCACCTACGAAGCCCCGGAGTTGGACAGCAGGGGCGGCCAGGAGCTTCCCGTGCTCGTTGACGATGAGAACATCGGCCAGGTGAAGGTACTGGACGCGGCGGGGCGGTTCCTGTGCGTGGCGAGCAGCAGCCGCAAAGTGCCGGCGAACACGACTAGCGAAGATCTGCGCGAGGCGATGGCGGAGATAAACCGGGACCGCAAGCGGGTGAAGGCCGCCCTGCCGGCGCACATGCGGGCGGCGGATGATCCGATCGAACGGATGCACCGCCAGGCGGAGGCAAAACGCCAGGCGGCCCCGAAACCAGAGCCGTCATCCATCAAGCCCTTCCGCTCGAATCTGGAAGCGGATGCGGCGGCGATCCGCCAGGCGGAGCAAGATGCCAGGCGAAGGCCGGAAGGGCCGCAGATTTCGTTTGGCAGCCTTTACGGGGCATCGGAAGAGAAGGGCCAAGGGAAAGAGAGCTATCCGAGACTGGCGGACCTGTACCCAAGGAAGGAAGTGGGTTGATGAGCGACTACACGCGGATCATCGCGACTGAGGACGCCGAAGCCGTCACCAAGGAACTGGCCGATCAGGTGATTGCGGCGGCCAGGGCGTACATTCAGCGGGAGGGACTGAGCCAGGGCGAGTTGGCCAGGAAGATGGGCGTGTCGCCAGCAACACTGAGCGCGTTCCTAAAGGGCACATACGAAGGCGACTGGAAGTCGATGGCCCTGGACCTGGATTACCGCTTGCAGCAAACGGCCCGCATGGCGCTGGCGGATAGCCTGACGGATTTTGTGGAGACTGGCATCGCGAAAGATGTTTTTGCGGCTGCCGACATGGTGATGGAGCGCGGCGGCATCGCACTCATTCATGGGGACAGCGGCATGGGGAAGACTGCGGCGCTGCGTCGGGTGGAACGGGAAACGCAGCGATGTGTGTTCATCTCGGCGGCGACGGCCAAGGCGAGGATGAAGGGGCTGCTGCTGGACATTGGAGAGCGGATGCATCGGTACGTCAGAGAGCGATCGACGGCCGAGACGTTCAATCGCACGGCCGATGGCTTGCGCTGCTTCTGCAAGCTGCTGATCGTGGATGAAATCCACAAGTATTGCGGCCGGGATGAGTGCTTTGACGTGCTGCGCGACTTGTACGATGCGACCAACGTGCCTCAGCTTTGGAGCGGGACAACGGACCTGATCCGCTACTTTGACCGGAAGATCGGGCAGGGGCGCGAGCCGCTGGCGCAGATTCGCCGGCGGATTGTGGTGGCGCGAGACCTCAACGACTTGGGCGGCTTCAGCACGGCGGAGATACGCAAGCTGCTTGCCCCCGGCCGGCACAAGCTGGACCCTGGCGCCGTGCGGTACATGGTGGCACTGGCGAACCTCAAGGATGAAGGCGGGCTGGGGCTGGTCAAGAACCTGTACGCGACGGCGGCGACGCTGGCGACGGCATCGCACGCGGCGATCGTGACGGCGGACATGCTCCGCACGGCGCATGGGTTCCAGGTAAGCCAGCGGACGCGGCGGGCGGTGGAATCGAAGCTGGCCAGCGAAGAGGCGATGAACCAAGCATGCGGAGCGCCGCGTGAGGAGACGTATCGTGAGCGAGCAACAGCCTGAAGGATGGTTGACGGTCAAGCAAATGGCGCGGCGGCTGGGTCGATCCACCGGGCACGTTGCCCGCATAGCCAGGCGGCTTGCCTCCCAAGGTCTTGCCAGGCTCTGGCCTGACGGCGATCAGCCGCATTGTTGGCTCATTCGAGAGGATTGGAAGCCCGATCGACCCGGCCGGCCCGCGTCGCATGCGTCAGCGGCGATCATCATCACCATTGAAATCCACACCCCCGGCCAGGCGGTTATCCGTATGGCCGGAAGCGAATCGAACGCCCGCTGAAGGCGGTTCGATCGACATTCAAACCGGCTTTGACCGGCCAACGTGATCGGCATTTTCTGCCGGTGGACGTGGCCGGCGGTTGTGTTTTCCGATCAGTTTGGTGTCAAGTACGTTTCGCAAAGTGGCATGTGCGATTTCCGGCTATAATAAGCGCCATCCGACCCCTCCATTGCTCCCTATTGCTACTTTGCCTATAATGGCGGCATGGTGCCCGCTAATTCATCAGCATCCGCCCCCTCCTCTGACTATCAAATGCCCATTCTCATGGAGGTGGGGCAGATTCTGCTTTCCAGCGGCGAGCTTCGCGATGCATTCGCGAAGATCATGCAACTCCTGATAGATAAAATGGATATGCAGCGGGGCTGCCTGGTCATCCTCGATGAGTCATCGGGGCGGCTGCGCATAGAAGCGGCAGTCGGACTGACCCACGACGAGATCGAACGCGGCATCTACGACGTCGGCGAAGGAATCACCGGCAACGTCGTCGCCACGGGCAAGGCCCGCATCATCCCCGACGTCCGCAAGGAGCCGGATTTCCTCAACCGCACCTTCTGCCGCGACATGGAGAAGCTCGATCATCCCGTCGAGCTTCCTGTGCATTCCCATCAAGATCGAAGGCCGGGCCGTCGGCGCCATGTCCTGCGACAAGCCGTTCGTCAGCCATGAGCAGCTCCGCGGCGATGCCACGTTCCTGGGCATCGTCAGCGCCTTCCTCTCGCAGGCCATCCAGTTCAGCCGGCTGGTCATGCGCCAGAAGGAGCAGCTCCTCGAGGAGAACCGCCAGCTCCGCGACCAGGTGCGCGACCGCTACAAATTCGAGAACATCATCGGCGATGCCCCGGCCATGCACGATGTGTTCGCGACCGTCGGCCAGGTGGCCAACTCGCCGCGCCACCGTCCTGCTGCTGGGCGAAACCGGCACCGGCAAGGAGATGATCGCCAAGGCCATCCACTACAACTCGCCGCGCAAGGACAAGCCCTTCGTGCGCGTCAACTGCGGCGCGCTCACCGGCACGCTTCTGGAATCCGAGCTTTTCGGCCACGTGCAGCGGCTCGTTCACCGGCGCCATCAAGGACAAGATGGGCCGATTCGAGCTGGCCAACGAAGGCACCATCTTCCTCGACGAGATCGGCACGCTCGACCCCCAGCTCCAGGTCAAGCTGCTGCGCGTGCTCCAGGAGCGCGAGTTCGAGCGCGTCGGCGACAACCAGACGGTCAAGGTCGATGTCCGCGTGATCGCGGCCACCAATGTCGACCTCCAGGAGGAGGTCGCGCAGGAGAAGTTCCGCGAAGACCTGTTCTACCGGCTCAACGTCGTCAGCATCTACCTGCCGCCGCTGCGGAATCGCCGCGAGGACATCCCGCGCCTCATCGACTATTTCCTCGACAAATACAACGCGATCAATGGCCGGAGTCTCAAGCGAATCAGCCGCGAGCTGCTGAGCATCCTGCTGCGCTATCCCTGGCCGGGAAACGTGCGCGAGCTGGAAAACGCCATCGAGCGTGCGGTGGTCCTCAGCCGCGGCGAGGATTTCACCGAGGATCTGCTGCCGCTGCCGGTGAAGATGTTCGCGGCCCAGCGGCGCTCGGATCGCTCCAGCGAATCCATCGAGGCGCTCTGCGGCCGGCTGGCCGAGCAGGCCATCGCCGACTACGAGCTGCGCGAAGGCGGAGATCTACCAGCTCACCATGGACCAGATCGAGCACGCGCTGATCCAGCGCGCCCTGGGCAAGTGCGATGGCGTGAAGACCAAGGCGGCCGATTTTCTCGGCATCAACCGCAATACGCTGAATAAGAAGGTGAAGGATTTGGGGATCGAGGCGGCGGAGTAAGCCATGTGCGGCCGATTCACACTCATTCGCCTCGCCGACTTCACCGACCTCTTCCCCTGGATACGCGGCCCTGACGAGCCTCCGCCGCCGCGCTACAACATCGCGCCCACACAAGCGGTTCCCGTCGCCATCAACCAACCGCAGCCGAAGTTCGACTACCTCGTCTGGGGCCTGATTCCCTTCTGGGCCAAGGACCCCACCATCGGCGGCCGGATGATCAACGCGCACGTGGAGAGCATCGCCGCCAAGAACTCCTTCAAACACGCATTGCGCCGCCGCCGCTGCATCGTGCCCGCCAATGGCTTCTTCGAATGGCGGAAGAACCCCGACGGCACGAAAACTCCCGTGTACATCACCCTCAGATCCGCCCGGCCGATGGGATTCGCCGGGCTGTGGGATGTCTGGCAGGATGCGAAGGGCACCGAGCTTCGCTCCTTCACCATCATCACCACGCCCGCCAACAGCTTCGTCCGCCCCATCCACGACCGCATGCCGGCCATCCTGCGCGAGGAGGATTATCGCCAGTGGCTCGATCCGGCCGAGCATCCGCCGGAGGATTTTCAGAAGGTCTACGAAATCTATCCGGCCGATGTGCTCGATGCCCGGCCGGTCTCGAAGATCGTCAACAACGCCAAAGTCGATACGCCAGAGTGCATCGAAAGCCCTGTGGAAGCTCCGCCGACGCAACCAAAGTCGCGGCGGAAGAGGAAATCAAATGAGGGGCCTTCGCTGTTCTGATCTGCAATCTACTTCGATCAACCCCAGACGGCGTCGATCTTTGTCAGGCTCCAGGGCTGCTGGGACTTGGCGGCCGGCGGGGATGGCTGGCGGATGTACGCGCGGTCGATGAGGTAGAAGTCGTCGGCCGAGATTCCGTTCTGGTAATCGACGTCGCCGTTGGCCCAGCCGACGTGCTGGCCGTCGGATTGGAGGCGGTAGGCGACATCCATGCGGTAGTAGTCATCGGCGTCGATGACGCCGTTCAGGTCGGAGTCGCCGTTGAGGGTGTATTTCACGACCACGCCGGATGTGAGATTTGAAATCTGAAATTCGGGACTCGCAATGGCGATGCCCAGGCCATGGATGCCGTCGAGATCGTCGCGGGCGGCGGAGCTTCCCAGCCCGACGCCATCCCACAGCCCGGCCGAGTTTCGAGCGGATGCGATTCGATCGCGCAGCGCGGCGTAGGCGCTGGCGTCATCGACGATGAGAGTATTGTCGGCCAGGTCCATGCAGGCGGCGGGATCGAGCGAGAGGCTGGTGAGGTGGAGCGTGCGGCCCCCCGCCGCGATTCCCAACGCCGCGCCGGCCGAGATACTCAGCGATCCCAGCAGCACATCGGCGCTTGCTGCAAGCTGCACATCTTCGACGCTGCTGAGGGTGATGGCCGACGTGCCGAACAGCACCTGGGTCGCGCTGATGCTGAGGTCGCTCCCGGCCGGCACGTTGCCCAACACAACCTCGTCGCTGCCGCCACCGCCATCAAATGTCAGCCCGCCGCAGGGGATGGGGTTGCCATTGGCGAAGTCGAGACTGAGGACGTCATCCGCACCGCTGCCCGGCACGCGAATGGCCCGGCCGCAGGCAATCGGCTGGATCAGAATGGGCGTGCCGGTGTAGCCCGCGGTCGGCCAGAGCTCGATGTTCGCGTGAGCGGTGTCCTGCCGAGCGTGATACTCGGCCGGAGTTGGCGTGACATCGTCGTCGATGATCGAGCCGAGGGCTGAAGCGCCGAAGGTGTTCAGCAGCACCGACACGGTGCTCGCGCCGCTATTGGCCAGTGCCAGGTCCGCGCACCCATCGGCGTTGTAGTCAGCAATCGCCACAAATCGCGGCGTGCTCCCCGTCGCGAAGGTCTGCTGGGCGGCGAAAGCCGGCGTGGCTGATCCTGCCGGCATCGTGTTGAGCAGCACGGATAGCGTGCCGGAGGTGGCATTTGCGACGTTCAAATCCGGCCGGCCATCGCCATTGACATCGCCGATCGACACAGCGCACGGGCGCTGCCCGTGGCGAAGGTGACCTGCGCCGCAAGAGTGGCGCTGGCTACCCCGCTTGAAGTTGTGTTGATCAGCACCGAGACGGTATTCGCGCCGTAGTTGGCCACGGCGAGGTCCGGGCGGCCATCACCATCAATGTCGGCGTCGGCGACGCAGTTGGGACTGGTGCCGACGGTGAAAGCCTGCTGGCCGGCGAAGCTTGCCGCCCGGCGCCGGCCGGCGTCGTGTTCAGCAGGACGGACACAGTGCCGGAACTGTAGTTGGCCACGGCCAGATCGGCGCGGCCGTCCGTATTGACATCGGGCACGGCGATGGAGACAGGCCCACTGCCGGTCGAGAACGTCTTGTGGGCGGCGAAGCTCGCAGTGGCTGCCCCTGACACGGTCGTGTTCAGAAGAACTGAAATCGTGTTGGAGTTGTAGTTCGCTACGGCCAGGTCGCTCTTCCCGTCGCCGTTGAAGTCGCCGGTCGCCACGAACCGAGGGCTGCTCCCCGTGGCAAACGTCTGCTGCACGGCGAAGCTGGCGGTCGTCGCGCCGGGCGCGGTGGTGTTCAGCAGCACCGACACGGTGTTGCTGGAACCGTTGGCGACCGCCAGGTCCGGCCGGCCATCGCCGTTGAAATCGCCCACCGCCACGCAGTACGGCGACGACCCAGTCGCGAACGTCGTCTGGGTGGTGAAGCTCGGCGTCGTCGCGCCGGGCGCGGTTGTGTTCAACAGCACCGACACCGTGTTGGCGCTGTAGTTGGCAACCGCTAGGTCCGGCAGCCCGTCGCCATTGAAATCGCCCACGGCCACGGAATACGGGCTGGCGCCTGTCGCGAAGGTCTGCTGCGTCGCAAAGCTGGCCGTACCGTCCTGCGGGTCCCATGCCGTCACGGCGAGAACCCGGTTTGGCTGAGCCAGCAGATTGCCCAAAACGGGCACGCGGATGATTGACGTCAACTGGCCGGGCTCGAAGCTCACGGTCCCGCCAAGGGCGAGATAATCCGCGCCCGCGAGCGCTGATCCATCGTGCGTGGCGTAGTTCAAGGTCAGCGGCCCGCCCGTGCTCAGCCGGGTCGCGCTTAACAGCATGTCGGCCGTCCCCGAACGGCCTTCGGCAAGGGATGCAGTGCCGATGGTCACGTCGTTATCCCAGATCGTAGCCGTGTCTGTGATGACCGCGCCAAGCACCGCATTGGTTGGCGTGCCCATCGTCAGGATGATCGTCTCATCCGGCTCCGGAATCTTGTCGTTCACCAGCGTGATGGTGATCGTTCCTGCCAACGATCCGGCCAAGATCGTAATCGGGCTGGTACTGATCGTGTAGTCCACTCCGCCGCCGCTGGCCGTGCCCACGACGGTGAACGGAATTGTCGTCCGCGCCCCCGAAATCGCTGACAATTGCGCCGTGATCGCTATCGTGCCGGCGCTCTCCGGCGCAGTCTGACTGGCCGTCGTGAACTGCACGCTGGGCATCGGATCGTCATCGACGATCGTGCCGGTGGCAGTGGCGCCATAGGTGTTCAGCAACAACGATACCCCCATGGAGTCGTCGTAGTTGGCCACGACCAGGTCCGTCCGCCCATCGGCGTTGAAGTCGCCCACCGCGGCGGAGACCGGGCTGTGTCCCGTCGCGAAAATCCGCTGGCCGGCGAAGCTGGGCGTGTCAGCCCCCATCGCCGTTGTATTTAGCAGAACGGAGACGTTGCTGGCACCGTTGTTCGCGACCACCAAGTCCGCCCGGCTATCGGCGTTGAAGTCGCCCGCCGACACGAACCACGGATAGCTGCCAGCGGCAAAGGCCTGCTGGGCGGTGAAGCTGGGTGTGGTGGCCCCCGCCGCCGTCGTGTTCAGCAGCACCGAAACCGCGTAAGGGACTCCGTCGGCCACCGCCAAGTCTGGCTTGCCGTCAGCATTGAAGTCACTCACCGACACGGAGTACGGATTGAAGCCCGTCGCGAAAGTCTGCTGGGCGGCGAAGCTGGGCGTCGTGGCTCCCGATGCGGTTGTGCTCAAGAGCACCGAGACGGTATTGGAGGTGTAGTTCGCTACCACAAGGTCCGGCCGCCCGTCGCCGTTGAAGTCGCCCACTGAGACGGAATAGGGGGCACTGCCCGTCGCAAAGGTCTTCTGGGCGGTGAAGTTGGGCGTGCCGGCTCCCGCAACCGTCGTGTTCAACAGCACTGAGACGGTACTGAACCCGAAATTGGCCACCGCCAAGTCCACCCGGCCGTCCGCGTTGAAGTCACCCACCGCCACGCACTCCGGATAGCTTCCCGTTGCGAAGGTCTGCTGCGGGGCGAAGCTGGCCGTGGTAGCCCCCGACGCTGTCGTATTCAACAGCACCGAGACCGTGCTGGCGCCCCAGTTCGCCACCGCTAGGTCCGGCCGCCCGTCGCCGTTGAAGTCGCCCGCAGACACGCTCTCTGGATGGCTCCCCGTTGCGAAGGTCTGCTGGGGCGCGAAGCTGGCCGTCGTGGCTCCCAATGCTGTTGTGTTCAAGAGCACCGAGACGGTATTGGAGGTGTAGTTCGCTACCACAAGGTCCGTCCGCCCGTCGCCGTTGAAGTCGCCGACCGACACGGATTGTGGATTGCTCCCAGTAGCGAAAGCCAGCGGCCCGGCGAAGCTAGCCACGCCACCCGGCGAGATCCACGTGCCCTGCGGATCCCACACGGTCACCGCCAACGTTCGGTTCAACTGAAACAGCGTATTGCCCAGGATGGGAACGGCAACCGTTGTCGTCGCCGACCCCGCCGCAAAATGCACCGTCCCGCTTTGGGCGACGTAGTCGGTCCCGGCCTTGGCTGTGCCGTCAACGGTCTGATACGAGACATCCAGCGCGCCAGAGATGTCGGCCCCGCTGCGCGTGACCGTGAAGATCATATTGCTCGTGCCGCTGTCGCCCTCCAACAGCGACGCATCCGCCACACTCAGCGTCCCCGCCAGGAGCATTCGCCCCTCCAACGGCTCAATGAACAACCGCGGCCGGCGCCAGCTTCGGTCGGCCAGGAATCTCGCACGTTTTCTCCGCCTGATCTGGCCACCCATACGCGCACCTCTGCCAGGAACCGCGGCCGGGGGCGGCACGCTCCACGCCCCAACGAGCCCCAACTCAAGCCCTCGTTCTGTCACCAAGCTCTGCAATATACTACACGATGTGACGCCGCGAGCAAACCTTTTTTCGCGGCGGCGGTGCAAACGAGGCGATGGTGGTGGCTGCCAACCATAGCGGCTGGTGCTCGCGCCAAACCAGCGGCGGGACGCCGCTGCCACCTTGCGGTATAATCCTCATTCATCGGCCGGGACTGGACGTTCGTATCCTGCGCGAATCGGACACCGTTTCCGGCGAGGATGTCCTGGCGGGGTTTTCCTAATCCGTTACAGCTACCCCGCCCGCCGGGCGATGAGTCGCTCGACCTGGGGGACCAGAGCGCGGGGAACTTGAATCATCGTGCTGGCGGGGGAGTTGTAGGCGGCCTCATCCTCGGCCATCGCCTCCTCATCCGTCTGGTTCTCGTAGTGAGCGATGACCGCTTCGACGCGCTTGCGATCCCAGCCCTTGGGATAGCGGTTGGGATCGGGCTTGGACGAGGCCCTTGGGGACTTTCCCGTTCTTTTTGAGTTCTTCTTCATGGCCTGCCTCTGCGCCTCAGTCGGCGGCGCAGTGCCTTGAGCGATTTGCCTTCGACCTCAAACGCGGTGATGACGAACACGCCTTCGCCATCGTCGTCAAAGGATACTATAACACGGAGAACCCGGCCGGCGCGGGTGCGCCCGATCAGCACCCGCGAGCCCTCCGATCCCGCGCGGTTTTCCAGCGGCTGCCAGAGCACATCGAGCACCTTGGATTCGCTGACGCCGTGGCCGTATATGTGCGGCTGTTCGGTGTCCGGGTCGATGTTGAAACGAACGTCCATGAGTTCGGCTGCGCGCCTGACTGAGCTCCATCCACGCCTTCAGCACCGGCTTGACACCCACCGGCGCCTGGCCGGCCTTGAGGTAGGTGTTTTTGAGTTTAGCTCATCCTTCTGGCATTGCCAGAGCCACGGAGCCCACAAGGCGATGTGCCGCGAGCGGCGGTCGCGCCAAGTATTTCCCTCCGTAAGTATTTCCCTCCGCTTGTACCCCAAGCCGATTTCCCGTAAATTAGCCTGTTTCACCCGGCGGCGGATCGCGTCTCCCCGTTCGCCGGAACAGTGCAAGTGTCTGCTCTCTCAGGAGTTGTGCGTGATCGTCGTCATGATTCAGCACGCGCCCGATGCGTGCATCGACCGCGTCCTCGCTGAAATTCAGCGTATGGGGGCGCGTCCGCACCTCTCCAGAGGCGAGTTCCGCACCGTGATCGGCGTGGTCGGCGAAGAGACATCGATCGACCACAACCATCTCGCATCGCTCGATGGCGTCGAGAAGGTCGTGCCGATCATGAAGCCCTATAAGCTCGCCAGCCGCGAGTTTCACGAGGAAGACAGCATCGTCGAGGTCGGCGGCGGCCGCGTGCCCATCACGAAGATCGGCGGGCCGCATGCCGTGTGCATGGCCGGGCCGTGCGCAGTCGAGAACGAGGAGATGCTCTACAAGATCGCCAGGCAGGTGCGCGCGGGCGGCGCGAGCGTGCTGCGCGGCGGGGCATTCAAGCCGCGCACCAGCCCGTATTCATTCCAGGGCCACGGCGAGACAGCCCTCAAATGGATGCGCGCGTGCGGTGATGAGCTGGGCATGTCCATCTGCACCGAAGTCATGGACACGCGCCAGGTCGAGCTGATCGAGCGCTACTCCGACATCCTCCAGATCGGCGCGCGCAACATGCAGAACTTCGACCTGCTGCGCGAGGTCGGCAAGACGCAGAAGCCCGTGTTGCTGAAGCGAGGCCTGGCGGCAAGCGTGAAGGACTGGCTCCTGTCGGCCGAATACGTGCTCGATCAGAACAACCGCAATGTGATCCTCTGCGAGCGCGGGATCAAGACCTTTGAGGACAGCATCCGCTACAGCCTGGATATCAGTTCGATCCCCGTCGTGCAGCAGTGGAGTCACCTGCCGATCATCATCGACCCCAGCCACTGCGCCGGCCGGCGCGAGTGGGTTGCCGCCATCGCCGCGGCCGGGATGGCGGCCGGGGCACACGGCATCATCGTCGAGGTCCACTATTGCCCCTCCGAGGCCCAGTGCGACGGCCCGCAGGCGCTGCTGCCCGAGACGTTTGCCGGGATGATGAAGCAACTCGCCCAGATTGCCGCCATCGGAGGAAGACATTTTTGATTTTTGATTTTCTATTTTCGATTGGCCGACGCATGTTTAACCAGCTCGCTTGCGAGCCGCTCTGATTGACCACTGACTACGGACCACTGACCATGACCAGAACCTCCTTCGTCGCAGGCAACTGGAAGATGAACCTCAACAAGGCCCAGGCGGTCGATCTCGCCCGGACCATCGCCAAGGGCGCTCCCGCCAACGTGCAGGTCGGCGTCGCCCCGCCGTTCGTCTACATCGACGCCGTCGCTCAGGCCCTGGCCGGCTCGCCGGTACTCCTGGCGCGCAGGATGCTTATTTCGAGAAGAACGGCGCCTACACCGGCGAAATCTCGGTGGAGATGCTGCTTGACCTCGGCGTGAAGTTCTGCCTGACCGGCCATTCCGAGCGCCGGCACAAGCTCCACGAGCCGCCAGCGCTCATCGCCAAGAAGGCCGAGGCCATCTACTCCGGCGGCCTGGTGCTCATCCACTGCGTCGGCGAGAAGCTCGAGCAGCGCGACGCCAACCAGACCCTCCAAGTCGTCCAGGCCCAGCTTGAAGAACTCAACTGCAACATGATCACCGATGCCTCGCGGCTGGTGATCGCCTACGAACCCGTCTGGGCCATCGGCACCGGCCGCAACGCCACCGAGGCCCAGGCCCAGGAAGTTCACGCCTTTATCCGCAAGACCCTGGCTACAATGTGGAAGGCGGACTTTGCCGACCGCGTGCGCATCCAGTACGGCGGCAGCGTCACACCGCAGAACGCCGCCGGCCTGCTCGGTCAGAGCGACGTTGACGGCGGCCTGGTCGGCGGCGCAGCCCTGAAACCCAGCTTCCTCGACATCGTCAAGGCGGCCAAATAGTTGGAGAATCGTCGCATGAACGTCCTCTTTTACATCCTGCTGGTGCTGTTCATCATCGTCAGCCTGTTTCTGATCCTGATCGTGCTGATCCAGAAGGGCCGCGGCGGCGGACTGGCCAGCGCCTTCGGCGGCGGCGGCGGCAACACCGCCTTCGGCTCCAAGACGGGCGACGTGCTCACTTGGGCGACAAGCGTCATCTTCGGCATCTTCGTTGTCATGGCGATCGTGCTGAACTGGCTGGCCAATTACCTGCAGAAACACTCATGATCGTCAGCATGACCGGCTTCGGCGACGCGACGGGCGAGCACGACGGCACGCACTATGCCGTCGAGATTCGCTCGCTCAACAACCGCTTCTTCAAGGCCATCATCAAGCTCCCCGAGAACGTCGGCGGCCTCGAGCCCGAGCTCGAAAGCACGCTGCGCCAGCAGCTCGGCCGCGGCTCCATCACCTACGTCCTCAAGATGCGCTCCGAAAGCGCCGATGTCGCGTACCTGATTAACATGCCGGCGCTGCGGAGCTATCTGGACCAGCTTCGGTCCCTGGAAGGGGCGGCAAAGCTCGGGCACATCGACCTGGCCGGCCTGCTGGCGTTGCCGGGCGTCTGCCAGGAGCCGCGCGACGAGACCGACGAGATCGAGAAGCACGGGCCGGTCATCCGCCAGCTCACCGAGTGCGCCCTGCTCAAGCTCCATGGCATGCGCCAGCGCGAGGGCGAGGCCCTGTTCAACGACCTCATGAAGCACGCCGGCGTGATCGCATCGCACCTGGCCGAGATCGAGAAACGCGCCCCCTTCGTCATCGACGACTATCACAAGCGGCTGACCCAGCGCGTCAACCAGCTCCTCAGCACGGCCGAATTGCAGGTCAACCAGGGCGACCTGCTCAAGGAAATCGCCGTCTACGCCGAGCGGGCCGACATCAGCGAGGAGATTCAACGCCTCACCAGCCACCTCGACGCCTTCGAGCAATCCTGCCGCGCCGGCGAGCACGCCGGCCGGAAGCTCGACTTCATCACCCAGGAAATGCTCCGCGAGGCCAACACCATCGCCAGCAAGGCCAACGACGGCGACATCGCCCGGCACATCGTCGAGATCAAGGGCTCGATCGACCGGTTGAAGGAACAGGTGCAAAACGTGGAATAGCGAGTTGCCAGCATTGAGTTGCCAGTTGCCAGCACCGGCAGCAGGCATCTGGCAACTTCCCTCTGGCAACTAACAACTGGCAACTGGCAACTATGTCCTTCGGCCTTCTCATCGTCCTCTGCGGCCCATCGGGCGTCGGCAAGAGCACGATCGCGCGCCGGCTGGCCCCGGAGATGGATGTCAGCTACACCGTCTCGGCCACCACGCGCCCCAGACAGCCGGGCGATGAGTGCGGCAAGACCTACGACCACGTCTCGCGCGACGAGTTCTTCCGCCGGCTCGACCAGGACGAGTTCCTCGAATACGCCCAGGTCTACGACGAATACTACGGCACGCCCAAGCATCCGGCCCTCGATCACCTCGCGGCCGGCCGGGATGTGCTGCTGGAGATCGACGTCCAGGGCGCTCTGCAGGTGCGCTTTCAATACCCCCAGGCCCTGCTGGTCTTTATCCTGCCGCCCGACGAGCCTACACTATTGCAGCGCCTGACCGACCGCCAACGCGACAGCGCCGACGACATCGCCAAGCGCTATCGGGCGGCCAGGCGCGAGATCCAGATGGCCAAGGGCAGCCGGGCATTCGACTATATGGTGATCAACGACTCGCTCGACCGCGCGGTCGGGGAAATCGAGAAAATCATCCGGCACAAACGTTCGGGAGGAATCTAAGCACATGATCGAAGCACTCAAGAGCGATGAAATCGTGAAGAAGGTCGGCGGCCGCTTCAAGCTCACGGCGCTGATCCAGAAGCGCATGCTCGAGCTGATGGACGGCTCGCGCCCGCTGGTTGACCCCGGCAACATGACCAACCTCGAAATCGCCGTCCAGGAAATCCTGCAGGACAAGCTGGCCATCGACTACGAAGCCAGCGGGATCGCGCGGCCGTGACGGGATTTTTGATTTTTGATTTTCTGATTTTCGATTGGGAATCGGAGCCTGTAGGGTGGGCGTACTCGCCCACCGCGTTGTCGCGCGAGGGCAAGCGGTGGGCGAGTACGCCCACCCTACCGGACTGAATACGAAATACGAAGTACGAAATACGCAAACCGTCCCATGTCCTCCGACCTGACTGCCCCCGACGCTCCTCCGCCGGCGAATCGCCCGCTGGCCGGCCGGGAGATCGTGCTGGCCGTCTGCGGCGGCATCTCGGCGTACAAGTCGGCGGACCTCGCCAGCAAGCTGGTGCAAAGCGGCGCCGGCGTCACCGTCGTCATGACCCGCGCCGCCACCCAGTTCGTCACGGCCCTGACTTTCCAGGCCCTTTCCGGCCGGCCCGTCCGCACCGACACCTTCGACCTCCCCGAATCCTCCGACCCCCAGCACATCGGCCTGACCGACCGCGCCCAGCTCATGCTCGTCGCCCCGGCGACGGCCAACATCCTCGCCAAAGTCGCCCACGGCATCTGCGACGAGATCGTCTCCCTCATGATCTGCGCCGCCGGCTGCCCCGTAGTCTTCTGCCCGGCCATGAACACCCGCATGTGGGCCAACCCCATCACGCAGGGGAACGTGCAAACGCTGCAAAAGCACGGCTACAAGTTCATCGGTCCGGAGGAAGGCTGGCTCGCCTGTCGGCATGTCGGCAAGGGACGGATGAGCGAACCGGCCGCTATTCTCGAACAGGTCACGGCGATGCTGTAGCGCGGAGGTGCTGGTCAGGACCAGGGAGCTGCTATGAAGCTGAGCAAGTCCTTCGTCAACGACATCCGTGAATTGATCTGCTCGGCCCGCGCGGTCGTGGCGCGGGGCGTGGACCTGGTTCAGGTCCACACGAATTTCGAGATTGGCCGGCGGATCGTCGAGCAGGAGCAACAGGGCAAAGGCCGGGCCGCCTACGGGAAAGAAGTGATCAAAGCACTTTCCGCGCGTCTCGCGGGAGAGTTCGGGCGGGGATTTTCCGCAAGCAATCTCGCCTACATGCGGAGTTTCTTCCTGCTCTACCAGGACCGATCGCCAATTTTCCAATCAGCGATTGGAAAATTGGCGCCGGTCCCGCCGGTCCCGAAAAGTCAGACGACGTCTGACCAATTCTCAATCGCGCAATCAGTGTCCGCGCAATCGGCCGCCAGCGGGAAGGGTCTGTTGCCGCTGCCCAACCGATCTCAGATCGCCCAATCAGTGATTGGGCAATTCGCCTCACCACCTCAAGTCCGCGCCAAACCCTTCACTCTGAGCTGGACGCATTACCTATTCCTCCTCGCCATCAAGAACCCCGACGAGCGCAGCTTCTACGAAATCGAGGCGACCAGCGAAAACTGGACCCTGCGCGAACTCAAACGCCAGTTCGACAGCAGCCTCTACGAGCGGCTCGCCCCGAGTCGCGACAAGAAGGGAATTCGGCGGCTCGCCAGAGAAGGGCAGATCGTCGCCCGGCCGCAGGACTTGCTCAAGGAACCCCTCGTGCTCGAGTTCCTCGGCCTCGACGAATCGGCCCGCTACTCCGAATCCGATCTCGAATCCGCCATCCTCAGCCAGATCGAGCGTTTTCTGCTCGAGCTGGGCAAGGGCTTCCTGTTCGAGGCAAGGCAGCGGCGCTTCACGTTCGACGGCACGCACTTCTTCGTCGATCTGGTTTTCTACAATCGCCTCCTGCGCTGCTACGTGCTGATCGATCTGAAGCTCGGGAGGTTGACCCACCAGGACCTCGGCCAGATGCAGATGTACGTCAACTACTTCGACCGCCGGGTGAAGACCGATGCCGAGAACTCGACCATCGGCATCATCCTCTGCAAACAGAAGAACAAGGCCCTGGTGGAAATCACCCTCCCCAGGGACGCCAACATCCACGCCAGGGAATACCAGCTCTACCTGCCCGGCAAAGACGAACTGCGGCGGAAGCTCGATGAGTGGGTCGCCGATGCGGAGGTGGGGGATGAGTAGTAAGGCAACCTGTCGCGTGTGCTCGGCCGCGCCCGTCGGCCGTGGGCATGAAGGCCTGCAACTTCGCCAGTCTCGATCCGGTCCAGCGAGCGCGGAAGATCAGCGCGCTGGGCAACGTCAGCCGGGGTGATCGCGAATTATGGGAGGCGTTTCAGGAGAATCCCGAAGCCACCGCCGCCGAGGCCGAGGCGGCCTGCGCACGGCTGACGGGCCGCGATGCGCCGCCGTTGGAAACCGAACTGGACCTGCCCGATGGGCCTACCGAGGTGATGCGAACAGTGCGGGCTCGCCGAGTGCAATCGTTCTTCCGCGACACGGTCCTGGCCAGCTACGAGTATCGCTGCGCGCTATCGGGCATCGCCATTCCCGAGCTTCTCAACGCCAGCCACATCATCCCGTGGAAGCAGAACACTGCCCGGTGCGCCGACCCGCGCAACGGCATCGCGCTCAATGCGCTGTACGACCGCGCCTTCGACCGCGGGCTGATCGGGTTCGACGAGTCGATGCGCGTCATCCTCTCGCCCCGGCTCCGCATCGACGACCCGCCCATCCTGCACCGGCAGGCGCTGCTGGAGCTTGACGGGCGGGCGCTGAGCCTCCCGAGCCGCTTTGCGCCCGATCCTGCGGCGGTTGAGTGGCATCGGGAGCATGTATTTGCGTGAGCCGATCTGGTGCATCTCCTGCCCCAATTCCCATCATGAGGGTGTCGGCTGCCAGCACGGATTTTGTGCGCCGTGTGGCGACGTGTAGAATCAGGTGGGATGATCCGTGTCGAAGGGCAACAGACTGCGGTTCGCGCGGTTCGCCGCGCTGCGCACAAAACGAGAGTTCAGGGCGCCGAGTTCTTTGCCGGGGATCGGGCTCGCTGCGCCTTGCGCTCGAAGTGCAGGGCTGGCGTGTGGTGTTCGCCAATGACATCGACCCCGACAAGCTGGAAATGTACGAGCGGAATTTCGGGCGGGAGGATTTTCACCTTGGCGATATTCACAACGTTGCCGCGGCGGAATTACCGGAGTGCGACCTGTTTACGGCGTCGTTCCCGTGTATTGATCTTTCCATAGCCGGAGCGTGGGAGGGGCTGGACGGCAAGGAACCTTCGGCGTTCTGGGGACTGGTGCGGATTCTGAGCGATCTGGGCCACCGCCGGGCGGCGAATTGTCATGCTGGGAAACGTCGTGGCCATCGGGCGGCGGCAAGGCGGCAGTGGTAGTTGCTCGGGAGCTTTAATCGCGGAGACGCAAATGGGCGAACGGCAAGAGCATCACGAGACGCATTTGCGCAAGCTCATCGAGGTCGAGGCCATCATCGTCGCGTATGCAATGAGCCGACTTGACGCGCAATTCCTGATGCGGTTCTCCTATGAATCGTGGCGCGAGGCATTCAGAGCTACTGGCTCTCGTCTCGGGGTACCCCCAGCCAGCATGAAGAATCTTCGGGACGAGTTTGACCCTCTGCATCCAAATGGCCGCAAGGGGTGGCATAAGAGACGCCTGCGCCGAACCGGCAGCGTGTCCTCGGGGAATTCAGCGAATCAAGTGACGAGGCTTTAATGGAGGTTGTGTCGCGAATAGTGCGACGGGACAAGGAGGTGCAGGACTTGGTGGTAAGACCGATCGCCGCGACGCGCGAGCGCGTCGAGAATGTTGCGGAGAGGTTGCGGACGGGTCGGCTTGCCGAAGATTACTTCCTGCACAACTCCGCGCAAATCTGCGGCTTTCCTTCAGCGGACCTCATTGACTACCGCATCGAGGCGAGAGGTTTTGATTTTGGTGTCAGGCGCGATGAACGGCTTGCGATAGAAGTGAAGGGACTAAAGCTGTTGCGAGGTCAGATCCTATTCACCGATTTCGAGTGGCAGCAGGCAAATCGCCGAAAAGGAGACTACTGGCTGGTGGTGGTTGGTTCGGTGGTGAGCGAACCTCGCGCGCTGCTCGTTAAGGATCCGGCGAGTTCGGTGACGGTCGTTTCGTCATTGCATCAGAACACCGTGGTATCATGGAAAGCGAACATATCGGTCGCGTAGTCGGAGGATAATGCGATGCTGAATCCCTTGGCACTGCACGACAGCGGCATGGCCCTGGTCATGTCATTCGGCGCATCCTCGATGGTTCTGGAGATCGAAAGGTCGATGTAGGCACCTTGCTCGTCAAGGTAGCACTCGAAATGGAGGATCGTTCGCAGCGGAGGATTACCACACCAATACAACGTGAGATAGGGCATGGGGTCTGCAGGTTGGCGACACGATCATTGCGGTTGGTGAGTCGGCGTGCGATGGAATTGAGGAACAGGTGAAGGATCGACTCCTGCTGTCGGTTGACGATGGCGAGGCAGTCGCGGATCGCGCATCGTCGCCTCGAACAATGGGTGAGCGGCTGTCTGATTTCGTGGCCCAAATTGTGCCGACGAAGCGCGTGAAGTTCTGACCCACTGGATGCACCAGCAGGTGCCCGCTCGGTAGTGTGAACACGCCAAGCGGCGTCAACCTAGCGGATTTCCTTTTTTTCGCTCGTTCTGCTGTTGCGTGAGCCAGCCCATCACGTTGACGAGTCGCTCGTCGCCCCGGTGGACGAGCGCGATGGCTCGCTTGACGCCTTGCTCGTCGACCAGATACATGCAGCGCTCTCAGGTTGCCGCGGAGCCCAGTCCCGCTGCATCGGTTCTCACCCTCGCCACTCCGCCAAATCCGGCCACGCCGCCGTGATTTCGCTGTCAATCTGCTTGTCGGGGACCAGCGTGTACCCTGCCCGTCGCCCGCGTTGGTCGAGCACGCCCAGGTGCTTGAGCCATGCCATCGCCACATATACCTGATAATCCGGGATGGCCGCGCCGTTGCCGGGGTCTTTGGCCGGCAGGAGGGCGTCGCCATTGAAACGCCTGCCCTTGGCGCCAACCTGCCGCACGAGGGCGGCCACCAGATCCACGACCTGGCGCGGGGCGCGGTGGTTGTATTCGCGGCGGTCCTTCTTCGACCAGCCGACCTTGACCAGCTCGTCGCCGCGGCGGAAGAAGCGGGGGTAGTCGTCGGCGGGGCGGCGGGCGCGCCGGGCGGCGGGAGGATCGCCGGTTGCGGGCGCGGCGGGCGTGGCGTCGGCGTGCATGGCGGCGGCGGGCGACGGCTGGCCTTCGGCCGCCAGCCGGCCGACGGCTTTGGCCCAGTCGGTGATGCGCAGGACGGCGGGGTAGTCGCCTTCGGCGGCGGCCTCGGCGAGAAGGCGGCGGAGATTCCGCTCGCATTCCTCCAGAATCCGCTGCGCTTCCATAGCTTTCATAAACGTATTGTATTGAAATAGAGTGGCGTGTCAATAGGGATGGAGATTGGGAGGGCGCGGACCGCGTAAACGCGGAACTCCGAACAGAGAAGGCACCGCGGACCGCGTAAACGCGGAACTCCGAACGGGAACTCCGAACGAAGGGAGCCAGACCGCGTAAACGCGGAACTCCGAACGAAACGCGGAACTCCGAACGGGAACTCCGAACTACATCGCGGGGTTGTCCCAGCCTTTGCCGTAGTTGTCGAGCGGGTATTCGCGCCAAATTCGCTTGGCTTCGTCGGGATCCGTTTGTGCGAGATATTCGGCGGCGCTGCTCCAGGGCCAGTCCGTCCAGCGCGCGACGTAGCCGTGATGCACCGGGTTGTGATGGACGTAGTTCAAGGTGGCCCAGAAATGCCGGTCGGAGCGCATCGCACGCTCGACGGCGCGGAAGAAGACCTTGCGGCCGCGCGAGTCTTCCCCGCCGTTCCAGGCGTGTGACGTTCGGCCGTGAAGCCGGCCAAGCTCGTGGAGAAGGCCGAGGATGTTGGGCGCGTGGACCAGCGCGTGGTAGTGAGTGGGCAGGACGCACCACGCGAAGGTCTGGTTGGCGTGGGCGGCGAACACGGCCAGCAAATCGCGTGAAAAGGCGTCCATGCGATGGGGGCCGTGACCGATGAAGGGCTGGTGCTCGTAGCAGGCGGCGGTGATGTGGAACTGAAGCTGGCCGAAGTTCGGGCGATGCGGCGGCGAATGCCACGGACGGCCGCGCTGCTTGCGCCAGGCGAGCAGCTCGGCCCGCTGCCCGGGCGTAAGTTGGCGCCAGCGATATTGGGGCTGGGACATGGTGGGATGTTACCATGGTGTTCGGAGTTCCGTTCTTCCGTTCTTCCGTTCGGAGTTCCGCCTTTAGGCGGGAGTGGCGCGGATCGCGTAAACGCCCGCAGACCGCGTAAACGCGGAACTCCGAACGGGAACTCCGAACGGAGAAAGCCCGCGGACCGCGTGAACGCGGAACTCCGAACGGGAACTCCGAACGGGGCGTCAGCCGGCGGTCCTGGCCTGCTGGAGTTGCGGGAGCGCGCCCAGCAGGCGGCGCAGTTCCTGTCGGCTGTGGACGCCGGCGCGGCGGTAGATGCGCGAGATCAGGCCATAGACCGTGCCGGTGGCGATGCCGATTCGGCGGGCGATCCGGGGGCAGGTGAGGTCGGTGTCCAGAAGAAAGCGCGTGATCTCGGCGCGGCGCCTGGAGGTGATCCGCCGGGGCGCCCACGCGCGCTTGCGAACCGGCGTGTACCACCTGGGGCGTTTGACCTCGCGGCCGTAGAGCAGGCCGCCGCTGAGGTAGGTGACGAGTTCGTTCCAGCCTTCTTTGTTCAGCCGGCCGTGGTCGTGGACGCCGTGGCATCGGCCGCAGGCGAAGGACGGGGGCATGGGCTCGAGCGTATCGGGCGAGTCGCGATGTTCTTTGGGGACGAAGGAGGCCAGGAAGCCGGGGATGGGGCAATAGACGCGATGGCATTGTTGGCCGCAGGATGGGCAGATCCAGCGCCAGCCGACGAACTGCATGCTGCACTTGAGGGGGCGATAGACGGGGCGGCGCAGGACCGGCTGGCTGAGGCCTTGTGGGATGTGCTCGGAGACGTATCGCCACATGGTGGCCCAGCCGGCATCGTCGATGCGGTCCATGGTAATGCCGGCGGGATCGAGGAGGCGTTTGGTGTAGAGGATGGCGACATTGCCGTGGGCGCCGCCGAGGCCCTTGACGTAGCGGACGGAGAATTGGCCGCGTCGCATGGCCCGGCGGACCATGGGCAGAGGGGCGCCGAGCAATCTGGCGACCTCGCGGACGGTTTCGCCGGGGAAGGGGATCGAGACGGGGCGGCAGAGCCAGGCGAGGTTGCGTTTTTCGAGATAGACCTGGTGCTCGACGCGGCGGATGAGATGGTGTTCCTGGTCCCAGCAGACGGGGCGGTCGGGGACCATGGGGATGCGATACGGCGTCAGGCGCGTATCGTTGGCGCGGACGGCCAGGCACCAGGCGCGGTGGGGCCGCTGCATGAAGGACATGCGGCGGCGGGCCTTGCGTGCGGCCAGCTCGTCGGGGTTGCGCTTCAGCATGGGGCCGATCCTGGCCCAGGCCTCTTCAAGCGACTTCTCCAGATCCGGGTCCATACGTACTCCTTCTTATTACAGTGTTTAATATACGGTAAATGTTTGGTATACGTCAAGTGGACCGTATTGTTCAGCCCGCCCGATATGGAACAAATCTAGTGCTTTATCCGTTGACACTTCAGCTCCCCCGAGCGCAAGTTGACTCCATGCTTCGGCTCCTCTGCCGAGGCAACCTGACAGGTCGATCGAGCCATCAAACAACTTTCCTCGAAAGGCGGACCATCATGATGCAAAAGACTGGGAACAGAAACTGTCTCGTATTCGCCATCGCGCTGGCGCTGGCGTTGCCCACCGTGTTGCGGGCGGCCGACCCCGTGCCGGCGCCGGGAGATGACGCCCGCGTGCTGACGGACGCCCAGGCGGCCTTTGATGCCAAAGACTACGCCAAGGCCATCCAGCTTCTCATGCCCATCGCCGATCACAATCCCCGTGCTCAGGGCATGATCGGCGACATGTATCTCAACGGCCAGGGCGTCACCATGGACAAAGCCGAAGCGGCCAAATGGTTCGAGAAGGCGGCCGCGGGGCACGATGCGGCCGCGGCGTTCAGCCTGGGGTGGATGTACATGTATGGCACGGGCGTGCCCCTGGACTTTGCGCTGGCGATGAAATTCTCGCACGAGGCCGCCGAAGCCGGCAACACGGGAGGAATGACCAACGTGGGCTGGATGCTCGCCAATGGCAAGAGCGTGCCCAGGGACACCAGGACGGCCGCCGAGTGGTATCGCAAGGCGGCCGACAAGGGCGACGCCGTCGCCATGCGCAATCTGGCCTTCCTCTACCGCGATGGCGATGGGGTGGAGAAAGACCCCGAGCAGGCCATCCAGTTGTTCACCAAGGCCACGGACGCGAAGGATGGCTTGGCCGCCAATGGCCTGGCCAACATGTACATGAACGGCACGGGCGTCAAGCAGGATTACAACGAGTCCATGAAGTGGTTCGTCAAGGCCGCCGATCTGGGCAATGCCGACGCCATGGTCAGCATCGGCTGGCAGTACGACAACGGCTACGGCGCCCCCAAGGACGGCCGCAAGGCCGTCGAGTGGTATCGCAAAGGCGCGGATGCCGGCAGCAGCATCGGCATGCGCAATCTCGCCGTGTGCTATGAGAACGGCAACGGCGTGCCCAAGGACATGACCGAGGCCATCACCTGGTATCGCAAATCCGCCGATGCCGGCTATGCATCCGCGATGAACGACCTTGGCCGCATTTTCGGCAACGGTATTGGCGTGACCAGGAATCCTCAGCAGGCCTTCGAGTGGTACACCAAGGCCGCCAATGCCGGCAACACCGACGCGATGGTGCTGGTGGCCAAGTGCTTTGAGACTGGCGACGGCGCCGCCAAGGACATTCAGCAGGCGCGGACGTGGTATCAGAAGGCGGCCGACGCCGGCTCGGTGGATGCGAGGCTGCGCCTGGCCGCGCTCGGCGGCGGCCAGCCCATCAAGGCCAGCGATCAGCCCGTGGAGCACAAGGACGACAGGTAGCGAGATGTCAGTGGTCCGTGGTCAGTGGTCCGTTGCCCGTAGTCAGTGGTTGGGTCAGTGGATCGTTGGTCAGTTGGTCGGGCAGGCCCTGGCAACTGACCAATGGACCGTTGACCCATCCACGGGCCACGGACAGACCTATGGCCTTCGAGGAGCAGCTCGGCATCGCGCGAGACCGCCCGCGGCGTTCGGCCGACGAACGCGGCGGCGTGCTCGTAGACGGAAGGGGTAATTTCCATACGAATCGCGGCATCCACTGTGGCACGAGCGGCCCTCCGCCGTGCGGATCGCGGCCGGGGGCGGCACGCGCCACAATCGCGGCCGGGGGCGGCACGCGCCACTGTGGCACGTGCGGCCCACCGCCGTGCAGAATCGCGGCACGCGCCACAATCGCGGCCGAGGGCGGCACGCGCCACTTACGCGGCCAGTTCGATGGGCCTCAGGCTTCGCCGGGCCTGGTCCAGCGGAATCTGCGTCGGACGGCGGTTCAGGACCACCGTCACCTGCTGATATCCGGCATCCTTGAGCATGTCGTACGCGGCCTCGTAATGATCCGCCACGGAATCCGGCCGATGGGCATCGGCGCCGACGACCACGGGAATATCCCGCAGCTTCATCTCGCGCAGGATCGTCCGGCCGGGGTTCATCTCGGGGATCTCCTTGCCGAGACCCGAGGTGTTCAGTTCCATCGCCATGCCCGTCGCGGCGATGCGGTCCAGCGATCGCCGCACGCTGTCGAGCACCTGCTTCAGGTTCCACTGATCGGGATGCAGGTTCTTCACGATGTCGGGATGCGAGAGGCAGTCGAACAGCCGCGTCTCGGCCGCGACCGCCAGGTGCTCGAAGTAGGTCCGCTGAAAATCCACCGGCCCGTTGTGCTCGAATCGCTGGCGATATTCCCACACGTGCGGATGCACCGAGCCAAGGATGTAGTCGAAATTGGCCGACGCGATCTGCCTGGCCAGAAAATCCTCCTGGCCGGCGACCCAGTCGCATTCCAACCCGAGCCGCACGTCGATCCGGCCGAGCCAGGCCTGCCGGGCCCGATCGACGAGAGACAGGTAGAGCGGAAGCTGGTCGGGGTACATCCGCACATCCTGCGAATAGCCATCGGGCAGGGGGTTGTGGCAGGTGACGATGATCCCGCGCAGGCCGCGCCGCTCGGCGTAGGCCGCATATTCCTCGATCTCGCCGTCGGCGTGGCGGCAGAGAGGGGTGTGCATATGAGTTTCATAAACGACCGGCCCCGGCCAGATCGTTTGTGGCTGCGGTGTCATAAGGCCCTTTGTTCGACGTTCGGAGTTCCGCCTTCAGGCGGCGGCTGTTCGGTTGATTGTATCGCAAGCCGCGCGGTTGTTCGAGTTGGCTCCGGCGGGATCGCCAATGATACCGGCACTCGCGGAAGCTTCATTCCGCCCCGACGAATTCCGCCAGCGGCACGACATCCACGTCTTTGGCCAGCGGGTAGCGGCGAGTGCCGGGGTAGACGACGTGCAATTCGTCGAGCTTCAGGTCCGCCAGGGCGATGCGCATGGAGGCCGTGAGGGTGGGGGCGTCGGCGCGTTTGCATTCCACGCCGATGCGCCGGCCACGCTTGAAGAGCAGCAGGTCAAGCTCGGCGCCGTTGTGGGTGGCCCAGAAATAGGCTTCTTCGGGGCGAAGGGCCTGGATGACTTGCTCGATGGCGTAGCCTTCCCAGGAGGCGCCCACCTTGGGATGGGATTCGAGGGCGCGCCCGTCGGTGATGCCGAGCAGGGCGTGAAGGAGGCCCGTGTCACGGATGTACACCTTGGGGGCCTTGACCTGGCGTTTGCCGAGGTTCTCGTGCCAGGGCTGAAGCTGTCGCACCATGAAGACGCCGGTGATGAGGTCGAGATAGCGGCGAACGGTGGACTCATTGACGGCGAGGGACCGGGCGAATTCGGCAGCGTTCCAGATCTGGGCGTGGTAGTGCGCGATCATCGTCCAGAAGCGGCGCATGGTGATGGCGGGAATCTGAACGCCGAGTTGGAGCATGTCGCGCTCAAGAAAGGTCTGGATAAACTGCTGCCGCCAGGCTAAGGAATCCCCGAGTGTGCGGGCCACGAACGAGAGGGGAAATCCGCCGCGGAGCCAGAGCTTCTGCTGGGCCGATGCGCCGACATCGCTGAGGCGGAAGCCTTCGAGGGGTATCGTTTCGATCCGGCCGGCGAGAGTTTCGGAGGATTGGCGGAGCAGATCGGGCGAAGCGCTGCCAAGGATGAGGAAACGGGCAGGCCGGGGCGTTCGGTCCGCGAGGACCCGCAACAGTGGGAACAGGTCCGCTCGGCGCTGGACTTCGTCGATGACGATGATCCCCTTGAGGGATCGCAGCGCGGTCTCCGGTTCGGCGAGACGAGCGAGGCTGGCGGGGTCTTCCAGGTCGAAATAGTTCAGCGAATCGGGGGGAACGATCTGGCGGGCGAGGGTGGTCTTGCCGCATTGACGGGGGCCCAGGAGGGCGACGACGCGGCTGCGCCTGAGCGCGGTGCGGACCAACGCGAGATCGGTGGGGCGGGTGATCATCACGCTGAAGTATACACCATGAAAATCACGCATGCAATGCGGGATTTTCATGCTTATAGTCGTTGCTTCTGCCCTGCACGCCGATGCCGTGCAGCGATCCTCGGCTTCAGGACTCCTCAAATGCCTTCAGGAACTCCTCCCGAGGAATCCCCGCCTGGGTGCAGATGGACCGTAGTGTGGAAGACTTGATCGTCGGGTGATTGGGCATGGTGAGCGGTGTCCGGGTGCCGTCGGAATTCTGTCGCACCATGGCCACATGCTCGCGCTCTCGCAGAACGCGGAATCCCAGGCGCTCCAGAGTTCGCACCACCCGCCCCCTAGCCGCATCGACGGGAAACTTGGCCATTACGCCACCGGAGCCTCAGTGACAAACGCCTGCAAGATGGGCGAGTCCGATTCCAGGACCTCCCGGCCAAACGTCTCGATGTGGAACCGGATAGCCGAGGTCACGTCGGCCAGGGCTTCCTCGTAGGTATCGCCCTGGCCCACCACCACTCCCTTCAGGCCGAGCGGATAGGCCACAAATCCATCGGCGTGTTGCTCTACGATAATCTTCATTCTTTGCCTCCCACATCTGCTGCGACCATCCTAGCGTCGCCGCCCCGCCAAGGTCAATGCGGGGAAGCGGGGAAGTGATCGTGGGCGACCGGACGGCCTCAGAAGGTGGATGGCAGAACGCCGCCTCGCGTGGAGTGCCGGAGGCGTTTCGACAACGAATCGCGAACCCGACGGGTAATCTACCTTGGCGTCTCAATACCAATGTCATCATCCCCGGCCGCGCCGGGAGAATGGAGCCGTATGAATCGTCGCGCATTCCTCAAGACTTCACTGGCCGGCCTGGGCATGGCCGCGAGCATTCGTGTGCTGGATCGGCCGGTTTTTGCGGAGGATAAGCCTGTGGATCCGAAGAAAGTCACACTCAAGCTGTGCAGCCAGACCGGCCCGCTTCCCGGCAAGTCGCTGAAGGAGAAGGTGGATTTCCTGCAGAAGATCGGCGCGGCCGCCATCGAGCTGGGCGGCGATCCGAATGTCAAGGAAGCCCTCGACGCGATCAAGGACAGCACCCTCAAGATCGCCACCCTCTGCTGGGGCAGCCACAATGGCGATCTCGTCTCGCCCGACGCCGACAAGCGGGCCAAGGGCATCGCCGATATCAAGAAAGCCCTGGAGAAGGCCGGCGAGCTTCAGTCCACCGGCGTGATCTTCGTGCCGGCGTTCAACGGCCAGTCGAAGCTCAAGCCCGAGGAACTCGACAAGGTGATGGCCGACATCATGCCCGACATCGGCGACTACGCGCAAAAGGTCAAGAGCCGCGTGCTCTTCGAGCCGCTGAACAAGGGTGAGACGTTCTACATCAATCGCCTGGAGCAGGCCGCCGCCATCTGCAACAAGTTCAACAATCCGGGCATCTGCATGATGGGCGACTTCTATCACATGGCCAAGGAGGAGAGCGATCAGACGCAGGCCTTCGTCACCGGCGGCAAGTGGGTCCACCACGTTCACCTGGCGACGAAGAAGAGCCGCATCGCGCCGGGGCAGGAGCCGCACAGCTTCGTGGAAGGCATGAAGGGCCTGAAGATGATCGGCTACCAGGACTACTGCTCGCTGGAGTGCGGCGTGCGCGGCAACAAGGAAGAGGAGATCCCCAAGGTCTTCGACTTCCTGCGCAAGCAGTGGGAAGAGGCGGTGGTGTGAGGCGGCCCCTGGCCGCAACTCCAATTCCGGTTTGAGGTTCCAGTGATACCGGCATGCCGCCAGGCGCGCCTTCGTGTATTTGCATGGAAATTTTTTTCTTGCGGAACGCCTTTTGGGATATAATGGGGTTTGCGGACGGCCGACGGCGTGCGCGCCGGCAGCGCCATCTTCCGCACCATGCGCTTCGCCGCGCACCTCGGTGGGCCTTTCGCGGCTTCGTCGCGCCCGCTCTCGGCAGGGGCTGGGCAGGCTTGGCGGCCGCACCGCGGGCGCGGGATTCGCGGGGCGAGGGCTTGGCCATGGTGTTCGCAGGATTCGTCTCGCGGGCAGGGGGCCGAGTTACGCGGTCTGCAAGGCGCCGCGCCGGCAGCGATGCCGCACGGCGGCTGCTCTATCTATCCGAACTGCTGGAACGACGGCTTCTGCTGACGGATGTCAGCGGGCACGTCAGCCAGGACACCACCTGGAACAACACCAGCAAGGCGTATCGCGTGACGGCCGACCTGCACGTCGATTACGGCGCGACCCTGACCATCTCGGCCGGCGTCACCGTGACCAGCAGCGACCCGGCCAACAACATCTATGTCGATGGCGATCTCGACGCGGAGGGTGCCACGTTTGAGCTCGTCGGCGCTGGCGGCGATCAGCGGACGCACATATACGTGATGCCGCGGGGCACGCTGACGGTGAACGGCGGTACGATTCAGGGCCCGGGGCACATTTCCGTCGAAGGAGGGGCGGCCGATTTCACGGACATGACTTTCAACGCCGCCTCCGTCTCCGACATGAACCTGACCTATCACCTCGGCTCGGGCGTGGTGGCGCGGAGCATTCTCAAGGAGGTGACGGTCTACGATACGCCGACCGTCGCGTTCATCGACGACGACTTCTCGTCGGGGATGCTGTACACCCTTGGCTCGGCGACCGCCACCATCGACGTGAGCGGCAACTGGTGGGGCGCCACCGACGCCGCCGGTATCGGCGCCTGATCTACGACCACAGCGACGATGCCACCCGGCCGACGGCCAAGTACGCTCCCTGCCTGACCGACCCGCCGCCGACCCCCAACGCCAAGCCCGAGCTTTTCCCCGATGCCGTCTACCTCGGCGCGGTGCCGGATCCGACCTTTGCTGGCTACACCCTTGCTGGCTACGGCCAGATCTCCGGCACGTCGGTCGATTTCTGGCAGTTTCGCGTGACGACGGCCTGCAACGTCACCCTGGACGTGACCACGGCCGCCAATGTGCCCGACACATTCCTGCGGCTGTTCAACGCCAGCGGTGGCGAGATCGCCTCCAACGACGACCAGGGCGGCGGCAATACCGACTCTTACCTGCAACTGGATCTCGCCGCCGGGTTGTATTGCGTCGGGATTTCTGGCTATCCCAACCGCCAATACGACGTGCAGGGCACCGGCGATCGCGTCAACAGCGCCACCTCGGGCGATTACCAACTGGACATCAGCGGCAGCATCCAAGTGGCGCCCCAGTGGAAGCCGACGATTCAAGCCAGTGGTAACCACGATGGTGATCCTTCCCCCACCGTCTTCGGCAAATACCTGATCGGCGGCGCCGTTCCGGACCTTGTGGTTACGTTCAGCGCCTCCGTCACGCCCAATCAGGGCTTCAGCACCCAGTCGGTCACGTTCGATTCCGATTTCAATGGCATTCGCGACGCCAACGACTACACCGACAACACGCCCATTGACGGCTGGACCTGGAAGTGCAACGTCTCGCGCCTTAGCGGCGATCAGACCCTGAAGATCTGGGCCAGCGACACCAAAGGCGACTGGAGCGCGCCGGCCGCCTTTTCAATCAAGACGCTCCAGCAACCTGCATGGATGAATCCCGACTTGACGTCGATCACCTTTGATGGATATCTCGGCTGCTATGACATCAGCAGTCTCATCGGCCAACGCATTGGCACTTACACGCCGACAAGCTGGCCGTCGTTTCTTGCCTATCGTGATGGCCAGCGCACCTACAACGGAATGTACTTCGGGCTGGGGGTGGATGCCACCTATACCCTGGCCGGGACTGTTCTCGATGCGGATGTCGCCCCGGCATTCGGGGCCTCCGTCCTGGGCGTTGGTTCGCAGTTCCGATTGGCTCTTCCGTCCGACCGAGGCAGCGTCTCCATCAACCCCTACAAGTTCTGGAAGCTCTACGATGATCCCAAGGGATTTGAGAAGGAGGAATCCAAGCCGCCCGACAACAATGACGTAGGCAAGACGGAGATAAACCCGCCGGACGTCACGTTCTCGTGGGAGCAGCACTACCACCTTAACGACAACCTCAGCTTCGACAGCCTCGACGAGAAGTTCACCCTGGAGGTCGATGCAACCAATCTGTTTGAGGTCAAGCTGCCGACGTTCTATGTGCCCACGCCCATTCCCGGCCTGAACGTCGCCGTGAAACCGCACTTTGGCTTCGGCCCGTATTTCGATTTGAACTACACGGTGGGCCTGGCCACGGGGCAGCCAACGTTCCAATCTGCGAGCGTGGAGATAGGCATCGGCATGAGCATTGGGGCATCCATCGAGCTTGACGTAGGATATGGACTGGCCTCCGCCGGCGTGGATACCACTGCGGGAGGCAAGATTGGCTTTGCCGTTTCCTACGACACGAGCAACGGCTGGACCTACAGCATTCCCGCCCAGTTGAGTATCGACATTGACCTGGTGGGATCACTGGCCTGGGGTGCGTGGAGCGGAAAACTGAACCTGTGCCACTTCGAGGTAGATACGGACCTGTGGTCCAGCGGCGCTGCCGGTGCCCTGCTGGGCGATACATCCGCGGCCGACGAGCCCGCGTTCCAGCCCACCATTCTCTCGACTGCGACGGCGCAGTCGTCCACGGGCGAGATGGCGACTGCCTGGGTGGAACTTGATGCGCAGGGCAATGCCTATCCGCTGGTGGTCCGTCGCCGCTCGGCCGATGGCGAGTGGAGCGATCCCGAGGTGGTCGCCCAGGGCAACAACTTGCGGGGCGAGCCGGCACTTGCATATCTGGCCGATGGACGGCTCATGGCCATCTGGTCGGAGAGCACACTCGATTCGGGGCTTGTCGCCGGCATGGATCCGCACCTCGTCGCATCCGCGCAGGAGATCTACTGGTCGATAGGCGACCCGGCGGGGAACTGGTCGCCGCCGATGGCGCTGACCAACAACAACACGCTCGACGATCAGCCATCGGTGGCCGCCCTCCCCGATGGTTCGGCCGTTGTGGTATGGCGCGCGTTATCCGGGCAAGACTACACGCAAGGCGGCGTCAGCAACATTGACTACGCCACGTTTAACGGCGCGGCATGGAGCGCGCCGGCCGCGCTGATCGACGACATGCGCCAGCACGCCCATCCAGTGGTGACCGCGCTGCCCAACGGCCAAGTCGTGGCCATCTGGCTTGCCGCCAGCGGATTGGACTTCAGCAATGCCGCCGTGCTGCAGGCCACATATTTCATGGGCATGTGGCTTGGCAAGACCGCAATCAACGACACGAACAATACGTTTCCCGAATCACTGCGGCTGGCGGCGCTGCCCTCGGGCGATGTCCTGGCGTTCTGGACCGAGGAGACCGACGATGGAACGACCCTGCGCATGTCCACGCGCGCCGTCGATGGCACGTGGAGCGCCACCACCGAAGCGCTGGCGCCACAGAAGGCCATCGGCAATCCGAATGTCAGTGTCTGGGGGACGCGCGTGGATATCGTCTGGCATGGCATCGGCTGCGACAGCAACATCTACGTCGTCAGCCGGGACTTCGGCAATGACTGCGGGTGGAGCGAGCCGCACCGGCTGACGAGCGATGCGGGAATCGCCTGGTGGCCGATGGCCGGCTACGACCAGGATGGCAACCTGGATGTCGCGTACATCCTGGATCCGCTCCCCGCCGGTGCCGAACTGATGGCCGATTCAGGCGGTTCGCCGATCGTGCCCGCCGCCCCGAACCTGCCGGCCAATCTCCAAACCGCCAGCATTGCGTGCCTGAGCGATCTGGCCGTTACTACTGACGATCTGGCGCTGGCCAACTTCCCCGCAGTGCCGGATTTCGCCAATGACATACTCATTACGATCCGCAACAGCGGCCTGGCCAGCAGCGATCCCGTCACCGCGGGGCTGTATGCAGGCGATCCGGCCCAGGGCGAGCTGATCGACTCGGCTGATATTCCGGGGCTGGGCATCGGGCAATCAATCAGCGTGGAAGTCCCCTGGTGGCCCACGCAGCCGACCCAGACGCTCTACGCGGTCGTTGACACGGACAACGTGCTCACCGAAATCAGCCGCGACAATAACACGGCCTCGGCCGAGTTTGCCTGTGTGCCGGTGCCGACCCTGACCCTAGCTCCCGGTTCCGACACGGGCACGGTTGGCGATGGCTGGACCATTGTCACTCAGCCCACCGTGGCCGGGATGATCTCGCCGCAGCCCATCATGGCCGAGACGACCTCGCCACAGGACTACATCGCGATCTACCTCGACGATACGGACGTTCCCGTGCTGCAGACGACGGCAGTGGACGCGGGCTACCAGGCGCTGCTGCCGCTGCTGAGCCTGGGCGGGCACACCGTCTGGGCAAGAGCGTACGACTCCGCCGGCAATCCCTCAGCGATGTCCGCGCCGCTGTCGCTGTTGATCGACCCATTCTCGATCCCCACGCCTTCACCGTTATCGCTTCTGCCTGGCAGCGACACCGGCGTCCCCGGCAACCGGGTCACGTATGCGCTGCAGCCCCAACTCGGCGGGACGGCCAAAGCCGGCTGCACGATCATGGCGTTTGATCGATCGCAGCCGGGAGCCGGGACAGCCAGCGTCGGTGCCAACGGCAGTTTCATCGTGCAGCCCAGCGCCGCCATGTCCGCCGGATCGCACTACATTTCCGCCTGTCAATCCGATGGCGCTGGCAATACCTCGCCCATGACGGCGCCGCTGGGCCTGCTGCTGATCGATCCGGCGCAGCGACAGCTCGTCCTGACCGGTAGCCCGGTGAGCGACAGCTTCGCACTGCGCGGCGCAAGCGGCTACGTGGCGATGTATGAGAACACCGCGCCTTCCGGGTTGCCGGATTTCATGGTGCCCACGGATGAGTTCGATTCTCTCGCCGTCCATGGCGGCGCTGGACAGGATATGCTCCAGATCGACGGCGGCAGCTTCATCATGAACACCGATGCCGGCAGCGGCACGCAGTCGCTGGCGATCGAGTTGACCGACGGCGCAGAGATGAGTTTCGGCCAGACGCAGCACCTGACCCATCTCGGGATCGGCGACGGCTGCACGGCCGTTCTGGCACTGAACGGGCAGCACGTGCTCGCCCTATCGGATTTGGCGGTTGCGCCAGCCGGCAAACTCGACTTGACCAACAACTGCATGATCCTCACCCCAGCGCCGGGTCAAACCGATCCGCTGGCGCCGATCAACAGCTCGATTGCCCTGGCGCAACACGGTTCCATTGTGGAGCGGTCCCGGCATCACCAGCTCCGCAGCGCGTAACGACCCGCTGGGCGTCAGAGGACTGGCCGCCGTCATCAACGATGACGGCGATGGCGGCAAGATCCGCGGCGATCTCCATGGTGAACAGCCGGCCCTCGACAGCATCATCGTGATGTACACCTTCAATGGCGACTCCGACCTGAACGGCATCATCGACGCCGACGATTATTTCCGAATGGATCGGGGCTATCGCTTGCAGGCCAGCGCAGTTCCGCGGATACCGGAACGGCGACGTGGACTACCGGAACGGCATCACGGCGGATGACTTCTACTGGATCGATTCGGCCTTTGTGCATCAGGCGGCGGCGGTGGCCGCGGCATCGGCGGCGGCCGGGAGTCGCCAATGGCTCCCGGCCCAATCCCTGCATGTCTGGGATTGAGGCGGAGTCGCACGCGGCGTCCTTGACGGCGCGGGTTAGCTGCGAGCGGCTCGCAAGCGAGCCGGTTAAACACTATCATGCTGGCATGCCGGCAAGGCTCATAGAACAAGTCGGGCGGCGCCACCGACGCGCTGGCGACATTCGGCGACTTCTGGCGATTCGTCGGGCGCACGTTCCTGGCCCTGGGCATCGGCTGGGTCCGGTGGAGGAATGTCCGCGCGGTGCTGCCCCAGATGTACGAGGTGGGGACCAAGTCCGTGCCGGTGGTCTCGATCACCGGCGCGTTCATCGGCATGGTGCTGGCCATCGAGGGCTACACCCAGTTCAAGAACCTCGGTCAGGAACAGCGGCTGGGCGCGGTCATCAACGTCTCGGTGGTCAAGCAGATCGGGCCGGTGCTGGCGGCGGTCATGCTGGCCGGGCGCGTGGGCGGGGCGCTGCACGGCCGAACTGGGCACGATGAACGTGACCGAGCAGCTCGATGCGCTGCGGGTCATGGGCGCTGATCCGATCCGCGTGCTGGTCGTTCCCCGTTTCGTCGCGTGTCTGCTGCTCACGCCCCTGCTCACCATCTACAGCGATTTCCTCGGCGTGATGGGCGGCTGGCTGATCGCGGTCAAGACGCTCGGCATCCCCGCCGAGCCTTATTGGCGATACTCCGCCATGGGTGTGGAGAGCTGGCAGATCTTCGAGGGCATCGTCAAGAGCTTCTTTTTCGGCGGGGCGATCGGCCTCATCGCGTGCTACAAGGGCTTCACGTGCGGGGCCGGCGCCAGCGGCGTCGGCCGGGCGTGTACCGAGAGCTTCGTGCAATCGTTCATGGCCATTATCGTGCTCAATTTCTTCTTCGCCGAGGTGTCCAAGGACTGGTATATCACGCTGTATGGCGTGAGGAGCATGTTCCGTTGAGCGAAGAGCTTGACTTTAATATTGCAGATTTCAGATTTCAGATTTCAAATCGCCCTCCCATGTCTCCTCTCGTTGAATTCCGCCATGTCCGCAAGCAGTTCGGCCAGCTTGTCGTGCTGGCCGACATTTCGCTGAGCGTTCCGCGCGGCGAGAGCCTGGTGGTCATCGGCGCCAGCGGCTCGGGGAAGAGCGTGATGCTCAAGCACATCGTCGGCCTGCTCCGTCCGGACAGCGGCGAGGTGGACTTCGACGGCGTGCGCATCGACACGCTTCCCGAGCGTCAGATCATGCCTTTCCGCAATCGCATGGGGTTTCTGTTCCAGCAGGGCGCGCTGTTCGACTCGCTGACGGTGGCCGAAAATATCGGCTTTCCCCTCTCGGAGCACACGAAGAAGACGCCGCAGGAAATCCGCGATATTGTCGCGCACCGGCTGACCATGGTCGGCCTGCCGGGCATCGAGAACAAGATGCCGATGGAGCTGTCCGGCGGCCAGCGCAAGCGCGTGGCGCTGGCCCGCGCCATCGCCCTGGAGCCCGAGCTGATCCTTTACGACGAGCCGACCACCGGCCTGGATCCGGTTTGCGCGGACGTCATCAACGAGCTGATCCTCAAGCTGCACCGCGAGTTGCACACCACCAGCGTGACGGTCACGCACGACATGGCCAGCGCCTTCAAGGTGGCCGACCGGATTGTGATGCTCCATGAGGGCCGGATCATCTTCAGCGGCACGGCCGGGCAGATCCGGGCGGAGACGAACCCGATCGTGCGGCACTTCGTCACGGGCGAGGCGGATGAGGAGGAACTGGCGGCGCTGAGATAATCGTCAGTGGTCAGTGGTCCGTTGTCCGTGGACGGGTCAATGGTCCGTTGGTCAGTTGTGTGCCAGTGGCAGATCCACTGACTAACGGACAACGGACCCCAACTACTGACCACGGACGACGGACCACTGACGAGAATCACCTCTGTTGCGCGTAGAAGTCCATTTGATATCTCAGCCATGCCGCCAGCCGCTGGCGATAGCGCCTGCACAGATCGGGATGGGCGGAGGCGATGTTCTTCTGCTCGTCGCGATCCGTCGAGAGGTCGTACAGCTCATCGACGTCGTCCGTGACATTGAGCATGTACTTCATGTTGCCGTCGCGCAGGCCCAGGAGATAGTTCTCGCGGGAGCCGTAGAAATAGGCGCGGTCGAAGGGGGCAGCGCCGAAGAGGCTGCGGCCCTGCCAGCGGGAGGGCAGGTCGATATTGAGCAGGTCGAGAATTGTCGCGGGCAGGTTGACGATCCGGCCCATCGTCTGGCTGCGCGGCACGCCATTGAACAGCGACGGCGACCAGAAGATGCAGGGGATGTTGACATCCTCCTGGTAGACCTTGCCGCTGTGGCCGTAGGTGTTGTGCGGCTCGCCGAAGGCTTCGCCGTGGTCGCCGATGATGACGACGATCGTGTCATCGGCCAGGCCGGCCTGGCGCAGGCCGTCGAAGAGCCGCTTGAACTGGCGGTCGTTGTGGCGCACTGCCTTCATGAACTGCCCCAGGTCCCACCAGTCCCACGGCCGCTGGTCCTTGGGCATGTTGTCGAAGTAAGGGAAGTCCTCCTGCGCATAACGCGGGTCGCTCTCGTAGAAGAAGTTGAAGGGATGATGCGTCTGCTGGTTCCAGCAGAAGGCGTAGAAGGGCTTGGAGCGGTCGGCCTTGGCGTAATCGACGATGGCATCAACCAGCAGCCCGTCGTTTACGCCCCACCAGGCGCTGCCATCATCGGGGTTGCGCTGCAGGTCGGCGAAATGGCGCACCGAGTCGTAGCCGCGCGAGCCGAGGAATTTCAGGCCATTGCAGTATTCCAGGTTGCAGGAGGAGATGACGGCCGAGCGATAGCCGTGCTTCTTGAGCACCTGCGGGACCGTGATGCCGGGCGGATAGGTATGCTCCCAGATCCACTCGTGCCAGCTCAGGCCGGCGTAGTAGCCCATGTTCAGCGCGAGCATCGAATTGCCCGAGTTGGCGACGGGCACGTGCATGCGGTCGAAGACCAGAGCGTTCTTCGATTCGGCGATGAGGTCGGGCGTGGTGTCGTACTTGGACCCGTAGAGGCTCATGTAGCGAGTGGCCACGGATTCCATCACGTAGAACACCACATTTTTCGGCCCGCGCTTCAGGCCGGGCGTCGGCTTGCCGCGGTCGGGGCGCTGGCCGGCCATGCGGAAGTCATCCAGGTCGGTGAGCGGGAACTGGCCGGCGACGCGGACGGAGTGTTGGCCGGAAATCTCGTGCGTCAGTGATGCCAGGAGGTCCCAATGAACGCTGTCGGCCATGCGGAAGTTGTCGTTGGTCGGCTTCCACTTCTTGTGGTCGATAAAGCTCTCGACGTAGCCGACCCAGGCGCCACAGGTGGCGAGGAGGAGCCACAGCGCCAGCGATGCCCGAACTCGCGGGCCGGTGCCGCGCCGCAGCAGCGCCATCGCGGCGATGACGCCAGCAGCGCCCAGGAGCACCATCCCCGACCAGCGAACCGCGGCGAGCGTGCCGGGCGCGACGATGCCGTCTTTCACCAAACCGCCCGTCCACGCCAATATCGCCAGCGCGAGCACCTGTACCACCCAGCGGCGCTGCGAGCCGAGGTAGCGGTTGGCGACCCACAGCACAACGATGTACGCGCCACCAAAGCGGAACAAATCGAAGACCAATCTCCCGGTGATGAAATGCGCGATGAGGCCGGGGACCGCGCGAATCCCCCCGAGCAGGTCGAGCAGCGGATACGTCACCGGCGAGCGCAGGAAAATGAGCATCGGGATGCTGGCGATGGCATAGATGCTCCCGAGCATGCCGAAGACGATGCAGCAGATCCACCACGTGCGCTGCACGCGCGGCCAGGGGCGCAGCAGCCATATCGCGGCCTGCGCGACCAGGCCACTGCCCATGGCGAAGAGAATGTCCCAGTGGCACAGCAGCAGCATCTCCCACAGCCACGGGCGGAATTTCATGCCGTAGCCCAGGCAGATGGACTTGGAGCGCATGGTGGCCAGCGCGAGGAGAAAGAAGATCCAGAAGACGCTCGGCGTGGTGCGTCGCACGGGCGATACTGCATGGTCGGAGCAGGGCGGGGCGGAGTTGAAGGACAGGGCAGCCATTGGAGACTTCAAATCGAAAGTCGAAAATGAAAAATCAAAAATCCCGAGGATCAGTTTGCAGTAATGCGGATGAGGATCAGGCGTTGATTCTCCTTCTCCCTTTTTCGCATGCCGGCGCAGCGGTCGAGTTGTTCGATCTTTCCCAGCGACTGGAGCGGCGGGAGCTGTTTCTCGGTGACGATGGCATACAGCCCCTCGGCATGGCGGAGCTGGCGGCCGGCGAACTTGCGGAATTCCTCTTCATTGCGGTAGCGCCACGCGGTCGGCCGCAGATAGTACACGACATAGGGCTCGGGACGCTGCTCGGGATCGGCCAGGTCGCGCGTTTCGGGATGGTCGATGATGTAGATCGTCTGCCCGGGCGGCACGTGTTGGCTGGCCCGGCGGGCGAACTCGGCCTGGGGGCGATAGTCGTCCAGGCGCGGGATGACGATCACTTGCACCGCCGTCACGATGCTCCAGATCGACGCAAACGTACCCGTGACGACGATGGGCGTGATGTCGCGCTTGTGCCGGCGGCCGCGCGGCGATCCTGCCACTGCCGGATGAGCCAGTCGAATCCGATCGCGCCGAGGATCGAAAACGGCGGCAGGAGGGGCATCGGATAATGATGGCTCTTCAGGGCGATGAAATGCAGGATGACGAACCCCGGCAGGAACCAGCAGAGAAAGAACTGGCCGAGAGGCGAGAGGCACCCGCGCGAGATTGCCCGCCATGTGCCGACGCCTGCGCCGAGCGCCATCAGTGGCGTCCACGGCAACAGCACATAGGGGATCGCATGCAGATACGTGTAGATCGGGCTGTGCCCGAAGCCGCCGCTGGCGGTGGTGCTCATTTCGTCGCGCCAGGCCTGGATGATGGGCGGATAGGCGATGTAGGCCAGCACCGGCCAGATGACCAGGCAATCGAGCAGCAGGTGGATGCCGAAGGGATCGGCGAGGAATCGCAGTGGGCACAGCTCGCGCTGAGTGGCCCGGGCGATGACGAACGAGATCACCGCGAGGAAGATAAACGCCAGCGCAATCGGCCCTTTGGCGAGAAAGGCGAGGCCGGTCGCGAGGTAGAAGCCTGTCTGGAGCCAGCGATTTGGTTTGCTCGGTTCGGTCTCGCTGCCATTCGGCGGGACGCTTCCGCAGGCGAAGCAGACCATGGCGGCAGTGACGGCGGCGCAGAGGATCATGTTGACTTCCGCCAGCCGGCCCCAGTTCAGCGTGTACATGCACGTGAGCTGGATGAGCCCCGTGAGCAGGCCGATGAAATCGCCGTAGAATCGCGCGGCCAGCGCCGCGATCAGCAGTGCTGTTGCGATGGCGGCCAGGACCGAAGGCAGCGCGCGACCCACTCGGCGTCGCGGCCGAAGAGGGCCATGCTGGCGGCGATGGTCCAGCTCATCGTCGGGGGCTTGAGCAGCCGCGGCGTGCCGGCGATGGTGGGGATAATCCAGTGGCCGAGTTGCAGCATTTCCCTGGCCGGCTGGGCGGCGAGAGTCTCGTGTCGCGTGAGGACACGCGAGCCGAGCCCGGTGAGGAGCATGGAGAGGCCGAAAGCGAGGATAACGAGGCGCGAGCGCGCGGAGAGGTGCGCCGGGCGGGCGGCGATGACGGGCGAGAGTGACGGCGAGGCGGTGGTCATATCGGGGCTTCGGAATCGCCCAGGGCAAACAATACCGGGGAGGGGCGGATGGGAACAGAGGGGAGGTGATTGCTTGCTGATTGCGGGCTATCATGCAGAGAGGATGCAAAATCATGAAACGAGTCGTGCGCCCGGCGTAGTGTGCGCGGGCAGGGAAAGGGCGGAAGATTGAACAGATTAGTTCTACCTATGGTGAAGGCGTACGCTCGAACGGCAAAATGACTCTAAACTAGCTTGACAACGGCGAAGAGAGTGTCAACTATATTGACAGGCCGTTTCAGGGAGGAGGCAAGAACCGTGAGTCGAGTTCTTGAAGCGATTCAGCGTCTTGTGCGATCCGGTCGTTGGCAGGCTTCCGACCACGTGCTTGATTATCTCGCGGCCGGCGAGTTCGAGGAAAACGACATCGAATCCAGCATCGCGACCGGCGTGATTACCAAAGCGCAGCGCGATGAGACTGGTGGCGCGGTTGACGGAAAGAAGTACACGATATCGGGGGCGGACTGCTACGGCCTGGCTCTTGATACGGTCGGAAAGATCTGTCGAGGACCAGGACGGTAACCGATATTTCGTTATCACCGCTTACAGGCGGAGGCGAACATGAACGCCATGACGTGCCCCTATTGCGGCAAACGGCAGATGGTACTGGAAACCGTGCCCAATCACCTGGCGCGGCTGGGCGGCATCGACGTGCATGTGAAGCAGGCGAGGATCTCCAAATGCCGCAACTGCAGTCGCATCATGGTGGCGGCGGAAGAGATCAAGCGATGGCGCGAGCTTCAACGGCAGCAGTTGCAGGAGCGTGGCCACATCCCGGCCAGCGGCGAGCTGACGCGTATCCGAGAGTCGTTGAAGCTATCCGTTGCCGATCTGGCAGCGTTGCTCGGCGTCACGCGGCAAGCTGTCCATGCCTGGGAGCATGCCGGGCCGATGCCGCTCGGGCCGGCTTCGCTGATTCTCCGGCTGCTGCGGGCCGAGCTCGAAGGGCGCTGTCAGGGCATCCTTGCGGAGTTGGTCGCGTCCGCGCGGGCGAGGGGACAGGAGGTTGGGGTCCCCGATGTCGCGGTGGCGAACGCGTGAATGTCCAATGATGAATGACGGAATGTTCTAGTCAATGACGAAGGCCGAAGCTCGAATGAAGGCATTGCCTCGCGCGTGTTTGGTCGTTCGTTATTAGGGCTTGCTTAGACATTTCCTCACTGGTCATTGGTCATTTTCCCCCGCTCCGATCCAGTTCAAGAGCCACCTTGTACCCCAGCACCCGGCTTTTCATCCACCGGATGGCCAGCAGGTCGTGGAAACTCTTGAACAGCCGGTTCCACACGCCGTACTTGCTCTCGCCGTGCAGGCGCGGGTTGTTGGTGACGGGGATTTCGGCCACGCTGAAGCCTTCCATCTTCAGCAGCGTCGGGATGAAGCGGTGCAGGCCGCGGTAGAGCTTGAGCTTGTCCACGCAGGCGCGACGGAAGGCGCGATAGGTGCAGCCGGCATCCGTGATGTTCTCCTGCGAGAGCTTGTTGCGCACGGCATTGGCGATGCGGCTGGAGATGACGCGAAGATAGCTGTCGCCCTTGCTGCGAGTGGCGACGCGCGTGCCGCAGACGCAGTCAACGCCCTTGTCCAGCGCCTCGAGGAATTTGGGGATGTCGGCCGGGTCGTTCTGCAAATCGGCGTCCATGGTCATGACATACTTGCCGCGGGCCTGCGCAGGGCGGCATCCGAGGCGGCTGTTTCGCCGCAGTTGAAGGCGAACTTCAGCCCGCGAACGCGCGCGTCTTTCTCGACGAGCGCCTGTATGGCGGCCCATGAACCATCCCTGCTGCCATCGTCCACGAGGACGATCTCCGCGTCGATCTTGCGCTCGTCGATGACCTTGGCGATGGCCGCGTGGAGCAGGGGCAGGTTCTCCTCCTCGTTGTAGACAGGCACGCAGATACTGAGCGTCGGCTGGCTCATGGTTGTTTCTTGTGCAGTATCTCGACCGTGACAATTCCAATGGGCACGTTGTAGTTGAATCCTTCGAGTCGATCAATCACGTCGTAAGCCGAGCGGCGCTGCGGTGGCAGCGAGTCCAGCAGATCGGCGGGGATCACGACCCATGCGGGCCAGTCGTCAGGGGCGGCCGTGTAGGACCGTTTGCGAATGGCGCCGCCCTGGTAGAAGGCCAGCGACGGCTCGGTGAAACCGATCATCGCCACATCGCCGGCTTTGGAAGCGCCGAGATCCTGAAGGCGGGTTCCCAGTCGCTGCGGCAGCCGCAGGAAATCGGCGCGCGGCAGGTAGAGGCCGTAGATGATCGACATCGCCGCGAGCATGCCCGCGGCCGAGACGATGGCGAACAGGCCGTGTCGCCGCAGAAGGAGGGCCGTGACGGCGATCAGGACCATCGCGGTGGCGACTGCGGTTGCGGCGATGGCGCCAGTTCGCGGGATCGCGGGAAAGTATCGCGCGGGCAGCCAGAGAATCGCGGCCAGCGCCAGTGGCGGCAACGACCAGAGGAGCATGCCTGATCTCGCAGCGCGGCCAAGCGGGCGACGCAAAGTTGCGCGGTGGGCCACTACGCACCCGACCAGAAGCGCCAGGCTGCCGTAGATGGGCAAGAGATAATGCGGGAGCTTGGTCCCCATGACCTCCAGCGCGACCCAGTTGCCCAGGATCGTGGCCAGCGCAAATCGCACCGGCCGGCGATGGCGGTGTCGCCAGCCGTAGGCCAGAGCGGCTGGCAGCAGCAGGCTCCAGGGGAAGAACGTCAGCCAGATCATAAGGAAGTGCTGGCCGATTCCGCGCGGGATCTGCCCGCCGCCTTGATCGCCGCCGGCGTGGCGCAGCGGCTCGAAGAGCATGCTGACGAGAAAGCTGCTGTCGCGGTGATACGCGGCCACCAGCCAGGGACAGACAATGACCATGACAATTGCCGCGCCCAACAGCGGGCGAAGCCCGCGCCACCAGAGCATGGCCCGTGCCCACGCCCGGCCGTCGCGCCACCGGCCCCGCACGTCGAACATCAGCAGGGCAACCATCGTAGCCGACAGCACCAGCAGCACGAACGGGCCCTTGGTGAGCATGGCCATTCCGACACAGGCCCACAGCAAGACCGCCGCCCCCTTCGTCGCTCCGTCGCTTCGTCGCTGCGTCGCTTCCCCGTATATCCCCAGCACGCACCCCTGCGCCACCGTGATGAACAACAGCATCACGCTGTCGGTGAGACACATCTTGGCCGAGACCATCACCATCGCGCTGGTGGCGAAGACAAGCACCGCGTACATCGCGCGGCGCGGCCCGGCGATGCGGGATACGGCCATCGCCAGCAGCGCCAGGGTGATCGTCATCGCCAGCGCGGATGGAAATCGCGCGGCAAATTCCGTTGGACCGAACAGCTTCATGCTGGCGGCCTGGCACCAGTAGATGAAGATGGGCTTGGCGAATCGTGGCTCGTCGAGGAATCGCGGTATCACCCAGTCGCCGCTCTGGAGCATTTGCCGGGAAGTCTGGGCGTAAAGCGCTTCATCCTGGTCCCACAGGCTCACCCGATCGGCGCCGATGAGATATGTCGCCGCGGCCGCGCACACGACCAGCGCAATGCCAGCGGCGTAGCCACCGTGGTTGCGCCCGATGTGCGCTCGCACTTGTATCCGTTCGGAGTTCAAGCTTCAGCTTGTTGGAGCCCCAACCCGCAGTGCCGCCTGGCTGTCCCGGTGTCGCTTGCGATACACGAGGATGATGTTCCGCCCATACGGCACGAAGCTCACGATGTTGCCCGCGATGCCCACCGAGTCCTGCTGGCGCAGGAAATAGCAGACCTCCAGAAGCGCGCCGGCGAGCGAGAGCCACCAGAACGCCAGCGGCACCTTCGATTCCTTGTGCTTCTCGGAGTACAGCCACTGCACCACCCAGCGTGCCTGGAATACCGCCAGCCCGCCAAAGCCGATGCACTTCCACAGGATGTAGTGATGCTGGAAGGGCATGCGGAACCACTTGGCGGGCAGATCGCTATCGCCGGTGGCCGCGGCAAGACAGAAGAACGCATAGCACATGACCATTTCGCCCATAGCTCGGTTCCCAGGTTAAGTCGCCGCACTGGAGACTGTGCGGCGGCAGCATTGTAGATATCGCCGGTCCCATTTCCATGATGCCGGTTCGCCGCCAACCCGCAGCGTCCCAGGTTCATATTCAACCCCTGGAAATCCAGTAGATCCTTGTTGACGACCGGCCCGCTTTCGGTATCCTATGCCCGCCCTTGGACCGTAGTGGGAACCTCTCTCGGCTCCATTGAAGGAGAATCTCATGCTCTGTTCCTATCGCGCGGTCGCGTGTACGGCGATCCTGTTCTTTGTTTCCACGGAAGTAACCGCCGATCCCGGCAGTGCTTCCGATGCACCCCGGCTCACGCTGGATACGCCAGTCTATCTGGCCGACACAGCACCGGCTACTGCCGAGGCGCCCCGCGCGCAAGCCGCTGATGGATCTGCTGAATTTCTGCGGCCTGGCCGCGCCGCTGGAGAAGTACAACATCAACATCTATGGCTGGGTCGAAGGCTCCTATAACTACAATTTCGACAGCCCCGACAGCAACAGGAACTTCGGCCGGATATTCGATTTCCAGCACAATAAGGGCCTTCTCGACCAAGTCAACGTCACCTTCGAGCGCACGGTTGATGTGACCCAGAAGAAGTTCGACATCGGCGCGCGCGTCGAGTGGCTCTTCGGCGCGGATGCGGGATTCCTCCACTCCAACGGGCTGTTCGACTGGTACGACGGCCCGCGCGCCCGGACAACCAGTTCGACCTCTATCAGGCGTACGTCAACTTTGCCATTCCCATCGGCAACGGGCTGCTCGTGCGCACGGGCAAGTTCACATCGCTCTACGGATATGAGAGCGTCTCGCCAACCGCCAACCCGTTCTATTCGCATGGTTACCTGTTCAACTGGGTCGGCCCGTATACGCAGACCGGCATCTACGGCAGCTACAGCTTCAATGACGCCTGGGCGCTCTCGGCCGGCATCTCGCGCGGCTGGGACCAGGCCAACGAGGACAACAACGGCTCCATCAATTTCCTGGCGCAGGTCAAGTGGACGCTCAGCAAGCAGACGTCGATCACCTTCGCGACGATCATCGGGCCGGAGTCGGCCGGCAACAGCAGCGACTATCGCACGCTCCTCGACTTCGTGCTGACCCACGCCTTCAACGACAAGTTCTCCGTCAACTTCGAGGCCGACTACGTTTGGGAGCCGCACCTCGATGCGGATGGCGGCACGGCCTCGTGGTACGGCGTGGCGGGCTATGCTTCCTACATCCTCAACGATTATTTCACCCTCAACGGGCGCGTGGAATGGTTCCGCGATGACGATGGGGTCCGCACGGGCGTCGCGGCGGACTATTACGAAGTGACGGCCGGCGTGACGATCAAGCCGTTCCCGCACGACAAGTGGGGCCAGTACCTGCTGATCCGTCCCGAGCTGCGCGGCGACTTCTCCGACCAGCGCGTCTTCAACGACGCCAGCGATTACAGCATGTTCACCTTCGGGATCGACATGATCTACAGCTTCTGATTGATCGGCGCGGCCTGTTTGAAGTGGAAGCGTTAGCGCCCGCCCAAACCTCGAGCGGGCGCTGACGCTTTCGCTTTAGATAGAGCACCAACCGTTCGTCAACAAACCGCCTCAACCCCATTAACCAAGAGTGTCGAGTCGTCAAACCACAGAAGGAGGCGCTTGATGCGTCGCGGAATAATCCTCATCGTCCTTGCAGTTCTTCTTGGCTCCGCCGCTCATCTCTCCGCCCAATCCGACCCCTACGAAACCTACATCAAGACCTCCCGCGATTTCGCTCGCGTCAAACAGGACAAGGATTGGGCCCTGAAAGCCTGGCCGAGCTGGGTCTACATGCCGTGGACCTTCCAATGGACCATCGGCTACACGGATGAATCCGGCAAGTGGTCCGTCGATCACGGCTACAACGGCGCGTTCATCGACCGGGACAACGTCGGCGATGGCAAGTCGCGCACGGGCAAGCTCGACTGGATCAACCAGTTCAAGCTGCGTTTCTACGTCGATCACCTCGCCGCCAAGGGTTTCCTTCACCTGTGGGATGGCGGCGCCATGAAGGCCCACGTCAATCAACTTCATGGCAACGGCGTCCGCATCAAGCCGCTCAATGCCGCCATGCGCGAAACGCTCCAGGGCTTCATCAAGCGGCACATTTCGGCCGTCATCTCCTCGCCCAACCGCGGAGCTTATGCGCTCGATGATGAGGTCTCCTGGGGCCATTTCGTACACCCGACCATGTGGCGCGTGACCGACGATGCCGACGCCTACCCGAAATGGCTCAGGGAAATCTACGGCCCCGACGCGCCCAAGCGCGACAACTGGATCACCTACAACGACATCCAGGGCAAGCTCAAAACCTGGTCCATCGCCACCTTCGACGCCAGCCAGCTCATGGACCAGTGGACGTTCAATGACTCGGTCTGGTGCAACTTCCTGGGCGACCTGGTCGAGTATGCCAACAGCGTCGATCCGGCCACGCCCTGCGGCTTCGTTGGTGGGCAGTGCCCCAACGCCTTCGGCGGCTATGACTATGCCCGACTCATGCGTAAGGTGCAGTTCATCGAGAGCTACAACATCGGTTCATCGCAGGCGATCATCCGCTCGTTCAATCCCGGCAACGGCCTGCCCGCCGTCACCACGCATTTCCATCGCGCCGCGGCCGACACCATCTGGCAGACGTGGTATTACCTGGCCCACGGCAATCGCGGCTTCATCGGCTGGGTCGAGAAGTGGTTCGACGGCAAGACGGCCAAGCCCTGGCACGATGAAGTCGCGCCGACTTTCCTGGAAGCCAACAACAAGATCGGCCCGCTGATGAGCGGCGCCCAGTGGATTCACGACGGCGTCGCGATCTACTACAGCCATCCCTCGATTCAGCTCGGTTGGATCATGGATGCCGAGGCCCACGGCAAGACCTGGGTCAATCGCAACGGCGATGACCGCATCGGCAGCTCCCACCAGGTGCGCAAGGCGTGGGAGAACATGCTCCGCGACAGCGGCATCCAGTACAATTGGATCAGTTACGTCGATGTAATCCAGAACGGTATCCCCAAGGAATACAAGGTCCTCATCCTCCCGCACTGCCTGGCGCTTTCCGATGCCGAGGCCAGGCGCATCCGCGAGTTCTGCCAGGCCGGCGGCACCGTCATCGCCGATTACATGCCGGGGCTGTGGGACCAGCATGGGCGCGGCCGAAAGAACGGCGGCGCGCTCGATGACATGTTCGGCGTCAAACACGACCCCGGCATGAGGGCGGCCGATGTTTTCGGCGGCCGGCTTTGGTGCGAACTCGATCAGGAGGCCAACTTCGGCTGGAAGACTTACCAGCAGTTCCTCACCAACAAGAACACGTGCATCAAGGACGCCAGCGGCTTCGACAAGGCCGTGCGCAACATGGAGGTCAGCAAGGTCAGCAAGTTTGGCAGCGGCACGGCCGTCCTGATGAACCTCTCGCCCCAGTGGTACAACGCCTACCGCGCGGCCGGCGCGGCCGAGGCGGCCAAACGCGATGTGTTCATGAAGCATGTCCTGGCCGCCGTCAAGCCGCGCATGCGCATCAAGGATGCCGGCAACCGCGAGCACGGTTACGAGATCACCTATTGGAAGAAGGATGGGCGGACGATCCTCTTCGTCTGCTCCAATCCCGAGATCACCGGCAACGAACTTGGCGGCGGAAACTCGGCCGGCCTGAAGACCGACACGATCCCCATCACGCTCGAATTCGCCGCGCCGGTTGCCAAGGCGCACGACGAGCGGATCGGCAAGGACCTGGGCAATGGCAGCCAGTTCAAGTTCGATTGGACGATGAGCCAGGCGATCGTCCTTTCGTTCGAGTAGGGCCAGGTCTTTCATGACGGGCTTGGCCGCTTTATGATCGTTCCATGCCCCTGTCGCGAAACGAGATTCGGGCGCACGCGATCGCCTTCGCGCGGGATTGGTCCGACGCCTCGCGCGAGAAGGCCGAAAGCGCAGACGTTCTGGAACGAGTTCTTCAACGTCTTCGGCATCAGCCGCCGCAAGGTTGCCAGTTTCGAGGAGCCGGTCAAAAACCTCAAAGGCGACACGGAATTCATCGATCTCTTCTGGAAGGGCACGCTGATCGCCGAACACAAGTCGCGCGGCAAGGACCTGACCAAGGCCCACACCCAGGCTGTCGGCTACATCCAAAACCTGATCAACGAGGGGCGCGGCGAGGAAGCTCCTCGCTACATTCTCGTCTCGGACTTTGCCCGCTTCGCCCTGCACGACCTGGAGGCGATAACACCCGAGGCCGAAACGCTGAGTTTCGACCTGGCGGACCTCCCGGGGTGCATTCGGGCATTCGGATTCATCGCCGGTTACGAAACGCGCCGGGTCGATCCAGAGGACCCGGCCAATCTCAAGGCCGTGGAACTGCTGGGTAACCTGCACGATCAACTGGAGGCTGGAGGCTACACCGGGTACGAACTGGAGCGGTTCCTGGTTCGCATCCTCTTCTGTCTGTTTGCCGATGACACCGGAATCTTCGGGGATCCCGACGTCTTCCGGTTCTTCATCGAGAAGCGGACGGCTTCCGACGGTTCGGACCTTGGCCCGCAACTTGCCCGCTTCTTCAGCGTGCTCAACACCCCGTGCGACCGTCGCCAGAAGAATCTGGACGAGGACCTGGCCGACCTGCCCTACGTCAATGGGCAGCTCTTTTCGGAGCACCTCGGCTTCGCCGAGTTCAACTCGGCCATGCGCAACGCAGCTGCTGACGTGCTGTGCGTTCAAGTGGGACCGCATTTCGCCGCACATTTTCGGGGCCCTGTTCCAGTCGGTGATGCAGCCGAAGGAACGCCGGCAGATCGGCGCACATTACACGTCCGAGCGAGACATCCTCAAGCTGATCCGCTCCCTGTTTCTTGACGAGTTGCAGGCGGAGTTCGACCAGGCCCGGCACGACAGTTCCGCGCTGCGCAAGCTCCACGACAGGATCGCCGGCTCGCGTTTCCTCGACCCGGCCTGCGGCTGCGGCAATTTCCTCATCCTTGCCTACCGCGAGTTGCGCCGCCTCGAAATCGGCATTCTCCGCACTCTCTACGGCGAGAACATCTCCGAAGGCGACCTGCGCACCGAGTGCCGCGTGGATGTGGACCAGATGCACGGCATCGAGATCGAGGAGTGGCCCGCCCGCATTGCCGAAGTGGCCATGTGGCTCATGGACCACCAGATGAACCTGGAGGTGTTCAATGCCTTCGGCAAGCCGCTCCTGCACCTTCCGCTCACCAAGAGCACAAAATCGTCGTCGGCAATGCCCTGCGGGTTGACTGGAAGGACGTGCTGCCGCCGGAGAGGTGCTCCTTCGTCATGGGGAATCCTCCGTTCGTAGGCAAGCAGTTCGCCGCGGCCGAGCAAAAGGCCGACATGGATCTGGTTTTCGCCGGCATGAAGGGCGCTGGCGTGCTGGATTACGTCACCGGCTGGTACATGCGGGCGGCGCAGTACATTCAAGGCACGTCCATCCGCTGCGCCTTCGTCTCCACCAACTCCATCACCCAGGGCGAGCAGGTCGGCGTGCTCTGGAACGAGCTGTTCCGCCGCAGAGTGAAGATTCATTTCGCCCACCGCACGTTTGCATGGGAGAGCGAGGCGCGCGGCAAGGCCCATGTTCACGTCGTGATCGTCGGCTTCGGTGTCGGCGACAGGACGCCCAAACGCATCTACGACTACGAGCGAGACCCCGATCACGCCGTCGAAACCACCGTCCGCAATATCAGCCCCTACCTGGTGGAAGGCGGCGATGTGGTGGTGCTCTCCCGCTCGCGGCCCATCTGCGACGCGCCGAGATCGTCTTTGGCAGCATGCCCAACGACGGCGGCCACCTGCTGCTCAGCGACGAGGAACGCCGGGCGCTGTTGGCCAAGCACCCCGATGCCGGAGGATTCATCCGCCGCTTCGTCGGCTCGCACGAGTTCATCAACGGGGAGTCACGCTGGTGCCTGTGGCTGATCAATGCCACGGCGTCGGATATCCGCGACATGCCCGAAGTCCTCCGGCACGTCGAGGCGGTGGGCCGACACCGCGCCGCCAGCGCCGGGAAACCACCCGCAAACTTGCCCAGCATCCGGCGCTGTTCGGTGAAATCCGCCAACCCGCCGCGCGATACCTGCTGGTGCCGTCGGTTTCCTCCGAGAACCGCACGTATATCCCGCTGGGCTTCATGCATCCCTCCACCATCGCCAGCAATCTGGCGCTGATGGTTCCTTCTGCCACGCTGTATCACTTCGGCGTCCTGTCCTCCGCCATGCACATGGCCTGGGTCCGCCAAGTCTGTGGTCAACTGAAATCAGACTACCGCTACTCCAACAGGCTCGTCTACAACAACTTCCCCTGGCCAGGCGAGGTGACAGACAAGAAGCGGGCGAAGATCGAAGAGTTGGCCCAGCGCATTCTGGACCTGCGCGTCGAGTGCGGCGACGGGCGAGTCGGGTTCCTCCCCGTTCTCCGTTCGGTCCCGACCCCCTGCACGCTGGCCGATCTCTACGACCGGCTGGTCATGCCCGTCAAGCTGGTCAAGGCTCACGTCAACCTCGACCGCGCCGTCGATGCCTGCTACCGCCGCCAGCCGTTCACCAGCGAGCGCCAGCGCGTCGAGTACCTGTTCGCCCTGTACGAGAAACTCGTCGCGCCGTTGACCGCTGCGCCGCGCCGCCCCAAGGCCAAGGCGTGACCGCAACCTACGTTTGCATCACGTGCGCTACCAGTTCATCCAGCGGCACCGTCGCCAGCGAAATGCTCGTGTCGCAGCAGCCGTAATACAGGTACAGCAGCCCATCCTTGACGACCCCCGCCGTTGGGAAGATCACGTTGGGTATGTACAGCCCGAACCGCTCGTAATACATCTCCGGCTCCATGATCGGCTCGGGCGTGCGCGCGATCACCTTGGTCGGATCGTGCAGGTCGAGCATCATGGCACCCAGCCGATAGATCACGCGCTTGATCAATGGATCGGTCGTCTCCACGCCGTGGTAGAGCACCAGCCAGCCCTTGTCGGTTCGGATCGGCGGCGCGGACCGCCGATGCGATTGTCCTCCCACTTGAACGCCGGCCGGACCAGGAGCTGCGGCTCGGTCCAGTTGCGCAGGTCCTCGGAAAAGCAGATCCACATCGCCGGGTACTCGCTGCCATAGCGCGGGCCGACGAACTGCAGCGGCCGGCGAAGCAGGGCGAACCGGCCGTCGATCTTCTCGGGGAACAGGATGACGTCGCGATCATCCAGGTTCGCGGCGGTCGGCCAGCAGAGATGCTCCCAATGAACGCGGTCCTTGCTGATGGCGATCCCTGAGCGCGTCATGTTATCCGGCCGGGCACCCTGCACATTGCCCGAGCCGCTCTTGGCAATGGGCGCCTGCGCTGAACGCCGGGGAATTCCGTCTCATGCGATTCCGGCACGCCCACGCCGGTTGGATAGCTGCTCCAAGCGAATGGGCGATACGCATAGGTCATGTAGTACGTCTCCTCGATCTTCACGACGCGCGGATCCTGCACCGAGCCGTATTTGCTCCCCGCCATTTCCGGCGTGAACACCGGCTGAGACGCGACATGCTGAAACTGCACGCCATCGTCGCTTTCAAGCATCCCGATATAACAAATGAACGGCCGCAGCCACCCGGCCGTGCGCTCGTACATGTAGAAGCGACCCTCGTCATAGATGACGCCCGGGTTGAAACAGCAGGCAAGCCGCCAGTCGTAGCCGCCGGGAACGACGATCGGGTTCTGCTCGCATCGCTTGAATCGAATGGCCATGGATCGGATTGTCAGCGCCGGCACGGAGGCCCGCAAGGCGCGGGCGGTTGTTGAGTGCGCGGCGTGGGTGAAGGGCAGTTCCGGCCCAGGAGAATTCGCTCCGGGTGGCATGGTCACGCCCGGCGCAAGTGGCGTCTGTCGCGTACGGTCTCCGCTCGCCGGGCGTGGCCATGCTCGTCGGCCGCGCGACAACGTGCGTCCCGCGAGCATGCCCACGCCGGCCGAATCACATCACTCCCGCAAACGAGCGTCTCGGGCGGCCGGCGTGAGCATGCCACCCGAAAGAACTGGAAGCCGCGCGCCCACAGTGCCCCGCACCCGGCGGCGATCATTGCGCAGGACATCGGCGCGCACGCGTGTTCGGATTCAACCAGGCGTGGGATGTGCAGGTGGACATAATCGCGGCGATGCTGCGCCGGCGGCTGAAACCCATTCGACTGACACGGTAATCCGGGCTCGGGCCACGGGGGCACGTCCGGGGCAGGAAAGACCCACGATTCCTCGGAGCTGTCTGGAAGGGCTCGCGATCGCAAGTTCTATGCCCTGGCGCTGCTTCCGGTAAACCGGAAATTTCCTCCATTGTATTGCACAAGCGATTCCGGTATGCTAGACTTAAATTCCAAAATATCGGACAGGTGCCGCCAGTGCCCTCACTGGCGGAAGATGTGAACCACAGGACCAAGACCGCCAGTGAGGGCACTGGCGGCACCTTCTCATGCCCGTCAAGACCAAACCCAAGCCCGACCACACCGACGCCATCGGCGATGTCCTCTGCGCCCGCGTGCGCGACCTGCGCCGCAAGCGCAAGTGGACACTCGAGCAGCTCTCGGCCGCGTGCGGCGTGAGCCGCTCGATGCTCAGCGAGATCGAGCGCGGCCGGGCCAATCCCACGCTCGCGGTCGCCTATCGCATCGCCCTGGCGTTCGGCATGTCGCTGGGCGATCTGGTCGAGGTCCCGGGCGCCATCCACCGCATCGACGTCATCCGCGGCGACGACCAGCTCTACCATTTCCGCTCCGATCGCCACTGCTGCATCCGCACACTCTCGCCGCTGCACCTGGAAAAATCGGTCGAGTTCTACGAGATCGTCCTTCGCCCCGGCGGAGCGCTGAACAGTTCGCCGCATTTCGAAGGCGCGCGCGAACTGCTCACGGTCCGCCAAGGCACGGTGACTGTCCGCTCGGCCGGCGAGAGCGCCAGCCTCAAGACCGGCGACTCCGCCCACTATCCGGCCGACGTGCCCCATGCCATCGAAAACTCCGGCCCCGAAGAAGCGGTCCTGTTCCTTGTGGTGACTTACCTGCGGGATTGACCATGTCCGTGGACCCCAAGAGCGTCATCTATGCCCTCGATCTTCTCGGCACGGCCGGTTTCGCCTTCTCCGGCGCACTGCGGGCCATGGAGCCGGCCCGACTTCGTTGGCATGCTCCTCCTGGCCGGCGCCACGGCCGTTGGCGGCGGCGTATTGCGCGACCTCGTCCTCCAGCACCGCGCAGTTCGTCCTCGTCGATGGCGCCTATCCCCTCGTCATCATCCTCTGCACCGTCGCGGCCTTTTTCTTCCCGATCATCATCCGCCGGCGCGAGCGCTGGCTGCGCTATTTCGACGCCATCGGCCTCGGCGTCTTCTCCGCTCTGACCGCCAGCGCCGCCTGCCAGACCCCATCGATCAACTGGCTCTCCATCCTCTTCCTGTCGATGTTCACCGGCTGCGCCGGCGGTGTCATACGCGATGTTCTCATCCAGAAGCCGTCGCTGGTCCTGCAAAACGAACTCTACGTCACGCCGGTCGTCGTCGGCACGACCGGCCTGCTGATCGTCCGGATGCTGGGCGGGGGCGAGCTGGCCTGCTTGCTCGTCGCCATGCTGCTCACGAGCGTGCTGCGCATCCTCGCCATCCACTATGACTGGCGACTGCCTCGGCTGCTCGGCGCCAGTGCCAGATCTTTGTCTGAAGCGGAAGCGTCAGCGCCCGCCCCGACATGCGCGGGACCACGGCCGGCGCTCACCACGATCATGCCCGAATCCGTTAGGTATCCCGTTGCGCAAATTGATCCGCCCGAACTGGAGAATCACCGCTTTTCTCCCGAGAAGACGCAAGGGGCGTTGCGCGATGTTGCGCCTTTGGATGCCCATTTGCGCAACACCCCGGGATAGGTAGAGGCTCACCGCTGCTCGCGCATCCACGCCGGCGGCGCATGGCCTTTGGAAAGGAGCACGACGATGTCTGCCGTAGCTCGACATTCCAATGTCGAGGTGGCCTGCCCGGCGCGGCGTCTCGGCAGCCCAGTCCCACCCGCCGCCCCCACGCTCCCTCTGCGCGCTCCATCGCCCCCTTACGCGAGTACGTCAGCGTATGTCACTTCCATGTCGGTATGCGGTCGGTTCTATGTCGATTGTGTGTCGGTTCTACGTCGGTTCTATGTCGGTTTTCGTCACTTTTTCCAGGACGAATCTACACGCATGAATATAATGCCGCTGCTAACCGCCTGCACGCAAGAGCCTTATGCGAAGCCCCTGCACATCCATCGGTCAACATCGCGTTTTTTCGCCCTGCTCAACCAGCGCAGTGCGCGACCGGCGGCGACCGAGCCCCTCTCCGACACCACCTTCATGCAAAACCGTGTTACGCTTCCGCTCCAGACAGAAAATAGGAGTACACCATGAAAACCATGAAAGCCCTCGTCAAACGAAAAGCCCAGGAGGGCCTCTGGCTCGAAGATGTCCCCACGCCCCAGATCGGCATCAACGACGTGCTGATCGAGGTCCTGCGCACCGGCATCTGCGGCACCGACCTGCACATCTACGTCTGGGATGAGTGGGCGCAAAAGACCGTCCCCGTGCCGCTGGTCATCGGCCACGAGTTCGTCGGCCGGATTGTCGAGGTCGGGGCCAACGTCAAGGATTTCTGCGAGGGCGAGATTGTCAGCGGCGAAGGCCATGTCGTCTGCGGGCGCTGCCGCAACTGCCTGGCCGGCCGGCGCCACCTCTGCAAGGACACCAAGGGCATCGGCGTCAATCGCCCCGGCGCGTTCGCCGAATACCTCTCGCTCCCCATGACCAACGTCTGGGCGCACGACCTTTCCATCCCGCGCAACATCCAGTCCATCTTCGACCCCTTCGGCAATGCCGTTCACACCGCCCTGCACTTTCCCGTCCTCGGCGAGGATGTGCTGATCACCGGCGCTGGCCCCATCGGCGTCATGGCCGCCGGCGTCGCGCGACATGCCGGCGCGCAACGTCGTCGTCACCGATGTCAACCCCTATCGCCTTGAACTGGCGCGCAATATGGGCGCTACGCTGGCGGTCGATGTCCGCACGCGCACGCTGGCCGATGTGCAGCGCGAGCTGGGGATGAAAGAAGGCTTCGATGTTGGCCTGGAAATGTCCGGCAACACGCAGGCTTTCCGCGACATGATCGCCAACATGTGCCACGGCGGCAAAATGGCTATGCTCGGCCTTCTTGGCAAGGACATCGCCATCGACTGGCCGACCGTCATCTTCAACATGCTCACGCTCCAGGGAATCTACGGCCGCGAGATGTACGAAACGTGGTACAAGATGACCGTCATGCTCCAGACCGGCCTGGATATCTCGCCCGTCATCACGCATCGCCTCCACTACACCGAATTTGAAAAAGGTTTCCAAGCGATGCGGGCGGGGCAGTCCGGCAAAGTCATCCTCACGTGGAAGGAAGGATAGCTCCATGCCCTACGAACGATTCCAGCAACACGTCGTCCAGCAGCTCGATCAGATCCGCGCGGCCGGCCTGCTCAAGGGCGAACGCATCCTCACCTCGCCCCAGCGCGCCCACGTCGCCATCGCCGGCCGGCGCGAGCTGCTCAACATGTGCGCAACAACTATCTCGGCCTGGCCGACCATCCGGCCGTCCGCGCCGCCGCGCGAGGCGCTGGACAAATGGGGCTATGGCATGGCCAGCGTGCGCTTCATCTGCGGCACGCAGGAACTGCACAAGCAGCTTGAGTCGAGCATCTCCAGATTCCTCGGCACGGATGACGCGATCCTCTATTCCTCCTGCTGGGATGCCAACGGCGGCTTGTTCGAGACGATTCTCGGCGCTGAGGATGCCGTGATCTCCGATGAACTCAACCATGCCTCCATCATCGATGGCATTCGCCTGTGCAAAGCTCAGCGGCTGCGCTATCGCAACAACGACATGTCGGACCTGGAAGCGAAACTCCAGGAATCGCGCGGCGCACGGTTCCGGCTCATCGCCACCGATGGCGTGTTTTCGATGGATGGGATCATCGCCAACCTGCCCGGCATCTGCGACCTGGCCGACCGCCACGACGCCATGGTCATGATCGACGACTCGCATGCGGCCGGTTTTCTCGGCCCGCGCAGCGCGGAACTCCCGACTACTATGACCTCGCCGGACGCATCGACATTATCACCGGCACGCTCGGCAAGGCGCTCGGCGGCGGCAGCGGCGGCTACACCAGCGGCCGAGGGGAAATCATCCAGTTCCTCCGCCAGCATCGCGCCCGTATCTCTTCTCCAATTCGCTTCCCCCGCCCATCGTCGCTGCTTCGCTGGCCGCGATCGAGCTACTCTCCTCATCCACCGAGCTGCGCGACCGGCTTGAATCCAGCACGCGCTGGTTCCGCGAGCAGATGTCCTCCGTTGGCTTCAATATCGTTCCCGGCACGCATCCCATCGTGCCCATCATGCTCGGCGATGCTGCTCTGGCAACGCGCATGGCCGAGAGTCTGCTTGACAAGGGCGTCTACGCCATCGGCTTCTCCTACCCCGTCGTCCCACAGGGCAAGGCGCGCATTTCGCACGCAGGTTTCGGCCGTTCACACGCGCGAGGACCTGGCAGTCGCGGTGGAAGTGTTCAGGGCCGTCAAGAGCGAGATGGGGCTGTAAACAGGTTTGTCGTCGTCCGTTGTCCGTGGTCAGTTGTCCGTGGACGGGTCAATGGTCCGTTGGTCAGTTGCGCGAGCCTGCCTCCCCGACTCTCAAAGTCCGAGTACAGAGTCCACTGACCAAGGAACCACGGGCCCAACCACTGACAACGAACCACGGACTACTGACAAGACCTACCGGTGCTCGTGCTCGTGCGCACGTGTGCGATGCTCTTCGTGGCGCTCCACGCGCCGATGCTCGCGCGGGTGGCCATCCCACTCGCGCCAGGCGCGATCGCGGTCCCAATCCGGGTGGCTGTACCAGTACGTGTCAAAGTCCTCGTAGTAGATGCCGCCCTCGTAGAAGCCGACGGGCGGCGCCGACTCCATGTACACGGGGCCGGGCTCGGCATACACCCCAACCTGGCCGTTCGTAAAGCAGCCGGGCAGAGCCGACGCTCCGACCGCCAGAGCAGCCGACGTCAACAGTTGTTTCATCATGGTGCTGTCCTTTCGAGTTGAGTAGGAGCAAACGGCAGACCGGCCGGCAGAAGCCTGCCTCGACGCGGTGAAGTCGATGATGCAGTAGCCTGTCGCGCCGCGCACCTTCCCTCGGCGGACGGGGGATTTCGCGCTTTGGATTTGTATAATCCGCCCCACGATGACTGGCCTCCTGGCCTACATGGCTTTCAACGGTTTCTGGCTGGCGCAGATTCTCCTTCCGCTGGGGGCGGTGGTGCTCTGCGCGCTGCCCCTGCGCCGCAGCATCTCGCGCCGACTCGCGATCATGCGCGAATTCTTCGCACGACAACGCGCCCTGGCGGTCGTGAGCATCTTCCTCTTCTCGTTCATCGCCATCGGCTCGCTGTCGTTGCGACGAGGGTATCCGCTGGCGTTCATCCACGATGAGTTCGCGTACATGCTGGCATCCGACACGTTCGCGCACGGCCGGCTGACCAATCCCACGCCGCCGGCGTGGGAGCATTTCGAGAGCATGCACATCCTCGTCCGGCCGACGTACCAGGCGAAATATCCGCCGGGGCAGGGGCTGTTCATGGCGCTGGGGCAGGTGACGCTGGGGCATCCGATCTGGGGCGTGTGGCTGAGCACGGCGCTGGCGGCCGCGGCGGTGACGTGGGCGCTGATGGCGATCGCGCCGGTGAGCTGGTCGATGCTGGGCGGGGCGCTGCTGGCGATGCACCCGCAGTTTCTGGAATGGGGCCAGCGCTATTGGGGCGGGAATGTGGCAATCCTGGGCGGGGCGATGATGCTGGGGGCGTTTCTGAGGATCATCGGTCGTGCCGGAAGTAGCCCCACTGGCGGTCCTTCGGGCGGGTCCTTTCCGCCAGTGAGGGCACTGGCGGGACTACTGGCGGGGGGGATGGTCGTGCTGGCGCTGAGCCGGCCGTACGAGGGGCTCGTACTCACGTTCTTGCTGGCGGTGTCGTATGCCTTCTGGGCGTGGGGGCGTCGGAGAAACGGTGAGCCGACCGGCTTTCTCTCGCTGGCGGCGGTCTGCGCGATGGTCCTGATTCCGGCCGGGCTGTGGATGGGATATTACAACTGGCGCATCACTGGCAATGCCCTGCGCATGGCGTATCAGGAGCACCAGGCGCAGTACGCCGTGGCGCCGCTGTTCCTTTTTCAGAAGCCCGGCGCGACGCCGACATACAACAATCCGCAGATCGGGGATTTTTACGGGCGCGATCAGGCATGGGTCCACACACGGACAACCTCGTGGCGGCAGATTCGTGCCGAGGCGATCAAGGCCATCGGCGGGCTGTGGGTGTGCGTGCTGGGGAATGTGCCGGTGCTGGCCGCGCCGCTGCTGGTGCTGCCGTGGGCGCTGTGGAAGAGCCGGCGCATGCGCCTGCTGCTGGCGCTGCTGGTATTGTTCACGGCCGCGCTGCTGCTGGAGACCTTCTTGTGGGGGCACTATGCCGCGCCGGCCGCGGTCATCATTGTGGCCATCGTCATCCTGGCGATGCGCTGGCTGCAGCACCTTGGCAGCGTTGGCCGGCTGGTGGTGCGCTGCACGGTCAGCGTCTTCCTGATCTGGGCGTTCTTCTGGTGGCTGGGCTTCTTCCTGTGGAAGCAGGACTCGACGGGTTTCCCCGGCTCGCGCGATCTCATCGAGCGCAACCTCGAACGCCAGGGCGGCAGGCATCTCGGTCATCGTCCACTACGCCCCCGACCACAATCTCCATCAGGAGTGGGTGTACAACGGGGCGGACCTGACCAATGCGCCGGTGATCTGGCGCGGGAGATGAAGGACAATGACGAGCTTCTGAAGCATTTCAAGGATCGCAGCGTGTGGCTGGTGCAGCCGGACAGCGATCATGTGGCACCTGTGCCGTATGCGCCGCAACCTTGACAAGCTGCGGAGCTTGGCAAACATGAACCTCCCTATGTGTACCTCCGCCATCTCCCCGGGCGCGGCCGCGTCGCATGTGCCGGCCGCCGGCGAGGTCGAACTGTCGATCGTGATGCCCTGCCTCAACGAGGCCGACACGCTGGAGACGTGCATCGGCAAGGCGCAGCGAGCGCTGGCCGAGCATGGAATCACCGGCGAGGTCATCGTGGCGGATAACGGCTCGACCGATGGCTCCATCGAGATCGCGCAGCGATGCGGGGCGCGGCTGGTGCCGGTGAAGGCCAAGGGCTATGGGAATGCGCTGATGGGCGGCATCGCGGCGGCCAAAGGCCGCTACATTCTCATGGGCGATGCCGATGACAGCTACGATTTTCTCGACATCGCCAGGTTCGTCGACAAGCTCCGCGACGGCTACGACTTGGTGCAGGGCTGCCGGCTGCCCTCGGGCGGCGGCACGGTGATGCCCGGCGCGATGCCCTTCCTGCATCGCTGGTGGGGCAACCCGATGTTCTCGATGTTCGCCCGGCGGTGGTTCGGCGCGCCGATCCACGATGTGTACTGCGGGATGCGCGGATTCACGAAGGAGTTCTACCATCGCCTGGACCAGCGCTGCATCGGCATGGAGTTCGCCACGGAGATGATCATCAAGGCCAGCCTCTACAAGGCCAAGATCGCCGAGGTGCCCATCTCGCTGCACCCCGATGGCCGCAAGGCCCACGCGCCGCACCTGAAGACCTTCCGCGACGGCTGGCGCACGCTGCGGTTCTTCCTCATGTACAGCCCGCGCTGGCTGTTCCTGGTGCCGGGCGTGCTGCTGGTCCTGGCCGGGCTGGCGGGCTATGCGCTGGCGATGCCGGGGCTGCGCATCGGCCACGTGACGTTCGATGCGCACACGCTGCTGTTCGCGAGCCTGGCGATCCTGTGCGGCTATCAGTCGATCCTGTTCGCGGTCTTCACCAAGACCTTTGCCATCAGCGAAGGATTGATGCCGCCGGACCCGCGCATGGATCGGTTCTACGAGCTGATCAACCTGGAGCGCGGGCTGATCATCGGCGCGCTGTCGTTGCTGATCGGCGTGGCGCTGCTGATCGGCGCGGTGAACCAGTGGCGCATGGTGGAGTTCGGGCGATTGGACTACAGCTACACCATGCGCTGGGTGATTCCCGGCTCGACGCTGACGGCGCTGGGTATCCAGACAGTCTTCGCCAGCTTTTTCGTGAGCATCCTGGGGATGCGACGCAAGTGATATTCGTATGTAGTCTCGTTCGTAGTGCGGGCTTCAGCCCGTATCCGCATTGAGCGGCTCGCAAGCGAGCCGGTTAAACGTATCCGCAACATGCCCGAATCACCCCAATTCGACAACTTCGCCGGCGACTACGACGGCGCGCTGAACCAGGGCCTGTCCGTGTCGGGCGAGGACAAGAGCTATTTCGCCCGCGGCCGAATCGCCTGGCTGGCGCGGCGGCTCAAGCGGATGGGTCTTGCGCCACAGAGCGTGCTGGACTTCGGCTGCGGCACGGGCTCGGCCACGCCATTCTTCTGCGAATCGTTCCCGGACCTGCAGCGCATCCTCGGCACCGATGTCTCGGCCGAGTCGCTGCAAGTCGCCCGCCAGACCTGGGGCCATCGCGCCGAGTTTCGCTTGATGAGCGATTGGCGGCCCGATGGCGGCATGGACCTGGCCTACTGCAACGGCGTGTTTCATCACATCCCCCTCGATCAGCGCGCGGGGGCGATGAAGTACATCTTCGACGCGCTGCGGCCGGGCGGCGTCTTTGCCCTGTGCGAGAACAACCCCTGGAGCCCGGCCGCGCGATATGTGATGAGCCGCATCCCCTTCGACCGCGACGCCATCATGGTCTGGCCGCGCACTGCGCGGCGGCTGCGCGCGAGGCGGGGTTTGAGATCATCAGAACGGATTTCCTGTTCGTCTTCCCGCGAATCCTGCGATGGCTGCGGCCGGCCGAGCGACTGGCCGTGAAGCTGCCGCTGGGAACGCAGTATGTCATGCTGTGTGCCCGCGCGTAATCGTCATCGATCGGACACTCCGTTGTGATGAATTCGGCATCCTCGCGGCGAGTGCCGCCGCCGGGTATAACCGCGCCCCGTCATGTCATCACCTGAAACCATGAATGCCGCCCCGCCCGATCAGCGCACCGTCGAGCACGTGATGATGCGGCTGATCCCGTTCATGGTGATGCTCTACCTGTTCAACTACCTCGACCGCGTGAACGTCTCGTTCGCCGAGCTTCAGATGAGCGGCCACCTGGGCTTCACGAAGGCGATGTACGGCCTGGGCGCGGGGATCTTCTTCGTCGGCTACTTCATCTTCGAGGTCCCCAGCAACCTCATCATGCAGCGCGTGGCGCGCGCCTGTGGATGGCCCGGATCATGATCTCGTGGGGGCTGATCTCCTCGGCCATGATGTTCGTGCGCGGCCCGTGGAGCTTCTGCACGCTGCGGTTTCTGCTGGGCGTGGCCGAGGCGGGTTTCGCGCCGGGCGTGCTGCTGTACCTGACCTATTGGGTGCCCGCGCGGCAACAGGCGCGGGCGACGGCGTGGTTCCTGACGGCCACGGCCCTGGCCGGCGTGATCGGCTCGCCACTGGCCGGCCTGCTGCTGAAACTGGAGGGATTCCACCTCTTCGGCCACGCGCTGCACGGCTGGCAATGGCTCTTCATGCTCGAAGGCATCCCCAGCGTCATCTGCGGCTTCATCATCCTCTTCTACCTGACGAACCGGCCGGAGCAGGCGCGATGGCTGGGCGATGACGAGCGCCGGCGGCTTTCGGACTATATCCGCGCTGAACACCAGCAGCGCAGCACAAAGGGGCATCATTCGCTGCTGGACGGCCTGACGAGCGGCAAGGTGTGGCTGCTGAACCTCACCTATTGCATGCTGATGCTGGCTTTCCAGGGCATCAACTACTGGATGCCGCAGATCATCAAGCGGAGCACCGGCGCGAGCAACGCGATCGTGGGACTGCTGGCGGCGCTTCCCTATCTGGCGGCCGTGGTTGCGATGGTGGTCGTCGGCCGGCATTCCGACCGCACCGGCGAGCGCCGCTGGCATTCGGCCATCAGCGCCTGCGTAGGCGCGGCCGGCCTGCTCCTCTGCGCGGCCGCCCATGGGCCGGTCCTGGCGATGATCGCGCTGGTGATCGCCACGGCCGGCACCTGGTCAACACTCGGCCCGTTCTGGGCCATGCCCCCGGCATTCCTCGGCGGCACCGCGGCCGCCGCCGGCATCGCGCTGGTCAATTCCATCGGCAATCTCGGCGGCGGCCTCCCCGGCGCCTGGCTAATGGGCAAGCTGTATGACCGCACCCACAGCCATGTCATCGGGTTGATCATCTACGCCAGCGCGCTGATGGTTGCAGCGGGGTTGGCGCAGTTTTTCGGCCGGTTCACTCGCGAGCGAGCCGCTGCATGATGAGCGCGGCGAGCACAGCCCAACTGCCCCGCGTCGCGCACGGTAGCATGCCGGCCGGATCGGTCTTTATCCTTGAGAAAGGGGATGATATCATCTGCTCGTGGCCATCGATGTAGCCGCACAGATTCGGTACTGGCGCGAAGGCGCACTGGACGAGTTGGAGGCTGCGCGTGCATTGTTGAACGCGAGCAAGGTGCGTCAGGCTGGATTTTTCCTTCATCTCGCGATCGAAAAGGCCACAAAGGCCCGCGTTGTCGCGGCAACCCGTGACGTTTCGCCGCGCAGCCACGACCTGCTTTTCCTCAGCCATCGGGCCAGCATTGCGCTCAGCGAACCGGAGCGCGATTTCCTGGGTCGAGTTCAGATGTACTGCTTGGAGGGCCGATACCCGACCGAGCTGCCGCCTGCGCCAACGGCGGAGGCGGTGGCCGGGGATCTCGAACGAGCCGCGGAGATGATCCAATGGTTGATCAGTCCATTGAGCAATCCGTAAAGCGCTATCTGTTGGCTGTGCGGCAGACGGGAATCCACGCGACGCGCGGGATTGTCTACGGCTCACAGGCACGCGGGACGGCCAGGACCGACAGCGACATTGATCTGGTCGTGATCGCTCCGGAGTTCGATCATCCCGGAGACCGGTCGCTGGTAGAGCGGCTCTGGGCACTGCGGGTGCGCACGGACTCCCGCATCGAGCCGGTGCCCTGTGGCGAGGCGGAGTGGACCGCTCCCATCACCGGCCGTGCGATCATCGAAATCGCCCATCGGGAAGGCGTGGAGATTGCGGCGTAGATGCGTGGGGCGGTACCGTGCCAAGAGAAGAAAGGCAGGATGGCCTACTCGCAATGTGGTGAAGACCCGGGAATCACGTATCGGATTGCGCTCATGGCATCGTCATCACGCACGACTCGTCTCCCCTCTCCCCTCCGCGGCGTCATCCCTCCGCTGGCCACGCCGCTGCTGGACGCCGACCGCCTCGACCCCGCCGGCCTCGACCGCCTGATCGAGCACGTGCTGGCCGGCGGCGTACATGGCCTGTTCATCCTCGGCACGACCGGCGAAGGCCCCAGCCTCAGCTACGCGCTGCGCCGACAAATGATCGACCGCACCTGCGCCACGGTGGCCGGCCGAAAGCCGGTCCTCGTCGGCATCACCGACACCGCGCTGCCCGAATCGCTCGACCTCGCCCACCACGCCGCCCGCGCCGGCGCCGATGCGTGCGTGCTGGCCGCGCCGTTCTACTTCCCGGCCGGCCAGGCCGAGATCCTACACTACCTCCAGCAGCTCATCCCGCGCCTGCCGCTGCCGGTCTTCCTGTACCACATGCCGAGCCACACCAAGATCGCCTTCGACCCCGACACGGTTCGCCAAGCGGCCGAGATGCCCAACCTCGTCGGCCTGAAGGACAGCTCATCCAACATGATCTACTTCCGGCGCGTGCAGAGCCTCATGCGCGACCGCCCCGATTTCGCGCTGCTGGTGGGCCCCGATGAGTTGCTTGGCGAAGCGACGCTTCTGGGCGGCCACGGCGGCGTGAACGGCGGGGCCAACCTCTTCCCGCGTCTGTACGTCGACCTGTACAACGCCGCGTCCGCCCACGACCTGCCCAAGACGGCGGAACTGAGCGAGATCGTCCTGCGCGTCAGCACGACCATCTACCGAGCCGGGCCGCAGTGGTCGAGCTATCTCGTGGGGCTCAAGTGCGCCCTGGCCTGCATGGGCATCTGCGGCGAAAGCCTCGCGCCGCCGTTCCGGCCGTTCGGGGAGGATGAGCGGAAGAAGATTCGCGGGTATGTGGAGGAGATACGGGCGAGGTTGGGGAAGTAGGTCCGCAGAAGAGCCGATCGCGCTATTCGCGCGGGCGATGCTTTCGCGGAGGCTTTGCAGCGGACCGCTACAAGGCTGAAGGAGTTGGAGGCAGGCAGTCCATTCGATCAAGACACCGCCGTGGCGCGATTCCTGAATGGCAATCATGGTTTCGGCGGCCCCGGATATAGAGGGGAATACTCAACTCCAAGCAGCCCAGACGGGCACGTCTGCGCTGCCTCCCCTTCATTGAAGGTGGTTCGAACTCCAACCCCGGCGCCAATGCGAACAAGCCCGGCATCGAATCCCTCATCCATAGTCCAGTAACGTATTCCATTGCTCTTCAGGCACGCCTCGAACTCACGCCGTTCCATCCCGAGGCGAATCACCCATGGCGTCAGGATGAGCGATGGGCTAGCAGTCGGAATTGAGTCTTCCGGGATTACGTGTACGCCATATAGCCTCCCCTCATTAGCGATATCCCAATCGAACTGCACGTCACCGTAACTCCAGTACCATACCTGACCTTTCACTTCCGGCGCTCTGCTGGTTGGTAATCCCAGCATTTCCTCAAGCTCTTGTCGGCTCATGCCAAAACGAATGGGGCCGAAACGTCCAGTGCGGATGAAATCCTGTAAGTCTACGTTGACCATCACGACTCCGGTTATGTGTCGCCTCCGCCATCATGATAACCCGAAGCAGTTCTGTGGTCCGCCGGGCGGGCGCGACTTCACTCCATCTTGCCGAGAACCGTCGTCGCCCGCCCTGCGGACCGTTGTGCGTCGAAGTCGCTTCGCGCTTGCCCACGGAAGCAGGCCCGCAGAAGAGGCGATCGCGCCATTCGCGCAGGCGGAGGTCCGTACCCGACCTACGCCGCATCCACCGCCGCGTACACCTTCCCATGCCGCATAGGCCACGCGACGTCTCCCTGCCGCGCGTGCGACTCCACCTCGCGCAGCAGTTCCACCGTCTCCGCCTCATAGCACGGCTCGCTGGGGTCGGCGTCCGGGATAACCGCCTCCACATCGACCGCCACCACGTAGCGATCCGTCCGGACCACGCGCGTGCGCCGTACTCGCTTGCCTGGAACTCGCATGATCAATCATCCGCAAAGTGGCCGTCACCCGCCCACCCCGGCCACCTTTGGCTTCGGCGGCGGCGCAGGCACAATCTTCACTTTCAGCTTCGCCCGAATCTGCTCGGCGATGCGGTTGGTCTCTTCGACGTGCTTGCGAAGGTCTCCGCCGTGTTCATGGGCGATCCTGTCGCGCACGCGGCGCACATCATCCACGGCGGTCGGTTCGCAGCTATCAGGGCGAGTGTCAATCATCTTCGTTCTCCAGGATCAGAAGGTCAGGAGTGACGATCTGTGGGGCCGGCAAGTTCAGCCTGGCGCAGATCACCGCGAAGTGCGTCCGCTTGTTCGGGTTGGCCAAGTGCTTCTGGTTCCACGTCAGCAGGTAGTCCATTCGATGAATCGTCGCCGCGGCCACGTGCAGCGCATCGCCCTCCACAGCGGGCCCCGGCATCACCCGCTCACGCGCCAGCACATCAGCCAGCGCGACCACTTCCGCGTTCAGTTCCAGCGAGCCCAGTCCGGTCAGCATGGCCAGAGCCGTGCGCGAACCTCATCCGGAAAGCCCGGATCTGACAACTCGCGGATGACTTCATCCGAAATATACAAATCGAATCTCTGGGCATACGTGCGCCACCAGCTCAAGCTCGTGGCGCGACGCCCAAGGTTGACTGGCCCCGTCCGTATCGTCACGCACTCGCTGAAGAAGCTGGTTTCGAGATAAACGCTCGGCACGGGTTAAGTCTAGCATCTTGCGACGTATCAGGCGAGGGAAAACGAGTCCAGGGTCCGCCGGGCGGGCGCGACTTCACTCCATCTGACCGAGAACCGTCGTCGCCCGCCCTGCGGACCGTTCGGCTTCACGTCCGCAGCCAGGATTCAGAAAGACATGGCTCCCGACGTCGAAAGCCGAATCACGCACAGTCAGTGAGGCGCGGCGGCGTGCCTGTCCATCGGCCGCTTGCCGTCAATCTTCACGCCGTCGCGCCGAGCTTCTGCCTGCAACTGGCGGATCGCGCTGGCCGCGGTGCGGCTGGGCGCATTCGCCCGCACTCCCATCGACTCACCGTCATTTTCGACACGCCCAGCTTCCGCCCGAACTCCGTCTGCGTCAGGCCCATGGCTTCACGCAGGCTGATGATGAAGCCCGGCGTGAGCCGCTGCTGATTCGTGAAGACCGCACGAAGCCGGTCAATCGCCCGCACGGCGGGCGGGAGCAACAGCGGCTGCCCGGATCTATCGGCCTTCAGCCATTCCGCGCGGAGAGCGATAGCGAGCATGCTACCCGGCCCAAATGAGATGACGTACGGCAGGTCCATCCCCGGCTTCCAGGCGTTCGCGATTGTGCTCGTCATATCAGTCCTCCCAGTAGATGGTGATGAACTCGGTTTCGGTTTCGTCAACCTCGACAGCGCACACAACTTCAATCTCGTCCGCGGTCGCTGTTTCGCCGGAGATGATCCACTTCGGGCGGCCGTATCTGTCCATGCCTTGCGCCCGAACATCTCGCGGGTCGTCTATCACCGCCTGCACGTCGGGCCAATACAGCCCCCGCTCTGCCATCCGCTCGCCGAAGTGAACAGCCAGCGCGTAGCGATCCGTCGCAACGCATTCGCGAATGACGAGAATCGCCCGGCGGGCCGCCGATGTCACACGGCGGAGTATACGCTTATGTAAGCGCACAGACAAGCGGCTCGACAACAGCGGCTCAACAACAAGCTCCTTCCTCCCGCTTTGGACGAACCCTCCCCCTCCCATGACAATCCGCGCCGCTGCCCAAAACCCAAGGGGGGGCCATCAACGCAAAGTCGGCTTCCTATCGCACGCCCAGGTTGGACCATGAAGGCAACCATGAAGATAAAGCCGAGATTGTGTACATAAACAGGGCGATTTGCAGGTAGAATACAGCAGTGTTCGGCTGTGGACGGGTCAGCGCCACGGGCAGCGTGGATCATGCGCGTGTTGATGGCCATCCTGGGACTGCTGACAGGGCTGATCATGGCGCTGCTGCTGTGCGGCCCGATTTACGAGATCGTCTGTCGAGGGGCCGCGGGCAAGGGGGAAGGCGCCCAGGCGTGCTTCGTCGTCGTGTTCGTGCCGATGTCCATGCTGCTCGGCGCGGCGAGCGGTGCGTTCGTCGGGGGGCGGATGGCCAGGAGGGATTAGGCCTTGAGACTCGCCCAGGCTCTCGCAACTGGCCAACGGACCATTGACCCGTCCACGGACAACGGACCACTGACAACTGACGATCTCAGATACAATACCCCCATGGACCAGACGACAAAGCCCTTCACATTCACCGGCCGCCTGCGCAGCTTCCGCTATGCCCTCTCCGGCATCGCCGTCATGCTCCGCTCGCAGCACAACGCGTGGATTCACCTGGCCGCGACGGTGCTCGTCGTGGCGGCGGGGGTGTGGTTCCGGATCTCGCGGGCCGAGTGGTGTTGGATCATCCTGGCCGTGGTGTCGGTGTGGACGGCCGAAGCGCTCAATACCGCCTTCGAGTTCCTGTGCGATGTGGCCTCGCCCGAGTTTCATCCGCTGGTGCAGAAGTCCAAGGACGTGTCGGCCGGGGCCGTGCTGATCGCGGCGATGGGCGCGGTGGCCATCGGCGTAATGGTCTTCGGGCCAAGGATCAGATTCTGATGAGGACCGCAGCGAGCGGGAAGCCTCAGCGCTTCAGCCGCGAGATCGTCACCGTCACGTTCTGCAGGGGGAACTGCATGGGCACCTGGCCGTCACCGCCGCCCTGGAACATGTACAGCACCTCGCGGCCGCGCCGGCGGCTGGCGACGAGGTTGTTCATGCGCAGCAGGCCCAGATGGTGGCTGATGGCGGGTTGCGAGAGGTTGAGCTCTTCGCAGAGCGTGGTGACGTTGCGTTCGCCCTTGGCCAGCGCCAGCAGGATCAGGAGCCGGGTCTTGTCCGAGAGCGAACTGTAAAGGGACACCAGTTGCTCAAGGTCATGGTCGCTAATCCCCGAGGTTTGATTGGGCATAAATAAGTCTCAAAAAGTGTCAGGCCAGAAGGATAGAATGCGCTGGCATGCGTCAAGGGGAAGGCACGCAAGTAACAACGTTTTAACGTCGTACTTTCGGTGTTAGCGGACAAGGGCGGGAAGTCGGATTTCAGATTTCAAAGCTCACATTTCAGATTTCAGATTGACCGTCTGGCAGGCGTGATATCGCGCCAGTCAGGTACGCGCTCGCTCGCGGGACGGGATGTTGCGCAGATCGGCCGGCGGTTCGATCCCGCCGCGAGGCCCTTACGCGGTTGGGCAATCAATGTTGCGCGATGTTGCGCGGCCCAGGTGCGATTTGCGCAACCAGACGGGTTCGTTGGTGAGTGACTGGAAACTCGGGACTGACAACCGACAACTCGGAACTGAGATCCGGAAAGGTAATGGCCATGGTTGACAACGACGCAATTCGGGAGCGGCCGGGCGCACGGTTCACGAGCCCGGCGCAGCTCAGGGAATGGGTGCAGCGCGAGTTGAAGCTGAACGTGCCGGCGCGTGCGGTGTGCCCTGGCCACCGTTCGCCCCTGGATTACTTGTGGCGGGCCTACCACGAGCCGGCCGAGGACCTGGTGGTCTGGGCGCCGCGCGGCGGCGGCAAGACGCGGCTGGGCGCGGTGGCCAGTCTGCTCGACCTGCTGCAGAAGCCCGACTGCGCGGTGCGAATCCTTGGCGGATCGCTCGAGCAGAGCCTGCGCATGTGGGAACACCTCTGGCCGGACGTGCTGAGCTTCGGCGATGACCTCGTCCGCGGGCGAGCGCGGACTCGTCGCATTCAGATGGTCAACGGCGCCTCGGCGGCCGTGTTGACGCAGTCACAGCGGAATGTGCGCGGGCTGCGCGTGCAGAAGCTGCGCTGCGATGAGGTGGAGATGTTCGACCCGGCCGTGTGGCAGGCCGCGCAGCTCATCACGCGCACGCTGCCCAAGAGCAAAGACCGCCCCGAGCTGATCAAGGGCACTGTCGAGGCGCTCTCGACGTGCCATCGCCGGTCGGGGCTCATGCAGCGCGTGATTGAGGAGGCCGAGAGAAGAGGCGTCACGGTCATCAAGTGGTGCCTGCTGGACGTGCTGGAGAAGTGCGATCCCGGCCGGCCATGCGACGATTGCGCTGGCCGAGGAATGCAAGGGAATCGCCAAGACCCGCTGCGAGGGTTTCTTCGCGATCGACGACGCCATCGTCATGAAGAGGCGCGTCAGCCGCGAGTGCTGGGAATCGGAGATGCTGTGCCTCCGGCCGACGGTGGAGCACTGCGTCTTCCCGCGATTCTCGACGGATACTCACGTGCGCGAGACGGTCGAGGGGATGGACGAAAGCGAGTTGTGGTTGGGGATGGATTTTGGCTTCTCTGCGCCCTGGTGTGCCTGTGGATTCGCCAAGTGCCCGGCGGGGCCGTCCATGTGATCGACGAATACGTGCAGCCCGGGCGCACGATGGCCGAACACATCGAGCAGATTCGGCAGCGCAACTGGGGCGCGGCGAGGCTAGTGGCGTGTGACCCGGCCGGCGCGGCGCGTCACGAGCAGACGGCGCTGTCCGATGTGCAACTGCTCAAATCGGCCGGATTCGTGGTGCGGCACCGCTCCAGCCGGATTCAGGATAGCCTCGAACTGGTCCGCACGGCCGTGTGCTCGGGGACTGGCGAGGTCAAGCTCTATATACACCCGCGCTGCAAACGGCTGATCGCGGCGATGCATGGTTATCGCTATGCCGACGGCGGCAGCGAGCTGCCGATCAAGGATGGCACGCACGATCACCTGATGGACGCTCTGAGGTACTTCTTCGTGAACCGGAAGGGATGCGTGCTGGAGGGGAGGGCGTATTAGCGGGTTTGTCTGAAGCGGAAGCAAACGGGACCGACGATGGTTCGTCCAGGGTGTCTTATTGTGTGGACAGAATGATGACATCGTGACAGCGGAAGGAGGTCAATCGTGCAGACCTACTACTGCTACAATACGAGCAATCGAATCATCGGACTGGTGACGGCGGCAAACGGGGATGAAGCGTGGGCGATGGCCAGACTGGTGCAGCCGGAAGTGTCGTATCTGGTGCCCGCGTGGATGGAGACGGGGCCGTTTCGGATGGCGGCGTGAGCGAGGGTTGCGGCGGGCGAGGACGCCCGCGCTCCCGGGGGCTTGTGGTGGCGGCGACAGTTCCATAGATTGCCGGGATGAAGGCCATCGACACGCAGCGTTGCGCGGTTCGCCGCAGTGGAAAGAACCTGCTTGTGGAGTCGCCCTATTGGACGGTGCGACACGATCTCGGCGCCGGTGGGTGCTGGGACTCGATCACGTTTACGCACGGCGGGGGCGAGAATCTTCTGGCCGGGCCCGTCGGCGGGCGAATCCGCTGCCGCGAGCCTCATCCCACGAGCGACAGCTCGAGCCCCTATTTCTACGCCGAAGCCAACGATCGCCACCCCGACGTCCGCGTGACCGAAGGCGCTGAAGGCCCGATTGTCACGGTCGAGGGGCGGTATCAGCTCGCCAAGGCGCCGCCCGCCGGGGCCGGCGTTCCACGAATGCTGCCCATCCGCTTTCGCCGACGGTATGAGTATCGCCTTTGGGGCATTGTCGCCTGTGAGCTGGAGGTCAGTTGTGACGAGCCGTGCCCCGGCGTGGTCGAGGTGGTGGTGGCCGACATCGTCCTGCGCGAAGGCATGACCGACGCCCTCGTGCGCGACAACCCGGATATGGGCAGCAGTCCGGATGGCACTAGCCCGGGGAAGTGGCTTAAGTTGCCCAATCGCTCGCTGGCCCATGCGGGCGATGTCGCACCGGCCCAGGCCACCAGCTTTATGAACGGCCTGGTGCCGATCCACATCTGCTGCTTCCAGAAAGGCGGCGAAGGCCTGGAGTTCATGCCAGGCAGCGACCTTTCGCAATGGAACAGCAACTTCTGCCGACAGAGCGGGCTGGGGAATTACACCTTGCAGCCCGCCTGGGACAACCCCGATCACACGCTGATTTCGCTGGCGCCCTATTGCCTGGCCTACCGGCGCAACCCGATCACTCTCCAGGGGAGCTACAAGCTGCGCTACTACATCGGACTGCCTTCGATCAAGCCGCGGGGAACGGTGAGCCAACCCTGGTTTCACGTTTACGCCGATAGTCGCTGGCTGAGCGACGCCGATCTGGAGAAGCTGGCGCGATCCGGCATCAAGCTCGTCCGCTTCCACAACGACTATCGCGAGGAGGGCCCGTTCTGGCACGATGGCGTCTATCCGCCGTACGATCCGGCCGGCATGGCGGAGTTGAGGCGGATCATCGACACCAGCCATCGCCTGGGCATGAAGGCCATCACGTACGTTTCGGTCAAGGAGTTCCACCCCGAGTCCCCCGATTTTCCCCCGAATCAGGCCGCCTGGAGCAAGGAATGCGGCCCTGAGTTCAAAGAACTTCACACATGGTACGGCAGCGGCGAGTTCGGACAGCTCATGTGCCTGGAGAGCGGCTGGCTGGATTTCCGCAAGAAGTCGGTTGACATCATTCTCAACGACCTGCCTTGGGACGGGCTGTACTTCGACTGGTGTACGCCGCACCCCTGCCGGCACGCCAAGCACGTCGGCGGCGCCACGCACACCGACCAGGATGCGTTCCTGGACTTCATGTGCTGGTGCCGCAAGCGCGTGGGACCGGATGGCATCATCATGACGCACCTGTCGGGCCTGCCGCAGATCGTCATCGAGAATATGTCCGACGTCACCACGATCCACGAGGAGGCGGCCGGCGCCTCGCGGCCGACGAATCCGGCGCATTTCCCGGTTCAATGCACGTTCATCCCGATCACGCCGCGGTTCATTCACGGCTGGGGATTCGGGCCGGACCAGCGGCGATGTGCGATGGTTTCGCTTCTACAGGGGCATCCCGCGCTGGGACCGGGCTCGCACTTGTACAGCTTCTGGGACGGCATCGCGGAGTTCGTCAAGGAGTATCGTTTCCTCTCGGAGATCGACTTCCCGAAGTACAAGTTCGCGCCCGCCACGGAAGGCTGGGTGAAGACGGGCGATGAAGAGGTCTTCGGCGCTGTCTGGCACCGCGCGGGGGAAGCCATCGTCTACCTGGTCAACATGAGTTCGCGAAGGGTTCGTGGCGCGGCGGCGTTGGACCCGATGCACGTGTTCGACTCGGTCGTCAGAAAGCTGGCAGTTCAGCGAAAGGGCGCTGGTGGCGCCATCAAGATTTCCGCATTACAGCTCAAGACGAAGGGCGTGCCGTACACGCTCAAGCCCTTCGAATCCTGCCTCATAACGGTGACGCTGCCGTCGCGGCCAACATCGCGCCAAACCAACAGGAGATGAACCATGTTTGTCGGCTCCGCTCGTCGGACGATCAACCCCGAAATCGGCCATCATCTTTGCGGGTATGGCCCGGATTACCCCAACACCGGCGTCCACGATGATCTGTCGGTTACGGCGCTCTACCTGGACGACGGCGTACGCCGGGCCGTTCTCCTGAGTTTCGACCTCATCGGCCTGCTGGCGCCTACCCAGAAGCGTCTCCGGGCGCTGTCGCCCAGGCCACCGGCATTGAAGTCGGTCATGTGTTTCTCGCCTGCACGCACGTGCATTCAGCGCCCGACGTGGTGGAGTACGCCAACCTCATCGATGGCGAGCCGCGGCCGACCTGCCGGCAGGATTATCTCGGCCGGCTGGTTGACTGGGCGGTCGAGGCCGCCAGCGAGGCCAAAGCCAACGCCGAAGAGTGCGAGCTTCGGTACAACTATGCCGACGCCGCGGAAAACATGAACCGGCGGTATAACTTCCCCGACCGGCGCTTCCTGTATATTCCCGACAACAAGCAGCTCCTGGGGCTCTCGCGCGAGTATGTCGATCGCGAGCTGGGGATCATCGCTTTCCGCAGGAAAGGCACGCCCAACCGGTACAAGGCCGTCATCACCAACTACACCGCGCATCCGTTGTGCATCGGCAATTCATCGAATCTCGTCTCGGCCGACTATCAGGGGGTCCTCCGCCGGCGGGTGGAGGAGACGTTCGCGGGATGCACGTGCCTTGCCACCACCGGCGCGGCCGGCGACAACCATCCGCTCATGCCGGAGAGCGGATTCGCCATGGCCGAGGAAATGGGCACGCGGCTGGCGCGCCTGGCGATCACGCGCTGCTACGACTCGGTTGCGGCCGGTTATGACGAGCAATTGAGACTGGCGTATCCGCAGGTGTCATTGAGCTTCAAGGACTCGGCCACGCGCCAGATGCTGCCCGAGAAGCAGGCCCGCGGCCAGCAACTGCCTCGCGAGGGCGGCGTCTATCACACGCATGTGAGCCTGCTGGGCATCGGGCCGATCCTGCTGGCCGGCTTTCCGGGCGAGCCGATGTCGGAGCTGGGCGCGATGCTCAAGTGGTCCAGCCCGTTCCTCAAGAGCTACGTGATGTTCACCGCGACGGACTGCCAGGGCTATTTCCCGACTCTCAACCAGTTCTACTGGGGCGGCTATGAGCCGGATACCACGATGTATGCCCGCGGCTCGGGGGAGGCGCTGGTGAACAGGATTCTGGAGGCGGCGCATCAGCTCCTGCGCGAGCAGCCGCTTCAGTTGCCGCCGATTGACACGGCCGGGACGCACGGGTTGCCCGGCTGAATGGCCACGCCATGAACCTGACCGATTATCTGACGATCACCGATCGTGATCTCGCTCGGTTTGAAGATGTCTATCGGCGTTATCGCCGGCTGCGCGAGGAACCCGACGACTGTGAGCCGATGATCATCATCAACACGCCCACGCCGGGGCTGCCGACGTGGGAGGAGCGACTGGCCGATCCGATGGTGATGCTCAAGTCGGAACTGGACCAGCTTCGGCCGCACCTGGAGATCGGCGATGACCGCGTGCCGACCGTGCGCGTGCAGTTTGGCACGGCCCAGGTGGCCGCCGCGTTCGGATGCGAGATGTTTCTGCCGACGAACAACCTGCCGTGCGCGGGCTCGCACGCGCTGCAGAGCGTCGATGCTGTGTTCGCACTGCGGAAGCCTTCGACCGATGCGGGCTGGTACGGCAAGCTCTGGAAGTGGACGAATCTCTGGCTGGAGAATCTGCCGGCCGGCGTGCAGATCCAGCACCCGGACATCCAGAGCCCGTTCAATACCGCGCACCTGGTTCGCGGCAATGACATCCTGCTGGATTTCTACGACCGGCCGGAGGCAGTCGAGCGGCTGCTTGATGTCGTGACGGATTTCATGGTCAACATCATGCACAGGGCCCGCGCAGATCACGCGCAACCCGCAGTGGTTCTTCGACTGGGGGGCGATGTGGAAGGGCTGTGCGCGGATCAGCAACTGCTCGATGCACATGATCAGCCCGGATTTCTACCGGCGGTTCGTGCTGCCGCGCGACACGCGATTTCTGCGGGCGATGGGCGGCGGGCGCGTGCATTACTGCGGCACGCAGGCCGAGGTGATCGACGATTACTTCGGGATACCGTCGCTGAGCGGATTCGACACGGACTGGCGGCTGCACGATTTCCACGCGCTGTGCGAGAGGGCGCCGCGAAACGTGGTGGTGATGCCCACGGGAGTCTTCGGGCCGGAATCGCCGGTGCTCCCGCGGCTGCTAGCCGGGGATTGGCCGAGGAAGCGGAATATCATCGTGTACGCGGGCGCCGGAAGCGTGGAGGAGGGACGTGAGCTGATGGCGAAGTTGAGAGCGTCGTGGAGACGAGCGTAGGAAAGACCGGGCATTATCAGACCGCTCGCCGGATTCCTGACCCCCGGCCGGAACTTTGACGATATAATGGCTGTCTAACGAGGTGATCCATGAAATGCCTCTCCTTCCGCGCCTCTGTTCGCACGATCCTGCTGGCCGCACTGGCGGCGCCGGCCGCCGCGCAAGTTCGCGTCGGCGATGAGGGCCGGGCGTCGATGCCAACACCCGCGTGGGCAGCGGCGGCTACAACAGCGCGCCTTCGGGTTATTACACGCCGCAGACCATCAACGGGAATCAGATCGTCACCGGCAATGTCACGGATGCCAAAGCGTTCCGCGGGCAGGTGCCCTACACCGATCCGCGCGATTTCCGCGGCAATCTCGGCAGCGCATCCTTCGATCGGTTCTATCGCGATTCCAGCGGCGCGTCCGTGCCCTATCAGTACACGAATACCGCGGCCGGCGCAGCCGTTCTATGGCAACGCGATGGTGGCGCCGCCTCCGCGCGGTTTTCGCGAGATGGGCTTCACCGGCACGTTCACGCCCGCGCCGCCTCCGACTCAGTCAAACCCCTTCATCAATCAGCTCCGCTACGACACGCTGCTGGCCGACCCGATGCTGGCGCCGCGCATCGGCGACATCGTCATCCCCGGCCCGGTCGATCAGCAGACCAACATGCCGACGCTGCTGACGGCCTCGCCACTCCAGGGCGTTCGCACGTTCACGTTGAGCGAGATCAACAACGCATCGCGCAATGGCTCGCTGATGCAGTCGGACGAATTGCTGGCCAGGCTCAAGCTCCAGCCGGCCGCTCTGCAGGCCATGCGCGACGAGCTGGCCAGGATCTCCGGCAACCAGGGCGAGGAGAACCTGGCCAATACGCCGAAGATCAACGACAACAATCTTGCCCGGCCGCTGCCCAAGCCTCTCGAGTCGCCCGAGAACGTGGCGGTTGGCGGCCGGCCGCTGGATAACGCCATCCAGGCCAATCCGCTGCCCAACGACGTGCGCACGGAGCAGCAGACGAGCTGGCGCGTGCTCGGCGCGCCAGCCGTCAGAGCGCACAGCATGCCGAGATGGAGAAACGGCTGGCGCGATACTATGTCGGCCGGCTTGAGACCGATCAGGATCGCTACCAGGAATTCCTCAAGCAGCTTCGGGCTCGCCAGGCGCAGAAGACCGTTGGGGCGGCCGCGCCGGTCCCGGATTATTACCGTATCACGCGCGAACTCCTGGCGCAGGGCCCCGCGACCCGGCCGACCACCCGCCCCGCGCCCGTGCATATCGAATCGCTGGCGACGGGCATCGAGCGCAGGGCCTGGCGGGGCTGCTGCGCAAGGCCGAGGACCTGATGCGCGAGGGCAAGTACGTCTCGGCGCTGGACCAGTACGACGCGGCCGCCCGCGTGGCGCCGGGCAACCAGATGATCACGCTGGGCCGCGGCATCGACGAGCTGGGCGCCGGCTACTACCGCAACGCCGACCTGCACCTGCGCGGGGCGATGGTTTCCGACCCCGCCCTGATGATGGCGCAGGTTAACCTCAAGTCGCTGCTGCCCAAGGACCGTCTCGAGTCGCTGGTGAAGGACCTGAAAGAGATCGCGCGCAAGCAGGAGAAGGACGCCACGTCGCCGTTCCTGCTGGCGTTCATGGCGTACAACACCGGCAACGCCAGCCAGGCCGGCGTGTACCTCGACCTTGCCGAGAAGCGCTCGGGCGGGCGCGATCCGTTCTACAAGCTGATTCGCATGCACTGGGGGCTGGAGTAGGGCTGCCAGAAACCGGTCTGGAGGGAGAGGGGCGAATGCGAAATGCGGAATGCGGAATGGGGAACGCGGGGCGGGGGGTGAGACTTCACGGCGAGGAGGCGCGGGATCGCTCCGCTCCTGCCTCAGACCGTCCATGGTTTCCCCAAGACCGCGCCGCGCCTGCGGAAGATCACGGGGCCAGAAAAGGGGTGGGCCAGAAAAGGGGTCATAAGCCATTTCTAGATGAGCTTCAACTTCTGCTTCGCCTTTTTCGGCGGCCCCACCGCCCGCAGTGAACTCTCCACCCCCAGCCGCCGCGCCGTCGTCCCGACCCAACTCACCTCCCCATACGGCCGCCCGCGGTCCCGCGACCACCGCAACGCCATCAACTCCTTCTCATTCTCCGCCTCATTCACCCGCTGCACCCATCCCCTCGGCCGATCCACCGGCCAAGCCGCCAACAGCTCCTTCATCGCCCCTGCCTTGGCATCCCGCGCGGCCAGCGAGCTCCATCGCCAGTGCTCCGCCCGCCTCGCCAGTTTCGCCCCCAGCGCATTGCGTTCGGTCATAAGCCTTTCCCAATGGTTGCACCACCCGGGATCGGCCGATACGCTGCCATGTGAGCCTTCGTGCTGGTCTATCCGTGGGCGACGGTGTAGTATTGGGTGATGTATGGCCAGCGACGCCGATCCTCCGGTCAAGGCCCTGATTCGCGCCCTGGCGTCGCGGCCCGACCGGGTGCAGACCGATGCGCACGCCACCGGCAACATGCTGGCGTGGCGATTGACGATGGAAGACGTTTGTCAGGCCATCTGCGACTGGATTGACCGAGGCGAACGTGTGAAGCCGACGGTGGTCAAGACGCATCCGCAAGCGCTCGTTGGGATGCCGGCGTATGACTTGGCGCCCGTTCCGATCCTCTCGCGCCGCTATTACGTCCGGGTCACGATCTACAGGCCCGATGCGTCGCAGGATGCACTGCTGATCGTTTCCGTGCATTCCGCGTGATGGAGGTAGCCTGTCATGCCAAAGACCTGTCCATTTTGCGGTCACCCGACCTTGGAGACCCACCATGGCAATTACCGGTTCGATCCGCCGCCCAATGTGCCCGGCGGCACGATAGTGTTGCCCGATGCCACCTGGGATGAGTGTTCAACCTGCGGGAAGCAGCTACTCGCCTACGAGGTCAACAAGCGCCTGGAGCGTGAAGCCGCCGACCGACGGGAAACCAGCACATCGAACCGGGCCTGAGCGGCTGCGGAATGCCGAGGGGGCGCATCCGCTCCCCGTCCTCTCCGCCTCGGCGGTGAATCCCCCGCGCTGCGCAGATCGACCACCCGCCACGCCGAACACCACGTCTTCCCCCGCCACCATCACAACTCCGTTGCGCGATGCTCGCCATCCCCAATCGATCTGCGCAACAAGCCGGTAGGTGTGGAACCCCAACGAAAGAAACCATGATCCTCCCCAACCCGCTTCTCGCCGCCGACTCCGAAACTCCCGCCCTTCAATCCGAATCCTCCGATCTCCAGTCCGCGGCCTCCGACCCTGAACCCCAGACCCCAGACCCTTCCTCCATCTCCCCACGCCGTCTCGCCGCCAACCGCGCCAACGCCCTGAAATCCACCGGCCCGCGCACGCCCCAGGGCAAAGCCCGCTCCCGCCTCAACGCCCTCAAGCACGGCGTCTGCTCCGACACCCCCGTCCTCCCCAGCGAATGCGCCGCCACCTTCGCCACCTTCCGCCACGAACTGGAATGCGACCTCCGCCCCCGCAACCCCATCCAACTCACCCTCTTCCACCGCATCGTCAACCTCACCTGGAAGCTCCGCCGCGTCCAGGAGGCCGAAAACCACCTCTTCGACATCGAGGCCGCCAAAGTCCCGCCCAGCGCCGACGGCGCCCCGCCCGACCCCTGCCGCATCCTCGCCCATCGCTTCTCGGATGATCCCCACAACGCCTTCATTCTGCTGAATCGCTACGAGCAGAGCCTGCACCGCGAACTCCGCCAGCTCATCACCCGCTTCTTCTACGTCCAGAAACAAGTCCCCACCACGCCCTATTCCGATGAGGATTCTGCTGCCGATCGAACCCACCGATCCCCCCGCCCCAAGCCCGCAACCTCCCGCCGCGCCAGACCTTGCAGATTCCACCCCCTCTCCCGCGCACTCTCCCCTGCGAAACGAACCCATTGCCATCCCGCCCGCCGCCGCGGCATTGATTACCCAAAACGCTTCCGCCTCGGATGCACTGCAGGTCCACCCGAAACCTTTCCCGGCCATGAGCGTCCAAAGGGCGTTGGGAGCAGACTCGGAACTGTCTACTCGGAACTCGGAACTGGAACTGCCTATGCGCAAACTCACATGCTTTTCGTCACTGGCCTTCGCCGCTCTGCTGACCTGCCTCACTCCGCCCGCGATGGCGCGGATCAAGCTCATCACGCTGCCACCGCGGGAGCGCGTCGAGATTCAACTCGATAACCAGAACGCCACGCTGGTCGAGGAAGAGCGCATCGTGCCTCTCGTCAAGGGCGAGAACCAGGTCGATTTCTCCTGGGCCAACACCCAGATCGACCCGGAGACCATCGTCTTCCGCGTCATCGCCCCCGTCGGCGAGAAGAAGCTCGATGTGAAGGTCCTCTCGGTCAGTTATCCGCCCAACGAAGCCGCCCTGGTCTGGTCGGTCGCCTCCAGCGACAGCGGCTCGGCTCGGGTCCGCATCAGCTACATCCTGGGCAATCTCAGCAAGAGCTTCAACTATCGCGCTGTCGCCGCCCGCGACGAGAGCAGCCTGACGCTCTCGCAGTACATGCGCCTGCAGAACTTCGCCAACGAGGAGTTCGGCGCCAGCGAGGTCTGGGCCGGCTTTGGCAAGGAATTCCGCAAGCCCGTCGGCCTGAACGAGACCAAGGAAATGCTGATGACCAAGTTCGTCAAGGTGCCCATCCGCAAGACCTACACGGCCTCGCTGGCCGAGTTCGGCTGGCTCGACCAGCCGCAGAACAAGCTGCGCATCCCCATGCACTATGTGCTCAAGAACGACAAGGCCAACAACATGGGCGCTGCGCCGCTGGCCTATGGCAAGGTTCGCATCTTCATCGAAGGCGGGGTGCAGGATAAGGAGAAGTCCACCGCGTTCCTCGGCGAGGACTGGGGCAAGTTCACGCCGATCGACGACGAAATGCGGCTGTATCTCGGCGTCGCCCAGGACATCGTCGTCAAGCGCACCATCGACAAGAACGAGAACATCCGCGTCGCCGGAAACCTGTACAACCAGTCGGTGGTCCTGAAATACGAGATCGAGAACTTCAAGGACCAGGCGGTGACGCTCGACATCGTCGAGAACCTCCGCTTCGTCCGCAACCAGCTTCGCGGCGACACCGGCCGGGATGTGCAGTGGGACATGGGCAACGAGACCACGTTCCAGGGCGGTGCGGACAAGGAAAAGAGCACGTTCGAGCAGCTTGTCTTCCACGTGAAGCTCCCGGCCCGCGGCGCTGACGGCAAGGCCGAGAAGAACATTCAGAAGCTGCACGTCATCTTCAAGAACGAGTGGTAAGGACGATTGCGGATTGCGAATTGCGGATTAGGGGGCGGATGCGAGAGAACCCATGAACCCAATCAAAAATCAAAACTCAAAAGTCAAGAATCCGCCACCTTCGTCGCTCCGTCGCTTCGTCGCTTCGTCGCTGCTGGTATTGTGGTGGGCGGTGCCCACCCTACAGGTGCGCAATGTTGATCTCTCGACAGTTCCCAAGCGCAACACCGTCCAGCTCACCATCTACAACAGCGAAGACCTGACGCTGGTCCGCGAGACTGCGCACGGTGACGTTCAAGAAGGGCGCCAATCCGTTGCAGTTCTCGTGGGCCAATACGCTGATTGACCCAACATCGGTCGAGCTGAAGTTCCTCACCAATCCCGACAAGGTCGAGGTCCTTGATACCACGTTCCCGCATGACAAGCCCCAAATGCTCTATTGGAACGTCAACAGCGAGATCGACGGCGAAGTGAGCATCCAGATCACGTATTTCACGAGCGGCATTACCTGGAAGGCCGATTACCTCTGCATCGCCGACAAGGAGGAGAAGGCGATGGGTTTCGAGGGCTTCGTCCGCGTCTATAACAACTCTGGCGAGGAGTACGAGGATGCGCAGGTGCGGCTGGTCGTCGGCACGATCAATCTCGTCGAGAAGATCGCCCAGCTTGCGCAACTGCCGATGGGCGAGGTGAGCAAGATGGAAAGCGGCCGGCGCGAGGAGTTCAAGAAGGTGGCCGCCAAACGGGCGTTCGATTTGGCGCCAGCACCCGCCGCGGCTGCCGCGCCTGTACCGGCCGAGAAGCAGATTGTGAAGGAAGGCCTCTCCGAATATTTCATCTACACCATCGAAGGCACCGAGACGATCCCGAATGGCTGGTCCAAGCGCATGCGCAGCCTCGAAGGCCAGACGGTGCCGTTCAAGATTCAGTACCGCTATCGCCCGGTCGAATATGGCGACCAGCTCGTGCGGATGTACGTGCTGACCAACGATAAGGAATCGAAGCTCGGCACCACCCCCCTGCCGGACGGCATCGTGCGCGTCTTCCGCGACAACGGCCGGGATGGGCTGTCGTTCCTCGTTGGCCAGAGCGTCAAGTACATCCCCATCGGCGACAAGATCGAGTTGAATCTCGGACCCGACCCCAACGTCATCTTCGAGCTGATCAAGCTGTGCGCCTCCCGCGACAACATTTGGCTCCAGGTCAACGGCGCCAACCTCTTCCGCCAGGTCGGCGGGCCGGCGCGGATCGAGGTCAACTCCAACGTCGTCGGCTGGGACGATCACGAGATCTACACCCAGCGGGTGCGCAACTACACCGCCAAACCGATCGACCTGGAAATCCGCCACGCTTTCCCCGGCCACGCCGTCTTCCGCAGCGCCCTCAAGCCGATCCTGCACGACTTCCAAACGGTGCAGTTCGCGGCCACGGTCGCGCCGGCCGGCAAGTCCGACCTGCTGTTCGAGCTGCTCCGGCATCAGGGCCGCAACAGCAAGCAGAACAACGTGACGCTGGAAGAGGCGCAGATCAAGCCGTAGATTTGGTCAAGAACCCGACGGCTGGGTCGCTGAAGCATCTGGCTTGGGTAAAGCATCCCGTTCTTTTTCGTTTCTTCTGCCAGTTCTCTTTCGCCGATTTTCTGTTATTGTGCTTACGGTCTTCACCCGGAGGTTCTCGATGCGCAGATTCATCGCCGTCACGCTTGCCGTGCTCGCTTTCCCGCTGCTCACCCGCGCTCAGCCGCTGGTCGATCGCGTGCCATCCGACTCGCTCATCTACGTCGGCTGGCAGGGCATCGACTCGCTCGGGCCGGCGTACGACCAGTCGCGCATGAAGGCCGTGCTCGACAGTTCCAATGTTCCCGCCCTCATCAACGATTTCTTCCCGCGCCTGCTCGACCGCATCGGCCAGGAAAACCGCAACATCGTCCCCATTGTCGCGAAGATTGGCGCCATCGCCGGGCCGATCTGGCGCCATCCCACCGCCTTCTATTTCCGCGGCGTCAACCTCCAGGGCCAGCCCATGCCCAAGCTCGCCCTGATCGTGCAGGCCGGCAATGAATCGGATGCGCTGCTCAAGCAGTTCCAGGAACTCGTCGCCATGGCCCAGGGCGCGCCATTCCCCATCAAGGCCTTCAAGCTCGACAACCTCGTCGGCATCGAGGTCGGCTTTGATCAGGAAGCCTTGGCCGTTGCGGGCACCGGCGCCAACCAGCCCAAGTCCATCGCCATCAGCGACAACTTCAAGCAGGCCATGTCCCAGGTCGGCAAGGACAGCATCTTCTGCGCCTATGTTGACGCCGAAGGCATCCTCACGCTCGTCAACGGCGCGGTGACCCAGTTCGCCCCACCCGACGTACAGCAGATTTGGACCAAAGTCCGTGACAACCTCGGCCTGGCCGGCGCCAAGCGGCTGGCCATCACCTGCGGCTTCGACGGCCGGGATTTCTCCAGCCAGGCCTTCCTCGCCGCCCCGGCGCCGCGCCGGGCTGCTCAGCCTGCTGGACAACAAGCCCCTCACGGATGACATCTACCGCACGATCCCCGCCACCGCCACCTGGGCCGGCGCCTGCCGCCTCGACCTGGCCGGCATCTTCACCCGCATCAAGGACCTGATCGTTCAGTTCGAGCCCCGTGCCCAGCGCGACATCGACGGCGGCCTGGCCAAGGTCAAGGAAATGACCGGCGTCGATATCCAGAAGGACCTGCTCGAAAGCCTCGGCGATCAGTGGTCGGCCTATATCGACCCCGCGACGGCCGGCAATGGGCTGCTCGGCTTCGTCATCGTCAACAAGCTGAACAAGCCGGCCGATTTCCAGCAGGCCATCGGCAAGCTCGCCAAGTTCGTCGAAGACCTCAGCCGCAAGGAGATGGCCCGCGATCGGATGCAGCTCAGCTTCAACACCGCCAAGAGCGGCAACGTGGAGATCAACTACCTCAGCGTCCCCTTCGTCTCGCCGTCGTGGGCGTTTGTCGATGGCAACCTTTACGTCGGCCTGTATCCGCAGGTGGTGGCTGCCGCTACGCAAAACCTCGCCGGCCGGAAATCCATCCTCGACAACGAAGACTTCATCGCGCTGCGAAACGCTGCGGCGCGGCCAACCCCACCAGCTTCAGCTTCGCCGATCTGCCCAAGGGCGTCGGCGACAACTATCAGGCGATGCTGCTGATCTCGCAGATCGGCCTGGGCTTCGCCGATCTGTTCGGCGTGAAGACCCCGCCGATGGTTCTGCCCACGCTGCCCAAGCTCCGCGAGAACCTCGCGCCGGCCGGCGCCTTCTCATGGGTCGACGAGCTGGGCTGGCACGCCAAGGCCATCACACCGTTCCCCGGCGCTGAGCTTCTGGCGTCGCAGGGGGGCTTCGTGGTCGGGGCGGTCGCCATGTCAACCGCGGTGATGCTGCCCGCGCTGAGCAGGGCTAGGGGCCAGGCCGAGCGCATCCGCTGTGCATCCAATCTCCGCCAGATCGGCCAGGGCATCATGATCTACCGCGCCGATCACAAGGGCCAGAATCCGCCCGACCTCGGCACGCTCGTGAAAGATGCCATGCTGACGGCGAACGTCATGATCTGTTCCGAGAGGGGCATGGTCGCCACGCCCGCGGGATTGAAGGAGGACGCGCTGGCCGACTGGGTCAACAAGAACACCTCGTATGTCCTGTTGAAGGACGTCAGCGAGAAGGACAAGCCCGAGCTGATCCTCGCCTACGAGAAGCCCGAGATTCACGGTAACGGGATGAACGTCCTGTTCAACGATGGCCACGTCGAGTGGATGAACGCCGCCCAGGGACAGGCGATGCTCGCGCAGCAGGCCGCGGAACGAGCGAAGAAGTGATTTTCAATTTTTTGATTGGTGATTTTTGATTTGTCTGAAGCGGAAGCGTCAGCGCCCGCCCTGAATCGGGGCGGGCTCTTCAGACATTGCCAATCAAAAATCAAAAATCAAAAATCCACCTCACTCGCCCGGAATATAGCTGATCACTCCGTCGAACGGGCTGCTGGCGGTGGCGTAACGCTTCTTCCCGATGCGCCCCGCCTTGTACGCCAGCCGCCCCGCCTCCAGCGCATGGCGCATCGCCGTCGCCATCTTCACTGGGTCCTTGGCGTGCGCTACGCCCGTGTTCAGCAGCACGCCATCGGCGCCGAGTTCCATCGCCATCGTCACATCGCTGGCCGTGCCTACGCCGGCATCCACGATCACCGGATACGCCGCATCGCCATCCTTCAGCGTCTCCAGGCATAGCGAGATATTCAGTGGATTGAGGATCCCCTGCCCCGAGCCGATGGGGCTGCCGGCCGGCATCACGCTGGCCGCCCCGGCCTCCTTCAGCCGCCGCGCGCTGATGGGATCATCGCTCGTGTAGCACAGGACCGTGAAGCCTTCCTTCACCAGTTCCCGCGTCGCCTCCAGCGTGCCCACCGGATCGGGCAGTAGCGTCTTCTTGTCCCCGAGCACCTCGAGCTTCACCCATCCCGCGCCGGGGTTTTTCTGCTTTTCCAGCAGATCCCGACCCAGCATCGCCACGCGGATCGCATCCTCCGCGCTGAAGCAGCCGGCCGTATTGGGCAGGATCACGTAGCGGCCAAGGTCCAGGAAATCCAGCAGGCTCCGGCCATCCTTGTCGATCAGCCGCTCGCGCCGCACGGCCACGGTCACGACCTGGCACCCGCTGGCATCCAGCGCCTGGGTCATGACCTCATAGCTGGCATACTTGCCGGTCCCGACGAACAGCCGGTTGCTCACGTCGAACTTTCCGATTTTCAGGCTTTCCATGGCGTGCGCACTTTAGCCGCTGAATCGCGTAATTCAATTACGGGACTTGAAAAGGCCGATGAAATGCAGAAGATCGGAGGCCTTTCATGGCAGTCCTGCGGCTTGTCAGCGATGACGAGATGGAAGAGCAACTTAAGATAGAGGAAGAAGTTACAGACGTGAGCGCCTCCGACGAGAAGGATGTTCCCCCCGGCGACGGCGCCCCCGACGAGCCAAAGGATGGGCCGGTGGACGATGCCGCGGCAGAGCAGCAGCCGGCCGGGCAGGAGGCCGGCGGCATCGACCTTCTCGCCCTCGAAGCCCTGCTGTTCGCCACCCACCATCCGCTGACCGCAGCGCGATTGGCCGAATTATTGGACCTGAGCAGCCAGAAGCCCCTCCGCCGCGCCATCAAGGACCTGAACAAGCAGTACGAGGAATCCGGCCGCTGCTTCCGCATCGAGCAGGTCGCCGGCGGCTACCAACTTCTGACCCTCCCCGAGTACGGCGAATATCTCAGCCGGCTCCAGAAACGCGAGATCGACAGCAAGCTCACCAAGGCCGCGCTGGAGACGCTCGCCATCATCGCCTACAAGCAGCCCATCCTCCGCGCCGATGTCGAATCCATCCGCGGTGTCGCCTGCGGCGAAACCATCCGCAGCCTGATGGAGAAACACCTGGTGCGTATCGGCGGCCGAGCTGAGCTTCCCGGCCGGCCAATCCTCTATGGCACCACCAAGCGATTCCTGGAGGTGTTCGGGCTGAATAACCTCAAGGACCTGCCACAGAGCGAAGAGCTGAATAAGCCTCAGAATTGAAGTGCCGCCGGCGAGCAATGCTGGCATTCCAGGTATTGCAGGGTATTGTGGTCTCCGGCAATCACGCATGACACGGGAGCAACCATGGCAACGCGGAGACACCCGACCCTCGCCGTCGTTGGGCTGCTGACCGCACTCGCATCGCCGCTGGCCAAAGGCGACACCTTCGCCGAAATCCAGCGCACAAGGTGGCGACGAATCCGTCCGGTTTGACGTTTGAGATTCGTGTCCCCAAAACGACGCTTTACATGGGAGAGACCATTCCCATCGAGCTGGCCTTCTCCAGCAGCGAGCCGGGACGGTGGAAGCTCGATAACGCGCAGTCCGACCGCTCCGGGCGGGTGCATGAGGAAGTCTATCATCTCGACCCCGCGGACGGGGCTGTCGATCCGCTTCGGGAGTATTTTGAGCAGGGGACCATGGGCGGCGGCTTGTACAGCACGCCCACGCTCACCACTCAGCCGCAGATCCTGCACTTCGATCTCAATGAATGGCACCGCATCGACCGGCCCGGAAAGTACCGGCTCTACGCCACTTCCAGCCGGCTGCAGGATGAAACGAGGAACGTGCCCGGCCAGCGCGGTCAGGTTCTGGTGGACTCCAACCTGGTCGAATTCGAGGTGCTGCCGGCGGATGAGCAATGGCAGCGCGACCAGTTGGCGCGGGCCACCAAGACGCTGGCGACCGGCGGGGCAGGCGACGAGGCGCGCCAGGCCATCCGTCGCCTGCGCTTTCTGGCCACGCCGGAGGTGGCTCCCGAACTGGCACGGCACTTCAATGGCTCCAATCGCTCCGCGCTTGATTGGGAGTGCATGTTCGGGCTCTTTGCCGTTCGCGACCGCGCGGCGGCGATCCGTGCCATGCGCCAGCGCCTCGTCGCGCCCGACCAGCCGGTCACGGCGATGTACCTGCGGGCGTTGGGCCAACTGGAAACCTGGGCGGCCGGCGCCGCCCGCGCCCCGCCACCACCGAACCGGCCGTGCTGCAGGCTTGGGGGAAACGCAGTTGGGAGCAGAGGCTCGCCGCGATGGCCAAAGCCGCCGCCGAGCTCGCCGAAGCGATGCCACAAAAAGTCGCGCCGGCCAAGGCTGTCTGCGTCATGACTCTGCTCGAGGTGCAGCGAATGCTGCCCGAGGATAAACGGCCGCCGCTGCGCACGCTCATGCCGGCCATTTTCATGGAGCTTTCGCCCGATCGCCAGTGCGAGGCGCTGGGGTCCACATGGAATGCGGTGAAGTCTCCCGAAATGCTGCCCATCCTTCTGACGGTCTACAACGGCCCGCCGAAGGGAAACCCGCCAGCGCAACTGTACGATGCCTGCCTGCGCCGGGCCTACCAGCTCGATCCCGGGAAGGCTCGGCCGCTCATTCTCGATGCGATGGTCAATCATCGCGAGAAGTTTGACTCGCGCTTTGCGATGAAGTCGCTCTTAATTTTGCCTGACAAGACGCTCCCGGAGCTGGAAGAAGGCTGGGCGGCCGCCCTGCAGGAGCGATCGCCCGCGGGGCTTGAGGTCCTCACGCGTCTGGTCGTGCGCTACGGCAGCGAGAAGCTGTTGCCGCGCGCGAAGACCGCCTATGAGCGGGCCGCGGGACGCTGGGCCTGCGAGATCCAGTCGAACTTCCTGGCGTATTTCCTGCGCGTCGATCCCGCCTATGGCCAGGAGCAGGTACGATTCTGCCTGTCAGCGCGGCAGCAGACGCGCTGCTGGTCGTCGCTCCTGCACGATGTCTCGCGGCAAGTGTGGACGCCGGAGCTGCAGTCGGCGTGCGTCGCGAATTTGATGGACCCCGAACCCGAGATCTGCCGCAGCGCTGCGGAGGCCCTCGCCGAGCAGGGCTCGGCGGAGATGAAGGACAAGGTGCTGGCGGCCATCGCCGCGACGTGGACGCCCGCGGCGCAGCCCGATCAGCAGCGGCCGGCAAAGCCGCGGGAGTATCGCGAATGGTGGCTGGTACACTCGGCAACCGAAGCGCGCGGTTGGGTACACACGACTGCGGAGTTGGACGGGCTGGCGGCTCACGTCACGTCGCCCGAAGCCAGGCTGATGGTCACCCGGCAGCGCCAGCAGGTCGAGCATCCCGTAGTTGTTGGGTTCTCAAGGGACGAGGACGGCGGGGTCGAGGCGGATATCCGCGGCCAGCGGTATCAAGGCTTGTAGCCCATCAAGGCCCGAATGCTCCAATTTCCCAAAGGGACGGTCTTCACGCTGCCAACCGGCCGGGAATGGAAGGATGCCACAGACGCACTGCGGGCCTGGTGCGGGGAACAGGGGCTGAAGGTCGAGGAGTGAGGGTGGAACCTGAAAGTTGAAATTCCGCCCACCATGTCTGAAACTGCTCTCATGGAAGCTCGCCTCACCGGCACCCCCGTGCGTGTGACCCCGCGCGGGCATGTGGCCGTGGCCGTCGCAATCTGCCTCCTTGTCTGGGGCGGCTGGATGGCCTGGCACCTGCGTTCCGGCTATCTGGTTCATCTCACCGGCATTGATGACGCGGCCACGTACGTGGAATGTGCGCAGAACGTCGCCGGCGGCCAGGGGATGATCCATAACCAGGCGTTCAACCGTCTCGAAGTCGAGTTGACCGAGCCGATGACCTGGTATCCGCCGGGGTATTCGCTGCTGGCCGCGCCGCTGATCAAGATGGGGCTTTCGCCGTGGAACGCGGCGCTGGCGGTGGCGGCCATCTCGGGCGCGGCGTTCGTCGTCATGCTGGCGTGCGTCTGCGCCTCGTTGTTCGGCGCGGCGCCGGCACGGCGTTGGCCGTCGTGATCGTCTCGATGCCATCGCTGGTGCTCGCCAGTTCGATGCCGCTGAGCGACGGACCATTCCTGGCGTTTTCGGCCGGGGCGATCCTGCTGCTGGCGTGCGCTGGCCGCTCGGAAAAGCCGGCCGGGTGGCTCATCGCGTCGGGGCTGCTGGCCGGGTTTTCGTATTGCATACGTTACGCTGGATTGGCGCTGATCGGCGCTGGCGTGCTGTTCCTGCTCGTGCAGGCGCTGTGGCAGGATCGGCGGACGGCCGGGAAGAACCTGCTGATCTGGCTGGCGGCGATGCTGATCGCGGCCGAATGGCTGGTGGCGCGGAACCTGTCGCTCGCCGGCCGGCTGAATCCGTATGACTCCAAGCCGTCCAGTCGCGGGTTGTTCCGCAATCTCACGGATGTGGCCAACACGATTCTCGGCGACATGCTGGGGCTTGGCCAAGGCGCCGGCGACGGGCTTTCGTGGTGCGCGCTGGCCTTCATCTTCATCGCGCTGGTTGTCGGGGCCGTCCTGGTCCGGCGGCGATATTCCGGCGGCGAGATGCGCCTGTGGCTGTCTCAGTGCGCGGGCATGTTGCCGGGCGCGCTTTACGTGCTGTGCTACGTCGGGCTCATGGTCGCCTCGCGGACGTGGTATGGCTTTGAGCCTACGGTCGAATCGCGCTACATGGTGCAGGTCTACTGGTTGCTGTGGATCGGCGCAGCGCTGGCCATCGCGTGGGCCGTGCGAAGCCTGCCCGGCCGCACTGCGGCGCCAGTGGGTATCGCCACGGCGATGTTCGGCATGTTGGCACTTCAATCCTACGCGCAGGTTCGGCGAATCCAGGAGTTGAAGGCCGACGAGGCGTTGATCATGCGGCCGCAGGTCGCCCGTCGCCTGGCCGCCATGATCCCCGAGAATCAGATCGTGATGACGGATGTACACGCCGTGCTCCGCATGTTCGGCGGCGCGCACGCGCGCATGTTCCCCATGCACGACAACGGCGAGCAGGTGCTGACCGAGGATGAGATCCAGGAGGCCGGCAACAACGGCCTGCTGTGGGGGATCATCATCGCCGACACCAGCCCCTGCGAGAAGGGCGACTACGGGATGGCCATTCGCAAAATCGCCCACGATCCCGAAAGCGTTCCGGGGTTTGAGAAGATTGATGATGACAGCGGGCTGCTGGTGCTCAAGTGGGTGGGCGTTGCCGATGAGCCGGAGCCGCCGCCGGCGACTCAGCGGGCGCCTGGGGCCGGCGGCAGTGCGCCGTGAGGGCTGCCGCGCGGGGTTCGTTTTGTGGATTTTCGATTTTTGGTTTTCGATTTTCGATTGGGGGAGGCGGCGGAGTCTCGGTGGCCGGTTGTCCGTCGTCGGTTGGCAGTTCGTTTTGGGATTGGAGTTCGTTCTGTGCGCGGGAGGCTTGGAGCTGGCGGAGCTGGGTCAGGGTTTTGTCGAAGGTGCGCTGGAGGGAGGATTCGTAGCGGTGGAGGCGGGCGAAGGGGTTCGATTTGTCGTCGGCGTCTACGAACTGGTCGGCCAGGAGTTCGGCGGGGGAGCGGTCGGCGATGGGGAGGGGCGGCGGGGGCGGGTCTTTCTTGCGGGAGTTGGCGGACCAGTGGGCGGAGGCGTAGTTGCGGGCGGCCAGTTCGTTTTGTTCCTGGGCGGCGTGGCGCTGGTCGTCGTTGAGGCGGCGGAAGATCCGGGCCTCGGCGGCGGGGATGCGCAGGAGAGACCAGGTGAGGTTGACGAGGCGATGGACGAGGATGTGCTCGGAGGCGGAGCGGGGGTGGAAGTCGTCGCTCATGGAATCGGCCAGGGCCTGGTACTCGGCGGGGTCTTCGCCGGGGAGGATGACCTGGAGGCGGGCGGTGAGGCCGTGCTTGAGGGCGTTGAGTCGGGAGCGGGCTTTGCCTTCGGGGGTGCGGGGGCCGCCGCGGGAGGAAGGGTTCAGGGTTTGGGGTCTAGGGTCTAGGAGAGGGATTGCGGGTTGGGAAGGGGGAGAACCACAGATTTCACCGACATCGCAGATGTCATTTGAGGATTCCTGAACGGGCTGGGGCGAGGGAGTGTCCTGGGGTTGGCTATCGGGCGGCTTGGGGGTGTCGGCGAGCGGGATCGCGTTGGCGATGGTGGCGTTGACGGCGTTGCGGATGGCGGTTTCGGGGCTGTGGGCGCGCAGATTGGCTGATGGTGAGGACATGGCCTTCTCCTTGGGGGAAGTGGTTTGCTCCGTGCGGCGAGACGAGGCCGGCGGAGTTGGCCGGCCTTCCCCGGAATGCCGGCCGGAGTTGTTTAAGCTATATTATACCGAACGGTGCGGGTATGTCAATCAAAAATGTTTGGGCAATATTCGGGCCGGAGGAGCGGAGGGGGAGGGGCGGAAGGAGCGGAGGGGAGTGGCGGATCTGGCAGGGGCGAGGAGCTTATGGCGCTGCCAACTGTGTATGAGCCAGGAGAGTCCGGCGGCAGGTCCGGGGCGCGGGGAGGAGCCGGAATCGGCGACCGCGTAAGATCAGCAGAGGCAGAAAGTGTGTCTCTTTCCTGTCTCCGTTCTTGCCGTTCCGTCTTCCGCGCTGAATACGCTTCCTGTTGAATGACCCGCCGAGCCGCGACTTGGGGAGAGATGGCGCAGGGCAGACACGGCACAGGATAGGTGTCTTCCTGTTCGCCTGAGCCTAGAATGCGGCGTGCCGGCCATTGATCTTTCGCCGTTCGGTTACAACGTCACGGTGGACCTTGAGGGCCATGTTATTGGCACGCGATGTGCCGGGCGCCTCTCGTTATCCTCCTTAGCGAGAACCATGTGGACGAGCCTGCCATTTGGCAGAATCTTCGAACCGGCCTTCGGTTGATTGACGCGGGGGTCGTCGATTTTGTTGGCGTTGAAGGAACGCCTGAAGGAGTACCTCTGGAAGCGGGACAATTCGCGCGACGGTTCGGTTCACTGTCCTTCGATGGGTTTACCCGCGAGCTGCGAGCGAGATCCGAGGACGATGCGGGGATCATCGCAGCGATGAGGACCTGCTCAAGAAAGCTCCTGGAGCGTATGAGCTTCGCGCGTACTCTCCTATGCCTGCAACCTGCGGTGGCCATCGAAACCGTCGAAGACCCATTGCTGCACGCGGAAAGCGAAGCGGCCTACGCGAAGCTCGACGATGAATGCTGCGCCGCGCCGGAGGAAACCCGGACTGCAGCGATTCAAGCCTTTGCGCAATCGGAACTCCAGCGACAACGAGATAGAGCCTTTGTCGCCAATTTGCTCTCAAAACGACAGTCCTTCAGAAAGACTCGGGCAGCCATTCTGAATGCCGGTACGAATCATCAACGGCGGATCGTCGCAATTCTGCCGCCAGCGACGTCGTTCATTCAGGTCAAGCCCGACTTCTCCGAGGCGATTGCGTCATTTGCATGAGCTTCAAAGCGGAGAAATGCGTGCAAGCCAATCTGCTGGAGGATTCGGCAGCCCCGCGCCGCATCAGCCAGCAGGCCAGCCAATCACCCGCTTACCGCAGGTACCGTCAACCGCCGGTTTTTTACGGACTACGCCGCTCGGCACCGCGCTCGTCCACGGCATCGTTGCGGGTGCTCATCTTTACCTCGACCTGCTTGACCTTCGCAAGTTTATCGAGTGGCAGCTCAAAAACATGCTCGTACCTGAAGGCTGGCACCAAGCGTTCGTTCCCTGAGCAATAGGGCCAGATGATGAGTTTCTGCCCCTGACGCAGAAGACCACTCACGGCCTCCTTCTTCGGCCTGGCATCGGTAGGCACGATCTCATCATTGTCCCTGCCGTAGGTGCCTGGATATGCGTCTCTCGCCACCGGCGTAAATGTTTGGCCGCCCACGGACAACCAGAACGGCCATGCAAACCACCTGCTGCCCATGTGCCCGAAAATAGCGGCCCGATCCTCAGTGGCAATATCGTCACCTTCCGCAGATTTCAACGAGACGGACACGGCGGGTAATGCAACCGCTCGATGTGCGGCCTCCCGATACGCAGTTTCGTCAAACAGCAGGAGGATGCCTGCAGTAGTGTCTTGGCTCTCCAGCAGAACTATGCCACTGTCGAGATGCACGTCGGGCCACCAGGGGGGTATAAACCCGACCAGCAGATAGCTCTTCCGCCAGTATTCGCGTGGAACCCAGCATCTGCCCGACTTGTCCGGCCGTTTTTCCCAAGGTATTGCCGGATCATCCGCGGGGCGATAACTCGGGTCGGCCATCACCGGCAGCCTCATCTGGTTCGGATCCCAGCGCACCTGAAAAGACTTCGTTGCGGCCTTGATCAGAAATGGTCTGACGCTCGTCAGCCACTTCGTGTATCTGGCGGTGTCCATCCTGTACTCCACGGTAATCCCGACCGTTGCTTCGGTTGCCGTCTTGGCGATGATCCGCGGCTTCCCGACAGGCTCGGCTTTGAGAATGTCGCCGGGAAAATTCTCGAAGGCACGACGGACGATCATGGCCGCGTCGGTTTCCTGTTTGAGCCGTGTTACGGCTTCGGCGAACAGGTCCGCGCCTTTGACTTCGATCCTGGCGACATTGGCGGCCTTTAGCTTTTCCGCAAGCTTCTTCCGCTGCACGGTCGCTTTGATCCGGATGGTTGTCAGACCGTCCGGGGATTTCCCGCGGCTGATCTCGTCATATCCGCTCACGTATGCGTCCGAATAGGTGATGATCTGCTCGCGGATGATCTGGTCGTTCTTCACGACGGTTTCGGCGTCAACTACCAGCCCGACCGCCTTTTCAACGGCGTTGGCCAAAGCGTTCTTGACGGCGTTCTCCGCCGTCGTGCCAACGCCAGAGGCCAAGACCACCACCGTCTCGGAATCGCTCTTCTCCTCGGCCGCCCCGGCGGAAAGGGAAGCCACCACAAGCGTGATGGCCAAGACGAGAGCGCACCCTTGGGCTCGACGGTTCTAGGGCGGAAAGCTTGCGTTGCGGGCTTCATACTCAGCCTCCTCTTCGGTGCGCTGCATGTTACTGACACGGCTCTGACTCACGGGTCCGGTTCCTGGCCCATTTCTCGCGCGGCTTCGCCGGCAGCCTTGCTCGCGCTGGGAACGTAGACGGACATCGCGTACACCCAGCCGTTATCGTCATCCGTCCAGGTCTTGGTGATGACTCCCGCCGGGATGATGCCTTTGCGGACGCTCTGGTAGACCTCGGTGGTCTCGATGCTGGCCACAAACGCCTGCCGGGCCTTCTCCAACCTCTCCACACCCAGCAGCACGGGGGCGGTGGGATCGCCTTTGGCCGCGTTGGCGTAGCCTGTGTTCTGCTCCTGGAGTTTCTCAGTAATGCCGTACTCCCACGACACGCGATCGCCGATCATGAGCCCACAAAGCGCGTCGAGGGAGCGGGCCTTGGCGATCTTCTGACCTTCCAGATTGGCCTTGGAACGCCCCGCAGGTTCGTTGGCCGAAGCGACAGCATGCAACCCGAACCCCACCAATACGGTTTCGCCCGTGGAACGGAGAAGGATGATGCGGCCGCCAACGGGTGGAACCAGTCCGGACTGGACTTCCGTGAGGGCCTGATCAATGCCTTCCCTGACGCCGTCAACCTCGATGGCGTGGGGCGCGGGGCGTGCGAGCCTGCGGCGCGTTTTCGGCGTGGTGACAATGGAGACGTAGACCGTGTTCCGGAGCGCATCATCTCGCAAGTCGTAGATGACGAAGCCCCGGAGCATCATGTCGAGCGACTGGCGGATGGATTGCTCTGAGGACGTGGCGATGGTGGCGGCGTCCTCTCGCGGGAGACTGAGTCCCGCGAGAGCCAGCCGAACCGTCTCTCTTCCTTCGTGCGAAAGCCCGCCGAGGATGGCAGCCAAGTTCCTCTTTGCAGTTACAAACGCGACCACATAGGCGTGTCGCTTGGCGATGCGTGTCGCGAGGGGATCTTCCATCCTGCGGTAAGTGCCCGCGCCTGTGGCAACGAACCCGATGCCGCTGGGGAAGTGCACCATTCTCGCGCCCGCGTCGGTCGCGCTGCTCGCCTTCAGGTTTTCCTGCACGGCGGCGTTCATGGCGTCTTGAGCACTGGAGGCGCTCACGTTGTTTGCTTGGATAGTGACTCCGGCCGGCTCCTTGATATCCGCCGGGCCGCCCTGAACCGTCGGCAGAAAGTCGTCAGCGGTGACTGCCGCTCTCGGGCGAGCAACTGGCGCGATCGGCGCGGGGAGCGTGGTCGGGGCGGTAACATGGGCAACCGGGGTTGAGGAAACCGACGGATCGGAGTTTGCCACAGCGCTGTGCTTCATCGTTTCGATTTCCCGCGCCAGCGCCTTGATCGCCTGCTTCAGGTCGGCATCGGTTGCCGGCCGGGTTGTGCTCTGCTTGAGGATGTCTTCAAGGTCGAGTGATGCAGTAACGCGCACCTGAATTTCAAGATCGGAAATGCGGCGCAAGTCCTCTTCACTGAGGACCTTTGGACTCTCGTCGAGAATGTCAGCGCGCATCTCGGCCGACCGCAAGGCCGCGAGGATGCGCCTGCATTTGGCCTCGTGCCCTTCGAGCGCAACGAGCGTACGGGCAAGCATCTGCATGTCCGACTCATAGACCGTGCGCACGCCCTCGGACTTCTCGGTGGCGATATTCTCCGTAAGCGCCAGCCCCCGTTTGACGAGGCTGTCCCTAAACCTCGGAATGTCCTCGCTCACCTTCTTATCCAGCTCTGCCCGACGTTTGCGCAGGCTTTCCCTTGGGTCAACGGTAGCTTGCGGGGGCTTAACGTGGCTGGCAGCACGCGTGTCCTTTCTGTCGCAAGCCACAAGGAGCGTGCATGCAACAACGCTGGCAAAGAGCGCAAATTTCAGCCGAGTCCGAGCCATGTACGTCCTCCTTCAGCGCGGGACGACACCAGCCACCACCAAAGATGTTTGGGAAATTCTAATGGACGGGGGAGGGCGGCACAATGCAAGCGAGGCGGAAAACGGGATTGCGTCAAATAAGCTCGCGAGGAGAATGCAATGTGAAACTGACACGTGGCTGAGACCTTTCACTGCAAACCCAGCGGGTGCGAAGCCGCCGAGAGAGAGCGTAGGGGCCTGCAAAATAATAAACTGGACAATTGTTGATACACTCGCCGGTGCCTTCCCGATCTTGGATAGATGCAGGATGCACGAGCGATCGAACGGATTCGTCGGATGTACTGTACACTCGCGCCGGAGATGGACGAACGGATGCGAAGACAATGGGCAGCGGCCGAAGCGCGGGAGCTGGGCTGGGGTGGCGTCACCCGCGTAGCCCACGCCAGCGGATTGTCACGCACGACGATCACGGCTGGCCTGCATGAACTGGAGCTGCCGGCCTCCGTTCGTCAAGCCGAAGCGATGCGGGTACGTCGGCCTGGCGGGGGCCGCCGGCCGCTGTCGCAGACGGACCGGGACCTGATCGCTGCGTTGGAATTGCTGATTGACCCGGCCACGCGGGGCGATCCCGAATCGCCGCTGCGCTGGACGTGCAAGAGCACGCGGCGTCTGGCCGATGAGCTGACCCGCCAACGCCACCCGGTCAGCGCCCCAACCGTCGCGACTTTGCTGCGCCAGGCCGGCTACAGCCTTCAGGCCAACTCCAAAACCCGCGAAGGCGCCGGCCACCCGGACCGCAACGCCCAGTTCCAGTACATCAACAACACGGTTGGGCGCTTCCTGGCTGGCAACCAGCCGGCGATCTCGGTAGACACGAAAAAGAAGGAATTGGTGGGAGATTTCAAGAATGCTGGACGGGAATGGCATCCGCAGGGCCAGCCCGAGCCCGTCCGCGTTCATGACTTTCTGGACCCGACGCTGGGCAAGGCCATTCCCTACGGCGTCTATGACATCCTCAACAACCAGGGGTGGGTGAGTGTGGGCATCGACCACGACACAGCGCAGTTTGCGGCCAACAGCATCCGGCGATGGTGGCGGGAGATGGGCAGCCGCCGCTTCCCGCGCGCCACGCAACTGCTGATCACGGCCGACGGGGGCGGCAGCAACAGTTCCCGCAGCCGATTGTGGAAGATGGCCTTGCAGCAGTTGGCCGATGATCTGGGACTGCGGCTGAAGGTCTGCCATTTCCCGCCCGGCACCAGCAAATGGAACAAGATCGAACATCGGCTCTTCAGCTTCATTACGCAGAACTGGCGGGGCCGGCCGTTGGTGAGCCATCAGGCCATCGTCAGCCTGATCGCTGGGACCAGGACGAGGTCGGGCCTGGTTGTCAAAGCGGCGCTGGATACCAATCAGTACGAAACCCATATGAAAGTGACCGACGAGGAACTGTCCCGGCTCAAGCTCAAGCCGGAACGATTCCACGGAGAATGGAACTACCAAGTCACACCACGACCGTGAATTTGTTCAGTTTATTTCTTTGCAGGCCCTAGCCGCGCTTGGACGTGAGTCATGCATCGCGCCGGGGCAAGTGCGGCGCCATGGCGTGATGGCCGCCGCGGGGAGGATGCTGAGTGGATCAGAGCCCGCCACGCGGGCGCTGGACGAGCAGCAAACGCCACCGGACGCTCCCAGCCGCGCTGCGGACCACTTCGGTCCTCGCGCGCACACTCGGTCCGCTAACTAACGAGGCGGAGACGGAACACACGCATTCTACTCATTCAGCCGCCGGGCGCACGAACTTGAACCGCTGGAAGACAGTCTGGTCGAACAGCTTGTCCATCGCGTCGCTGTAGTGCGGGTTGCGCAGGCACTTGTTTTCGGCCGGCCGGAAACCGGCAAGCAATTCAACGAACGGCTTGCGCAGGCGGTGCAGGGCCTCCTTCGTGCTCTCGCAGAGCGAGCACTGGCCGCGAGGTGGAACGTGCGCGAACTCATGTACGAAGCTTTTGAGCTTGAGGGAACCTGCAGTCGCGGGGGACAGGAAATCAGTGGCAAATCTCCGGAGTTCACCCACCACGCCGCTTGGCAGATCGCCGCCGACACAGCACGTCCGCACCAACTCGGCGAAAGAATGGCGCGATCTAATCTCGATGCCACGAAACAGCGCCCCGCCTTTGGCGAACAAAAGTAGAAGGTCGTCCCCTCCTGACCGAGCGAAAGATGGTTGCATCAACGATTCGAGTCGCATCCATTTGACGCGCAGACAGCGGACGCGATCCTGCGGGAGGTGCTCGACGAGGTATTGCTCGTTCTCGGCGGTGTTGTAATGCGGTGCGGCCCCGAGTTTCTCGCGTGTCCACTCCAACAGGGCCGGCAGCAGAGTCGTTCGCAGGCGTCGGGTTGCCGCCAAGAGCGTCTTGCCGGGATAGTGCATGACGCACTCCTCGAGGCTCGCGAGACGACGCTTCTCGATCTGCAGGAGCGGGTTTGATCTAGAGACGAGGCTGTTGACTGCCCTGCTGAATGACGTGTTCCACTCATTTGGCAACGCGCCGTCCTCCGGGATGCGCGGCTTGCCCAACCGCTCGTACAGTGACCACCGCATGAATTCTACGGTCACCGGCTCTGCGCTTTCGCCGACGTATTTCGAGATCTCCCGCTGAAGTTCGCCCAGGCCACGTGACATGAAAATCTAAGTGTATAATATCCTAGACGAAGCAGATTCCACCAATAACCTTTTTTGAATCCAAGGCCGCCGCCACCTTCTTGCAACGGGCGATAGCGGTCGTCAGGAAAGTGGCGATCGCAAATACCAGCAGATTGAGCGAGAAAAACACCTCTATCAGGTGGTCGGCGGCGGCTTTGATATCGTGCAGACCCATGTACACAGCGTAGGTTGGTGCCCCCGCTCTGTCAAACTAAGCGCGTATCTATTTTTCGTGATGAACAGAATTGGGGCGACGAGCGGACGCTGCTGATTTTTCTCGCCTCGCCGTTGATCTGTCCGCTGCGATCTCGCTGGCCGCTGCGCGGCTGTGAATGCGGCTTGCGCGTGAGGAAACATCAAGATCAGAACACCTGCGAATTAGCCTTGAGGAAGTCCAGGACCTCATCCGCCCGGCAGTAGGCGATGCAGGTGTAGGTGTCGGCCGCGCCGTAGTAGATGGCGATGCGGCCCGTCGTGGCATCGCACAGGGCGGCGCAGGGGAAGACTACGTTGGGCACGTGCCCGCGCCACCGACCGCTTGCCGTAACCACTTTCATGATTTTCCGACAGACTTTCTGATTGCCCCCTGCCGGGTTGGACGATAGTATGCGGGTGTACGGACCAATCTGCGGTGTTCGAGGTTTGAGGGCAGATTTTTGGTCGAACCTATAGGAACCCTTCGGGGATATCCGCATGCCGGCCGCACGACCGCGGTATCCGTTTGCCTATGGCGAGCGGGTCGAAGACGGGAAGCGAAAGGCATGATCAGACGGGAGAACCCTCCCGATCGGCATATCACCCACCTTTGACCGAGGGTTCTGACTAAACGCGCCCTCACGCGGCACAGGCGGAGACTTCCGTCACCCAAAAAAGCTCGCGGGCGAAAGCCGGCGGGCTTTTTTCGCGCGGGCGATGATTACCATTTGCGCCATGGGCACGGTTAATCTGAAGCGGAAGCGTCAGCGCCCGCCCCGGCGAAGAGCGGGCACTGACGCTTCCGCTTCAGACGATGCGCTGATCACACTCTGCAATGCGTGCGCCGATGAAGCGGGCGCGAACCTGGCGGCGCAGCGGATCATCGGGCGGCTTATCTTTCTGCGCATCTGCGAGGATCGGGGTACTGGGTTGGCGCTGCAGCTCCGAGGTCTTCTCTCGGGCAGGAACGTCGGCGCGCGGCTACGGAGATTCTTCCGCGCAGTCTCTGGCGAGGTCAGGCCCAGCTTCAAGATCGATGACGGGTGTCTCAAGGAGATTATCGATCGGCTCGATGGCCCCGACGTGCGCCGCTTCCTCAACGCAGCGCCGGCCGAGATCCTCGGCCAGGTTTACGAGTGGTTCCTGAGAGATGCGGCCAAGGGGCGTAAGGCCGGCGGCGTGTATTACACGCCGAGGACCATCGTCGATCACGTCGTCAGCGGCGCGCTCGGAGAGCTTCTTGAGAACCAGACGCCGGCCGAGGCGGCGGCGCTGCGGCTTCTTCGACCCGGCCTGCGGCGCGGGATACTTCCTCCTGGGCGCTTACCGGTTTCTCCTCGACTGGCATCGGGAGTGGTATCTGAACAATGCGACGGGGAAGCGGTTCGGAGGCAAGGACGCTCCGCTTCGGCGCAGGGCTGATGGTCAACTCGTGCTGTCGATCAACGAGCGCAAGCGCATCCTCGCCGACTGTATCCACGGCGTTGACGTCGATCCGGCGGCGGCCGAGATCACGCGGCTTTCACTCCTGCTCGAATGCTTCGAGGGTGAAACCGTCGGCGAGTTGTTCCCGCTGCCCAACATCACATGCGGCAATTCGCTGGTCGGGACGGATATTCGCGATACCAATGCCTGGCGGGAGATGCCGGATGCGCAGCGACGCCGGATCAATCCATTCGATTTTGGGCGGGCGTTCGCTGGCGTGGTCGGGCGGGGCGGTTTCGATGCGGTGATCGGCAATCCGCCCTGGGGGCAGAAGGAGATCGAGAAGGACGCGGCGATTCAAGGGTACGTTCGCGGGCGATTCGCCTCCGTCGCGGGGATCTTCGATCTGTTTCGGCCATTTGTCGAGCTGGCGATCCAGCTCACTGCGCAAGGGCGGCGTCATCGGCCAGGTCCTGCCGGACATCGTGCTGCTGAAGAATTACGAGTTGACGCGGCGGCTGCTGCTGGATCGGACCACGCTGCTGAAGATCGACTGGTGGGGCATGGCGTTCGGCGATGCGGTAATCGACGCCGCGACGCTGGTGGCGAGGCTGGCCGCGCCTGCGCCCGATCACCGCGTAGACGTGAGCATTCATGAGAATGGGACCATGCATCGCCACGCGCTGTCGCAGGCGGGATTCGCGCGGAACGCTGCGCTGCACGTTCAACCTGTTCCTGACGGATGAGAAGAGGGCGCTGGTGGATCGGCTGGCCGGCGGGCCGCGTTTGTCGGATTTCTTTGAAATACATGAAGGCGTTCACAGCGGGAACATCAGGGGCGAGCTGTTCGTGGATCGGCGTGTTGACGAGACGTGTCGCGAGTTGATCTTTGGCCGGGACGAGATTGGGCCATATCGCCTGCAATGGAACGGACGGTTCATCCGGCTGGCGGCCATGCCGGCCAAGAAGAGCCGCGATCGGTACGCCAACATCGGCCGGGCCGGATGGCACGAGCGCGAGAAGATTCTCGTGCGGCGCACGGGGGATTTCGTGCTGGCGGCCGTCGATGAGGTGGGCCGATATTGCAGCAACAACTTCTTCGTGGTGTTCGCCAAGGCGCCGCATGCGCTGGACCTGTACGGCCTGTGCGCGTGGCTCAACAGCCGGAGCATGACCGAGTTCTTTCGCATGATCGAGCCACGGCAGGGGCGGGTGTTTGCGGAGCTCAAGATCAAGCATTCGGGGAGCTTCCCCATGCCGGATGGGACGCGACGGGACGAGATCGGAGAGTTGAACAGGCTGGGTCGGCTACGGAGCGGAATCGCGCGGGAGCTTGCGGGTACAACGGTGGCGTTGGAGCGAGAACGATTGGGGCGCGAGGGGCGGGAGTTGGAGCAGGCGATTGAGAAGGACGTGAAGAGGCTGCTGGGGTCGTAAGGTCGAATGCTACAGCCCGAAATGCGCTATCGATGTCCCGGGCGCCGTGCAAGACGCGCAGAACATCGATGCCGCCCTCAATGTGCCTGTAGAAGACCAGGTAGTTCTCGAACCCTTTGATCGGCCATGATCTGATGTCTGCCAGCTCGGGTTTTGCGAACTCGCGCAAACGTCCCATGCCAGGCATGCGCGCCAGCTTCTCGAACGCATCCTCCGCCGCACGCAGGAACCGCTCGGCGGCATCCAGGTTGTCCGTGCCGATATAGATGAAGTGCTGGAGGAGGTCCAGTTCTGCCTGTTTCTTCTTGGTGATCCGCCGGCTCAACGTTGCCGCTCCGCGAGGTGTTGTCGGCCCTGCTGTCGGATGTTCTCCCAGTCTTCCTGCGGTCATTTCAGTGGACGGACTGCTTGCCGCGATGGCGAGTTGCTCCTCAATGTCCTGGCGGAGCTTGCGCGATCGCTCGGCTTCCACGAGCGCCTGGAAATAGGCGCTGGCATCCGTGTATCCCCGACGAGCAACCTGCTCTTCGACGAAGGTCTTCATGGACTCCGAAAGCGAAATGTTGAGCGAGGTCATAGGTCGTCCTCTTCGATCATTATACACGCGCAACTTCCCGCACCAACCCGTCGATCGTCTACGCGCTCTCGCCGCCGTGCTCGCCCTCCGGTTTCTCGTCCTTCGGCTTCTCCACCTCCGCCTTCGGCATATCCGGCGTCGTCTCAGGCTCCTTCGCCCCTTCCGCCGATGGCTGGTCCTGCGACGGCCCGGCCTCGGCGACCGCCTCTTTCTCTGACTCGTCGATGTCGATCTTCGCCATGGCCACCAGCCGGTCGCCTTCCTCCATGCGGATCAGGCGCACTCCCGCAGTGCCGCGGCCGGTTTCGCGGACTTCGCCGACGCGCGTGCGGATGAGGATCCCTTTCTCGCTGATCAGCATCAGCTCGTCGCTGTCATCGACGTGCTTCATCGCCACCACTTCGCCGTTGCGCTCGTTGGCGTCGATGTTGATCACGCCGCGCGTCCCGCGGCCCTTCACGGGGTAGTCGTCCAGCGGCGTGCGCTTGCCGTAGCCGTACATGCACGCGGTCAGCACGCAACCGGCGTTGAGCCCGCCGGGGATGATGATCATGTCGATTACCTGGTCGCCCTCGCGCTTGAATCGTGCGCCGGTCACGCCGCCGGCCGGGCGGCCCATGGCGCGGACGTCGGATTCTTCGAAGCGGATGGCCAGGCCGCTCTTGGTCCCGAGCATCACGTGGTCCTTGCCGCTGGTCAGCGCCACGCCGATCAGCTCATCGCCATCCTCCAGGCCGATGGCGATCAAGCCGCGCCGGTTGATGTTTTCGTAGGCGCTCAGGGCCGTCTTCTTCACCGTGCCCTTGGCCGTCGCGAACATGAGGAACTGCTCGGCCTGGCTGAAGTCCTTGATGGCCAGGACGCTGGCGATCTTCTCGCCCTCCATGAACTCCAGCAGGTTGGCCACCGACCGCCCGCCGCTGGTGCGCGACATCTCGGGGATGTCGTAGACCCGGCTCCAGTAGACGCGGCCACGATTGGTGAAGAAGAGCAGATAGTCGTGGGTGTTGGCGACGAACAGGTGCTCGACGAAATCGCCCTCGCGAGATTCTGTCCCGCGCACGCCCCGGCCGCCGCGGCCCTGGGCGCGGTAGGTATCCACCGGCAGGCGCTTGATGTAGCCGGCGTGCGAGACGGTCACAACCATCGTCTTCCGGCGCGATCAGGTCGGCCATGTTCAGGTCGTTGACATCGCCGCTGATCTCGGTGCGGCGGTCGTCGCCGAACTTCTCTTTGATCTCCAGCGTGTCCTCGCGAATGATGTCCATCACCAGATTCTCATCGCGCAGGATGGCCTCGTAACCTTCGATCTCGTCAACCACCTCGCGGTACTCGTTGACCAGCTTCTCGATCTCCAAACCGACGAGTTGGATGAGCTGCAATCGCCCGATGGCCTCGGCCTGCGCCTGCGTCAGCAAGACGGGGTGCGTCGCGACCTTGTGCATCAGCGCCTCGGGGATGCGCGGGGCATAGGGATGATCGGGGGCGATGCGGAACGCGCAGGCGCGCAATTTGCCGATGGCCTCCTCGCGCGTCTTGCTCGAACGAATGAGCTTCACCACTTCGTCGATGTCGCAGACGGCGTAGATCAAGCCTTCGAGGATGTGGCCGCGCTGCTGGGCCTTTTTCAGCAGGTAGCGCGTGCGCCGGATGATCACCTGTTTGCGATGGGCGATGAAGTGCTCGATCAGCTCCTTGAGCCCCATCGTGCGCGGCTGGCGGTTGACCAGCGCGATGTTGATCATGCTCACCGTGATCTGGCACGGCGTGTATTCGTAGAGTTGGTTGATGACGATGTTCGGATCGGCGTCGCGCTTGAGGTCGACGACGATGCGGCACTTGTACTGCCGGCCGGAATGGTCGTTGGCGTCGCTGATGTCCTTGATGGCATCCCGCTTCACCGCCTCGGCGATGGCTTCGACGATGGACTTGCGGATCACGCCGTAGGGGATCTCGTCGATGACGATGATCGGCTTGCCGCCCTTGGGCTCCTCGACGTGCATCTTGGCGCGGAGGGTCAGCCGCCCGCGGCCGCTCTTGTAGCCTTCGATAATGCCATCCCGCCCGCAGATGGTGCCGCCGGTGGGGAAATCCGGGCCAGGGACGATCTTGATCAGCTCGGTCAGCGAGCAGTCGGGATGATCGATGACGTACGCGATGGCGTCGCAGATCTCGCGCAGGTTGTGCGGCAGGAGATTGCAGGCCATGCCCACGGCGATGCCGGTCGAGCCGTTCACCAGCAGGTTGGGGAACTTGGCCGGCAGGACCGTCGGCTCCATGAGGCGCTCGTCATAGTTGGGCTGGAAATCGACGGTGTCGAGGTTCAGGTCGGCCAGCATCTCGACGGTGGGCGCGGTCATGCGGGCCTCGGTGTAACGCATGGCGGCCGGCGGGTCGCCGTCGGATGAGCCGAAGTTTCCCTGGCCATCGACGAGCTTGTAGCGCATGGTCCAGTCCTGGGCCATGCGGCACGAGGGTGGGATAGATGACGGCCTCGCCGTGGGGATGGTAGTTGCCGCTGGTGTCGCCGGAGATCTTGGCGCACTTGATGTGCTTGCGCGCGGGCGTGAGGTTCAGGTCGTTCATCGCGACGAGAATCCGCCGCTGCGAGGGCTTGAGTCCATCGCGGACGTCGGGCAATGCCCGGTCCATGATGGTGCTCATGGCATAGGTGAGATAGCTGTCCTGAAGCTCGCGCTCGATGCGAAGGTCCTCGATGCGATCGAGCGGGCCGATGGTTTCCGACATAGTTGTTTTCCTGACTCAAAGCACAGCCATGAGGCGTTCGCTGCCCCCGAAAATCGCGCCGAAAAGACGCTGCGAAAGCCTCGGTTGTGAAGAGAGGAATTATACGCGAAGAGAGGGGAGAAATCAATGGGTGGAGGCCGTTGAATGGTCCGTTCGGCGACACCATAAACCCTGTATTTTGCGATACTTATGCATTCAACAGGAAAATCTTCGCGCAGGACTGGATGACTCGCGCAACCATCGGTCTTAATCGCTCGTTGGGCGCTTGCTGATTACGCCTGAGACGATAACCTGCTCTTGCCATGAATGAACGCCAACGGCGCAAATCCTCAAATCCGGCAAGCCCCAACGGCCCTTCAGCCCCGAGCCCCTGCTGGGCGGATGGTACACCGAGGCGGAGATCGACGCGGCCGTGAAGGCCATCCGCGACTCGATGGACTGGCGCGTTGGATTTGGCTTTATCACGGATGAGATCCTGGAATTCGAGCGCGCGTTCGCCGCGTACTGTGGCACCCAGTTCGCCGTCTCCATCAGCACGGCCAGTGTGGGGCTGGATATGGCGATGATGGCCCTGGACCTGCAAGACGGCGATGAAGTCATCTGCCCGGCCATCAACTTCAAGGCATCGCCGCTGGCCGTGGTCGGGCAGGGTGGCGCACCTGGTTTACTGCGAGATCGACCCGCGCACGTTCAACCTCGATCCGGCCGACGTACAGCGACGAATCACGCCGCGGACGCGCGCGATCTTCCCCGTGCACATGAACGGACTGTCAGCGCCGATGGATGAGCTGCTGGAGATCGCCGCGCGGCATCGGCATCCCGCACATGGGCCGTTGAAGGTGATCGGCGACGCCGCTCGCGCCTGTGGCGGCGGCTACAAGGGAACGAAGATCGGCAGGAAGGGCTGGATGACGGTCTTCAGCTTCCACACGATGAAGCTCATGACGACCCTGGGCGAGGGCGGCATGCTCACCACCGACGATGCCGACCTTGCGCAGCGCCTGCGCGCCATCCGGCAATGGGGCGGCGAGCAGGGCGGCTGGGGAAGCAGCTACAAGATGACCAAGGTCCAGGCGGCCGTCGGATGCGTGCAGCTTGCGCGGCTCGATGAGATGATCGCGCTGCGCGTCCAGCGCGCCCGGCAGCGACTGGCCTTGCTCGAAGGCGTCCCGGAATTGACGCTGCCGTATGAGCCGCCCGAGTGCGAGCACACGTTCTACCTCTTCACGTGCATGGTGCCGCGCGAGTGGGCCGGCCCCCGGCGCGACCAGCTCATGAAGATGCTCCTCGACGACTACGGCGTGGGCACCATGGTCTGCAATCCGCCAGTGTGGGAGGCCAACGCCCTGCTGCGCCGGCAGACCGAAGACCAGATCGGCTCGCTGCCGGTGTCCGTCGAGACGGCCAGACGTCTCTTCGGCGTGTCGATCCATCCGCTCATGACCGAGGAGGAAAACGCCTATATCGCGGCCGCGCTGTGGGATGCGGTGGAGAGAATGCGCGGGATGTCAGTCGCGCGACAACCTGTGTGAAGGAGGCTCTGTGGCATCGCTCGCAATCAACTCCGTTTGCCTTGTCTTTTCGCTGCTGCTGTGTCTCGCGGCGTTCGCCGCCGATCCCGCCACGGATGGGCCGACCGATCCGCCGCCGCGCACGATCGCGCCGACCCAACCCTACTCCGCCATGCCCCTGGCCAATATCCACGTCGATCTGGCCGCCGACCAGGGGCCGCTGGAGACATGGCGCCAGACGATTGGCCACGGCGGCATCAACAGCCTGCCACTGCCGCCGCGGGTGGTCACCGGCCTGGCAGGCCTGCGCCCCCGACTGATCCGCATCTTCATCCAGGAGTTCTTCAACATTTATCCCGAGGCGGGGCGTTTCGACTGGAGCCGGCTCGATCCCTATATGGATGCGCTGGCCAGGACCGATGCCAAAGTCGTCGCGGCCATCACCATCAAGCCCAAGGCGCTGTACCCCAACATCGACCAGTCAATCTGGCGGCCCAATGACGTCGAGCAGTGGCAGCGCGTCATCGCCGCGCTGGTCAAGCGTTACTCCATCGACAAGCCAATCGTCACCCACTGGGAAATCGGCAATGAAACGGACATCGGCGAAAACGGCGGCTGTCCCTACCTCATCAAGGATGTGGCCGACTACGCCGAGTATTACGCGATGACCATCAAGCCGATCCTCGCCACGTTCCCCGGCGCAAAGGTCGGCGGCGCGGCCGTGGCCAATGCCGGCTCCGACTATCTGCCGAAGTTCATCGAGCTATGCCGCCAGCGGCAGCTTCGCCTCGATTTCATCTCCTGGCACCTCTATTCAGATAACCCCGACGCTCATGCCGGGCTGGTCGCCCGGTATCGCAAGCTCCTGGAGAGCTTCCCCGGCCAGCGCCCGGAGATGCTCGTGACCGAATGGAGCAAGAGCTTCGACCGTGTCTCCGTCGAGGACCTGGCCTTCGAGCCTCGCCGGGCCGCCATCACGGCCGCCTGCCTCCTGGCTTATATCGACGCCAAAGTCGATTGGACGTTCTACTATCACGCCTGGGACCAGACCTGCTACCTGGCCGATTTTCGCCCGTTCTTCCAGGACCCGGACATCATGTATCACCACTGGAACGAAGCGCCCCACCGCTTCGGCCTCTTCGGCGTGGACCAGGAAGTCCGCCCTCAGTATTTCGTCTATCAGTTTCTGGGTTTGATGGGCGATCGGCGCATCGGCGCTGCCGCCGACCAGAAGGACCTGCGGGTCCTGGCGGGCACGTCCAAGGGCCGCTGCTGCCTCTTGATCGTCAACCACAATCCAGAGCGCTCGCGCGACCGCGTTGCGACGATCCACTTCGCGGGCCTGCTCCCCGGCACGAAACAGCTCCGGGTTTATCGCATCGACCGTGCCATGAACTGGCCGCCGCGCAAGCTCGAACTGCCGCCGCTGGAATCGCGCCCGGTCGATACCAAGGCGCAGTTCTCCTGCCAGACGTATTGCCCGACCGACAGCGTCAGCCTCATCGTGCTGGATGGCAGATGAGATGGACTGACGGGATCAGAACAGCTCCGTCGCCTCGGCCGGCTCGGCTCTGGGTCTCCTCTTCCTTGGCCCGCGGGGCACGCGCGGCCGGCCGAAGGCATCGGTTACGGTCTGCACCTTCGAATCGCGGCTGGGATCGACCACAGCGCGCAGCGTCTCCTGTACGGGCAGCGGCCCATCGCCGTTGTCGCCATTCTTCTGCCCCTGCTCCAGGGCATAGGCCAGGCGCTTGCGGCGAATGTGACGTATTCTTCCGACTGATCAATGCCGACGTATTTTCTTCCCAGCACGGCCGCCGAGACGACGGTCGTGCCGCTGCCATTGAACGGATCGAGGACGATATCCCCCGGGTTCGACGATGCCAGCACAATCCGGTTCAGGACCGCCAGCGGCATCTGGCAGCCGTGCCAGCCTTCGCGCTCCAGGAACGTCCCGCAGACCCGGCTGACGTACCACGTGTCGCTCTCGGCGCGAAGTATTCATCGCGCGTCTCCTGCGGCCGGAGGTACCAAGTGTCATCCGGCAGCTTGCCCTTGGGATTGGCGCGGGCGTCTTTGTAAGTCGTCTGGCGGGCGCTGGCCACGCGCACCGCGTCGGCGTTGAACGTGAACGGCATGGGGTCTTGCGGTTGCCAGTCGCGCTTCGTGAAGTAGAGAATATGCGTGTGGCTCTTGGCGAACATTTTCCTGGTCTGCTGGCCGAAGGTGTAGTGCCACACGATCCAGTTGCGCAGATTGAAGCCGATCTTGCGGCGGGCGATGACGCACAGGTCGGCCGCGTATTCATCGCCGATGGCCAGGTAGAACGAGCCGCTGGGCTTGAGCGCGCGATGGACCGCGGTCATCCAGTCGGTGCTGAACTTGAGGTAATCCTCGGTCTTGAGCTGGTCGTCGTAACCGTGATACAGATAACCGATGTTGAACGGGGGATCGGCGAAAACCAGGTCAACCCATTCGGGCGGGCCGTCGTTGAGCACCTTGATGCTGTCGCCACAGATGATCTGATTGGGCTCTATCATGCCGCGCACATTATAAAGGTGATGCGGCGGTTGGCTAATCCGGCCATCAGTTACCAACAGGCGGCGCGATTCGCGTTTGAGCGATGAGAGTGCTTTCTTGTACGCTTTCTGCCTTGGGCCCATCGTACACGACTCCTTGGTACAATCCGACTTATCAGCGCCATCTGGCGAATCCTCGATGCCAACGCCAACCGGGCGCGCGAAGCGATGCGGGTGGTGGAGGATTACGCGCGATTCGCCTTGAACGATGATAACATCTCCCGCGAATTGAAACAGTTGCGGCACGATCTGGCGGCCGCGATTGGCAGCGTGCTGGGGATGGCGATCCTGCATCGCGACACGCCGGGGGATGTTGGAACTGATAACAAGACGGAGAGCGAAGGTCGGCGCGAGGGGCTCTCGGCAGTCGTAATCGCGGCCGGGAAACGGCTGGGCGAGGCACTGCGCGTGATCGAGGAATGCCTGAAAGTGCCGCCGGTGCCCTCACCGGCGGAATCCGGGGCAGAACCGCCAGTGAGGGCACTGGCGGCACTCGCCGTTGAGGGGATTCGCTATCGGTTCTATGACCTGGAGTTGCGGATCGCGCGAACTCTCGCCCCGGCGATTGGCTGGCGGACGTTAGGCTCTATGTGCTCGTCACCGAATCCTCATGTAGGCTCCCGTGGCTGAAGGCGGCTGAGGAAGCGATACTTGGCGGGGCCGACTGTCTTCAACTTCGCGAGAAGGGGATGGAAGGCGGCGAGTTTCTGCGCCGCGCCGTCGAACTGGTGAAGCTCTGCCGGCGGCACGGCAAGCTCTGTATCATCAACGACCGCCCGGACATCGCCATGCTCAGCGGCGCGGATGGCGTTCACGTCGGCCAGGACAACCTGCCCGCCGCGGCCGTCCGCAGGCTGATCGGGCCGGAGATGATCCTGGGCGTGAGCTGCCAGAGCCTCGAGCATGTGCGCAAGGCGGTCCTGGATGGAGCTGACTACATCGGCGTCGGGCCGATGTTCCCCAGCACGACCAAGTCGCGCGCCAGCATTCCCGGTCCCGCTCTCGCCCGCGAAGTGGCCCAATCCATCAGGATTCCGGCCATCGCGATTGCGGGCATCACCGAAGAGAATGTCGATAGAGTCTTAGCCGCGGGGATTTCGCGCGTGGCGGTGACGGCCGCCGTCATGGGCTGCGACGATCCGAAAGCGGCCGCGGGCAGATTGAAGGCCAGGTTGATGAAGATGCCTGATGACAACCCGGTGGGGCAGACATTCTTGTCTGCCACGGCCGGGCCGAGTGGCGGACATTCCTGTCCGTCCGAGGCCAGCCGTCTGCAGCCCGAACTGGAGAAGATCCGTCGCCGCCGCCCCCATTGCGCACTGGAAGGCAGCACCTATTTCATCACCTTCCGCACCATCGCCGGCCAGCTCACCCCTCTTGAGCGCGACATCGTCTTCCGATGCCTCAACGATAGCCACGAGCGGTTCTACACGCTCATCGCGGCCGTGGTCATGCCCGACCACGTCCACGTGCTACTGCGGCCAGACAGGAATCACGACCTCACACAGATTCTCAAGGGCACCAAAGGAAAGACGGCTCACGAGATCAACCGCCTTCGCGGTGGGCAGCGACATGTGTGGCAGGATGAATCGTTTGACCGAATCGTCCGGGACCAGAAAGAGCTGGATGAGAAGATCCAGTACATGCTGAATAACCCGGCCAAACGGAATCTGATTGACGATCCGTGGAAATACCCATGGTGGGTGCTGAATCCCATTGAATAGGAATGGCAGACAAGAATGTCTGCCCCACCAACTGACAGGGATGTCCGCTATGCTCGCAGGAAGCAATGTTTGTTCCACTGGCAGACAGGAATGTCCGCCCCACCGGAGGAGCCTGACCGGCCATGCGCGCCTGATCAGCATTCTGACCCTCGGCAGCCGGATTCTCGGCGTCTTGCGCGAGGCGTTTGCGGCCAAGTATTTCGGCGCTGGCATGGTGTCCGCCGCGTTCAGCGTCGCCTTCACGATTCCAAACCTCTTCCGCCGGCTCTTCGGGGAAGGCGCACTGTCGGCGTCGTTCATCCCGCTCTATTCGCAGGCGCTGGAGCGCGGCGAACACGACGAGGCGCGGCGTTTCGCCTCGGCCGCCGTCAACCTGCTCATCGCCATCCTCATCACGCTGACCATCGTAGGCGAGTTGATTCTCTGGGCCATCGGCTCGTGGATCGATCTTCGCCCCGATCGGCTGCTGGCCGTCAAACTCACGGCCGTCATGCTGCCGTACGTGTTGCTGGTGTGCGGCACGGCATTCCTCGGCGGAATCCTGCAGGTCCACAAGCGTTTCGGCATACCGGCCGCCACGCCGATCCTGCTCAACATCGCGCTGATCGCCACGACCATCGCCGGCGCGGATGTGGGACATGCACACGGCCGCCGGGCAGGTGCGGGCGATCTACTTCGTCTCCTGCTCGGTTCTGGTGGCCGGCGTGCTCCAGGTGGCGATGCTCGTGCCTTCGCTGCGGGCCGTCGGATTTCGGTTTCACTTGGGGAGTTTCTGGACGCCGGCGATCAGGAATATGCTCCGCCTGTCGGTTCCGGTGGCGCTGGGCGCGGGCGTGCTCCAGGTGTCGGTGTTGCTGGATCGGGGCATTTCGCTCCTGCTGGCACAGAGTGTCGATTCCGCCGGCCACCTCGTTGCGAGCTTCTCCCTCTTCGGCCACGAGATTCGCTATCCGATGGTCCTCGGCGCGGCCGCCCGGCTCAACTGGGCGCAGTACCTGTACCAGTTTCCCCTTGGCGTCTTCGCCATCGCGCTGGCCACGGCGATTTTCCCGACGCTCGCCGCGGATGCGATGAACGACGACAAGCACAAGTTCCGCGACGTGCTGCTGCGCGGGATTCGCATCACGCTCTGGGAAGGCCTGCCCGCGAGCGTCGGTCTGATCCTCGTGGCCCAGCCGGCCGTGCAGCTTCTCTTCGAGCGCGGGCAGTTCACGGTCGCCGACACCACGCTGGTTGCGGCGTCGGTCCGCATGTATTCCATCGCCATCTGGGCTTTCAGCATTCAGCAGATCCTCAACCGCGCCTACTACGCCCTGCACGACAACTGGACGCCGCTGGTCATGGCGGTCGTGACTTTGGCGATCAACCTCGTCGTGGAAATCCCGCTGCTCTGGCCAATGGGCGAGGCGGGCATGGCGGCCGGGACCACCGTGAGCTACATCGTGCAGGCGATCGTGATGCTGGCGATCCTCCAGCGCCGCGTGGGCAGCCTGAATCTGCGGCAGATCACGCCGTACGTCATCAACCTGCTGATCGCCACGGCGCTGATGGCCATCGCCTGCATCGCGATTCAGAAGGCGCCGTTCTTCCCGCGCGACATCTCGCGAAAGACGGCGCTGCTGCGGCTGGGGATCATCATGGCGGCCGGGGCGGTCACGTATCTGGGGACGCTGGGGGTGATGCGAAGGGTGGGGAGCGGGATGGCGAAGGCGTAGCGGGATGCGTATTTCGTATTTCGTATTGCGTACTCCGTATTGCGTATTGCGTATTGCGGGACGGAATACGGAATACGCAGTACGCAGCGGCAGCGATCCCCACCCACACTAAACCTACCCCAACTCATCCGCACTCATGATGCGGATGAACGACGGTCCTTCGGACATGGGAGCATATATGCGATTGGTTCTTGGCTGCTTTGCAGGATGCCTGCTGGGGGCAATGCCTCTCATGGCACTGGCGCAGGATGACCCGCGCGAACGACGTGACGATGACCGGCCGCGAGTTCGGCGTGAGGCCGACGAGCCGCGTGCAGCGCGGCCGCGGGCAGAGGCGGATGACCCGCGTCCCGCGCGGGATGAGCCGGCCACTCGCGTCGCGCCGCGCGAACGCGAGTCGGCGCGAGGAGGCGCAGGATGACCGGCCGCTGCCGCCGCGCATGCGCGAGCGCCGGGATGGCGAGGATGATGTCGCCGGCCGCTGCCGCCGCGAGAGAGGGTTCTGCCGCGTGATCGGCGCGATGAGGATGTGCGTCGGCCTTTGCCGCCCCTGCCGCCGAGGGACCGGCTTGATCGCCGGCCATTACCGCGCGAGGATCTTCGCCGGCCGATGCCACGACTGGCCCCGCGCGATCGCTTCATCCCTCGCGAAGAGCGCGATGATATGCGACCACCGCTACCGCCACTGCCTCCGAGAGACCGGCTCGACCGCCGGCCACTCCCGCGTGAAGATTTCCGCCGGCCACTTCCGCCCCTGCCGCCGCGGGACCGCTTCATGCCGCGCGACGAGCGCGATGATATGCGTCCGCCGCTCCCCCCGAGAGATCGATTCGATCGCCGGCCAATGCCGCGTGAGGATTTCCGCCGGGCGCTGCCGCCGAGAGATCGAGTCGAGCCGCGCGACCGGCGCGACGACATGCGTCCGCCGCTGGCGCCGCGGGATCGGTTTGATCGCAGGCCAATGCCGCGCGAGGATTTCCGCCGGCCGCTTCCGCCACGCGACCGTGTCGAGCCGCGCGATCGGCGCGAGGATATGCGTCCGCCGCTGCCGCCGGGAGATCAGCTCGATCGCAAGCCGTTGCCGCGCGAGGATTTCCGTCGTCCGCTTCTGCCACGCGACCGATTTGAGCCCCGCGACCGGCGCGACGACATGCGTCCGCCGCTGGCGCCGCGGGATCGCCTTGATCGCCGGCCGCTGCCGCGCGAGGATTTCCGCCGGCCGCTTCGGCCCCGCGACCGTGCCGAGCCGCGCGATCGGCGCGAGGACATGCGCCAGCCCCTTCCGTCGAGAGACCGCCTTGATCGTCGGCCACTGCCGCGCGAGGATTTCCGCCGGCCGCGCCCGCCGCGTGACCGTTTCGAGCCGCGCGATCGAGCGCGAGGATATGCGACCGCCACTGCCGCCAGGAGATGGGCCCGCGCGTCGCCCGCTTCCGCGCGACGAGGAATAGTGCAACACGCGCAGAGGCAGATATCCACAGGTTACCAGGATTTGAGTTGTAGGGGCGGCTTTAGCCGCCGGGAGACGTTCCCGGCGGCTAAAGCCGCCCCTACGAACTCCGCCTGTTGCAGCGTATGATCGGTCGCATGACGTTGGCCCCCGACAATGATCTCCAGCAGGCCGCCGCAATTCTAGGAGTTGAGCCCAAGTGGCTGCAAGGCTTCGATGTCGTCGATCCGTTCAATGGACGGCGCATGGAGGGGTTTCTTTCGCAGCGGCCCGACCACCGCTATGGGGGGCTGGCGATTCTCCGCGTGGACGGCCGGCCGGCGCCACAGGCCATCTACGCCACGCCCAAGCTTCACTACCCCTTCGACCGCACCGGCACGTTCCGTTTTCCGCCGGCGCAATCTGTCGAGATCTACCGCAAGCTCGATGGGACGAATGTCACGGCGTATCAGTACCGCGACGCGGCCGGCGAGGTGCTGACGACGTACAAGCTGCGGCTCTCGCCGGTCCTGCGCAATGGAAAATGGGGCCCGTTTCTGGACATGTGGCGCGAGATGCTCCAGGCCCACCCGGTGATAGCGACGCTCCCGCAGCTCAACGGCTGCGCGGTGGCCTTTGAGTTGTACGGCTCGCGCAACACCCACCTGATCCTCTACGACTGCCCCTTGGCCGCCGCGCTGCTGTTCGGCGTCGATGCGAGCGGGCGGCCCATCCCGCCGTCGCGGCTGAACACTGCGGGCGTGCCAATGGCCGGGTTGCTGATGCAGCTCACGCCGCAGGATGACCTGGTCGCCGGCTATCAGGCCTTGCGGGCCAAACTCCAGGCCGCCATCTCCCCGGCCGACGATGAGAAGCTCCGCGGCGACGAGGGTGCTGTGTGGTATCTCACCACGCCGGCTCAGGAAGTCCTGCTCTTCAAATGCAAGCCCGAGGCCGTCGAGGCCATTCACTGGGTGACGGGCCTGAGCAAAGAGGTTGTCCGGGCGACGGCGTGGAACCTGCTGGAGACCTCCGAGACCCTCTCCTATGAGGCATTGGCGCCGCTGCTCCTGGAGGAATACACCATCGAGCAGATCGAGCGATACCGTGCGAACATCGAGGAGGTCATCGCCGAGGTGCAGGTGCAGCTTGCCTTCCGCGAGCGCGTGCTGGCGGCGTATCGGGCGACGGGGCTTTCTCTGGCGGCGGACAAACGCGCGGTCATGCGTTTGCTGGCGGGGCAGTTCACCGCCCGCGACATGAAGAAGGTGTATGCGATTCTCGTGAATGCGGGGGTGGCATGAAGCCACTCTCAAGAACGAGCCGAGCGATGACTGCGACCGTGCAGAAATGGGGGAACAGCCTGGCGGTAAGGCTTCCCAAGCATCTCGCGGATGAAGCAAAGCTGGGAGCGGGTTCGCACGTCGAAATCCAGCGAACGCGCCAGGGGCTGTTGCTCAAGCCGGCTCGCAAGCGACCCCACTACACGTTGAAGCAGTTGCTGGCGCAGTGCAAGGGCAAGACGCCGCCACCCGAGGTTGACTGGGGCCGTCCCGAGGGAAGCGAAGCGTGGTGAGGAGGAACTGGGCATGGCGGGATACCTTCCGGATCGCGGGGACTTGGTCCACCTGAACTGTGCCCGTCTTTCAGACAAACGACGAGGTCTGAAGACCGCGCTACGGTTGACCCATCGTAACCGACTTGGATACAATTGTTACCGATATGGTTACGTCCCCCACCGATCTGATCGGCGACCTGTTGTTCGGCAAGACACGTCAGGCCGTGCTGGGCCTGCTGTTCACCCGGCCGGATGAGTCGTTCCATCTGCGGCAGATCGTACGCCTCAGCGGCGGCGGCCTGGGGCCGGTGCAGCGTGAGGTGGCCAAGCTATCGGCCGCCGGCCTAGTCGTGCGCGAACAGCGTGGGCGGCAGGTGTTCTACAGCGTGAACCGAAGCTCGCCGGTATTCGAGGAGCTTCGCGGGCTCGTGCTGAAGACGGCCGGCCTGGCGGAGCTTCTGCGGGAGGCGCTGATGCCGCTGCGGCCGCGAATCCGCTGGCGCTGGTGTTCGGCTCGTTTGCTCGCGGCGAGCATCACCGGCAGAGCGACGTCGATGTGCTGGTTATCGGGGAAGTCGGCTTCGGCGAACTGGCTCGCTGCCTCCGCGGCGTTCAGCAGCGCCTCGGCGCGAGGTCAACCCCACGGTTTACCGCCCGGGCGAGTTGGCACGGAAGCTGGCGCAGGGACACCATTTCTTGACGCAGGTTCTCGCCGGTCCGAAGATTTACCTCGTCGGAGATGAGGATGAGCTACGCAGACTGGCTGAAATAAGGGTGGATTCCGCCGCACACGCCCAGCGCGGCGGAGATCGACGCGTCACTCGGCCGGCTGACTGACACCCCAGAGTTGTCGGACGGCAGCAATCACTGGTACGCCGCCGAGGTTCGTGGGTGCCCACTTTTCTCGCCGTAGTTCGGCCAAGAGCGCCTCGGGAGCGTCTGGGTCATCGCCCAGCCGATGCCTTAGGCCGTCTCGGAAACACAATCCGTAAAGGCAGCCGGCAGCGAGAGTGCGCGCTGCCTCCACCGGGACTCCCGCATCATCCACCGAGTCGCCGTGAAGAACGCGCGAGCGTGCATCATACAGTTTCTTGACGAACTCTGAGGCCGCCGCGCGATGCGATGGATCCGGCTCAAGAAGCACTGCTATGCCGTCCGCGAGATTGCCTGCAATCTCAGACCCCTTCTTTCCGAGCAGTGCCTCCAAAGCCGTCACCGAAAGCGCCAGTTTGACGGCGTCTGAGGTCTGCCTATCCGCCTCGGATAGCAGTCGCACGGCGTTGGAGAAACGGCGCTTCATCGTGTCCTTCTTGGTCGCAGCAAGAAACACCAGCGACGCGCACGCGACAATGAACGGCCAGCAGTCACGGAGTTCGTCGAAGTTCAGCTCCGTATATCCGGCGATCGCCATCGCGCGCGACGATGGCCGCAACAGGGCGACTGAATGTAGTGCTGAACGTATGCACGGGATCAGGTCATCAGCGACTCCGGCGGCGGCTTTTTCGGATATGCGCCCGCTGATCTGCCCCGTCAAGCTACCACGAGCCGGGAGCTCTCGATTCTGCGACAGGCTCCTGAGACTTCCGGAATAATGTATCTCAGCAGTCAATTTGAGTCCGTTGCCTCGCCAGAGGGTGAATTCGTCTTCTGCTCCCACTGCTGGGGTGGACTGCGATTGGCCCTCCGGCTGCGGTATCTCTGGGGCTGTTCCGAGAATCTCCGCTCGACCTAGCGCCTTGCCGATATTCAGCGCGAACTGCAAGTCCTGGGGAAGCCTGGAATCGGACAGGTCCCGAACTTCGCAGAGTTCGTAAACTCGTGACTTACGATCGGCCAGGATGCGAACCGACACATAGTCCGGAAAACACTCGTAGAGCGAATCGAAGTCGCCATATATCCTCTGATCGCTTTCCTGTAAGTGAACCTCAAACGCACCGCTAAGCTCCTCGACCGTGATTATCGGCGGGGAGGCCAGGCCATCCACAGCTTCGGAGAAGATCTGCTCGGGGAACCCGTGGCCGTAGTGCTGGTAGCCAAGATCGAGAGAGGCGGGCCATTGGTCCACGTAATGCTCGAAACCCTCCCCCAGTACGCCGCCGCACGCGGCCTCAGCGGTGTTCAGCACGTCCTGGGCCCAATCCTCGACCGTCTGCCGAAACTCATTGCTTCGGAGCTTTTTCAGGAATCGCGCTATCTCGCTCGCCTCATTCTGATGACCTTCCGCCACGATTCACCTCCTTCATACATTGATAATCACCCTGCACCAAACGGCGAGCGTGTCGCCTTTCAGGCCAGTCTAGCATCAGTAGCCCATGCTGCAAGATTACGAATCATGCTCATGTCTCATGTCCCAACCATGTCGCCTTCTCGCCGCGCGTCGTGTAGAATCGCGGGGATCGCAGCAGACCGGGAGCAAGAATGACGACCAATCCGGCTGAAGTTCAGGGCGCATGGAGGCGTGGGTGGACTCTCGACATTCACACCACGTCCAGCGAGTTTCTCGGGTACGACCAGAACGGGCATCCGCAGTTCGACACGAAGCGGTCACCGTTGGGCGAGCTGGTCTACCAGTTGAAGTATCGCGGGCAGCAGACGGCCGCCCAGGTCGCTGCCGTGATGGCGGATTTCTTCAACGACAAACCTGACACGATTGCCCGCATCGACGTCATTATTCCGATACCGCCATCGACCATTTGCGCTGTTCAGCCCGTCGTGGAGATCGCCAGAGAACTCGGAAAGCAGCTCAACAAGCCCGTCGTCTCCGATGCAATACGGAAGATTCGCGAGACACCAGGACTCAAGGGAGTCCTCGACCCGGAGGAGCGACGTGAACTTCTCGACGGTGCGTTTGAGGTCGATAGAGCGCGAGTGAACGGCAAAGGCATTCTCCTGATAGACGACCTCTACCGTTCTGGCGCCACCGCAAATGCCGTCACCGTTGCACTCACGAGCGCTGGTGCGCCCCGCGTGTACCTGCTTGCTGCAACTCGTACAAGGAGCAATGTATGATCTCCGTATTTATTGGGGGATCAAGACGCCTTGGTCGCGTGAATGCCGAGTTGGCGCATCGACTCGACAATATCGTCCGCAAACAACTGCGCGTCCTGGTCGGCGACGCCAACGGATTCGATTGCGCAGCCCAGGCGTACTTGGCGGAGCACGGATACCACGCGGTAGTCGTCTACTGCACGGCCGGCGAGTGCAGGAACAACGTCGGAGGTTGGCCGCTGCAGGCCGTTGAATACCACGGCCGTGATCGTGGACGTGAGTTCTTCACGGCGAAGGACGATGCGATGCTTCGGGATGCGGACTTTGGTCTGTTCGCGTGGGACGGGAAGAGCAAAGGCACCTTGCGGAACATTCGCAAGATGGCTGAACAGGCAAAGCCATCGGCAGTCTATGTTTCTCCCCACAAGAAGTTCCTAACCATTCGTGATGCCCAAGACGCGTTGGCTTTGTCACGCGACATGCGGACTGATGTGGCCACATCGGAAGACCTGTTCTCCGACACGTGGCAGGCGGGGGCGGAAGAGGTTCCAGTGCTCGTTGATCGGCCCGAATCCCCGGCTTCGTGAGGTGCGATCACCAAGAGTCGAGCCTGCCGTTGATCCGGTCCCGCTTCCAGTGATGGATGAGGCCTTTCTTCAAGTGCCCGTTACCGGGAATGTTGCATTCCGGCCGGCGAAGTTTGGATATCAGGACCGTTTCAAGGAGCGCATATGGCCCAGACCATCGCTGACTTCTTCGACCTCTTAGGCCGTGGAGGCAAGCCGCAGTTTCGGCCTGAACCGTGGTATAACCGGGACGGCGACTCGATCCATTACCACTGGCGGGAGGAGGAGTTCTACGGTGATCGGATTGACGACAAGCTTACGGTGTACCGATCCACCGCGTCCGACAACGCGGTCGGATGCGAGATCAAAGGTGTCAGCGCCCTGCTGAAAAAGCTGGGCGATTTCGGCATCGCCATTGGTCTGCAAGACGGAACTCCATTAGCGATGTTCCTATTCATTTCGCAGGCGACTGCGGATCAATCGACAGGCGACCCAGCGCAGCGCCAGAAGACGTACCGATATGTCCTGGAGCACGTTGGCAATAAGAAGGTGGCAGTGCCGCAAGAGGAAGTCCCGAGCGCGTAATCGCCGTCTTGACTGGGTGCGCCATTTTTCCGGGGGACCACGTGGAGCGTGCCGCCCCGGCCGCGTTCTTCGGTGGATCCGGCATCAGAAGCGCGGCCGGGGCGGCACGCTCTACCTGACTTCGTCCGTCAAAGAGGATATGATTGTCCTGTTTCGGGGGCGTGGTAGGATACGCGTATGAATCCGCGGGCGATCAGCACAGGGATACCGGCCACCGTTGCCATCATCGGCGCTGCCGCGCTGGTCGTCTGGTTCGCCCAGCGCCAGGCCACCGGTGAGTTTCCCATTCGCCTGCCGATCAAGCACGTGCCGATCGCGACAGCCCGGCTAACCACCGGACCTGCGGGCCAATCCACGACCGGGCCGTCCGAGGAACTCGTCGATCTCACCGGCGCCCCGGTCAAAGGCGATGGCATGCCGGCCGAGATTGCGGCCAATCCCGCGCCCATCCCCGCACCCGCCTGGCCGTGTTTCCGCAATTCCAACCGCGATGGCAAGAGCGTCGAGCAGGTGCCGCTCAACAAGGACTGGATGACCAAGGATTGGATGGCCAACCAGCCCGCCAAGCTTTGGACCGTCACGCTGGGCGAGGGCTACGCCGGGGCGGCCATTCGCGGCGGCTGCGCGTATGTGATGGACTACGACGAGGAGAATCGCCTGGATGTCCTGCGCTGCCTCTCGATGACCGATGGGCGGGAGATCTGGCGGCGCAGCTACAAGGTCTGGGTATCGCGCGAGCATGGCTATTCGCGAACGGTTCCAGCGCTCGCCGACCGCTATGTCGTGGCGATGGGACCGAAGTGCCACGTCACCTGCTGCGACGCCAAGACCGGCGAGTTCGTCTGGGGCATCGACGTGGCGCGGCAGTTCCATTCCAAGGTGCCGCCGTGGAACGCCGGCCAGTGCATCTTCATTGATGGTGACCGCGTTATTATCGGAACCGGCGGCGATGCGCTGGTGATCGCCGTGGAGCTGGCCAGCGGCAAGGTGATCTGGCAGACACCCAATCCCGATGGCTGGCGGATGACGCACGTCTGTGTGGTGCCGATGACATTCGCCGGCGTGAAGACCTACATTTACTGCGGTAGCGACGGGGTGGCGGGCGTGGCGGCCGACGACGGGCACATCCTGTGGAAATATCCCGACTGGACCGTGCCGATGGCGGCCGTGGCGTCGCCCCTGGTCATCGGCGAGGACCGGATTTTCCTCTGCGGCGGCTACGGCGCGGGCAGCATGATGCTCAAGCTGGAGAAGAGCGGCGATGGGATCAGGGCTCGCTCGCTTTACACGCTGCCGCCCGAGGGATTCGGCGCGGAACAGCACACGCCGATCTATCACGAAGGCTATATCTATGGCGTGAAGCCCGGCGGCGAACTGGTCTGCCTCGATGAGAATGGCAAGACCCTCTGGACCAGCGGCAAGAAACGGTTCGGCTCGGCCGGGTATATTCTGGCCGACGGGCGCTGTGGGTCATGAATGACAAGGGCGGGTTGACGGTGGCGCAGGCGTCGCCGGAGGGGTATCGCGAGCTGTCATCGATGCAGGTTTTCGAACGCGGGCACGAGGCGTGGGGTCCGCCGGCGCTGGCCGGCGGCAAGCTCATCGTGCGCGACACCACGCGCATGACCTGCCTGGATATACGAAAGAAGTGAGATTTCAAATTTCAGATTTCAGATTGACTCAGTCCGGCACATCTTCGGCACGCACGCTGGCCGCCGCGGTCATGCTTCTGATCTGCTCGGCGCTGGTGGCTGTCGCTTATGTTTATCTGAAAGTGCAGGGCGATAAGAGCGCGGCGCGGCAGCAGGAGATTTCGCAGTACGATGCGACGGCCGTGCGGAAGGTCGATCCGGCGCTGATCAAGTACAGGCAGATCGCCATGCTGCCGACCGGGCTGAAGGAACCGACCGCGCTGGCGCTGGATGCGCAGGATCAGATCATCATCGCCGGAGAGAAGCAATTGCGAATCCTCGACGGCAGCGGAACTCTGCAAAAGAGGATCGATCTGGCCGCCGATCCGCAGGCGCTGGCCGCGGGCGAGGATGGCACGATCTATCTCGCTTTCGCCGATCGCGTGGAACTTTACACGCCTCAAGGGAGTAAGAAAGGAGCCTGGCCAACCAAGTTCGCCAGCCTGCGGAGCATCGCCGTGCTGGGGGATGATGTCTGGCTGGGAGAGTTCGGATTCAAGAGCAAGATGGTCCTGCACTGCGACAAGACCGGCAAGCTGCTGGCCGAGCTGGGCAAGGGCGATCTGCTGGTGCCCAGCCCCTATCTGCCGGTGGCGGCCGGGAGCGATGGCGTGGTCTGGGTGGCCAATCCCGGCAAGCATCGCTTGCAGGCCTATACGCGCGATGGCCAGCTTGTCGCGAAATGGCCGGATCGCGCGGAGGTATTCTACGGTTGCTGCAACCCGGTGTATCTGGCCGTCACGCCCGAGCGCAACCTCGTGACGGGCGAGAAAGGCTCGAACCGCATCACGCTGTTCGGCCCGGACGGCAAGCTGAAGTGTTTTGTGGCGGACACAGCCATGCTGGGCGATGCGCCGCCGGCCGGGCTGGCGGTCAACAGGAAGGGCGAGGTTCTGGTATTGGACGGCGTGAACGGATCGGTTCGCGTGTTCGCGCCCAAAGAAGGCGGCAACCCATGAATGGCGGCCATACCAATCGCCGGGAGTTTCTGCGAGGCGCTGCGCGGCTGGCGCTGGCGGGAGGCATCGCCAGCGCTGCGGGCGTGATGGCGCTGCGCGGGCGGGGCGATTGCCAGTCGATCTGTGCGGCGTGCCGGAAGATCGGCCAATGTGATCTGGAGCGAGCGAGGGTGTACAGGAATTCAGATTTCAGATTTCAGATTTCAGATCTCAAATCACAATACGCAATACGAAATACGCAATACGAAATACGGAGGGCCGCCAATGGCTGAAGACCGTCGGACCCTCGACTATTCCAGCGAACAGGCGCGCAGCCCGCAACCCTCCCGCCGCGACATGCTTGCCAGCGGCATCCGCATTGGCGCGATTGTTCTTGGCGGCAGCGCGGCCGGGTACATGATCGGTGCGCACCGGCAGAGCGAGACCGTCTGGCAGATCGACACCGACAAGTGCATCAACTGCACCGACAAGTTCCCCAACCAGTGTACGCGCTGCGCCACGAGTTGCGTGCTGAACCCGTCGGCCGTCAAGTGCGTGCAGAACTACGAGCTCTGCGGCTATTGCGAGCTTTGCACCGGATACTTCATCCCCAAGTACAAGCGGCTGGATGAGGCGGCCGAGAACCAGCTCTGCCCGACCAACGCCATCGTGCGAAGGCTGGTCGAGCAGAATTTCTACAACTACGACATCGACAACAAGCTGTGCATCGGCTGCGCCAAGTGCGTCAAAGGCTGCACCATGTACGGCAACGGCTCGTTCTTTCTCCAGATCGACCAGAGCATCTGCGTCGGCTGCAACGACTGCTCGATCGCCAAGGTATGCCCGGCGCAGGCGATCAGCCGCGTGCCGATCGCGCAGGCGTACAAGCTCAAGATGAAGCTGAGGACGAGCGGGTAGCATGGAAATTCCGAATTCCGAATTCCGAATGCCTGGTGAAATCCGAATGACGAAATCCGAAAGGGCCAGTCATGACGGGTCATCCGGCATTGGGCGGGGGCTGACGGGGCGGGCGCTGACGCTTCCGCTTCAGATCCTGATGCTGCTCTTCGCGACAACCGCCGCGCACGCTGAAGGCGGCGACCACTTCTTCCCGCGGCCGGAGTTTCAGAGCGATTACAAGATGCCGACCATGCAGGTGCCGTCGGCCAAGTCGACCATGTGGGACTGGATCGACACGATCGCGCTCGTCGCGACGATGTCCGTCGGCGCGTATGTCGTCTACCGTCGCCGTTCGCGCCCGGCGGTCTTCATCCTGACGGCATTCACCATCGCCTACTTCGGCTTCTTCCGGCGCGGGTGCGTGTGCCCCATCGGATCGATCCAGAACGTCACGGCCAGCCTGGCCAATGGAAGTTATGCGCTGCCGTGGGTAGTCGGGGCATTCTTCGCGATACCGCTGCTGTTCACGCTGTTCTTCGGCCGGATCTTCTGCGGCACGGCCTGCCCGCTCGGCGCGGCGCAGGATGTCATGCTCTGGCGGCCGCTGCGCGTGCCGGCGTGGCTGGAGCGCGCGGCGGGGCTGTTCCCGTTCATCTACCTGGGCTTCGCGGTGCTCCTGGCGGCCGTCGGCACGGACTACATCATCTGCCGCTATGATCCGTTCATCGGGCTGTACCGGCTGAGCGGGCCATCGCACATGCTCCTGCTGGGCGGAGCGTTTCTGGTGGCGAGCATGTTCGTCGGCCGGATTTATTGCCGGTTCATCTGCCCCTACGGCGCGATCCTTCGCCTGCTCTCGCCGTTCTCGAAAAAGCGCGTCACCATTACACCCAGTGAATGCGTTCAACTGCCGGCTGTGCGAGGATGGCTGCCCGTTCGGCGCGATTCGCCATCCCACGCCCACGCAGCCTCAGCGGCCGCCGGAGAAGCGGCGCGACCGCAGAATCCTCGTGGCGGCCATCATCGCGCTGCCGCTGCTTCTCGGCATTTTCGGCATTCTAGGCTATGCCATCGGACCGGCCGTGGCGCGGCTTGACTGGCGCGTCGAGCTGGCGAATAAAGTCACGCGCGAGCATCGCCTTCCCAGCAAAGAGCGCAGTGACGAGGCGGAGACGTATCTCAAGACGATCGCCGCGCCGAACCGGCTGTTCGACAACGCTCGCGCGGTGCAGCGGCAGATGAGAATCGGCTGCGTGGCGTTCGGCGGGTGGACCGGCCTGGTCATCGGCCTGAGCCTCATCACCGCGTCGATCCGCCGGCTCCGCAAGGACTACACGGCCGACGCGGGGACGTGCGTCGCGTGCGCCCGCTGCTATCAGACGTGCCCGGTCGAGCACGCGCGGCGCACCGGCCAGAGCGTCGAGGATATTATCAAACAGGCGCAGGCGGTCGCATGAGCACCACACCGATCCATCTTCCTCAGCTTCGCGACGAAAGCCCGCTACGGCAGGCGTGGCGCCAGTGCGCAGTTGGCGTGGCGGCTGTCGCGGGGGGATTCTCGCTCATCGTGACGGCGGCGCTGCTGATCGCGATCGTACGCGATACGCGGGAAAATCCACTGGCGGCAACCCAACTGGCTGACCTGCAGGCACGAGCCAAGACGGCGTCGCCTAAGGAAATCCAGACGCTGCGAAGTGAGGACCAGCGCATCCGCCTCGATTACTTCCGCCGCCGGCAGTTCCTCAAGCACGGCGGATGGCTGCTCTTGGCGGGAATCGTCGTATTGGCCGGCGCGGTGAAGTCTTACTACAAGCTCGCTGCGCCTCCGCCTGCGCCGCTGGCGGGTGATCGCCCATCGAGCAATATTGGCCGATGGTCGATCCTCGCGGGCGGCGTCGTGATGGCCGCGACCCTGATCGCCATCGCCGGCTCCTACAGCCGGCCGCTGAACTTCTCCTATGCGCCGCCGGAGGAAGGCGCCGCGTCAAAGCCGAAAGAGGCAGGTTCGATCACCGATGAGGCGTACCAGCGCAACTGGACGATGTTCCGTGGCTATGGCGGGCTGGCGGTCGCCCCCGCGGGCGACTGGCCCAGGGAATGGAACGGCCCGGGCAACAAGAACATCCTCTGGAAATCGCCCGTCCCGCTGGCCGGCCACAACTCGCCCATCGTGTGGGACAATCGCCTCTTCATCTCCGGCGGCGATGAAACCAGGGGCGAGGTCTACTGCTATGACGCGGCCGATGGCAAGCTCCTGTGGACCGTGGCCAGCCAGCCCGAGAAGGCGCTCACTACCGAAGTCCTGGAAGCGCTGAAGAAATTCACCGGCTTCGCCCCATCGACGATGGCGACGGATGGCCGCCACGTCTTTGCCATCTTCCCCGGCGGCAACCTGCTCGCCCTCAACTTCGACGGCCAGGTCGTCTGGAAGCAGGAACTCGGCCCGGTTCAACAACAGCTACGGCCACGCGGCCTCGCTTGCGGTGTGGCGCAACACGCTGATCATCCAACTCGATCAGGGGCAGATCCAGGACAAGAAGTCGGCGCTGATCGCGCTCGACGGCGCCACCGGCCAGCAACTCTGGAAAACTCCGCGCCCGTCGGCCAGTCGTGGAGCACGCCGATCATCATCCCGGCGGGCAAAGGCGCAGATCGTCACCTGCGCCATACCTTCGATGATCGCCTACGATGTGCTTAGCGGCAAGGACGTCTGGAGCGCCAAGGTCATCCAGGGCGGCGAAGTCGCCCCCTCCGCGGCCTATCACAACGGCGTGGTCTATTTCGGCACCGAGCAGGCCGACCTGGTGGCCATCAAGAGCGACGGCAGCGGCGATGTGAGCAAGTCGCATTTGCTCTGGTCGACCTCCGAGAGCTATCTGCCCGACGTGGTCAGCCCGCTGGTGACCGACGAGTTCGTCATTCTCGCCAAGGACAGGCAGCTCACGTTGGTCGATGCGAAGAAGGGAGAGACGGCGCTGGAAAAGGAGTGGAAGGAGCCCAAGTTCCAGCCGTCGCCCAATTGGTTCGGCGTGGCGTCGTTCATCCCGAAGCTGGAGACCAAGGACGTGAAGTTCCACGCCTCGCCCATCCTCGTCGGCGATACGGTTTACCTGCTGGATCAGGCGGGCGTGATGCACATGTTCAAGCCGTCAAAGACCTTCGCGGAGACAACCGCCGCGATTGGCGAGGGATGCAGCGCCACGCCGGCGTTCGCCAGCAACCGCATCTTCATCCGCGGGTACAAGAACGTGTACTGCGTGGGGAAGTGAGGCGAGGAGTGAGTTGCCAGTTGTTAGTTGCCAGTTGCCAGTGGTCAGTTTGTATAATCTGCAATAGTTACTGTGAGATTTGATATTTGAAATGTCATCCTCGGCGATCCAGCCCGACTCTCCCGCCATCGACCTGACGCAGGTCGATCAGATCGTCGCGCGCCTCGGCACGGGTTCTGATCACTGCATCCCGATCCTTCAGGCCATTCACGACCAGTACAACTACCTGCCGCGCGAGGCCCTCGATCGCGTCTGCCAGATCACCGAGATCACGCCCGCGCAGATCATGAGCGTGGCGACGTTCTATAACCAGTTCCGCCACACGCCGTCGGGCAAGCACACGCTTCGGATCTGCCACGGCACCGCCTGCCATGTGAAGGGCTCGGAGCTGATCAAGGATGCCATTCGCCGGCAGCTTCTGATCCCGGCCGACAAGGACACCGACCCGTCGGGCCTGTTCACGATCCACCGCGTCGGCTGCGTGGGCTGCTGCACGCTGGCGCCGGTGGCGCAGATCGACACTGTCACCTATGGGCACCAGGCGCCGCACACGGCCGGCGGGATCGTACACGATTTCCTGACCGGCGGCGGGGGGAGCAACGGCAAGGAGGAGCACGACGATCAGCTCGCTGCGGGCGACATGGAGATCCGCGTGGGGCTGGGCTCATGCTGCGTCGCGGGCGGCGGCCGAAAAGTCCGCGATGCGCTGGCCGACGCGATCCACGCCGAAAACGCCGGCGTCTCGCTCAAGAGCGTCGCCTGCATCGGCATGTGCCACCAGACGCCGCTGGTCGAGGTGATGGTCAAGGGCCAGCGCCAGTCGCTTTACCGCAAGGTGGACGAGGACGATGCGCGATGGATCGTCCGCCGGCATTTCAAGCCGCGCGGCATCTTCGCAAAGGTCCGCAGCACGGTCTCATCCTGGATCGATCAGCTCCTGGCCGAGCCGCCGAGCCTCGACCGCAAATCGCTCGATGCGCGGATGGCGCATTGTGCGAGTTCCTCGGCACCCAGGTGCGCCTGGCCACTGAGCATTACGGGCACCTCTCGCCCTTGGAGATCAACGAGTACATCGGATTCGAGGGTTTCCAGGCCCTGCGCAAGTGCGTCGGCCTTGAAGGCGAAAAGATCGTCGAGGAGATCGCGAATTCCGGCCTGCGCGGCCGGGGCGGCGCGGGTTTTCCCAGCGGACGAAAATGGTCGGCTGTCCGTGCGGCGCAAAGCGACATCAAGTACATCCTCTGCAACGGCGATGAAGGCGACCCCGGCGCGTTCATGGACCGCATGCTGCTGGAGTCGTTCCCCTATCGCGTGCTCGAGGGCATGGCCATCGCCGCGCTGGCCGTCGGCGCGCAGCAGGGATATCTCTACATCCGCGCGGAGTATCCGCTGGCGATCAAGCGCATCGACGAGGCCATCCGGCGCGCCGAGGCGGCGGGCTACCTGGGCGAGAATGTCCTGGGCACCGGCCGGCGCATCAAGCTGGAAATCCGCCACGGCGCCGGCGCCTTTGTGTGCGGCGAGGAGACGGCGCTGATCGCATCCATCGAAGGCCGGCGCGGCTTCCCGCGCCTGCGCCCGCCATTCCCGGCCGAGTCGGGGCTGTGGGGCAAGCCCACGTTGATCAATAACGTTGAAACTTATTCGCTGGTCCCATGGATCATGCGCCGGGGCGCTGACGCCTTCGCCGCGCTGGGCACTGAGAAGAGCAAGGGCACCAAGGTCTTCGCGCTGACGGGCAAGATTCGCCGCGGCGGCCTGATCGAAGTGCCGATGGGCATCAGCATGCGCCAGATCGTCGAGGAGATCGGCGGCGGCGTGACGCCGGGCGCAAGTTCAAGGCCGTGCAGATTGGCGGGCCTTCGGGCGGATGCATCCCGGCCGAGCTGGCGGATCTTTCCGTCGACTACGAATCGCTCGCGGCCGCCGGCGCGATCATGGGCTCGGGCGGCCTGGTGGTGCTGGATGACAGCGACTGCATGGTGGACATGGCGCGGTATTTCCTGCGCTTCACGCAGGCCGAATCGTGCGGCAAATGCACGTTCTGCCGGATCGGCACGCGCGCCATGCTGGAAATCCTCGACCGCCTCTGTGCCGGCAAGGCCGCCAAGGGCGACCTCGAAAAACTCGAACAGCTCTCGAAGCAGGTGAAGAGCAGCAGTATCTGCGGCCTGGGCCAGACAGCGCCCAACCCCGTGCTGACCACGCTGCGCTATTTCCGCGATGAATATGAAGAGCACATGAAAGGCCGCTGCCGCGCTGGCCGCTGCACTGGGCTGATCAAGTACGAAGTCAAGGACACCTGCATCGGCTGCACGAAATGCGCCCAGGACTGCCCCGCCGGCGCGATCGAGATGAAGCCGTTTGAAATCCATGCGATTGATGTGAATAAGTGTACGAGATGCGATGTGTGTCGGAGGGTGTGCCCGGTGAACGCTATTGAGGTCAAGTGAGGCATCCGCGTATTTCGTATTGCGTATTTCGTATTGCGTGTCGGGCCAGAGGTGGCACATGACTTACAAGGAATGGGAATCTCAGGTGCCCGATGCGATTAAGGCGGATCGCGTGTGGAACATGAAGGTCTATAGGCTGTCGGCATTCCTGGGCGATCTGACGTGGCGCGACGTCACCAAGCTTCTTCGTGACCGGCGGACTATCGCTACCGCGGACCAGTTGTACCGTTCGAGCGGCGGTATCTCGTCGCAGTTCGTCGGAGGTTATTCGAGGTCCAGTGGCAAGGACCAGGCGCGAATCTACGAGTATGCACTTGGTTCGGCTCGCGAGAGCCGGCAATGGTATTTCAGCGGACGTCATGTGCTTGGCGAGGCCGTTTTCAAGCACCGGCTGAAACTGCTCACCGAGATCATCCGCCTGCTACTGACGATTATCCCTGCGCAACGCCGTTCATCGCCCATTCGCAAGTCGGCCGCCGCGCAGACGTAGTACGCAATACGAAATACGAAATACGCAATGCGCATCAAGATTGACAACCTCTCCCTCGACGTCCCCGCCGGCGCCACCGTCCTTGACGCCGCCCGCCAGGCCGGCATTCGCATTCCCACGCTCTGCCAGCGCGACGGGCACGAGGCGATGACGTCGTGCCTCGTGTGCATCGTCAAGATCAACGGCGGCGCGCGGCTTGTGCCATCGTGCGCGACGAAGGTTGCCGACGGCATGGTGGTGGAGAGCGAGTCGGCCGAGGTGCGCGAGGCGCGCAAGACGGCGCTGGAGCTGCTGCTGGCCGACCACACGGGCGATTGCGTGGCGCCGTGCCAGGGCGTCTGCCCGGCGCACATGAACATCCCGCGCATGCTGGAGCAGATCGCCGCCGGGCATGACCGCGATGCGCTGGTCACCGTCAAGCAGATGATCGCCCTGCCGGCCGTGCTGGGGCGAATCTGCCCCGAGCTGTGCGAGAAGGGTTGCCGCCGGTCGGACGTCGATCAACCCGTCGCGATCTGCAAGCTCAAGCGGTATGTCGCCGATGAGGACCTGGCCAGCGGCAATCCGTATCTTCCCGGCAAGCGCCCGCTCAGTGGCAAGCGCGTCGCCATTGTCGGCGCGGGTCCGGCCGGACTGGCGGCTGCGTATTACCTCCAGGGCCTGGGGCATGCGTGTACGATCCTCGACGAGCACGAGCATCCCGGCGGCGCGCTGCGATATGCGGTAGGCGAGGGAAAACTTCCCCACGACATTCTCGACGCCGAGATCGGCATCATCTTCAAGCTCGGCGCTGAGTTCCGCGGCAATTTCACCCTCGGGCGTGATGCATCCCTGGATGAGCTGAGCAAGGACTACGACGCCGTGCTGGTCGCCATCGGCCCGGCCGATGCGGCCAAGGCCGCCAGTTTCGGCCTCCCTGTCACCGCCAAGGGCCTGGATATCGACCGCCACACGCTCGCCACGCGCCGGGCGGGCATTTTCGTGGCCGGCGCGATCGTCACGCCGCACAAGCACTCGGTCCGCTCCATCGCGGATGGGCGGACCGTCGCGATGAGCATCCATCAGTACCTCACCGCCGAACCCGTCCACGGCGCGGAGAAGATGTACTCGGTACACATCGGCAAGCTCAACGCCGGCGAGATCGGCATCGCGCGAACGCTTGGCGTCAACGCCCCGCGCGCCTCGGCCGATTCGCTCTCCGGCGCGATCCCCGCCGCTCTGGCCAACATCGAAGCCTCCCGCTGCCTCCACTGCTCGTGCAGTGCCGATACAAGCTGCACCCTCCGCAAGCTCGGCGCCGAATATGGCGCCAATCAGCGGCGATTTGCGCTTCCCCGCCGGCCGTACGAGCGCGTGACCGTCCAGGATGGCATCGTCTACGAGCGCGGCAAGTGCATCGCGTGCGGCCTTTGCGTGCAGGTGGCGACCGAAGCGAAAGAGGAGTTGGGGCTGACTTGGATCGGCCGGGGATTCGATATCCGAATCGCCGTGCCGCTGTCGCGCGATGGGCAGGCGGCCCTCGAAAAGACGGCGCGGGAGTGCGTCGAGATCTGCCCCACCGGCGCTGAGTTTGACCGCGCGGAACAGTGATCAGTGATCGGTCATCGGTAATCGGTGGTCACCGATCACTGGTTACTGATCACCGATTACCTTACAGCTTCGGCTCCTCCAGCGGCACGGGGCAGACCGCTTTCCTTCGGCAGCGCCCGCAGCGCCGGCCCTCCCACAGCGCGTTGAACTGCTCCAGTATGCCATCGATGAGCGGCGGCGCACTCGTCCAGATTCCCCACTCGAAATTCCGCCGGCCGTCGGCCTTGGCGCCCAGGCCCGCGCCGGTCAGGTTGGCGCTGCCCAGGTACATGGCCCGGCAATCGACGATCACCGTCTTGCCGTGGAGCCGCGGACATCGCCGGATGCAGAGCCCCCGCGGCAGGGCCGCCTTCAGCTCGCGCAGCGCTGGTTCGCTGGGCGTGCCGCTGTGCATCACGCGAATCTCCACGCCTTTCCCGGCCAGCTCGCGCAGCAACCGCACGATCGAAGGCGCTTCGCCATCGCCGCGCGGAACCAGCATGGCCTTGAAATCCGCGGTGGCGATGTCGAGGCTGACTTTGGCCCGCAGCATGCCTTCCAGGACAACTCGCTGGAAATGCGCCTTGTCGATGACCAGGGTGGCCTGGCCGGTGCAGTCAGCCTTGGCGCGACAGCTATTCATGCCCCATCTTGCGCGTGACGTGGACCTCGACGACGGCTGTGCCGGGGTCGCCGCTCTGGGCGGCAAACTTGGTCTTTCCGGTGAGAAATTGGCGCACGGCGGCCACGCCAACGACTGACAGCGCCGCCGGCGCTTCGTCGCGCTGGGCGGCGACCATCGCCAGCAGCTTGCCCATGGCATCGACCACCGGACTGCCCATGGTGCGTGGATGCTGGCTCATCCTCAGCGATGGCTTGTCGGCGGAACCGCTCAGTTCGCCGCGAAGCAATTCCAGTTGAGGCTGGAAGACGCCCGGTTTGACGAACGCGGCCACCGCGGCCGGTCCTGTCCTGAAACTATCCGCCAGCGCGATCGGCCCGTAGTTCCCGCGCTCCGCCTTGAGCAGTGCCAGCCCCAGATCGGCATCGATGGCGACCACCGTCGCGGGGGCGCTGCCGGTGTCGATGCTTTGAATCTCGATGGACACCGCACCCGCCACCAGCCGGCTGGAGGTGACCAGCAGATCGGATGCAACGGCGAAGGCCGCGCCGCGCACCGTGAGGGTCGTCGGCTCCTGGCTCTTGGCCGGGCCCGCGGGCACAGCCACCTTGGCCGGCGGCGCGTTCTGAGACTGGGGCTCGGCGGGCTTTTCGCCGGCGCCGCTACCCCCGGCGAGCGCGTCCGCGGGAGGCATTTTGGCCTCGTGCGGCAGCAGCGGATTGGCCTGCGCATGCTGGCCCTTGTCTGGCAGCGGGCTGTCATCCGGCAGCAGCAGGGGCAGGTCCGACGGAAACCGGGGCTTTTCGCCACTTGCCTTGAGCTTCTCAACATCGGCCTTGGGCAGCCACTCCAAACCCCAGCGATCCTCGCCCGCATGCGCGGCGGCAAGTGTCGCCAGCGCCTGTTCCGCGGTCTTCTGGAACGCCGGTAACGCCGAGACGGCCTTGCGCTCCGCATCGGTCAGGGCGATCATGAGCGAAAGCTGGGCGTTGAGCATCATCTCGTCGACCTTGGGCTTGTTCTCGACGAGGTATTTGTTCAAGAGCAGAAGTGCGCGGCCGCGATTGGCCAGGCGCCATGCCACGATGGCCGAGTCGTAGGAAATGGTGTGCGGATTGCCCTTGTACTTGTCGGCCGCTGTATCCAGGCCACTCTGGCAGGCAACGAGGTTCTTGTTGGCAGCTTTGGCGAGGGCCATGCCCAGCGTGGCCTTGCCGTGAAACGGCCGAAGCTGAAGTGCATCGTCGAACTTCCCCATGGCTTCGTCGGAGTCGCCGTTCTTTAGCGCGGCGAAGCCTTCCTCAACAAGCTGGTCAACATACTTCTGTTCCTGGCCCTGCGAAGCAGGGGTCTGATTCGGATTCGCCTGGCCGCCGGGGCCTCCCCACGCTCCCAAGTTCTGCCAACCGCCGCCGCCTCCCTGGCCGCCGCCTCCGCGATTGGCCCCGCCGCCACCACCTGGATTGCCACCGCCGCCTGAATTCCCGCCTCCGCCACCCCCTCCACCACCACCACCCCCGCCTCCGCCGCCCCGACCACCGCCGCGCTGCGCCAAGCACGCTCACGCCCAGAACCAGCATGGTCACGACCGACGAAAGAATCCAACGTCTCACAAGACCTCCTGACACTAGATGGCCGCAGTGATGAGCGGTGGCGCCCGGCGCAGAGCCTCAATTCACTAACGGCCACTCTACGGAAGTATTGCCAAGAGGCCAGCGAATTTTACTACTGCCCCATGTCTTCCCGCGAGACGAACTTGAACTTCCCGCCGCTGTTGGAGGCGATGGTCTGCAGCGCCTTGACCCATTCCGCCTGCACAGTGTCCGTCTGCACCGTCTGCTTGTTGATGAAGGCGATGGTGTTGATGCGGGTGGCGCCGCCGGCGAACCTGGTCCGGCAGAAGTCGATCACGGCCTGGTTGCCCGGCCCGGAAAAATCGCCGTCAGTGAGCAGGTAGATCAGCTCCGGCCGCTGGGCGGCCGCCAGTTCCAGCGCGGGGATGGGGTTGGTTTCGCCGTGGGCGGTCATGTCTGTCAGGAAGCCGGCGGCCTTGCGCTTGTTGTCGGAAGTGGCCGGCGTCAGGTGCAACCGCTCGGCGGCCGCGAATCCGTTCTCCTGGAAGAAGATGACGTTGAACGACTGGCTCGGCCAGAGATTCTCGATGCTCTTGCGCATCTCGATGCGCAGGTCGTCGAACATGGGCGTCATCGATCCGCTGGCGTCGCAGACGTAGGCGATGCGGTGAACGGTGCGGGCCGCAAGCGGGTCGAAGATACGCCGACGGTCGCCAATACCAACTCCGCCACCGGGGATGCCGAAGGGCGCTTGCACACCGGTCCCATCACCATCGCCCGACCCGTTGCCGTTGCCCTTTCCCAAGCCGAGGCCGACGCCGAGGCGTCCCTGCGTGCCCAATGCGATCACGTCGGCCGCTTCATTGCCGGCGCCGTTGTTTCCGCCGCCCGGCAGCTTCAGCACTGGGTTTGGGCCCTTGTCCTCGGCCAACCCGGTGCTGTTTGGGTCGACGAGGGGATTCTTGTCCTGGGCCATCTTGCGGAAGGGGTCGCCGCCACTCCCCAGTTCGCCCAGCAAACCATCCGGGTTCGCGTCGGCCGGGTCATCCACCATGGCCGTCACGGGCGTGAGCACCTGCGCGACGGGGCTTCTGTGGGCGACAACCGTCTTCACCGCCTGCACCGTCAGATACCCCAGCACGATCAGGCTCAGATGCAATACGAGCGACGTGAGAAACGGCAGCACATTCTGCGCGAACGCCGTTCGCCAGAAGCTTAACTCCGTGTCGGCCGGCTCGCTCCTGACTGCGGGCGCAGCGAGATTGGTGCCAATGGTGATGGCGCTGGTCATTGGTGTTCTCCTTGGTTGTGCTTCGTCAGGGTCTGCCACAAGGAATGACGTGCGCGAGAGGACCTTCTTAGAGAAACAGATCAGTTTGACCGCGCGGGCCCGAACGCCACCTTTTCCAGGTCGGCCGCCAATGCCGCCTGATAGGCTTCCAGTCGGAAGATGAGGATCACCATGACGATGTCCACCAGGGGCGTCATATTCGGGCCGTTCTCCAGCTTCGTCGCGCGCAAGGTGCATGGTGTGTCTCCTCAGAAGGTATGACGCGGCGGGAGACAGTTTCTTAGGGTGCCGCCGGTGCCCTCACCGGCGGGGTTCATTCCCCCAGTGGGTGTACTGGCGGCACATCGCGCAGCAGAAACAGCCGTATCGGCATCGGCCGGGTGTTTACCGGCTCATCGAATCGCTCCAGCGTCCATCCGCGCTCGCCGATCCATGGGATGAACCCATCTCCGGTCTGTCGCCCCGGCTCGCCCAGCAGGACCGCGCCGCCGGGCGCGAGGTGCGCCCGCCAGAACGGTTCGAGAAAGACCCACTGCGCCCGTTCGTAGAGGATGTCCGCGCCGATGATCAGGGCGAATTTCTCGGCGAGCCGGTCCTTCTGCCAGTTGAGCCGGCGGAAGCGCACCCGGCCGCGCCATGGCAGGCTGTTGAGCCGCGCCAGCAGGAGCGCGGGCGGCTCCAGGTCGGCGAAGAGCACTCGCGCGCCCAGCGCGGCCGCGATGGTGCCCGACAGACCCATCCCGCAACCCAAGTCCAGCGTATTGCCTTTGAGCAGATTCGCTGCGCGCTGATGCGAGGAACTGGCCGATGCCCATGGCGCTGTCCCAGAGCTCGGCCCAGTAGGGCAGGTGAAGCTCGTCATCCTTGAAGCGGTCGCGCCCCAGCTTCAGCCGGCGCGTTTCCTCCTCGGCCACCTGGTCCAGCACGCGATCGGGATCGGCGATACGCGTGAAGTCCAACTCCACCGGCCCGACGCGAAGATGCACCGTGCGCAGGTCGTAGCGCCTGCCAAGGCGGTGCAGAAGCTTGCGCGGCGACGGTCGTGCATTACGGCATTGTAATGCATTACGCGTTACGCAATACGCGGCGGACTATGCCCGCACCAGATGTTGCTCGTGGAGACGGCTGGTGAGCGCGGCCGTCACGTCGCGGGCGGCCGACTGCCACTGGCGCTGGCGGCTGCGGCAGCCAAAATCGCCGGCCGAATCATGCACGCTCGCCCGCAGCTCGTAGCGGCTGCCGATTCGCTGCATGGAAAGGGTCAGCATGAAATCCCCCACCTGTTCGCCCAGTCGTACCGCCCGCCTCAGCCATCCCATGAGCTGTTTCCGGTTGGAAGGCTTGAGCAGCACGTTACCCGAATCGAGTCTGATCATGCGGTAACTCCCTTGCTCGCGCGGTCTGGTGGATTGTATGCACGCAGCACGTGTGACGCAGCGCCAAATCCGTCCATTTTCTGTCCTTTTTACGCTCTCCTTGCCGCGGGCGGCATTATCGCTAATCTACACGTTCAACAAAGGCGTTGTTTCGCCCGATCGGTTATTGAAAGGAGTGAGCATGTCCAAGCCCCGCCGCCGCCGCAAAGTCGGCAGCAAGAAGCGCAAGGCCCGACACGACCGTCGCAAGCGCAAGTAGATGCGCGGCCTTCATCACGTGAGGGGGTGATGTTATTTTCGATTTTTGATTTTCAGTTTTCGATTTGGGATCCAATCGAAAGTCGAAAATCAGAAATCGAAGAATCTTCACCCCCTCATCCCTTCACCGTGTTATCTTCCTCCCACCCCGCCAGCGGATCCGCCTCGCCCAGAGCACCAGCCATCTTGCGTAGAGCATCCCGCAGCATCGCCGTCTGTTTCTCCAGCGCCTCGATGCGCTGGCTCATCGAGCGGGTTGACGGCATAGTGCCCGTCTCGGCCGCGGCCGGCGTATCGATCGGATGCGCATCGGGGCATAGGAGCTGCATGTATCGCTCGGCCCGGCTGCCCGGCGATGGCGGCAGCTTGCGCCAGCGGCTCCGGCCGGGCCATCAGCCGATTGAGCATCTCCTGCACCACCTCCAGCGTCTCCAAGTTGTGCATACGCGAGGCCCGGCCGCGCAGCTCGCCCAGCGTCTGCGGCCCGCGCAACAGCAGCTCGGCCAGGATCACCAACTCGTAGCGATTCAGTTCCAGCTTGGCCGCCAGTTCGTTCCGATACTTGGGCACGCGGCTGTTGGCCAGATAGGTCTGCACCACCAACCCCTTGTCGCGCAGGCCGACCAGCGCATCCTCGACACGGTCATTCTCGAAGCTCACCACGGGATCGCGGTTGTTCTTCTGATTGCAGCCGTTGACGGCCGCATTGAGCGACAGCGGATACTGCTCGGGCGTGGTGAGTTCCTTCTCGATGAGCACGCCAAGGACGCGGCATTCGTCGGGTGTCAGTTGGAGCATGGGGGCAGTGTAATCGGGGATGGGGGCGGGGGCGAGCACAGGCGTTGTCGCTGAATGCTTCCCCCTCTCGCGCCCCGATGCTATAGTACGATCATGACCAAACTGCTTGAGCGGGCAGTCGCCAAGGCGCGGGAACTCCCCGACGCGGAGCAGGACGCCATCGCGCAGATCGTCATGGACGAGATTGAATCGGAGCGGCGCTGGGACGAGCTGCTGGCCAAGTCACCGGAGAAGCTGCGCACGCTGGCCGATCGGGCGTGGGCCGAGCATGAAGCCGGGGGCAGCGAGGAACTGGACCCGGATCGGCTATGACCTCGCGGACCAGCTCCGATTTCCGCCGTGATCTGGCCCGTCTGCCTGCCGCCGTCAGGCGACAGGCCCGTGACGCCTATCGCCTGTTCATGCAAGACCCGCATCACCCGAGCCTGAAATTCAAGAAGCTCCCGCCGCATGAGGATCTTTGGTCGGTCAGGATCAACAACGAATACCGTGCCATCGGCCGCCTCCGGGGTGATGTGCTGCTGTGGTTCTTCGTCGGCTCCCACGCCGACTACGACAAATTGATCGCGAGGCTGTAGGCCATCGGGTCGGTCGAGGCGACTCGGAGATCAGTGCCCATCGGGAGCACCAACGCCGCTGCCTGCCAAGGGCAGATTCCGCTCTCGGTAGCGATCGTAAAGCACCCTGTCGCCCGATGAACCCACCAAAATCTGTTCGCCGTTCGTCAACTCGTATACCAAGATATAGATGCCGCTGCCGACGTCGCGGCGGGGCATGCCCACTCGCTCGTGGACCTGCTGCAATGTCATGTCAGCGCGCAAGGCGCGGAAATCGTCCAAGGTCAGATTCGATCGCGTCTGCTGGGTGGTGGGAGAGGATCTGAGAATCTTGCATCCCGGTAGCGCCTTGCCCAACTCTGCCACTCCTGCCGTCGTAACACGCGTCCGCATCAGGGACAGTTTCCGCAGCTTCGTCAGTCCTTTCAGTTGCACCAGGCCCGCATCCGTGACCTGAGTGTCACCCAAATCCAGCCATTGCAGTTCCGTCAGGCCCGCGAGGTTCTTCAGTCCAGCATCAGTCACGCTTGTCTGAAAGAGGCTCAGCGCCTGCAACCCCTTAAGGTCCTTGAGATGAACGAGTCCCGCATCCGTCACCTTCGTGCGCCAAAGGTAGAGCCTCTGCAGCTCCGAGAGTCCTTCCAAGTACGCCAGATCAGCATTGCTCGTCGTCAGTCTCACTCGCAGGCCCGGCACCGCTTGTGATTTCATCTCCGCCGATTCCTCTGCGGTCAGCTTTTCCGGAACGACCCACCAGTCATCAGTGGCGGGAATCTCCAATGGCACGGGGCTGGGCGTCATACCGAGGAACTTATTCACAATTGGCTCGTTCGCGGCAAAGGCAAACACAGTAAACCTGGCCTTCGAGCTGAACTGCCGCGCTGCGTACCGAGGCGCACGTTTCGCCGGTCGAGTGGCGCATCGCTTCGGCCGCGCTTGCCACAAGAGGCATACCGAGCAGCAGCCCAGCTATCAGCGCTGTCACCAGCGTTCGTCGGTTCATGGATGTCTCCTTCGGCTCGGGTCCGAAGTATACCGCGCTCAGAGCGGGCGCTCACGCTTCCGCCTCAGATGTCGCCAGTATCCTCACCGTCCCCGCCTTCCCATCCATCCTCACGCGCATGCCCGTCTTGAGCGTGTGCGTCAGCCCCTTGATGCCGACGATGGCCGGCAAGCCCATCTCGCGGGCGACGATGGCCGAGTGCGATAGTAGGCTGCCTCGTTCCACCAGCAGGCCCGAGCAGCTTGGATATAGCGGCACCCAGCCGGGGTCGGTGCGCGGGGTGACGAGAATTTCGCCGCTGAGGTTCATGTCGTCCTTTGGGCTCATCACGACGCGCACGAGGCCCTCGACGATGCCGGGGCAGCAGGGCAGGCCGGACAGGTCGTAGTCGGCGCCGGGTGGGATATCCGGCTTCTCCAACTCGCGGAGGATGGCGTTGTGCCAGTAGACCGGCCCGCGCGTCTCGAATCGGATCTTCGGCTCGGCGTCGGCGTAGGTCGCGTATTGACGCTTGCGGAACGCCACCAACTCTTTGAGGTTTGACACCGTAAGCGTGCCCTGGTGGATGCCGTAGATCTCGGCCAGTTCGAGATAGAAGATGTCGCGTGGCTCGGCCAGCACGCCGCGCGAGGACAGGTCCTCGCCCATGGCCTGGAACATCGTGCGGGCGATGCCATAGGCGCGCGTGCGGGCGAAGCGCGTGTTCTCGCGGTTGCGCACGGCCTTGCGCGTGCTTGAGTGACCAGAAATAGACGATCCGCTTGTGCCACGGGAGCCGCTGGCGGACCTCCACCTCGGCCCGCTGGCGCAGCTCGCGCTCGCGACGCTCGTAGCCGGCCAGGTCGGTCATGCCCTGGCGCAGATAGTTCTTGAGGCACGTGAACAGGAACGAAGGATCGGTCAGCAGATCGGTCTCTTCCAACTTCATCTCGCTCATGCAGCGGAAGCCGAAACGATCAATGTAGTCCTCGATCTTCGCGAAGCAATCGCAGTGCGCACTCTGGCTCAGCGCCTCGTGCAGCTCGTGCGGCGGAGTGCCCACGATCAGGTCGCGCAGCTCCGGATTCGCCGCGGCCTCGGCCGCCAGCTTGATCAGCACCCGCGTCGGTTCAGCGCTTTCGAGATTGCCCTCCCCGGCCAGCAGATCGTTCTGGATATTCTCCGCCCCCTCGCCCAGCCACTTGCCCGTGAGCTTACGCAGCAGGCCGAAATGCACCATCGCCAGGAAGTCGTTGATGATCGGCGCCTTCCAGTGCGAGAGCATCTCGCGGTCCATCGCCAGGTATTGCATGAAAACCTGGTCGCTGCTCATGCGGCGGTAATCCGGCCGGCGAAACGCGTCGTATTGCCGGCGGAACCACGTTTGAAACCGGTTGACGATGCGCTGGATCGCGAAGTGGTACCAGACGAAGGCAATCCCCGTCCGCAGCTTGCGCAGCCGGCCACGCCACGTATCCCACGACGGGTGCGGCCGGATGCGCTCGGCGATCTCGGCCGTGAGCGACTGCCGCACGCCCATCATCGTCTCCATGAACTGCCGGTTGTGCCGGAACCCCGGCAGCACGCCCACGAGCTTGTACCAATTGTAAAGATTGTAGTAGACCCGGCCATTGATGCAGCCAAGCATGTTGCGCAGGTAATAGTCCATGTCGCGGACGATCGCGCTGCGCACGCCGAGCACCTCGCAGAACTGGACGTAGACGCTGCGGTAGTTGTTCAGGGCGAAGGTGAACGACAGCGGCAGCGTGATCCCGCCGTAGCTCTCGACGATGTTGGAATTGTCCCAGAGGTTGGGGAAGCCGCGGAGGTTGGCGGCCAGCGTCGTCACCGGCCGGGTTTGCAGGACATGGAGCCGGCCATCGCGCATGGCCCATTCGACATCCTGCGGCTGATGGTAGATGTCCATCAGTTTTTGGCCGAGATCGAAGAGTTGGCGCAGGGCGGCGGCGTCGAGGGCTGGCACATCGCGACGAGATGGTTCGACGGCGACGGCGCTGCATCCGCCATCATCGCCGCGCCGCAGGGCCTGAGGCTTGGCGACGATGGTACACTTGAGCATGTTGCCGGTCTGCGCATCCAGCCAATAGCTATCCGCATCGAGCGCGCCGGAGACCAGGCCCTCGCCGACGCCATAGACGGCGCTGACAACATAGCGTTGATCGGTCGAACTCAGCGGGGTCGCAGGTGAACATGACGCCGCTGGTGTCGGGGTCGATCATCTCCTGGAAGATGGCCGCCACGGCGATGTGGTCGAAGCTCAGGCCGCGTTCCTTGCGATAGGCCAGCGATCGCTCGGAATAGGCGGATGCCCAGCACCGTTTGAGGCATCGCGCCGCCTCGTCTTCGCCGGTGATGTACAGGTAGCTTGAGAGCTGGCCGGCGAAGGAATGGGCGGCCGAGTCTTCATCGGCCGCGGATGATCGCACGGAGATTGCCTTGGGATGGGCGAGTTTCCCGAAGGCCTCGGTCACCGCTGATCGAATCTCGTCGGGCAGTCTTGCCTCTTCGAAGAGCGCGGCGATTTGCGATGATACGTCAGCCGCGCTGCACCGGCCGGCCGCGAAGCCGTCGAGCTGCTGGCGAATCCCGTCGGCCAGTCCCGCCTGATTCACAAACGCCTGGAAGAACCGTTTCCCCAGCACGACCCACGGAGGAACCGGCAGGCCGCGGCACGACATGATGTATAGGTTGTAGCCCTTGCCGCCGGCCTCAGCGCGGGCGAAGGAATCCGTCGAGCCTGGCAGGACCATCAACATAGTCACACGCTCACCGCCCACGCCACAACCGCATGAAACGCGAGGATATACACGGCCGCCGCGGTGCGATACACCCGCGCCACCGGGTTGCCGACCATGCTGAGTGCCATGCCCACGTCCGGCGCGGTTGACTCTGTTTCGCCGCCGGAGCCTGCTCGCCGGGCGTGGGCATGCTGGGCATCCGCGGCACATTGATCGAGCATGCCCACGCCGGCCGAATCCAGCCTCTCGCGCGAATGGACATCTCTCGCGGCCGGCGTGGGCATGGCACTCGACATCATTGCGTACACGATGCCGAACACCGCGAGAGCCGCGCTCAGTCCCACCGCAATTATCACTGCTGTCCATGAAATGCACACACGCGGCATCCGCCACAGGATCACCATCGCCACCGCCACCTGGCTGATCGTCATCCCGGCCGCGCCCCACGTGCCGAACAGCGAGGAATAGCTATCGACGTTGGCCTTCTCTTCCTCGGCGCCCAGCTCTTGCGCGAACTCGAAAACGTTGAAGAGCATCCAGTTGGCCAGACCGAAGATCAGCACGACCGACGGCAATCGCCACAGGACAATCCCAGTGGCCAGCGACGCCAGCGAATACCCGAGCAGGATCGACACGGCCGTGTGCGTCACCGCGTAAGTTGTCAGCAATGGGCGGAGAAACCGGCCGATGAAGAACTCTCGGTACATCAGAAAGCTGTAGCCGACGGCGATCAGGTGGCTCACCAAGACCTGCCAACCGAATATCGCGGCCAGCGCCAGTTCCAGCACCGTCTTTGCCGCGATCGCGGCCTTCACCTGCCCGAGCGTCAGGATGCCGCGTGGCAGCGGGCGCGATGCGTTGACGCCCAGGTCGGTGGCGTAGTCCTTGATCTCATCGAAGCATCGCAGCCGGAAAAAGAACGACAACGCCAGCACAATCGCCGCCGCCAGCCGCCATCGGCTTACTACAACTCCCGCCGCGCGAATCGCCAGCCCGCCGTTGCTGATGGCGAACAGAGCCGCCATCGGCACGTGCGTGGCCAGCGGAAATCGCTCGCCGATGAAGATCAGCCAGCGCCGCGAATATGAGAGCGTCGCCTTATCCATCGACAATCAGGTTTCTCACGTGTGTGCCGGCGATCGCCTCGCGCAGTGCGCCATACTCCACCTTGGAATAGTGGCGCGGGTCCATGGGGATCTTGTCCACGACGTAGAACGAATCGAGGATGATGCCGTTCTTCTCCAGCAGCCGCCGCGCCTCGCGGACGACATCCGGCAGAGGCGGATGACCGATGTCGAGTTCCACGACGGCCACGGCGCGCTGTCCGATCGCGGCATCCGGCATGCCCATGAACGCCGCCTGTCTCACCCACGCCAGCCGCTTGAGGATGATCTCGGCCTGCACGGGAAAGATGTACCGCCGGCCGCGCTGGATGACGTTGTGGGCCCGGCCGACCATCCACAGATATCCCTTCTCATCAAGTCGCGCCAGGTCGCCGGTGCGGTGCCACACATCGCCCTGCTCATCGACGATCTTCGTCCGCGCGAACGCCTCGGCGTTGTTGTAATAGTCGCGGCACACGTGCTCGCCGCTCACGATGAACTCGCCCACCTGCCCGCGCGGCACTTCCAGCTCGCGCCATGGCGTCGTCTTCAGATCGATCGGCCCATCCACGATCCGGATGAACTTGTGGCGAAGGTGCGAGTCGATGTGGCCGACATTCACGCCGTTTTCGACGATCTCGCTGTCGGCCGGCGCGGGCAATGCCAGCATCTCGCGCGCCTCGATGTGCGCCATCGGCTCGACTTCGGTGGAGCCATAGAAGACCCACACCTGCGCCTCGGCGCGATGGCCAGGAAATCGCGCACGTTGTCTTTGCTGATGGGCGCGCCGCCGGTGACTATGCGCCGCAGCGTCGCGAGCCTGATGCCATTCTCCCGGCAAAATCGGCCAACGCCGTTGAGCATCGACGGCGAGAGCGTTGCGCAGGTGACCTTCTCCCGCTGAATCTGCGCGGTCAGCGCGGCGCTGTCCCTATCCGAAGGCGCGGCCAGGTCCAGCGCCGGCATGATGCTCGTCACGCCGCTGGCCAGGTTGTTCAGCGAGAAGATCGGGAACGCCGGCAGGTCCGAATCATCCGACTCGTATGGAATGACCTGCGACAGCGCCTCATGCTGGGCTGCGAGGAACCGGTGCGTGCGGTTGGCGCCCTTGGGCGTGCCGGAGCTTCCCGTCGTGAACGTGATCAGCGCGGTCGATTCGGATGTGACGGGCTCCAGAGGCGCTTCGGCGGAGGGTTCAAACAGATTCTCCAGGCGTGCCGTGTACTGGGGATCATCGCCGCTCCCCGCGATGATCCTGATCTTCATCGCCGCAAACTCATCCAGCGATTTGACGAGTTGGAAGGCCGCGTGGTGGCTGATCATCCCGGCCGGCCGGGCGCACGCGGCGCTGGCGCCGAGCTGGTTTCGCCGGGCCCAGGAATCGAGGAACACCGCGATCGCCCCGATCCGCTGCACGGCGAACATGGCCGTGTACATTGCCACGCCCATGGGCAGAAAGATGATGACGCGCTGACCCTTCTTGATTCCCAGCCGGTTCAACCCACCCGCGACAGCATTGATTCCGGCGACGAGCTGGCGGAAGGCCACCTGCCTGTGCGGCAGCGACGTTGAGACCTTCCCATCAAATCGCTGGATATCCGCGGGATCCACCCATCGCAGCGCCGGCCGGTCGGGAAAATCACGCGCGTGCGCTTCGAGGAAGCTGATGACATTGTTCCACGGGCTCTCGCCGGGGCAGTAGCCGATGCGCGGTTCGGTCATAGTTTCATTCCTCCTCTCATCATCTGGCGCAGTTGCGCGACACTCGGATTCCGCCTCATCGTCGCGCCATCGATCGGCACATTCGGCTGCACCATGACGGCGTCGCGCTGTTCGATATTCGCCAACGTCTGACGCAGCACCGTCGCCTCCATCAGCGTACACCGCCTCAGGTACGAACGATAATCCCGATCTTCGCCGCGCGACACCTCAACGCGCTGGATGATCCCGCCGGCATCCACCTGGGGCCACATCTGATGGATCGTGAATCCCGCCGGCCGGCGCTCGTGCAGCGCCCACAGGTCGCAGGTCGTCCCGCGCTGATCGGGCAGCAGCCCGTGATGCACGTTGATGCACCCAAGCCGCGGGGCGGCGAGAATTTGGCTCCGGTAGATGAACCGCGTGCGGCAGTTCACGATCAGGTCGATCCTCTCCCGGCGTACAAGTTCCACGGCATCGGGGCAGTTGATCGTGCGCATTTCCCACACGCTCTTGCCGGCTTTCGCGAAGGCACGACGCCTGCGCCGGCGACTCACGCCAAGGCAGTTGGCAAGCAACGATGCGCCCATCCGTCGCGCCCCGATCAGCATCAGTCCCATCGCCCGGCCGACGAGTTTCACTGAGCGGTTATCCAGCACCAGCAGTCCCATCACCTGCGGGCAATCGGCCATCGCACACACGAGGTCGTCATAGTTACCCGGTACGAACGTCACGCGCGAGACCACCAGCAGCGAGCGAACTCTCGCTTCAGTCACGTCAGAAGATGATGGTGTCCCAGCTTCCATCCCGCTCGTCCGTCTGCATCTGCTCACCCGTGCAACTGACCACCGGACAACTGACCGACCACTGGCAACTGACAACTGACAACTGGCAACTCACTCTCACAGCATGTACACCGCGCCGTATCCCACCGCCGATCCCGCCATCGCCCACGCCGCCTCGCGCGTCCATCGACCCACGTCGGCCGGCAATTCCTCCAGCCGCGGCTGCGTCAGATAGAACCCGGCCAGCATTGCCGCCACCACCGCCAGCGCCAGCAGGCTCACGATCGCCGCATCGCGGCTGGCGCGGTGGATCAGGAGAAACGGCACGAAAAACACCGCGCAGCTTTCCACGACGCATCGAAGCCATAGTACCGCCGGGCTCATGTGCGGACTCGCGTGCTTGAGCCGCATCATGCCGATCATCGCCAGGTGACACGCGTACGACAGCATGAACGGAAACAGCAATCCCGAGATCTGCAGACTGCCGCCGCTGGCCAGCCATGCCGGCCGCTTCCACGCCACGAGCAGCCACGCCAGCCCCGGGAGATTCGTGCTCAGGACCGCATGCACCGTGTGCTGGTGCTCGGCATCCAGCCTATTTCGCGGCCAGATCCGGTTGTAACTCACGAAGATCAGCACCGGAGCGAGCACCCAGCGCCAGTCGCCAAGGGTCAACATCAGGTATCCCGCCAGCGCTGCGCCGATCAGCGCTCCATCATCCAGCGATGTCCACTCGCGCATCAGCAGCACGAAAACCAGCCACGCCACGGCCGTCGCCAGCCGCAGCATCAGCTCGCGGTCGGTAAGCTGAAGGCACGATTGCAGCAACAGATACGCCCCCAGCGGAATGAGCAGGTTATCCACGCCATGCCAAGCGGCCGCCTCCAGAAGCATCACCAGCAGCGCCACCGTCAGCGCGATCAGCAGCGTCTGCACTCGGTCCACCTGCGGGCAGAACAGCAGCAGCGGAATATGCGTGCTCAGGAATGCCACCGTGAAAAATGCCATCGAGCCCTCGATGCTCTTGTGGCCGGCGCCGCTGGCGTAGCGCAGCGTGCCGTAGCGCACGCCGATCAGCGCGGCCAGCGCATCGGCGAAGCTGAGCACGAGCATCGGGATGCAGAACAGCGTCGCATCGCCGCCGGCCAGCGCGAACACGGCCGCCACGCTCGCGGGATAGCACACATCGCCCCAGCTTCCGCGATCGACATCATCCAGCACCGCGCCCATCAGCGAGTGCAGCAGCGGCAGGCGTTTTACGGCTTCGAGCATCACCCCCGCCGCCACGGCGAGCACCACGACCGGCCAGATGTTCCGGGGAAACACCCACGGCAGCGCCAGCGACACCAGCCCCATCCCGATGTGCAGCAGCTTCCGCGAAAGCTCCGGCGACGTGATCCATGGGCGGGCAAGTCGCAGGAGCACCCACATGGCCGTGAATGCCCCGAGGATCAGGAGGATGCCCGCCCATGGCGTCATCCCAGCACCTCCTCAATCACCAGCCGCTGATAGAAGAAAGCCTTGTCGCACAGATGCAGCTCTCTGGCCAACTCGTCGCGCGGCAACAGCCGATCCGCCATCGCCTCCGGCCGGCAGCGCGGAACCAGCATGTTCCAGTACACCAGCCGCCCGCCCGGTCTCCCGGCCTCGGCCAGCGACTCCAGCAGCCGGTGATACACATCCTCGGGCATGTACTCGAAGATATCGCTGAGATTGAACCGATCGATGCTCCGCGGACCGGCCTTGCGAAGCTGATCCTTGATCGAGCAGCAGTGCCACTCCAGCCGATCCAGGCGGCTTCGGATGATCTCGAAATTCTCCGGCCGAAGGGCGTACGGCAGCGCCGATTCATGCCGGCCGGTCAGGATCCACTGAAGATATGGGTTGTCGCGCGGGTCGAGCTCCGTCAGCGCACGACGCGAGCGGCTGAGGATCGGCTCGGCCACGCTCCCGCGCACGTGCTGGAAACAGCTCCGGTCGCGCCCCAGCCGGCCCATCACTGCGCGGGAGAAGAACAGGTGAAACAGCAGCCGCCAGCGCCAGGTGTCCCATCGATCCCGGTAGAACTCGCGGCGGTTGTGAACATCGACGCAGCTCAGCAGTTCGCGCACGCGCTCATCCGAATGCATCAGTGGCAGGATGTGCCTGCGGAACAGCGCGAAATAGCGCTCAAATTGCCCGGCCGATCCGATGCCCGCCTCGATGCCCTCCGTATGCGCATCCCAGAACCGCCGCGACCACGCCGACAGGTCGCTGGCGCATCGCCGGTAAAGCTCCACCCGCCGCTCGCTGGGACGAGATCCGATCAGTTCCAGGAGCTCGCCGTGCTCCAGCCGCCGGTACGCCGCCACGCGCAGCTCCAGGCATGCAAGCTGCGCCGGGTTTCGATCGATCGCCACCACCCGCGCGGGATTCCGGCAGAGCATGGCCAGCGCATTATCCCCCGCCGATGCGATGGCCAGGCACACATCGCCCTCGCGCACGTCCAGCGCGTCCAGCAGCACATCCGCATCCTCCCAGCACTGGGCATAGCGAATCCCATCCTGGTCATCAAGCTGGGCGCGGGTCGGCAGCATCATGACTCCTGTTTTTCGACGGGTGATCTGCGTCCTCGCGCCAGATGCTGATGCGCATGGGCGAAATCGCCAGCGCACATCGCTCCCGCGATCGACAGCTCGCCCGCGAGCACAATGGCCGCGCACACTTCCGCCAGCGCACTGCGCCTTTCCCTCGCCCACAAGGCCCAGGATCTCCAGGCACGCCCGCTGGCTGGGCAGCCCGGTCCCGCCGCCCACGGTGCCGACCACCAGGTTCGGCAGCGTCACCGCAGCATAGAGCGCGCCATCCTCCTGTACCTGCATCCGCGTCAATCCCACGGCCGATTCGGCCACGCACGCCACATCCTGCCCGCACGCCAGGTACATCGCCGCCAGCCCGTTGGCCAAGTGCCCCTGCACGCCCATCGTGCCGCTGAGCACCCCGCCCACCGCCGATATCTGCCAATATTCGGCCATCCGCCGCGGTGATGTGTGCAGGCGCTTTTCCACCAGCGCCGCCGGCACGCGCGCCTCCGCGCTGACCTTTCGGCCGCGCACTGACATGAACGACTGCGCCGAGGCCTTCTTGTCGCCCGATGCGTTGGCTTCGAGGAACAGCGATGTCGGCTTCACCGGTGACTGGCGCTGGATCCACTCGCAGATCGCCTGCGTGGCGATGGTGACCATGTTCTGCCCGGCCGCGTCGCCGCAGGTGAAATCGAAGACCAGGTAGACGTGATTGCCCTCCACCGAGATGCTCATGTCCACCAGCTTGCCGTGTTTCGTCGTCGATTCGGCCGCCAGGCGGAACATCGGCAGTTGCTCCAGCGCCCACATGGTGAACAGCCCGGCCTCTTTGAGATCGCGAAACGCCAGCCCCGGCGCACGACGGATTCCCTCGTTCAGCAGCATGGCGGTACACCCACCGGCCTCGGTCATCAACTGCGCTCCCCGGTGATACGACGCCACCAGCGCCGCCTCCGTCGTCGCCATCGGCACGAAGAACTCGCCCTGCGCAAACAACCCGTTCACGCGCAGCGGCCCCGCGATGCCCACCGGCACCTTCACTGTCCCGATGAAATTCTCGATGTGACGCTCGAAGCACGCCAGTTGCCTGGCCGTCTGCGCATCCAGCAGCGACTCGCGGGCGTCTGGCCCGCAGCGCAGCAAACCCCATCGCCTGGCCGTGATCTCCGGCGTGATATGCGTCCCCGCCGGCATGCGCTGGGCAGGCTGCCCCAGCTTTGGTTCCAATCGCCGCTGCAACTCCTCAGCGCTGTGTCCGCTGAGCAACTCCCGGAGATAACCCATCGCTCGGTGATAATGCGTGGCCATCCGCTCATCCCTCGCTCGGCATATGGGCATATTCTAACGGCCGTGCCGCCCTGTCGATACGGGCTGCGCTTGCCGCAGGCTGCGCTTGCCGTGGCCACTATCATCGGTTCAACGCCGCACACCCTCGCCTGTAGCTTACACATGTAGAGGCAGATTGCTGCGGTGTCGCAGCGACGGTTTGGCCTCGTGAGGTTATCACCGCACCGCGGTAGGAGTTGCAATGAAGACGTTGGCTCAGATCTGTGCAGTTGTCGCCGTTATAATGTTCGTCGGCGTCGCCTTCGGCAAAGAGAAGGCCCCGAAGCCCTTGAAGGGCGAGGTCGTGAAGGTTGATGGCAAGAACCTCGTGGTGAAGGTCAAGTCCAAGACCGACCCCAAGGAAGTCACCGTCCTCACCGACAACAGCACCGTCGTCATGATCGAAGGCGTCAAGGGCGCGCTGGCCGATCTGAAGCCCGGCCAAATGGTGAATATCACCCCCGCCGACGGCACCGCCACGAAGATCGAAGTGCCCAAGCCCAAGGCCAAGAAAGGCCAATGAGCGGCCGGCAATCTACGAACGAACTCGACAGCCCGCCCATCCGGCGGGCTGTTTTGTTGGTGCCGCCAGTGCCCTCACTGGCGGTCTGTGGCGTTCATTGGAACCCCGCCGTTGACTGCCAGAAGATCGACCAGGTGGTCTCCTGCCTCAATCTCGGCGGGAACCTTCGGCACCAAAAGGCAGCATGCATGTTCTACATATTTTTCATTCATTTTTGGTTGATCTACTAGCCGAATATAGTATAATGAGCCATCGAATGAGGTAATATGTCCGACAAGAAGACCATGACACTCAACCTGACGGACAGGGAGATGGACGCCCTGGAGACGTTGGCGGCCAAGAAAGGGATAACCAAGACCGCGATCATTCGACAAGCCTTGCGTCTGTTTCAGCTCATCGATGAGCGGGCCGGCGAGGGGGCAAAGCTCATGCTGGAGGACGAAAAGGCCAACAAGAAGATGGAGCTGATGGTGCTATGAGTGTACACAGCGTACGGGTTGTCGAGGTGAGCACCGGGGAGCTGATGCAAGCCGAGCTGCACGATGAGATTACGGTTGACGACCTCATGGATGTGGAGGACCAATGGGCGTCAGCCCGCACAGACTTGCGACAGAGGCTTCGCTCGGCTGGGGTGCTGCGGTTGCAGTGGCCGCAGAGTCTACACTGGGATTGGTCGCTCAAGAGCGTCAGAGTGCTTCTCGGGGGCGAGATGGAGAGGTTTCGGTTCTTCGGCGTGCGCTGCGGGGCACTTTGGCAGGGCGTGATGGCTACTCAGAAAAGTGGCTGGTCGGCAAGGCTGCCGCCCGACGTCGGGAAAGGCTTGATCTATGCCGACTATGTTGAGGTCGCGCCCTGGAATTGGACCATTGTGGCCCTGTATCAGAAGAGGAAGTACGCAGCGATTGGGCCGCTCCTGTTGCGGGCTGCGGTGGAGCAGAGCCATGCGGGAGGGGCACGACGACCGTGTGGGGCTGCACGCGCTGCCCCAAGCTGAGGAGTTCTACAGGAGAGCGGGACTGGAGTTCGTGTTCTTCGACGAGGGCAAGCGATTGCCGTACTACGAACTGAGCGCGGCGAAAGCCGCCTGTTTACGGAAGGGGTCATGAATCATGTCGCACCCGAAACTCAACATGCGGATTACGGACGAATGGGTGTTGGCTCAGGCTGCGCGCGAACCGGAAAGCGGGATTACATCCGTCGGCGGATTGGCAGCGCGTATGGAGGCTGCTCAACCGAAACCGGCGGATCCCTCGCGCCTGTCCCTGGCGAAGTTTGTGGAGCTGTCACGGCGTCGCCTGGGTTGGACGGTCGAAAAACTCGCCGAGCAGGCGGATGTGGATCTGGCCGAACTCGTGGCTATCGAGAAGGCAGAGGCCGTCTCAGTCGAGCCGCGGACAGTTTTCCAGCTTGCACGCAAGTTGGACGTAAAGCCGGAACCGCTGATGCAGTTGGCAGGGCTGATCGAGGTGAAGGACAGCCGTGTCGACGAAGCGGCGCTGCGCTTCGCTGCTCGTTCGGAGCCGATGGCGAAACTGTCGCGAGAAGAGGAGGAGGCGCTGAAGTGGTTCATACGGGAACTGACAAAAGCATAATCCAGTTGTGCCCGCTCTCGGCCTGCGTTAAATTCTCCCCCATGAGCTTTCCACGCACCAACGTCGGCGGAATTTCCGTGTCGCGCATGATCGTCGGCACCAACTGGTTCCTCGGCTACTCGCACACCACCGGGGCCAAGGACAACTACATCCGCGAGAACGTCAAGGACCGCAAGAAGATCGCCGACATCCTCGAAGTCTTCTTCAAGGCCGGCATCGACACCGTCATGGGCATGATCCAGAACGAGCCCCTCGCCGATGCCATCAAGGACGCCGAGGACCGCACCGGCGTCCGGGCCATCATCATCTCCACGCCCAGTTTCCCGGCAACGAAAGCCACCCCCGTCGAGGGCTTCGACAACGCCGAGTGCAACAAGATCCTCGATGATGACAAGCGCCTCGGCACGGCCATCTGCATGCCCCACACCTCCATCACCGACAAGATGATCGACTGCTGCACCCGCGAAATCCGCCAGTTCCCCGGCCTGTGCAAGATGATCCGCGAGCGCGGCATGGTCCCCGGCCTCTCCACGCACCTTCCCGAGTCGATCGTCTACGCCGACGAATCCGGCCTGGACGTCGAGAGCTACATCTCCATCTACAACCTCATGGGATTCCTCATGCACCTGGAGGTGGACTGGACGCTCAAGATCATCCGCGAGGCCAAGAAGCCCGTCATGACCATCAAGCCGTTCGGCGCCGGCCACGTCCGGCCGCTCCAGGGCCTCACCTATGTCTGGAACACGCTGCGCGACATCGACATGGTGACCGTCGGCACCATGTCGCCGCGCAAGGCGCAGGAGTGCATCGACCTGACGCTATCGATCTTCGACCACCGCGCGGCCGCGGGCGTGCCGCTCCAGGAGACGCGGTCGAAGGCGTCGGTGAAGCCGCTGCCGTGTCGGTAGACTGCTACTTCGTCCGCTTCACCATCCACTCCAGCGCCTTCTGGATGGCGCTGGCCAGGCTCTGCGCATCCGATCGCCCTTGCAGGCGGATCATGAACATGCGCGGCTTCTCGCCCAGGAACATCGGCGCGATGGAGACGACATCGATCTTGGCCGCGCAATTCGTCGACGACCGAGCTGATCTCGTAATCGACCACGCACAACTGCCCCACGACATTGGTCTTTCCGCAGGGGCAGGGAAAAAAGTGCAGGGTCGAGGCAAGCCCCGCGCCAGCCGGAATATCGCCCATGTCCAGTTGAGTCACGAGCAGATCGCCGCGCGGGCGCGTGATGGTATAGACCTCGTCCTTCTTGTCGAAGGCGCCCTCGCCCAGCGTGTCCTGGACAACCTGCCGCCACGGGCGCGTCGTCGGCGCAGTCGCAGGCGTTTCCGCCGCCGGCGCGGCCGCCGAAAAAAGCATCATTCCCAGCACGGCCAGCCCGATGAATTTCAACATGATTCCTCTCCGGTGAGATTGGCTTTGGCGATGCGCCGCTCGGCGAAGAACCGCCGCAGAAGCTGCGCCACTCGTCGGCCGTGACCCCTCCAATGACTTCCACCCGATGATTCAGCCGCGGATCATCGCAGATGCGATAGAGCGTTTTCACCGCGCCGGCTTTCGGATCGTCGCAGCCATAGACCAGCCGCGGCAGGCGGGCATTGACCATCGCTCCCGCGCACATCGGGCACGGCTCGAGCGTGACCACCAGCGTGCAGTCATCCAGCCGCCATTGCCCCAGTGCCCTGCCGGCCTCGCGCATGGCCACGATTTCGGCGTGCGCGCTGGGGTCGTCATCCGCCTCACGACGGTTATAGCCGCTGCCGATCACCCGGCCGGTGGGCTCGTGCCAGACCACGCAGCCAATCGGCACCTCGCCGATCGACGCGGCATGGCCGGCCAGCACGAGCGCCTGGCGCATCCAGTCTTCATAACAGGGAAGATCGCGCATCCGGCTTAGCCTTCCCGCCCGCATTCTGCGGCAAGTGCCGAAGAGGGACGGTGGGGCAGACATTCTTGTCTGCCGGTTGGGAAACCAAGCCTGTCTCATTCCACCGCAATCACGTCCACCACCTCCGGCACCTTCTCCTGCAAATATCGCTTGATCCCCATCTGCAGCGTCATGTTGGCGCTGGGGCATCCCTGGCAGGCGCCGTGGAAGCGAATGCTCACGATCCGCTCATCGCTGACATCGACGAACTCGATATCCCCCCCGTCGGCCTGCACCGCCGGCCGGATGAGGTCGATCACCTCCCGTACCTTGTCGCGCAGCGGGACATCTTGCGTCTGAACATCGCTCGAACTGATTGCCTGGCTCATGCTTAAACCCCGGCCGTCTTGGGCCGCTTTAGTAGATGGGTGAGTATAGACTCGCGGGCGGGTGGGGGCAATCGCGGCGGGAACAACGTAGCAGCAGTCCACCGTCATCGCCGACGCGACATGCATACTTCGCGCTCTGTCGGAGACATCTCACGGATGAGGCGTGATAGCCAGGACGGTGATCTGCCCCTTTTCCGGCCCGTAGCACCAGAAGAGCCGATAGGCCCCGGGCGTCCGGTTCTGGACATAGGCCTCGAAGACCTTTGCATCCGGATCGTAGGGGTTTTCCATGGACCGGAATTCGTGGGTCTTCAGCCCCGGATGGCGCGGGTTGGCCTGCAGGTGCGTGACACACTGATGAACCTGCTTGAAGAGGCCTTCGTCCTTGCTGGCCTTGGCCCGGCTGGATTTGGCGCGAGCCTGCAGAGATGCCAGGGCCTTGGCCCTCAATTCGGCATAGGTCGCCGACGCCGCGTCAGTCCATTGGACCTGGAACATCACTCGGCCTCGTCATCGAGTCGGCTGGCCAATTCCGCGTCCGCCGCGATGTCCGGCGCCTTGGCAAAGCGCCTGGCTTTGGCCTGCGCCAGACCCCTGACAAGCGAAGCCCTGGCCTTGGGGTTGGCATACAGCCAGGCCTCGCGCTCGGGAATGACGCGGGCAAGGGTGATGCGAACCTCGGTGTCATCGATGTCTTCGACAATCACGGTGCGGTTGGCAAAGCGCTCCCCCAGCGTGATCCGGCCCTTGCTGTCCGCGAGTTTTGTGGTCATGGTTCGGCTCCTCGTACAACACTCTGGATCATACCCCATTTTTCCACTGTGGGCAAGTGGGAATGCCCCACCATTGCACGCGCAGCGGCGAGACGCCGCTGCCACATCGGGCTATACTGGCCGGCATGAACAATCCCGTGCCACCTCTGGCCAGCCCCCGCGATTTTGACGGGAAGATCGCCCTGGTCACCGGCGGAACCAGCGGCCTCGGCCGGCACCTCTGCCAGTCTCTCATCGAGCTTGGCGCCGAGGTCTTCTTCTGCGGCCGGCGCGAGGACCTGGGTCATCCATTGGCCGTCAAATGGGGCCAGCGGGCGCACTTCATCCGATGCGATCTGGCGCGCGCCGACGAAGCCCGTTCATTCGCCCGCCAGGCCGGCGAATTTCGCGGCCACATCGACTACCTCGTCAACAACGCCGCCGTCGATCCCGTCGGCGATTTCGAGACGGCGCCATTGGAACTGCTCGACCGCATCATCGCCATCAACCTGCGGTCCTACTTCATCGTCGCCCAGGCCGCCCTGCCTTACCTGCGGGCCGGCGAGGGCAAGGCCATCGTCAACATCTGCACCAGCAGCTACATGTTCGGCTGGGCCGACGCCACCGTCTACAACACCGCCAAGTCGGGCATCGTCGGATTCTCGCGCTCGCTGGCGCGCTCGCTCGGGCCGATGGGCATCCGCGTCAACATCGTCTCGCCCGGCTGGATCATGACCGAACGACAGCTCGCCGAGAAAGTCACCGAGGCCGACAAGCAGGAGCTGCTCAAGACGCAGTCGCTGAAAGAGCTGATGCGCGACGAGCACGTCACGCCCGCCACGCTCTTCCTGCTGTCCCGCGCCGCGGCCGGGATTACCGGCCAGAACCTCGTGGTCGATGGCGGCAAGATCTTCTACTGACCTGTGGAGCACCTGACCATGTCCAAACCTCTCGTCGTCGGCATCGGTGAGATCCTGTGGGACCTGCTGCCTTCGGGCAAACAGCTCGGCGGGGCCGTCGCGAATTTCGCGTACCATGCGCAAGCCCTGGGCGCTCGGGGCGTCGTGGCGAGCTGCATCGGCGATGATCCGCCGGGCGCCGAGATCCGCCAGCGCCTGGAAAAGCTCGGCATGGGCTGCGACTTCCTCGCTGTTGACCCTGGGCATCCCACCGGCACAGTCGAGGTGCAGGTCGATGCCAAAGGCGTGCCGACTTTCATCATCCACCAGAATGTCGCGTGGGATTTCATCCCCGCCACGGCCGGGTTGCTGCGCCTGGCTTCCCGAGCGGATTGCGTCTGTTTCGGCTCGTTGGCCCAGCGATCCGAGCGGTCGCGCCAAACCATCCGCGCGTTTCTCTCGGCCACACAGCGGGAATGTCTGCGAATCTTCGACATCAACCTCCGCCAGCATTACTTCGACCTGGATGTCGTTCATCAGTCGCTGGGCAGCGCCAGCGTGCTGAAGCTCAACGACCAGGAATTGCCCGTGCTCTGCGGCCTGCTGCACATCGACGGCAACGAGCGCGACGCGATGGGCGCGATCTTCCATCGCTACCCGCTGAGCATGATCGCGCTAACCTGCGGCGAGGGCGGCAGCCGGCTCTATACGCCCGATGGCGTCCACACGCATCCGGGTTATCCCGCAACAGTGGTAGATACAGTGGGCGCGGGCGACGCCTTCACGGCCGCGCTGGCGATCGGCCTGCTTCGCCACGAGCCGCCGGACCGGATCAACGACGCCGCCAATCGGCTGGCGAGTTACGTCTGCTCGCAGGCCGGCGCAACGCCCGCGATTCCCGCCGATCTGCGGATTTTCATTTGAAAGTTGGGTGGCATGCTCACGCTGGCCGCGAGAGATTTCCATTCGCCAAAGGAGCTGGATTTGGCCGGCGTGGGCATGCTCGCGGGACGCGCACCGACGCCCATGCCCACGGCCGGCGAGCAGGCTCCTGCGGCACGACCGAGTCAACAGCGCCGGCCGTGGGCATGCCACCCGACGAGCAGCGGGCGCTGACGCTTCCGCTTCAGATGAATCCGCCCTACTATACTTCCAGCATGACGTTGCGCATTCTCTGCCTTGGCGATGTGGTCGGCCGGCCCGGGCGGCAGGTTCTCCACCAGAAACTGCCGGGCTTGGTGCGCGAGCGGCAATGTTGATCTGGTCATCGCCAACGCCGAGAACATCGCCGGCGGCAGCGGCATCACCACCAACCTCTTCAACAAGATCCGCTCCTACGGCGTGGATGTCGTCACGCTGGGCGATCACCTTTTCAAGCGCGCCGACATCATCCCCACCATGCAGGCCAGCGAGCGCATCGTCCGCCCGGCCAATCTCTGCGCGAGGCGGTCGGCCGGCGCTACACGGTCGTCACCACCAACAGCGGCGTGCCGGTCGGCATCTTCTGCCTGCTGGGCCGCATCTACATGAACATGCCATCCGACGATCCGTTCGCAACGGCCGACTGGGTGTTGGACGAGATTCCCCAAAACGTCCGTTGCTGTGTCTGCGACATGCACGCCGAGGCCACCAGCGAGAAGATCGCCATGGGCCACTGGCTCGACGGCCGCTGCTCGGTCATCTTCGGCACGCACACGCACGTGCCGACGGCGGATGCGAAAATCCTCCCCCTGGGCAGCGCCTACATCAGCGACGTGGGCATGTGCGGCCCGTACGATTCCATCCTCGGCCGGCGCAAGGAGCGGGTCCTCAAGTACATGACCACGGGCATGCCCGCGCCGTTCGAGATGGCGACGGGCGACATGCGCATGTGCGGGGTGCTGGCCGAGCTGGACAGCGAAACCGGCCGCGCGGTATCCGTCGAGCGCATCGAAGTCTGCGGCGGCAACGCCGACCAGGCGTATGACGCGGATGATGCGCGAAATGAGGGGAAGAACCATCAGGCGGAGTGACCGCGCTGACAGGCTACGCCGCGGTATCCCATTTCCGTCGGATGTTATGATTGAAGGGCACGGGAGTTTCCACAACGTTGGTGGTATCATGCCGGGCAACGTGGCTGGTGGCTCAGGAAAACGCGGCAAGAAAGCCCGGCGAGGCGGCAGGCAGAGATTCCGCTCGCCCTCGCAGGTCCGTCTGAACCTGGAGAGCATCTCCGCCGCTCAGAAGACGTACCGTGCCAAGAAGAACGCGCCAAGTCAGCAGCGGATGAGCGACAACCCCAGCCTTCAGAATGCTATGATAGACAGCATAGAGAAGAGCGAACGCGCATGGGAGAATGAACTGCGCAAGGTGCGCCGCCCGGAGGATCTCGATGGCTTCGACTAAGCAACTCAATCTCGACAAGGAGCTTCAACAGGCGATTGATCTGTATCACGCCCGGCGGCCGGGCAAGGCCATTTCGCGCCTTCGGCGTATCTCGGTGACTTTCCCGCGCGAGGCGAGGCTCTGGGGCTATCTCGGTTTCCTGCACAAGCAGCAGGGCGAATTCGCGGCCGCGATCCGCTGCTTCCGCAGAGCCGTGGCACTCTCACCACATTCCGAGAAGGCATCGCTGGGGCTGTTCCACAGCCTGTGGCGCGTGGGAAAGGTCAATCCCGCGTTCGACGAGATGCGGCGCTTCGTGAAGACCGGCGAGCCGCGGCAATACCTGCGACTGCTGCGCGACATGCTTGCTGATGAAATCGCTGCATCAGGCGACGAGCGCCTGCATACGGTGCTTGGCTCATCGGAGTTTCGCGAGATCGAGAGAACCTATCTCGGCGTCGAATACGGCGATGAGAAGATTGTCGTATTGCCTCACGATCCCGAGGAACTGCTTGAGCTCAGCCATGCGTAAGGTCGCTATCGCCCAACGTGCATTGGATGGCTTGAGCGCACTGCGCCCGCCGACCGGCGCCGCGCGGCCAGGGCGCTGCATCGCTTACAGCGTGAGAACGATATCCCTGTCCGTCTGCTGTCAACCGGCAAAGCGCCGGGGCTCATGACGATGCAGGACGGGCGCCTCGTCATCGCATTCCGCGAGCTTCGCGATCAACTTGTGGTACTGTCGATACTGAAGCGCGTCCCGGCCTGACTCTGCAAGACCTCACGCGTAATGCATCGGTCCACTCACACGAACCACAGAGCCGTGTACACCTTCAGATCGACGATGACCCCCGCGCGATTTGCCCTCCAGCCACGCGCGAATGTCCTTCAGCGGCACCTCGTGGACTTCGATGTCCTCGTGCTCATCCCCACCCCCAGCGCCGACTTTGGCCAGCCCCTCAGCGCGGAAGATCGTGATGATCTCGTCGGAAATGCCGGCCGACGCAGCGCCGCTGGTCAGCAGCGTCATCGTCGCCGCGCGATAGCCCGTCTCCTCCTCCAATTCGCGTCGCGCGGCATCGGCCAGGGCCTCGGTCTCCGATCCCGCGACGTCCCCCGCGAGGCCCGCGGGAATCTCGACCACCCGCGCATTGACTGGCAGGCGAAACTGCTCGACCAGCACAACCTTGCCATCGTCGGTGATGGGGAGAATGCCCACGATCCCGCTGACGCCCTTGCGCTGCGCGAATTCCCAATGGCCCCGCCGCACAAACCGTAAATGCCTGCCCTCGTACAGCACCAGCACATCATCCATGACACGCCCTCGTCATTCGCCCTCTTCCTCGCCTTCCTCCTCGGCGACGGCTTTCTTGGCGACGCGCTTGGGAGGCCGGCGCGACCTGGCCTGCGTGCGCGAGATGGCCAGCCAGAAATCGTGCGCCGACAGGCTCATCCCCGCGGCCGCGTTGAACTGCTTCAGGGCCGACTCGTATTCGCTGCTGTAGGGGAGAATCCGGCCCTTGCCTTCGCGCTTGAGGACGACCTTGAGCTTCTTGGCCTGCTCGGGCTCAAGGGCCGAATCGCCGGTATCGGCCGAGGCGCACGTGCTGCTGCGCACGTACTTGAGCAGCGCGCCATAGACCTGCTCGGGCTCGGCGTTCTTGAACGTGCGGTCCTGGAATTCCTGACAGAGCTTGTCGAACTCCCCGGTGTAAGGCAGTTCGTCGCGCGCCACTCCCGCCGCGTCGTAGACCTCTTGCAAGTGTTCCTGCTCGATATCGTTGAGTTTAAGGGCGAGGCGCATGTGGACTCCTTACATGACATTGTAGAGCAGCGCCGCCCGCCCGCAACCCGCCGGCAATCACGAAATCGTAGGGTGGGCACCGCCCACCATGGGATCCGCCCCCCCCACATCGCCACCACCCGCTCACGCCCATCCGAAGAACCGCCGCGTATTGTCGGCCGTCGCCCCGCCCAGTTCGCCAACGGGCATGCGCTTGATCCGCGCAATCGCCGCCGCAGTGTGTACCACCAGCGCCGGCTCATTGAACTTCCGCCTGCGATACGGCTCGGGCACAGATATGGCGCATCGGTCTCCAGCAGCAGGCGGTCCAGCGGCACGAAGCCGACGATCTGCCGAAGCTCTTCGGATTTTCTGAACGTCACCACGCCCGTGAATCCCAGAAGGAATCCAGCGTCAAGAATCCGCCTGGCCTCCCCGGCGCTGCCGGTGAAGCAGTGGAAGACCGCGCGGACGGGCGGGCACTGCCGCAGGATCGCCAGGCAATCATCCATCGCCTCGCGGCAGTGGATGACGACCGGCCGGGCAAGCTCGCAGGCAAGCTGAAGCTGAGCGGCGAATACCTCCTGCTGGCGCGGCCGCGGCGAAAAGTCGTAGTGATAATCCAGCCCCATCTCCCCCAGCGCCAGCACCGCCGGGTCCGCGGCCAACGCGCGAAGCTGCGCAATGTCATCTGGCGCGGATTCGGCCGCATGGTGCGGGTGGACGCCAATGCTGCAGCGGATGTTCTCGCGACCACGGCATAGATCGATGGCCTTGCGCGAATCGCCCGCCGACGTGCCGATGGTCATCATGCGATCCACGCCCGCGCCCGCCGCACGCGCCAGCACGGCATCAAGCTGGGAGGAAAGCTGTTCGTAGGTGAGATGGCAATGCGAGTCGATCATGATGTCTGTCCGAAGCGGAAGCGTCAGCGCCGCCCTTCAGTCAGGGCGGGCGCTGACGCTTCCGCTTCAGATATTCTAGAACGTTGCCTCGAACGCGCTGGGGGTATGGCGAATCTCGGGGCCCTTGCCCGCCGGCCAGATCACGGCCACGACGTCAAAGCGCGAAGGCGGCTGAGGCACGCCGTATCGGCTCAGGTAGTCCTTGGCGGCCTTGGTAATCTGGTGTTGCTTGGCCTGATTGACCTGTTCTTCGGGGGCGGGGTCGTCGGCGGCGCGGGTCTTGACCTCGACAAAGACGAGGATCTCCTTGTCGCGGGCGATGATGTCGATCTCGCCGGCGTTGCAGCGGTAATTGCGAATGAGAATCTTGAAGCCCTTGTCGCGAAGGAAGCGGGCGGCGACATTCTCGCCGCGCTCGCCAAGCGAAATCCCCGAGGGGCCGCCCGCCAGCATTTTCTTGAGCCAACCGAACATGGCGGGAGTATCGCCGACGGGCCGGCAAAATCAAACTCCACAGCGACGGTTGCGGAGGAGTGGCGGGGCAGACATTCCTGTCTGCCATTATCATCACCCCGCCGCAACCGGCGCGGCGGCGGCTTCGGCCGGCGCGGCCACGACCGTTACCTTCTCGCGGCGCTTCTTTTCGGTCAGACGCGTCGACTTGCCCACGCGGTCGCGCAGGTAATAGAGCTTGGCCCGGCGCGACTGGCCGCTGCGCTTGCTGACCACGCTCGCGATCGAGGGCGAGTGTACGGGAAAGATGCGCTCCACGCCTTCGTTGTTCACGATACGCCGCACGGTGAACATCTCGTTGATCCCCCGGCCCTTTCGCGAAATCACGGTGCCGGTGAAAGTCTGGATACGTTCCTTCTCGCCTTCAACAATCCTCGTGGCCACGTCAACCGTGTCGCCGACGCTGAACTGCGGGGGCTCTTTCTTCAGATATGCCTGCTCGACGGACTCGACGATTTGGTTGGACATGGTAACTCCTGCAACTCTCTTGCCGCGATTTGCGATCTCTATTCCATCGGCAAATCGCCGTTCTCTTTCTTCTTCAAATGCGCCTGCCACAAATCCGGCCGGCGCTCTTGCGTTCGGATTCTACGCTGCTCGGCCCGCCATCGCGCGATCGCCGCGTGATTGCCGCTGAGCAGCACCTCGGGCACCGCCATCCCGCGAAACTCGCGCGGACGCGTGTACTGCGGATATTCCAGCAAGCCATCGGCGAACGTCTCATCGGCCGCGCCATCTTCAGCGCCCAGCGCGCCCGGCAGCAACCGCACGACGGCATCGATCAGCACCATCGCCGGCAGTTCGCCGCCGCTGAGCACGTAATCGCCAATGCTGACTTCCATCGGCCGGAGGCTTTCGATGATCCGCTCATCGAAGCCTTCATAATGCCCGGCGATGAGCATCAGGCGATCCTTAGCCGCCAGCTCCGTCACAAGCTGCTGGTCGAGCAGCCGGCCCTGCGGCGTGAGCAACACCTTCGTTGCCAGATGCGGGTCGGCCTTTTCGGCGGCCTCCACGGCATCCAGCAGCACGGGGCACATCATGACCATCCCTGGCCCGCCGCCGAACGATTTGTCATCCACCGATTTATGGGCGTCGGTGGCAAAGTCCCGGATATTCACCAGGTGGTATTCGACCAGGCCCTTCTCGGCCGCTCGCTTGGGGATGCTCGTCCCGAGCATCGGCGCGAACATTTCCGGGAACAGGGTGAGGATATCAATCCGCAACGCCATTGGACTGGCCGGCTGATGATCCTCCATCGAAACGCCGGATCGACAGCGATCAGGCGAGCGACATCGTTAAGCCGGAGCGGCCACGGCTTGACCTTCCTTCTTGGCGCCTTCGCCCGGCTTTGCCTTGGGCTTGCCGGGCTTGGGCAAGCGCAACATCTTGTGTTCGAGCCCGGCTTTCTTCAACATGGAGGATACGGTCTCGGAAGGGATGGCGCCCTTGTCCAGCCAATGGCGGCATCGCTCCAAGTCGGCGACGAAACGCTTGGCGGCATCCTTGTTGGCCGGGTCATAAAAACCGAGTTCTTCGATCGCCCGGCCATCGCGCGGCGAACGGGAATCCACGGCATGCAGCCGGTAAAAGGCCACGTGCGAGCGGCCCATTCTCTTGAATCGAAGCTTTACTGACATTTGCTGGTCTCCACAGGGTCCGAAAACGCGAATTGGGAAGTATAGTCAGGGCGGCGCGGATTACAAGAGGCTCATCAAGGCTCATCAAGGCTCCTTGGTGATGGGCGCAGCGAGCAGGCGGACAACTGGTACAAAAAAAGTGCGAAAAAAAGGGATTGACGGGAATATTCGGGTCAGGGCATGTTGTGTAGTACTGCTCGGCAGCCGGGAAGACTGACATTTCAGCGATTGTCTCTGACAGGAGTGCCCGTATGACAAACCTCATCAGTCTCCGTGCGCGCCGAAATCGGAACATCCTTCGCCGGGCCGCCGCTCTGGTCGAACCGATGGAAAGCCGCGTACTGCTCAGCACGGTCGTTCCCAACACCACGCCGCTTCACACCGGCCTGGATACTCTGGTGCAGACCGGCTCGGATTTCGTGGCGGAGATCAACAAGATCCACGACAAGATCTTCGGCGCCATGGACAACCTGCCGCTGGTGGGGTCGGCCTTGAAGAATGCGGCGGGCGGCGCATCCGATGCCCTCAGCGCGCTGAGCACCGATATCCAGACCGCGCTCAACGCGATGTCCGGCGCGATCACCGGCGTGACCATCCAGAATGCGATCTTCGCCGCATTGGGACCGAGCGGGCTCAACATTTTGCCCGGCTCAGTTGCATCCGCGTCCGACGTGCCCATCACGCTCGAAGACACCGATGGCAACGTGGGTAATGGCGCCGAGCAGGTCGATCTGAACCTGGACCTGCAGGGCAACCTGTTCACCGCAAGTCTGCACCCCAACTTCGACCTGGGTCTGCCCGGCTTGGGGCTGAAGGTCAACGGCACCATCCAGGCGCAGGTGAGCTATGACATCAAACTGAGCCTCGACGCCAACGCGACCGATGGGCTCTATGTGGACCTGAGCGCCAACCCCGAGGCGAAACTGACGCTTGCGGTGACCGCGCCCGGCCTCTCGGCCCAGGGCAATCTCGGGTTCCTCCAGCTCAATGCCACGGATGGCACGCCCGCGGGCAGCCCCACGAACTTCACACAGCTTGTCGGCACCATCTCCGCGGACCTGAGCGTCGGCGGAGATGAGAAGCTCAAGGCCAGCGGTGTCGGCAATAATCTCGGCAGCCTGATCTCCAACAGCTCCCTGTCGGCCGACGCCAAGCTCGACGTGCATCTGCACAACGTGCTCAGTTTCGGGGGATCAGCCGATTTCCCGTCCCTCCAGGCCGACTTGGACCTGACCTGGAATCTGGCCAGCGCATCGCTCGATTCGGGCGGCGTGACCAGCTCCAGCTTCGGCTCGGAGCCGGATATCGCCTTCAATAACGTCCAGCTCGACATCGGCTCGTTCTTCAGCAAGTTCGTCTCGCCCATCGTGGACGAGATCAAGACAGTCCTCGGCCCCATCCAGCCGCTGGTGGACCTGCTCAACACGCGGATGCCGGTCTTCTCGGACATCGGCTTCCTCAAGAACAAGTTCGATACGAATGGCGACGGCAAGGTGTCGCTGCTGGAGGTGATTGACTTCCTGGCCAATGGTTCATCGTCGGTCAAGTTCCTGGATACCGTCGTGGCGGTTGATAACTTCGTCAACAGCATCCCAACGTCGGGGTTCGGCAGCGACGCGCTGATCGATCTCGGGAATTTCGAGCTCGGCGGAGCGTCCAACGTCAACGGCGCGGATGTGCGCGGTCTGGCCGACCTGACCAGCGTCAACCTGACGGACCTCTCGGCCAACGATATCGCCGCGGAGATGACCGCTTTGGGCAGTTCGATCGGCGGATCGACCGGCGCGGACATCGGCGGATTCCTTGGCAACATCGCGGCCAGCGCCTTCGGTGGCGCCGGCGGAGACGACGGGGGCGGGCTGCACTTCCCGCTCCTGGAAAACCCCGCGTCGGCATTCAAGCTGCTGCTCGGACAGAATGTCGACCTGTTCACCTTCGATACGCCAACGCTCGACCTCAGCGCCCAACTGGATGAATTCTTCCCGATCCTTGGCCCGCTGGGCGTCGAACTGAAGGGCACGCTCGATACCAACAGCACGTTCATCGAGGCCAAAGCCCACCTGTCGATGGGCTATGACACCCAGGGACTCAAGGAGTTCGCCACCACCGACAGCTTCAACCCGTCCGACATCGGAGACCTCTTCGACGGATTCTACATACTCGACGACCCGAGCAAGACGTACGCATCGGCCGCCCTGGGCGTCGGGGCGTTCGCGGCGCTGAACATCGTCGTGGCGTCGGCCGGTGTGGGCGGCGGCATCAGTGGCAACATCAATTTCACGGTCAACGACCCCGGCGAGGCTGCCGTGCCGACGTTCGATGACGGGCTGGGCAAGGACGGCAAGCTTCGTCCCAAGGAGATCATCGCCGATCTGGAATGCAGCCCGCTGTGCATCTTCGACATCTCGGGCAAGATCGTCGCCAGCCTGAGCGCCTATGTGAAGGTCGGGTTCGACACGCCGTTCGGGTTCGTCGGGTGGGAAAAGGACTTCAATCTCGGCTCGGCCACGCTGGTGGACTTCACCTATGGGTGCGACACGAACCATCCCACTCCGCCCGTGCTGGCCACATTGCTGGGCGATGGCACGTTGCGGCTGAACATGGGCCCCTACGCCGGCGCGGGCGACGGGCGACGTGACGGACGGCAACGAAAATTTCAAGGTTACGCACATCTCCACCGAGGGCGATGGCACCGAGACCGTGGATGTGTCGGCCTTCGGCTACGTTCAGAAGTATTCGGGGGTGAAGAAGATCTACGGTGAGGGCGGTAACGGCGACAACATCATCGCGGTGGAGCCGGGCGTCGTCTCGCCCACGGAACTGTGGGGCGACTTCAACCCCGGCAACCCCGACAACGGCGGCGCCACGGCCAGCGGCAACGACACCCTCTCGGCCGCCGACGGGCCGGCGACGCTGCACGGCGGCGGCGGCGACGACCAGCTCTCGGTCGTTGGCGGCGGCGCGCCGGTGCCCGGCGGCGCGACGATGTACGGCGACGCGGGCAACGACTTGCTCACGGGCGGCACGGGCAATGATTCGCTCGACGGCGGCGATGGCAACGACACGCTGTTTGGCAATGGCGGCAACGATACCCTCATCGGCGGCACGGGTGATGACTACCTTGATGGCGGCGACGGCAACGACTCCATCGACGGCGGCGATGGCAACGATGCGCTCATCGGCGGCAGCGGCGACGATACGCTCATCGGCGGCAATGGCAACGACGTCCTCGAAGGCAACGACGGCAACGACTCCCTCGACGGCGGCGCTGGCAACGACTTGATGTTCGGCGATAACATCGACATCGTCTTCGACCCCTCCGCACCCTCCAGTGTCACGCTCCTTCCCGGCGGCGGCAACGACACGCTCATCGGCGGCGACGGCAATGACTCCCTGTATGGGCAGGACGGCAACGACTCGATGTCGGGCGGGGCTGGCGACGACTACATGCAAGGCAACGCCGGCAACGACTCGATGGACGGCGGCGATGGCAGCGACTCCATGATCGGCGGCCAGGGCGACGATTCGATGGACGGCGGCGCGGGCAACGACATCATGCTCGGCGATGATGGCACGATCGACCTCGCCGGCGCGGTGACTCTCGCCAACTCGGCCACCGACGGCAACGACACCATGTTGGGCGGCGATGGCAACGACCTGATGTACGGCCAGGGCGGCAATGACTCCATGGACGGCGGCGCGGGCAATGACTCGATGGTCGGCGGCCAAGGCAACGATTCCATGACCGGCGGCAGCGGCAACGACATCATGCTCGGCGACGATGGCAGCATCGACTCCACCGGCGCAGTCACCCTCGCCAACTCGGCCACCGACGGCAACGACACGATGCGTGGCGGCGACGGCAACGACCTGATGTACGGCCAGGGCGGCAACGACTACATGGAAGGCAATGCCGGCAATGACACGATGTTCGGCGGCGATGGCAACGATTCCATGGTCGGCGGCCAGGGCAACGACTCCATGACCGGCGGAACCGGCAACGACATCATGCTCGGCGATGATGGCTTCATCGACTTCGACCGGCGCTGTGACGCTGGCCAACTCGGCCACCGATGGCAACGACACCATGTCGGGTGGCGATGGCAACGACCTGATGTACGGCCAGGGCGGTGACGACTCCATGGATGGCGGGGCCGGCAACGACTCGATGGTCGGCGGCCAGGGCAACGACTCCATGACCGGCGGAACCGGCAACGACATCATGCTCGGCGACGATGGCTTCATCGACTCCACCGGCGCTGTCACCCTCAACAGCTCGGCCACGGACGGCAACGACACGATGTACGGTAACGACGGCAACGACCTGATGTATGGCCAGGGCGGCAACGACATCATGTTCGGCGACAATGGCACGGTCTCGGCCGGCTCGATCACCTCTACGCCCGGCGCCAACGACGGCAACGACACCATGTCGGGCGGCGACGGCAACGACAGCATGTTCGGCGGCGGCGGCAACGACTCCATGCAGGGCAATGCCGGCAACGACATCATGTTTGGCGACAATGGGACCATCGTCGGCGGCGTGTTGACATCCACGCCGGGCGCCAATGACGGCAACGACACCATGTACGGCGGCGACGGCAACGACAGCATGTTCGGCGGCGGCGGGGCCGACTCCATGGAAGGCAACGCCGGGGATGATGTCATGTTTGGCGACAATGGCACCACGTCGGGCAACAGCATGACCTCAATCGCCGCGAGCAACGATGGCAACGACACGATGCTGGGCGGCGATGGCAACGACAACATGGTCGGCGGCCTGGGCAATGACTCGATGGATGGCGGCGCGGGAAGCGATGGAATGCTCGGCGACCAGGGCACGATGACCTGGCAGCTTCTGAGTGGCCCCGGCACGCTCATCTCCACCAACGGCCACAAGGCCACGGCCATGATCAACGTCGCAGGCACACTCAAGCGATTCGTAACGCTCATTGATCCGCTCAACGGCGGCAACAACACCATGTTGGGCGGCAGCGGAGATGACTTCATGCACGGCGGCGCGGGCGCCGACCTCATGCACGGCAACGATGGCAACGACGCGCTGTTTGGTGATGCCGGCAACGACAGCCTCTTCGGCGACGCCGGTGGCGACCACCTCTACGGTGGCACTGGCGATGACTCGCTGGATGGCGGCGCTGGCGCCGACACCATCTACGGCGGCGACGGCCAGGACACGCTGATCGCCGACATCGCCGACGATCGGCTCTTCGACTGGTTCGGGAACTTCGACCTGTTTGTCGTGCCCGGCCCGGGCTTTGGCGCCCCGACCATCATCCGCTCGCCCGACCCCGACGTGCGGCAGTTCCTGCTTGACCTCGCCGCCGGCGATGGCGCGACCAATGCTTTTGATGAGATTGCGATGGTTGTTCCGCCGTCGCCGAGCAACGCGGGGCATTAAGCCTCGACGATCCGGCACACCGGGCAGCCCTGGAACGCCTTACCTGCCCGCGTTCGCATCGGTTGCCGCATATGCGGGGCATCGCCGCACCGCAAGAAGGTGCGAGCAGGTTCATCCGCCGTTCGTGACCACGACGTTGCAGTCGGGGCTGCGATGTTGGATGATCTGGGCAACTCATTCAGGAGCGGTCCCATGACGATCCTTGGCTTGGGCTCCATCATTGTTGGTCTTGTGGTGCTCGCCACCGCCGGATCCACCGCTAGCGCCGCCGATGCACCCCCTGCCGACGGCTGGTCCACCTTCACCCCGCGATGAGATCAGCCCAAAGTGCTCGCGCAAAAGCGCCGGCGGCCGCGATGGCAAAGGCAGCCTGATCGTCTCCGGCGGCGGGCGCGAGGGCGTCCATGGCGCCTGGGTCCGCTCATTTCCGGTCACCGGAGAAAAGTGGTATTGATTCGAGGCTTGGCGCAAGGCCAGCGATGTCGAGTGCCCGCGCCGCAGCGTCTTCGCGAAAATCGACTGGCGCGATGAGGCCGGCAAGCCCGTCCGCAGCGGCGAGCCGATGACCGAAGGCTACCTGGCGGGCGACACAGCGCCGTGTCAGCCGGAATATCCGGCCGACGGGGAAACCGACGCCAGCGGCTGGGTATGCGTCTCGGGCGTCTATCCCGCGCCGCCCGCAGCCAAGGTCGCAATCGTGGGCTTGTATCTGCTCGAAGCCCCCAAGGGAGTGGTGCAATGGAGCCAGGTCGCTTTCGCCGAAACGGAGCCGCTGCCGCCGCGCAAGTGCGCCTGGCCGCCGTGCATTTCCGGCCCAAAGGCGGCCGCAGCAACGAAGACAACTGCCGCCAGTTCATCCCGCTCATCGAAGAGGCTGGCCGCCAAAAGGCCGATCTGCTCGTGCTGCCGGAAACGCTGACCTACGCCTACCGCGGCGCAACGCCCGTCGCATCGGCCGAGCCCGTGCCCGGCCCATCCTGCGAGATCTTCGCCGAGCAGGCCCACAAGCACGGCCTCCACATCGTCTTCGGCCTGTTCGAGCGGGAAAAGAATCTGGTCTACAACACATCCGTCCTGATTGGCCCGGATGGCAAGATCATCGGCAAGTACCGCAAGGTGGTCCTGCCGACGGGGGAGGTCGAGGCCGGCGTGACGGCCGGGCGAGAGTATCCCGTCTTCCCGACGCGCATCGGCAAGATCGGCATGATGATCTGCTACGACGGGTTCTTCCCCGAGGTGGCGCGCGAGCTGACGAACAACGGCGCGGAGATCATCGCCTGGCCGGTCTGGGGCTGTAACCCGGACATTGCGCGGTCGCGGGCGGCCGAGAATCACGTGGTTCTCGTCAGCAGCACCTACGAGGATATCCCGCGCAACTGGATGATCACGGCCGTGTGGGACCGCTCGGGAACCGTGCTGGCACAGGCCAAGCAGTGGGGAACGGTAGCGGTCGCCGAGGTGGACCTGTCGAAGCGCACGCTCTGGCCGTATCTGGGCGATTTCCGCGCCAAGATACCGCGGCATCGACCGCGATAATGGTAGCACAGCCCTCCCGGCTGTGATTCCCACACATCGGCTTGCCCGAAGGAGAATCCATGTTTTCGCGGCCCACAGCTATCGCGGCGTTTCTCGCATTGATTGGACTGGCGGTCACTTTGGACGCAGCCGACGCGGGCGGCGAGGGTGGCACCGGCGCCATCAAGCCGGGGGATACGGTTGTCGTGGTCCGGGACAAGGCCGCGATCAAGGTGGGCGGAAAGGTGATGGCCGAGTTGGCCAAGGGCACGGAGTTTCGCGTGACCTCGGTGAACGGGACATGGGTTGGCGGCGCCGTCACCGTGGATGACAAGCAGGTGAACGGATGGGTAGCTGGCGGCGATGTGATGGTGAAAGGGGCGGAGACGAGACGTGAGCCCGCAACCAAACCGGCCGAAGTCCCCAAGCCGGACGATGCCGCGTGGCAGGCGATCATCGGTCAGTGGCGCAGCGAGCCGACCGATACGCAGCCTGTCGAGTATCGCGTGCGATTCGACAACGACGGGACGGCGGCGCTGACGCTCCCCAACCAGCCGCGACTGCCCCCGATGACTTACACCGTCGCCCCCGCGGCGATCACGCTCAAGCACCCGGCCACTGGAAAGAAGATGGTGCTGGATATCCTCGAGCGGAAGGCCGATGCGATGGTGCTTCGCGTGGAGGGGGTGGTGGTGGCCTTCCGGCGCGCCGCAACGGTAAAGCGGCGGATGACGATGGTAGGCGGGACTTTCTATGGGGCCTGCGCCGGCATGATCGGCGCAAACCCCCGATCCTGCTCTTGCCGTGAGGTTGATTCGCAGATCAACCCCGCCTCGCCTTCGACCGTCAGGAGCAGCAGCGGGAGCAACAGTGGCAGAGCCGTCCCGGCTCTGCTCGCTCACGCCAGCGGCGGGACGCCGCTGCCACTTTGGCTCAGCGTCTCATCTTCGATTCCTCTTCGGCCTCCGCCGCCAGCGCCGCATCGTATTCCTCTTGCGTCAGCAACTTGCCGCGATAGTGAATGAGCGCCAGCGGCTGAGTGGTCGCGGCGGTGGCCGGCGGGAGCTTGATCTTCCCGAATCCCCTGAAGGCCCTGTCGGTGCCCAGCGTTGTGTCCGTGGCGAAGCCGACGCTCCCGCCAGGCAGGACGGCATTGCCAAGGCTGGCGCCATCCCACTGCGCCTGGAGCCTGAACACCACGCTGCGGAAGCCCGCCTTGGCCACGGTGACCGCGTAGGTCTCCTTGCGTTTCAGCTCAACGGTCGCGGGGGTGGTGTAGTCTTTCCCCCCGATCGTAACCGTCGCCCCGGCCGGCTCGGTCTCGAAAGTCACCTTCTGCGTCTGCCCGCGCATCAACGTCGCGCACCCGCCGCAGGCCATCAGAAATGCCGCCATTCCAACGAGAAGAAGTGTTCGCATGAGATGCAGCATATGCGAGGCGTCACCCGGCCGCAAGAAGGCGCGAGCGAACAAAGGCGCGAGCGAACGGCTGGCCCCTGCGCCGTGACGGCCCCGGTTGACTTGCCGCTGTCTGGATACATAATGTAGTCATGTGGATCGTGAAGCCCGCGGCCGTCAGGCAATTCCGGCAGGCCCATCCCGACGCGGAGGCCTCCCTGAAAGCGTGGCTTGGACAGGCGAAGAAAGCTCAGTGGCACAATATCCAGGAAGTGCGACAGCAGTTCCCACACGCGGATGCAGTCATGGTTGCCAGCGGAAGCATTGTGACCGTGTTCAACATCTCGGGGAACAAGTACCGCCTGATAACCGCTGTCCACTATAACACCGGCCGGCTGTTCATCCTCGATCTGTTCGAGCATGCGGCATATGACAAGCAGAAATGGAAGGATCGCCTATGACAATCAGTACAAGCATCTCACGCCACACGCGCGCCGCAGATGATTACCTCGGCCTTATCCGGAGGTTTCCGCTGCGGGCAATCCACAGCGATGCCGATCTGCGGACCGCATACGCAGTCATCGATCCATTGGCGCTGAAGGGCACTCGCCCTGGCGGCCTGAGCCAGGGCGAATCCGACTACCTGGATGCGCTGTGCATCCTCTGCAAGGAATACGAGGACCAGCATGTGGATATGAAATCGGGCCATGCCGACGCGGTGGACGTCCTCAAGGCCCTCATGGGCGAGCGCGGCATGAACGCCAGCGATCTGGGGAAGCTGCTGGGAAACCGCTCGTTAGGTGGAGCAATCCTGCGGCGGGAGCGCGCCTTGAGCAAGAATCACATCCGCGTGCTCGCCACGCATTTCAGGGTGACTGCGGACGTGTTGCTGTGACTGACCTCCGCCAGTGAGGGCACTGGCGGGGCACTGGCGGCACTTTCGCGATCCTCTTCTTGACAATCCCCTCCCCTCAACCGACAACCGCCTCTCAATCATGCGCCGCTCTTTCGTCTGGATCATCGCCGCCATCCTGCTGGCGGCCGGCGTGTTTGCCTGTGTCTGCGGCACGCCCCTGTCCTACGACGGCTCCTTCCAACTCTGCATCACCCTGCGCAACGGCAGCCCCTTCGTCTACATGTCCCGCTTCCATTCCTGGCCGCTCTGGTGGCCGGTGGCGTGGCTCTCGCGCATCACCGAAAACCTCACCGTGCTCCAGACCGCCTTCGGCCTGCCCTTCTTGCTCGCGCCCATCGCCAGCATCCTGCTGAGTTGGTGGATCGTCCGCCGACAGGCGCCGTGGCTCATCCTCTGGCCGATCCTCAGTCTCGCGGCCGCTCTCCCCGGGCAGATCTTCATCATGAACGAGAGCATCTTCCAGCTCTACCTGTTCTGGCCGGTGTTTCTCGGGCTGCTCCTGCCGATCACATGGCGGCAGGCGATCGTGCTGGCGCTGCTGGCGATCTTTCAGCTCTCGCATCCCATCGGCATGATGATGCTGGCCGGCGGCGCGGTCGCGGCGATGCTCATGGCGGCCGTCGATCGCCCGCGCCGCACGCGCCTGCTCATCGGCGGCCTGGCGGCGGCCGCACTGGCGCTGGCCGCCATCATCAAGCTCGCCATCTGGCCCGATCCGTATGCGCAATCGGAGGCGAACCTCATTTCGGCCGCCGATCGCTGGATGAAAGGCGTGGCGGGCTGGCCGGTGCGAGGCGTGCTGCTGATGTGGATCGTCGCCCTGCTGACATGGATCGCCTCGGACAAAGCCACCCGGGCGTTTCGCATCACCGCGATGACCATGGCGTTCGCCAGCGCCGTCTTCGCGGCCGCCATGTGGAGCTACTGGGCAACGGATGAGCATCTCTGGGGCAAGGCCGTCAACTACCGCCGCTGGGTCGTTCCGCTGGCGATGCCCTTTTTCGCATTCGCCTTCCTGGAGGCCGACCCCTCGTTGCGCAATCGCGACGACTCACCCCCGCGGCCAATCGAAATCCCGCGCATCGCCATGGGCCTGCTGATCGCGACGATCTTCGCGACCGTGCTGTCGCTTCAGAGCTTTGGCTGGCTGAAGATGACCAGCGCGCTCGAGGCGCAGATCAACGCGCATGCCGCTCCAGTGATTGATCCCGCCGAGCTGTCATGGACGCGCGGCACCGCTCTGAGCCACTGGGCGATCACGACCCACCTGATGTATCTCCAGGGCAAACGCCCGTGCAGGATGCTGCTCGACGAAAAGGCCCTGCAGGCGGTGCTGGGAAACCCGCCGCTGATTCCCTATGCCGAGTGGGATTTGAAGCCGCCCGAACCCGGGCCGTGGGGATGGTTTGATCTGCGGGAATTCACCGCGGAGGCGCGGAGGACGCAGAGAGATAATTCAGAAAAAAACTCTGCGCCTCTGCGCCTCTGCGGTGAGTGATCAGAGGGCCAGGTCGTCCAGCATGCGATCGACGGCGACGTTGAGCTTCTCGTCACTTTCGTAGGTGCCCGCGTCGATCTGCGCCTTGACGGCCGCCACCTTGTCCGTGCGGACATCGGCGCTGTTGCGCAGGCTTTGAAGGAGATGCCCCACCCCTGAAAGCTCGAGCTTGTCGGCGGGTCGGGTGCGGGCGGCGGAATCCTCCGCCACCTGCCGAAGTACGGGCTGGTTCACCACCGTGTGAACCGCGCTGTTGGTGATGCCGTTAACTCCGCTCATGGGAACCTCGGGGAATGCTTCTGGCGTGCGGCTCCGCGCACACCGGCTTTGGCTAACTCGCGAACACAATGCTCATCGTCGCACTGTGCGGCTGCCCTTGAGATGCGCACCAGGCGGCCTGCACTGATCTAAAAGCCTTTATTGGCATGAACTTACGCTTAATACGTTCGGCACTCGCGCAGAAACTTGCACGTTTTTCGGCTGCTGTTACCAACCGCATCTTTACCCATCTACCCCATATTAACCAACTTGTGAGGCCCGCACAGCCGGAAAGGTCGTTAAGCCCGGTTTTTATCGGCCGTTAATCCTTATCGGACGAAAATGCCGAAATCTTAAGAAAGCGCCCGATTCTGCGCCGTGATTGGCGACGGCGAGGCTCCCGCCGAGCCACACTGGCTTGGCGAAACGGCTCGGACGGCGCCTCGCCCTCCCGGAACTTTCATGGAGAGACACATGATCCGCCACAACCTCTGCTCAGTCCTGCTCGCGCTGGCAATTCTCGCCGGCTGTCACAAGGACAAGCCCATCAATTTCAGCGGCGAGCTTGCCCCGGGCGAAAAAGCCCTGCGGAAGATCTCGCCCGCCGAGTATCCTGACTTCTCGCAGTGTACCTGGAACCTCGACCTCGTCGCGCGATCGACCGACCAGAGCATCCTCTACATGACGCGCGGCAGCAGCCGCGATTTCTACCCCTACCTGGACATAAGCCACGAGCGCGCCCTGGCCAGCCTGTATGCCTTCAAGCAGGTGCTGGCCGATGCGCAAACAGCCGAGCCCGGGCCAGTACATCGACCAGCAGATCCGCGCCAATTTCGAGGTCTACAAGTCCAAGGGCGCGCCCAGGCCCGAGGGCGGCGGCTACACCGACATCGTCCTCTTCACCGGCTACTGCACGCCCGATCGCGACGCCAGCCCCGTTCGCAGCGGGCCGTATCAGTACGCGCTGTATAAGCGCCCGGCCGACCTGGCCAGCGACCCCGTTACCGGCGAGACCATCGGCCGAAAGACCCCCGACGGCAAAGTCGTGCCCTACTGGACGCGCGAGGAAATCGAGCGCGGCGGCAAGCTGGCCGGGCAGGAGTGCTACTGGCTCAAGTCGCGCTGGGAGGTCTACATCGTCACCATCCAGGGCTCAGCGCGGCTGAAGATGCCCGACGGCAAGATCGTCGAGATCGGCTTCAACGGACATAACGGTTACGACTACGTGAGCATCGCCAGGCAGATGGTGGCCGACGGCGCGATCACCAGAGAGCAGTGGAGCCTGCGCGGCCTGACGGCCTATTTCAAGGCGCACCCGGAAGGCGAGGACAAGTACCTGAATCTCAACAAGCGCACCGTGTTCTTCACGGATCGCCCCGGCGGGCCGTTTGGCAAGCTCAACGTGCCGATCACCCCCAAGGCGACCATCGCCACCGACAAGGAAGTCTATCCCCGCGCCATGCCGGCGTTCCTGAGCGTGGACATTCCGGCGGCCGACCCGATGTCCAAATGGCATTTCACGGGTTTCATGCTCGACCAGGATTCCGGCGGCGCGATCCGCGCGGCCGGTCGATGCGACATATTCATGGGTATCGGCGACGGCGCCGAGGCGGAGGCCGGGCAGCAGATGAACGAAGGGCAGTTGTACTACGTCGCGGTCAAGCCCGAGCTGATTCGCTCGTATCTGCCGGCCGCGCCGGCGACGCGGCCCATCGCGATGGCACGCTAAACAAAGGAGGTGGCACGTGCGGCCTCCGCCGTGCCTGGCAGATCGCGGCCGGGGGCGGCTCGCTCCACGACTTATTTGATACCCGGTTTCGTGGTTACGGCCGCCGGACGCGTCGTCGCCGCGGATGCGCGGTGGGCCTTCTTGTTCTGCTTGATGAGTTCGTTCTGCTTCCTGGGCACTTCCGTCCAGTAGGCATCCCACTTGTGCTTGATCTCCACGGGCCATGTGTGCGGGTAGTTGCGCAGGTAAGCCGACTCGCGAATAACGGCCTCGACATCCTGCACCTTCTTGCCCGTTCGGAATTCCGGCGGTCTCAGATCGTGCCGGGCAATTTCATCCAGATAGTCCTCGCGCGCTTTGCCCCGCAGTGCGAAGAGCTTCTCCATGCGGTCCAGGTGTTTCCCGAAATGGGCCAGCGTCTTGGCGCGGAAGTGCTCCTGGACCGTGATCTTGCCGGTCTGGTAGGCATCCTTGAGCTTGTCCTGGTAGGTCTTCTTGTCGAGCTTCTTCATGAACATCGCGCGCCGGTCGAAGGGCAACTGGTCCCATCCGCTGGTCATGGCGAACTTGATGATTTCGATCGGTGGCGCATCGATCGGCGGAATGCCCCGGGGCTTGAGTGTGCGCCAAAGCAGAATGGTTGCCAGCACGGCCAGCAGGGCCGCCGCGATGCCGATGATGATCCATGTGCGGCGGCTGAACGGCAACCGCTCGACCGGCGCCGGCGCGCCCACGATCACCGATTTCACTGGACTGGCTTGGCTCATGGTATTCTCGCTGCTGATTCAGATTGCTAGTTAACGGAAGGCGGGTCCTTGTCAGTTGCGTCCCCGGAGAACCACCGATTAGTCGCGCCCGGCGCCTGGGCGGGTATGGTGCCATCCGGCAGAACCACATATCCAATATCCTGAGGCGTAATGCAGCTCACATGGCCGTCGCAGAAGACGACGTTCATCCGGCCGTTGTGCCGCGGGTCCGGACCCGAGCGATCAAGCGGGTTGCGGTGGTTGTCATCGGCATAGTCCGACGTGGCGGTGAGCCGGGGAGGATCGACCAGATACCCTTTGTTGCCCCAGGCCGCCTCATCCTTGGTGCCGTCGGCGCGGTAAGCGGTTCGATCCTTGGATGGCCTGCCCGCCGCCGTTCCCACGCAATCCAGCGCCATCACGGTATCGGACCCTCTGATCTGGGTGACCTTGACGGGCCAGTTGACCCAACTTCCGTCGGATTTCTTCTTGCGCGCGTTGCCGAGGAATTGATGGTTATAGCCGTAGGGATAGTTGCGGCCGTTGTTCCAATCGACAGCCCCACAAAGGAACCAGGGATCCTGGATGGTCCACAAGTCATTCTCCACGGGGGAGGGGCTCGTGTTGGCGTAGTGCTTCACCTGTTCGCCCACCTTTTCATACCAGCGCGGGCGGTATTCGTCGGCACCGTTAACGCCGTATGGCCTGACGATGCCGAAGGCCCTCGGCCCGCCCGGCAATCGCCCGGGCACGCACAGGTTGCCGTTGGAATTGGCGTAGGCCTGCCATCCCTGGTACATGCCGCGCAGGTTGCTGGCGCACTTTGTGGTGACAGCGTAAACGCGCGCCTTGTTCAACGCCGGCAGCAGAATGCCGATCAACAAGGCGATGATGCCAATCACGACCAGCAGCTCGACTAGTGTAAACGCGCCCGCCGGCCCGTGTCTCTTGGAGTTCGGGGCCTTCATTGTATATTAACGTATCACTGGCCTGCCGTGCAGGCAAGCTCATTCCACGTAATTTCGCTCGTGAGACCAGAAATGTCTTATCGGACCACACTTGCCGCAGGCCTCTTGTGTCTCAGTGCCCGCCTGGCCACGGCGGGCGAGTTGCCCTTTGACATCATTCAGAAAGCCTATGAGCCGCTCGCGCAGAAGGATGAGCTGCTGGGCTTCCCGCTCAAAATCAAGGAATTGTCGGAAGGCACGAATCACGTCTGGGGCGGCGGGAAGATCCTGTTTTTTCGCTGGTGCAAGACCAACGCCACCGACTGGCTGAACGACCGGCCGGCCTACGTGACTCAGCACGGCGACATTCACCTTTCAAACATGGGCACTTACGCCGCCGCGGCAACCCTGGGCCGGATCGCCTTCGGCCTGATCGACTATGACGACACCCAGCGACTTCCCTTCCAAATCGAACTGCTTCAGTGCGTCATCGCCCTTCGCCTGCTGGCCGACCAGTGCAACATCCAGCTCCAGGATGCGCAAGTCAAGGACCTGATCGAAAGGCTGGTGGAGAACTACAAGGCGGCCATCAACAGCGGCAAGATGCCCGGCGCCATGTTGTCCAAGGACCCGTTCGTGGGCAAGCTGCTCAAGCGAACGGCCAAGACGCCCTACTCGCAGGAGATGCGCAAGCTCCTCGACAACAACGACCATTTCATGCGCATCGTCAGGAACGACGAGGGGCATGTCACCGAGCTGATGCGCCCTGCGCCCGCGATGGCCGATCCGCTGGCCGAGGGCATCGCGCAGGCGATCGCTCGCTCGCCGGAGCTGCGGCGGCAATTTCGGATCCACGAAGTGAACGACATCCGCAAGTCCATCAAGGACGTCGCGCTTCGTTTTCACATTCGCGGCTCGGGCAGCCAGGGCCTGCACAAATACCTGATCCTGATGGATCGGCCCCTGGCCAAGGCGCCTCACGACGCGATCCTGTACGCCAAGGAGGTGATCCCCGCCGCGCCGGAGTTGGCGGAGCTTATCCGCGCGACACGCGCCCGCCCGGCCAGCGATGCGCCGAGGACATCGCGGTCCTGGCCAAGCCGCTGCCCCTCATCCTCGGGTGGTTCCAGATCGAAAAGGAGAGCTATGTACTGACCGTACACGAGCCATGGACCAAGCAGGTGCCGCTGGCGGACATTCACGGCGTCGCCGACTTGCAGGCGATGGCCCGCATCTTCGGCATCTGCACCGGCAGCACGCATCGTGACGCCGAACAAAGAAAGGTCATCTTCGCCCGGCTCGATGGGCTGAGTGGTCAGCTTGTGAAACTCAGCGACAAGTACATGGTGCAGATCAATGAAGATTACCAGAACCTCAAGGGCGACCCCCGCGCGGCCGCCCTGGCCTTCGCGGCCAAGAGACACCTGGCCGAGGAACTGGCCCGGCCGGAACCGGCCCGGTGAGAGACATCACACTCTCATTGGCGCAGCCCACCGCCCAGGGCACGGATTCGGCGGCCGGCTCTTCGGTGCGCTGGCGCGCCCCCATCTTCTGGTAGATGCCGGTAACGCGGTCGATATGCTCGAGACAGGCCTCGCGGAACAGCTCGCAGCGGGCATCGCGCGGCGTCGCCTCGATGTGCCTCAACTGACGCTGATACCGCTCGATTTCCAGCACGAATTCCCACTTCGCACGCTCATCAAGCTGCCCTTGGTACATAACAGACTCCTTCGGGTTACTGGAGAAAAACATCTCCAACAGGAGGCAGGCGGGATTCTAAAACGGGCGGGCAGGGACGGTCATCGCCTGAAATCCGAACTTTTCCATCCGGTATTCCGGTATTACAATCAGTCTGAAGCGCCAAGCGTCAGCGCCCGCCCTGCGTCCGGGCGAGCGATGACGCTTGGCGCTTCGGACAAGGAATTTTCGTGCCTGTTGAACCCTTCGACGACGTGCTGCTTGTTCTTGCGCCGGATGACGATGTCGCGGTCGCCAAACGAGCGATTCCCGCTGGCCTGCGGTGCGTTGTCGCGGCCGGCCCGATCGAGTCGCGCGATGCGGTCCCCGCCGGACACAAGATCGCGCTGCGCCCGATCGAGCGAGGCGCGCCGGTGAAGAAATACGGGCAGGTCATTGGCTTTGCCACCCGAAGCATCGGCGCTGGCGAGCACGTCCATACGCATAACATCGGGATGGGCGAGCTGCGGCTCAATTACGAGTTTGGAGGATACGGGCTAAAGCCCGCACTTAACCGGCTCGCTTGCGAGCCGCTCGAGCGGGGCGGAGACGGGCTAAAGCCCGCACTACGAACCACGTCGGACCGCACGTTCGCGGGATACCTCCGCCACGATGGCCGCGTGGGCACGCGCAATTACCTGGTTGCCCTTCCGACCGTCAACTGCTCGGCATCGGCCTGCCGGCACGTGGCCGAGCGGTTGAACACCGCGGATTTCCGGCGGGATTTCCCCTATGTTGACGGCGTGATCGCCCTGACCCACAAAGGCGGCTGTACCCTGCAGCCCGGCGAGCCCCACCAGCTTCTGACGCGGGTGCTGGCCGGTTTCGCGCGGCACCCCAATGTCGCCGGTTATGTCATGATCGGTCTGGGATGCGAAGGCAACTACGTCGAGTACGTCCAACGCGAGCATGGCCTGACGGTTCTGCGCGATGGCGAGCTTCCGCCGGCGTTCATGAATGTCCAGGATATGGGCGGCACGCGCAAGACCGTCGAAGCCGGCGTGGCGGCCGTACACAAGCTGGCCGCGCGAGCCAATGAATCGCGTCGTTCGCCCCAGCCAATCAGCAAGCTGATCTTGGCGCTCAACTGCGGCGGCTCGGATGGCAACAGCGGCATCACCGCCAATCCCGCGCTGGGCGTCGCATCGGATGAGCTGGTGCGGCATGGCGGCACATCGGTCCTGGCCGAAACGCCCGAGATTTATGGCGCGGAGCACCTGCTGACGCGCCGCGCGGTTTCGCGCAATGTCGGCGAAAAGCTGCTGGGCTTCATCCGCTGGTGGGAAAAGCACGCGGCCCTTTTCGGCGGGACCATCGATAACAACCCCAGCCCGGGCAACAAAGCCGGCGGGCTCACGACCATCTACGAGAAATCCCTGGGCGCGGTGGCCAAGGGCGGGCAATCGCCCCTGAATGCGGTCTATGCCTATGCCGAGAAGATCACCGCCAGCGGCTTTTGCTTCATGGACACGCCGGGCTACGACCCCGTGAGCATGACGGGCCTGATCGCGGGCGGCTGCAACATCGGCTGCTTCACCACCGGCCGCGGCAGCGTCTACGGCTGCAAGCCGTCGCCCTGCATCAAGATCGCCACCAACACGCCCATGTACGAGCGCATGGCCGACGACATGGACATCAACGCCGGCACGATCCTCGAAGGCAAGGAGAGCATCCAGCAGGTGGGGATGCGCATCTTCGAGATGATGATCCAGGTAGCCGGCGGGCGAAAGACCAGGAGTGAGGAACTGGGGATCGGCGACGAAGAATTCGCGCCCTGGCCGATCGGGCCGACGTTCTGAGTTGCTGCTCACCACGGCGGCGCGGAGGCACGGAGAAGAGAGTTTCGGATTTCGGATTTCGGATTTCGGATTTCAAAGATTTGAAATATTTGAGATATTTGAAATCTGAGATATGAAATTTGAAATTTCAGATCTTCCCTCTCCTCCTCCGTCCCAGCACCACTCCCATGCCCACGAGGGTCAGCGCCGCGCCCGGTTCCGGGAGGCTCACCGCCATCGCCGCGGACGCCGCCAGTTGCCCCGTCTGGTGGACGAACGAGCGATCGATCAGGTAATAGTCATCGGCATTGACCACGCCGTCGTAATTGAAGTCGCCTTCGGGCCAGGTCGCGCCGCCGGTGCGGAAGCCCTGGTCGATGGCGAAATAGTCGTTGGCGTCGACGATGCCGTTCAGGTCGGCGTCGCCGTTCCAGGTGTACTTGATGAGGATATCCGTCGGGCCAACGCTTTCGCCATCGAGATTGTCCATCAGCGTCGTGCCGTCGCCGCGGTCGTTGATGGCGATGCCCAGCGTCATCAGCCCCGTGGGACTTGTGCCCGCGGCCGACGTGGTCAGGCCGGGGCCCTGCCAAAGCGTTGCGCCGCTGTTCCGCGCCGAGCCGATGGCCGCGCACAGCCGGTGCAGCGTATCCTTTGCCTGATCGGCATCGCAGTGGACCACGGCGTCGTTGTCCACCAGGTCCAGCGTGCCCGTGCCGAAGAACTGCATGTCCTTCACCACCAGCACCTTCTTCCCGCCGCCGATGAGCTGCGCCGTCGCATCCGCGATGCTCAGCACGCGGAATTGCTGGCTGGTCTGCATCTCGAGGCTCGTGCCCGCCAGCAGCGTCACGTCGCCGATGTTCTGCTGGGCGGCGAGAATCACCTTGCCGCCCATGATGGTGGTCGGGCCGGTGTAGTCGTTCTCGGTCTCGATAGTCAGCGTGCCCGTGCCTTGCTTGGTCAGTGAGGCGGCGCCGCTGATCTGGCCGAAAAACGACGCGGTGAAGGTGTAATCCTGCGACGCGTTCACGATGACCGAATCCGGCGAGACGCCGCCGAAGATGTTGACGGTCGTCACCTCCGAGGAATCGTCGAACGTCACCCGGTCGCCGTCGTGGTAGCTCTGCAGCGCCGCGGTTTCGTTGTTGACGAAAATGTCGGTGATCGGCGAGAACTCGATCGTCAACCAGCCCTGGTAGTTCTCCTCGCCGGCCAGGGCGGCCCACGTGATCGATGCGCGGGTGACCACCGCCGTGTGCAGCGTCAGCCCGAGTTTGCCCTGCGTTTGATCGTAGACGATCCAGTCGAATGCCCCGCTGGTGAGCCCCGTGATGGCCGGGGGATCGCCTTCGATGAGATTGGCCGACGCCACCAGAAAATTCATTCCGAAGATGCCGTCGAGCGGCCACATTTTGGCGGGGTTCGTGGGGTCCGTTGGATCGGGGATGTTGACGTTGCCCACGAGCACCGGCGCCTTGATGAACCGGAAGTGATTGGGGTCGGACAGGTTGTGCGGATCGCCTTCTTCGGTGGGCAGGACCAGCCAGTCCAGGAAGAACCCGGCCAGCTTGGTCGTCCCGCCGACTCCCCCGATGGAGAGCTGAAACTGCTGATCGACCGGCACGCCGCTGAGCAGGGGATTGTCGGTGCCCTCGGTGCCGGTGACGTAGCTGACGCCCAGCGACAGCGCCTGCGGCTTGGAGATGATCGACGCGGCCGCGCCGGTATCCAGCAGCCAGCTTCCCGAGATGGTCTTGCCGTTGTAGCCGACGGTGATCGGCGGCGTGTTGTCGGCCGGCGGATTGGGCATGCGCGCCAGGATGGGATTGGGGCCGATGAACGGGTTGTCCGCCATGGTCGGAGCGAGATCGGCCGAGGGAATCGTGCTGGTGAACGGCGCGAAATTCGCGTAGCTGAGCTTCACGTGGCGCGTGGTTGTCGGAATGCCGGGGTTGGTCGTCTCGTTGGCCGGGTCGTACGGCGTGCCGGGGTTGTAGACGTACGTGCGGATGGTATCGACGAACGTGTTGACCGGCCGCGGGTCCATCACCACGACCTTGCCCAGCATGGCCGGCGCACCGATAACGTCGAGATCGTCGGTGATCGGATTGGGGTCTTCGGATGGCGGCGTAAGCTGCGCGCGGACCGGGCCAAAGGTGTGGCTGTAGACGGTCGGCCAGGTTGCCGGGTTGCTCACATCGGTGTCCGGATGATACGGCGCCAGCGAGATGTGCAGCGGCGTCGAGACATTGAACGCGCCGGCGCCAACCACGCCGACATCGCGGAAGGTCACGTTGTCAGTCGTGCCGGTGGCCGGGTTGTACCAGGTCTGATTTGGGACGCCCAAGAGCCCTGCGGTGTTGGGGCTGAGCATGATGCCGCTGGCCCCGGTGTCGTAGAAGGCCTCGAAGTTGAAGAAGTCTTCATAGGACAGCGGATCGGGCAGCGGATTGCCGGTGCCATCATCGAGCCGGATCATGGCATTGATGCGCGGCTGATCCATCGCGGCCGGCTGCACCAGCGGGATATCCACGGCCCACGCGGGCAGGATGCACCGCGAAGCGAGATACGCCGAGCAAGCTAACGCCAGGAGCCTTTTTGCGCATAGACAGAGCCCTCGACAACGGCATTATGGCCGTGGGATGGGGCGAATGCCAAGGAAATTTCGTGATGTCTGAAGCGGTAGCGTCAGCGCCCGCCCTGAAAACTCGCGGCCGGAGCGGGCGCTGACGCTACCGCTTCAGACAGACCCGCGGGCAGTCTACCCGGGCAGACGGTGAGCGCCCTGCGAATTGTACTTGACACCAAATACTCTTCTGCGCCGCTTGGTGAACGGCCGCTCGGCGTGTGGGGGGCGATTATCGAAGCGGTGGACCAGCCCTCCGCGATATTGCCATTAAGCAGGCCGGCCTGGCCATCGAATACATGTACGCCTTCGCGCAAGGCCCGGCCAGCAAGAAGGCCACGCTGGTCTTCCGCTTCGAAGACCCCGACGCCGCCATCAAAGCCCTGGGCGCCCGCGGCGGGTGGCATGCTCACGGCCGGCGCGAGTGATGCTCCTTTGCTGCGGGAGCCTCGCTCGCCGGCCGTGGGCATGCCGGGCGTCCGGCCTACATCCGACGAGCATGCCCACGCCGGCCGAGTGAGCCCACCGCGCAGATGAGTGTCGCGCGCGGCCGGCGTGTGCCACCCGACCAAGATTGCAGATTGCCGACGGACTCCTCGAGGATCGTGCGTGGCCAGCCACGGCGTCGTTGCTCTTGTCCTCCGGCCACACTCTTCGGTTTCGTGACAGATGCGGCGTTCTTTCTTACTTCTCAAACTGCCGGTCCAACTCGTCAAACAGCTCCTTCATCGGCAGCGAAAAACCCGGCAGCGCCGGCTCGCCGGGGAGGACGCCCGCGATGTCGATATGACGCGAGTCTTGCGGCGCGGTGTAGATCTCGGCCGTGCGCGTGTCGGGATCGATGACCCACACCAACTCGGCGCCTGCGGTAAAGTACTCGCCGATCTTCCGCGTCATCTCGCCAGGCGTGTTGCTGTCGCTGAGCACCTCGACGACCAGCGTCGGGGCGACGGCCGGCACCGGCTCACTTGGGATCTTCGGGTCGGACGGACCGCGCCGGACATACGCCACATCCGGGATGCGGATGAGCTGCGGGCGCAGCTTCATCATGCCATCGGCCCCGAAGACCGCTCCGAGCCGGCGTGCCAGCACGAAATGCGCAACGTCGAGCCGATCGCCATCGCCAGGAACGATTCCCGCAAGCCCATCGGTTTCTCCACCAGAACCCCGTCTACCAGTTCGCACAGCCGGTCGGCATGGTCATCCAGCCATACAACATCCGCCTCGGTGGCGGGGCACGGGCGCAAGAGCACGCGATCAGGGGGGATGTCACCGAGTTCGCGCAGCAGGTCGGCCATGGTCGCTGTGGGCAGCGTTTCGATGGTGGCCGTCGTCATGGCATGATTATACCTCATCTGACGCCGAAGTTCAGCTCTCCAGCATCCTCTTCATCGCCCCCTGCCTCTGCCTGAGTATCCGCTTGATATAGAACCGGCCGATGAGCGCGTCGAAGACCTGCATCATCCATCCGCCGCGCAGGCGATACGTCACATGATCCACCAGCCGCGTCGTCCGCGAATCGACTGCCTCCAGATCATGCTCGTGACGCCAGGATGCAAATGGCCCGGACTGCTGCTCATCCACAGATCGCGCCTCCTGCCCGAAAACCACCGCATGTGGCGGCCGATGCTCCACGATCTTCACTACCCAAGGCCCACGCCCGCCGCGCATGGCGATGGTCAGCACCGTTCCTTCGCGCGGGGAAGCTGCGCGGGGTCGGCTTCGACGCTGGCAATCTGCGGCGAGATCGCCGGCAGGTTCCGCACCGGGTCCTGGAAGAACGCCCACACCGCCTCGATCGATGCGCCGATCTGACACTGCACCATCACCGTTCCCATGCCACCATTCTACCCACTGACCGGCGCCGGCCGTACAATCGCACCATGCAACCGCACCGGGAGCTCGTCATCGAGCCGATCGGCCTGGACGTGGACACGCTGCCGCGCCCGCTGGATTTCGCCGCGCTCTTCGGCAACGATCATCCCGTCGAGCTGGAGATCGGCAGCGGCAAGGGCACGTTCCTGGTGGACCAGGCCACCGCCCGGCCGGAGATCAACTTCATCGGCGTCGAATGGGCGCGATGGTTCTGGCGCTATGCCAGCGACCGCCTGCGCCGCCACAAACTGCTCAACGTGCGCACTGTCCGCGCAGAGGCCGTCTATTTCCTGACCGAGTTCGTGCCGGATGCGAGCATCTCGGTCCTGCACATCTATTTCCCCGACCCCTGGCCCAAGAAGCGGCATCACAAGCGCCGGCTGATCCAGGAAAAGTTCATGCCGCTGGCCAAGCGCGTGCTCACCTCTCCGGGGCGCGTGCAGGTCGTCACCGATCACCAGGATTATTACGAGCAGATCGAGGCGGTCTTCCAGGCCTCGGGAATGGTCATCGTCGATTACAGCCGTCCGGGATCGGCCGGCGAAGGCGAGTTTGTCGGCACGAATTTCGAGCGCAAGTACCAGCGCGAAGGCCGGCCATTCTTCGCGCTGGCGGCGGTGAAGAGTTCTGAAGCGGAAGCGTCAGCGCCCGCTCCGACGCAGGGCGGGCGCTGATGCTTCCGCTTCAGACTGCGCAACTGGCGGGCGCCGACGCTCACATCATCATCCGTTGCAGCGTCAGCTTTACCAGCAGCCACGTCACCGCCGCCACGGTCGCCGTACAGGGGATCGTCAGGATCCATGCCACCACGATCTTCTCGCCCCAGATCCACCGCACGCAGCGGATCCCCCGCGTCGTGCCCACGCCCAGGATCGACCCGGTGATGGCGTGCGTCGTCGATATCGGAATGCCGAATCGGGTCGCCGCGATGATCGCCGTCGCCGCCGCCGTCTCGGCGCAGAAGCCGCCCACCGGTTGCAGTCGCGTGATGCTCATGCCCATCGTCTTGACGATCCGCCAGCCGCCGAACATCGTCCCCATCGCGATGGCCGCGTGGCACGACAGGATGATCCACCACGCCACCGTGTGCGTCTGCCCGTGCCCCATCAGGCTGAAGTGGTTCATGAAACTGCTGGGGTCGGGCTTGGTCAGCGCGATCAGCGTGGCGTTCTTGCTGGCCACCAGCAGCATCACGATGATCCCCATCGTCTTCTGCGCATCGTTGCCGCCGTGGCCGAGGCTGTAGATGCCCGCCGACACAAGCTGCAGCCGCCGGAAGACGCGGTCGATCTTGTTGGGATGCGCCCGTCGCAGCGCCCACGCGACGATGATCATGTTCAGCGCCCCCAGCAGAAATCCGATCAGCGGCGAGAGCACGATGAACGCCAGCAGCGGAATCCAGCCTTTCCAGAGGATGACGCCAAAGCCCGCCTTGGCGATGGCCGCGCCCCCGATCCCCGCCACCAGTGCGTGGGATGAACTCGTCGGCAGCCCCAGCAGCCAGGTCAGGATGTTCCACAGGACCGCGCCCGTCAGCCCCGCCAGCACCACGTAGACATCCACCGGGTGCTGCGCAATCAGGTCCGAGCCGATGGTCTTGGCCACCTTGGTCCCAAATAGAAAGGCCGCGATGAAGTTGAAGAACGCCGCCCATATCACGGCCGCCGTCGGCGTCAGCACGCGCGTTGACACGATCGTCGCAATGGAATTGGCCGCGTCATGAAAGCCATTGAGGAAATCGAAGATCAGGGCGACGACGATGATGAAGATGATGAGCCACAGCATTCGCGTCCCGGATAGCACCTCGTGCTGGCCAAGGCTGGCTCATCCTTTGTATGAAGGGCATGCTAAGATTGGGTTAATAACGTGTGCGATTGGCGCTAATAACGGGGAGGAGGACCGGGCTCGGCAGTTCCGAGTCAGTTCCCCAGCCAAACTGGACAATCGGCGGAAACCGGCTTATTGGGCAGACGAGTCACTTCCGCCTGAGTCAGGGGTTCGGGGGCGGAACGACAGCCTGGCGCGGTTGACATCGGGGTAGATGGAGAGGACCTGGTCCAGGCGCACGAGCGACAACGCCTTCACCAGCATGCCCTTCACCGACGCGAGCCGCACATCCCCTCCGTGCTTCTGAAGCTTGCCATGCACGCGCATCAGCACGCCGATGCCATAGCTCGATATGTAGTTCAACTGGGAGCAGTCCACGATGATCTTGGTGTTGCCGCCCTCGATCAGTCGCTCCAGTTCCGAGACAAACTGATCGGCCGTCGCTGCGTTCAATCCCCCGTCGGCGGCGAGTATCAGGACGTCTTTCTCAACCTCGTGATAGTAGAATTCCACGCATCGCTCCGATCTGTGTCTGCCGTGCGGTCACGCCGCGGAAAGCACGCCGACACGTGCGCGGGCAGCCGGCGCGGGGAGACCGCGATCGTGATAATAGCTCAGGTACAGGGCCACCGCCTCACGGAGATTGTAGCATTCGCTTACTGCCTCCTCAAATACAGGACGAACCAGGGCAGCCCTGTCCTCAGCCGCTTCTCACTTCGAACATCGCCTCGATATCTTGCATAGTGTTGGCTAAGGTTCTCACTCAGGCGGCTCCTCTGATCTGATAGATCAGGCTCAGGTTGCTCTCGGCGCCGAGCACGGCGCGATAGTTGCCGCAGTCGGCGACTCCCACCTCGCTGGCTCGCGCGGCCACCGTTGGCAGGTCCGCGCCGCTCACCGGTGTGACCGCGAACGTCGCCGGCGCCGCCAGCGGTTTGGGAAATACGCCCGCCTTGATGATCACTTCGACTTCCTTTCCATTCGCCGCGCCTGCCCGTTCAGCATCCACAGGTTGATGTGGATGTGGAGGCCGTCGTCCTGCGACGGGATATCAGCGCCCCGGTACGTCCAGGCCTGGATGATATGCCCGACGCTGGCGTACCCGGAGCGGCTGGCGAACGTCACGGCCTGTTGCGACCATTTGATCTCGTCGGTGACGGCCGGGTTGGTCAGGCGCGTCAGGAGTTGCTGCTTGTGCCCGGCCAGGGCCGACGGCTGAACGACATACTGGGTGTTGAACGGCGACGACGAGCTGCCCCAGCGGCTGTACTCGATGTCCATCTCTTGCGTATCGGTGGCATACAGGAACGGGCTGAAGATGACATTGCTGGCCAGGGCGTCCGGCCGGCCGGTCACGAAGAACCGGTGCATCCCGTAGGAAGTCGGCAGCTTGGAATACACCTTGGCCGCGCACCACTTGTGCCCCGCGTAGCGTATCTTCAGGTGCAGGCCCTGCTTGTCCACCCATACGCTCTGGCTGCTGTTCGAGAAGTAGTTCGGCCCCGGGCCCATCGGCGACGAGCCGCCCTTCACCACCCAATCGAGCCCGGCGAAGTGTACCTCGCGCGTGCCCGACAGGAGCACCCGCGATTCGAGCATCTCCACCAACTGCCCCGAAGCAGGCAACGAAGACGAACTGCCGCAGGCCAAGCGACGCAGAAAAGAGCCGATCACGCTCATGGCGACCTCCAGGAACTCGCTACTCGGGACTCACATACTCCACTTCCCCCGCCGCCTTCACAAGCCCCGCATCGGCGCCGCGCTTCAGCAGCAGCGAGATCGCCTCGCGGCCGCGCGCGCCGTAGTCCAGTGTCCAGTGATTGACGTACATGCCCACGAACTGGTCTGCCAGATTGCGGTCTAGATCTCGGCCGAATTGCAGCGCATAGTCCACCGCCTCGGCGCGATGATCGAGGCTGTACTGGATCGACCGCTTGAGAATGCCGGTGATCTCCCGCATGGCCGGCCGGCCGAGGTCCTTGCGGATGCAGTTGCCTCCCAGCGGCAGGGGCAGCTTCGTCTCATTCTGCCACCACACCCCCAGGTCCACGACCAGGTGCAGCCCCGTCTGCTCATACGTGAGCTGGCCCTCGTGAATGATCAGACCCGCATCGGCCCGGCCGGCCTTCACGTGCGCGGGGATCTGGTCAAAGGGCACGACCTCGCAATCGAACGCCTCGCCGGCCTTGCCGATGCAAAGCTGCAGCGCCAGGAATGCCGTTGTCAGCTTGCCGGGGATCGCGATTCTCTTGCCCCGCAGCTCCGCCAGACTCATCGGCCGGGGCGCCACCACCATCGGCCCATACGCATCGCCCATGCTGCTGCCGCAGCTCGTCAGGGCATAGCGGTCGGCCACGTAGGGGTAGGCGTGGATGGAGATGGCCGTGATCTCCAGCTCGCCCTTCATCGCACGCTGGTTGAGCGTCTGGATATCCTGAAGGACGTGCTCGAAGCGCCACTGGCCGGTGTCGATCTTCCTGCGCGCCAGCGCGTAGAACATGAACGCATCGTCCGGATCGGGCGAGTGGCCGAGGCGCAGGAGCGTTTTGGTCATGGGAACATTGTACGGGATGGGCGGGTGGGGAGCAGCATGCTGGCGGCATTCCTTCCGCTGCAGGTGCTGGCGGTGTTGCGCGTTTGACGCCTCTCGAAAATCGTGCATGCAAGGCGCAACATTGCGCAATGATGGTCGTGACGGCCGGAGGGTTGGCGGTGGCGGGGAGCGGGACGGAAGGCATGGCGGGCGATGGGTTGCCGGCCGGTTGGGCTTGAGGGCGGGCGGGGGAAATGCAGGCGCCGGCGGGTGGGGCGGAGAACGATTGGCGCAACGCGCGAGAGCGGCGGTGGGCCTGGCGAGACGAATACGTGCAGCCCGGCCGGACCATGCCCGACCCGCACCAACAGATTGTCCGGCTGATCGAAATCAGCTCGACTTTTCCTGAGAGCGGTGTCGAGCCGGCCCTCTTACACGTTCGCGCTTGGCGAATGCGTCACGGGACAGCGTCCAATACAGCTCCCATTGTTTGAGGAAGTGTTCCCGCCACTCGGTTGACACCGCGTTTATCACGAGGTTCGGGCGGCTGTAAAACGGTTGCTCAATGATGCCGGTGTAAACCTCCGCTTTCACAATGCCATGCCGCTGCATGGGGTTGACCATGAAGAAATTCACCGCCGGCAGGAAAGGCAAGTACTTGAGTTGGCACTTCTCGCCGAACCGGACCCTAAAGCCCCTGCAGATCGCCTCGACCTGCTCGATCGACGTGTCAAAGGTGCCCGGAGTGGCGAAGCGATCGATCCGGCCCAGCCAGCGAGCGTCCGGAGCATCGGGATCCACGCACATGACTTTCACGGCGCACCCTTCTGCTCAGCGCCTCGTCCAAGCGTAACGAGGCCGCGGTAACTCCCTGGCAACAGTCGATCCCGGAAATACGCAATTCCCAGCGCGCTGTTCCCATCCGCTGATCCACGGTGCCGACTTCCACTGCCGCCTCGCGCCGCGTCAGCACGACCGGAGGTCGCCGCGACCCTCCGATGTCCGCCCGCGAGCGAAGTTGCGCGCCAAGATGTTGCTCAAATTGTTGGAGGCCCTGGCTGGTGTTCTCGTATTCAAGACACTCGCGGCCCCGCAGGTCGTAGGGTGCCTCACGCCCGGATTCCAGCAGTAACAGCGGCTTTCTGCTGGTCCCGATGGCGTAGCCCAACTCATAGAAGACATTCGGCCTGGGTTCGCTGATCTCGGCAATCACCTCGGCAGCAAGATCAATGAGCTGATGAATCTTATCCCTATAGCGGGATCAGGCAAAGGCCGGCCCACCTCTTTCTCTCCGCCCCGTTTGCCCATCGCACCCGAAGCAAAACCCGCGCCTGCGGCATGCCCGGCTCAGACCGCTCACACGCGCGTTGCGCAGATCGGCCGGCCCACACGCCAGATCCCGCGCCTCCCCCGCGAAAAACCCCACCAGCGTTGCGCCACGTCGCGCCCACGCCAACCGATTTGCACAACACCCCGGAGAGGTTGAGGGGCGCGCTTCCGCGATCCACTCACGCAGGCGCACCTGCCCCGCAAGGAGTGCCCATGATCGCTGTGCCCGACAACTCCAGCCACCCCTTTCACCCCACCGCCCCCTCCGCGCACACTCGCCACCCGCTGGCCGCCATCCGCTATCCACTGTCTTCTGGCCACTGGCAACCGCCCGCCTCTCTCCAATCTGAAATCCCCGCCCCTCCACCCGCCGACGCCTCCGCGTCTCCGCGCCTCTGCGGTGAAAGTGAGCGCCTGCGGAACGAACCCATCGATCCCGCCGCGCCAAACCCACAACCTCCCGTCGCGCCAGAGCTTGCGGATCCGACTCCCGCTCCCGCGCACTCTCCCCTGCGAAACGAACCCATTGCCCGGTCGGAGATAAGCAGTCGCGGGCGTTGACGCTTGCGGCTCGGACGGATAATAAGAGCGGACGATGGAGAACCAAGAGGAAGGCCATATGAGAAACACACGCTGGACAATGTGGGTGCTGGTGATTCTGGGTGCGGCGGCCGCGGCCAACGCGCAGGACAAGTGGATGGTCCTGGCCAATCCCGACAACACGTTCGCGTTCTCGATCATGCGCGGCGACGAGATGGTCGCTGGCGTGGGCTTCACGGGCTGGGGGCCGGGCTGGAAGTGGGTTGGCATCAACCCCAAAACCGGGCCGAAGGGCGATGAGTACATCGTCAACACGCCGTTCGTCATCGACAGGGCCGCGGGGCAGGTGGTCAACATCCAGTTGCACGCGGCGCAGAAGAATGAGCGGTCGGTGACGTTGACGTATGAGCTGAGTGCGGAAAAGGAAGTGGGCGTGACGGAGCTGGTGGCGACCATCGGCATCGCCAGGTCGATGGAAGGGCGGCTGGTCGCGGATGTGGATGGCAAGCCCACGAATTTCAAGCTGCCGCTGGGCGCGCGGGGATCAAGCCGCTGTCGTCGGCCGAATTTCAGCTTCAGGACCGCGGCGCGATTGCGCTGGCGATCGATCCGCCGTGCGGGCTGCACATCGATGGAGACATGCGCGTGCTGCTGGCCGAGGGCAGCGCGCCGGCCGGGAAGAAGACGGTGGCGATCACGCTGACGTTCCCGGCCGCGGTTTCGCTGGTAGCCAAGGCGGCCGACATGCAGAAGTTCACCAAGCCGCTGGCGACGGCCGACTGGTTCGAGCTGAAGTGCGCCAACGACAATGCCCCCGGCGCCATCGGCGTGAACGATTGGCTGGAAAAGCCGGCCGGCAAACGCGGCGGCGTGCGCATGGTGGGCGATAAGTTCCAGCTCGAAGATGGCACGCCGATCAAGTTCTGGGGCACGAATCTGGCCTATGGCGGCAACTGCGCCGGAGAAGAAAGTCGCCGAGTTCACCGCCGCCCGCTTCGCCAAATACGGCATCAACGCCGTGCGCCTGCACAAGTTCTCCTACCCGAAGAACGCGATGGGCATCGGCGACGCCAACGACTCGACGGCGTACTCGCCCGATGGCCTGGACAAGCTCGATTACTTCTCCGATCAGCTCAAGAAGAACGGCGTCTACTTCGGCTGGTCGCACACGTTCGGCTTCCACGTGCGCCCCGGCGACAAGGCCCGCCTCGTCGCCTATGACGAAATCAAGAAAGCCTATCCCAACGGCAACACCTATGCGTTCATCAACTTCGCCGAGGATGTGCAGGACCTCATGATCGAGATGGTCGCCAAGCTCCTCAAGCACAAGAACCCCTACACGGGGCTGACCTATGCCGAAGAGCCAGCTCTGAATTTCATCGAGCTTCAGAACGAGGATGACATCTTCTTCTACACGTCCGATGGCGCGTACAAGTCCTGCCCGACGTACAAGAAGCTCTTCACGGGGCGGTTCTGCGACTGGCTCAAGGCGAAATACGGCGATGATGAAGGCCTGAAGAAAGCCTGGGCCGGCGCCATCAAGGCTGGCGAAGGCATCGACGCAAAGAACATCGACATGCAGACCAATCCGTGGTTCTTCAGCGACGATCACCTGCCGGGCCTGAAGGGCGGCCAGCGCCAGCGAATGCTCGACACCGCGGCGTTTCTGCACGAGGCGCAAAACAAGTTCTATCTGCGGTTCGTCAAGGCCATTCGCGACGCCGGGTACAAGGGCCCGATCAACGGCTCGCCCTGGCAGGCGCCATCGGGCGTGCCGCACTATTACAACCTGCGGTCCGACTACCTGGCCGGATACATCGACCGCCACAACTACTTCGGCGGGAAGATGACCGAGACGATGCTCAGCAAGCCCGGCAGCGGCAATCTCAGCACCGGTCTGCAGCAGGTGATCGATCGGCCATTCGGGCTGTCGGAATGGATCACGGTCTATCCATCGCTCTATAGCGCCGACGGCTCGGCCATCATCGCCATCTACGGCATGGGGTTGCAGGGGTGGGATGCCTCGTACGAATTCCAGTCGCGGGCGGCCGGCACAACCTACGCCGACCGCGCGGGCTGGCAGCCCTGGGGCGTGTGGGAAGTCGATGCTCCGGCGCAACTCGGCCAATTCCCGGCCTTCGCGCGGATGATCCTCCGCGGCGACGTGAAGGAGGCCGAGGTCATTTCCGTTCGCCGCGTGAGCCTGTCGGAACTGCAGGAAGGCAAGCTCTCGTTCTCGGACAAGGTGCAACAGCAGGGCGATTTCAAGAGCTTCAGCGGCAGCGTGCCGCCCGATGCCCTGGCGGCCGGCCGGTGCGTGGTGGAGTTTACGGACAAGCCGCAGGCGAGCAGCTTCCCGGATATGAGCAAATACCAGCAGGGCAAGACGATCACATCGGCCACAGGCCAGTTGATGTGGGACTGCTCGGGCAATGGCGTGGTCACGGTGAACACGGATGGGACGAAAGCGGTGGTGGGTTTCGCGGAGGGTCGCGAGTTCTCCCTCGGAACCGTGAAGGTCCGCCCGGCCTGCCCGTATGCATCGATCTTCCTGACGGCTGTTGATCGCAATGCCACGTTGAAAGATGCGAAGAGCGCGCTGCTGACGGCGATCGCGCGGAACTGCAACACGGGCTTCACGTATTTCGCGCCGGACATGCGCGTGCTGGAGAACGGCAAGGGGCCGATCCTGTTGGAGCCGGTGAAGGCGTTGATCGCGATCGACGGCCGGAAGATCAAGGCGGTACACGTCCTCGACCACGACGGCCGGCGGACGGACAAGGCGCTGGACGTGAAGGACGGGCGGTTCGAGATCGACGGCGCGAAGGACAAGACGATGTACTATGAGGTCGTCTTCGAGTAATTAACCGGCTCGCTTGCGAGCCGCTCAAACGTGCTTGCGTCTACCCTTTTGGAGTACGCCCACCCTACAACACTACTCCCCCCGGAACAGCCTGCGATAGTCCAGCGGCAGGATCCCCGATTCCTTCTGGAAGACCGTCGAGAGCCACTCGGCCGTGGCGAAGCCGCATCGCGTGGAGATGGCCGACAGGGGCAGGTCGGTCATGGCCAACAGGTCGCGCGCCAGGTCCGCGCGCGCGCGGCGGATCTCCTCCAGCGGGCTTCGCCCCAGCGCCTGGCGGAACTTTCGCTCCAGCGACCGGCGCGACAGGGGCGCCTTCCTCAGCAGGTCCGTCACGCCGATGGGCTCGTGCCCGTGCTCGCGGATGAACCGTATCGCCGCCGCCACCTCCGCATCTTTCTCCGCCAGCACGTCGGTCGAGCCGCGGCCCTCCACCCGAATCGGCGGCAGTTCCAGCGCCTGCCGCTGGAGTGGTTTTCCGCGGATCAACTGATCGACCGCTGCCGCCGCTTCGTAGCCGACCCGGTCGGAGGGGATCTTCACGCTCGACAGCGGCGGTTGCGCCAACTCGCACAGCAGTTCGTCATCGTCCACGCCCAGGATCGCCACGTCTCCCGGCACACGAAGCCGGCTGTGCCGGCAGAGCTCCGCAAGCTGCACGCCCAGGAAATCCGCGCAAGCCAGCACGGCCACGGGCTTGGGCAGCGACACCAGCCATCGCCGCATGGATTCGTCGATCTTCGCCCAGGTCGAATCGTCGGGCCTGGCCGCCTGGCCGGCGTCCACGTAATACGTGGCAATTTCGCGGCCCGCGGGCTTCATCACCGAAGCCAAACCCGCCAACTCCTGCGCGACGAACAGCAGCCCCTCATATCCCAGGAAGGCCAGGTGCGCAAAGCCCTGCTCCAGCAGGTATTCCCCGGCCATTCGCCCGGTGGCCACGCGGTCGAGCCCCACGCGCGGCACGACGTCCTGCCCCTGCTCGGCCGCCGCCACGTTGACCACCGGCCGGCCCATCGCCAGAATCGCCTGAGTGGTCTCCGGCGCAATCAGCCTGGCGATGATCCCATCCGGCTGCCACTGCCGGACCTCCTCCAGCGGAACGACGGTGGGATCGGCGTGACGGAAGATCCAGTTGCCACTGGATGTGCAATAGCTGTTGACGCCGCGCAGGATGCCGCGCGTATACCCGACGCGCGCCCCATCAAGACAGCTACCTTCACCGCTTGCGGCATGCGATATCCATCAGTTCGCCAACACCGGCACGCGAACAGAAATGCGATACGACGTGTACAACTGTACTATCATACCACAACCGGGCGTTTCGCCAAGGGCTGCTCAGGATTTTTCAACTCGTCGCCCGGCCCATCATGCTCATGGCCAGCTTCGCCGCGTTCTTCGACGCCCCCGGATGATCCAGCCCTTTGACGAGTTCCATCAGCTTCCCCGATTGTTCGATGAGCCTCTTCGGATTACGCAGATAGTCCAGCGCCAGTTCGGCCACCGGGCGATTCGATCCGTACCAGGGGATGATCTCGGGTACGATGTGCCCCCCGCGCCGCTCAGCAGGTTGACGAGCGAGTACGTGCGCGTCTTGATGACCCATCGCCCCAGCAGGTGCCACAGCAGGCGGCTGCCGCGATACACCACGATCATCGGAATGCCGTAGCCGGCCACGTGCAGGGTTGCCGTCCCCGACACCGTGATGCACAGGTTGCAGCGCGGCACCATTTCGTCGAACATCCCCACGCCATGCTCGATGCCGTCGCGTCCCTGGCAGAGCCGGTCGACGATCGGCGCGGTGGCCGGGGTCGTAGGCACAAGAAAGCTCGACTTGGGAAATTCCGACCGGATGCGCTCGCCGACATCCAGCAGGTGCCGGAAATTCGCCTTCGCCTCCGAAGCGCGCGAGCCCGGAAGCAGCCCGATCACCGGCGGTCGATCGGGAAAACGCGGCCCCGGGCTCGGACCGCGCTGCGGCGCCAACTGGTCGAAGAGCGGATGGCCCACGAAGCTCGCCTTGACGCCGTGGCGCGCGAAATACTCCTGCTCGAACGGCAGGATGCACGCCACGTGATCGACCCATTTGCGCAGCTTCTTGATCCGTCCCTCGCGCCATGCCCACACCTGCGGCGCGATGTAATACAGCACCGGGATCCCGCGCCGGTGCGCGATCTTGGTGAAATGGAAGTTCAGTTCCGGCGAATCGACGCAGATGACCAAGTCCGGCTTGCTCCGGTCGAAGTAGCGCCGCGTCCATCGCAGCAGCCGCCACATTTCCATCACCCGCCCCATCGCCTGCACGGCCATGGCCGCCCGGCGGGTCGTCTCGTGATGGATGATCGCGCCGGCTGCCTCCATTTTGGGCCCGCCGTGCCCTTCGACGATGATCTGGCTATCGATCTCCCGCAGGCTCTCGATGAGCTGCGCGGCGTGTTGATCGCCGCTGACCTCGGCCACCGTCATGAAGACCCGCGGGGGCATGGTGCCCAGTGCAACCGTGCCGCCGATGACTGTCAAGGGCTGGCAACGAGGAAGCCAGCGGGGGCGGGCCGATTGCCTTCGCGCGTGGTTTGTGATAGCATATTTTTGTGCTTCCTGAGGACCCATCGAGAGATTCGACTTCGACGCGAGGGTCGTCGTTCGCCACCACGCACTGGAGCGTGGTCCTGGCGGCGGGGCGGGAAACGCTGCCGGAGTCGAGGGAGGCGCTGGCGGAACTGTGCCGGACCTATTGGTTCCCCCTGTACAGCTTTGTCCGGCGGCGGGGTCACGGGCCTGAGGATGCGGCGGACCTGGTGCAGGAGTTCTTCGCCAGGCTCCTGGAGAATCACCAGTTTCAGGTGGCCGATCCTCTGCGGGGCCGGTTCCGCTCGTTTCTGCTGGCGGCGCTGAACCATTTCCTGGCCAACGAGTGGCGGCGCAACACCGCCCAGAAGCGCGGGGGCGGACGAGTGGCGCTCTCATTGGATCTGGCGGCCGGCGAAAGCCGTTATGGACGGGAGCCGGCTCACAATCTGACGCCGGAGAAGATCTACGAGCGTCGCTGGGCGATGACGGTGCTCGATGCGGCGATGGCCGACCTGCGGGCCGATTACGAGCGGGGAGGAAAGCTCGGCTTGTTTGAGAAGCTGGCGCCGATGCTGGGCGGCCCGGGAGAGTTGCCCCTTCGGTGCGTGGGGGCCGAGTTGGGGATGAGCGAGGACGCCGTGAAGGTGGCGCTGCACCGGTTGCGGCGGCGATGTCGCGAGCATTTGCGGGCCCAGGTGGCGCAGACGGTGCGTGATCCCAGGGAAATCGACGAGGAATTGCGGGAACTGCTGGCGGCCGTGGGCGAATAGCCGGGATGATTCGCCACGAAGGCACGAAGAAGAGCGATTTCCGGGTCCACCGGCTCGCGCCGGGAATTGCTGTAACTTTTGGCTCCGGCCCGGTCAGAATGATTCAGGGGCTTGGACTCAGGAGCGACCAGTGGCCTCAGACAACCGCTGTCCGCAATGTGGGGCGAAACTGCCGGCCGACGCGCCGGCCGGCGCGTGCCCGCGATGCGTACTGCGGCTGGGAATCGAGCCGCCGGAGGTCACGGAAACGTCAGCAGCGTCGAAAGAGTCGGCTGATGATGGCGTCGGGGGCGCGGCGCCGGGGCATCCCTCGCAGATCGGTCCGTATCGCATCCTGGAGGTGCTGGGCGAAGGCGGCATGGGCGTGGTCTACCTGGCCGAGCAGGTGGAGCCGGTTCGGCGACGGGTGGCGTTGAAGGTCATCAAGCCGGGCATGGACAGCCGGCAGGTGATCGCGCGTTTTGCCGCGGAGCAGCAGGCGCTGGCGATGATGAACCATCCCAACATCGCCGCGGTTTACGACGCGGGCACGACGGCGCAGGGCCGGCCGTATTTCGTGATGGAACACGTGCCGGGCATTCCACTGACGGCCTACTGCGACAAGTACACGCTGGGCACACACCAGCGGCTGGAGCTTTTTGCAACCGTGTGCGCGGCCGTGCAGCACGCGCATCAGAAGGGGATCATCCACCGCGACCTGAAGCCTTCCAATGTGCTGGTGTTGCAGCAGGATGGCAAGGCGGTGGCGAAGGTGATCGACTTTGGGGTGGCGCGGGCGATCGAGCGTCACCTGGTGGAGCAGACGGTTTTCACGGAGCAGGGGCAGCTCATCGGCACACCCGAGTACATGTCGCCGGAACAGGCGGAGATGTCGGCGTTGGATATCGACACGCGGACGGACATCTACTCGCTGGGGGTGATGCTGTACGAGCTGCTGGCGGGTGTGTTGCCGTTCGATGCACAAACGCTGCGTGAGGCGGGACATGCCGAGATCCAGCGAATCATCCGCGAGGTGGACCCGCCGCGGCCGAGCACGCGATTGCGGACGCTGGGGGCGCGGGGACCGGCGGTGGCGCTGGCGCGGCAAATGGCGCTGGCGAGGTTGGAGGCGGAGCTGGAGCGGGAGCTGGAGTGGATACCGCTGAAGGCGATGCGAAAGGATCCCGGCCAGCGATATCGGTCGGCAGCGGAGTTGGCGGATGACATCGCCAATTACCTGGCCGGCAAGCCGCTGATGGCGGGGCCGGAGTCGGCGTGGTATCGCGCTCGGAAGGTCGTGCGTTAACACAGGGCCAAGTTCGCGGCGGCGGCGATGGTCCTCCTGTCGCTCGTGGCCGGCCTGATCGGCACAAGCTGGGCAATGCACAAGGCGAATATCGCGCGGGAGGACGCCGATCACCGGCGCCAGCAGGCCGAGGCCGCGGAGGCCGAGACCTCACGGCAGAAAACATTGGCCGACCGTCAGCGCGACGAAGCGCAGAAGCAGGAACGCACCGCGACAGCGGTCAAGCAATTCCTGAGCGACATGCTCACCAGCGCTGATCCGGGCAGACTGCTGGGCGACAGGGTCACCGTGCTGGAGGCGATCCAGGGCGAAACCCTGCTGCTCGACGCGGTCACGTTCGAGGATCCGCTGATTGAGGCTGATCTCCGCAGCGCCATCGGAGACACGCTGGCGAATCTTGGCCGCTACAGTGACGCCGAGCCCAGCCTGCAGAAATCCCTCGAAATCCGACGCAAGGTGTTGCCCACCGGCCACCGGGACATCGCAAAGAGCCTCAACAGTCTGGCGAGTCTCCGGCACCACCAGGGCAGGTTCAAGGACGCCGAAGCACTTTTCAACGAGGCGCTTGTCATATTGCGCGACATATCGCCCATTCCCGAGGCGGACATTGCGATGGTCCTGAACAACCTCGCCCTTCTGTTCAAGGAACAAGGCAGGCTCACAGAAGCCGAGCCGCTCTTCCGCGAGGCGCTGGCCACTTTCCGCCGGACGCTTCCCGCCGGGCACCCGGACATTGCCCTGCCTCTGAACAACCTGGGGCTTGTCCTGCACGACCTCGGCAGATTCACCGAAGCCGAGGCACGTTATCGCGAGGCCTTGCTTATTGTCCGCAAGATATGGCCCGCCGGCCACCCCAGGACTGCAATGACCCTGAACAATCTCGCTCTGCTGCTGGCGGATCAGAACAAGCTCGCCCAGGCCGAACCGCTCTATCGCGAGGCGCTGAGGATCTGCCGCCAACTGCTGCCCGCCCAGCACCCCGATATCGCCAGGACCCTGATGAACCTGGCGAACCTGCTGAGGGACCAGGACAAGCTCGCCCAGGCCGAGCAGTTCTACCGCGACGCGCTGGACATCTGCCGCAGCACATTGCCCGCCCAGCACCCGATGATTGCAGCGATCCTGGTTAACCTGGCGGATCTGCTGAGGGGCCTCGGCAGGCTCGACGAAGCCGAGCCGCTCTGCCGCGACGCATTGCTCATTCACGCAAAACTGCCTCCCGGGCACCCGGACAGAGCGTCCAGCCTCGAAAGCTACGCGCACCTGCGGATGGCGCAGGGGAAGCCCGCAGAGGCCGAGGAGTTCTACCGCGACGCCCTGAAGATCCGCCAGGAGGCGACGCCCGGCCATCCACGCGTCGGGGGAAGCCTGCACAATCTCGCGCAGGCGCTGCGAAGGCAAGACAAGCTCGCCGAGGCCGAGCCGCTCTACCGCAAGGCCATCGCCATTCTCCGGGAGAAGCTGCCCGGCCATCCCAACACCGCAGCCGCTCTGCACAATCTCGCGCTCCTGCTGAAGAAGCAGGGCAAGACCGCCGAAGCCGAGCAGTTATTTCAGGAGGCACTGAAGATCCGCCGCGAGTTGCGCGCCAGCCTGGAAATCGCGCAAACCCTGAGCGAATTGGGGGACCTGCGCAAGGACCAGAACAAGCCCGGCGAAGCCGAGCCGCTGTATCGCGAAGCACTGAAGATTCGGCGCGAGGCGCTGCCCGCCGGTGATGCGAGGATCGCAGCCAGTCTCGACAATGTCGCCGAAGTGCTGGCGATGCAGAACAAGCTCGCCGAGGCCGAGCCGCTCTACGATGAATTGCTGGGCATCTTCCGCAACGCGATGCCGCGCGTCCCGAGGAATATCGCCACCAGCCTGAACAACCTTGGGGGACTTCGATGGAGGCAGGGCAAGTTCGCCGAAGCCGAACGGCTCTACCGCGAGGCGCTGGATATTCTCCGCAAGGAATCGTCGCCCAGCCCACTGGACAACGCACTGGCGCTACACAACTTGGCGAAACTGCTCGCTGTCCAGAACAAGTTTGCCGACGCCGTGCCGCTCTTTCGCGAAGTGTTGGACATCTATCGCAAGGAGTTGCCCGCCGGCGACGAGCGGATCAAGACCACCGCCACGAATCTGGCGGCGGTCCTGACCCAAATCGGCCGCGATGACGAGGCCGCCGCCCTCCGCAAGGAATTCGGCCTGCCGGCGCCCGCTGGCCGAACGGAAACGGGAAGGAGACCGACATGAAAATCAGATCATCCGCGGTCGCTATCGCCATGGCCCTCAGCAGTCTGGCACCAGCCGCCGGGACCTTGCCGGCCCCCACCCGACCAACGATCCGGTCGGAATCGCTCGGTCTGCTGCCCGAGCCGGTCCTGGAGAGGATCGTCAGCAGGGATGGGCAGCACGTGGCGGGAGTGGCCGCGAGGGGCAGGAAGAGGTTTGTCTGGATCGATGGCCGGGCGGAGCCGGAGCATGACCTCATCGTCAAAGGCACGCTGGTCTTCTCGCCCGACGGCAGACGCATCGCCTATGTGGCCAAGGATGACGAGACATTCGCCGTGGTCGTCGATGGGCAAGCCGGTCCTGCGTACGACGAGATCAATGACAGCGCGCCGATCTTCTCCCCCGACAGCAGACACATCGCCTACCGGGCGCGAAGTGGGCCGAAATGGACCGTCGTGCTCGATGGGCACTCGGGGGAGGCGTACAACTGCGTCTGCAAGGGCTCGCTGCTCTTCTCCCCCGATGGCAGCCGCCTGGCATACTCGGGCCACCAGGGCCAGAAGAAGTCCATGGTGATCGATGGGCAATCCGGGCCTGAATACGACGAGATCCTCTCGGCATCGTTCAGCCCGGACGGGAGACGATTCGCTTATGCGGCCAAAATCGGGCAGCGATGGGTCGCGGTGATCGATGGCCGGGCCGGTCCGGAATATGATGACATCGGCGACGGCACGCCGTTTTTCAGCCCGGACAGCAACCGCGTGGCCTACATGGCGAAGAAGGGCGAGAAGGCGACGGTCGTCATCGATGGGCAGGAGAGTCCGGAGTACGACGGCATCATCTCAGGCATGCTGGCCTTTTCGCCCGACGGTAGACGGGTGGGGTATGGCGCAATCAAGAACCAGAAGCGTTTCATGGTTGTGGATGGCCAGGCGGGTCCGGAGTATGACCTCATCGGCGACGGGTCGCCCGTCTTCAGTCGCGACGGCAGACATGTGGCGTATTGCGCGAAAAAGGGCCGGAAGTGGCTCGTGGTGGTCGATGGCAAGCCTGGTCCGGAGTACGACTCACTTGGCGCGGGCACGCTGATGTTCTCGCAAGACGGCAGGCGCGTGGTCTATAGCGCAGGAACTGGCCGGAAACACGTCGTTGTGGCCGATGGACAGCCGGGGCCGGAGTATGACGCCTTCGGTGCGCTGGTCTTAAGTCCCGACGGCAAACGGGTTGCCTACGTGGTCATCAATGGGCGGAAGCAGTTCGTGGTGATCGATGGGCAGGCGCAGCCGGAGTACGACGGAATCCTGGAGAGTTTGCTGGTCTTCAGCCCGGATGGCAAACGCCTGGCCTATGGGGCGGTGCGGGGCGCAAAGCGCTTCGTGATCGTCGATGGCCAGCCGGGGCCGGAATATGACGGCATCCTGCCAGGCACATTGGTCTTCAGTTCGGACAGCAAACGCGTGGCCTACGTGGCGGGCAAGGGCGAGGTCCAACTTGTCGTGGTTGACGGGCAGCCTGGGCCGGAGTTTGGCGGCGTCGTTCTGATCCCTCCGGCCAGGCTGACGTTCGACGGCAGGGACACATTCGCGTATCTGGCGTTGAAGAAGGGCGTCCTGCATCGCGTCTGGGATGGCGTCTCGCCTCCGGAATCCGTCGCAGCCACGCGGCCCACCACCGGGCCATCCGTCCGGTCGGAGGTACTCGGGCTCCTACCCACCACGACGCTGGACAAGGTCATGAGCAGGGATGGGCGGCATCTGGCAGTCGTGACGGAGCGCGCTGCGAAGCAAGTCGTCTTCCTCGATGGGCAGGCGGGGCCCGAATTTGACCTGATCTTCAAAGGCACGCTCGTGTTCAGTCCGAACGGCAAACGCGTGGCGTACTTCGCCAGGAATGGAGAGAAGCGGGTCGTGGTGGTGGATGGGCGGGCGAGCCCGGAATATGACTTGTTGGTCGCAAGCCTGCCGGTCTTCAGCCCCAACAGCGAACATGTGGCCCATGCGGCGAAGCGAGGCGCGAAGGCGTTTGTCGTGGTCGATGGCCAGCCGGGGCCGGAGTATGACGGCATCGGCGACGCTACGTTGCTCTTCAGCCCGGACAGCAAACGTGTGGCCTATGGGCGCAGAGCGGAAAGAAGCAGCTTGTCGTCATCGATGGGCATGCGGGACCGGAGCACGATGGTATCAGTCCGGTGGTCTTCTCCCCCGACAGCAAGCGCGTGGCCTATCGGGCGAAAGATGGTCAAAGGAGCTTCGTGGTGGTCGATGGGCAGGTCGGTCCCGAGTACGACAATATCGGCCCGCCGGTCTTCTCGCCCGAAAGCAAACATCTGGCGTATCGGGCAGCAAGGGGCCAGAAGCATCTCGTGGTCGTCGATGGTCGCACCGGACCGGAATATGACACCGTCTGTGCATGCGGTCCGGTGTTTTCCCCAGACGGCAACCGCGTGGTCTATTCGGCGAAAAATGGTCAGAAGTGGGTGGTCGTGGTCGATGGGCAGGCCGGCGCCGAATATGACGGCATCGGCAACCACCCGCCGATGTTCGCCCCTGACGGCAAGCGTGTGGCTTATATGGCACAGAATGGCAAAAAACAGCTCGTGGTGGTCAACGGGCAGGCGGGCGCGGAGTATGACGGCGTTGACCCGCGCTCTCTGGTGTTCGCCGCCAAAGGCAACCGCGTGGCCTATGTGGCGAAGAATGGCCAGAAGCAATTCGTCGTTGTCAACGGGCAGCCGGGTCCGGCGTATGACGCCATCGCCATCGGCACACCGGTATTCTCCAGCGACGGCAACCACATTGCCTATGCGGCAAAAGACGGCCAGAAGCAAGTCGTGGTCATCGACGGCCGGCCGGGCCCGGAATATGACTGCGTCGCGCAAGCTCGCCATTCTTCTCCCCGGACGGCAAACGTGTGGCCTATTCAGCCGCGCGGGGGAAAAGGTGGTTTGTGGTGGTCGATGGCCAGCCGGGCCCGGAGTGCGACGGTATCGGCAACGACTCACCGTTCTTCTCCCCCGACGGCAAACACATTGCCTATGTCGCGGCGAAGGGCCAGAACCAGTGCATGGTCGTCGATGGCCAAGTGGGCCCGGAGTACAACGGCATCGCCATGCTGCCAGCAGCAAAGCTGACGTTCGACCGCGATGGCGCACTGGAATATCTCGCGCACAGCGGCAGCTTGCTGTATCGCGTCTGGCACGTTGCGCGGCGCGGTAAGAGCGGTTCACTCATTTCACTCCATTTTGAGTGTAATCCCGCGGGATCTTCCGGTCAGTACCAGTTGTGCGAACGTAGGACGGTGCGCCTATGCGTGTTGTGCCCTTCATTTTCATCGCATGCTTGATGGCCGGATGCGGCCAGTCCGGACCCTTCACTGACTTTGATCGGGACCGCATGTATTGTCTCGACCAACTCCGGCCGACCGAGCGCCAGACGTCCAAAGACGCCGTGCTTCAGATCATGGGGCCGCCCGATGCCATCAGCGTTGACCAGCGGGCCTGGGCATATCATTGGCGAACCTATAGCACGTTGGGCCCACTCCTGACGCTTAATTGCTGGGTTCCCACGAGGGAGTTCGACACCACGGAGATGTCGAAGCTGCGGCTGCACGTCCTGCTTCTGGAATTCGAGGCCGACGGACTGCTGGCGCGCCAGCATGTCTGGTCGGCCAGAGAGGGGCCTCGCGGGCTCCCCGCCACGCGGGAAATCCTGGAAGAGTGGCAAGCGCAAGTGAAACCGCCTGCTGCCGGCTGAAGCCCTGGTGACCAATGCCATGGACGTGATACCCATCGAGAGCAATCAGCCCGCAAGACCCGTCGAGCCGGTGGCGCCGATTGAGGCGGCCGACCCAGTCGGCCTTGTCGCGCTGGACTACGCCGCTCCGACCGGCTTGCGCGAGTTCCGCGCGCCCATCGCCGTGCGGCTGTTGCTGCTGGCCGGCGCGGTTGCAGTGTTTGTTCCCTTTACCTGGACGGTCTCTCCCTTCGATACGACCTTGGAGTTCTGGAAAATCATCGTGGTCCGCAGGTCGCTGCAGCCCGAACTCGGCCTCTGCGCGGTAGGCTTCGCACTTGAGATGGCGCTGCCGATGCTGCTGATGGCCTGGGTGCCGCAGGGATGGGCGCGCATTTCGACAGCCACCGCTTTTCTGTGCCTCATCGCCGGCCTGTTGGCGGCGGCCGGCGCTGCGTACGTGGCGATCAATGCGATCTACGCGATGGCCACAAATAGCCAGCCCAGAACGGATGAACTGCTGGCCTTCTGCTTGTACGCGCTGGCGCTGTTGGCGGGGAGCGTCCTCACATTCCGCACCTGGCGGCGATCGCGAAGCCTGGCCCACGTCACCTGGCTGCTGCTGGCCACATCGTACCTGCCAATGGCAGGGCTGTGCCTGTGGGCGTTCCGTGCCGGCTCGTATCCTGGGCCAGAATTGGGCTATTGGCTGACGATCGCCAATCTGATCCCGTCGCTCTTTCAGACGATCATAGTTGCCTTCGCAGACGGGATCTCACCACCGAGGCGCGGATGACGCCGAGTTCGCTCTTAGGGTAGTCGATAGTCGGGGCGGGCGGAAGATCGCGGCAATCGCGGCAATCGCGGCCGGGAGCGGCGGCCGGGGGCGACACGCTCCACGAAGACGGCGAGCATGCAGACCGCGTGAACGCGGAACTTCGAACGACTCGCCCGCCCCGCTGTATAATCTCCGCCGCCGATGTTCCTGACCTTCCTGATCGAGACCTTCTTGCTTGGATTGAAAAACATCCACCTGCACAAGCTGCGCAGCCTCCTGACCACCCTCGGCATCATCTTCGGCGTCGCCGCCGTCATCATCATGGTCGCCATCGGCGAGGGCAGCAAGCAGGCCGCGCTGGAACAGCTTGCCCAGCTCGGCTCGCGCAACATCCTTCTGCGCTCCATCCCCCCACCCGAGAGCAGCGACGCCGCCTCGCGCACCGAGCGTGAGCTGCGTTACGGCCTGACGGAGACCGATCAGCAGCAGCTCGTGGACCTGCCGGGCATCGTCACGCTCGTCCCGATGCGCGACACGCAACAGAAGGTCGTCTACGAGGACCACCGCGCCCCGGTCAACGCCATGGGCACCGAGCCGCAGATCTTCCGCATCATGAACCTGCCCCTGGAACGCGGCCGCTATTTCAACGACCTGGACCTTCGCATGGAGATCCCCGTCTGCGTGCTGGGCGCGATGGCCGCCCAGCAGCTCTTCCCCTTCCAGGACCCACTGCACCAGCACGTGCAGATCGGCTCGGCCGACAGCGGCATCCTCAAGCTCGAGGTCATCGGCGTCCTGGAGAAGACCGGGCTGCGCCCCGGCTCCGGCATCATCAACCGCAGCATCGATCAGGACCTGTATTTCCCCCTCACCATCGCCAAGAGCTACTACCGCGACCTGGTGGCCCGGCGCCAGCCCGGCGGCATGGAGCGCAAGCGCATCAAGCTCACCGAGATCTGGCTCCAGGCCGAGAACGAGACGCAGGTCGAGCGGCTCGCCTCCATCGCCGAAAACATCGTCGCCGCCAATCACGGCGGCGTGCGCGACTTCGAGGTGAAGATCCCCATCGAGATCCTCCGCCAGGCCGAGCGCACCAACCGCACGTTCAACTTCATCATGGGCGGCATCGCCAGCCTCTCGCTGCTGGTCGGGGGCATCGGCATCATGAACATCATGCTGGCCACCGTCACCGAGCGCACGCGCGAGATCGGCATCCGGCGCGCGCTGGGCGCCAGCGCCGGCACATCACGCTGCAGTTCCTGCTGGAAACCACGGTCATCTCGCTGGCCGGCGGCGCCATCGGCATCGGCCTGGGCATCGGCTTCGCCATGGCCCTGCCCTGGCTCATGCATCTGCTGAACACGGCCCAAGAATACCCCACCCGCATCGCCACGTGGTCCGTCGTGGGCAGCTTCGTCATCAGCGGCCTGATCGGCATCACGTTCGGCCTCTACCCCGCCATCACGGCCGCGCGGATGAACCCCATTGAAGCGCTGCGGCACGAGTAGCGACCCCGCCCTCTGGATATTTCATTCCCCAAGCCGATAATCCATCAGGGTTCGTGTGGCCGGCATCTCGGGCAGCGGCGCCGCAGCCGGCCCGCGATCTTGTAAAGGGCTGCTCCCATGCCTTCTTCCGACGAAACGACCATCCACGAGGTTGATTTCTGCGGCAAGATGGCCACCGCCGCCGAGCATCTCTTTCACGCCAACCCCGACGCCTACGTCTTCCACGAGGCCCGCATCGAAGGCTTCGGCACGGCGCAAGCCGGCGCAAACGCAAGGACCTCAGGTTCTATGAGTTCAACGGCAAACTCGCCTTGACCGGCGAGGTGAAGCTCCCGCCGAACTACTCGCCGTACGACAGCGAGGTTGTCGCCGACGCTTTTCGCAAGGCCGATGAAGCCAACGTGCAGTATTTCTTCACCTGGAACGTCAACATCTTCGTTCTCTGGGACCGTTCTCAGTGGCAGAAGCCCCTGCTCGAACGGCGGGTCAAGGAATGGCGACTGGCGCGCAATCTCTCCAGCCCCGAGGAGGTGGCCCGGCCCGAGAACCTCGAATTCATCGTCACCAAGTTCCTGCCCGACCTCCTCCGCGACGTCTCCGACATCATCACCGGGAAGCGCCGCGACTGGGAGATGCCCCCGGACGACATCTTCCTCCGCTCGCTCGAAAGCCATCTGGAATGGCCCGTCAAGCTCGCGCGCCATTACCTCATCGCCAAGTCCGACTCCGACAAGGCCTTTGACGCCCGTTTGCAGGCATGGCTCTCTTCCCAGGACTGGCCATTCGTCCGCGGCAACCCCGACGAATGGTCAACGGTCCTCCACAATGCCGCCTCCACCACCGCCTACGTCTGGGCCAACCGCTTCATCTTCTACAAAGCGCTCCGCGCTCGCTTCCCACAGCTTCCGCGGCTGGACCTCGCGCCCTCGGTTACCAGCCCCGCCGACGCCCGCGACGCCTTTGACGCCTTCTTCCGCCGCGCGGTCGAGACCTCCGGCGACTACGAGCCCATCCTCTTTCCCGACGCTCATGACTGGGCCATCAACCTCGTCTTCCAGCCCGAAGGCGCGTTGGATGCGTGGCGCGCCCTGCTCCGCAATATCGAATTGATCGACTTCCGCCAGGTTCCTTCCGATATCGTCGGCCGGATCTTCCAGAAGCTCGTCAGCCCGGAGGAGCGCCACCGCTACGGCCAGCACTTCACGGCCGACGATCCGGTTGACCTGATCAATGCCTTCTGCGTCCGCGACGCCTCCGACGCGGTACTCGATCCCGCCTGCGGGTCGGGTTCCTTCCTCGTCCGGGCCTACTATCGCAAACGCAATCTTCGCGCCGCCCGATCCCACGCCGAGCTGATCTCCGATCTCTTCGGCTGCGACATCGCCCTCTACCCAGCACACCTCGCCACCCTCAACCTCGCCGCCCGCGAAATCAACGATGAAGCCAACTACCCGCGCATTGCCCGGCGGGACTTCTTCGAGGTCAGCCCGGACACGCCCTTCGTCGAGCTACCCGATCCGGCCGGCGGGCACGTGAAGGTGACTCTCCCGCCTCTCGACGCCATCGTCGGCAACCCGCCCTACGTTCGCCAGGAGAAGATCGCCAAGCCCGACAAGCAGCGCATTACCGATCTGGTCACGGGGGCCTTTCCGGACCTTGAGCTTTCCGGCCGCGCCGACCTCCATTGCTACTTCTGGCCGGCCGCCACGCGCCTGCTCAAGCCTGATGGTTACTTTGGCTTCCTCACCAGTTCGTCCTGGCTGGATGTCGAGTATGGCTTCGCCCTGCAGGGATGGATCCTGCGTCATTTCCAGCTCATCGCGGTGATCGAGAGCGCCGATGAGCCGTGGTTTACCGATGCCCGCGTCAAGACCGCCATCACGATTCTCCGCCGCTGCGATGATGAATCCGCGCATGGGCAACGTCGCCAGATTCGTGAAGTTTCGCCGCCCGCTCGGAGACATCATCGGCGCCAAGGCGGCCGACAGCGAATCGCGCCGGCAGCGAGCGGTGGAAAAACTCCGCAAGCGCATTGAGTCCGCCACTACCGACATCCTCGACCAGGATATGCGCATCATCGTCAAGCGCCAGCAGGACCTCTGGAATGACGGCGTTCGCGCCGGCCGCATCCTCGGCGGCGCCCCTTGCGTCATCGAAGATGGCGAGGACGAGGAGCAAGAGAAAGAGTTCGACGAGAATCTCATCGCCCACCCTTCCTGCGATTATCGCGCTGGCAAGTGGGGCCGCTACGTTCGCGCCCCGACCTCTATTTCCGCATCATGCGCGAGTTCGCCCCCAGGTTCGTGCCCCTCGGCGAAATCGTCGATGTTCGCTTCGGCGTCAAGACCGGCTGCGACGCGTTCTTCATGCCTTGGGATGTCACATCGCGGCTGCTCGACCAGTACACCGATGACCCCAGCTTCCGCGCTGCGGCCAGCGGTTGCCCACGGCGGGACGCCCAGTCCGGCAAGGTCAAGATTGTTGAGGCCGGCGACGGCTCGATCCACCCGATCGAATCCGAATACCTCCGGCCCGAAGTCCACTCCCTCATGAACGTCGACCGCCCCGTCGTCTCCGCCAGGTCCATCGATCGCCTGGTCCTCCTGGTCAACAAGCCCTTGTCCGATCTCAAGGGGACATGGGTCCACCGCTACCTGACCTACGGCAAGACTGCCGCCTTCGCGTCGAAGAAATCCAAGCCTGTTCCGATCCCCCAACGCTCCACCTGCGCAGGACGCGATCCATGGTACGACCTGACCAGACTCGTCAGGCCCGGCTTCGCCTTCTGGCCGATGTCGCAGCAATACCGCCATATCATCGCAGGCAACCCCGACCGCCTCATCTGCAATCACAACCTGTTTGATCTTGGCGCCGGATCGCTGACCGTGCGCCAACAGGGAGTCTTGATAGCCATCCTCAACTCGACCCTGATCGCCCTGTTCAAGACATTCTATGGACGATTCGCAGGCACCGAGGGCAATCTGAAAACCGAAGTTGTCGATGTCAATCTCCTGGAAGTTCCCGACCCCCGCGGCGTTGCCAAACCCGTGGCCGCTCGACTCATCCGAGCGTACCGCAGCCTCTGCAAGCGGGAGGTGGGCCGGCTGGTCGAAGAGCAACTGATGGACTGCCACTCGCCCGGGCGAGCCCAGAAACTCGCCGATGGCCCACTCGTGCTCTCCACCGAGCTTCAGCAGCCCGATCGCCGCGAACTGGATGACGCCGTCTTCGAACTCCTCGGCGTTTCCGATTCCGAGGCTCGAAAGCAACTGGTGGATGAACTCCATTGCCAGACCGCCCTGCACTTTCGGGCCATTCGCAAGGTCGAAATCCAGAAGATGGAGCAACGATCCGGCAGCGGATCGCGCCGACTCAACGCCCACGATCTCGCGGCCGACGCCTGGGATGCGGCCAATCTCGCCGACCTTGTTCCCGCCGCCGAATGGCTCTCGCGCCAGCCCGAATCCACTCACCCCGTCAACATTCCCGAGGATCGTCCCGCCACGCTCTCACCCAGTCCCATGTTCGACCCCAACACGGTGTACTTCGGCAAGACCCGCCGGAAACACCTCGACTGCGAATCGCGTGGCCAGGCCGAACTCCTGTTGCGCGTTGCCGAGCTGGGCATTTCAGGAATCGTGAGACTCCCCGTTCAACTGGCCCCGGCGATAAGAGTGCTTGATCGCTTCAACGCTCGCCTGAAAGAGGCGACCGCCCGCTTTGCCGAACTTGCCGAAAGCCGCGCTGGCAGTGACGATAAGCTGTCCCAGCAGGTCACCGATCTCCTCGCCCGCTGGTTCATTCACGGGCGCACGCCCCCGACGCCCACTCCCGATTGAACGGGATTTCGCTTGCAACCACCCGCCTTGCTGGCATGATAGCAAATGGGACAAAAATAGTCCGCCAAAGCCCGATGCCCAGCCCTGCCCCCCCACTCACGGTCCCCACCCACCGCGCCGAGCCATTCACAGGCGGGACGCCTGTGCTACTCTCCGACGATCCCACCATCCTCGTCATCGGCGGTGGACCGGCGGGCTCCTTCTTCGCCATCCAGGCCCTGCGAAAAGCCCGCGACGCCGGCCGAAAACTCAAGGTTGTCATCATCGAGAAGAAGCACGAACTCCGCTTCTACCCGGCAGCGAACTGCACTGCCTGCCGCGAGGGGTGCAACTATTGCGCGGGCGGCATCTCGCCCAAGCTCGCCCGGCTCCTGAAAGAAAGCGGCCTGGCCCTCCCGCCCGAGATCATCCTTGGCAAAGCAACCTCCCTCACCGTCCATGGCGACTGGAAGAGCATCGAGCTGCCTGTTCCACCCGGCAAGGACATGCTCTTTGTCTTCCGTGGCACCAGGCCGCGCACGCGCACCGAACGCTACGATAATTTCGACAACTACCTGCTCGGCCGGGCCATCGAGGAAGGCGCCCAGGTCATCACCGGCGAGGTCAAGGACATCGCGTATTCCCCGGCCGACAAGCCGCTGGTCACCTACCGCGTCTTTGACGGCGTGGCGAGCACCAGCGCAACGCTGGAGGCCGACTTTGTCGTCGTCGCCGCCGGCGTCAACCAGCTTCCCGGCATGGAACTGGCCTCCAATCCGCTCTTCGCCGCCCTGGCTCGCGTGATTCCGGGCTTTCAGCCCCCGCGCGTCCGCAAGGCGCTCATTGCGGAGATGGCGGCCGACGAGCACCTGCTTCGGTACATGCGCGACCAGGTCCATTTCGCCCAGTATGGCTCGGATGACCTGCACATCGAGATGTCATCGCTCATCCCCAAGGGGCGATGGATCACCGTCGCCCTGCTCGGCCGGAGCGTCGATCAGGCCGGCCCATCCGAATACCTCAGCGTCATCGAGCGGTTCCTGCAGCTCCCCCACATCCGCCGCCTGCTCCCCAGGAACGTCGCCCTCGTTCCCGGCTGCGTGTGCCATCCCAACATGACTGTCGGCGTGGCCCGCAATCCCTACGGCCATCGCATCGGCATCATCGGCGACATGGTCATCTCCAGGCTCTACAAGGACGGCATTCTTTCGGCCTACGTCACCGCCTCCGCGCTGGCCAACTGCATCCTCGACGTGGGGGCCGACCGTCGCAGCCTCCGCCGCGCCTACTGGCCGGCCATCCGCGCGTTTCACCGCGACAACAAGTTCGGCGCGGTCGTCTTCTTCCTGAACCGCTTCACCTTCTCTCATCCGGTTCTCAGCCGCATCGTCTACCAGGCCGTCGTCACCGAGCGCAAGAGCAAGCCCGCCGACACGCGCCGGCTGGCCAACATCCTCTGGCGAATCGCCAGCGGCGACGACAGCTACGGGCGGATCTTCCTGTCGATGTTCCACCCCGAGACGATGCGGCTGATCCTCGTCGGCGGCGTGCTGGTCACCACCCGCAACTATCTCACCGAGCGGTTCTTCGGCCTGAACTGGGAGGGTTTTGGCCGCTACCCGACTGGCGTCGCCACCGAAGAAGTCGATCGCGAGCGCGACACGCTGGCCAGCCTGCTCGACCTGCGCACGCTGCGCCACGCGCCGCAGTTCGAGCGGATGTACTCGATCAAGATCATGGCCGACCCGATCGACATCCTGCGCGAGCTGGCGAAGTTCGGCGACCGCAGCCGCAGCTACTTCAACCCGCGCCTGCTGGATGTCCATCGCACCTCGGGCCGGGCCAACAAGCCGGGCAGCACAATCCGCTACGACGTCACGCCGTCGTGGCTGTCGTTCAGCATCGTGCTGGAACGGTCCTTCGGCGCGCTACCTGGTGTATCGCGTGCAGGATGGCTTCGCCCGCGGGGGCGTGCTGGTCTTCGACATCGATCACAAGGGCGGCGGCATGTGCGTTCTGTCGATCTACGTGGCGTTTGACTTCCCGAAGGGCAAGAGCTTCCTGGAGCGGCTGGGTTGGAGACTGTTTCGCCTCATCTTCCCCGCCTACATCCACGACGTGCTTTGGAACCACGCGATGTGCGAGCTGAAGCACTCGGTGGAGAGCGCGGGCGGTTGAGGAGGGTTCACCGGAGGGAGAACCACAGATGGGCACAGATGAACACGGAATGTGATGGCAAACGCCCTCGAAATCCGTGCTCATCCGTGTTCATCTGTGGTTCCTGCTCTCCGCTCTGCGTCTCCGCGGTGAATCTCGATCTGCCGGGTCGCCGGCGGGAAACATGCGTTGTCGTTGCACGCCTGGTAGGCGAGCGCAATGCGCAGGGGCTGGCCGGAGACGTCGGACTTGAATCGCACGAGGACCGTGATCTGGCCGGTGTAGACGTGGATCGGCTGGGGGGTGAAGGCGAAGCGATGTTCCTTGCCAGGCGGATATTCGATTGCGGTGATTTGATCGGGCGATAGGCCATCGATCATCAATCTCGTCGGCGTCTGCCCGGTGGGGACATCGTGGGCATTGATGTGGAACGTCTCCAGTATTTGCGCATGCACGAGCAGCTCACGCGCCGAGGCCCAGCGAGCTTCCAGCGTCACCGCGCTGCTGGCGATCTGCTCGGGCGTCGCCGGGCGGTTCTCGCCGCGCGAGGGGCTTGGCGAAACCGCGATCGGCCCTCTTTCGCGCATGTATAGAATGGCCGCCTCGATGTCGCGCACTCATGGATTCGGCCGCCGCATCGAGTTGCTGGGCGAAAACCGCGATCGCATCGTGCGCCAGATCCTCGCGCTCGAGCCGCAGGAGCGCCATCGCCGCCACGGCATTGCCGGCCGGCAAGGGCGAATCCGCCCCCACCTTCTGCATCACCGGCAGCTCCGCGCATCGGCCGGCGTGAAATAGAAGCCGCCACGGTCCTTGTCGGCGAAACGCCGGACCATCACTTCGCTGAGCTCATGTGCCTGTCGCCGCCGGCCATGCTGCTCGGGCGACTCGGCGAGTTCCAGCAGCGCCTGCACCAGGAACGCATAGTCGTCGATGAACCCTTCGTACTTGGCCGTGCCATCGCGGCTGGCCCGCCAGACGCGCCCGCCTTCAAAGCGATGGTGAGTCAGCAGGAAGTCGGCCGCGTCCGACGCGGCCAGCGTGTATCGCCGCTCGCCCAAAATCCGGCCGGCGAACGCCAGCGCCCGGATCATCAGCGCGTTCCAGCTCGTGATGATCTTGGTATCCAGCGCCGGCTGCTTGCGCGTGCAGCGCACCTGGTAGAGGCGCTCGCGCAAGGGCGAGAGGCGCGATTCGAGCTGCGCCAAGGTCATGCCCGCGCGCGGCCGCCTTTTCCAGAGGCTCGGGCAGGTAGAGCACGCTGCTCTCGGCCTGGCCGCTGCCATGGTGCGGATCGGTGAAATTCGGGCCGCGGTCGATCCCATACACGGCATTGAAGAGCCTGGCATTCTCGGCCCCGAGAGCGTGCTCGACCTGATCGGCCGTCCACAGATAGCTTGCCCCTTCCATCGCATCGACCTCCGCATCGAACGCCGTATAGAACGCCCCGTCGTGCGAGCGCATCTCGCGCAGGATGAACTCGATGATCTCGCGCGCCACCTGCTCGTAGCGGCGCTGGCCGGTCTGGCGGAAGGCCTCGGTGTAGACCCACGCGAGCATGGCGTTGTCGTAGAGCATGATCTCAAAGTGCGGCACGAGCCACTGCGCATCGGTCGAGTAGCGATGGAAGGCGCCGCCGAGATGGTCGCGGATGCCGCCCTCGGCCATGGCATCGAGCGTGCGCTGGAGCATGGCCAGGATCTTGCGCGGCGATCCTCAGGCGGCGCTGGAGGCTTTGGCGGCTCGGGCGCGGGCGTGAGCAGTCCGTCGGCATAGACCAGCAGCATCTCCAGGAGCGTCTGCCGCGGGAACTTGGGCGCTGCGCCGAACCCGCCAAAGGCCGGGTCGTAGTCGGCCAGCGAGCGATCGACCAGCTCATCGATGAGGTTGCATCCGAGGGTGATCGGCGTCTGGGCGCCTGTGGCTCGGCCAGTTCCTTGAGGATCGTCATCAATTGCTGGCAGCTCTGCTGGACATCCGCGCGGCGGTTGCGATAGGTGTCCTCGATGGCCCGCAGGACGGTGAGGAACCCCGCCTGGCCGGGCGAATCGGTGGGCGGGAAGTAGGTGCCGGCGTAAAAGGGCTCGAGGGCCGGCGTGAGGAAGACGCTCATCGGCCAGCCGCCCCGATGGGTGAGCACCTGGACGGCCGTCATGTAAAGCTGGTGGACATCGGGGCGCTCCTCGCGATCGACTTTGATGTTGATGAACCGCTGATTCATCTCGCGGGCGATCTGCTCGTTTTCAAAGCACTGGCGCTCCATGACATGACACCAGTAGCAGGTGCTGTAGCCGACGGAGAGGAAGATGGGCTTGTCCCTGGCTCGCGCCTTGTCGAATGCTTCCTGGCCCCAGGGATACCAGTCAACGGGGTTGTGCGCGTGCTGCAGGAGATAGGGCGAGGTCTCGTGGATGAGACGATTGGTGTGCCTGGGCTGTTTCTGCGCGGCCGGGGGCATGGAGACTCCTTGGGGATGATGCCGAGCCTCATCGTACGCCGCGGGCGGGCGATGGGGAGCGGGGATTATTGATAGAGGAGGCAACCACAGATAAACACTGATGAACACGGAAGTTGTGATTGGTGAAAGCGACGTAGCGACGAAGCGACGAATGGGTTCGTTTCTGCAGTGGAACCACAGATGGACACGGACGAGCACAGATACAGATGTAGAACGGAGAGGGGGTTCTGCGGAAGCGACGGAGCGACGAAGGGGGCGATCTTGCCCAGATTGAAGTTCGTTCGGTAATTCGGGGTGGGACGGCGTTCGCCATTGCGGCCGGGTGAGCCGGTGACTGGCGGGCGGTGTAGCAATTTGATGTATTTGGGCGGATGAAAAAAACACGTCCGATCTCCTTGGGTTGGAAGGTGGCCGGCGTAAGCGGCGTTGGCTGCGGGAGTTGGCGATTTCGTTGCATGCACGCGGCTCCATAAATCCTGGAAAAACCAGCGACAAAGCGACCCCGAACCGGCCCGAAGCGACACCGGAGTGATCCGGATCGACCCTGGAGCGGCGCGAAGCCGCCCATGGATGTCGGCAGGGGGGGTCGGATGACGAGGTCGTGGCCGATCGCCTTTGCGGTGATGGGGCTGGAGAAACGCCGGATCGATCCTGTGGGGCAAGCGCGCATGGAGACTCCTTGAGGGGCGGGTCATCGGCGCCGGGCAAACGTTGGCCGGTGAAACGCGCGGCTGGCGCAGCTCTCTATCCCGGTGGTGTTGCGCGAAGCGGACACGGGTTGCGCAACAGGCGCAACGATGGGCGACGGAATAAGTCCGGGGATCCAACGTGGCGCGTCGGACGAAATGATTCGAGCCGTGGGTGAACGATGGATGACGCGGACCTGGCGCTGTTGATGGCCAACATGGGCAGGGGCGGGCCTCAAACGTGGGATGGGACGGGCGACCCGGCGGCGGAGATATCGTGCGGCGATGGTGCGGTATGAGATCGGCGGGATCGTCAATAATTCCCGGAATTTCGCGCAAGAAAATGGAGCGGAGCGCATTGATATCTTTAGGGGGCGGTGCGTGTCGATGGGCCGAGCGCGTAAGCGCGGGCATGGTAACGCGGGCTGCGGCAAAGGAGCTGGGATGGTGAGGTCAGTCGTGAGATGGCTGCTCCGGGTGGTGCGCTCCGGATGCGGAGTCGGGACAACTGTAGCGAGTGGCAATTGCGAACGGCGAGGTTAGGGTGAACGAGAAAGAATTATATCCGTCCCCGTTTCACCTCCCCGGGTGCGATGGGCAAAGAGGGGCGGAGAGAAGGGGGGTGGAGCGGATTTACCTTATCCTGCTATCACGCGGACACTACTTGCGTAACCTGACCCCTTCGCCTTCCGGGCGGCTGTGCGTGAGCCAGGAGAGTCGAGCGGCATCAGCGCCTGCCCTCTGGACCGCCGCCGGCGAAATCGATGGGCAGTAAAGTGATAATAATAAAGTGAACCTGACCCCCTTCGCCTTCCCTCCATCACTTGCTCAACAGGGATTTCAGGCTTCTCCCCACGACGCCCCGTTCCAGCTCCCCCCCTTGGTCATCGCTCACCTCCGGTCGCCCGGCCCGGTAGTAGCGCGTTGCGTTGTCGGGGCCATGGGAACCACGACAACTTGCCAGCGCGAGTAACGCGCATCCGGCCCCACCGTGCCCGACTCGGGGCGCGGCCTCCAATACACATAGACCGAGTCGTGAACCAGCTCGAGCGCATCATATTCTGAGCCTGCCTCAAGGTAACCCGGCCTCTGGAATTCAAAGTGGTTGATGGTGCCACCCAGGATCATGTCCGCGACCACCAGACCAGTGTCTTGTGTCGGGCCGTACCGACGCGTTCTGACAAACTCCTCGGGATACGACTCCCAGGAGTAGCTCGTTTGTGAGACGACCACGCCTTCGAGCGGCGCCTCGTGGTTGCGTCAATCACTTGAAACGTCAGCCGCCACTCCAAGGGGTGGCAGCCGATGCTCGCGATACACGCGCATATGGCGAACAACGCTATGGTTCCTATTTTGGCCATGTCGTCCTCTCGTTCTTCAACAGGTCGATGAGATCCCCGCCTACCGCCCCCGTGATGGTCTCGTGGTCAATCAGGAACCACTTGCCAGCAGGATGGTTGTGGTTTATGTCGCGGGCCGAGGGCTGCGTTGAGGCCGGCTTAAGGTGCATGGGAATGATGATCAGGTCGCGCGGGCTCCAGATGCTGTTCGGGCCATGCGTGACTCCGGGCGGAAACGCGTCGATTGGGTGCACCACGTCAACGCTAACCTTGTCACCGGTAGCGCTCTCATTGTAAAGCGCCTCGCTCTCTCGGTACCCGGGCTTGGAGAAGACGTAGATGTTGTCGGCACGGGAATAGGCGGGGCACCACCTGACTAGGCCGTCGCTCTGCGACGGGCCGAAGTTGTGATCGCGGTAGAAGGGGACAAGGGTGGTCTCGTCGTTCCGAATGGCATGGCTGCGCACGCGAACGCCCGCCAGAGGTTGTCCGCTGTCCGCGTCCACGGCGCGGAATTTGAGGCAGTCGCGGATGGGATATAGTACGTTGCATCCGGAAAGGGCGCACAGCATTGCGGCTAGGCTGAGTGAGGTGGTGGCGTTCATGGTTTGTGCTTTCGATTCAAGAGCAGGTCGCGAAGTTCTGTCCCGACTATGCCGACGATACTGCTATGGTTTATGGGGTATTGCTCGCCGACGGTGTATCCAGTGATTGGAAACGTTAGTTGACCGAGCTCGTGTCCTGATTTATTTAGGTCGATCTGATCCTTGCCGCCGTCCTGCGCTCTGTTGTGCGTTCACCGATGAGCCGTGTGGCAGCCCCAGGCCCGGGCCCTGAGTCTGGAATCTGTTCCAGAGCACCCGCACGTTGTTGCCGACGCCTGCGCCGAACGTGCCAGAAAGCTGGTCAGGGTTCGGCACCGGGTCAACCAACGCGACCAAATCCACGACGCGGAAGTCGCCCATCGCGCCATGGATGAACTTCTGGTCGGTGGACATCTGCTGGGACAGGTACATGGCGATGTGGCCACCATTGCTATAGCCGAAGAAACGGACGGACCTGCGCACGTCCGGTGGGTGCCCGGGAATGCCTCCGCGGTGGTAGACTTTCCCGCCATTCGACCAATATCCCGTGGGGTCGTAGCGGCCATCGTGATTGCTGTCCAGGGTTGCCTGCAATTGATCGAAGGCGTCCTTCCATTTTTCCCGCTCATACATCGTAACGGCCTCTGGGTCTCCAAGGGCGGCCGCGACACTTGCGCCAGGGATCCAAACGCGACATTCTGAGCGCCTAGACCCTTAGTGAACGGCGGCACCATCCCGTAGAAGCCCTGGATCAGCGGCTTCGCGCCGACTGTCGCGTGCGTTTCTACGGCGCCTGGGACTGCCGCGTGCCCAGCGGGTGCCGGTGGGGTTATCGTGAGTGTGAAATCAGCTCCGAGGAGAGGACTGCGGCGCATGCCCTGAACCCACACGCAGGTGGGCAGCGGCATGTTCTGACGCTTTGTCCACTGCATGCTGCTGCCCTGCGACGGCTCGGGCCCGATCAGCACCACTGCTTCGCTGCTCTCATTGGGATCCTCACTCCAGACGCGCACGTACGGCTCATGCGTGGATGGGTCTGCGTTGACAGCGAGAGTGAGGATGGTGCCGTCGGGCAGGCCGGCCGGGTACGCCAGGTCAAGTTGCGTTGCCACGTATGGCCGTCCCCAATGGCTTCAGGGATGTAGCGGTCGGAGCCCCAGTCCGTGTGGAGGCTGAGGTCCGCGCCGCTCGTCTTCGACGCCGCCGTGGCCGGGCCGGTGGTCCTCGTCTGCCGCTGCACCCCGATCTGCGTCACGTCCACTCCCGCCACGTTCTCCAGGAAGGCGCGGTAGATTCCCGCGCTGACCTGCGTCAGCGCGGAGGCGATCACGGACCCCGAATACTCGACGCCCGGCGCGATCCAGTCGCCGTAGTCGCCGCATTCGCCGATTTTTCCGACCTTGCGACTCTGCGGCCCGTCCTTGGCCCACAGGCGCATCGCGCCGAGGGCCGGCGAGTAGGTGTATCCCGTCGCGTCGCTGCCGGCGCGTGTGACGTTGCCTGGATCGGAAGCCGAATACGTGAATGTGACGATGTCGCGGTTGTCCAGGTCCGGCAGGTCGATCAGCACCGGCACGAACTTGCCGTCAACTCCGTCCTCGTTGCCGAATCAATCAATGCCATCCGCGAAATCCGGCACGCCGTTGGCGTCGGTATCGAGGTTCTGGTCCGGCTGGACCGCCTTGCCAAGCTGCCCGTCGGCCAAGGCCAGTTCGGCTTCGTAGGTGGAGCGATCCGGGTCGTTGGCGCCGTTGTTGTTGTCGGTGTCGAGGGTGATGTCAACCGTCATGGCGTCGAGGTGGCGATACTGGATGTCGCCGCCGTTGGTGGTCAGCTCGCCAAGGGCGTGCGGTTCGTGGACAACGTTGAGATCGAGGTTGTTGAGGATCGTCACACGGTCGCCGGGGCTGAGCGTGTCGCTCCGAGTCGGCATGAAATAGAAGACCGCCGGGTCGATGGAGGTCGTTGTGCCGCCGGACGTGCTGAGGCTGTCGATGTAATAGTCGCCGCTGTTCGCGGAGCTTGTGACCTTGAGCTGCTCGATGAGGGAATCCGGCAGGTTCTGGATGCGGGTGCGGTACTTGATGTCGTC
>CAWIJX010000012.1:0-24052 GCA_963836515.1 uncultured Phycisphaerales bacterium
TTAGGAGCGACTTCGAGCACGTTGCCGATCCGCCAGCCGGAATAGTTGCCGGCCGCCGGCCCCTTGCCCTCATCGCCCGCGCCTTTGATGACATCGCGCCAGCGCTTGCCGTCGGCGCTGGGCAGTCCGTCGTCCTTGAGAAACGAATCTGGATCGCTCCAGCTCATCGGCTTCCAGAACGCCATGCTATAGGTGATGGAATCGCCGAATTGGGCGATGTAGCCGGAAGTGCCGGCAAAGCCCGCATGGGCCTGCTTCATCGCATCCACCCATTCGGCCTTGGCTTCCTGGGCTCGCGCCGTGGCACAGGACAAGCACCAGAGCCGACACGAACAACAGACGTTTGAACATGCGCAGCCTCCTTCGTGGAAATACATCGAACAGATGACAGACCATCGACGCGCCTGTCAAGCCAAGGCGCCAAAAAAGGCTCGGAAGGGCCTTGCCACGGGCCGTCTACTGAGTGTAGAGTATCCGGTGCGGGTCGTTGTACAATGAGATCGGCTCTTGGACAAAACCCGGGCGAAAACATGAAATTGCTTCGCGTAAGTTTTCGTAGACAAAGAACTTATTTGCGGGCGTAATTCAGTGGCAGAATGCAGCCTTCCCAAGGCTGACGTCGTGGGTTCGAATCCCATCGCCCGCTCTTGACTGTCGTGGGTTCGACGGCGCAGGGCCGTGGCCAGCGCGGCAGAGCGAACGACCGCGAAGGGGTCCCCCGTAGCTATTTTCACCATGAGTTCACGAATTCAATCCAGCGGTGGCGACAATGCGGCGCGACTGCCCCAGCGCCCTTACGGCAGGAACAGCGTGCCGATCTCGATCATCGGCTTCGGCGGGATCGTCGTGATGAACGCTGACGAGGATCACGCCAGGCGTACCGTCGCCCGCGCGGTGGAGGCGGGAGTCAACTACTTCGACGTGGCCCCCAGTTACGGCAATGCCGAGGATCGCCTTGGGCCGGCGCTTCAGCCGTACCGCAAAGACTCGTTCCTGGCCTGCAAGACCACCGAGCGCCAAGCGGACAAGGCGCGGGCGGAACTGAAGGGCTCGCTCCAGCGGCTGCGCACAGACTATTTCGATCTGTATCAGCTCCACGCGCTGGCGGATGTGACAACCGACGTGGACGTGGCGTTCGCCAAAGGCGGCGCGATGGAGGTTATCGCGGAAGCGAAGAAGGCCGGCCAGATTCGCCACGTTGGATTCTCGGCCCATTCGATCGAGGCGGCGCTCGTCGCCATGGATCGCTATGACTTCGACTCGGTCCTGCTGCCGATCAACTTCGCCTGCTTTCATGCGGGCGGGTTTGGGCCGGCCGTGCTCGCCAAGGCGCAGCATAAGCAGGTCACGGTGCTGGCGCTGAAAGCCATGGCCAGGCAGAACTGGCCCGCCAACCACCCCGACCGCGCCAAGTATCTCAAGTGCTGGTATCAGCCCGTGACCGATCCGCGCGAGGCCGACCTGGCCGTGCGATTCACCTTGAGCCAGCCCGTGGCGGCCGCCATCCCGCCGGGCGAAGAAGAGCTGTTCTGGATAGCCGTGGACATCGGGCGGCGGTTTCGCCCGTTGACGGAGGATGAATCGCGGCAGGTCCAGATGCTGGCCGCAGGGCTGAACCCGGTATTTCGAGCGAAATGATCGAGATGACCATGACTCCCAAGCAGCGACTCACGCGGCAGGCGCGCGGCCAGGAGATCGACCGCGTCCCCACCATCGGCGGCTGGATCAATGGCGTGCGCAATGTCGCGCAGCTCGCGGGGCTCAGCGTTGACCAATATCTGGCCGATCCGAAAGCCGGCGTCGTCCGCGCCAACAAAATGCTCGGCGTCAACGGCATGATCCAGCCGGTGATTCCGACTCGCCTGGACCAGATCCGCACTGGCGCGGTGGAGGAAAGCCGCTACCAGGGCATCGAGCCGGAGGCGCTGGTGGAGCGGGCCAATTCGCTGCCGGATAGCGAATCCGCCAACCTCGCCACGTTCGATGCCGCGGCCGAGGAGAAGCGATATCGGGACTATTTCGACTCAGCTCTGCGCGACTGGGACGGCATCGTGCCCATCCCCAACTTCTGGGAAATCGGCGGGCCTTTCCCGCTCTACCACGAGTTCGGGTATGTCGCTTTTCTCTCCGCCTGCGCGCTCTATCCCGAAGCGGTGGAGAAGATCTGGTGGGCCAAAAGCCTCCACGCGCGAGAGCGATCGAAGATTCTCGTGGGCCTCTACCGGGAATACGACCTCGTGCCGCTGATGTTCTGTGGCGAGGACCTGTGCAACAACCAAGGGCCGATGGCGTCGCCGCAGTTCCTGCGAGAGCGCTATCTGCCGCATGTGCGCATGATCATCGAGCCCCTCGTCAATGCGGGCATCCGCATGATCCATCATTGTGACGGCGACATCCGGCCGCTGGTTGACGATTTCCTGGCCATCGGCTTCAGCGGCCTTCAGGGCTTCCAATATGAACTCGGGGTGGATCCCTACGAGCTGCGCACCAAGCGCGGCCCCGGCGGCGAGGAGCTGCTGTTCTTCACCGGCCTGAGCGTCTCACGAACACTGCCGTTCGGCACGGCCCAGGACGTGCGTGACGAGGTGGATTACTTTCTCGACTTCACCGACGGCGGCCGGGGCACGTTCCTGTTCACGAGCAACGTAACCGGCGTGGAGGTTCCGCCGGAGAACCTGCTGGCGGCTTACACGCACGTGCGCGAGTGGGACCCATCCCGGCCGCGAAAGCCGACGTGGCGGCAATGGCCGTGGGGCGTGACTGCAAGAGCCTCTTCGGCCGCCTTAATGCTTGAGCAATCCCTGCAGAGCCTCTCACAACGCCTTGGCCCGCAGCATGAGCAGACGCGGCTGATTCGCGACAATCTGGCGATTCAATACCGGAACATGGGTCAGCCCGAACGAGCCGAGGCGCTCTACGCGGACGCGCGCGTCTGCGCATCTGCAGCCGGTTCTGGAGTACATCCGCTCACAGGGTGTGGGCATTTTCTCTGTCGGAAGCCCCTGGAGTCACAATTGCCGAACTTGGGTCTGCTTTGACCGTGTGCTGCTCGACGCCAAAGCACTGAAAGCACGATTTGGGCTTTCCGACGCCGTCGTGGTTCACGAACACCGGGGCACGCATGATGGATCCGAGCATGGCCTTGTCTGCACGGAGCATCACGATGCACTGATCGGCGCACATCCCGAAGCGGCCGGCGAGCTGCGGGTCATTCGGTAGATCTCGCCCACATGGCCAAAGTGGATGACGCGGAGCACGTTCTCTCTGCACCTCAACGCTTTTGTGCCTCGGGCATTTCCGGGCTGTGTCCCGTGATCCATTTGATCACGTCGCATTGCCTCTCGACACGCGCCTCCACGGTGTATTCATCGACCCGGCGCACGCCCGGTTTGACCGCGGCGCGGTCGGCCGCTTCGCGCGTCTTCATCCGAATCGTCACGGTCATCGGCAGCGCGGTCTTGAACGGCTTGAGCTTGCCGGTGCGCAATTTCTTCGATGGCTTCGGCCACCTTGTGCGCGGTGAGCCGGCGGGCCGCTTCGGGATCCAGACCCAACGCGCGGTCGGCGCTTTCCGCACGCTTGACCGCCGCCGTCACGACTCCGGGAAACTGCTCCTCGGCCTCGCGGCAACCGGCCTCGTCGCTCTGCACCAGGATCAGGGGGATGTTCCAGTGGCCGGCGTAGCAGACTTCGATGCCGATCTCGCCGACGCTCTGGCCATTGATCTTGAAATCGTCCCACTCCAGCATCTGCGTGTGCGGCAGGAACGCTCCCGGCGTGCCGGCCTTGGCGTGGTGCGCCATCAGCATCAAGCCATCCACCGTCTCATCCAGGCCGGGCATCCACCGCCGCTTGCCGTCCTGAAGCCCAACGCTTCTTTCCAGGTAGCTGATGCGAGGGTCCGCGAGCATCCGGTCGATGCGCAGATTGCCGCCGCCGTGATGCGTGTCGCAGACGATGAGCTTCCCAGCGCCTGCATCCATTGCAGCGCGAGAGGCGCCGTTGATGTCCGCCATCAGCAGATCGCGCCCTTCGTCGCGGGTCTGAGGCGTAACGCCCTCTTCCCAATACCATGTCTGCTGCCGCGTAAAGAGGCCGCTGGCCCCTTCCATGTCCCAGTGCATGAAGATCTTCAGGGTCTTGTTCGGTAACATCACGTCGGCTCTCCTCTGTTGAGCATGGATCACCCCGCGCCCGCCGCCAGAGCGAGACCCGCAGCGAAAAGACTCAATGAATGCCGCATCGCCGTCCATCCTTCCCGCGCGCCATTGGCGGCGGGTTGATTCTACCGCGCAGAGCCCTGATCTGCCTGGCTATCGCCGGTACAATGGAGCCGCGGTGAACATCGCCCGACCAGGCGGCGAGCGGCGCGGGTGTCGCGGACCGGATGTCGTAGGTGCCCGGCGCTTGGCACACAGAGCGAAGGAGACTTTCATGACCACCGGAACGATGGCGTGCAGTTTCGTTCTTGTCGCCTGCGCATGCTGGGCCGCCGCCGCGCCTGCGGCCACGCCGACCTCCCAGCCATTTGCCGGCCGCCGCTACGACTATCACGGCTACGCCCGCTACGACTTCACCATCGATGGCCGGCCAACGATTGTTGCGGTTCCGCGCCAAGCCGCCGCCGGCCGGCCGTGGATCTGGCGTGCCGAGTTCTTCGACGCCTTCCCGCAGGTCGATCTGGCCCTGCTGGCCAAGGGCTTTCACCTGGTCTACATCAACGTCGGCAACACCTTCGGCTGCCCCGACGCCCTGAAACACTTTGATGTCCTCTACGCGGAGATGACCGGCAAATATGGCCTCAGCCGAAAGCCCGTCCTGGAGGGCCTCAGCCGCGGCGGGCTCTATTGCTTCAACTGGGCGGCCGACAATCCCGAGAAGGTCGCCTGCATCCTCGCCGACAACGCGGTGCTGGATTTCAAGAGCTGGCCAGGCGGCAAAGGCAAGGGCAAAGGCAGCGCGGGCGACTGGAAGGAGCTGATGCAGGACTATCACTTCCAGTCCGAGGCCGAGGCGCGGGCCTACACGAAGAATCCCGTCGATAACCTGGCACCGTTGGCCAAGGCCAATGTCCCGCTGTTCCTGCTGTGCGGCGATGCGGACGATGTGGTGCCGTATCCGGAGAACGGCGCGATCGTGAAGGAGCGATACGAAAAGCTCGGCGGGGAGGTAGAGGTGCTTATCAAGAAGGGCATGGGCCATCACCCGCACGGGCTGGAAGACCCGACGCCGATGGTTGAGTTCATCCTCAAATGCATCGACCATGGGGCGGCGCGGTAGAATGCGTGCGGAATGGATCGCATTGTGGGGGGCCGCGCCGCCGTAGCCTCGTTCATCCTACACCCCATTCCTTCACCGCCGCATACAGCTCTCGCGCCTCCTCCATCGACTGCGCCTGAAACCTCACGATCAAGCCGCGCGGGTCCAGCCCTTTCACCAGCCGCTCCATCTCGGACATCGGCAGCGGCATGTTCCAACTCCCCATCTGCAGCGGCAATCCACGCGCCTGCACCATGCGCCCCGCCTCGATCCGCCGCTCCAATCCCGGCCCGCCCGGATCGTTGCCCAGCTCAATCGCCCCGATGTTCCGCACGCCCACGAATCCGCCCATGCACTGGATTGCGGCCGAATGCGTGTGCAGAAACGCCGAATCCACGCTCTCGAAGACCCGCGACAACGGCTCAACAAAGAACTCATGGAAATGCTCCGGCCCAACCAACGCCGAGAAGTCCTCCGACATGCGCACGCCCGTCCCCGGCAGCCACATGCTGAAGACATCCGTAACGCCTTCGACCATTCCCGCATCGCGGTGCAGACGCAGCTCGTAGGCGATCATCTCCCGCAGAAACTCCGCCGCATCCATCGCCCGGCTCTTCACATCCTCCGGCCGCTCGTACAGCGCCACGGCCAGGTTTTCCGGCCCCAGCAGGCCCGCGAGGATGTCCATCGGACCCAGATAATCCGCCAGCGATGGCAGGTACGTCTGCCAGCTCCAGTGCTTCAAAAGCTGCTCGAGTCGCTTGACGTATTCGGCCATGCGCGGATGGCCGGGATCGAAGCGGCGGATGCGCAGGTCCTCGATCCGATCGGTCGCCGGGATGGACCAGGACGTGTGCTGGTCATAGGCGAAGCCCGCCCCGGCGATGGCCGGCACCATCGCCACGCTGAAGTTGACACCCTCCACGATCAGCGTATCGCCGCCGGTGAATTCCTGGGCCTTCATGCGGGCTTCGGCATTGGCCAGCTTTCGCGGGCCGATCTCATTGACGGGAATCTCGATATCCAGGCCGCCATAGGGCACGGAAACGGGCGCGTAGTGTGACGCCAGCACCTGGCGATTGGTGCGCTTCCACCACTGCTTCTGCAACTGAACGATGCGGCGCTGGTCCATGGGGGTCAGTCACTTCTCCGGCGGCGCGGTGTTCTTCGCGGGGGCCGAGCCAGCGATGCCCTTGATCGGCACATCGAGCCGAACGGCCGGATTATCAACCCATTTCCCCGCTTTGTAGTCGTAGGGGATGGCCACCAGCCGATCGGTCCCGATGCGGATGACCGTGAACATTGTCGTGGACAGCGGCGACGGTGCCTGGACGAAACGATAGCCCCGGTATTCGTTCACCGTCGCCTTATGGTAATGGCCGCCCAGCACGAGGATGACGTTGGCATCGCCGAATGCTCCCACCAGTTCGTCTCTGTTCGTGATGGCCGCGAAACACAGGTGCAGGGCGACGACCGCCGGCTCGCCCTTGGGGATTCTGGCCAGCTCGGCGCGGATGAATTGCAGGGCGTTCTTGCTGATGGGCTGGGCCGGGTTGTCCAGACTCTCATCGTACTCGGAGTAGACACCCAAGAAATGCACGCCGCCGCGATCGAAGGTATAGCTCAGCGACTGGTGGCGCGCGATGATCCAATCCTTGATCGTTGGCCGGGGCACCTTCCCGCCTTCATCGTGATTGCCGACGATATCGAAACTGGGGTACTTGAGGCGCTCGGTGATCGCCTTGTTGTAGGCGTCCCTGGCCGCGCTGCTGGGCCATTCGGTGATGTCGCCACAGCCGAAGACGAATGCCGGACTGGCCACCTTGCCGCCGATCCCCGGCGGATATTCCGTGCCAGCCAGGCCATTCATCGCGTCGATGGCGGGAGTGAGATGCTTGGCATCACCCGCGGGTGTGACATGCTGGTCGGACCAGAAGAAGAAAGTCAGCTCGTCGGCCCGGGCCAGGGGCGACAGGAGCATTATCAGTGCGCTCACGCACCAGGCGCCCAGCGCGTACGACAGAATGTGGCGGCGGTTCATGAGGGCCATACTACCGTCGGGCACTCCGCCGACCAACGCGCGGCATGCGCCGTCTGTCTGAAGCGGAAGCGTCAGCGCCCGCCCTGGGCAATCGCGCTTGAGTGGTAGGGGCGGCTTTGGCCGCTCCCGGCGGCTGAAGCCGCCCCTACGAACAACGCGTGACCCAAATGCGCTTGCCCGCCCGCCCTGGGCCTGAGCGTACGCTGCCGACTTCATTGCGGTACAATGCTCCCACGAAACAGAAAGGCGCGTCAATGTCCGATGACACCGGTTTTCGCGGAGTACCTACGATGCTCAGGATTCTTGCGTTCGCCATGATGGCGGTTCCGGCAATCTGCATGGCGGCCGAGGACGGACCCGTGCTCAAGCACTTCCGCGAGAAGTTGCCAGCCGCGGGAGCAGTCCTGGCGACGGTCGAAGAGCCAGCCCAGCTTGGCTTGGGGCTGCCGCCGGGCGCGAGCGGCCAGGCCGTGCCAACCGCGCCGGCGGACGGCGTGCCGGCAACCCAGGCCATGCGCATGCGCGTCAGCCGGGCCTTTCAGCCATCGTGGCAGGTGCAGGTCTTCAGCCCCAAGTCGGCCGCGGCGATTAAGAAAGGTGACGTCGTCGGCATGGTCTGCTGGCTGCGCCCCCGAGGGCGAGGGCGTAGCGTATCTTCGCTTGCAGCAGGCGGGCGCTCCATGGGGCAGCCCGCTCGAAACCACCGTCGCATGCGAGAAGACGTGGAAAGCCGTCTACGTCTGGGACATCTCAAAGCACGACTATGCCGCCGGCACGATGCAGCTCGCCATCCAGATTGGCCAGCAGAAGCAGGTCATCGACGTTGGCGGGCTGGCCATCGTGAACATGGGAACAGGTGTGGACCGCAGCCGGCTACCGCACACGCGCATCACCTGGCCGGGCATGGAGGCCGATGCGCCATGGCGCGCCGAGGCCAAGCGGCGCATCGAGGAGTATCGCATGGCCGACCTGGCGATCCGCGTGATCGGCGCCGATGGCAAGCCGGTTTCAGGTGCGGCCGTCACCGTCAAGCAGCGCAAGCGGGCGTTTACCGTCGGCAGCTTCGTGCAGTTCGCCAACCCAACCCGCCTGCTGACGGCGTCGCCCGATGGCGAGCGGACGCGCGATGTGTTCACGCGCCTGTTCAACCGCGCCACCTGCCCGATCTACTGGGCCGATTGGGGTTGGCCGGGACGCAAAGACGAGTTCCTCGCGATCGGCCGCTGGCTGGCCGAGCGCAATTACGCCGTCCGCGGGCATGTCATGGTCTATCCGGGCTTTCAGTACATGCCGCGCGAGGTGGCCAACCTCAAGGACAATCCGGCCAAGCTGCGCGAGCGAATCCTCCAGCAGGTGCGTGAGATCAGCGAAGCTACCAAGCCCCTGGGGTTCCGCGAATACGACGTGACCAACGAGCTGCGCGACTGCGTGGACCTGCACAAGCTGCTTGGGCGCGAGGCGGTGGTCGAATGGTACGCCGAAGCGCGGAAGATCCTGCCCAATGCCAAGCTCGCGCTGAACGAGAACACCATCCTCACCACCGGCGGCGCGACGCTGGCCAATCAGGATCTCTACCTGGATTGGTATCGTTATCTCAAGGCGCACGGCCAGGCACCGGACGTGCTGGGTTTCCAGGCCCATTTTGGCGAGGCGTTCACGGGCGCCGAAACGGTGTGGGCCATTCTCGACCGGTTCGCCAAGGAGACTGACGCCGAGCTGCAGATCACCGAGTTCGACATCAACACCCTGGATGAGGAGGCGCAGGGCGGCTACACGCGCGATTTCATGATCGCCTGCTTCGCCCATCCGCGCATCACGGGCTTCACGATGTGGGGCTTCTGGGAAGGCGACCACTGGCTGCCCAAGGCCGCGGCCTGGCGCAAGGACTGGACGGCCAAGCCCAACGCCAAGGTGCTTGAGGATCTGCTGACCAGGGAGTGGTGGACCAATGCGAAGACGACAACCGACGCGCAGGGCCGCGCCACCATCAAGGCATTCCTCGGCCAACACACCGTCGAAACCACGATCGCCGGGGCTGCGGCGCAGACATCCGTTGAGATTACAGAGGGCGGCAAAACCGTGGAGGTTCAGTTGAAGCCGTGACCGGGCTTCGTTCCTCGGCGCTATCGCTACTGCATCATCTGCTCCAGCAGCGGGTGCATCGCCTCATACCAGATATCGTAGCCCTTGGCGCTGGGGTACAGCGCATCGGTCAGGATGCCGGGGAGGAGCTCGCCCTTTTCATCCAGGAACTTTCCGCCGATGTCGAGATAGCGTGTCTGCTTGCCATCGTCGAGCTTGCAGATGAATCGACGGTGCGCGAACCCTTGGCGGCCGAGGAGGCCGCAGGAGAAGAAGGCATGAGCCATGACAAGGTGGGATGTCCGGGATGTCCCCCTTCTCGCTTCCAGTGAAGGGTTTGCGTGGGGCCTTCGGGGGCAGTTGTGCCGCGGCCTAGACCTCCACATCCCTGTCGCCTGTGCCATCGCCGCCTTCCAGCATTAGCACCGCTCCGGCCTCTGCTGCTGGTAGTTGCTGCACATCCCGTAGCTTTCGCCCGATGGCTCTGGCCCGACTGGCGGCATTGTCCACCGTGTTCGTGGCCTCTTGAAGCTTCTTCTGCACCTTTTCCAGCACCGCCCCGTATTTCGTCCATTCCGTCTTCACCGCTGCCAGAAGGTTCCAGACTTCGCTCGACCTCTTCTGGATCGCCAGCGTGCGGAAGCCCATCTGCAAGCTGTTGAGAATCGACCAGAGGGTGGTTGGCCCGGCAAGGACAACCCGGCATTCACGCTGCACGAACTCAGCCAAGCCCGTGCGCCGGATAACCTCCGCAAACAAGCCCTCGGTCGGAAGGAAGAGAATCCCGAAATCGGTCGTCTTCGGCGGGATCAGGTACTTATTGCAGATGTCTTTGGCGCACTGCTTGATCCGACTCTCCAGTTGGCTGGCGGCTTCCTCAGCGGCAACGGGATCAGCCTTCTCCTGCGCCTCCAAGAGCCGCTGGTAATCCTCAACGGGGAATTTGGCATCAATGGGCAGCCATACAACTTCATCCGGGTCTTCACCACGCCCCGGCAACTTGATTGCGTACTCAACACGTTCGCCCTCCGCTCGAAGCGTCAAATTGGTGGCATACTGGTCGGGGCTCAGCACCTCTTCCAGCAACGCCCCAAGCTGGACCTCGCCCCATGTTCCACGGGCCTTGACGTTCGTCAGCACTCGCTTGAGATCGCCGACGCCGGTGGCGAGCGTCTGCATTTCCCCCAGCCCTTTGTAAACCTGTTCGAGGCGTTCGCTCACGAGCTTGAAGGATTCGCCCAGCCGCTTTTCCAGTGTGCCCTGAAGCTTCTCGTCCACGGTCGCCCGCATCTGGTCGAGTTGTTTGGCATTGTCGTCTTGGATGTTCCTCAGCTTCTCTTCGACGGCGGTCTTCAGGCCGTCGATTTTCTGCTGGTTGGACTCCGTGAGCTTGGCCAATTGGTCCACGACATTGCCGAGTTGAGTACGCTGCCCGCTGCCCATTTCGCCCATCGTCTTGACGAGCGAATCGTTGAAGCCCTTCAGCGTGGCGTTGACCTCTTCCCGCAACGTCTTGGCACTGGCAAGTGAATCCTGCTGAACCTGCTCTAACCTCTTGCCGCTGTCGGCTTGAATCAACTGGAGCCGCTGCTCCACCGCTTCCCTCGTCTTATCGAGGCTCTGGCCGTTGGTTTGCGTGAGATTGGCAAGTTGCTGGTTGAGCGAATCGCCGACGCCCTTGAGCGTGCCGCTGATCTCCGCACGCGACTGACGGTCGGCGCCTGACGCCTCCTCCCTGTTCCTGCCGATCTCCTCTCGCACCGTCCGCTCCGTGCGTTCATGGGCATCTCTCACGGATTGAAGGGCCTGATCGATGGGTGAGAGATCGACGCCCACCTTCCGTCTGAGCAGAAAGAACTGGAGGACAACGAGGACGGCCAAGAGTCCCACGGCGACGATCTGCAGAGCGTTGATCATATAGGCCCCATCACGAACCAGGTACGGGAATCCTAATACTGCTGAGGCAATGACGCCACAACACTCAGAACGAACTCCATTTAGCACCAAGCCACTCTCAATTCCGCCGTACTCTCAGTGCTCTCTGCGGCTATGGTCCCCGTCTATTCCGACGCGGAAGCTCCACCGCCCACGGCTGCCGCGTCTTCCTGCGCCTGGCTCTCGCCGTTCAGAAATCTCACAATCCGCCGGTGCAGCCAGGGCGAGTAGATCGGCCAGATATGCGCGGGCACGCGGCAGCACGCGAACTCGGTGGCGACCGGCCAGCGGGCGCTGGCGGGCGGCAGGATCATCAGATCGAGCGGACACCAGAATGCACAGGCTCGGGATTGCCCACGGCGCGGCCGCCAGCGACTGGAGAAAACTGCTGCCGAAGCGCATCTGGCGCACGCCGCGGAATCCGAGCAGGTACGCCAGCCACGATCCGCGATGCGGCGTGTTGAGGAAGACGGCCCGGTCAATCGGCAGCGTGGGATCGAGCATCTGGGCGGCGCGAATGACCAGGCCCCCCATGCTGAATCCGACGACGTTGACGCGACCGCCGCGCCGGCGAATCTCGGCGGCCAGCGGCGCCCCGAGCTCCTCGAACGGCACCACCCCGCGCGAGTCGTACCCGAATATCTCGGCCGGCCCGCAATACCGAATGAGCCTGCTCGAAGCCAGCGCAGACGTCGCGGTCGGCCCCAGATGCCGTCGAGGAGCAGCGTGACAGCGGCCATTCGCTACGCGTACCCGAATTCCCATCCCTTCCGCTGCTCGCGCTTGACCAGCGCGTTGGCCTTGTCGCTGTTGGTGAACTTGCCTGTGCGGAAGTCGTACGTGAGCTTCTCGCGGACGAGGTTGGCCACGTTGCCGACCAGCATGATCTCGGTCAGGCGTGACGTATACTCGAAATCCGCCGACGACTTGACGCCCGTGCGGATGGCGTTGAGGAAATCGCCCTCGTGGCCTTTCGGCGAGCGCGGCAAGACCTGCTTGGGCTTGCCCACTTCCTTCATGAAGGTCTCCGGGAAGAGCCGCACGCCGTTCATCCACCATCCCGAGACGGCCATGCCCTTGGTGCCGTAGTAGGCGCTGGGCTGGCCGGCGGCCGCCAGGACCTTCTCGGGGTCCACCGTCGGCGGCATGGGCTTTTCCTTGTAATCGTTGTAGATCCCCGAACTCCACCGCATGATGCACGGGACCATGTCGCCGCGCTTGGGGAACTTCCACGAGACGCGGACCTCGTGCGGCCAGTTGGAGCCGTTGGCTTCCTCGCCCTCGCACTCGACTTCGCAGGTGTCGGCCTCGTAGAGCTTCAGGGCCCACACCGCGCCGTCGCCGTTGTGGCAGAACCAGTCGCCCAGCAGGCCGGTGCCGTAGTCCAGCCAGCCGCGCCAGGCGGCCGGAACGATGCCGGTTCGATACTCCCGCTCCTTGACGATGCCTTGCCAGAGGTCCCAGTCCAGGTTCGCGGGCGGCTTGGCCGGCTGGCCCGGCGTGCGCGAGCCGAAGTCCATCTGGTTGTACGGCGGGCGCACGTGGGCCTCGGTCACATCGCCGAGAGTGCCCTGCCAGATCCACTCGCACAGCAGGCGCACGTGCTCGCCGGAGTGGCCCTGGTTGCCCATCTGCGTGGCGACGTTCTTGGCCTTGGCCATCTCGCGCAGCTTGCGCGCCTCGTAGAGGTCGTGGCACAGCGGCTTCTCGCAGTAGACGGCCAGCCCCGCATCGATCGCGCGGATGCTGGCGGGAAAGTGATGGTGATCCGGCGTGGCCACCCAGGCGGCGTCGAGGTTCTTCTGCTCGTCGAAGAGCTTGCGGTAATCGGTGTAGATCTTCGCGTCGGCGAACTTCTCCTTGATCTTCTTGATCGAGTCCTTGGCATGATTGGTATCGACATCGGCCGCGGCGACAATCTGCTCGCCGGAGGCGACGCCCACGCCCTTGCCGCCCATGCCGCCGATGCCGATGCAGGCAAAGCGGATCTTCTCGTTGGCCGCGTAGGTGCGGGCGAGGGCCGCGGGCCCGATCAGCAGAGAGGCCGTCACCGCGGCGCCGGCCTGAAGAACGTTTCGACGCGTGATTGGATTTTTCATAGCGACATACGGGCACGAGCGGCCCGCTACAAATTGTGGCCCTCGCGGTTGAATGTGCGACCGCCGCACAAACCGAAGCGGCCGGAGCATCCTATCAGGAGCGGGCACTCAGGCAAGCGTTTCACGTTCGGGGACTCGGGGTGAACTTTGACGCACAGGCGATCGAGCTGCCTCGCTTGCGGTTCCAGACTTCCGACGCCAATTGGCGAAGTCGCGACCTCCGCCGACGGTTGCGAATGCCATCCGGCGCTGTAGCATCATCGCAACTCGTTCAGAAGGAACCGGCCATGTGTATGCGCATTTCCGGCCTGCTCGCGGTGGCGCTCGGCGTTGCGGCGATGTGCCGCGCGGAGGAAACGCCTTCGCCGCGGGCCAAGTGGGATTTTCCGGCCCGTTGCGAGCCGTTCGCTCCGCCAAGGATCAAGGATCTCAAGGAGGAACTGCGGCAAACCGGATATCGGCTGGTCATCGCGATTCACCCCGACCAAGACGTCAAAGCGGACAAGGCGGACAAGTCCGCGAAGCAGTACCCGCCGCGCGACCTGTACCTGATCAACGCCGATGGCAGCGGGCTCAAGCAGCTCACCAACACGCCCGACCAGGACGAGCGCGTGCCGCGCACCAGCCCCGACGGCAAACGGTTCAGCATCAACTATGGCGATGCCATCTACGATGCCAAGACCCTCCAGTCGCGCCGGGCTTCCGGCGCCTATGTCTGGGCGCCCGACAGCCAGCGCACGGTCGAGATCGAGAAACGTGGCATCGTCTACACCAACATGGACACCGGCGAGCAGAGCACGCCCATCCGCGTGGCGCAGCGCGTGAACGTGCTTGACCTGTCCTGCGACGGCAAATGGTTCATCTTCGAGATGCGCAACTACCTTGGCCAGCCGTACACCATCGACTTTATGCCGGCCGAGGGCGGCGACATCCGCAAGATGCCCAACCACCCGATCAAGGACGGCGAGTGCCATCCCGCGTTCTCGCCCGACGGCAAGTGGATGTGCTGGAACTCCGGCGGGAGCCTTTCCATCCGGCGTTTTGACCCATCCCTGCCCGATGGCACGGACGGCAAGATCACCACGTTGCCGAAGGAGAAGATCGGCCAGGATCCGTGCGGGCGCTGGTCGCACTGCGGGCGCTACATCGCATTCGTGAAGATCCCGCACAACGGAAGTTGGCGGGTCCACAGCCCGATCTGCATCGTGCGCGTGGCCGACGGCGAGACGATCACCCTCAGCCCGCCGGGATGGCTCGGACATCATTGGGACTACGACTGGCTGCCGCCGGCCGAGCAATAGGGGTACACAGGATGAGGCTCAGAATGACAGTTCGGTTCTTGCCGCTGGCGATCGTCGGCGCTCTGGTCGTGTCGCTGGCGGGATGCAAGAAGGCGCAGCGTGCAGCGAGTCCGCCGGCGTTGCCGACCACCATGACCTCCACGGGACAGGAGATGGTCCTGGTTCCCGCGGAATATTTCACGATGGGCGACAACCGCAAGGACGAGCCGGACGAACGTGCGCACAAGGTGTACGTCAGCGCGTTCTATATCGACACCCGCCTGGTTACCCAGGCCGACTATGAGAAGGTGATGGGCGCCAATCCCGCGAAGTGGAAGGGCGCATCGCACCCTGTCGAGCAGATTCGCTGGACCCAGGCGGCCGAATACTGCAACGCACGCTCAAAGCTGGAGGGGCTGGAACCCGCGTACACGCCCAGGACATGGGAGTGCAACTTCGAGGCGGGCGGATACCGCCTGCCCACCGAGTGCGAATGGGAGTGCGCCGTGCGCGCGGGCACGACGACAGCCTATTGTTTCGGCGACGATCCCTCGCTGTTGCGCGAATACGCCTGGTTCCGCGATAACGCGGTCCAGGGCACGCAGCCGGTAGGCAAGAAGCGGCCGATGCTTGGGGGCTGTACGATGTTCATGGCAACGTGTGGCAATGGTGCAACGACCGATACCAGGAAGATTATTACGCCCACAGTCCCGAAAAGGACCCGCCGGGCCCGGGCAAGGGAGAGATGCGCGTGCTGCGCGGAGGTTGCTGGACATCGCGGGCCGACAAGTGCCGTTCGGCCTACCGCAACAATGAGAACCCCGGCTTCACCGACGCCTGCTTCGGGAAGGATGTGAGCGGGGCCGTGGGGTTCCGCTGCGTGCGCCGGCCGGGAGTCCAGACGGCACGGCGATGAGAATCAGGCGGTGGCTGCGCGGAACGCGGCAGCCCACGCGGAACTCGGCCAAATCACCAAAGCAAGAATCCCGCGTTCTTCCGCGGGATTCCGCTCCATGCCGCTCAGGACATGAACCTCAAGTGACCCCAAGGGGGTTAGAACAACCCAAGGATTCAGCGGGAAAACCGCATGGTGCGCCCGTAGGTGGGAGCAAACTTGGGAGTGCCGACCCTGATTTTGACCTGATTCGCGCCGCCTGGCCGGGGTTGTCCCGTCACGTCAAGGCGGCGATTTTGGCGCTGGCGCAGCCCAGCGTAGAATGAAATCGGCAGGCGGCCGGCCGGCCGCCGAACTGGCTCAGCGGGCGCGATGGCTCACCTACCCCACCGCGCCGCTGGGCCGGGCCGAAGAACGGTAGGTGAAGCACGCGACGGAAAGCATCCCCCAGGCCCTTGAAGCCCTTGACCCCAATCGAGCGGTTGAACTGCGAGCAGGCCCTTTGCCGCCACCTGCAGATGGGTCCGCGCTTCCGGGAGTTGGCCGATTACGTCGCATCGTTTGACGGCTCGCCACATCGGGCGGCCGTCCGGGAAGCCTATCTCGAACTTGAGCGCGGCGACCCCGCCGCGGCGAATCTGTCCGCGAAGGACCGGGCGATCGCGGCCAAGGCGAGCAGCGAAGCCCGGCTGTCGGCGCGGGAGTGGTGGGCGTGGCGGGCATTGATATCCCTGCGCTCAAGGATGAAACGGCGCGGCATTGTCCCGCCAGCGGCAGTGACGCCCCAAGCCCCGCCGACAACGGCCGCCGAAGCCCTGCGGAGCATTCACGGCCGCCTGGCGTCTGTCTTACAGCGGACCCGCCAAGCCCATTTTGTGCCGGACGGCTATACCGCCGAGCGATACCTTGGCGAGCGGCGAGGTTTCATCGTCGCATGGGCCGACCTTATCCGACAAGAACTAACGAACTTGCGGCGGGTGGGTTTCGCGGTCCCTGAACAGTGGAAATCCTGGCTGCCCCAACCATCCGGACAGGCGACGATCCTGCCATCCGGACAGGGGACGAAGCCATGCTACGGCTGGAGTCTCGCCAATTATGACGATGTTGCCGACTTCGCAAGTGAGGTGGAGGTTGCCATGAAGGCGCTGGCGGGCGAGGCGCAGGCCGAACCGAAGGCGGCGCGCAATGGCGGAGACGGGGTGGAGAAGTTCCCCGCCGACCACTACAAGAGCAAGTGTGGACTTGAGCCGGATACCTCGAACAAGGCGCGGCGGGATGGAAGGCTCAAGGGTGCCGAGAAGGTGGGCGGGCGATGGCACTACCCGATAGCTGAAGTGCGCCGGCTGTGGCCCGATGCTTTCGCGACGTGAAAGGCGACCAAAGCTTACCAAAGCTTACCAAACGGGAATCCCACAACATTCTATTAGTCTCGTGCGGTTGTCTGCCGTAATACGTAGGTATGAAGCCGACGTTGCTTACGACCCGTGAAGTGGACCGCCTACTGCGGTATCCGCGCGGCCGCACACTTCGCCTGGCCCGCGCTGGCAAGCTGCCTTCTATCCGCCTGCCGGATGGGGAAATTCGCATCCGCGAAGATGACCTGTCTACGCTGCTGGCCCATCGCAACGGCGCGGCCGGGGAGGTCTCCAATGCCCGTTGAATCCCCGATGCTCTGGACCCCCGTGGAGTGCGCCAAATGGCTGCGCGTCTGTCTGCGGACGCTGGACGCGCTGCGCCGGCAGGGGATGCCATGCTATCGCCTTGGCCGGCAACTTCGATTCGACCCCGTGGCCGTCAAGGGATGGCTCGCCGAACACGCCCAGGCCGGCGCGGCGGCGGAAGGGGCGGCCAATGAGTAACAACGGCGACAACTTCCGCCGCGTCACGAAGGCGGCGCCCTGTCCTGTTTGCGGCAAGGCGGATGCCTGCAAGGTCTCTATCGACGGCGCCGTGGCGATGTGCAAGCGCGTGGAGATGGGCTCGTTCAGGGCGGCGGCGGGCGGATGGCACTTTCATCGCCTGCATGACAACGGGCGCGATGACTGGAAGCGTAGCCGCGGCAATGGCGCCTTGCCGAAGTCGACGCCCGCGCCCAAGTCGATCGGCAAGGTATTCGCGACTGCTGATGATGCGATAGAAGCCGCGCGGAAGACTATCCCGGGCGCCGTGCTGGCCGGCGTGTGGATTTACGAACAAGACGGGAAGACCTTCAAGGTTGCTCGCTTCAACCTGTCGGATGGCGAGAAGGTTTTCCGGCCGTGCCACTGTCACAAAGGGAAGTGGAAGATCGGCGATCCGGCGAAGCCGCTTTGGCTGTACCGCCTGGCGGCCGTGGCCAACGCGCCGCGCGTCTATGTCTGTGAAGGCGAGAAGGCGACAGACTGCGCTGTCGATCTGGGTTTGACGGCAACCACATCAGCGCATGGCTCAGGCTCAGCGGCAGAGACGAACTTTGCGCCCATCGCATTCTCCGAAGTTGTGATACTTCGCGACAACGACCCGCCCGGCGAGCACTACGGCCGCGACGTAGCGCGGTGCATCTTCGCCATCAACCCGGCCGCCAAGGTCAAGATCGTGCTGTTGCCGGGGCTTCCCGAAGGCGGCGATATCGTGGAGTTTGTCGAGGCCCGCGACGTGCAGGCGCCTGAGGAAATCCGGGCCGAAGTCGATGCCCTGGCGGACGCGGTGCCGTGGCTCAACGCCAGCGACATCATCGGCGGGCCGGTCTTCAAAACCCTTTCCGACGTGCAGCCCCAGGCCGTGCGATGGCTCTGGCCATACCGCATTCCGATGGGCAAGCTGACGATGGTTGTCGGCGACCCTGGCTTGGGGAAATCCTATCTCAGTCTCTACATCGCGGCGGCAGTCACGCGCGGCTTGACCTGGCCGGATGATGATCAGAGCGCCGCGCCGATCGGTGACGTGATTCTGCTCAGCGCCGAAGATGGCGACGATGATACGATCCGCCCGCGGGCGGACGCGGCGGCCGCCGACGTGCGGCGCGTTCACCTACTCGAAGGCGTGACCCATATCGACCCTGACACGGGCAGGCCATCCCTGTCCCTGTTCAACCTTGAGCGCGATATCTCGAATTTGGAAATCGGGCTCCGGCGCTGGCCGGCAACGCGAATCGTCATCATTGACCCGGTATCGGCGTACTGCGGGAAGACCGACTCCCACAAGAACGCCGACGTGCGGGCGCTGACTGGCGCCGCTGGCCGCGATGGCCGGCAAGCATGGCGTGTCGGTGTTGCTGGTGAGCCATCTCAACAAGGCGGGCGGCGGCAAGGCTGTCTATCGAACAACGGGAAGCCTGGCATTTCCAGCGGCCGCGCGTGCTGTGTGGATGGTGACTGAAGATCGCGACGACCCCGACCGCCGGCTTCTGCTGCCGGTGAAGATGAACTTGTGCAAGTCGCCCGGTGGGCTGGCCTATCACATCGGCGACGACAACACGCTGCAATGGGAATCCGGGCGAGTGGACCTGCGGGCCGATGACGCCTGCGCCGACGTGGCAGACGCCCGGGGCCAAAGGCTCACAAGCGCGATGCGGCAGTCGAGTGGCTCAAGAAGCTGCTCTCACCCGGCGCGCTGAAATCCAGCGACGTGAAGCAGGCCGCGGCGGATGCCGGGATTTCCTGGCACGTTGTACGCGACGCCCAGAGCGAGCTTGGCATCACGCCGTATCAACAGCATTTCGGCGGCCCGTGGTACTGGAAACGTTTCACGGCGGAGTACCGCCCTGAAAACTCATAGCCGTTTGTGGGGTCTTCATGGCGCCGCCTTTCTTAACCAGTCTCTCGTTGACGATGGTTCGCTTCCGCATACTCATACTCATTACCCTACTTTCACCCCACGATGCCCGCCAGCACGCCCAGCGTCAACGCCAAGGCGTTCGGACGGGGCGGGTAGTGTGGTTCTTGACACGTCCCGCGATGCGAACGCGCCAGCGGCCACGCCAGCGGCTTGAACCAACACGCAAACATGGTTGTCAAAAGCATAGCGCCAAAACAGCGAAAACAGTTGCCTGTACTACGTACAAGGAAGGCATCGCGCAGGTTAGGCCTGCGTTTGCATCGCGGGTCAAGGGCGGATGGCGAGCGCAACACCAGTGTGTAGCATAGGTTATCGTCGAGGTACTCCCACGGCAAGAAAGGGCCGTTGACCGCATTGGCGGCCTACACAACCGAGACTAACTTTATTTCCCTATAGGTTTAGTAGGAGATAGCCGGCGGCGGGGCAGCGGACAATCTCGCATTGAACCAGGTGTATTTTCATCGTTCGCCCTCAGTCCGCTCGCCTACGTTCGCCTCTTTGGCGGCCTGGGCGCGAACGTCGATAGTGGGTTCCGTCAATATTGACGGAACCCTCCCGTGCTGTTTCAAGGCGGCTTGTTGTCCGTCTGCAACCTTTTTCGCATCAGCCTTAGGACGCAGCGCATCGGCTAGTTGTTCCGCCAGTTTGCGATTCTCGACACGCCGCTCCTCCCGTCTCCGTTCACTGGCCTGCCGCTTCACATCGATGATCTTGACCCTTCCGTCCTTGACGGCCTGCTCTTTTCCCGCGGACTTCACTGCCTCATATGCCTTCTCGGCTCGCCGAACTGTTGCGGGGTCTACTCCGAACTTCTCCGCTATCACTGCTGCGGTTTTCAAGGGTGCATTTTTGCGCACTTGATTTTGCCTGCACACCGCGTCTGTCTCCGCCCCCGTCCTGCCATCGCGCCACAATGCCGAAACTTCTGAGCAGACATTTCAGCGCCCGGCGCATTCTGACCACGGGCGGGGCGTCGCCGGGGATCGGCTTGGCCGTCAATCGCAGGTCCAGAACGAACGGCTCGTTGTCGCTCACGATTGCGCCTCCATCCCCGCCGCCCGCCGTTCCAAGTCGATCCGGCCGGCTTCCCCGATGGCGACGATCGCGCCCGCCTCGATGCCCGGCCCGGTCAGGGTGAACGCCTCAACCAGGCCGGGCTCCCCAGCCGCTGGCGCGTCGGGTCCAGCCCAGATGTCTCGGTATCCGCGGCGCGATGCCGGGATGGTCGGGAGAGTGATCGGGATGACGCGGTAGGTGTCGGTCTCACGCGCACAACCCAGCCCCGTAGGGCGTCTTTCGCCCGTACGGGGGGTATGGGGGGCGCGTTTCATACACACATAGGTATCATTCATGGAGTTGGCTCCATTATCGAGGGTTGCGGAATCGACGCGAAAAAGCAAGAGTTCGACTTCGGCTGCCGCCAGCGGTGGGCATACCCCTGCGCCTCGGACAGCGCGAGGAACTGGCGGGCCATACGCCCCGTCATGCCCGCCTGCTCGGCGGCTGCCAGCACGGCCAGTTTCGCCCGCGGCTCGGCGGCCAGGAACGTCACGGCGAATCGCTCGGCCGTCCACGCGGGCTCCGGAGGCGCGGTCGGTTCGGCCGGGTCAGCGGCGGCGCGGGAACGTCGGCCGGGCTGGGCCAGGTCCGCCGGATTGCAGTCCGGGGCGGCCATCCATATCGGGTACGTCCACCGGATGCACATGGGCCTGGGCGCTGGCCATGATCGACATGCCGCCTCCACCACGGCCACGCCGTCCGTCTCATGCGGGCGTAGGACGATGTGCGTATCCGTGGCGCGGCTCTGGGCTCCAGCGCCTGCGCCAACATCCACCACGGATTTGCCCCCCTGATACCCCTTCGACGCATGGTGTACGATCAGTACCGTCGATTTCATGCGCTCCGCCATGGAATCGACCGCGTTGTATACCTGGGTCATTTCGCTGTTGGAGTCCTCATCCACGCCCGGCGGGATCAACCTGTAGAGCGCGTCCAGAACGATCAGGTCGTAACGCCCGGCGTGCGGTAGTAGCAGGCCGATCAGGCCGTAGATGTCGCGCAGGCGGCCGCGCATGAGCATGGCGTCCAGCCGCCCGGCCAGGGCATCGCTCGTGCGCCCCATGGCAATGGCGATGCCGGCCAGTCGCCGCGCGAATGTCTGGGGGTGGAGTTCGCAATCGACGTAGAGGACGCGCCCGGCCTCGCATCGGAACGTATCCAGCCACGCCGCGCCAGTGGCGACGCACACGGCCAGTTGCATGGCCAAATGCGTTTTGCCGATTTTGCTGGCGGCAACGAGATTCGCCGTCTCGGTTCGGCGCACCAGCGCGTCTATGATCGGCGGTAGCAATTCGCGATATCCGGCGATCAGGTTGCCCACGGGCGTGATCTCGGGCGCGTGCTCCGCGTCTACAGGGGCCTCCACCGGCGCGGCATCGGCCATCGCCTCCACCTCCCCGCGCAGCTCATCGCCGCCCTGTGCGTCGCGCTCGGCCAGCCAGTCCACGATATCCCCGCCGTCGGGCAGGTCGGGCAGGCGCACGATCCGCACACGCGCCGGCGGATCGAGCGCGGCCACGATGCGCGACACGTCGGCCACGTACCGCTCGCCGGGCGCATCGTGATCGGGGATGATGACCACATCGCGGCCGGCCAGGGGCGTCCAGTCGGTTTTCGCGGCGGCCGATGAGCCATGCGCGGAGCAGGTTGCCACTAGCCCGATGTTCGCGGCGGCATCAGCGCATTTCTCGCCCTCGCAAACATAGATAACGTCGGCGGTAGATGCGAGTAGTTCGGGCAGGCGGTAGAGGGGCAGGGGTCCGGTCGGATCGCCGATCCGCCAGCGGCCATCGTCGGCTAAATTGATCGGCCGGTACTGTTTGGTCGGGGGGGTGCTGGCCACGTCGTATCTCGCCACAATCATGTGTTCCGCGCCGTCGGCACGGTGGTAGGTCCACCGTCCGGCCAGCGTCGCGCCGCCCCGGATGGCGAGTCGCGCGGCCGTGATCGCCTCATCCGCCGTCGCATACGACGTGGTGGGGCGTGTCGGGGCGGCCGGGCGTGGCGTGCACCGGGCCTGCCCATGGCCGCCGGGCGCAGGGCGTGTATCCATCCGCCCCCGCTCTCTCGGATCGCGCCGTGAGCCTCGCGGTCGCACCATGCCATGCCGCCGTCTGCCGCCACGCGACACCAGTCGCGAGGCCGCAGACGGGACACGGGGCGTCGCGGGACACGGAGGGCCATACGGCATGATCGCTCATCGGCCGCCCCCTTCCGCCACTGCGCTGGCCCGCTCGGATATCCACGCCTCAATCGTGACGCCCGCCAAAGGCGAAACTTCGCGCCGATGCTCACGTCCGCCTTGGGGAAGTCGCCAGCGGAAATCATGCGGAATATCGTCCGCTCGCCCAGCGGCAGATAGTGGGCACGGATGAGTTTCAACGTGAGCAGGTCGGGTAGGGGCGTGTCACCGCGCATGATTCGCCCCCTGCCCAGCGCGGCGGCGCTCAAGCTGGCGCAGGATGATGGCGGCCTGAGAATGCCGCCCGCCCGCCGCCTCAGTCTCGCGGATGATTCGCAGCAGCCGCCGGATTGGAACGTCCGTCAATCGCAACGGCCCGGTCATAGACGAACCGCGATTCGTTTGGCCGGGCGTCCGCGTTCTCTATGTAGCCGTCGCCGCCCGCATGCTGCTCACGCAGCGGCCCAGCACCTTGCGGACGGCCTCGCCGTCAAGCCCCCACTCGTCCGCGAGTTCGGCGGGCGTGCCCATCCCCGTGCGCGGCATCGTCGGCGCTTTCGGCTCAATCTCGCCGGCTTCCTGGGCCTCGCCGTTGTCACTCACCGCGCCGGTCGGTCGGATTGATAGCAGGCTCTCCACGCGCGCACCGTCTCCTCGAGCCGGGCAACGATGTCGTTGTAGCCGGAGGCGGGCGTTTGCGGAATCCGATCATTGTCGCCCACGCCGAGTTTCTCGGCCAGCGCATCGGCGTCGCATAACAGCTTGTGCCGCCAGTCGCCGAATTCGACTGGTGTGGGCAGGATGCCGCCGTCAATTCCCGGACCCTGCGCAGGGCGGCCTGTGCCTGCGCAAACCTGAGTAGCAGGGCCGCCATCGTCAGCATGCGTTTGGAGTCGGCGCGCTGGCCAGCGAGCCACAGGACGGCCTCGGCGTCATCGCCATACTCGGGGCGGAGTTGCTCTACCACGGCATCCCGGTCTCTCACGCCCTTCCCGGTCCCTATCCTCGCATGTTCGGCCATCAACGCCTGCCAAGTGCCGGCCAGAAAGCTGGCGTGATAGGCGTACGCACGGATCGCCGTTACCAAATCACTTTTCTCTGACATGTTCCACCTACTCTGAAGCGGGCCGGCACAGCGGGTCACGGGGTAGGTGATGCCGTGAGGCCACCAGGCCGCGTGAGCGCCTGCCGGCGCTGCCCGCATCGGGACCCTACTGTTCAACCTTGCTGTTCGCACATCCGGCCCTTACCATCGCCAGGATGCCGGCCTTCACTTCCGCCGACAACGATGGCCACGCCTTCACCAGCACCTCAAGCTCCGAATCGCGCTTTGCGCAGCCCGCGATTTGCCCCCTGCCAGTCTCGGAAACTGCTGTTTTTCCGGGGAAATCTCGCATGTTTGTC
>CAWIJX010000013.1:0-16092 GCA_963836515.1 uncultured Phycisphaerales bacterium
AATCCCACAGCGCTACCGCCCATGTTTTTCGGCCTTTTGTGCCGATAGATCATCCGTGAGGCGCGGGTGAGTTGACCCGGAGGTCACGGATGACCGTGCAACAGATCCGCGCGTTGAGACCGGCCCTGTCCGGCTACCTGGACGAGTTCGCCGACTGCTTTGTCAGCTTCGACACGCGTTACCATCTCAAGGAATACGTGTCCGGCCAGCTCAGCGATCTGCAACGCAAGAGCGTGCAGCCGATCGCGCGGCTCATGGACGTGCCGCCACGGACCTTGCAGGAATTTCTGTCGCTGGCCGAGTGGGACCACGATCGCCTGCGTGACCGCGTGCAGCAACTGGTCACCCGCGACCGCGGCAAGGCGCAGGCCATCGCCATCGTGGACGAGTCGGGCTATCCCAAGAAGGGGCGGAAGACCGCCTGCGTGCAGCGGCAGTATTGCGGGGCCACCGGCAAGAAGGACAACTGCGTGATGGCGGTGCATCTGGCCTACGCCAGCTTCGACGGGCAGTTTCGGGCGATGCTGGACAGCAACCTGTACCTGCCGGAAAAGGGATGGACGCGCAGCGGCGAAAGGAGGTGGGGATCCCACCGCCCTGAGCTATCGTCCCAAGCACCTGATCGCGCTGGAGCAGTTGCGGCGGGCCGTGGGCAACGGGATGCATTTCGGGTGGGTGACGGCCGACGAATGGTACGCGGAGAAGCCGGCGTTCATCAAGGGGCTGGAGGAGCTGAAGCTGCGTTTCGTGCTGGAAATCCCGAAGAATCTGATGGGGTGGGTGCGCAGCCCAGCAGCGTCAACACGCCGCGGGGCGAGGTGCAGAACATGGTGCGCTGGTCGCGGCCGCTGCTGGATCCGGATGGGTACCGTATCACATCAAGGACACGGACGCGGGGCCGATGGTCTGGGAAGTTCGCGGGCGCCATTCTGGATGAAACGGGACGGACGGGTGGTGGGTCCGTACTGGCTGGTGGCGGCGCGGAACGTTCTGGACCGGGATGAGATCAAGTATTTCCTCTCGGATGCGTCGCCGGGGGTGCCGCTGGAGGTGATTCTGCACGTGGCCTTCCACCGGTGGTCGGTGGAGCGGACGCTGGAGGACGAGAAGGACGAACTGGGGCTGGACCATTTCGAGGTGCGGAAATACGTTTCGGTGCTGCGACACCTGCGGATCACGCAGGTCAGCCATTTGTTCCTGGCCCGCCAGACCGAGCGGCTGCGGAAAAAAAATCCGGAGGTGAACATCTGCCAAATGCGCCAAGCCACCGCGCGCTGTTCGATGCGCTGACGCTTCACGACGAGGAGGACCGGACGCAGCGCCTGACGCGGATCGCCGCCGAAATCCGGGAGGACCAGCGAAAGAACGCTGCAGCGCGGGCCTCGCACGCCAAGAAGCGTCGGCGGGAACTGGAGGCCATCCGCCTCCCCGTGGAAACGCTCCGCTGCTGTATTCCGCCATGACGGGGTAGCGTTGTGGGATTAAAACGGGAAACGGCTACCGCGGAGCACGTCATGGGCGAAAAATGTCCTCGGTGCGGCCGGGAAACGGCATCCGTTGCTTCCTCGATCTGCCCTGCGTGCATCGCCGGCATGGCGGTTCAGGGCCGCGGTTCACCTCGGGCATCCGCGCACCGCGAATGCATGCAAGGAGACCAGGTGGAAACAGGGCTTTGCTCGACCTGGCCCTGTTCGCGGCCGCGGCATGGGTAGTCTTGCTGCTGGTTTGGTTTGGCGGAGAGCTTCACGTCCCGCGTCTTGTGGGCCAGACAACCTCGCCAGCCGTTCAGGAGTTGCGAAAGGTGCTCGAGAACGCCGGCGCGGGCAGCCGACGCAGCGCCGCTGAGGCGTTGGGAAAGCTGGGCATGGCAGCCAGGGACGCTGCACCCGACCTGCAAAAGGCCCTGGACAACGAAGACCGGGAGGTGCGACTGGCGTCGCTGCGAGCACTACGGCAAATGAGCCCCTGGTGGAATCAGGCCTCGTGGCTCAGGCGCTCGATCTGCATCGCCCTGGCATGCATTCCGTTTCTGGGTATGGGCGTGTTCTTCCGTCTCAGGAAGAGGGAAAAGAGATGGCATCTTGCGGCCCTCCTGCTTCTGGCGACTGTCGTGTGGCTCTTGATGCTGCAAGTCCCCGTGGAGGTTCGCTCCATAGCGTTGCCTTTCTGGTGTGCCGTACTCCACCTTCTTCCCGCTGTGGTGGGCGCGATCATGTTGCAGGTCGAACTGGCCTCCGGATCCGCCCTGGTCCTTGGCCGGCATGGCGGCGTGTGGCAGGTGTGGCCGGAGCGTTTCGTTCTGGTCGAGGGTTGGCCAGCGTTGCCCGCACTGCGGCGCGTATTGGTCGGCTGAAGACATGAGGCTCAGCGGGGGCAACCGGGCGGGCCACATGATCGGCTTCGTGATCGCCGCCTTTCTTGTCTTCGTTCTTTTCGTAGTGCTGCCTCTCGGGGTTGCGATCATGACTGACATCAAACCGCTCTTCTACTGAGCAGCGATTGAGTCATGGTAAGTTGCACAAGTGCCGTGCTCAGCCGTATTTCTTGACGGCCGCGTTGATCGCGCCGGCGGCCTTGGCCAGGTCGTCGGGGACCATGGCCGGCTGGAACTCGATACTGGCGTTGAACGCGAGGAACCAGGGCTCGGCGATGGCCGGGATTTGCGAGGTATCGTGCATGTCGAGGAAGATGAAGCCTGTGCGCTGGCCGTCGGTGGCCGTGAAATAGGCGGCTTCGGGCTTCAAATCGGCGAGGATGGACTGGATGGTCGAGCCCAGTTTTCCGGCCTTGGCGGCCGCGTTGCCGCACTCGACGGGGATGTTTACCTTGAGCATGAACCGCATGGGTTACCTCCGAAAAGGGCCGCTTGCCATTTCGTGCAACGGCACGTGACGCCGATTTGCACGGCAAGACGGGAAGATTGCGTACAATCGTATGACAGCGAAGACCGCGGCGTCAGCGCGTGAAATCCCCCATGACCGTCAGCACATCCTGCGGCTGGCGCGGCAGCAGTTTCAACAGCAGCAGGCCGAGGCAGACGATGAATCCGAAGAGCATGCCGGCCACATGCGCCTCGTACGCCACCGGTTGTGCGCCGAGCCGCGACGCCACGCTCATCAGCACGTTGTAGAGGAAGAAGATGATGAGCAGGTACATGCTCCGGACCTGCAGCGTGCCAACGCCGATGAAGATGCGGATGTTGGACCGCGGCAGCAGGGCCAGGTAAGCGCCGATTACGGCGCCGACCGCGCCGCTGGCGCCGATCATGGCCTCGCCGCCAACCATGAGAAAGCCGATGGCGGCCGCGATGGCTCCCGCGAGATAGAACGCCAGGTATCCGATCTGGCCGAACCGCTGGTTGATGGGATTGCCGAGGACATAGAGCGCGATCATGTTGAACAGGAGGTGTGGCCAGCTTTCATGGACGAATGCGTAGGAGACGAACCGCCACAGCGTCAGGCGGTGTACATCCATCTCCAGCGGTGGCACGAGTCGGGCGTTCGCGATGGTCGCGAACATCATCGCGACGTTGAGCAGGATGATCGCGCCGTTGCTCCACGGCCAGCGGTTGCCGCCGCACTCGCGGGGAAGGGAGGGCATTACCGTTCGGCGTTCTCCTCGCCATTGCGCAGGACCATGCGGACGCGCCGGCCGCCGTGGGTGTATTCGATCTGGTTCATGTAGGCCTCCATCAGCAGGATGCCCCGCCCGTGCAGCCGATGCAGGTTCTCCGGCGCGGTTGGGTCGGGCACGCATCGCCGGTCAAAGCCCTCGCCCTCATCCTCAACGATGATCTCGGCTTCCTCCGGGGTGATCGACGCCTCGACATGCACGTTCTTCCGGGGGTCGCACTTGTTGCCGTGCTTGATCGCGTTGATCAGCGCCTCATCGAGGGCGAGGTTCAGCGCCACCGCGCATCGGGGCCGTATTGATAGCGATCCGCCTCTCCCAATATCCGCTGCTTTACCTCGCGGATCCTGGACAATTCGGAGGGGATGATGAATCGCAACGCGGTATTCAAGTTCGGCCCATCTGCTCGCCCTGCCATCCCCGGTCACGGCAACTGCGCGTCCTGATCGCTCGAAACCCGTCACGTATCGAAACTCGCCAGCGCCTGCGGCCGGCCTTCGCAGATCCGGAACAGCTTGTTGAGCCGCGTGATCTGGAATACCTCCAGGATCTGGGGCTTGATATTGGCCAGCCGCAACTGCCCGTTGCGCTGCTTGATGCGGTTGTTGATGTTGATGAGCATGCCCAGCGCCGCGGAGGACAGGTGGTCCACGTTGGCAAAATCGAGCAGCAGCTTGGGCTTGTCGGCGCATCGGTCAAGGTAATAAGGCCCTGCCCGATCTCGGCGATGTTCAGCTCGTCGAGGATCCGGTTGTCGAGGAACTCGACAACGTTGACATCCTTATGCTGGCCGATCGCCAGCCGCGGGGGTGTTTCGGACATTTCGTTCTCCTGCCGAACTGGCGCGCCAGCGCCGTCTCCAACCGAGCAGCCTCCCGACCGACGTAGACAGTACGAACCGCGTCGGGGGGTGTCAAGGAGATCCCGCTGTTGACGCCCCCGCCCCGACGTTTTAGATTATTGTCATGCCTTGGCGGGCCCGTCACACTCCGGGTGGCCTGATCTACCACATGCTGAATCGCCGCGTCGGCCGGCAGACGCTCTTGCACTTTCCGATCAAGAGCGACATGCACCTCTTGCTGGTCCTGCGCTATGTCGAGCGCAACGCGCTGCGGGTGAAGCTGGTGGATCGCGCTGAGAACTGGCCGTGGTACAGCCTCTGGCGTCTGCAGCAGAATCGCGGGTTGTCGATCCTGAGCGACTGGCCGGTCGAGCGCCCGGCCGACTGGGTCGAGTACGTCAACGAGCCGGATGCGCCGGAAGAGCTGAAGTCAGTGCGCAAACGCGCCAACCGCGGCTGCCCCTTCGGCGATGATGAATGGCGCAAGGGGATAGCCCACGCGCCGGGTCTCGATCAAACCCTGCGGCCACGGGGTCGGCCTAAAACCGTGACGGCAGAGGAGGTGGAATGAATCATGCCATCTTTTCCGACCTGTCCCCGACCTGTCCCCTTTTCCAAACAGATCGTCGAGAAACTGATTTGACATGCTTCGATGGTGCCTTATGCGACTAGACCCCCGAGTTTTTCTATCATCGCTTTTCTTTTTCGCATTAACGAGCTCTTCTCGAGCCGAACCAACCGAGATTCCTGTCAACCCCACGGCCACTTGGGTTCATGCCCCTTCACATTTTGAGTTTCCGAAAAGCATCACCTCTTTTGATCGCCAGAAAGTCTTTCGTTACGACGAACCCGCTCGGGATATATCTGTCGGCTACAACTTCACCCAACTCGGCATCGCGATGACGGTGTATGTTTACCCCACCCGAAACATCCCGCTCGATGTGCATTTCAAGGAAGTCAAACGCGAAGTCGTCGCGGCACATCCCGATGCTAATCCGATTGCAAGCGAAGCGTGGACGCTGCATCAGTCTGGGAGGGATTTTGCCGGATTCCATGCCGTGTTTTCATACCGTTCAGATTTCGCCGGACAAATGCGCGAGGTACTTTCAGAAGCGTATTTGCTGAAGAACGGAAAACGGGGACGTAAAAGAACGGAAAACGGGGACGTAAATAATTCTGTCTCGCTCACCGGGGGGAGCAAAAGGGACCCTGCTGATTGTAGAGCGAGGCAAGAGACCCGCTGCATCAGGTCCCGTTTCCCGGCACTCAGCCGGCCAGCTCCTTTGGCGCCGCCGTGGACCTGGCCGCACGCAAAGCGTCCTCAACACGTTTGAGTTGCAGGGGCGAGAGACGATCCTGCCTTCGTCTCACAAGCCGCTGCATCGTGTCTGGATGTTCGCAGGCGTAAATCAGCGAGTCATTCACTTCATCCTGGAGAGCCCCTGCTTCGTACCTGTACAGAGTCGCCGGGCTCATCCCCACCAGAGCGGCAAACGCTTCGTGGCTCAATGCGTACCGTTCCCGTATCGAGCGCACCCGGTTTGGCGTCAGCATCTTGTGTCGTCGCCGATATTCCTCATGGAACAACTGCAGCGAATCGATCTCGGTCGTGTGGTCCGGCTGCGTGTGACCACAGGAGCGGCACACCAGCAGGGGAATGACAGCGGTGATCTGTTCGCCGCGGATCGCGTGCGTCTGCTTCCGCGATTCGCGGACGAACTCCCGGTCGTCCCCGCACGGGTCGCAGAACATGATGATTGTCGTTGGGTTGTCCGTCATCGCTCATCCTCAAAAAGATTCCCAACGCTTGAAGGACCATATCTTGACCATCTGCACCTTCGGCCTCTTCGGATGGCGCTTCAGGGCGACCTTGACATATGCCTCCACGCCGGCCTTCGGGTCAAGCGGATAGCGGAAGATGCAGACGACGGAGAACTTGGGATCGACCTCATCCGGTTCAGGTCCGCGGCGGAGGTGTTCGGACTCAAGTTTCCTGAGTTCCCCCAGGACCATCCTGCGGTCGAGGCCCAAGTCCAAAATCTCCTGATCGCGCCGCTCATGCTCATCCCAGATCGGCGGCGGCCCGTATTCCAGTGCCGTCTTGAACTGCTGCAGGAACTCGGCGGCAGTCATCTCAACCGGCGGATTGCGTCGCTGATCCGGCACCAATTCTATCCTATGATAGAGTTATCAGCCAGTGGAAAATTAACGCATTTTGCTGCTGATGGCAAGCGAGCGCAGACCGGAAAAGGACCCATGATCCGTCGCTGGTGCAGAACAGCCCAGCAATAGGCACCAACATCCTCACCCCTTGCGCGTAACATGACAGGTGAGGTAAACGTGGGCACAGATCGTAATCTTGCCAGCTACGTCTCGGGCAGGCGCTCGGGCAGAACCCTGAAGCGATGGATGGTCTGCAGCCTGGCCTTGGTGGTCGCGGCGGGCGGGATCCTGCTGGCATACCGCTATTTCGCCAACAAGCCTTTGCCAGCCAGACGATCTACCTCCGAATCGTCGGCGGATAAGTCGCCCCTTGTGCTGCGCCTTCCGCAGCCTCGCTATATCGGCACGCCCGTCAATCTGAAGAGCGCCAACCTCGAAAAGCCGCGATCCGGGCCGCGCCCCAGTCTGCGGATTTCGGCCGGCGTCACTAACGTGGCCCTGCATAAGCCGGTCACGGCCAGCGACAGCGAGCCGACGCTCGGCGAGTTGAAACAGGTGACCGACGGCGACAAGGAGGGCGTCGAGGGGAGCTACGTCGAGATTGGCCCCGGCCGGCAGTGGTTCCAGGTCGACCTCCAGCGGCCGCATCAGATCTTCGCCGTCGCGGTCTGGCACTATCATGCGCAGGCGCGCATCTACCACGATGTCATCATCCAGGTCTCTGACGACCCGGCATTCTCGCGCAACGTTCGCACACTCTTCAACAACGATCACGACAACTCCTCGGGCCTGGGCGTTGGAACCGACAAGGAATATATCGACAGCCACGAGGGGCTCTTGATTGACGCGCAAGGCGTGACGGCGCGATACGTCCGTCTTTGGGGCAATGGCAATACGGAGAGCGATCTGAACCACTGCACCGAGATCGAGGTGTACGGCAAGACACCGCCGGCGCGGTGAACACGAAGGAGACTGGTTATGCAGCAGCAAACTCGACGTGGTTTTCTACGCATTGCCGTGGCGGGCGGCGCGGGGCTGGTCATCCTTGCCAACCCCTGGTCCGCGCACACTTACGCGGCCAACGAGAAGCTCAATGTCGCGCTGGTCGGCGTTGGCGGCCGCGGCAAGTGGTATGTGGATACCGTTCCGAAGATGGAAAACGTCGTGGCGATGTGCGACGTCAACGAGAGCAAAGCCCAGGCGGCTTACAAGCTCTTTCCGGATCTGCCCAAGTTCCACGACTACCGCGTCATGCTCGACAAGATGGCCAAGGGGATCGATGTCGTGTTCGCGGCCGTTCCCGATCACTCGCACGCCGCCGCCGCGCTGGCGGCCATGCAGGCCGGCAAGCATGTGCTCTGCGAGAAGCCGCTCACGCGCACCGTCTATGAGGCGCGGGTCATGCGCGAGATGGCCCGCAAGCAGAAAGTCGCCACCCAGATGGGCAACCAGGGCTCGGCCAGCAACTCCTTCCGGCGCGGGGTGGAGTTGATGCAGGAAGGCGCGCTCGGCGAGATCACCGAGTGGTACGGGTTCAACGCGGATGGCGGCCCGAATTTCAAGGAGCCGCCCAAGGAACAGCAGAAGTGCCCGGACTACCTCAAGTGGGATTTGTGGCTGGGGCCGGCAAAGTACCGCGACTTCCATGCGCGATGGCTGGGGTGGTCGCAGTGGCGGGACTTCAGCAACTACCAACTCGGCAACTGGGGGGCGCACGTCTGCTTCCTGGGCTTTATGGCGTTGAAGATCGGCAACCTGTGGAGGATGCCGGCCGAGAGCAAACCGCGAATTCGCGTGCGGGCGGAGGTCTCGGAGGTCAACAAGCTCTCCTTCCCCTGCTGGCAGGTGATCCGCTGGAAGATCCCAGCGCGCGAGGGCATGCCGGCGGGCACGTTCACATGGGTCAACGGCCAGGGCGGCGCCGCCCAGCCGGTGTGGGACAGGATCGTCGAGTGTCGCGGGAACAAGTTCGAAGGCTGGGCCTGCGGCGGGCTGATCGTGGGGACCAAGGGCCGGATGGAAAACAACGCCGGCGACTGCTGGATCGTTCCCGGCGAGAAGAAGGTGATCCAGGAGCCGAAGAAACTGCCCCTGTCGCGCGGGCACGAAGGCGATCTGTTCCAGGCTTGTCGCGGCGGCATCCCGGCCTGGGGCAATTTCGACAACACCGGGCCATACTGGGAATTGATGGCGCTGGGCGGCGTGGCGACGCAATTCGACGAGGAGCTGGAGTACGATCCGCTGGAGTGCAAGATCGTGAACAACGCGGAGGCCAATGCGCTGCTCAACCCGCCTCGGCGGGAAGGCTGGGCGCTGTAGGAACTACGAGGAGATCACATGAGGACAGGCACATTACTCTGGAGCACCGTGCTGGCATTGGTGGCGACCGGGGCATGGGCGGCCGAGCCGGCGAAGGAGCCTCTGCCGACCTGGCCCTGGCCCGGCCCGACGCCGCCCGACATGCGCGAGCTCAGGATGAAGTTAACCTTTCTTATCCATCCCACCGCACAGGACCTGAAGCAGATGGACGAGATCGCCCCCGACAAGCCGCTCGCCAAGCCCGCCCGCGCGAGGAAGATCCTCCTCTGGGGCCGCGTCTGGAGCCACATGGCCAACCTCCTCACCGAGGAAGCCGTCAGGATTCTCGGCAAGAAGACGGGCGCGTACGAGGTGGCCGTCAGCGACAACCCGCGACTACTCCTGCCCGACAGCCTCAAAGACTTCGATGCGATCTTTTTCACCGGCCTGCACGACCGCAGTCCGTTCCTGCCGCCGTGGGACCTGAAGACCATGCCCGCGGCCGAGCGCGAGGCGGCCCAGGCTCTGGATCAGCAGGTCAAGACGAGCATCCTGAAATTCGTCGCCGAGGATGGCAAAGGCATCGCCGCCATCGAAGGCGCCATCGCCGCGCTGGCCGACTGGAAAGAGTATGGCGAGCTGATGGGCGCTTTCTACAACGGGCACTTCGTCGGCGACTTCGTCATCAAAGTCGATGATCCCGCCCACCCGCTGACCGCCTGTTTTGCCGGCCAGCCGTTCCGCATCTATGACCAGGCCTATATACCTGGCCCGCCGTACTCGCGCAAGAAGCTCCGCGTGCTGCTGAGCCTGGACATGACCCAGACGAAAGACCCCACCGCTGATCCCAAGTCGGCTTGGCTCAAGGAGCATGTCAGGCGATTGGAAGCCTACACGGGACGGCAGGTTGACTATCCCATCAGTTGGATCAAGTCCTATGGCAAGGGCCGCGTCTTCTACTGCTCACTGGGCGTTCAGAAGCCGCCGTACCTCAGCCCGCTCTTCTACAAGTATCTCCTGGGCGGAATCCAGTTCGCCATCGGCGATCTGCCTGCGGATATGACACCAAGCGAGAAGTGAAGGAGATGCGAGCCATGGAACAGCGCGCCGTCTACGCCGTCCGCACCTGCCACTATACCGTCCGAACCTTCGTCAACGCCTTGCGGATTTCCGTGAGAAGCTGTTCCACCTTGAACGGCTTGAAGAGCACCGCCTGCAACCCCTCCTGGGTGGCGCGCAGAATGCTGTGGTTGGGGTCGTAGCCGAAGCCGGTCATGAGGATCACCGGCGTCGTCGCTGACTTCTTCCGGGCGGCCGCGTACACGTCATAGCCCGTCTTGTCGGGCATGCGGATGTCGCTGATGACCAGGTGGAAGTCGTGCAGGCCGATCTGCGTGACGGCCTCGGTGCCGGAGGAGGCGACGACGACATTGGCCCGGTATTTCCGGAGCACATCCGAGATGATGGCGCGGATGTTCTGTTCGTCATCGGCCACGAGCACCTCGGCGCCGCGCAGGATGGGATCCTCGCCGGCCTTGATGTCTTCGGCGCCCAGGATCGGCGCGGGCCCTCGGCCGTCTGGCGGAGGCAGCGCTGCACCGACTGGGCATTGTTCACGATCTGGGCGAGTCGCTGGCGCATGTCGTCGTTGCCGACGTACTGGTCCATCATCACTTTGGCGTCGGAGACGATGTCATTGAGCGGCCCGGCCGCTTCGACGCACACATCGTCGGTCACCTTGTGCAGCACGTTGACCCGCTCGACAATGAGCAGGTCGAGCATGTGCAGGGCGATGGCGACGTAGCGGCCGAAAATCTCGGCGAACTGGCGATCGTCCTCGCTGAACTGGGCCTTGTGGTGGCTTTCGATGTTGAAGATGCCGACGACGCGGTTGTGCAGCCGCAGGGGCACGGTCAGGCTGCTCTTGGCGTGGTCCAGCCCGATGACATAGCGAGGGTCGCGCTCGACATCGGGACAGATGTAGGATCGCCCGCTGGCCGCCACGTAACCGCTGATGCCGTTGCCTTCCTGCCGGGCATAAAGCTCGACGGCCTGCGCTTCGGGCGGCAGGCCGTGACAGATCACCAGTTCGAGTCTCTCGTTCTTCCGGTCCAGCACGCGGATGGCGAAATGGTCGAAGTGCATGAGATCGCGCGTGAAGCGCACGATCTTCTCCTCCAGGAACTTCAGCCGCTCGCTGACGTGGAGTTTGGAGAGGGTCTCCGATTCGAGCAGCACCAGTTCGCGGCCGGCACCGTCGATGGCATCCAGCTTCTGTTGGAGCCGGCGGTTGCTGGTGGCATCCCACGTGACGGCCGCGATCTGCACCACCTGCCCGGCCGGGCTGATGACCGGCGAGCAGATCATCTCCATGAACTGCGCATCATCGATGTTAAGCGAATACCGCTTGGATCGGCTGGCCAGCGGCGCATCGGGCGATGCCGGGCCGACGCCCTTGGCGAAGAGCTCGTAGGCCTCCTGGCACGTGCGGCGAATCTTCTCGTGGACGCGCGGCGGCCAGGCCTGCATCTTGCGGTTCATCCAGTTGCAGCGGCCTTCGCCATCGACGATGCAGACGCCTTCGCCCAGAGTGTTGAGGATCAGGCCGGCCTGCTGCGAGACCAGCGCCCGCTCCAGCGGCAGGAAGTCGGCGGCGTCTGAGAAGATGGCCTGAAAGCTCTCTTGGCGGAGCAGTTCGATGGCCCGATCGATCGATTCGACCTCGATGACCTGGGCCACCTGCCCGAGACACTGGATGAGACGGGCATTATCGCCCGACTGACTGGAAAGAACCAATACTCTGGTAGGACGGCCTTCCAACATAGCCTCCCGCGACAATTGCATCGATCGTAGGCCACGGCGAGCGGCCAAGCAAAAAAGGTGCCATCGGGCACCGGATTCATATTACTGCAACTTCCGCTTAACGCAAGAATAAAGTGAGGGGTGATCGTTGATCGCACCGCGTATTTCGTACTGCGTATGCCGTTACGCAGCACGCAATCCGCAATCCGCAATACGCGATACGCTCGTCACCCCCGAAGATGTCCCGCCACGTTCTGCTTTGAGAGCTGCTCAAACGCTGACTTGGCTGCCGTCGCTGCCGATGCGAGGGCCACTTCCACTTTCGCCGTGAGCAGGGGTGGCTCGCCATTGCGCCGGCCGACGGCTGCGCAAGATAAGCTCCTTGCCGACGATGCTCGCAAATGCCGCGATGGGCGAAAAGCAATCGCCTTCAAGCAGTCGCACGAGTTCCCGCTCCTGCTGCACGCAACTGGCCGTCGGCTCGTGATGCAGCACACCGGCCAGGTCCCGCACCTGCCGGTTGTCGCGCCGGCATTGGATCGACAGCGCGCCCTGTCCGGCGGCCGGCAGAAACTCGTCATACTCGATGGGCGTCATCAGGTCCGAATCGAACAGCCCCGCCCGCTTGATGCCGGCCATGGCGAGGATGACGGCATCGAAATCGCCGTTCTTGAGCTTGCGAAGGCGTGTGTCGATGTTGCCGCGAATCCCTTGGACGTGCAGATCCGGCCGCAGCGCCAGAAGCTGCGCGCGGCGGCGCAGGCTGCCGGTGCCCACGCGAGCGCCCTGCGGCAAGTCGCCGATTTTTCTGGCCGACATGGAGATCAGCAGGTCGGCGCATCCTCGCGCTGGGGGACGGCCGCCACGATCAGGTTCTCCTGCTCGACTAGGGGCATGGTGACGGGGACATCCTTGAAGCTATGTACGGCGAAGTTGACGGCCCGGTCGAGCAGCGCCTTCTCCAACTCTTTGACGAACAACCCCTTGCCGCCGGCCTGGTGCAGCGGCCGATCGACGATCTGATCGCCCGTGGTCTTGAAGATGCACAGCTCGACGTGCAGGCCGCCGTGACGTTTCTCCAGCTCGTCGGCAACCTGGCCGCTCTGGATACGAGCGAGCATGCTGCCCCGCGTACCAAGCCGCAAGTTCAGTCCTTCGGGTTCGGCCATGATCGGGAAAATCATCGCGTGAGGAGGGGGAAAGGGCAAGTGTGGCGGATATCACACCGCCCGGAACTTGCCTTGTCGTTCCGACCAACGCGACCACGGGTGAGGCAACAACCGTGGCTCTCTCGATGGGACTTTCGAGGCTCGGGTACTGGATAGTGTCGTCACTATCCGCTACCAACTACCCACTATCCACTGCGTTCCATGGCTGGACAACTCGCTGTCTACGCTTCAACGCGCCGCACTTGCCCCGACAGGATGCAAGATTCGCTTCGCACCTGCGCGGCTACGCTCCGGCAGGCGAAGGCGGCGGGATGAACTTGGTTCGGAGTTCCGCGTTTACGCGGTCTGGGGCACGACCGCATGTCCGGCCAGCCCTATCGTGCCATGATAGTGCTAGATAAACATTTTACTTTTTCTCGAAAGAATATGATTGACGACCCTGCAACACCCAGCTAAATTGTCGCTCGTTCGGTGGGTCAAATGGTGTGGGCTTGAAGACAGGGGTTCCTGCCTCCAGGCCGGTTCCTTTCGGGAAGGAGTCGGTCATGTTACTTCGTTCGTTGTGGCGCAAATTGTGCCGCGCTGCTCGTATGGTCGTCGATCACGCCTTCATGCAGGTCGAGCCGGACGCTTCGTGCTCGGAACGCGGCCGCGCCGACTGCCTGTTGCCGATTCTCGAGCATTCTGGAGGTTCGCCAGATGCTCTCGGTTGAGATTCTCGGGACCAGCGGGGCGGATACGTTCGTCGTGGCGGCCGATTCCGGAACGGGCGGCGTGTCCGTCACGCTCAACAACGGCTCGCCAACCATTGTCGGCCCCGGCGACACGCTGCGCCTCGATACTCTGGACGCCCCGGAGGGCCAGAGCGACAGCATCAGCATCGCCGACAACCTCTTGAATCCCCTCGACCTGGTGGTGGCGGGCGGGTCGGGAAGCAGATCGTTAACCGTCAACGGCGGCACGGTCAACCTCGACTTGGCTCTGCGCGGAGGCGATCTGTCGGTGGTGATGAATGGGGGCGTGGTCAACCTGCGGAGCACGCAGCATCTCAGCGATCTGGAGCTCAACGATTCTTCGCGATTCACCCTGCCCGAAGGCCAGTTCAGGGCTCTGGTGCTCGATTCGCTCTCCATCGGCTCGAGCGCAACCCTCGATGTGAATGACAATGCCCTGATCGTCAACTACCCATCCGGCGATGGCGACGCCGTATTGGCCGATGTCACCGGCTGGCTGGTCACCGGTTACAACGCAAGCAGCGGATGGTGGGATGGCCCCGGCATCGCCAGCACGTCAGCGCACAACAACTCCAGCCAGACCACGGACCTCGGGGTGATGAACAACACCTGCGGCGGCCAGCCCTGGTGCTCATCGTTCATGGGCCAGCCCGTGGGCGCCAACGCCATCCTCGTGCGCTATACCTACGACGGCGATGCGGACCTGAGCGGCGTGATCAACAGCGCTGACTACGCGCGCATCGACAATGGTTTTGCCAACGACCTGAGCGGCTGGGCCAACGGCGACTTCAATTTTGATGGCGTCGTCAACGCCAACGACTATTTTGAGATCGACCGAACCTACCGCATGCAGGCACACGCGCCGGCCGTCAGCATAGCGGGCGATCCATCCGTTGACGAAGGCACCCAGTACCAGGTCAGCCTGGACGCCACCACGCAGGGCGTGGCGGCCATCAGCAACTGGACGATCTACCCGGGCGACGGGTCGGTCGATACCGCTACCGCCCAGACCAACGGGCACACGCCGGCGCGCCACACCTATGGCGACGAGGGGACCTACACGATCGCGGCATTCGCAAAAGGCCCGGATCTCTATTACGTGGCGACCAAGACCGTCCAGGTGAATGACGTCCCTCCGACGATCAGCATAACCGGTGCGACGTCGGTCGACGTGAACGACCTTTACGAGCTGACCCTTTCGGCGACAGACCCGGGAAATGACCCGATCGCCTGGCAGGTGGACTGGGGAGACGGCAGCGCTCTGAGTTCCGCAATCGGGCGCGAGCCCGACCCCCAACCGACTCACACGTACACGCAATCGGATCAATATTACATTACGGTGGTTGCCCAGGATGACGACGGGAGTTATTTCGGGGAGAAAGTAGTCCAGGCGGGCCAGTCGCTGGTAGCTCCCTCCGACCTGGTTCTGGAGTCCATCACCGACAGCACGGTCGCTCTTTCCTGGGTGGACAACTCGGCGGACGAAAACGGCTTCTCGATCAAGATGAGCACGGATGGAATCCATTACACGCAGATTGCCATTACCGACGCTGACGCGACATCGGTTTCGGTCGATCACGCTTTTGCCGCGCTAACCACCTATTACTTCCGCGTGCGTGCGGTCGAGGGTTACGGCTTGTCGGGGTCGAGCAATACCGTCGCTGTCACCACCCCGGCCGTGCCCGGCACGCCCAGCGCCCTCTTGGTATCCGCGATCACCTCCGGCAGCGAGGCCGACATCTCCTTCACCGATAGTGCCACCAACGAGGATGGCTTCATCCTCGAGTGGAGCCTGGCCGACAGCCCGTTCTCGGCCGAAGGCTCCGCCTACGCCCCGGCCAACACCGGCACGGGCACGGTGAACTTCACCGCCACCGGCTCCTTCGCCCCGAACACCGACTACTACTTCCGCGTCTGCGCCTACAACAGCTTCACGAGTTCCGCCTGGTCCAGCATCGTCGGGCCGATCACCGCCGCCGACTATCCCGATGCGCCGAGCGACCTGGAAGCCACCACTGTCAGCACCAGCGAAATCGACCTGACATGGACGGATAATTCCAGCAATGAGACCGGCTTCTACCTTTGGCGCAGCGCCGATGGCGAAACCTGGAGCGCCTGCCCCGGCACCATCACCGCCAGCCCGTATTCGGATACGTCCCTCCCGCCCGGCATGACCTATTATTACCGCGTGGCCGCGTACAACAGCTACGGCACATCCAACTGCGCCTACGCCCAGGGCGCTACCGTTCCCGACGCGCCGCAGAACGTCGCCGCGACCGCCGTCAGCGCCTCCGAAATCGACCTCGCCTGGGACACTCCCACCGGCAACAGCGACCTGCTGTACAGCGTCTATGCCGACACGAGCGATACGTTCGACCTGGATGAAGGGCACCTCCTGGCGTCGGACATCACCGATACGAGCTTCTCCGCGGCCGGGCTCGATCCGTCGCAGGTC